>NZ_CM137102.1:0-4526387 GCF_054491375.1 Bounagaea algeriensis
TTGTCCGAGCACCAAACCGATCTCGGCAGAGTCTGGGAAGAGGTGGTGCAGGAGCTGTCCTCCGGCACGCTCTCCCCGCAGCAGCGGGCGTGGATGCGCGTGACGCGACCGATCGGTCTGCTCGACGGCACGGCGTTGTTGGCCGCGCCCAGCGACTTCGCCAAGGAAGCCATCGAACGCGCCCTGCGCGATCCCATCGCCGATGCGCTGTCCCGCAGGCTCGGACGTGACGTGTCCCTCGCGGTGAAGGTGGACACCGCCGTACCCGCACCCACCCGGCCGGTGACCGCCGGCGGGGACGGCGAGGATGCGCCCGAGGACCCCGAGGCCTCCGCACCGCCGGCAACCGCCCCCGCGCGGCAGGAATCCACCCCGCACGAGGAGTCCCCACAGGAGGAGTCCCCGCAGGAGGACGACCCCCGGCAGGCCGGTCCGCGGGAAGCTGATCAGCGGGGTGCCGACCCGCGGGGAGCCGCGGGCAACGGCGCGTCCGCCGGTCTGCCGCTGCGCTTCACTGCTGGCACCGCGGCGTCCTCCGACACCGGCGCGCCCGACCAGCACGGCTCGGGCCAGCGAGGAGCGGGCCGGAACGAGCGCGCGCAGCACGAGCACACCGCATCCGAACAGGCCGGCGCCCAGCCCTGGCAGCCTCCGCAGCCGGCCGCGCGCGCCGCTCCCGCGTCGGCGCGGTCGCAGGAACAACAGCTCCCGCTCCCACCGCAGAAGCAGCAGCCCCAACAGCAGCAGCAAGCGGATCCGCAGCACAGCGCCGGCGCGGGGCGGGAGACGTTCGGCCACGTCGCGCACAGCGGGTCGATCTCGTCCGCCGACGCGCGCGGCTCCGACCTGCCCACCACGGAGTTCCGCTGGCCCGGCGGCGCCCCGCCCCCTCCGGTGGAAACCAGTGCCGAGCAGACGCAGCAGTTCGGGGCGATCCAGCCGGTCGCCCATCCCGAACCGAGCGGCGACACCGGGGACGCGGCACGCGGCGCGGGTCCCCAGCAGGCCGACCGCGGGCGGCACCGCACGCAGGAGGAGGAGCAGGCCACCAACGCCGACTCCGCGGAGGACGACGACGAAACCGGTGGTGAGGGACCCGGCGACACCTCAGCCGACGGCTCGGGCGGACAGCCGTTCACCGCGCCGAAGCACGGCCCGCCGACCTCGCAGACGCGGCTGAACGGCAAGTACACGTTCGACACGTTCGTCATCGGCTCGTCGAACCGGTTCGCGCACGCCGCCGCGGTCGCCGCTTCGGAAGCTCCGGCCCGCGCCTACAACCCCCTGTTCATCTGGGGCGAGTCCGGGCTGGGCAAGACGCACCTGCTGCACGCGGTGGGGCACTACACGCAGCGGCTCTTCCCCGGGATGCGCGTGCGCTACGTGTCCACCGAGGAGTTCACCAACGACTTCATCAACTCGCTGCGCGACGACCGGCAGGTCGCCTTCCAGCGGCGCTACCGCGACGTGGACGTCCTGCTCGTGGACGACGTGCAGTTCCTGGAGGGCAAGGAGGGAACCCAGGAGGAGTTCTTCCACACCTTCAACACGCTGCACAACTCGAACAAGCAGATCGTCGTCTCCTCGGACCGGCCGCCGAAGGGGTTGCGCACGCTGGAGGAGCGCCTGCGCACCCGCTTCGAGTGGGGGCTGATCACCGACATCCAGCCGCCCGAGCTGGAGACGCGGATCGCGATCCTGCGCAAGAAGGCCGCGCAGGACCGGATGAACGCGCCGGCCGACGTGCTCGAGTTCATCGCCTCGCGCATCGAGCGCAACATCAGGGAGCTGGAGGGCGCGCTCATCCGCGTCACCGCGTTCGCCTCGCTCAACCGGCAGCCGGTGGATCTGCAGCTGACCGAGATCGTGCTGCGCGACCTCATCCCGGACGCGCAGCAGAACCCGGAGATCACCGCGCCGACGATCATGTCGGTGACCTCGGAGTACTTCGGCGTCACCGTCGATGATCTGTGCGGTACGGGCAAGACGAAGGCGCTGGCGCAGGCGCGGCAGATCGCGATGTACCTGTGCCGGGAGCTGACGGACTCTTCGCTGCCCAAGATCGGGCAGTCCTTCGGCGGCCGCGACCACACGACGGTGATGCACGCGGACAAGAAGATCCGCAAGGAGATGGCCGAGCGCCGCCGCGTCTACGACCAGGTGCAGGAGCTCACCGCGCGGATCAAGCAGCAGTCCCGCTGACGCGCCGCTTGCTGCCTTCCGAGCGCGGTGACTGCCTGCGGTGACTGCCTGCTGAGTGGGGGGCGGCTCGTCGGCCGCGGTGACTGCCTGCTGAGCGCGATGGCTGCGTGCCGAGCGGCGGCCGCTATCGGCCGCGGTGACTGCTTTCTGCAGTGAGGCGGCTGCGGCCGGAGCGTGCCGCCGCGGCACCAGGATTCCCCGCGGCCTGTTCCCCGCCTGCGGCCTGTTCTCCCCTGCGGCGGTCGCCGCAGGAGCCGTGCGCGGGCCGGAGTGACAGCCACGTGTTCCGGCGCGCAAGCAGCACCCACCGCCTGAACCCGCCCGCGAAACGCACGTCCGGCCGGACCCCGCCCGCCTGCCCGCCGAAGCGCGACCTTTCTGCGCGCGCGGTGGCGCGCGACCGGACCGCTCGTGCAGAAAGCTCCGCCACCGGCCACCGTGGCGCGCCGGCCGGACCCCCGCTCGACCGACACCGCACCCTCGAACCGGTGAAACTTTCCAAAATCCCGGGTGGGCTTCATCGCACCGGCCGCGCAGAAACCCCCGCCCGCGCGGCCAGATGTCCACAGTTGTCCACAAGCCACTGCTCCACAGCACTGCGCAGGGAATTCATCCACAGCATCCACAGGCTGTCCACAGGTAGCGCGCAGTTACCCACAGGTGTCCGGGAGTTGACCACAGGCTGCCCACAACGCGGCCCACAAGCGGCTCGCCCCGCTCGAGCGTCAACAGCGCCTGGGTACAACTCGGGCTTGAACTGTGGATCCCGGTGTGGACATCTCGAGCACGTTGGGGACGCCCGGTGGGCACCGGTGAGTTGTCCACGTTCCGTCCCAAGGTCCATCCCAAGGAAACCCCCAACTCCTCCACAT
This sequence comes from Bounagaea algeriensis, assembly GCF_054491375.1. Classification (NCBI taxonomy): domain Bacteria; kingdom Bacillati; phylum Actinomycetota; class Actinomycetes; genus Bounagaea; species Bounagaea algeriensis. The sequence continues at coordinate 3,075 of NZ_CM137102.1, forward strand.
CCTCCTGCCCGTGCTGCGCTGCGAAAACCGGACTTGTCCCCACTGCCCACAAGACCTACTGCGGCTACGCTCTTCTTCTTTCTCTGAAAGAAGGACAGAAGAGGAGTAGGGGCGGTGGACAAGTGGACGAACGAACGCCGCGAAGGCTCCGGCCCCCGGTTCTGCACACCTGCCGGCACGCTCTACGGTGGAAAGTCCGCGAACCGCGGACCGGTCCTCACCCGTCTCCGGCTCAGTGCTGCGGCGGCTCGATGCTGCGGCGCCGTGGCATCCGGCACTTCTCGGCGTGCGAGCCGCGGACCGCGCAAGCCTGCACCGGCCGGGGTTCACCACGGCACCACTCCAGTTCCTGGGCGAAACCGAAAGGACCCCCATGAAGATCCGCGTGGAACGGGACGGCCTGGCCGACGCCGTCGCCTGGGTGGCGCGCAGCCTGCCTTCGCGGCCGCCGGTGCCGGTGCTGGGCGGTGTGCTGCTCGATGCCAGCTCCGGCGACGCGCTGAGCGTGTCCGGGTTCGACTACGAAGTCTCGGCGCAGGTCAGCACGGAAGCGACGATCGAAACCGCCGGACGCACCCTGGTTTCCGGACGGCTGCTGGCCGACATCACCAAGGCGCTGCCGGCGCGGCCCGTGGAGCTCACCGTGGACGGCCAGCGGGTCACGATCACCTGCGGCAGCTCCCGGTTCAGCCTGCCGACCATGCCGGTCGAGGACTACCCGGAGCTTCCCGGCATGCCGGAACACGCGGGGTCGGTGCCCGGTGACGTGTTCAGCGAGGCGGTCGCCCAGGTCGCGGTCGCCGCGGGCAAGGACGACACGCTGCCGATGCTCACCGGCGTGCGGATGGAGATCAACGCGGACAAGCTGACCATGGTCGCCACCGACCGCTTCCGGCTGGCCATGCGCGAGATCACCTGGGAGCCCGGTTCGTCCACAGCGGACACCTCCGTGCTCGTTCCCGCGAAAACCCTCGCCGACGCGGCGAAAACGCTCGGCGGGGCGGGCAGCACCGTGGAGCTGTCGCTGGCCTCCGGCGACGGGCTGCTCGGGCTGTCCGGCAACGCCCGCCGCACCACGACGCGCCTGCTCGACGCGGAGTTCCCCAAGTACCGGCAGTTGCTGCCGGAGGAGAGCCCCGTCCAGGCCACCGTGGACGTGGCTCCGCTGCTCGAGGCGATCAAGCGCGTCTCGCTCGTCGCCGAACGCGGCACCCAGGTGCGGCTCGAGTTCTCCGAGGGTTCGCTGCGCCTGACCGCCGGCGGCGACGACGAGGGCAGCGCCGAGGAGGAGCTGCCCGTGGAACTCACCGGGGAACCGCTCACGATCGCGTTCAACCCGGGCTATCTGCAGGACGGTCTGAACGCGCTCAAGAGTGATCGCGCACAGATGCTGTTCACCACGTCCAACCGACCGGCGCTGCTCAAACCGGTGGGGGATGATGGGGAGGTGGCGGACGGCTACCTGTACCTGCTCATGCCCGTGCGACTGCCCGGCTGACCCGCACCGGCGCCCCGCGCCGCGGCCGCTGCGAGGCGTCCCCGAGCGCGACGGCACGGCGACGGCGAGGTGCCGACCGCCGAATCACATCAGTTCGCGAAGAGGGAGTTCCGGTGCAACTCGGACTTGTCGGTCTCGGCCGAATGGGGTTCAGCATGCGCGAGCGGCTGCACGCCGCCGGGCACGAGGTCGTCGGCTACGACCGCAACCCGGAGGTCCGCGATGCCGCGTCCATCGCGGACATGGTCAAGGCGCTCACCGCCCCGCGCACCGTGTGGATCATGGTGCCGCACGGCGATCCCACCCGGCAGACCATCGAAGAACTCGCCGGTGTGCTCAGCTCCGGTGACCTCGTCATCGAGGGGGGCAACTCCCCGTTCAGCGAGGACCAGGACAACGCGGCGCTGCTGGCCGAGCACGGCGTGCGCTACGTCGATGTCGGCGTCTCCGGCGGAGTGTGGGGCGCGGAGAACGGTTACGGCCTGATGGCCGGCGGCGCCGCGGAGGACGTGCAGCACGCCATGCCGATCTTCGACGCGCTGCGCCCGGCGGGGCCGCGCGAGGAGGGGTTCGCCCACGCCGGACCCGTCGGTGCCGGGCACTACGCCAAGATGGTGCACAACGGCATCGAGTACGGCCTCATGCAGGCCTACGCCGAGGGTTTCGAGCTGCTGGCCGCGTCCGATGTGGTCACCGACGTGCCCGCGACGATCAAGGCGTGGAGCCGCGGCACCGTCGTGCGATCTTGGCTGCTCGACCTGCTCGTCCGCGCCCTCGAGGAGGATCCCGGCCTGGAGCAGCTGCGCGGCTGGGTCAGCGACTCCGGTGAGGGGCGCTGGACCGTGCAGGAATCCATCGCCAACGCCGTGCCGACACCGGTGATCACCGCCTCGCTGTTCGCCCGGTTCTCCTCCCGGCAGGAGGACTCGCCGGCGATGAAGGCCGTGGCCGCGCTGCGCAACCAGTTCGGCGGGCACTCGGTGGAGACGAGCGACTGAGCCGGCCGTGTACGTCCGCCACTTGCAAGTGACCGACTTCCGCTGCTGGGAACACGCGGACCTGGCGTTGGAGCCGGGAGCCGCGGTGCTGGTCGGCGCCAACGGTCAGGGCAAGACGAACCTCGTCGAAGCCCTCGGCTACCTCGCCACGCTCAACTCGCACCGCGTGTCCCAGGACGCGCCGCTCATCCGCGACGGGGCGGAGCGCGCGATCGTGCGCGCGGCCGTCGTGCACCAGGGGCGCGAGCTGGTGGTGGAACTGGAGATCGCCCCGGGGCGCGCCAACCGCGCGCGGATCAACCGGGGGGCGGCGGCCAAACCGCGCGACGTGCTCGGCATCCTCCGCACCGTGCTGTTCGCCCCGGAGGACCTCGCGCTGGTGCGCGGCGATCCCGGCGAGCGGCGCCGCTTCCTCGACGACCTGCTGGTGGCCCGCGCGCCGCGCTACGCGGGTGTGCGCTCCGATTACGAGAAGGTGCTGCGGCAGCGCAGCGCCCTGCTGAAAACGGCCGGCCGCGGCGGGGGCTCGGCCGATCCGAGCACGCTGGAGGTCTGGGACGGCCACCTCGCGCGGCTGGGGGCGCAGCTGCTGGCGGGGCGGCTCGATCTGGTGGCCTCGTTGGCGCCGTACGTGACGAGCGCCTACGCGAGCGTGGCCGCCTCGCCGGGCTCGGAGGACGCGCCCGCCGGGCGGGTGGCGGACGTGCGCTACCGGTGCGGGATCGACGAGTCGCTGCCCGCGGGCTACGGCCGGCCGCACGGGCCGGCAGCGGACCCGTCGGTGCTGGAGGAGGCGTTGACCGGGCAGTTGCAGCAGCTGCGGCGGCAGGAGATCGAGCGGGGCGTGTCGCTGATCGGTCCGCACCGCGATGATCTCGACCTGCTCCTCGGAGACCTCCCGGCGAAGGGTTACGCCAGCCACGGCGAGTCGTGGTCCTTCGCGCTGGCCCTGCGCCTGGCGGCTTACCGGTTGTTGACGGCGGACGGGGCGGAGCCGGTGCTCATCCTCGACGACGTGTTCGCCGAGCTGGACCGGCGGCGCCGCGCGCGGCTGGCCGAGCTGGTGAGCGGTGCGGAGCAGGTGCTGGTGACCGCTGCTGTGGAGGAGGACGTGCCCGCCGAGCTCACCGGTGTCCGCTTCCGCGTGGACGAAGGCGAGGTGCGGCGTGTCGACTAGGCGTTCGACTTCCGCGCGGGCGCGCGGCCGCGCGCCCGCGGCGCGGCAGACCGGGACGAACGCGGAGAGTGGTCAATCCGGACGCGCGCAGCACTCGGCACGACGAGATCCAGCTACTGGGGACAGCTCTGTGGATGCTGTGGACAACTCCGCGCGGTCGGGCATCGCCCGCACCGGTGAGCCGGACACGACCGCATCGGAGGAGTCCGCGGGGCAGGTCGGGCATGACGACTCCGGAGGGCAGCAGGGCTCGCCCGGCCGGGGTGCGGGCACCGCCGAGTCCGCGACCGACCTGTCCGAGTTCGGCGATCTGCAGGGCCCCGACCTGGCGCGCGCCGCGTTGCAGGCTGCCCGGGAGCGCTCCTCGCGGAACCGGGCCGCGCGGCGGGACTCCCGCCCGCGGGTGCGCACCGGGCAGCGCAAGCGCCGCGGCTGGTCCGGGGCCCGCTCCGACGACCGCGATCCGCAGGCGCTCGGACGGCTCGCCTCGCGGCTGGTCAGCGAGCGCGGCTGGGGCGACCGCATCGCCGGCGGCCGGGTGTTCGCCGGCTGGGCGGGGCTCGTCGGTGCGGACGTGGCCGCGCACACCCAGCCGGTGAGCCTGCAGGACGGTGTGCTCACGGTCCGCGCCGAGTCCACCGCCTGGGCCACCCAGCTGCGGCTGCTGCAGCGGCAGCTGCTGGGGCGGATCGCCGACGGGGTCGGTCAGGACGTGGTCCGCAAGATCCGCGTGCAGGGGCCGGCGGCGCCGAGCTGGCGGCACGGGCCGCGGCACGTGCGGGGCAGGGGTCCCCGCGACACCTACGGCTGAGCCCGGGCGCGCGCGGCTGGCCCGGGCAGGTGCGGGCCCGGTGCCCGTGCGCGGGTGCGGGACCGCGCGTGGCGGCGGGGTGCGCGGTGCGGGTACGCGCCGAGCTGCCGGACGCTGCCGGCTGCCGCCCGGCCGTTCGCAGTGCCCGTCGAGTGCCGGTTGGAACCGCTGGAGACGCTCCGGGGGTTGCTGCAAAGGGGTCCGGGGCGTGTTTTTCGTTCTGTGAGCAAACCAGGGGTGTCCTTGCCCCACTTCTGTCGGTTCAGGGCAGTAGAATCGAGTAGCGGGACGGGCCGGATCCGCGGCACGCGGTTCCGCACCCCCAGTGAGACCACCTCAGCGCCGCAGCCACCATCCGAGGGACGGCGGGCGGGACGCGTGCGGTGAGTTCCACCAGCCGGAGTGCCGATCCGTCGGACCCCGACGGCAGGCGGCTGGCACGCAGCGAGCCTCCGGCAGAGATGACGACAATCGGCCCAAGGAGACATCGAGGCCCGTGACATCGAAGAAGAGCGAGTACACCGCTTCATCCATCACCGTTCTCGAGGGCCTTGAGGCAGTTCGCAAGCGCCCGGGCATGTACATCGGCTCGACCGGCGAGCGCGGTCTGCACCACCTCGTCCAGGAAGTCGTGGACAACTCCGTCGACGAGGCGATGGCGGGTTACGCCAGCAAGGTCGAGGTGGCGCTGCTCCCCGACGGCGGTGTGCGCGTCGAGGACGACGGCCGCGGCGTTCCGGTGGACGAGCACCCGGTGGAGAAGAAGCCCACGCTGGAAGTGGTGCTCACGATGCTGCACGCCGGCGGCAAGTTCGGCGGTGACAGCTACGCCGTCTCCGGCGGTCTGCACGGCGTCGGCGTGTCGGTGGTGAACGCGCTGTCCGCCGTGCTGGAGGCGGAGGTCTGCCGCGACGGCTACGTGTGGCGGCAGCGCTACGAGGACTCCAAGCCGGTGCACGATGTGGAACGCGGCGAGCGGACCGACCGCACCGGCACGAGCATGACCTTCTGGGTGGATCCGAAGCTCTTCGAGACCACGCAGTTCAACGCCGAGACCGTGGCGCGCCGCATGCAGGAGATGGCCTTCCTCAACAAGGGCCTGACCATGGTCCTGCACGACGAGCGCCACCTGGTCGACGAGGAGACCGGCGAGGAGCAGGAGAGCCGGCACCGGACGTTCCACTACCCGGGCGGGCTGGAGGACTTCGTCGGGCACATCAACGCCACCAAGGACCCGATCCACAAGAAGGTCATCTCCTTCAACGCCGCCGGGCCGGGTCACGACGTCGAGGTCGCGATGCAGTGGAACTCCGGCTACAACCAGTCGGTCTACACCTTCGCGAACACGATCAACACGCACGAAGGCGGCACGCACGAAGAGGGCTTCCGGGCGGCGCTGACCCGCGTGGTCAACGCCTACGCCAAGGACAAGCGGATGCTCAAGGACAAGGACGGCAACCTCACCGGTGACGACGTGCGCGAGGGCCTCGCCGCGATCATCTCCGTGAAGGTCGGCGAGCCGCAGTTCGAGGGCCAGACCAAGACCAAGCTCGGCAACACCGAGATCAAGTCCTTCGTGCAGACCACCGTCTTCGAGTGGCTGTCCGACTGGTTCGAGCGCAACCCCGCCGACGCCAAGGCGATCGTGAACAAGGCCGTGTCCTCGGCGCAGGCGCGCACCGCGGCCCGCAAGGCCAAGGAGCTCGTGCGGCGCAAGAGCGCGATGGACATCGGCGGGCTGCCCGGCAAGCTCAAGGACTGCCAGTCCAACAACCCCGACGAGTGCGAGCTCTACGTCGTCGAGGGCGACTCGGCGGGCGGCTCGGCCAAGGACGGCCGCGAGTCGCGCTACCAGGCGATCCTGCCGCTGCGCGGCAAGATCATCAACGTGGAGAAGGCCCGCCTGGACAGGGTGCTCAAGAACAACGAGGTGCAGGCGATCATCACCGCCCTGGGCACCGGCATCCACGACGAGTTCGACCTGTCCAAGCTGCGGTACAACAAGATCGTGATCATGGCCGACGCCGACGTGGACGGCCAGCACATCCGCACCCTGCTGCTCACGCTGTTCTTCCGCTTCATGCGTCCGCTCATCGAAGCGGGGCACGTCTACCTGGCCCAGCCGCCGCTGTACAAGATCAAGTGGCCGCGGGCGGAACCGGACTACGCCTACACCGACCGCGAGCGGGACGCGCTGCTGGAGCGCGGTGCCGCGGAGGGGCGCAAGGTCCCCAAGGACGACGGCATCCAGCGGTACAAGGGGCTGGGCGAGATGGACGCCCAGGAGCTGTGGGACACCACGATGAACCCGGACAGCCGGCTGCTGTGGCAGGTCACGCTGGACGACGCGGCGACCGCGGACGAGCTGTTCAGCGTGCTCATGGGCGAGGACGTGGACGCGCGCCGGTCGTTCATCAACCGCAACGCCAAGGACGTCCGCTTCCTGGACGTGTGAGGCGCACCCGCTGCCGCACCCGGCACCGCGTTCGCGCGCGACGCGCGGCGGAGGCCGTTCGCGTCGGCAGCGCCCGACACTCGCCCGAAGCGTGAAAGGAACCCGAGAACGTGACCGAAACCCTGCCTCCGGAAGGCGGCCGCGTCGAACCGGTCGACATCCAGCAGGAGATGCAGAACTCCTACATCGACTACGCGATGAGCGTCATCGTCGCGCGGGCGCTGCCGGACGTCCGGGACGGGCTCAAGCCGGTGCACCGCCGCGTGCTCTACGCGATGCACGACTCCGGTTTCCGGCCGGACCGCTCGTACGTGAAGTGCTCCCGCGTCGTCGGCGAGGTGATGGGGAACTACCACCCGCACGGCGACTCGGCCATCTACGACACCCTGGTGCGCCTGGCCCAGCCCTGGGCGATGCGGCACAAGCTGGTCGACGGCCAGGGCAACTTCGGCTCCCCCGGCAACGATCCGGCCGCCGCCATGAGGTACTGCGTCGTCGGTGACACCCGGGTGAAGCTGGCCGACGGCGCCACCGTGCGGATCGGCGACATCGTCCCGGATGCCGCGCCGAACAGCGACAACGACATCGAGCTGAAGGTCCAGGACCGCAACGGCGATCCGGTGCTCGCCGAGAAGCTGTTCCACTCCGGTCAGCACTCGACGCTGAAGCTGCGCGCCAGCGGGGGCTACGAGCTCACCGGTACGCACAACCACCCCGTGCTGTGCCTGGTGTCCGTGCTCGGCGTGCCGACCCTCGTCTGGAAACTCCTCGAGGAAATCGAACCGGGGGACCGGGTCGTGCTGCAGCGCACGCAGCCGGAGGGCCCGGACGAGAGCCGGGCTCTTTCGCACGACCACGTGCCGTTCGCGGCCGACTACATCCGTGCGCAGGGTGCGGACCGCTGGACGGAGCGGGACTGGCTGCGCAGGCACAACGTCGACCGCATCGAGCGCTGGGAGCGCAACGGCGACGAGATCCGCGCGCGCATCACGAACTCCGAGGTGCTCGACGTCGTCGAACCGCTCGTGGACGGCCGCTTCCACTACGCCGAGGTCGAGTCGGTCATCGATGCCGGTGTGCAAGACGTCTACAGCCTGCGCGTGGACAGCGAGGACCACTCGTTCATCACGGACGGCTTCGTCAGTCACAACACGGAATCGCGGCTGGCGCCGTTGGCGATGCACATGCTCGCCGACATCGAGCAGGAGACCGTCGACTTCTCGGACAACTACGACGGCCGCACCCAGGAACCGGACGTGCTGCCGTCGCGGTTCCCGAACCTGCTGGTCAACGGCGGTGGCGGGATCGCGGTCGGGATGGCGACGAACATCCCGCCGCACAACCTGCGCGAGGTGGCCGACGGCGTCGTGTGGTCGTTGGAGAACCCGGAGGCCACCGACGAGGAGCTGCTCGAGGCGATGATCGAGCGGATCAAGGGCCCCGACTTCCCGACGCGCGGGCTGATCCTCGGCACGAACTCGATCGCGGACGCCTACCGGACCGGCCGCGGCTCCATCAAGATGCGCGCGGTGGTCAACGTCGAGGAGGACCGCAAGGGCCGGAACTCGCTGATCATCACCGAGCTGCCGTACCAGGTCAACCCGGACAACCTGATCGAGAGCATCGCGACGATGCACCGGGACGGCAAGATCTCCGGTGTCGCCGACATCGCCGACGAGTCGAACAGCCGCCGCGGCATGCGGATCGTCATCACGCTCAAGCGGGACGCGATCCCGAAGGTCGTGCTGAACAACCTGTACAAGCACACTCAGCTGCAGACGACGTTCGGCATGAACATGCTCGCGCTGGTCGACGGGGTGCCGCGCACGTTGCGGCTGGACCAGGCGATCAAGCTCTACGTCAAGCACCAGATCGACGTGATCGTGCGGCGCACCCGGTACCGGTTGCGCAAGGCCGAGGAGCGCGCGCACGTGCTGCGCGGGCTGGCCAAGGCCCTGGACCACCTCGACGAGGTGATCGCGCTGATCCGCCGGTCGCCCACGGTCGACGAGGCGCGCACCGGGTTGATCGAGCTGCTCGAGGTCGACGAGGTCCAGGCCAACGAGATCCTGGCGATGCAGCTGCGCAAGCTGGCGGCCCTGGAGCGGCAGAAGATCATCGACGAGCTGGGCGAGATCGAGGAGAAGATCGCCGATCTGCGCGACATCCTGGACAAGCCGGAGCGGCAGCGCGGGATCGTCCGCGAGGAGCTGATGTCGATCGTGGACCAGTACGCCGAGGAGCGGCGCACGAAGATCGTGCCGTACTCCGGCGAGGTCGCGATCGAGGACCTGATCGCCGACGAGGACGTCGTGGTCACCATCACCCGGACCGGCTACGCCAAGCGGACGCGCACGGACCTCTACCGGGCGCAGAAGCGCGGCGGCAAGGGCGTGCAGGGCGCGCAGCTGAAGCAGGACGACATCGTGTCGCACTTCTTCGTGTGCTCCACGCACGACTGGATTCTGTTCTTCACGAACAAGGGGCGGGTCTACCGGACGAAGGCCTACGAGCTGCCGGAGGCCAACCGCACGGCGCGTGGTCAGCACGTGGCGAACCTGCTGGCGTTCCAGCCGGACGAGCACATCGCCCAGGTCATGCAGATCAAGGATTACACGGTCGCGCCGTACCTGGTTCTGGCCACGAAGAACGGTTTGGTGAAAAAGTCGCGGCTGACCGACTTTGATTCCAACCGATCCGGTGGTTTGATCGGGATCAACCTCAAGGATTCCGATGAGGTGGTGGGGGCGGTTCTCTGCTCGGCGGAGGACGACCTGCTGCTGGTTTCCGAAGAAGGGCAGTCCATCCGGTTCCGCGCCAGCGACGAGGCGCTGCGGCCGATGGGCCGGGCCACCTCCGGTGTGCTCGGCATGCGCTTCAACGAGGGTGACGAACTGCTGTCCGTGGGCGTTGTCCGGCCGGACCGCTACGTCCTGGTCGCCACGGACGGGGGTTATGCCAAGCGCACCCCGATCGACGACTACGCGTTGCAGGGCCGGGGTGGCAAGGGCGTGCTCACCATTCAGCACGACGAGAAACGTGGCAGGCTTGTGGGCGCGCTCATCGTCGACAACGATGACGAGCTCTACGCGATCACTTCGACCGGCGGGGTCATCCGCACCACCGCCGGGGAGGTGCGCAAGGCCGGCAGGCAGACGAAGGGTGTGCGGCTGATGAACCTCGAGGAGGGCACCAGCCTGGTGGCGATCGCGCGGAACGCGGACGAGGCCGCCGATCCGGACACCGCCGGTCAGCCGGACAGCAGCACCGGCCAGCAGAACTGAAAGCGGCCAGCACACATCGTGGGGCGGTCCGCGCGTTAGCTCCTCCGGGGGTTTTTTCGGCGGGCCGCCGACCACGTCGACGCTCGACAAGGGATCGCTCGTGACAGCTTCCGACAAGCCGGAGGAATCAGATTCGCGCCCGGAGGAGGACGCGGACCGGAGCGTGCTCATGACCGACGCAGCGCAGGGTTCCGAGACCGCCGGATCCGCCGCCGGTGAGGGCGAAGCGGACGCCGCTGAGCAGGCGGGTGCCGCGCCGGACGGAACGGAGGTCCCGCCGCCGTGGCAGCGGGCCGCCGCCGCGGACACGTCCCCGGCAGCGAACACGGCCGCGAGTACCTCCGCCGGGAACGCGGCGGCGGAGACGTCCTCGGCCACGGGCACCTCCGGGGCGGACACCTCCGGGGCGGATACCTCCGGGACGGGGGAGACCTCCACGTTCGCCGACACCGCGACCACCACGGAGCAGCCGGCCGTGCAGGCCGACGGCGGCACCGCGTCCGGGGCGGTGCACGACCAGGAGACCGTGCGCACGCAGCTGCCGCAGGACCAGCAGCGCAGTGCGCTCTCGTTCGACACCGCAGCGGCCCGGGACACCGGGGCGGCCCGCGGCGCGGGAACGGCCGCCGATGCCGAGGCGGCGTCGAGTTCGGCGAGCTCGGCGAGTTCCGCCCGGCGGCCGAGCCGGGGTCCGCGGCGCGCGAGCCTGCAGGTCAAGCGGGTCGACCCCTGGTCGGTGCTCAAGCTGGCGCTGGTGCTCAGCGTCGCGGTCTTCATCGTGTGGATGATCGCCGTCGCGGTGCTGTACGGCGTGCTGGACGGGATGGGCGTCTGGGACAACCTGAACAGCGGCATCTCGGACCTGACGCAGACGGACAACACGCTGAGCGATCCGCTCATCAGCGCGGGCAGCGTGTTCGGCGTCGCGCTGATCATCGGGGCGATCAACATCGTGCTCATCACGGCGTTGGCGACGGTCGGGGCGTTCATCTACAACGTCGCCGCGGACTTCGCCGGTGGTCTGGAGGTCACCCTGTCCGAGCGGGAGTGATGCCGATCGGGTGCTCCCGCGGCGCCGGTGGCGGTGATCGCGGAGCACCCCCGTTGAACGGTGGGCCGCAGCGTCCTGTAACGTGTGAGGCGTACCGAGGGCCTATAGCTCAGACGGTTAGAGCGCTTCGCTGATAACGAAGAGGTCGCTGGTTCAAGTCCAGCTAGGCCCACGATCCCGGGCAATGTCCAGCGCCCTGGACATTGTCCGACATCATGGGAACGCCAGCGTCACGGCACTGCTGCCGTCATAGGGAGGCGTCTGCAATGAAGAAGCTGATCGCACTGGCCGCCGTCGCCGGCGTCGTGTTTTTCGTCATTCGGCGCAACCGTGCCGCCAAGGCCGAGGCCGACCTGTGGCGCGAGGCGACCGCTGAGGCGTGACACCGCCATGCGGTGCTGACAGCTCCGGGGATGGATCCCGGCAGGCTCCGTCTTCGGGCGGGGCCTGAACTGCCGGGAACCTGAACTGCTGGGCGCCTGAATTGCCGGGCGGTGGCCCGCCGGTGTTCCTCGGTCGAGTTCCTCCCGCGGGCCACCCGGTTTCCGTCCTGCTGGGGACGTAGCTCAATCGGCAGAGCACCGCCTTTGCAAGGCGGGGGTTAGGGGTTCGATTCCCCTCGTCTCCACCACCGAAAGACCAGGTCACACGGCCTGGTCTTTTTTCATGATCCACTGTGGTACACATCTGGTTCACACGCGGCGGAGTCGAGACGATCAGCGATGTCGTCCAACCGGTCCGGGAACAGGTGTCCGTACAGGTCCAGCGTCAGCGTCGCGGTCTTGTGACCAAGCATCTGCTGGACCAACTTCACCTCTGCCCCGGCCGCGATCGCCAATGAGGCAGCGGTGTGACGTAGCTCATGAGGGTGGAAACCCTCTGGTCCAACTTCCGTCACCGCGCGGTCGAATACCGCCCTCCGGAAGTTGCGCAACCGCAGCACGCCACCCTTGGGCGCGGTGAACACAAGATCGCCCTCGACCTTGTCCACAAGGTGTTTGGCCAGCTCATCGGCCAGGAACCGGGGGAGCGGAACCGTTCGACGCTCATGGGTCTTCGGCGTGCCCCACACCAGGCGCCCGTTCACCTCGGTCACCGACTGCACGACCTGCACACGGCGGCGATCAAGATCAACGTGTTCCGTGCGGAGGGCCGCCATCTCACCCCAGCGCAGGCCGGTGTAGGCCAAGAACGAGATGACGACGGAGTACGGCTCGCAGGTTTGCGCCAACTCCTTGACCTGGGCTGGGCTGAGGTAGCGCCTCTCGGGGGATGTGGCGCGGGGAAGGTTGATCCCTTGTGCAGGGTTCTTCGCCAGGCGATCGTTCTTCACCGCCCAGTCCAGGATCAGGGAGAGTGTCCGATGCACCTTCGCCACAGACGCGGGTGCAATCTTCTTGGCCAGCGATGAGATCCAACGCTGGACATCGGCATGGGCGATGTCGCTGATCCGGATCTGCCCCCACCGAGGAAGGACGTATGTCCGGACAATCCCCTCGGTGCGGTAGTAGCTCGTAGGCTTCACATGAGCTTGAGCAGCCAACCACTGCCCGGCCCAATCCGCCATGAGTACCTTGCCCGCGCTGGGGTCGATGTAGGAACCAGACATCATGTTGTGATCAAGCTGCGTCGCGAAAGCCTCAGCTTCCGCCTTACGGGTGAAGGACTTGCCACGTTGGATGCCTTCAGGGTCACGCCAGCGCACTATCCAACGAGAGCCTTTGCCGTAACGACCATTACGGACCTTTTTGCCGTCGGGCCCGATCTTGTGCCAGCGGTCGTCAATATCGGGCATCAGATGATCTCCTCGGGTTGTGCGTCGAACCAGGCTTCGACGTCATCGGGCTTGTAGCGGACGTACTTGCCGACACGGCGCCCGGGAGGACCGAACCCCCGGGTTCGCCACTGATAGACCGTTCCGATCGGCACGCCGAGGTAGTCGGCCACCTCGGTAGGTCCCCAGAGAGTGCGCATGGTCAGTCCTTCCTTTCCGTGACGTACTTGAGCTTTCGCAGTTCGCGGGTGCGGTTGCCGATGGCTTCGGCGAGTTCGCGTTCCTCGTCGGAGCGGTGGCCGATGTGGGTCATTTCCCAGTGGTTGACCACGAGCACGGACTCTTCGTCCACGTCGAGTTCGGCGAGGTTTTCCTCGAACCGGAAGCGTTGGCGGTCACCGCGCAGGCGTTTGAAGGTGGTGGAGTAGCGCTTCGATTTGGTGAGGAAGTGGCCGCGGAAGGCGAGCATGTGCGCCCAGTGGCGCAGCTTGAGTTCGGCCAACTCGTCGTTCTCGGCCAGGTCCCAGGCGGTGCGCATGATCCGCCGGTGGTGCTGCGAGGTGGGGATCAACTCGATGTGCGACCGGGAGCGCAGCCGGCGGTCGGCGGCTTCGGACTTGCCGGTGCCCTTGGTGGCGTACTTGGCCACGTAGGAGGCGATCCGGTCATCGGAGATCGCCCCGTCCGGCTCTTCGAACTGGCCTGCGTCGGCGGGTTGGACGGGGCGGACGTCGAGTTGCTCGCCCCAGGTGAACTCGCGGGCTTGCCCATCGATCTCCGGGGCAGGTAGGCGGGCATCGCGGTGGGCGCCACGAACGGCCTCAGTCACCAACGTGGTCGTTGCCCACACCGGGGTCTCGTCCTCGGGACCGGCCGGACCGTCGAGGCGGATGACGGCGTGGAAGTGGATGAGCCCCCGCCGTTGGAACTCGGCCACTTTCGCGTAGGACAGCCGGGCGTGTTCGCCGAACTCGCGCACACGCAGCCCGGCGGCTTGGGCGAGGTGGCGGCGCAGGGCGATGGTGAAGCGGTGCCAGAGCTTGGACGCGTGGGCTTGCCAGAGCACGTGGCCGGTGTAGTCGTAGGACTCGGGGTCAGTGGGTTGTCCGAGACGCGAGTCCGCTTCGTGATGTCGGGTGCCGCAGCGGCACGGACGGGGCTTGCCCGTCTTCGTGGCCGGCCGGTTGTGCACGGGCCCGAACGAGGGGGCGGTGAGGGTGACGAACAGCCGGGGCTTGCCGGCGATGTCTTCGGGCACGCCCTTGGAGCCGCCGGCCAGGCCGGCGCGCAGCAGGTGGAAGGCGTCGGCGGCGTAGCGATCCGAGCAGGCGGGGCAGACGGATTCGCGGCGGTTGCCGCAGGGGGCCATGATCTGGCCCTGGGTGGACGTGAGCTCGGCACCGGTGGTGGCGTCGGTGATCGCCCACCGGCCGGAGAGGTGCACCGGGTTGAGGCACCCGCCGGTGGACTGGACTTTCGCTCGCCAGGTGTCGTAGTACGGGTCGTGCAGCCGTCGGGTGAGCGGGTCAGTGGTGGAAAGCGGCGGTAGGGCCACGAGCAGCGATCACCTCCCAAACGTGGGGCGGGAGGCACCGCCAGGTGCTCGGCGAGCGCTCCCGCCGAGCTGTTGCGGAGTCGATTACGGGGCGGCCACCGGGTGGCCGTTGTGGCCGGTGAGTTCGGTGACGATGCGGTCGGCCATCGCGTCGGGCAGTTTTACCGCCTGCTGCACGTCGGCCGTGGTGAGTTCGCGGCCCTGGGCAGCAGCGCCGTCGTAGGCGTCACGGAGCTTGGCCACGACCGACTCGGGCAGCTTCAGCGAGCGCACCGCTGCGAGTTCGCCCACGTCCGGGCCCGTCGCGGCCGAGGGGGCCGCCTGTTGCTCGGCGGTGGGCTCCTCCGACGAGGCCGGATCCAGGTCACGCGACGTCGAGGGGGACTCGGCAGGGTCCTGATCGGTCGGTTCGGCGGAAGCCGAGGCCGGTGCGGTTGCCGGTTCTGCGGACAGGGGTTCCGCGGGTTCGGTTTCGGCTGCCTGCTCGTTGACCTGGTGGATGATCTGCCGCGTGCGGGCCTGGATGAGGGGGATGACTTCGGCGACGCCGTAGACGATGAGCGGCACGATCGCGTGCACCGCCAGCGAGCCCAGGTTGAACGTGCCGGCACCCACCAGCGGGGCGAGTTGGGGGATCACGTTCATGGCCAGGGTGGAGGCCAGCAGCGTGTGTTTCAGCCGGGCCCACCACGCGTGGCCGGGGGTGACGCCGTGGGAGAGGATGGCGGCTTCGAAGTTGAGCAGGGTGACCAGTAGTCCGGCGAACATGGGCTCGACGCACCAGGCGGCCCACCACAGCGGATCGGCCGGGCTGGTGCCGGCGGCGAGGAAGCGTTGCACCCCGGTGGTGGTGAATACCAGCCCGAGGCAGAGGAAGATCCACAGTCCGGCCAGCGTGCGGCGGGCGTGGCGCTGCATCACCACCGCCACGTGGTCCGGATCGGCGAGTAGCGGTCGGAGTCGGCGGGACTCGGCGATGTCGTACTCCAGCGCCCGCACCCGCCGCGTGTGGCCGGTCGTGCTCGGTGATTCACGAAATGCCATGGCAGGGCGTCCTTTCGGCTCACTGCGGCGGGGTGAACAGGTGCATCACCCCGCGGATCAGCCCGATCACGGCCAGGGCCGTCAGCACGGCGGGGCCGGGGCCGAAGACCCACCACAGCCCGGCGATACCGGCCAGGGTGAGCAAGGTGACCAGTAATGTGAGGGCAATGCCGCGGCCGGTGACGTGGACGAGCAGCAGCGGGATCATCGGGCAACCTCCACGGAGTGCGAGTGGGCGGCAGTAGTTGAGCGGTCGGTGGTCGGTCGGGTGGGTTTGGCGTGATACATGCGGGCATCGGCGCGGGAGAGCACGTGTGTCAGCGCCGCGTGCGGGCTGATGGGGATGGTGGCCGCGCCCCACGAGGTGGCCACCTCGACCGGTTGGCCGTCGATGACCCGTGTGCCGGACAACGCGCGGCTGATGGCGACCGCGCGGGATTCGGCGTGCTCGGCGCCGTCGCCGGTGATCAGCACGGCGAACTCGTCGCCGTGCAGCCGCACCGCCAGCTCACCCGGCCCGCAGAGCCCGTCGAGGTCTCCGGCGAGGCTCTGCAGTACTTGGTCGCCGAAGCGGTGCCCGTGGGTGTCGTTGAGCGTTTTGAACTGGTCGACGTCGCCGAGCAGCAGCGCGACCGGCTCCCGGTGACGAGCCAGTAGACAGAGCCGGCCGAAGCGGCGATACAGCTCGGCCCGGTTGCCCAGCCCGGTCAGCGCGTCGGTGTGCAGTCTCCGGAACAGGGTGCGGGCGTAGTAGGCAGCGCCGGTGCCGGCCAGCGAGGTGGCCAGTAAGGCCAGTTCGATCAACACGGTTAGTCCACTCCTCTCAAGCATGAACAAGGCCCGCCGATCCGGCGGGCCGAGACGGGAAAACAGCAGGGCAGCAACGCCCTTCACGGGTGGTTAGGCGACGTCCTCGTCTTCGTCGTCGCCGTCGTAGACCTCGATGTGTTCGAGGTCCGCGAGGTCCAGGAGGACGTCTCCATCTTCGGTGTCTTCGGGGATCTCGTCCTGGTCGTCGTCGGCGGTGGCCCAGGTGGTGGGCAGTGTGGTCACCGTGGCCTCGGGGGTGGTGCAGTAGGCGACCAGTTCCGCGATGTCCGCATCCGAGGTGTAGGCCGCGCGCACGCGCAGCGGTTCGCGGCCTTCGTGCTTGACGTAGCCCACCCCGGGCAAGAACTCCGAGATCTGATCCGCAAACGCCCCGCGCTCGCGAGCACCCTCGCCGAGGGTCATGTCCACATGCCCAGGCTCTTCGACCCGCAGCACGATCTTGGTGGGGATCAACCCGCGGACCGGGACGTTGTCCTTGCTCGGTTCTTGCACCGCGCCCAGGACCCGGCCGCCGACGGCGCGGTACTGGCTGATGGCCTTGCCGATGAGCTTTTCGAACTCGTTGCTCACGGTGTTGTCGGCGAACTCGGTCATGCCGGCGAACTCGTCGCAGACCAAGATCTCCCACGGCTGCTCCGGCGTGGGGCTGTGGTCGCGGTTGCCCTGCCGGCCGAGTTCGGTCTTGCGGGCATCCAAGACTTGGGTGTATTCGCGGGTGAGTTCCAGACCCTCCTCGGCGGATTCGGCGAAGCGGTGAAACATCGCCCTGCCGGCGCCGAACTCCATGCCGCCCTTGGGGTCGATGACCCAGAGTCGGACGGAACCGTCCTTGATCATGGGGGCCAGGGCCCGGAACAGGCCCCACATCCACGAGCCCTTGCCCGAGCCGGTGGCTCCGGCGAAGAGGATGTGCAGCTGCGTCCACAGGTTGATGGCGTAGTCCCGGCCGTACTGGTCCTTGCCCACCACCAGCCGCGACAGGTCGACCGCGTCCGACGTCTCCGGCAGCGCCGCGAGCGGGATGAACAGGTCATCGAACGGTTCGAAGCGCTGAAAATCCAGGCTCACCAACCCGGGCTTGAGGGTGCGCAAGGACGCGGTGCGGGCCCGGTAGGTATTCGCCAACCTGTTCAACACCTGCTCGTAGTCCTTCTGCTCCTGGGCCGGGGTCATGCGCACCGTCACCGAATCCCAGCACCAACTCGAGCGCACCCGCCGGATCCGCGGAGCCCGCGTGGTGCCGTGCTTGTCGACGGTGGTCAGCCCGGTGTTGCTGGTCACCACCTGCCACTTGCGGTAGTAGACGAACCATCGGCGCCACCAGGCCCGCACGAACCGGCCGGCGCACCGGTCGAACGTCGGCCGGTCCAGAGCCCGCCAGCTCAACCCGACGCCGAGGGCTGCCAGCACCGCGGTTCCTGCCGTGAGCAGTGTCGGCACGAGGCCGAAGTAGCCACAGCAACCGCCGAGACCGCCCGTCACACTGGAGATCCGCGGGTGCCGCATGATCCATTTCCCGACCCGTCGGGCCGGTGTCTGCGTGTTCTCACTGTTGCTCACGACCATCCCCCTACAAGCAGAGAAAAGCGCCCGACCCCGATGCAGGGGCCGGGCGCAGGAGACACGTTTCCTGTTTGCGGTTACTGGCGCCGTTCGATCATTTCCATCTTCGCGATCACATCGCCGACCGCCTTCTTCGTGTTCGTCAACTCGTGGGCGACCCCTTTCGGCACGCCGAAGCGGGTGGTGATCTTGTTGACGCTCCACATCGCGCTGTCGATCTTCTGCGCCGTCTTGTGCACGTCCTGACCGTTGTTGCGCATTACTTGTATCCCTTCGCGACCTGCTGCCCACCCTGCTTGGCCAACGCATCCCGCAACCGCGTCACCGATGCTTCGGCCTTGCCTTTCAACTCCTGCAACTCGCGGAACTTACGGTCATCGACGATCGACCCTTCCAACGCCTCGATCCGATCCAAGCTCCGCTTCAGCTCATCGAGCATGAGCCCGAGCACGTGAATCCGCGACACCTGCTCGGTGCGCATCGTCAGCTGCTTGTTCACCACGTCCTTGACATTCGACACGGCCACCGCGCATCACACCCTTCCCTGCTCGTTCATCAACACCGACACCTGCGCCGAGCCCAAACACCCCCGGCCGTGAAAGTCCAGACACACCATCAGAAATCACCTCCGCGGTAGACGAACGCGAACAACGTTGCCAGCAGACGGCCGTAATCCGCCGACGACAGCTCCGGATATCCCCATCGCTGCAACGTGTCAGCCACGTCGAGCACAAGCCCGGTCGTAAACCGGGCATCACCCTCCCCAGGATCAGCCACCGGGTAATTCCTGCTCTCGCTCATCACACACCCCGCTTTGCGATGCGCTTGTGGTTGCAGAACTGGTCCGCAGAGTGGACATAGCGCCACCGATCGCAGTGACACGCCGGGCAATACGCCAACGACACGACTCATCATCCTTTCCTGAATGCCGACAATGGAGGCCATCAAGACCCCCGAGACGAAACGCCGAATCGGGGGCCAAGAAAGTCTCCAGCGCAGCCCATATGCGCTGGTTTCAGACACAGCTCGGCCCACTGTGGAATTATCAAAGACCTCCGCCCACACGGGCGGCGAAGAACTACTCAGAAAACCGGAGCGGGAAGCGCCGCTCAGCGCTCGACCGGCTTGATGCCGGTGGCCTTCCACGACAGGCCCGAGGTGGTGCCGTTGCCGAAGTCGTTCTGCCAGTGCGACACCCGCGGGTTGATCAGCTCCACCCGGGTGCCGTCCTCGATGTCTTCCGGCTCAGCCTCCAAGGTCACCTTGATCTCCTCGCCCTTGCCGCGAGCCTTGCCGTTCTCGTCGAGCGGCTTGGCGAAGACGCTGACCACGTACTGCGTGGCGCCCTGATAGTCCGTGGCCACGACCTCGTTGCCGGCCTCGTCCTGGCGGGTCTTCACCGTCGGCTCCTCCGAGACCTGGAGCTTGTAGCCCTCCAGCAGGACCGGGATGTTCCGCAGCATGGTGTTGCACCTCCGTTGGGTGTGGCTCGGCTGCCGCCGCTGCCTAATTAGTTCTACATCTATTAGACACCCAGGGGCAGCAGCTGTCAATAGATGTACATCTATCGACTCGACTGGACCCGCTGCGGCGCTTAGAGGTAGGATTATTTGCAGGTCATGCGGGAGGTCACAGAGATGGGAACGGGGTACAAGGAGGTCGCTACCGACCTACGCGAAGCGATCGAGAGCGGGCGCTATCCGCCTGAGTCGACCCTCCCGAAGCAGCGCGACCTCGCGGAGAACTACGGCGTGAACCTCGGCACGATCCGCAAGGCCGTTGCCTCACTCGAAGCCGAGGGACTGGTTACCCCTGTCCGTCGCCGCGGCACGGTGGTGCGCAGTCGACCTCCGATGCGCAGGCTCGGTGCTGACCGCTACGCCAAGAGCAAGTGGAAGTTCGGCAACGTTGTCGCGTTCGCCGCAGACCGCGAAGCATCCGGCCGCACCTGGAAGCCCGATGATCAAACGAACCAAACTCAACGCACCGAGGCCGACAGCGAGGTCGCCGAAGCACTGGGCCTGAACCCGGGAAGCACTGTCTACGAACGCGCCCGCGTCGTCAAAGACCGCGGCAAACCTACGCACACCCTCACGAGCTATTACCGGCCCGCGGATGTTGAGAACACCCCGCTAACTGACCCCACGCCAGGACCAGCAGGGCAAGGCGGCGGTTTCGCGATCCTGACGCTACAAGGCCTGGAACCGGACACGATCACCGAAACCGTGCACGCGCGGATGCCAACCCCCGAAGAGACCCAGCTCCTAGACCTACCGCACGGTGAGCCGGTGATGATCCTGAACAGGACCACGGCCACGGCCGAAGGCCGCGTGGTGGAGTTCGCACGCGGGGTCCACGCCGCCTCCCGATTCGCCTGGTCCTACACGTTCAAAATCCCCGACTAACAGGGACCGAGGCCTGCGATGAACACTCCCACGCCGTCCATCCCGGAGCGCTTGCGCAGCGATGTCGAACGCCTCTGGGAGTATCACGATCTGCACCACCAGCTGAGGACGTGTGACGTGGGCGTGGGACTGGGCAGTCACGACCTCGGCGTGGCGGACCACGCGGTCGACCTCTACCGCGCAGGCTTGTTCCCGCTGATCGTGTTCACCGGGGCCAACGCTCCCACCACCGTCGAGCGGTTCCCACGTGGCGAAGCGGTCCACTACCGCGAACACGTCCTCGAGCACGGGGTTCCGGACTCGGCGATCGCCGTCGAACCCGACGCGAGCAACACGTCCGAGAACATCGAGTTCACCCGCCACCTGCTCGAGCAGCGGGGCAAGCAGGTGAGCTCGCTGCTGCTGATCTCGCGCCCGTACCAGCAGCGCCGGGCCTACGCCACGGCCAAGAAGGTGTGGCCCGAGGTCGACATCGTCTGCAGTTCGCAGCGCCTGTCCCTCGACGCCTACGTGGAGTCGATCGGTGATGCGAACCGAGTCATCACCATGTTGGTCGGCGACACCCAACGCATCACCATCTACGCCGACCGCGGATTCGCCATCCCCCAGCAGGTTCCCGAAGACGTCGACCGGGCGTACCACCGCCTGATCGACGCCGGGTACACCTCGAGGCTCATCACCACCTGACCGCGGTCCGCAGACACAGCGTTGCTGCTCGCGTAGTCCCAGCGCACAGCCTCAGTGTGCGTGTGTTCAGACTTTCTCTACTGCATCAAGGGCGGCCCCTGCCGGGGCCGCCTGCATGCTTGCCTGGTGCGTCCGGTGAGAGCCGCCCGCCCGCTGCCTGTGCGCTCTGGCCCAAGACCGCCCGGCGAGCTCGGCCGCTCGCCGGGCGGTCGGGCCGAGCGCGAGCGGTGGGCGGGCGGCGTCACCGGACGCGAGCGGAAGGCAGGCGGCTCAACCGCGGCAGGGGCCGCCGCGCGGGTCGAGTGGCCACGCTCGCTTGCGGCTGGCAGCTGGGTCGCCGTTCTCGAGCCTCGTAGGTGGCCCGGCGGGCGGCCGGATCCGTGCGTGGCTCGGGTGACCGCCTGGGCGCGCCTTCACAAGCAAAGTGTGGTTGCGCTGAGTAGCTGGGTCACCAGCGCCACAACCTACGGGCGGCCATGCTGACCCCGGCGTGCTGGCTCGCCTGCTTGTGGATGCGTGCCAGTACCAAGATCCAGATCAACTCAACTTCACGCGAAGACCTGCCTGACACCAATACGTCTGGCCAGATGTGGTTGGTTCACATCTGGTACACATCAGGCCGAGAAGCAACGTTGATCGCTGTCAAACGACGGCAGCCACCACGCGGGGTGAGCAGCGAAAACATGGTTCCGCTGCAGGGCAGCGACTTGCTTGCACCGCCTTTGCAAGGCGGGGGTTAGGGGTTCGATTCCCCTCGTCTCCACCACCGAAAGACCAGGTCACAAGGCCTGGTCTTTTTTCATGATCCACTGTGGGGCGCATCTGGATCACATCTGGATCACGTGCTCGGGGTCTGATCTGCCCGGGGTCTGATCTGCTCGGGGACGGATCTATCCGTCGAGCGCGCGGATGTGGTGGGCTCCGCACACGGCGCAGGTCTTCCGGTCTGCGAGTTCGGCGAACTCCTCCAGGGCGAGCTGCGGCGTTGGACCCCGGCGTTGGACCCCGGCGTTGGACCCCGGCGTTGGATGCCGGTGCTGGATGCCGGCCCTGGAGCCCGGCACCGCAGCTCAGAACCTGCGCCCGTGCTCACACAGCGGACCCCGTGGACTTCGCGCCCCTCCGTCCGGCATCGTCGGTGGGCTGTCGGGTGATGGTGGTGGCCGTGACCGCAACCGGCCGAGGCGCCCGGCGAGGACGTTCGGCACGGCCGGGGCAGCGTTGCCGCCGGCCCGCGATGACTTTCGACGCAGTCGCTTCCCCCGGTCGTGTGTGGGCTGGTTGCCTGGCGTGGATTACGCGCGGGTGGCCGGCCGGGAGGCCCCGCGTGCGGTCGGAGATGAGAACGGAGTGGGTACATGTTCTTGCACGAAACCCTGGAACCCGTCTACGAGCAGGTCGTGGGACGCAACGCCGGTGAGGTCGAGTTCCACCAGGCCGTACGCGAGGTCTTCGAAAGCGTGGGCGTGGTGCTGGGCAAGCACCCGCACTACACCCAGGCCAAGATCATCGAGCGGCTCTGCGAACCGGAACGGCAGATCATCTTCCGCGTTCCGTGGCAGGACGATCAGGGCGAGGTGCACATCAACCGCGGTTTCCGCGTGGAGTTCAACAGCGCGCTGGGGCCGTTCAAGGGCGGGTTGCGGTTCCACCCGAGCGTGTACTTGGGCACCGTGAAGTTCCTCGGTTTCGAGCAGATCTTCAAGAACGCCCTGACCGGCATGCCGATCGGCGGCGCCAAGGGTGGCGCGGACTTCGACCCGAAGGGCAAGTCCGACCGGGAGATCATGGCGTTCTGCCAGAGCTTCATGACCGAGATGTACCGCCACCTCGGTGAGCACACCGACGTTCCGGCCGGCGACATCGGTGTCGGCGGCCGGGAGATCGGCTACCTGTTCGGCCAGTACAAGCGGCTGACGAACCGGTACGAGTCCGGCGTGCTGACCGGCAAGAACGAGGCCTTCGGCGGGGCGCAGATCCGCACCGAGGCCACCGGCTACGGCACCGTGTTCTTCGTGCAGGACATGCTCGCGGTGCGCGGGGAGTCGCTGGCGGGCAAGACCGCGGTGATCTCCGGCTCCGGCAACGTGGCGATCTACGCGATGCAGAAGGTGCACGAGCTCGGCGGCACGGTGGTGGCCTGCTCCGACTCGGAGGGTGCGCTCCACGACGAGAAGGGCATCGACGTCGAACTCGTCAAGGAGCTCAAGGAGGTCGAGCGCACCCGGCTGTCGGAGTACACCGAGCGGCGCGCCTCCGGCCGGTTCCGGCAGGACCGCCAGGTGTGGGAGATCCCCGCGGACGTGGCGCTGCCGTGCGCCACGCAGAACGAGATCACCGGCAAGGAGGCCGAGCAGCTCGTGCGCAACGGCTGCGTCGCGGTCGCCGAGGGCGCGAACATGCCCACCACGCCGGAGGGCGTGCGCGCGTTCCAGTCGGCCGGTGTGGCGTTCGGGCCGGGCAAGGCGGCCAACGCCGGGGGTGTGGCGACCTCGGCGCTGGAGATGCAGCAGAACGCCTCGCGGGATTCGTGGTCGCGCGAGTTCAGCGAGCAGCGCCTGCGCGAGATCATGAGCAACGTGCACGACCGCTGCTACCGCACGGCGGAGGAGTACGGCACGCCCGGGGACTACGTGGCGGGGGCGAACATCGCCGGGTTCCTGCGGGTGGCCGACGCGATGCTGGCACTCGGCCTGGTCTGAGCGGCTGACCGCCCTGCGCGGCCGCGCTGCCGGGTGCACCGAATTGCCGGCGCACCCGGCGCGATTCACCCGGTGCGGTTCATCCGGTCGGGCCGGGATGTGCGGGTCCGTCCGCGTTCGGCACGGGACTCGGCGTCGCGGACGCCACGTCGGTGTCCGCGCGCGGCCCGGTGCTGTTCGGTTCGGGGTATTCGTCCCTCTCGCTTCCGAGGGGGACCTCCTCCGGCCTGCGCGTCAGCAGCATCGCCACGCCGGCGGCGCAGGCCGCTGCCAGCACGCCCAGGACCACCCACCGCCACGTGCGGTGCTTGGGCCTGCCCGGGTCGATGCGGGCGGCGAGTTCGCGCCGGGCGGCTTCGGTGTTGCGGGCGAGCTGTTTGCGCTGCTGCTTGGTGCGCTTGTCCCATTCCTTGCGCATCTTGCGGCTGCGCTTGGCGAGCTCCTTGCGGGACATCCCGGTGGTCCTGCGCGCGAGCTGGTCCTGGATCTCGGCGGTGGACAGGCCCCGCTGGGCGAGTTCGCGATCGGCCCGTGCCGCTGCGTGCTTGGACACGGCCTTGCCGACGCGGCCCGCGCGTTTGGCGCCGTGCCGCGCGCTGCGCATGCCGGTGCCGACGACCTTGCCCATGTTCTCCCCGGCACGGGCCATCGTGGTGACTTCGTCCATGTTCTGCCTCCTTGGCCGGTGCGGACCGGCCGACCGGACTTCCGCCGGGGACGATCCCCGGCGGTTCTGATGGCCCACCGACTGCCGCAGGCGGACACGTGGTCGGCGGGCAGCCACGCCCTATCGTGCACCCGACCACGGTGTGCCCGCTCTGCGATGGCAGGATGGTCGGGTGGCTGAAGACAACGGATCGCTCGTCGGGATGACGTTGACCGCGACCCTGCACACGACGCAGGGGGACATCCGGCTCAACCTGTTCCCGAACAAGGCGCCCAAGACAGTGGCCAACTTCGTCGGACTCGCGGAGGGCACCCAGGAGTACTACGCGCCGAACGCGCGCGGTGAACGCTCCGGCCCGTTCTACGACGGGGTCATCTTCCACCGCGTGATCGACGGGTTCATGATCCAGACCGGTGACCCGACGGGCACGGGCCGTGGTGGTCCGGGCTACGAGTTCGCCGACGAGTTCCACCCGGAGCTGCAGTTCAACCGCCCGTACCTGTTGGCGATGGCCAATGCGGGGCCGAACACCAACGGGTCGCAGTTCTTCATCTCGGTCGCGGCGACGAGCTGGTTGAACTACAAGCACAGCATCTTCGGTGAGGTCGCCGACGACGCCTCCAAGGAGGTCGTGGACTCGATCGCGCACACCGCGACGGGGCAGGGCGACCGCCCGATCAACGACATCGTGATCGAGAAGGTCACCATCGAGCGCGGCGAGAACGCGGCTGGGTGACCCCACACTCCGGCGAGGTGCATCGTGAGCGTGCCACCCGGGACGTCGCCGCAGTCCGAGGCGGGGCAGCAGTTACCCGGCTGCGTGCGTCACCCCGACCGGCCGACGGGCCTGCGCTGCACGCGGTGTGAGCGGCCGGTCTGCCCGGACTGCCTGCGCGAGGCGTCGGTCGGGTACCACTGCGTGGACTGCGTCGACGAGGGGCGGCGTCGGCAGCGCGAGCCGAAGACCGTGGCGGGGGCGCAGTACCGCCTCGGCAGACCGTTCGTGGTGCTCGCGCTCATCGTGCTGAACGTGGGCATGTTCGTGCTCACCGCGGTGGTGGCCGGCAGCGCGCAGGCCAACCTCAACTCCCAGCTCGGCGCGGACCTGGCGATGGTTCCGCTGCTGACGGCGCAGGGGCAGTGGTGGCGGTTGGTCACGTCCGGGTTCCTGCACTTCGGGCTGGTCCACCTGGCGATGAACATGATCGCCCTGTGGGTGATCGGCCGGGACCTGGAAGTGGTGCTGGGGCGGCTGCGGTTCCTCGCGGTGTACGTGCTGGGACTGCTGGGCGGCAGCGTCGCCGTGTTCGTCTTCGGCCAGCAGTTGTCGATGATGGCGGGCGCCTCCGGCGCCGTGTACGGGCTGATGGGCGGTATCGCGCTGGTGGCGCTGCGCCTGAAGATCAGCCTGCGCCCGGTGATCACGGTGATCGTGCTGAACCTGCTGATCACGTTCACGATTCCGCAGATCTCGGTGTTCGGCCACCTGGGCGGTCTGGTCCTCGGTTCGGCGGCGACGGCGGCGTTGGTGTACGCGCCGCAGCAGCGGCGCACGCTGCTGCAGGCGAGCGCCCTCGGCGGGTTGCTCGTGCTGCTCGTGGCGCTGATCGTCACGCGCGATGCGCAGCTGGCGCAGACGACCGTGATGGTGCCCGGCTCGGGAGCCTCGACCTAGAGAATCCGCGGATTGGCTGGCGTTCCGTCCGTTGTGGGTCGGGTGGCTCAGGTGCCGCGTTCCCGGTGGAGGCGTTCGAGCTCCGCCGCGACGTCCTCCGGATCGGCGCCGAGGTCGAAGCGGCCGAGCACGAACAGCTCCCCGCCGGTGGTTTCCAGTTCCACGGTGCGCGTGGTGCGTCCGTGGCGGCGCTGCTCGTGCGTGCGCGGGGTGACCTCGGACCAGCCGAAGCGGCGGCGCCCGCGCAGTCCGTGGACGGTGACGCCGTGCGGATCGGCGCGCAGCCGCGGTCGGCAGGCCGTGGCGTAGCCGGTCAGCGCCAGCAGCGCGAGAGCGATCACGCCGATGAACAGCCGGTCCACCGCCTCGGTGGACAGCAGCCACCAGACGGCTGCGGCGGCCACGAGAACCCAGCCGGTCACCACCAGTCCGAGCGGGGTCGACCAGCTGCGGCTCTCGTGCGGTTCACCCACGCTCACCTGCGACGATCCGAGTTGTCCACAAGAGTTGTCCACATGGGGATGACTTACGTCCGTGTCGTTCTGCTGGGTACGGTCGCGCTCCGATGTGTCCGATTCCGCGGCCCCCGGCCACTATTATCAACGACTAGCGCCAACCCATGGTCATGATCAGTCCGACGATCATGAAGCCGAAGCCGACAGCGAAGTTCCACCCGCCCATCTCGGCCATGAACGGGATCTTGTCACCAGCCAGGTAGTTGATGATCAGCCACAGCAGGCCGAGCAGCATGAGCCCGAACATGACGCCCAGATACAGCGGATGGGTCGGCCCCTTGAGCTTCGCCGGTGCGCGCGCACCGGCAGTGGTCCGGGCAGAGCGATCCTTCTTGCGCACCTTGGACTTCGGCATGGTGTCCTCGCCAGATCGGGGGCCGGTGGGTGGGCCGGACCGTGGCCGTGTTGCGGAGCGGATCGCAGGCGCGAACGGGCGCCGCGACCCGCGGAGGCGGAACGAGCAGCGACGCGTCCGCCTGCGCGGCGGTCCGCTGCTCCGTCACCACGTTAACGCAATCATTGATCAATCCGGCAGCCCCGGTCCCGCGCACGGCGCGACGAGCCACCGAACGATCGCCGCGGCTCTCCGGCGCCGCCGGTCCAGTCGTGCGACGGCCTGGGGTGATCGGTGCCGTTGCCACTACAGTGGCCGTGTGCGCGTACTCGTCGTCGACAACTACGACAGCTTCGTCTACAACATCGTCCAGTACCTCGCCCAGCTCGGCGCGGACTGCGTGGTGCGGCGCAACGACGCCGTGAGCGACGCGGACCTCGCCGCAGCCGACGGGGTGCTGCTCAGCCCCGGCCCGGGCACGCCGCAGCGCGCCGGGCGCTCGATGGAGATCGTCCGGTGGTGCGCCGACGAGCGGCGGCCCGTCTTCGGCGTGTGCCTCGGCATGCAGGCCATGGGAGCCGTGTGGGGCGGCGTCGTCGATCGGGCACCGGAGCTGCTGCACGGCAAGGTCAGCGGCATCGAGCACACCGGCGGGGGCGTGTTCAACGGGTTGCCGGCGGATTTCCCCGCCACGCGGTACCACTCGTTGATCGTCACCGCCGACAGCGTGCCGGAGCCGTTCGAGGTGACCGCGTGCGCCTGGGCCGATGACGGCACGCGGCTGGTGATGGGCATGCGCCACCGCGACCTGCCGGTGGAAGGGGTGCAGTTCCACCCCGAGTCGGTGCTCACCGACGGCGGGCACCGGATGCTGGCCAACTGGATGGCCGCGGCGGGTCACCCCGTCTCGGGTGAGGTCCTCGACGGTCTGGAGCGCGAGACCCGCCGGGTCGCCGCCACCGCCCGCCGCGGGTGAAGTCATCCCCGCGCACACCCCCGCGCACACCGCCGCAGCCCGAACGCCACTGCCAGGAACCCCCGAGGTGGCCCGGCCCCGAGGTGGGCTGAGCTCTCCCGCCGGCCGGAGGTTCGGACGTTTCTCGAGAAAAGTCGGCGACTTTTCTCGAGAAACGTCCGAACCCCTGGTCAGGTGGGGTGCAGCCGGAGGCTGGCGGGCGGGGGCTGCGACGAGACCCCGACCGGCCGGCTCAGTTGAACGGGAAGAGGCCGCTCGTCTCCTCGGAACTGCTGCTCGAGGCGTCCTCGTCGTACTCGCCGACGTAGATCGTCACGTCCTGGTCCCTGCTCAGCCTCTGCCCGGAGGAGGGCGAGGATCCGACGACCCTGCCGTCCATGTTCTCGTCGCCGGTCCTGCGGTTCTGCTCGTTGATCTGCCCCTGCCAGCCCTGGCTCTTGAGCATCTGCTCCACCTCGGTGGGCGAGGAGCCCCGCACCTGCGGCATCGTGAGCTGCTGGCCGGTGGAGACGTAGAGCGTCACCTGCTCGCCCGGGCGGGCCTGCGAGCCGCCGGAGGGATTCTGCTCGACCACCGTGCCCCGCGGCTGGTCGGCTTCGCGGTCCTGGCGGTTGACCTGGAAGCCGGCGCCTTCCAGGTAGGCCTTCGCCGTGTCGAAGCGCTGGCCCTGCACGTCGGGCACTTCCTCGGTCTGCGGTTCGGTGCCGATGGTGACCTGGATCGTGGCGCCCTTGTTGACCGCGCTGCCGCGGTTGTTCCAGTCGATGACCTTGTCCACCAGGTTCGGGTCGTCCGTTTCCCGGTACTCCGGGTTGTAGCCCATCTCCAGGCCCTGCTGCTGCAACTTCTGCGCGGCCTGGTCCATGCTCAGCCCGCTCAGGTCCGGCACCTGCACCTGCTCCGGTCCGATGCCGGAGCAGATGGTGACCGTGGTGTTCGCCTTGACCACCTGCGCGCCGGGCGCCGGGTCCTGCCTGATGACCTGGTCGATCTGCTCGCGCGGGGAGTGGCAGTCCGTCGGGTTCACGTTCCAGTTGCGCTGGTTCGCCAGACCGATGGCCTCGGCCTTGGGTTTGCCCTGGAACTGCGGGACGCCGACGCGTTCCGGCTGGTTGGAGGTGAGCGCCGTCGTCGCGAACCAGCCGACCGCGGCCAGCACGGCCAAGCACGCGACGGTGGCCAGGCCGACGAGCCAGCCCTTGCGCCGCTTGCGCCGGTGCTGGCCGTCGGCCACCTCCTCCGGCGGCACGGGCGCCTGCGCCGCGGTGTGCTCGGACTCCGGCGGCTCGTCGGCGAACATCGCGGTGTGCTCCTCGTCGGACATGACGAGCGGAGCGTTCGGCCGTTGGCCCGAGAGCACGCGCACCAGGTCGGAGCGCATGTCAGCCGCCGAGGCGTAGCGGTTCTCCGGGTTCTTGCTCAGGGCCCGGAGCACCACCGCGTCCAGCGGCGGGGGCACGCTCTGGTTGAGGTCGGAGGGTTTGCGGGGCTGCTCCCGCACGTGCTGGTAGGCCACCGCGACCGGCGAGTCACCGGTGAACGGCGGTTCCCCGGTGAGCAGCTCGAAGAGCACGCAGCCCGCCGAGTACACGTCGCTGCGCGCGTCGACCGACTCGCCGCGGGCCTGCTCGGGGGAGAGGTACTGGGCGGTGCCGATGACCGCGGCGGTCTGCGTGACCGCGGCCTGCTCCCCGGCGAGCGCGCGGGCGATGCCGAAGTCCATCACCTTGACCGCGCCCGACTCGGTGATCATGATGTTCGCGGGCTTGACGTCGCGGTGGACGATGTCGTGCTTGTGGCTGAAGTCCAGAGCCGCGGTCGCGTCGGCCATGACCTCCATCGCCCGGCGCGGGTTGAGCGGACCTTCGGTCTTGACGATGTCCCGAAGGGTCCGCCCCTCCACGTACTCCATGACGATGTAGGGCAGCGGGCCGCTGTCCGAGTCGGTCTCCCCGGTGTCGTAGACCGCCACGATCGCGGGGTGGTTCAGTGCTGCCGCGTTCTGCGCCTCCCGGCGGAACCGCAGCTGGAACGTCGGGTCGTTGGCGAGATCGGCCCGCAGGACCTTGACCGCCACGTCCCGGCCCAGTCGAATGTCGCGGCCCCGGTGCACTTCGGACATGCCGCCGTACCCGAGGGTGTCCTCGAGCTCGTAGCGGTTGGAAAGAAGTCGCGGTGAACTCATCGAAGTGTCGTTCCGATCCGTGTCAATGATCGTCCCATCGTGCCGACTCGTCGTGCGCCCCCGCTAAGGGCCGCCACGGGTCGTTTCGGCTGTGTGTGCGGTTCCCCCGACCTCGTCACGTGTCCACCCGGTCGTGACCGGGCAGTCCCGTTTCCCACTATCGGTGGTAGGAATAAACCCTTTCGTGTCAACCTGCCGTTGCGCAGTGTGACCTAACGTTGCCGTTGAAGCCAGGACGGTGTGCGCGATCCCGGATTCGGACGAAACTGGCTTCGGCAGGGCGTCCTGCGCCGGCCCGCCGCGCAGCCACACCAGCGCGGTGCTGCCGAGGACGACCAGCACCAGCACGGCGAACACGACCGCCACCCAGAATACGGCCCGGTTGACGTGCCGTGACCGAGGCGGAACCGGCGGCCCGGTGACGCCCGGAGCAGGCGCCGCCCCGGGCGACTGCCCGGGTACCGCTCCGGTCGGATAACCCGGTGGGTGAACCGATCGCTGCGTGGGTTGCTGCGCAGCAGGATGCGGCACCGGCGGCTGCGGGCCCGATTGCCGGGCCGGCTGCTGGTGCGCCGGCTGCTGCGGCATGTGCGCAGCGGAAGCGGTGAAACCCGTCTGCGGGGCCGGACCCGGTGCCGCCGAGCCCGGTGCCGGCGATCCCGCCGCCTGGCCCGGACCTACCTGTCCCAGGGCTGCCTGTCCCAGGGCTGCCTGTCCCAGGGCTGCCTGTCCCAGGGCTGCCTGTCCCGGCGCTGCCGGGCCGGAGGTCAGCTGCTGCGGTGCCACCGCGCTCTGTCCCGGCACCGGTGCGGGCTGGCCGGGTGACCCGGGTTGGCCGGGTGACCCGGGCTGGCCGGGTGCCCCGGGTTGGCCGGGCGACCCGGGTTGGCCAGGCGGCCCGGGCGGGGGCGCAGCGGCCAGCCCGCTCGGTGCTGGCACGGGTCCGCCCGCGCGCACGTTCGCCACCGCGCCCGCGAACTCCCCGCCGTCGGCGTAGCGGCGGCGCGGATCCTTCACCAGGGTGGAATCGAGCAGCTGCCGCACCCCGCAGGGCACGTCCGGCGGCAGCGGCGGCGGCGCGTCGCGGATGTGCATCATCGCGACGGTCACGGCGTTGTCCGACAGGAACGGCCGGTGGCCCATGAGGCATTCGTAGCCCACCACGGCCAACGAGTAGACGTCGCTGGCCGGCGTGGCATCGCTGCCGAGCGCCTGCTCGGGGGCGATGTAGTGCGCCGTGCCCATCACCATGCCGGAACGCGTGACCGGCGCGGCGTCGGCGGCCTTGGCGATGCCGAAGTCGGTGAGCTTCACCGTGCCGTCGGCGGTGATGAGGATGTTGCCCGGCTTGACGTCCCGGTGCACCAGACCGCGTTCGTGCGCGGCCTGCAGCGCCCGTCCGGCCTGCTCGAGCATGTCGAGCGTGTGCTCGGTGCGCACCCGGCCCTCGCGGGCGAGGATGGCGGCCAGCGGTTCACCCTCGACCATCTCCATGACCAGGTACGCGGTGTCCTCCGAGCCGTCGTCGGCCGCCGCGGTCTCCCCGTAGTCGTGGACCGCGGCGATACCGGGGTGGTTCAGCGCCGCGGTGGTGCGCGCCTCGGTGCGGAACCGGTGCAGGAATTCCGCGTCACCGCACAGTTCCGGCTTGAGCACTTTGACCGCGACGGCGCGGTCCAGCCGGACGTCCACCGACTGCCACACTTCACCCATGCCGCCGACGGCGATGCGGTGGCGCAACCGGTACCGGTCGGCGAGCAGCTGCCCGGAGGTGAGCACCGATCAGCCACCCCCTTGCATGCCGGCTCGGATCACTTCGCGTCCGATCGGGGCGGCGATCGACCCGCCGGTCGCCTCGGCGCCCTCGTCACCGCCGTTCTCCACGATCACGGCCACCGCGATCTGCGGGTTCTCCGAAGGTGCGAAGGCCACGTACCAGCCGTGCGGGTCGGACTCGGCGCCGTGCTGAGCGGTGCCCGTCTTGGAGGCGATCTGCACGCCCGAGATCTTGCCGGAGCCCGAGGTGTTCTCCTCCGACTGCACCATCATGTCCCGGATCTGGTGGGCGACCTCCGGTGAGGTGGCCTGGCTGAGCTTCTCCGGCTGGAAGCCGTCGATCTCGGACATGTCCGGTGCCCTGGTGCTCTGGACCAGCTGCGGCTTCATCACCTCGCCGTCGTTGGCCACGGCCGCGGCCATCATCGCGTTCTGCAGCGGGGTGACGCGCACGTCGCGCTGGCCGATGCCGCTCTGGTAGAGC
This sequence comes from Bounagaea algeriensis, assembly GCF_054491375.1. Taxonomy (NCBI): domain Bacteria; kingdom Bacillati; phylum Actinomycetota; class Actinomycetes; genus Bounagaea; species Bounagaea algeriensis. The sequence continues at coordinate 35,522 of NZ_CM137102.1, forward strand.
GCGGCCTGGTCGGGCATTTCCCCCATGCTCGACTCGGCCACGTTCATGGGCACGTTCAGGTCCTGGCCGAACCCGAACGCGGCGGCCTTGTTCCGCATCGCGTCGGCACCCACGTCGCCCGCGATCTCGGCGTAGGCGGTGTTGCACGAGTGCGCCAGCGCCGCGGTCAGCGTGTTGCCCTGGCACTGCATGTTGCCGTAGTTCGGCAGCGGCACGCTCGTGCCGGGCGGGGTGATCTCCGCGGCGTCCTGCACCCTGGAGTTCGGCGTGTAGCCGTTCTCCAGCGCCGCGGCCGTGGTGATCAGCTTGAACGCGGAGCCGGGCGGGTAGGTCTCGGCCACGGCGCGGTTGACCATCGGCCCGTCCGGGTCGTTCTCGTAGTTCTGCCAGGCGTCCACGGCCGCGTTGCGGTCGTGCGTGGAGACCTTGGCGGGATCGTAGGACGGGGCGTTGGCCATCGCCAGGATCTGGCCGTTCTGCGGGTTCAGCGCGACCACCGAGCCCTGGTAGCCCTTGCTGGTGAGCTGCTCGTAGGCGGTGCGCTGCATGTCCGGGTCGATGGTGAGTTCCACGTTCCCGCCGCGCGGTTCCTTGCCGGTGACCGTGTCGGACAGCCGGTTGAACGCCATGCTGTCGTCGGTGCCGTTGAGGATGTCGTCCTGGCCCCGTTCGATCCCCTTGGAGCCGTAGATGAACGAGTAGAAGCCGGTGACCGGGGCGAACGCCGCTCCCCCGGGGTAGTTCCGCGTGTACTCCAGCGGTTCCTGCCCGGTTCGCGAGGAGTTGGCCAGCGACTGGCCGTCGGCGATGATCTGCCCCCGCTGCTGCGAGTACTCGTCGTAGAGGCTGCGGTTGTTGCGCTCGTCGTTGTTGTACTCGTCGGCCTGGATGACCTGCTTGAAGGTCACGTTGGCCATGAGCAGCACGACCATCGCCATCATCGCCAGCGCCACCCGGCGCAGGGGCTTGTTCATCGGGGACGCTCCACCAGTTCGGTATGTGCTTCCGCGATCGGCGTCTGCGGCTGCTTCGGCCGCACCGGCTCCTGCGGTCTGCGGGCCGCGTCGGAGATGCGCAGCAGCAGACCGATGAGGATGTAGTTCGCCAGCATCGACGAGCCGCCGTAGGCGAGGAACGGTGCGGTCAGACCGGTCATCGGGATCAGGGCGGTCACACCGCCGACGACGACGAACACCTGCAGCGCGATCGTGAACGACAGACCGCCGGCGAACAGCTTGCCGAACGAGTCCCGCACGGTCAGCGCGGTGCGCAGGCCCCGCAGCATCAGCAGCAGGTACACCATGAACAGCGCCATGAGGCCGACCAGGCCGATCTCCTCGCCGACGGCCACCGTGATGAAGTCGCTGATCGCCCACGGGGTGAGCCCGGGCATGCCCTCACCGAGACCGGTGCCGAAGATACCGCCGTTGGCCAGCCCGAACAGGCCCGTTCTCAGCTGGTACCCGGGGTCGTACCCCTCCGCGGCCTGGGCGAGCGGGTCCAGCCACGTCTGCACGCGCACGCGCACGTGCGAGAACAGGAAGTAGCCGATGACGCAGCCGACACCGAACAGCGTCAGGCCCAGCGAGAGCCACACCATGCGGCCGGTGGCGATGTAGATCATCGCCAGCACGATGCCGAACATGAGCAGCGAGGTGCCCAGGTCGCGCTCCAGCGCGACGATGCCGACGGACAGGCACCACGCCACGAGCACCGGCATGAGGTCGCGCGCCCGCGGCAGGTCCACCCCCAGGAAGCGGCGGCCCGCGGTGGTGAACAGTTCCCGGTGGGTCACCAGGAACGCCGCGAAGAAGATCAGCAGCAGGATCTTGGCGAACTCGTTGGGCTGCAGCGACAGCGGGCCGATGAGCAGCCACCGCTTGGCGCCGTTGCGCTCGGAGATGCTCGACGGCAGCAGGCCGGGCAGCGCGAGCAGCACCAGCCCGACGAACCCGCTGGTGTAGCTGTAGCGGGCGAGCACCCGGTGGTCCTTGAGCAGCACCAGCACGAGCACCATGCCCACCACGCCGGCCGTGGTGAACAGGATCTGCTTGCCCGTGTAGGGCGCGCCCGCGACACCCGCGTAGTCGAGGCGGTGCAGGATCACCAGCCCGAGCCCGTTGACCAGGGACACCAGCGGCAGGATGAGCGGGTCGGCGTAGGGGGCCCACCGGCGCATGGCGAAGTGCGCCGCGAGGTACAGCGCGAGGAACGCCAGCCCGTAGTAGGCGAGCTCCGCCGTGACCGCCTGCTCCTGGCTGAGCTCGACCAGCATGAGCGCGATGCTCACGATGAAGCTGGCGAAGACCAGCAGGAGCAGTTCGACGCCCCGCCGGGGGCCGGGTCGGGACGCCGCGGACTCCTCGGGGGCCTGCGCGCCGGTTGCGGGAGCGGATTCGGACATCAACTCACCGTCCGGCACGTGACGCCCGGCTCGTACTCCTCGGTCTGCAGCGGAGTGGGCGCGTCGGCCGCACTCGGGTCCGGGTTCCGCGGATCCCGCTGGTCCTGCGGAGCCGGTTCCGCGGGAGGTGCCGTGCCGTTCTGCGGCCGGTCGCCGTTGTTCCGGTCACCGGGTGGCTGGTCCCCGGGTGGCTGGTCGCCGGGTGGTTGGTCGCCGGGCTGCTGCGGATTGCGCTGCTCCGGGGGCTTCGGCGTGGGGCACTCCGGCAGCAGAGCCGTGGTGCGCAGCCGCACGACCGCCTCGCGGGCGGCCTGCAGATCGCTCACTTCGGTGATCCCGTTGCGCAGGTCCGGGCGCTGCGCCTCCTGCACGTCGCCGACCTCGATCGATTCGCAGCCCGGCGGCGCGTCCGCCGGGCAGGAACCTTCGATCTGCCGGTTCAGCGACATGCCGAAGACGCTGCCCTGGACTCCCTGGTAGATGACGACTTCATCGGACCGGTTCACGCCGATGTAGTACTGGTTGGTGACCCACCAGCGGCCAACCAGGGCGATACCGGCCAGGACGACGAGCACACCGCACAGCACCAGCAGCGGGGTGAGCCAACGCCTGCGGCGAGGGCCCGCCTCCGGTGGTGCGGTGGGTGCGGACTGCGGCGTGTGGGCCTGCTGCGGCTGGGTGACCGCGGAGGCCCGGGCTGCCGACGAGTCCGGCTGCGGGTGCTCATCGCCATTTCCCGCCGCCCCCCCGACGATGGGGGCGTTGCCGCCGAACCCGACGTCGGCGACGTCGGCGACGACCACGGTGACGTTGTCCGGCGCGCCGCCCTTGAGCGACAGCTCGATGAGCCGGTCAGCGCACTGCTGCGGGTCGGGGATGCGCAGGGCTTCCCGAATCGTCTCGGTGCTGACCGGGCCGGTGAGCCCGTCGGAGCACAGCAGGTAGCGGTCTCCGGCGCGGGCTTCGCGCACAGCCAGGCTCGGTTCCACCTCGTGGCCGGTCAACGCGTGCAGCAGCAGGGAGCGCTGCGGGTGGTTGGCGGCTTCTTCCTCGGTGATCCGGCCTTCGTCGATCAGCGACTGGACGAAGGTGTCGTCGTGCGTGATTTGCGCGAGCTCGCCGTCCCGCACGAGGTATGCGCGCGAGTCGCCGATGTGCACCAAACCCAGTCTGCTGCCCGCGAACAGCGCCGCGGTGAGCGTGGTTCCCATGCCCTCGAGTTCGGGGTCTTCGGACACCAGCTCGGAGATGGCGCTGTTGCCGGCGAGCACCGCGTCGCGGAGCTGGCCGAGCAGGTCGTCACTGGGTTCGTCGTCGTCCAGTGGCGCGAGCGCCGCGACGACGACCTTGCTGGCCACTTCACCGGCGGCATGGCCACCCATACCGTCCGCGAGGGCGAGTAGTCGTGGGCCGGCATAGACCGAGTCCTGGTTGTTGGAACGAACCAAACCCCGGTCGCTGCGGGCTGCGTAGTGAAGGACGAGGGTCATGAGCGCAGCTCGATCACCGTCTTGCCGATTCTGATCGGAACTCCGAGCCGGACCTCAGTTGGCCCGGTGACCTTCGCCCGATCGAGGTATGTGCCATTGGTAGAGCCTAGATCTTCCACGTACCACGTGTTGCCACGCAGCGAGAGCCTCGCGTGTCGCGTCGACGCGTAGTCGTCGTCGAGCACCAGCGTGGAGTCGTCGGCTCGGCCGATCAGGATCGGTCGGCCGTCTAGGGAAATGCGAGTACCTGCCAACGCGCCGTGCGTGACCACGAGGTTCCGTGGCGCCTTGTTCCGGCCTCGGGGCTGCTTCGGCTGCTTCTTCCTGCCCCCGAGCTTGCCCGAACCGGACTTGCCCGAACCGGACTTGTCCGAACCGGGCATCGAGACCCGCATCCCGGAGGCCGAGAACAGGTCAGAACGCACCACGCGCAGCGCAGCCAGCACGAACAACCAGAGCAGGGCGAGGAACCCTGCTCTGGTCAGCTGAATCACCAGCTCCGGCACCTGTTGTGACGCTCCTACTCTCCTCCGGGGCGGGTGCGGTCACCCGCCCGAAACTCACATCGGCTGCGAGCGGAAGACCAGGGAGGAGTGCCCGACCCTGATCACGTCTCCGTCGGCCAACTGCCAGGTCTGCACCGGAGTTCCGTTCACCGTGGTGCCGTTCGTGGAGCCCAGGTCGGCGAGCATCGCGCTCTGACCGTCCCAGGTGACCTCGATGTGCTTGCGGGACACGCCGGTGTCGGGAAGGCGGAACTGCCCTTCCTGACCGCGGCCGATGATGTTCGAGCCGTGCTGCAGCGTGTACGAGCGGTTCGAGCCGTCGTCGAGGTGCAGCGTCGCCGCGAGCTGCTGTGGGGGCGCCGGGGGCTGCTGCGGGTACCCGCCGGGACCGCTCGGCGGGTAGGCACCGCCGGGCTGCTGCGGGTACGGCTGCTCGGGGAATCCGCCGGATCCCGGGTAGGCACCCGGTTGCGGCTGGCCGTAGCCGGGCTGGCCGTAGCCGGGGTCGAACGGCGGCTGCCCGTAACCGGGGTCGTAGGCGCTCGGCTGCCCGTAGCCGGGATCGAAGCCGGGCTGCTGCCCGTAGCCCGGTTGCCCGTAGCCGGGTTGTCCGTAGCCCTGGTCGAAGCCGGGCTGTCCGTATCCCGGCTGCCCGTAACCCTGGTCGAAGCCGGGCTGCTGGCCGTAGCCGGGCTGCCCGTAGCCGGGGTCGAACGGCGGCTGCCCGTAGCCGGGCTGGCCGTAGCCGGGTTGTCCGTAGCCCTGGTCGAAGCCGGGCTGTCCGTATCCCGGCTGCCCGTAACCCTGGTCGAAACCGGGTTGGCCGTATCCCGGCTGGCCGTAGCCGGGCTGGCCGTACCCCTGGTCATAACCTGCGGGCTGGCCGTACGCCGGGTCGAAACCCTGTTCGTAACCTGGCTGGCCGTAGCCCGGCTGCCCGTAGCCCTGGTCGTAGCCGGGCTGCCCGTACCCGTAGTTGGGGTCCTGCCCTTGGCCGTAGCCGTACTGCCCTTGGGCGTACGGATCTCCCTGGGGATACTGGCCTGGTGGCTGGCTCATGGGTCGGTCTCCTGCGGTACGAGGTTGTGCCGGCCGTCGAGTCACGTCGGGGTCGACGGTCGAGCTGATTCGGAACTGTCCCGTGTGCAGCGTCTCAGAGCGCTCCAGGGAGACTACGACGTCACCATATGTGTCCCACCCCTGTTCGGTGAGATGCTCCTGCACGCACTCGGCGAGGAGGTCGGTTACGCGGTATTCCTCCTCCGTGAGCCGATCGTGATCCGATGGGCTCAACTGCACAACATAGTGGTTACACGCGAGCAGTCGACCACCAGCGAGCTCACGCACCTGCAGGTCGGCTTCCCGTTGCAGAGCCTGCGCGATCTCCTGGGGAACGACCTTCCCCCCGAACACACGCGCGAAGCCATTACCGACGATGCCTTCGAGTCGGCGCTCGAAGCGCTGCACGAGGCCCACGGCATCTCCCTCCACGCGTACGACTCCCGGCGACCATCGTATCCGTGTCAACGTGCGCTGACACTGCCCAGTTCCCATCCCGGTCCGCACCTCCGCGCCGGAGGTGCACCCCCCGGGAGGTCCGCCCGCGGCGACTGCTAGACTCTGCCACAGCTGCCGCGGGGAGCTGCTCCCTGCGAATGCTCCCCGGGAATGCTCCCGGTCCGACCGGAAACTGAGCACCCCCACGGTACGCCGAAAAAGCCATCCGGTAGGCTTTTTCCAGCCACGGGCGAGTGGCGGAATGGCAGACGCGCACGGTTCAGGTCCGTGTGTCCGGAAGGACGTGAGGGTTCAACTCCCTCCTCGCCCACCGAAACCCCCTCGGCACGGCCGAGGGGTTTTTCGTGTCCGCGCTCCACGCCGGTGTCCGCAAGTCCGTGCTGTGCCCGTTTCCCGCAGTTGCCCCGCGCGGGAGCGGTGTGCCGCGGAGGTGAACATCACTCCGCGAGCGACTGTGAGCGACACCGCTCCCGCAGGCGCCGGAGGATGATCCGGGTGCTTCGTCCGGACCGTCCCCCGCTCGCTCCGCGCCCCGCCCGCCTCGGTCTCCGCCCGGAGACGTACCGGGTTGCGCGCTGCCGGACGTACCGGCTGCAGGACGTACGGGCTGCCGGACGTACGGGTGGTGGTCTCCGCCCGTGCGCCCGGCAGCCGGTGCGGTTTGCGAAGCCGGGTGAACAGTTCCGTTGCGACCTCTTGGCCGGGGCGCTCACCTGTGCTGGGGTGATGCACATTCCACCGCAGGAACCGCAGGGAGGACGGCGATGGCGGGAAACAGTCGCGACCCCGGGCGTTCGGTGACCGCACGTGCGCTCAGCGTGTTGACGGCCTTCGACATGGAGCACTCCCGGCTCACGCTCACCGACATCGCGCGCCGCGCCTCGATCCCGTTGGCCACCGCGCACCGCTTGGTGCGCGAACTGGAGCTGTGGGGCGCGCTGCAGCGGGACGAGCAGGGGCAGTACACGATCGGCCTGCGACTGTGGGAGATCGGGCTGCTCGCCCCGGTCAACAGCCGGCTGCGCGAACTGTCCATGCCCTACTTGCAGGAACTGTGCGAGAGCACCCGGCACAACGTGCACCTGGCCGTGCGCGACGGGCTCTCGGCGATCTACGTGGAGAAGCTGAGCGCGCCCCGCGCGGTGCCGATCGTCTCCCGCACCGGCGGCCGGCTACCGCTGCACGCCACGGGCGTCGGCAAGGTGCTGCTGGCGCACTGCTCGAGCGCGGTGCTGCAGCAGTGCTGCGCGCAGGGGCTGTCGCGGCACACCTCGTTCACGATCACCGAGCCCGGGCGGTTGACCCGCGAACTGCGTTCGGTGCGGCAACGCGGCTTCGCCCAGTGCCAGGAGGAGATGACGCTGGGGAACTGCTCGGTGGCCGTGCCCGTCTACCAGGGCGGCGGTGTCGTGGCGGCGCTCGGCGTGGTCGCGCACAGCGCCCGTGCCGACGTGCCGAAATTGGTCAAACCGCTGCTCCCGGCGGCCGAGTCGATTCGCCAGCGGTTGGAGCAGGACCAGCTCGAAGTGGACGCGGTCCCGCGGTGAGCAGGTGCGGCCGCTTCGGGGCGGTGCCGGTTTCTGCAGCAGTGGTGCTGCCTCTTCGGCGGTGGTGCGGCGGGGATTTCCCGCTGCTCGGACGCCGCGGTCGCCCCGTCGATCGGGTCACCTGAATGGCCGCATGGCGGGGCCGAAAACTCGTGACCGCTCACCGACCGGCCACCGACGACCGCGTGCCGTCGGTCGCAACGCGCCGCCCAAGCCCGCCCGGTGCGGGTGCCGAGGTGTTTAAGTCAGGTCGAGCCCTGCGCACATCCGCGACGGCCGACCGCGCGGGGACCCCGGCAAGCAAAAGGGAGGCACAGAGCCGTGACCGGAATGACCGGACGCGCCGCGGCCGAAACCGACACGCCGCGACCTTGCGCGCCGCAGGCCCGCGCGCCCTTCGAAACGGCGAGCACCGTCGGCAGCGTGGCCGAGACGGTGGCGCGCGACCTGGGATGGTCGGGGACCGTGCTGCACCCCACGCGCCTGTTGGGGAGGTACGTGGTCCCGGTCGCCGAACTCGTTCCCGAGGCGCACGCCGAGCGGTTGTGCTTGGGGAGCGTCCCCGTGCTGGACCGCAGCGAGGTGGCCACGTGGGTGTGGCCGGAGATGGCGGGGCGTGTTCCGCCGGCCGCGGTGCGGTTGACCGGTGTGCTGGCGCCCGCGCGGCACTGGCGCAGCGCGCTGACCGCTGCCGCGCCGTTCGCGCGCTACGCGGACACGGCGATGGTCGTGTCGCAGAGCGTCGCCGCCGAGCGGGGATTCGTGGAGAAGTGCCTGTTCCGCGCGCGGCAAGCGGGCGTCGCGGTGGTGAGTGTGGACGGTGACGCGGTGCGCACCGAGCTCGCCGGCCGGTGCTGGCACGACGAACCGCCGATGGAGCACACCGCGGTGTCCCGGTGGATCAACGAGGTCGTTTACGACCAGCTCGTCAAGCTGACCGAGCCGGCCCAGCAGGCATGATCACGGCAGCCGTGGCCGGCGGTTCGGCGGCCCCGGCGCTGCGACGCTCCGCTCGTCGCGACACCGTTCGCCGCTGAGCTCCGTTGGATACGGTGGAGGCCATGCGAGTCGCGATCGCCGGAGCGCACGGACAGATCGCGCGGCACCTGACCGAGCGGTTGGTGCAGCGCGGGGACGAAGTGACGGGATTGGTCCGGAACCCGGACCACGTGGCCGATGTGACCGCGGACGGGGCGCAGCCCCGCGTGGTGGATCTGGAGGACACCGACGCCAGCACGCTGGCAGGTGAACTGTCCGGTGTGGATGCGGCGGTGTTCGCCGCCGGCGCGGGCCCCGGCAGTGGTGCTGCGCGCAAGGACACCTTGGATCGTGCCGGTTCGGTGCTGCTGGCCGAGGCCTGCGAGAACGCCGGTGTCGCCCGCTTCGTGCAGATTAGCGCGATGGGGACGACGCGGCCGAACCCGCCGGACGTGGGGGAGGTGTTCGGCGCCTACCTGGACGCGAAGCGGGAGGCCGAGGCCGATCTGCGCAGCAGGCAGCTGGACTGGACGATCCTGCGTCCCGGCAGGCTCACCGACGACGAGCCGACCGGGCTGGTGGAGTTGGCGGTCTCCGTGGCGCGCGGGGACGTGACGCGTGCCGATGTCGCCGCGAGCGTGGCCGCCGTGCTGGACGAGCGGCGTTCGGTGCGCAAGGCGCTGGAGGTCATCAACGGTGACACACCGATCGTCGAGGCCTTGCGCGCCGCTGTGGCGCGCTGACCGCGGCCGAACACCTCCTGCGGCCTTCCCCGCCCCGCGGGGAGACCGCGGTGCATGCGCCGAGCGTGCGGTCGCGGTAGAGCCTGTTTTATAAGCGGTGCAGCCGCTTGTTCTGTCGTCATCCGAGCAACGACAGTGCCCGCGGGTTCTCAGCGTTTTCCTGGCGAGGACGGTCCCGACGCTGTGTAGGTGGCTACATGAGGAGGGGCACCCGCAGTCCAGGGAAGCGCTGAGGTTCCGCCACCGGCCTCGCTACGCAAACCACATTGAAACACTTCCTAGCGGGTCGCGGTAGCAGTGCTCAGCCGCGCCCGGCGGGCATCTCCACCGGCCGGGCGGAGGTGTCGCCCGCGTCGTCGATTCCGCTCGGCCCCGTGATGCCCTCCGGTCCTGCGGTGTCCTCCGGTGATGCCGCGCTCTCCGGTGATGCCGCGCTCTCCGGTGATGCGGCGCTCTCCGGTGATGCGGCGCTCTCCGGTGATGCGGCGCTCTCCGGGGATGCGGGGGCCTCCGACGCGGTGGGGGCGTTCGGCGGGGCCTGCGCGTCCTCGTCGGTGCGGGGCCGGGACGGTTGCGCGGCTCCGGACGGGTGGGGGATGCGGTCGGCGAGGTAGCCGCGCACGAGTTCCTTGGCCTCTGTGACGAGCATGTCGTCGCCTTCGGGCGTGCGGCGGAAGGCCAGGCGCAGCACTGCGTCGGCGGCTTCGACCGCGACGACGATCGGGGTGCGCACGTGCGAGGGGTCGAAGCCGAACGTCTCGGTCAGCAGGGCGGTCAGCTTTTCGGCGATCACGACGTTGTTGTCCTTGCTCGAGTCGAGCAGGCGCGGGTCGATGACATCGCCGAAGTGCAGCTGGCTGAAGGCGGGGACTTCGCGGTGCATCGTGAGGTAGACGTCGAACACGGCATCCACCCCGTCCCACCAGTGCATGATCTCGAGTTCGGCGAAGTGCTGCGACAGGGTTTCCACGAACCGGTCCACGTTGCGCCGGGTGAGTTCTTGCGCAACGGCGCGCTTGTCAGGGAAGAACTGGTACAGCGACCCCACGGCGACGCCGGCTCGTTCGGCGATCAGCGTGGTGGTCACCCCGTCGTAGCCCACTTCCTCGATGAGTTCCGCGCAGGCGGACAGCATCTTCTCCACGCGTTGCGCGCTGCGCTGTTGCACCGGCTTGCGGCGCAGTGGAGCCACTTCGGCGGGCACGGATCTCTCCTCGGTCGTTGTGCGGATCGCGGTGCAGGTGCGTTCCGCGGTGCGGTGCAGGAACGGTCAGCGCCGGAACGAGCGGACCGGGCGGACGAACGGGACGCTCGGGCGGTCCGTCGCTGCGACGGGGTCGAGTCTCTCGGTGATCAAGCTGCCAGGGATATGTGACATGCCGGAAACGATGTGGTCCGAAGGGATGAGCACGGCTGGTTCGCCAGGTGGTGGTGCTTGCGGTTGGCAAATCACCGAAGTCGCACGGTGTGTCGGTCATTCCACCGGGAAGAGCTATCCCGTCGTTCATCGGACCGACAGCGTTACGCCTCGCGCATATGCGGTCCGTCATGTTGCCAGAGCACATGGTCACTAACTAGCGTGAGACAGATCGGTGTGCTCAGTGAGAAAGGTCATCGTGGGTGAACGCGCGGTTGTCACGTGTCGACGAGCGCTCGACGAGCGGTGCGACGGGACGCGACGAATCGCGCGATCGGCGGGGGTGCATCCGCCGAACGCCGCAGCACCGGAGGGCGCACCCCCGCGGTGGCTTCCTCGAGACCCCGCTCGGCTGAACGGATCAGCCCGGCGAGCCGCTCGGTCCCGCGCGAAGTCGCCGAACGCGGCCGACGTGTTCCGCAGCACGGGTCAACCGGCGGTGGGCGTGCGAGCAGTGACGAGGGGGCCTTCGGAGTGCTGTCGTTGCCACCCTGCAGTGCACCTCGGCGGCGGTGCGGGCACTGCGCCGCGGAGTGCCTCGCGGCTCCGGCGAACACCGCACCAGCCGGCGGCGCCCCAGCAGCGGGCGGTACCGGGCACCGCCGGTACCTGACCTCCGTGTCCGGCCACGTCCGCACCGACGCACCGTCCGCAGCCCGCAGCCGGATCGACGTGCCTGCCGGCGCTGCGCCGGCCGCGCGAACCACCGCCGCCGCACCGTGGGAATCGCTCACGGCGACCGAGGCCAACGCCGTGCTCAGCGACGGCGGGTACCGGCTGCGCGTGTCCCGCCGCGGTGGAAGCCTCGTCCTCGTCGGGCGCGGCGCCGGAACCGGGATCCCGCTGGGCGCCGAGCCCCGCTGGGCCGACCTGTACCGCACGCTCATCCGGCTGCGCCGCACCCGGCGCCTGCGCGATGCCACCTGGCTGTACCGCCTGATGTGCGCACTGCACGCCGCGGAGCCACCGGACGCGGTTCCGCAGAACCTCCCGCCCGGTCGCGCCGACGTGCTCACCGCCGACGACCAGGCGCTGTCCCGCAGCTGCGCGCTCGCGCTGAACGCCCCCGACGGCGGCGTGCACTTCCCCGGTGCCGGCGAGACCGCCTGCGGGGGGACGCTGCTGCGCAACAATCGCGCGATCCGCCTGCTCGGTCGCAGCTCGACGGGCGCGTTCGGCCGGGCCGAGGTGCGCCGGCAGCTGCGTGGCTGGTCCCGCATCACCCGCGCCATCGCCGAGGACCCGATGCTGCGCATGCACTGCGCCGCCGAACCGGCGCCGGCCGCCGTGGTGGACACGGGCACCGGCCGGGCCGCGCTGGCGCGCGTGCCCGAACCTGCACCGCGACATCCGCAGTACCCGGCGGGAACGGTGCGCTGCACGCTGTCCGCGTTGTTGCGCGCCGACTCGGACGGCGAGCCCGCGCTGCTGCGGCACGTGCTCGCGAACCGGTTCGAGCGCCGCGAACCCGTGCTGCCGTACTTCCTCGAGCACTTCATCCGCCCGCTGCTGCGGTCCTTCCGGCTCGGCCTGGACACCCACCGCATCGGGCTGCTCGGCGCGCACGCACCCGACATCGGCTTCGAGCTCTCCCCCGAACTGCAGGCCACCGGGCGGATCGTGCTCGCCGACTACGAACCGATGAGCCTGCCGCCGCACCAGCCGGAGGTCACCTGCGCGGTGCGCGCGCTGAACTCCGCCCTGGACGCGCTGTGCGCCGGCTTCGCCGCCTGCCACGGTCAGGCGGAGCAGGTGCGGCGCAGCGCCGAACGCATCCGCGGCGAGGAGCTGCGCTACCTCGAGCCGCGCACGGCGGAGCTGCTGCGCCGTGCGGAACCGCTGCACGACATCGCCCACGCCGTTCCCGCCGAGCAGGACGCGGTGCTCAAGACCGTGCTCAACCGGGTCCAGGAGCGCACCCGAGCGCGACGGTGGAACTCGCGGCTGCCGCGCCCGGCCGTGGTCGTCGACCTGGACCTGTGCGGGCTGGTGCCGCTGCGCCGCATCCGCGAAGCGGTCCGCGCGGTGTCCGGACCGCGTCCCGGCGCGGCCGAGGGCATCGTGGAACTGGCCGGCCCGGACGCCCTGCCGCTGCTGCCCACCCACGCCGGGTCCACCTGGCCGCCCTTCCTCGAACGCAGCGGACTCGCCCGCCGCTACCCGGAAGTGGACTGGTGGGCCGTGTACGCGGAGTTCCGCCGCGCGTTCCACGCCCGCAGCCGGGACCGCACCGGTGCGGACGCGGTCAACGCCGGGCTCGCCCGCTTCGTGTGGGACGTGCGGGATGCGGGCGGGCACGTGGTGTTCTCCACCGAGCGCCGCGAACGCTGCCGCCGCGCGGTCGAGGACGTGCTCGCCGCCGCCGGGGTCCCGGACAGCACGCTGCTGTTCCTGCCGGACGACTGCACCGGGCCGGGAGACGAGCTGCGGATGCAGAAGCTGCGCGAACAGGGCGACTCCGAGGTGCTCGCGGTGTTCGACTGCCGGCAGGCGAACCGGATGGCCGTGGTCAAGGAGTTCCCCGCGGCGCAACCGGTGGCCGTGGAAGTGCCCGGACTGGCGGGCGAACGGCTCGCGGGGCAGTCGCTGCCGGACACCGGCCGGGTCGTCGCCACGTTCGAAACGACCCCGCGACCACCGGCCGCGGTGGCACCGGCGCGGCTGTCCAACACGCACTCGCTGGAGGAGTTGCAGGTCGGCGCGCTGCGGCGCAACCGGTTGGCGCAGCAGTGGGCGGTGCGGCTGGACGAGCACGAATCCCGGCTGCTGGTGCGGCGCATCGTGACCGAAGTGGACCGCTGCGCAGCGCGCACCGCGCGCACCGCGCTGGCAAAGTTCGCCCCCGCGGAGTCCGCCGACCCGGCGGAACGCGCCGAACGGCGGTTGCGCGCGCTGCACCACGTCCTCACCCGCAAGCAGTTCCTCAAGGGCTCCCGGTCGAACTACCGCGTGCAGCACCTGCGCGCCGACGTCGAACCGTTGGTGCGCGCGGAGGAACCGATCGAGGTGGTCCTGTTCGGGTTCCCGGTCAAGCAGTGCCTGAACCGGCTCAAAGCGCTCGGGCCGCTGCCGGACATGGCCGAGCTCGGCGCGCTGGCCCGGCTGCGCGAGCTGTCGCAGGCCGTTTCCGCCGTGCACCCGGCCGGGGTGCGGTTCAACATCCTCACCGACGGGCGGCACTTCCGCACCCGCCCCTACGCGATCACCGAGTCCTACCGGCGCAAACTCCAGGAGTACATCGACCTGGTCGGCATCACCGAATGCACCGCGGTGGAGGAGATCGACGCGGTGGCGGCGGACCGATTGGGGCCCGGTCTTCCCGCGGAGCGGGCGGCGCGGATCTCCCGGTACCGCACGTGGCTGGCCGAGGCGCTGCGGGGGTTCGACATCACGGACAATCCGCTGCGCACATTGGACCGGGTGCAGGCGGTCGCCGGCGGGATCGGGGGCTTCGAACCGCGCATCGCCGACCTGTTCCGCGAGATGTTCATGTCCCTGGTGTATTCCGTGCCCGTGGTCGTGCCGCCGGGTGCGGACCGGATCAGCTGGTCCACCGCCGTCTACGCCGATGTGTACAACCTGACCGATCCGTCGGTGTCCTCGCGCGTGCGCGCGGCGCGCGCCGAGGTGCTGCGCCGGGCGTGGCAGACCGTGCTGGGTTACCTGGCCACGCTGCAGGTGGACGAGGAGTTCGGTTACGAGCGGATGTTCCCGAACCGGGTCCGCCTGACGGTCACGGCCGGCCGTGAGGGCTGCCTGGGGTTCACCTACCTCGGCGGGTCCGGTGTGCTGCCGTGGCAGGGGACCGGCGTGGTGGACGACCGCGGCCGGGTGGCGGTCGACTTCGCGATTTCGCTGTTCGACCGGGGTTTCGTGCCCGTGTACTCCCCCCTGCTGGGGCCGCGGCAACCGTGGATGATGGCTCCGGCCCAGCGCACCCGATTCGAGGAGTCGGACGTGTTGAGCACGCCCGTGCCTTCGCCGCGTGCGGACGAGCCGGCGGGCGGGATGCGGTTGGACGAGGACTTCGCCGCCAGGGTGCGCCTGCGCCGCGGATGAGCCTGCGGTCAACCGGTACCGCAGGTGAAACCTGCAGCAGGTCCCTGGTGCGGCGGCACCTCGCTCGGGGTTGCGAGGCGCCCCGCCCACCAGGGACCTGCCGTCTCCGGTGCCGTCCGGGGTCGCGAGACCGGAGGGGTGGAGTCCGCGGACCAGTGCCGGTCGGGGGAGGGGAGTGCGGCAGCACCGGCCCGCGGAGGCCGGGGACGCGGTACGCGTCCGGTTTTTCGCGTTTCGGTTCGGATCGGGGGCGCGGAGCGCTCCACCGCCGGTGGCGGAACGCTCCGCTCGTTCGCTGCGATATCCGCTCGGGGGCGGTCGTTCGGGGTCGGGGTGTTGTTCGGGGTGTCGCCTTCGGGGGGAACGACGGCCGGGGCAGCCGCTCGTTCGTCGGGCGCTCGTTCGTCGGGGATTCGGGGTTGTCGGGCTTTTCCGCGTCCGGTTGCTCGTGTCCTCGTCGTCTCGTCCCGGCTTTCCGGGGGAATCGCGACCGCGCCACAGCTTCGGGGTGTGCAAGTGCGATGTGGACGGTCCGTTCCCCGCCACCGGGCCAACCGGCCGGGGTCGCTGTTGTCTGGTCGTGCTCCTGCGAGGTCGGCTCCGTGCCACCTCGGCTCCGTGCCACCTCGGCGGCGTCCGCGCGGGTCGGGGAACCCGTCCGGCGCCGTGTCACAGGGCGTGGGGTAACGGGGTGTGGGGTCACGGGGTGTGGGTGCCGCGCATCCCTCCAGTTCTCCTCGCTCGTGAGTTCCGTCCGCGGTCCCCGCGTGCAGTGCAACTGCGTGCGATACCGCGGTGTTCTGCGCTGCGTGGTCCGCTGCTCGTTCTGCCGCGGCCCTTCCCGCCTCGGCGGGATCGGTGCCGCACGGGGTGTTCCCGTGGTGACTAGATTGGAACAGTGCGTCGCGGTTCGCCTAGCCCGGAGGCGATAACCGGACGGACCGCGACGACGAGCGGTCGGCGGAGTTCACCGCTGCCGATCACCCCGACCGAAGTGCACTTCACCGCTTTGCTGGAGTGCCCTTACCCTGCGACTGACGCCCGTTGAGCGTGAGGGGGCCCGTAATGAGCAGTATCGGCACCGGCGGCTCGCCCGTTACACCGGAGGTCTGGGACAGCCGCCCCATGCGAGAGGCACTGGCGAGTCGGGACGTCAGCGCGATCTACCGGCAACTGCGTCGACACGGGGTCTCGCAGCGGCAGATCGCGGCCTCCACGGGGCAGTCGCAGTCCGAGGTGTCGGAGATTCTCAAGGGCCGGCAGGTCATCGCCTACGACGTGCTCGCGCGGATCGCCGACGGGTTGGGGATTCCCCGGGGCTACATGGGCCTCGCCTACGAAGGGGCGATGGTCGGGCGGGTCGCTACCACCAGCGACTCCCAGGTTGAGGAGGACGAGTCGGTGAAGCGGCGGAACTTCCTGTCCCATGCCGCGGCCGTCACCATGGGTGCGGCCGTGTTCGGAACGGAGAGCGCCAACTGGACGCCTGTCTACGCGCAGACGCCCGCTCCGTCCCGCATCGGCATGACCGACGTGCAGCAGATCCAGGCGGCGACGAAGGCGTTGCGCGACCTGGACTACCGCTATGGCGGCGGAACCTGCCGCGATGCGGTGGTCGCCCAGCTGTCCTGGGCGCAGCAGTTGTTGGAGACGAGCGCGGCCGACAAGGTCCGGATGCAGCTGTTCCGGGCGCTGGCCGACATGCACAGCCTCGCCGGGTGGACCTCGTTCGACACGGGCCTGCTGGACCCCGCACGCGGGCACTTCGGGAAGGCGCTGGAATTCGCCAAGCAGGCGAGCGACGACAGCCTGGCCGCCGGCATCCTCTACCGGATGGGCCGGGTTTACCTGCACTACCACGAACCGAACGAGGCGCTGAAGCTGTTCCAGCTCGGACAGCTCGCCGCGCAGGACTCCGGTTCCCCGCTCACGGTCGCGGTGCTGTGCGCCAACGAGGCGTGGGCCTACGGCATGCTGAACAGGCCGAACCAGGTGCAGGAGATGCTCGGGCGCACCAAGGACGAGTTCGCCCGCGCCAACCTCGCCGAAGCTCCCGACTGGGTCCGCTTCTTCGACGAGCACGACCTGCACTGCATGATCGGTTCGGCGCAGGACGCGCTGGCGGTGTTCGACCCGAAGAAGCACGCGCCGATCGCCGTCGCGCACACCATGAAGGCCAACTCCATGTACGGCTCGGACATGCAGCGCTCGCACACCTTCGGGCTGGGCATGCAGGCCACCAACCACATCCGCGCGGGTGATCTGCAGGAAGGGATCAAGATCGGACGCCGGGCGCTGCAGGTTGGTGAGCAGGTGAAATCGCAACGGGTGGCCGACCGGCTGAAGCCGCTGCAGGTGGAGGCCACCAAGCACCGCATGAACGCGGACGCCCGCGACTTCGCGGAAGAGGTGCAGCGGTTCCGGAGCTGAACGGGACCAGCACGTCGCGTCCGACGCACCGCCGGATGTCGGTTTGGAGCACATGATTTCCAAGACCCGTCCCGGGTCCGACGGAAGGACCGTCTCCGCCGGGGGCGGTGGTACCGGGACGTCCCCAGCGCGGCCGGTGACGCGGAACCGCTACTCGCGCGCCCGGCTGTCGATCGCTCTCGCGCAGGTGTGCGCGCAGGCGGGGCTGGACCCCCGCGGTGCCCGGCTGCTCAGGCTCGTCAACAACGCGGTCTTCCGGTTGCGCAGGCACGATGTCGTCGTCCGCATCGTGCTGGCGCCGTCGCTCGCGCACCGGGCGCGCAGGGTCGTGCTGGCGGCCCGCTGGCTCGCGGAGAACGACGTGCCCGCGGTGCGCCTGCTGCCGGACGTGCCGCAGCCCGTGGTGGCGGGCGGTTACGTCGCGACGCTGTGGCGGGCGGTTCCCGAGGTGGCCGAGCCGACCGCGGAGCACCTCGGTTCCCTGCTGCGGCAGCTGCACGCCGTCCCGGCCGCACCGGAGCTGCCCGAGTGGGACCCGGTCTCCGACGTGCGGCGCAAGGTCGCCGACGCCGAGGAGCTCTCGGCCGATGACCGCACGTTCCTGCTGCACCGGTGCGAATCGCTGCGCAACCGGCTCTCGGAGCACCGGGTGCGGCTCTCCCGCGCGGCGGTGCACGGGGATGCGCACCTGGGCAACGTCATCCTCGGTCCGCGCGGGCCGGTGCTGTGCGACCTCGATTCGATGTGCGCGGGCCCGCCGGAGTGGGACATGATCCCGCTGGCCGTGGGGCGCCTGCGCATGGGGCATCCGCCGGAGCGGTACCGGCGTTTCGCGGCCTCCTACGGTGCCGATGTCACGGCTCGGCCGGAGTTCCCGCTGCTGCGCGCGCTGCGCGAGTTGAAGATCACGGCGAGCGCGCTGCCGGTGCTGCGCGGCAACCCGCGGATCGCCGAGCAGCTGCGGCACCGGTTGCGCTCGATGCGCGCGGGGGACCTGGAGACCTCGTGGTCGCCGTACCGCTCGTGCTGATCCGTTCACCGGCGGGGCTTGCAGGGGTGCCGACTGCGATTCACCGCCGCACGTGCACCGCTCGGCGATGACCGGCACGCGTTTTCGCTCAGCGGAAAAATCGCAGGTCGAAGGCCGCGTCTTCGGCGCGACCGAATTCGCACCCGAGTTCGACGCGCGTGCTCGCCCGCGGCTGCCGCGGTGTTCCGCTGCCCGGGGCGGGCGGTCGGGGCAGCTGGGACGTGCAGGAGGTTCCTCCCCAACCACCCGCCCGCAAAACCATTGATAAGGCTTCCCCTTCCTACTCCTTGGTGCGGCCGAGACGCAGGGCGAGCCCCATCCCGACCACCACGAGCACGGCGACGCCCGCGATCCACGGCCACACGGGCGTGCCGCCGCCGTTTTCGCCGCGGTCCGCGGTGTTCTCCGGCGGGGGCGCCGGGGTGCCGCCCTGCTCCTGGGTGAGCCGGAAGGTGATCTTTCCGGTCACCGGGTGCCCGTCGTTGGACAGCACCCGGTAGCTGACCGCGTAGTCCCCGGCCGGGCCGAGTTCCCGCAGGGGGATGGTCACCTGGTTGCCCTGCACGCGCACTTCGCCGCCGGCCCAGTGGTCGCCGTTCGGGCCGGTGACGTTGACGGTGTTGTACCCCTCGCGCACGGGCTGGTCGTAGACGAGCCGCGCTTCGTCGGGGCCGCTGCGCAGCTGCGCCCCGTTCGCGGGGTTGCTGTCGACGAGGGTGTTGTGCGCGGCGGCGGTTCCTGCGCCGCCGAGCCCGGCCAGCACTGCGACGAGCGTCACGAGCAGCAGGCGGGCCGGTCGGCGCAGGCGCCGTTCGGGTCGGGTGTGCGCGGTCATCCTTCGCCTCCTCGGGTGCGCAGCAGGGTGCCGAGGCCGAGCGCTCCGACGGCGAGCCCGGCGCCGCCGACCCAGCGGGCGGTGGTGTCGGCGCTGTCGCCTCGCGCGGCGGTGTCCGGTTCGGTCGTGACGTGCGCCGCGGCGAGTGGCCCGGTGAATGGCCCGGTGAATGGCGCGGTGAGCAGGCCGGCGAGCCCGCACGCCCCGGAGGTGACACACGTCCGTGTGAGTAGTCTTCTTGTTGACAACTTTGCGATCAATCTCCGCGGTACTGGGGTTCGGCGCGAATCAGTGATTCGCGCGAATGACGAAAACGCAACAATTGAGCGCCGGTCGTTCCGCTCGGCGTCGCGAAATGAGTTGGCTAGGCGCGTGCGGGCGGACCGCGGAGTCCGTGAATTCGTTGGGCGGTCAACTGCGCGATGGGGCGCCGGACACGTGCGGGAATGCACACGAAGTGCGTTTCCCGCGCAGCCGGCGGAGTACGATGCGGAACTCGTGGGAGGAAGCGGCGCAGCAGCCGCGCAAGCCCGAACAGTGCACGTTCGGCGCTGGTCAGTAACGATCCGATCAAGATTGCGGAGGCGATGTGCCCCAGCGCCATGTGCGTCGGTGAGAACGAGGTGACCGGATGCGCGGGGTGGGCCGCGTGCGCACCGGAAAGTTGAAAAAATTGGTGAAACGCCACTTGATTTGCGGCGAGAGCGCTTAGAATCCCGAGCGGTCCACGTTGGCGATCGGCGAGCGCTACACCGGCACTTGCGAGGAGGGCGGTGATAAGGGTGGTGGTCCAGGGATCGGGTAGCGCGCCTCCCGCGGCCGTGTGCGCGGCCACGGAGAGTGCGGCCGAGGTGGCGGTCAGTCCGCCGCCCCGCAGCCAGCGAAGGAGGCCTTGCGCAGGCACGAGCTCAACCGACACGGTGTCGAGTCTAAGTGTCGGTTCCAACACGCTGAGCGCAGGTGGTCTTGCCATCTTCACCCTTTTGGGTCAGTGTCTAGGCGGTGCAACACCCGAACCCGCTTCGGTGGCCCGCACGGCCGGGACGCTGCGAACGGGTGTTCGCCACTGACGTCGGAAAGGAGGGGCGTCGTCGATCCGACGCCAGCATCTGTGTCGACAGAAACCGAAATAACCGAGAAGCACAGCACCGAAGAGCAGGAGACGGCCCAGAGCGCCGCCGACCGGCCGGGACGCATGGACTGGGTGGTGTTCACCATCGCCGGCGTCGCCGCGGTGGCTTACGTCGCCTGGGGCCTCATCGGCACCGAGTCGCTGACCTCGTTCGCGACCTCCGCGATCGACGTGCTCGTCCGCGACGGCGGCTGGCTGTTCATCCTCGCGGGGACCGGCTTCGTGGTCTTCGCCCTGTGGCTGGCGTTCAGCCGCTACGGACGCATCCCGCTGGGCGCGGACGACGAAGGTCCGGAGTTCCGCACGAGCTCGTGGATCGCGATGATGTTCGCCGCGGGCATGGGCATCGGCCTGATGTTCTACGGGGTCTCGGAGCCGCTGACGCACTTCACCGATACGCCTCCGGGAGCGGGGCAGCCCGGCACGGACGCCGCCCTGATGACGGGGATGTCCACGTCGCTGTTCCACTGGACGCTGCACCCGTGGTCGATCTACGCGGTGGTCGGCCTGGCGATCGCCTACGCCAGCTACCGGCGCGGTCGGCCGCAGCTGCTGAGCTCCGCGTTCGTGCCGTTCTTCGGCAGCCGCGCGAACGACACGCCGATCGGCAAGGTCATCGACTCGCTGGCGGTGTTCGCCACGATCTTCGGCACCGCGGCCTCGCTGGGCATCGGTGCCACGCAGATCGGTGCCGGCCTGGAGCACGTGGGGTGGGTCGGCAACCTCACGCAGACGGTCCTGGTGATGATCATCGCGGTGCTGATCGCGATCTTCATCGCCTCGGCCGTGTCGGGCGTGTCCAAGGGCATCCAGCTGCTGTCCAACAGCAACATGGTGCTGGCCTTCCTGCTGGCGCTGTTCGTCTTCATCGTCGGCCCGACCGTGTTCGTGCTGGACCTGCTGCCCACCTCGGCGGGGTCCTACCTGCAGAACTTCGGCGAGATGGTCTCCCGGACCGGGGTGACCGGCGGTGAGGAGATGACCGGCTGGCTGTCCAGCTGGACCATCTTCTACTGGGCCTGGTGGGTGTCCTGGTCGCCGTTCGTCGGCATGTTCATCGCCCGGATCAGCCGCGGCCGCACGGTCCGCCAGTTCGTCGGCGGCGTCATCCTCGTGCCCAGCGTGATCAGCCTGATCTGGTTCGCGATCCTGGGTGGCACGGCGCTGCACCAGCAGCGTTCCGGCACGGACCTGGCCGGTGCGGGCAGCGAGGAAGCGCAGCTGTTCCAGCTGTTCGAGCAGTTGCCGTTCGGGTTGATCGCCAGCGTGCTGGCCATGCTGCTGATCATCAACTTCTTCATCACCAGCGCGGACTCCGCCTCGGTCGTGGTCGGCTCGATGTCGCAGCGCGGCAGCACGAAGCCGAACAAGTTCGTGGTCGTGCTGTGGGGTCTCGTGATGGGTGGTGTGGCCGTGTCCATGCTGCTCATCGGTGGTGAAGACGCCCTCGACGGGTTGAACAACACGACGATCATCGCGGCCTCGCCGTTCGTGATCGTGCTGATCTTCCTGTGCGCCGCGCTGGTCAAGGACCTGCGCAGCGACCCGATCATGCTGCGCAGCGAGAAGGGCACCGAGGTGCTCGAGCGGGCGGTCATCACCGCCACGGAGGAGCACGACGGCGACTTCGAGCTGGTCACCACACCGGTCGAGAACGGCGACGACGAGGAGTCCGCGGACAACTCCGGGGACGAGGACTCCGGGGACGACGACTCCTCGAGTTCCTCCTCCGCGGGGAGCGCCCGCTGAGCGAGCCCCCGGAACACGTCGTTCCAGACACGTCGTTCCAGGTAGCGGGCGGGTGCTGGCCGAGCGTGCGCACATTACGCGAAATGTGCGCACGCTCGGCCGGGCCCAGCTCGCAGTCGGGTCCGCCGCGGGGTCCCCTGCGGCCTTTCCGAGTGCTCAGATTCCGAACTTGCCGAGCAGTTCGTCCTCGAGCCGGGCGAGCTCCTCGGCCACGGCCCGGTGGGCCGCGCGGCGGCGGGCGGTGGGCAGCCGCTCGGCCGCGCGGACGGCTCCGGTGAGCTGTTCCAACCGCGCGCCGGTGCGCTCGGCGAACTGCTCGGTGGCGGCCTTCTCCTCCGCGTTCGAGTACGCGGCTTGCTGCCGCAGGTCGGTCAGCGCGCGGTGGTCGCCGGCGATGCGCGCGTGCAGCGCGGCGCCGTGGCCGGTGTACTGGCCGATGTCCTCGACGGCCACGCCCAGGCGGCGGGCGCGCATGCGGTCGTAGCGTTCGCGGGCGGCCCCGGCGGCAGCGGCGAGGTAGGGCGCGAGGGGCGGGCCGAGGATCTTGGCCACGCCGAGGAGCTTCTTGGCGTTGCCGGGAGTCACCCGGCCGTGCTCGCCCTTCTCGCGGGCCTTCTGCTCCGCCTGTTGCGCCTGCTTCTCGATCTTCGCCGTTTTGCGGTGCTCGGCGGCCGCTTTGCGCTCCTCTTGAGCGGACTGCACGACGGCGCTGTGCCTACCGCTGGGTTTGCTGCTGGGCTTGCCGTTGGCCGATGCCCGTCGCCCCGCTCGTGTCATCGCAGCCGACCTCCAGGATCGTTCGCTCGCGGTCGGTGGTGCCGTTCACCCGTACACCTCGACGATCACTGTACGTCGGCGGCCGGTTGCGCACGACTCAGCGTGGCCTCCGCCCCGCGTGTCGGGCGCTCGCGTGTCGGGAGCGGGAGAGCTGTTTCGTGCTGTTGCGCACGGGGTGCCCCGATTCTGGTGAACACCCGGGGCATTCGCATCCGGGTCCACCGCGTACCGGGGCTACCCGATGTCCGCTGTCCGGGCGGGTGGCCGGAGGCAGCGAGGCAGCGCCTGAGGTTCTCCCAACACACAACGCCAGCCAATCCGCGGACTCTCTAAGTAGGTGAAATTGCGCACGGTGCGGGCGGGGTGCACTCCATCCTCGCCGGCAATGGGGCTTACGCTGCGAATCGTGAACGAACGGGTGCTACTCGAGGCTGCCGAGGTCTCGCGCTGCCGTCGGCGGGTGCACCTGGACCACGACCCGAGCATGCGCGGCGCGGTGACCGCGCCGCAGGACCCGGGCGCGGAACAGCGCATCGCCGACGCCGCCGAGCACCGCTCGCTCGTCGCGGAGCGGCTCGGCCACCTGTTCGGCTCCGATTTCGTGGTGGTCCCCGCGGCCGAGCAGCGCGCCGCGCGCGAGGACGCCACCCGGCGGGCGATGCGCGCCGGGGCAGCTTACATCTCGAACGCCCAGTTACCGAGCGACGCGCAGCGCGGTGCGACCGGCGGGATCGATCTGCTGGTCCGCTTCGGCGATGGTTACGTGCCGGTGCTGGTGGTGCGGCACAAGACGACGAATCCGGGGCGGGGCGCGCGAGTTTCCACTGTGGACAAACCGGTGCCGGATGCGGCGTGGGTGGACGAGACCCGCAAGCCGCGCTCGCACGCGCGGGACCAGTTGCGGTTGGCGCACGCGATGCGGTTGCTGCAGGCGTGCGGGATGGGTGCCACGACTCCCGTTCCGCCGCTGCACGGTCCGGTCGGTGGTGTCATCGGCGTGGATGCCGACACCGTGCTCTGGCACGATCTCGGTTCGCCGAGCTGGCCGGACGGGCGCACGGCGTTGACCGAGTACGACCGGCGGTTCGCCGACCGGGTGGCGGTGGCCACCGCGGCCGCGACCGGAGCGGAACCGCTGGCGCAGCCCTCGCGGGTCAACGAGTGCAAGACGTGCCAGTGGTGGCCGGTGTGCGCGGAGCAGCTGCACGCCGCGCGCGACGTCAGTCTCGTGGTGCGCGGTGAGGACGCGGCGGAACTGCGCGCGCACGGAATATCCACAGTGGATGAACTCGCGGCGCTTTCCCGCAGCGGCGTTGCCGAGCTGCCGCTGATCAGTGGCAAGAACGCGGACATGGTGCTGCTGGCGAAGGCGTGGCTGCGTGATTTTCCGATGGTGCGGCGCAATCGCACCGTCCGGGTGCCGCGCGCGGACGTGGAAGTCGATGTGGACATGGAAAGCTACGCCGACTCCGGCGCCTACCTGTGGGGCTGCTGGTTGTCCGGTGTGGACATCGGAATTCGCCGCGGTTACCACGGTTTCGCCACGTGGGATCCGCTTCCGTCGGACGACGAGGCCCGTTCGTTCGCCGAGTTCTGGACCTGGTTGTGCCGGGTGCGCCGGACCGCGGCCGAGCGGGGACTGAGTTTCCGCGCGTACTGCTACAACGAGCTCGCCGAGAACCGGTGGCTGCTGTCCTCGGCGCTGCGGTTCGCCGGCAAACCCGGTGTGCCCCCGGTGGCGGACGTGCGCGGGTTCATCAAGTCCAACGAGTGGGTCGACCTGTTCGCCGTGGTGCGCGACCAGTTCCTGTGCCCGAACGGCAAGGGGCTCAAGGTGGTGGCCCCGTGCGCCGGTTTCGCCTGGCGCGACGCGGAAGCCGGCGGGGCGAACTCGATGCGCTGGTACCGCGCCGCCGTCGGGCTCGGCGGCGCGCCCGCCGCACCGCAGCAGCAGGCGCGTCTGCTGGCCTACAACGAGGACGACGTGCGGGCGACGTGGACCGTCCGGGAGTGGATGACCTCCCCGGAGGTCTACGACGTCCCCGCCGCCGCGGATCTGTGAATTCCGCCGGGCGGCTGCGAACCGCCCGGCGCGTCAGCCGTGCGGCAGCAGCACCGCCCGGCCGCGGACCTCGCCGCGTTCGAACCGGTCGTAGATCTCGGGACCGCGCTGCAGCTCGTAGGTCTCCACGCGGACGCGCACGTCGCCGTTGCGCGCCAGCGCGAGCAGTTCGATCAGTTCCGCGCGCGTGCCCCAGTACGGGGAGGCCACGGTGGTCTCGAACGGCAGCAACCCGAACCCCACCTGCAGCGGGGCGCCGCCGATGCCGACGACGGTGATGTCGCCTGCCACGGCGACGAGGCGGGGAGCCAGGCGCACCGTCGGTTCCACGCCGACGAAGTCCAGCACGACTTCGGCACCGCGGCCCTCGGTGAGCCCGGCGACCTCGCTGATCGCGGCGTGGTCGGCGTACATGGTTTCGTGCGCGCCGACTTCCCGGGCCAGCTCGAGCTTCTCGTCGACCACGTCCATGGCCACCACCCGGGCGGGCGTGCAGGTGCGCAGGAGTTGCACGGCCAGGTGGCCGAGGCCGCCGACACCGATGACGACGGCGGTGCTGCCGCCGACGAGCTTCGGCAGCGAGCGCTGGATCGCGTGGTACGGGGTCAGTCCCGCGTCGGTGAGCGGCGCGGCCTGGACCGGGTCGAGCCCGCCGAGCGGGACGAGGTGCCGCGGGTCGTCGACGAGCAGGTATTCGGCCATCGCACCGGACGCGCCGAGGCCGGGCGGGCGGATGCCGAGCTCTTCGGCGCGGGTGCAGTAGTTCTCCCGGCCGAGCGCGCACGAGTGGCACCGGCCGCACCCCCACGGCCCGTACACCGCGTAGTCCTCGCCCTCGGCGATGGTGGTGACGCCGGCACCGACGGCGGCGACGGTGCCGGCGCCTTCGTGCCCCAGCGTCAGCGGGAGCTCGTACGGGAACTGCTCCGCGGGCCAGTCCATCACGGCCAGGTCGGAGTGGCACATGCCCGCGGCGGTGACGCGCAGCAGCACCTCGCCGGGGCCGGGTTCGGGCGTGGGGACCTCGTTGAGGCGGGGTTTCGTTCCGAATTCGGTGTACTGCACGGCTCTCATGCACCCGGTTCCCTTCCGCTCGTCCTGTCGCCCTTGAATCTCCGCCTGAATCCCCGCCGCCTGAATCCCCGCTGCTCGAACCCTCGCCGCGGCCGTCCGCGTGGCGGGACGCTGCGCACAGGATGCGCGGCGTGCCCGCCAGTGCGGCCGACTTCCCGCAGGTATCGCTCGTTCGCGTGACGTCCACGTACGGTGAGGCAATGTTCACCACGCGCCCCGAACTGGCCGGCACGCACGGCATGGTCGCCAGCACCCACTGGCTCGCCTCCGCGTCCGGGATGGCCGTCCTCGAGGACGGCGGCAACGCTTTCGACGCGGCCGTGGCGGCCGGTTTCGTGCTCCAGGTCGTCGAACCGCACTTGAACGGCCCCGGCGGGGAGGTGCCCGCGCTGCTGCACAGCGCCCGCGAGGGCCGCACCCGCGCGCTGTGCGGGCAGGGCCCGGCCCCGCAGGGCGCGACGATCGCGCACTACCGCGACGAACTCGGCCTCGAGCTGGTCCCGGGCACGGGTTTCCTGGCCGCGACGGTGCCGGGCGCGTGGGACGGGTGGCTGACGCTGCTGCGCGACCACGGCACGAAGTCCCTGCCGGAGGTGCTGCGCCACGCCATCGGCTACGCCCGCGGCGGGTTCCCCGCGGTGGAGCGCATCAGCACCACGATCGAGGCGGTGCGCGCGCTGTTCACCGAGCACTGGCCGAGCTCGGCGCAGCAGTGGCTCGTCCGCGGCGAGGCGCCGCGACCGGGGTCGATGCTGCGCAACCCCGCGCTGGCGGACACGTGGGAGCGGCTGGTGGCCGAGGGCGAGAGCGCGGGCGGCAGCCGGGAGAGCCGCATCGACGCGGCCCGGCGCGCCTGGTCGGAGGGCTTCGTCGCCGAGGCGATCGAGAAGTTCGTGCGCACCCCGCACCGGGACAACTCGGGTCGCGATCACGCCGGGGTCATCACCGCCCAGGACCTCGCCGCTTTCCGGGCGAGCTACGAGGAACCGCTGCTGACCGACCTGGACGGCGGGTGGACGCTGGCGAAGTTCGGGATCTGGACGCAGGGGCCGGTGCTGGCGCAGCAGCTGCGCATGCTCGAGGGGTGCGGTGAGCGGCTGCGCTACGTCGACGGCGTGCCGGACGCGGACACGGTGCACCTGGCGCTGGAGGCCGCGAAGCTGGCCTTCGCCGACCGCGAGGCCTTCTACGGCGACTCGGCCGACCCGGCCGCGGTGCACGAGCTGATCTCCCGCGATTACGCGCGCCAGCGCGGTGCGCTGCTGGGCGAGCGGGCCTCCTTCGAGCTGCGGCCCGGTCGGCCGGGCGGCCGGGAGGCCGTGCTGCCCCGGCACATCGCCGAAGAGCGCGGCCGCGGAATGGCGATCGACACCAGCGGGGTGGGCCTCGGCGAGCCGACGGTGGCCACCACGGGGGCTGTGCGCGGCGACACGGTGCACCTCGACGTCGTCGACCGGTGGGGCAACATGGTCTCGGCGACACCGTCCGGCGGCTGGTTGCAGTCCTCCCCGTGGATCCCGGAGCTCGGGTTCTGCCTGGGCAGCCGGGCCCAGATGTGCTGGTTGGACGAGGACTTGCCGGGCTCGCTGGCCCCGGGCAAGCGGCCGCGCCTGACGCTGAGCCCGTCGATGGCGCTGCGCGGGGACGACGCGGTGCTCTCGTTCGGCACGCCGGGCGGGGACCAGCAGGACCAGTGGCAGCTGTGCTTCTGGCTGGCGCACGTGCACGGCGGTCTTAACCTGCAGGAGGCGATCGACGCGCCCGCCTGGCACACCACCGCCTTCCCCGGTTCGTTCTTCCCGCGGTCCTGGCAGCCGGGCCGGGTCATGGCCGAGTCCCGGCTGGGCGAGGAGCGGTTCGCCGCGTTGCGGGCACGCGGCCACGAGGTCGTCGACGCGGGGCCGTGGGCGTTGGGGCGGCTCTCGGCGGTCTCCCGCGACCCCGGGACGGGGGTGCTGCGGGCGGCGGCGAACCCCCGCGGGGCGCAGGGCTACGCCGTCGGCCGATGAACGTGCCCGGTTTCGCCTGAACAGGCCGCGAACGCGCACACGTGCACGCGTGATCCGGCCGTTGACCCGGCCGTGTGACCCGGCTGCGCGACTCGGCCGTGTAACCCGGCTGCGCGACTCGGTTGCGTGACCCGGCCGCGTGACTCGACTGCGTGACTCGACTGGGCCGTCCGGGCCGGGCCGTCCGGGCCGGCCTCACGCGGCGGGCAGGCGCCGGCCGACCATCACCATCCGCAGGCTGCGGGCGGCGGCGTCGGCGAGCAGCTCCGGCGCCTGGTCGATGGCGGCGCCGAGGTCGACGGGGCCGGTGAGGATGCTGGCGACGGCGTCGATGCCGGCGTGCGGGTTCGCCTCCGCGCCCGGGCCGATCGTGCCGCACAGGGCGATCACCGGTTTGCCGAGCCGGTCCGCGCGGCGGGCGACCTCGGCCGGGACCTTGCCCGCGGTGGAGGCGTCGATCGCGCCTTCCGCGGTGATCACCAGGTCCGCCCGCGCCAGCCGTGCGTCCAATGTGTCCTCCGGGAGGAACGCGTCGAACCGCGAGCGCAGGCGGGCGCCGAGCGCACCGGCGAGACCGGCGCCGAGGCCGCCGGAGGCGCCGCCGCCGGCCACCGCGGTGAGGTCGCCGGCACCGCACGCGGCCAGCGCCCGCGCCCAGGCGCGCATGGCCGCGTCGAGCCGGTCCACCAGCAGCGGGCCAGCTCCCTTCTGCGGACCGAAAACGCGTGCCACGCCGCGCTCTCCGCCGAGCACGTTGTTCGGGTTCACCGCGAGCTCGAGCTCCGCGCCCGCCAGCCGCGGGTCGAGGCCGCTGCGATCGATGCCGGCCACGCGGGTCAGCGCCGCCCCTCCCGGTGGCAGTTCGACACCGTCGGCGTCGTGCACGCGGGCGCCGAGAGCGCGCAGCGCTCCCGCGCCCCCGTCGCACACCCCGGAGTCGCCGCAGCCGAGGAGGATGCGGCGGGCGCCGCTGTCCAGCGCCGCGCGGATCAGCTCGCCCACTCCGCAGCTCGTGGTAGCTCCGGGGTCGCGGAGCTGGTGGGGCACGAGCGAGAGCCCGGCCGCGGCGGCGAGTTCCACGTACGCGGTGCCCTCGGCCCCGAGCGGCCCCTCGGGGCCGAGCAGCGCGATGTGCGCCGCGACGGGCTGGCCGGTCGGCCCGGTGACCACGAGCGGGACGAGTTCACCGCCGGTGGTGCGCGCGAGCTGCCGGGCCGAGCCCTCGCCGCCGTCGACGAGCGGGTGCACGTCGGTGTCGGCGGTCGGCGCGGTGCGGTGGATGCCGCGGTTGATCGCCTCGGCGACTTCTTCCGCGTCGAGGCATTCCTTGAAGCCGCTGGGGGCGATGAGCACGTGCACGGGTCGCTCCATCCTTCGCTGTTGTGCGGGGTCAGTTGTTCCGTCGTGGCAGGACAGTCCTAATAGGACCTAAAGACCGGGTGGCCGGTCTCGGGCGTCGGAGCCGGGTTTCGGTCAGCGCAGCGGCAGGCCGAGCGCCGGCCAGACGAACACGGCGAAGACGAGGACGAGCCCCACCAGCACCGGGCCGAGCGCGGCGGACAGCCGCAGCAGGTCGCGCTGTGCGAACGTGGGGGCGGAGTCGAGCCGGGCGAAGATCGCGACGGGTTTGGCCGAGGCCGGCAGCGTGTGGCAGAAGCCCGCCGCGGCCGTGGAGGCGAAGGCGAGGGCCACGGGGTTGAGACCCGCGCCCGCCGCGGCCGGGATGATCAGCGGGATCAGCACCGAGGAGCGCGCCGAGCGGGACTGCAACACCAGGTGGGCCGCGGCGCTGAGCACGACCACCGACACCAGCAGCGCCCCGCCGGAGAGGTTCCCGTGCAGCGAGGCGAACCCTTCCGCCACGCCGGTCTCGAGCAGGGCGGCGCCGAGCGCGGTGGTGGCGGCCATGAACAGCAGCAGCGACCAGGGGATCTCGGAGATCGCGGAGTTGAACGGCACGGTGCCCGTCCGCGGCAGGGTGACCAGCAGGGCGCCGGCCAGGGCCACCAGCGCCGGCGGGAGGCCGTGCACCGGTTCGGTGCACCACAGCAGGACGACGGCGGTCAGCAGGCCGAGCGCCCGCCGCTCGGAGTGCTGGATCCGCGCGGGCACCCCGAGTTCGGTGCGCAGCGCCGCGGCGTCCACGCGAAGCGGGGTGGCTCGCTCGGCGTGGTCCGTGCTGAGCAGCAGCACGATCTCGGCGGCGAGGTGGGAGCTCGCCACGGCCAGCGGCAGCCCCCAGGCCAGCCACGCGGCGAAACCGATGCCGCCGTCGACGGTGCTGTCCAGGATCTGGCTGGTGATGAGGTGGGCGCCGGCGCCGACGAGGGTGGCGATCGCGGACAGCAGCACCACGGTGGGAAACAGCAGTGCCAGCCCGCGGACCAGGCCCGGCCTGCGGGGGAAGGCTCCGGCCAGCGCCCGGTGGATCGGCACCGCGAGGGCGGCGCGTCCGCTCGTGCTGGGCACGAGCAGCGCGGTGATCACCAGTCCGGCGGTGAGCAGGTGCACCAGTCCGCGGGGCCGGTGCGCCCGGGCGGCCATGCTGATCGCCACGCGGGCGGGCAGGCCGGTGCGGTTGATGCCCGCGGCGAGCACGAACGCGGCCACGAGCAGCCAGATCTGCTCGGAGCCGAGGGTTTCGAACAGGTCCTCCGCTTCGAGAGCACCGAGCACGACAACCGCCGCGGCCGCGGCCAGGGCCACGAACGTGTCGTCGGCGTGGCGGCTGACCCAACCGCAGACCGCCGCGGCGAACACGGCGATCGTGCCGAGCGCGGTCGGGTTGAGCCCGGTGCCCTCCGGTGCGGAGGGTGCGGGCCCGAGCAGCAGCGCGATGGCGCCGAGCACGGCCAGCGCGCCGAGGGTCACGCCCACGCCCCAGCCGGTGTCGGAGCCCGGTTCGGGGGCGGTCCGCGCCGCCCGCAGGGGTGTGGCGTACTCGACGCTGCCGCTGGTCCCGCTGTCGACAGCGCCGCTGTTCGCGGTACCGCTACCGCCGGATCCGGTGCCGCCGGGCCTGGTGCCGCCGGGCCTGGTGCCGCCGGGCCCGGTGCCGCCGGGCCCGGTGCCGGTCTCGAGCGCTGCTGTCTCGGCCGCCCCGGTCTCGTCCGTGCGTCGCATGCTCCACACGTTCCCGATGGCGGCTGAGACAGCCGTGAAACCGGGATGAGGGCTTCTTCATCCGGCCCGTGCGCAGCCTGTCCACGTGCTCGGGTGCCGCACGGGCGCGGCCGAGAGGCGCACCGGCCCGCACAACCCTGTGGACAACTTGATCTCCCTGTGGACAACTTGATCTACGATGTTTTCCGCCAGCGGCGATCCACATCCATCCACAAGGTTTGATCAGCGAAAACGAGTGATCGACCCGGCTTGTGCACACCTGTGGACAGAGTTGTCCACAAGCGTGTGGCCCTGTCACCCGTCGAGGCGGTACCCCATGCCACGCACCGTGCGGATGCGTTCCGCGCCGATCTTGCGGCGCAGTCCGCGCACGTGGACGTCGACCACGTTCGACTCCGGGTCGAAGTCGTACCCCCACACGTGCGAGAGGAGCTGCTCCCGCGCCAGGACCTGGCCCGGATGCCGCAGGAAGACCTCCAGGATCGAGAACTCGCGCGCGGTCAGCTCCACCGCGCCGTCCGGAGTGCTCGCGCGGCGGCTGCGCAGGTCCAGCGAGAGCTCGCCCGCGCGCAGCACGGTCGCCTCGCCCGTCCCGTCGGCCGAGCGCAGCCGCAACCGCACCCGCGCCAGCAGCTCCTCGAAGCGGAACGGCTTCGTCATGTAGTCGTCCGCGCCGCCCTCGAGCCCCGCGACCGTGTCGCGCACCGAGTCCCGCGCGGTCAGGATGATCACGGGCACGGTCACCCGCTGCTCCCGCGCCGCGCGCAGAACCGCGAACCCGTCCCGGTCGGGCAGTCCCAGATCGAGGACCACCAGATCGAAATCGCCGGTGACCAGGTAGTCCTGCGCCGTCGGGCCGTGGCTGAGCACCGTCGGGACGAATCCGTTCGAACGCAGCCCCTTCTCGATGAACGCGGCGATCCGGGCTTCGTCCTCCACGATCAGGATCCTGCTCATGCCTGCTGCGGCTCCTCCCTCTCGTCCGGTCCGGCGACGGGCAGTTCCAGCGCGAACGTGGCACCCTCGCCCGGGCGCGACCACACGCGCACCCGCCCGCGGTGCGCATCGGCGATGGCGCGCACGATCGCCAGGCCCAGGCCCGCACCACCGGCTTGCTGGCCGTCGTGCGTGAAGCGCTCGAAGATCCGCTCGGCCTGCTCCGGGGCGATGCCCGGCCCGTGGTCGGTGATCCACAGCAGGGCCGCACCCTGCCGCAGCCGCGAGCCGATCCGGATCTCCGACCCGGCAGCGGTGTGCTGCACCGCGTTCTGCGCCAGCTGCACCATCGCTTGGGTCACGCGCTGCTCGTCGACCACGACCGCGCCCTCGCCGAGGTGCTCCAGCACCCACCGCCGATCGCCCAACGAGCGGATCTTCGTCTCCACGTCGCTGGTCAGCTCGGCCAGCGAGGCGGCGGCCGGTGCGGCGAAGTCGGGCCGCTCGGCCTTGGCCAGCACGAGCAGGTCCTCCACGATGCGCGTCATCCGGTCCAGCTCGTCGGTGCACAGGCGCACCACCTCCTGCCGCTCGGCGGGATCGTCGCCGAGCAGCTCCAGGTTGCCGCGCACGATCGTGATCGGCGTGCGCAGCTCGTGGCTGACGTCGTCGACGAACTGCCGCTGGGTGGCGAAGGCCTCCTGCAGGCGGTCCAGCATGGCGTTGAACTGCTCGGCCAGCGCGGCGATGTCGTCGCGCCCCTGCACCGGGATGCGGCGGGTCAGGTCGTGCTCGCTGATCTCCGCGGCGGTGCGCCGCACGTCCCGGACGGGCGCGAGGATCAGCCCGGCGATGATCCACGAGGCCACCGCGGCCAGCACGACGCCGACCGCGCTCACCCCGGTGATCAGCCGCACCGTCCGGTCGGCGTTGGCCATGTCCTGGCCGGGGAACCGCTCCGTGATGAACCAGGCCGGCCCCCGCTCGGTGTCGGCGCGGATCTTGACCCAGTGCATCGGTCCGTGGGCGGTGTCCATGCGCCCGCTCATCCGCGGGTCGTCGAGCAGGCGCTGCAGCACGGCGCGATCCTGCGCCACGGCCTCCACCGCCGGGGACTGCTCCTGGGACAGCGCACGCGGCCCCTGCGGAGTGCGCCACGTGCCGACCAGCGCCTCCTCCGAGTCGGGGTACTGCTGCGACAGGAACGTCTCGAACAGCGCGTGCGGACCGTCCAGCGCGCGCCCGGTGGCCGGATCGCGGCCCTGCTCGGCGAACGCGCTGAACTCGCGGGCCTGCTGCTCCAGCGCGGCGCTGTTCTTGTTGAGCACGTCGGTGTGCAGGAACTGGCGCGTCAGCAGGATCACCGCCAGCAACACCACCACGAGCACGAGCAGCAGCCAGCCCATGATCTGCGCGCGGGCCGGGATGCGCGTGCCGGTGCGGCGGCGGGGGTCCTCCTGCGAGTGCTCGGTCTGGTCAGTCGTCGTGCTGGTCGTCATCGAACCGGTCGTCGGCGTCGTCCTCGTCCGCGGGCGGCGGGGGCGGAAGGTCGCCCGGGCCCGTGGTGCTGCCCGGGCCCGGGGTGTTGCGGGGTGCTGTCGTGTTGTCGGGGGCCTGCCCCGGGGACGGTTCGGCCGCCCCTTCTCCGGGCGGTGCCGTCCCACCGGTCGTGCGCACTTCGACCCGGGCGGGCACTTGCGGGGCGCGGGGTTCGTCGGTGAACGCGAAGCTCACCAGGACGGCCCCGATCGGCAGGGCCAGCGCGGTGAGCAGCAGCGCCACCTTGGAAGCTGGCTGCATGTGCACCATCATGGCCGGTGGCGGTGGAACGGACGTGAAGTTCGGATGAAGAGATCTTCATCCGCAGCGACGTCCCCGGCGATGGAGATGTCGAACTTCCTCCCCGCGAGCCGCTAGGGTCTGTGCGCACAACCGGACGGACGCGCACGGAGCGTGACGGTGAGATGCAGGACGGATCGAGCGAGCGGAGCGGTCGGCGCCGCGTTCCCGAGGACGAGCCGCGGCTGGTCTACGAGCACTACCACCGGTACGTGCTGGCTTCGCGCTACGGGCGGGGCAAACGCGTCCTCGATCTCGGCTGCGGCGATGGGCGCGGTTCCGCGCTGCTCGCCGCCGAGGCCGAGGAGGTGGTCGGTGTCGACGACGCGGAAGCCGTCGAGCACGCGCGTGCCGGCCGCAGCGGACGACGGCTGGTGTTCCACGCCGGTTCGGTCACCGATCCGGAACTGCCGGCGCGGGAGCGCCCCTTCGACGTGGTCGTGTGCTTCCACGTCCTCGAGCAGCTCGACGACCCCGAATCCGTCCTGGAAGTGATCCGCTCGCTCCTCGCGCCCGGCGGGCTGGTCCTCGTCAGCACCTCGGACCTGGCCGCGGCGCGGGGCACGTCTTCCGCGCAGGGCCCTTCCGTGCAGGGCACCGCGGACCCCGCTGCTCGGCTCACCGCCGCCGAATTCGGTTCGCTGCTGGAAGGCGCGTTCCGCCACGTGGCCGTGCTGCAGCAGAACCTCGCCACGGGGTCGCTGGTCGTGCCCAGCGATCCGGGGGACCTGGACACGGCGATCGAAGGTGTGCGGCTGCAGACGGTGCAGCGCACCGCTGCGGGGTGGCAGGTGCGGCAGGGCGTGCCGCACACCGATCTCATCGGGTTCGCCTCCGACCGGCAGCTGCCGAGGCTGCCTGCCGCCGCGGTGCTGCTCGACCAGGACCTGACGCTGGCGCGTGATGACGCGGACGAGGAGCTCGAGCAGCGGGTGCAGCGCGCCGAGCAGGGACGGCACGAGGCCGAGCAGCGGCTGCACGAGGCTGAGCAGGGACGGCACGAGGCCGAGCAGCGGGAGCGCGAGGCCGAGCAGCGGGAGCGCGAGGCCGGGCAGCGGGCGCAGCGCGCCGAGGAGCAGGTCCACTGGCTGCGGGAGACGGCCGCACGTCTGG
This sequence comes from Bounagaea algeriensis, assembly GCF_054491375.1. NCBI lineage: Bacteria > Bacillati > Actinomycetota > Actinomycetes > Bounagaea > Bounagaea algeriensis. Next base: position 70,293 of record NZ_CM137102.1, read on the forward strand.
AGGGACGTGCCGCCGAGGCGCAGAGCCGGGTCGCGGAACTGGCCGCGCAGGAGGACGACCGGCGGCAGCGCAGCGCCCTGGTGCAGCACGGCGTCGACCGGTTCGCTCCCAGCGGCACCCGGCGACGCGGTCTCCTCGACGGCGTGCTGCGTCACCTGTCGGGGTCCGAGGATGCCGATTCCGGTGGTGGTTCCGGTGGTTTCGGCGCCGGTTCCGCGGGTGGGGCCGGTTCTGCGGGCGGGGCCGACCTCACGAGTGCGGAGGGCGGCCCGGTCGATGTGCCGCGGGCGCGGAATCCGGAGGTCAGCGTCATCCTCCCCGCGGGCGGTGCGTGGGCGCGCACGCGTGAGCAGCTGCGGCTGCTGGCCGGGCACGTGGTCTCCGTGCCGTTCGAGGTGATCGCCGTCGTCGACGGCACGTCCGGTGAGGTGGCTTCCGGTGACTTCGCCGGCGACGCGACCTCCGACGGATCCTTCGGGGAATCCGCCGGCAGCACCGCCTTCGACGCAGCTGCCTCCGGTGAATCCGCTGCCGAGGACGTGGTTCGGCGCCTGGACGAGTGCGGCGGGGTGCGAGCGGTGCGCGGTGAGCGGCGCCTCGGGTTCGCAGGTGCTTGCGATCTCGGTGCGGAGCACGCGCGGGGCGAGTTCCTGCTGTTCCTCGCCGGTGACGTCACCGAGTCCTGGTTGGACGGTCTTGTCGAGGTGCTGCGCTCGGACGAGTCGATCGGCCTGGTAGGGGCCGAACTCGTCGCGCCGGACGGCCGGCTGCGGCAGGCCGGCGGCGCCGTCTTCTCCGACGGCACCGCGCACTCGCCGACAGCCGGCCTCGACGGGCAGGACCCGGTCTCCGAGGTGCTGCGCGATGTGGACTACTGCTCCGCGTCGGCGCTGCTGGTGCGGGCGGAGTTGTTCGACGGCCTCGGCGGTTTCGACATCCGTTTTTCCACATCGGACTACGCCGCGGCCGACCTGGCCTTCGCCGCGCGCGCCGCGGGATCGCGCACCGTGGTGCAGCCGCGCGCGGTCGTCGTGCAGCGGGCCGGCTGTGGCGATGAGACCGATGTGCAGGAGTCCGATGAGGACCGCGCTGCCGGCGTTGAGCGCGACCGCGCGGCGTTCGCGGACAAGTGGGCGGACGCGCTCGAGCGCGAGCACTTGTCGGCCTCCGACGCGGGCACCCCGTGGCTGGCGCGGCAGCGCGGTCCGCAGGGCCACCACGGCACCGTGGTGCTGGTCGCGGGCGAGCGCGTGCCGCGGTCGGATGCCGAGGCCGGGGCGCGGCGGATGCGTTCTCTGCTGGAGCAGCTGCGCGAGTTCGGCTGCCGCGTGGTGTTCTTCCCGGCCGACCACGGCGAGCCCGAGCCGTCGACGAGCGAGCTCCGGCGGCTCGGGGTGATCGTGCTGCCGCGGGCCGCTTCGCAGCAGGAGTTCCTGCGCCAGGCGGGCACGGAGGTCGCGCTGGCCGTGCTGTCCGGCCCCAGCGCGGCGTGGACGCTGCTGGAGCAGCTGCGCACCAGCGCGGCCGGGGCGGTCGTCGTCCACGACGCGGTGGAGCCGGCTTTCCTCGGGTTGCGCAGGCGGGCGGAGTTGGCGGCGGAGCTCGGCGAGGCGGACGCGGCGAGCGCGTTGCACCGGCGGTGCGCCGCTGCGCGGGAGAGGGAACTCGCGGCGGTGCGTGCGGCCGATGCCGTTCTCGTCTCCGGTGCGGCGCACCGGCGGATGCTGGCCGAGATCGTCCCGGAAGCGCGGATTCATGTTCTGTCCACTGTGCTCCGCGTGGAATCTGTCGCGGATGGTCCTGCTGATCGCCAGGAGATCCTGCTCGCGGGATGTTTCGCGGATGAGTCCGTTGTGGACGCTGCCCGGTGGTCGGTCGAGCAGATCATGCCGCTGGTGTGGCGGCGGTGTCCGCAGGCCCGGTTGCACGTCGTCGGTACCGGTTCGGTCGGCGAGGTGCGCGAGTTGGAGCGGCCGGGCGTGGCCGTGCACGAGGGGGGCGTCGATCTCGCGCGGTGGTGCGCGCGCGCTCGGATGATCCTGGCGCCGCTGCGGTTCGGCGCGGGGGCGGCGGAGGTGGTCGGCGAGAGCCTGGCCCGGGGTGTTCCGGTGGTGGGGACGAGCATCGCGCCGGAAGGACTGCAACTCGGAGATGGCGACGGCATCCGGATCGGCCGCACGCCCGAGGAGCTGGCCGAGTCCGCGGCACGCCTGCTCACCGACGATGGCGAGTGGTACGACCTGTCCCGCGCCGGGCGGGCGGCGGTGGCCGAGCAGTGCGGTCCCGAGGCCGGCCGCGCGGCGGTGCGCGGTCTGCTCGAACTCGGCAAGATCAACGTGGACGGGTGAGCGCAGCCCTCGCACCCCGCGAACACCCGCAGCCCCTCTCGGCGAGCCCCACCTGCCCGCCAATCTGGACTCGTTCCAGGGAGCACAATTTTCATGAAAATTGTGAGTTATCCCCACACGGATGGAGCACAACCTGTCCACAAGGGGTCGGGTTGTCCACAGTGTCCCGGCGTGTCGGGTGGGTGTCGGCGTACGTGTAGCCGGTTCCGGCGCGAGGCGGCGCCTGAGGCGCTCCCGTCCGGACCCCCGCGACGTCAGCCAATCCGTGGCTCTCCTACTTCGCGGGGATGTTCGACACGGCTTCCTCGGCACCTTGGCGCGAGATCTGACACGGATCATCCACGCCCGGGTTCGTTGCCGTGGCCTGCGAGGACAGCACCTGGTTGTCATTGAGCGCGACGAAGAAGTCGCAGAACCCGTCTTCCTGCGGATTCCCTTCGTTGGCCCGCACCGCAGGATGCCCGGCGATTTGCACCTGTTCGAAGTCCACGTACTTGTCGGGGTTGTCGAGGTACGTCTGCAGCGAGCGGTCGCCGATCGCCGAGAAGCTCAGTCCGCCGCCCTCGTCGGGGTTGCTCCACCTGCACATCTCTTCACCGGTGGTGATCGATGTTTCGGACTTCCCTTCGGGGGAAAAGCCGAACTTCTCCACCAGCTCCGGTGGGACTAGGCCGCACATGTCGACCTGCGAGGCGTCCTTGGGGCTGTCGATCTGCACTCCCGACTGCTGCTTCTTCTGCGAGGGTTGTCCCTGCGCCTGGTCCGCGGTTCCGGTTCCCTCGTCTCCGCCGCTCGTGCAGCCGGCGAGCGCGCCGGCAGACACGAGCGCCATCGCGGCCATTGCCCCGCGCTTCAACGAATTACCTCCGGAGTCACTTCGCGGGGATGTTCGACACGGCTTCCTCCGCGCCCTGGCGCGAGATCTGGCACGGGTCATCCACGTCCGGGTTCGCTGCCGTGGCTTGCGAGGACAGCACCTGGTTGTCGTTGAGCGCGACGAAGAAGTCGCAGAATCGGCCGCCCTCCTGTGGAGGTTCCCCCTTGTTCGCTCGGACGGCGGGGTGCCCGGCGATCTGCACCTGTTCGAAGTCCGTGTACTGCTCGCGGTTGTCGAGGTACGTCTGCAGCGAGCGGTCGCCGATCGCCGTAATATCCAGTCCGCTCCCCTCGTTGAGGTTGTTCCACGTGCACGTCTCTTCGCCGGTGGTGATCGATGCCTCGGACTTCCCTTGCGGGGAAAAGCCGAACTTCTCCGCTGACTCCGGTGAGATCAGTCCGCACAGGTCGATCTGCGAGGCGTCCTTGGGGTTGTCGATCTGCACCCCCGACTGCTTCTCCTGCGAGGGCTGTCCCCGCGCCTGGTCCGCGGTTCCGGTTCCCTCGTCTCCGCCGCTCGTGCAGCCGGCGAGCGCGCCGGCAGACACGAGCGCCATTGCGGCCATCGCCCCACGCCTCAACGAACTACCTCCGATCATCTTCATGCGACTCAACCGCGCCGGCTCTCACAACTGCCCGGGAAGGGCGTCGCGATCCCGCTGCTCGTACTCCCGCAGCGTTTCCTCATAAGCCTGGATCTTCGCGTCGAGCTTCTCGATCAAACTATCCGTGTGGCGTACCAGAGACCCCTCCTCGCCCACCGCGCGCTCCTTCATCGCGTCGTAGGCGAACTTCGTGGCGTTGTCCTTCGCGGTCAACTCACCGGGCTCCAGGCGAGCCGCCTCACTACGAAGCGACCTCGTACGTTCTCGCGCCTGCACCAGCTTGTTGATGGCGCCACGCAACGCCACCGGGTCCACGTCGTAGCCCGACATCGCCACGCCTCCTCCCCTGGGACGCACTCACCTCTGATCGAGCCATCTTCTCGAACGCCCCTCACCGGGCGCAGGGAATGGAACGATCATCGATGTGTCGATGATCACTGCTGCGTCGGGAAACGCGCCCGCTCCTCGCGCTCATCGGCGATCACGCCGGCAGGGAGGTCTCGTGCCCGCAGTCCGCGGGCCAGTGGTCGGAGGGCTTCCCCGGTCGCGGTGACTTGCGGCGCCGTTAGTCGCGGACGGTCGGCGGGGTCTTGGCCAACTGCGCGTCGAGCACCCGGGAGAACAGCGAGTCGGCCTGCTTGCGCTGGTCCGGTTTTGCGCTGACGGCGACGATCACGGCCCAGTCGTGGGCGGCGTAGGCGGTGCGGTACGTGGTGTCACCACCGAGCACCTCGACTCCCCGGTACGACAGTTCGTCCACAGGGGACAGTTCTTGCTGGGCCTGCAAGTAGCGGTCGGCCACGGAGCCCGCGGTGCGCTCGTTCGGCATCCGCAGGGCGAGCATCGTCACGCGCGGCCCGGGTCCGCCGTTGCCGGCGAACCAGCCGCCGCGCAGCCCGTTGTCCAGGGCGAAGTCCCGCACGGGGCGCGGCTTGAGCAGCTGGCCCTTCGGGCTCGCCCACGCGCGCCTGTCCAGTCCGCCGACCCACGGGTGCGGCGGTTCCGGCGCGGGGATGAGCACCTGGTCCGAGGCGGGCGGCGCGGGTTTCGGGGCGGGTGGTTCCGGCAGCGAGCTCGTCGTGGGCGAGGGGGGAGGCGGCGCCGGCTGCGACGTGGGCTGCGGCTGCGCCTGCTCGTCACCGCCGCCGAGCGGCACGAGCAACGTCACCACCGCGATCGCAGCCACGACCACCAGCACACCGGTGACCGACAGCCAGGCGTAGAGCTTGCCGCGCTTGGGTTTGCGCTCGATCGGCTCGTCGAAACCGCCGGGGATGTTGCGCAGCCACGGCGCACCGCCGTCCGGCGGTGGGATCTCCGCGTTGCCCCACGGCGTTCCCGCGGTGTCCACACCCCAGTTCTGCTGCGGCTGCTGGGTTCCCCACGGCTGCTGCGGCCAGGGCTGCTGCACCGGCTGCTGCGGCTGGCCGGTCGTGCCGGGCGGTTGCGGCTGTGCCTGCGGTGCGAACTGCGGTGGTTGCTGCTGGGCCTGCTGCGCCGCCTGGACCTGGCCGAGTTGCTGCTGGTCGACGAACTGGGTGCTGTTGGTGTCGGCCGGCGACTGCGCGCGGCCCATTTCCGGCGGCAGCTGCGCCGCGCGACTCACCGGCGCGTTCTGCTCCGTTGCCTGCTCCGACAGCGGCTGCTGGCCCTGCTGCGGCTGTGCGGGCTGGCTCGGCCCATTCTGCGACTGCTCGACTTGCTGGGGAGCCGACTGCTGGGGAGCCGACTGCTGGCCCTGCTGCGGCTGTGCGGGCTGCGGCTGCATCGGTTGCCCGGAGTGCTGCGGCTGCTGGCTCTGCGACTGGGCAGGCTGCTGCGGCTGGGACTGCGCCGGGTCGTGCTGCTGCGGTTGCTCGCTGCGGCCCTGTTCACCGTTGCGGCCCTGTTCACCGCTGCGGCCCTGTCCAGCACCGCGGTCCTGCCCACTGCGGTTCGAACCGGGCCAGGTGAACGGCGGCGGAAACGGATCGACCTTGCCCGCTGCGGGCTCCTGAGCTACCCCCGCCGAGCTGTGCTGCGCGTGCTCCGGCGGGGCCGACGCGCCCTGCTCGTCCGACTGGACGGCGTCATCGGCGGTGCCGAGCAGCGCCTCGCGGCGCCGGCGGTGCTCCTCGGCGGAGATGCGGCCCGCCTCGAACTCCGCGTCGAGTTGCTGCAGCTCGTCTTGCCAGGTCACGGATGATTCCCTTTCCGGATTCCGGCCGCGCGCAACCGGCACGCGACCAGTCGTCATTCTGCATGCCGCGCTGCTGGCTGGATACACCACCCGAGGTGTGATCTCCTCGGAATTGCGATCTCGGGAAGGGGCTCGGCCGGGGGCCCGCGACCGGGTACCGCGCGCAGTTGTGCGGTAGCGCACGCGCGCCGGCGTGCCGGGTTGATCGCGGGCGCCGGGTTGATCGCGGGCGCGACGGGTACGCGCAGCTCCTCCGCGCGCGTACCCTGGCAACCATGGCGCTTTTCGGGGACAAGACGAAGATGCCCGGGCCCGACTCCGCCCTGCCGGGGCGGTCCACGCCGCTGTCCGTGGCCGAGCACCACGAGGTGCACCCGGACCGCCGGATCGTGCCGCCGTTTCCGGAAGGCCTGCGCACGGCCGTGTTCGGCATGGGCTGCTTCTGGGGCGCGGAGCGCGTGTTCTGGCGCACCGAGGGCGTGTGGTCCACGGCGGCCGGCTACGCGGGCGGCTACACCCCCAACCCCACCTACGAGGAGGTGTGCAGCGGTCTGACCGGGCACGCCGAGGTGGTGCTGGTCGTGTTCGACCCGCAGCGGATCAGCTACGCCGACGTGCTGCGCGTGTTCTGGGAGAACCACGATCCGACGCAGGGCATGCGACAGGGCAACGACGTGGGCACGCAGTACCGCTCGGCGGTGTACTGCACCGACGAGCAGCAGCTGCACCAGGCGCAGGCCAGCCGCGACACCTACGCCGACGCGCTGCGCAGGGCCGGATACGGCGAGGTGACCACGGAGATCGCGCTTCTCGGCGAGTTCTACTACGCGGAGAGCTACCACCAGCAGTACCTGGCGGAGACGAAGAACCCGTTCGGCTACTGCGGCATCGCGGGCACCGGTGTGGCCTGCCCCGCGGGGCTCGGCGTCACCGCAGAGTGAGTCGGACGTCGGCTCCGCTGCCGGTGCGTCGGGGCCGCGTCAGGGTTTCGGTCGCACGTACGCAGTGTGAGCATCGGGATGGAGCGGATGGAGTCGCAGTCCTGCCGTGCATGCCCCGGTGGCCCAGGCGAAACCACGAGATGTCTGGACAGGAAAAACCCCCGGTGCGATACCCGCGAGGGCAGAACCCGCAGGGGCAGAGGCTAGCCGGGGGACTTCACTCTTCACCGTAGCAGACGGCGGTGCTCGGTGATGACCGGAGTGCTGGTACGACGCCCGGATGGGATACCACCAGGTCGAGCCGGTGGATGGGCTCGCTCCGCTGCTCAGCGCCGAACGGCTGGCCACGTACGAACGGCACGGCCCGCGTTGGGGATGCGGGCCGGTGCAGCTCTACCTGGTGGGAGTCGAGCTTGCTGCCAGCATGCACGCGGACCTGGCGTTGTTGGAGGTGTGTCTTCGCAACAGCATGGACCGCGAGCTGGCCGCGTCCTACGGGGAATCCTGGTTCGCTGAAAACAGGCTGTTGGACGAACGCTCACAGACTGCGGTCGTGAAAGCCTGGTCCGATGCGGGGTGTCGTGCTGACGACCCGCCGGGAAAAACGCTCGCCAGGCTGCCGATGGGCTTTTGGGTCCATCTGCTGGAAGCCGGCGGCTACGTCGGCCGTCCGCCGTATCGCAGTCGCCGCAACTACGACGAGTTGCTGTGGAAACCCGCTCTGCACCGCACCTTTCCCGGCGCGAGGGGTACGCGCGCCGAGGTGCACTCCGTGCTGCACCGGCTGTATGCGCTTCGCAACCGAATCGCTCACCACGAGCCGATCATCTACGGCGTCCGCCAGCCCGGTGTCGCTCGTTCGGCATCGGAAGCTTACTGCGGGCCCCGTGAGCTCCACAGCGACCTGATCAAGATGATGCGCTGGATCTCCCCCGACGTCGGTGAATGGCTCGCTGCCCAATCACGCACGCCGGCCATTCTCGATCACTCCTTCTGACGATGGATCATGCGCTGAGTCCGGTCGGACGTCGGCCCCGCTGCCGGCGAGTCGGGGTCGCGTCAGGGTCTCGGTCGTCGCCGAGGGCGCGAGCTCCGCAGCAGTCGTATGAGCGAGCCCGGAGCGGAAGAAGCGTACGAAGCTGCGCGCTTGACGTTCGAACTCGGAAAGCGGGTTCGCGAGATGCGTGAGCACCTCGGATGGGCCCGAGCCGAGCAGGTGGTGTGCACGGCGCCCCCGCGTCGTCCAGGGGCGCCGTTGCGGTGCGGCGGTCGTGCTCAGGTGAAGCGGTCGGTCTTCACGGCCGTGATGAACGCCTGCCACTGGGCGCGGTCGGTGGTGAGGTGGCCGGCCGCGCGGTTCTTCGTGTCGCGCACGGCGGCGCCGCCGCCGATGCTGCCGACCTCGACGCAGTTACCGCCGTTGCTTCCTGAACGTCGAGGTTTGCGCCAGTTGGTTGGTTTGTCGGTGCCGGACATCGTCGTGTGCCTTTCCGCTTACTTGCTGTTCGCTTCGGCTGCTTCCATCAGCATCGTGTGCGAGTCTGCACGGCTCAATGCCTGTTGCCGGTCGAGCGTGTGCACGATGAACGTGTAGCGGTGGATGTCACCGGGGTCTTCCAGGTAGATCCCGCCGCGTTCGTTCTCGACGTACACGAACGCCGCCGCGTCCTCCTCCGGAAACTGCATCATGACGAATGCGCCCGCCATGGCGGGATGAATGCCGGTGGCGAACGGCACGATGCGCAGTGAGACGTGATCGAGCTGGGACGCTTTCACGAGGAAGTCGAGCTGCTCACGCCAGATGGACGAGTCCGCTGTTGGACGCCGAATCACGGCTTCGTTGACGTAGAAGTGCAGTCGCGGCGGATCGTCGCCGTCGACCTGCGTCTGCCGTTCCTGCCGCACCCGTACTTGGCGTTCGACCTCGTCCGCGGAGAGATCAGGCCGGTTGGCTTTGAGGAGTTCCCGCGCGTAACCGGGAGTTTGGAGCAGTCCGGGAACGTGCTCGGCCTCGTAGTTCCAGAGATCGAGCGCGTCGGCTTCGAGGCTGACGAAGGTCCGGAACCACTCGGGGACCGTATCGCGGTAAGCCGCCCACCAGCCGCGTTGGTTCGCTTCGTTGGCCAGGCGGAGCAGGTAGTCGAGCTTGGCGGCGTCGACATCGTAGAACTGGCCGAGCGCCCGGATGGTCTGTGCCTTGATGACGGACCGGGCCTTCTCGATTTTCGAGACGCCGCTTTCGCCCATGCCCAGCCATTCGGCCGCGTCTTTGATCGTATGGCCCGACTCCTGCCGCAGTTGGCGCAGCATGGCACCGAGCTGCCGACGACGGACGCTCGGCCCAGGAGTACGTGTCATGGCTGACCTTCCGGAAGCGGCTACCTGGCGCTTGAGCAGTGTGGCACGTGCATCGTTGCCGTGATCGTTGTACATCGTTCGAGTGGATGTCTGGCGAAGTGTCCCTTGGAAACTTGATTTAGGACATGTCCTGTGTGAATGTCTCATCGGAAGATCTTGAGTGGGTTGGCGCGATGCTCGAGTGAGCGGCCCGCTCACCTCCAGCGCAGGAAGGCAGGAGCCCCGACATGCCCCATCCGTTCTCGTGGGTACCGGCGCAGGGTGCGAGGCACGCCACCACCGATCCGCGCCCGCCGAACAGCGGCCGCACCTATCCGCCGGATGCCGTCGTGTCCGCGCTGTGCGGCAGGGAAGTGGCTGCGGCGACCGGGGCCGTGGCGTGGCTGTGGGAAACCTGCCCGGAGTGCGACGAGCACGCCCGCTCGCTGGTCGGGGCGCCCTCGCGCGCCGAGATCCGCGCGCACCGGCCGATCGCCGGGACGGCGCGGTGAACGGGCAGCGCAGCGGGCAGCAGCCGCCGCACATGTGCAAGCGTCCCGATGAGACCCAGCGGCAGCACCGGGAGCGGCTGTCGCGGTCGTGCTACCGCTGCGGTTGGTACTCCACCGACGCGGAGGAACTGGACGCGCACGAGGACCGGTGCACCGCGGGAGGCGCCGCATGATCCCGTTCCCCCTGGTAGTCGCCGTCCTGATCGCCGTGGACGTCGCGGGGTTGGCGGCGGCGTGGTGGTCCCTGCAGCGGCCGCGCACATCCGCGGCGCAGTCGTCCGCGCGCGTGGCCGCGTTCATCGCCCGCTACGGCGCAGCACCGGAGGATCAGCTGCCCCCTCCCGGGAACTCCGGACCCGGTGAACGTCCGCACCGGGAAACTTCGGCCCGGGGAGCTTCGGCCCGGGGAGCTTCGGCCCCGGCTTCAGGTCGCCGCTGCTCAGGGCGTGCGGCCGAGGAACGCCATCAACCGCTCGGTCGCCTCCGCCCCCTCCGGAGCCGGTTGCTCCGGTCCGAACGTGCCCGGTGAGCGCAACGTCTCCGCCGGTACCTGCCGCAGGAACTGCTCCGCCCACGTCAGCACGTGCTCGGGCAGGGCGACCCGGCGCCCGTGGGCGCGGCCGAGGTCCCAGGTGTGCAGGTACAGGTCGACCGTGGGAAATCCCAGCGCCTGCCGCAGCGGAACCTCCCCGAACATGGTCGTCCGCACCGCGTCCAGATCGGCCCGCTCCACTTCCGCGCGGGTGCGCGCAGCCGTGCGCGGCCACTCCGCGGCCGGGTCGGCGCCCAGCTCGGACGGGGCCGTGGACCCGGGCGGGGCCTCATCGCCGCGGACGGTGGCGTGCGCCAGTTCCAGCACGCTCACCAGGTGCCCCACGAGCCGGCGCGCGTCCCAGTCGGCGCAGGGGGTGGGGTTGTTCCAGGCGTCCGGGGGCACGGCGCGCACCGCATCGCTGAAGAGGTCCAGGCCGTCGAAGAACGTCCGCTTCATGTCCATGGCGGCAACGTAGCCCGCGAAGCCGGTGCGCACATCTTCCGGGCGAGGGCACGGCAGGGGGAGAGCCAGCGAAGGCGGCCGGCGCACGACGAAGCCCCGGTTCGACGGAACCGGGGCTTCGGGCAGAGCGGATGACGGGATTCGAACCCGCGACCCTCAGCTTGGCAAGCTGATGCGCTACCGCTGCGCTACATCCGCGTGTTCTCTTGTTTCGACCCGGCCTCGTTCGCCGGTGTCCCCAGCTTAACGCACCCTCGTACGGGCTCCGACGGGGGTCCCTCGGGCCGGTGCGCCCGGTGCGCCCGCTCCCGTTCGCTCCAACGATGGGGGTGGTTCGGCCGCGCTTCCCTCTCGGCGAGGGGGCCGTGCGAGGTACGGTGTCCGCGCGCTTGATCAACGTGCACGGGTGTGCGGACCGCCTGGCAGGAGGCGAGGATGAACCGGGTCGTACGGGGATCCGATGGCCGGGAGTGGTCCATCGAGGCTCATCTCGAATGGACCAACCCACTGGCGCCCGACGAGTTCGAGCACGACATCAACGGCGGCTCGATGCCGCCGATCCTCATGGGCGGGGCGCTGCTGTTCCTCGTGGTGCTGTTCGTGCTGTGGACGCCCGAAGGCGTCGTCGTGCCGGTGTGGCTCCTCCTGGCGCTGGCCGTGGTGGTGCTGTTCTTCCCGGTGCGCTGGGTCCTGCGTCGGCCCTGGCAGCTGACCGCGAGCACCCCGGGCGACGCCGACGAGCACCCGCCGGAGAAGTGGACCGGTTCCGTGCGCGGGCCCATCAACGTGCGCCAGGAGGCAGCGCAGGTGGCCCGGCACATCGAGCTGTACTCCGAGCCCGACATGAACGGCGAACTGCAACCCGTCGAGTAGTAGGTAATTGTTCTTCCAGTGCTTTGTTATGTCGCTGGTGTCTGCCCGTAGCAGCGGTGCTGGTGCGTTCTCCATCTCGACGCGGCAGCGTCGAGCACCCGGAGCGAGAGCCGTGCAGGAGGTTCCGTCGCAGAAGGCCGCCCGCAAAACAACCCAACGGGGTCCTACCAGGTGCTCGCGGCTGCTGGAGCAGACCGCGGGTTCGGCCGCAGGTGTTCTGCTCAGCAGAAGTGGAGCACCGCTCATCGACGCACGAAGTGCACCCGACGTGATCGCCTTGCCCCGGCCGGTGGCCATCGGAAATAGTGAACCCCGTGCCGGAGCTGTTGACGGAGCGCACGGTGCTCACGACGTTCGCCGCGCTGGCAGTGCTCGGGATGTTCGTGCTGCTGTGCCGCGCCCGCCGGGTGAGCACTTCCGTGCAAGACGCCACCCTCGCCGCGCTGCACCGCGTCACCAACGCCGCCCCGCACCTGCGGGACGGCCTGGGCCAGGAGTCGGCGGACAAGACCGCCCCGCACCTGCGGGAACTGCTCTCCTGCGGCGCCGTCGGCATCGTCGACGCCGAGGGCCGGCTGCTCAGCTGGGACGGCGGCGCCAACCACCACTACGAGGACCTGCGCGGCACGATCGAACAGGTGCTGCGCACGGGCAAGCGCGAGTACGCCGAGCACTCCGACGTCTCGTGCGAGCAGCGGTCCTGCCCGATGCGGCACGCGATCGTCGTGCCGCTGGACGTCGAAGGCGAGACCCGCGGTGCGCTGGTGATCATCGCCGACGGCGACCGCAAGCGGCTGCTGCGGGCGAGCGAGGAGGTCGCCCACCACGTGGCCACGCAGCTGGAGCTGGCCGAGTTGCAGGAGTCGCGGCGCCAGCTCGCCCGGGCCGAGGTGCGCGCGCTGCGGGCGCAGATCTCCCCGCACTTCATCTACAACGCGCTGAACACGATCAGCTCGCTGATCCGCACCGACCCCGACCACGCGCGGGACCTGCTGCAGGAGTTCGCCGACTTCACGCGGTACTCGTTCCGCACCACCGGGCTCTACACCACGCTGGCCGACGAGATCCGCAACATCGACCGGTACCTCACGCTGGAGCGGGCCCGGTTCGGTCCGGACAGGCTCAAGGTCCAGCTCAAGATCGCGCCCGAGGTGCTGCCCGTGGTCGTGCCGTTCCTGGCGCTGCAACCGCTGGTGGAGAACGCGGTGCGGCACGGCCTGGCGGACAAGCCCGGCGGCGGGACGGTCACGCTGGTCGCCGAGGACAACGGTGCGGAGGCGCTGATCAGCGTCGACGACGACGGCGTGGGCATGGATCCGGAGCGGCTCGACGCCGAGCTGGCCGATGCGCACATGACCGGTGCGCACGTGGGGTTGGGCAACATCAACAACCGCATGCGGGCCACGTTCGGCAACGACTACGCGCTCGTGGTGGAAACCGAGCAGGGCGCGGGGATGAAGGTCGTGATGCGGGTGCCGAAGTTCGCCCCGGGAGTGCGGGCGGCCTCCGGGCCGGTCGCCGAGGAGCAGCCCGCCGAGGGCGGGGGTTCCGCCGAGGAGGAGCAGCCCGCCGAGGAGTCCTCCGCCGAGGACGGGGATCCCTCCGGGGAGGAACGGCCCGCCGAGGAGGGGGCGCCCGCCGAGCAGCAGCCCGCCAGCGGTGCTGCGCGGCACGAGCGCGATCACCGCGATGGCCGCGATGATTCCGACGGCGAACTCGCGATCACCCGTTCCGGCGAAGATGTGCAGCGTTGATCCACAGGCCTGCGAGCTGTCCACAGCACCTGGCGTGGCCGGTGGGAAGAGTCGGCGCGGCTCGGTAGCGTGCGGAACATGAGCGATAAGACTCCGCAGAAGTTCTCCGACGTGCTCACCGGCCTGCCGGGCAAGCTGCCGGGCAGGTTGGGCGAACGGGCCGAGCGCGGACCGGTGGTCTCCGCCGTCCGGCTGCACGGCGTGATCACCTCGACGCCCTCGCCGGTCAGCCGCCCCACGATCTCGATGCAGAACGTGGAAAGCGCGCTGTCGCGGGCGTTCGCGCACGAGCGGCTGCAGGCGGTGGCCCTGGCGATCAACTCGCCCGGTGGTTCGCCGACCCAGTCGGCCCTGATCGCCGAGCGCATCCGCGACCTCGCGGCGGAGAAGAAGGTGCCCGTGCTGGTGTTCTGCGAGGACGTGGCCGCCTCCGGCGGGTACTGGCTGGCCTGCGCGGGGGACGAGATCTACGCGCACGGCACCTCGATGGTCGGCTCGGTGGGCGTGGTGACCGCCGGGTTCGGGCTGAACGGCCTGCTGGACCGGATCGGTGTGGAACGCCGCGTGCACGCGGTCGGCGAGAACAAGGTGCGTCTCGACCCGTTCCGCCCGGAGAAGGAGGACGACGTCGCATGGCTCACCGGCATGCAGGGCGAACTGCACCAGCAGTTCCGCGAGTGGGTCACCACGCGCCGCGGGGACCGGCTCACCGAGGACGATGAGCTGTTCAGCGGCGAGGTCTACACCGGGCGCAAGGCCGTCGACCTCGGCCTGCTCGACGGCTTGGGCACGATGCGTTCGGTCGTGCGCGAGAAGTTCCCGGACGCGCACCTGGTCTCCGTCGAACCGCGCAAACCGCTGCTGGCGCGACTGGGGGTGGCTTCGCCGGCCTCCACCGGGCTCAGCTCGGTGTTCGGCGGCGGATCGGACCCCGTCATGTCCACAGTGGAGGCGTTGGAGCACCGGTCGCTGTGGTCGCGTTTCGGCCTGTGAGCCGGTTGCGAACATCAGGTGATACCGGCAGGTCGCCCCCGCGGGGACGGTCGTGTTCCGGGCACAGTTGCCGGACGTGCTCCGGCGGTGGTGACGCTCGGTGCCGCCCCGATGTTCTGTGCGTTGCGTGAGCACGTACTTTGAACGTTCAGCGCATGTCGTGGATCACGCCGTGCGTGCGCTGGGTGGAAACCGTGGACAGTGCGCCGTCGGCGCGGCAGGGTGTGGCAGTGCAGTGAGTACCCGAGAGCACGCTTCCGGGCTCGTCGTCCTCGCTGTGGACGACGAGGTGGCCGGGCTCGACGAAACGAAGTACCTGCTGGAATCGAACCCGCGCGTGGGACGCGTGATCAGCGTGTTCGACGCCGCGGAGGCGCTGCGCGTGCTGCGCGGCGACGATCCCGAGCTCGTGCGGCGGGCTACCGAGGACTTACCCCCCGTCGACGTGGTCTTCGCCGACGTGTCCATGCCCGGCCTCAGCGGCATGGAACTCGCGCGCGTGCTCTCCGCGTTCCGCCGCCCGCCGGCGCTGGTGTTCATCACCGGCCACGAGGAGAACGCGCTGGAAGCCTTCGAGGTCGGCGCGATCGACTACATCATGAAACCCGCCGACACCGAGCGCGTGGACCGGGCGCTGCGGGCGGTGGAGCGCAACGCGCGGGTGAACACGGCGATCGAGTCCGGTCAGCAGCAGGCCGGACAGCAGCCGACCCGGCAGCAGGGGCCCGGGCAGCAGGGACCCGGGCAACAGGCACCTGGGCAACAGGGGCCCGGGCAGCAGGGGCCTGGGCAGCAGACGCTGCCCTCCTCCGCCGCCGGCGAGGACGACGAGGTCATCCCCGTCGAGCTCGGCGGCACCACGAAGCTCGTGCCGCGTCGATCGGTGCGCTGGGTCGAAGCCCAGGGCGACTACGCCCGCCTGCACACCGCGGACGGTTCGCACCTGGTGCGCATCCCCCTGGCGCAGCTGGAGGAGCGGTGGGGCGACGCCGGGTTCCTGCGGATCCACCGCTCGTACCTGGTGTCCCTGGCGCAGGTGACCGAGCTGCGCATGTCCTCCTCGGGGTATTCGGTGGTGCTCGGCGACCCCGAGGAGGAGTTGCCGGTCAGCCGCAGGCACACGCGGGAACTGAAGGACCGGTTGGTGCGGGCTCCGCGCCAGGGCTGGGGGTAGGGCGACGTGATGGCCCGCGAGCGCATGAGCCGGCAGGTCGTCCAGCTGCGCGGCCGGTCCGCCGAACCTGCCCGGCCCCGCCGCAAGCGCGTGGTGCTGGCCGACCGGCGGCGGACCAGGCAGGTCGCGCGCACCATGGTGGAGCTGGAGGAGCAGACCAGCGTCGGTGAGGTGCTGGTGCGCCACCTCGTCCGCGTGCAGGCGCGCACGGTGCTCGCGGCTGCAGGAGCGCTCGCGCTCGTGCTGCTGTCCTTGCCGCTGCTGCTGTGGGCGTTTCCCGCGTTCGCGCGCGCGGACGTGTTCGGCGTGCCGCTGCCGTGGCTGCTGCTGGGGGTGCTGGTCTACCCGTTCCTGCTGCTGGTCGGCTTCGGGGCGACGCGGTTGGCCGAACGCCACGAGCGGGAGTTCGTGCGCATGGTGGAGCGGTAGTGCCGCCTGATCCGTGGTCGCTGACGGGCATGGTGGCCATCGCCGGCGCGACCCTGGCGATCGGCCTGTGGGCGGTGCGTTCGGCCCGGATGACCACGGATCCGGCCGCGGCTCGCCGCCTCGTGCCGGCCGAGCGCAACGCCGCTGCGATCTCGGGCGAGTTCCTCTCCGCGGCCTCCTTCCTCGGCGTGGCGGGGCTGGTGGTCAAGGAGGGCGCGGACGCGCTGTGGTACCCGATCGGTTTCGCCGCTGGCTACCTGGCGCTGGTGCTGTTCGTGGCCGCGCCGATGCGGCGTTCCGGCGCGTACACGCTGCCGGACTTCGCCGAGGCACGGTTGGACTCGCCGCGGTTGCGGCGGGTGTGCACCGTGTTCGTCGTGCTCGCCGGTCTGATGTACCTCGTTCCGCAGCTGCAGGGGGCGGGGTCGACGCTGGCAGCGGTGACGGGGCTACCGTTCGCCACCGCGCTGGCCGCCGTCGTCGCGGTCGTGCTGACCAGCGTGCTCACCGGCGGCATGCGGGCGATCACCGTGGTGCAGGCCTTCCAGTACTGGGTGAAGCTGTTCGCCATCACCCTGCCCGCGTTCGCCCTGTTCGTGGTGTTCCTGAGCGCGCGGGCGGACGTGCCGCAGGAGTTGGACGCGCCGGCGCCGCCCGTGTTCGAGCACGCGACGACGGTGTCGGTGGACACCGATGTGCACGTGCGCGTCACCGCTCCGGCGCGGTTGGAGCAGCGCACCGGCGGGCAGGTGAGCACCGTGCACCTGCAACCGGGCGAGCACGCGATCAGCGCGGGCAGCGAGTTGCGGTTCCCGGCGGGCAGTCCGGCACCGGTCGTCCTCGGCGCGGAAGCGACCAACGCGGACTGGCTGCGGCCGTTCAGCGGTGGCGCGGGCGAGCTGGTGGAGACGTATTCGCTGCTGGTGGCCACGTTCTTCGGGACGATGGGGCTGCCGCACGTGCTGGCGCGTTTCTACGCGAACCCGCACGGGCAGGCGGCGCGGCGCACCGCGCTGTACGTGTTGGCGCTGCTGGCGGCGTTCTACCTGTTCCCGACGGTGTTCGGGCTGCTGTCCCGGTTGTACGTGCCGCAGCTGCTCGTCACCGGCCGGACCGATGCGGCGGTGCTGCTGCTGCCGCAGTCGATGCTGGACAACTGGGCGGGCGGCGCGTTGGCGGCGGTGGTGGGTGCCGGCGCGTTCGCGGCGTTCCTGTCCACGTCGATCGGTCTGGTGGTGAGCCTGGCCGGGGTGTTGGCGGTGGACGTGGTGCCGGAGCGCTTCCGGGACGTGCGCTCGATGGCGGTGGTGGCGTGCCTGGCGGCGGCGCTGGTGGCGTTGTCGGTGGGCGGGCAGGACCTGGTGCGCAGCGTGGGCATGGCGTTCGCGCTGGCCGCTTCGACGTTCGGGCCGGTGCTGGTGCTGGGGGTGTGGTGGCGCGGGTTGACCGCGGCCGGCGCGCTCAGCGGCGTGGTGACGGGCGGGGTGCTGGTACTGGTGTCGCTGGTGGCGAACGTGCTCACCGGTCTCGGCGGCGAGGTCTGGTGGTCGGCGCTGCTCGCCCAGCCCGCGCTGGTGACCGTTCCGCTGGCGTTCGCGGTGACCTGGGTGGTCAGTCGCGCCACGCGCGGTCGGGTGCCGCCGCGCGTGGGCCGGGTGATGCTGCGGCTGCACGCGCCGGACCGGTTGGGTTTCCACGAGCGGGAGGCGGAGCCGCGGCACGATGGGCGGGCTTACCGCGGCGGGCGGCACCACCGCGATTAGGCCGCCGGCGGGCGATCGCCCCGCTGCTCGGTGAATTTCCGATGTCTACCGCCGAACGGCGGAACGTTCGCTCCGGGAAACGTGCGGCAAGTCCTTTCGCGTCACTCGATCGTTAGCCTCCGGTCTTTCCGCATCCCTTCACAATTCCGGGAGTCCTCCGTAGCGTGCGCAGGTCGGACCGGCCGATGTGCGTCATCGGCGGCGGTTTCCGGCGGGGGACCTACTCACCTGGAAGGAGCACAGTGAGCACGACTGACGAGCACGACCCCGGGTCGGGAATTGCTCCCGGAACCTGGGCGGAAGTGCAAGCCGGTCCCGAATTCGCGGACCTCCGGCGGCGATTGCGTCGCTTCGTCTTCCCGGTGTCCGCGCTGTTCCTGGCGTGGTACTTGATCTACGTGCTGCTCGCCGACTACGCGCACGGCTTCATGAGCATCAAGCTGGTCGGCAACATCAACGTCGGCCTGGTGCTGGGCCTGCTGCAGTTCGTGTCGACCTTCGTGATCACCACGCTGTACGTGCGTTTCGCCAACCGACGGCTGGACCCGGCCGCCGAGCGCATCCGCAGCGAGGTGGAAGGAGGCAACCGGTGATTCGGCCCGCACTCGAACTCTCCCCGCTCGCGCAGAACCCCACCGCCGACAACCGGTGGCTCAACATCGCGGTTTTCGCGCTGTTCGTGGTGGCCACGCTCGTGATCGTGTTCCGCGTCAGCCGCAACACGCGCAGCGCGACCGACTACTACGCCGCCGGACGCGCCTTCTCGGGCGCGCAGAACGGCATCGCCATCTCCGGCGACTACCTGTCGGCCGCCTCGTTCCTCGGGATCGCGGGCGCCATCGCCCTCTACGGTTACGACGGGTTCCTCTACTCGATCGGCTTCCTCGTCGCCTGGCTCGTGGCCCTGCTGCTGGTGGCCGAACTGCTGCGGAACACCGGCCGCTACACGATGGCCGACGTGCTCAGCTTCCGCATGCGGGAACGGCCCGTGCGGACCGCGGCGTCACTGTCCACGTTGGCCGTGACCTTCTTCTACCTGCTGGCGCAGATGGCCGGCGCGGGCGGACTCGTCGCGCTGCTGCTCGGCATCAGCAGCAGCACCGGGCAGTCGCTGGTCATCGCGGTCGTCGGCATGGTCATGATCGTGTACGTGCTCATCGGCGGGATGCGCGGCACCACGTGGGTGCAGATCGTCAAGGCCGCGCTGCTCATCGCCGGCACCGGCGTCATGTCCGTGTGGGTGATGGCCATGTTCGGCTTCAACCTCTCGGGTCTGCTGGGGTCCGCTGTGGACTCCGCGGGCGCTGGTGGCGAAGCGCTGCTCAACCCCGGTGCGCAGTACGGCGAATCGCAGATGAGCCGGCTGGACTTCATCTCGCTGGGGGTGGCCCTGGTGCTGGGCACGGCCGGCCTGCCGCACGTGCTCATGCGTTTCTACACCGTGCCGACCGCGAAGGAGGCGCGCCGCTCGGTCGTCTGGGCCATTTGGCTGATCGGCCTGTTCTACCTGTTCACGCTCGTGCTCGGTTACGGCGCGGCGGCCCTGGTGGGGCCGGAGGCCATCGAGAACGCGCCGGGCGGGGAGAACGCGGCGGCGCCGCTGCTGGCCTTCGTGATCGGCGGCCCGCTGCTGCTCGGGTTCATCTCCGCGGTCGCCTTCGCCACCATCCTGGCCGTGGTGGCCGGTTTGACCATCACCGCCTCCGCCTCGTTCGCGCACGACATCTACACCAACGTGATCAAGCGCGGCGAGGAGGACAGCGTCAAGCAGGTCAAGGTCGCCCGGATCACCGCCGTGGTGATCGGGCTGGTGTCCGTGCTCGGCGGCATCGCGGCGAACGGGCAGAACGTGGCCTTCCTCGTGGCGCTGGCATTCGCGGTGGCCGCTTCGGCGAACCTGCCGACGCTGCTGTACTCGCTGTTCTGGAAGCGGTTCAACACCACCGGCGCGCTGTGCAGCATCTACGGTGGTCTCATCAGCACCGTCGGGTTGATCGTCTTCTCGCCGGCGGTGTCCGGTTCGGAGGACGCGATGTTCCCGGGCGTGGACTTCTCCTGGTTCCCGCTGTCCAACCCGGGGCTGGTGTCCATCCCGCTGTCGTTCCTGCTCGGCTACCTCGGCACGGTGCTGAGCAAGGACTCCTTCGACGCGGACAAGTACGCGGAGATGGAGGTGCGGTCGCTGACCGGAGCCGGGGCCGAGAAGGCCACGGCCGAGCACTGAGCGGCTGCTCGACCGAGCGCGGGCCCGGTCCGCGTCGCCGACCCGGCGGCGCGCGGCCGGGCCCGCGTGGCAGCATCGGGACGTGACTACTCCAGTGCCTGGTCAGATTCCCGGTGTGCAGCCGGAGGACATGCCCGCGCAGCTCCCGGAAGGCAGTGCTCTGCTGGACGTTCGCGAGCACGAGGAGTGGACCGCGGGTCACGCCCCCGAGGCGGTGCACATCCCCATGGCCGAGATCCCGCAGCGGCTCGACGAGGTGCCCGAGGCCGACCAGCTCTACGTCGTCTGCCGTTCCGGCGGCCGCTCGTCCAAGGTCACCGCGTACCTGAACGCCAACGGCTGGGACGCGGTCAACGTGGAACGCGGGATGAACGGCTGGGCCGCGAGCGGGCGCAGCGTGGTCGCCGACGACCCGGACGCGGAACCGCACGTGCTGTGAGCACCGGGCCGCAGCGCCCACCGGTGCGGTGGGTCGCCACACCGCCGGGCGGTACGCCTTCCCGGCCGGTGCGGCGCGCCCCGCGCCGCTACACCGGCCCGCCCGCGTACGCGGCACCGCCCCGCTGGGGCTTCCCGCGGGTGGCGTGGCGGCGGCCGCGTGCCGTGCCCGCGGACTCGCACGCGGACGCGGGCGTCCGCATGGCCGCGATCACGCGGCCGACCGCGCTGTGGCTGTGGTGCACCGCCGTCGTGGCGCTGCTCGCCGCGGGCGCCGAGCTGTGGCGCTACGTGCTGCTGCTGATGAGCCGGTCGGGCACGTTGTCCTGGTGGGCGGTGGCCGCATCGGACGCGCTCGTGGTGCTGAGCGGAACGTTGCTGCCGCTCACGGCCGTGATCGGCGCGGGACATGCGCTGGTGTGGTTGGTGCGCGCCCGAGCCGCGGCGGCTGGCAGGGCCGGGGTGCGCAACGCCCGCTCGGATTGGGCGGTCGTGCTGGGCACGCTCGTGCCCGGGTGGAACCTGCTCGTGCCCGGTGCTGCGCTGGCCGAGCTGGAGCACACCGCGCTGATCGGCACCGGGGACCGCCGCTCGTGCGCACGGCCTGCGCCCTCGCCGCTGGTCCGGGTGTGGTGGGTGTGCTGGGTGGTGAGCCTGGTGCTCGGCTGGACCGGGTTCGCCTGGGCGTTCCGCGACGGTGTGCAGGCGCAGGCCGACGGTGTGGTGCTGCACGCGTGGATCGCCGCGGTGGCCGCAGCGGTGGCCGTGCTCTCGGCCCGGGTGGTGCGCTACCTGCGGCGGCTGCTCGCGCCGGTCGACCCGACGGAGCTGCGGCGCGACCGGGTCGTCGCGGTGCGCGGTGCCGAACTGCCTCCGCGGCGTGCACGCCCGCATAACTCACCTCGGTGACACCGTAGCCGCATAGGTCACACTCGGGGGACACTGCTCACGCAGTGTCAGCACACTGAGGGTGTGTCGCAGTCGTCTCCCGAAGTCGTCGCGCACCGTGGGGCCTCGGCCGACCGCGCCGAGCACACCCGCGGCGCCTATGAACTGGCCATGCGGCAGGGCGCCGACGCCGTCGAGTGCGATGTCCGCGTGAGCCGGGACGGCCAGCTCGTCCTCGTCCACGACCGCCGGGTGGACCGCACGTCCAGCGGACGCGGTGTGGTGAGCAGCCTGACAGTGCCCGCGATGTCCGGGTGGGACTTCAGCAGCTGGCAGCGCCGCTGGCCCGCCTCGGCGGACTGGCTGCTGCGCGAACCGCTGGAACCGGAGCGCGGCGTGCTGACCCTGCCCGAACTGCTCGGGATGATCCGCGACTTCGCCCGGCCGGTGCGCCTGTTCGTCGAAACCAAGCACCCCGTCCGCTACGGCGGCCTCGTCGAGCGGATCCTGGCGGGCGAACTGCACCGCCACGGCATGCTCACCCCCGGCGAGAACGCTCCCTCGGCGGCGATGATGTCGTTCTCCCCCGCCGCGGTGCGCCGCTTCCGCAGGCTCGCCCCCGCCGTGCCGACGGTGCTGCTGTTCGACAACGCGCGGCGCTGGCGCTCCGGGATCCTGCCGCCGTGGGTCGACCACGCCGGGCCGAGCGCCGACGTCGTCCGTTCCGACCCCGCGTTCGTCAGCCGCGCTGCCCAGCACGGGCACGGCACCTACTGCTGGACCGTGGACGAGCCGAGCGACATCGCGCTGTGCCGCCAGGCGGGGGTGCGCTACCTCGCCACGAACGCGCCCGCGCGGACCCGCGACCACCTGCGCCAAGCCGCACCAGCCGAACCCGCCGAGCGCACCGCACCCGCCGAGCCCGCCGAGCCCGCCGAGCCCGCCGCACCCACCGAGCCCGCCGAGCCCGCCGAGCGCGTCGCCTCCTGAGCAGTGCGGTCGCTCGGACCGTTGCGCACACCGACGGCCGCTTCGCAAGCACCTCACCCTGACGGGGGGCGTACATTTCTCGAGAAAAGTCGCGGACATTTCTCGAGAAATGTACAAACCCCCTGGTCAGGTGGGGCAGCGCGCTGGGGAGCACCCGCGTCCGCATCCGCGAGGTGGCAGACCGCGATGCGCTGGGTTCCGAGCGCTGGGTTCCGCGCGCTGAGCTCCGCGTTCCCGTCCCGCCGAGCGTTCAACCGTCGTCGAGGGCAACCTGATGCGGTGAACCGGCTTGTTCCGTCGACACCCGGCCGAGGGGAGCGGCGGCGATGACTCCTGCTCTTCGGTCGCGGATGCCGGGACATTCCGTCGAGCCTCCGGTGACCTCCGGGGCGGGAACGGCAGGGGAGCATGGGGGATGACGAGTTCGCGGAGTTCGTCCGGGCCTGCATGCCCGGGCTGCTCCGCTACGGTCACGCGCTGACGGGGGACCCGAACGACGCGGCGGATCTGGTGCAGGCGGTGCTGGAGAAGGTCGGCGCGCGGTGGACGCGGATCCGCGGCGGCGTCGACCTGGGCGCGTACGTCCGCCGGGCGATGGTCAACGCGCACATCTCCCGGCGGCGCCGCGAACGCCGGGAGACGTTGTTCGCCGAGTGCCCGGAGGTTCCCGCGCGCGCCGAACGGGACCGGTGGGAGGACGAACCGGTGCGGCAGGCGTTGCGGGCGTTACCCGCGCGCCAGCGCGCGGTGCTCGTGCTGCGGTACTTCGACGAGCTGTCCGAAGGGGAGATCGCCGAGGTGCTCGGCGTCAGCTGCGGCACGGTGAAGAGCCAGTCGAGCAAGGCGTTGACCACCATGCGGCGCCGGTTGGAGAAGGAGCTCGCCTGATCCCGGCGATCCGGAATATTTCTGGGGATCTGCGCCACAATTGAGGTGCTGAGGAAAGGCGAACCAAAGTTACGTGAGGCTTGCCTTGGATGTATCTTGATTTGTTCCAGAGTAGGCTGGCGGCATGACCACAGCAGAGAAGTTCCAGCAGCAGGAATCGCAGTTCCGGCAGCTGCTGCAAGAGCAAGTCAAAAACGAGTTCACGTCGTCGCAGCAGTACATCGCCGTGGCGACCTGGTTCGACAACGAGGACATGCCGCGGTTGGCGCAGCACTTCTACAAGCAGTCGCTGGAAGAGCGCAACCACGCCATGATGATCGTCCAGTTCCTCCTGGATCGGGGGATATCCCCGAACATCCCGGGGGTCGAAGCGGTGCGCAACGAATTCGGCGAACCGCGCGAACTCGTCGCTCTCGCGTTGGAGCAAGAGCAAGAGGTCACCCGGGAGATCGAGGCCCTGGCCAAGGCTGCGCGCTCCGAGGGCGACTACATCGGCGAGCAGTTCATGCAGTGGTTCCTCAAGGAGCAGGTCGAGGAAGTCTCGCAGATGTCCACGCTGCTCAACGTGGTGGACCGCTCGCGCGGCAACATGTTCGACGTGGAGACCTTCCTGGCCCGCGAGCAGCTCGGCGACGGCGGAGCGGACCCGACGGCACCGGCGGCGGCCGGCGGCGCCGTGTGAACCTCGGAACGCGCGGCGCGGCCGCGGTCACTGCCGCAGCACCGGGCAGGACATGCACCGCGGTCCGCCCCGGCCCGTTCCGAGCTCGGAACCCCGGATGCGGAGCACTTCGAACCCCGCCTCCTCGAGGCGGGCGTTGGTCTCCACGTTCCGCTCGTACGCCACGACCACTCCGGGGGTCAGTGCCAGCGTGTTGTTGCCGTCCTCCCACTGCTCGCGCTCGGCCGTGACCGGGTCCAGACCCGTGTCGATGACCCGCAACCGCTCGACTCCCATCGCCTCGGCCGCGCTGTCCAGGAACGGCGCCGGACCGCTGATGCGCACGTCGTCGCCCGCGGGTCGCAGCACGTAGGCGCGCAGCGAGTCCTGCACCGCCGGATACATCACCACCGCGTCCCGGTCGACCATCGTGCACAGCGTGTCCAGGTGCATCGATGCGCGCGCCTGTTCGATCGGCACCACGAGCACGGTCCGCGCCAGCCCGTCGGCGAACAGCGACCGCGCCAGGGACTCCGCGCCCGCCGGGGTGGTGCGTTCGCCCACGCCGATCGCCACCACTCCCGGGGCGAGCAGCACGATGTCCCCGCCCTCCACCGGTGCCGAGTGGGCGCCGTAGGCGCGGGGCGCGTGCGTGAACCGCGGGTGGTAGGCGTAGATCAGGTCGGTCAGCGCGGACTCGCGCCGCCGCGCGGGCATCGCCAGCGAGGCGATCGCCACGCGCGGACCGAGCCAGGCCGAGGAGTCCCGGGTGAACAGCAGGTTCGGCAGCGGTTCGACGGCGAAGTCGTGCGGGTGCCGCATCCGCCGCACCAGCGAGCATCCCTCACCGGCGGGGAGTTCTTCGAAGGTCATCCCGGCGGTGAGCACCTCGGCCAGTCCTGCTTCGTCCGCGCTGGACAGGTGCGAGCGCAGCGCGTCGGCCACGTGCGCACCCAGTTCCCGCTCGCGCACCGCCGCCCGCACCGCCGCGGTGCGGGCGCGCTCGTCCTGCAGCGTTTCCTCGAGCAGGTCGCGCAGCAGCAGCACTTCCACTCCGCGCTGCCGCAGCAGTTCCGCGAACGCGTCGTGCTCCTCGCGGGCGCGTTCGACCCAGGGGATGGCGTCGAAGAGCAACTGGTCGCTGTTGTGCGGCGTGAGCCGCTTCAGCTCCGGCCCCGGGCGGTGCAGCAGCACCGTCCGCAGCGGTTCGACTTCGCTGTCCACCTGTGCGCGCGTCACGCTGCTCCAGCTTAGTAGGCCTGGCGCGCACCGGGTCCGGTACTCGCAGGGGTTTGGACATTTCTCGAGAAACGTCGGCGACTTTTCTCGAGAAACGTTCAACCCCGAGGCGGAGCTCAGCGCCGAGCCGGGGTGCTCGACAGCGCGGCCTACGGCAGCCAACCGACGTGGTCGCGCAGCAGGGCGTAACCGGTGAAGGCGACCACGTCGATGAGGGCGTGACCGATGACCAGCGGCCACAGCCGGTTCGTGCGCTGCCAGACCCGCCCGTAGACGAGTCCCATGACGACGTTCCCGACGAACCCGCCGAAGCCCTGGTACAGGTGGTAGCACCCGCGCAGCGCGGCGGAGATCCACAGCGCCGCGTTCTCCGAGCGGCCGAGCTGCCGCAGTCGCGTGAGCAGGTAGCCGACGACGAGCGCTTCCTCGGCGAAGGAGTTGCCGAGCGCCGAGGCCACGAGCACCGGTACGCGCCACCACGTGTCGTCGAGCGTGGACGGCTGCACGGTCAGTGCGAGACCGGCGGCGTGCGCGGCGAGGTAGAGCACGAGCCCGGGCACGCCGATCAGCGCCGCCAATCCGGCTCCGCCCGCGCCGTCGGCCAGCGGACGCGTGCGGTCCAGTCCGATGCGGCGCGGACCGAGTCCGCTGCGCCACAGCAGGAACACGCCGAGGGCGCCCCATGCCAGCAGGCGCAGCACGCCGAGCAGCTGGTGCGCGAGGTCCAGCAGATCGGCCCGCGCCCCGGGGGCGTTGAGGGCGACCTGCTGGTCGGACAGCGGCTCCGGGCGCAGCAGTGAGTCCACCAGGGACAGCAGGCTCTGCGCCGCGGACAGCCCGAGCGTGATCGTGAGGACGAGCAGCAGCTCGGCGAGGATCGCGCGGCGCCCGGTCCGGTCGGTGACCGTCTCCGGTTGTGCGGGGCGGGGCGGGACCACCCAGGCGCGCAGGCTCACGGCCGGAACCGTATCGGCCGAGGTGCAGCGCGCCCGCACCCGGAGCTGCCCGGGCGCCCCGGCCGTGCGGTCCGCCGGGATCTCAAGCTCAGCGGGACGTCGAGTTCACCGCACGGCCGTGCACCGTGTCGTCCTGAGCAAGCCCGACACGGGGGTTGTTGTGGACAACTTGTCGCCCGTTCGTGTGGGGATGGGCCACAATTTTCATGAAAATTGTGCTGTCTGGAACGAATCCAGAGTGGTGGCTGGGAAAGATCCCGCCATGGGAAAGCTCCTGCCGTGAAAGGCTTGCGCGATGGGCAGCCCCCTCTGGACAGCCCCGCACGCCGCGGGTGCCGCTGGGGGTCGGCTGCGGGTGCCGCTGGAGGCCGGCCGCGGGTGCTGCTGGTGCCGCTGGGGGTGGCCGCGGGTGCTGCTGGGGTCGGCCGCGGGTGCCGCTGGGGGGGCCGCGGTTCGGTCCGCTCACCCGCGCCGCTGGGTGGCGAGGAAGGGGCAGCCGACGAGACGGCGCAGCTCGTGGTTGAGGTGTTCGGTGGTGGCCGCGGGCCGGGAGAAGGCCAGCCGCACGTCGTGGTCCCCGTCGGGTGACTCCACGCGCAGGCGGATGCCGTAGCGGTCGATGCCCAGTGGCCGCAGGTGACCGCCGCGCAGCTCTTCCGGCAGATGCCGGGTGAGCAGTCCGACGACGTCGCGGTGGGCGACTTCCAGGTGTTGCAGCCAGCCGTTCTCCAGCAGGCAGAACGGGTCGGGCTCGGCGGCGCGGAACCCCGAGGGGTCGATGGCGCCGCTGTGCTCGGCGTCGGCGAGGACGAGCGAGGCCGATTCGACGCGCAGCACGGACGCGCCGTGTCCCACGTCGAGCAGCCGCGAGTCCGGGCGTTCCTCGGCGACTGCGAGCACGGCGTCGCGCGCGGCGGCTTCGTGCTCGAGCAGCCGGACCCACCCGGTGAGCCACAGCAGCCCGCGCACGGGTTCGCGCATGGGCACGGGCGCCGAGTCGGTGATCTCGAGTACCGCGCCGACCTCCCGCCTGGGGGAGCGCCGGGCGAGGTCGACGAACTCGTGCTCGTCGTCGAGCAGCACCGTGGCGGTGCCGTCCGCGTGCACGTGGTGCAGCAGCGGGGTGCTGCGTTCGGGTTCCACGCCGCAGGACAGCAGTTCGGCGCGTCCGATGCGTTTGGCGATGGTGCGCGCTCGTTCCGCCGGGCTCGGGGTAGCGGGACGGCGGGATGTTGATGTCGTCATGTTGCCCACTGCTCTGCTCACCTCCGACTTAGGCAACCCTAACTCATTGGGGAGAGAGCGCAAAGGAGGCGAGCGGGTGGGCCCCGGAAGATTCGCGAAGTGTTCACGTGCCGGGATCGGCCACGCTGCGTGCCCGGCAGGCGCGGCATCATGCCCGTTTCCTGCCGATTCGAATGACGCAGACGTCCGTGTATCGGGCAACTTCGTTCACTCTTTGCCGCGGCATTAGCGTGTCTGCCGTGTCAAGCGCTGTTGAGCTACGCGCGCCAGGTCCGCGCGGCATCCCGCCCCTGTTCGCCCGTCTGGTCGACGACGCGTCGCTGTTCTCCAGCGACACCGCCTCCGCGCCGCAGGCCGTGTCCGCACACCTCGACGTGCGCGGTGGGGAGTTCGCCGGCGTGTTGGGGCCGCTGCTCTGCCCCGCGTCCAGACTGCCCGAACTGATCACCGAACTGGCCAAGATCAAGCCCAGCAGCCCCGTCCCCCTGTCGCTGGTGTGCGACAGCGGGCTCGGCGGGGTACCCAAGGCCCTGTCCATCATCGAGGGGAGACAGGAGCTGCTGGACTTGCGCATGGTGGAGATGCCCGCCCCGTCCGACGTCGACGACCAGTGGTTGGAACGCGTCTCCGAATTCGTGCCCGAGGACGTCGTGCGCGTCGTGGAGCCGCGCCGCGGCGGCGCCGAGTGGCTCGAAGGGGTGCGCAGAGTGGCCGAGCACGGCTGCTGGCCGAAGCTCCGGTGCGCCGGGCACACCCCCGAATCGGTGCCATCGGTGGACGTCGTGGCCGAGTTCCTCGCGGTGGCCAGCGGTCTGGACGTACCGTTCAAAACGACCACGGGCATGCACGCCGCGGTGCGCGGTGCCGACGAGGAGACCGGAACCGTGTACCACGGCTTCCTCAACCTCCTGGTGGCCACCGCCCGCTCGCTGTCCGGCAGGGACGTGCGGGCGGCGTTGGGGAACACGGACGGTGCGGCACTCGCCGAGGAAGTTCGGTCCCTGTCCGAGCAAGCGGTGCGCGCGGTGCGGGACGTGTTCGCCTCCTGCGGTGCTGTCTCACCGAGTGATCCGGTAACCGACCTGGAAAGGTTGGAACTGCTGTGAGCTGGATCGACGATCCCGAGTTCGCCGCGGACAAGCCCTTCGGGCCGCAAACCCTGCCCTACGGGGTGCTGGTGACCGGTAGTGGACCGGTCGTCGCGGTGCGGGTGGGGCGGCACGCGCTGCCCCTGCGCGGCATCGCCGAGCAGTTCTCCGAGCGCCTCGCCGACCTCATCGGCGGGGACTCGCTCGACCCGCTGCTGGCCGCGGGCCGCGAGCGGTGGCGGGAGCTGCGCGAGCGGCTGACCGAGATCGTCACGGCGGAGCGGGCGCCGCGGGGTGCGGAGCTGATCCGCGCCGACTGGCACACCCTGGTGCGCCCGTTCACCGTCGGTGATTACGTCGACTTCTACTCGTCCCGGCACCACGCGGAGAACGTCGGGCGGATCCTGCGCCGCACGGCGCCGCCGCTGACGGACAACTGGACGCACCTGCCCGTGGCCTACCACGGGCGTGCCGGGACGGTGTGCGTGTCGGGCACGGACATCCCCCGCCCGTGCGGGCAGCGCCGCGCCTCCGGGGACATGCAGCCGGCGTTCGGCCCGACGCGCCGGCTCGATTTCGAGTGCGAGGTCGGGTTCGTCTGCGGCGGTGAAGCGGCCAGCCAGCTGCGCCCCGCCGAGCTGCCGGAGCACGTCTTCGGCGTGGTCCTGGTCAACGACTGGTCGGCGCGGGACATCCAGGCCTGGGAGTCGCAACCGCTCGGGCCGATGCTGTCGAAGTCGTTCGCCACGTCCGTGTCCGGGTGGATCACCCCGCTCGAGGCGTTCGAACAGGCCCGGGTGGAGGTGCCGAAACCGGAGCACCCGCTGCAGGAGTACCTGGTCGAGGACGAGCCGTGGGGGCTCGACCTGCGCTTGGCGGTGCGGTGCAACGAAACCCCCGTCGCCCAGCCCCGGTTCGCGCACATGTCCTGGTCGCCGGCCCAGCAGCTGGCGCACCTGACGGTCAACGGGGCGTCGGTGCGGCCGGGCGACCTCTACGCCTCGGGAACCGTGTCCGGGCCGGAGCGGGACCAGCGCGGGTGCCTGCTCGAACTCACCTGGGGCGGTGCCGAACCGGTCACGCTCGACGACGGCGAGCAGCGCACGTTCCTGCAGGACGGCGACCGGGTGACGCTCACCGGCAGCGGGCCCGGGCCGGACGGGTCCGTCGTGGGGCTCGGTGAGGTGACCGGGACCGTGCTCGCCGCTCCCCGGCGCTAGTAGGACTTTGTCCCGGTCGTGGAGCAACGCCTCGCGGGCCCGTTCGCGGGCAGTCGGACGGCGAAACCGGTGCTCGGGAGGTGATCGGCGCTGCAGCCGAGGCCTGCTCCCGCGTTGTTCCCGGGCAACCAGGCAGCTTGCAACCAGCGAGCTTGCCGGTTGATGTCAGCTGGCGCGGCGTTCTTGATCGAGGCGTTCGAGGATCCAGGAGCGGGCCATGGTGGACATGGGCAGGTGGCGCCGACGAGCCAGCTCCTGCAGTTGGTGGTACTGCTCGTCGCGTGCTGACCGACGGCGACCGAGTCGCAGTTTGCGTCCGCTGCATACGCTGGAGGTGGTTGAGCAGTCAGCCGAGGGAGCAACGAGCCTCCTGCCGACGAGGCCAGTGGTCCGTTCCGACCCGACGCCCGGGCACCGCGCTCTCCGTGGCGGGAGAGGTGACCTGCCCTGCGCGGGGTCAGGTGGCCGTGATCGGCGCTGCTGTCTCGCCGGCAGGGGATGCGAGAGGAGGCGTTCCGGATGAGCAGTGCGGTACCTCCGTTTCCGGACGATGCTGACAACGACCGCCCTCCCCGGAGCATCGAACCCGAGGAGCTGGGTTCGCTGCTGAGGATCACCGCGACCCGCCCGAATGACACCACCGTGCTGCTGCGGTTGGCCGGTGAGATCGACGAGCACACCGTGGTCCGGCTGGAGGAGGCCCTGGCCCCGCGGCTGCTGACCGCGCTGCACCGGATCGTGGTCGACCTCTCCGCGGTCGAGTTCCTCGGAGTGGCCGGGCTGCAGCTGCTCGAGCAGTCCCGCCTGAGCGCGGCCGAGCAGAACATCACCCTGCGCGTCGTGGCCACCGGTCACGAGGTCCTGCGCGCCCTGCACGTCGCCGGGCTCGACGAGGACCTGCTGGACAGCAACCTGCAGGAGGCCCTACCAGCCGCCGGCGGCGCTGCCCCCGAGGCCGGGGGAGCGCGGAGTTCCAGCTCGGGCGCACACCCCGAACTACGGGTGCGCTGAGAGCGGCCCGCGGTTCAGCAGGGCGCGGAAGTCATCGGGCGCCAGCGGCCGGGAGAACAGGAAACCCTGGAAGACGTCCACTCCGAGTTCGTCGAGCAGCCGGAACTGGGTGGGGGTCTCCACCCCCTCGGCGACGCAGGCACGCCCCATGGCGTGGGCCATGTCCACCACGGCCCGCGCGATGGCGTAATCGGCGGCGTTGTCCAGCCGGGAGACGAACCGGTAGTCGAGCTTGATGATCTGCGTGGGGATCTCGTCCAGGCGGGCCAGCGAGGAGTAGCCGGTGCCGAAGTCGTCCATGGCGAACCGCAGTCCGTTCCCGGCGAGCTCGGCCATGGCCTCCCGCGACTGCGCGGGCAGGTCGATCAGAACGGTCTCCAGCACCTCCAGCACGAGGCGGTGCCAGTCGAGGCCGTTGTCGGTGACGACGGTGCTGATCTCCGCGGCGAAGGACGGGTCGTCGGGCAGCAGCCCGGCGAGGTTCACACCGATGGCCACGGGGCTGCCGTGCGAGCGCGGCCAGTCCGCAGCCTCACGCGTCGCCGTGCGCAGCACCCAGAGGTCCAGGGCGCGCAGCAGGTCGCCCTGCTCGGCCACGGGCATGATGACGTCCGGAGCCAGCTGACCCCGCTCGGCATGGGGCCAGCGCAGCAGCGCCTCGGCCATCACCACGGAGCCGTCCCGGTCCACCAGCGGCTGGTAGTGCAGGGCCAGGCCGTCGTGGTCGATTGCCTGGCGCAGCTCCTCTTCCAGGCGTACTTGCCCGCTGAGCGTGGTGACCTGGTTCGGATCTGCCAGGGAAATGCGCCCGGATCCGCCCGATTTGGCGTTGAGCATCGCCGTGTCGGCGATGCGCAGCAGGTCGTCGGCGGCCATGCTGGTGGGGTCGAACGGCGTGGCCCCGACGGAGGCCGACACGCGGACCACCTCACCACGCATCGGCAGCGTCGTGTGCAGGAGTTCCGCGGCCCACGTGGCGAAGGCGCGCAGGCCGTCGACGGCGTCGACGTCCGGGCAGACGAGCAGGAATTCGTCGCCGGAGAGCCGAGCCGCCGCGCACTGCTCCGGCAGCCTCCTGCGCAGGCGCCGAGCCAGTGCCACCAGCAGCTCGTCACCCGCGTCGTGGCCCAGCGAGTCGTTGACCCGCTTGAAGTTGTCGATGTCGCAATACAGCACGGCGGGTTGCCCTGCGGGGTTCGCGCGCAACTGCTCGAGCAGCTCGTTGAGGCCCGTGCGGTTGAGCAGTCCCGTCAGGTCGTCGTGGGTGGCCTGGTGGTGCAGCTCCTCGCTGTGGCGGGCCCGCTCGCTGACGTCTTGGAACGCGACCAGCCAGAGGCGGAGCCCGTCCTGCTGCGTCGACGGCGTGCTGTGCACGTCGCACTCCACCGGTTGCCCGTCCGAGCGGGTCAAGATCCGCAGCGGCGTGCGTGCACGCCCCGAGAACTCCGGCTCGTCCGGGCTCGTGGGCAGGAGCTTTCCGCCTGGATCCCGGGGGTGCAGCAGGTCGGTGGCGGTCGTGCCGTGGAGGTCGGGCAGCCGGCACGCCAGCAGCTCGCACATCGCCTCGTTGGCGTCCAGCACCCGCTCGGAGTCGTCGAGCACGCAGATGCCCACCGGCGCGAGGTAGAACAGGTCGGTGAACTGCCGGCGCGATCGCCGTTCCCGCTCGCGGGCTTCGGTCAGGTCCCGCGTCACCTTGATGAAACCGCTCAGCGCCCCGTCCGGGGTCCGCTGCGCCGTGATGACCACCTGGGCCCGGAAACGCTCGCCGTTCTTGCGCAGGCGCCAGCCCTCGTCGATGTAGAAGCCGATCTCGGCGGCCCGCTCCAGTTCCCGGTCCGGGTAGCCGGAAGCGGCCTGCTCCTGCGGGTAGAACACCGAGAAGTGCGTGCCGATGATCTCCTCGGGCCGGTAGCCCTGGATCCGCTCGGCACCGGCGCTCCAGGTCCGGATGCGCCCGCCCGCATCCAACGAGAAGATCGCGTACTCGCTCATGCTCTCCGGCAGCGAAGAGAGCAGCTGGCGGATCTCGCCCTGCGAGGGCGGGTGTTCCGTCCCCTCGCCGTGGTCGCGGGGCTCGTGCTCCTGCGGTCCGCTCATGCTTCCCCAACCGAGCGCGGGCGGTCTCGCCGTGGACAACGCGTCCACGATGCACCGCAACGGCCGCGTTCGTCGTGGACACATCCATCATGCGCTGCAACGGGCAGCACGACACGTCCGGGTCTCACCGCGGAGAGCAGTGCTCGACCGGCGGGCGCGGAGGACGCCGCTGCCGCAGGATCACCCCACGGGTCGCTGCGATGACAAACCCGCCAGGTTGAGTCATTCTGGGAAGCGAGCCAAGTTCGACCAACAGCTTGCTCAGAGCAGCCCTGCGGTTGGGCCGACCAGCAGGAGCCTCGCTCCTTCGAGTCCGTCAAGCACGAACCGGCCACCGTGCCTGACGGGCTTTTCGCCTGTCAGGTCGGCTGTTGTGCTGGCACATCACGATGGACCTCGGTTCGGCCGGTGGCGTCGCGGGAGGCCACCGCCTCGCCGAGTTGCCGGTGCTGCCGCGCGGTGGGTACTGCTCGAGCGCGATATCACGCACGTTCGTACTCTGATGGGGGCTCGTGTGCTACAAGACGTCCAGCGCGATGACGAGAAGGTGCAAGCGCGCGAAGGTGGTGGTGCGCAGGTCCTCGGCATCCTCGCCGAGCCGGACATGCCCACGATGGTCGGGTCCCACCTCGCCGCGAAGCTGACGGACTGGCTCGACGAGAACGTCGGTGGCGAGTGGACGATCGAAGTCGTCTCCGAACCGCTGACCGCGGGCATGACCGACCGCGAGACGTTGCTGCGGAGCATGGAGAGCTACCGCGCGGAACGCGAGTGGGTCTACGCGGTCTGCCTGACGGACCTGCCCGTGCTGTTGCACCACCGCCCGCTGATCGCGAGCGTCTACCCTTCCCGCAGCGTGGCCCTGGTGTCGCTGCCGGCCCTGGGCGGGGTGCAGCCCTACCGCCGGATGCGGCAGATGCTGATCCAACTGCTCGAGGAGTTCCAGCACGGCGGTGAACGGGCGACCGCCGCCTCGAGCAACCACCGGCTCTACAGCTGGCTCACCAACGCGCTGGCGCCGGTGCACCGCACGAGCAGCGACGGCGAGGAGGGAGTGCTCTACACCGCCAACCGGGCGAGCGGATGGTTGCGGCTGCTGTCCGGCATGGTGCGCACCAACCGCCCGTGGCGCTTGGTCTTCGGGCTGCGCCGAGCGCTGGTCGCTGCCATCGCCACCAGCGCGTTCGGGCTCTCCTCCAGCACGATCTGGCAACTGGCCGACAGCCTGCCCGCAGCGCGGCAGGTCCTGGCCGTGCTGTTCTCCGTCGGCCTGCTGGTGTTCTGGCTCATCGCCGTGCACGGGCTCTGGGAAAGCCGGCGCAGCACGGGCGCGGGCACGCTGCGCCTGCTGTACAACAGCTCGACCGCGATCACGCTGTCGATCGGCGTGGCCGGCCTGTACCTGGGGTTGTTCCTGCTCAACCTCGGCATGGCGTCCTTCCTCGTGCCGGAGGCGGTGCTGCGTTCCACCCTGCAAACCCCGGGCCAGCTCAGCACCTACCTCAACCTGGCCTGGGGGTTCACCACCATGGGCGCCGTCGCCGGCGCGCTGGGCTCGAGCCTGGAATCCGACCGCGCCGTGCGCCGGGCCGCCTACGGCTACCGCGAACAGCAGCGCCGCATCCAGTACAGCAGCTCCGAGCGCAGCGCCTGATCACCCGATGCCCCGGAGGGGATGAGGGCGGGGCGGGCTCGCGCACCTCCGTGCTCGCCTCCCCGCCACTGCTGCTGTGAGCGGGCGCGCACGGTCACGTGCCCCCGCGGGAGCTGGGCACCGTGCACACCGCCGCACCCGTGCCCAGCAGCCGGGCGTCCCGTGACCGGTGATGTTTGCACCCCGCGCCAGGTGGGCAGTCCGCGACGAGAGCAGACGTCTCGGCGAGGAGTGCACCATGCCGCGTCAGAGTTCCCGCCAGCAGCGGCGGGACCCCCGTGAGCAGGACTGGGGTCCCGAGGCCAACCGGCAGTACGAGGAGATCGAAGCGTCCCAGGAGCAACGCGGTGCCAGTCGGGACCGCGCCGAGGAGATCGCGGCGCGCACCGTGAACAAGCAGCGCGCTCGCAGCGGGCAGGCCGAGCAGCGGAGCAAGAGGTCCACGGAGGACATCTCGGCACCGCGCCGCGGCGGGATCCGCTCCGGCAACCGCTACGGTCCCGGCGGGCGCACCAAGGACCAGTTGTACGCCGACGCCAAGGCGCAGGG
Source organism: Bounagaea algeriensis (assembly GCF_054491375.1). Lineage (NCBI taxonomy): Bacteria > Bacillati > Actinomycetota > Actinomycetes > Bounagaea > Bounagaea algeriensis. The sequence goes on from NZ_CM137102.1 coordinate 105,225, forward strand.
CATCAGGGGCCGCTCCAAGATGAGCAAGGCCGAGCTGGAAAAGCACCTCGCGCGCTGATCCGCCAGCCACGGACGCTACCGATTCGGGCGTGTCACGTGCTTTTCGCGGGCAGCGCCCATGGATGCTTGTGGAGATCGAACGGAGATGGCTGAGGCCTACTTGCGGCTACGTCGCCGCGACCAGAACACCCCGGAGTAGGCCTGCGCCCGATGTGGACACCCGGCCGATCCGGCCGACCTCCTGGGCCAGGACGGGCGGCACGTCGCCTCCCTCGCCTTGTGCGGGCACTGCCGCGGCCGGCACCGCGGACGGGGGAGCACGGATGAGTAGCACGCAGCGTCTTCCCCGGGTCACGACCGAAGCCTATGCCTGGCAGCGCCATGCTGCCTGCCGCGGGTCCAGCAGCGAGTTGTTCTTCGGCCCCGCTGACGAGAGCGCACCGGCCCGGCAGCGTCGTGAGGAACGGGCCAAAGCGGTCTGCGCCACGTGCCCGGTGCAGTCGTGGTGTCTGGAGCACGCCGTCGCCGCAGCCGAACCGTACGGGATCTGGGGCGGGCTCGCCACGCGCGAGCGCGGCGTCGGCAAACCGTGAGCACCGGGGCGGGGCACGCGCGCTGGACGCCGGCCCCGCTCCCGGAACACTCCACCCCACGACCGCAGGGCGCCCCACGGCCGCAGGGCGCCCCATGACCGCAGGGCGCCCCATGGCCGCAGGTCAACGCGGCAGCGACGCCGGTGAGCGCTGAGCGCGCGTGCTGACGTCGCCGCTGCCGGCCCCTGGCCGGCAGCTGTGCGTGCCGGTCACCCTCCCCGTCCCGTCCGGTGTGCCCGATCCGGTGGTTTTTCCGTCGGGTTCTCGTGCCCCTCTTGACTGAACGGACGAAAGACACTTGGCTGCGCGATCGATCGATTCACCGAACGAGTCGGCGGGGTGGTCCGATGCGATCGTTGCGCACTGCAGGGCTGGTCGGCAGCGTGCTGCTGGCCGTGACGTTGGTCGTGGTTCCGGAGGTGCCGGGCACCGGGGCGGCCCGCGCCGGTGCGCGCGCCGCCGCACCGGAACCGGCCGCGGGGGATCCGCGCTGCGCCCGCGGAACCGGCTGGGAGATGTCGACGCGGCAGCTCGACGACGAGTACACGCGGCACGCCTTCGTCGGCAACGGCCTGCTGTCGCAGCGCGTGCCGCCGAACGGGACGGGCTACGCGGCCACCGGGGAGGAGACCGGCTTCCCGCTGGAAACTCCGCGCTACGACGGGGCGTTCGTGGCCGGCGTGTACGGCAAGGCGCCGACCGCGCAGACACCGGAGCCGCGCCGCGCGATCGCGGCGATCCCCACCTGGTCGACGCTCAACGTCGGCACCGGCCAGCACGAGTACACATCGGACACGCCGGCCGGGCAGATCTCCGACTACCGGCAGACCCTCAACGTCCACTGCGGAATTCTGCGCACCTCGCTGACGTGGACGGCCCCGGACGGCAAGAGCACCGATCTCGTCTACGAGATCCTCGCCGACCGCGCCGATCAGCACGTCGGTGCGGTGCGGGTGACGATGACCCCGCACTACAGCGGCACGGCGCGGGTGACCGACGCGCTCGACGGCCGCGGTGCGCGGCGGATGCACGCCACCGGCGGCGGGCACGGCGGGAACACCGGCCACGGCGGGGGAACGCAGCACGTCAGCTTCAGCACCACCGAGGTCGGCGACACGGGGACCGTCGCCTCCACGCTCGAGCCCGGTCGGCACGTCAGCGCCACGGGCTCCGCGCACGAGCGCGACGGGCTCACCGCGCGGCAGCGGTTGGACTTCCGGGTGCAGCAGGGCCGCAGCTACGAGTTCACCAAGTTCGTCGGCGTGGACACCGGGCCGCGGCACGCGGCGGCCGCCGCGGAGCACTCCCGCGACGCCGCCGACCGCGGCTGGGACGGCGTGCGCGAGGAGCACGTGCGCCGGTGGCTCGAGCTGTGGCGCAGCGACGTCCGCACGCCCGGGCGCGAGGACATGCAGAAGTGGTTGCGCGCGACCCGCTACGCGGCGCTGTCCAGCGCCCGCGCCGAAGGCGGCAACAGCATCGCGCCCGCTGGACTGAGCAGCGACAACTACGCCGGGTTGGTGTTCTGGGACACCGAGCTGTGGATGTATCCGAGCATGCTGCTGCAAAACCCCGAGCTCGCCAGGTCGGTGGTGGAGTACCGGGAGAAGTTGCTGCCGGCGGCGCGCCGCAACGCCGAGTCGATCGGCCAGCAGGGCGCGTTCTACCCGTGGACGAGCGCCAACAGCGGCGATCTGCAGGAGGACTGCCACAGCTGGGACCCGCCGCACTGCCTGACGCAGAACCACCTGCAAAGCGACGTCGCCTTCGCCGCGTGGCAGTACTACCTGGCCACGGGGGACCGCCAGTGGTTGCGCGAGCACGGCTGGCCGGTGCTGCGGTCGATCGCCGAGTACTGGGCGGGCCGGGTCACGCCGAACGACGACGGCAGCTACTCGATCAACAACGTGGCCGGGCCGGACGAGTACAGCAACGGTGTCGACGACGGGGTGTTCACCAACGCCGGTGCGGCCACCGCGCTGCGGCAGGCCACGCGCGCGGCGCGGATCATCGGCGCTGAAGCTCCGCAGCAGTGGGGGCACATCGCCGAGAACCTGCGGATCCCGTTCGACGCCGAGAACGAGCGGTTCGTGCAGTACGAGGGCTACGACGGGCACGAGATCAAGCAGGCCGACTCGGTGCTGCTGCAGTACCCGCTGGAGTGGCCGATGTCGGACGAGGCGGCGCGCAACACGCTCGACTACTACGCGCCGCGCACCGACCCGGACGGTCCGGCGATGACCGATGCGGTGCACGCGATCAACGCGGCCGCGAACGGCGAGCCCGGGTGCGCGGCGAACACGTACCTCGACCGCTCGGTGCGGCCGTTCATGCGCGAACCCTTCGCGCAGTTCTCCGAGGCCCGCGGTGAAACCGCGGGGCAGGACGCCGGCGCGCCCGCGTTGAACTTCCTCACCGGTGGCGGTGGTTTCCAGCAGGTCTTCACGCACGGGTTCAGCGGTCTGCGCCTGCGCGAGGACGGCGTGAAACTGGATCCGATGCTGCCGCCGCAGCTGCGCGACGGCGTGGAGCTGACGGGACTGCACTGGCAGGGGCGCACTTTCGACGTGCGCATCGGTTCGGAGACGACGAGCGTCGAGCTCCGGCGGGGCGAGCCGTTCACGGTGCGCGGTCCGGACGGGGAGCACGTCGTCAGCGAGCGGGCGCCGCTGACGATGAAGACGCGGCGGCCGGACCGGATTCCGACGGACAACCTGGCCCGCTGCGAGCGGGCCACCGCGACCTCGGAGGAGCCGGGCAAGTACGCGGAGGCCGCCGTGGACGGCAGCGAGGCGACGACGTGGGCGTTGGACGAGCGTTCCGGTGCGCTCACCGTCGACCTGGGCAGGCCCGCCCCGGTCGAGCGGATCGTCCCGAGCTGGACCGATGTGCGACCGGAGGGGGTGCGGTTTTCCACCTCGCTCGACGGGGAGCACTTCACCGAAACGCCGGCTGAGCCGGAAACGCCCCGCACAGCCCGTTTCGTCCGGGTCGAGTTGACGGGTCCGGCGCAGCAGGAGCAGCACGCGGGGTTGCGCGAGCTGCGCGTGGAGTGATCGCATGGCGTTTCATCGGTAGGTCGCCGGTTCGCGGGACGAAAGTCCCTCCGAACCGGCGACCTTCGGCCGAGTGATCCGGGACGTCCAACTCTGCGCACGCGCGCGTCACCGCGCCAGGGTGGAGTCGTGGAACTGCTCGACATCGCCCGCTGGCAGTTCGGCGTCGTGACCGTCTACCACTTCGTGATGGTCCCGCTGACGATCGGACTGTCCATCCTCGTCGCCGCGATGCAGACGGCCTGGTGGCGCACCGGCAAGCAGCGGTACCGCAAGATGATGCTGTTCTGGGGCAAGTTGATGATGATCAACTTCGCCATGGGCGTCGTCACCGGCATCGTGCAGGAATTCCAGTTCGGCATGGCCTGGAACTCCTACTCGCGGTTCGTCGGGGACGTCTTCGGCGCACCGCTGGCCATGGAAGGCCTCATGGCGTTCTTCGTCGAGTCGGTGTTCCTCGGCCTGTGGATCTTCGGCGCCGGCCGGCTGTCCAAGGGCGTGCACCTCGCCTGCATCTGGGCGTTCTCCCTGGCCACGGTGCTGTCGGCGTTCTTCATCCTCGCGGCGAACTCGTGGATGCAGCACCCCGTCGGCGTGGAGATGGTCGACGGGCGCCCGCGCCTGAGCTCGATCGGGGCGGTGCTCGGCAACAGCACCCTGTGGGCCGCGTGGCCGCACACGATCTTCGGCTGCTTCGCCGTGGCCGGCTCGTTCCTCATCGGCATCTCCGCCTGGCAGCTGTGGCGCCACCACCGCAACTCCGACCGCGAGGAGGAGAACTACCGCGCCTGGCACGGTTCGCTGCGGCTCGGAGCCTGGGTCGGAGTGATCGCGTTCATCGGCCTGGCGATCAGCGGCGACTTCCAGGGCAAGCTCATGTTCCAGCAGCAGCCCATGAAGATGGCCTCGGCCGAGGCGCTGTGCCACAGCGAAGCGCCCGCCTCGTTCTCCATCTTCGCCGTCGGCGACGTCAGCCAGCCCAACTGCGAGGAAGTCAAGAGCTGGACCGTGCCCTACGTCCTGTCGTACCTGGCCGAGGGCGACTTCAGCAGCGAGGTCCAGGGCGTGCAGTCGCTCATCCCGCAGTACCAGGAGGAGTTCGGCACGCACTACCCGGACGACCCGCGGCTGGGGCCGTTGGCGGGCCAGCCCGTCGACTACGTGCCGAACCTGCCGGTGACCTACTGGGGATTCCGGCTCATGATCGGCTTCGGCGGCCTGGCCGCGTTCGGCGCGGTGCTCGTGCTCGTGCTCACCCGCAAGCGGCGGTTCCCGCGGCACGGCATCTGGACGCTCGGCGCCGTGCTGAGCATCGCGCTGCCGTTCCTCGGCAACATCGCCGGCTGGGTGTTCACCGAAATGGGCCGCCAACCGTGGGTCGTGGCACCCAACCCGGACCCCTCCGGAGCGGAGGGGGTCTGGCTGCACACCGCGCAGGCCGTGTCCGGCAACCTCGCCGCGGGCGAGGTCCTCACCTCGCTGATCACGCTGGGCACGGTCTACGGAGTGCTGCTCGTCGTCGAGCTGTTCCTGATCGTCCGCGTCGTGCGCGGCGGGATCACCGAGGAGGAGGAGTCGTCCGGCTCCGGCGGGGACGGCGAGGAGCAGTCCCTCACGTTCGCGTACTGAGACGCACCGTCAAGCGAGGACACGACCCATGGATCTGCCCACCGTCTGGTTCATCGTCATCGCCTTCTTCTGGTTGGGCTACCTCTTCCTGGAGGGCTTCGACTTCGGCGTCGGCATGCTGCTGCCGATCCTCGGCCGCGACGAGCAGGAGCGGCGCGTGCTCATCAACACCATCGGACCCGTCTGGGACGGCAACGAGGTGTGGTTGATCGTCGCAGCCGCTGCTACCTTCGCCGCCTTCCCGGCCTGGTACGCCTCGCTGTTCAGCACCGTGTACCTGCCGCTGCTGCTGTTGCTGCTGGCGCTCATCGGACGCGGCGTGTCGTTCGAGTACCGCCACCAGGTCGACTCGCCGCGCTGGCGCCGCGCCTGGGACGTGGTGATCGTGCTGTCGTCCTACATCTCGCCGCTGGTCGTCGGCCTGATACTCACCCTGTCGGTGTTCGGCATGCCGCTGAACGCGATCGGTGACCGCGTCGGACCGTGGTACGGGGTGTTCACCGGTCCCGCCGTGCTCGGCGCCGTGGCCGTGTGCGCCTTCTCCGTGCTGCACGGCGCGGTGTTCCTCGCGCTCAAGACCGAAGGCGAGGTGCGCGAACGGGCCCACCGGCTGGCGGTCTACGGCGGCGTCCCGCTGCTGGCACCGGTGGTCGCGCTGGCGCTGTGGGCGCAGCTCGCCGAAGGCGGCAGCTGGACCTGGGTGCCGCTGGCGATCGCGCTGCTGGCCGCGCTGGCGGCACTGGCCAGGATGGCGGCCTGGCGCGAGGGGCAGGCGTTCGCGCTGCAGGGCCTCAGCCTGGCCGCGGTGGTCGTCACGCTGTTCGGCGCGCTGTACCCGAACGTCATCCCGTCCACGTTGAACCCGGAGTGGTCGCTGACGGTCGCCGGTGCCTCGTCGAGCCCGTACACGCTGACCGTGATGAGCGTGACCGCCCTGATCGGCGCACCTGCCGTGCTCATCTACCAGGGCTGGACGTACTGGGTGTTCCGCAAGCGGATCGGGACGCAGCACATCCCCGTGCACGCGCACTGACACCAGGAAGAGTTTCACATGTGGGCTTGCGTGCGGGCTTCCGTGGCGGAACCTCAGCGTTTCCCTGGACTGCGGGTGCCCCTCCTCATGTGGCCCACTACACCGCTTATGAAACAGACCGTAGGACTTTGTTAGGGCGTTTGCGCATGCGTAGCGGAACCTCCTGCACGCCCAGCCACCCCCGACCGCCCGCCCCGGACAGCGGACATCGAGTAGCGACCAGGAGGCCGATGTCCCCGCTGGGAGCCCTGCCGCGACTGTCGACGTCCGCGCGGCGCGCCCTCGTGCTCGGCGGTGCGCTGGCGGCGGCGCAGGCCCTCGCGCTCGTGGTGCAGGCGTGGGCGCTGGTGAGCGCACTCGCCGCCGTGGTCACCGATGCCGCCGCACCCGCCGCCGTCGCCCCGCACCTGGTGGTGCTGGCCGGCGCGATCGCCGCACGCGCCGCGATCGGCTGGGCCACCGAAGCGGTCACCGCCCGCGCCGCGGCCGGCGCCAAGGAGGAGCTGCGGCGCAACCTGGTGCAGGCCGCGGTGCGGCGCGGCCCGGAGTGGGTCGACCGGCACGGCCGCGCCGAACTGTCCACAGTGTCCACACGTGGGCTGGACGCGCTCGACGCGTACTTCACCCAGTACTTGCCGGCGCTGATCACCGCCGGGATCGTGCCGCCCGCGCTCGGCGCGTGGATCCTGCTGCACGACGGGATCTCCGCGCTGGTGCTGGTGCTCACCGTGCCGCTGATCCCGCTGTTCGGCTGGCTCGTCGGCCGCTACACCGAACACCGCACCAGCCGCGCCGCCCGCGCCGTCGAGCTGCTGTCGGCCCAACTGCTGGAACTCGTCCGCGCGCTCGGCGTGCTCACCGCCTTCGGCCGAGCCCGCAAGCAGGGCGACGTCGTGCGGCGGGTCAGCGAACAGCACCGGCGCACGACGATGTCCACGCTGCGCATCGCTTTCCTGTCCGCGCTCGTGCTGGAACTGCTGGCCTCGCTGTCGGTGGCCGTGGTGGCGGTGGGCATCGGGCTGCGCCTGGCCGGCGGCGACCTCGGCCTGGCCACCGGCCTGATGGTGCTCGTCCTCGCCCCCGAGGTGTACCTGCCGCTGCGCTCGGTCGGAACGGCGCACCACGCCAGCGAGGACGGGGTGGAGGCGGTGCGGCGCGTCGACGAGGCGCTGCGCGACGAACCGGAGGCGCGCAGCTGCGGCACCGCCCGACCCGCGCAGGAAGCCGCACCGCTGCGGGTCCGCGGGCTGCGGGTGCTGCGCCGCACCGGCTACGCGCCCGACGGGCTCGGTTTCACCGCGCACCCCGGCGAGGTGCTGCGGCTCGACGGGTTCGGCGACGTCGGGCCGAGCGGCAGCGGCAAGTCCACCACGCTGTCGGTGCTGCTGGGCTTCACCCGCGCCGATGAGGGCAGCGTCCGCTACGGCGACACCGCGCTCGACGACCTGGACCGGGCGGCCTGGCGGCAACGCGTGGCGTGGGTGCCGCAGCGGCCCGCGTTCAGCGGCGGCACCGTGGCCGACGAGCTGGCCCTGGCGGCCTCGGACCAGCCGCCCGGCACCGGCGAGGCGGCCGAGGCCGCGCTCGCCGAGATCGGCGCCGCTGCGCTGCTGCATCGGCCCGTGGACCGGCTGTCCACGGGGGAGCGCCAACGCGTGGCCCTGGCACGGGCGCTGCTGCGGCTGCGCGGGCACGCGCGCGTGCTGCTGCTGGACGAACCCACCGCGAACCTCGACGCGGAGGCGGCGCGGCGGGTCGACGCGGCGGTGCAGCGCGCCGCGGAAGCGGGCAACGTGGTGGTGCTCGCCAGCCACCGCCCCGAGGACCCGGACCCGGTCGCGGAGACCGGCGGCGGCGAAACCCGCGAGATCGCCGGCGTTTCCGATGTGGACGGTCCGCGGAGGCGGCGTGTGCGGCGGCTGCTCACTCCCCGCGCGTTCGCCGGCATCGCACTGGGCGCGCTGTCGCTGCTGTCCGGTCTCGCGCTGACCGCGACCTCGGCGTGGCTGATCGCACGGGCCTCGCAGCAACCGCCGATCATGTCGCTGACCGTCGCCGTCGTCGGCGTGCGCACGTTCGCGCTGTCCCGAGCGGTGCTGCGCTACGTGGAACGCGTCGTCAGCCACGACGCCGCGTTCCGCCTGTCCGGACGGCTGCGCGAACAGCTGTGGCGCGCGCTCGTGCGGCTCGGTCCCGCCCGCACCGCCGGGCTGCGCCGCGGGGAGGGGCTGCGCCGGCTCGTCGACGACGTGGACGCGATCCGCGACCTCGTCCCGCGCGTGCTGCTCCCCCCGGTCGTCGGCGGCGTCGTGCTGCTCGGGGCGATCGCGGTGCAGATGGCGGTGCTGCCCGCGGCCGGGTGGTGGCTGGCCGGCGGCGGGGTCGCCGCGGCCGTGGCCGGACCGCTCGTCGCGCTCGCGGCGGAACGCCGCGCCACCGCGGCCGCGGCCGAGGGGCGGCGCCGCGTGGCCGCGCGGGTGTTCGCGCTGTTCGACGGCATCGCCGAGCACGTGGCCTTCGGCGCCGACGCGCGGCAGCGCCGGGATCTGGCCGCGGTGGACGCGGAGCTGGTGCGGCGTTCGCGGCGGGCCGCGTTCGGCTCCGGTGCTGCGACGGCGGTGCAGACGCTGGCGATCGGGGTGGCCGTGCTCGGCGGGGCCTGGACCGGGGCGGCGGCCGTCGCCGAGGGGACGTTGGCCCCGGAGCTGGCCCCGGTGCTGGGACTGGTGCCGCTGGCCGCGGCGGAGGCGGTGGGGCTGTTCCCGCCGGCCGCCCAGCAGTTCTCCGCGCTGCGCGCTGCGCAGCAGCGGGTCGCCCCGGTGCTCGCGGCGGCCGAGGAATGCGACGGGCAGCAGCACGCGCCGCAGCCCGCCGCGGAGGTGCAGCTGCACGGGGTGACGGCGCGGTGGCCCGGGGCGGCGGAACCGGCGCTGCGCGATGCGCACCTGCGCGTCCCCGCCGGCACGCACGTGGCCGTGGTCGGACCGTCCGGCGGCGGCAAGTCGACCCTGGTGGCGCTGCTGCTCGGGCACCTCGCCCCGGAGGGCGGCGCGGTCGCGGCGCCGTCGCGGTTGTCCTGGTGCCCGCAGGAACCGCAGCTGGTGTCCACGACGGTGCGGGAGAACCTGCGCATGGCCGCCCCCGAGGCGTCGGACGCGCGCTTCGGGCGGGCGCTGCGGCTGGCCGGGCTGTCCGGCTGGTCCGAGCACTTGGACGCGCTGGTCGGCGCGGACGGGTTGGCCGTCTCCGGTGGGGAGGCGCGGCGGTTGGCCCTGGCGCGGGCGCTGCTCGTCGACGACGCCGCGCTGGTGCTGCTCGACGAGCCGACCGCGCACGTGGACGACGCCACCGCCGACACCGTGGTCACCGGCCTGCGCCGGGCGCTGCGCGACCGGACCGTGGTGCACGTGACGCACCGCTGGGCCGAGACCGAGCACGCCGACGTCGTGCTCGGCGTGGCCGACGGGCAGGTCGCGGTGCTCCGCGACCGGACCAGTGCCGGGACCGGTCTCGCGTCGGGACCGGACTCGCACCGGCAAACCCCCGCTGCACTCACCTGAAGCGGAATGCAGCGCGCTACGTCATGCGATGCCCGCGACGCTGCCGATCCTGTGCCCAGGGGTTTGGACTTTTCTCGGGCGGGTTCAGGGGGTGGGTGCAAGGGTGGGGTGGAGTGTTTCGGCGGGGGTGGCCCAGTTGAGGGTCCAGCGGGGGCGGGCGTTGAGTTTGTTGGCGATGGTGTCGAGGTCGGCTTGGCTGTGTTGGGCCAGGTCGGTGCCTTTGGGCAGGAAGTCTCGGAGCAGTCGGTTGGTGTTTTCGTTGCTGCCGCGGAGCCAGGGGGTGCCGGGTGGGCAGAAGTAGACGGGCAGGCCGGTGGCGACGGAGAAGTGGGCGTGGTTGGCCATTTCCTTGCCCTGGTCCCAGGTGAGGCTGCGGCGCAGCTGGGTGGGCAGGCGGGTGATGATGCTGGCCAGCGCCTCAGCGACGGCGTCGGCGGTTTTGCCGTGGGGCAGGGCGGTGAGCATCACGAAGCGGGAGTGCCGCTCGACCAGGGTGGCGATTGCTGAGCCACCGCGGCCGAGGATCAAATCGCCTTCCCAGTGGCCGGGCACGGCGCGGTCCTCGGCGTCGGCCGGCCGGGCCGACAGCGGCACCGCGTCCGGCAGCCGGCCCCGCGTTTCGCCGACACGGGTCTGCGGCCGGCGGCGGGAGTGGCGCCGCCGCAGGTAGCGGGTCAGTTCGCGGCGGAACTCGCCGCGGGACTGCACATACAGGCTGCGGTAGATCGTCTCGTGCGAGGTGCGCATGTCCTCATCATGCGGAAACTCCTGCGGCAGCCGGGCCGCGATCTGCCGCGGCGACCACCGGTCGTAGACCAACCGGTCGGCGATCCAGGCGGCCAACTGCGGCCGCTCGGCCAGGGCCGAGCGTTTCGGCCGCCGCGCCCGATCGGCGGCGGCCTGCTCGGCCTGGGCCGGCCGGTAGTGCTCCCGACCGCCGTTGCGGCCCACCTCGCGCGAGACCGTCGACACGGACCGGCGCAGTCCGGCCGCGATCGCGGTAAACGTCTGCTGAGCGGCCAGACCAGCGAAAATGTCCTCCCGCTCGGACAGCGTCAACGCCTGCGGATGCCGCCGCCGCGGCGCAGGCGCCATCCCGCCATGCGCATTGAGGACACCCTCCACCGCCGTAGACGACACCGCAACCAGCCGAGCAATCGCGGCCACGGTCGCTCCCTGACGATGCCACCACCACACCCGCTGCTGCTGCAACGACGACACACTCGTAGGCATACCGCCAGTCTTGCACCCACCCCTTGAGCACCCACGAGAAACATCGCCGACATTTCTCGAGAAACGTCCGCCACTCCTGCCTCGCGGGGTTCTTGGCGGGGGCTCTGTCGCCCCGATGCAGGTGAGCGTGCTGCGGCGAGGCGGCGAGGCGGTGAGGAGTTGAGGCGGCTGCGCGGCTGGCTGCGCGGGTGAGCGCGTAGTGTCGAGTGCGCCATGGATTCCGCGCTCGCCGGCAGGATGCTCGACGCGTCCACCGAGATCACCAAGGCCGCGCTCGCGGCGGACGACCCGGATGCGGTGCTGCCGCTCGTGGTCCGCCGCGCCGCCGAACTCGTCGAAGCCGACCTCGGTGTGGTGACGGTGCGCGGCGACGACGGCCGGGTCACGGTGGAAGCCGTCTACGGCTCCTCCGACGGCACCGCCCCGCTCGGAGACCCGGTGGGCACGGTGCTCTCCTCCAACTCGGCCGCGGCCCGCGTTGCCCGCAACGGCGTGCCCGTGGTGGTGGACGACCTCGTCGACGATCCGCTGACCGCGCCGTACGTGCCCGCCGAGCTGCGCGTGTACGGGCCGTTCGCGGTCGCGCCGTTCGGCACGAACGAGCGCCGACTCGGCGCGCTGGCGGTCTACCGGCGGCGAGGTGCGACGTCCTTCGCCCGCAACGCCGTCGACGTGCTGACGTCGTTCGCCGCCCAGGCCGGCCTGGCCCTGGTGCTCGCGGAGGGGTCGACGGCTCGCCAGCGCATCGCCGTGTACCAGGAGCGGGAGCGGATCGCCCGCGAGCTGCACGACGTCATCGTGCAGCGCCTCTACGCCGCGGGCATGCAGCTGGAGGTGCTCGGCAGGCGGTTGTCCGGGCAGCTGGCCTCGGCCGACAGCGAGCGCCTGACCGAGACGATGCAGGAGATCGACCAGGCCATCGACGAGGTGCGCACGACCGCGCGCACGCTGCGTTCCGCCGATCCCGAGTCCTCGCGGCAGTCGGCGGACCTGGACGAGTCGATGCGCTCGGAGGTGTGCATCGCCGGCGAACTGCTCGGCCGGGATCCGCGGTTGGACGTCACCGGCGACCTGTCCGACGTGCCGGTCGCGGTGGCGGACCACGCGCGCGCCGCGCTGCGCGAAGCACTGTCCAATGTGGTGCGCCACGCGGGGGCGCGGGAGGTGTCCGTGCGCGTGCGGCGCGGCGAGGACGATCTGTCGTTGCAGGTCGCCGACGACGGCTGCGGCATTCCGCGGGACGTGAGCAAGCGTGGTCTGCGGAACCTGGAGGAGCGTGCCGCGGCCGCCGGCGGGCACTGCGACATCGACTCCTCCCCGGAAGCCGGCACGACCATCACCTGGGAGGTCCCCCTCGTGCGCGTGTGAGCAGTGGGGCGGTCATGCCGGCGCGTGCGCGTCGTCGGCCGGTGCGCAGCCGCAGGATTCGCGGTGCACGAATCGCGATGGCAGGCGGTGCGTTTCGGCGGGCAGCGCGGGCTCGGCGATGCGGCGTGCGAGCAGGCGGGTGGCTTCGGCGCCGATGTCCTCGTAGGCCTGGGCTATCGCGGTCAGCCGGGGTGCGAACAGGTCCGCCCACGGGAAGTCGTCGAAGGCGGCCAGCGCGATGTCGGCGGGCACGCGCAATCGGGCGTCCCGCAGCGCCTGCAGTGCGCCGATGGTCATGCTGTCGTTGGCGGTGATCAGTGCGGTCGGCGGCCGCTCGTGCGCGAGCAGGGCAGCGGTGGCTTCGGCGGCGGATCCGGTTTCGGATTCCCCGCCTGCGCGGAGCTTTTCGTCGCAAGGAAGGTCGTTGCGCCGCAGCCCGATCCGGTAACCGGCGATGCGTTCGTCCGTTGTGGACAGACCGGCGCGGCCGGAGACCATCCCGATCCGCCGGTGTCCGAGTGCGGCGAGGTGGTCGACGAGGCACGCCACGGGTTCGCTGTTGTCCGGCCCGACCTGGTCGTAGCGGTCGTCGACGATCCGGTCGAACAGCACCAGCGGAACGTCTTGCCGGGCGGCGTATTCCAGTGCGCGCGCGGGGTTCGCGGAGGGTGCCAGGGCGATTCCGTCGACGCGGCGTTCGCGCATGGTGCGCACTGCGGCGAGTTCGTGCTCCGGGTCGTCGTGGGACTCGGCGAGCAGCAGCGTGTAGCCCTCGCGGACCGCGGCCGCTTCGACGCCCTGGAGGACGCGGCTGAAGTACGGGTTGCTGATCGCGGACATGACCACGGCGAGGGTGCGGGTGCTCGCCGTGGCCAGCGAGCGCGCCAGCGTGTTCGGGGCGTAGCCCAGCCGTTCGATGGCGCCCTCCACGGCGCGGCGCGTGCTCTCCCGCACCGCGCGAGTCCCGTTGACCACGTGCGAAACGGTCGCGATGGACACGCCGGCCGCGCGGGCGACGTCCGCCATGGTCGCCATGCCGCCTCCCCGTTGGTCGGTGCACGGGTTTGTCCCGGTGCGGGCAGATTAACAAGTTAAGCGCTTGCGCAACCGCTTAACCACAACCTAGTGTTCCTGCCTCAGTCAGGGCGTGAAATCTGCCATCAGCGCCTCTCGAGAACCGGCCGAGGAAGGGGAGGCCCATGCGGACAGAGCAGCTCCCGGCAGCGAGACCGGGGCGCGGTGTCGTCGTCGGCTCCACCGTGATCGCCGCTCTCGGCGGCCTGTTGTTCGGCTACGACACCGGAGTCATCTCCGCGGCGCTGCTCTACATCGCGCCCGAGTTCGACCTGGGCGAGGGCATGCAGCAGCTGGTCGTGTCCTCGCTGCTGCTCGGCGCCGTCGCCGGCGCCCTCGGCGGCGGCCCCGTCGTCGACCGCCTCGGCCGCCGCCGCACGCTCATGCTCGTCTCGGCGACGTTCACCCTCGGCGCGCTGCTCGCCGCGCTCGCGCCGGACGTGACCACGCTGATCACGGCGCGCACGGTGCTCGGCGTCGCCATCGGGGCGAGTTCGTTCATCGTGCCCGCCTACATCGCCGAGATCGCCCCGCAGCACGTGCGCGGACGTCTCGTGTCGATGCACCAGCTCATGGTCACCATCGGCATCTTCGCGTCCTACCTCGTCGGCTACGCCTTCGCCGAGGCCGGTGCGTGGCGGTGGATGCTCGGCATCGCCGCCATCCCCTCGCTGGTGATGTTCCTCGGGCTGTTCCGGCTGTCCGAAAGCCCCCGCTGGCTGCTCGCACGCGGACGCGCCGAGGAGGCGCGCGCGGTGCTGACGCGCACCCGGCCGAGCGAAGAGGTCGAGGCGGAGATCCACGAGCTGCAGACCGCGATGCGCGAGGAGCGCTCGTTCACCTACCGCGACCTGTTCCGCCCGCGGCTGCGCCCCGCCGTGCTGCTCGGCATCGCGGTGGCCGCCACCAATCAGCTCGTCGGCGTCAACGCGATCATCTACTACGCCCCGACGATCCTGAAGCAGGCAGGGCTCGGGGACTCGGCTGCGATCCTGTCCTCGGTCGGCATCGGCGCCACGAACATGGTGTTCACCGCGCTGGCGCTGCTGCTCGTCGACAAGGTGGGCCGCCGCCCGCTGCTGCTCGGCGGCACCGGGGTGGTCATCGTCGTGCTGTTCGGGCTCGGCGCGCTGTACCTGCTGCCGTCGGTGCAGGGGCTCGGACTGCTGCTGACGCTCGGCCTGATGCTCTACGAAGCCGCCTTCGCCGCCAGCCTCGGCATCGCGATCTGGCTGATCAACAGCGAGGTGTTCCCGACGGCGGTGCGCGGCAAGGCCGCCGGGCTCGGCTCGCTGACCCACTGGGGCCTGGACTTCCTCGTATCCATCTCCGTGCTCACGTTGATCAGCGCGATCACGGAGACCGGGCTGTTCTGGCTCTACGGCCTGCTCGGGCTCGCCGGACTCCTCTACCTGTACCGCAAGCTCCCCGAGACGAAGGGCCGCAGCCTCGAGGACGTCGAGCATTCCCTGCGCGGGCGGAAGGACGGATGAGATGCCGTTCGGCGAGCTCCTCGCGCGGGCCCGCGCGCTGATCGAGACGGGGCAGCGGCGGATTCTCGGCATCGCCGGTCCGCCCGGCTGCGGCAAGAGCACCGCGGCGCAGGCCGTGGCGCGCGCCCTGCGACCGCACGCGGTCGTCGTGCCCATGGACGGGTTCCACCTGGCGCAGGCCGAGCTGCGCCGCCTCGGCCTGCGCGATCGGATGGGCGCGCCCGACACGTTCGACGTCGCCGGCTACACGGCGCTGCTGCGGCGGTTGCGGTGGAACGCGGAGGAGCTCGTCCACGCCCCGGGGTTCGACCGCGACATCGAGGAACCGGTCGCCGCGGCGATCGCCGTGCCCGTGCGCACCCCGCTGGTCATCACCGAGGGCAACTACCTGCTGCTCGACCGCGAGCCGTGGTCGGCGGTGCGCGCGTTGCTCGACGAGGCCTGGTTCTTGGCGCCGGACGAGGAGCTCCGGCGGGAGCGGCTCGTTTCCCGCCACGTGCGCTGCGGCAGTTCGCGGCAGCGGGCCTGCGCGTGGGTGCGGGAGGTCGACGAGGGCAACGCTTCCCTCGTCGCGGCGCACCGCGCGCACGCCGATCTCGTCGTCCGCGGGGATCCGCTCGAGGGGGCCGTCACCGGCTGAGCTCACGTTTCGCTGTTGTGGCGCGCGATCCAGGCGGCGGCCTGCGTGCGGCGTTCCATGCCGAGCTTGGCCAGCACGGAGGTGACGTAGTTCTTCACCGTCTTCTCGGCGAGGAACAGCCGCTCGGCGATCTGCCGGTTCGTCATGCCCTCGCCGATGAGATCGAGCACGCGCCGCTCCCGCTCGGTCATGGCGGCGAGCCCTTCCGGTTCGGGCGCGGTGGACTGGCGCAACCGGTCCAGCACCCGGGTCGTGGTCACCGGGTCGAGCAGGGAACGGCCCGCGGCGACTTCCCGCACGGCGTTGACCAGGTCCTGCCCGCGGACCTGCTTGAGCAGGTAGCCGGACGCGCCCGCGTTGATCGCCCCGACGAGCGCCTGCTCGTCGTCGAACGCGGTGAGCACGAGGCAGCGCGGTGCGGACGGCAGTTCCCGCAGCCGGTGGCACAGGTCCAACCCGTCGCCGTCGGGCAGGCGCACGTCCACCATGGCGACCGCGGGCTGGGTGGCACGGGCGCGCACCAGCGCCTCGTCCACCCCGCCGGCCTCGGCGACGACTTCGAGGTCGTCCTCGATGTTCAGCAGTTCGCGCAGACCGCGGCGGACGACTTCGTGGTCGTCCACGAGCAGCACCTTCACCGGCACGGTCAACACGTTACGACGCGGCGCGCCGCCGGCGGCCACCCGCCCCGAGGTGTGCAGGTCGCCGGCGGCCGGACGGGGCGCGGTTCAGTGCTTGGCCTTCGCCGCCCTGCCGTGCTTCGCCTGCTTGCCCGGTTTGGCGCACTTGCCCTTCCTGGTTTCCTTGCCGTTCTTGTTCGGCCTGCCGACCTTGGGCGTGTGCGGCGCCGTCTGCTGCGCCTTCTTGGGGCACCGGCCGTGCTTGGCCTTGCCGCCCGTCTCCGTGGCGCTGACGAGCAGGCCGCCGAGCACACCGAGGTTCTTCAGGAACTCGATGGTCTGCGTGCCGCGCTGCTCCGCGTCCTCGTGCTCCCAGAAGGCGTGCGCGGCCAGCGTCGTCGGCACGATGTTCGCCGCCAGCAGCAGCGAGGTCAGCCGCGGGAACTTGCCCAGCGCCAGCAGTGCCCCCGCGCCGACCTTCACCGACCCGTCGATGCGGGCCAGCGTTTCGGCGTCCGCGGGCACCTGGTCGGGCAGCGTTTCGTTGACCTGGCCGGCGGTCTGCTCCAGCAGGTGCGACACGGCCGGTGCGTGGGCGGAGATGTTGCGCAGTTCCTGGATCCCGCCGTAGATGAAGATGCTCGCGAGCAGCGGACGAGCCAAACGGCGTATGAGCATGGGTGGCCTCCTCGCGGTGATCGTCCCCTGCTCCCTGACCTTACTGATAAGCCGCCGCTCGCGCTCGCTCAACGCTGCGGGTGGTCCACGGGAGCGAACGCCTCGTCCCACGCCGCGGCGACCTGCCGCGCGCACGAGCGCGGGTCGAGGCCGGCGACGCCGGTGCCGAGGCCGGGCATGGCGATCGACCGCACGACGTTGCGGACCGGTTCGCCGTCCTCGAGCGCGCCCTCGGCCCACAGCCGGAACACGGCCCGTGCGGCGAGGTACGGGTGGACCGTGTCCTCCGGGAGGCGTTCCGCGGGGTCCCGCACCGTCGGCGCGCTGATCAGCCAGATCGGGGTGCGCGAACCGGTGGGGACGAGCAGTGCCTCGCCGATCGGGAGCTCACCCCCGTGGTAGGCGAGCACCGCACTGCGGACCTGCTCCTCGATGCCCGGGAACGTGCGGGCGTAGTGCTCGTCGACACCAGCGCGCATCCAGCCGTACGAGTTCGCAGGGCTCACGGCCGCATCCGCGGGCACGTCCAGCACCGATCCGGGGTGCACGTGCACCCCCGACCTGCTGTCGGCGACCTCCTGCCATGCCGCGGCGAGGTCGTCGTCCAACGCGCACAGCACCAGCCGCAGCTGGTGCGGTTCCGCTCCTTCCGGTGAGTGCTCCGCGTGCGCAGTCACGCCCCACAGCATCGCAGGTACATTACCGACCGTGGGATTGAGTAGGTCACACCGTGACGTCGCAGTCTCGCACTGGTCGAGCACCGAAGTACTTTCGCGTGACATGGAGCTTCCGATCGGCGGGGAGTTTCCGAGTGACGGAGCGCTTCTGAGGGGCAGGGTGCTCTCGCGTGACGGGGCCTCGCGCATCTTCCGAATCGTCCCAGTTGTTGATCGTTTTTGCTGGCAGCGCGTAACCGTGTCGGCGAGTTGCGCCCGACACGATCGTGCACGTCGGGTCGAACGCCGCTGCGGCCTGTCCGGTTGCGTACGGTGACGCTCGGACGGTGAGTCGAGCGGTGATTAGGGTGGGCGCGTGCCACAGATCGGGTTCCTCGGGCCGTGGGCCACGTTCAGCGAGCAAGCCGTGCACGCGATGACCGCGCGGTTCCCCACCGGCTTCGACACGGAGCTCGTGCCCTACGAGAGCGTGCCGTCGGCGCTGCGAGCGGTGCGCGCCGGCGAGATCTCCGCAGCGGGAGTGCCGGTGGAGAACTCGGTGGAAGGGGCCGTTCCGGCGACGCTGGACTCGCTGGTCACCGGCGACCCGGTGGTTTCCGTCGCGGAGGTCGCGCTGCCGGTGCGGTTCGACCTGTTCGCCCGCCCCGGCCTCGACCTGGGCACCGTGCGGTCCGTCGCGAGCCACCCGCACGCGCTCGCGCAGGTGCGCGGATGGCTGGGGCAGAACCTGCCCGACGCGGAGGAGCTCCCGGCCGCCTCGACGGCCGCCGCGGCCGCCTCGGTGCAGGCGGGCGAGGTGGACGCCGCGATCTCCGCGCCCCTGGCCGCGCAGCACTACCCGGAGATCGCCCGGCTGGCCGAGGGCATCGCCGATGTGCAGGACGCGCGCACGCGGTTCCTGCTCGTGCGGCGTCCCGGCTCGCTGCCGGACTCCACGGGGGCCGACCGCACGTCCGTGGCGGCCGTGATCGGCGACGAGGTCGGCTCGCTCGCCGAGATGCTCGCCGAGTTCGCGCTGCGCGGCATCAACCTCAACCGCATCGAGTCGCGCCCCACCAAGGACCGCCTCGGCGAGTACCGGTTCTTCCTCGACTGCGACGGGCACGTCGACGATTCGCGCATCGGCGACGTGCTGGCCGCGCTGCGCCGCCGCTGCAGCGAAGTCCGCTTCCTCGGCTCCTACCCGCGGGCGGACCGGCAGCCGACGAGCGTGCGCCCGGCCGATTCGGAGCAGGCGTTCCGCCAGTCGCTGCAGTGGCTCGAGGACGTGCGCGCGGGCCGCCTGGCGTGAGTCCTGCCCAGCTCGGGCGGCCGCTCAGCCCCAGCCGAGGGCGTGCAGCCTGGCGTCGTCGATGCCGAAGTGGTGCGCGATCTCGTGCACCACGGTCACCGCGATCTCCTCGACGAGCTGCTCCTCGTCGTCGCACATGTCCAGCAGCGGTTCCCGGTAGATCGTGATCGTGTCCGGCAGCACGCCCGCGTAGGTGTGATCGCGTTCGGTCAGCGCGACGCCCTCGTAGAGTCCGAGCAGCGAGGGGTCATCGGGGTCACGCTCCTCGACGAGCACGGCCACGTTGTTCATCGCGGAGGCGAACTCCTCCGGAACGCGGTCGAGCGCGTCCGAGACGAGCTCCTCGAACCGGGCGCGGGGCATTTCCACGGGCATGCCGCCGTTGTACCCGAGCGGTGTTCCGCGCGAAAAGGACACCGCGCGTGTCGGGGGGTGCGCGCCACCGCCCGGGGAGATCACCCCTGGTCAGGGGTGCTCCGGCCAGGGGTGATCCGGTCAGGGACCGCCCTGGCCAGGGGTGATCCGGCCAGGGCCGCGAGCCACCGCTCGGGGAGATCGGCCGGTCACGTTGCTCGGGGCGTCACGCTGGCCTGGGAGGTCATCCCGGTCGGGATCACCGCGGGCCTTCGGCGGGATCATCGCGGGCCTTCGGCGGGAGCTCCGGGGCGCGCCCGGTCGGTCTTCTCCGGCGCGGGTTCCTCGCCGATGCTGACCTCGCCGCGCACACCGCCGGTGACCGGTGCCAGCCCGCTGCCGTCCGGCAACTGGGCGCTCACCTTGCAGTTGACCAGGCGCGACCCGGCGCCCCAGCTCTCCTCGGACAACGTGTCCCAGTACGTCACCAGACCCTTGTCCTCGACCACCTGCGGTCCGCCGGCGTATTCGGCGGTGATCTGCTGGCAGCGGGTGGCGAGGTAGTTGTCCTGCGCCTCCACGGGCGGGTATTCGCCGGAGAACTCGTCGGCCAGGTTCACCGTTCCGGTGATCTCGGCCGCGTGCGGGCGGGAGCAGTCGACCGGGTCCCACACGGCCGTGCCGTTGATCCCCAGGCAGCGGCCCGCCTCGTAGACGTTCGACTGGTCGATGTCGATCGCCCGCTCGTTCAGCCGGTACAGCTCCCCGGAGGGCCCCGGCTGCTGCAACCCGCAGTGCAGGGTCCGGTCGCCGTCGCTCCACCCCTCCTCGCTGGGGGTGAACGCGCCGACCGCCAGCCGCCCCTGCGGGTCGAACGAGCCCTGCAGGTACGCGGTGGAGACGTCGGTGCAGCGTTCCTGCTTGAGCCGCTGCCACTGCTCGGTGCTGGGGTAGGGCGCGTTCGGCGGGAAGTCGCCGCCGATGTCGCTCTTACCGGTGACCTCGAACAGGTGCGGTTGATCGCAGCCCACCTGCTCCAGGTCCGCGGCGTTGACCTGCGTCCAGTTCAGGCAGGTGCCGCGCGGCGCGTTGAACTCCTGCGGCGTGGGGGCCGCACCGATTCCTCCCGGACCGCCGCCGGAGCCCTCGTCCTCGCCGGTGGGCCAGTTCAGCAGGGTGGAGATGAGCAGGATCAGCAGGGCCCCGATCGCTGCGGACACCATGATCAGCCGCGTGTTGCGGCCGCGGAGATGCCGCGATCGGGAGGAGTCGGTTTCGGCCATCGCCACCTATCATGCCGTGCCCGCTGCGAGCGCGCCCGCACCCTGCTCAATTCCGTCCCGCCGGGGCAGCCGTGTCCCGCGCAGCGGCGGCGCACCGCAACCCCCGCGCGGTCGTGCATCGCCGCTGCCGCTAGGCTGACCAGCTATGATCGACCTGAAGACGCTACGCGAGGACCCGGAAGCCGTGCGCGTGTCCCAGCGCGCCCGGGGGGAGGACCCCGAGCTGGTGGACGCGCTGCTGTCCGCCGACGAGCGTCGCAGGTCGGCCGTGTCCAGTGCCGACGACCTGCGCGCGGAGCAGAAGCGGCTCGGCAAGCAGGTCGGCGGGGCCAGCGGCGACGAGCGCGAGAACCTGCTCGCGCAGGCCAAGGACCTGGCCGCGCGGGTGAAGCGGGCCGAGGCCGAGCAGGACGAGGCGGAGCAGGAGCTGCAGCGCCTGCAGCGGCAGCTGTCGAACCTCATCGAACCCGAGGTGCCGCACGGCGGGGAGGACGACTACGCCGTGCTGCGGCACGTCGGCGACCCGCGCGAGTTCGGCTTCGAGGTGCGCGACCACCTGCAGTTGGGCACGGATCTCGGCGCGCTCGACGTGGAACGCGGTGCGAAGGTCTCCGGCGCCCGGTTCTACTTCCTCACCGGCGTCGGTGCGCAGCTGGAGATGGCGCTGCTGAACATGGCCGCAGCGCAGGCCACCGCCTCCGGGTTCACCCTGGTCGTGCCGCCGGTGCTGGTGCGGCCGGAGGTCATGGACGGCACCGGTTTCCTCGGTGCGCACTCCAACGAGGTCTACCACCTGGACGAGGACGACCTGTACCTCGTGGGCACCTCGGAGGTGCCGCTGGCCGGGTACCACTCCGGCGAGATCGTGGACCTCTCCCGCGGGCCGCTGCGCTACGCCGGTTGGTCGACGTGCTTCCGCCGCGAGGCCGGTTCGTACGGCAAGGACACCCGCGGCATCATCCGCGTGCACCAGTTCAACAAGCTCGAGATGTTCGTCTACTGCGCCGAACAGGACTCGCGTGCCGAGCACGAACGGCTGCTGGCCTGGGAGGAGGAGATGCTGGGCAAGCTCGAGCTGCCGTACCGGGTGATCGACACGGCGGCCGGTGACCTGGGCGACAGCGCGGCCCGCAAGTTCGACTGCGAGGCGTGGGTGCCCAGCCAGGGGGCCTACCGGGAGATGACGTCCACGTCGAACTGCACGACGTTCCAGGCGCGGCGGTTGAACACGCGGCACCGGGACGCGGACGGCAAGCCGCGCTTCGCCGCGACGTTGAACGGGACGCTGGCCACGACCCGCTGGATCGTGGCGCTGCTGGAGAACCACCAGCGGTCGGACGGTTCCGTGCGCGTGCCGGAGGCGCTGCGCCCGTTCCTCGGCGGCCGCGAGGTGCTCGAACCGGCTGCGTGATGCGGGCACGGCTGGCACCGGCCGGCGTCACGGATCAGACGCTGAACTGCCCTGGGATCCGGCTCAATTCAGCTCGGGCAGCACTTCGGAGGCGATCTGCTCGACGATGGCCTCCGACCCGGCGTACGGCCCGTCGTCGGAGCGCGGCCAGTGGGTGACCACGTCGGTGAAGCCGAGTTCGCTCGCGCGGCCGACCACGTCGCGGAAGTGCTCGACGCTGGACATCGAGTACGTGGGCGCGGCGTCGACGGACAGGTAGCGGGCCAGCGGGCCGTCGCGGTCCTCGAAAGCGAGCGCGTCGTCGAACTGCAGGGCCATGTCGCCGACGGAACGCCACCAGCTCTCGTCGTCGGCGGCGGTGCCGTCGCCGTTGGTCACCCACGCGTCGCCGTAGCGGGCGGCCAGGCGCATCGTCCGCGGCCCGTTGGCGGCGACGAGGAACGGCGCGCGGGGTTGCTGCACGCAGCCGGGGCTGCGGCGCGCTGCCCGGGCCGTGTAGTACTCGCCGGAGTAGTCGGTGGTGTCCTGCCGCAGGATGCGGTCGAGCAGCTGGAGGAACTCGCCGAACCGGTCGGCGCGCTGCCCGGGGGTGAGTTCGGCGGCGTCGAAGACCGTCTCGTCGAACCCGGGGCCGCCGGCGCCGAGGCCGACGATGAACCGGCCGTCGGAGACGTCGTCGAGCGCGGTCACTTCGCGGGCGAAGTGCACCGGATTGCGGAAGTTCGGTGAGGTGACCAGCGTGCCGAGGCGGATCGTGGACGTCGCCGCCGACGCGGCGGTGAGCGTCGGCACCGCGTCGAACCACGGCTTGTCCACGAGGGACCGCCAGCCCAGGTGGTCGTAGGTCCAAGCATGGGCGAAGCCGTACTCCTCGGCCATCCGCCACAGCGGTTCGGCGGCCCACCACCGATGTTCCGGCAGAATCACGATCCCGATGCGCACACCGGGACCGTATCGGTTCGGATCCCCCGGTATCGACCCGATCGGCCTGCGCGTGGCGGCTCGACGCGGCAGGGCGACCGGATGGGGCGACCGCGCTGCTCCACTCGGACGTGCCCGCACGCGCCCGAACGGGCGATTCCTGCCCGTTCGCGCCCGAGCACGCGGGTGCGGGACACAGTGGATGATCGCGGGCGCGTCGCGGTTGTCTCGGCGGTTCGCGGGAATTGACCGGAACGGCTCCCGCACGTGCCCACCCCTCGTTAGGGTGATCTCCGATCGCGAAGGGGGTGCCATGGACGACGGAGGCGGCGGCTTCGAGGGGTCGAAGCAGGCGCTCGGGAAGGTCAGCGAGCAGACCGCGTGGATCAACGAGCAGGTGGGCGCGGGCAAGCTGCGGCTCGATCCCGACGCCGCGGACGAGGCCGCGAAGCGGTGTCGGGAGGAGGCGGACGCGATGGGCGATATGGCACACAGTGCCCAAACGCTTGAGCGCGTCGAAGGCCTCGGTGACTACCCGGACGGGAAGGCCCTGGCGGAGAGGTTCCGGCAGAAGGCGGTGGATCCCGAGGCTGGCGCGGTCACTTTGCTGAAGCAGATGGAGCAGGAGCTCCACAAGCTGGCGGATGCGTTCGAGGGTGCGGCGAAGGACTACCGTGCTACCGACGAACAGGCCGCTGACGATCTCAAGGGTGGGTTGCAACAGTGAACAGGACCACTCGTTCGGTGCTGGGAATGTCGGCCGGTGTGGTGCTGCTGGGGGTCTCGGCGTGCGCCACCCCTGCCGGTGGTGGTGACTCGGATCAGCCCGAAACTTCGGAAGCCCAGCAGAGCAAGGCGCTGGAGCAGTTCGACCCGTGCACGTTCTTCCAGCACGACGAGTTGACGTCGTGGGGCGTTTCGACGAACGCGGAGGACGGAACCGAGGTTCCGTGGGAACCGGGGTGCATGTGGAGCGGTGCCGAACAGACAGTGGGGCTCAATAAGAGCACCGAGGAGACCGTGGACTCGTACGAGCAGAACGGGAGCTGGGGCTCGTACGAGAAGCAGCAGATCGCGGGTCGTTCGGCCGCGGTGGCTCAGACGCCGAGCTCGGCCGCTAATGGCTTCGGCTGCAATGTTCTGGTCGATGCGGGCGGTGGTGTCGCGATCTACCAGATCACCGACAAGGGCACTGAACCGATGGATCCGTGCTCGGAGCTGAAGAAGGTGGCCGAGGCGACGGCCTCGCGGTTGCCGGAGTGACCGCCGTGGCCCGAGTGGACGCTCGCGGATCAGTGCTGGTCCTCGTGGGCGTCCAGCTCGGCCCCGGCGCGACTGAACTCCTCCCCGCAGTAGCAGCACGACCGGCTCACCCGTTCCACCCGCTGTCGCTCGGTTCCCCGTCCCGTCGGGCTCGCCAGCCGGCCGGGACGGGCATCTGTAGTGGTGCTTCGTAGACCTTCGGAGCTCGGTCGATCAGACTCTTCAACTGAGACATCACGAGACATAATAGGTCATGCAAACTTATCTGGGACAGACAACGCGTGACAACTGAGCCAACCGTGTCAGCTTCCGGGCATGGCTCCGAAGTTGCTCACGTCGTCACAGCTGGCTGATGAGCTGGGCGTGTCCCGCCGGTCGATCGCTCGCTACGTGTCGGCGGGGATCTTGGTCCCGGAGCTGTACACCCCGGGTGGACAGGCCCGGTTCCGGCTGGAGGATGCTCGGGAGCAGTTGCGCGAGCACGCGAGGCGGCAGCGGCGAGAGTCGGAGTGAAAACCCGGAAGTGGCCTGAAAAGCGAACGTGCCCCCGATCGAAACCGGGGGCACGCCGTGCTAATCTTGAAAGTGCGACCAATCAAATTGGCAGTGCTGAGCATAGCACGGAATATGCTCTCCTCCGTAGTCGCTTCGGGCGGACTCCGGGTAGGGATGAGCCCCGGCCACGGTTCACAGCCGTGAGGAACCCGGTCAGAGCGGGTGAATCTCGAGTGTCAGGCAACGCGGGAGCGTAGGAGCACCCGGCCCCGTAGGTCGTAAGCCCTGGCACAGACGCAGCGATCACGCCTGACATCGCGGTCTCGCTGCATTCCCCGGCGCTGGACAGTGGTAACAATCTGTCCGGGTGAAGACTCCGAAGACACAACTCCGGCGTACCGGAGGAACCCAGCGATAGGCTGGTTCCGACCCTCGCAGTTCAGCCGTTCGGCTGGCTGCTCCGGAAGCCTCGCCCCCTTTGGTCCCGGTCGACGTGTGTTCGTTGATCGTGGCCAGGAGGATCAACAGCCTTACGGGTCCACGCGGTTCCCGAGAGGAGTCGTCGCTTCGCTCCTCCGGTGCTGCTTGACGAACATCGCCGACGAGACCGCCGACCACTGGGACAGGCCGCCTCAGCCAGCCCTGGACGTCCCAGCGGCCCTGGCCGCCTCAGCGGCGCCGGACGTCTCAACGGCCCCGCTCGGCAACGATTCCGGGCGTGTCGGCGACCTCGGTCGGCGCGGTCCAGCGCCAGTACGCCACCGCACCGCCGATGAGCAGCGCGATGCCCCAGAGCGTGTAGGAGTTGCCGAGCACCTGCTGCAGCGGTGTCCAGTCGAGTTCCCGGTTCTCGGTGTAGGGCAGGTGCCAGTGCGGCCCGTACAGCACGGTCGCCCCGGCCAGCAGTACCGCGGCGAGGAGCCCGTACCGGCGGTGTCGCACGGCCATGGCGAACAGCAGCGCCAACGTCGGCCCGGCCCACACCCAGTGGTGCGACCAGGAGATGGGGGAGATGAGCACGATGAGCACGGCGTTGAACGCGAGCATCAGCGCGGTGTTGGCCTGCTGCTGGGCGTAGCGCATCGCCCACACCGTGATGCCGAACAGGGCGATGGCTCCCGCGATCCACAGCAGGTTCAGCCCCGTTCCGGAGATGTCCTGCTTGGCGATGAGGCTGCGCAGTGACACGTTGCCCGCGTAGACGGTGCCCATCGAGCTGCCGGTGTCGAACATCTGCCCCAGCCACCAGGTGGCCGAGTCGCGCGGCGCTGCGAGCACGCCGAGCAGGACGGTGCCGCTGAACGTGGCCAGGCCGGTGCCGAGCGCGCGGTGGTCCCTGCGGATGAGGAAGAACAGCAGGAAACCCAGCGGGGTCAGTTTGATCGCCCCGGCGAGGCCGACGAGCAGCCCGCGCGGCCAGCGGGTGCGGGGCAGCAGGCAGTCGGCCGCGACCAGTGCCATGAGCAGCAGGTTGATCTGGCCGTAGTTCAGCGTCTCGCGCGCGGGTTCGATCAGCGTCAGCCACGGCATGAGCGCTGCCGCGCCCGCGGCGACGAACGGTGCCCGGGCGGCGAAGTACGGCGAGCAGCGCGCCAGCGCGTAGGCGGTGACCAGGATCGACAGGTGCGAGGTGAGCGAGACGGCGAGCACGGCCGTGTTCGCGGGCACCAGGCTCAGCGGGGTGAACAGCAGCGCGGCGAACGGCGGGTAGATGAACGGCAGCGTGCTGCTGTCCGGGCTTTCCGGGGTGAGGTCGCCGTAGAGGTCGAAGCCGCTGAGCCAGGCGCGGCCGCCGAGCTGGTAGACCTGCGTGTCGACGTAGCCGCGGGTGTCGATCCAGTGCACGAACCACACGGCGAAGATCTCGAGCAGGATCGCCACGATCAGCAGCGGGCGCCAGTCGCGGGCGGGTGGTCCCGCGCCGGCCCGCTCAGCGGGGGTGCGCACGGTTGCAGGGGTCGTGCCGCTTGCCGCCATGTCCTTCTGCGTCCCGTCCTGATCGTGCCTGTCGTGGTCATCTCCGGCGCCGGCCGTGTATCCAGATCCGCCGTCTCCGGTCCCGGCCGTTTCCGGCGCCACCGTCCCCGGTGGGGTCCGCAATTTCCGCAACCATGCGAAAAGTGTTCGAATTATCGTGTTCCCGTCCGGGTCCGCCGGTGCGGCGCCGTGCGATCATAGCGAAACCCGACACGCGGGCCGGGTCCGACGACCGAGATCGCGGGAAGCGGATTTCATCCGGGAATCGAATGCGTATCGTGCCGGAATCGACACTCGGTGCGGTGAGCCCCGCTCGATCGCCGTTGGCGGAGGATACGCTGCTGACACGGCGCGTAGCGAGTCGTCCGGTCCGATGTCACGGCGGTTTCGGGTCGTCCGCGCCAGCCCGCTACCCTCTCGTGTGTGAGCTTCGCAGGCTATGACCTGATCGTCGCGGGATCCGGATTCTTCGGACTGACGATCGCAGAACGCGCCGCCAGCCAGTTGGACAAACGCGTGCTGGTGCTGGACCGACGTGACCACATCGGGGGCAACGCCTATTCGGAGGTGGAGCCCGAGACGGGTGTCGAGGTGCACCGCTACGGTGCGCACCTGTTCCACACCTCGAACAAGCGTGTCTGGGACTACGTAACGCAGTTCACGGATTTCACCGACTACCAACACCGGGTGTTCACCAAGCACCGGGGCCAGATTTACTCCTTCCCGCTCAACTTGGGACTGATCTGCCAGTTCTTCGGCCGCGCCTTCTCGCCGGACGAGGCGAGGGAGCTGGTGGCCGAGCAGGCTTCGGAGATCAACACCGAGGACGCGCAGAACTTCGAGGAGAAGGCCATCTCCCTGGTGGGACGGCCGCTGTACGAGGCGTTCTTCCGCGGCTACACGGCCAAGCAGTGGCAGACCGACCCGAAGGAGCTGCCCGCCGCGAACATCACGCGGCTCCCGGTCCGCTACAACTTCAACAACCGGTACTTCAGCGACACCTACGAGGGCCTGCCGGTCGACGGCTACACCGCGTGGCTGGAGCGGATGGCCGAGCACCCGAACATCGACGTCATGCTGAGCACGGACTACTTCGACGTCCGCGACCAGCTGCCGGCCGACGGCCCGGTCGTCTACACCGGACCGCTCGACCAGTACTTCGGCTACTCGGCCGGTGAGCTGGGCTGGCGCACCCTCGACTTCGAGCAGGAGGTCGTGCCGACCGGGGACTACCAGGGCACGCCCGTGCTGAATTACGCGGACGAGGACGTCCCGTTCACCCGCATCCACGAATTCCGGCATTTTCACCCGGAACGGGAGTCGCGGCACGCGAAGGACAAAACCGTGATCTTCCGCGAATACTCCCGCGCGGCAGAAAGCGGCGACGAGCCCTACTACCCGATCAACACCTCGGACGACCGCGCCAAGCTCACCGCGTACAGGGAGCTGGCCAAGCGCGAAGCCAAGGAGCGCAAGGTTATCTTCGGTGGTCGACTGGGGACCTACAAGTACCTCGACATGCACATGGCGATCGGTTCGGCGCTGAGCATGTTCGACAACAAGATCGCCCCGCACTTCACCGAGGGGCGGTCGCTGGACGGCTCCCTGGAGGACTGACGTGACCGACCGAACTCCGCGTTCCGCGACCGCGGGTGAGAGCAAACTCAGCGACGTGACCTCGATGAGCTCGGCGGGCACCAGCGACGTGCGCCCCGAACAGGTGCTCCAGCGCGTGGTCC
This sequence comes from Bounagaea algeriensis, assembly GCF_054491375.1. NCBI lineage: Bacteria > Bacillati > Actinomycetota > Actinomycetes > Bounagaea > Bounagaea algeriensis. Next base: position 133,613 of record NZ_CM137102.1, read on the forward strand.
TGCCCCGGCGCGAGGACCCGCTGGACGTGCGGGTGCTCTACCTCGACGAGTCCACCGGCCAGGGACGCGCGGCCACGCTCACCTCGCGCCGGAGCCTGCGGGTCGCGCAGCACGGATCGCTGTCGTTCGCCTCGTACTTCAACGCCTTCCCCGCCAGCTACTGGAAGCGGTGGACCACGGTCGACGAGGTCGTGCTGCGCCTGCGGGTGCGGGGCACCGGCCGCCTCGACCTGTACCGCTCCAAGCCCAACGGTGACGGCGTGCACCTGCAGGGCACGCCGATCTCCACCGGTGAGGAGTGGGACTCGCTGGAGTTCCGGGTCGCGCTCACACCGTTCGAGGACGGCGGCTGGATCTGGTTCGACGTGTTCACCGACGACGCCGAGCTGGAGATCGACCGGGCCGCCTGGACCACCGACACCGAGCTGCCCCGGCAGGACGTCGTCGTCGGCACCACCACGATGCGCCCGCAGGACTGCGTGCTCACCCTCCGCGCGCTGGGTGAGGACGCCGAGGTCATGAACGTGGTCGACACCGTGCTCGTGGCCGACCAGGGGCAGCAGCGCATCCGCGACACCGAGGGCTTCGACGAGGCCGCCGCCGTGCTCGGCGACCGGCTGCGCGTGATCGAGCAGCCCAACCTCGGCGGATCCGGCGGGTTCGGCCGGATCATGTACGAGGGGGTGCACAACTCCAGCGCCGCGCAGGTGCTGCTGCTCGACGACGACATCGCACTGGAACCGGACAGCGTGCTGCGAGTCAACGCGTTCTCCCGCGCAGCCGTGCAACCGCTCATCGTCGGCGGCCAGATGCTCAACCTGCAGGCGCGTTCGCGGCTGCACACCATGGGCGAGGTCGTCGACCTCGGTGCTGCGATGTGGCGCGCCGCGCCCGGCGCGCCCACCGATCACGACTTCGCCAAGAAACCGCTGCGCAAGTCGCCGAAGATGCACCAGCGCGTGCACGCCACCTACAACGGCTGGTGGATGTGCCTGTTCCCGCGCGAGGTCATCGAGAACACGGGTCTGCCGCTGCCGCTGTTCCTCAAGCACGACGACTCGGAGTACTCGCTGCGCGCAGCCGGCCACGGCTATCCGACGGTGACGCTGCCGGGCGCGGCGATCTGGCACATGCCGTGGACCGACAAGAACGACGCCACCGACTGGACCGCGTACTTCCACGTGCGCAACCGGTTGATCCTCGCGGCGCTGCACAGCCCGGACGACGTCAAGCACAACATCGTCAAGCAGCAGCTCAAGCTCACCCTGCGGCACCTGCTGTCGATGGAGTACTCCACGGTCGCGGTGCAGCTCAAAGCCGTCGAGGACTTCATGGCCGGTCCCGAAGGGCTGTTCGACAGCCTGCGCACGGCGCTGCCGGAGGTGCGTGCGCTGCGCGCGGAGTACGAGGACGCCAAGACGCTGCCCTCCGCCCGCGAGGTTCCGCCACCGACGGCCGATCCGATCATGGCCGAGGGCATGCTCAACCCGCCCGTGGGCACACCGGCGATGGCCAAGCGCGCGGCCAAGGCGCTGCTGCACAACCTGACCGAGCCGGACGAGGAAGCGGAGCGCCGCCCGCAGCTGAACGTCCCGGCTGCCAGCGCCCGCTGGTTCCTGCTCGGCAACCTCGACAGCGCCACCGTCTCCACCGCCGACGGCAGCGGCGTGGCGTTCCGTCGCCGCGACCCCGCCGAGTTCCGTAGGTTGGGGACCCGGGCGCTGACGTTGTACCGCAAGTTGGGCCAGACGTGGTCCGACCTGCGGGAGCGGTACCGTGCTGCGCTGCCCGACCTGACCAGCCCCGAATCGTGGAAGCAGGTCTTCGACCAGCGGTAGTTCGCTGCCGCGCCGCAAACCCCCGACCCGGAGAAGATGTGGCTGCTGATGTGAGCGTGCCGGCTGGGCAGCCGGTCACAGACGAGGAGGCGTCCGGCGGCGAGTCGGACGCGAGCAGCGTCACGTGCGAAACCGTGGCGCTGCGACGTGTGCAAGGTGCCATGGCCACGCCCCCGGTGGTAAAAACGGCGCAGACCATGTCGCTGTTCGGTGAGCACGCCGCCGGGTGGCTGGCCGCCGGTGCGGTCGGTGCCCTGGCCGACCGCGAGCACCGCGGCGAGTGGATCGCCGCCTCCGCGGGGGTGGCCGCCGCGCACGCCGCGTCGGTCGCGGTGAAGCGCGTGGTGCGGCGGCAACGACCCACCGACCCCGAAGTGCGCGTGCTGGTGGACACCCCCAGCAGGCTGAGCTTCCCGTCCTCCCACGCGACGTCCACCACCGCAGCGGCAGTGCTCTACGGCGGGCTGACGGGGCGGCGACTGACACCGGTGCTGGTGCCGCCGATGCTGGCCAGTCGCGTGGTCCTCGGAGTGCACTATCCCAGCGACGTGCTCGCCGGTTCCGCGCTCGGCGGTGCCGTGGCGTGGGGTTTTCGGCGATTCGTGAAACGGCGGAGGAACCGTGGCTGACAAGAAGGAGAGCGCTGCTGCTGTCAGCCAGGACGTGGATGCGGGTGCGTCCTCGTCCGCGGACGTGCAGCAGGACGCGACCGCATCCGGGCACCACGCCCCGGACGGCGCGGAGCACTCCGCGGTGGACGCGGAAGTGCAGCAGGAGCTCGAAACCGACGGCGAAGGAAGCATCGGCTCCGAGTTCGGCGACGAGGTGCTCAACGGTTCGGAGAGCACGGAGACCGAGGACCCGAAGGCCTCGGACGAGTACCACGCGAAGGTCACCGCCAAGGCGGGTACGCTCTCCGGCCTGGCCAGCGGGCTGATCAAGGAGCTGCGCCCGAAGCAGTGGGTCAAGAACGTTCTGGTGCTGGCCGCTCCGTTCGCGGCCGGTCAGATCCTCGACATCGCGGTGCTGTTGGACGCGGTCGTCGCCTTCATCACCTTCTCCATGGCGGCGTCCGGCATCTACTTCATCAACGACGCGATCGACGTGGAGTCCGACCGGGCGCACCCCACGAAGCGCAACCGGCCCATCGCCGCCGGGCTCATCCCGGTGCCCGTCGCCTACGCGGTGTGCGCGCTGCTGCTGATCGGTTCGCTGGCGATCTCGACCCTCACCCACCCGATGCTGGTGGCGGTGATGGGCGTCTACATCGCGGTGCAGCTGGGCTACTGCTTCGGGCTGAAGCACCAGCCGGTGATCGACCTGTGCATCGTGGCCTCGGGCTTCCTGCTGCGATCGTTGGCCGGTGGTGCCGCGGCCGGGCTGGCGATCACCTCGTGGTTCTACCTGGTCGTCTCGTTCGGTTCGCTGTTCATGGTGGCCGGCAAGCGCTACGCCGAGGTGAAGCTCGCCAACGAGACCGGAGCCAAGATCCGCAAATCGCTGAAGGCGTACTCGCCGTCCTACCTGCGGTTCGTCTGGGCCATCTCGGCGGCGATCTCGATCATGTCGTTCGCGCTGTGGGCCTACGACATCGGCGAGTACGAGCAGTCCCGCTGGGGCACGTTGGCGATCATCCCGATGGTGATCGCGATCCTGCGGTACGCGGTGGACATCGACAAGGGCGTGGCCGGCGAGCCCGAAGAAGTGGTGCTCAAGGACAAGGTCCTCATGGTGCTCGGTGTCCTGCTCGCCGGTTGCCTGTTCCTGGCGTTCTACCTGTAGCCGCCCGCCCCGGACTTCAACGCCCCGCGAGCTCACGCCGCGGGGCGTTGTCGTGTTCTGCTGCGCCGGGCTGGTGCAGAATGGATGTCCGACGGACCGGGTCTGGTGAAGGAGGCAGGCTGATGAGCGCCGCGACGTGGCCGGACCGCCTGTTGTCCCTGGCCGACTGGACGGAGCTGCCGGAGGACGGCACCCACCGCACCGAACTCGTCGAAGGGGTGCTGCACGTGAGTCCCCGCCCCGTGGTGGCGCATCAGCGGGCGATCATGCGCCTGGGGAGTCAGCTCTCGGCGCAGCTGCCGTCGGGATTGGAAGTGCTGCCGGAAGTGGAGGTGGTCGTCCACGAGCACTGGCCCGCGACCGTGCGCATCCCCGACCTCGTCGTCGTCGCAGCGGACGTGGCGGGCAGTGCGGCACCGCGCTGCGCGGCTGAGGAGGTCCTCGTCGCCGTGGAGGTGGTCTCACCGGGGTCCGTCGGCACCGACCGGGTGACCAAGTTCGCCGAGTACTCTGCGGCTGGTATCGAGCACTACTGGATCGTGGACCTCGACCACCCGGCAACCATCGCGATGTATCAGCTGAAGAACGGGCACTACGTGCTGGTCGCGGAAAGCGCGACCACCGTGCGCACGGACGACCCGGCTGACCTGCGGATCGACCCGGCCGCGCTCGCCGGCTGACTTGCGGATCGACCCGGATCGCCGGATGAACCGGTGCCCGCGACCGCTCACCGCACGGCCACGCCGGCGCCCGCGGTGATCCGCAGCAGTTCCTCGTAGCTCGTGGGGAACACGGTGCGCGGCGTGCCCGCCGCGGCCCACACGACGGGGTATTCGGCCAGGCTCGCGTCCACCGCGGTGGGCAGGGGTTCCGGGTGGCCGAGCGGGGCGACACCGCCGATCGCCTGCCCGGTCGCGTCCCGCACCTGCTCGGGCGTGGCCCGCTGCAGCGGAGCCCAGCCCGTGTGTTCGGCCACGGCGGACGTGTCCACCCGGTGCGCACCGCTGGCGAGCACGAGCACCGGACCCCGCTCGGTGCCGAAGACCAGGCTGTTCGCGATCGCGCCGACCGCGCAGTCGAGCGCGGCCGCCGCGTCCGCGGCCGTGCGCGTCGAATCCGGCATCTCGCGGACCTCACCGCCGACGCCTGCCGCCGCGAGCGCCTTCGCCACCTGCTTGCTGCGTTCCGGCAGTTCGCCCATCGGTCCACCTCTCGATCTGCTGCGTCCAAGTCGGCTGCCCAGCTCGTCCATTTTCCCGAGGTGATGGTCGCCACAGGTCCGCACCCGGGTCGGTGTGCTTTCCGACGTCGCACCCCGCCGCGCCAGCTCCCAGTCATACCCCACTTGACCAGGGGTTTGTACATTTCTCGAGAAATGTCCGCGGTGGGCTTTGGGGGTTATGTGGCTGCTTCGGCCCAGGCTTGGTGGATGGCGAGGGTTTCCTGTGGGGTGGGTGTGCGCTGGGTTTCTGGTTGAAATTGTGCGGCGATGATCAGGCGGCGGAGCTTGACGAGCATGTCTTGGTAGGCGGGTTCGGTCTTGCTGGTGTACCAGGGGGCGGCTTGGCGTCGTTGTTGCACATCGCTGGGGTTGTGGCCGGCCAGCGTGTACCACACGGTGGTGAGGCTGTAGGTGATCAGTCCGAAGGGCACAGTGCGTTCCACGGCGTGGGTGACGCGGTTTTCGGCGTGGCCGACGCCGGCGAGGTGTTTGGCGTCGTGGAAGGTGACTTCGATGGCCCACCGGGCGGCGTACCGTTCGATGAGGAGCTCGGCCGGGCTGTCGAGGTCGGTGGTCACCAGCGCCACATCGTGGTTGCGGCTGCGCGTGACTGTGGGTTCGCGGACGCAGATGAGGCGGATGTGCTGGTCGCGGAGCACGCCGGGCCAGAGGCACCGGCGTTCACAGATGTCGATGGCCGCGGTGCGGCCGTAGCGGGTGACGGTTCCGGTTCGCCAGGGCCCGGTTGCGGCGATCGCGGTCGGTGTGCCGATCTTGGGGCCCTTGTAGCGCGGGCGACCGACCCCGGGTTGGGGGGTGTGCACCGCGTAGAAGGCGGCGTTGCTCCGGGGCCGCACGGTCACCGTCACCGTGGGGGGCATGCCGCGCCAGTAGCGGGTGCCGTACAACGCATCAGCGACGACATGCACCCGGCGTTGCGGATACGCACCCGCGATCTGTGTGATCAACTCGCGGGCGAGGGCGGGTTTGGACGGGGCCTGCTCGGCACGGGGGTTCCACAGCCGTGCCAGGATCGGCAGACACACCGGGCGGGTGGCGAAGGGCAGCGTGATCAGCACGCCGGCCACGACCCAGGTGTGGCCCCACGCGCTGGCCGCGCCCGGGCTGGCGCTGGTGGGATCTCGGTGCCACGCGGTGCCATGCGTCTTACGCCCCGCCCGGCGGAACAGCGTGTCATCGACGGCCACCCGCACCGGCTCCTCCGGGCCCAGCACCCGGTCGACGATCACCGACAGCAGCTTCAGCCCGACCCGGTCGACACTCCACACCGCGCGGGAGAAAAACCAGTGCGCCCGCTCATGGCGCCACCGCCGGGCCAGGCCGGCCGCGGTGAGCATGCCGCACACCGTGGCCCGACCGGTCTGACTGATCATGCCCGTCACCAGCACGACAAACGTGGCAAACGACGGCGCCGTGAAACACGGCCGGAACACCTCCACCAACACCGCGAACGAACCGGGTAACCTCACCGGCCGGAGCATCGGCGGCACTCTCCTTACCGAGACGTGATGAGCAACCGCCGATGCTCCTTTCCATGATCAACCCACGTCACGCTGACACGCCGAAACCCAAAAACCCCAAAGCCCACTCCGCGACTTTTCTCGAGAAACGTACACACGGCTGACCGGGCCCAGCCTCGCAGCCGGGCCATCGCGGGTCGTCCGTGCGGTTCTCGCCCATGTGCCCCTATCGCCCGAAAAGACGCATTCGACGTGTTCATCTTGTGCTCACGCGCAAGCCGGTGGATCTTCACAGATTCACGCGAGAGTGATTCGCGGCCCGAACTGAACTATGGAGGTTGACGTGTCCGACCCCACCACCACGACGTCTTCCGCAGTGAGCCGCCGCGGCGTGCTCCTCGGCGGTACGGCGACCGCCGGTGTCATCGCCCTGTCCGGCACGGCCGCCGCGTCCGCGCGAGGAGCCGGCTCTTCCCGCCGCGGGGAGGTGTTCACCCTCGGTGTCGCCTCCGGCGATCCGGCCTCGGACGGGTTCGTGCTGTGGACCCGGCTGGCCGTCGAACCGCTGGCCGAGGACGGCACGGGCGGCATGCCCGACAAGACCATCCCGGTCGAGTGGGAGATCGCGGAGGACGAGCGGTTCACCCGCGCCGTCCGCCGCGGCCAGGCGGAAGCCGTACCGGAGATGGGGCACAGCGTGCACGTGGAGCTCGAAGGGCTGCGCCCGGACCGCGAGTACTTCTACCGGTTCCGCGCGCTCGGTTCGGTCTCGCCCACCGGCCGCACCCGCACAGCCCCGCTGCCGACCGCGATGAGCCCGCTGACCATGGCGTTCGCGTCCTGCGCGCAGTACGAGCACGGCTACTTCACCGCCTACCGGCACCTGGGAGAGGAAGAACCGGACCTGGTGCTGCACCTCGGCGACTACCAGTACGAGTACAAGGCGGGCGACTACGAGGTCCCCGGCGACAACCCGCGCGAGCACGTCGGGCCGGAGACGAAGACGCTGGCCAACTACCGTCAGCGGCACGCCCAGTACAAGACCGATCCGGACCTGCAGTTCGCGCACGCGGCCGCCCCGTGGGTGGTCGTGTGGGACGACCACGAGCTGGACAACAACTGGGCCGACGAGATCCCCGAAGAACCCGGCAAGCCCGGCCCGGCGTTCCTGGAGCGGCGCAAGGCCGCGTTCCAGGCCTACTACGAGAACATGCCGCTGCGGCGCCGCTCGGTGCCCTCCGGCATCGACATGCGGCTGTACCGGCGGATCCACTGGGGCGGGCTGGCCACGCTGCACATGCTCGACACGCGCCAGTACCGCGACGACCAGGTCGGCGACGACGAGTTCGGCATGGACGACCCGCAGCGGCACAACCCGAAGCGCAGCATCACCGGTGCGGAGCAGGAGCGCTGGCTGCTGCAGGGCTTCCGCCAGTCGCAGGCGCGCTGGGACCTCCTCGGCCAGCAGGTCATGTTCTCGGAGATCGACTACGTCAACGGGTCGGACGAGGGCTACAACCCGGACGGCTGGGACGGCTACGTCGCCTCGCGGCGCCGCGTGGCGCAGGGCTGGCAGCAGGCGCAGGTGCGCAACCCGGTCGTGCTCACCGGCGACGTGCACGCCAACTGGGCGAACAACATCCCGGACGCCGAGCGGTCCCGCACCATCGGCAGCGAGCTCGTCACCACGTCGATCAGCAGCGGCGGCGACGGTTCGGACGAGCTGACCGACGAGGAGAAGGGCTACCTGCGCGACAACCCGCACGTGCAGATGTACAACAACCAGCGCGGATACGTGCGCACCCGCATCAGCGCCGACGAGATCCGCGCCGACTACCGGATCGTGCCGTACGTGTCGGAGAAGGGAGCGGACGTGGAAACGCACGCCTCGTTCGTCATCTCCGACGGCACGCCGGGCCTGCGAGAGGCCTGACCCGCTCGGAGCCGGCCCCGCGGGTCAGGGGGTGCGGTGCAGCGCGGGCGCCGCACCCCGCCTTCCCCTCGTTCGGAGCCTTCACCTCGCCCGGCAACGGTCAGCACAAGCCAGCGGACCACGGTGCCTTCGGCGCGCCAGCGCCGAAGGGCCGAATCCCTAGAACGACAGCCGGCGGAACAGCACGCGCGGCACGTGCCGCAGCGCGGACATGACCCAGCGCATCTGCGCCGGGGCCCACACCTGCTCCTTGCCCTTGCGCACCGCGTCGACGATCACGTCGGCGACCTGCTCGGGCTTCTGCGCCATCGGGGCGGGCTTGAGGCCTTCGGTGAGCTTGGTGTGCACGAAGTTCGGCCGCACCACGGTGACCTTCACGCCCGAGTCCGCCAACGCGTAGGTCAGGCCGGTGTAGAAGGCGTCCATGCCGGCCTTGGAGGAGCCGTAGACGAAGTTGGACCGGCGGGCGCGTTCGGCGGCGGGCGAGGACATCGCGACCAGGTGCCCGTGGCCCTGCTTGCGCAGCTTCTCGGCCAGCCGCACGCCCAGCGTCATCGGGGCCACGTAGTTGATCTCGGCGACCTCGCGGGCGGCGTCCACATCGGTCCAGCCCTGCTCGTTGTCGCCCTGCACGCCGAAGGCGACCAGCGTGATGTCGATGTCGCCGTCGGCGAAGGCCTTGTCGATGACCTGCGCGTGCGTGTCCTCCTTGCGCGCGTCGAAGTCCACTGTGGTCACAGTGCTTCCGGTGGCGCGCAGCCGCTCGGCGGCGGCGTTGAGGCGCTCGCCCTCCCGCGCGGCCAGCACGACCCGCAGGGGGCGGTTCTGGGCGTACTTCTCCGCGGTCGCCAGAGCGATGTCCGACGTTCCGCCGAGCACGAGCAGGGACTGGGGATTACCTACCGCGTCAATCAAAGCTCAAGCCTCCGGCTCATGTCTGAGGCGAAAATGCCTTCGGGGTCAAGCGCGCTGGTCGGCAGCGCGGTGGTCACAGGTTGAGCCTCCTCGCCTGGTCCGAGCGGAACACGCCCGCCGGGTCGACCGCGGCGCGGATCTTGCGCCACTCGTCGATGCGCGGGTACATCCGCTCGATCATCTCGGCCGAGGTGCGCGACTCCTTGGCCAGGTACAGCCGGCCGCCCGCTTCCAGCACCATCTCGTCGAGCTCCTGGCACAGCCGGTCCAGCCCCGGCGTGACCGGGATGTCGACGGTCAGCGTCCAGCCCTTGCTCGGGAAGGACATCGGCGCCGCGTTGCCCTCGCCGAAGGTCTTGAGGACGTTGAGGAACGACGCGTGCCCCGACGCGCTGATCCGGTCGATCGAGCGGCGGAACATGTCCTCCTGCCCGAACGGGACCATGAACTGGTACTGCAGGAAGCCGTGCGATCCGTACACCCGGTTCCACTCGCCGACGAGGTCCAGCGGGTGGAAGAACTGGGTGATGTTCTGGACCATGCCGTACTTGGTCGGCGCCTTGCGGTACCAGACCTCGTTGAACGCCGTGATCGTGTACTTGTTGACCAGGCCGTTCGGGAAGATCGGCGGGGCGGTCATCAGCTGCGGCGCGTTGAATCCCAGCGGGTCCTTGCGCAGCTTCTTCGGCAGGTCTTCGACCTTCGCCGGGTTGCCGCGGGTCAGCAGCGCCCGTCCCATCTTCTCGCCGCGGGCGAGCGAGTCGAACCAGGCGACCGAGTAGGTGTAGTTGTCGTCCGAGCCGTCGGTGAACAGCTCCAGCAGCTCGTCCAGGTTCTTCGTCTGGACGTTGTCCACCAGGAAGTAGGCCGTTTCGACGCGCTTGAGCCGGATCGTGGCGTTGAGCACGATCCCGGTCAGGCCCATGCCACCGACCGTGGCCCAGAACAGCTCGCTGTTCTCCCCCTCCGGCGTGAGCGTGCGGACCTCGCCGTCGGCGGTGAGCAGGTCGATGGCCAGCACGTGGCTGCCGAACGAGCCCTGCGCGTGGTGGTTCTTGCCGTGGATGTCGGCGCCGATGGCGCCGCCGATGGTGACCTGGCGGGTGCCCGGCAGCACCGGGACCCACAGGCCGAACGGCAGCAGCCTGCGCATCAGGGTGTCCAACGACACCCCGGCGTCGACGACCACGACCACCTCGTCCGCGTCGACGCGGTGAATCCGGTTCAACGCGGTCATGTCGATGACCGTGCCGCCCGCGTTCTGCGAGGGGTCGCCGTAGCTGCGGCCGAGGCCGCGGGCGATGACACCGCGTTCCCCGGCCTCGCGCACCGCGCGGGAGAGGACCTCGACGTCCGGGGTGCTGATCACGCGGGCCTGGGTCGGCGCCGTGCGTCCCCAGCCGGTCAGCGTGCGTAGCTCGTCTGTTGCCGGTTCCACCTCGCCGAGTCTAGCCACGTCGGTGGTACCCGCTACGCGGGGCTCACGCGTGAATCCGGGCAGAATTCCCGCCGGGCTCGAAAGACGACATCGCAGCTCGGCGGTGCGATGCGCCCGGGGGAGGCCTCGGTACACTCCCGTGGGATGCGCCGCGTCCGGAAGCGGGCATCCTGCGTTGATCGGTCACCGCCGTGCGGGACCGACCTTCCGTCGTACCGAGCGCTGAGGTGAATTCGTGGCCGTGGCCGAATCAGCAGTCGAGGCCGGCCGGCGAAAGCTGGGCCTTCTCCGCCAGTTCTTCCGCTTCATCGTCATCGGCGGCGGCTGCGCGCTCATCGACATCGGCAGCTACGCCCTGCTGCTCTCGCTGGGCCTGCCGATCTGGTTGGGCCGTTCGATCAGCTTCGTCCTCGGCACGGGTACGTCGTACCTGCTCAACCGCAGGCTTACCTTCCAGGGGGCGAACACCGGCAACACCGCGCTGAAGGCCGGCGGGTTCGCCATCGTCTACGTGGCCACGTTCTTCGTGAACATCGGGACGAACCAGGCCTCGGTGCTCCTGCTGGGCGCCGAGGGCGACGCGTTGCTGCTCGGGTTGTGCTGGGTCATCGGCCAGGGGCTGGGCACGATCATCAACTTCGTGCTGCTCAAGTGGGTCGTCTTCCGCGACTGAGCGCGTTGCCCGAGCCGCTCGCCGCGACGGGCGAACGAGGTCTCCTCGGGCCCGTCCTGACCAGGGGTTCGTACATTTCTCGAGAAATGTCCGCGACTTTTCTCGAGAAACGTACACACGGCCGGCCGGGCGCACGAGCCCGTGAGGTCTTCTAGCTAGAACCCCGTTGCGCCGGTGGGGGACCCGTAGGCCCCGTCGGGGCGGGACATCTCGACGTGCGCCGTGGCGACGTGCCCGAAGTTCACGAGGAAGCGGTTCCCGTCGGCCATGGCCAGCGAACGCGTCTGCCCGGACATGACGACGTCTTCGAGCGCGTCGATGAGCAGGCCGGCTTCGTCACCGTCCAGGGCGACGCGGATCGGTGAACTCCCACCGGCGAGGTGCAGGACGAGGCAGGGCGTGTGTTGGTGGTCATGCGCCGAGCGCAGCACACCGCCTCCGGCGCGCAACACCGTTGTCCGCTGTCGGCGGAGTTCGCCGCGGGCGGACGCGCCGGACTCCGCCGTGCCCGTGCGGCCGAGCGATCGGCCGCGCCCGCAGTCGAACGAGGCCGGGTCCGCACAGCGGACGGCCCAACCCGCGCCAGCCGCGCGGCCGGACGGCCGGGACCGCACAGCGGACGCTCGTAACCAGCAGCCGAACGGCAGGCACGCGGGCAGGGCGCCCCGGCGCCCTGCCCGCGTGCGCGCTACTGGCCGGCGCCCGGGCGGTTCGCGTTCTGGCCGTTCGAATCCTGGCCGTCGTCCGAGTTCTGATCGTTGTCGTTCTGGTTGAACACGCGGATGTCGTTGCGGTCGTTCGAACTGGGAACGTCGCCGGGCAACTTCACCGGGTTCGGCAGCGGCCCCGGTGACCAGCCGCCCCAGTGCGTCTCCGAGTGCACCTGCATCGCCGCCTGCGCGGGCAGCGCGTCCGGCTGGTAGGGGTCCACCGCGTAGAGCGAACCCCAGTCGCGGTGGATGTTGTTGCGCAGGTACGTCGGCAGCTCCCGCATGCTCGCGACCACGTTCAGCCAGCCGAACGGGCCGCCCGCGTCCGGTGAGGACCAGCCCTGTCCGATCTCCCGCACTTCGGCGCCGCCGGCCACGCGGAACCGCGGGATCTCGGCGACGCCGTTGTGGCTGCCCGAGAACTCCAGGCACGGGTTCTGCAGCGCGACCGGCCACTCCACGAACGTGCGCTCGTCGCCCACGAAATCGGTCATGTTGACCAGCTGCGGCACCCGCGGCGCGCTGAACGCCAGCCACCCGCTCGGGCCGATCGCCTGGTCGACGCCGACGACGCGGACCTTCGTGGCGTCCTCGGCGTTGCCGGAGACCGTGTAGCGGTGGTCGCGCCACTTGGGAGCGCCCCGCTGCGCGATGCCCTGGCGGGAGAGCACCTCGAAGCCGTTCTCGGTCTCCCGCCCGAACTCCAGGTACAGCGAGTTGGCACCGACCTCGCTGCCGGCCAGCGAGACGACGACCGGCACTTCGCCCTTCGCGGCGCGGTCGGGCAGGTCATACCACTGGGTGCGCAGTTCGCCGGTGCTCGCGCCCTGCCTGTCGTAGCTGCCCCACACGGGCGCGTCGTCGTCGCCGAACCTGTGCGGCGGGGTCCAGTCGGGCTCGGTGGGGTCGGTGCCGTCGCCCGCGGGCAGTCGACCGCGGTTGAACCCGGCGATCTTGGCCTGCAGGTAGTCGTCCGGGCCCTCCTGGTCCTCGAGCCGGGACGGCGGCATCTTGATCCTCGAGTCCTCGTCCAGCGGCGCGGCCCGCGTCGGCTGGCTCTCCGAGACCGGAAGCATGCTGTTCTTCGGGTTCGTCTCGACGTAGATGTAGTCGGACAGGCCGCAGCTCGCCCCGGAGACCTGCTTCACGTTGTCCGCGCCCATGGAGTAGCTGCCCCACTGCTTCTGGATCACCTTGGCGAAGGTGGCCAGCTCGAACAGCACGAGCAGTGCGCACAGGATCGACAGCGGTGCGGTGCCCAGCCGCAGGGCGCGGCTGCGCTTCTCGTAGCTGGTGAAGCTCTCGTCGACGACCTTCGGGTTGTTCTCGTCGATGCGCAGGTGCTCGATGAAGGCCACGACCAGCGCGATGCCCGCGGCGACGAGCAGGTACGTGCTCACCTGGTGGCCGAACAGCTGCGGCGGCTTGTCGAACCAGGGCACACCCCAGCCGGAGACGTACCACCAGGCGTTCGGGCCGGTGGTGGAGAACGCCAGGATCAGCAGCAGCCCGGCGATGAACACGGCCCGGTTGCGCTTCGAGCGCAGCACGGTGCTGCTGGTCGCCAACGCGGTCAGCGCCGCGAGCGCGCCCCCGACCGCGGCGAAGATGCCGAAGTGGTGGGTGTGCTTGGTGGGGGTGAGCATGAGCACCACGAAGTACATCGCGGTGATCGCCATCAGGCGGCGGCTCGGCCCCAGCGCCGCCCCGCGGATGCGTCCGCGCCGCAGCAGCATCACCAGGCACGTGGCGATGCACAGGATCACCAGCATCACGGGGAAGCGGCGGGTCATCGACCCGTCCGCCGAGGGGCTGAACAGCAGCACGTAGCGGCTGAACTCCTCGTACCAGCTCTGGCTCGGGCCGATTTCGGTGCGCACCGACGTCGCGTCCAGCACCGACTGCCACGTCTGGTCGACGTAGACCAGCGTGAGGATCACGAAACCGGACGCCGCGATCGGGGCGAGCACGGGCAGCCAGCCGTAGGTGTTCGCGCGTTTGCGCAGCAGGCGCAGCAGCGGTTTCGCCGCGGCGATGTAGGGCAGCACGGACACGACCCCGTGCGGGTTGGCCGCCACGGACAGCGCGGCCCCGACGAGGCCGAGCACGGCCGGCATGAGGCGCCCGGTGGCCACCGAGCGTTCCACCGCGCACAGCGCCAGCAGGGAGAACAGCACGACGACCGGTTCGGGGCGCAGCCCGTTGTTGTAGGGCAGCCAGAACGCGAGGAACACGGCCGCGGCGGCCCAGCCGGCCGCGTTGCTGCGGCGGACCTGCTGGCCCAGCCGCGGCAGCACTTCGCGGCTGATGAGCATCCAGCTGATGACGCCCATGAGCAGGGCTGGCAGGCGCACCCACGGCGTGGCCGTGGAGATCTGGACCCAGAAGGCGTAGATCTCGTAGAACCAGCCGAACGGTGCTTCGGGCGAACCGAGCCACCGGTAGTAGTTCATCACGTAGCCCGCGGTCTCGCGCGCTCGCGCGACCGACAGGAGGTAGCCGTCATCGGAGGTCATCGCGCCGCCGATCCACCAGAGCACGAGCACACCGATGACGGACGTGTCCCGGAAGGTAGGGCGCCACCACCCGCGCGGCGCGATCCTCGGTGGTCGCCTGCCCGCCCGCACGTCGAGCCGGCGCACGCACACGACCGAGCCGATGAAGCAGGCGACGGCGAGCACCATCACCGCGATCTTGAGGATCGTGGGGGAGCTTTCGTACCGGTCGTCCACGCGGGCCTGGAACGAGGTGCCGGACACGGGGTCCTGGTTCTCGTCCAGGTCGGAGAAGATTCCGGTCAGCTGCGGGCGCTGGTCGCCGTTGAGCTGCGCCAGCTGCGTGTCGCCCACGCTGGCCGTGGTGCTGCTGCCGTTCGAGTTGACCGAGATCGCGCAGTCGCCCGCGGGCAGAGCCGTGCTGCCGGCGCGTTCACCGCCGCTGAGCAGGGCCAGCTGCCCGTTGTTGACCTGCAGGGTGAGTCCGGTGAGGTTGCCGTACTCGGAGTTCGGCGGGTTCGTGGCCAGCAGCGTGCCGGGGCCGGGGGTCCGCGCGTCCAGGCTCCGCGCGGTCTCGCACGACATGTCGAGATCCAGCCACACCGGTTGGTAGGACACCAGCGGTGCGGAGACGGCTTTGGTCCCTTCGGCCGTGGGCCACTTCAGCGTGGTGATGTCGTGGTTGACCGGCATGAACGGCACGGCGAGCGAGAGCAGCGTGCCGAGCAGGCCGAGCAGCGTTGCCAGGAGCGTGACCCGTCGCGGCGCCGCCCTGGCATCACTCCGCGGTGTGCCGGACGGTTCCTGCTCGTCCGAGTGCTGCTGCTGATCATGCCCGGTGAACACGGAAGCGAGAATAGTAGTAGGGGGTTGGCGTCCTTCCCCCGAGTGCGGCGCTTGTGCGAGTTGCCACGTCCGGTAACGCCGTGTGCCCTGCGCACAGGGATTTCTCAGGTTTGTCTCAGCGTTCCGTGACCGGGCGGTGATCTGGTTTTCCCCGGAATGACGCCGGATTTCGGTACCAGCGGGTGGCGGCCCCGCCCGCCGGCGCGGCGCAGCGGAAATGCCGGATCCGTGCTGAGTGCGGGAATTCCCGCAGAAAACGTGAATCGTCCTCGTGGGACTGCCGTTCCCGTTCGGGAGGGCGGCCGGTGTTGCGGCAGGGCTCGCGAAACCGGTGCGGACGACGCGGGCGGCCTGGCTGGCGTGCTCGACGTGAATCGCCGTGAACGGCACCGCCGGAGGCGGCCGCACCGCTCAGCGGCGGAAGAAGTGTTCCCGCTGCCCCTGGCGCACCAGCCGCAGCCATTCCCGGAACGCCTTCGGATCCCGCCGGTGCCCCACGAAGTACAGGCCGAAGCGCAGCACCTCCAGGGCGCCGATCTTGCGCATCCCCGGCTGGGAGAGCAGGTAACCCCGGTTGCGGTAGGTGTAGTAGCGCTTGTTCGCGTCCGCCGGGTCCTGCGCGTGCAACCGGCCGCCGAGCATCGGCTTGAACTCCGCCGAGCCGTCCGGGTGCACGAAGCGGGTGCGCAGCGAGGTGCCGAACGGCATTCCGGAGCGCACCATCCTGCGGTGCATCTCCACCTCGTCGCCGCGGAAGAACAACCGGTAGTCCGGCACGCCGATCACGTCGAGCGTGCCGGCGCGGAACAGCGCTCCGTTGAAGAACGAGGCGATGCCCTGCAGGAACTCCGAACCGTCGGGGCCGCGCAGCTCCTCCGGCCGCCGCTTCCACGTCAGGCCGCGCCGCAGCGGGAACGCGAGCCTGTCCGGGCTGTCGATGTTGACCACCACCGGCGAGACCGCGGCCAGCCCGCGGCCCTCGGCCTCGTCCAGCAGCGTGCGCAGCGCGTGCTCGTCGGCGGGGCGGCCGTCGTCGTCGCCCAGCCACACCCAGGCGGCGCCGAGCGCCAGCGCGTGCAGCATGCCCAGCGCGAAGCCGCCGGCTCCGCCCAGGTTGCGGTGCGCGGGCAGGTACGTCGTCGGCACCGGAGCCTCGGCCACCACGTCCGCGGCCGGCTCCTCCGGCCCGTTGTCCACGACGACGAGGTGATCGGGCACGCGGGTCTGGCTGGTGATCACCTTCAGCGACTCGGCGAGCAGTTCGCGGCGGTGCCGGGTGACGACCACCGCGACGACGGCGTCGTCCGGCAGCGTGCGCTCGGACGGGGCGTTTCCGGCGGCGGACTCGGGCGAGACCGGTTCGGACAAGGCGGGCTCCGGCTGTGTGGGCTCCGACGGGTGGTCTTCGGTTGGGTGGGGCCGTTCGGGCGGGGAGCGGTCAACCGCTCGTGTCGTCCTCCCTGGCCGACTGCGCGGACGTTCCGTCGGGCGCTCCGTCGGGCGCTCCGTCGGCCGCGGCCCCGGCCGAGCCGGTGTGCGAGGCCGGTCCCAGGCTGGAGCCGTTCGCACCGCTGGCCGCGGACTCGGTGCCGCCCAGGCGTTCCCGGGCTTCCTTGCTCAGGTACGGGAACGGATCGTAGCCCTTGTACTCGGTGAGCACGTGGCGCAACTCACCGCTCTCCTTGATCTGCCCGCGGTCCATCCACAGCGCCGAGTCGCACATCTCGATGAGGAACTCGTCGGAGTGCGAGGCGAACACCAGGATGCCGGACCGCCGCACCAGGGCGTGCAGCCGGTCGCGCGCCTTCTCCAGGAACTCCGCGTCGACCGCGCCGATCCCCTCGTCGAGGATGAGGATCTCCGGGTCGATCGAGGTGACCACGCCCAGCGCGAGCCGCACCCGCATGCCGGTGGAGTAGGTGCGCAGCGGCATCTCCAGGTAGTCGCCGAGCTCGGTGAACTCGGCGATGTCGTCGACCCGCTTGAGCATCTCCTTGCGGCTCATGCCGAGGAACAGCCCGCGGATGAGCATGTTCTCGTAGCCGGAGATCTCCGGGTCCATGCCCACGCCCAGGTCGAACACGGGGGCCACCCGGCCGGCGACGCGGGCATGGCCCCGGGTCGGTTCGTAGATGCCGGACAGCAGCCGCAGCAGCGTTGACTTGCCGGCGCCGTTGTGCCCGACCAGCGCGACGCGGTCGCCGTGCCGCAGCGACAGGTTGATGTCGTGCAGCGCCTCGATGATCGGCACCTTGCTGTCTGTGCCGATCTTGCCGCCCGTTTTGCCGAGGACGGCCTTCTTCAGCGAGCGGGACTTCGCGTCGAAGATCGGGAAGTCGACCGCCGCGTTCCAGACGTCGATGCTGACCACGGTTCCTCCCGATCAGACCCAGTACGGCACGCGCGAGCGGTAATTGCGCAGGATGAGCAGCGCCAGCAGCCATCCCCCCGCGGTGAGGCACAGCACCACGAACCAGTGGTGCCAGACCTGGTCGCTGCCCAGCAGCGGGGCGCGGAGGATCTCCACGTAGTGGTAGACGGGGTTGAGCTGCGCCAGCCACGCCCGCGGGCCGGCGTTCTCCTCCAGGACGTCGATGGGCCAGACGATCGGCGACATGAAGAACACCAGCTGGGTGAGGCTGTTGACCACCGGTGGGATGTCCCGGAAGCGGGTGCTGGTCACGCCGAACAGGAGCACGACCCATCCGCTGTTCAGCAGCAGCAGGCCCAGCGCGGGTATCGCCGTGATGATCGTCCAGCTGATGTCGATCCACGGCCAGAAGATGGCCAGGATCGCGAAGTAGACGACGAAGTTGTGCAGGAAGAGCAGGAACTCCCGCCAGACCGTGCGGAGCACGTGCACGCTGATCGGGGCGGGCAGTTGCTTGATCAGCCCCTCGTTCTGGATGAACACCGTGCAGCCCGAGGTCAACGAGCCGAGGATGAAATACCAGATCATGAACCCGATGGCCATGTACGGCACGTACGTGGCGGGGTTCTGGCCGAAGATCGTGGAGTACATCACCCCGAGGCCGGCGGCGGTGACGCCCATCCCGAAGCTGATCCACAGCGGCCCGAGCACGGATCTGCGGTACCGCTGCTTGATGTCCTGCCAGCCGAGGTGCGCCCACAACTCCCGCTGCCGGAGTGCGCTGATGACGTCACCGACTCCCTTGCTCCAAGAGCGCGATGAACTCGCGGGGGGAACCGGGACGTGTTCCTGCGTGCTCGTTGCCTGCACAATGCGTCAGACTACCGACCGTCAACGCGGTCCCTGCTCGGGGCGTCATCCATCCGCGAGTTCGTGCTTTTCCGGCGCCGAACGGGGAGTCTCCTCCCGGTGCACCCGGTGTTCGCTTCGATGTCCGCCGCGGCGGTGCTGCACGAGCCCGCGGTGCGACGCGGCGGACGCACCGGCCTCGCCCCGCAGCCGCCGGGCGCGGGTGCGGCGGTTCACAGGTACTGGCCGGTGCGCGGGCCCGCCTCCTGCTGCTGCTCCTCGCCCGCCGGCAAACCGCGGCGCATCTGCTCCAGCTGGGCCCGAGCGGCCATCTGCTGGGCGTACAGCGCCGTCTGCAACCCCTGGAACAGACCTTCCAGCCAGCCGACGAGCTGGGCCTGGGCGATCCGCAGCTCCGGCTCGGAGGGCGTCTCGTCCCGGGTGAACGGCAGCGCCAGCCGCTGCAGCTCCTCGACCAGCTCCGGAGCCAGGCCCTGTTCGAGCTCCCGGACGGAGGACTGGTGGATCTCCTTGAGGCGACCGCGGCTGGCCTCGTCCAGCGGTGCGGCCCGCACTTCCTCGAGCAGTTGCTTGATCATCGTGCCGATCCGCATGACCTTCGCCGGCTGCTCGACCATGCTGCGCAGGTCCTCGCCCTGCTGCTCGGAGCCCGCGGCCTCCTCGCCGCCCTGCGCGTCGTCTTCGAGGACGAACACCGGCGAACGGTGCTCGGTCTCACCCTGCTCCTGCTGACCGGGGAAGAACTGCGACATCGTTGCTCCCGGGTTGTCGTCCGGTGGTCCTGCCGATAGCGGGGCCGGTGGCCCTGCCGGTGCGTGCCGGTGCCTGCCTGTGCCTGCCTGTGGCCCTGCCGGTGCGGTGGCCCTTCCGCCGCACCCCATTGTGCCCGGACCGCCCGCGACCAGCGCCCCCGATGCCCGTCCCCGCACGCTCCACAGGCAGGCCCCGCAGGGAGGTCCCGCAGGTAGGCCCGCGGCCAGTGCTGCCGGGCGGACGCCGCTGACCTGCTGTTCCGCCGGGGGTGTGTACGTTTCTCGGGCGGGTTCAGGGGGTGGGTGCAAGGGTGGGGTGGAGTGTTTCGGCGGGGGTGGCCCAGTTGAGGGTCCAGCGGGGGCGGGCGTTGAGTTTGTTGGCGATGGTGTCGAGGTCGGCTTGGCTGTGTTGGGCCAGGTCGGTGCCTTTGGGCAGGAAGTCTCGGAGCAGTCGGTTGGTGTTTTCGTTGCTGCCGCGGAGCCAGGGGGTGCCGGGTGGGCAGAAGTAGACGGGCAGGCCGGTGGCGACGGAGAAGTGGGCGTGGTTGGCTATTTCCTTGCCCTGGTCCCAGGTGAGGCTGCGGCGCAGCTGGGTGGGCAGGCGGGTGATGATGCTGGCCAGCGCCTCAGCGACGGCGTCGGCGGTTTTGCCGTGGGGCAGGGCGGTGAGCATCACGAAGCGGGAGTGCCGCTCGACCAGGGTGGCGATTGCTGAGCCACCGCGGCCGAGGATCAAATCGCCTTCCCAGTGGCCGGGCACGGCGCGGTCCTCGGCGTCGGCCGGCCGGGCCGACAGCGGCACCGCGTCCGGCAGCCGGCCCCGCGTTTCGCCGACACGGGTCTGCGGCCGGCGGCGGGAGTGGCGCCGCCGCAGGTAGCGGGTCAGTTCGCGGCGGAACTCGCCGCGGGACTGCACATACAGGCTGCGGTAGATCGTCTCGTGCGAGGTGCGCATGTCCTCATCATGCGGAAACTCCTGCGGCAGCCGGGCCGCGATCTGCCGCGGCGACCACCGGTCGTAGACCAACCGGTCGGCGATCCAGGCGGCCAACTGCGGCCGCTCGGCCAGGGCCGAGCGTTTCGGCCGCCGCGCCCGATCGGCGGCGGCCTGCTCGGCCTGGGCCGGCCGGTAGTGCTCCCGACCGCCGTTGCGGCCCACCTCGCGCGAGACCGTCGACACGGACCGGCGCAGTCCGGCCGCGATCGCGGTAAACGTCTGCTGAGCGGCCAGACCAGCGAAAATGTCCTCCCGCTCGGACAGCGTCAACGCCTGCGGATGCCGCCGCCGCGGCGCAGGCGCCATCCCGCCATGCGCATTGAGGACACCCTCCACCGCCGTAGACGACACCGCAACCAGCCGAGCAATCGCGGCCACGGTCGCTCCCTGACGATGCCACCACCACACCCGCTGCTGCTGCAACGACGACACACTCGTAGGCATACCGCCAGTCTTGCACCCACCCCTTGAGCACCCACGAGAAACATCGCCGACATTTCTCGAGAAACGTACACCCCTCGAGAGGTGAGGCGCTCGCGTTCAGGGGCGCTCGAGCAGCACCTTGCCGCGCACCCCGCCGGACTCCAGGGTCTCGTGGGCGCGCGCGGCCTCGGGCATCGGCACGCGGGCGTGCTCGTGCACGCGCACCTGCCCGGAACCGATCAGCGGCCACAGGCGTTCGCGCACGTCGGCGACGATGGCGGCCTTGCCGTGCGGACCGTGCACCGGACGGCCGCGCAGCCCGAGCACGGAGAGGCTGAGCCGCTTGAGCAGCATCTTGCCCATGTTCAGCTCGGCGGTGCTGCCGCCCTGCATGCCGATGACGGCCAGGTGCCCGTCCGGTGCGAGCGCCGCCAGATTGCTGTCCAAGTAGGACGCACCCATGTTGTCGAGGACGACGTCGGCGCCGCCGAGCTTCTTCACCGCCGCCGCGAAGTCCTCCTCGCGGTAATTCACGGCGAGTTCGGCACCGAGCTCGCGGCAGTAGCGCAGGCTCTCCGGGGAACCGGCGGTGGTGACCACGCGCGCGCCGAAGGCGGTGCCGATCTGGATGGCGATGCTGCCGATCCCGCCGGAACCGCCGTGCACCAGCAGCAGCTGCCCCTCGCGCAGCCCGGCGTGCATGACGACGTTCGACCACACGGTGCAGGCGACCTCGGGGATCCCGGCCGCGGCGGTCAGGTCCACCCCCGCGGGCTTGGGCAGCACCTGCTCGGCCGGCGCGGTGACCTTCTCGGCGTAGCCGCCGCCGGCGAGCAGCGCGCACACCTCGTCACCGACGGACCAGCCGGTCACACCCTCGCCGAGCTCGGCGATCCTGCCCGAGCACTCCAGGCCGAGGATGTCGCTGGCACCCTGCGGCGGCGGGTACGCGCCCTGGCGCTGCACGAGGTCGGCGCGGTTGACCGCGCTGGCGGCCACGTCGATGAGGACTTCGCCCGCTGCCGGGCGCGGGTCCGGGTGTTCGGTCCATTCCAGCACGTCCGGGGAGCCCGGTTCGCGGATCGTGATCGCGTACATGCCCCGACCGTACTCAGCGCGGCCGCCTCCGCCGGGCGAACCACATTTGAAACCTCCTCAGTCCAACGCGCGGCGGAGGAAGAACCGGATCCCCGCGCAGGTGAACCCGGCGCAGCCGAGCACGAGCGCGAGCACGCAGATCCACGACGGCATGTGCGGGATCTCGGGCACGAGCGCGCCGCGCAGGCCTTCGCTGACGTAGGTGAGCGGGTTGATCGCGCACACCACCTGGAACCACCGCAGGTCCTGCAGCTGCGCCCACGGGAACTGCGTGGAGCCGGTGAACATCAGCGGTGCCAGCAGCACGGCGAACATGATGTTGATGCGGTGCGGTGGCACGGCGGTGCCGAAGGTCAGCCCGGTCGCACCGCCGGTGATCGCGCCGAGCAGCAGGCACACCGCGGCCGGCAGCGTGTGCAGGCCGAACTCCCAGTTCATCGGTCCGAGCATGAGGAAGCCGATGGGCACCATGAGCACCGCGGCGAACAGCCCGCGCGTGGCGCCGAAGAGGATCTTCTCCAGCGCCACCCACGGCGTCGGCAGCGGCGCCATCAGCCGGTCGTCGATCTCGCGCGTGTAGGAGAAGTCGACGACCAGCGGGAACGACGTGGTCTGCAACGCGACGAGGAACGAGTTCAGCGCGATCATCCCCGGCAGCAGGATGCGCGCGTACTCCGGCTGCACGTAGCCGAGCTGGCCGAGCACGCTGCCGAAGATGAACAGCATGAACACCGGCTGGATCATCACCTGGGCGAGGAAGCTGGGCAGCTCGCGGCCGGTGACGACGACGTCGCGGCCGAGGACGGCGAAGAACGCGCGCACCGAGGTCAACGCAGCTCCCTTCCGGTGTGCTCGATGAACACGTCCTCGAGCGTCGCACCGGCCGGGGACAGCTCGAGGATGTCCACGTCGTGCGCGTTGAGCGTGTGCGCGATGGGCGCGAGCATCCTCGCGGGTTCCTCGGCCACGTACAGCCGCAGCCGCAGCTCGTCGGCGCCGTCGTCGATCCGCTCCCACCGGTGCACGCCGCCCACTTCGCCGAGCCGGGTGCAGATCCGCGCGGCGTCGTGCCCGTTCGCCCGCAGGCTCGCGTGCACGGTCCCGCTGCCGGGCAGCGATTTGATCAGCGCGCGCGGCGTGTCCAGCGTGAGCAGCCTGCCGTGGTCGACGATGCCGACCCGGTCGGAGAGCTTCTCGGCCTCGTCCATGTCGTGCGTGGTGAGCACGACCGTGACCCCGGCTTCGCGGAGTTCGGCGATGCGTTCGTGGACGAACAGGCGGGCCTGCGGGTCGAGCCCGGTGGAGGGTTCGTCGAGGAACAGCACCGTGGGCCAGTGCATCAGGGCGCGCGCGATCATCACCCGCTGGGACTGCCCGCCGGAGAGGTGGTCGACGCGGGAGGTGGCCTTGTCGGCGATGCCCAGGTGCTCGAGCAGCTCGTCGGCGCGGCGGCGCCGGGTTTGCCGGTCCACGCCGTGGTAGATCGCGTGCCAGAGCAGGTTCTGCCGCACGTTCAGCGAGCGGTCGAGGTTCACCCGCTGCGGCACGACGGCCACGTGCCGGCGCGTGCGCACCGGGTCGCGTGCCACGTCGACACCGGCCACCCGGGCTACGCCGCCCGTGGGAACGACGCGCGTGGTGAGGATGCCGACCGTGGTCGTCTTGCCGGCGCCGTTCGGGCCGAGCAGGCCGAAGATCTCGCCGTGCTGCACGGTGCAGCTCAAACCGTCCACGGCGGTGGTGTTGCTCTTCGGGTAGCGCTTGACCAGGTCGATGATCTCAACCGCTGCGGTCAACGGACCTTCTTTCCGGTGGGGATCCGGCTGTGCGGGGATTGCTGCTGAGCCTAATGCTGCCGCGGCGGTCGCGGTAGCGCAGTTGCGCCCCGCGGATGCTCCGAAGAGCCGCGTCATCCCGGCAGGTGTGCGCGTGGCGATAGCCTGGCCGGGTGAGGTACGGGAACGATCGGCGGGCCGAGTGGCTCGGTGAGCGCGAAATGGCGGCGTGGCGTTCGTACATCGTCGGCAGCGCGCTGCTGGAGCACCGGCTCAACCGCGAGCTGCAGGCCGAGCACGAGCTGTCCATCGCGGAGTACGAGATCCTCGTCCGGTTGTCCGAGCAGTCCGACCGGCGCATGCGCATGCGCGAACTCGCCGAGGACGTGGCGCATTCGAAGAGTCGGATCTCGCACGAGGTGCGGCGGTTGGAACGCGCCGGCTGGGTGACCCGCCTCGACTGCGAGGAGGACGGCCGTGGCGTGTTCGCGATCCTGACCGACGCCGGATGGGACAAGTTGCGCAGCGCCGCGCCGTGGCACGTGGCCGGTGTGCGCGAGCACATGATCGACCTGCTCACCGAGGAGGAGCAGGAGGTGCTGGCGCGCGTGTTCGGCCGGCTGATCGAGCACGAACGGGCGACCGAGGCCGTGGACGAGACCGCTGCGGCCGTCGACTGACCCCGGGAGGTGCCCGGGCCCCGGCCCGGGGAGTCGCCCGCGCGGGCGCGAGCGCTAGGCTGGCGGTGCCGAGGAGGTGTGGCAGAGCGGCCAAATGCACTCGCCTTGAAAGCGAGCGAACCGCAAGGTTCCGGGGGTTCGAATCCCTCCGCCTCCGCCGTTGCGACCAGCGGCGACGCCGGCCGGTCCGGACTCGGACCGGCCGGCGTCGTTGGCTCTAGTGGCGTGTCAGGCGGCGTTGATCGTGTAATCGGGTTGTCGGATCTTTGAGTTGATCGCGAAGTCTCGTTTCGGCTGTGCGCGTTGGTTGCGCCAGCGGATGTAGGCGCCGATGGCGGCGTTCTGTTCGGCGTGGCTGCGGTGGTCGGTGCCGTTCAGCGCGAAATAGCCCGTGGCGGCGAACTCGGGCTCGATCCAGTTCAGCCAGGAGGCGTTGGTCGGGGTGAACACCAGCTCGATGTTGTTGGCCGCGGCCCAGGTCAGGACTTCGGGCCGCGTGTGCGGCCCGAAGTTGTCCAGGATCAGGTAGAGCGCTGGCCCGGCCAGCGGCTGCGCAGTTGCTTGAGAAACGTGAGGAACTCGCGCCAGCGTTTGCGGCCCCGGATGCGGTAGGTGAGTTTGCCGGTGGCCAGGTCGAGGGCGGCGAACATGTGCCGCACTCCTTGAGTGCGGCGATAGGTCGCCCGTAGGCGCCGGGGACTTGTGCACGGACGCCATGCTTTGCCCTGACGAGGCAGCTGATTCAGCGGGCCAAACTCGTCGACGCAGACCACGCGCCCGTCGGCGGGTGGGTGATCGTACAGATCGAGGATACGGCTCATTGTGGCGGTGAACTCGGGATCATTGGAGGCTTTCCACGTAGTGGTGGCCTGCCAGGACACGCCGCCGTCACGCAGGATCCGGCGCAACGTCTCGCGGCTGATCCGCTCGACGTAACCGTGGCCACGAGGTAGTCGCACAGCTTGGCCAGCGACCACGTGCTCAACGGTTGCCGCAGGATACGGGGGTCACACCCGGCGATCGCGCAGATCCGAGCTCGGGTGGACTCATCGATCACCCTCGGTGCGCCCCCGCTCCATTTTGCCGACAACGCCTCGAACCCCCGCTCATTGAACGCGTGGACCACATCGCGGACGTAGTCGGCGCTGACATCGAGCAGATGCGCGATGTCGGGCACCGACTGACCCTGGGCAGAAGCCCACACCACGATCGCCCGGCGCAGCTTGACCGGGTCGGTCGAGGTGCGACTGACCTTCTGCAGGCGTTGACCCTCAGCCAGGCTGACCGGGCGCACGAACACCTCCGGACGACGCGGCATCGACCACCTCCACGAACTCACCACCGTCGCAGAGACAGCATGTCCGACCATCCCAAGCAAAGATCAAATAGCCCGATCAACGTTCATAGACGAGCCACTAGGCGCAAGGACCGCCGCGGGGGGTGATCCGGATCTTTTGGCGTACGTAGTGGCTCGTCCTCTACTGGTTGCTGCTCACGAACTGAAAGTACAACGGGGTTCAGGCAGATATCGTGTGGCCATCAAGGGTGATCCCCGCGCACGCAGGGATGCGCCACCTACGGTGCTGGACTCCCCGTGTCCGCAGAGGTCCGACAGCATCGGAGGGTACAAGCGTTGTGGGGTCGAACAGTGTACCGGCGACTCAGGGGCCCATGTTTCAGCATGTTGGTTCTGAGACGCTCCGTTTGGCCGGCCCGAGACCCGCCTCACGAGCCGAGCCCGCCTCACGAGCGAGCTGAGCTGGGAAATCGCCCGGCCGGTGGCGGTGCTGCGCGAGGGCTGGTGCGGCTTGGGCGGATGGGTGCATGGCAGCATGCACCCATCCGCCTTTGGGTCGTTGTTCAGGTGGCTTGGTCTTGTTCGGAGGCTGTCTCCAGTCGTTTCCTGATGTTGTGGGCGAAATCGGCCAGGCCCGCTGCCAGCGCGGGGTAGGCGGTTCCCTCCCGCGCTGCCGCGCATGTGAGGTGTTCCAACCTGTGCGCCTCGGCGTGAATCCGCTCGTCCTGCTCGGCCTGCTCGTTGCCACGCTCACGATCGAGCAGGTCACGCAGCTCATCGCTGATCTCCAACGCGGACGCGAGACTCGGTTTCATGATTGTCCTCGCTCTCGTTTGGTCTGTGGCTGTCGATTCGTACTGCTGCTGTGAGCGCACAACGGTGCGCGTGTCAGTTCGCCTGCTCCAGGCGGTTGGGCCTGCGCGGCATCGGAACCATCGGTGGGGTCGCGCTCGGCTGCCCGGCGCGGGCGGCGGCCGTGGTGTGAAAGCGTGGCAGCGTGTCGGTCAGGCCGCCGGCCTGCAGCGCTCGGTCGACGGCGCGGGTGCGGGTCACCAGATGCACGGCGGTGCCGCGGTAGCGGGCGTAGCGCTCGACGGCGGCCAGCAGGGTGATGCCATCCAGGCCGAGGAAGCTCACCTCGCTGAGGTCGAGCACGAGCGCGGGCATCGTGGACTGCAGTCGCGCCCACAGCAATTCGGCCAGCCGCGGTGTCGTGACCGCATCCACCTCGCCGGCCACGGCGAGCACCGGCGCCTGCGGCGGCGCATAGTGCATGCGCAACCGCACCCTCGATGCCACCGCCGGAGTCGACCGGCCGGCCCCGGCCTCGGTGGGCAGCATTGCGGTGCTGTCGGCCTGAACGGAACGATCGCGATCGACGGCGGACACAGCCATACCACTCCCTTTCCCTGAACAGCGCGCCAAGCGGCGAGGATGCTGGCGCGGACACAAGCGTCCGGAAGGCACTCGCCGCCGGCTAGCAGCTGCACGGCGAGTTACCCGACAGGCGAGCACGCGGCAGGCGCGGTCGCGACTGCCCGGATAACACCCTTCGCCCGTGCCGTTGGTGCTTGCCCAACACCACCCACTCTGCCTTCTCACCAGGAAAAACAACACATCGTGTCAGTCACAAATCACTTTGTAGCGACCATGGTGGCCGCGTCGCGTCCGACCCCTCCTCCGAGGGGTGTATCACCGCCCGGGCCTGCACATACCGATGCAGACACCGACGCAGGATCGCCCCCATTACCCCCGGCCCGCCGCCGACATCCAGCGGCAGCTACCGGCACGACCGGCGCGCAGCATCGCGAGCAGACCAGCACCGGCGTTTACCGCGCTCGCCGAGCAGTACCGCGACACCAGCGCCCAGCACGCGAGCCTCGCAAAGCATCACCATCATTACCGTCGTGCCAGCTCGCATGCTTCCCCCGCGTTCGAGCACAGTTCCCGCTCCCACGAACCCCCAGTTCGGGAGCAGGATCTCCCCCGACCCCAGAAAAACGCAGGCTCGCGGTGCCGCACGGATTCCGGGCCCCGTCCCAGGCGGAGTGCCGAACGGGGTGTTACGGGCGTGACGCGGTGTGGCGTGGGGGTGGGATGCGGGCGGGGTAGCCGCAGCGGAGCAGCAGGTGCGGCGTCTCCGGCGTGCTGAGCACCTCGGCCAGCTGTTGGCGGAGGTGGTCCAGGTGCAGGGGTTGGGTGATGATCGAGGCGACCAAGCCGAGGCTGGTGGCGGTCAGCCAGGCGTGCTGCATGGCCTGTCCGGCCCGCAGCTGGTCGTCGGTGTCGTCGCAGCTGGTGACCAGCGCCAGCACGTCCTCGTCGGCGATCCACGCGGCGAGTTGTTCCGGGGTGGTGGCCGCCTCCACCCCGAATAGGCCGGCACGAGATCCGTACTGGATGAGTGGCCACATGGCGAGCTCCTCGTCGTCGCGCTGCTGTCGGTGGTGCGGCTGGCGTGCGGCCAGCAGCACGTGCGCGAGGGCGAGGGCTTCGTCGTAGCTGCGTAGCCAGCGCGGCCGGACCCGGTCGGTGTGGCAGGCCTGTTCGATCGCTTCCGTGGCCAGTTGCGACAGCGCCGGGCCGGCGAAGGCGTGCGGGTAGCGCAGCTGCCGGTTTATCGCGCGGTAGAGCTGCCCGTCCCAGCGGGACGGTGCGTCCCGGTGGCTGCCACGCACGGTCAGCACCACCCCAGGGTCGTGCTCAGGGCCGGTCTGCGTGGCCCAGCCGAGCTGACGCATCGCCAGCTGCAGGTTGCCCACGGCCGCCCCGCCGGTGAGGAAGCGGTCACGTTCCTCCGCCTCGCGCGAGTGCCACCCCGGAAGCAACGGGGCATACAGCCACGCGACGCGGTCCTGCACCGACAGCGACCACGAGCCGCTGTCGCCGACGGTCGGAGCGCGGCGCACGGCACGGTCCACCACTGCCACCTCCTCCGAGGTGAACGCCACCGCGCCCTCAGTCGAGGGTTCCCGGCCGCGGGATCGACGCCACCACATGCTCCTCACCCCAGGGACGAACCAGCCCACCCACAGTCGGCAGACGTGCACCCGGCCACCTTCGACGAGCACACGGCCACTGTCCTCTTTTCTGACGGTGTGCATTCATGCTGACACGCAGCGCATCCTTGTCGCGAGGCTTCGAACGGGCCCCTCCGCGCGGTACGCGGTAGCGGCCGCATCCGCGCTCCCGCAGACTCTCGCCCGCGCCCTCCTCGCCGAGACGGCCTGCGGCGTGCGCGTCAAAGCCGCGGACGGTGCCACCGGGATTCGTGCGGGCGCAGCACCCGGCACGGGGGTGACGAGCACGGTCGAGCAGATCAGACAAGCCATCCGGGCGGCAGAGAGTCAACCCCGGCGGGGCCGGGGTGTGAGAACCACCCCGGCCCCGCCGCCCCACCGTACGGAGGGACCGAGCGACCATGAACAACACCGACAGCGATGACAGCGACACCATCGACACGTTCGCCTTGGATGACGGCACCGGCGAGCCGGGCCTCGTGCCCGCCGTGGTGCTGGCCACGGACCCGTCGCTGCGGCTGGTCCTGTCCTATCTCGACGGCACGATCTGCGAGGTCGGCGTGGCCGAGGCGCCGCTGCCCGCCAGCGGCGTGGCACACCTCGACGTGCAGGCCTGCGACGACGACACCCCGCTGTGGGTGGTCAGCCTGACCACCGACGCCCCGGCCGGGCTGTGGGCGCAGTACCTGCGGCGGCACTGTCCGCGGCTGGTGTCTCTGATCCTCGGGCTCTGGCCTGTCGACCGGGCCACCCCGGCGCTGCACCTGCGCGGTGACACCCCCGCCGGCGCGGCCCTGAGCGTGGCGCTGCCGTTGACCGCCCCGGACCGCCGGACCCGAGCGGAGGCGCTCATCGAATACGACCCGCAGCGGCTGCTCGACGAGGCATGCGCCTGGACGTAGCGCCACCGCACGTGCCGCACCCAGCCATGGTCATGCCCGCGGACCAGGACCGACGCCGTGCCCGCCCGGGCCCTCACTCCGGCCCGGTCCCTGCGATCCCGGCCACACGGCGCCCGGGGACGCTAGCTACGGGGACCCACGACAACGCCCGTTCTGGCTCGTGCCCTCTCCCTCTGCGGCGGTGGGCCCGGTGTCAGCGGCGTGGTCCGGAAGCAATGTGCCGCCCAGAGACTCCAGCATCTCGGAAAGGTGCTGCTCGACCTGGTGCAGCTGCTGGCGCAGGAACGTCAGCTCGCGGACGAGCTGATCGTCGCGACCGGCCGTCGGTTTCGCGGTCTGCTCATGAGGCATGGTCGCGATCGTGCCCGAGCCCGCCGGACGCGTGCGTCGCGCAAGCGGGCGACCTCCCCGCCCCGACCGACCAGCCGAGGCTGCTCCGGGGCCAGCGGGTGGCATCGTGCTCAACCGGCCTGGGGGTCACCGGGAGCACGACGCCACCCGAAAGTGTACGCGCAGGCCCGGGCGGCCCTGCCGCACATCCGGGCCGTCTGGCTGGGTCGCGGGCGAGGTGGGAGGCGACGCCGAGGGGAGTCACCATGCCTGAGTGGCAGCAGCTCTTTCCTTGTCCGTTCCACTGTTCGAAAGCATCATTCGCGGAACGGTGCATACCTGGTGGTGCTGTTGTTGATGCGCCTCGTCGGACAGCGCGAGTCCGGGGCATCAGGATCACCGATGTGCTGCTCGTCGTGCTCACTGCACAAACCGCCGCACCCGGACTCCTTGCGCCAACAAGCCAGTGTTGCAACAACCGGTTGAACCCACGGCTCCGCCAACCCCTGAGCACACTGCCCGTCGAGAAGTGCCGAGCAGCCGGGCTTGAGCGCATCCAGCGCCAACCCCGGGGCCCGGCCCGAATCCTGCGAGCAGGTTGTTTGCTGGGAGCAAATAGGGGCGATGTCCTCTATAGGGGCCCGCAGCACCCTCGCACGCTGGGGTGCATCAGGTCGTCCACGTCGATTGGGGGGCAGAGATGTTTCACCGGCGTGAGCAGCGTCAACTCGCAAAGATCGAACGTCAGCTCAGTTCTGATGATCCTGACTTCGCGCGCAGGATGACGAACCCCCGACTCATCACACGAGTGATGCACTGGATGACCGTGTGGCGGGCCTTGGGCGTGCTCGCGGGCATGTTCGCCGTTTTGAGCTTGCTCCTCGGTACGGGCACGGGCTTCCTCCTGGCGTCCGTGCTCGCTGCGGTACTGCTGACGTATGCGCGGTGGCAAGCACACGATGAACGCTCCCGGGGCACAGGCGAGCGATCGCGGCTCCGTCCGTGACTGACCCGAAAAGCGGGAACGCGTCGGTCTCGTGGCGGGACCCGTTCAGTCCGCGTGCACGCTCCTCGTGCGCGTCGCCGTTGTCGGCGATGAAGCGCGCTCGTGCCGACAACACGACGTCAGCGCGATTGATGGAAGAGCGCGTTCTTGCGCCTCGCCGATCCGTGCGCGGCGTTTTGACGACCAGATCGTGTCGCCCGTTCGTTTCACCTCGGCTAGCGCCGGGAATCCAGCGGCTGGGCACGTTGCGGGTGTGACGGCGTGCGGTGGGCGTGTACCCGTTGGGGGTGAGTGCCATGGACGGGTGTGGGGTCGACAGCCGCAGTGAGCGAGGCTGGACTTCGCATGAGGCCTCGGCGCTCGAACACGCGGTGGAGCAGGCGCCGTCGGTGCACAACGTCCGCCCGTGGTGGTTGGAGTTGCAGCAACGCCGGGTCGTGCTGTTCCTGCGGAAGGGCCTGGAGCTGCCGCGGCACGATCCGAAGGGTCGCGATCTGATCATCTCCTGCGGTGCGGCGCTGCTGAACCTCTTCGTGACGGCCCGCAGTCTCGGGTGGAATGCGCAGCTGCACCGCCACCAGCAGGGAGATGCCGTGGCGACGCTGGCCGGTTTATACCGAAGTGATCCGGCTCCGGAGGAAGTCCGACGCTACGAGGCGATCGGTGTGCGCCGGAGCGAACGACGTCCGTTCGCGGCGGATGCCTCGTCCACCGTGTCGTGGTCGTCGCCGCGCCCCGCGGTTGCGGAGGATCAGGTTGCGTTCCGCTGGATCGGCAACGAGGCGGAGGCTGCGACCGTGGCGCGGGCGCTGTCCTACGCAGCGCGGGTGTTCCGCGGCGACCGCGGGTACCAGCGCGAGCTCGGAATGTGGATGAACACCTCGACGCAGGCACCGCAGCAGGGTTTGCGCCTGGAGGCATTGGGGTCGGTCGGGCTCGGAGCAGCTGGACTGGCCACCTCGCGAACGCATCTGGCCGATGAGGAGCGGTTGACCGAGTGGATCCGCCAGGAGTCGGTCCTGCTTGTGAGTAGCAGGGCCGACGATCGGATCGGGTGGCTGCAGGTGGGCGAGGCCATGCAGGAGCTCTGGTTGCAGGCGGCAGCGGACGGGCTGGCAGCGTCAGTGACGACTCAGGCGCTGCATCTTCCGGAAGTACGCAGCCAGCTGCGAGAGCAACTCGAATCGGCAGCACACCCCTTCATGCTGATGCGATTCGGCCAGCTCGATTGATCCGAAGTGGACTCCCGTTAAGGTCGGAAAGCTCTGAGACCAAGAGCCTATTCGGGCCGGTCGGGGCGAACACGGCCGTAACTGGATCATCTCCTCCACCGGGCGATGGCCATCACGCGCGGTGGGGAGACATCAGGGGCTCGGTCTGTTCCGCAGCGCGTAGTCGCCGGCTTCCCGCAGTTTCGCTTCGATGTCCGCGCGGTCGGGTGCGACGTCGTCCGTGTGTTTGAGGGTGACGATCGAGTCACCGCCGGGGACGATCTCGGTGGTGACGGCGCCGATGCCATCCACGGCGCTGAGGCTGTCCTTGATGGCGCGGGCGTCCGCGGACGTGGTCATGCCCAGGACGGTGTAGGTGGTGCTGATCATTGCCCGCTCCCTCGTCAGATCCGGCCGTTGAACGCCTGCATCGCGGCGTCCTCGCGGGTGCCGCCCCGGCCGTCGCCATGCTCGCCGTAGTCCCGGATCCATTCGAGGGAACGGATCCACTTGACCATCTTGTAGCCGTGGTTGGATTCGACCCGCAGCCGTAGCGGTGCGCCCAGGTGGAGCTCCAGCGGGCGGTCGTTGCGCTCGTAGGCCAGGATCGTGTGGTCCTCGTGGAGCGTTGCGATGTCGAGGACGGCGTAGAAGGGTTCGCGCGGTCGGTGGTCGACCATCTCCTGGGCCAGGCCGTGCGAGGTCACCATCACGTAGTGCGCATCGGCCGGGCGCGGGCCGAGGAGGGCGAGCACGTCGCGCAAGCGCACGCCAGCCCACTTGGAGGTCGCCGACCAGCCCTGCATGCAGGTGTGCACGGCGATGTACTCGGTCTTGGGCAGCTGGCGCAGGTCGTCCAGGCTGAGGTGCAGGGTCGTCCCGCTCAGCGCACCGCCGAGCTCGAGTCGCCAGTCGCGGAAGTCGGTGTCGCGGTGGGCGAGCCACTCGGTGGACTCGTCCGCCGTCGGGGAGAGCCCGTTGGTCCAGTGGAACTCGGAGATGTCCTTGTCGGTGTAGCTGCCCTGGTGCTTCAGGCGGGGCTCCATCCAGTTCAGCGTGATCTTGCGGATCGGCTCGGTGACTGCGACCAGCACCCGCTGCGCGCGAGGCCGGTCGGCCAGGGTGAGATAACTCAGAACGATCCAGAATCCGATCACCACGAGGATCGTGATGATCGCGATCGTGAAGGCCTGGGCGTAGCGGGAAGTGTCGGTCACCCCGAAGACCATGTGCGGCAGGTTGTACTCGGGATGGGTGAGAAAGACCAGCCCGACGTGCAGCACGATGAACAGCGTCATCAGCACCATGCCGATGAAGTGCAGGGAACGGGCCCCTTGATGTCCGCCCCAGAACTTCACGTACCAGGGGAAGCGGGAGCGAACGGCCGGGGACATCGCGATCCCCGTGAGAATCAGAAACGGTGCGAGGAGGAACATGACAGCGGTGTAGGTGAGCATCTGCAGCGCGTCGTAGGGCTGGAAGTGCTCGATCGACGGGACCCCGAAGCCGGCGTAGACGCGCAGCGAGGCCCACGCGTCGGGAAACACGCTCCACGAGGTGGGTACAATACGCCGCCACAGCCCGGTTCCGAACAGCAGCACGGTGTACACGAGGCCGTTGACCAGCCACAGCGTCACGCCCAGCCCGTGCCAGTGCCGCCCCAGGCCGATGTTCTTCTTGCCCGGCAACGTCAGCAGGGGGCTGGCGGTGCGCTCATCCATGAGCGAGGTGTAGACGCCCTCTTCCCGCGGAACCTTCCGGCGGGTGAACCTGATCCATTCAGTACCGGGCTTGCAGTCGTTGCGCCACCAGAAACGGGGCAACGAGGCGATGATCTCCCACCCGCTGCGCAGCACGATCCCGATCAGCACGAAGTTCAACAGGTGCGTGGTCCGCAGCCAGAGCGGGAAATCGGGATTCATGCGGTCCTCCACGGCGTTGACAACGCAAGGAGCGGGAACGAGTGCCAGCTGCGCGAACAACTCGGGTCGCCCGCGCACTCCTTCATGCTGATGCGATTCGATCAGATCAGTTGAACCGCAACGGACTTTCCAGTGGATGTTGGGAAGTTCTGCGGCCATGAGCTTCTTTGGCCCACCTCGAACAGTCACAGCATGACCTCGCTGCGATCATTCAGGGGTGTTTGGCGACGGTGAGCATGACTGCGGAGCCCTCCACCGCGTGCAGACCGTGCGAGATGGGCGGGATGATGGGCATGTCGCCGGTGATGCCCTCCCACGAAGTCTCCGAGGTGGTCAGCCGCACTCGGCCGGACAGCACGAACAGCGTGGCCTCGCCCGGGCTTTCGTGCTCGGCCAGGGACACGTCGGCGACCATGGTCAGCAGTGTCTGGCGCAGCGACCGCTCGTGCCCACCGACGACGGTCTTCGCGCTGCGCCCGCTGCGGTTTCGGCGCGCAAGCTCGAGCTGCTCGCGGGCCAGGGCCTGCAGTGAGAACTTCTCTCCCATGCGGTCAGTGTGTGCACCGACCATCCCCCGCGCATGCTGGAGCAATAGTCCGATGCGCGTCGACGCGGTGCCACGTCCCAGCCGGTTGCCGGCGCTCTCCGCACTGCTGTCCACGGGCACTTCGCTTGCGTCGCCCTCGGCATCGCGCCGTGCCGCAGGAGGTCTATGATTCGGCTCGTGCGGTGCGGATCCGTCCGGCGACTTCCTCCGCCTTCGTCGGGCCGAGTTGGAACAGCACCCTGGGCCCGTCCACCGTGGCCACCTCCAACCAGCCGAACGCGCCCGCCGCGGGGGAGGCCGTTGCCACCTGCTCGAGCGGGATCACGTGCCGTGACGCGCCCAGGCCGAATAATCCGGCGTAGTCGTGCACGATCCGCCGGTTCGTCACCGTCAACCTGCCCAGCACCTGCTGATGCCGCCGCCTGCGCGGGATCTTGCCGGTGCAGTGCTGCTCGAACAACACCCGCTCGTCCTCGGCCAGCACCCACGGTGTCGTCCCCATCAGCCTGTGCCCTAACCTTCCGACGTCGGGGAACCTTCGCCCGCGCTGCGACCAGCAGAACCACGGTGTTCACCGCAGCCGATGCGTCCACGGGCACGGGCCATCACACGCCCTGGGGGCCCGATGCAGAGACACGCGAGGGACGTGTGAGGGCACGAGTGATGTTAGAAGCGCAGCGGCGTGATCACCGGATGCACACCCGGCCTGTGGTGTTGAAACGGGGACCACCGGGAGCAGTCCACTTTCAGAAGTGCTCGCGAAAGTCGGTAGCGGGTTGGGGGTGGGACAAGAAGTAGCCCTGGTAGGCGTCGACGTTCAGGGCTTGCAGTGTGCGGAGTTGCTGGGGTGTTTCGATGCCTTCGGCGACGCAGGTGTGGCCGAGTGCGTGGGTCATGGTGACGATGGCGTGGGCGATGTCGTGGTCGACCGGGTCGGTGTCGATGGTGTTCACGAAGCTGCGGTCGAGTTTGAGGATGTGCACGGGCAGGTTTTTCAGGCGGGTGAGGGTGGAGTAGCCGGTGCCGAAGTCGTCGAGGGCGAAGCGCACGCCGCGGTCGGCGAGGTGGGTCATGGCCTCGTGGGCCTGGTTAGTGAGATCGACCAGGGCGGTTTCGACGACTTCGAGCACGACGCGGCGGGGGTCGATGCCGGACTCGTCGAGGAGATCGGTGATCTCATTGAGGAAGTGCTGGGCGTCGGGCAGTAGTTCGCTGAGGTTGACCGCGACAGCAGGAGGTGCGTTCCCGGTCGGTTGCCAGCTGGCGGCTTCGGCCAGGGCGGTGCGCAGGACCCACCGGTCGAGCTCGCGGGTGAGGCCACCTTGCTCGGCTGCTGGCAGGATCGCACCGGGGCTCAGCAGGCCGTGTTCGGGGTGGGGCCAGCGCAGCAGCGCTTCGGCAGCCGTGATCGTGCCGTTGCGGTCGACGATGGGTTGGTAGTGCAAGGCCAGAGCGTCGGTGCGCAGCGCCTGGCCCAGCTCGCCTTCGAGTTGCAGTTGGCTTTCCACGGCGGTGATCAGCTCCGGGTCGGCCAGCGAAATCCGACCGGGGCCGCGGCTTTTCGCGTGGAACATCGCCGCGTCGGCATAGCGCAGCACGTCTTGGTTGGTCATGGCTTCGGTGAGGAACGCGCCCCCGATGGAAGTGGAGATGCTGACCAGCTGGTTATCGGCCGGCACCATGGTGCGCAGCGTCTCTGAGACGCGCTGCGTCAGCGCGTGCAGCCCGCCGAGCGCGTGCAGGTCGCTGGCGATGATGAGGAACTCGTCACCGGAGAGCCGGCCGACCGTGCACTCGGCGGGGAGGGAGGCGGTGAGTTGCCGCGCCAGGGCGAGGAGGACGTTGTCGCCGGCTTCATGGCCGAGCGAATCATTGATCCGTTTGAAGTTGTCGATGTCGCAGAAGATCACTCCGACGGGCTCGGAGTTGTCGACGGTGAGGTCGGTCAGCAGCTCGTTGATGCCGCGCCGGTTTAACAACCCGGTCAACTCGTCGCGGCGGGCCTGATCGCGCAGCGCCTGCTCGGCGTGCCGCAGGGCGGTGACGTCGTGCATGAGCACCTGAAAGGCTGGCTGGTCGTTCCACGTCGTGCGCACCGAGATCGACTCGACGAGCACCGTGCTCCCGTCCAGGCAGGTCAGGCGCACCTCGGTGGGCTCTGAGGCCATTCCCGGCTCGGTGAGCCCCTCCACCCGCCGACGCAGCGCGCGCAGGGAGGGCTCGGCGATGAACTCGCCGATGGAATGCCCGAGCAGTTGCTGATCCGAGTCGGCACGCACCAGCTGCACGGTGGCGGGGTTGACGTAGGTGAGGATGCCGTCTTGGTGCACGCAGATCGCATCGGGGCTGAGCTCGACGAGCAAGCGGTATCGATTGGCGAGCACGGCCAACTGCCGGACGTCCTCGCCCTCGGGCCGCGCGTCGGTGACGATGCCCACGAGCCCCTCCGACTGGTCCTTGCCGAACGGACGTGCCCGGAAGTGCACCCAGTGCGCCACCCCGTCTGCGCCCTCGAACCATTGTTCCGATTCCACGTCCTGCCACACCGGCACCGCGGACATCGACATGATCAAGGGCTCGAGCAGTTCACGCAAGCGCGTTCGCAGCGCCTCGGTGGTGGCGCCGGGCATTGCCAGCAGCCGGGAAAGGCCCGAGGAGAACCACGTGAGATCGCCACTGTCGTGGCGGTACTGCCACAGCACGGCCCCGTGTGCGGTCAACGCGAGATCCAGCACCGCACGACTCAGCTCGGAGCCAGGTGGAAGATCACCGGCGTGCTCGTGCCCCTCGCGAGGCATCCACGTCCCCCTCTCCGTCCGTGTTGACACGGGCAACTGTCTCCACCATTGCCCACGTGCGCAGCCCTCCGCAGTAGCCGTGTCCGGCGAGCGCGCTCCGGCGAGCACGTCCGGAGAGTGCCGCATAGCGGATCCGGAGGAGTACATACTGTGTTTTTCTCCGCCGACTGCAGCTCGATGTTTCATTCATATGGGTTAAAAAACGAAATATACAAGCACATGTAGTAGCAAACCTCGGGTGTTCTCGGCACTGTCGTGTGAGGGGAGGGCGCGGTCGTGCTCACGACTCGTGTCCACGACCGTGCGGAACTGAGCGAGGAGACCAGCATGAGCACACAGCAGTTAGACATCACTGGATTGGGTACGGTCACCGGCTATGGCTGGGGTCGGGAGACCCTGTGGGACGGTCTGATCGCGGCGAAACCGGCTGCGTCGCTGCATCCCGGCTATCAGGATGCTGGGCAGCAGTCCGGGTGGGCCGCACTCGTGCCCGAGGGGGGTGAGCCGACCGACGGAACCAGCCGGTTCCAGCGCGCGATGCGTGCCGCCGCCCGCGAGGCCGTCCAGGACGCCCGCGCGCGGGGGTGGCAGCCCGGCCGGCGGGTCGGTCTGCTGCACGCGGTCGTACTGGGCGAAGTCGATCTGTGGAAGGACTTCTACATCACCCAGGACGGGCAGCTGCCCGTGCGCGACTACCTCGCCCTCATGCCGTCCACACCGATGTCGACGTTGATGCAGGAACACGATTTCCACGGCCCAGCGATGAACGTCGGAGCGATGTGCTCCTCGGGCAACGCGGGCCTGCTCACCGCCAAAGCCTGGCTGGACGCGGGCATCGTCGATGACGTGGTCTTCGTGGCCACCGACCTGTCGGCGACCCCGGAGAACGTGGAGCACTTCGTCAAGATGGGCGTGGCCATCACCGACACCGATCCGCTGCAAGCATGCCGCCCCTTCCAGGAAGGCAGCCGCGGCTTCAGCATGGGTGAAGGCTCCGTGAGCATGGTCCTGTCCAGGCGGACACCCAACCCCTACGCACATGTCCTCGGCGGGGCCATGTCGCACGACGCCCACCACGTCACCTCGATCGACCCGGAACTCACCGACATCCGACGCTGCTTCACCGAAGCCCTCGACAACGCCGACGTCGACCCCGGCGAAGTGCGCTACCTCAACGCCCACGGACCCGGCACCCGTCAATGCGATCAGGCCGAGGCCACCATCTTCGACTCCCTGTTCCCCACCGAGGCCCAGCTCTACTCGGTCAAGCCCCTCGCCGGCCACTGCCAGGGCGCCGCCTCGGCCGTCGAGATCGCTGCCACCGCCCTGGGCTACGACCGCAACCTGCTGCCCGCACCGCCCACCGTCGCCTCCGGGCACCCACGCCTGCTGAACGGTCCCACGCGGCCGACCGGGGGACTCACCGTCAAATCCTCCATCGGCATGGGCGGCCACAACTCCGCCGTCATCCTCAGCCCCGCCTCCGCATAACCGGAGAAAGTCACATCGGCTCGGGGGCCCACTCGGCCAGCACGAACTCGGCGGAGGTCTTAGCAGCAATAGCGCTGTGTTTTGCACCCGAGTACACATTCGGGAACAACCGGCAAAGCGGTATGGCCCCGCTTGCTGTCACCGGCGAATGCTGGCTTCGTTGCGCATGCGTTCGATCATGTGGGGGTAGTGCAGTTCGAAGGCGGGGCGTTCGGAGCGGATGCGGGGCAGTTCGGTGAAGTTGTGCCGCGGCGGCGGGCAGGTGGTGGCCCATTCCAGCGAGTTGCCGTGCCCCCACGGGTCGTCGACGTTCGCGATGGTGCCATAGCGGTAGCTTTTAGCCATGTTGTACAGGAACGGGAGCATGGAGGCGCCGAGGATGAAGGCGCCGATGGTGGAGATGATGTTCAGCGTGGTGAACCCGTCGGTGGGTAGGTAGTCGGCGTAGCGCCGCGGCATGCCTTCGTTGCCGAGCCAGTGCTGCACCAAAAACGTGGTGTGAAAGCCGAGGAACGTCAGCCAGAAGTGCAGCTTGCCCAAGCGTTCGTCGGCCATCCGGCCGGTCATCTTGGGGAACCAGAAGTAGATGCCGGCGAAGACGGCGAACACGATCGTGCCGAACAGTACGTAGTGGAAGTGCGCGACGACGAAGTAGGTGTCGTGGACGTGGAAGTCGAC
This sequence comes from Bounagaea algeriensis, assembly GCF_054491375.1. Classification (NCBI taxonomy): domain Bacteria; kingdom Bacillati; phylum Actinomycetota; class Actinomycetes; genus Bounagaea; species Bounagaea algeriensis. The sequence continues at coordinate 173,114 of NZ_CM137102.1, forward strand.
CGGGGGCATGGCCAGCAGCACCCCGGTCAGTCCGCCGAGCAGGAACGTGACCAGAAAGCCGATGGCGAACAGCATTGGTGATTCGAAGGTGAGTTGGCCGCGCCACATCGTGCCGATCCAGTTGAAGAACTTGATGCCGGTGGGCACGGCGATGAGGAACGTCGCAAAGGAGAAGAACGGCAGCAGCACCGCGCCGGTGGCGAACATGTGGTGCGCCCACACCAGCACGGACAGGACGACGACCGCCCAGGTCGCGATCACCAGGCCGGTGTAGCCGAACAGTGGTTTGCGGGAGAAGACGGGAAAGATTTCGGTGACGATGCCCCAGAAGGGCAGCGCGACGATGTAGACCTCGGGGTGGCCGAAGAACCAGAACAGGTGCTGCCACAGGATGGCCCCGCCGTTGGCGGGGTCGAACACGTGCGCACCCAGGTGCCGGTCGGCGAGCAGGCCGACCAGCGCGGCGGTGAGGATGGGAAACGCGATCAGCGACAGCACGCTGGTGCCCAGGATGTTCCAGCAGAAGATGGGCAGGCGCCACATGGTCATGCCCGGTGCGCGCAGGCACACCAGCGTGGTGATCATGTTGACCGAGCCGAGGATCGTGCTCAGCCCGGACACGAGCAGCCCGGCGACCCACACGTTGCCGCCCATGCCCGGGCTCGCCTCCGGTCGCGACAGCGGGGTGTAGGCGGTCCAGCCGAAGTCCGCCGCGCCGCCGGGCATGAGGAAGCCGGACAGCACGATGAGCCCGCCCAGCAAAAACAGCCAGTAGGAGAAGGCGTTCAACCGGGGGAAGGCCACGTCCGGTGCACCGATCTGCAGCGGCAGGATCACGTTGGCGAAGCCGAACAGGATCGGGGTGGCATACAGCAGCAGCATGACCGTGCCGTGCATGGTGAACAGCTGGTTGTACTGCTCCTGCGACAGGAACTGCATCCCCGGTGCGGCGAGTTCGCCGCGCATGAGCAGCGCCATCAACCCGCCGACCATGAAATTGCCCATCGCGGTGATGATGTAGAGCTGGCCGATGAGCTTGTGGTCCGTCGTGTACAGCGACGTGAGCAGCCACGCTCCCTTGCGCGACCGCGCCGTGCTGCTGGGCCTCGTGGCGACCGGAGGCGAGCTGGAGTCGACCGTGGTCATGGCTGTCTCCTTCAGCGCGAACACACTCGTGTTGTGGCTGGACTGGACCGCACAATGCACCGCAGACCGCTGCGGGGCCCGGCGGTTGCGGGACTGGGCCCGCAGCGGTGGCAGTGCCGGTCACCACGTGTAGGGCAGGAACTTGCCATCCAAGGTGATCTGCACCCGGGGGCCCTCGGCGGCCTCGACGCGCTGCACGTGCGCGCGGAACGTGATGGCACTCATGATGCCGTCGCCGAAGTCCTCGTGGATGAGCTCTTTCAGCGCCGGTCCGTACACCTGCAGCGCCTCGTACAGCCGATACAGCGTCGGATCCGTCGGCGGCAGCTGGTCGAGGCTGCCGCGGGTGGGGATCTCGCACAGCACCGCCACAGTCTCCTCGGACAGCCCCAGCAGGGACTGCAGACGGCGTGCGGTGCCCTCGTCGAAGGGGTGCTGGCCCAGCAGGGCCGCCGTCGTCCACACCCGGTCCGTGCCGAGCTGTTCCGCAATGCCGCTGAAAGACAGCTGCTGGGTGCGCTTGGCCTCCAGGATGACCTCCGTGGCCTGCCAACGCCGCATCAGCTGTAATCTCCCTTCTCGCGCATTACTCGGGGCCCGTGAGTAGCGCTGCCCCACAGGCTTGCCCCGCCCGCGGGCGGGGCCCCGCGGGTGGGGTGCTGCGACACCCACCGTGGCCCAGTCTCACCCCCGCGCACGGCACACGCGCGGTGCGGCGCGGCACCCCTGCACCACCGTGCCGACACGGGGGTTTAGCTGCCGGCGGTGCCGGAGCGGGTGTAGGACTGGGCGCCGACGCCGGCGAGCTCACCGCGGTCGACGATGAGGTACGCCTCGGGGATCGACGTGCCGGCCAACCAGTGTTCCAGCACTTCGCGGGTTCCGGCGGCGTAGCGGGCTTGTGCCGACAGGGTGGCTCCGGAGACGTGCGGGGTCATGCCGTGGTGCGGCATGTCGCGCCACGGATGATCCGCCGCCGGCGGTTGCGGATACCACACATCGCCCGCGTAGCCGGCCAGGCGACCGCTGTTGAGAGCTCGCACGATCGCGTCGCGGTCGCAGATGCGGCCGCGGGCGGTGTTGACGATGTAGGAGCCCCACTTCATCGAGCCGATCAGCTCGTCGTTGAACAGCCCCTCGGTCTGCGGGTGCAGCGGGGCGTGGATCGACACGACGTCGACCGCAGCGGCCAGCGACTGCGGGCTTTCGTGATAGGTCAGCCCGAGCTCCTGCTCGACTTCGGCCGGCAGCCGCTGCTTGTCGTGGTAGTGCAGCGGCATGCCGAAGGGCTGCAGGCGCCGCAGCACCGCGATCCCGATGCGGCCGGCGCCGAGCGTGCCGGCCGCCATGCCCTCCACGTCGTAGGCGCGTTCCACGGAGTCGGCGACGTGCCATCCCCGCTCGTCGGTGACCCACCGGTGCGCGGGCAGGTAGTTGCGCACCAGCGCGAGGACCTGCATGACGGCGTGCTCGGCGACGCTGATGCTGTTGGAGTAGGTGATCTCGGTGACCGTGATCCCGTGCTCGCTGGCGGCGTCCAGGTCGATGTGGTCCGAACCGACCCCAGCGGTGATCACCAGCTTGAGCTGCTGCGCCTTCGCGATCCGCTCGCGGGTGAGGTAGGCGGGCCAGAACGGTTGGGAGATCACCACGTCCGCGTCCGGCAGCTCGCGTTCCAGCACCGAATCCTGCCCGTCCTTGTCGGAGGTGACCACGAGCGTGTGCCCGCCGGCCTCCAGGAACGGGCGCAGACCGAGCTCGCCCGAGACGCTGCCCAGCAGTTGCCCCGGGGTGAAGTCGACGTCACCGGGGGCGGGCGTGGTTTGCCCGTCCGGGTACTGCGTGATCGTGGGCAGGTCCTCGCGCGCGTACGTCGTGGGATAGCCGTGCTGCGGATCCTCGAACAGGACGCACACTACTTTCGCCACAAGGCCACCTCTTCCTGACGGTGCAGTCGCATTCCGCGCGGAGCACTATCCACAGGAACACCAGCTGAAACGCGAGTTGACCCGGTTGGAGCAGCCACGGCCGGCCGCTGCGGGCGCAACGGTGCAACAACTCCGCGGCGCTGGTCTGCGGCGCCAGCCGCAGCGTCACGCATTCCGGCCTCGCGGAGAGGAACACGGTTCACCTGATCAGGCCTTTTCTTTGACACGCACCGTGATCGGTGAATTTTTCTCTTTCGCGGAAAGTAAATGTCAAGCCGCCCACGCCGTGTTCTCCCTTTTCGTGAACCCCTTTCGGGTGAGATGCGCCCGCATGCTGGCAGAAAGTTCCGTTTTGCCGAAAATCCTGAGGTGTGCCCCCCGAGTTGAGACTCCAAACAGGGGTAATTAACGTATCGAATGCCTGAGCCCCACTGGGCTAAATGGGCTAATCAAAGGAAGGTGTTCATGTTCGGAAACCGCAAGTCCACGACCCGCATCGTCGCCCGGAGCTCGGCCGTTCTGGCCGGCGGGCTGTTGACGCTCGGGATGGGAGGCACGGCCTTCGCCAGCGGGCCGACCGGCCAGGCGCAGGAGCAGGAGGGCACGGAGTACGCCCCCTCGCAGTCGGTCATCGACCTGAGCCACAACAACATTCCGATCCAGGCCTGCCACAACCAGGTTCCGACCAACGTGCTGGGTGTGCAGGTTCCGCTGCAAGACACCACGGGCGCGCTGGGTCTCGGTGTCGGCGGCGAGGGTTCGGCCCCGCAGCTGGAAGACGACAGCTGCACCCAGCCGGCCGCCCAGCAGAACTGAGGCACCGTTCTGCTGCGGCACGCGGCCTAGCCGCGTCATCGGGTTCGACAACGGGGCGCCCGTGCGCGCCTGACCCGCACGCAGGGGGTGGGTGGCCCCGGGGGTTCGCACCGTCCCCAGGGGCCACCGCTGCTGCTGGCCAGTGATTATCGGTGACGTTTCCCTGTTCCCGGCGCTGTCGGAACAGCCTGGCCAGCAGCACGATCGCGGTCTCCCCATCTTTTCGACGCTCCTTGGTGGGAAGAGGCCGCACGTGGTCGAGCTGATGCGACCACAGGGTAACCGATGCGAGAGGTGACGCGCTCGCATCGGTGTGCTGAGCTTGTCCCGCTCACGCGGGGAGTGCGAGCGGGACAAGCCAGCCTCCACGAAGGCCCGCGCCGCGAAGCTGGCACCATGGGCGCATGCAGCAGTGGCCATCCTTGTTCGCTGATCACGCGGGCGAGACCGAGCAGCGGATTTGCTCGGCGAAGGGCTGTCAGCAGACCGCGTTGTACGCCGTGGTTTGGAACAACCCGAAGGTCCACGCCCCTGAGCGCGAGAAAACCTGGTTGGCCTGCGAGCAGCATCGCGACTGGCTCTCGGGCTTCCTCGACGAACGGGGCTTTCTGCTGCGGGTCGAAGAGGTGTAGGCGATCTGGTCGTAGCCGCCTGCTGCACGTGCGGGTAGCGCGGCGCCGTGGTCTCCTCTCCGGTGTCGGCAGCGTGCGCAGCCGGGCCGGCTCTCCCGCCGCCCTCGGCCGTCGTCCCGCACGTGCAGTGGAGTCGGAGAAGCGTTGGCAACGAAGTACGAGCGGGACACGTCGAATTTCGACAGGGCGCTGGGTTTCTTCGACGCCGTTTACGGGTTCGCGCTGACCCTGCTGGTGACGACGATCGACGTCAGCGGCGAACAGCACTGGCGAAGCTTGGGCGGCCTCTTGGCCGAGGACGGCGCCCAGCTGTTCTCCTTCCTCATCAGCTTCGTGGTCATCGTGGCCTTCTGGCGGCAGAACCACGCGCGGATCGGGGAGTTCACCGCGCTGGATTCGAGGACGATCTCCGCGAACGTCGTGGTGATCGGGTGCGTCATCTTCATCCCGTTCACCACCGAGGCGATGGGCGATGCGGATCTGCAGGAGCTGCCGCTGCCGACTGCGGTGTACGCGCTGAACGTGGGCGTGGCGATCTTGGCGAACATCGTCATGTACCAGGTCGCGCTGACCCGCGGCCTGGTCGACAGCGACGACCCTCCGCGGGCGCGTCGTGCCCGGCTGCTCAGCGAGCTGGTCCAGCCGGCGGTGATGTTCGCCTCGATTCCGGTCACCTACGTCGGAGTGTCGCTGTGGGGCGATTCCACCGCGGGCAAGCTGTTCTGGCTGCTGCTGCTGGTGACCGGTCCGCTCGCGGGACGCATCGCCGAGCGCGCGGCGCGCCGGGCACGTGTCGAGGCAGGCCTCACCGGGTCTGCCGGGCCCTCCGCGCAGTAGGCGGCAGATCTTCCTGCGTGCCCATCCCGATCCCGGCAGTGCGCTCGGTGGCGGATTCGCCGCCGAGCCGATTCCGGGAGTGCCACGAGCGGGTTCAGGTGGTGCTCGTTCGGGAAACCCCCGATCGGGTGGGGAGTCCGCTGCTGCGCGCGTTCAGGCAGCGCGTGTTGGATGTTCGAGCCGGTCGGCGAGCCAGACCTTGATCACGGACTGGCGGGTCACGCCCAGCCGCCTGGCCTCGCGATCCAGTGCTGCGATCATCCATTCGGGGAAGTCGACGTTGACTCGCCGCTGTTCTTCACCCGGGCGCTGCGCCTTGGCGAGGTCGAGCGCTGAGGTGATGTCTTCGCCGCGGTCGAACTTGTCGTCGAACTCGTCAGCCTTCACAGATCGCTACCTCCTCATCCCGAGACCGGCGCACTGAGATGATTCCGATGTCGCCCTGCCGCACGGTCACCACTGCTGACCAGCACTTGTCGTCGATGCGGCCGATGACCAGCCATCGCGGTTCGTCCACAGTGCGCGCGGGGACCTCGATGCGGAAGGGGTCTCGCCACAGGGCCTGGGCCTGGTCGAAGTCGATGCCGTGCTTGCGCCGGTTCGTTGTTGTACTCGCATGTACACGGATCGTGTGAACGGAGGTGATGCATCATGATCCGCGTCAGCGATGACACCCGCCGCCGCATCCACCGCGTCGCCCGCGACGAGTTCGGCGGCGCCAGTGCGGACGAGACGATCCAGCGGTTGCTGGACGAGCACTGGACGGCCACCGCGCCGGCCGCCGTGCGCCGGAGCTGGACCCGGACGGCGAGGAGCGGGCCGAGGTCCGCAGCGCGCTGGCACGAATGATCGACCTTTGGCCATCATCGTTGCGGGCGGTACTGGGGAGGCATGTTGAGCCCGAGGAAGTCCCTGGCCATCTTGTTGGTCTCGGCTCCGTGCACGTGGACGGAGTGCAGGATCCCGTTGTACACGAGATCCCACAGCTCCCGGTTGCGCTGGATGTCGTTGAGCTGCGCGGAGAACTCGTTTCCGTGGCGGTCTTTCAGCTCGATCGACCGGGCAGCTCCGCCGACCGTGGCTTTCACCTGAACCAGTTCATAGGTTTTGACGAACGTTCGTTGGCTGCCACATACCCAGTCCGCGCCCGCCGACAGGCGAAGGTTCTTTCCAGCGAGCATGAAGATGAATGGCCATGGTATGACGAACAGCCATAGCCACCATACAGACATCCAGCCGACGCCCCAGTCCTTGAAGGTCAGGAACACGATGATGATCCCCGAGAGGATCGATCCAATGATTGCCCAATCTTTCTTGCGGGGGTAGAACCACTCAAGTATCGGGCCTCCGTCTTCCGGAGGGCGAGGGACCTTGCTCTCACCGTTCTTGTGTTTCTCGTCGGGGCCTGACCAGTCCTGCTCCAGTGGCGCGTGTGGCGGACGTGGTTGCCCGGTCTGCGGGTTCGGTTTCGGCGGTAGGTCAGTTTCACGCATGGTTGTCACTCGTCCTCTAGAACAGATCGCTTGCCCAGTCACCGACCGCGTTAGCAGCATCACCGACCGCACTAGCAGCGTCTCCGGCCAGGTCAACGGCATCGTCGCCCCATTCTTCGATGGCGAATCCGACGCCAACCGAGGCGACTGCTCCGAGTCCAACAGCCCAGCCCACGGGGCCACCAGCGGCAAGCACAGCTGCGGAAGCCCCTGCACCAGCAGCCCAGCCACCAAGGTTTGAAGCGGCGCTGGTCGTAGGGTCTTTCCCGGAGACGCCAACGTCGAATCCGATTCCGGTGACAGCAACACCAAGGCCCACAACCGGAAGCTTGCTACCGACTTTAAGGGATCCTCGAAGAACCTTGTTTCCGACCGCCTGCGGCTTCGTCCCGAAATTGAGGTTCATTTGAACTAGTGATTTGGTTTTCGGGCTGAGCTTGTCGACGAGCTTCGCGGTTCTGGTCGCCGTGGCCTTGTTCTGTGCCGCGGCCTTGTTGACGGAGTTCGTGGCGTGGATGGCTGCTGCTCGTGCTTGCTGTTGCAAGCTCAGGTTCGGGCTGTGCATGAGACGCGCGGCCCGTTCGAGCTTGCCGCTGTTGGCGATGCTCGTGGCCGTCGCCCGGAAGGCGCTGGTCCGGGTCGCAACTGCCCCGGCAAGACCGCTCATGACATCAGTGATGTGGAACGGGCTCTTCTCCACGAGCCCGCTGACGAACCGGTTCAACACGCCCAGCGAGCTGTTCTCCAGGTCCCGGGCATCAGTGATGGTCTGCGAGCACTCCTGGTACGCCTTGACCTTGCGGGCGTAGGCGGCTTGCGCCTGCGTCCCGGCCGCGTGGGCCTGCTTCTGCTCGGGTGTGGCCGGCTTGTCCGACGGCAGCGGCGCGGGCGGCGTCGGTTCGGGCCCGGGTTCCATGATCTGGTCCCCGTGCACCTCCAGCCCCGCCTCCCGGGCGTGGTGGCGCGCTTGCTCGACTCGCTGCTTGACCGTGTCGAGGTTGTCCGCGTGCTTGTTCAGCTCGCGGCACATCCCGGCGTGGTCGGTGCCGACGTCGTCGATCTCGGGCGCCATGCGGGACATGCCGCTGCGGAAGGACTCGCCGGCCTCGCTCTGCCAGGCCGCTTCGGAAGCGCTGCGCGCCTGGTGAACATCCGTACCGGCGGTGTGGATGCGTTGCTCCACCTGGCTCAGCCACTGAGCCGTGGCGCGCATGTCCGCGGAGCTGCCCTCGATTTTGGTGCTTAACGGCATTTCCCACCCCAGTGGTCGTTCACCGCGGTCCGGTGTTGCCCAGGTCCCCGGTGTTGTGCAGGTTCTCGGCGCTGGTCTGATCGGTCTCCTGGTACACGTCCCGACTGGACTGGACCGCGTCGCCCACGGCGCCCAATCCCTCGGAGATCCCGGCGGTCGAGGACGTCAGCATGGCCAGAGCGGCGGCCACGGCTTGCGTCGACATCCCGACATCGGGCGCCGGGGGAGCTGAGGCTCCGTCTTCGAGCTGGCTGCCGCCGTTGCGCAGTTTGCTCGCGATCCCGTCCAGCTCGCCGAGGTGCGCGTTCGTGCCGCTCATTGCTCCGTAACCCCTTCCGAGTCGTTGCGCTGATCGGCCGGCAGCGCGACGTCCCACAGCACCACGTCCGCGCCGCTGCGCTCCTGGATCTCCTGCACCTTGTCGGAGGGCAGCGAGGCCCAGGGCTGCAAGTCCCCGCAGTTCTGCACCAGCGAATCCAACGAGGTGTAGGCCACGACAGCTGTGCGCCCGTCCTCCAGGCGGCGCAGTTCCACCGTCACCTCGGTGTCGCCGCGCAGCACGCGCTCGCACGGCACGTACACCAGCTCGGCCGGCTCGTCGTTGATCTCCGCCACGTAGTCCGCACCGATCACCGATGGCGCGGCACCGTCCCGCTCCTGCATAGCCTCCCCTGAACCGGCAAGCGAGAGCACGTCTCTGGATCGGGCAACACCCTATCGGACACCCGACCACGCGGGAGCGTGTTTCTACTCATTCCCGCTTCGTGATCGCTCCGGCGGAGCGGCGGCCGTTGTGCGCCCCGGAGTGGCAGTTGCGGCCCCAGAACGGCGGCGGTTGCGCGGCCCCGGATACGAACAGACCCCCGGATCAACCGGGGGTCTGCCGTGCTATATTCCAAGTGCGACCAAGAAATAAAGCAGTGCAGAGTCTAGCACGGGATAGGCTCCCTCGTTCACCGTTCCCGGCAGGTGCGCGGCAGGGATGAGACCGGGCCGCGGTTCATAGCCGTGAGGAACGCCGTCAGAGGGCGTGCAGCTCGAGTGCCAGGCAACGCGGGAATCTAGGAGCACCCGGCCCCGTCGGTCGTAAGCCCTGGCACCGATGCTCGGACACCCCGCCCATCATCGCGGCTCTGTCCGTAACCCCCGGCGCTGTCGAGCCGTAACAAGCTCGACGGGGTAGACCTCCGAAGGCACAATTCCGGTACACCGAGATGTCTACCTCCTTTTTTGAACTCGGGTGGCCTGCGTCGAATGCACGGCGTCGAACGCACGGCCCACCCGAGTTCGGGGGGATCCCAGCCTTACGTGTCCACGCGGTGCCCGAAGGGGAGTCGCTCCGCTCCGCCCGTCCAATGGGTCGCCTGTCCACTGGGTCGCCCGTCTAATGGGTCGTGTTGCGCCGGTCCTGGTCGTCGCTGCTCACAGGTGGGACGTCGTCGGCAGGGGTGTTCGCCCAGCTGGCCAGCAGGGTCATGGCGTCGGCGGAGGGACTGCCGGGCTCGGGGCTGTAGACGGTCAGGACCAGGCCGGGATCTGCGGGCAGCGGCATCGTTTCGTAGGTGATCTCGATGTCGCCGACCACGGGGTGGTGGAAGCGCTTGGTGCCGGTGTGGTGCAGACGCACGTTGTGCCGGGCCCAGCGCGTCCGGAACGCCTCGCTGCGGGTGGACAGCTCCCCGACGAGGTCGGAGATGTCCCGGTCGTAGGGATCGCGTCCGGCGTCGGTGCGCAGCAGGTTGACCGCGCTGTCGGCCATCCCCTCCCAGTCGGGGTAGAACTCCGGTGCGCGGGGGTCGAGGAAGCAGAACCGGACGAAGTTGACCGGATGGCCGGGATCGGGGCGGAACTGGTCGGGGTACAGCGGGGAGTAGAAGGCGTGGGCCAGCTGGTTGCCGCCCACCAGGTCCTGGCGGGCGTTGCGCACGAACGCGGGCACGCTCATGGCGTCGAGCATGCGCTGCACCGTCGATCTGACGGTCTTCGTGCGGCGGTGCCGGGGCCGCTGCGGGCTGGTGATGACGCTGCGGTGCAGGTCGAACAGGTGGGAACGTTCGGCCTCGTCGAGCTGCAGGGCGCGGGCGATCGCATCGAGGACCTGCTCGGAGACCGTGTTGATCTTTCCGCGTTCTATCTGGGTGTAGTAGTCGACGGAGAGCCCGGCCAGGGTGGCGACCTCTTGGCGACGCAGTCCGGCGACGCGGCGTTTGGCGGCGTCGTAGACCGGTAGCCCGACCTGCTCGGGGGTGATCCGGGCCCGTCGTGAGGTGAGGAACTCACCGATCTCCGCGCGGTACTGCTTGCCCATGGTCTCGACGTTACGACGCGCTGGAGCACCGTTGCCAGGTTGAGGGGAGTGCTGTCAGCCCCCGTCTGAGCGCCACCTCCCACGCGCGCGTCCTGCGGGGTTGGCTGGGAGCAGACATCGTGGAACCGAAGGGGGACTTCCGTTGCACCCGACCTACGACTTCTCCGGCCGCGTCGCGTTCGTCACCGGCGCCAGCTCCGGGATGGGGCTGGCCACCGCCCGGGCCTTCGCCGAAGCCGGCGCCGCGGTGACCCTCGTCGATGCCGACGGGCAGGCGCTCGCGGCGGCGGAGGCCGAGCTTCGCGAGGCGGGGCACCGAGTGCTGGCCGCGCACTGCGACGTCGCCGACGAGGACCAGGTCGCGGCCGCGGTCCGCGCCACCGTCGAGGAGTTCGGCAGCCTCGACTTCGCCTACAACAACGCCGGCGTCCAGTCACCCGCGACCGACGCCGCCGACGAGTCCGCCGAGGTCTTCGACCGCACCAACGCCGTCAACCTGCGCGGTATCTGGGCCGCCATGAAGCACGAACTCGCCCAGATGCGCGCGCAGGGCTCCGGCGCCATCGTGAACTGCTCCTCGCTCGGCGGACTCGTCGGGAACCCGGGCCGCGCCGCCTACCACGCGTCCAAGCACGGCGTCATCGGGCTCACCCAATCCGCTGCGCTCGAATACGCCCCGCGCGGCGTCCGCATCAACGCCATCTGCCCCGGCACCATCGCAACCCCGATGGTCACAGGAATGATCGACAGCGGGGATCTCGACGCCGACGAGGCCGCCGCCAGCCAGCCGATCGGCAGGCTCGGCACCGCCGAGGAGATGGCCGCGGCCGCGCTGTGGCTGTGCAGCCCCGCCGCCAGCTTCGTCGTCGGCGTCGCCCTGCCCGTCGACGGCGGATACACCGCCCGCTGAGCCGGGCACCGCCCGAACTGGACGAACAGGGAAGGCTCGCGACGCCGCGGGCCGCCCCGAACCCACCGACAGTCCCGACCGGAAGGAGCGCACCATGCGTGGCGCAGTCCTGCACGCACCGGGCGACGTTCGCGTCGAAGACCGCGACGCCCCGACCCTGCTCGCCCCGACCGATGCGATCATCCGCCCATCGGCGACGTGCGTGTGCGGATCGGACCTGTGGCCCTACCGCGGGATCGAGCCGGTCGATGGCCTGCGGCCGTTGGGCCACGAGTACGTCGGCGTCGTCGAACAGGTGGGCAGCGAGGTCACCACCGTCGAGCCGGGACAGTTCGTGGTGGGCTCGTTCATCGCCTCCGACGGCACCTGCGAGGCGTGCCGGGCCGGCTACCCGAGCGCGTGCGTGAACCGCGTGTTCATGGATTCGGTCGGCACGCAGGCCCAGTTGGCGCGCGTCCCGCTGGCCGACGGCACCCTCGTGGCCACCCCGGAGCACCCGCCGGCGGAGTTGATCCCCGGCCTGCTGGCCGCCTCCGACGTGCTCGGCACCGGCTGGTTCGGTGCCGTGGCGGCCGAGGCCGGCCCCGGCAAGACCGTCGCGGTCGTCGGCGACGGTGCCGTCGGGCTGCTGGCCGTGCTGGCGGCCCGGCAGCTCGGCGCGGAACGGATCATCGCGATGAGCCGCCACGAACCGCGGCAGCAGCTCGCCCGCGAATTCGGCGCCACCGACGTCGTCGAGGAACGCGGCGACGAGGGCGTGGCCCGGATCAAGGAACTGACCGGCGGGCCCGGCGCCCACAGCGTCATCGAAGCGGTCGGCACCCAGGAATCGATGCTGCAGGCCATTCATGCCGCCCGCCCCGGCGGGCACGTCGGCTTCGTGGGCGTCGCGCACGACGTGCAGTTGCCCGGTGAGGAGTTGTTCTTCTCCCAGGTGCACCTGCACGGCGGGCCCGCGCCGGTGCGCCGGTTCCTGCCCGAGCTGATCGAGCTGATCTTCAACCGCGAGATCGACCCCGGCCGGGTTTTCGACCTCGAACTGCCGCTGGAGCAGGCCGCCGAGGCCTACCGGGCCATGGACCAGCGCCGCGCCATCAAGGTGCTGCTGACCCCCTGACCGCTGATCCCAGGCGAAACCGAGCCGAGCTTCGCACAACGCAGGAGGACGACGAGCAATGCCGAACACCGTCGGCGGCCAAACCGCGTAGTCGACGTCGTCGGCGCGACGCCCCGCTCGTCGTCCGGACCGTCCACGCCGGTCGGTTCGGAGATACCGCGGGTGGCCCGCGCGCGTCGGTGGCGTTCGCGAGGACCGGGCAACGATGCCTACCCGGCGCGGCGGAGCCCGGCGGGCGGCAGCGGCCCGTGGCGGTGCGCGTCCGCTTCCGCGGCAGGCCCGCCCCGCTGCGCGTCGTCGAAGTCGACGGGCACGCCGTCCTCCTCGGCTTCCCCGGCGGAGCGCGGCCGCCGGCGCGCGGTGCCGCGGTGAACCAGCAGCAGGCAGACGAGGCCGAGCACCAGCAGCCCGTGCGCGGCGAGGCGGGGGACGGACACGGCGCCGTTGGCGAAGTCGACCACGCAGAACCCCGTGAGCACGGCCAGGAACGCCGAGAGCACGGGGACCAGTCCTGCGCTCGCGCGCACGCGGTAGGCGCACCAGAGCAGTCCGAGGCCGAGCGCGATGTTCCACGCCGTGCTCTCGTTGAACAGGTGCCCGGCGGTCAGCGCTCGCTCCGCCCGGTCGCCGTGGTGGGAACCGGGCAGGCCCGGTACTTGTGCCACGCCGAGCGCGATCTGGCACACGGCGACGCAGGCGAGCAGCACGCGCCTCCAGCGCACCGACAGCCAGCGCACCGGCCGACTGCGCCGGGCCGCCGCCGCTCGCACCACGGACCGGGACACGTCCGGGACGGGACGCACCGGGCGCACGCGCAGCGTTCGGGACAGGTCACGCGCGCGCTGCTCCCACGAGCGGCACGCGGAGCAGCCCGCGAGGTGGTGCTCCACGCGCTCGGCCGGCGCGGGAGGGGTTTCACCGTCGAGTCGGGCCGAGAGCGCTTCACGGCAGGTGTCGCAGTCCACGTCCATACTGTCGCGCGGGAACCGGCCGAAGTTCCGAGGAGGATCGGCGATGCGGCGCGCACGCCCGCGCACGTGCGGGACGGCGGTGGGAAGGGCGTCGACACCTGCTCACCCGGTTCCTTCGGAGGATCGGCCCTCGGGGTCGAGGAGCTCCGCGCGGGCGCGCGCCACGCGCGAGCGGATGGTGCCGACGGCGCACCCGCACACGTCCGCGGCCTCCTGGTAGGACAGGCCCAGCACCTGGGTGAGCAGCAGTGCCTCGCGGCGCTCGCCGTCGAGGCCGGACAGCACCAGGTTCACCTCGACGATGTCTTCGAACCCGGAAGCGTGCGCCGCGGCGCGCTCGCGATCGGCGGCTGCCGCCCAGTCGATTCCGGTATCCGTCCGGGGGCGCGAGCGTTCGTAGCGGATGTTGTCGACGACGACGCGGCGAGCGATGGACAGCAGCCAGACCCGGACCGAGGACCGGCCGGAGAAGCGGCGCAGCCCCTTCAGCGCACGCAGGTAGGTCTCCTGGGTGAGATCGTCCGCTGCGCGGACGCCGGCGCGGTGGGCGATGAAACGCCACACGTCGCGCTGCGTGCCGGCGACGAGTTCCTCCGAGCAAGCGCGATCGCCGGCGCGGGCGGCGAGCGCCAACGCGGTGAGGCGATCGTCCTCGGCCTCGGAGCGCATGCGGGAACCCTAGCTGTCGTCTCGCGGCCGCGGATCGCCGGCTCATACGAGCGAGGCCACCAGCATGTGGCCCATGCCCGCGGCCATCAGCGCGAGGCTGATCCGCACGGCGGCCGTGCTGTCCGCGGTCAGCCCGAGGGCGGGGCGCTGGGGCGGGACCGCTACCGCGGGTCCGCCGGCAGGCGCCGCGACCGACGTCTCCGAGGCCGCCGGACGCACGATCGCGAGCCGGCTCCACAGGTCGAAGGACCAGGCGAGCACCTGCAGGCCCAGGTACACCACCAGCACGGACGTCAGCAGCACCGGGCCGTGCATGGGCAGGGCCAGCATGTAGACCATGACCAGCTTGTCCAGGACCGCGCACGTCCACAGCGGGTTGAGCGCCCCCTCGCGGCGGCGCAGGACGACCGCGGTCACGGCTTCCGCGGCGGCCACGAGCAGGAAGAGCACGAGCCCCGCGCGATACGTGCCGGGATGGTGCGTGCCCGGCAGCGCGTACATCAGCAGCATGCCCGCGGCCATGATCGTGTGCCCGATGTGCCACCAGTGCGACTGGCCGCGCATCGACCACGCGTGCCAGACGTGCACGACCGCGATGCCGAGGAAGACCGCGCTCCAGGCCCACTGGGCCCACTCCGGCAGCAGCGGCATGCTCATCGTCATGTGTTCCACGCGCGGTTCCTCCTCGCCTCAACTCCGCCTTCGGTCACCGAGTCGGATGAGATCCACCGGAAGTTCCCGCCCGCGGACCGCCGGCGGTCAGTGCGCTTCGTCACCACCCGGGCGTTCGCGCTCGGACTCGCGGTGCAGCCGGGCCAGCTTCGCGTTGTAGGCGGCCAGGGCTTCGTCGGAATCCGCGTCCGCGTCGGCCAGCGACGTGGAACCGGCGTGCTCGTCCGCGGAGAGGGTGTTGCGGCGGGCCGTCTCCAACCACGCTCCCAGGCCTGCCTCGGAGGAACGGGACCTCGACCACATGCCGAGGATCACCACGGCCACGGCCGCCATGCCGGTGTCGCCGAAGAACCACATGATCGCCCCGGCCATGTCCTGGTCGGCCAGCAGGCTCGGACCCCAGTCCGGACGGGCCGCGGCGAAGGCGGGCGCCATCGGGTGCGGGACGAGCATGAGCACCACGCCGACGAGCGTGTCCGGCAGCATGCCCCCCATGAGCAGCCCGATGCGCAGCAGGTACGGCACCCGGCGCCAGCGGACCGGCTCACCGCCGATGACCGACAGGAACACCAGGTAGCCGGCGATGACGTAGGCCGCGATCTCGACGTGCTCCAGCCACGGGTGCAGCAGCCGCAGTTGCAGGAACGGTGTGAGGTGCGTGCCGATGAGCACGGCGCTGTAGAGGGCGAAACCCGTGGCCGGGTGCGTCAGCACGCCGATCGGGCGCGAGCCCAGCAGCGCCTCCCGGCGGCGCTCCTGCTGCGGTGTCGCCGCTGCGGAGACCCACAGCGACAGCGGGCGCCCCAGGGCCAGCAGCACCGGCACGAGCATGATCAGGATCAGGTGCTGGGCCATGTGCACCGCGAAGAGGACGTCGCTGTAGACGCCGACGGCGCTGTTGACGGCGATCACCCACGCCACCAGGCCGCCCAGGAAGCAGCAGACCCACCCCGCGGGCCACCGCTGCCCCTGCCGCCGGCTCGCGAGCACGCCCGCCAGGTAGGCGATCGCCAGGGCCGCCACGACGGCGTCCCAGACCGACCACTCCCAGCTCAGCAATCCCGAGGTCCAGGTCAACGGCTGCTCGGTCGACATGTCGGTCGGTGCCCTCTCCCACGAGCGGATCGTTTCCGCCCCCGAGTGTGCCGAGGTGGGGCAGGCGGCCGTCCCGGAGGGCTCGCAAGACGCGCCGCGCGGGGCGGGAGGCCCCGCCCCGCACGGGGGTTCAGCCCTGGTTGCCGTCCTCCAGATCGCCCTCGACCTGCAGGTACGTTTCCCGCAGGTCCTGCAACGTCTCCGGGTCGGGCTCCTGCCACATCCCGCGGTCGACCGCTTCGAGCAGCCGCCCGGTGATCCCGTGCAGCGCCCACGGGTTCGACTCGGACAGGAACTTCTGGTTCTCCGGGTCGCGCACGTAGCTCTCGGCGATCCGCTCGTACATCCAGTCCGCCACGACCCCGGTCGTCGCGTCGTAGCCGAACAGGTAGTCCACCGTCGCGGCCAGCTCGAACGCGCCCTTGTAGCCGTGCCGGCGCATCGCCGCCAGCCACCGGGGGTTCACCACGCGCGAGCGGAAGACCCGCGAGGTCTCCTCGTGCAGCGAGCGGGTGCGCACCGAGTCCGGCCGGGTGCTGTCGCCGATGTAGGCGGCGGGGGACTGCCCGGTCAGCGCCCGCACCGTGGCGACCATCCCCCCGTGGAACTGGAAGTAGTCGTCGGAGTCGGCGATGTCGTGCTCGCGGGTGTCGGTGTTCTTCGCCGCCACCGACATCCGCCGGAAGGCGTTCTGCATGTCCTCCCGCGCCGGGGCCCCGTCCATCTCGCGGCCGTAGGCGTAGCCGCCCCAGACGGTGTAGACCTCGGCGAGGTCGGCGTCGCCGCGCCAGTCCTGGCTGTCGATGAGCGGCAGCACGCCCGCACCGTAGGTGCCCGGTTTCGAACCGAAGATGCGCATGGTGGCGCGGCGTTCGTCGCCGTGCCGCTGCACGTCCTCGCGGGTGTGCGTGCGCACGAAGTTCTGCTCGTCCGGCTCGTCGAGCGCGGCGACCATCCGCACCGCGTCGTCGAGCATCTCCACCACGTGCGGGAACGCGTCGCGGAAGAAACCGCTGATCCGCACCGTCACGTCCACGCGCGGGCGGCCCAGCTCCGCCAGCGGGACCACTTCCAGCCCGTTGACCCGCCGCGACTGCTCGTCCCAGGTGGGGCGCACGCCCATCAGCGCGAGCACCTCGGCGATGTCGTCGCCGGCCGTGCGCATGGCCGAGGTGCCCCACACCGACAGCCCGACCGAGGTCGGCCACTCGCCGTTGTCGCCGCGGTAGCGCTCCAGCAGCGAGTCGGCCATGGCCCAGCCGGTTTCCCAGGCCAGCCGGCTCGGCACGGCCTTCGGGTCGACCGCGTAGAAGTTGCGGCCGGTCGGCAGCACGTTGATGAGCCCGCGCAGCGGGGACCCGCTCGGGCCGGCGGGCACGAAACCGCCGTCGAGGGCGTGCAGCGTGGCGGTGACCTCGTCGGTGGTGGACTCCAGCCGCGGGACGACCTCCTGCGCGGCGAACTCCAGCACCTGCCGCACCGGCTCCGGGTCGGCCGCGGCGTCGAGCCCCTCGGCGCAGACCTCGGCGGCCGCGCCCGCGGCCCAGCCGCGCTGCTCCATGGCCTGCACCAGCGCGTGCGCCCGCGTCTCGGTCTCGTCGGTGTCGCCGCGCGAGGCCGAGCCGTCTTCGGCCATGCCCAGCGCCTCCCGCAGACCGGGCAGCGCCTCCTGCTGCCCGCCCCACATCTGGCGGGCCCGCAGCATCGCCAGCACCAGGTTCACGCGGGCCTCACCGGTCGGCGGCTCGCCGAACACGTGCAGCCCGTCGCGGATCTGGGCGTCCTTGACCTCGCAGAGCCAGCCGTCGACCTGCAGCAGGAAGTCGTCGAACTCCGCGTCGTGCGGGCGTTCCTCGATGCCGAGGTCGTGGTCGAGCTGAGCGGCCTGGATGAGCGTCCAGATCTGGCTGCGGCTGGCCTCCAGCTTGGCCGGGTCCATCGCGGCGATGTTGGCGTGCTCGTCGAGCAGCTGCTCCAGCCGCGCGATGTCGCCGTAGCTCTCGGCGCGGGCCATCGGCGGCACCAGGTGGTCCACCAGCGTGGCGTGCACCCGGCGCTTGGCCTGGGTGCCCTCGCCCGGGTCGTTGACCAGGAACGGGTAGATCAGCGGCACGTCGCCCAGCGCTGCGTCCGGGGCGCAGGACGCCGAGAGCCCGGCCGACTTGCCGGGCAGCCACTCCAGGTTGCCGTGCTTGCCCAGGTGCACCATCGCGTGCGCGCCGAAGTCCTCGGCCAGCCAGCGGTAGGCGGCCAGGTAGTGGTGGCTCGGCGGCAGGTCCGGGTCGTGGTAGATGGCGATGGGGTTCTCGCCGAAGCCGCGCGGCGGCTGCACCATGAGCACGACGTTGCCGGCGCGCAGCGCGGCCAGCACGATCTCGCCCTCGGAGCTTTGCGAGTGGTCGACGAACTGCTCGCCCGGAGGCGGGCCCCAGTGCTGCTCGACCGCGTCGCGCAGCTCCTGCGGCAGCGTCGCGAACCACTCGCGGTAGCGGCTGGCGGGCACCCGCACCGGGTTGCCGGACAGCTGCTGTTCGGTGAGCCACTCCGGGTCCTGGCCGCCGGCGGCGATCAGCGCGTGGATGAGCGCGTCGCCGTCCTGCTCGGCCACGCCCGGCAGCGCGTCCTCGCCCTGCTCGGGGCCGACGTCGTAGCCGCGCTCGCGCAGCTGTTGCAGCAGCCGCACCGCGCTGGCCGGGGTGTCCAGGCCGACCGCGTTGCCGACGCGGGAGTGCTTGGTCGGGTAGGCCGACAGCATCAGCGCGACCCGCCGCTGCTCGGCGGGGGTGTGGCGCAGCCGCGCGTGGCCCACCGCGATGCCGGCGACGCGGGCCGCGCGCTCGGCGTCGGGAACGTAGACCGGCAGCCCCTCCGAGTCGTTCTCCTTGAACGAGAACGGCACGGTGATCAGCCGTCCGTCGAACTCGGGCACCGCCACCTGGGTCGCCGCGTCCATCGGGGACAGACCGTCGTCGTTGGCCTCCCACTGGGCGCGGCTGCTGGTCAGGCACAGGCCCTGCAGGATCGGCACGTCCAGTTCGGCGAGTTTGCCGATGTCCCAGGCCTCGTCGTCGCCGCCGGCGGAGGCGGTCGCCGGGCGCGAGCCGCCGGCGGCCAGCATCGTCACGACCAGCGCGTCCGCGCCCTCGAGCGTCTCCAGCAGCTCGGGGGAGGGACTGCGCAGCGAGCCGGAGAACAGCGGTTCGGGCCGGCCGCCGGCGTCCTCGATCGCCGAGCACAGGGTTTCGACGAAGTGCGTGTTGCCCGCCATGTGGTGGGCGCGGTAGTAGAGCACCGCCACGACGGGGCCGTCCGACGGGCCGCCTCCGCGCTGCGGCGCGCGCTCCAACCTGCCCCAGTCGGGCGCGGGCGCGGGCGGGGCGAAGCCGTGGCCGGTCAGCAGCAGCGTGTCGCTGAGGAAGTTGTGCAGCTGCGTCAGGTTCTCCGGGCCGCCGTGGGCCAGGTAGGAGTGCGCCTCGGCGCAGACGCCGCCGGGCACGGTCGAGTGCTCCATGAGCTCGGCGTCGGGCTGCTGCTCACCGCCGAGCACCACCACCGGGCGGGTGCCGGCCAGCAGCTGGTCCAGGCCCTCCTCCCAGGCGCGGCGTCCGCCGAGGATGCGCACGACGACGAGGTCGACGCCCTGCAGCAGCTCGTCGAGCTCGGCGCCGGCGTTGATCCGGGCCGGGTTGGCGAGCCGGTAGTCGGCGCTGCTGGAGCGGGCGCTGAGCAGGTCCGTGTCCGATGTGGACAGCAGCAGGATCACGCGGACCTCCTCCCCACGTGAGCCGTCACGTCGGGGAGGGCGGGCGCCAGGGCAGGCGCTGCCGCGGCGAATCGCATCAGTTGCACCTCTCTCGGGGTCCTCGCCCCGGGTTTGGCCGGTGGGACGGCAGGGTGAGTGTCTGGCTCCCGGGCGAGCCCTGGTGACGCGCCCGCCGGAGCCGTAGTCTGCAGCGGGAGGGGCTCGTCCGGTGACAGTGGCGGGACCGCGCCGGACTCGCACCGGCTTCCTCCGCCTGCCTCCGTTACGGGGTGACCCTACCGACAGTTCGCGCTGTGGCAAAAACCAGCCGACTACGATTCATGCGCATGTCCTCATCCGCCCACCGCTCCCGATCGCGCGCCGACGCCTGCCCCGGCGCGCTGCAGCCGCACCGCGCTGCCGACGGCGGTCTGGTCCGGATCCGCGTGCCCGGCGGGCTGCTCGACGCCCGCCAGTTCGCGGCGTTGTCGCAGCTCGCGGCCGATCTCGGAGCCGGATTCGTGGACCTGACCTCGCGCGGCAACGTGCAGCTGCGCGGGCTGGCCGACGACGCGGTACCGGAGCTGACCGCGCGGCTGCGTGAGCACGGGATGCTGCCGTCGGCCGAGCACGAGGGAGTGCGCAACATCATCGCCTCGCCGCTGAGCGGATGCGACGGGTCGGGCGTGGTCGATGTCACGGGGCTGGTCGGCGAGCTGGACCGCGGGCTCCGCGCCGACCCGGAGCTGGCCGGGCTGTCCGGCCGGTTCCTGTTCGTGCTCGACGACGGCCGCGGCGACGTGGCCGGCCTCGGCGGGGACGTGGCCGCGCTGCCGGTTTCCGAGCGTTCCGCGGCGGTGCTGCTCGCCGGTGCGGACAGCGGCCTGCGCGTTGCCGTCGACGCGGCGGCCGAGGCCCTGCTCGCGGTCGCGCGGGCGTTCCTCGCGGAGCGCGCGCGGCGCGGCTCGGCCGCGTGGCGGCTCGCCGAGCTCACCGAGGCCGTTCCCGCGATCACCGAGCGCGTGCGGGCGGAGTGCGCCGCCGGCTCCGGTGACCCCGTCGCAACCCCGCCGCCGCGGCAGCACGGACCGGTCGGCGTCGTCGGCGGTGGTGCGCACGGGTGTGCGACGCTCGCCGCCGCGGCACCGCTCGGACGCCTCGCCGGTGAGCAGCTCGACGCGGTCGCCGCCGCCACTTCGGGGAACGTCCGCCTCACGCCGTGGCGCGGGGTCGTGCTGCCGCACCTCGCCGAGCCGGGCACCGCCATGTCTACATTGGACGAAGCGGGGCTGGTGGTGGACGAGACCTCGCCCTGGAACGGCGTCACCGCATGCGCGGGCAAACCGGGATGTGCCAAGTCCTGGACCGACGTGCGCGGCGACGCGCGCCGCGCGCTGCCGCTGCTGCCCGCGGGCGCGGCGGTGCACTTCGCGGGGTGCTCGCGCCGCTGCGGGCGGCCGCGCGGGGAGGTGGTCGACGTCGTGGCCGGCCCGGAGGGCTACGAGGTGACCGGCCCGGAGGGCTCCGGGGCGACCGATCCGGAGGGTTCCGGGGGGTCCGGGGGCACCAATGACGACGACCGGGACGGCGCGGCCGGCCCCGGCACGACGGCCGCGATCGCGGCGCTGCGGAGGAAATCGTGAACGAGTACGTCCGAGACGGGGCGGAGATCTACCGCCGCTCCTTCGCCACGATCCGGGCGGAGGCCGACCTGTCCCGGATGCCGGAGGATCTCGCGCGGGTCGCCGTCCGGATGATCCACACCTGCGGCATGGTCGACCTCGTCGACGACCTCGCCTGGTCACCGGGCGTCGTCACCGCCGCGCGGGCGGCGCTGCAGGACGGCGCCCCCGTCCTCTGCGACGCGAAGATGGTCGCCGCGGGCGTGACCCGACGGCGGCTGCCGGCCGACAACCGCGTGCTGTGCGCGCTGGCGGAACCGGACGTCGCGGAGCTGGCCGCGCAGCTGGGCACCACGCGCACCGCGGCCGCCATGGAGCACTGGCGCGAGCACCTCGACGGAGCGGTGGTCGCCATCGGGAACGCCCCCACCGCGCTGTTCCGCCTGCTGGAGCTGGTCGCCGAAGGCGCCGGCAGGCCGGCCGCGGTGCTGGGCGTACCGGTCGGATTCGTCGGCGCCGTCGAGTCGAAGCAGGCCCTGGCCGAGAGCCCGCAGGAACTGGAGCACCTGGTGGTGCGCGGGCGCCGGGGCGGCAGCGCGCTCACGGCGGCGGCGATCAACGCGATTGCGAGCGAAGAAGATTGAGCAACCCGGCAAGCAGCGAACGAGCCACCGGCCGGCTGCGGGGCGTGGGGCTCGGCCCCGGCGACCCGGAACTGATCACGGTCAAGGCCGCCCGCATCCTCGGCGAGGCCGACGTCGTCGCCTACCACAGCGCCCGCCACGGCCGCAGCGTCGCGTACGCGCTGGCCTCCTCCCACCTGCGCGGCGACCAGGTCGAGGAGCCGCTGATCTACCCGGTGACCACCGAGACCACCGACCACCCGGGCGGCTACCAGGGAGCGATCGACGAGTTCTACGCCGACTGCGCCGAGCGGCTGGCGGCGCACCTGGACGCGGGCCGGGACGTCGTGGTGCTCGCCGAGGGCGACCCGCTGTTCTACGGCTCCTACATGCACATGCACAAGCGGCTCGCGCACCGCTACCCCACCGAGGTCGTGCCCGCGGTGACCTCGGTGAGCGCGGCCTCGGCGATGCTGGGCCGCCCGCTGGTGGAGCGGGACGAGACGCTGACCGTGCTGCCCGGCACGCTGCCGCCGGAGGAGCTGTCCCGGCGGCTGGCCGCGACCGACTCGGCCGCGGTGCTCAAGCTCGGCCGCACCTTCGGGCACGTGCGGGACGCGCTGGACTCCGCCGGGCGGCTCGACGAGGCGTGGTACGTCGAGCGCGCCACCACCGACCGCGAACGCATCCAGCCGATGGGCGAGGTCGACCCGGAGACGGTGCCCTACTTCTCGCTGGCGCTGCTCCCCAGCCGGGTGTCGGTGCCCGACTCGGTGCTCGGCTCAGAACCCGATTCGGGGCCCGAGTCGGACGTGGCGCCGGAGGCGAGCGCGAACGAGGCCACCGCGGCGGGGCCGGCGCCGCGCCGCGGCGAGGTAACCGTCGTCGGGCTCGGCCCGGCCGGGCGCCCGTGGCAGACCCCGGAGGTGCAGGACGCGCTGGCCAGCGCGGACGAGCTGGTCGGCTACGGGCCCTACCTGGACCGGGTTCCCGCCAACCCGCGGCAGGTGCGGCACGCCTCGGACAACCGGGTCGAGTCGGAGCGCGCCGAGCACGCGTTGCAGCTGGCCCGCGCCGGATCGCGGGTCGTGGTCGTCTCCTCCGGCGACCCGGGAGTGTTCGGGATGGCCACCGCGCTGCTGGAGACCGCCTGCGAACCCTCGTACGAGGACGTGCCGGTGCGCGTGCTGCCGGGCTTGAGCGCCGCGCACGCCGCGGCCAGCCGCGCCGGGGCGCCGCTCGGGCACGACTACTGCGTGCTGTCCCTGTCGGACCGGCTCAAACCGTGGGACGCGATCGCCCGGCGGCTGAGCGCGGCCGCGGCCGCCGACCTCGCCATCGCGATCTACAACCCGGCCTCGCGCAGCCGCGGCTGGCAGGTCGAGGCCGCCCGCGAGCTGCTGCTGGAGCACCGGGCCCCGGACACCCCGGTGGTGATCGGGCGCAACATCGGCCGGGACGACGAGCGGGTCACGACCGCGCGGCTGGCCGACCTGGACCCGGCCGAGGTGGACATGCGCTGCCTGCTCATCGTGGGCTCGTCGACGACCCGCGCCGTCGAGCGGGGCGCGGGCGCGGCCGTCTACACCCCGCGCCGCTACCCGGAGTGAGCCTCCAGCCACGCGACCGCCTGCCGGGGCGTCTCCACCAGGGGCGCCTCGGGCGGCGGCGGCCGGCGCACGACGACCACGGGCAGCCCGAGCTCGCGGGCCGCGCGCAGCTTCGCCGCCGTCGTCGGCCCGCCGCTGTCCTTGGTCACCACCACGTCGAGGTCGCGGCTGCGCAGCAGTTCCAGCTCGCCGTCGAGCGTGTAGGGTCCGCGGTCGAGCAGCACCTCCAACTGCCGCGGCAGCGGCGGTTCGGGAGGGTCGACGCAGCGCAGCAGGAAGTGATGATCGTCCAGCCCGGCGAACGCCGACACGTCCTGCCGCCCGGTCGTGAGGAACGCCCCGCGGCCCAGTTCGGGCAGCAGGTCCGCAGCGGCCCGCACCGAGGGCACCCAGCGCCAGTCGTCGCCCGGCCCCGGCGTCCAGCCGGGGCGGCGCAGCACGAGCAGGCGGACCCCGGCCGCGTGCGCGGCCTGCACCGCCGAGGTGCTCATGCGCTGTGCGAACGGGTGGGTGGCGTCGACGAGCACATCCGTTCCGCGTTCCCGCATCCAGTTCGCCAGGCCCGCGGGGCCGCCGAAACCGCCGATGCGGACTTCGCCCTCCGGCAGGCGCGGGTCGCGCACGCGCCCGGCCAGGGAGGAGACCGCGTCGAAGCGCGGGTGCTCGGCCAGCGCCCCGGCCAGCTCGCGGGCCTCACCGGTCCCGCCCAGCAGCAGCACCGAACTCATGCCGCCTCCCGGAGGTCGCGATGAGCGAGCTGCGCCACGGCTGGACCACTGGCGCGTGCGCCACCGCGGCCGCGGCCGCCGCCTACACGGCCCTGCTGACGGGCGAGTTCCCCGACCCGGTGGTGATCACGCTGCCGAAGGGGCACCGGCCCGCCTTCGCGCTGGCCCACGAGGAGCTGGGCCCGGACCGGGCGAGCGCGTCGGTGGTCAAGGACGCCGGGGACGATCCCGATGTCACGCACGGGGCGCTGATCGGCGTCACCGCCCACCCGGGCGAACCGGGCGCGGGCGTGACGTTCCGCGCAGGACCCGGTGTCGGCACGGTCACCAAACCCGGCCTGCCGCTGGAGGTCGGCGAGCCCGCGATCAACCCCGTCCCGCAGGAACTCATGAGCGGCGCCGTGGCCGAGGCCGCCGCCGAGCACGGCGGGACCGGCGACGTGGTGCTCGAAGTGTCCGTTGCGGACGGGGAGGAAATCGCCCGCAACACGTGGAACCCCCGGCTCGGCATCCTCGGTGGACTGTCCATCTTGGGCACCACGGGCGTCGTCGTGCCGTACTCCT
Source organism: Bounagaea algeriensis (assembly GCF_054491375.1). NCBI lineage: Bacteria > Bacillati > Actinomycetota > Actinomycetes > Bounagaea > Bounagaea algeriensis. The sequence continues at coordinate 197,849 of NZ_CM137102.1, forward strand.
GCTCGGCCTGGATCGCCAGCATCCGCCGCGGCGTCGACGTCGCCCGCTCCGCCGGGCGCCAGCACGTCGCCGGCTGCACCGGCAGCACCTCCGAACGCGCGGTCACCGAGCTGCACGGGCTGCCCGAGGACGCGCTGCTGGACATGGGCGACTTCGCCGGCGCCGTGCTCAAGTACCTGCGCCGCCACCCCGTCCCGCGGCTGACCATCGGCGGCGGGATCGGCAAGCTCGCCAAGCTCGCCGCCGGCCACCTCGACCTGCACTCCGGCCGCAGCCAGGTGGACTTCGCCGTCCTCGCCGACATGGCCCGGGAATCCGGCGGCGACGAACAGCTCGCCACCCGGGTGCGCGGCTGCAACACCGCGCTCGAAGCGCTCGGGCACTGCCGCGAGGCGGGCGTGCCGCTGGGCGACGTGATCGCCGAGCGCTCGCGCAGCACCGCCGCGGAGGTCCTGCGGGAGGCGCCGGTCGCCGTCGACGTCGTGGTCATCGACAGGGGCGGAACCATCGTCGGTCGGGCGCATTAGAAGGTCGCTCTCGGGATCAGTTGCGGGGTGCTCGGGTGGCGGAACCTCAGGCGGCGCCTCGCTCCGGGATCTGTCACATCGAATAGCTCCCTATGCAACGTTCCAGCTGTCCTCGCGAGGCGCACGCCTGAGAACCCGCTGGTGGCCGGCTTGGCAACGGGGTGGAAGCGGCTTCGCCGCTTGACAGGAGAAAACTTCGCCAACGCCCGAAAAACAACCTCGCTCGCCGTGCTGCTGCAGGCCCGGCGTCACGTGCGTTCCCGCTCCGGTGAGTACAGCGCGCTGTCCCGGAACTTCGATGCGGTGAGCACCTCGCCGACCACGAACACCGCGGTCCGCTCGATCCCGGCGGCGTGCACCTGCTCGGCGATGTCGGCCAGCGTGCCGCGCAGGACGACCTCGTCGCTGCGGCTGGCGCGGGCGACCACGGCCACCGGGCACTCGGCGCCGTAGTTCGGCGTCAGCTCCGCCACCAGCTCGTCGACCCGCTGCGCCGACAGGTGCAGCACCATCGTCGAGCCGCTCCGGCCGAGCGTCGCCAGGTCCTCGCCCTCGGGCATCGGCGTCGCCCGCGCGGCGGTGCGGGTCAGCACCACCGTCTGGCCCACGCCCGGCACGGTCAGTTCCCGGTTCAGCGACGCGGCCGCCGCCGCGAACGCCGGCACCCCGGGTGTTACCTCGTAGGGCACGCCGGCGGCGTCGAGCCGGCGCATCTGCTCGGCCATCGCGCTCATCACTGACGGGTCGCCGGAGTGCAGCCGCGCCACGTCCAGCCCCTGCCGGTGCGCGGCCACCAGCTCGTCGATGATCTCGTCGAGCGTCATCTTCGCCGTGTCGACCAGCCGCGCCCCGGAGGGGCAGTCCTGCAGCATCTCCGGCGGCACCAGCGCCCCGGCGTACAGGCACACCGGCGACTGCTCGATGAGCGTCCGGCCCCGCACGGTGATGAGGTCGGCCGCTCCGGGGCCGGCCCCGATAAAGTGCACGGTCATTCCTTGGTCACCTTCCACGTCGTCACGGGTGCCATGGCGCGCCACCCGGTGAATCCGCCGACCGGCGCGCCGCGGCTGATCTGGGTGCGCAGCAGCTCGCCGCCGAGCCGCTCGTGCCAGCCGGCCAGCACCGCCTCCGACTCGACCGTCACCGCGTTGGCCACGAGCCGACCGCCGGGAAGCAGCGCGTGCCAGCAGGTCTCGAGCACCTCCGGGGTGGTCACCCCGCCGCCGACGAACACCGCCGCCGGGCGTTCGCGCTCGACCAGCACCTCCGGCGCGGCACCGCGCACCACCCGCAGGCCCGGAACGCCCAGCTCGGCCGCGTTGCGCTCGGAGCGCTCCGCGCGGTCCTCCCGCTTCTCGAAGGCCACCGCGCGGCAGGAGGGGTGGGTGCGCATCCACTCGACGGCGATGCTGGCGGCTCCGGAGCCGACGTCCCACAGCAGCTGGCCGGGTGCGGGGGCGAGGTGGGCGAGGGTGATCGCGCGGACCTCGCGCTTGGTGAGCTGGCCGTCGTGCTCGTAGGCGTCGTCGGGCAGGCCGGGGACGCGGGGCAGCGGGGGAATTTCGACGTCGGCGGGGACCTCGACCGCGAGGATGTTCAGCGAGTCCACAGTGGAGTGCTGCCAGTCCCGCGCCGCGCCGGCGATCCGGTGCTCCTGCTCCGAACCCAACCGCTCCAGCGCGGTCATCCGAGTGCTGCCGTGGCCGCGGGCGGTGAGCAGTTCCGCGACCGCCGCGGGAGTGCTGCCGTCCGCGCTGAGCACCAGGACCTGCTGGCCCGGCTGCACGAGCGGGAGCAGCTGCTGCACCGGGCGCCCGACCAGGCTCACCACCTCGACCCGGTCCAGCGCCCACCCCATGCGCGCGCACGCCAGCGACAGCGACGAGGCCTGCGGGAACACCCGCACGTTCGCGGCGCCGAGCATCCGCACGATCGTGCTGCCCACGCCGAAGAACATCGGATCGCCGCTGGCCAGCACGCAGACCGCCCGGCCCGCGTGCTCCTCCAGCAGCGAGCGCAGGGCCGGCAGCATCGGCGACGGCCAGGCCACCCGCTGCGCGGGCACGTCTTCGAGCAGCTCCAGCTGCCGGGAACTGCCCAGCACGACCTCGGCCGCGCGCAGCTCCTGCTGCGCGGCTCGGGAGAGCCCGCGCCACCCGTCCGCGCCGATCCCCACGACCGCGACCATCGGATCAGGCCGTGCCCAGCACGCGCGTAACCCGCACCTCGAGCACCACCCGCCGCGGGTTCGGGCGCGGCGTGCGGTAGCGCTGGGCGTACCGGCGCTCCGCGTCCGCGACGGATTCGGCGTCCTCGCGCACGAAGGCGCGTCCCTCCAGCGTCGACCAGCGGCGTCCGTCCACCTGGCACAGCGACACCGGCGCGCCCCGCTCGCCGGCGGCGAGCACGTTGCGGACCTTGCGGGAGGTGCGCGAGCTGATCACCCGCGCGGTGCCCGTCTCGACGTCCAGCGTCGCGCCCACCGGCGTGACGTGCGGCGTCCCGCTCGGGCGCACCGTGCTCAGCGTGCACAGGTGCCGCTCCGCCCAGAACGCGGCGAAGTCCTCGCCCCGGCCGGCGACGTCGATCACAGGAGCTCCTTTCCGCGCGGGCCGACTGCGGGGAGTGTAGTCGCGGCCGGGGCGGCCGGGTCGGAACCGGTGAGCGACCTCTCGCGACCCGGCGGAGCTCTTCGAACGATCGCCGCGCGGCGGCGCGGAGCGCTCGTGTGCGGCAGACTGCGGTGATGACCGAGGTGGAAGGCCGGGATCCTGCCGGTGAGGTGCGCATGCCCGAGCAGTCGAGCGGTGGCCCCGCGCAGTCGAACACCCCTGTGCAGCCGAACAATCCCGCGCAGCCGAATACCCCCGCGCAGTCGAACACCCCCGCGCAGCCGTCCGAAGCGGTGGACTCCGCTGCGCTGCACCGACGCCCCGAGGGAGTGGACGACGACACGGTCGCCGCGGTCGGCAAGGTCACCGAGGCGTTGGAGAAGGTGGAGCGCGCCCGCGGGCGGCTGTACGACTTCCACCAGCTCATCGGGGACGCGGACGCGCAGCTCGGCGATGCCGTGGCGCAGCTGCGCCACGCGGGTCACGAGAACGCGGCCGAGCGGCTGGAGGGCGTGCTCGTCGGGCGCAACGTGCTGCCGGGGCGGTGGACGTTCCAGGTGCTCGAGGAGTTCGACGACGAGTACTGGGAGCGCTTCCGCGCCGAGGAGGCCCGCATCCGGCAGCACCTGTGCGCGGGGCAGCGGCACGTGTACGAGGCCGAGCTCAAGGAACGCGAGCGCAGCATGGACGCCGAGGGGAACCCGCTGCCCGGGCACGAGGCCGGGCCGGGAGTGCACGGCTGAGCTCGCGGCCGGACCGCGGGTGCACGGCTGACCTCGCGGCCGCTGCGCTCGCTCCGGCCGGTCCCGGCGGGGTGGCCGGTAGGCCCCTGGCCGCTGCGCCGGGGCCGCTGCCACTGCGCTGGGCGCTGCTGTGCCGGGCCGCTGTGCCGGCGCCGCTGTGCCGGGGCGCTGTGCCGGGCCGCTGCGCTGGGGCCGCTGTGCCGGGCGCCGCTGAGGTGCGGTCGGGCCGTCGTGATGTGCGCCTCCGCGGGCGCGACCGCAACTCGAGTCGGATGCGCAGCGTGTCCGCCGAGGAAGTCAGATCTTGCTGCATTTGGTCGTTCTGCCGCGGTTTTGTGCGCGAACGGTAGTGATCGACACGCGAATTGATCTTAGAATTAGCCTGAATTGGTGAAGCAGTTCACAGCGTTCGGCGGTTTGCTTCCCCTAAAGTTACTCACCAGTTCAGTAATGTGGGTCACTACGGGGGTTAGTTGGCTCACCGGCACTCGCAGGGAGGCGTCATGGCGAGTGAGGTGGCTTCCGGGCGGACTCGGTGGCTGGTCTTCGCGATCGTGTTCGTGTGCGGACTGGCCGGGGTCGGCGTGATGTTCGCGGGGCTGTCGAACGGCGCGCTGGCCGCGTCCTTCGCCGTCTCGGGCACGAGCTACAAGGCCACGGCCGACCAGCTGGACGCGAACGGCGTGGTCCAGTACGGCTCGGTCGACCAGAGCGCCGACCAGGCGCACCCGGTGATGGTGAACGGGTTCAGCGAGGCGCGGCTCGACAACTTCTGCCAGTCGATCCTGCTCGACGACATGCCCGGGATCGGCCAGATGACCCTGCGCATCGAAGCGCCGGGCGACGACGGCATGACGGCGGAGAACCTGGTCCTCGGCGTCGAGCAGGTCAACGGCGACCTCACGCTCGACGACGTGCAGATCGGCCGCGACGCCGGGACGTTCGACGCCGGACCGAGCGGCGGTGAGCACGCCACCACCGGCAACTTCGGCATCCAGGCCGGCTCCATGCACCTGTCCGATCTCAAGCAGAAGGCGTGGTCGACCACCGCCTCCACGCTGCGCCTGAACCAGGTGGAGATCTCGGCCGAGCCCGGCCGCAATGAGTGCTTCTGACTCCTCGTGCGGGAGGTTTCCATGGCTGCGATGAAGAACGCCTGGGGCACGTTCCGGAACTGGCGGCGCGGCCGCCCGTTCGGGGCCGGGGTGTGCACGCTGCTGGCCGGACTGGCGGTGCTGTTCCCGCCGTTCGCGTCGCTGAAGCTGGGCGATGTGGTCATCACGCTGAAAACCCTCGGCGGGATCTCGGCGACCGTGATCGGCGCGGTGCTGCTCGTGTGCGGCGGTGCGTTCCTGATGCGGCCGCAGTTCCGCCTGGCTGCGGGGATCGTCACGCTGCTGCTGTCGCTGGCCGCGATCTCCGCGGCCAACCTGGGCACCTTCCTCATCGCCACGTTGCTCGGGATAATCGGCGCTGCGCTCGGCATTTCCTGGTCGCCGACACCGCGCACCGAGGTGGCCGCACGACGCCGCCGCAAGCGTGCGGCCAAGCGCCGCGCGCACGATCCCCCCGACGGGGCCGAACCGTCCGAGGTCGAACCGTCCGGGGCCGAACCGTCCGAGGTCGAGCCCTCCGCCGAAGAGCGCACCGGGGAGATCCCGCCGGTTCGCACCTCCGTCCGCGCAGGCGGGGGTGAGCAGTGAGGCGTGCGCTGGTGCCGCTGGTGGCGGTGCTGCTGCTGCTCGTGCCGGCGGTCTCGGCCCAGGCGGACGTCCCCGTCCTCGGGCCGCTCTTCGGTGACTCCGAGGAGGAGGGGGCGGACACGGACGGCGGCGGTGGCGGCGGTGCGCAGACCCCCTCGCCGGGTTCCGGTGAGCCCGCGCCCGGGGGTTCGGCGCCGAACCCGTCGGAGAGGCCCGCACCCGGGGACTCGGCACCGGGGGGCTCAGGCCCCGGGGAGTCGGGTCCCGGGGGCTCAGGGCCGGGGGATCCGCCGTCGCCCGAACCTCCGCCGGGGCAGGCTCCCGGCCAGGGCGACTCCGGGAACCGGTTGCCCACCGGTGAGGAGGGTTCCGGGGACGCAGCGCCCGGTCCCGGCCGCACGTGGACGCTGACGGCCGATCAGCTGACCCTCGAGGGATCCCGGTTCCACGGGACCTCGCAGGAGCAGGTCGACGGGCGGGCGGTGACCACGTTGCACTTCACCGCGGACCGGTTGAGGGTGAAAAGCCTCGAGCAGCGGTCGGACCTGGGCAACGGCCGCGAGCTGCGCGTGGCCAGCGCGCCCGGAGCGGAGTCCACTGTGTCCGGACCCGTCGAGATGAAGGTGCGCAAGCTCAGCGGCACGTTGGACGTGGGCGGGTTCCCGCTCGTTCCCGTGGTGCTGTCGGCCGAGACGATGGCCCCGCCGGACGTGGATCTGAGCTTCCTGCAGCTGCCCACGCTCACCTTCGACGACGTGACCGTGCGCAACGTCGATCTCAGCGCCTCCCAACTGCACGTGCCCGGTGCCCGGATCGGTCTCCAGCCCACCGGCTGACCGGCTCGCCTGAACGCCCGCTGGGTCGAGAGCCCCTGCCCACCCGGGGAGGCCGGACATTTCTCGAGAAACGTCGCGGAGTGGGCTTTGGGGTTTTTGGGTTTCGGCGTGTCAGCGTGACGTGGGTTGATCATGGAAAGGAGCATCGGCGGTTGCTCATCACGTCTCGGTAAGGAGAGTGCCGCCGATGCTCCGGCCGGTGAGGTTACCCGGTTCGTTCGCGGTGTTGGTGGAGGTGTTCCGGCCGTGTTTCACGGCGCCGTCGTTTGCCACGTTTGTCGTGCTGGTGACGGGCATGATCAGTCAGACCGGTCGGGCCACGGTGTGCGGCATGCTCACCGCGGCCGGCCTGGCCCGGCGGTGGCGCCATGAGCGGGCGCACTGGTTTTTCTCCCGCGCGGTGTGGAGTGTCGACCGGGTCGGGCTGAAGCTGCTGTCGGTGATCGTCGACCGGGTGCTGGGCCCGGAGGAGCCGGTGCGGGTGGCCGTCGATGACACGCTGTTCCGCCGGGCGGGGCGTAAGACGCATGGCACCGCGTGGCACCGAGATCCCACCAGCGCCAGCCCGGGCGCGGCCAGCGCGTGGGGCCACACCTGGGTCGTGGCCGGCGTGCTGATCACGCTGCCCTTCGCCACCCGCCCGGTGTGTCTGCCGATCCTGGCACGGCTGTGGAACCCCCGTGCCGAGCAGGCCCCGTCCAAACCCGCCCTCGCCCGCGAGTTGATCACACAGATCGCGGGTGCGTATCCGCAACGCCGGGTGCATGTCGTCGCTGATGCGTTGTACGGCACCCGCTACTGGCGCGGCATGCCCCCCACGGTGACGGTGACCGTGCGGCCCCGGAGCAACGCCGCCTTCTACGCGGTGCACACCCCCCAACCCGGGGTCGGTCGCCCGCGCTACAAGGGCCCCAAGATCGGCACACCGACCGCGATCGCCGCAACCGGGCCCTGGCGAACCGGAACCGTCACCCGCTACGGCCGCACCGCGGCCATCGACATCTGTGAACGCCGGTGCCTCTGGCCCGGCGTGCTCCGCGACCAGCACATCCGCCTCATCTGCGTCCGCGAACCCACAGTCACGCGCAGCCGCAACCACGATGTGGCGCTGGTGACCACCGACCTCGACAGCCCGGCCGAGCTCCTCATCGAACGGTACGCCGCCCGGTGGGCCATCGAAGTCACCTTCCACGACGCCAAACACCTCGCCGGCGTCGGCCACGCCGAAAACCGCGTCACCCACGCCGTGGAACGCACTGTGCCCTTCGGACTGATCACCTACAGCCTCACCACCGTGTGGTACACGCTGGCCGGCCACAACCCCAGCGATGTGCAACAACGACGCCAAGCCGCCCCCTGGTACACCAGCAAGACCGAACCCGCCTACCAAGACATGCTCGTCAAGCTCCGCCGCCTGATCATCGCCGCACAATTTCAACCAGAAACCCAGCGCACACCCACCCCACAGGAAACCCTCGCCATCCACCAAGCCTGGGCCGAAGCAGCCACATAACCCCCAAAGCCCACGTCGCGGACTTTTCTCGAGAAACGTCGCGGACTTTTCTCGAGAAACGTACACCCCCTCGCCCAGGTGAGGTGCTCGTGCAGCCGCGGCGGCGCTGCCCGGTGGGCGGCTGTAGCGGTGAGTGGCTGTAGCGGTGAGCGGCGGTTCCCCGGCCGGCGGTTCCCCGGACAGCGGTTCTCCGGACAGCGGTTCCCCGGGCAGCGGCTTTCCGGGGTGCGCGGGAGTCAGGTGCGGCCGGGTAGCCCGCGGGAGGAGGACGCGTCCGCGGAGCCGTCGGTCCTGCCGTCGCTCGTGCGCGCGTCCGTTCCCGCGGTTGCGGCTGAGCCCGTGCCCGCTGAGTTGGGCGTGCCCGCTGAGTTGGGCGTGCCCGTGCCCGCTGCGGCAGTTGAGCCCGCATCCGCCGTTGCGGTCGGCGGCGCCGCTTCCACGGCTTTCGCCGCGCCGTCCTCGGCGTCCCCGCCGTTGTCGCTGGCGCGCGACTCGCTGCGCTCGCCGCGGCGGCGGAAGAACTTGAACCCGGGGATGCCCACGATGGCCTGGCGCAGGTCCTCGGTGACTTCGAGCAGCGCGTGCAGTTCCGGCCCGACGTGGTCGAGGGTGCGCAGGATCGGCAGGATGTCCGAGAGCAGGTGCTCGGTGAGCACGGGCACCTCGTCGACCATGCGGATGGCCGCGGTGACTTCCTCCTCGGAGAGTTCGTCCACGAAGCGCCGGACGAACGGAGCACCGCGGCGCAGCGCCGGTTCGTAAGCCGTGAGCAGCTCATCGGCGGTGGTCGCCGTCTTCCGCGTGCCCTCGACCGTCCGCGCCGCTTCGTCGGCCACTCCGCCGGCGCGGTTGACGAGGGTTTCGGCGGACTCGGCGATGCGTTGGGCGTCGGCCACGGTGCGGGAGGCGTCGCCGGCCACGCCGCCCGCCGTTTCGACGAGCTTCTCCGCGCCCTCGGCGACGTTTCGCGCGTCGCCGACGATCGCGGAGGCGTCGTCGGCGACCGCGTCGACCCGCGCGACGAGGCCGTTGGCCGAGTCGACCGTGCCGCCGACGGTGTCCACCGTCCGCTCGGCCCGTTCGCACACGGAACCCACCCGCGTGATGAGCGCTTCTGCGTTCAGCACGATGTCGCGGACCTCGGTGACCGTCGTCTCGGCCGAGTCCGAGAGCGCGTCCACCCGTGCGACCAGGGTGTGCGCCTGCTGCATGATGCGGCGGGCCTCGTCGACGGCATCGCCGGCCGTGCTCACGGCCGAACGTGCGTCCTGCGTGAGACCTTCCACGCGGCCGATGAGGCCCTCGGCGCGGTCGACCGCGCCGTGCACGCGCGTGAGCAGCGATTCCATTTCCCCGATGAGGCCGAGCACGCGGATCGGCGCGGTGGCGACCGCCGTTGCGGATTCCACCGCCCGGTTCGCCGTGCTCTTGGCGAAGCCGACCACCGTGCCGGGGGTCGGGATGCGGATCAGCATGCCCCCACTGTGCCGTCCCGTCACTCGATGGGCGATGTCACCCGGCCGAATGTTTTGATCAACACGAAAGTGTGAACTTCTGATTGGGATTTCCCCGGCATTTCCCGTAACGCGGCTCGTTTTTGCTGATCAACGCCGTTTGTTGATGTCGGACCCGCCGTCGGCTCCGCTCAGCGCGGCGTTTTGTCCGAGCTACTGTCCGCCTCGCGTGTTCGCACGCAGCGTCACCGCTGGCAGTGCCACCGCACTCGGCGGCAGTACTGCCAGCGTCCCCGAGAACACCGGACCACAGTCAGGAGTCGCGATGCGGTCAGCCGCCGCTTCCGCGCGCAGCGCACCGCGCGGGCGCCTGCTCGCAGCCTGCGGTGCGTTGCTGCTGGGGCTCACCGCCTGCGGCACCGACGCCGAACCGCGGACCGAGCCGCCGCAACCGCGGCCGGTGCAGAACGCCTACGGAGTGGACCTGGCGCAGTACCCCGAGTCGACGACGTACACCGACATCTCCCGGGCTCCGCACGACCCCGCGCCGCAGGAGCGCACGTCGGGCGTCGTGCTGCGGGTCGAGAAGGACCTCCCGGTGTACGACTCGCCCGGTGGCCAGGTCATCGCCCGGCTGCCCGCCAAGCAGATGGAATCGCAGACGTGGGTTCCGGTCATCGCGGAACAGGACGACTGGGCGCGCGTGATGCTGCCCTCCCGCCCCAACGGATCGACCGGGTGGGTTCCGGTTTCGAGCTCCGAACACGTCTCGAAGGCGCACTCGCCCTACGAAGTCGAGGTCGATGTGGACGACCGCACCCTGCTGGTGCGGGAGAACGGGGAGCAGATCGCCTCGTGGAACGTCAGCGTCGGCGCTGCCGAGAGTCCGACCCCGCGCGGGCGCACGTTCATCATGGCGGCGATCGACGACCAGGTCATCGACTACAGCCCCATCGTGCTGCCGCTCGGAGCGCATTCGGACACCTACAGCACCTACGGCGGTGGCCCCGGCACGGTGGCGCTGCACGGGTGGCCGGATTCGCGGGTGTTCGGACAAGCCAGCAGCGATGGATGCGTGCGCGTTCCGGACGACGCGTTGCAGCTGCTGCGGAATTTGCCGCTGGGAACCACGGTCATGCTCCGCTGATCCCGCGGCCGACAGGCGTGTCCAGCACACGGAACACGGAAACGCGAACTCGAAAAGGTAGGAGACATGCAGAAGACAGCCTCCGTGCTCGGTGTCGTCGCCACGACGGCCGGGATGATGGCAGCCGGCAGTTCCGCGGCGCTCGCCGACAGCGAGGGCAACGACGGCATCACGGTGCTCAACGATGCGAACATCCAGGTCCTGGCGGTGCAGCTGTGCAACAACAACATCGCCGTCGCCGGCGCCGTGGTGCCGATCGGATCGTCGCAGGACGCTTCGTGCACCAACGCACCGGTGAGCGACCACCCGGAGCAGGAGCAGCCGCCTGCTGACGAGGAACCGCCGGAGGAGGAGCAGCCGCCGGTCGACGAACCGGAGGAGCCCGAGCCCGAGGAGCCGGACGTGCCGCAGCCGGAGCCCGAGGAGCCGGACGTCCCCGACGTGCCGCAGCCGGAGGAACCGGAGGCGCCCGCGCCGGGTGGCCAGGGCGGTGCTCCGGAGGAGGAGCTGCCCTCGGCTCCCGCGCCCACCGTGATGGAGGGCCACCTGCCCGTCACGGGCTGACGGCCGGCACGCTGAGATGGCGGGGGCTCTTGGCCCCTGAATTGATCTTGGATAAATTGACGGGGTGCGCAGTGATCTGCGCGCCCGCAGGGCCGGGGCAGCACCGGCCCTGCGCCCGTGTGGTGTCCGGTGGAGTGCTCCCCCTCGCTCCGCCGGACACCACTTCTTTCGGCCCGCTGGTTCGCGCGCCGCAGCCCCCCGATCCCGCAGCGGTTCGAGCGCTTCAGCCGAGCGCCCAGCACTCCGGAGACCGCACCGCTGCTCGCCGCCGCTGCTCGCCGCCGCTGCTCGCCGCACCGCTGCTCACCACCGGCCGGCGGGCGGGCTCAGCCCGCGAACGACCGCGCTGCTTCGAGGAACGCGTCGTTCTCCGCCGCCGAGCCGATCGTCACCCGCGCCCCGTCGCCCTGGAACGCGCGCACCACGACGCGGTGCTGCATGCAGTGCTCGTTGAACGCCTCGGTGCGCTCACCCAGCGGCAGCCACACGAAGTTCGCCCGCGACTCGGGAACGGTGTAACCGGCCTGCCGCAGCGCGCCCAGCACGCGCGAGCGTTGCTCGACGACTTCGCGGCAGCGCGCGTCGAGTTCCCGCCCGGCGTCCACGCAGGCCAGTGCCGCCGCCTGGGCCAGCGCGTTGACGCTGAACGGGATGCAGACCTTGCGCACCGCCTCGAGCACGCGCTCCGGACCGACGGCGTATCCCACGCGCAGCCCCGCCAGCCCGTAGGCCTTGGAGAAGGTGCGCAGCGCCAGCACGTTGTCGCGCCGCTGCGCCAGCGCCACCCCGTCGACCGCGTCGGCGCCGTCGTCGAACTCGAAGTACGCCTCGTCCAGCGCCACCAGCACGTGCTCCGGCACGCGGTCGAGGAACGCCTCCAGGTCGGCGGGCGAGAGGGCGGTGCCGGTCGGGTTGTTCGGGGTGCAGACGAACACCACGCGGGTGCGCGGCGTGATCGCCGCCAGGACCGCTTCCAGGTCCAGTTCGTGGCCGGCGGTCAGCGGCACGCGCACCTGCCGCGCGCCGGCGATCTGGGTCAGGATCGGGTAGGCCTCGAACGAGCGCCACGGGAACACGACCTCGTCGTCCGGCTCGCACATGGCCTGCACCAGCTGCTCGCACAGCGACACCGAGCCGCAGCCCACGGCGATCCGCCCCGGGGCGACGTCGAACCAGTCGGCCAGCCGCGCGGTCAGGTCCGAAGCGCCCATGTCGGGGTAGCGGTGGACCTGCGGCGCGTGCCGGTTGATCGCGTCCAGCACGGCCGGCAGCGGACCTGCGGAAACCTCGTTGCTGGCGAGCTTGATCGAACCGGGAACGCTGCGGCCGGCGACGTAGGCCGGGAGTTGATCGAGATCTGCGCGCGGGCGCACGGTCATCCTGGACTCCTTGCTGTGGACGAGTCTTGCTGTGGACGAGTCCCCGCTCGGACGGTAGCTCGCGCGCGATGATCGCCGGACGGCCACCGGCACCACCGGGCGGCTGCGTCGATCCAGTGAGTCCTCGCGCACACTTGCCCCGCTGCCCCGGGCGGGCGTGTTGACTGCGCAGATCGCGGCGTGTTCCCTGCATGCATGACGCAACCCCGGACCGAGACGCTCGCGCTGACAGACGGGAACCGGCTTCGGGTGACGGTCGCTGAACCGGTCGGCGTGGTGCGGGGCGGGATCGTCGTGCTGCACGAAGCGCGCGGTGTCACGGACCGGGTTCGCCAGCTCGTGTCCTCTCTCGCGGAGGAGGGCTGGTTGGTCGTCGCACCCCACCTGTACCACCGGGACGATGCCGACGAGCTCCTCGCGGATTCCGCCGAAGCCGTGCACGCGCAGGTCCGGCAGCTGTCCGGCGAGTTCGTGCTCGACGACACCGACGCGTCGTTCCTGTGGCTGACCGAACGCGGAGTGCGCGCGGACCAGCTCGGCATCATCGGTTTCGACGTGGGCGGCACCGCCGCGGCCGTGGTGGCGGCCAACCGCCGGCTCGGCGCCGCGGTCAGCGTCGGCGCGTCCGGCATCCACGAGCAGCTGTCGGCCACGTTGCCGTCGCTGGTGGAGGTCGTCGAGGAGCTGTCCTGCCCGTGGCTCGGGCTGTACGGCGCGGAGGACCCGCGCGGGGACGTCGACAAGCTGGCCGAGGTGGCCGACGGCGCGTCCGTGGTCACCGACGTCGTCCGCTTCTCCGGGGTGGGGCACCGGTTCGACCACGACCCGAACGCGGCCACCGACGCGTGGCGCCGGGTGCGCAGCTGGTTCGACATGCACCTGCGCTGAGGCGCGTGCGCGTGCCCGGTGTGGCCTCGGCCGGTGCCGGTGCGCTAAGAACGGGTCATGACCGCGAACACGTCCGGCAACGCCGCCGAAACGCCCGAGCTGCTCTGGCAGCCCGATCCCGACCGGGTGCAGCGCACCCGCATCGCCGCCTTCCGCTCCTGGCTGCGTGCGCAACGCGGTCAGGACCTGCCCGACTACCAGGCCCTGTGGGAGTGGTCCGTCTCGGACCTGGCGGGGTTCTGGCAGGCCATCGCCGACTTCTTCGCCGTCGACTTCCACGACCGGCCGCGGGAGGTGCTCAGCGCCGAGGCCATGCCCGGCGCCGAGTGGTTCCCCGGTGCGACGGTGAACTACGCCGAGCACGCGCTGCGCCACCTCGACGGCCGCGCCGACGAGGACGTCGCCGTGCTGTTCGCCCGCGAGGACGGGCACCGCGAGCGGATCACGTTCGGCGAGCTGCGCGGCCGGGTCGCGGCGGCGCGCGCCGCCCTCGCCGCCCGCGGGGTGGGCCGCGGCGACCGGGTGGTGGCGCTGGTGCCGAACAGCCCGGACGCGATCGTGGCGTTCCTCGCCGCGGCGAGCCTCGGCGCGATCTGGTCGTCCTGCTCGCCGGACTTCGGGCTGCGGGCGATCACCGACCGGTTCGCCCAGATCGAACCGACCGCGCTCGTGGCGGTGAACGGCTACCCGTACGGCGGGCGGTGGTTCGACGTGCGGGACACGGTGCAGCAGCTGCGCGACGAACTGCCCACGTTGCAGGGCGCGTTGCTGGTCGACGACCTCGGCACGGGGGCGGACCTGCCCGGGGTCGACTCGTGGGAGCAGGAGCTGGACCGGCACGCGGACGCACCGCTCGAGTTCGACGCGGTGCCGTTCGACCACCCGCTGTGGGTGCTGTACTCCTCGGGCACCACGGGGCTGCCGAAGGGCATCGTGCACGGGCACGGCGGCATGCTGCTGGAGCACCTCAAGGTGCTCGGCCTGCACTGCGACCTCGGGCCGGGCGAGCGGTTCTTCTGGTACACCACCACCGGTTGGATGATGTGGAACTTCCTCGTCGGCGGACTGCTGGTGGGCTCGCCGCTGGTGCTCTACGACGGGCACCCGGCCTACCCGGATGCGGGTGCGCTGTGGCGGCTGGCCGCCGAGTGGCGGGTGAGCTTCTTCGGCACCTCGGCGCCGTTCATCCAGACCTGCCGCAAGCAGGGCCTGCGTCCGGGCGACGAGTTGGACCTGTCGGCGCTGCGCACCGTGGGCTCCACGGGGGCGCCGCTGACGTCGGACGGGTTCCGCTGGGTGGCCGAGGCGATCGGGCCGCGGGTGCAGGTCGCCAGCGTTTCCGGTGGAACGGACCTGTGCACCGCGTTCCTCGGTGCTTCGCCGGACGTGCCGGTGTGGCTCGGGGAGCTGTCCTGCCCGACGCTCGGCGCGGCGGCCGACGCGTTCGACGAGGGCGGCGACCCGGTGCGCGACGAGGTCGGTGAGCTGGTGCTGACCCGGCCGATGCCGAGCATGCCCGTGAAGTTCTGGAACGACCCGGACGGCTCGCGGATGCACGAGTCCTATTTCGACACCTTCCCGGGGGTGTGGCGGCACGGCGACTGGGTGACGCGCACCTCGCGCGGCACGTTCGTGATCCACGGGCGCAGTGATTCGACGTTGAACCGCGGCGGCATCCGGATGGGCACCGCCGAGTTCTACCGGGTGGTCGAGGGCTTCGACGAGGTGCTCGATTCGCTGGTCATCGACACCTCCAGCACGCAGCGGCCGGACGGGGAGCTGTTGTGCTTCGTGGTGCTGGCCGAGGGCGCGAGCCTCGAGGACCTCCAGCCGCGGCTGACCGCGCAGCTGCGCGAGCAGCTGTCCCCGCGGCACGTGCCGAACCGCTACATCCCGGTGGCCGAGGTCCCGCGCACGCTCAACGGCAAGAAGCTCGAGGTGCCGGTGAAGAAGATCTTCGCCGGCACGCAGCCGGAGAAGGCGGTGAGCCGGGACTCGTTGCAGCACCCGGAGGCGTTGGACGAGTTCATCGGCCTGCGCGAGCAGTGGGCGCGGTGAGCCTCGTCGTCCCGGGGCCCGGCTCCTGTGGAACCGGGCCCCGGGAGCCCGCAGCTGGGCTTCGTCGAGCCGCTTCGCCCGTTGAGGGCGGGCTGCTGGGAGGGACCTCCTGCACGTCCCAGTTGCCCCCGGCCGCCTCCTCCGAACAGCGGAACATCGGGTAGCCGCCCGCGGGGGCAGCGAAGCGGGGCCCCCTTCTCGGGGGTGCTGTGCGGGCGTGTAGGATTATCTCCGGTGGCCGAGAAAAGGACTACCGGGAGGCTTCGCCTAGTCTGGTCTATG
The DNA here is from genome assembly GCF_054491375.1 of Bounagaea algeriensis. Classification (NCBI taxonomy): domain Bacteria; kingdom Bacillati; phylum Actinomycetota; class Actinomycetes; genus Bounagaea; species Bounagaea algeriensis. The sequence goes on from NZ_CM137102.1 coordinate 213,555, forward strand.
GCGCCGCACTGCTAATGCGGTAGGGGTTTACGCCCCTCCCGGGTTCGAATCCCGGAGCCTCCGCTAGACTCCTCGGAGTCGAACTGAATACGCGCCCGTAGCTCAACGGACAGAGCGTCTGACTACGGATCAGAAGGTTGAGGGTTCGAATCCTTCCGGGCGCACCGAAGCCCCAGGTCACAGGCCTGGGGCTCTTCTTTTGGCCGGGCCGTTGCCACTTTATTGCCACTTTGGCGTGCACTGCTCGCCGGGCGCAGCGCGTCCGGACCCCGTGCACGCCGCCCGACGAGCGCAGGGCGTCCAGGTCCTCCGCGCTGGCCCGCGACCCTCCCCGATCGCACCGGCCTCGCCGCGCGCGACGGCGCTGTGGGACCAGCGCACCGTCCTGGCCGATGGTGCGGCTGCGGAATCGGCGCGGTGTCCGACCAGCAACACTTCCCAACCCTCGACCGAGCACCCCACGTACCCGGACTCGTGCGGACGGTTCTCCCCTTCGCGGAGAGTTGATCACTGCGCTCCGGCTGCCCGCCGCAGCGGGCACTCCCCAGCGGGTTTGACTTCGAGTTAGCTAGGAACTCCTGGCGTGCCGAGCATGACGGCTCCTGAGATCGGTATCACGCTGCCCAGCGTTGGCGATGTGGGCGAGCTCACCGCGGCCGTAGTTGCTCGCAGCCGCTCCGCGGATCACGTGCACCGGGATCGTGCGGCGGGAAGTGCCGCGGCGCACTCGCACGGTGTCAATGGATCGGAAGCGCCACGTCCCGCTCGTCGTCGGTCCGTGGCCCGATGATGCGCCGGTGGTCAGCGGTGATGGGCACGTCGTTGATGCTGGCTTCCCTGCGGTTCATCAGACCGTCCTCGGCGAACTCCCACAGCTCGTTGCCGTAGCTGCGCCACCACTGGCCACTGCGGTCGCGCGACTCGTACTGGAACCGCACGGCGATGCGGTTGCCGCGGAACCCCCACAGCTCCTTGCGCAGCGCGTAGTCCAGTTCGCGCTGCCACTTCTGCCGCAGGAAGGCGATGATCTCGTCCCGGCCGCTGATGAACCAGTCGCGGTTGCGCCACTCCGAGTCCTCCGTGTAGGCCGACGCCACCCGCTCGGGATCCCGGGTGTTCCAGGCGTCCTCAGCTGCTCGCACCTTCTGCAGCGCGGTCTCTTCGGTGAACGGCGGAAACGGCGGACGTGTCGGCACGGCTCCCCCGGCGTTGGTTGCTCGTCCCTGGCGGACGATCGTCGTCTCGTCGTGCGCGACTGTAGACAACGATCGTCCTCGAAGCCAGCGGTGCAGGCGGGCAGCGGGACGCGCCGCGGGCGATCACACTATGGCGTGGCCAAAATGATGTCGATGTGCGGCAGGAAAGCGCGTCGAATATCGTCATCGAAGAACTGATCAAAAGACGGAGGGGAATCGGTGAATCCCGCCGGGTGCGGATCGGTGGCTGTGCGAGCTGTTCGGTGACGATCTTCCTGTTGGGGACCGGCCTGGCCGGGGCGATCTTGGAGGTGGCTGTGCTGCGCCTCAGCACGCGGAAAGTCCAGCGCTGCAACGAGTCAGCGGGATCCCGGCGCGTTGGAGCGAGTTTAGAGATCAATTCCGGGGAAAGCGGGTGCGCGGGCCCGAGGGGCGGTCGGAGATCATTTTTGCGGGCGGCCGGTTCCGAGGTTTCCGCTCCTTTCTGATCCGCCTCGCCGGCGCCTGCCGAATGATCGAATTGCGCGGTGGTGGCTTCCGGAGTTCCCGATCTTGTGCGAGAGCGATTATGGATCTTTCTGTTGTGGTTCCGTGCTTCAACGAGGAGCGCGGTTTGCAGGAGCTGCGCGAGGAGCTCGACGCCGTGCTGCCGTCGCTGGTGGGGCAGTACGAGGTCGTGCTCGTCGACGACGGCAGTTCCGACGGCACGCTGGAACAAGCCCGGCGGCTGAGCCTGTTGGACCGGCACTACAGGTACCTCTCGCTGAGCCGCAACTTCGGCAAGGAAGCCGCGCTGCTCGCGGGGATCCGCGAATCGGCCGGTGACCGGGTGCTGCTCATGGACGCCGATCTGCAGCACCCTCCGCGGCTGCTCGAGGAGATGCTCGATCTGCTGGAGTCCGGCTACGACCAGGTCGTCGCGCGCCGGGACCGGGCGGGAGAGCCGCGGGTCCGGTCGCTGCTGTCCAAGATGTACTACGTCGGGGTCAACAAGCTCACCGACGTCCCGCTCGAGGACGGCGTGGGCGATTTCCGCGTGCTGTCCCGCCGCGCTGCCGACGCGGTGCTCGCCATGCCGGAGAGCAACCGGTTCTCCAAGGGCCTGTTCGCGTGGGCGGGTTTCCGCACCGCGACCCTTCCCTACCGCAACGTCACCCGGAAGAACGGCAACTCGGGCTTCAGCTTCGGCAAGCTCGTCAACTACGGGATCGACGGCGCGGTCTCGTTCAACAGCAAACCGCTCCGCGCCGCGATATACCTCGGCAGCGCGGTCACGCTGCTGGCCTTCGTCTACGCCGTGTACGTGCTCATCACCGGGTTGACCGGCGATCCCGGGGTGCCGGGATACGCCACCCTCATGCTCGGCATCACCGGGCTCGGCGGCATACAGCTGCTGTTTCTGGGCGTGATCGGCGAGTACGTCGGGCGCATCTACTACGAGTCGAAGAACCGGCCGCACTACTTCGTCAAGGAGTTCGGCGGTTCGGTGCACGAGCAACCCGCCCTGCCGCGGCGGGTCGATCCCTTCCCCGGACTGGTCGTTCCGCGCAGCCCGGCCGACGACTCGGTGGTCACCGACCCCGCCGCGGGAAACGGGAGGCACTCGTGGGCGGACTGAGCGAAACCGGCAAGTTCGGGCGGTTCGTCGTGGTGGGCGTGGTGAACACGGGCGTGCACTACCTGGTCTACCTCGCGACGTGGCTGCTGGTCCCGTACCTGGTCGCGCACGTGTTCGCCGCGGCCGTGGCGATGTCGGTGTCCTACCTGCTCAACTGCCGCTTCACCTTCCGCGTCCGACCGCGGCTGCGCACCTTCCTGCTGTTTCCCGCGTCGAACGCCACCAACCTCGTCATCAGCGCCACCGCGATGTGGCTGCTGGTCGAAGTGGCCGGCATTCACCCGCTGGTGTCGACCGTGCTGGGCGGACTGCTCGCCACCCCGGCCACCTACCTGGTGAGCCGGCTGATCCTGACCACCCCGAAACGCGCGCGCAGCGCATCCTCCGAAGAACCGCTGACGATTGGGAAAACATGGTGACGCGCAGCGTCGCAGCACCCGCCGAGAAGACCACGCCCCAGCCGCCCGCCGCCGCCCGCGGTCGCACCCGCGACCGCGGGCGGCTGGCGGCACCGGTGATCACCTGCCTGCTCATCGCCGCCATGGCGCAGCTTCCCGTCCTGCGCCCCGGCTGGTTCTACTTCGCCGACGACGCGGCCAACCAGATCCTGCCCATGTGGTACCACCTGGGCCAGCAGGTCCGGGACGGTGTCTGGCCGCCGCTGCTGGACCCGGACCTGCTGATGGGCGGCAACCTCGCCGCCGAAGCGCTGTTCGGGATCTGGAACCCGGTCAACGCCCTGGTGTGGTTGGGGGTTTCGTTCGCCTCGGACCTGGGCGTGGCCGGCATCGTCGTGCGGACCATCGCGCTGGCCGTGCTGGGCCTGGGGTGCTACCTGGTGTGCCGCGAACACGGCGCCGCTCGGTGGGCGTCCAGCGCCGTGGCAACCGCCCTGCCGTTCGCCGGCTCGCTGCTGTACTACGACGTGGCGAAGTGGCCCGCGGCGCTGCTGGCGTTCATGTGGGTCCCGTTCGTGTGGCTGTTCGCGCGCCGCACGCTGCACGGCCGCAGCAACGCGTTCTGGGTGTTCGTGGTCGGCGCGCTCGCCGTGACCGCCGGCAATCCCTACGGTCTGCTCGGCGTGTGCGTGGTGCTCGGCGCGCTGCTGCTCGAAGCCGCGCTGCAGCGGCGGTGGGCCGCGGCCCGCAGGCTGTTCCTGGTCTCCGCGGCGATCGGGGCGATCGTGCCGCTGGTGTACCTGCCGCTGATGGGCACCACGCACATGACCTGGCGCACTGCCGGCGGGGTGAGCGACTCGGGTGAGCTGGCACCGCACCTCACCGACCTGTTCAACCTCAGCATGCCGACGTACGTGCCGAACATCCCCGATGTGAGCGTGCCCGCGGTGTACTTCTGCTGGTTCGCCGTCCCGCTGGCGTTCTGGTGCGATTGGACGGTCCTGCGCAGGCGGTGGCGCGAACTGGTCGGCGTTTTCGCGATCACCGGCGTGTACCTGCTGATGGTCCTCGGCCCCTCCGAGGTGTGGATGTTCCGCTGGCCGATGCGCGTGGTGCACTACGGGTACCTCGCCCTGGCCGTCCTGCTGGCCGTGGTGCTCACCGCCGGACTGCGGCTGGACCGCTGGCGCCTCCGCGCCGGCGGCACGGCGTTGTTCCTGCTGCTGACCGTGTACCTCACCACTGCGCGCACTCCCGACCCGCCGTCGCTGCGCCGCGCGGTGTTCCTCGTGCTGCTGATCGGGATCCTGACCACCGCGGCCGTGCTGGCCTACCGGGCACGACGCATCGGACGGCTGGTCGCGGTGCTGCAGATCGGCACCGTGCTCACCTTCTCCGCGCAGGCCGTGTGGTTCATCGGCGGCAACACCGAACTGCACCAGTTCTTCCCGAGTTCGCCGCAGCAGATGCGGGAGAACTACGCGGGCCGGTACGAGGGGCGCGTGCTGCAGATCGCCGACACCGCGCTGAACGGGGAAGGATCACCCGACGGGCCGCGGGAAGTGTGGCGCGACATGGCCGTCGGCAACGCCTACCTCCCGTCCGGAGTGGACAGCGTCAACTCGTACACCGGGATCGGCTTCCAACCCCTCTCCGATCTCCTGTGCATGCGCTACGAAGGCTCGTCGTGCCCCGAGGCCTACGACGCGCTGTGGCGCCCACCGCAGGGCGCGCAGACCCCGCTCGCGGACCTGCTGCTGCTCGACACCGTCGTCGTCCAGCACGAACTCATCCCGCAGCCCGCCGTTCCCGAGGGCTGGCACCTCAGCGAACGCAACGAACGCGTCAGCGTCCTGCAGCGCGACGCCCCCCTGTCGGCGGGCAGCGGTTACGTCGGCGGCACCTCGCCGAACCTGCGCGTGACCTCGGACGTCACCGAAAGCGCGACCCGCGAAGTCGTCAACGTCGACCACAGCGGCGGCAACGCCCGCCTGGTCTTCGCCAAAACCGCCTGGCCCGGCTACACCGCCACCTACAACGGCGTCCCGGTCCCCGCGCGCGCCGGGCCGGCCGGCTTGCTGGAAGTCGTGCTGCCCGCCGAGCACTCCGGTCCCGCCGGCGGCTCCCAACCCGGGCGGCTCGAACTGACCTGGACCCCGCCGGGCATGAATCGAGGGCTGGCCGCGGCGGCCGCCGGGGCGCTGCTGGCGGCCGGAGTCGGCCTGCACCAGATCCGCGCGCGGAACCGGGGCGGTGCCGCGGCTGCCGGGGTGTCGCGATGAGCAGGGCGGCCGCGCTCGCCATCGCCGCTGTTCTCGGGCTGCTGGCCGCGTGCCAGCAGCCCCCGGGGCACGACACCGGCCCGCAGCAGCGCGAACCGCCCCGGCAGCCGCACCACGTGCAGGTCGTCGCCCATCCCGACGACGACATCCTGTTCATGAACCCCGACCTGGCCGCAGGGATCCGCGCGGGGCGTGCCACCACCGGGATCCACCTCACCGCCGGCGAGAGCAACGTGGCCGAACCGGCCCGCTACGGCGCCGAACGCCAGGAGGGCACCCGGGCCAGCTACGCGCAGATGGCCCGCGAACCGAACGACTGGGCGCGCAGCACGATCCCGCTGGGCCACGGGCGCGTCGCCGAGATGGACACGCTGCGCGCGGACCCCGGTGTCAAGCTCGTGTTCCTGAACCTGCCCGAGGACGCGAACGCGCAGCGCGGTGGGCACGCGCTGACCAGGTTGGTGCAGGACCGCGAGGGCGCGTTCACCGTCAACACGACGGTTCCGGCCGATGCCACGGTGCAGCACCCCCAGCCGTACGACCGGCGGGCGCTGGTCGAAGCGCTCACCAGCCTGTTCGACATCTTCCAGCCCACCGCGGTGCGCCTGCAGGACGACCAGCCCGATGAGCGCTACCAGCCCGGCTGGGACGGGGCGCACAACCATCCGGACCACGTGGCGGGGGCGGTGCTGGCCAAGGAAGCCCTCGCCGCGCACCGGCCCGACGCCTTGCCGCCGACGGTGCTGAGCTACCGCGACTACAACGTGGCCGACACACCGGGAGGCTTGTCCGAACCGGACAAACGCGCGACGCGGGAGGCGTTCGCCGCGTATTCCGCGCACGACGTGTTCACCAACGGAGGCGTCTACGAGACGTGGAGCGACCGCAGCGCCTACCGGTGGCCGCGCCGCGGCACGTGGGCGGCGCGGGACGCGTGGGGGCGAGTGCAGGCGTTCTCGGTGCAGGCGAACCGCCTCGCGCACTGGACGCGCACCGCGGAGGGCACCTGGAAGGGGCCGCAGCTGCGACCAGTGCCCGAACCCCTCCGCCCGCAGGTCTCGGTGCTGGGGGAGGGGCGCGGACGGCTGGTGCTGCTCGCGCAGAGCGCGGACGGGGCGCGGTTGCTGGTCAAGCGGCAGGACGAGCAGGGCAGCTGGCCGCGGGAGTGGCAGGTCCTGGACGCCCCGGCAGGAGGTGACCCGGCGCAGACCGGACCGCCCGCCGGCACCGTGGATTCGGACGGGCGGATCGTGCTGGCGGTGAAGAACGCCACCGGCGGAGTCAGCATCCGCGGGGAGAGCACTCCCGGGAGCCTGCAGCGGGAGCCGTGGACCGATCTCGGCGGAGCCGACGTGCAGGACGGCCTCTCGGTGGTCTCCGGTCGGGGAGGTGCGGTGCACGTGTTCGCCGCCACCCGCGAGGAGGTGCTGCACTGGGAGGCTCCGGACAGCGGGGGCGCGAGCCGCGAGGTGGTGCCGATCGGGTCGGCCGAGCCCGCAGGAGCACCGGTGGCCGAGCGGGACCGCGAGGGGCGGATCCGGTTGCTGGTGCGCACGAACCGCGATGGTGAGCTGGTCGAGCGCGCGCTCACCCCGCAGGGCCGCTGGGAGGGGCGGGCTGCGCTGCCCAGCCCCGGTGGGATCGGCGTCCCCGTGTTGGCCGCGCCGGGGCCGCGCGCACGCGCCGACCTGGTCCGGGTCGCTCGGGACAGCGCGGGCGCCGTGCACGTGGCCGAGCGCGCCGGACCGCGCGGGAGCTGGACCGACCTGGGTGGTGCGGTCACCGATCACCCCGCGGCGGTCACCGAGCCCGACGGCACCATCACGCTCGTCGGGCTCGGCGTCGACGGCAGGCTCGTGGTCAACACCGGCGCGCAGGACTCGGCCGACGCCGCCTCCGCGGGATGGCGTCCTGCGGTGACCGCTTCCCCCGAGGTCGCGGCGCACGCCGGCTGACCGGGCCGGTATTCGCCACCGGTGCGGAGCAGCGGGGCGTGGGCGGACAGCCGCCTCGGGAGCGGTCTCCGCAGCGGTGCGGCGGTTCTGCGGTGCGGCGGTTTTGCGGTGCGGCGGTTCTGCGGTGAGGTGGGCAAAATTCGGTGGGGCGTGCGAGCCGGCATTGCTACGCTGCCGGCGATGGGAATCACGAGTGCCGCGTTCTACATCCGCATCCGCCGCGCACAGCGGCGGAGGTGAGCGCGCGTCGTCAAGCGTTGAGCGCACGTTGACCGAGTGCTGAGCGCGCGTCGTCAAGCGTTGAGCGCGCGTTGACCGAGCGCTGAGCGCGCGTCGTCAAGCGTTGAGCGCGCGTTGACCGAGCGCTGAGCGCGCGTCGCCAGCTCCGCCGCGCTTCGGAGCCATCGCCGGCCGCGGTGTCCCGCGCCGGCTTCCGATCTCTCCGCGCGGAGCGCACTCATGTCTTCACATCCGGGAGGGCCGCACGAGCTCGGCCAGAACTCCCTCGTCGATCCGGCGGTCGTGGACGAGATCCACGGCCTCGTCGCCGCAACGGACGGTCCGATCGTGGAACTCGCGGCCGGTGACGGCGCCCTCACGGCGCCGTTGAGCCGCTCGCGGCGGCCGGTCACCGCCGTGGAACTCGACCCGAAGCGCGCCAGGCGCCTGCAGCGGCGAACCCCGGCCCACGTCGCGGTCGTCACCGGCGACATCCTGCGGTTCCGGCTGCCGGAACAGCCGCACGTGCTCGTCGGCAACCTGCCGTTCCACATCACCACGGCCGTGCTGAAGCGCCTGCTGTCCGCGGCGCACTGGCACACCGCGGTCCTGCTGGTGCAGTGGGAAGTGGCGCGCCGCCGGGCGGGTGTCGGCGGCGCCTCGATGCTCACCGCCTCCTGGTGGCCGTGGTACGAGTTCACGCTGCACCGGCGCGTACCGGCCCGCTCGTTCCGGCCGGAGCCGGCCGTCGACGGCGGGCTGCTGGTGGTGCACCGGCGCCGGCATCCGCTGGTGGCCGAGCGCGTGGCCTACCAGGCGTTCGTCAAGCAGGTCTTCACCGGCCGCGGGCGCGGACTCCGGGAGATCCTGAACCGCACCGGACGTCTGCACCGCGGCGCGCTCGACGCGTGGCTGCGCGCAGAACGCGTGCCCGACCGGGCGCTGCCGAAGGACCTGACCGCCGAGCAGTGGGCCGCGCTGTGGCAGCAAGTGCGCGGAGCCGTTCCGGGCGGCCGCGCGAAGGGCGCCACCGCACGCAAGGGTGGTTCCCGGAACGGGAGGTGAGGTTTCCGGAGAGCCGGTTCCAGGCCTGGCTCCGCGGCTCTGGCGAGCGTCGCTCGTGGACTGGTCTGCGTTGGTCGGCTGCGGGAGCTCGTTCGTTTCGCATTGCGAGCGGTCCCGCTGCTGGCTGCGTCGTGCCGGGCCGATGGAAGTGCCGCGGCGGTGGTCGCCGTGGCACTTCCGAAGGCGTCCCCAGTGGGTGTGCGGTCTGGTGCGGTGTGCGGGTGTTCGCGCTCGGCGTTACTGCGCCGACCGCGCGGGGGCGTCGTCATCCGCGCGAGTGCTCCGGTGCCGGAAGACGAACGTGCGCTGGGCGAGGAAGTTGAAGGCGGTCCCCACGGCCTGCGAGATCGCCCACGCCAGCGTGATCGTCCACGACGAGTCGGGGAGACCGCGCAGGGCGAGCGCGTTGACGCCACCGACCAGGGCGAACGTCAACGCGAGCACGATCGCCAGCGAGACCACCTCGCGCAGGTCGCGCTGCGAGGTGAAGGTCCAACGGCGGTTGATCAGGTACACGAACGTGCTGCCGATGCTGAAGCTCAGCACCCGGGCCAGGTCCGGGATCACTCCGGCCGCGAGGATCACCTGGAGGCTGCCGTAGTCGACGATCGCACCACCGACGCCGACCAGTCCGAAGCGGAAGGCCTGTGCGAGCAGTCCCCGCTGGTGCGCGTCGTCCTGTGGTGCGCGGGTTGCGTTCGCGGCCACGCCACCTCCTGGTCAGCACGTTCCGGCGGTGACCGTAGCAGTCGTGATGCGCACCGGATTCGCCCAGCGCAGTGCTCGCGGAGCCGCGCCAGGACCGCGTACGAGGCCGCTCATTCCGGGCCGGCCGGGGCGGAGGCGACGCAGTCGGGGCAGGCGCGCGGGGCGTTCGGGTCCCAGGGCTCCTGGCGGATCGCGGTGAGCTCGGCTCCGCAGAGGGCCTGGCCGTCGGCGGCGGCGTGCAGCAGGGCGGGAGCGCCTGCTCCTGCCGCGTTCGCAGTGCGCTGCCCCGTGCGGCCTGCGGGTCGTTGTTCCGCCGGCCGTCCTTCGCCGACCACGAGCTGCACACCCGCACGGTAGGTGCGCCGCAGCCCTTCCGCACAGGGAGTCCCGCCGGTTCCGCTGTCAAGCACCTTACCGAAACGAGGGGGTGTACTTTTCTCGAGAAAAGTCGGCGACATTTCTCGAGAAATGTCCGAACCCCTGGTCAGGAGGGGTGTGGTTGGATCGGAGTGCGCGGAGAGAGGTCGTCGCGTCAGCCGTGTCCCTCGTCGAGGATCTGCGCGCTGGCGGTGATGAGCCGGGCGAGCACCTCGTTGAGGTGCTCCAGCTCCGCGACGTCGAGGCCGAGCAGCTCCACCACCTTGTAGGGGATCCTCTCGGCCTCGGTGCGCAGTTCGCTGCCGGCCTGCGTGAGGTGGACGTGCAGCGAGCGCTCGTCCTGCTGCCCGCGGGCGCGCACCACGTAGCCGATCGCCTCGAGCCGCTTGAACAGCGGTGAGAGCGTGGCGGGTTCGGCGTGCAGGACCTCGCTCAGCTCCTTCGCCGAACGCGGGGACCGCTCCCACAGCGCCAGCATCACCAGGTACTGCGGGTGCGTCAGCCCCAGCGGTGCGAGCAGCGGCCGGTAGATCGCGATGACGTTGCGCGAGGCCACGGACAGCGCGAAGCACACCTGCCGGTCCAGCTTCAGGGGGTCCTCGCCCAGGTCGATCTGCTCCAACGCGGCACCTTCCTGGTCATTAGTACGCTAAACATGAGTATGCTACTTTCCTGTGCGCCGGCTTCCGCCGGGTGACCCGCCCAGTACCAGAGCAGCCCAGTACCAGACCAACCCAGCACCAGACCAGCCCAGTCCCAGGCCCGCCCAGTACCGACCAACCCGGTGACAGACCAGCCCGAGAGCGGACCAGCACGGCAGCAGAACAGCACGGCAGCGCGAAGGAGCGGAAGGTGAGCGACCGGCGGCCGCCTCGGCCGAATCCGATCCTGTGGATCTGGTACGCGTTCGGCGGACGGCTGCCCGAGCGCTACCGCGAGTGGGTGTTGCACGACGTCACGGCCCGGACCTGGGTGCTGCGCCACCTCGGCCGCAGCCTCGTGCAGATCAGCCCCGGCCTGCTCTTCCTGCTCGTGCCCGGACCGCTGTGGATCAAGGGCATGGCCCTGCTCGGCGGGGGCATCCTCGCCCTGTGGTTCTCCGCTGCGTACATGGAGCACACGGTCGAACACCGCATCCACAAGCACGGCTACCGCCTCGGCACGGCCCGGGCGCTCAGGGACCGGCGCATCGCCGAGCGGGAAGCCGCGCGCAAGGGCGCGGGCCCGCGGAACTCGGGCGCGCCCCGGCCGGAAACCCCTCCGGACGAGCACACCGCCGAGAACGGTGCGCCACGCGGCACCGCGGGGGAGTGAATCCGCCCGGCGGCGCCTTCCCCGGGTGAGCGGTCGCGAGCTGCGCACCTCCTGCTACACCGGAAGCGTGCCAACCCCTCCTTGGTGGGAACGCCACCAGATCGCCTGCTACCTGGTCGGCCTGTGCCTCGGAGCGCTCACCGGCGCGGTGCTGCCCACGGCGGCGCCGCTGTTCGACGCCGTGCTCTACCCGGTGCTCGGGGCGCTGCTGTACGCGACGTTCCTCCAGGTCCCGGCGCGCGGCCTGGTCCGGGCGTTCAAGGACGTGCGGTTCCTGCTCGCGCTGCTCGTGCTCAACTTCGCGGTCGTACCGCTGGTGGTGGCGGCGCTGACGGGATTCGTGGCGTTGCCGCGCGCGGTGCTGCTGGGCGTGCTGCTCGTGCTGCTCACGCCGTGCGTGGATTACGTGATCGTCTTCTCCGGGCTGGCGGGTGCGGCCAGCGAGCGCCTGGTGGCGGCCTCTCCGGTGCTGCTGCTGGCGCAGATGCTCGCGCTGCCGGTGCTCCTGCTGCTGTTCCTCGGCCCGGGTGTGGGTGAGCTCGTGGATCCCGCACCGTTCCTGGAGGCGTTCCTGCTGGTGATCGCTCTGCCGCTGGTGCTGGCCTGGCTCACCGAGGCGGCTGCCGCGCGATACCGGACGGGCGAGCGGTTCAGCTCGGGGGTGCAGACGGCGATGGTGCCGCTGCTGGCGGTCGCGTTGTTCGTCGTCGTGGCCGGGCAGGTTCCCGCGGTGCGCCACGAGATCGGCCAAGTCGTGCGGGTCGTGCCGCTCTACGTTGCGTTCTTGGTGGTCATGGCGCTCATCGGAGTGGTCGTGGCCCGGTTGTTCGGGCTCGACGCGCCGCGCGGGCGGGCGCTGGTGTTCTCCGGGGCCACGCGCAACTCGCTGGTCGTGCTGCCGCTGGCGCTGGCTCTGCCGGCGCAGTACGCGCTGACACCGGCGGTCGTGGTGACGCAAACGCTGGTGGAGCTGGCCGGGATGCTCGTCTGCATCCGCCTCGTGCCGCGGCTGTTGCCGACGTCCCGGTAGAAGGGCGCGCTGTCCTCGGAGAAGGTCGTTGTCGAGCCGTTCCGCTGTTGCGGGCGGTGGCCTGGCGTTGGCCGGGTGCTGGGGTTGGCCGGGAGCCTGCCGCGTGCGTGATCGCACGGCTCGGCCGTGCGCGCGGGCGGGTTCGCTCGGAACCGGCCCGGAACGCACTGCGACCCTGCCCCCGGGGAGGGCAGGGTCGGCGGTGCAGCTGCCGCTGTCAGCTCAGGACCGAACCGAAGTTCATGCCCTGCATGTCGTCGTCGGAGAAGTGCCAGTTCCAGACGTTGCAGCTGACCACCTGGCAGGCGTCGACGTCGACTTCCTCGTGGTGGCCGCCGCCGGCGGCGGCCACGCCCGCGCCACCGAGCGCGAGGGTCAGTCCGAAGGTGGTGGCAACAGCTCCGCGAACCAGAGAACGCATGGGGGTTCCTTTCTGTGTCACTGGGTCCGACCACGCCGGTGGGGTGTCGGGAACCGGCCCGAGACCGGATCGCAGCCCGCGGCGCACTCCTTGTCTACCGATTCGTCGGGGTGCACGCCGAGTGACACGGCGGGGTTTCACCACAAGGTGTTCATGTACTGCTCTGCCCGTGTGTCCTGTAGGGACCGTTGACTACGCACTGGCCCCCGGTTGGCCTCCAGCAGTGCGGTGAAATCCCAGGCACAACTTTGTGCATAGTGGATTGTGCTGCGCAACGGCCCGATCCTGCTGCTCGGATTCGGACTTGAGGCACCGGAAAGTGTGTTCTTGACGCCGGGTTCCGCGGGCCGTGCACTGGTAGCCAGCGGCATTCGACCGCGTGGGATTCGCCGGCAGTGGGCTACCAGCCAGCGCGGAGGCGCTGGGGGGTGTCGTCACCGTGGTTGCCTGTCGGGGATGCGCTGCAGGGTGCGGTGGACCGCGGTGCGGGAGACGGTGCAGACCTCGGCGAGGTCATCGCCGATGGCGCGAGTATCCGGCACCGACCGGGCCAGTCGATCGAGTTTCGGCACGCCCGGGGTGTCGCCGAAGATCCGCAACCGGCTCTGGTGGTGAACACTTCGCGGGTGGGCGATGATTTCCGGTGGCGAGGTCAGTCCACCCCGGCAGAGCGACCAGCCGACTTCAGGAGAACAACAGCAAAAGATCAGGAAAGGACAGGCGTCATGGCGCAGATGATCTTCATCAACCTGCCGGTCTCGGATCTCGAGGTCTCGAAGAACTTCTACACCGGCCTCGGCTACGAAATTAACGAGTCGTTCAGCGACGAGAACGCGGCGAGCATTGTCATCAGCGACACCATCACGGTGATGCTGCTGGTCAAGCCGTTCTTCCAGACCTTCACCACACGCGAGATCGCCGACGCGACCAAGACTACGGAGACGATCCTGGCCCTGTCCGCGGACAGCGCGGAGGAGGTCGACGAGCTGGTCCGCAAGGCACTCGCATCAGGTGGTTCCAAGGCACCGGAGGCGGAGAAGCACGAGATGCCCGGCATGCACGGCGGCAGCTTCTGCGACCCGGACGGCCACTACTGGGAGGTCGTGTACATGGACCCCGCAGCCATCCCGTCTGAGTAGCCACCCGGCTGAGTAGCCACCCGGCGAAGCCGCTGCACATGGCGGAGCAACTCACCTCCATGTGCAGCGTCCGCGAGCCGATCCTCTTGCGTGACCGCAGGGGCGGTTTTCCGTCGTCCGGTCCGACGGGGCTGGTTGATCGAGCGTCTTCGACATCAACTGCTCCCTGGTCGCGCCATCGGGCAACAGGCTTGCAAGCTCTTCGGTGCCGACGAAGCCGTGACGCTGGTGGAGCGCGACAGCCGAGACGGCCCGTCCCTCGGCCCCGGCGTGCGCTGGGGACCTGTGATTCGCCGCACTCGACGTAACGACACCGGAACGCGGCGCGAAATGCGGGGTGCGGTCCTTCGCGGACCGCCGGCGAGCTGAGCCGAGAACTGCTCCGGCCTCCGGGCCGGTCCGCCGTTGCAGGCTCCTCGACCGGACATCCCCTCGCCGCACCCGGCCCTCCCGAAGCGGGAGTCGGATGCGGATCCCGTGCCCACCCCGGTGGGCGCACTCCTGTCGTGCTCCGCGGCCACCCCGGGCGGACCGCGCGACACGTGCTGCCCTGCTCACGTCGCACGCTGCGAAGGATGCCCATGTCTTTCCGGCTGTTGGTGCTGGCCGTCGGCACCTTCGTCATCAACACCGGTTCGTACCTCGTGGCCGGAGTGCTCCCCGCGATCGCCCACAACGTGGGGGTGTCGGTGACCACCGCCGGGCAACTGGTCACGGTGCACGCGCTGACCTACGCGGTCAGCGCCCCCGTCCTGTCCACGATGGTGGCCCGCTGGGAGCGGCGGCGGCTGCTGTGGCTGTCGCTGGCGCTGTTCATCGCCAGCAACATCGCCACCGCGCTGGCTCCCGGGTTCACCGCGCTCACCGCCGCGCGCGTGCTCGGCGCCGTCGGCGCGAGCCTGTTCACCCCGACCGCCGTGGTCATCGCCACCGATCTCGTGCCGCTCGACAAGCGAGGGCGCGCCGTCTCGGTGGTGCTGTCCGGGCTGACGCTGGCCACCGTGATCGGCGTGCCGCTGGGAGTGCTGCTGCAGGGTTGGCTCGGATACCAGGGCCTGTTCTGGCTGGTCGCCGCTCTGGCGGCGGTGGCGGCCGCGGCCCTGCGCGTGCTGCCCGCCGTGCCCGCGCCGCCGGCGATGCGGTTGCGCGAACGCGTCGGCGTGCTGCGCAACCGGCCGATCCTGATCGTGCTGGGCGTGTCCGCGCTGGCCTCGCTGGCCGACTTCGCCGCCTACACCTACGCGGCACCGATGCTGGGCACGCTGACCGGAGTGGGCGCGGGCGCGCTCGGGACGCTGCTGTTCGTCTACGGCGTCGCCGGCGCCGCGGGCAACGTCGTCGTCGGCCGGCTCACCGACCGGTTCGGCTCCGGCCTCGGCATCGCCGGTTCGCTCGTCGTGCTGGCCGCCGGCCTGGCGATGCTGCCGCTGGCCGGGGCCTCGCTGCCGGGAGTGGCCGTGCTGCTGGTGCTGTGGGGCTTCGGCGGCTGGGGCATCATGCCCGCGGTGCAGCACCGGTTGATCACGCTGGGGCCCGCCGTGGCGAGCGTGGTCGTCGCGTTCAACTCCTCCGCGCTGTACCTGGGGATGGGTTTCGGCGGGATCACCGGTGGCGCGGTCGTGGCCCAGTGGGGCTGGGGCGCGCTCGGCCCGGCCTCGGCGGGGGTCGCCGTCGTGGCGCTGCTGCTGTTCCACGCCACGCGCCGCAGCACGCTGCGTCCCGCCGTTGCTGCCGAGACCGACCCCGCGGTGGTGGACACCGGGGAGCGCCGCCCGGAGCCGGCGGAGGGAGCGGCCTCCCCGCAGGAACCGCAGCGGGCGAGCGCGGCGCCGGAGGACGTGGCCTTCGCGAGTTCCGTGCGGCAGTCCTGAAGCCACCGGCCGCGCGTCGCGAGCCTGAAACCACCGGCCGCGGGCGCCTGGCGACCCGGGGCTCGCACCCCTCGGCGGGCCCCGCGCCGCAGCCGGCTCAGTTCGGCATCTCGACGGTCGCCTCGCCCGCGTCGAGGCCCACCACGCGGGCGCCGCGTTCGCCGAGCTCGCGCAACCGCCCCAGGATCCCGGGGGAGGTCAGGGAAACGTTGCGGCGGACGTGCTCGCTGGTGAGCAGTTCGTGCCAGCTCCGCCGGGCGGCGTGCCCGGACTCCACAGTGGACTTCAGTGATCCGGTGGAGGCGAGCGCGCCGCGGGCCGCGCCCAACCTGCCGAGCGCGTCGTCCAGCGCGTCCAGCAGCGCCTCCCGGTTGCCCTCGGTCATGGCGGTGACGAGGGCCGGGTCGCTGCCCGCCACCCGGGTGCCGTCGCGGAACGACCCCCCGGCCAGCGACAGCGCCAGCGGGCCGCCGTCGGCGGCGGTCGCGGCCAGCGCCGCGGCGAAGACGTGCGACAGGTGCGACACCCGCGCCACGGCCGCGTCGTGCGCCGCGTCCGAAGCGGGAACCACCTGCGCTCCGCAGTCCAGGGCGAGTTCGACCGCCGCGCGCCACGCGGTGATGTCCGTGTCGTCCTCGGTGGTCACCGCCCACGCCGCGCCGTCGAACAGCTCGGCGCTGCCGGCCGCGTAGCCCGACTCGGCCGTGCCCGCCATCGGGTGGCTGCCCGCGTGCCGCGCGCCGGGCAGCAGCGAACGCAGCTCCTGCGTGGCGGGTTGGCGGACGCTGCACACGTCGGTGACCAGCGCCTCGGGGGCGTGCCAGGCGAGCAGCCGGCCCACCTGCCGCAGCGCCCCCATCGGTGTGGCCAGCACCACCAGGGCGTCCTCCGCGGCGGCGCGCTGCAGCGCCGTTTCCGCCTCGAGCACGGTGACCCCCTCGTGCTCGGCCGCGGCGGCGTCCGCCTCGGACGTCGTCGCCCCCCACGTGGCGCGCCCGGCCCGGTCGGCCGCGCGCAGGATCGATCCGCCGATGAGTCCCAGTCCGATGACGCACACGCCGCGCATGGCCCCATCCTGCCGCACGCGATCGAGCTCCGGTCGGGAGGAACCGCCGACTCGCGAAGGTCACGAAGGGGCAATGGTGCTTTCGGGTGGCTTCCACACGCTCTACGGTGTCCCCATGATGGTCCAGGACCCGGTGGAGGGGTTCGCCGTCGCCGTCGTGCGCGAGGACGGGCGGTGGCGTTGCAGCACGCTGGCGAGCTCGGTGTTGAGCAGTCTCGACTCGTCCATCACGGCGTTGCGCGAGTTGCGTTCCACCGGCGCGTTGTTCGGCATGTGCAATGTGGACGACGAGTTCTTCGTGCTGCTCCGCCCGGTTCCCGACGGGGTGGAGCTGCTGCTGTCGGACGCGGCGGCGGGGCTGGACTACGACATCGCCGCCGACGTGCTGGACCTGCTGCGGGCGGAGACGCCGGACGAGGACGACGACGAGATCTGGCCGGAGGGCAACCTGTCGATCCTGTCGGACCTGGGCCTGCCGGAAGGCGAGATGATGGTCATCATCGAGGAGGTCGACCTCTACCCGGACGAGCAGCTGGAGATGATCGCCCGGCGCTGCGGGTTCGGCCAGGAATTCGGCAACGTGCTGGAGAAGCTGGAGCAGTGACCGGCCACAGCCGGGCGGACACCGATCTCGTCCGGAGCGCGCTGGACGTGGCGCCCGGGGCGTTGGCCACCGGGGACGTGCCCATCGGCGCGGTGGTGGCCGACCCCGCCGGGCGCGTGCTCGCCCGCACGCACAACCAGCGCGAAGCCCGGCTCGACCCGACCGCGCACGCCGAGGTCCTCGCGCTGCGGGCCGCCGCCGCCGAGCACGGGGACGGTTGGCGGCTGACCGGCTGCACCCTGGCCGTCACCGTCGAACCGTGCACCATGTGCGCCGGTGCGCTGGTGCTCTCCCGGGTCGACCGGGTGGTGTTCGGCGTGTGGGAACCGCGCACCGGTGCGGTCGGTTCGCTGTGGGACGTCGTGCGGGATCGGCGGGTCAACCACCGGCCGGAGGTCGTCGGCGGGGTGCTGGCCGAACAGTGCGCCGCCCTGCTCGAGAACTTCTTCGCCGAACAGCGCGACTGAGGGGGTCCGCCGCGGGTGTTGCTGCGGGTGTCACGGCTCATGACCGCGCGATGTTCCGTTTGGCCGCGCGCGTGTCGGGTACGTCCCGGGTGGATCCCGGCGCCGCGGGCGCCGGAGCGAAGCAGCGAAGGAGGCCGCCATGGGCGTTTTCGACAAGGCCAAGGAACAGGCGCAGCAGCTGGTCGGCAAGGCCAAGCAGGCCACCGGGCAGGCCACCGGCAACGAGGAGATGCGCGAGGCCGGCAAGCGCGACGAGATGGGCGGCAAGATGAAGGAAGCCGGCCAGGACGTCAAGGACAAGGCCGCCGGCGCCGCGAAGGACATGAAGGACCGCTTCCAGGGCGGTCAGGGTGGTCAGGGCGGTCAGCAACAGTAGAAGATCGCCTGATCCGGCGACCTGTTCGGCCCGCGGGCAGGAACGCGGGCTGTGACCATGGGTCCGCCCCGAACGTGTCGGGGCGGACCCGGCACATGTGCACCACCGTCGCCGCGGTGCGGCTTCCGGCGATGAGGACCCGGGCGAGCACGACCCGAGCGCGGGAGGAGCAGCGTGGAGGCGACCGACGCCGCGGTGGAGGCGACCGACGCAGCACTGGCGCGCCGCATCGCGGCGGGCGAGGCCGCCGCGTTCGAACTCCTCGTGCACCGCTACGCACGGGGCGTGCGCGCACTGGCGCTGCGCATGCTCGACGACCGCATCGAGGCCGAGGACGTCACGCAGGACGTGTTCGTCACCGTGTGGCGGCGCACCGCCGAGCTGGCCGAACCCGCTGCGCTGCGCGGATGGCTGTTCCAGATCGCTCGGCGCAACTGCTTGCTCGTGCTGCGCCGCCGACGCACCCACCGCACCGACCCGGTCGGCCGGGTGCCCGAGCACCGCCGTGCCGTCGGAGGAGCGGGGTGCGCGGCCGATCCGCAGCGGCTCGCGCTGGCCGGTGCGGCCACGCTGGAGCTGCGCCGCGCGCTGGCCGGGCTGCCCCGCGGCCAACGCGACGTGTGGGTGTTGGCCGAAGTGGACGGCTTGTCCTGCGGGGAGATCGGTCGTCGCGTCGGTGCGGGGGAGCAGGCGGTGCGCGGGCGGCTCTCCCGGGCGCGAGCCGCCCTGGCCGATGTGCTGCGCGACTGGGCCTGACCGCCCGGCCGATGGACTGGGCCTGACCGCCCCGGCCGATGTCAGCGTCCGGAATCGGAACGGGCCCCCGTCTGCAAGCCGGGAACAGGGGTTCGCTACCCTAGCGGGCGGTAGCGTGTCCGAGCGGCCTAAGGAGCGCGACTCGAAATCGTGTGAGGTTAACGCCTCCGTGGGTTCGAATCCCACCGCTACCGCCCTGTGAGCAGGTACGGGGCCGGTCTCCAGTATAGCCGAGCCCGGCCCCGTACTTCTGCGGTCTCAGTTGCGGTCTCAGTTGGTCCTCGTGAGCGCTGTGAGCTGACGTCCTCGCCGTCCTCGAGGCGGGGGCCTCCGACGACCAGAACAGCTCTCCCGCGCGCTCCGCGATCGAACTCCTGACCTCCGGGGATGCTGAGGGCGCGTACCGGGCTCTCGACGAGGCGGACCAGCTGCGCCCGGCCCTCGATGTCGTGCGATCTCGCCTGATAAACACAGGCTGGAGACGCCCGCACCGTCCCCATCCGCCGTCGCACGCTCAAGCAGGGTGCGTGTGTGCGGTGCGAGCTGACCGTTGGAGGAAACCCGTTATGACCCCCGTGCCTGGTCAAAGAGTTCTCGTGACCGGCAGTGCCGGACATCTCGGTGAGGCCCTGGTTCGGGTCCTGCGCGATCAGGGCCGCGAGGTCGTGGGCCTCGACGTCGACAGCTCGCCGTTCACCACCGTGGTCGGTTCGATCACCGACCGTGAGGTGCTTCGCCAGTGCCTGCGCGGTGTCGACACCGTCCTGCATGCCGCAACGTTGCACAAGCCCCACGTCGGTTCGCACGACCAGCAGGCGTTCGTCGACACGAACATCACCGGCACGCTGGTGCTGCTCGAGGAGGCCGTCGCCGCCGGTGTCGCACGCTTCGTGTTCACCAGCACCACGAGCACCTTCGGTCATGCGCTGACACCTGATGCGGGGGAACCGGCTGCCTGGATCGCTGAGGACGTCACCCCGATCCCGAAGAACATCTACGGCGTGACCAAGACCGCGGCCGAGAACCTCTGCGAACTCGTCCACCGCGAGCACGGCCTGCCCGTGGTCGTGCTGCGCACCTCGCGGTTCTTCCCCGAGCTCGATGACCGCGACGACGTCCGCGCCCGCTATACCGACGCGAACGTCAAAGCCAACGAGTTCCTCCACCGCCGCGCCGACCTCGCCGACGTCGTCGATGCCCACCTGGCGGCGGCGCAACGAGCGCCGCAGCTCGGCTTCGGGCGCTACATCATCAACGCCACCACCCCGTTCGACCCCGGTGATCTCGCCGAACTCGGCCAGGACGCGGCTGCCGTGGTACGTCGTCTGCTTCCGGAGGTGGACGAGGTGTACGCGCAGCGGGGCTGGACGCTGTTCCCGCGGCTCGATCGCGTCTACGTCAACGAACGCGCCCGCGTCGAGCTGGGCTGGAGGCCCCGCTACGACTTCCGCCACGTCCTCGACCGCATCGCCGCCGACGAGGATCCCCGCAGCCCGCTCGCCCGCACCGTGGGCGCCAAGGGCTACCACTCCGTGTCCACGGGGGTCTACACCGTCCGCTGACCCGTACGCGCCTCCAGCGGAGGAGTCGGCCAACCTCCTGAAGGCGTCCATCAGTGCTGCGTTGTCGTCGGTGGGACCGCTGGTGCAGTCGTCCCGTCGCATACACCGATCACGCCCACCTCATGCGCACGCCTCACTTGACCATCCCGTTGCGTACGGATCTCGCTGCGTGCGGGCGTGGTGGTGCAGAGCTCAGCGAGCTGGGTGAAGCAGCCGTGCGGCGGTGAAGCGAGAGGGCCGAATGATCCGGATGCATCCGCTCGAGCCCGTCTCGCAGCCCCCGCCTCCGCGTCCGGGCGGACTGCGCCGGCCCGCAGCAGTTGACCGCCCCACCAGATCCTGCGCAGGCCAGCTGCCCTCAGGGCGGAGGCACTCCCCGGAGCGGGGTGCTGTTCGCCGCGCGCAGCAGCGTCTTCACCCGGGCGGGGCTATGCCGGGTACGTAGCCCTTCCCCGAGCAGTGCGGGCAGGTGCGCCACTGGGCCAGGGTCATGCCGGTGCACAGGTCCTCGGTGGCTTGGATGACGTAGAGCCGCGGTTCGCTCAGCGAGCGCAAACCACCGCAGGAATGGCACACGCTGTTCGGCCCCTGGCCGGTGTTGGACGGCGTGGCGCCCTCGTTGTCCGACATCGTGCGGTTCCCTCACATCGGCGGTCCGGGGTGGCGTTGCCGACCCGGGTCGGAACGGCAGTGCGCGCACCGCGTCAGTCCGATCATGGTCGATGTTTCTCCTGTCGCCAACGACCGGTACATGCGTGATTGCCGCACCATTCCGGTCCCGTCGCAACCGGCGCACTTGTGCTCTCCGGACCACTCGGCCGTTTCCGCCACGCGGTGCCCTCCTCGCGTCGTGCCCGCACGGCAACGTACCGGCCGCCACGAGGGGCGTGCGGAACCACCCGCAGTTCGCCCAGACGCGACTCGTCCAGGCCTGACCCGCCCAGCCTCGACCCGCCCAGCCCCGACTCGCCCGGGCCGACTCGTGGAGCAGCGCCGCGCGGGTTCGCGGCTCAGCGCGAGTCGTCCACGCGCTGCGCGCCGAGTTCCCGCGCGAACAGCTGCTCGGCGCGCTTTTCGGGATCGGTCGGGGCCGCGTCCGATCCGTCCACAGGGGACGAATCGCGCAGCATCGCCGCGGCGTCCTCCGGTTCCTCGTCGGGGGCCTGCGGCGGTGGGGGGACGTCCTCCGGTTCGGGTTCGTCCGGTGGCTCCGGCGGCGGGGGAGTGGTGTCCGGCTCGGGTGGTACCGGCACGGAGGCGGTTTCGCCGCGGCCCGCGTCGGCAGCCCAGGCTGGTGCGGAGGGCTCCTGCGAGGACCGGGCCTGCGGTGACTGAGCTTGCTGCGACTGGGCCTGTGATTGGGCCTGCGGTGACTGAGCTTGCGACTGGGTCTGCTGCGGCTGAGGTTGCGGTGCTGCCGCGGGCCGTTCAGCCGCAGCGGCGTCCGCGGGCACCTGCGCGGTGGAGCTGCCGTTCGCGGGCGGGCCGGCGGACTGCTCCGCGGCCGTGGTGCGCGGACCGGTCGCCGCGGACGGGGAGGAGCCTTGCTGCATCGCGGATCCGCCCGCCGAGACCGCCGATTCGCGCGCGCCGGCCGCGTTCCGGTGCCCGGCGGTGCTCTGCGATTGCTCCGCGGCGGAGCCGCCGCGTTGCGCACCGCTCGCCGTCGGGGCCGATCCCTCCTCGACGCAGTGGATCTCCCACTCGCCGCCGAGGACCTCCCGCAGCGCCTCGCGCACGAAGTCCAGCCGCCGCTGCTGGGCCAGCTGTTTGACCAGCGGCGCGGTCGGCATCGTCAGCACGAGCGTGCCCCGGGTGAGGTCGTGCACCTTCGCGTTCAGCAGCAGCGCCTGCGTGGGGCGGTTGCGCTGCGACACGGCGCGCAGCAGGTCCTCCCACACGCGCCGCACCACCGCCGCGTCGTAGCCGCCGCTCGTGGCCGGTTCGGCCGGTGCGGGTTCCGCAGCCGGCTCCGGGGCCGGTTCCGACGCCGGCTCCGGAGCTCCCGTGCCCGGCGCGGTTTCCGCCGGTGCGGTGTCGGCCGGTGCGGTGTCGGCCGGTGCCGGGGCAGCCGGGTGTGCCGCCGCCTCCGCGGGCGCGGCCGGAGCATCGGCCGCCGGCGGGGCAGCCGCGGCGTCCGGCTCCTCCGCCGGTGCCGCGGGGTGCTGCGGCGTCGGCTCCTCCCGCACGGGCGCCGATTCCTCCCGCGCGGGTGCGGCCTCCCGCGCCGATGCGGCTTCGGCCGGTGGTGCGGACGCGGCCGCCGCTGCCTGCTCCGCTCCGGCGGGGGCGATGGTCATGCGCCGCTCGACCCGTTCCAACCGCTGCAGCAGGGCGGTGTCCGCATCGGACACGGCGGGCAGCAACATCCGCGCGCACAGCAGTTCCAGCAGCAGCCGCGGAGCCGTCGCGCCGCGCATCTCGGACATCCCGGTGTGCACGATGTCGGCGAACCGGGACAGCGTCGCCGCGCCGAGCTGTTCGGACTGCGTGCGCATCTTGGCGGTCTCGTCCGGTCCGGCCTGCACCAGGCCGCGGTCGGCCGCGTCCGGGACCGAGTTGAGCAGCACCAGGTCGCGCAGCCGCCCGAGCAGGTCCGCGGCGAAGCGCCGCGGGTCGTGCCCCGCTTCGACGATCCGGTCGACCGTGCCGTAGACCGTGGCCGAATCGCCGGCCGCGAGCGCGTCCACCATGTCGTCGATCAGGGCGACGTCGGTGACGCCGAGCAGCGCGACGGCGCGGTCGTAGGTGATGCCGCGCTCACTCGCCCCGGCCAGCAGCTGGTCGAGCACGCTGAGCGTGTCCCGCGGCGAGCCGCCGCCGGCCTGGATCGCCAGCGGGTAGACGGCCGGTTCCACGGCCACGTCCTCTTCGGTGCAGATGCGCTCGGCCAGCTCGCGCATCGTCGACGGCGCCAACAGCCGGAACGGGTAGTGGTGGGTGCGCGACCGGATCGTGGTCAGCACCTTGTCCGGTTCCGTGGTGGCGAAGATGAACACGAGGTGCTCGGGAGGCTCCTCCACGATCTTCAGCAGGGCGTTGAACCCCTGCGGGGTGACCATGTGGGCCTCGTCGATGACGAAGATGCGGTAGCGCGACTGGGCCGGTGCGTAGAAGGCGCGGTCGCGCAGTTCGCGCGTGTCGTCCACACCGCCGTGGCTGGCCGCGTCGAGTTCGATGACGTCGACGCTGCCGCCGCCCTCCGGGGCCAGGACCGCGCAGGATTCGCACTCGCCGCACGGGTCGGGCGTGGGGCCCTGCGCGCAGTTCAGCGAGCGGGCGAGGATGCGCGCGCTCGTGGTCTTGCCGCAGCCGCGGGGGCCGGAGAACAGGTAGGCGTGGTTGATCCGGCCCGATGCCAGCGCGGTGCGCAGCGGTTCGGTGACGTGTTCCTGCCCGACGACCTCGGCGAAGGTCGCCGGACGGTACTTGCGGTAGAGGGCGAGCGCCACGGTGGCAACCCTACGCGGTGGGGCGGACGGTGCGGGTGCGACCTGGCGGGCCGGCCGGCGAGTTGGCCGACGAGTTGGTCGGCGGCGAAGCGTCGACGCTTCCCGCGTGTTCACCGGAACGGCCCCGAACGCAAAGGGGACCTCGTGCACCCGCCAGAGCCCGCTTACCCTTGCTGCCTTCCGGCCCTGGGGGAGTTCACAGGATGACGCCGCACGAGGTCCGCGCCCAGTGTAACGAGCCGGGCGGTGCCGCGGAAACCGGGGGTGGTCAGCGCCCGGGGCCGGCGTGCTCCGGTGCTCGGCTGCGCGCGGCAGGCAGCCCTCGCGCGGGGTAGCTCGAAGAGGGGCAACCCTCGCGCGGGGTGGCTCGGAGTGCGGCAGGCAGTCCCGTGCGGGGGCAGGCCGGAGTGCCCGCCGCAGCCGCTGGCGGGACCCGCGGCCGGGGTGCCGCAGCGCAGCGACCCCCTGGCCGGCGGAAGCGGCGGCGCTGCTACGCTGTTGCGCGGAGGATTGGCCGAGCGGCCTAAGGCGCACGATTGGAAATCGTGTTGGGTTAACAGCCCTCACGGGTTCGAATCCCGTATCCTCCGCTCGGGAAAGGCCCCGGAGCTCGCCGGCTCCGGGGCCTTCGTGCGTCCGGACCCCGCGGCGAGCGGGTACCGCGGGAGGCTCACAGCGCCAGGTGGCGGGCGAGGAACTCGAGCGCGCGGGGGTACGCGTCGAGCCGGTTGCCGCGGCGCGCCAGGCCGTGGCCCTCGTCGCCGTAGACGACGAGTTCGCACTCCACCCCGTTGCGGCGCACCGACGCGGCGATCTGCTCGGCCTCGGACAGCGGCACGCGCGGGTCGTTCGCGCCGTGCAGCGCGAACAGCGGCGCGCGGATCTTCCCGGCGTGGTGCAGCGGGGAGATCGAGCGGAGGAACTCCGCGTCCTCGCGCGGTGATCCGTACTCGCGTTCGCGGTGGGCGCGCCGGTAGGGCGCCGTGTTCGCGAGGAACGTCAGCAGCGAGGAGATCCCGACGATGTCCACACCCGCGGCCCAGCGTCCGGGTTGGAACGCCAGCCCGGCGAGCACCATGTAGCCGCCGTAGGAACCGCCCCACAGCGCGGCGCGGCCGGTGTCGCAACCGATCTCGGGCAGCCACGCGTGCACGTCCGCCAGGTCGTCCACAGCGGACATCCGCGCGCGCCGGTCGTCGGCGGAGTACCACTGCTTGCCGTATCCGGTGGATCCCCGCACGTTCGGCAGGACGACGGTGTGCCCCCGCGCGGCGAGGGCTTGCGCGACCGGGTTGAACGTGCGCACGGACTGCCCTTCCGGTCCACCGTGGACCATGACCACGGCGGAACCGCGCACGGTGGGATCGGTGGTGTCGCCGGGGTCGCGCCGGTAGACCAGGCACGGGATGTGCTGGCCGTCGCGCGCCGGGACGCGGTGCTGCGCCGGTTCCGCCAGCGCCGGTTCCGCCAGCGCCGGTTCCGCCAGCGCCGCCGCGTGCTCGCCCGCTGAGCTGGTCAGCGCGCGGCCGCGTCCGGTGGCGGAATCCACCAGCAGCACGTCCCCGGGCGTCGACGCGGAGCTCCACGACAGCGCGATCCACCGCCCGTCCGGGGAGAACACCGGTTCCGGCAGCGGGTGCGCGCACCATCCCGCGCCGGGCAGCCGCACGGGGCGCAGGAACCGCCCGTCGGCGGTGTCGTGCAGGCTCAGCCGCGAGGTGCCGTCGGCGTTGGTGTGCACCAGCAGCGTCGACCCGTCCGGTGAGACCCAGCCGGTCAGGTCGTGCTCCGCCGGGTCTGCCGCGGCCTGGTCCGCGCCGTCGGTGTCCGCAGCGCCGTCGGTGCCCGCAGCGCCGTCCGCATCGGGCACGAGCCACCGGTGCTCGCCGCCGGGTGCCACCCGCGCGATGCCGGTGCGGTCGCGCCCGGCGTTCGAGGTCACCAGCAGCTCGCCGCGGTCGGTCCACCCGGGCCTGGTGTGCCGCGCGTGCTCCGCGGCGCCGGTGAGCACGTGAACCGCTCCGGCGGGTGCGGTGTCGACGAGCAGCAGCTGCTCGGACAGCGCGGGCGCGGCGGGCACGGTGATCGCCACGCGGCCGTCCGGTGCGGTGGCCGCCTCGCCGACCATGCCGCAGGCGGCGTGGACGACGTGTTCGGCGCCGCTGTCGACCTCGTGCACCACCACGTCGAAGTCCACACCGTTGCGCCGGTTCGTCGTGTACACCACGCGGCCGGGCAGCACGTCCACCAGCCGGTGCACGTACCGGGCGTTGCGCACCAGCGGGGTAAGTCCGCCGCTGGTGGCCGGGGTGGCGTCCGGTTCCAGCGGCAGCAGCGACAGCTGGGTGCGCTCGTCGCCGTCGGTGTCGTGCTGCACGACCACGGCCCGCCGGTCGGGCAGGTAGCGGCCGGTGACGGAGCCGGGCAGCGCGGTCAGCTGCCGGGCAGCCGGGGGCTCGTCGGCCGCGTCGATCTCGACGAGCTGCACCGACCCGGACTCGTCCGAACCGGCCAGCACCCGGCCCGCCGGGTCGATGTCGAACGCACGCCGGCTGACCAGGCGCAACAGCTCCGCGATGTGCAGGGGCATGCGATCACCATGACAGGCGCGCAGCGCGGGCGGCAGGGTGCACCAGCGCGGTGGGCGCCGCTGCCGGGAGCCGTCCGCAGCGGCGCTGCGGAGGACGCGCGCGTGCGCGGCGGGTGCCGTGCTGTTGGCCCGCCCCGTCTACGCTGGTGGGGTAGCCGCGCGGACATCGCTTCGCGCCAGCGGACTCGGCGAGGAGGACCAAGTGCAACCTGGAGCGGGGCAGCCCGAGGGCATGTCGGGCGGTCAGCCCAACATGCAGGAGATCCTGCAGCAGGCGCAGGAGATGCAGCAGAAGCTGATGAGCGCCCAGCAGGAGCTCGCGGACGCGGAGGTGACCGGCAGCGCGGGCGGCGGCCTGGTGCAGGCCGTGGTCAACGGCACCGGTGAGCTCCAGTCGATGACGATCGACCCGAAGGCGGTCGACCCGGAGGACACCGAGACCCTCTCGGACCTGGTCGTGGCCGCGGTGCGCGATGCCAACCGGGCCGCGCAGGAGATGCAGGCCGAGAAGATGGGGCCGTTGACCAGCGGTCTCGGCGGGCAAGGCGGCGGCCAGGGTCCGAGCGACCTGGGCGGTTTGGGCCTGCCCGGCCTGGGCTGAGCGGCGAACTGCCCGGTCCGGGCTGAGAGGTGAGGCGAGACAGCCGTGTACGAGGGGCCCGTCCAGGACTTGATCGATGAGCTCGGCCGGTTGCCGGGTGTCGGTCCGAAGAGTGCGCAGCGGATCGCGTTCCACCTGCTCGCAGCGGAACCGGCGGACGTGAACCGCTTGCAGGAGGCGTTGCAGAAGGTCAGCGACGGCGTGCTGTTCTGCGAGGTGTGCGGCAACGTCTCCGAGCAGGAGCGCTGCCGCATCTGCCAGGACGCGCGCCGCGATCCGGCGCTGGTGTGCGTCGTCGAGGAGCCGAAGGACGTGCTGGCGGTCGAGCGGACCGGCGAGTTCCGCGGCCGCTACCACGTGCTGGGCGGTGCGCTGGACCCGTTGTCCGGGGTCGGCCCGGACCAGCTGCGGGTGCGCGAGCTGATGCGGCGCATCGGCGCGGACGGGATCACCGAGGTGATCATCGCGACCGATCCGAACACCGAGGGCGAGGCCACGGCGACGTATCTGACGCGGATGCTCAAGGAGTTCCCGGATCTGAACGTCACCCGGCTCGCTTCCGGGCTGCCGATGGGCGGTGACTTGGAGTTCGCCGACGAGCTCACCCTCGGACGCGCGCTGTCGGGCCGCCGGGACGCCGGCTGAGGCCGCGGGTGGCGCTCCGGCGGCTGGCGCGCGTGGCCCGGCATTTATCCTGAGGAGCGGCCGGTTCAGGTGCCGGTCGACGGCGGCCGGTGCGCGGACGCCCGTGCGCACCGGCGCGGTGCCGTCCCAGGCGTGCGGAACCCGGGCCGCGTGCGGTCCCCGGGGGGCGTGTGCGGAATCCAGTCGGAGGCAGGCGAGACGTGAGTTACAGCGGTGCGCCCCGGTGCGCGAACTGCGACAACCGGGCGATTCTCGACCGGCGGACCGCGGAGCGCCTGACCACCGAGTCCGCCGGGCTGCTCGTGGCCTACGACTGCCCCGCGGGCTACGGCGTTCACGTCTGGAACCCCGATTTCGAGCGGCTCGCGGTCCCCGGGGTGGACTGAACCGGCGGGGCCGGGCTGTTGCTGCTGATGAGCACCCCGGCGAGGACGACCACCCCCGCGGCCAGTTCCACGGCCCGCGGCCGCTCGCCGAGCACGAGCCACGCCGCCGTCATCCCGACGACGGGCACGAGCAGCGCGAACGGCGCGACGAGGCCGGCGGGGTTGCGCTGCATCAGCGTGGTCCACACGCCCGAGCCGATGACCGTGGCCGCCAGCGCGCTGTAGGTCAGTCCGCCGAGCGCCGCCCAGCCCTGCGCGCCGGTCATCGACGTGGCCAGGGCGGACCAGCCGGCGGTGGGTCCTTCCATCACCGCCGACAGCGCGAACATCGGCAGCGGCGGCACGATCGAGATCCACAGCGCCAGGTGCAGCCCGTTGGCCGGTTCCGCCTTGCGCGCGCACAGGTTGCCGAAGGCCCAGCTCGCAGCGCCGAGGAGGGTGAGCAGCACGGGTAGTGCGGTGGCGTGCTGCGCCCGGTTCCAGGCGATGGCGAGCATGCCGAGCACGGCCAGCGCGACGCCGCAGGCGCGCAGGGCGGTGAGGCGTTCGCGCAGCAGCAGCACGCCGAGGAGCACGGTGAACGGCGCGGAGGCCTGCAGCACGAGCGAGGCCAGCCCGGGCGGCATGCCCTGGTCCATCGCCACGCACAGGAAGGCGAACTGCAGCGTGCCGAGGCCGAGGCCGTAGCCGATGAGCCACCGCCAGCGCACCTGCGGCCAGGGGACGAACAGCAGGGTGGGCAGCACGAGCACCGCGTAGCGCAGGCCCGCGAGGAACACGGGTGGGAAGTGCTGCAGGCTGATGTCGAGGGCGAGGAAGTTCAGCCCCCACAGCACGGGCACGAGCAGCCCCAGCGAACGGTCGCGCGCATTCACGCGCTCCATCTTCGGCCGCGGTGTCCGTGCAGCACAAACGAACATTTCTGCACGTACCCGTTAGCATTCCTGCATGGACGTTCGACGGTTGCGCCTGCTGCGCGAGTTCGCGGACCGCGGCACGGTGCACGCGGTGGCGCAGGCGCTGTCGTACACGCCCTCGGCCGTGTCGCAGCAGTTGCGCGCCCTGCAGGCGGAGGCCGGGGTGCCGCTGACCGAGACCGCGGGCCGCGGGCTGCGGCTCACCGACGCCGGACGGGCGCTGGCCGCGCGGGCCGACGACGTGCTGGCGGCGCTGGACGCGGCCGAGGCGGAGATGGACGCCTACCGCAGCACTCCGCGCGGGATCGTGCGCGTGGCGGCCTTCCCCTCGGGGGCGGCGCTGCTGTTCCCCGGGTTGCTGCGGCGCTTGGCGGAGTACCCGCAGGTGCGGGTGGAGTGCCGCGACCTGGAGAGCTCGCCGTCGGAGTTGGCGGGACTCGTGGCGGATTTCGACCTGGTGGTGACCCACCGCGACGATCACGCCGCGCCGTTCGGCGACGCGCGGTGGGACGTGGTGCCGCTGCTGCGCGAACCGCTGGACGTGGCGCTGCCGCCGGAGCACCCGTTGGTGCGGCGGCAGCGCGTGGATCTCGCCGAACTGTCCGGTGAGTCGTGGATCAGCGTGGACGTGGGGTTCCCGGTGGACGACGTGCTGCGGTCGCTGGCGGTGCGCACGGGGGCGCGGCCGCGCGTGGTGCAGCGCGTCAACGATTTCCGCGTGATCGAGCGGTTGGTGGTCGACGGGCACGGCGTCGCCCTGCTGCCCCGGTACACTGTGGACCGTTCGGTGGTGGTGCTGCGGCCGCTCGCCGGCGTGCGTGCGGGACGTCAGCTCGAGGTGGTCTCGCGCCGCGGCGCCGTGCAGCGCGCCGCCGTGCGCCCCGTGCTGCAGGAGCTCGCCGCCGAGGCCGCCGCGATCGCCACCTGACCAGGCCGTGGATCGGCGCGAGCTCCGCGCATGCCGCCCGGGGTGGACATTTCTCGAGAAACGTCGCGCACTTTTCTCGAGAAACGTCCACCACCCCGCCGCGGGGGCGGGTGCGGGAAGGCCTGCGGCGGGCGGGATTCGGTTCCGCGGTGATCACCGCCTCCCCGATCGCGGTCGGGTGAGTCCTCGTCGCACTCGCGATCCTCGCCCCGGTGATGAGGGCGCATCTTCCGCGCGGTCAGCGAGTCCCACTTATGACCACCCCTTTGGCGGCTGTGCCACGGCCCCTGCCGCCCTAGCATTTCGCTTGGCGAATGAAAGGCAACGTGAACAACCCATCCCTGCACGGAAGCTGCAGATCCGGTTCCGCTCGGCATGGGCGAAGATGGGGAAGGAATCATGAGAAGACTTTTCGCGTTAGTCATCTCCGTGATGGCCGCGGTTCTGCTCACGACAGCCACGGCCAGCGCCGCACCTGCCGCCGGAACCGGTGGCGATTTCGGGGTCACCGAAGGCCCCGAGGGACCGACGAAGATGTGCGTGGACACCGCGCACGAACGCAACCTCGACGCCTGGGCCTGCATGGGCTCCGACCTGATCGTGAACGGCAAGGTCGAACACCTTGCCGAGGACAAGAAGCCGATGCGGCCGGAGGTCTCCACCGACCAGGCCACCCCGACCCAGGAGTGGTGCGAGCCGGTCGGGCTGTGCACCCGCATCATCAACGACTACACCAGCGAAACCAAGGCGAACATCTGGTACGGCTACGGTGACGAGAACGTCGGCACCTACGACGCCACGCTGAGGAACAACCTCAACGGCCGCCAGCCCCGCCTCACCACCAGCCTCCAGCTCGACGGGGGGCCGCCGCTGTACTTCCCGGACATCACCACCCAGTGCTGGGAAGAGATCACCTGGTGGCCGGACGCCGAATGTGGCAGCAACACCATGGGCGGCGCCTACCTGCCCGGCGAGTTCTCGACCTGGAGAGACGGCCCGACCGGAGGCGAGCGACTGGAAAACTCCAATGAGTATTACCACGGCCTCAGCGCAACGTTCAGGCCCACCGGCTACCCGGTCCAAAGTGGCACCCTGTTCGAGACTCCCTACTTCTACTGCTGGGGCGAGGACCCCTGCTACGTAGCGGAGTAGCCGTACCGCGTGGCTCGGATGCCTCCCCCCGTGCGGGGAGAGGCATCCTCGTTTCGAGGAGAACGCTGCTGTGGCCGATCAGCCCGCCTACACCTGGAACGACTTCGCGCTCGCCACTGCGCCCGACCCCCGCACCCTGGCCACCGACCGTGACCCCGTCACGCTCCACCACGACGGCCGCGAGTACCAGCGGGTCGGTGACTCCGGCTGGTACATGACCGTGTGCTGGTAT
Organism: Bounagaea algeriensis; assembly: GCF_054491375.1. Lineage (NCBI taxonomy): Bacteria > Bacillati > Actinomycetota > Actinomycetes > Bounagaea > Bounagaea algeriensis. Next base: position 244,883 of record NZ_CM137102.1, read on the forward strand.
GCGGGCCCCGATCACGCGGTGCGGGTGCGGGACGAGCCGGGCTGGCACACCGTCCGCACCCGGGTCACGCGCGGCGGCTCGGTCAGCAGCCACTCGGCGCCGCGTACCGAGGCGGACCAGGACATCATCGAGGACGACGTGGACAGTTTCCTCACCGAAGCGGGCATCCCGCCCCGGCCACGGGGATACGCCTGGTTCCTCGCCCCGCCCTCGGGAAGCGCGCTGAGCAGCCTGTGGCACCTCATCGCGGAGAACGAACGAGCGATCCCCTCCCGCGCTCCCCGCGCCGACGAGACGGCCACCGCCATTGAGTCGGCCGTGCACCGCCTGTACACCGCCGACCCTCCAAGCCCACGCTCGCGGTAGCCCTTCGCCAAGATGGCTCAGGGCTGAGTGCCGGTACTCGCGCAACCCCAGCCCGTTGCCCGGCGAAGCGATCCAGCACGCACGGCTAGCGCTGCGCGCGGTTCACCGCGGACACGACGGCCCGCAGCGAGGCCGCGACGGTCGAGGCGTCGACGCCCACGCCCCAGTGGACCTCGCCGTCGACGGCGCACTCCAGGTACGCCGCGGCGCGCGCGTCGTCCCCGGCGGTCATCGCGTGCTGGTGGTAGTCCATGACGCGCACGTCGTAGCCGATCGTCGACAGCGCGTCCACGAACGCCGACACCGGGCCGTTGCCGGTACCGGTGATCTCGCGTTCGGCGCCGTCCACCAGCACCGTTGCGCTGATCGACTCCTCGTCGCCGTCACCGAAGACCTGCTGGCGCACGACGCTGAGCGGGTGCTGCTCCGGCAGGTACTCCTCGGAGAACACCCGCCACATCTCCTCCGGGGCGACCTCGCCGCCCCCGTCGTCGGTGCGCTCCTGCACCGCCTTGGAGAACTCGATCTGCAGCTTGCGCGGCAGCTCCAGCTGGTGCTCGGTCTTCATCACGTAGGCGATGCCGCCCTTGCCGGACTGGGAGTTGACCCGGATGACGGCCTCGTAGTTGCGGCCGACGTCCTTCGGGTCGATCGGCAGGTACGGCACCTCCCACGGGTGGTCCTCGAACGGGCTGCCCTCGTTCTCGGCGTCCTTGCGCAGCGCGGTCAGGCCCTTGTTGATCGCGTCCTGGTGGCTGCCGGAGAACGCGGTGTACACCAGCTCGCCGCCCCACGGGTGGCGCTCGTGCACGGGCAGCTGGTTGCAGTGCTCGACGGTGCGCTTGACGTAGTCGATGTCGGAGAAGTCGATCTGCGGGTCCACGCCCTGGCTGAACATGTTCATGCCCAGCGCGACCAGGTCGACGTTGCCGGTGCGCTCGCCGTTGCCGAACAGGCAGCCCTCGATGCGGTCGCCGCCGGCTTGGTAGCCGAGCTCGGCCGCGGCGATGGCCGTGCCCCGGTCGTTGTGCGGGTGCAGCGACAGGATGATCGAGTCGCGCCGCGCCAGGTTGCGGTGCATCCACTCGATCGAGTCGGCGTAGACGTTGGGCGTGGCCATCTCGACCGTGGCGGGCAGGTTCATGATCATCGGCCGTTGCGGTGTCGGCTGCATGATCTCGGAGACCGCGTCGCAGATCTCCACGGCGAAGTCGAGTTCGGTGCCGGTGTAGGACTCCGGCGAGTACTGGAACCGGAAGTCCGTGTCCGGGTACTTCGCCGCGTACTCCTTGACCAGTTCGGCCGCGGTCGTGGCGATCTTCTTGATGCCCTCGCGCTCCTCGCCGAACACGACGCGGCGCTGGGCGATCGAGGTGGAGTTGTAGAAGTGCACCACGGCCTGCGGCGCGCCCTCCAGCGCGGCGAACGTGCGCTCGATCAGGTCGGCGCGGCACTGGGTCAGCACCTGGACGCGCACGTCGCCGGGGATCGCGCCGTCCTCGATGATCTCGCGGATGAAGTCGTAGTCGGTTTGGCTCGCGGCGGGGAAGCCGACCTCGATCTCCTTGTAGCCCATGGCCACGAGCAGGTCGAACATGCGGCGCTTGCGCGCGGGCGACATCGGGTCGATCAGCGCCTGGTTGCCGTCGCGCAGGTCCACCGCGCACCACAGCGGCGCGCGGGTGATGCGCTGGTCCGGCCAGGTGCGGTCGGGCAGCGTGATGTCCTCCACCAGCTCGGAGAACGGCCGGTAGCGGTGCACGGGCATCGAGCTGCCGCGCTGCGGGTTCCACGAGGGCTGCTCGGCCGGTACGGGTTTGGCGGGCGTGTTGATGCGTCCGGAGATCGGGGACTGCGGCTGTTCCGGGATGCTCATGGGAAGGGGCTCCTGCTCTGCGTTACCGGTGCGGGAACGACCGGCGCGTTGCTTCCCCGCGACGAGGGGCCGGTCTCAGTGGACCCCGTCGCGGCGAATAAGCAGGAGGACGCACGCCATTGGCCCCAGAGTAACCACACGCCGCGCCCACTTGGCAAACCCGCCATCTCGCATTCTGGGAAGGTGCTGGTGGAGAGGAGGGGTGAACCGCCGTGCGGAGGGCGCTGCGGTCGGGGGTTCACAGCCGGTGCAGTCCGGCGAGGACGCGTTCCAGCAGTGCTCGGTCGAACGGCATCGCCGGATGTGGTTCCGCGTCCGTGCGCTGCATGGACGGTGCCTCCACCCGCGCGTGCGGGCGCACGCGCGGGTGGTTGGGCGTGCTCGCGGCGGCGGCCGCGGCGGTGCGGGTGCCCGCCGGAGCCGCGGTGGCCGGCGCTGCTGCGGCGCGGTGCGCGGCGGCGGAGGCGTTCCGCTTGGTGGGACGCGCGGCGCCGTCGAACGCCGCGCCGCGGGGCGTCGGGGCTGGCGCTGTCGGTGTGGGCGGTGCTGGGGCTGGCGGCGCGAGCGTGGGTGGTGTCGAGGCGGACGGTATCGGGGCGGGCGATGTTGGTGCGGCCGGTGCCGAGGTGGGCGGTGCCGGTGCCGGTGTGGGCGGTGCTGGGGTGGGCGGCGTCGAGGCGGCCGGTGCCGGTGCTGGGACGGGCGGTGCCGGCCAGGCTCCGGTGCCGGGGTGGTGGTTCGGGCGCCTGGGCCGTCCGGGTGGCTGGTGCGCGGTGCGGCGGGGTGGCGGGCCCGACGTTGCCGGCCAGCGGTGCTGCTCGTGCTCGGGTCGCTGCGCCGCGGTCCGCGCGGGCGTGGCCGGAGGTTGTTCCGGAGGGTGCTGCGGAGGTTGTTCCGGAGGGTGCTGCGCGGCTCGGGCGGCTCCGGGCGCGCTGGCGCGCGGGTGCTCGGACTCGCTCGCGCGTGGGCGCTCGGACTCGCTGGCGCGCGGGTGCTCGGGCTCGCTCGCGCGTGGGCGCTCGGACTCGCTGGCGCGCGGGTGCTCGGACTCGCTGGCGCGCGGGTGCTCGGGCTCGCTCGCGCGTGGGCGCTCGAACTCGCTGCCGCGTTGCCGTGCGCTGGAGCGGCGGCGCCTGGTGTGCCGGGCGTGTCGTGCCCGCGGGCGTTGTTGCGGAGTGGCCAGGCCCAGGAGTGCGGGCATGCGCAGCAGCGCGGAGGGGCGCAGTCGTGCGGAGGGGCGTCGGGGGGTGGCCAGGCGCAGCAGCGTCGACAGGCCGGCGCCGAGGACGAGGCCGAGGTGCAGGCTCGGTTCGAGCAGCGGTGTCAGCACGGGGCACCTCCCGGGGTGTGCGGAGTTCGCGGCAGCTGGTGCGGCGCGGGCGGGGTCGGCTGCGTGCCGGGGTCGGTCGCGGTTCGCGACGCTGTCTCGATGCGTGACGCTGTCTCGGTGTGCGTCGCCGCCGCCGTGTGCTGCGCCGTTTCGGGGAGCGCGTCCGGTTCCGCGTGTGCGTTGGTCGGCGCGGTGGTCTCGTCGGTGGGGGTGATCTCGTGGGAGTACTCGTCGAGGGCGGCGGCGAGTTCGGTGAGGGCGTGGGCCGTGTCGCGGCAGCTTTCGGGGGTGTAGCGGTCGCCGCCGATGTCGAAGGCCGCCTCGTCCAGCAGCCACTGCCCGCGGCGCAGCAGTACTGCCATGGCGGTGCGTCGGCTCATGCGGGGCCTCCGGGGGTGTGCTCGTTGTTCAGGCTGGGCCGGGTGCTGTGCTGCGCGGGTGCGTGTTCCTCGCGCGTGCTGCGTGCGGCTGTGCGCGTGCTGCGTGCGGGCACGCCGGCGAGTGCGCGGGCGCGTTCGTCGCAGTCGAAGCAGGTCGGCCAGAACCAGGCCACCTCGCCGGTGGCCGTGGTCAGCTGCCGGCCGCACAGGGTCGTCACCGACATGTCCGGCGAGAACTCCCGTCCCGGCGGCGGCACGTCGTCCCGGCTGGCGTGCCGGTGCCCCTCGGCAGGCACCCACGTGAACGGACGCGGCCACATCGACACATCACCTCTTCCTCGCTGTATTGCGCGTCACAGTGCAGCAACTCTAGAACAGTTACCAAGAAAAGTGCATGCACTAAAGTCGTGATCAACGGAAAGTGTGATGCTTCAGTAAGGAGTGGGAGGCCGATAGGATCTTCCCCATGGCCAGCACCGCGAACACGCCGCGCGCACGACAGCTCGGTGTCGAACTGCGGCGTCTCCGCAAGGAGGCGGGGCTGACCACGTACCAACTGGGGGAGCAGGTCGGCCGCTCGCACGCGCACATCTCCCGCTGGGAGAACGGCAAGCTCGCGCCCAGCGAAGAGGACACGACGGCGCTTCTGAGCGCTCTCGGTGTCACGGGCGACGAACGGGAGTCATTGTTCGAGCACGCCCGACAAGCCCGGGACCCGCACTGGCTCTCGCCAGGAATTGAACGCCAACGCGCGGTCCTGACGGAATACGAGCGCTCTTCCACTCAGGTCACCGACGTGGAGCCGTTGTTGCTCCCCGGCTTGTTGCAGACGGGCGACTACGCACGATCCGTCATGCTCGGCGCCGGTTCTTCACGCGGTGAGGCCGATGCGCGCGTGATGTTCCGCCTCGGCCGGCGCGAGATCTTGACGCGGCGCAAATACCCGGTGTGGTTGCACGCTTTCGTCGGCGAGGCGGCGCTGCGGTATCCGCCGTGCGAGGTGGACGTCATGCAGGAACAGCTGCAGGAACTGCTCGCGTGGAACGAGCTGGAGAACATCACCGTGCAGGTGGTTCCGTTCGGTGCGGGCTACACCGCTGCCATGGAAGGTCGCTTCGTGCTGTTCGAGTCGAACACGGCCTATCCCGTGGTCCACTTGGAGCACTACCGGGCCAGCGCGACGATCACGGACTCCGCCGACGTGCGGGCTTATCAGGAAGCCGTGGACCAGCTGCGCACCGTTGCCCTCTCCGAGTCCGCCTCGGTGGAGCTGATTTCCGGTTTGATGCAGGAGAAGGAGAGCGTGTCATGACGAACATCCGGAACTGGCGCAAGTCCAGCTACAGCGGGTACCAGACGAACTGCGTCGAAGTCGGTCGTGTCGCTGGTGGCGCGGCCGTGCGGGACACGAAGGACCGGGGCGCTGGCTACATCACGGTGGGCTCGGCGCAGTGGTCGAGCTTCTTAGCTTCGTTGAAGTCCGGCTCGTTCGACCGCTGAGCGGCGCTCCGCGGGCCATGCTCACAGGTCCGGTGGGCATGGCCCGCCCGCTCGGTACGCCCCGGCGTGCGCGCGAGCCCGCGAGCGCACGTCACCGCAAGCATGCGCCCGCGCGGACCGTGAGGCTATTCGGGGAAGTCGGCCTGGCGGATGCGCTCGACACTGCGCTCGGTTCCCAGCTCCGACCGCGCCTCCGGATGATCCAGGTAGTACGCCAGCGCGTGGTAGGCCAACGCCGGGTCGACGGAGAGGAGATTACCGGACAAGGGCAGGATGTCATCCTTTCTTTTCGCCGGTACCGTCACGCGGCGGGAGTCGTAGCTCAGTGCGATATTTGGGTTTTCGCCGGGTGCTGGGAAGATGAAATCCAGTGCCTCCCACGGGATGTGTCGTTCGGGTCCCCAAGCTTTGTGCGTGACACCGCCGGCCGTGAGTGTCAGGGAACCTTGTGCGATGACTCCTTCCGAAGCTTTCGAGAAGACCCAGATGATCCCCACGACGAATGTGGTGGATAGGAGCGCTTGGAAGATCATCCGTAAGCTGGTTTCGGTGCCGGTGAGCAGGAACCCCCAGGACACCGTTGCCACGAGACCGAACATGACCAATGCCGACGCCAGCACGGTCAGCGCCATGAGCCACACGCCGCGCAAGTTCGGAATGACCGTAGAAGGCTCACGACGCTCCCGCGTGTGACTGGTGTAGACAGCCGAAGTGCCTCGTTGGCGCACCCGCAAACGTAGCAACGCAGTCGCGCTGGTCAGGGAAAGCGCGAACACAGCACCTGCGAGCAGGATGATGGTGGAGTCGCCGAAGGTTCCGGTCGCGAGTTGAACGAGTCCGGCTACGCCAGCAGCCATACCAAAGGCACCGAAGGCCACGACCCCTACTGTTGGCTTGATCCCACCCGGCATCTTCCACTCGGACGGCCATGGAGGCAGTTCTACTTCCTCCCCGCTTGTTTGCGCCACTGGCTTGTACTCCTCACGCACGAGCACGGATCGATATTTTAGAAGAGAGCGTCCCGGCCGCCTGCCAGGAGAGCTTCGGCGGGTGGGTCGGATTCAGCGACGCCCTTTCGGACGTGTACGTGGCCGCAGCCAGCACCGGCCCCAACCTGGAGAACCTCCGGATCAGCCCGGTTGCCGGGGCGCTGCCCTTCCGCATCACCCACGGCAAGCCGTACCGCCTCGAACACGGCTGCTGAGATCGGGCAGAACCTTCTCGATGCCGTGCTGCGTCGCCCGAGCTCGGCCGTGTGCCGGTCGCGAGCGGTGGAGGACGTTCCAGGCACGAGCGATCGCGCGTGATTCGCCGGAGGTTGCTGCGAGTCTCGCACCACGAGAGCTCGGTGCTGGTGTTCGCGCGTGCCGTGCAGCGCTCGGTGGGGTTTCCCGGCGGGCGGTGGCGTGGTCGATGGGTGGCTGTCGGCTGCTCGACTGTTCCCGCGGCCCGCAGTCGCGGACTCGGTCGTGCTCCAGCGGGTCCTGCTGTCGCTCAGTGGGGGACGATGGTGATCGTGCAGCGTGTGCCGGGTGCGCGAGCAAGGCGCGCGTCGGCGGTGAGCAGGGTGCAATCGAGCGACTCCGCCAACGCGGCGTACGAGGCGTCGTAGGCCGAGACGTTGTCGCGCAGTTCCCACACCCGCCCCAGCAGGGAAAACGCCGGGTAGCGCGTCACCCCGAGGCGTTGCCATACGCGCAAGCTGGTCCAGGCAGCATCGGCCGGCACCTGCCCGGCCGCGACTCGTCGCCGCAAACCACTGGCGATCTCGGAATCGATGAGGTGGGGAACATGCAGCTGCTGCTCCGCCAACCTGCCGCGAGCGGGGCCAGCCGTGAGCAAGGCTGACAAGGCCGCCGAGGCGTCAACCACGATCACCGGCCAGCCCGTTCAGCATCCAGATCCTCCAGGATCGCGGCTGTGTCCACAGCATGATCCGGAAGCGCGCCCAGCAACGCCGGGTTGTCAGCCCGACGCGAGACCTCGGCGAGTTCGCGCACCGCGACCGCCGAGACTGAGGTCGCATCCTGGGCTGCCAACCGCTCCAACCGCTCGACCACCTCGTCCGGCACGTTCCGCAAGTACAACGTCCTCATGTTGCAATATGCTAGCACGCAGATAACATGAAGAAACAGCGTGCTCGCGTGCCGGACTGCATGCCCAGTCGCTGCGTGCGGCGGTGCGGGCGCTGCACCTCGACGGCCGGACAGGGCGACGGCCGGACGGGGCACATGCCCCGAGCACAAGCGGGAACGGTCCACCTCACGACGCTGAGCCCTTTCCGCGCGCCCAGCGGACAGGAGGTTGACCGTGCAGGTGTGCACGAGGTTGTAGGCCCATCCGTCGGAGATGTACCCGTCCAGATCGCCGCCGCACTTGTCGAAGCGCTGCGACGGGCTGAAGTTGAACGGCTGCACATCTCCGGCGTGCATGTCAGTAGCCGACGGCGTTGCTTCGGCGGCGGTGGCCGACGTCGCGGTTGCTGCGAACAAACCCCGCCGGAACAGCAGCGCTGGCACATCGGGTTGCGCATGAAGGTGTGGCCGGGGTGGCAGCTGCTGCTGCCCGGACGTTCCCCGGCCACCTCCACCTCGGCGCGAACTACGGCGGTGGGTGGCGACAGGCGCCCCCGGAGAGATCCACGACCTCCGCAGGGGTGGCGTGCGAAGTGCGAAGTTCGTCCGCTCGCCGCTAGGAACCGGGGGTGGGTGCGTGCGAAAATCTCGATGGCCGGGGAAGGGAGGCGCACTCATGACGGAGCCACGTCACGAGGCCACGGGTGCCACCGAGCGGCCGCGGTTCGACCGCAGACGTGCGTGGACGCGGTTCATCGGCGTCATCAGCACGCTCGTGCGCATCGTCGGATCGGTGTTCGCGGCGCTGCTGGCCCTGCACGTGGTGCTCGTGCTCGGCGGCGCCAACCCGGACCACGCCGTGAGCCGGTTCGTCGCCTCCTGCGCCGATCCGCTCGCACTGGGGTTGCAGAACCTGTTCGTGCCAACCGATCCGCAGCTGGCCGTGCTGCTCAACTACGGCATCGCCGCGCTGTTCTGGCTGCTGATCACCTCGATCGCCCTGCGCATCCTGCGCGCCCTCGTGTGATCCCGCCGGGGAGTCGAAAACCCGCGTGAGGCCGGAATGTTCACCGGTGCCGCGCGCCCGCCGGGTACCACCCGACGGGCGCGCGGCGGCGGAAACCGGACCACCAGCGCCCGGACCACCAGCGCTCAGGTCGCCAGCGCACTGGTCACGAAGCCCGGACCACCAGCGCTCAGGTCGCCAGCGCCCTGGTCACGAAGCCCGGATCACCAGCGCGGGGCGCCCCAGTTCTCGCTGAAGACGATCTCGTCGAGATTCCTGCGCGAACGCGGCGCGAGTTCCTTCTCCCGCAGCCTGTCGTCGAGCGCCTCGGCCGGGCCCTGCGGGCCGACCGCGATCGCGACCAGCGGCTCGTAGTCGTCCGGCACGGCGAAGGCCGTGCGGGCCGCGTCCCGGTCGAAGCCGGCCATCTGGTGCGCCGCCAGACCTTCGGCCTCGGCTTGCAGCACGAGGTTCTGCGCGGCCAGACCGAGGCCGTACTCGCCGTACGGCATGGGCTCGCCCTCCTCGTTGGTGCTGCGCGCGACGCCGATCACCAGGGCGGCGGCAGCATCGGCCCAGGACCGGTTGCCGCGGGCGAGGGTGTCGTAGATGCGCTTGTAGGTGTCTTCCCCGCGCCGCCCCGCGATGAACCGGGCGGGCTGGGTGTTGCCCCACGACGGGGCCCAGCGCGCGGCTTCGAACAGCGCCTTGAACTGCTCGTCGTCCAGTTCGGCGGAACGGTCGAACGAGCGCGGGCTCCAGCGCCCGGCCAACAGCGGGTGCAGCGGCACGGCGGTCTCGGCCGGTTTCGCCAGCGCGCCGGTGGTTTCGGATTCCTGCGTGGTCAAGGCACCTCCTGTGGACGTTCTCGGCTTCAGTCTGGCACGCGGCGGGGAGCCCGGGTCCGGTTGCGACCGGTGGGCTGCGGGGCCGCGGCGACGTTTCTCGAGAAAAGTCGGCGACTTTTCTCGAGAAACGTCCACCCCTCGCCGGGTGCTCGGGGCAGCAGGCGGGGCTCCCCGTGCACAACCGCCGAGGGCGATGCAGCTAGATCGCGTACTGCCAGGCGGTCAGCGAGTAGGCGCCGAACCAGGAGCCGAACAGCACGACGACCGCGGTCGTGGCGGCCGCCGTGGTCCGCCGCCGGTGGGCCAGCCCCATCGCCACCGGGATGAGCAGCGGGAACGCGGGCAGCATCAGCCGCACCTTGGAGTACATCAACCCGTCCGTGCCCAGGTCGAGCGCGAGCACGGCGGCGGCGAACAGCACCAGCGGCCACGGGATGCGCGTGCGCAGGCACAGCACGAACAGGGTGAGCGCCACCAGCAGGATCCACACGGTGAACGTCTCCAGCGCCGAGTTGTCGGTGCTGAGCGTTTCCAGCACGAAGGACCCGGTGGCCGCGCCGAAGTCGAACGCGGAGGACCACCCCTGCTGCTGCAGCGCGAAGTACCCCGCGGGGTTGCCGGTTTGCACGCCGACCCAGGCGACGTAGGCGAGCAGCCCCGACGGCGCGAGGACGACCGCCTGCCAGGGCCGCCAGGTGCCGCGTCCGCGCAGCAGCGCGATGCTCGCGGCGAGCACGACCACGCCGATCAACGCGGCCGCGGTGGGGCGCACGAGCCCGGCAGCGGCGCAGCACAGGCCGGCCAGCAGCCAGTCGCGTTCGAGCACGCCGACCAGCGCCCAGATCGCCAGCGCGCAGAACAGCGCCTCGGAGTAGGCCATGGACAGCACGATCGACATGGGCGCGGCGGCGAACAGCGCCACCAGCAGCAGGCCCACGGTGCGGTTGCCGCCGACGGCGCGGCCGATGCGCACCAGCCCATAAGCGCCGGCGGTGCCGGCGGCAAGGCTGACCGCGATGCTCGCGCCGAGCACGCCGAGGCCGGGCAGCAGCGACACGATCCGCACCAGCAGCGGGTAGCCGGGGAAGAACGCCAGCGGGGTTTCGGGATGCCGCTCGCCGCGGCCGTCGACCATGCTCGGATCGACCCCGCCGTAACCGTGGGCGGCGATCTCCAAGTACCACTCGCCGTCCCAGGATGCGAGATTCTCGCCGACGGATTGGTCGTTGGCGGCCGAGAGCCAGCTCAGCAGCAGCAGTCCCACGCCGCGGATTGCGAGGTACACCACAGCAGGTGCGGCTGCCAGCACGGTGCCGAGGTGGCGGTCGAACCGCTCGGCCAGCGCCGCGCGCAGCCTCGCCGACCCCGGTTGGTGCTGCGCACCAGCGGGGGCGGGGCCGTCACCCCGGTCCGGATCGAGCGTGCGCGCAGTGGTGGGCACCCCGCTCCTTTCGGCCTTCGGCGCAACCGGCGTCGACCAGGGTAGTGCGGAGCGGTGGATTGGGGTTCGCCGGTCATCGTTCGGTACGCTGTGCATACAGCGGACCGGTCGGCCAGCGACCCGGCTGGGTGATGGCCGGTTCCCGGAGGCGATCCTCGCGCCGTTGGCGGGCACGTGGCGCTTCGGCCCACCGGAGCTGGTCGATCGGAGCTGGCCCATCGGAGCTGGGGGCACCGAGCGGGGTTCGCGGACCCCGCGGGCCGGCGTCGGATCGGTGCGGGGTCGCCACGAGAATGACTGCACGGCTCGAGGAGGTTTGTTCACGTGGCGCTCGTCGTCCAGAAATACGGCGGTTCCTCGCTCGAGAGCGCCGACCGGATCAAACGCGTCGCCGAGCGCATCGTCCAGACCCGGAAAGCCGGCAACGACGTGGTCGTGGTCTGCTCCGCGATGGGGGACACGACCGACGAGCTGCTGGACCTCGCCCAGCAGGTCAACCCGGCTCCGCCGGAACGGGAGCTGGACATGCTGCTCACCGCCGGTGAGCGCATCTCCAACGCGCTCGTGGCCATGGCGATCGAGTCGTTCGGTGCGGAAGCCCGGTCCTTCTCGGGCTCGCAGGCGGGCGTGCTGACCACGTCGGCGCACCAGAACGCCCGCATCATCGACGTCACCCCCGGCCGCGTCCGCGAGGCGCTGGACCAGGGCCAGATCGTGCTGGTCGCGGGTTTCCAGGGCGTGGCGCAGGACACCAACGACATCACCACGCTCGGCCGGGGCGGGTCGGACACGACGGCGGTGGCGGTCGCCGCGGCGATGGAAGCCGACGTCTGCGAGATCTACACCGACGTCGACGGCGTCTACACCGCCGACCCGCGCATCGCGCCCGAGGCGCAACACCTGGCGCACATCACCTACGAGGAGATGTTGGAACTGGCCGCCACCGGCGCGAAGGTGCTGCACCTGCGCGCCGTGGAGTACGCCCGCCGGTACGGCGTTGCGCTGCACGTCCGCTCGTCCTATTCGGCCAAGTCCGGAACGATGATCTCCGGCTCAGTGGAGGACCTTTCCGTGGAACAGGCGATGATCACCGGCGTCTCGCACGACCGGTCGGAGGCGAAGGTCACGGTGCGGGAAGTGCCGGACAGCCCGGGGATCGCGGGACGCATCTTCCGCGTCGTCGCCGACGCCGGCATCGACATCGACATGGTGCTGCAGAACGTGTCGAGCACCGCTTCGGCGCGCACCGACATCACCTTCACCGTCTCCAGCAGCAACGGCTCCCGCGCCGTCGCCGAAATGGAGAAGATCCAGGACGAGCTGGGCTTCTCCGAAGTCGTCTACGACGACCAGGTCGGCAAGGTGTCCCTGGTCGGCGCGGGCATGCGTTCGCACCCGGGCGTGACGGCGACCTTCTGCGAGACGCTGTCGGACGCGGGCGTGAACATCGACATCATCAACACCTCCGAAATCCGGATTTCCGTGCTGATCGCCGAGGCGCAGCTGGACGACGCCGTCGCCGCGCTGCACCGCGCGTTCGAGCTCGGCGGGGACGAAGAGGCCGTCGTGTACGCGGGGAGTGGTCGCTGATGGCGCCGACGCTGGCGATCGTGGGTGCCACCGGAGCGGTGGGCACCGTCATGACCGAGCTCATCAACGCGCGGAACTCCGTGCCGTGGGGCGAGATCCGCCTCATCGCCTCGGCCCGCTCGGCGGGCAAGAAGGTCACCGTGCGCGGCGGCGAGACGACGATCGTCGAACTGGCGCCGGAAGCCTTCGACGGGGTCGACATCGCGCTGTTCGACGTGCCGGACGCGGTCTCCGCGGAGTGGGCGCCGATCGCGGTGCAGCGGGGTGCCGTCGCCGTGGACAACTCCGGATCGTTCCGCATGGACCCCGAGGTGCCGCTGGTGGTGCCGGAGGTCAACGCCGAAAAGGTGCACGACCGGCCGAAGGGCATCATCGCCAACCCGAACTGCACGACGCTGTCGATGATGGCCGCGCTGGGGGCGCTGCACCACGAGTTCGGGCTGCGCGAGCTCGTCGTCGCCTCGTACCAGGCGGCTTCGGGCGCCGGCCAGGACGGCGTGGACCGGCTGTACGCGGAACTGGAAGCCGTGGCGGGCAAGCAGGTCGGCGTGCGTTCCGGTGACGTGGCCGAGGCGCTGGGTGCTGCCGGGCTCTCACCGGAGACGCCGTTCAAGGCGCCGCTGGCGATGAACGTCGTGCCGTGGGCCGGGTCGCCGAAGGAGGACGGCTGGTCCTCGGAGGAGCTGAAGGTCCGCAACGAATCCCGCAAGATCCTCGGCATCGGCGAGTTGAAGGTCTCCGCCACCTGCACCCGGGTTCCGGTGGTGACCACGCACTCGCTGGCGGTGCACGCGACGTTCGCCTCCGATGTGGACGTCGCCCGCGCCCGCGAGGTCTTCGAAAGGCAGTCCACGGTCGTGCTGCAGGACGATCCGGAAGGCGGCGAGTGGCCCACTCCGGCCGCTGTCGTCGGCGAGGAGCCCACCTACGTCGGCCGCTTGCGGCAGGCGCTGGACTTCCCGAACACGCTCGACTTCTTCGTCTGCGGCGACAACCTCCGCAAGGGGGCCGCGCTGAACACCTACGAGATCGCGGAAACCCTCGCGGGCTGAGTTCCGGCTCGGCGCAGTTCTCCGACGGGCTCCCCGACTCCGACCTCGGAAGGCGGCGGGGAGCCCGTTGTCGTGCGCGGACGGTGCGGACTCTCCTCGCCGCAGCCGCCGCACCCGGCCCGTCGGAGCACCCGGCCCGGCGAGCCGTCCGTCCACACCGCGAGAGCACGAGCACCCTCCGCTGCTGCGCCGCGCCGAACTCCCCGCCAGCACCAGCGGCCGCGCGTTGTCGAGTTGCCGCCACTCGGAGGTATTGGCCACGGTCATCGCAACGGGTATACGTTGTTGCGCACCGTGCCGGCGGTGCGGTTTCCGGGTGGAACGTCCGAGAAGAGGGTCTCGATGAGCACGCGCAACGAGGATGCCGACGCGGTCGCGGCACCGGCGGGTTCCCGCCCCCGGGAGATCACGATCAAGGCGGTGGTCCTGGGCGTACTGCTGTCCGTCGTGCTGGCCGCCGCGAACGCCTACCTCGGACTGAAGGTGGGCATGACCGTGTCGGCGTCCATCCCGGCCGCGGTCATCTCCATGGCCATCTTCCGGTTCTTCCGCCGGTCCAGCCTGGTGGAGAACAACATCGTGCAGACCGCCGCCTCGGCGGGCGAATCGCTGGCCGCGGGCATGATCTTCACGCTGCCGGCGCTGATCCTGCTGGGCTACTGGACGGACTTCCCGTACCTGCCGGTCATGGCGATCACGATGTGCGGCGGGGTGCTCGGCGTGCTGTTCACCGTTCCGCTGCGGCGAGCGCTGATCGTGGAGAAGCCGCTGCGGTTCCCCGAAGGCGTGGCCACCGGTGAGGTGCTCAAGGCGGGCAAGTCCGAGGGCAAGGACGCCCGCTTCATCGCGGTCGCCGGCCTCGCCGGGGGAGTGCTGAAGTTCTGCCAGACCGGCCTGGGAGTGGCGTCCTCGTCCGTGTCCGGTGCGGTCAAGGCCGGCGCCGCGGTCCTCGGGTTCGGCAGCGAGCTGGGCGTGGCGCTGCTGGGCGTCGGCTACATCGTCGGCATCAACATCGCCGTGCTGGTCTTCGCCGGCGGCGCGCTGGCCTGGTTCGCGGCGATCCCGCTGTACATGCTGTTCACCGACCCGGCGCAGCTGATGAGCCTCACCGAGGGCGCGACCGGGTACTCGGCCGCCGAAGCGGTCTGGGAAGAACGGGTGCGCTACCTCGGCGTCGGGGCGATGGCCGTCGGCGGCATCTGGGCGCTGCTGGCGGTGCTGCGGCCGATCCGCGACAGCATCGTCACCTCGGTGCGGGCGGTGCGCGGCAGCCGGTCCGAGCAGGCCGGCGGGCTTTCCCGCACGCAGCGCGACATCCCGGCCCACTACCTCGGTTACGGCGCGGTCCTGCTGGCGATTCCGATCTTCCTCGTGTTCCTGTTCAACGTGGACGCCCAGCGGTTGGAGATCGGCAACGGGGTGTTCCTCGCCACGATCCTTTTCGGACTGCTGTTCGCGCTGGTCGCCGGGTTCGTCTTCGCCTCGGTCGCCGGCTACATGGCCGGTCTCGTCGGCTCGTCGAACAACCCCATCTCCGGGGTGTCCATCCTGACGCTGCTGACGAGTTCGCTGGTGCTGCTGGCGATCCTGGGCACGCAGATCGACTTCGGCGGCAACGAGGCCAAGGCCACGGTCGGGGCTGCCACCGCCGTCATCATCTCCGCGGTGGTGGCCAGCGCCGCCGCCATCGCCGGGGACAACATGCAGGACCTCAAGGCCGGCTACATCGTCGGTGCCACCCCGTGGAAGCAGCAGATCATGCAGATCATCGGGGTGGTCTCGGCGGCGCTGTGCCTGGCACCGACGCTGTCCGTGCTCTACACCGCCTACGGGTTGGGCGACTCGCTGCCGCGGCCGGACATGGATCCGTCGCAGGCGCTGCAGGCGCCGCAGGCGACGTTGATGAGCTCGGTGTCCGAGGGCGTGTTCCTCGGCGGTCTGCCGTGGACGATGATCGGGATCGGCGCGCTGCTTGCGGTCGCGATCATCGTGCTGGACCAGGTCCTCGCGCACCGCGGATCGTCGTTCCGCGCACCGGTGCTGGCCGTGGCGGTCGGGTTGTACCTGCCGCTGGAGCTGTCCGTGCCGATCTTCGTCGGCGGGCTGCTGGCCGTGGCCACCGGTCGGGCGCGGCGCCGCCGCGGCGCCGAGGGGGCCGAACGCCGCGGCGTGCTGTTCGCCTCCGGGTTGATCACCGGCGAGGCGCTGATCGGCATCCTGCTGGCGATCCCGTTCGCCGCGGCGCAGAGCGCCGAGGTGTTCATGATCAGCCCGCAGGCCCTGGGCGTCTCGGAGGGCGCGTTCACCGCCGGGAGCAACGTCCTCGGCATCGCCGCGTTCGTGTTCTTCGTGCTCTGGCTGTACCGCGTGGCCCGCGGGCGCAGCTGATGATCGTGCGTTCGAGCGGTTTGTCGGCCGCAGGCGGCCGGCCTCCACCAGCGGACAGTGGGGGGCGCTGACGACGACCTTGAACGGGCAGTACGTGGTCGAAACACGCACCACTGACAGATATCTCACAACGCGGCCCTTCGAGCTCGATGTCGACCCAGCGCGCCCGGGCGTGCGCGCAGCGCGTTAATCGCCGGGCACGGCGTCCCTCCTGGCGCACGCGTGGGGTGGCCCACGTCCGGTGATCCGATTCAGCCGGGTTTAAGTTGTGCGGCATGACGGCACTTGCGAGTGCGGCCGATGTGGTGCTCGGCATCGACGCCGGCACCACGGCCGTGAAAATCGTCGCAGCGACTCGTGACGCGCGGATGCTGCACAAGCTCGAACGCGAGTACCCGCTGTACTCCGACGAGAACGGCGCGGCCGTGCACGACGCGGACGAAGTGCGCGAGACGACGATCGCGGTGCTCGCCGAGGGGGTCTCCTGGGCGCGGCAGCAGGGGCACGCGGTCGCCGCGCTGTCGTTCAGCACCGCGATGCACACGCTGGTCGGCGTGGATGATTCCGGATCCGCGGTGACACCGGCGTTCACGTGGGGCGACACGCAGGCCGAGGACGTGGCGATCCGGCTGCGCGCCGATCCGCAGAGCGCGCAGCTGCACCGCGCGACCGGCACTCCGGTGCACACCCAGTCGGTGATGGTCAAACTCGCCTGGCTGACCGGGCAGCGCCCCGATCTGACCCGCGGCGTTTCCCGCTGGTGCGCGCTGAAGGACTACGTCCTCGGCGCGTTCGTCGATGATTTCGTCACCGACTTCTCGTTGGGCTCCGGCAGCGGTTTGCAGAACATGCACACCCGCGATTGGCACGAACCCGCATTGGCGATCGCCGGGGTGCGCGCGGAGCAGTTGCCGCGCATCGCCGCGCCCACGGACGTTTTCGATCTGTCGCGGAGCGCGGCCTCCCGCCTCGGGCTGCCGTCCGGCACGCCGGTGGTGCTCGGCGGGGGTGACGGGCCGTTGGCCAACCTCGGCGTGGGCGCGGTCCGTGCTGGCACGGCGGCGGTTTCGCTCGGGACGAGCGGTGCGCTGCGCGTGCTGAACGACGGTCCGAGCGTGGACGAGCGGTGCCGCACGTTCAGCTACGCGCTCGTCGAGGACATGTGGGTGCTCGGTGGTGCGGTGAGCAACGGGGCCGTCGTGGCGCAGTGGGCCGCCGAGACGTTCGACGTGGACGTGTCCGCACTGCTCGACGAGGCGCTGGCCGTGCAGCCCGGCGCCGACGGCGTCATCGCACTGCCGTACCTGCTGGGTGAGCGAGCGCCCTGGTGGCAGTCGGGGCTGACCGGTGCGCTGCTGGGGCTGCGCCGTTCGCACGGGCGCGCCGAGATCACGCGCGCGGTCATCGAGGGTGTCGCGCAGCAGCTGGCGCTGGTGCGCGACGCGGTGGTCGATTCGGGTGCGCGCGTGGACGCGGTGCGCGCGACCGGCGGCGGGTTCCGCAGCGAGATCTGGCGCAGCACGGTATCGGCCGCCCTCGGGTGCGATCTCCAGCTCGCCGGGGCCAACGGTGGTTCCGGCATGGGCGCGGTGCTGCTCGCGTGGTACGCGCTCGGCGAACTGGACTCATTGGACAGTGCGGCCGACCTGGTGCGCATCGAGGAATCGGTCGGGGTGGACCCCTCGAGCGCCGAGTTCTACGAGCGGAACCGCCCCCGCGTCGAAGCGCTGCACGAGGCGTTGCGCGAACTGCACGGGCGGTAGCCAACTGCGCCGTCGGAGTGTGAGCCATGTCAAAAGCTGCGCGTGAACCGCGGAATTCTGCGGCATGGTTCCCGTCTGGCTGTGGCACGACGATGTGAACGTTAGGGGCGGGTCTGTGTCCACTTCGCTCGATCTCGCCGCCGGCGGAGCGCTGGCGGCGGACACTCCGGTGATCCAGAATTCACCGGCAGTGGCATTGTCGGTCGCCGGTGGTGCGATCGTCGTGCTGCTGATCCTCATCATGGGGTTGAAGTTGCAGCCCGTGGTGGCGCTGCTGCTGGTGAGCCTGGCGAGCGCGCTGCTGCTCGGCGTGCCGGTCGGCGACGTCATGGACACGCTCTACGACGGGATCGGTGAAACGCTCGCCGAAGTGGCCCTGCTGGTGGCCCTGGGCGCGATGCTCGGCCGGATGCTGGAGGTCTCCGGCGGTGCGAGCGTGCTCGCCGAGGCCATGGTGCGCCGGTTCGGGGAGAGGCGCGCCCCGTTCGCGCTCGGTGTCGGGGCGCTGCTGTTCGGCATCCCGATCTTCCTGGACGTCGGCATCATCATCTTCCTGCCGATCGTGTTCTCCGTCGCCAAGCAGATCGGCGGCTCGGTGCTGCGCTACGGACTGCCCGTGGCCGGTTCGTTCGCGGTGATGCACGCGTTCGTCCCGCCGCACCCGGGGCCGGTCGCGGCAGCCGGCATGGTCGGAGCGGACATCGGCTTGCTGCTGCTGATCGGGCTGGTCGTGGCGATCCCGACGTGGCTCGTCGCCGCGCTGGCCTTCGGCTCCGTCATCGGGCGCCGGGTCCACCTGCCGATCCCGGAGATGTCGCTTTCCACCGGCAACGACGGCGGCGCGGGCAACGCGGGAGGTGCCGGAGGCGAGGACGGTTCCGAGGAGGGCGGCGACACGCGTCCGTCCATGACGACCGTGCTGTCGATGCTGCTGCTGCCGGTGGTGCTGATCCTGCTCAACACGGGGTTGAGCACGCTGTCCGAAGCCGGCGTGCTCGGCGAGGACAGCGACGTCGTGCAGGCGCTGATGCTCGTCGGCGAGAGCCCGATCGCGCTGACGATCTCCGTGCTGCTGGCCTCGCTGGTGCTGGGCAAGGCCCGCGGCATGTCCGGAAAGGACATCGAGAAGAACCTCACCGGCGCGCTGGGGCCGATCGCGGCGGTCATCCTGGTCACCGGTGCCGGCGGCATGTTCGGTGCGGTGCTGGAGACCGGCGGTGTCGGGCAGGCGCTCGCGGGCACGCTGCAGGACATCGGTGTGCCGCTGATCCTGGCCGCGTTCCTGATCGCGGTGGTGATGCGCGTGGCGCAGGGCTCGGCGACGGTCGCGATCACCACGGCCGGCGGTTTCATCGCTCCTGCGGTGCAGGCCGCGGGCGACATCTCGCCGGCGCAGGTGTGCCTGCTCGTGATCGCCATCGCGGCCGGTGGCACGGTGCTCTCGCACGTCAACGATTCCGGCTTCTGGCTGGTCAGCCGACTGTTCGGGATGGACGTGAGCACGACGTTGCGCACGTGGACGGTGCAGGAGACGCTCATCGGCGTGGTCGGCTTCCTCATCGCCTGCGGCCTCTGGACGGTGCTCTGAGGCGGCCTGGGCGAGTGCTCTGGGAAGGCCGTCGGAGACGGCCTTCCGGGGCCCTCGTCCGGCCGTGGAAAGCGCGGCGCGGGGGGTCGCGCGTGGTCATCTCGATGTGCCGTGCTGCGTCGGGAACGCGAGAATGCTGCGGGTGCTGACTTCTCAGAATGTTTCCCGCTGAGCCTGTTGCCACAGACGACGGGTGATGTGCTCGGCGGAGTCGGCGCTCGCCGCGCGGTATCCGGTTCCGGCCCACAACGCCAGGCCTTCCGGATCGCTTCGTGCCGCGGCCGCTGCGCGCAGCGGTTTGGTCAGCTGGTTGACCTCGGGGTAGGCGGCGGGTGCCGCCTCGTCGTGCTCGTCGAGGAACCGGTTGCGCAGTCCGCGCGCCGGACGACCGGAGAAGGCGCGGGTCACCCTGGTTTCACCGCGCCGCGGATCGGCGAGGGCGTCCTTGTGCGACTGCGCGGCGCCGGATTCGGGGCAGCGCAGGTAAGCCGTGCCGAGTTGCGCGGCCGTCGCGCCCGTGCGCAGCGCTCGTACGATGTCGCCGCCGTCGCTGAGGCCGCCTGCCGCGACCAGCGGCAGGGCGCTGTCGGCTCGCACGCGCTCCAGCAGCTCGAGCGTGCCCGCGCCGTCTCCGGCGGCGTCGACTTCGAACGTGGCCCGATGTCCACCGGCCTGGTATCCCTGCACGGCCAGCACGTCGACGCCGCGCCGCTCGGCGATTCGCGCCTCGTCGACCGTGGTCACGGTGGCCACCACGCAGGTGCCCACCGCGCGCAGCCGACGCACCGCCTGCTGCGGAGGCGGACCGAAGGTGAACGACACCACCGGGACCGGATCCCGTTCGAGCAGCTCGAGCTTCTCGTCGAACCGGTCGCGATCGGCCGGATCCGCTTCCGGCAGCTGCACCGAGTAGCGCTCGGCCTCTCCGCGCAACTCCTCGCGGTAGGCCTCGACCGCTGCGGGTTCGTGCACCGGCTCGCCCGGCACGAACAGGTTCACCCCGAACGCGCTCACCCGGCGCTGCCGGAGTTCGCGGATCTGCTCCTGCACGGTTTCGGGTGCCTTGTAGCCGGCGGCGAGGAAACCGGCCCCGCCCGCTTCGGCGACCGCGGCGACGAGCTCGGGCGTGGAGGGGCCGCCGGCCATCGGGGCAGCCACGATGGGAAGTTCCAGTCCGGCAAAGGTGAACACTGCGCTCACTCCTCGTTGAAACTGATTGTCCCCGGGTGCTCGTGCACGAGTACCACGACGTTTCCGGGACGCTGGCGACCGCCTGGCAGCTCCACCGAGCACGGCCGAGCAGCTGCTGACTCGTCGTCGACGGCGATCCGCTCACCGACATCACCGCACTCCACCAGCGCTCGTGCTCGCCCGGGGGTCGTGCGGTCACCCCTGACGCCACCGCCTGAAGTCGCCGACGTGGTCGGCGTGCTCGCCAGCAACGACGCGCGCTGGCTGACCGGCCAGGTCCTCCCCGCCACCGGCGGCATCGCGCGAGGATTTCAACCGGAGCGAGCACGAGTGGCGGAGTTGCAGGCGCAGCACCACGAGAAGGGTCGTCGCTTCGTGGCTGGGGCTCGGCCAGCTGATCGGGAACCTCGGCACGTCGCGGCACCGTGGTGCGCACCGGCCCGCAGGCGCGGGCGTCTACGGTTCGGCTTGTGCGGTGCGGATCCGCTCGGCGACCTCCTCCGCCTTCGACGGGCCGAGCTGGAACAGCGCCATGTGCCCACCCACCGTGGACACCTCCAGCCAGCCGAACGACTCCGACGACGGGGTCACCATCGTCACCTGCTCCAGCGGGATCACGTGCCGTGACGCGCCCAGACCGAATAACCCGGCGTAGTCGTGCACGATCCGCCGGTTCGTCACCGTCAACCTGCCCGGCACCTGCTGATGCCGCCGCTTGCGCGGGATCTTGCCGGTGCAGTGCTGCTCGAACAGCACCCGCTCACCCTCGTCCAGCGTCCACGGTGTCTTCCCCATCGGCTGTTGTCCCCGCCTTCCCGCGTAGTGGGGTCTCCGTCCGCGCCGCGACCGGAAGGCCCACGATGCTCACCGCAGCCGACGCGTCCGCGGAGGCTGGCCAACACACGCCCCGGGGAAACTCGATGCAGAGGCACGAGAGGGGACTGTGATGGCGTGAGCGATGCTAGTACTGCAGGCGTGGTCGGGGCACGGGGAACACCGAACGGCGACCAGCGCCAAGGCTGTCGATGCAGGTCAACGTATTGGCGCGGTGCTGCCGGCCCAGCACCGAGCGCTCGGGGCTCTCCGGGGCGCCGCCGAGGGGGTGGCGCGGGGTCCGTCATCCGTGGCATAACGCGCATCCGGTTACGAGGCCGACTTCTTCCAGTCATCGTCTGCCCGGCTGGGGTGCTTCGGGTGCCGTAGCTGGGCAAACGGGGGCGCGCTGCTCCACGCGGTTGATTTCCGCGGAGCATGTGCGCCCTGCCTGGGGGTGGTGTTGCGGCGGGTTTCTGCTGGCCAGTGCGCTGTTTTGTCGCTTGTGGACTGATCATCGGGACTGGCTGGTGGTGTCCGGAGGGCGTTGACGTTCGCGCGGGATGGGCTACTGTCAGTGGTGGGTTCGATCAGCCGCGCAGTTGGTGCTTTCCGTTCGGTGCTGCCGCGATGTGCTGGTGTTGGAGGCGGCGGCGTTCTTCGGTCGGGTTTCGGCTCGCCGCGCTGATCAACCTCGGTCATTACTGTGTGTTTTCCGCGTTCTCATTGCCTTGGGCAGAGGTGTGTCCTGTGTGGGGCGAGTGCGTGGCCTGGGAGGGGGAGGCGATATGGCGACGACGTGTTCGACGGGGGAGCGCAGTGCGCAGCGGGCGAGTGCTCTCGAGCGGGACATCGCCGAGCTGCGCCGCGAGTGGCAGGTGTGGCGGGCGCAGTTGGGCCAGTGGGAGAGCTACACCCCGCCGCTGTACAGCCTGGGCCAGTCCGGCGACCAGCGCATTCCGGTCAATCTGGGTACCGGCGGCAGTCGGAACGGTTGGTATATCCGGGTGGGTGAGCGGTTGCACCTGCGGGTGGCGTTCGGGTGGGGCCAGCCGCCGTTCGATGCCGGGCCGGGCCGGGTGATCTCGGAGTTGCCGCCGGGGCTGAGTACGCCGAGCGATGGTGGGAATCATTACCTGCACGCGCACCTGTGGACCACCAGTGGCACCGAGGGGTTCATGGATTGGGCCGGTTCGGCGTTGCTCCACCCCGGTGCGCCGACGTGGCTGCAGCCGATGTTTCCGTTCAACAAGGTTGATGCGCGGTTGGGTTTTTACACCATCGCCGGGCCCACGGCCGGCGACAACGCCAACAGCGTGCCCTACATCGCCAGCGGTTTCCCGGAGGGCGGCACCCTGGTCATCCAGGGCACGGTGCAGCTCGAGGGCGACGCGGCGCCGAGGGCGGGGTGGGTGTGATGCGCCCGTCCACGACCTGCTCCTACGGCGAGCCCACGAGCCAGCGGCTGACGGCGCTGCGGCGCGAGTACGAGCGGCTGCGGGCCGACTTCGCCGCCTGGCAAGCCGACCTCGGCCAGTGGCAGACCTACACCCCGCCGCTGTACAGCCTCGGAGCCTCCGGTGTCGAGCAGATCCCGGTCCACCTTGGATCCGGTGGGCAACGCCGCGGCTGGTTCCTGCGCATCGGCCAGCGACTGCACCTGCACTGCGAGTTCCGGTGGGGCAGCCCGCCGTTCGATGCCGGCCCGGGCCAGGTCGTTTCCGAACTCCCGCCGGGGCTGCGCACCCTGCCGGAGCGCAACCACTACCTGCACAACCACCTGTGGACGACCAGCGGCGGCAACGCCGACTGGTGGGGCTCGACCCTGCTGCACCCGGATGCGGTGCGGCTGCAACCGATGTTCTCGCTGGCCCGCGGGGATGTGCGGCTGGGCCGCTACACCATCGCCGGGCCCAACGCCGGTGACCGCGCCTGGAGCGTGCCGGCCATCCCCGGCGGCTGGCCCGAAGGCGGGCTGCTGGAACTGTCCGGCACCATCGCCGTCCTCGACTAACCCCACGCCCGAACGCTGAAACCCAGCGTTCACTCACGCTTTCCGACTTTTCTTTGTTATGCGTTGTTTCGCACCCAGGAGGTGTGTCTCATGTCCGCTCCGATCCACACGCAGCAGGCCAGTGGTGGTGAGTTCCTCGGCGTGCGCCCGTGGTATCCGCTGGAACGGCATCCGATCTCGGATCGCATCGAAGTCCTGATCCACCTGTCCACGGGCAACCTCGTGGTGCACGTGCGGGACCTGACCGTCGACGGTCGATGCGAGCTTCCTCTGAATCTGAACCACACGTTCAACGCCCAGGCGCCGGCGGTGTTACCGCCGGGGGCGATCGAGCCGAGTTTCGGCACCCATTGGGCCAGCCTGCTTGATGCGCATCTGTATGCCGATACCGACGGGGCGCGCACCCTGGTCGATCCCACCGGCTGGTATGCCTCGTTCTTGCCGGACGGTGGTGGTGGGTGGATCAGCCCGGCCGGCATCAACGCCACCCTGCACACCGAACCCGACACCACGTTCCGCCTGGTCTTCCACGCCAACGACGAAGTCTGGCGCTTCGACAGCACCGGACTGCTGACGAGCCAGGCCTGCCGCAACGGGCAAACCATCACGCTGGCCCACCGCGGTGACGGGCGGGTGGAGACGATCACCGACACCCGCGGGCGGGTGACCACGCTGCACTACGACGGCCAGGCCCAGCTGCAGGCGGTCGAAGACCCCACCGGCCACGTCTTCGGGTCGTATGTGCACGACACCGACGGGCGGCTGCTGCGGTTCGACGACCGCGGCGGCAACACCACGTTCCTCACCTACGACGCCGACGGCAACCTGACCGAGCTCATCGATCCGAACGGGCACACCTGGGTCGCCGAGTACGACACGAGCAACCGGGTCACCGCGGTGCACGAACCCCTGCCCGGCGGGGCCGCGGTGGCCACCTGGGCTTACGTCTACGGCACCGACACCACCGAGGTCACAGACCCCAACGACAACACCTCCACGTTCACCTTCGACACGCTGCACCGGCAGATCGCGGCCACCGACGCCCTCGGGCACGCCCGCGGCACGACGTGGACGGCCAACCACGACGTCAACACCACCACCGACCCCACCGGGGCCTCGATCACGTACGACTACGACGCGACGACGAACAACCTCATCGGCACCGAGTTGCCCACCGGCGCAGCCACGGCCATCGACTACACCGACACGAACCACCCCTACCAGCCCACCAGCGTCACCGACCCGCAGGGCATGCAGGTCGACTTGGACTACGACGCGGCGGGCAATCTGCTGTCGGCCTACAACGCCAACCTCGGCATCACCGTCGTGGCCTACACCTACAACCCGGACGGCACGGTGGCCACCCGCACCGACGGCAAAGGCGCGGTGATCAGCTTCGACTACGACGCCCTGGGCCAGCTCACCGCGGTGCACCCGCCGGACCCGCGCGGGGCCGAGCGCTACACCTACGACACGCTCTCCCGGACAGCCACGATCACCGATGGCAACGGCACCGTTCTCGCGTACTCCTACGATCTGCTCGACCGGCTCATCGAGATTGCCGATGTGACCGGCGGGATCCGGGACGTGCGTGAGGCCCGCAGTTACGACCGCAACGGCAACCTCACCGCCACCCAGTCACCGACTGCGCGGGTGGACTACACCTACACCCCGCGTGGCGAGGTGCAGTCACAGCGCAGCACCACCGGTGACGTGCTCGAGACCGTCGGCTACGGCTACGACCCGGCCGGCAACATCACCTGGCTGCAACAGCCGTGTGCCACGGTGCGCTACGGCTACGACGCGGCGCATCGGTGCACGACGCTGACCCTGCCGGACGGCGCGGTGGTCACCTTCGACTACGACACCGCCAACCGCCGCACCGACGCCCACCACCCCGGCGGGTTCCATCAGCACACCGACTACGACGCCGCCGGCCGGGTCACCGCCGTCGAAGCCCGCGATGCCGCCAACGTCCTGCTCGACCGCAGCACCTACCGCTATGAAACCGACATGGGCGCGGATTCGACGCTCATCCGCGAGATCACCGGCTGGTTCAGCCCCCATCCCACGGGCCAGCCCACGCTGTGCAGCTACGACGGGCTCAACCGGCTCACCCAAGCCGGGCCCTATGCCTACACCTTCGACGCGGCCACGAACCTGACCAGCACGAACGAGCACACCTTCACCATCAACGCCGCCGATGAGTACACCCACATCGATGGCATCCGCCTCGGCTGGGATCGGGCGGGGCAGCTCACTGCCGATGAGCAGCAGGTTATCTCCGAGTACAGCTCGACGCATCAGCTCACCGGCACCACTGGCCCCGAGGGGCGGCTGGCCGAACTGGCCTATGCCACCAGCGACGCCGTGCAGCTGTTGGAAGGGCTCTACGGCACCGCCGACGGCACGATCCACGACACCTACACCCACACCGCCCTGGGTGCCTACACCCGCGATGGAGTGCGCACCACCATCGTCCGCGATCCCGAGGGTCGGCCCATCACCGTCGACACCCTTGGTGGAGCCCGCCACATCCTCCACACCGACCCGCAAGGGACCGTGCACGCGCTGCTCACCCCCGAGGGCCAGGTCGCCGGCACCTACACTTACACCCCCTACGGCGAGCCCACCCCCACCGGCCAAGCCGCCGTCGACAACCCCCTGCGCTGGCTCGGCATGCTCCAGGACCCCCACGGGCGCTATCACCTCGGCCACCGCTACTACCACCCGCAGCACGCCCGCTTCACCCAACCCGACCCCTCAGGACAAGAACTCAACCCCTACACCTACGCCTCCGGCGACCCCATCAACCAAAGTGATCCGACGGGACTTCAGACCTTCCCGCAAGAAGTCTGCCGCGAACTCGAAATTATTGCTTGGGGTGCTGGAGCCGCAGGTGCTCTCACCGTTGGTGCGTCTGCATTGTTCGCGGCTGGTGTCGTGACACTCCCTGCTAGCATGCTCTCATTGAGTATCAGCGCCGGCATCGCAGCAGTGGGACTCAGTGCAAGTACATTGCATCACTTCTTTTGTTAAAGTGTAGTCAAGCTTAATAGTGGATATCGTGGGCACCCTTCTTCTGGGGTGTCCACGTTGACTTGGGAGGGCTTATGTATCGGAAGTATGCAAATGTTGCCTTTTATCTACTATTCTTGGTATCGTTGTTCTTTCTTGGATTTGCGACCTATCGTATCGCTTCAGGCGAAGATGCTTCGATTTTTCTAATGGTGAGCATATTGACAAGTCTGTTTTGTGTTCTCGTGTTGCATTCCCGTAAGACTTAGATCACGTTAAAACCGACTGACCCAGGCCGGCCCGTATGCTTGCACCTTCGATGCGGCCACGAACCTGATCAGCACCAGCGAGCACACCTTCACCATCAACGCCGCCGATGAGTACACCCACATCGATGGCATCCGCCTCGGCTGGGATCGGGCGGGGCAGCTCACTGCCGATGAGCAGCAGGTTATCTCCGAGTACAGCTCGACGCATCAGCTCACCGGCACCACTGGCCCCGAGGGGCGGCTGGCCGAACTGGCCTATGCCACCAGCGACGCCGTGCAGCTGTTGGAAGGGCTCTACGGCACCGCCGACGGCACGATCCACGACACCTACACCCACACCGCCCTGGGCCTGGGTGCCTACACCCGCGATGGAGTGCGCACCACCATCGTCCGCGATCCCGAGGGTCGGCCCATCACCGTCGACACCCTTGGTGGAGCCCGCCACATCCTCCACACCGACCCGCAAGGGACCGTGCACGCGCTGCTCACCCCCGAGGGCCAGGTCGCCGGCACCTACACTTACACCCCCTACGGCGAGCCCACCCCCACCGGCCAAGCCGCCGTCGACAACCCCCTGCACTGGCTCGGCATGCTCCAGGACCCCCACGGGCGCTATCACCTCGGCCACCGCTACTACCACCCGCAGCACGCCCGCTTCACCCAACCCGACCCCTCAGGACAAGAACTCAACCCCTACACCTACGCCTCCGGCGACCCCATCAACCAAAGTGATTCGATCGGGTTGGCTCCCCCGTTGATCGCGGCTGCTCTTGCACTCTTCGGAGCAGCTATATACGGGTGCATCGTAGGGGCCCTGGCTGATCTGTTTAAAGAGTCCATCACGCGGCAGGTACAGGGGCGCCCACAGATCAGATCAGGCGAAATCAACGAAATACTCGCCAATGGGTGCCTCTGGGGAGGGCCAATTAGTGTGGTTCTTCGTTTTAGCAAAAATGCTATTTTGGGGGCTGCCCGATGGGCGTACTCCCGGGTGATGGCCGGTCAGTAGTCGCTTTGGTTGCGTGTCCTGCCAGTTTTCCTCTGGCAGGACACGTTTGCGATCACGGATGTCGCACAGATATTATAATGCCAGTTGCGACAGAAAATGGGTGGGCCATGAAAAGATTATTTGGCTGGATACTTCTTTTTCTAAAGGCGTGCATAACCGAATTATCGATCCCCTTGCGGAAGGTCTCAAACTGGATCTTTGCAGTATCTCTCGTGGCTGCCTTGTTTGCGGGGGAGTATTTGACGGATCATGCCGGACTGCCTTTGTGGAAAAGTTCTTTAGTGTTGGGAGTAATTGCCTTAGTGGTGGCGTTTATTTGGGCATATTTCGAGATCAAGCGTAGCGCGCGATGACCGAAATTGAGATCACTTCATTGAAGCGCCGGCCACGTTTAGGCGCGCTGCTCTTTGGCGTATACGTCAGCTCATTGCGTCCAAGTCAACCAGGACCAATGAAGCGCTATGGTGATGTCCGACCTTTTGGTATATAATTCGTTTGATATGTATACCGAAAATGACGCTGGATTTGCACATGAAGTCATTCGCGAAGAAGTTCATTTATTTCCTGGTGTTTATATTCCTTGCAACCCTAGCAATGAATAGCTTGAGGTGGTGGCTAGGGTGGCCCTTTGGGTTAGCGGCTGGCGTTACTTTAATTGTGATTGCACTAATTTTCACGGCGACTCCGCGACGTAAAATCAGAAGGAGGGGCAGCGGAGGGAATGAGTGCTGATGCTGGCGCATCTGCGCTGAGTCGAGACCTGCACGTTGGTGCAAGGAACCTGAGGTGGCAGTCCTTCTGTGGCGCCCGTGGTTGTGAGAGCCAGGAGGCGATCACCTCGGCCACCATCGCCCGAGTCCAGAGCCAGGGCGTGTGCAAGGTCGATGTGAGGGCTGTGGCAGGTTTTTGACCAGGTAGGACGCGGGCGAGGGCGCGGTTCCGGTGGGAGATCATCGGGTTGTCTCAGCCTGAGATTCTACCCGTGGAGCTGCGCCCTCGTGTCCTCATCTTCTCCGATTCCGGTTGTGCTTGACCACCCCACCCTCACCCTGGAGTTCTTGCGGGCCCGTGTGGACGGTTTATGGCGAGCGTTGCAGGTGGTGATCGATCCGCGCGACGCGCGGGGAGTCCGCTGAAGTGATCTCAACGAGTTAGTACTGCAGCCGGACTTTGGTGATCGTGGCTGGTGAGGGCCGGTGCAGACGAGGACGGCCACCACGTGATCATGATCAGGTGTGTCGACTCATCAAGATCGTGTGGTGGCCGCAAGCCACAGCATAGACCCTGCCGGGTGGCAGGCGGAACTGGACATGTTGATGCAGCGAGTGGCCGACCGGTTCGCCCGTATCGAGACCCGCAAGCGCGCGCGGGCGCTGGTGCAGGGCCTGATGGCGGACTTGCCCACCAAGAACTGCTGGTCGTTGGCCGAGCACGCCGGGGACGCCTCGCCGGATGGGATGCAGCACCTGCTGCGCAAAGCCGTCTGGGACGCCGACGTAGTCCGCGATGACGTGCGTGACCTCGCTGTGCAGCATCTCGGCGATCGGCAGGCGGTGCTGGTGCTGGACGAGACCGGCGACCTGAAGAAAGGCCGGCACACCGTCGGGGTGCAGCGCCAATACACCGGCACCGCTGGCAGGATCGAGAATGCCCAGGTCGCGGTGTTTGCCACCTACGCCACCGAGGCTGGGCACACGTTGATCGATCGGGAGTTGTATCTGCCCCGCTGCTGGGCCGACGACCTGGACCGGCGTCAGGCGGCCGGGGTGCCCGAGGACGTGGAGTTCGCGACGAAACCGCAGCTGGCCGCCCAGATGATCACCCGAGCGGTGCAGGCTGAGGTTCCGGTCCGGTGGGTGGCCGCCGACGAGGTCTATGGGGGTAACACGACCCTGCGCAGGCAGCTGGAAACCCAGCAGCTGGGCTATGTGCTGGCCGTATCGTGCGATCACCGGGTACGCACCAGTGCGGGGACTACTCGGGCCGACACCGTGGTCGCGAGCCTGCCGAGACGGGCCTGGCAACGTGTCTCGGCCGGAGCCGGGGCGCACGGGCAGCGCTACTATGACTGGGCCCTGGTCGAGCTGGACGAGCCCGACACAGTCGGGAGGCGGTGGCTGCTGGCCCGACGCAACCGCCGCACCAGGGAGCTGGCCTACTACCGTTGTCACAGCCCTTCCCCGGTGCCGCTGTCCACACTGGCCCACGTGGCCGGACGACGGTGGACCGTCGAAGAGTCCTTCCAAACCGCCAAAGGACACACCGGGCTCGACCAGCACCAAGTACGCCGGTGGCACTCCTGGTATCGCTGGACAACGCTGGTGATGCTGGCCCACACCTTCCTGGCCATCACCACCGCCGCCGCCCGCGCACGACCCGCGCCAGCCGAACAGATCCCGCTGACCCTGCCCGAGATCACCCACCTGCTGCACGCCATGACGGGCGCCTCACCCGAACAGGCCGCCCACATCCTGACCTGGTCCACCTGGCGACGGCGCCACCAACACCGCGCCCGAAGAGCCCACTACCAGCGACAACGCAACCGCGAACCATGAACTACGGCTGCAGTATTAGATGATGCCGTGTTCGTAGTGGGTCAGGGTGAGGGCGGCTGCGACGATGTCGCCGATGCGGCGGGGACTGGCGGTCAGATGCTGCAGGGTTTGCCAACGTTGGGTGAGCAGGGCAAATCCACGTTCACCCAGGCTGCGCAGACTGCGTAGCAGGGCGTTGTAGGTCCGGTTGTCCGGATCCAGTCGCTGGTTCCCGGCGGGCTGTTTGATCGGGGTGTGTACTCCGATTCCGGCTCCTTCGTAGCCACTGTCGGCCAACGTGGGCAGCCCCTGGGCAGCGGCGGAGTAGAGGGCACCCAGAGCATGCTCGCGGGCGCAGGTCATGTCGTGGGTCGAGCCGGGTTCGACCTCTCAAGGTCCACAGCGGAGTTCCGCTCGGGACCGACAAGGCTTGAATGTTTCCCCGTGCTGAGCGGCCTTACCCGAGTACCACAAATCGATCGTGTAGCCGCGTGCGCTGGTGGTTTTCTCGCCATAGCGGTCGGTGGAGAGCACGCTGCCGTCCACGATCACATACTCCAGCCCCTGTTCCTGGGCACGCTGCAGAGCTTGATGGATGTCCGGGGCCTGGGCGGCCAACACCGTGATGACCTCGTCGAGATATCGGTAGCTCGTGGCTCGCGAGACTCCGTGATCGCGGCCCAGTCGGATCGGGGTCAAACGGTCACGGAACCAGCGCAACCCCAGCACAGCCTGCCAAAAGCACGTCAACGCCCGAGCGCCCGACCGCGTGCCGCGACGGCACCGCTCGGCGAACAGCAGCCAGGCCACGTACTGGGCCAGTTCAGCAGAGACATCCAATGTGGCACGATGAGTAATCACGCAGAGCCTCCGGTACGGACTTCGATCTGTAGCAAGACCAGTCCTACCAGGGCTCTGCGTCCTACCTTCTCCCCAGGACTGCGCCAGCACCACCCACTATTGAGATCACCTCGCTATCGACTTCCGTTCCTGCTGGCCGCCGCGGTCGGCGCGAAGACCTTCGTCGAGATCGCCGAACACGCGGCAGACCTGCCAGCAGGCATCCTGGCCGAACTCGGCATGTGTTCCTGGTCGGGACCCCATCGTGCTGGACCTTCGCGCGGGTGCTGGCCACGGTCGATCACGACGAACTCGACCAGGCCTGATCCGGTTGGATGCGGCGGGATGACAAGCCGGCGGCCGTCGCCGTCGACGGCAAATCGCCTCGCACGTAATGCCCGAAGCTCGGCCACCTCGCCGCACGCCGCGCGCACGCCCTCCGGCAGGCTCGTGCCGCTGTCGGCACGGGCCGCGCGGGCGTCGTGCTCGGTGCCCCGGCCTGACGCAGGAGAGCCTGGTTGCGGTCGCGGCGGTCGCGCACGCTCTGGCGGTGCAGCTCGCGGCCGAGCGAGCGGCCCCGCCTCAGCAGTTCGAAGCTCGCTGCAGTCGCCCTGCTCGACGTGTGCGTGAATCGCGATCGCCCGGCCCGCGGTGGGCCGCTCACCCTGATCGTTCTCGGCGAGCTCACCGCGTTGCTGTTCTGCTCGGCCAACCCGTGCAGCTCCACGTGGAGCAGCGGACTGCTCCGTCCGGGCGTGTGCGCGTACCTCCGGCCCGTTGCTTTTCGGTTTCGGCTCGAGTCGTTCCGGCCGCACTTCTAGGCGTGACGTGGATCTCCTTGCCAGGATTTCGGACGTTGTTCAGGTGATCGCACCTCGGTGCCCGCCGTTGCCGCACGCGTCGAGTCAGCGGTGGTGCGCCGAGCGCACCCGATGGGAGGGGATCCGCCCTTGTCGCCGTCTCCGGAGCACCTCGTCCTCGCAGAGCAGCTCGCGCAGACCCAAACCCCGGTGGTGGGCACCGGTCCCGCCCTGATCATCGCCGCGGGCGCGATCGCTGCGCTGCTGGCGCTGATCATCGGCGTGAAGATGCAGCCGGTCGTGGCGTTGCTGCTGGTGAGCCTGGCGAGCGCGCTGCTGCTCGGCGTGCCGGTCGGCGAGGTCATGGACACCCTCTACGAGGGGATCGGTGACACGCTCGCCGAAGTGGCCCTGCTGGTGGCCCTGGGCGCGATGCTCGGCCGGATGCTGGAGGTCTCCGGCGGGGCGAGCGTGCTGGCGCACTCGCTGGTGCGCGCCTTCGGCGAGCGGCGCGCCCCGTTCGCGCTCGGCGTGGCCGCGCTGCTGTTCGGTTTCCCGATCTTCTACGACGCCGCGCTGATCATCTTCCTGCCGGTGGTCTTCTCCGTGGCCAAGGCGCTCGGCGGCTCGGTGCTGCGCTACGGACTGCCGGTGGCCGGGGCGTTCGCCGCGATCCACGTCTTCGTCCCACCGCACCCGGGCCCCGTGGCCGCGGGCAGCATGCTCGGCGCGGACATGGGCCTGCTCGTGGTGGTGGGCCTCGTGGTCACCGTGCCCACGTGGCTGCTCGCCGGTTACGTGTTCGGCCGGCGCGTCGGCGACCGGGTGCAGCTGCCCGTGCCGGAGGTGTCGCTGGCCGCGCGGGAGGACTCCGCGCAGGAACCCGCGAATCCGCCGGGCCTGCTGGCCGTGCTGTCCATGCTGGTGCTGCCGCTGCTGCTGATCCTGTCCAACACCGGGCTGGAAACGCTCGGCGAAGCCGGCGCGGTGAACACGGACAGCACCGCGGTGCAGGCGGTGCAGCTGATCGGTGAGAGCCCGATTGCGCTGGTCATCGCCGTGCTGGCGGCCGTGGTGGTGCTCGGCGTGCGCCGCGGGATGCGGCTGGGCGAGATCGAGCGGCACCTGTCGGACTGCCTCGGCCCGATCGCCGTGGTCATCCTCGTCACCGGTGCGGGCGGCATGTTCGGCGCCGTGCTCAACGAGGGCGGTGTCGGCCAGGCGCTGGCGGGCATGCTGCAGAGCCTGGGCGTTCCGCTGCTGCTGGCCGCGTTCCTCATCGCGATGGTGATGCGCGTGGCGCAGGGCTCGGCGACGGTGGCGCTGACCACCGCGGGCGGGTTCATCGCTCCCGTCGTGCAGGCGACGCCCGGGCTGTCGGAGCTGCAGCTGTGCCTGGTCGTGATCGCCATCGCGGCCGGTGCGACGACGCTGTCGCACGTCAACGACTCGGGGTTCTGGATGACCAGCCGCCTGCTCGGCATGGATGTCCCGACCGCGCTGCGCACGTATACCGTGATGCAGACGCTGATCGGCACGATCGGGTTCGGCATCGCCTGCGGACTGTGGTTGGTGTTCTGAAGGTGCTGCTCGCGGGGTGCTTTCCAGATCCGCGGCGGGTGCGGCGCCGTGGCGGCGGGGCGCCCGGCGGCACGGCGTTGAGCGCAGCTACGACGGCGCCAGAGCGAGCGGCGGAGGCAGGAGCGGTACCGAGTGCAGGCAGTTCTCGCGGCAACACCGCTGGTGGTGGCGTGCGTGCTGCTCGCGGTCGGTCTCGGAACGGTGCGCGCAGCCCTGGTCGCGCTGCTGACCGCGGTCGTGATCGCTGTGCTCGCCTTTCCCGTGCCGGCTGCGGAGGTCTCCTCGACCGCGGGGTCGTTGGGGCCGACCACCCTCGAGGTGCTGGTGATCCTGCTCGGCGGCGTGGTGCTCAGCGACATGCTCGCCGGTTCGGGTGCGCAGCAGCAGCTCGCCGCGTGGGTGCGGCAGTGCTGCGCCGATCCGGGGCGGGCGGTGCTGCTGGTCGTCCTCGGCATCACGCCGTTCGCGGAGTCCGTCACCGGGTTCGGCATCGGAGTGGTGGTCGCCGTGCCGCTGCTGCGGCACATCGGGATGTCGCCGCGGAAGTCGGCCGTGCTCGGAGTGCTCGGTCTGGTGATCGTGCCGTGGGGAGCGCTGGGGCCGGGCACGCTGATCGCCGCCGAGCTCGGCGGGGTGGGGTTCGACGCGCTGGGGGTGCGCAGCGCCGCGCTGTCCGGGGTGGTGTTCGGCCTGGTGGGTGCGGCGGCGCTCGTGGTGGCCCGCGGCCGGCGCGGCGTGCTGACGCGCTCGCCGGACCTGCTCGTCGTGGCCGGTTGCCTGTGGATTTCGGTGTGGGCGGCCAACCTGGTGCTGGGCACGGCGCTGGCGGGGGTGCTCGGCGGGATCGTCACGATCGGCGCCGCGCTGCTGCTCTCGCGCTTGCGCGACCGGGTGGCGTTGCGCGTGAACGCCCGCACGCGCAGGGCGCTGCGCCCGTACGCGCTGTTGGTGGCGGGCTTGTTGACGAGCAGCCTGCTGGTGCGCGGCCTCGCCGGTGAGGGGCCTTGGCAGCTGCTCGCGAGCCCCGCCACGTGGCTGGTGCTGACCTGCCTCTGCACGCCGCCGCTCGTCGATCTGCGCGGCGCGGCCCTGCGCCGGGCGGTGGTGACCGGGCTGCGGCGCTGGCTTCCGATCGCGAGCGCGACGGGGCTGTTCCTCGTGCTCGGCGGCGTGCTCACCGCCACCGGCATGAGCGCCGCCCTGGCGGAGGCCGCGAGCCGGCTGGGTCCGAGCTACCTCGCCCTGGTGCCCTTCGTCGGCGGGTTGGGCGGCTTCATCGCCGGTTCGAACACCGGGGCCAATGCGATGTTCGCCGCGAGCCAGGCCCAGGCCGCGCACGCACTGGGGGTTTCCGGCCTGCACGTGCTGGGCGCGCAGAACGTGTCGGCGTCGCTGCTCACCATGGCCTCACCACCGCGCGTCGCCCTCGCCGTCAGCCTGGCCGCGGCCGGGAACCACCTGGCAGCTGCGGCGGGGAGCCCGGAGGGGACGTCCGAGCGGCCAGCGGTCACCGGGGCCGCTGCCACCTCCTGCGGGGATTCGGACGATCCGGCCGCAGCAGCGGAGCAATCCGACGAGGGTTCCGCCGACACCCGCAGCCCCGACATCCGCAGTACTCTGCGCCCCGTGCTCGGTGCGGACGTGGTCGTGCTGCTCGCTCTCGCCGCGCTCACCGCGGTCTTCGCCTGACCGGCTTCTTCCGACCGGCTTCTCCTGGGCGGGCCGAGCGCCGCACGACACCTTTCTTGACTCGTTCCAATCTGTCTGTGGCATACTCGCGGACATCATGAACCTCAGCGCAACCTCCGCCAGCGGTACCGAGGGGCTCGACCAGACCGAGCAGTTGCGGACCGCCGGTTTGCGAGCGACGAAACCGCGGCTCGCCGTGCTGGAGTGGCTGTCCGGGCACCCGCACTCGACCGCCGAGCAGGTGGCCGGCGCCGTGCGCGGCCAGCTGGGGTCCGTGTCCACTCAGGCCGTCTACGACGTGCTGAACGCGTGCACGCGCGTGGGCCTGCTCCGCCGCATCGAGCCGGCCGGTCACCCGGCCCGGTTCGAAACGCGAACTGCGGACAACCACCACCACCTGGTGTGCCG
Source organism: Bounagaea algeriensis (assembly GCF_054491375.1). Classification (NCBI taxonomy): domain Bacteria; kingdom Bacillati; phylum Actinomycetota; class Actinomycetes; genus Bounagaea; species Bounagaea algeriensis. The sequence goes on from NZ_CM137102.1 coordinate 280,252, forward strand.
AGCTTGCGGCAAGACGGCTGATGTGGACTGCGTGCACGGAGCCGCCCCCTGCTTGGCACCCGCCAGTGTGGAAGGCTTCGCGGTCGACGAAGCGGAAATCGTGTTCTGGGGCCATTGCCCAGACTGTCGGTCCTCGGTTGCGCAGCCCGAGGACGCAAACCACCACGAGGAGGGACGATCGTGAGTTCCCGACCCACGACGAACAACGCCGGCATCCCGGTCGCCAGTGACGACCACTCCCTGACCGCCGGCCCGAACGGTCCGATCCTGCTGCAGGACCAGTACCTGATCGAGAAGAACGCGCAGTTCAACCGCGAGCGCGTTCCCGAGCGCGTGGTGCACGCCAAGGGCGGCGGTGCGTTCGGCTTCCTCGAGGTCACCGAGGACGTCAGCCAGTACACCAAGGCCGCGCTGTTCCAGCCCGGAACCCGCACCGACGCGCTGATCCGCTTCTCCACGGTCGCCGGCGAGCTGGGCTCCCCCGACACCTGGCGCGACCCGCGCGGCACGGCCATGAAGTTCTACACCAGCGAGGGCAACTACGACCTCGTCGGCAACAACACGCCGGTGTTCTTCATCCGCGACGCGATCAAGTTCCCCGACTTCATCCGCTCGCAGAAGCGCCGCGCCGACAACCACCTGCGCGACAACAACATGCAGTGGGACTTCTGGACCCAGTGCCCCGAGTCCGCGCACCAGGTCACCTGGCTGATGGGTGACCGCGGTCTGCCGAAGACCTGGCGGCACATGAACCTCTACGGTTCGCACACCTTCAGCTGGATCAACCACGCCGGCGAGAAGTTCTGGGTCAAGTACCACTTCAAGACCGACCAGGGCCACGACTTCTTCCCGCAGGACGAAGGCGACCGGATGGCCGGTGCGGACTCCAACTTCCACATCCGCGACCTGTGGAACGCCATCAAGAAGGGCGAGGACCCGAGCTGGACCGTCTACGTCCAGATCATGCCCTTCGAGGAGGCGGCGGACTACCGGTTCAACCCGTTCGACCTGACCAAGGTGTGGCCGCACAGCGACTACCCGCTGATCAAGGTCGGCCGGTTCGTGCTGAACCGCAACCCGGAGAACTACTTCGCCCAGATCGAGCAGGCCGCCTTCGAGCCGACGAGCATGCCCCCGGGCATCGGTGCCTCGCCGGACAAGATGCTGCAGGGTCGGCTGTTCGCCTACCCGGACGCCCACCGCTACCGCATCGGCACCAACTACCTCGACCTGCCGGTGAACCGCCCGGTGTCCGAGGTGAACAGCTACGCCAAGGACGGCTCGATGCGCTACAGCTACGGGCAGGACCCGGTGTACGCGCCGAACTCCTACGGCGGTCCGCACGCCGACGCGAGCGCGGGCGCCGACGACTCGGCGACCGGCATCGAGCAGGAGGTCATCCGCTCCGCCTACGCCAAGCACGCGGAGGACGACGACTTCGCCCAGCCCGGCACGCTGGTGCGCGAGGTGTTCGACGACGCCGAGCGCGCGCGCTTCGTCGACAACGTCTCCGGCCACCTGCTCGACGGCGTCGAGCAGCCGGTGCTGGACCGCGCGCTCGACTACTGGCGCAACGTCGACAAGGACACCGGCGACAAGATCGCCGAGAAGGTCAAGGGCAACGAGAGCTGACCTCTCGCACGGCGCAACCCCGGCGCCGCGCCGGGGCTGCGCCAGGGCTGCACCGTCCGGCGGTCGCGCACCGCCGGCCGGTGCGCGACCGCCGGCACGTCCCGCCCGCGGGCCCGAGCCGCGGCGGGGCACCCGCTGACTGCGGTCATCCGCTGACTGCGGCGACCACCACGTGCGAAGGGCCCGGAACTCCCGCGTTCCGGGCCCTTTCGCGTGTTCCGCGGCCGCGCCGGATGGCCCGGAGCCCCTGCACGAGGCCGATCACGCCACGTACCGCACCAAGCAGCGCAGCCGGCGTTGAACCGCCGTCCGCGCCGATCCGCTGCGCGGTTCCGGCTGCTCGGCGCGCCGTGCGGTGCGGGACGGCAGATCCGCTGCGGGTCCGCGCGTCGAGCTCAACCCGCGAGTTCGGTGGTGAGGTGCTCGCAGGTGCGCAGCACGGTGCGCGCAGCCTCCCGGTGCGCGCGGTCGTGCAGCGGGTGCGCGTGCTGCTCCCGCCACTGCGCCAGCGCCCGCGTGGCCGCCTGCGCGAGCTCGCCGGCGGACGTGTCCGCATCGCAGCCCAGCCTGCTGGCCGGGTCGGTCCCACCGGCCCCGAGCAGACGTTTGGCCGCCGCCTGCAGCGGACGGGTGAACCGCAGCTGCCCGGAGTCCAATGCGGACAGCAACCGGAGTTCGTCCCACTCGTGGGCGTTGGCCAGGACCCACTCGAACTCGCCGTGCAGCCGCTGCGCCTCGGACTTGGGATTCGCGCGCAACACCATGTCCACCGCCAGCAGCGCCGAACGGGCCCGCAGCGCGTCCTGCCGCTCCACGAACTGCTGGTGCACCGCCCCCTGCAGCGCGTTCATCCCGCTGGCCTCGAGCATCTCCGCGCGCAGCTGCGCCGCGTCGTTCGCACCGTCGCGCAGCGCCACGAGGGCGCGCTGCACCCCGTAGTGGCCGAAGCGGACCAGCAGCGCCCGGCGGTGTTCGGCCGGCAGCGAATCGGGTGCCTTGCCGTGCGCGAACCGGTCGGCCGACAGCAGCAGCGACTGCAAGTCCTCTTCGGACAACTTCAGCAGTTCCCGCAGCGTGGCCATGTCCTGTTCGGTCATCGTGTGCACCGCCTGCCCGAGCAGCCCGACCACGGGCACCACGTGCTGCGCGTACGACCGCAGCGCGGGGTCGGCGCGGTGCTGTTCGGCGACGGTTTCCGCCGCGGACAGCGCTTCCGAGCCGCTCGCCCCGGCTTCGTCGGCCCGGGAGATCGCCACCAGCGTGTTGATCGGGGCGCGCCGCGCGGTGCGCAGTTCGTGGGCCGCCTGCAGGAACTGCAGGTCAGCTTCGTGCGGGTGCCGCGTCAGGTACAGCACGGCGTCGGCCTCGGACAGCACCTGCGCCAGGGCGGTCTGCCCGGTTTCGCGCACGGCCGTGGAGGCGACGCCCGGTGTTTCGAGCAGGCTGACCGCGCGCAGCCCCGGGCAGGGCGCTTCGACGACCAGCCGGGAGACCTCGTCGGGTCGCCAGTACTGCAACCGCCGGATGGTCTCCTCGTCCACTGTGCTCATCGGGATGGTCTGCACCGAACCGTGCGGCGTGTGCACCAGCGCCTTCGGCTCGGGACCGTACTGGTAGAGCGTGTTGACCTGCGTGTTCTCCTCGGTCGCGGTCGGTGCCAGCGGTTCGCCGACGAACGCGTTGATGAGCGTCGACCTGCCGGACTGCACGCGTCCGGTGACGGCGATGCGCAGCGGTTGCTCGAGGCGTTCCAGGCGGCCGCGCAGCCAGGCGGCCGTGCGCGGATCGTCGCGGTAGCACGTGATCGTGTGGATGAGCAGTTCCCGCGCGCGCTCCAGCAGTGCGCTCATGACGCCGTGATCCGGTTCTGCGTGAGCATGCCGACGCGTTTGCGCAGCACGGACAGGTCCTCCAGCTTCTGCTTGATCTCGCGTGCGCGCTGGTCGCGATCCACCGCGCTGCGCTCGGCGGCCCGCTTGATGTCCTGAATGGACGTGTTGACGTCCATCTGGGCCTGTTCGGTGATCCCGTTGAAGTGGGCGTGGATCGAGCGGTGCATCGCGCGGACCGCGTCCTTGGCGTCCTTGTTCACCTGGAACACGACCTGGTCGAGGTAGCGCTGCGCGGCGTTCTTCGCTTCGGTCTGGCGGCGGCGCAGCCGGGTGTCCTTCTCCTCGCGGAGGCTCTTGCTGCCCAGCAGGATGCCCGCCGACAACGACAGGACGTTCAGCAGCGGCATGCCCGCCATCTTGGTGACCAGGCCGAACATGAGCACACCGCCGTAGGAGCCGCGCAGTCCGGTGAGCACCTGGTCGAAGCGGCGGAAGTCGCTGCCGCGCGGTAGCGCGGGTTCCGGCACGGCGTCCAGCGGCCGCGGCGGTTCGACCGGCGCCAATTCCGGCTCGTGCCCGGGGTCCTGCTCCGGCACCTGCTCGGCCACGCGCCGCACCAGGTGCTGCCGCCGCTGCTCGACCCAGCCGAACGTGGTGTCGATGGCCTCGAGGATCCGATCGTCCAACCAGGACCGGAAGTCGTCCCAGACACCGAGCGGGTCGGCCTGCTCGAAGAGCTCGTTGACCTGGTGCTGGATGGCCCAGCAGCGCTCGCGGAAGTCGAATTCGACGTCGGCGTTGAGGTCCTGGACGCCGTCGTTGAGCGTCTTCTGCCACCGGCTGGAGATCCGGCGCAGCTCCTCCGCGCGCCGTTGCGCGCTTTCCAGCTCCACGAGCGTTTCGGCGGCGGTGCGCGGGTTCTGCGCGGCCAGTTCGGCGCGCAGGTCGTTGCTGATCCGGGTGATCGCCTCGCCGAGGTTGTGCGAGACGAGGCGGCGGGTGAGCTGGTCGTGCTGGCCGGCGAGTTCGGTCTTGAGGTATTCCAGCAGCGGGCTGAAACCGGATTCCTTGTTCAGGTTGCTGCTCTTGGTGCGCATCGCGTGCGTGCGCACGGTGCACGAGACCGGGAAGATCTTCGCGGGCACGCCCGCGTTGCTCAGGTGCTTGCGGTTGACCTCGACGACCTGGCGCCAGTGCGGTGTGCGGTCGATCTTCGGCTGCACCAGGGCGATGTTCGGGCACAGGTCGGCGACCTGCTTGAGGAAGCCGAGTTCGTTGGTGGTCAGTTCCTGGGTGGCATCGGAGATCATCAGCAGCGCGTCGGCTTCCGCGGCGATGCCCAGGGTCGTGCCCGTGCCCGCGGAGGACGGCCCGCCGAACGCGGGCGTGTCCATCAGCGCGAGCCCGTTGCGCAGAACCGCTCGCGGCACCGCGACCTCGCCGCGCTGCACGGGCCGTCCGCGGTCGAGGGCCTGCTGCAGGCGCGTGATGAGCTCCTCGGTGGGCACGGGCACGCGTTCCAGCGCGGGCGGGCCCTCGGCCGATTCCTGCTCCACCAGGTGCGCGCTCGGCGTGTCGGCGTGACGCACGAGCGTGGGCACGTGCGTGCTGGTGGTCTCCCCGGTGGCGCACACCGGCGCGTTGACGATCGCGTTGAGCAACGCGCTCTTGCCCTGACCCGGTTCACCGATGAGCAGCACGAGCTGACTGGGATCGAGCACGCGCGTGCGGATCTGCTTGAGCCGTCCGTGCAGGTCGGAGCGGTCCTGCTCGGCACATTCCGCGCTCGCGCGGTCGATGAGTTCAACCAGCGCCGTGTCGATCACACGGGTGATTGTGTCGTGTCGCCGTCCGCGTCGGCCACCCCACTGGGTTTCCCGCGGAATGTCCGGAAAGAGGAATGTCCGGAAAGCGGAAAAGCTGGCATGCGCCGCGGGAACGCGAACGGGGGTGCGGAGCGTGGCCCCGCACCCCCGTGGGCGAGCGTTCAACGCGCGGTGCTCAGCGCACTGCTACAGCGCACTGCTACAGCGCGGTGCTCAGAGCAGGCCTTCCGTGCCGAGGTCGCTGCTGACCTGCTCGACGGTGCCGCCGACGGCGTCCCCCGCGACCGGCACGTCGCTCGGCGCCGGCAGGTGGTTGGCCGTGTCCTCGACCGGGGCCGTGGCTTCCTCGGTGGGCAGCGCGTCGGTGGCCTCGCCGACGACCGGCGCGTTGCCGGCCACGTCGCCGACGGCGCCGGTCACGTCGTCGACCGGCAGGTCGTTCGCGACGTCCTCGACCGGGGCGGTGGCGTTGCCAGCCGTGTCCTCGACGTTGTCGACCGTGTTCTCGACCGGGGCGGTGGCCTGCTCGGCGGCGGGGACCGCGTCGGTCGGGTTTTCGAGGTCGGCCGGCAGGTCGCCGACGGCCGGTGCGTTGCCGGCGACGCCGGTGGCCGTCTCGGTCGCGTTGCCGGCCAGGTCGCCGACCGGCTGCGTCGCGTCGCCGACGGTCTTGGTGACGTCGTCCACCGGCAGGTCGCCCGTGACGCCCTCGACCGGGGCGGTGGCGTCGCCGGCCAGGTCGCCCACCGGGGCGGTGGCGTTGCCCGCGAGGTCGTCGACCGGGGCGGTGGCGTCGCCGGCGAGGTTGCCCACCGGCTGCGTCGCGGTGCCCGCGAGGTCGTCGACCGGGGCGGTGGCGTTGCCCGTCAGGTCGCCCACCGGCGCCGTGGCATCGCCGGTCAGGTCGGTGACGCCGTCGAGCGGCAGGCCACCGGTGACACCGCCGACGGTGCCCGTGGCGTCCGCGACCGGGCCCTCGGTCGCGGCGCCGGTCTTCGCGGAGGCGTCGCCTTCGGCCTCGCCGCCGAGCGAGCCGGTCACGCCGCCGACCAGGCCGCTCACCTCGCCGCCGGCCACACCGCTCACGGTGCCGCTGAGGTCACCGGTCAGTCCGCCCGTCAGGTCGCCGGTGAGGTCGCCCGTCAGGTCACCGCCGGTCACGCCGCCGGCGAGGCCGGTGGCGGTGCCGGTCGCGCCGCCGACGGTGCTGGTCACGTCGCCCAGCGCGCCGTCGACGTCGCCGCTGGTGAGGTCGCCGACCGTGCTGGTGACGTCGCCGACCGGACCCGCGGCTCCCTCGTCGGCCTTGGCGCCGGCGTCGCCGCCGAGCAGGCCGCCGGTGAGGTCACCGCCGGTCACGCCGCCGGCGAGGCCGGTCGCGGTGCCGGTCACGCCGCCGACGGTGCTGGTCACGTCGCTCAGCGCGCCGTCGACGTCGCCGCTGGTGAGGTCGCCGACCGTGCTGGTGACGTCGCCGACCGGACCCGCGGCTCCCTCGTCGGCCTTGGCGCCGGCGTCGCCGCCGAGCAGGCCGCCGGTGAGGTCACCGCCGGTCACGCCGCCGGCGAGGCCGGTGGCGGTGCCGGTCACGCCGCCGACGGTGCTGGTCACGTCACCGCCCGCGAGGTCGCCCACGGTGCTGGTCACGTCACCGCCGGCGACACCGCCGACCACGCCGGTCACGCCGCCCACGGTGCTGGTCACGTCACCGCCGGCCAGGTCGCCGACGGTGCTGGTGACCTCGTCACCGGCCACGCCGCCGGCGAGGCCGGTCACCGTGCCGACCGCACCGCTGACGGTGCTGCCGACGGTGCTGGTCACGTCGCTCACGGCACCGGTGACGTCCCCGCTGGCGAGGTCGCCGACCGTGCTGGTCGCGTTGCCGGTCAGGCTGCCGGCCAGGCCGGTGGCGGTGCTGGCGACCTCGGAGACGGGGCCCTCGGCGCCCTCGTCGGCCTTCGCGGCGCTGTCGCCGCCGGCGACACCGCCGAGCACGCCGGTCACGTTGCCGAGCAGGCCGCCGGCCACGTCACCGCCGGCGACACCGCTGATGGCCTTGGTGGCGTCGCCACCCGCGAGGTCGCCCACGTTGCTGGTCACGTCACCGACCGCGACGCCCTGCGCGAGGCTGCTGACGTCCTGGTGCACGGTCGAGCCCGCACCGCCGACCAGGCTGGTGCTCGCGTCGACGGCGTTGTCCACGGTGCTGGTGACCGCGCCGACCGCGCCGGAGGCGACTCCGCCGACCGCGCCGATGGTCGAGTCCACCACGTTGCCGACGCCGGCGACGACGTCGCCGCCCACGACGGTGTTGTCGCTGAGAACCTCGTTGCCGTTGAGCACGTCGTGGACGTTGGCGACGTTGTGCGAGTCGTTCTGCTCGATGTCCACGTCGACGTCGCTCTCCTGCGAGAAGTCTTGGTCCTGCTCGGGGCTGTTCTGCAGCATGCTGAGTTCTTCCTGCTCGGTTGAGTACGGGGAGTGCAGTTGGAACGCGGCGTGGTGCTGGGTGCTCATCACGAACTGGTCGACGCTGCTCTGCACCGTGCGGTATTCGGCCACGGCGCTGACCGGTGCGTAGTCGAGGACCAGCGATGTGGCATCGGACACATCCGTCGCGCTCATGTCTCCGAGGCCTGCGCGATCCAGCGCGCCTTGGGGGTCGTCGTCGAACGCCGAGCGGGCTGTCGGGTCGGTGGCGAGCCGGGTCAGGAACTCGTACACCGTCGGCTCGGACGTGGCGCCGGACTGGGCCTCGGGGCCGCCAGTGGGGGGTGCCGAATGATGCGTCTGAGGGTTCGTCATGCTCTGCTCCCTCGCTCGGCGATTCGTTCGGCGCCCGGGAGCGCGTTTCCCGGGGCCCCGCACTTGCTCGCAGCACAGTACGAACCGGCGCCTGCCCGCGGCATCGGGAGCCACTCCTAGTTAGTCCAGCACCTATTAGGGGGTCGATCTGGTAGCTCGTTAGGGGGTGGGATATGGCAACGGAGGTCTCTGCGTAACTAACTGGGCGCTAAATTGTGGTCACCTCACACCGGTGGGTGCGGCCTGTTCGGGCTTTGCCCGCGGGTGTTCACAACCGCGCAACGCGAAGAGGAGCCATGCCATACGTCCTGGGCGTCCACCTCGGCGCCACGATGACCTCGGCGGCCATCGTGCGGCGCAACGGTGGTGAGTGGGCGAGTACGGCGACTCCGCTGCCGCTCGGGCCGGGAGGACCCGCCGGTGCTCCCGGTCCGAGCACGCCCACCGCGGTCTGCCGCACCGCCGACGGGACCTTCCTCGCCGGGGACGCCGCTCTGCGCCAGCAGGCCGCGCACCACGAATGGGTCAGCCGGGACTTTCCGCAACGCATCGGCGAGGACGCGCCGATCGCCCTCGGCAACGACTTCACCTCCCCGCAGCGGCTCGCCGCCGCCGTCGTCGAGTGGGTCGCCGACCTCGCCGCGCAGCGGCAGGGCCACCCGCCCGAGCACATCGCGCTCGCGCACCGCGCCACCTGGGGCCCGCACCGGGTGCGGCTCGTGCTGACCGAACTCGCCCGCATCGGTCTGTCCGATGTGACCGCTGTGCCCGAACCCCTCGCGGTGGCGCTGGATTACGCGGGCAAGCAGGAGCTCGCCGAGAACCTCTCGCTGGCTGTGGGCACCGCGGGAGGCAGCGGGTTCGACGTGACCGTGCTGCGCCGCCGACCCGGCGAGTCCGCCTTCGACCTCGTCGGGCCCCCGCTGGAGACCGCCCACCCCGGCGGGTGGGACCTGGACGACGTCGTCGCGGAGCTCGTGCGCGAAGAACTCGACGCGGACCTGCCCGCCGAAGCCGGCGACCCCGCGGCGCGCGCGGCGCTGCTCGGGTTCCGCGAGTCCTGCACGCGGGCGAAGGAGGCCCTGTCCTACCACGCGGAAACCCGCGTGCCGGTGCGGTTGCCGAGCACCACGACCGAGGTGGGGATCTCCCGCAACCGCTACGAGCGGCGCGTGCGCCGGCAGTTGGAACGCGTGCCGGACGTGCTGCACCAGGCCGTGCAGTCCAGCCCCGTGCCCGCGGAGGAGCTCGACACGGTGCTGCTGGCGGGCGGTACCGCGCACACGCCGCTGCTGCGCCGCCTCGTCGGCGAACGCATGGGGCGCGCGCCGCTCGTCGACCGGCACCCGGAACTCGTCGCGGCCAGCGGTGCCGCGGTGGCCGCCGCGCGCGCCGTGGCGCCCGGCGGGTCGGGGCACCGCGCCCCGCCCGCGCCGCGCCCGGATCCGCCGTCCGATCCGGACGTGGTCATCCCCGAGACCGCGGAGGCCGACCCCGAACCGCCGGAATCCGACGCGATGCCGGAGCGCCCGCCGATCTCGGTGGAACCCATGCCCTTGGATCCACCGGACGAATCGCGTGCTCGTAGGATCAAGGTGTTGAAATTGTCCGCCGCGGCGGTTCTGATCATCACCGGCATCGTGCTGATGTTCGTCTTCCCACCGAGCAACCCGCTCGGCGGGGTGCTGGGCGCGCTCGGGAGCGCCCGATGAACATCCCTCGCCGCACCGTCCGTTCAGGGTGGGAGAAGTCGTGAACCGAGAAGTCCCCCCGCCGCGTTCCGTCAGCGGCGGCACCGCGATGCGAGGTGCTGTGCTCGGCCGCGCGTCCGCCGGTGGGCAGGCCGGCCCCGTCGGGGCCGAGGTCACCCGTGTTCTGGAGCAGGTGCTCGGCGGGGAGTTCGCGGCGCTGTGCCGCGCGATCACCGGTGCGGCGGGCAGCGCCCGCACCGTGGCGGTGCGCGGTGCGGGCGGGTTCGGCAAGAGCACGCTGCTGTCCTGCATCGCGCACACCTACACCGCTGCCGGGGTCGCGGTGCGCGGCGCCGAGCACCCGGTCGAGCAGTGCCGCGACGCGGCCGTGCTCGTCGACGACGCCCACCGGCTCGACGAGGACACGTTGCGGGACCTGCGGGAGCGGGCGCGCGCCGCTGGTGCGCGGATGGTGCTCACCTACCGGCCGCATCCGCGCTCCTCCGAGCTCGACGCGCTGTTGGCGGAGATGCGCACGCCGCTGACGCTGCCGGGGTGGGGAGTGGCCGAACTCGCCGCCTACGCGGGGCGTGCGGCGGGCCCGGCCGATGACGAGCGGCTGCGATGGGCCGTCGAGCACAGCGGTGGCGTGCCGCGGTTGGCGGTGCGCCTGTTCGAGGCCGCCGGGCAGACTCCCGGTGGCCGCGGGGCGGTTCCGGAAGCGGTGTTGGAGCGGTTCCACCCGGAACTGGACCGGCTCGGACCGGTGGGCAGGGACCTGCTCGTCGCGCTGTCCCTCGGCGCGAGCTCCGGCGCCGCGCCGCTCGCGCGGCTGCTCGACACCGAAGAATCCACTGTGGACGATGTGCTGGCGCACGTGCGCGCCAGCGGATTCCTGGCAGCCGGCGACGCACCCGTTCCGGTCGTGCGGTGCGCGCTCGGCCGGATCCTGCCGCGGGAAGCGTGGTTGTGGATCGCGCGGCGGCTGATCGAACAGCGGCTCGACACCGAAGCGGCGCTGCTGCCGGTGATGCGCGTGGTGGCCGAGCACCACGAGGCCACCGGGCCGGACGAGGCCCTGGCGCGCGGTTTCGCGCAGGCCGCCTCCGACGCGCTGCGCGCCGGCGAGCCCGCGCTGTCCGGCCGGCTGTGCGACGCGGCCGCGCACAGCGGCGCCGCCGAGTCGGAAACGGCCGTGCTGCGCGTGCGCGCTGCGGCAGTGGCCGGTGATTTCGACACCGCGCTGCGGCACGCCGAGCAGGTGCTGGGCGACGAACGAGCGGCGGGGCGTGCGGAGGTGGCTCGCATCGCCGCGACTGCGCTGGCGCACCGGGGCCTGCTGGAGCGCTGCGCGCAGCTGTGCGCGTGGTCGGCGCGCGGGCCGCGTTGGCTGGGCGACTGGGCCTTCGCCGCGGTGGCGCTGCTCGGCGCGGGCGACCGCGAACGCGCGCGGGACATGTGGGCCTGCGGCGGTGGCGACGGCCCGCCGTCACTGCGCGCGGGAGCGTTCGAGCAGCTGGCAGCGGGAGTGTGGGAGTCCGTGACCGGATCGGCCGCGGCGGCCGTGTCCGGCACCGCGCGCGCGGCGGCGCTGGCCGATTCCGACGTCGCCGGTGCGCTGCCGGACGCTCCGGCCGCGATCGCGGCTCTCGTGGCGCTGCACGCGGGGGATCCGGACGTGGCGCACGGCGTGCTGGAGCGCGGCCGGGAGGCCACCGGCGAATGCGATCCACTGTGGACGAGGATGCGCCTGTTGTCGGATTTCCAAGTGTTGTCCCGCGGTGACACCTCTTCTGTCCACAGTGATCTGGACGTGCTGGAGCGCGCAACCCTGCGCGGGCGCGACCGGTTGTGGCTCGCCGCGCTGCGCGCGGGCGCCGCCGGCAGGGACAACGACACGGCAGTGCTCGGGACCGTCCGCGGGGCGCTGCGGCAGGCCGTCGCCGAACATCCCGTCGACCTGTTCAGCCTGTTCCCGCTCGGCGAGGCGATCGTGGCCGCCGCGCGGCTCGGCGACCACGCGTGGATCGCCCCGTACCAGCAGGAAGCCCTGCGCCTGCTGCAACTCCTGGATGATCCTCCACTGTGGTCGGCACCGTTGCGGTGGAAGTGCATGCAGGCGGCGATCGTCCTGCGCGAACACGACGAAGCCTGGCAGCACGCAGCCGCGTTGCGGGCCGCCTCCGGGCACAACCCGCTGGCCACCGCCATGGCCGCGGGTGCCGAGGTGTGGCTGCGCGCGCTCGGCGGCGACGTCGACGCCGAACGGGCCCGGCAGGCCGCGATGTCGTTGCACTCGGCCGGATTCGCCTGGGACGGTGCGCGCCTGGCCGGGCAGGTCGCGCTGCACACCACCGACCGGCAGGACATGCTGCGGCTGCTGGAAACGGCGCGGACGCTGCAGGGCAAACCGCCGCGCCCGCGCGCCGTCACCGGAGCTGCCGCCACCGAGCCGCACGCGCTGTCCGGGCGCGAACGCGAGGTCGCCGAGCACGTGCTGGCGGGCAAGACCTACAAGGAGATCGGCTCGCGGCTGTTCATCTCGGCCAAAACCGTGGAGCACCACGTGGGACGGATGAAGCAGCGCCTCGAGTGCGGCTCGCGGCAGGAACTGCTCGACCGGCTGCGCGAGCTGCTCACCTGAAACGGCGGCTCGCCCGCGGGAAGCGGGCGAATGCCGGCTTCCCGCGGGCAGGTTCTCACGCCGCGGGGCTGGCCGCGGCGGCCAGGCCGGCGCGCAACGAGCCGACCACCTCGAACAGGGCCTGGTCGAAACGCGCACCCGCGCCGCGCAGCGTGGCGAAACCGTGGATCAGGTCGTCGAAGCGGCGGTGCACCACGGAGACACCGGCTTCGGACAGGCGCTCGACGTAGGCCTCGCCCTCGTCCCGCAGCGGGTCGAACCCGGCGGTGACCACGTAGGCCGGGGAGAGATCGCTGAGGTCCTCGGCCAACAGCACCGACAACCTCGGATCGCCGCGCTGCTGCACCTCCGGCACGTACGAGTCCAGGAACCAGTCCATGTCGGTGTCGGTGAGCAGGAAACCGTCGGCGAACGTGCGCCGCGACTCCCGCCGCCGCGTCGCGTCGACCGCGGGGTAGAGCAGGAACTGCATCCGGGGCCGCGGCAGGCCTCCGCCGGGGGCGTGCAGCGCCACCGCGGCGGCGAGGTTGCCGCCCGCGCTGTCGCCGCCGACGGCGATCGCGTCCCGCGTGGTGCCCAGCTCGGCGGCCTGCTCCACCGCGAACCGGTAGGCGGCCAGCGCGTCGTCGTAGGCGGCGGGGAACCGGTGCTCCGGAGCGAGCCGGTAGTCGACGGACAGCACGCGGATCCCGACGTGCTTGGCCAGGAACCGGCACAGGTCGTCGTGCGTGTCCAGATCGCCGATCACCCAGCCGCCGCCGTGGTAGAAGACCAGCAGCGGCCCGGTCCCGGTCACCTCGCGCGGCCGGTACAGCCGCGCGGCCAGCGGACCGTCGGGCGTGTCGATCCGCCGCTCGGCGGCGACGACGCCCGGCACGGCGGCGGTGCCGAGCAGGCCGATCGCCTGGCGCATGCCGTCGCGCGCCAGCTCGGGGGTCTCGGCGCTGAGCTGGTCCTTGCCGGCCAGCCGCTGCATCCGCAGCAGCAGCTGCGCGTCCAGCGCGAGCTCCTGCCCGTCGAGGCGCACGGGAGCTCCCGCGATCCATCGGCGGACGGTCCTGGGCAACGAGATGATGCCGCGCAGCGCGCCCGCTTCCACCACGGGCCGCACGCGCTCCAGTGCCTTCGACATGTGAGCTTGACCTCCAGGGACGGTTGATCCCCCGCAGGCTACCGCTAAGTAACTGTGCAACGGGACACGGAACTTTGACCTGAAGCGCGCTCGAAGTCGTAGCGTGACCCCGTGGCCGTTTCCGGCCGGACGACGAGTGAGGAGCAGGCGAGGCATGACGGTGACCGTGATCGGGGTCGGTGGATCCGTCCGCCCGGATTCCCAGTCGGAGCGGGCGATGCAGGTGGCCCTGAGCGGCGCCGCGGACGCCGGCGCGAAGGTGCAGGCGATCACCGGTGCGGACCTGGCCCTGCCGTTCTACGACACCGACCTCGCCGAGCGCACCGACAAGGCCGTGGAGCTGATCTCGGCGCTGCGCACGGCCGACGGCGTGGTGCTGGCCTCCCCCGGCTACCACGGCACGATCTCGGGCCTGGTGAAGAACGCCCTCGACTACGTCGAAGACCTGCGCGAGGACGACCGCCCCTACCTGACCGGACGCGCCGTCGGCTGCATCGGCATCGCCTACGGCTGGCAGGCCACGGTGCTCACCCTGCAGTCGCTGCGCTCGGTGGTGCACGCGCTGCGCGGGTGGCCCACCCCGCTGGGCGGGGCGGTGAACTCCGCCGAGACGCGGTTCGGCCCCGGGGGCGAGTGCGCCGACCCGAAGGTCACCACGACCCTGCGCACCATTGGCCAGCAGGTCGTGGAGTTCGCCGAGGGCGGCGCCTGAGCGCACGTCCGAGGGCCCGCGCACGGATCGAGCACCCGTTCGGTTCGGATCCGCGCAGCGCGCGAGTGCGGGGAACAACCGTTCGCGGCGGGCCCCGCCGGTCGTCCACGCGGTGAGCGGTGTTCACCGTGCAGGCGGCGCGGTGAACGCGCATCCTCGGCGGAACGGCTCGGGTACGAGGAAGGGACCTGCTCATGGCCCAGAGAACGGCTGCGAAAACTCCGATCACCGGACCGCTCAAGGACTCCGACCGGGATGCGACGGGCAAGGCGCTGCAGGCCACGCTGGTGGACCTGGTGGACCTGCACCTGACCGCGAAGCAGGCGCACTGGAACGTGGTCGGCGAGTTCTTCCGGGACGTGCACCTGCACCTCGACGAGTTGGTGAGCACGGCCCGATCGCTGGCCGACGACGTCGCCGAACGCGCCGCCACGATCGGCTACCCGCCGGACGGACGGTCGGCGACGCTCGCCGAGACCTCGGGCGTCACCCGCTTCGAGTCCGGGTGGCGCACCACGCGCGAGGTGAAGGAAACCGTGGTGCGGATCCTGGCCGACCTGATCAGCCGTCTGCGCCCCCGGATCGAGGAGACCGACAAGACCGACCAGGTCACCCAGGACCTGCTGATCTCCGTCGCGCAGCAGCTGGAGAAGGCCCACTGGATGTGGGAGGCCAAGCTCGCCGACTGAGCTGCTGGGAGTTGTCGAACGGCTTCGCGGCGGCCACGGCTGTGCAGCTGGTGCGCTGAAAACACGACGAGGGCCCCACCCGCACGGGTGGGGCCCTCGTCGTTGCGGGAAGCCGGAGGCGTCGGTGTGCTGTCGGTGTGCTC
Source organism: Bounagaea algeriensis (assembly GCF_054491375.1). NCBI lineage: Bacteria > Bacillati > Actinomycetota > Actinomycetes > Bounagaea > Bounagaea algeriensis. The sequence continues at coordinate 295,358 of NZ_CM137102.1, forward strand.
CGGGGCTGCCCGCGGCGTGCGTCACTTCGGGCGCGCGCGTTCGTACTGCTTCGGCCAGTGGCTCTCCGCGCGCAGCGCGTCGGCGGCGCGCAGCGGCCAGTGCGGATCGCGCAGCAGCTCCCGCGCCAGCAGCACGGCGTCGGCCGAACCCGCCGAGATGATCTCCTCGGCCTGCTCCGGCGAGGTGATCAGCCCGACCGCACCCGTCGGCACGTCGGCGTCCATCCGGATCTGACGTGCGAACTGCACCTGGTAGCCGGACTTGACCGGGATCGACGCGTTCGGCACGGCACCGCCGGTGGAAGCGTCCACGAGGTCCGCGCCGCGCTCGACGAGCAGCCGGGCCAGGCGTGCCGAATCGTCCCCGGTCCAACCGCCGTCGACCCAGTCGGTCGCGGAGATGCGCGCGAGCACGGGCTTGCCCTCCGGCCACACCGCGCGGACGGCCTCGGTGATCTCCAGCAGCAGCCGCACGCGGCCGTCGAAGTCCCCGCCGTAGTGGTCGGTGCGGTCGTTGACCAGCGGCGAGTAGAACTGGTGCGCCAGGTAGCCGTGCGCGAAGTGCAGCTCGACCACGTCGAAGCCGGCTTCGTCGGCGCGGCGCACGGCCTCGGCGAACCGCTCCGGGATCGCGGCGACCTCATCGGTGGTGAGCGCGCGCGGCGCCGCCAGTTCACCGAACGGCTGCGCGGTGGAGCTCACCGTCTCCCAACCCCCGTCGGCGGGGGAGATGCTGCGTTCGCCGTCCCACGGGGCGGTGGTCGACGCCTTGCGTCCGGCGTGGGCGAGTTGGATGCCCGGGGCGGCGCCGTGCTCCCGCAGGAAGCCGGTGATGCGTTGCCAGGCGGCGACCTGCTCGTCGTTGTAGATGCCGGTGTCGGCCGGGCTGATGCGCCCTTCCGGGCTGATCCCGGACGCCTCGGCGATGACCAGGCCGGCGCCGCCGAGGGCGAACTGGCCCAGGTGGACGAGGTGCCAGTCGTTCGGCACGCCGTCGGTCGCCGAGTACTGGCACATCGGCGAGACCCAGGCGCGGTTGCGGATCTCGACGTCTCGCAGCTTGAACGGTTCGAATAGTCGGCTCACGTCCGGCCGCAACAACCCGCTTGCGCGCAAGATTCCGCCGCGTCAGGTACCTCACAGAGCGGGAGGGCGGACGCGGCGAAACGGACTGCGTCGCAGGGCTCCTCGCCGCTGCGGCCGGTGTTCGGACGTGCCCCGGAAGCAGTTCGGCCGCCCGTCGCCGTCCGGTGCCCCGAACCGCGCGTTCCGACCCGCTGAGATCGCCCTCACCTCAGCGAGATGTTTTCGCAGAACGGGACCGAGTTCCGCGCGGCTGCTGCTACGGTCTGCCGCGATCACTGCGGACCGTTCGAGAGGAGCTCGGCGATGGGCTTGTTGGATTTCTTCCGCGGCATCAAGAGGCCGGACGGTGACGTCCCGGTTTTGCCGCCGGAGCAGGTCCGTTCGGCGCTTCTGGGGGTGAACCGCCCGACCGCGCCGTTCGTGGTCCGCGAGGGCGGGGATGGCGAGCCCGACCTCGTCGCGGAGTGGCGCATCGTCGACGCCCAGTGGCGCCAGGTCTTCGCGAAAGCGGGGCTGAGCAAGGCGTTCCGCGTCAGCATGCGCTTGGACCCGGAGAACCGCGAGGTGCGCGCCGTAGACGACGAGCGGAGCGTCGATTGGGTTTCAGGTGTTCCGCATCTGTCGGTGAAGGCCGAAGCTTTCCGGGGGAGGAAGTGGGAGTCCTCCTGGAGCAGCGAGCACGCGTTCACCGAGTACGGCCAGTTCGGCGAGGTGTACAACTACCGGTTCAACACCGGCGAGCTGAAAAAGCCCTTGAAAAACGCAGTCACCCGTTCTGGCTGGACTTGGCGCAGCGCCGCCTTTAGTGAAATCTGATTCGGTTCAGCTGCGCGGTGCTCCAACAGGGTTCGGAGGATGCATGGGAAAGTTCGAAGTCAGCCCGGATGATATTCGCAAGTCCGGTGCGGACATCAGTGACGCGGTATCCGGTATACCGCAGGATGCAATGCACGGTCTACAGGAGGAAGTGGATTACGGTCATGACGACGTGCAGAAGGCCGTGAGTGACTTGTTCGAGGGCACGCGGTCCGCGGTGGATATTCTGCGGAGCACTGCGGAGGAAGCAACGCGGGCACTGCGTCAGATCGCGAAGGAATACGAGGGCAGCGACCTGAAATACAGAAAGGAAATCGGCACTATTAGCGGAGAGATCACCAAGGGGGGTCTGCAATAGTGCGCCTGGGTGAGACGACGGACCCGAAGGAGCTGATCCCGGGGGAAGCGGGTCTCGTCGAGAGGAACGCGGAGGGGTTCGGGGAACTCGCTCGGAAATTTGAACACGTGGGCGAGGAGTTAAAAAGGGTAGATTTCGGAAGCTGGTCCGGAACGGCGAGTGATTCATTTCAGGATAGATTCTCCCGGGAGCCTGTGAAATGGCTCAAATGCGCTGATGGTGCGGAGAAGGCTGCGAAATCTCTTTCCGAGTATGCGGGTGTCCTGCGTTGGGCGCAGACGCAAGCAGCGGAGGCAATCGAGATCTGGGAGCGGGGAGAAGCTTCCCGGGATTCGAAGAACAACGCGAACGAGTCAGACCGGAGCAGGGGGCATTCCGCAGAAAACAAGTTCAGGGAAGAGGCGCGCTCCGTGTTGAAGCGAGCGGAGGATCAGCTGGACGACGCGGGACGCCGCGTCGCCAAGAAGATCGGCGAGCAAGACGGGGACGCCGCATTGGCCCTCATGCTCGACACTGTCAGTCAAGGCGGTAACAGCTCCGGGAAGACCGAGACGAAGGGCCCTGACGCTACTGCCTCGGCTTCGGTTGGGGAAAACGGGAAGCTAGCTCAGGCTCAGGCACAGGCGCAGCTGGCCAGTGTCAAAGGCGAAGGTAGCACTGTCAATCAGTGGGGCACGGCCCGCGGGGCGTACGAGGCGAGTGTTGATGCCGCTGCTACGACGTCTGCTTCGGTGGGCAACGGATCGCTGCAGGGATCGGCTGAGGCCTCGGCCGGCGCTCGAGCTCAGGCGGAGGGACGCGTCGCCTCCGGGCCGGCCGAGGCGCACGGTAAAGTCGACGGCTTCGCGGGCGTGCGAGCAGGGGGCGACACGCAACTGAGCGCCACGGGTGTCAATACCAAAGCCGATGCTTTTGCGGGAGCGAAAGCAAGTGCTGAAGGTGGCGCCGACATTGGTGGTATCGGCGTCACAGGATCGGCCGAAGGTTGGGCTGGAGCAGGTGCCGAAACCGGCTTTGACATTGGTATGAACGATGAGGGGAACTTCGTAGTCGAGACCAACGTCGGAGCTGCCATAGGTGTAGGCGGCAGCGTCGGCGGTGGGGTGGAGATCGACCCGGAGAAGGTCGGCCAGACGGCGAGTGACGCGGTCGATGCCGTCGGTGACGCGTGGAACGGTGCCACCAGTTCAGCGCAGCAGACGATGTCGGGATGGCTGTAGACGAGCTCCCAGTTCCCCGCGCGGAAAGAGGATGGAGCATCCAAGACATGGCAGAGGCGATGCCCGTATCGCTGGAATTCCACCTGCCGGAGGGGTGGAAACCCGCCCGCCCGGACGCGGTAGGAGCGCCCGGAGCTGCGTTCGTGGCGCTGCACGCCGCCTCGGAGGGGCCCGGTTTCACCACCAACATCACGATGGACGAGCAGCAGCGCGACGACGCGACGCTCGCCGAAGTCGCGGACGAGTCGCTCACCAGCCTGCACCGGAGCAGTCAGCGGGTTTCGCTGTCGCACCGCTCCGAGTTCGGTTCCGAGGACGCACCGGGCCTGACGCAGATCCTGCGGGTGGCCGCGCAGGTCGAGGGCGAAACCCTCGAACTCGTGCAGTGCCAGGTGTACCTGCTGATGCGGGACGTCCACGACCGGCACCGGCAGGCGGTCGTGCGTTTGGTGCTGACCGCGACTTCCGGTGTTTTCGACACCGTCCTGCCGGATTTCCAGGAGTTCGTCGGCTCGGTGCGTCCGAAAGACGCCTCGGACGACGAGGCCGGCTGATCGACAGGTACTGCCGCCGGCCGCGTCCCGACCTGCCCGGTCCGCGGCACTCCGGGCGGACCGCTCGGTGGCCCGCCCGGAACAGCCGTCACACGCCGAGGACCCGCCGCGCGAAGTGGATCTCGGTGGATACCTGCCGCAGCGTTTCGGCGACCACGAGCGAGCCGTGCCCCGCGTCGTAGCGGTAGAACTCGAACCACACGTTCAGCCGCGCCAGCTGGTCCAGGTAGTTCAGCACCTGCTGGATCGGGCAGCGCGGATCGTTGTCCCCGGCCAGCACGAGCACCGGCGCGCGCACCTGGTCGACGTGCGTGATGGGGGAGGAGTCCCGGTAGGTCCCCGGCACCTCGTCCGGCGCGCCGCCGAACACCGACCGGTCGAACGCGCGGAGCGGCTCCATCTCGTCGGCGTAGGCGGTGACGTAGTCCGCCACGGGCACGCCCGAAACGCCGGCGGCCCACCGGTCCGGCTGGGTCCCCAGGGCGAGCAGGGTGAGGTACCCGCCCCACGAGGCGCCCGCGACGACGCTGAGCTCGGGCGTGGTCAACCCCTGTGCGAGTGCCCAGTCGTGCACCGCCGCGACGTCCTCCAGCTCCGTGCGGCCGGGGCGGCCCTCCATCGCGTCGCGCCAGGCCGAGCCGTACCCGGTCGAACCGCGGTAGTTGATCTCGACGACGGCGAACCCGGCGTCCAACCACGCCGCGCGGTAGGCGGAGAACCGGTCCTCATCGGCCGCGTGCGGACCACCGTGCAGGTTGAACACCGCGGGCAGCGGGCCGTCGCCGGCGTGCGCCGGCCGGGAGACCAGCGCGTGCACGGCCTCGTTCGGACCGTGCGGGGCCTGCACGAACACGTCGGCGACCGGTTCGGACTCCGGAGCTCGTTCGCCAGGTGGGGTGAGCAGCACGTCGTCCGAACCCGCCGGTGACAGCGCCCGCACCATCGAGGGGCTCGCCGCGGAGGACCAGACGTACTCCACCGCGCGGTCCGGGCGAACCGAGGCGCCGACGACCGTGCCGGCGGGGGTCGGCAGCGCGGACAGCTCGCCGGAGGCGAGGTCGTAGCGGTAGATCGCGGTGCGCGCGTGGTGCGTGTGCGCGATGAGCAGCGCCTTGCCGTCCGGGTACCAGTCGGCGGAGACCTCGCCCGGCAGGTCGAGCCGCAGTTCGGTCTCGGTGTCGGCGAGCACGTCCCAGACGAGCAGTTCTTCGCGGCCGCGCCGTTCGTGCGACACCAGCAGCCGCGGGTCGCCGCGCACCGGGGCGAACTCCAGCGCGTCGAGGCCCTTGCCGGGGCCGTCCCACTTCTCCGCGACCGGCGTTCCGTCCACGCGCAGCACGCGCAGCGCGGGGTGCCTGCTGTCGCCGTGCTCCGAGTGCGACACGGCGGCCAGCGACTCGTCCCAGGACAGCGCGGCCAGTCCACCGTCCTGGTCGTGCCGGTACAGCACGCGCGGCTCGCCGCCGTCCTCGCAGACCCAGATCGTCACGCCCTCGTCGGTGGACATGCCCAGGGCGGTGATGTGCGCACCCAGTTCGAGACCGGCCGGGTACCCGCTGTGCACCCCGGCCACGGCGTCGGCGGCCTGCTGCTCGGTGCCGGAGGTGCGGAACGGTTGCACCTTCCAGCGGCCGAACTCGTCGCCGTCGGTGTCGTCGAACCACCAGATCCGCTCGCCGTCCGGGGGCAGGGCCGCGTGGAAAGTTCCTTGTGGACGGTCGGTGACGCGCTGGTGCTCCTCGGCGCCGCGGTCCCAGGCGTAGATCTCCCAGGTGCCGCTGGCGTTCGAAACGTAGACGTTGCGTTGCGGTGCGTCCCGCGCCCAGCTGGGCAACGACACCCGCGGCGCCCGGAAGCGCGCCTGCCACCGCGCTTGGGCCTGCGGGTCGTCGAACAGCTTCGCGGGAACCTTCGCCTCTGGATAGGTGCTCACAGCTCGATCGTGCCTGATGCGCCGGTGTTCCCGCCGCAGGGGAAGGCCCGACACGGCGGCGCGCGTCGGGCGGGTACGTCGCCCACCCAGCCGCCTCCGCACCAGGGCGTTTGAACGTTTCTCGAGAAAAGTCCGCGACTTTTCTCGAGAAACGTCCCGTCAGCCGGGCGGTCCGCTGCACGCGAAAAGGGCCAGATCAGCTGTGCTGACCTGGCCCTCGTCCGTCGGGGTGGCGGGATTTGAACCCACGACCTCGTCGACCCGAACGACGCGCGCTCCCAAACTGCGCTACACCCCGGTTGCTGCGCGGTCGGGTCCGATCACCAGAGGTGGACCGGACCGGGTCGCTGCCGACCGCCGGGAGACAGTCTAGCGAATCCGCGCAGCCGCTCGGAAACCGGGGTAGGATCGTCGTTTCCGCCGGTCACCGGCTTGCTGTCCGCTGGTCACCGCCCCGGTCGCTCCGCCCGGTCGTTCCGCCCGGTCGTTCCGTCCGGTCGTTCCGCCCGGTCGCTCCGCCCGGTCACTCCTCGCGCGGCATGAGCGTCAGCAGCGTCGCCTCCGGCGGGCAGGCGAACCGCACCGGGGCGTACGGCGACGTGCCCAGTCCGGCCGAGACGTGCAACCGCATGTGCTCACCCCAGGTGGAGGTGCCGCTCGCTCGGGCGCGGTCGATCCCGCAGTTGGTCACCAGCGCACCGAATCCCGGCACGCACAACTGCCCGCCGTGCGTGTGCCCGGCCACGACCAGGTCGTACCCGTCGGCGGCGAACCGGTCGAGCAGCCGCGGCTCCGGCGAGTGCGTCACCCCCAGGCGCAGGTCCGCCCCCTGCGGGGCAGGCGCGGCGATCGAGGAGTAGTCGTCGAGCCCCAGGTGCGGATCGTCCACCCCGGCGACGTGCACCTCGTTGCCGCCGGCGCTGACGGTCCGCCGTCGGTGCGTCGCATCGACCCAGCCGTGTTCGGTCAGCGCGGCGCGCAGGTCCTGCCAGGGCAGCTGCTCGCCGTGCACCCGCTTGGCGCGGTGGGCGGGCAACAGGTAGCGCGCGGGGTTCTTGGGCTTCGGCGCGTAGTAGTCGTTGCTGCCGAACACGAAGATCCCCGGCCGATCCAGCAGCGGCCCCAGCGCCCGCAGCACACCGGGGACCGCCTTCGGGTGGGCGAGGTTGTCGCCCGTGTTGACCACCAGGTCGGGTTCGAGCGCATCCAGCGCGGCCACCCACTCCTGCTTGTCGCGCTGGTTCGGGGTGAGGTGCAGATCGGAGACGTGCAGCACGCGCAGCGGCTGCGCATCCGGTGCGAGCACCGGCAACGCCGCTTCCCGGAGGGTCCAGCGCCGCCGTTCGACGGCGGCCGCGTAGGCGATCGCTCCGGCGCTCAGCGCGCTCCCTGTCAGTGCGGTCCTGCCCAGAGTCTTCACGCCACCCAGGGTAGGCCTCGCCCGGAGCGCCGCGCGCCGGTGTGCTCACCCGCGCCGCGCCACGGGAGTGCTGCCTGCCCGGCCCGGAGCGGGCGCGGGACAATCGGCGGCATGGCGCACCTCAAAGAGCAATTGCGGGCGGACCTGTCCGCGGCGATGAAGCAACGCGACACCGCCACCACCGGCGTGCTCCGGATGGCGTTGAGCGCGGTGGGCAACGAAGAGGTCTCCGGCAAGCAGGCCCGGGAACTCAGCGACGAAGAAGTGCAGCGGGTGCTGAGCAAGGAGGCCAAGAAGCGCGACGAGTCGGCGACCGCTTTCGACGAGGCCGGGCGTGCGGAGCAGGCGGCCTCGGAGCGCGCCGAGGCCGAGGTCCTCCGCCGCTACCTGCCGCGAGCGATGTCGGAGGAGGAGCTCGAGCAGCTCGTGCAGCAGACGGTGGACGAAGTCGCCGCGGAGCTGGGTGAAGCGCCCGGGATGAAGCAGATGGGGCAGGTCATGAAGGCCGTCAACGCCAAGGTCGCCGGGCGCGCCGAGGGCGCGCAGGTGGCCGCGCTGGTCAAGAGCCGGCTCGGCGGTTGATCAGCGGGTGATCGACTAACTCCTGCTGCCCCCGGCGGGTGAGGGGATGTAGCCGGTGCTGACCCGGAGCTCGACGGTCTCGCCCTGAGGTACGGCCCCGTAGCGGGACTGCGAGACCACCGTGCCCTGGGGGCGTTCGCTGTGCGCCGCCGTGCGCTCCACCTCGTAGCCGGCGTCGCTGAGCGTCTGCTCCGCCTGGTCACCGGGCATGCCCATGACGTACGGCGCGTGCTGCTCCTCGCCGCCGCTGGAGTACCGGGAGCTCACGTCCGGCAGCGGCTGGGGCGGCAGGTCCTCGTGCAGCGGTTTCATCGCCCCGAACCAGGTGCGCGCCGGCACCTTGCCGCCGTAGATGTTGCCGTCACCGCACAACGACGGCGGTGTCGTGTCGCAGATCCCCCGCGGCGAGTCGCCGTCGCTGAAGGTGAGCACCGACGCGGACAGGTGCGCCGTCGCCCCGAGGAACCCGGCTGACCGGTGTTCCTCGGTGGTTCCCGTCTTGGCCGCCAGCGGGCGGTCCCAGCCCGCGCTCTGCGCGGCCTGGTGCGCCGTGCCGCCGGGCTTGTCGTCCTGGCTCATCCCCACGGCCAACGCGTCGGCCAGGTCGCTGGGAACCGCCTGGTCGCAGGGTTCTTCCGTGAACGGGACCGGGTCGCCGTTGCGGTCGGTGATCTCGGCCACCGGCGTCGGCGGGCACCACGTGCCGCCGCTGAAGATCGTCGCACCCACATTGCTGATCTCCAGCGGGTTCGTCGGTGTGTAGCCGAGGGTGAACGCGCCGATTTCGTTCTGCTTGACCTCCTGGGCCTGGGAGGTGCCGTTCGTCCCGTTCGGCGAGATCTTCTGCCCGGCGGTGCTGTGCTGGTTCAGCGTCTGCCGCATGCCCAGGCGGCTGGCCATGTTCACCGTCTCGTCCAGTCCCACGCGCTCCTGCAGCGCGACGAACGCGGTGTTCGGGGAGGTGGCCAGGGCCTGCTGGACGCTGCGCGGGCCGGGGTTGGTTCCTTCGGCGTTGCCGACCGTGTAGGGCGCCGTGCCGTTCTTGTACACCTGCGATGTGTACGACCCGGGCGCGGGGATCCGCGTGTTGATGCCCAGGCCGTGTTCCAGCGCGGCCGCCGCGGTGAACACCTTGTACACCGACCCGGCGCCGAACATGGCCATGCTGCTGGGCAGCGAGTAGGCGCTCTGGCCCTCGTCGGCGTCGAAACCGTAGTCGCGGTTGGCCACGAGCGCGCGCACGGGATGCTTGTCCTCGCCGGGCTCGACCACGCTCATCACGTTGGCGATGCCCTCGGTGTCCTGGGGCACCTGCTGCTCGGCGGCCCGCTTCGCCTCGGCGCTGATGTCCTTGTCCAACGTGGTGCGGATGGTGTAGCCGCCCTGCTTCAGCTGCTCCTCGGTGAAACCGCGGCGCTGCAGGTAGTCCATGACGTACTGGCAGAAGAAGCCGTGCTCCGGGCCGGCGCCCACGCAACCGTTCGGGAGGTTCTGCACCGGGCTGACCACCCCCAGCGGCGCCTGCCGCGCCTGGTCGGCGGCCGCAGCGGTGATGCGCCCCTGCTGCTCCATCGCGTCGATGACCATGTTGCGCCGGTGCTCGGCTTCCTGCGGGTTCGTCTCCGGGTTGAGCGCGCTGGGCATGTTGACCATGCCCGCCAGCAGCGCCGACTGCGCGATGGTCAGCTCCCCGGGGGTGGTGCCGAAGTAGGTCCGCGCGGCCGAGTTGACGCCGTAGATCTGATTGCCGAACGGGACGACGTTGAGGTAACGCGCGAGGATCTCCTCCTTGCCCATGCGCTGTTCGAGCTGCAGGGCGATGCGGATCTCGCGGATCTTGCGCGCCGGTGTCTGCTCCACCGCCTCGGCCTGCTTGACCGGATCGTCCCCGGCGATGACGTGCATGAGGTAGTTCTTCACGAACTGCTGCGTCAGCGTGGACCCGCCTTGGCTGACTTCACCGGAGGCCTGGTTGGTGATGGCGGCTCGCACGGTGCCGGGCCAGTCGACGCCTTCGTGCTCGAAGAAGCGGCGGTCCTCGATGGAGATGATCGCCGCCTTCATCGCGTCCGAGATCTGGTCGGGTGCCGCGGGGGTGCGGTCCTGGTCGTAGAAGTAGGAGATCGGCTCGCCGTCCCGGTCGGTGACGGTCGTCACCAGCGGGGACTTCTGGGTGAGGATGTCGCGGGTGATGCTGTTCACCGCGTCGCTGGCGCGGTTCGAGACCACACCGAGCGATCCCACTGCTGGGAACAGCATGCCGGCGACGAGGACACCGGCCAGCACGCAGAGGCCGAAGAGCTTGAACAACCCGTGTCGAGCGCGCACCGGCCCAGAGTAAGTTCGCGCCCGGCACGTCACAGCGCGTCGTGCGGAGCTGCCGCTCGATGTGATGAGTGCTCGGTGTGAGGATCCTCAAGGCAACCGATTCGCATTCGCATGTTGGTTGCAGGAACCAACACCTCCTACAGTGCGTCCACGTCCAGCGACAGCACAGTTGCGTTCCCGCCGACCAGCGGTCGTGCGGGCGCTGCTTCCGGTGCCGGGGGGGCTCCGGACGAGAACGTCGCCGACGATGCCAGTGAGGAGCTGGGGGAAGCTTGATGTCCGAGCAGGGGGATTGGCGTGTCCGCGCCGCTTGTCGGGACGAGAATCCCGATCAGCTGTTCGTGCGAGGGGCCGAGCAGCGAAAAGCGCGCCGGGTCTGCTTCGGTTGCCCGGTGCGCACCGAGTGCCTGAGCGAAGCGCTCGACAACCGCATCGAATTCGGGGTGTGGGGCGGAATGACCGAGCGGGAACGCCGCGCGTTGTTACGGCGACGTCCCGATGTGCGGAATTGGCGGGAATTGCTGGAGGCCGCGCGGCAGGATCACGCCGAACCGGATGAGTTCGCCGCGCGGTACTCGCAAGCCGGCTGACGCGGCAAGCTGACACGGGCGGGGCGGACGCGGCAAGCTGACACGGACGCGGGCGGACATCTCCGCCGGTCATCCGCCGGCGAGCCGCCGTCCGATCTCCCGCAGCCCCGTCAGGTCGTGCACGTCCGCGGGCAGTCCGGGCACGCCGATCAGCGGTACTCGGGGGTGCGCGCGGGTGAACCGTCCGAGCAGGCGCTTCTCCCGCTCCGCGACCGCCACCCGGTCGGCGTGCACCCGCAGCACCGCGGTGGCCAGCGGCGCCGAAGCGCTGCGCTCGAGCTCCTCGGCGGCGGCGCGGGCGCGCGTGTCCGAAAGCTCCGCGTACACGGGGTGCGTGCGGTTGGCGATCATGCCCACCAGCGGCATCCGTTCGCTGTGCAGCCGCTCCACGAAGTAGGAGGCTTCGCGCAGCGCGTCCGCCTCCGGCGTGGCGACCACGAGGAACGCCGTGCCGGCCGAGCGCAGCAGCCGGTAGGTGTGCTCGGCGCGTTCCCGGAAACCGCCGAAGGTCGAGTCGAAGGCCTGCACGAACGCCGCGGCGTCGGTGAGCATCTGGCTGCCGACGATGGTGGAGATCGCCTTGGTGAACATGCCGAAGCTCGTGCCGACGAGTTTCCGCAGTCCCTTGCCGCTCGCGCGCGCGGGGCTGGACAGCATGCGGATCACCCGGCCGTCCAGCGCCGCCGACAGGCGCTGCGGGGCGTCGAGGAAATCCAGGGCCGAACGGCTCGGCGGTGTGTCCACGACGATCAGGTCCCACTGCTCGGACGCCGCGAGCTGGCCCAGCTTCTCCATGGCCATGTACTCCTGCGTGCCCGAGAACGACGTGGAAATCGTTTGGTAGAAGGGGTTGTTCAGGATCTGCTCGGCGCGCTCGTGCCCGGCGTGCGCCAGCACCATGTCGTCGAACGTGCGGCGCATGTCGAGCATCATCGCCGAGAGCTCACCGTGCTGCTGCGGGAGCGCCACTTCCTTCGGGTGGTTCTCGAGCTCCCGGATGCCGAGCGCCTGCGCCAGCCGGTGCGCCGGGTCGATGGTGAGCACGACGGTGCGCCGGCCGCGTTCGGCGGCGCGCAGCGCCACGGAGGCAGCGGAGGTCGTCTTGCCTACGCCGCCGGAGCCGCAGCAGACGACGATCCGCGTGCCGGGGTCGTCGACGAGCCCGTCGATGTCGAGCCGGGGCGGGCGCAGCGGTGCGTCGTTCAACGCGCCTCCCTCGCGGTCGCGGGTTTCCCGCGGGTCACCGGGCGCTCCGCACACCGCGGTCGGTCAGGTCCTGCGCCAGTTCGTACACGGCGGTCACGTCGATGCCCTCGGTGACGTGGGGCAGGGTGACGGTGGGCAGGTTCGCCGCGTCGAGCTGCTCGCGGGCCTGCCGCTCGACGCGGGTGCGCACGGCGTGCTCGCTCGTCTCCTGCACGAGCCCGGCCAGCGTTTCCTCGTCCACGTCCAACCCGGCGGTCTGCAGGCCCGCGCGCACCCGCGCGGCGTCCAGCCGTCCGTCCGCGGCGGGGTCGACCGAGCGGCTCGGCAGCCGGTCCGGGCGCACCCGGTTGAGCACCACACCGCCGGGGCGGATCTCGGCGGCGTTGAGTTCGGCGACGGTCTCCAGCGTTTCCCGCACCGGCAGTTCCTCGAGCAGCGTCACCAGGTGCACGACCGTGTCCTGCGAGTGCACCAGGCGCACCACGCCGTCGCTGTGCTCGCGCACCGGGCCGACCTTCGCGAGGTCGGCCATGGCGCGGGTGACGTCGAGGAACTTCACCACGCGTCCGGTCGGCGGGGCGTCGAGCACGACCGCGTCGTAGAGGTGGCGCCCGCGGTCGTCGGTGCGCCCGACGCATTCCTTGATCTTGCCGGTGAACAGCACGTCCCGGATGCCGGGCGCCAGGGTGGTGGCGAAGTCGATCGCGCCCATCCTGCGCAGCGTCCGCCCGGCGAAGCCGAGGTTGTAGAACATCGACAGGTATTCGAGCAGCGCTGGTTCGGCGTCGATGGCGAGCGCGCGCACCTCGCCGCCTCCCGGTGCGGCGGCGATCCACTCCTCGGAGTACGGCAGCGGCGCGGTGTCGAAGAGCTGGGCGATGCCCTGGCGCCCTTCGACCTCGATCAGCAGCACGCGCCGGCCGCCGGTGGCCAGGGCCAGCGCCAGTGCGGCGGACACGGTGGTCTTGCCCGTGCCGCCCTTGCCGCTGACGACGTGCAGCCGAGCCCGGTTGAGCTCCCGGTCCCATTCGGTCACACGGCCAGCTTAGGAGACCGGCGGGCGGCCGAGCCCCGGCCGGTGGTGCGGCGCACCCGGGTGTTCACCGACCGCGCCTGCCCCTCCCGCGCGCGGACGGCACTACTAGGGTGTGCCGTATGCAGAAGTGGGAGTACGCGACGGTTCCGCTGTTGAGCCACGCGACCAAGCAGATCCTGGACCAGTGGGGTGAGGACGGCTGGGAGCTCGTAGCCGTGCTGCCCGGCCCGACCGGCGAGCAGATGGTGGCCTACATGAAGCGGCCGAAGGAAGGCTGAGCATGGGGCGGTGGACTGATCGATTCGCCGAGCTGGGGCTGCGGCTGCCGGAGGTGGCCGCGCCCGTCGCGGCGTACCAGCCCGCGGTGCGCACCGGCTCCTACGTGTACACGGCCGGCCAGTTGCCGCTGGTCGAGGGCAAGCTCGCGGCCACGGGCAAGGTCGGCGCCGAGGTTGATGCGGAGACCGCCGCCGAGTGCGCCCGCACCTGCGTGCTCAACGCGTTGGCCGCGGTCGACTCGGTGGCGGGCCTGGACGCGGTGACCCGGGTGGTGAAGGTGGTGGGCTTCGTCGCTTCGGCCGAGGGCTTCGGCGGCCAGCCGGCGGTGCTCAACGGTGCTTCCGAACTGCTCGGGGAGATCTTCGGCGACGCGGGTCAGCACGCCCGCTCCGCCGTGGGCGTGGCGGAGCTGCCGTTGGGCGCGCCCGTCGAGGTGGAGTTGATCGCCAAGGTCGCCTGAGGTAGGTCGCCTCCGCGCGCCCGCGGCGTTGCCGTGTCGTGTTGCAGCGGGCCGTGCAGCGGGGTCGTGTCGTGTTGCAGCGGGTCCGTCCGGTTTGGGCGGGCCCGCTTTCGCGTGTCGCCGGACTTTTTTGCTCCCGCACCGGTGTGCGGGGTGACCAACCAGTAGGCTGCAATCACCACCTGTTCGGAGCGCCTGTCCGATGTGGTCCGAACGGGTGATATGGCGAGCAACCGTTCAGCCGACTGTATCCGCAGTGTTCATCATTCGGGGTTGATGAGGACGGAGCGGTACGAGCAGGCTTCGCCTGGAGGAGTGGAGCGGGTGCCCGCGCCGAGGGAGTCGAGCCTGGGGAGGGGCGACGTGGCGGTGCGCGAAACGGAAGTGCGGTGTCACGAACTGCTGTTGCGGCTGGCCGACCGGTTGCCCGACCGGTACCTGTGGCGCTACCGGGACTGGCTCGCCGGCGGGGCTGCCGACGTGCTGGCCCGCGTGCTGCCGGCGACGCTCGTGCGCGACCGCACCAGCCTGCCCGACGACGAACAGCGCCTGCTCGCCGAAGCCCTGCTGCCGCTGGGGGCCGACCCCGCGCTGGTCAACGCGATCCTGCCGGCCGCGGTCGCCACCGAGCCGGACGTGCACTTCAGCGCCCGACCACCGCGCGAGACCGCGGGCGCGGGCCACGCCGACGTCCTCGTCCTCGCCGCGACGCTGCGCGGCCGCGCCGGCGTGCGCGACGTGCGCACCAGCTGGCGGCGCGGTCCGGAACCGAAGCGCGTCGTGCTGATCACCGCGACCGCGGACCACATCGCGCTCACCGACGAGGTGCAGCGCGTGCTGCGCGCGCTCGGGGACAGCGCGCCCCGCGTGGAAGTGCTGCCCGCCGAGACCGCCGCCGGGGCCTACCACCGGGCCGCGCTGGCCGCGTCGGAACTCGTCTGCACCGGACCGGAAGCGGCTCGCGCCCCGCACGAGCACGGCGAGCGGACCGCTGGATCCATCGTGGACGCGCGCGGCTGACCACGGCCGCACCCGTCGTCCGCGGAACACGTCGAAGGAGGGCATGCGTGCTGGATGTGGCCGAAACAGCCGGCCCCGGGGAGCGGTTGCACACGCTCCTGCTGGCGATGACCGGGCGGGTCGACGACGACGCCGTCAACAGCACTCGAGAACTGCTCGGAATGGCGCAGGCCGACACCGCCGCGCACTTCCTCACCGGATGCCTGCTGGCCGGGCGGGTGCGCCTCAGCGCCACCGAGCAGCACCAGCTGCGGCGCACGTTGTCCGAGCTGCACCTGGACGCCGACCTCGCGGAGCGGCTGTCCGTGGTGGAGCAGCCCGAACCGGCCGCGCACCGGTTCGACGCGGACACCGCCGAGCCCGAACGGGCCGTCACCGACGCCCTCGCCCCCGTGGCGCACCGGCTGGCCGGTCTGCGCGGGTTGTGGACGACCTGGCGCACCACCCCGGCCGGGGACAACGCCGGGGCGGTGCCCCGCCGCGTGCTGCTCGCCGAAGTCGGCGCCGACGGCTCGCTGGCCGCTCTCGGCTACCAGCTGCTCGAAGCGCTGCGGCAGGCCGGCGTCGACTGCTCGGTGGACGTGTTCGCCAGCGGGGCCGAACTGCCCGAGTACCACCGCGAAGCGCTCGCCGCCGCGCACCGGGTGCACCTGGAAGTCCCGGTGCGGAGCCGCGCTCCGGCCGCCGGCCCCGAGAGCGGTGCTGAAAGCGGCCCCGAGAACAGCCCCGAGGGTGGCACTGAGGCGGTCACCATGTCCGCTGCCGCGGCGGGACCGACCCCGCGGGAGCGGATGCCGGGTTCGACCTCCCGCGAGTCGGATACGGAGAGTGCTCCACAGCGCGTTGAGGTAGCTTCCGAACCCCAGCACGCCGCCCCGGACGTGAGCGCGGCCGCCGGAGGCTCCGTGCCGGAGCCCGTGTTCCCGCGGATCTCCCCGGAGGAGTTCCCCACTGCCGATGCCGATCCGCAGCCCCCGCGGACCGAGCGCGGCGATCCCGGGGCCGCAGCGCTCGCCGCCGACGCCGTTGCCGGGAGTGCTGCCGTTGCCGAAACATCCGCTGCCGCCGAAAGCGCTGCGGTGGCCGCGGACCCCGTTGCCGCCGAAAGCGCTGCCCCCCAGGAAGCTGTCCCGGAGGAAGCTGTCCCGGAGCGAGCTGCCCCGGAGGAACCCGCTGCCGGCGAGGCCTCCGCGCCCGCTGCGGCGGAGACGTCCGCGGAGACCCTGGCGGAGATTCCGGCGGAGGCCCCTGCAGAAGCTTCTGCAGGGGCCTCCGCCGAAGCTGTTGCGCAGCGGGAATCGGTGCAAGCAGCGGAAGCCGAGGAGGACGCCTCCGTCGGTGTTCCCGCTGCCGTCGACGCCAAGCTGACCGATCGGGAACGCAACCTCCTGCGCAAGCTGCACGAGGAACTCGCCCAGCGGGAGCAGGACCGCACCGGCGAGGACGGCGGGGACCCCGTCGCGGCCGGCGGGGCCCAGCCCGGCCGCGCCGCCGAGGGGTGGTCGCAGGGAGCGGCAGGCGGCACGGGCGGTTTTCCGCCGATCAACCCGCGCTGAGCGCCGGCCGCTCCCCGGCCGCTCCCCAGCAGCTCCCCGGGCAGCGCTGACCGTTCGGGTTCCTTGCGGGTTCGGCGGCGCATAGGGTGGCGCGCATGCACCTGCCCCGCGACATGTCGCTGCCCGAAGGTTTCACGCCGGATCCACCTCCGGACGTGCCCGTGACCCCGAAGGACGCGGCCACCGTGGTCCTGCTGCGCGACGGCGCGGCCGGGCTGGAGGTGTTCCTGCAGCGACGAGTGACGGCCATGGCCTTCGCCGCCGGCATGACGGTCTTCCCGGGCGGCGGTGTCGACGCGCGCGATACCGAGGCGAGCGCGCGCTGGGCCGGCCCGCCGCCCGAGTGGTGGGCGCAGCAGTTCTCCTGCACGCCCGCGACCGCTCGCGCGCTCGTGTGCGCGGCTGTGCGCGAGACTTTCGAGGAGTCCGGTGTGCTGCTCGCCGGGCCCGATGCGAACACCGCGGTCGGCGACACCGCGCGCTTCGCCGAAGCCCGCTCGGCCCTGGTGTCCCGCGAGCTCTCGCTGGACGAGTTCTTGGCGAACGAGGAGCTGGTGCTGCGCGCCGACCTGCTCCGCCCCTGGTCGAACTGGGTGACACCGAAGCAGGAACCGCGGCGCTACGACACGCGGTTCTTCCTCGCCGCCATCCCCGAGGGGCAGCGCGCCGACGCGGTCACCTCGGAGGCCGCGGACGCCTACTGGCGCGCTCCGGCGGCGGCGCTCGACGATGCCGAGCAGGGGCGCAGCGCCCTGATGCCGCCGACCTGGGCGACGTTGGTGCAGGTCGCCCGGAGCTCCAGCGTGGCCGAGGCCCTGTCCGATCGTTCCACCAGCACGCGCGAAAGCCTCGCCAAGATCGTTCCGCGCATGGAGCTCCGCGACGGGCGGTGGCACGTGGTGCTGGCCGGCGCGGAGGACGGCTCGGCGGAGTCCTGCACGAGGAGGTACGGCATGTCCCACCCGGCCTACGGCCAGCTGCGCACCGTCACCTCCTACGCCTCGGTGCTGCTGGCGAACAACCCCTCGTCGATGACGCTGGACGGCACGAACACGTGGCTCGTGCGCAGCCCCGGGGCGCAGGGGTGCGTGGTCATCGATCCCGGGCCCGGTGACCCCGAGCACCTGGAACGGATCCGCGCGCACGGGCCCGTCGAGCTCATCCTGCTCACCCACCACCACCCGGACCACACCGAGGGCGTCGCGGAACTGGCAGCCCGCACGGGCGCGCCGGTGCGGGCGCTGGACGCGGACCTGTGCCGTTCCGCCGCACCGCTGCGGGACGGGGAGGTGGTCGATGCGGCCGGGATGTCGTTGCGGGTGCTCGCCACGCCCGGGCACACCGCGGATTCGCTGTGCCTGCACGTCGCGGGCGCGGAGCCGGCGGTGTTCACCGGGGACAGCGTGCTCGGCCGGGGCACGACGGTCGTCGCGGCGCCTGACGGGCACCTCGGTTCGTACCTGTCCTCGCTGCGCGAGCTCGCGGAGTTCGCGGAGGGCACGTGGGCCCTGCCGGGGCACGGGCCGGAGCTGCCGGACGTGGCCGAAGCGGCGGCGGGCTACCTGCGCCACCGCGAGCAGCGCCTCGAGCAGGTGCGCGCCGCGGTGGCTGAGCATTCCGCGGCGCCGACTGCGCGGCAGGTCGTGGAGGTCGTCTACGCCGATGTCGATCCCGCTGTGTGGCCCGCCGCGGAGCAGACGGTGCGGGCCCAGCTGAAGTACTTGGCCGAGCAGGGGGAGTTGGTCACGGACCGGTGACTGCGCGGCGGCCCGGCCCGGGGCCGGTTCGGGCCGCCGCGCGGCTGCGCCGGGGTTCTCGCGGGGTCGCTGTGACGATGGTGCCGACTGTGCTGCCCCGGTGCCGGCGCGACTGCGGATGACCAGTGGTGCGCTGCGCGGAAGCGTGTGCTGAATCACCCCGGTGTTGGTGACTCCGGGGCTGGCGCTGCAGCCGGGTTCGTGGCGCATACTGGATCGCACCGGCAGTGCGGCACCCCGGCGGGCGCCCCGAATTTACTTCACTAATTCGGGTGAAAGATGCAACCAGAAGGCCTATTACCACGTCCTGTCAGGTGAGAGGTCTTGAAGCGGGGTGCGGACGTGCCTCATCGTCGGAAAGTACACGGCGGAACGTGAAGGACTTCCGGGACCGGTTACCGACCGGTTGCCGTGACAACAGCCCTCCGGTGCAACGGATTCGGGGCCACGCATCGGAGGATCGGGGGAGCGTGGTTGGTCGTCGGGGGACGAACCACGCGACAGTGAAGGGGCTGCGATGCCGCGTCGGGGGTGGCGTCACAGCCCCTTCACTCTGTCCAGCTCCTGCTGCGCTGCTCCTGCTGCGCCGCTCTTGCTGCGCCGCCTGGTCCCGCGCTAGGCAGTTGCGCACTACGGCCTGTTTCATCAGCGGTGCAGTCACTGTTTTCTGCCGTCATCCGAACAACGACAGTGCCTGCGGGTTCTCAGCTTTTTCCTGGCGAGGACGGTCCGATCGCAAGCTGGCGACAGCACGCTTCGGCCGCGGAATTTTGCACGCGACAAAAGTAAGCGCACAAATGATTTGGCGCGACGCGCGCGCCGACTGGTGAAGCCAGGTCGCTTCCTGGCTCCACCAGTCGGCGCGCGTCGTCCTGCCTACCGCGATCCGCTCAGCGGGCGCGGCGCGCCAGTCGCTCCGGATCGAGGATGAGCACGCTCTTGCCCTCCAGCCGGAGCCAGCCCCGGTGCGCGAAGTCCGCCAGCGCCTTGTTGACGGTCTCCCGGGAAGCGCCGACGTACTGGGCGATCTCTTCCTGGGTCAGGTCGTGCGTCACCCGGAGCAGGCCCGCTTCCTGGCTGCCGAACCGCTGGGCCAGCTGCAGCAGCGCCTTGGCGACACGACCGGGCACGTCGGTGAAGATCAGGTCGGCGAGCATGCCGTTGGTGCGGCGCAGGCGGCGTGCAACCACCCGCAGCAGCTGCTCCGCGATCTCCGGCCGCGTGGCGATCCACTGCCGCAGCGCGGCGCGGTCCATGCTGAGCGCGCGCACCTCGGTGACCGTCGTCGCGGTCGAGGTCCGCGGCCCGGGGTCGAAGATCGACAGTTCGCCGAACATGTCCGATGGGCCCATGATCGCCAGCAGGTTCTCCCTGCCGTCCGGCGACTTGCGCCCGAGTTTGACCTTGCCGGACTGAATGATGTAGAGCCGGTCTCCCGGCTCGCCCTCGGCGAAGATCACGTGTCCGCGCTGGAACTCAACCGGTTCCAGCGACTGTGCTAGGGCCTCCGCCGCGGCCGGCTCCACTCCTTGGAAGATGCCGGCCCGGGCCAGGGTCTCGTCCACCTCGTCCCTCCTGCTGAGACGCGGCGGCTGGTCTGTTCGTGCCGGACCCGCGTTTGCGCGTCTGGCGGTACGCCGCCGTTACTACCAGTAATTCTAAGACTGGTCCGGGGAACGGCGTGTACGCAGCCTGCCGGCGCGTCCCACTCTGCGAAGTCTGAACAGCTCCAACGCGCGTCCAATGCCCTGCCGGAACAGCGCCCGCACCTCGTCCGGGCGGGCGTTCTCCAGCAGTTCTTCCACCTCGTTCTCCTGCACGGCCACGTGCCGCAGGCGGGCCTCCACGCGCTCCATGAACAGCGTGAAGAACATGATCACGAGCGGCACGAGGATCACGAACCAGGCAGTCATAACGGTGAAATCCTCGCTCATCCCTTCGCGGTCGTTGCAACCGGGGTCGATATGCGCTGCGTACCGGTGGTCACGTGGCGCCGTGCCCGGGACCGTACCCTGGAGGAGTGGTCGACCAAGCTGGAAGCGGAGCCGACGAGGCGGGCAGCGCCGGCACGCCCGCCCGGCGCCGCAGCGGCGCCGGACGTTCGCGCAAGCGGCGCGCGGAAACCCACCTCGGACTCGTGCGCCGGGCCCGGCGCATCCTGCGCGCGCTCGCCGAGGCGTACCCGGACGCGCACTGCGAGCTGAACTTCGAGACACCGCTGCAACTCACCGTGGCCACCCTCCTCTCCGCGCAGTGCACGGACAAACGTGTGAACGCGGTCACACCCGCGCTGTTCGCACGCTACCCGACGGCCGCCGATTACGCCGGGGCGGACCGCACCGAGCTGGAGGAGATGATCCGCTCCACCGGTTTCTACCGGAACAAGGCGAGCTCGTTGCAGCGCCTCGGCGCCGAACTCGTCGACAAGCACGACGGCGAAGTCCCCGACTCGCTCGACGAGCTCGTCAAGCTGCCCGGCATCGGGCGCAAGACCGCCAACGTGATCCTCGGCAACGCCTTCGACGTGCCCGGCATCACCGTCGACACCCACTTCGGCCGCCTCGTGCGGCGCTGGGGCCTCACCACCGAGGAGGATCCGGACAAGGTCGAGCAGGCCGTCGGCGAGCTGATCCCGCGCAAGGACTGGACCATGCTCTCGCACCGCGTGATCTTCCACGGCCGGCGCGTGTGCCACTCCCGCAAACCCGCGTGCGGTGCCTGCCTGCTCGCCAAGGACTGCCCCTCCTACGGCGCCGGTCCGACCGATCCGGTCACCGCGGCGAAGCTCGTGCGCGGGCCCGAAGCGCCGCACCTGCTGTCGCTGGCCGGGGTGCGCGAGGAGGTCCCGGAGGGCACCGTCGAGCAGGCCGCGTCGAAGGAGCCGACCGCGTGAGCCGATGGGTGAGCCGGTGGGCGAACCGGTGGCGGGAGTACGGCACGGAGATCCGCTGGACCGTCGTCGTGCTCGTGCTGGCCGTGGTGGGCGTGATCGCCCTGTGGCCCCGGGGAGGACCGGGAGGTGGGCAGGAGGCCGCGCCGGACGCGGAAGCCCCGGCGCAGGACCGGCCCCCCGCCTCCGCCCCGGCGGATCCCGCGCAGCGCGCCGCCGCCGACCTGCAGCCCTGCCCGCGGCAGGGCCCCGACCAGCCGCCCGGGCCCGACCAGCTCTCCGGTGCCGGCGGCACCTGCATGGCCGACGGCAACCCGGTGGATCTCGCCGAAGCCGTCGGGGACGGACCCACGGTGATCAACGTGTGGGCCACCTGGTGCCCGCCCTGCCGGGAGGAGCTGCCGGTGCTCGCCGACTACGCCCGCGCGCAGGAGGAGGTCGACGTGCTCGGGGTGCAGGTGCGCAGCGAGGAGTCCGGCGGGGTCGAGATGCTGCGCAAGCTCGGCGTGCACTTCCCCAACGTGCACGATCCGCGCGGTGAGCTCCGCTCCGCGCTGTCCGTGCCGAACGTGCTGCCGGCCAGCTACCTGGTCACCGAGGACGGCGCGGTGCACCGCCTCGACGTGACCGTGTTCCACTCGGTCGAGGAGGTGCGCGCGGCCGTGCAGGAGGCCGGCCGGGGCTCCTGAGCGCTCGCCGCCCGGCGTGCGCACGTCCTGCACGGGGAGGTTTCCACGTCGGCGCTGGACTCTCCGGACGCGGCGGAGTAGGCACACTTCGGGTGGTGGCCCGCAGTCGCCGGGGCCGCCCGCTGTCGAACCCGCGAAGGGGGTCGGATTGAACGACGCGAACTGGCGGCCCGGTCCGTTGTGCCCGCTGGAAGACGCCCCGAACTGGCTGCACCGGCTGATGACCGACAGCGCGGAACTCGAAGCCACCGCCTTCGGCTGGCCGCGGGCACGCCCGCCCGCCCACGCGCGCCCCGCCGCCGTGCTGCTGCTGTTCGGCGCGGGCACCCGCGGACCGGACGTCGTGCTGCTGCGACGCGCCGACGAGCTGAACTCGCACCCCGGGCAGGTCGCCTTCCCCGGCGGGGGCATCGACCCCGCCGACCGCGGTCCCGTCGACGCGGCGTTGCGCGAGGCGACGGAGGAAGTGGGGCTGCGCCCCGCGGGCGTGCGCCCCGTGGCGCTGCTGCCGGAACTGCACGTGCCGCACAGCGGTTTCCGCGTGACCCCGGTGGTGGCCTACTGGGCGGAGCCCTCCGAAGTGCGTCCGGTCGATCCGGCGGAGACCGCGGCGGTGGCGCGGGTGTCCATCGCCCGGCTCGCCGATCCGGCCTACCGGCTGCGAGTGCTGCGCGCGGGCGCTCCGGCCGGGCCGGCGTTCCTCGTCCCCGGGATGCTGGTGTGGGGCTTCACCGCGGGTGTGCTGGCAGGAGCGCTGGAGTTGGCGGGGTGGGCCCGCCCGTGGGACAGCGGGCAGGCGTGGGAACTGGCGGAGGCGTACCGCCAGGCCGAACGCGCAGCAGCCGCCGACCACGCGGACGGCTGAGGCATCACACGCACGGGACAATAGGCTGGTGGTCGGTGAGGCCGGGACTGCTCCGGTGCCGCGCCGAAGGAGTCCGCATGCGCACGGATCGGGGTGAGCCTTGAACTGGGTCGACCTGCTCGTGGTGCTGCTCGCGCTGCTCGCTGCTGCCTCCGGCGCGCGCAACGGGCTGGTCACCGCCCTGTTCTCGCTGCTCGGTGTGTTCATCGGCGCGATCGTGGGCCTCAAGCTCGCACCGCTGCTGCTGGAACGGCTGGACAACCCGCTGGCGCGGATCGCCTTCGGCGTCGGCATCGTCGTCCTGCTGGTGGCCCTCGGCGAGACCTGCGGCATGTGGGCCGGGCGCGAACTGCGGGACCGGATCACCGCGACCGGTCTGACCGGGGTGGACAACGTGCTGGGCGCGATCGTGCAGGGCGTGGCCGTGTTCGTGGTGGCCTGGCTCGTCGCCCTGCCGTTCACCTCGGCCTCCGCCGCGCCCGGGCTCGCGGCGGCGCTGAACCGGTCGAACGTGCTCAGCGCGGTCGACGAGGTGATGCCGCCGCAGGCGAAGCAGATCCCGGCCGAGCTGCGCCGCATCATCGGCTTCGACCAGTTCCCGCAGGCCCTGGAACCGTTCTCGGAAACCCCGGTCACCCGCACGAACCCGCCGAACGGGCAGCTCGCGCAGAGCCCCGTGGTGCGCGAGGCGCAGCAGAGCGTGGTCAAGGTGCGCGGGCGGGCCTACTCGTGCGGGCGGTCGTTGGAAGGCACCGGGTTCGTCATCTCCGAGCACCGCGTGATGACGAACGCGCACGTGGTGGCCGGCACCGATCAGGTGGCCATCGAGATGGGCAGCGGCGAGTTCCAGGCCGAGGTGGTGATGTTCGATCCGCGGACGGACCTGGCCGTGCTGTCCGTGCCCGATCTGGACGCCGAGGCCATGCCGTTCGAGCAGCAGCCCGCCCAGCCGGGCGAGGACGTGATCGCACTGGGGTATCCGCTGGACGGGCCGTATCACGCCTCGCCGGGGCGGGTGCGCGAGCGCGTGGACCTCAACGGGCCCGACATCTACGGCGAGAGCACCGTCGAACGCGACGTGTACACCGTGCGTGGTGACGTGCGCAGCGGAAATTCCGGTGGCCCGCTCATCGATCCGGAGGGCGACGTGGTCGGGGTGGTCTTCGGTGCCGCCGTCGACGACCCGGCGACCGGGTTCGCGCTCACCGCGCAGGAAGTCGCCGACGAGGTCGAGTCCGCACCTTCCCTGTCGGAGCCGGTGCCGACCGGGCAGTGCGCCGCCCAGTGACCGGTCTGCTGAACGCAGGGGAGATCGAGTACCGCATGGTCGGAACCCGTCGCCGGGTCAAGGCCGCGTCGTTGATGGACTACATGCGCCGCGACGACCACGCCGGGGAGCCGCTGCTCATGCGACACACCCGTCTCCACCACCAGCGGTCTTGCATCCACCCACTGCGTCCGAGCGCGAATGCACGCATCCCTGTTCAGGTGGTGCGGCTGGGAGCTGGCGCGCCGAAGCGCGGCGGGTCACGCTGAGCTCTGCGAGCTCTCCGCCGCCTCCGCGGACTGCCGCTGGGTGAGCTGCTTGGTGTCGCGCAGCGTGGCCATCGTCCGCTTCGGCGCGCGGATCTTGCGCACGCGCAGGAAGCCGAGCAGCGCGAACAGGCCGGCCACGAGGAGCATCAGCAGGAACACGATCCCGAACGCGGCCCACCGCCACAGGCCGAGCTGGGCAAGTCCTTCCGCGAGCGCGAAGAACAGGAAGAACGTGCTGAACACGAGAACGGCCAGGGCGATGATGAAGAAGACGCTGCCTTTGACGCCCTTCTTGACCTCGCTGGTGATCTCGGACTTGGCCAGCTCCACCTCGGAGCGCACCAAGGTGGACAGGTGGGTCGTCACGTCGCGGACGAGCGCTCCGATCGACTGCTCGGAGCCCGCTGTCTCCTCGGACAGCGGCAGGGACGGGACCGCGGACTGCTCCGTGCTGCCGTCCTTGTCGGTGCTGTGTTGGCCGTTGCTCTGCCGGGCGCTGTTCACGGCGCCCATCCTGCCACGCGTGATCTCCGCACGAACGTCGGACTCGCCGATGTGTCGGACCCTCCGGCCCGGCGACGCTCCGATCCGGTGCCGAGCCCGATGACGCCGAACCCGATGACGCCGAGCCCGGGGACGCCGGGACTCGGGGACGCCGGGATTCGGGGGCGCCGCGACTCGGGGGAGCCGCGACTCAGTGACGCCGCGACTCAGTGACGCCGCGACTCGGGGGGAGCCGCGGCCCGGTGGTGAAGGCGACACCCTCGGACGGCTCCCGCCGGACAGCCGCCAGCAGGGCCGCTGGAAAGCCCCACCGAGCGGCGCCCGGGGCAGCTCCGGGGCGGTCTCCCCAGAGGTCAGTCCGCCCCGCCCCCGCCGTCCGCGGTCGCCTCGGCGTGCCGTCCGCGCGCGAGCTTGCCGCGCAGCGAGAGCGTCACCCCGGCCAGCACCGTGGCGAGGGCCGAGGCGATGAGCACCGCGGCCTTGGCCCGCTCGGCCGCTCCCCCGGTCAGCGACAGCTCGGCGATCAGCAGGCTCACGGTGAAGCCGATGCCGGCGAGCATGGCCAGCCCCAGCATGTCCGGCCAGCCGACCCCGCGCGGTTTGTGCGCCAAGCCGACCTTGATCGCCAGCCAGGACACGCCTGCCACGCCGACCAGCTTGCCGACCACGAGCCCGACGATGACGCCGATGGAGACCGGGTCGTGCGCGATCGCCTGCAGCGCCTCGCCGTCGACGGGTACGCCCGCGGCGAAGAACGCGAAGATCGGCACCACGAGGCCCGCCGACCAGGGGGAGAGCCGGTGTTCCAGGCGCTCCTCCGGCGAGCTCGTCTCGTGCTCGTACCGCTTGACCCGGGTGAGCAGGCCGAGGACGACGCCGGCGATCGTGGCGTGCACACCGGTCGTGTGCACCGCGACCCACAGGGCGATGCCCAGCGGGACGTACAGCCACGAGGTGGTGACGCGCTTGCGCTGCAGGTACCAGTAGGCCACGGCGAGCAGCACGGCAGCGCCCAGCGCGATCAGGTTCAGCCCGTCGGTGAACAGCACGACGATCATCGCGATCGCCCCGAGGTCGTCGACCACGGCGAGGCTGAGCAGGAACACGCGTCCGGCCACCGGCATCCACGAACCGAACAGCGACAGCACGCCGACGGCGAAGGCGATGTCGGTGGCCATCGGGATGGCCCAGGCGCTGCCGGCGTGCGGCTCGGTGTGACCGATACCGTAGGCGAGGACCGCCGGCAGGACCATCCCGCCGAGCGCGGCGATGATCGGCAGCGTGGCGCTCTTCCAGTGGGCCAGTTCGCCGGTGACGAGTTCGCGTTTGAGCTCGAGGCCGACGGTGAAGAAGAAGATGGCCAGCAGGCCGTCCTTGGCCCATTCCGCCAGGGTCAGGTCCAGGTGCAGGGCGTGCGGTCCGATCCGGAGTTCCCGCAGCCAGGTGAAGGCCTCGGACAGGGGCGAATTCGCCAGCACCAGCGCCAGGGCTGCGGCGAGGATGAGCATCAGCCCGCCGACGACGTCCTTGCGGAAGAAGTTCCCGATCGCGGTACCCCGCTCGGTTTCGCCCTCCTCGCCTCCGGTCTGGCTCTGAGCGGCACTGGACACGCGAGTTCCCCCGATGCGATTCAATTCGTGCTTGCGAACGCCGACCAGTCTTCCCGGCACACCATCCGCCAGAGCTTAACACTCATTCGATTGACGAACTGTTGCTTCGCGCAGCGAGCGAGCGTCCGATGAGTCACGCCGAGTTACTCGCGAGCGGATGCGGTCGCGTCCTCGGCAGGTTGCACTGCGGACGTGAGCGGTACCGATGCAAGCCTGTTCCCAGGCAAAAACTTCCAGGTCGGGGAGGATGGCTCCCGCGTCCGATCAGGGCGGCCAACTCCGTCGCCCGTGGCTGCAGAAGTGGGAATGCGCACAGTGACGACCGGGCGCGCAGTACGCACGTCGCGGCGGGCCGACCCGCACGGATCGGCCCGCCGCGACTGCTCGTGCGACTCACTCGTCGGACGAGGAGGACTGCATGCCCTGGGTGATGAGGTCCATGACCGAGGAGTCGGCCAGCGTGGACACGTCGCCGACCTCGCGGTTCTCGGCCACGTCCCGCAGCAGGCGCCGCATGATCTTGCCGGAGCGCGTCTTGGGCAGTTCCGGCACGACCATGATCTGCCGCGGCTTGGCGATCGGTCCGATCTCGCGGGAGACGTGCTCCCGCAGCTCCGCCATCGCCGCGTCGCCTCCGGCGGTGTCGTCGGTGCCGCCGCGCAGGATCACGAAGGCCACGATGCCCTGGCCCGTGGTGGGGTCGGAAGCGCCGACCACCGCGGCCTCGGCCACGTGCTGGTGCGACACCAGGGCCGATTCGACCTCGGTGGTGGAGATCCGGTGGCCGGAGACGTTCATGACGTCGTCGACCCGGCCCAGCAGCCACATGTCGCCGTCCGCGTCGTACTTGGCGCCGTCGCCGGCGAAGTAGTAGCCCTGCTCGGCGAAGCGGGACCAGTAGGTCTCGCGGAACCGCTCGTCGTCGCCCCAGATGCCGCGCAGCATCCCCGGCCACGGCTGGTCCAGCACGAGCAGGCCGCCCTCGCCCTTGCCGAGCTTGTTGCCGGCCTCGTCGACCACCGCGGCGGAGATGCCCGGCAGCGGCTGCTGGGCCGACCCCGGCTTCGTCGCGGTCACGCCGGGCAGCGGCGAGACCATGATCGCGCCGGTCTCGGTCTGCCACCAGGTGTCCACGATCGGCGCGCGGTTGCCCCCGATGTGCTCGCGGAACCACATCCACGCCTCGGGGTTGATGGGCTCGCCGACGGTGCCCAGCAGTCGCAGCGAGGACATGTCGTACTGGTCGGGGATGTTCGAACCCCACTTCATGAAGGTTCGGATCGTCGTCGGCGCCGTGTAGTAGATCGACACGCCGTACTTCTGCACGATCTCCCAGTGGCGGCCCTCGTGCGGCGTGTTCGGCGTGCCCTCGTAGAGCACCTGGCTGGCGCCGTTGGCCATCGGCCCGTAGACGATGTAGGTGTGCCCGGTGACCCAGCCGATGTCGGCGGTGCACCAGTACACGTCCGAGTCGGGCTTGATGTCGAACACCGCGTTGTGCGTGTACGCGGACTGCGTGAGGTAGCCGCCCGAGGTGTGCAGGATGCCCTTGGGCTTACCGGTGGTGCCCGAGGTGTAGAGGATGAACAGCGGGTGCTCGGAGTCGAACGCCTCCGGCGTGTGCTGGTCCGACTGCTTCGGCACGACGTCGTGCCACCACAGGTCGCGCCCCTCGTGCCAGGCGACGTCCTCGCCGGTGCGCTGCACCACGAGCACGTTCTCGATGCTTTCCGCGCCGGCCACCGCTTCGTCCACGTTCTGCTTCAGCGGCATCGGTTTGCCGCGCCGGTACTGCCCGTCGCAGGTGATGACGAGCTTCGCCGAGGCGTCGTCGATGCGCGTGCGCAGCGCCTCCGAGGAGAAGCCGCCGAAGACGACGCTGTGCAGCGCACCGAGGCGGGCGCAGGCCAGCATCGAGATCACGGCTTCCGGCAGCATCGGCAGGTAGATCGCCACCCGGTCGCCGGCGCCGATGCCGAGCGAGGACAGGGCGTTGGCCGCGCGGGAGACCTCGCGCTGCAGCTGGCCGTAGGTCACGGTGCGGGAGTCGCCCGGCTCGCCTTCCCAGTACAGAGCCACGCGGTCACCGTTGCCCGCTTCCACGTGGCGGTCGACGCAGTTGTAGGCGACGTTGAGCCGCCCGCCGACGAACCACTTCGCGAACGGCGCCTCGGACCAGTCGAGGACCTGGTCCCACTGCG
Organism: Bounagaea algeriensis; assembly: GCF_054491375.1. NCBI lineage: Bacteria > Bacillati > Actinomycetota > Actinomycetes > Bounagaea > Bounagaea algeriensis. The sequence continues at coordinate 323,854 of NZ_CM137102.1, forward strand.
TGTCCCAGTGCAGTTGTCCGGCCTGTCGCGCCCAGAACGCCTCCCGGTCCGCGGCGGCCTCGGCATACGCGTCCGCGGTGACGTTCGCCTGCGCCGTGAACTCCGACGGCGGCGGGAACGTCCTGCTCTCGGAAAGCAGGTTGTCCAACTTGCTGGACTGCCCGTCGGATTGGCTCATCTCGTGAAGACCTCCCTGACTGATGGGACAGCATCGTGCAATGAGCACCGTAATGCGAAGGGGCTCGCGGCGACAGGGGAGAGCGCGTATTGGTTCAGACCACTCACCGCGTTCGGACTCAACTCGTCGTGCGGCCTCGTGCTTACGGTACGTCCGCGGCGCGGCACGTGTACACCGCCGAGCCCCGGGCGGCGACACCCAGCTGGGCCGGCGATTGCCGCGAGAGGCCGTGCGGACCGGGCGCCGCCCGGTAGCAGCAGGGCCATCGCTGGCCGGGCGGTGCCCGCCCCGCTGGAAGGGACGCCGGAAGGAGATCGCTGGGAGGGACGCCGGAAGGAGATCGGCGGAAGTACCTGCCGGCAGGCCCGCCGGGGGCGCTCGGCCGCGCGAGCACCCGGTAGCGTGCACGGACGTGCCCAAGCCATCGCTGGCTCCGCTCGCGGAGCTCCCCGGAGTCGCCGAGGCCGTCGCCCGCGCCCGCGCAGCCGTCGACGAGGTGCACGAGCACCCGGTGAACCGCCGTGGCTGGCCCACCACGGCGGCAGAGGCCTCCGTGCGCGCCGCACGCGCCTCGGCCGCCGTCGCCGGCGGCGCCACCGAGATCCCGGACAGCGGCTCGGTCGACGAGCCGCTGCTGGCCGGCTCCCTGCGCGTGGCCGAAGCGCTCGGCACGCTGCTGCCGACCTGGCAGCGCGCCCCGCTGCAGGCGTTGGCCCGGATGCACGTGCTCGCCGCCGCGGACGTCGTCAACGATCAGGACCAGCTCGGACGGCCCCGGACGGCCCCGGAGGTCTCCGAACGGCTCGACCTGCTCTCCGAGGTCATCACCGAGACCGACGCGCAGGGCCCCGGTCCCGTGTTCGCCGCTGTGGTGCACGGGGAGCTGCTCGCGCTCGACGCGTTCGGCACCACCACCGGTGTCATCGCGCGCGCGGCCGCGCGGCTGTGCGTGATCGGCAGTGGACTCGACCCGAAGGGGCTCGTCGTGCCCGAGGTCGCCCACTTCCGGCGGCAGCAGGATTACGCTGCAGCTGCCCAGGGGTTCGCCACCGGTGATCCGGAGAAGGTTGCCGCGTGGATCGAGCACTGCTGCGACGCCCTGGAAACCGGCGCGCGCGAAGCCGGGTCGATCGCGGACGCGGCGACCCCCGAATGACAGCCGCTTCGCGCTGCCGGCGGCCCCGGGCTGCCAGCGGACCTGGGCTCCAGTGGCCCCGGACTGCCGGCGGATCCGGGATGCTGGCGGATCCGGGATGCTGGCGATGGTCCCGATGACAGCGCCCCCGAGCACAGCGACGCCCTGAGCACAGCGACACCCCCGGCGGAAGAGAGGACACGGAGTTGAAGAAGATCCTGATCGACTGCGATCCCGGGGTCGACGACGCGTTGGCGCTGACCCTGGCGCACGGCAGCCCCGAACTGGACCTCGTCGGGGTCACCTCCGTCGGCGGCAACGTGCCGATCGACGTCACCACGGACAACGCGCTGCGCCTGGTCGACTTCCTCGGCAGCGACGCCTCCGTCGCCCGCGGTGCAGGCGTGCCGCTCGTGCGGCCGCCGCGCACCGCCGCGGACGTGCACGGCACCTCCGGCCTGGGCAACGCCGTGCTGCCGGAGCCGACCGCGCAGCCGTGCGGGCAGCACGCGGTCGACTTCATCATCGACGCGCTCGCCGCCGCACCCGGCGAGATCAGCCTCGTGGCCATCGGCCCGCTGACGAACATCGCGCTGGCCCTGGCCAAGGAACCGCGCGTGGCCGAGTGGGCGCGCGAGTTCGTGCTCATGGGCGGGTCCTACACCCGCGGCAACAACACCCCGGCCGCCGAGTTCAACATCGCCGCCGACCCGGAAGCGGCCGCCGCGGTGTTCAACGCGCCCTGGCAGCCCGTCATGATCGGGCTCGACCTGACGCTGCAGGCCCGCGCCACCGGTGATGTGCGCGCCGGATTCGCAGGCCTCGGGCGCTTGGACGCGGAACTGATCACGCCGAGCCTCGACCTGTACGGCACGGCCGAGGAGTACCGGGACGGCGGGCCGCCGGTGCACGACGTGTGCGCCGTGGCCTACACGATCGACCCGGGCCTGCTGACGACCGAGCCGGGCCACGTCGCCGTGGAAACCCAGGGCAAGTACACCTCGGGCATGACCGTGGTGGACTTCCGCGACCCGGACGCCGCCTTCGCCGGGCAGCAGCCCGAACGGCACAACGCCGTCGTGGCCACCGGCATCGACACGGCGCGCTTCTGGAAGCTCGTCACCGAGGCCTGCACGCGGGCGGCCGAGCAGCTGCCCTGAGCGGCCGCGGTGGGCCTTCGCTGCTGGCCCGGGGCCAGCTGCCGGTGCGTTCCGCTGCGCCGGCACGACCGCGCGGTTTCAGCCCTCGCGGGCCGCGGTGAGCGCGTGCCGCACGTGCCCGCCGTGCTCGGCGAGCAGCTCGGCCGCGCGAGGGACCTCGACATCGGCCAGCAGGTGCACCAGCGCGGTCTTCACATCGCCCTCGGCTGCGTCGAGCGCGGCAGCGCACTCCTGCTCCGAAGCGTCGGTGGTCTCCCGCAGGATGCTCAGCGTGCGCCCGCGCAACTTCTCGTTCGTCGCCAGCAGGCTCACCATGAGGTTCGAATACGTGTGGCCCAGCCGGATCAGCGTCGCCGTGGAGAACGCCGTGAGCACGAGCTTCTGCGCGGTGCCCGCCTTCATGCGGGTCGAACCGGCGACCGGCTCCGGACCCGTCGCGGTGACCACCGCCGTCTCGGCGATGTCGTGCGCAGGGCTGTCCGGATTGGACGTGACGACCGCGGTGCGCAGCGACAGGTCCCGTGCCGCGCGCAGCGCCCCGAGCACGAACGGCGTCCGCCCGGAAGCGGCCAGCCCGAGCACGAAATCGCCGGTGTCCGCGGATTCCCGGATGCTCGCCGCGCCCGCGTCCTCCTCGTCCTCGGCGTTCTCCACCGGGCGGTGCAGCGCCTGCGCACCACCCGCCTGGTGCACGACGAACCAGTCCGGACAGATGTTGAACGTGGGCACGAGCTCCGCCGCGTCCAGGGCCGCCAGCCGGCCGGAGGTGCCCGCGCCGACGTAGTGCACCCGCCCGCCGGCGCGCAGCGTCTCCACCGCCCGGTCCACGACGTGCGCCAGCTCCGGCAGCGCGTGACCCACGGCTTCCGGCACGGTGCGGTCCTCGGAGTTGAGCAGCCGCAGCAGCTCCAACGTGGGCAGCAGGTCGATGTCGGTGGTCCGCGGGTTGACGCGTTCGGTCGGGATGTCGAGCCGTGCGCGTTGGCTCATCAACAGATCCTCCTCCTGGTGCTCGGAACGCGTCGCCGGCGTCCGCGAGATCCACTCTGGCCAGCGGGCCCGCACAGCGCAAGCCGTCGCGACCGTCGCGGCGATCACCGAGGCGTGCGGAACCAACCCTGCGCACGCAGGTCCGCCGGGGAGTCGAGCAGCACCCGGTCGCGGTCGCGCACCTGCACCCCGTCCAGGTTGACACCCCGGCCGAAGTACGTCTCGTCGGTGACGTAGCGCCAGCGCAGCCGCACCCGTTCCCCCTGCTCGGCGGGGACCCGGCCGGTCACCTCCCACCAGGAGCGATGGCCCGCCCCGGCCAGCTGCTCGGTCGTGCCCGCCGGGGCGCCCTCGCCGCGCGCCCGCAGCGGCACCGGCCGCCAGTCCCGCCCGTCCGCGGAAGCCTCCAACCGCAGGGCATCGGTTCCGTCCGGGTCCTGCTGGGTGTCCACGAACGCGTCGAACCGCACCGCCACGTCACCGCGCACCGGCCCGAGCTCGGCGGTGCGCAGCACACCGTCCCGGCGGGCGAACCACGAGTCGTCGCCGTGCCGCGGACGCACGGACAAGGACTCGGCGATCCCGTTCGCCAGCACGCGTCGCGCCGGGCTGTTCGAACCCCACTCGCGCGTGGGGTGCACGCGGTTGCTCAGCAGCACGGCCACCGATCGCGAATCCCGGTCGAGCACGAGCGAGGTGCCGGTGAAACCGGTGTGCCCGGCGGTGCGCGGGCCGCTCAACCCGCCCATGTAGAAGCGCTGGTCGAGCTCGAAACCGAGTCCGTGCGCCGAACCGGGGAACTCGGTGTTCTCGTTGCGGAGCATGCCCTCGACGGTGGATTCGGACAGGATCCGGTGGTCGCCGTAGGAGCCCCCGTTGAGCAGTGCCTGCCCGAGCACGGCGAGGTCGCCGGCGCTGGCGAAGATGCCCGCGTGCCCGGCCACTCCGCCGAGCGACCAGGCGTTCTCGTCGTGCACCCGGCCGCGCACCATCCCCCGGTCGGGGTTGCGCTGGTACTCGGTGGCGGCGATGCGGTCGTGCAGCCGCTCCGCGGGCCGGTAGCCGGTGTCGGACATGCCCAGCGGCTCCGTGATGCGTTCGGCGACCACCTCGTCGAGCGAACGCCCCGACACCCGCTCCACCAGCAGCCCGAGCGTGATCATGTTCGGGTCGGAGTAGGTGTAGTGCGTGCCCGGTTCGCGTTCCGGCCGCAGCCCCAGCACCGCCGGGACCCGCTCCGCCGGCGGCAGCTTCCACAGCTGCACCTCGGCGGGCAACCCCGAAGTGTGCGTCAGCAGCTGCCGCACGGTGATGTCCTGCTTGCCGTGCTCGGCGAACGCGGGCAGGTACTCGGCCACCGGCGCGTCCAGCCGGACGTTGCCGCGCTCCACCTCCTGCAGCGCGGTGATCGCGGTGAACAACTTCGTCAGCGATGCGATGTCGAAGATCGTGTCGCGCTGAGCGGACTCCCACTGCTCGCGGGGCAGTTCCGCGCCCGTGTCATCGGCGTAGCGCAACTCGTAGCCGGCGGCCTCGTGGCGCACGATCCTGCCGTCGTGCGCCACCAGACCCACCGCGCCGGAGTACATCGGGTGCTGCCGGTCCGGCGTGGCTCCGGTCCACGCGCGCAGCTGGTCGAACGCCCGGTCCAGCGGCTCGGCGGCCATGCCCACGTCGGCGGGCTGCGCCGGCCGCAGCACCGTCGTCGGCGGGCTGAACCCCGGGCGGGGCCGGTCGAACCGGCCGCTGCCGCCGGGTGCGGCTGCGGTCGCCGACACCACCAGCACGGCCACCGACAGGACGAACAGCCCGCGCAGCCTTCCGGCCATGCCCATCTCCTCAGTCGTACAGCAGGTGCGGGCGCCGCTGGTCGCGGAACCGGCGCTGGTCCTCGCGCCACGAGTCGACCACCTCGGCCGCGTCCGCACCGGCGTCGATCATGCGTCGCAACCGGTCGCTGCCGGCGAGCAGGTCGATCATCAGGTCCTCGCGCCAGCCGAACACGTCGGGGTAGAGCCGCCGCGCGGTGACGAGCATGGCCGCGGCCGCCTCCACCGCCGGCGGGTCGCCGTCGTGGTGCAGCCGCACCCCGCCGCACGTGCGGTCGGCGTGCTTGGAGAACGTGGGCACGAAGAAGGCCTCCTGGAAGCGCACCCCGGGCGGGCCGGACGCGTTCAGCGCCTCCGCCCAGCGCCAGTCGATGCCGGGCGCGCCGATGAGCTCGAACGGCGTGGCCGTGCCGCGCCCCTCGGACAGGACGGTGCCTTCGAACAACCCGGTTCCCGGGTAGACCGCGGCGGTGCTCCGGGTCGGCATGTTCGGGCTCGGCGGGATCCACGGCAGACCGGTGTCGGTGGTGCGACCGCGCCAGCCGGTCACGCGCACGACCTCCAACCGCTCCAGGCGCCGCGGCAGGTGTTCCCGGTCGAACAGCAGCGCCAGCTCGCCCACGGTCATGCCGTGCTGCTGCGCGATCGGCAGCTCGCCCACCCCGGAGGAGAACGCCGGGTCCAGCAGCGGGCCCGCGACCCGGTCGCCGATCGGGTTCGGCCGGTCGAGCACGGTGAACGCGGCGCCCACCCGGCTCGCCGCCTGCATGGCCGTGTACATCGTCCAGACGTAGGTGTAGAAGCGGGCGCCCACGTCGGCGATGTCGAACACGAGGTGGTCCACCCGCGCCTTGCGCAGCATCCGGGCCATCGCCTCGGCATCGGCGCCGTACGTGTCGTAGACGGGCAGGTTCGTGCGCGGGTCGGTCACGTCGCCTTCCGACTCCCCGGCCTGCTCGGTGCCGCGGAACCCGTGCTCGGGGCCGAACGCGGCCACCACCGGCGCGCCCTGCTCGTGCATCGCGTCGACGACGTGCCGCAGCGAGGAGAGCACCCCGGTGGGGTTCGTCAGCACTCCGACGCGATCGCCGCGCAGGGCGCGCCAGCCCTGCGCCGCGAGCACGTCGGCGCCGGTGCGCACCGGCTCGGCACCGGGCGCTGCGGTGGGAGCTGCCGCCGTGGCCGCGCTGCTCGCGCTCGGCAGCAGAGCCGGAGCCAGCGCCGCGGTGGTGACGAAGTGCCGGCGGTTCACGGTCACGGTGATCACCAGCCCAGGCCGTGGCCGAACGGGTAGCGGTCCTCGCCGGGACGTTGCGGGTCCGGCACGGCCACGGGCAGCCGTCCCCGCGGGGAGCGTTCGCCGAACAGCACCCGCGTCAGCGCCTCCACGGCCACGTCCTTGTCCGAATAGGTCACCAACCACGCGGGCAGCTGCTCGCCGTGGCCGGCGTCGTACGGGTCGCCGACCGCAGCAGCGATCACCGGCCGCGAAGTGCCGGACAGCGCGGCCAGCAGGTCCCGCTGCCCGGCGTTGTCGTCCTCCCAGGCGCCGTCGGTGAGCACGACGGTCGTGTCGTGCTCCCGCGCCGCCCGCACCGCGGTGTCGATGCGCTGCTGGTCGGGATTGCTTCCCGTGTCCTGCGCGCGGGTGCGCGGCCCGCGGGAAGCGATCCGGTCGGCGAGGGCGCGGGTGGCCGACTCGCCGGCACCGGTGACCAGCACGCTGCCCGACGCCGGGTCCAGCGGCAGCACCGCGCCGTCGTTGCGCAGCAGCGTCGTCGTGCGGTCGGTGATCTCCTGCGCGGTGCGCACGTGCTGCGGGGCGCCGACGAACCGCTCTGCGCGGTCGGGGTCGGCGAACGGGTCGCTGAGCACTCCCCGCCGCCGCTTCAGGTCGAGCACGCGCCGCACGCTGCGGTCGATGCGCTGTTCGGACAGGCGCCCCTCGCGCACGGCGGTGCGCACCGAATCGATAGCCAGGCGCAGGTCGATCGGCATGAGCAGCACGTCCGCGCCGGCCTGCAGCGCCAGGATCGGGATCTCGGAATCCGGGTGCTCCTGCCGCACCCCGTCCATCTTCAGCGAGTCGGTGAGCACCAGACCGCCGAAACCGAGCTCCTCGCGCAGCATCCCGGACAGCACGGTTGGTGAGAGCGTCGCCGGTTCGCCCGAGTCGTCCAGTTTCGGCACGAGCAGGTGTCCGCTCATCACCGAGTCCGAGCCGGTGTCGATGGCGCGGCGGAACGGTGGTGCGTCGATCTCTTCCCACTGCTGCCGGTCGTGCTCGATGACCGGCAGTCCGGTGTGGCTGTCCACATCGGTGTCCCCGTGGCCGGGGAAGTGCTTCACCGAATCGGCGATCCCCGCGCGGTGGAAACCGCGCACCTGCGCCGCGGTGAGCTCGGCGACCAGGCCCGGGTCGGAGGAGAACGAGCGCACCCCGATCACCGGGTTCGCCGGGTTGACGTTGACGTCGCCGCTGGGGGCGAGGTTCAGGTTGAAGCCCATCGCCCGCAGCTCGGCCGCGGTCACCTCGGCAGCGGTCGCCGCGTCGTCAGCGCTGCGCGCGGCCCCGAGGGCCATGTTGCCGGGGAACTGCGCGGCGGGCGGGCCGATCCGGGTGATGTCGCCCTGCTCCTGGTCGAGGCAGGCCAGCAGGGGGATTCCGGAGCCGGAACCGAGCGCGGCCCGTTGCGTGCCGTTGGAGAGCTCGGCGATCTGCCGCGGGGAGTGCAGGCTGTCCGTCCACGAGAAGTGGACCAGCCCGCCCGGGTGGTAGGTGCGCACGATCTCGGCGGGCGTGTCCACCCCGAATTCCGCGCGGTTGTCCGGATGCGGGCTGTGCGCGTCCCGCCCGTAGGCGTAGACGACGAACAGCTGCCCGATCTTCTCGTCCAGGCTCATGTCCTGCACCGGATCCGCGGCGTTCGGTCCCGGGAAGGTGGAGGCGGTGGCGGCCGAGCTCGCAGCCACCACGGCGGAGAGCACGACGGTGCGGCGACCGATGGTCCGGGCCACGGCGGCCTCCTTGCGCTGGCGGCTTGCACTCCGGCGCTTGCGCTCCGGGGCTTGCACTGGGCAGGAACGGGCGCGGATGGCGGCCGGGTTCCGGGTTCGCCGACGGTGGGCGGCGGTGCCGACCCTCCGGTGCCGCGAAACCGGACGTGCGCGACCGATCACGCTGTGAACCTGGAAAGCTACCCACGGTGCGGAATCCGGTCAACGCGACACGGCGGAGGTGGCGACAACGCGCCAGGAGCGACCGCGCCGGGATTCCGGCGGTTCCCTCCTCGGCGGCAGGAGTCCGGATGCAGCGGCTCCCCCTGTGCATCCGGCCCTCGGTGCGCAGCGGACTCCGGTGCGGCGAGGCCGTTGCTCAGCTGCGACGCACGGTCAGGGCTGTGCCACGCGATCAGGCCGCGACGCACGAGCAGGGTGGCGCACGAGCAGGGTGGCGACACACGGCGACGCCCGTCCGAGGACGGGCGCCACCTCCGCGCGAGGAACCGGGGTACCAAGCTGCTGACTCGGTCGTACCGTTCTGGGCTAGGCGTCCGGCGTCCCGGTACGCAACCCCGTTGAACGACTCGCCTCCTTGTGGGGGCAGCGCGTGGGTTCACCGGCTGCTCGCGCGCGGAGCCTACGAGGGGGAGACGTCACTTCTCCTCCGTAACGTCCCTGGCCTGCAGGGTCCGCACCTTCATTGTGGAGCGGCCGCAGCGGTTGCTGCAAGAGTTCGCGCGCGCACGTCTCGTGGTCACCCGGAGGTGGTCGGTCGACGGTGGTCAACGGCGCTTGCGCCACTGGCGCAGGCCCCACCAGGCCGCGCCCGCCGCGGCGACCGCGCCCATGCCGACGCCCGCGGCGGTCACCGCGGTGCGGGACGGAGTGGGCAGGCGGGCGCGCAGCGACACCGGGTGGTCGAACGTGAGCGACGGCCAGCCGCGCTGCACCCCTTCGCGGCGCAACGCGCGGTCCGGATTCACCACCGTCGGATGGCCAACCGCCTCGAGCAGGGGCATGTCGCTGATCGAGTCGCTGTAGGCGCGGCAGGCGCTGAGGTCGTAGCCCCGCTGCTCGGCGAGTTCCCGCGCCGCGCGGGCCTTGTTCTCCCCGGAGCAGTAGAACTCGATCTCCCCGGTGTAGCGGCCGTCCTCCACGACCATGCGCGTGCCCGCCCAGTGGTCGGCGCCGAGCATCTCGGCGATCGGCGCGACGACCTCCTGGCCGGACGCGGACAGCACGACCACCGCGTGCCCCGCCTCGTGGTGGTCGTCGATCAGCTGGGTCGCCTCCTCGTACACCAGCGGGTCGACGATGTCGCTGAGCGTCTCCGCCACGATCGCGCTGACCTGCTCCACCTCCCAGCCGGCGCACAGCGAGGTGATGTGCGCGCGCATCCGGTCCATCTGGTCGGCGTCCGCGCCGGCCAGCATGAACACGAACTGGGCGTAGGCGCTCTTGAGCACCGCGCGGCGGTTGATGAGTCCTTCCTGGAAGAACGGGCGGCTGAACGCGAGCGTGCTCGACTTGGCGATCACGGTCTTGTCCAGGTCGAAAAAGGCCGCCACGTGGCTTTCCGGCGCGGTCGGGGGGTTCGCGGACTCCGTCACGGGGACAGCATACGGGCCGGCGGGAGCGAACGTGCCGCATCGCGCCGACGCGTCGCAGCTACTGCTCCCTCCCCATCCGGTTCCCCCGTCCGGGGGCTGTGGTTCACCGGACCGCGGAACCCGAAACGAGTGGCCAATGCGGAGGAAAACCGGCACGCCGTCCACAAGGGTGCGAGTTGTCCACAAGTAGTGGCGGAGGTTCTTGGCGGACGTCGAAAACCCGGCCATGGTGCTCGCAGCTAACGCGGAACCGAGCCACCGGCGACCACGAAAGGCCGAGACCATGACGTCCACTCCGCTCATCATCGCCGCCGACGCCGAACTGCGCTGCGAACTCGAACGGATCGCCGCGGCCTGCGGCAGCACGGCGCGCAGCGCCGCCGAACCCACCGCAGTGGAGGGTTCCTGGGCGAGTGCGCCGCGCGTGCTGCTGGACGAGCCGGCCGCGCGGGCCGCGCTGGATTCGGGGCTGCCCTGCCGGCGGGAGGTCTACCTTCTGGTCCGGGCACCGGCGGAGGGGACGTGGCAGGCGGCCTTCGCCCTCGGTGCGCAGGACGTGGTCGACCTGACCGTCGAGGAGCACCGCGTCGTCGACCTGTTCACCGCACCACCGGACGCGGACGACTCCGCCGAGGCCGCAGCGACCGGCCGCGTCCTGGCCGTGCTCGGCGGATCCGGCGGCGCCGGGGCCTCACTGCTGGCAGCGGAGACGGCCGCGAGCGTGGCGCGGCGCGGCGACCGCGGACTCCTCCTCGACGGTGACCCCTTCGGCGGCGGCCTCGACATCGTGCTCGGCTGGGAGGACCTCCCCGGGCCGCGCTGGTCCGACGTCAGCATCGGTAGCGGACGCGTCGCCGCTGCGACGCTGCACGAAGCACTGCCCGCGCAGCAGCTCGGGGCCGGCACGCTGGCCGTGCTCGCCTGCGACCGCGAGAACCCGGACGCCGGGTTCACCGCCGAGGCCGTGCGGGGCGTGCTCGGTGCGGCCCGCCAGGCCGGCGACACGGTCGTCTGCGACATCTCCCGCCATCTCACGGCAGCGGCGGAAGCCGCGCTGCGGCACGCCGACCTGATCTGCCTCGTCGCGCGAGCCGAACTGCGCGCGTGCGCGGCTGCGGCCGCGGTGCTCGGGCACGTGCGTGCCACCGCGCCCGCGCCCGCGTGCCTGCTCGTGCGTGCGAGCCCGGCTGCCGGGATGCGCGCCAAGGACGTGCGGCAGGTCGTGGGAGTGGAACCGCTCGCGATGATCCGCGACCAGCCGGAGATCGCCGCTGCCGCCGACCGGCGCGGCATCGGTACCGCGACCGCGCCGTCCCGCGGGCCATTACCACGCACCGCGGCTTCGGTGCTCGACCTGCTCGACGCCGGGGTCGACGGTCAGCCCGCCTGAGGCGTGCCAGCAGCGCACCACCGGCGAGCGCCCGAGTCGCATCCGGCGGCGGCCAGCGGAGCCACCTGACCGCCGCCATCACTGCCCAGACCCCATCCCACCTGGGCACGTCCGCTCCTGTCCCACCCCTCCCTGCCCGATGCCCCTGTCCAGTCCGGCGTGCCCCGAACCGCCCAGCCGGTGCCGCCTGCGGCCGCCCCGACCGCAGCACAGCCCGGTGACCCCGTCCACGGAGCCCGACATGACCCCGATTTCCCCTGCTTCCCCGAATCCCCTTGCCTCCGCGAATCCCCCTGCCTCCGCGGCTGGTCCGGCGGCCGCGCCGCTCGACGAGGCGCTGCTGGAACGCGTGCGCAACCGGATCGTCGACAACGGCGAGGAAGTGACCCCCGACTCGGTCGCCGAGGCCGTGCGGGCCGAAACCCGCGGCCTCGTCGCCGACAGCGATGTGCTCGCCGCGCTGCGGCGGGTGCACCAGGAGTTCCTCGGTGCCGGTGCGCTCGAGCCGCTGCTGCGCGAGCCCGCGGTCACCGACGTGCTCGTCACCGCACCTGACGAGGTCTGGGTCGACCGGGGGCACGGGCTCGTGCTCACCGAGGTGACCTTCGGCGACGAGGAGAGCGTGCGGCGACTGGCGCAGCGGTTGGCGCTCGCCAGCGGACGCCGGCTCGATGACGCCCAACCGTGGGTGGACGCCTGGTTGCCGCGGGGCCGCGGGGACAGCCCCGTGCGTCTGCACGCAGTGCTGCCGCCGGTGGCCGCCGCCGGGACCTGCGTGTCGCTGCGGGTGTTGCGCGCAGCCGACCACGATCTCGACGCGCTCGCCGGTGCGGGCATGTTCACCCCGGCCATCGCGGCCGTGCTGCGCCGCATCATCGCCGCACGCCTCGCCTTTCTCGTCGTCGGCGGCACGGCGGCGGGCAAGACCACGCTGCTGGCCGCGATGCTCGGGGAGGTTCCGGCGGACGAACGCATCGTGAGCGTGGAGGAGGCCGCCGAACTCCACCCGCGCCACCCGCACGTGGTGCGGCTGCTGACGCGGCCGGCGAACGTCGAGGGAGCCGGTGGGGTGCACCTGCACGACCTGGTGCGCCAAGCCCTGCGGATGCGACCGGACCGGGTGGTGGTCGGGGAGGTGCGCGGGGCGGAGGTGTGCCAGCTGCTCGCCGCGTTGAACACCGGCCACGAGGGCGGTGCTGGCACGTTGCACGCCAACGCCCCCGCCGAGGTGCCCGCCCGGATGGAAGCGCTCGCCGCTCTCGGCGGTCTCTCCCGCGAGGCGCTGCACAGCCAGCTCGGCGCCGCCGTGCACCTCGTGCTGCACGTCCGCAGGGGAAGCGGTGCCGAACCGGGCCGCTACCTCTCCGAGATCGGAGTGGTGCGACGCGCCGGAGGACATGTGCAGGTGCTACCCGCGTGGTGTCGCGACGGCGGGTGGCAGCCCGGGGGCGAGCACCTGATGCGCCTGCTCGACGGTGCGCAGGCGGCCTGCGCTGAGGTGCCCTGCGCCGAGGCGGCAGAGGAGGCGGGACGGTGACCGCGGCCTGCGCGCTCGCCGCGGTCGCGCTGCTCGGCTGGCCGGGCGCGAGTACGCGTTCACGCGTCGCCGCCCTCCGCCGCCGGCGCAGCGCCGGTGGGACGGCGCGCCGGTGGCCCGGGGATCCGGTGGTGCGGCGGTTCCTCCGCAGCCCCCGCAGAGGGGGAGCCGCGGTGCTCGCCACTGCCCTGGTGCTCGGCGGTACCTGGGCCGCGGGGACCGGTGGAGCGGTCGCCGCGCTCGTCGCCGCCGGCGCCGGCGGGCACTGCTACCGCGTGTGGGAGCGGCAACGCCGGCGGGGTCACGGGTGGGAGGACCTGGCCGCGGGGCTGCGTCTGTTCGTCGCGCAGCTGCGAGCGGGCGCGCACCCGGCAGGAGCGGCTGAGGGGGTCGCGGCCGAATCCCCGGGGCGCACCGGTGCGCTGTTCCGCGAGATCGCGATGACCGCGCGGCTCGGCGGGGACGTTTCGACCGTGCTGGCCGCTGCGCACCGCACCGGTCCGCGCTCGAGCATGGCGCGGGCGTGGCGGCTGGCGGAACGGCACGGGGCGGGTCTGGCGGAACTGCTCGACGCGGTGCGGTGCGATCTGGAGAACCGCGCGGCGTTCCAGCACCGGGTGCAGGCGGACATGGCGGGGCCACGCGCGACGGCGCTCGTGCTGGCGGTGCTGCCGGTGTTCGGCCTCGCGCTCGGCGAAGCCTCCGGTGCGGGGCCGCTTGCCGTGCTCCGCGGCACGCTCTGGGGGCAGGTGCTGCTCGTGGTCGGGGTGGCACTGGCCGGCTGCGGCGCCGTGTGGACGTTGCGGCTGACCGAGGCGGGTGCTTCGTGATCTCCACCTGCATCGCCCTGGTGGGGTTGAGTCTGCTGCTCGCGCCGGAGGCGTCGGTGCGTCGCCGGGTGTTGCGCGCGGTGCCGGCCGGTCGCACGCGGCGGGCCGCACCGGGGATTCCGCACCGCCGCGTGCTGGGGGTCGTGGCGGGCGGTGCCCTCGGTGCGGTGGTCCTGTCGGTGGGCACCGCAGGGGTGGTCGCGGTGCTCGCCGCCGGGACGTGCGCGGTGCTGGTCCGCAGGGCTCGGCGGCGGCAGGAGGGCACCGGCCCGATGGATCTGGCCAGCGGCTACGAGCTGTTCGCCGCCGCACTGCGAGCGGGGTTGAGCGTGCCCGCGGCGTTGTCCGCGGTGACCCGCGAGTTCGCCGGGCCCGCGCAGCGGGCGTTGGGATCTGTCGCCGATCGGATCGCGCTCGGAGCGGACACCGCCGAGGCGTGGGAGCCGGCGCTGCGGTGCCGCGACACGGTGGAGATCGCCCGCGCGGCACGACGTACCGCGCGGACCGGGAGCCCGCTGGCCGTGGTGGTCACCGAACTGGCCGAGCGCACCAGGGCGCGTGCGCACGACCGGGAGCACGCCCGCGCGCGACGTGCCGCCGTGTGGGTGTCGGCTCCGCTGGGGTTGTGCTTCCTGCCGAGCTTCTTCTGCCTCGGCATCGCTCCCACGGTGCTGGGCATGATCCAGCGCGTGGGTGAGTTGTGACAGGACGATGTTCGCGCTGAACAGTCCGAAAAGGATGGAAGGTTCCGATCGAATGATGTCTGGAAAACGCGGCGGGCGTAGGATTTTGCGTCACGTTGAGCGGAGCTTCGAAATCGTGCTGGAGTTGCTTGTTCGTCCGTTGTGGACTGCTTACGCCGGGTTGGCGGCGGCGGTGCGCCGTGCGGCGGGCCCGCTGCGCGGCGATGCGGGGATGAGCACCGCGGAGTACGCGATGGGGACGATCGCCGCCGCGGCTTTCGCCTCGGTGCTCTACGCCGTTGTGACCAGCGACAGCGTGCGGGACGCGGTGACTTCGCTGATCGAACGCAGCCTGCAGGACATGCCGATCTGATGCGCCGCGCGGCAACGGAATCCGACCGCGGCGCGGTCACCGTCGAAGCGGCGGTGGGAATCTGCGCCGTCGTGGCTGTTTTCGCGCTGTTGCTGCTCGGCGTCGGCGTTGCCATCGCCCAGCTGCGGTGCACTGACGCCGCGGTGGAAGCTGCTCGAATGGCCGCCCGCGGCGATCGGGACCGCGCGCACGCGGTGCTCTCCCGACTCGCTCCGGAAGGGGCGAGCGTGCGCTTTTCCGGCGAAGGCGACTACGTGCGCGCCGAGGTGGCCCTACCGGCGCCGACCGGATTGCTGGACCTGCAGGTGACGGCCGAGGCCGTCGCCGCGCGCGAACCGGGCGTGCCGTCCCCGTAGCGGGGCGCTCCCGGGGTTCCGGCCCGTGGTGCGTCGGCCGCGCCCCCGGCGTGCTGGTCCCGGCGTGGCCGCGCCCCGAGGACTGCCGTGCCCCGAGGACTGCCGCGCCTCGAGGACTGCCGCGCCTCGAGGACTGCCGCGCTCTGAGGGCCGCGTCCCAAGGTTCGCATCCTGAGCCTTGCCTCGTCCCGAGGACTGCCGTGATCCGACGCCACCTGGTTCCCGAGCCCCTCGTGCGCCTGCTGCCGGAAGGGCGCACGCCGTCACGCATGCAGCAACGGAGGGACTGTGCTGCCGACGAAACTGCGCGGGGATCACGGTGCGGCCACGGTCGTCGCCGCGGTGCTCGCCCTCGCGATGGTGGGTGTTCTCGTGCTCGTGCTGCACGTGACCGCGGTGCTGTGGCAACGCCACCGCATCGCGGGAGCGGCCGACCTCGCCGCGATCGCCGCGGCCGCGCACGCGCCGTTCGGGCACGACCGCGCCTGCGCGGCCGCGGCCGGTGTCGTGGAGCGGATGGGCGGGGTGCTCGACGAGTGCGACGTGTCCGCGCGGGACGCGCGGGTGCGCGTGCACGGGGAGCCGGCGGCGCCGGTCGGGGACTGGGGTCTGATCAACGCGCGAGCACGAGCGGGCCCGGTGCGAGCGCAGCCGATCGCCCGGCCCGAAGGTGCACCGCACGTCGGGCCGGGCGGTTTAGCCGTCGCGGCCACGACGAGCGGGCGGGTGACGACGATGAACGGTCGTGAACGCCGAGGTGGCCGTGCTGAGTGGTGAGTGGTCCGCCACTGGGAAGAACTGCCGGTTCGGCGCGTCTGAGGGGCTTGGCACATTCGTCGCGGGAACCCGACCGGTCATCGATGGGCCTCTACACAGGCCCGGGTTCGATGCCGTTCAGTAAGGGTGTGGGCACGCTGGAAGTTGCGACAACGACGTCGCAGCGAGGTGGTTCCCCGGCGCCGCAGCACGCCGCCACACCACCAGGCGGAGGCGCCGGATCACCGGTGGGTGCGCCCTTTCGAGCAAGGAGGCTGGAAGACATGGACTCGTCGGCGGAGTGGCAGCACGCCGTCCGCAGCATCCCGGCAACCCCGGCCGGGCTGACCTCGGAGCGAATCGAACTGCGCGTGCAGGCCATCGAGCTGGCCACGCGCGGTTGGGCGGTTCGTCCCGGAACTTTTCCGCAGCACGGAACCATTCCACAGCGCGGTGAGCTGCCCGGAAGTCCCGACTCCCGGGCGGGAAGCAGCCGGGCCGGTGCCCCGGAGCCGGTGCACGCGGACTGGGCGGGGTTCCCCTGGCTGTCCGCGACGGAACTGGCCGAGTGGTGGACGGAACGTCCGTACGGCCTGCTGCTGGCGACCGGGCGGGGGATCAACGCGTTCGAGGTCGACGCCGACCTCGGTCGCCGTGCCGCGCGGCACTTGCGCGCTGCCGGCTCGCCGGTGCCGATCGCCGCGAACCCGCTGGGCCGGTGGTACTTCCTCACGCGCGGCGAGGAACTCGTCGGCGGCCTGTTGGACGAACTGGCCGCGGAACGGGGCGAGCGGGTCGACATCCACCAGGACGGTGGTTGGATCCCCCTGCCTCCCAGTGCTTTTCCGCACGGGATCGTGCACTGGCGCGTCAATCCGGAACTCTGCGGATGGCGGTTGCCCTCCGCGGAGTACGTGCGCAACGCGCTGTGCGCGGCCATGAACCCATCCACAACCGAACAAGCCACCGATGTGGTCGACCTCTTCGCGGCGGGTCGCTGACGGGGACCGATCGGTCGCGTGAGTCACCGATGACACCGCGCACCAGGCTCACCCCGACATGGCTGATGCGGGATGAACGCGCTTCCCCTCCCGTGCTCATTCCGACGCACCGGCCATGGAGCCGCACGCCGGTGACTCAACCCCCGGACGCGACCGCCTCTCCCCAAGCGGCCAACACCGTGTCCAGGACGGCCACTGCCCCCGCCTTGTCCAGCGGTTCGTTGCCGTTTCCGCACTTCGGCGACTGAACGCAGGACGGGCAGCCGACCGGGCATTCGCAGGAGGCGATCGCCTCCCGCGTCGCGGCCAACCACGGGACGATCGCTGCATAGGCGCGATCGGCGAATCCGGCACCGCCCGGATGACCGTCGTGCACGAACACCGTTGCCTCCCCGGTGTCCGGATGCACGGCGGTGGACACTCCGCCGATGTCCCATCGGTCACAGGTCGCGAACAGCGGTAGCAGGCCGATCGCCGCGTGCTCGGCGGCATGCAGCGCGCCGGGAAGGCGTGCCGGTTCCAGTCCGGCGCCTCCCGGCGCGCTGCTCATCAACAGCTCCTGCGGAACGCTGTACCAGACGGCCCGGGTGCGCAGCGTCTGCTCCGGCAGGTCGAGTGCCACCTGGTCGAGCACCTCGCCGGAGGGCAGCTTCCGCAAGTACCCCACCACCTGCGAGGTCACGTCGACCTCGCCGAGGCTCACCGTGATCGCGCCTTCCTCGGCGGCACTTTCCGCAGCGGTGCTTTCCGCGCTGCGGGAGACACCGCTGTCCACGGTGCGCAGCACGGAGATGTCGGTGGTCTCCCGCGGCGAGGTGGTCCACTCGGGGTTCTCCGCGTGCACCAGGGCGATGCCGTCGTCGAGGTCGAGCGAGTCGACGACGAAGGATTCGCCGCGGTGCAGGTAGACCGCGCCCTCGTGCACCGTGGAGCAGGCCGACCCGGGGTCGACGGTGCCGAGCAGCCGTCCCGTGTCGGCTTCCACGACGGCGATGGGCTGGCCGCCGGTGCCGCGCAGTTCGACATCGCCGTGCGGGCGTTTGCGGCTGGTCCAGAACCAACCGCGGGGACGGGCGCGCAGCACCCCGTCGGCGGTGAGCGCGGAAACGGCGGATTCCGCCGCGTCCCCGCCGAGCAGGGCCAGGTCCTCCCGCCTGAGCGGCAGTTCGGCCGCGGCGCAGACCACGTGCGGTTCGAGGACGTGCGGGTTGGTCGGGTCGAGCACGGTGGTTTCCACCGGCCGGTCCAGGATGGCGTGCGGGTTGCCGACGAGGTAGGTGTCCAGTGGTTCGTCGCGCGCGATGAAGATGATCAGCGCTCCGGCGCCTTCGCGGCCGGCGCGTCCGGCCTGCTGCCAGAAGGAGGCGAGCGTTCCGGGGTAGCCGGCGATGAGCACGGCGTCGAGTCCGGCGATGTCCACGCCGAGTTCGAGCGCGTTCGTCGTGGCCACGGCGCGCAGTTCGCCGGTGACGAGCGCCTGCTCGAGGGCGCGGCGTTCCTCCGGCAGGTAGCCCCCGCGGTAGGACGCGACGCGTTCGGGCAGTTCCGGCGCCACCTCGCCCAGCGCGCGGCGCGCGGTGAGCGCCGCCGCTTCCACACCGCGGCGGGAGCGCACGAAGGCGAGGGTGCGGGCGTCTTCGACGACGAGTTCGGTCATCAGCCGCGCGGCTTCGGTGCCGGATCCGCGGCGCACGGGTGCACCGTTCTCCCCGGTGATGTCGGGCAGCAGCGGCGGCTCCCAGAAGGCCACGGTCCGCGCTCCCCGCGGCGAGCCGTCCTCGGTGATCGCGGTGCAGTCGACACCGGTCAGCCGCGCGGCCATGTTCTCGGGGTGGGCCACGGTGGCCGAGGCGAGCACGAACACGGGTTCGGCGCCGTAGTGCCGGGCCAGGCGGCGCAGGCGGCGCAGCAGCAGCGCCACGTGGGAGCCGAACACGCCGCGGTAGCCGTGGCATTCGTCGACGACGACGTAGCGCAGGTTGCGCAGGAAGCGGGCCCAGCGCTGGTGCCCCGGCAGGATGCCGTGGTGCAGCATGTCCGGGTTGGTGAAGAGCCACCGCCCGTGCGCGCGGGCCCAGTCGCGCTCGCCGCGCGGGGTGTCGCCGTCGTAGGCGGCGGGGCGGATGCCTGGCAGGTCGAGCTCGCGGACGCCGCGCAGCTGGTCGGCGGCGAGCGCTTTGGTGGGTGCCAGGTACAGGGCCGTGGCCGTTTCCTCGCTGCGCAGGGTGGACAGGATCGGCAGCTGGTACGCGAGGGATTTGCCGGAGGCGGTTCCGGTGGCGATGACGACGTGCTGCCCGGTGCGGGCGGCGTCCGCACCGGCGCGCTGGTGGGTCCAGGGCCGCGCGGTGCCGCGGGTGCTCAGCGCGTCGATGAGCTCGGCCGGTGCCCAGTCCGGCCAGTCGGTGTGGCGGGCCGGGCGCGGGGGCAGGTCGGCGACGTGGCGCAGCGGGCCGTCCGCCTCGGCGGTGTCTTCGTCCTGGGCTCCCGCGAGGATGCGGTCCAGTAACCGCCGGCCGTGTTCGTCGCTGCTCGTGCGCACGGCAGCAGCCTCGCACAGCGGGGGCGCGCGGCGTGCGGTGCCGGTCGCCGGTGCGGTCCCGCGTTGAGCTCGTTGAACTCACCCGATCCGGCGTTATTGGTACCGGGCGGGGCCGGTGGCGGAGCGGTGCGGCGGGGTCGCGGACATGTCGTTCGGGCCGTGCAGAACACGCGGAGCGAACTCCCGTACCGCATGACACCCGTTCGGACCAGGGTCGGTGTCCTCCTTCCGAGGGAGGAAACACGGATCTGGATCGATCAACTGCGGTTGAATGCCCACGTCAGGGCTAGTGAGGTATCACACGGTGAGGTACGGCACCGGTTGTCGGCTTAGACTGCGTGATCACGACGTCGCCACGGTCGGCCGGCGGTCGCACCGGGCGAGGCCGTTTCGCACGTGCCGGCGAGCACCGCGCACGTGCGAACCCGGTACCGAACAGAGCACGAACCAGGAGGACGGATGTTCCTGCTGATGTCGGCCGAGCCGCGGTCCGGCCCCGGGGCGCCAGCCCCCGGCCCGGACCTCGATGGTTGGGCTCAGGGCACTGCATCATCGAGTTCGCACCCCCGGATGGACCTCGCCCAGCACGCACCGATCGCCCTGGGCGGCGCCGACTACACGATCGTCGGGGTCGTCATGCTCATCGCCCTGGGCGCCCTCGCCCTCGGATACCTGCTCATCCGGGAAGTCCTCGCCGCAGGCCAGGGAACTCCGCGGATGCAGGAGATCGCCACGGCCGTCCAGGAAGGCGCCTCGGCATACCTCAACCGCCAGTTCCGCACCCTGGCGGTCTTCGCCGTCATCGTGTTCCTCGTGCTGTTCGCGCTGCCAGCCGAGAGCGCGGGTGAACGCATCGGCCGGTCCCTGTTCTTCCTCGCCGGTGCGGCCTTCTCCGCGCTCATCGGCTACCTCGGCATGTGGCTGTCCACCCGGGCGAACCTGCGCGTGGCCGCGGCAGCCCGCGAGTCCGCAGGTGCGCGGGAGCGCGCCATGCGGATCGCCTTCCGCACCGGCGGCGTCGTCGGCATGACCACCGTCGGGCTCGGACTGTTCGGCGCGGCGCTGGTGGTGCTGGTCTACGCCGGTGATGCGCCGCGCGTGCTGGAAGGGTTCGGCTTCGGCGCCGCCCTGCTGGCCATGTTCATGCGTGTCGGTGGCGGGATCTTCACCAAAGCCGCCGACGTCGGTGCCGACCTCGTCGGCAAGGTGGAGCACAACATCCCCGAGGACGACCCGCGCAACGCGGCCACGATCGCCGACAACGTGGGCGACAACGTCGGTGACTGCGCCGGCATGGCCGCCGACCTGTTCGAGTCCTACGCGGTGACGCTGGTGGCCGCGCTGATCCTCGGCACCGCGGCCTTCGGGACGCACGGGCTGCTGTTCCCGCTGATCGTGCCGGCGATCGGCGTCGTCACCGCCGTGCTCGGCGTGTACATCACCCGGGCGCGCCGGGGTGAGGGAGCGCTGACCGCGATCAACCGCTCCTTCTACATCTCCGCCGGGATCGCGGCGGTGGCCTCGGCCGCGGCGGCGCTGATCTACCTGCCGCACTCCTTCTCCGGAATGACCGGCGTGCCCCCGGAGATCACCGCCACCGCCGGCAACCCCGCGGTGGTGGCGCTGTCCGCGGTGGTCATCGGCATCGTGCTCGCCGTCGTCATCCTCAAGCTCACCGGCTACTTCACCGCCACCGAGACGCGGCCGGTGCGGGACGTCGGTCGGGCTTCCCGGACGGGACCGGCGACCGTCATCCTCTCCGGCATCTCCGTCGGCTTCGAGTCGGCCGTGTACACCGCGCTGGTGATCGCCGCGGCCGTGTTCGCGGCGTTCCTGCTGTCCGGGTCGTTGGCGGTGGCGCTGTTCGCCGTGGCGCTCGCCGGCACCGGCCTGCTCACCACGGTGGGCGTCATCGTCGCCATGGACACCTTCGGCCCGGTCGCCGACAACGCCCAGGGCATCGCCGAGATGTCCGGCGAGCTCGAGGGCGAGGGGGAGCAGGTGCTGACCGAGCTCGACGCCGTCGGCAACACGACCAAGGCGATCACCAAGGGCATCGCCATCGCCACGGCCGTGCTCGCCGCGACCGCGCTGTTCGGCTCCTACACCGACGCGATCGGGCAGGCGCTGGCCGGCATCGGCGGTGCGCTCAGCCCCGGCGAGTACCTCGTGTACGCGCCGAACGTGCTCGTCGGCGTGGCGATCGGTGCCGGTGTGGTGTTCCTGTTCTCCGGCCTGGCGATCAACGCCGTGTCCCGCGCCGCCGGGGCGGTCGTCTACGAGGTGCGGCGGCAGTTCCGCGCCAAACCCGGGATCATGGACGGCACCGAACGCCCCGAATACGGCCGGGTGGTGGACATCTGCACCCGTGATTCGCTGCGCGAACTCGCCACTCCGGGGCTGCTGGCCGTGCTCGCCCCGGTGGCAGTGGGCTTCGGCCTCGGCGTCGGACCGCTGGCCGGCTACCTCGCCGGCGCGATCGCTACCGGCACGCTCATGGCGATCTTCCTGGCGAACTCGGGCGGCGCCTGGGACAACTCGAAGAAGCTCGTCGAGGACGGCCACCACGGTGGAAAGGGCTCCGAGGCCCACGCCGCGACCGTCATCGGCGACACCGTCGGCGACCCGTTCAAGGACACCGCCGGCCCGTCGATCAACCCGCTGCTGAAGGTGATGAACCTCGTGTCGGTGCTCGTGGCGCCCGCCGTGGTGGCCGTCACCCTCGGGGAGGCCGCCTCGGTCCCGCTGCGGGTGGGCATCGCCGTCGTCGCCGTGCTCGTCATCGTCACCGCCATCGTCGTGTCGAAGCGCCGCAGCACCGCGATCGACGAGGAGTCGCCCGACCGGCTGCCCGACGGAGCGGCGTAGCTCCTGTTCAGGGCCCGGGTAGCTGTTCAGGGCCCCGGGTAGTTGTTCAGGGCCCGGTAGCGCGATGTGCTGCGGGATCTCGGGGCAGCTGGGAGAGGCACGCAGGACGACTCCCGCAGCGGCCCGGCCGGGTGGACGTTTCTCGAGAAAAGTCCCGGACTTTTCTCGAGAAACGTACAAACCCCTGCCGAACCGCTCCGTCAGCTGCCCCGCTCGACGGCGGGGCCCGCGGCCGTGCCGGACGGGCGCTGCACGGGGGACGCGTTTTGACGCACATCACGCTGGGTCGCGCACCGGAATCCGAGCGTGTCCCGTTACGTTCGTACGGGGCGCGACGCAGGTCGTGTTATATGCAACCCTGTGCGTTCCCGGCAGAGTGGGGCACACCTGGCGAGGGCACACTGAGAACTGCCGAGGCCGTTCGTGCAACCGCGGCGCTCGCGGTTCGGGTGTGAGCTCGAGCGAGCGGAAGGAACGTGCGGTGCTCGACGGTGCACCGGCGCACCGCACCCCGCAGCCCCGGGAGCGGTGCACTCCGACGGGCGATGGTGCCGCTGAGTACAGGGAGGATCGAACGCCTCCGCGAGAAGAGAGCAGGTTAGCGTGGCTGGGTCGACACGGACGAAGAAGAACGGGGGGACTCCGAGGACCTCCGCATCCCAGAACGGGGCGGGCGGTCACCGGCTGGTGATCGTGGAGTCCCCGGCGAAGGCGCGCAAGATCGCGTCCTACCTCGGGTCGGACTTCGTCGTGGAGTCCTCGCGCGGGCACATCCGGGACCTGCCGCGCGGTGCCTCCGACGTCCCCGCCCGGTACAAGGGCCAGTCCTGGGCCCGGTTGGGCGTGGACGTGCACAACGACTTCGAACCGCTCTACCTGGTCACACCCGACAAGAAGAGCACGGTCTCGGAGCTGTCCGAGGCGCTGGAAGGCGCCGACGAGCTCTACCTCGCCACGGACGGCGACCGCGAGGGAGAGGCGATCGCCTGGCACCTGCTGGAGACGCTGCAGCCGAACGTGCCGGTGCACCGGATGGTGTTCCACGAGATCACCGAGTCCGCCATCCAGGCCGCCGCGGCCAACCCGCGCGAACTGGACCAGAACCTGGTCGACGCCCAGGAGACCCGCCGCATCCTCGACCGGCTGTACGGCTACGAAGTCAGCCCGGTGCTGTGGAAGAAGGTCATGCCGAAGCTCTCGGCGGGCCGGGTGCAGTCCGTGGCCACGCGCATCGTGGTGCAGCGCGAGCGGGAGCGGATCAGCTTCGTCTCCGCCGACTACTGGGACATCGCCGCCACGTTGGACGCGGGGGAGCAGGCCGACCCGCGGCGCTTCAGCGCCCGCCTCGTCTCCGTGGACGGCCGCAAGCTCGCCGCGGGCCGCGACTTCGGCCCGGACGGGCAGCGCAAGACCGACGACGCGCTCGTGCTCACCGAAGCGGAGGCCGAACGCCTCGCCGGGGGGCTCGCCGAAGCCGATCTGCACGTCTCGCGGGTCGAGGAGAAGCCCTACACCCGCAAGCCGTACGCACCGTTCATGACCTCCACGCTGCAGCAGGAGGCGAGCCGGAAGCTGCGGTTCTCCGCGGACCGGACGATGCGCACCGCGCAACGGCTGTACGAGAACGGCTACATCACCTACATGCGGACCGACTCGACCACGCTGTCCGAGACGGCGCTCGCGGCGGCCCGCAACCAGGCGCGCGACCTGTACGGCGACAACTTCCTGTCGGCGCAGCCGCGGCAGTACAACCGCAAGGTGAAGAACGCGCAGGAGGCGCACGAGGCGATCCGCCCGGCGGGCGAGACCTTCCGCACACCGGGGGAGGTCGCCCGGGAACTGGACACCGACGAGTACAAGCTCTACGAGCTGGTGTGGCAGCGCACGATCGCCTCGCAGATGGCCGACGCGAAGGGCACCACGCTGTCGGTGCGGATCACCGGCACCGCCTCCAGCGGGGAGGAGTGCACCTTCGCCTCCTCGGGTCGCACGATCACCTTCCCCGGCTTCCTCAAGGCCTACGTCGAGTCGGTGGACTCGGAGGCCGGCGGGGTCGCCGACGACCAGGAGTCCCGCCTGCCCGCGCTGGTGCAGGACCAGGCCATCACGGCCGCGGAGATGAACCCGGACGGGCACTCGACCAGCCCGCCCGCCCGGTACACCGAGGCGAGCCTGGTCAAGGCGATGGAAGAGCTGGGGATCGGTCGCCCGTCGACGTACGCGTCGATCATCAGCACGGTCCAGGAACGCGGCTACGTGTGGCGCAAGGGCTCGGCGCTGGTGCCGTCGTGGATCGCCTTCGCCGTGGTCGGCCTGCTGGAGAAGCACTTCGGCCGGCTGGTCGACTACCACTTCACCGCCGCGCTGGAGGACGAGCTCGACCGCATCGCCGAGGGCACGCAGGAACGCAGCCGCTGGCTCAACGGGTTCTACTTCGGTGGCGACGTGGGTCCCGAGGGGTCCATCGGCCGCGAGGGCGGGCTGCAGAAGCTCGTCGGCTCCGGTGTGGAGGAGATCGACGCCCGCGAGGTCAACTCGCTGCCCATGTTCACCGACGAGGAGGACCGCACGGTCTACGTCCGGGTGGGGCGCTACGGGCCGTACCTGGAACGGCAGCTGGAGGACGGTTCGGCGCAGCGGGCGAACCTGCCGGACGACCTGCCGCCGGACGAGCTGACCAGCCAGGTGGCGGAGAAGCTGTTCGCCACGCCGATGGAGGGCCGCAGTCTCGGCACCGACCCGGAAACCGGGCACGAGGTGGTGGCGAAGGAAGGCCGTTTCGGCCCGTACGTCACGGAGATCCTGCCGGAGGGGGACAAGAGCAAGCCCCGCACGGGCAGCTTGCTCAAGTCGATGTCGCTGGACACCGTGACGCTCGAGGACGCGCTGCGGTTGCTGTCGCTGCCGCGCGTGGTGGGCACCGACCCGGATTCCGGGGAGGAGATCACCGCGCAGAACGGCCGCTACGGCCCGTACCTCAAGCGCGGCTCGGATTCGCGGTCGCTGGAGTCCGAGGAGCAGATCTTCACGATCACCCTGGACGAGGCCAAGCAGCTGTACCAGCAGCCCAAGCAGCGCGGACGGCGCGCCGCGGCGGCTCCGCTGCGGGAGATGGGCGAGGAGCCGGACACGTCCAAGCAGCTCGTCGTCAAGGACGGCCGGTTCGGCCCGTACGTCACCGACGGGGAGACGAACGCGTCGTTGCGCAAGGGCGATGACGTGGAGTCGCTGACGCTCGAGCGCGCGGTGGAGCTGATCCAGGAGCGGCGGGCCAAGGCGCCGGCGAAGAAGTCCACCGGCAAGAAGGGCGCCTCGGCGAAGAGCACCTCGGCGAAGAGCACCTCGGCGAAGAGTACCTCGGCGAAGAGCACCTCGGCGAAGAGCGGGGGCAGCTCCGCGAAGAGCGGGACCAGCTCCGCGAAGTCGTCGAGCGGCAAGAGCGCCGGCAGCAAGAACTCGGCGGGGAGTTCGAGCTCGGCGGGTTCTTCGCGGAGTTCCGCGAAGACCTCGGCGTCGTCGAAGAGCTCGGCCTCGTCGAAGAGCTCCCGCAGCGGTGGCTCGGCGGGCAGTTCCACCTCCGCGCGGACCGGCTCCGCGAAGTCGGCCTGACGAATCCGACGTCCGGGTAGCGCGGTCCGGTGGCCGGCAGCGGATGGAGAGTGAACCGATGGCGACCGATTCGGACGTGGCCGGCGGCGTGTGGGCCGAGGTCGTCGGCCAACCGGACGCGGTGGGGACGTTGACCTCCGCCGTCCGCGCGGCGCGCCGCGCCGCGGCGGGTGAACCGGACATCGGCGGTGCGATGACGCACGCGTGGCTGTTCACCGGACCGCCCGGATCCGGTCGCTCGGTGGTGGCGCGCGCGTTCGCCGCCGCGTTGCAGTGCACGGATCCGGAACGGCCGGGTTGCGGGGAGTGCTCCGCCTGCCGCACGACCGAGGGCGGCACGCACGCGGACGTGCGCGTGGTCGTGCCCGAGGGTCTGTCCATTTCGGTCTCGGAGATGCGCTCGCTCGTGCAGGCCTCGGCGCGCCGACCGTCCACCGGCCAGTGGCGCGTGGTGCTCATCGAAGATGCCGACCGGCTCACCGAAGGAGCGGCGAACGCGCTGCTCAAGGTGGTGGAGGAACCGCCGGCGCGAACGGTGTTCCTGCTGTGCGCCCCGTCCGACCACCCCGAGGACGTTTCGGTGACGATCCGCTCCCGCTGCCGCGTGGTGCACCTGCGGACCCCGTTGCCCGGGGCGATCGCCGAGGTGCTGCACGAGCGCGACGGTGTGGACTCCGAGCGCGCGCGGTGGGCGGCGTCGGTGTGCGGCGGGCACATCGGGCGGGCCCGGCGGCTCGCCACGGACGCGCAAGCGCGGGAACGTCGCGAGCAGGTGTTGCGGATTCCGGCGCGGCTGGGCCGTTTTTCCGAGGTGTTCGCCGCGTCCGGTGAGCTGGTGGGTTCGGCCGAGGCCGAGGCGCAGGCGGCGAACGCCGAGCGCGACGAGGAGGAGAAGGAGCAGCTGCGCACCGCGATGGGGGCGGGCGGCACCGGCAAGGGCACGGCGCAGGCGACGAAGGGCGCGAACGCGGCGCTGAAGGAGCTGGAGAAGAAGCAGAAGTCGCGGGCGACGCGGTCGCAGCGGGACGCGTTGGACCTCGCGCTCGTGGATCTGGCGGGTTTCTTCCGCGATGTGCTCGTGCTGCGGTCCGGTGCTGACGTGCCGCTGAACCATCCGGATTTCCGCGCGGACGCGGAACGCGCGGCGCACGAGTGGACGTCGGAGTCGGCGCTGCGGCGGTTGGAGGCGGTGCTGGAGTGCCGCAGTGCGCTGGGGCGCAACGTCAAACCCGCCGTCGCCGTCGAGGCCATGGTGGCCGCCCTGCACCGCGGCTGAGTCCGTTCACCGTGTGGTTGCGCTCGCCCCGCTGCCCGCCGCTCGATGCGCCGCGGATTCGCCGCAGGTGATGCACCGATCTCCGAACGAATCGGTGAGCGGTGCGCATTTCCCCCGTCCGCGTGGGGATGGTTCACAATTTTCATGAAAATTGTGAACCATCCCCACGCGGTTGTGGGACAAGTTGTCACCACGCCATCGAGGGTCACTCGCGGCGGGGCCGCAGGGCGAGGGCGAGACCGATGCTCAGCACGAGCAGGACGGCGCCGGTCCAGAACAGCGGCGTGGGGGCGAAGCCGCTGTCGCCGGCGTGGGAAGTCGTCGTGTCGCGTTGCTCGCGACCGTCCTCGGTCGCACTCCCCGGTCGCAGCTCGCCGCCCGCTTCGCCGTCCCGTTGCGCACCGTTCGGGTGCACCTCCTCGGCCGCGTCGGCCGGGTCGACACCGCCGGATGCGGCAGCTGTGCCGGTTTCCCCTACGTCCCCGGCTTCCTGCGCGGCTTCCTGCGTGGCACGGGACTTCTGTGCGACGCCGGGTTCCGGTACCGCACCGGGCGGGGTGCTGTTGCCGTCCCCGGCGGGGCTGTTCGCAGCGCCGCGTTGCTCCGCACCGCCGGCCCCGCCATCCGCGTCCGCGGTGGGCGCGGGGGTGGGCGCATTGCCACCGGACGGCGAGCCAGCAGTGTCTTCGCAGCGCACACCGCCTTGCGGTGCTTTCGCGCGGACGGTTTGCTCACCGATGGTGACCTGCGCGAGCGCGGCGCGATCCGTGGGCAGGTGCGGCAGCACGCGCAGGTCGAGCAGTTTCGCCGCGGCCGCCGTCTGCCCGTCGCCCAGCACGCCCTTGCGCAGCTCGCCGATGCTCAACCGCAGTATCCCCAGGTCGAGCGGGGGCAGGTCGCGTTCGCTGCGCGGCACGGGCCCGATCGGCAGCTGAACGCTCGGGTTCGCCGCGTCGAGCGTGGCGATTTCCTCGCCGCCGCGGCTGATCCGCAGCACCGGCGCCTCGTAGTCCACTGTGGACTTGCGCGGATCGCCGGGAGCGGTGACGGACAGTTCCGGCTGGTGCACGACGTCCACGCCGATCTCCCGGGCGGTGCCGGCGAACAACTGGAAACTGCCCAGGCCGATCCGCGAGGTGGACCGAACGGCCTTGCCCGCCACCTCGGGATCGTCCACGAGGCGCACCGTGGAGTGGCTGTGCGCGGTGTCGGGGATGCGCACCAGCGGCCCGGAGGGTTCGTCCAACAGCCCACCGAGGTTCTTCAGCTGCGGATCGGCGTCCTGCGGGGCGGGCAGCTCGTTCACCGCGGCCGCCTGGGCGAGGGACAACCGCGCGTCGGCGATCGGGTCGACGCACGGCCCGCGCTGCTCGCTCCAACGCGCGTGCGCCCTGCCGGACAGCCCTGTGGCGTCGACCCCGCCGCGGGCCTGTTCCGGCATCCGCAGCCCGGTGACCGCCGGTTGCGCGTTGTCGGGGACCGCCGCTTGGAAGGCCGTACCGGGAAGATGCGGGGACCTGCCGAACAGGCCGGCCGCCAGCGGTTCCGCCCTGGCCTTGGCGCGTTCCTGCGCGAGGAAGGCCTCCGAGTTGGCCACGGCGTTGGTGACGCCCAATCCGACTTCGGCCACGGACTGCTTCGGCAGCGTCTCCTCGAAGTCCGGGTCGCCCAGTATCGTGTCCGGGGTGATCGTGCGCGGCAGGATCCGCACCCCGCCGAGCATCGCGCCCGCCTCGCCGAGCACCGGTGGCTGCGGTCGCGGCTCGGAAGCGGGCGGCTGGTCGGGATCTGCCGGGTCGGGCACGGGAGTCGTCGGTGGGGCGGATTGGGCCGCGGCGGCAGGGGCACCGAGCATGGCGCACACCACCGAGAGGGTGGTGACCACGGCGAGGTGGCGTGCGGTGGTGCGACGGTTCCGCGTCGACCGGGGTGCGCGCATCCGGCTTCCCTCCATGGCGGACTGCGTGGTGACGGGAGTCACGCTGATCCCCCAACGAGCCGGGGGAGCGCGGGTGATGCGAGGGGGTGGTGCGCGGTCCTGCGAGGCGGCCGGGTAAACTGGTGCGCGCAACGCCGCCGTAGCTCAGACGGTCAGAGCGACGCACTCGTAATGCGTAGGTCAGGGGTTCGAATCCCCTCGGCGGCTCCGGTGCTGAACAGGCCCTTCCCGAATCGCGGGAAGGGCCTGTTGGTTTTCGGTCTCCGCGTGCCGGAAGGTCATCTCAGCTGCACGGCTTGCGCCGATGCGGTGCTTCGTCCGAGTCCCCCGGGACGCCTTCTACTCGCTTCGGCGGTGTGCAGCGTCGTGCCCGTGGAATCCGGGTGGGTGCTTCGCAGCTGTGAGTGCTGGGGTCACTTGAGGGGGCCTCGGTTGCTGGCGACGACGCCGCCGTAGCTCTGGGGTGCGTAGGTGTAGATGGCGTCGGCCATGTGCGGAAGTTGTTCGCTGACTCCGGTCATGGGCAACCGGTAGGAACCCGGCTGTTCTTCCATGGCCCAGTACCGCTTCATCTCAGGATGGGCTCGCGTTAAGTACTCTGGGTCCTGCGCCTGGAACTCCACGGAGATGTTCGTGCGATCGGCGCGGAAGTAGATGGGGTGTTCGACGTTGCTGACGCGCAGGGGTGTGCTCACGCGGATGCGGACGCTGGAGAGTTCGTTCCAGCCGAGTGCGAAACCACCGCTGCGCACCGGGGGATAGAAACGGACACCGGAACGATCGAAGTTGAGGATCCGTTCTGCGGTCATCTTCTTCCAGAAGATCAATGTGAGGTATCCGGGGGCCGCGAAGAACAGCCCGATGAGTAGCGCGACGATTGAACCTGCGCCTTGCATGAATGTCGGGGGAGAGCCTTGACCGTCGCCCGTCACCAGCCCGTAGATCCCGGTGCAGATGAGGGTGGTTCCCAAGACCGTCCCGATCACGAGCCCGGCCTTCGCTGCTGTTGGCGGTTTTCCACCGAACTTGAGGCGACTTCGTCCTGGCGTGCGGCGAGTGAGGGTGTGTTCTGCTGTTGGGGGCCCGTCACAGTGTTCCGCTCCAACCGGTGGTAGGTGGTTCCCTCTTCTCTCCGTCGTGCTGTCCTGACTGGTCGGGTGGGTCGTTGTTCAGTTCCGTCGCCTTCTTCGTGCCTTCCCGCCCGACCTCTGCCGCGTCGTTGCCAAGGTTTACGTGAGCAGCGACGACAAATTCATACCGTCCCGGCGCATGGAGAGGTATATTCAGCTGAAGATGAGGCTGCGGACTTTTTCGTATCCGGTGTACAACGATGGCGCGTACTGGCGGAGGAAAATATCCGCCTGTTGGGCGCGTTCGCCGCCTTGTCCGAGGTGGACTCGGTAAACACCGTCCTCGGATAGTTTCTGGAAGCGCTTCAACTCTGGATGAGCGCTTTGGAAGTGTGCGGGGAAGGCAGGGTGGAACTCGATCGAGGACATGGTGCGGTCGGCGCGGAAGAGGACCGGCCGTTCAAGATTGTCCACTCGTGGGGAGCCCTGAACTTTGAGGCTGATCTCGGATAGTTCGTTCCAGGGGAGCGAGAACCGCCTTTGCTCTGCAACCCAGTATTGGAAGGTGGTCCGGTCGAACACCACGTGCATGTGCCGAGTGGCCTTCTTCCAGAAGATCAAGGGAAGGTATGCTGGCAAACCGAAGAGGAGCCCCATGAGGAATATGATGAACGACGTGATGGCTTGCCGTGCCGTCGGCGGAAATCCGGACCCGTCTCCGGCGACGAACATGTAGGTGGCGGTTATGCAGAGGGCGGGTCCGAGGATCACCCCTAGTGCGATGCCCACATAGATCGTCGCCTTCGGTTTTCCGCCGAAAGTGAAAGTTGTTGTTGTGCCATGTTGGGAAACGAATCCAGGGTGTGCGGATGCGTGAGGATGATTGTCGGTCATAGCAGTGTTCCACTCCACCCTGTGCGCTGCTGTTCCTGTAGCTGGGTCTCTCTGCGTGCGCCGTCGTGTTGGCCGGATTGGTCAGGCGGATCGTTGTTCAGCTCGGTCGCCTTCTTGGTGCCTTCCCACGCGGTCTTGGCTGCATCGGATCCAGGCTTGAACTCCCATGCTGCCGGTGACAAGAGACCGTCGGTGTGGTGACGATTCGGCCCGGAGGTGTCGTTGATCGCGTTCGCGCTCTTGCGCATGCTGGTGGCGAGTTGGCCGATGCCCCGCCCGAACTCCTCGAGCGCGTTCCAGGCCTTCTTGAAAACGGAGACGATCTTCGAGACCCACTCGCTGATCTTGCCTGCCCACTTGACGGCGATCCGCACGACATCGGCGATCGCTGCAGGGGCCGCGGCTGCAGCCGTGACCACGAGCCCGATCCCCCACTTTGCGATGGCCGCGAGGATCTCGCCAACGGCCTGCGCGATCAGGTCCCGCACGACGCTGCGGACCACTGAGATGACCGTGCCGACGGTCTTCACGCCGGTGGCCATCGCGGAGCAGGCCGCGCTCACGGCTTCGTGCAGCTGCCCCTGCTGTTCGGCCGTGGCCTGGTAGGCCTTGCCGGCCGGACCTCTCCAGTCGCTGGTGGCCCGTTTGGCGGCGCCCCGGAAATGTTGGGAACCCTCGTCGATCTCCTGGCCGATGTTCTTCCACGTCTGGCTCATCGCGTTGATCGCGTGCTCGTCACCGGCGAGCCAGTCCAGCGGTTCCCGGAGGAAGGAGACGTGTTCCATGAGCCAACCCACGCCGGCGGATGCGAGGGTAGCGAGGGGATCGACTGCTGTTCCAACCACGTCGATCGCGGTGCCCGCCGAGTTCGCCAAGCCCTCCGCCCAGTCACCGCGGCCGAAGGCGTCGACTGCCTTGTAGCCGGAGTCGACGGGGCCGGAAGCGTTCGTCGGTGCTTCGCCGCCGACGACCAGTCCGTCGCCCTTGCTCAGGGGCTGTTCGATCAGTTCGTTCTCGCTCATGTCACACCTGGCGGACCTGGTTCAGCACGTCGACGGCCTCGCCGTCGGAGTTCTCGTAGTCGTCGGCGGTGGCGCGGACGTCCTCGGCGAGGGATTTCGTGGACTCCGCGAGCTGCTGGACCATGCCCGTCACCTGTGCCTCCTGCGCGATGACCGCCGTGGCGAGGAACTGGCCGATCTGGCCGAAGGCGTCGGTGTTGAGCGTGGTCTGCCCGGCGGCTTCGGCGGCCTTGCCGAACGTGTCACCCACGTCCTCGACGGCCCGCGCGTGCTGCCGGAGTTGCTCCGGGGAGGCCTGGAACCCGTTGTCGCTCACCGTTCACCCCCGCAGCCAGGAGCCGTCGCCGAAGTCCTCGTCCGGGTCCTCCGGGCCGGGCCGGGCGCCCCGCCGGCCGCCCTGGTCGCTGCTGGAGGGGGCGCTGTTGACGCTGTTCAGCATGAAGTCGAACGCCGCGCTGTCGCCGATCTCCGGTTGGACGGCCTCGCGGAGCTGTTCGCTCGCCCGCGCCTGCGCGCGGTTGACGCAGTCGAGGACCTCCTGCGCCAGCCCCTTCGGGTTCCGGTTCTTGATGCCGGTGCCGAAGGAGAGGTCGACGAGGTTGCCCGAGCTGTTGACGGTGACCGACACCTCCCGGTCGCCGCTGCGCTCGGTGATCTGCACGCCCTCGATCGCCTCGTTGATGCGCTGGCTCTTCGCTTCCGCCTCGCGCAGTTTGTTCTGGTAGTTCGCCAACAACTGGTCGGGATCGGTCGGTTCGGACATCGTGCCTCCGCGCCGCTGTGTCGCTGCCCCGGGGACTCTAGGGGATCTCGGGCTCACGTGGACGGGGTTCGGGCGAATCACGGGCCGAGCATGATCCAGGTCACGTGTTCGACCCGAACTGCGGGCCTGCCCGTCGCCGCAGTCGCTGTTCGGCGTTCGCTTTTCGCGTCAGTGCCGGGGCAGCGCACGCTGGGTCATCACACGATGGGGCAGTGACGCGCCGTAGGGCGAAATGTCCGCCCTCGGGTCCACGTTCGCGTTCCGGCGGCTGATGCGGTAACGCTATGCGCGCGCTTCGTGTCCGCTTCCGGGGTCGGGTGTCCCTGTGGGCGAGCGGGTGCGACCGCGCGGGCGATGCGGCGCGCCGTGCTCCGCGCGCTCGGCGCTCGATCGAAATGCGCTCCGCTGCGGGCGTTCCTAGGGTCCACTGTGGCCGCACGAGCGGCCGCGGCAACGTCCCTCCAACGTCGCGGGCCGAAGGCCCGTCCGACGCCCGAGGAGTGAACTCCACGATGGCGGAAAAACGGAAGAGAGCACTCGGCGTGCTGGTCGCCTCGGCGGTGATCGTGCTGCTGTGCGGCATCGGTGTTGCGCTCGCGTGGCCACTGGTCGCCTTGCGGTTCGCCGCCCCGGAGTTACCTCCGTCCACTTCGGATTTCAACGCGGGAGCTCACGTGCTCTCCGCCACCGGTGGTCCCGGTGCGCCCGATCCCGCGATCCTGCCCGCGGAATATTCCACTCACTCCCCGTGAGCGATCACTCGCTGAGCGGATGTACCCAGTTGCGAGCCGACTCCGGCGTGCTGTCACAGTGGCATTCCCCGAATCGAGCGGAGTGTGACCGTGCCCGACCGAACGCTGGCGGAGTCGCGGTCTCGTCTGCCATGTCCGTTTCATCCGCTGCACGCGGACCAACCCCCTGTGTGCCCACCCGGGCATCACCCTCATGGCCGATTGTCGCCGTGCTCGGGGACCATTTCGATCGCAGTGATGCCGGAAGGATCGAACTCCATGGAGCGAGTGGACGCGGGAATCGTCGGCGGTGGCTTAATCACGGAGGACGTCACGACACAGGACTGGGAACGTCGGATCGCTGAGCGCTCCGAGCGCTTGTACCGCGCACGCCTGCTGCGCCGGTTCCTCCTGCTCTGGCTGTACCCCGGCAACGCGTTGCTGGTGCTGTTCACGCTGCTCGCAACGGTGCTGACCTGGCCGTCTCCGGTCCTGCCGCTCGCGGGTTTCGCGGTGCTGGCCGCCTCGGGCGCGATCGGCGGGCGGCTGACCTACCTGCAGCACCTGCGGGTGCGCTCGGTCCGGGCGGAGTTGCGCACGCTGGAGACCGCGTACCGCGAGCAGCGCCTGGCCGAGGTGGACTCCGATGACCTGCTCGGCACGCAGAAGCGCTATCGCGCGGAACTGCCCGAGATCATCAGCCGGTACCGCGCCGCGGCCCGGGAGGACAGGCGCAAGGACGCCGTGCTGCAGAGCGTGGTGATCGGTGGTTCGATCATCGCGGCCACGACGAGCGGACTGGCCATGTCGCTGACGGGGGCGCACTGGGGAGCGGTGGTGCTGAGCCTGCTGGTCGCCGTGGCGGCGGCCTTCGCGGGGTACGGCCAGTTCCGCGAGCGCGCTGCCACGTGGCAGCGCACGGCGGATGCGCTCGAGCGGGAGTACGAGGCCGTGGAACTGCGGGTCGGGCGCTACCGGCGGTTCGGCGACGAGCGCGACGCCTACGCCGAGTTCGCCGACGCGGTGCTCGCGCTGCGCGGCCCGTCGCTGCGTTCCCCGGGCGACGACATCGACCTCACTCAGTGAATCCGCGAATTCTGAAACTCGCCTCGTGTCACCGAGAAGTGCCATGCAAGCATGGCACAACTCGTGACATTGCGTGTGAATTCGCCGGGCACGTGATCGCTGAATGGTGTCCGAGCTGGCTTCCGTAATCTCCGGCGCCGCGCACACCGAATCCGCCTGCAGGAAGGAGCTAGGCGATGAAACGCACGCTGAGCGCGGCAACGTCGGTAGTGGTCGGCGGTGCGGGCGCGGTCGCTTTCCCCGCCGCGGCCTTCGCCGCACCGGCCGACCAGTCCGCCGAGGAGGTCGCGGCCCAGAACGCCACCGAAGCGGCGATGCACACGGCAGGCGCCGCGCACACCGCGACGCAGACCGTCGGAGACGTCGTCTCCGCTCCGGAGGAGCTGGCCGGGGGCGCCAAGGCGCAGGACCCGCTGGCGCCCGTGACCGACCTCGCCGAGCAGGTCCTCGGCCTGCTCACCGGTCTCGCGCCGCAACAGCAGCAGAAGTCCGCCGACGCGCTTCCCGACGAGGTGTCCGGAACGCTGGACTCGGTCACTTCGCAGGTGCCCGCGGTGGACCAGGTGGCCGGTCAGGTGACCGGTGAATCCGCTCCCCGCAGCGGGCTCAACAACCCCCTCGGCGAGGTGAACGGCCTGCTCGGTGAGGGGCACAGCCCGGTCACCAGCCTCACCGAGACGCTCGGTGGCGGCGACGGCCGCAGCCTCGACAACCCCGAGCTGCCCACCGACCGCATCACCGGCGACCTGCCGGTCGAGGACCTCGCCCCGGTCGGGCCGACCCTGCCCACCGAGCAGGGCGAGCGCTCCGCTCCGCAGGCGGTTCCCGGTGCCGAGAACGTGCAGCAGGCCGCCGGCACCGCCCAGCAGAGCGCCGAGAGCGCGCCCGAGCTCGCGAAGGCCCCGGGGACCGACGGCGCGCAGCAACCGCAGGTCGGCCCGCTCAACGACCTGACCAGCGAGGAGGGTCCGGTCGGTGCGGTGACCGGCGACCTGCCGGTGGAGGAACCGACGCCGGAGAACGTCAGCGAGGTCCCGCAGCGGCTCACCGGTGAACTGCCCGTGGACCTCCCCGGGGGCGAGGAGGCCCCGAAGGCCAGCGCAGCCCCGGAGGCCGGCGCAACCTCGGAGAACGAGGGCCCGCTGCACACCGACGCGGTCGGCGTGGTCGGCGACGTCGTGCAGAACGGCCCGCTGAACAACCTCCCGGTGGGCTGAGCACCGAGCGCACCCGTACCCGCACGCCGAACGCGGTGGCCGCTTTCCGAAGCGGCCACCGCGTTCGCGTTTCGGCCCCGTGCTCGCTGCACCGCCGGCAGAGCGGGACTCCCCGTGGTGCGCCGCGGGTGTCAGTGCGCGCCCTGCTCCTTGGCGCGCTTGTAGGAGGCGTTGATCTCCTCCTCGGCCTCGGTGCGGCCGGCCCAGGTGGCGCCTTCCACGCTCTTGCCCGGCTCGAGGTCCTTGTACACCTCGAAGAAGTGCTGGATCTCGAGCTTGTCGAACTCGGGCACGTGGTGGATGTCCCGCAGGTGCTCCTGGCGCGGGTCGTCGGAGGGCACCGCGATGATCTTGTCGTCGCCGCCCTTCTCGTCGCGCATGCGGAACATGCCGATGGGGCGGGCGGTGACCAGGCAGCCCGGGAACGTGGGTTCCTGGATGAGCACCAGGGCGTCCAGCGGGTCGCCGTCCTCGCCCAGCGTGTGCTCGATGAACCCGTAGTCCGCCGGGTACTGGGTGGCCGTGAACAGGGTCCGGTCCAGGCGGATGCGCCCGGACTCGTGGTCCACCTCGTACTTGTTCCGATACCCCTTGGGTATCTCGATCACGACGTCGAAGTCCACGCGTTCCTCACTAGTCCTCGGTGTGCAATGCGGGCGCGGTCTTCCCGCGCGCGGCCACGTCTAGTGTGGACCACGGTGGTGCCGTGGACGCCACCGCAGTGTGACAGCTCGCAATCCGGCAGGGTGGCGACCGGGCAAGGAGGAGCACGTGGCCGAACCCCAGGTCCCCGGCGGTGACGGGTCGGACGGCGGCGTTGCGGACACGGGGGAACCAGCCCGTGGCGAAGCGTCTGAGCAGGCGGGCGAGGCCTCGGACGTTTCCGGGGGGCCGCGGTCCGGCCGGGGCGGTGCGAACTCCGAGGGGGCGGACGAGGCCGGTGCGGGTTCGGCCGGCTCCGCGGAGGGCGCCGCTTCGGCCGGTTCGAGTAGCGCAGCGGCAACCGGTGACGACGAGTCCGTGGTGTGGCCCACGGAGGAGGAGGAGGCCGTCCACGCGGTCGAGCCCGGACCGGACGCGAATGACCAGGCGGCTGGGACCGACTGCCTCGCCGCCGCGGGTGAAACGGACGCGGGTGCAGCGGACGCGGGTGCGGCGGACACGGGTGCAGCCGACGAAGATGAGACGAACGCCACGCCCCCCTCCGAGCAGACCCAGCGCATCCCCGCCGTGCCCCCGGAGGCGGCCTCGTCCGGGGTGTTCCCGTCCGGGACAGCTTCGTCCGGGGCGGCCGCCGCCGATCCGGCTGCGACCGACCCGGCTGCGACCGACCCGTCCGGGTTCGGGAGCCGATCGGCCGGCAGCGAGTCGGACGCCGAGCGCACGGCGAACATCCCGATCGTGCCCGGCGGGCAGCAGGACTCCGCGACGACCCGGCCGCATGCCGTCCAGCCTCCCGCACCGCAGCAGCAGGCTCCCCAGCAGCAGGCCCCTCAGCAGCCGTTCCAGCAGCAGGCCCACCAGCCGCAGCAGCCCGCGGGCGATGCGCAGCCGACGCAGTACATCCCGCGCGTCGAACCCGACGCCGAGCCCCCGGCCACGGCACGTCCGGAGGACTTCGGCTTCGGCGCGCCCGCGTCCTCGGCCAGCTCCACCGCCCAGAACAACCCCGCCGCCCAGGACGGGCCCACCGCTCAGAACAACCCCGCAGCGCAGCACGCGCAGGGCGGCCCCACCGCGCAGGACGGGCCCGCCGCCCAGAACAGCCCCGCCGCCCAGAACAACCCCGCAGCGCAGCACGCGCAGGGCGGCCCCACCGCGCAGGGCAGTCAAGCCGAACCCGCTGCCCGCCCTCCGGCCGGAGCGGTCGCTGACCCCGGGGGCGAAGCGGCGGAGCCAGCAACAGCGGAGCCAGCAACAGCGGGGTCAGCCGCGCCGGCCTCGGCCCCCGACGAGCCCGCCGCGAACAAGAGCCGTCGTCCCGCGCTGCTGGTCGGCGCGGCGGGGCTCGTGGCCGTGCTCGTGCTGAGCGCGGCCTTCCTGCCCGGGCTGTTCGGCTCCGGCCCGGCGGCACCGCCCCGGCCGCCCGTGCAACTGAACCCGGTGGTCAATCCGGTCGACGGTGCCGAGGCGCCCAAGCCGACCCGGCAGGGCATCGAGTCGCAGCTGGCCGAGCAGCTGCGCAACCCCGCACTCGGGAACTTCTCCGGCACCGTGGTCGACGCGCGCTCGGGCGAGACGTTGTGGGCTCAGGAACCGGGCCGCGGCATGGTGCCCGGCTCCACCACCAAGGTGCTCACCGCCTCGGCGGCGCTGCTCACGCTCGATCCGGACCAGCGCTTCAGCACGAAGGTCGTGCAGGGCAGCGAGCCGGGCAGCGTGGTGCTCGTCGGCGGCGGCGACCCGACGCTGAGCAAATTGCCCGCGGGTCGCGAGTCGGTCTACGGCGATGTCGCCCACCTCGACGACCTGACCGAGCAGGTCGAGCAGGCGACCGGTGGCGATGTCGAGTCGGTCCGGTTCGACACCTCGCGGTACGCGGACGATCCGATGGGGCCCGCCTGGGACCCGGCCGACGTCGCCGGCGGCTACGTCGCGCCGATCCAACCGATGATGCTCGACGGTGCTCGCGCCGATCCGACCGCGGACACCAGCGAGCGCGCCCAGCGACCGGGCCGGCAGGTGGCGCAGGGCCTGGCGTCTCGCCTGGGGCTGCACGAGCAGCAGGTCAGCGCGGGGCAGGCGCCGGAGAACGCCCGCGTGCTGGGTGAGGTGCGCTCGCCCACGGTGCGCGAACTGGTGGAGAACATGCTCCAGCACTCGGACAACGTCCTGGCCGAGGTCATGGCCCGGGAGGTCGCGATCGCCACGGGGCACCAGCCCTCCTTCGAAGGGGCGACGCAGGCGGTGCGCTCGGTGCTCACCCGGCACGGCGTCGACCTCGGCGGCACCGCGCTGGCCGATGGCAGCGGCATGTCCACGCAGAGCCGCATCACCCCGCGGGCGCTGGGCGAGGTCCTGCACCTGCTCGCCCGGCCGGGGCAGAACGGATCGGTGCCCGCCGACGCGGCGAAGCTGCGCCAGTTGCTGCCGGGGCTGCCCGTGGCCGGCGGCAGCGGCAGCCTCGACGAGCGGTACCAGGGCAGCGAGGGCCGTGGATGGGTGCGGGCGAAGACCGGGACCCTCGACGGTGTGAACAGCCTGGCGGGCACGGTGCTCACCGAGGACGGGCGGGTGCTCGTGTTCGCCCTCATGTCGAACGGCCCCAGCTCGGCCGAGGCGCGTCCCGCGCTGGACGCGGTGGCGGCCGGCCTCCGCGACTGCGGTTGCCGTTGAAGCTGCGGTTGCCGTTGAACGCGTGCAACACCCGAACGTTGAGGTGCCCGCAGGGGCGGACGACGGAGTACGGTCGACCGTGTGCAGGCTCATCCGGTAGACACGCGCCCCGGCCCCGTCACCATGGACTGGAACACGGCGGTGGTCACCGGCACCCGACTGCTGCGCTCGGGGCCGGAGGTACCGCGGGACGAGGCCGAGCGCGCCGTGCGCGACCTGCGGCGGTTCAGCACCGAGGCGGAAGCGCACGTCCGCGAGATCACCGGGCTCGGGCACGAGCTGCCGGTGCTGGAAGGCGCTGTGCTGGACCGGCCGGACTGGGTGCGTGCCGCCGCGCAGGGGCTGAACGAGTTGACCGGGACCGCGTCGGCGATCGCGGAGACCCGCGGTGCTTCGCAGGACCGCCTGCTGTCCGGCTGGAGCGCGCGCAGCGCCGGAGTGCAGACCGGGGTGGTGCTGGCCTACCTCGGCGGCAAGGTGCTGGGGCAGTTCGACCCGTTCGGGAAGTCCGGTGTGCCCGGGCAGCACGGGCGGTTGATGCTGGTGGCGCCGAACGTCGTCGCAGCCGAGCGCGCGCTGGCGGTGCCGGTCGAGGAGTTCCGCATGTGGGTGTGCCTGCACGAGTCGACGCACCGGTTGCAGTTCAACGCGGTGCCGTGGCTGCGCGAGCACTTCGCGACGAGCCTCGGCGAGTTGCTCTCCGAGATGACCGATTCGGCCCCCGAAGTGCTCGGTCGCCTGCCCACGGCGGTGCGCGAGTTGCGTTCCGGCCGGTACGCCGCGGGGAGCAGTCCCGGCATGCTGGGCGTGCTGGAAGTGCTGCAGACCCCGCAGCAGCGGGCCGTGCTGGACCGCATCATCGCCCTGTCCACGTTGCTGGAGGGCCACGCCGACCACGTCATGGACGCGGTGGGGCCGCGCGTGATCCCGAGCGTGGCCACGATCCGCGAACGGTTCACGCGGCGGCGCGAAGGCGGTGGGGTGTTGGACCGCGTGCTGCGCAGCCTGCTGGGGATGGACGCCAAGGTGCAGCAGTACGCGCGGGGCGCCGAGTTCACCCGCAGCGTGGTGGGCCGCGTGGGCATGGAGGGCTTCAACGCGGTGTGGCAGCGGCCGGAGAACCTGCCCACGCGGGCCGAGATCGCCGCCCCCGAGCAGTGGATCGCCCGCGTGCACGGGTAGCAGTGGCCCGGTGGGCAGGTGGACGTTTCTCGAGAAAAGTCCGCGACATTTCTCGAGAAAAGTGCGCGACGTTTCTCGAGAAATGTACGCACCCCCTGGTCAGCGCCGGGGCGGTTGGGCGCTGGCGCGTCGGTGCGGGCAGGCGAGGATCGGACCGCCCTGTCAACTGCACCCCCGTCCAACTGCACCCCTTCAACTGCACCTCGCGATCGCGGCAGAATGGCCGCGTGCCTGCTCCAGCCGCGTCCGTCAGCGCGATCCGCACGGCCGTGCGCAGCCTGCTCGGCCGTTCCCGCGTTCCGGCGCAGTACCGCGCCGCCCCGCTGGCCGTGGCCTGCTCCGGCGGGGCGGACTCGCTGGCACTGGCGGCGGCGGCGGTGCACGAGGCGCGCGGCCGCGAGGTGCACGGCTTGGTCGTGGACCACGGCTTGCAGCCGGATTCGGCCGCGGTGGCCGAGCGCGCCGCGGAGCAGCTGCGCGCGTCGGGGTGCACCGCGGTGCGGGTGCTGCCGGTGCAGGTGACCGGCTCCGGCGGGATGGAAGCGGCGGCGCGGCGCGCCCGCTACGCCGCGTTGCGGCGGGCCCGCCCGGAGGGTTCGCTGGTGCTGCTGGGGCACACGCTGGACGACCAGGCCGAATCGGTGCTGCTGGGGCTGGGGCGCGGTTCCGGGGCGCGGTCGCTGGCGGGCATGCGTGCGTGGAGCCCGCCGTGGGTGCGGCCGCTGCTGGGGGTGCGGCGGGAGACGACGGCGGCGGCGTGCGCGGCGCTGGGGCTTGCGCCGTGGCAGGACCCGCACAACGCCGACGCCCGTTTCGCCCGGGTGCGATTGCGCACAGAGGCGCTGCCGCTGTTGGACGGGATCCTCCGCGGCGGAGTGCGCGCGGCGCTGGGACGCACCGCGGAGCAGTTGCGCGAGGACGCCGACGCACTGGACTCCTGGGCGGCCGATACGCTCGCACGCGTCATGACGGTGGGCGGTCTCGACGCCTCCGCTCTGGCGCGCTGTCCGGCGGCGTTGCGGCGCAGGGTGCTGCGGGACTGGCTCCGCGGGCACGGTGCGGGCGCGTTGACGGACGCGCACCTGCGCGCGGCGGACAGGTTGGTGGGCGACTGGCGAGGCCAGGGGGGTCACACCCTCCCCGGTGGCTTGGTCGTCCGCAGGGAGCATGGCACGCTTCTCGTGGAAGGAGCGGACCGCAAGCCGCCGAACGGGTGATCAGCGCGGTCGTGCAGTCGCGGCTGCGCGGTCGGTGCCTGGTGCAGTCGGGTGCCGAGCGGTGCGCTGGTGATCGGCGGTGTGCGGGCGGCCGTTGTCTCCGCGCTCGGGCACCGACGGAGCCCGCACCGGAGTGCGCCACCGCCGCGTTTCGCGGGGACCTCGCGAGTTCCCCGCGGTGTTCGGCGGATGCGGGTTGCGGAGAGCGAATCAAGACAAGAGGGGAACCCGGGCCGTGTACGACGGCGATATTGCGTCCGAGCTCATCAGCGAGCAGCAGATCCGCGAGAAGGTGTCCGAGCTGGCCGGGCGGGTGGCCGCGGACTACCAGCAGGCCCAGGGGGATCTGGTGCTGGTCGGTGTGCTCAAGGGCGCGGTCCTGTTCATGACGGACTTCGCGCGGGCGTTCCCGCGACCGGCGCAGCTGGAGTTCATGGCGGTCAGCTCGTACGGGTCGTCGACCTCCTCGTCCGGGGTGGTGCGCATCCTCAAGGATCTCGACCGGGACGTCGCGGGCCAGCACGTGCTGGTCCTGGAGGACATCATCGACTCGGGGCTGACGCTGTCCTGGTTGCTGAAGAACCTCCAGGCCCGCAACCCGGCCTCGCTGGGGGTGTGCACACTGCTGCGCAAACCGGACGCGGTGCAGCTCGACGTCCCCGTCGAGTACGTGGGCTTCGACATCCCGAACGAGTTCGTGGTCGGCTACGGTCTCGACTTCGCGGAGCGCTACCGCGACTTGCCGTACATCGGAACGTTGGACCCGAAGGTGTATACGTCGGGTGTGTGAGGCGGTCGCGGCTGACCGCGGAGCGTGCTCGCGCGGATGCCGCACGCGAGCACGCGGGGGCTGACCGCAGGATCGGCGTGCCACCGGGAGTAAGCTGTCCGTCCCGCGTCGTGCTCGGCGTGGTGGCGTGCTCACGTCTGCCGGTACGCTGGTTGGAAGGGTCGAACGGCTACCCGAATGCCCGTGTCAGCCGAGCGTGCCGTTGCCCAAGTGACAGTCAGGGAGGGTCGAGGCCGCTCGCCGGCCGCAAGTG
This sequence comes from Bounagaea algeriensis, assembly GCF_054491375.1. Classification (NCBI taxonomy): domain Bacteria; kingdom Bacillati; phylum Actinomycetota; class Actinomycetes; genus Bounagaea; species Bounagaea algeriensis. The sequence goes on from NZ_CM137102.1 coordinate 366,480, forward strand.
AATGGACCGAAAGCGCCTGCTTCGCAACCCGCTGCTATGGATACTCGTCGTGGTGCTGCTGGTCAGCGGGGTCAGCATGCTCATGGACGAGACCCGCGCCTACGAGGACGTCTCCACTTCGGACGCCCTGAGCCAGATCCGCCAGGGGAACGTGGCCGAAGCCACGGTCGAGGACAAGGAACAGCGGGTGCGCCTGACCCTCGAGGAGGGGCAGGAATTCAACGGCAACAACATGCTCATCGCCGAGTACCCGGCCGGTGAGACGAACCAGTTGGTCGACGCCATCCAGAACGGCGACCTGAACAACTGGAACACCAAGGTCACCCAGGACTCCATCTGGTCGACCCTGCTCATCTACCTGCTGCCGCTGGGTCTGGTGCTGCTGCTGCTGTGGCTCATGATGAGCAACATGCAGGGCGGTGGTAACCGCATCCTGAACTTCAGCAAGTCCAAGGCGAAGCAGTTCACCAAGGACATGCCGCAGACGCTGTTCCCCGACGTCGCGGGTGCGGACGAGGCCGTCGAGGAGCTGCACGAGGTCAAGGACTTCCTGCAGCAGCCCGGCCGGTACCAGCAGCTGGGCGCGAAGATCCCCAAGGGCGTGCTGCTCTACGGCGCACCGGGCACGGGCAAGACCCTCCTGGCCCGGGCCGTGGCGGGCGAGGCCGGCGTGCCGTTCTACTCGATCTCCGGTTCGGACTTCGTCGAGATGTTCGTCGGTGTCGGCGCCTCCCGCGTGCGGGACCTGTTCGAGCAGGCCAAGCAGAACGCCCCCTGCATCGTCTTCGTCGACGAGATCGACGCGGTCGGCCGCCAGCGCGGCGCGGGCATGGGCGGTGGCCACGACGAGCGCGAGCAGACGCTGAACCAGCTGCTGGTGGAGATGGACGGCTTCGACTCGCGCGGCGGCATCATCCTCATCGCCGCGACGAACCGGCCGGACATCCTCGACCCGGCGCTGCTGCGCCCGGGCCGGTTCGACCGCCAGATCCCGATCCCGGCTCCGGACCTGCGGGGTCGCCGCGCGATCCTCGGCGTGCACGCCAAGGGCAAGCCGATCGCCCCGGACGTGGACATGGAGGGCCTGGCCAAGCGCACGGTCGGCTTCTCCGGTGCCGATCTGGAGAACGTGGTCAACGAGGCCGCGCTGCTCACCGCGCGCGAGGGCCAGCAGCAGATCACCGGTCCCGCGCTGGAGGAGGCGGTCGACCGCGTGATCGGCGGGCCGCGGCGCAAGACCAAGGTCATCTCCGACCAGGACAAGAAGATCACCGCGTACCACGAGGGCGGGCACGCGCTGGCCGCGTGGGCCATGCCCGACCTGGATCCGGTGTACAAGCTGACGATCCTGCCGCGCGGGCGCACCGGCGGGCACGCCCTGACCGTGCCCGAGGACGACAAGGACATGCTCACCCGCTCGGAGATGATCGCCCGGCTGGTGTTCGCGCTGGGTGGCCGCGCCGCGGAGGAACTCGTCTTCCACGAGCCCACGACGGGCGCGTCCAGCGACATCGAGCAGGCCACGAAGATCGCGCGGGCGATGGTCACCGAGTACGGCATGACGGCGCGGCTCGGCGCGGTGAAGTACGGCAAGGAGGAAGGCGACCCGTTCGTCGGCCGCTCCGCGGGGCAGCAGCCGAACTACTCGCTCGAGGTGGCCCACGAGATCGACGAGGAGGTGCGCAAGCTCATCGAGGCCGCGCACACCGAGGCGTGGGAGATCCTGAACACCTACCGGGACGTGCTGGACAACCTCGTGCTGGAGGTCGTGGACAAGGAGACCCTGGTCCGACGCGACCTGGAGCGCATCTTCGCCGACGTCGAGAAGCGCACGCGGATCACGGCCTTCAACGACTTCGGCGGCCGCACCCCCTCGGAGAAGCCGCCGGTGACGATCCCGAGCGAACGGGCCAAGCAGCGCGGTGCGGACGAGCAGCCGGCGCAGGAGCAGCCGCAGGGCGCTTCGCCGGAGCAGGTGTGGCAGCCGACGAACGGTTCCGGTCCGCAGCAGGAGCAGCCGACCGGCGCCGGTGCGGCGCAGGGAACGGTGCAGTTCCCCGCACCCGACCAGCAGTCCGGCCAGTCCGGCGGATACGGCCAGTCCGGACAGTCCGGCGCGCCGGAAGGACCGGCTTCGGCGGTTCCGCCGAACTACGGTGCGCCACCGGGGTGGACGCCGGCGACCTCGCCGGGGGCGCACCACCCGTCGAACAGCCAGCACCAGCAGTACAACTGGCTGCCTTCGTGGGAACGCGGCCAGCAGGGCCAGGTGCCGACCGACCGCGGCTCCGGGACGGGCCCGGACGGCTCGCAGGGGCAGGACTCCCCGAACGGGTCCGGTTCGGACGGTGCCTCCGGCAACGAGGGCGGCCAGGAGAACGGGGACGGTTCGACGAACCGGTGACCCGCGGCCAAGCCCGCACCCGGTTGATCGGCCGGGCCCATCGACCGGGCCCATCGACCGGGTGCGGTCCACGGTGGAGGAATAGAGCAAGTGTCCACGATCGACGGCCCGCTGGACTCGGATGATCCGGACCTCGTCGACGGCGAGGTGGATCGGGAAGGGTCCGCGGAGGGGGCCGCCGCTCGCCGGTTCGACCACGCGCGGGCGCAGGCGGCGATCCGCGAACTGCTGCTCGCCGCGGGCGAGGACCCGGACCGCGAGGGGCTGCAGGAGACCCCGGCGCGGGTGGCGCGCGCCTACCAGGAGCTGTTCGCCGGGTTGTACACCGACCCGGACGAGGTGCTGGACAAGACCTTCAACGAGGCGCACGAGGAACTCGTGCTGGTGCGCGAGATCCCCGTGTACAGCTTCTGCGAGCACCACCTGCTGCCGTTCCACGGTTACGCGCACGTCGGATACATCCCGAACGAGCAGGGCCGCGTCACCGGACTGTCCAAACTGGCCCGACTGGTCGACCTGTACGGGCGGCGTCCCCAGGTGCAGGAGCGGTTGACCTCGCAGGTGGCCGATGCGCTGGTGCGCAGGCTGGAACCGCGCGGCGTGATCGTGGTGATCGAGGCCGAGCACCTGTGCATGGGCATGCGCGGGGTGCGCAAGGCCGGTTCCACGACGACGACCTCCGCGGTGCGCGGCATCTTCCGCAGCTCGACCTCCTCGCGGTCCGAAGCCCTGTCACTGATAAGGGGAAACTGACATGCATTCCCGACTGGCGGTTCCGGGCCGGTGCGCCGTGCTGGGCGTGCTCAACGTGACCTCCGACTCGTTCTCCGACGGCGGGCGCTACCTGGACCACGGGGCCGCGGTGCGGCACGCCGAAGAGCTCGTCGAGGCCGGGGCGGACATCGTCGACGTGGGTGGCGAGTCGACCCGGCCGGGCGCGGAGCGCGTGGCCTCCGAGGAGGAGCTGGAACGCGTGCTGCCGGTGGTGCGCGAGCTCGTGGCCCGCGGCATCACCGTCAGCGTCGACACGATGCGCGCGCGGGTCGCCGAGAAGACGCTCGAGGCGGGGGCCGCCATCGTCAACGACGTTTCCGGCGGGCTGGCCGATCCCGACATGGTGCGGGTCGTGGCCGAGGCCGACGTCCCGTACATGCTCATGCACTGGCGCGGGCACAGCCGCGACATGAACGAGCTCGCCCGCTACGACGACGTGGTCACCGACGTGCGCGACGAGCTCACCGAACGCGTCGAGGCCGCGGTGAAGGCGGGGGTGGACGAGAGCGGCATCGTGCTCGACCCGGGCCTGGGGTTCGCCAAGACCGGGGAGCACGACTGGCAGCTGCTCAACCGGCTGGGCGTGCTGCTGGACCTGGGGTATCCGGTGCTCGTGGGTGCTTCGCGCAAGCGGTTCCTGGGGCGCCTGCTGGCCGATGCGGAGGGCAATCCGCGGCCGCCGGCCGGGCGGGAGACGGCGACGGCCGCGATCTCGGCGCTGTCGGCTGATCGCGGGGCGTGGGGCGTGCGCGTGCACGACGTGCGAGCCTCCCGGGACGCGATCGCCGTGAGCACCGCGTGGAAGGCGGGCGCGGCGTGAGCGCGACCGCGTGAACCGCGTGAGGGGGCGCCGCGACCGCGGTGACCGCCGAGTTGGCGAGCGCCGTGCTGGTGTGACCGCCGCGCGGGCTGACGGGCGAGGACAGGACAGGCGAGGGGGAGGACACGTGGCCGACCGGATCGTGCTGAGCGGCCTGCGGGTGTGGGCCAGGCACGGGGTGTACGAGCAGGAGAAGCGCGACGGGCAGGAGTTCCGCGTCGACGTGGCGCTGTGGGCCGATCTCGGTGCGGCGGCGGCGACCGACGACGTGCGCAGCACGGTGCACTACGGCGAACTGGCCCAGCGGGTCGCCGGGATCGTCGGCGGAGAACCCCGCGACCTCATCGAGTCGGTGGCGGCCGCAGCCGCCGACGACGTCCTCGCCGCGCACGAACAGGTGCACACCGCCGAGGTGACGATCCACAAGCCGCAGGCGCCGATCGAGGTGCCGTTCGGCGATGTGGCCGTGACGATCCGGCGCTCCCGCGACCGCGACGAGCAGCGCGGCGGGACTGATCGATGACCGAAGCGGTGCTGTCGCTGGGGTCCAACCTGGGCGACCGGTTGAGTTTCCTGCAGCTCGCCGCGGACGGGTTCGCCGACGAGCTGCGCGCCGCCTCCCCGGTGTACGAAACCGCGCCGTGGGGCGTCACCGACCAGCCGGACTTCCTCAACGCCGTGCTGCTGGTGGCCTCGCCGGATCTCGGGCCGTGGGACTGGCTGCGCCGCGGCCAGGAGCTGGAGCAGCAGGCCGAGCGCAGGCGCGAACAGCGGTGGGGTCCGCGCACCCTCGACGTGGACGTGGTCGCGGTGGACGACGTGCGCAGCGAGGACCCGCAGCTGCTGCTGCCGCATCCGGGCACTCCGCAGCGGGCGACGGTGCTCATCCCGTGGCTGGCCGCGGACCCGCGGGCGCACCTGCCCGGCCACGGCCCGGTGGACGAGCTGCTGGAGCGGCTGCCGGAGGAGGAGCGCGCCGGGGTGCAGCGGCGCGACGACCTGCGGTTGCAGTAGCACGCTCGAACGCTGTTGGGGCAGGGGCGTCCGCCGCGCGTCCGGCGGTCCTGGTGACTCGCAGGAACCGCGGGCGCTGTTCAAACGCGTTGTCATTGCGGCCGGATCGGGCGCGTTGGCCTCCTGCCGGGTGGGAGGTGCGCTCGGGCGGACGTGCCTGCGCGGCCGGCCTGGGCTGAGGTGGCTGCGAGTGGGATCCTGGGGCGCGTGGCACCTCGGCAGCACAACGGCATGGCTTACACCCAGCTGCGGCACCTGCTCCTCGCCGGCGTCATCGCCGCGATCATCGTCTTCGGGCTCGTCCGGGTGTCCTACGGCTCGCTCCCGTCGCTGCCCCTGTTCGCCGGGGCGACGCTGCTCGTCGTCGCAGCCGTCGACCTGGGCGTGGCGCTCACCCTGGGCGCGCGGATCCAGCGGCGCGAGGGCCGGGACCCGACGGAGGCGCTCACGGCCGCGCGGGCGCTCGCGCTGGCGAAGGCGTCGTCCATGGCGGGCGCGATCATGAGCGGCGTGTGGGTCGGGATGCTCGGCTACCTCGCTCCGCAGGCTGCCGGTGTGGCCGAGGCGCGTTCGGACAGCGGCGCGGCGGTGATCGGGTTGATCAGCGCTCTGCTGCTGTTCGGTGCCGGTTTGTTCCTGGAGCGCCGGCTGCGCAACCCGGACGAGCCGCAGGACCGGGACGAGGCGGAGTCCGACCCCGAGGGCTACCGCGAGTGATCGAGTTCCGCTCGCCCGAAGTGGCGAGGATCTCCTGGGACGACCGGGTGTTGCCGCAGGATTCGCCGCGCTCACGGCGGCGCGGACCGGTCGAGGCGGGTCCTCGCGCCGGGGTCGTGCAGGTATCGTGAGGTCATGGCGAAGCGTGATCAGCCCCCTGCGGAGCCCGGGGCGGGGTCGGCCGCGGACGGCGACCCCGAGCCGGCAGGGTCGCGTCGCCAGGCGCTGGGAGGTCGGCAGCTGCCGAAGGTGGCCGCCGTGTTCCTCGCGGCCGCGGCGACGGGGGTGCTGATCCTCAGCGATGACCCGCGGCTGCTGCGGCTCGGGCTGCTCGCCGCGTTGTGGGGCGCGCTGCTCGCCGCGTTCGCCGTGGCACGTGCCCGCCGTCTGGTGGGCGTGCAGGAACGCCGGTTGGCGGAGCAGCGCCGCGTCCACGAACGCGAACTGGAGCGGGAGGCCGCCGCGCGCCGCGAGTGCGAGTCCCGCGCGGTCGCGGAGACCCGCCGGGAGGTCGCGGCCGAGTACGAGCAGGAGCTGTGGCAGCTGCGCGGCGAGTTGCAGCGGTTGTCCGCGGCCGCGCACCGCGCTGCCGGCGACGAGCGGGTGCGGCTGGCGCTGTCCGCCGAGGCGGGTGGAGCGCGTAGCGGCGACGGCGAGGCCGTCGACCGGCACGCCGCTGTCGTGCGCGCCGTGGACACGCACGAGCTGCCGGTCGTGGTGGCCGGGCGCGCGGACTCGGCTCCGCGTTCGGACGCGCAATCGGCGGCGGCCGAGCCCGTGCGCAGCGCGGAGGATTCCGGAAGCGGGCTGGCGCCGGTCGCGCGGTCAGCGGGTCGGCGAGTGCCGGGAAGGGCTGCCCGAGTGCAGGGGCAGGCCGCGGCGACGCGGTCGGCGCCGCCGGGGCGGCTGCCGGAGCCGCCGCGTCAGGCGGTCGGCAACGAGTGGTCCTCGCCCGGGATCGCGGCGCCCGGCCACGACCGTGCCGCCGGTGGTGCATCGGCTGCGGAGGTGTCGACGGGCGGGAATCCCGCGGACGCCTCCGGTGCGGGCCCCGGTGCTGCCGCGGGGGCTTCCGCCGTGGGCCCTGGTGCTGCCGCGGGGGCTGGCAGGGCCGCGGAGTCCGGTGGCGCGGACTCCGCTGGTGCTGTGGTTCCGGGTGGCGCGGACTCCGCGGAGGACCCGGAGGCGGGGGCGCACACGGCGGGCACGTCGGTGACCGAGCTCCTCGCCGCCTACGGCGACACGGGAACCCGCCCCGGCCGCCGACGCCGGCGCGGTTGAGGGGAACTGCCGCGCCGAGTGCAGAAGCGCCAGCGGGTCGAGCACCCGCTCGACCAGCACGCCGCCGCACTCCGCTCCGGGGCGGCTCTCGAGACCCGGTGCGCGGTTTCGCGCGACATGTGCACGGCCCGGGAAGTCACCACGGCGTGCCCACTGTGGACTGCTCCGCGGGTCCGCGTGCGCCGCTCGGAGTTTCGGACAGCCCTCAAGGACGGTCGCCTGACCAGGGACTTCTGAGTGGCGATGTACGTTTCTCGAGAAAAGTACGCAACGTTTCTCGAGAAATGTACGCGACGTTTCTCGAGAAACGTACACACCCGGGCCGCGCCGCGCAGCTTGCCCGCGGGAGCACGGCAACGACGTCGCGGCGCTTCTTCCGCTCGGGCGTCGCGTCGCATCTCGCTCGTTCGTCCCGATGAGTCTCGGGGTGCGAGCCCTGTTGCGCGTCGCATGCCCGCCCGTTGCATCTCGGGGGCCAGCCCGATGTTTCTTGATGCCCGCCCGTTGCTCCTCGGATACGAGTCCCGTTGCGCCTCGGGTGCACGTCCCGTTGCGCCTCAGGTGCCCGCCCGTTGCGCCTCGGGTGCACGTCCCGTTGCGGGGGAAGCAATCTAGGGTCTGGGACGTGCCATACCGTGATCGCCACGTTCCCGGAGGCGACAACGCCCGCGAGCCCCGCCCGGCGGGCTCGGCGCCTTCCGCAGAAGGGCCCGAGGACCTCGCCGTCGTCCCGCACGACGTCTCCGCCGCGCGCCGGTTGCAGCAGCGCAAACACCACCAGGTCGGCTGGCCGGTCGCCGGTCTGCTCATCCTGGCCCTGTGCGGATTGGTGATGCTCGGCGTCACCACCTCCCGCGTCGGCCCGCTGCCCGGCCTGGTGGGCGCGGCCGCGGCGCTGCTGCCGGTCGGCGCGGTCTTCGCCGCGATCATCTGGATCGACCGGTGGGAACCCGAACCGCCGAAGCTGCTGCTCGGCGCGTTCCTGTGGGGAGCGGGCGGGGCGACCGCCTCGGCGCTGGTGCTCAACGATGCCGTCACCGATCTCGGCGACATGCTCTTCGCGCCCGGCGACGGGCGGTTCTTCGCCCTCGTGGTCACCGCACCGATCGTGGAGGAAGCGGCGAAGGCGCTGTTCGTCGTGGCCCTGTGGTTCCGCCGCCGCTCCGAGTTCAACGGCATGGTCGACGGCATCGTCTACGCCGCGCTGACCGCCGCCGGTTTCGCGTTCATCGAGAACATCCTGTACTTCGGCAAGGCCTTCGCCGAAGGCGGTTTCGGCAGTGCCAGCGGCGGCGTGGTCGCCGTGTTCATCCTCCGGGGCGTGCTCGCACCGTTCTCCCACCCGCTGTTCACGGCGATGGTCGGCATCGGGATCGGACTGGCCGCCCGCAGACGCAACCAGGTCCCGCGCGTGCTCTGGCCCGTGTCCGGCTACCTGCTGGCCGTCGTGCTGCACGCGGTGTGGAACGCCTCCACCACGCTCGGCGGGGAGCGCTTCCTCGCCGTCTACTTCCTCATCATGGTGCCGATCTTCGCCGGCACCGGGTGGATCGTGTGGTGGCAGCGCAAACGCGAGCAGCGCATCGTCGTCGAACAGCTGCCGGTGCTGCAACGTGCCGGGCTGATCGTGGAGAACGAGCGCGACCTGCTGGCCACGCTCGCCGCCCGCCGCGGGTGGCTGCGCACGGTCCGGCGCAGAGCCGGGAAGGACTCGGCTAAGGCCGTGCGGGACTACCAGGTCGCCGTCACAGAGCTGGCGTTCCTGCAGCACCGCGCCCAGCAGGGGTGGACGACGAGCACGGCCCGCCGCGAACGCCGCGAGCAGCTCGTCGCCGAGCTGAAGGAAGCGCGCCGCTCCGCCGCCGGCACGCAGCAGGCCATCCGGACGGCCAAGATCAAGATGGACGAGCTCACCCAGATGCGGGCGCCGCGTCAGCGCCAGCAGCGCCGCCCGCAGTGAGTGCGGCCTCCCGCGCGGCGAGGATTCCGGCGCCCCGCGCGGCGAGCCCCATGTGCCCGGGCCCGCCCCGTGCGCGCTGCCGTGCAGTGCGATGCGACACCCTCGGCACGGTGCACCGTCCGGTGCGCTCTACGCTCGCGGAGGACGTCCGGTACCCGGATGGGACTGGAACGGCTGAGGAGGAAGACGTGGGTCACTCGCAGCGGCCCCGCCTGCGGGTCGGCATCGTGTCCGCAGGCCGCGTGGGCAGCGTGCTCGGTGCGGCGCTGCGCCGGGCGGGCCACGAGATCACCGGCGTGTCGGGGGTCTCGGACGCTTCCCTGCGACGCGCCGAAGAACTGCTCGACGGGGTGCCGGTGCGCTCGCCGGACGAGGTCGCCGAGGCGGCCGATCTGGTGCTGCTCGCGGTACCCGATGACGCCCTGGCGGGGTTGGCCCGCGGCCTGGCCGCGACCGGTTCGCTGCGCTCGGGGCAGATCGTCGCGCACACCTCCGGTGCGCACGGCGTGCACGTGCTCGACCCCGCGGCGGAGGTGGGTGCGCTGCCCGTGGCGATGCACCCCGCGATGACGTTCACCGGCCGTGCCGAGGACGTGCAGCGCCTGCCGTCCGCGTGCATGGCCATCACCGCCGCGGACGCCGGCGCGGACGAGGACGCCCCGGGCTGGCCGGTCGCCGAGGCCCTCACCCTGGAAACCGGCATGGAACCCGTGCGCGTGCCCGAGCACGCCCGCGGGCTGTACCACGCCGCGCTCGCCCACGGGGCGAACCACCTGGTCACGTTGGTCAACGAGTGCACCGAGCTGCTGCGCACAGCCGGGGTGGAGCCGGCGGAGCAGTTGCTCGGCCCGCTGCTGTCGGCCGCGTTGGACAACGCCCTGCGGCTGGGTGACCGCGCTACCACCGGGCCGGTCGTGCGGGGCGACGCGGGCACCGTGGCCGCGCACGTGCAGGCGCTGGGCGAGGCCGATCCCGAGGTCGTCGCGGGGTACCGGGAACTGGCCCGGCGCACCGCCCGGCGGACCGAACGCGCCGGGATGCTGCGCGCGGAGGACGCCGCCGCGGTGCGGGCGGAGCTCGACGGGCCGGACGCGACGACCGACGACGGCGCCGATCCGGCGTGACGGTCCGCGCGGGGCGGACGTGCCGATCCCCGCTGACACCCCGCTGAAATCCGATGAGCAGGAGCGAGAAATGCAGGCGTCGCATCAGGTTGGTGCCGGCCCCGGATACACCCCGAACGACGTGACGGTGCACCGCCGGCCGGAGGAGCTGGCCAAGGTGACCCGGGCGCTGCGGTCCACCGGCCGCACGATCACCCTCGTGCCCACCATGGGGGCGCTGCACGAGGGGCACATGGCACTCATCCGCGCCGCCCGCGCGGTGCCCGGCAACATCACCGTGGTGTCGAACTTCGTCAACCCGCTGCAGTTCGGCGAGGGCGAGGACTACGAGCGCTACCCGCGCACGTTCGAGTCCGATCTCGAGGCCTGCCGCGGAGCGGGCGTGGAGCTGGTGTTCGCCCCGGACACCGAGGCGATGTACGGGGCCGACCCGCAGCTGTCCGTCCACCCGGGGCCGCTCGGCGAGGAGCTGGAGGGCGCTGTGCGGCCGGGGCACTTCGCGGGGGTGCTGACCGTGGTGCTCAAGCTGTTCAACATCGTCCGCCCCGACCAGGCCTTCTTCGGGGAGAAGGACTACCAGCAGCTCGTGCTGATCAACCGCATGGCGCGCGAGTTCAACCTGGACGTGCAGGTGCGCGGGGTGCCGGTGGTGCGCGAGTCCGACGGCTTGGCGCTGTCCTCGCGCAACGCCTACCTGGACGCGGAGCAGCGCTCCGCTGCCGCGGCGCTCTCGGCGGCGTTGGCGGCCGGTTCGTACGCCGGCTCGAGCGGTGCCGAGGCGGCGCGCGAAGCCGTGCGGGAGGTGCTTGCCGAACAGCCGCGGCTGGAGGTGGAGTACGTCGAGCTGCGTTCCCGCGACCTCGGCCCGGCGCCGGAGGAGGGCGAGGCGCGGCTGCTGGCTGCGGTGCGCGCGGGCGAGACGCGCCTGATCGACAACGTGGGCGTGACCCTCGGCGGCGGGGCGGCGTGAATCCCCGCGGTTCGGCGGGGAAGGTGTTCGGGAGGTGCCGGTGATGCGGCGGAGCATGCTGAAGTCCAAGATCCACCGGGCGACGGTGACCCGGGCGGATCTGCACTACGTCGGTTCGGTGACGGTCGATGCCGACCTGATGCGCGAGGCCGACCTGCTCGAGGGCGAGCTCGTGCAGATCGTCGACGTCACCAACGGGGCGCGGTTGGAGACCTACGTGATCACCGGCGAGGCCGGTTCCGGCGTGCTCGGCATCAACGGTGCCGCGGCGCACCTGGTCCACCCCGGTGACCTGGTGATCCTGCTGGCGTTCGGGGTCATGGACGAGCAGGAGGCGCGCACGCGCAGCCCGCAGGTGCTCTTCGTCGACGCGGACAACCGGGTCGTCGACCGCGGCGGGCAGTCCTCCGCGGTGCCGGCGGAAGCGGCGGAGTCCGGTCTGCGCAGCGGTGCGCGCGTCGAGTCCGGCGAGGCGGCGGGATCGGCCGGAGCCGCGGATGGGGCGGGTTCGGCCGGATCCGGTGGCGCCGCCCGGCTGGACGCGCTGCTGCGCGGGCAGTAAGCAGGGCCTGGGGACGAGATCATCCGCGGGCGAGTGGGCCGGTTTCGCCGGCGACCTGCCCGCGGAGCGGGAACCGCGGCGCGAGCGGGAGGACACGGGTGCTGCTGACCATCGACGTGGGCAACACGAACATCATGCTCGGGGCGTTCACCGACGACGAGGCGGAACACCCCGGGGCCGGAGCATCCGGTGTGGACCGCGATGCCGCGGAGCGCGGTCCCGCGGCCGGGGACCCCGCATCCGGGGACCCCGCGGCCGGGGGTGCTACAGCCGGGGGTGCTGCGGGATGGCCGGTGCGCACCTGGCGCATGCGCACCGAGCCGCGGATGACCGCCGACGAACTGGCGCTGACGATGCGCGGTCTGCTCGGCGAGTACGCCGAGCGGATCACCGGCGTGGCCGCGCTGTCCACAGTGCCCGCGCTGCTGCGCGAGCTGCGCGTGATGCTCGACCGGTACTGGCCCGAGCTGCCGCGGGTCGTCGTGGAACCGGGCGTGCGCACCGGCGTTCCGCTGCTGGTGGACAACCCGAAGGAGGTCGGCGCCGACCGCGTGATCAACACGCTGGCCGCGCATCACCTGCACCACGTCAACTGCGTCGTCGTCGATTTCGGCACGTCGACGAACATCGACGCGATCTCGGCCAAGGGCGAGTTCCTCGGCGGCGCGTTCGCACCGGGAGTGGAGATCTCCCTGGACGCGCTGGCCGCGCGCGCCGCCCAGCTGCGCAAGGTGGAACTGCAACCGCCGCGGTCGGTCATCGGCAAGAACACGGTGGAGGCGCTGCAGTCCGGCATCCTCTACGGGTTCACCGGCCAGGTCGACGGGCTGGTGCAGCGCATCGTGGCGGACCTGGAGCGCACCTACGGCGGGTCGACGTCCGTGCTCGCCACCGGTGGTCTGGCTCCGCTGGTCGTTTCGGAATCGCGCGAGATCTCGGCGAACGTGCCGGAGCTGACCCTGCTGGGGCTGCGCCTGGTGTACGAGCGCAACTTCGGTGTTTGAGGCACTCCGCGGACCGGTCGTCGGGCGGGTGGCCGGGGCGCCGGGAGGACCCTCCTGGTTACGCCCGCGCGGGAACCGAAACGTACCCTCGACGGCGTGACTGACCAGGAGCGTCCCACCACCGAGGAGCCCGCGAACGAGGCCGCCGCGGAAACCGCCGACGCCACGCCGGAGCAGATGCGCGTCCGGAAGGAGAAGCGCCAGCGGCTGCTGGAATCCGGGGTCGACCCGTATCCGGTGAAACTGCCGCTCACGCACGATCTCGCGGACGTGCACGCGGCCCATCCGGAGCTTCCCGCGGACACGTCCACCGGCGATTTCGTCGGTGTGGCCGGCCGGGTCATCTTCGTGCGCAACACCGGCAAGTTGTGCTTCGCCACGCTCCGCGCCGGGGACGGCACCGAGCTGCAGGCCATGCTGAGCCTGCAGCGGGTCGGCCAGGAGGGCCTGGACGCGTTCAAGAGCGATGTGGACCTGGGCGATCACGTCTTCGTGCACGGCGAGGTCATCACGTCCCGCCGCGGTGAGCTGTCGGTGCTCGCCGCCGAGTGGCGGATGGCCGCCAAGGCGCTGCGGCCGCTGCCGGTGATGCACAAGGACCTGGGCGAGCAGACCCGGGTGCGGCAGCGCTACGTCGACCTGATCGTGCGGCAGCAGGCCGCCGACACCGTGCGCATCCGGGCCGCGACGCAGCGGGCGCTGCGCGATTCGTTCCACCACCGGGGCTACCTCGAAGTGGAAACCCCGATGTTGCAAACATTGCAGGGGGGCGCGGCCGCGCGTCCGTTCGTGACGCATTCCAACGCCTTCGACATCGACCTGTTCCTGCGCATCGCGCCGGAGTTGTACCTGAAGCGGTGCGTGGTCGGCGGGATCGAGAAGGTTTTCGAGATCAACCGGAACTTCCGCAACGAGGGGAGTGATTCTTCCCACTCCCCCGAGTTCGCGATGCTGGAGTTCTACGAGGCCTACAGCGATTACTGGGACATGGCCCGGCTCACGCGGGAACTCATCCAGGAAGCCGCTGAATCGGTCACCGGCGGTCAGCGGGTGACGTGGTTCGACGGCACCGAGGTGGACCTTTCCGGGGAGTGGCCGTGGCTGACCATGTACGGATCGTTGTCAGAAGCGCTCGGCGCCGAAATCACTCCGGAAACCTCCGTGGCGCAGCTGCGCGAACACACCTCGGCGCATGGAATGCCGGTCGATCCGCAGCACGGGCACGGCAAACTCGTCGAGGAGTTGTGGGAGCACCTGATCGGCGATCATATCAGCACGCCGACGTTCGTCCGCGACTTCCCGGTGGAGACCTCTCCGCTGACGCGGCAGCACCGGCAGCAGGCGGGTGTTGCGGAGAAATGGGACCTCTACGTGCACGGGTTCGAGCTCGCCACCGGCTATTCCGAACTCGTCGACCCGGTCGTGGAACGGGAGCGCCTCCAGGAGCAGGCGCGGCTGGCGGCCGCGGGCGACGAGGAGGCGATGCCGGTGGACGAGGACTTCCTCCGCGCGCTGGAGTACGGCATGCCGCCGAGCGGCGGTGTCGGTATGGGCATCGACCGGTTGTTGATGGCGCTGACCGGGCTCGGGATTCGCGAGACGATCCTGTTCCCGCTGGTGCGTCCGGAATAGCGGGATCCCCGCAGCACGCGCACCGCCGGGTCGGCGCCCAGGCGCCGACCCGGCGGAACTGCGAGATCCCGGTGGGGTGATCACGGCGAGGAGATCCTGCAGTGAGATCCCGCGGCGGGATCCCGGTGGAGCGCGTGCGGCCCGCCGCGGGTTCTGCGTCACCGGTTCCGCTCGTGGTGCGGCGGGAGCGGGTGCTGCAAGGGGAGCACGCCCGGATGCCGAGCGCCGGATGCCGGAAAGGCGCGGGTGAAAACGCGGCGGGAAACGCCGCGGGCGCCGCGGCGGCGGAATCGGAACGGCATCGGCGGTGGAGATTCCGCCCCCGGGTGAGTGCGTAATCGAAGTTCTTGCGCTAGCCTAGTCGTACGAATAATCGTAGGCGACGGCTTTGACACCCCCGCGGGGAGATCTGCCTCGGATGCGACATCTCCGGGAGCGCCCTTCCAGCGGAGATGTCCGGAGGAGACGGTCGCTGTCCCGCTATTGCTGAAATAACTCCGGGGAGGACTTCGAAGATGGCGCAGAAGGTCACCGTCCAGCTGGTGGACGATATGGACGGCGGAGAGGCCGCGGAAACCGTCGAGTTCGGTTTGGACGGTGTCTCCTACCAGATCGATCTGTCGGAGGACAACGCCGCCGAGCTGCGGGACGCCCTGGCGAACTACGTCTCCTACGCGCGGCGCGCCGGCGGGCGGAAGAAGCCGGGACCGAAGCCGTCCACTTCTTCCCGGTCCAAGTCCACCGGCTCGGCCACCACGGCCGATCGGGAGCAGAATCAGGCGATTCGGGAATGGGCGCGCAAGCGCGGTTTGAAGGTCTCGGACCGCGGTCGGATTCCTGCCGACATCGTGGAGCAGTACCACAAGGCGCACTGAGGCGTGCTGCGCTGAAGCGAACAGCGGACCGCGACCGTCTTCGGCGCGGTCCGCTCGTCGTCGCGGCATTTTCCGGTGGGAGCACCGTCCCGCGGAGGCGTTCCGGAACTCCTCCGCGGGGAACTCCTCCGCGGGGAACGCGTGCGCGTCGCGCGCAGCGGCTGCACGGCCGGTGCCGCCACGCCCGGTGTCGTCACGCCCGGTGCCGCCACACCCGGTGCCGCTGCATCGACGCGCGGACGCGCGGTTCCCTCGGCGCTTCCCGGCCCCGGTGCTTCCCGGCCCCGGCACCTTCCAGCCGGCGCGCGGCGGCGCGCTCGAAGCCGGCTTCCGACACGCCCGGATCCGGGTGTGATCTCCGACATCCTCACCCACCCTGTTGGGGTCCCATTAGGTAGGCCTAACCTAACCAGGGCGAGTTCGGTGAGTGATCAGGAGAAGGATGTGGAGCGCAGCGTGACCGTCGGCGCGCAGCACCACGGGCCGGCGAGTTCCCCGCCGGAACCCGTGCAGCGGCACGCGTCGTCGCGACCGGACCGGTCGCGGATGCAGCAGCGGCGGCAGCGGCGGACCACCGGCCTCGGCGTCCTCGGGCTGCTGCTCGCGCTCGCAGCGGTGCTCAGCATCGCCATCGGCGCGAAGACGATCCCGCTCACCGAGGTGGCCAGCGCGCTCACCGGCGGTGGCGCCACGGCGGAGAACGTCCTGATCATCCAGGAGCTCCGCATCCCGCGCACCCTCCTCGGCGCGCTCGTCGGAGCGTGCCTGGGCCTGGCCGGCGCGCTCATGCAGGGCCACACGCGCAACCCGATCGCCGACCCCGGCATCCTCGGCATCACCCACGGCGCCGCGCTCGGCGTCGTGCTCGCCACCTACGTCTTCGGCATCAGCTCGCTGTTCGGCTCGGTGTGGTTCGCCTTCGCCGGGGCGCTGGTCGGATCGGTGGCGGTGTTCGTCATCGGCTCGCTCGGCGGCCGCGGTGGTCCGAGCCCCGTCACCCTCGCGCTGGCCGGCATGGCGATCAGCTACCTGCTGCAGGGCATCACCTCGGCACTGGTGCTCACCGATCAGGAAAGCCTCAACGCCTACCGGTTCTGGAAGGTCGGCTCCATCGCGATCGACGACCCCGGTGTGGCGTGGCAGGTGCTGCCGCTGCTGCTCGTGGCCATCGTCGTCGCCCTCGGCAACGCCCCCAGCCTGAACGCGCTGTCCCTCGGCGAGGACGTCGCCCGCTCGCTCGGGCACCGGATCGCCTGGGCCCGCCGGCTCGGCATCGTGGCGATCGCGGTGCTCGTGGGCGGGGCGGTCGCCCTGTGCGGGCCGATCGGCTTCGTCGGGCTGATCGTGCCGCACGTCGCGCGGTTCTTCACCGGTGCCGACTACCGGTGGGTGCTGCCGTTCTCCGCGCTGCTCGGCGGTGCGGTGGTGCTGCTGGCCGACGTGGTCGGCCGCGTGGTCGCCCGCCCGGCCGAAGTCCAGGTGGGCGTGATGCTGGCGATGGTCGGCGCGCCGTTCTTCATCGCCCTGGTCCGGCGCAGGAAGTTGGTGCGGTTGTGACCCGGATGGTGCAGGAGGAAGCGCGCGTGCCGGGGCGGCGCCCGGTGCGCATCGGCGCGCTGTCCGGTGTGCTGCGCTGGCGCCCGCTGTTCGCGCTGTTCGGCTCGGCCGCGGTCCTGCTGCTGATGTTCCTGCTCAACGTGGGCCTCGGTGACTACCCCATCGGGCCGGGGCGGGTGCTCGCCGCGCTGTTCGGCGGGGGAGATGCGGCCGAGCAGATCATCGTCACCGAGCTGCGCCTGCCGCGGTCGCTCGTCGGGCTGCTCGTCGGCGCGGCGCTGGGCCTGTCCGGTGCCATCATGCAGGCGCTGCTGCGCAACCCGCTGGCCAGCCCCGACATGCTGGGCATCACCTGGGGCGCCGGAACCGCCGCGACCGCGGTGATCGTCTTCGGCGGCAGCGGGGGTGCCGCCACCGGCCTGGCCGCCACGTTCGGCCTGCCCGCGGTGGCGCTGCTCGGCGGCCTCGGCACCGGGCTGGCGGTGTACCTGCTGGCCTACCGCCGCGGGGTGGACTCCTACCGGCTCGTGCTCGTCGGCGTCGGCGCCAGCGCGTTCACCGGCAACGCCACGTTCTGGCTGCTCTCGCTCGGCGACGTCAACGACGCGGGCCGCGCGATGGTGTGGCTGACCGGCAGCCTCAACGCGCGCGGCTGGGAGCACGTGGGGCCGGTGGCGGTGGCGCTGGCGGTGATCATCCCGCTGAGCCTCGTCGGCGCGCACGTGCTGGGCGCGCTGCAGTTCGACGACGACACCGTCCGCGGGCTCGGCGTGCGGATGAACACCGCGCGCGGGGCGCTGCTGCTCGGCGCGGTGGCGCTGGCCTCGGTGGCCACGGCCGCGGCCGGCCCGATCGTGTTCGTCGCGCTGGCCACTCCGCAGATCGCGCTGCGACTGGCGCGCGCACCGCGGCCACCGTTGCTGACCTCGGCGGTGCTCGGGGCGGTGCTGGTGGTCGGTTCGGACCTCATCGCCCGCACCGCGTTCGGCGCGATCGAACTGCCGGTGGGGGTCGTCACCGCGGTCCTCGGCGCGCCGTACCTGATCTACCTGCTCGTTCGCCGGTACCGGGAGGCCCGAGTATGACGAGTTCGATGACACCGGAACAGGTGGCCGCGGCCACGACCATCGACGCGCGGCTGCGCGCCCGCGACCTGCAGCTGGCCTACGGCGAGCGGGTCGTCGTCGACGGGCTCGACCTGGACGTCCTCGACGGGGCGATCACCGCGGTCATCGGGCCGAACGGGTGCGGCAAGTCGACGTTGCTGCGCGCCCTGGGGCGGTTGCTGCGGCCGCGGTCGGGTCAGGTGCTGCTGGACGGTGCGCAGATCCAGGGCATGTCCACCAAGCAGGTGGCGAAGGTGCTGGGCATGCTGCCGCAGTCGCCGGTGGCGCCGGAGGGGCTGACGGTGGCGGATCTGGTGGCGCGCGGGCGGCACCCGCACCAGGCGTGGTACCGGCAGTGGTCCACCGCCGACGAGGGGGCCGTGGCCGAGGCGCTGGACCTGACCGGCATCGCCGAGCTGGCCGACCGCCCGCTGGACGAGCTCTCCGGCGGGCAGCGCCAACGCGCCTGGCTGTCCATGGTGCTGGCCCAGGGCACGGATCTGCTCATGCTCGACGAGCCGACGACGTACCTGGACCTGTCGCACCAGGTGGACGTGCTCGAGCTGATCGAGTCGCTGCACGCCGGCAGCGGGCGGACCGTGGCGATGGTGCTGCACGACCTGAACCTCGCCGCGCGCTACGCGCAGCGGCTCGTGGCCATGGCGGACGGGAAGGTCGTCGCCGCGGGCGCTCCCGAGGAGGTCATCACCGAACCGCTGCTGGCCGAGGTGTTCGGTCTGCAGGCGAAGGTGATCACCGATCCGGTCGCGGGCGGACCGCTGGTGGTGCCGGTCGCCGGTCGGCGGACGACCGGCGGGTGAGGCGCGCTCGGCGGCGCCGGGAGCTGCTTCGATCGGGCGATGCGCGGTTCACCGGCGCAGGTGCGGGCGTAAACTCGGGGCGAGTTGCCTTCGTCGGGAATCACCTCCTTCGGGGGTTCCCGTCGCGAGTTCCCACCGCGACCGAGATCGCACCGCAGTCGGGGCTGCACGTGCAGCCGGGTCGCACCGCAGTCGGGGCTGCACCGGCCGTGCGCGGGCCGCGGGGTGGACGGGTGGACAGCGCCTTCCGCGCGGCGGGTGCTGTTCGCGCTGGGCGGACATCGCGGCCCCTGTTCGGCAGGTGTAGGAATGCCGCAGGTCAGTCGTCCGTTGTTCGCGTCGTCGGAGCAGAACGTGCGCTGTCAGCCGCCCTCGGGCACGGACCGCTACCGGGCCGGACTACTACAGTGGTCGCAGGAGAACGCTGATACCCGTCGTGGACATCGGTTCGTCGACCTTCGGTAGTCGTCCCAGGAGGCGGTGACCGCGTCCCGGTACGAGACCGCCGGCGCAGCAGTCAGGGAGTGGGAATGTTCGAAAGGTTCACCGACCGCGCGAGGCGGGTGGTCGTCCTGGCCCAGGAGGAGGCCAGGATGCTCAACCACAACTACATCGGCACCGAGCACATTCTCCTGGGCTTGATCCACGAGGGTGAGGGTGTCGCCGCCAAGGCGCTGGAGTCGTTGGGAATCGCGCTGGAGGGCGTGCGCCAGCAGGTCGAGGAGATCATCGGCCAGGGTCAGCAGGCCCCGAGCGGGCACATTCCGTTCACCCCGCGGGCGAAGAAGGTCCTCGAGCTGTCGCTGCGGGAGGCGTTGCAGCTCGGGCACAACTACATCGGCACCGAGCACATCCTGCTCGGCCTGATCCGCGAGGGCGAGGGCGTGGCCGCGCAGGTGCTGGTCAAGCTCGGCGCCGACCTCAACCGGGTGCGGCAGCAGGTGTTGCAGCTGCTGTCCGGCTACCAGGGCAAGGAGCCGACGGAGACCGGCAGCAGCCGCAGCGAGGGCACCCCGTCGTCGTCGCTGGTGCTGGACCAGTTCGGCCGCAACCTCACCCAGAACGCGCGCGAGGGCAACCTCGACCCGGTCATCGGTCGGGAGAAGGAAGTCGAGCGCATCATGCAGGTGCTCTCGCGGCGCACGAAGAACAACCCGGTGCTCATCGGCGAGGCCGGCGTCGGCAAGACCGCCGTCGTCGAGGGCCTGGCCGCGCAGGTCGTCCGGGGCGACGTGCCCGACACGCTGAAGGAGAAGCAGGTCTACACGTTGGACCTCGGCTCGCTGGTGGCCGGCTCGCGCTACCGCGGTGACTTCGAGGAGCGCCTGAAGAAGGTGCTCAAGGAGATCAAGACCCGCGGCGACATCATCCTGTTCATCGACGAGATCCACACGCTCGTCGGTGCCGGTGCGGCCGAGGGCGCGATCGACGCGGCCAGCATCCTCAAGCCGATGCTCGCGCGCGGCGAGTTGCAGACCATCGGCGCCACCACGATGGAGGAGTACCGCAAGTACATCGAGAAGGACGCGGCCCTGGAGCGCCGCTTCCAGCCGATCCAGGTCGGCGAGCCGTCCCTGGAGCACTCGGTGGAGATCCTCAAGGGGCTGCGCGACCGCTACGAGGCGCACCACCGCGTGTCCATCACCGACGGTGCGCTGGCCTCGGCGGCGAGCCTGGCCGACCGCTACATCAACGACCGGTACCTGCCGGACAAGGCGATCGACCTCATCGACGAGGCCGGTGCGCGGATGCGCATCCGGCGGATGACGGCCCCGCCGGACCTGCGCGAGTTCGACGAGAAGATCGCCGAGGTCCGCCGCGAGAAGGAGTCCTCGATCGACGGTCAGGACTTCGAGCGGGCCGCCCGCCTGCGTGACGAGGAGAAGCAGCTCATCACGCAGAAGGAGGAGCGCGAGCAGCAGTGGAAGGCCGGCGATCTCGACGTCGTCTCCGAGGTCGACGAGGAGCAGATCGCGGAGGTGCTGGGCAGCTGGACCGGCATCCCGGTGTTCAAGCTGACCGAGGAGGAGACCTCCCGGCTGCTGCGCATGGAGGACGAGCTGCACAAGCGGGTGATCGGCCAGCACGACGCGGTCACGGCCGTGTCGCAGGCGATCCGCCGCACGCGTGCGGGGCTGAAGGACCCGAAGCGGCCCTCGGGCTCGTTCATCTTCGCCGGGCCCTCCGGCGTCGGCAAGACCGAGCTGTCCAAGTCGCTGGCCGAGTTCCTCTTCGGCGATGACGACGCGCTCATCCAGATCGACATGGGCGAGTTCCACGACCGCTACACCGCCTCGCGGCTGTTCGGTGCCCCGCCGGGCTACGTCGGCTACGAGGAGGGCGGTCAGCTCACCGAGAAGGTGCGGCGCAAGCCGTTCTCGGTGGTGCTGTTCGACGAGATCGAGAAGGCCCACCAGGAGATCTACAACACGCTGCTGCAGGTGTTGGAGGACGGCCGCCTCACCGACGGCCAGGGCCGGGTCGTGGACTTCAAGAACACGGTGCTGATCTTCACCTCGAACCTCGGCACCGGCGACATCTCCAAGACCGTGAACCTGGGCTTCACCTCGGGCGGCGAGGCCGACTCGAACTACGAGCGGATGAAGGCCAAGGTCAACGAGGAGATGAAGAAGCACTTCCGGCCGGAGTTCCTCAACCGCATCGATGACGTGATCGTGTTCCACCAGCTCACCCGCGACGAGATCGTGCAGATGGTGGACCTGTTGACCACGCGGGTGGAGAAGGCGCTCAAGTCGAAGGACATGTCGCTGGAGCTGACCGACAAGGCCAAGAGCCTGCTGGCCCGCCGCGGCTTCGACCCGGTGCTGGGTGCGCGGCCGCTGCGGCGTGCGATCCAGCAGGAGATCGAGGACAAGCTCTCCGAGAAGATCCTCTTCGGCGAGCTCGACCCCGGCCAGATCGTGGTCATCGACGTGGAGAACTGGGACGGGGAAGGCTCCGACGAGGGCGCCTCGTTCACCTTCCGCGGCGAGAGCAAACCCGCGTCCGTCCCGGACGCCCCGCCGGTGGGGGTCCGCTCCACCTCGGACGAGCAGTCCGAAGGCGGTTCCGACGAGGAGAACGAGGAGTGATCCGCAGCGCGGCGCGCGCCTGCCGCTGACGGACGCGGCACGAACCACTGCGGCCCCCGCACCGCGCAGGTGCGGGGGCCGCAGTGCGTCGGCGGGGCGGTGTTCGCCGCTGCCGGTGGGAAGGCCGGCCCGTGCGGGCGCGATGGTGCGCCCGTCACCGGAGGGCTGCCCGGCGCGCCACCTGCCCGGTATCACCGGCCCGGCGCACCACCTGCCCGGTGTCACTTGCCCGGCGCACCACCTGCCCGGTGTCACCGGCGACGTGCGTCCTCATCGGTCGTCCCGTCCCCGGCCGCGGGCCGGTGCGCGCTCGCCCGGTGCGCCCGCCGCGCCTCGACCCGGCTGCGGCGCACGCGCAGCACGACGAACGCGATGACGGCAACCGCGGTGGCGAGCACGACGGCGCGGGAGAACGCGCCGGCGTAGCGTTCGACCAGGTGCCAACTCGCACCGAGCCGGTAGCCGAGCAGGATGAACGCCGTGTTCCACACGGCGCTGCCGCCGGCGGTGAACAGGACGAACAGTGGCAGCGGCATCCGCTCCACACCGGCGGGCACGGACACCAGGCTGCGGAACATCGGCAGCATCCGGCCGAAGAACACGGCTTTGCCGCCGTGGCGGTGGAACCACGCCTCCGTGCGGTCCACATCGGACTCCTTCAGCAGCGGCAGGCGCAGCACCAGCGCCCGCGTGCGCTCCCGCCCGAGCTTCGCGCCGACCCAGTACAGCACCAGAGCGCCGACGACCGAGCCGATCGTGGTCCACGCGATCACGGCGAGCAGCGACATTCCGCCCTGGCCGGCGGAGAACCCGGCGAACGGCAGGACGAACTCGCTCGGCAGCGGCGGGAACACGTTCTCGAGCGCGATGAGCCCTCCCGCGCCGGGCGCCCCCAGCGCGCTCATCGCCCCGTTGACCCAGTCGGTGATCCCTCCGGTGGTACCGGCGAGCGCAGCGGTCGAGTCCATGGGTGCTCCGTAGTCGGGAACGGGTAGTCGGGGACGGGTAGTTGGGAACGGGTGGCCGGGGACGGGTAGTCGGGAACGGGTGGCCGGGGACGGGTGTTCGGGAACGGCCGCCGCGGCCGGGTGAGTTCGGGACCGACGTCGGCAACACCCGTCGCTGTAGCCCCAACGTTCCAGCCCCATCGTTCCAGCCCCATCGTTCCAGCAGAGCGTGCCGCGATCGTCCGGATTGACGCTGACCTGGGGATACCTCCCGAGGCCGCCGGGTGTGATGTGCGCCATGGCGAGGTGCTCCGCGGCGCGGGGCCGCAGGGCGTCGGCGACCGGTCGTCGCGTCGCGCGGGGCGGTTTCCGGGATCACGCGGATCGGTTAACGTCTGGGCTGTAACGGGCGTCACAGGACGTGCGTCCGGTTTTTCACGGTCGGCAACTGCGAGGGAGCGTCGATGAGCGAACCAGGCGGGACCGGCGCGCGGTTCAGCCCGGAGATCGGGGAGACCTTCGAACCGACGCGGGTGTCGCGACGAGCCTGGATCGGACGGTTCCTCGGTCCCGTGCTGGCGATCGCCGCGTACTTCCTGCTGCCCACCGGCCCCGACGGGCTCAGCGGCGACGCACGCGGAGTGGCCGCGCTGGCCGTGCTCATGGCCGTGTGGTGGATGACCGAAGCGATGCCGCTGGCGGCGACCGCGCTGCTGCCCATCGCGCTGCTGCCGCCGCTGGCCGGCATGGACGTCGAGGACGCGACCTCGCCGTACGCCAGCGACACGATCTTCCTGTTCATGGGCGGGTTCATGCTCGCCCTGGCGATGCAGCGCTGGGGGCTGCACCGGCGGATCGCGCTGCGCACCGTGCTGGCGGTGGGAACGAAGCCGAACCGGGTGATCGCCGGGTTCATGATCGCCACCGCGTTCCTGTCCATGTGGATCAGCAACACCGCCACCGCCGTGATGATGCTGCCGATCGGCCTGTCCGTGCTCCGGCTCGTCTTCGAACGCGTCGAAGGGGAGTCCGAAGCCCGCTTCGACCCGACCGATCCGGGCGCCGGCCGGTTCGCCACCGCGCTGATGCTCGCGATCGCCTACGCCACGAGCATGGGGTCGTTGGCCACGCTGATCGGCACGCCGCCGAACCTGTTCATGGCGGGCTTCCTGTCCGACAACTACGGCATCGACATCGGCTTCGGCCAGTGGATGCTGTTCGGACTGCCGCTGTCGGTGGTGCTGCTCCTGCTCGGGTGGCTGCTGCTCACCCGGGTGCTGTACCCGACGTCGCTGCGCGAGATCCCCGGCGGGCGGGAGCTGTTCCGCGAACAACTGCACGCCATGGGGCCGATGGGGCGCGGTGAGCGGACCGTGCTCATCGTCTTCATCTGCACCGCGCTGCTGTGGATCACGCGGGAGCCGCTGGACGCGCTGCTGCCGTGGCTGAACATCTCGGACGCGGGCATCGGCATCGCCGCGGCCGTCGTGCTGTTCCTGCTGCCCGTCGACCCGCGGTCCGGTGTGT
The DNA here is from genome assembly GCF_054491375.1 of Bounagaea algeriensis. Lineage (NCBI taxonomy): Bacteria > Bacillati > Actinomycetota > Actinomycetes > Bounagaea > Bounagaea algeriensis. The sequence continues at coordinate 390,667 of NZ_CM137102.1, forward strand.
TCCTCCTGGACTGGTCGTCGACGGCGCACCTGCCGTGGGGCGTGCTGCTGCTGTTCGGCGGCGGACTGTCGCTGTCCGGCGGGATCTCCGACAGCGGGTTGGACTCGTTCATCGGCGACACGGTGGGCGCGCTCGGCGGCGTGCCCACCGTGGTCCTCGTCGCGGTCGCCGTGGTGGCCGTGCTCGTGCTCACGGAGATGACCAGCAACACCGCCACCGCGGCCACGTTCCTGCCGATCCTGGCGGGAGTGGCGCTGGGGCTCGCACTGGATCCGCTGCTGCTGGTCGTCCCGGCCGCGCTCGCGGCGAGCTGCGCGTTCATGCTGCCGGTGGCGACCCCGCCGAACGCGATCGTCTTCGGCTCCGGCTACGTGACCATCCCGCAGATGGTCAGAACCGGTGTGTGGCTGAACGTGGCCGCGATCGTGCTGATCCCGGTCGTGGTCTACACGCTCGGACTGGCCGTGCTCGGCATCGCGTTGTGAACGCGTCGTGCGGCCCGGTTGATTGTGTGCCTCGGTTGGCGTGCGGCTCGTTCGGCAGGACCTCAGGCGCGCCCCTCGCCTCCGGGGTGCTCGACATCGGGCAGCCACTCCGCTCGAGCCCGGCGCGGCCTGCCGCAGTCCGCGCCGGTTCCCACGCAGCCACCTGAGCTCGTCCGCCACGGGCCCCGCCGGTGGTGCAGTTCCGCTGCAGCATCGATCGGAGGAGCGAAGCGACGACTCCCCTCCGGGGGCCGCGTGGACCGGTAAGGCTGTGATCCCCCTGGTCCCGGTCAACGAGCACCGAGGGGCTGCCGGAGCTCAACGCATGTGGGCACGCGTCGACCAGGACCAAGAGGAAGGTAGGACTTGCAGAGGAGCCAGCCCATCGCCGGAGTCCTCCGGTACGCCGGAGTTGTGTCTTCGGAGTTCTACCCGCGGACGGTGTTACGCGCCCGCAGCGCCGGGGTTACCACTGAGACCGCGATGGAGGGCGTGATCAGTGGATCTCGCGTGCGCAGCCCTCACGGACGATCAGCGGGGATGCTCCGATAACCGATGTGTGCGCACGCTCCAGCTTCATCCGCTCTGACCGGGATGCGCGGCGCTGTGAACGTCGGCCAGGACTCGACCCTGCCCGCGGCCTGCCTGGGACGGCCGTGGAGGGAGCGTGCTTCCGGGTGCTACGCTGACCCTGCTATTTTCATCCGTGACAAGATCGAATGTAGCACGGTTCGCCCCCTCGGCTCAGCCGGGGGGCGTTCTCGTTTCTCGGGCCACTGCACGGGTTTCGCGTTTCCCTGGCCACAGGACACGCTGGGCATCCCTGTGGCCAGGAACGATACTGTGGAGCGCTCTGATTTCCCCTGGGATTTCCCGAGATTCACCACCCGGCCCCCATGTAGTCGAGAGCAGCCCTGATCGACCGTCTCTGTGGATCTCAGCGAGTGCCCTATACCCCACACCCGCTGCTCTGCCCGAGTGATCACGCGGGTTTGAGTAGAAACCCGCACCCGAACTCGTAGCTTGTTCGATACGGTGCGTTCCCGGTGGTGATCAACGGGCTGTGGGGAGGCTCCGTGAGCGTGCGGGTTGATCCGGCGACCTTGTCGGCGCTTACCGGTGGCATCGAACGGTCCACGAGCGAGCTCGGGCAGGCGCAACCGCCCGCGTCGCCGGACCTCGGGCCGTCGAGTGCGGCGGCGGATGCCACGGTGGCCGATCTGCTGCGGGGCACCGCCGGCTACGTCGAGACCCTGCACAACGGGGCCTCCGACCTGGATGTCAACAAGGCCGACTACGCCTCGACCGACGACAGCAACGCCGGACTCTTCCACAACCTGGGGCAGTGACAACCGATGACGCTGAACACCTTCGTGGCCGGTAGTCCCGGCCAGGCGCGCGAGTTCGCCCAGGGGCTGCGCAAGCTCGGCGGAGGCACCGAGTCCGCCGTCTCCGGAGCTACAGTGTCAGGCTGGCTGTTTCTTGGCTTGGGGATTCTTGTTTGGGTGCTGTGCATCCCGCTGACAGGGATCGCCCTGTATGACCTCGTTGTCGGAAACATGACCGGCGTGTCTTCGCTTGAGTCCGGTATCGCCACAACCGGTGCCATCGTGTACGGCCTTGTCGGTGCTGCCGGGTTCGCGTTCATCGCTCAATCCGAACACCGCTCGATGCGAGTCGCGTTGCCGCTCTACGTAGTTCTGCTGATCCTTGCAGTTGCTGTGGCGGTCGGACTTCATGTTCTTGTCGGCGACGCGGGGTGAGACGAGATAACGCTCTTGCCTCCGACCGGTCGAAGCAATTGATCCTGGTGTAGGTATGTCGTCGGTGGAATGTGAAGCCGACGAGGAGTGTCCGGGTGGGCAACGCAACACGGAGGATCACAATGACGACCGGCAACGACACCGGTTCCCCTGTCGCGCTCAAGCCGTTGCGCATCGTCGGTAGCGTCGTTGGCGGAGTCATCATGGCGTACAGCCTCGGCGGCTGGTTCCCCTACCTCGGCGCCACCTTCGAGGGGTGGAAGCCCGGGACGGCTGACCAGGGCATCGTCACAGCTCTCTTCTCGCTCTGGATCCTGCCGTGGATGGTGGGCCTCGTCATCGTTCTCGCCTCCACGATCGGATGGATGCGGCGCACACGTCAGATTCTGATCGGCTCGACCCTGGCCATGGCCATCATGTCCGGAATCTCAGCCATCGTCGGTGCCCAATAACGAGATACCCCGCCCTCAAACGCGGGAGTCCATGGCACGCATCATGACCGGAGAAGGGAACGCCCGATGACGACGGAAGCTCGACGGACAGCCCAAATGCTGGGGTCGGTCTTTGCCGTCCCGTGCGCCTTCCTGGGAATCCTCGGTTGGATCTACCTCGTGGCGGGCCTGTACAACTCAGGGCTGCCCGGCAGCACAGACGGCGTGGGCTTCCCGTTCTTCCTGCTCGGCGTAGCGGGTTGGCTGTTCTGGATGCTGGCCGTGGGCATCGTCGCCGCTGCCTTCGGCGTCCGCACGAAGATCGCGAAAGTCGGTTTCGTCATCACCGGCGCCATGCTCGTCGTTGCCGTCGCGACTGCGACCGCGGGATCGCTGTAGCCCTCGGCGCGAGACGTCCCGGAGCGCCGACCACCGTAGACCGGCAAACCCGTGACCAGGGGAACTGGCCAGCCACCGGCTCAAGGCTGCGTTCAGTTCGTCGCCGTCCGCCCGGTCCAACACTCGCTGGGTCGTGGCCGTGCGCCGGACTGGACGAGGAGACGACATCTGCGATATCCTTGATATCAGGAGGTGAGGATCATGTCTGACATCCTCGTTCGCGATGTTGCCGAGGTGACGGTGACCGAGATCGACCGACGGGCCGTCGAGCAGGGCCTGTCCCGGGCCGAATATCTCCGGCGTCATCTGGATGCTGAGTATCGCCCCGCATCCGCGTCTGCGGTCACCGCCACCGATTGGCGACGGTTCCACGACGCGACCCTGGACCTCGATGCCCCGGATGTGATGGCCGAGGCTTGGTCATGACCGCAGGCTCGTGGCTGGTCGACAAATCCGCACTCGCCCGGCTCAGATCGGCAACCGACCACGACGAGTGGGACCGGCGGATCGAACGCGGCTTGGTGCGCCTGGCCACCGTGACCCTGCTCGAGGTCGGCTACTCGGCACGCTCGGCCGAGGACCACACCGCCGCCGTGTCCGCCCCGCCGATCGCGCTCATGCCCGTGGAGTACCTGACCCCGGCGGCCGAGAACCGCGCCGTCGAGGTGCAACGTCTGCTGGCCGCGCGCGGACAGCACCGCGCACCCTCCGTGCCCGACCTGGTGATCGCCGCTCTCGCCGAACGGGCACACCTGACCGTGCTCCACGCCGACAAGGACTTCGAACTGATCGCCGAGATCACCGGCCAACCCACTGAACGCCTGACGTAAGCCAGAGCCACGAACCTCGGCACACTGCGACGCCGCCCTTCCTGTCCACGCAGACAGGAGCCCAGTCCGGGGGAGTGCTGAGGTTCATCCCGGCTACCCTCAATCACCCGCCCTCAATAGAGGAAACGGTCCAACAACGTCCTCCTACGCCCGTTTGCGGTAGGCGTACATGGCCAGGGGCAGGAACACCACCACGATGCCGAGCATCCACACCGCGGTCGCGCCGAGCGGGCCGACGACGGGGCCGCCGAGCATGAGGCCGCGGGCCGTGTCGGCCAGCTGCGTGACCGGGTTGACCTCCACCCACGCCTGCAGCCATCCGGGCATGGTTTCGGCGGGCACGAACACGTTGCTGGCCATGGTCAGCGGGAACATGAACGCCATGGCCACGCCCGGCAGCGCCTGCTGGCTGCGGATCAGCATCCCCAGGAACACGGTGATCCAGCACATGGCCAGTGCGAAGGCGATGACCACGACTACGGCGCCGAGCGTGGCCAGCAGTCCAGTCTGCACGCGGAAGCCCATGAGGCTGGCCACGGCGAACAGCACCGCGATGGACAGCAGATAGCGGAAGATGTCGCCGAAGACCGCCCCGACCAGCGGGGCGCTGCGCGCGATGGGCAGGCTGCGGAAGCGGTCGAACACGCCCTTGCTGATGTCGGTGTTCAGCTGCATGCCCGTGCCGAGGCTGGCGAAGACCATGTTCATCGCCAGCACCCCGGGCAGGGTCTGCTGCAGGTAGGCACCCGTGTCCCCGGATATCGCACCGCCGAAGAGGTACACGAACATCACGAGGAACAGGATCGGCTGGATCGTGACGTCGACGAGCGCTTCCGGGGACTTGCGGATCTTCAGGATGCTCCGCCACGACAGCGTGAACCCGTGCCGCAGCCCGCGGAGGAAGCCGATCCGGCGCGTGGACGGCACGTGCTCGGCCGCGGTGCGGGGCTCGGCTCGTAAAGTGCTGGTCATAGGAACTCTTTCGGCTTGTCCGTCACTCGAGCCTGGTCGGCCTCCCGCGTCGGATCCGCTTCAGGCCCGTCAGCGGGGTGTTCGTCGGTGGTCGGCTTGCCGGTGATCGACAGGAACACGTCGTCCAAACTGGGCAGTCGCAGCGCCAGTTCGCTCGCGGTGATCCCCTGGTCGTCGAGCCGCCGCACCACAGTGGACAGCACGGAGGAGTCGTCGACGCGCACCGTCAGCAGTCCGGTCTCCTCGTGCGCGGTCGGCTCGGCGCGCACCGACTCCACGAGAATCCGCCGCACGCGCGGCATGTCGGCCGGGTCGGCGGGACGCACCTGCAGCGTCTGCCCACCGACGCGCTGCTTGAGCTCCGGCGCGCGCCCGTCGGCGACGACGGACCCGTGGTCGATCACGCTGATGCGGTCGGCCAGCTGGTCCGCCTCCTCCAGGTACTGCGTCGTCAGCAGCACCGTGACCCCGTCGGCGGTCAGCCCGCGCACGAGATCCCACACCTGGTTGCGGCTGCGCGGGTCCAGGCCCGTGGTCGGCTCGTCCAGGAACAGCACGGCCGGCCGAGCCACGAGGCTCGCCGCCAGGTCCAGGCGGCGCCGCATGCCGCCCGAGTACGTCTTGAGCGCGCGGTTGCCCGCCTCGGCCAGCCCGAACCGGTCGAGCAGCTCACGGGCACGGCTTCGCGCGTCCCGCCGCCGCATCTCCAGCAGGCGCCCCAGCAGCATCAGGTTCTCGTAACCGGTGAGCTCCTCGTCGACCGAGGCGTACTGGCCGGTGAGCCCGATGCGCGCGCGCACGGCGAACGGCTGCCGCGCCACGTCGAAACCAGCGACCGCAGCGGAACCCCCGCTGGCCTGCAGCAGCGTCGTCAGGATGCGCACCGCGGTGGTCTTGCCCGCGCCGTTCGGACCGAGCACCCCGTGGATCGTGCCCGCGGGGACCTCCAGGTCCACACCTGACAGCGCGGTGTGCGCGCCGAAGCGCTTGCTCAGGCCTCGGGCGCGAATCGCGTAGTCCATGCCCCTCTCCTCGCCGTGCGTCGCGGGGCGGTCGCCCAGCCGTCGAGTATCCACGGCGCCGCCGATGAACGCCCGTGAATTTTCGGATTCGACGTCCGAAGCGCCGCCCCGGGCCGGCCGCCTTCGAGCCGGGTGCGTGATCGATCCCGGCCGCGTTCGACCCGGATGTGTCCGACCCGGCTGTGTTCGACCTCGCTGCGTTCGACCCGGTTGGGAGGGAGTGCGTCGACGGCGTCGTGCGAACCGGGTGGTAGGGAGGTGGCATGCGAGCAACGCCGCGCAGCGGCGGGAGGATCACCAGCGCGGTGCTGTGGGCGTGCGCCGCGGCCCTGCTGGTGTGGCTGGCCGTGCCCCGCCTCGGGTGGGACGTGGCGAGCCGCTGGCTGGTCGCCGCGACCGCGCTGACCCAGTACGCGGTGCCGCTCGGCGCGGTGCTGCTGATCGCGGCGCTGCTGCTGCGGCGGTGGACGTGCACCGCGGCCCTCGGCGTGATCACCGCGCTGCTGCTGGCCGCGGTCGCACCGCGCGCCGTGCCCGACGGCGCGGGCGGGGCCGGATCCGACGGCCCCGGGCGCGACGGTGCGGTGGCCGAGTCCGGCGACGAGCTGCGGGTGCTGACCATCAACGCCTTCTTCGGCCGCGCGGAAGCCGAGCGGATCGTGCACGCGGTGCGCAACAACGACGTCGACGTGCTCATGGTGCAGGAACTCACCCCGCAGCTGGCGGGTCGACTGGACCGCGCGGGGCTACGCTCGACGCTTCCGCACCGCGTGTGGCACCCGGCTGCGCACGGCGAAGGTTCCGGCATCGCCGCGCGGTTCCCGCTGCGCGAGCGGGACCTCGTCGGCGCGACGACGATGGCGCACCCGGCCGCGCGGATGCGGATGCCCGGTGGGGCGGCGGTGGATCTCGTGTCGGTGCACACGCTCTATCCGATGGGGGCGCACACGGTGCAGCGGTGGGAGCGCGACCTCGGCGCGCTGCCGCCGCCGGCGCGCGGGGCGGTGCCGCGGGTCCTCGCCGGGGACTTCAACGCGACGCTGGACCACACGCCGCTGCGCGAACTGCTCGGGCGCGGCTACCGCGACGCCGGTGCCGCCACCGGCCGCGGTCTGGTGCCGACCTGGCCGGTGGGGCGGGCGGCGCCGCCGGTGACGATCGACCACGTGCTCACCAGCGGGCCGATCAGCGCGTCCGACTACCGCGCGCAGCGCATCGCCGGTTCGGACCACCGGGCGTTGCTGGTCGAGCTGTCCTTGGCCGCCGGCGCCGGGCCCGCAGCTCCGCGTCGCTCGGGCGACGGCTGAACGGGCTCAGCTCTCGGCGTCCGCCCCCGGCCCGGAAGTGAGCACGACCTCGAACTCGAGCAGCGAGGAACCGCTCGCCACCGGATCCTGCTGCTCACCGGCGTGGGCCTGCTTCATCGGCCCGTTGAGCCACTGCTGGAAGTGCTCCTCCGACTCCCACTTGGTGTAGACGAAGTACCGGTTCTCGCCCTTGGTGGGGCGCAGGAGCTCGAAACCGAGGAAACCGGGAGCGTTGTCCACGGCGCCGTGCCGCTGGCCGAAGCGCTTCTCCAGCTCGGCCTCGGAGCCCTCGGGAACCTCGATCGCGTTGATCTTGACCACTGCCATGCCCCCAGGCTACGCGCCCGCGGCGGCACCTGCGCCGCCTAGATGTGATGTCCGGGGACGTTGTTCAGTCGGGTGACTGCGAGCTTCCTCGTGTCGGCGCGCCAGCACCGAAGGGCCGCACCAGCCGAACCCGCTGCGGGAGGTTCCGCTACGAAAGCCCCCGTGCAAAACGACCCGACAATGTCCTCCTACTAGAGCTCGATCTGCGGGTGCAGCCGCCCCATGCTCCACATCCGCTGCCGCAGCATGGTCAGCATCGTCAGCCCGAGGAAGACCACGAGCACGCAGCCGAGCACGACGAGATCGCGCACCAGGTGTTCGGCGAGCCCACCGGAGATCGTCACGCGCAGACCGTCCACGAGGTAGGTCATCGGCAGGTACGGGTGGATCGCCTGGAACGGCGCCGGGGTGGTCTCCATCGGGTACAAGCCCCCGGAAGCCGTCAACTGCAGGATGAGCAGCACCAGCGACAGCAGTTTGCCGACCGCGCCGAACGCCGTGCGCAGGAAGTGGTCGATGGCGACGAACGCCAGCGCCGCCAGGCTCACCAGACCGATCGTCCACCCCGCGTGCACCGGGGCCAGCCCGAGCCCGAAGTCCACCACGGTGTAGAGCACGAGCCCGCCGAGCACGCCCAGCGCCCCCGCGGGCAGGAAACCGCCCAGCGCCAGCGAGAACACCGAGGCACGCCCGGCCAGCGCGCGCTCGTTGAACGGTTTCAGCACCAGGTAGGCGAACAGGCCGAACACCCACAGCGCGATGCCGAAGAAGAACGGTGCGAGCCCGCGCCCGTACACGTGCGCCGGGTTCAGGTTCTGCTCCTCGATGGTGGTCGGCGAGCCCAGCACGTCCGCCGCACGGGCCACTTGCGAGGGGTCCGTCGGCGGGATGCGTTCGAGGCTGTCGGTGACCAGCCGGTGCAGCTGCTGCGCGCTGCCGCTCATCTGCTGGGCCCCGGTGTGCAGCGTCCGCCCCTGCGACTGCAGGGTCTGCAGGCCGCTGACGATGCCGGGCATGCCGCCGGCGAGCTGCGACGTGCCGGTCGTCATCGTGTCCACGGGCACGCGCACGGAGCGGACCTGCGCCTGCAGCTGGCTCATCCCGTTCTGCATGGCCACGGCGCGCTCGTTGGCCTCCCGCGCGCTCCGCAGTCCCTGCGCGGCCTGCTCGTCGGCGCGCGTCGCGGCCGCGGCGGCTTCGCGCGCGCGGTCGAGCGCCGCGGTGTAGGTCTCGTCGGTGCGCAGGTCGGGATGGCGCTGTCCGAGGCGTTCCAGCGCGTCCGCGGACTGCTGCGCACGTGGCTGCACCGCTCCCGTCGCCTGCTTGACCGCCGCCATGCCGCCGGCCGCGGTGTCGGTGGTGCGCACCAACGCGTCCACCGCGCGGGGCAGTTCCTCGGCGGCCGTGTCGGTCAGCTCGGTCACCTGCTGGTCCAGCTGCTGGCTCGCTTGCGCCAGGGTGCTGATCCCGTCGGAGAGCCGCCCGGTGCCCTCCACGACGTCGCCGAGCCCGTTGCTGAGGTCGTTCGTGCCCTGCTCGGCCAGGTCCGTGCCGTCGACGAGCCCGCGCGTGGCTTCGGACGCGGTGTTGAGCCGGTCGCGGATGCGGTCGAGCTCGCCGTACAGCGCCCGCGCGTAGCTGGTGTGCGCGGCGGCGTTGACCTGCTGCTGCAGCTGCGAGCGGACCGTGTCGGCCATGATCCCGGCGATGTAGCCGTTCGCGTCGTTCTTGGTGATGCGCAGTTGCGCCCGCTGCGGTTCGGGTTCGCCGGCGGTGGCGAGCTTCGCGCTGAAATCGCGCGGCACGGAGATCGTGAAGTAGTACGTGCCGTCGCGCAGGCCCCGCTCCGCCCGGTCGGCGTCGGTGAAGTGCCAGTCGAACGTGTCGCTGATCTTGAGCTGCCGCACGAACTGCTCGCCCGCGTCGATGACCTGGCCGCGGTACTCGACCGGGTGGTCGTTGTTGACCACCGCGACCGGGATCCGGTCCAACCGCCCGTACGGGTCCCAGTTCGACCACAGGTACAGCGCGCCGTACAGCAGCGGCACGAGGACGAGCACCACGGGGACGAGCCACCGCAGCGGTCCCCGGAACCGGAGCAGTTCCAGCCAGGCGAGTCGCAGCGCTTTCATCGGCGGTCCTCGACGGTCGGCAGCTCCCGGGTGTCGTCGCGGTCGTGCCGCTGCCCCTCCGGGGCGGGAGCGCGTTCGTGCACCCCGCCGGGGCCGAACACGTCGGCCGGCGGGGGCAGGCGGAGCACGTCCACCGGTGTGGCGGGCGGGTCGGTGGCCGCGGCCACGACCGTCATGCCGGTGCGGGTCAGCGTGTGCAGCGCGCCCCACACCCGGGCCCGCTGCCCGAGCGGAAGTCCTGCTTCGACGTCGTCGAGGACGAGCCCGGCGGGCCGCCGCGACGAGCACAGCGCGAGCGCCAGCAGCGTGCGCTCCACCGCGGGCAGCTCGCGGATCAGCGCACGCGGGGTGAGCTCGAGCCCCACCAGTTCGCAGGCCTGGTCGAGGTCCTCGGACCGGATCCGGTTGACCGAGCGTTGTTCGGCCACCGCCTCGCGGACGCGGTGGTTCGGCTCCAGCTCGAACCCGGGCGAGGCGCGCGCCGGCAGCACCAGCCGACGCACCGCGCGCGCTCCGGAGGGCAGGAGCTTGCCGGCGACCTCCAAGTGGCCGGCGATGAGCCGCATCCGCCCGCACAGCGCGAGCAGCAGCGCGGTGCGGCCGGTGCCGCCCGCGCCGGTGATCACGGTGAGTTCGCCGGGCTGGACCTGCAGGTCGACGTTGGCGAACACGATGCCTTCCGGTCCTTTCGCGGTGAGCCCGCGTCCGAGGGCGGCGACGCCGTCGATCTCCATGGAGTTCCTCCCCGCGGCACCTGTGCGCTCCGCCGTCCGCCTACCGCGCTGCGGATGCGCTGCGGACGCGGTGCGGCGCGCGGTCCGGGCGGAGGTGGCGGTGCCGGGCGGAGGCGGCAGCCGCCGGGCGCTCCGGGCGGCAGCGTTCCACAGTGGAGTATCGGTGGCGCCGCGCGCGGCGGGCGGGAACCGGTACCGGCGCGCTGCCGAAGGAACCCGAAAGGATGAGGGCGGGGCTCGGAGGCGTCCCGGTCGCGGTGCGGACGACTACGCGGACGCCGAAGGATCCCGCAGCGACTCGTACCGCCCGGTGCGCGTGTCCACCACGGCGACGTCGCTGATGTGCGCGCGCACCGGATCCACCGGGTGCAGCGCGGCGAAGCCGGTGGCCAGCTGCTCGCTCGTCAGCCCGCGGGCGAGCGTGCAGTGCGGGATCCACGCGCCCGGCAGGTAGTGCGCCGAGGGCCCGCGCACTCGCCCGGCGAGCACGTCGTGCACCGCCGAGTGCAGCGCGAGCACCTCGGTGTCCACCACCGCCGCCAGCAGCAGCACGTTGTCCGGGTCCGGGAACGTGCCCAGCGTGTACAGCCACAGCTGCGGCACCGCGAGCACGGAGAGCTCCGAGCGCAGCGCGCGCCGCGCGGCCGCGGGGATCGAACCGGCCACGGCCAGCGTCACGTGCGGACGCCCGCCGGGCGTGGGAACGCCCGCCCGCACCAGGCTTTCCCGCAGCGAGCGGACCGACTCCGCTGCGGCCTCGTCGAGCAGCAGCTCCAGCGCGTCGGCCATCGCCTCGTCAGTGCTCGCCGGGCAGGGCGAAGCGGCCGTCGTCGGTCTGCTCCACCAGACCGTCCACGAGCAGCGAGTGCAGGCAGCGGTCCCGCTGCCCGGACTCGGACCACGCGGCGTCCAGGGCACCGCGCTGCACCGGGCCGGAGGCGCCGCGCAGCACGTCGAGCAGCTTGCCGCGCACCTGCCGGTCCGTGCCGGCGAACTTCTGCGCCTTCTTCGGCGGACCCGCGTACTCCGGTTTGCCCGCGCGCAGCCACGCGCAGCCGTGCGCGATCGGGCAGCGCTCGCACTCCGGCGAGCGGGCGGTGCACACGGTCTGGCCCAGCTCCATCAGCGCCGCCGACATCCGCGCCGCCGTGCGGTCGTCCTGCGGCAGCAGGGCGTCCACATCGTCCAGATCGCGCTTGCTCGCCGAGGGCGCCGCATCGCCTTCGCCGTGCACGGCACGGGCGACGACGCGGCGCACGTTCGTGTCCACCACCGGTGCGCGGCGGCCGTGGGCGAACGCGGCCACGGCCCGCGCCGTGTACGTGCCGATGCCGGGCAGGGCCAGCAGCGCGTCCACATCGGCGGGCACCGCATCGCCGTGCTCGGCGGCGATCCGCCCCGCCGCCTCGTGCAGGCGCTGCGCGCGGCGCGGGTAACCGAGCTTGCCCCAGGCGCGCAGCACTTCGCCCGGGCTCTCCGCGGCCAGGTCGGAGGGCTTGGGCCAGCGCCGCATCCACTCCTGCCAGATCGGCAGCACCCGGTTGACCGGGGTCTGCTGCAGCATGGTCTCGCTGACCAGCACGCCCCAGCCGGTCACACCGGGCGCGCGCCACGGCAGGTGGCGGGCGTTGCGCTCGAACCAGTCGATGAGCTCGGCCGGTTCGAACGTCGGGTCCGTCGCGGGTATCGCGGTCAACCTTCCGCTCCAGCAGTGGAAACCTCGGTCAGGCGCAGGCTCTCGACGTCCAGCACGAATCCGCGCACCGTCGTCGTGCTCAGCAGGAACGGGCTCGTCCGCAGTTCGTGCACGCAGCGGCGGACGTCCGCGGCGGTGTCGGTGTAGGTACGCGCCGTCCACTGTGGAGCAATGCCCGCGTCGGCGGTGAGCTCCGCCGCGAAGTCCTCGTCGGTGAAGCTGAGCATCCCGCATCCGGTGTGGTGCACGACCATCACCTCCCGAGTGCCGAGCTTGCGCTGGCTCACCGCCAGCGAGCGCACGGTGTCGTCGGTGACGACACCGCCGGCGTTGCGCAGCACGTGCGCCTCACCCGGGCGCAGCCCGAACGTCGCGTAGCCGTCGATGCGGCAGTCCATGCAGGTCAGGATCGCCGCGCGCAGCGAGGGCGCGGCGGGCAGCGTCGGATCCCCCGCAGGCGCGGAGGCGTTGCGGTGCAGCAGCTCGTCGGTGGTGCTCATCGGTCGTCCTCCTGTGATCACGATGCCCGGTCGGGTTCGGATGCTCGGCCGGATTCGGCCGCCCGATCGGTCTCGGCCGCCTCCGCGCGGCGCAGCCGGCGCAGCGCGCCGCGGATGTCGTCGACCTCGAGGAGCCGCATGCCCTCCGGCGGCCTCCCCGCGTCCGGGGGCACGAGGGCGTGCGTGAAGCCCATGCGCGCGGCCTCGGCCAGCCGGCGGCGCAGGGCGGTGACCTTGCGGATCTCGCCGGCGAGGCCCACCTCGCCGATCGCCACGAGGTTCGGCGGCAGCGGCACTCCGCGGCGCGAGGAAGCGATCGCCAGCGCCACGGACAGATCCGCCGCCGGCTCGAAGAGCTTGGTGCCGCCGACGGTCGCCGCGAACACGTCGTGGTTGCCCGTGTGCACGTTGCCGTGCTTGGTGAGCACGGCGAGCATCATCGACACGCGCGCCGAGTCGAGCCCGCTGACGTTGCGGCGCGGCATGCTCAGCTCGCTCTGCGTGGTCAGCGCCTGCACCTCTGCCAGCAGCGGGCGCTTGCCCTCCACCATGACGGTGATCGCGGTGCCCTCGACCTGCAGCTCCTGCCGGTTGAGGAAGAGCCCCGAGGGGTCGCGCACCTCGACGATGCCCTCGTCGTGCTGCTCGAAGCAGCCGATCTCGTCGGCCGGGCCGAAGCGGTTCTTCACCCCGCGCAGCATGCGCAGCGTCGAGTGCTCCTCGCCTTCGAACTGCAGCACCACGTCCACCAGGTGCTCGAGCACGCGCGGCCCGGCGACCGCGCCCTCCTTGGTGACGTGTCCGACGAGGACCACGGGCAGGCCGCGCTCCTTCGCCAGCGACACCAGCGCGGTGGTCACCGCGCGCACCTGGGTGACTCCGCCCGGTGTCCCGTCCGCGTCGGCGGACTGCACCGTCTGCACCGAGTCGACGATGAGCAGGCCCGGGCCGACGCCGTCGACGTGGCCGAGCACGCCGGACAGGTCGCTCTCGGCGCCGAGGAACAGCTCCGGGTGCACCGAGTTGGTGCGCTCGGCGCGCAGCCGCACCTGGCCCGCCGACTCCTCACCGGTGACGTACAGCGCGGGCGAGGTGCCCTGCGCGGCCCAGCGGTGCGCGACCTCGAGCAGCAGGGTCGACTTGCCCACGCCCGGCTCCCCGGCGAGCAGCACGACCGAGCCGGGCACGATCCCGCCGCCGAGCACGCGGTCGAGTTCGTCGATGCCGCTGGCGACAGCGCGCGCCGATTCCAGATCGACCTCGGCGATGGGTCGCGCCGGGGTGCTCGGCGCACCGGCCGCGACCTGCTTGGTCTCCGCGCGGCTGGGGCGGGCCTCGTCGATCGTCCCCCAGGCTTGGCAGGACGGGCAGACGCCGACCCACTTCGCGACCTCGTGGCCGCAGTCCGCGCACCGGTAGACGGAGCGCGCGGCGCGAGCGTTCTTCGGTGGCACGGCCCGAGACTAGTAGGTGGCGCCGACGGCCCGGTCGGCACCGGAACGGATCACTCGGGCTTCGGGCTGCCGTGCTCGGGCCGCGGGCGGTGGTCCTGCCCGATGGGCACCTGCAACGTGACCTCCCCGGCCCTGTCGAACCGGAAGGTCACCGGGATGGTCACGCCGGGGCCGATCTCCTCGGTGAAGCCGTTGACGGTGATCGCGACCTCGCGCTGGTCGGGGTTCGCCGTCGGTTGCTGATAACCGGAGTCCGCGCCACCGCCCTGGGGCTGTTCGCCGTAGGCGTGCAGGGCGGTGTCGCCGGGCAGCTCGGTCGTGCCGCTGACGTTGACCGAAGCGGCGTACGGGCTGGAGGCCCCGACGAGGCGGTCGGCGGTCTCACCCGAGTTGGCGATCATCAGCTGGATCGGCGCGGAGGATCCCTCGGGGTAGACGGTGCCGGTCTGCGGGAAGGTGAACTGGGCGTCGCGGATCGCGATGTCGCCCTGGTCCTTCGAGGCGCCGTTGACGGCCGCGACCTGTTCCTGCGTCTCCGCGTTCTGACCGGCGCTGCAACCTCCGAGGACGACGGCGGCGCCGAGTCCGAGTGCGAGTGCGGCCGGAACCAGTCGCAGGCGTGCGCTCTTGTGGTGCTGTGGGCGGATCACGGTTGCAGCGTCCCTCCCTGATAGCCGGACAACCCGGGCCGAGCTTAATCCCCCGGGGCGCGGTTCGTGGTGTCAGGTCCCGGTCGCGGTGGGCAGGCGCCGGTGAGCGGGGTGCGGGCCGTGCGCTGGTTGCGGGGTGGTGGCTGCGGGCGGCGGTGCTGCGGCCCGGTGGTGCTGGGGGCCGGCGGTGCTGCGGCCCGGCGGTGCTGGGGGACGGTCGGGGTGTTGGCGGTTTCCCGCGATGCGGACAGTTGTGCGGCCCGGCGCTCGGCCGGCGGCCGGGTTCGGTGCTGGGTCGGGTTCGGTGCGGCGGCCGGGCCCGCCGCGGTGGTCCGATGTGGGCGATTGCCCGGTTCATCTAGTGTCTACTGTGGATTAAAACTGCCGCGGGAATCCTGTTACTTGCACGATCACGAAGGGTTTGTCAACCCCTGTTCGCCTTCTGACCTGCGACGACGAACGTCGAGCCGGCGGTGGTGGAGTTGCCCGGGCGTGCTAAGCTGGAGGCAGCGAAAGGGGCAGAGGACACATGGGTTTCAAGGTCGGAGAGACCGTCGTCTACCCGCACCACGGTGCCGCAACGATCGAAGCGATCGAGAACCGGGTGATCAAGGGTGAGGAAAAGCAGTACCTCGTCCTCCGGGTCGCGCAAGGTGATCTCACTGTCCGTGTTCCCGCTGACAATGCCGAAATTGTCGGTGTGCGGGATGTCGTCGGCCAGGAGGGACTCGATCACGTCTTCGACGTGCTTCGCGCACCGCACACCGAAGAGCCCACGAACTGGTCGCGGCGCTACAAGGCCAACGTGGAAAAGCTCGCCTCCGGTGACGTGAACAAGGTGGCCGAGGTGGTGCGTGATCTGTGGCGGCGCGAGCAGGATCGTGGGTTGTCCGCAGGTGAGAAGCGCATGTTGGCGAAGGCCAGGCAGGTGCTCGTGAGCGAGCTGGCCCTGGCCGAGGGCACGGACGAGGACAAGGCCGAGAGCCTGCTCGACGAAGTCCTCGCCACCGCCGTGTGAGCACCGGGGCCGACCGAGCGTGCGTGTCGTCGCGCTGGTCCCCGCGGCAGGCCGCGGGGTGCGCTTGGGCGCTGACAAGCCCAAGGCGCTGGTACCGGTGAAAGGTGAGTCCTTACTGTCGCACTCGGTCCGAGGGCTGCTGGCCTCGGGCCGAGTGGGGCAGGTCATCGTCGCCGCCCCCGCCGAGCAGCGGGCCGCGGTGCAGGCGGAACTGCCCGATGTCGCCGGGGTGCACGTCGTGGCCGGCGGAGCCGAGCGCACGGACTCCGTGCGCTGCGCCCTCGCCTGCGTCGACGAGCTGGCCCCGATGGCGCGGACCGTGCTCGTGCACGACGCCGCACGCGCCTTCACCCCGCCCGCCGTGATCCGGGACGTCGTGGACGCGGTCGAGCGCGGCGCCCCCGCGGTGATCCCGGTGCTGCCCGTCGCGGACACCGTCAAGGAGGTCGACACCGGCGAGGCGGTGCTGCGCACGGTCGACCGCTCGCACCTGCGCGCGGTGCAGACGCCGCAGGGATTCGCCCTGGACGTGCTGCGCCGCGCCTACGATGTCGCCGAGGACATCGCCACGGATGACGCGGGGCTGGTCGAACGCCTCGGGGAACCGGTGGCGACCGTGCCGGGGCATCCCCGTGCGCTGAAGATCACCACGGAGTTCGACCTCGCGGTCGCGGAAACGGTCCTGGCAGCCACGGATCACGGTGGGTGAGCAAGTCGTGACGGATTACGCGGAAAGCCCGGTGCTCCAGGGGCGCGCCGCCGAGGCGAGCGTCCTCGTGCCGCGCGTCGGCCAGGGCGTCGACGTGCACCGGATCGAACCCGGCCGGGAGTGCTGGCTGGCCGGGCTGCACTGGCCCGAAGCCGCCGGCTGCGTCGGGCACTCGGACGGCGACGTCGCTGCGCACGCGCTGTGCGATGCCGTGCTCACGGCCGCCGGGATCGGCGACCTCGGCGCGGTGTTCGGCACGGACGACGAGCACTGGACCGAAGCGCACGGGGTGGATTTCCTCGCCGAGGTCGGGGCGCGGCTGGCGGCGACCGGCTCCCGCGTGGGAAACGCCACAGTGCAGGTGATCGGCAACGCGCCGCGGATCGGTGCGCGGCGCGAGGAAGCCCAACGGGTGCTCTCCGGGGCGCTCGGCGGCTCCGTGTCCGTGTCCGGGACGACCTCCGACGGCCTGGGGCTGACCGGGCGCGGCGAGGGCATCGCTGCGATCGCGACGGCGCTGGTCATCGCTGCCGGATGATCGCTGCCCGGTGGTTGCTACTGGGGTTGCTACCGGGGTTGCTGGTGGGTGCTCGCTGTTGAGCGGCCATCGTCGAGCGGTCGAGCGCGCTGCGGGCGTTCGCCGGCGGTGAGCCGCGTGCGTCCGTTCGCGTGTTCCGAGGTGCAAGCTGGCGCACATTGCCGTGTGCGCCGAGTACCGACGCCCGTATCGTGGATCTCGTGACTATGCGCGCGGTATTGTTCGACTTCTCCGGCACGTTGTTCCGCTTGGAGGAGGACGAGTCCTGGGCGGCCAATTTCACCGATGAGTCCGGTCGGCCGATGGACACCTCCGAACAGGCCGAGATCATGCGGCGGATGACCGCCCCGGCGGGGCAGGTGGCGCACCTCGGCCCGGAGTTCGAGCACGCGTGGGAGAACCGCGATCTGGACCCGGTGCTGCACCGCAAGGTCTACATGGCGGTGTTGCAGCACTCGGGCCTCGACGAGGAGCAGGCCGATTCGCTGTACGGCCGGCTGGTCGACCCCACCCAGTGGACCCCGTACCCGGACGCGGTCGAGGTGCTGCGCCGCTGCCGGGAGGCCGGGCTGCGCGTGGCCGTGGTCAGCAACATCGCGTTCGACTTCCGCCTCGCCTTCGAGCGCACCGGTGCTGCCGAGCACGTCGACGAGTACCTGCTCTCCTACGAGGAGGGTTTGGTCAAGCCGGACGCGAAGTTGTTCCTGCGGGCGTGCGAGCGCTTGGGCGTGGACCCGAGCGAGACGATCATGATCGGCGACAGCGCCGAGGCGGACGGCGGTGCGACCGCGGTCGGGTGCCGTTTCGAGCTCGTCGAGCCCGCCCCGACGTCCGAGCGCCCCGACGCCCTGCGCAACGCTCTCGCCGACGTCCTCACCTGACCCGGCTCCGCCTCCCCGACGCCCCGGCAGCCCGACTTCCCGGCAGCACTCGCAGAACTGATCATGAACGTGTTGCTTGATCACGATCGTGTGGGGATGATTTGTACTCCACTCGAGTGGGGACAACTCACAATTTTCATGAAAATTGTGCTCCCTGGAAGGGTTCCAGACTGGGTCGGGCCGGGAGGGCGTTCAGCGGGGCAGCCGAGGCGCGGCGGATGCACCGGGTGTGCGTGCGCGAGCGCAGCTGTGCGGTGGTGGGCGCCGATGCTCGTGGCCGCGCCCCGTACCATCGGGGCTGTGAGCCTGCACCTGCATGACACCGTGACGCGGACCACGCGCGAGTTCCAGCCGCGCCAGGACTCAGTGGCGTCGATCTACCTGTGTGGTGCCACTGTGCAGGACATTCCGCACGTCGGCCATGTCCGCAGCGGGCTGAACTTCGACGTGCTGCGCCGGTGGATGCAGCACACCGGCTACGACGTGCGGCTGGTCCGCAACGTCACCGACATCGACGACAAGATCCTCACCAAGGCCGCCGACGCGGGGCGCCCGTGGTGGGAGTGGGCCGCCACGCACGAACGCGCGTTCGAGCGGGCGTACGACCAGCTCGGATGCCTGCCGCCGTCCGCGCTGCCGCGGGCGACCGGGCACATCACGCAGATGGTGCAGCTCATCCAGCGCCTCATCGACTCGGGGCACGCCTACGCGGCCGACGGCGACGTGTACTTCGCGGTGGAGACCTTCGCCGACCGCTACGGCATCCTGTCCGGGCAGCGGCTCGGCGAGATGCAGCAGGGGGAGTCCAGCGGCGCCGCCAAGCGCGACCCGCGGGACTTCACGCTGTGGAAGGCGGCCAAGCCGGGTGAACCGAGCTGGCCGACCCCGTGGGGCGCCGGCCGTCCCGGCTGGCACCTGGAGTGCTCGGCGATGGCCACCTACTACCTGGGCCCGGAGTTCGACATCCACGGTGGCGGGCTGGACCTTGTCTTCCCGCACCACGAGAACGAGCTGGCCCAGTCCAACGCCGCGGGCGACGCGTTCGCGCGCTACTGGATGCACAACGCCTGGGTCACCATGAGCGGCGAGAAGATGTCCAAGTCGCTCGGCAACACGCTGACGATCCCGGCGGTGCTGCAACGCGTGCGCGCGGCGGAGCTGCGCTACTACCTCGTGACGCCGCACTACCGGTCGACCGTCGAGTTCTCCGAGTCCGGCCTGGCCGAGGCGGTCGCCACCTACCGGAGGATCGAGTCGTTCGTGCAGCGCGTGGCGCAGCGCACCGGTGCTGTGGACTTCGGTTCCGTGCCGGAGGAGTTCCGCGCGGCGATGGACGACGACCTCGGCACGCCGCAGGCGATCGCGGTGGTGCACAACGTGCTGCGCGAGGGCAACGCAGCGCTCGACAGCGGTGACGAGGCCACCGCACGCGGGGCGGCCGCGTCGGTGCGGACCATGACCGACGTCTTCGGTCTGGACCCCCTCTCGCCGCAGTGGGCCGATGCGCGCGCGGACGACGCCGCGCGCCGGGCATTGAACGAGCTCGTGGACGGCCTGCTCCAGCAGCGCCAGCAGGCCCGCCAGCACAAGGACTTCGCCACGGCCGACGCGGTGCGAGACCGGTTGCAGGCGTGCGGAATCGCCGTCGAGGACACACCTGACGGTCCGATGTGGACATTGAAAGACGGGTAGACGTGGCAGGCAACGACAGGCGCCGCGGCGCGACGAACAAGAAGAAGAAGGGCATGGTCGTCGGATCCGGCGGCCAGAAGAACAAGCAGATCAACAAGGGACGCAAGCCGATCCCGAAGGCCGAGAACCGCACCAACCACCCCGCGCAGAAGCGCAAGCAGGCCAGGATCGCGGCCGAGCGCGAAAGGGAGCAGCGGCGCGAGAAGAAGCAGAACGCTCCCGAGATCATCGCCGGTCGCAACCCGGTCGTGGAGTGCCTGCGCGCGGGCGTGCCGGCCACGGGCGTGTTCGTGGCCTACGGCATCGACACCGACGACCGCGTGACCGAAGCCGTGGAATCCGCCCGCACGCACGGCATCGCCGTCGTCGACGCGCCGCGCGCCGAACTCGACAAGCTCACCGGCGGGGCGAACCACCAGGGTCTGGCGCTGAAAGTGCCGGCGTACAACTACGCCGAGCCCGAGGACGTGCTCGAGGTGGCGCAGAACTCGGGCATGGCCCCGCTGATCGTCGTGCTGGACGGGGTCACCGATCCGCGCAACCTCGGTGCCGTGGTGCGTTCTGCGGCGGCCTTCGGCGCGCACGGCGTGATCCTGCCGCAGCGGCGCAGCGCGGGCATGACCGCCGTGGCGTGGCGCGCCAGCGCGGGAACCGCCGCGCAGCTTCCCGTGGCGCGGTGCGTCAACCTCACGCGCACGCTGAAGGACCTGCAGCAGGCCGGGCTGATGTCCGTGGGCCTGGACGCCGATGCGGACATCAGCTCCGACGAGCTGGAACTGGCGACGGAACCGCTGGTCGTCGTCGTCGGTTCGGAAGGCCGGGGGCTGTCCCGGCTGGTGCGCGAAACCTGCGACCAGACCGTGTCCATCCCCATGGCCGGCAACGTCGAATCGCTCAACGCCTCCGTGGCCTCCGGCGTGGTGCTGGCGGAAGTCGCACGCCGTCGGCGACTGCACAGGTAGCTTCGCCGAGACGGGCCCGACCGGCCGTGTGTACATTTCTCGAGAAAAGTTCCGGACTTTTCTCGAGAAACGTACAAACCCCTGGTCAGGTGGGGTGCGGCCGGGAGCTGGCGCACCGGAGCGGGGGTGGTCGCGACCGGAGTGTCCGTCGCCGCCCACGCGCCCGCCGCGGGAGGTCAGCGCTTGCGGCGGAAGATCAGGCCGCGCTGCACCGCGAAGTTGCACGAGGTGGCGAGCGCCTGCGCGAGGAACCAGCACAGGGTGATCTTCCACGGCATCTCCGGCAAGAAGTACCGCAGCGCGGCGTAGGCGCTGACGTTGAGGCAGAAGGCCAAGCCGTAGGCACCGGTCACGCTGACCATTTCGCGCGCGTCGCGCTGCGAGGCGAACGTCCAGTTGCTGTTGATCAGATAACCGACCGTGCTGCCCAGGACGAAGCTGATCGCCTTCGCCAGTTCGGACAGCAGCCCGGCATCGATGAGCAGCTGGAGGCTGGTGTAGTCGGTGGTCCCGGCGATGGCGCCGGCGAGGCCGAAGCGGAGCAGTTGGCGCAGCAGCCCGATCCGCGCGGGCTGGGCAGCGGGGGTTTCCGTCGCCCCGGTGCGTTCCGGAGCTCTGGTCTCCGTCCTCAACCTCTCCTCCAGCTCACCCGCAGCATCGTGACCGGCCGCGGCACCGCGGTCGGCGCGCCGGAAGGACGCACGCACGACAGCCTAAGCCTCGTTTCCGCGCTGTGTCGTCCGCGTCCGGATTCTTCCGGTGCACGCCCCTGTGCGAACCGTGTCCGCGGGATCCGGTCGCGGCGCGGCACCGGAGGCGCCCGCACGTGTCCGCCGCGCCCTCCCGATGCCGCCGCGCGGCGGGATTTTCCCTGGTAAAGCGGCTCGCGCACACCTGCCGGACGCGGGCGCCGGGTGCGCCGGAGACGTGCACGTGCGGTGCTTTCTGCTGCGTCGAGGTGTGATCAGCCTCGCTGCTGCGGCGCGCCCCGCGAGCGGTCCGTCGCGATCGGCCGGGTGCTGCGGCGCGGGATCAGCAGCCACAGGACCAGGTAGATCACGAACTGCGGGCCCGGCAGCAGGCAGGAGAGCACGAACGCCAGGCGCACCAGTCCGCGCGACAGCCCGAACCGGTCGGCCAGGCCAGCGCACACCCCGGCGATCCACGCTCCTTCGCGCGGACGGCTGAGTTCGTTCGCGTGTACCGTCATACCTGCACCTTCGCGCGAGCGGAGGCGCTGCGGAATCCGGGAAGGACCCTGAGAAACCCCCGAGCCGCCGGCCGCTCCCGGAGCGCGCGGCGGAGCGCGCGTGGGCGGGGCACCGGCGCGTCGCCGATCGTGCTCACGCCGCGCGGGAGAGGCGCCGCAGCCTGCGCGCCCCGAGCCCGCGGCAGACCAGGTAGATGACGAACGAGATGGTCGTGACGAAAGCGCTCACCGGCGCGCCGGGCGCCAGCGAGAGCACGATCCCGCCGAGCGCGGCCGCTTCGGCGAACACGACCGACAGCACCGTCGCCGCGACCGGGTTGGCGGTCACGCGCGCGGCCGCCGCGCCCGGGGTCACCATCAACGCCATCACGAGCAGCGCACCGACGGTGTACACGCCGAGGGCGGTGGCCACGCCGACGAGCACGGCGAACACCGGGGTGAGCACGCGCGCGGGCACGCCGCGCGCTCCGGCGACGTCCGGGTCGACGCTGGCGAACAGCAGCGGCCGGTAGACGAAGGCGAACACGACGAGCACGACCGCGGCGCTGGTGCTCAGCAGCGCCACGTCGGAGGAGTTCACACCGACGATCTGTCCGATGAGGATGCTGAACTTGTTGGACGTGCGTTCGGGGTTGAGCCACAGCAGCAGCACGCCGACACCCATGCCGAACGAGAGGATCGCGCCGATCACCGAGTCGCGTTCCGTGCCGCGCTGCCCCAGCAGGCCCAGCAGCAGCGAAGCCACCACGGCGCCGGCCAGCGAACCCACGCCGATACTCATCCCGAACAGCAGTGCTGCCGCGGCCCCGGTGAAGGCGAGTTCCGCGGTGCCGTGCACGGCGAACGACATCTTGCGGGCCACCACGAGCGGGGCGAGGCAGCCCGAGACGAGCCCCAGCGCGGCCGCGGCGAGCAGTGCCTGCTGCACGAACGGGTAGGCGAGCAGTTCGCCGGTCACCGAGAAGTCGAACATGCCGCCGAGGGCGTCGCCCAGCGAGTTCACGAGTCCTCCTGCTGCTGCACGTGGTGGGCGGTGCCGTGCGGTTCAGCCGCCGCGGTGTCCTCCGCGCCGGCGATCACCAGCCGGTTGCCGACGCGGGCCACTTCGACGTCGGTCCCGTAGAGCTCGGACAGCGTCGCCGAGTTCATCACCTCCTCGGGCGTGCCGAGCCGGAACCGGCCGTCGGCGAGGTAGAGCACGCGGTCCACGACCGGCAGCACCGGGTTGATCTCGTGGGTGACGAACAGGACCGCGGCGTCGGTCTCGCGGGCCTGCCGCGCGATGAGTTCGCTGACCTTGTGCTGGTGCGCCAGGTCCAGGGACAGCAGCGGCTCGTCGCACAGCAGCACGTCGGGGGAGCCGACGAGGGCTTGCGCCACGCGCAGCCGCTGCTGCTCCCCGCCGGAGAGCAGGCCGAGCGGAACGTGACCGTAGGAGGTGGCCTCCACCGCGCGCAGGGCCGCGTCGACGCGCTGCTTGCGCCGGCGCCGGTTGCGCCAGCCGAGGCCCCAGTTGTGCCCGTCCAGGCCGAGCCCGACGAGGTCGCGGCCGCGGATGGTCACCGTGCTGTCCACCGCCCGCTGCTGCGGGATGTAGCCGATCCGCTCGCCGCCGCGGCGCACCGGACCGCCCGCGATCTCGGCGGTGCCGCTGCTCAGCCCGGTCAGGCCGAGCAGGACGCGCAGCAGGCTGGTCTTGCCTGTGCCGTTCGGCCCGAGCACGGCCACGAACTCGCCCGGCTGCACGTCCAGGTCCAGGTCGTGCCAGAGGGTGCGCGTGCCGTAGCGCAGGCTCGCAGCGCGCAGCCGGACGGCGGGCGCGGTGGGTTCGCCCGCGTGCGCGGCGGGGCTCGCCAGTGGTTGGGAACGTGTCACTCGGGTTCCTCCGAAGGTGCGGGGATGTGCCGGTGCGGCGGGTTCACGCGTCGAGCGCGCGGGCGAGCCGGTCGACCTGCCCGCTCATCCACGGCACGTAGTCGGACTGCTCCTGCGGCAGCGTTTCGGACATCGGCACCACCGGGATGCCGTTGTCCTCGGCCTTCCGCAGCACCTTGCGGGTCACGGGGGTTTCCGTCTGCGGGTTGTGGATGACCGCGGAGGCGCGGCCGGAGGACACGGCGTCGTCGATGGCGGCGACGGCTGCGGCGGACGGGGAGTTCTCGGCTTCGACCGCGTTGACGAACTCCTGGGGCGTGATGTCGCGCAACCCGGCTCGTTCGACCAGCAGGTCGGCGACCGGCGCGGTGGCGATGACCTGCTCGCCCCGGTGCTGCTCGCGGATCTCCCCGATGCGGTTGTCGAGTTGGTCGATCTGCTGCTCGAACCGCTCGGCGTTGTGCCGGAACTGCTCGGCCGACTGCGGTCGCAGTTCGCCGAGCTTCGCGGCGATCTCAGAACTCACGTCGGCGACCGCGTGCGGTTCGTACCAGACGTGCTCGTTCTCGCCGCCGTGGTCGTGCCCCCCGTGACCGTGTCCCCCGTGGTCGTGCTGCTGGGGGCTTCCGCCCTGCTGCCCGCCGTGCTCGGCGTGCCGGTTCTGCTGGCCCCCGTGGTCGTGTCCCCCGTGGCCGTGTCCGCCGTGGTCGTGCTCACCGTCGAACGCCTGGATCGTGGGTTTGCGTTCGCCGGTGGCGGCGAGGATCTGCGGCATGAACCCGTCGTATCCGCCGCCGTTGGACAGGACGAGGTCGGCGTCGCTGATCGTGGCCGCGTCCCGGGGGGTGCTCTCGTAGGAGTGCGGGTCGGTTGCCGGGTCGTCGATGATCGACTCGACGTCGACCTGGTCGCCGCCGACGGCCCGGACCACGCTGCCCCACACGTCCGTGGAGGCCACCACCGAGAGCTCGCCGTCGGAGTCCTCGCCCTGCGTGCCGCTGCCGCACCCGCTCAGAACCAGCGCGGTGGTGGTGACACCGGCCAGAGCCGTCGTGGTGAACCGGTTCTTGCGGCGCGCCAAGTGCGCACGGACGGTCATCGCTGAACTCCTCGATCGGATGAGATCGCCACGGAGGGCTGAGCAACGCGGCGCGACAGACAAACGGAAATCGTTGTCATGTGCAGTTTAGGCCGTGGCCCGCCGCGCGCGCCATCCGATCGAGGTATTTCGTGTCACAGTCCGGAGGAAATCGCGCATCGGCCTTTCTTCGCATGCGCGCATTCGCATGCGTCAGGCGCTTTCGAGGCCAGTTCATGCGCGCATTCGCATATTTCCGCGGACTTCTCCGCGCACGCGCATCGGCACCGCACCGGAACCTCCGATGCGGTGCCGACGGGAATGCGCCCGCAGGAATGCGCCCGCGGGAATGCGTCCGCAGGAATGCGCCCGCGGGGATGTGCCCGCAGGGATGCGAGCACAGGGATGCGCCCGCGGGGAAGTGAGCGCCGGGAGCGCTACACCGCGGCGATCCGGTTGCCCGTCTCCGGGTGGAACACGTGGATCTCGTCGGAATCGCGGAACGTGACGTGGACGCGCTCACCCAGCGCCGGCGGCCTCCGACCGTCTGCGCGCACCACGAACCGCTGCGGTGCGCCGTCCACGTCGATGCTGCCGTGGATGAGCGCATCGGCGCCGAGCTCCTCCACGAGCTCCACGGTCAGCGCCAGGCTCTCCGGGTCCTCGGCGGAGGTCAGGCGCAGCGACTCGGGGCGCACCCCGAAGGTGACCTCCTGCAGGCCCCCGGCCGCCGAGATCGCCGTGCGCGGCAGCGGCACGGTGTGCCCGTCGAGCACCGCCCCGTCCGGGCTCAGCGGCACCGTCTTGAGGTTCATGGCGGGCGAGCCGATGAACCCGGCCACGAACGCGTTCGCCGGGTTCTCGTAGAGCTCGCGCGGGGTGGCGACCTGTTGCAGCAGGCCGTCCTCGAGCACCGCGACCCGGTGGCCCATCGTCATCGCCTCGACCTGGTCGTGGGTGACGTAGACCGTCGTCGTGCCCAACCGGCGTTGCAGTGCGGCGATGTTCGCGCGCGTCTCCACGCGCAGCTTCGCGTCCAGATTGGACAGCGGTTCGTCCATGAGGAACGCGCTCGGTTCGCGCACGATCGCCCGGCCCATCGCGACGCGCTGCCGCTGGCCGCCGGACAGCGCCTTCGGCTTGCGGTCCAGGTACGGCTCCAGGTCCAGCATCCGCGCCGCTTCGGTCACCTTCTCGCGGATGACCTCCTTCGGCTTCTTGCGCAGTTTCAGCGCGAAACCCATGTTCTCGGCGACGGTCATGTGCGGGTACAGCGCGTAGGACTGGAACACCATCGCGATGTCCCGCGACTTCGGCGCGACGTCGGTCACGTCCGTTCCGCCGATCGTGATCGCGCCCTCGTCCACGTCCTCCAGCCCCGCGAGCATGCGCAGCGCGGTCGACTTGCCGGATCCGGACGGTCCCACGAGCACGAGGAACTCGCCGTCGGCGATGTCGAGGGAGAGCTGGTCCACGGCTCGGACGGGAGGAGTGCCGTGGTAAATTCGCGAAGCGTTCCGAAAAGCGACCTCGGCCATGTGTGACTCACCTTTCACCTGAACCGGCTCGCACAAGTTAACCGCCGAGCGCGGCGCGGGGTAGCCCTCCGTCGTGTTCGATTCACCCCGTGTTCACGCCGAACGCACAGCGTGACCGAACCGGCGCGGACGTGTCGTGCGCCTCACGCCCGCTTCACCAGGCGGATCTGAACCGTTACGGTTCCCGCATGGCTCGGCCAACGAACGCCCGACGCCCTGCGACTCTGGCGTCCCTCGCCGCGGAGCTGGGTGTGTCGCGGACGACGGTCTCGAACGCGTACAACCGGCCCGACCAGCTCTCCCCGGAGCTGCGCAAGAGGGTCCTGGACACCGCGCGCAGACTCGGTTACCCGGGGCCCGATCCGGTGGCGCGTTCGCTGCGCACGCGCAAGAGCGGAGCCGTTGGGCTGCTGCTCACCGAGAACCTCTCGTACGCCTTCCGCGACCCGGGTGCCCTGGGCTTCCTCGAAGGCCTCGCGCTGGCGTGCGAAGACGCGGGGCAGGGCCTGACGCTCATCCCGGCCAACCCGGAGCGGGAGGACATCGCCGCGGTGCACCGGGCGGGGGTGGACGGCTTCATCGTGTACTCGGTGCCGGAGGACGATCCGCACCTGGCGGCCGTGCTCGAACGGCCGCTGCCGGTGGTGATCTCCGACCAGCCGCAGATCGACGGCCTCGACTGGGTCGGCCCCGACGACGCCGCGGCCATGCGCGGCATGGCCCAGCACCTCATCGAACTGGGGCACCGGCGCATCGGCGTGTGCTGCATGCGGCTGGCCCGCGGCCGCAACGACGGGTTCGCCGCACCGCACCGGCAGGCGCACGCCAGTTTCCACGTGCAGAAGGCCCGGCTGACCGCGCTCGCCGAGGTCTTCAGCGAAGCCGGCGTCGACTGGGCCCAGGTGCCCGTGGTGGAGCGGTTCGACCACAGCGTCAAATCGGGCGCCTCGGCCGCTGCGCAGGTGCTCGACCACGACCCGGAGATCACGGCGCTGGTGTGCACCTCCGACATCCTCGCGCTCGGTGCGCTCGACGAGGTGCGCGACCGCGGTCGCCGGGTGCCCGAGGACGTCACCGTCACCGGTTTCGACGGGATAGCCGATGCCGAGCGGTCCGGTGTGACCACGGTGCGCCAGCCCGTCCTGGAGAAGGGGCGCGCCGCGGGGCGGCTGCTGCTCGAGCAGGCAGAACCCGGGCGCCCGCGGCACGTCACGCTGGAAACCGAGCTCCTCGGAGGGCGGACCGCGGCCTCCCCCCGGTCCCCCGAAGAACGCTGGTTCGGGCCGTGACAACAGGATTTTCCTGATCTGCGTGGAGGATCCCGTGGCGGAACCTCCTGCACGGCTCTCGCTCCGGGTGCTCGACATCGAGTAGCGACGATGGTCAGTAGTTCTGCCAGGCGCCTTGGGAGTACTGCAGGATCCGCGGGTGCATGAGCGTGGAGGGCTGCACGTCCTCCACGCGCGCGCGGTCCGGCGGGAACGTCGCCGCGGCCCGCAGCGTCGGCTCGTCGAGCGACCGCAGCTGCGGCGCATCGTCCGGCAGGCTCAGCTCCGGGGTGCGTTCCGCGCTGGCCAGGTGGAACCCCCACGCGCCGAAGCTCGGGACCTGCACCCGGTACGGCACCGTGTGCAAACCCGCTTCCCGCATGCTCGCCTCGATGCCCCAGTACGCCTTCGGCGCGAAGTACGGCGATCCGGCCTGCACCGCCACCCGCGCGTGCGGCGCGGCCGCTTGCCGCACCAGCGCGTAGAACTCGGCGGAGTACAGCTTCGCCGTGGATTCCGAATCCGGGTCGGGCATGTCCACGAACACGGCGTCGTAGCGCTGCTCGTTGTGCTCGCGCAACCAGCTGAACGCGTCATCGGCGATCGAGGTGACCCGCGGGTCGTCGAACGCGTGCTCGTTCACGGCCGACACCCGCGGATCGTTGCGCGCCAGCCGCAGCACCGCCGGATCCAGGTCCACCAGGGTCACGTGCCGCACGTCCGGGTAGCGCAGGATCTCGCGCACCCCCAACCCGTCCCCGCCGCCGAGGACGAGCACGTTGCCGCGCGGACCGTCCATCGCCGGATGCACCAGCGCCTCGTGGTAGCGGTACTCGTCCAGGCTGCTGAACTGCAGGTCCCCGTTGAGGAACATCCGCGTGTCGTCCGGCCCGGTCGGCGAACGCGAGTTGGTCAGCACGACCTCCTGGTGCCGCGTGCGTTCCGCGTGCACGATCGGGTCGGAGTACAGCGCCTGCCGCGCGGTCACCTCGAAGCGGTCGGCGAACGCGTAGGAACCGCCCAGGATCCCGGCGACGAGCACGCAACCCAGCGACAGCAGCACCACGGCGCGCCGCGGCAGGTCGCGGCGGAACACGCCGAGCACCAGCCCCAGGCCGGCGGCCGCGTTGACCATGCCGACGACCAGCGCGCCCTGCAGCTGGCCGAACAGCGGCAGCAGCAGGAACGGGAACGCGAGCCCGCCGACGAGCCCGCCCACGTAGTCGGCGGCGAACAGGTCGGCCACCGCGCTGCCCGCGTCCTGCCTGCGGATGCGTTGCAGCAGCACCATGAGCAGCGGGATCTCGGCGCCGACGAGCACGCCCAGCAGCAGTGCCGTGACGATCAGCGCGGGCATGTACAGGCTCAGCCACGCGAACGCGGCGTAGAGCACGAGCACGCTCAGCCCGCCGAGCAGGGCCAGTGCGATCTCGATGCTCGCGAAGGCCGCGGCGGGGAAGCGTTGCAGCGGTTTCGCCGCGAGCGCGCCGACGCCCATCGCGAACACCATCAGCGACAGCACGATCGACGCCTGGCCGATCGTGTCGCCGATGAGGTAGCTGCCCAGGGCGACGAGCGCGAGTTCGTACACCAGTCCGCAGGCGGCGCAGACGAACACGGCCACGAGCACGGCCGTGCGCGCCAGCCGCCCGCGGGGACGTGCGGGGACGCCCGCGTCATCCGACGTGGACGGTGCGGTCGCTGTCGCCGCTTCCCGCTGTGCGCGATCCGCGTCGGCGCTCGCGTCGGCGGATTCCTGCGAGACGGACATGAATCACCAGATCGCGGCGGCCATGATGGTTGCGATGACCACGTGCGCCGCGGCCGACACCCACGAGGCGGGGTGCAGTCCCGGCTGGGACAGCTCCTCGCCGAGCTTGCCGGGGATCGCCGCGTCGATGATCAGGAACGACAGGCTCATCATGAGCAGCCCGAGCAGACCGTAGGTCACGGTGCCGGCCAGCCCCGCGAGGAGGTCGTGCGCGCTCGCCGCGATCGCCGTCGTCAGGATGATCCCGACGCTGAGCAGTCCGGAGACCAGCAGCAGTACCGCGTTCGGGTTGGCATCGCGCCAGATCAGGTCCCGCAGACGCCCCGGCGTGCCGATGTCGACGAGCACGTAGCCCAGGGCCATCATGGCGAGCCCGACCGCTCCGTAGAGGACCGCGGACATCAGGCCGAATAGCAGATCGTTCACGAGCACGGCGTGCGTGTCCCTTTCGTCGTCGTGGTCGCCGGTCACCGCGGCGGATTCGGTGGATCAGCGGCGCCGGGGTGGCCGGGGTGGGTCCGGCCCGCTGGGTAGGACTGGCCCGCTGGGTAGGACTGGCCCGCTGGGTGGGGCTGGCCTACTGGGTGGGGCTGGCCGGCAGAGCTGGGCCGACCGGGCGTTCCCGGTCCGTTCGGCTGGCCCGGCATGCCCTGTCCGGACGCGGACCGATCCGGCGCGGACCGATCCGGACCGGGGAGGTGGGGCATGGGTTGGTTCGGCATCGACGAGTCCGGCACCCCGGGGCTCGGCGGCGCTCCACTCGGCCCGCCCGGACCACCTGGTCCACCGGGGCCGCTCGGACCCATCGGACCACCCGGCCCGCCGGGCCCACCTGGTCCGCCGGGCCCACCCGGCCCGCCGGGACCACCCGGCCCACCCGGCCCGTCGGGTCCGCTCGGCCCGTCGGGTCCGCCACCGCGCGCTCGGCGCTTCGCCTTGGCGCGCGCGAGGAACCCGCCGATCAGCGCGCCGATCGTGATGACCACCAGCACGACCAGCCAGGCCACGATCATCCACGCACCGGTGCCACCGCCCGTGGCCGGGGACGCATCGTCCGGCGCCCGGGCTGCGGAATCCTCCGGGGAGGCTGCCTCCAGATCGCCCTGCTCGGTCAGCAGCAGCGGCAGCACGAGCGCGGCCTGCCCCGTCGCCCCGATCGGCTCCGCAACGAGCGTGTCGGCCGTGATGCCGCTGCTGACGAAGTCGTCCTCGGTGATCACCGCGGACAGGTCGGGGGAGGTGTTCACCTCGATCCGCGCGGCGTCCCAGTCGTCGTTGTCCCCGTAGGCCACGGTGACCGCCACCTCGGCCCACCGCGAGCACTGGTCGGCCGGAACGTTCGGGCCTTCGCTGGAGCCGGCGCCGCGCGGTTCCGGACCGTCGATCCCGGTGCCGTCGAACAACCGCCACCCGAGGCAGAGGTCGCCGTGGGGGCGGGCCGCCTTGTCGAGCGCGCGGGAGAGCTGCTGCGAATCCTGCTGCGTGAATTCGGGGATCGGCGCGCCGGTGTAGGTGTCGTTGTCGTTGTAGCGCTCGGTGTCGTCCGAGGTGAAACTGTCCTGGTCGGAGCTCGGCAGCATGCTGCTGGTGATGATCCAGATCAGCAGGCCGCCGCCGAGCACGACCAGCAGACCGAGCAGGGTCCGCTTGTCGCTGGTGCTCAGCGAGCTCCCGCTGCGGGCGGCGTGCCGGTTCACTTGCCCACCCCCGGGCCGCGTCCGCGGAAGCTCTCCCCGTAGGTGCTGTTCCACCCCCAGGCGCCGCCGATGATCCCGTAGTAGTGGTGGTGCGCGCGGCGCGCGTTCATGACCTCGATGCGCGAGCCGCTGCCGCGCGGTTTCACGACGATCGCGTCGTCGGGGTAGCGCAGGTAGATGCCGGAGCCGTCGGCGTAGCGGTTCTGCGGCTGCCAGCGGTCGCTGATGTCCGCGGCGACCCGCGTGGGTGGTTGCCGACTCGTGTACGCGCGGCTGTCGCGGCCCGGCGGGTCGGTCTGCTCCGCGCGCGTGTAGTGGTGCTGCACGTAGGAACGCGGGCTCAGGCCCGTGGAGAACGCGGTGGTCAGCCCGAGGATCAACGCGAACACCCCGGCGATGCCGGCGAGGACGAACCAGAAACTCGGCTTCATGGGTCAGCTCGCAGCCGGGTAGATGCGGACTTCGTACCGGGTCAGTTCTTCACCGGTGCTGGCTTCCCATTCGCCTTCGCCGGCCGCCTGGCCGGATCCCTGGGCACCGCCGGATCCCTGGGCACCGCCGGAGCCCTGGGCGTCGCCGTAGGCCTCGTAGCCGAGCATCGCGCCGTCGGAGGCCTCGTAGTCGTAGTAGCGCAGCGTGCCGGACTCGTCCAGGCCGGTGGTCGCTTCGCTGCGGAACTGGGCGGATCCCGCCTCCTCGCGGTGGAAGGTGCGGCCCGCGTGTTCGAGCTGGCGCGGACCCGGCTCCGGCGCGTCCGGGGCCGCGGTCCACAGCGACAGTTCCAGGTCCGGGTCCTCCTCGACCTCCAGCCAGGCCTGGTTCCCCCTGGCGTCGTCGAGCAGGTGGGAGTCCCAGGTCCAGCCGCCCTCGGAGAACCGCAGGCTGCCGCGGACCGTGTAGGTGTGCTCGCGGATCTCCACGATGTCCCCGGCGCGCAGCTTGCGCGGGTCTCCGCGCAGCGCGTCCTGGTCCCCGGTGCCGAACGGGTCGGTCGGAGCCGGTTCGGCCGGCTGGGCGGCGGCTCGGCGCGCCCGGAGACCGAGCACGACCGCGACGGCCGCCACGATCACCAGCACGACGATGATGATGTACAGGAAGGTCACCCGGTTGCGCCTTTCGGTTCGGGAGTCGGCTCACGGCTGCCCGATAAGGGTAAGGGGTGCCCGCGATGTCGTTGTGCCGGTTCGGGGGAATCGCCACTTCTACGACCGTCCTCGCAAGGTGCCGGGCCCGGCGCCTCCGGCTTCGGCGCGGAGGCGCCGAGCGCCCGGTTCAGGAGGACAGCAGCTGGGCGCAGCGGATGAGCCCCAGGTGCGAGTACGCCTGCGGGTGGTTGCCGAGCGAGCGCTCCGCGATCGGGTCGTACTCCTCGGAGAGCAGCCCGGTCGGGCCGGTCGTGTCCACGATCTGCTGGAACAGCTCCTCGGCCTCGGTGCGGCGCCCGGTCAGCAGGTAGGCCTCGATCAACCAGGCCGCGCACAGGTGGAAACCACCCTCGTCCCCGGGCAGCCCGTCGTCGCGCCGGTAGCGGTAGACGGTGGAGCCGCTGCGCAGTTCGGCCTCGATCGCGGTGACCGTCGCCCGGAACCGGTCGTCGGACGGACTGATGAGCCCGGACAGGCCGACGTGCAGCGACGCCGCGTCCAAATCGGACCCTTCGTAGGCCGTGGTGAACGCCTGCACGTCCGGGTGCCAGCCGTTCTTGAGCACGTCCTGGGAGATCTCGTCGCGCAGCGCCGGCCACGACGGGTCGACTTCGCGGTCGTAGGTTTCGGCGATCCGCAGCGCGCGGTCCACGGTCACCCAGCACATGACCTTGGAATACACGTGGTGCCGCGGGGCGTCGCGCTCCTCCCAGATCCCGTGGTCCGGTTCCTGCCAGCGTTCCGCCACGGCCCGGACCATCGCCGTGGCCAGTTCCCAGTCGCGCTCGCGCAGCCGCCCGGTGGTCTGCGCCAGGTGCGCGATGAGCTCCACGACCGGCCCGAACACGTCGAGCTGGACCTGCTGGTCGGCGAGGTTGCCCACGCGCACCGGCCGGGACCCGGCGTAGCCGGGCAGGCTGTCGATCACCGCTTCCGGGCCGAGGCTGGTGCCCTGCAGCGAGTACAGCGGGTGCAGTCGCTCCGGACCGGGCAGGCCTTCGAGCACGCGGTGCAGCCAGTCCAGGAACGCCCCGGCCTCGTCCGGCGAACCGAGCGTGGCCAGGGTCTGCGCGGTCATCGCACCGTCGCGCAGCCAGCAGTAGCGGTAGTCCCAGTTGCGCACGCCGCCGATCTCCTCCGGCAGCGAGGTGGTGGCCGCGGCCATGATCCCGCCGGTGTCGGAGTTGCACAGCCCGCGCAGCGTCAGCGCCGACCGGCCCGCCAGGTCCCGCTGGACCTTCGGCAGCTGCAGCGAATCCAGCCACTCGGACCAGTACCGCTCGGCCGCGGCGCGGCGGTGCGGTTCCGGCTCCTCCGGATCGGCGAGTTCCGCGGTGCCGCAGCGCAGTTCCAGCACGACCGGTTCGTTCTCCGCCGGCCGCACCACGGCGTGCGCCTGTTCGTGCATGCCGTCGGAGGTGATCGTCCACTCCACCCCGGGCGAGTACAGCACCATCGGCTCGGCGGTGCCCTGGACGCGCAACCCGCCGGCCTCGGGGGTCATCCGCACCGGGACCTGCCCGAACTCGGGGCGCGGGGCGAATTCGACGACCGCGGGCACGCTGCCGCTGATCACCCGCACCAGCTCGGTGCGGTGCCCCTCGGTGTCGTGCGCCAGGTAGTCGGTGGCCAACAGCCGCGACCACCGGGTTTCCACGGTCATCGTGTTGGGCACGTAACGCTGTCCCAGCGGCAGCGGGCTGCGCTGGGTGCCGGAACCGTCGCTGTCCGGGTAGATGCTGAAGTGGCCCGCGCCGGCCCCGCCGAGCAGGTCGGCGAACACCGACGCCGAGTCCGGGCCCGGGTGGCACATCCACGTCACCCGCGCTTCCGGGGTGAGCAGGGCGACGGTGCGTTCGTTGGCCAGCATGGTGAGCCGTTCGATCGGCGGTGCCTGCTCGCCGTACAGCCAGGTGCGGCGTTCTTCCATCAGCAGCGCGAGCACGGTGGCCACGTCGGCGGTCTCGCCGATGCGGTGGTGCGCCAGCGTGTCCCCCTCGCCGACCTTGATGCCCAGGTCGGGGCCGTGCAGCTGGGCGAACGCCTGCTCGTCGGTGACGTCGTCGCCGAGGTACAGCGCCGCCGTCGACCCGGCCTGGTGGCGCAGCGCGTCGAGCGCGCTTCCCTTGTTGGTCTGCACGACCGACAGTTCGACGACCGACTTGCCCTCGGTGACGTGGATGCCTTCCCAGGAGGCCGGTCCTGCGCGCAGCTCCCCGAGCACGGCCTGGGCCGTCTCCGGGTCGGCGCGGCGCAGGTGCACCGCGACGCTGGCGGGTTTCGCCTCGAGGGTCACCCCGGTTCTGCTGGCGGCGATGCCCTGCACGCTGCGCTGCAGGTTGGTGCGCAGCTGCGTGGTCTCGGTGTCGAGGTCGCGGACGAACCCGACGTCGAACTCGGAGCCGTGGCTGCCCACCAGGTGCACCTCCGCGGGCAGGCGCGACAGGGTGGCCAGGTCCCGCAGGGCCCGTCCCGAGATCACCCCTGCGGTGGTGGCCGGCAGCGCCGCCAGCGAACGCAGCGCGTGCACCGACTCGGGAAGCGGTTTGGCCTGGGTGGGGTCGGTCACGATCGGCGCGAGGGTGCCGTCGTAGTCGCAGGCGACCAAAAGGCGCGGTGCCCGCGCGAGCTGCACGATCACCCGGCGCAGGTCAGCGGGCAGGGATTCGGCGGTCAACGCCACACTCCTCTGGGGCCGTGGTGGGTAACGGGCGGTGGGGCTTCGGACGAACGCGCGGTCGACCGAACGTGTTGTGGCGGGCGTCGATTCGCGCTCGTGGTGCGGTAGCGGCCGCGCACGAACTCCGATTCGACCAGTATGGACGCACAGCGGTTCGCCGCTGAACTCGATTGTCCTGCTGCACGCCGCACCGGTCGCGCCGACAGCGGTGTGGGTTGCTGCACACGGCGACCGGCGAGCGCGAACCCCCGGCACTCACTCCGCGAGGGACGTGCCCAGTGCTTCGAGGAACGACCGCGCCCAGCGATCGACATCGTGCGTGAGCACTTGCCTGCGCAGTGCACGCATCCTACGGCGTCCCTCGTCCTCGGCCACGTTCAGGGCGGCGAGCAGGGAGTCCTTCACCCCGTCCAGATTATGCGGATTCACCAGGAACGCACTCGTGAGCTCCGCCGCCGCACCGGCGAACTCGCTGAGCAGCAACGCCCCGCCGAGGTCGTGCCTGCAGGCCACGTACTCCTTGCACACCAGGTTCATCCCGTCGCGCACGGGCGTGACGACCATGACGTCGGCGGCGCAGTACAGCGCCACGAGCTCTTTGCGGTCCACCGAGGTGTGCAGGTAGTGCACCGCGGGGTGCCCGACGCGCCCGAACTCGCCGTTGAGGTGGCCGACCTTGCGTTCGATGTCCTCGCGCATCTGCTGGTAGTGCTCGACGCGTTCGCGGCTGGGGGTGGCCACCTGCACCATCGTCACCTCTTCGGGTGTGATGCGTTCTTCGGCGAGCAGTTCGTGCATCGCCGACAGGCGGACGTCGATGCCCTTGGTGTAGTCGAGGCGGTCCACGCCGAGCACGATGCGGCGCGGATTGCCGAGTTCCTGCCGCAGCGAGCGGGCCCGTTGCTGCACCTCCCTGGTGCGGGCGAGGCGGTCCAGATCGGCCGAGTCGATGGAGATCGGGAACGCGCCCACGCGCACCGGCCGGTCGCCCACGCGCACCACGCCCGGGCGGGAGCGGACGCCGACCTGCGCGCGGCTGTGCTCGAACCCGCCGAGACGGCGGGCCAGCCACAGGAAGTTCTGCGCACCGCCGGGGCGGTGGAAGCCGACGAGGTCGGCGCCGAGCAGGCCCTGCACGATCTCCGTGCGCCACGGCAGCTGCATGAACAGCTCCACCGGCGGGAACGGGATGTGCAGGAAGAAGCCGATGCGCAGATCGGGGCGCAGCTCCCGCAGCATCGCCGGGACGAGCTGCAGCTGGTAGTCCTGCACCCACACGGTCGCGCCCTCGGCGCTGACCGCGGCGGCGGCTTCCGCGAAACGCTGGTTCACCCGCCGGTAGGCCTGCCACCACGAGCGCTCGAACACGGGTGGAACCACCACGTCGTGGTACAGCGGCCACAGGGTCGCGTTGGAGAACCCCTCGTAGTACTCGCGGAGTTCGGTGGCGCTGAGCTGCACCGGGCACAGCTGCAGGTCCTCGTCGGTGAACGGGTCGACGGCGACGTCGGCGACACCGGGCCAGCCCACCCACGCGCCGCGCTGCGCGCGCAGGAACGGTTCGAGGGCGCTGACGAGCCCGCCGGGGCTGTGCCGCCACTGCTGCGTGCCGTCCTCGGCCCGCACCAGGTCCATCGGAAGCCGGTTCGCCACCACGACAAAGTCCGCTCGGATCGGCTGGCTGCCGTTGTTCACCCCTGCTCCTTCACGCGTGGACATCGAGTCGCAGGCTATCCGGAGTGCGCGCGGTGCGCGTGCCGCGCATGGCCGAAAAGCCGATCAAACTACGGCCCGCTTCATCAGCGGTGCAGTCACTGTTTTCTGCCGTCATCCGAGCAACGACAGTGCCTGCGGGTTCTCAGCGTTTTCCTGGCGAGGACGGTCCCGACGCTGTGTAGGTGGCTACATGAGGAGGGGCACCCGCAGTCCAGGGAAGCGCTGAGGTTCCTCCCAGCTGCCCCCCAGCCACCCACCCTCAGCGGGCAAACCACATTTGAAACACTTCCTAGTCCAGGCGGCGGTCGGTGGGGCGCAGCGGCCCGGACATCCGCGGCCCGGCGAGCTTGCGCTCCAAGCGCCCCAGCCGGGTGCGCACCGGCTGGGCGAGGAACTCGCCGAGCACGATGCCCGCGCCGAGGGCGAGCCCGGTGGCGACCGCGAGCATGATCGTGGTCAGTCCGGCGGGGTCGCCGAGGACGGACAGTTGGAACAGGCCGCGGTAGGTGGCCAGGCCCGGCAGCAGCGGCACGACGGCCGAGACGGCGACGACCAGCGGCGGCACGCGCAGCCGCCGGGCGACGATGCCGCCGATGAAACCGACGACGGTGGTGGCCACGGCACCGGCGAGCACCGAGTCGACGTTGACCGCGATCAGCAGCGCGTGCACCGTCGCGGTGATGGCGCCGCCGATCCCGGCGGCGATCCACGGCCGCGGTTGCGCGTAGCCGGCCAGGGCGAAGCAGGTCGCGGTGGACGCGCCCGCGAGCAGCTGCACGGGCAGGTGCACCGCGGGGGAGAGCACGGTGGCGCGTCCGATGTCGTTCACGTCGAGACTGCCGACGAACCCGTTCTCGCCGAAGATCTGCAGCCCTCCGTAGAGCGCGAGCACGACGCCGGCGATCAGACCGGCCGACATGAGCGCGATCTCGGCTATGCGTCCGGCCGCGGTGACGTTGTAGCCGGTGATCGCGTCCTGCATCGCGCCGACGACGGTCATGCCTGATAGCAGCACGATGATGCTGGAGGCCACGGCCAGCGCCGGGTTGCCGAGGATGCCGAGCCCGTGGCTGACCACCGCCACGGTGGTGGCGATCGCCCCGCCGATGATCTGCTGGTAGAAGAACGGCAACCCGCGCCGGTTCACGTAGCGGCCGATGCGGTCGATGAGCGCGGTGGCGACCGCGGCGACGATCGGCAGCGCGCGGTCCTGCGAGTCGGTGAGGTCGCCGCCCGCGAGCAGCACGGCCAGCGAGGCGGCCATGCCGGCCCAGGCGAGGGTGGCGACCCAGCGGGGGAACGGGTGCGGGGCGGTGGTGATCCGGTCGAGCTCGGCGTAGGCGTCGGCCGAGTTAATCTCGCCGGCGGCGATGCGGCGGACGAGGCCTTCCACGTCGGCCAGCCGCGTGTAGTCGGTGGACCGGTTGCGGACGACGCGCGCCGAGGTGATGGGCGACTGCTCCGTCCCCCGGTAGCACGACACGGTGATCGACGTGTAGATCACGTCGACCTCGCAGTGCGGCAGCCCGTAGGCGTTGGTGACCGCGATGATCGTCGCGGTCACGTCCGAGGCGCCGGCCCCGCTGGCCATCTGCACCTCGCCGATGCGCAGGCCGAGGTCGAGGACGAGGTGAACGGTGGATTCGTCCGGAAGCTGCGGGCCGTGGACGGCGTTGCGGATGCCGGCCGGATGGGTCGCTTCCGGACCGCGGCGCCACAGCGCTCCGCGGGCACGCTGTGTGATGCCCACCGCTGGATTCCTCCAATGCTTGGCCGCCTTGTGGGCGTGCCGTGCGTGATCTCCCTCTCGGCCATCGGCTGTCATAGAGCGACCGTTGCACCTCTCGGCTATGTCGTCGGTCACGTGGGCGTGGCGCACCGAGGATCGCCCGGTCGCACGGGTCCGAGCAGGCTCAGCCTCACCGGTGGCGCGTGCCAACTGCGGGGAGCGGACCGTGGCCGCGGGTCGGGTGACCCGCTACGGCAGTGGTGGGCCAGGCGCTTACGATGTTCGGTGTGCACCCGTTGCGGTGAGCAGGCCGCCGTAGCTCAGTTGGTAGAGCGCCCGCCTTGTAAGCGGAAGGTCAGGGGTTCGAGCCCCCTCGGCGGCTCCGAGTCTACCGAGGAAGCTCACGGCGTCTACCCAGCGAGAACGCCGCGCCTGACCGGGGAGGACGCCGCTGGACGGGCGGCCGCAGCGGCGTCCTCCTGACCCCGGGTCTCAATTCTGGTCTCAGTTCCGGTCGCAATTGTCGCTGTTCCGCCCGGTGTCGCCGTTTCCCCGATGTTTCCCGGGAGGAACTCGTCGTCGTGCTGGTGGCCGTGCCGGGTGGACCCGGTCGTGCGGTACCAGCCCACGACCAGCCCATGTGGACAGTGGCGAACAGGCGACCAGCAGTGGTCGAAGCGGTCTGACCGCTGAGCGGTGCTGCTGCGACCGCCGCGCTGTTGCAACCACCCGACGCGCGTGCGCCCTCGGCGACGCGGCGCGTCGCCGAGGGCGTGCCGGACTCCGCGCTCCTGCGCGGTACGTGCGCACCCGCGACGCGGGTGCGGGTGGTTTTCAGCGGCGGGCGGCCTTTCAGGGACGGGTCAGGAGAACGACAGCGCTTCGGTGAGCTGGCCCGTGTCGGGATGCGGCAGCGCGCGGGCCACATCGCCGAGCGAGACCATGCCCACCAGGCGCCCCTGGTCGATCACGGGTAGCCGCCGCACCTGGTGGCGGGCCATCACGGTCCAGATCTCCTCGGCCGCGTCGTCGGCGCCGATGGTGACGGCTTCCTGCTGGTTGAGGTCGCCGGCCGGGAACGTGCCGGCATCCCGCCCCTGGGCCACGACCTTGACCACGAGGTCGCGGTCGGTGACCACGCCTTTGATCTTGTTGTCCTCGCCGCAGATCGGCACGGCGCCGACCTGGTCGCGGGCCATCAGCCGACTCGCGTCCGCGGCCGTTTCATCGGTGCGCACGCAGGTCGCACCGGACTGCATGAGCTCGCGTGCGGTGCTCATCTCTCCTCCTCGCTGCTCACTTCCCGAACAGGGCCGGGCATGATCCACCTGGAGTGTGCTCACCACCGGCCGCTGCGAAACGTCCCCGCCCGGGGCGGGGCGCTGCCCCGCACGACTCGGAGCGGCGCTCACCTGCTCGTGCGGACGGCTCCCAGCGGTGGTGATCACCGGCACGTTTGCCGCGTCGGTGATCCGGGCAGGAAAGGGGCGAATCACAGGGCGTTGCACCACGCCCACCGGCCCGGGTCGCGCGGCTGGCGCCACACCTGGCACCGGCCGCGGCGCCGCTCGTTATGCGGGAGGGATTCGCTCGTGGTGGGCTCGACGGGACCGGTGCGGCTGCAGCGCCGCTGGATGTCCGATCAGCGAGACGGTGCGGAAGGAGCACGCCCGTGGAGGAGATCTGGCAGGGAGAATCGATGCGGACCTTCGCCGAGCAGGTGCGCGAGAGGACGGACCTGGAGTCGGCGGATGAGGCCTCCCGCGTGGCCAGGGCAACGCTGACAACGCTGGCCGAGGCCATCAGCGGCGGCCAGGTCGACGAGCTGATGCAGGGCCTTCCCCCGGAGGTGCAGCGCGAGCTGTCCCGGCGCAGCGGGCAGGCGCGCTCGCTGGGCGAGACCGGTTTCCTCGACCGCGTCAGCGGTGAGATCGCCACGGCCGATGAGGAACGCACCGAACAGCAAGTCCGGGCGGTCCTGAGCGTCCTGCACCAGTGGGCCCCGCGCGGCGAGGTCGGTGACACGGTGGCCCAGCTGCCCCGCTCGCTGGCCAGGCTGTTCCCCTGAGCACTGCTCGACGGCGGGCGCGGTGGTGATCTCCGCTGCTGTGCCGGCGGAAGGCGTGCGCGGGAATTCCTCGCGGGCGTCATCCGCGCGGTCGGTTTCCGGCAGCAGTTGCTCAGGCGTCGCGCGCACGGTGACTCCGCAGCGTGTGCTATCGATGCCCCGTGCCCGCTGAGAACAACCACCGCGGCAGGCCGGCGGCCCTGTTGTGGCTCAGCCGCGCCCGCCGCGCCGCGCGCCGGCTCGTCCGCGAGACCACGGACGTGATCACGCGGCACCGGATCGCCGGTCTCGCCGGCGAGGCGGCGTTCTTCACGCTGACCTCGTTGCCACCGCTGCTGTTCGGCTTGGTCGGCACCCTGGGGTATCTCGCGCGCGTGATCGGAACCGAGACCGTGCGTGCCGTGCGCACCACCCTGGAGCAGGCCGCGGGCACCGTCCTGTCTGCGCAAGGCATCGACCAGATCTTGCGGCCCGCCCTCGACGAGGTGCTGGCCACCGGCCGGGCCGGAGTGGTCTCGATCGGGTTCGTGCTCATGCTGTGGTCGGGCTCGGCCGCGCTCAACGTCTTCATCGACACGATCTCGGTCATCTACGATCTCGCCGAACAGCGCGGTCTCGTCCGGCAGCGTCTCCTGTCGCTGCTGCTGTACGCCCTCGGACTGCTGAGCGGCTTGGTGCTGCTGCCGTTGCTGGCCGTCGGCCCCGGCTGGTTCTCCCAGCTCGTGCCCGCCGGCTCGATGGTGATCCACGTGCTCTACTGGCCCGGAATCGCACT
Organism: Bounagaea algeriensis; assembly: GCF_054491375.1. Classification (NCBI taxonomy): domain Bacteria; kingdom Bacillati; phylum Actinomycetota; class Actinomycetes; genus Bounagaea; species Bounagaea algeriensis. The sequence continues at coordinate 431,719 of NZ_CM137102.1, forward strand.
GCTCTCCCTCGTGGCGCTGACCACCCTCTACAAGCTGTCCGTCCCGCTGCGGACCCCTTGGCGCGAGCACGTCCCGGGCGCCGTCCTCGCGCTGGTGCTGTGGCTGCTCGGGAGCTTCCTGCTGCGCCTGTACCTCAGCCTCGTCCTCGAGCACTCAGCGATCTACGGAGCGCTCGCCGCGCCCATCGGTGTGCTGTTCTGGCTCTACATCACCGCTTTCGCCGTACTGCTCGGCGCGGCCATGAACTCCGAACTCGACACCGTCATGCCCAGCCGCGCCACCGCACGAGCACGCGCGAAGCTCTGAGCTCGTCGTTCGTCCGGTCCGGTGCCGGCGCGGTCCCGGTTGAACGCCAGGTCCGAGAACTCGTAGGTGAGTCCGGTTGACATCCGTTCCGCCCGGGTGTGCGCTGGTGTCGAGAGCAGCGCACGACCGCTGCGCGCGAGCGGGGCTGCACTCGACGGCCGGGTGAGGAGGTCGCCATGCGGCAGGCTCGGCGCGGGAAACCCGTGGTGATCACCGACGCGGCGCCGTCGCTGGCCGCGGAGCAGCGCGTGCGCAAGCGGGTGTACGCGGTGCTGATGGCGGTGCACCTGACCGGTTTCGTCGTCGCCGCCCTGTTCGTGCACGTCTGGTGGCTGGCGGTCGTGCTGATCATGGTCACCGTCCCGTTGCCGTGGATCGCGGTGGTGATCGCCAACAACCGGTTGATCGGCGGTGAACTCGCCCGCCGGTGGCAGCGGGAAACCCGCGGGGGCGGCGGGCGCGACCTCGAGCCGCGTGGTGATCAGCCGCCGCGGCCGTGATGCGGCGAGGCACCGATCCGGGCTCGCTCGACCGCTGTTCACCGGGGGTGCGCGGACGGTTCGTCCTCCTCCGCATCGGCATGCCCCACCAATGTAGTTGCCTAACACAACTAAACTGTGTACGCTGATCGTGTTCGGGTTCGCCGAGCTGCCTCGCGGCAGCCTCCGCTGTGGCCGCGTTCCTGCCGGCAAGTAAGCCGAGGCGGGCGGCCGCGGAAGCTGTTCCGGCTTCGCGGGCGCGGGAAAGCCCGTGGCGCGCTGGGACATCGCGTACGCACCGGCGCATCGGTGCGCGCTCGTCCTGCCTGGGGGCGGAACGCTTCGCGTCCATTGGGTCCAGACACTGTGGATGGTCGTGTGCGATGCCTCCCGCGGCCGCGGAAGTGCCGAAACGGCGCGCATCGTGCCGCGGAGCACGCGTGCACCGGCGGAGAGCCTCCTCGGGCGCCGCAGCGGGTCGGCGCACCACATCTGCCGGCAGGAAGGAGCGGTATGCGCCCCGGCGCGCGCGAGAACACCATGCAGCACGGGAGGATGCACCTCATCAGGGAGCCCGGTGACATCACTGCCGAATGGCTGGGGCGGGTGCTGCAGCGCCCGGACCTGGCGCTCGTGTCGGTGCGGCCGATCGGCACCGGCCAGATGGGGCGCTGCTACCGCGCGTCGTTCAACGCCGGGTCCGGCGAGGTGGAAAGCGTCGTCGTGAAGTTCGCCTCCGACGACGAGTTCAGCCGATCCCTGGGTGTCGACCTGGACATCTACCACCGCGAGATCGTCTTCTACCGCGATCTGGGCGGGTCTCTCGAGGGCCTCGTGCCCCGGTGCCACTTCGCCGAGTACGCCGAGGACGACGGGGCTTTCACGCTCGTGCTGGAGGATGTCGCCGCTGCCCGGCAGGGCGATCACATCGCGGGCTGCTCGGCCGGCACGGCGCGGATGATCCTGCGCAAGCTCGCGCGCCTGCAGGTGCCCGTGCTGCGCGAGCCCGAGCTCGCCGAACGCGACTACCTCCGCCCGATCACCCGCGGCGTCGACCAGGGCAGGATGGCGTCGCTGCTGCAGCGGTTCCGCGAGCGCTACCACGCGCGAATCGCGCCGGAACACCTCGACGTGTGCGCGTCCGTCATGCTCACCCCGCACGCGTGGACGCCCGAAGCGGACACGCCCATGGGGCTGGTGCACGGCGACTACCGATTGGACAACCTCCTGCTGCGCGAGGACGACTGCCGCGTCGTCGACTGGCAGACGGCCGGCTGGGGGCCGTTGCTGTCCGACGCCGCGTACTTCCTCGGCGGGTGCCTCGACATCGACGAGCGGCGCGCGCACGAGAAGGAGCTGGTGCGGGCCTACTACGAGGAGCTGGTGCGCTGCGGCGTGCGCGATCTCGAATGGGAGCGGTGCTGGCAGGAGTACCGCCGGTGGTGCTTCCGCGGCCTGGTCGCCACGATCGGCGCCCCGCTCGCGGTCGAGCGCACCGAACGCGGGGACGAGCTGTTCCGGGTGTGGCTCGAACGCAACGCCCAGCAGGTGATCGACCTCGACGTGCCGGCACTGCTCGCGCAGTGACCCCGTCCGCGCTGTCGCGGTAACCCGATCGGGGCCGCCCCGTGCGTACATTTCGCGCGAAATGCACAGATGCGGTACGCCGGAGCAGCCCCGGTGCGCCGCCAGCGCGGCGGCAAGGCGCTGGCGGCGCGACGGCAAGGCGTTGGCAGCCGTCGCCGCCGAGTCGCCACCCGCCACGGAGTCAAAGCCGAACTCGCCGTGCTCGACGAGCTGGCCGGCGGAGCATGGGAACTCGCCACCGTCGACCAATTCACCGTGCTCCCCCGGACATCCCACTGACGCAGCAGCCCCGCCGACGTCCTGCCCCGAGCACACCGCGTGATCAGTGCGAAATGCACACACCGCACGCCGGAGCACTTCAGCGCGCCCGCCGTGAAGTCCGCTGTTGAAAGGGCCGCCGTTGAAAAGGGCCCGCCCGGTCGGTACCGGGCGGGCCCCATCACCCCGGGAGGGAGGTGTGTGCGCCGCGCTAGTTGTCGGACGGGTGCGGCCACGCCGGCACTGACGCGCCGAACGTCGCAGCCAGCAGGACCGCGCCACCGAGGGCAGCGCCGAGCATCGGCAATCGCGTCATGCCTCGGGAGGTTACGAATCCGCGGGGCGCGGCGCCGCCAGCGCCACTCGCTTCTCGGAAGATCGTGTGAGTTGCCCGTTCTCGGCGTGCGGGAGCGCCGCGACCGGTGTAGGCGCCCCGCTGCCCCGTGGTATCCGGCGGCCGGTGTAGAGGACCCGCGGCCCTGCGCTCTCGCGGCCCCGCGGTACCCCGTCCCGTCGCGCCTCGCCCCGCAGTGGTGCGGCGGTCAGCTCAGCGACAGGTAGCGGCGTTCGTTGAAGCTCTCCCCGGAGCAGGTTTTGCCGAGGTCGTGGCCGATGCGTTCGATGACGTCGGCGAGCTCGAGCCGCGCGAGCCACTGCCGCGGCAGCACGTCGGTGCCGTGGCGCGCGCCGAGCAGGAAGCCGGTGACGGCGGCGGTGGAGTCGCTGTGCCCGGAGTGGTTGGCGGCCAGTCGCAGCGCGTCGGTGAACTGCTCGGGTTTGGGCAGCGCCAGCGCGCAGTACGCGCCGATGGCCAGCGCTTCGGGGCCGATCCAGCCCTGGCCGAGCCGTTCGATGTGGCCGGTGCTCGCGCCGAGCCGGGCCAGGGTGGCCGCTTCGGCGAGGGCGTGCGCGGTGGCCTGGTCATCGCGCAGCACCCGGCCGGCGGCCTGGTCGGTGGCGGCTGACAGGGACCGCCCCTGCACGGCGAGCAGGTGCACGGCGAGGGCGAGCGCACCCGCCGGTGCCCAGCCGCCGACGCCGCCGTGGGTGAGCGCGGCGAAGTGGGTGGCGAGCTGGTAGCTGAACTCGGCGCTGGGGGAGAAACCGGCGGGTGCGGCGCGGTCGACTCCGCCGCAGCCCTGCGAGCTGTTCCGCGGCTGGTCGGGTGTGCCGAGGGCGGGTTCCTGCAGCGCACGCATGCTGGTCAGGCCGGGGGCGCGGTTGGCGTAGAGGGCGGATTCGGCGAGCAGGCCGGTGACGCCGGGCTGCGGCCGCTGCTCCTGCTGGGTGGTGAGCCACCGCCGGTAGGCGGCCGCCACGAGGTCCACCGGTTGCCAACCGCCGCCGTTGTGCCCCAGCGTCCACGCGTGCAGGTAGCCCTCACCGGTGAACAACGCCATCTGCGTCGCGTCGCCGAGCAGGGCCTGCGCGGGCGGTTCGCTGACGCCGTCCGGGCCGTGCTCGTGGCGGATGTCGGCGAGCTGGGCGAATTCCACCGGCGTGCCGAGGGTGTCGCCGAGCGCGCCGCCGAGCAGGCACGCGATGGCGCGGTCGACCACTGTGGACGTCGTGGACACGGGGTGCGGGTCTCCTTCCACGCTGTTCGAGACGGCGCCCGGGGCGACGATGCTGCCCGACTCTACTCGGATTCTTATCACTCTTTCGGGGATTGCTCTTCCGGGGAATGGGAGCGTTGCCGAACGAAGCCCCGGATGCGCCCTATGCCCGTTTGGCTTCGCCCCGGCCGGGTGGACTGACTCTGTTCGGGTGACACGCGTCGGGATGCGGACGGAACGGTGCGCGCACTGGTTAATGTGTGGCGACCCGCCGCGCGCAGGCGGGGCGGTGCCATCGATGGGGGTAGCGCATCGGCGCTTCGGAGGACACGCGGAACAGGGGGATTCGCAGATGACGGCGCCACTGGATGCCAATGATGCGACCGTGCGCAGCGGATTCGAGTTCCGCCTGCTCGGCCCGGTCGAAGTGCTCCGCGACGGTGCGGTGCGGACCGTCGGCAGCGCCAACCAGCGGCTCGTGCTGGCGGCGCTGCTGCTCGAACCCAACCAGGTCGTGCCCGTCGAACGCCTCATCAGCATGCTCTGGGGCGAGGAACCGCCCGCCACCGCGCGCACGATCGTGCAGAGCTGTGTGTCCCACCTGCGCCGGCTGCTCACCACCCCCGCCGGTGACACCCCCGCCGACGACACCCCCGCCGACGACCCCGATCCGCCGCGCCTGACCACGCGCGCGCCCGGCTACGTGCTGCACGTCGACCCCGGTTGCATCGACCTGCACCGCGCCCGCGCGCTCATCGACCAGGCGCACGGCCTGCAACTCGAGGAGCGCTCGCGCTCGCTGTCCGCGGCGCTGCACCTGTGGCGCGGGCCCGTGCTCGCCGACCTCGCCGAGAGCCCGCTGGGGCGCACCACCGCCCCGCAGGTCGAAGAGCTGCAGCTGGCCGCGCTGGAAGAGCGCGCCGCCGCCGATCTCGAACTGGGACGCCACGCCCAGCTGGTGCGCGAGCTGCCCGCCCTGGTCGCACACCACCCGCTGCGCGAACGGCTCACCAACCAGCTCATGCTCGCGCACTACCGCTGCGGGCAGCGCGCCCAGGCGCAGAACTGCTTCCACGCGCTGCGCATCCGGCTGTCCCAGGAGTTGGGCATCGACCCCGGGCCGGAGGTGCGCGACCTGTACGAACGCATGCTGCGCGACGACGCGGCGCTGCTCGGCCCGCGGCAACGCGCGCAGACCGCGCACCGCAGGCCGGTCCCGGCGGAATTACCACCCGCCCCCGCCGGTTTCGTCGGCCGCGACGAGGAGATCGCCGAGCTGGACCGCATGCTCGACGCCGCCGGAACGCGCGTGACCAGCCCCGTCGCCGTGGTCACCGGGACCGCCGGTGTGGGCAAGAGCGCCCTGGCCGTGCACTGGGGGCGGCGCGTGGCGCACGCCTTCCCGGACGGCCAGCTGCACGTGTCGCTGCGCGGCTTCGACCCGGAACGCTCGCCGCTGACCGCGGGCGAGGCGCTGACGAGCGTACTCAAGGCGCTGGGCATGGCGCCGGACGCGATCCCGGTGGGGCTGGACGACCGCGCCGCGCTGCACCGGTCGATGCTGGCCGAGCGGCAGGTGCTGCTCGTGCTGGACAACGCGCGCGACTCGGAGCAGGTGCGGCCGCTGCTGCCCGGCAACTCGGCCTCGGCCGTGGTGGTGACCAGCCGCCGCAGGCTCGACGGGCTCGTGGTGCGCGGCGGGGCGCGGGTGTTCCACCTGGAGACGCTGCCCACTGCCACCGCGGTCGAGGTGCTCGAACGCGCGGGTGATGTGACGGCGGATGCCGCGGTGACCCGGCTGGCCGAGCTGTGCGGAGGGCTGCCGCTGGCGTTGCGGATCGCGGCCGCGCGGGTGCTGGCCGACCCGGGCGGCGGTGCGGCCGGGCTCGTCGAGGAGCTCGCCGATGAGCGCAACCGGCTGCGCGTGCTCGACACCGATGACGGGGAGACGAGCGTGCGCGGCGCGTTCGACGTCTCCTACCGCAGCCTGCCGGCCTCGCTGGCGCGGACGTTCCGGCTGCTCGGGCAGGTTCCCGGGCCGTCGGTGAGCGCGTTCGCCGCGGCCGAGCTGTGCGGAACCGACCTGGGCCAGGCGCGGTACGCGCTGCGTGCGCTGGGGCGGGCGCATCTGCTCGACGAGATCGAATCGGACCGGTTCGGCATGCACGACCTGCTGCGCGTCTACGCCCGGGAAGCCGAACCGCTGCCCGCGGAGAACCGCGCCGTCGCGGCGGAAAGCGCCGAGCACAGCGCGGCGCTGCGCCGACTGGTGCACCACTACCTGGCCGTGTCCGACCACGCGCGGCGCTTCCTGCGGCCGGCGCGCGACGAACTGCACTTCGCCGACCGGGCGACGGCGGAGCGACCGCCGGTGACCGGACGCGCGGACGCGCTGGAGTGGTTCGACGCGGAGTGGGCGAACCTGGTCGCGCTCGTGCACCGCGCCGCCGACGCGGGTTTCCACGAGCTGGTGTGGCGGCTGGTGCGGACGCAGTTCAACTACCTGATGGTCCGCTGCCCCTGGGAGGACTGGGTCGACCTGTACCGGGTCGGACTGCGGGCCGCGCGCACCGCGGGCGAGACGGAAGGCGAGGTGCTCATGTCCGCCGGGCTCGGGGTGGTCCACTCGCGTTCGGGTTCCCCGGAGACGGCGCTGGAGCACTACCGCGAGTCCTACCGGGTGGCCGAGGGGGCCGCGAACGAATCGTGGCTGGCCATGGCGCGGGTCAACCTGGCGAGCGTGCTCATCCGCCTCGGCAGGCACGAGCAGGCGCGGGAGCACTGCCACGCGGCGTTGCCCGGCCACCGCGACCGGCCCGACCGGTACTTCGGGGCGGGCGCGCTGAACAACCTCGCGCAGGTGGAGCAGGTGGCCGGCCGGCCCGAGCTGGCGCTGCGGTACCTGCGGGAGGCCGAGGAGCTCTACCGGGAGATGGACGACCTGGAGACCCTCGCGATGGTGCTGAACAACTGCGGCGAGGTGCACATCGAACTGGGCCGGCTCGACGAGGGCGAGCGGTACCACAGCGAGGCCCTCGAAGTGGCGCTGCACTGCGGTTCGGCGATGCGGCAGGCCGCGGCGCACGTGGGGCTCGGCGATGTGGCCTGGCACCGCGGGGACGCGTCGGTCGCCCGCACCCGGTGGAATACGGCGCTGATCGTGTTCGACACCGGTGGTTCCCCGATGGTGCGGGAGGTGCGCGAACGACTCGCGCGCTGCACCGGAACGGAGGAGCCCGAACACCCGGGCGTTTAGTGAGCGGTTAGTGCGTGGTGAGAACGCGTTGCGAACGTGGCGATCACGCGGTTCGGTGACGCCGAGCCGCGCCCGGGTGGCTCTGGGGGATCCAGAGGGGGGAGTGTCGCCCGGCCGCGTCCGGGCCGAGTTCCGGGCGCGGCGATACGGGTTCGCCCGGACGATGGGGGTGGGTGCGGCCCCGGCTCGCACACCCGGTCACGACCGGACGTGCCGCACGGCTCGGCGTTGTGCCGGAACCGTGCGGCCGGGGCCGTGCTTCGTCCCGGTGGGCTGCTGCCGCAACTCCGCTGCGTCCCCCGGGGCTTCAGGCTGGCACCGTTGCTCAGGCCCTCCCCCTGGCTTCAGGCTGGGCCGCTGGTTTCAGGCCGGGTCCCCTGGTTTCAGGCCCGCAGGTACGGCTCGTAGCTCGGCCGCTTCGCGCGCCGGCCGTCACCGCTGGACCGGCCGCGCAGTCGGCGGCCGACCCACGGCACCAGGTGCTCCCACGCCCAGCGCAGGTCTTCGGCCCGCTGCGCGCTCCACGGCTGCTCCGGCATCGGCGGCCATTCCGCGCGCCAGTCCGCACCGACCGGAATGCCCAGCGCTTCGCACGCCCGCAGCGCCACGCGCCGGTGGCCCTGCGCGGACAGGTGCAGCCGATCATCGCTCCACGCCCGCGGATCCCGCAGCACGTGCATCGACCACAGGTCGAGGACGTGGCAGCCGTGCGCATCGGCGATCGCGCGCAGGTGCGAGTTGTACGTGCCGACCTTGCCGCGCACCGCGCTGAGCACCGGGGTGCCCCGGGTGTCGAAGCCGGTGCCGATGAGCACGTCCGCGCCGGTGGAGCGCAGCTGCCGCACGGCCGACTCGAACTGCCCGGCGACCTCGTCCGGATCGGACCCGGGGCGGATGATGTCGTTGCCGCCCGCGTTGAACGCGATGAGATCGGCGCCCAGGTCGATCGCCCGCGGGACCTGCTCGGCGACGATCTGGGTGATCAGCTTGCCGCGCACGGCGAGGTTCGCGTACCGCAGGTCCGGGTTGCGCTCCGCGATGTGTCCGGCGAGGCGGTCGGCCCAGCCGCGCACGTTGCCGGACTCGTCGACGTCCTGGAGCCCTTCGGTGAAGCTGTCGCCCACGGCCAGCAACGCCTTCCAGGGCACCCGTCCGGGCGGTGCGGGGTCCGCCGGGGTGCTGTCCGGCCGTGCGGGGTCGGCGGGCGCGCTGCTCAGCGAGTCGTCACGCTCGTGGCCATCAGCCATCGCATTGCCTTTCCGTCTCGTTCGTCGGTTCGCGCCGGCCTGGGGCGGTTCTCACGTGCGAGCTGGCGGCGAGCGCCGGATGGCCCGGCGGTTCGCGCGTGCCGCGCCGGAGTCGGCGGCTGGCTGATCCACGTTGCCGCTGCCGCGGGAACCTACGCCACCGTCGGTTCCGTTCACGGGACTAACTAAACCATCGAGTTCAGCAACAAGGGGAGTTGTGTCCAGGGAGTTCGGTTCGCGGGGCCGTCACCAGTGGCGCTTTTCACGTGGGGCGGCGTGTCGGCGGTCCGTGATCGCGATCGGTGGCGGTTGTGCGAAACCGCCCTCGCGGCAGCTGATCAACTGCTACCGTCCTTCGACGGCGACAAATCCGAAAGCGAAGGGGGCTGACCGCGTGCCGGTAACACGTGAGCCGTGCGCGTCGATGCCCCACGCAACCCGTTTCACGCGTTCGCGGCGAGCTCGTGGACGTTCGACGCAGCAGTGACCAGCTGGGGGGATCGTGACGTCGGCACAGCATTCCGGAGCGGCACCGGGCGGCGCGGATCGAGGAGCGCACGGGCCGGTGCGTCTGGACCAGACCGCCGAATTCGCCTCCCTCGCCGCCGAGCAGCACCCGTTCGCGCTGTGGGAGCGGATCGAAGGCTTACCGGAGCGGTTCGACCGGGAGCAGCGGGAGGCCGCGGCTCCCTCCCGGCCCAGGACCGCGCCGGCCGAGGGAGTCACCGCGCTCGCCGGGGAGCTGACCCCTCCCGCGGGTGTGCCCAGCGCGGACGCTGCCGAGGGCCCGCTCGGAGAAGGCCCGGGCGGAGAGGGCCCGGTCGGAGAGGACCCGGTCAGGAGTGACTCGTCCGAAGGGGCAGTGGCCCGCAGCGGCACGTCCGGTGGGGAGGTTTCCGGTGGGCCGGTCTCCGGTGGGCCGGTCTCCGGGGGGCAGTCGCGCCCTGTCGGCTTCGCCGGGGCCCTGCCGGCACAGGGTGCCGGGCCGCAGCCGGTCGAGCCGCCGTTGGTGGACCCGCCGTCGGGTGAACCGCCGTCGGGTGGGCCGCTGCCGGCCGAGCCGTCGATGGTGGAGTCGCAGCCTGCCGAACCACCGTTGGTGGATCCGCAGCCGGCCGCCGCGGCGGAGGCTGATCGCGATGCGTCGGAGTCCGCCGTTGCAGCGGACGACGGGAGTGCTGGGGGCCTGAACAGGCCGTTGCCGGTGACGTCGACACCCGCCCCCGCTGCGGAATCCCCCTGGCATCCCGCGGAGCCGGCGCCCGACCGGCACCCCGACGTCCAGTCCCCGGCCGGGCCTCCGTCGACGGCCCGGCCCGCACCACCGGAGCGGCCTCAATCCGGCTCCTCCCAGCCGGGGCCGCCCCAGCCGGGAGCTGCACAGCCGGGAGCTGCACAGCCGGGACCTGCGCAGCCGGGACCTGCGCAGTCGGCAGCACCTCAACCGGGGCCGTCCCAGCCCGGAGCTGGCGCGGTGCCGCCGGGGCCTCCCGGTGCCGAAGGTGCGTCCCAGCTCGAGTCCCCCGGACAACCGCAGTCGGCGCCGAACGCCCCGTCGCGGCCCTCGGTGCCGATGCCCGGGCCGCCTGCTGGGCAGCCGCCTGCTGCGGGACCCCACCTGCAGAGCTCGGGCGTGCAGGGACTGGCTTCGCCACCGAGCGGTGCCGCGCCCGCACCGCCTCCGCCCGCGGGTGGGCAACGACCCGCGCCTGCGCAGTACACCGAGCAGCAGTCCCCGCCCTCGACGCAGTCGGGGAGGACTCCGGCGCCGCCTCCACCTCCTGCGGGGCCACCTCCTGCGGGGCCCGCTCCTGCGGGGCCCGCTCCTGTGGGGCCCGCTCCTGTGGGGCCCGCTCCGGCAGCTCCCCGCGGCCAGTCCGCAGCTCCCGGCCAGCCCGGAGCCGTTGGGCGAGCCGCAGCTCCCGGAGATCCCGCAGCTGCTGGGCAACCCGAACACGAGCAGCACCCCGCGCCCGGTTCCGAGCAGCACCGTGCCGCGGAGGCGCGTCCGCCCGGGAGCGCCGACCCGGCCGGGCAGTACGACCCGGCCGGGCAGCACGACCCGACCGGACAGCACGATTCGGCCGACCGCGGCCGCGAGCGGCGTACGACGCAGCCGAAAACTCCGGAGCGCTCGCCGCGCTACACCCCGCGCAGCGACGGCGGCTTCGGCCCGATGGGCTCCTCCGCGGCGCCCGCGGCGGCGGGACCGCCGCCGCGCGACCCCGTGCTGCACAGCGCTGAGGAGCCCGCGGAGGAGCGCCGGGGATCCGTCGAGTTCCGCAGCGGAGCCGGTTACCGCCCGGAGGAGGCCGAGGGGGCCGCCCCGCAGTTCCTGATCGAGGCGGACGAACCCTTCGACGAGGGCGGCGGGGAGAGCCGGCTGGCCGCTCCGCCCGTGCTCGGAGAAGCACCCACCGGCTACCGCGATTTCTAACAAGCCTCGACCCCTCGGAGAGCGGACCTGCCATGGTCGACACCATCACCCTGTCCATCCCCGCCGTGGACGTGCTGGCCGAACAGTTGGAGCTGGCTGTGCGGCAGTACCCCCTCGACGTGCCGCGCGGCGGGGAGGCGGAGCGCGCACGAGCGCGTCCGCGCGTGTGGGAGGAGCTGGAGCACAACGGCTTCGCCCGCGGCGGCAGGCCGGAGCCGGAGGTGGAGGACGCGCTCTACCTCCTGTCCGGCTCGGAGTTCGCCGTCGCCGCCGCCGGGCTGCTCGACGTCTCCCGCGGGCAGCGGCTCGCCGCGCGCGTCGTCGCCACCGGGGAGGTGGGACTGATCGGGCTGCTCGACCCGCGGGGGCTGCGGATGACTTTCATCGACCCGGAACGCGTGCCGTGGGCGTGCGCCGAGCTGCTGCCCGATGCGCCCGCCGGTCCGGGGCAGCGGGCTCGCGCGGTCGCCGACCGTTCGCGGGGTGTGCCCGCCGACGAGGACATCGAGGGGCTCGGTCCGCTGAGCGCGCTCACCGCGGCACCGCGGACGCGGCTCGGGCACTTCCTGGTGACCAGCGGGGACGACCGGGGGCAGCCTCGGCGCGCGGGCAACGTGATCTGGTTCGACACGGCCCGGGGGCGCTATGCGCTGTGGGGCGAGCGCGGCCAGGACGACGTGGTCGAAGCCGAACCCGCCGACCGCCAACGACTCGCCGAGCATCTCGCCGGGATGGTGCAGCACACCGGGCACGGGTTCGCACTGCGGTGACCGGGGGCCCGGGGCTGGCCTCCGGCGGCCGGACCCTCGCAGGCCCCGGGTAGCCGACGACTCCGCCGCGGACGCTCGGGCACGGCGGACGCTCGGTCGCGGCGGGACCGAAGTCCGTCCAGCGGAGCCGGAGGTCCCGCGAGTTGTGGGCCGATCCTCGTGTGCACCGCTCGATGGCGGTAAGGCAGGCTGGGGGCGTGCAGCGGCAGCGGACCCACTCCTCAGCGGACACCCCCGAGTCGCTGACGCGGCTGCTCGGCAACCGCACCAGCGCGGTCGACGCGAGCGTCCCCCCGCTGGTGTTCGGCATCGGCTGGTTCTTCGGTGGCGAGTCGATCGCCGTCGGCAGCGGCCTGGCGATCCTCGCGGGGGCCGTGATCGGCGTGTGGCGGCTGAAGCACGGGGCGCGCCCGCTGGCGGTGCTGGTGAGCATGCTCGCCGTGTGCTGCGGTGCGCTCATCGCGCTGTACACCGGCGACGCCGTGGACTTCTTCCTCGTCCGCCTGGTCAGCAACGCGGCCAGTGCGCTGGTCTGGATGGCGAGCATCGCGATCCGGTGGCCGCTGCTCGGAGTCGTGGTCGGCACGTTGCTGGGGCAGGGCAGGAGATGGCGGCGCGATCCCGAGCTGCGCCGCGCCTACGCGCTGGCGAGTTTCGTGTGGGTCGGCCAGTACGCCGTGCGCCTGCTCGTGTTCATCCCGCTGTGGATGTTGGACCACGTCGTGGCGCTGACCATTGCGCAGGCGGTGCTGACCTGGCCGCTGGTCGCGCTGTGCGTGGTCGCGAGCTGGTGGGTGCTGCGCAAGGCGCTGCCCGCGGACCACCCTGGCGTGCGGCATCCGCGCGCGCCGCAGGCCGCGGCCTGAGAGGCATCCGCCGCCAGCCGAGCCTTCCCCGGCGATCGCTCGGGGGCCATCGCCCGGGCGGGCGGGGGAACGTTTCTCGAGAAAAGTCGCCGACATTTCTCGAGAAATGTCCAACCGCCGGGCGGTCACGCAGAGGTCAGCAGGTGGTGGTGCAGCGCGGCCAGGTCCGGCTGCTCGTCGTCGGGCAGGTGGTGCGCAGCGAGCCACGCCGCTGCCGCGGCGCCCGAACCGGCCGAGCGCACCGCCGGGCCGAGCTCCGCGCGCAAGGCCGCGCCCACCGGGTTCTCCGGTCCGGTGAGCCCGCCGGCCAGCACCAGGTCGGTTTCGGCGGGAACGACCAGTCGGGCCGTGTCCGCGAGCGCGCGGGCGGCCCGGTCGACGATGTCGCGCGCGACCGCGTCCTCCGCGACGGCGGCGGTGACCAGCGGTGCGAGCTCGGCCAGCCGGATCGGCGGCATCGCGTGCACCGCGGAGATCGCGGCGGCCGCGTCGCCCGCGGCGCGTTCGGGGCCTTCCGCGGTGCGTTCGGCGTCGAGCGCGTGCAGCACCGACCGGCCCAGCGCGCCGAGCGGAACCCCCGCGTCGAGCGCGCGCAGCGTCACCCGCACTGCTTCCCGGCCGATCCAGAACGCCGAGCCCTCGTCGCCCAGCAGCCAGCCGTGCCCGCCGGCGGTGGCCGCGGCGCGGTGCTGCTCGATGTGCGCGGCCACCGCACCGGTGCCGGCGATGAGCACCGCGCCGCGCGGCGCGGGCGTGCCCGCGGCGAAGGCGACCTCGTAGTCGGTGAGCACCGCGATCTCGCAGCGCAGCCCGAGCGCGGCGCAGGTGCGGTGCAGCCGGTCGGCGGTGTCGCCGCTGGTGAGCACGGAGGACCCGGCGAGACCGAGCACGACCGCGCCCACGGCGGACGCCTCGGCGGAGCCGAGCGCGGTGCGCGCGGCAGCACCGATGTTCCCCAGCGCGATCTCGACCGGGTGGGAGTTCGGGTTGCCTCCCGCGGCACTGCCGGTACCGCGGACGCGGCCGTCCAGGTCGGCGAGGACCGCCCGGGTGGCGGTGCCCCCGATGTCCATGCCGAGTACCAGCGTCGCCGTGCTCATCAGGCCTCCCGGGGCGCGCGTCCCCTTCGCTCGCGGGCGGTCCGGCTCGGCGTAGGCTGGCCCTGCCCGCCTCGCCCCGCCCCCTCGGTGAGGCGGGCCTTCGCGTGCGGTGCGCCCGGTGCCGCGCGGAAACCGGCACCGGGCGGCACCGCCTCAGCGGGTCCGGGTGACCTTCCGCAGGCCACGTGGCTGGTCCGGGTCCTCGCCCCGGGCGAGGGCCAGTTCCAGCGCGAAGCGCTGCACCGGCAGCGCTTCGAGCACCGGGGCGAGCTCCTCGGCCGTTTCCGGCAGTACGACACGCGTGGTGGCGGGGACCGCTTCGGCGGCGGACCCGAGGGCGCAGACGTCCGCGCCCCGGGCGTGCACCTCTTCGAGCACGTCGCGCATCGCATCGCCGCCGTGGCCGCGGCTGCACAGCGCCAGCACGGCCGTTTCCGGGTCGATCGCCGCCACCGGCCCGTGCAGCAGGTCGGCGCCGCTGTACGCGCGAGCCGGCAGGTAGCTCGTCTCGGCGAGCTTCAGCGCCGCCTCGGCGGCGGTCGCCGAGGAGTAGCCGCGTCCGGTGGTGACGAGGTGCTCGGCGAACCGGTAGCGCTGCACCATCGCGTCCACCGCTTCGCTCGTGCCGTCGAGCACCTGGCGGGCCAACCGCGGGATGTCGGCGGCGGATTCGCCGTCACCGCCGCGGATGGCGTCGATGAGCAGGTACAGCGCGAACATCGTGGCCGTGTAGGTCTTGGTGGCGGCCACGGCGTTCTCGCTGCCCGCGTGGATGTGCACGCCGAACTCGGCCGCCTCGTCCAGCGCGGAATCGGACGTGTTGGTCACGGCCACGGTGGTGGCGCCCCGGCGCCGCCCGGATTCGGTGACCTCCACCAGATCGGGCGAACTGCCGCTCTGGCTCGCCGAGATCATCAGCACGTCGGTGAGATCGGGTTCGGCGCCGTAGAGCGTGGTCGTCGACGGCGACGCCAGTCCCACGGGGACCTGCAGCAGCACTTCGACCAGGTACTTGGCGTACTGCGCGGCGTGGTCGCTGGACCCCCGCGCCGCCAGCAGTGCGAAGCGGGGGCGGCGCTGCCGGATACGGGCGGCCACGTCGGCGAACTCCGCCCGGTGGTTCAGCAGCGCGGCGAAGACGTCCGGCTGTTCGGTGATCTCGGTGCGCATGTGGTGGCCTGGCGCTGGGGCGGCCTCGCTCATCACGTGGTCCTTCCGTGTCGGTCTAGACCAATCCTACCGGTGGCGCTCCACGGGTACCCACGCTCCGGGCAGCGCCACGGCCTCGGCCTTGCTGCGCTGCCGCAGGAGGGGTCACGAACGGATGGGCGATCGCCACCGGGACTTGGCGCTGCCGGGGTCGGTCGCCGCTGGGGCTGGTCGCTGTTGGGCGGGCAGCGCGGCCGCCGCGTGGCAGAATCCCCAGCCACGGACAGCGCGGCGGGTGACTTACGGAGGGACCATGGTCGAAGCGGGCGGGGACACCGAGGTCGGACGGCAGCAGCGGGAACCGAAGTACTGGGGCCTGAAGCAGCACCTGCTCGACATGCTGCGGGCCATGCCCGCGGGCACGCCCATCCCCACGGAACGCGCCCTCGCCTCGGAGTTCGACGTCTCGCGCACGACCGTGCGGCAAGCGTTGGGCGAGCTCACCGTCGAGGGGCGACTGCTGCGGGTGCAGGGCAAAGGCACGTTCGTGGCCACGCCCAAGGTCGCCCAGCGCCTCCAGTTATCGAGCTACACGGAGGACATGCGCGCCCAGGGGCGCCAGCCCGCGTCGAAGCTGCTGGAGGTGCTGGAACTGCCGGCCGAGTCCGAACTGGCACTGCTGCTGGGCGTCGATCCGCGCTCGGCGGTGTTGCGGTTGCGGCGGCTGCGGCTGGCCGACGGCGAACCCATGGCGATCGAGACGACGCACCTGCCGGTGAGCCGGTTCCCCGGCATCGCCGAGCACCTGGAACAGGGCGCCTCGCTGTACCAGGTGCTGCGGGAGCGGTACGCGATCAGCTTCGGCCACGCCGAGGAGACCATCGAAACCGCGCTGTCCAGCCCGGAAGAGGCCGAAATGCTCGGCTCCGACGTCGGTCTGCCGATGCTGCTGCTGTCCCGGCACTCCTTCGACGCGGAAGGGCGACCGGTGGAATGGGTGCGCTCGATCTACCGCGGGGACCGGTACAAGTTCGTCACCCGCATCGATCCACCCGAATGACCCGTGAACCCCCACCCGCTCGCACCGCCATCCTGCTCTATACGCACTCGTTAGCGTGGTGATCATTCGTCGCCCGTTCGCGTGGGGACGGTTCACAATTCTCATGAAAATTGTGCTCTCTGGAGCGAGTCCAGTCTGATGTGGGCGGGGCGACAGGTGAGCAGTGATGCGCACTGATGTTCGCGCGTTTTCCGTCAGGCTCGGTGACCTGCGGCGTTGGGATGCCGTGCGGTTCGACCGCCGTTTCGGCAGAGCCGCGTGCTGGCCTGAGTCGAGCATCACGTGTTCACAGGTGACGATCACGGAGCGCTGCGGTCTCTTCGTCCGTTCGGTCCAGAGCGTTACCCGTCCGTGGGAGTACTCACCTGCTGTCCGAGATCGGGAGAAATCCCAGGTCGTCGCCCGTTGACCGGAGGAGGACGAACCGGGGAGCGCGTGTGCGGGGGAGCATGTGAACGGCAGGGACGAACGCCCCGAGGTGCGGGGCAACGCCGAAGGGCGGGCCAACGCCGAGGGCAGGGGCAGCACTGGGAACGAAGGGGACGAGCAGGACGGCAGCAGTCGCTCGCTGCTGTCCGACGTCTCCCCGGCCCAGGTGACCGGAGGTGCTCTCGCCTCGGTCACGGCCGCGTTCCTCGGTTCGCGGCTGGGGGTTGCGGGGACGTTCATCGGTGCCGGCCTGACCAGCGTGGTCATCACCGTGGGCGGAGCGCTGTACCAGCGTTCCCTGGAGAGGGGCAAGGAGAAGGCGAAGGTCGCGGCGAACAGAGCGGCCGAAAGGCGCAACCGCGTCGCCCGCACCACCGTTGTCGACCCGCGCGCGGAGCGGAACGCGGTGGCCGCGGCCGAACCGGTGCAGCGGACCGCAGCGCCCCCATCGCAACAGGAGAACCCGGCCACGCGGCGGCACGGCGCATCGTCCGGGGAAGCAGCCGAGGAGGCGCCGCGGGCGAACGAGGCCGCCCGCGGCGCCGTCTGGCCCGGCGGCGAGCACGTCGTCGATGCCGACTCGGCGCAGCGCACCTGCTGGTCACCCGACGGGCGGCAGGATCTCAGGGCTGATCGCACCGCGCGCGTCACCCGCGATGACGCGGTGCGCAGCCTGCGGTGGGACGGCACTCGGTTCGTCCCGCAGGAGGCCCAGTCCTCGCAGGGCGCCCAGCCTCCGCAGGAGAGCCAGTCCTCGCAGGGCGCCCAGCCTCCGCAGGAGAGCCAGTCCTCGCAGGGCGCCCAGCCTCCGCAGAGCGCACCGGCGCACCGCACCACTGGCGGGCCCGCACAGCGTCCCGACGCACCGGGAGCGACGGAGCGCGCTGCCGGGCAGCAGTCCCCCGGTGCGCAGCACCCCTACGGGCAGCGAAGCCCCGGTGCTCGACGAGCCGGCGACCCGCACGGCGCCACGCCGCAACCCGCCCGCACCGGTTCCCGCGGGGGAGAGGCCGGTCCCGCCGGTCAGCGCAGCGGTCAGCAGCACGCCGAAACGGCGCCGCCGGCGAACGGGCGGCGGCGCTCCCCGCTGCGGTGGGTCGCGCTCGGAGCCACCAGCCTGGCGATCTTCGTGCTCGGCATGCTCGTCATCACCGGGTACGAGGCGTTCACCGGTTCGCCGCTGTCCGGCGGCGACAGCGGCACGACCATCGGGCGCGCATTCCGGCCGCAACCGGCTGCTCCGAGCGACGGCCCCGAGCAGGAGCAGGCCCCGGCGACGACGTCGGAACCGACGCCGACGGAGACCGGCGGGCCGACCGCGCCGGAGACCACGGGCGAACCCGAACCCGCACCCACCGACGGCGACGACCGGCAGTCGGGAACATCCGAGGTCCAGCCGTCCGGAGGTCGGCCAGGAGCACCCGAGGACGGCGAGACCGCCACCCCGAACCCGACCGAACCCCCTCAGCAAGGCCCCACCGGTGAACAGGAGACCGCGCCGTCCGAGGGGTTCCAGGACGAACGGAGCGGCCAGCGCGGGGAGACCCCGGGCGCGGGCTGAGGACTCGCACGCTCCGCCCCGTCCGCAGGGCGCGCTCGATCCCGTCGGCCGCAGTTCGCGCCCCGCCTGCCGCGTCGATCTCCTCGCGCACCGCTGCGCAGTTCAAGCGTTGCTCAGCCGGTAGCGGATCTCGCGGGCCGCGGAGGCGGGGTCCGCGGCTTCGGTGATCGCGCGCACGACGACGACGCGCTGCGCACCCGCGGCGATCACCTCGTCGAGATTGCTCTCGTCGATGCCGCCGATGGCGAACCA
This sequence comes from Bounagaea algeriensis, assembly GCF_054491375.1. Lineage (NCBI taxonomy): Bacteria > Bacillati > Actinomycetota > Actinomycetes > Bounagaea > Bounagaea algeriensis. The sequence continues at coordinate 450,033 of NZ_CM137102.1, forward strand.
GGGACGGCCGTGCCCGTGGTGCTCGGAGGCGTGCTGCACGAGCTCCAGGCCCGCCGCCTGGCGACCCGGTTTGGTCGGCGTGGTCCACACCGGCCCGGTGCAGAAGTAGTCCACACCGGATTCGGTCGCCGCCGCGTCCACCTGCGCGAGGTCGTGCGTGGACCGGCCGATCGCCACGTGCTCGCCGAGGATGCGCCGCGCCTGCGGCACCGGCAGGTCGTCCTGGCCGAGGTGCAGCACATCGGCTTCGCACGCGAACGCCAGGTCCGCCCGATCGTTCACCGCGAGCAGGCGGTCGTGCCGGACGCACGCGTCCGCGAGGACCTCCAGGGCGTCGAGCTCGTGCCGCGCCTCCAGCGGCGCCCCGTTCTCGTCCTTGTCGCGCAGCTGGATGATGTCGACGCCGCCGGAGAGGGCGGCATCGGCGAACTCGGCGAGATCCCCGCGGTCCGAGCGCGCGTCGGTGCACAGGTAGAGCCGGGCCTCGTTCAGCCGGGCGCGAATGCCGAAGCCGTCGTATCCGGGCATGTCGCACAGCGTAACGACTGCCGCTCGGGATGCGCCCTGCCGACACCCCTCTCGATCGGAGTACGGTGGACACCGGTGAGCACGGGAGTCCGCCGAGCAACCGGAGAGCGGTGGACTGAGAGGGGGCGCAGCCCCGACCGTCGAACCTGATCCGGGTCATGCCGGCGCAGGGAGCGTGGAGTGAGCGAAGGAAGTGCGCGTGTCGCCGTCGTCGGAGGCGGCGTGATCGGCCTGTCCGCCGCCTGGCGAGCCGCGGCGGCGGGTTTCCGCGTGGAGCTGATCGATCCAGCCCCGGCCACGGGCGCCTCGTCGGTGGCGGGCGGGATGCTCGCGCCGATCGCCGAGGCCTGGCCGGGCGAGGAGGAACTGCTGGAACTCGGTTCGGCCTCGCTGCGGCGCTGGCCCGCCTTCGCCGAGGAGCTCTCCGCGGCGTCCGGGCGCAGTCCCGGACTGCGCACCGAGGGCACGCTCGTGGTCGGTGTGGACAGTGCGGACCGGGGCGATCTCGACCGGCTCTGCGACTACCTCGACCGGCTGGGACGCAGCGTCACCCGCTACGACGGGCGCCAGCTGCGCCGGCTGGAACCGTCGCTGGGCCCGGGCGTGCGACGGGGACTCGTCGTCCCCGGTGATCTCGCGGTGGACAACCGCGCCGCGCTGGCAGCGCTGCACGCCGCGGCCGAGGCGGCCGGTGTGGTGTTCCGGGCCGAACGGGCCACCGCTGTCCGCGCGGGCGAGGTCCGCACCGAGGACTCCGCGGTGGACTGCACGACCGCGGTGATCGCCGCGGGAGCGCACTCCGCGCAACTGCACCCCTCGCTGACCGGGCGCATCCGCCCGGTCAAGGGGGAGGTGCTGCGGTTGCGCGCCCGCACCGGTGCGTTGCCGCCGCCGCAGCACACCGTGCGCGGGCCGGTGCACGGCCGTCCCGTCTACCTCGTTCCCCGCGACGACGGGGGCGTGGTGCTCGGGGCCACGCAGTACGAGGCGGGTTTCGACACCGACGTGACGCTCGGCGGCGTGCGGGACCTCGTCGTCGACGCCGAGGAGCTCATCCCCGGCCTGTCCGAGTACGCGCTGCTGGAGGCGCGGGCGGGGCTGCGCCCCACCACCGAGGACAACCTGCCGGTGCTCGGCCGGCTCGAACCAGGCGTGCTCGCCGCGACCGGGCACTACCGCGGCGGCTTCCTCCTCGCCCCGATCACCGCGGAGGCGGTGCTCGCGATGCTGCGGGGAGGGGAACCACCGGACGAAGCCCGTGCCACAGACCCCGGACGATGGGAGGAACAACCGTGCGTGTCGTGATCAACGGAACGGACAGGGACGTGGCCGACTCGGCCAGCCTCGCCGACGTGCTCGCCGACTACGGAGTGCCGGAGCGCGGTGCGGCCGTGGCCGTGGACGGTTCGGTCGTGCCGCGGAACGACTGGGCGGGAACCGAGCTGGCCGACGGCACGTCCGTCGAAGTGCTCACCGCCGTGCAAGGAGGATGACCATGGACGATCCCCTGGTGATCGCGGGCCGGGAGTTCGGCTCGCGGTTGATCATGGGCACCGGTGGGGCGAACAACCTGTCCGTCCTGGAGCAGGCGCTCATCGCGTCGGGCACCGAGCTGACCACGGTGGCGATGCGGCGCGCCGATGCGCAGGGCCAGACCGGTGTGCTCGAGCTGCTGCAACGCTTGGGCATCGACGCGCTGCCGAACACGGCGGGCTGCCGCACCGCCGCCGAAGCGGTGCTCACCGCCCAGCTGGCGCGGGAGGCGCTCGGCACGAACTGGGTGAAGCTCGAGGTCGTCGCCGACGAGGACACGCTGCTGCCCGACCCGATCGAACTGGTCGATGCTGCCGAGCAGCTCGTCGACCAGGGTTTCGTGGTGCTCGCCTACACCAACGACGACCCGGCGCTGGCGTTGCGGCTGGAGCAGATCGGCTGCGCGGCGGTCATGCCGCTCGGCTCGCCGATCGGCACGGGCTTGGGCATCCGCAACCCGCACAACATCGAGGTGATCGTTTCGCGCGCGTCGGTGCCGGTGGTGCTCGACGCGGGCATCGGCACCGCCTCGGACGCGGCGCTGGCGATGGAGCTGGGCTGCGACGCGGTGCTGCTGGCCTCGGCGGTCACCCGGGCCGAGCAGCCGGAGCGCATGGCCGAGGCGATGCGCTCCGGCGTGGCCGCGGGGAGGTTGGCGGTGCAGGCGGGGCGCATCCCGCAGCGGTTCTGGGCCAACGCCTCCAGTCCCGGCCGGCCGATGGGGTGACGGGGCGGTTTTCGCGGTGGCGCCGCCGGGCGTTCCCGAGTCGGAACCGCCCCTCGGAACGGGCTCGCGGTCACTGGATGCGCAGGTGCGACTGCTGCCCGTTGTCCAGGAACGTGATCGTGTAGCTCTTCCACGGGGTGTCGTCGCCGAGCGCCCGGTCGACCGCGGTGCGCGTGTGCAGCGCGTTCTCCAGCATCATCCCGGTGAGCGCGTCCACCACGACCGAATCGCCGCCGTGCAGCTCGGGGACGCTCGTGTCCCGCCGCCCGCTGAGCAGGTCGTCCACAGCGGACAGCACGGGTTCGGCGGTCCTGCGCCGCCCGGGTTCGTGCAGCATGAGCATCGCGAGGTCCTGGCGCAGCGCCTCCAGCGCCACGGCGGCCTCCGCCGCCGACTCGTCACCGGCGGGCTGCTCGCCGGTGCCGTCCAACAACGCGGGCATGCCCAGCAGGTCCTGCGTCCGCCGCTGCGTGAGCACGTGCAGCTCCCGCCAGTCGTCGCGCGCGGGCGCGTCGACGGCCTTGGCGCGCACACCGCGCAGCAGGTCGGTCATGGCCCAGACCGCGGCGCGCACGGCACCGCGCACGTCCGGGACGGCGCTGCTGGGCAGCACGAGATAGCTGAGGAACCCGATAAACAGCGCCACCGCCGCGCCGACGGCCGTGTTCGCCGCGAAGGCGATGCCGATGTTGACCGTCGGGCGGTCCAGCAGCAGCGTCTGCTCCACCGCCAGCACCGTGATCAGGCACGCCAGCAGTGTCCGGTAGTGCGTGCGCAGCTGGTCGACGTACAGCAGCATCCCCGCGATCAGCAGCGGCCCGAGCAGCAGCGCACCGGGGACGAGGGTGATCACCAGCGCCAGCGCGGTCACACCGAGCACCGCGGCGCCGGTGCGCTCCAGCGCCCCCGTCATGCTGTCCCGCGCCGCGGGTTGCAGCACCAGGTACAGCGCCAGCAGCAGCGTCGACGCGGACGGGTCGTCCAGCAGCGCGACCACCACCATGCCGATCGTCGCCGCGAGGGCGCAGCGCAGCGCGTGTCGGAACAGCGAGGAGCGCGGCGACAGGTGGGCGCGCACCGCGTCCCGGAGGCGCTGCTGCCACGGTCCGGCGACGATCACCGGAACCGGCGTTTCGGACCGGTTCACCACGGCGGCGCGGATCCGGTCGAAACCCGCGTTGAGGCCGTGCACCGCCTGCGGCAGCGAGCCGTGGTAACCGCCGTGCGCGATGACCGGATCGCGCCGGGCCAGCGGTGGCAGGCCGGTGCACGCGCGGGCGCGCACCGCGCGCGCCAGTTCGGCGGCCACCCGGTCGGCTTCGGCGACGACCGCCCGCAGCCGCGCCGCTTCAGCCCGGTCGGCATGGTTCGCCCTGGTCAACAGGGTTTCCCGAGCCGCGCGGAAACGGGCGACCCCGGCCAGGACCTCACCGAGCCAGCGCGGGGCGCCGTCGGCGCGCCAAGCCGCCACCGCTCCTTCCAGCATGCCCGGGCCGGGTTGCAGCAACGTCCGCGCCACCGACCAGCGGGTGGCGCGCGTCGGGTCGCTGAGCCCGATGAGGACGCGGAGCACCAGTGCGAGCGCGGCCCCGGCGGCGCTCGCGAGCAGCAACGTCCACCACGGCTCGTCCCGTCCGATACCGCTGGTAGCGGCGAGCGTCGCGGCCGCGACGGTCTGCGCACCGACGCGGTAGTGCTCGCTGAGCGCGGGCAGCATGCCGGTGCCGAAGATGACGACGGCGACCAGCGCGCCCGCGGCGATCGGGATGTCGCGCAGCAGCGGTCCGCAGGTCATCACCGCGACCAGCGCCGGGGCGAACCGGCTCAACCGGTGCAGGTCGGAGCGCAGCGACTGGCCGCCGGCGGCGATCAGCGTCAGCACCGCGGTCAGCGCTGCGATGAGCGCGGGCGTGGTCGCGTCCAGCAACCAGCCGAGCACGCTGCCGAGCGCGACGGCGCACAGCACGAGGACCGCGTACTGGCGTTGTCGCGGATCGGACGTTCCGGCTTCGGTCGTCCCCGTGATCCGCGCCCACACTGAGCGAGCCGCCGTCGATGCCTTCGCCACGCTGTCGCGTCCTCTGTCGTCCTCGTTCCACACCGGCAGTTCGCGCCGGCAGTCCACACCGGCAGTTCGCACCGGCCGTTCGCGCCGCACTGCCGAATCGGGTCGTCGGCGCCGATCCGCGCCGTCCTTCCTGTTTACCCGACTCCGCCGCGGCTGCCCACGATGTCGGGCGGCGGCGGGCGCATCGCCGGCGAATATCACTCGATGGCGCTCACCGCATCCGCGGGCGACTCACGCCGAGCGGTCGGGGCGGGGCCCGCGGAACCGGGGGTACCGGTGCTTCAGCCGTCCCGACCGCGGTCGGGCGCGGCCTCCGGGGCCGCGTCGGCCTGCGCCGCGTCGGCCGCCGCTTCGCCGGGTTCCGCGTTCCCCGCCGCCGCGTCCTGCTCGATCGCGTGCTGCTCGGCTGGATCCCCCGCCGCTGGGTCCTCCCCGGCTGCGTCCTCCTCTGCTGGGGTGCTGCGTACCCGCCAGAACGTGGAAACCGGGCCGAATCCGGAGCCGAGGGGGTAGGCGTCGTGCACGCTGCGCGTCACGAACGCCTTGCCGATGCGGACCGCGTCCGGCACGGTCGCGCCGCGCGCCAGCAGCGCGGTGATCGTGGAGGCGAACACGTCGCCGGCGCCGTGCGTGTGCACGGTGGGGTAGCGCGGCCCCGGCAGCTCGATCGCCTCGGAGCCGTTGAAGAGCAGATCCACGCACTCGGGATCGTCGGGCAGGTGCCCGCTCTTCACGAGGACCCAGCGGGGGCCGAAGTCGTGCACCGCCTTGGCCGCGTCGAGCAGGTCGGCGCGGCTGCGCGCCGTCATGCCGGTGAGCAGGCGGACCTCGTCGAGGTTCGGCGTGACCAGCGTGGCACGGGGGAACGCCCGGGTGCGCAGGGCGTCCAGCGCGTCGGGGGTGAGCAGGGGCTCACCGGCGCGCGATGCGGCCACCGGGTCGACGACGAACGGGGTCTCCCCGCTCCGCCCGATGCCGTTGCGCTCGCAGGCCGCCACCACCGCTTCGATCGTGTCGGTCGCGGCGAGTACACCGGTCTTGGCCGCACCCACGCCGATGTCGCCGGCCACGGCGTCGATCTGCGCGGCCACCTGCTCCGGCGGGATGCGCACCACGTCGCTGACGCCGCGGGAGTTCTGCACGGTCACCGCGGTTACCGCGGTCATGCCGTGCACGCCGTTGGCGAAGAACGCGCGCAGGTCGGCGTGCATGCCCGCGCTGCCGCCGGAGTCCGAGCCGGCGATCGTCAGCGCCGTCGGGGGCGCGGCGTTGTGCTCGGGACCGTTCTCGTGCTCACCGGACATGTCTCGCATCGCCCTCATGCTACGGCGCCCGAAGCCCCCTGCGGTCGGCGCGGCGTCGCAGCTCACGGCTTTCGGCGCCCGTCCGCCGAGGCGTGTTCACCCCAGACTGGACCCGTTCCAGAGAGCACAATTTTCATGAAAATTGTGAGCTGTCCCCACGCGACCGGGTGACAAACGATCACCACGCCAACGGGTGTGTATCAAGCGGGGCGTGGGGTTGTGCTGGGGGAACGCGCTGCGCTCCGCGGTGTCGGCGGGTCGTGCTCGCGTATCGCGTGCGAGCACGACCCGCCGCACTGTTCAGCTCGCGGAGGTGTCGGTGACCGGCAGGTACATCCGCCCGCCCCGGGCGTTGAACTCCGCGGCCTTGTCCTGCATCCCCGCTTCGATCGCCTCGACGGACGTGAGCCCCTGCTCCTCGGCGTAGGCGCGGACGTCCTGGGTGATGCGCATGGAGCAGAACTTCGGCCCGCACATCGAGCAGAAGTGCGCCTTCTTCGCCGGCTCGGCCGGCAGGGTCTCGTCGTGGTAGGCCTGCGCTGTCCCGGGGTCGAGCGAGAGCCGGAACTGGTCGTGCCAGCGGAACTCGAAGCGGGCCGTGCTCAGCGCGTCGTCCCACTCCTGCGCCCGCGGATGCCCCTTGGCCAGGTCCGCGGCGTGCGCGGCGATCTTGTAGGTGATCACACCGGTTTTCACGTCGTCCCGGTTCGGCAGCCCCAGGTGCTCCTTCGGCGTGACGTAGCAGAGCATCGCCGTGCCGGCCCAACCGATGACGGCCGCGCCGATGCCCGAGGTGATGTGGTCGTAGCCGGGTGCGATGTCGGTGGTCAGCGGCCCGAGCGTGTAGAACGGGGCCTCGCCGCACAGTTCTTCCTCGCGGGTCACGTTCTCGGTGATGCGGTGCATCGGCACGTGGCCGGGGCCTTCGATCATCACCTGCACGTCGTGCTCGCGGGCGATGTGCGTGAGTTCGCCGAGGGTTTCCAGCTCGGCGAACTGCGCCCGGTCGTTGGCATCGGCGATGGAACCGGGGCGCAGCCCGTCGCCGAGCGAGAACGTCACGTCGTAGGCGCGCAGGATCTCGCACAGTTCGGAGAAGTGCGTGTACAGGAAGCTCTCCGCGTGGTGCGCCAGGCACCACGCGGCCATGATCGACCCGCCGCGGGAGACGATCCCGGTGACGCGTTGCGCCGTCATCGGCACGTAGCGCAGCAGCACGCCGGCGTGCACGGTCATGTAGTCCACGCCCTGCTCGCACTGCTCGATGACCGTGTCCCGGTAGATCTCCCAGGTCAGGTCCGCCGGGTCGTCGACCTTCTCCAACGCCTGGTAGATCGGCACGGTCCCGATCGGCACCGGCGAGTTCCGCAGGATGCGTTCGCGGGTTTCGTGGATGTCCTCGCCGGTGGACAGGTCCATGACGGTGTCGGCGCCCCAGCGCGTGGCCCAGACCATCTTCTCCACTTCCTCCTCGACCGAGGAGGTGACGGCGGAGTTGCCGATGTTGGCGTTGACCTTCACCAGGAAGTTCTTGCCGATGGTCATCGGCTCGGACTCGGGGTGGTAGTGGTTGGCGGGGATGACCGCCCGGCCCGCGGCGACCTCGTCGCGCACGTACTCCGGCGCGAGTCCTTCGCGTGCGGCCACGAATTCCATTTCCCGCGTGACAGTTCCGCGTTTCGCCCAGCCGAGCTGCGTGTTGCGGGAACCGCCGTCCATCCACCCGGCACGCGTGCGATGTAGTCCACTGTGGACGTCGATGCTCGCGGTGTCGTCGGTGTACGGTCCGGACGTGTCGTATACGTCGAGGTGTTCGCCGTTGGTGAGCTCGATCCGCCGCTGCGGCACTTTCAGCCCCGCGGATGTGTCCGCGTAGGCCTTGCGCGATCCCGGGACGGGCCCGGTCGTCACGCCGGGCGAAGCGGAAGAATCGGAGTCCGAAGAGGACTGGCTGGTGGAGGTGGCGCTGCCGCTGGACGCGTCCTGGTGCACTTCGACCACTGTGGTCACTCCCTACGCCGGCATTATCCGTTCAGGTTCTGCGGTCGGCGGCGCCGGATCGACCGATCCAGCCGCCCTCTCAGCTCGCTTCCGGTGCGAGCTCCCGCGGTTGAAGTTGTCGCGCCAGACACTAGCCCGCGCTCGCGCCGCTGGCAACCGCGCAGCGGAACCCCGCTCGCGGCGGAGGAGGTTGAGGAACGGGCTCAGTCGGCGAACGACCCAACGGGGTCCTGTTGCGCCACCGCCACTCGGGCACGGGTGCACGAGAGCACGAACGAAAAATGACTTGCAGAGCGCTAACAGCGCTGTGTTGCGTCCCTGTCGGCCGTTGCCCAGAGACCGCAAGCCCTTCATCATTTCGGCACGACAGCTTGCAGCTGGGCTGCCTCGACGGCCGACTCCGATCGCAGCCGGATCGACTGCGGGAGGTTCCGCCACGGAAGTCCACACGCAAAACGATTTAACAACGTCCTGCTGATATCAGTCGGCGAAGGGGTCCTGCTCGACCGTGGGATCCCAGGACAACCCGGGAACGCCCCAGCCGTTGCGCTTGACGGTCTTCTTCGCGGCCCGCACGTGCCGGCCGGTCAGGCGGTCCAGGTAGAGGTGGCCGTCGAGGTGGTCGACCTCGTGCTGCAGGCACCGCGCGAAGAACCCGGTGCCCTCGTCCCGCACCTCGCGGCCCTCCGGGTCGCGGCCGATGACCTTGGCCCAGTCCGCGCGCCCCGTCGGGAAGAATTCGCCCGGAACGGACAGGCAGCCTTCCCAGTCCTCGTCCGGGTCCGGCATGGTCTCCGGGACGTGCGAGGTTTCCAGCTGCGGATTGACCACCACGCCGCGGTGCTGCGCGTCCTCGTCGTCCGGGCAGTCGTAGACGAACACGCGCAGGTCCACGCCGATCTGGGGAGCCGCCAGGCCGACGCCGTTGGAGGCCTCGAGGGTCGCGAACATGTCGTCGACGAGGGTGCGCAGCTCGGCGTCGAACTGCTCGACGGGCCGCGCCGGCGTGCGCAGCACCGGGTCGCCCACGATGCGGATCGAGTGGATGGCCATGTTCCGACTGTATCGGTCAGGACCCGGGGCTCCGCGAGCACGGCGGCGAGCGGACTCGCTCGCCGCGGAGATCCGGCACGCATCAAGATCATCGCAGCGCGGGATCACCGGCGTGGTGTAATGGGGAAACGGGAAACGCCGCCGTGAGCGCCGGTGCGCCGTCGCCCGGACCCACGACGAGGAGCGAGATGGAAGCCGCGCAGATGCTCACCGCACAGCGGATCGTCCGCGAATGCCAGCAGCTGGCCGGAGCCGCGGAGATCGCGCAGCCGCGGGAGGGCCGCGAGCGGAACCTGCGGCCGGTGGACGCGCTCACCGAACCCCTGCCGCGCGTGACCGAATCGGTGCCGCAGGAGGAATCCGAGGTGGAACCGCCGGGGCGGGACGAGGAGCTGTCCGAACGGGACCGCAGCATTCTGGCGTTCGAGCGGCAGTGGTGGAAGCACGGCGGCGCCAAGGAACGCGCGATCCGGGAACTGTTCGACCTCACGCCGACGCAGTACTACCGACTGCTCAACGCGCTGGTGGACCACCCCGCCGCGCGGCGGTACGACCCGATGTTGCTGAAGAGGTTGCGCAGGCTGCGCTCCGCTGAGCAGTCTGCCCGTCGAACGGGAAGCGAGTGGCCGCGATGACGCCGACCGAACCGCCGTCGAAACTGCGCGCGACCGGTTACGGACTCATCGGGGTCGGTGCGGTGGCGGCCGTGCTGGGGCTGACCTCCCTCGGGTGGAGCGGTTCCCCGGACGAAGCGGCAGCTCCGCAGCCGGAGTCCGGTGCCGCCGCCACGCCCGATCCGGGCGCGGAGGACCCGCAACCGCCCGCGTCCGCTGCGCAGCCACCCGCCTCGGGCGGCGACACCGCGGCATCGGATACCGCAACCCCGGAAACGTCCGCGCAGGACCCCGGTTCGGCGGATCCGGAGCGCCCCGGCACGCCGCCTCGCGAGCCCAGCGGGAACCCTGAATCCGGTTCGGGCGAGCCCGGTTCGGGCACGCAGGGGACCGAGAACGGGATTTCCGTGCGGATCCTGAACAACAGCAAGATCCGCGGGCTGGCGCACGAGGCCGGCGAGGACTTCGAGACCAAGGGCTACGACGTGGCGGAGGTCGGCAACTACGCCCGCGGCGTAGTTGCGCACACCACCGCCTACTACCGCCCCGGCACTCCGGAGGAGCAGCAGGCACGGCGCGTGGCGGACGATTTCGGCGTCCGGGCCGAGCCGCGCATCGAGGAGCTCGAAGGCGGCGATCCGGGCGTGATCGTGGTCGTCACCAAGGACTACCGCTCCTGATCCGGCGGCACGCTGCGGCAGTCGAGGCGGTGCCGGTCACCGGTTGTCGGCGAAGCGCCGCAGCTGCTCCAGCTGCGCTTCGTCGAGCGAGGGGCGCACCGCACTCCGCGCCGTGTCCAGGTGCGCAGCGGTGACCTCCGCCGCGGACAGGGATTCGCGCATCGCCGACAGCGCGGCTTCGCGCACCAGCGCGGTGCAGTCGGCCGCGGAGTAGCCCTCCAGCTCGGCGGCCAAGGCCGTCAAGTCCACATCGGAGGCGATCGGCGTGTTCTTCGCCGCTGAGCGCAGGATCTCGGCGCGCGCCGCGGCGTCCGGCGGCGGCACGTCCACGAGCCGTTCGAGGCGTCCGGGGCGCAGCAGCGCGGGGTCGACCAGTTCGGGCCGGTTGGTCGCGCCGAGCACGACGACGTCGCCGAGTGGTTCCGCACCGTCCATTTCGGTCAGCAGCGCGGCGACGACGCGGTCGGCGGTTCCGGAGTCGGCGGACTGCCCGCGGCGCGGTGCGAGCGCGTCGACCTCGTCGAGGAAGACCAGTGCCGGGGCGGCGTTGGCGGCGCGGAGGAACAGCTCGCGCACCGCGCGTTCGGATTCGCCGACCCACTTGTCCATGAGCTCGGCGCCTTTGACCGAGAGCACGTTCAACTGGCCGCTGCCGGCGAGGGCGCGCACGAGGAACGTCTTGCCGCACCCCGGTGGTCCGTACAGCAGCACGCCGCGCGGCGGGGTGACTCCCAGGCGGGCGAACGAGTCCGGGTAGCGCAGCGGCCACAGCACCGTCTCCGTCAGCGACTGCTTGACCTCGGCCATGTCGCCGACGTCGTCCAGCTCGACTCCGCCGGTGTGCACCTCGTCCGAAGTGGACATCGAAAGCGGGCGCACCGCGTCGATGGCTCCCGCCAGGTCGTCGTGGCACAGCACGGGTTCTCCGGCGGAGTCGCGTTGCCGCAGTGCCGCGTTGACCGCTGCTTCGCGGCACAGGGCCACGAGGTCCGCAGCGACGAACCCGGGGGTTTTGGACGCCACAGTGGACAGATCGACGTCGTCGTCGAGCGGGGCGGGGCGCAGCAGCACGCGCAGCAGCGCCGCGCGGTCGTGGGCGTTCGGTGCGGACAGCGTCAGCTCCCGGTCCACCGCTCCGGGCTCGCACAGCCGCGGGTCGACCTCGGCGGGTGCGGCACTGGTGACCACCACGGCCACCCCGGGGGTGCGGATCGCCTCGCGCAGCGTGTCCGACGCGACCGTGGCCAGCGGCGGGGCGTCGGTGGCGGGCACGAGCTGCTCGATGTCGGTGAGCAGCAGCACGCACGGGTGCTCCGACGTGGCCTGCGCCGCGCGGTCCACGGCCGCGCGCAGGCGCTCCGCGGCGGTGCGCGCTTCGAGCGCCGCGATGCTCGGGGCGGCGAGTTCCACCAGGCCGGCGCCGATCTCGCGGGCCGCGGCGCGGGCCAGCGTCGCCTTGCCCACGCCGGACGGTCCGCTGATCAGCACGCCCAGCTGGGCATCGGAGCCGAGGTGGCGCAGCAGTTCGGGCTGTTCGAAGGACAGGCGCAACCATTCGGTCAGCCGGTCGGCCGCGGAGCGCGCGCCGACGAGGTCGTCGAGGCCGACCGTGCGCGCGGAGAACTCCTCGTCGGCGTCTTCGCCGGTCGCCGCGGTCTGCGCCGCTCCGGAACCCTGCACCGCTCCGGAACCCTGCGCCGCTTCCGCTGCCTGGCGCACTCCGGCCGCCCCTCCCGCGCCGGCGGCCGGGGAGCCCGCACCACGGGGCTGCGTCGGCGGAGCGGCCGCACCCGCGGCATCCGTCCCCGCCGGTGCTGCCGGGCCGGACGCGGTGGCGGGCTGCGCTGCTGCAGCGGGGTCGGTGCGCGGGGCAGCGCTCGATTCCGCCCCGTCGTGCCAGGTGACGACGGTGGACGGGTGCATCGCGACGGGCCCGCTCGGTGCGGTGTCGACGATGGTGAGCAGTTCACTCGTCCACGTGCGGCCGATGGTGTTGCTCAGCGTCCGGCGCACCTGCTCGGGGCTGCTGCCGGGAGCGGGTGCCACGTCCTGGGGCAGCAGGGACACCGCGTCGGACGGTTGGAACACCTTGCCGGTCAGGGCCTGCCGGGCGGTCTGCGCGGACAGCACGGCGCGCGCCATCCGGGAGGCGCTGATGGTCACGTGCTTGGCCGGCCGCACTTCGGCCGGACTCACCGCGACGCGGGCGCCTTCGGCGCAGCCGAGGTTGAGCAGGACGAGCTCGTCGAGCAGCACGACACCGGTCGGGCTGCTGCGCTCGGCCGGCGCGGCCAGCGCGACCGTGGTGCGCGCACCGGTGAGCAGGATCGCGTTCCACGGGCGCAGTTCGAGCGCGTCGAGGACTTCCGGGTGCAGCCGGACGAGGCCCCGGCGGGTGTCGATGATCGACGTCGACACCCGCGCGGTCAGGTTCAGCGAGGTCACGTCCCGAGCCTATCGGGGCCCGTCGCGCCGGGGTGCTTCCTCGCGACCGGGGCGCAGCGACAGCCGGCGCCAACTGCGCCGCGGCCCGCCGGGCCGCGACGGGCGGCGGGGCAGGCGCACGCGCCGGGCGGCGCCGGCGACGCCGCGCCGCAGCGGCGGACGCATGCCCAGGTGGCGTTGGCTGCGGTGGCGGATCGCGCGGCGTTCCCGCGGCGGCGCTTCCCACGCCTCCGGGTGCTCGGCCAGCCAGCGGTACCGGTAGACGGCGTAGGGGATGTGCACCAGGTACAGCAGCAGCAGCACGGCCAGCGAGATCAGCGGGAACCGCACCACCGCCGCGGCCAGCAGCGCCACCAGCACCAGCAGCCAGGGCAGGGCCTTCGGCGGCACGCGCATCGTCTTCAGCGACAGCGTGGGCACGCGGCTGACGGCGCACACGGCGATGAGCACCATCCACGCCATGACCACCGGGGGCCAGGCCCACCAGCCGGCGTGCTCGAAGTGGGCGGTGAGGATCAGCGGGACGAGGGCGAGCAGTCCGGCCGCGGGCGCCGGCACGCCGACGAAGAACTCCTTGGTGAAGGCGGGTTTCTCGGTGTCGTCGAGCAGCGTGTTGAACCGCGCCAGGCGCAGCACCAGGGACACGGCGAAGATGAGCGCGACGATCCAGCCGGCGCGGTTCTCCTGCAGCTGCCACGCGTAGAGCGTGAGCGCGGGGGCCACGCCGAACGACATCGCGTCGGACAGCGAGTCGAGCTCGGCGCCCATGCGCGTGGTGGCGTCCAGCATCCGCGCGATGCGCCCGTCCAGCGCGTCGAGGACGGCGGCGACGGCGACGGCGGCGACCGCCGCGACGAGCTCCTGGGCGAGGGCGAACTGCACGGCGGAGAGCCCCGCGCACATCGCGAGGACGGTGACGGCGTTGGGCAGGAAGCGTACGCCGGGGGTCGTGCGCATGCTCATGATGTGGATGCCTCGGTCGCGGGGGAGGCCCGGTCGGCCCGTGCTGGCAGGTCCGCGAGCACGGTTTCGCCGCCGATCGCGCGTTGTCCGGCGGCGACTCGGACGTGGCTGCCGGCGGGAACGTACAGGTCGACGCGGGAGCCGAAGCGGATGAGCCCGTAGCTGCGGCCCGCGGGCAGCCGGTCGTTCTCGGTGACGGAGCAGACGATGCGGCGGGCGACGAGGCCGGCGATCTGCACGACGGCCACTTCGGTGCCGTCGTCGGTGCGCATGAGCATCGCGTTGCGCTCGTTGTCCTCGCCGGCCTTGTCCAGGTCCGCGGAGACGAAGGTGCCGGGGCGGTAGGCGAGCCGGGCGATCGTGCCGGTCAGCGGGGCCCGTTGCACGTGCACGTCGAAGATGCTCAGGAAGGTGCTGATGCGGGTCATCGGCTGCTCGCCGAAGCCGAGCTCCTGCGGCGGCGTGGCCGTTTCGACGGCGGAGACCGTGCCGTCGGCGGGGGCGACGGCGATGCCGGTGCGCTCGGGGGTGGTGCGGCGCGGTTCCCGGAAGAACCAGGCGCACCACGCGGTGAGCAGCCCGCCGAGCACGCCTGCCGGGCGCCACAGGCGGCGCAGCAGCAGTGCGGCGGCAGCCGTGCCCAGGACGAACGGGCGGCCGGCGGGATGCATCGGCGGAATGGTTTCGCGGGCGAGCGCCCACAGGTGGGCCGTTCGCGTGCGGTTGGCGTCCGTGTTGTCGGTGCTCATCCAGGTGCCAGCCCCTGCGTCGAAGGTACCGCGGCGGGGGTCTCCGCGCGGTGTCGTCGGTACAGCATCGCGGATGGCGCCACCCTACCGCCCCCGGGGGAGGAGTTGATCATGAAAAGCGCCCGGGCAGGGGTGGATTCGTCCCGGTTGTGCGCGTGCGCCGAATCCGCGCCGAATCCGCGCGGAGCCCGTCGCGACGCGGCGGGTGCGGTGCGTCCGGCGGCCCGGAGCGCCTCGGGTGGCTCCGCGGCCGCGGGCGTGGATCGGGGACGTGGTCCGGGCGCATGGATCGGGGCCGGCGAGCAGCGCCCCCGATGCACTGCTCGCCGACCCCGATGCGGGTCGGGGCGCCTCCCCGCAGGCGCCCCGACCTCCCGGCAGGTCCGTGCATCCCCCGACGGCGCACGGGCCCGATGCCGGTAATGATCGACGATTCGTTACCTTGATTCCCAGTGTAAGGGAATTCACAGGCACGTCGTAGCCTCGTTCGGATGACGTTACTGCGATATTGCTCACGCAGAGTAGTTAACTTTCGGTGATGCGGCGGCCGCACCGCCCTCCTGGTCGCACCCTCCGCCGCAGCGTCGTCCGCCCGCCGCGCCGCAGGCGGAGCACCTCACGCCACCCCCTGCTCAGCGGGTTCCGACCCCTGCACCTCCGCCTCGGCGTGGTACGGCCGCCCGTCCACGGTCATGCGGGCGCCGAAGAGCTCGCCCAACCCGCGGTACGGCTCGCCGTGCTCCATCACTTCCGAAGCGCACCGCAGCTGGAGCACGCTCACCTCCTGCTCCGCATCGCCCCCCAGGAGGGCCTCGTCGAGGTCCGACACGGCGTACTCGTCGTAGTACAGGTCGATGGCCACCGACCACCCCGACTGCTGCGAGGACAGCCGCGCAGCCGCGATGTCCCGGCTGTCCACCCACTGCGCCCCCGTGCGCTCCAGCAGCGAGGCCGTCTCACTGCGGCCCAGCTCGACCACCGATGCGCGCTCGGTCCGGCGCAGCCGGGCCGCGGCGCCGGAGACCAGCCGGCGCAGGGTGCTCACCCTGGTGGGCAGCAGCACCAGTCCGCGGTCGGCGACGACGAGGTCGTACTCCTCCTCACCGCAGCGCACCGGACTGACCACCCCGCGGGTGACCGGGGCGGGCTGCGGCGCCGGGTCGCGCCCGTGCTGCAGCGGCACCCCGAGGCCGACGAGAGCGCGGTGCAGACCGGGCACCAGCCGCGGGTCCTCCACGGCGGGGCGCACGAGGCGGTCCGGATCCAGCGGGCGCCCCCCGGTCAGCTGCACCCGCGGCGGGCCGGCCCAGTCCAGCTCGTGCTGGGCGAGGCCCGCGGCCACCAGGGCGTCCACCACGGTCGCGCCGAGCAGTTCGACCAGCGTGTCGGTCGCGGCCTGATCGACCCGGTCGGGATCGATCCCGGGATTGAGCACCGGATTGATCAGGTCGCGACCCTGCCCGTGGTAGACGGCGCCGAGCACCCCCGCGATCGTCGGCGCGATCGGCACGCCGCTGAGCTGCACCGCCAGCGCCAGCCGCGCCGCCTGCCGGCAGGCCCGCACCGCGCCCGCGCGACGCACCAGCTCGGGCCAGGGCAGCCGCTCGCCGAACCCGTCCGCCAGCAGCCGGTCCTCCAGCTGCGGCACGCTCTCCCGCGGTTGCTGCAACGCGCTGAAGGCCGGCCGGTCGGAGGGGGAGCTCTCGTCGTTGCGAGGGGCGCGACGCAGCGCGGCGAGGCGTTCCCGGGTGCTCGGCCGGCCCCGCTCGGTGGTGAGCTCCTGCTCGGCGATGATGCGCTTAGCGCGTTCGGCCAGCCGCGGTTTGCGCGTCGCGTTCTCCACGAAGGCGCGGAACCCGAGCACCACGTCCGGGGTGTTCCCGGCGGCGGTGGCCAGGCTCAGGTACTCGTCGACGTACTCGCGCCAGCCGCTGCGGACGGCTTCGTGCTTGCGCAGCGCTGTTGTCACCACCCGGCGGCCGAGCAGGCGCACCGCGGCCGCATCGGCGGCGAACCACAGCGAACCCGCGGTCGGGGCCAGGGCGCGGTAGGCGCGGACGTACCCGCCGAACAGCCACTTCACCGGCCCGCTGGTGAGGCAGCAGAGCTTCGCCGTCAGGGTCTCGTCGATGCGGTGCGACAGTGCCTGCGCACGGCCGCGGCCCGGCAATGTCCCCGCTTGCTTGCCACCGGCGAGCCTGCCGAACTCCCCGATGAGCACCGCGCGCAGCTCGTCGTCGGTGAGCCCGGCCAGCAGCGGCAGGCCGATCTCGACGGTGCGGCCGCGCACGTGCCAGCCGAGCCAACCCCGGTCCTCGTGCACCGCCGCTTCCGGTTCGGAGGTGATGCGCAGCTCGTCCGGTTCGGGCGCGGCGCCCGCTCGTGCGGAGGAGGTCGCCAGGCGCCACAGCTTCGGCTGCTCTTCGCGGCCGAGCGCCACCCCGCGGGCCGGGGGGCGGGCGCGCCGGAGAGCGCGCGCCACCACTGCTGTCGCCGCTGCGACGAACACCGCCGCGCACGCGGCCTTCGCGCCGCCGCCCCGGTCGTGGAGGCCGACGTAGCCCGCGGTGGCGAACAGTCCGAGCACGAGGCCGAGGGGGACGGCGAAAAAGCTGAAGTGCAGCACCAGCGCCAGGCTGGCGCGCCAGGATGCACGCACGTGGGGAGTACTCCGTTTGGGTGTTGCTGGCTGAGGCAGTTTCCGGCGCGGAGCCGGGCGCGTCAATGTGGCCGTCGCGGTCGTCACTCAATCCAGCAGGCGGATCCCGACCGGCGTGCCCGCCGGCACCGACGTGACCTCCTCCGGGATCTCCACCAGGCAGTTCGCCCGCGCGAGCGCGGAAAGCAGGTGCGAGCCGGGCCCGCCTTCCGGCGTCACCGCGCCGGCGGCGGGGTCGTAGGTGCCGCGGCGGAACTGGCGCTTGCCCGCCGGCGAAACCAGGTCCTCGGTGATCGCGACCTGCCGCTGCGGCCGCTCGACCACGGCGTGCCCGGCGGCGGCGCGCAGTGCGGGGCGGACGAACACCTCGAACGAGACCATCGCGCTGACCGGGTTGCCGGGCAGCGTGACCACGGCGGTGCGCTCCCGGTAGCGGCCGCAGCCCTGCGGCATGCCGGGCTGCACGGCGATCTTGTGGAAGGTCACGCCCTGCTCGGTGAACGCGTCCTTGACGACCTCGTAAGCGCCGGCGCTCACGCCGCCCGAAGTGATGATGAGGTCCGTGCCGTCGAGCTCCTCGTCCAGCGCGCGGTGCAGTGCGTCCACGTTGTCCGGAACGAAGCGCAGGAGTCGCGCGCAGCCGCCGGCTTCGCGCACCGCGTCGGCGATCATGATGCCGTTGGATTCGTAGATCTGCCCGGGTTGCAGGGGGTTTCCCGGTTCGACGAGTTCGGATCCGGTGGACAGCACGAGCACGCGCGGCGGTTCGTGCACCGCCACCGGGTCGGCGCCGATGGCCGCGGCCACGCCCAGCCGTGCCGCGTGCAGTTCGGTTCCGGCGGACAGCACCGCGGAACCGCTGGTGACGTCCTCGCCGGCGCGGCGGATGTGCGCCCCCGGTTGCGGCGCCTGCTCGATCCGCACCGTGGTGGTGCCGCCGTCGGTGCGTTCCACCGGGACGATCGCGTCCGCGCCGTCCGGCAGCAGCGCACCGGTCATGATGCGGTGCGCCGTTCCCGGCTCCAGCGCGGGCACGTCGGTCCGACCGGCGGGCACGTCGGCGGCCACGGGCAGGTCCGCGGGCCGTTGCGGGGTCGTCTCCGCGAGATCCGCGGCGCGCACCGCGTAACCGTCCATCGCCGTGTTGTCGAACGGCGGCAGCGGCAGCGCCGCGACCAGGTCCTCGGCGAGGGCGAGGCCGGAGCAGTCGGCGAGCGCGCGCTGCCGCACCGGGGTGCTCGGCAGCAGAGCGGCGACGCGGTCGCGGTGCCGGTCGACCGAGTCGAGTTCGGAGAGCGGGGTTTGCTTTGACACGCTTTCGATCATCCGTCATGGAGCAACGCGCTGTCGCCACCGGAGCGGTCGGGCGGAGCGTGTCGTGCGGCGAACGGAGCAGTGGCGCGGCTCGCGCAGCGCGTGCTGCGACAGGCCCCGGAGGGAACGGCGCGAGAGCGGCGCGTGCGGTGGCAGGGCTGCGCGTGGTGGCTGGCAGGGCCGGAGCGGGCGACGCCGTGTGGCGCACCCGCCGGGGAGCCGCCACCGGACAGCGCGGATCGGGGTGCCGCGAGCCGAACCGCTCGGCGACGTGCGGTCGGGTGCCGGCCGGTGCTCACCCGGCCGGGTAAGTCCGCTGGATCAGCGGATTCGAGCAGTGCGTCGGACGCGACTTCCCGGGTGATGTCGGGTAGCGTGACCAGTGCTCCAACGGCGCTGCGCGCCGTGCACCACTTCTTTAGGAGGACGCCGTGGCGGTAGGCACGGTCAAATGGTTCAACTCGGAGAAGGGCTACGGCTTCATCGCTGTCGAGGGTGAGTCGGACGTCTTCGTGCACTACACCGCGATCAACATGTCGGGGTTTCGCACCCTGGACGAAGGTGATCAGGTCGAGTTCGAAGTCAAGGCGGGTCGTGACGGAAGGACCCAGGCCGACGGCGTCCGCAAGGTCTCCGAGGCTTCATAAGCACCTCATCGGCGGGCTCGGTTGCACGAGCGCACCGGGCCCGTCCGCGAAGCAGGCCCGCATGAGGGGCCGCTGCCAGCGGGCGCGTGCGGACCCGCCGACGGCGCCGGTGCCGGAACGCTAGGCTGCTGCCGTGTCGGAAGACCTCACCGGAAGCCGTTTGGGCCACTACAGGATCGACGGCGTGCTCGGTCGCGGCGGGATGAGCGTGATGTACCGCGCGACCGACGTCCGGCTCGGACGCAAGGTCGCGCTGAAGGTGATGGCCGAGAACATCACCGGTGATGCCGAGTTCCGCGAGCGCTTCGTCGACGAGGCGCGCAACACCTCGGCGATCGACCACCCGAACATCGTGCCGCTGTACGACTTCGGCGAGATCGACGGCGTGCTCTACCTCGCGATGCGGCTGGTCGACGGTTCCGACCTGGCCGGTCTCGTCGCCGACGGTCCGCTCTCGCCGCCGCGCGCGATCGACCTGCTCGGACAGGTCGCCGAGGCGCTCGACACGCTGCACGAGCAGGGGCTGGTGCACCTCGACCTGAAGCCCGCCAACGTCCTGGTCACCGGCCGTGGTTCGCAGGAGCACGCCTACCTCGCCGATTTCGGGCTGACCCGTCGCGGCGCCACCGGCCACCGCACCGCCAGCGGCGACTTCCTCGGCTCGCCGACCTACGCC
This sequence comes from Bounagaea algeriensis, assembly GCF_054491375.1. NCBI lineage: Bacteria > Bacillati > Actinomycetota > Actinomycetes > Bounagaea > Bounagaea algeriensis. The sequence goes on from NZ_CM137102.1 coordinate 469,994, forward strand.
GCGCCCGAGCACTTGCGCGGTGATCCGCTGGACGGCCGCACCGATCTGTACTCGCTGGCCTGCGTGGTCTACACGTGCCTGACCGGGCACGCTCCGTTCCGGGGCGAGGTGGAGCAGATCATCCAGGGGCATCTGAGCACGCCGCCGCCGGCGGTCAGCGCTGCCGTGCCGGTGCCGCCCGCGGTGGACGAGGCGGTACGCACGGGCATGGCCAAGAACCCGCGCGAGCGCTTCGGCTCCTGCCGCGCGCTCATCGGGGCGCTGCGGCGCGCGTTCGACGCCGCGCAACCCGCGCCCGGCGCCGCTCCGGGCGGCGCGGCAGGTCCCGCTTCCGGCAGTCCCGCTTCCGGCAGTCCCGCCGCCGCTGCGCCTCCCGCCGCCGGACCGCCCCCAGCGGCGGGCCCAGCGGCAGGCCCAGCGGCACCGCCGGGGCAGCCCGCGCCGCCCCCGTCCGGCCAGCACCCGTCCGGCCAGCCCCCGGCAGGACGGGCACCCCTCCCCGGCGCGCCGCAGCAGCCGGGGGCGGGGCCCGGCGGGCGTGCGGGAGGCTCGCCGCGGATGCCCGCCGACTCGTCCCGCGGCGGCGCGGCTCGTTGGGTCGTGCCGCTGCTCGCCGGGGTGGCGGTGCTGGTCATCGTCGTGCTGTTCGGCTTCATGATCGCGGGGTGACGTCGTTGCCGCGGTGCCGCGAGCGGGGTGCTGCGGGGATTTCATCGCATCGGTCGACTTCGCGGGGAGACGCACCACCCTTGCTTGCACTCACTGTGTGGGAGTGCTAAACACGGTATTGGCACTCAGGAAAATCGAGTGCCAGGTCGGGACGGTGAGGCCGTCGGTGGCGACACCATGGGGCGGTGTCGTCGGGCGGTCGTCCGTCGCGGGCACCGGGCCTGGCCGAGCACGAGTCCTGCCGTGAAATGCCGTAGCACTTCCACGGCCCCAGACAGGTGGAGGACCACACCGCAATGGCCAAGATGATCGCGTTCGATGAGGACGCCCGCCGCGGTCTTGAGCGCGGCATGAACAGCCTCGCCGACGCCGTCAAGGTGACGCTCGGCCCCAAGGGCCGCAACGTCGTGCTCGAGAAGAAGTGGGGCGCGCCGACCATCACCAACGACGGTGTGTCGATCGCCAAGGAGATCGAGCTCGAGGACGCCTGGGAGAAGATCGGCGCGGAGCTCGTCAAGGAGGTCGCGAAGAAGACCGACGACGTCGCCGGCGACGGCACCACGACCGCCACCGTGCTGGCGCAGTCGCTGGTGCGCGAGGGCCTGCGCAACGTCGCCGCCGGTGCCAGCCCGACTGCCCTGCGCAGCGGCATCGAGAAGGCCACCGAGGCGATCTCCGAGCAGCTGCTGAAGAACGCCAAGGAGATCGAGACCAAGGAGCAGATCGCCGCGACCGCCGGGATCTCCGCCGGCGACCAGCAGATCGGTGAGCTCATCGCCGAGTCGATGGACAAGGTCGGCAAGGAAGGCGTCATCACCGTCGAGGAGAGCAACACCTTCGGCCTGGAGCTGGAGCTCACCGAGGGCATGCGCTTCGACAAGGGCTACATCTCGCCCTACTTCGTCACGGACCAGGAGCGGATGGAGGCGTCGCTGGACGACCCGTACATCCTGCTGCTGAGCTCCAAGATCTCCAACATCAAGGACGTTCTCCCGCTGCTGGAGAAGGTCATGCAGGCCAACAAGCCGCTGCTGATCATCTGCGAGGACGTCGAGGGCGAGGCGCTGGCCACCCTGGTCGTCAACAAGATGCGCGGCACCTTCAAGTCCGTCGCCGTCAAGGCCCCGGGCTTCGGCGACCGCCGCAAGGCGATGCTGCAGGACATGGCCGTGCTGACCGGCGGTACTGTGATCAGCGAGGAGGTCGGCCTCAAGCTGGAGAACGCCGAGCTGAACCTGCTGGGTCAGGCGCGCAAGGTCGTCATCACCAAGGACGAGACCACCATCGTCGAGGGCTCCGGTGACGACGAGCAGATCGCCGGCCGCGTCAACGAGATCCGCGGCGAGATCGAGCGCTCCGACTCCGACTACGACCGCGAGAAGCTGCAGGAGCGGTTGGCGAAGCTCGCCGGCGGCGTCGCCGTCATCCGCGCCGGTGCGGCCACCGAGGTCGAGCTCAAGGAGCGCAAGCACCGCATCGAGGACGCGGTCCTCAACGCCAAGGCCGCCGTCACGGAAGGCATCGTCGCCGGTGGCGGTGTGTCCCTGCTGCAGGCCGCGCAGACCGCCTTCGACGACCTCAACCTCACCGGCGACGAGGCCACCGGCGCCAACAGCGTGAAGCTGGCCGTGGAGGGCCCGCTCAAGCAGATCGCCGTCAACGCCGGCCTGGAAGGCGGCGTCGTCGTGGAGAAGGTCCGCGGTCTCCAGCCCGGTCAGGGCCTCAACGCCACGACCGGTGAATACGAGGACCTGATCGCGGCCGGCGTCACCGACCCGGCGAAGGTCACCCGCTCCGCGCTGCAGAACGCGGGCTCGATCGCCGGCATGTTCCTGACCACCGAGGCCGTGGTCGCCGACAAGCCGGAGAAGAACGGCGGCGGTGGCGGTGAAGCCGCCGGCGGCGGCGACCCCATGGGCGGCATGGGCGGCATGGGTGGCATGGGCGGCATGATGTAAGACCCCCCGGCCATCCCGCCCCGCGTGGGATTCCGCCTGGTTCTGTCTGCGAAGGGGCCGCTCCCGCTCCGGCGGGGGGCGGCCCCTTTCGCGCGTCGGGAGGGCAGGCACTGCAATCGTGCACGAGCGACAACGCCCGCGGCGCGCACTCCCGCAGCCCCGGCAGGCGTGCGAGGATGAATCGATCTCCGCGTCGAGGCACGACGACACGACTCCGGCTGGGAGGCGGGATGCTCCACCGCAGGATCCGGCACCGCAGGCGCTGCGCAGTGGCGCTGCTGCTCAGCGCCGCCGTGCTCGCCGGGTGCACCGGCGGCTCCCCGCAGGGCGGTGGCACGTCCGAGCCCGCCCAGCCGCCGGAGCCCTTGCCCGCCTCCGACCCGCTGCCCCGCGTGACCCCGCAGCCCGACGAGATCTCCCGGCTCGGCGACGACGCCCGCGTGACCGGCACGGTGGAGCTCCTCGTCGACCCGATGGCCGACCAGCCCACCCGCGAGCTGGCGACGCGCGTGCTGCGGCAGGCCGGCGCCGACCGGGTGGTCGAACGCGAACCGGGGCAGCGCCGCGACGACATCGCGCTGCGCGTGCGCATCGGCGACCGCGAAGGGGCCACGAACATGCGCGGTCTGCAGCGCGCGGGCATGGACCCCGTCGAGGAGCTCGGCGAGGAGGGCTACCAGCTGGCGGTGCGCGCCGACGCGGAAATCCCCGAGGTGCTCATCGGCGCGCAGACGAGCACGGGCGTCTACTACGGGGTGCAGACGCTGCGGCAGCTCACCTCGCCCGGCCGGATCGCCGGGGCCGAGGTCACCGACACGCCCGCGACACCCCTCCGCGGTGCCATCGAGGGCTTCTACGGCAGCCCGTGGACGCACGAGGAGCGGATGAACCAGCTCGCCTTCTACGGCGAGAACAAGCTCAACACCTACGTCTACGCGCCGAAGGACGACCCGTACCACCGCGAGCGCTGGTACGAGCCCTACCCGGAGGAGGAGCTCGGCGAACTGCGCGAGCTGATCGAGCAGGCGCAGCGCCACCACGTCAAGTTCACCTTCGCGCTGCACCCGGGCACGTCGCTGTGCTTCAGCGACCCGGAGGACGTGGCGCAGCTGCAGGGCAAGCTCCAGCAGCTCTACGACAACGGCGTGCGCGACTTCCAGGTGCTCTTCGACGACATCGACTACACCTCGTGGAACTGCTCCGCCGACCGGGCCGCGTACGGGCCGGCGTCACCGGAAGCGGCCGGGCGCGCGCAGGCCGACGTGCTCAACCGGGTGCAGGAGGAGTTCATCGCCACGCACGAGGGGAGCGCACCGCTGCAGACCGTGCCGACCGAGTACTCCGAGATCGAGGACTCGCCCTACAAGACCGCGCTGCGCAGTGCGCTCAACCCGGACGTGGCGCTGATGTGGACCGGTGACGGCGTCATCCCGGACGGCATCACCACCGCCGATGCGCGCCAGGCCGAGAAGGTCTGGGGACGACCGCCGATCATCTGGGACAACTACCCGGTCAACGACTTCGACGAGACCGAGGGGCGGCTGATGCTCGGTCCGTACGCCAAGCGCGAGAAGGGGCTTTCCGAGCACACCAGCGGTGTCGTGGTCAACCCGATGAACCAGGCCGCCGCCAGCAAGGTCGTGCAGGTCGGTGCCGCCGACTTCGCCTGGAACGACGAGGACTTCGACCCGCAGCGGGCCTGGCGCGCCGCCGCGGACCAGCTCGCCGGGGACAGCTTCCTCGGCGATCCCGGTTTCCGCCCCGACCAGCGCACCGCCGAGGCGCTCATGGTGCTGTTCGACCTGAACCACCGCGCGCCGCTGGCGAGCGGCCAGCCGTGGTTGCCGTCGGCGCCGGGCCTGGCCGAGCGGATCGGCTCCTTCCGCGCGGCCTGGGGCCGGGGCGAGCAGGCGGAGGCCGTGGCCGGGCTGCGCCGCTACGCCGAACGCATCCGGAACGCGCCCGAACGGATCCGGCAGGGCGCCGACTCGGACTTCGTCGCCGATGCCGAACCGTGGCTGCGTGCCACCGACCTGTGGGGCGAGGCGCTGGTGCACACCCTCGACGCCCTGCAGGCGCGGGCGGACGGCGACGAGCAGCGGGCCGCGGCGGAGTTCGACCGGGCCGCGCAGGCGCGGCAGCAGGCCGAGCAGGTGCGGACGATCCCCGGTGAGACGCGGCCGCAGGGGCCGGTGCGCCTGGCCGACGGGGTGCTCGACCAGTTCGTGGCCAGCTCGCCGCAGCTGTGAAGAAGAGAGTCCGCGGGGTGGCTGGCGTAGCGGGTCGGGTGGGGGAATCTCCGGCGGGTCGGGCTGCGGGATCCCCGACATCGGGTAGCGACCTACTCCCAGCCGCCCCGGTCACCCTCCCAGCTGCCCCCGACCACCCTCCCAGCTGCCCCCGACCACCCTCCCCGGACGGGGGCAGCACTGCCGGGGCTGTCCTCGCGAGGCCCAGCGCCGGCGAACCCCCGGCGGGTCGGACTGCGTGCGTGACGAGGAAGCGGCTTCGCCGCTCGCCTGGCGGGCCGGCGCGTCCAGGCGTGCGGCCGCCGATCCGCGCGGTCCATGAGGCTGTCACCGGTGCTCGGGGACGATGAGCCAGCAGGCCAGGTACAGCAGGATCCCGGTGCCGAACCCGAACAGGGTGGCGACGACGAGCAGCACGCGGACGATCGTCGCGTCGATGCCGAGCAGGTTCGCCGCGCCCGCGCAGACGCCGGCGAGCATCGCGTCGCTGCGGTCGCGGCGGAACCGCCGCGAGGCGTCGGTGGGGGCGTGCGGGGCCGCGGTGGCGGCGGCGGTGTGCGCGTTTTCGGTCATATCCGCACGATGCCGCGGCAGCTGGCACGGACACGTCCGGAAACGCCCCTGACTCGTCCCGGGCGCAACCCCGAGCTGCCCCTGATTCTGATTCGGCTTCTCGTTCCGGCGCTGCCGAGCTACCCCGACCTCCCGCTCGCAACGGCACCGCACCCGCCCGGGAGGTTGGACTTTTCTCGAGAAAAGTGCGCGACGTTTCTCGAGAAATGTCCACCTGCCCACCGGGCCCACCGCGGTCCCCGTCACCCCCACCGCCTGCCCGAGCAATCGCGAGCACACCACGGCGGCGCGGCACCACACCACGGTGGGGCGGCATCACACCACGGTGGGGCGGTGCACATCGCGGAGATCCACCCGGTGCTCTTCCCAGCGGTCGTACAGCGCGTCGGTGCCCTGCCGTGCCGCGAGCTGCGCTTCGCCGCGGCTGACGGGGATGAGCGTGACCAGCTGCAGGGCGGGAACTCCGGCCGCGTCGAGCAGCACGTCGAACTCCTCGCCGAGGTACGGGTGCGGCGCGGCCAGGGCGCCGGCGATCTCCGTCTCCGGCAGCAGCAGCCGGTCGTTGGTGATCAGGGCCCCGTACCCGAGACGGCTGCCGCTGTCGGCGAGCAGCTCGGCGACCACACCGGTGAGGTGGTGCGCGTAGCGCTGCTGCTCGGCCCGCATCGTGCACAGCACCTCCTGCGGCAGCGGCGCGCCGCACAGCTCGTCGCGCAGCCCGCTGGACAGTACCGAGACGTGCGCGCCGTCCGGTTCTCGGCAGCGCACCAGGTGGTAGTCGCGCAGACGCTGGTCCGTCTGCTTGCTGTCCGCCCCGAGCACCCGGCCGAGGTGCGTTTCGACGTGCGCGGGCAGTGCTGCGAATCGGCTCATGTTCACCGGGTTCGGTCGTCGGGCTTCCCGTCCGATTCTCCCCGGCCTCGACGCGCCGCGACGATCGCCCGCAGCGCGGTGCGTGGCATAGGCTCGGCGGCATGGCGGTGGAAGACGCGTTCGGGATGCAGAACCCGGCCGATGTGGCGAGGGCGTTGGACGAGACCGGCTACCTGCCGGACGACGGGATCGCCACGTCCGCGTTCCTGTCGATGCGGATGCGCCGCCCCCTGCTGTGCGAGGGGGAGCCGGGCACGGGCAAGACCGCGCTGGCGCAGGCGCTGGCGAGCGCTCTCGGGCTGCGGTTGATCCGGTTGCAGTGCCACGAGGGCATCGACGCCGCGCAGGCGCTGTACGACTGGGACTTCCCGCGGCAGCTGCTGCACCTGCGGACCGTGGAGGCCGCTGCGGACGGGCCGCTGGACGTGGACGACACCGAGTCCGCGCTGTACACCACGCGTTTCCTGCTGGACCGGCCGCTGCTGCGCGCGCTGCGCCAGGCCCCGTGCGTGCTGCTGGTCGACGAGATCGACCGCGCCGACGATGAGTTCGAGGCGTTCCTGCTCGAGGTGCTGTCCGAATACGCGGTGAGCATTCCCGAGTTCGGCGAGGTGCGCGCGGAGGAGCCGCCGATCGTGCTGCTGACGTCGAACCGCACCCGCGAGGTGCACGACGCGCTGAAGCGCCGCTGCCTGTACCACTGGCTGGAGCACCCCTCGCTCGAGCGGGAAGCGGCGATCCTGCGTCGCAGGTTGCCCGGCATCGAGCAGCGGCTGGCCGAACAGGTCGCCGGGGCGGTGCAGCGGATGCGCGGGCTGGAGCTGCTCAAACCGCCGGGCGTGGCCGAGGCGCTGGACTGGGCGCAGGCGCTGGTGGCGCTGGACCGCTCCGAGCTGGACACGGAAACCGCCGCGCACACCCTCGGCGCTGTGCTGAAGTACCGCGAGGACGCCGAACGCGTGCAAGCCGCGGACGTGCTGGGGGCGTGACCGGCGTATGCGAGCGGACGGGAACGTGCCTGCGGCGGAGGAGCCCCGCGGATCCGGCGGAACCGGTTCGGATGGTGGTCCCGTCGGAGGTGGTTCTGTCGGCGGTGGTCCCGTCGGCGGGGATTTCCCGGTGGGCTTGACCGGACTGCTGGGGTTCGCCCGGGTGCTGCGGCACGCAGGCATGGCGTGCGGGCCGACGCGGGTGCAGGCGTTCCTCGAAGCGGCCGCCGAGGTCGGACTCGGTGACCGCAGCGGCGTGTACTGGGCGGGGCGGGTGACGCTGTGCTCGGAGCCGGACGACCTGCCGACCTACGACACCGCGTTCGCCGCTTGGTTCGCCGGGAGTTCCCCGCAGCGGTCGGTCGAGCAGCGGCCGCGGCCGCAGCCTGCGCGCATCGCCGCGCTGTCCGCACCCGAGGACGCGGCGGAGCACGCCGCCGACGATCCGCTGGCCGCGGCTGCCAGCGACGCGGAGGTGCTGCGCAACCGGGACATCGCCGATCTCGGCGAAGCGGAGCGGGACCACCTGCGGCGGTTGCTGTCGGTGCTGCGGCCGGATCCGCCGAGCCGTCCGGCGCTGCGGCTGCGCCGGTCCCGGCGGGGCGAGCTGTCCCCGCGGGCGGTGCTGCGGGAAATGGTGCGCTCCGGCGGGGAGCCGGTGCGCATGCCGCGTCAGCGCCGGTCGCGGCGGCCGCGGCGGGTGGTGCTGCTCGTCGACGTGTCCGGGTCGATGGCCCCGTACGCGGACGCGCTGCTGCGGTTCGCGCACGTGGTCACGCGGCGCGCCCCGCACAGCACCGAAGTGTTCACCCTGGGCACGCGCTTGACCCGGGTGAGCCGCCAGTTGCGGCAGCGCGATCCGGAAGCGGCGCTGGCGGCGGCTTCCCGCGTCGTCCCGGACTTCTCCGGGGGAACTCGGCTGGGCGACACGCTGCGCGTGTTCCTCGACCGGTGGGGGCAGCGCGGGCTGGCCCGCGGTGCGGTCGTGGTGCTGTTCTCGGACGGGTGGGAACGTGGTGACGCCGGTGAGCTGGGGGCGCAGACGCGGCGGCTGCGGCGGTTGGCGCGCGCGGTGCTGTGGGCGAATCCGCACGCGGGCAGTTCCGAGTACCGGCCCGTGCAGTCGGGAATTGTGGCGGCCCTGCCGCACGTTGATCGGATGATCGCCGGGCACAGCCTCGAGGCGCTGCGTGAGCTCTGGTCGTGGGTGCACCGGTTGGCGCACTCTGGTGGGGAACCGGTCGCTCCGGCGGCCGGCGTCCCGGACAGCGGCGGCACCGGTGTCAGCGGGGGCCGCGGCCGCTAGGGTGCCGCGGCGTGCGGCTCGGAACTACTTCCGGGGCGCGTGGACGGTTTCGACGACTGGAGGTGCGCGGTGCGTGACGTCCTCGATCGATTGGCGAAGCACTGGGAGGCGGGCGAGTCGGTGGGTCTGGGCACCGTGGTCGCCACGTTCCGGTCGGCGCCGCGTCCCGCGGGTGCTGCGATGCTGGTGACCGAGCAGGGCGAAGCGGTGGGCAGCGTTTCCGGCGGGTGCGTCGAGGGTGCTGTCTACGAACGCGCCGGGACGGTGCTCGAGGGTTCCGAGCCGGTGCTGGAGCGCTACGGCGTCAGCGATGACGACGCGTTCGCCGTGGGGCTGACCTGCGGCGGAATCCTCGACGTGTTCGTGGACCGGGTCGATGCGACGACGTTTCCCGAGCTGGGCAGCGTGGTCGAGTCGGTCCGGCAGGAGGAGCCGGTGGCCGTGGCCACGGTCGTGCAGCATCCCGAGTCCGGTTGGGTGGGCCGCAGGCTCGTGGTCTGGCAGGACCGCGTCGCCGGTGGGGTCCAGCCCGGCCGCGTCGACGACGCGGTCGCCGACGACGCGCGCGGCATGCTCGCCAGCGGCCGCACCGGCACGCTCGAGTACGGCGCGCGGGGTGAGCGGCGCGGCGAGGGCATGCGGGTGTTCGTGAACTCCTTCGAGCCCGCGCCGCGGATGCTCGTGTTCGGCGCGATCGACTTCGCCGCCGCGATGGCGCGCATGGGCTCGTTCCTGGGCTACCGGGTGACGGTGTGCGACGCGCGGCCGGTGTTCGCCACGCGCAGCCGGTTCCCCGAGGTCGACGAAGTGGTCGTGGACTGGCCGCACCGCTACCTGGCCGCGGAGGCCGAGGCGGGGCGGTTGGACGGGCGCACCGCGGTCATGGTGCTCACGCACGATCCGAAGTTCGACGTGCCGGTGCTGGAGGTGGCGCTGCGCCACGAACTCGGCTACGTCGGGGCGATGGGCTCGCGGCGCACGCACGACGACCGCGTGCAGCGGTTGCGCGACAACGGGATGACCGAGGGCGAGATCGCCCTGCTGGCCTCGCCGATCGGGCTGGATCTGGGGGCGCGCACCCCGGAGGAGACGGCGGTGTCGATCGCCGCGGAGCTCATCGCCGCCCGGTGGGGCGGGGACGGCAGCAGGCTGTCCGAGACGACCGGCGCGATCCACCACGACTGACCCCGCCGCACGTCCGGCCCTCCCGCACGTCCGGCCCCGCAGGACCTGGCGGAGTGCACCTTGGCTGGTGTGCCCAGGGGTTTGGACATTTCTCGAGAAATGTCGCCGACGTTTCTCGAGAAATGTCCACCCGCCCCGTCGGGGCGCTGAATGCGCGCCGCTCGTTCGGGTGAGGCGCTTGCTTCTGCGCGGGTTTGCTGTTCCGCCAGGGAGGTCGCCGCTTCGCGGGAGCGGTCGCCTCCGCGGGAGGGGTCGCCTTCGTGGGAGCGGTCGCCTCCGCGGGGAGGGTCCGACCGGCGAGCGGTGTTGTCCGTTGCGCGGACCTGTGGCCTCCGGGTGGGTGATGCTCGGGCGTGTTCTCTTGCTCCGAGCGGGTGGACGTAGCACGCTCGAGCCCAGTGACATGAGTCACTCGGGCGGAGGAGTCCGGGGAGTCGGTGGCAACACGGTCCGCTCGCTGCGGCGTGCCGGAAGGCAGTGCCTGGAAGGCGCTGCGGCGCCGGAAAGCGGTGTCTGGAAGATGCTGCGGTGCCGAAGGCGGTCAGTAGGCGTGCGGTGCCGGAAGGCGTTCGGACGCGCTGCGGCGGTGCCGGAACGCGGGCCACCGGGAGCCGACGATCCGGGTCGGGCGCGTCGCGCGTGCGACCCGGATCCGCACTCGTCCGCACCGGTCCCACCACGAAACCGGGAACCGCTCGTTCACGTCCGCCCGCGGACGGAACCCAGGGAGGCCCCCATGCCGCGGATCACCGTCACCGTCGACGGAACGCGTTACACCGACGAAGTCGAACCCCGCACGCTGCTCGTGCAGTACCTGCGGGAGCGGGTCGGCAAGACCGGCACGGTCGTCGGCTGCGACACCAGCAACTGCGGAGCCTGCACCGTCCACATGGACGGGCACAGCGTGAAGTCCTGCTCCGTGCTGGCCGTGCAGGCCGACGGCAGCGACATCACCACGGTCGAAGGACTGGCCAGCGACGGACAGCTGCACCCGATGCAGCAGGCGTTCCACGACAACCACGCGCTGCAGTGCGGATTCTGCACACCGGGCATGATCATGCAGGCGCTCGACGTGCTCGCCGAGGACCCCGAACCGGACTCCGAGAGCATCCGCGAAGGACTCGAGGGCAACCTGTGCCGCTGCACCGGCTACCAGAACATCGTGCACGCGGTCGCGGACGCGGCCCAGCGCATGCGCGGCAGCGGCGCGGAGCCGATGCAACCCGCCGCCGCGGAAGGCAGCACCCCCTCGCCGCGCACGCCGGCGACCGAGGAGGAGCACGAAGTCACCGGAGGTCGGCAGGCATGACATCAGTAGCGGAACCCGAACTCGGACGCGCCCGCCCGCGCAAGGAGGACGCCCGCCTCATCACCGGACGCACCCGGTGGACCGACAACATCGCCCCCACGGGCACGCTGCACCTGGCGATCCTGCGCAGCCCGGTCGCGCACGCCCGCATCACCGGCATCGACACCACCGAGGCCCGCAAGATGTCCGGGGTGCACGCGGTGCTCACCGGCCGGGACCTCGCCGACGAGCAGGGCAGCCTGCCCTGCGCCTGGCCGATCACCGAGGACATGGCCCACCCGTCCGCGCCGCCGATGGCCGTGGACACCGTCCGCTTCGCCGGTGAGGCCGTGGCCATGGTCGCCGCCCGCAGCGCCGCCGAGGCGCACGACGCGATGGACGCCATCGACGTGGACTACGACGAGCTGCCGGTGGTGCTCGACATGGACTCGGCGCTGCAGGCGGGCTCGCCGCTGGTGCACGAGGACCTCGGCACCAACCGCAACGCGACCTGGACGTTCGACTCCGCCCAGGCCGGCACCGGCGGGGACGTGGAACGCGCCCTGGCCGAGGCCGACATCCGCGTCGACCGCACGTTCCGCCAGCAGCGGCTCATCCCGTCGTTCATGGAACCCCGCTCGGTCGTCGTCGACCCCACCGGGGAGCAGTTCACCGTGCACTCGGCGACGCAGGTGCCGCACATCCTGCGGCTCATGCTGTCGATGACGCTGGGCGTGCCGGAGCAGAAGATCCGCGTGATCGCCCCCGACGTTGGCGGCGGTTTCGGCGGCAAGCTGCAGGTCACGCCGGAGGAGGTGCTCGCGTTCCTCGCGGCGCGGCAGTTCGGCGCGCCGGTGAAGTGGACCGAGAGCCGCTCGGAGGCGATGGTCTCGGCGCACCACGGCCGCGACCAGCTGCAGCGGCTGTCGCTGGCGGCGCGCTCCGACGGCACGGTCACCGGGCTCAAGGTGGAGCTGCTCGCCGACATGGGTGCGTACCTGCGCCTGGTCACGCCGGGCGTGCCGATCCTCGGCGCGCTCATGTTCAACGCGATCTACAAGTTCCCCGCCTACCACTTCAGCTGCACGAACGTGTTCACCAACAAGACCCCGACCGACGCCTACCGCGGCGCCGGGCGGCCGGAGGCCACGTTCGGCATCGAGCGCATGATGGACGAACTGGCCGCGGAGGCCGGGATGGATCCGCTCCAGGTGCGGCGGAAGAACTGGATCGAGGAGTTCCCGTACGACACGGTCGCCGGGCTGACCTACGACTCCGGTGACTACGCCGCGGCGACGAACCGCGCCACCGAGCTGTTCGACTACGACGCGCTGCGGGCCGAGCAGGCCGAGCGCAACCGCCGCGGTGACACGGTGCGCCTGGGCATCGGCGTGTCCACGTTCACCGAGATGTGCGGCCTGGCGCCCTCGCGCGTGCTCGGTTCGCTGTCCTACGGCGCGGGCGGCTGGGAGGACGCCTCGATCCGCGTGCTGCCCACCGGCAAGGTCGAGGTGGTCACCGGCACCTCGCCGCACGGGCAGGGGCACGTGACCGCGTGGAGCCAGATCGCGGCGGAACGGCTCGGCGTCGACTTCGACGACGTCGAAGTGCTGCACGGTGACACGCAGAGCAGCCCGCGCGGACTGGACACCTACGGCTCGCGGTCGCTGGCCGTGGGCGGCATGGCCGTGGTGCAGGCGGCCGACAGGGTGTTGGAGCGGGCGAAACCGATCGCCGCGCACATGTTGGAGTGCTCCGAGGCCGACGTCGAGTTCACGAGCGGGCGCTTCGGGGTGCGGGGCACGGACCGGTCGACGACGCTGGCCGACGTGGCGCTGGCCGCGTTCACCGCGCACGACCTGCCGGACGGTGTCGAGCCCCGGTTGGACGCCGAGGCCACCTACGATCCGGAGAACTTCTCCTTCCCGCACGGCACGCACCTGTGCGCGGCCGAAGTGGACACCGAGACCGGCGGGGTGCGGCTGCGCTCCTACGTCTGCGTCGACGACGTGGGCACCGTGGTCAACCCGATGATCGTGGAGGGCCAGGTGCACGGCGGCCTGGCGCAGGGCATCGCGCAGGCGCTCTTCGAGGAGGCCTCCTACGACGAGTCGGGCACGTTGACCACCGCCACGTTCGCCGACTACCTCATCCCCTCGGCGACGGACCTGCCCGAGTTCACCACCGACCGCACCGAGACGCGTGCGGAGTCGAACGAGCTGGGCGTCAAGGGCGTGGGCGAGGCGGGCACGATCGCCTCCACCCCGGCAGTGGTCAACGCGGTCGTGGACGCGCTGCGTCCCGACGGAGTGCAGGACGTAACGATGCCGTGCACGCCGAACCGGGTGTGGCACGCCCTCAACCAGTCCCGGCAGGGAGGTTCCGAGTGATTCCGGCGCAATTCGAATACCAAGCACCGTCCACGGTGGATGAAGCGGTCACCGCGCTGTCCTCCGCGGGCGAGGACGCCACGGTGCTGGCCGGCGGGCACAGCCTGCTGCCGGTGCTGCGCATGCGGATGGCCGACCCGGGCACGGTCGTCGACCTCGGCCGCATCCCGGAGATGCGCGGCGTCCGCGAGGACGGCGACATGCTGGTCATCGGCGCGATGACCACGCACCACGACGTCATGCGCGATGACCTGGTGCGTCGGCACGCGGAGCTGCTGTCGCTGGCCACGCGCACCGTGGCCGATCCGCAGGTGCGGCACCGCGGCACGTTCGGCGGCGCGCTGGCGCACGCCGACCCGGCGGGTGACCTGCCGGCGCCGGTGCTCGCGTTGGACGGGGAGATGGTGCTGGCCGGCCCGTCCGGGCGTCGCACCGTCACTGCCGCGGAGTTCTTCCTCGACTACTTCACCACGGCGCGGCAACCGGACGAGATCCTCGTCGAGGTGCGCATGCCGAAGTGGACGGGGTGGCAGGGCCGCTACGAGAAGTTCAACCGGGTGGCGCAGGCCTGGTCCATCGTGGGCGTGGCCGCCGCGGTGCGGGTGGACCAGGGCACGATCGCGCAGGCGCGGATCGGTCTGACCAACATGGGACCGGCCCCGGTGCGCGCCACCGCGGTCGAACGGGCCCTGGTGGGCCAGCCCGCCACCTCCGAGGCGGTGCGGGAAGCCGCGCGGTACGCCACGCAGGGCACCGAGCCGGCCGAGGACGCCAACGCGGACCCGGCCTACCGCCGCCAGCTCGCCGAGGTGCTCACGGGGCGTGCCGTGCTCGCCGCGGCGGGCGGCTGACGCGTCAGGGGTGCTCCGGCGGCCGGGGCGCGCACGGGCCCCGGCCGCCGCGCGCCCCGGCCGGCGGCTCGCCGGTGCCGCGGAAGACTGTCGTGCGCGGACGCGAGCGAGCATGATGTTGGTGCAGCGACAACAACTGTCGCCGACTACGATCCGACGGAGCCCACGCCGGCCCGGAGGGGCCGGCCGCCATCGGTAGGAGGATTCGCCAGTGCAGATGGAGCACCACTTCACCGTCCCGGTGCCGGTCGACGTGGCTTGGGAGGCGTTGCTCGATCCCGAGCGGGTCGCCCCGTGCATGCCCGGGGCCACGCTCAGCAGCGTCGAGGGCAGCGACTTCTCCGGTTCGGTGAAGGTCAAGCTCGGCCCGGTCACGTTGCTGTACAAGGGCAACGGCACCTTCTCCGAGGTCGACGAGTCGGCGCGGCGGGTCGTCCTGGACGCCAGCGGCAAGGACTCGCGCGGCAACGGCACCGCGGCCGCCACGGTCACGGCCACCCTGTCCGAGGACGGCGGCACGACGGCCGTGCGGGTGGACACCGACCTGAAGATCACCGGCAAGCCGGCGCAGCTCGGCCGCGGTCTCATCTCCGAGGTCGGCGGCAAGCTCATCAACCAGTTCGCCGACTGCTTGGCCGAGCGGCTCGCCGGTGCGGAGACCGCGGAGGAGCCCGCGCAGGGCACGGCCGCGGAGTCGGTTGCCCAGGGATCCGGGCAAACCCAGGGTGCCGGACAACCCCAGAGTTCCGGACAAACCCAGGGTTCCGAACCAACCCAGAGTTCCGGGCAAACCCAGGGTGCCGGGGAGCCGACCGGTGCGCAGGCCGCGGAGCCCCGTTCCGCCAGCTCGGCCGAGCAGGCGGGCAGCGCCGCTCCTGCCGCTGGTGCTGCGGCTGCCGGAGCAGCAGCCGCCGGTGCGGCCGGGACGAGCGCCAACGGCGACCGCCCGGCCCCGGAAACCGCGGGTTCCGCGCAGGGCGAGCGGTCGGGCTGGCGGGTGACGGCGCCGAGCTCGACGGGTTCGACGGCCGCGAACAACGCTCCGCGGCACGCCGCTCAGGAGCCGGAAGCGATCGACCTGCTGGACACAGCAGGCGCACCGATGCTCAGGCGGCTGGCGCCGGCCCTCGCCGCGGCTGTTGTCGTGTTCGTGCTGCTGCGCCTGTTGCGGCGGCGCCACCGCAACAAGAGCCGCAACAACAAGTGAGCCGCAACAGGTGAGCTCCGCGAGCGCCAGCTGCGGCGGTGCGGGCTGACACCCTTGCCCCGGCTGCGGCATGTGCCGGCCTGGTGCGGCCGCGCCGGGACTGCGGTGCCGGGCCGGGGCGATCCGCGCCGGGACCGCGGCCGGTGCGGATCGCCCCGGCCGCGGTGCGACCTCCCTGGCCGCGGTGCGACCTCCCTGGCCGCGGTGGGCACGTCGCGGCCGCGCCCGCCCGCGGCGGACGGGTCGTGGGCGGACACCGGTCACGACCGGTTCACGCCGCTTCGGCGAGCGCGTTGACCCGCTGCAACCGGTCCAACCACCGGCGCTGCACCTCGGCCGGCGGTGTCGCCGCGGCCACCTGCGCCGGATCCGGTTCCGGTGCGCGCCGCGGCACCGGCAGGCTGCCGCGCTGCGGCAGCAGCGGTTCCGCCACGACATCGCCGTCCAGCAGGGCCACGGTGCCCAGGCCGCAGGCGAACGGCAGCTGCGGCAGCGCCCCGGCGAGCGCGAGCTGCGCGGCCAGACCGACGCTGCTTTCCACGGCCGAGGAGACCACGCAGGGCAGTCCGCTCGCCTCGGCGACGCGCAGCGCGGTGCGCACCCCGCCGAGCGGGGCGGCTTTGATGACCGCGACGTCGGCGGCCTCGGCGAGGGCCACGCGCAGCGGGTCCTCGGCGCGGCGGATCGATTCGTCAGCGGCGATGCGCACGTCCACCCGCCTGCGCACCGCCGCGAGCTCCGCCACGCTCGGGCAGGGTTGTTCCACGTACTCGAGGCCACCGGCGGCGCGGTCGAGCTCGCGGATGCGCCGCACCGCGGTGTCGGCGTCCCACGCGGCGTTGGCGTCCACGCGGACCGCGCCGGACGGGCCGAGCGCGCTGCGCACGGCTTCCACTCGGGCCAGGTCCTCGTGCGGCGCGGCGGAGGCGTCGGCGACCTTGACCTTCGCCGTGGTGCAGCCGGAGGCGGCGACGATGCGCGCGGCCGACTCCGGCGAGACCACCGGCACGGTGCAGTTGACCGGGACCCGGTCGCGGACGGGTGCGGGCCAGTCGCCCGTGCAGGATTCGAGGGCGGTGCGCAGCCAGGGCACCGACGGGGTGTCCGCGTAGTCCTCGAACGGGCAGAACTCCCCCCAGCCGTTCGGGCCGTGCAGCAGGATCCCGTAGCGGACCGTGACGCCGCGGAAGGTGTCGCGCATCGGCAGTCCGAACACCCGCACCGCGTCCAGTTCGCCCAACCGGACCAAGCCGTTCTGCGCGCACATGCTCATCCCTTCGTCGGTGCGTTCCTCAGCGGCGGGCCCGCCCCTCGCCCGTCGCCGCGGGCGGCGCACCGACGCTCGCCTAGCCGGGTTCGCCCCGCAGCTTGCGGTAGGCGACCCAGGCGATGTTGGCCGCCGCGATCAGCGCGAACAACGCGAGGATCCAACCGAGCCAGGGCCTGTCGGGGACGAACACGAACGCCACCACGGTGGCGGCGGCCAACAGGACGAAGCCCAGCCCGGCCAGCCACAACCGCAGCGTCAGCGCGCTGCGCCCCGAGGGGGCTCCGGTGAGACGGGCCAGCACATCATGGTATCCGGGCAGTCCTTCGGAGTACCGGTTCCGGCGCGAACTGCGTTCCATACCTCACGGCTACCCGCACCGGCCGGTCCGGCAATCGGAACCGCCCGGAGGTTCCTGCGCCGCAGCACCGGCCCGCGGACGTCCGGTTCAGGCGACGCTCGGCCGCCCGAGGTCGAACACGTCGACCTCGAAGCGCGCCCACTCCTGCCGCAGCCGGGTCACCCCGTTGTCCAGGATGAAGTTCAGCTCGCCGAGGGTGACCGGCAGCAGGGTGAACACCTGCAGCTGCTCCGCGCCGTGCTCGTCGGTGAACCGCGTGAACTCGGGAGGGAACATGGGGTGGCCGCTGGCCAGCACGCCGTGGAACTCCGTGTTCGGCAGCAGCGGCTGCTCGTTCGGCACGATCTGGTCCGGCACCAGGTAGGTGCTGTTGTGCAGCAACAACTCCGCGGTGATGTCGACCAGGTGCCGCGCGGCCTCGGCCTGCTCCTTGTAGACGCTGCACGCGAGTTCCTGCGCGGGTTCGGCACCGATCGGCTGGAAGCGCAGGCCGCTGCTGATGACCGTGCTCAGGTGGTACCGGTCCAGGTGGAAGAACACGAGTCCGTATCCGCGGTCCCCGCCGTGCACGTTCGGCGGTTCCGCCCCGGTCGGCACGCCCGCGTGGTGCTCCAGGTTCTCCGCGAGCCCCTTGAACCGGTGCGCACCACCCAGCGCGGCACGTTCCTGTTCCGTGGTCAATCCGATCTCCCGTGTGCGGACACTGTCGGCTCGCTGAGCACCGTAGCCGCTCGCCCGGCTGCACGGGACGGGTTCGGCATCATCGGTGCTCCTCGTCGCGAAACATCTTCGCTGATGTCACACGTGCGAATCCACGGAGGGGCCCTGCAGGTCGTCGGCGTCCGTGATCCGGTAGGCGTAGCCCTGCTCGGCGAGGAACCGCTGCCGGTGCGCGGCGTAGTCGGTGTCCAACGTGTCCCGTGCGACCACGGAGTAGAAGTGCGCCTGCCGCTGCGCCGCCTTCGGCCGCATCAACCGCCCCAGCCGCTGCGCTTCCTCCTGGCGGGAACCGAAAGTGCCGGAGACCTGCACGGCCACGGAGGCCTCGGGCAGGTCGATGGAGAAGTTCGCGACCTTGGAGACCACGAGCCGGTTGACCTCGCCGCGGCGGAACGCGTCGAACAGCGCCTCGCGCTCCTTGTTCTTCGTGGAGCCTTCCACCACCGGGGCGTCCAGCGCCTTGCCGAGTTCGTGCAGCTGCTCCAGGTACGCCCCGATGATCAGCGTCGGCTCGCCGGGATGCTGGTCCAAGATGGACTGCACGACGCCCGCCTTGGTGCGCGCGGTGGAGCAGACGCGGTAGCGCTCGTCGGCATCGGCCGTGGCGTACTCGAGGCGTTCGTCGTCGGTCAACGTCACCCGCACCTCGGTGCACTCGGCCGGGGCGATCCAGCCCTGCGCCTCGATCTCCTTCCACGGCGCGTCGAAGCGCTTCGGGCCGATCAGCGAGAACACGTCGCCCTCGCGGCCGTCCTCGCGCACCAGCGTGGCCGTCAGCCCGAGGCGCCGCCGCGACTGCAGGTCCGCGGTCATGCGGAACACCGGCGCGGGCAGCAGGTGCACCTCGTCGTAGATGACCAGGCCCCAGTCGCGGGTGTCGAACAGCTCCAAGTGCTTGTACTCGCCCTTGCTGCGGCGCGTGATCACCTGGTAAGTGGCGATCGTGACCGGGCGGATCTCGCGCTTCTCCCCGGAGTACTCGCCGATCTCGTCCTCGGTCAGCGAGGTGCGCTCGACCAGCTCGCGCTTCCACTGGCGACCGGCGACCGTGTTCGTCACGAGGATGAGCGTGGTGGCCCGCGCCCGCGCCATCGCCGCCGCGCCCACGAGCGTCTTGCCCGCACCGCACGGCAGCACGACCACGCCCGAGCCGCCGGCCCAGAACGACTGCACCGCCTGCTGCTGGTAGTCGCGCAGCTGCCAGCCGTTCTCCTCCAGGTCGATCGGGTGGTGCTCGCCGTCGACGTAGCCGGCCAGGTCCTCGGCCGGCCAGCCGACCTTGAGCAGCGCCTGCTTGAGCCGGCCCCGCTCGCTCGGGTGCACGATCACCGTGTCCTGGTCGAGCCGCTGCCCGAGCATCGGTGCGACCTTCTTGCTGCGCAGCACCTCCTCCAGCACCGCGCGGTCCAGCGCGGTGAGGATCAGCCCGTGCACCGGGTCGTTGGACAGCTGCAGCCGCCCGTAGCGGCCCATCGTGTCGACGATGTCGACCAGCAGCGGCTGCGGAACCGGGTACCGCGAGTGCGAGACCAGCGCGTCCACGACCTGCTCCGAGTCGTGCCCGGCCGCCCGGGCGTTCCACAGCGCCAGCGGCGTGATCCGGTAGGTGTGGACGTGCTCCGGGGCGCGTTCCAGCTCGGCGAACGGCGCGATCGCGGTCCGCGCGTCGTCGGCCAGCTCGTGGCCGACTTCGAGCAGGACCGATTTGTCGGACTGGACGATCAGTGGTCCGTCGGTCAACGGTGCGCTCCAGACGTGATCAGCGGAAACGGGTCGCGCTCCGCGGCGCGTAGGTCCGCGGCCCAGTATTCCACCGCGCGCCACCCCGCCAAGCCGGGGAAGCGCGCCGAAGGGGCTTCCCGCCGCAGGTCCGATCCGCCTTCGCCCGCGTGCGCGCGTGAGCTAGGTTTCCCGCAGCGAGAGCGAAGGAGGCTTGAGGGGCAGTGAGCTATCCGCCGCAGCCGGGGGCGCCGGGTCCCCCGCAGGGATGGAACCAGCCCCCTGGCTGGGGGCGGCATCCGCAGCCGGGGCAGGACCCGCAGGCAGCCGGGCAGTACCCGGGCGGATACGCGGGCCCGCCGCAGATGGGCAGGCCCTACGGGGCGGGTGGCGGGCAGGACTTCTGGCGCCGGGTCGCGGCGGGCGGTCCGCAGCGCAAACCGCCCCGCAAGGGGCGGCCGGGGCTGATCCTCGGCATCGCGGGCGGCGCCGTCGTCGTGCTGGGTGCCGCGCTCGGCGCGGTGTGGGCGCTGGGATCGGGTGATGTGCAGGCGGGCGATGCGTCTCGCTGCAGGGCGAGTACGGCGGTGCGGTGAGCGAGACCGACTGCGGCGCACCCGACTCCGACTACGAGGTGCTCCGCGTGCTCGACGGGCGCGCCCCGAAGGGCTGCTCGGGCAGCTTCTACAACGTCCACGAGGACACGACCTACTGCATGGCCCTGGACGTCGTGGTGGGCGACTGCCTGAGCGCCTACCGCGCGGAGCAGGGCTTCCTGCCGGTGTCGCGGGAGTGCGGCGAGCCGAACGTGCAACAGGTCACCAAGGTCGCCGACCGCAGCGACGCGGACAACGTCTGCTCCGAGCGGGAAGGGCGGTACTGGTTCTCGAACCCGCCGCGGACCGTGTGCTTCGGCCCGGTGCGGAACGGGTGAGTCCCGCGCCCCGGACGGTCTTGCCGGCGCTCCGGCGGGCCGGCCGGGCGGGTGACGAATGTGATCTGGCAGCGCCCCTCGTTAGTGTGGTGTTCTGCAGTTGTTCGCTGCACGAACCGCGCGGGTCGCGACGAGGCTGCGACCCGCGTGAGGAGCTGTTGCTCGCAACGGGGCGCGACGAGGGAGGACGCGATCGATGAGTGGTGAGCACCGCACGGTGCGCGACATCACCAGGGGGCTGATGCGGCAGCTCGGGCTGACCACGGTGTTCGGCAACCCGGGCACGACCGAGGTGCCGTTCCTGACGGAATGGCCCGACGACTTCCGCTACGTCCTCGGCCTGCAGGAATCCTCCGTCGTGGCCATGGCCGACGGCTACGCGCAGGCGCGCCGGGAGCCGGCGCTGGTGAACCTGCACTCCGCCGGCGGTGTCGGGCACTCCCTCGGCGCGGTGTTCACGGCCTGCTGCAACCGCACCCCGCTGATCATCACCGCCGGGCAGCAGACGCGCACGCTCATGTTCGACGAGCCGTTCCTCGGCGCGCGGGACGCGGCCCAGTTCCCCAAGCCGTACGTCAAGTGGAGCTACGAGCCGGCCCGGGCGGCCGACGTGCCGGCGGCGCTGGTGCGCGCGCACCAGATGGCCACGACCCCGCCGTACGGCCCGGTGTTCCTGTCCATCCCGGCCGACGACTGGGACGAACCCGGTGCGGAGGTCGAGGCGCGGCCGCGCACGCCTGGCTTCGCGCCCGACCCGGAAGTCGTGGCGCAGCTGGCCACGCGCCTGCGCGAGTGCCGCCGCCCCGCGTTCGTCGTCGGACCGGAAGTGGACGCCGACGGCGTGGTCGACGACATGGTGCGGCTGGCGGAGAAGACGCGGGCCGCGGTGTGGGCCGCACCGATGTCGCCGCGGTGCTCGTTCCCGGAGGACCACGGCCTCTTCGCCGGGTTCCTGCAACCCGAGCAGCGGCTGCTGACCGAGTCGCTGCGCGCCTACGACCTCGTCGTCGTGTGGGGCGCGCCCGCGTTCACCTTCCACGTCTACCGCGGCGAGGCCGAGCACGAGCTGCCCGAGACGTTCATCGTGCACGACGATCCGGACGTCCTCGCCCGCGCGCGGCAGGGGCAGGGTGTGCTCGGGGCGATGCGGCACGCGGTGCGGCAGGTGGAGCAGCGCGTGGAACCGCTGAGCCGCGCGCAGCCGGACGGGTACGCGCGTCCGCGCCAGCCCGCCGCCACGTCGCCGATGACCGCGGCCTACGTGTTCGACGCGATCCAGCGGAACCTGCCGGACGGTGCCCCGGTGGTGGAGGAGACGCCGAGCCACCGCAACGACCTGCACGAGTACCTGCCGATCCGCTCCACCGACGGCGGCTTCTTCACCGGGTTCTCCGGAGCGCTGGGCTACGGCATCGGCGCCGCGGTGGGCGTCGGGATGGCCGATCCCCACCAGCGCACCGTGGCGGTGCTCGGTGACGGGGCGAGCATGTACGGCGTCCAGGCACTGTGGACGGCGGTGGCCGAGCAGGCACCGGTGACGTTCGTGGTGCTGGACAACTCGCGCTACGCGGCCGTGGCGGTCCTCGGTGAGGCCGGGGGAGGGGAGAAGCTGCCGGGCGTGGACCTCGGCGGCATCGACTTCGCCGCGCTGGCGAACAGCATGGGCTGCCCGTCGCGGTTGGTGCGCGAACCGGAGGACCTGGAGACCGCGCTGCCCGCGGAGATGAGTTCCCGGGTGGGGCCGTCGTTGCTGCACGTGCCCGTCGACTCCGACCAGCGCCACCTCTACTGAGCCGCGGAACTCGCCGCACCCGGCGCTGGATCGAGCGGGCTCGAACCCGTGACGCGGGGCCGGGTGACAACGCGCGGTGCGGTCCGCCGGTTCCGCTCGGGAAGTCATG
Source organism: Bounagaea algeriensis (assembly GCF_054491375.1). NCBI lineage: Bacteria > Bacillati > Actinomycetota > Actinomycetes > Bounagaea > Bounagaea algeriensis. Next base: position 492,434 of record NZ_CM137102.1, read on the forward strand.
CATCCACCGAGGCACCTCGTCGGTTCTCGGGTCGCTCCGCGTCCGCCGGGCTGGCACCGGCCGCTGCGGAGGTGCGCCGCGTCCGCCGCTCGCTCCGGTGGTCCTGGCGCCGGCTGCCCGGGGAGAAGTCGCGCGCGGTTGTGGGCCGACAAGAAAACTGCGTTTCCCCGCAACGCGGTCGGGTACCTAGCGTCGTGGGCGCATCCGGCGAGATTCGCCCGGCAGCTCGAAACGACGCAGGAGTGACGCTCATGGCGGGAACGCTGCAGGACAAGGTCGTGGTGATCGGCGGCGGCGAGAAGAACCTGGGTGGGTTGCTGTCGACGAGGTTCGCCGAGGACGGCGCGAAGGTCGTGGTGCACTACCGCAGCTCCGACAGCGAGGCGGACAAGACCGTGGGCGCGGTGCAGGCCGCGGGGTCGCAGGCGATCGCCGTGCAGGGCGACCTGACCCAGGTCGGCCAGGTGCGACGGTTGTTCGACCAGGCGGTGGACACCTTCGGCGGGGTCGATGTCGCCGTCAACACGACCGGGATGGTGTTGCGCAAGCCCATCCTGGAGACCACCGAGGAGGAATACGACCGGATGTTCGCCGTCAACGCCAAGGCGGCGTACTTCTTCCTCCAGGAGGCCGGGCGCCGGCTCAACGACCACGGCAAGATCGTCAGCCTGGGCACGTCGTTGCAAGCGGCGTTCACCGATGGCTATTCCACCTATGCCGGCGGCAAGGCCCCGCTGGAGCACTTCACCCGGGCGGCGGCCAAGGAGTTCGCGGACAGGGGCATCTCGGTCAACACGGTCGCACCGGGGCCGATGGACACCCCGTTCTTCTACCCGCAGGAGAACGATCAACGCGTCGCGTTCCACCAGTCCCAGGCTCTGGGCAACCAGTTGACCCAACTCGAAGACATCGCCCCGATCATCCATCATCTGGTAACCGACGGCTGGTGGTTCACCGGCCAGACGCTGTTCCCCAACGGCGGCTACACCACCCGCTGAGCGGGAGAGGGGGAGCGGTGCGGGCGGTCCGGGGGCGCCGCCCGCACCGCGTGCCGGAGGGACGACCACGAGGCGACGGCAGAACCGTCCGCGGGAAGGAAGTCGTGATCCGGAATCCCGGGGCGCAGCGCCCTCAGCAGTCGACGCGGCCCCGCCTGGTGCGGCCGGAGGGGACCGGGCGTTCGGAGGTCGCGCCGATCGAGCTGTTCGTCGGGCCGGCCACCCTCGCGACCACGGCCGCGTTGGCCGTGGCAACGCAGGTGGCGAGGTGGGTTCCCGCGGGGACGGCAGCAGCACACCACGGGGAAGGCGGGGCGTGACATGGCGGTGGACCTGCACAAGCTCGACCACCTCATCGCTGTGGTCGAGGAAGGCAGCTTCACCCGTGCTGCCGCCCGGTTGCACCTGTCCCAGCAGGCGCTGTCGACCTCGGTCCGGACCCTGGAACGCGAAGTCGGCGTGTCCTTGTTGCAGCGCAGCGGCAACACGTTGGTGGTGCTGCCCGCGGGGCGGGCGCTGCTCGACGACGCTCGCGTGCTGCACGGTGTGGCTCGGTCCGCGGTGCAGCGCGCTCGCCGCATCGGTCGCGGTGAGACCGAGATCTTGCGCATCGGCCACACACCGGCCGTCACCGGCGACGAGATCAGCATCCTGCTGCGGCAGGTGCACGACACTCGTTCCGGCCTGTCGCCGCAGGTCAACCAGCGCTATCCGCACGAGCTCACGGACCAGTTGCTCGCCGGTGACCTGGACCTCGGGCTGTGCCGGGCGATGACTCCCGAACGCGGGTTGGCGCGCAGCACCTTGACCCACCAGCGCCTGCGCCTCGCGATGACCGCCGAGCACCACCTCGCCGACCGGGACGAGGTCCAGCTCGCCGAGCTCGCTGCGGAGTCCATCGTGGTCTGGGGGACTCCGGGCCGCTCCGGCTACACCGACCTGCTCGTCGAGCACTGCCGCCAGGCGGGTTTCGAGCCGAGCGTCCACCGCACCCCCGTTCAAGGCACGCCGCCGGTTACCGCCGTGCTCGGCACCGACCACGTCGCCTTCGTGACCACGCCGCCCGGTCCCGCCGCGGGTGGGCGAGTCCGCGTGCTCGACCTGCAGCCCCCGATCTTCGTGCCGCTGCACGCGCTCTGGGCCCAACACACCACCAGTCACCTCCGCGACACCTTCCTGGCAGCGGTGGCGAGCTGACGGGCGTTGCCCGGTCCGTGCAGGGCCACCGCCACCAAAGCGGGCATCTGATCGGGTGATCGGCGACTGTGAGATCGCGGCCGCCTGGTGGACGTTTCTCGAGAAATGTCCACCAGGCGGCGGGGCTCGAGTGCGGTCTGACCAGTGGAATCGGGTGGGGAGCCGGGCTTGGGTCGCTGGATTGGGCGGACCCGAACGTGGGGCCCCGGTCGAGTGGATGAACGTGGGGCCCCGGTCGAGTGGATGGGGGAGGCCGGACCGCGGTGCCGCGTTCCCCGTCAGACGTGCGAGCTGAGGCTGTCCTTGGACTTCAGCAGCCGGGCCACTTCACCGCGCAGGCGCACGAAGTCCTCGGACTCGCGGGTGGCGATCTGATCGCGCTCGGAACCGAGATCCACCGGCAGGTCCGCGACGACGGTCGCCGGAGCTTGGGAGAGTACGAACACGCGGTCGGAGAGGTAGACGGCCTCGTCGATGTCGTGCGTCACGAGCAGCACGGTGCTGTCGAACTGCTTGCGCGTGCGCAGCAGCAGGTCCTCCAGCTCGAACCGCGTCTGCGCGTCCACCGAGGCGAAGGGTTCGTCCATGAGCAGCAGGGCGGGCCGGCAGGCCAGTGCGCGCGCGATGGACACGCGTTGCTGCATGCCGCCGGAGAGCTGCCACGGGTACTTCCTGCCGGAACCGCCGAGCCCGACCCAGTCGAGCACTTCCGCGGCGCGCTCGCGGCGCTGCGCCTTGGACATGCCGCGCGCCCGCAGCGGGAATTCCACATTGGACTGCACGGACAGCCAGGGGAACAGCGAGCGGCTGTAGTCCTGGAACACGACCGCCAGGTCGCTCGGCACGCCGTCGACGGGATCGCCGTGCAGCCGGACGTCGCCGTGGCTGGGCCGCAGCAGTCCGGACACCGTGCGCAGCAGGGTCGATTTGCCGCAACCGGACGGGCCGACGATGCAGGCGAGTTCCCCGGGGCTCACGTCGAACGTGAGCTCGTCGATGGCCAGCTGCCCGTTCGCACCGCCGTAGCGGTGGCCGAGCTGGGAGACCTCCAGCATGCGCTCGTCACTCATCGGCTCAAGCCAGCTTTCCTCGTCGGTGTCGGACAACTACGCGGTTTTCCAGTTGAGGGCCCGCCGCTCCACGGCCAGCAGCAGGGTGTTGAGCACGTACCCGAGCACCCCGAGCAGGACGATTCCCGCCCACATGCCGGGGAAGTCGTAGGCCTGCTGGCGGAACATCAGCTGGTAGCCGATGCCGTTGGTGGATCCGACGAGTTCGGAGATCACCATGAGCACCAGGGCCAGCGCCATGCTCACGCGCAGCCCGGCGAAGATCTTCGGCGCTGCTGCGGGCAGCACGACTCCGAAGATCCACTGCCCGCGCGGGAGGCGGAACGACCGAGCTGTGTCCACTTTGATCTGGTCGATGGACTGCACGCCGTCGACCGTGTTGAGCAGGATCGGCCACACGATGCCGAAGACGATGACGGTGGTCTGCATCGTCACCCCGAGCCCGAGCAGCACGATGAACACGGGGACCAGCACCGGTGGCGGCACGGCTCGGACGAACGCCATCAGCGGCCCGACGTAGTCCATGGCCGTGCGCGACCGGCCGAGCAGCGTGCCCAGGCCGATGCCGATGACCGTGGCGCTGATCCAGCCCAGCGCGATCCGGCCGAGGCTGCCGAGGACGTCGTTGATCGCCGTGTCGGTGAGGAACAGCGCGGCGGCCGGTCCGCTCAACCACTGCTCGCGCGCGGCGGCGAGGATCGCCGTCGGCGGCGGGAAGAACGCGCTGCCTGCCAACCGGGTGGCCACTTCCCACGCGATGAGGAGGCCGAGGAAGACCAGCCAGCCGTGCAGGTAGCGGGAGCCGGCCGACATCTCCTCCGGTGCCGAGGGGGCGCGGCGGGCGCGGGCCGGTGCGGTGGAGCCGTTCCGCACGGCCGTGCTCGTGCGTTCGCTCATCGGGCACCCTCCGGTTCCGTCGTGCTCCACCGCAGTCCGCGTTTGTGCAGCTGTTCCAGCGCCGCGTTGCTGACGAAGCCGATGAAGCCGGCCACCAGCGTTCCGGCGAGCACGAGGTCCATCCGCCCGGCGCCGGTGCTGGCGTCGAGCACGAACGTACCGAGTCCGCTGCTGCCGCCGGCGAGGAACTCGGTGCTGACCACGGTGATCAGCGCCACGGCAGCGGAGGTGCGGATCCCGGTCAGCACGAACGGCGCCGCGTTCGGCAGGGCGACCCGGGCGAGGATCTGGCCGCGGCCGAGGCCGAAGGACCGGGCCGTGTCCAGGTGCAGCGGCTCGATCTCGGACAGCGCGTAGATCGTGTTGAACAGGATCGGCCAGATCGCCGTGTACACCGCCAGCGTGATCTTGGTTTCCGGTCCGGATCCGATGAGCACCATGGCCAGCGGGATCAGCGCCACGGACGGGATCGGCCGGAGGAATTCCACGACCGCGCGCGTCGCCATGCGCACCCGCGGCAGGCTGCCCAGCAGCAGGCCGAGGACGACGGCGATGCCGGAGGCGAGGCCGAGCGCGATCAGCCAGTTGAGGATGGTGGCGATGACGTCCAGCAGGAACGACTGGTCGCCGAGCAGCCCGAACAGCTGGCTGAACACGGTGGACGGCGGTGGCAGGTATTCGCGGGGGAACGCGCCGGAGCGGCTGATGATCTCCCAGAGGACGAGGAAGACGACCAGTCCGGCGCCCCCGCGCAGCGTTTTGCGCATTCTCAGTTCTTCGGCTGGTCGATGATCAGCTTGGAGACGTCGATTTCCTCGTTCAGGTACCCGAACTGGCGCATGAGGCGCGGCACGCGCGCGATGCGCCGCGGGTCGGCACGCGACTCGTAGTCGAGCAGTCCGATGATCTTCGCGGTCTCCGGCTCGATCTTGGCGTACTGCGGCAGCAGCGGCTCGACGTTGGAGCGGTCCTGGGCCTCCATCGTGGACCGCAGCATCGCGCGCTGGAAGGCCTGCACCGTGCGCGGGTTGTCCTTGGCGAACTGCGCGGTGGCCACGTAGCAGCCCATCGGGAAGCTCTCCAGCGGACCGGTGCCCACGTCGATGATCTGCTGGGCGTTGGCGTCGCGCGCGGCGAGCGTGATGAACGGCTCGGTGAGGATGCCCGCGTCGATGCTGTTCTGCGCCAGCGCGCTGGGCATGTTGGCGAATCCGAGCGGCGCCCATTCCACGCCGGAGAAGTCGACGTTGCGCGTTTGCAGGGCGGCCTTGGCGAGCAGCTCGGAAATCGTCCCCGGCCCGCTGATCGCGATGCGCGCTCCGGCCAGGTCCTGCGGGGATTCGATTCCCGCATCGGGCGCGGCCATGATCTGCGTTGTTTGCGGAGACAACGAGGCGCAGTCGGAGACGATCCGCAGATCGGCGGCTCCTTCGGACTGCGCCTTGAAAACCGGCATGTAGCTGGAGAACGAAATGTCGTAATCCCCGCCGATCGTGCTGTTGAGCGCAGCCGAGCCGTCGGAGGCGTTGATGATCTCGACCTCGGTCAGGCCTTCGGCGTCGAAGTGCCCGCGCTCCTTGGCCAGGTGCAGCGGGGCGACCTCGGTGGTGGGCAGCGCGCCGAGTTTCAGGTTCGCCTTCTCCACCTTGTCGTTGCTGGTGGTGGCGCCTTCCGAGCCGCCGAGCAGGCCGCAGCCGGTGGCTGACAGCAGCGCGGACGCCGTCGCCGCTGTTCCGGCGAGTCTGAACAGGTTGCGTCGCGGGATGGCGCTGCTCTGGCCGGAGCGCATGTGTGGTCCTCCTTGGGCAAGATGTCCGTGGCTGCTCGCCGACTGCTGCCGTGTCCGTGTGCGGCTGTGCGTCCGTGCGACGCTGCGTTGTGGCCAGTGCACCCGGCGGGGTGGAAACCCGGCAGGGCCTGTCCAGCGTGCCCGTTGTGGACGGTCAGCTGGCTGAGGTCTCCTGCGGACACCCCTGATTCACCTGCGATTTCCCCGGGCGGCACGCGCGCGTGCGCCGCAGGGGGGAGGTAGGCAGGGTGCAGCGCACGTACTCTAGATGGTTCAAGCTTCAACGACAAGGTACAGCGAGGCTGGCGTCACACCGTGAATGCGGATTGAGATCAACACACCCGCCCGAGTGACAAAGTTCGAGCGAGGGCGCTGACTTGTGACTCCTGGTTAAGTATAGTGCCCTCCGTCGAGGTGGTCCGCCCCTGTTTTCGGGGAACTGCGAAGTGTGCGCGAGGAGCGTGATGGCACGCCTGGTGGGACGGGCGTTCGGGGTCTTTCGACGTGCTGGTAGGACTGGCGGAGACGGTCCTACCGTCAGTACCCCGACCGCTGAAGCCGGCAGTGTGGCCGCTATGTCGGGAATGACCGACTGTCCCGTATGGATCGGGCGCTCGCGAACCCGCCGGGCCCGCGCCGTGCACGCGAACACCACCTCGGCACGGACAGGAACATGGCCGTGACGGGGCCGCACATGTCCGCCCCAGCGCAGGAAACAGGGATGCTCAACAACGACCCCGATGCCGCAGCCCGCCCGACGCCGGAGACCGGCGCCTCGGCCATGGACGATCGCGGCGGCCGCTGGCGGCTCCGCAACTGGCGGCTGTGGTGGAAGATGGCGGCGGTGCTGCTCGTTCCCACGATCGCCGCCCTCGGGGTCGGCGGCGTGCGCGTCTACGACGGCCTCGCCGCGACGCAGCGCCTCAGCGCGCTCACCTCCGAGGTCGAGCTCGCGCAGCGCTCCGCCGATCTCGCGCACGAACTGCAGCGTGAGCGGGATCTCGCCGTGATCCGCACGACCTCCGACGCGCCCGCGGCCGAGCAGGACTACAACGCGCAGGCGCAGCGCGTCGACCAGGCCACGCGGCAGCTCGAGGCCGTCGGCGGATCCGCGGACGAGTTCTCCCCCGAAGTGCGCGACGCCTACGACAGCGCCACCAACCGCTCCGGCAGCCTCGAAGCGCTGCGCAGCACCGTCAACAGCGGATTCACCACCCCGCAGACGGTCAACGCCTACAACTCCATCCTCTCCGGCGTGCTCGGGGTCGGCAGCACCGTCGCCCGCACCGCCACCGACACCGAGGTCAACGACGTCGCGCAAGCCGCGGACGCGCTCGGCCGCGCGAAAGAGCAGCTCGCCCAGCAGCGGTCGCTGCTGACCGGCGCCAGCATGCGCGGCGTGTTCCGCGCCGGTGAAGCCGACTCCATCCGCCAGGCCAAGGCGCAGTACGAGGCGGCGCTGCGGGAGTTCACCAGCGCCGCCACGCCCCAGCAGCTCGCGCGCTACAACGCCACCGTCGCCGGTGAACCCGTCGACCGCAGCGAGCAGATGGAGCAGAACGCCCTCATCGCCTCCGACGCGGGCGACCCGGTCACCATCGACGCCGGGGAGTGGTCCTCGCAGGCCACCGCCCGCACCGACCTGCTGCGCCAGGTCGAGCAGCAGGCGATGACCGAGTTCCACGACCGGGCCGCGGACCTGACCAGCTCGGTGCGCTGGGCGGCCGTCCGCGACGCCGTCGCCGTGGTGCTGCTGCTCGCGGTCGCCTTCGGCGTGGCCGCGTACATCGCGCGGTCGATGCTGCAACCGCTGCGCACCCTGCGCTACGGCGCGCTGGACATCGCCCAGGAGCGGCTGCCGGAGGCGATCACCCGGGTCAACGACAGCCCGGCCGGTTCGCAGAACGCCTCCGTGCCGCCGGTCCCGGTGCACTCGCACGAGGAGATCGGCCAGGTCGCCCGCGCGTTCGACGCGGTGCACCAGCAGGCGCTGCGGCTGGCCTCGGAGCAGGCGCTGCTGCGCGCCAACATCAACGACCTGTTCGTCAACCTCGCCCGGCGCAGCCAGACGCTGGTCCAGCGCCAGCTGTCGCTGATCGACCAGCTGGAGCAGGACGAGCAGGATCCGGACCAGCTGGCCAGCCTGTTCGAGCTGGACCACCTGGCGACCCGGATGCGGCGGAACAACGAGAACCTGCTCATCCTCGGCGGCACCGACCTCACCCGCCGCATGGTGCGCCCGGTGCCGTTCAACGAGGTCCTCGGCGCGGCCGTCTCCGAGGTCGAGCAGTACGCCCGCATCGCCGTGGCCGACGCGCCCGACCTGGCACTGCAGGGCCGCATGGTCAACGACTTCGTGCACCTGGCAGCCGAGCTGTTCGAGAACGCCACGGTCTACTCGAACCCGGAGACCGAGGTGACGGTGCGCACGGTCTACCGGCGCCAGCAGCTGGTGGTGGAGATCCGCGACCGCGGTGTCGGCATCGACCCGGACGACCTGGAGGAGATCAACGAGCGGCTGCAGCGGCCGCCGGAGATCGACGTGGCGGCCTCCCGCCGGATGGGCCTGTACGTGGTCGGCCAGTTGGCGCAGCGCAACGACATCGGGGTGTTCCTGTCCAACAACGAGGACCTGGAGGGCGGGGCCACCGCCACCGTCCAGGTGCCGGGCCAGTACGTCTACCAGCTCACCTCCGAGGGGCCGAAGCCGATGCCGGACATGCCGCGTCCGGACCAGCGCGACTCGGTCACCGACACCGGCTCGCACCTGGGACTGGCCGCTGCGTTCGCGCAGGGCGGCTTGCCGCAGAACAACGGTGCGGACCCGAGCGGTACCGCGGCCGTCGAGGCGCGGGAGCTGCCTCCGCTGTCGCCCGCGCCGGCGGAGCAGCATCCCTCCGGAACCGGACCGGCCGCGGCCGAACCGACCGGGACCGACCCGGCCGGAGCCGAGGGGGGCGAAGCCGGGGCCGCTGCGACCGCGCCCGCCGACTACTCGGTGCGCTACACGGCGGACTCCCCGGTCGGTGCCACCGACGTGCCCTCGTGGGAGGCGGAGTGGCCCGCGGCCGAACCCGCCGGCAACGCCGACACGACCGGCGCTCCGGCCGAGGCCCCGCTGTGGCCGAGCGAGGACCTGCCGGAGGGCATCGGCGGTACCTGCGGTGTGCCGGCCGACGCGTCGAACGATCTGTTCAACAATCCTTTCGAGGCCGAGAAGACCACGCAGTTGGAGCGCGTCCCGGCGGCGGACGCCCCTGAGCAGGACGGGTTCCCCGCGGCCGATCCGCAGGCCGCCGAAGAGCAGGACGCCGAGCCGGGGATCGTCGACTCGGGGACGGCCGAACAGCAGGCCGCCGGACCGGAAGCCGTCGAACCGGGGGCCGTCGAACCGGGGGCAGCCGCGCCGGAGTCCGCGGCCGCGCCGGGTGCCCCGCGACGCGAGGGGCACCCGATGGCCGACCGGTCCGCGGGCCGGGGCGAATCCGGCGCCGCCCCGCAGGGCGCGGCCGGGGACGACGCGCCCACGCAGCGGCTCCCGATCTACGAGGCCGTGCTCTCCCAGTGGTTCCGGGAGTCCGATGTGGACGAGCCGATGCTCTCCGCTGCGCAGGGCGGCAGCACTGACAGCGCGGACGAGGACGAGCCGGTCGCGAACGGTGCTGCGGCCGGCGGTGTGCACGGTCCCGCCGTCCCGCAGGCCGGTGAGCAGCTCGGTGCCTATCCGAGCACGCCCCGGCCGGATGCGAACACCTCGGACGTGACGGGTTCCGCTCCGGCCCCAGAACCGGAGGGCGCCGCACCGGAACCGGGCAACCACGCAGCGGAGGCGGAGGAACCCGCACCGGGGCTTTCCGGCGCGAACGCCTCAGCGTCCGCGAACGAGGCCGCGAACGAGGCCGCGGACGAGACCGCGGCCGGGTCGCAGCCGACGGCCGGGTCCGCCGGCGACGACCCGGGTTGGGGTCACGCGGATGCCGGTTGGAAGGCCGCCGAGGCGCTGCTGGAAAATCAGCAGCCGCAGCAAACCACCGCCGCGGGCTTGCCGAAGCGAGTGCCCAAGTCGAACCTCGTTCCCGGTTCGGCCGAGTCTCGCTCGCAGTCCGAGGTGCGGCCCGAAGCATCGACGCCGCGCTCGGCCGAAGCCGTACGTGGCCGGATGTCCAACTTCCAGCAGGGCATCCGGCGGGGTCGGCACTCGAAGACCGACTCGGCGTCGGACGAATCGCCTAGCCGTCACGAGGAGCAGGAGTGAACGGGTCCGTGCAGCAACCGATGAGCAGCAACAGCTTCAGTTGGCTGATCACCGACTTCGTGCGGCGCGTCCCCGGCGTCGCGCACTCGGTCGTGGTCTCCGCGGACGGCCTGCTACTCGCAGGCTCGCAGGGGCTGCCGCGGGACCGCGCGGAACAGCTCTCCGCGGTGGCGTCCGGCCTGGTCAGCCTCACGCAGGGTGCCGCGCGCTGCTTCGAGGCCGGCGAGGTCACGCAGACCGTCGTCGAGATGGAGCAGGGGTACCTGTTCCTCATGTCCATCAGCGACGGCTCGTGCCTGGCCGTGCTGGCCGCGCCGAACGCGGACATCGGGCTGATCGCGTACGAGATGACGTTGCTGGTGGAACGCGTCGGGCGGCAGTTGACGCCGGAACTGCGGGCGCAGCTGCAGGGCACGGTGCGCCAGTGACGCCGGGCGGCGACGCGCGGAAGGGAGTTCGTCGTGAGCAGCGGTTCCGAACCCAGCTGGGACGGTGACCTGTTCCGCCTGTACCACAAGCGGCTCGGTGCGGACTCGTGGCAGGACGACTTCGCCGACGGGGTGGGATCCGGCGGTTCCGACTCCGAGGTGGACGCCTACGGCCGGTCGCTGTTCGGCGGTCCGGGAGCCGACCTGTTCGGTTCCGGCCCTGGTGCGGGCGACGGCGCCGCGGCCGGCCCCGGCTTCGACGAGGGTTTCGGACAGGGGCCGCCGTCGGTGTCGATGCCGTCGGTGTCCCAGTCGATGATGCCGCTCGGGCAGTCGGGATCGAGCGGGCCGCCCGAGGTCTCCCAGCCCGGCACCGGTTCGGGCCCGATGTCCGCGGTGAACGAGTTCCAACCGGGTCCGGAGGAGCTGGAGGACGGCGGCGGTTCCCTCGTGCGCCCCTACGCGCGCACGCGCGGGCGCACCCGCACCGACTACGACCTCGCGATCGAGACGCTGGTCACCACCAGTGAACGCGGGCGTGCGCAGAACACACCGGTCAAACCCGAGCATCGGACGATCTCCGAGCTGTGCGTGCAGGCCAGGTCCGTGGCCGAGGTCTCGGCGCACTTGCGGCTCCCGCTGGGGGTCGTGCGGGTGTTGATCGGCGACATGGCCGGTCTCGGCCTGGTCCTGATTCATGACGGTGGCATGGTCGTCGGCGACCAGCCGTCCCTGGATTTCTTGGAAAGGGTGCTCAGTGGGCTTCGCAGGCTCTGATCCCCGGTCGGCGCCGCAGCAGTCGGGGGCGGCGCAGGCCGGATCGCCCGACACGCAGAAGACGTCCACGAAGATCGTGGTCGCCGGTGGATTCGGGGTCGGGAAGACGACGTTCGTCGGTTCGGTCTCCGAGATCGTCCCGTTGACGACGGAAGCGATCATGACCGAGGCCAGCCTCGGCGTCGACGACCTCACCGCCACACCGGGCAAGTCGACGACCACGGTGGCGATGGACTTCGGCCGCGTGTCCCTGGACGCCGACCTGATCCTCTACCTGTTCGGCACGCCCGGGCAGCACCGGTTCTGGTTCATGTGGGACGACCTGGTGCGCGGTGCGATCGGCGCGGTGGTGCTCGTGGACACGCGGCGGCTGGCCGACGCGTTCGCCTCGATCGACTTCTTCGAGGACCGCGGGCTGCCGTACATCGTCGCGGTGAACACGTTCAACGGCGAGCTGCACCACAGCGCGGAGGACGTGCGCGAAGCGCTGACCATCGGCGCGGACGTGCCGTTGGTCACCTGCGACGCCCGGCACCGGGAGTCGACCAAGCAGACGCTCATCACGCTGGTGCAGCACGCGATGCGCCGCCACATGGCCGCCGCCAACCAGTAGGACGTGCCGAGCGTTTCGCCGGTCGAGGGCGGCCTCGGCGAGGTGCCGGCTAGACGTTCAGGATGCCGAGGCCCATCGCCACGAAGAACAGAGCCACCAGAGCGGCGATGAGCACGATGAACGCGATCCACAACCACTTCGCGGGGCGGGTGGTGGAAGCCCCTTCGTTGTAGGACACGGCGCGACTCGCCGACGCGGCCTCCGGCGGCGTCTCGCCGGGAGGAACCGAACCTCCGTCGTCCAGCCCGGGCGTCCTCGCCGGATCGGGTCCGGGGGCGGGATTCTCGTCCTCCGGTTGCTGTTCACGGGCCATGCCACCGGCGTACCCGGCGAGCCCTCGCTTAAACGGCGGTCGCGGGGTCGTCAGCCGCAGCAGGAACGATCTTCGGCAGCTGCGCGGGCGTTTGCGTCATGAGGTGGGCGAGCAGTCCCTCGCGGGTCGACCACGGGCTGATCAGCAGTTCCTTCTGGCCGCAGGCGAGCATGATCGCTTCCGCCGCCACGGCTCCGCCCAGGGACTGCCGCGCGCGGTGGGCGGTTATCGCCGGCAGTTCCGCGCGTTGCACCGCGGGAAGCCGCGCGAGCGCGGGAATCCACGCTTGCAGCTCCGCCAGTCCCAGCCGCAGCGTTCGCCCGCGGTCCGCCGAGCGGTCCGCGGTGCTCAGCCGCGCGAGTTGGCGCAGGGTTTGCGAACAGCCCACTGCAGTGCTGTCGGCGCACCGCGCGCCCAGCGCGTCCACCGCTTCGCGCGCACGCTCGCAGGCCCGCCAGCGCAGATCCGCGAGCTCCTCGGTGGGCGGTGTGTCAGCGCTGAACCAGCCGCTCACCACCCGAGCCCCGAGCGGGACGCTGTGCGTGGCCTCGGCCTGCTCGCCGCCCCCGGTGGCGAGTTCCAACGTGCCGCCGCCGATGTCCACCAGCGTCAACCGGCCTCGCGCGGCACCGAACCAACGGCGGCACGCGCGGTAGGCCAATTCGGCCTCGGCCCGTCCGGACAGGAAGCGAAGGGTCACGCCCGTCCGCTCGGCGACGCTGCTGACCACCGCCTCGGCGTTGGAAGCGTCCCGCACGCTCGAGGTGGCCAGCGGGAAGGCACGAGCGATGCGATGCCGCGCGGCGGTCGACTGAGCGCTCGCCACCGCTGTGGCGATCGCGTCGATCCCCGCTTGGTCGAGGCAGCCCGAGGGCGTGAAGGAGCGGTCGAGCCTGAGCTTCGCCCGCTCGTTCACCGCAGGCCGGGACAGCGACCACGTCGGGTCCACGGCCACGAGCCGCGCGCTGAACGACCCGACGTCGAGTACGGCCGTGCGGTGCAACGCTGTTCGCTCCATGGCGTTCGTGCTCACTCGTGCCTTCCCGGTTCGTTCGTGCCCTCCCCCAGTGGTGCCCGCACCTCCCGGCGCGCACACCCCTCGAGACCGCAGCCCCCTCGAGACCGCGGCGACCCGAAGATTGCCGTGCCGGCGCGGCGGGTACCCCGGCTGGCACGCGAAGCCGCGCCGAAAGCGAGGGCAGCATGGGTGACAACGTGTACCGCGTGACCGAAGTGGTCGGCACGTCGGCGGACAGCGTTGAGGACGCCGTCCGCAAGGGTGTGCGGCGCGCTTCGCAGACCCTGCGCCAAGTCGACTGGTTCGAGGTGTCCTCCGTTCGCGGGCACGTCGAGAACGGCGAGGTGGCGCACTTCCAGGTCGGGCTCAAGATCGGCTTCCGACTGGAGGAGTGACGCGGAACGGGAGCGGAGCGGGAACTGTGTCGAGCGGTGCGCGCCTCCGGTGGCGGAACCTCCTGCGCAGCTCTCGCTCCGGGTGCTCGACATCGAGCAGCCCCGCTGCGCCCGGGGCGGGCGCTACTCCTCGACGAGGGCGACCGAGGTGATCCGGTGCAGGGGAAAGTGCCCCTGCTCGCGGCGGTCGGTGTCCACGCCTTCCAGCACACCGCTGCCCACGCGCACCGGCAGCACGACGCGCTGGCTGCGCACGCCGTGCGTGTCCACGAAGCCGAGCCACACGCTGCGCCGCTGCTCGGCGGCGTTGCGCAGCAATTGCAGGGTCGCCTCGGCGCTGGGGCGCCCCCGCTCGGGCACGACCGCGTTCCCGCGGCGCACGGTGCCCGCGTGGTCGCCGGAGCGCACCTGGCCGACCACGTGCGCCAACTGCTCCTCGCTGGGCGCGCTGCTGCTCGTGCGCTGCTCCCGCTTCGGCTGGGCGCGCACGCGGTCGCCGCGCTCGGACAGATCCAGCACGCTGCCGTCCGGCCCCTCGGCGACCGGGGCGAAACCGGCGGTGCGCAGTCCTTCGAGCACCTCGGCCAGCGGCAGCGGGCTGACGAGCACGGTCGGCGCGATCTGCCGCAGCTGCAGCCGCGGCACGTCCGGATTCGCCAGCACCTGCGTGATCAGCACCGGATCGTCGCAGCGCAGAAAGGCCGTCGCGGTGCCGGCGCGGAGTTTGCCGTGCCGCCGCGCGACGTCGTCGACGAGGTAGGTCAGCGTCTGCGGCACCGGGGTGCGGGAGCGGTCGCGGAACAGCGCGTGCAGCTCCTCGGCGGTGCGGCCCGCGTCGAGCGCGCGGCGCACGCTGGACTCGCTGATGCGGAACATGGTCGCGCTGCCCGCGGACTCCACGTCGGCGACGAGCCGCATCTCCTCGGCCAGTTCCGGCTCCAGCGGACCCGGCGCGAGCACGCTCAGGTCGGCCTGCACGAGCACGTGGTCGAGCGGCTCCGGCAGCGAACGCGCCAGCGCCCGCGCCGCCTCGTCGACGTCGCCCTCCAGCAGGGTCCGCCCGTGCGTGGTCAACGCGCCGTGCGCAGTGATGCCCAGCGCGGTCGCTTCGCCCAACGTCCAGTGCACCGCCTCATCGCGCACCCTGCCGCCGCGCCGCGGCCCTCGCCAGGCCAGCACGGCGGCCGCGTCCGCAGCCCGCACGCCGTAACCACCGGGCAGTTCGTCCAGGTAGGCCAGGGTGCGGCGCCGCTGCCGGCGGGCGTCCGGGTGCTGCAGGCCTTCGGACAGCGGACCGAGCGTGCGGCCCCGCTCGTCGCTGGTGCCGACGAGGCCGGGCAGCCGCGGCAGGGCCAGCCAGGCCTGCGCGAGTGCGCTCCAACGCTGCTCCGGCGGCGCCGTCGACCACGTGTCGAACCGGGTGGTGGGCACCCAGCGGGGCTCTTCGTCGTCGGTGGCGGCCAGCAGGTCGGCGGCCAGCACGAGTTCGAGCAGCAGTGCCACCCGGGACTCGTCGACGTCCAGCGATTTGGCGATGCGGCGCGCGTCGCGCAGGCCCAGCCCGCCGGAACGCAGCACGTCCGGGGGCTCCTCGCCGAACCCGCGCAGCAGCTCCTCGGCGTGCCGGAGCAGCTCGAGCGCTTCGCTCGCGGCAGTGGTGTCGACCGAGGCGTTGCCGGGTTCGGTCAGCTCGGGGGCGGGTTCTTCCGGTCGCACCTCGCCCATGGGGTGCTTCCCGCGGAGGGCGATCCCCATCTGGCGGGGCAGTTCGACCGTGTTGCGGTCGGCACGCAGCAGCAGGCCCTTCGCGCGCAGCCGCGGTGCGGGGGTCGCGGCCTCCAGCGCGGGTTCCTCCTCGGCCTGCTGGGTGCTGCCGATCGGGGAACCGCGGGTGAGGGCGTCGACGAGGCGGTGCTCGTCCTCGTCGAGTTCGGCCACGGCGGTTTCGGCGCCGTCGACGGTCAGCCCTTCGGCGGGGCGTCCGAGTCCGCCCGGGTGGGTGGCGACGACTTCGCGGGCGGTGGGCACGACCGCCAACTGCTCGTCCGGGCCCCACGCGATCGCGAGGGCGCGCAGTTCGTCGACGCTGCGCCGCGCGCGTTCCGGGGTGATGTCGGCGCCGAGCCAGGCGGCCAGCGCGTCCAGGTCCGCTCCGGCGGTGTCGGCCTCGCTGAGCACGAGCGCTTCGAGCGTCGACAGCGTGAACGCGTCGAGGCCCTCGCACGCCCGTGCCACGGAGGAGCGCACGGCGGCGCGCGTGGCGAGCACCGAGCTGTCCGCCGGTGGCGGGGTGGCGAGGTCGGGGCGCGCACGCAGCAGCGCGACCAGTTGTTCATCGCTGCGTTCGCGCAGCCAGTCCGCGAGCGAGGCCATCACGACCACGATACCCAGCGCGGTCGCCGGGTCCGCGCGCGTTCGCCGGCGCTGACCGGGCCGTCGCGGTGTTCGACCACGGGCCCTCGGCTTCCGTCGCGCTCGAGATCGGGCACCGGTGGTGAGCCCGCGCACGACGCGTGTCCGGCGCTGACCGCGGCTTGGTTCGGACGAGTGTCGAGGGCGTCACCCTCGGCTGTGGGGTTGCGGTGCACTCGGGCAAACTGGGAACCGAGCAACCGAGCCTCAGGAGGAGCCGTGGCGAAGTCCAAGCCCGAACACATCGACCCGAACTGGCCCGACGTCGGCGAGGACGAGTCCGCGGTCAGCGAGTTCACGGCCGACAAGGCGGGTGCGCTGTCCCCGTTCGGTGACATGGCGTTGCCGATGGAGCACACTCCGTATGTGCATCCCGTCACACGCGTCAACAAATAACCCACACCGGGCTGGAACACGGCGGAGAAAGTTCTAGGATTTTTCTCCTGGGTGAAGTTTTGACCGCTGAGCGGGCCGCAGGGGCTTGCGCCCCGGGCCAGCGGTCCGCGCCGGCGTCCGCCGGGAAACCGCACCCGCCGAGTCCACAGCATTACTGCCTGACAGGGGTGTACCCATGCCGGTTCCAGGTCCGGGTTATTCGATCACCGTCCGGGTCGAGGCGCCGCCGTCGACGTCCGCGGCCGGTGATCTGACCAGCGCCGTCGGTCGCGCCGGCGGCGTGATCACCGCATTCGACGTGGTCGAATCGCATGCGGACCGCATCGTCGTCGACATCACGTGCAACGCGCTGTCGGCCGAGCACGCCAACGACCTCACCGAAGTCCTCAACGGACTGGACGGGGTCCGGGTGCGCAAGATCTCGGACCGCACGTTCCTCGTGCACCTCGGCGGCAAGATCGAGGTGGCGCCGCGGGTCGCGCTGGCCAACCGCGACGACCTCTCCCGCGCCTACACGCCCGGTGTGGCGCGGGTGTGCACCGCGATCGCGGAAACGCCGCAGGACGCGCGGCGGCTGACCGTCAAGCGCAACTCGGTGGCCGTGGTCACCGACGGTTCCGCCGTGCTGGGGTTGGGCAACATCGGCCCGGAGGCCGCGCTTCCCGTCATGGAGGGGAAGGCGGCGCTGTTCCAGAAGTTCTCCGGGGTGAACGCCTGGCCCGTGTGCCTGGACACGCAGGACACCGATGAGCTCGTGCGGGCCGTCGAACTGATCGCCCCGGTGTACGGCGGCATCAACCTGGAGGACATCGCCGCGCCGCGGTGCTTCGAGATCGAGGAGCGGCTGCGCGAGAAGCTCGACATCCCCGTGTTCCACGACGACCAGCACGGCACCGCGATCGTCGTGCTCGGCGCGTTGCGCAACGCGCTGCGCGTGGTGCACAAGGACATCACCGACTGCCGCGTCGTGGTCTGCGGCGTGGGGGCTGCCGGTTCGGCCATCATTCGCCTGCTGCAGCACAAGAACCCCGCGGACATCACTGCCGTGGACATCGACGGGATCGTCCACACTGGACGCGGCGATCACGATCCGAACCTGCGGCGGATCGCCGAGACGACCAACCGCGAGGGCCGCACCGGCGCCCTGACCGACGCCGTCCGGGACGCGGACGTGTTCATCGGCGTCTCCGGGCCGAACCTGCTGTCCGGTGCTGATCTGTCCACTATGAACAGCGACTCCGTGGTCTTCGCGCTGGCCAACCCCGACCCGGAGATCGACCCGCTGGAGGCGCAGAAGCACGCGCGGGTCGTGGCCACCGGCCGCAGCGACTACCCCAACCAGATCAACAACGTGCTCGCCTTCCCCGGCGTGTTCCGCGGTCTGCTCGACGCGCGCGCACACAAGATCACCGACGAGATGATGATCGCCGCCTCCAACGCGATCGCCGACGTCGTCGACGGCGAACGGGTCAACGCCTCGTTCATCGTGCCCAGCGTGTTCGCCTCCACGGTGTCGCCGGCGGTGGCCGAGGCGGTCAAACGCGCCGCGATCGCCGAGGAGGCGGGCGAGCCGGAGCCCACCGGGGGGTCCTCGTTGCCCTGGACCATGGCCGAGGACTTCGAATACTGAGGGGATCCGCGCGGGGCGGTTCGGGCCGGGGCGTCCGCGGCGGTCCCGCCCGGCAGGCACCGGCCGGTGGTTCAGCGCGAGGTGCGGCCACGGCTAGGCTTGCAGCATGGTGCAGCACACGCAGGACGACCTGACCCACCTCGACCGCACCGGCGCGGCCCGCATGGTCGACGTCTCCGCCAAGGACACGAGCGCGCGCACCGCCGTGGCCACCGGAGTGGTCCGCACGACCGCGGAAGTCGTGGACCTGTTGCAGCGCGACGGGCTGCCCAAGGGCGACGCGCTCGCGACCGCGCGCATCGCCGGCATCATGGCGGCCAAGCGCACCCCGGACCTCGTGCCGCTGGCGCATCCCATCGCGCTGTCCGGTGTGCACGTGGAACTGGCGCCCGGTGAGCAGCAGGTGTCCATCACCGCCACGGTGCGCACGACCGACCGCACCGGGGTGGAGATGGAAGCGCTCACGGCGGTCACGGGCGCGGGGCTGGCGCTGCACGACATGATCAAGGCGGTGGATCCCGCCGCCGTGCTCGACGCGGTCCGCGTGGAGCGCAAGGAGGGCGGCAAGACCGGGTTGTGGGAACGCGACACCGGGGGGAGCGCCGCGGACGCCGAGGGATAGGCGCACCGAGCGCTCGCGGGGCGACAATGCACGCGTCGAGTCGCGCCTGCGGACGCGTCGCGGCGACGAGGACGAGCTGGAGGCCGTATGACCAGGACTGCGCGGGTGATCGCCGCCTCGAACCGGGCGGCTGCCGGGACTTACGCCGACACCACGGGCCCGGAGATCGTGGCGTGGTTGGCCGAACGCGGGTTCGACGCCCCCGCGCCGTCCGTGGTGCCCGATGGCGAGCCGGTCGGGCAGGCGTTGCGCAGCGCGGTGGACAGCGAGGTCGACCTCGTGGTCACCACCGGCGGCACCGGGCTCAACCCGAACGACCGCACACCGGAGGTGACCGCGCAGCTGCTCGATCGCGCGGTGCCCGGACTCGCCGAGGCCTTGCGCACCGCGGGGCTGCCGCACGTGCCGACCGCGGTGCTCTCCCGCGGGTTGGCCGGGGTCAGCGGGCGGACGCTGATCGTGAACCTGCCCGGCTCCCGCGGCGGTGTGCGGGACGGGCTCGGTGTGCTCGACGGTGTGCTCGACCACGCGCTGGATCAGATCTCCGGTGGCGACCACGTCCGGGAGTCCGTTCCGGGCGAGCACGCCGAGACGCACGGCCACGGGCACGACCACGGGGGACACGACCACGGGGAGCACCGGCACGTCTCCGGCGAGCGGGTGGCCGAGCCGGCGCAGGTGGTGCGCGCGGAGGTCACCGGGGAAGCGGTCGACGTGGCCGCGCTGGAGAGCGCGGTGGCTGGGGCCGCCTCCGGGGCGGTGGTCGCGTTCTCCGGTGTGGTGCGCGACCACGACGGCGGTCGCACGGTGCGTGAACTCGAGTACGTCAGCCATCCGACCGCGTCGGAGGTGATCGGTGATGTGGCCGCGGAGATGGCGGCGAAGTTCCCCGGCGTGCGGGCGCTGGCCGCGCAGCACCGGGTCGGTGTCCTCGGCATCGGTGATGTGGCGCTGGGCTGCGCCGTAGCGGGGGAGCACCGCGCCGAGGCGTTCGCGGCGGCTTCGGAACTCGTCGACGAGGTCAAGCGCCGGCTGCCGATCTGGAAGCGGCAGGTGTTCGGCGACGGCGCTGCGGAGTGGGTCAACTGCCCGTAGGAGCTTTTTTCGGCTGTGCGGGGCTTTTTCGGGGTCCCGCGGTAGCGGCTGCACCGACGTTGATCCGCACCGCTGGTGTGCTTTGTTGTGTCGCTGGTGTCCGCCCGTAGCAGCGGTGCTCGCGCGTTCTCCATTTCGACGCGGCAGCGTCGAGGGATCGCCCGAGCAACCGGACCCACCGGGGGTTCCGCCACGAGAGGACGCACGCAAAACAACTCGACAAAGTCCTACTGGCACAGGGACGGGTCCCCGCCGCTGGGGGCGGGCGGCAGGGACCCGGCTCTCTGTGCGGGGAACGTGCCGTGTCGGGGGTGAACGGCGCGTTCCCCGCGCCGGCCGGCCGCATTTCGGGGGTGCGGCCGGCCGACCAGGTCAGTTGAGGCTCAGCTGCTGCCCCGGGAAGATCAGGTTCGGGTCGTCGAGCACATCGCGGTTCTGCTCGAAGATCGTCCGGAAGTCCGTGCCGAACTTCTGACCGATCTTGCCAAGCGTGTCGCCGCTCTGCACGGTGTAGGTCTCCGCGCCGGAAGCTGGCGCACCGGTGGATTCGGTGGTCTGCTCGGCCTGGTACTGGGTGGAAGTGGTGGCGGACTCGGAGTCCGTGCTCACCTCGGACGAGGTGTCCGTGCTGCCGCTGGTCCAGGAGACCTTCGCGGTGCAGCCGGGCCAGGCGTTCGGACCCTGGGCGGAGAGGACCTTCTCCGCGATCTCGATCTGCTGCTCGCGCGTGGCCTGGTGGGCGTTGGCGGCGTACTCGGAGCCGCCGAAGGCGGACCAGGTGTTCGGGTCGAACTGGAGGCCGCCGTAGTAGCCGTTGCCGGTGTTGGCGCTCCAGTCACCGCTGCTCTCGCACTGCGCCAGCGTGTCCCAGTCGGCTGCGTTGGCCGGGGCCGCGATCGCCATCGGGGTTGCGACGACGGCGCCGGCGACTGCCGCACGGGCGAACGTGCGGCTGGAATTGGACGGTTTTCGGTGCTTGCCTCGGTAGCGAGCCATGAACTCTCTCCTGGTGCGCCTGACGGGCACGTGCGAGGCCGGCCGGGCGTGGGGCTTGCCCGGTGGGCGTTCGCCGTTCGGGGGTCCGTCGGGTTTCGGGTGCACCCGGCGGGGCCCGTTCCCCGTCCGCGGTTCCGTGTTTCGGGGAAGGAAGCCCGCCGGACAGGGATGGGCGCTGCGGACTTCCCGGTTCTTGCGCTGATCGGTTCGGGGCCGATCGCGAGCGACACTACGTAACTGAAAACAAGATCGGAAATGATTGTTGATGTGATGCTGGTCACAGTAACGACAGATCGTGGTTCGTCGATTCAACTGTTTTAGCAGCGCATAGCGTTGTTACTCGTTCGTATCCGGACCGATATCGATCACCGTCAGTGAGGCGTGCATCACTGCGTTTCCGGGCGTGTCGGTCGTTTGGCCGCAGGCCGCGCGTTCGCGCTCGGCCGGCCGAACGCGAGGCTCCTGGGCCCGATAGCGGGCTCCGCCCGACATGCCGAGGCGCGTCGTACGGCCTCGTCGCAGCCCGAGCCGTCTGCGTCACCCGCTGGCCGCGGAGCCGTCCAACGCCGTGATTCACATCGAGCCGAACTCTTTCGCGTGGGGAGCTTTTGTCCTGCGAACGTGTGGGGACAGCTCTCAATTTTCATGAAAATTGTGCTTTCTGGAACGAGTCCAGATAGGGCAGGGGTGGGGCGGGATGGAGTGCGGATGCCGCCTGTGACCACCGTGGACGCTGGAGTGCGGTGCTCGGGTGGGCGCTGCTGCTGATCTAGCTTGACAGCTATCTCGGTGACTGTGTAGTTCCGCGCACGAGCGCGTGCGCGGAACAACTACGGTGTTCTGCGGACGAAAGGAATGCTGATGCGGCCATCGGACGCTGTGCGAGCGCCAGTGCCGTAGCCGAACCGAGCCGATGCCGTAGCCGAACCGAGCCGTGGCGTAGCCAACCGAGCCGATCTGTGCCGTGCCGTGGCGTAGCCAACCGAGCCGATCCGTGCCGTGGCGTGACAGTGCCGATGCCGTGCCGAGCTCGGAGCGCAGTGCTCGCCGGCCTCGGCGCGCCGCGCCCGGGATCAGCCTCCTGCGAACGGCGGCAGCACGTCCAGCACGGCCCCGTGCGGGACGGGCGCCGAGTGGTCGCGGGTGCTCACCTCGTCGAGCAGGAAGCTGCACGCCGCGAGGACGCGTTCCAGCTCGCTGCCGTGGTGTTCGGCGATCGCGGACAGCACATCGGCCACGCAGGCATGCGCGGGAACCGGGAGGTCCTCCTCGGACACGCCGGCCGCCGCGCGGGCTCCAGCGAAGTACCGCACGCGCACGGTGACGGTCTCCGCCGGGGCCGGGACGGTCTCCGCCGGGGCCGGGGCGGGCGACGACCGCTCGCCCCCCTCCCGCCGCGCGTCACTCGGCTGCGCCGTGGTCGTCATCGCCTCAGCCTCCGATCGCGCTCATCGGCCGCTCCGGCTGGGCGAAGCCCGGTTCGTCGACGCCGTGCCCGGCCTTCTTCGCCCACATCGTCTGCTGCCAGAGCCGGATGATCTCCTCGTCCTCCGCGCCGCCGCGCAGTGCCGCTCGCAGGTCCGTCTCCTCGGTGGAGAACAGGCAGGAGCGCAGCTGCCCGTCGGCGGTCAGCCGCGTCCGGTCGCAGGTGGAGCAGAACGGGCGGGTCACCGAACCGATCACGCCGACCGTGCCGGGGCCGTCGTCGACGAGCCAGCGCTCCGCCGGGGCCGAGCCGCGTTCGGCGACGTCGGGCGTGAGCGCGTACCGCTCGCCGAGGCGCTGGAGGATCTCGTCCGCGGTGATCATCGTGTCGCGGTCCCACTCGTGCTGGGCGTCCAGCGGCATCTGCTCGATGAAGCGCAGTTCGTAGCCGCGTTCGAGGCAGTACTCCAGCAGGTCGCAGGCCTCGTGCTCGTTGATGCCGCGCATGAGCACCGCGTTGACCTTCACTGGTTCGAGCCCCATGGTTTTGGCCGCGCGCAGACCGTCGAGCACGTCGTCGAAGCGGTCGCGCCGCGTGAGCCGTTTGAACACGTCGCGGTCGAGCGTGTCGAGCGAGACGTTGACCCGGTTGAGCCCGCCGCGCACGAGTGCTTCGGCGTGCGCGCCCAGGTTGATCCCGTTGGTCGTCAGCGCCGTCTTCGGGTTGCCGGGCAGCGCCGAGGTGGCGGTGATGATGTCCACGAGGTCCTGGCGCAGCAGCGGTTCCCCGCCGGTGAAGCGGACCGTGTTGACACCGAGCCGTTCCACGGCGATGCGGATGAGGCGCAGCATCTCGTCGGTGTCGAGCATTTCGGAGCGCTTCATCCACGGCAGCCCTTCGGCGGGCATGCAGTAGGTGCACCGCAGGTTGCACTTGTCGATCAGCGACACCCGCAGGTCGGTGGCGACGCGACCGAACCGGTCGACGAGGTAGGGGGTGTCCGGGCGCGCGGAGGTGTCGATCGCCTGGTTCACGGCCGGAATGCCCAAGTTCACGCTCACCATTCGAGCTTAACGCCGCTGGCAATGCCCGGATGCGTCCGCGTGCTGCGGGACGATCCCGCACGGCTGTTGGAGCGAACCCGCGGATGCGTCGAAATGACCCTGTTCTTTCCGCTCCTGCGGAAGTACCTTCGGCTGTCATGCCGCAATTCCGGATCGCAGACGCCGCCGAGCTGCTGGGCGTCAGCGACGACACGGTCCGCCGATGGGCCGAGAGCGGCCGGCTGGCCGTCGAACGCGACCACTCCGGTCGGCTGATGGTCGGCGGTGCGGAGCTCGCCGCGTTCGCGCGGGAGCAGGCCAGGAGCGCTCCCGACCCGTCGGCCGTGGGGCGTTCGGCGCGCAACCGGTGGGTCGGCCTCGTCACCGAGGTGCGCTCCGATGTGGTGATGTCCCAAGTCGAGATGCAGTGCGGACCGCACCGCGTGGTCTCCCTGATGAGCACCGAAGCCGTCGAGGAACTCGGGCTGGCGCCCGGGGTGCGCGCGGTCGCGGTCGTCAAGTCCACGAACGTGGTGGTGGAAACCCCATGAACCGACCGAACGGGACGCGCTCGGTCGCGCGCACCAGCGCGCTGGTCACCGCCTTGCTGGCGGTGGTGGCCGTGCTGGCCGGCGGATGCGCGGCGCACTCGGGCGAGCGCACGCTCACCGTGCTCGCCGCCGCATCGCTGACCGAGTCGTTCGACGAGATCGGCGAGCGGTTCGAGCAGCAGCACCCCGACGTGCAGGTGCAGTTCGACTACCAGGGCTCGTCCACGTTGTCCGAGCAGATCCGCCAGGGTCGGCAGGCCGACGTGTTCGCCTCGGCCGACACCGCGAACATGGACAAGGTCGCCGAGGCCGGTTCGGTCGCGGGCGAACCCGCAGTTTTCGCGAAGAACCGGCTGGTCGTCGCCGTGCCGAAGGGCAACCCGGCGGGCATCAGCTCGCTGCAGGACCTCTCCCGCTCCGACCCCGCGGTCGTCACCTGCGCCCCCGAGGTGCCGTGCGGTGCGGCGACGCAGCGCGCTGCCGAGCACGCGGGCGTCCGGCTGCAGCCGGACAGCGAGGAGAACGACGTCAAGTCGGTGCTGCGCAAGGTGCAGAGCGGCTCGGCCGACGCCGGGCTGGTCTACGCGACCGACGCGCGCAGCGCCGGTGACGACGTGCAGGCGATCGACTTCCCGGCGGCGCAGGGGGCGCTCAACGACTACCCGGTCGCCGAGCTGAACGAAGCCGAGCACCCGGAGCTCGCCTCCGAGTTCCTCGACTTCGTGCGCGGCAGGGCAGGTCAGGAGGTGCTCACCGAGCACGGGTTCGGCGCGGCGTGACGGGGTGGTGCCGATGAACGGGGCTGCTGGAGCGCGCGGCGGCCCCGCGTCCGTTCCCGCCGTGCTGTGGCTGCCGGCCGCGTTGGCGCTGGCGCTGATCGCGTTGCCCGTGCTCGGGCTGTTCGCCCGCGTCGCCCCGGCCGAGCTGCCCGAGCTGCTGCTGGCCCCGGCAGCCGTGGACGCGCTGCGGCTGTCGCTGGTCACTGCCGCCGCCTCCACCGCGCTGTCGGTGGTGCTCGGTGTGCCGCTGGCCGTGGTGCTCGCGCGGTCGCGCATGCGCGGGCTGCGGGTGCTGCGCGCGGTGGTGCTGCTGCCGCTGGTGCTGCC
Organism: Bounagaea algeriensis; assembly: GCF_054491375.1. NCBI lineage: Bacteria > Bacillati > Actinomycetota > Actinomycetes > Bounagaea > Bounagaea algeriensis. The sequence goes on from NZ_CM137102.1 coordinate 517,461, forward strand.
ACCGGTGGTGGGTGGCCTCGCGCTGCTGTACCTGCTGGGACGCACCGGCCCGCTCGGCGGGCCGCTCGACGCGGTGGGGGTGCAGCTGCCGTACAGCACGGCCGCCGTGGTGCTGGCGCAGACGTTCGTGGCGATGCCGTTCCTCGTGGTGGGGTTGGAAGGGGCGCTGCGCACCGCTGGCGGTCGGTACGAACGCGTGGCGGCCACGCTCGGCGCCGGCCCGTGGTCGGCGTTCCGCCGGGTGACGTTGCCGCTGCTGCTGCCCGCCCTCGGGTCGAGCCTGGTGCTCGCGTTCGCCCGCGCGCTCGGCGAGTTCGGCGCGACGATCACGTTCGCCGGCAGCCTGCAGGGCAGCACCCGCACGCTGCCGCTGGCGATCTACACCGAGGCGCAGACGGATGTGGACGCGGCCGTGGCGATGTCGTTGTTGCTGGTGGTGGTGGCTCTGGTGGTGATCGTGGTGGCACGTCCCCGGTCGGTCGCGGGGGGCGCATGACCGAGGGGAGCGGTCTGTTCGCGGACGTCCGGGTCAGCCGGCAGGACTTCGAACTGCGCACCCGCTTGGAGGTGTCCGCGGGCGAGGTGCTCGGGGTGCTCGGGCCGAACGGTGCGGGCAAGTCGACGCTGCTGTCGGTGCTCGCCGGGCTGCTGACGCCGGACGCCGGTTCGGTGCTCGTGGACGGGGCGAGCTGGGTGGACGCCGAACGCGGCCGGAACCTGCCGACGCACCGGCGCGGCGTGGGCCTGCTGGCGCAGGAGCCGTTGCTGTTCCCTCACCTCACCGCCGAGGACAACGTGGCGTTCGGGCTCCGCTCCGGCGGACTGCGCCGGGCGCGGGCGCGCCGGCGCGCCGGTGCGTGGCTGTCCGAGGTGGACGCGGACGGTCTCGCGCGGCACCGGCCCGCCGCGTTGTCCGGTGGGCAGGCGCAGCGGGTGGCGCTGGCCCGTGCGCTGGCGGCCGAACCGGGGCTGTTGCTGCTGGACGAGCCGCTGGCCGCGTTGGACGTGGACGCCGCGCCCGCGATGCGCACCCTGCTGCACCGGGTGCTGCGGCAGCGTGCGCGGCCGAGCGTGCTCGTCACGCACGACGTGCTGGACGCGGTGGTGCTCGCCGACCGGATCGCCGTGCTCGTCGACGGCGGCATCGTCGAGCAGGGACCCACGCGGCAGGTGCTGGCGCGGCCCACCGACGAGTTCACCGCCCGCCTGACGGGTGTGAACCTCGTTCCCGGGCCGGTGCGGGAGGAGGGCGTGCGGTTCGGGGCGTCCTCGTTGAGCGGCCGGCTCGGCGAACCGCTCGGCGCGGCCGAACAGGCCGTTGCCGTGTTCGCGCCCAGCGCGGTGGCGGTGCACCGCCGGCGTCCGGAGGGTAGCCCGCGCAACGCCGTGCAGGTGCGGGTGGCGGCGCTGGAACCGCGCGGCGACGTGGTGCGCGTGCGGGCGCGCGCCGAGGGGCGCGCCCTGGCCGCGGACATCACGCCTGCGGCGGTGGCCGAGCTGGGGATCGTGCCGGAGGAGCACGTGTGGTTCGTGGTCAAGGCGACCGAAGTGGCCATCCACCCCGTGTCCGGTGGATCATGCGGGCGTGACTGATATAGCGCGATGGACCTACCTCATGGACATGGACGGCGTGCTCGTCCACGAACAGCGCATGGTGCCCGGGGCGGACCGCTTCCTCGCCGCACTGCGCGAACGGGGCGTCCCGTTCATGGTGTTCACGAACAACTCGATCTACACCCCGCGCGATCTGCGGGCGCGCCTGTCCGGCAGCGGCCTGGACATCCCGGAGGAGTCGATCTGGACCTCGGCGCTGGCCACGGCGCAGTTCCTCGACAAGCAGCGTCCCGGCGGTTCGGCCTACGTCGTCGGTGAGTCCGGGTTGACCACCGCGCTGCACGACATCGGCTACATCCTCACCGACCGGGATCCGGACTACGTGGTCATCGGCGAGACCCGCACCTACAGTTTCGAGGCGATCACCCGCGCGATCCGCCAGGTCGAGGGCGGGGCCCGGTTCATCGCCACGAACCCGGACGAGAAGGGGCCCAGCCCGGAGGGCACGCTGCCCGCGACGGGGGCGGTGGCCGCGCTGATCGAGCGGGTCACCGGCCGCAGTCCGTACTACGTCGGCAAGCCCAATCCGTTGATGATGCGTTCGGCGCTGCGGGCGCTGGGGGCGCACTCGGAGCACACGCTCGTGATCGGCGACCGGATGGACACCGACGTGCGTTCCGGTTTGGAATCGGGGTTGCAGACGATCCTCGTGCTGTCCGGACTGTCCGGCGGGAGCACCGCCGAGAAGTTCCCGTACCGGCCGACGAAGGTGGTCGGCTCGGTGGCGGATCTCGTCGACCACGTCGACGACCCGTTCGCCGCGTGAAGGAGGGATTGAGGATGCGTCTGCTGCTGAATCTGATCTGGTTGGTCTTCGGCGGGCTGTGGCTCGCGTTGGGCTACGGTCTGGCGGGGATCGCGCTGTGCGTGACGATCGTCGGCATCCCGCTGGGCATCGCGGCGTTCCGGATGACCGCGTTCGCCTTGTGGCCGTTCGGCAAACGGCTGGTCGACGACCCGGAGGCGGGGGTCATGTCGGCTGCGGGCAACGTCGTCTGGTTCGTCCTCGCCGGGTGGTGGTTGGCGCTCGGGCACATCGCCACCGGCGTGCTCATGTGCGTGACGATCGTCGGTATTCCGCTGGGCATCGCGAACTTCAAGCTCGTCCCGGTTTCGTTGCTGCCGCTCGGCAAGAAGATCCTGGACAGCGACTCGCCTTACTCGTTCAGGTGAACTGCGCGGACCGGCTGCGGCGGGCGTTTCCCGGCCGTGCCGCGCGCATCTCTTTCGCTCGTACGGCCCAGCGTGCAGGATGACCGCATCGATCCCGGAGCACCACTGCGAGTAGCGCCGCGCTGGCGCCGGCGGTGCTGCCGAGGCTTCGAACACGAGCGCTGTTCACATCTTGTCGGGAGGACATCGCGATGGAGAGCACGCGAACGGGAGCGGCATCGGCCGGGCGGGGCCTGCCCGATGAGCAGCACCTGCCCAGCTACGCCTCCGGCACGTCGGACACGCCGCTGCTGGGCGACACGATCGGTGCCGACCTGGATCGGACGGTGGCGTCGTTCCCGGACAGGGACGCGCTGGTCGAGTACGCGACCGGGCGGCGCTGGACCTACCGGGAGTTCCTCGCGGACGTGGAGGCGCTCGCGGCGGGGCTGCTCGACGCGGGTCTCGAGGTCGGCGACCGCGTCGGCATCTGGGCGCCGAACCGCGCCGAGTGGACGCTCGTGCAGTACGCGACGGCGAAGATCGGCGCGATCCTGGTCAACATCAACCCCGCCTACCGCGCGCACGAGCTGGAGTACGTGCTCGGGCAGGCGGGCATCCGCCTGGTGGTCGCCGCGCAGAGCTTCAAGAGTTCCGACTACGTGGCGATGCTCGGCCAGGTGCGCGAGCGCTGCGCCGAGCTGGAGCGGGTGGTGTTCCTCGGCACCGACGAGTGGCACGGCCTGGCCGCGGGCGGCGACGTGGACGCGGTGCGCCGGCGGCAGGCGGAGCTCTCGGCCGATGATCCGATCAACATCCAGTACACCTCCGGGACGACGGGCTTCCCGAAGGGCGCGACCCTGTCGCACCACAACATCCTCAACAACGGGTTCTTCGTCGGCGAGCTGTGCCGCTACACCGAGCAGGACCGGGTGTGCATCCCGGTGCCCTTCTACCACTGCTTCGGCATGGTGATGGGCAACCTGGCGTGCACGAGCCACGGTGCGGCGATGGTCATCCCGAGCGAGGCGTTCGATCCGGCCGCGGCCCTGTCCGCGGCGCAGGCGGAGCGTTGCACGTCGCTGTACGGGGTGCCGACGATGTTCATCGCCGAGCTGGACCTGCCGGACTTCGGCTCGTACGACCTGAGCGCGCTGCGCACCGGGATCATGGCGGGATCACCGTGCCCGGTGGAGGTGATGAAGCAGGTCATCGACCGGATGGGCATGACCGAGGTGTCGATCTGCTACGGCATGACCGAGACCTCGCCGGTGTCCACGCAGACCCGCCCGGACGACTCGGTCGACCGGCGCGTGTCCACTGTGGGTAGAGTCGGGCCGCATCTGGAGGTCAAGGTCGTCGACCCCGCCACGGGCAAGACGTTGCCGCGCGGCAGCTCGGGCGAGCTGTGCACGCGCGGGTATTCGGTGATGTTGGGCTACTGGCGGGAACCGGACCGCACGTCCGAAGTGATCGACGCGGCGCGCTGGATGCGCACGGGGGATCTGGCCGTGATGGACGAGCACGGCTACGTCAGCATCACCGGCCGCATCAAGGACATGGTCATCCGCGGCGGGGAGAACATCTACCCGCGCGAGATCGAGGAGTTCCTCTACACGCATCCGGACATCGTGGACGCGCAGATCGTCGGTGTGCCGGACGAGCGCTACGGCGAGGAGCTCATGGCCTGGCTGCGGCTGCGGGAAGGTGCCGAGGAGGTCACCGCGGAGGGCCTGCGGGAGTTCTGCAGCGGCCACCTGGCGCACTACAAGATCCCGAAGTACGTGCACGTGGTCGACGAGTTCCCGATGACCGTCACGGGCAAGATCCGCAAGGTCCAGATGCGCGAGGAGGCCAAGAAGCTGCTCGGGCTGGAGTGACGCGGAGCTGGCTGGATTGGCTCTGGAGCTGTTCGGCTTCGGGCGGTGCTGCCTGCGCCCCGGCTCGGGCGCAGCGCCCGGCTCAGACGTAGTCGCAGCTGGTGTGCACGGGGCTGGTCGGTGCCGGCGAGTTCGCGTGCTCCGGCGGGGTGCAGCCGGTGCGCACGAACGATCCCTCGAACTCCAGGTAGGTCTCCCAGTACTGCGGAGCCCGCGCGTAGTCGGGTTCGTAGGTGCTCTGCCGGATCGCCACGTCCGGTCGGCCGTTGTCGTCGAGCTGGCGCAACGTCGCGCCCGGGGCGGCGCCGACCACCTCGTCACTGATCTCGATGCCGCCGTTCCACGTGAGCAGGGAGGTCAGCGCCCCCGAGCTGTGCGCGCCGGTGTCGAAGGTGACGGCGCACCGCTGGGCGTCTCCTTGCCAACCGCAGGCGGCGTCCGTCACTCCCTTGGTCTCCAGCACCGCGGTGTCGCGGAGCTGATCGCCCACGTGGTAGGTGAGAACGCTGCGGCCGCCGGGGGTCGCGTTGTCCCGCCATCCCGTGAGGCGCACGTCGTCCTGCAGGGACAGCTCGAACATCTGCTGGCACTGCTGTCCGCATTCCGCCGCCGGCGCCGTCGGCTCAGCGCTGGCCGCGGGTGCGGCGGTCAGCGACGCCGCCGTCGCCAACGCGGCGACACCGGCTCCGGCGGCTGCTGCCCGGATCCGTCGCAAACGCATTTCCCACCTCCGAGACGTGTGACGTGACCTGTATGTCCGGAAGACGCGGAGCACGTCGCGGAGGTTGATGCGCGTTTCCGTTCGTTACCTTTTCGTGTCCACCCGACCCCAACAGCACCACCCTCGGAACAGTCCTGGTGCTCCAGCCCTCGTGGTGCCAGCGCCACGCGATCGCATCCGGAATAGCCAGCAGCGGTGGCGCTGCGGTGACCACCGCCGGGACAATGATCACGACCGTGTCCTCAACAGCCCGAGGAGGGGCTCGTGACCGACAAGCCCGCGCATCGCCTCTACCGCGGCCTCGCCGACGACGCCGGCACCAACCCCCGCATCCACGTCGTCGCAGGCGGCGGCGGGCCGACCGAACGCGGCCAGGCCACCGTGCTGTACGAGCTCACCCCGGATACGCCCTTCTGGTGGGGCTACGGCGGCAGCAGCCCGGGCCGGGCTGCTGCCGCCATCGTCGACGACGTCCTGCCCGACGTGCTGCCCGCCGAACAGTTGACCAGCATGCCCAGCTCCACCCGCCAGGACATCATCGCCGCCTTCCTGCAGGACTTCCTCGCCCACGCCCACGACCAGCACGAGTTCTGGATCCCCGCGCAAACCGTCACGCGCTGGCTGCACGGCTACTTCCGCGAACTCACCTCCGGCGTCTGACACCGCCACGCGGTCGCCCCCGCGTCCCGGGACCCGACCGCCCACGCCGTGCACTGAGCGCGCGCACTCCGGCAAGCACGAGACGCCCGGCTGGGACCAGGGGCCTGCGTGGCTGCATGAGCAGGGGTATCCGAAGTCCGGGGAAGCGCTGAGATTCCTCCCAGCTGCCCCCAGCCACCCACCCTCAGCGGGCAAATCACGGTCGCAGTACTTCCTAGTCGAGCTTCGCGAGCTCGGCGGCGTCCTCGTCGCTGAACTGCTCCTCCAGCTTCTCCGGTGCGGCGTCCACGTCGATGCGTGCCAGCGGCATGCCGCGCGCGCTGGAGATCGCGCCGAGGCGACGTCCGGCGCGGTCGGAGGCGTAGTTGACGAGCTCGTCGTTGTCCAGGGCGAACGGCGCCTCGGCGGGGGCGTCGTCGGGCCGCCACTGGATCTGCGTGACCGCGTGCACGAGCAGCCGGTCCATCTCCTCCTGGATGTAGTCCCACATCCCGTCGTCGGCGGCCACGTGCCGGCGGCAGGTGAACGTCCCCCAGGCCATGTGGCGGCGTTCGTCGTCGCCGATGCGCCGGATGATCTCCTGCATGCCGGGCAGGATGCCGCGGCTGCGGCAGATCTTGTTCCACGAGTAGTACCCGGTCAGCGCCAGCGTCCCCTCGACGACGTGGTTGTAGGTCACCGAGGCGCGGACCTGGTTGCGCGGGCCCGGGTCCGCGTGCAGCGCGTGCAACGCTTCCGGCAGCTCCTCGTAGAAGATCGCGCGGTAGCCGGGGTTCTCGGCGACGAGGGGGTGCAGGTCCTCGGTCAGCCCGACCGCGTCCATCCACAGCCGGAAGGTCTGGGTGTGCTTGGCCTCCTCGAAGCAGAACTGCGTCAGGTACATCTCGTCGCCGAAGCGGCCTTCGGCGGCCATCGCGGCCATGAACGGTTGCAGGTCCTGGGTGACCGCCTCCTCGCCGGCGATGAACTGCGCGCACAGGCCTGCCACGCTCTGCCGCTCCTCGTCGGTGAGCGCGGCGAGGTCCTCGGCGTCCTGGCTGAAGTCGATGTCGGCCGGGTTCCAGAACTTCGCGTTGCCCTTGCTGAACAGGCGCAGCGGCAGCGAGTCCCAGTTGAGCCCGCCGGTGGCCAGGGAGTGGAAACCTTCGCGGTGCGCGGTGCGCGGGGCGCTCATGAGCGGACTCCAACAGGGGTGTGAGGTGGCTTACGCAACGATTTTCGACACGAATCAGTTTCGCGTCAACATCCGGATCGGGCGCTGGTGCTCGTGTTGTTCCTGAGCACGAAGCTCGTGCTGCACGACTCGCCGGGCTCAGCCCGATGGGGTGCGGCCCTCGGCTTCGGCGGCACCTTAAGCTCGCACGGGTGCGATCAGCCACGATTCCCGCCCGGCCGACCGTCGGCTTCGACCTGGACATGACGCTCATCGACCCGCGGCGCGGCATCCGACGCGCCTACGACCGGGTCGGTGAGGAGTGCGGCGTCGCCCTCGACGGGCGCTACTTCGCCGAGAACCTCGGCCCGCCCAGCGAACGGATGCTGCGCGACTACGGTGTCGACGAGAGCCTCGTCGACGGCCTCGCCCGGCATTACCGCGAGATCTACCCGGAGACGGTCGTCGCCGTGACCGATCCGCTGCCCGGTGCCGCCGCGGCCATGGCGCAGGTGCGCGCGCTCGGCGGCCGCGTGCTCGTGGTCACCGGCAAGTGGACGTCGAACGCCCAGCGGCACCTCGAGCACCTGGACTGGGAGGTCGACCGGCTCGCCGGCGACGTCTTCGCCGCGGCCAAGGGCGAGGTCCTGCGCGCGGAGGGCGCCGCGGTCTACGTGGGCGACCACCCGGGCGACGTCGAAGGCGCTCGAGCCGCCGGAGCCCTGGCCGTGGCCGTGGCCACCGGCCCGCACTCCGCCGAGGAGCTCGCCGAGCACGGCGCCGACCTGGTCTTCGACGACCTCGCAGCGTTCGCACCGTGGCTGGCCTCGACCGCCGGGCAGGCCGACGGCGTTCCCGCGCCGTCACCACCCCGGGCCCCCGCCCCCGTGGAACACCGCTCCGCCGGGCTCGTCCACCGCGGTTCCGGTGGTGATGAATCGGCCGGCCGGTGAGGCTGGGGAGGCGCGCCGGCATCGCGGTACGCTTGCGGTGACGCGTCCCGGCGCGCCCGTGTCGAGCGGTGCCACCCGTATCGGGCCACCTCGCATCGAGCGGCGTTACGGGGCGCTTTCGTTCGTGCCGGGTGGGTCGCCGCGGCGGCCGGCGCGGCGTGCTGACCAGGAAGACGACACTCGAGCGCCCGGACCGTGGCCGGGGGCAGGCGACAGGGAACGGTGAGGACAGTGCCGACCGGCAGGGTCAAGTGGTTCGACGCGAACAAGGGCTTCGGCTTTTTGACCCAGGACGGCGGGGAGGACGTTTACGTGCGTACCTCGGCGCTGCCGTCCGGAGTGGACGCGCTCAAAACGGGGCAACGCGTCAGCTTCGACATGGCCCAGGGACGTCGCGGTCCGCAGGCGCTGCGGGTGGAGCTGCAGGACCCGCCGCCGTCGGTGGTGGAGGCGCGCCGCCGTCCCGCCGATGAACTGCACGGCATGGTCGACGACATGATCAAGCTGCTCGAGGCCCGCGTGCTGCCCGACCTGCAGCGCGGCAAGTACCCGGACAAGAAGTCGGCCAAGCGCGTCGGCGAGGTCGTCCGCGCCGTGGCGCGCGAGCTCGACCCGGGCGGCACCGACTGAACCCGGCGGTACCGGCTGAACCCGGCGGGGTTGGCTGAACCCGGCGGGGTTGGCTGAACCCGGCGGGGTTGGCTGAACCCGGCGGGGTTGGCTGAACCCGGCGGGGTTGGCTGAACCGGCGGCACCGACTGAACCCGGCGGGGCGGGCCGTCGGCCGCTGACGTCCTGGAGCGGTGGCGGCTGCCCCGTTCGTACTCCGCTGCGGTTCGCCCGTCGGCTTCCCGGGCGCCCCGGCCGGTGCACTGGCCCGGGGCGCCCGGTTGCCTCAAGGCGTGGCGTCGACCACCCAGGCCCCGCCGATGCCGAAGTTCACGCCGCCTTCGGGGCCGGGGGTGAGGATGGCGGAGTAGCGCTGCACCTCGACGTGCTCCAGCTGCGCGGCGTCAGGGGGCAGCCGCAGGGTGTAGGCGTGCCGCTCACCGGGGGAGAACACGGAGCTGCGGTTCTCCGCCCGGGTGCCGTCGGTGGTGCGGTAGACGAACACGACCTGCCACGGGGTGCTCGCCACGTCCTGGGGCACGGAAATCTGCACCGGTGCGTTCGGCGGGACGCGCAGCTGTTCCTCCGCGTTCGGGGCCGCCGAGCAGTTCCCGCCCTGCGGCTCGCAGTACTGCGTCGGCGCCGCCGCGACCGACTCGCCGTGGGAGTAGAAGGTGACCTCGGGTTTTCCGGGGGCTCCGCACCCGGCTACCAGGGCGATGCCGGCGGTCGCCAGCAGTGGTTTCCATCCGCGATGCACGGTTGTCGACCCTAAGGTATGTCCTCGCGGCGCGCGGATCAGGGACGGCGCGCCGTGCCCGGGCGGTGGTGCGCGGAGCGCCGGGCGGCTACTCGGGCACGAACCGCACCCGGAACAGGTGCGGCCAGTTCTTCCCGGTGAGCAGGTACTCATCGGTGCCGGGGACCTTCGCGATCCCGTTGAGCACATCGGCCTGGCTGCGTTCGGACGGCGTGAGCAGGCCGGAGGCGTCCGTGACGGCGGTGACGGCGCCGCTGTCCGGGTCGATGCGCACGAGGTAGTCGCTGTGCCAGAGGTTGGCCCACACCTGGCCGCCGACGCATTCCAGTTCGTTGATCTGCGTGATCTCGCTGCCGTCGAGGTGCACGCGCATGCTCCCGCGCGGTTCGTACGATTCCGGATCGTGGAATTTCAGCTGCGCGCTGCCGTCGCTGGAGATGAGTCGGCGGCCGTCGAAGCACAACCCCCAGCCCTCGCCGTCGTGGTCGGCGCGCCGCAGCTCGTCCAGGGTCTCCCGCGAGCGCACCAGGGCGACCTCTTCCTGCCAGGTCAACTGCCAGATACGGTCTCCCACGACGGTCATGCCCTCACCGAACAGGTCCGGGGGCAGCTGCGCTTCGGAGCGCACGCGCCCGGTCTCCGGGTCGAGCGCCCGCAACGCGGAGCCGCCGTAGGTGCCGGTGCTCTCGTAGAGGGTCCCGTCGTGCAGTTCCAAACCCTGGGTGAACGAGGAGCGGTCGTGCGGGAGCGTGGCGATCACTTCCGCTCGGAGGCGTGGGACGCTTTGCGTGTGCCGTACGCCCTGATCGGTCTGACCGTGATCACGGTTGCTGTCGTCCTGCGGTGGTGCGTGCGTCGAGCACGCCACGGGGAGCAGGCAGCACGCCACCAGCAGCATGGTTCGCACGAACACCGACCGCATGGCAGCAGCCTGGCACAGGAGTCCGGCGCGTCACACGGGACGGTGGGGACGCACGCGGTGGAACGCGGCCGATGGGGCACAATCGGTGCTGTGACCCCTATGCCTGCTCCGATGACCAGTCCAGAAGCGGTGACTCCGAACGCGGATGGCGGGCAGCCGGAGTCGAGCGCGGAGCTCACCGCCGCGGTCGAGGTTGCCCGGGCGGCAGCCCTCGACGAGGCCCGCCCGGCGGAGGGTGCGGCCGGATCCGCCGCGCTGCCCCCGGCCGCGGACGGGGCGAGCCCGGTGGGCGAGCACGTCGGGGTGCGCACCGAGGACGCCCACTCCGCCACGCACTACTTCGAATCCGGCTACCCGGGTTACGTGGGCTGGCGCTGGGCCGTGACCGTGGCGAGCGCCGCCCCCGGCGCCCCCGTCACGGTCAGCGAAGTCGTCCTGCTGCCCGGCCCGGACGCCCTGATCGCGCCGGACTGGGTGCCGTGGAGCGAGCGGGTGCGGCCGGAGGACTTCGGCGCGGGCGATCTGCTGCCGACCCCGGACGACGACCCGCGGCTGTCCCCGGGATACCTGGCCGGCGAGGACCCGGACGAGCAGGCCCTCATCGACGAGGTCGGTTTCGGCCGCAGCCGGGTGCTCAGCCCCGAGGGCCGCACCTTCGCGGCCGAGCGCTGGCGGGACGAGCGCGGCCCGGACGCGGAGATGGCGCGCTTGGCGCCGGGAACCTGCGCCACCTGCGGTTTCTTCGTCAAGCTGGCCGGTTCGATGGGCGCTGCCTTCGGCGTCTGCGCCAACGGCTCGGCGCCCGCGGACGGAAGCGTCGTGCACGTGGAGTACGGCTGCGGGGCGCACTCCGAGGCGGAAGTGGACACCTCCTCCTCGGTGCCGGTGGCCGAGGTCGTCTACGACGACACCACGCTGGACTTCGAAACGCGGGACCCGGACGAAGGGTGAGCGCCGACGAGCTTTCCGACGCGACCGACCCGTTCGACACGGCCGGTCTGCGGCGTTCCGTGCTGGGCGCCTGGGAATCCTCGCCGACGCGTTTCCGCGAGGATGCCAACGCCGAAGAGGACCTGCGCCTCGGCGGCTACCGGCAGCGGCTGTTCGTCGAGCTCGCGCAGAACGCCGCCGACGCGGCCGCCGCCGCGGGACGGCCGGGCGTGCTGCGGGTCGAGTGCGACGAGGGCCTGCTGCGGGTGGCGAACACCGGCGCTGCGCTGACCGCCGAGGGCGTGGCCGCGCTCGCGTCGCTGCGCGCTTCGGCCAAGCGGGCCGGCACCGAGGTGGGCCGGTTCGGCGTGGGGTTCGCCGCGGTGCTGTCGGTGTCCGACGAGCCGGCCGTGGTCTCCACGACGGGCGGTGTCGCGTTCTCCGCCGAGGGCACGCGGGCCGAGGCGGCGCGGCTGCCCGGCCCGGACGAGGAACTGCGGCGCCGGCAGGGCGCCGTGCCCGTGCTGCGGCTCGCCTGGCCCACCGGCGAGCGCCCGCCCGCGGGGTTCGACACCGAGGTGCGCCTGCCGCTGCGGTCCGATGTGGATGTTTCCGAGCTGCGCTCGGCGCTGGCCGAGCAGGCCGCCGACCTGCTGCTGGCGCTGCCCGACCTGCGGGAGATCCGCTGCGACGGGCAGGTGTGGCGCCGCGGGAACACCGCCACCGACGGCGACAGCACCGACACCGATACCGGCACCGACGGGGACCGCGTCGTGGTGCAGGGCCCGGACGGCACCGACCGCTGGCTGGTGCACCGCGAATCCGGCGAGCTCTCCGAGTCCGCGGTGTCCGACCTCGGCGCGGAGGCGCAGCACACCGCCCGGTGGCGCGTGTGCTGGGCCGTGCCCGTGGGCGATGGCGAGGTTCGTCCCCTGGGGTCCGACGTGCTGCACGCGCCCACGCCGACGGAGGAGCGCCTGTCGCTGCCGGCGCGGCTGCTGGCTTCCGTGCCGCTGGAGGCCGACCGGCGCCGCGTGGTCAGCTCGGACGCGGCGAACGCGGTGCTCTCGCGCGCCGCCGCGTGCTACCCGGCGCTGGTGCGGAAACTCGATCCGGAGCAGCGCCCCGCGCTCGTCCCGCTGCCGGACTTCCCGCGGTCCGATGTGGACGACAGGTTGCGGCAGGCGGTGTGGGACCGGCTGCGGGTGACCGACTGGCTCGTCACCGCCGAGGGCGTCGAGGTCGCGCCCGCCCGGGCACGGGTGCTGGACACGCCGTCCGAGGACCTCGCGGAGGTGCTGCGCGGCGTGATCGACGGGCTGCTGCGCGCCGACTTCGCCGAAGCGCGGCACCGCCGCACCCTGCACGCCGTCGAGGTGACGCGCCTGACCACCGGCGACATCGTCGACGCCGTGTCCGACCTGCAGCGCGAACCCGCCTGGTGGCACCGCCTGTACGCCGCGCTCGACCCGGTCGAGCGCGCCGATCCGCACGCGCGGGAGGATCTCGCCTCGCTGCCGGTGCCGCTCATCGACGGGCGCACGGTGCGCGGCGTGCGGGAGGTGCTGCTGGCCGATCACGGAGATCCGGCCCACGACGACCCGCAGATCGCCAGGCTGCTGTCCGAACTGGACATTTCCGGGCTGCGGATCGCCCACGTCGACGCGGTGCATCCGCTGCTGACGCGCCTCGGCGCGAGCCCCGTGGACTCCGCGGAACTGCTGGACGCGCCCGCGCTCGTGGACGCGGTGCGAAGCAGCGTCGCCGATGCGCGCTCCGGTGTGGACACCGCTGCACTGGCGGAGACCGTGCTGCGGCTGGCCTCGTTGGCCCGGGAGCGCCCGTGGATGGGGGCGCTGGCCCTGCCCGACCGGGACGGCGAGTTCCGCCGCGCGGACGAGCTGCTGCTGCCGGACGCGGAACTGCTGCCGGTGCTCGACGCGGACGTGGTCGGACCGGAGGCGGCGCTGGGCGTGCTCGACGCGGACGTCGCCGCCGAGTGGCCGCGGGAACTGCTGCGCTCGATCGGCGTGCTGGACACGTTCACGGTGCACGTCGAGGAGGAGCCGACCGAACCGGACGAGGACTTCCCCGACAGCCACGAGTGGTGGCGGCAGTGCTCGGCGAGCGCGGAAACGTGGCCGCCGCAGCGGTTCGTCGGCATCCGCGACCTGGAGCTGGTCGCCGCGGACGCCTGGCCGCGGGCGCTGCGCCTGCTCACCGCCGCGCCGGAGACCGCGCACGCGCTGCGCGAACCGAACAACCACGCGGCCTGGTGGATCGCCCGGTACGCGGTGCTCGACGGGCGCGCGCCGCGGTTCTGGCGGCTGCCGGAGGCCACCGAACTGGTCGGGCTGTACGACCCGGTCGGCGACGTGGGGCTGACCGAGGACGAGCTGCGCCTGGCCGGGGTGCGCACCCGATTGCGGGTGGCCGACACCGAGGACGCGGCCGACCTGCTGCAACGGCTCGGCGACCCCGAACGCGGCGTCCGCGCGGGCACGGGCCTGCGGGCGCACCGGGCGCTGGCGGAGGCCATCGCGCGCGGGGCGGTCGAACCGGAGGAGGTCACCCCGCCGGAGGCGGTGCGTTCGGTGTCCGGGGCGACGGTGCCGGCGCAGCGGGCGGTGGTGCTGGACGAGCCCTGGATGATGGGCGTGCTCGAACCCCCGCTGGTGGTGGCCGGCGGCAGTCCGGACAGCTTCGACGCGGACGCGCTGGCGGAGCTGCTCGACCTGCCGCTGGCGTCCGAGGAGGACGATCACGAGGTCGTCGGTGACGGCGGCGTGCAGCGCTGGCGCGAGGTGAGGCGGGTCGAGGCGGCCTGCGAACTGCTCGGACTCGCCGTTCCCGACGGGGAGGTGCTGCTGCACGACGAGCTGACCGTGCGCGGTGCCGAGCGGTCCTGGCGGGTGCACTGGTGGGTGGACGGCCGCGATCGGCTGCACGCGGAGCGGACGGCCGACGGGTTGGCCCGCGCGTTGAGCTGGGTGGCCGGGTGCTGGCGCGAGCGTTTCGCGCTGGCCGCCCTGTTCGCCGATCCGGAAGCCACCACCCTGCTGCGATGAGCAGACGTCTCGTGCGCTCCGCGGCAGCTGCATGACCATGACGCGGGCAACTCGGGCGCGGGCAACTCGGACGCGGGAAAGTCGGGGAGGGGCGATGACTGAGTCGGAGGAGGCGCGGCGACGTCGCCGCGAACGCCACCAGGCGATCCGGGCCGCTGTCGCGGAGGAGGCCGAAGCTACGGCCGCCGAAGCGGCCGAGCGGCGGGGGTGACCGCCGGCGCCGCGGCTCATTCCTCCTCGACGCGCTCCTTCGGGAAGGCGAACGTGTGCGGGTCGATGCCGACGCGGCCGTCCGACCGGTCGAGCCGCTCGATCGCGCGCATCTCGTCCTCGGCGAGGCGGAAGTCGAACACGTCGAAGTTCTCCCGGATGCGGCTGGGCGTGACCGACTTGGGGATGACCACGATCCCCAGCTGCAGGTGCCAGCGCAGCACCACCTGGCTCACGGTCTTGCCGTGCGCCGCGGCGATCTCGCGCAGCACCGGGTCCTCCAGCACCGCGCCCTGGCCGAGCGGGCCCCACGCCTCGGTGGTGATGCCGCGTTCGACGTGTTCGCGGCGCAGCTCGGCCTGCTGGAAGTAGGGGTGCAGCTCGATCTGGTTGATCGCGGGCGTCACCCCAGTCTCGTCGACGACCCGGCCGAGCTGCTGCGGCGTGAAGTTGGAGACGCCGATCGAGCGCAGCCGCCCGTCGCCGCGCAGTTCGGACAGCGCGCGCCACGAGGCGGTGTAGCCGTCGCCGGCCTCCACCGGGAAGTGGATGAGGTACAGGTCGACGTGGTCGAGCCCGAGCCGGTCGAAGCTGCGCGCGAAGGCCTCCTGCACGTCCTGTGCGCCGTGGTCGTCGCTCGGGCTGAGGTACTTGGTCGTGACGTACGCGGAATCACCCGCCGCGCGCACGGCCTCGCCGACCTGGCGCTCGTTGCGGTAGGACGCCGCCGTGTCGACGTGCCGGTACCCCGTCTGCAGGGCGGTTCGCACCGCCTGGTCGGTCTCGGCCGGGTCGATCTGGTACACGCCGAAGCCCAGCTGCGGGATCTGCGTGCCGTCGTTGAGTTCGATGTCGGGGACCGGGTCGGTCAACTGGGGGCTCCTCGTCTGCGAGTCGGCTTGTCTGCGAGTCGGCTTGTCTGCGCACCGGTGTTGCCGGCTCCGCGGGTCGCCGGTCGCGGACCGGTCACCAGACGTCCTCCTGGCGGGTTCCGGCGACGATGTCGCCGAGCACCCGTTTGACCGTGCCCGCGTCGCAGCCCGCGACGAGCCGCTGGCCGCTGCCGTTGTACACGGCGACGCGGCCCTGTTCCAGGTCGAGGATGCGCAGTGTCTGGTCGCCGCGCACCTCGCGCCGTTCCCAGCCGAACACGGTCGCGCCGAGTTCGCCCGCTCCGAGCTTCGGGGAGTCCAGCAGGCGCACGGCCTTGCGGTAGTCGACGAGGTTGACGCCGTGGCGGCGCAGCCCGTGCTCCACGGCCTGCGGGTCGTCCGCGGCCCCCTGCCGGGCGACTTCGTCCTGGGCGGAGCGCACCTTCGCCAGATCCAGCTGGATCGGGCGGATGCGCATCGCCGGGCGCTGCGGCAGCAGCGAGACGAGGGCTGCGACCGCGTCGCCGCGGCGGACGGGGTCGATGGTGACGCGGCCGCGCTGGACGACGGTCCGGGTGCCGCCGGTGCCGGTTTCCGAGACGCAGGCGCGCAGTTCGCTGCCTCGGCTGGCGGTGAACCGCAGGTCGTACTCGGCGCCGCACTCGCGGTAGGTGCCGAGCAGCTCGGCCGCCTCCTCGTCGACGTGGCCACCGGGGCGCAGCAGTCCGCGTTCGCGGCAGCGCTGCTCGGCGGCTTCGAGCTCGGCCGCGATGTCGCCGGTGTCGACGTTCGGCGGTTCCTCCCGGCTGTAGGCGGCGACGGTGGGCACTCGCGAGAGCCCCGCCCTGCCGGTGAGCACGGCGAATTCCAGAACGTCGAGGTCGAGTCGTGCTGCCACCGCTGCTGCCACTCCGCGTGTCGGTTCGTCGGGTATGTTCAGTCGTCGAGGCCGGTGAGCCCCTGCCACGCGCCGCGTGATCCGCGGGTCGCGGCGGAGCGCTGCCAGCGGAAGATGGTGTAACCGACACCGCCGAGCGCGCTCCCGACGAGGCAGGTCCAGAACGGCGTGCCAAGGTTCCCCCCGGACCAGCCGAGCAGTGCGAAGTAGGCCGTCCCGGCCAGCCACGCGGCCGTGCCCAGCAGCACGATCGGTCGCGGGTCGACGAGCCGTTGCGGCAACCGCGGCACCTTCCGGTGGTCGTGCCCGGTGGCCGCGGGGGTGGATGCGCGCTTTTCCGCCACACCGGCAGGTTACCGGGGTGGCGGTGGCGCGTCCGCGACTGTCCGGGGTGTGGCGCACGCCGCGACCGCTCGTTTGCGATGCTTACCGCTCGGTTCCGCGTTGGTCGGCGCTGAGCACCGCCGTCAGCTCGTGCGCTGCGCGGGGCCGCCGAGTGCGCACGCCGATGGGAAAGGTGACCGTTGAGTACGACTGGCACGTCCGGCAAGTCGCGGCTGGACCGCTACTTCCGGATCTCCGAACGCGGTTCCAGCCTCGCGCGGGAACTGCGCGGCGGGCTCGTCTCGTTCGTCGCCGTCGCCTACATCATCGTGCTCAACCCGCTGATCCTCGGCAGCCGTTCGGCCGAGGATCCGGGTGCGAACACCGACGTGCTCGGCAACATCCTGCCGGTGCCGCAGGTCGCGGCGACCACGGCGCTCGTGGCAGGGGTGATGACCCTGCTGTTCGGCGTGATCGCGAACTACCCGTTCGCCTTCGCCGCCGGGCTGGGGATCAACACGCTGCTGGCCACGAGCATCGCCTCGCAGGTGACCTGGCCAGAGGCGATGGGCCTGGTCGTGGTCGACGGGATCGTCATCCTGATCCTGGTGGCGACGGGTTTCCGCACGGCGGTGTTCAACGCGATCCCGACCGAGCTGAAGACGGCGATCGCGGTCGGCATCGGCTTCTTCATCACCTTCGTCGGCCTGGTGGACGCGGGGTTCGTCCGCCGCATCCCGGACGAGGCGAACACGGACGTCCCGGTGCAGCTGGGCATCGACGGGTCGATCGCGTCCTGGCCGACGGCGCTGTTCGTGTTCGGCCTGGTGCTCACCGGTGTGCTCGTGGCGCGCAAGGTGCGCGGCGGGATCCTCATCGGCGTGCTGGTGACCACCGTGCTGTCCATCGGGGTGGAGGCGATCACGCAGGCGGGCACGGCCAGCGATGCCAACCCGCACGGGTGGAGCCTCGGCGCGCCGGCGCTGCCGGAGCAGGTCATCGGGATGCCGGACCTGTCCCTGCTCGGCGAGATCTCGTTCGGCGCGTGGACCCGGCTGCCCGCGCTGGCCGCGGCCATGCTCGTGTTCACCCTGGTGTGCGCGAACTTCTTCGACGCGATGGGCACGATGACCGGCCTGGGCAAGGAGGCCGGGTTGGCCGATGAGAGCGGGAAGCTGCCCGGTATCGGCAAGGCCCTGGCCGTCGAGGGTGTCGGCGCTGTCGCGGGAGGTGCCGGATCGGCGAGTTCGAACTCGGTCTTCGTCGAATCGGCCTCGGGCATCGCCGAGGGCGCCCGCACCGGGCTGGCGAACGTGGTCACCGGGCTGCTGTTCCTGCTCGCCATGTTCTTCACCCCGCTCTACGAGGTGATCCCGGTGGAGGCGGCGGCTCCGGCGCTGGTCGTGGTGGGTGCGATGATGATCGCGCAGGTCCGCCAGATCGACCTGGGTGATTTCAGCATCGCCCTGCCGGCGTTCTTGACGATCGTGGTCATGCCGTTCACCTACTCGATCGCCAACGGCATCGGCGCGGGGTTCATCAGCTACGTGCTGCTGCGCGTCGCTTCCGGTCGACCGCGCGAGGTGCACCCGCTGATGTGGGTGGTCTCGGCGGCGTTCGTGCTGTACTTCGTGGCCGAGCCGGTCAGCAGCGCGCTGGGGGCGTGAGCGGGGCGGTGCGGCGCCGGGACGTGCGGCGTGCTCCTTCCGGGCGAGCTCCGCTGCGGTGCGACAATAACGCGAGCAAAATGTCCGTTTCCGCCGTATGGTTTGGTAGACTAACGACGTGTCCGAGACCGCCCAGCGTGAGCACACCCTCGCGAGCCGCCTGCGTTTGTCGACCGTCCGCCTGAACAGGCGGCTGCGCGCGCAGAGCGCCGATTCCACGATCACCCTGTCCCAGCTGTCGGCCCTGTTCGCCCTCGTGCAGGGCGGAGCGATGACGCCGGGGGAGCTGGCCGCCAAAGAAGGTGTGCAGCCGCCGTCGATGACGCGCGTCATCGCAGCGCTCGAGGACGCCGGGCTCGTCGCGCGTCGAGCGCACCCCAGCGACGGCCGCCAGGCCATCGTCGAAGCCACCGAGGCCGGCTACGCCCGCGCCGACGAGGAAGTCAGCGCGCGCGAGCGCTGGTTGGACTCCCAGCTGGCCGAGCTCACCCCGGACGAGCACGAGGTCCTGATGCGGGCCACCGGGATCATCAACCGCATCGCCGGGAGCTGAACGGCACCGCCCGCGCTTCGGCCGGCAGCCAGGGGCGGATGCCTCGCCGGGGCGCGTCTCGGCAACGGCACCATCGCGACGGGCAGCGCTGGGGCGTCCGGGGTGGATGCCGGGGCGTTCAGGACGCGATGCCGGACAAGACCGCCAGGGCGCGGGACAGGCGCAGCATGACCTCATCCTCCAGTCGTCCCAGGCGCTCGCGCAGGTCGGACCGGCGCATCGTGGTGATCTTGTCGGCCATGAGGCTGCTGTTCTGCGCCAGCTCGTTGCCCTCGTCGGTGGGCACGGGGATGCGCAGCAACGGTGCTTCGGTGGGGACTGCTCCTCGGTCGGATCGCGCGCAGCCCATTGTCAAACGCAGCAGGTTAGGCTAACCTAATACATGTCCGCTTCGTGGTGGGAGCGGCAGTCAGTTCGGGAACTGGTCGATCCCCGGTCCCGGCGTTCGCGTCGGGGCCGGGGATCGGTCGTGTGCGGGGCCTGCGGCGGATCGCGGCGAGCGGGCCGGCCGTCCGCGGCGCGAGGGACGAGCGGGGCGAGGGACGAAACGGGGCCGGTCCCATGCAGGGACCGGCCCCGAGTACGACGGTGTGGCTTGTCGGAGCACTCACCGCCGGGATTTCGGACCGCCCGTGATCACTCGGGGGTCATCCGGAGGATCGTTCGGGGATCATTCGGGCAGCCGCAGGCCGTTGTGGCCGGCGCGCGCGTCGGCGAAGCGGCGGCCGACCTCCGGCCAGTTCACGACGTTCCACAGCTGCTTGACGTAGTCCGCCTTCACGTTCTTGTACTGCAGGTAGTAGGCGTGCTCCCAGATGTCGAACACGAGCAGCGGCGTCGTCGTGATCACCAGGTTCGAGTGGTGGTCCTTCAGCTGCTGGGTGATGAGCCGCTGGCCGACCGGGTCCCAGGCGAGCACGCCCCAGCCGTTGCCCTGGATGCTCGTGGAGACGGCCTCCATCTGGGCGCGGAACTGGTCGAAGGAGCCGAAGTGCTCGTCGATGGCGTCGGCGAGATCGCCGGTGGGCTTGTCCCCGCCGTCCGGGCTGAGGATCTTCCACCAGATCTTGTGCAGGGAGTGGCCTGCCAGGTTGAACGCGAGGGTCGTCTCCAGGCCGACGATGGAGGAGTAGTCCCCCTGCTCGCGTGCCTCCTGGATGCGCTCGATCGTGTCGTTGGCGCCCTTGACGTAGGTCGCGTGGTGCTTGCTGTGGTGCAGCTCGTTGATCTCGCCCGAGATCGCCGGCTCCAGTGCGGCGTAGTCGTAGTCCAGATCCGGCAGGACGTACTGCGGCATGGAGTCCTCCAATCCACTGTCGCCATCATGACTCTGTTGCAAAGAGATGGCAACTATATCCTCGCAAACGAGGTGTTGCTCTCATCCGGTGATCTCGAAGTCGGCGGGAAAATGCGTTCTGCGCTGGGGAAACGACGACCGGTGGGCGTTTTGCGGCACGTTGACCGGGGTCTTCGTCTCCGACAGGATCGGTGCGGTCCGCTCGGCGGGGGAAGTCCGGTGAGATCCCGGCGCTGACCCGCAACGGTGTGCCGTGCACGGCGCGGCGAGCCCGAACACCCGCCGGCGCGGACGGCTCCCACGACCGTCGCGGTCCGCGGTCGGAGCCCGGGCGAGGCGCATCGCGCCGCAGGCCGGGTTCGCCCGGGCCGCACCGCCGCCCTGGAAGGTACGATGCGCGCCCTGCTCGCCCTGCTGGCCGTCGGACTGCTGGCCACCGGCTGCAGCACCCCGACGGAGGACGTCGCCTCCCGCGAGGGCGAGCGCATCGACAACTGCGGGCGCACGGAGATCTTCGACGAGCCCCCGCAGCGCGTGCTCAGCCTCAACCAGCACGCCACGGAGATCCTGGTCGCCCTCGGGCTCGGCGACCGCATCGTGGGCACGGCCTTCCCGGACGACCGCGAGCCGCCGCCCCGCATCGCGGACGAATACGCCGAAATCCCCGTCGTCGCCCAGAAGTACCCCTCGGCCGAGCAAATCCTGCGGCTCGAACCGGATCTGGTGGTCGGTGGCTACGCCAGCGCCTTCGACGACACCGAGGGGCGCGGGCGCGACGCGCTGGAGGAACTCGGCATCCCCACGCTGCTGCTCAGCGAGTCCTGCGTGCAGCACCCGGCCGGGATGGACACGCTGCTCGACGACATCCGCATGTTCGGCCGGGTGCTCGACCTGCAGGACAGCGCCGCGCGGCTGGCCACCGACATCCGCGAACGGGTGCGGGCGGTGCAGCGCCGCGTCGCCGACGAGGACCCGGTCGACGTGTTCGTCTACGACTCGGGCGAGCAGGCACCCATGACGCTGGGCGGGCGAGGTGTCGGCAACGACGCGATCAACCGGGCCGGCGGGCGCAACGTCTTCGCCGACGTCCCACAGGCCTTCGGCGACGTCAGCTGGGAGCAGGTGGCCGCGCGCGAACCGGACGCGATCGTGCTGGTCGACTACCTCGGCCAGCCGGTCGAGGGCAAACGCTCCTACCTCGCCGGACACCCGCTGGCCGGGCACACCCCCGCGGTGCGCGCGGACCGGTTCAGCACCATCCCGCTGGTGGAACTCACCGAGGGCATCCGCTTCCCGGAGGCGGTGGAGCGGCTCGCAGCCGACCTGCACGGGGCGACATGATCCGCCGCGGCCGCACCACGATCGTCCACGCAGGACTCGTGCTCGCACTGCTCGCCGGTGCGGCACTGGCGGTTTCGCTCGGCTCGGTGCACCTGCCGCTGACGCAGGTGTGGCAGGTCCTCGCCGGGCCGTTCGTGCCCGGAATCGACTCGGACGCCTCGGCGGTGCGCGAGGCGATCGTGTGGAACTCCCGCCTGCCCCGGGTGGCCACCGGCGCCGTCGTCGGTGCCTCCCTCGCGCTCGCCGGCGGCATCGCGCAACTGGTCACCTCCAACCCCATGGCCGACCCGTACCTGCTGGGCATCTCCCAGGGCGGCGGGCTCGGCATCGCCCTGGTGACCGTGCTCGGCATCGGTGCGGGAACACTCGGCATGGCCACCCAGCCGGTGGCCGCGTTCCTCGGCGGGCTGGCCGCGCTGAGCGTGGTGCTCGTGGTGGCGGGCCGCTCCGGATCGGTGACCGCGCTCGTGCTCGGCGGGCTGGCCGCCGGTCAGGTGGCGGGCGCGCTGACTTCGCTGGTGCTGTACCTGTCGGCCACGGGCGATCAGGCCAAGCAGGTGATGTTCTGGTCCACCGGCGGGCTCGGCGCGGCCCGTTGGGAACTGCTCGGGCCCCCGGCCGCCGTGCTCGGCGTGGCGCTGTTCGCGTCGTTGCTGGCCGGGCGGTGGATGAACCTGCTGCACGCCGGGGACGACGGTGCGGCCGCGCTGGGGCTGAACGCGCGGCGGTTCCGGGTGCTGGCGCTGCTCGGGGTCTCCCTGCTCGGCGGGGCTTCGGTCGCGGTGGCCGGCGGGATCGCGTTCGTCGGGCTGCTCGTCCCGCACGCGGCGACGTTCCTGGTGGGCTCGGAAGCCCGCGCGATGCTGTCGGTTTCGGCGCTGCTGGGGGCGGTTTTCCTGGTGCTGGCCGATCTCGCCGCCCGGGTGCTGTTCGCGCCGGCGGAACTGCCCGTGGGCGTGCTGACCGCCTTGGTCGGCGGTCCGCTGTTCCTGCTGATGTTGCGCAGACACCGGAGGAGCCGATGAGCGTGCGCATGCGCGGCACCCGGGTGGACCTCGGTGGCCGCAGCGTCGTGTCCGATGTGGACCTCGATGTCGCGCCGGGGGAGGTGCTCGGGCTCGTCGGACCGAACGGCAGCGGCAAGACGAGCCTGCTGCGGACGCTGTACCGCGCGGTGCGACCCGCCTCCGGAACGGTCGAGGTCGACGGCCGGGACGTGAGCGCGGTGCCGCGGCGGGAACACGCGCGCGTGCTCGGCGCCACCACGCAGGAACCGCAGGAGCGGGCGGCGTTCTCGGTGCACGAGGTCGTCGCGCAGGGCAGGGTCCCGCACCTGGGGCTGCTGGAGCGGATGGGCGCGGCGGACCGCGGTCTCGTCGAGCAGGCGCTGCGCACCACCGAACTGTCCGCGCAGGCGCATCGGGACGTGCGCACGCTCTCCGGCGGTGAGCGGCAGCGCGTGGCCATCGCGCGGGCCCTGGCGCAGCGGCCCCGCGTGCTCGTGCTCGACGAGCCCACCAACCACCTCGACCTGCGGCACCAGTACGCGGTGCTCGAACTGCTGCGACGGCTGGCCGCCGCGGACATGGCGGTGCTGCTGACGTTGCACGACCTGCGGCAGGCGGTGGAGTTCTGCGACCGGCTCGTGGTGCTGTCCGAGGGGCGCGTCGCGGCCACCGGCAAGCCCGCGGACGTGCTGGACGAGTCGCTGCTCGCCGAGGTGTTCGGCGTGCGGGGGCGGGTGGAGCAGTTCAACGGCGCGCCGAGTCTGTGCGTGGACGGCGCCCTGCACCACCCGTGAGCCGCCCCGCGGTGCGGACATTTCTCGAGAAAAGTCGCGGACATTTCTCGAGAAATGTCCTCACCGCCGCGGCAGCGGCCAGGTGTGCACCGGGTCGCCGCCCTCGGCGAACTCGACGTAGCGGCGCAGCATGTCCGCCAGGGCCCGTTGCCTGCTGCGGCCGCGGGATTCCAGCGCGGCCACCGCGTCGCGCTGCCACGAGGCCCCGTTCTGCCGCCGCACGCAGCGCTGCTCGACCACGTCGAGGTAGCGCTGCCGGCACTCGTCCGACACGCCGCAGTCGCGCAGGCCCTCGTGCGCCAGCGGCAGCAGCTCCCGCAGCACCAGCTCGTCGGGCGAGACCCAGCCGAGCCGCGGCCAGTACAGCGAGGCGTCCATCCCGTGGCGCGCGCCGTTGAAGAAGTTCTCCTCGGCCGCGGCGAACGACATCTGCGTCCACAGTGGTCGCTCCTGCTGGCTGAGGGCGCGCTGCACGCCGTAGAAGAACGCCGCGTTCGCGATGATGTCGATGACGGACGGGCCGGCGGGCAGCACGCGGTTCTCCACGCGCAGGTGCGCGGACCCGTCCACCAGGTCGTACACGGGCCGGTTCCACCGCCACACCGTCCCGTTGTGCAGCCGCAGCTCGGCCAGCGCCGGCACGCGTCCGGCATCGAGCGCGGCCAGCGGGTCCTCCCGGTCCGGTTCCGGCACGAGCGCCGGGAAGTAGTGCACGTTCTCCTCGAACAGGTCGAAGATCGACGTGATCCAGCGTTCGCCGAACCACACCCGCGGACGCACGCCCTGGTTCTTCAACTCCTCGGGGCGGGTGTCGGTCGCCTGCTGGAACAGCGGCACCCGCGTCTCCTGCCACAGCGCCTTGCCGAGCAGGAACGGGGAGTTCGCGCCGATCGCGACCTGCACCCCGGCCAGGCACTGCGCCGCGTTCCAGTGCGCGGCGAAGTCCTCCGGCGCGACCTGCAGGTGCAGCTGCACCGAGGTGCACGCCGACTCCGGCAGGATCGAGCTGGCGTAGGAGCGCAAGTGCTCGCCGTCCCGGCCGCCGAGCGGGGTGCCTTCCACGTCCAGCACCAGCTCCTCGCCCTTGGCCTGCATGATCTGTTGGTTGAGCAGGGAGTACCGGGAGCCGCGGGACAACCAGTGCGGATCGAAGTGCGACCGCCCCAACGTCGGCAGCGTGCCGATCATGACGATCGTGGCGCCCGCGTCCCGCGCGCCGCTGCCGGCCTCGGCCAGCGACGTCCGCAGCGTCTCCTCCAGCTCGCGCGCGCTGTCCCCGTCCAGCACCCGGGGAGGAACGTTGAACTCGATGGTCTGCTGGCCGAGTTCCGTGGTGAACGAAGGATCGTCGATCTTCTCCAGCACCGTGTCGTTCGTCATCGACGGGGCCATCTCGTCGTCGACGAGACTCAGCTCCACCTCGACGCCCACCTGCTGGTGCGGGAACGAGAAAGTGCCGTCGGCGAGCATCCGCGCCAGGGCGTCGAGGCTCCGGCGCATCTTGTCCCGGTAGCGTTGCCGATCGACGGAGGCGAACGTCTGCTGCCGCACGTCGCGTCCCATGCCGTCTCCCCGTGGGTCGTGTTGGCAGGCAGCGCGCAGCGCTGGAAGTTCACGGTGGCATACGGCCAGCCGGGGTGGCAGCGGCCAAAACGGTGGTATGGCGGGGATCGGCCGACCTGCTGCAGCTCGTGCAGCGCCCACCGCGGCGCCCGCTGCGGGGACGGTTCGAGAATAGCGGCACTGCCCGCACCTGACGAACCGCAGCTCCGCGCGGGCGGACCTCACGGCACGCGCGGTCAGCTCCCGCTGGAGACCTGCGCGTGCTGGTCCTCGCGTTCCGCTGACTCGCGCGAGCGGCTGGACACCGTCGTCTGCGACTGCGCGTTGCGCCCGAACACCACGAACATCACCGTCGCGCCCAGCACCACGGCGAACATCACCGTCACCATCGGCACCGCGGTGTCCGTGCCGCCCAGGCCGACCAGCGGGGCCGCCAGCGCACCCACCAGGAACTGGCACACGCCCAGCAGCGCCGAGGCCGTGCCCGAGACCTCGCGGTGCTCGCCCAGCGCCAGCATCGTCGTGTTCGGCATCACGAAGCCCAGACTGGCGATCATCACGAACAGCGCGGCCAGCAGCACGTTCAGCCCAGCGCCCAGCAGCGTGGCGCACACCAGCGCCGCCCCGGCGATCGAGGAGGCCACCAGCGCCGCCAGCAGCAGCTGCTTCTCGTTGGCGATGCGGCCCACCAGGCGCGCGTTGACCTGCCCGGCCAGCACGAGTCCGACCGCGTTCATCCCGAACACGAGGCTGTAGGTCTGCGGTGACATGCCGTAGATGTCCTGCAGCACGTAGGAGGAGCCGGAGACGTAGGCGAACATCGCGGCCATGCCCAGCCCGCCGGTCAGCGCGTTGCCGAAGAAGGAACCGCGGCGCAGCAGCGAGCCGATCGTGCGGAACGTGGAGCCGAAGTGGGCGGGCTGCCGCCATTCCGGCGGTTTCGTCTCGGGCAGCAGGGTCGCTGCGACCGCGAACAGCAGCACGCCCAGCGTGGTGAGCACGACGAACACGCCGCGCCACGTGGTGTGCGCCAGCACCTGGCCGCCGATGACCGGTGCGAGGATCGGGGCGAGCCCGGTGACCAGCATCAGCGAGGAGAAGAAGCGGGCGGCCTCCACACCTCCGTAGAGGTCGCGCACGGCCGCGCGGGCGATCACCATGCCCGCCGCGGCGCCCAGTCCCTGCAGGAAGCGCAGGAACGCCAACGCGTACACCGAACCGGACAGGGCGCACAGCACCGACGCGGCGATGTAGATCGTCAGGCCGATCAGCAGCGGTGTGCGCCGCCCCACGGCATCGCTGATCGACCCGGCGAGCAGCTGCCCGAGCGCGAGGCCGATCAGCACCGTCGTCAGCGTCAGCTGCCCCTGCGCGTCGGTCGCCTGCAGCTCGGTGGTGAGGCTCGGCAGCGCCGGCAGGTACATGTCGATCGAGAGCGGGCCGAACGCCGTCAGGCCGCCCAGGATCAGCGCGAACCGCACCTTGCGGGACAGACGTGAGTTGTCGACCGCTTCCCGCTCGTTCGCCACCATGTCGCTCCTCGCCGGATCGGTTGCTTGGTGAAACCAATGGCCGCAACCAACCACAACACCACGCGCCCGGCCGTTATGCCAGGCATTTCCTGATCGGTGTGTGACATACCCCATCGTTGTCCTGTGCTGTCCTGTGCCCAGGGGCCTTCGCTCGCGGACCACTGGTGCGTGGAGGCCGCGCGGGGTGCGGGAAGATGTCCGCGTGGCGCACGTTGTCGACATCACCGACCCCGCCGACCCCCGCGTGGACGACTTCCGCGACCTCTCCCGCGCGGACCGCCGGCCGGACCGTCCCGGCGGGCGCGGCCTCGTCATCGCCGAAGGGGTTGCGGTGGTGCAACGCCTCATCGACTCGCCCTACCCCGTGCGGGCCGTGTTCGGCGTGCAGCGGCGCATCGACGAACTGTCCACAGTGCTCGACGCGGTGGACGCCCCGGTGCACGTCGCCACCGCCGACGTCATGGCCCAGGTCGTCGGCTTCCACCTCAACCGCGGCGTGCTCGCCGTCGCCGACCGCGCGCCCCTCCCGCAACCGCGCGCGCTCGTCGCGTCGGCGCGGCGCCTGGCCGTGTTCGAAGGCGTCGGCGATCACGAGAACCTCGGTGTGCTGTTCCGCAACGCCGCGGCCCTCGGGCTCGACGGGGTGCTGCTCGGCGCCGGCTGCCCCGATCCGCTCTACCGGCGCGGCGTGCGCGTGTCCATGGGGCACGTGCTGCGCGTGCCCTTCGCCCGGTTGCAGAACTGGCCGGGGGACCTCGCCCTGCTCCGCGAGGCTGGGCTCCGCCTCGCCGCCCTCACGCCCGCACCTGACGCGGTGCCGCTGGCGCAGGCCGGGCTGGACACCGGCCCGGCCGCCGTGCTGCTCGGTTCGGAAGGACCCGGGCTGAGCGAGGAGGCGATGGCGACCGCGGACGTGCGCGTGCGCATCCCCATCTCCAGCGCGGTGGACTCGCTCAACGTCGCCACCGCGGGCGCCATCGCGTTCCACGCGATGAACCCGGAACCCGATTGAGGTCCGAGCACCCACCCCGTATCAAGGTGGGGCCGTGTCAGGGTGAGGGCCGTGTCAAGAGCGGGCCGGGGCAGTGGCAGGGATGCAGCGTTCAGGAGCGTGCACCGGGATGAGCAGCCGAACGGCGAGTTGGGAACTGGCCGCGGACGAGCGGGGGCCGGTGCTGCGCCGCGCCGGACGCGAGTACGACCCGTCCGCGTTGTCGCTGTCCACCCCCGTGGTCCGCGCGCTGGGCGAGTGGGCGGAGGTGGCCGCCGGTTTCACCGGGGCCGCCGAGGCGTCCGGCGGGTCCGGCCGTCCGGACGAGGCCGCGACCGCCGTGCTCACCGACCGCGCCCGCGCGCTCGCCGCCCGCGTGGCCGCCGAACTCGGTGCCGAGGTGGACTGCGTCGACCCGCTTTCCGGGCAGCTCCTGCGCGCCGAACCGGATGCGGCCGCGCAGCCGCCCGCGGGCGAGTCCGTGCCGTGGGGGCCGGGCCTGTTCGTCAGCGGCGTGTTCGGCGCGATCGTCGCCGTCGTGCTCGTCGTCGTCTCCCGCGGGCTGGCCGACGTGAACGTCGTGCTCGCCCTCGTCGTCAACCTCGCCGTCGCTGCCGGCTTCGCGCCGTCGGTGTGGGTCGGCCGCACCCTGCCCACCTGGAGGTGGATCGCCTGGGGAACGGGCTGCGGCGTGCTCGCGGCGTGGGCGGCGCTGCTGCTGGGGTTGCTGGGCGGCTGAACCGGCGGCGCATCTGCCCGACCACCGGGACTGCCCGGCTTCCGCAAGCACCCGGCTTCAGCGGCTGTCCGACCACCGGGAGTGCCCGGCTTCCGGGCGCAGCGGAAGCCGGGGTGCGAGCAGCTCCGCGCAGGCGTTTCCGCACCTGTCGGCGGACCGTGCGTCGGCGCGGAACCGCTCAGCGGTGCGAGCGGACCCCGAGGAGCACGTCCTCCCAGGAGGGCACCATCGGGTGGCTCTTGCGCGCGGACGGCTCGGCGGGTTCGGCCTCGACCTGCTCCGCCGCCGGGGACTCGGTGAGCTCGTCGGTGGACTCGGCGTGCTCCTCTTCGCCCTGCGCGCCGGGCGCGGCAGCCGCGGGCTCGGCCGACGCGCCGCGCTCCGCAGGCCGGTCCCACGCCATGGGCACGGAGCGCCGGTAGGCCTCCGCCCCGCCCGATTCCTCCGTTGGCTCGGCCGCGGCCGCGGACACGCCGCCCGCCCGCGCGGTGCCCAGGCCGGGAACCGGTGGCACGGAGGGCGTGGTGGTGCTCGGCACCTCCGCGGGCTCCGGCACGACAGTGCCGGTCGCCGTGGTTCCGCCCTCGCCGACCCCGGCTCCGGCGCCCCCGCCGTCGACGCCCTCGGCCTCGTCGGCCTCGGGATCCTCGGTGACCAGCTGGGTGGCATCCTGCGGATCGAGTTCGAGCGCCTCGCGGGCCAGTTCCGTCACCGGCCGCACGGTGCGCAGCGGCCGGTTCGGCGAGGGGTCGAGCAGGTCGGCCGCGTGATCGTCCAGCGCTGCCACGGTGCCGCCCTGCGCCCCGGGGTGGAACACCCAGTGCGCCGCGTTCTCGGACTTGCCGGCCGACCACTCGAGGCGCACGACCCACTTGTTGTCCTCGCCGCGCCAGGCGTCCCACGTCGCGTCGTTGTAGTCGTGCCCGCGCATGCCGAAGGTGTGCGCGACGACCTCGCCGAGGGTCTGCACGTCGGGTCCGTCCTCGCGCACCGGGTGGCCCCGCTGGGCGAGTTCGGCGATCTGCGCGCGCTCCAGCAGCACCGGGTGGGCGTAGCGTTCGACGCGCGTTTCCGAGATGCCCGCGTCCTCGGCGACCTGCCGGGTCGTCGCGCCGGAGCGGATGCGCGTCTGGATCTCCCGCGGGCGGATCTGCGCTTCCAGCTCGATCTGCACTTGACCGAGTCGCGTCAGATCGCCGCGGGCCGCGGCCCGCAGGCGTTCGTCCGCGGGCACGGTGAACCGCTCGCCGTTGTCCGG
Source organism: Bounagaea algeriensis (assembly GCF_054491375.1). NCBI lineage: Bacteria > Bacillati > Actinomycetota > Actinomycetes > Bounagaea > Bounagaea algeriensis. Next base: position 546,929 of record NZ_CM137102.1, read on the forward strand.
GTCCTCGCAGATGACCGATTCGCCGTCTTCGTCGAGCCCGACCACTCGCAGCCCCCGCATATGCCAGCCTCCTGTGTCGTGCGGGACCCCCGCCCCGGTTCGCGCGGGACGACGCACCGCGGTGTCACGACGGAGCCGTCACACCGGGCACGTCCGATGCCGGTGCGCAGCGACGTGAGTCGCGGACGCCCGCGGGCCGCGGCCGCGACCCCCGCCCGCCCAGCGGTCCCTGTCCGCTCAGCGGTCACGAGCGCAACGATCCGCCCGCTCCCCGGACGCGCATATCGACTCCCGTCGCCAACCTGTCACCGGTCCGTGATCCTAACCCGGCGCGCCGTCTTGACGGGGGCGACGCGCCGGCGTGGCGCCACAGCCCGTTGCTCCGATCTTGCCGCAACCCGGCCCGGTTGGCGAACGCGCAGAACTACTCAGTTCCTGCCCGGGAAAGTGCTCAGTGCGCCGACAGCGGATGCGCCGTCCCGCTGGCCGGGGACTTCAGCCGAGCCGTTCGACGATCCAGTCGATGCTGCGGGTGAGGGCGGTCACATCGTCCGGCTCGATCGCGGGGAACGTGCCGATGCGCAGCTGGTTGCGTCCCAGCTTGCGGTACGGCTCGGTGTCCACGATGCCGTTGGCGCGCAGCGCCTTGGCCACTGCCGCCGCGTCGACCGAGTCGTCGAAGTCGACGGTGCAGACCACCTGCGAACGCTTGGCCGGGTCGGCCACGAACGGCGCGGTGTACGAAGTGGACTCGGCCCAGGAGTACACCCGCTGCGAGGACTCGGCGGTGCGCCTGGTGCACCAGTCCAGCCCGCCCTGGCCGTTCATCCACTCGATCTGGTCGGCGAGCAGGAACAGCGTGCCCACCGCGGGGGTGTTGTAGGTCTGCTCCTTGCGGGAGTTGTCCAGTGCCGTGGTCAGCGACAGGAACTCGGGGACCCACCGGTCGGAGTTGCCGATCTCGTTGATCCGCTCCTGCGCGGCCGGGCTGACCGCGGCCAGCCACAGCCCGCCGTCGGAGGCGAAGCACTTCTGCGGCGCGAAGTAGTACACGTCCACGTCGCGCGGGTCGAACGCCAGGCCGCCGGCGCCGGAGGTGGCGTCCACGGCGATGAGGGCGTGCTCCGAGTTCGCCGGGCGGCTCGGCGGCAGCACCACACCGGTGGAGGTCTCGTTGTGCGCCCACGCGATGAGGTCGGCCTCGGGATCGGCGACCGGGTCCGGGGCGTCGCCGGGCTCGGCGGAGACCACCTTCGGCTCGGCCAGGAAGGGGGTCTTGGCGGCCTTGGCGAACTTCGAGGTGAACTCGCCGTACTCGAGGTGCAGGGAGCGTTCGCGGATGAGGCCGAACGTCGCGGCGTCCCAGAACGCGGTGGTGCCGCCGACGCCGGTCAGCACTTCGTAGCCCTCGGGCAGCGAGAACAACTCGCGAAGGCCCTGCCGGACGCGTGCGACCAGGTCCTTGACCGGCTTCTGCCGGTGCGAGGTGCCCATCACCGAGGCCCCCGCGTCGGCGAGCCGGGTGAGCTGCTCCTCGCGCACCTTGGACGGGCCGCAGCCGAACCGCCCGTCGCGGGGTTTGAGCTCCTCGGGCAGTTGCAGCTTCGTCGGATCCACGGTTTCGGCCTGGGTCATTCCGGCGCCTCCGATTCGTCGGTTCGCGCGGGGGTCCGCGCGGTGGTCAAGTCACCGGCGCCGTTGCCGGCTTCACGGCTCTACCGCAGCCCGTGGCCGGGCGTCAGCCCGTCGTGGACGCAGCGGCGCACCGGTGCCTCGTCGGGCGCAGCGGGCGCCGCGCTGCCGCGGCCAGCCTTACGGCAACTTACTGCGTTACGTCCCGTTCACCAAACACTGCTCACCACACTTTCAGTGCATTCCCAGCGCAGAGCGGGTGTGATGATGCTCCCGGGCGGTGTCGGCCGGCGGCAGGTGAGCCACGCGAAACCCGACCGCGAACTGATCACCCCAGCGCATGCCACTGCGACGGCGTTCGTGTCAACCACCTCCTCCGGACGAGTGGTTTGTACGTTTCGCGTGAAATGCACAAACCCCTGGTGAGGCGGATGGGAGCGCTGCCGCGGCGGAGGTGGACCGCCCCACCCCGGCGGAGGAGGGTGGGAATGTGCGCCCGAATGTCCGCCCGAACGGGCGTGGGAAGTGTCACTGCATCGTTTGCGGAATCGATGTGGCGGCAGCTGCCGATTCGGTCGTCGCCCGCGCGGGGTCTACGGTCGAACCGGTGGCCGGTGCGACTTCCGTTCGCGCCGGCCACGATCGGCTCGTACCGTGCGCTGCACGCTGCCGCTCCGGGCGAGCTGCCGCCCCGGGCGACAGCGTGCCGCGGCGTCGCGGACGGGCCGTAGGTCCAGTATGAGCACGCCCGCGGGCGTGCGGTCCAGCAGCAGGAGGAGGGAAGCATGTCGGAGGCCAACGTCGCGTTGCCGTCCATGCGGGTGTTCTACGACTCGGCCGAGTTCGACGGGTCCGCGCTCGCCGGCACGTGGCACGAACAGCTGCAACGCTGGTTCGACGAGGCGACCGCCGCCGATGTGGTCGAGCCCAACGCGATGGTGCTGGCCACTGCGACGCCCGAGGGGATGCCGTCTTCCCGCACCGTGCTGTGCAAGGGCATCGACGAGCGCGGCGTCTCGTTCTTCACCAACTACACCTCGGCCAAGAGCCACGACCTCAGCGCCACCCGCGTGGCGGCGGTGACGTTCCCGTGGCTGTCGATGCAGCGGCAGGTCAACGTGCGCGGGAGCGTGGAGAAGCTCGCTTCCGCCGAGGTCTCCCAGTACTGGTCGGAGCGCCCGCGAGGTTCCCAGCTCGGCGCTTGGGCCTCGCCGCAGTCACGTGTCGTCGCCGGCCGGGACGCGCTGGAGTCCTCGTTGAGCCAGACGGAGCGGCGCTTCTCCGATGCCGAGCAGGTTCCCGTGCCGCCGCACTGGGGCGGTTGGATCATCCGCCCGGAGGTCGTCGAGTTCTGGCAGGGCCGGCCGAACCGCATGCACGACCGGCTGCGCTTCCGCCGCGAGCACGACGAGTGGATCGTCGAACGCCTCGCCCCGTGACCGAGCGGCGCCCGTGACCCAACGGCGCCGGTGACCCGAACGGTGCCGGCAGCCGTGGCTCGGCAGTTGCCACCTCCGCCCCGCGCGAGCCCGTGCGCTGGAGTTGGTACTTTTCTCGAGAAAAGTACCAACCCCCCGATCGGGTGAGGTGCTTGACGCAGCGCACAGTTCTGGATCTCGCCTGCGAGACGCAGCGGGTGCTCGCAGGCGAGTCCTCCTCCGCCCGGTCCGCGCTCCGCGGCGCGTCAGGTCCAGTGCTGGACCATGCGGTGCCGCAGCATCTCGCGGAACTGCCGAGTGGTGTTGCCGAACAGCTCTCCCGTGCCCCAATCGACGATGACGCCGTAGCGCCGGATGAGGTCGAGCATCGAGAGCTCCCCTGACCGGTACTGCCGCGCGATGTCCTCGGGGTCCTCCTGCAACCAGAGCTCGCGGTGCGCGCGGACCTCCTCCCGTGCGCCCTTGGTCGCGGTGTGGTCGAGTTCGTACTCGTCGATCTCGGGGTCGACGGCGTGCACCACCACGCCGTAGTCCCGCTCGGCCCGGTGCACCGAGACGTACCCGTCGATGACGTCCTCCAAGACCTGTTCCGGATCCCGGTCCAGCGGATCACCGTAGCCGCCGCCACCGGCCGAGGGGCGTGTGAAGGCATCGCCCGGCTCCACGGGTACTCCGGCGAAGACCGATCCCAGGAACTGCTCGTCGGGCGTGTTCTCGTTCAGCCACACGCCGTGCGGGATCGACGGGAGCCCGCCCTCGATGCCCCAGGTGACTGAGCGGGCGCGGTCGCAGCAGTAGGACATCACCGTCTTCTGGCAGTCGGTGAGGGTCCCGCCCTTGCGCACACCGCAGCCGCCCCGGTTGCGCCCCGGCCCCGCCGAGTCCGTGATGAGCTCGTGCACGGTGGTGAGCACCGGGTTCAGCCGCTCCTGCCCTTCCAACGGCTGCACGGCGAGGCCGACGCCGAAGATCGGGGACGTAGCGCTCGAACCGTCCCGGTCGCTGCGGCCGCCCCAGCCACCGGCCATCCAGTCGTACCACATGAAGTAGTCCCGCCCCGGTCTGCGCGCGTCGTAACCGCCGATGAGCAGGTACTCCAGGTTGTAGGAGCAGGCCATCGCCCGCTCGGGCACGATCCGCGACCACAGCTCGAAGCCGGCGTTCATGATCTTCTCGTACGGCCCGGAGCAGAAACCGGTGACGGCGTGCGGCCAGCCGGCGTTGACGACGGTGCCCTCCGGCCCGATGTCGACCGCGATGGCGTTGTAGAACCCCGAATTGAGCGGCACGTCGGGGAAGAAGGTCTTGGTGCCCGCGATGATCCCCGAGAACGCCGTTCCGTATCCCGCGTTGAGGAAGCTCGCCACAGCCGGCGCACTGCCGCTGAGGTCGTAGCTGACCTGGTCGCCGGAGATGGTCAGCCGAACCTGCACGGGGACGAGCCCCTCGCCCTGCGCCGGATCGAAGTCGATGTGGTCCTGCGTGGTCCAGCTGCCGTCGGGCAGCGTTGCCACCCTGGAGCGGACGATCCGCTCCACGTAGTCCTGGACCTCCTGCATCGCTTCGACGACGTCGTGCTTGCCGTACTTGTCCACCAACCGGTGCACCTCGCGTTCGCACACGCCGGTGGCCTCGGCTTGAGCGTGCAGGTCGCCGAGGCTGATGTCCGGTGACCGCGTGTTGGCGACGAGCAGTTTGGCGACGTCGCCGATCAGCTCACCACCGCGCCACACCCGCAGCGGGGTGATGCGCAGCCCCTCGCTGAAGTGCGCCGTGGCGTTCACGTCGAAGGAACCGGGAACGTTGCCGCCGATGTCGGCCCAGTGCCCCTTGTTCTGCGCGAAAGCGATCAACTCGCCCGCGGCGAAGACTGGCCGGATGAAGCTGACGTCGTTGAGGTGGGTGCCCCCCATGTACGGGCAGTTCACCGCGAACACGTCACCGGGGTTGATGTCGCCGCCGAACTCCTCCAGTACGGCCTTGCACTGGAAGTGCAGCGTGCCGACGTGGGCGGCGAGGTCCTTGCTGCCCTGCATCACCGTGTTGCCGTGGGCGTCGCACAGCGCGGAGGAGAAGTCCCGCGCGTAGATCACGAACGAGTAGCAGGTGCGCAGGATCTGCTCGGACATGAGGTCCACCGAGGTCGCGAACGCGTTCTTGAGCACCTCGAACGTGACCGGGTCCAGCTCTCGCTCTCGTGCCGCTTCGCGGGCCGTGCTCGTGTTGCTCATCGGGCGCCCTCCGAGACGTGGATGCGGATGTTCAGCCACTCGTCGATCACCGCGGGAACATCCGGTGGGATGACCGTCGTGGAATCGAGTTGCTCCACCACCGCCGGGCCGGTGATGCGAGTCCCCGCCGCCAACTGCTCGCGGTCGTGCACGGGCGTGTCCATCCGTCCGCCGCACTCGTCGAAGTAGGTGCGCCGGTGCGCGACCGGCTCCGGTGGCCCCTGCTCGACCTCCTCGTGGCGCGGGAACTGCGGCTTGGGGGTCGCCCCGGTGGCGCGCAGCAGCAGCTGGTAGAGCTCGACAGGGGTTTCGTCCCTGCGGAAGGAGTACTCGCGCTCGTGCTGCTCGTGGAAGTGCTCCACCGCTTCGTGCAGCGCTTCCTCCCCAGCGGAGATCGGCACGGTCAGCGAGCGCCACTGGCCCGCGTAACGCATGCTCACCGACCGCTCCAACACCATGTCCGATTCGGACACGCCTTCGCGTCGGAGACGCTCGACGGCGTCGGATTCCAACTTGCCGAACTCCGCCTCGAGCTGCTCGGTGTCCGCCGACGAGACTTCGGCCTGGAACATCGCGGTCAGATCGTGCCTGATGTCCACCAGCAGGCAGCCCTGTGCCGAGGTAATGCCGGGATGCCGGGGCACCACGACCACGGGGATGGACAGTTCCTTGGCCAGGGCGGCTCCGTGCAGGCCTCCCGCCCCGCCGAAGACGACCAGGGCGAAGTCCCGCGGGTCGTATCCGCGGCGGATGGAGATCAGCCGCACGGCATCGGCCATGTTCGCGTTCGCCACCTGCAGCACGTCGCTGGCGGCTTCGTCCACCCCGAGGTTGAGCGGTTCGGCGACCCGGGAGGTGAGCACTTCCTCCGCTGCTGCGCGGTCGAGCTTCATGGCCCCGCCGACCAGATCGGTGCCGAGCCGGTCGAGCGCCAGGCTGGCGTCGGTGTTCGTCGGATCCTCACCACCGAGCTGGTAGCAGGCGGGGCCCGGGGAAGCACCTGCCGAGGCGGGTCCGCTGCGCAGCGATCCCGCTTCGTCCAGCCACGCGAGCGATCCGCCTCCGGCGCCGATGGTGAGCACTTCGATGCTCGGGAAGCAGATGGGGAAGCCGTACTCGACGTGCCATTCCTTGGTCGCCCGGGTCTCGTTGTTGTGCACCATCGAGATGTCGGTGCTCGTGCCGCCCATGTCCAGGCCGATGGCGTTGCCGTAGCCGCACCGCTCCGCGAGGTCGCGCACGGCGATCGCACCTGCGGCGATGCCGGATGCGGCCAACCGCACCGGGTAGCGCTGCACCGTCCGCGGTGTCATCGAGCCTCCGCCGGAGTGCAGCAGGAGCAGGTCGCCGTCGTAACCGCCGGCGGCGAGTTCGCGTTCGAGCTGTTCGACGTACCCGCTGACGAGGGGGCCGAGCACCGTGTTGGCCACGGTGGTGGAGAAGCGGTCGTACTCGAAGATCTCGGGCAGGACCTCGCTGGAGGTGGACACCGCGACCCCGGGCAGCTCCTCGGCGAGGATCTCCTGCATCCGCCGCTCGTGCTCGGCATTGGCGTAGGAGTTGATGAACCCGATCGCGACGGTCTGCACGTTTTTGCGGCGCAGCACGCGTGCGATGTCGCGGGCCTCGTCCTCGTCCAGGGCAGTGACCACGTCCCCGGAGCAGTTGATGCGTTCGGTGATCTCGTAGCGGTCACGACGGCGGATGTAGGGCGGGCCGACGTCGCTGTAGGCGTCCCACAGGTCGTCCTTCGTGCCGTTGCGGATCTCCAGCACGTCCCGGAATCCGCGCGTGGTGACCATCGCGGCCTTGGGGAACCGCCTGGTGATCAGGGCATTCGTGGCGACCGTTGTGCCGTGGGAGAACAGGGCCACTCGGCTGAGGTCGACCCCAGCCGTGCTGATGCCCTCCAGAACTGCGCGCATCGGGTTCTCGGGCGTGGACGACACCTTGGCCACAGTGGTGGCAGCGGTGTCGGTGTCGAACACGCACACGTCCGTGAACGTTCCGCCCACGTCGACGGCGACGCGATGTTTTCGCATGGCAGCACCTCTTCATCGGTTGCTTGGTGGAACACGATGGGCCGTGCCGCGCAGCGGCACAATTGTGCGAGGCGAGAACGCCGGGTTTGAATCCTGTGCGTGCGACAAGAGGCGCGGGGTGCCGATGACGGCGGACAGTACCTTCCGGCTCGTGGACCTGCTGGCCGATCAGCAGCTCGGGCTCGAACTCCTGACCGAGGGGGATCCTGATACGCCGGTCGGCGGAGCACACGCGATCGAGATCGAGAACCCGTCGCGGTGGCTCAAGGCCGGGTGGCTGATGCTGACGACAGGCACGCGGTTCGCCGGCCCGGCCGGCACGGCAGAGCAGCAACGTGCGCTGATCAGGGAACTGCACGGCGCAGGAGTAGCGGCACTGGGATTCGGCGTGGGGATCTCGATGGAGACAGTCCCGGCCGCTCTGCTGGACGAGGCGCGGCGCCGCGGGTTCCCGGTGTTGGCCGTGCCGCTGGCGACTCCCTTCGCGGACGTCGTCGACGTGGTGCACCAGGCGGCGCTGACCAAAGACGTCTCCCGGTCCCGGCGCACCGTGAACATCCAGGATTACCTGCTGGAGTCGCTGACTGCGCGCGATGCGTTGGGCACGCTGGTGCACCGGCTCGGGGAGCTGCTGCGCGGCACCGTGGTGCTCTACGACCAGTCCGGTGCGACCGTGGCCTCCTCCGGGGTGGGGCCCACGCGGATCATCCGCTCCGAGATCGCGGCCCAACCCGGCCGCCGCAGGAGGTTCACCGTGGGCCGGTGGCACGTGCTCACCGACCCCGTTCGCGTCGACACCGTGCTGCACTGGCTGGCCGTCGCATCGCGACGCCGTGCTGTCTCCGAGGAGCTGGCTGAACCGGCCGTGGAGGCGGCGCGGCGGGTGATCACCATGATCGTGCGTTCCCGGGAATCGGTGCGTGCGGAGGATCGCCTGCGTCGGGCCGAACTGCTCCGGCAGATCACGGCCGAGAAGCCGCCGGACGGCCAGTACCTCTGGGACCGCCTGGAGATGTACCGGTTCCGCCGGGGCTGCGAACTGCGGCTGCTGATGCTCACCGACGCGGCCTGGGAGGAAGAGGACGCGGAGAGCGTGCAGCGGGCCGAGCCGATGGAGCGGGCTGCGCTCGACGCGGATCTGCGTCTGCTGGTGAGCGGGTACGGTCAGCGAGTGCTCGGGCTGGCCGAGGCGGAGGATGCCGTTCTGCGTGACTGGCTCGGCGCGCTTCCCGCCACCGTGCACTGCGGTATGAGCGAGGCGTTCAGCGATCCCGCCGGCGGGGCGATGCGGCTGCGCGAAGCCGAGATCGCGCTGGCCGCGGCCGTGCGCAGGGGATGCGCGGAAGTCCGCTTCGAGGAGATCGGTCTCGTCGACTGGCTGATCGCAGGCCGGGAGGAGAGTTCGGTGCGCGCGAAAGCCCAGGAGGTGCTCGCACCGATCGTCGGGAACGACTCACTGATGCGGGCTCTGGCGGAGTACTTCCGGTGCGACTGCGACGTGCAGCGCACGGCGCACAAGCTCGGGTTGCACCCGAACTCGGTGCGTTACCGGTTGAAGCGAGCAACGGCCAAGGTCGGCTGCGACCTGCACTCCCCGGCGGATCTCGCCGAGCTGTCGCTGAGCGTGCGGCTGCTCGAGGAGCAGACCGGATGGAGTGCTCCGCCCTGAGCGAGCCCGTGCGCTGGGGTTTGTGCATTTCGCGCGAAACGTACAAACCTCTCGATCGGATGAGGTGCTTGACGCAGCGCACAGTTCTGGATCTCGCCCGCGCGGGTTGTGCGAAATGGGCGACTGTCGGTAACGGTTCGCGATCTCCCAGTTCGGCCGAGGCGACAGCGCGGGGTGCGATAACGCACACTCTTCGTCCATGGCGGATGGCACGGTGCGCGAAGGACCCGGCAGCAGCCCGGGGCTGAAGAAGGTCATCGGAACGCGGCTGCTGCTGTTCTTCGTGGTCGGCGACATCATCGGCACCACGATCTACGCGCTGACCGGCAAGATCGCCGGCAGGGTCGGCGGCGCGCTGTGGATCCCGTTCCTGGTGGCGTTCGTCGTGGCGTTCTTGACCGCGTTCAGCTACCTCGAACTCATCGGCAAGTACCCGAGGGCGGGCGGCGCCCCGTTGTACATCCACCGGGCGTTCGGCGTGCACTTCGTGACGTTCTTGATCGCCTTCGCCGTGATGAGCTCGGGGATCACGTCGGCGTCCTCGGCGGCGCAGGCGTTCGGCGGGGACTACCTCGACGAGATCGTGCCGGGCGCGCCGACGACGCTGGTGGCGGTGGTCTTCCTCGTCGTGCTCGCGTTGGTGAACTTCCGCGGCGTGGCCGAGTCGACGCGGCTGAACGTGGTCCTCACGCTGGTGGTGCTGCTGGGCTTGGCGATCGTGATCGTCACCGGTGCGATTGCGGTGTTCGGCGGCAGCACCAACCCCGATCTCGCTCCGCAGCCGGATCGCCTGCTGCGGTTCGAGTCGGGGACGAGCCCGCTCTTGGCGGTCACCTCGGCGACGGCGCTGGCGTTCTTCGCCATGATCGGCTTCGAGGACACCGCCAACATGGCCGAGGAGACGCGCGATCCGCAGCGCACCTATCCACGCGCGGTGCTGTGGGGCATGGCGGTCGTCGCGGTGATCTACACCGTCATCGCGCTGATCACGTCGACGCTCGTGCCCACCGATGAGCTCGCCGCTTCGGAAGGCCCGCTGCTGCTGGTCGTGCAGGCGGCCGCGCCGTGGTTCCCGCCGGTGCTGTTCTCGGTGATCGCGCTGTTCGCGCTGAGCAACAGTGCGCTGATCAACATGATGATGGCCAGCCGGCTCGTCTACGGCATGGCCCGGGAGCGGGTGATCCCGCCGCTGTTCGGGCGCGTGCACCGCGGACGCCGCACTCCGTGGGTGGCGATCGTGTTCACCAGCGTGCTGGGGGTGCTGCTGGTCAGCAGCCTGGACATCGAAGCGCTCGGCAGCACGACCTCGCTGCTGCTGCTCATGGTCTTCGCGGTCGTGCACGTCGCGGTGCTCGTGCTGCGGCGGGACCGGGTGGCGCACGCGCACTTCCGCGCGCCCACGTGGGTGCCGGTGGCCGGCGCGATCACGTGCGCGTTCTTCGCCAGTCCGCTGGCCGGCAGGCCGTGGCAGGAGTACGTGACCGTGCTGGTGCTGCTGGCGATCGGCGTGCTGTTCTGGCTGGTCAACCACCTGGTCGGCGGGCACCGCGGCGGTGACGCGGAGCCCACCGAACTCAGCGGGTAGCCGGGCACCGCACGAGCGGTGCCCGGCTGCGCTGGGTCGGGCTGGGTGCGTGGCGCCGCTCGCAGCCCACGCCGGGGACGGGGGCGGCGCGCCGCTGATCGCCCGGCTGCGCTGCTCGACGCTGCCGCGTCGCCGTCGCGTCGAGGTGGAGAACCCGCGACCACCGCTGCGAGGGGCGGACACCAACGACGCGGCACAGCACTGCTAGGAACCGCTTCCGGCGGTCCTCGTGCTCGCGGCATGCGCGTGCGGCTGCTCCGCGTCCGCATCGGCGCTGCGGTGCGCGGAATCCTGCCCGTCCGCACCGGAGTCGTCCGGGGTGGTCGGGACCTGCGTGCGCGAGGTCAGGATGCCCTGCTCGAGCGCCATGTCCTTGGCCACGCGCGGGGCGGTCCACAGCGTGGGCAGCATGATGAACCCGACGGGCACCGCCGTGACGACGATGAACTGCTGCAGCGCGTTGATCCCGCCGTCGCCGATGAGGATCAGGGCGGCGGCCGCGACTCCCATCAGCACGGCCCAGAACGCGCGGACCGCGGTGGCGGGCTCGCCGTCGGTCGTCCCGGCGGAGGCGATGCTGTACGACATCGAGTCGGTCGTGGTGGCCACGAAGGTGAGCGTGAGCAGCAGCACGCCGACCCCCAGCAGCGGTCCGAGGGGGAGCTGGTCGGTGATCGTGAAGACGGCGGCGGGCACGCCGGAGGCGTCCAGCGGTTCCGCGAGCACGCCGGGGTTGCGCTGCTCGAAGAAGATGCCGGTGCCGCCGAGGACGGTGAACCAGATGGTGGCCGCGATGGGCGCCACGACCGAGGTGTTGACCACGAGGTCGCGCAGCGTGCGGCCGTGCGAGATGCGTGCCACGAAGATCGACATCAGCGGTCCGTAGCCGAGGAACCAGCCGAAGAAGAACACCGTCCACGATCCGAGCCATTCTTCATCGCCGCGGTACAGCGACAGCGGCACGAAGTCCTGCACGTACTGGGCGAACCCGCCCAGGAACGAGTCCATCAGGAAGCCCGCCGAGCCGAGCGCGATGAACGCGGCCATCAGCACCAGGGCGCCCCAGACGTTCATCCGGCTGAGGAACGGGATCCCGCGCCCGATTCCGCTGATCACCGACAGCACCGCGACCACGGTGAGCACGGCGATGATGCCCACCTGCACGGGGTAGGTGTCGGGGGTGCCGAACACCTGCGACAACCCGTACGAGGCCTGCAGGCCGAGGAATCCGATCGGCCCCACGGTTCCGGCCACCACGGCGACGATGCAAATGATGTCGACGAGTTTGCCGATCCAGGAGTGCGCGACGCTCGTGCCCAGCACCGGGTGCAGCAGCGTGCGCGGGCGCAGGGGCATGCCGCGCTGCACGCCGCGCATCATCACGATCGCGCCGAGCGAGCCGAGGATGGCCCAGGCCAGGAATCCCCAGTGGCTGAAGCTCTGCGCCAGGGCGGCGTTGACGGCTTCCTGCGAGCCGGGTCGGGTCCCGTCGTAGTACGGCGGCAGCGAGATGAAGTGCTGCAGCGGCTCACCCGCGGCGAAGAAGACCCCGCCGCCGGCGAGCAACGTGCACATGATCATGGAGACCCATTGGAACCGGCCGTATTCCGGGCGCTTCGTGGCACCCAGCAGCACGTTTCCACGTCGGGAGCAGGCCAGCGCGATGGCGATGACGAACGTGGCGAGCAGCAGGATTTGCCACAGTCCGCCGAAAGCGCGCGCGGCGAGCTCGAAGGTCGCGGTCACCGCGTCGGCCGTCCCGGTCGGTGCGACCAGCGCGGCGACGACGAAAGCGGCGAGCAGGCCGCCGCTGATCATCAGTACCGGGACGTCGGTGCGCCCTCGTCTGCGAGTGGGCAGATCGGTCATTTCTGGGGGTACTCCCTCGTCGCCCGGCATTCATCGTTGCACCGGTGTCGATTTCGACTCGTGCGTTTCCCGGAACGCTGCGATCTGCAACGGGCGTGCAAGGGTGCGTGCCGACCCCTCGTGAGCCGCGTGCGATGCGCGATCGTGAGTATCGAATTCGGCCGGGTCGGCTAAGTAGGCGTCAGTTCGAGCAGGTTGGGCGGAATCGCGATCGCCGCGGTGTGCACCGCGGCGAGGTCGTCGAAGCGCACGCGACCTGCCAGGCCACATCGTCCGGAATCGTCCCGGACCAGGGGTGGGCAGAAGTGGCCGTGCCGGTAAATACCGTACGCCCGTTGCGCCGCGGTCGCTGTACAGGGCCTTTCGGTGACCCGATTCCGGGCGTCCGTGGTGTGATTTTCGTCCTTGCGGCGCGCGGTCCAGCTTCGGGCGCCATCGCGAAATTCGCTTGCACGGCTCGACCACCGGTATTCCGCGCGCGGATTCTGTGACGAACCGCATCGTTGTGCGCGCTCTCGCGCATGCCCGTGCGCGAGGGCGCGCGAGCTCGGGTGCGCAGGGCTGTGCACAAGGCTGGGCGCCGGAAGCTGGGCAAGGCTGGGTGAGGCACAGCCTGGCCGGGCGCAGCCTGGCAGGGTCGGGCAGGACTGGGTAGGGCCGGACAGGCTGCAAGGCTGGGCGCAAGGCTGGGCGCCTGGGGGCCGCCTCGCCGACACGCCGCTGCGCGTCGGGGGCCGATTGTCGCAGTGGCGGCTGGCCTGGACTCGTAGAGTAGCGGCGTGCCTGATCATTCCGAAGCTGACCTCGCCGACCTCTCCGTCGACGCGCTTGCCCCGGCGGATGAGCACCTGCTCGCCACCGGGCCGCAGTACGAGATCACCCGCGCATCGGCCCGCGCCGTCATCACCGGTCTCGGCGCGGCGCTGCGGGTCTACGAACACGACGGTGCGTCCTATGTGGAAAGTCACGGTCCGGACGAGCTGCCCCCGAGCTGCTCCGGCGCGGTGCTGGTGCCGTGGCCCAACCGCGTCAGCGATGGACGGTGGTCCTTCGGCGGGCGACCGCAACAGCTGGCGTTGACGGAACCTGCGCGCCACAACGCGATCCACGGCCTCACCCGGCACGTGCTGTGGACCCCCGTGCGGCACGAACAGTCCACTGTGGTGCTGCGGACCGTGGTTCCGGTGCAGCCGGGCTGGCCGGTGCCACTGCTCATGTCGGTGCGCTACGCACTGGAGGAGACCGGTCTGGTCGTGACGCACGCGGTGCACAACGCCGGCGACCGCCCCGTCCCGTTCGGGGTGGGCGCGCACCCGTTCCTGCGCGTCGGCGATGCGGACACGGACACGCTTGCGCTGCGGATCTCGGCCGCCGAACGGCTCCCCGTCGACGAGGAGCGGCTGCTGCCGAACGCCGCGCCGCGCCCGTTGGCCGAGGACGAACGCACGCTGGTGGAGGGCGTGCGCCTGGCCGGTGTCGAGCTGGACACCGCGTTCGGCGGCGCGCGACCAGACCCGGCGACGGGTCTCGTTGAGCACACTCTGACTGACCCGGAAGGATGTGGCGTGCGACTGTGGGCCGATCCCGCGTTCGGCTGGGTCCAGGTCTACACCGCTCCGGACTACCCGGGTCGGGGGCGTGCGGTGGCGGTGGAACCGATGACCTGCCCGCCGGACGCGTTGAACTCGGGCGTGGACCTCGTCGAGCTGGCCGCGGGTGCCCGTTGGACCGGCAGGTGGGGCCTGCACCCGTGCTGAGCGTCCGAGGAGCGCCGCCGGATGCTCCCGGTCCGCCCCGCGGGCCGCTCGGTGAAGGGAGAGGAAGCAGAAGTGATCGTTATCGGCGGCGAGGCACTGGTCGACCTGGTGCCCGACGCGTCCACGACGGAAGGTGAACTCGGCCCGCTGCATCCACGTCTCGGCGGTGGTCCGTACAACGTCGCCGTGGCACTCGGCAGGCTCGGAGTTCCGACGGCGTTCTACTCGCGCCTGTCCACCGACCTGTTCGGCGACAAGCTCCTGGAACGGCTCCGCGACTCCGGGGTGCACGACGAGTTGGTGCAGCGCGGCGTGGAGCCGACCACGTTGGCCGTTGTGGGCCTGGCCGAGGACGGGTCCGCGCGCTACAGCTTCCACACCGACGGCACGGCGACGCGGTTCGTCGAGGCGCGCGACCTGCCGGCGGAGACCACCGCGGTGTGCTTCGGCACGCTCGGCATGGTGCTCGAACCGGGCGCCACGGTGTACGAGTCGGTGCTGTTCGCCGAGGCCGAGCGCGGCCGGTTCGTGGTGCTGGACCCGAACATCCGGGAGAGCCTCATCGCCGATTCGGAGGCCTACCGCGCCCGGTTCGAGTCGTGGCTTCAGGTGACGCAGCTGGTGAAGCTCTCGGTGGAGGACGCCGAGTGGCTCGCCGGCGACCGCGGTCTGGAAGCCGCGCTGGCCGAGTGGCGGCAGGCGGGCCCGGCGGCGATCGTGCTCACCGGCGGCGATGACGGGTTGTCCGTGCACACGGCGGCCGGTGAGCTCGCCCGCGTGCCGAGCGCGGAGGTCGAAGTTGTCGACACGATCGGCGCGGGCGACACGGTGCAGGCGGCGCTGCTGGCCTGGCTGCACCGCAACGCGGCGTTGGACGTGCGTTCGGTGCGGGAGTTGACGCCGGAGGCGTGGCGTCGGGCGTTGACGTTCGCGGCGAGCGCTGCGGCGGTGACGATTTCCCGGCCGGGAGCGGAACCACCGTGGAGCGGTGAGCTGGCCGTCGCTTGAACAGATCGTTGATCAGGGCGGTGCGCTGGTCTTCCGGCGGTGCCGTGGGCGATGCCACTGGTGTGCTGGTGGCCACTTCGAGCAGTGGGGCTGGTCCGGATGCCGCGGCCGGTTGGTCACGATGAGCGAGGCGAGTGGTTCCGGACGGTGCGAATCGCTGCGCCTTCGGTCCCCGAAACGGTGTGATCGTGGTCCCACCTGCCAAAAAGGCGAAACATGGTAGCTGCGCGAGAGGCCTCGCGGGGTCTAGCGTGACACCTGACAGGACCCCAACGGGGTGGTGCTGCTCGGGGTCGGGTATCCCCGACCGGTGCGGACGGCGAGGCGGTGCGCGTGCCGGCCGTCGTCGGTACCAGCGCTGCCCTTCGAGCGGGCTACCCCGACGAGCGCGAGAGGTTCGCGAATGCCCGACGACGTGACCGCCAAACGTACCGTCTCGCTGAACTACGGTGGCGGCGAGCACGAGATGCAGGTGAAGCAGGCAACGGAGGGTTCGCCTGGCGTCGATGTCGGCCAGTTGTTGTCCCGAACCGGTTTGGTCACGCTCGACCCGGGCTTCGGCAACACGGCCGCTTGCACTTCGGAGATCACCTATATCGACGGTGCGGCCGGTGTGCTCCGCTATCGCGGGTACCCGATCGAGGAGCTGGCCGCGAAGTCGAACTTCATCGAGGTCAGCTACCTGCTGATTTACGGTGTGCTGCCGAGCAAGGAGGAGTACGAGCGGTTCGCCGAGCGGGTCAACCGGCACACCCTGCTGCACGAAGACCTCAAGCAGTTCTTCGACGGGTTCCCGCGCGACGCGCACCCGATGCCGGTGCTGTCCTCGGCGGTTTCGGCACTGTCCACCTTCTACCAGGACAGCCTCAACCCGTTCGACGACGAGCAGGTGGAGCTGTCGACCGTCCGGCTGCTGGCGAAGCTGCCGACGATCGCCGCGTACGCGTACAAGAAGTCCGTTGGGCAGCCGTTCCTGTACCCGGACAACTCGCAGGGCCTGGTCGAGAACTTCCTGCGGATGACGTTCGGGCTGCCGGCGGAGGAGTACCAGGTCGACCCCGCGCTGGCGCGGGCGCTGGATCTGCTGTTCATCCTGCACGCCGACCACGAGCAGAACTGCTCCACGTCGACCGTGCGGATGGTGGGTTCCTCCGAGGCGAACCTGTTCGCGAGCATTTCCGCGGGCATCAACGCCCTGTTCGGCCCGCTGCACGGCGGGGCGAACAGCGCGGTGCTGGAGATGCTGGAGAGCATCCACGCCGACGGCGGTGATGTGGACACCTTCGTCAACCGGGTGAAGAACAAGGAACCCGGTGTGAAGCTGATGGGCTTCGGCCACCGCGTGTACAAGAACTACGACCCGCGTGCGGCCATCATCAAGCAGACCGCCGACGAGGTGCTGAGCAAGCTCAACGCCAACGATCCGCTGCTGGACATCGCCCTGCGGCTGGAGGAGCGCGCGCTTTCCGACCAGTACTTCATCGAGCGGAACCTCTACCCGAACGTGGATTTCTACACCGGGTTGATCTACAAGGCCATGGGCTTTCCGACGAAGTTCTTCACGGTGCTGTTCGCGCTCGGCCGCCTGCCGGGCTGGATCGCCCACTGGCGGGAGATGATGGACGACCCGGCGCGCCGGATCAGCCGTCCGCGTCAGGTCTACACTGGCACTCCCCAGCGTCCGTACGTGCCGATCGAGCAGCGCTGACCCGCCCCGAGCGTCCCGGTGGTGCTGCGGGCACCACCCGGCGCTCACGGCCGCCGCTTTCGTGTCCGTGCCGGAACGTCCGCGTTCCGACACGGACACACGTGTGCGGGCCGACCGGGATGCTGCACCCTTGAGGAGTGTTGCGATGTCTGCGACCCGGGTTCCTGCTCCTGGCTGCGCAGGCCGCGGTCGATCGGACCGCCTCGAGTCCGCCCCAGCCCCGGTGGTTGGTGTGGTGCCCGATCAGCGGTGGACGCGGGTGGCGAGGAGGTTCCGCAAGCACTCGTAGAGCAGCCACAGCGCGCAGCCGAGCAGCAGCGGCTTGATCACCGCCAGCAGCCAGAACGTTCCCGGAAGATCCGTGAACACGGTCAGCGCGGTCGCCAGCACCAGCAGGGCACCCTCGCCGACGCGCCCGCCCGCCGCGATGTGCTGCGCCAGCGGCACAGCGTCACGACCGCGGCCGCCGATGCCGCAGCCGGTCGGGATCAGCGCGGCATGGGCCGCGCCCGGGGTTCGATTCCCCCGCAGCACACCGCAGGCCCAGCACGTCGCACAGGTGACCGTGCACCCAGCACCGAGTAACTACCTCGTGCTGATCCGCGAACGGCGAGGGCGGGAACGGGGACCCCGCCTCGGCGCTCCACAACACCGTTCAGGCGGAGGAAGGCGGAACGAGCACGGAGCGGCGGACGGTGCTGCGGGTGACGTGCCGAGCTGTCGCCCCCGGTGGCCGCGGGGTGCCGCTGCTCGGGCAGCGGGTTCGCCCACGGCCGGTGCGTTCCGCGGCGCGCCGGGCGTGCTCCGCGGTGGCACGCTGGCGGCATGGCCGAGCTGATCCTGGTGCACGGCACCACCCAATCCCCGGCCGGATTCGACCCGCTGATCGCGGCCCTGGGCGAGCGCGGGCACCGCGGATGGGCCCCGCGCATCAAGGGCGAGCCGCACGCCGGTGCCGCCGAGCACGCCGAGCACCTGGCCGCACAACTACCGTCCGACCTGAACCGCCCGGTGGTGCTGGCCCACTCAGCGGCCGGACTGTTGCTGCCCGAACTGACGCGGCGCCTCGAGGCCGAGCACCAGATCTGGCTGGCCGCAGCGGTTCCCGACTACCACGGTGGCCGCGGTTTGCTGTCCGAGCTGGAGGCCGATCCCGAAGCGGTGTTCAATCCGGAATGGATCGGCGTCGATCCCACCGCCGATTCGGCACTGGCCACCTACTTCCTGTTCCACGACGCTGACCTGGCCGGCCTGAAACGCGGTCTGGCCACGCTGGAGCGCACCGACCTGCCCGGTCTCTACGCCGAAGTCCCCGTCGAGGATCCCGCTCGAATTCCCTCGAGCTACCTGCTGCCGCGAGACGACCGCACCACGCGCCCGGCCTTCATGGCCCGCGCCGCCCGCGAGCGCCTCGGTGTCGAACCGGTCGAACTCGTCGGCGGGCACAACCTCCACACCGCCCAGCCCGAACTCGTCGCCGAGGCAATCGGCGCACGGCTCAACTCCGGACGGCACCGGTGGGGGTCTCGTCGGTGGGGGTGATTTCGTGGGAGTACTCGTCGAGGGCGGCGGCGAGTTCGGTGAGGGCGTGGGCCGTGTCGCGGCAGCTTTCGGGGGTGTAGCGGCCGCCGCCGATGTCGAAGGCCGCCTCGTCCAGCAGCCACTGCCCGCGGCGCAGCAGTACTGCCATGGCGGTGCGTCGGCTCATGCGGGGCCTCCGGGGGTGTGCTCGTTGTTCAGGCTGGGCCGGGTGCTGTGCTGTGCGGGTGCGTGTTCCTCGCGCGCGGTGCGGTCGGGTGTGCGCGTGCTGCGTGCGGGCACGCCGGCGAGTGGGCGGGCGCGTTCGTCGCAGTCGAAGCAGGTCGGCCAGAACCAGGCCACCTCGCCGGTGGCCGTGGTCAGCTGCCGGCCGCACAGGGTCGTCACCGACATGTCCGGCGGGAACTCCCGTCCCGGCGGCGGCACGTCGTCCCGGCTGGCGTGCCGGTGCCCCTCGGCAGGCACCCATGTGAACGGACGCGGCCACATCGACACATCACCTCTTCCTCGCTGGGATGTCGCGTTGATGTTGCTATGTCGCACATAATCTATGTGTCGTGCACGACATATGCGATTACACGTGAGAGTGATCTTGAAATGCGACAAGCGCTCGGATTTAGACTCACCGCATGGCCCGCAGTCGAAAGCTCTCCCCGCGCATCCGCTCCCTCGGTGCAGAGCTGCGTGCGTACCGGGAGGCCGCGGGGCTGACGGTGCGCGAAGTTGCGTCGCGCCTCGGCGGGCACCACTCCAAATACGCGCGCTACGAGACGGGCGGACAAACGCCCCCAGCGGACACGATCAACGCACTACTCACCGTCTACGGCGCTCCGGACGAGGAGCGCGAACGGCTGGTCGCGTCAGTACGCGAGGCCACCGACTCCGCTGATAGCCCCATGGCGCGTGGCAGCAAGGTCAACGTGGACCTGAAGACGCTGCTCGAACTCGAACGGACCGCTACGCGGATCATGGACGTCGCACCCCTGATGATTCCGGGGCCTATGCAGACCGCTGACTATGCGCGTGCCGTGATGTCAGGTTGGATGCCCACCGACGACGTCGAAGCACACGTGGCGATGCGTGTCGGTCGTCGGGATGCCCTGACCCGCCGGGACGCGCCGCAGGTCACGTCGATCATCGGGGAATGGGCGCTGCGGGAACCCATCGGCGGACGAGGTGTCATGCTCGAACAAATCCGGCAGCTTCGCGAGATTGCCGAGCACTCGAACGTCGATCTGCGTGTGCTGCCCAGCGGCCGTGGCACATGGACTCCGGCGCATGCCGGGCAGTTCCTGCTGTTCGAGTTCGACCGGGCTGATCCGATGGTTCATGTCGAGCACCTCAGCTCCGATGCGTTCCTCGGCGGGCCAGGTGACGTGTCCGTCCATCGAGAAGCGGCACGACTGCTCCAGGAGCGGCGTACTCGCCGGAGAGGTCCGAGGAGTGGCTCAGCAAGTTGCAAGCGGAGATGGAGGAAGGTTCGTGAATTCGGTACACGTCCGGAACTGGCGCACGTCCAGCAGGTCCAGTCGCACCCACTGCGTCGAGGTCGGCCGTGTTGCTGACGGTGCGGCGGTGCGGGACACGAAGAACCGCGATGCGGGGCACATCGCGGTGGGCTCGGCGCAGTGGGCGAGCTTCCTGGATTCGCTCAAGGCCGGTGCTTTCGACCGCTGAGCTGTTGTTGTGGGGTCCGCGCTCCCTGAATGGGGGTACGGCTCGTAGAACAACCGCGCAACTTGCCTCCGAAGCGGCTCGACGGCCGCCCTGGCCGACCTGGAGCCGCGCCGTGCCCGCAACGTGCTCGCCACCACCCGCCAGGCGGCGACGCTCCGCATGCTCGCGGGGGCCGTGGCTGGCGCACCTCGCGACGTTCCCGTTCAAACTGCGAGGGCTGCTCGACGAGCTGCAGCGCAGCTGCTTCGAATCCCTCGAAACCGCGCAGGAGAACGGCGATCCGGCGACCGGCCAGGACACCGACCGGCGATAACGAGCGTGCCCGCGGGCGCGCTCGTGCGCTCGAGGCAGGCAGCCACCCCGCAGCCGCGTGCTCACCCAGCCGCCCGCTCGCGGCGTCGGGGCAGGGGCACGCCCGCGCAGCAGCGCGCGGCAGCGGGACGTCGGTCGGCTGACCAGCTGCCGCACGGCGGCGTGGACCGCACGCCGGTGTGTCAAGAGCAGCTGCCACGTCGATGCCTGACAGCGGAAACCGCACAGCACCCTCGGCCACCGGGTCCCCGGGATGCGGATGTGCGGCCACCGCTGCCGGGCGGGATGCCGCTGCGCTGGTGCTTCCCAACTCGATGGCGGCTTTGGCGACGCGTACCTCGCCGGGTGTCAACGACCTTCGGCAGCGCCGTTCCGGGCCGGAACACGCTCCGCAGTTCCCGGAGGGTTCAGGCCCGCACACCGACTGTGCGAAATCATCGCACGGTCCTTTGCGGAGCACTTCGCTTGTACCCAACGGTCCGAGCGCCCAGACTTTCGTGCACGACGGCGTCGGACCGCACAATTCGCCGCCGTCGGCGACTTGAAAACCTGCACGAGGTCCGAGGAGAAATTCACATGAGCGCGGAGTCCGACAGTAGTCTCGCCAGCAAGCAGACGACTTTCAGCGAGATTCCGATCATCGATGTTTCGCCGCTGATCGACGGCAGCGACCCGCAGGGCGTCGCCCGGCAGATCGGTGAGGTGTGCGAGACGGTCGGCTTCTTCTACATCAAGAACCACGGCGTGCCCATGGACTTGGTCGACCGCATGTACCGGACATCAGCCAACTTCTTCGACCTGCCGCACGAAACCAAGAACAGCCTGAACATCGCCGAGTCCGGGCCCGCACTGCGCGGCTACATCCCGATGTACGGCGAGAACGTGGACCCGAACAACACCCGCGACTTCAAGGAGTGCTTCGACTTCGGCGCGCACCAGGACGAGGTATCCCCGTTCTTCGGTCCGAACCCGATGCCCGCGGAACTCCCCGAATTCTCGGAGACCTGCGAGGACTACCACGACGCGATGATGACCTTGGCGCGCAAGCTGGTCAGCGCCATCGCGTTGAGCCTCGACCTCCCGGCGGACTACTTCGACAAGAAGCAACGCAAACCGATCACCGTGCAGCGCCTGCTGCACTACCCGCCGCAGGAAGGCGAGGTTTCCCAGAAAGAAATCGGTATCGGCGCGCACACCGACTACGGATTTCTGACGATCCTGTACCAGGACGACGTCGGCGGTCTGCAGGTCCGCAACAGGGACGGGGAATGGGTGAGCGCCCCGCCGGTCGAGGGCACCTTCATCATCAACATCGGTGACCTGGTGCAGACCCTGACCAACGACCGGTACTCGTCCACACCGCACCGCGTCGTCAACACCACCGGAGCCGAGCGGTACTCGATCCCGTTCTTCATCGACCTCGACTTCGACGCGGTCGTTGAACCGGTGCCGACGTGCGTGGGCGAGGAGAACCCGGCCAAGTACGCGTCCTACACGTGCGGCGCGCACAAGTACAAGCGCTACGTGGACAGCTACGCCCACCTGGAAGACACCGTCAGCTCGTAACCGCACGGTGGCACCCCGCCGCACAGGAGGCGGGTGCGCGTTGCGCCGAGCACGCGCGCACCGCGGGCGCTTCGCGGGCGATCGCCCTCCGTCGGCGGGGGACATTTCTCGAGAAAAGTCGCGTACTTTTCTCGAGAAACGTCCACCCGGCGGCGCGCAGTCCCCGCGAGCGCCGCCCGAGCTGGTCGGCTTGCTGGGACGGTCCCTCCATCCCGGTGCGCACGGAGTCCCCGCCCGACGGGGCGTGGTGATCATCGCAGGGCGCTGTGACGACCCCGGCCTCAGGGCAGTTGCGGATCGATGCTGATCCCGTCTTCGCTGTGCTTGGCCCGGTACATGGCCGCATCGGCCCGGGCGAGGGCCTGATCGGGCGTGTCCTCGGCACGCAGCCGCACGTATCCGAGGCTGATGCTGACCGCGCGCGAGGACTCGCCCGTGTGCACGGGCTCGTGGAAGGCTTCCCGGATGCGCTGGGCGAAATCGCGCGGTTCCGCGGGTGCCGGGTTGAGGAGGACGACGAACTCATCGCCGCCCACGCGCGCGAGCGTGTCCGCGTTCCGGATGCAGGCGGTGAGACGGGCCGCGGTCGCCTTCAGCACGGCATCTCCAGCGGCGTGCCCCACGTTGTCGTTGATCTCCTTGAACTGGTCGAGGTCGGCGTAGAGGAGCGCGAGACGGTCAGGTTGCGCCCGGTTCTGCGACAGTTCCCCGTTCAGCTCGGACAGCAGCAGAGTTCGGTTGGAAACTCCGGTGAGGGGGTCGTGGGTGGCCTGATGGGTCAGCTGCTGCTGGGCGACGTGCAGTTGGCGCAGGCTCATGAGTTCGCGCACGACCACCAGCGACACGAGACCGACGAGGAAGTACACCCCGCTGCGGCGAGCGGCTCCGGTCGATGCGGTGTTGAACAGCGTGAACGCGCACACCGCGGTCAACGGGACGTACGGCAGCAGCAGCAACGACATGCGCGGAGTCCGTCGCAAGAACCGCCGCTCGGGAGCGAGCGCGGCCAGCAAGAACAGCACCGGACCGGTCATGTACCCCACGTCGGCCAAGGGCGGGGGCGTCGCTGCGTTGCTGATCGCGTAGATGTAGAAGACGTTGGAGAACCCGATGGCGAGAAGACCCGTCACCAGCCATGCCAGCGGGGGACGCAGAACGCTGTGCAAGGTCATAGCGAACAGGATCGCGATGGTCATCAACACCAGGTCCGCCGCGGTGTACGAAGTCACCATCAGCAGCCTCTCCACGTGGACGCTGCCGGCGTTGCGGATGGCGTCGAGCGCGATTTCCCAGCTCAGAGCCAGCAGACTTCCCACGATGATGAGCCCGTCGAGCATGACGACCGCGTTCGACGGCACCACGCCGTGTTCTTCGGCTGCCGCGCGATCCCGCTTCACCATCCCGAGCAAGGCGAAGAAGGCGAAAAGGGGCAGCCCGAGGTAGAGCGCGTTCGCCGCGTCCGGGAAGAGGTTCGGGTCCTCGCTGCGGTACGCCGTCCACAAGGCGTGAGCCGTGAGCCACCAGACGAGCGCCAGGGCCATCAGCCATCGCCATCGCCGCTCCTCGCCGACCCGGCGCCACCCGGTCCAGGCGAAAGCCGCGCCTGCGGCGACGGCGCCCAGCAGGCTGGTCACATCAGCCACGAGCTGGCTGACCGCGATATCCAGCAAACCCGACAACACCAGGATGATGACGGCGCAGTCCGCGACGACCACGACGGCCACCTTGCGGTAGCAACGCTGCTTCGCGGTCGTGTTCGCAACCTCGCTGCCGGGGCGTTGCATTCGCACACCGCCTACCCGTCGAGACCGGCACCGCTGCCGTCGACGCCCTCGCGCGCCCGCCGCACCAGATCATCGACCGCCGTGCGCGCCCGCTCGCGCTGCGCCGGCCCCAAACCGGCCCCAGCCCGGCGACGCAGCACGTCACCGCTGCGCAGCGCGCCCTCGTGCCGCACGGCCCACACCACCTCGGCCGCCGTCACCGGCACCCCCGGCGCGACCAGCTCGGCCAGGTCCGGGTCGAGCTCCGCCAGCGCGGCCAGCCGCGCCGCCTCGGCCCCGTACTTGGCGAGCAGGCGCGGCGAAGCACCCGACTCGGCCAGGTACGCCGGCGGGGCCGAACCCACCAGCGGCACCGCGGCCGTCCGCGACGGCCCCGCGTGCAGCTCGCCGTGGCGCACGGCCAGATCGACCGCTGCGGAAGCGTGCTCGGTCGCAGGCGCCGAACCGCTCGCGACCGCGATCACGCCGGAATCGGTGCGCCACGCGCCGTTCTCCCCGCGATCCCCCGGATTTGCCACGACCGGGGCGGTGGCGGCGCCGAGGACGACGTCCCGCTCGGGCCGGTGCCCCAGAACTCCCGCCAGCGCCGCCACCACCGCGTCCACCGTCCCCGGCAGCGCCGGCTCGTCCGCGAGCGGGACCTCGCACGGTTGCACCCACGCGTTGCCGTCCGCCGACGGCACCACCGAAACGAACCGGCCGTTGTCGGGAACCGGTGCGAGCAGTCCGGTTTCGGCCACGCCCACCGCATCGGCGTCGACGAGCAGGCCGTGCCGCCGCGCCAGCGCAACCACCGCCGCGGGGTCCACTTCGGACATCCAACCGCCCGCGGCGTTGATCACGGCACGCGCCCGCAGCCGCAGCAGCTCGCCCGTGGACGCGTCCACCGCCTCCACGCCGTCGGCGCGCACCTGCTCGGCGCGCACCCGGGTGAGCACGCGCGCGCCGAAACCCGCCGCGGTGCGCGCCAGCGCCACCACCAGGCGGGTCTCGTCGACCGGGCGCGCGGCGAACCACAACAGCCCGCCGCGCGTGTCCGCGCGCAGGCCCGGCACGAGCGCGAGCGCCCCCGCGCGCGACAACCGCCGCGAACGGGGCAGCGCAGAACGCCGCGCGCCGCGCAGCACCGCGTCGCGGGCGTGCAGCTCTGCCGTCCACGACACCTCGCGGTGCCGCGGCACCGCACCGGTCAGCGGCAGCACGCGCCCCACCGCGCGCAGCGGGTGCGTGGGCGAGTCGTGCAGCGCCGGACGCAGCCGCACGGCCTCGGCCGCGGACAGCCGCCACGGGTGCGGCTGCCCGACCGGGGGCGCATCCGGGGCCGACCCGGCCGCGGACACCTCGGAGGGGTCGACCGTGCCGCCGAGCAGACCCGCCGCCCCGGAAGCCAGATCGGCCTGCTCCACCAGGGTGACGTGCAGGCCGCGGGCGGCCGCGTCCAACGCGCACGCGGCCCCGACCGTGCCGCCGCCGATGACGAGCACGTCGGCCGTCTCCTCGGCCGCCGCGGCGAGGTCCCGGCGTCTGCGCGCCGCGTTCAACGACGTGGCGCGCAGGGAGCCGGCGGGCAGCGGCGTCGCGGTCATCACTTCAGCACGGTGTTCACTGCGGGCGCCGCGCGCAACCCGAGCCGCTGCGGTGCGTCCGTGATCACCGTGCAGGGGCTCACCGTGCGGGGCCCCGCCGCGCGGGCGTGCTCAACCGACCTCCTGCGGGCGCGGCGAACGCACCGGCGCGGCCAGGGCAGTCACGGCGCGGTAGTCGAAACCGAGCCGCCGGTACACCTTCAACGCCGCCGGGTTGTCCGCGTCCACCATCAGCGTCACCAACCCCTCGCGGGAGAGCTCCCGCGTGAGGAACGCGCACAACTCGGTGGACAGGCCGCGGCCGCGCCGCTCCGGATGCGTCGCCACACCGGCGATGAAGCGCACGCCCGGGGCGGGCCAGGAGTCCGCGCCCGCGGCGAGGAGCGTGCCGTCGGCGTCGCGGATCCCGGCCCACCGGCGCACGCCCGGATCGCCCGGGAACAGGTACGAACGGGGGTTCGCCGTGTGCAGCAGGGCGGTGACCTCGGCCTCCTCGTCCGCGGCCAGCCACCGCGCCGCACCCGCGTCCTGCGTCGGCGGGTCGGCGACCAGGTCCATCCAGCCGAACGTGGCGCGCACCTCGAGGTCCAGCCGGGTGGCGACCCGGTGGGCCAGGGGAGTGGCCGCCAGCGGCCGCAGCCGCTGGTCCGGCAGCTGCGGCATGACCGCCGAGAGCAGTTCCGCCGCGTCGTCGGGCGGGCCGGTGCAGACCAACCGGTCGTTGCGGTTGAGGTCCGGGGCGTGCACGGCGACCGCGCCGCCGTGCTGCCACGCGGCTCCCGCCGCGTGCGGGTAGTCCGGGGTCAGAGCCTGGGCGGCCCACTGCAGCATGGGCTCGTCGGTGGCCGCGCGGACCGCCTCGAAGCTGGACAACTGGTACATGCTCCAGATCATGCACCGAACGGGTCCGGTAGCGGTGTAGTGCAGCTCACGTCCCGCCGCGGATCCACCGCCGCTTCTGCCGCGCCGTCGCCTCGTGCAGCTGCAGCAGCGCCTGCTGCATCTCCTGCCGCGACTGCTCGGCGGACTGCGGCGGGGCCTGCGGGTCCGGCTCCGGCATCCCGCCGTCGACCTGGAACCAGCGTTCGTGCCACAACGCCTCCAGCGCGGCGTTCCAGCGCTTGCGGGCATCGGTGCGCACCTGTTCCAGCTGCGCATCGGCCTCGTCGACGCGGCGGGGCGCGTCGGCCGCGGTGTCCTCCAGCTGCGCGGCGCGCGCGTTCTCGTGCCGCCGCAGCCGCTCCGCCGCCGTCGCGGCAAGCGCGGTCAACTCCTTGTAGCGGATCGCGGCGGGCACCTCGTCGGTCACCGCGCACCTCCCGCGGCATCGTCGGCATCGCACAGCGCCTCCGGCCCGCCCCGCTCGGCCGCACCGGACGTGCCGGATCCGGCGGCCCCGTCCGGGTCCGCCTCCTCGAGCAGATCGTCCAGCTCGAACGGCAGCATCACCTCCGGCTGCGCGTTCGCCGAACGGTCGAAGAACAGGCCGCGCCGCGCACGCGGAGCCCAGGTGACCATCTGCCCCGCGGCGAGCTGCGTCAACTCCTGCCCGTGCGCGTCGAACGCCACCCACGCGCCCAGGTCGTCCACCGAGCCGGTCATGCCCAGGGTGTGCTTGACGCGCTGCGCGCTGCGCCACCAGCCGAGCACGTGCACCCGGGCCTCCGGGCCGTGCCGCAGCACGGTGCGCAGCAGGTCCAAGCCCGTGCTCATCGTCTGCGGATCCTTGCGCTCCAGCGCAGCGTGCGCCGCGTCCACCCCGAACAGCAGCGCGTAGTGCGGCTCGCCGCCGCGCTGCTGGACCTGCTGCGCCAGCTCGGCCACCGTCGCCTCGGCTTCGTCGAGGTGCACCGTGCGCACTGCGTGCCCCGCCGCGGCCGCGGCGGCCGCCAGCGCACGCACCCGCGGGGCCGCGTCGTCGAGGAAGCACCCGAAGGTGAACCGCGCCCGTCCCGGCGCGTGCTCCCGCGCCAGTGACAGGGCCCCGGAGCCCAGCGTGTTCACCGCGTCCGCGCGGGTGGAACCGATCACGGCGACGTGCCGGCCCGGCGAGCGCTCCAGCGGGACGGACACGGGGGTGCCCTCGACGTCGATGACCTGCCCCAGCAGCGCCCGCGGCGCGCCCGCCGCGGGCGGGGCCTGCTCCTCGGGTGCCCGTTCCGCGGGGGGCCGTTCCGCGGGGGCCTGCTTCCGGGTACTCCGGGGCAGCACGTCGGACAGGCGCGGCAGCACGGACCCGTCGAACAGGCGCGGCGGTGTGCTGCCCGGGCGGCACCGCTGCCACAGATCCCGCTGCAGCCGGTCGAACGTGCCCTGGGACGTGGCGTCCGGCACGCGGGCGATCGCGTCGCCGTAGCGCACGCCCGACTCGTGGTTGACCACCGCGTGCCAGCGGGGCAGCTCCACCGCCGCGTTGTTCTGCTCGGCCAGCACCCGCCGCGCCTTCGGCAGCGCCACCCGCAGGATGAACTGCTCGAAGATCGCCGGTTTGCCCCAGAACGCTTCGATGCCGGACACGTCCTGGCTGGCCAGCACCAGGTGGATGCCCTGCGAGCGGCCGCGCCGCGCCACGTCCTCCAGCAGGCTCGTGGCCTGCGCCGAGACGTGGTCGCGCCCGGCGAAGAGGTACTGGAACTCGTCGACGACCGCGACGATGCGCGGCCACCGACCCCCCGGATCCGCCGCGCGCAGCTCCTCCAACTTGGTGACCTCGTGCGCCTTGGCCGCGTCCGCGCGGCGGCGCATCTCGTCGGCGAGGAACCGCAGCAGCGCCAAGCCGAACTCGCGGTCGGTGTTGACGTTCACCCCGACCAGGCGGGCGTGCGGCAGCCAGCTGGGCTCGCGCCGCCCGGGCGTGCACTGGGCGAACGACACGCCCTCCTTGAAGTCCAGCAGGTGCAGCTCCAGCTCGTCCGGCGAGTAGCGGGCGGCGAGGCTGCCGAGCATGCCGAACAGGAAGTTCGTCTTGCCGGAACCGCTCGGCCCGCCGACGAGCATGTGCGGGCTGGCGTCGCCGAGGGCGATGGACACCGGTTCGCCCGCGTCGAACCCCACGGGTGCGGACAGGCCCGCCGTCGAGTCCCGCGTCCACGTCCGCTCCGGAACCAGGTCGGCGAACGTGCGCACCCGCGCGCGGCGGGCCAGGTGCTCCTCGGCGATCGCGTCGCAGGCGCGCAGCACCTCCGCGTGCGGCGGGGCCTCGTCCGGGCGCACCACGGCTTCGGCCCCGGTCGTGCTGCAACGCGCCCGGTCCGACTCCAGCAGGGTGACCGACTCCAGCGGACTGTGCACCGTCAGCGGCAGGTCGACGGTGATCAGCTGGATGCCGCAGGCCAGGCCGTTGCGGGCGATGCGCTGCAGCTGCCGCTGCTGCTCCTCCTGCAGCGGTTCGCCGGTGCCGAACAGCACCGCGATCCGCCACGGCTCCTGCCGGTGCCCCGTCTCCGCGGCCAGCGAGCGCAGCGAGGTGTGCCCGCCGAGCAGGGCGGAGGTGTGGATGCGGCGGATCTGGTCGGACAGGACCTGCAGCATCTCGTCCAGGCGCGTCGGATCGTGCGCGGTGAGCAGCTCGGCCCGCGTCAGCGGGTACAGGCCGGGCAGCGTGCCGGTGAACTGCCCGATGTCCCACACGTGCACGCGCACCAGACCCGGCTGGAAGTGGCCGACCACGCGCAGCAGGAGGTTCTGCACCAGTTCTTCCGCGGTGCGGCCGGTCTGCGAGGTGCTCGTGATGCGCAGGTGCGACTCGTCCAGCAGCGGCACCGCGGCCGGGAACGGCTCCGGCGCCGGCGAGTCCGGCACCGCGGCGGTGCCGATGCGCCACAGCTCGGGCGGCTCGGTGGCCGGCGCCGTGCCGGGCGTGCCCAGCCAGTCCGACCACGGTGCGCCGGCCGCGCCGGGGGCGGCGGTCGCGACCAGGTCGGACAGCTGCTGCGGCGCGGTCTGCCAGGCGCGGTAGATCTCGGCGCGTTCGTCCAGCGCGTCCTGCAGCGCCGCGTCGAAGGCCGCTCCGCGCTCGGTGCTGATGGCTCCCGGGTCGCGGTAGGCGGCCGCCACCCCGTGCTGGGCGATGCGCAGGGCGCACTCCTGGCGGGAGACGTCCTGCTTGCGGTGCGCGTGCTCCTGTTCGGCGGCGCCCAGCGCGGTGGCCACGCTCGCGCGCAGCCGTGCGAAGGCCTGCTCGATGCGGCGGCGCCGCTCGTCGCGTTTGCGCAACGGGCTACCTCGACACTGGGTTACGGACAGTGATCAACTTACCATGATCGGCAGTGCTCGTTCGCTGCAGCGATCCCCCGCTGCGGGGGCCTTCGCTGCGGGTCCTTAGCTGCAGGGTCTTCGCTACAGGGAGGCGCGGAAGGCGGCGATCGTTTCGCGGACCCGCTCGACCGCTTCGCGGGTGCGTTCGATCTGGTCGTCCGCGCGGTGCAGGCCCGGTGGCACCACGGTTTCCGGGTGGTCCGGGTCGATCCGCGCCAGGGCGGCGGTGGCCTCGCCGAGCGCGGTACGTCCCCTGCCCAGCTCGGCCGCCACCCGGGTCAGTTGCTCCTCCACCGAGATGAGCGCGCGGACGAGCTCGCCGACGCCGTTCAAAGCCGTCCCGCGTAGCTCTCCGCGGAGGTGACGCCGGCGTTGATCGTGCCGGTGACACTGGTGAGGTTCTGCTGCGCCTCGGCGAGCATGCCGTAGGCCTGCTGGATGTCCTCCTGCGCGGTGCCCTGGGTGGCCATGGCGAGGGCCTGCTGCGCCTCCTCCAGGGTCTGCGAGGCCTGCTGCACGGCCGCGACCGCTTCCGAGGCCTTCTGGTTGGCCAGGGCGATACCCGCGCGAACCTCTTCCACGCCTGCCATCAGTTCTTCGGTCCTCCCGGGGCGCGCGAAAACGCGAAATTCGTCGGATCTGCGACCGCCACGACCGCGCCGCGCGTCATCCACCTGCGGCGGAGGGCGATCGATTGCGTGATCGCACTCTAGCGTCCCCGCGACACGGCGCGGCAGTCAGGTCACCGATCGTGAGCAGCGCCGCCCGCGACCGCCGGAACGCCGCCGTGGTGGTGGTTCTCGCGCCCGGCGCGCAACCGCCCAGATGTCTACAGTGGATCCGAACGGGCTTCGAGCAGGAGGCGTTCGCCGCCCGGGACGAGCTCGGCGAGCACCTCCGGCTGCTCCAGCACGGTCCAGGCCGTCGGCGGAGCGCAGTGCACCTGCCCGCGCGCGAGGGGAGCGCCGAGCGCGCGCAGCATCCGCCGCACCGCTCCGGAGAGCGTGGCCTCCGCCGACTGCGTCCCGG
Organism: Bounagaea algeriensis; assembly: GCF_054491375.1. NCBI lineage: Bacteria > Bacillati > Actinomycetota > Actinomycetes > Bounagaea > Bounagaea algeriensis. The sequence continues at coordinate 577,619 of NZ_CM137102.1, forward strand.
ACAGCGCGGCGCCTGCGCGGTGGATCGTCACCGCCCAGCAGCCCGGTTCCTCCGCGGAGCAGTCCACCGCCCCGGCGATCTCGCCGGACAGCAGCCTCGCCAAGTCGGAGCAGGCGGTCACCGCAGCCGAGGCGGTGTCCGCACCGACGACGGCCGTGATCTCGCAGTGCAGTCCGGAAGCGGGCGTTCCCGAATCGGGCCCTCCCGAATCGGGCAGGTCGGGGCCGGGCAACGCGGAATCAGCCATGGTGCGGGCATTCTCGCACCCGTTCGGGTGTGCGTGGTGCCTGCACGGCAGCTCCGGTGGTGGCGCGCTCGCGGGCCGGTCAGGCCTGCCCGGTCGAGTCCGGCAGCAACCCGTAGTGCGCGAACAGGTCACGGCCGTCGGCATCGGACAGGTGGCCGTGTTCGACGGTCACGCGCGGCGCCCTGCGCACCTCCGTGCGCGTGACCCGCACGTCGATGCGGTCCTCCGCGGTCTCGGCGCCGTCGAGCGGCACGAACGTCTCGCGCAGCGCGAGCATGCCGCTGCGCACGGTGATCCACTCGGGTCGGCGCGTCTCGTCGTCGATGTAGACGTTGCCGACCCGACCGAGGCGGTTGCCCTCGGGGTCGAAGACGGCCACGCCGATCAGGTCCTGAGCGTGCTGGACGTCTTTCATCGGGAGTCCTTCCTCGCGGCTGGCGCCTTCACGCTCGCGGGGAGAGCGCAAGACCGCAACCGCGCAAGGGACACGCCTCACTCCAACGGGCAATAGCACTGATCGAGTGACGGTTACGGCGGGATGGCCAAGCTGAGGTCCCCCAGCTGCCCGGCCACCCGTCAGCGAGCACCCGTCAGCGGGCACCCGTCCGGCAACGGGCACAACGGCTCACCAGGACTGCCGGGGCTCACCAGGACCATCGGGGTGCGTTCGGGGCCGGCGGGGCACCTTTCGGAGAGCGCCCCGCCGCGCGTCAGCCTCAGCGGTACGCGCCCGCGTCGATCTCCCCGTGACCGCACACCGGTCCGGCCGACCACGGCACCACCAGCGAATCCGTCTCGTCCGGTGGGATCACGTTCGCGTGCGTCGGGGTGGGGGCGCACGGGCCGTCCACCGGCTCGTCGCCGGTGGGCACGACGGTCCAGTGCAGCGTGGAACTGGCCGACTCGTCCGGAGCCAACGTGATCAGCCGCGGCTGCGGATCGCCGGTGCGCTCCATCCGGGTCGGCAGCTCCTGCCCGTGCTCGCCGACGAGTTGGAGCCCGCCGTAGCCGTACAGGTTGCAGGTCTCGCCGCTGGTGTTGGTCAGCGTCAGCTCCGCGTAGCGCTGCCCCGCGCCCGCCCCGCTCGGCTGCAGCGCTCCCGAGAGCATCGAGGTGTGGCAGCGTCCGACCTGCTGCTCACCACCGCCCGTCGCGCCGGAGGTGGTCCCCGGAGAGGGCGGGAGTGCGCTGCTGTCCGTCTCGGCGGACCCGGTCGAAGGTCCCTCCGCAGGAGCGCCCTCGTTCGCGGGAGCGCCATCGGTAGCGGGGGCGTGGCTCGCCTCCCCGGCGCTGTCGGTGACCGGGATGCCCTCGAATTCCGGGGCGGGTGCCGCCGTGCGGGCCGAATCCGCGGCCGTGCCGCAGCCGCTCAGTGCCAATGCGACAACCGCCCCCGTGGCCGGCAGCAGGCGCACGCTCGCTTTCCTGAGTCGCGGGTTCACCGGAACCACCTCTCAAACTCCCCTGTGCGGCGGGGTGTGCGTTCGTTCTCTGTCCGGGAGACGTGCCAGCCGCGTCCGGGTTGCCGAGCGTGGTGTGAAAATCGCGGCTTTCACCCGGTTCGCCGAAGGACGGCCGCGGCGCTGCGTGTTCGCCTCCCCTCGCCGCCGCGATCGGGATCGGTGAGGGCGCCACTCTGCCCCGTGCCGCGCAGCGCCGCGAGATCGTGGAAGCGCGAGTGACGGATGAGGTGGAAGTGTTCCGCGAGGCCCGTGAGCACGAGGCAGTGAGCGCGAGGCCCGTGAGCACGAGGCGCGTGCGCGCGACGCGAAGATCACCCCGGCGGACTCGGCGTGTGCCCCGGATGGTCGACGTCCCGCGTTGCCGCTCAACGGTAGTTTCGTGATCACTGCACGTGGCACCTGAGGGGGTAGTAGCAATGGCCGAGCGCATTCCGGGCATCGACGTCGCGCGGTACCAGGGCGAACCGGACTGGAACGCGGTCCGCGGCGCCGGGTACGTGTTCAGCTACATCAAAGCCACAGAAGGGGCCGGCTACGTCAGCCCGACCCTCGACGCGCAGCTGGCCGGAGCGCGGCGCGCGGGCGTGGTCACCGGGCTGTACCACTTCGCCCGCCCGGACACGAACAGCCCGGACACCGACGCGGCCACCTTCGCCGAGCAGCTGGGCCGCCTGGACTCGGCAGGCCAGGGCAACCTCCCCCCGTGCCTGGACATCGAGACCGAGGCCGGCAACCTCGCGGCCTGGGTCAAGGGATTCATCGACGCGCTGCGCTCGCGCACCGGACGGCACGAGATCACCGTCTACGCCTCCTCGTCCTGGTTCAGCGACAAGCTCGCCCCGGACGCGTGGGTGGACGACGGCGTGTTCCTGTGGGTGGCGCACTACGGACCCGAGCCGGGCGAGCCCGCGTACAACACCGACCGCGTGGTGCTGCACCAGCACTCCTCCGAGGGGCAGGTGCCCGGCATCGAAGGCAACACGGACCTGAACGTGAGCATGGTCGAGCTGGCCGCGCTCACCGGCGCCGCGCCACCGCCCCCGCCGGAGCACCGCACCTACGTGGTCCAGCCCGGCGACACGCTCTCCGGGATCGCGCAGCAGTTCGGCGTGGACTGGCGAGCCATCGCCGAGCTCAACGGCATCTCCGATCCGGACCTGATCTACGTGGGGCAGACCCTGCGCATCCCTTAGAGAGCCCGTGGATTGGCTGGCGTTGTGGGTCGGGTGGGAGAACCTCAGGCGCTTCCCAGCTGCCCCCGGCCACCCGCCCCGGACAGCGGAACATCGGGTAGCCATCTACACAACGTCGGGGCTGTCCTCGCGAGGCAACGCCTGAGAACCCCCGGCGGCTCGGCCTGCCTAGGTGGAAAAGGAAGCGGCTCCGCCGCTTACCTGACGAACCGGTGCGGCCAAGCAACCGACCGCCAATCCGTGCGGCCGCTTAGCCACCAGGGCTTCGGCGAGTCCTCGCGCCCGTTGGGACGGGTGATCGGGGTGTTCGGGAGGAACCTCCCGCGCAGTTCCCCCGCCGCAAGCTTCGCCCCGCAAGCTTCGATCCGGGAGCTGCGGCATCGCGCAGGTCACCCGTACGGGTGATCAGTCCCACTGAGGCGTCCACGACACGAGCGGGGCGCGGGTGCGCTGGGAAGGAGCGCTCGCTCAGGTAGACACCGGCGCAACGTGCCGCTGCGTCCGCCGTGCGGGCCGGCAGCCGCGAGGTCGACTCCTCTACAGTCGAGCACGTGCACGCGCCCGCGCATCCTCGTCCGCCGCACCGGCGGAACCGACCCGGTTCGGTCCGCCACGGCGCGCGCGCAACCGAACGCGGCGCGGAACCGCCAAGACGTGGCGACTCCGCGTTCCGCGGGCGCCCGCACCGGGCGGTGAGCCCGCACGCGCCGCCGCGTCCGAGGGGACGTGGTCGGTGATGATGGCCGTGGCGATCCTGCTCGCCGTGCTCGGCGCCTGCGGCTGCGCCTTGGGCGCGCGCATGCAGCACCGCGCCGTGCGCGCGAGGACCGGCGGTGCCCGGTTCTCGCTGCGCGACCAGGTGCGCCTGTTCGGCGAACCGCGCTGGCTGGCCGGGCTGCTCGTGCTCGCGGCAGGCACCGGGCTGCACGTGGCCGCGCTCGGATTCGCCCCGCTCAGCGTCGTGCAGCCGCTGGGGGTCGTCGCACTGCCGATGACCGTGCTGCTCACCCTGCGGGAGCAGGGGATTCGGACGCGTGAGCTCAACCTGAGCGTGCTGCTGTCCATGGGCGCCGCGATGGCGGGAGTCGGCCTGTTCGTCGTCCTCGCCGCACGCACCGTCGTGCCCACCGCGGTCGCCCCGCAGGATCAGCTGGCCGCCACCCAGATCGCCGCGATCACCATGCTCGTGCTGGCCATGGCGGCCGTGCCGAGCCGCTCGCGGATGCGGTGCGTGCTGTTCGCCGCGGCCGGTGCCGTTGCCTACGGCTACGTCTCACTGCTCATGCGCGGCGTCAGCCAGCAGCTCAGCGCGCTCGACCCGGCGAGCATCCCCGTCGTCCCGCTGTTCGGCGTCGCCGCCGCCGTGCTCGTGGGTGGATGGCTGGTCCAGCACAGCTACGCCAGCGGAACCCCGGACCTCGTCGTGGCCTGCCTGACCGTGATCGACCCGATCGTCGCGGTCGGGATGGGGCTCGGTCTGCTCGGCGAAGCCGACCGGATCGGGTTCGCCACCACGGTCGGACAGGTGGTCTGCGCGGCCGTGGCCTGCGTGGGAGTATTCGCCCTCGCCCGGTACCACCCGGACACCCAGCGCAACGCCCCCGTTCGGGGACCGGTGGCGGCCGCGGGTACCGCGGCAGCACCCGGATCGGCAGACCGTTCTCGGAGGAACACCCCTTGACCGCACAAACGACAGAGGACCCGCTGCGGATCGTGGTGGGTGCCGTGATGTACCCGCCGGACGTCAGCGGTGCCGCCAACTTCGGGTACCGCCTCGCGCGGGGGCTGCTCGCCCGGGGCCACGAGGTGCACGTCATCTGCCACTCGGGCGACCGCCGGGCGCACACGCGCATCGAGGACGGCGTGACCGTGCACCGGGTGCCCTCGCACGGCTCGCCGTTCCACCCCACCGTGCGGTTCTGCCTGCCGTGGCAGGCCACCCGGTACGCGGCGCGGCTGCTGGAGCAGATCCAGCCGGACGTCGTCCACGTGCAGTCGCACTTCTTCATCGGCCGCGGACTGATCAACGCGGCCCGGCGCGCCGCGATCGGCCTGATCGCGACGAACCACTTCATGCCGGAGAACATCTTCGGGTACCTGCGCATGCCGCGGGCGCTGCACGGTGTGGCGGGCCGGCTGCTGTGGCGGCAGGTCGTCAAGCACTACAGCAAGACGCAGCTGGTCACCGCGCCGACACCGCGAGCCGTTCAGCTGCTGCACGACAACGGCTACGCGGCCGAGAGCATGCCGCTGTCCTGCGGTATCGATGTTCAGCGGTACCGGTCGCGGGCCGTGCAGCACCGGCGTCGCGATCCCGACCCGGAAACGCGCACCGTGCTGTTCGTCGGCCGCATCGACGACGAGAAGCACATCGACGACCTGCTGCGCGCCATGTCCGTGCTGCGCCTGTCGCACCGCACACGGCTGGAGATCATCGGGGACGGGGCGCACCGGCCCGCGCTCGAACGGCTGGCCGCCGAACTCGGCATCGCCGAGCGGGTGCACTTCGCCGGCTACGTCGACGACGAGGAGCTGCTCGACGCCTACGCGCGGGCCGACCTGTTCTGCATGCCGAGCACCGCCGAGCTGCAGAGCCTGGCCACGATGGAAGCCATGTCCGCGCGCACCCCCGTGGTGCTGGCGAACGCGATGGCGCTGCCGCACCTGGTCGAACCGGGTGCGAACGGGTGGCTGCACCCCCCGCGGGACGTGCACGCGCTCGCCCGCGCCATCGAAGCGGTGCTCGGCGAGCGCGCGACCATCGACCGGATGGGTCAGGCCAGCGAACGGATCGTCAGCCAGCACGACATCAACACCGTGCTCGGCCGGTTCGAGTCGACCTACCGGTGGGCCGTGCAGTCCGCCGGCGGTGCGGATGCGGGTGAAGCGCGCAGCGAATTGGCGAGTTGATCGATGGGGGCACCGCAACGGCACGGGGTGACCCTCGCCGGCTCGCGGGTGCACTACTTCAGCTACGGAGCGACGCACCGGCCCGACGCGGAAACCGTGGTGATGGTGCACGGGCTGCGCGGCACCCACGAGGGACTCGAACTGCTCGCCGCGGAACTGCTCGCCGCCGGCGACCGGCCGCGCCGCGTGATCATCCCCGACCTGCCGGGCTACGGCGAATCCTCGCCGTTGCGGCAGGTGCGGCACGACGTGCCCGGCTACGCCGGGATGGTGCGCGCGCTGATCGACCACCTCGGCGAGCGTTCCGTGGTGCTCGCCGGGCACTCCTTCGGTTCGGTCGTCGCCGCGTGCGTGGCCGAGCAGCACCCCGAACTGGTGCACCGCCTCGTGCTCATCAACGCGATCACCTCGCCACCGCTGCGCGGGCCGCGGGGCGTGCTGTCGGCGTTGACCTCCGGCTACTACGCGCTGGGACGCGTGCTGCCCGCGCGGCTGGGCAAGGCGTGGTTGGGCAACCGCTACGTCGTGCTCGTCGCCAGCCGCGCGATGACGCGGAGCAAAGACCCCGAACTGCGGCGGTTCATCGACGACAACCACCTGCGGTACTTCAGCCGATTCCACGACCCGGCCGTGCTCGGTGAGACCTACCAGGCCTCGATCAGCAGCACCGTCCTCGACCACACCGGTGCGCTGCGGGTGCCGGTGCTGCTCGTGGCGGGTGAGGACGACGACATCGCCCCGCTCGACGGGCAGCGCAACGCGGCGGCGCACATCGATGACGCGCGGCTGGTGGTGCTCAGCAACGTCGGGCACCTCGTGCACTACGAGGCGCCCGACCGCGCGGCCCGGGCCGTGGCGCGGTTCCTCACGGCAGAACGTCCCCGCGAAGCGTCCGGACTGGGGGCGTCATGATCGGGACGCGCGTAATGACCGGGATGCGCATCATGACCGGGACGGCGTCATGACCGGGATGCGCGTCGTGGTCGACGCCCGGTGGACCCGGACCGACACGCCCGACGGGATCAGCCGCTACGGCGCCAACCTCATCGCCGCGCTGTACCGGCTGCATCCGGTGACCGTGCTCATCTGCGACGACCGCCAGCTGCGGCTGCTGCCGCAGCACGTGCCGCACGTGCGGGTGCACAGTCCGCTCTCGCCCCGGGAACTGCTGCTGTCCCGCACGTTGCACCGGCTCGGCGCCGACGTCGTGTTCAGCCCCATGCAGGTGATCGGCGGGGTCGGCCGGCGGTACCGGTTGGTCCTCACGCTGCACGACCTCATCTACTACCGGCATCCGCGCCCGCCCGGATTCCTGCCGCTGCCGGTGCGCGCGGTGTGGCGCCTGTTCCACTTCGCCTACTGGCCGCAGCGGATCCTGCTCAACCGCGCCGACGTGGTGGTCACCGTCAGCGACACGACGCGGCAGCTGATCGAAAAGCACCGCCTGACGCGCCGTCCCGTGCGCATCGTCCACAATGCACCCGACGTTGAGCTGGCGGCGGGGCAGGACGAGCAGGACTCCGTGGACGCCGCCGTTCCCGGTGATGCCGCCCGGCATCACCGGGAACGGCGCGAGCTCGTGTACATGGGCTCGTTCATGCCGTACAAGAACGTGGAAACGCTCCTCGCCGGCATGGCGCACCTGCCCGGGTACCGGTTGCACCTCCTCGGCCGGATCCCACCGTCACGGGAGGCGCAGCTGCGGCGCTCCTTCCCGCCCGGCGCGGACGTCGTGCTCTGGCGAGGCGTCGGCGACGCCGATTACCGCCGCCTGCTGCTGCGCGCCGCCGCGCTGGTCACCGCGTCGAAGGACGAGGGCTTCGGTCTGCCGCTCATCGAGGCCATGCAACTGGGAACTCCCGTGGTGTGCAGTGACCTCGCCGTCTTCGGCGAAGTCACCGGTGGGCACGCCGTGTTCTTCGACCCCGAAGATCCGGCCGACTTCGCCCGGGCGGTGCGCACCGCGGACGAAGAACCCCTGCGCTCGGCCCTGCGCGTCGGCGGTCGTGCCCGAGCCGAGCGGTTCACCTGGGACGAAGCGGCGCACCGGCTGCTGGCGGTCATGCGCGAACTGCACGGAGCCCAGCGCACCGAGCGATGAGCAGGCAGGTCAGTACCGCCACACCTTGATCGCCCTCGCGGGGTACTCCGCCTCCGGGACCTGCGCCCCCTGCGGGAACGTCGAGAAGTCGAGCTCGCTGCCGCAGTGCTCGTCGGCGTACACGGTGACCGGTCGGTCGGTGCTGTTGGCGAACGACTGCGCCGTCTCCGGCAGCGTGATGCACTCCTCCAGCGGGTGCTCCGCCAGGTTCACGTGCTGGGTGCCGCCGCTGTACGCTCCCTCCGTCCAGGTGCAGAACGTCCCGGTAGGACAGTCCGCCCCGGCGTTCGAGGCCGCTGCACGTTCCGATGCGGCAGCAGGGGCCGGTGTCGCAGGAGCCGGCGCCGCAGGGGCTGGTGCCGTCGCGGCCTCCGGTGCGGCCGTCGCCGATGCCGCGGTGCTCGCTGCGGTAGTCGACGTGGCAGCCGCCGGGGCGGTCGATGCCGCAGCGGGTTCGGCTGCAGCGGTGCGGGCCGTGCTCGCCGACATCGGCAGCAGGAACAGCACCGCCAGGCTCGCGGCGAACAGCACCCTGCTCGGCGTGGCCGAACGCGCTGTTCCGTGCGGTGCGGGGCCGTGCGGCACAGCGCCGTGCGGCGCAGCGCTGTGCGGTGCGGGGCCGTGCGGCACGTTGCGCTGCAGCGCAGTGCGGTTCGACACGTGGCGGTTCGATGCGTGGCGGTTCGACACGTGGCGGGAGGACGTGTGGTGGTGCGAGGTGTGGCGGGACGGCACGTGGGGGCGGGTCGCGGCGAACACGGGCGTTCTCCTCTGCGCATCGGGTCGGGATGAAAACCGCTGACGCACACCAGAATCCGGGCAATCAGCTGAATTTCCACCATTTTGACCAGATACACCACGACCGTGTGGATTTTCTGCACCGGCAACGGCGGGCCCGTGTCAGACCCCGTGTCCGACCCGTGCCCGACCCCCGCGTCCGGGCCCGAGGTGTCCGGGTCCCCGACACACCGGCGATCCTCCGATGAGCCCTGTCCGCGCACCGACGAATGCGATATACAGGCCCTCGCCCGGACACCGGCCCGGCAACCCGGCCCGCGAAGCACGAAGGAGCGGTGGATGCGACTCGACACGGACGTCATCGTGGTGGGAGCCGGACTCACCGGCCTCGTCGCCGCCGCGGAGCTCGTCGACGCCGGCCGGCACGTGACCATCGTCGACCAGGAGCCCGAAGCCTCCCTCGGCGGACAGGCCCACTGGTCGTTCGGCGGCCTGTTCCTCGTCGACTCGCCCGAGCAGCGGCGCCTCGGCGTGCGCGACTCCCGCGCCCTCGCGCTGTCGGACTGGCTCGGCACCGCCGGGTTCGACCGCGCCGAGGACTACTGGCCGCGCAAGTGGGCCCACGCCTACGTCGACTTCGCCGCGGAGGAGAAGCGCCGCTGGCTGCGCTCACTCGGCATCCGCTGGTTCCCGCTGGTGCAGTGGGCCGAACGCGGCGGCGGCCTCGCCTCCGGCCACGGCAACTCCGTGCCGCGCTTCCACATCACCTGGGGCACCGGCCCGGGAGTGCTGGAACCGTTCCTGCACCGGGTGCGGCAGGCGCAGCAACGCGGCCTGCTGCGGCTGCTGTTCCGGCACCGCGTGCACGACCTGCTCACCGAGCAGGGCACCGTCGCCGGTGTGCGCGGCGACGTGCTCGAGCCGAGTTCGGCCGCCCGCGGTGAACCCAGCTCCCGCACGGCGGTCGACACGTTCGAGCTGCGCGCCCAGGCGGTCCTGGTCACCTCCGGCGGTATCGGCGCCAATCACGAACTCGTGCGGCGCAACTGGCCCGCCGACCTCGGTGCACCGCCCGCCCGCATGCTCTCCGGCGTGCCCGACTCGACCGACGGCAGCATGCTCCCCGTCGTCGAGCGCGCCGGTGCGCAGCTGATCAACCAGGACCGGATGTGGCACTACACCGAAGGCGTCCGCAACCACAGTCCGGTCTGGTCCGAGCACGGCATCCGCATCCTGCCCGGACCGTCCTCGCTGTGGCTCGACGCGCACGGCCACCGGCTGCCCGCCCCGAACCTGCCGGGTTTCGACACCCGCGAGACCCTGCGGCACATCGGCCGGACGGGCCACGAGCACACCTGGTTCGTGCTCGACCGGCGGATCATCGCACGCGAATTCGCGCTGTCCGGATCGGAGCAGAACCCGGACCTCACCGGCCGCAGCATCGGCGACCTGCTGCGCCGCGGCGGCGGCACGACTCCCGGGCCCGTGGCCGAATTCGTCCGCCACGGCGCGGATTTCGTCGTGCGCCGCGACCTCCGCTCGCTCGTGCAGGGGATGAACGAGCTCACCGGTGCCGAGCTGATCGACCCGCGCACCGTCGAAGGCGAAGTCACCGCGCGGGACCGGCAGATCGACAGCGGGCTCGGCAAGGACCACCAGGTCGAAGCCATCCGGCACGCGCGGCGCTACCGCGTCGACCGGTTCGTGCGCGTGGCCGAACCGCACCGCCTGCTCGACCCGGCCGCGGGCCCGCTCATCGCCGTGCGCCTGTCGGTCCTCACCCGCAAAACCCTCGGCGGCATCACCACCGACCTCACCGGTCGCGCGCTCGCCGCCGACGGCACGCCCGTTCCCGGCCTCTACGCCGCCGGTGAGGCAGCCGGGTTCGGTGGCGGCGGCATGCACGGCTACCGCGCCCTGGAGGGGACTTTCCTCGGGGGGTGCCTGTTCTCCGGTCGAGAGGCGGGCCGAGCACTGGCCAATCTCGTCCGCTGAAGCGGAAAACGGCTCCCCGGACTGGTTTTCCGAGCAGACCGGGGAGCCGGGACGGCAGCGCCGGTGCGCTCACCGGATGCCGGTGAGCGACCGGACCTCCATGCGCGCCTGGCGCCGGGAACTGCCCGAATCACCGAAGAACGTGCCGATGGCGCCGCAGATGAACGACACCGGGATCGACACGATGCCCGGGTTCTTCAGCGGGAACAGGGCGAAGTCGACGCTCGGCAGGATCGCGTCCGGCGCACCGGAGACGACCGGGGACAGCAGCACGAGCAGCAGGCACGAGCCGAGTCCGCCGTACATGCCCCACAGCGTGCCGCTGGTGTTGAACCGCGGCCAGAACAGCGTGTACAGCAGCGTGGACAGGTTCGCCGAAGCGGCGAAGGCGAAGGCCAGGCTCACCAGGAACGCGACGTTCTGCTCGCGGAAGAGGATGCCGCCGAGGATCGACACACCGCCGATAACGAGCGCGGCGATGCGCGCGATCCGCACCGTGTCCTGCTGTTCGTCCTCGTCCTCGCGCAGCACGTTGGCGTAAAAGTCGTGCGCGAACGACGCCGAGGCGGTCAGCGTCAGGCCTGCGACGACGGCCAGGATCGTCGCGAAGGCCACGGCCGAGACGACGCCCAGCAGCAGCGTGCCGCCGATCTCGTAGGCCAGCAGCGGTGCGGCCGCGTTCTCCTCGCTCGGTGCCGCGAGGATCGTTTCGGTGCCCACGAGGGCGGCGGCGCCGAACCCGATGACCAGCGTGCACACGTAGAAGCCGGACATGGACCACGTGGCCCAGACGACCGAGCGGCGCGCCTCGCGTGCGTCCGGCACCGTGTAGAAGCGCATGAGCACGTGCGGCAGGCCGGCGACGCCGAGCACCAGGGCCAGCGCCAGCGAGACGAAGTCCAGCTTCGTCAGCGCGTTCTGACCGTACTGCGCGCCGGGGGCGAACATCTCGCGACCGTTCGGGTTGTTGGCCGCTGCCTGCGTCATCAGGTCGTTGATGTTGTAGCCGAACTTGCCGAGCAGGAAAACGGTGATCACCAGGGCGGCCAGCAGCAGCAGCACGGCCTTGATGATCTGCACCCAGGTGGTGCCCTTCATGCCGCCGATGAGCACGTACAGCAGCATGACCAGGCCGACGGCCGCGATGACGACGGCTTGCCCGAGGCCGCTGTGGATGTCCAGCAGCAGTGCGACGAGCCCGCCGGCACCGGCCATCTGCGCGATCATGTAGATGCAGGTGATCGTGATCGTCGAGATCGAGGCCGCCGCGCGGACGGGTCGCTGCCGCATGCGGTAGCTGAGCACGTCGCCCATCGTGAATCGGCCCGTGTTGCGCAGCCTCTCGGAGACGAGCAGCAGGTTCACCAGCCAGGCGACGAGGAACCCGATGGAGTACAGGAACCCGTCGTAGCCGTGCACCGCGATGGCACCGGCGATGCCGAGGAACGAGGCCGCTGAGAGGAAGTCGCCGGACAGCGCGATCCCGTTCTGCGCACCGGAGAAGGATCCGCCGGCGGCGAAGTAGTCGCTGGAGGTGCGGGCGCTGCTGACCTGGTAGACGACGAAAAGGGTGATCGCGACGAACACGGCGAAGATGCTGATGTTGATGATGCCGTGGTCGGTGGGGATGCCGCTGTCGGCGGCCGCAGGGCGGATCATTGCGGTTGCTCACCCCCGGTTTCGTGTCGGATGTGGTCCACCCGGGGGTCGATCTGCCTGCGGGCGAAGCGTGCGTACAGCATGGTGATGCCGACCGTGGTCACGAACTGCGCCAGGCCGAGCAGCAGGCCGACGTTGACCTCGCCGAGGACGGGCTGCGCCATGAAGTCGTGGAAATATGCCGCGAGGATGACGTACCCGATGTACCAGACGAGGAAAAACGCGGTCATCGGAAGCACGAACCAATTCAAGCGGCGGCGCAGCTCCCGGAATTCCGGGCTGGCTTGGATGGTCTGGGAATCGGGTTTCTCGCGGCTGGGGCGAACCGCGCTCTTGTCGATTCCGCCGAAGGTCGTGCCGGGGGTGGCGGTCCGAGAGCGGGCCCGCAGCGCGGACTCCGTCGCGTTGCTCATGGTCCTTCCTCGTCGACGTGCGCTTGGGCGGCATCAGCGGAGCCTACGCGGAGCGCGGAGCTCGGCGGCAGGGGTGGGGGGTGCGATGTGTAGATCGATTCGGATTCGCGCGCGCAACCCTCGCGGGGGTTACGATCATGCTACGAGTTGATCTTGGCTACTCAGTGGTATCGCCAGGTCAGCCCCGTGCAATGGACATTCGCGGCACCGCGGGCCCCGCGCGCGGGCCAAAGGTGCTGGTCGCGCAGCGTCGCCTGCTCAACGACCGGGTGAGCAATTCCCGCGGTTCGGGGTGGGGGTGCGAATACATAGCGTGATGCGTTTCGCTGTCCCGTGTGGAAAGGGGAAATCACCCCATCACAATGCGTGCGGCGGCGGTTATAGTGCTTGCGCCGGGCGCCGACGCCTGCGCATCCCGCCGGATCGCGATGGCGTACGCTGATCGACCCGTGACGGGCGCGCCGTGTGGCCACCCGGTTCGCCACGGTGAACCCCACAACCGAACACCCGGTACACGCAGGCGGTTTTCCAGCGCAACGCCCGAGTCCGAAATGGACGCGGTGCGGCCGGAGCGGTCGGGAAGCCCCGACCGGCCGACCCAGGCAGACCGACACCCCGAGACGACGATTGCGGGATCGCACGCATGCGCCGTTCACCCACGTTATGCGCGTCAGCAGCCCCGACCTGCTGCGCACGTCCTCGAGCCACCGCGCGCGTGTCGGCACCCGTTCCCGCGGGAGGAGTGCGGTGAACACCGACAGCGAGACGCGACGCCAAAGACTGCTCCGGTGGCGGGACTGGCCGCTGGTCACGAAGCTGGGCGCGGTCATGCTCATCCCCGTGATCTTCGCCATCACCCTCGGTGTCAGCCAGATCCGGGGACAGGTCGAAAGCGCCGGCGACTACGCGCGCGTCGAACGCGTCCTCGACACCCAGAACCGGGTCGAACCGCTGCTCAACCGGTTGCAGGACGAGCGCACGACGACCGTGCAGCACCTCACCGGGGACGTGGGCCAGCAGGAGGTCCAGGCCGACGTCGACGCCGCGGACGAGGCGCTCGGGCAGCTGCGCGCCTTCATCGACTCCCCCGACGAGTTCGGTTCCATCGTCGGCTCCCGCTACGCCGACATGAACAGGGCGCTCGGGCAGCTGCAGGAGCTGCGTGCGGGAGTGCGCAGCGGAGCGGTCGGCCCGGACCAGGCCATCGACGGCTACAGCACGATCGTCACCTCGGTGCTGTCCATGGACCGCGCCCTGGCCAGCACCGTCGCCGACGAGCGCCTGTCCAGCCACGCCGCCGCGCTGCAGGACCTGCTGGTCATGATGGAGGAGGTCCGGGTGCAGCAGGTGTGGGCGCTGACCGGGCTCGGCGAGGGCCAGCTCAACCAGCGCGCGCTGCAGGAACTGCAGAGCTCGCGCGCCCGCCTGCTCAACAAGATCGAGGAAGCCGGCGCCACCGTCGCCCCGTACTGGCAGGGCCGGCTGCAGACCACGGTGAACTCGCCGGAGATCAGCCAGCGCAACCAGATGCTGATGATGATCGTCGCCGAGAGCCTCGACGACGAGTACACCGGTTCGTACTCGGTCAGCACCGGCCAGTGGAACCAGCGCTCCGACGACTCGATCCGGCTCATCGCCGACGGCCACAGCGAGTTGTCCGGGAGCGTCCGCTCCACCGCGGAACAGCTCCAGGACCAGGCCAGCGACCGCGCCGGCTGGATCTCGGTGGGGCTGCTGACCGCCCTGATCGCGGCCTCCTGGCTGATCACCGTGATCACGCGCCAGCTGCTGCGGTCGCTGCGCGAACTGCGCCGCGGCGCGCTCAACTCCGCCGAGCAGGACCTGCCGGAGGCGGTGCGCAGCATCCGCGAGGGCGACCGCAGGGCCGTCCAGCTCGAACCGCTGCCGGTGAGCACCGAGGACGAGGTCGGCCAGGTCGCGCGTGCCTTCGACGAGGTGAACCAGCAGGCGCTGCGCCTGGCCATCGAGCAGGCCACGCTGCGCCGCGGGTTCAACGAGGCCTTCGTCAGCGTCTCCCGCCGGAGCCAGTCGTTGCTGGAGCGGCAGCTGCGCGTGTTCGAGGAACTCGAGCAGGACGAGGAGGACCCGGACCAGCTGGCCCGGCTGTTCCAGCTGGACCACCTGGCCACCCGGATGCGCCGGAACAACGAGAACCTCATGGTGCTCTCCGGCAGCGACCTGGTGCGTCGGTTCACCCAGCCCACCGACATCACGCAGATCCTGCGGGCGGCCGTCTCGGAGATCGAGCAGTACCCGCGGGTGGTGCTGCAGCCGGCGCCGTCGGTGCAGCTGCGCGGCCACGTCGCCAGCGACCTGGTGCGGCTGTTCGCCGAGCTGCTGGACAACGCGACCGGCTTCTCCGCGCCGGACACGACGGTCAGCGTCGCCTGCTACCAGGCCGGGGACGGCTCCGTCGTCGTCGACGTCCTCGACACGGGCATCGGGATGAGCGACGAGGAGGTCGCCCGGGCGAACGAGCGCCTCGCGCAGGTCGACGAGAACGACCTGGCCAGTTCCCGGCGCATGGGGCTGTTCGTCGCGGGCCGGCTGGCCGCGCGGCACGACGTCGGGGTGCAGCTGCACGGCGGCAGCGATGTGGAAGGCATGCGCGCGATGGTCACCGTGCCCGCCGAGAACGTGGTCACCGACGGTTCGGCGGCCACTTGGACACCGCCCGCCTCGGCCACGCCCCCGGGGCAGCGCAACGGGCACGCGCCGAGCCTGTCCAGCTCGGGGCTGCCCGGCACGCCGCTGGACGCGGACCCCGCCGCGGGAACACCGGCGGGCGGGCCGAGCAGCAGCGGGCCGAACAACGGTGGCCCGTTCACACCGCCGCCCGAGGCGCCGGCGGAGCGGAGTCCCGGAATGCCGCCCGTGGGCCCGGCGCAGCAAAGTCCCGGAATGCCACCCGTGGGGTCGGCGCAGGCCGAGGAACCACCCGCCCCGTCTTCGGATCTGCCGCAGCGCAGGCCGGCGGGGTCGGCGGAGGCCGAGCGGTCTGCGCAGCCGCCGGAACCGTCCACAGCGGACAATTCGTCCGCGAGCGCGGCGGAGTCGCCGGAGGAAACGACGGGACGGTTGTTCGAAGCGCCGCTGGACCTTTCCCGGAACGCGGGCGCGGTAGGCTCGGATTCGACGACTACCTGGTCGAACGGGCCGGAGTTGCCGCAGCGCACGCCTCGGTCGGCCCGTTCGCGGAACGCGGCCGCACAGGGGGAGGGCGAAGCAATTCCTGAGGTATCGACCGAATGGTTCCAGCCGGCGGGCGAGAACCCGTACTTCCAGAACCGGCAGCAGCAGCCGGAACAGGAATCCGCGGGTGAGGAGTTCGCCTGGCCCGACGAGAGCGACTGGCCGGCCGCGGCGGGCGGCGGTTCCTCCGACGACGAGGCGCCGCAGGAGACGTCCGAGCACGACGCCGCGCGCAGTGCCGGTGAGGTGAGTCGGCGGATCGCCGACCTGCACAACGGCGTCAGGTTCCAGCGCGCGCACACCGGACACGACAACGGCGGCGGGCAACCCGCCAGCTCCGCGTCCGCGGAAGCACCAACCGGCTCCGGTGGGGCGGTGACCGGTTCCGCGGAGGAGTCGGAGGCGAACGGCGCCGGATGGGGCCCGTCCTCGTTGGACGAGGCGCAACGCGCGGCGGAAGCAGCCGTTAACCCGGAGCCCTCGTCGTACACGCGATCGGGATTGCCGCGGCGGACTCCCAAGGCCCATCTCGTGCCCGGCAGCGCGCAGAACGACAACCAGCAGGCGTCCGATGAGCAGGAGTCCGCTCCGCAGCGCGACGCCGAACAGCTCCGGAGCCGGCTGTCGAGCTTCCAGAGCGGGGTGCGCAGCGGCCGGCACCGAGCGGGCGGCGAGAGCTGAATCGGGCGGTACCGGCAGCAACGACAGGAGGGTTTATGACGGCCCAGGAGACGATTTCGCGCAGGTTCGGCTGGCTGATCACCGACTTCACCGAGCGCGTGGCCGGCGTGGCGCACGCGATCGTCGTGTCGGCGGACGGGTTGCTGCTGACGTCCTCGGCGACGCTGCCGCGTGATCGCGCCGACCAGCTCGCCGCCGTCGCCTCGGGGCTGCTGAGCCTGACGCAGGGCTCGGCCAAGTGCTTCGAGGCCGGGCAGGTGGTGCAGACGGTCGTCGAGATGGACCAGGGCACGTTGTTGCAGATGGGCATCAGCGACGGTTCGTGCCTGACGGTGCTCGCCTCGCCCAACTGCGACATGGGCCTGGTGGCCTACGAGATGACGATGCTCGTCGAACGGGTCGGGCAGTTGCTCACTCCGGAAATCCGTTCGCACTTGCAGAACTCCGCGAACAGATTCTCCGGACAGCTGGTGTGAGGTTGTGAATGCGCAGAGGCAGCAGCGCCGACGACTCGGATCGGTCCGACTCCGACGACGGCTTCGCCCGCGTCATGGACAGCATGACCCTCGACAACCAGCGCCGGGGGCGGCGGCGTCGGCGTGACGCGACCGACGAGGTGCAGCAGCAGCTGCCGGAGGAAGGGCAGCAGGACGAGCAGGAGTCGCAGGAGCAGGCGCCGGCGGCGGCCAGCGTGCGTTCCTACACCTGGACCGGCGGCCGCACGAGAACGAACGTGCAGCTGGAGCTGGAAACATTGGTGTCCACGAGCGACGCCTACCGGCCTTCGACCGAGGTGCGCGTCGAACACCAGTCGATCGCGGAACTGTGCCGGCACCCCCGCTCGGTGGCCGAAGTCGGAGCACTGCTGTCCGTGCCGATCGGGGTGGCGCGCGTGCTCCTGGCCGACATGGCCGAACTGGGGTTGGTCACGGTGCACCACACGGTGAGCGACAGCGGCAGTGCACCACACATGATGTTGATGGAAAGGGTTTTGAGTGGACTCCGTCGGCTCTAAAACGCCCCAGGCAGCCAACGTTGCCCCGCAGCAGGCGAGCCAGGGTGCCACCACGTCCGCGAAGATCGTCGTGGCCGGTGGCTTCGGCGTGGGCAAGACGACGTTCGTCGGATCGGTCTCCGAGATCGTCCCGCTGACGACCGAAGCGGTCATGACCGAAGCCAGTCAGGGCGTCGACGACCTGGCGGCCACGCCGCTGAAGGGCACGACCACGGTGGCGATGGACTTCGGCCGGATCTCGCTGGACCGCGATCTCATCCTCTACCTGTTCGGCACGCCCGGGCAGCAGCGGTTCTGGTTCATGTGGGACGACCTCGTCCGCGGCGCGATCGGCGCCGTGGTGCTGGTCGACACGCGCCGGTTGGCCGACTCCTTCTCGGCGGTGGACTTCTTCGAGGACCGCGGGCTGCCCTACCTGGTCGGGGTGAACTGCTTCGACGGCCAGCTGCTGCACTCCATCGAGCAGGTCCGCGAGGCGATGGCCATCGGTCCGGAGGTGCCGATCGGGCCGTGCGACGCGCGCGACCGGGAATCGACGAAGCAGTCGCTGATCACGCTCGTGCAGCACGCCATGCGCAAGTGGACCGCGAAGATGCAGTGATCCTCCCGCCGGTGCGTCCGCGACCGCTCGTGCGCGGGTAAAACGCGGCTGCCGCAGCCGGCTGGGGCAGCCGCCGCGGGTGTGCCGCGGCGGCTGCCCCGGTTCTGCTCGTGCGCGTGATCGCCGGTCACACCGGTGGCCGGCGGCGCGGTTCGGGCGGTTTGTGGTGCCCGCTGGAGGTGCCCGCCGGGTTGGACGCGGTGCCCAGGTGCTCGTGGAACCAGCCGGCGGCGAGTTCACTCACCTGCTCCAGTGCGCCCTCCTCCTCGAAGAGGTGTCCCGCCCCGGTGACGATGCTCAGCTGCACCTCGGTGAGCCGGCGGGACTGCAGCCATCCGGCGGCCTGCCGGTTGAGGTTGAGCACTTCCCGGTCGAGGCTGCCGACGACGAGCATGCAGGGGGAGCGGACGTCCTGGATGGCGTCACCGGCCAGGTCGGGACGCCCGCCGCGGGAGACGATCGCCTTGACCCGTTCGGGTCGGAGGGCGGCGGCTTTGAGCGCGGCCGCGGCGCCGGTGCTCGCCCCGAACAGCCCCACCGGCATGCCGGAGGTGGCGCTCCAGTCGCGCATCACGTCGATCGACTGGACGAGGCGGTCGGCGAGCATTTCGGTGTCGAAGCGCAGTTGCTGGGTTCGTTGGTCTTCGCGGGCCTCCTCCGTGCCGAGCAGGTCGAGCAGCATGGTGCCGAATCCGGCGTGCTGCAGGTGTTCGGCCACGGCCCGGTTGCGCGGGCTGCGGCGGGAACTTCCCGAACCGTGGGCGAAGAGCACGACCGAACGGGCGGTCGGCGGGACGGCGAGATCGCCGTCCAGGGTCGTGGTGTGGAGATTGACGGTCACCGGTTCCGAGGTGAGTTGAGCCATGTGATCCTCCTTCCCGCCACGCTGCGAGTACCCGGGCCGGCGCGATCGGCACACCTCCGCAGCGCGGTGCGCATCGACGATGCCGTGCTCCCCGCCACGGTGCGCCAGTGCGCGCGGGACGGCCACCGCTGGTCGGGTGGTCGGTGGTGCTCGCACCGCTGGGCGCGGTGCGAGGGGGCGGCGGACGAGCGGGTCTCGGGTGCGCGCCGGCAGCCCCTGCCGGAGGGCCTCGGCTGGGGCGCCCGCGGCCGGGAGGTCCTTGGCCGGGGCGTCCGCGGCCGGGGGACGCCCCCTGCCGGGAGGGCCCCTGCCGGCAGGGCCCGGGACCCCGCCCGCGGGAGAGCCCGGACGAGCGCCTCAGCTGGTCTGCTTGGCCTTCTTGTGGGCGCGGCTGCGGATGGTCAGCACGATCGAGGCGAGGATCGCGGCGGTGACCGAGGCGACGAGCACGGAGATGGTCACGTAGTCGCCGCGCGGGTCGCCGGCGGTGAAGGCCAGCTCGCCGATGAGCAGCGAGACGGTGAAGCCGATACCGGCCAGCAGGGCCACGCCGAACACGTCCGGCCAGGTCAGTTCCGGGTCGAGCTTGGCGTTGGTGAACGTGTGCAGCACGAAGCTCGAGCCGACGATGCCGATGACCTTGCCGAGCACCAGGCCGGCGACGATGCCGATGCCGACCGGTTCCGACAGGGCCGCGCTCAGGCCGCCGCCCGCCAGTGACACACCGGCCGCGAACAGGGCGAACAGCGGCACCGCGATGCCCGCGGAGATCGGTCGCCAGGTGTGCTCGAAGCGTTCGGTCAGGTTGTGCTGCTCGTCGCCGCGGGTCAGCGCGGGCACGGTGAAGCCGAGCAGCACACCGGCGATGGTCGCGTGCACTCCGGATTCGTGCATGAGCACCCAGCCGATGAAGGCCAGCGGGAGCAGCGCCCACCACCAGGTCCTGCGCATCTGCACCAGCAGGCCGAACAGCGCGATCGGCACCAGCGAGGCGAGCAGCAGCAGCGGCTCGAACTCCTCGGTGTAGAACAGCGCAATGACCGTGATCGCCAGCAGGTCGTCCACCACGGCCAGGGTCAGCAGGAACGTGCGCAGCGCGCCCGGCAGGTGCGAGCCGACGATGGCCAGCACGCCCACCGCGAAGGCGATGTCGGTGGCGGTGGGGATCGCCCAGCCGCGCGTGCCCGCGGGGTCACCGGTGGCGGTGATGCTGAAGTAGATCAGCGCGGGGACGACCATGCCGAACACGGCGGCGATGATCGGCAGCGCGGCCCGCCGCGGGTTGCGCAGCTCGCCGGCGACGAACTCGCGCTTGAGTTCGAGTCCCACGACGAAGAAGAAGATCGCCAGCAGGCCGTCGGCCGTCCAGTGCGCGAGGTCGAGGTCCAGTCCGATGGCCTCGGCCTGCGGCAGCGGCACGAAGGACTTGGCGGCCTCGTAGGTCTCGCCCCACGGGGTGTTCACCCAGATCATCGCGACGACGGCGGCGAGCAGCAGCAGCGCGCCCCCGACGGGTTCCGAGCGCAGCACGTTCGCAAGCGAGGTGCGGCCGGTGGGGCCGCCGGTGTGCTCGCTATCGCTCATTCGGTGCCTCCGGGATCTCGGGTCTTTCTCCTCGCCGACCAGACTTCCCGGCACACCTCGCGCAACAGTACATACCGCTTCCGGGTGGGCCGAGTGCTATATGACTTGGATCATCCGCCCTCCGTGCGGCGGGTGCAGCAAGACGCGCGGGCGGTACCTCAAGCGCTACGAGTGGTGCTGCGCGGTTCGTAGAACTCCTCCCACGGCTTCGGGCCGAGGTAGCGGTGGCACGGGCACGGCGCATCGGTCCGCCCGCGCTCGCGGTTTCCGTGGCACAGGTCGCGGTCGAGGTCGTGCAGGGCCAGGGAGTGCCCGCAGCCGCACACCGGTCCGGACGCGGAGATCGTGCGCGTGCGTCGTCCAACGGCCCGCCCGGCGAGGTAGCCGAGCACGAGTCCACCCACCGCTGCGGCGATCGGACGCATCCGCCCTCCTCGGCACGCGAGCGAATATTCGGACATTTCGTCGCACCCTAGCAAGGCGGTGCGGAATGGCCGCCGACCGCTCCCGCGCAGTCCGCTCGGACCCGCCGCGCTCGCGCGGGAGCCTCGACTCGAGCGGCCGTCTGCGGCCGTCGGGCCGAGTGCTGCGGGGGCGGCGGGCAGCACATCCGCGCACTGGCAGCCGATTTTCGGCGTGGGCTCGTCGAACTCGTCGGTTTGGATCGCGCCAGGACTCATGCTTCGCACGAGTCAGCGCCGGGTTTCGGCTGGTCGCGCTGCTCAACATCGGGCATCGCTGCGCGTTTCCGGTGTTCTCGTTGCCGCGGGGAGACGTGTGTCCTCTGTGGAGTAATAACGCGGCTTCTGCGGAAGGGGCACTGTGACCACGACGACACGCCCGACGGGTGATCGCAGTTCGCAGCGTGCACTCGTCCGTGATCTTTTCGGTTCCACCTGGGATAGATGGCCGTGACAGGTCCAAACGATCAGATCGGTATCGTCACCGGCGACGAGCCACAGCAGACGCTGAGGTCGCTGGCGTCTCGAGGACTGCCCGGTGCACTGGTTGGTCAGGAGGTGGGAGTCGGTGAGTTCAACCGCCCGACGCGGCAACACCGTCGTTGTGGTGCTCATGGCTGCCGCTGCCGTATCCGGCTCGACAGCGCTGGTTCCCGGCATGTGGCCACTGGTCACGGCCGCAGCGGGGCTCCTGCTCGTCGGTCTTGGGCTCCATCTGGCCGTGCAACGCGCGCGTACGACAGACGGCCACGACAGCTAGCTGTTCTGTCCCGTGAGGTCGGGCGTGCGGTGGCTGCGCAGCTACACCGGCAACTCCGGCGGCGATGTCGACAGCCTGCTCCGTACCGCGACACGGCGAGCTCACCCCGAAGCCGGCGGCGACCCAGCCGACTGGCACCGCAGCCGCTCAGGCACGCTACGCCCAGCCGCTCAGGCGCAACGACCGCAGCGGACGAGGCTCAGGTCGGGCTGTGCACGGCGGTCAGGTGCTCCTCCAGCGCATCGGTGGCCGCGGCCGCGCCGCCGCACCCGCGCAGGAGTTCGCTCATGCGCGCGATGTTCTCCCGCATCGCGGTGTCGGCGCGCACCTCGTCGACGGACTCGCGCAAGTTCTCGGCGGTGGCCTCCGCTGTGAGCTGCCTTCCCAGTCCGAGCGCCTCGACCCGCCGCGCGTTCGCCTCCTGCTCCGGCATCTGCGGCACGGCCACGAGGGGAACGCCGAAGTGGATCGCCTCCATCGTCGAGTTCATCCCCGTGTGCGAGAGGAAGACGTCGGTGTGCCGCAGCACCGCGGGCTGCGGGAAGTACGTGCGCACGTCGATGTTGTCCGGAACGCTGCCGAGCGCTGAGGGGTCCACGCGCTCGCCCACGGCCATGGCGACCTGCCAGCTGCTGTCGCCGAACGCCTCCAGGCACGCGCGGAAGAACTCGGGGCGATCGTTGAAGGCCGTGCCCAGCGAGACGAACAGCACCGGAGCGTCCGCACGCGCCGGGACCCAGTCCTCATGGCTTCGCGGGCCGACCGACGGCCCGACGAAGCGGAACCGCTCGTCGAAGGTCTCACCGGAGTACTGGAACTCGCGCGGCAGGAACACGATGTTCAACGGCGACGGTTCGCCCTCGAAGATGCCCGAGGTGTCCACGCCGATCTCCTCGCCGAGATCGGTGAGCACCTGCTGCATCCGACCGAACATCTCGACGTGCCCCGGCGGCATCGCCGTCGTGGTCGCCGCCTCCATCAGGTCCCGGCGCAGCGAGAAGTGCTCGTTGCTCGCGTGCGTGGGCACGAGCGCCACCCCGGGGATGCCGAGCGCTGCGCTGGCTATCCAGCCGGCCGTGGTCATCATGTCGTAGCAGATGGCCTGCGGTGGGTTCCGGGTGAAGGCCTCGCGCAGGACGGCGACGTCGGCGCGCAGCGTCTCGTCCAGCTGCCGCGCGGTCGCGTCCAGGTCTTCCGGGTCCGGGCGGGGCATGTCCCCGGGCAGGCTGACCAGTTCGGCCCCGGCGGCTTCGACTTCGCCGCGGCAGCGTTCGTGCGTCGCGTAGGTGACGGTGTGCCCGCGGCGGGTCAACTCGCGGACCACCGGCAGCGTCGGATTCACGTGCCCTGCGGCGGGCACGCTGGTCACGGCAATGTGCATGGCTTCCTCAGGACGGCAACTGTTGGTCGCAGGCGGTGGTGGCCGGTCTCGACCGATCCACCGTAGAACCGGCGGGGCGGGTGCCCGGTCGGTGTCCGCGCACCGCATGGTCGAGATCACACGGAGCGCGCTTGCCGAGGCCGTGCGGCGGAGCGAGCTGCCGGGTGCGGAGCGTGCCGTTCGGCGGCACCGGGGTCGAGGCGCCGAGAGGCGCGGCGGAGCGTGCTGGACAGCAGCTCGTCGTGCTCGCCGGTGCGCGTGCTCTCGCCGGTGAGCGCCTCGTGCGCGTCGCGCAGCTCCGCGACGGCGATGGTGAGCCGGCCGAGATCGGGAGCGGGGTCTTCGAGCAGCCGCCGCACCCGGTGCAGGGCGCGTTCGAAGCGGGCGACCGCCGCGGTGCGGTTCGGCAGCGCGCGAGCGATGACGAGCGCCACGACCGCGCCGAGCAGGGTGGCCAGCAGGCGGCTCACCGCCACGCCGTCCTGCTCCTGCGGCAGGGGCAGCGTGCTGGCCAGCAGCGCCACCGGGGTCGCGAAGACCACCGCGATCGAGTAGTTGCGGATGACGACCATTTCTGCGGCCCACTGGAACGCGGCCACGAGCACGACGCCGACCCACGCGGCCGGGTCGAGGTGCAGCACGAACGCGCCGATGAGCACGCCGAGCACCGTGCCCGTGCTGCGTTGCAGCAGCCGCGGAAGCGAGCGCGCCGCGGAGGTGACCTGCAGCACGGCGACGGCGGAGACGGCGGCCCAGTAGGCGTGCCCGATGCCGAACAGGTTGGCCAGCCCGACGGCGAGGAGCGAGGCGGCGGCCACCCGGGTGCCCGCGGCGAGCACCCAGCCCCACTCGTGGCGACGGCCTCCGCGCGCGGCGGCCGCTGTGCCGCGCAGCACGTGCCGGCGCGGGGGTCGTGCGGTGGAGGTGCGGGTGTCGGCTTCGGCGGGCTCGGATCCGCGCAGGTGCAGCGAGCGTTCCAGTTCACGCAGCCGCTGGGCGGTCGCCGCATCCGGTGCGGGCGCGGTGAGCGCGGCTTCGCACGCGGCGACGGCGCGGGTCAGCCGCGCGTAGGTGGGGTGCTCGCGCTGCGCCCGCGTGCTGTCCGAGAGCACGTGCCACGCGTCGCGGACTGCGGCGGCCGCGCTCTGCCAGCTGCGCTCGCCGTTGTCGGCGTTCTCGGTGTGGGCGGCGACCTGCCGGATCGTTTTGCCGACGGCGCGGCGGGGCGGGGCGAAGGTGTCGACGAGCGCTCCGCTGAGGCAGAACAGCCAGCCGAGAGCGGCGCTGCCCAGTGAAACGGCGACGAGTTGCGCGAGCACGGGCCAGGTCAGCGGCAGGTGGGCGCAGGAGCCCACGGCGAACGCGAAGATGAGTCCGCCGGGCGGGCCGAGGCGCACCGCGTTGCTGGCCGCGGTGGCCGCGGCGGCGACGACGGCCAGCACGGCGGCGGAGACGGCTTCGCGCCAGGCGGGCTCGGCGATCGCGGTGGAGACGAGGCCGCCGGCGGCGACGGCGGCCACGAGGCCGAGGCCGACGCAGGCGAGGGTGCGCGCCCGCCGCGGGTACGGCTCGTCACGGCCGTAGAGGGTGACGAAGCTGCCGAACAGGGAGCCGGCCATGAGGTCGAGGCGGTCGGTTGCGAGCAGCACCAGCAGCGGAAGCAGGGTCGCCAGTCCTGCGCGGACCGCGGGCCAAGTCGTCGCTTCGGCGGGGGCGATGCGGAAGGTCTGTCGGATGTCGCGAAGCAGCACTGTTCGGGGCACGGACACCAGGCTACTTGTGTTTCACCAGTAAAACACTAATGTGCGGAGACTTGTGTTGGGTGTCTCTTCGCAGCGCACAGCTTGATCCTGGGCAGCGGGCGGAACTGAGTGCTGTGCCACACTGGTCGGGTGAACCAGCGACGCGACTTCGTCGACGTGGTGCGCGCCCAATGGGCCGAGGTGCGGCCCGACCTCGACACCACGAGCATCGACCTCGTCGGGCGGATCCTGCGCGCGGCGACGCTCCTGCGCAACCAGCTCGATGCCGCCATCGCCGGTGAGGGGCTCAACCGCGCCGAGTTCGACATGCTCAGCGCGCTGCGCCGGAACAGGGAGCCGGTCACGCCCGGGGAACTGACGAAGCAGACCACCTCCTCGGGTGCGGCGACCACGAAACGGCTGCACCAGCTCGTCGAACGCGGACTGCTCGAGCGGATGGTGGACGCGCGCGACCGCCGCAGCGCGCACATCGCGCTGACCGAGCACGGACGCGAACTCGTCGACCGCCTCATGTCCCGCAACCTCGAAGCGGAACGGCGCCTGGTCGGCCACCTCGACCCGGACACGCAGCACGCCGTCAGCGAAGGTCTCGCGCAGCTGCTCGCCGCCATCGAAGATCCCAGCGCCACGGCCGCGCTGACCGCGCAGTTGCAACGCCGCACCGAAGAGGTCGGCACGGGAACCGACGGGACGGACGGCGCGCAGCCGGCCGATCCGGGCACCGCCGAGGCCGGCTGAGCAGGTCAGCCGGTGACCGCGGGCTCGGAGCGGCTCCGCGGCACGAACGCCACCGCCAGCACACCGCACAACGCGACCGCGCCGAAGAAGTAGAACCCGTACGGGTACGCGATCCCCGCGGTGACCAGCGCACCCGTCACGAACGGGCCGGCGATCGCGCCGAACCGCCCGATGCCCGAGGTGAAGCCCAGCGCCGTCCCGCGCAGCCGGTCGGGGTAGAACTCGGCGACGTAGGCGAAGATGAGCACTTGCGCGGAGAACACGAACACACCGGTCACGAAAACCGCGATGTGCAGCAGCAGCGCGTTTTCCATGCGGATGCTCAGCAGTGCCAGCAGCACGGCGCTGACCGCGAACCACACCAGGATCGTCGGCTTGATGCCGCGCCGGTCGGCGATGAAACCCGCCAGCACGAGCCCGACCACGGCACCGACGTTGAGCACCAGCAGCTGCGCCACCGAGGTCGCCACGTTGTAGCCGGCGCTGCGCATCAACTCCGGCAGCCACGTGTTCAGCCCGTACACCAGCAGCAGGCCCATGAACGACCCGACCCACACGCCCACGCCCGCGCGCAGCAGGCGCGGACTCAGCAGGTCGCGGAACCCGACGCGCGCGGAGCCTTCGCGCGCGGAGGCGAACACCTCCGACTCGGGCAGGTGGAACCACATGAGCACCACCACGCCCAGCCCGACGATGCCGAGCGCGTAGAACAGCACCGCCCAGTGCTCACCCGCGAGCAGCGCCAGCAGCGAGGTGAGCACCGCGCCCACGTGGTAGCCGGTCATCGTGATCGTGTTGGCCCGCGCCCGCTGCGTCGCCGGCAGGTACTCCGACATGATCGTCAGCGCCGCGGGCATGCACGCACCCAGTCCGATGCCGGCGAGCAGGCGCAACGCGGCGAACATCGCCACGCTCGGAGCCAGCGGCAGCACCAGGGTCAGTACCGAGAACAGCACGACCGAGGCCATGAGCACGGGCCTGCGGCCGAACCTGTCGGCCAGCGGGCCGACGCTGGCAGCGCCGATGGCCACACCCACCAGTGACATGGTGGCCACCGCCGTGGCCGAGGCCGGTGTGAAGCCGAGGTATCCGGTGTCCAGCAGCACGGGGATGATCGCCCCGAGCACGACGAGGTCGTAGCCCTCGAGCATGACCGTGACCCAGCACAGCACGCTCGGCCACGTCAGCAGCCGCGTTGCCATCGCACCCTCCTGCACGTCACCGCACCCCGCCGGTCGCGGTCGGTCCTGCCGAGCGGGGCCGACAGCGCTGCGCGCCACCGCTCGCGGTGACTGCGCACGTCCCCGCGCGTCGCTCTGCTGCCGCCCTGCGCGTTGCTCTGCGTCTCCTGCGTGTCGCCGTCGCCTTCGCGCCCACGCGGGACACGAGTCACGTCATATTAGGCATGGTGTCAATGCGCGGCCCAAGCCCGACGAGCTCAAGTCATCCGCGAACCGGTCAGCGGAGCTCGGCCCTCGGGTCGCTGACTCGGGTGGTTCGTGTCCGCGGCAGTCCCCGTGTCGGTGCTTCGGCGCGGCGACCGCGCGGTGTTCTCCGTACTGTCACAGAACAGCGAGTCCACGGGTTGCGGAGGATGACGGTGAATTCGACTGTCCGGCAGGCGCGCCAGCCCCGCAGGATGCCGCAACGGCTCGCGACGGGAGCCGCCGGTGTGGTGCTGGTGCTCGTTCCGGCCGGTGCGAGCGCCTCGAGCGCGGACATGTCCGCGCTCTCCGAGGTGCGGGAGTCCGTTTCCGCGAGCGGTGGAAGTCCGCTCGGGGCGGCGATACCGGTGTCGGCGGAACCGGTGCCGCAGAGCCAGGACGAGGACCGGAGCAAGCAGGACGTCACCTCGGACCGGATTTCGGTGGCTGCGATCGCGGCGGTTGGAGGGGCCGCGATGCTGGTCATCAGCGGTGTGGTGTCGTGGGTTCAGCGCCGTCGCGCCGCTCGTGACCGCAGCTGAGCGTCCACGTGCTGGCTCCTGATGCGAGGGGCGGGATCCTGCCGCATCCACTTGCGGAGTTCGAGAATCGCTGCGGGATCCGAACTTTCGGCTCTGGTGCGGTTGGTGATCGTGGAATTGCTCGGGGAGCGGGACCGCGTGCGTGCCGCTCCCCGAGCACGCGAAAATCCGGAGTGGAGGCCGGCGCTCGAGGCGCGGCCTCCACTTCGGCGGGTACGGGGATACCGCGGGTGGTCACCGTAATAATAATTCCACTGCGACTCCTTGCGTGCTTCAGCAGGGACGTCGGTGACGATACGACGCACCGGGAATGTTCGCCACGCGACACCCGGCGTGGCGCGATTTTTCCGCGGAAACCAGTGGATTTCTTGCGTGCGCAACGGATTTCCGGAGGCCCTCGGCGGATTCGCGGCGGCGGATTCGCAGCGGCGGATTCGCGACGCAGTGGTGTCGATGAGACTCGAGGAACATTCACAGGACGCGTGCACGACTGCCGTGCGCGGATCCTCGCGCAGCGTTGATCAGCAAGGGTCGGTGCAGAACCGGAAGCGCGGTTGGCGCCCCGGTGGGCGCGGCGGAAGATAGGCAACGGGTCGGGATCAAGCCAGCTGCATGCTGTAATCCGAGCGGGGGAAAGTGTGTTAAATGCGAGCTGTAATGATCCGTACTGTTGATCAAGAAACCTGATCAAGAAAAACGCAGATCATCATATCGGGTGATCAACCCCAGTGCGGAGATGCGGGCTGTGATGACGAGGATCAATCTCGCTTACATGACGCAAGGCATGACCAACCCCGCTCCCCCCGAGCCTGAGCGTTTCCCCGAATCTCCCCGACGGTCCACTGCGGACACATCACGACGGCGCGCGCTGTGGCTGACCCTGCTGTCGGTGCTCACCCCGGGCGTGGCCCACTGGCACGCGGGGCGCCGACGCACCGCGACGATCCTCGCCGCCTTCGGTGTGCTGATCTGGGTCTCCGTGGCGTTCGCCGTGGTCAACCTCGGCCGCGAACACGTCGTGGACGCGGCCGTGCGCCCGGCGGTGCTGCTGCTCGTCACCGCGACAGCGCTCGTGGCCGTCCCCGCGTGGGTCGCCCTCGTGATCACCTCGTACAACGCGGTGCGGCCGAAGGGCATCTCCAGGCGCCGCGCCCGCACCGCCCGGGTGGCGGTGCTCGGACTGTGCGCTGCCGTGGCGATCCCCCCGACGCTCGTGGCGCACTACGCCTACTCCCAGTACGACCTGGTCACCACCGTGTTCGCGGACGGCGCCGGCGGCCGGTCGTCCGCCGCGGCGGCGAACGCCGAGGACCCCCGGCAATCGGCGAAGCCGCTGCCCGGTGTCGACCGGCTCAACGTGCTGCTGCTCGGCAGCGATGCTGGCGACGGACGCGTCGGCACGCGACCGGACACGATGGTTCTGGCCAGTGTGGACCAGGACACCGGCAGGACCGTGCTGCTGAGCCTGCCGCGGAACCTGCAGAACGCGCCGATGCCGGAAGGCCCGGCGAAGGCGCGCTACCCCGACGGGTACTCGGGACTGCTCAACGCCGTCTACCGCGAAGGCGCGGAATTCCAGCCGGAAATCGCGCCCGACACCGAGAACCCGGGCGCAGACCTGCTCAAGGGCACCGTGTCCGAAATTCTCGGCATGCCCGTGCACCACTTCGCGCAGGTCGACCTCGACGGCTTCCGCGGCCTCGTGGATGCCATGGGCGGCGTCGACGTCAACGTCGCCCAGCGCATGCCGATGGGCGAAACCGGCGAGTACTTCCGGCCCGGGCCGCAGCACCTCGACGGCACTGAGGCGCTGTGGTACGCCCGCTCGCGCACCGGCGGCAGCGACTACGACCGGATGGAGCGGCAGCGGTGCATGCTCTCCACGCTCGCCGACCAGGCCGATCCGATGACGGTGCTGAACCACTACCACAAGATGGCCGCGGCGGCGAAGGACAACGTCCGCACCGACATCCCCGCCGACATGCTCCAGGACCTGGCGAAACTGGCCGAGAAGATCGAACCGGCGGGCAGCACCCAGTTCATGCCGCCGCTGATCGAACCGAGCAGCCCCGACTTCGACCGGATCCGGGCGATCGCCCAGGACACGATCGACCAGTCCGAAGCCGGCGAGAAGCCGGAGGCCACCGCCGTGCAGAACGACAGCGGCGTGACAGCGGCCTGTTGAGCACTCTGCACAGGTGTTTGAACGTTTCTCGAGAAAAGTCTGCGACTTTTCTCGAGAAACGTTCCACCCGGCCGCGTCCGAAAGCCGGGGTCAGGCCCCGAGCAGCGGGGTGAACCGGACGGCGACGACGGTGGCGAACAACGCCAACCCAGCCCCCAGCAGCGCCACATCGGCCGCGCCGACGGCGCTGAGCGTCGTCGCGGGACGCCGCTGCGAGAAGGAGAAACCGCGCAACTGCAGCGTGGACATCATCGTGCCGGCGCGCCGCGCCATGATGATGATCGCCGGGATGAACAACTTGGTCGCGTTGCCGAAAGCACGCACCGGCCGGCGGAGGCTCAACTCGATGCCCTTGATCTTCATCGCGTCGACGGTGCGGAAGATGTCGGCCAGGCTCGCGTACATGAGCAGGAACGCGTAGCCGACGAGGAAGCACAGCGGCTCGGGTACCCGCAGCCCGCGCATGCCGTCGGTGAGCTTGTCCGGTGACATCGTCGACAGCAGCGCCAAGCTCAAGAACAGCGCGGCCGACCACGCGAACCCGAGCCGCAGGCCGAAGTCCATGTCGCCGTCGAACGGCGCGAACTCGCCCACCGAGAGGTCGCGCCACAGCGGCACGATCACCAGTCCGATGAAGTTGGGCAGCTGCAACAGCCACAGGAGAAGCAGCGCGATCGGCGGCACGCGCGCGACGATGCTCAGCGCGAGCCCGGCGACGGTGGCGCCGAGCATCCACGGCCAGCTGGGTGCGGCGTAGAGGAAGAGGATCACCAGCGCGAACAGCACCAGCTTGATGCGCGGATCGCGGCGGTGCAGGACGGTGTCCTTGTCGGTGTGCAGCAGGGGGACGCGCATGCTCAGACTTCCTGGGGGGTCGGGCGGAGCTGGGCGGCGAGTTCGGCGACCGAATACGCCTCCGCGCCCAGGCGGGAAGCGATTCGGGCCGCTCGCGGGGGCAGCAGGGAAGTGCGGGCGAGCACCTCGGCACCGCCGGCGCCGAACACGTCGCGGACCGTGCCGTCGGCAACCGTGCGACCCTGCTCGAGCAGCGTGACCGTGTCCGCGGTCTCGGCGACGAGGTCGAGGTCGTGCTCGACCATCACGACGGCCGTGCCGCGGTCGCGGAGCCGGTGCAACAGGCGGTGCAGCGTCTCCCGGGCGGGTGCGTCCAGCGACACCCGCGGCTCGTCGAGCACGAGCACCGCCGGGTCGAGGGCGAGCGCCCCGGCGATCGCGACGAGCTTGCGCAGCCCGCGGGACAACTGCGTCGGATCGGACTGCAGCAGCTCCTCGGGAACTCCCGCCAGCTCCCGCGCCCACTGGACGGCGGCGGAGATCTGCTCGTCGCTGAGCACGATTTCGCGTCGGAACCAGCCGCGCTTGCGCACGCGATGCTGGCGCAGGGCGTAGGAGATCTCGTCGTGCACCGTGCGCTCGGTGATCTGCTCGTCGGGGTTCTGCAGCACCGTGCCGACGGTGCGGGCCAGCTCGGCCGCGTGGTGCTCGCGGGTGTTGCGCCCGCCGACGAGCACGTCGCCGGAACTGGGGCGCAGCAGCCCGCACAGCATCCGCATGAGGGTGGACTTGCCGGCGCCGTTGCCGCCGACGACGGCGTGCACCTGGCCGGGCGCGACGTGCAGGGAAACGTCCCGCACGGCGGGCGTGCCGTCGCGGTAGAGGTACCCGGCGCCGCGCACCTCGACGGCCCGGTCGGAAGCGCCCGGTTCGTCCTCGACGGACGCAGCGCCAACGGAGTCCTCAGTGGACACGACGCCCGCGGCCGCCGGTCCGCCTTCGGGAGCCGTCCGGTCATCGAGCGGGGACCGGTCCGCGAGGACCTGCTCGCCCCCGAGTTCCGGTTCGACGTCGAACGCGAGGCCGGCAGAGGACAGTTCCTCCGACGTGAGCGGAGCGTCGGGGAGGCCCGCCGCGCGCGCGATGCGGATCGCGATGGGCGGTTCCACCTGGGCGGCGGTGAGCAGGTCCGCATCGCGGAGCAGTTCACCGGCGGCGCCCTGCGCCCGCACGTCCCCGTCCTGCAGGACCAGCAGCTCGTCGGCCATTCCGACCAGCAGGTCCACGTCGTCCTCGACCACGACCAGCGTCATCGTCCCGGACAGTTCGAGCGCGAGCCGGCGGATCTCCTCCTTGCCGGACGGATCGAGCAGGCCGGTGACGTTGTCGAGCACGAGCAACTGCGGCTCGCCGGCCAGGGCCGCGGCGATGGCCACGCGCTGCTGCTGTCCGCCGGAGAGTTCCCAGGTGCGTTTGTGCTCCGCGTCGACGGCTCCGAGCCCGAGCTCATCGAGCAGCTGCCGGGCGCGTTGCCGGGCCTGTTCGACCGGGGTGCCGTGGTTGATCAGCGGAGCCATCACCTCGGAGAGCACGGTGATCTGGGTGAGCTGGGAGGCGTAGTCCTCGAACACGAGGCTCACCCGCTGCGCCACCTCGGTGATCGAGGACTCCCGCGGATCGATGCCGGCCACGTCCAGGGTGCCCTCGGACGTGCCGCCGGTGCTGCGGGGGGCCAGCCCGGCCAGCGTCGTGCACAGCGACGTCTTCCCGGCGCCCATCGGCCCGACGACCCCGAGGACGGTTCCGGGGCGCAGATCGAGGTCGACGCCGTGGAAAGCGGCCCGCGCCTGGTCCGGGTAGGTGAGGTCGAGACTGCGGGTGCGGATCAATCGGACTCCTCTGCTCAGCTGGGAGGCGCCGCGGCCCGGGGCGGGTGTCCGTCCGGGCCGCGGCGCTGTCGGAAGGCGGGCAGCATTGCCCGCGGTCAGCGAGTGGTCACTTCGGCGAGGGGGTGAACCCGAGGAGTCGCTCGATGCGTCCGTGCAGTGCGAAGGCGAGCGGGACCGTGACCAGCGCGCCGAGGATGATGCCGTGCGTGATGGTGTTGCCGAGGGCGCTGTAGATGGTCACGCCGACGCCTTCCTCGCCGAAGGCCAGGAAGGCCGAGCCCTCGATCACGGCTTGCACCAGCGAGCCCACGAGGCAGGCGGTTCCGATGCGCAGCCAGTTCAGCTGCTTGCCGCTCATCATGTAGCCGGCCACGGCGAAGCCGATGAAGTAGCCGGCGAATCCGAACGGGTCGTCCACTTCGTAGCCCTCGAGGATGTCGCCGATGGCCTCGCCGACGGCGGCGCCGATCGGGATGGCGAACGTGGGCAGTCCGCGCGGCAGCAGGGCGAGGAAGAGGAACGGGATGAAGAACGGCTTGAAGTCGATGTCAACCGGGATCTCCGGGATGCGTTCGAAGATCATCAGCCCGAAGAAGAACAGCACCGCGACCAGGGCGGCGACCACCATGGTCTTCGGTGTCGTGTTCGCCTGTGCCGCCGGGCGCGCTGTCTTTTCATCGTTCTGCGAAGTCATTCGCTCTCGTTTCTCCAGACCAGGGCGCTTGCGGGCCCGTGGTGTCGATGCGGTGGCGTCCAGCGCTGCTTTTCGTCCCTCGTTCGAGGGTCGCCTCGTATGGGAAATCTCGGCCGTGAACCGCGAGTGAATCCCGGGCTGCGTTCAGGTCGTGGCTCGTCGAAGACCGCAAAAACGAACGCACGCGGTTCGGGCGAGCGCGGTGCGTGATCAGCACCTGGGGCTGCATCGGTCGCAGCGGTGCCGCGTTCGGGCGAGTCGGCGGCCGGAGCGAGGCGGGTTCGGGTGAGCCGGGCTCGGGGCCGCCGCGGTTGCCGGACGTGCGTGCTCCGGAGAATGGAGGAACACCTTCCGTTTGTAAACCTTGCGCGGGCCGGTCTGCTGCAGGTACCTGCTGCAGGGTCTGCCGCACTGCTCTGCGCGCCTCGGCCCACCGCACTGCTCGGTGCTGCACCGGTCTGCCGATCCGACCTGCCTGCGGCACCGGCCTGCTGCTTCGCTCCGTCGTACTGGTCCGGGGAACGGCGGAACGACTTCCGACCGTGCACCCGGGCATCGCCGCCGCGACCGGCCGGATCGCGGCGGCGATCTTCCCACCAGGTATCCTGGGAACGATCCGCCGCACACCGGTGGGCGAGCCCTCGTAGCTCAGGGGATAGAGCACCACTCTCCTAAAGTGGGTGTCGCAGGTTCGAATCCTGCCGGGGGCGCATCATCCCAGGGCACAGCGGTGGTAACCGGCCCGGAGCAAGATCGGTTACCACCTTATTACCACCTTTGCTTCACGTCCCGGTCTCCAGCGAGGCCAGGGCTTCCGCCGCGGAGTTGCCCACGGTCTTGCGGTTCATGTACACGTCCTGGGTCATGCTCACGCGCTCGTGGCCGAGGTAGTCGGCGATCTCCCGGGCTGAGAGGCCGGCGCGGTCGAGCTCGGTGGCGACCAGGTGGCGGAACGCGTGCGGATGGAGTCCTTCCCACTGCGTGTCCCTGACCGCTTCCCGCAGGAAACCGCGCATGTTGTCCGGGTCACGCAGCGTGCCGGTGATGGTGGGAAAGACCCACGGTGCTTCCGCCTTCGCATAACGACGTCGGAGAAGGTCCATGAGCCACTTGGGGGGTGTCACGGTGCGCATGCCGGCCGAGGACTTCGTGTGCTCCTGGACCGCCAGCCCGGAGCCGGTGACCCGGATGGTGGTCCCTTCGATCGCGATCGTTCCGGCCGTGAAATCGACCTTGGACCAGTCCAGGGCCAACAGCTCGCCGATGCGGCAGCCGAGTCCGGCCAGAGCGTCGACAACGTCCGGGAGGTCGCGATTCCTCCATGTCTTGTTGCCTCGCAGGTGCTTGCGCAACACCGGGAGGTCATCAACCGTGACGGAGACCTTCGATTGGCGAGCCGAGCGCCGGCTCTGAGATGCCAGCACCACGTCCCCGATCGGATTGGACTCGCTCGCGTCGTATCGCACGGCGAGCCCCATGACCCCGCTCAGGACGACCTTGGCGTGCTTCGCACTTCCGGCACCTGCGTGTTCTTGCACGGCCCGGAGCACGCGAGTCGCCAATGCCGTGGTGACTTCAGAGACTCTCAGCTCTCCGACGGCGTCAGCGAGATCGCGGGACCACGCTTCGTGATAGGTCTCCTTCGTGCGGCGCGCCTTGTCGGATTCGTTGAGCTCGCGGAGCCACAAGCCCGCCAGTGCCTTGATCTTGGTGGTTGAGGTGATCTCTTCGTCCTGCGAGGCCCGTCCGCGATCCCGAAGCGCTTCGAGAAGGTTGCTTCTGGCAGCTTGCTTGCTCGAGCCGGTCCGCAGCACGGGGCGCGTCGCACCGTCGTAGTCGCGAAAGTTGGTGCGGGCACGCCACTTCTTCGCACTCACTCGGTAGTAGCGGATCTCCCCATGAGTTCCCAGCGGAAGCGGTGGACGCGGCATCAGAGGATCCCCTCGGCTTGTGCGTCGAACCAGGATTCGACGTCGTCGGGTTTGTAGCGAACGTGTTTGCCGATGCGGCGGCCTGGTGGGCCGAAGCCACGGCTGCGCCACTGGTACACGGTTTGCACGGGTACGCCGAGGTAGTCGGCGACCTCAATGGGGCTCCAAAGGTTGCGAAACATACCCGATCACTCCTTTCTTTCGTTGGCGTACTTGAGCTTTCGCAGTTCGCGGGTGCGGTTTCCGATGGCTTCGGCGAGTTCGCGTTCCTCGTCGGAGCGGTGGCCGATGTGGGTCATTTCCCAGTGGTTGACCACGAGCACGGACTCTTCGTCCACGTCGAGTTCGGCGAGGTTTTCCTCGAACCGGAAGCGCTGCCGGTCACCGCGCAGCCGTTTGAAGGTGGTGGAGTAGCGCTTCGATTTGGTGAGGAAGTGGCCGCGGAAGGCGAGCATGTGCGCCCAGTGGCGCAGCTTGAGTTCGGCCAACTCGTCGTTTTCGGCGAGGTCCCAGGCGGTGCGCATGATCCGCCGGTGGTGCTGCGAGGTGGGGATGAGCTCGATGTGCGACCGGGAGCGCAGCCGGCGGTCGGCGGCTTCGGACTTGCCGGTGCCCTTGGTGGCGTACTTGGCCACGTAGGAGGCGATGCGGTCATCCGAGATCGCCCCGTCCGGCTCTTCGAATTGGGCCGCGTCGGCAGGTTGGACGGGGCGGATGTCGAGTTGCTCGCCCCAGGTGAACTCCCGCGACTGGCCGTCCACGTCGGGGGCCGGCAGATGGCTGTCCCGGTGGGCACCACGAATGGCCTCAGTCACCAGGGACGTGGTTGCCCAGGCCGGGGTCTCGTCGTCGGGACCGTCGGGTCCGTCGACGCGGAGGACGGCGTGGAAGTGGATGAGCCCGCGGCGTTGGAACTCGGCCACTTTCGCGTAGGACAGCCGGGCGTGTTCGCCGAACTCGCGCACACGGAGCCCGGCGGCCTGGGCGAGGTGCCGCTGTAGGGCGATGGTGAAGCGGTGCCAGAGTTTCGAGGCGTGGGCTTGCCAGAGCACGTGGCCGGTGTAGTCGTAGGACTCGGGATCGATGGGTTGTCCGAGCCGCGAGTCCGCTTCGTGATGTCGGGTGCCGCACCGGCACGGACGGGGCTTGCCGGTCTTGGTGGCCGGTCGGTTGTGCACGGGCCCGAAGCTCGGGGCGGTCAGGGTGACGAACAGCCGCGGCTTGCTCGCGACGTCCTCGGGAACACCCTTGGAGCCGCCGGCCAGGCCCGCGCGCAGCAGGTGGAAGGCGTCGGCGGCGTAGCGGTCGGAGCAGGCGGGGCAGACGGATTCGCGGCGGTTGCCGCAGGGGGCCATGATTTGGCCCTGGGTAGCTTTGAGTTCGGCGCCGGTGGCCGTGTCGGTGATCGCCCACCGGCCGGAGAGGTGCACCGGGTTGAGGCACCCGCCGGTGGAGTGCACTTTGGCGCGCCACGTGTCGTAGTCGGGAGCCTGCAGCCGTCGGGTCAGCGGATCGGTCGAAGAGAGTGCGGGTAGCACCACGAGAAGCGGTCACCTCCCAGGTACGGGCGGGAGGCACCGCCAGGTGCTCGGCGAGCGCTCCCGCCGAGCTGTTGCGGAGTCGATTACGGGGCGGCCACCGGGTGGCCGTTGTGGCCGGTGAGTTCGGTGACGATGCGGTCGGCCATCGCGTCGGGCAGTTTCACGGCCTGTTGCACGTCAGCCGTGGTGATCTCCCGGCCCTGGGCAGCAGCGCCGTCGTAGGCGTCACGGAGCTTGGCCACCACCGACTCGGGCAGTTTCAGCGAGCGCACGGCGGCCAGGTCCGTGATGTCTGGCCGGGTGTCGCTGCCGGGTGCGGCCGTATCGGATGGGTAGGTTTCCGCGGCGGCCCCGGGGGTCGTTGGTTGATCGGCCGTGGGGATGTGTCGGGGAGCAGACTCCGGTGCCGACGGGGGTGCGGTCTCCGGGGCCATCGATGTGGCCGGCTCGCCGTGCTCCGCGGCCGGGTCCGAGAGTTCGGAGACCGGATCCGGTTCCGGTTCACCGGGCCGGAAGTCTGCTGGTTGGCCGGCCGCCTGGTCGTTGACCTGTTGGATGATCTGCCGCGTGCGGGCTTGGATGAGGGGGATGACTTCGGCGACGCCGTAGACGATGAGCGGCACGATGGCGTGCACCGCCAGCGAGCCCAGGTTGAATACGCCGTCGCCGAGCAGTGGCGCGAGTTGGGGGATGACGTTCATGGCCAGGGTGGAGGCCAGCAGCGTGTGTTTCAGCCGCGACCACCAGGCATGGCCCGGCTGCACGCCGTGGGAAAGGATCGCGGCTTCGAAGTTCAACAAGGTGACCAGTAGTCCGGCGAACATGGGCTCGACGCACCAGGCCGCCCACCACAGCGGATCGGCCGGGCTGGTGCCGGCGGCGAGGAAGCGTTGCACCCCGGTGGTGGTGAATACCAGCCCGAGGCAGAGGAAGATCCACAGTCCGGCCAGCGTGCGGCGGGCGTGGCGCTGCATCACCACCGCCACATGGTCCGGATCCGAGAGCAGCGGCCGCAGCCGGCGGGATTCGGCGATGGCGTATTCGAGGTCGGCCACCCGCCGGGTGTGCCCCTCGGTGCTCTTGGCGCGGCGCAATGCCATGGCAGGGCGTCCTTTCGGCTCACTGCGGCGGGGTGAACAGGTGCATCACCCCGCGGATCAGCCCGATCACCGCCAGGGCCGCCAGCACCGCGGGGCCGGGACCGAAGACCCACCACAACCCGGCGATGCCGGCCAGGGTGAGCAGGGTGAACAGCAGCGTGAGGGCAATGCCGCGGCCGGTGACGTGGACGAGCAGCAGCGGGATCATCGGACAATCTCCACGGAGTGCGAGCGGGCGGCAATAGTTGAGCGGCCGGTGGTCGGGCGGGTGGGTTTGGCCCGATACATGCGGGCATCGGCGCGGGAGAGCACGTGCGTCAGCGCCGCATGCGGGCTGATGGGGATGGTGGCCGCGCCCCACGAGGTGACCACCTCGACCGGTTGGCCGTCGATGACCCGTGTGCCGGACAACGCGCGGCTGATGGCGACCGCGCGGGACTCGGCGTGTTCGGCGCCGTCGCCGGTGATCAGCACGGCGAACTCGTCGCCGTGCAGCCGCACCGCCAGCTCACCCGGCCCGCAGAGCCCGTCGAGGTCTCCGGCGAGGCTCTGCAACACCTGGTCGCCGAAGCGGTGCCCGTGGGTGTCGTTCAGCGTCTTGAACTGGTCGACGTCGCCGAGCAGCAGCGCGACCGGCTCGCGGTGACGAGCCAGTAGACAGAGACGGCCGAAGCGGCGGTAGAGCTCGGCGCGGTTGCCCAGCCCGGTCAGCGCGTCGGTGTGCAGTCTCCGGAACAGGGTGCGGGCGTAGTAGGCAGCACCGGTGCCGGCCAGTGAGGTGGCCAGTAAGGCCAGTTCGGTCAACACGGTTAGTCCGCTCCTCTCAGGCATGAAAACGACCCGCCGATCCGGCGGGCCGAGAGGGGAAAAGGGGCAGGTCAGGCGACGTCCTCGTCGTCGTCCCCGTCGTAGACCTCGATCTGTTCGAGATCCGCGAGGTCCAGGAGGACGTCGCCGTCCTCGGCGTCCTCGATAACGTCGGCGCCCTTGTCCTCCTCGCCGTCGGTGTCGGTGGCCCAGGTGGTGGGCAGGGTGGTGACGGTGGCCTCGGGGGTGGTGCAGTAGTCCACGAGTGCGGCAATGTCCGCGTCCGAGGTGTAGGCGGCTCGCACGCGCAGCGGTTCGCGGCCTTCGTGTTTGACGTAGCCCACCCCGGGCAAGAACTCCGAGATCTGATCAGCGAACGCCCCGCGTTCCCGGGCGCCTTCACCAAGGGTCATGTCCACGTGCCCGGCCTCTTCCACGCGCAGCACGATCTTGGTGGGGATCAACCCGCGCACGGGCACGTTGTCCTTGCTCGGTTCTTGCACCGCGCCCATCACCCGGCCGCCGACGGCGCGGTACTGGCTGATGGCCTTGCCGATGAGCTTTTCGAACTCGTTGCTCACGGTGTTGTCGGCGAACTCGGTCATGCCCGCGAACTCGTCGCAGACCAGGATCTCCCACGGCTGCTCCGGCGTGGGGCTGTGGTCGCGGTTGCCCTGCCGCCCGAGTTCGGTCTTGCGCTGATCGAGCACCGCGGTGTACTCGCGGGTGAGCTCCAGACCCTCGTCGGCGGATTCGGCGAAGCGGTGAAACATCGCCCGACCGGCGCCGAACTCCATGCCGCCCTTGGGATCGATCACCCACAACCGCACCGACCCCTCCTTGATCATCGGTGCCAGGGCGCGGAACAGGCCCCACATCCACGAGCCCTTGCCCGAGCCGGTGGCCCCGGCGAAGAGGATGTGCACCTGCGTCCACAGGTTGATGGCGTAGTCCCGGCCGTACTGGTCCTTGCCCACCACCAGGCGGGAGAGGTTGACCGCGTCCGATGTCTCCGGCAGCGCCGCGAGCGGGAGGAACAGGTCATCGAAGGGTTCGAACCGCTGGAAATCCAGGCTCACCAATCCGGGCTTGAGGGTGCGCAAGGACGCGGTGCGGGCCCGGTAGGTATTCGCCAACCGGTTCAACACCTGCTCGTAGTCCTTCTGCTCCTGGGCCGGGGTCATGCGCACCGTCACCGAATCCCAGCACCAACTCGAGCGCACCCGCCGGATCCGCGGGGCGCGGGTGGTGCCATGTTTGTCGACGGTGGTCAGCCCGGTGTTGCTGGTCACCACCTGCCACTTGCGGTAGTAGACGAACCATCGGCGCCACCAGGCCCGCACGAACCGGCCGGCGCACCGGTCGAACGTCGGCCGGTCCAGAGCCCGCCAGCTCAACCCGACGCCGAGGGCTGCCAGCACCGCGGTTCCGGCCGTGAGCAGTGTCGGCACGAGGCCGAAGTAGCCACAGCAACCGCCGAGACCGCCCGTCACACTGGAGATCCGCGGGTGCCGGGCGATCCATCGCGCCACCTGCCGCGCCGGTGTCTGCGTGTTCTCGTTACTGCTCACCACAACCCCCTCCGGGACATGAAAGCGCCCGACCCCAGATTTGGAGCCGGGCGCAGGAGACACGTTTCCTGTCTGCGGTTACTGGCGCCGTTCGATCATTTCCATCTTCGCGATCACATCGCCGACCGCCTTCTTGGTGTTCGTCAACTCGTGGGCGACCCCTTTCGGCACGCCGAAGCGGGTGGTGATCTTGTTGACGCTCCACATCGCGCCATCGATCTTCTGCGCCGTCTTGTGCACGTCCTGACCGTTGTTGCGCATTACTTGTAGCCCTTCGCGACCTGCTGCCCGCCCTGCTTGGCCAACGCATCCCGCAACCGCGTCACCGATGCTTCGGCCTTGCCTTTCAACTCCTGCAACTCGCGGAACTTGCGCTCATCCACGATCGACCCTTCCAACGCCTCGATCCGATCCAAGCTCCGTTTCAGCTCATCGAGCATGAGCCCGAGCACGTGGATCCGTGAGACCTGTTCGGTGCGCATCGTCAGCTGCTTGTTCACCACGTCCTTGACGTTCGACACGGCCACCGTGCATCACACCCTTTCCTGCTCGTTCATCAACACCGACACCTGCGCCGAGCCCAAACACCCCCGGCCGTGAAAGTCCAGACACATCATCAAAAGTCACCTCCGCGGTAGAGGAAGCCGAACAACGTCAAATGCAGCTCGGTGACGTCGACCGGGGAGTACGCGGCAAACGGCGGGTAGCCATGCCGCTCCATCGCGCTCGCCACATCTTTGATCATCCCCGTCGAGAACCGCGGGTCGTCCTCACCGGGATCAAGAGGAAACACTCGTCCGTACATCACACACCCCGCTTTGCGATGCGCTTGTGATTGCAGAACTGGTCCGCAGAGTGGACATAGCGCCACCGGTCGCAGTGACACGCCGGGCAATACGCCAACGACACGACTCATCATCCTTTCCCGAGTCTCGACAATGGAGGCCAACAAGACCCCCGAGACGAAACGCCGAATCGGGGGCCAAGAAAGTCTCCAGCGCAGCCCATATGCGCTGGTTTCAGACACAGCTCGGCCCACTGTGGAATTATCAAAGAACAGTGCCCAAGAGGGCGACGTTGTGAGTGTTACTCAGAGGAAGCGGAGCTCGTATCGCTCAGTGGTTGATCGGCTTGATGCCGGTGGCCTTCCACGACAGGCCCGAGGTGGTGCCGTTGCCGAAGTCGTTCTGCCAGTGCGACACCCGCGGATCGACCAACTCCACCCGAGAGCCTTCGGTGACCTCTTCCTCCGGCTCGGTCGCCACCGTCACCTTGATCTCGTCGCCCTTGCCGCGAGGCTTGCCGTCCTGGCCGACGGGCTTCACGAACAAGCTGACGAGGTACTGCGTCGCACCCTGGTAGTCGGTGACCACGACCTCGTTGCCGTTCTCGTCCTCACGCGTCTTCACCGTCGGCTCCTCCGAGACCTGGAGCTTGTAGCCCTCCAGCAGGACCGGGATGTTCCGCAGCATGGTTACCTCCTCGATGTGTGATGTCGCAAGACATCGCTTATGTCTTAGAACATACGGCGCGACATCGGGGCTGTCAACCCGCCATGTCGCAAGACGTTTTGGGTAGGGTGGTGCGCGTGACCACGAGCACTGATCCGGAGGACAAGCGCCCGGCGAGCCACCGCGTAGCGGATGCCTTGCTGTCCCGCATCCAGGCCGGCGAGTTCCGGCCCGGTGATCCGCTGCCGACCTATCGGAGCCTGGCCGGCGAGTACGAGGTGGCGGTCAACACGGCTCTCAGTGCTGTTCGTCTGTTGCGGGACCGCGGGGCGGTCTCGATCAAGGCGAACGCCGGCGCCCAGGTCCGGGACAGCTCGGAGGACGTCAACCTCTCCGCGGAGCTGATGCAGACCAAGGAGGAGCTCGCCGGTCTCCGCGAGGACGCCCAGCGACTCGAAGCCTCGTTGTCCGAACTCGAAGCGCGCATGGCGGCCCTCGCCGAACGTGCCGACGACGGTTCCGAGTAAGGAGTTACTCGAGGCCGTTGACGAACGTCGCCAGCGCCTCCGCGGCACTGCTGAACCCGGCACCGCCGGTCTTCACCAACGTGGCGGCCTCGGCCGGGCTGGTCATGACCAACGCCACGAAGCCCACCAGGGCGGCAGCGAAGAGCAGCTTCGGCAGCACCCAACTGTTCGCCGTGGTCCCGCGAGCGATGTTCTTGGCCATCAGTCTTTCCTTCCGTGCGGCGGATTTCAGCTGAGCCGTTGTCGGTCACATCTCAAGACTGCGCCCTGAACCGCGCGTTGGGTACTGCCCTGCAACCACCTCTCCGCTGCACTTTCACTGAACCCGACCTGCTGAACTTTCCCTGAACTTCGGTGCAGCGCAGCTTCAGTCAGCCCACGTGAAGTGGGAGGGTGGCGGGCATGGAACTGAACGGCACTCCGGCCACGCTCGACCAGATCAAGGCCCTCGCGTTGACGAACTACGGGCACTTCACCTCGATGCTGGTCGAGGACGGCAAGGTGCGCGGCCTGTCCCTGCACATGCAGCGCTTGACCCGCGACTGCCGCCACCTGTTCGGCACCGAACTCGACACCGAGCGCGTCCGCGACTACGTGCGCAACGTGCTGACCGAGGGGCAGCGCACCGTGGCGCGGGTGACCGTCTTCGACCCGGACTTGGGGATGGGAACGATCGGGGCCGAGGCCGAGCCGCAGGTCCTGGTGACAACCCGCGAAGCGGGCCAGACAGAGCCGAAACCCTGGCGGTTGCAAGCGACCTCGTACCGCCGCGAGGAACCGGCTGTGAAGCACGTCGGGCTCTACGGCGCCATGCGCCACCGCCGCACCGCCCAGCGCGAAGGCTACGACGACGTGCTGTTCCTCAACCCGGACGGGACGATCTCCGAGCTCGCCACGTCCAACATCGGCTTCGTCCGTGACGGGCAGGTCATCTGGCCGCGTTCGGAGATGCTGCCCGGTGTGACCATGCGCCTGATCAACCAGGCTCTCGACGAGCCGGTCACCACCGAGCCGATCACCCTCGGCGACCTGGTGACCATGGACGCGGCGTTCGCGACGAACGCGGCCACCGGCGTCCGGCCGATCAGGTCGATTGAAGGCGCCGAGTGGGACACGGATCACAAGGTGATTCACGAGCTCCGCGAACTGCACGCGGATATCCCGCCCGAACCGGTGTGACACGGACGATCAAGCCGTTACTCTCCCCTGTGGAACAACAACGCAGGGGAGATGCGGCAGTTGGCGACAGTTCAGCAGTGGACCGGGGTCGAAGTCCGCGCACTACGGGACGCCATGCGGATGAGCATTCGGGAGTTCGCCGCTCATCTCGGCGTCAGCGAGCGCATGATCTCGAAGTGGGAAGCCGCCGAGGCGGAGATCACCCCGCGGCCGGTGAACCAAGCGACGCTCGACACCTGTCTGCAGCGCAGCGACTCCGACACGCAAGCCCGCTTCAAGTACCTCACTGACGGGCGCCTGGTCGCTGGCTCCTCCGAGGAGACCGAGCTCATCGGCAGCACCCAGGTGCGTCACCCCGCCGATGGCAGCCTGATGGTCAAGGTCGACGCGAGCGTGTTCCTGTCCGGGCCGAGCAACGAACCGGTGTGGGTGCCGGCGTACTACATCGACGTGCACCCGGTGAGCAACGCCGAGTACGCACGATTCGTCGCAGCGACCGGACACACCCCGCCGCAGCACTGGCCCGACGGCGCATCCCCGACCGAGCTGGCCGAGCACCCCGTGGTGTTCGTGACCTGGAAGGACGCCGCCGCCTACGCCCAGTGGGCCGGCAAGGCCCTGCCCACGACGCAGCAGTGGGAGAAAGCCGCCCGCGGCACCCGCGGCACGGTCTACCCGTGGGGCGATCAACCCACACCGGCCAAGTGCAACGTGCGCGAAAGCGGCATCGGAGCCACGACACCCGTCGACCGCTACCAGAGCGGCGCGAGCTCCTACGGCGCCTACGACCTCTGCGGCAACGTGTGGGAGTGGCTCTCCACCACCTCCCGGCCGGGCCGGCGAGAGCTGCGCGGTGGGGCGTGGACGAGTCCGTTCGAACGCGCCACACCGTCCTCGTTCAACGACGCCGCCGAGACCATGTGCGACGACGACACCGGCTTCCGCTGCACCATCACCGCCGAGGAGATGGAGCGCCTACTTAGCCGGTAGGTGCGACGGTCGACGGTCCGGGTGCTAACGCG
The DNA here is from genome assembly GCF_054491375.1 of Bounagaea algeriensis. Lineage (NCBI taxonomy): Bacteria > Bacillati > Actinomycetota > Actinomycetes > Bounagaea > Bounagaea algeriensis. The sequence continues at coordinate 622,058 of NZ_CM137102.1, forward strand.
AGCGGACGTACCGCACCACGCCAGCCACCAGGAGCAAGGCAGCGACCGCGAGCAATACCCAGACCCAAACGCCGTCGGAAGGCAGAAGCTCGGCAGCGACCAGGCTCACGACGCACGCAGAGCCAACGAGCGCATGCCCCTGCACGTAACCCCGGTCCATCACCGGTGCAGACTACGTAACGTAGACGCCATCTCCGCAGCTCAGAAGACGTGAGATGCACGACGTAGCGCAGCCTCAGTGTGCGTGTGTTCAGAATTTCTCTACTGCATCAAGGGCGGCCCCTGCCGGGGCCGCCTGCCTGCTTGCCGGTGCGTCCGGTGAGGGCCGCCCGCCCGCTTGTCTGTGCGCTGCGGCCAGGCCGGGGCCCGCCGGGCTGCGGCTGGCGCCGGTCCCGGCGCGCCCCGGCGGCCGAGCGCGAGCGGTGGGCGGGCGGCGTCACCGGCCGCGAGCGGAAGGCAGGCGACCGTCTCCGGCAGGGGCCGCCGTGCGGGTCGACTGGACACACTCGCTTGCGGCTGGCACCTGGGTCGCTGCGGAGCCTCGTAGGTGGCCCGGCGGGCGGCCGGATCCCTGCGTGGCTCGGGTGGCCGCCTGGGCGCGCCGTCCAAGACAAGTGTGGTTGCGCTGCGCAGCTGGGTCACCAGCGCCACAACCTACGGGCGGCCATGCTGACCCGGGCGTGCTGGCTCGCCCGCTTGTGGTTGCGCGACAAAGGGGAACGAGCTCAACTCTGCTTCGTGACGGTGTAGATGGCCGTGCCCACGGCAAAAGCGAGACAGATGCCGCCCAGGATGAGCCTCACAAGCGGGCTCACGACCCCCGCGGACGGGCCTCCCAAGATGGGGCTACCCGTCATGATCAACGCGCTACCTGTGAGGAGCATGCCCAGCGCAGTTAGCAGATCGGTCCGACGTCGAGCGTTCATCGCAGGCGCCCCTTCAGCTCCGACCGCGATTGGCTGTCGCGAGAAGGCAGAAACCACGTGATCACAAGCGAGACCACCGCATACACCACCACACCCAGCACGGCCTTCCACAGCAGAGCAAGTTCAGGAAACAGGATCGTCACCAACGCAGCCATCACGCTGCCGAGGACGACCTGACGCATCGTGCCCTCCCTATGTCGTGACATCCCGGCAGGTCAAAGCGAGTAGATCGTGATCGGAGCAGGCGTGCACTCACCTTCGTGCGACCTTCAGCGTCATGCCTGCTCTGAGCTGGACTGACCAACACGCGCTCGAACCCGCCGGTGCACGAAGATCAGCCCAGGAATGAGCAGTGCGAGCACCGCGAGCGCGACCACCACACGCACCACGGGGTCGACACCGAAACCCGCCAAGACGCCATTCAACGGCCCGAGCACCACCAGTGCACCGCCGACAAAGACGACGGCCGCGATCACACCGCTTCGGAACTGATCAGCCTTCGACTCCTCGACCACCCCGACACACTAGGAAGACACCCATCATGATCGGAATAGGAGCGCAGCCACAGGCATCAACGTTGCCGAAGCCCCAGCCGCAACACGTCAATGCTCGTGCACAGCGCGCATATGACCGAGTCGCCGTGTGAAGCGGTCTCGAACGGCGGCAAGCATCACGTGGACTACTCAACACTCATCCGGCATCATCACAGGTCAGCGTGGCACGTGCGCTGTCGCATCCGTGGCGCGCATTATTCGTTCCGACGGACAGTGTCCTGCCGCGAACCCTCATCGCCGAGGCTTCGGCGGCAGGGCCGTCGACCGTCGGGAGGAGCAGCTCGGTGGACGAGGACTTCTACAACGTGGAGACGCTGCCACCGCGGCCCGAGCCGGACAGCGGTGAACCGCGCCCGCCGCGGGCTCGACGGCTCACGACGCAGCCCACGCGCCGGAGCGGATCGCTCGAGGATCTTCCCATGCGACTGCAATCGCCTCCGGAGGGCGAAGGTGCTGTCTTGGAGTGGCATCAGCACGACTACCGGTGCGATGTCGGACTTGCCGTGGTGCTGATTCCGCTCTACGCGGTGGTGCTCGGGGGATTGATCGCGGTCAATCCGGGCTGGCCCTGGTGGTTGATGCTCCTCCTCGCTCCCTTCCTCGGCTGGGAGCTGTACGCCACACGTGGCCTGCACTGTTCAGCCGGAGCTGAGTGGTTGCAAACCCCGAAAGGGTGGGTGCGCCTGTACGAGCTGCGTGCAGTGAAGTACACGTTCCGCGGAGTGAACGACGCGCTGCGCCTTGAGGACGCCGGCGGCCGCACCGTAGAACTGCCCACCGCCGACGTCCTCGGCAACCAACGCCTCTGGGACCTGGTCTACAACGGCATTCGCCACTCCACCGTCCTCGGAGGAGCCACCACCAACGCGATGGCACGCAAAGCACTGGAGATCCCACCAGCAACGAGCTACCGGTAGGAAACGGCCAGATCAGCAGACGCCGAGGTAGGCCGCACAACACCAGCACCTCTGGCCCCAGCTGCCACTGGGGCACATCTGGGGCGCATGAGGCCGAGCAACAGCGGCAACCAGCGTCAAACGATGTCAACGAAAGATCCGACATGACCTGCGAATAATCCACCTTGGCGGAGGTCAGGGCCATGTCCGAAACGCCCTCCGGAGGCGGGTGTCACCCTCAGTCCAGGGGCCCAGTCGACCCTCTCACCAAGCAGCTCGGACGCCCGTTCCCTGCTCATCCTTGATCCTCTGGAGGGCCAGACGACTCATTACGGCGCGCAAACACGTGCGTCAGCAAGGCAACCACGGCAGTAAGCAGCCCCAAACCCGTCATCATCCACGCCCCAACCGGGTTGGACTCCAGCGGCGACGGAAGCAGCATCCCCAGTCCACCGGCAATGACACCACCGATAGCGGTACCAATGCCGAACGCAACGGCATAGCCTCGATTGGCCTTCCTGAGCTGCCCCAACGCTGGCCTCATCACCGATGCTCCCACTCCTCAGGGCTCGACTGATCGCGACGAGCTGGCATGAACCATGTGATCACGACCAAAACCGCCGCATATGCTGCTACACCCGACACGATCTTCCATCCCAGCGCGAGGTCGGGAACCAGCATCGTCACGGACGCTGCGACCGCTCCTCCGACGAGGACCTCGTACGGAGTTCCCCAGCCGTGCGTCTCCCTACGCGGCGACATCCCCGCACACTAGAGACGAGCCGACCGAGATCGGAATAGGAGCGTAGCTACTGGGTGCGACTAGCGAGCATCGTCGTCGAGCTTTCGTCGAGGTCTCGTCCGCCCCTCCCAGATGACTCTCAATAAGATCGCGACAATTGCCAGAAGCTGGGCAAGATGCACCAGCAAGCTCCAAGAGCTACCGGATTTTAGCGGGATCAGCAGTTCAGTAACGAGCGTGACACCGAGTACAGACCCCCACACGGCGGCGAACACCCGCGGATTCGTGATCATAGTTGGTAGTCGGGCCATCGCGGCACGCTATGCCTGCTATAACCGAGATCGGAATGGGAGAGCAGTCAACGAGTGCCCACTCTGAGGGCACATCTCACGCAACACGTGTAGCCCCAGGCGTTTGAGCTCTGGGGCAGCGCTGGATCACCTATGGATCACATGAGGCTGAGCAAGGCTGTTGATCGTCGTCAAACGACGTCAAGGACCATAGCGCCCTGACCAGGTAAGATGTGTCGGATCAGCAGGTCAGAGCCGTGTCTGTACCGCCTTTGCAAGGCGGGGCTCATGTCGTGCTCAGTACCAGCGCATCCGTGGCCCACTCCACAGCGCACGCTCCCAGATCGGAGACAACAGCATCCGCCGAAGACAGCTCCGCACTACTGTGCGTGGTAGTCACCGCGAGCGTGTACGCTCCTGCAGTCCGACCAGCTTGAACACCAGCAGGAGCGTCTTCAACGACCACACAGCGAGTGATGTCAAAACCGAGTGCGGCAGCCGCGTGCAGGTAACCTTCCGGGGCGGGCTTACCGGCATTGACGTCCTCAGCCGAAACAAGCACATCGGGAACAGGAAGGCCGGCGGCGGCGAGGCGAGCCCGCATCAAGGGCCGTGAACCCGACGTCACCGCGGACCAGTGCTCACCAGGCAACTCCCGCAACAGGGCGCGTGCGCCGGGCAAAGCGAGGACGTCATCCATGTCAGCGAGCTCCAGCTGCTCCAACTCGGCTGCAGCTGCTTCCCGTTGTTCAGCCGGCAAGAACAGCGCGAGGGTGTCCTCGGTCCGCCGGCCATGGCATACCTTGAGGATCTCCTCCGCGTCGATACCGTGCTTGGCGGCCCAAGTCTTCCAGGTGCGAACCACCGCGCCAGTGGAGTCCACCAAAGTCCCATCGATGTCGAACAAGACGGCGTCAATCCGGAAGCGCATGGGCAACACGGTATGCTCCGTGTGCCGCACCTCGAAGAGGAAACGCCGTCGGAAGCGGGTAACGCGGCGCTGCGCCGAGCCTAAGCCGACGGAACTCAGCCCCACTTAACCCCCACAAAACGACGGCAAACAACCACTGAGCATCCCCAACAGCCGGTATTCGCATTTGCGAACATCGCACGACACCGCGACTACTGCGACACGGCGACAACTGACGGCAGACGTCGCCCCCTAATCCGCGGGTTCGGAGTTTGACCGAGTCGCTGTGGCCTACGGACAGCCGTCCCACGGCGGGCCAGGCACGCACGTTCGCTTCACGGCGCGTTACCACCTTATTGCCATGAAACCACTGCAAGTGGCTGCAACTACTGGCAAAGGACCGGTACGACGCGGACGGCGTCCTCACAGCACACGACAGCTACCGACAAACACCGGCACTCACCCGCAAGCCTCTGCTCCTAAAGTGGGTGTCGCAGGTTCGAATCCTGCCGGGGGCGCACGGTATGACCAGCTCGAGCGGCTCTGTGAACTGCACGAACAGTCGGCAGGGCCGTTCGCTGGCTACCTCGCTTCGCCCATCCGTACCCAGCTGTCTACGGGTATCTGTGGACAATGTGTGGACACGGCTACGTGAGTTGTCCACCGAGCGCGGCCTGCAGGGGCGCACACGGCTCTATCTCAGCTGACCGCGGCGGAGTGCTCGAGTCGTGCGCGGGTGCGATCGACTGCGGCGAGCAGGTCCGGTGCCGCGTTGGTGATGAACCGGGTGACCAGGTGCTCGGGGCCGTAGCGTTGCTGGATCTCGGCGATGCGCTCGCGGGCGTCGACCTCCTCGCCGTCCGGGGTGGTGTTCAGGTCGCAGTACCAGAGCGCATCCCGGACGAGGCCGCCTTCATCGGTGAACTCCGACAGCTGCGACGACAGGTTCCGCAGGTCGGCTTCGAGAGCGGCGTAGGAGTGGTGGGCGACCAAGTGCACCAACCGGTCCGGTGCCCCGATGTCGCGCAGGAACACGGCACCGTCGAGCGGGTGGAACCCCGTCGTGGCCAGCTCCGGGGCGTAGCCGACGTCGTGCAGGATCGCCGCGGCCTCCAACAGATCCGCCTCCGAGTCCGAGACCGGGCGCAAGCTGCGGGCACGCTGTGCGACTCCCGCGACCCTATTCAGCCAAGCCGACACGAGGATCGCCAAAACGTGCGGCCCGCAGCGGCCAACGTGTTCTGTAATCTGCTCGTCTGCTCTGTCCGAGTGATCACGCGGGAATGAGTAGAAACCCGCACCCGAACCCGTAGCTTGTTCGATACGGTGCGTCTCCGGCAGTGATCAACAACCTGTGGGGAGACTCCGTGAGCGTGCGCGTCGATCCGGCGACACTCGCAGGCCTGGCAAGCGGGATCGAACGGTCCACGAGCGAGCTCGGGCAGGCGCAACCACCCTCGTCGCCGGACCTCGGGCCGTCGAGCGCGGCGTCCGCCGCTACCGTGGCCGATCTTCTGCGCGTGACCGCCGGCTACGTCGAAACCCTGCACCAGGGCGCTGCCGACCTGGATGCGAACAAGGCCGACTACGCCTCGACCGACGACGACAACGCGGGACTCTTCAACGCACTGGGGCAGTGACAACTGATGACGCTGAACACCTTCGTGGCCGGTAATCCCGGCGAGGCGCGCTCGTTCGCGCAAGAGCTGCGCAAGTTCGGGGAGCACACCGAAACCGCTGCGACCGGAGCGCACCAGTCGCACACACGCGCGGCGGGTGAATGGGAGGGAGCTGCCTCGGAAGCCTTCCAGGGCTGGGCGAAGCAGCAAGGCACCGACGGTGACGCACTCGCGGAAGTCGCCCCTGCCGCGGCTCGCGCTCACGACACGTTGGCTGATGAACTCGACACTGTGAAGGCACGGATGGAGCAGGCCAAGCAGGTGGCCCGCGATGGCGAGCTGACAGTCCGCGCTTACACGATCATGCCACCGACGCCGTTCACAGCTGTGAAGCCGGACAAGCCAAAAGGACGAATGTCGGCCGCAGAGTCAGAGCGGTATTCGAACGATCTCGCAGTATTCGAGGCTGCTCAAGCTCGCCAGGCCAAACAACAAGCGGCTTACGAGGAAGCCAAAACCACGATCGAAGGAGCACGACAAAAAGAACGCACAGCCCACGAGACGTTCGTGAACTCCCTCGACAGGGCCAAGGGACAGCTTAAGGGCATCTCGCAGGCCGAGAAGTGGGCGCAGGCAGGTGTGCATCCGTCCAGTGCGGCCGCCGGTGGACTGGCTCAGGCGGCAACCGCGATGGAGTCCAGCGCGGAGCAGGCCACTAAGCACATGTTTGAACGCGCCGCAGGGAACAGTCCCGCTGCTGTTAATGCGGTGTGGTCGTCGATGTCGTCAGCGCAGCGCGCCGACCTCACTGACCGGTTCCCTAAGATGGTGGGGTCTGCCGATGGAGTACCAGCGATGGCGCGTCACCAGGCAAACCGCAGGCTGCTCGGGGAGCAACGGCAGAACTTGCGCAAGCAGATCCGGTTCTACGAGCAGTGGCTGGACAACACCCAGTTCGGCGAAGACGATGCGCGTAAACGCACACGCTACAGCTGGCGGCTCGACCAACTCCGCAACGCGGAAGAGGGTCTCGACAAGGTCGAGAACCTGACGCGTGATGGCAACAACCGGTATCTGCTCTCGCTTGACTCAGCAGAGAACTATCGAGGCCAAGTCATCATCGCGAGTGGCAATCCCGACACCGCCGATCATGTCTCCACGACGGTCCCCGGGACGTACTCGTCACTCGGTAACGCCGTCGACTACGTCCACAACGGGGAAAAGGTGATCGACCAGGCTCAACAGCGCGCACCAGGGGAGAGTTTCTCGTCTGTGACGTATATCGACTATGAGAGCCCTGAGTCCCTGGTCACGGCGGGGTCGGAGCACTACGCAGAGCAGGGCAGCAAGGACCTCGCCCAGTTCCAGGAGGGCCTGCGCGCCACCCACGACGGATCACCCAGCCACAATTCGATCATTTCGCACTCGTACGGCACGACCGAAGTCGGCTACGCGGCCCGGGACCATGGTGTCCACGCGGATGACATCGTATTTATGGGCTCCCCTGGTGTCGGCGTGGACCACGCCAGCGAGCTCGGCGTGCAGCCGCACCAGGTGTGGTCCGGTACCGGCGGTGTGGACCCGATTAAGGCCGCGGGCTCGGGGAACCCGCTCGACCTTTTCGAACCAGGTGCCGACCGTTGGTACGGCAGAGACCCGTCGGCGGATGAGTTCGGAGCACGGGAACTTCCTACGAAGACTCTGGGCGGCCACCTGGGGTATTGGGACTCGGAGAAGACGGTTGACGGCCTGGCGCGTGTGGTCGCAGGGAAGTAGGCAGCAAGATGGAGAACTCTGGCACAACGATGTCTCGTGACATGAACAAGCGCGGAACAGCCGGCGCTGTCATCGGCTGGGGACTGTATGCGGTCGGCGTAGTGATCTGGCTTTACGTTGTCCCCCTCGCCGTGGCGAGCAAGATTGGCAGCTCTACGGTCTCCATCGAGAACGAGATGATCGTTTTCGCTGGTGTCGGGTTTGCTCTGATTTCGGGCGTAGGGCTTGCGATACTCACTGCGAAGCTGCACGACAGAAGCAAGGCAACCAAGATTGCGCGCTATGTTTTCCTTGCCCTAGCAGTAATCGCCGTTGTTGGGTGGTTCATCCCCGCCATGTCATAGGGCAATGCAGGGCACGGCCAGTTGCGAACGAACACCCAACCGTGGATTGTGAGGCAGCCCTCGATCGCTATCCAGGAGCACGGAAAATCCCAGTGCACAGCCTCAGTGTGCGTGTGTTCAGACTTTCTCTATTGCATCAAGGGCGGCCCCTGCCGGGGCCGCCTGCCTACTTACCCGTGCGTCCGGTGAGAGCCGCCCACCAGCTTGCCCGTGCGCTGCGGCCAGGCCGTGGGTCCGCCGAGCGTGCGGCTGGCGCCGGTCCTGGCGGACCCACGGCGGCCGAGCGCGAGCGGTGGGCGGCCGGCGTCACCGAACGCGGGCGGAATGCAGACGGCGTGTCCACGGCAGGGACCGCCGTTGGGTGCAGCTGTGCACGCTCGCTTGCGGCTGGCTGCCGGGTCGCCGTCGAGCCTCGTAGGTGGCCCGGCGGGCGGCCGCATCCCTGCGCGGCTCGGGTGGCCGCCTGGGCGCGCCTTCACGCGAAAAGCGTGGTTGCGCTGCGCAGCCGGGCCACCACGGTCACAACCGATGGGCGGCCATGCTGTTCCGGGCGTACTGGCTCGCCTGCTTGTGGATGCGTGGCATGCGGCAAACCTCGTACAGATCAGCTGCCGGGAGGAGGGAATCGAACGAATTTCTGTCACGATCAATGCGTCGTGGACTATCTTTGGGGGCAGGCGTCCCCTCAAGGGAAGGCGGTCGAGCCTCAGAGGGGCAGACTAATTCTCTTCGTCCTTTTTGTGCTTCTCCCTCTTGTCTCCATCGTCGTCTTCTTCTTTTTTGTCGTTCTCTTCCTTCTTGTTCTTTTCCTTCTTGTTCTCTTCCTCGTTGTTCGAGCCTTCGCCTTCGCTCTTTGAAGCTTCCTCTTCGGCGGGTTCCGGTGGCGGTGGTGGAGGTGGTGTCGAGGTGTCCGCGTGCAGAACCGTGTCGGAATTGATCAGCGGGACGCCGTTCCGCGTCGTCATGCCGAGCGTGTGGCGTTCACGGACGGTCGCTCCATCCGGGTGGGTTAGCTCGATGCTCACGCGGACCGTCTTCTCGCTGTCAGCACGGGGCTCGCTGCCAGCACGGGGCGGTGCGGTAACGGTGAGATCGGAGACTTGGCGCCAGGTGTTGTGGTATTGCTGCTGGCCCTGGGCGCGCATCCGCGGTCCCAGGCGGCTCCACGCGTTTCCGGGGTGGCCCGGCAGCAGGGCGTAGTAGTCGGAAACCACGCGTTCCAGTTCCCCCGGTGTGACCGCGGGTTTCGCTCGTGCCGGCGGTGCATCCTCGCCCGTGGTCAGGAGTGGGATGGTGCTCAGACCGACGAGCAGCACGGCTGTGAGGATGGTTGTCAGCAGCAACGGTCGGCGGCGCCGACTGGCCGTGCCCGTGTCCTGCCCGGACCACGGTGCAAGACCAGCGGCCACCCGGGTGCCTCCGCGAGTTCCGGCCGAGGCGACCACCGCCGACATAGGTTGAGTCGGCGCGTCCCCGATGGGCTGAGTGGCGGCGGCCGAGCGGTCCGACGTGACGGTGCGCAGCTTGGTGCCCAGCTGTTGCGGCCCCAGCCGGGCGGTGGGGTCAGCCGCCATGGCCTGGGCGAGGACCGGAGCGAGCGGGCCCGCGCACTGCGGGGGCGGGATATCTCCGGCGGCGGCCTCGTGCAGGACGGCCAACGCGTTGTCCGTCCCTTGCCCGAACGGCGGATGCCCCTCGACGGCGGCGTAGAGCGTGGCGCCGAGGGAGAACACGTCGGAGGCTGGTGCGGGGGGATTGCCACGGGCGATCTCGGGTGCGAGGAACGCGGGCGTTCCGTTGAGCAACCCGGTTTGCGTCACGGTGATGTCGCCGGCGGCGTGCGCGATGCCGAAGTCGGTGATCTTGACAGTTTCGTCCTCGGTGATGAGCACGTTGCCCGGTTTCACGTCCCGGTGGACGATGCCGGCTTCGTGCGCGGCCACGAGCGCCTCCGCGGCCTGGCCGCCGATCGCGGCCGCCTCCGCGGGGGCGAGTGTGCCCCGCTCGATCAGCACGTCGGCGAGGCTGCGCGCGGGCACGTATTCCATGACCAGCACGGGCAGGCCCTCGTGCTCGGTCACGTCGTGGACCGCGACGACGTTGGGGTGGTGCAGCCGTCCCGCGATGCGGCCTTCACGCATGGCCCGCTGTTGCGCTTCGTCGGATTGGGCAGCATCGGCTCTGTGCTGCGGTGCGAGTTGTTTGACTGCAACCGGGCGCTGCAACCGCTCGTCGGTGGCCAGCCACACCACGCCCATCGCACCGCTGCCGAGTCGCCGCTGCAGCCGGTAGCGGTCGGCGAGCAGGCCCCCTGCGTCACTCACGAATCGCATGTTCCTTCATCGCCCGGGCCGGGCAGCAACCGCCCCCGCATGAGCTGGCGCCTGCCGGCGAGAGGGGTGGGACCGCCACTCGCGGCAAGCGCCAGCAGCGCACGTCGCAGCTTCTCGGTTCCTGGTCCGCACAGCGAGACCAGCACTATTGGCCCGTCCCGGCCATTGCCGAGAGCCACTTACCGGGTCTGTCAGCGGCGCAGCAGCTTGATGACGTAGGTGCCGATGACGAGGTAGATCAGCGCGGCCAGCCCGTAGTTGAGCACCACTCCGAGCACGGCGTCGTCGGGAGTGAACACGTCGCCGAGACCAAGCACCAGGACCTGCGCCGATCCGTAGACGAACGAGACGAATTCGTTGCCCTGGTTGGCCTCGAAAACGGTGAAAAGGATATGCAGCACGAAAGTCGCCACGACGAGGCCGGTCACGATGCGCACGATGTTCGCGACCGCGTCGGATCCACCTCCGTGGTGAGGCTTCTCGCCGTAGTGGTCGCCGGGCGGTGGCGGGTAATGGCCCGGGTTTTGCGGCGGATGAGGATGTGGTCCGTGCCGGGGGTAGTAATTCATGGTTCGTGATTGTGCAGAACTGCGTCTACGCACTACAACCCCTGGTCGCAACACTGACAGCGAGCACGAATACGCGGAACGTAAAAGCGGTATCAAATATTCCGCTTCCGGATTGTACTGGTCGGAGCTGGCGCTGAATATCCTGTGGCGCGGTGATGTTATTGAGAAGTTGTCCCCAGGAGGTGGAATCGTTTTCCCTTCTGTGGGATTCCTCCTGTGGCAAAACCTTCGACAGCTGGCATGCTCGCCTGTCGGATGGTCGGGGGTCACAGTTGGATTTGACCATTCCGGCTCGCTGGCGAGCTGGTGCAGAAAAGGAACGAAACACCTATGGCGTACGCGCAACCGCGTTACCGGGCGCAGCCGCGTTCTCCGGGGCCGCCGAAGAAGCGGCGCTGGGGGCGCGCTTTCATCGTCGTGCTCCTGGTGCTGCTGCTGGCGCTGGTCGGCTTTCTGGCCTATGTGGATTTTTCGCTCAAGCGCGGGCCGGCGTTGCCGGCCGGGACGGATCGGCCTCAGGACGGGCCGGGCACGAACTGGCTGCTGGTCGGCTCGGACAGCCGCGCGGGTTTGGGCAGCGAACAACGGGCCGAGCTCGGCACCGGTGACGCTGCCGGTCGGCGCACCGACACGGTGATGCTCGTGCACGTCCCGGAAAGCGGGGGCGAACCGACGATGGTGAGCCTGCCGCGGGACTCGCTGGTGAACGTTCCCGGGCGGGGAGAGGACAAACTCAACTCCGCCTTCGCCTACGGCGGCCCGCAGCTGCTCACGCAGACCGTGGAGAGCAACACGGGCGTGCGCGTTGACCACTACGCCGAGGTCGGTCTCGGCGGCTTCGCCGGCATCACCGACGCGGTCGGCGGGGTCAACGTGTGCGTCCAGGAACCCATGCAGGACCCGAAGGCGAACTTGGACCTGCAGCCCGGCTGTCAAACGCTGCGCGGTCCGCAGGCGCTCGGGTTCGTGCGCAGCCGCGCCAGCGCGGACGGTGATCTCGACCGGATCCAGCGTCAGCGGCAGTTCCTGGCAGCGCTGACCGAGAAGGTCTCCAGCCCGCAGGTGTTGGCCAACCCGTTCCGGTTGTTCCCGCTGATCCTCGACACCTCGCAGTCCTTCCGCGTGGACAGTGGTGACCACGTCTGGCACTTCGGCAGGCTCGGCTTCGCCATGCAGGGCATCGCCTCCGGCAAGGGTGTGACCACGACGGTGCCTTTCGGCGGTTTCGGCGAAACCGAGGACGGGACTTCCGTGGTCGAGTGGGACAGCGACGCCGCGCAGCGGCTTTTCGGCGCCCTGGCCAACGACACACCGGTTCCGCCGGACGTCATCACCGATCCGGCCAACGCGGGGTGAACCATGGTGAACACGAGCAAACGAGGGTCGTTCGGCACGGAACTGGAACAGGCTCTGCGCGGGTTCGAGCGAGCCCTCGACGAAGCAGCACCGACAGGCCGTCGACACGCACGACCAGAAGACGACGAAACCGAAGAACTGCGCGACCAGCGCATGACCGTGATTCGGCACGCTGAAGCACTCCCGCGAGCGCTGTGGCCCCGGCCAGTGTGCGAGCACTGCGCCGGGCAGCGGCAGATTGAAGCCGTCCACGTTCAGCATGCACAGGAACGTGGTTCCCCGGTCGGTGCTGGTCAGCGCATGTGCCCGCGATGCCGGGGAACCGGACTGACGCTCAACACGGACGCCATCGAGACGAAGTCAACAACCTGATTGCGGCCGCGAACCTGCATGGCCCCTCAGTCGCTACCCATCCGCACGACGGCACTGGCGAGCATCACTGGGTAACCCTGGCCTCGACAACGACAACACGCACCTGGACACCCGGCCCCCTGGGTTGTCTTTCCGATGTTCGGCAAGCCTCGTCGCCGGCTTCCAGCAGGAAGGCCAAACCCCAGCTCGCCGAGGATCAGGTTTCCGACGCGCGTGCCTGCGAGGTTGAAGTTCTTGCACGGGACCATGCTCCGGGTCGCTTGGCCTCGCTCTTCTGGTTAGGTTAGGTTTGCCTATGCTTCCGGCGACGACAGTGGAGAGGCTTCACCAGCGCCGTTTGCCTCCTCCGGCGAGCCGACCCCCGGCATACCTGGGGTCCTCGCTGGCCGGATGCCCCACTGGAACAACCCCGATTCGGAAACGGCCGACGAACATGCACAGACATCTCCGGAGCGCCGGCGCGCTCGTGATCGCCCTGGTTCTCGCCCTGGTGGCCGGCTGCGGGTCCTCCGGCACCGGTGGGCAGCAGGCCGGTGCGGACGGTCCCGTCATCCAGCACGCGATGGGCGAAACGCAGGTCCCGAGCGACCCGAAGCGCGTCGTCGTCCTCGACACGGGGGAACTCGACACGGCGCTCGCGCTGGGCGTGCAACCGGTCGGTACCGTCCTCGCCGACACGCAGGGCGGCCTGCCCCCTTACTTGAACGAGGCGGCCGAGGGCAACATCCGAACCGTGGGCACGATCGGCTCGCCGAACATGGAAGCGATCGCATCGCTGAACCCCGATCTGATCCTGTCCAGCAAGGTCCGCGACGAAGAGCGCTACGACACGCTCAGCAAGATCGCACCCACCGTGTTCAGCGAAACCACGGGCGCACCGTGGAAGGAGAACCTGCGGCTGTACGCGAAAGCGCTCGGCAAGGGCGAGAAGGCCGAGCAGCTCATGCGCGACTACGACCAGCGCACCAGGCAGCTCCGCGAACTCGTGGGCGGTGGGGAGAACGCCCCCACGGTCAGCGCGCTGCGCGCCACCGGCGAACAGCTCCGCCTGTACGGCACCGGATCGTTCATCGGCACGATCCTGCAGGACGCGGGGCTCGAGCGCCCGAAGAACCAGCAGATCGGCGGCACCTTCACCGAGATCAGCCGCGAGCGGATCGGCGCCGCCGACGCCGACTACGTGTTCTACTCGACCTACGGTGCCCAGGGGCGTAACCAGCTCGACGACATCCGCGGCTCAGCGCAGTGGACCGCGCTGAACGCCGTGCAGAACCAGCACGCCGAGCCGGTCCCGGACGACACGTGGTTCCTCGGCATCGGACCGCTCGCGGCCAACCGCGTGCTCGACGACCTGCACCGCGTGTTCAGCGAGTAACAGCGAGCCCTCGAAAGACCGCACTCCCCCGGGAATCCGCTGTGCGAAACGGATTCCCGGGGGTGCGAATCCCCACCTCCGGGCTGGGAACGCGGACCCTTCCCAGGGGCTGTCAGGAAGCGGCTCCGTTCGGAGTTCTCCGATCAACACTAGGAGGCTCGGTCCGAGCTGTTTACGGATATCTGTGGACGACGCGTGGACGCGGCTGCACTTCGAGCACGGCCTGCAGGGGCGCACGCGGCCCTGTCTCAGCTGACCGCGGCGGAGCGCTCGAGCCGGGTCCGGGTGCGCTCGACCGCGGCGAGCAGGTCCGGCCCCTCTCCCGGAAACCCCGAATAGGGAAGCGGCGTGGTGGGTACGCGGTCGTGGAGGAGTTTCGGTGACCCGCTGCGCATCGAACGAGGTGTTGGCGATGACCGCACAGGACACGGCTCGCGCGTTGCTGGACCGGGCAGGTACCACCTACGCGGCCGAAGCCGGGATCAAACTCCGGGACCAGCCCTCCCCGCTCTACCGGCTCCTGGTGCTGTCCGTGCTGCTGTCCACGCGGATCAAGGCCGAGATCGCGCTGTCCGCGGCGCGGGAACTCCGCGCCTACAGCACGCCGCAGAAGATGTTGGACGCGAGCTGGCAGGACCGGGTCGATGCTCTCGGGCGGGGGCACTACGTGCGCTACGACGAGAGCACCGCCAGCGCGCTCGGCGACGGCGCGCAGCTGCTGCTCGACGAGCACCGCGGTGACCTGCGCAAGCTCCGGGCGAAGGCGGACGGCAACGTCGACGCGCTCCGCGAGCGGCTCCGCGAAGTACCGCGCCTCGGACCGGTCGGCGTGGACATCTTCTGCCGCGAAGCCCAGGCCGTTTGGCCCGAACTCCGCCCCTACTTCGACAAGAAGTCGCGCAACGGCGCCGAGCGGATCGGGCTGCCCACCGATTCCGAGAAGCTGGCCGAGCTCGTCGCCGAGGACGAACTCGCCCACCTGGCCGCCGCGCTCGTCCGCGTCACCGCGGACAAGACGATCCGCAACGCGCTTCCCGTCCCGGCGTGATCGCACCGCGAGCACTCGGCACGTTGCTCGATCAGCCGGCCGCGGGGGTTCACCTCGCCGCCGAGGAACGACCGCAGCACCTCCGGTGCCCGCGCCGAAACGTCGACCTGCTGGGAGCGGAGCGTGACGCATGAAGAACGTGCACAGCGAGTTGGTGGCAGGCTCCATGTCTGATGAGGCCATGTCCGGTGCAGCGCTGTCCGTGGCTGCCGCGCAGCTGCCGGACTTCGACGAGAGCGATGACAAGATCTTCACGACGGACAACGCCGTCGTCGTGCTCGACGGGGCTTCTGCGTTCCGTCCGGTGTCCGTGCCGGTGAGCACCTACGCCGCAGAACTCGGCGCATCCCTGCGGCGCAGCCTGGCGCACGAGCCGGACGTGGAGCTCACCGCGGCCCTGGCGCGCGCGATCGCCGACACCGCCGACAAGTTGGAACTCGTCCCCGGCTACGCGCCCACGAGCACCGTCGCCGTGCTGCGCGTCCGCGAGGACGAGGTGGACACCCTCGTGCTGGGCGACACGCCGATCGTCCTGCCCGATGGCGTGGTGGTGGACGAGCGCATCGACGCGTTGGACCTGCCGGAACGGGCCGAGTACCGCGCTCGACTCGCCCGCGGCAGCGGCTACGACGAGTACCACCGCGATCTGCTGCGTCGACTGCAGGAGCACCAAGCTCGCTACCGCAACCAGCCGGATGGTTACTGGATCGCCGAAGCCGAGCCGCGAGCGGCCGAGCACGCCTGCGTGGCGACGCGTCCGCGCAGCCACGTGCCGTGGGCCGTGCTGGCCACCGACGGCGCCTACAACACGCTCGAGCACATCGGACCGCAGGACTGGGGCAGCATCGCCACCCGCTCCACGAGCGGGCTGCACGAGCTCCTCGCCACCGCGCACGAGTGGGAAGCTCGCACGGATCCCGCGGGGAAGCAGTTCCCCCGGTCGAAGGGCCACGACGACAAGGCGATCGCCACCATCCGGCTCAGCGCGGCCGCTGGTGCATGACGGCGTGAGCGGCCGATGATCCCGGCTGACCGGTGAGCGAGCCACTGGCCCGGTCGCCGACACCGCTGTGCCGACGCGGCAGCGATGGCAGAGCCGGCACGAGCGGCGGCGTCGAAGAGTTTGAAGGGGCCGCTCATCGGGGCATCAGCAGGGTCTTGCCGGCGACACTGCGGTCGGCGATCGCCGCGTGGGCGTTGCACGCCTGATCGAGCGCGGCCACCTGTCCGATCACGGCGTCCACCGTCCCGTCGGTGAGCAGCTGGAGGGCTGCGGACGTCGCGCGGCGCATGTCGTCGGCGGTGAACCGCTCGTGGAACCCGATGACCTCGATGTCGCGCTGGGCGGCCGCGGCCTCGATGTCGGGGAAGGATCCGGTGGCGGAGCCGTAGGAGAAGTACCGCCCGCCGCGCCGGAGCCGTCCGAGCGCCCGGTGGCGATCTCGCCGCCCGCGCCGTCGAAGACCGCGTCGACCTCGCGGTCGATCTGGTCCGTCCAGCCGTCGGCGCCGTAGTCCACCACCACGTCCGCACCGCGTTCGGCCGCCAGCGCCAACTTCCGCTCGCCGCGTGCGGCGGCGATGACGGTCACGCCGTCGGCCTTCAACAGCGGAACCAGCCAGGTGCCGATCGCACCGCTCGCCGCCGTGATCAGCGCGGCGTCCCCGACGCGGAGCCCGGCCTTCGCCACGCGACTGATGCCCATCGCTCCGTCGTGCAGCGCGGCGATCGCGTGCTGCGCGTCGAGGCCGTCGGGGATCACGTGGGCGTGGGCCGCGGGTGCGACGGCGCGCTCTGCATAGCCGCCCCCGCGGTACTCGCCGGGTGCCGAGGTGCTCGCGATGACCCGCCGACCGCCCCAGTCGGCGTCGACTCCCGCACCAACCGCGCGGACCGGGCCGGCGACGCCGACGCCCGGGACGAACGGCGGTTCGACGGTGAAGAAATCGCGACCCCAGCCGGCGCGCAGTTGGGTGTCGAGGAACAACACCTCAGCGACCTCCACCTCAACCAGGAGATCGCCGGGGCCGGGTTCTGGATCGGGAGCATCGGCCGCCTTCAACACCGCCGGATCGCCGAAACCCGTCACCTGTACCACCTGCATGCCCACCACTCCGCCCTTTCCGCGTTGCGTGTCGCTGATGGGGCGGGCCGGTCGTTGATGAGAGGCCGGTCGCCGCCCGAACAACGGCAACGTAGAACTTCGACTGCACTCGAAGTCAACCGAGAACGCCAGCGGCGTCGCGGCGCACGAGTGGATCGGTGGGCAGGCTCATGTGCGGTGATCGGATTCTTCATCGTTCGGAGGGGTTTTGGTGTCCAACGGTTCGACTGCGGGGTTCGAGCGCCGCTAACCTGCTCCCGAAGTCCGGCTGCGGCAAGGGGTTCGCCGCGATCTGCCGAGGGCATCAGGTTCCGCTTTCGCCGGAAGTCCGTCCTGTGCCGCTCTTCTCGTGATCTGCGGCGGTAGGAGACTATTCATCGGCCTTCTCGTATTCGTACTCGTCGTGCCGCGCCGCATCGCCCCGCTCGTCCTCGTACGCTTCGTAGTCGTCCTCCGCGTACTGTTCGTCGTCGTAGTCCGGTTCCTCGTCCTCCTGGTAGTCGTGATCTTCACTCTGGTTGGATTCCTGCTCCTCGCGGAGCACGTCCTCGTGGCTCCGCACGACCTCCCGGTCGCGAATTTCGCCGCGCCAGCCTTCGGATTCCTCCTGTTCCAGGATGGTGCTGGTCATCATGTGACGTTTGATGTGCCGGAAGTCCGACCGAGCGCGCCGTCCCTGCGCGCGCCAGAGATTCGCGGTCTTCTCGAAGAAACCCTGCGGGTGGTACTCCAGAACGAGGAGCACGCGCGTCATGCTCGGCGCCAGTTCGTGGAAGGTTACGGCACCGTCGACATGCCCCTTGGAACCCTTGGAGCGCCACACGATGCGTTCGTCCGGCACCTGTTCGATGATCGTCGACTCCCAGCTGCGGTGCGACAGGAACACTTGCGCCTTCCAGTTGACCTTTTCATCCGATTCCTGTTCGGCGCTTTCGACTTTGCGGGTGAAGCCCGGGTAATCCTGGAACTGCGTCCACTGGTTGTAGGCGACCCGCAGCGGCAAGCCGACGTCGAACTCCTCGAGTATGTTGACGACTTTCGCGCTGCTCCCGCCGCCCCCGGAACTACCACCACTGCTGCCGGCGCCCACGGCTTCCTTCGCCTTTTCCTTCACTCCGGTCACGCCGGCCTTGAGCGCACCCTTGGCGGGGGAGCCGCCTTCAGCCACCTCCTTGGCGCCCGTAACGGCCGCCATGAGTCCGGAGCCGCCGTTCTCCGCAACATCGGTCAGCCGTCCCGTCAAAGAATCGACTTTGCCGCTGACCGAGCGGATCGCCCGAGTCACCAGCGCGTCCAGGAGTTCCTTGCCGGCCGATTTGAGGTGGCCGATCGGGAGTTCGTCGAACAGGCTGCGGCCTGCTCCGCGCTCGGCCTCGTTGTCATCAGCCATCGTTGCCACTCCGTTTCCGACGCGTCGAACTCTTGCTCGGTGTCCCCTCCTCCTGCGATCCGCTGCTCGGGTCGGACTCCGCCGCCCTGCGGCGAGGGGTGGCGGGAGGTTTCGGCTTCGACCGGTCGGACGCAGGTGGGCGCGGGTGTCTCGATCGCGCCGTGGAGCGATCGGAAGGTCCACGCTCGTGCGACGAACGTTCTGCGGTGTTCCGATCGCTTGCACGAGTGGAGCGTGGTTGTGCTCCTTCGGGGCGCCGCGAGCGCGGTTCCTCCTCCGGTTCCGCTCGCTGCTGGTCTGCCGCTTCCGTCGACGAGGCC
This sequence comes from Bounagaea algeriensis, assembly GCF_054491375.1. NCBI lineage: Bacteria > Bacillati > Actinomycetota > Actinomycetes > Bounagaea > Bounagaea algeriensis. Next base: position 640,982 of record NZ_CM137102.1, read on the forward strand.
TGTTGCTCGTCCGCTTCGGCCTCGTCGGAGGACTCGGCCTCGTCGGAACTCGGCTCGCGGATCTTGGCGGCGCGTTCGGTCAGATTCGAACCCAAGGCATCGATCTTGTTGCTCGCAGCAGCAGTGGCCGCTGTTTTCGCTGCTTGGAGCAGCTCTCCGCGGAGCGTGCTGCTGAGCTCGCTGAGCTCAGGCGACGAGGAGAGGAGATCGCTGCCCTTCTGCAGCAGCTCCTTCGGGTTGGTTCCGAATCGTCGCCCCGCCAGGAAAGCTCCCACCGTGATCGCCATTTTCATCCGCCGGGTGCGTCCGAGGACGTAACCGACGGCCACTGCGGCGACGATCCGAGGTCCTGTTTTCATCTCTTCCCCCCGTCGTGATGCTTGCTGCGGCGCTCCTCGGGAAAAGCATCGCGCATCTCCGCCGGCTCTACCAGGTCGAAAGACCTGGATGCGACGCACGTGGCCGTCGGGCGGCCCTCGCCGCCGACTACCCCGCTGTTGCGCCGACTATTCAGCGCGCACGAGCAGCGCTGCTGTTCAGGAGCGTTGCTGCCACCCCCGAGCGTTGTCCGCCCTCAACCGGGACACGATGTGGTAGTCGACCCGGATGTCGCGGTACGTGACTCGCGGCGAAACCGCGTCGGGGAGGTTGGTGCGATCGCTGCCCGAGCTGGACTCGTGATCCGGGTTCCCCGTGAAGGTCACCCGGCTCTCCGGGACCTCGCGGAAGCGCAGCTCGTGCGCGCTGACCGTGCTGGTGAACTCCACGTCCGGCGGCTGCTCGTCGGTCACGCGTTCTCTCCCCCCTCCCGCGGCCGGGGTCTTCTCGGAGACTCCCGGTTGCCGGACGCCGTTCCCGAGCGCTTGCTCGTCCTGCGGCGGCGGGGTTCCCCGGCTTCCTGCTCTTTTCCCCCAGCACTCCGCGTGCCGTGCTGCTCGCCGGTCGAACTGACGGCTTCGCCGGTGCTTCGCCCGACGTCTTGGGCCGCCTCGCCCGCGCCTTCTCCGACGTCTTGCACGGCTTCGCCCGCGCCTTCTCCGACGTCTTGCACGGCCTCACCTGCGCCTTCTCCGACGTCTTGCACGGCTTCGCCGGTACCGCGCCCTATTTGGTCAACGGCCCCTCCGGCGCCCTCGCCCACCTCTTCGACCGCCTCACCGGCGCCGTGACCCACCTGGCGGACCGCTTCACCGGCCCCTTCACCGACGCTGCGGGCAGCCGATTCCACACCCCGGGTGATGTGTTCGAGGATCTGCGGATTGCGATCGATCGTCTTCAACACGCGATCGAGAATCGCCGCAACGTTGTCGAGGCGAACTTTGAGCAGAGCTTCGGCCTCGACACCGTTGATCTCGAGGCCGACATGCCCTAGGTGGGCGTCCACGCCCACGTTGAGCTTGAGCAGATCCAGTACCTCGGCTTGCAGCGAGACGCGGGCGCGGAGATCCTCGACATCGAGGTTGATCTCGTCGACTTTGAGAACCGGAACGTTCAGGTAGACATCGGGTGTTTCCCCGTGCTGCTCGCTGCGCCCCTCGAGCTCGCTCTGATCCGGTTCCGGCTCTGCTCCCCCGCCCGGCGAGCCCGTTCCGCTACGGTTCTCCTGAGGGTCTTCCGGTGCGCGCTCGGACATCTCCCACCTCAGCGTTCTGCAGGTTGCGCGAGATTCCACCACCGTAAACCTGCGTGGCGGTGACCACCGGTTGCAGACGGCCGCGGGCGGCTGTCTGCAACCCCGACCTTGCTGGAAGCGTTCCGCGGCCTGCTCAGATGGGGCCCGGGGCAGCAGCCGATGCTGACGGCACTGATGTTGGAGTGCCTGTGCGCCCCGCGGGGCGAACAGCCGGTGCTACTCGTCCCGAGCGCCGCCGGTCAGCTCGCCCGGATCGCCGTAGACGACCATCCAGTGCGGCTCGAGCCGGTAGTAGACGACGTCGCCCCAGTTCAGCGGCGAGTCCCCGTAGTGCTCGGTGAGGTGCTCCAGCACCGCGGGCCAGTGCGGATCCTGGGGACCGTCGGTGGGATTGAGGGTCTCGGCCGCACCGTGCGTGAACACGCCGAGTTGTTCCCCGCGCAGGTGCGCGAGGCTCGCGGCGGGCCGCGCTCGCAGGTGCGCGGCTTTCGCGGCCGACCTGTCGGTGCCGAAGACCCACCGCCCGTGCAGGAAGTGGCCGTCCGCGCCGCTGATCCGCGGCTCGCCACCGGCGGTCACCGTGGAGATCGCGAGGGTGCACATGCCGCTGACGACGTCCACCAGCTGCCGCGCCGTGAGCGTGCGCTCGCCGGTGACGATGGACCGCAGGTGCCCGCTGGATCGGGCCAGGGAAGCGTCGAGCAGCTGCTGGAGTTCGTCGAGCTCGGTCTCGGACTCGTACATGCCGCGCATCCTGCCGGAGACCACCGACAGTTCCGGGACGTTCGGCGGGTGCGGGGAGCTCGTCGCGGCGAGGTGGGCCCGCGGCCGGAGCCGGTCCGACCCCGCCGATGCCGACCCCACCGGAGCCGATCTTCGCAGGGGGCCTGTCGCAGAAGCCGGCCCCGCCGATGCCGACCCCCGCCGCAGCCGGTCTCGCCGGAGCTGCACCGCCGGGTAGTCTCCCGGCGGGCACTGCACGAATCGGACGAGCTACCCGGTAGGATGGTGATGACCGCGGATTCCCGCCCGGCGTTCCCGTGGCCGTGGCTGCTGCCGAGCATCGCGCTGCTGATCGCCATGGGCACCTGGGGTGCGATGGCATATCCGGAACTGCCCGAACTGGTGCCGAAGCACATCGGGCCGGGCGGGGTGGACGCGTGGTCGCGCAAGTCCGTCGGCGCGGTCTTCGTGCTCCCGCTCACCTACCTCGGGATGACGCTGCTGCTGGGCGGCTGCGCGTTCGGCGCCGCGCGGACGGTCCCGGAGAGCGAACTACCGCGCGACCGCGTGCCCGGAATGGTCAAGCGTCCGGCCACCCGCGCCTCGGCCGCACGCACCGCGAAGGCGGTGTTGGTGCTCAACGCCGCGTGCGGGGTGTCGTTCCTGCCCCTGTGCGCGGTGATGTGGCGCACCGAGCAGACGTCCGCGGTGGCTCCGTGGCTGCTGCCCGTCGTGCTGGGGCTGATCGCCGCAGGCCTGCTCCCGGTGATCCTCGTCGCCCTGCGCGACCGAGCGGAGAAGGCGAAGCTGCAGGCGCAGGGCTGATCCGGGGAGTACGAGCGAACAGGCAGAAGCGAGGGAGACCTGATGGGCGCGGCATCCGACGCGCACGATGCCGATCCGGCGTGGGAGGCGGCGCGGCGTCGTACGTTCGCCGTGATCAGTCATCCGGATGCGGGTAAGTCGACGTTGACCGAGGCGTTGGCGCTGCACGCGCGGGTGATTTCCGAAGCCGGCGCGGTGCACGGCAAGGCCGGGCGGCGTGGAGTGGTTTCCGACTGGTTGGACATGGAGCGCAGTCGGGGTATTTCGATCACGTCGGCGGCGTTGCAGTTCGACTACGGCGACAGCGTGATCAACCTGCTGGACACGCCGGGCCACGCGGATTTTTCCGAGGACACCTACCGCGTGTTGGCGGCGGTGGATTCGGCCGTGATGCTGTTGGACGCGGCCAAGGGCCTGGAGCCGCAGACGCTCAAGCTGTTCGACGTGTGTCGGCACCGCGGCATCCCGGTGATCACGTTCATCAACAAGTGGGACCGGCCCGGCCGCGAGGCGCTGGAGCTGTGCGACGAGCTGCGCGCGAAGATCGGGCTGCGGCCGATGCCGCTGACCTGGCCGGTCGGTGTTGCCGGGGACTTCCGCGGCGTGCTGGACCGGGACAGCGGCGAGTTCGTCGGCTACCAGCGTCAGGCGGCCGGTGCGCACCTCGCGGCGGAGCGCCGGTTGGCACCGGACGAGGCCGCTGTCGAGCTGGGTGCGGAGTGGCAGCAGGCCGTGGAGGAGGCGGAACTGCTCTCGGCCGATGGCGGCGATCTCGACACCGCGGCGTTTCATGCCGCGTCGGCGAGTCCGGTGCTGTTCGGTTCGGCCGTGCGCAACTTCGGCGTGGGACAGCTGCTCGACCTGCTGGTCCGGCTCGCGCCCGCGCCGGGCCCGCGCGCGGACGCCCGCGGTGACGCCCGGCCCGTGGACGAATCGTTCTCGGCGTTCGTGTTCAAGGTGCAGACCGGGATGGATCCGGCGCATCGTGACCGGGTGGCTTTCGCCCGCGTGTGTTCCGGGGAGTTCCACCGCGGGATGACCGCGACGCATGCTGCCACTGGCAGGCCGTTCGCGACGAAGTACGCCCAGCAGGTCTTCGGGCAGCAGCGCGACACGGTGGAGACGGCCTATCCCGGCGACGTTGTCGGGTTGGTCAACGCGTCGGCGTTGGGCGTGGGCGACACGCTCTACAGCGGCAAACCGGCGGTGGAGTTTCCCGGCATCCCCAGTTTCACGCCGGAGCACTTCGCCGTGGCCCGCGCGACCGATCCCGGCCGTTCGAAGCAGTTCCGCCGCGGTATCGAGCAGCTGTCCCAGGAGGGGGTGGTGCAGGTGCTGCATTCCGAGGAGCGCGGGCGGGGAGCGCCGGTGCTCGCCGCGGTCGGGCCGATGCAGTTCGACGTGGCCACTCAGCGCATGGAGGGCGAGTTCGGCGCCCCGATCACACTGGAGCGGCTGCCGTACCACGTGGTGCGGCTGGTCGGCGATCCGCAGCAGCGGCCGCAGCTGCAGACCCGCACCAGCGAGGTCCTGCAACGCCGCGACGGCTCGCTGCTGGCCGTGTTCACCGACAACATCGCGCTGCGCTCGCTGCTGCGCCTGCGCCCCGAACTGGACCTGCGACACGTCCTCGGCACCGCCGAGTAGCCTCACCACCGGCGCGGCAGACGTGCCGCTGTCCCGTCCGGCAGAAGGGATGACGCCATTGAGCGCCCGCTTCGAAGAACTCGATTGGCGCGAGACGCCGATCGGCCTGGTCAGCCTGCGTCGCCGCTGGGACCGGTCGTTGGAACGGGACGTGCACGAGATCAAGCTCGACGACGAGTTCCTCATGTCCAGCCTGTTCACCGTGGCGGAGACCGAACTCGCACGGCTCGGGCTCGCCGCGTCACCGGCCACCGAGCTCGACGTCGTCGTCGGCGGGCTCGGGCTCGGCTGCACGGCGCGCGCCGCCCTGGAGGACCAGCGGGTGTGTTCGCTGCACGTGGTGGAGTCCCTCGGCGAAGTCATCGAGTGGCACCGGCGCGGCCTGCTGCCGCTGGGGGAGGAGCTGACGTCCGACCCGCGCACCCACCTGGTGCACGGGGACTTCTTCGCGATGGCCGGTGGCAGTTGCGGGTTCGACGCCGAGACTCCGGGTCGACGTTTCCACGCCGTGCTGCTCGACATCGACCACTCGCCGAGCCACGTGCTGGACCCGAGCCACGCCTGGCTCTACGGGGCGGAAGGGCTGCGCCGGCTCGCCGGGCATCTCCACCCGGGCGGGGTTTTCGCGCTGTGGTCGGACGATCCGCCGCAGGAGGAGCTCATCGCAGCGCTCGGGGAGGTGTTCGCCACGGCGCGGGCGCACGTGGTGACCTTCAGCAATCCGTACACCCGGGGGCGGTCCAGCAACACCGTCTACACGGCCGTGCTGGAGGACGTCGTCAGGTAGCAGCACGTCTCGGGTCGCGTTGCGTGCGGACTTCCGTTGCTGGAACCCCGGAAAGGCTCGCGCTCCGGGTGTTCGACCTCGAGCAGCCACTTTGGACGGCGAGCAGATTCGTCCGACGAGGACGGATCCGTCCCCTTCGGACGACCGGTGGTTCACCGGTCGCCGCGGCCGTAGGACTCGTGGTGCACGCGTTCTTCCAGCGGCGTGCGGCTGCGCCAGCCGTGCCGTTCCAGGTCGGGAGCTTCGGCCAGCTCGTGCACCGGCCCGAGGCACAGCCAGGCGACGGGCCGCACCCGCGCGGGGATGTCCAGCAGCTGCCGCAGGAACTCCTCGCGGTAGAAGCTCACCCAGCCGACGCCGAGGTTCTCGGCGGTGGCGGCCAGCCACAGGTTCTGGATCGCCAGGCACACCGAGTACAGCCCGGCGTCGGCGATGGCGTGCCGGCCGAGGACCGCGGGGGCGCCGCGGTCCGGGTCGTAGGTCACGACCACGTTCAGCGTCGATTCGAGGATGCCCTCGACCTTGATCTTGGCGAACGTCTCCGCGCGTTCCCCGTCGAGTTCGGCGGCGAAGACGTCGCGTTCGGCGAGCACGTGCTCGCGGAAGGAGCGCCTCGTGGCGACGTCGCGCACGAGGACGAAGTCCCAGGGCTGCGACAGGCCGACGCTCGGCGCGCTGTGCGCGGCGGAGAGCACCCGGTGCAGCACCTCCGGGGCGAGGGGTTCGCCGGTGAACTCGGCGCGCACGTCCCGGCGCCGGTTGATCACGTCGTACAGGTCGGCGCCCGGGCCGGTGTCGTCCAACCGCTGCTGTTCTGGTCGTGCGCTCATCGGCGACCATCCTGCCTCCGCTGCGGGGCGTGCCCGTGCCGGGGTGTCCTGGTGATGCCCGCCACCTGCCGCCGGTGGTGGCGCCCGCCGCTGGCGGGGTGCGGTGCCCGGCCGGGACGTGCCCTGCCCGACCGGGCGCTGCGAGGGGCCGCCGCGCGGCCGGGACCTGCGTTCCGGGTCCGCGCGGAACGCGGTCACCGCACCGCTGGCGGTCCCCGCCGGGGAGCTGCCGGAGTTGCTTCCCGGGCGGTTCGCCTCCTGCCCGCCGCGTGCGGCGCAGGGGTCTTCGACGTGTTTCCGCTCCTGCTCAGCGGGGTTTCGGGCGGGGGTAGGGCAGCAGCGCCATCTCCCGCGCGTTCTTGATGGCCCGGGCGACTTCGCGCTGCTGCTGGGCGGTCAGCCCGGTCACCCGCCGCGAGCGGATCTTGCCGCGGTCGGAGAGGAACTTCCGCAGCAGCGTGGTGTCCTTCCAGTCCACGCGGGTGACGCCTTCCCGCACGAGCAGGTTCGGTTTGCGCCGCGGACGGCGTTGCGGAGGGGCCATCGTTACCAACTCGCTTTCGTGACGCCGGGCAGTTCGCCCGCGTGGGCCTTTTCGCGCAGGCGGATGCGGGACAGGCCGAACTTGCGGAAGTAGCCGCGGGGGCGGCCGTCGACCGCGTCGCGGTTGCGCACCCGGGTGGGGCTGGCGTCGCGGGGTTGGCGCTGCAGTTCGCGCTGGGCCCGCTCCTGCTGCTCCGGCGTGGTGTCCGGCGTCGAGATGATGCGCTTCAGCTCGGCGCGGCGCTGCGCGTAGCGGGTGACGACCTCGCGCCGCTGCTGGTCGCGGGCGATCTTCGACTTCTTGGCCACGGTGCTCCTTCAGCGCTCCTCGCGGAACTCGACGTGCCTGCGGACGACGGGGTCGTACTTGCGCAGTCGCAGCCGATCCGGTGTCCTGCGGCGGTTCTTCCGGGTGACGTAGGTGAAGCCGGTTCCGGCGCTGGAACGCAGTTTCACGATCGGGCGCAGTTCGCCGGCGGCCATCAGACGCGCTCCCCTCGTTTCCGCATCCGGGCGACGATCGTCTCGATGCCGTGCCTGTCGATCGTCTTCACGCCTTTGACGGACACGCGCAGGCGGATCCAGCGACCTTCGGACGGCAGCCAGTAGTGCCGCCGCTGCAGGTTGGGCTCCCAGCGCCGGCGCGTGCGGCGGTGGGAGTGCGAGACGTGGTTGCCGTACCCGGGCACGCGCCCGGTCACTTGGCACCGCTTCGACATGACCTACCTCTCGATAATGAAACCCATTTTCATATCTGCTCGGGATCAGGATAGCGTGTCCGCCAGCAGATGAAAACCATTACCGATTGGGGTGGGGATGGGGCCGTCCGAGGACCAGCGCACGCCGCTGCTCGTGGCCGCGCTGGACGCCGGGCAGCGCGCCGAGCTCGACTCCGAGCACCACCTCAAGGCTTCGCTGAGCTGGGACGAGCGCTACGGCGACCGGGTGCAGGAGCTCGTGGTGATCACGCACGACGCCGATCCGGAGGACGCCGACCGGGCGCTGCGCCGGACGCTGCTCACCGACGCCGAGCTCGCCGCCGGGCGCGAGGGCTGGGTCGCCTACCCCGACCCGTTCGGCACGTGGCACGCCGACCCGTGCGGGGAGGAGTCGGCCACCAGGCCGGCCGGAGCGGTCGAGGTCGACGACGGCGAGGGCTGAACGCCGATCGTGTTCGCCCCAGCGGCTCGCCGCGGCGGGTGAGGCAGCGCACCCCCCGACACGCGCGGGGAACCCTCTCAGGCGGTTCTCAGGGCGAGGAGCAACACTGGCGGGCATGCACATCCTCGTCGTCGACGACGATCGTGCCGTGCGCGAGTCGCTGCGCAGATCGTTGCGGTTCAACGGTTACCAGGTGGAGCTGGCCGCGGACGGCCAGCAAGCGCTGGACCAGTTGGCCGACAACCGGCCGGACGCCATGGTTCTCGACGTCATGATGCCCCGCGTGGACGGGCTGGAAGTGGCGCGGCGCCTGCGCAGCACCGGTGACGATCTGCCGATCCTCGTGCTAACGGCGCGCGAAGCGGTCTCCGACCGCGTCGCCGGGCTCGACGCGGGTGCGGACGACTACCTGCCGAAACCGTTCGCGCTGGAAGAGCTGATGGCGCGGCTGCGGGCGCTGCTGCGCCGCGCCACGCCGCCCGAGTCGCCGCAGGACGTCCCGCCGGCGCTGCGGTTCTCCGATCTCGAGCTCGACCCGGGCACCCGCGAGGTGCGGCGGGGCGAGCGGCCGATCAGCCTGACGCGCACGGAGTTCGCGCTGCTGGAGCTGCTCATGGGCCATCCGAAGCAGGTGCTGACCCGCAGCCGGCTGCTGGAGGACGTCTGGGGCTACGACTTCCCGACCTCCGGCAACGCGCTCGAGGTCTACGTCGGATACCTGCGGCGCAAGACCGAGGCGGAAGGGGAGCCCCGGCTGATCCACACGGTGCGCGGGGTCGGCTACGTGCTGCGTGAGACACCGCCGTGACCGAGTCCGCGCCCCCGCCGCCCGATCTCGCCGGCACGGACCGCATCACCCGCCCGCGGGCCCATTTCCAGCGGGTGTCGCTGCGCAACCGGGTCACCTGGTTGGCGGCGATCTGCGTGGCCGGGGCCGTGGCGCTGGTGTCCGTGGCCGCGTTCGTCACCGTGCGCGACAGCCTGTACCAGCAGTTGGACAACTCGCTGACCGAACGCGCGGTGCAGGCAGCCGAAGGCCCGCTGGTGCAAACGCCCGACCTGCAGCGCATGCCGGCCGCGTTCCTGTCGGCGACGAACATGCGGATGAGCGTGCTCTTCGCCAACGGCGGCGAGGTCTCGGCCGGCGAGCGTCCGCCGACGGGCGGCGACGAGCTCGCGGTGGCGCACGGCCAGGCCCAGCGCTCGCTGCGCACGGACCAGGCGACGAACCACCGCGTCGTGGCCGTGCCCGCGGGCAAGGGCTCGGCGCTGGTGCTGTCGACGTCGCTGAACCCGACGCAGCAGACCCTGGCGCAGCTGTCCGTGGTGCTGGTCGTCATGGGCGGTGCGGGGATCCTGCTGGCGGCGGCTGCCGGAACGGCCGTGGCCCGCGCCGGGCTGCGACCCGTCAAGCGGCTCACCGCCGCGACCGAGCGCGTCGCCGCGACCGGGGACTTGCAGCCGATCCCCGTCAGCGGTGATGACGAGCTCGCCCGCTTGACCACGAGCTTCAACGGCATGCTCGGGGCGTTGGCCGAGTCGCAGGAGCAGCAGCGCCGCCTGGTCGCCGACGCCGGGCACGAACTGCGCACCCCGTTGACCTCGCTGCGCACGAACCTCGAACTGCTCCTGGCCGAGTCGCAGCCGGGCGCGCCGCAGCTGTCGGACGAGGACCGCGAGGAGATGTTCGCCGACGTGCGGGCGCAGCTGTCCGAGCTGTCCGCGCTCGTCGGCGATCTGGTGGAACTGGCCCGCGAGGACGCGCCGCAGGCCGTGCACGAGCCGGTGGAGCTCAGCGAGGTCGTCGAGCGCGCCCTGGCGCGGGCCCAGCGGCGCGCGCCGCGCGTGCGCTTCGACGTGCACACCCGCCCGTGGCTGCTGCTCGGCGATGCCACCGCGCTCGAACGCGCCGTGCTCAACCTGCTGGACAACGCTGCCAAGTGGAGCCCCGAGGACGGTCAGGTGCGCGTGGATCTGCGCGCCGAGGAGGGCACCGGCTTCGCCGCGCTGGAGGTGGCCGACAGCGGCTCGGGCATCGAACCGGCCGACCGGCCGCACGTCTTCGAGCGGTTCTACCGGTCCTCGGAGTCGCGTCCGCTGCCGGGTTCCGGGTTGGGGTTGTCGATCGTGAAGCAGGTCGCCGAGCGGCACGGCGGGCACGTCTGGGCCGGTGACGCGCCGAACGGCGGTGCGCTGCTGCACGTGTCCCTGCCCGGAAATCCGTCGGAGAACCAACAGTAACGCACAACACCGCACGTTCCGCACTGCTGGAAACCCCACTGGGAGCGTATTTCAGCGGCAAGGTAGTGTTCGGTTCTGTTTGATTCGGTTCCACTGACGGATGCGGGGTGCGGCATGCTCGCGCGGCAACGGCAGGACGCGATCCTCGAGGAGGTCCGGCGCAGCGGCGCGGTCCGCGTCAGCGAACTCGTGCGGCGCTTCGGCGTGTCCGACATGACCATCCGCCGCGACCTGGACGCGCTGGCACGGCGCGGACTCGTGGAGAAGGTCTACGGCGGTGCCACCGCCGGAACCGGCAACAGCACCGACGAGCCCGGGTTCGAAGCCAAATCCGCCCGGCAGCGCGCCGAGAAGGAAGGGATCGCGCGGCTGGCCGCGCAGCAGGTCGAACCCGGCAGCGCCATCGGGATCACCGCGGGCACGACCACGTGGACGCTGGCGCGGCACCTGGCAGACATCGCCGAGCTGACCGTGGTGACCAACTCGGTCCGCGTCGCCGAAACCCTGTGGCGCCTCGGCCGCTCAGACCAGAGCGTCGTGCTCACCGGCGGAGAACGCACCCCGTCCGACGCGCTCGTCGGCCCGGTCGCCACTGCGGCGCTGCGCTCGGTGCACCTGGACCTGGTGTTCCTCGGCGTGCACGGCATGGCCACCTCCGCCGGGTTCACCACCCCCAACCTCGCCGAGGCCGAAACCAACCGGGCCTTCGCGCAGGCAGCCGCGCGCCTGGCGGTGCTCGCCGACAGCGCCAAGTGGTCGACCGTCGGGTTTTCCACGATCGTGGAGCTGACCGAAGTGGACCTGCTCGTCAGCGACACCGGACTGGACGAGGAGGCCGCGGCGGCGCTGCGCGAGGAGATCCCGCAGGTGCAGCTCGCCCGCGGCGAGCCCGGCGGCACCGGTGGCGCGGATTCCCCCGCCGGGTTCGGCGAGGACGCGGAGCAGGGAACGGAGCAGGGAACGGAGCAGGGAACGGAGCAGCAGTGAAGCGCACGGCACGGCAGCTGGCCGACGGCCGGGAGATCATCTACTTCGACCACGACGAGGCCCCGGAACGCCTCGCCGCCGACACGCGCGACCTGCCCGAACAGGCCCCCGCCGGCGAGGTGCGGCAGGACCCGCTGACCGGGGAGTGGGTGGCGATCGCCGCCCACCGCCAGTCCCGCACCTACAAACCACCGGCCGACGACTGCCCGCTGTGCCCGAGCGCGCCCGGCAGGCCCACCGAGATCCCGGAGGGAGACTACGACGTCGCGGTGTTCGAGAACCAGTTCCCCTCGTTCTCCCGCGCCGTCGGTGCGGACGTGCCGGAGGCGGTCGACGGCACGTCCGTGGTGCCGAGCGCCCCGGCGCGCGGCCGCTGCGAAGTCGTGTGCTTCACCTCCGAGCACGGCTCCGCGTTCGCCCGGTTGAGCAGGCAGCACGCGCGGCTCGTCGTCGACGCCTGGGCCGACCGCACCGCGGCGGTCGGCGCCTCGCCGGGCGTGGCGGAGGTGTTCTGCTTCGAGAACCGGGGCGAGGAGATCGGCGTGACCCTGCACCACCCGCACGGGCAGATCTACGGCTACCCGTTCGTCACGCCCCGCACGCAGCGCCACCTGGCCACCGCTCGCGACCACTACGAGCGGCACGGCAGCCACGTGCAGGGCGACGTGCTCGCCGCTGAGCGGGCGAGCGGGCGGCGCGTGATCACCAGCTCGGAGCACTGGACGGCGTTCGTGCCCGCCGCGGCGCGCTGGCCGGTGGAAGTGCACGTGGTGCCGCACCGCCGCGTGCCGGACCTGCCCGCGCTCACCGAGGCCGAACGCGACGACTTCGCGGCGCTCCACCTCGACGTGCTCGGCCGGCTCGACGGGCTTTACGATCGGCCGCTGCCGTACGTGGCGGGGTGGCACCAGGCTCCCGTGAACACCGGCAGGGACCTCGCGTGGCTGCGGTTCGAGCTGTTCTCCGTGCGTCGCTCGGCGGACAAGCTCAAGTACCTGGCAGGGTCCGAGTCGGGCATGGCCGTGTGGATCAACGACGTCACTCCGGAACGCATCGCGCAGCGGCTGCGTTGACCGGGTGGGCAGAAGTGGCGCGGGCGAGGTGTCCGCGCACCGGGCCGCGGTGGTTCGCCGCCGCGGCGGGTGCTTTTCCGGCCACTGCCAGCAGGTCGTAAACAGGTCCACAGAGCCAGCTCAGGCGGTTCTCAGGCGCGTATCGCAGAGTGGAGACATGACCGACCAGACCCCGGACGAATCTCGCCGAGAAGATCAGCCGATCGAGGGCCGGGACGAGCCCTGGCCGTCCGAGAGTTCTTCGGCCGCCTCCGGAGCGGGGGAAGCTGCGGACAGCGGTCAGTCCGAGGCCGGAACGGCGCCGCACGGGCCGGTGTGGCCCGGGGCGCAGTCCGGCCAGCAGGGCGGTGCCTACCAGGGCGGCCCGCAGGAGGGCGGCTACCAGGGCACCGGTCATCCCGGTGCCTACCAGGGCGGCGGCTACACGCCGCACCCCGCGTACCAGCCGTACCCGGCGCAGCAGGCAGGCCCGCACGGCGCGACGCAGCCGCAGGGCTATCCGGGCGCGGGCGGCTGGCAGCAGCACGGTTACGCGCCGATGCCGCAGGTCGCCCCGTCGAACCAGCCCCCGGAGGGAGGCAGGCGCAAGAAGTCCGGACGCACCGGCCTGTTCGTCGCGGTCGGGGCCCTGACCCTGGTCGCCGCGCTCATCGGCGGCGGCACCGGCAGTTACGTCGGCTACCGGATGGGCAGCGACAGCGGGACCACCGGGACGACTTCGCTGAACCAGCAGCGCCCGGCCCGCAGCGCCAGCGACGCCCCCAACGGCTCGGTGCAGCAGGTCGCCGACAAGGTGCTGCCGAGCGTGGTGCAGCTGCAAACCAGCTCGATGGGCGGGTCCGGTGAAGGATCCGGCATCGTGCTCAGCAGCGACGGCTACATCCTCACGAACTACCACGTCGTGAAGGAAGGCGAGCGGGGCGGACAGATCAACGCCCAGTTCCACGACAACCGCTCCGCGCCGGTGAGGGTCGTCGGCACCGACCCGAACACGGACCTCGCCGTGGTCAAGGCCGACATCAACGGGCTCACCCCGGCCGAACTGGGCCGCAGCGACGACCTGCAGGTGGGCTCGCAGGTCGTGGCGATCGGCTCGCCGTTCGGCCTGTCCGGAACCGTCACCAGCGGCATCGTCAGCGCGAAGAACCGGCCGGTGCGCGCCGGCGGCGAAAGCGGCAGCCAGTCCAGCGTGATGAACGCGATCCAGACCGACGCGGCCATCAATCCCGGCAACTCGGGAGGCCCGCTGGTGGACCGGGACGGCCGCGTGGTCGGCATGAACTCCGCGATCTACAGCCCGGGCTCCGGCGTCAGCCAGCAGCAGGCCGGTTCGGTCGGCCTGGGCTTCGCCATCCCGATCGACCAGGCGCAGCGGATCGCCAAGCAGCTGATGGAGAACGGCTCCGCCACGCACACCAACCTCGGCGTGACCGTGACACCGGCGCGCGGTGCCGGTGCCCAGGTCGTGCAGGTGCACGACGGTGCTCCCGCCAGCCAGGCCGGCGTGCGGCGCGGCGAGGTCATCACCAAGGTGGGAGACCGGTTCATCCAGGACCCGGACACGTTGATCGCCGCGGTGCGCTCGCACAAACCCGGCGAGACGGTGAAGCTCACGCTGTCGCAAGGCGGCAACGACGAGCGCACGGTCGACGTCACACTGGGCGAGTCCCGATGAGGCGCGCGACTCGTGCGACGCGCGGAGCAGGGAGAATGCAGGTATGACGGAGCGCACGCAGCACGGCGACGGGCCGCGGCCCGTCGCCGACGACACCGACTGGGGCCTGACCACCGCCGACGCCGGCACTACTGTGACGAACATGGAACGCAGTGCGCAGCGGTTGGGGCGGGCCCTCGTCGTGGTCGTCGACGATCGAGTCGCCCACGCGGAGCAGGACGACAACATCGGCCCCCTGGTCACCGAACTCCTCGAGGAGAACGGGTTCATCGTCGATGGCACGGTGGCCGTGGCGGGGGAGACCGTGGAGATCAGGAACGCGTTGAACACCGCCGTGATCGGCGGTGTCGACGTGGTCATCACCGTCGGCGGCACGGGAGTGTCACCGCGGGACGTCACACCGGATGCCACGGCGGGAGTGCTGGACCGGCCGGTCCCGGGCATCGCCGAGGCGCTGCGCGATTCCGGCCTGGCGGCGGGAGCGGTCGACGCCGGGATTTCCCGCGGCTTGGCCGGCGTGTCGGGCAGCACGCTCGTGGTGAACCTGGCGGGCTCGCGCGAAGCCGTCCGCGACGGCATGGCCACGCTCCGGCCGCTGGTCACGCACGTGATCGAGAACCTGTCCGGCGTGTAGTCAGGTGGTGCGCGGGCGGTCGCCGATGCGGACCGCACCGCACGACGCGGGATGTCCGACGGGCATCCCGCGGGGAGTCGCGCTGCCCGTCGTCCGGCCACGGGCAGCGCGACGTCGCCGCGGTCCCGGGCAGCGGCGAGCCGCTCTCCCCGCGACGCCGCCGTTACTGGTCGTCGCTACCGGGGCGCCGCTGCCGTTGCTGCGGCTTGGTCATTGCGGCTTGGTCACTGCGACTTCGGGGGCTCGGCGCGCCCGGATTCGCCCTCGGCGCCGCCGTTGCGGTCGGTGTCCGAACTGCCCTCGGCCTGGTTCGTGCCGGAACCCTCGGCGGATGCCTGGCCGCCCTGCTGCTGGCCGCCCTGCTGCTGGCCGCCCTGCTGCGAGTCCTGCTGCTGCGAGCCCTCCGACTGGTTGCGGTTGATGAAGCCCTGCACCTGGTCGCTCGCCTTGTCGATCTTGTCCTGGTACTTGCCGCCGGTGGCCTTGTTCAGCTGCTCCTTGGCGCTGTCGATGCCCTTGTTCGCGCTCGGCCCGGCCTTTTCGGCCGCTTCCTCGGCCTTGCCGCGCGCTTGCTGGGCCAGGTTCTTGGCCTTGTCCATGAAACCCACTGCTGCCTCCAGCTCTCTCGGTCGATGGCGACCCGGCGTCGGCGCGACTCAGCTGCGTACCGCCGGTGTCCGCGTGCGTTCATGGTGTCATCACCGTCGCGTGCTGGAAAATCATGCGCTCGCGCGGTGCGGTACCAGCGGGCGACGTCGGCGGTGATCGTCCGGCAGCTTCCGGCAGAATGGGGGCATGGCGGATCCGCGTCCGAGCATCCACTCCCGTGCGGCGGCCACTCCTCCTGCTGAGACGGCCCCCTCCGGTGAGGCGGGTTCTGCCTCCGGCGGGGTGGGTGCTCCGTCCGCGGAGCCGGACCCCGCCGTCGAGGCGGCTGTTTCCCCGAACGGGGCGGCTGCTCCCTCCGGTGGGTACTCCGGTGCAGGCGGCGCGGAGGACGCCCGGCTTCGCGCGGCGGAACGGGCGCGGCGGCGTCGGCGGCTCGATCGGATCTTCGGCACCGTCCTGCCCGAGGTGACCGAGGACGACCGCGGCAGCCCCGCCACCGGCAACCCCACCACCGGCAACCCCGCCACCGGCGAGGACTGGCACGTCCAGAACCGGCCTCCGCACCACGAGGCGCGCTGAGCGGGCACGGGTTCTGCGGCGGGAGCAACTCAACCCTCAGCGCAGTGCGACGGTGACCGCTTCCCGCGCCGCGGCCGCGGCGATGGAGGCAGCCGACTCCCGTGGCAGCCCGACCAGCACGATCCGGTCGGCGGAGTCGCTCCCGTCCGGTGCGCGCATCGCCAGCACGGGGGCGTTCTCCGCGAGCACCGCTGGTCCCGTCGCGTGCGCGGCGGCACTGACGAGGTCCACTCGGCGTCCCGGTTCGAGGAACGTCGCCACCGCCGGGTCGCTGAGCCTGACCGGAACAGCGGCGCTGTCCGGATCGCCGGTGCTCGCGCGCGTGGCCGCGGGCCCGAGCAGGCGCACGTCGGTGAGCGCCTCACCGGACCGCACCGGTGTGGCCGGGGCGCGGCCGAGCGCCCCCTCGGCCTGCGTGAGCGCGCCGCGCGGGACGGCGTCCTCGGCCACGGCTCGGCGGGTGAGGTCGGCGCGTGCCAGCGGCTGGCCCGGTGGCAGGTCGCGCGCGGCCGCGAGCACGTGCGTGCGCCCGTCCGGCTGGGCGGGTGGAACGAAGGCGAGCACACCCGAGCAGCACAGCAGCAGCACCGCCGCGATGCGCCGCGCCGCGTGCAGGCGCGGGCCGGTGAGCGCCAGCCACGTGGTGCGCAGTTTGGTGAGCAGCCGGACGTGCGGTGCTTGCGCCGTCTCCCGTGCTTCGGACATCCGTTCCCCCTTGCGCTGTCGGACCTGTCCGAAGCTAAGCGGGTACGACCAGCCGTGTCAGTCGATTCGGCGCTGCCTGTGGACAACTCGGCCCGCTGTGGATGATCGCCGTGACGACATCCCTCTGCGGAGGGAGAACCGACCGCACGAGCAGGTGGGCCTTGGCGGCTGTGCCTGATCGGTGCCAGGCGGCTCAGGCAGTGTCAGGCGGCTCAGGAGTCGCGCCAGGCAAGTCGGAGGGCGCCAGGCGGCGTCAGGAGGACGAGGAGGAAGACGAGGAGGCGGCCGCCTTCGAGGAGGACCCCGAGCCGGAGGAACCCGAGCCGCTGCTCGAGCCGTTCGACCCGCCGGAGTTCGAGCCGGACCCCGAGGAGCTCGACTCGCCCGCGGAGGCGCCGGAGTTCGACCCCGAGTCGCCGCCGCTGCCCGAGTCACCGCTGCCCGAGTCGCCGCCGCTGCTCGAGTCGCTGCCCGAGTCGCTGCTCGAGGTGGACCCGTTGTTGCCGTTGGACCGGTTGTCGGTGCGGTAGAAGCCGCTGCCCTTGAACACCACGCCCACGGAGTTGAACAGCTTGCGCAGCCGGCCGGTGCACTCCGGGCACTCGGTCAGGGAGTCCTCGCTGAACGGCTGCACCTGTTCGAAGCGGTGATCGCACTGGGTGCACGCGTACTGGTAGGTGGGCACGGCGGTTACCTCCGACATCCGTATTGGCACTCTCCGCGCAGGAGTGCCAATACGATAATGCGTCACCCACCGGCCCCGTGCAATCGCATCTACGTCACACCCCGGTGGGGGCGTCGGCCGGCTCGTGCTGCTCCAGCGGCAACCGCACCACACCGCGCCGCGGCGTGAGCACCCGGGGCATCCGCACGTCGTGCTCCTCACCCGGCAGCTCCGGCACGAACTCCTCGTCCCGCACCACCGCGACCAGCTCGGCCTCCGGCGCGGCCAGCGGCAGCGACCGGTCGTAGTAGCCGGCGCCGCGGCCCAGCCGCGTCCCGCGGTGATCCACCGCCAACGCCGGCACGACGAGCGCACCGGCCTGCCCCACCGCCTCGGGGCCGAGGCGGTCACCGGCGGGTTCGAGCAGCCCGTACGTCGCCGGCTGCAGGCTGTCCGGGCCCGTGTACTCGGCCCAGTCCAGCGGCCGCCCGCGCACCACGACCGGCACGAGCACGCGGTGGCCCGCCTGGAGCAGCGACTCCAGCAGCTCCACCGAGCCGGGCTCCTCGCCGACCGGAACGTACCCGGCGACCGTCGTGACGGACTTCTCAGCCAGCCACTCCGCCACGTGCTCCGTCAGCGCCGCGGCCTCGGCCGACCGCGCGGAGGGGTCGAGCTCGCGGCGCCGCTGCAGCAGGTGCTCGCGCCAAGCGGACTTCGATGTCGGGAAATTTCGCGATGCGCTCACAGCCCCACTGTAGGGAAGGCCGATAGGCTGCGGCGGTATGAGCATGCCCGCACCGATTCGAACCGCAATCGTCCCCGCGGCCGGCCTGGGTACGCGGTTCCTGCCGGCCACGAAGTCCGTGCCCAAGGAACTGCTGCCGGTCGTGGACACGCCCGGTATCGAACACGTCGCCAACGAGGCCGCCGAAGCGGGAGTGCGGCGCCTGGTGGTCGTGACGGCGCCGGAGAAGCGAGCCGTCGTCGAGTACTTCCAGCCGCAGCCCGAGCTGGAGAGCATGCTGCGCGAACGCGGCAAGGACAAGCTGGCCGACAAGGTCCGGCACGCCGCGGAGCTCATCACCGCCGAAGCCGCCGTGCAGGAGGAAGCGCTCGGCCTCGGGCACGCCGTGGCCTGCGGCGAAGCGAACCTGGACGCGGAGGACGACGCGGTGGCCGTGCTGCTGCCGGACGACCTCGTCCGCCCGCACGGCGTGCTCGACCGGATGGCTGAGGTCCGCGCGCGCCACGGCGGCAGCGTGCTGTGCGCGTTCGAGGTGCCGCAGCAGCAGGTGTCCTCCTACGGCGTGTTCGACGCCGAGGACACCGACGCCGACGACGTCAAGCGCGTGCGGGGCATGGTGGAGAAGCCGGCCCCGGAGGAGGCGCCCTCCGCGCTCGCCGCCGCCGGCCGCTACCTGCTGGACCGCGCGGTGTTCGACGCGCTGCGGCGGATCGAACCGGGTGCCGGTGGCGAGTTGCAGCTGACCGATGCCGTAGCGTTGCTGATCTCGGAGGGTCATCCGGTGCACGTCGTCGTCCACCGGGGTGAGCGACACGACGTGGGAAATCCCGGCGGTTTCCTCAAGGCCGCGGTGGACTTCGCGTTGGACGATCCGGAGTACGGCGCGGATCTGCGGGAATGGCTGGTGCGTCGGGTGGCCCCGTGAAGCGCGGTACCGGCGTACCCGGGGCACGCGGGAGGTCGACACCCATGAGGTCAGTGGACGAGCAGCTCGCACGTGTACTCACTGCGGCCGTGCGGCCCGCCCCTGTTCGGGTCGGGATATTCGAAGCGCAGGGCATGCTGTGCGCGGAGGAAGTGGTCGCCGAGCACGCGCTGCCCGGTTTCGACCAGGCCGCCGTCGACGGTTGCGCGGTGCGCAGCGTCGACGTGCGAGGCGCCGTGGAAGGAGCACCGGTGCTGCCGGTGGTCGGTGAGATCGCCGCCGGCTCGAACCACCCGCATCGGTTGCAGCCGGGACAGGCGGCCGCCGTGGCGACCGGGGCGCCGCTGCCGACCCTGGCCGACGCGGTCGTCCCCTGGGAGGAGGTCGAGCAGCACGAGGGCCACGAGAACGCGGTCAGCGTGCTGCACCCGGTCCCGTCCCGCGCCTACGTCCGCCGGACGGGTGAGGACGTGCAGCCGGGTGACGTCGCGGTGCAGCGCGGCTCGCCGATCGGCCCCGCCCAGGTCGGGTTGCTCGCGGCAGTGGGCAGGGAGAAGGTGCTCGTGCATCCCCGGCCGCGCGTGTCGGTCATCTCGCTCGGCGAGGAACTCGTCGACGTCGACCGCACCCCCGGGGCGGGCCAGGTCTACGACGTCAACTCCTACGCACTGGCCGCAGCGGCCCGCGACGCGGGCGCCGACGTCACCCGCGTCGGTGCGCTCGGCGGGGACCACCGCCGGCTGCGCGAAGTGGTCGAGGGGCGGCTGCTGCTGTCCGAGGTCGTGGTCATCGCCGGCGGCGGCGGAAAGGGCAACGAGCGCGTGCGCACCGCGCTGTCCGACCTGGGGGAGATGGATCTCACGCGGGTGGCGATGCAGCCCGGCTCGGTGCAGGGCTTCGGCCGCCTCGGACCGGACCGGGTGCCGACGTTCGTGCTGCCGTCCAACCCGGTCAGCGCGCTGGCCGTGTTCGAGGTGATGGTGCGGCCGATGATCCGCTCCGCGCTCGGCAAGGCGAACCCGCACCGGCGCACCATCGCGGCCACGCTGCTGTCGCCGCTGAGCTCACCCGCGGGGCGGCAGAGCCACATCCGCGGACAGCTGCTGCGCGACCCGCACAACGGCAGTCACCACGTGCAGCCGGTCGGCACCTCGGGGGTGCACCTGCTGGCCACGCTGGCCGAAGCGAACTGCCTGATCGTCCTCGCCCCGGAGGTGACGGAGGTCGACGCGGGCGACGAGGTCGACGTCCGGTTCCTGTCCGTCCGCTCGTGAGGCTCGGATGCCTCCTCCCGCCACGCCCGAGCCCTTCCCGGGCAGGCATCCCGGGTGGCCCGCGCGGCTCGGCCCGCTGGCCACGCCCCGCGGCGTGGTGCGGCTACGCCCACCGCACCTGCGCGACGCGCGCGCCTGGAGCCGCACGCGGGTGCGCGACCGCGCCTACCTGCAGCGCTGGGAGCCGACGTCCCTCGGCAACTGGCAGGAGCGGCACGCCGCGCTGGCCTGGCCGGGCCAGTGGGCCACGCTGCGCGGCACCGCGCGGCGCGGCGAGGGGCTGTCGTTCGTCATCGCCGTCGACGGCGAGTTCGCCGGGCAGCTGAGCGTCGGCAACATCGTCCGCGGAGCGCTGCGTTCCGGCTGGATCGGCTACTGGGTCACCGAACGGCTCGCCGGCGGCGGCATCGCGACCTGCGCGCTCGCCATGGCGGTGGACCACTGCTTCGGGCCGGTGGGGCTGCACCGCTTGGAGGCCACCGTGCGTCCGGAGAACGGGGCGAGCATCCGCGTGCTGGAGAAGGTCGGGTTCCGCCGCGAGGGGCTGTTCGAGCGCTACCTCGACGTGGCCGGCCAGTGGCGGGACCACTTCGTGTACGGGTTGACCGCGGAGGAGACCGGGGCGGGTGTCGTCGCCTCGCTGCTGGCGCGGGGCTGGGCGCACCGCCCGGAGTAGGTGCCCCGCGGCCGGGGTCCGCCCGGTTTTTCGCGCGATTCGGAGCGGTCCGCGACATGCGGGTTCGTCTCCGCCGCGGAGCGGGTGCGGTGGACTACTTTCGGTGCGGACCCGGTTGTCGCGTTTCGCCGAGCGCATCGAATCGGCGTGGCTGCCACACAGCAGTGGCGAATGTGGCTAGTGTGACGCGTGAAGGCATGTGCGGCCGGCGACCAGGGGGAGGTGGCGAGGCGTGCTCAGTTCGTTGATCTTCGCCGCACTGGCGGTGGCGTGGTTGGTCGTGCTGGTGCCGATGTTCGCTCGCCGTCGACAGGAAGTGTCCACGACCACCGACAGCGCGCTGGCGGCACGTGTGGTGCGTCGCGGCAGCGATGCGCGGGCTGCGACCACAGTGCGGGGAGGGACCACCGTCCAAGCGCGACCCGATTACGTGGAGGAGGCCGACGGGATGCCGGGCAGCGACAGCGACGAGTTCACCGACGAGCGCGTCGAGCACGACGGTGAGGTCGTCGATTCCGACCGGGACCACGACTACGACGACGAGGCGGATACGCGCCGCGTGCACAGCGAGGACGCGCGCGCCGGGCGGCGCTACCGGCCGGGTCGCGGTGGCTTCGATCCGGAGGCGGCCGCGCTCGCCGCGCGGGCCAAGTACGCGCGGCGCCAGCGGATCGTGCTGATCCTGCTGGCCGCGGCGGTGGGCACCGCCCTGCTCGCCGGCTTCGCCTGGACGCCGCTGTGGTGGGTGCACGGCCTGGTGGACCTGTCGGTCGTCGGATACCTGACCTACCTGCGCCGGCAGGTGCACATCGAGGAGGACGTGCGCAACCGCCGGCTGGCGCGGATGAACGGCGATCGACGCCCCGACGGGGACGAAACCGACTACTACGACCACGAGGCCGACCACGACGGGTACGCCGAGTACGACGACTACGACGAACGGGACGACGAGGACCGGGAGGAGCGTGCCGATCCGGCGCAGCGGCGCACCGGGACCGTGGCGCACCTCTCGCACGCGGAACCGGTGGCGCTCGACGACGAGGACCCGCTGTTCGACGAGCTGGACGAACGCACGTGGGAGCCGCCGTACCGGCGGGCAGCGGGGGAGTAGCGGACCTCACAGGCGGGGGTGTCCCGAGTGCGCCGCACACGCTTGTTAAGCTGTCCCTGCACAACCGAAATGGGGCTGTAGCGCAGGAGGTAGCGCGTCTCGCTCGCATCGAGAAGGTCAGGGGTTCGACTCCCCTCAGCTCCACACAACAGCCAGGTCGCCCGCGACCGATCTTCTTCAGGCCCTGGTCGGCGAACTTCGCCGACCAGGGCTTCGTTCGTCTCGGCCGATGGCGGAGCATGGAGGAGATGGCACCGCAACCGGGGAGTGGCCGAGCCGCTGTCCACAGTGAGCTCGACTCCACTGCCCGCTCCACGCGCGAGCACCCGACGTCGACCATCCCGTCCGTCCGGACCCACCGGTGGCGGCGGGGCCGGCCCACAGCAGTCGGAGAGGTCATGTCGCAAGCCACCATGTCGCGTTCGACCGGCATGCCGCCGCTGGCCACGTGGGTGGTGCTGCTGATCGCGGCGGTGGTCGCGCTGGTGCACCTCGCGGCGAGCTTCGACCCCGGGTACTGGTTCGACGAGGCCTACATGCTGGCCATCGGCCGCAACCACCTCGACTGGGGATCGGCCGACCAGCCGCCGGTGACGCCGCTGCTGGCCAGGCTGATGGATTGGATCGCGCCGGGTTCGATGCTCGCGCTGCGACTGCCCGCGGTGCTGGCGACCGCCGCCGCGGTCGTGGTCGCCGCGCTCATCGCCCGCGAGTTCGGCGGTGACCGCCGCGCCCAGGTGATGACGGCCGGCGCGCAGGCCACCGCCCTGTGGGCCGCCATGGCCGGCCACTGGCTCGCCCCCTACACCCTCGAGCCCCTGCAATGGCTCGTTCTCCTCTGGGCCCTGGTGCGGTGGATCCGGGTGCGCGACGACCGGTTGCTGCTCCTGCTCGGCGCGGTCGCCGGCATCGCCGCCGAGACCAAGTTCCAGGTGCTGCTGCTGTGCGCCGTCCTGCTGCTGAGCGTGCTCGTGTTCGGCCCGCGGCAGCTGCTGCGCCGTCCGAAGCTGTGGTTCGGGGGCGGGATCGGGGCGCTCATCGCACTGCCGACGCTGGCGTGGCAGGCGGTGCACGGTTGGCCGCAGCTCAGGATGGGTGAGGTGGTGGCCGCGGAGGCCCCCGAGCTGTACGGGGGGCGAATCGGGATCGCGGTTGCGCTGATCTGCATCGCCGGAGTCGCCGGGACCGTGCTCGCCGTCTACGGCCTGTGGCGGTTGCTGCGCGCCGAGGAGCTGCGCTCCTACCGCTTCCTCGCGGTGACGTTTCTCGTGCTCTACGTCGTCTTCGTGGCCACGCTCAGCCGCCCGTACTACCTGGGCGGATTTTGCGGGCTGCTCGTCGCGGTCGGCGCGGTGGGGTTGCAACGGCGCCGAGAAGCGGGTCAGCGCCGCCGGCGGTGGATGGCGTGGCCGGCCTTCGCGCTCAGCGCCGCAGCAGCCGGTGGCATGTTGGTGTCGGGGTTCACCTCCACCGACGAGTACGGCTCCAGGGGGATGCAGGACAGCGAAGCGAGCGACTCCACAGGTTCGGAGGTCGCGCAGCGCACCGCCGCCGCGTACCGCGGCTTGCCAGAGCACGAACGCGACCGCACCGCCATCATGGGCGAGACCTACATCATCGCCGCCTACATCGACAGCTATGCGCCCCAGTACGACCTGCCGAAGGCGCACAGCAGCAACCGCAGCTACGGCTACTTCCCACCGCCGCCCGAGACGCAGGACCAGGTCCTCTACGTCGGCACCGACCCCGCCGAGCTGCGCCCCCACTTCACGGAGGTGCGCAGGGTCGACGGTGCTGCCAACGCTTCCGAGGCGAGCGTGTGGCTGGGCTCCGGCAAGCGCGAACCCTGGGAGTCGCTCTGGCCACGCCTGCGGCACTTGGACGTGTCCTGAGCGGCGCGGCGCCGCCCTGCAGCGCCGCGCCGCGTGCCCGCCCCGTTGGATCCCGCCGCGTTGGATCCACCCCGTTGCGCCCCGCCCGTTGGATCCCGCAGCAGTCGCCGCATCCCGCAGGTCGCCGGGTGGAGCAGCGGATCAGGCCCGGTCCAGCTCGGTGCGGGCCGTGTGCCCGGTGACGGAGATCGGATCCCGACGGCGCGAGTAGCGGCCCGCGGTGACCAACGCCAACAGGCACGCCACCAGCGCCGCCGCCGCGGTGACCCCGAATGCCGCCGTCGCACCGTGCACATCGGACAACTGGCCGGACAGCGAGGAGCCGACGGCGTATCCCACGACGACGCCGCTGTTGAGCGCACCCATCGCCGTGGCCAGCCGGTCGGCGGTGACGACCCGCTCAGCCAGGCTGAACACCGTGATCATGTACGGACCGACGGCCGCGCCGAGGATCGGCAGGATGCTGGCCAGCGACCCCGTGCTGTCGGCGAACAGCACCACCGGAACGGACAGGGCCAACATCGCCGCGGTCGTGGCCCGCAACCGCGCCGGCAGGTCGAAACTCCTGGGCAGGGCAGCCGTTCCGAGTCCGGCGAGTGCGCTGGTCACCCCCATCGTCGCGTAGAGCACACCGGCCAGACCCGGCTGACCGGCCTCCCCGGCCAGCGCGGTTGCCCCGGTCTGCACGCTGCTGAAGATCATGCCCTGCAGCACCATGGCCACCAGCAGTCCCAGCAGCAACGGGTCGAACGCCCGCCGACCTCCGATGCGGCGGGCCCCCTCGGCGGGGCGAGCGTGGTCCACCTGGCCCGCCGGGGACGTGCGGTGCAGCGCGAACACCGTGCCGGCCGCACCGCCCAACACCGCGGCGAAGGGCAACGTGGCTTCCGCGCCCGCGACGGCGCCGAACAGTCCCACCAGCGCCGGTCCGACGACGAATCCGAGTTCGTCCAGCGCCCCTTCCAGGGAGAACGCGGTGCTCGTTGCGGCGGCGGGACGTTCGTGCCGCTGCACGAGGTGGATCCAGCGGGTGCGGGACAGCGGCCCGATCGGCGGGATGGTCAGTCCGGCGGCCAACGCGGCAACGGCGCACAGCCACAGCGCGGCACCGTGCACGGCGATGAGGGTGAGCACCACCAGCAGCGCGGCGTTGACCAGGGCCACCGGGGTGATCACGGCACGCTGCCCGTGCCGGTCGGTGAGCCGCCCGATCAGCGCGCTGCCGACGGCCTGGCCGATCGCCAGCGCAGCTGAGGCCAGCCCGGCGGCACCGAGGCTGCTCTGGGTGGCGCTGATCAGCAGCAGCACCCCCATCGGTGCCATGGTCTGCGGCATCCGGGCCGAGAAGGCGACCACCGGCAGGACGGGGCCGCACAGGGACAACAAGTTCCGATAGGAGACGCGCTCCGGCACGACGCCTCACTTTTCCGGCGTGCCCGCCCACCCCCGGCACGCTCGTGCCCGATACAAGCGCTGTGCATGAAGACGGCGACCGGAACCATCGAGGGCCGGTCGCGCGGGCGGTAGATCTCGCCCGGCACCGCCCAGAATACGCGTCTGCCGGAAGGACCCGGAACAGGGGCGCACCGGAACAGGGGCGCACCGGAACAGGGGCGCACCGCAGGTCAGCGGGTCGGCTCGTCGGGATCGCCGTCGGCATCGCGGTCGAAAAGGTCTTCCTCCCGAGGGTCGGCAGGTCGCCACGCACGTCATCGGCGACGGTGCGCCGAACGAGGTAGTGACCCGCGCGTTCGTCATCTCGGTTGTTCGAGCGAAGCACCGCTTTCGAGGTCGGAGGTGATGTGCGGGACTTTCTCACCGAAAACCCAGCTGAGCCGCTTCTTCGTTCTGTGGAGCAGAAAGCTCTTGAGCGGGTCCGCGCAGTACTGGACCACTGCCGGGTGACGGGGCGGTGACTTGCACGTCAGAAGCGCCAGTACGCGCAACGCCGGCAGCAGCGGCTTGGCATCGGTGATCACGGTAAGCCCGAGCGCGTCGGTCAGCCGCTTCCAGACTTGTCGCACGCAGGCGGTGATGACCCTCTTGTCGATCACGGAGAGCTTGCGCACGTGGTACGACTCCGTGATTTTCGCCGTCACCGTGCGGGGCACCGCGTTGAGCAGGTGGTTCGACTCCTCGATCACGAGCACCAGCTGGACGAGCAGCTCGCACCAGAAGTGCTCCGCCATGGCCCGGCGGGTCTCGGTTCGGAGTGGTCCGACGGTCCTTTCGACGTCATCGAGCACTTCTCCGAGGAGGTGTCCCACCGCTTCGGCCTGCTCGTCTTCCGAGGAAGCCGTTGCGAGCGCGCGGTCGGTGCGCGCGGGGTCGGTCCCGAGGCCTTCCAGGCGTTCGACAGGGCCGTTCCCCCGTTCCGCCAGCCTCCGTCGGCGGAACCACTTGATCAGGTCGAGGCGTGTCGAGTCGACGGCCGCCCTCTTGTGCTCGAGAATGGCTTCCGGCCGCTTCTGGTTCTTGGCGTCCTGCTTGGCGCACTCCTGGAGCCAGCGCCGCTCCACGTCTTGTTCGAGGTAGTGCAGGTCCTCCGATGTTTCGTTCCTGACCAGGACGAAGGCACCGAGCCAGCCGTGTTTCGTGCCCGCGCAGTGACCGCACTTGCACCTCTCTCGGATGGCCGTTTCGCAGTTGGGCGGATGTTTGCGGTGCTGTGCCAATTCCTCTCCCGGCGAGACTCGACGGTGACTCACCGGATGTTTCCGTGCGCGGGAGGTACGGCCGTACCGCTGCTCCGGCGAAACTCGCAACGTGGCGGATATCGGAGGAATCCCACCGTTGTCCGCGGCCGTTCGAGTCGCCTGTTGCGTGCAGGTGCGCGTATCCGATCACGAGAAGTGCTCGCGGCTGCGCCGAACGCGCAACGCTGCGCTCAACCGCTGGTCGATCCGTGCGATGGTCCCCGTCTAGCCGGCTCTTCGGCGCCCTCCTCGGCGGACGGATCCGTCGGGCAGGTCACCGAGTCGGGGGCGCTGACCGACCTGCTGCTCCAACTGCTGGTTGATCTTCTCCGCCACCTGTCCTTGCTCACGGCCTGCTTCGCGCCCACGGAGAAGTTGAAGCTGCACCCGCTCGCGCCGCCCGCCAGCGTCAGCATCGCCAGCACCGTGGCGGCACGGTGACCGGACCTCTTCAGCACGTGCTGCAGTGGCCGCTCGTCAGGTGCAGTAGTTCGGCGAGGTGAACACGGCCGCAGCGATGTGGCTTCGTCGGCGTCCTGGGGCCCTGCGTCTGAACACGCTTGCAGGCCCGGGCGCCCGCGGCAGCGGCGACGGTGCGCCCGCGCTGCTTTCGCGGCGCGGGCGCGCTCATCACCCCTCGTTCTGCCGGGCGGCGTTGGCGCGGTTGATGAACTCCATCTGCTCCGGCGTGGGGCCGGAGTGCTCCTGCTCGATCCGTTCCGCATTGTCGGCGTGCATGCGGTAGAGGCTGTCGCGCAGCCCTTCGTCGCCGCCGTGGAACTGTTCGAGCAGACCCATCCACTCGCGGGCCATCTCCTGCGCCTCGGGGGCGGTCGGGTCCGTGCCGGCTTCGACGGCCGCCTGCACCCGCGGGATCAGCTCGCTCCAGGCGGCCTCCACGTTGGCGATGGCCTGTTCGCCGAACTGCCGGCGGCGTTCGGCCAGCGCGGCCAGTTGGTCCTCGTCGAAGTACTGCTTCACGGTCTCGTCCACGATGATCACCTTCCGGATGAGGTCCAGGAAGCTCTCGACCGATGTCGACGGTGATTCCTGCAGCGTCGAGCGCAGCGCGGCCACCTGGGCCTCCAGCCGGTCGAGCGCGGCGCGCTGCTGCTGGAGGTACTGCTGGTGCGCGGCCAGCACGTCGGCGATGTCGGCGGAACCGGCCATCACCGAGGCCGTCTCGTCCAGGGAGAGGCCGAGCTGGCGCAGCGCCAGCACCTGGTACAGCCGCCGCACGTCGCACTCGGCGTAGAGGCGGTGTCCCGACTCTGTGCGCCGCGACGGGCGCACCAGCCCCACGTGGTCGTAGTGGTGCAGCGTGCGCACGGTCAGGCCCGTCGCTGCCGCCAGCTGGCCGACCTTGTGGAGCTGGTCGGAGTTCGCCGACTGCATCGGTTCTCGCTTCCTCCGGCGCCGTCTGCGCCGGTGACGTCGAAGTTAGGCCCTGACGCCGCGTCAGGTTCAAGTCTCGACGCGTTCCCGGTTCGCCGCGACGTGCGTCACCGCAACGCCCGTCCGCCGGGGCCGTCCGCCGGGGGCCGTCCGCCGGGGGCCGGCAACCTGCGGAAACCGACTGCCCGTGTAACCCGGCAATCCGCGGAAACCGACTGCTTGTGGAAGCCGGCCGCCCGGGACGCATCCAGCACCGCGATCACGAGCGTGCGTGCCGAGGCCTTTCGACGGACGGGCCGAGGATGCACCGTGGACCACTCACGATCGTGTGGTGATGATTTGTCCCGCAAAAGTGTGGGGACAGCGCACAATTTTCATGAAAATTGAGTTCTCTGGGGTCGTTCCAGAAAGCGGGTGCCTGGCGCCGCCCGCCCCGTCGCCCGACGGGGAGCAGTTGCCCGACGGGGGAGCAGCGCAGCATCAGCCGTAGAGCGCCTCGATCTCCGTGGCGTAGCGGTCCTCGATGACGCGGCGGCGCAGGCTCATCTTCGGCGTCAACTCGCCCGATTCCGCCGTCCACGGCCCGGCGAAGACCTGGTAGTCCTTCACCTGCTCGACGCGGGCGAGCTGCCCGTTCGCCGCGGACACGTGCTCGTCGAGCGCGGAGTGCACCTCCGGGTGCTGCGCCAGCTCCGCGAGCTCGGCCGTGTCGATCCCGTTGGCCTGCGCCCACGCCGGAGCGGCCTCCTCGTCCAGCACGAGCAGCGCGGTGACGTAGCGGCGCTTGTCGCCGATCGCCACGGCCTGCGCCACCAGCGGATGCGTGCGCAGCAGTGACTCGACCTTCGTCGGTGCGATGTTCTTCCCCGAGGCGGTGATGATGAGTTCCTTCTTGCGGTCGGTGACGGTGACGACGCCGCGTTCGTCGACCGTGCCGACGTCGCCGGAGCGGAACCAGCCGTCCTCGTCGGTTCCCGGGACGATCGTGCCGTCCTCGTGCAGGTATCCGGGCGAGACGACGGGGCCGCGGATGAGCAGTTCGCCGTCCGCGGCCGCGGTGACCTCCATGCCCGGGCCCGGCGAGCCGACCGCGCCCAGCGCGAACAGCTCCGGCGTGCTCACCGTGGCCGCACCGGTGGTCTCGCTCAGACCCCACACCTCGTAGACCGGAAGCCCCACGCTGGCCAGGAACTCCAGCACCGAGGTCGGGATGGGCGCCGCGCCGCTGCACGCGCGGTAGCACTCGTCGAGCCCGATCGCCGCCCGGATCGGCCGCAGCACTCGCTCGTCGACGCGGGCGAACTGCTCGGCGAGCTCCTGCGGAACCTCGGATCCGGCAGAGCGCAGCCGGAATTCGCGCAGCGCGATCTCGCGGGCCTGGTCCACCGCGGTCTTCCGCTGTTCGGGCAGCGCGTCGAGCTCGGTCCGCAGCCCGGTCGCGAGCTTCTCCCACACCCGCGGAACGCCGAAGAACCCGTGCGGGCGCACCTCGGCCAGCGTCGGCAGCAGCTGCGACTGCTCGGGGCAGATGGTGACGTGCCCGGCGTTGACGACGGGCATGTAGATGCCGAGCATGCGTTCGGCGATGTGCGCCAGCGGCAGGTAGGACACCGAACGCGGGTGCTCCGGCACCGGCAGGATGTCCTCCTGCATCAGCGTCTCGTGCACGGCGTTGCGGTGCGACAGCACCACGCCCTTCGGATCACCGGTGGTCCCCGAGGTGTAGACCACGTTCATCGGCTTCTCCGGTGTGGCCGCGTCGGTGAGCCGCTCGAAGTGCGCGCCTGCGTCCTCAGTGGACGGTTCGCCGCGCAGGTCGGCGTAGCTGACGAACCGCGGATCACCGCTCGGCGCGGCGGAGGGGTCGATCACGACGACGGCGCGCAGGTGCGGAAGTTCGTCCAGCACCGGGCCCCAGCTCCGCATCTGCTCGGCGCCCTCCAGCACGACGACCGTCGCGGCGCTGTGGTGGGCGATGAAGCGGATCTGCGCGGTGCTGAGCGTGTCGTAGGTGGTGCACGGCAGCGCGCCGAGGTGCACCGCGGCCAGGTCGACGATCCAGTGCTCGGGCCGTTTCGACATGGCGATGAGCATCCGGTCGCGCTCGCGCAGCCCTGCGGCGGACAGGCCGCGGGTGAGCGCGGCGGTCTCGGTGCGCAGCTGCGACCAGGTCAGGGTGTTCGCGTCGGGGCCGATGCCGCTGGTCAGCGCGGGTTGGTCGGGGTACTGCCGGGCGTTGCGCCGCAGCAGTCCGGTGATCGTGAGTCCGTCGACGGCGCGGCGTACCTGCTCTGCTGTGGACACGGCCTGTTCCCTTCGTCGCGAACAGCGGGCGCACGTTGCCAGGTGGCTCAACGCTGACCCGCTGCCGCCCCGGTGTCAACACTGCCGAGGACGGCCCGTCGGGCTCGGGTTTCCCGAGGCGCTGGATTGCGTCGGTGGCCTCGCCCGGTTCGGCGGGGCCGCTCCGCCGTTCTGCTGACGCTTCGCCGGCAGCGGTGGCGGCCCGCGGCGCACGCCGCTGGCGACGCCGAACGCCTGCGCACGGCGTTCGGCGTGCTCGTTCGCTGATAACATGCGTGCGCAGACAGCTTCGGGTGCGGAGGTGCGGCATGCGTGCTCCCGCGCGTCGGCCCGCGGACCGGTTCGACGACCTCGTCGCCGGCGCCGGCCTGATGGCCGGAGCGGCGAACGTGATCATGCAGCTCGGACTTTCCGGCGTGGGTCACGGAGTCCTCGAGAGCACAGTGGACAGCGGGAACTTGTTCCAGCGCCCGTGGAAACGCGCCCGCACCACGTTCACCTACCTCGCGGTGGCGACCATGGGCACCGATGAGGACAGGCAGGTCTACCGGCGGGCGGTCAACCGCCAGCACGCGCACGTCCGCTCCGGCGAGTCCAGCCCGGTGGCCTACAACGCCTTCGACGCGGAGCTGCAGCTGTGGGTGGCCGCCTGCCTGTACAAGGGCTTCGAGGACTCCTACGAGGCCCTGGCCGGGCAGCCGATCCCGCCGCAGCGGCGCGAAGCCGTCTACGCCGCCTCCGCGCCGCTGGGCACGACGTTGCAGGTGCCGGCCGAGAAGTGGCCGGAAAGCCGGGAGGAGTTCGAGCAGTACTGGCAGCGAGGGCTGCAGGAGGTCTCCATCGACCCGCCGGTGCGGGACATGCTGCTGTCCATCGCCGACCTGCAGTTCCTGCCCGCCGCGCTGCGAGTCCTCTTCGGACGGTTCAACCGGTTCGTCACCACCGGCTTCCTGCCGCAGGCCTTCCGCGAGCAGATGGGTCTGAGCTGGAGCGGGAAGGACCAGCGCCGCTTCGACCGCCTCACGCGCGGCGTCGGGGTGGTGGCGCTGAACCTGCCGCCGTCGGTGCGCCGGTTCCCGCTGAACCTCTTCCTCGCCGACCTGCGCCGGCGCAGGAGGATGGGAAAGCCGCTGGTGTGAGGGCGCTGCTGCCACACGCTGGTCCGCGCGAGCGTCACCCGCCGTTGCTGGAGGCAGCGGAGAGGAAGGCGTTGCGGACGTCCTCCGGCGGTGCCGTCGGAGTGGTGGTCTCGGTGCCGATCCAGACGTAGCGGTTGGTGACCTCGGCCACCAGCTCGTCACCGCGGTGCATCTCGAAGCGCAACGTCAGCGACGTCGTGCCGACGCGTTCGGTGCGGACCGTCACGACGAGCTCGTCGTCGAAGTGGCACGGCGCCAGGTACCGGAGGTTCGACTCGGCCACCACCAGGTCGACGCCCCGCGCGAGCAGTTCGGCGTGCGATCCGAACAGCGCCTTCACGCACTCGAAGCTGGCCATGTCCGCATACGCGAGGTAGTGCGCGTTGAACACGACGCCCTGCGGGTCGCACTCGTGGTAACGCACCCGCAGCGGCATCCGGGAAAGCGGTGTCGCAGTGTTCGTCATCGTGCGAACGTATCCCGGAAGCGGCGGTACGTGCGAAGCGCGACCGATCGCCCGGACCTGCCGAGCTCGTTCGTCTGCGGCAGTTCCGCGGGCGAGGCGCGCTGCGCCCGACCGGGCCGAACCAGCCCGCACCGGAAGCCGCTGGCGGTGCGCTGGCACTGCCCGGCACGCCGCATCACCGCTCGGACGTTCCGTCCGCAGCGAGTCCACCAACGCGCGCGTGGTCTGGGCCAGCCGCTCCGGCGGCACCGGCGAAGGCACCGCCCTGCCGGTCGAGGAGGTCGCCCGGTTGGCCCCGGCCTGCTGTTCGCCGGTCGCGAGACCACCATGATCCGCATCGACCTCGGAGTCCTGCTGCTGATCCGCAATCCCGAGCAGCGAGGCCAAACTGCTCGCCGACCCGGAGCTGCACTCCTCCGAGGCGGAAAAGCGCCCTCGGCGCGGAGTTTCCGCGTCGAGGGCGCTGGTGCGTTCGGCGGTTGCTCAGCCGGTGAACTTGTCGGTCTTCACCGCGGCGAGGAAGGCGTTCCACTGGCCGCGGGTGGTGGTGAAGTAACCGCGACCGCGGTCTTTGGTGTCGCGCACCGCCGCACCGTCGGCGATCCGACCGACCTCGACGCACGTGCTCGTGTTGACGCTCCGAGTGGACTTGCGCCAGTTGCGCGGTTCTTGTGGGGCGCTCATTGTTGCTGTCTCCACTTCTCGATGACACCGGTGATGAGCTCGGATGTCGCTTCAGAGGACAAGGCAGAGTTCAGCACAGCATCGGTGGCGTCACGATAGGCGCTGACGTCGGCCGCCTCGTGCAGGAACAGGCCTGACCGGCGGTTTTCGATCTGCACGACGGGTCCCTCCTGTGACTCGATCAACAGGAACGGCCCTTCGAGCGCCGGGTTCC
Organism: Bounagaea algeriensis; assembly: GCF_054491375.1. Lineage (NCBI taxonomy): Bacteria > Bacillati > Actinomycetota > Actinomycetes > Bounagaea > Bounagaea algeriensis. The sequence continues at coordinate 673,822 of NZ_CM137102.1, forward strand.
AACCGCTGATGAAGGGGATGACTCGCAGATCCACGCTGTTGAGCTGGGTCAGCTCGAGCACGTACTCCAGTTGTTCGGCCATCACATCGGCCGAGCCGATCGTCTGCCACAGCGCGGCCTCGCCGATCAGCGCCGTGTAATGCGTCGGGTTGCGACGCGTAATCGCATCGCGTCGACCGACGCGAACCGCCACCCGTGTTTCACGCTCATCCCCGGGAATGTCAGCGGAGGTCATCATCGCGCGTGCGTAGTCACTGGTCTGCAGAAGACCGGGGACCAGCAGCGGCGAGATCTCGGTGATCGTGGTTGCCGTTCGTTCCAGTTCGAGCAATGCGGCCAGCTGCTGACGCTGGGCGGGCAGGCTGGAGGCCACCCAATGCGAGCCGTCGCTGTCTCGGGCGAGCTCGATCAGCTCTTCGCGCGTCTGGTTGTCGGCACCGAGGGCCGAGAGCACGGTCGCCACGTCCACAGGGCGGGGCGCACGTTCCCCTTTCTCCCACCGACCGATGGTGGTGTGGCTCAGTTCCAGCTTGTCAGCGAGCTGCCGCGCGCTGAGTCCGGCGTCTTCGCGCGCGCGACGGAGTTCCACGCCGATGGCCCGCGCTTTCGGGGTGGTGCCAGCCATGTGCCACAGCATAACCGTTTGAGTGAGCGCGATGTTGGTTCACTCGGACGAGGTGTTGTGCCAGTTGGAACTGCAATGGCACTTTATTTGGTGCCAATCGGCACCAAATTCAACACATGCACCGCTGCAGATTGCCTGAGGAAAAGCATGACCTACCGACCGCATCCGTTCTCGTGGTGTCCCGGCGATGGAGCACGACACGCGACCACCGGTCACCGGCCGCAGAGCGGGACCGATGTGACGGCGCTGTGCAGTGCGGCCGTCACCGCCGATCACAGCGATGCCGCGTGGTTGTGGCCGACCTGCGCGGAGTGCAACGCGGCAGCGCACGACATGGCCGGAACGCCGAAGGCGAGGCGGTCCGGATGAGCGCCGCCGACCACCACCTCGCATGCCAGATGCGGAAGGCCTCGCTGATGCTGCACCACGCCACGGAGAACGTGCCGATCGGTCGCGTGGACGCGCACCAGCGGCGCGCGATGGCCGATGCCCTCGAGATCCTGGCGCGCGAACTGCGGCAGGAGAACACAGCCGACCCCGTGATCGAAGGGGAGATCGTCGAATGATCCGGTCGCACAACCGCGAGGTTCAGCAGTGACCGCCGCGGCGATGATCCCCACAGGCCGGGTGCGCCCGCGGCGGATGAGCTGGTCGGGCACGCTGCCGATACCGCAGCCGTCGACTTCGCACCTGGCCTCGGAGTCGCCGCGGCAGCGGTCGCGGAACCACCCCGCGATGCCGTCGCTCGGTGGCTCCGGCTGGCGCCGCGATGCGCCGACGCTGCGGCGCATCCTCGCCGCGCTCGCCGCGCTGTGAGAGGGGTTTTGGAACCGCAGGCTGGAGCTAGAGCCCTGGAGCCGAACCCTGCGCTACATCGAGTCCTGGCGCGGCGCCCCAACCACCACGCGCGAGCGCTCCCGAGCGCGCGTGTTGCGCACGGGCGCCAGCCCCGCGGGAACTCACGTCAACGAACGGTGTTCATCCGAGCACGCACCCCGCGGAAGTGGCCCGTCCGCTCATCGCGTGAGCTGCTCCAGGAACTCCTGCGTCTCGGCGTCGGGGGAGTACACGCAGACTCCCCTCATGCCGCGGGTGAGGAGAACCTTGTAGGTGTTGCGGATGAGCCCCGCGAAGTGCAGATCATTGGCCTTCTTCACAGCGGGATCATGGGAGTAGCTGCGACGTGCAACCCACTGCCCGTCGCGGCGCACGAAATCAGGACCGATGATGACCCCGGCCCAGTCGTACTCGAAACCCTGAGCGGTGTAGATGCATCCGAGCTGGCCGAAGCCGCGTTCGTCGGAGGCCCAGAAGTAGGACTCCGGCGCGTCGGGGACGCGTTTGTCGGGTTTTGCGTTCCACGGGCGTTGCCAATCACCGATGACGACGTCATCGACGAGTCGTTTGCCCTGATCGGTACTGATCGGATCATTCCACGGCCAGCAGTAACCAGCCGCGATGCGCGCGGTGCCACCGCACTCGGAGTGCCGGGCCCGCAGCCATGCTTCCATCTCCTGCGGGGAGCCGGCGCTGGTGACGGCGAAGTCGTCGTCGGTCGAAGCGGCGAGCTCGGTCCATTCCGTCGGCGCGGCCTGTTCGAGCCCGAGGAGTCGTGAGACCCACGTGTCGAACGCTGAGGATCCGCCGCAGCGGAACTGGCCTTGCAAGCGGACGACTTCCACGCTGCAACCGTTCGCTTCCGCCGCTGCGGTGATCTCCTCCAGCGACCCCATTTCTCCTGGGCGCACGTTCTGGTTCTCGTCGAGGAGGAACACGGGCACCGAGGCGACGCCGATCAGCTCGTCGACCTGACGTCCGGCGCGTGCGCGCACGTCCTTCTTGGTGAAGCGGTTGACGCTGGTTTCGCGGATGCGGTGGGCTTCGTCGCAGACCAGGACGTCGAGGTCGCGGGCCTCGGAGTCGACGTAGTTGTTGAAGTACTTGAAAAGTCCCTGCACGCGGGTGTTGCGGCTGCCCGCGATCTTGCGGAGCGTGCGGGTGAAGGCGCCGGATCCGGTGGCGTGATGCACGGTGCGGCCTTGCCGGGCGAGTTCGCCGACCACGTTGAGAGCGATAGCGCTCTTCCCGGAACCGGGGCCACCGAGGACGATCACCACGGTACGGGTGCTGGCGGCGCGAGCTTTGCGGACGGCCTGCATGACCGTTTCGAAGGCGACTTCCTGCTCGTCCAGCAGGACGAGTTGTTCGCGCTCCTGGATCTCCCTGGTCGCGATGTCGAGCAGTGGTTTGGACGGCGCGTGGTGGAAGTCCAGGAACTCGTCAGCCGCTTTGCGCGCGGTGTCGCTGTCACCAGTTCGATCGAGCTTGGACTGCAAGTGGTCGACGAGTTCGCCCCGGTCGTCGAGGGTGAACAGGCGTCCGTAGTCGCTCAGCGCGTGATCGCGCAATGAAGAGACGTCGGAATCGCGCGCGTTGTGCAGGTAAGCGATTCCGTGCACGGAGTGCGGGCGTGCGGCCAGGGCGGGGGTCGAATCGACGAGGTACGAGCAGTAGCGGCGGACCTGCTCCACCGGGTGGAGCAGGTGGTCCGGTCCGTGAGAGGGGACGTGGACGAGTTCCCCGAGTGCCGCTTCGACGTGCGACCACTGCTTCAACTCGACGAGCACGTAGCTGGGTTCCCCGGTCTTGGGGTGCGTCCCGCAGAGCACGGCGTCGACGCGCCGCGGGCTGTGCGGGAGCTTGTGCTCCAGGAGCACCTCGACGTGACCGAGACCGGCGTCGGCGAGATCCCCGAGCAGCACCGGCAGACTGCGTTGCCAGGAACGCACCTCGGAGACTCCTACCCGGGATCCCAACTGGAACTTGGCCTGCTCGTTGAGGAGCAGGTGCAACCGGTCGGCTTTCGCCTCGTCGAGCAGTTCCGCCGCGTTCCGGCGAACCAGCGCCACTTCCAACCCCCACTGGGCACGCGTGGTCCACGCGCGGGTGGGGGCAGCGACGAAGTGGCGACTTCGGTGCCCGTCGGGCCGCGATCTTGCCCCACAAGGCTAATGGATCGATCATGGTGGAGACACCCAGGGCGGGGTGGGCGGGAGCGGGCCCCTCAGCAGTCCTCGTGCCCGAGCTGGTCGTACTTCTGCGCGCTCCCCCTGGACAGCTCGACCGGGTACTTGGCCGCGTTCAGGTTCACCTTCGCGTCCAGAGCCGTCAGGATGTCGATGTCGAGCACGTCCGCCAAGCGCAGCAGGTACGCGAGCACGTCGGCCAATTCGTGCCGCACGCGCTCGCCGGCCGCGGAGTCGTTCATGATCTGGGCTGATTGCTCCGGCGTGAGCCACTGGAAGACCTCGACGAGCTCTCCCACCTCGCCGGACAACGCCATGGCGAGGTTTTTCGGATTGTGGAACTGGTGCCAATCGCGTTCATCCGCGAAAGCGCGCAGGCGCTGTTGGAGGTCCTCAAGGGTCATGTCCAGCAACTGTACGAAGACATGGTGGGGAGCTCGAGTGGCACGGTCCGCACGCCCGCTGTGCCGACCTGCGGCTCACCACCTGCTCCCCGCCGATCAGCTCCCGGTACTGCTCGCGGCGCTCGGGCGCGAGGATGCCGCGCAGCACGAGTGCGGTCTGGCCACCTGGAACTCCGCGGAGTTCGTCACGATCGTCGGGCGCAAGGACGACATGGTCGTCTCCGGCGGGGAGAACGTCCACCCTGTGCACTGCAGGGCGCGCGAGCAGGCCGCCGCCGAATGCGCGCAGGGAATGTTCGAAACCGCCTGAGGAGGGCAACCGCGATGGACTACGCCGACTACGAACAGTTGACCTTCGAACGCCGCGAGCACGGTGTCCTCGTGATCACGATCAACCGGCCGGAGAAGTACAACGCGGCCGACGAGGTGATGCACTCGGAACTGGCGCGCGTGTGGCGCGACGTCTCCGCCGACCCCGACACGCGGGTCGCCGTGATCACCGGCGCGGGCAAGGCCTTCTCCGCGGGCGGCGACCTGGACATGGTCGAGCGCATGGCCGGTGACCACGACCGGGTCGCGCACATGCTCTCCGAGATGAGCGACCTCGTCTACAACATCGTCAACTGCGAAAAGCCGGTCGTCTCGGCCATCAACGGGGTGGCCGTCGGCGCCGGGCTGGTCGTCGCGCTGCTCGCGGACATCTCGATCTGCGCCGAGGAGGCCAAGCTCGGCGACGGCCACGTGCAGCTCGGCGTGGCCGCGGGCGACCACGCGGCCATCATCTGGCCGCTGCTCGCGGGCATGGCGAAGGCGCGCTACTACCTGCTCACCGGCGAGATGCTCAGCGGCGCCGAGGCCGAACGCATCGGGCTGGTGAGCAAGGCGCTGCCCGCCGAGCAGGTGCTCGACAGCGCGCTGGGCGCGGCCGACACCCTCGCCACCGGCTCGCAGACCGCCGTGCGCTGGACCAAGCGCGCGCTCAACAGCTGGGTCAGGAGCGCCGGGCCGATCTTCGACCAGTCCGCCGCGTACGAGATGCTCGGGTTCATGGGCCCCGACGTGGCCGAAGGTGTTGCCGCGCTGCGGCAGAAGCGCAGCCCGCAGTTCCCCTCCGCCGGTGCCGCCGAACCACCTGCCTGACCTGGCCCTCCGCCGCCCGTGCGGCGAGCGCGGCCGCGAGGTGGGCCCGGCCGGGCGTGTGTACGTTTCTCGAGAAATGTCGCGTACTTTTCTCGAGAAACGTACACACGCCTGGTCAAGTGGGAAGGAAGCGCAAGCGTTCTTCGGCGGGCTGGAGCTCGTCGATCCCGGTCTGGTGCAGGTGCACCACTGGCATCCCGAACCGCGCGAGATCGGCGCGATCGCCGACGAGGACGTGGCGATGTACGGCGCGGTGGCGCGCAAACCCTGAGCACCCGGACCGGCCCGGCGTCCTCGCCGAGCGCGCCGTGGCCGAGGATCGGCGCGTCGCGGGAAACTCCTGCGCGTGTGGTGTCGAATACCCTCCTGCTCGACTGACATCCGCGCCCTGCCTTGCTATGTTGCGGGCATCCCGAACTGGCGGCGGAGCGATCCACCGCGCCCGCGCGAAGTGCGACCGCCGTCGCGATGTTGCTCGCGTCTCGGCGCAACGCGTGGCAGTCCCACGTGTTTTCCGTGCATTCCGTACATCGAGCCCGCCGCCCGCGGCGGTTCGCTCGCGATCCGATGCTCGGCGCGCCCGAGTGGGATGGAGGACCGTGAACGACGTCTTCGCCACCCTGGAATCCGAAGTGCGCAGTTACAGCCGGAACTGGCCGACCGTCTTCGACCGGGCCAGGGGGAGCTGGCTCTTCGACGAGCGCGGAGATGCCCACCTCGACTTCTTCGCCGGCGCGGGGGCGCTGAACTACGGCCACAACAACCCGGTGCTCAAGCGCGCGCTCATCGACTACCTGGAGGACGACCGGGTCACGCACGGCATGGACCAGGCCACCGCGGCCAAACGCGACTTCCTGCAAGACCTGCAGCGCATCGTGCTGCACCCGCGCGGCCTGGAGTACAAGGTGCAGTTTCCCGGGCCGACCGGCACCAACGCGGTCGAAGCGGCGCTGAAGCTCGCCCGCAAGGTCACCGGGCGCCACCAGGTCATCGGCTTCACCAACGCCTTCCACGGGATGACGCTGGGGGCGCTGGCCGTGACCGGCAGCGCCGGAAAACGCCGCGGTGCGGGAGTTCCGCTGCCGCACGCCACACCCGTGCCCTACGACGACCACACCGGCCCGGAGCCGGACTTCGGCCACCTCGAACGGCTGCTGCACGATCCCGGCAGCGGCCTCGACGCTCCGGCCGCGGTGATCGTGGAAACGCTGCAGGGCGAAGGGGGCGTCAACGCCGCGCGCGACGAATGGCTGCGCCGGCTGCGGGAAATCTGCCGCGACCACGGGATCCTGCTGATCGTCGACGACGTGCAGATGGGTTGCGGCCGCACGGGACCGTTCTTCAGCTTCGAAGGAGCGGGGATCGAACCGGACATCGTCTGCCTGTCCAAGTCGATCGGCGGCTACGGGATGCCGCTGGCGCTCACGCTGCTCAAACCGGAGCTGGACGTGTGGAAGCCGGGAGAGCACAACGGAACGTTCCGCGGCAACAATCCGGCGTTCGTCACCGGATCCGCCGCCCTGCGGCACTACTGGAGCGATGACGAACTGCGCCGCAGCACCGAACGCAAGGGCGAACGCACCGGTGAGGTGCTGGGCAAGATCGCCGCCGAACACCCCGGCAGCACCGCCAAGGGCCGCGGCCTGGCACGTGGTTTGAGCTTCGCCGACGGCGAATCGGCGGCGAAGGTCGCACGCGCCGCGTTCGACCGCAAGCTGCTGGTGGAAACCTCCGGTCCGGACGACGAGGTGGTCAAGGTGATGCCCCCGCTGACCGTGACCGAGGAGGAACTCGAGCAGGGCCTGGGCATCCTCCGCGAGGCCGTCACCGACGCGCTCGGCTGATCCGCTCCCGCGCGGGAAGGTCCGCCCCGCGGTCCTTCCCGCGCGCAGCACTGCCCGCGCGGACACGATTCGAGAACGGGTTCACCGGGCCTGCTTCAACAGCGGTGCAGCCGCTTGTCCTGTCGTCGTCCGAGCACGACCTGTCAGTCCACCTGGCCGGCCAGCGGGTTCGGCACCGTGCCGTGCACCGCCGCGTGCGGTCGTTCGGGGCGGTCCCGGTAGGCGTCCAGCAGCAACCGGTTGCGGTTCAGGCACAACCGGTCGATGCGCGGGGTGAACAGGTTGAACATCTCGAAACGCTCGGCCAGCTCCGGGAAGTTGCGCTGGTAGTCGAGGACCTCCTCGCGCAGCAGCGTCCAGAACGCGCTCTCGGAGACGCCGAGGTGCTCTTCCACCAGCGGCGCGAAGTAGCGGAAGTGGCCGACGAACAAGCCGCTCTGGACGAACTGGCGCAGCATTTCCGGCGGTTCCCGCAGCAGCGCGTCGTCCACGTCCGCCGGCATCCCGGACAGTTCCGGCAGCGGGGTTTCGCTGATGTTGACGTCGTCGACGAAGTCCTTCACCGCCAGCCGCGTGGGAACGTCGTTCTCGTCGCAGACGAAGATGGTGTTCTCCCCGTGCGGCGAGAACACCACGCCGTAGTGGTACAGGAAGTGCAGCAGCGGCGGCATCAGCGCGTGGAACAGGTGCCGCAGCCAGTCCTGCGCGTCGAGGCCGGACCGCCGCACCAGCTCGGTCACGAACGCGGTGCCGTGGGCGTCCACGTGCAGCAGCGCGGCCAGCGTCCGCGCCCTCTCGCCGCTGTCGAGCTTGCCCGCCAGCGGTTCTCGCCAGATCGCGCCGAGCAGCTCCCTGTACTGGTAGGGCACGTTCGTGATGCGCTCCAACCCGCGGTGCCGCACCGCCACCGAGGCCACCTCGCCGAGCAGCACGGCCCCGGTCTGCCGCAGGTACGCGTCCGAACCGGCGAGGTCCTGGATCCAGGAGGTCACCGCCGGGGCCGCGACGGTGCGTTCGGTCGGCAATCCCCGCCACACCAGCGTGTTCAGCACCGACAGCGGCAGTTTGACGAAGTGCCGGTGTTCGTCGTCGACGTTGGCGAACGTGCGGATCGACTGCTGGGCCACGTACCGGTCCGATCCGGTGCCCAGCGGCGCGATCAGCCCCTGCGCGATCTCCGCGGCGAAGTCGGGGACCACCACGTGGTCCCACTGCCACGGGTGCACCGGCATGAACACGTACTCCGCCGGTTCCAGGCCGCGTTCGGCCAGCACCGCGGTGAACTCCCGCACGTCCTCGTCGCCCAGCTCCGCCTTCAGCAGCACGTCCTGGTCGAGCCCGGGCACGGCGCGGTAGTCGGCCAGCGAGCGGTGCACCGCCATCCACGGCAGCCGGTGCGCGCGGCGCGATTCCGGGCCGTAGAGTTCGGCGTCCGAATCGGAGAAGCCCACCCGGCCCTTGTTCGGGATGAGCCACGGGTGACCGGTCTGGTACCCCTCGAGGCTCACGTAGTCCAAGCCGGCGAGCTCGGCCGCGGAAACGCCCGCGTCGAGCAGCCGCGCGTCCGCGACCAGCGTCGCGGAGAGCTCGCGGTGGAAATGTCCTGCGGTGTCACCGCTGACGCCCAGCGCCTCGTACGCGTCGAGGAAGAAGCGCAGCGGGTCTTCGGCCGCCTCGCCGCCGCCCGGCCCGGTGCGCACGATCGTCGCGGGGTCCACGCGCCAGTCCTGGAACGCGCCGCGCCGCGCGGTGAACGCGTAGGACACGGCCTCCGGCAGGTCCACCCGGTAGCGGTCCCCGTCGACGTGGACGGGTTCGAGCAGTTGTTCGTACGAGAGCTCGCCGAGCGACTTGGCCAGCAGGGCGCGGCCGGCGCGCCGCCAGTTCTGCTCGGTCAGCTCGGCGGGAAGCGACAGCGTCATGGGGCTACCTCGCAAGTTCGGAGTTCGGCTCAGGGTTCGACGCCGAACGTGGTGTAGGCGGTGCGTTCGGGCAGGGCGAACCGCCGGCCGGCCACGGAGTTGAGGATGGTCGCGGCGCGGTGCGCCCCCAGACCGAGGTCCGGGGCGCCCACGCCGTGCGTGTGCATCTCGGCGTTCTGCACGTACAGGCCGCCGGAGACCTCGTCGTCGGTGACCACCTGGTAGTCGTCGGTGACCCGGTAGCGTCCCCGCTCGTCCCACCGGATCGCCTCGGTGAGCGGGTCCAGGCACGCGGGCCGTTCCGCGGTGAACCCGGTGGCCAGCACCACCCGGTCGGTGGTGACCTCGAAGGTGCGCTCCTGCTGCACGTGGTGGCAGTTCAGCGTGATGCGCTCGCCGTGCTGCGCGCCGGTCACCGCGATGTTCGGCATGATCGTGACGTCCGGCGCCTGTCCGCCGATGCCGCGCTGGTACAGCAGGTCGTGGATCTCGGCGAGCGTGCCCGCGCTGCTCGCCTTGTACAACTGCCACTGCTGCGGCACGAGACCGTCCTTCGTGGACTGGTCCAGCGTGCGGAAGTACTGCGTGTAGTCCGGTGTGAAGTGCTCCAGGCCCAGCTTGGAGTACTCCATCGGCGCCAGCGCGGGAGAGCGGGTCAGCCAGCGCAGCCGCCAGCCGGCGTTGCGCTGTTCGCGCAGCAGGTCGAGCAGCACCTCGGATCCGGACTGGCCCGAACCGAGCACGGTGATGTCCTCGGCCTCGCGCAGCGACTCGAACCGGTCGAGGTAGGCGGCCGCGTGGAACACCTGCTTGCCGAGCAGCTCGGTGAACGGTTCCGGCACGGACGGGCTCGTGCCCACGCCGAGCACCACGTTGTGCGCGGTGACCGCGGAAGTCTCGCCGGTGCGCCGGTCGGTGTGCTCCACGGTGAACAGCCCGCTGGCGGCGTCCCAGTCGACGGCCGTGACGCGCTCGCCGAACGTGCAGGACGGCAGGGACTCGGCGACCCAGCGGCAGTAGTGGCTGTACTCCTGCCGCGGGACGTGGAAGTTCTCCGCGAAGTAGAACGGGAACAGCCGGTCGTGCTCCTTGAGGTAGGACAGGAAGGACCACGGGCTCGTCGGGTCCACCATGGTGACCAGGTCGGCCAGGAACGGCACCTGCAGGGTCGTGCCTTCGATGAGCAGCCCCGGGTGCCAGGCGAACTCCGGGTTCTCGTCGAACAGCGCGACGGTGACGTCGGGCAGCGAGTCGGCGAGCGCGGCCACGGACAGGTTGAACGGTCCGATGCCGACGCCGACCAGGTCGTAGGCAGGGCTCATGAGGTGGCTTCCGCGAACGGGTTCGGGATGTCGCAGTACACGGACTGGCTCGCGATCGGGCCGACGAGCTCGTCGAGCCCGTCGACGCGGGTGAGCAGGTTGGCCTTGCACCGCAGCGTCGGCGCCTCGGCGAGGGTGCGCGCCAGCGCCAGGTCGGCGAAACCGAGCAGGCGCTGGCGCAGCACGCCGAGCAGGCGCGGCTCATCGGCCAAGCCCTGGCTGCCGAGCGCGCCGACGAGGCCGAGGAGGTTGTTGATGCCGATGTAGTAGCCGAGGCGCTCGTTGATGAGCTCGTCCGGGCACAGGTTCTCCCCGTCGCCCACCTCCGGCAGGAACCGGTGCAGGTCGTGGCGCTGCTCGGAGATGTAGTAGCCCTGGTTGTCCCGGTACCAGCCACCGCGCGGCCAGCCCTGCTCGTCGAGCTCCACCAGGGTGTTCTGCTGGTGCGCCTCCAACCCGAGCCCGTGCTCGCGGTACAGCCGCAGCACCGGGGCGAGGACGGCGTCGAAGTAGCGCGCGCACCAGCGTTCGGCGATCTCGGCGGTTCCGGTGCCTTCCGCGGCGGCGAGCCGTTCGAGCACGGCGGCGATTCCGGAACGCCCGCGGTCGGGCCGTTCGGCCACCAGCCCGGCCACGCACACGGCCCGCTCCCGGTCGCGGAACGGGTTTTCGCGCACGACGGTCTCCAACCCGCTCTCGCTCGCCGCGGGCACGTCGACCGCGATCCACGCGGGATCGCGCACGACGCCGAAACCGGGGTGCTGCGCGGCGAGCTCCTCGGCGAGACCGCCGCGCAGCAGCCGGTCGATCTCGGCTCCGCGGCGCAGTTCCTTGCGCAGGTTCTCCCGCACCGAGTTGGTGATCGGCATGCTCAGCGAGAACTTGAGCATCACCGGGGCGTCCGGGTGGAAGACGGTGCGCACCGAGGCGGTCGGGAACCACTCGGGGCCGTGCTCGCCCAGCGGTTCGAGCAGGCCCCGCTGGCGCATGCACCGGATGCCGGGCTTGGACAGCGCTTCCCGCGCCTGCCACGGGTGCGCGGGAACGGGAACGGTTCCGGCGGGCACCTTGGGCGCGAAATCGCCCAACGCGGCCACGGGCGAGCCCTCGCTGGAGACCACTGACGGGTCGGCGGCGAACCAGAACAGCGGGAAACCGCCCTGCAGCTCGGGGGAGAAGCGGCTCGCCTCGCCCGGACTGATGCCCTGGCGGCTCTTCGGCGCGGGGTGCAGCGGGTGCCCCAGCACCAGCGCCTGCTCCGCGGCGAGGAACGGCGACGTCTCGGCCACCGGCTCCTCGTGCTGCGCCCGGTGCCGCAGGTACTGGGCGACGCGCGCCTGCGAATCGGCCACGCGCCCCACGAGGTCATCGGTCACGTGCTGCTGCCGTCGCCTCCCCGCAGTGGCCTCGAGGCCGATCAGCGTCGCGAGCGTCACCGCGCTGACCGCCGCGCCGGAGGGCAGGCGCGGTGTGCCGAAGCGGTGATGACCGGTCGCGGAGCGGTACAGCACGGGTGCGGTCACCTGCACCCCACTGACCGCGAAGTCGAACACGGCGGAATCGCCGCTCAACCGCAGCGCTTTCTCACGCACCCAGCAGCGCAGCAGTCCTTCGGTGGCCGCGTCGCCGGCGGCGCGTTCGGCGTCGTCCTGCCCCTGGATCGCGGGGGCGTCCGCGTGCAAACTGCTCGTCATCGGGTCGATGCTTCCTCGTCTCCGGCTTCGACCACCGCGGTGAGCACCGAGTCGACGTCGACTCCGGTGGCGTGCGGGTTCAGCAACGTCAGTTTCAGGTGGACCCGTCCGTCCACTTCGGTTCGTCCGACCACGGCGCGGCCCTCGTCGAGCAACCGCTGCCGCAGCCGTGCGTTGCAGCGATCAGCCTCGCCGCGCTCCGGGACGTAGCGGAACACGACCGTGCTCAGCTCGGGTCGGCGAAGCAACCGCAGCTGCGGGTGGCCGGCGATGCGGTCGGCGGCGTGGTGGGCGAGTTCGTGGCACCGGTCGACCAGCGCGCCGAGGCCGCTCCTGCCCAGCGCTCGGAAGGTGACGTCGACCTTGAACGCGTCGGCGCGGCGCGTCGTGCGCAGCGAGCGGTGCACGAGCCCGGGAAATCCGGCTTCTTCGTCGTCCTCGGTGTTCAGGTAGGGCACGCGCCGGTCCAGCGGGTCGAACAGTTCGGCTCGCCCGGTGAGCAGCATGCCGGTCGCCGCCGGCTGCCAGCCGAGCTTGTGCAGGTCCAGGCCCACGGATTCGGTGCGCTCGATGCCGCGCAGGAGCGGGGCGAGGTGCTCGGAGAACAGCGCGCCGCCGCCGTAGGCCGCGTCGACGTGCACCCACGTGCCGAATTCCCGCGCGATCTCGACGATCTCGGGTATCGGGTCGACCACGCCGACGTCGGTGGTGCCGGCGGTGGCGACCACGGCCAGCGGCGCGTCGCCGGCCTCCTGCGTGCGCGCGAGCGCGTCCCGCAGGCCCTCCGGTGCCATGCGGTGCTGCTCGTCGACCGGTACGGGGACGACGGCGTCCTCGCCGAGGCCGAGGGTTCCCGCGGCGCGGGCGATCGAGAAGTGCGCCTGCGCGGAGCAGAACACCCGCGGGCGGTGCGTCGGCGCGCGGTCGCGGGCGAGCAGCAGTGCGGTGAGGTTGGATTCCGTGCCGCCGGAGGTGAGGGCACCGGCCGCCTCGTCCGGGTCGAATCCGATGAGCCTCGCCGTGGTGCGCACGACGTCCTTTTCGATCACCGTGCCGGAGGGGCCTTGGTCCCAGGAGTCCAACGAGGAGTTCAGGGTGCCGGCGATGAGGTCTGCGGCGAGCGCGACCGCGAGCGGTGGGGCGTGCAGATGCCCGGCGCAACGAGGATCGGCCGGTTCCGCCGCGTTCGCCGTGAACGCCCGAACGCGTTCGTGCAGCGCCTGTTCGGCTCCGACGCCGGTGTCCGGGAGCGATCGTCCGCCGGTGCCGGCCCGTTCCGCCACGGCGGGGTCGCCTCCTGCTGGCAGCGGGCCATCGCGTTCGGAAGTTCCCTTGTGGAACGCGTCGAGCGCGGTCTCCAGCAGCGGAGCGAGCGCGTCGGCGCCGTCGCTGCCACCGCCGAGCCGTGCATTGGTCCGCACGCGCGGTCACCTCTTGCTGTGTCGGGGAGGGGAGTTCCGTCGGGTTGGAGCTGTTTCGGCAGTCGAGGGTTCGATACCGGGTGGTCGGCGTCGCGGCGACGGGGTTCGCTCGCCGAGATCACGCAGACATTAGGTTTGCCTAGCCTTTCTGCAAGGTAACGGCGGTGACGTTGCGCATCAAGGGGATCTCCGCGGATCCCGGCAGATCACCCGGCGGCCGCTCACCGGCTGCGGCCGCGGTGGGCTGCGACGGGTGGAAGTCGCCGCCCGCCGCGTTGTGCACGGACTCACATTCCGCGGTGCTTTCGGCGGCATCCAGGCGTCGTGATCAACCGGTCGCGGGAAGTTCGCGCCCGAACGGGTGGCACCAATTGCGGGAGAGGTGGCCACTTTGTACTTTTCGCCTGCTGTTCAACTCGATATCAGGTTTTTCAGGAGGCTGGATGTCCCACCACGCACGACACCGCCGCCTCGTCCGCGCCCTCGGCGCGGCCGCGTGCAGCACCGCGCTCGTCCTCGGCGGAGCGGTGCAGGCGTCCACAGCGGCCGACACCGACGACGCCCAGCCGTGGGAAGAGCGGCTGCAGCAGGAGGTCGACGCCGACAGCGCGGCGCGGATGAGCGAAGACATGGCGAGTTACCCGGGCCTGGTCGGCACCGAGGGTGCCGAGCGCCGCGCGCAGTACTCCGTGGACAAACTGCGGCAGTGGGGACTGGACGCGAAGCTGGAGAGCTACGACGTCCACGCGTCCTCGCCGCAGGACATCTCGGTGACGATGACCGCGCCGCAACAGCGCGAACTCGAAGTGCGCGAGCCCGCCTACCCGTGGCACGACAACTTCGAGGACGTCGTCACCGGCTACAACGCGTACTCCCCCGCCGGCGACGTCACCTCCGACGTCGTCTACGTCAACTACGGCCTGCCGGATGACTACGCCGAACTCGAACGACTCGGCGTCGACGTGGAGGGCAAGATCGTGCTCGCCCGCTACGGCGAGAGCTTCCGCGGCGTCAAGTCCAAAGTGGCCGAAGAGCACGGCGCCGCGGGCGTGATCCTGTACTCCGACCCCGCCGACGACGGATTCCGCCAGGGCGAGGTCTACCCCGACGGGCCGTGGCGCAACGCCGACGGCATCCAACGCGGCAGCGTGCAGTACATCTTCCAGCACCCGGGTGATCCGCTCACGCCGGGAACTCCGTCCAAGCCGGGCGTGCCGCGGCTCGACCCGTCCGAAGCGGAGAACACGACCAGCGTGCCGACCACGCCGATCTCCTACGGCCAGGCCGAGCACCTGCTCGCCGCGCTGGAAGGGCCGCGAGCGCCCGAAGGCTGGCAGGGCGGACTGGACATGGACTACCGCGTGGGGCCGGGTCCGACCAACGTCAACATGGACCTGGACATCGACTACGAGCAAACCCCGGTGCGCGACGTGATCACCGAGATCCCCGGGGCGAAGCACCCCGAGCAGAAGGTCGTGCTCGGCGCGCACTTCGACTCGTGGACCTACGGCGCCAAGGACGACGTGTCCGGCTGGACCACGGTGATGGAGGCCGCCCGGGCGCTGGCGCAGCTGCGCGAGCAGGGCTGGCAGCCGGACCGGACGATCGTGCTGGCCGGTTGGGACGGTGAGGAGTACGGGCTGCTCGGCGCGACCGAGTGGGCCGAGCAGCACCGCGCCGACCTGGTCGACAACGCGGTGACGTACCTGAACCTCGACGGCGCCGGCGGCGGGAAGAACTTCTCCGCCAGTTCCGTGCCCGCGCTCGACGACGTCCTCGCCGACATCGCCAAGGACATCGAGGACCCGGAGCACGGCACCCTGTACGAGAACTGGAAGAACAACACCGACCAGCCCGAACCGGTGCCGGAGCGGTTGGGCAGCGGTTCCGACTACACGCCGTTCCTCAACCACCTGGGCATCGCCGCCGCGGACATGGGCATGTCCACACCGGGCGGTGAGTACCACAGCGCCTACGACGACCTGCACGCGATGCGGAACTTCCTCGACCCCGGGTACCGGTACCACGAGGCGTCCGCGGCGTACGCCGGCACGTTCGCGCTGCGCCTGGCCGATGCGGACGTGCTGCCGATGGCCTACTCCGACTACGCCGACGCGGTCGACGGCCACCTGCGGGACCTGGACGAGGCCCAGTCCGACGACTCCGTGGTGGACCTGTCGCCGGCGTACGCGGCGGCGCGGGAGTGGCGCGCGGCCACCGCGCGGCTGGAAGGCGCTGCCCGCGACGGGACGGCCGACGCGGAGCGGATCAACGAGGCGCTGCTGCAGCAGGAACGCGCGCTGACGCAGGACGAGGGCCTGCCCGGCCGCGAATGGTACAAGCACATGGTGTACGCCCCGGGAATGTACACCGGCTACGAGGTCCAACCGCTGTCGGCGATCGACGACGCGATCTCCGACGGCGACGCGGCCACGGCCGAGAAGTACCGCGACCTGCTGGTCGAGTCGATGCGCCAGGCCACCCGCGCCGCACGCGACGCGGTGGCGTAGCAGTCTTGAGCTCGTCCCGCGGGGAGCGGTGCCACATCGCTCCCCGCGGGACGGCCGCGGCCCGCCCGGTGGGGACGGCCGATCCTGCCGGACGGACCTGGTGTGCTCCCCGCGGAGACGGGAAGCGCGGGAGCACACGGTTGGCAGTGGTCACCCCGCGCGGCGGGGCGGGGCGACCACTGCGGACAGCGGGTCAGTCCCAGTCGAGCGCCGCGCCGCTCTGGTACTCGGTGACCCGGGTTTCGAAGAAGTTCTTCTCCTTGCGCAGGTCCATCGTCTCAGACATCCACGGGAACGGGTTGTCCTGCACGCCGAACAGCGGGTCCAGACCGATCTGCTGCGCGCGGCGGTCGGTGATGAAGTGCATGTACTGCTCGCACAGCTCTGCGGTCAGCCCGAGCATGCCGCGCGGCATCGTGTCGCGGGCGTAGGCGACTTCCAGGTCGCAGGCCTCGGCGAGCATGGTGCGCACCTCGCGCTGGAACTGCGCCGTCCACAGGTGCGGGTTCTCCAGCTTGATCTGGTTGATGCAGTCGATGCCGAAGTTCATGTGCAGCGACTCGTCGCGCAGGATGTACTGGTACTGCTCGGCGATGCCGACCATCTTGTTGCGCCGGCCCAGCGAGAGGATCTGCGCGAAACCGGTGTAGAACCACATGCCTTCGAAGATCACGTAGAAGGCGATGAGATCGCGCAGGAAGTCCTGGTCGGCCTCCGGGGTTCCGGTGCTGAAGCCGGGGTCCTCGAGGTTCTGCGTGTACTGCAGCGCCCACGCGTCCTTGTCGGCGATGGAGGGGATCTCGCGGTAGGCGTTGAACAGCTCGCCCTCGTCGAGCCCGAGGCTTTCGCAGATGTACTGGAACGTCTGCGTGTGCACGGCTTCCTCGAAGGCCTGCCGCAGCAGGTACTGGCGGCACTCCGGGTTGGTCAGGTGCCGGTACACGGCCAGCACGATGTTGTTGGCCACCAGGGATTCGGCCGTGGCGAAGAACCCGAGGTTGCGTTTGAGCATGAGCCGTTCGTCCTCGGTGAGTCCGTCGCCGGACTTCCACAGCGCGATGTCGGCCTGCATGCCGACCTCGGTGGGCATCCAGTGGTTGTGGCAGCCGGCGATGTACTTGTCCCAGGCCCAGTGGTACTTCAGCGGCATCAGCTGGTTCACGTCGGCGCGGGCGTTGATCATGGACTTGTCGTCGACGGTGACGCGTTCGGCGTCGCGGTCGATCTCGCCGAGGCCGGTGGTGTCGGTGTCGTTCGCGGCGGTGGTCATCGAATGCTCCAGGGGTACGCGGGTGCGGCCGCCGGTAGCGGCAGCGCACGTGTGCTGCACTGGCGGTCTGCGCTGAGCTGGGCGGCCGGTGTTACTGGCAGGCCTCGCAGTCGGGGTCGTCGGTGGCGCAGGCGGCGGTCTCGGCCCGGTCGGTGCCCGGCGCCGCTGCCGGCGATGTCGGAACCGCGTTGAGCTTGCCGTCGGTGCCGCGCAGCGTGCTCTTCTCCACCTGCGTGGCCGCACGGGAACGCAGGTAGTAGGTCGTCTTCAGCCCCTTGCGCCAGGCCGAGCGGTACAGCGCGTCGAGCTGCTTGCCGCTGGGCGAGGAGATGTAGAGGTTCAACGACTGCGCCTGGTCGAGCCACTTCTGCCGGCGCGCCGCGGCCTCCACCAGCCAGGAGCTGTCCACTTCGAACGCGTTCGCGTGCAGGTCCTTGAGGTCCGCGGGGATGCGGTCGATGGCCGAGACGGTGCCGTCGTGGTACTTCAGGTCGGCGACCATCGCCGCGTCCCACAGGCCGCGCCGCTTCAGATCGCGCACCAGGTACGGGTTGATGACGGTGAAATCGCCGGACATGTTGGACTTGACGAACAGGTTCGAGAACAGCGGCTCGATGGACTGGCCCACGCCGCAGATGTTCGAGATCGTCGCGGTCGGGGCGATGGCCAGCACGTTGGAGTTGCGCATGCCCGTGTCCCGCACGCGGCGGCGCAGCCCGTCCCAGTCCATGCGGGCGGAGTGGTCCAGCTCGGCGTGCTCGGGCTCGCGAGCCCGCTCGAGCAGGCCCAGCGAGTCGATCGGCAGGACGCCGCGACTCCACAGCGAACCGTCGAAGGAGGCGTACCGGCCGCGTTCGGCGGCCAACCGCACCGAGGCGGCGATCGCGTAGTAGCTGACCGCCTCGGTGCTCGTGTCGGCGAAATCGACCGCGTCGGCGGAGGCGAACGGGATGCTCTGCTCGAACAGGGCGTCCTGCAAACCCATGATGCCCAGCCCGACGGGGCGGTGGCGGAAGTTGGAGTCGCGGGCCTCGTCGAGCGTGTAGAAGTTGAGGTCGATGACGTTGTCCAGCATGCGCACCGCGGTGGTGACCGTGCTCTCCAGCCGCGCGTGGTCGAGGCCGCCGGAGCCGACGTGCGCCTGCAGGTTGACCGATCCGAGGTTGCACACGGCCACCTCGTCGGCACCGGTGTTCAGCGTGATCTCGGTGCACAGGTTGGAGGAATGCACCACGCCGGCGTGCTGCTGCGGTGAGCGCAGGTTGCACGGGTCCTTGAACGTCAGCCACGGGTGCCCGGTTTCGAACAGCGCGGTGAGCATCCGCCGCCACAGCTCCACCGCCCGCACCCGGCGGAACACGGCGATCTCGCCGCGGTCGGCGGCCGCCTCGGCGGCGCGGTAGCGCTCGGCGAAGTCGGTGCCGCAGGTCTCGTGCAGGTCGGGCACCTCGTCGGGGGAGAACAGCGTCCACTCGGCATCGGCTTCGACGCGGCGCATGAACTCGTCCGGGACCCAGTTCGCCGTGTTCATGTCGTGCGTGCGGCGCCGGTCGTCGCCGGTGTTCTTGCGCAGGTCGAGGAATTCCTCGATGTCGATGTGCCAGGTCTCCAGGTAGGCGCAGGCCGCGCCCTTGCGCTTGCCGCCCTGGTTGACCGCCACCGTGGTGTCGTTGGCGATCTTCAGGAACGGCACGACTCCCTGCGAGGTTCCGTTGGTGCCGCGGATGCGCGCGCCGAGCCCGCGCACGGGGGTCCAGTCGTTGCCGAGTCCGCCGGAGTACTTCGCCAGCATCGCGTTGCTGCGGTAGGACCGGAAGATCGACGCGAGGTCGTCGTCCACAGTGGTGAGAAAGCACGAGGACAGCTGCGGCCGCAGCGTGCCCGCGTTGAACAGCGTCGGCGTGGAGGTCATGAACGTGAACGTCGACAGCAGTTCGTAGAACTCGATCGCCCGCCGTTCGCGGTCGTCCTCGTGCAGCGCCAGCCCCATGGCCACGCGCATGAAGAACGCCTGCGGCAGCTCGAACCGCACCCCGTCGTCGTGCAGCAGGTAGCGGTCGTAGAGCGTCTGCAGGCCCAGGTGGGTGAACTGCAGGTCGCGTTCGCCGACGAGCGCGGAGGACAGCCGCTGCAGGTCGAACCGCTCCAGCGCGGGATCCAGCAGTCCGAGGTGGACGCCGTGGCGCACGTAGGCGGGGAAGTGGGAGCGGTAGTCGGTGCTCGGTTCGCCGGTGTCCGAGCCGGGTGCGACCGCGGCGACGTGCCGCAGCGCTTCGCCGCGCAGCGCGTGCAGCAGCAGCCGGGCGCAGACGTGCGCGTAGTTCGGTTCGGATTCGACGAGGGTGCGTGCGGCCATGATCTGCGCCTGCGCGAGTTCGTCGGCGCGCACACCGTCGTAGAGGTTGCGGCGGATCTCGGTCAGCACCGGCTCGGCGTGCACGTCGGCGAGCCCGCTGACCGCGTGCTGCACGAGGCGCACCACGCGGTCCCAGTCGAGCGGCCGCAGGCCGCCGTCGGGTTCGCGCACGTTCAGCTCCGGTGTGCGCGCGGATGCTGCCGGGGGCGCTTGGGTCACGACGCTCTCCTCTCGCGAGTCCGTCCGATCGGAAACCTCGCGAGCGGGGGTGGTGGACGCGGGCGCCGTGCGCCGCCGCGGTGTGCTCCGCGTGTCCGCGACCCGCCCTCGAGGCCCGGTGTGCGTGCGCGTTCTCCCGCGCACACCGGTGGCAGGTCTTCGGACTCGCGGGCTTCCGGCGCTCGGCCGGCCCTACTGGCCGTCGCTTCCCGGACGTGCGTCCAGTGCTGCACCACCTCGGGGGTGGTGACGGCGGTCGTTCCCGCTCACCGCTGCGGGGCAGTCCCGGATTCGCACCGGGTTCCCTCTCGCCTCACCGGGCCGTTTCCGGCCCCGTGAACCACCGGCACCGAGCACACTACATGTTGAGTTCTGAGATCTCACGCAGGCCCACATCGCGTGTCGGCACAGGTCTGATCGTCGCTGCTCGACGTCGAGCACCCGGAGCGAGAGCTTCCCCGGAGGTTCTGCTGCGCACCCACTTGCGTTTCTGGAGGTGCTTTCTCTCGATTCACCGCACCCACTGGTAGCGGTGCTCGGGCCGCCCCGCCGAGCCGTACCGCATCCGCAGCGCGGCCTGCCCGTCGGCGCACAGGTGCTCGAGGTAGCGCCGCGCGGTCACCCGCGCGATGCCGGCGCGTTCGGCGACCTCCACGGCCGAGAGGTCGGAGTCGGCCGCGCGCAGCGTCTCCGCCACGAGCTGCGCCGTTTCGGCCGTCAACCCCTTCGGCAGGCTCGTCCGCGTGCTCCGGCGGCGCACGCCGAACACGCGGTCCACGTCGCGCTGGGTGGCCTGGTCCACGCCCGCGAGCTTGTCGCGCACCGCGGCGAAACTGTCCAGCTGCTCCCGCAGCGCGGTCAGGTTGAACGGTTTGAGCAGGTAGTACATCGCTCCGCCGTGCAGCGCGGCGCGCACGTTGTCGATGTCGCGCAGCGCGGTGATCACGAGCACGTCCACGGGCGTGCCCGGGCCGGGGTCGTCCGGGGCGCGCAACCGCTGCAGCACGTCGATGCCCGACATGTCCGGCAGGTAGAGATCGAGCAGCACGAGATCGGGCTGGTGCTCGGCGACGGAGCGCAGCGCCTCGGCGCCGGTGTGGGCGACGCCGACGACCGTGAATCCCCGGACCGATTCGACGAACTCCCGGTGGTTGCGCGCCACCCGCGCGTCGTCGTCGACGATGAGCACCGACAGCACCGAATCCCACCTCCTGCTCGGTGTCCGAACGGGCGCTGCGCCCGGACGAGCGCTGCGCCTGGACGGGCACGGCGGGGCCGTCACCGGAACTGCGCGGACACGTGCCGCGGCCGGCGACGTTACCGGCGTGCTACCGCGAATCCTCCCGCACCGGCAGGTAGGCGCTGAACACGGTCTCCTCGGTGGCGTCCACGTCCACCGACCCGTGCCACCGCTGGGCGGCCTGCCGCACTAGCGCGAGCCCGAGCCCGCGGTGACCGGATCCGCCGTGCTCCTTGGTGCTCACCCCGGCGGTGAACACCTCCTCGGCGAGCGCGGGGTCGAACCCCGGACCCGAGTCGGTGACGCGGATCTCCAGCAGCGGCTCGCCGTCCCGGTGCAGCCGCACGAGCAGTTCCACCCACCCGGATCCGCCCACCGCTTCGAAGGCGTTGTCCACCAGGTTGCCCACGATCAGCAGCACGTCGTCGCGCAGTTGCGGCGGCAGCTCCCGCGGCACGTCGCTGAGCTCGGCGAGTTCGAACTCCACGCCCTGCTCGGAGGCCTGCGCCGACTTCGCCAGCACGAGCGCGGCCAGCGCGGTGTCGTGGACGCGTTCGGACACGGACGTGCTCGCCCGAGCCGTCGTGGCGGAGAGTTCGGACAGGTAGTCGCGGGCTTCGCCGACCGCGCCGAGGTCGAGCATGCCGGTGACGGTGTGGATGCGGTTGGCGAACTCGTGGGTCTGCGCGCGCAGCCCGTTGGCCATGGTGCGCACGCCGTCCAGCTCACCGCCGAGCCGCACGATCTCGGTGTGGTCGCGCAGCGTCACCAGTCGGCCCGTGCCCTGGCCGTCGATGCGCACCGGCCGGGGGTTGCACACGAGCAGCCGCCCGCCGACGGCGAGGAACACGTCCTCCCGGGTGTCGGCACCGCGCAGCACCTCGCGCAGCCGCTCGTCGAGCCCCAGCTCGTGCGGGGTGCGGCCGACGCAGTCCTGCGGCAGGCCGAGCATCTCGCGGGCGGAGTCGTTGGCCAGCAGCACTGCACCGTCCGCGCCGACGGCGAGCACGCCCTCGGTGATGGCGTAGAGCAGGGCTTCGCGGCTCTCCAGCAGTTCGGTGATCTCGGCCGGTTCGAGTCCGTGCGTCTTCGCGCGGATCCGGCGGGAGATCCACAGCGCACCGCCCGCGCCGAGGACGAGGGCGAGCAGCAGCGTCGTGCCGATGACGGGCAGCGCGTTCGACGCGGCCAGCGTGACCCGCGAGGACAGCACGCCGACGGAGACGTAGCCGACGACCTCGCCGGCCTCGCGCACCGGCACCCGGGCGCGCAGGGTGAGCCCGGCCGGGCCCCATTCCACGCCCGTCCACGTGTTGCCGGCCAGCACCGGCGCCGGGTCGGTGTGCGGGCGGCCGCCGATGGCGCGCGGGTCGGGGTGCGAGTGCCGGATGCCCTCGGCGTCGACGATGACGACGTAGCGGAAGTCGGAGGCGCGGCGGATCGTCTCGGCCAGCGAGGCGATCTCGCCGCGGTGCTGCGGATCGGCGAGGTAGTCGCGCACTTCGGGCAGCGCAGCCACCGACTGCGCCATGGTCAGCGCGCGCTCGGTGTATTCGGTTCGCACGTCGCGGTATTCGCGGAGTGTCCACAGTGTTCCCGCGGTGGCGAGCGTGACGATCAGCAGCACCGTGTTCGCGAGGAGCAGGTAGCGGGTCAGCGAAAGCCGCGCACGGCCGCGAACGCGCTCCGTCATGTGTTCACCACCTTCCGTGGCAAGGCTTTCCGCGAGACCAATACGACCATTACTTACCCAATGCACACAAAACTCGTGATCCGGGACACGTGCGTTCCAGGATGTCGCAATCGCCGCGCACCGGGAAGCCGCACGGGCTCCGGAGCCGCGAGTTCCCGAACGACGTACGCAGGAGAGGCCAACATGCTCAGCATCATCGGCTTCGCGATCATCGCGTCGATAGCGACGCTGCTGATCCTCGGCCGAATAGCCCCGGTCGTCGGCATGACCGTGATCCCAACGGTGGGCGCCTTCTTGGCGGGTTTCAGCCCGAGCGACATCGGCACGTTCTTCGACTCCGGGTTGGAATCGGTGCTGGACGTCGCCGTGATGCTCGTGTTCGCCATCCTGTTCTTCGGCATCATGAACGACATCCGGCTGTTCAACCCGCTGATCACCGTGATGGTGCGGCTCAGCCGCGGCAACGTCGTCGGCGTCGCCGTGGTCACGGTGCTCATCGGTGTCGTCTGCCACCTGGACGGGTCCGGGGCGACGTCGTACCTGATCGCGATCCCGGCGCTCCTGCCGCTGTACAAGCGGCTCGGCATGAGCCCGTACCTGCTGATGCTGCTGCTGAGCACGAGCATGGCGATCCTGAACATGGTTCCCTGGGGCGGTCCTGTCGGGCGCGCTGCCGCTTCCACGGGCAACGACCCGGTCGAACTCTGGCACGGGCTCATCCCGCTGCAGGGGGTCGGTGTCGTGCTGCTCATGGGCATGGCCGCGCTGCTGGGCCTGCGGGAGCAGCGGCGGATCGCCCGCCGCACCTCGACGCAGCAGGTCCCCGCGATGGCCGGTGTCGGCGGCAGTGGCGGCGCTGTCGACGGTGCTGCGACGGTCAGCAGCGACGTGCCGGTCAGCAGCGACGTGCCGGCCGGCAGCGATGCGACGGCTGGCAGCGATGCGACGGCTGGCAGCGATGCGACGGCTGGCAGCGATGCGACGGCTGGCGCCGTGACGGTCGGCGGCGGGGCGAGCGGTGCCGCGGGCGGAGGCTCCGCGGACGCTTCCGCGCAGACCGGCAGCACCACCGGCGCCGACGGTGCCGCGGAGGGTGCCGGCGAGTCGGAGGAGCTGCGCGGGCCCCACCTGCCCTGGTTCAACGGGCTGCTCGTGGTGGCGGTGCTCGGGGTGCTGGTCGCCGACGTGCTGCCGTCCGGGCTGGTGTTCATGCTCGGCCTCAGCGCCGCCCTCGTGGTCAACTACCCGAAGGTCTCCGAACAGATGGACCGGATCAAGGCGCACGGCGGTAGTGCGCTGGGTACCGGCGCCATCATCCTGGCGGCCGGCTGCTTCCTGGGGATCCTCACCGAGTCGGGCATGCTGCAGGCGCTGGCCAGCGACATGATCTCCGTGCTGCCCGAGTCGATCGTGCCGTACCTGCACCTGATCGTCGGCGTGCTCGGCATGCCGTTGGAGCTCGTGCTCAGCACCGACGCGCACTACTTCGCGCTGCTGCCGCTGGTGCACGACGTGTCCACGCAGTTCGGCATCGGGTCGACCACCGTGGTGTACGCGGTGCTCATCGGGAACGTGATCGGCACCTACATCAGCCCGTTCAACGCCTCGGTGTGGCTGGGCATCGGGCTCGCCGGTGTCGACATGGGCAAGCACATCCGCTACTCGTTCCTGCCGATGTGGGGCTTCAGCCTCGTGATGCTGCTGGCGGCCGTGCTGCTCGGCGTGGTCGCGCTGTAGCGCTCGCGTCCCCCGCCCCGCTGGCTGCTGCGCCGCTACGAGCAGCCAGCGGGGCGGGCGCGGACCCCGGGGCGTCACCCCGTCTTCAGCGTTCGTTAGGCTGGACGAGCCGCGCGGCGAGGCCATCCGGCGAGTTGGCGCAGCCGAGCGGCACGTGACCGCGGGGTCGCGGATGGGGCTGTAGCGCAGGAGGTAGCGCGTCTCGCTCGCATCGAGAAGGTCAGGGGTTCGACTCCCCTCAGCTCCACCCGATTGCTCGTTGCCGAGCACCTTTCCACGAGGCCCTGGCCGGCGTGTTGTCGCTGGCCGGGGCTTTTTCATGTTTGCTGCCGCCTCGGTTCGTCCGCGCGGATGGGCGGCGTCGGTTCTGCGCACGCGCATTCATCATTGACCGAACATATCAACGGTCGTTAGTTTGACTTCATGAGCGACGACCGGTGCGAGCTGCTGTGCATCGACTTC
Source organism: Bounagaea algeriensis (assembly GCF_054491375.1). NCBI lineage: Bacteria > Bacillati > Actinomycetota > Actinomycetes > Bounagaea > Bounagaea algeriensis. The sequence goes on from NZ_CM137102.1 coordinate 698,707, forward strand.
GACCACGCCGAGGGGCTGCGCACCGCGCTGCCCGAGGAGAGTGCGCTCGCCGATCGAGCGGCGCGGTTGCGGGCCCTGGGAGAGCCGACCCGGCTGCGCATCGCCCACGCCCTGCACGTGGGCGGCGAGCTGTGCGTGTGCGACCTGGCCTGGATCGTCGGCTCCGCGCAGGGACTGGTGTCGCACCACCTGCGCCAGTTGCGCTCGGCCGGCCTGGCCGACTCGCGCCGGGACGGCAAGCTGGTGATGTATCGGCTCAGCACCGTCGGCCACCAGCTCCTGGACCCGGTCTCCGAGCAGCGGGCGGAGGTCGATTCGGCATGAGTGCGGACTGCTGCGGCACCGACCACCACGACAGCCGTGCCGCGGAAGACCGCGGCGCCGACCGGCCGCCGCGGTTGTGGCGGGCGCGGGAAATCCAACTGGCAGCTGCGGCCGGGGTCCTGCTCGCGGCGGGGTTCCTCGCCGGTTGGTCCGGCTCCGAACCCGCCGAGGCGGTGCTGCACGTGCTGGCCGCGCTCACCGGCGGGGTGACGTTCGTGCCCGGCGCGCTGCGGGCGCTGTGGCACCGCCGGATCGGGGTCGGCGCGCTGATGACCATCGCGCTGGTCGGCGCGCTGCTGCTCGGCCAGTTCGCCGAGGCCGCGATGCTGGCGTTGTTGTTCTCGATCAGCGAAGCGCTGGAAGACCACTCGCTCGCGCGCACCCGCCGAGGTCTGCGCGCTCTGCTCGCCCTGGTCCCCGAGCAGGTGCGCGTGCTGCGAGCCGGCGGCGAAGCGGTCGTTCCGCCCGAGGAGTTGCGCGCCGGTGATCAGATGCTGGTGCGCGCCGGGGAGCGGATCGCCAGTGACGGCGTCGTCACCACCGGACGCTCCAGTGTGGACACCGCGGCGATCACCGGGGAGTCGATGCCGGTGGAGATCGGCCCCGGGGACGAGGTCTTCGCCGGCTCGATCAACGCCAACGGTGCGCTCACCGTCGAGGCCACCGCCGCCGTCGCGGACAACTCGCTGACCAGGATCGTGCGCATCGTCGAGGACGCCCAGCAACGCAAGGGCGCCCGGCAGCGCATCGCCGACCGCCTCTCCCGCCCGTTGGTGCCCGCGGTCGTGGTGCTCGCCGTGCTCGTCGCGGGACTCGGCGCGGTTCTCGGCGACCCGGCGACGTGGGTCGAACGCGCCCTGGTCGTGCTGGTCGCCGCCGCGCCGTGCGCACTGGCGATCTCCGTGCCGGTCACCGTCATCGCCGCGGTCGGTGCGGCCACGCGCCTCGGGGGTCTGGTCAAGGGCGGGGCGGCGTTGGAAAACCTCGGCTCCGTGCGCACCGTGGCCCTGGACAAGACCGGCACGCTGACCCGCAACGAGCCCGCGGTGACCGAGATCGTGGCCGCTGACGGCGTGCCGGCCGAACGGGTGCTGGCGGTGGCCGCCGCACTGGAGGCGCGCAGCGAACACCCCTTGGCCGGCGCGATCCTCGCCACCGCGTCGGAACCGGTCCCCGCTCAGGAAGTTTCCAGCGTGCCGGGTGCTGGGCTGGAAGGCACCGTTGATGGCACGCCGGCCCGCCTCGGCAAACCCGGTTGGATCAATCCAGGACCGCTCCATGCCGACGTGATCCGCCTGCAGGACGCCGGTGCCACCGCCGCCGTCGTCGAACGCGGCGGCACCGTTCTCGGCGTTGTCGGCATCCGCGACGAGCTTCGCCCCGAGGCCGCCGAAACCGTGCGGGCGCTGCACGAGGCCGGGATGCGGGTGGCGATGCTGACCGGCGACAACACCCGCACGGCCACGGCCCTGGCCGAGCAGGCCGGCATCACCGACGTGCGCGCCGAACTCCACCCCGCCGACAAGGCCGCGATCGTCGACCGGCTCCGCGCCCAGCAGCCGGGAGAGGTCGCGATGGTCGGGGACGGGATCAACGACGCTCCGGCCCTGGCCACCGCCGACGTGGGCATCGCCATGGGTGCGATGGGCACCGATGTGGCCGTCGACACCGCCGACGTCGCGTTGATGGGCACCGACCTGCGCCACCTGCCGCGGGCGCTGGGGCACGCCCGCCGCGCCCGGGCGATCATGCTGCAGAACATCGGGCTGTCCGCGGCGATCGTGGTGCTGCTGGTGCCGCTCGCGACCATCGGCGCGCTCGGCTTGGCGACCGTGGTGCTCATCCACGAACTCGCCGAAGTGCTCGTCATCGCCAACGGCGTCCGCGCCGGACGGGTCCGTGCGCTGACCAGGGGTTCAGTGCCGACTGCGGCGGACGGTACGCAGCGGATCCGCCGCGCGGACTCGGCTGAGCAACTCGACGGGTGCGCCTGCTGTGCTCCAGCCACCGCTGCTGCAAAACCCGCTACCGCAGAACCCCGTCACCACTAGTACGGCCGTCCCGGGGCCCTCCCGCCGAGTGTTTGGTGATCGCGATCCGTGGGTACGTCCGTTGTCCAAGACGGCGTCGATGCGACCTCGGAGGGACGCTGGTGCAGTACGAGGACATGGTGGAAGGCCTGCGGCAACGTGCCTCGTTGGAGTGGTCAGCTGCCGAGACGGTGCTCGCGGCCACGTTGCAGGCCCTCGACGAGACGGCGCACACCGCTGTGGCGGCTCTTCGCGCGCAACTGCCCGGGGAGCTGAAACGAGTGGAGCCGGCGGGCATGAACCCGGACCGCTCGTGGGACGAGTTCGTGGTGCGCGTCGGCGAACTGTCCGGGGCCGCCGACGAGGGTCAGGTCGGTGACCAGCTGCGAGCCGCGTTCGCGGTGCTGACCGAGGCCGTTTCGCCCGGACAGGTGCGCGAGTTGCTGGCGGCCCTGCCGGCCGAGTTCCGCGATGCCGTGCCGGGCTCCATCGGCCTGTCCGGTTCGGCGGAAACGCTGCTCGGCCAGGTGCGCCAGCGCGTGGAGGTCGACACGCTGGAGCAGGCGCGCGAGCTGACCGAAGGCGTGCTCAGCGCGCTCGCCGAGCACAGCAGTGCGGGACAGGCCCGGGATCTGGCGTTGCGGTTGCCGGCGGACTTCGGCGACGCGCTGCGCATCACGCGGTCGGTGTCACGCACCGAAGCGGAGGATTTCCTCGCCGGTGTGTCCGATCGCGTCAGCGCGACGAATCCGAACCGCGTGCGCGAGGACACCGCACACGTGTTCGGCGTGCTCCGCCAGTGGGCTCCGGAAGAACTGGAGGCGACCTTGAGCCAGCTGCCGGAAACGGTCACCGCGCTGGCCCGCTGAGCCCCACCACGCGGGGTCGGCGCGAAGTGCGCGCTCGGCCGTGCACATCGCAGACCGCCACCCGGTCGGATGCGCGACGGCAGTGCACCGCAGGCGATTCCGGATGTGCTCCGCGGAACCGGAGTCGCCGGCGGAGAACGACGGATATCGAGGAGGAGATCATGACTGATGCCGATGAACGGCGCGTCCGCAAGATCCTGCAAGGCCTGGAATTCCCGGTGAGCAAGAGCTACCTGCTCGACTACGCCGAAACGCGCCAGGCCGATCAGAAGACGCTGCGGGCGCTGCAGGGTCTCGACGATCGGGAGTACACCAGTACGGACGATGTCGAAGCCGCCGTTCCGCAGCGCCCCGAGCAGGAGTAGCAGGACTGCGCTGGAGCATTTGCGCAGCGGTGCTGGTGGCAGCTGGGTGGAATCGCCCGCACCGACGTCGTAGCGATGAGGAGGAACACGTGGACTTGGCGAGGTTGCGCCCGGTGTACGAGCACGAAGGACCGTTCGCCACGGTCTACCTCGAGGGGCGCTCGCCCGGCGAGGACGCCGCGCAGCAAGTTCGGCTGCGGTGGAAGGGCCTGCGCGAGGAACTGGCGTCCGAGGGAGCGACCGCGCCGGCGTTGGACGCGATCGAGTCGGCCCTCGACCGCGAAGAGGCGGGCGAGGAGCAGGGCGACGGACGTGTGCTCGTCGCCGTGGACGCCGGGCTCGTGTTCGACGAGCCGTGGGACGCCGCGCTCGGCACCGGCGACCACGCGCACTGGACGCGCCTACCGGAGCTGGCCGCCTACGTTCGGGAAGAGGCCCGGTCCGTGCGCGCGCTCGTCGCGGTCGTCGATCAGGAAGGCGCGCAAATCCGCCAGGAAGTCTGCGCGGCGCAGCACACCGCACGCGAGTTCGACGTGGAAACCGTCGAAGGCGGCGCTTCGGAGGGCGTGCACAAGCCTCGCGGCGGAGCGTTGTCGCACAACCAGATCCAGCGGCGGGCCGAGGAGGCGGTGCAGCGCAACGTCAACGACATCGTCGAGCGGCTGAACGCGCTGCGGGCGGAGTTCCGCCCCCGCTTGCTGGTGCTGGCCGGCGAGGTGCAAGCGCGCAGCGCGCTGCGCGACGAACTCCCCTCGGAATTGGCGGATCTCCTCGTCGAAACCGGCAGCAGCGGACGGGACGGCAACGCTTCGGAAGAGGCGTTGGCCGAGCAGCTCTCCAACGCGGCCAGCGAGCACAGCGCCGGTGCGGCAGAAGCGCGAGCGGAGGAGCTCAACGCCGGGCTCGCCCACGGAAACGCCGTGCACGGCAGTGATGCGGTGGCCCAGGCCGCCGAGATGGGAGCCGTGGCCACGTTGCTGTTCGAACACGGCAGGCCGGCCACGCGTGAGGCTTTCCTGCTGAGGGCCTGCGCCGGGACCAGCTCGGATGTCGACCTGGTCACCGGGGGAACCAACATGGCCGACGGCGTGGGTGCGCTGCTGCGTTTCCCGCTCAACGGCTGAGCTCCCGCAGCGGTCACCGCCGAGCGGGAAGCGGTGAGCAGGCGCGTCCGTGCTGCGTGCAGTTGCGGGCAGCGCGGACGCGCCTGCCCGCAACTGCACCGGCCGCTCCGGCGGAGGTGGTCGGCGAGGGAGCGCATCCGCGCACCGACGCCCCGAGTAGCAAGAGCAGTTCGGAGGAAACGATGGGTACTGACCGCGAGAGCCTGGAAGCGGCCCTGTCCGAAGTGGATTTCCCGGCTTCCAAGGAGGACCTCGTCGCGCACGCGCAGAACCACGGCGGTGATGAGGAGACGGTGCGCTCCCTGCGGGCGTTGCCGGTGGCCGAGTACGAGAACATGACCGAGATCATCCGGTCCGCTCCGCTGGACATGGCGGAGGAAGAAGGGCAGTCGAGCGCCGACAAGGCCCAGCAGGCCAGCCGGCACCAGTACAGCGGGTTGGCGGAGCACCAGCGGGACACCCCGGAGAACCCGATCGTCGACGAGCTCGGTGAGAACCGCGGCAGCTGAGCGCGCGGCGCGGGTCATTCGTTTTCGGCGCGTTCGCGCCGCACGGGTGCGCAGGATCCCGCGGGGCGGGCGCAGCGACCGGCATTGGCCGAACGACGGACGGGGGTCGAGGTGAGCAGGGGACGTGACGCGCTGGGACTGCCCGCGGACACCGAAGCGTGCCTGTTCGATCTGGACGGAGTGCTGACCAGCACCGCCGAAATCCACCGGCAGGCGTGGCAGCGCACCTTCGACGACTTCCTCGCGGAGCAGCACGCCGGTTCGGGGCAGGCGCCGTTCAGCGCGGAGGACTACGCCGCGTACGTGGACGGCCTGCCCCGCGCCGACGGAGTCCGAACTTTCCTCCGGTCCCGCGGTATCGAACTGCCCGAGGGAACGGCCGAGGACGAGCCGGGCGGTGCCACCGTGCACGCTGTTGCCAACCGGAAGAACGAGCTCCTCGGGCGACTGCTCCAAGAGCGCGGGGTGCACGTCTTCCCGGGCTCGTTGGCGTACCTGCGGGCGGTGCGCGAGCACGCCCTGGCGATCGGTGTGGTGACCTCCTCGGCGAACGCGCCGCGCGTGCTCGAATCCGCGGAGTTGAGCGGTTTCGTCGACGCGCTCGTCGACGGTCGCACCCTCGCGGCCGAGGAGCTGCGGGGAAAACCGGCGCCGGACACCTTCCTGGCGTGCGCGGAGGAGCTCGGTTCCCCCGCGCACCGGGTCGCCGTGTACGAGGACGCGGTCTCGGGGGTGCGCGCTGGTTTCGAGGGCGGTTTCGGGCACGTCGTCGGCGTCGACCGGGCCGACCAGGCCGACCGGTTGCGCGATGCCGGGGCGGATGTCGTGGTGCGTGATCTGGCGGAGTTGCTGAAGGAGTGATCGTCGCAGTGCACGAGCAGGACGACGCGGCGACGTGGCGGTACCGCTGGCAGGGCTTGAACATCGAGGCGCTGCAGCGCCTGGAAACGATGTTCGCGCTGTCCAACGGGCACATCGGTCTGCGGGGCACGCTGGACGAAGGGGAGCCCCGCGGGATTCCCGGGACTTACCTGAACGGTTTCCACGAGGAGTACCCGCTGCCGTACGCCGAGTCCGGATACGGCTACCCCGAATCCGGGCAGACCATGATCAACGTGACCGACGGGAAGATCATCAGGCTCCTCGTCGGGGACGAGCTGCTCGACCTGCGGTACGGGCAGACTGAGCACCACGAGCGCGTGCTGGATTTCCGCACCGGCACGTTGCGCCGAACGACCGACTGGACGTCGCCGACCGGTACGCGGGTGCGCATCCGCTCCGAACGCCTCGTCTCGTTCACCCAGCGGGCCGTTTCCGCCATCTGCTACGAGGTCGAGCCGCTCGACGAGGAACTGCAGCTCGTCGTGCAGTCCGACCTGCTCGCCAACGAGCCGATCGAGTCGGGCAGCACCGATCCGCGCGTCGCCGCCGCGATGCAGCACCCGTTGGCGGCGGAGTTCTACGCGTCCGACCACGAGCGCGCGGTGCTCGTGCATCGCACGAGCAATTCCGGACTGCGCATGGCCGCCGCCATGGACCACGAGATCGACGCGCCGGCCGGCATGCGCAAGCGGATGCACGTCGAGGACGACCTCGCACGGATGACCGTGGCGGTGGACGTGCCGCGCGGGCAGCGGCTGCGCCTGAAGAAGTACCTCGGATACGGCTGGTCCTCGCAGCGCTCCATCCCGGCGCTGCGCTCCCAGGTGGAAGCCGCCCTGACCGGCGCGCTGCAGACGGGCTGGGAGGGCCTGCTGTCCGAGCAGCGCCAGTTCCTGGACGACTTCTGGGAGTCGGCGGACGTGCGCATCGAGGGGGACGACACGGCCCAGCAGGCCGTGCGGTTCGCGCTGTTCGAGCTGCTGCAGGCCGGAGCTCGTGGCGAGAGCAGGAGCATCCCGGCGAAGGGGTTGACCGGGACGGGCTACGACGGGCACGCGTTCTGGGAGACGGAGACGTTCGTGCTCCCCGTCCTCACGTACACGATGCCGGGTGCTGCGCGGGACGCCCTGTTCTGGCGCTACTCCACGTTGGACAAAGCTCGGCACCGCGCTGCGGTGCTGCGGCAGGAGGGTGCCGCGTTCCCGTGGCGGTCGATCAACGGTGCGGAGTGCTCCGCCTACTGGCCTGCGAGCACCGCGGCGATGCACGTCAACGCGGATGTCGCGGACGCGGTCGCGCGCTACGTGCACGCGACGGGAGACACCCAGTTCGACCGCGACTACGGCGCCGAGATGCTCGTGGAAACCGCCCGGTTGTGGCGTTCCCTCGGGCATTTCGACACGTCCGGAGCGTTCCGCATCGACGGGGTGACCGGTCCGGACGAGTACACGGCGATCGTGGACAACAACGCTTACACGAACCTGATGGCGCAGCGGAATCTCCGCGAGGCGCTCCGGGCGTGCGACGCGTGGCCCTCCATCGCGGAGGAGTTGGCGGTCAGCGAGGCGGAGCGCGCCGAATGGCACCGGGCCGCCGAAGCGATGCGGATCCCCCGCTCGGAAGCCGTGGGCGTGCACGCGCAGGCGGACGGGTTCACCGAGCAGGCCGAGTGGGACTTCGACGGAACCCCCGCGCAGAACTACCCGCTGTTGCTCAACTACCCGTACTTCGACCTGTACCGCAAGCAGGTGGTGAAGCAGGCAGATCTGGTGCTGGCCATGCACCTGCGCGGAGATGCCTTCACACCGACCGAGAAGGCGAGCAACTTCGCCTACTACGAGGCGCGAACGGTGCGCGACTCGTCGCTGTCGTCCCCGACGCAGGGGGTGCTGGCCGCCGAGGTCGGGCACCTCGACCTCGCGTACTGGTACCTGGTCGAAACCATGCTGACCGACATGGAAGACATCCACGGCAACGTCCGCAACGGTCTGCACATCGGTGCGCTCGCGGGCGTGTGGATGGTGCTCGTCGCGGGATTCGGCGGCATGCGCGACCACGATGGCCAAATCACCTTCGCCCCGCGGCTTCCGGCGAACCTGGACGCGGTGAGCTTCGGCATGCGCATCCGCGGGTGCAGGCTCGTCGTGGAGATCACGCAGGAGACCGCCACCTACAGCCTGCTCGGCGGCGAATCGCTGGAGATCACCCACCACGGGCAACCGGTCACCGTCGACACCACGAGCCCCCGGGAGCTCCCGATCCCGGCGGTGGAACACGAAACCCCGACCGTGGTGCAGCCGCCCGGAAAGGAACCACGGGAGCGGGCGCGGCGTTGAAGTTCCGCAACGCTTCGCCGCCCAGGCGCTGGGGTTGATCAGGTACTGCTGTGGTCAGCCACTGCGGTCGGAGTCGTCGCTGTGCTGGGCGCGGCGCTGCTGTTCGCGGTAGCCGTAGGCGGCCTGGCGCACGGCGCGGTCGGATTCCAGGCTCGAGCCCAGCGCGCCGGCGACGGCGCCCATGGTGGTGAACCCCCAGGCCAAGTTGACGTAGGTGCTGACGAAATCCGGGTGCTGCAGGGTGGAACTCAGTACCGAGGCGGGCACGAGGATGGTGGCCACGGCGAGGTTGACGAGGAACAACCCCAGGTACAGGCCGGCCACGCCGATCGACAGCGTGATCGCGGTCGAGCTGTTGTACAGCAGGCGCAGCCTGTTCGCGCCCGTGTCCCCGCGGCGTTCCCAGAGTCCGTGCGCGGCGATGAGCCAGAACACCAGCAGGCCGACGGAGAACAGCACGGCCAGGACCTGCCGCGCTGCGGGCAGGCTGTCGGCCAGTTGCCAGATCGTGCTGGAGGAGAGCCCGAACGCGCTGGTGGCGATGGCGGCGACCAGGGCCCGGGAGAGCCCGAAGATCAAGCGCCACGGGCGGTTGGTGCGCACCATGCCGGACAGCAGCCGCAACCATCCGCTCGCCCGGTTGGCGGTGTAGAGCACTCCCTCCTCGCCGTCGCTGCTCGTGCGGTGCACCGGCGCCAGCGCGTTGGTGAGCCAGCTGTAGAGCCGGTGGTTGCTCGAGGCGGCGGTCGCCCGTTCACCGCCGTGCTGGAACTCCTCGAGCAGTTGGATCAGCATCTGCCGCATCCGGCGGTAGGGCTGCATCCCGCCCAGGGCCGGCAGCGACACCAGGGCCACGCTGCGGGAAGGGTAGACGCTCGCGATCAGCGGGCGGTGGCGCAGCAGCACGGGCAGGTCGGTCAGGCAGATCGCGTAGACCCACTCGCGTTCCGCGCGGTAGCTTTCCATGTTCTGCAGCAACGTCTCGCGGTCGGTCAGACCTGCGGTCAGCGGTTCGGAGACGACTTCGATCGTCCACTCGCCACCGGCGTTCTCGTCGAGCCAGTCCGTCAGCTGCGCGGCCAGGCGCGTTCCGACCTGGGTGGGCATGTCCGGCTCGGCGACGATGCCGAGCACGCGGGAACCCTCCCCTTCGCGCGCTTGCACGTGCTGCTCGTCGCGCGGGTCCTCCTGCTCGTTCGCTCGCCCGTTCTGGTCGTCGCGCGGGTCGTCCTGATCCACGGGTGGCTCCTACTGTCGTTCGGACAACAGCCGACCGTGCCTCGGCATTGTTCCGCATCACCGGTGGTCGTGCTGGGCGTGCCGCGCCCGCTCCGAGGATTCGGCGGCCGAGTCGGTGCTGGCATTCGCACCGGACTCGGGTCGAGTCCACGTGGTCACCGCACTGTGCACCGTGGTGATCAGCGGTACGGCCACGAGGGCGCCCACGACCCCGGCGAGGGTGGTTCCACCGGTGACGCCGAAAACGACCGCCAGCGGGTGGATCCGCACGGCGTCTCCGAGCAACCAGGGTTGCAGGACGTTGCCCTCCAGCTGCTGCACGAGCACCACCACGACCAGGATGATGATCGCCGGCACCAGCCCCTGGGTCACCAGCGTCACCAACACCGCGACGATCCCGGACACGACGGCGCCCAGCACGGGGACGAATCCGCCCATGAACACCAGCGCCGTGAGCGGGCCCGCCAACGGCACACCGGTCAGCACGAGGCCGAGGCCCACCCCGGCCGCATCGACCGCGGCGACGACGGTGGTCGCCCGCATGAAGGCGGCCAACGCGGTGAAGGCCCGGTGGCCGGCTTCGAGGATGCGCGGGCGCTGAGCGGCGGGTGCGATGCGGCAGGTCGCGTTCCAGAGCCGCTCGCCTTCGTGCAGGAAGAACACGAGGGCGAACAGCGTCAGCAAGATCCCGGTCAGCACGCTCGTCACCGTGGATCCCGTTGCCAGTGCGCCTTGGGCCAAGCTCTGCTGGTTGTTGCCCGCCCACGTCGTGATCTGCTGCTGCAGGCCGGTGAGCTGCTGTGGATCGATGTTCAACGGTCCGTGCACCGCCCAGGAACGCGCCAGCTGCACGCTGTCGGCCAGCTGTTGCGACAGCACCGGGATGTTGGCGATGAACGACCCGACCACGAACATCACCACCACCGCCACGGCGGCGACACCACCGAGGACGACCAGGGCGGTGGTGAGGCTGCGCGGCACGCCACGCCGGGTCAGGCCGCGCACGAAGGGCGCCAGCAGAGCGGCCAGCAAGAGGGCCACCACCAGGGGCAGCACGACGACGAGGAGTTGCACTGCCACCCACCCGACGACGGCCAGAGCCGCTGCGACCACGAGCCAGCGGGCGCAGAACGCCGCGGCCGCGTGCAACACCGAACTCCGGGCGGGGTCGTTGTTCGAATTCCGATTGCTCACGCGTGCTCGATGCCCGGTGGAGTCGATGTCGAAACCTCGTGCCGCTCGGTGTCGAAACCTGGTGGCGCGGTGGATGGAGCCGTGTCTGCGATCACACCTGCGGTTCGTTATGGAACCCGGCGATCACGGGTACGCGGGGGAGTGGAAAGCGAGATCGGAGTGCTGCGAGGAGGTTCGAGCATGACCGAGAAGGCCGCGATCACGAGTCCGTTGAACGAGCCCGAACAGGAAGCTGCTCTCCGCGTGCTGCAGGCCAGCCTGGTCGATCTGGTGGACCTGCACCTGATGGGGAAGCAAGCGCACTGGAACGTCGTGGGCGCGAAGTTCCGCGAGGTGCACCGTCAGCTCGACGAGCTGGTCACGGCAGCGCGCGGATTCGCCGATGAAGCCGCCGAACGCGCGGTCGCGCTCGGTGGTTCGCCGGACGGCCGCGCGCGGACCATCGCCAACACCTCGGAGCTGGCTTCGCTCGAGGGCGGCTGGAAGAACGACCAGGAGGTCATCGAAGCGGTCGTGACCTCGTTGGCCGGGGTGATCAGCCGGCTGCGGGAGCGGATCGGCGAGATGGACAAGGCTGATCCGGTGACGCAGGACCTGCTGATCCGGATCAGCGGGGAGTTCGAGAAGGCCCACTGGATGTGGCAGGCCCAGCTCGCCGGATGAGCCACGCGCGCCCGGCCGGGCGCGTGCACCCGGGCAGGCTCGCGCACCGGGCGGGCTGCCGCACGCGGATGTGCGCTGTCGTTCCGCACCGGATGTGACCCGCGTTGGACGGCTGGGTACTCCCCGGGCAGACCCGGATCGCAGGGCTGGCGGAACCGGATCGCAGGCCCTGCCGAGCAGCGTGCGGACAGCGCACAACACCGCAGTCGTCAGCAGCAGGAGGAGCGAGCGCGATGAACCGAGAACCACGCGAGTACGGTGACGTCGTCGAAGCGTGCGACTGGTGCGGCAACACCGTGGACCGGGACAACGCGCACTACGAACGGCAGTACGACGAGCAGAGCGGGGAGGACGTCGTGCTGACGTTCTGCAACGAGGAGCACGGGCGTGCCTTCCGGGAGCGCAACGCCGCGGGCTCCGCGTAAGGGAGTGCTTCGAATTGGCTGGCGTTGTGGGTCGGGTGGGAGAACCTCAGGCGCTGCCTCGCTCCGGGATCCCCGACATCGGGTAGCCACCTACACAACGTCGGAGCTGTCCTCGCGAGGCAACGCCTGAGAACCCCCGGCAGCCCGGCCTGCCTGCACGGAAAAGGAAGCGGCTCCGCCGCTTACCTGGCGAACGGTGCGACCAAGCAACCGACCGCCAATCCGCGCGCTAGGGAGTCCGCGGATTGGTTTGCCCGCTGCGGGCGGGTGACTGGGGCAGCTGGGAGGAACCGGTCACAGTGGAGTGTCGTGGCCGTGCCGCTCGATCGGCTCGTCGTGCGTGCGCGCGTCGGTTTCCGCCTGCGCGCTGCGCTCCTCGGACTCCTGCAGGATCGCCTGGGCCTGTTCTTCGGGGTCGGTGCTGCCCACGGTCTCCTCTTCGGGCAGCAGCTGTGCGCGTTCCTGCACCCGTTCCTCGTCGTAGTCCGGCTCGTCCGGGGTGGTGACCCAGTCGCCGGCCGCGTGCTCGTTCATCGGAACTCCTCGTTGCGGACGTGCCGTTGCGTGTCACCAGCCTGCCATCCAGCGCACCGCGGGCGGTCCCTCCCACCGCCGCGGACCGCGGTGCGAGGTTGCGGTCTGCGGCGCGAGACGCGCGCGTTGCGGTACTTCGGGTTTCCCGGCGCGGTGCACCGGGTATCCACAGCAGTGCATGGGATTCCCGGAGCAGTGCGCCGAGAATCCGGTCCACGACTCGGCGAGACGGGGAGGGCGTCAGCGTGAAATACGATCAGTTTTTGTCGGTCGTCAGCGACCAGAGCGGGGTCAACGATCGCGACCACGCCGATCAGGCTTCGAAGATCGTGCTGGCCACGATCGGCCAGCGCCTCGCCGGGCACGAACCTCGGGACTTGGCGAGTCAGCTGCCGCAGGAGTTGCAGGAGCCGCTGCTGCAACACGTCGGCGCCGACGAGACCGGTGATGACCTGGACGACTTCCTCCGGCGGGTGGCCGACCGTGAAGGGCGCGGGTGCAGCCCGGAGCAGGCCCTCTCGCACGCTCAGGCGGTCCTCGGGACCATCGCCGGGTTCGTTTCCGAGGGCGAGATCGAAGACCTGCGGGCGCAGCTGCCGACCGGATACGCCGCGCTGTTCCAGTGACGCCGAGCGCGACCCCTCGGCAACCGGGTGAGCGGTGCCGTGCGGGCTCCGGTGGGGTAGGCCTTCGCCGGTGGTTTTCGCGCAGCTCGTCTCCGCCCGCTGTCGAGCGCGGGCAGCTGGTGCTCGGGGCGTGCGGGCGGCGAACAGGTCCGTTGCGCTCGGGGCGCAACGGGCTGGGCGCAACGGTGGCCTTGCGGTGTGGTGTCTCCAACCGTTTATCCTGCTGGAAATCTGTGCACCACGTCACCCGTGGCCGAGCCACGTCCCCGAGCGACTACGGAGACGCAGATGCAGGGACTGATGCAGGACCGCCCGCTGAACCTGCCGCACCTGTTCCACCGGGCCGAGCGGCACTTCGGCTCGAAGACGATCGTCACGGCCCGGGTCGATGGTGAGGTGTCGAACACCTATGCGCAGTGGGCAGAGCGGGTGCGCCGGCTCGCCACGGCGATGGACACCCTGGGCCTGCCCTCCGGGGCGCGGGTGGGCACGTTCGGCTGGAACACGCAGCGCCACGTGGAGCTGTACTTCGCCGTTCCGTGCACCGGCCGAGTGCTGCACACGCTGAACATCCGCCTGTTCGCCGACCAGCTCAGCTACATCGTCGAGCACGCCGAGGACCGCGCGATCTTCGTCGACCGCTCGCTGTTGCCCGTGCTGTGGCCGGTGGCGGAGAAGCTGACCGCCGTGGAGCACTTCGTCGTGCTCGACGACGGCAGCGACGCGGAGGTCCCGGACGATCCGCGGATCCGCGACTACGAGCGGTTGCTCGCCGAATCCACGCCCCACGAAGGGTTTTTCGACGTACCGGACGAGAACACGGCGGCGGCCATGTGCTACACGTCCGGCACCACCGGCAATCCCAAGGGCGTGCTCTACTCGCACCGGTCGACGGTGCTGCACTCGCTGATGAGCCTCACCGCGGACTCGCTCGGCGTCAGCGAACGCGACACGATCCTGCCCGTGGTGCCGATGTTCCACGTCAACGCGTGGGGAATCCCGTACGCCGCGGTGGCCGCCGGATCGAACCTCGTGCTGCCCGGTCCCGCCATGCAACCGGACGCGCTGCTCAAGCAGATCGAAGAGCACCGGGTCACGCTCACCGCCGGCGTGCCCACGATCTGGATGGGCATGCTGCCCAAGCTCGGCGAGTACGACGTCTCCAGCCTGCGGACCGTCATCGGCGGCGGCTCGGCCGTGCCGCAGTCGTTGTCCGAGGCCTGGCGCGAGGCCATCGGCCTGCCGATCACGCAGGCGTGGGGCATGACCGAGACGAGCCCGCTCGGCAGCGTCGCCGGTCTGCGCAGCGAGCACGAGGAACTCGACGCGGGATCCCTGGCGGAGGTCCGCGCCACCCAAGGTCAAGCGGTGCCGCTGGTCGACCTGCGCATCGCGGACGCCGTCGACGGCAGCGAGCTGCCGTGGGACGGCGAGTCCATCGGCGAGCTGCAGGCCGCTGGCCCGTGGATCGCCTCGGCCTACTACGGGCAGGACCACTCCGACGCGTTCACGGAGGACGGTTGGCTGCGCACCGGTGACGTCGCCACGATCGACCGCTCGGGCTACGTGCGCATCGTCGACCGCACCAAGGACCTGGTGAAGTCCGGCGGCGAGTGGATCTCCTCGGTGGACCTGGAGAATCACATCATGGCCCACCCGAGGGTGGCCGAGGCCGCGGTCATCGCCAAACCGGACGACAAGTGGACGGAACGACCCCTGGCCTGCATCGTCACGGCAGAGGGCGAGCAGCTCAGCGAGGAGGAGGTGCTCGCGCACCTGCGCGAGCGGGTCGCCAAGTGGTGGCTGCCCGACGAGATCCGCTTCGTCGCCGAAGTGCCGAAGACGAGCACCGGCAAGTTCTCCAAGAAGACCCTGCGCGAGGAGCTCATCGGCTGAACCTCGCCGTGTTGATTCAGGGGCAGCGGCTCATCAGTGCGAGCGCGAAACCGACGTACTGCTGGGCGGTTTCTTCCGCGGTGAACGGTCCGTCGGGGCGCCACCAGTGCGCCAGCGCGGTGCACATGGTCACCGTGGCGCGGGCCGCTTCGAGCGGGTGGTCGTCGCGGAAATCCCCCTGCCGCACGGCCGCTTCGACCTCCTCGTCGACCATGCGCTGCTGGGTGGTGCGCATCGCGGCGATCGCTCGCCGGCCGGGATCGTCGAGACCGCGCATTTCGCTCGCGCCGACGAAACCGAGTTCGCGGCGGTGCGTGTGGAACAGCGCGAGGTGCTCGATGAGGAACCCGAACCGTTCCACGGGATCCCGGCCTTCCGCACGCGCGGCGCGTCCGCGGGCGAGCAGTTCCCCCATCGTGCGTTCGAGGATGCTCAGCAGCATCTGCTGCTTGCTCGCGTAGTGGTGGTAGAGGCCCGGCACGGACAGGCCGCTGCGCGCGGCGATGCTGCGCACGGTTGCTCCGTGGTAGCCGATGGCGAGGATCTCGTCGAGCGCGGCCCGCAGCACGGGGTCGAAGTCGAGCGCTTCGTAGGTTCGCCACTGCCGGATGTGCTGTTCGTCCGCCCGCGCCGGCGCTGTCGGACCGCCGGTCGGTTCCCCCCGTGTCGTCGGGGTGCGCGCGGCGGGGCTCGCCGGTGCGGCCGCCCTCTCCGGTTCGGCGGGTTCCAGGATGTCGGCGACGGTCGTGCCGAGGGCCTCGGCGATGCGGGCGAGCCGCACGGCGCTGAGCGCGGTGCGGCCGTGCTCGATCTGGCTGATCGTCGCCGGGCTCACGCCGACCGCCTCCGCCAGCGCGCGGAGGCTGGTGGCGCGCCGCAGGCGGGCTCGGCGCACGTGCGCGCCGAGCGCGCCGGGGTCCTCTGTGCGGTCGGCGTCGACGGTGGCCATGCGCCCCCTTCGTCGAACGGGTGTTTATTTATTCTAAACACGCCCGGTTCAGCGAGTACGTCTTCGGCGCGGTTAACGCTCATTGACAACCGCGTCCGTGATGCACACCATAGCTAAACAGCTCACCGTGCGAACGATCGGACGATCTAGCAACCAGCACAGCGCACGGGTCGCCGCGAGCGGGCCCGTGCCGCGATGAGCCCGTGCCATCGCACAGCAACCGCTGAGGGAGCCCACCGATGTCCGACTCTTCCCCCGCCATGCGCGACGTACTCGGCGCCGACGCCCCGCACAACTGGGGCAAGTGGGGTGCCGACGACGAGATCGGCTGCCTGAACTACCTCGACGCGGGCGAAGTGCTGCGCGGCGTGCGGCACATCAGCACCGGCGAGGTGTTCACCCTGCAGACCCCGATGGGGCACCCCAAGGGCGATCCGGTCTTTCCCGGACGCAAGAGCATCGAACGGGAGAACATCCTCGACGAATCGAGCTGGGGCCCGGACAAGGAAGGAGCACCGGACTTCCCCGGCGGCCTGCACTACGCCGACGACGTCGCGCGGATCTTCCTGCAGGGCTCCTCGCAGTACGACGCGCTCGGTCACGTCTGGTACGACGGCAAGATCTACAACGGCTACGACGCGGAGACCACCGTCGGCGGGTTGTCGAAGGCTTCCGTGCTGCCCATCGCGGAGAAGGGCGTCGTCGGCCGCGGCGTGC
The DNA here is from genome assembly GCF_054491375.1 of Bounagaea algeriensis. NCBI lineage: Bacteria > Bacillati > Actinomycetota > Actinomycetes > Bounagaea > Bounagaea algeriensis. Next base: position 715,389 of record NZ_CM137102.1, read on the forward strand.
TCATCGACATGGCCCGGCACCGCGGCAAGCGCTACCTCGACAAGGGCGAGACGTTCGACCACGACGACCTGCGGGCCGCTGCCGAAGAGCAGGGCGTGTCCATCGAGCAGCACGACGTGCTGCTCATCCGCACCGGATTCATCGGCTACTGGTACGAGACCACCCCGGAGGAGTTCTACGACAACTTCCTCGAACCCGGCCTGACGTACTCGCGCGAACTCGTGGAGTGGTTCCGGGACAAGGAGATTCCCAACCTCGTCACGGACACGATCGCCAACGAGGTCACCAAGGAGCCCGAGACCGGGGTGATGCTGCCGCTGCACTGCGCGCTCATGCGCAACCTCGGCGTGCTGCTCAGCGAGGTGATCTGGTTGGACGACCTCGCCGAGGCCTGCGCGCGGGACGGCCGGTGGAGCTTCCTCTACGCGGCGGCCCCGCTGAAAGTCGTTGAAGGAACCGGATCCCCGGTGAACCCGATCGCCATCCGCTGAGGGGCAGCTGAGGAGCAGCCGTGAGCGTCTACGACGACAAGCCGTGGTTGGCGCGCTATCCCGCGGACCAACCCGCCGGGATCGAGCTCGAGCACGACAACGCGGTCGCCATGTTCGCCGCCGCGGTGCGGCGCAATCCGGACGGCGAGATCATCCGGTACTTCGACGGGCGGTTGACGCTGCGCGAGCTCGACGAGCTCAGCGACGCGTTCGCCGCAGGCCTGCTCGCGGAGGCGGGTTTCCGCGCCGGCGACCGGGTGGCCCTCTACACGCAGAACAACCCCCAGTTCGTCATCGCCCAGCTCGGCACCTGGAAGGCCGGCGGCATCGCGGTGTCGGTCAACCCGATGAACCGGGAGCGCGAACTCGACGTGCTGCTGCAGGACTCCGGCGCGAGCGTGCTCGTGTGCCTGCAGGGGCTCTACCGCGACGTCGCCGCCTCCGTCGTGCCGAACACGCCGGTGCGCACCGTGGTCACCACGTCCGAACTCGAGTACCAGACGCGCGGGGACAACCGCGTGTTCGGCGACGTCGAAATCGGGGGCTGCGAGGGCACGGTCGACATGGCCGACCTGCTGCGGCGCTTCCGCGGCCACTCGCCGCCGCCGGTGTCCCCCGCTCCGGACGACGTGGCGTTTCTGACGTACACCTCCGGCACCACCGGCCCGCCCAAGGGCGCGATGACAACGCACCGCAACGTGGTGTTCAACGCGCAGACCTACCGGGACTGGATCGGTCTCGGCTCCACCGACGTCATCCTCGCCGTGGCCCCGCTGTTCCACATCACCGGACTCGTCGGGCACGCCGCCCTGGCGCTGCTCACCGGCGCTCCGCTGGTGCTCATGCACCGGCTGAACCCCGAGGTGGCGCTGGACGCGATCCGGGAGGAGGAGCCCACCTTCACGATCGGTTCGATCACCGTGTTCATCGCGCTGATGAACGTCGCCGGGGCGGCCGAGGACGACCTGACGAGCCTGTCCAAGGTGTTCTCCGGTGGCGCGCCGATCCCGCCCAGCACCGTGGCGGCGTTCGAGGACACCTTCGGCCGCTACATCCACAACTTCTACGGCCTGACCGAGACGACCTCGCCCTCGCACGGGGTTCCGCTAGGTGCTACGGCCCCTGTGGACAGTGCTTCCGGTGCGCTGTCGGTCGGCGTGCCCGTCTACGACACCGTGGTGCGCATCGTCGGCGAGGACGGCAGTGACCTGCCGCCGGGTCAGGTCGGCGAGCTCGTCACCTCCGGACCGCAGGTGGCCCCCGGGTACTGGAACAAGCCGGAGGAGACCACCGAGGCGATGGGCGGGGGCCGGTTCCACACCGGCGACGTCGGCTACATGGACGAGGACGGCTGGTTCTACATCGTCGACCGCAAGAAGGACCAGATCAACGCGGGCGGGTACAAGATCTGGCCGCGCGAGGTGGAGGACGTGCTCTACGAGCACGAGGCCGTGCGCGAAGCCGCGGTCGTCGGCGTTCCCGACCCGTACCGCGGCGAGACGGTCAAGGCCTTCGTCAGCCTGCGCCCCGGTGCGCAGGCCCGCTCGGAGGAACTCGTCGCGTTCTGCAAGGAGCGCATGGCCGCGTACAAGTACCCGCGGCAGGTCGACGTGCTCGAGGAACTGCCGAAGACCGTGACGGGCAAGCTGCTGCGGCGCGAACTCCGGGCTCGCGAAGAGCAGGCGTGACGGGGCGGCGAACGGTCGTGCCCGCGGTGCGGCCCCCGCGTGCGGCGATGAATGCCGCGGGCTGGTGCACCGGTCCGGGGTGGTTTCCGCTGAGCGACGGCCGTAGCAGGGGAGTTCGAAGCGGGCCCCGGGCCGTACCTGTCAGCGGGGCCCGTCGGGTCGGAAGGCCGGTCGTGTCGCCCGCCGGACGTGCCCGACGATGCGCGCGTGGGCTTCGCGCGCGGCCCTGGTGTCGTGCGTGTCGTAGCCGTGGTCGACACCGGTGACCGTGTGGTGTTCGAGCAGCACCCCCGCGCTGCGGAGGCGTTCGGCGTAGCGTTCGGCTTCCGGGCGCAGCACGTCCCGTTCGGCGGTGATCACCGCGGCCGGCGCCATCCCGCCCAGGTCGGCGGAGTCGCTGGGATGCGCGGGCGAGGCCAGCCGGTGGGTGCGCCGCGCCGGTTCGGGAACGTAGGAGTTGTCGAAGACCTCCCGCATCCACGGCCGCAGCACCGGGCTGTTCGAACCTCGCGGTTCGTAGGGGCGTTCGCTGGCCAGGTCCAGCACCGGGTAGTGCAGCACCTGCAACGCGATCGACGGCCCCCCGTGTTCGAGGGCCTGGCGGGCCGCCGCGGTGGCGAGGTTGCCGCCGGCGCTCTGCCCGCCCACGCACAGCCGAGCGGTGTCCCAGCCCCGCTTGCCGCCGTGCTCGGCGATCCAGCGGACCACGTCGAAGGCCTGGTGCGCCGGTCCGGGGAAGCGGTGCTGCGGAGCGAGCGCGTAGTCGACGTTGACCACCACGACGCCGGCTTCGGTGGCGAGGTAGCGGCACAGCGGATCTTCCCACTCGGTCAGGGGCAGCACGAACCCGCTGCCGTGGAAGTTGACGTACACCGGGGCGCCCGTCGGCTGCTCCGGCAGGTACACCACGGCGCGCGCAGGTGCGTCGTGGTGCGGGATCTCGACGACGCGGCGCGGGCAACTCGGGTAGCGGTCGCGGCCGGGGATGGGGGCCAGCCGCGCCGCCAACTGCATCGTCCGGCCAGCCAGCGACGCCGCTGCGGGGTGGGCGAGCATCGACATCGGGACCTCCCTGCGCGCTCCTGCGCTCCCAGCACAGCGGACCGCCGCGCCACCGCGCAACCGCGGCGCGGCCAACCCTTACCATGTGGCGGGTGACCGCCTACGACGATCCGTCCGCGTTCGAGCACCTGGATGCCGCGAGCCTGCCGATGCGCCAGCAGCGCATCCTGCTGACGATCCGGGACTGGGTGGTCAGCTACGGATACCCGCCGAGCACGCGGCAGCTCGCCGACGCGGTCGGCCTGCGGTCGACGTCCACGGTGTCCAAGCACCTCTCGGCGCTCGAGGACAAGGGGCTCCTGCGGCGCAGTCCCAGCGTGTCCCGGCCGATCGACGTGCGGATGTTCCTGCAGGACCGGTCGAGCCAGGAGTCCACTGCGGATTCGGTTCCGGTGCCGGTGGTCGGCGACATCGCCGCCGGCAGTCCCATCACGGCGGAGGAACACGCCGACGACGTGCTCGAGCTGCCGCGGGAACTGGCCGGGCGCGGCAACGTTTTCGGCTTGCGGGTGCGCGGTGACTCGATGGTCGACGCCGCGATCTGCCACGGCGACATCGTCGTGGTGCGGCAGCAGCACGAGGCGCGCACGGGTCAGATCGTCGCGGCGATGATCGACGAGGAGGCCACCGTCAAGGTGTACCGGCGGCGCAACGGCCATGTCGTCCTCGAACCGCGCAACCCTGATTACTCGGTGCTCGACGGTGACGACGCCGTCGTCCTCGGCGTCGTCATCTCCGTCCTGCGCAGCGTCTGAACGGGTCAGCTGCCGCGCCTTCCCGTCGTGCTCGGCTCAGGTGTGCTCGGGGTCTCGTGCGGCTGCGTGCGCAGACGCCGCAGCGCGGAGGCGGCCCGTTCCGCCAGCCGCGGCTTGCGGGCAGGGCTCAACCGACCGGCGATGGCGTCATCGATCAGTGCTCCCACGGTTTCCTGCACGCAGGTCTTGTTCGTGCCGATCCCGCCGGACGGTCCGCGCTTGATCCAGCCCGCGACGTACGTGCCGGGCCGGTTCTGCACGCGCCCGTTGGTGTGCGGGATCGTCGCACTGGTCTCGTCGAACGGTAGACCGGGCAGCGCCGTGCCCCGGTAGCCGACCGCGGTGACCACCCTGCCGGTGGCGATGTCCACCGCGGCCTCATCGCCGCTGCTGCCGGTGCTGTCCGCAGTGTTCGCACCGGCACTGCTGTCACCAGCACCGGCACTGCCGCTGCTGCCGGTGACGCGCAGCCCACGCACGCGCTCCTCGCCGAGGAACTCCCGCGGTGCGGAGTGGAAGCGCAGCACGATGCGGGGCCGTCCCCGCGGGGGCGGCGCGGACCAGTCGACGTCTTCGCGGGGGAGGCCGCGCAGCAGCGCCGCCTTCTCCTCGTCGTCCGCGGCGTCGATGCTCGCTGCGGTGCGCGGATCGTGCCCGTCGACGACGAGGTCCACACCGGACTTCCGGTCGAGCGCGCGCAGCTCCGGTGCCGTGTAGGCGGCGGATTCCGGACCGCGCCGGCCGAGGACGACGACTTCCCGCACGTTGCTGGACCGCAGCTGCTCCAGCGCGGCGGGCGAGATCGGCGTGTCCGCCAATTCGGCCGGGTCGGCGGTGAGGATCCGCGCGACGTCGAGCGACACGTTGCCGTTGCCGATCACGACCGCGCGCTCGGCGGTGAGGTCGAGCCCGCCCGCAGGTACGTCCGGATGCCCGTTGTACCAGGCCACGAGGTCGGTGGCGGTGATGCTGCCGGGCAGGTCCGCACCGGCCAGCCCGAGGCGCTTGGCCGTGGCGGCGCCGACGGCGTAGATCACGGCGTCGTGCTGCTCGTCGAGGTCCGCGGCGGTGACGTCCTTGCCGACTTCGACGCCGAGACGCAGCCGCAGCCGCGGGTGGTCGTGGAAGCGGCTGAACGTCTCGCCGATCTTCTTGGTCGACGGGTGATCGGGTGCCACGCCGTAGCGCACGAGACCGCCGGCGGTGGACAGCCGGTCGATGAGCGTGACGCGGGCGCTGGTGTGCAGCAGCAGGTCTTCGACGGCGTACATGCCGGCGGGGCCCGTGCCGACGACGGCGACGTCCAGCTGCGGGAAGTCGCTGGGCAGGGTGCGGGTGAACACCGGCGGGTCCCACTCGTGGAAGTTGGGCGCCGGATCGCCGGCCGCCGGTGCCGTCCTGTTCCGCTCGTAGTAGGCGGCGTTGATGTCGGCGTAGTCCTTGAGCGGTTCGGTCAGCTTGTCCACGGGGAAGATCGCCTCGACCGGGCACGCGTCGGCGCAGGCACCGCAGTCGATGCAGGTCGCCGGGTCGATGTAGAGCATGTCGGTCTTGCCGAAGTCGGGCTCGTCCGGCGTCGGGTGGATGCAGTTGACCGGGCAGACCGCCACGCAGGACGCGTCGTTGCAGCAGGTTTGGGTGATCGCGAATGCCATGGGGTCAGATCAGGTTCGCGCGCTTGTAGATCTGCTGCGCCGGCTTGGTGAGCAGGCCCGCGGAGCTGAGGAACTCCATCAGTCCCGAGCAGCTGGAGCGCAGCATCGACTTGTGGTGTTCGTTCGCCTTCGCTTCGCGGATGGCGCGTTTCGGCTCGAGGCCGGCGCGTTCGTAGACCTCGTCGCTGACCATGCTGGTGACGATGACGTAGGCGGCGACCGCGACGACGAAAGCGTTGATCTCCCGGCGCAGTCGGCTCGCCCCTGCCAGCCGCGCCTTGGTCTCCTCGCGGGCGAACTTCATGTGCCGCGATTCCTCGACGACGTGGATGTTGTTCACGGTCCGCACGAACGGGACGACGCGTTCGTCGCGCATCCAGTCGCGCTGCATTACGTCGAGGACCTCTTCGGCCACGAGGATGGCGGCGTAGGCGGCTTCGCCGGTGGCGAGGGTTTTGTACGCGCGGCCGAGTTCGACGGCCGCCCGCCGCGGGCGGTAGGCGGGCGCGTCGAGCTTGGCGGCTCCGCGGGCGAACATGATCGAGTGCCGGCACTCGTCGGCGATTTCGGTCAGCGCCCACTGGAAGTCCGGGTTGGTCGGGTCTTTCGCGTAGTAGTCCCGCAGCATCATCTGCTGCAGGATCATCTCGAACCAGATCCCGGTGCTCGCCACCGACGCGGCTTCCTGCCGGGTGAGTTCGCGCTGCTGCTCCGCGGTCATCTCGCGCCAGTAGGCGGTTCCGTACAGAGTGCTCCACTCGGGGCTTGCGCCGTGGTAGTTCGTGTCCAGCGGCGTCTCCCAGTCGACCTCCTGCGCCGGGTCGTAGGAGAGGGTCTCCGAGGAGCGCAGCAGCCGGTCCGCCATCTCGTGGCGATCGGTCTGCGCCGGGGCCGTGTGTTCCGCGGTCATGGGAGCTCCCTGCGAGGATGACGACTCTGCTTACTACCAAGCGGTAACTGTTACTCAAGGTAACAGCTATTGGATACCGCGTGAAGGGGCTCACTCCAAGATCTTGTGGTGCGAATCACCACGATGGTCGGCCAGCGGCCCCCGGGGGCGGGCGAGCCCCGGAAACGGCCGCCATCGCGCTCGGCGGACTTCCGGTGCGGGGGTCTCAGCGCGCCGCCGAGGTCGCGATCCACTCCACGGGCTGTCCCGCCCGGCCCGATTGATGCGCGCCGGGTATGGACCCGGTCGCAGTCGATATTTCACGCCGCAGGATCCGCTGGGAATACTCGATCGCCGCACCGGGCCAGGGCGGCTCGGCACGTGCCGCGCGACGCGCAGCGCCGAACCGGCCGGTGCACCCGCACGCCGCGGAGTGAGCACCACCGTTGCAGGGAGGTCCCGTGACCAGCACGACCGGGCAGCAGGCTCGCCCCGAGGATGCTCCGGAGGCGCCGCACGAGGCAGGACCCGCGCCGCGGTTCGAGCGCCCCGTGCAGCCGGTGGCCGGCCCGCGCCGCGTGCTCGCGGACCTCACGGCGAGCACCGCGGCGAACGGCCTCATCGGCCTGGTGTTCTCCGCGACGGGACCGATCGCGGTGATCCTCGCCGCCGGAATGCAGGGCGGTCTGTCGCAGGCGCAGCTGGCCTCATGGGTGTTCGGCGTGTTCGCCCTCAACGGAGTGCTGACCGTGCTGGCGTCGTGGCTGTACCGCCAACCGCTGGCCTTCTTCTGGACGATCCCCGGCACGGTCGTCGTCGGCGGGTCGTTGAACCACCTGGCCTGGCCGGAGGTGCTCGGCGCGTTCCTCGTCACCGGACTGCTCGTGCTCGTGCTGGCGCTGACCGGCTGGGTGCGCGCGGTCATGGCGGCGCTGCCGATGCCGATCGTCATGGCCATGGTCGCCGGGGTGTTCCTCAGCTTCGGCCTCGACCTGGTCACCTCGCTCGGCGCGGACCCGGTGCTCGCGGTGCCCATGGTGGCGGTGTTCGTGCTGCTGAGCGCGCACGCGATCGGCAAGAAGATCCCGCCGGTGCTGGGCGCGCTCGCGGCGGGTGCGGTGGCCCTGCTCGCCGGCGGGCGCTTCACCGGCGGCTCGGGGCAGGACGCCGGCTGGTTGGCGAGCCCGCTGTTGCAGACCCCGCAGTGGTCGTGGGCGGCGATCCTCGAACTCGTCGTCCCGCTGGCGGTGACGGTGCTCGTCGTGCAGAACGGTCAGGGCATCGCCGTGCTGCGGCAGGCCGGGCACGAGCCGCCGGTGAACACCTCCGCCGTCCTCTGCGGAGTGTGGTCGCTGCCCGCCGCGTTCGTCGGTGCCGTGTCGACCTGCCTGACCGGTCCGACGAACGCGTTGCTGGTGGCCTCCGGCGAGCGGGAGCGGCAGTACACCGCGGGCCTGGTCTGCGGCCTGTTGGCGATCGTCACCGGGATGTTCGCGCCCGCCTTCGTGCGGTTCATGCTCGCGGCGCCGCCGGCGTTCATCGCCGTGCTCGGCGGGCTCGCGATGCTGCGCGCGCTGCAGGGCGCCTTCACCACGGCCTTCCGCGGCGGGTGCACGCTCGGCGCGCTGGTCGCGTTCCTCGTCACGGTCTCCGATGTGCAACCGTTGAACATCAACGCGGCGTTCTGGGGGCTGCTGGCGGGGGTGGCGGTCTCCTTCGTGCTCGAGCGGCGCGATTTCGCCGCTGCGCGGGAGTCCGGCGCGGCAGCCTGAGCGCGCCCCGCCGCACGCCGTCCACTCCGGGCGGAAAACCGCGCGTTCGGGTCCGATCGCGCGTGGCTGCTGTTCGAACAGGCGCGCGGGGTTGCTCGCCGGCGTGCTGCGCAGCGTGCCTCGAGCGCGGCGATGAGCGGGGTCTCTCGGCTCGAGAAGGGCTCGGGGGAGTAACGTCGCCCACCGATCTAGGAGCGGATCGGTGCGGAAGCTTCCCGTGATCGCCCAGAGCACGGCCGGTTTCGTGCTGGTCACCCGCGTGCGCAGCGTGCGGTGAGCGACCCGTCGCGAAGGAGGAGCGCTGTGTCGGATGAGGCTGTGCCCGAAGAGACCGTGCCCGAAGAGACCGTGCCCGGTGAGGCCGACGAGGTGGAAGGTGCCGTGCGGGCCGCCCTGGGCCGGCTGGACCTCGACACCAAAGCGGCGCTGCTGTCGGGGCAGGACATGTGGTCGCTGCCCGCGGTTGCGGAGATCGGGCTGTCCGCACTGGTCATGTCGGACGGCCCGGTCGGCGTGCGCGGCGTGCGGTGGACCGCCGCGGACACCTCGATCGCCCTGCCCAGTCCGACGGCGTTGGCCGCCACGTGGGACCCGGAGTCGGCGCGCCGCGCCGGGCGCGTGCTGGCCCAGGAGGCGCGGCGCAAGGGGGTGCACGTGGTGCTGGCGCCGACGGTGAACCTGCACCGGTCTCCGCTCGGCGGGCGGCATTTCGAGTGCTATTCCGAGGATCCGCTGCTGACCGGCGCGATCGGCACCGGCTACGTGACCGGGGTGCAGGAAGGCGGGGTCGCCACCGCGGTCAAGCACTTCGTCGCCAACGACGCCGAAACCGAGCGGTTCACCGTGAACAACCGCGTCGACGAGCGCACGCTGCGGGAGCTCTACCTGGCCCCCTTCGAAGCGATCGTCCGCGATGCGCACCCGTGGGGTGTGATGGGCGCCTACAACGCGGTCAACGGGAAGACGATGACCGAGCACGACGACCTGGTCAACGGCGTCCTGCGCGCGGAGTGGGGCTTCGACGGCTTCGTCGTGTCCGACTGGTTCGGCGCGCGGCACACCGCCCGCGCCGCCGCCGGGGGACTCGACGTGGCCATGCCGGGACCGCGCACCGTCTACGGCCCGGCGCTGGCCGCCGCGGTCCGCGCCGGCGAGGTGGGCGAGTCCACTGTGGATGAAGCGGTGCGCGCAGTGCTGCGGCTGGCGGCCCGCGCGGGCGCGCTCGCCGGTGCACCCGCGGCGGAGCTGCCGGAACCGGTCGACGGCCGGGCGGCGGCCCGCGAACTCGCCGCGCGTTCCTTCGTGCTGCTGCGCAACGAAGGCGGAGCGCTGCCGCTGGAACAGCCCCGCTCGGTGGCCGTGCTCGGTGCCGCCGCCGCGGAGGCCCGCGTGCTCGGCGGCGGATCCGCGCAGGTCTTTCCCGACCACGTCGTCTCCCCGCTGGAGGGGTTGCAGCAGGCGCTGCCGCCGAACGCGGCCGTGCACCACGCCGTCGGCGCCGAGCCGAGCACGGGACTCACCGTCGCGGGCCGGGATTTCGACCTGCGGGCGGTCGTCCGCGCCGCCGACGGTCGCGTGCTCGCGGAGGAACCGCTGCCGAACGGGGCGATCCAGTGGCTCGGCGACTTCCCCGCCGGGGTCGACTTCGCCGAGGTGGACACCGTCGAGATCACCGGCACCTTCACCCCGCGCGCGAGCGGCGCGCACTCCTTCGGCACGCAGGGCTTCGGCCGGTTCGTGCTCACCGTCGGGTCGACGGTGGTCTTCGACGGCACCGAGCGCACCGCCGGCGGTGACGTGTTCGGCGCGTTCTTCGCCGGCCCCGCACCGCGCGGGGAAGTGGACCTGCGCGCGGGCGAAGCAGTGCCGGTGAGCCTGCTGCACGCGGTCGAGCGCTCCGCCGAGCTGCCGATCGATGCCGTCGCGTTCTCCCTGGCGCACCGCGAGCCCCAGCGCGACGCCGAGGAGCTGCTGGACGAGGCCGCCGCCGCGGCGGCCGAGGCCGAGGCCGCGGTGGTCGTGGTGGCGACCACCGAACGCGTGGAGAGCGAAGGTTTCGACCGCGCCGACCTGCGCCTGCCCGGCCGCCAGGACGAACTCGTCGCTCGCGTGGCCGCGGCCAATCCGCGCACGGTCGTGGTCGTCAACGCCGGTTCGCCGGTGGAGATGCCGTGGCGGGACGACGTCGCCGCGGTGCTGCTCGCCTGGTTCCCCGGGCAGGAAGCGGGTGCCGCGCTGGCCGACGTGCTGCTCGGCGCCTCCGAACCCGGTGGGCGGCTGCCCACCACGTGGCCGGCGAGGCTCGCCGACGCCCCGGTCACGCGGGTCACCCCGGAGGACGGGGAACTCGTCTACGACGAGGGCGTGTTCATCGGCTACCGCGCCTGGCAGCGCAGCGGTGCGGGATCGGGCAGCGGTGCGGGATCGGGCAGCGGTGCGGAACCGGCCTACTGGTTCGGCCACGGCCTCGGCTACACCGGCTGGTCCTACGAGGCGCTCGAGGTCGCTCCCGGCACCGGCGGGGAGCTCGGAACGCTGCGGGTGCGCGTGCGCAACACTGGCGGACGAGCCGGCCGCGAGGTCGTCCAGGCCTACCTCGCCGTTCCGACCGAGGACGCCGCCCCGACCGAGGACGCCGTCGACCGCCCGGCCCGCGTGCTGGCCGGTTTCGCCACCGCAGAAGCCGGGCCCGGCGAGACCGCCGAGGTGAGCATCGCGCTGCCGCGGCGGGCCGCGGAGTTCTGGGACACCGGCAAGCGCGGGTGGCGGCTCGTCCCCGGTGACTACACCGCCGAGGTCGGGCGCAGCGTCGCCGACCCGCGCCTGCACGCCCCGGTGCGCGTCGACTGAGACGGCCGCCGGTTGCGCTCACGGACCCGCAGTATCGTGGCGGCCGGACACGCCGCGAACGCGATGGGAGCCGATCGTGTCGGTGCAGCCGGACGTCGAACCTGACCAGCGCACCGCGCAGCAGCGCGCGGTCGAACTGGCCGTTGGCGGCATGACCTGCGCCGCGTGCGCCGCGCGGGTGGAGCGCAAGCTGAACAAGCTCGACGGCGTCTCGGCCAGCGTGAACTACGCCACCGAGAACGCGGCGGTGCAGGCGCCGGCGGAGGTCGACGTCGAGCAGCTCGTCGCGCAGGTCGAGAAGGCCGGCTACACGGCCCGGCCCGTGCGGCGCGACCACCCCGACGAGGAGGACGCCCAACCCGACGCGGACCGCGTGCGCTACCTGTGGCGCCGCCTCGTCGTCGCCCTGCTGCTCGGCGTGCCGCTGGCGGACTTCTCGATCACGCTGGCGCTGGTGCCCTCGCTGCGCTTCCCCGGCTGGCAGTGGGGCCTGGTGCTGCTGACGCTGCCCGTGGTCACCTGGTGCGCGTGGCCGTTCCACCACAAGGCGTTCACCGCGGCGCGGCACGGCACGAGCTCGATGGACACGCTGGTGTCGGTCGGCATCATCGCGGCCAGCTGCTGGTCGTTCTACGCGGCCTTCGCCTACGGCGACGTCGAACGCGCCGCCGACGGCGTGCTCGGGCTGGTGCTCGAACCCGGCGGGGCGCTGTACATCGAAGTGGCCGTGGCCGTGACGATCTTCGTGCTCGCCGGGCGGATGTTCGAGGCCAAGGCCAAACGCACCGCGGGCGGCGCCCTGCGCGCGCTCGCCGAGCTCGGCGCCAGCGAGGTCGTCGTGGTGGCCGGCGACGGTTCCGAATCGACAGTGCCGGTCTCGCAGCTGCGCGTGGGCGATCGGTTCGTCGTGCGGCCCGGGGAGACCGTCGCCACCGACGGCGTCGTCGAATCCGGCGCGGCCACCGTGGACAGCAGCTCGATGACGGGCGAGTCGGTGCCGGCCGAGGTGGCCGCGGGCGACGCGGTGATCGGTGGCACCGTGGCGCTCGGCGGGCGCCTCGTCGTCCGCGCCGACCGCGTCGGCTCGGACACGCAGCTGGCCCAGCTGGTCGACCTCGTCGAGCGGGCGCAGACCGACAAGGCCGGGGTGCAGCGGCTCGCCGACCGGATCTCGGGCGTGTTCGTCCCAGCGGTGTTCGCGCTGGCCGCACTGACCTTCGGCGGGTGGATGCTCGCGGGCGGCGGGGTGGAGACCGCCTTCGGCGCCGCCCTCGCCGTGCTCATCATCGCCTGCCCGTGCGCCCTCGGCCTGGCCACACCCACCGCGCTGCTGGTGGCCTCCGGCCGCGGCGCCCAGCTCGGCGTGTTCATCAAGGGCCACCAGGCGCTGGAGTCCGCCCGCGCCGTGGACACGGTGGTGCTGGACAAGACCGGCACGGTCACCACCGGTCGGATGTCCGTGGTGGACGTGCGAGCCACCGGCGACGCCGAGGAACTGCTGCGGCACGCCGGCGCGGTCGAGCACGCCTCCGAGCACGTGGTGGCCCGCGCGATCGCGGAGCACGCCGCCGACGCGGTCGGCAGGCTGCCCGAGGTGGCGGACTTCGCCGGGCTCGCCGGCCTCGGGGCCCGCGGCGCGGTGGAGGGCCACGAGGTCCTCGTCGGCTCGCGGCGGTTGCTGTCCGAGGAGGGCGTCGAGCTGCCCGCCGAGCTCGACGAGGTGCGCCAGCAGTGGGAAGGCGCCGGGCGCACCACCGTCTGCGTGGCCCGCGACGGGGCGGCGGTCGGACTGTTCGCCCTGGCCGACGGGGTGCGGGCGAGCGCGGGCCCGGCGGTGGCCGAGCTGCGCGCCCTCGGACCGCGCACGGTGCTGCTCACCGGGGACAACGAGGCCACGGCGCGTTCGGTGGCCGGTGCGATCGGTGTCGACGAGGTGATCGCCGAGGTGCTCCCCGCGGACAAGGCCGCCGTGGTGGAACGGTTGCAGGGGCAGGGGCGCACGGTGGCGATGGTCGGTGACGGGGTCAACGACGCGCCGGCGCTGGCCCGCTCCGACCTGGGACTGGCCGTGGTCACCGGCACCGACGTGGCCATCGGCGCGGCCGACCTGGTCCTCGTGCGCACCGATCTGCACGTGGTGCCGACCGCGGTCCGCCTGGCCCGCGCCACGCTCGGCACCATCCGCGGCAACCTGGCCTGGGCCTTCGGCTACAACGTCGCCGCGCTGCCGGTGGCGGCGTTCGGCCTGCTCAACCCGCTGGTCGCCGCGGCAGCGATGGCGCTTTCCTCGCTGCTGGTGGTGTCCAACAGCATGCGGCTGCGCAGCTTCACCGATGCGGGCGGCCGGCGCGCTGCGGATGTTCAGCGCGCGGAGGCCTCGGCTCCGGTGGCCACGCGGTAGTTCTCCGGCGAGGGAGCTGTGAACGCCTCGTCGGTGCGCGACCACTGGGCGAGCAGGGCGGCCAGCATGCCGAACAGCACCAGCTCGCCGATCACCAGCGCGAAGATGCCGCCCAGCTGCTGATCGGCCAGCAGATCGGGCACCCACGGCAGTGCCAGCGCCTCGTACATGTTCGACGCGGCCGGCCCGTTGCCGATCTCCCGGTCGGTGCCGATGACCAGCGCACCGAAGACGATGTCGGCGGGCATGGCGGCCAGCAGCATGCCCAGCCGCGCGATGCTCGGCAGCGGTCGCGGAGCCCGGTCGGCGCCGATGAGCGGCCAGGCGAACAGGTAGCCCACCGCGAGGAACCACGCGTTGATGAGGACGTGGCCCCAGTGGTAGCGCACCAGGGCGTCGAACAGGTCGGTGAAGTACAGCAGGAACGGTGAACCGGCGAACAGCACCAGCGCCACGAGGGGGTGCGTCAGCCAGCGCACCACCCGCGAGTGCTGCAGGTCCGCCCAGTCGGACGCGCCCGGCAGCTGCCCGGTGCGCTGCCGGGCGCAGGTGCGCAGCAGCGTCAGCGGTCCGCCGAGAGCGAGCAGCGCCGGCACGGCCATGGACACGAGCATGTGGCTGGCCATGTGCATGCTGAACATCGCCGCCGCGTACCGGCCGAGGCCGGAGGAGGTCGCCACGAGCAGCAGCAGGCACCCGGCGAGCCAGGCGAGCGTGCGGACCAGCGGCCACGGCTGGCCGCGCCGCCGCAGGCGCACCACCCCCACCAGGTATCCGACCGCCAGGGCCGCGGCGAGCGCTGTGAACACGAGCTCGAACCGCCAGTCGGTCAGCAGCCGCCACGGTGTGGGCGGCCCGGCCAGGTGGTAGCCGAGCAACGTGTCCTGCGTGCCGCTGGCCCGGTCCAGCGCCGCCGGCAGCGGCAGGTGCGTCAGTCCGATCGACAGCCCCACCGCGCCCAGCAGCACGAGCAGCTCGGTCCCGGCCAGCCGCAGCGGTCCGGACCAGCCCTGCCCCGGTCGGTCCAGGCCGCGCAGCACCCGGCGCCGCAGCAGCGCACCGCCCGCGGCCAGAGCGGCGACGAGCAGTGTCTTGACCAGCAGCGCGCGCCCGTACGGGGAGGTGAACAGCTCGGACGGGCTGGTGAGCACGAACGCGTCGACCACGCCCGTGGCGGCGAGCACGAGCAGGCAGCCCGCGGCCAGCCGCGAGTACCGCGTCGCCAGTTCGCCGCTGATGGTGCCGGCGCGGCGCGCGTGGACCAGCAGGGCGATGAGCGTGCCGATCCACAGGGCCGCTGCCGGAACGTGCATCATCCGCACGGCGATGGCCAGGTCGTGGCCCGCGTCGGAGGAGCCGTGCGCGGTCACCAGCGGCGGCAGCAGCGCGAGCACGGCCAGCGCCAGCAGCCCGGCCGCGGAGCGCCAGGCCAGCGCGGTCCGCGCGCCGAACGCGACGACCGCCGCGAGCGCCGCGGCGATCAGCCACGCCCGCGGGGGTTCCAGCGCGGGCAGCAGTCCGAGCAGCTGCTCGGGGACGAGCGCTTCGCGCAGCGGAACCCCGGCCTGCTGCGCGGCGCTGAACGGCACCAGCAGCAGCGCGCCCGCGCACCAGACGATTCCGCTGTGCCCGGCCACGCGCAGCTGCGCATACCCGGGGGCGGTGACCGTGCCGGAGGTGCGGGCGCGCGTGCAGCAGACCACGAAGGCCAGCGCACCGAGGCATACGACGGCGGCCAGTTCGGTGACCAGCCGCAGCACGGGAGCGCCGATGCGCACGGCCGCGCCGGGGTCGGCGCTGCCCACGGCCGCGTAGGGCAGGGCTCCCGCGGCCAGGGCGATCGCGACGACGACGGCGGTGGCCAGTACCGGGCCGGCGATGAGCAGCCAGCTCGGTGCGGATCTGCGTGCGGATGTCACGGCGACATTCTCGCGCGGCAGTTCACCGCGTCCGCCGAGCCCCGGTCGCCCCTCCTGCTCCGGTGTGCTGCGACCGGAGGTGGTCGACCGGGAGGTGCTCTCCGCGCAGCTGCGGTCCCCGCGGTGGATCGGAGGGGGATTCGATCTTTGACACCGTACCCCCCTAGGGTATAAATTCAGGTGTGTCGCAACCGCTGCGGAGGGAGTCGGGCGATGGCGCACCCGGAGGCCACCGACGTCGAGCGCGCCGGTGTGGAACTCGCGATCGAAGGCATGACCTGCGCCTCGTGCGCCGCGCGGGTGGAGCGCAAGCTGAACAAGCTCGACGGCGTCGAGGCCAGCGTCAACTACGCCACCGAGAAGGCGAAGGTGCAGCGCCCCGTCGCGATCAGCGACGAGGAGCTCATCCGCACCGTCGAAGCCGCGGGCTACGGCGCTCACCTGCCCGAGCCGGAAACGGACGCCGCGGAGGCCGAGCAGCGGCGTCTGACCGCGCTGCGCACGCGCGTGCTCGTCTCCGCGGTGCTGTCCGCGCCGGTCATCGCGCTGGCGATGGTGCCGGCTTGGCAGTTCCCCGCCTGGCAGTGGGTTTCGCTGGTGCTGGCCGCGCCCGTCGTGCTGTGGGGCGCGCTGCCGTTCCACAGCGCCGCGTGGACGAACCTGCGGCGCGGCGCGGCCACGATGGACACGCTCATCTCGATGGGCACGCTCGCCGCGTTCGGCTGGTCGCTGTACGCGCTCGTCTTCGGCCGTGCCGGCGAGATCGGCATGACGCACGCGTTCGAGTTCTCGGTGCAGCGCATCCACGGTGGCGGTGCGATCTACCTCGAGGTCGCCGCGGGCGTGACCACGTTCGTGCTCGCCGGCCGGTACTTCGAAGCGCGGTCGAAGCGCCGGTCCGGTGCGGCGCTGCGCAAACTGCTGGACCTGGGTGCCAAGGACGTCGCCGTGCTGCGCGGCGGCGAGGAGCACCGCGTGCCGGCGGAGGAGCTGCGCGTCGACGACGTCTTCGTCGTCCGCCCCGGGGAGAAGATCGCCACCGACGGCGTCGTCGTCGAGGGCTCCTCGGCCGTGGACGCGGGCATGCTCACCGGCGAGTCCGCGCCCGTCGAAGTCGGCCCGGGCGAGCAGGTCGTCGGCGCCACGGTCAACGCGGGCGGGCGGCTGGTCGTGCGCGCCACCCGCGTCGGCGCGGACACGCGCCTGGCCCAGATGGCGCGGCTCGTCGAGGACGCCCAGAGCGGCAAGGCGCAGGTCCAGCGGCTCGCCGACCGCATCTCCGCGGTGTTCGTGCCGATCGTGCTGGTCCTCGCGCTCGGCACGCTCGTGTTCTGGCTGGTCAGCGGCAGTCCGGTGCAGGCGTTCACGGCAGCCGTGGCCGTGCTCATCATCGCCTGCCCGTGCGCGCTCGGATTGGCCACGCCGACGGCGCTGCTCGTCGGCACCGGCCGGGGTGCCCAGCTCGGCATCCTCATCAAGGGCCCGGAAGTGCTCGAATCCACCCGCCGCGTCGACACGGTCGTGCTGGACAAGACCGGCACCGTCACCAGCGGGCGAATGGAGTTGACCGGTGTGCACGTCACCGCCGACAGCACCGAGGACGAGGTGCTCGCTCTCGCCGGCGCGGTCGAGAGCGGCTCGGAGCACCCGGTCGCGCAGGCCATCGTGCGCGGAGCCGGTGAGCGCACCGGCCGGCTCGGCCAGGTCGCGGAGTTCGGCAGCGAAGCCGGTCTCGGTGTGCGCGGGATCGTCGAGGGGCGGGCCGTTCTCGTCGGCCGGCAGGCCCTGCTGCAGCGGTGGAGCGTCACCGTGTCCGAGGAGCTCGCCGCCGCTGCGGAGGCGGCCGAGCGGCAGGGCGCCACCGCGGTTCTCGTGGCCGCCGACGGGATCGCCCGCGGGGTGCTCGTCGTCGCCGACGCGGTCAAGCCGACCTCGGCCGAGGCCGTGCGGTCCCTGCGCGGCCTGGGGCTGCGCCCCGTGCTGCTGACCGGGGACAACGAAGCGGCCGCGCGGGCCATCGCCGGGGCCGTCGGCATCGACGACGTGCGTGCCGAAGTGCTGCCGCAGGACAAGGTGGACGCCGTCGCGCGCCTGCAGTCGGAGGGCCGTGCGGTGGCCATGATCGGTGACGGGGTCAACGACGCCGCCGCGCTCGCGCAGGCCGACCTCGGCCTGGCGATGGGCACGGGCACCGATGTCGCCATCGAGGCCGGCGACCTCACGCTGGTGCGCGGTGATCTGCGGGCCGCGGTGGACGCGATCCGGCTGTCGCGCCGCACGCTCGGCACGATCAAGGGCAACCTGTTCTGGGCGTTCGCCTACAACACGGCGGCGCTGCCGCTGGCCGCGGCCGGCCTGCTCAACCCGATGATCGCCGGTGCGGCGATGGCGTGCAGTTCGGTGTTCGTGGTCAGCAACAGCCTGCGCCTGCGGAGGTTCCGCAGCGCCGCGGGACAGGCCGAGGCGGGTGCGCGGCGCGGCGGCCCGCGTTCGGCGGTGCCGGTTTCCGCGGTGCGGTGACCCGGGGCGGGCCGCCGCGGTCGTCACGTCTCGCGGCGGGCCCGCTGGCGTCCGGTGCGGCTGGTGAGCTCGGTTTCGATGTCCTCGAGCGTGCGGTTCTTCGTCTCCGGCAGCCAGCGGTAGAGGTAGATCAGCACGAACAGCCCGAGCACGCCGTAGAGCCAGAACACCCCGGCGGGCCCGCCGAACAGGCCGATGAGCGTGAGCACCGAGATGGACACGACGAAGTTCAGCGCCCAGTGCGAGACGATGCCGAACGAACCCGCCTTGCCGCGCACGCTGTTCGGGAAGATCTCGCTGTTGACCAGCCAGATCGCGATGCCGAGGCTGCAGGCGAACGCCGACTGGTAGACGATCAGGGCGGCGATGAGCAGCACGGCGACCGTGCCCTGCACCGGCTGCGTGAACAGCAGGCCGATGAACGCCAGGGCCGCGATGATCACGACCGTGCCGCCGAGGATGAGCGGGCGCCGCCCCAGCCGGTCGATGAACACCAGCGCGAAGATCGTGAACAGCACGTTGAGCGTGCCGATGCCCACCGAGGCCAGGATCGCGCCCGCATCGCCGAATCCGGCGTCGGTGAGGATCGTGGGCGCGTAGTAGATGATCGCGTTCACCCCGACGACCTGGCTGCCGCCGGCGGCGGCGACGCCGACGGAGACCCACCGGCGGTAGCGCGGCCCGAGCAGTTCGCGGTAGGTGATGCGTCCTTCGGCCTGCACCGTGTCGCGGATCTCGGTGAGTTCGGATTCGACGTGCTCGGGCGGCCGGGTGCGGGCGAGCACGGCCCGCGCTTCGTCCTGCCGGCCGTGCGTGATCAGCCAGCGCGGACTCTCCGGTAGTCGCAGCAGGCCGAGGAACATGGCCACGGCGGGCAGAACGGCCACGCCGAGCATCCACCGCCACGCGCCGGTGTGGGACAGGCCGTAGCCGACGATGTACGAGACGAGGATGCCGACGGTGACCATGAACTGGTGCAGCGACACGAGCGTGCCCCGCCGATGCGGTGGCGCCATCTCGGCGATGTAGCCGGGGACGACGAGCGAGGAGATCCCGATGGCCACGCCGAGGAATCCGCGGGACGTCACCAGGAACTCCACGTTCGGCGCCAGCGCGCAGGCCAGCGTGGCGAGCGTGAACAGCACGGTCACGGCGATGAGCGTGTTGCGGCGTCCCGCCCGGTCGGAGACGGGGCCGCCGATGAG
This sequence comes from Bounagaea algeriensis, assembly GCF_054491375.1. NCBI lineage: Bacteria > Bacillati > Actinomycetota > Actinomycetes > Bounagaea > Bounagaea algeriensis. The sequence continues at coordinate 734,596 of NZ_CM137102.1, forward strand.
CACGCCGATGACCGCACCGACGAGGATCGAGGCGGTCACGACTTCCTGCGTGGAGTCGCCGAACCCGAACTCCGGTCGGATGTAGAGGATGGCCGCCGAGATGACTCCGGTGTCGTAGCCGAACAGCAGCCCGCCGAACGCCGCGATGATCGACGCGCCGATGACGAGGCCGCTTCCGCGGTCGCGTTGCCGGCTGTTGTTCTCGCGTGCGGTGCCACTCGCCATGGCAGCTCCCTAGGACGGCTGTGCCGGGTCCGAACTGCGGATCGCCCGGCCGAATCATACGAGCTGTGCGGGGTTTCCGCCGCTCCGCGAACGTCGCACGTCCGAGCACTGTGGACGGGGGACGAACCGGTGGGCGGTGGTGCGGGTCGGGTAGCGGTGTCGCGGCGTGTGAGTGGACGGCGGAGGCCGCGCGGGGCGCGGTCGTCGGGGCGAGGGTATCGCCGCGCAGGCGCTGTGGTGTCCGCCTTCCGCGTGACATCCTCCGATGTGGGAAAATTTCCTTAGTAAGTGGTATTGAAAAGGATATTATTCAACTACTGTGGGGTCAGTTGGGAAAATCGTTCCCACGGCGTACTCGGGAGGTCGGAGATGACCCTGCGGGACGAGGCGGCGCGCGAGGCCGCGACACGGCACGAGCACCGAAGCGCCGACGGCGGCACTGACCAGCCCGGCACTGACCAGCCCGGCACTGACCAGCCCGGCAGCAGCGCTCAGCAGCCCGGTGACGGCACTCAGGAGCCCGGCGGCAGCGTCGATCAGCCCGGTGGCAGCGTCGACGGACGCGGTGCCGATGCCGCTGCGCCTGGCCCGCGGGGGGACGGCGGCACGGTCCCCACCGCGCGTGCGGTGCAGGAGCTGCGCGCGAGCGTCACCGGCGACCTGCTCGACATCGTCGTCGACCTGGACTCCGGCAGCGGATGCCGTTTCAGCGACGCCCGCGACGGCACCGAATACCTCGACATGACGATGTACTTCAGCTCCGCACCGCTCGGGCACGGGCACCCGGCGCTGCGTGATCCGGCGTGCGAACGCGCGCTGCTGCGGGCGGCGCGCACGAAACCGTCCAATCCGGACTTCGCCACGGCGGAACAAGCGGAGTTCGCCGAGACCTTCCGCCGCGTTGCCGGTGATCCCGCGCTGCCGCTGCTGTTCTTCATCGACAGCGGCACGCTCGCGGTGGAGAACGCGCTCAAGATCGCGTTCGACTGGAAGACGAAGCGCAACGCGCGCGCCGGCGTGGCCGCACGCGCGCACCGGGTGCTGCACCTGCGGCACGCCTTCCACGGTCGCAGCGGGTACACGATGTCGCTGACCAACACCGAACCGGCGAAGATCCGCGACTACCCCAAGTTCGACTGGCCGCGGATACCCAGCCCGGTCGTCTCCGCCGAGGAGTGGGAGTCCCCGGGGCTGCTGCCGGCCGAGAACGCCGCGCTCGAGCAGGCACGCGCCGAACTGGAGCGCTACGGCGCGGAGATCGCCTGCCTCGTCTACGAACCGGTCCAGGGCGAGGGCGGCGACCGGCACCTGCGCGGGCGGTTCCTGCGGGCGCTGCGGGAGCTGTGCACCGAGCACGACGTGCTCACCGTCGCCGACGAGGTGCAGACGGGGGCCCTCGCCGGGGCTCCCTGGGTCTCGGCGGAACTCGACCTGCGCCCGGATCTCATCGCCTTCGGCAAGCGCATGCAGGTCTGCGGTGTCCAGGGTGGACGCCGCGTGCTGGAGGTCGAGGACAACGCGTTCCGGGAGCCGAGCCGGATCAGCTCGACCTGGGGTGGTTCGCTGGTCGACATGGTGCGGGCCACGCACGTCCTGCGGAGGATCGAACGCGATGAGCTGTTCGACCACGCCGCGCGGATGGGGGAGCTGCTGCGGGCCGAACTGCGCGGGCTCGCCGCGGAGTTCCCCGACGCGCTGCGGGATCCGCGCGGACGTGGTCTCATGTGTGCCATCGGCTTTCACGACCGCGCAGTGCGGGACGACGTGATCGCCGATGCCCGGAGGCGGTGTCGCACGCTGTTCCTGCCGAGCGGGCCGGACTCCGTGCGGTGGCGCCCTCCGCTGACCGTCTCGGAGGAGGAGGTCTCCGCGGCGGTCGCGGCGATGCGCACGTGCTTGCACCGGGCGCATTGATCGGGGAGGGGCGCGGGGCGGAGCCGAGTGCTCCGCCCCGCGGTGCCCCGCGCCGCCGCCCCGCGGTGGCGACGCAGTGACCCGCGGTGGCGACGCGGCGACCTGCGGTAGCGACGTGGTGACCCGCGGTGCGACGGAGACCACGCCGGTGCCGCCGGTTCGTCAAGTGCGCTGCGCCTGCGGTTACCGTGGTTGTTCATGGATGTCCGGGTCATCGAGCACCCCCTCGCCAAGGCGCGCTTGAGCACGATGCGCGACGTGCGCACCAACAGCGCCGAGTTCCGCGCCGCGCTGCAGGAGCTCACGCTCATGCTGCTGTACGAGGCCACCCGTGAGGCCGCGGTGGCCACCTATGACGTCGACACGCCGATCACGCGCACCAGCGGGTACACGTTGGCCGAGCCGCCGCTGTTCGTCCCCGTGCTGCGGGCGGGTCTCGGGATGGCGGATCAGGCGCACCGCCTGATCCCGGAAGCGCAGATGGGCTTCATCGGGCTCGCCCGGGACGAGGAGACCCTGCGTCCGACGCCGTACTTGGAGTCGCTGCCGGAGGACCTCTCCGGCCGCCCGGTGTTCGTGCTCGACCCGATGCTGGCCACCGGCGGGTCGATGGCGTACACGATCCGCATGCTCGTGGAACGCGGCGCCAGCGACGTCACCGCGATCTGCACGTTGGCGGCGCCGGAGGGCCTGCGGCGGCTCGAGGACTCGGAACTGCCGCTGCGGGTCGTCACCGCCAGCGTGGACGAGCGGCTCGACGAGAAGGGCTTCATCGTGCCCGGCCTCGGCGACGCGGGCGACCGCGAATACGGCGCCGTCACCTGAGAGGCACACCCGGGAGGCTCACCTGGGAGGCCTGCACCGGGACGCCTGCCCCGGGACGCCCCGCGAACGGGCTCCCACAGCTGAACCGCGCGGTGGGACTGCTGCGCGGTGTGCCTGCTGCGCGGTGGGGCTCGGCCGTGTGCACGTTTCTCGAGAAAAGTCGGCGACATTTCTCGAGAAATGTACAAACCCCTGGTCAGGTGGGGTCGGTTGGGGTCCGACGCGCCGGAGCACGAGGACGGTAGGCGCTCCGCTTGCGCGCTCGACCGGGGCAACGATCGCTGCCGGCGAACAGGAGCACGTGCTCTCCTCCCGAGAAGTCGGAAGTGCGGCCGATCGTGTTGGTTCGCCGCCGGTGGGGACGTGCACTCGGAGTACGAGCCCCACGACCGGGGGAGACCAGCTCGCCGGGTTCGTGGGAACCTGTGCACGTGACATCACGACAATCCGGTTTCTTACGTGCGGGCGCCCGCGGCCTGTTGGCAGCGGCAGCCGCCGGGGTGGTGTACCGCAACGTCCGGACGCTGTCCCAAGTGCGTGCGGTGCTGCCCCTCGGTGGGTCCAGCGCCCCGAGCACGCTGCCGCCGAAGGTCACCGCTGTCGTTCCCGCCCGCGACGAAGCCGCCGTGCTGGACGCGTGCGTGCGCGCACTGCGGGAGCAGAACCACGGCAACCGGGCCGGCTCCGCGGCCGGCGCGCTGCGCATCGTCGTCGTCGACGACGGTTCGACCGACGACACGCCGGTGATCGCCCGCCAGCACGCCGAGGCGGACCCGCGGGTGCGCGTGGTGCGGTTGGACGAACTGCCGGAGGGGTGGAGCGGCAAGGTCCACGCGATGCACTCCGGGGTTGCGCACGCGGACGAGCCGGAGGCCGGCGAGTGGCTCATGTTCGTCGACGCGGACATGCAGCTCGGCCCCGAACTGGTCAGCCGTCTGCTGGCGACGGCGGAGGACGCCGATGCCGACCTGGTCTCCACGCCCGGTGGTCCGCCGGAGCAGCACTCCGCGACATGGCCCTGGCTGATGCCGCCGGGGTTGCAGATGATCGGGGAGAACGCGGCGCCGGACGGCCGGGGGCGCAAGGCCTTCGCGATCGGTCACTGCATCCTGCTGCGGCGTTCGCACTACGACAAGATCGGCGGGTGGTCGGCCCTGGCGTCCGTGCGCAACGAGGACATCGCGATCGCGACGCGGGTGCGTGACCACGGCGGCACGACGCAGCTGGTCGATTCGGGCACGCACGCGGTCACCACCGGCATGGACCCGTTCCGCCAGGGCTGGCGGTCGTTCCGGAAGAGTTTCGTGGCCGGTACGCGCGGTTCGGTGCCCGCTCTGGCGGCGATCGGCGTCGGGCAGATCGTCGCGTCGCTGGCCGCCCCCGCGGCCACCCTGGTCGGGCTGGGCACGCGCCGCCGGGGACTGGCCGCGGTGGGGGCTGCGGGCTGGGCCGCGCAGAGCATCGCGCACGTGCGCACCGCACGGATGATGGGTTCGGATCCGCGGTACGCGCCGCTGGCTCCGGTGTCCGGCACGATGTTCGGCAGCGTCCTGCTCGACGGCGTGGTGCGCGTCGTGCGCGGCAAGACGGCGTGGAAGGGGCGCCGCACGCGCTACTGAGCGGGTCCGGCGACGGAGCGGCCGGCGCGTTCCGGCGCGCCGGAACGCGCTGACGTCGGGTTCGGCTGGGACGATGGGGGTTCGACCGCGGTGCACCGTTGCGCCCGTGCGCGGGCTGCGGTGTCGCGTCCTCCCCGCGCGGTACCGCGCTACGTGGAGGACGACCGATGTGGTTGCGGACTGGGGCGCCCTGAACATTGCACGGTGATGAGGGAAGGCGGGCTCTGCTCAGGGCGCCCACTGGCCGCCAAGGCGGACCTTGACGACACGATCAGGTTACTCGTTCCACGCCGACCAAGATCAACTGGGGTAATCTGCCCGTATGACCACGGTTTTCGCGCAGCGGCCCTTCCGTAGCGGGCTTTCGCGCGGAGGGTGGGGACGTCACCGGGTTCCGCGCGAGCGGTGACGGCCGGTGGCACCGAAGCGCGATGCTCCGTCCACGCCTCGGGTGGGAGTTGCGGGGGTGGTGCAGCGGGGTGCGTCACGGCATCAGCCCCGCGGCGTAGGCGGCGACCGTGGCGCCCAGGTTCCAGCACGCCTCCGCGTCGTCCTTGTCCGGTTCGCCGGTGACGCGCACGTTGTCGGTGGCCTTCGTCCAGTCGAGTCCCGTGGTGATGGATTCGATGCCGCGCACCGCGCCGGACGTGTCGCTGTTGCCGTGCACGTAGAGCCCGTACGGCCGCTGCCGGGTGGAATCCAGGCACGGGTAGTAGACGGTGTCGAAGAAGAGCTTGAGCGCGCCGCTCATCATGCCCAGGTTGGCCGGCGTGCCGAGAACGCACGCGTCGGCGGCGAGCACGTCGGACGGGGTCGCTTCCAACGCGGCTTTGCGCACGACCTCGACGTCCTCGATCTCGTCGGTGTCCGCCCCGTCGAGCACCGCTTCCAGCAACGACTGCAGGTTCGGCGACGGGGTGTGATGCACGATCAGCAACCTGGGCACGTTGTGGACCTTCTCGCGGATGCGCGTGAACACGCAACCCACCGGGAGTGTGGATAACGGGCCGGGAACGACCGGAGCGGACCCACCGACGGGCAGCGGACAGCGCGGGCACCCGGACGGGCGGCACCGGGCGGTCCGCGGGCGTGGCGGGTCATGCCGCTGGCCCGTGCGGTGCGAGGAGCTCCGCCACGGCCGTGCCCAGCCGTGCGATCCGGCCCGCAGCTCGTTCCTTCGCCGCCGCGAGCGCCGCGACCGCATCGCCGGCGTGCGCTTCGGGCGCCGGGCGTTCCACCACCTGCAAATAGCACTTCAGCTTCGGTTCCGTCCCGGACGGCCGGACGACCGCTCTGGTGTCATCCGCACCGGTGAACTCGAGCGCGTCAGCACCGGGAAGCAGATCGCGCAGCCGCATCGGCGCCCCGGCCAGTTCGGCCGGCGGCCGCTCGCGCAGCTGCGCCATGCGCTCGGCGCTGTCCGGCACGCGCAGCGACACCTGGTCGGTGCGGTGCACTCCGTGGCGCAGGGACAACTCGTCCAGCAGATCCAGCAGGCCGCGGTCCTGCGCTGCCAGCCGCGCGGCGAGGTCGCAGCAGAGCACCGCCGCCGAGATCCCGTCCTTGTCGCGGACGTGTCCGGGGTCGACGCAGTGGCCGAGGGCTTCCTCGTAGGCGTAGACGAGACCGGTGCCGTGCCCGTCGCCGGCGCGGGTCAGCCATTTGAAACCGGTGCTGGTTTCCGCGTAGCGCACGCCGAAGTCAGCGGCCATGCGCCCGAGCATCGTGGCGGACACGAACGTGGTGGCCACCAGCGGCGGCGGATCGCACGACCCCTGCAGCGCGGACATGATGTGCCAACCGAGCAGAACGCCGGTTTCGTCGCCGCGCAGCATCCGCCACTGCCCGCCCTCGAGCACGCCGAGCGCACAGCGGTCGGCGTCCGGATCGAGCGCGATCGCGAGATCCGCCGCGTTCTCCCGGGCGTGCACCAGCAGCGCATCGGTCGCACCCGGCTCTTCCGGATTCGGGAAGTCCACGGTCGGGAAATCGGGATCCGGGTGTTCCTGCGCGGGTACGAACGACACGTCACCGAACCCGCAGCGCCGCAGCGCCTCGCGCAGCGCCGCGGCTCCCACGCCGTGCAGCGCGGTCGCCGCGACCCGCGGCATCCGGGGCGGGGCAGCGGTCCGGCGCGGCACGTGGACCACGCGGTCGAGGTAGTCCTGAAGCGCACCGGTGCACCACTGCCACGTGTCCGCGCGTGGTACGGCGGCGGCCGGCGCGGAGGCCGCGATCTCCTCCTCGATCTCCGCGTCGGTGGGGGCGACCGGTTGCACGCCCCCGCGCAGGTAGAGCTTGTACCCGTTGTCCGCGGGCGGGTTGTGCGAGGCCGTGATCTGGATGCCGGCAGCCGCTCCGCGCGTCCGCGTCATGTAGGCCAGCACGGGCGTGGGCAAGGGGTCGGTGAGCACTCGCGCGTCGAAGCCCGCAGCGGCGAGCACCGCCGCCGCTTCGCGCGCGAACGCCTCGGAGCCGTGCCGGGCGTCGCGCCCGATGAAGACCGACTCGCCCGGTTCCGTCTTCCGCAGCCAAGCCGCCAGCCCCGCGGTCGTGCGGATCACCACCGCGCGGTTCATGCCGTTGGTGCCCGCCCGCACCGGGGCGCGCATCCCAGCCGTACCGAACCGGGGCAGCCCGGACATGCGGTCGACCAGCTCCCGCGCGGCCGCCGTGTGACCGGTGTCGGCCCGTGCGAGCAGGTCGTCGAGCTCCTCGCGCGAGAGTGGATCGACGTCGTTGGCGACCCACTCGCGCGTAGTCTGCCTGATTGCGGCGTCCATGGCCATGTTCCCGTCCGGTTGATTTCTCGTCGGTTTCGTGCGGCCCGCCCAGTGCCCAGCTCACCCCGGGTGCGCCGCTGGAAACCGTCCTCAGGCCGTTTCGGTGAGGGAGCGCAGCAGCCGCCCCATCCGCGTGGCCGAGGCCCTGCCGGCTTCGAGCACCTCCTCGTGGTTCAGCGGTTGGCCGGTGAGTCCTGCGGCGAGGTTGGTGACCAGGGAAAGCCCGAACACCTCGAGCCCCGCGGCGCGGGCGGCGATCGCCTCCAGCACCGTCGACATGCCGACGAGGTCGATGCCGAGCTGCTGGAACATGCGGATCTCCGCCGGGGTTTCGAAGTGCGGTCCGACGAGTCCGGCGTAGACCCCCTCGGTGAGGGACGGGTCGATCTCGGCCGCGCGGGCGCGCAGCCGTGGTGAGTACAGGTCCGTCAGGTCCACGAACTCCGCTCCCGTCAGCGGCGAGAGCCCGGTGAGGTTGATGTGATCGCTGATGAGCACGGGCTCGCCGACGCTGAGGCCGTCCCGCAGGCCGCCGGCCGCGTTGGTGAGCACGACGGTCCGGCATCCGGCTGCCGCGGCGGTGCGCACGCCGTGCGCGACCGGTTCGACGCCGCGGCCTTCGTACAGGTGGGTGCGTCCGAGCAGCACGAGCACCTGCTTGTCGGCGAGGGGCACGGACCAGGCCTTGCCGCTGTGCCCGACCGCGGTCGGCGCGGCGAAGCCGGGCAGCTCGTCCGTGCTGATCTCCGCGGCGGGGCTGCCGATCTGTTCGGCGGCCGGCTGCCATCCGGAGCCGAGCACGACCGCGACGTCGTGCTGCGGGACCCCGGTGCGTTCGGCGAGCACGTCCGCGGCGCGCCGTGCGACGTCCCCGGAGCTGGTGGCGCTGGAGGGCCCGGCGGCGGACCCGGTGGAGTTGGTGTCGGCGTTCGAAGCAGTCACATCCGGCAGCTTAGAAGCCGAGCCGAGCATTGCGGTGTTTCCCCGCTCCCGACACACCCCGGCGCGTCGGGGCGGTCGGGCCGAACCCCTGGCCACCCCCACCTCTGAACGAGCCACCTCTGAACGGCCTGCCCCTGATCGGTTCGCCCCGACCGGTCTCCCGCTCGACCCGTCGATCCGACTCGCCGGGCCGGGCTGGTCACCGCGCGGTGCGGAAACCGGGCAGCACGGCGGCGAACAGTTCGCGGCCGGTCTTGGCGAAGTGCTCCGGTGCGGTCACGCGGACGATCCACAGGTCGTCTCCCCGCTGCAGCAGCTCCGCGATCGAGCTGCGCTGCTCCTGCTCGCCGTCGGAGCCGCGTTCGATCGTCGTGTAGCGCACCTGGTGCGCGTTGCCGCCGGGCTCCGCGGTGTCCGAGAGCAGCTCGAAGTCCTGCGGGGAACCGCCGGCCAGTTCCGGCAGCCGCTGCAGGTAGTCCGACGTGGAGTACCCGCTCGAGAGGAGTCCCCCGAACCGCTGGACCGCCAGTTCGATCGTCCCGTCGGGTGAGACGAACGAGATGGTCTTGTTCGGTGCGAATTCGCGCGCTTCGTAGTGGAAGCCGGTCCACCGCTCGGGCACGCTCAGCGAGAAGCGGCCTCCCGACGGGGCGGAGGTGTGCTGGGCGTTGTCCGAGTACGGCATGAGCGTGCCGAGCGCGGGCGGGCGGTCCACCGTGTGGCTGCTCAGGCTCGCCGGCAGCACAGGGTCCCCGGCGACCGCGCGGGTGCCGGCGAAACCGGCAGTTGAGGCCATCGCGAACACGAGCACCGCGGACGCGGCCAGTGCCGCCGTCCGCCACCGGGACCGGCGCGGACGCGGCGGTGTGAGCGGGAACGGGGGTGCGCCGGGACTGGCGGCCAGCGGTGCGGCCGCGCAACCCCTACCGGAGGCGGCACCACCGGCGCCCGAACCACCGGGACCCGAACCGCTCGCGGCAGTGGAACCGCCGGCGGGCGGGGCCTCCGCCGCGGGGGCCCCGGGGGCCGCCCCGTCCGGGCCCGACACCCGCTCCGAGTCCTGCGCCTGCTCCGGAGCAGGCGCACCGCCCGCGGAGTCCGACTCCGCGGAGGGCCCGGCGTCCGCGGAGTCGGTGCGCGCGCGCTCCCGGTCGGCGCGCGCCGTCGGCGCGTCCGGATCGAGCAGCATCGCGAACGGGTGCACGCCCGGTTCCGGCAGCAGCGGCTGGAGGCGGCGGCGCACCTCGGTCAGCGGCATGCGGGCGGTGGGGTCTTTGACCATGAGGCCCGCGACGACCTCCCCGACGGGGCCTTCCCGGGGCGGAGCCGGGACGGGGCCGCGCACGACGCTGGCGACCGTCTCCAGCGGATCGGCATCGGCGTCGTACGGCGGTGCTCCCCGGGCCGCTGCGTGCAGCGTCGCGCCGAGTCCCCAGAGGTCGCTCGCCGCCGCGGCGCCGTGCCCTTCGGCGATCTCCGGGGCGATGTAGGCGGGTGTGCCCAGCATCGTCCCGGTCCGGGTGATGGTGCTGTCGCTGAGGCTGCGCGCGATGCCGAAGTCGGTGATCTTGATGCGCTCCTCACCGCCGATGAGCACGTTGCCGGGTTTGATGTCGCGGTGGACGATGCCGGCGCGGTGCGCCGCGTCGAGCCCGGCGGCGACGCCGGTGGCGACGAGGGCCAGCTGGGTGTCCTCGAGAGCTCCGTGCTCGTCGAGGACGGACGCGAGGCTGCGGGCGGGCGCGAGCTCCATGACCACGAACGGCCTGCCCTCCTCGCGGGCCACGTCGTACAGCATCACGACGTTCGGGTGGGTCAGCGCGGCGATCGCGCGGGCTTCGCGGAGGGCGCGTTCGCGCAGCTCGGCGGCTTCCTCTTCAGGGATGCCCTCGGGCAGGCGCATCTCCTTGACCGCCACCGGCCGGTACAGCAGCTCGTCGGTGGCGGACCAGACGGTACCCATGGAGCCGCGGCCGAGCCGCGCGTCCAGGCGGTATCGCCCGCCGATGAGACGCCCGGCGCCGTCGGCGTCGTCGCTGTCGGTGGTCAAGTGGATGATTGTCCCGTGCTCGGCGAGGTGGGGCGGAATCCGGTCGTTCGTTCGAAGTCCGGATGGTAGGTGATTTTTCCCACGAGGTGGAGGGCGGCGAGCTGTTAACGCGCGGCTTTCGTGCTCCGTGAAAACGACTTTCGTCGGCGCGTCGTCCTCGCGCACGACATATGCGTGATTGGGCATACGTCGTACTTTTCGGTTAGATTGGCCCACAAGGCTTCGCCCCACCGGTGGTTCATGGGTGGCAGGTACGTGTGAGGGTGGTTGACGCACCTCGCTGACGCGGGTGTGTCGCGGTGCGTACGGATGGCCGGTGGCGAACAATCTCGGGGGCCGAGTTCACCGACGGTGGGACTCGGCGGGGCCGGACGGCATGTCGCGTGCCTCCGCACCGGTCGGACTGCTGACCTCCCGGGTGCCGAACATGTCCCAACCCGCGGGTGGGTTCGCACCGCCCCGGAATCCGGGCGGTCGCGGTGGACCGCGACGTGCGGTGCGCATCCGCACCCGACGGCGGTGACCGTCCGGCAACGAGGAGGTGTCTTTGCTCGCGTTCGTCCTCGTGCACCTGGTCGTGGCCGGTGCGCTTCCGGCGCTCGCCCGGCGCAGCACGCGGGCCGCGTTCTTCACCGCCGCCGTTCCGCCGGCCGCCATGCTCGTCTGGGCCCTGGCGCACGCGGGCAGCGCGCTCCACGGCGTGCCGCGGACCGAGAGCCTGACGTGGGCGCCACTGCTCGGACTCGAATTCACCTTCCGCCTCGACTCCCTCGCACTGCTGCTGACGATCCTGGTCACCGGCATCGGCGCCCTGGTGCTGGTCTACTCCGCCGCCTACTTCGGACCCGGCAGCGGTGCCGCGCGCCGCTCCGCACCGCTGCTGCTGACCTTCGCGGCCGTGATGCTCGGGCTCGTCCTCGCCGACGACCTGCTCACCGTCTACGTCTTCTGGGAGCTCACCACGATCTGCTCGTTCCTGCTCGTCGGGCAGGCCGGGGTGAGCCGGGAATCGCGCCGCTCCTCGGTGCAGGCGCTGATGGTCACCACCCTCGGCGGGCTGGTCATGCTGCTCGGGTTCGTGGTGCTCGGTGAGAGCGCGGGCACCTACCGGATCTCCGAGCTCACCGCCGACCCGCCCGGCGGCGCCCCCGCCGCGGTCGCGGCCGTGCTCGTGCTCGTCGGCGCGTTCACCAAGTCCGCCCAGCTGCCCTTCCACAACTGGCTGCCCGCCGCGATGATCGCGCCCACGCCGATCAGCGCCTACCTGCACGCGGCGTCGATGGTCAAAGCCGGCGTGTTCCTCGTGGCCCGGATGGCCCCGATCTTCGCCGATGTCGAGCTGTGGACGGTGCTCACGGTGGTGTTCGGCCTCGTCACGATGATCGTGGCGGGATGGCGCGCGCTGCACGAGTACGACCTGAAGAAGCTGCTCGCCTACGGCACGGTCAGCCAACTCGGCTTCCTGATGGTGCTCGCCGGGCCGGGCACGTACACCACGATGCTCGCCGCCGACACGATGCTGCTCGCCCACGGCATGTTCAAAGCAGCGTTGTTCCTGGGCGTGGGGATCATCGACCACCAGGCCGGCACCCGCGACGTGCGCGAGCTCTCCGGACTGGGCCGACGCATGCCGTGGCTGGCCACGTTGACGACGATCGCCGCCCTCTCCATGGCCGGAGTGCCGCCGACGCTCGGCTTCCTCGGCAAGGAGGCGGCCTTCGAGTCGTTCATCGCCGGTGGGGGCGCGCTGAGCACGTGGGGGGCGATCGGCCTGCTCATCGGCTCGATCTTCACCGCCGGCTACACCGCTCGGTTGCTGTGGGGCGCCTTCGCCACGAAGGAAGGGCTGGCCCCGACCCGGGCGACCGCGCCGAGCCCGGTGCTGTGGGTGCCGGCCGCGCTGCCCGCCGCCGTCAGCCTCGTGCTCGGCATCGGCTACCCGATCACCGACGCGCTCGCCGCCGGCTACGCGACGAACTTCGCGGTCGGCACGGAGACGTACCACCTCGAGCTGTGGCACGGGTTCAACCTCGCGCTGCTGTGCTCGGTGATCGCCCTGGTCGGCGGTGCGGCACTGCACCTCGCCCGCAACTCGGTCGGCGCGTTCCGCGCCCGGTTGCCCCGCATCGCCGACGCGCAGCGCGGCTACGAGTCGATCATGGCGACGCTGGAGCGGACCGCGGTCGGCATCACCGGGCGGATCCAGGCCGGTTCGCTGCCGATCTACCTGGGCGTCATCCTGGTGATGGTGCTGCTCGTGCCCGGTACGGCGATGCTCGCCCACACCGCCGACCTGCCCGTGGACCTGCGCGCCTACGACAACCCGCTGCAGGTCGCGCTGGCCCTCGGCGCCATCGTCGCCGCGTTCGCCGTGCTGCGTGCGCGGCGCCGGCTCACGGCAGTGCTCATGGTCGGTATCATCGGTTACTGCATCGGCGGGCTGTTCATCGTGGACGGCGGCCCCGACCTGGCCCTGGCCCAGTTCATGGTCGAGACGCTGACCCTGGTCGTGTTCGTCTTCGTGCTGCGCCGACTGCCGGTGCGCTTCCGCCAGGAGCGGGAGAGCAACAACAGGCTGCGCTGGCCGCGCGCGCTCGTGGCCGGCACCGTGGGCACGTTCATCGCCGTGTCCGCGCTGGTGTTCAGCGCCGCGCGCCAGGCCCCCTCGGCCGTGAGCGGGCACTTCATCGCCAACGCCGAAGAAGGCGCCGGCGCGGAGAACGTCGTCAACGCCATCCTCGTCGACTTCCGCGCGCTGGACACCGTCGGCGAGATCTCGGTGCTGGGGATCACCGCCACCGGAGTGGCCAGCCTCATCCTCGCGGGTCGGCACGAACGCCGCAGGCGCAGCACCCGCACCGCGCCGCACGTCGTCACCGGGTCGCCGCCGCCGAGCACGGCTGCGGACACCTCGACGGCCAGCGGCACGGCGAACAGCGGCACGGCGAACGGAACCGACACGCACGGGGAGGGTCGGCAATGAGCAACGGCGGATCCGCGCTGTCCGGCCAGCGCGGCACCTCCGAACTGGAAACCCGCCAGGCGCGTCGGTCCTGGACGAACTGGGACACCCCGACCGAGCGCTGGCTGCTCACCGGGTTCCCGCGGGACAGCCGCGAACGCTCGGTGCTGCTCGAACTGGCCGCCCGCATCGTGTTCCCCACGGTGCTCGTCCTGTCGCTGTACCTGCTGTTCGCCGGGCACTACCGCGTCGGCGGCGGGTTCAGCGGCGGGCTCGTGGCGGGGCAGGCGTTCGTGCTGCGCTACCTCGCCGGCGGCCGCATGGACGGTAGCGCCGTGGTGCCGCTGCGCCCGCCGGTGCTCATCGGCCTCGGGCTCACCCTGGCCGTGCTCACCGCGTTCTTCCCGCTGATCTTCGGCGACCCCGTGCTCACCGGCGAGATCTTCAAGCTGACCGTACCGGGGCTGGGCGAGATCAAGCTGGTCTCCAGCCTCGTGCTCGACATCGGGGTGTACCTGCTGATCGTCGGCGTGGTGCTCGACCTGCTGCGCACGCTCGGCTCGGCGATCGAAGCCGACGCCGCAGCGGCGGAAAGGGGCCAGTCATGATCGGCATGGACACCGTCAACCTGGCCATGGTCGTGCTGCTGGCCGTGCTCTACTCGGTGGGTTTCTACCTGCTGATGCAGCGGTCCCTCGTGCGCATCCTGCTGGGCATCATGGTGATCGGGCACGCCTCGAACCTGCTGCTGCAGCTGGCGGGCGGCCCGCCCGGGCGCGGGCCGTTCATCGGGCAGGCGCTGCCGGAGGAGATGACCGATCCGCTGCCGCAGGCGCTGGCGCTGACCGCCATCGTGATCACCTTCGGGCTGACGACCTTCCTGCTCGCCCTGGCCTACCGGTCCTGGACCCTGCTGGGGGATGACGAGGTGCGCGACGACCTCGAGGACCGGCGGATCCAACGGCTCGAGCGGCAACTGGCCGAGTCCGAGGAAGGCGAGACCGACGAGGACGAGTCGCTGGCCGACTCCGAGGTGGACGAGGACAAGGAGGCGATGCGGTGACCGTCCTGGTAGCCCTGCCCGTACTGCTGCCGCTGATGGCGGCGGGGTTGTCGTTGGCACTGGGCCGGTTCGCCGACTTCCAGCGGATCATCGGTGTCGCGGTCCTCGCGATCATCATCGCCGTTTCCGGCGCCCTGCTCTACATCGCGGACCACCACGGGCCCCTGGTGCTGCAGCTGGCTGGATGGCCGGCGCCGTTCGGCATCACGCTCGTGGCCGACCGGCTGTCAGCACTGCTGCTGGTGGTCTCCACGGTGGTGACCTTCGGCGTGCTCGTCTTCTCCATCGGGCAGCGCATCACCGACTACGGGCGGGAGCGGCCGAGCACCACGTTCCACCCGATGTACATGATGCTCGCGGCCGGGGTGTCGCTGGCCTACCTCACCGGCGACCTGTTCAACCTGTTCGTCGCCTTCGAGATCATGCTGACCTCGTCGTACGTGCTCATCACCCGGCGCACCACGGCTCGGCGAGTGCGCGCCGGGATGACCTACGTGATCGTCAGCATCACCTCCTCGCTGCTGTTCATCACGATGATCGCGCTGGTGTACGCGGCGACGGGCACGGTCAACATGGCCGACCTCGGACCGCGCATCGCCGAGCTGCCCGAGGGGCTGCGCGTCGGCCTGGCCCTGCTGGTGGTCATCGTGTTCGGCATCAAGTCGGCCATGGTGCCGATGCACTTCTGGCTGCCGGACAGCTACCCGACCGCGCCCGCACCCGTGAGCGCGGTGTTCGCCGGGTTGCTGACCAAGGTCGGCGTCTACGCGCTGATCCGCACGCAGACGGTGGTGTTCAGCCACCAGGAGAGCTGGAACTTCATGCTCGTGATCGCGCTGATCACGATGGTCATCGGCGTGCTCGGTGCGCTGGCGCAGAACGACCTCAACCGCCTCATGTCGTTCCTGCTGGTCAGCCACATCGGTTACATGCTGTTCGGGCTCGGCGTCTACGACGTCGTCGGGCTGACCGGAGTGATCCTGTACGTGGTGCACCACATCACCGTGCAGGCCACGTTGTTCCTGGTCGCGGGCTTGATCGCACGGCGCACGGGCACGGTGGCGCTCACCCGGATGGGCGGTCTGGCGCGCGCGTCACCGCTCATCGCGGTGCTGTTCGCCCTGCCCGCGCTGAGCCTGGCCGGCATTCCGCCGTTCTCCGGGTTCGTGGCCAAGCTGGCGCTGCTGCAGTCCGGCATCGGCGCCGGCACGTGGACCGCCTACGTGGTCACCGGCGGGGCGGTGCTGACCAGCCTGCTCACGCTGTACGCCATGGCGCGCGTGTGGACCCGCGCCTTCTGGGGGCAGGTCAAATCCCCCGAGGAGGACCCGGATCCCACCGACGAACTGGTCGTGGGCACCGCGACGACGAACCGACCGATGGTGCTGGCCTCGGGGCTGCTGGTGACCGCGAGCGTGGTCATCGCAGTGGTGGCGGGGCCGCTGGCCGGGATCAGCCAACGCGCAGCGGAGGACCTGATGCACGCCGAGGGGTACCGGTCCGCTGTGCTGACGGCCGAGGGAGGTCGTTCCGGTGAGTGAGCGGGTGACGTGGCGGCGCAGCCGGCTGCGGCGGGTGCCGCTGGTGCTCTGGTTGACGGTCGTGTGGCTGCTGCTGTGGGGCACCCTCGACACGACTACCGCGATCTACGGTGTGCTCGTCGCACTGCTGGTCACGCTGGTGTTCCCGGTGCCGGCGATCCGCACGGAACTCGTGCCGCGCCCGGTGGCGCTGCTGCGCCTGCTGGTCTACCTCGCCGTCGACCTGCTGGTGTCGACCGTGCGCGTGTCGTGGCAGGCCCTGCGGTACGGGCCGAACACGCCCGCGTCGATCGTGTCGGTGTCGATGCGCGCGGACTCCGACCACCTGATCGCCATGGTGGCCAGCGCGGTCACGCTCGCCCCGGGCAAGTTCGTGCTCCAGATCGACCGCCTCAACCGGATCTGCTACGTCTACGGGCTCGGTCAGACCGAGTCCGACGTGGAGACCGTGCGGCGCGACATGCTGCAGCTGGAGCGCCTGGTGGTCAACGCCGTCGGAGGGCGGGACCAGGTCGAGCGGGTCGCCGCGCGGGGAACGGAGGGCTGAGCCGTGTTCTGGGTGTTCGTCGCGACGTTCGGTCTGCTGTGCCTGGCGGGTCTGCTCGTGCTCGTCCGGCTGCTGCTCGGGCGGTCCACGATGGACAGGATCGTGTCGATCGACGTGTTCCTCACGCTGCTGGTGGCCGCCGTGAGCGTGGGCATGGCCTCCGAGCAGGACGGGTCCAACGTGGCGCTGCTGGCCGCGGTCGCGCTGCTCGGGTTCATCGGCACGGTCACCGCCGCCCGCCTGGTCGAACGAAAGGAGCCGTACCGGTGAGCGTGCTCGACGTGTTCTCCGCCGTGTGCTTGCTGATGGGCGCCGTGTCCTGCCTGCTCGGCGCCATCGGCATGCTCCGGTTCCCGGACGTGGCCGCGCGGTTGCAGGCCGCGACGAAGCCGCAAACCCTGGGGCTGCTGCTGATCCTGGTGGGTACGGCGGTGCGGTTGGAGGGCGTCTACACTTCCGGGCTGATTCTCGTGGCGCTGTTCCAGATGCTCATCTCGCCGATCACCTCCCAGTTGGTGGGACGGGCCGGGTACCGCGCTGACAGCCTCGACCGCAACACCCTGCGGGTGGATGAGCTCGACGAGCGGTTGCGCCGCGAGGAACGGGTGCGTTGAAGCACCTCTCCTGCGATCCGCCGGGCGGGCTCGCCGCACGTCGGATCGGGGGATCTGCTTCGCGGGACGGTCCGCGGGTGCGGTGATTATGATCGAATGGTCGATGCCGGGCGCGCGCCTCGCGGGGTGGTAGGTGTTTCCGGCAGCGTTGCGCCACAGCGAAGGTTGCGCCCCAGCGAAGGTTGCGCCACAGCGGAAGGAAGCCACCATGCGCCGCACGTGCCGCGGGATTCTCGCCGGGCTGGTCCTGGGCGTTGCCCTGCTCGGACTGCCGGGGTTCGCCCAGGCCGTTCCGCCCGCACCTGCGGCGATGGACATCTCGGCCGGCGGCGTGCCCGCTGTCGCGGCGTCCGATGCGGCTCAGCCGCCACCGGGGCCGGATCTGGATTCCGGTTCGGCCGCTCAGCGCAGCCAGCAGGACATCGCGATCGGCGTCGGCGGCGTGGCGCTGATCGGGCTGGTGCTGCTCTCGCGGCGGATGCGGAAGAAGCCCGTGCTGTTCGTGAAGTGGAAGAAGAAGTAGCCCGGTAGACGAAGTGGCCCGGGAGGAGAAGTGGCCCGGTCGCACGTGAAGGTACCGTGCTGAAACCGCTGCACGTGAAACCGGCCGTTGGGTCGGTTTTGGCGAGAAGTTCTCTTGAATAATTCCGGATTCGGACTAGACCTCACGCCGAACCTGTGGGATTTTCACAACTGCCCGTTGGTGATCGGCAACAGGCCGGCGCCGAGGGCGTTCGTGGTCCGGCACCGGGAAGCCCCCCGACCGGTGCCGGCCCACCCTCTTCCTCGATCGGTTCTGCCGAATCCCGCTCACCCGTTCAGCGCAGAGTGGCGACCGATGAACGTTCCCGCGGGCGTCCTCGCTCCCGCGCGCACGCGTGCTGCGGCAGGATGTGCACCAGCTGGCGACCGAGGTGCCCGCAGCCGTGCGAGTTCCGCCGCCACCCCGGGGACGCCCCGCTCGATCGTGCGCAGCCGGCCGGACAACGGCCGCGCGCCGGCCCGCCGTGCGGGCGTCTTCGTGCGGTGCTGCCGTGCGGTGCCGTCGTGCGGTGCTGTCGTGCGGTGCTGCCGTGGTTCGACCGGTCACCGGAGCCGGAGCAGTGCGCCGTGACCGCTCGTAGCGGTGGTGCGGACTGCCTCTGACCGAGTGACGTGCTGCGCGGTGCACCGCACGAGCCGCGCCGTGCACGAACCTGCGGTCGGCGGCGGTCGTGCGCGACTTCGGGGCGCGGTCGTCGCTGCGCGCGTTGCACCGCGGAGGTGCATCGCGGTTCGTGCAACCGACACGGCGAAGCGGGTGCGGAACGTCGGGTGCAGGTTCCCCGCACGAGAACGGAGGCATGGCTTGACTGCGACGTACTCGCATGGCTCGTCCGCGGGCGGAGTGGGCGACGGGCCCGCCGACGAGGGCGCCGCCGAGCCGCTGACCGGCCGCGGAGGCACCATGTCCAGTGTGGAGTCCGGCGTGGTGGATCTCGGTGCGGGGCGCGGTCCGGTCTGGCTGGACGACTGGCTGGCGCACCGCGGTGAGCGGATCGTGTCGTGGCGGCGGCACTTGCACCGTCGGCCGGAGCTGTCGCGGGCGGAGCACGAGACCACGGCCTTGTTGGACGACCTCCTGCGGCAGGAGGGCCTGAACCCGCGGCCGCTGGCCGCCGGGACCGGGCTCGTGTGCGACGTCGGGGATCCGGCGGGTCCGACGATCGCTCTGCGCGCGGACATCGACGCGCTTCCGGTCACCGAGGAGAGCGGCCTCCCGTACAGCTCCGCTGTGGACGGTGTGGCGCACGTGTGCGGGCATGACGCGCACGCGGTGATCACGCTGGCCGCGGGCTCGGCGCTGGCGCAGGCACCGGAACTGCCCGGGCGGGTGCGGCTGATCTTCCAGCCGGCCGAGGAGGTCATGCCGGGCGGGGCGCTGGACGTGCTCGCCGAGGGGTGGCTCGACGGGGTCGACCGGATCTTCGGGCTGCACTGCGATCCACGACTGCCGGTGGGTTCGGTCGGGACCCGCAGCGGCGCCATCACCTCGGCAACGGACCTGCTGGAGCTGCGGTTGAACTCGCCGGGCGGGCACACCTCGCGGCCGCACCTCACCGCGGACCTGGTGCACGCGCTGGGCACGGCGATCACGGAGGTTCCCGCGGTGCTGGCCCGCCGCGTCGACCCGCGGACCGGAACCGTGCTGACCTGGGGTGCGGTGCACGCCGGCGAAGCACCCAACGCCATTCCGCAGCAGGGCGTCCTGCGCGGCACGCTGCGCACCGGCGACCGGGACACCTGGGCCAAGCTCGAACCGCTGATCTCCGAGATCGTGCACAGCCTGCTGGCGCCGCTGGACGTGGGCGTCGACCTGCGCCACCGGCGCGGGGTGCCGCCGGTCGTCAACGACGCCACCAGCACGGCGCTGCTGCGCGCCGGGGTGTCCGAGGCGTTCGGCGAGCACGCGCTCAGCGGCACCCCGCAGTCCTCCGGCGGTGAGGACTTCGGCTGGTACCTGGAGAACGTGCCGGGCTCGTTCGCCCGGCTCGGCGTGCAGGGTGAAGGCGTGCAGGCCGGCGATCTGCACCACGCCGGCTTCGTGCTGGACGAGCGGGCGCTGTTCGTCGGGGTGCGCACGATGGTGCACACGGCGCTGCACGTGCTGCGGCAGTACACCGGCGATGGGAGCCCGGGCGAACCGGGGGTGTGAGGCCGTGCGGTGCGGCCCGCGGTGGCCGCCTGCGATGACTGCTGCGGTGCGTGTTGTGGTGGTGCTGCGCTGACTGCTGCGGCGAGGGGTTGCGGCGCGGCTCATCCGATCGGGGTGTACGGGTGCGGTCACTGCCCGGATCACGGGGGTGTGCGGCTCTACAGGGCATGATGCTGAACACCGCATGGAACGACCGCGCCGGAGACCAGCCCGCACGGGAGGCACACCGGCAACGATGCGCCGAGGATCTCACCCCGCCGGGTCGGTTCTGGGACGAGACGCTGCACGGAGCTCTGTCCCGGCTTGCGGCGGAGCGACTGCTCGGCCCCGCCGTCGTGGGTGAGGCGGTGTGCGAGGGAACGCTGCTGGAACCGTGGAGCGGGGTGGTCGTGCCCGCCGTGCGGATGCGGGATCCGCTGACGCGTGCCGCGGCCGGACTGCTGCGCGCGGGCGAGCGCGCCGTGCTGTCCGGGTCGACCGCCGTGGCGCTGCACGGCTGTCCGGCCGCGGCGGAGCGCACCGTGCACGTCACCGTGCCCTACGACCGCGATCCGCGACCAGGGCACGGGTTGGCGGTGCATCAGTCGTGGATCCGCGAATCCGACGTCGTCGAGCTCGACGGACTGCCGGTGCTCGCCTTGGACGTGGCGCTGACCGAGTTGTTGTGCACCGGGCCGCACCGGGTCGCGTTGGCGAGCGTGGAGCAGGCGTTCGTGCTGCTGGGAGAGGAGGCGGAACGTTTCCGGGTGCGCTTGGCCGAGCGGTTGTCCTGCCGTCGGGATCGGCGGGGCACGCGGCAGGCGGCCGGGTTGCTGGAGCTGGCCTGGTCTCCGCCGGCGGCGGAGGAGGCGCATTCGCTGCGGGACGGAGCCTGAACCATCATGAACTCTGTTATTTTTATCAGAAATTGCGTTATCTTCTGCCTGATGCGTGCGCCGGGATCGCGATGGTCCCGGTGGAAAGGACCGAAGTGACGGCAAGTCCGGCCGAACCCGCTGCGGCTGCGGATCCCAGCCTCGTCCTGCTCGACGTGGGCGGACCGATCTACGACGATGTGGTCTACCGCGACGCGCTCCTGCGCGCGACCCGGGAACTCGCCGCCGAACGCGGTACCGCCGTGGATGCCGAGGCGTTCCAGCGCGTCTACGACGAGTGCCGGCAGGCGCAGCAGGGCTCGTTGCGCACCGCCGTCGCCGCGCGTTTCCTCACCACCGCGGACCGCCCGGAACTCTCCCGGCGCGCCGCCGCGCACTGGGAGTACCCGTCCGAGGCGCTGTACCCGGACGTGCTGCCCGCGCTGCGCGAGCTCGCCGGGAAGTACGCGATCGCGATCGTGGCGAACCAGCGCGCCCTCGTCGTGGACGCGCTGCGGCGCGACGGGATCGCGGAACACGTCGACGTCTGGGCGATCTCCGAAACCGTGGGCGCCGAGAAGCCCGATCCCGCGATCTTCGAATACGCGCTGCAACAGGCCGGGGTGCCCGCCGAGCAGGCCGTGCACGTCGGCAATCGGCTGGACACCGACGTGCGCGGAGCCCGCCGCGTGGGCCTGCGCACCGTGTGGGTCGTGCGGGGCGAAGCCCCGCCCGAACCGACCCCGCAGCAGCGGGCGGAAGCGGACGTGACGATACCGGCGCTGTCGGAGCTGCCGGCCGCGCTGCACCGTCTCGGCCGGGCGCGACCACCTCAGCCGGGCGCGGCGAGCAGAACCGGGCGAGGAGGGCGGGCATGAGCGAGCTGTTCGCCGGCGTCGACGTCGCCACGGCGAACGTGCGCGTGCAGATCCACGACCAGCACGGGCAGGTGCGGGCCGCGGCCACGCGCCCGCTGCCGGAGCCGGTTCGCGACGACTGCGGGGCCTCCGAACAGGACGCCACCGCCTGGTGGCCCGCCGTGCGGGCGTGCCTGCGCGAGTGCTGCGAAGCCCTGGGCAGCGACAGCGCTGCTGTCGCAGCCCTGTCAGTGTCGGCGACCTCGGGAACCGTCGTGCTCGTCGACGAGTCGGGCGCACCGCGCGGCCCGGCGGTGATGTACGACGACCACCGCGGGGTGCGCGAAGCCGGGATCGCCGCGGACGTCGGCCGCGAGCGTTGGCGGCACAGCGGCATCGCGCCCTCAGCGGGTTCGGGGCTGGCGCACATCGCCTGGCTCGTGCGGCACAGCCCGGAGCCGGCGGCGCGCGTGTGCCACACGCCGGACGTCATCGCCCGAGAACTCACCGGTGCCGCCGTGCCCACCGACACCAGCCACGCCTTGAAGAGCGGCTACGACGTCATCCGCGGCGAGTGGGCGAGCGAGGTCTTCGACGCCCTCGGGGTGTCCGAGCACCTGCTGCCGGAGGTCGTGCGCCCCACCACACCGCTGGGCACTGTCAGTGCGCACGCGGCCGAGCAGACCGGGCTGCCGGTCGGCTGCCTCGTGCGCGCCGGCATGACTGACGGATGTGCCGGGCAGCTGGCCTGCGGCGCGGTCGGCACCGGCGAGTTCGTCACCGTGCTGGGCACCACCTTCGTGCTCAAGGGGGTCAGCGAGCGGCCGGTGTCCGACCCGAGCGGTGCGGTGTACAGCCACCTGCACCCGGACGGGCTGTGGTTGCCCGGCGGCGCGGCCAACGTCGGCGGTTCCGCCCTGGCCGATCTCGACCCGGACAGCCTGGCCGAACGGGACGAGGCCGCGCAGCGGCGTGGCCCGGCCGGAGTGGTGAGCTACCCGCTGCGCGGGAAAGGGGAGCGGTTCCCCTTCCGCGCGGGCGAGGCCACCGCCTTCACGCTCGGCGAGCCGGCCGACGCGGTGGAGGACTACCGCGCCCGGCTGGAAGGAGTGGCCTTCGCCGAGCGGCTGGCGCTGAGCCGGCTGGAACAGCTGGGTGCCCCGGCGACGGGGACCGTGCGCACCGCGGGAGGTGGCGCCACCAGCCGCGTGTGGTGCCGGATCCGCGCGTCAGTGCTGAACCGCCCGGTGATGCGGATGCGGCGGGCGCGCACCGCACTGGGGGCGGCGGTGCTGGCCGCCGCGGGCAGTGCGCACGCCGACCTGGGCGAGGCCGCCGCGGCCATGGTGGGCTCGGGTGAGGTCGTCGAACCGGCACCGGAGGAGGTCGACCGCCTCGACGAGAACTACCGGCGCTTCACCGCCGAACTGCGCAGTCGCGGGTGGCTGTGAACCACCGCGCTCACGGGCCGACGTTGCGGCACGGGCGAGTGCGGAGATCGGTGACGTAGTCCCCCGGGGCGCCCGCGGACTCGGCGGCATCGGCGATCAGGCCGAGGTAGCGCGCCGACGGCAGGCCGCCCTCGTAGGCCTCGAGCACGTGCAGCCATGCGAGCACCGGCCCGTCGAGGGTCTGCACCCGCAGGCGCAACCTCCGGTACATGCCGAGCTCCGTGCCCTCCCAGCTGTTCATGGTCCGCTCGTCGAAATCGCTGAGGTCGTACAGGACGGTGAACACCTGGGAACCGGTTTCTTCGACGATCGTGGCGAGGGCGCCTTCCCAGCCGTAGTCATCACCACCGAAGGTCAATCGCCAGTCCATCAGCCATCCCGTACCCGCCATCGGGGAGTGGGGGGCACGCGTTGTCATGTAGTTGGGGTCCATGTTGGACCCGTACGCGGCGTACAGCGGCACAGCTCACAGGGTAACGATCGGTCGCCGCGAACGAAGAGCGGCTGGCGAAATCCCTGGTTGTGGTGCGTACCATCGCGTGTCACCACCCGTATTGCCGGGTCCGCTCGCCGCGTACGGTGAACACGATGCCCACACGCGGAACGGGAGGCGAAGTGACCCGCATCGTGATCATGGGAGGCGGTCCCGCGGGGTATGAGGCGGCCCTGGTCGCCGCGCAGCACGGAGCGGACGTCACACTCGTCGAGCCGGAGGGCTTGGGCGGCGCGTGCGTGC
The DNA here is from genome assembly GCF_054491375.1 of Bounagaea algeriensis. Classification (NCBI taxonomy): domain Bacteria; kingdom Bacillati; phylum Actinomycetota; class Actinomycetes; genus Bounagaea; species Bounagaea algeriensis. Next base: position 758,274 of record NZ_CM137102.1, read on the forward strand.
TCTACGACTGCGTGCCCTCCAAGACGTTCATCGCTTCCGCCGGTGCCCGGTCGTCCTTCCGCGACGCGCGTGATCTCGGCATCCGCACCGGTGACGTGGACGCCGACGTGGAGGTCCCGGCCGTGCACGGCCGGGTCAAGGGCCTCGCGCTGGCGCAGTCGGCCGACATCCGCTCCCGCGTGCGCCGCGAAGGCGTCAAGATCCTCCCCGGACGGGCCCGGTTCACCAACCCCCAACTGGGCATGGCCCAGCACCACATCGGGGTCGACCTCGCCGACGGCGGGTTCGAGGAGCTCATCGCCGACCAGGTCATGATCGCCACCGGCGGAACACCCCGCATCCTCAGCGGTGCCGAGCCGGACGGTGAGCGCATCCTCACCTGGCGCCAGCTCTACGACCTGCCCGACCTGCCGGAGCACCTCGCCGTCATCGGCTCCGGTGTGACCGGTGTCGAGTTCGCCTCCGCCTACACCGAGATGGGCGTGAAGGTCTCGATGATCTCCAGCCGGGACCGCGTGCTGCCGCACGAGGACGCCGACGCGGCGCGCGTGCTGGAGGAGGTCTTCACCGAACGCGGCACCGAGGTCGTCAAGCACGCGCGCGCCGAATGGGTGCAGCGCACCGACTCGGGGGTGCTGATTCACCTCACCGACGGTCGGGAGGTGGAGGCCAGCCACGCGTTGATGACCGTGGGATCCGTGCCGAACACCGAGGACATCGGCCTCGACCGGGTGGGCGTCGCCACCGACCGCGGCGGGTACACGCCGGTCGACCGCGTCTCGCGCACGAACGTGCCCGGGGTGTACGCGGCCGGGGACTGCACGGGTGTGCTGCCGCTGGCCTCCGTCGCCGCGATGCAGGGCCGCATCGCCATGTGGCACGCGCTCGGCGAGGGGGTTTCCCCGCTCAAGCTGAAAACCGTCGCGGCCAACGTGTTCACCCACCCGGAGATCTCCACCGTCGGCATCAGCCAGCAGGCCATCGACTCCGGTGAGGTACCTGCGCGCACGGTCACGTTGCCGCTGACCACGAATCCGCGGGCGAAGATGGAGGGCCTGCGCCGCGGTTTCCTCAAGGTCTTCTGCCGTCCGCAGACCGGTGTCGTGGTGGGCGGGGTCGTCGTCGCGCCGAACGCGAGCGAGCTGATCCTGCCGATCGCGATGGCGGTGCAGAACCACATCACCGTCGACGATCTGGCCAGCACGTTCTCCGTCTACCCCTCGCTGTCCGGTTCGCTCACCGAAGCCGGGCGGCAGCTGATGCGCCACGACGACCTCGACTGACGAGTCGACCTCGACCTGCGAGTCGCGGCCGCCGGTGTTCTCGGTCGGCGGCGGGTACGTTCGGCGCGCGACGTTCCCCGCGCCCGCAGGAGGCGGCCGATGTGCTCACCGGTGCTGATCTACGACGGCGACTGCGGCTTCTGCACGCGCTGCGTCCGCATCGCCGAGCGCCTGCCGGTGCGGATGCGCGCCGTGCCCTGGCAGGAAGCCGACCTCGCGGCGCATCGCACGACACCCGCGCGGGCGCGGCACGAAGTGCTGTGGGTCGCGGCGGATGGACGCGTGTTCGGCGGTGCCGCTGCGGTGGCGGCGATGCTGCGCGCGGCGGCGCTGCCGTGGAACGTGCTCGGGCACGTGCTCCAGCTGCCCGGTGCGCGGACGCTGGCGGAGTGGGCCTACCGGTGGACCGCCGAGCACCGGCACCGGCTGCCGGGCACCACACCGGCGTGCCAGCTGCCCGAGCACGAGCGGCCGCGCGGGACCCCACCGGGTTGACCACTTCCGCGCGGAGCGAGCCGAAAGCCGGCGAAACGGCGGCCCCGTTCGACTGCGTCCGGGGCGCCGTCGGTACTGAGCACCCGCCCGGCCGGGCAGGCTCGGACGGGCGAGGACCTCGGTTGAAGACCGGAATCCACGGCTGAACCCTGGCCGATCGGACGATTCGGCATGCCTTTTCGGCCGAGTCGGAGCTGTCCCGCTCCTCCACACACTCGTGTGTGGACTCTGCACGCGCGGACTGCGAGGGGTACGAGATGGTCGGTCAGGCGTTCGCTCCTGAATACCAGGGTGCGATGGGGGAACTGTCCGTGAACGCGTCGTACGCGGACGTGCTGCGGCAGGCGCGGGAGCGTAGCCGGCGCAGCGCCGAGGGGGGCGAGCTCGCACAGGCCCGACTGGCGGAAGCCGAGGCGTGTCGCCGGTTGGGCGAGCTCACCGCTGCCGAACAGGCGTGGCGGTCGAGTTACCGCGTCTCGCAGCGCTGCGAGAACAGCGCCGGCATGGCTTGGGCGCTGTGGAGCGGCGGAACGCTGGCCCGGCAGCGCGGGCGGATGCGGCTGGCACTGCGGTGGCTGGTCCGCGGGCGTGATTTCGCCTGGGAAGCGGGGGATCTGCTCGCGCACGGGTACACGCGCGCCGGGATCGCGGAGACGTTGCGCATCCAAGGGGATTACGTCCGGGCGCGTCCGCTGCACGAGGAGCTGCTCGCCGAAGCGCGCGAGCGCGGGGAGTGCCGGCACATCGTGTGGTCCCTGGAAGGACTGGCGCAGATCGACAGGCAGGAGGGGGACATGTCCGCTGCGCGGGAGCGTTTCGCCGAGGCGCAGTGCGTCGCGGAAGAGGGCGGTGACGATCGCGGCAACGCTTGGGCGTTGCGCGGCATGGCCGACGTGTCTTCGTTGTTCGGCGAGCACGAGGAGGCGCTGCGGTTGTTGACGCGGGGAGAACGCATCTGCCGGGACATGCGGATGGACAGCGCGTTGGCCTACAACCGCAAGATGCGCGGAAACGTGTTGTTCCGGGCCTGTTGGCACGGTGAGGCCGCACGGGTATACGAGGACGCGTGTCAGCGGTTCGAGGAGCTGCACGAGCCGCGCGGGCTCATGCTCGCCCGGCTGGGGCTGGCGAAGAGCCGGGCGCGGCTCGGTCGACCACCACGCGAGACCGAGCGGGATCTGCGGGAACTGCTCGACACGGCGCAGGGCCACGATCTGCCGGGCATCGCCCGGTTGATCACCGAGGCCGTCGACGAGTTCTGCCCGAAGCGCTCGTCGTAGGGGAGGGGGAACGTCGCGCGGCGGTGACGACCTGCGCTGCACGGATGGCTGCGGTCGTCACCGCCGCACGACGAGTTCACCGGAGCACGCTCAACGGAGCACGAAGGTTCCGGGAAGTTCGGCGCGCCCTTTCACTCGACCCAGTTGAAGGTCCTCGTCACGGCCTTCTGCCACTGGTGGTACTGCTGTTCGCGCCGGTCCTTCGGCATCTGCGGCGTCCACTCCTTGTCCAGTTGCCAGTTGGACCGCACGTCGTGCGTGCTCGTCCAGAACCCGACGGCGAGACCGGCCGCGTAGGCCGCGCCGAGCGCGGTGGTCTCGTTGATCACGGGCCGCACCACGGGGACACCGAGGATGTCGGACTGGAACTGCATGAGCAGTTCGTTGAGGACCATGCCGCCGTCAACCTTCAGCGACTTGAGCGGCACACCGGAGTCGGCGTTCATCGCTTCGGCGACCTCGCGGGTTTGGAAAGCCGTGGCTTCCAGCACCGCGCGGGCGATGTGCCCACGGTTCACGAAGCGGGTCAGACCGACGATGGCGCCCCGCGCGTCCGCACGCCAGTGCGGGGCGAACAGGCCGGAGAAGGCGGGGACGAAGTAGGTGTCCCCGTTGTCCTCGACCGTGTTCGCGAGCTGTTCGATCTCGGGGGCGCTGGCGATCATGCCGAGGTTGTCGCGCAACCACTGCACCAGCGACCCGGTGACGGCGATCGATCCTTCGAGGCAGTACACCGGCGCCTCGTCGCCGAGCTTGTAGCCGACCGTCGTCAGCAGACCGTTCTCGCTGAGCACCGGTTCGGTTCCGGTGTTGAGCAGCAGGAAGTTGCCGGTGCCGTAGGTGTTCTTCGCCTCGCCCGGTGACAGGCACGCCTGGCCGAACGTCGCCGCCTGCTGATCACCGAGGATGCCGGCGATCGGGACCCCGCCGAGGGCGCCGCGTTCCCGGAACTGCCCGTACACCTCGGAGGAGGAGCGGATTTCCGGCAGCATGGACATCGGGATTCCGAACTCGGCGCAGATGCCTTCGTCCCACTGCAGGTTCGCCAGGTCCATCAGCAGGGTGCGCGAGGCGTTGGTGGGGTCGGTGATGTGCATGCCGCCGTCGGTGCCGCCGGTGGAGTTCCAGATCACCCACGTGTCCATGTTGCCGAAGAGGATCTCACCGCGTTCGGCGCGCTCCCGCAAACCGTCCACATTGTCCAGCAGCCAGCGGATCTTGGTGCCGGAGAAGTACGGCGACAGCGTCAGACCGGTCTTGCTGTGGTAGCGGTTCTGCCCGCCTTCGCCGGAGGAGAAGTAGTTCACCAGGTCGACGGTGCGGGTGTCCTGCCAGACGATCGCGTTGTAGACGGGTTTGCCGGTGTTCTTGTCCCACAGCACCGTCGTCTCCCGCTGGTTGGTGATGCCGCAGGCGGCGATGTCGCCGGTGACGAGGTCCGCCTTCGCGAGAGCTCCGGCGCACACCTGCCGGACGTTGGCCCAGATCTCCTCCGGATCGTGTTCCACCCAGCCGGCGCGGGGGAAGATCTGCCGGTGCTCCACTTGGTCCACGGACACGACGCGCCCCTCGCGGTTGAAGATCATGCAGCGCGTCGAGGTGGTTCCCTGATCGATGGCGGCGACGTAGGAAGCCATGGATTGCTTACCTTCCTGTGTACAACGAGGTGGTGATCCAGCCGGGGCCCGCTACCCGGTGGCGGGCAGGACGAGGGAGAGTGCTCCCGCGAGCGCTCCGCCCAGCAGCGGGCCCACGATCGGAACCCACGAGTAGCTCCACTCGGCGGGTCCCTTCCCGCGGATCGGCAGGACGGCGTACGCGATGCGCGGACCGAGGTCGCGAGCCGGGTTGATGGCGTAGCCCGTGGGCCCGCCCAGCGAGTTGCCGATGGTCAACACGACGAACGCCACCCCGGCGTAGCCGAGCGCAGCGTTGCCGAAGTCCGGGATTCCCGGAGTATCTCCGACGGAGGCCTGCGGGGACTGGATGATCCACAGCACGAGGACGAACGTTCCGATCACCTCGGTGACGGTGTTCCACGCGCCGTGGCGCACGGTCGGGCCGGTGCAGAAGATGCCGCGCGTGTTCGCGGGGTCATCGTGCGTGTCGAATTGCAGCTTGTAGGCGGCCCAGCACAGGACACCGCCGACGAAGGCGCCGACGACCTGCGCGCTCATGTAGGCGGGGACATCGGACCACTGGGTTTGCCCGTTGACCGCCATCCCGATCGTCACCGCGGGGTTGATGTGGGCCTCGGTCGGCGCCGCGACACTGGCCCCGGTGAACACGGCGAAACCCCAGCCGAAGTTCACCATCAGCGGACCGCCGGCGTTGCCGAGCGTGCGGCGCAGCGTTACGTTCGCCACCACCCCGCAGCCGAGCAGCGTCAGCAGTCCCGTTCCGAGGGCTTCCCAGAGGAATATCTCGCCGTAGCTCATACCGCCGTTCCTTCACGCTTCGGCCGTTCCGGACAGGGCCGTCCAACTGTCCGACATGGAATGAGTCGGAACGGTACTGCCGCATCGCACCACGTGTCCACGCTCGCCGCCACCCTCGCCCGCTGGGCGGCGCCGTTGTCCACCTGGGACGAGCGTCACACCGGCTTCCCCGGGCAGGGCTTCGCGGAGGGCTCCCGGCGGCGGTACGCATCCGCGGACGGGCGTTAGACTGCGGACGGAATTTCCGAACCCGTGCGGTTGCGCCGGGGAAGGCGGGAAACTCGAACGCGTCGGGCGCTGTTCGTTCGGCTGCGGCATGATGGTCGCCCGGGACGGCGTCGGCGGTGCACGTCCGCGTCGAACGCAGGGCGCGATCCGAGCGAGGAGGACGTCTGGTGTCCAACCACACGACCGGTACGACAGGCAACGAATCGGCTCGCCGCGACGGCAAGCTCGGACCCGCCGAACGAACGGACCACTGGCGCCGACTCGGCACCGAGCAGTTCGACGTTGTCGTCATCGGCGGCGGGGTCACCGGTTCCGGCGTCGCGTTGGACGCGGCCACGCGCGGGCTGCGCGTGGCGATGGTCGAGGCGCGCGACTTCGCGGCCGGAACGTCGAGCCGCTCCAGCAAGCTCTTCCACGGCGGTCTGCGCTACCTCGAGCAGCTCGAGTTCTCCCTCGTCAAGGAGGCCCTGCGCGAACGCGAGCTGATGCTCACCAAGATCGCGCCGCACCTGGTCAAGCCCGTGAGCTTCCTGTACCCGCTGACCCACCGGTTCTGGGAGCGCCCGTACACCGCCGCCGGCCTCGCGCTGTACGACACGATGGGCGGCGCGCGCTCCGTGCCGGGGCAGAAGCACCTCACCCGTGCCGGTGCGCTGCGGATGATGCCCGCGTTGAAGAGCGACGCGTTCGTCGGCGGCATCCGCTACTACGATGCGCAGTCCGACGACGCGCGGCACACGATGACCGTCGCCCGCACCGCCGCCGCCTACGGCGCGGTGATGACCACTTCCACCCAGGTGGTCAACTTCCTGCAGGACGCCGACCGGGTCGTCGGCGTGCGCGTGCGCGATGCCGAGACCGGCGAGGAAACGGACGTGCACGCGCAGACGGTCGTCAACGCGACCGGCGTGTGGACCGATGAGTTGCAGCGGCTCTCCGGCGGGCGCGGCCGGTTCCGGGTGAAGGCCAGCAAGGGCGTGCACATCGTCGTCCCGCGCGACCGCATCGTCGGTGAAACCGGGCTGATCCTGCGCACCGAGAAGTCGGTGCTGTTCGTCATCCCGTGGGACAACCACTGGATCATCGGCACCACCGACACCGACTGGAAGCTCGACCTGGCGCACCCGGCCGCGACGAAGAGCGACATCGACTACATCCTCGAGCACGTCAACTCGGTGCTGGCCACGCCGCTCGAGCACGAGGACATCGAAGGCGTCTACGCCGGGCTGCGGCCGCTGCTCTCGGGGGAGAGCGACGAGACGTCGAAGCTCTCCCGCGAGCACGCGGTCGCGCGCGTGGCGCCCGGGCTCGTCGCCATCGCCGGCGGCAAGTACACCACCTACCGGGTCATGGCGGCCGATGCCGTCGACGCCGCGGCCGCCGACATCAGCGGGCGCGTGGCCTCGTCGATCACGGACGAAGTGCCGCTGCTCGGCGCTGACGGTTACCACGCCCTGGTCAACCAGATCGACCAGCTGGCCAGGGACTACGGCCTGCACCCGCACCGGGTGCGGCACCTGCTCAACAGGTACGGCTCCCGGGTGCACGACGTGCTCGCGCTCGCCGCCGACCGGCCCGAGCTGCTCAAGCCGGTCCCGGAGGCCGCGGACTACCTGCAGGTCGAGGTCGTCTACGGCTGCGAGCACGAAGGCGCGCTGCACCTGGAGGACATGCTCACCCGCCGCACCCGCATTTCGATCGAGTACCCGCACCGCGGTGTCGACTCGGCCGACCCGGTGGCGCGGTTGATGGCCGAAACCCTCGGTTGGGACGAGGCGCAGATCGCGCGCGAGGTGGAGGTGTACACCAAGCGCGTCGAGGCCGAGCGGGATTCGCAGAAGCAGCCCAGCGACGAGGCGGCCGATGCGACCCGCTCCGCCGCGCCGGAAGTGCGGGAGAACCTCACGCCGCTCGACGCGAACTGAGCCGCGCGCTCGTTGCCGCCGATCTCCCGCCGCCGGTCCTGCTATCGGGGCGTCGGGCCCGTCCCGGGTGGGTGCTCGGCGGCAGCGTGGAAGAACTCCCCGACGGCCGGCGGCTCCGGGCCGCACCCGGCGAGCAGCTCTTCCAGCTGGGCCAGCAGCCGCCGCGCGTCGACCGGGGCGAGCGTGCTCCACTCCTCACCGGACGGCGTGCTGCGGCGCAGCTGCAGGTAGCGCCCGCGGTCGGTGTCGAAGACTCCGACCACGTGTCCGGCGCGGACGCGATGGCCCCGGTGATCGCGGGCCGCCGCGCCGAACTGGCCGTGCGAACGCGCGCCGCGCACCATGTCGGTGACCGCGGCGGCGTCGTCGCGGCGCACACCCCGGGCTTGCAGCGCTGCGGTGAGGCCGTGCACGTCGTCTCCGCACTCCGCGGCGGCCGCGTCGAGATCGGCGCTGCGCACGGATACCGAACGTCCCGGCCCGGCGGGTGCTTCCGGCAGCGCGGACAGGGCTTGCCGCGGCAGCCCGCTGGCCGCGATCGGGTGCGTCGTGATCGCGGCACCGTCCTTGACCGCGAGTACCGCCCGTTCACCGCCGGCTCCGGAAGCGGCGAGCGCCCGCACGCTGCGCCCGAGCCACAGCCTGGCGTCGACTTCGCGGGCGGGGCGGGCGAGCACTCGCAGTTGCGCCGCCAGCTCCGGGTGCGGCGCGGAGGAGTCCGCGAGCCCGCGGCCGGCGAGCGCACGCCAGGCGTCCGCGACGACGCGGCTGCGCTCGGTGTGCGTGCGCCCCGGTGAGGGCACGGTGAGCACGAGCGGAACCGGGTGCAGGTCGAGGTGTTCGACGAGGACGTCGAACTCCACCGCCGACAGGGTGGTGGGACAGGCCGCGTGCTGCGCGGTCTCGCCGACATCGATCACCGTTCCGGATCACCCCCGATGACCGGCACCGCCGTGGTGTGCGGCGCGTCGAAGAAACCCCCGTCACCACCGAGGTCCTCGGTCGCGGGCCCTTCGACGGCTTCTTCTTCGTCGTCATCCGCCCGGGCCGTGCTGGTGGCGGGCGCGCCGCGGGGGCCGGCTGCGCCGGTGTGCGCGGGCGTCCCGGCGCGGGCGGGCGCAGCCGGGCGCGGTTGCGCGGACGTGCCCGCTTGCGTGCGCGGGCGGACCGGCTGTTCACCGCCGGGTGCGGTGGTGCCGTTCGCGCCGGGCGCGGCGCTCCAGCTCAGCGTGACCGCGCGTTCGGCCGAACCACCCGGCACGCCCGTGGTTGCCGTGTCCACGACCGGTCGCGGTGGCCGCTCGAACGTGGCCAGCGCGGTGGTGTTCGTTTCGGTGGAAGTCTCGTAGCTGCGCATGACGTCGTGGGCGCGCTGCTCGGCGGCCGCCTTGCGGGCCTCCTGGTGCTCGTAGTCGGTCTGCCCGCCGAAGAGGTGCGTCAGCAGGGTCGCCGCAGCGCCGGGTTCTTCGGCTGTCACCTGCACCGGTGGTGGCATGTCGCGGCGGGCGCGGCTGATGAACTCGGCCTGCTGCTCGGCCCGTTCCCGCATCGTCTCGGCCGCGTGGCGGGCCTGCGCCGCCCAGTCGCCGAGGGGGCGCAGGCCGTCGCGGGCGCTGTCGGCGGCCGCGCCTTCCCAATCGGCTGCTGCGGAGCGCACGGCGGCGGCGATCCCCTCGTCGATCTCGTCGAGGGCCCGGGTGAGCTCGGTCCACCGGCGTGCCGGGTCGGTGGATCCGTCGGGTCCGGGCCCGGCGTTGATCTGCTCGTAGAGCTCGGCGTGGCTGTAGCCCTGCCAGCGGTGATCGCTCATGTTCATCCCTCGGGCGGGTCGGCGAACGCCGGCGTGCACCGACGTCGGCGCGCGGTCAGCAGCCGCTGTCGCGGAGTTCGGCCGCGTTGTCCTCGTCGAGGCGTCGGTACTGCTCGTCGGCGCGGTTCAACGACTCGACGGCGTTCTGCAGCTGGTCGCGGTAGTCGCACAGGGCGGTCAGCGCGTCCTCGTCGCCTCCGACGGAGCGCCGGTTGAACTGCTCGGCGGCGTGCGTGCTGACCGGATCGCCCGCCCACGGTCGGATGCGCAGTTCGGTGATCGCTTGCTCGATCTGCACGCCGACCTCGTCCAACGACCCCTGCAGGGAGCTGACCAGGTTCGGGATGGCCGACGTCGCGATGCGCACCGATCCGTCCGGACCGGAACCGCCGGGGACGGATTCCTCCGCTGAACTCGCTGGCACGGTGCACCTCCCACACGAAGTCCGCACGAAGCCCGCGGTCCCGCACCGCGGCGGCGGGTCGCGGGCTCGGCGCATGATTCCGTGATCACTCTAGTCACCGATCGGCGGCGTGCGGGAGGCGCTGCGCGGGGGAGGGGGCACGCCGTTCGGCGGTCAAGAGCTCGGTTCGCCGTTTCCGGCCCGCTTCGTTCCCGGCTCCTCGGAGGTGAGGGTGGCCACGGCGTTCTCGGCGACGTGGTGCGCCCCGTTGCACAGCTGGTCGAGCGGCGGGGGTGGTTGCCCGCCGTCGTCGCGGTAGAGGACGTCGATGTGCTGGCCCTGCGCGGTGCCCACGGCGACGTTGCAGGACAGGTTGAGTCCCGGGGTTTTGATGACCAGGGCCGGGAAGCCGTGCACCGTCGTGCGGGTGGCTTCCACCTGCGCCGTGTCGTCGGTCCACAGGCCCATGTCCTCGGTGGTCACCAGAGCGATGCGGGCGCCGACCTTCGCGGTGGTGTTGCGGTGGCTGCACGTCGGCGCGTCGGAGAAGCCCTCGTCGACGTTCGCGATCGGCGAGCGGTCGAAGCCGAGCTGCTCGCGCTGCTCGGCGGTGAGCAACGCGCACGGGTCCGTCTCGTTCAGCGGGACGTCGGTGGGACGTTCCGGCGGTGGGGCGACGCTGCTCGTCGGAGCAGGTGGCGGTGGTGGTGCGGTGTGGGCGGAGCGTTCGTCCGAGCTGGACAGGCCGCATCCGGAGAGCGCGACGGCGCAGCCGGCGAGCGCTGCACCGAGTCGCCGGCCAGTTCCGTTCCGTGCACGAGGCATGGCATCACGGTAGCGGAAGGTGATCTCCGTCCCGAGGGGCCTCGACGCCGGCGGCAGGGGCGTCTCGCTACCGGCGGAGGGTGCCGCTCCACAGGGCGATCGCCAGCGGGATGAGCAGCACCAGTCCCAGCTGCTTGAGCGTCAGCAGCAGCACCACGCCGAGGATCGCCGCGCCCGCGATCAGCACCACCTTGCGCAGCGGGAAACCACCGCCGCTCGAGCGGGCGGGCGGACTCCGCGGTGGGGCAGCCGGCTCGAGCACATCGGGCCCCGGGGCGGGCAGGTCGGCGAAGAGGGGCCGCAGGTCGGAGCGGAAGCGCGCCGCCGCGGCGTCCTGGCAGCGCTGGTCGTACTCGGCGAGTTCCAACCGGCCGGCGGAGAAGTGCTCACCGAGCAGTCGCATCGCCTGCTGGCGTTCGGAGTCGCCGATGCGCACGTCCCGGTCCACACCGCCATCCTAGGCGCTCGGGACGTGCCGGAAACACCAGCCAGAACCCGCTGGCACGGTCCGCGGGCGGCGGGCCCGCCGCTGCACGGGCCCGCCGCCGCACCCGGGCGAGCTGCCAGCACTTCGTCGCGCGCCCGTCGGCCACCATCCGGGTGCCGCGAGGCGCGTCGTCGTCGCGCCCCGGCGGGCGCTCAGCTGTGCACCAGCCTCCCGGAGTCGTCCGCCGACTCCTGCTCGGCCGCGGAGGGGTCCGCCTCGGTCTCCGGGTTGAGCAGCGGCGGTTCCGAGGGCTGGTGCAGCCGCTCGTCGTCGAGCAGGTCCTCGGTGCGCGCCACCACCGTCGGCACGACGATCTGCCCGGCGACGTTCGTCATGGTGCGCATCATGTCCAGGATCGGGTCGACCGCGTAGGCGATGGCGATGCCGGTGGCCACGACCTGCGGCGGGAAGCCGAGCGCGGACACGGTGAGCGTGAGCATGGTGAACCAGCCGGTGACGCCGGCGGTGGCGATCGCGCCGAACACGGCGACGAGCACGATGATGACGTACTGGGTTGCGCCGAGTTCGATGCCGAACATGTTCGCGATGAAGATCGACCCGATGGCCGGGTAGATCGCGGCGCAGCCGTCCATCTTCGTGGTCGTCGCCAGTGGCACCGCGAAGTTCGCGTACGCGGGCTGCACGCCGAGGTTCTCGGCGGTCTGCCGGGACAGCGGCAGCGTCGCGCTGGAGGAGCGCGAGACGAACGCGAACTGCAGCACGGTCCAGGCCTTGCTGAAGAACCGCAGCGGGTTCACCCGCGCCACCGTCGACAACAGCACCGGGTAGACGACGAACAGCACGAGCGCGCAGGCCACGTAGGTGGCGCCGGTGAGCTTGAGCAGCGGCGCGAAGAACTCGTTGCCGTAGCTGGCCACGGCGTTGCCGATCAGCCCGAGGGTGCCGAGCGGGGCCAGCCGGATGATCCAGCCCAGGATCCGCTGGATGATCTCGAACAGGGACCGGTTGAACGAGACGAACGGTGCGGCCTTGTCCCCGAGGCCGTAGGCCGCGGCTCCGACGAGCAGGGCGATGAACACGACTTGCAGGGTCTCGCCGTCGGCGAAGGCGCTGACCAGGTTCTCCGGCACGAGCCCGGTGAGCAGGTCCAGCCACGAGCCGGCGGATTCGTCCGCCACCTCGCGCACGTTCTCCGGGGCGGGAGCGAGGGAGGTGCCGTCGCCGGGCTGGAACAGCCTGCCGATGACCAACCCGATGATCACGGCGATGAACGAGGTGGTCGCGAACCACAGCGCGGTCTTGCCGCCGAGGCGTGCCGCGGTGCGTCCGCCACCGATGTTGCGCAGGCTGTTGATGCCCACGACGATCGCCGTGAAGATCAGCGGCAGCACGGTGAACGTGAGCAGGTTGGTGAACGTCGAGCCGATGGTGTCGAGCGTGGTGGTCAGCCAGTCCGCTCCGGTGGCTCGCGCGAGCCAGCCGAGTCCGGCCCCCGCGAACAGGGAGGTGAGGACGAGGACGGCGAAGACTTTCGGGTTGAACCGGAATCGGCGACGTGCGGGCGACGGCGCGGTGGAAGCTGCCGAGGTGGGCACAGGGGCTCCTGAGGTCGCTGGAGGCGGCCGCTCCGCGAGGTGCGCTTGCCGGGGGTGCCGATCGGGGAGCGGTCCGCGGGCTTTCCCGTGGTGACTGCGGGCACCGGTGCGGTGCCGGCCCGGGTGGTTGCCGGACTGGGAAGTGTCCGGTCAGCGACAGATGGCGCTGGCCTGCAGTCGCAGATCGACGTGCAGCCGACTGGTCAGCCAGAGGCGCCGCGGGTATCCCATCACGCTCAGTTGTAACCCGGGCGGGTTGCCATGGCATTCCCGGAGGTGCGAGTTGTGCCCAAGTTCATCCGGTTGCCGCAGTGATGCGCCGCTCCTCTCGCGAGGAGATCACTGCTCCGTGTCGGTTTGATTCCACAGTGTCACGACGCTCAGTTCGGCCTCGGCGAGCAGGTTCCGCGTCAGCGGCAGGCTGATGCCGAGCACGCTGGAGGGATCGCCGTCCACGCCCTCCACGAACCAGCCGCCGAAGCCGTCCAACGTGAAACCGCCCGCCACGTGCAGCGGTTCACCGGTGCCGATGTAGGCGTCCACCTCGGACTCGCCCGGCGTGCTGAAGCGCACCGTCGTCGCCCGGTGCGCCTGCGCGCGAGCCGCCGGCCGGTCGGCGCTGATCCGCACCACCGCGTGCCCGGTCAGCAGCGTGGCTTGCGAACCCGCGTTGCGCAGCCAGCGCTGCTTGGCGGTCTCCGGCGCGCCGGGCTTGCCCACGACCTCGCCGTCGCGGGTGTGCAGCATCGAATCGCAGCCCACGACCACCGCGTCGCCGAACTCCTCCGCGACCGCGGGAACCACCGCCTCGGCCTTCGCGGACGCGAGCGCGGTCACCTGCTCGCCCGGGCTCGCCTCCGCGACCCGCCGCAGCACCGCCTGCTCGTCGACACCGGACACGCGCACGACCGGGTCGACACCCGCGGAGCGGAGGACGGAGAGGCGGGCGGGGGAAGCGGAAGCCAGCACGAAACGCACGAGGGGAGTTTAGGGTGTGCGCCGGATGCGGCTCGCGTACGGGCTTGCGCAGCGGAACCTCCGACGTCGCCTCGCTCCGGGATCCCCGACCTCGAGTAGCGACCTACACAACGTCGGGGCTGTCCTCGCGAGGCGGCGCCGGAGAACCCGCGGTGGGTCGACCTGCGTACGAGGGAGGAAGCGGCTTCGCCGCTTGCCTGACGAGTCGGTGTGCGGCCGAACGATGCGAACTGTTTCACATCGAATTGCAGCGGTGGTCGCGGTTGTGTCGTGGGCGCCTTCGGCGCTGCCGCGCCGAGAACGAGGCGGTGACCCGAACAGGCCCCGGATCGTCGCGGGCAGGGGGCGTCCTACTCTGGACGGATGACGAACCCCGTGCTGCTGGACTCGGAGACGCTGCGCACGCGCCTGGTGGAGCGCGGTCCGTACGCGGCGCTGGACGTGGTGACCGTGACCGGATCGACGAACACCGACCTCGTCGAGGCCAGCGGCCGAGGTGCGGCCGACCGCACCGTGCTCATCGCGGAGGAGCAGCGCACCGGTCGCGGACGCCGCGAGCGCACCTGGACCTCCCCGCGCGGGTTCGGCCTGCACATCAGCGTGCTGCTGCGGCCGGGGCTGCCGCCGGCGGCCCTGGCGCGCCTGCCGATCGTGGCCGGCCTGGCCGTGGCGGAAGCGATCAACACCGGCTACCTGCTGCCGGTCGCGCTCAAGTGGCCGAACGACGTGCTCATCGGCGAGTCGGGCCGCAAGACCGCGGGCATCCTCGCGGACGCCACCACGGGCTCGGACGGCTCGGCCGCGGTGCTCGGCATGGGGATCAACGTGCACAACGCGCGCGCGGACCTGCCGCAGCAGAGCGGCGCCATCGCGCCGACCTCGCTGGCCGCCGAGGGTGCCGGCGTCGACCGGGAGGAGTTCGCGGTGCAGGTGCTGCGCGAGTTCGCCCGCTTCGAGGGCATGTGGCGCGCGGCGGAGGGCGACCTCGCGCGGGCCGGCCTGCTCGAGCGCTACCGGCGCTACTGCGGCACGCTCGGGCGGCAGGTGCGGGTGGAGCTCGCCGACCGCGCGGTGCACGGCACCGCGGTGGACGTCGACGACACCGGCAGCCTGCTGCTGCGCACCGATTCCGGCGAGCTCGCGGAGGTCTCCGCCGGCGACGTGGTGCACCTGCGCCCCGCCGAGGCGTGATCAACGAGTAATAACATTCGCGTTGTTAATACTGAGTTCCGCCACTGGGTGGGCGACCGCGAGGTCGGCAGCTGCCGGGATGCTTCCTCCGGCCGGTACGGTGCTCGCGAGAGCCGTCGAACATCGGGAGGAACCGCGGTGGCCTACCCTGACTCCCTGCTCGGGGACGACGAGCACGTGGTGGTGCACGCGCACCCCCATTGGAAGAAGCTCGTCCTCCCGATCCTGGTGCTGTTCATCGTGGTCGGCGGCGGTTCCTACCTCGCCGCGCTGGCCGCACCGCTGTCGTGGCACGCGATCGCCTGGATCGCGCTGGCCGCCGTCGCCGTGATCATCCTCGTCCCGGCCACGCTGACGCCCGTGCTGCGTCGCCAGACCACGCACTTCGTCGTGACCACGCAGCGCATCATGGTTCGCGAGGGCGTGTTCACCCGCAGCGGCGTGGACATCCCGCTGCAGCGGATCAACTCGGTGCAGTTCCGGCACGGCCTCGTCGACCGGATCTTCGGCTGCGGCACGCTCGTGGTCGAGTCGGCCTCCGAGAACCCGCTGGAGTTCGAGGACATCCCGCACGTCGAGCAGGTGTACACGCGGCTGTACCAGGAAGTGCCCGCTCCCGGCGGGGACGAGCCCGGCCGGCGGGACGCGGTGGAGGAGTACTGATGGACGCCTGGGAATCCGGCCTGCCGATGCGCACGCCCGCCGAGGACCTGCCGAGCGCGGTGACCATCTGGGAGGTGGGGCCGCGCGACGGGCTGCAGAACGAGAGCGGCACGGTGCCGGTGGAGGTCAAGCGCGAATTCCTGGAGCGGCTGACCGAGGCCGGGCTGCCGGTGGTGGAGACGACCAGCTTCGTCCACCCGAAGTGGGTGCCGCAGCTGGCCGACGCGGCGGAACTGCTCGAGGCGTTCCGGCCGGACCCCGGTGTGCGCTACCCGGTGCTCGTGCCCAACGACAAGGGCCTGGACCGCGCGATCTCCGCCGGCGTGCGGGACGTGGCGGTCTTCGCCTCGGCGACCGAGAGCTTCGCCCGGCGCAACCTCAACCGCGCGCTCGACGAGCAGTTCGCCATGTTCGAACCGGTGGTGCAGCGGGCGGTGTCCGCGGGGATGACCGTGCGCGGGTACGTGTCCATGTGCTTCGGCGACCCGTGGGAAGGTCCGGTCGCGGTCGACCAGGTCGTCGACGTGGGCGAGCGGCTGCTGGACATGGGCTGCGCGCAGCTGTCGCTGGGTGACACGATCGGCGTGGCGACCCCGGGCAACGTGGCCGCCCTGCTGCGCGGGTTCGACGCGGCCGGGGTGAACACCGACCGGCTGGCGGTGCACTTCCACGACACCTACGGCCAAGCCCTGGCCAACACCTACGCCGCCCTCCGCCACGGGGTGACCACTGTGGACTCCTCGGCGGGCGGCCTGGGCGGCTGCCCCTACGCCCGTTCGGCGACCGGCAACCTCGCCACCGAGGACCTGGTGTGGATGCTGTCCGGACTGGGCATCGAGCACGGCGTGCACCTGCGGTCCCTCGTGGACACCAGCGTGTGGATGGCCGAACGCCTCGGCA
Source organism: Bounagaea algeriensis (assembly GCF_054491375.1). Classification (NCBI taxonomy): domain Bacteria; kingdom Bacillati; phylum Actinomycetota; class Actinomycetes; genus Bounagaea; species Bounagaea algeriensis. The sequence goes on from NZ_CM137102.1 coordinate 774,736, forward strand.
AGCCGAGCCCGTCGGGCGTCGTGCGGGCGCTGGCCTCGTGACCGCGGCGCCGGAGCCGCTGCTGCACTGGGTGCGGGCACGTCCGGTGCTCGTGTGGCGGTGCGCGCGCCCGTGGCTGGCCGTGTCGTCCGCGCCCTACGGCGGTGGGATCGACACCCGCCGGTGGGTGCTCAACGCGATGGTGCACCGCGACTACGCCCGTCCCGACCCGGCCGCGCACGTCGACGAGATCCGCACCGAACTGGGCCTGCCGGAATCCGGTGCCGGCATGCTCACCGCGGTCGACGTGCGGGAGGCGGTGACCATCGCGGACGCGGGCGTGCAGGCCTGCGTCACCACCGGCGCGACCCACCCGGTGTGGGCCGCGGCGCCCGAGCCGGCGCTGGAAGTGCGGGAACCGGGCACGATCAACGCGGTGTGCTTCTCGCCCGTGCGGCTCGGCGACGCGGCCCTGGTCAACGCGGTGGCCACCGCGGCGGAGGCGAAGGCCCAGGCGCTGGCCGAGGCCGGCGTGGCCGGCACCGGCACGGTCACCGACGCGACCGCGGTGCTCTGCCCGGCCGACGGCCCCGCCGAGGACTACGGCGGTCCGCGCTCGCGCATCGGCGCGTCGCTGGCGCGGGCCGTGCACCGGGCGGTGACCCGCGGGCTGGGCCCCGGGGTCTGACCCGGTACGGGTCACATCGGCTGGTTGAGGGCCTTCTCCTTGCGCGCGGCCACGGTCGAACCGGATTCGCGGCGCGCCATGCGGCGCAGCACCACCGGCGCGACGAGCATCCCGACGACGGCCCAGGCGCCGAGGGCTCCCAGGGTTTCCAGGTGCCGCCACGACTCGCCGATCTCGGCGACGACCATCTGGTCGGGCAGCAGCGCCGAGCGCATCCCCAGACCCGTCCAGTACAGCGGGAAGACCTGCGCGATCACTTGCACCCAGCCGGGGAACACCGTGATCGGGAAGAAGATCCCCGAGATCACCACCAGCCCCATGATGGGCACCATGATGAAGCCCATCTGCCGCGGGTTGGAGAACAGCGAACCGAACACCGCCCCGATGGGCAGCGTGGCCAGGAGTCCGAGCACCGCAACCCACAGGAACGTCCCCCACGATCCGAGCGAGGCGAGTTCGAACCCGTCGAAGAACACGACGCCGGGGACGAGCAGGATCAGCATGCTGACCGCGGTGATCCCGCCGAGCATGACGATCTTGCCGACCAGGTAGCTGACCATGCCGTGCGGGGTGGCTTTGGCGCGCAGCAGGGTGCCGTCCTCGCGGTCCACCGTCAGCGCCTGCGTGGCGTTGACCATCCCGGTGAAGGCCACGGTCATGCCCAGCACGCTGGGCAGCGTCATCGCCGCGAGCGAGAACTCGGTTCCCTCCACGGTGGAACTGCGTTGCGTGCTCATCACGACGAGGAACACCACGGGTGGGAAGAGGTAGCCCCACAGCTCCTGTCCGCTGGTGAACGTGTGCCGCAACTCGATGAGTCCGCGGCGGAACGCGAGGCGTGCTGCGTGCGGGTTCACGAGAGCTCCTCCCCGGCGGTGAAGGCGAACTGGTCGACGTCCTGGCCGGACTCGTAGGCGCGGACCAGCGCCATGTAGGTGTCCTCGAGCGTGGCGCGGCGCACTTCCAGCTCGGTGACCGCGTCGTGCCGGTTGAGCAGGTCGCGGACGAACGGGACCGGATCGGCGGTGCTGCGGGTGTGGCGCTGCCCGTCGAGCGTCCAGCGGACCTCGGACTCGCCGGAGACCTGGCGGGACAGTTCCTCGGTCGTCCCCCCGGCGAGGATCCGCCCGCCGGCGAGCACGAGGATCCGGTCGGCGAGCTTCTCCGCTTCGTCGAGGTCGTGCGTGGTCAGCAGGATCGTGGTGGCCTCGTCGGCGGCGAGCCGGTGCACCAGCTCGTGGAACTCGAGGCGGGCCTGCGGGTCGAAGCCCACGGTCGGCTCGTCGAGGAACAGCAGCTCGGGCCGTCCGACGATGCCGATGGCCACGTCGAGGCGGCGGCGCTGCCCGCCGGAGAGCGAGCCGACGCGTTTGCCCCCGTGCGCGCCGAGTCCCACCACTTCCAGCAGCTCGTCCACGTTCCACGGCCGGTCGATCTCGGAGGTGGCGAACGGCCGGTAGTGCTCACCGAGGTGCTGCAACAGCTCCCGGACGTTCCACTTGGCGTGGTCGCGCCAGGACTGCAGCACGATGCCCAGCCGGGCGCGCCAGCGCTCCCCCGCGTGCTGCGGGTCCGCGCCGAGCACCTGCGCGTCGCCGCCGGAGCGGGCGCGGAAGCCCTCCAGGATCTCCACGGTCGTCGTCTTGCCGGCGCCGTTCGGGCCGAGCAGCGCGAGCACCTCACCGCGCCGCGCCGCGAACGACACCCCGGTGAGCACGTCGGTGCTGCCGTAGCGCATGCGCAGGTCGCGCACGTCGAGCGCCGTGCCGGTGTTCGCCGTGCCGGCGGTGGACGAGCCGGCGGTGGACGTGCGCGCGGCGACGTGCGCGATCTTCCCCAGTTCCATCGATCCTCCGAGCGGGCGCGACCAGGATCCGCCGGCCGCGGGGCGGACTGCTCCGATGCGCGTGCACGTTACCGGAAGGAATCCATCCGGTGCAGCAACTTTGTCCGAATCCGCCGGGCGGTCACTGCGGCACCGCGCCGCGCACGGCTTCAAGACGAGGCGTTGACGAACTCGGCCAGGTCGGCGCTCTGCTGCAGCCGCGACGGCTCGTGCACGTACATCATGTGGCCGGCCGCGTAGTAGCGGACGTCGATGTTGGCGTGCAGCTGCTGCGGGATCTTCAGCTGCGCCAGCGTGTGCTCGGCCGCGTAGTACGGCGTCGCCCCGTCGGTGCGCCCGCACGCCACGTGCACGCGCAGGTGCGGGTTCGTCCGCATGGCCGCGCTGAGCTTGTCCACAACGGACACGCTCTGGCCCTCGAACTCCTTGTAGGACCACGGGTGCACCCGGCGGCTGAGCACCTCGTAGGGCAGGTCGTTGAGGTAGCCGAGCTCCTCGCGCACGTAGTGGTTCAACGCCGCCGAGTACGCCCCGCGGATGCCGGAGATGCTCGGGTCGTCGGTGAACGTCTCGCCCACGTTGTCCGGTTCCCAGCCGGTGAACCGCCCGTCCATCCGGCCGACCGTCAGCCGCCGGTCCCGCAGCAGTTCGGTGAAGAAGTGCAGGTGCTCGATGCGCAGGTTCGCCCGGTCCACGTAGTCCTCGGACAGCCCGGTCAGCTGCGCGGTGCGCCGCACGATCTCGGCGCGCTGCTCCGCGGTCAGGCGCGCACCCCGCGCCAGCGCCCACGGGTAGTCGCGGGAGGCGAACTCCTCGGCCTCGGCCAGCACCTCGTGCAGCGGGCGGTCGCCGTGCTTGCCGTGGTGGTGCGCGATCGCCGCGTAGGTCGGCAGGTACACCGCGTACGGCAGGTCGTTGCCCTCGGTGAACCGGATCGTGCCCATGTCCAGCACCGAGGACAGCAGCATCAGGCCGTTCGGGTACCAGCCGCAGTGCTCCTGCAGGTGCTCGGCCAGCGCCGCCGCGCGGATCGTGCCGTACGACTCGCCGGCGAGGTACTTCGGCGAGAGCCAGCGGCCGTTGCGCGTGGTCCACAGCCGGATGAGCTCGCCGACCGACTCGATGTCGCGCTGGTAGCCGTGGAAGTCCTCCGGCTTGCCACCTTCGACCGCGCGCGAGTACCCCGTGGAAACCGGGTCGATGAACACGAGATCGCTGTGCGCCAGCAGGGTTTCCGCGTTGTCGGCGAGTCCGTACGGCGGTGCGGCGAGATCGCCCGCGTCCCCCGAGAGCACCCGGCGCGGTCCGAGCACGCCCAGGTGCAGCCACGTGCTCGACGCGCCCGGTCCGCCGTTGAACGCGAACGTGACCGGACGGCGCGTGCTGTCGGCCACGTCGGCCACGTAGGAGGTCACGAACACTTCGGCCTTGGGCTTGTGGCCGCGGAACGTGCCGTCCTCGTGCACCTCCTCGCGCAGCACCATCCGCCCCGCGGTCGCGGTGTAGGAGAGTTCACCCGCCGTCGTGCTGATCGTGTGGTGGGTGCTGACGAGGTCGTCGGCCGCGACCGGGGTTTCGCCGCCGTCCCGGGTGTTCTCGGTCTTGCTCTCCGCGGTTCCGTCTTGCTGCGTCATGCCGCCACACTAGTGCACGCGCGCCGCGCAGCGATCGCGTTCCGCAGTGCCCCTCGGCGCGTCGGGCAGCCGTACCGGGGGCCGGCCCTCGGGGGCGAGGCAGCTGTGGTCAGCGCGGGCCTGCCCGGCCGCGGCCGGTGCGCACGGCGTCCGGGACACTGGGGCCATGTCCGCGGACGCCGTTGATCGCATCACGTCGCTGGGTGAACTCGACCGCCAGGTCACCGGGTGCCGCGCCTGCCCGCGCCTGGTGGAGTGGCGCGAGGAGGTCGCCCGCACCAAGCGGGCCGCGTTCCGCGACGAGGAGTACTGGGGACGTCCCGTGCCCGGTTTCGGCCCGACCGACGCCTCGATCGCGATCGTCGGCCTGGCGCCCGCGGCGCACGGCGCGAACCGCACCGGTCGGATGTTCACCGGCGACCGCTCGGGCGAGGTGCTCTACCGGGCGCTGTACGACGTGGGGCTGTCCTCGCACCCGCAGTCGACCTCGATCGACGACGATCTGACCCTGTACGGCACGCGCATCACCGCCCCGGTGCGCTGCGCACCTCCGGCGAACAAGCCGACCCCGCAGGAGCGGGACACCTGCCGCCCGTGGTTGGCCCGCGAGCTGCGGCTGCTGCGGCCCACGCTGCGCGTGGTGCTCGCGCTCGGCGCGTTCGGTTGGCAGGCCGTGCTGCCCGTGCTGGGGCAGGCGGCTTGGCGGATCCCGCGGCCGCGGCCGAAGTTCGGTCACGCCGCTGAGGCCGAACTGGCGGCCACCGACGGCGGCGGGGACCTGCACCTGCTCGGCTGCTACCACGTCAGCCAAAGGAACGTGCAGACGAAGTTGATGACCAGCGAGATGCTGCGGGACGTGCTGGAGCGGGCGAAGGATCTGGCGGGGATTTCGTGAGCAAGGTGGTTCGACCGCCACGGCCAGGGGAGGTTCGGTTCACTCGAGGTCAAAGGCGGATCGGATTGCGACGGAGAGGGCAATTTCCTGATCCGCGAGCAAGTAGCCGAGGTGGCGACCCAGTGCCGAGGTTGGCACTGTGACGATGTTGTCGCAGCTGATCACGCTGTCATGATCGAGTCCGTTTGCCGAACCGACGGGAACCTCCGTAGACAGGCCGCGGATAGTGCTTGTGATCGGCGCGACGGACACCCGGGTGAGGTGGGGCCGTACCAATTCGCGAGTCAGGATGAGCACGGGACGCGTCTTGTCGAGACGTGCGCTGTGGATCGGCCGCATCAGTCGAGATCGTCCATGCTCGCGCGCGAAGCGTGGTCGGCGAGACTGTCGAGATCGGTGTCGCTGGGTTCTCGGGCGAGGATGACCGCGTCCCGGGCGGCGATCTCCCGTCGACGCTGACGCTCGAGTGCGTGAGCGACAACCTCCGCTCTGCTGTTGGCATCACCGTGCTCGACGTGCTCGTCGATGAACTCGACGAGGTCGTCCGGAAGGCGAACCGCAATCTGCCTGGTCATACCAAGATGGTACCAAATTGGGATTCGCTCAGGTTGGTTCTGTGCGCGTCGGCCGAGCAGTGCCCTCCTGGAAGACGGCATCCGGATTGATGATCGGCGAGGTGCTGCGCCGGGAGGAGGGCGATCGCCGGGATTCCGTAAATCCGTTCACGTCAGCCAGCAGAACACCTTCACCGGCAGGCTCACCCCGGAGATGCTGCGCGGCGTGCTCCAGCGGGCGAAGCGTCCCGGGAAGAAGACTTGACTGCGCATGCAATATGACTGCATCATGCAGTCATGGCGGTGCTGACGATTCGGGACGTGCCAGACGACGTCAAGGATGCTCTCGCGAGGGACGCACGCGAGAGCGGGCAGTCTTTGCAGGCCTTCCTGCTGGGAGTCTTGCAGCGGCAGGCGGCGTTCAGCCGCAATCGGCAGCTCCTCTCCGAGATCGAATGCGATCTCGGAGAGGGCGGTGGGGCCGGCGACGACGCGCCGGACGCTGCGTCGCTCCTGGAGCAAGCGAGGCCGGATGAACCGGGTGGCGGGGCCGGTCGGTCCGGGGCAGGTGGAGCGGCGTGATCGTTGTTGACGCTTCGGTGCTGGCGAACATGTTGCTCTACGCGGATGAGCGCGGGCGCCGAGCGAGGGCTGTGCTGGGTAGGGATATCGAATGGGCCGCCCCCGAGCACTGGAAGGCGGAGGTCTTCTCGGTCGTCCGCGGGCTCGCACTCGGCAGCAAGATCAAGGAGGAGCAAGCCGTCCGAGCGGTTGAGCGTCTCCCGCTGCTCGGCGTTGAGCACGTATCGCTCGACGCGCTTTTCCCCCGCATGTGGCAGCTCCGCGCCGGAATCAGCGGTTATGATGCCGCTTATGTGGCGCTGGCGGAGGCACGCGGCATCCCCCTCGTGACGTCGGACGGTCGACTCGCGCGCACGGCGACGAGCTACTGCAGGGTGGAGCTCGTTTCTTCCGGAACGTGACGACTTGGGTCTGGGCTCCGCCCAGGTTCCGCAGATCCGTCCACCTCAGCCAGCGGAACACCTTCACCGACCGGCTCATCCCGGAGGTGCTGTGCGAGGTGCCCCGGCAGGCCGAGGAGCTGGCGGGGCGCGGTGAGGAGCTCGGTTCAGCTCATCGACGGAGGCCGGGAGAGCTCGGTGCGTTGACCGCCGTTCGCCGATCAAGCAGTTATACTGAGCAGTGGTGACGACAACACCGCGCGAAGCGCTTGTGCGGCTCCGCGCCGCGGTGGGAACGGGTGAGGTCGAGCAATTGTGCAGCGAGCACGAGCTCGATCTGCTCGTCGTGCACGGCAGCGCGGTGGAGCAAGAGCCGTTGCGGCCACCGGCGGATCTGGACATCGCGTGCCGGCACCGCCTGGGAGCCGAGCTGAACGCCATCGGGTTGATCAATGATCTGATGGAACTGACCTGCTTCGACGCGATCGACCTCCTCGATCTGAACACCGCTGGTGTGGTGGCCACTGCCCGGGCATTGAGCCCGCAGAGCCTGTTGTTGTACGAAGCGGAGCCGAGCCTGTTCACCCTGGCGCAGATCGCAGCGTTGACGACGGATATGGAAACTCGGCGCTTCCGCCTCCTCGACCTCAAGCTGATGGCTGGGCGATGACGCGCAACGGTCTGGACGTGGACGTCCTCCGCAGCAAGCTCGACGCGATCGGCTGAACGTTCACTCGCCGGAGATCGGTCGAATCTCGCAGCGGACGCCGCCTGCGCGTGCGAGTCTGAGATCTCCCGTCAGCAGTGGACATTCCAGCGTTTCGGCGGCCGCGACGTACGCGGCGTCGTACGCGGTCACGCTACCTCGCAGCTCCCACGTCCGCGGAACCAGTCGAGCGGAGCTCACCGTCTCGATCGCCATCTCGCCCAAGGCGGTGGCCGCGTCTTCAGCCCGTTCCAGCGCGATCTTCCGGCTCAGGAGTCGCCCCCGGGCCACGGACACGACTTCAACGAAGATGTGCTCGGGCGCCGCCCAGTGGTCGTCGGTGGCGAGTTCGTCACGGGCGCGATCTCCCGCGTGGCCGTCGTCGAGCTCGGCCTGAGCTGCCAGGGCGCGCGAGCGTTCGACCTCCTCGTGGTGCGCGGACAGGAGCGCAGCCGTTGGCTCCGACGTCGCGTCCCACTCCGCCGCGTCGCCGCCGGGGAGGTGGGCGAGTACGTCCTCGGCGGCGAACCCCCACCGCATCCAGCGCCGTTCCACCATGCTCAGATGCTTGACCAGTCCGAGGGGCGACCATCCCAGCGGTTCTACAGGGGTCGTCAGCTGCGCGTCCGACAACCCCGAGATCTTGCGGAGCAGCCGGTCGCGGTACCAGTCGAGATATCCCGTGAGCAGCGCGTGCGGATCCCGCGCGGTGACGGCGGGGTCGCCGAGCTCGCCGAGAACGGGCGGAGGGCTTTCGCCGAGTTCCGTCATGTTCGCGAACCTAGCGCAGCTCGCCGGAACCGCATGCGCTACGACATCGAGCTGGCGCGAGGCGCCCTCGGTGACGAGCTGGAGCGCATCCGCCCGCTGTCGGCGTGACGGCAGGTGCGGTGTGACGGTGGGTGCCACGTGACGGCGGGTGCCACGTGACGGCGGGTGCGGCTCCATCGCGCGGTTCGACGATCGCGAGCGCCTGGCTGCCCGCTGCGGCATAGAGTGGGTACCGGTAGACCTCGCCGATGACGGAACGGAGTGCGCGTGGTGTCTGCGAACTCGCAGGAGAACGCTGGGGAAGCCGTTCCCGCCGTGCCGCGGCGGGAGCTCGGCGGCCTCGAGGTGAGCGCCGTCGGTTACGGCGCGATGGGCCTGTCCGGCGTGTACGGCGAAGCCGACGACGAGCAGTCGCTGCGCACGCTGCACCAGCTGCTCGACCGCGGCGTCGACTTCGTCGACACCGCCGACGTCTACGGCGCAGGGCACAACGAGGAACTCATCGGCCGCCTGCTCGCCGAACGCCGCCGGGAGGTCGTGCTGGCCACGAAGTTCGGCGGGGGTCGGGAAATGGGCCTCGGCCGTCCCGAACACGTGCGGCAGGCGATCGACGCGAGCCTGTCGCGGCTGGGCACCGACCACGTGGACCTGTACTACCTGCACCGCCTCGACCCGACGACGCCGATCGAGGACACCGTCGGCGCGATGGGTGAGCTCGTCGCCGCGGGCAAGGTGCGCCACCTGGGCCTGTCCGAGGTGAGCGCGGCGACGCTGCGGCGCGCGCACGCGGTGCACCCGATCAGCGCGGTGCAGCAGGAGTACTCGCTGTTCACCCGGGACCCGGAGCGGGGGCTGCTGCCGGCGATGCGCGAACTCGGCGTGGGGCTGGTGGCCTACTCACCGCTGGGTCGCGGCGTGCTCACCGGTCTCAGCAGCGTGGCCGAGGTGGAGAACCTCGAGGCGCGGCAGCAACGCTACCCGCGCTTCGAGGAGGAGAGCCTGCGGCGCAACATCGAGCTGACCCGGCCGCTGCGCCAGCGCGCCGAGGAGCTCGGCCTCGCCCCGGCGCAGCTGGCGCTGGCCTGGGTGCTGGCGCAGGGCGAGGACGTCGTGCCGATCCCGGGCAGCCGGCGCATCGCCAACGTGACGTCGAACGTGCGCGCGGCGGCGACACCGGTCGACGAGTCGGTGATCGCGGAGCTGTCCGCCGCGTTCCCGCCGGGCGCGGCCGCGGGGCAGCGCTATCCCGACGCGGGGATGGCGCGCGTCGAGCAGTGAACAGGGCGGTGAACGGGCGAGCGCTGGTGTCGTTGCGGAGTTGACAGATCGTGTGGTCCCCCGCGGACGCCCTCGACAGCGCCAGCATCAACGGCGAGGAGGACTCGACGGTCGTAGCGCTCGCCTGGTTCGATCCTGTTGCACCGACGCAGGAGCGAAGCGACGACTGCCTCCGGGAACCGCGTGGACACGGTAAGACTGTTGATCCCCCTGCTCCCGATCGACGAACACACGTCGACCGGGACCAAAGGGGGGTGAGGATTCCGGTGTACCGGATTTGTGCCTTCGGAGCCTTCACCCATCGAGCTTGTTACGGCTCGATAGCGCCGGGGTACCGGAGCAGGGCGGCGATGGCGGGCCGATAGTGCTCCGGGTCTGCGCGTGGCGCTTCCAAGATCGGTCGCGGGGCTGCTCCGAGAACGACACGTCCACGCGCTCCAGCTTCACCGGTTCTGACCCGGGTGCTCGGCGCGCTGAACGTCGGCCAGGACTCGATCCTGCCCACGGCCTGCCTGGGACGGCCGTGGAGGAAGCGCGCTTCCGGGTGCTACGCTGACCCTGCTATTTGAACTCTTGGCGGATTCAAGATAGCACGGTTCGCCCCTCGGCTTTGATCGGGGGGCGTTCTCGTATCTCGGGGCGGTTCCCCGTGTTTTCGCCGCCTGTTCCTGTTCCTCGCCTGCAGCTTCGGAGCCCCGTCAGTTCACCCGGGCGAGTAGCTGCGGCCGGCCCGTGCGCAGCGATCCCCGCGCATCCCATAGACGGGATCTATGGAAATTATCGAAAATCGGTCTGCGGCGCCTTCGCGGGCCGCGTGAGCAGCGGCGGAAATGTTCTGCCGTGCTTTTCGCCGCCGAATTCGGAGCCGTCGGGGGTTTGCGCCGGGCGGACGGGCAACTAGTATCCACCGGAGACGCCAGAGAAATCGAATTTTTCCGCTGTTCCGCTCGATTCGCCCTTTCGGCGAGGAGGAAAAGCATGTCAGATTCCGGTGCGAACCGGCAGCACCTGCCGTTGCCCGACCCGGTGCCGAGCGCGCCCACCGCCACCGACGTCCGCGACCAGGACCCGGCCCACCGGCCGGCGCAACCGACCCGGCCGCCGCAGGGCGCGCCGAACGTCGTCGTCGTGCTGCTCGACGACATGGGCTTCGGCGCGCCCAGCGCCTTCGGCGGGCCCTGCGAGATGCCCACCGCCGACCGGCTGGCGGCCGGCGGTCTGCGCTACAGCCGCTTCCACGTCACCGCGGTCTGCTCGCCGACGCGGCAGTCGCTGCTGACCGGGCGCAACCACCACTCGGTGGGCATGGGCGTGACCACGGAGATGGCCAGCGCCGCACCCGGCTACAGCGGCATCCGCCCGCGCAGCGCGGCCACGCTGGCGCAGGTGCTGCGCGGCAACGGCTACAACACGGCCGCGTTCGGCAAGTGGCACCAGACCCCGGCGCGCGACGTCAGCGCCGCCGGCCCGTTCGACCGGTGGCCCACCGGCGAGGGCTTCGAGAAGTTCTACGGCTTCCTGTGCGCCGAGATGAACCACTGGTACCCGGTGCTGTTCGACGGCACGACACCGGTGGAGCCGGACCGCAAGCCCGAGGAGGGCTACCACCTGTCCGAGGACCTGGTGGACCGGGCGATCGACTGGGTGCGCACGCAACGCACGCTCAACCCGGACAGCCCGTTCTTCACCTACCTGCCGTTCGGCGCGACGCACGCCCCGTACCACGTGCCCAAGGAGTACCGGGACAAGTACCGCGGCGCTTTCGACCACGGCTGGGACGCGCAGCGCGGGATCACCCTGCAGCGGCAGAAGGAGCTCGGCGTCGTGCCGGAGGACGCCGAACTCGCCCCGTGGGCCGAGGGCGTGCCGCACTGGGACGAGCTGTCCGAGACCGAGCAGCGCTCCGCCGCCGCGCTGATGGAGCTCTACGCCGGCTTCGCCGAGCACACCGACGTGCAGATCGGCAGGCTCGTGGACGCGCTGGACGAGCTGGGCGAGCTGGACAACACGATGATCGTCTACATCCTCGGCGACAACGGCGGTTCCGCCGAGGGCGGTCTCGGCGGAACGCTGAACGAGCACCGGCTGGCCAGTGGCATCGAGGACACGCCGGAGCAGATCCTCGAGCACGACGAGGCGCTGGGCGATGCCACCACGCACGCGCACTACCCGGTGGGTTGGGCGCTGGCGATGAACACGCCGTACCAGTGGACCAAGCAGGTGGCCTCGCACTTCGGCGGCACGCGCGACGGCATGATCGTGCACTGGCCCGGGGGCATCGACGAACCTGGCGGCGTGCGGCACCAGTTCCACCACGTCATCGACGTCATGCCCACGGTCCTGGAAGCCGCGGGGATCGCCGAACCCTCCGGTGTGGACGGTGTTGCGCAGCAGCCGATCGAGGGCACGAGCCTGCTGTACAGCCTCAACGACGCGCAGGCGCCCGACCGCCACCGGACGCAGTACTTCGAGATGGTCGGCAACCGCGGCATCTACAAGGACGGCTGGATGGCCGTGACCCGGCACGGCACGCCGTGGGAGATGGTGCAGGACGGCGTGCGGCGCTACTTCGACGACGACCGGTGGGAGCTGTACGACACCAACGTCGACTGGACGCAGGCGCGCGACATCGCCGCCGAGAACCCGGGCAGGTTGCGCGAACTGCAGCAGTTGTTCCTCATCGAAGCCGCCCGGCACCAGGTGTTCCCGCTGGACGACCGGATGACCGAGCGGGAGAACCCGCGCGAGGCGGGCCGTCTGGACCTGCTCGGCGACCGGCGCAGCATCATCTTCCACGCCGCGACACCGCGGCTGACCGAGGAGACCGCGCCGAACGTGAAGAACCGCTCGCACACCGTCACCGCGCGGTTCGCGGTACCCGACGGGGGAGCGGGCGGCGTGCTCGTCGCCCAGGGCGGGCGCTTCGGCGGCTGGTCGCTGTACCTGCACCAGGGGCGTGCCTGCTACGCCTACAACTACTTCGGGCTGCGGACCCACGTGGTGCGCGGACCGGTGCTCGCCGCGGGCGAGCACGAGGTCGTGGCGGACTTCGGCTACGACGGCGGCGGCGTCGGCAAGGGCGGCACCGTCGAGTTGCGCGTGGACGGTGCGGCCGCGGACAAGGGGTACGTGGACGGGACGATCCCGTACTACTTCGCCTTCGACGAGACCTTCGACATCGGCGTCGACCGGGCATCGCCGGTGTCCGAGGACTACCCGGCCGCGGACAACGCGTTCACCGGCGTGCTGCGCTCGGTGCGCGTCGACCTCGGCGACGACCTGTGCAGCGACGTCCAAGCCGCCGAGCAGTTCCGGACCGCCCATGAGTGAGATGCGAACACCGCGCGGCCCGGAAATCCGAGAAGCTCGGGAAATCCGAGAAGCTCGGGAAATCCGGGAGGCTCGGGAAACCGGGGAGGGCCCGGATACCCGTGAGGGGACCGAGGCGTGCTGCGCTCCTTCGGCGCAGCGCGCCCCCGCCGCGGAGGCCGAGCCGGTGCGGGTGCCGGCCGGTCCGCCCGACGCCGTGGCCGCGGTGCCGGTGCCCGGCGGCGTGTTCACCATGGGGTCGGAGGACGAGCGCTCCTACGCCGAGGACGGCGAAGGACCGGTCCGCGACGTGCGGATCAGCCCGTTCCGCATCAGCCCGACGGCCGTGTCCAACCGGGAGTTCGCCCGGTTCGTCGACGCCACCGGCTACCGCACCGAGGCGGAGGGCTACGGCTGGTCGTTCGTGTTCGGCGGGCTGCTGCCGGACGACTTCCCGCCGACGCAGGGCGTGGCGGCCGCACCGTGGTGGCGGGTCGTGGAAGGGGCGGACTGGCGCCATCCCGCAGGACCTCAGTCCACTGTAGACGACCTTCTCGAGCACCCGGTCGTGCACGTGACGTTCCACGACGCCCTGGCCTACTGCTCCTGGGCCGGGGCGCGGCTGCCGACCGAGGCGGAGTGGGAGTTCGCCGCGCGCGGCGGCCTCTCCGGGCAGGCGTTCCCGTGGGGCGACGAGCTCGAACCGGGCGGCGAGCACCGGATGAACGTGTGGCAGGGCGAGTTCCCGCGGAGCAACACCGCCGCCGACGGCTGGTACGGCACGTGCCCGGTGGACGCCTTCCCGGCGAACGGATACGGCCTGCACAACATGACCGGCAACGTGTGGGAGTGGTGCCAGGACTGGTTCCACCCCGCGTTCCACACCCGGGACACCCGCACCGACCCGCGCGGGCCGCGCTCCGGCACGCACCGGTGCGCCCGGGGCGGTTCGTACTTGTGCCACGCCTCGTACTGCCGCCGCTACCGGGTGTCCGGGCGTCAGGGCATGACGCCAGATTCGTCGTTGGGCAACGTCGGATTCCGCTGCGTGGTCGACGGCGTCGGATAATCCGACACCGCCACCGAACGGGAGCGGAGGGGAAGCCGATGGAACGCCGCGAACTCGAGTACTTCGTCGCCATCGCCGAACACGGCAGCTTCACCGCTGCTGCGCAGGCGCTGCGCGTGGCGCAGCCCTCGCTGTCGCACGCGATCGGCACGTTGGAGCAGGAACTCGGCGGGCGGCTGTTCCACCGGCTCCCGCAGGGGGTGCGCCCCACGGCGGCGGGCGAAGCGCTGCTGGAACCGGCGCGCCAGGTGATGCGGGACATGCGCACGGCCGGGGACTCGGTGCGGCGCGTGGTCGGCCTGGCCGCAGGGCGGTTGGACATCGTCTCGCAGACCACGCTGGCCGTGGACCCGCTGGCCGGCCTGGTGGGCAGTTTCCTGCGGCAGCACCCGGACGTGCGCGTGCAGGTGCGCGATCCGGAACTCGGCGCGGACGTGGCGAGCAGTGTGCGCAGCGGTGAGTGCGAGCTCGGCATGGTCGACTCGGCCACCCGCATCAAGGAGATGGAAAGCGTGCTGCTGCGCGGCAGGGAGATCCGCGCCGTGCTCCCTCCGCAGTGGACGCTGTCGGAGCGCAGCCGGATGAGCCTGGCCGAGCTGGCCGCGCTGGACTTCGTCACGACTCCCGAGGGCACGGCCACGCGGGCGATCATCGACAACACCGTCAGCAGTCAGGGCGCGCCGCCGCGCGTGTCGGTGGAGACCGCGCACCAGGCGATGATCGTCCCGCTCGTGCTGGCCGGGGCAGGCGCCACGCTGCTGCCCAAATCGATGGCGGAGGAGGCCGAACGCAACGGCGCCGTCGTCCGGCCGCTGCACCCGCGCGTGGTGCGCAGCGGACGCCTGTTCTGGCGCCTCGGGCCGCTCTCGCCGGCCGCCGCCGAATTCGTCGACCTCGCCGCGCGCCACGCGGCGCGGGGCGCGCGACCCGGCGAGGGCGCTCCCGCCCGGCGGGCAGCGGAAAGGGGAGGAAGAACGTGAGGCTCGGCGTCGCCGGCAGCGCGGAAACGATCCAGTCCCGGGCACCTCGTCGGCAATGCCCGGCCGTCGACAAGCTCACAGTCGCAGCGGCGGTCAGCGCTCGCAAGATCCGGTAGTGTATCCGCAAAGCCAGCCGATGACGCCTAGCTGACGTCGCGCTGATGTCAACGCAGTCGACGTCGCCAGCTCCCGCACGTGGCCGCCCGACTTCGCGAGCACGGCGTGCGGCCGACCGATTACGGTCGGTCGCCCGTGATCGACGCCACTCGCGATCGGAGTCACATTCCCGGGGGCCGCCGCAGCGCGCCCAAGGGCGGTGGTGCGACCATGAGGACCATGGCTGGTAAATCCGATCCCACGCGGATTCTCATCCTCGGCGGCGGTTCCGTCGGTATGGGCGTGGCGCTGCACCTGCAGAAGAAGCTCGGGCGCCGCGAAGCTTCCGTGACGGTCGTCGATCCTCAGCCGCACATGACCTACCAGCCCTTCCTGCCGGAAGCGGCCGCGGGCTCGGTCGAGCCCCGCCACGTGGTAGCGCCACTGCGACGAGTGTTGAAACGGTGCCACGTGGTCACCGCGGCCGTGACGGAGATCAATGACGGTGCCAAGACTGTGACGGTGGAGAACCCGCAGTCCGGCAAGCAGACCCTCTCCTACGACCACCTCGTGGTCGGTCTGGGCTCGGTCTCCCGACTGCTGCCCATCCCGGGCCTGGCGGAGCACGGCATCGGCCTCAAGACCGTCGGCGAGGCCACCTACCTGCGCAACCACGTGTTGGCCATGATGGACGCCGCGGCCAACACCGACGACGAGGAGCTCCGCAAGCAGCTGCTGACGTTCACCTTCGTCGGCGGCGGCTTCGCCGGTGTGGAGGCCCTCGCGGAGCTGCAGGACATGGCCCGGTTCGCGTGCCGCTACTACTCCACTGTCGCCCCCGAGGACATGCGGTGGGTGCTGGTCGAGGGCGCCGGGCGCGTGATGCCCGAGGTCAGCGAGAAGATGGGCGTCTACGTCGTCAAGGCCCTCGAGGAACGCGGTATCGAGGTTTACCTGAACACGGTCCTCAAGACCATCGAGAACAAGCACGCCGTGCTCTCCGACGGCAGCGAGTTCGACACCAACACGCTGGTGTGGAACGCCGGCGTGAAGGCCAACCCGGCGCTGAAGAGCAGCGACCTGCCGCTCGACGAGCGCGGCCGCGTCAAGGCCACCTCCCACCTGCAGGTCGAGGGCAAGGCGCACGTGTGGACCGGGGGCGACTGCTCGGCCGTTCCGGACCTGTCCAAGACCGACGAGGACCCGAACGCGCTGTGCGTGCCGAACGCCCAGCACGCGGTGCGCCAGGCCAAGCAGATGGGCAAGAACATCCTCGCCACGCTGCGGGGCAAGCAGACGCACGCCTACAGCCACGCCTACGCCGGTTCCGTGGCCGGGATGGGGCTGTACAAGGGCGTCGCCGACGTCTACGGCATCAAGGCCAAGGGCTTCGTCGCGTGGTTCATGCACCGCGGTTACCACGTGGGCAAGATGCCGACGTTCAACCGGAAGATGCGCATCCTGATCGACTGGACGCTGGCGTTCCTGTTCCGCCGGGAAGCCGTATCGCTGGGGCAGATCCAGCAGCCGCGCGCCGAGTTCGAACAGGCTGCGGAGAGCTGAACGCCCGGCCCGCCGTGTCCGGTCGTGCTGTGACAGCCGCGTGCCGCCGAGGCACGCGGCTTTGTCGCGCGCGACCCGTTGAGTGTGATCTGCCCGGGGCTCGCTTGACAGCGCGTAGTCAGTGCTCGAACACTGACCCAACGTGTCGCCTGAAAGAGTGGATCTCGTGCGGGTGAGGGGGAGCCGAGTGGTGGGCCGTTTCGTCGTGCGGGCCGATTTAGCAGTGTCGTTGTGCGCACCGGCCCGACCGCGCCCGTGACGCGCGTGCCCGTGACGGGTCCGTCCGTGCCGCAGGCGTCCGTGAACGCCGCCGGCGGTCGTGCCACGTGGCGTTCCCCGCACCGGACCAGCGTCACCCCACCTGCGGAGTTTCCGGGGCGATGGAACCAACGATGGTGCCGAGACGTCTCACAAGCATGACCCTGGTGTGCTGTGACCGTCGGTAGCCGACGGATCGGCCCCCGTAGCCCAATTGGCAGAGGCAAACGACTTAAAATCGTTCAAGTGTCGGTTCGAACCCGACCGGGGGCACCGCTGAACTGCGAAAACAGTCCGCAGGAGATCGTTGTGGCAGATCTCCTGCGCGGTTGCCCGCTCGGCAACCGGGCTTGCCGCTTCCCCGCCGTACGACTAGAACTGCCGGTCGCGAAGGTCGCGGTGGCGTCATGGCGGTGAAGCGGAGGGATCCTCGATGCGGGTGGCGTTGGCCCAGACCAACTGCGTGCTCGGTGATGTGCGGGCCAACCTCGACGAGGCGCACCGGATGGTCCGGGACGCGGCGGCCGAGGGCGCCGACCTCGTGGTGTTCCCCGAGCTGAGCCTGCACGGCTACGCCCTCGGCCGCGTGCCCGGGGACCGTTCGGTGGGCATGGCCGACGAGCGGCTCGCGGATCTCTCCCGGCACGGCCCGGACGTGCTCCTCGGTGCGCACGAAAGCGGCAGCGTGCGGCGGTTCAACGCGGCGGGCTATTTCACGGGTGGCGCGTTGTTGCACAACCACCGCAAGCTGTACCTGGTCAACTACCTCGACTGGGAGGAGCGCAAGCACGCCGCCCCCGGTCGGAGCCTGCGGGCCTACGACACCCCGCACGGTCGCATGGCCACGCTGATCTGCAACGACGCCTGGCAGCCCCCGTTGCCGTGGTTGGCAGCGCAGGACGGCGCCGAGGTGCTGCTGATCCCGACGAACAGCGCCACCCCTCTGCCATCGCCCGCCGAGGAGGCGCCCGCTGGGCAGGGGTCCGCGGAGGGCGGCGCCGTCGACACGGTGGCGTACTGGCGGGAGCTGTTGCTGTTCATCGCGCGGATGCAGCAGTGCTGGGTGGTCTTCGTCAACCGGGTGGGCGAGGAGAGCGGAGTCTCGTTCTGGGGCGGGTCCCGCGTGGTCGCGCCCTCGGGCGAGGTGGTGGCCGAGGCGCCCCTGCGCGAACCCTTCCTGACCACAGTGGACATCGACGTCGCGCAGGCGCGCCGCCGGCGGCGTGAGCTGCCCCTGCTGCAGGAGGCGCGGTTCGAACTCCTCGCGCGGGAGGCCCGGCGACTGGCCGACGAGGGCGCCGATTGAAACCTGTTGCTGGATCAGCAACGAGCGTTGCGCACCCGGGCCGGTGAGGTCAGTGTGGGAGGCGTGTTCGACTTGCACGTGCACGCGGCCCCGGACGTGACCGAGAGGCGTGCCGATGACCGGCAGACGGTGGCGGCCTACGCCGCGGCGGGTTTCCACGGGTGTGTCCTGAAAGGACACTACGAGTCGACGGTCGGTCGCGCCGCGGCGGCGGGACGCGGCCAGTCGCCGCGGGTGTACGGCGGTGTGGCCCTGAACCAGCACGTGGGCGGGATCAACCCCACCGCCGTCGCGGCGTGCCTCAGCGCCGGCGGACGAGTGGTGTGGATGCCCACCGCCGATGCGCACACGCAGCATGCCGCGAACCTGCCGCGGCTGTGCTGTTCGGTACCGGACCTGCCAACGCGCACCTACGCGATCCCGCCGGTCGACTGGTCGGTCGCCGAGGACGTGCGCACGATCTGCCGGTACGTCGCCGAGGCCGACGCCGTGCTCGCCACCGGGCACATCAGCGCTCCGGAAGTGCGGTGGTTGCTGGATGCGGCGCGCCAGAACGGCGTGCGCCGACTGCTGCTCACCCACCCCTCCTACACGGTGCCGGCCATGAGCGCGGCCGAAGCGGCCGAGTTCGCCGAGGCGGGCGGGTTCGTCGAGATCACCGCGTTCCAGCTGCTGCACCAGCCGGGATGCACCCCGCGCGGGTTGGCAGCCTTCGCCGAGGAGGTCGGCCTCGAGCGCGTGGTGCTCTCCTCCGACGCGGGGCAGCCGAACTCGCCGGAACCGCCCGAGGCGCTGACCGCGCTCGTCGACGTGCTGGCCCGCCAGGGACTCGACAGGGGGCGGCTGCTCGCGTGCGCCGGTGACCTGCCCGCGTCCCTCGTCGAGCCGACCTGACCGTCGAGAAGCCCCGGGAAGCGGAACAGTCGCGCTTCCCGCCTCCCCGCAGCGGGCCGGTTGCGCCGCGCGGCCCTGATCAAGATGTTGCTGTACCAGCAACCATCGTTGCTCCCAGCTGCGAGATTCGCCACTATTCCTGCCATGGCAGCGGAGACGGCGTCCAGCGTGCACCGGGCGGTGGCGATCCTGTCCGTTCTCGGCTCGGCGGAGGCCTGCGAGCACGGCGGGTTCGGCGTGGTGGAGATCGCGCGCCGCGTGGGCAAGGAGAAGACCCAGATCTCCCGCGCCCTGCGCGAACTCGAGGACAGCGGGATGGTCGAACGCGACCCCGAGACCATGGTTTACCGGCTCGGTTGGCGGCTGTTCAGCATGGCCGTCAACGTCGGGCGGCAACGCCTGCTGGCGGAGGCGCCGCACGTGCTGCGCCGACTGGTCGCGGCCGCCAAGGAACGCGCGCACCTGACGGTGCTCGACGGCGACGGTGCGCTGACGCTGCTGTCGGAAAGCCCCGTGCGGGCCGTGCAGACCGCTGGCTGGGTGGGTCGCGTGACACCGCTGCACATCACCTCGTCCGGCCGCGCCCTGCTGTTCGACCACGGCGACGACGAGGTCGAGGAGCTCCTCGCGGACGTCTCGTTCGGCGCGGCCGGGCCCGGCGCTGCCCGCGACCTCGCCGAACTGCTGGAACGGCTGAACCGGGCGCGGGCGCGCGGATACGCCCTCGTGGACGAGGAGTTCGAAGAAGGCCTCGTCGCCGCCGCCGCGCCGATCCGCGACCTCCGCGGACGTGTCATCGCCGCTCTCAACATTTCCGCGCCCAAGTTCCGCCTGCAGCGGGAACTGGACAAGGCGGGGCGGATCGTGTGCGCGGCCGCTGGGCAGATCTCCGCGGCGATGGCGGGCGAGGAACCGCTGCCGTCGGTGCCGGACGTGCCGGTCGGAGCGGGCCGCCGCGCACGCAGTTGAAACAACACCGGGAGGAACCGTGCACTCACGCGCTCTGCCATTCTTCAGCAGCGGTCTGCGGCTCGACGCCGACCTGCACCTGCCCGACGACGGGGCCGGCGCCCCGTACCCGGTGGTGCTTCCCTCCTCCGGTTACCAGGGGCTCAAGGTCATCCACCCCGAACGGTTCGCCCGCGCGCTGGCGCCGCGCGGCTACGCGGTGCTCACCTTCGACTACCGCGGATTCGGCCTCAGCGAAGGCGAACGCGGCCGGCTCGTCCCGCAGGAGTGGGTCGAGGACCTGCGCGCCGCCGTGGACCGCGTCTCGGCGCTGCCGGAGATCGACGCCGACCGGGTCGGCCTGCTCGGCTGGGGCATGGGCGGTGGCGTCGTGGTGGCCGAGGCGGCCGAGGACCCGCGGGTGGCAGCGGTGGTGTGCGCCAACGGGATCGGCGACGGCAACCGGTCGACCAGGGCGATGCACGACGAGGACAGCTGGCGGCGCCTGCAGGAGCGCGTGGTCGCCGACCGCGCCCGGCGGACGGAACTGGGGCGGTCCGAAGTGGCCTCGCCGTGGGACATCGTGCGGTTGGACCTGGACACCGCCACCGACGGCTACGTGGGCGAGGAGTTGTACCGCGCACCGGGATTCGGCTCCGGCGTGACGCTGCAATCCGCCGAGATGCTGCTGCGGTTCCGCCCCGAGGCGGTCGCCGACCAGCTCGCGCCGCGTCCGCTGCTGATCGTGCACGGCGGCGAGAACGAACTGCACAAGCCGGCCGAGGCGCGTTCGCTGTACGAGCACGCCGCCGAACCGAAACGCCTGGAGATCCTCGAAGGTCGCGGCCACACGGAGTGGATGTTCGACGAACACCCGACTTTCCGCGACCTGATCGGGATGGTCGACTCCTTCCTGGCCGAACCGCTCGGTTCCGCGGGCTTCGGGCAAGCCCCGGTGAGCGCTTAGCAGCGAAGTGGGACGCGATGGGATTCCTCGAGTACTTCGCCGAGAACTGGCCGGAAGTGGCGGCGGCCACGCTCGACCACGCGGTGCTCGTGCTGCAGGGCCTCGGGCTGGCCGTGCTGATCGGCATTCCGCTGGCGATCGCGATCTACCGCACCGACCGGGCCCGCACCGTCGTCCTCGGGTGCACGTCCACGTTCCTGACCATCCCCTCGTACGCGCTGTTCGGGCTGCTCATCGCACCGCTCGGACTGGGAAGCGGCCCGTCGGTGGTCGCGCTGACCATGTACGCGCTGCTGCCGGTGATGCGCAACGCGGTGGTGGGGCTGCGGGAAGTCGACCCCGCCGTCGTCGAATCGGCCAAGGGAATGGGCATGAACCGGCTGCGGCGGCTCGTCTCGGTCGAGTTCCCGCTGGCGTGGCCCGTCGTGATCACGGGCCTGCGGGTGGCCGCGCAGCTGCTGCTGGGGATCGCGGCGATCGCCGCCGCGGTCAACGGCCCCGGACTGGGCAACCTCATCCTCGACGGGTTGTCCAAGGCCGGCACGCCGTTCGCGATCTACCTGACGTTGGAGGGCATCGCCGGGATCATCCTGCTCGCCGTGCTCTTCGACGGCCTGTTCGCCCTGTTGAACCGACTCACCACACCCCCTCGGTGACCGGCGGGAGGCAACCATGACCGGCACGACGCGCGCGGAGCGCACCATGATCCGCCTGGAAGGCCTGAGCAAGTCCTACCCCGGGCAGTCCTCGGCCGCGGTCGAGCACCTCGACCTGGACATCCCCGCGGGGCGGATCGTGGTGTTCGTCGGACCGTCGGGCTGCGGCAAGACCACCACGATGAAGCTGATCAACAGGCTGATCGAGCCGACCTCGGGCCGCATCCACCTCGACGGAACCGACGTCACCGAGGTGAACCCGGACGAACTCCGCCGCACGATCGGCTACAGCATCCAGCAGACCGGGCTGTTCCCGCACCGCACCGTCGGCGACAACATCGCAACGGTGCCCAGGATGCTCGGCTGGAGCGCCGCGCGCGTCCGCGCACGCGCCGACGAACTGCTCGAACTGGTCGGTCTGGACCCGGCCCGCTACCGCGACCGCTACCCCAAGCAGCTCTCCGGCGGGCAGCAGCAGCGCGTCGGCGTCGCACGAGCCCTCGGCGGTGACCCGGCGGTGATGCTCATGGACGAACCGTTCGGCGCGATCGACCCGCTCAACCGCGCGGCGCTGCAGAACGAGTTCCTGCGCATCCAGTCCGAACTGCGCAAGACGATCGTGTTCGTCACGCACGACATCGACGAGGCGATCAAGATGGGCGACCGCATCGCCATCTTCCGCGAGGGCGGCACCGTGGCCCAGTACGACACCCCGGAGAACATCCTCGCCGAACCGGCCGACGAGTTCGTCGCCGACTTCCTCGGCACGGGCACCGCCGTCAAACGCCTTTCGCTGGCCACCCTCGAATCCGTGCCGGTTCCGCGGTGGCCCGCGGCGCGGGCGGACATGACCGGTGCGGAGCGGGCCGCCCTGGTCCGGGAGCGCGGTGAGGAATTCCTGCCGATGCTCGACGCGCACGGCCGCCCGACCGGTTGGCTGCCGCGGGAAGCGGCAGGTGCAGGTGGTGCGGAAATGCCGCTGATCACGCGGCTCGGCCCGGCGGACACGCTGTTCGCAGCGCTCGACGCGATGCTGTCGCACAACTCCTCGGCGACGGTCGTCGTCGACGAGCACGGCACCTACCGCGGAGTGCTGGAGCTGGACTCGCTCCGCGAGCTGCTGAACACCCGCGTCGCCGCCACGACGCGGGCCTGCGACGAGCTGCAGGGGATGTAGCGCGATGGCCGTCCTCACCCGCGACCCCACCACCGGCCGGCCCGCCCGCGGCGTACCGGCCGGGATCGTGACGGCGGCGCGCTACGCGGCGAGGCCGGTGGCGCTGGCGGTGGTGCTGGCCGCCCTGCACGCCCACGTCTCCGCCCAGCCGCTGGACCTCATCGAACAGCGCAGCCTCAACGCCGACTACGTGCTCAGCCGGTTCGTCCAACACCTGCTGCTGACCGTCACGACGTCGGCCGTGGTCCTCGCGATCGCGATCCCCGCCGGTGTGCTGCTCACGCGCTCCTGGAGCCGGTCGCTGTCCGCGCCGCTGCTGACCGTTGCCAACCTCGGTCAGGCGATCCCCTCCATCGGACTGATCGTGCTGCTCGCGGTGACCTTCCTCAGCCTGGGGGTCAACGCGATCGCGATCATCGCGTTTGTCATCTACGGCATCCTGCCGGTGCTGCGCAACACGCTCGCCGGGCTGCAACAGGTCGACCCCGCGGTGATCGAGGCGGCCCGGGGGATGGGCATGACGCGAACGGAGGTGCTGTGGAAGATCGAACTGCCGCTGGCCGTGCCCGTGATGCTGGCCGGCATCCGCACCGCCCTGGTCATCACCGTGGGAACGGTGGCACTGGCGACGTTCGTCGGCGCCGGCGGGCTCGGCGACATCATCTCCAACGGCATCAACTCGAACCGGAACCTGGTGCTGGTCACCGGCAGCGTCCTCGTCGCGGCGCTGGCGCTGCTGATCGACTGGATCGCGGGGATCGCCGAGGATTTCCTGCACCCGCGCGGGATCCGGGCCGGCGATCACGACTAGCGGTCGCCGCGGATCAGGGAGGTTTCACGTTGCGATCACTGCACCAACGACGGTCCCGCGCCGCGACCGCACTGCTGAGCCTCGTCGCGGTGCTCGTCAGCGGCTGCGCCGGCGTGCCCGGCGAGGGCAACGACGCGCCCACCGGCGCCGCCCTGCGCGGCGGGTCGATCGCGCACGACTTCGACCTGCGCGGTGCGGAGTTCACGGTGGGCTCCAAGGAGTTCACCGAGCAGACCGTTCTCGGCGAGATCATGATCAACGCGCTGCGTGCGGCCGGAGCCAGCACGCAGGACCAAACCGGCCTGTCCGGATCGACGATCACCCGGGAGGCGCTGACCAACGGCGAGATCGACATGTACTGGGAGTACGCCGGCACCGGTTGGTCGATGTACCTCGGCCACGACAACCCGATCCCCGGCGAGCGCGCCCAGTACGAGGCCGTCAAGCGGGAAGACCAGCAGCGCAACGACATCGCCTGGTTGGGACCGGCGCGTTTCGGCAACACCTACGCGATCGCCCGCGCCTCCGACGCGAGCGGTCCGGCGGGCCAGGTGGACGACCTCGGAGAATTGGGCCGCCTGGCCGAACACCACCCAGAGGAGGCCAGCGTCTGCGGCGCCGCCGAGTTCCTGGACCGCGAATTCCAGCCGATGCAGCAGGCTTACGACTTCCGGATCCCGGCCAAGCACACCTACCAGAACGACTTCGCGCTGAACTTCGTCAACGCGGCCAAGGGCAGCCCGTGCAACTTCGCCGAGGTGTTCACCACCGACGCCCGGCTGGAATCACTGGACCTGCAGGTGCTCGAGGACCCGCGCACGCACTTCGACACCCAGCTGGCCGCGCTGACCGTGCGCGAGGAAACGGTGCGCGAGCACCCGCAGGTGCGCGAGCTGGCCCGCCGCATCGGCCACGACCTGACCACCGACACCATGATCGAGCTCAACGGCATGGTCGACATGCGGGGAGCCAGCCCGCAGGAGGCCGCGCTGCACTTCCTGCGCGAGCACGGCTACATCGGCGGCGGGCAGCGCTGACCGGCAGTGCGAGCACCGACCCCTCGAAACTGGCGCATGCGGCGAAACAGCTGGTCGTCACCGGCACTGGTAGACGGCCCAGCCTGGTCGCGAGGGTCGGTGCGGAGTGGTGGTCGAAATTCCCCGCGGCCTCGAAAGCGCGTGCTGGGAAACCGCGGTCGGAGTCCCCGGAGCCCTCGTGCCTGTTGCCGCGGCCCCGCACCCCTCGCCGGGGCCGGGTGCGCGTGCGCGCGTTGGCCGGGCGCCGGGTGGGCTCCGGTAGGCTCCCGCGCGGGACAGCGCGACCGGCAGTGCGACCGGCAGTGCCATCGGCAGCGCGACCGGCGTGGAAGAGGGGAGTTGTGGCGAACATGGCCGAGGAATGTCCGTTCTGCGAGATCGTGCGTGGTGCGGCGCCCGCAGACGTGGTCCGCGAAACCGACCGCGTGCTCGCCTTTCGCGACCTGCACCCGCAGGGCCCCAACCACGTGCTGGTGATCCCGAAGGAACACCACCCCCACCTGGCGTCGCTGCGGGCCGCGGACAGCGCGCTCGCCGGCGAGCTGGTCCTCGAAGCGCACCAGGTGGCGCTGGACGAGGGCATCGCGGAAACCGGCTACCGCCTGGTGTGCAACACCGGTCGCAACGGCGGCCAGACCGTGTCGCACCTGCACTGGCACGTGCTCGGCGGACGCCCGTTCAGCTGGCCTCCCGGCTGAGCCGCTGCCGGCGGTGCGTTCATCCGCGCGGCTCGTCGCGCTCGGTCGCCGAAGAACCGTCCTCGGCGAGGAATTCGGCGATCAGCCCGTTGACCCGCTGCGGCGACTGGCGGTTCGGCCAGTGCCCGTTGCCCGGCAGGACCTCCAACCGCGCACCAGGAACACGCCGCGCCGCGGCGGCAGTGTGCCGCGGCTTGACCGCGATGTCCGCGTCTCCCTGGATGAACAGCGTCGGGCACGCGATCTCGTGCAGGCGGGGCCGCAGGTCCACGTTCATCGAGCGGAAACCGATCGAGGCGTTCTGCCAGTCGGACGCACCGGCGCCGTTGGCCAGCACTTCCCGGTGGATCTCGTCGACGACCTCGTCGAAGTCGTCGACCGGGCCGGCGAACAGCGCTCGCCTCGCGAGCCGGGCGACCATCGCCCTGCTCCGGAAGATGCGGCTCGACAGCCGGGCGCTGGGACCGGACAGCTGCGCGGCCAACCACAGCAGTTGGTGCACGCCGGGCGGAAACGAGATGATGCCGGCCGGCGCCAACGCGACGAGCTCGCGGACCCGGTCCGGACGTTCGATCGCGTAGGCCAGGGCGAGCGCTCCGCCCTGGGAGAGGCCGACGATGCTGACGCTGCCGATTCCGAAGTGGTCGAGGACTTCGGAAATGCAGCGCAGCATCCGGTCGTGGCCCGCTGAGCCGTGCCACGGCCTGCTGGCGCCCTGCTTGGGCCAGTCCATCGCGAAAACCCGGTGCTCGGTCGCGAGCGCGGGGATGAGGTGCCGCCAGCTCAGCAGCGCGTTGTCCAGTCCGGCGCCGCTGAGCAGCAGCACCGCCGATCCCCGTTCGCCCGCGCGAACGACCCGCAGGGGTCCTTCGGCAAAGTCGATGAACGTGCTGCGCTGCGCCTGCGGTCCGTCGTTCACGCTGATCACCTCTCGTTGCCGGCGCTCGACAACGAGCGCACCAGCGTGCCGCAACTCGCCGAGCAGTCGGAGCGCGTCAGCCGTCCAGGAGGTCCTCCAGCTTGACCGGGATGCGGCGGACGCGAATTCCCGTGGCGTCGTACAGGGCGTTGGTGACGGCCGCCGCCATGCCGACGATGCCGATCTCACCCACGCCCTTCGCGCCGACGGCATTGTGCAACGTGTCCGGGTGCTGGACGAAATCCACGCCCACGTCGGGCACGTCCGCGTTCACCGGCAGCAGGTACTCCGCGAAATCGCCGTTGGCCAACCGGCCGTCGTCCTCGATCTCCAAGCCCTCGTGCAGCGCAGCGGAAACGCCCCAGATCATGCCGCCGACGAGCTGGCTGCGCGCCGCCTTCTCGTTGACGATCCGGCCCGCGTCGAACACGCCGAGCATGCGGGAAACCCGGATCTCGCGGGTCAACCGGTGCACGCGGACCTCGCAGAACTGGGCGCCGAACGAGCTGAACGAGTGCTTCGACAGCTCCTCGCCAGGGGCCGAGGATCCGGTCGCGGACAGCGACGTGCGGTCCAACGCCCGCAGCAGCTCGCCGAACGTCATCGAGCGGTCACCGGCGAGCACGCGCCCCCGGTCGTAGGTGACCTCCGCGCCCTCGAACGGTGCGCCCGCCGCGGACGCCAGCGCGACCAGCTCGTCGATGACCTCGGTCGCGGCGACCGTGGTGGCCGAGCCGGCGCTCGCCGTGGCGGTGGAGCCACCGGACATGCCGCCGGACGGGAAGGTCGAATCACCCAGCCGCGGGGTGATCTGCTCCGGTGTGATGTCCAGCGACTCGGCCCCCACCGTGGCGAGCACGGTCAGCAGCCCGGTTCCCGGGTCGGCACCGCTGGTCGCGACCACCGCCGTGTCGTCGTCCCGCAAGGTGACCTCGACGCTCGCGGGGAAGCGCATCGCCGGGAACATCGCGGTCGCCACGCCCGTGCCGACCTGCCAGTCGCCCTCGGTGCGGCCGCGCGGCGCGCGGTCGGCCCAGCCGAAGCGCTCGGCACCGATGCGGAAGCACTCGTCCAGGTGCTTGTCGGACCACTGCAGCTCCTTGCCGGGCGGCGCGGTCGAATCGTTGCGCATGCGCAGCTCGATCGGATCCATCTCCAGCGCGACCGCCAGCTCGTCGAGCGCGCTTTCCAGCGCGAACGAGCCCGGGGCCTCGCCAGGGGCGCGCATGAAGGTCGTCGGCGGGACGTTCAACGGCACGATCCGTTGGCTCACGGCGAGGTTCCTGGTGGCGTACCACTCGCGCGAGGTGCCGTGCGAGGTCGGTTCGACGAACGACCGGTCCGCATCCGTGCTGCACCACGAGTCGTGCCGCAGCGCCGCCAGCGTCCCGTCCGCGTCCGCACCGAGGGAGACCCGCTGCACCGTTCCGGCACGGCCGGCCGTGGCGGTGAAGACCTGCTCCCGGGAGAGCGCGGCCTTCACCGGCCTGCCGAGCTCCCTGGCCGCGGCCGATGCCAGCAACGCCGGCGCGGAAGTGCGCGCCTTTCCGCCGAAAGCCCCGCCCACGAACGGGTTCACCGCGCGGACCGCCGACGCGTCCACCCCCAGCGCCGTGGCCAGCTCCGCCGCCTGCAGGTCGGATCCCTGGTTGCCGCTGTAGACGGTCAGAGTCCCGCCTTCCCACACCGCGACCGCGGAATGCGGTTCCATCGCGGCGTGGTTCTGCGGCGCGGTCCGGTACGTCGCCTCGATCCTCTTCGGACTCGCAGTAATCGCGTCCGCAATGGACTCGGTTCCTTCGGTGAGGATTTCGAGGTCCTCGTTGGACGGATCGGTTTCAGCTGCGGGCAGACCGTCCTCCAGCGACGTCAGCGCCGGCCGCTCGCAGTAGGAGACGTCGACGAGCATCGCAGCGTCCCGGGCCTGCTCGAACGTTTCGGCCACCACGAACCCGATCGGCTGGCCGCGGTGGGAGACGGTGCGGTCCTGCAGCGGAGCCCGGCCCTCGCCGAAGACCGGTGAGCTCGGCGCGTGCAGGCCGAGCGGGGAGAACGGCGTGTACACGGCGAGCACCCCGGCCGAGTCCGCTGCCCTCGTGACGTCCACGTCCTCGATCTCGCCGTTGGCGATCGTGCTGAGCACGAGGTATCCGTGGACCGTGCCGGGGAGGTTGCGGTCCACCCCGTAATCGGCCCTGCCGGTGACTTTGAGCGGGCCGTCCAGCCGACTGGTCACGAGCGGCTCCCTTCGGTCACTTCGAGCAGTGCGCGGACAACGGTCCGCTTCAACAGGGGTACTTTGAAACCGTTGTCGGACAACGGTTCTGCTCCTTCGGAGGCAGCGGAAGCGGCGTTGTCGAAGGACTCGGCCGTCGCGGGCGCACCACGCAGGGCGTCCTCGACGGCGGGCAGCCGCCACGGCACGGTCGCCACACCGCCGACAGCAACCCGGACGTCCGCGACGTGCGCGTCCTGCACGTCCAGCGCGACCGCGGCCGAGCACAGCGCGAACTCGTAGGACTGCCGGTCCCGCACCTTGACGTAGGTGGAACGCGCCGCCCAGTCCAGCCGCGGCACCAGCACCTCGCTGATCAGCTCACCGGGACGCAGGACGTTCTCCACCTCCGGGGTGTCCCCGGGAAGGCGGTAGAAGTCGGCCAGTTCGACGGTGCGGCTCCCGCTCTCGCCGACGAGCCGGACCTTCGCGTCGAGCGCGACCAGCGCGACCGCCAGGTCGCTGGCGTGCGTGGCCACGCACGCATCACTCGTGCCCAGCACGGCGTGCATCCGGTTGTTCCCGGCGATGGCCGAGCATCCGCTGCCGGGCTCCCGCTTGTTGCAGGGCATCGTCACATCGCGGAAGTACGTGCAGCGGGTGCGCTGCACGAGGTTTCCGCCGATGCTGGCCATGTTCCGCAACTGCTGCGAAGCGCTCAGCGACAGCGCGCGCGTGATCGCCGGGTACACACCGGGATGTTCGGCGACGTCGCTCATCCGCTCCAGCGCGCCGATCCGCAGCCCGTCGGCGGTGTCGATGCCGCGCAACGGCAACCGGTTGATGTCCTGCACGTGCTGCGGTGCGACGACGTTGAGCTTCATCAGGTCGACGAGGGTGGTTCCGCCGGCCAGGAACGTCCCCGCGGAGGTCAGCGCGTCGTCGACGGTCGCGGGTGCTGTGAGTTCAAAGGGGCGCATCGGCCTGCCTCGCTTGTTCGACTGCGGCGATGATGTTCGGGTAGGCCGCGCAACGGCAGATGTTGCCGGACATGAATTCCCGGACGTCGTCGACGTCCTGCTGCACGGCGGCAACCGCCGACATGATCTGCCCCGAGGTGCAGAAGCCGCACTGCAGCGCGTCCTGGTCGACGAACGCCTGCTGCACCGGGTGCATGCCGTCCTCATCGGACAGGCCTTCCACGGTGATGACGGGCTGCTGCACGGTGGCGGCCAGGGTCAGGCACGAAAGCACCGGCCTGCCGCCGACGTGCACGGTGCAGGCACCGCACTGGCCGCGGTCGCAGCCCTTCTTCGGGCCGGTGATGCCGAGGCGTTCGCGCAGTGCGTCCAACAGGGTCACGCCGGGGTCGACGTCGAGCCGTTCCGCGCTGCCGTTGATTTCGAGTGAGATGTCCACAGGCTCTCTTTCGCGGATCGCCCACGCGGGACACCCATGGCGGGCATGGGTCGTGGTGGTGGGATTCGAAGTCGAGTCGTCGGATCGAGCCGGATATTCATCCGGTTGATCTCGTTGGCGAGGCTACCGGATTCCCTCCGCGCCGCAATCGGCGGGCCCACCGCGAGGTCGCTGCCCGTGCAGCGGGCCGTTGCACTACATTTCCCACGAGCCGAGGCAACGATCGGGGAGGGACGATGACGACGGGCTCGGTCAGCCCTCGACGCGCGGACACCCGACGCAACCACGAACGCATCCTCACCGCGGCAGCCGAGTCGCTGGCCGCCTCGGAAGCGCTGTCGTTCAACGCCATCGCGAAGCAGGCCGGCGTGGGCGTCGGAACCGTGTACCGGCACTTCCCCACCCCGGAAGCGCTCATCCTGGCGGTCTACCGGCGAGAACTGCGACACCTCGTCGACGTCGTCCCGCGCCTGCTCGACGAGCACTCCCCGGAACAGGCCTTCCGGACCTGGGTGACCGATCACCTGGCCCACCACATGATGACCAAGCGCGGTCTGGCCCGGGCTCTCGGCGCCGCCGCGGCCGCACCCGGGACCTGGCCCGAGGACGCCCACGAAACCATGGCCGGCGCGGTCGCCGCCCTGCTGGAGGCCAACGTCCGGGCCGGGACGGTCCGCGCCGATCTGGACGCGGAAACGGTGCTGCGCGGACTGTGCGGCCTGATCCACCTCGATCCCGGCGGCGACTGGCGGAACCGGACCGCGAACTTGGCCGACCTGCTGTGGCGGGGCATGCGCAACGACGGTTGAGGCCGACCCGTTCCGCTGGCGAAGGGCCGCGCAGCGCGGCCGGCGCGGGCTCACCCCCGGTGTGCCCGCCCGCCGGCCTCCGGCGGGCGGGAGCTGCCGGAAACACCGGTGCTCGCCGGCCAGCCCGGTGTGCTGAGGCTGCGACCGGTGCGGTAACCGCGGATGCCGGCGGCGGGGTAGGAGATGAGTTCGACCGGCAGCTCGTCGAGGTCGAACCAGCGCAGCTCGGAGCACTTGGCGGGTTCGCGGTTGACGGGCTCGCCCTCCCAGTCGCGGGCCTCGAAGAACAGCCCGAGCCGCGGCTCGAGCCCCGGGGCGGTGACGTGCGCCGTGTGCACGTGGCGCAGCGCCGAAGCGGCGAGGCGCACCCCGATCTCCTCGGCGACCTCGCGGCGGGCCGCATCGAGCACCGATTCGCCGGCCTCGAGCTTGCCGCTGGGCAGGTGCCACATCCCGTCGAACTCGCCGTGCGCGTCGCGCCGCTTGCTCAGCAGCAGCGACGTGCCGCTGACGAGCAGCACGTGGACGTCGACGGGATGCCGTTCGGCCATTTCGGAGTGTCCGGTGTGGATCGGTCGTTCTTGGTCGTTCTGAAGCAGCAATGCTTTTCGGTTAATCCGCTGTGCGCAGCGGGCGAGCATGCGGACCGTGCCCGGTTTTCGGCAGCGACTCCGCGCGCACCGCCCGTGCCTCACACGCCCTGCCGGTGGTCGTCGTGCTCGACGCCCGACGGCAGGATGATCAAACGTCCGCGCACGCCGCCGCCCTCGAGCGCCCGGTGTGCCTCGGAGGCGCGCTCCGGCGGGAAGGTGCTCGCCACGCGAAGGCTCAGCACCCCGTTCTCCGCCTGCTCGCGCAGTTCGTCCAGCTTGGCGTGCTCGCGGGCGTAGTGCACCACGAGCGTGGGGCGCACCTCGATGTCGCGGTCGTAGTGGCCGCGCCAGCCGCGCACGCTGGTGATCGCACCGCCGTCGCGCACCGCGGGCAGCAGCGGTTCACCCTGCACGGAACCATCGGCGAGTCCGTCCACACCGCCCGCTACCTCGTTGCGGATCGCTTCGGCCACCTGCTCGCCGCGGGGCACCACCACGTCCGCACCGAGGTCGCGGACCAGTTGTTCGTCCTTGCGCGCCGCGTCGGCGACGA
Organism: Bounagaea algeriensis; assembly: GCF_054491375.1. Classification (NCBI taxonomy): domain Bacteria; kingdom Bacillati; phylum Actinomycetota; class Actinomycetes; genus Bounagaea; species Bounagaea algeriensis. The sequence goes on from NZ_CM137102.1 coordinate 806,326, forward strand.
CGCGCAGACCCGCTGCCTTGGCGAGCTGGATGACGTAGCCGCCGTACGCGCCGGCCGCTCCCGTGACGGCCAGCGTCGAGCCCGGGCCCAGGTCCAGCAGGTCCAGCGACATGCGCGCGGTGAGCCCGTTCATCGGCAACGTCGCGGCCTCGGCGTGGCTCGTACCGGCCGGAGCGCGGGTCACCGACTCGGCGGGCAGGACGATCTTCTCCACGTAGGCTCCGTGCGAACCCATGGGCAGGACGATGCCCATGGCGCGGTCGCCCACGGCGAGGTCGGTGCGCGTTCCCTCGCCGACGGCGTCGACGATCCCGGCGACGTCCATACCGGGCACGTAGGGCGGGTCGTGCTCTTCCAGGCTCTTCCGACGCGCACCGTTGCGCACGTAGGTGTCGGTCGGGTTCACGGCTGCGGCGAGCACTCGGAGGCGGATCTCCCCGGGGCCCGCGGTCGGCTCGGCGACGTCGTGCTCCTGCAGGGCCTCGGGCCCGCCGAATTCGGTCACTCCCACTGCTCGCATGCACCGGGCAACGTGCTTGATCCACGCACTATTCCGCCGGTGGGGTGGAAGGCTCCCGCCGCCGGCCCCGCCGGGCGGGATCGTCGGCGCCTGCGGCCTGGAACCGCGGCCGAGTTCTCACCGCTTCGCGCTCTTCCCAGCGCACACTCCTGTGGACAACCCCGCCCTTGGGGATAACTTGTACTCCGTTCGTGTGGGGATAACTCACAATTTTCATGAAAATTGTGCTCTCTGGAATGGGTCCAGATTTGTGGTGGGGGCTGTTCGGGTGGGGAGCGGGCAGCGGAACGAGGTGTGCGGAAGTGTGCGCAGGCTCATCGGTCCGGCGCACGGGGCGGACTTTCGCGGTCCGTCTGTGGTGGCGACAATCTGCGCGATGACCAACGAGCGCGCGCAGCCCCCGAACGGCCCGCGACGGCCCGGAGCGCCGGGATCGGCGACACCGCGGCCCCCCGAAGGGGCGGAGACGCGTCAGACGCCGGAGCAGTCATCTGACCAGGGCGCGCCCGGCTCCGAAATGCCCTCGCAGCCCCCTTCCGCGCCCGGGCGGCAGGCCCCGAACACGTCGGCCGGTCCGCCGCCCGGTCCGCAGGGTGCGCCGCCACCGCCTGCGCAGGGTGCTGCCGGTCAGGGTGCTGCCGGTCGGGGTGTTGTCGGGCAGGGTGCTCCGCCGCAGCAACCGCAGGGGTCTCCGTCGCACGGCTCCCCGGGGGTGTACGGGCCTCCACCGGGGCCGCAGGGACCGCCACCACCGGCTGCGCAGGGCGCCGCTGGGCAGGGCGCGCCGCCGCAGGCCGCCCCGGGCGTGCACGGGCCCCCACCAGGGCCGCAGGGGCCGCCACCACCGCAAGGACCGGGGCAGCACGGACAGTCGCCTGGACCACAGCACCCCAGTCCTCAGCACCCCGGTCCTCAGCACCCGAGCCCGCAGCACCCCGGAGCGATGGGACCACCCCCGCAGGGCCCACCCGGTCAGCAGGGGCCACCTCCGCAGGGCCCACCCGGTCAGCAGGGGCCAGGCGGGTCGGGGCATCCATCTCCGGGCGTGCCAGGCGCAGCGCCGCAGACGCCGCCCGGGCCGCCACCGGCCCAGCCCGGCGGAGCACCCCCACCGCCACCGCCGGGTGCGCAGGCGGGGCAGGCGATGCAGGCCGGCGCGCCACCCGGTTACCAGCCCGGACCGCCGGCAGCCGGGCCGCCGCTCGCGCCACCGGAACAGGCGCAGCCGGGCTCGGGAGTGCCCGGCTACCAGCCGCCGCAGCAACCGCAGCCGACGCGCGTCCAACCCGCCTCCGCCGAGCCGCACGACCCGTACGAGGAAGAGCGCTACGGCTACTGGGACGGCGATCCCGCCTACGACGACCCCGCTTACGACGACCCCGCCTACGGCGAACCGGAGCCGTACCGCGAGCCCGAACCTCGTTCGCGCCGGCGCTCCCGCCGCGATGACCGCGATGACCGCGATGACCGGGATGACCGCCACGAGCCGGAACCACGCCGCGAGCGCCGCGAGCGCCGCGGGGGCGGCGGTGTGCCGCTGCCCAGCGCCTCGGCAGCGGGGCGCACGATCCAACTGGTCACCGGTCTCATCGCGCTGGCGTTCGTGCTGCACATCGTGTTCGTGGTGGCGGGCGCGAACCAGGGCAACGGGTTCGTGTCGTTCACCTACACCGTGGCGAAGACGTTCGTGTTCGGGCTGGGCGACGTCTTCCAGCCCGGCGATGCGAGGCTCGGCGTCATCGTCAACTACGGTCTGGCCGCGTTGATCTACCTGTGGGGCGGGCGGCTCGTCGGCCGCGCTCTGAAGGGGTAGCGGTCGGCGCACGCTGAGCTCTCCGATGTCGCACGCTCGGCCTCGCACCGCCTGCGGGCGGTTCCGGCGCGCAGCGCACCGCCCTCCGTGGAAGGGTCGGCGGAGCAGTCCGCCGACCTCGACCGGGCCACTGCGGCGTATCCTGAACGGTGTGCCGCTCTGGGCACAGCACGCAGCGGCTGTTCGCACGTTCGGGTGTATCAGGACGCACTGGTAAGCGCACCGGTCCTGCCGCTGCACCTCGGGCCGGCGCCGAGCCGGGGCGACCGCGGCACGCGTCCGTCCCGGCAGCACCCCAACCAGAAGCACCCCGACCAAGAGGGGCGGCATCCCGCGACCAGGACGGCTAGCGGCCCGCTGCGCTGCGACGGCGGCCGCCGGGGGGTGCGGGCGCTGCGGCGGCCGCATGGCACCCTGGTGTGGTTGGCCCTTGTGGGGCGGCCGAGCATGCGCGCCCGTCGGCGGGCGCGTTCCAGGCGTGACCGGGAGTAGTGAGTGTCCGAAATTTTCGCCTTCATCCTGTACCCGGTGTCGGCCATTCTGTGGTTCTGGCACCAGGTATTCGGCTTCGTCCTCGGGCCGGAAAACGGCTTCGCGTGGGCGTTGTCGGTGTTCTTCCTGGTCTTCACGCTGCGCGTGCTGCTGATCAAGCCGGCGCTGAGCCAGATGCGCTCCGCGCGCAAGATGCAGAAGTTCGCCCCGCAGATCCAGAAGGTCAAGGACAAGTACAAGAACGACCGGCAGCGGCAAGCGCAGGAGATGCAGAAGCTGCAGTCCGAGCACGGGGTGAACCCGCTCGGCGGCTGCTTGCCGGTGCTGGTGCAGCTCCCGGTCTTCCTGAGCCTGTTCCACGTGCTGCGGAACTTCACGCCGGGCGCGGAGAGCAACTACGTCTTCGACGCCGCCGGCGTCGATTCGTTCATCAACGCGCACATCTTCGGTGCGAAGCTGTCCAACACGATCAGCCAGTCGGAAGCCGTGCTGGAGGAATTCGGCACCGACCGGATGTCGATGGTTGCCGTCGGCGTGCCGCTGATGATCGTGGCCTCGGTGGCGACGTTCTTCACGATGCGCATGTCCATGCGCCGGCAGAGCGACATGTCCATGGCGAACCCGCAGACGGCGGCCATGGGCAAGATCATGATGTACATCGCCCCGATCGGCGCGCTGGTCTCCGGCTGGATCCTGCCCATCGCGGTGCTGCTGTACTGGCTGGCCAACAACGCCTGGACCCTGGGACAGCAGCACTTCCTCACCAACAAGGTGGACCGCGAGCAGCAGCGCGAGAAGGAGCAGGAGAAGGAGCGCAAGCAGCAGGTCGCCCGTCCGAAGCCGGGGCAGAAGCCGGTGCGCTCCCAGCCCTCCCAGTCCTCCCAGCCCTCCCAGGGGGAGTCCTCCCAGGACGAGAACGGCAGTGCGGTCGGCGACGAGGACGCCGGCTCCGGCGCGAGGGCCGAACCGGCAGCCGCGGGAAACCGGAACGGCCAGGCCAAGGCGAAGACCAACGGGCAGCCGGGCTCGGGCAAGAAGACCAACGGGCAGCCGGGCTCGGGCAAGTCGCAGAACCAGAACGCGCGCGGCGGAAAGAAGAAGTCGCAGCAGAAGAAGCGCTCCGGCAAGCAGGCCGCCAGCGCGAAGAAGGGCAAGAAGCGACGATAGGGCTGCGCGGCACTCCCGCCGGCAGCCCGGCGTTCGACCGCGTGGTCGGCTGGGCGGGCCCGCTCCGGCGGTGACCTGTGCGGACTCTCACGCGGGCCGGGCGCGCTTGATCGCCGGCCCCCTTCGCGTAGAGTCTGATTCGTCCCTCCGGGAACTGATTCGGGCATCCGTTCGTTGTTCCCCTCGAAGACGGCGCGCACGCACCCTCAGGAGGATGAGTTGCGCACAAGCAGCAACCCCGCGTTCAAGAACCTGCCGTCGCACGGCGGCGGCGGGTACGCGAGTTTCAACTACGGCCAGGCGCAGCCGGGCGGCCGCGGTGCGCCGATGGGGCAGGCGCCGAGCGCGCCGGCGGAGTCGACACGGCCGATGACCATCGACGACGTGGTCACCAAGACGGCGATCACGTTGGCGATCGCGGTGATCACGGGCACGATCACCTACACGTTCGGGCAGCCGGCCCTGGCGCTGGCGCTGCCGGCGGCGATCGTGGGCTTCGTCCTCGCACTGGTAATCATCTTCACCAAGAAGATCCGCCCGGGCCTGGTGATCGCCTACTCCGCGGTGGAGGGCGTGTTCCTCGGCGGCATCAGCTACCTGTTCGCGAACCTCATCACCGGCAACCCCGGCATCATCCTGCAGGCGATCGCGGGCACCGTCGGCGTCTTCGCGGGCATGCTCGTCGTCTACAAGACCGGGGCCGTGCGCGTCACGCCGAAGCTGACGAAGTTCATTATCGGCGGCATCGCCGGCGTGGCCGGGCTGATGCTGGTCAACCTGATCGCGAGCTTCTTCATCTCGGGCGGGTTGGGCCTGCGCGACGGCGGCCCGTTGGCGATCGGCTTCAGCCTGCTGTGCATCGGGCTGGCGGCGTTCAGCTTCCTGCTCGACTTCGACCAGGCCGACCGGGCCATCAAGGAGGGCGTGGACGCCAAGGCCTCCTGGTACATCGCCTTCGGGCTCATGGTCACCCTGATCTGGCTCTACATCGAGATCCTGCGCCTGCTCAGCTACTTCCAGAGCGAGTAGGACGCGGGACCGCGCAGCGGGGTCGGCTTCGGCAGCCGGCCCCGCTTTCGCGTGCGCGGCCCCGGCAGCGGTGCTCAGCTGAGCCGCTCGACGACCATCGCCATGCCCTGACCGCCGCCGACGCACATCGTCTCCAGCCCGTAGCGCTGGTCGTGCCAGTCCAGCGAGTTCAGCAGCGTGCCGGTGATGCGCGCGCCGGTCATGCCGAACGGGTGGCCCACGGCGATGGCGCCGCCGTTGACGTTGAGCTTCTCCAGCGGGATGCCCAGCTGCTTGTAGGACGGGATCACCTGGGCGGCGAAGGCCTCGTTGATCTCCACCAGGTCGATGTCGTCGATGCCCATGCCGGCGCGCTGCAGCGCCTGGCGGGAGGCCTCGACCGGACCGAGCCCCATGATCTCCGGGGACAGCGCGGACACGCCGGTGGAGACGATGCGGGCCAGCGGGGTGAGCCCGAGCTCTTCGGCCTTCGTGTCGCTCATGACGACCACGGCCGCGGCGCCGTCGTTGAGCGGGCACGCGTTGCCGGCGGTGATCCGTCCGTCGGGGCGGAACACCGGTTTCAGCTCCGCGACCGATTCCTTGCTCACGCCCGAGCGCGGGCTGTCGTCGGTGTCGACGACCTGCCCGGAGGAGGTGGTGATCGGGGTGATCTCGCGGGACCAGAACCCGTCGGCGAGGGCCTTCTCGGCGAGGTTCTGCGAGCGCACCCCGAAGTCGTCCATCTCGTCGCGGGAGACGCCCTGCTGCCGGGCGAGGTTCTCCGCGGTCTGGCCCATGGGGATGTAGACGTCGGGCAGCAGGCCGTCCACGCGCGGGTCGGTCCACGTCTCGGCGCCCTGCTCGGCGGTGCGCGCGGTGCGTTCCTGCGCCGGGGTGAACTCGGGGTTCTGGGTGTCCTCCAGCGAGTCCGAGTTGCCCTTCACGAAGCGGGAGACCATCTCCACACCGGCGCTGATGAAGACGTCGCCCTCACCGGCCTTGATGGCGTGCATCGCCATCCGGGTGGTCTGCAGGCTGGAGGAGCAGTAGCGGGTGATGGTGGTGCCGGGCAGGTGGTCGTACCCTAGCAGGACGGCGACCACGCGGGCCATGTTGAAGCCCTGCTCGCCACCGGGCAGGCCGCAGCCGAGCATCAGGTCGTCGATCTCGGTCGGGTCGAGCTGCGGCACCTCGGCCAGCGCCGCGCGCACGATCTGCGCGGTCAGGTCGTCCGGACGGTGCTCGGCCAGCGAGCCCTTCTTGGCGCGGCCGATGGGGGAGCGGGCGGTGGCGACGATGACTGGTTCTGGCATGACGGCTCCTCGGGGGCTGGTGACCTACTGCTCGTTCGTGTTGCGGTGTCCCGCTCGTCTGCGCGTCTCGAGCGCCGGTGCATCTCGCTCGTTGGCGTTTCGCTTCATCGTGACGTCGGCACGCCCCCGCGGACAATACGCAGACCGACCATTCGGTACGCCTGTGACCCACCACGCCGGTCAATCCCCGGACTCCCTCCGGTGCAGTCGCCAGTTCAGCCGACGCACGATGCGGCGAGTGGGGCGGCGCGCTTCGGCAGCCGTCGAACGCGTCGGCGCGGGAGGAAGCGGGCCGCCCTCCCAAGCGCCCAGCACGGCGCTCAACGCGGGCAGCAGCACCTTCGCCGCGGCGTCGTAGCCGGCTGCGGACGGGTGGAAGCGGTCGGGGCTGAAGAACTCGCCGGGCCGGGTGAGGAACTCCGGCGAGAGCAGGTCCGCCAGCGGCACCGCGTACCCGCCGGCGGCCTCGACCTCCCGCCGCTGGGCCTGCGCCAGCGCCAGGCTCCACCGGCTCGCCACGGCGCGCAGCGGCTGCGGGATCGGGCGGATCGCGCCGAGGTCCGGGCAGGTGCCCGCCACGACCGGAACGCCGTCCGCCTGGAAGGAACGCACCGCGTCGCCGAGCAGCCGCCCCGAGGCCGCGATCGGCAGCCGCGACGTCACGTCGTTGGCGCCGATGATGATCAGCACCACGTCCGGGCCGTCGGCGCGCGCCGCCGTCACCTGCCGGGCCAGCTCCTGCGTGGTGGTGCCGACGATCGCGTGCGTGGTCAGCGCGACCGGCCGCTCCAGTTCCTCGGCCAGTTCCCGCGCGATGAGCACCCCGGGGAGCTCCTCGGAGCTGCTCACCCCGAGCCCTGCGGCCGAGGAATCACCCAGCACGGCCAGCGCCAGCGGTTCCGGACCCTCCGCGGTCGAGCCGTCCTGCCGCGTCTGCCCCGTCGGGTGGTAGATCCCGTCGCCGCGCAGCGGGGCGCCGTCGGGCAGCCCGATCACGCGCCGGGCGCGCCGGGACTGGCCGTTGAGCAGGCCGTAGGCCGCCCCGGACAGTCCACCCGCCGCCCCCGCTGCCAGCAGCGCGAGCCGCAGTGCCTTCGCCGCCAGCATCTTCGCCTCCCTCGCGTGTCGTCCGTGGCTGCGCGCCCTCCCCGCGCCCGGACGCCGCGCGGACCGAACGCCGTGGCCTAACGCCGTGCGGACCGGACGCCGTGCGGACCGGACGCCGTGGGGCCGGACGCCGTGCGGGCCGGAACCCGTCGACCGCCGGGAGACCGGACCGGGAGGCCGGACCGGGAAGCCGGACCGACAACGCCCCGGTGTGTCGTGCCCGATGCTGTGCCGGTGCACCGCCGAGGTCAGATTAGGCTCGGCGGCGTCGGTCGGCGAGCAGGACCGTTCCCACCGGGGACCGGCATCCGCCTCCCGCCCGGCCGCGCGCCGTGCCGCTGCGACGACACGGTGCCGCGTTCGACAAATCCAGTTCCAGCACCGAGGGACCCAACGTGGAATACGCCGAGCATGTCATCGATCTGGTGGGCAAGACCCCGCTCGTCCGGTTGGACGCCGTGGCGGACTCGCCGACACCGGTCCTGGCCAAGGTCGAGTACCTCAACCCCGGCGGCAGTGTGAAGGACCGCATCGCGCTCGGCATGGTCGAAGCGGCGGAGCGCTCGGGCGCGCTGCGGCCGGGCGGCACGATCGTCGAACCGACCTCGGGCAACACCGGCGTCGGCCTGGCGATGATAGCCCAGCGCAGGGGATACCGGTGCGTGTTCGTCTGCCCCGACAAGGTCAGCCAGGACAAGCGCGACGTGCTGCGGGCCTACGGGGCGGAAGTGGTGGTGTGCCCGACAGCGGTGCCGCCGGACCACCCGGACTCGTACTACCAGGTCTCCGACCGGATGGTCTCCGAGATCGACGGCGCGTGGAAGCCGGACCAGTACGCGAACACGGCCAACCCCCAGGCGCACTACCGCTCGACCGGTCCCGAGATCTGGTCGCAGACCGAGGGCCGCATCACCCACTTCGTCGCGGGCATCGGCACCGGCGGCACGATCTCCGGGGTGGGCCGCTACCTCAAGGAGGTCTCCGACGGGCGCGTGCGCATCGTCGGGGCCGACCCGGAGGGCTCGGTCTACTCCGGCGGGAAGGGCCGGCCGTACCTCGTCGAAGGCGTCGGCGAGGACTTCTGGCCGGAGACCTACGACCGGGAGATCTGCGACGAGATCGTTTCCGTCTCCGATGCCGACTCGTTCCACATGACCCGGCAGCTGGCGAACCAGGAAGCGCTGCTCGTCGGCGGGTCGAGCGGCATGGCCGCGCTCGCCGCGCTGCGCGTGGCGGAGAACGCCGGCCCGGACGACGTGGTGGTCGTGCTGCTGCCGGACAGCGGGCGCGGTTACCTCACCAAGGTCTTCAACGACTCGTGGATGGCCTCCTACGGCTTCCTCCCGCCGGACCACTCGGGAGGTTCGGTCGCCGACGTGTTGCGCCGCAAGGACGGGACGATGCCCGAGCTGGTGCACGTGCACCCGAACGAGACGGTGGCCGACGCGGTCGCCATCCTGCGCGAGTTCGGCGTGTCCCAGATGCCCGTGGTCAACGCGGAACCGCCGATCATGGCCGCCGAGGTGGCGGGCTCCATCGTGGAGAGCGACCTGCTGGACGCCCTGTTCGCCGGCCGGGCCAACCTCGCCGACCGGGTCGAGGCGCACATGTCGCCGCCGCTTCCCAGCATCGGCGCCGGTGAGGAGATCAGCGCGGCACTGGGGGCGATGGCCCGCGCGGACGGCGTGCTGGTGCTCGTCGACGGCAAACCGACCGGGGTGGTCACCCGCCAGGACGTGCTCGGATTCGTCGCAGGTCGTTGATGAGTTGCGGCGGACAGCCGCGGCCGCTACCAGCGATCCGTTAATGTAGGCCGCGCACGACGAGCTTTCATGCCTCACGAGGGGGTTAGGAGAAACCCGATGAGCGCTCCGCAGCCGCCGGACGGCGGTCAGCAGGAACAGCCTCCGCAGGAACCCGGTGCCCAGGAGCAGGCCGGCGACTCGACGCAGGTCGTCAACCCGGCCCAGGCGGCGCAGGCCGCGCAGCAGGCGCAGGGGCAGTCGGCGGGCGACTCCACGCAGGTGGTCTCGCCGATGCAGCAGCAGCCCCAACAGCCCGGCCAGCAGGCCCCGGGCGGGGGCGACTCCACGTCGGTGGTGCCGCCGTCGATGCAGCCGCCGCAACCGATGTACCAGCAGCCGGGCACGCAGAGCCAGCCGGGAGGTTTTCCCGCTCAGCCGCAGCAGGGCGGCCCCGGTAGCCAGCCGGGCGGGTTCCCGGCGCAGCAGCCGGGTCAGCCTCAGCAGGGTTTCCAGCAGCCGGGTTTCCAGCAGCCGGGTTTCCAGCAGCCGGGCCAGCCCCAGCAGGCCTACGGTCAGCCCGCCGGCGCCTACGGGCAGGTCCCGCAGGAGCCGGGCAACCGCATCCTGGCGCTGACCGCCGGGTGGGTCGGTGCGATCGGCGGCGGGTTGCAGACGCTCGGGTTCCTGATCGCCACGCTCATGCTGGGTGCCTCCTACAGCGCTGTCGACCAGGCAGCGCAGTACGGCGTCGAGGTGAACTTGCCCCCGGCCGCGTTGATGTACATCCTGCACGTGGTGGCCGCGCTCGGAGCCGCGGGTGCGTGTGCGGGCGGCGTCATGCTGCTGCAGCGCAAGAAGATCGGTCCGCTCCTGCAGGGCGGTGGCGCGGCGCTCGCGGCCCTGGGCGTGCTGGTCCTCACGTTCACGTGGGCGGCCCCGATGATCATCACGGTCATCATCTCCGCTGCCATCGCCGTGCTTGCGCTGTTGCCGGACACGCGGAAGTGGGTCGAAGCAGTTGGCCAAGGCGGCATGCAGGCGCCGTTCGGCCAGCAGGGCGGTTTCCCCGGCCAGCCGCAGTACGGTCAGCCGCAGTACGGCCAGCCGGCACAGCCCCAGCCGGGCCAGCCCGGCCAGCCGCCGCAGGGCGGCTTCCCCGGCCAGCCCCAGTACGGCCAGCCCCAGTACGGCCAACCGGCACAGCCCCAGCCGGGCCAGCAGCCCCCGCAGCAGTTCGGCCAGCCCCAGCAACCCGGGCAGCAGCAGGGCGGCTTCGGCGGGCAGCAGCCTCCGCAGTGGTGAGCTCCGCGCCACCCGCGTGATCCCCGCGGTCCCCGCATCCCGCTTCCGGATGCGGGGACCGTTCCGTGTCCCGCGCGGGTGGCCCCGGCCGGCCGCGTTAGGCTGTGCGGCCATGACCGACGGCTTCGCCACGCGCGCGATCCACGCGGGACAGGACGCCGACCCCTCGACCGGTTCGGTGATCCCCCCGATCCACGCCACGTCCACCTACGCGCAGGACGGCGTCGGAGGCCAGCGGGCCGGCTACGAGTACTCCCGCACCGGCAACCCCACGCGCACCGCGCTGGAGGAGTGCCTCGCCGCCCTGGAAGGCGGCACCCGCGGCCGCGCGTTCGCCTCCGGCATGGCCGCCACGGACGCGGTGCTGCGCGCGCTGCTGCGTCCCGGCGGCCACATGGTCATCCCGGACGACGCCTACGGCGGCACGTTCCGCCTGGTCGACAAGGTCCTCACCGACTGGGGGATCCAGTACACCCCGGTGCCGGTCTCCGACCCGGACGCGGTGCGCCAGGCCATCCGGCCGGAAACCGCGGTAGTGTGGCTCGAAACGCCGACGAACCCGCTGCTGACGATCGCCGACATCGCCGCGATCGCGGAGGTGGCGCACCGGGCGGGCACCACGCTGGTCGTGGACAACACGTTCGCCTCGCCGTACCTGCAGCAGCCGCTGGACCTCGGCGCGGACGTCGTCGTGCACTCCACGACGAAGTACCTCGGCGGGCACTCCGACGTGGTCGGTGGCGCGGTGGTGACCTCCGACGAGGAACTGGCGGAGAAGCTGGCGTTCCTGCAGAACAGCGCCGGGGCGGTGCCGGGCCCGTTCGACGCGTGGCTGACGCTGCGCGGCGCGCGCACGCTGGCCGTGCGGATGCGCCAGCACAGCACCAATGCCGAACGCCTCGTCGAGGCCCTGCGCGGGCATCCCAAGGTGCGTCGCGTGTTCTACCCGGGCCTGGCCGAACACCCCGGTCACGACGTCGCCGCGCAGCAGATGGCCGCCTTCGGCGGGATGGTGTCGTTCACCCACCTCGACGGCGAGGACGGGGCGCTCGGCGTGTGCGCGCGCACCCGCCTGTTCACGCTGGCCGAATCGCTCGGCGGGGTCGAGTCGCTCATCGAGCACCCGGGGCAGATGACGCACGCGAGCACGACCGGGTCGATGCTGCAGGTACCGGAGAACCTGGTGCGGCTGTCGGTCGGCATCGAAGAACCCGAGGACCTCGTGTCCGATCTGCTGCAGGCGCTCGGCTGACCGCGCTGCACGCACACCTGGGCCCGGTGGCAGGATTGCCCCATGGCGCTGGTCGACGTGGAGCGGATACGGCAGGCGGCGAAACAACTCGGGCAGGTCGTCCGGGAAACACCGCTGACCCACTCGCGGGTGCTCGGCCGCTCCCACGGCGGCGAGGTGTTCCTCAAGTGCGAGAACCTGCAGCGCACCGGCTCGTTCAAGATTCGCGGCGCCTACGTGCGGCTGGCGGGTCTCACGCCCGAGGAGCGCGATGCCGGTGTCGTGGCGGCCAGCGCCGGCAACCACGCGCAGGGCGTGGCGCTGGCGGCATCGCTGCTCGGCATCCGCTCGACGGTGTTCATGCCCGAGCGGGCACCGCTGCCGAAACTCGCGGCCACCCAGTCCTACGGCGCCGACGTGCGGCCGCACGGTGCGGGGCTGGGTGAGACGTTCACCGCCGCCCGGGAATTCGCCGAGCGCACCGGAGCCACGTTCATCCACCCCTTCGACCACCCGGACGTGATCACCGGGCAGGGGACCGTGGGGCGCGAGATCCTGGCGCAGCTGCCCGAGGTGCGCAGCATCCTCGTGCCCACCGGGGGCGGCGGCCTGCTCGCCGGCATCGCCGCGGCGGTCAAGGCCGAGCGCCCCGAGGTGCGCGTCATCGGGGTGCAGGCGGCTCAGGCGGCGGCGTGGCCGCCGACGCTGGCGGCCGGCTCGCCGGTGCGGTTGGAGACCACTCGCACCATGGCCGACGGCATCGCCGTGGCCGAACCGGGCGCGGAGACCTTCGCGCACGTGTCGGAGCTGGTCGACGACATGCTCACCGTCAGCGAGGAGACGCTGTCGCAGGCGCTGCTGCTGTGCCTCGAGCGGGCGAAGCTCGTGGTCGAACCGGCCGGGGTGGCCGCCGCCGGCGCGGTGCTGGAACACCCGGACCGGCTGCCCGCGCCGAGCGTGGCCGTGCTCTCCGGCGGCAACATCGACCCGCTGTTCCTGCTGCAGGTCATCCGGCACGGCATGGCCGCGGCCGGGCGGTACCTGTCGCTGCGGGTGCGGCTGCCCGACGAGCCCGGCGCGCTGGCCGGCCTGCTCACCCGGTTCGGCTCCTGGCAGGCCAACGTGCTCGACATCGAGCACTCCCGCGTCAGCGGTGCGTTGGAGCTCGGCGAGGTCGATGTGGAGATCAGCCTGGAAACGCGCGGTCCGCAGCACCGCGAGCACGTGGTGCGCAGCCTGGAAACCGCCGGGTACACGGTCATCGCGCGGCGGTGACTCCGTCCGGCGACGAGGCGGGCTCTGCTGCGGTTCCTCCGGCCCTGCGATGGCTCAGGCCCTGCGGTGCGGGAATCCCGCCGCGCCTGCGCGGCACCGGCGCAGGATCCGCAACGCAGGGGCCGCAACGGCCGGCGGCGGGCGGGTCCGGAAGCGGACTCGCCCGCCGCGAACAGCGGTCGTTCAGCCGGTGAACGGCTCCGCCTTGACCAGCGTGACCTGCATCGTCCCGCCGTTGGGGAGCTCGTACTCGACCGTCTCGCCTTCCCTGGCGTCGATCAGCGCCTGCCCCAGCGGCGAGCTCGGCGAGTACACCTCGAGCTCGCCGTGCGCGCCCTCCTCGCGCGTGGCCAGCAGGAACTTCTCGGTCTCCTCGTCGTCGGAGAAGCGCACGGTCAGCACCGAGCCGGGCTTGGCCACGCCCTGCTCGGTGGGAACGTCGCCGACCTTGGCGGTGCGCAGCAGCTCCTGCAGCTGGCGAATCCGGGATTCCAGCTGGCCCTGCTCCTCGCGGGCCGCGTGGTAGCCGCCGTTCTCCTTGAGATCGCCCTCTTCCCGCGCCTCGTTGATCTTCGCGGCGATCACCGGGCGGTTGGCCACGAGCTCGTCCAGCTCAGCCTTGAGCCGGTCATAAGCATCCTGGGTCAGCCAGGTCACCTGGGTATCGCTCACGGTCACCACTCCTCGTCGACGGAGGCTCCGCGTTTTCGCGGGCCAACTACCCTTCCGCGCCCGGCGGTTACTCAGGGCGGCCAGGAACGGAAAAACACGGCCCCGCGTGGGACCGTGCCTCTTTCGTCGACACTAGCACGACATCGCACGTCCAGGGATCGGATTTTCCGAACTCGTGGCGTGCGGGAGCGGTCTTCACCCAAACGGCCGCTGCTGGGTGGACAAGTATTCAGGAACGTTGTACGTGCAGCCGTACACCTCCCCGATGGTGGCTCGTGCGGAGGTGCGCAGCGTCGTGTCCTGCACGACCGGGCCCTCCGCCGGGGGGACGAGGATCTCCTTGCGGCCGACCTCCCGGCCGGACTCGTGCCGGGCCCGCACCACGCACTCCGCCTGCTGGGAAGGATCGTCGCGCCGGACCTGGACGGTGACCTGCACGTGGCCGTCGTCGCGGACGTCGAAGGCGACCTGTTCGGCTTCGATCGGTGCGCTGCCGAAATTGCGGTAGGCGACGAGCGACAGCAGCAGCAGCACGACGAGGGCCGCGGCGATGAGCAACCAGCGCAGCACGGGGCGTGGCCGGCGACGTGCGCGGGAGCCGTACCGGTCCTGGCGAATCCCGGTGTCGGCCACGCGCTGCCTCTTCCTGTCGTGCCGGTCGCGGCGGCTGCCGCGGGGAGGACCGGGGCTGCCGACGGATCGGCTACCCCTGCGGGGAACAATAGGCCCCGGCCCCTGCGTTGAGTATCGCCGGGGTCTCCCGTGGTTTTGCGACGGGGCCGTCTGTGCAGAGTGCTCGCGAGCAGGAGGGGACAGCCGGGCGATGGCGGAGAAGTTGCGTCTCATGACGGTGCACGCGCACCCGGACGACGAAGCCAGCAAGGGCGCGGCGACGGCCGCCCGTTACGTCAGCGACGGGCACGAGGTGATGGTCGTCACGTGCACCGGGGGAGAAGCGGGGAGCATCCTCAACGAGGCCATGGACCGGCCGGGCGTGCGGGAGAACCTCACCGACATCCGCCGCGAGGAGATGGCCGCCGCCGCCAAGATCCTCGGTGTGCAGCACCGCTGGCTCGGTTACGTGGACTCCGGACTGCCCGAGGGCGACCCGCCACCGCCGCTGCCGGAGGGGTGCTTCGCCAACCTGCCGCTGGAGGACGAGACCCGGGAGCTGGTGCGCGTGGTGCGGGAGTTCCGCCCGCACGTGCTGATCACCTACGACGAGAAGGGCGGGTATCCGCACCCGGACCACGTCCGGTGCCACGAGGTTTCGGTGGCCGCGTTCGACGCCGCGGGCGACCCGGAGCGCTTCCCCGAGGCCGGGCAGCCGTGGCAGCCGCTGAAGCTGTACTACTCGCACGGCTTCTCCCGACGCCGCATGCAGCTGTTCCACGACGCGCTGGTGCAGAGCGGAATGCACTCCCCGTACGGTGAGTGGTTGAGCAAGTGGGACGAGTCCCGCCCCGATCCGGACGCGCGGGTGACCGCGCGGGTGGAGTGCGCCGAGCACTTCGAGACTCGCGACGACGCGCTGCGCGCGCACGCCACGCAGATCGCTCCGGACAGCAGGTGGTTCGCGGTCCCGCTGGAGATCCAGAAGGAACTGTGGCCGCACGAGGACTACGAACTGGTGCGTTCCCTGGTCGACACCACGGTGCCGGAGGATGACCTGTTCACGGGCGTGCGGGAGAAGGTGTGCACATGACGAGTCGCCAAGCGCTGGCCTTCGTGGCGGCCCAGGCGCCGCAGCCGCCGGAGGACCCCGGCGGCCAGGGCGAGGACTTCGGCAAGTCCTCGCCCGTGGGCCTGCTGCTGCTCGTGCTGCTGATGATCGGCATGTGCCTGCTGGTGTGGTCGATGAGCCGGCACCTGCGCAGGCTGCCGGAGCGCTTCGACGAGGAGAAGGCCGCCGCGGCGGCGCCCGCCCGGGCTCGAGCGGGCGCGCAGGCGGGCTCGACCGCGTCGGGCTCGACTGCCGGCCACGGCGCCGCTTCCGGCGCGGCAGAGGAAGGCCCGGGTGGCGAACAGGCAGGCGACGAGCGACCAGGCGGGTGACGAGCGGGCAGGCGGCGCGTTCAGCGGTCCGGATGCACCACGGCCTTGATGGCGTGCTCGCGCTGCCCGACCGTCAGCGCCTGCGGCACCGCCTCCAGACCGAAGTGGTGCGTCACCAGGCGGTCCAGGTCGACCTTCCCGCTGGAGGCCAGTTCGATCGCCGTCGGCCACGTGTTGGCGTAGCGGAACGTGCCGGTCAGCTCGATCTCGCGGGTCTGCACGTGGTCCAGCGGCAGCGGCAGCTCGCTGCCGCCCATGCCGACCAGCACGACGCGCCCGGCGCGGCCCACGGTCGTGATCGCCTCCGCGGCCGCCTGCGGCACACCCGAGCATTCCAGCAGCACGTCCGGGGTGTAGCCGGCTTCCGGTAGCGGAGTCCGGCTGACGTCGACGGTGCGGGTGGCGCCGAGCTCCTCGGCGACCGCCAGCCGACTCCCCTGCACATCGCTGACCGCGATCTCCGCGGCGCCGAACGCCCGCGCCGTCTGCGTCGCGATCAGCCCGATCGGCCCCGCTCCGGTGATGAGCACGCGCGCACCGGGTGCGACGCGGCCCTTGCGATTGGCCCATACCGCCACGGACAGCGGTTCGAGCAGCCCCGCCGCGTCGTCCGAGAGCGAATCCGGCACCCCGTAGGCGAACTCCTCGTGCACGGCCACGTACTCGGCGAACGCCCCGTCCACCGGCGGGGTGGCGAAGAACCGCATCCGCGGGCACAGGTTGTAACGGCCCGCTCGGCACTCGGCGCAGACGAAGCACGGTACGCCCGGCTCGAGCGCCACCCGCCGACCGATCTCGTGCTGCTCGGCGCGCGCACCGCGGGCGACGACCACGCCGGCCGCTTCGTGTCCCAGGACCAGCGGCTCCTCGACGACGAACCCGCCGATCCGCCCCTGCTCGTAGTAGTGCGTGTCCGAACCGCAGGTGCCGACGGACGTGATCCGCACGAGCACCTCGTGCTCACCCGGCTGCGGCACGGGGCGCTGCTCGAGCGCGATGTCGTGCACGTCGCGGAGCACCGAAGTGCGCATCGTGCCCGGTGTGTCCACGGTTCCTGCTCCCTTCCTGCGGGTATTCGGGGTGTGCAGCCGTCCTACCACGGTCGCCGCGCCCGGGTGGGCCGGCCGCCCCGCGCAGTGGGAGGGTGGAATCATGGTGAACCGGCTGGCCGAGGCGACGAGCCCCTACCTGCTCCAACACGCCGACAACCCCGTCGACTGGTGGCCGTGGAGCGAGGAAGCGTTCCGCGAGGCGCGCCGCAGGGACGTGCCGGTGCTGCTGTCCGTGGGGTACGCGGCGTGCCACTGGTGCCACGTGATGGCGCACGAATCGTTCGAAGACCCCGAGATCGCCGAGGTCATGAACGAGCGGTTCGTCAACGTCAAGGTGGACCGGGAGGAGCGCCCGGACATCGACTCGGTCTACATCGAGGCCACGCAAGCCATGACCGGGCAGGCCGGCTGGCCCATGACCTGCTTCCTCACCCCCGAGGGCGAACCGTTCCACTGCGGCACCTACTACCCGGCTCGTCCGGTGCACGGCATGCCCTCGTTCCGGCAGCTGCTCGACGCCGTCACCAGCGCCTGGCAGGAACGCGGCGACCAGGTGCGCCAGGCGGCCACGAGCATCGTGCAGCAGCTCAACGAGCAGCGCGGGCCGCTGCCCGAGACCGCGGTCGGCGAGCAGGTGCTCGACGGCGCCGTCACCGAACTCGGCGGCGAGTTCGACGAGGCCAACGGCGGCTTCGGCGACGCGCCGAAGTTCCCGCCGTCGATGGTGCTCGAGTTCCTGCTGCGGCACCGCGAACGCACCGGCTCGGACGAGGCGCTGCGGCTGGCCGGACGCACCTGCGAGGCCATGGCGCGCGGCGGCATCCACGACCAGCTGGCGGGCGGGTTCGCCCGCTACAGCGTGGACGCCACGTGGACCGTGCCGCACTTCGAGAAGATGCTCTACGACAACGCGCTGCTGCTGCGCGCCTACACGCACCTCATGCGCGTGACGCGCGCGCCGCTGGCCGAACGCGTCGCGCGCGAGACCGCCGAGTTCCTGCTGCGCGACCTGGCCACTGCCGAGGGCGGGTTCGCCGCCTCACTGGACGCGGACACCGACGGGGTCGAGGGCCTGACCTACGTGTGGACGCCGGAGCAGCTGCGCAGCGCGCTCGGCGAGGCCGACGGCGACTGGGCCGCCGCGGTGTTCGGCGTGACCGCCGAAGGCACGTTCGAGCACGGCAGTTCCACGCTGCGGCTGCCGCAGGACCCGGACGACGAGGAACGCTTCGAGCGCGTGCGCGCGGCGCTGCTGGCCGAGCGGAGCCGGCGGCCGCAGCCACCTCGGGACGACAAGGTCGTCACCGCCTGGAACGGGCTGGCGATCACCGCGCTGGTGGAGGCGGGCGCGACCTTCGGTGAGCGCAGGTGGATCGAGGCTGCGCAGCGGGCGGCCGAGACGATCCTGAGCACGCAGTGGGTCGACGGCCGGCTGCGCCGCGCTTCCCGCGCCGGGGTGGCCGGTGACGCGGCGGGCGTGCTCGACGACTACGGGTGCTTCGCCGCGGGGCTGCTGGCGCTGCACCAGGCGACGGGTGCGGCGCGTTGGCTCGACCGGGCGCGGGAACTGCTGGACGCGGCATTGACGCGGTTCGCCGATCCGGAACATCCCGGGCAGTTCCACGACACCGCCGATGATGCCGAGACGCTCATGCGGCGTCCCGCGGACCCGACGGACAACGCCTCCCCAGCGGGAGCGTCGTCCCTGGCCGAGGCGCTGCTGGCGGCTTCGGCGCTGAGCGGTGCGGACAGCGCGGGGCGATACCGGCAGGCCGCCGAGCAGGCGATCGACCGCGCGGGCATGCTGCTGCAGCGGGCGCCGCGCTTCGCCGGTCACTGGCTGTCCGTCGCCGAGGCGCGCGCGGCCGGGCCGATCCAGGTGGCCGTCGTCGGCGCCACCGGCGACCCGGACCGCGAGCTGCTGGAGACGACTGCGCGGAACCGCGCGCCGGGTGGGGCGGTGGTGCTCGCCGCCGAGCCCGAGTCGTCCGCGGCGCCGCTGGCCGCCGACCGCCCGCTGGTCGACGGTGCACCCGCGGCTTACGTGTGCCGCGGCTACGTCTGCGATCGCCCGGTGACCACGGTCGAAGCCCTCCAGCAGCAGCTCGCCGGGGCCCCGTAGTGCTCACCCGGTCCCCGTAGCGCTCGCCCGGCCCCGTAGCGCTCACCCGGTCCCCGTAGCGCCCGCCGCTTCACCCGTGCAATCTGGAACCCTTCCAGGGAGCACAATTTTCATGAAAATTGTGAGCTGTCCCCACACGAGTGGAGCACAAGTTATCCCCAAGGGTGCGGGTTGTCCACAGGAGTGCGTGTCGGGGAGATCTCGAACGGGGGAGGTTGTCGGAGCGCGGCTGCGGAGGCTCAGGCGTACAGGGCCAGCCAGATGGCGATGTGGTGGCAGATCGCCGCGGCGGAGACCGCGGTGTGGAACACCTCGTGGTATCCGAAGGTGTGCGGCCACGGGTCGGGGCGCTTGGCGGCGTAGGCCACGCCGCCGAGGCTGTAGAGCACACCGCCGACGACCAGCAGCGTGAGCGCTGCCACCCCCGCGTGCATGAGCAGTTCCGGCAGCACGAACACGGCGACCCACCCCAGCGCCAGATACACCGGAACGCCGACCCAGCGGGGCCCGTTGGGCCAGGCCAGCTTGAGGATCACCCCGCCGAGCGCGCCGCCCCACACCACGGCGAGGACCACCGCGCCGGTCGTGGGCTGCATCGCCAGCATGGCGAACGGGGTGTACGTGCCGGCGATGAACATGAAGATCATCGAGTGGTCGAGTCGGCGCATCCACGTGCGCGCGCCGACGGTGCTCCAGGTCTTGCGGTGGTAGAGCGCACTCACGCCGAACAGGCCGAGCACGGTCGCCACGTAGATCGACGCGCCGAGGGCGGCCGGGCCGGACACGGTCGTCCCGGCGAGGGCGATCAGCGTCGCGCCGGCCGCGGCGGCCACCACGGCCGACCAGAGGTGGATCCACCCGCGCAACTTGGGTTTGGGTGGAAGGACAGCGGGACTCGTGCCTACGCTCACGGCCGCCAGGCTACGCGACCGTAGGTCTGGGCGTTATGTCGGCGATCACGGCCACCGGGTCACCACGCGCCTTCGAACGCACACGCGCGGCGTAGTCTCATCGGACGTGGCGCTCAAGGTTCGGCTGAAAGATCTGATCTACGACCTGTACGAGCGGCGACTGCGTCGTCAGCTCGAAACCATGCAGCGACCCCGGCACGTCGGTGTGGTCTTGGACGGCAACCGCCGGTGGGCCAAGGAAGCGGGGCTGGAAGCCGCGCACGGTCACCAGGCCGGCGCCCGCAAGATCACCGAGTTGCTCGGCTGGTGCCGCGAGGCCCGTGTCGAGGTGGTGACGCTGTGGTTGCTCTCCACCAACAACCTCAACCGCAGTAGCGAGGAGCTGCAAGCCCTGCTGGAGATCATCGTCAGCGTCGTCGAAGAGCTCACGGCGCCGTCGATGCCGTGGCGGGTGCAGACCGTCGGCGCGCTCGACCTGCTGCCGGAGGAAACGGCTGAGCGGCTGGCGGCCGCCACCGAGCGCACCAAGGGGCGCTCGGGGATGCAGGTGAACGTGGCGATCGGCTACGGCGGACGCCAGGAGATCGCGGAGGCCGTGCGCAAGCTGTTGCAGCAGCACGCCGAGTCGGGGACCACGATCGAGGAGTTGGCGGAGGTGCTCACCGTCGACCACATCGCCGAGAACCTGTACACCTCGGGTCAGCCGGACCCGGACCTGCTCATCCGCACCTCGGGGGAGCAGCGACTCTCCGGGTTCATGCTCTGGCAGTCCGTGCACTCGGAGTTCTGGTTCTGCGAGGCGTACTGGCCGGCGTTCCGCCGGGTGGACTTCCTGCGCGCGTTGCGCTCCTACGCGGCCCGGCACCGTCGCTACGGCGGCTGAACGAGGGGTCGGACGAGCTGACGGGTCCGGAACATGCGGAAGGCGGGGCCGATCCTCTCGCGGCCCCGCCTTCCGTTGTGCTCGCCTGCGGCGATCGTCAGCCCTTCTGCGTGGGGTGGTCGACGATCGGCGCGTTGGTGCAGCTGGCTTCCTGCGGCGACAGGATCGGCGCGGTGACGCCGAGCACCGCGACGTTGTTGTTGCAGGCGTTGATCGGCAGAACGCTCAGGTTCGTGTCGTTCGCGATGCCGATGCCGTCGTTGTCGACGCTGTCGGCGTTGGCCATCGGGGCCAGGGCCATCATGCCGGCGGCGGCACCGGCGACAATCGCTGCCTTCTTCAGCACTGGATTCACGCTCCTCTGATGTGCTGGGGATTCGTTCCTGTCCACGGAGGACTCCCGTGCAGACGGGACGAACCCTGCCAAGTTTCTGGAAAATACGACCGGCGCCACGCCGTGGGCCCACCCGTGTCGACTCGTTCGTGTGACTTCGCCGGGTGGCGACGACTGTTGCAGTGCTACCCGTTGCGGCGTGTTGAAGAACGCGAGAGCGCGTGCGGGAGAGGGGGCGCCGTGTCGGCGTTCCTCGCCCGCCACGCCTCGTTGACCGGTACGTTCGTCGGTCGTCAGCCCTTCTGCGTGGGGTGGTCGACCACCGGCGCGTTGGTGCAGCTGGCTTCCTGCGGCGACAGGATCGGCGCGGTGACGCCGACGACGGCGCTGACGTTGTTGTTGCACAGCTGGGCCGGCACGGCGCTGATGTTGTCGTCGTTCAGCACACCGATGCCGTCGTTGTCCATGCTGTCCGCGTTGGCCATCGGGGCCAGGGCCAACATTCCGGCTGCGGCGCCGGACACGATCGCGGCTTTCTTCAGCACTTCCGTTGCTCCTTGTTGGACGCTGATGAAGTGAGTGCGAATTCTCCGGCACCCGCGGGCGTTCGCCCGGGGGCGGCCGGCCTCGGACCTCACTCCGAGGGAGCACCCGCGAAAAAACATATCCGGGAAACCCGGCGAACGGTACCGAACTACCACCATTGTGTGGTTCTTGAAGACGCGCATCCATTTGCGCGCACAACGGAACACGGCGTGTCGCGCTGGTTTTCAGACTGCCGCAAACAGCGAATTGTCACAATACGCCTCGTCGAATTCTTCTATTGATCACCCCAACGCGTGATCATAGGGCGCCACGTGAACACAGCTCGTCGATCTACCGTGGAGCTGTGATCACTCGGATGTGGAGCTCGACCGCGATGGCCGGTCCGCGGTCGGCAGGTCGGCCGACACGGCTCGTGTGCCGTCCTGCGCGCCGTCCCGGAAGTCACGAGTCGATTACGTCGGGGCGGCCGCGGACAACCGCCGTTCGGGGGTTCCTTCCGGAGTCGCCGCGCGCTACCGCCAGCCGTGTAGGACAGGAATCACCTGTGTGGCTGCCTGCCGAGCGCGCTCCACGGCGGTAGCGTCCGCGGTGACGGGCCAGCTCAGTCCGTACGGCCCGTCCGGGAGGCCCTGGTCGTGGCTGATGGTTCGTGGTCGTCGACGGGCGGCAGCGCCGTCCACCGTGGTCGCGAGGGGCGGGGTCCCGGCCCGCGCGGCTGCGCGGTTACCGCGAGCCGGTGCGGGCAGGGCGGACCCGGCCCACCGACGAGCGGGCGTTCGCCGACGCCCGCGAGGGAGTTGCCGTGACCGCACGACGTTCCCCGTCCGAATTCCGGACCGACGGTGCCGACGAGCACGCCGGCACCGAGTCCTCCGGCGTTGCAGCTGGAATCCGGTCCGATGACGCCGACACCCGCACCTACGTCCTCGACACGTCGGTGCTGCTGTCCGATCCGTGGGCGTTCAACCGCTTCGCCGAACACGACGTGGTGCTACCGCTGGTCGTCGTCGGTGAGTTGGAAGGCAAGCGGCACCACCCCGAACTGGGCTGGTTCGCCCGGGAGGCATTGCGCGGCTTGGACGAGCTGCGTTCCCAGTACGGGCGGTTGGACGAGCCGATCCCCGTCGGCGCGTCCGGCGGGACCGTCCGGGTGGAGCTCAACCACTCCGATCAGGACGTCCTCCCACCGGGTTTCCGCACCGACAGCAACGACGCGCGCATCCTGGCGTGCGCGCTGAACCTGCGCGCCGAGGGGGCGGCGGTGACCTTGGTGACCAAGGACATGCCGCTGCGCGTGAAGGCCGGTTCGGTGGCGCTGGAAGCCGAGGAGTACCGCGCCCAGGACGTCATCTCCTCCGGATGGACCGGTATGACCGATGTGGACGCCGGCCCGGGGGAGATCGACTGCCTGTTCAAGGAAGGCGTCGCCGACCTCGCCGAGGCAGCCGACCTGCCCGCCAACACGGGTGTGCGGCTGCTGGCCGGCTCGCAGAGCGCGCTCGGCCGGGTGACGGCGGACAAGCGGGTCAAGCTCGTCCGCGGCGACCGGGAGGCGTTCGGGATCCACGGCCGCTCCGCGGAGCAGCGCATCGCCCTGGACCTGCTCACCGACGAGGACGTCGGCATCCTCTCGCTCGGCGGCCGGGCCGGTACCGGCAAGTCCGCGCTGGCCCTGTGCGCCGGGTTGGAAGCGGTGCTGGAACGGCAGCAGCACCGCAAGGTCGTGGTCTTCCGGCCGGTCTACGCGGTCGGCGGGCAGGAGATCGGCTACCTGCCCGGCGGCGAGGACGACAAGATGCAGCCGTGGGGACAGGCTGTCTTCGACACGCTCAGCGCCGTGGCCAGCCAGAACGTCATCGACGAGGTGCACGACCGCGGGATGCTGGAAGTGCTGCCGCTGACGCACATCCGCGGGCGTTCGCTGCACGACTCGTTCGTCATCGTCGACGAGGCGCAGTCGCTGGAGCGCAACGTGCTGCTCACGGTGCTGTCCCGGTTGGGCTCCAACTCGCGGGTGGTGCTCACGCACGACGTCGCCCAGCGCGACAACCTGCGCGTGGGCCGGCACGACGGTGTCGGCGCGGTGGTGGAGAAGCTCAAGGGGCACCCCCTTTTCGCGCACCTGACCCTGTCCCGGTCCGAGCGCTCGCCCGTGGCGGCGCTGGTGACCGAGATGCTGGAAGGGGAGCACCTCTCCTGACGCGACGGCGGTGGACGGGGCGTTCCGGCTGCGAGCGCCGGAACGCCCCGTTCGTTCTCGCCCGGACCTCGCGGGGACGTCCGATTCGTTCAATGCCGGTCTTCCGCGCCGCCGCTACGGTTCGGCCATGACGATGCAGTTCAGCGCCGTCGGCCTGGTCGCCGACGACATGGGGAGAACGCTGGCGTTCTACCGCCTGCTCGGCCTCGACATCCCGGCCGAGGCCGACCACCGACCTCACGTGGACGTGCTCCTGCCGAGCGGGGTGCGGTTGATGTGGGACACCGCGGAGACGGTGCGCTCGATCGATCCCGCCTGGACACCGCCGTCCGGCGGGCACCGGGTGGCGCTCGCCTTCGACTGCGGGTCACCCGCGGCGGTGGACGGCGCCTACGCCGAGTTCACCGCCGCCGGCCACGGCGGGCACCACGAGCCGTGGGACGCCCCCTGGGGCCAGCGCTACGCGACCGTGCTCGACCCCGACGGCAATCCCGTGGACCTGTTCGCGGCCCTCACCGAGTGATCAGCTCCGCGAAGCTCGCGCCGGCCAGTGCCCGGGTCTCCCGGACCAGGTGCGCCTGGTCGGCGTAGCCGGCGCTCACCGCGCTCCGTCCACCGTCACCAGCCCTTGGGCAGGGGGCGCCCCTCCGCGAAACCGGCCGCGGACTGGATGCCGACGACGGCGTGCTCGTGGAACTCCTCCAGATCGCGCGCACCTGCGTAGGTGCACGCCGAGCGCAGACCCGAAGTGATCTCGTCGAGCAGGTCCTCCACGCTCGGCCGCTGCGGGTCCACGAGCATCCGGGAGCTGGAGATGCCTTCCTCGAACAGCGCTTTGCGCGCCCGGTCGAAGGAGCTGTCGTTGCGGGTGCGCGCGCTCACGGCTCGTTTGGACGCCATGCCGAACGATTCCTTGTAGGCGTTGCCGTGCTCGTCGCGCTGCAGATCACCGGGGGACTCGTAGGTTCCGGCGAACCACGAGCCCACCATCACCGAGGACGCACCGGCGACCAGGGCCAGCGCCACGTCCCGCGGGTGCCGCACACCCCCGTCGGCCCAGACGCGCTTGCCCAGCGCGCGGGCCTGCTCGGCGCATTCGACGAGCGCCGAGAACTGGGGACGTCCCACGCCGGTCATCATGCGGGTGGTGCACATCGCGCCCGGCCCGACACCGACCTTGATCACGTCGGCGCCGGCTGCGACCAGGTCCCGCACGCCTTCGGCGGTGACCACGTTGCCCGCGACGACGGGCACGCTCGGCGAGACCGAGCGGACCGCCTTCAGCGCGGTGATCATCTTCTCCTGGTGGCCGTGGGCGGTGTCCACGACGAGCGCGTCCACACCGGCCTCCAGCAGCGCCGAGGCCTTGGCGGCCACGTCACCGTTCACACCGACCGCCGCGCCGATCCGCAGCCGTCCCCGCTCATCCGCCGCGGGTGTGTAGATCTCCGAGCGCAGAGCCGCGCGGCTGGTCATGATGCCGGCCAACCGCCCGTCGTCGTCGACGGCCAGGGCCACGTTCCGCGCCTGCCGGTCGAGGTGTTCGAAGATCTCGCGCGGCTTCGTCTCCAGCGGCAGCACGACCGGTTCGGGATCGGCGACCTCGCTGATCCGGGCGAACCGGTCGACACCGGTGCTGGAGGCCTCGTGGAAGACGCCGGTGGGCCGGTAGTCGTCGTCGACGACCACGACCGCGTCGTGGGCGCGTTTCGGCAACAGGTTCAGCGCGTCGGCCACGGCGGCGTCGGCGTGCAGCACGATCGGCGTGTCCCACACGGGGTGGCGCTGCTTCACCCAGGAGACGATCTCGGCGACCGCCGAGGGGTCGACGTCCTGGGGGAGCACCGCGATCCCGCCCCGGCGGGCGATCGTTTCGGCCATCCGTCGCCCGGAGACGGCCGTCATGTTGGCGACGACCAGCGGCAACGTGGTGCCCGTGCCGTCGCTGGCCGCGAGGTCGACGTCGAACCGCGACTCGACGCCGGAGCGGCGGGGAGCCAGGAACACGTCGTCATAGGTCAGGTCTGTGGTGGGCTGCTGCCCGTTCAAGAACCGCACATCTCGTCAGCATACGGGCTCCCGCACCCGTCCGTCGCCCACGAGGCCACGACGGAGGCCTCAGAGCTCCCCGTCCAGGCGCGGTTCGAAGGCGCGGTAGGCCCGGTAGTCGCGGAACAGCCGGCTGTACAGCTCGGTGCCGTCGTCGAACGTGGCGTCCTCGAGCTGCTTGACCTCGAGGATGCGCTCGAGTTTCCAGGTCACCAGCGTGTGGTTCTCGTCGCGGTAGGTGCTCTGCTGCTGCTTGGCCAGATCACCCGCCTTGGTCTCGGCCTCCTCGGCGGATTCGGCCTTGAGCAGCACGAACGACTCCTCGTACAGCGGCTGGTGGTTCTCCTCCTCGGAGGTGGTGTGCAGCAGGAGCACGGCCACGTAGTAGTCCGGCGAAACCGGACGCTGCGGCATCTGGAACTCGCTGGGGTCGATGGTGCCGGGGCCGATGTCGATGGAGCCGACGGACTCCGCCTCGGCTTCGGCGTCTTCGTCCGGGTCATCGCCGTGCCAGTCCTCGTCCTCCCGGGCCCCGGTGCCCCAAGTCCCGGTGTCCCAATTCTCTGCGTCCCAATTCTCGGGGGCCCAGTCCTCGGCTCCTTCGACGCCGGGCACGTGGGCGGAGGTGCGCTCCTCGGGATCGAACTGCTCACCGTGCTGCATACCCCCAGGATTCCACCGGTGCGCGGCAGGGCAGGCAGGCCCCCGGGGGTGCGCGTGCGGACTGGGCGGCCCCGGCGCGCCCGCCGGGTGGTTGCTCGACGGGCGCCGCGCAGGACCGCCCCGGTTCCCGCGGCGGGAGCGGGTGCCCCGCGGAGTCCCCGGCGGCTCCTGCTGCGAGGCCGTCTCCGAGGTGCGCGAGCGGTCCGCCCCGCGGTGCCCACCGGCACCGCGGGGATGCTGGGACGCGGGAACGCCGGGGTGCGGGGAAGCGGGGCGCCCCGCGCCCGCGGACGGGTGCTCAGCCGTTGCCGCGGGCCATGGTCAGCACGTCGAGCGCCTCGTCGAGCTGTTCGACGGTGAGCTGGCCGGCTTCGACGTAGCCGCGGTCGAGGACGACTTCGCGGATCGTGCGCCGCTCCTTGAGGGCCTGCTTGGCCACCGCGGCGGCTTCCTCGTAGCCGATGTAGCGGTTCAGCGGCGTGACGATCGACGGGGAACCCTCGGCGTACTCGCGGGTGTGCTCGGTGTTGACGGTGACCCCGGTGAACACCCGGTCGGCCAGCTGGCGGGACACGGCGGCGAGCAGCCGGGCCGATTCGAGCACGTTGCGGGCGATGACCGGCAACATCACGTTGAGCTGGAAGTTGCCCTGCGAGCCGGCGAAGGACACGGTCTGGTCGTTGCCGATGACCTGCGCGACGACCTGCAGCGTGGCTTCCGGGATGACCGGGTTGACCTTGCCCGGCATGATCGACGAACCCGGCTGCAGGTCCGGCAGGGCCAGTTCGGCCAGGCCGGTGCGCGGGCCGGAACCCAGCCAGCGCAGATCGTTGGCGATCTTGGTGAGGCTCACGGCGACCGTGCGCATGCTGCCGGAGGTCTCCACCACGGCGTCCTGCGCGGCCTGCGCTTCGAAGTGGTCGGCGGCTTCGCTCAGCGGCAGGCCGGTGACCCGCGCCAGCTCCTGGGCGACCGCGTCGCCGAAGCCCTGCGGCGCGTTGAGGCCGGAGCCGACGGCGGTGCCGCCGATGGGCAGTTCACCGAGGCGCGGCAGCCCGGCGCGGAGGCGTTCGACGCCGTAGCGGAGCTGCGCGGCCCACGCCCCGGCTTCCTGGCCGAGGGTCACGGGCACGGCGTCCATCAGGTGGGTGCGGCCGGACTTGACGATCTCGCTCCACTCGGCGGCGCGCTGCTCGACCGTTCCGGCCAGGTGCTCCAGGGCCGGGATCACGTCGGTGAGCACGGCTTCGGTGGCGGCCACGTGGATGGTGGCCGGGAAGGTGTCGTTCGACGACTGCGAGGCGTTGACGTGGTCGTTCGGGTGCACGTCGCGGCCGAGGGAACGGGTCGCCAGCGTGGCGATGACCTCGTTGGCGTTCATGTTCGACGACGTGCCGGAGCCGGTCTGGAACACGTCGATGGGGAAGTGGTCGTCGTGCTCGCCCTCCGCCACTTCGTCGGCGGCTCGGGCGACCGCTTCGGCGAGGTCAGCGTCCAGCACGCCGAGCTTGGCGTTCACCCGGGCCGTGGCCGCCTTCAGCAGTCCGAGCGCCCGGATCTGGGCTCGTTCGAGACCTTGGCCGGAGATGGGGAAGTTCTCCACGGCCCGCTGGGTCTGCGCGCGGTACAGGGCGTCGGCGGGGACCCGCACCTCGCCCATGGTGTCGTGTTCGATCCGGTAGTCCTGTTCAGCCATGGCTGAAGTCTCCCGCTTCGACCGCGGTCCGGTCAGCGCGGGTCGGTGTGGGGTTGGTAACGGCCGTGCGGCAGTGCCGGCGTGCTCGGTGGCCGTGCGGGCGGAGTTTCGGCGACCCGATCGATTCCGATGCGGTCGGTCACACGACCCGACCTCGGACCCGCCGACTTCGGACGCGCAGGCCCCGGACACGACTCGGCGCGGGGTGCGTGCTCAGTCGCACCCCGCGCCGAGCCGCCGTTGGCGTCCGCTCCGGTGTTGTGGCCGGGTGTCAGGCGATGGTCGCGTTGATCCAGTCGGTGTAGGCGGTGGCGTCGGTGTAGACCGAGGGCGCGGTGCCGCACACCGGTGCCGGGCTGCCGAGGCGGCTGGTCACGCCGGTGAGCTGCCAGTCGCCGGGGCGGCCTTGAAGTTGCGGGCCGCCGGAGTCGCCGAAGCAGGCGTTGGCGAGCAGCTCATCGCTGCCGGTGCAGATCTCGGTCTGCTCGTCGACGGAGCTCAGCGCGCACTGCTGCGGATCGGTCACGTGCGTTTCGAGCTCCCGCAGTCGTTCGGGCGGTTGTCCGCAGCCCTGCAGCGGGCAGGTGACGCCCCAGCCGATGATGCGCGACGGCGTTCCCGGCGGTCCGGGCTGTTCGGCGATGCTGATGGGGTCCTGCGGTACCGCGTGGTCCAGTTTGATCAGTGCGATGTCGCCGTTGGGGTTGTTCTGCGCGTAGTCGGGGTGCTCGACGACCTCGGCGACGCCCGCTTCGGTACCGCCGGTGCTGCGCTCCGGGCTGCCGATGCGCAGGCTCAGGTCGGCCGGTGCGCGTTCTTCGACGCAGTGCGCCGCCGTCAGCACCCACTGCTCGTCGATGAGCGAGGCGCCGCAGCTGTGCTCTCCCCGGTACTTCAGCGAGGCCATCCAGTCGTACTGCTCGGTGGACTCGTGCCCGCCGACGATGAGCGGCCCCGGGGAAGCAGCAGCGGAATCCGAAGTGGACGTTTGCGATGTGTCGCCGGTTCCGGATGTGTCGCCGTTTTCGGGCGTGGCGTTGGCTGCGGTGGGCAGCAACCCCATTCCCAGTACCGCTGCGGCGATCCCGCCGAGCAATGTGGACTTTCGCATCGGGGTCCCTCCCGCGCCGACGTCGTTTCGACGTGAAGGTAGGTCCCCCGGTCGGGGCTGAGTACCGCTGCCTGCCGGTGGCCGATTGCGGAATTCGGCGCAGTAACCTCGACCTCGCTCGCGCGTTGTACCGGGGAGTGCCTGCGTACCCGTCGCTGCCGTACTCGCCCCTGCGTACCCGTCCCTGCGTGCCCGTCCCTGCGTGCCCGTCCCTGCGTGCCCGTCCCTGCGTGCCCGTTTCGACGCGTCTGCGCTGCGATGCGTCTGCTCCGCAG
The DNA here is from genome assembly GCF_054491375.1 of Bounagaea algeriensis. NCBI lineage: Bacteria > Bacillati > Actinomycetota > Actinomycetes > Bounagaea > Bounagaea algeriensis. The sequence goes on from NZ_CM137102.1 coordinate 835,871, forward strand.
TGCCCAACCCTGCAGCGCCCAGTCCCGCAGTATCCAGCCCTGCAGTACCCAGCCCTGTCGTTTGCATCCGCCGCGTGCGCGCTGCCGTGCCCGCCCTGCTGTGTCCGCCCTGCCGCCTCCTCCTCTCCGCCCTGCGGTGTGCGACGAAGCACATCGCCCGGGGCTCAGCAAGGCGCGTGGTGCGATCACGGCCGTCCGCGCGGACGACGCACACCCGGCGGAACGGATATGCTGGGGGTGTCTGTCGCGATGGAGCGCGAGGTGGTGGACATGGCGCAGACCTACGACGTCGACCTCATCGTGGTGGGCGCGGGCCCCGCGGGGCTGTTCGCCGCCTACTACGCCGGGTTCCGGGGGCTGAGCGCAGCACTGGTCGACGCGCTGCCCGAGCCGGGCGGCCAGGTCACCGCGATGTATCCGGAGAAGTTGATCTTCGACGTGGCGGGCTTTCCGGAGGTCCGCGGGCGCGAGCTGGTGGACAACCTGGTGCGGCAAGCCGCGCAGTACGATCCGACCTACCTGCTCGGCAGGGCAGCCCAGAAGTTGTCCGATGTGGATGACGGGTTGAATCTGGAGCTGTCCGACGGTGATTCCGTGCACGGCCGTGCCATGCTCATCACCGCCGGGATCGGCGAGTTCACCCCCCGGCCGCTGCCCGCGGCGGAGGGCTGGTTCGACCGCGGCGTCGTCAACTTCGTCCCGGAGATCGACGCCCACAGTGGTCGCGACGTGGTCATCGTCGGCGGCGGGGACTCCGCGTTCGACTGGGCGCTGGCGCTGCACCCGGTCGCGCGCAGCGTGACGCTGGTGCACCGCCGCAAGCGATTCCGGGCGCATTCGGGCCTGATGCAGAAGGCCGCGGATCTGGGCGTGCCGGTGCTGACCGACACCGAGATCGCCGACGTCCGCGGGGACGGCCGGGTGCAGGAGGTCGAGCTGGTCGACCGCGAGGGCACCCGCACCGTGCTGCCCGCGCAGACCGTCGTCGCCGCCCTGGGGTTCACCGCCTCGCTCGGACCGATCGAATCCTGGGGCCTGGAGATCGACAAGCGGTCGGTCCACGTGGACACGCACATGCGCACGGCGCGGGAGCGCGTCTACGCCGCGGGTGACGTGGCCACCTACCCGGGCAAGGTGAAGCTCATCGCGACCGGCTTCGGTGAAGCGGCCACGGCGGTGAACAACATCGCGGTGCACCTCGACCCCGGGACCCGCCTGTTCCCCGGGCACTCCTCGGACATGGACAGCTGACCGGTCCGGCAGTTCTCATCGGGCAGTCGGCAGCTCTCATCGGGCAGCAGCATTGGCCCGGCCGTGCTCGACGACTGCTCGGGCGGGCGGTGGAGGTAGCTGCGACCGCGGTGGGCCCGGCCGAGCGGACATTTCTCGAGAAAAGTACGCGACGTTTCTCGAGAAATGTCCGAACCTCCGGCCGGGCGGGGGAGTTCAGCCCTCCTCGGGACGGCCGAGTTCCACGTTGGCGTACTCGCGCAGCTTCGACAGCTTGTGCGAGGCGTCGACCACGCGCACGGTGCCGGACTTGGAACGCATCACGATCGACTGCGTCGTCGCCCGGTGCGCCCGGAAGTGCACGCCGTCGAGCAGGGCTCCGTCGGTGATGCCGGTGGCGCAGAAGAACACGTTCTCCCCGCCGGCCAGATCCGAGGTGCTCAGGACCTGGTTCTCGTCGTAGCCCCGTTCGGCCACGCGGGCGCGTTCGGTCTCGTCCTTCGGCCACAGCCGACCCTGGATCTCGCCGTCCATGCACTTGAGCGCGCAGGCGGTGATGATGCCCTCCGGCGTGCCGCCGATGCCCAGCAGCATGTCCACGCCGCTGTTCGGCCGCGCCGCCGCGATCGCACCGGCCACGTCCCCGTCGCTGATGAACCGGACCCGGGCGCCGGCCTGGCGCACCTGGGCCACGAGGTCGTCGTGCCGCGAGCGGTCCAGCACGCACACGTTCACGTCCGAGATGTCCAGCGACTTGGCCTTGGCGACCCGGCGGATGTTCTCCTCCACCGAGGCGTTCAGGTCGATCGTGCCGGCCGCCTCCGGACCGACGGCGATCTTCTCCATGTAGAACACGGCGGACGGGTCGAACATGGCGCCGCGTTCGGCCACCGCCAGCACCGACAACGAGTTCGGCATCCCCTTGGACAGCAGCGTGGTGCCGTCGATCGGGTCCACGGCGACATCGCACTCGGGGCCCTGCCCGGTGCCGACGTGCTCGCCGTTGTACAGCATCGGCGCCTCGTCCTTCTCGCCTTCCCCGATGACCACGACGCCGCGCATGGACACGGTGCTGACGAGTTTGCGCATGGCGTCGACGGCCGCGCCGTCGCCGGAGTTCTTGTCACCGCGTCCGGCCCAGCGTCCCGCGGCCATCGCCGCCGCCTCGGTCACCCGGACCAGTTCCATGGCCAGGTTGCGGTCGGGAGCTTCCGTGGTGCCCTGCGCGTCGGCAGTGCTCATGTGTGCCCTCCCCGTGATGCGTCGTTGCATGCCGCCGAGGTGCGGTCCCCGACGTGCGAGTGTTGCGCCTGGTGCGCCGGATCTTGGCAGACGAGCAGGCCGCGCACCGCTGTGTGGTGGGACACGACACGTCGGTACCTGGTGGGCGGGTTCGCTTCCGCGGACAGGTGAGAGCATGCGGGTCGTGGCCCGGTCCCGCAACCAGCAGTCCCGCAACCAGCAGCCGAACTCCGGTCAGCAGCGCACCATGACCGGGATGGTCATGGCCGTGCTCGCGCTGGTGCTCGTGGTCGGCGGCCTGACCGCCGTGCTGGGCCGCTGTTCGTTCAGCCCCGGCGGGCCCGAGGTGGACGGGGGCGCCGCGCCGAGCGTGGACGCGGCCCAGGAGCTCGACAACGCGCAGGATCGGGTGGAGTTCCCGCTGGTGCACCCGCGGGTGCCGGACGGCTGGCGGGCGAACTCGGCGAACGTGGCCACGCTGCCCTCGCAGGACGAGGTCGTGCGCGTCGGATGGATCACCGGCGCGCAGCACTACCTCCGGCTGGCCCAGTCCTCGGCACCGGAGCAGGAGTTCGTCGCTGCCGAAACCCGGCAGCAGCAGCCGCGGGCGCGGGGCACCACCGAGGTCGGCGGCGAGCAGTGGGTGATCTACGACAGCGTCCGCGGCGAGCGGGCCTGGATCACCGAACGCGGGGGTGCGCACCTGCTGATCACCGGTGACGGGCAGCAGGCCGAGTTCCGCGAGCTCGCCCGCGCCGCCCTCCGCGACGCCGGCTGAGCGGCTCTCCGGGGATGCCGCGCGCTGGTCAGTCGAACACGAGCGGTTTGTTCGCCGGCCGGCGCAGGTAGAGCTGGGTGACCGCGTTCAGCCCGACGAGCACCGCTGCCCACTGCACGATCGAAATGGCCGGCACCACGTCGATCGGCAGCGTGCAGGCGAAGAGCACCTTGGCGGCGGCGCTGGCCAACGCACTGGCGCCCCAGATGACCGTGACCACGCGCCAGATCCTGCGGAACCGCGCCGAGGAATCCCACTGCCTGTCCCACCCGTTCGGCGAGTGTCCGGCCATGCCCACGAACGCCCGGCTCACGGTGTACATGATCGGGCGGTCCGCCGCGAGCGTGCCGAGAACGACCGCGCCGATGGCCGCCTTGATGATTCCGTCCTTGGCCAGCAGGAACCTGGGGCTGTCCGCGATGAACGACATGGTGGTGCTGACCGCGAGCACCACGAGCGCCGCGGTCGGGAACCAGTTCAGCGTGCGGTGCCGGATCAGCGCCCACCCGGCCCGCACCGCGGGCGCGGCCGCTCCGGCGAGCAAGGCGAGCCATTCGCTCAGGCCCACGCTGCGCAGGACGTAGTACACGAGGACCGGAACCAGCACGTCCAGTGCCACGCCGGCGAGCTCGCCGCGACCCATGGCGGTGCTCGGTGAGCTCGCCTTCGATCGCGCGGTCATCACGGGGTCCCCGCGTCGGTGAGGTGATCGAGGAAGTCCAGCAGCCTGGCGTTCACGGCGTCCGCGCACTCCGCGGAGATCGCGTGACCCGCGCTCGGCCAGAGTTCGACTCGCGCATCGGGGATCAGTCGGGTGGCGCGATCGACCGCCTTTCGCGGATCGTGCACGGTGCTCTTCCCGCTGACCAAAGCCAGCACTGGCGAGGTGATCGAGCGCAGCTGCTCGACCTCCTCGCCAGCCAGGTCGACGCCGCGCAGGGCAGCGGGGAGCTGAGCACGGGACTGGAACCACGACGGGAGGCCGAAATCCTGCTCGCGCTGACCGGTGGACTCGGCGACGACCTCCTGCTCGGGCGCCACACCGCGGAGACGGCTCTCAGCACGGTGGACTACTACATCGACCGGCTCCGGCGGTGATCAGGACCGGCGCGGGAAAGCACCGGGGCACCACGAGCACAACAGGTGATCCCGGCGCCCGTGCCGGAGGTGCTGGTGGGGGCGCTGACCAGCAGCGGCTACTCCGATCCGTCTTCCTGGACGGACTCAAGCGCCTGGTCCACCCGCTCCTGCGCCCCGGCGAGGTGCCGCTCGCACACGGTGGCGAGGGCTTCGCCGCGCTCCCACAGGGCGAGCGACTCCTCCAGGGACAGTCCGCCGGCTTCGAGCCGCTTAACCACGTCGGCGAGTTCGTCCCGGGCCTGCTCGTAGTCGAGCTCGGCGACCTCGGGGTGCGCCGCGACCGGGTCGAAGGATTCCGCTCCTCCGGCCTCCGCCTGCTCGGCGGTTTCGGCCGGCGGACCGCTTCCGGCGGTCTCCGCGGGCCCTTCCGCTGTCGCCGCGGCCTCCGCGGGGTCCTCTTCCGCGGATTCCCCTCCTGCTGATTCCGGGCTCTCGTGCGTATCGCTCACCGGGTCGAACTCTCCACTGTGCTGCGTGCGGAAACCATCGCGGTGGCCAGTGCCTGGTCGTAGCCGACGAACGCTTCGGCGAACTCGGCGCCGTCCCCCTCGTGCACGGCCTCGTCGATGCGCTGCTGCGCTTCCGCGACCCTACGCCGGTGCGGTGACCCGCTGCCGTGCCACCACCGGAGGTCGACGTACTCGGAGGCGGCCTGCACGAGATCGTCCAGCCGTGCCGGCAGCAGGGTGCGCTCCGCCGACCGGCAGCCGCCGCGCAACGCGTTCCAGCAGCCGTACGCGGTGAACTCCGCCGCCTCGGCGCAGCGCCGCACCTCCTGGGCGGTTTCCCGCGCACCGGAAGGCTGGTCACCGGAAGACTGGGCGTCGGAAGGCTGGGCACTGGAAGGCTGGGCGCCGGAAGACTGGGCACCGGAAGACTGGGCACTGGAAGGTTGGGCGCCGGAAGACTGGGCACCGGAAGGCTGGGCACCGGAAGGTTGGGCGTCCGGCGCACCGGTGGGGGAGCTCGGGGACGGCGCGTCGGCGCGCTTCCGGTCCGCGGTGGCGGCGGAACGCGCCACCTGCACCGTCAGCGGCAGGAACACCGCCTGCCGGTCCCCGGAACCGAGGGCCCCGGAACCGAGGGCCCCGGAACCGCGGGCAGTGTCGCCGGCGGGCGTGTGTCGCGGGGAAGTGTGCACGTCGTGTTCCTCACCGATCAGTCCGCACCGTGTTCGCCGACCACGGCGTGCAGCACCCCGTCGGCGACCCGCACCCGCAGGTGCGTGCCGGCGGGAGCCTCGTCGACCGAGCGCACGACTCCGTCCACGCCGTGGGGGTCGACACGCTGCACGATCGCGTAGCCGCGCGCAAGAGTGGCCGCCGGCCCGAGCGTCGTCAGCCGCGACCGCATCGCGGCCAGGGCGCGCTGCTCGGTGCCGAGCAGGGTGGTCACCGCCCGCCGGCTCCGCTGCCGCATCTGCTCGACCTGCTCGGCGCGCTGCCGCAGCGGCCCGTGCGGGTCGGCCAGCACGGGACGGCTGCGCAGCGCGTCCACAGTGCGCCGCTCCCGTTCGACCCAGCCCTGCAGGGCGCGGCGGGACCGGTCGCGCAGCTGCCCCACCTGCCGGATCTCCTCGGCCACGTCCGGGGCGACGCGTTTGCCCGCGGCCGTGGGGGTGGAGCAGCGCACGTCCGCGACGTGGTCGAGAAGCGGCGAGTCCGGTTCGTGCCCGACCGCGCTGACGACCGGGGTGCGGCAGCTCGCCACGGCCCGGCACAGCGTCTCGTCCGAGAACGGCAGCAGGTCCTCCACGCTGCCGCCGCCGCGCGCGAGCACGATCACGTCCACCGCCGGGTCCCGGTCGAGTTCGTCGAGCGCGTCGAGGATCTGGCTGACCGCGCTGGCCCCCTGCACAGCGACGTTGCGCAGCTCGAACCGAACCGCGGGCCAGCGCAGGCGGGCGTTGCTGAGCACGTCGTGCTCGGCGGCCGAGGCCCGCCCGGTGATGAGGCCGACGCGGTTCGGCAGGAACGGCAGCGCACGCTTGCGCGCCGGGTCGAACAGCCCTTCGGCTTTGAGCAGCTGCCGCAGCCGTTCGATCCGGGCGAGCAGTTCTCCGATGCCGACCTGGCGCATGTCGTCCACGCGCAGGCTCAGCGTGCCGCGGGCGACGTAGAAGTTGAACTTGCCGTGCACGACGACGCGCGTGCCTTCCACCGGCGCCGGGTCCATCCCGCGCAGCAGGGAGGCGGCGCAGGTCAGCGTCAACGAGACGTCGGCGCTCGGGTCGCGCAGGGTGACGAACGCGGTCTTCGCGCCGGGCCGCAGCGAGATCTGCGTGATCTGCCCTTCCACCCAGACGGCGCCGAGCCGGTGGATCCAGTCGGCCACCTTGCGGGCGACGGTGCGGACCGGCCACGGCTGGTCGGCGCTGGTGGCGGAACTCAGTGCTGCTCCCGGGGTCGTGGTGCAGGGGTCGTGGTGCAGGGGTCGGGGTGGGGGCTGGGACGGGCGGTCGCTCAGCGGCCGGTGCGCATCCGGTCGAGCCGGTTGTCGAGCATCCGCTCGAACTCCGGCCTGGCAGCGTGCTCGCGTTCGTAGCGCACGAGTTCGGCCAGGTCGGCTTCGGACAGCGCGCGGAGCTTGCCGCGCAACTGCGCCACCGACAGCGAGTCGTACTCGGGCAGGCACGCCGGTGGTGCGTCGTCGGTGGCGCGGCCCGGCGGATCGCTCGCCGTGGTGCCCGCCGCATTGTCCCCCGGGGAACCGGTCGGGTCGAGATCGAGGTGGTCCGGGGTGTCCGAAGCCACTTCGTCCTCGTCGAAGATCGCCCACGACGGGTGCTCCTCCGGTTCCCCTCCCAGCGAGGCGAGTGCGTCATCGCCCTTCAACGCGAGTTCGGTGACCTGCTGCTGCACGCGCATCGTCGTCTGCAGCGTCCAGCTCACCGCGGTGACCGGCAGACCTGCGAGCACACCGGGCAGCTGCCGCGCGCACTCCGCGGTGGCCGCGGCGGCGCCGGCGGCGACCCGCACGGGGAGGGGGAACGATCGCATGTGCCCAGCCTGCCCCAGGCGGGCGCGTGAATCCATGGGGCGGCCCCGTCGGACCGCGGCCGGGTGTTCCGTGTCCCACGGTGGGGCCGGGAGGGTGCAGCTGCGGCTGACTGCCTTCGGCGGCGATCCGTACCCTTGGTGATATGACGAGCTCGCCGCAGGCACCCCAAGCCGCCGACGACACCGCCCCGGCCGACCGTTCGCCCGCGGACGGGGCTGCGGGCAACGGCAAACGCGTCCTCCTCGCACGGCCGCGCGGTTACTGCGCCGGCGTCGACCGCGCCGTCATCAGCGTGGAGAAGGCGCTGGAGACCTACGGCCCACCGGTGTACGTCCGCAAGGAGATCGTGCACAACCGGCACGTGGTCGACACGCTCATCGAGCGGGGCGTGATCTTCGTCGACGAGGTCGAGGAGGTGCCGGAGGGTTCGCTGCTGGTGTTCTCCGCCCACGGCGTGTCCCCGGCGGTGCGCCAGGAGGCCGCGGACCGCAACCTGCGAACCATCGACGCCACGTGCCCGCTGGTCACGAAGGTGCACAAGGAGGTCAACCGGTTCGCCCGGGACGACTACGACATCCTGCTGATCGGGCACGAGGGCCACGAGGAGGTCGAGGGAACGGCGGGCGAGGCGCCCGAACGCGTCCAGCTCGTCGACAAGCCCGAGGACGTGGAAAACGTCCAGGTGCGCGATCCGGACAAGGTCGTGTGGCTGTCGCAGACCACGCTCAGCGTCGACGAGACCATGGAGCGCGTCGACCAGCTGCAGGGCCGGTTCCCCGACCTGCAGGCGCCGCCGAGCGACGACATCTGCTACGCCACGTCGAACCGGCAGCACGCGGTGAAGGCGATGGCGGCCGAGTGCGACCTGGTGCTGGTCGTGGGTTCGCAGAACTCGTCGAACTCGCGGCGGCTGGTGGAGGTCTCCCTGGATGCCGGCGCCTCGGACGCGCGGCTCATCGACTTCCCGCGCCAGGTGCAGCCGGAGTGGTTGGAAGGCGTGCGCACGGTCGGTGTGACCAGCGGTGCCTCGGTGCCGGACGTGCTGGTGATGCAGCTGCTGGACTACCTCGCCGAGCGGGGCTGGGACGACGTGGACGAGGTGACCACGGCGAACGAGAAGGTCTCCTTCGCCCTGCCGCGGGAGCTGCGCAAGGACCTGGACAACAACCCGGATCAGCCCTCCAGCGTCCGCTGACCGCGCGCGGTGCAGGCCGCCGCTGCGAGTCGGTCAACCGTGGTGGCCGGCCCAGCCATCGCGGTCCACCCAGCTCGTACTCGAGGCTCGGAGCTGCCTCGATGGGCCGGAGCTCGTTCCCGGCGCTGCGCACGTGCATGCGCCGGGATCTGAGCGTTGCGGGATCTGAGCGTTGCGGGGACCGCGTGTTGCAGGGCGCTGCGCGCCTCCCCCGCTCCGGTGCACCACGTTCTCAGCTGCACCCCGCCTGACCAGGGGCGTGTACATTTCGCGAAACGTGCACATCCCCTGGCAGGGCTCATCGCGGGTGCTTCAGGGCTCATCGCGGGTGCTGCTGCCTCTTCTCCCAGCGGCCCCGGTGGGTGCCTCCGTCGCCCGCCCGCAACGGGCAAAACCGCTTGACGACCTTTGACCGCTTGACGCCCTCTTGCTCGAAGGCGCTCTCGATGCACTCGGCGCTCTCGGCGCACTCAGCGGTCGCGCGGGGGGCGCGGACGCCGCGGCGGCGGCTCGCCCTGCTTCGGTGCCTGGTCCTGCCTCGGCGGCTCGCCTTGCCTCGGCGCTCGGCCCTTTCCCGGCGGTTGGCGCTGTCCCGGCGGTTGGCCCTGCCTCGGTGCTCGGCCCTGTTCTGGTGACTGGTCCTGTCGCGGCGGCTGGCCCTGTCGCGGCGGTTGGCCCTGGCCCGGGGGCTGACCGCGCCCCGGCGGCGGTTCGGGCGGGCGGGGACGCCCTGGCGCCGGCCGTCCCGGCGTGTTGCCGCGCTGCTGGCGGCGGCCGTCCGGCGCGGGACGTTGCCCACCACCGGGCGGCTGCTGGCCGTTCGGTGGAGCCTGCCTCTGCGATCGCCGTGCGGGTGAGCGCTCCGCCCGTTGCTGGGCGGCCGGAGTGCGCGGTTCGGGCTCCTCGGCCGGGGGCCTCTTCTTGCGCGGTGGCGCCTCCCGCGGCGGGGCGTCCTTCCTCGCCCGGCCGTCCTTCTTCTGCGGGCCGTCGCGTTTGCCCGCGGCGCCGCCCTGCTGCGCAGCGGCGTCCTTCTTGCGCGCAGGCGCGTCCGCGGGACGCTTCTTGGCGGGCTGCTGGGACCGGTCTTGCCCGCGTCGACCACGTTGCTCACCGCGCGCCGGCCGCGGCGGGTCGCTGGCCGCCTTGCTCTTGCCGCCGCTGCTGTCCCCGCTGGCGGTCTCGGGGGCGACCGGCTTGCGCTTCTTCGTCGGTTTGTCGTCGCCGTGCGCGATCGCGGCTTCGGCCGCGGCGCGCCGGCGCCGCGGGTCGCGCTGGGTGAGGAAGATCCGGACCAGTCCGATGGCGAGCGTGCCGATCGTGGTGCCCACCATGACGGGGAAGCTGCTGATGAGCGGTTGCAGCAGGCTCAGCGCGGCACCGATGGCACCGCCACCTCCGCTGCCGTTGATCAGCAGTACGACCACGGGGACGACCACCGCGAGGACGAGGGGTGGCTGCACCATCGGGCCGAACACGCTCTTGCGCCGGATCAGCGCGACCGCGAGGACGCTGCCCGCGGCGAACGCGGCCGAGACGAGCAGGGACGGCCGCGACCAGATGAGGTTGTCCAGTACGGCTCCGAGCGCGGTGGGAAGTGCTGCGAGCAGCAACGCTCCCCACAGCGGGATGCCGCGTACGCTGGGCACGAGGCTCCGTTCCCACCATTGCACGGGGCCGTTACCGCGTCGGCGGGCTGCGCGCTGACTCTCGCGGGTGGCGGTCACGGTTTCCAACCGTAACGGTCCAGCATCCGTGTGCGGGACGCGTCTGGGCATCTGCCCCCGATCGGTGTGCGTGTGCTGCGGATATTTCGGAATCGGTTCCGGTGTTCGGTGTCCGCTTTCGTCTGCGCTGGTGTTCTTGCCGGACATCTGCTGTGAGGCGCCGCATACTCCCGCCTTCCCGTCCTCCCGCCGCCAGGAACGCGTTTCGCGTCCGAGGGATCCGATCCGTCCCGGACCCGCCACGTGCCGTGATCGCTCGCGGTGCGGGGACGGCGCCGACCTCCTCCGGAAAAGTCGATTGTGGACGAATCATCCGCGCCGGCGCGTATGCCGGAAATGGCGGAGGTGCCACTCGGTTGGTGGTTGTCGGTACTGATCCGCGCGGTGACCATCTCTTCGTGTGATTCGCGGTGCCGGGCCCGGTCGTCGCGCTGAGCGCGCCGCGATCAACGGGGAAGATCGCCGGCGTTCTCGGGTGATCTCCGCGGTCCGGCTCGCTAGTCGAACGCGGTCCTCTCGGCGAGGGCCGTGCTGGCGGGCGGACGTGCGAGCGGAGACCCCGTTCCACCGCGCGTCACCGTTGGAGAGCGCTGCCGTCCGCAGTGGACAGCAGCGCGGGGGAGGGCGAATTCGATGGGCAATGCGACAACACCGCACCGCCGCCGATCCGGGAAGCACCGACGCGGTGCGCTGCTCGGCGTGGCGGTCCTCGCGGCGACCGCGCTCGCGGTCGACACGGGAACCGGCGGCGCACCCGCCGAGGCCGAATCCGCGAACCGGATCGGTCCGGTCGGTTGGGAGGCCTACCGCGATCTCGACGCGTTGGCCCAGTCCCGCGGGGACGAGCAGAGCCTGCAGTTCTCCAGCTTCGACCGCAGCGGTGGCAACGACGACGGGTTCGAAGGCACCTATTCGTGCCTGCGGCGGAGCGGGCAGGGCTGCGTGATCGCCGAGCACGCCGGGGCCGGGGAGATCTCCACGATGTGGTTCACCCGGGAACCGATGGGCGACGTCACCGACACCGGCAACATCACCGTGGAACTCGACGGCGAGGTGGTGCTCGACGCCCCGTTGAGCGATGTCGTCGACGGCGAGGTCGGCGCTCCCTTCTCCTGGCCGCTGGTGGGCAACGCCGACGACGCAGCCGGCGGAGCGGTGATCAAGGTTCCCATGCCCTACCGCGAATCGATGCGGGTCACCGTGGACAACAACCCCCGCTTCTACCACGTGGACTACCGCGCCTTCCCCGACGCGTCCGGGGTGCACACGTTCGACCCGTCCGACCCGGCCACCGACGTGCTCGACCGGCTGCGGCGGTTCGGCGTCGCCGACCCGAAACCGGCCGCTCGCGAGGCCCGGTCGACGCGGGACGAGTTCCGGTTGGCGCCCGGTGACGCGCGGACGATCGCCGAAGTCGACGGGCCGGGGCGCATCGACCGGCTGCGCATGCAACTTCCGCAGGTCACCGCCAGCCCGCGGGTGGTCGACGACGGCCGCGCCTACGGCCCGGGAGGCGGCAGCAGCTTCACCGCGCGGATCGATCCGGACAACGACGGCATCCGCCTGAGCCGCCGCTACGACCCGAGCACGGCGGAGCAGCGCGCCGACGTGTTCGTCGACGGGCAGCGCGTGGGCCGGTGGAACAGCGGCCCGGCGCGCAGCGGCGAATGGGGCGTGCAGGAGCTCGACGTGCCGGCGGAACTGACCGCGGGCAAGACCAGCGTCCGCGTCAGCACCCGGTTCACCGGTGCCCAGCAGGCGCAGGAGCGGGGCGGTGTCAACGAGTACCGCTACGACGTGCGCAGCAGGCTCGGCGGCGACTGGCACCGCACCGACGTGCTCGACCTGGGACCGAGCCATCCGGGCGAGGAGCAGGCGCACGACTACAGCATCGACCGGCAGACCTGGCAGGAACGCAAACGCGTGGCGCGCTACCCCAGCGACCAGGAGGACGTGCTCGCCTCGAAGCGGCTGCTGGAGAGCACGCGGGTGCGGATCACCTTCGACGGGCGGACCACAGTGGACGCGCCGCTCGGTGAGTTCTTCGGTTCCGGCCTCGGCGCCTACGACGTGCGCACGATGATGAGCTCGATCGACCCCGCGCAGGGCTGGTTCACCTCGTGGTGGCCGATGCCGTTCCGCGAGCACGCGAAGGTCGAACTGGTCAACGACGGCGACGTGCCCCTGACCGAGGCCACCGGCGAGGTCACCAGCGCTCCCGCGCAGATGCCGGCCGACGCCGGCTACTTCCACGCCACGCACCACCGCGGCCGCACCGTGCAGGGCCAGGACTGGACGTTCCTCGACGCGCAGGGAGCGGGCACGTTCTACGGCGTCACGCACAGCATGCGCGGACTGATCCCGCCCGGCGGAGGGGACCAGGACCAGACCCCGCACTCGCTGAACACCCCGCAGGCGAACCAGCGCAACTACCTGGAGGGCGACGAGCGCTTCTACGTCGACGGCTCGTCCACACCCGCCTGGCACGGCACCGGCACCGAGGACCTCTACGAGGGCGGCTGGTACTTCCGCGAGGGGACGACCTTCGCCATGCCGCTGGCCGGCAATCCTGCGCACGAGAAGGGCGCCGACGGTTGCCGGTACGACTGCACCGGTGCCTACCGGCTGTTGAACAACGACGCGGTGCCGTTCTCCGACGGCGGCCTGTTCAGCATCGAGCACGGACCGGTCAACGACGAGCCGGGCGACTACAGCTCCACGGCCTACTGGTACGGCGGGCGTCCGGCCGAGCAGCACCGCACCGATGCGATCGACCTCGGCGACCCGGCGAGCCGGGCGCAGCACGACTACACCGCCGAGGGCGAGCGGAGCGGGCCGCTGACGGCGCGTTTCGAAGGCGATCGGGCGCCGGAGCCGCGGACGCGGACGGCGACCACCGCTACCGGTCCGATCTCCTTCCGGATGGCGCTCGACCCGGACAACCGGGGCCTGCGACTGCGCCGGATGAGCGACCAGCAGCAGTCCTACCAGAACGTGCAGGTGCGCATCGACGGTGAACCGGCCGGGCAGTGGTTGCAGCCGCGCGGCAACGAGCACCACCGCTGGCTGGAGGACAACTTCGACGTGCCGGCGCGGTTGACCGCGGGCAAGGACCAGGTGCGCGTCGAGCTGGTCCCCGTCGACGGCGCCCCCGCGTGGTCGGCCGCGAGCTACACCGCGTTCTCCCGCTGATGCTCCGGTGACCGGCGGGCCCGCGCCGGCCGTTCGGCGGTCGGCGCGGGCGCGGCGTCCCTCGCGAACGCGCATACTGCCGGGTGTCGCCGGAACGGGGCACATTCGCGGCCGCACGCCGCCGATCCGCTGCCCGCGTGATCGCGCGGCGATATTCTTGACACCCGCACGGGGTGTGCATAGCTTGCCGACCACGACCGCTCGACCGTCCTTCGGTGGCCGGGTCCGTGGGAGTGCGCCAACCGGGATCGGCCGGCACGTTCGCGGTGGCGGCCCGCTGCTGCGGCACGTTCGCACGCCGCCGCCGGACCGGACACCGCGCACACATCGTCACCGCGTCCGTCTGCGTGTGGGAGGAATCGTGGCTCGAATCGGCGTCATCAGCATCTCGGACGGTCGTGGGCACGTCCACGAGCGCAACAGCGAGTTCATCAAGTCCAAACAGGACGCGCTCGTGTCCGCGCTGCGAAGCGCCGGGCACGAGGTGGTCGTCGGCGAGGACCTCGTCGCCACCAACGTCACCGCGAACGCGGTCGCCCGCCAGGTCGCCGCCGCCGACGTGGACCTCACGGTGCTGTACTACACCGTCTGGTCGTTCCCGCAGTTCACGATGCTCGTCGCCGACGCCACCCGCAGTCCGCTGCTGCTCGCGGCCAGCACCGATCCGACCGAACCGGGCCTGGTCGGCATGCTCGCCGCGGGTGGCGCGCTCGACCAGATCGGCCGCACCCACGCGCGCGCCTGGGGAGCTCCGGACGAGGCCGCGCTGCTCGAGGCGATCGGCGTGCGCGCCCGCGCCGCGGCTGCGGTGAAATCGCTGCACGGCTGCACGTTCGGCCGGTTCGGCGGACGTCCGATGGGCATGAACACCGCCGTGGCCAACACCGACCAGTGGCAGCGGCAGTTCGGCATCGACGTCGAGGAGATCGACCAGTACGAGGTGGTGCTGCGCGCCGAACGCGCCGACCCGGCCGAGGCCCGCGGCGCGCGGGAGTGGCTCGAACGGCACGCGGCCGGGGTGCACTACGACGGCGACAAGCTCACCCCGGAGCTGCTGGAGCGGCAGATCCGCTCCTACCTGGCCGTCCGCGAGATCATCGCCGAACGCCACATCGACTTCTCCGGCATCAAGGCACAGCCCGAGCTGACGGAGAACTTCGCGACGATGGACGTCACCGAGGCCTTCCTCAACGACCCGTACGACTGGAACGGGCCGAAGCAACCCCACGTGTGCGCCACCGAAGCGGACATGGACGGCGCGCTGACGATGCAGCTGTTCAACGCGATCAGCCGCACCCCGGTGCTGTTCGCCGACGTGCGGCACTACCACGCCGACCGCGACATCTGGGACCTGTGCAACTCGGGCCAGCACGCCACCTGGTTCGCCGCCCGCAGCGAGGACCCCGCGGTGAACCTGGCGAACGTGCACCTGCACCCCGAGGTGTTCTTCTTCCCCGCCGGCGGCGCGTCGGTGCAGCACGTCGCCGCGCCCGGGGACATGACGCTCGGCCGGCTCACCCGCGAGGACGGCGCGTACCGGCTGCAGCTGATGCTCGGCGCGTTCGAGAGCTACGACGACGAGACGAACAAGGCGCTGATGCACCAGTCCACACCGGAATGGCCGCACGCCTTCACCCGGTTGGACGTGCCCGGGGAGGTGTTCCTCTCCCGGTTCGGCGCGAACCACATCCACGCCGTCCCCGGCGACCACCGCGCCGAGCTGCGCGCCGCGGCCGAACAGCTCGACGTCCGCGTGGACGAATGGACCCGGGGCTGATGCCGGCGACGCCGGGAACCGGGCGGCGCGCGCTGCTGGGCGCGCTGGCCGCGGCGCCGCTGCTCGCGGGCGTTCCCGGCGCGCGGGCCCGCGCTGCGGGCGGTGCCGCGCCGGGGCCGGTGCGCGCGGGCGAGTACCGCCACGTCCACGACCCGAGCCGCGGTGAGGACCGCCCGTGGTACATCAACGACCACTGCTTCGTCCGCGGCCGCGACGGCTCGTGGCACCTGTTCGGCATCACCCACCCGGAACCGGCCGATCCGATGGACGAGCGGATCTTCGCCCACGCCACCGCGCCGCACCCGCTGGGGCCGTGGACGAAGCACCCGCCGGCGCTGACCGCCGATCCCGACTACTTCGGCGAAACGGTGCTGTGGGCACCGCACGTGGTCGAACACGCCGGGCTGTACTGGATGTTCTACTGCGGCGGCGGTGCGGACCGGACGCGTTTCGCCATCAGCGCCGCCGTCTCCGCGGACCTGTGGCGGTGGCGCCGCCTGCCCACGGGGCCGCTGTTCCGCGACGGCTACGACGCCCGCGATCCGATGCTGGTGCGGCGCGGTGACCAGTGGCTGCTGTTCTACACGGCCACGAGCGAGCCCACCGGCGGCAACCACGTGGTGGCCTGCCGCACCAGTCGGGACCTGCTGCGGTGGGGCGAGCGGCGCATCGTCTTCCGCGACGAGGAAGAGGGCACCTGGGGCGGCGGCACCGAGTCGCCGTTCGTCGTCGAGCGCGGCGGCAGCTGGTACCTGTTCATCGGACCGCGCGGCGGCTACGTGGGCACCGACGTGTTCGCCGGCGCGGACCCGCTGCACTTCGATCCGTCGCAGCGGGTGGGGCACGTCCCCTCGCACGCGGCCGAGGTGGTCCGCGACGGCGCGCGCTGGTGGGTCAGCTCCGCCGGTTGGGGGCAGGGTGGTGTGCAACTGGCCCCGCTCGTGTTCGGCGGGTCGTGACGCGCCCCGGCGGGTTCCCCGCGCTGCGAGAATGACCGGAGGCGGACGGGACGCGCCGGGGCAGGCCCGGCTGCGCCCGGTGTAGCGAGGAGGGAGTGCGGCCGTGGCGGAGGAAGTGCTGCTGGGCGTGGACATCGGAACCGGCAGTGCCAAGGGTGTTCTGGTCACCACGCGCGGGCAGGTGCTCAAGCGGGCCAGTTGCCGGCACGAGACGTCGTATCCGCACCCCGGTTGGGTCGAGCACGACGCGGAAGCGGTGTGGTGGAGCGATTTCCGCGCCCTGCTCGCGGAACTGCTGCCCGCCGCGGAGGGCAGGCAGCTCGTCGGCCTCGGGTTGAGCGGCATCGGCCCCGTTTTCCTGCCCGCCGACGCCGAGGGCGCTCCGCTGCGCCCGGCGATCCTGTACGGTGTGGACACTCGGGCGGTCGCGGAGATCGAGGAGCTGAACGCCGAGCTGGGCGCGGAGAACATCCTCGCCCGCGGCGGGTCGTCACTGTCCAGCCAGGCCGTGGGCCCGAAGGTCCGCTGGCTTGCCAACCACGAACCGGAGACGTTCGCCCGCACGGAGAAGCTGCTCATGTGCAGCTCCTACCTGGTGCACCGGCTGACCGGGCAGTACGTGCTCGACCACCACTCGGCCAGCCAGTGCGACCCGCTGTACGACCTCACCCGGCGCGAGTGGGCCGACGACCGGGCGCAGCGGATCACCGGCGGGATGCGGCTGCCCGAGCTGGTCTGGCCGACCGAGGTGGCCGGCCGGGTGTCGGCGCAGGCGGCCGCGGAAACCGGCCTGCCGGAAGGTCTTCCGGTCACCGCCGGCACCGTCGACGCGTGGTCGGAGGCAGCGAGCGTGGGTGTGCGCGAGCCCGGTGACGTGATGCTCATGTACGGCACGACGATGTTCTTCGTGCAGGTGCTGTCCGAACCGCGCCCGCACCCGGTGCTGTGGGGGACGTGCGGGGCGTTCCCGGGCACGTACACGCTCGCCGCGGGCATGGCCACCTCGGGCGCGGTGACGGACTGGCTGCGCGGGCTGGTCGCCGGCGAGTTCTCCGACCTCGTCGAGGAGGCGGGGCAGGTGCCGGCGGGCAGCCGCGGGCTGCTGGTGCTGCCCTACTTCGCCGGCGAACGCACGCCGATCATGGACCCGGACGCGCGCGGGATCATCGCCGGGCTGACCACCACGCACGGGCGCGCCGAGCTGTACCGGGCCGCGTTGGAGGGCACCGGTTACGGCGTGCGGCACAACCTCGAGGCCATGCGCGAGGCGGGTGCCGGGGCGCGGCGGCTCGTCGCCGTCGGCGGCGGCACCCAGGGCGGGTTGTGGACCCGCATCGTCTCCGACATCACCGGGCTGGAGCAGCAGGTCCCGGCGGAGACCGTGGGCGCCTCCTACGGCGACGCGCTGCTGGCGGGCATCGCCACGGACACGGCCGTGGCGCCGGAGGAGTGGAACCCGATCGTGGACACCGTGAAGCCTGATCCGGACAGCGCCGAGCGCTACGACGAGTTCTACCGGCACTACCGGAGCCTGTACGACTCGACGCAGGACACCGCCCACTTCCTTGCCGAACAGCAGCGAATCGCCGGGCTGTAGCGGGCCGCCGCGACAGGGGGACCACCGCCTCGCGGTCGCCATCGCCGACGTCGGGGCGCTCGGATCGCGCGGGGGCAGACGCGGCCTCGCCAACTCTGCTGGCGTCGCGGGATAGGCGGAGCCGCCCGTCTGTTCCTGGCCCTGCTGCCGAACCTGCCAGCCCGCCGAACCTGTCAGCCGGGGCCCGCGCCTCCTGAGCCGGAGCCACCACCCGAACCTGAGCTGCCGCCCGCGCCGGGTCCTCCTGCGGCGCCGGGCTGGCCGCCTCTGCTGCGGCGTCGGGAGCGGGAGAGGGTGGCGACCGGGTTGCGCTTGCGCTCCCGGTTCCAGATCCCCGTCGTGCTCGTCAGCGCGTAGTCGATCCGGTCGTCGACCTGCTCACCGAAGTGCTCGTCGAAGTCGTGCGACAGCTCTCCAGCGAGCTCACGTCTCCGGATCCGCCGCTCGGTGTCCAGCAACTGCCGGTGCTCGGCGTTCAGCGCTCGGTACGTGGCGAAGCACATCAGTATCAGCACGATGCTGAACGGCAGAGCCGTCGCGATGGAACCTGCCTGCAACGCGGACGTGCTGCCGGCGAGCAGCAGCCCGATCGCGATCAGCCCCTCCAACGAGGCCCAAAGCACCCGGCTCCAGGTCGGCGGGTCCGGGTGCCCGCCGGAGGCGAGCATGTCGACCACCAGCGAGCCGGAGTCCGATGATGTGATGAAGAAGATCGCCACCAGCACGATCGTGATGATCGAGAGGATCGCGCCCAGGGGGAGTTGTTCGAGGCCGAGGAACAGGGCCTCCTCGGCGACCACTCCCTCATCGGGGTCGACCAAACCACCCTGGCCGTACAGCTGCTGGTGGATGCCGGTACCGCCCAGCACCGCGAGCCACAAGAACCCGAGCAGGGTCGGGACCAGCAGCACACCGGCGATGAACTGCCGGATCGTTCGGCCGCGGGAGATGCGGGCGATGAACACCCCGACGAACGGCGCCCAGGCCATCCACCAGCCCCAGTAGAAGATCGTCCAGTTCGCCATCCATTCCTGACCCGCGTCGCCGGTGTACGCGGCCGCGTCGAAGGTCATGTTCAGCACGTTGGCGAGGTAGATCCCCAGGGACTGGACGAAGTCGCGCAGCAGGAACAGCGTGGGCCCGAGAATCAGCACCGAGATGAGCAGCACGCCCATCAGCGACAGGTTGGTGTTCGAGAGCCACTTGATGCCTCGGCCGAGACCGCTGACCACGGAGACGATGGCCAGGAGAGTGATGATGACGATCAGGACCACGAGGATGGTGCTGTTCGTCTCGTCCAGAACACCTGTCGCCAACAGGCCGGCAGCGATCTGCTGCACGCCCAATCCGAGTGAGGTGGCCACCCCGAAAACGGTGCCGATGATGGCCAGCACGTCGATCAGGTCCCCGACCCAGCCCTTGACCCGGTCCCCGAACAGCGGCTCCAGCGCCCACCGGATGGACACCGGACGCCCGCGCCGGTGGATCGCGTAGGCCAGCGCGAGTCCGATGACGGCGTAGACCCCCCACGGGTGGAAGCCCCAGTGCACGAAGGCCTGCGCCATGCCGAGCTGGGCGACCTCCTCCGCTGAGCCGTCCGTGCCGGGCTTGGGATCGCTGGTCGCGAAGGTGAGCGGCTCCGCCAGCCCGAAGAAGACCAGCCCGATGCCCATGCCGGCCGCGAACAGCATGGCGAACCAGGACCACACGCCGAACTCCGGCGGCTCGTCCTCGTGACCCAACTTGATGGTGCCGAAGCGGCTCAGCCCCATCCACACCGCGAACACGATGAAGGCGGCAACCACGATCATGTAGTACCACCCCAGACCCTCGGTGATGCCGGTCTGGAGCGTGTTCAGCACCTCACCGGTGCCGGAGGGGAACAGGATCGCGATGACCGTGACGCCGGCGATGACGAGGAAGGCCGGCCAGAACACCGCGGGAGCGATCCCGCCCCTTCCGAGGCGGACACCGTGGCTGCGCAGTTGCTCTTCGACATGTGCGGGTCCCGCGTCCTCATCGATGCGCCCCTCATCGGCGCGGCTCGGGTCGACCGGGTCCGTGCCGTCAGGTGCCCCGTCCGTGGACTGCGACGAATCGCTCATGTGATCCCGCTCCCCATCGGACAACATTGTGCAGGCCCGGAGGACGCGACGCCAGATCACGACCGCCCTGGTGGGAAACCACGCGGAGTCAACAGGACGAGGCCGGTTCCGTGTTCGTGCGATGGTGCGCTTGCGAAGTCTCGCCCGAGCGGGGCACGCAGCGGGACCAGCCGCCCCCACCGGCCCTACCGTGGAGCCTGCCCGCGCACGCGCCCCTGTCAACCAACCGGGTTCCCCCAGGGGCAGCGTGTGCGGGCCCCATCGCCGATGGCGAGGCCGACGAGTCGACGGGTGGCCGAGTCGTCCAGATGCGGGCGACGCTGGTGGACCGCGAGGATGGCCGAGACGAGTTCGTCCGGGGGGGTGTCCCTATGGGTTGGGTCAAGCCGGTTGTGGGGTGGGTGGTTGGTAGTAGGTTCCGTCTCGGAGCATGGCGAAGAGGACGTCGCAGCGGCGGCGGGCCAGGCAGATGAGGGCGGCGTTGTGGCGCTTGCCTTGGGCGCGTTTGCGGTCGTAGTAGGCCCGACTGGTGGGGTCGGACAGGGCGGCGAAGGCGGCGAGGAAGAAGGCCCGTTTGAGCTGTTTGTTGCCGCCTTTGGGTGGACGTTCGCCGCGGATGCTGGAGCCGGATCGGCGGGTGACTGGGGCCAGCCCGGCGTAGGCGGCCAGGTGCCCTGGGGTGGGAAAGGCGGAGCCGTCGCCGACGTCGAGCAGGATGCGGGCGGCGGTCCTGACGCCGATGCCGGGCATCGAGGTCAGGACGCCGGCAAGAGGGTGCGCATCGAGCACTTTCTCGACCTGGTCGGCGACGTCATTGCGTTGCGTGAGAACGGTTTTCAGCGAGGCGGCCAGTTTCGACAGGACGGTCTCGGCGGTGGCCGTGCCGGGCACGGTGACGGTCTGCTCGCCCAGGGCCTGCCAGATCTGCTCGGCCCACTCGGCGCCCTTGCGGGGTGCGTGTTTGCTGGCCAGGTTGCGCAGCTTGCGGGGCCCGGCGGTGCGGATGCCGTCGGGCCCGCCCAGGCGGGTCAAGATCTCCAGCACGGCCGTGTGCTGGATTTTCGGGCCCAATACCCGTTCCAGGCTGGGGTGGATCTGGGTGAGCAGCCCGCGGATCCGGTTGCCCACGCGGGTGGCCTCACTGGCGAGGTCGTCGTCGAAGCCGACGAGCACTTCCAGCTCGGCCAGGGCTTCGTCACCGACATCGACCCGGCGCAGGGTGTGCGGCATGCTGCGGGCGGCTTCGGCGATGACGGCCGCGTCGCGGGCGTCGGTCTTGGCCTGGCCCGGGTGCAGGTCGGCGATGCGGCGCATCGCCAGCCCGGGCAGGTAGGCCACCTCGCAGCCACTGTCGCGGGCCACCGCCACCGGCAGCGCGCCGATCGAGGCGGGCTGATCCACGACCACGAGCACCCGGCCATGCTGGCCCAGCCGGTCGAAGACGTCGCGCAGCCCGGCTTCGGTGTTAGGCAGGGCAGCATCGTGCACGCGCACGCCCTCAGCCGTCAGGCCGGTGGCGTGATGGTGCTCCTTGCCCACGTCCAGACCGCAGAACACGTCGAACCCACTGGTCATCGCAGCGTCTCCCGATGTGCTGTTGTATGTTCCCGGTCGCTGATCCGACGCCGGCAGCCGACACCCACATTACGACCAGACCACCCGGATAAACCGGTGGGCACGTCCCTATTCAGCGGTCCACAGGCGCCTCCCGGTGTGGTGACACCACCCCCCCGGATCATGCGAGCGACAGGGGGCACCAGTCATGCCACACCGAGCGACCAGGAGCTCCAAGATCGGAGCCACCAACACGGTAATGGGGCGCGTCCTTGAGGAGGTAACCGCTCGCGCCCGCGCGCAGGGCGCGCCGGACCATCGGGTCGTCGTCGACGACCACCACGCGCACCGGCTCGCTCACGATGACCGTGGTAGGCGCGCCCGCAGTTCGAATTCGTCCCCAGCCTCGCGCCGGAACAGGGAGCCGCCGCAGATGGCGGCGCGTTCGGCCAGGCCCACGAGTCCCACACCGCCGCGCAGCGCCTCGGAGTCCGAGTCTTCGCGGCCGGCACCGGCCGTCGCGTCCCGCTTCCTCGGCATCGCCCTCCTGCGAGCGCAGGTCGGAGAGGATGCCGCGCACCTCCGCGAGCGACTGGCGGGTGTTGGTGCGGATCTTCTCGGCGAGGGCGTCGCGGGCTGTTTCCACACCGAGTTCAGGAACGGGACCTACTTCGAGTGGCTCACCTGCGGCCGGTCCAAGTCGGCGCTGTGGGCGGCGAAGTTGGCCGTTGCCTGCCTCCTGGTGGTCGCCCTGGCGGCGGTGAACCACGTGGGTCTTCTGGTGTTCTTCCTGGCCGAGAACCCCGGAGCCGGGATCCTGCGGATGAGCGCCGCCTACTGGCTCCTGGTGCGCGTGTTGATCGCTTCCGTCGCGCTCCTCTGCGCCCTGCTGCCGCTCGCGGCCAACCTCCTGGTCATCACCCGCCGCCGGTACCTGCACTGACCGGATCTTCCAACGTCCTCGCTCAGTTCCGCGATCGCCCGTCCTCGTCGACGTCGAGCTCCGTGGCGATCCCGTCCTCGTCGCGGCGCACACCGGCGATCTCGCCGGAGCCGGCCGATTCGGCCAGCGGTCGCACCGTGGTGCGGAACGCCTCGAGCGCGTCGAGTTCGCGCCGCCGCGCGGAGGCGAAGCGCTGCAGGTGCGTGCTGGAGAGGTTGACCGCCTCCACCGCCTGGTGCGCCGAACGCTGCGCCCGCACGGCCTGCTCCCGGATGCGCTCGTTGTCCTCGGTCAGCGTCCGCTCGGTCGCGGCGAACAGCGCCGCCGAGGCGAGCACGGCGAAACCGGTGGGACCGCAGGGGAACACGCGCCGCTGCAGCATCCACGACAGCAGCTGCGGATCGGTGTCCAGCGCGGCCACCAGCGCCGCGTCCGAGGGCACGAACATGATCGTGCCGTAGATCGCGTCGGCCCACTTGTGGTAGTTCTTGCCGGCCAGCTCGCCCGCGCGGGAGCGCAGGTTGCGCGCGTGCACCCGCAGCGCATCCGCCCGCTCGGCGGGGTCGTCGGTCTCCATCGCCTCGGCCCACACCGCCAGGCTCGCCTTGGCGTCCACCGGCACGCGCCGTCCGCCGCCGACGGTGAGCACCATGTCCGGCCGCGCCGCACCTCCCCCGGCGAGGTCGGTCTGCAGGCTGAAGTGCACGTCCTCGCGCAGGCCGAGCGAGCGGGCGGTTTCGGTCAGCACCTGCTCGCCCAGCTCGCCGCGGCCGGTGCTGGAGGCGAAGGCCACCTCGTAGCGGCGCAGCGCGTGCTGCTGCTCGGTGGTGCGGGCGCGTTCGGCCTCGACCATGCGCAGCGCCTCGTCGGCGCGCCGCGCGCTGTCGCTGTACAGCCGCCACAGCAGCGCCAGGGCCGCGGCGAACAGCAGGGTCAGCACGATGACGACGGTGAGCAGGATGCCGGTCAACGGACCTCCTTCGACGCGGGACGCCCTCCGATCATGCCCGGCCGGCCGTGTTCGCGGCGCCCCGGCAGCGCCCACCCGACACGGCCGCGCCGCACCGACACGGCCGCGGTGCTCGAGAGCGCCCACCCGACACGGCCGCGGTGCTCGAGAGCGCCCACCCGACACGGCCGCGGTGCTGCCCGCCGGACGCGGGTCGCACCGCGGGCGTGTCGTGGCCCGCTCGACACGGCCGCACCGGTTGGCCGATCTCGCCGGAGCGGCCCGTTAGGTTGGTCCGCATGCGGGTACTGCACACCTCCGACTGGCACGTGGGCCGCACCTTCCACGGCCGCGACCTGCTGGCCGACCAGGAGTCCGTGCTCACCGGGATCGCCGGGATCGCCGCCGAGGAGCACGTCGACGCAGTGGTCGTCGCCGGCGACCTGTACGACCGGGCCGTGCCGTCGCAGGAGGCGGTGCGCACCTGCATGCGCGTGCTGCGGCGCATCGCCGACACCGGGGCGCAGCTGGTGATCACCCCGGGCAACCACGACTCGGCCGCGCGGGTCGGCGCGTTCGCCGACTTCGCCGCCGCCGGCGGGCTGCACCTGCGCACCCGCATCGCCGAGCTGCACGAACCGGTGCTGCTGCACGACGAGCACGGCCCGGTCGCCTGCTACGGCCTGCCCTACCTCGAACCGGATCCGGCGCGGCAGGTGCTGCGCGACACGGCCGAGGAGGCGGGTGGTTCCGCACCCGAGCAGCGCGGCCACGCCGCCGTTCTCGACGAGGCGATGCGCCGCGTGCGGGCGGACCTGGCCGCGCGCGAGGCGGGCACGCGGTCGGTGGTGCTCGCGCACGCCTTCGTCACCGGCGGCGAGGGGGGCGGTTCGGAACGCACCGTCGCCGTCGGCGGCGCGGAACAGGTGCCCGCCGCCGTGTTCGACGGGGTGGACTACGTCGCCCTCGGCCACCTGCACGGCCCGCAGGTGCTGCGCGAGGGGCTGCGCTACTCGGGCAGCCCGCTGGCCTACTCCTTCGCCGAGCGCGAGCACCGCAAGTGCGTCTGGATCGCCGAGCTGGACGCGGGCGGGCTCGGGGAGGTGCGGCGCCGCGACCTCCCGGTGCCGCGCGCACTGGCCGCGTTGCGCGGACCGCTGGAGGAGCTGCTCAGCGCGCCGGAGCACGCCGAGGTGGCGGACTGCTACGTCTCGGCCGTGCTCACCGACGAGGTGCGCCCGCTGGACCCGATGCGGCGGTTGCAGCAGCGGTTCCCGCACGCGGTGCACCTGGAGTGGGAACCGGAGCAGGGCCGCGCCGCCGCGCAGCTGCGCTACTCCGAGGCGGTGCGCGGGCGCGACGACACCGAGCTGGCCGCGCGGTTCCTCGCCGACTGCCGCGGCAGCGAACCCACCGACTCGGAACGGTCCCTGCTGGACGAGGCGCTGCGCACGGTGCGCGCGGAGGTGAACTGATGCAGCTGCACCGGCTGGAAATGTCCGCGTTCGGCCCCTACCCGGGCCAGCAGGTGGTGGATTTCGACGCGCTCGCCGCCGACGGCCTGTTCCTGCTGCACGGCGACACGGGCGCGGGCAAGACGACGGTGCTGGACGCGGTGGCCTTCGCGCTGTACGGGCGCGTGCCGGGCGCGCGCGAGCACGGCCGCAGGCTGCGCTGCGACACGGCCGGTGCGGACGTGCCCACCGCGGTCGTGCTGGAGCTGACCGTGCAGGGCCACCGGATGCGCATCGAGCGCAGCCCCGAGCACCAGCGGCCGAAGAAGCGCGGCTCCGGCTACACGAAGAAGCAGGCCGCGGCCGCGCTGACCTGGCTGGGCGGGCCGCCGGAGGGCGAGGCGGCCGAAGGTGTGACTCGCGTCGACGAGGTCGCCCGCACGGTGCAGCGGCTGCTGGGGATGACCGCGGAGCAGTTCTTCCAGGTCGTGCTGCTGCCGCAGGGCGAGTTCGCCAAGTTCCTCCGCGCCGACACGGCCGAGCGGGAGAAGCTGCTGGAGAAGCTGTTCGGCACCGAGCGCTTCGCCCGCGTCGAGTCGTGGTTCCGCGAGCACCGCGCGCAGCGCTCCCGCGCCGCCGAGCAGGCCGAGCAGCAGGTGCGGCAGCTGCTCGCCCGCGCGGTGCAGGTCGTCGGGCACGGGCCGGACGAGGCGGAGGAGGGGTCCGACGAGCGGTCCTGGTTGGAGCAGGCGGAGAAGACCGCCACGCGCGAGCGCGAACAGGCGCAGGCCGAGCAGGCGCGGGCGCGCCGCGCGCGCGACGCGGCGGAGCAGCGCCTGACGCGGCGGCGGACGTCGGCCGAGCAGGTGCGTCGGGTGCGGCAGGCGCGGGCGACGCTGGACGAGCTGGAGCAGTGGCGCGGCGAGCACGACCGGTGGCGGGCCGAGCTGTCCGCGGCGCGCAGCGCCGTCCCGGTCGTGACCGCGCGGGAGGCGGTGCAGCGCGCCGAGCAGTCCTTGGCCGAGGCGCGTGAGCGGGTGCGGAGCAGCGCCGAGCACGCCGGTGCCGAGGCGGAGGCCGAGTTGGCCGAGCTGCGCCGCAGCGCGGGCGCCGACCGGGAAAAGGCCGGTGGGTTGCGGGAACTCGTCGCCGAGGCGGAGCAGCAGCGCGCCGACGAACGCCGCGTCGGTGAGCTGGACGGACGCGTCGCCGAGCACGCCGCCGCCGAGGAGGACCTGCTCGCGCAGCAGGCCGCGCTGCCGGAGCGGTTGCAGGCCGCGCGGCAGCGGCTCGACGAGGCCGCCCGCGCCGGGGACTGGCTGGACACGGTCCGCGAGCGCCTGGCCGATCGCACCGACCTGCACCAGCAGGCGCGTGCGTTGCCCGCGGCGCAGCGCGAGCAGGACGAGGCCGAGCGGGAACGCGGTGCTGCCGTGGATGCCCACCAGCGGGCGCGCGACGAGGTGCAGCGGCTGCGCGAAGCCCGCCTGGCGGGCATGGCCGCGGAACTGGCGGACGGGCTGGTCGGCGGCCAGCCGTGCTCCGTGTGCGGCGCTTCGGAGCACCCCGCACCGGCACGACCGGTGGCCGAGCAGGTCGGTTCGGACGACGAGGAGCGCGCCCAGGCCGCCGAGCAGCGGGCCGCGCAGCGGCGCAGCACGGCCGAGCAGGCCGAGCAGACCGCGCGCGGGCAGGTGCAGCGGCTGCGCGAACGCCTCGGTGACCGCACCGAGGAGGGACTCGCGGCCGAGGTCGCCGAGCTTACCGAGGAGGCCGATGCGCTCGCGGCCGCCGCCGGTGAGCACGCGGCCCGCGCGGCGGCGGTGTCCGAACTCGAAACCGCCGCGGAGGACCTGGGGGCGCGGCTGTCGCGGACGCGTTCGGACCTGGCGGCGTGCCGCACCGAGCTCGGCAATCTCCGGTCGGCCGTGTCCGAACGCGGGCAGCGGCTGCGCGAGGCGCGGGGGGAGTTCGACGACATCGAGCAGCGGCGGGAGTTCCTGCAGCAGCGGGCCGAGCGGTTCGACGCGCTCGTCGCGGCCCGCACCGCGCGCGATGACGCCACCGAACGCCTCGCAGAGCAGCAGCGCGCGTTGGCCGATGCAGCGGTGCGCGCCGGGTTCGACGAGGTTTCCGAGGCGCTCGAGGCGCACCGGGACGAACAGCGGCAGAGCCGGCTCGAAGCAGAACTGTCCCGAGTGGACGAACAGGCTGCCGCGGCGCGGTCCGCACTGGCCGATCCGGAACTGGCCGATGTGGACCCTGCGGCCGAGGTCGACGTCGACGCGGCCGAGCGGGAGTACGCCGAAGAGCAGGATCGCGCCGAACGGGCGGCCGCGGCGGCGCAGCAGGCCCTGGAGCGCGAACGCCAGCTGGGCGAGGTCGCCGAGCAGCTGCGCGCGGCGTGGGCGGAACTCGACCCGCTGCGCGCCGAGTTCGCCGAACTCGACGCGCTGACCGACGTGGTCAACGGGCAGGGGCAGAACGCCCGCAAGATGTCGCTGCGTTCGTTCGTGCTGGCCGCCCGGTTGGAGGAGGTCGCCGTCGCCGGCACCCGCCGGTTGCAGCGGATGAGCGACGGGCGCTACTCGTTCGTGCACACCGACGCCGCGGGCGAACGCGGCAAGCGCGGCGGGCTCGGGCTGGAGGTGCTCGACGACTACTCCGGCAAGGAGCGGCCCACCGCCACGCTCTCCGGCGGGGAGTCGTTCCTGGCCTCGCTGTCGTTGGCGCTCGGACTGGCCGACGTGGTCGCCGCCGAAGCGGGTGGGGCGATGCTCGACACGCTGTTCATCGACGAGGGCTTCGGCAGCCTCGACCCGGACGCGCTGGACATGGTCATGGACACGTTGGACGAACTGCGCGCGGGCGGCCGCGTGGTCGGGCTGGTCTCGCACGTGGAGGAGATGCGTCAGCGCATCCCGGTGCGGCTGCGGGTGCGCAAGGCGCGCGCCGGCTCCAGCGTGGAGCACGTCTGCTGAGCAGGTCGGCGCAGCGGCGTGCACTGCCAGTCCTCCCCGCGGTGCCCGGCACTGCGGGGAGGAGCCCGGTGCGGTGTTCCCCGCTGAAGGCGGTGTTCGCTCCGGTCGGTACGGGGCGGACTTCCTCGTGCGGGGCGCGGCGAGCCTCCCGGAGGAGGTCGCGGCTCACGGCAGCGCCGCGGCCGTCTCGGCGTCCTCCTCATCCCCGCAGCCGGCGGCGGAGCGTTCGTGCTCGAGCAGCCAGCGCTTGACCTCCAGGCCCCAGCGGAATCCGCCGAGCGATCCGTCGTTGCGCAGCACCCGGTGGCACGGCACGAACAGCGCCGCCGCGTTGTTCGCGCAGGCCGATGCCGCACCCCGCACGGCCCGCGGTCGCCCGGCCAGCTCCGCGTAGCGGGTGTAGGTGATCGGGCTGCCGGCGGGCACGGTGCGCAGTACTTCCCAGGCGTGCTGGAAGTACGGGCCGGAGCGCTGGCGCACCGCGACGTCCCGCACGGCGGCGAGATCGCCGTCGTGGTAGGCGCGCACGGCTTCGCCGGTGGTGCCGAGGTCGTCCGTCCACTGCGGAGTTCCCGCGCGCAGCTCGGGCGAGATCAGCGGGACGAGGTCGTCGAGCTCGGCGGTCCAGCCGGAGGCGAGTACGGCGCCGTCGGTGTCCACGACCGCGCTGAACGGTCCCGCTGGTGTGTCTACTGTGGACCAGTGCATGTCGGTGTCCTTTCCGCTGAGATCCGGGCGAGCTGCCGCAGCAGCGCGCCCGCGTAGGAACGCCAGGGCCGCCAGCGCCGCGCGTGCTCGGCCAGCGCCACCGGGTCGGTCGGCAGTCCGGCGAGTTTGGCGCCGCGCAGCAGCGTGCGATCGGAGACCAGCACGTCGGGCAGGCCCAGCACCCGCACCGCCACGGCATCCGCGGTCTGCGAGGTGAGGCCGAGCAGCTCGCGCAACCGCGCGCGCAACTCCTCGGCGGAGCACCCCGGGTGCACCCGGAGGTCGTCCGTGGCCAGCGCGGACGCCGCCGCCCGCAGCGCCTCCACCACCGGGGTCCGCACGGCCGGTGCCTGGCCGTCCAGTGCTTCGGCGCCGCGGTCGGCGACTACCCCGGGTTCGGGGAACAGGAGCGGTGCCTCGCCTCCGAGCCGGTCGTCGAGCGCCAGCGGCTCACCCAGTGCCGCGACCAGCCGCTGCGCACCGGAGTCCGCGCCGCAGCTGTGCAGCACGGCGCGCAGCAGCGTTTCCGCCCCGTCCACGCTGCCCGGCACGCGCACGCCGGGACGGCGGTGCGCCAGCGGTGCCAGCGCCGGATCGTCCCCGAGCACCTCGGCGATCGCGGCCGCGTCCGCATCGAGGTCGAACAACCGGCGGATGCGGTTGACCGCGCTGCCCAGGTCCCGCAGGTCGGTCAACCGCAGCGTGCACGCCAGGTGCGCCGCCTCCGGCCGGAGCTCGGCGACACCCGCGCCGTGCGGCAGCCGCAGCGTGCGGGCGTAACCGTCCGCAGTGGAGCGTTCGAGGCCGGGAACCGCCTGTCCGCGCAGGAACGCCAACATCCCGCTCAGGTCGCACGGGTCGCGGAACGGCAGCCGCAGCCGGATCCGGCCGGTGCCCGCCGGGCGCTGCGCGTGCCGGGCGCGGCGGCGCAGGTCCGTCGGCGCGGCCGCGAAGACCTCCCGCACGGTGGTGTTGAACTGGCGCAGGCTGGCGAACCCGGCGGCGAAGGCGATGTCGGTGAACGCCAGCTCGGTGGTTTCGATGAGCAGGCGCGCCGCGTGCGCCCGGTGCGCGCGGGCGAGCCCCAGCGGGCCGGCGCCGAGTTCTGCGGTGAGCACCCGGGTGAGGTGGCGGGGCGAATACCCCAGTTCCGCCGCCAGTCCGCGCACCCCGACGCGGTCGAGCACCCCGTCGTTGATCAGCCGCATCGCCCGCCCGGCCAGGTCCGACCGCATGTCCCACTCGGGCGATCCGGGCACGGCGTCGGGCAGGCAGCGGCGGCACGCGCGGTACCCGGCGGCGTGCGCTGCGGCGGAGGTGGGGAAGAAGGCGCTGTTGTCGCGGTGCGGGGTGCGCGCGGGGCAGGAGGGGCGGCAGTAGATGCCGGTGGAGCGCACGGCGTGCACGAAGCACCCGTCGAAACGGGTGTCGCGGGCGGCGACTGCCCTGTACGCCTGCTCGGTTCCTACCAGCACAGCTCGATCCTGCCATCGCCGCAGCGGCAGCCACCAGCGGAAATCAGACATCGTGCTGGTCCGGCTGCGCTGGCGGCATCGTCCGCGCGGGGGGCTGCGCCGGGCGCGCGGAGGTGGATAGCCTCGGTGCATGTCGCGAACTCGGCGGAACGGATCACGCGCGGCCAGGGCGGCCGGCCTCGTCCTCGCGGCCGGCTGCGCCCTCGGTGCCACGGCCTGCGACGACGCCATGCCCGGGCAGGAGGGCGAGCAGGAGCGCCAGGAGGACGGCGGTGGTGGTCAGCAGCAGGACGGCCGGCAGAACCAGCAGGACGGCGATGACCGGGACGACGGTGGCGGCCAGCAGGGCGACGATCAGCAGGACGACCAGGACGGGGACGACCGGGACGACGGTGGTCAGGACGATCGCCAGGAGCGGGAGGACGGCTGACCCGTTCCGCGCGACCGGTCCCGGTCACGCAGCGCCACCCGTCACGCAGTGCCACTCGCCACGCAGGCCACCCGTCACGCAGGCCACCCGTCACGCAGCGCGGGCGAGATGCAGCACATCGCCGCGGCCCGGGGGCCGCTCGCGCGTGCACCGGCTCCTAGACTGGCGGACGTGAGCCTCACCCTTGGAATCGTCGGCCTGCCCAACGTGGGCAAGTCCACCCTGTTCAACGCGCTGACCAGCAACGACGTGGTCTCGGCGAACTACCCGTTCGCGACCATCGAGCCGAACGTGGGCGTGGTCCCGCTGCCGGACGCGCGCCTGGACAAGCTCGCCGAGATGTTCGACTCCGCGCGCACCGTGCCGGCCACGGTGTCGTTCGTGGACATCGCGGGCCTGGTCAAGGGCGCTTCCGAAGGCCAGGGGCTGGGCAACAAGTTCCTCGCCAACATCCGCGAGGCCGACGCGATCTGCCAGGTCATCCGCGTCTTCGACGACCCGGACGTGGTGCACGTCGACGGCGAGCTCGACCCGTCCAGCGACATCGAGACGATCAACACCGAGTTGATCATCGGCGACATCCAGACGCTGGAGAAGGCCCTGCCGCGGATGGAGAAGGAAGCGCGCACGCACAAGGAGAAGCGGCCCGCGCTGGACGTGGCCAAGCAGGCCAAGGAGGTGCTCGATTCCGGGCGGACGCTGTTCGCCGCCGGGATGGAGGATTCGCAGGAGCTGCGCGAGCTGAACCTGCTGACGACGAAGCCGTTCCTGTACGTGTTCAACGCCGACGAGGGCGTGCTCGCCGACGAGGTCAAGCAGAAGGAGCTGCGTGATCTCGTCGCGCCCGCCGACGCGGTGTTCCTCGACGCCAAGGTCGAGGAGGAGCTCACCGAACTCGACGCGGAGTCGGCGCGCGAGCTGCTCGAGTCGGTGGGGCAGAGCGAGCCGGGGCTGAACGCGTTGGCCCGCGCCGGGTTCCACACCCTCGGGTTGCAGACCTACCTGACGGCAGGCCCGAAGGAGGCCCGCGCGTGGACGATCCGCCAGGGTTGGACCGCGCCGCAGGCGGCCGGGGTGATCCACACCGACTTCGAGCGCGGTTTCATCAAGGCCGAGATCATCTCGTACGGCGAGCTCGTCGAAGCCGGATCCATGCAGGCCGCCCGGTCGGCCGGGAAAATGCGCATGGAGGGCAAGGAGTACGTCATGCACGACGGCGACGTGGTCGAGTTCAGGTTTAACGTCTAAGTTGTAAGCACGGCGCTTGTATCGTGCTGGTCATCGGTGCCAAATCCCCTGGACAACACGATTGCGACTCTGTTCGTCAAACCGTTTTGTCCTGGCGGGTTCCCGCTGTTGCCCGGACCCGTGCTGACTTGGTGCTGACCCTGCGGAGCACCGAGGGATACCCCGAGCGGCCGCACAACCAGTGGTGAACTGCTCTGTGCCCCGGTTGGTCGGTCAACAGACTGTGTGGTCGCCCGCGGACGCCCTCGGCAGCGCCACACGCTACGGCGAGCAGGACTGCACAGGTCGTAGCGCTTGCCTGGTTCGATCCTGCTGCGTCAGACGACGAAGCAACCATCTCGGCCGCGGCAACCCGGGCAGGCAAGGTG
Source organism: Bounagaea algeriensis (assembly GCF_054491375.1). Lineage (NCBI taxonomy): Bacteria > Bacillati > Actinomycetota > Actinomycetes > Bounagaea > Bounagaea algeriensis. Next base: position 867,920 of record NZ_CM137102.1, read on the forward strand.
AGGCACGTCGATCCCCCTGGTCTCGATCAACGAGCACCGAGGGTCTGCAGAAGCTCAACGTCTGCAGGCACGCGTCGATCGGGACCTTGAAGGGGTGATCGCTCACCCGTCGAGCTTGTTACGGCTCGACAGCGCCGGGGTTACCACTGAGACCGCGATGGAGGGCGTGATCAGTGGATCTCGCGCGCGACGCTTCCAAGACCGGTCGCGGGGTGCTCCGAGAACGACACGTTCGCGCGCTCCAGCTTCACCGGCTCTCACCCGGGTACTCGGCGCTGTGAACGTCGGCCAGGACTTCAACCCCGCCCGCGACCTGCCTGGGACGGCCGTGGAGGGAGCGTGCTTCCGCGTGCTACGCTGACGCTGCTATTTTTGTGACTTGGCGGAAGCAAGATTAGCACGGCGGGGCCCCGGTTTCGATCGGGGCCCTGTTCGTATCTCGGTCCACTGCACCGGTTTTCCGCTTCCCCTGACCATCCTGGATAGGGATTAACACCATGACCAGGTACGATGCAGTAGAACGCACTGATTTCCCCTGAGAGCAACCGAGATCCCCCGGGTCCCACGGTCGGGAGCAATCGGGGTCGCCCGTCTCCGTGGATCTCAGCGAGTGACGCACACCTCGGAACCGAGGGAACCGTGGGCGGCGACGGTCGGGGGCGCCACCGCCCACGGAAGTCACGGCAAGCGGAGCAGACCCTCGAACGCTCGCCGAAGTAGATTCAGATCAATACCACCGGGCACTGTGTACTGGAACAGATCACCGGTGATCGTCAACCGGCGTTCCACGTGCTCGCCCGGCGAGCGGCGCGGCAGCTCGCTACGGCCACCCGCATACGCCTTGATCGAAGCCATCACGCACTCATGGCACACCCGCACCGGAATACCCAGCGGGTCATGGTCGGTCTCCCCGCAGTAGGTGACTCGGCTGATGCCGATATGCACCACACCATCCAGGTCCGTCCACGGACCGGTTTCGTGAGTCACCGCACCCCCTTCCAGTGCGGGAAGGCACGCACCCAGCACATCCGCAGCCCCAGGCCGAACATGATCGCCCACACGGCGACAGCAGCCGCAACAAAGATCATGCCCTTACTGTCGCCAAGCACGAACGATCAGTGCAGGGGTTGCGCGGGTATGCGCATAGGGTCCGCATACGCCTATGCGTGCTGCCGAGCCTGCTCCAGCGCCGCCCAGTACTCGCAGGTCCACTCGGAGCCCTGCTGATCGTCGGGCAACCCGTCCAGCCCGGAGGCCAGATGATCGACCGCCATGCCGTAGTGCTGCAACGACAGGTAGCCGAGTCCTAGATTCAGCCGGTGGAAGTTCGTATCCAGCCAGTACGCCGTGCGCGGGGCGGGAACTTCCGCCCCCTCGTCGAGCAGCGATTCCGCGGTGTCGAGCAACCGCCGCGCACCGTCGTGATCACCCAACCGGGCACACCCGTCCGCTGCCTGAGCAGCCGAACCGATCCGCTGATGCACGTTCGCACCCGGCGTGTTGTGCTCCGCGAGGAACCAGCGAACGATACCCCGCGGGTTGTCCTGCTGCCTGGCCACATAACCCCGAAAGTTCGCAGCCTGCGCCGCGAGCACCCCGCTACCGGCCTCGTCCGCGGCGTGCTCCGCATCCGAAAGCATCCGTAGGGCCGTGGCATCGTCCCGAGCCTCCGCGTGCAGCCAGCCCAGGAACTGCGTCCACTCTGCGGCCACTTCCGCGAGCGCGGCCCGGAACGGGCCCGCGGCTTGCTTCACCAGCGTTGCAGCCGTGTCTGCCTGCACCGACACGGACGAGATCATCGGCGCCGGGCTGATCGTGTCGTCCAACCGGCGCTGAGCCGTCAGCACATCCTCCAGAGCCCGCACAGCACCCGGATCGATCCTGTGCGGGGCAGCCAGCGCCCGGCTGATCTGCTCGGCATCCTCCGGCGTGTTTACATCCGCCGCGGCGTTACCCGTGCCGAGAGCCCGCAGATACCCGCCAGCACCCAACAGGGCATCCAGGCGTTCGGCCGTATCCACCGCCGGACGCTGCCGGTCGTTCTCGTACCGGGACAGGCTGGACTGATCGATGTGCGCTTGCCGACGCAGCTGCACCTGCGACAACCCCGCGGTCATCCGAAATCGGCGCAACGCCTGCCCGAACGTCTCCGACACGTCGATCACTCCTGGGCAGACACGGTACCGATCCTGCGAACGATTCGACACGCCAAGACCACGACGTACAGCCCGGGTACTGCGCCATGACACCCACCGTTGAGATCAACTCAGCATAGGGTAGCGCGTATGCATAGGAGCGTACCAATCCTGCTGTGGATCGCCGGAGCCTTCATTGACATCCTGTCATGGTCCAGCATCGGGGCGGGACAGAGATCCATCCATATGGCCGCGATCTTCATGGTCGGAGCCATCGTGACGGCGATCATGAGCGTCGGCAGCAAGACGTCGAACTCGGAACGGGAATCATCCTCGTCCGCCGAGTGAGGGCGGCAGGCGTTGAACATCGCCTGCCATCCCAGGTCCCAGCGATCCCGGCGGTGCCAACAACTTCCAGCGCGGCCGCCCCCACCAGCCGACGGAGGCCACCGGATCAGCGCCGGTGGGCCCGGGTGGCCGAAGCCTGGTCGCGAGGTTTGAGCACGATCTGGTCCAGATTGACGTGCGAGGGGCGTGTAGCCGCGAACGCGATGGTGTCGGCGACGTCGTCGGCGCTCAGCGGGGTCAATCCTCGGTAGACCTTGGCGGCGCGCTCCTTGTCGCCGCCGAAGCGGACCTCGGAGAACTCGGTTTCGGTCAAGCCCGGCACGATTTCGGTGAACCGCACGGGTTCTCCGAGGTGCTCCCCGCGCAGCGTTCGGTGCAGGGCCGCCTGGGCGTGCTTGGCCGAGGTGTAGCCGGAGCCGGTGTCGTAGGCTTCCAGCGCCGCGACCGAGGTCACCGTCACCACGTGCCCGTCGCTGGAGGCGAGCAGCGCCGGCAGCAGCGCTTTGGTCAACCGCAACGTGCCGAGCACGTTCGTCTCCCACATCCAGCGCCAGTCGTCCTCGTCGGCCTCGGCGACCGTCGCCGCCCCCTTCGCGCCGCCGGCGTTGTTGACCAGCACGTGACATCGGGGAACCTGCGCGACGAAGGCGTTCACCGAGTCCGGATCGGTGACGTCCAGTGGCAGCGCCGTGGCGTCGATCTCGTCGGCCAGTTCCTTCAGCCGGTCCGTCCGGCGGGCGCCCAGGACGACGTGGAAGCCCTCGGCGGCGAGTCGGCGCGCCGTGGCCTCGCCGATGCCGGAGCTGGCACCGGTCACCACTGCCCAACGCCGGGTGTCCTGTCCTGTCGAAGTGGCCACGACGCGAACCTCCCAGTTCGTCTGCACGGTTCATCTGCACGGCTGCCGCGAGGAGAACAGCGGCGCCTCACTCCGCCGCGGGGTGCCTCCGACTCGAAACCCGCGAGCTGACCGGCCATGCGCACGTGGACTGCGCTCCCGAGCACAGCGATCTTTTCCGCTCACGGTATGTCGGAGCATCCAGTGGCAACAAGTACCAGCTGAATAGCCGCTGATATCCGCTCCGTATGGCCCGCAAGACCGTGCTGAGCCGCACCGGAGGGCGTTCGCGATCGCGCCGTCGAGCGCCGAGGCCGTCGACGCACGTTCGGCCCGGCATGCGCGGGATGTTCCTGAGGCTCACGAGACGACGATCACCGCTGCACGCGCGGTGTTTCGCGTCGAGGACGCGGCGGCGGCACCGGGCGGGGCGCCCGCGCTCGTCCGGTGCCGCCACCGGCTCTTCCTGCTGCTTCACTCCGCGGCGGTCGCCTCGATGATGACGTATTCCGAGCTGGTCCGCGTCACCTTCGTCCGCGTGAGCCCCGCGGCGGCGAACAACGCGTCGTACTCGGCGAGCGTGCGTTCCTTGCCGGCGGCAACCGCGAGCATGTTCATGTCCATCATCGGGGCGAGGCCCGGGTCGCCGAGCTCGCCGATGACCATTTCCAGGACGGCGACGCGCCCGCCATCGTTCAACCCCGCGCGGCAGTTGTCCAGGATCCGCACGCAGTCCTCATCGGACCAGTCGTGCAGGATGAACTTCAGCAGGTGCAAGTCCGCGTTCGGCACGGATTCGAAGAAGTCACCGGCAACGGCGGTGAACCGGTCGGCGATCCCCTTCTGCGCCGCCGCGGCCTCGGCGTCCGGCACGACCTGCGGGCTGTCGAGCACGCTGCCGTGCAGGTCCTCGTCGGCGAGCATGAGCGCGTGCACCAGGCTGCCGCTCGCCCCGCCGACGTCCACGGCGGTCTTGGTGCCGGACGTGTCGATGATCTCGGCGGCGTCGTCGATCACGATCGCCGACAGGTCGTCCATGGAGGTGGTGAACACGGCGCCTTCCTCGGGGAACTGGGCGTAGTAGTCCCACAGCTGCAGCCCGTGGTACGCGGGTGCTTGCCGGCGGCCGGCGCGGACCGCCTCGGGGAAGTTGCCCCAGGGTTCCCAGTGGCCGGGCGACGCCTGCGCCATGGCGAGACCCCGCAGGGATCCGGGCACGTCGTGCCGCAGGGTGCGCAGCAGGTCCGTGGGGGAGAAGTGCGCGCCGTCGTCGGACGTGACCAGTCCGAGTCCTGCGCAGGCGCGGAGGAGCCGCCGCGTCGCGTCGGGATCGAGGCCCTTCGCCGCGGCGAGCTGCTCCGGCGTGGCCGGGGCTTCGGCGAGGTGCTCCGCGATGGAGTAGGTCGCCACCGTGCGAACGACCTGGGTGACCCAGTAGCCGGTGATCATCGACATCATGCGGGCGTGGTGCTCGCCGCCGGGGGTGTCAGCCGGTTCGGAAACCTGCGTCATGGCAGCCCTTCCTTGGTTGATCTTGCCGACGCCGGAGCCTACCCGACCGGTGCGGCGGAATCCGAGTGGTTCTCGGCAGTTTCGACCGCTCCGGAACTCGTGCGGTGGTCAAAGGGGGTGGTGATCGACCGCGGGGCCGCGCTATGCGTCCTGCGAACGCTCGCGCGCGCTCGCGTGGTCGCGCCGGAACTTCTCCTCGAGCGATTCCAACGTGCGTCCGCGCGTTTCGGGCAAGTACTTCACCAGGAACACCAACGTGGCGATGTTGACGACGGCCAGGACGAAGAACGTGTTGCCGCCGAAGACGGCCCCGAACACGAGGGAGGAGGTCACCAGCCCCCCCGTGAGCGGTGTCAGCCCGAGACCGCCCTGGTCCGGGCTGAGTTCCATGAACGGTAGAGCTCCGGAGATCACGCCGGTGTCGTAACCGAACAGGAGCGCGCCCAGCGTCGCCACCGCGGCGATGACGCGGACGAACCCCGTGGGGGATTCGGTGGACGAGGTGTTCGAACCTCGTTCGATCCGTTGTGTCACCGCGATCCCCGCCCGTCTCCGCCCGCTCGGCGATCGCTGGCCGCGGGCTGCCGGTGCAGCGCGGTCGGGACGTGGTCGGGGAGTTCGACCGTCGCTGCCTTGTGCGCCGAGTCGGTGACCGTCTGCTGGATGTGCAGGTTGTGCAGGCCGTGCGTCAGCGGCATGCAACCGGGAAGTTCCGAGCGGCCCTGGATCTCGTCGAGGAACGCCCGAGCTTGGAACACGAACGAGTCGTTGTGGCCGAAACCGACGCTCGCGCCGTCGAAGGGCATGCCGCCGCCGACCAGCGGGTGTTCGGGTCCGAGGAACACCCGCCGGAAGTCGTTGTTCTCGACCTGTGCGACCTCATCACCGAAGTGTTCCCGCTGTGCCGGACGCTCGATCACTGCGCTCGACTGTCAGCGCAACGGGAACGGTCCACGTCGCTCCACCATCACCCATCTGTGTTGACTCGGGAAGTCGGCGTCTACTCATGCCTGGCTGGTCCAACGGCCCGCCGTCGGGTTCCACCGGCCGACGCTGTCGCCCTGGAGCAGTGGCGTGAGGAACCGGTCGGCAAGGTCGGCGGCAGCATCGAATGAGTGCAGATGGTCCGGCCCGTCCATCGTGCTGGCTTGCGTGCTGTAGCCGCCAGCCCAGCTGCGCCGTTCGGGCACGGTGAACCGATCTGGCAGGTCGATATCGGTGTGCTGTGCCTGGCGGCGTTGCACCTCTTTGCTGATTGCCTGGGCGAGCAGGTGTCCATCCACCGTGTCCTGGCTGATCGCGTAGACCAGATCGACCAGGTCTTTGACGCGGCTCGACGGAGCTCCGTTGTGCTGCTCGTACATCGCGCAGCACTTGTCCGCCAAGTGATCTTCCAGGGACACCAGTTGTAGCTCGACCTCGCCGAAGGGCAGATCAAACAGCGGCTCAAGGGGGCGCGTGACGGGTTGCCCGACCGGGTCCATGTCGGTGACGAGGTCGACCGTGATGGTGTTGTGCCGCTTGGGGCCCACGGACGGAGTGAACTTCACCGACCGGCACGGACGGCCAGCATCGCTCTCGCCGGAACCGTCGGCGGTCGGACCACCCTGGGTGCTGAGGTGGGCGAACTGCACCATGTCGCCGAGGTCGAGCTGCGCTGCTACGCGCAGGGCGTGTACGGCTTCGTCCAGGTCTTGCTTGCACGTCCGGTGCAGCAGATCCAGGTCGCGGGAGTGCCGTGCTCCGGGGTAGCGCGCGAGCATCGCCAGCCCTCCTTTGAGGAGCCAGCCGTCGCGATCATGGGTGAACACTCGGGCCGCCAGACGTTGTAGGAACCAGCGCCGCAGCCACTCACCGCTGCTGACGCCGTTGCGTTCGGACGTCTCCCTGGCCAGCTTGCCCAGCAGACGATTGAGCTGGATCGGGTTGTGCGGGGGCACGCGTTACCTCGACTCTGCGTGGGTTCGGGCGGTGCTGCGTGGGCTCGGGCGGTGCTGCGAAGCGTCTTTCGGACTGCGCGCGGAGTGGCGCCGATCTGGTCGAGCAGTGCGGCGCGAATACTGCTGGTGCGACCGGCCAGCGGCGGCTATGGCCCGACGCACCGGTGCCATGCGGGCCTTCGTCAGGTTCGGCAGCACCTGCTGCGTGCTGTTGCGGGACGTGTGCATGGCCGAGCGGGACAGGCGCCGCTGGAGATCGTCATAGACCTCGGGGTAGGACTGCAGGATCTCGACCAGTGCCCGCTCACTCGGAGACGCATCGCTGACCTGAGCCAGCAGGTGATCCAGCAGTCCCCGCCCGTCGCCGGTGGCGAGACCGTATCGGCGGCTGTAGCCACCGATACGGGCAGCGAGGCTGTCCAGGTCAAGCCTGCCGTCAAGGGACGCTTCGTGGATGATCGGTGCTACGTGGCTCGCATCGACGTGGTCCTCGAGCAGGTCCACCACGGTGCGCTCGATCGTGGTGACCGGTAGTCCCTCGACCAGGATCACATCACCAGGTTCCAGCGCGCGGACGCGCAGCCGCACCGCAGGGTCGCGCATGGTCCGACGACGCGGCACGCTCACCTCGATCTTGTCGGCGGCGAGGTCGCCCAGCTCGTGCAGCAGCGTGGCGCTGCGGTGCGATACCACCCCGCCGTCGGGGTCCAGCATCGGTCGGCGCCAGGCCGCAACCTTGGGGTTCAGGGCCAGCCATGCGGCCTTGAGGTCGGCGTGGTCGGCCTCCTCGGCGGCTGCGACGGCATACACCCCGTGACGCAGCCGCAGCAGCAGGCCCTGTTCAACCAGCCGCGTCAGCGTGACCGTTTCCACTCCGAGCTGGCGGGCCTGCGAGGTGGTGACCATCCCCCACTGGCCCGGCGTGTACTCATCGCCGAGCGCTGTCAGAGCCGCCAGTGCCTTCATACCGTCATGCTACACATGCGCACAGCATTAACAACATCCATATGTGGCTTTTGCTGTACCGAACGTCTGCACGGGCGTGTGCCTTATTTGTCAGTCCGTCGACTCACTGCCTCGGCGGACACGAACTGCATGACCAGCTGACTCGACCCAGAACGGTTGGTGCCTGAAATCGCACGCGAAGCGGTGCGGGTGGTGCCTGGGCCTTACTGGGCCCGCTGGCGCACACCTCGGCAAGGTCGGTGATGGTGTGTTGTGACCTGCGGTGGTGGGAGCGCGGCCATGAAGTGTGGGAGCGGTAGAGCGGGCATGGTCCTCGTGATGATCATGAAGGTTGCCTACACGGTCGGGATCAACCCGCCGATCCCCGCAACGCATCGCACGGATCCACGAACGTCCTAATCCCGCGGCTTTTCGTGCTCCTCGAGGTCCTGCACGGCTCGAGGGAGCAGGCAGAACTCGTTGCCCTCCGGGGCGGCGAGCACCACCCAGGGCACATCGGGTGTCTGACCCACGTCCGCGCGCCGCGCCCCCAGCCCGAGCAGGTGGTTGAACTCCTCGTCGGTGGAGGTGCCGTCGGCGCGCAGGCGCAGGTGTGTTGTGCGGCACACAGGGTGTTTGTCGGATCCGCCCGCGGTGTGTACCGTTCGTGGTGGTAGTTGCCAGGTCTGGTTCTCCGTTCATGCACCCGACCACCAACACCTCGGGCTCGCCCGAGCTGGGCTGAAACCAGGGGCTCAGTTGCGAGGTCACCAAGGCCCCGAGCGCCGCAGGAGTCCACTGCGCGGATCTGACCGGGAGCCCGAGCCCCGCACTCGCATCGCGCGGCATCCCTCGCCGGAACGGGCGGGACACCGCGCTCACCGGCACGCCGTCTGCCCGCAGACGCGTGCTTTTCGGAAGGAGATCGTATGAGTACTTCGACATCTCGACGCCACGAGTCGCCGAACGGCCACCGGCAGAGTGGCCGCAGCGCTCCCGCGGCACCGCGCCACGACCGGTCCGGTGCGGTCGACACGGCACCGCCAGTGCACTTCGTCGAACCGGAAACCGGAGCCGCGACCGCGAAGACGGGCGCACACCCGGCGTCCGCACCATCTACTGAGGACGACAACGCTTCCGCGCACCACCTGCGCTCGCCGTTCATCCCCGCACCCGCGGACGGCCGCAGCGAGGACCGCTGACCGCGGAGGGGCACCGCGGGCGGAGCGATCCAGCCCGCTGATGACGCCGACGCCTCCTCGAACCAGTGCGTCGCGCCGCTCGCGCGTTCGGTCCGCAGGCTGGCGGGCCCCGCGCCTCTCACGCACCGATGCACAGCGACCGGCTGCTGACGGCCTCGAACAGCACCCGGCCGCTTCCGGTGACCAACCGCATGCCTCGTGCGCACGTGCCGTGCGATCGGCGGCCCGGCCCCGACAGCCACGCACACCGCGCCCACCGCGACGCGCCGATGACCAGCAGGAGCAGCGCTCCCATCTCGCCGCCTCCGACTCACCCGGGCACGGATCGTCGGGTCCGCGGGTTCGCCGCCGCCCTACGTTGGAGGTCGGGAAGGAGATCTGCATGCTCGACCGCTTCAACGAGGCCATGGCGCACATCGAACAGCACCTCGGCGAGGAGCTCGACGTGGGGCTGCTGGCGCGCATCGCGCACACCTCGGAATACCACTTCCGCCGGATGTTCTCGGCGCTCGCGGGCATCCCGCTGTCGGAGTACGTGCGCAGGCGGCGTCTGACGCTGGCGGCCGGGCGCGTGCTCTCCGGCGAGGAGTCGCTGCTCGACATCGCGATCAGCTGCGGCTACACGTCCGGGGAGGCGTTCGCCCGCGCGTTCCGCGCGATGCACGGCGTCGGACCGGCCGAAGCGAGGCGGACCGGTGCGACTCTCCGCTCCCAACCACGGATGACGTTCCACCTCACCATCGAAGGGAGCACGCCGATGGAATACCGCATCGCCGATCGTGACGCTTTCCGGATCATCGGGCACAGCACCGTCGTTCCGATCATCCATCTGGGACACAACGAGGCGATCAACGAGTTCGACCGGGGAATCGGGTCCGACGAGGACGAGCGGTTGGCGAAACTGTCCAACATGGACCCGCGCGGCCTCGTGGCCGCGGTGGCAACGCTCGACGAGTCGCGCGATGAAGGTGCGCGGGTGCACTACCTGCACGGCGTCGTCTCCACCGCCGACGCACCGCAGGACACCGACGCGTGGGAGGTGCCCGCGGGCACCTGGGCGGTGTTCACGGGATCCGGCAAGGCGCCGGAATCCGTGCAGTACCTGTGGCGCGACATCTTCACCGAGTGGTTCCCGTCCAACCCGTACCGCAGCGCACCGGGGCCGGAGATCCTGGCCACCGAACTTTCCGAGGACGGCGGCTGGATGAGCTACGAGCTGTGGATCCCGGTCGAACACGAGGCGTAGGTTCGCGCCGCGGTCGGCCGTGCTCGCCGTGGCCGACCGCGGCTTGACGGCGGAACGACCCGCGCTCGCGCTCAGGGCTTCACCTCGCTGCCGAGGTGGCGAGCTCGCGCAGCACCTGCAGCGCGTGCCGGGCGTGTTCGGCCGGGACGAACAGGTGGTCGTGGTGGTAGCCGGCGACGATGTTGCAGCTCAGCCCGGCGTCGGCCAGTGCGGTGGACACGGCAGCGCTGAGCCCCACCGCGTCCAGCGCGGAGTGCACGCGCAGCGTGATCTGCGCCGCGACGTACTCGTAGGGCAGGCCGGCCTCGTCGGCCTGCGCCCGGGGCAGCACCAGCGTCGTCCCCTCGGCCTCGCGCACGGCCACCACCGGTTGTCCGTACTTGGCCGGGACGGGGTCTTCGTGACCGTCCACAGTGGTGAAGACGTGTTCCCCGGGAAGCAGCTCGGGTTCGAGGTGCGCCAACAGCTCCGGCAACGCGCGTTCACCGGGCATTCCTGCTCCACTCCGATCGCGCTCGGTGGCCCGCGGCCGTCGGCGGTGCGTTCGGGGGGAGCTGGCTCATTGCCGGCGGATGTTTCCCCAGTCGTCGACGAAGATGCTCATGCGCCGTTCCTTGACCGTGAGTCCGATGACCAACCAGACGAGCGCCCACGCGAAGCAGGTGAACAGGGTCAGGATCGCGTGCAGCACGTGATTCGGTTGTTTGCCGTACACCACCACGCCCATGTTCGCGCCGTGCGATTCGACCCGGGCGCCTCTGCCGACTTCGATCGCGAGGGCTTCGGAGAGGATGCGTTCGCGGTTCTGCGGGTGTATCGGCTGTGGATGCACCGATGCTCCTGGTCGTGCGCGTCGAAGTGCGGTGTGCGTGCGGGAGGTGAGTTGCCCCGGTCAGTGGCTGTGCAGTGTAGTCGTCAAGATCATTGCTCGTGCGGACAGTGCGCGACGGCCACCCGACACGTGGCTGTCCTGCCCGGTCGAACACGGGTGCCCGCTACGGCCTCCTGATACCGTGCGGATCGTGGTTGAGGTGCGCGCGCCAGTGCTCGTGATCGGAGCCGGGGTCATGGGTTTGACCACCGGCATCGTGCTCGCCGAAGCCGGTTGGCCGGTGCGCGTGCGCACTTCGGAACCGCCCGGTGCAACGGCGTCGGCCGCCGCCGCGGCGATGTGGGCCCCGGCGCTGCTGGAACCGCGTGAGCACGTCGTCGAATGGGCTCGTCGCACGCACGCCGAGCTGCTGGGCCTCGCCGAGGACCCCGAAACCGGGGTGCACCTGAGCGACGGGCGCATCACCGCCCGCTTCGACCTGAGCGTGGGGCTGCCGGCCGAGGCCGAACTCGTGCCGAACCTGCGCCGTTGCACCCCGAACGAGCTGCCCGCGCCGTTCCTCAGCGGTTACCACGGCACGTTCCCGCTGGTGGACATGCCGCGCTACCTCGACTACCTGGTGCAGCGCTTCCGCGCTGCCGGGGGAGAGCTGCTGCGCTCGGAAGTGCCGGCGCTCGCCGACGCGGCGGCGGAGTCCGAGCGGGTGGTCAACTGCGCGGGCATCGGTGCGCGCATGTTCGGCGATCCCTCGGTGGTGCCCGTTTGGGGACAGCACGTGGTCGTGGAGAACCCGGGCGTCGAGGAGTTCCTGCTCGAAATCGCCCGGGAAACCGAGTTCGTGTCGATCATGCCGCACGCGGACCGCGTCGTGCTCGGCGGGATCGCCGCCGAGCACGAGTGGTCCACGGTGCCCAACCACCAGCTCAGCGAGCGGATCATGGCCCGGTGCGCCGGGGTGGAGCCGCGGCTGAACCGGGCGCGCCCGCTCGAAACGCGGGTGGGATTGCGCCCCGCGCGTTCCCGCGTGCGTGTGGAAGCCGAGGACTACGCCGGGGCGCGGATCGTGCACAACTACGGCCACGGCGGGTCCGGCATCTCGCTGTCCTGGGGGTGTTCCTACGCCGCTGCCGAGCTCATCGGGCGGTGACGCTCATCCGAGCAGTTGCTCCACGACCCCGTTGATCTCCCGCGCCAGCGAGAAGTCGTTCTCCGTGATGCCGCCGAGGAAGTGCGTGGTGCACGCGAAGCGCACGGCGGTGTAGCGGATGTCGATGTCGGGGTGGTGGTCCTCGGATTCGGCGATCTCCGCGATCCGGTTGATTGCCTGGATGGCTTGCGGGAAGGACGGGAACTCCACGGTGCGCGAGATGCTCTCGCCTTCGCGTGTCCACTCCGGAAGGTGCTCCAGGGACCCGGTGATCTGTTCTTCGCTGAGCAATTCGACCATGTGCCTCATCCTCGCGCAGTCCGGCCGTGCGATGCGACCCGACGCGGCCGGCGCGCACTCTGGAACGACTCCAGAGAGCTCAATTTTCATGAAAATTGTCTAGACCGATTCAGTACACGGAAGAGTGAGGGAGAGGTCGGCGGGGGAGACCGCGGTACGGCCGGGCATCATGGGGTTCCGTGCCGGACGTGCGGATGACGGGGACGATCGACGCGCCCGCCACGACGGTGGCCGCGGCGCTGCGCCACACGCGCACGGCCGAACGCGCGCTCGCCGGGGCGGGCGTGCGCGGTCGGGCGCGCGCCGGAGCGGGTGAACTGCTGCTGCCCGATGACGTGCTCGAGTTCCACGCGCACGTGCTCGGCGTGCGCGTGCCGATGAGCACCCGGATCGCCGGAGCCGGTGCCGGCGGAGTCTTCTCCGCAGGACTCGGTCCGCGGCCGCGCGAGCTGCGGCACGACTCGACCGTGGCCGAAAGCGACGGCCGCGCGGTGCTGACCGAAACCGCGTCCTGGCGGCTGTTCGGCAGCAGTGCACCCGCTCGCGCGCTGGAGCGGGTCCTGGCCGACGCGGTGGCGCGCCGGTTCGTGCGCCGCGTTCTCGAAGCGCGCACGATCGTGGTGCGCGATCTGACCGAAACCTGGGCGAAACGCCCGGTCGTGGTGGGCACCGCCATCGTCCACAACGGACTCATATTGGCGCAGCAGCGGCGCTACCCGGCGCGGCACGCCGGGCGCTGGGAACTTCCGGGCGGACGCGTCGAACCGGACGAGAGCGAGCACGGCGCGGTGGTGCGCGAATGCGAGGAGGAACTCGGCGCCACCGTGCGGCCCGGGGCGCGGGTGGGCACCGACGTGCCGCTGCCGAACGGGATGCTGCTGCGGATGCACGCGGCGGAACTCGCCGCGGGCAGCGCCGAACCGCGGCCGGTGGAGCACCGCGCCCTGCGGTGGCTCTCCGCGCCGGAGCTGTCAACAGTGGACTGGCTGGAAGCCGACCGGCTGGTGCTGCCCGCGCTCGCGGAACTGCTCAGCGCGGACAGCCCCCGGTAGGGTCCACCGGCCCCCGCGGCTACCGGGGGCGGGGCTGGTCGGTCCTGGACGCCGGGTACCAACGGTTGGCACGGAAGGCGGGGGACCGCGCAGCGCCGAGCAGAACCGAGGTTGGTGGACGGCCTGCTCAGCGCCGGCCGGCTGAGCAGGCCGGCGCTGCCCGAGCAGTACCCGGCCCCTTCAGGGCAGTCCGCCCAGCCCGCCCACACCGGCGAGCCGCAGCGCCGCGTCCAGCCGCGGACGCATCCGCTCCCGCGCCCGCTCGGCCCCGCGGGCGCGCACGCGCGCCAACTCGTCCGGGTCGGCGAGCAGTTCGCGGGCCCGCGAGCGCACCGGCTGCAGGATCTCGACCACCGCCTCGGCGGTCGCGTCCTTGAGCTGCGCGTACGAGCCGATCCCGGAAGCCGCCGCGTACGGGCTGGCGCCCTGGCAAGCACCGAGGATCTCCAGCAGGTTCGACACACCCGGCTGCTGCTCGGGCGCGTAGCGCACCGCACCGCGGTCGTCGGTGACGGCGCGGTGGAACTTCCGCCGGATCGCGTCCGGCTCGTCGAGCACGAACACGACCCCGGCCGACTGCTGAGCCGACTTGGCCATCTTGCGGCCGGGATTGGCGAGATCGCCCACTCGGGCTCCCACGAGCGGCATCACCGGCTCGGGCACGGCGAAGACGGCGCCGTGGCCGTGGTTGAACCGGCGCGCCAGGGTGCGCGCCAGTTCGACGTGCTGCTGCTGGTCCTCGCCGACCGGTACGTGCGTGGCCCCCTGCGCGAGGATGTCGGCGGCCATCAGCACCGGGTAGGTGAGCAGGCCGAGGCGCACCGCCTCGGCACCGGTGCTCTTCTCCTTGAACTGCACCATGCGCGCGGCCTCGCCGTGGGTGCACACGCATTCGAGCACCCAGTTCAGCGCGCCGAGCTCGCAGGCCAGATCTGACTGCACGAACACGGTTTCCGGGGCGAGCCCGGCCGCGAGCAGCACGGCGAGCTGTTCCTGGGCCAGGCTGCGCAGCCGCTCCGGGCGGTGCGGAGTGGTCATGGCGTGCAGGTCGGAGACGAAGTACAGCTCCGCGTCCTGCTGCGCCGCTTCCGCCTGCGCTGCCGGCCGGTTGCTCGTCCGCTGCTCGGCGGCCCACCGGCGCACGGCGCCGAGGTAGTTGCCGAGCTGCACGTGTCCGGACGGCGTGATGGCCGACAGCTGCGTGCGCGGGGTGCCGTTCCCGTGCTGCTGGGTGGTGCACGCGGGGGTCGACTGCCCGGAGGCGGGCTGGTCGAGATCCGCGGTGCGCGTGGTCGAGTGCATCGTTCCTCCTCGGTGACTCGACCGCCACCAGGAACGACGCCGCTGCGACCGGCCGCCCGGTGGCGGCCGGTGATCAGGTGCGTCAGCGCACGCTCGCACGGGGCCGCTCCGCGGCGGCCCACCAGGCTCCCTGTTGAAGTGCGTGCACGGAGGCGATCCTACACACGAGAGATCGACGGCCCACTCGGTGCGGGCCCGTTGGCTGCTCAGCGGCCCAGGCGGCGACGCGGCCGGTTTTCGACGGCGTCCTCGGTTCACCGACGTCTCACGGGTCATGTACGAGAAGTGCACCTACGGGAGGCTCGCGCGCCAGCCCGGTGATCGGCGGGGCAGCGGCACTGCGGGCGCGCGTCGGGGGTTCCTCCACATCGGTGATCGGCATTTCTTGGCGGCAGCGTTACCGTGGAAGAATGTACGTGGTCTTGCTGCATTTCACCGCACCGAAAACCCGCGTCGACGAACGGCTGGTCGAGCACCACGACTGGGTCAACCGGCATTATGACGCGGGCGATTTCATCTGCGCCGGAACCCGCGAGTCGCAGGACGGGGTGGTGGTCATCGCCCGTGCCATGTCCCGCGGCAGGTTGGACGCGATCCTCGCGACGGACCCGTTCGTCCTGCACAAGCTGGCCCGCTACGAGGTCATCCCGTTCGAGGCCCGGCACACCATTCCCGAGCTCGCCAATTACGCCGATTCCGTGGCCACGGGGAGCCAGTAGCGCGCAACGGCCCGGCCGGCCTCGTGATCCGACCCGGATTGCGCCGAGGTCGGATCACATCATGTCGCATTCCCGCAAAATGAACCGGAGTTCCGGGAAGCGGAATCCGGACGGGCGCGTCGGTGTTCCCGTTTCGGGAAGAATGCCGCCCGGGCTGCAGGGCTGAGCCGGAACGAACCCCGGAGCAAGCAGGGCCCGGAGCAAGCAGGGTCCGGAACGGGCTCGGGCTGGCCCGGGGCAGGAACGGGATCCTGGAGCGAGGTCACTTGATCTGCCCCCAGCAAGACCCCGCAGAAGACCCGAGCAGCAAGACCCTCGTAGCAAGATCCCGGGCGAGCTGGGTCGGAGCTCGTTCCGGCCCAGCTCCGCCCCGCCCGGGCGGCACCGCTGGCAGTGCCTCGTCACGTCACTGCCGATAGTCCGCTCAGGTGACATCCAACCTCCTCCGTTCGGGTGTCACCCCCAGCTGCCTCCGCCGCCCTCAACGGGCGAACGCCTCAACAACGCCCCTGCGAGGCGGCCGCTCGGCCGCCCTGCCCTGCCCGCCGGTGTTGCACCGGGCACGTGCACGCCGGTGGGCGCAACTCCTGGACTATCCTGGGAAAAGCGCATGCCGACCTCGTGGCACGGAAACGAACTCCCGGTCGGCAGCACTTTCCGCGTAGAAGGAGCAGGAGTATCCGCGTGTCCAGCAGCCTCAGCGCCCCGACCAGGTCGGCGACCACGCGCCCCGACCTGCGCAACGTCGCACTCGTGGCGCACGTTGACCACGGCAAGACCACTCTGGTGGACGCGATGCTGCGTCAATCCGGTGTGTTCTCCGAGCGCACCGAGCCCGTCGACCGGATCATGGACTCGAACGATCTGGAGCGGGAAAAGGGCATCACGATCCTGGCGAAGAACACGGCCATCCACCGGCAGACCGAGGACGGACCGGTCACGATCAACGTCGTCGACACCCCGGGCCACGCCGACTTCGGCGGCGAGGTGGAACGCGCCCTGAGCATGGTGGACGGCGTGCTGCTGCTGGTCGACGCCAGCGAAGGACCGCTGCCGCAGACCCGGTTCGTGCTGCGCAAAGCCCTGGCGGCGAACCTGCCGGTGCAGCTGATCGTCAACAAGGTCGACCGCGCCGAAGCCCGCAGCGCCGAAGTCGTCGAAGAGGTCCACGACCTGCTGCTCGAATTGGCGTCCGAACTGGACGACGAAGAGGGCGGGCTCGACGTGGAAGCCACCCTCGACCTGCCCGTCGTCTACGCCTCGGCCCGCGCGGGCCGAGCCAGCCTCACCCGTCCGAATGACGGCGAGGTTCCGGACGACGAGAACCTCGACGTCCTGTTCGACATGCTGCTGCGGCACGTCCCGGCCCCGACGGTCGACCTCGAAGCACCCACCCGCGCGCTGGTGACCAACCTGGACGCCTCGCCGTTCCTCGGCCGGATCGGGCTGTGCCGCATCCACTCGGGCACCCTCCGCAAGGGGCAGAACGTGGGTTGGTGCCGCGAGGACGGCAGCGTGCAGCGGGTCCGGCTCACCGAGCTGCTGCGGCACGAGGGCCTGGAGCGCGTCCCCGCCGAGGAGGCCTCCGCCGGTGACCTCGTCGCCATCGCCGGGATCTCCGAGATCACCATCGGTGACACGCTCACCGACCCGGACGATCCGCAGCCGCTGCCGCGGATCACCGTCGACGAGCCCGCCATCTCCATGACCTTCGGCGTGAACACCTCGCCGCTGGCCGGGCGCAACGGCGGCACCAAGCTCACCGCGCGCCAGGTGAAGAACCGCCTCGACCAGGAGCTCATCGGCAACGTGAGCATGCGCGTCGAGGACACCGAGCGCCCCGACGTGTGGGAGGTGCAGGGCCGCGGTGAACTCGCGCTGGCCGTGCTCGTCGAGACGATGCGCCGCGAGGGCTTCGAACTCACCGTCGGCAAGCCCGACGTGGTCACCAAGTACGTCGACGGCAAGCTGCACGAGCCCTTCGAACGGCTCAGCGTGGACGTGCCCGAGGAGTACCTCGGCGGCGTCACCCAGCTGCTGGCCGGGCGCAAGGGCCGGATGGAGACCATGTCCGGCCACGGCACCGGACGCATCAAGCTCGAGTACCTGGTCCCGTCCCGCGGGCTGATCGGTTTCCGCACCGACTTCCTCACCGAGACCCGCGGCGGCGGCATCGCCAACCAGGTCTTCGAGGGCTACTTCCCGTGGGCCGGGGAGCTGAACTCGCGCCACTCCGGTTCGCTGGTGGCCGACCGCGCCGGGCCGGTCACGGCGTACGCGCTGATGCAGCTGTCCGACCGCGGCACGTTCTTCGTCTCCCCGGGCGACAACGTCTACGAGGGCATGGTCGTGGGCGAGAACCCGCGCACGGAGGACCTCGACCTCAACATCACCAAGGAGAAGAAGCTGACCAACATGCGTGCGGCCGGCTCCGAGGAGCTGGAGCGGCTGGCCCGGCCGCGCACGCTGAGCCTGGAAGAGGCCCTCGAGTTCTGCGGTGCGGACGAGTGCGTGGAAGTGGGCCCGGAGGCCGTCCGGGTGCGCAAGAACACCCTCGACGCGACCACCCGCGCCCGCGAGCGTTCCCGCGCCAAGTCTCGCGGCTGACGGGTCCGCCGACCCGCTCCGCGGCTGCGCTGCACTGCCGCTGCCCTGCCGCTGTCCTGCGCTGCTCTGCCGTGCTGTTGCACTGCGCTGCGGTTGCTGCGGCGCTGCCGTTCTGCCGCTCGGCTGCCCCGCCGCCCCAGCTGTGGCTGCCGCTCCAGCTAGCGGCCGCCCCAGCTAGCGGTTGCTGCGGTGTCGCAGAACGGGTGGCCGCCACTGCGGCCCGGTCGCGGCAGTCAGCGCTGGCGAGTGCGCGACCGCCCGCTGCGCCTGCGTCACCTCGGCGCTGTGCTCGGCGGGCGGCCGCGCACTCGTTTTCCCCAGCACCCCGTTCGTGCCGCCGTGGCCCCGGCCTCTCGACAGCCGGTCCCTGCGAGGCCGCTCCCTGCGATACCGCTCACTGTGCGCTGCCCCGGCGTTTCCGGTACCCGTGTCATCGGCGCCGGTGCCTCCGGCTCCCGATCGCCGATGCCGGCCTCCGATGCCGGGCCCCGATGTCGGGCGCGCGGGCCGGGCACGTAACGATAGGAGCCTCGCGGGGTTCCACCGCGGATGTCGACCGAGGGGAGATACGGCGTGCAGCAGGGACACCGCCGCCGACGCGTCGCGATCCCCGTGCTGATCAGCGCGGTCGGACTGGTGGCGGCCTGCACCAACGCGCCCCCTCCGCCGCTGGTGGACCCGAACGAGACCGGTCCGCCGCCGCCCACCTCGGACGTGCCGACCACGCAACCCATGCCCACCGAGGTCGTCGTCGGCGTGGACGACTTCGAGGGCGGGTTCAACCCGCACACGCTCGCCGACATGTCCCCGACCACCTCGGCGCTGGCCAAGCTCATGCTGCCCTCGGTGTTCGTGCCGGGGGAGGACGGGGCGCCGAGGCTGAACACGACGCTGATGGAATCGGCCGAAGTCGTGCCGGAGGCGGAGAATTTCACCGTCCGCTACCGGATCAAGCAGGAAGCCAGCTGGTCCGACAGCGCACCCATCGCCGCCGAGGACTTCGTCTACCTCGCCGAACAGATGCGCACCCAACCCGGTGTGGCCAACCCGGCCGGGTACCAGCTCATCGAGGACGTGTCCTCCTCGCGCGGCGGCAAGGTCGTCGACGTGAGCTTCACCCAGCCGTTCGAGGGCTGGCGCACCCTGTTCGACCACCTGCTGCCCGCGCACCTGCTGCGCGATGCACCGCGCGGCTGGAACACGGTGCTCGACAACGGCTACCCCGCTTCCGGCGGGCCGTTCGCCATCCGGCAGGTCGACCTGGACCGCGGCGAAGTCGCGCTGGAGCGCAACGACCGCTACTGGGGACCGCCGGCGCGCGCCGACCGCCTGACGCTGCGCTCCGTGGACACTCCGTTGCAGGTGGAATCCCTGCGCAGCGGTGATTCACAACTGGCCGTGTTCGAAAGCGACGAGGAAACGCTGGACACGCTGCGCTCCCTCGGCGACAGGGTGGACGTGCGCACGGTGCCGCGGCCGCAGACGCTGCAGATGCTGCTGCGGCCGGAGAGCCCGGCCATGGCGGACGCGCCGGTGCGTCGCGCCGTGCTCGCCGGGCTGGACCGGCAGCGGCTCGTCACCGCGGGCACCGGCGGCGGCCCCGCGCAGGACCTGACCGCGCACGCCCAGGTGCGCGCGCCCTCCGAGCCGAGCTACCGGCCCACCGAACCGCCCGCGATCGGCTCGCGGTCGGATCCGCAACGCCTCGGAGAACTGCTGCGCCAGGCCGGCTACACCAGGTCCGAGGGCCGGTGGACGCGCGACGGCCAGCGGCTGACGTTGACCATCGCCGCGCCCTTCGAGCGGCAGAGCTACCGCGACGTGGCCGAGGAGGCCGCCCGGCAGCTGCGCGAGCTCGGCATCGGCGCCACCGTGGTCACGCCCACCGGCGACGAGTTGTACGGGTCGATGCTGCCCGCGAACCCGCTGCGAGGGGAGGCCGGCGAGTCGGCCGTGGACATGGCGGTGACCCCGCGCACCGCGGGTGAGGATCCCGCGGCCATGCTGGCTTCGTCGTTCGGCTGCGCGGGAACCGTGCCCGGTTCGGACCGGCCGATGCCGTTCAACCCGACCGGCTTCTGCGACCCGCTGCTGCAACCGCGGATCGATGCCGCGCTGGCCGGGCGGGGCGACCCGGCCGAGACCGTGCGCGCGGTCGAGGGCGAGGTGTGGCAGGAGGCCGTGTCGCTGCCGCTGTACCAGGACACGCAGGTGGTGGCCGTGCGCCGGGACACGCAGGGCGTCGGCTCGGGAAACGGCTTCGCCGGCCCGTTCTCCACCGCGGCGCAGTGGCACGGCAGCCCCATGGACCACGACGGCTGGTGAGTCGGCCGAGACCACCCCGGGACACCACGCCGGAACGGTTCTTAGTCTGGACGGGTGACGTTCGCAGATGTGCCGCGCCTGCTCCTGGTCCACGCCCACCCCGATGACGAGACGTTGATGACCGGGGGCACGATCGCCCACTACGCCGCGCGCGGAGTGCACGTGACGCTGGTGACCTGCACGCTCGGCGAGGAAGGGGAGGTCATCCCGGCGAGCCTGCGGATGCTCGCGGCAGATCGGGCCGACCAGCTCGGCGGCTACCGGGTGGGGGAGCTGCGGGCTGCCTGCTCGGCGCTGGGGGTGCACGAGCACCGGTTCCTCGGCGGCATCGGCCGCTGGCGGGACTCGGGGATGCGCTGGGAGCAACCGGGGCAGGCCGCGGCGCTGCCGAGCACGGACCCGCGGGCGTTCGCCACCGGTGATCAGGACGAGCAGGTGGCCGAGTTGGAAGCGGTGCTGCGCGAGGTGCGGCCGCAGGTCGTCGTGACCTACGCCGACGACGGCGGCTACGGGCATCCGGACCACGTGCGGGCGCACCACGTGACCACGGCCGCGGCGGCTCGGGTGCCGGAGGTGCGCCGCGTGTTCCACACGGTCACCTCCCGGGACGAGCTCGGGGCGGGGCTGAGCGCGCTGGCCGGGGTGGACGGGCTGCCGTGGCCGCTGCCGCGCCTGGCGGAGGCGCCGCACGTGCCGGACGAGGAGATCAGCACGGTCGTGGACGTTTCCGACCAGCTGGCGGCGAAGGTCGCTGCGCTGCGGGCGCACCGCACCCAGGTGCAGGTGTGGCCGGACGGTCTCGCTCAGTCGGGCGGTCCCGAGCCGTCGGGGGGTCCCGGCTCGCTGGACGGATCCGCCTCGCCGGGCGGTCCCGGTTCGCTGGACGGTCCTGGCTCGTCGCAGGGCTCCGCCTCGCCGGGCGGTCCCGGGGCCGCGGAAGGTCCTGGCTCGCCGGGGGGCCTTGACTGGTCGGGCGGCTCTGACTGGTCGGGCGGCTCTGGGTCGCCGGGCGTCACCGACACGGGCGCTCGCGCCTACGCCCTCTCGAACGACATCGGCCAGCCGATCCCGGCGCGCGAGCACTTCGTGCTGGCCGCCGGCGACGCCGCCGGCTGCGGTGCGGACCTGTTCGGCGGGCTCGACACCGTGGGCGGACCGGGCGCCGACGATGGGCTCGACACCGGGGCCGGACGGGGCGCCGGGGCGGTGAGCGACCGGTGAGCCGATCCGACCGCGCGCTGTTCGCGCTGCTCGTGCTGGACGCGGTGCTGCTGGGCGTGCTCGAGGTGTTGTACCTGCCGCTGTACCTCGGGCCGGTGCAGTTCCCGATCACCGCGGCGGTGGCCGTGGTGACCACGCCGCTGCTGGTGCGCGTCGCCTCCCGCATGTCGGATCACCGCGCGGTGCCCGCGACGCCGCTGGTGGTGTGGTTCGCGACGGTGTTCGTGCTCGGCATGGTCGGACCCGGTGGGGACGTGGTGCTGCTGCAGGACTGGCGCACG
Source organism: Bounagaea algeriensis (assembly GCF_054491375.1). Classification (NCBI taxonomy): domain Bacteria; kingdom Bacillati; phylum Actinomycetota; class Actinomycetes; genus Bounagaea; species Bounagaea algeriensis. The sequence goes on from NZ_CM137102.1 coordinate 889,872, forward strand.
CTGCTGCTGCTCGGCGGCGGTGCGCTGGGCGGCGCGCTGATGCTCGGCGTGGCGCTGGGCGAGCAGGGCGCGCGGATCAACGCCCGCGGTGGCCGCCGCGGCGCGCGGGCCGGGCGGGCCGGGCAGCGCTCCTGACTGCCCCAGGAGCCCTGTGCCCAGGGGTTTGGACATTTCTCGAGAAACGTCGCCGACTTTTCTCGAGAAACGTACACCACCTCGACCGGGTGAGGTGCTTGCGTTCGGGCGTGTGGATGGGCTTCTCCGCGGCTACGCCCCTCGCGGGGCGCGAAGGGCGACGGCCGGTGTGGCGGGTGTGGCGAACAACATGTCCGGCTTGCGCGGGTTGTCGCCGCGGCGCCGGGGGACGGGCACGCGCCGCACGTGCCGGCGGCGAAGGTCCACGTCGTCGGGGGTGGACATCGGGTTTGCCGCACGTTGCCCGGCGGGTATGCGCGGGGCGGACGGGTGGTACGGGTGCGGCCGGGCTGTGATCCCGATCGTTTACGCTGTTTCCCGGTCCGCATAAAGTCGCCCGGTGAAGTCGATGTCGTTCCGCGCTGTGGGACTGCCACGGGCTCGCAGGGCCGAGGAGCGATAATCTCGACTCGTCGCGTCAGGAGATTCCTGCGCGTCGGAACTACGCTGCAAGCAGGAGAGCAACCGTGACCTACGTGATCGCCGAACCCTGCGTCGACGTGCTCGACAAGGGCTGCATCGAGGAATGCCCTGTCGACTGCATCTACGAGGGCGGTCGGATGCTCTACATCCACCCGGACGAATGCGTCGACTGCGGCGCGTGCGAGCCGGTGTGCCCCGTCGAGGCCATCTTCTACGAGGACGACGTACCGGACGAGTGGGCTCCGTACACCCAGGCCAACGTGGACTTCTTCGACGACCTGGGGTCGCCGGGCGGTGCCGCCAAGGTCGGCAAGGTCAACAAGGACGTCGAGCCGATCACCAGCCTGCCTCCGCAGGCCGAATGAGCACCGCGAACGGTGGTGCGCCGCGCGGTCCGCTGCTGCCCGAGTTCCCGTGGGACTCGTTGGCGGAACACGCGGCGACCGCGCGGGCGCACCCCGACGGCATCGTCGACCTGTCCGTCGGAACACCCGTGGACCCGGTCCCGGAGGTCCTGCGCAGCGCGCTGGACGCGGCCGCGGACCAGCCGGGATACCCCTCGACGCACGGCACGCGCGCGCTGCGGGAAGCCGCCGCGGAGGCGCTGCACAGGCGGCACGGTGTGACCGTCTCCGAACCGGAGGCGGTGCTGCCGACGGTGGGTTCGAAGGAGCTCGTCGCGTGGCTCCCGACGCTCGTCGGGGTGCGTCCTGGTGAACGGGTCGCGATCCCCGACCTGGCCTATCCGACCTACGAGGTGGGGGCACGGTTGGCGGGCGCCGACGTCGTGCGCCTCGCGCCCGGTGAGGAACCCCCGGCGGGAACGGCGCTGGTCTGGCTGAACTCGCCGTCGAACCCGACCGGCCGGGTGGCCGAGGCCGACGAGCTGCGGCGCACCGCACGCGCGGCGCAGGAGATGGGGGCGGTGGTCGCCTCCGACGAGTGCTACCTCGCGCTCGGCTGGGAGACCGAGCCGGTGTCCGTGCTGCACCCGTCCGTGGGGCTGGACCCGACCGGCGTGCTGGCGGTGCACTCGCTGTCGAAGTCGTCGAACCTCGCGGGCTATCGCGCCGGTTTCGTCACCGGCGACGCGGAGCTGGTGCGGCGGCTGCTGGAGGTGCGCAAGCACGCCGGCATGATCGTGCCGCGCCCGGTGCAGGAAGCCGTGACCGCGGCGCTGCGGGACGACACGCACGTGCAGCAGCAGCGCAAGCGCTACGCCGAACGGCGCGAAGCGCTGCGGCCCGCGTTGGAGTCCGCCGGGTTCGGCATCGAGCACTCGCGCGCCGGGCTGTACCTGTGGGCCACGCGCGGCGAGGACGCCTGGAGCACGGTCGACTGGTTGGCCCGCCGCGGTGTCCTCGCCGCGCCCGGCACGTTCTACGGGCCCGCGGGGCGGCAGCACGTGCGCATCGGGTTGACCGCCACCGACGAGCGCGTGTCCGCGGCCGTGCGACGCCTGACGGCCGCGTAGGCCGCCGCTGGGTCGTTCTTGCCCGTCTGGGGCGGGACGTTTGCCTACTGGGACGTTTGCCCACCGGGACGTTCTTGCCCGCTGGGGCGTATTGCCCGCTGAGACGCCCTGCCGGTGAATCGCCTTGCCCGGCAGCTCGCGGACTGCTCCAGGGCCACGCCAGGCGCCCTGGCGCTCGTCGAGCACGCTGCAGCGTCTTCCCCGCCTTCCGCGCACGCTGCACCGGGGCTGGTCCGAACGGGGAGGACCGCCGGGACGGCCGGATCGTGCCGGCCGTCCCGGGCGCCGCCGTCAGTCGTTGGCGTGCAGCGCGGCGTTGAGCTCGACCGGACCGCCGTTGCGGGCGGCGGCCTGGACGACGCCGGTGGTGGAGTCGCGGCGCAGCAGCAGCCCGTCGGAACCGGAGAGGTCCCGTGCGCGGATGATCGTGCTGTCCGGCAGGGTGATCTTGGTGCCCGCGGTGACGTACAGGCCGGCTTCGACGACGCAGTCGTCGCCGAGCGAGATGCCGACGCCGCCGTTGGCACCGATGAGGCAGCGTTCGCCGACGGAGATGACCTCCTTGCCGCCGCCGGAGAGCGTGCCCATGATCGACGCACCGCCGCCGACGTCGGAACCGTCGCCGACGACGACCCCGGCGGAGATGCGGCCTTCCACCATCGACGCGCCGAGCGTGCCCGCGTTGAAGTTGACGAAGCCCTCGTGCATCACCGTCGTGCCGCTGGCCAGGTGGGCACCGAGCCGCACGCGGTCGGCATCCCCGATGCGCACCCCGGACGGCACGACGTAGTCGATCATCCGGGGGAACTTGTCGACGCTGTAGACGGTGACCGCGCCGCGGGCGCGCAGCCGCATCCGCGTGGCCTCGAAGCCCTCCACGGCGCAGGGGCCGTGGTTGGTCCACACGACGTTCGACAGCAGGCCGAAGATGCCTTCCAGGCTCTGCCCGTGCGGACGCACCAGCCGGTGCGACAGCAGGTGCAGCCGCAGGTACACGTCGTGCGTGTCGGCGGGCGGTGTGTCGAGCCGGTCGACGACGGTCCGCACGGCGATGATCTCGACGTTGCGCGCGTCGTCCCGCCCGAGCAGCTCCGTGCCGGCAGCGCCGAGGTGTTCAGCGGCCTGCTCGGGTGTCAGCCGGGTGCTGCCGGCCTCGTCGGCGGCCTCACCGGAATCGATGAGCTTGACGCTGGGGAACCACGTGTCCAGCACCGTGCCGTCATCGGTGACCGTGGCCACGCCCACGCCCTGGGCGCCCGTGCTCTGCTGGTCGGCAGTACCTGTGCTCATGGACAAGACGGTAACCTGCCTGGTCATGACCGATGCGCTGGACCTCACCGCCGATCCCGTCGAGCTCACCGCCGCGTTGGTGGACGTCCCCAGCGTCTCCGGCGAGGAGGGGGATCTCGCCGATGCGGTGGAGACGGCGCTGCGCCGCCAAGCCCCGCACCTCGAGGTCGTCCGCAGCGGGCACGCGGTGCTGGCGCGGACGGCCCTCGGCCGCTCCGGGCGGGTCGTGCTCGCCGGGCACCTGGACACCGTCCCGATCAACGACAACCTGCCCGCGCACCGCACCGGGTCGGGTGGGGAGGAGTTCGTGCACGGTTGCGGGACCGCGGACATGAAGAGCGGCGACGCGATGCTGCTGCGGCTGGCCGCCGAGCTGACAGCGCCGAGCTACGACCTGACGTTCGTGCTCTACGACTGCGAAGAGGTCGAGGCCGAGCGCAACGGGCTCAACCGCATCGAACGCGAGCTGCCCGAGTGGCTCGACGGAGACCTGGCCGTGGTGGGCGAACCCTCCGACGCCGTCGTGGAGGCCGGCTGCCAGGGCACGATGCGGGTGCGCGTGCACACCACCGGCACCCGTGCGCACTCCGCGCGGGCGTGGATGGGCAGCAACGCGATCCACGCCGCCGAACCGGTGCTGCGGCGCCTGGCCGAGTACACCCCGCGGCAGCCGGAGGTGGACGGGCTCGCCTTCCACGAGGGGCTGCAGGCAGTGCGCATCGAGGGCGGGGTCGCCGGCAACGTGGTGCCCGATTCCTGCGCGGTGACGGTCAACCACCGCTTCGCCCCGGACCGCGGCGTGGCCGAGGCCGAGCAGCACCTGCGCGAGGTGTTCGCGGGTTTCGAGGTGACCGTGGAGGACGCCGCCGCGCCCGCGCGTCCGGGTGTGGACCGCGCGCCCGCGACCGAGCTGGTGGCCGCCTCGGGTGCCGAGCCGGTGGCCAAGCTCGGCTGGACCGACGTGTCCCGGTTCGCCGCGCGCGGGCAGCCGGCGGTGAACTTCGGGCCGGGCGACCCGACGTTGGCGCACACCCGGCAGGAGCACGTCCGCGCCGCGCACGTGCGCCACTGCGCCGAGGTGCTGCGCCGCTTCCTCGGCTGACCGGTGACCGGCACCGGCGGCCGGTCGGGTCGGCCGCCGGTCAGGCCGCACTGAGCGGGCGGATCGAGGTGAGCGCGTCCTCGATCCGCCCCTCGGCGATCTCGCGGCGGATGTCCGCTTTCAGTGCAGCCCCGAGTAGCCGGAGAACTTGCGCTCGGCCTCGGTCTCGCTCCTGCTCGAGATGTCGTCCCGCGCGGCGGAGCGCCCGTCCTCGTCCGCGGTTCCCCGCGCCGAGTCCGTCCCCTCGAAGGTCTCCGCTTCCGGCCGCTCGGCAAGGGGATCCGCGGTGTCGCCGAACTCCTCGGCAGGGCTCTCGGCGGGGGAGTTCTCCGTGCTCGTGCGCGGAGGCGGTGTCAGGTCGGTGGCCGGGATCGTCGGATCGCCCAGCGCCGCGAGCGTGGCGGTCGACGGTTCGCCGGTGTCGGTGGCCTCGGCGTGCTCGGCGTGCTCGGCGGCCCGGGCCGGCTCGGCGGTCTCCGCCCCCTCCTCGGCGGTTTCCTCCTCGGAGCCGGGCTCCGCGGGCGCTGCCCCCTGCTCGCCCGTCTTGCCCGGGCTCGCGGTCGCACCGGCGGCCTGGGCGGCCTGGTCGACGAACCGCAGCAGCTCCACCGGGAACGGCAGCACGAGCGTCGAGTTCCGCTCCGCGGCGACCGCGACGACCGTTTCCAGCAGGCGCAGCTGCAACGCGGCGGGCGTGTCGGACATGATGTTGGCCGCATCCGAGAGCTTCCGGGACGCCTGGTACTCGCCGTCGGCGGAGATGATGCGCGAGCGGCGTTCCCGCTCCGCCTCGGCCTGGCGCGCGATGGAGCGCTTCATCGTGTCCGGCAGCGAGACGTCCTTGATCTCCACCCGGTCGATGTGCACGCCCCACTCCAACGCGGGGTTGTCGATCATCAGCTCCAAGCCCTGGTTGAGCTTCTCCCGGTTGGACAGCAGGTCGTCGAGATCGCTCTTGCCGATGATGGAACGCAGCGAGGTCTGGGCGACCTGGCCCATGGCGAACTGGTAGTCCTCGACGTTGATGAGCGCCCGCGGCGGGTCCTCGACGCGGAAGTACACCACCGCGTCGACGCGGACGGTCACGTTGTCCCGCGTGATGCCCTCCTGCGCCGGGATGGGCATGGTGACGATCTGCAGGCTGACTTTGTGCAGGCGGTCGAGCACCGGAACGATCAGGGTCAGCCCGGGGCTGCGGGTGTGCTCCAGCAGGCGGCCGAACCGGAAGACGACGCCGCGTTCGTACTGCCGGATGATCCTGACGCTGCTGGCGAGTCCGAGCACCAGCACCACGAGGATGATGATCGCGATTTCGGTGAACATGGCAGCCCCCCGGGCCCGAAGCCGGTACGCCGGCGCGGCCGTCCGGCGCGGGGCCGGTGCCCGCCGGGAACGATCCTTGTCTTCGTGCGCGCGTCGTGCGTGGGCGCCCACGATGCGTGACTGCTTGGTGTGTGCTCATCGTACGCCGCCGTGACGACGTGTGAATCCCCGGTGAACTGGTATTTCTGCTCGGCAGCGGTGGTCGCACCAGCGGTGCCGAGCGCCGCAGCGCCGCTACGATGTCCCGCAGGCGAGCGCTTGCACGGGCGGGACGACGCAGCAGGAGGACTAGAGTGAACGCGAACGAGGCCACCGGGGAGACGGCGGTGTGCGTGTACTGCGCCTCCCGCCCCGTGCCGCAGCGCTACATGGACCTGGCCGCCGAGGTGGGCACGGGCATCGCCAAACGTGACTGGACGCTCGTCTCCGGCGGCGGCCGGGTGTCGATGATGGGCGAGGTCGCCCGCGCCGCGCGGTCCGGCGGGACCCGCACGATCGGCGTCATCCCGCAGGCGCTCGTGGCGCACGAGATCGCCGACGAGGAGTCCGACGAGCTGCTGGTCGTGGACAACATGCGCGAACGCAAGGGCCTCATGGACAGCCACGCCACGGCGTTCCTCGCCATGCCGGGCGGCATCGGCACCTGCGAGGAGCTGTTCGAGGTGTGGACCTCCCGCTACATCGGGCTGCACGCCAAACCGGTGGTGCTGCTCGACCCGGACGGGCACTTCGACGGCATGCTCAGCTGGCTGCGCGGCATGGTGCAGTCCGGCTTCGCCGCGCAGTCCTCGCTGGACGTGCTGACCGTCGCCACCGACGTGGAGCGGGCGCTGGACGCCTGCACCGCGGTTCCGGCGTGATGCAGGAACCGGCCGAGCTGCGTTTCCGGGACAAGGCCATGCCCGGGCGCCCGCTGGTGATGGCGATCGTCAACCGGACGCGCGACTCCTTCTACGACCGCGGCCGCACGTTCACCGAGGACGCGGCGGTGGCGGCGGTGGACCGCGCCGCCGACGAGGGCGCGGACATCATCGACATCGGCGGGGTGCGCGCCGGCGCGCAGGGCGAGTCGGTCGACGCCGCGGAGGAGGCGCGCCGCGTCGTGCCGTTCGTGCGGGAGGTCCGCCGCAGGCACCCGGAACTGGTGCTCAGCGTGGACACGTGGCGGCACGAGGTGGCCCGCCGGGTCTGCGAGGAGGGTGCGGACCTGCTCAACGACACCTGGGCGGGCGCCGACCCGTTGCTGGCCGAGGTGGCCGCGGAGTTCGGCGTCGGCGTGGTCTGCTCGCACACCGGCGGGTTGCCGCCGCGCACCGACCCGTTCCGCCCCCGCTACACCGACGTGGTCGGCGAGGTCACCGAGGAGCTGGTGCAGCGGGCCGAGCGGATGGTCGCCACCGGTGTGCCCGCGCGGGGCGTGCTCATCGACCCGACGCACGACTTCGGCAAGAACACCTGGCACGGGCTGGCGCTGCTGCGGCATGCCGACCGGCTCGCGGCCACGGGGTGGCCGGTGCTCATGGCGCTGTCCAACAAGGATTTCGTCGGCGAAACGCTCGGGGCGGACGTGGACGAGCGCGTCGAGGGCACGTTGGCGGCCACGGCGATCGCCGCCTGGCAGGGTGCGCGGGTCTTCCGGGCGCACGAAGTGGCGCAGACGCGGCGGGTGGTGGACATGGCCGCGTCGATCGCCGGGACGCGCCCGCCCCGCGCGGTGCTGCGCGCCCTGACATAGGGATGCCTCCTGTGAGGCAGCTCATTCGTGCGTGCTGGTTTTCGGGACCAAGGTCCCTTGCCGGGAGGCGGTGACAGTACGCGCGGATATCCGTAGAGTCGCTACCCGTGAAGGCAGATGCGCTACGCGGCCACCTGGACGCTCTGTTACTCGCCACGCTCGACGGCAGGGCCCTGCACGGGTACGCGATCATCGAGGTTCTCCAGCAACGCAGCGGTGGTGCGGTCGACCTGCCGACCGGCACCGTCTACCCGGCGCTGCGGCGCTTGGAGAGCGCGGGCTACGTGCGCAGCAGGTGGAGCACGGTGGGCGGCCGCCGGCGGCGGACTTACCAGCTCACCGAAGCCGGGCAGCAGACGTTGAACGCCGAGCGCCGGGCCTGGCGCGAGTTCACTTCCGCGATCGAAGGGGTGCTGGGCGGCCGGGCGGCCGCGCCGGTGTGACCCCGGGCCGCCGCGTGCACACCGCAGGGGCTGTTCGAGGGTTGGCGGAGCCGTGGGGGAGCGGGGTGCCGGAGTAGCGGGGAGGCACCTCCTGCACGGCTCGCGCGCCGCCGCGCGCAGGTCCCGGCCCGGAGCCGGGGCGCACCGTGTCACGATGGGCGACCGTGGCTAGTGCGCTCCTCTACCTGTTCGCGGCCCTGGTCGTCGGGGCCGTGGTGTTCCTGCTGGCCTCGGTGGTCTTCGGCCGCGGTGAACAGCTCGAGTCGCTGCCGCCCGGGGCGACGCCGACCCACCTGCCGTCCTCCGAGGTCGACGGTTCCGACGTGCGGGCGCTGCGGTTCCAGCAGGTGCTGCGCGGCTACAAGGCCTCCGAGGTCGACTGGGCGCTGGAACGGGTCGCCGGTGAGCTCGAGGAGGTGCGCGGCCGGGTGGCGGTGCTGGAGCGCCAGCTCGCGGCGGCCGAGGAGCAGCTGCACCGAGCGCGCGACGAGCGCTCCGACGCCGCGGGCTCCGCTGACCCCGGGGAGGGCTCGTACCCCCGTCCGGACACCGGGCAGTCGAACGGCGGGCAGCCGGACACCGGGCAGTCGAACGGCGGGCAGCCGGACACCGGGCAGCCGGGCAACGGGGACTCGGGCGCAGGGCAGCCGAACGGCGGGCGGCAGGAATGACCGGCGCGGTCCGCGGCGATGACGGCTACGCGCGGTGTCCCTGGGGCGCGCACCCGGCGGACTACGCTGAGTACCACGACCGCGAGTGGGGGGTCCCGGTGCACGGGGACCGGGACCTGTTCGAACGGCTCACCCTGGAGGCGTTCCAGTCGGGCCTGGCCTGGCTGACGATCCTGCGCAAGCGGCCCGCGTTCCGCCGCGCCTTCGCCGGTTTCGATCCGCGCCGGGTGGCCGCCTTCGGCGCGGGCGAGCGCGCCGCGCTGCTCGCCGACCCGGGCATCGTGCGCAACCGCGCGAAGGTCGACGCGGCGATCGCCAACGCGCGCGTGCTGGTGGACTCCGGCGAGTCCCTCGACGAGCTGTTGTGGTCCTTCGCGCCGGCCGAGCGCGGTTCTCCCCGACCGCGGGGGCCCGCGGAGGTGCCCTCGCGCACGCCCGAGTCCACGGCGATGGCCCGGGCGTTGAAGCGGCGCGGGTTCGTGTTCGTCGGGCCGACCACGTGCTACGCGTTGATGCAGGCCACGGGCATGGTCGACGATCACGTGACGGGTTGCTGGCGAGCGGGCTGAACCGCCTGCCCAGGTCGCGACCGCCTGCCCAGGTCGCGGCGACGCGGTGCGCGACCACCCGGGAGTGAGTGTGATCAGGCGCACAGAACGCGCCGCGTGTGCACCCGAGCACGCTGCGCGAGGACCCCGGCAGGCGCTGCCGTCGAATTGAACCTCGGTCGTGTCAATCCTTTTCGCCACCACCCGAGAGTGCACAGTGGACTTCCGAGGCGGCTGGATTCCCGCTCGCTGTCGGGGGGTTGGCGGGCCGCGCCCCGCTCCGCCGCGCGGCGACACGCCGGGCCGCGTGCCCGGGATCGCGGACGGCGGTGCGTGCGCTTGATCCGGATGAATGCCGCACAACCCCCGGAAAACCCGTGCTCGACCGGATTCGACCAGCGCAGGACGGACCCGAGTTGATCGGTTCGCTTTCATCCTGCGCTCTGGATGGGGGACAATGGGGTAGACCCGAGCTAGCTGTGCGCGAAGCCGCGGGGTGTCGGATTTCACGGAGGGAGCACGCTATGGCGGCCATGAAGCCCCGGACCGGAGACGGTCCCCTCGAGGTGACCAAGGAGGGACGCGGCATCGTGATGCGCGTTCCGCTCGAGGGTGGTGGGCGTCTCGTCGTCGAGATGTCGGTCGAGGAAGCGAAGAACCTGGGCGACGCGCTGGAGTCGACCACGGGCTAGGTTCGCGCGGAACGGGTCGCGCGGACCAGACCGCGCCCGGGTGAGCCGCCGCGGCCGGGCACCCGCCGGTGTGGACAGTCCGGCGCGATTCGATCGCGTTCACCTCTCGGGTCGCCGACGGTGATGGCGAGGTGCCCCACCGGCACGTGCTGCGGCGCACGCGGCAACACGTGCCGGCGGGGACGGTGCCGACGCGGCCTCCAGCGACCCGAAGACGTTGCCACATACGAAAGGTCTGCTGTTGTCCGCCGCTGTGTTTCGTACCTCGCGGTCGCACCGCGCAGTCGAGCCGAACCTGCCCGCCGTTCCGACCCCACTGGTCGAAGTGGACGTGACCGGGACGTGGCGGGACGGCGTGCCGAGCGCCGTTCCGCTGTTCACCGGTGAAACCGCCACCGAACCGGTGCCCGCCGCGGCAGCCGACGTGGACGGTGCCGTGCTCACCGCGATCGGCGCACGGGCCGACGCGGGTTCGCTGCACACGCTGCCGTTCACCGACGGGCGTTCCGGGTGGGCCGTCGGCGTCGCCGAGGGCGAACCCGACCAGTGGCGCCGCGCCGGCGGCGTCCTCGGCCGCGCGGTGCGCGACCGGCTCGCCGCGTCCACCTCGGACGAGAGCACCCCCGAAGATCTCGGCGACGCCGCCGAGGCCGAATACCTCCAGGTGCGCCTTCCCGCCGGCGTCACCTCCGAGGCCGTCGCCGCGCTCGTGCTCGGCGTGACCCTCGGCGGCTACCGCTTCCGCGTCACCGAAAAACCCGACCCGATCAGGCTCCGCCGCGTCCTGCTCGTCGCGGCGCCGGGCGAGGACACCGCCGCACTGCGCGAGGCCGCCCGGCAGGCGCGGAAGTGGGCGAGCGCCACCTCCCTCGCCCGCGACCTGGCCAACGCCCCGTCCAATATCAAGGACCCCGCGTGGCTGGTGAACACGGCCGCCGGGATCACCGGTGACCACGACGCCGTCACCGCCACCGTCCGCGACGAGAAGTGGCTCACCGAGCACGGTTTCGGCGGCGTCCTCGCCGTCGGCGGCGGGTCGGCGCGACCTCCGCGGCTGCTGGAGCTGACCTACCGGCCCGAGGGCTCCTCCGACGCGCCGCACCTGCTGCTCGTCGGCAAGGGCATCACCTTCGACACCGGCGGCGTGTCGCTGAAACCCGCCGACGGCATGCACTGGATGCGCACCGACATGGCCGGCGGAGCCGCCGTCGTCGGGGCGCTGTCGGCCATCGCCGAACTCGCCCTGCCGGTGCGGGTGACCGCGCTCGTGCCCGCCGCGGAGAACCACGTCTCGGGCAGCGCGTACCGGCCCGGTGACGTGGTGCGCCACTACGACGGCACCACCAGCGAGATCGACAACACCGACGCCGAAGGCCGGCTCGTCCTCGCCGACGCCATGGCCTACGGCGCGCAGCAGTACCGGCCCGACCTGGTCGTCGACGTGGCCACGCTGACCGGTGCGGCGAAAGTCGCGCTGGGTCTGCGCACCGGCGGTGTGTTCGCCACCGACGACGAGCTCGCCGAACGCCTGCGCGAGGCGGGCCGGCGCACCGGGGAAGCCTGGTGGCCGCTGCCGCTGCTCGACGACCACGCCGAGGCCGTCCGCGGCGACCGCGCCGATCTCAAACAGGCGCCCGCCGGACCGGGCGCAGTGACCGCGGCGCTGTTCCTGCGCGAGTTCAACGCCGGGCTGCCGTGGGCGCACCTGGACATCGCCGGGCCGGCGCGGGCGGAATCGGACCACGACGAGGTCACCGCGGGCGCCTCCGGCTTCGCCGCGCGCAGCCTCGTCGAACTCGCCGCCGCCTACGCGCAGCAGCTACGCGGATCCGCGTAGGCGGGATCCGCTCGCGCGCTGACGACGCGACCCCCGCGCTCCGGCGAAGCTGGCGACCAGCACGACCGGACGGAACCAACGGGGGTGAACCGCCATGAACGAGATGCTGCTGGCGTGGGGACCGCACGCCGGGAACGGGCCACCGGGATTCGTTTTCCCCCTGGTGTGGCTGGTGATCCTGGCTGCGGTAGTTACCACGGTCATCCTGCTGCGGCGCCGCGCCGAACGCCGCTCGGGTCCCCGCGCGGGGCAGGCCGTCCTCGCGGAGATGTACGCGCGGGGGGAGGTCGACGCCGACGAGTACCGCCGCCGACGCGGGGTGCTGGGTGAGAAGTAGCAGCACCGGCAACCGCCCGGGTCGTGCACCCGGGCGGTCCGCTTCCCTACCCTGCGAGAGGTGGCGGCCGTGCATCCCGGGCTGATCCCGAAACGCCCCTCGACCGGCGACCTGGTGCTCGGCGCCGTCGCGGCCGGCGCCGTCGCGATCGGTACTGTCGGCGCGAACATCGGCCAGGGCATGACCACCGGCCCCGACGCGGGCATGCTCGTCAGCGGAGCGCTCGCCGGCGGTCTGCTCGTCTGGCACCGCAACGCCCCGCTCTTCGCGCTCGCCGGCGTGGTGCTCGTGGCGGTGGGGTACCTGGCCGCCGGGTACGCGTTCGGCCCGGTGCTGCTGTGCGTGCTGCTCGCCCTTTTCGAAAGCGCCCGCAACGTCGGCCGCCACGTTTCCCTGCCGGCGTGCGCGGTCGCCGCCGCAGTCGTCGTCACGACGATCGCGCTGCGCGAAGCGCACGGGGACCGCCCGTGGTTCTTCGCCGCGTTCGCCGGAGCCGGCTGGTTGATCATCCCGTGGACGCTCGGCACGCTCGCGCGGATGCGCGCCAAAGCCGCCGAACGCGCCCGCCGCGAACTGGCCGAGCGGGCGAAAACGGCCGAGCGGATGCGCGTGGCCGGCCAGGTGCACGACGTCGCCGGGCACGGCTTCTCCGCCGTGGCCATGCAGGCCGGAGTGGCGCTGCTCGTGCTCGACGAGGACCCCGCCCAGGCGCGGCGCATCCTCGAAGCGATCCAGTCCACCAGCACCACCGCGCTCGGCGAACTGCGCACGATGCTGGACACGTTCCACCAGGACCCGTCCGACCAGCCGCGCACGCCGGAGACCTCGGTGCACGACCCGGCCGGACTCGCCGGGCTCCTCGACACGCTCCGGGCCGGCGGGCTGCAGGTGCACGTGGACAGCACGGGGCTGGACCGACCGCTGCCGGACGCCGCCGCCCACCTCGTCCACAGCCTCGTGCGGGAAGCGTTGACGAACGTGCTGCGCCACGCCGACAGCTCCCGCGCCGAGGTGCGGGTGCGGCGCGACAGCGCGGAGCTCGTCGTCGACGTGCTCGACCACGGCGCGGGCACCGGCACGGTACGGGAAGGACGCGGCCTCTCCGGCATGCGCGAGCGCGTGCGGGCAGCCGGCGGAACACTGGTCATCAGCAGTGGCGCGGGGAGGGGATTTCGAGTGACCGCGCGGATACCCGCCGGGGAGGCGTGATGATTCGAGTCGTGGTGTCGGACGACCAGGAACTCGTGCGCATGGGGCTGCGCGTGCTCGTCGACCGGGAATCCGACATGGTCGTGGTCGCCGAGGCCGCCGACGGCGAGCAGACGATCGAACGGGTGCGCGAGACCGGTGCGGACGTGCTGTTGCTCGACATCCGCATGCCCGGCATGGACGGTCTCACCGCACTGCGCACCATCACTGCCGACCCGGAACTGGCGGACACGCGCGTGGTCGTCGTGACCACCTTCGAAATCGATCGCTACGTCTACGAAGCGCTGCACGCCGGGGCCAGCGGATTCGTCCGCAAGGACACGGCCCCGGACGACCTGGTGCAGGGCATCCGCGTCGTCGCCGCGGGAGAAGCGCTGCTGTCGCCCTCGGTGACCCGCCGCGTGATCGGCATGTTCGGCAGGAGCGCCGCGGCACCGCAGGGTGCGGTGCCGGGCATCGACGAACTAACCGAACGCGAGCGGGAGATGGCCGCGTGGGTGGCCACCGGGCGCTCCAACGCGGAGATCGGCGAGGAGCTCGTGATCAGCCCCGCGACGGTGCGCACGCACGTCAGTCGGGCGATGGTGAAGCTCGGCGCGCGGGACCGGGCGCAACTCGTGGTCAAAGTGGTGCAGGCGGGCTTGTGAGCTGGCGTGCGCGCTGAGCAGGCCAGCGGGGGCCGGGTGACCGCCGTGCTGCTCGGCTTCCTCGATGCTCCGGACGCCGCACGGACGTGGCGCCGCACAGGGCCCGGTGTCGCACCGGGCCCGGCGGTCAGCTCTCCTCGCTGGCCGAGGAAGCCGGTTCTTCCTCGCCGAGGTCCTGGGTGGCCGCCCAGCTGGCGAGCATCTTGAGGGCGTCGGCGGCGGGACTGTCCGGCGGTGCGGTGTGGACGTTGAGCGTCATCCCCGGGTCGGAGGGAAGTTCCATCGACTCGTAGTTGAGGTCGAGCTGGCCGACGACGGGGTGCCGCAGCCGTTTCCGCCCGCTGCGGTGGAGCTGCACGTCGTGCGAAGCCCAGCGTTGGCGGAAGACCTCGCTCTGCGTCGACAGTTCCCCGACGAGTTCGACGAGGGCTTTGTCGTGCGGGTTGCGCCCGGCCTCCAGGCGCAGCATCGCTGCGGCGTCGTTGGCGACCTTGTCCCAGTCGACGAAGAAGTCCTGCGCGGCCGGGTTCAGGTAGGCGAACCGGGCGGTGTTGGCCGGGCGGCGGGGGTCTTCGAGCACGGGGGAGTAGAGCGCGCGGGCGAGCCGGTTCATCGCCACGATGTCGTGGCGCGCGTTGCGCACCCAGGCCGGTGCGTCCGAGATCGCGTCGAGCACGTGTTGGACGGTGGGTCGCACGCTGGTCGGCGGGTTCCGACGCGGCTTCGGGCTCCGCCCGGAGGCCCGGGCGAGGGCGAACAGGTGGTCCCGCTCGGCCTCGTCGAGCTGCAGGGCGCGAGCGAGCTCGTCGAAGCGGGCAAGGTCCGCCACTTCGGGCTCTCCGAAGCCGGCGCCGGAACGATCCGCCGCGCGCACGCGGTCCAGCCGGTCACGGCGGTGCAGAGCGAGTACTCGCTGTGGACCCGCGACCCCGAGCCGGCGGTGCTGCCGGCCTGCGCCGATCTCGGCATCGGGTTCGTCCCGTTCAGCCCGCTCGGCAAGGGCTTCTTCACCGGCACCGTCGGCACGGCGGCCGAATTCGCCGATGGCGACATCCGGAACACGATCCCGCGTTTTGCCGCCGGCAACATCGACGCCAACGAGGCGCTGGTGCACCACGTCCGCGCCCTCGCCGAGACGAAGGGGACCACTCCCGGGCAGATCGCGCTGGCTTGGCTGCTGGCCCAGCAGCCGTGGGTCGTGCCGATCCCCGGCACCCGCCGCCGCGGCCGCGTCGACGAGAACGCCGGAGCCACCCAGGTCGCGCTGTCGGCGGACGAGGTCGCCGATCTCGATCTGCTCGCCGCCCACGTCGGCGTCCAGGGCGACCGCTACAACGCCGCCGGGATGGCGATGGTCGGTCTCTGAGCGCACATCGCCATCCGGCAGAACGACGAGAACGGCGGCTGACGAGGAGGCAGGACGCGGTTCAGGCTGCGACGGCGGTGCCGCAGATGCCGCAGACCTCCAGCCGGCGGCGCTTCCAGCGTGCGACCGGGACGAAGAACAACGTGAACTGCTTGAACTGCCGGATGCGCGTCCACTGCGTCGTGTTGTGGCAGCGCGGGCAGCTCCGGGTCCCTGCGGGGCCGAGGTGCTGCTGCTTGGTGCCGAGACCGAAAATGACGAACACTGCGCCAGCGTAGGCAGCGATCCGCAGCAGTCGGTCATCGGCACGGCCTCTTCTTCGTCGGCACGGACGCGTTCGTCGAGGTCGTCCCCGTCTGAGTTGGGCAGGCGGATCGACTGGTGAAACCTCGTGGCGGCCGGTGGTGCAGTGCGCGGCACCACCGGCCCGTGCGCGAGGGTTCGGCGGGTCTACCGCTCGTCGGCGTCCCACTCGCCGAGGACGGCCGGTGCGGTCCGCGGCATGTCGTTGAACCACACGTCGTCGTTCTCCTCCAGCCAGGTGGAACGCTCGTTGTCCTCGTCCTGCCCGGACTGGCCGGCGCGGGCCGGCGCACCGGCGAAGCCGCCGCGCCCCGGAGCCGAGGATCCCGGAGCGGTGCCGCCGGTGATGCCGTTCGCACCGGGGGAACCGACGCCGGAGCGTCCGCCCGGACCGAGGGAGTTGCCGGCTCCACCGCGCGATCCCGGAGAGCCGGTGCCGCCGCGGGAGCCGGGGGTCTCGACGCCGGTCCCGGTCCGCGCGCCCGCACCGCCGCGCGCGCCCGGAGCACCGGTGCGACCGCCGGGGCTCGCCGCACCGCCGCGCGCGCCCGGAGCACCGGTGCGACCGCCGGGGCTCGCCGCACCGCCGCGCGGACCGCCTGCAACCACGCCCGGGGCGAGACCACCGCCTCCGCCGGGACCGCCGGGCGCCGTGCCCGGGGTTCCCGGAGCACCCGGCCCGCCCGGGGCCGTGCCCGGGGCAGCGCCACCCGGAGCCGTCCCCGGCGGCGTTGCCCAGGAGGAGCCGGTGTCCGCCGGGGCGCCGGCCGAGCCCGGGGTGGCCGGCAGGTGGCTGCCGCCGCCGGTGGCGTTCACCGCGGCCATGCCGCCGCCGGTGGGCTGGGCCGTTCCGGTGCTGCCGGACACGCCGGTCGAGGTGTTGACCGCGGTGCCGCCGCCGCGCGGGCCCGCGTTCTGCTCGTAGGCCATCTCCGGCGGGCTCGGGAACGTCGGCATCCTGCTGGACGAGGTCTGCACGGCCTGGTCGTAGTTGTCGTAGATGCGCTTGGCTTCCTGGGCCTTCTCGGTGGCCTGCTGCTCCTGCTCCTGCAGGTCCGTCTCCGTGCCGAACAGGAAGGCGCCGCCCTTCTCCAGCATGTTGTCGGTGGCGTCGACCTGCACCGGCTCGGGCATGCCCTTGACCTTGCCGAAGGCATCGCCCTGCTCGGTGGCCGCGTCACCGACCGAGCGGGACACGTCCTGCGCGTCCCGGATGAACTGGGTCATCGGGCGCAGCGAGTCGCCGTGCTGCTCGGCGGCCTGGCCCTGCCACATGACGCCGGCCTTGCGGTTGGCCTCGTCGAGCATCGAGGCGACTCCCTCGAAGTCCTCGACGATGGAGTTCCGCCAGGCGGTGATCGCCTGCTCGATGGCCGGGTTGCCCGGTCCGCCGTGGATCTGGCCGTACTTCTGCTCGTGGTTGAACCCGACCGACTCGGTGATGTCAGCACTGCTGCCGCTGTCGATCGGTGCGGTGGCGGCGACGCCGGCGGCGGCGATACCGCCGGCGATCAGGATCGGAGCCATGGACGTGTCCCCCTTGCACGTGTGGTTGGTCAGGCGTCGGGAATGTTCTTGAGGACCTCGGTGGCGATCGTGTCCGCGTAGCCGCAGGGGTCCTGCATTTCGGGTGCGTCGCCTGCGTAACGCGTGAAGTCGACCCGGACCGTCGCCGAGTCGGATACGCCGATGTCGACGGAGCAGAGGCGGCTCTGCCGGTCCTTGTGGTTGGCGGGGTAGCCCTGCACCTCGGCGGGGTGGAACTCGTTGAACGTCTTGGTGTTCTCGTACATCTGCTGGGCGCCGATCGTGCTCTTCGGTGTCACCGTGACCGCTCCGTTGTCATGGCTCCAGTCACATGCGGAGTCTCCGGAGAGGGTATCGACCGGCTCCGGTTCGCCGCCGAGACCGAGCTGCTGGAGTTGCTCCGGGGTGAGCAGCTCGCACGCACCGCCAACGGCCTGCAGGTTCTTGGGCTGGTCGATCTGCGGGGCGTTCTGCTGCTGGCTCGGCGTCGACTCGGCTGGGCTGCTGGGCTGCTGATCCTCCGAGCCGGCGTCGGTGGGCGTGGCGCAGCCTGCCAGGCCGAGCGCGGCGAGCACCGCGGTGGTGCCCAGTGCGGTGCGGCCCAGCGTGGGGCGGCCCAGTGTGGGGCGGCCCAGTGTGGGGCGGCGGAGCACGGTCGGGGTCCTCACAGTTTCCGGGGGATGGCTTCCTCGTCGGTGGACTGGTAGTCCCGCTGGGCGGCCTCGAGCTGCTCGATCTGGTTCTGGAGCCGATCGATAGTCGCGTCGACGACCCAGGTGAGCTTGCCGGGCTCTTCGCCGGCCATGCTGCCCAGCGATTGCGCGAGCTTCTGGCTGACCTCGTCCGCAGCGGGACCGGGAAGCTCGCGCAGCTCTGCAGCCTTTCGCTTGATTCCCCGCAGTTTGTCCTGCGCCCCTCGGTACTTGGCGACGAGCCCGGGGATCTGCTCGACGTCGACGCTGAACGAGGCCTGCTGCACGCCGCCGCTGCCGTCGTTGACGTGCGTGTTCACCAGTGCCTGCGGTGTGCCGGCGCCGTTCTGCTGCAGCAACCCGAAGCCGGCCAGCGGCGGCACGGCGCCGGCGGTGGTGTCGGTGCTCGCCAGCGACAGCGGCGGTGGCGCCGCGTTCGGATCGGTGTTGTCGGCCATCGCTCCGGCGTCCCCCTGCTGGATGTGCTCGCGCGATCAGTGTTTGATCCGCAGCGGAGCATACAACCTCGCGCCGTCGCTCGGGAGCAGAACCGGTGAATCGGACAGGAGGATCCCGCCGTTCGCGGCGTGCTCTCCGTCACCGGTGGTGCGCTCGCTGGTGGCGAGCGGTGCCGGTGGTCAGCTCCTGCGCCCGGCCGTCAGCCTCCCGTCAGCCTCCCGAGGTCCCCCGTCAGCCCCCGGGGGGCCTGCGCCTGCTCGGCGGCGAAGTCGCGGAACCGCGCCCCGGCGGGCGGCAGGCTCGTCCCCTCCGGCCAGGCCAGCCCGATCGTGCGGTGCGCGGCCGGCTGCAGCGGAACCTCCACGCTGCCGGGCAGCGGAGCGGTTTCGGCCTCCGGCAGCAGTGCGATGCCGAGCCCGGCGGCGACGAGTCCGCGCACGGTGTCCACGTCGTCGACCTCGAACGCGATGCGCGGCGTGACGCCGGCGCGTTCGGCCAGGGTGGTGATGATGCGGCGCATCCCGAAGCCGTGGCGGATCATGATGTGGTCCTCCTCGGCCACATCGGACAGCCGCAGCCGCTTCCTGCGGCGCAGTCGGTGGTCCGCGGGCAGCACGAGCACCAGCGGCTCGGTGCGCAGCGGCACGGTGTCCCAGCCGTCCCGGTCCGGCAGCGGCGAGACGAGGCACAGGTCGAGGTCGCCGCTGGCGGTGCGCTCGAGCAGGTCGTCCCGCGGCCCCTGGGAGAGCTCGAAGCGCACCTGCGGGTGGCGGTCGCGGAAGTCCCGCAGCAGCGGCGGCATGAGGCTGCTGCCCATGGTGTGCTGGAACCCGAGCGCCACCCGGCCGCGTTCCGGGTCGAGGTCCTCGGCCACGCGGCGGCAGCCGTTCTCCAGCGTGCGCAGCGCCTCCTCCGCGGCCGCGGCGAGCTGCCGGCCCGCGCGGGTGAGTTCCACCCCGCGTCCGCGGTGGGTCAGCAGCGGATGGCCGACGTGCTCGGCCAGTCGCGTGATCGTCCGGCTCACCGTCGGCTGCGGCATGCCCAGCCGCTCGCCCGCCCTCGTGAGATGCCCCTCAGCGGCGACCGCGCGCAGCACCGCCAGCGCGGGAGCGAGACGCCCGACGAGCTGCGAAACTTCCTCGGAACGTGGTGATTCATGCGTCATGGTATCGATCGTCCGACATTGCCGTATTGGACGCATCGATGACCGCCGCTCGATCCTGGCCCCGTGAGCGCAGTCGACCCCGCACGCGTCCGCCGGATCCGCGCGAGCCTGCTGCTGGGAGCGTTGGCCCTGTTCGCGCTGCTGTACGCGCCGCAGCCGGTGCTGCCGCAGCTGTCCGCGGACTTCGGCCTGTCCCCCGGCACCGTCGCCCTGCTCGTGTCCGCCGCCACCCTCGGGCTCGCCGTGGCCGCGATCCCGCTGGGCACGTTGTCGCAAGCGGTGAGCAGGCGCACGCTGATGATCGTCGCGCTGGTCACGGCCGAGGTGCTCGGGCTGGTCATGCCGTGGATCGGGAACTTCCCGCTCATGGTCGGGCTGCGGTTCGTCCAGGGCGCGGCCATCGCCGGACTGGCCGCGATCGCCGCGGCCTACCTGGCCGAGGAGACCGGTGGGCGGCAGCTGGGCGTGACCATGGGGCTGTACGTCGCGGGGACCACCGTCGGCGGCATGTCCGGACGGCTGCTCGGCGGCGTGGCCGGCGACTTCCTCGGTTGGCACGGCGGCATGTTCACGGTCGCGGTGATGGCCGCGGTGTGCACCGCCGCGTTCGTCGTGCTGCTGCCCGCCGAGCAGCACCACCAGCGGGAACCGCTGCGCTGGCGGCCGCTGCTCGAAGGGCTGAGCGCCGCGCTGCGCGACCCCGTGCTGTACGCGCCGTACCTCGTGGCCGCGCTGGGCATGGGCGCCTTCGTCGCCGTCTACAACGTGCTGAGCTTCCGGCTCAGCGCGCCGCCGCTGAACGTGCCGCCGGCGCTGGCGGCGCTGGCGTTCCTCGCCTACGCGGCGGGCACGGTGACTTCGGCGCTCGCCGGGCGCGCCGCTGACCGCTGGGGGCGTGGCGCGACGCTGCTCGGCGGGCTGGCAGCGGCCGTTGTCGGGCTGGGTCTCATGCTCTCCGAGCGGCTGCCGGTGCTGCTGCTCGGGCTGGTCGTGTTCACCGGCGGGTTCTTCGCCGCGCACGCGGTCGCCAACGGCTGGGTCAGCGCACGGGCGAGCAGCCGGGTGCGCGGGCAGGCCTCCGCGATCTACCAGTTCGCCTACTACGGCGGCAGCAGTCTCGGCGGTGTGCTCGGCGGCGTCGCCTACGGCGCGTGGGGCTGGACGGGCATGAGCGCGCTGCTGGCGAGCTGGTTCCTCCTCGCCGCCGTCGGCGTGGTGCTGGCCTCGCGGCAGCGGCCGGAACAACTACCACCGCGCGGTGGCTCCGCGGTTGCGTGCGGACATTTCTCGAGAAACGTCGGCGACTTTTCTCGAGAAACGTTCCAAACCACCCGGGCGGGCGGGGATGTGGTGCCTCGCTGATCAGGTGGCGTCGCTGTCGTAGGGCGGGCGTTCACCGAACTCGAGGGGGTGCTGCCGCGACGTGGTCCGCGGGCCGGTGCTGGGGTGGTGGCCGTTACCGCCGGTGCTGCCGTCCGTGCTGCCGTTGCTCGCATCACCGAACAGACCGCCGTCCGAGTCGAACAACTGCCGGCGCACGGCGGTGCGCGGGTTGAGACCGCGGACGCTGCGGAGATCCTCCAGCGGCTTGCGCAGCTCGTCGAACTCGGGGCCGAGTTCCGAGCGGATCTGCTCGCGGGCACCGGTCGCGTAGTCCTTGAGCTGGCGCACTGTGCGGCCCAGCCACGCCGCGCCTTCGGGGAGGCGTTCGGGGCCGAGCACGAACAATCCGACGAGGACCAGGACCAGGATCTCGCCCCACCCGATGGAACCGAACACCTGCCCTACCTTTCGGATCTTCCTCTCCCGGCGCACCGGCCGGGCACGCCACCGGCAACCAGGGTACCGGTCGGTGCTGCGGACGGAACCCCGCGCCGCGGGTCGGTGTGCGCGTTCCCGCAGGTGTTGCCGCGGCATCACCGCGCCCTCACCCGGGTTTCCCCGCCTCGTTTCAGAGGGTGACGTCGAAGACGAGCTCGCGGCCTTGGCGGACGACGGTGACCGGCACCTGCTCGCCGATCCGGTGGCCGTCCACCGCGACGACCAGTTCGTCGGCGCCGCCCACCGGCCGGTCGCCGACCCGAGTGATCACATCGCCCTCGGCGATCCCCGCGGCAGCGGCCGGGCCGTCGTTGCGCACGTTCTGCACCTGCGCCCCGTCCTGCAGCCCGTCCGTCACCGACTTGGCGTTCACCCCGAGATCGGCGTGCTGGGCACTGCCGGTGCGGATGATCTCCTGGGCGATGCGGCGGGCGTCCTCGATCGGAATGGCGAAGCCCAGGCCGATGGACCCGCCCTCGCCGCCGCCGCTGCCCGCCGTGCGGATGGCGCTGTTGATGCCCACCACGGCACCGCTGCTGTCCACCAGCGCACCCCCCGAGTTGCCCGGGTTGATCGCCGCGTCCGTCTGGATCGCATCGATGACCGCGTTGGTGTCGGTGCCCTCGCCGGCCAAGCGCACCGGCCGTTGCACGGAGCTGACGATGCCGTTGGTCACCGTTCCCGACAGGCCCAGCGGCGAGCCGACCGCCAGCACCTCGTCGCCGACGGACAGCCGGTCGGAGTTGCCGAGCTGCGCCACCGTCGGGTTGGACACGTCGACCTTGAGCACCGCCAGGTCGGTCTTCGGGTCGCGCCCCACCAGCTGCGCCGGAACGCGCGTGCCGTCGTGGAAGACCGTTGTCAGCTGGGCGTTCGCCGACTCGGCGGCCATCGAGACCACGTGGTTGTTGGTGATCACGTAGCCCTCGCCGTCGATGACCACGCCCGAACCGGTGCCGCCCTGGGCGCCCAGCTGCACCTCGACCGAGACCACGGCGGGCACGATGCGCTGCGCCACCGAGGACGTGGAACCGGCCGGCCGGTCCTGGCCCGGAGTCACCTCGGACAGCGTCGCGTCCGGACTCGTCAGCGAACCGCCGTCCCGCGTGGCGATGCCGCCCACCAGCGCCCCGCACAGGCCGATGACCAGGGCCAGCGCCCCCAGCGTGAGCAGTGAGCGAGGGCGGACGCGGCCGCCGAACAGCACGTCGCGCGCGCTCAGCAGCGGTCCCCGCTGCGCTGACCCGCCATCGCCGGTGTCCTCCTGGGCGGCGGGCGGGCCGAGCGCGACCGGGTAGGAGGGCTCCCGCCACGGTGCCTGCTCCGGCGAATCCCAGGTCGCGGGCTCGTCCGCGGCCTCGGACCCCGTCGGGGCTCCTGCCGGTTGCTCACCCGGGGAGCGTTGCAGCGTCGCATCGCTGTGCGGCGGGCGGCCGAACGCCTCGGCGAGGGCTGCGGAGGGAGGCTGCTGCTGCACCTCGTGCGGCGGTTCGGGGGTCTCATCGCGGCGGTCGAAGCCGTCGCTGACGCCCGGTGGGCGGCCGAAGACGGCTTCCTGCTCCGGGGCGACCGCCGGGCGTTCGACGGGGCGCGGTGGCAGCCGCGGGTGCTCCGGGGCGGTGGAGTCCTCGGGGGCCGACCGTTCGCCGGACGCGGTCGAACCGCCGTGCGCGCGCGGTGACTCGCTGCGGTCGGCGTCGTCCTCGTCGCGCGCACGTCCCGGTCCGTGCGCGGATGCTGGCGGCTGCTCGTTCATCGCTCCCCGGGGAATGCGTTCGAATCAGGTGACCGACTACGAGTTCACCACATCAGCGGGGTGTGCGCGCTACCGGTGCTGCTGGTGCAACGGGTGCCGGCCGGCGCGAGCGCGATGACCGCCGGCTCCGCGCCGGTGCCCGGCTGAACGCGCCCCGGCGGGGCGGTGATCAGGAACCGGCGGTGGCCGACACGCGGTCGGGCGGGCCCGCGGAGGGCGCTGCGCCCGCGGGAGCGCGGTCGTGCTGCGGCGCGGGTGGTGCCGGGGACGTGGAAGCGGAGCTGCTCGTGGGAGCGAGGTCCGTGCGGGCGGTCGCGGGCAGGCGGCTGTCGCCGTCCGGCAGCGAGGCCTGCTGCGGCGTGGTCTCCTGCTCGTCGCTCGGCGGGTTGACCAGGGCCAGCGCACCGAGCATCAGCCCGGAGAACACCACTCCGGCGCCGTGCCGGGTGCGGCGCTTGCCGCCGTGCCGTTGTGACTGGCCGTGCTGCTGGGACTGTCCGAGTTGTTGTGCCTGGGCGGCGCGGTCGGCGTCCTGCTCGGACGTCTGCGATGCGTCCGAGCCGAGCGGGGTGCTGCCGGCAACGGGGCGGTTGCCCAGGGGAGTCCCGTTGGCCAGGGAAGTGCCGCTGCCCAGGGGAGCTCCGTCGCCCAGGGTCGTTCCGGAGCCGAGGCGCTGGGAGGTGAGCAGCTGGCCCTCCTCGGACAGCGCCAGTTCCTCCGGTTGTGCTGGCAGCTCGGTGTGCTGGGGGATGGAGAGCAGGTTGCGCACCAGGTCCGAGGAGATGGCCGGCGAGTCGGCATCCCGGACGGCGCTGCGGGCCTGCCGCTGCGTGCTCGCTTCGGTGGTGCACGCCGAGCAGTGCGCCAAGTGGGACGCCGCGCGGTCACGGGCGTTCGCGCTGAGCTCACCGTCGACGAACGCCACGATCGCGTCCAGTGCGAGGTGTTGCTCGGAAAACCCCCATCCGCGCACACCGTTCATGCGGAACAATCCTCCTGAGTCTGCGCACGGCGTTTTTCCAGGGTCGCCTTCATCAACTGCCGACCGCGGTGAATCCGGCTGCGCACTGTGCCCAGCTTTACCCCCAATGTAGCGCCGATCTCCTCGTACGACAGTCCTTCGACGTCGCAGAGCACGACAGCGGCGCGGAACTCGGGGGCGAGCCCGTCGAGCGCGGCCTGCAGATCGGGGTCGAGCCGGGTCGCGTGGTACACGTGCTCCGGGCTCGGATCACCGCCGGGCAGCCGCTCGCTGTCCTCCGGCAGGCCCTCCATGCGCAGACGTGAACGGCGGCGGGCCATGTCCAGGAAGAGGTTCGTGGTGATGCGGTGCAGCCAGCCCTCGAAGGTGCCGGGCTTGTAGGAGGCCAAGGAGCGGAAGACCCGGATGAACGTGTCCTGGGTGATGTCCTCGGCGTCGTGCTTGTTCCCGCTCAGCCGGTAGGCCAGCCGGTACACCCGGTCCGCGTGCTGGCGCACGACTTCGTCCCAGGTGGGCGGAGTCCAGGTCGACTCGCCGGTGGCCGCAGGCTGCGAGACCGGGGTCTGCACGGTCGGCAGTTCCTCGGTCTTCGGGCCGGGAGTGATCGGCTGGGTTGCCATGGGCCGGAATGCCACCTCCTGCGGCGGATGCGGACGGGAAACGTCCGGGCGGACTCGAGTGTTCCCGGCAGTACCGATGCGCAAACGGCTCCGGTGCTGCCGCGACGTGTGGGCAAGCCTCGTCCATGCAGGTGAAAACGGGGTTATGGGCGCCTGAGAGGGAGCTAAGAATGCCAAGGGGGTGGCGGGACTCACAACACCTCGGCGGCGATCGGATCGCGCCGGGAAAACAACCAAGCCCTAACGATGTGCACGACCCCGTCCCGCACGCGGGGCGGGTGCAATAGCCTACCCCACGTGAGACCCGAGACCTCGGTCGGAGCCGGCCCCGCGCGGCGGGACGACCGGTCGCCGGCGAACGTCCCCGGCGAGGACACCGCGCCGTCGTCACGGCAGGTGCTGCGCTTCCTCGCGACGGTGCTGCGCGCCAGGGCAGCCGTGGAGATCGGCACGGCGGCCGAGGGAACCTGCGCCACCGTCCGCGGAATGGCCGAGGACGGTGTGCTGACCTCCATCGACGTCGACCCGCAGGCGCAGCGGCGGGCGCGGCAGGCCTTGTCCCAGGCCGACATCCCGCACAGCCGCGTGCGCCTGATCAGCGGTGCCGCGCGCGAGGTGCTGCCGCGGCTGACCGAGGGCGGCTACGACCTCGTCACCGTGCGGACCGCGACGACCGAACCCGCCGAGTACCTGGACCTGGGTGTGCGGCTGCTGCGTCCCGGTGGCGTCGTCGTCTTCGACGGCGTCCGGGTGGATGGCGCGGGCGCGGTCCAGGAGCACCCCACTACCGGTGCGCGCGAGCTGCTCGGTGCCGTGCGTGCGCAGGACGAGCTCGTGCCGGTGGCGCTGCCCGTGGGCACCGGGATGTTCGCCGTGGCCAAGAGCACCTGAGTTCCTCCCGCCCGACCCGCTGCGCCGGCCAACCCGCGGCCTGTTTCATCAGGCCGGGGAGACGGACAGCAGCTTGCCGGAGAGCCCCCGCGCGCGGGTGGACAACTGCTTGGCCACGTCGAGCAGCACCGTGGACGCGCTGGCGTCCGGGTCTTCCAGCACGAGCGGGGAACCCCGGTCGCCCGACTCGCGCAGCCGCGTGTCCAGGGGTACCTGGCCGAGCAGGGGGATGTCGGTGCCGACCGAGCGGCTCAGCGAGTCCGCCACGAGTTGTCCGCCGCCGGAGCCGAACGGCTCCACGCGGGTGCCGTCGGGCATCTCCATCCACGACATGTTCTCCACCACGCCGGCCAGCCGCTGGCGGGTCTGCATCGCGATGGCACCTGCGCGCTCGGCCACTTCCGCGGCGGCCTGCTGCGGTGTGGTCACCACGAGGATCTCGGCGTTGGGGATCAGCTGCGCCGTGGACAGCGCGACGTCTCCGGTGCCCGGGGGGAGGTCGAGCAGCAGCACGTCCAGGTCACCCCAGAACACGTCGGAGAGGAACTGCTGCAGCGCGCGGTGCAGCATGGGGCCGCGCCAGACGACCGGGGTGTTGCCCGGGGTGAACATGCCGATGGAGATGTGCTTCACGCCGTGCGCCTGCGGCGGCATGATCATCTTCTCGACCTGGGTGGGTTTGCCCTCCGAGCCGAGCATGCGCGGCACCGAGTGGCCGTAGATGTCCGCGTCGACGACACCCACGGACAGGCCGCGCTCGGCCATCGAGGCCGCCAGGTTCACGGTGACGCTGGACTTGCCCACGCCCCCCTTGCCGGAGGCCACGCAGTACACGCGGGTCATCGACCCCGGTTCCGCGAACGGGATGCGGGGTTCCTCGGAGTCGCCGCGGAGCTTCTGGCGCAGCTCCGTGCGCTGCTCGTCGCTCATCACGTCGAGCTCGACGTGCACGGAGCGGACGCCTTCCACCGCGGAGACCGCGGTGTCCACCCGCTGCGTGATGGTCTCCCGCATGGGGCAGCCCGCGACCGTCAAGTACACCTCGACGGTCACGTCCCCGTCGTCGCCGATCGACACGGACTTGACCATGCCCAGTTCGGTGATCGGCTTGTGGATCTCCGGGTCGTGAACCTCGCCGAGAGCACCGTGGATGTCCTTCTCGGCGGGAATGGACTGCGTAGTCACGTCTGCCTGGCACCGACCTTTCCTGCGTGTGCGCTCACCCACCATGCTACGGACGGGTAACTCCGTCATGCGCGGCGGCGTGCGGTCGCCCTCCGTCGGAGGGAGTGCCCCGATTGTCCGGCCACGTCCCTCCCAGGTTCAACGACAGGGGGCGCGGGATTCCGCGTGTCGGGAAGCTTGGCCGTTCCGAGTGAGTCCCACCCCTCCGGAGGAGCCCGGCCACCGGAGGAGGACCGCGGCCGCCGATGCGTTGATCGCAGCTACCGGGCCTGTGCGAAGTCACGCGATCGCGTTTCGTAACATCCGGGGCGTGGCTCACGCAGAGCTCGACCGATTACCGACCCACGACGAGGTCCTGGCGTACCGCAGCTTCCTGCGCGCGTACGCCCGGGTGACGCGCTGCCTGGAAAACGACCTCATCGACGAGCAGAAGCTGTCGCTGGCCGCGTTCGAAGTCCTCGAAGCCCTCGTCGACGCGCCCGGGCAGCGGCTGCGCATGACCGAACTCGCCGATGCCGTGCTGCTGTCCCGCTCCGGCGTGACCCGCCTGGTCGACCGCCTGGAACGCCTCGGGCTGGTCGATCGCGTGCGCGTGCGTTCCGACGGGCGCGGTGTGCAGGCGGTGATCACCGAGCAGGGCGAACAACGCCTGCGGGACGCGGTGAGCATCCACCGCGCCGGCATCGCGGACTACTTCGTGCGCGCGGCCACCGGCGACCTCGACGCGCTGCACCGGATCTGCCTGCGGCTGTCCGAGGGAGGGGTGCCGGCGCCGCCCGGAAACCGCGCGCAAGCTTGAAGGCCGTAGCGCGAGCCGCACGGCAGCCTGTGGTTCGCCCGGTTGCTTCGGCAGCCTTGTTCGGCAGCCCTGATCGGCAGCCCTGATCAACGAAGAGGAGGCAGGGAAGCGGTGTCGGAACGCGGAAGCACTCGCGGTCAGCCTGGGACGGCGCCCGGCCGAGCCGCCGGGTGCCAGGACCCCGGCTGCCAGGACCCCGGCTGCCAGGACGGGGACAGCCACCGGGAAACCACCATCCGCGCCGTCGGGCTCGTCCACTTCGCCGCGGACCGCCTGCTGCTCGTCCGCGCAGCGCGGCAGCGCTCCTTCTACCTGCCGGGCGGCAAGATCGATCCTGGTGAGACGGAGGAGGCGGCGTTGCGGCGCGAAGTGCGCGAGGAGCTCGGCGGTGAAGTGCGCGCACCCCGGCTGCTCGGGCGCTACCGCGCCGACGCGGTGGGTCAGGGCATCGGCGCGCGGGTCGAGCTCGCCTGCTACGCCGGTGAGCTGCTCGGTGAGCCGCGGCCCGCCGCGGAGATCGCCGAACTCGCCTGGATGAGCCTCGCGGAGTACCGGAGCAGCGCCGAACCAGCCCCCGCCGTGCTGGCCATGTGGGTCGAGCAGCGCCCCGGCGGTGCCGCCGGGCAGGTTCCCGGCGTGGTCTGACGGCGGCTGATGACCCGGCTGATGGCCCGGCTGATGGCCCGGTAGGTGGCCCGACAGGTGGCCCGTAGGGGAGGAGGTCGCCGCGGTGCAGCCGAGTGATCTCCGCCGCGACCGCCCCGCCCGTGCGCGTGATAGACAGGCGAACCGAACCGCACCCGCACCAGCTGGAGGCACCATGGTCGACCGCCAACGGGCCCGGCGCAGTTGCCTGGCCGTGCCCGGCTCGAGCGCCAAGATGATCGACAAGGCGCGCGGGCTGGACGTGGACCAGTTCTTCCTCGACCTGGAGGACGCGGTGGCTCCGCTGGCCAAGGCCGAGGCCCGGGACCGGGTGGTCGAGGCGCTCACCGCGGGCGGCTGGGAGGGCAAGATCCGCTCGGTGCGCGTCAACGCCCTCGACACCGCGTGGACCTACCAGGACCTCGTGGGCGTGGTGGAACGCGCGGGTGCGCACGTCGACACGATCATCCTGCCCAAGGCCGACGCGGCCGAGCACGTGCGCTGGCTGGACCTGACGCTGACGCAGATCGAACGGGCCTGCGGACTGCCCGTCGGCGCGATCGGCATCGAGCCGCAGATCGAGAGCGCCGCGGGGCTCGTGGCAGTCGACGCGATCACCGCCGCCTCGCCGCGCGTGGAAGCGCTCGTCTACGGCCCGGCCGACTTCATGGCCTCGATCAACATGCGCTCGCTGGCGGTGGGGCACCAGCCGCCCGGCTACGACGTCGGCGACGCCTACCACTACGTGCTCATGCGGCTGCTCACCACCGCCCGCGCGCACGGCGTGCAGGCGGTCGACGGGCCGTACCTGCAGATCAAGGACGCAGACGGGCTGCGGCAGGTCGGCGGCCGCACCGCCGCGCTCGGTTTCGACGGCAAGTGGGTGCTGCACCCGGCGCAGGTGGACGTCGTCAACGAGCTGTTCTCCCCGCGGCAGGAGGACTACGACCACGCGGAGAACATCCTCGACGCGTACGCGTGGTACACCTCCGCATCCGGCGGAGCCCGGGGCGCGGCCATGCTCGGTGACGAGATGATCGACGAAGCCTCCCGCAAGATGGCTCTGGTCGTCGCGGGCAAGGGGCGCGCGGCCGGACTGCGGCGCAGCGACCGGTGGGTGCCGCCGCAGGAATAGCGCGAAGGTCCGCCGGCCCTCCGCGCGGGGCGGACGGTCGAGCGTTCTCCTCGATCTCCGTCCCGCAGCGTTCGCTCGCGCGATAGGTTCTCAAGCGAACGGGTGCAGCGAACGAAAGGTGAACCGTCCAGGTGGGCAGCACGGCGGGTTCCGGCGACCAAGGCGAACTCCGGTTGGCACTGGCCATGCGCGGCGGCGCGAGCTTGGGGGTGTGGATCGGCGGAGCGGTCGCGGAGATCGACGCGCTGCGCCGTGCGCTGGCCGAACCGGAGGCGGCGCGCCCCGCCCCGGAGGCGGGTGCCGCCGGGGATTCCGGCGGGGACGCGGTCGGCCGGGACGAGTCGGGGCAGACCGATAAGACCGACGAAGCGGATCCGCCCGATGGGACCGGTGGGACCGGTGAAGCCGGCGGGACCGCGCACCCGTGGGCCGCGCTCGCCCGCCTGGCGGGCTACGACTCGGTCGGCGTCGACGTCCTCGCAGGCGCCTCGGCCGGCGGCCTCAACGGCAGCCTGCTCGCCGCATCGCTCGTCTACGGCGCGCCGTTCGACCGGATGCGGGACCTGTGGGTGCGCCTGGCCGACATCGAGGCCATGGCGCACGCGACACCGCGCCTCGGTCGGCCCGCACCCCGGTCGCTGCTGGACGCCGACGGATACCTGCGCCCGCACCTGGTGCGGGCGATCCTCGACCACGCCACCGAACCCGGCGGCCTGCCCGCGCGGCTGGACCTGCTGCTGACGGCGACGCTGCTCGATCCGCAGCCCGATCACCAGCACGACGACCGCGGCGCCTCGCTGCACCTGCGGCGGCGAGAAGCCGGACTGCGGTTCCAGCAGCACGGCGTGCCCGGTGATCCGCTCTCGGACTTCGCCACCGGGGCGGACTTCACGACGACGGCGGGGCGGCTGGCGCACGCCGCGCGCACCTCCGCCAGCT
Organism: Bounagaea algeriensis; assembly: GCF_054491375.1. Classification (NCBI taxonomy): domain Bacteria; kingdom Bacillati; phylum Actinomycetota; class Actinomycetes; genus Bounagaea; species Bounagaea algeriensis. The sequence goes on from NZ_CM137102.1 coordinate 920,083, forward strand.
ACCCGTTCGCCTTCGAACCCTCCCGCGTGCACAGCTCGCCGCACCGGCCGCCGGCGGGGGAGCCGAACCTGTTCGGCGTGTTCACCGAGGCCACCGACCGGCCCGAGGCGCCGTTCCGCGTGATCGACGGCGGCGTGGTGGACAACATCCCCGTGGCCGCGGCCATCCGCGCGATCGCCCGCGCTCCGGCGAACCGCCCCACGAGCCGCTGGCTGCTCTACCTCAACCCGGAGGCCGCCGAACCCGCGGAGCGCCCGGACGGCCTGCCGCTGCCGGTGGCCTCCACCGCGCTCAAGGCCCGGCTCAGCCAGGAGTCGCTGCGTTCGGACCTCGACGTGCTGTGGGAGCACAACGACGCGGTGCGCCGCCGGGAGGCCCGCCGCGCCGAACTGCTCGCGCCGGTGCGCCAGGTCGCACCCGAGCAGCGCCTGGACGAGCTCGCGCGGCACGCGGAGGTGCTGCGCGCCCGCAGCACCGCACTGCGGGCGGAACTGGACGCGCAGGCCACGTACCGGCTGCTCACCGCACCGCACGAGGCGGAGGCGGAACGTCCGCTGGCGCCGACCACGCGGGAGCCGCTCCAGGAGTGGTCGGCCGAGGCGGTGGCCGATCTGCGGCCGCAGCTGTCGGCCGTGCTGCCCGAACTCGTCACCCCGGAGACGCTGCACGACGTCACCGGTCTGCGCTCGGCCGTGCGCGAATGCCTCGGCTGGGCGCGGGACCTGGAGACCGGGCAGGGCGCCGACGTGGGCGACTGCAAGGACGTGCTCTACCGCCTGTGGACGTTCACCGAGGTCCTCGCCGGCTGTGCCGACCGGTACTGGCTGCACGGTGCGCGGTGGGAACCGATCGTCGAGCGCGGTGAGATCGACGCGTGGGTGCGGCGCGTGTGGCAGCGCCGCGAGCGGTTGCAGCACCGGTTGCCCTCGCCGGTGCGTCCGCTGCTGGCCGCGACGCTGCGCGCGGTCACCGAGGCCGATGCGTTCGCCGCGCACCTGGCGGACTTCGCCCGGGAACTCGAATCCATCGTGGACTCCTCCGGCGGGGACGCGGTCGCGGAGGAGTCCGATCCGGTGGACGTGGTGGCCGAGGCCCGTGCCGTGCTGGACGCGGTCGTGCAGCGGCTCGCCGGCTCCGCCGCTGCGCGCTCGGAACCGGGCACGGCAGCGCAGCTGGGCTACGACCTGCTGGAGCGGGCGGCCGATCCGGCAGCGGTGCTGCGGCAGCTCGTCGTGCTCACCGCCGGGCTGGATCTCGGACGCAACCCGGGCACGACGATCAACCTGCTGCGGGTGGCCAGTGACGAGCCCAGCCCGCTGCCGTTCACCGCGCTGCAGCGCGGCACCGGGCGGACGGCCGCCGCCGACAAGGTCCGCGGCAGCGACCTCGGCAACTTCGCCGCGTTCCTCTCCGCGAGCTGGCGGGCCAACGACTGGATGTGGGGTCGAATGGACGCCGCCGCGAGCCTGGTGCGGCTGCTGGCCGATCCGGCCCGCTGGGTGCAGCGCGCCGACGGCGCCGAGGCGGTCCTCGACGCGCTGCGCCGCGTCGTGCGCACCCCGTCCGCGGCGGAACTCGGTGCGCGGCAGGAGCACGCCGACCGGTGGCGGGAGTTCCTCGACGAGGTGTGGACGCGGTGCTCCGAGGACGTGGGCAAGGAGCTGGCGGAGCTGTTCGCCCGCCCGGAGGAGGCGCACGACCTGGTCGTGACGCGGCGGATGCTCGTCGAGCGGCTGCACTGGATGATCGCGGCCGAGGAGTTGCCGCACGTGGACCGTGTCGGGGTGGCCGGTACCGACGGTCCGGGTCCGGGCGCTGCTGCCCCGCCCGCTGCTGCCCCGACCGGTGCGGTTCGCTCGGATGCCGTCCCGCCCGAGGGGACCGGCTCCGGCGGTTCCGGGGAGTCCGGTGTGGACCGTGCGGCTGCCGCCTCGGCCGCGGCACCGGCAGAGCAGGACGCGGCGGAGCGCTCCGGCATGGCCGTGGCGGGGGCCTCGGCGGCGGCGCCGGCCGAGCCGGCTGCGCAGCCCGAGCCGGCCGCGCAGCCCGAGCCGGCCGCGCAGGGAGCAGTGGCCGCGCAGTCCCCAGCGGGGGCATCGGTCGCGGAGGCTGCGACTGCGGCGCAGCCCGCAGCGGCGCAGCCAGCGCCTCCCGGACCGGACGAGGTCGTGCGACGGGTCACCACCTACGACGTCGGCCGCGAGCGCCTCGGGGACCTGCCCGCGCGACACCGCGCTCGCGTGGCGCTGCGGCTCGGCCTGGTGGCCCACGGGGCCGTCCGGCCGCGGGGAGGTGGCGTGGCGGCCTGGTTCGGCCGGGCCGCGCTGACCCTGGGCAAACCGTTCGTCCTGCTGGCGTTGTTCGCCTGCGCCGTGCCGCTGCGGGCGGCTGCGCTGGCCTTCGCGGCCGCGAGCGCGGTGCTGTGCACGGGGCCGTTGGCGCCGACGGCGGCGGTGGCCGCGGGTGGCGGAATCCGCAGTGGTTCTTCGTTGGACGCCGTGCTCGGCTCCGGCGGGGGACTGCCGCGGTTGCTGTTCGACGTCTCGGGGGCGTCCTTCGGCCCGGGCGTGCTCCTGGCCGGAGCGCTGGCGGTGGCGGCGGCCGGCTGCGCGGGCGTGCTCAGCACGCGGGTCCTCGGCGGCGGTGCGCGGCGCTGGGCCGCGGCGATCGCGCTCGGTGTCGTGCTGGTGGCGGCGGCCGGTGCCGTGTTCGCCGCCGGGTTCCGCCTCACCCCGCTCGGGCTCGCCGCGGTGATGGGCGTGCTGACGTGGTTCGCCGCGTTCGCCTACCACCGCGAGGCGCGGGCCGAGGTGAGCGTGCTCACCGCGGCGTGCTTCGTCTTCGTCCCGCTGGCATGGGAACTGGCCGGTCTCGGCCTGGTGTCCGGTGGGTGGGTGCTCGCCTCCGCGGTGTTCGCGGCCGCGGTGCAGGCGCTGTTCATCGGCCTGGTGGACGTGCTGCCGCCGCGTCGCCGCGCCGATCAGGTGTGATGAGACGATCTGGGCGGGCTCGGGCGCGCTATCCTGGTGCGAGAGGACGTTCGCGCAGGATGTGCTCCACCGGGTGGAGAGCCCGGTCGGCCCAGCTCGTGGCAGCACGTTTTCCGGAGGTGTCGACGGTGTCCAACCCGTTCACCGGTGGCGGCCGGCCGGCGCCGGGCACGCCGAACCTGCCCACGCCGCCGACAGGATGGCCCATCGGTTCCTACAGCACTTACGAGGAGGCGCAGCGCGCCGTCGACTACCTGGCCGACAACGAGTTCCCGGTGCAGGAAGTGACGATCGTCGGCGTGGACCTGATGCTCGTGGAGCGCGTCACCGGCCGCTTGACGTGGGGGCGCGTGCTCGGCGGCGGGGCCGCCTCGGGCGCGTGGTTCGGTCTGTTCGTGGGGATCCTGATGGGGCTGTTCACCCCACCGCAGAGCAGCTGGTTCGGGCCGGTGCTCGTGGGGCTGGGTGTTGGTGTGCTGTTCGGCCTCATCTTCGCCGCGGTGACCTACGCCTCGGCCCGCGGGCGGCGCGACTTCTCCTCGGCCAGCCAGCTCGTCGCGGGCCGCTACGACGTGCTGTCCCAGCCCAAGCACGCCGAGCAGGGGCGGGACATGCTGGCGCGGCTGGCGATGCGTCCGCCGTCCGCGTCCTGAAAACCCGGCTCCTGGGAACCCGGCTCCTGGGAACTCGGCGTAGCTGGGAACTCGGCGTAGCTGGGAACTCGGCGTGCTGGGAACTCGCTGCTCCGTTCGAGTGAGGGCAGCGCGACTGCGGTGCGCGCTGCCCGCTCGTGCCGCGGAAACCCGCACCGCGTCATCACTCTCCGTTGGTCTCGCCGGGTTGGCCCCGGCGCTCCTCCCGGAATGCGGGATCCCGATTCGGCCGGACGGATCGCGTTTTTCGCGGCCGGGATTTCGCGGCGCGTCGGAGCCTCCCCGCCGAATTCCGGCGGGGAGGGCGTCGACGCGCGAGGAGGGCTCGGCTTTTCCGCGATTCCGTCCGCGTCACCGGCGAGGATTCCGCGATTCTCGGGTCCGCCGGAGCTCGCCGGGCATTCTCCGCGGAGGCCGGTGCCGGTGATCGACGTCTCCTCGGCGTTTCCGGAGCGCGAGCCCGCCACTGCTCCGCCCGGCGCGGTCGCGTCCCCTGTGGAGGGACTCGTGCGCGCGTCCCCGCATCGCGAGCACGTGGAATTCCGCCATCCGGCCGCCGTTTCTCACCCGTGTGGAGCACGTCCGACGTGCCCGCCCGGCAACCCCCATGGCCGTCGGGTAAGATCACCGACACGGAGGGTAGTTGAAGGTCGGGCGTCGCTGGGAGACTGGCCCAAGTGCGGGACAGTGCTCCCGTTCGGCGGCTGAGTGCGGTACAACGGATCGGCAAGCGCCTGCGCTACATCACGGGCATTTGGACGGGGTGCGTCACAGTGAACATCAAGAGAATTCTGACCTGGGCCGTTGTCGCGTTCCTGTTGTTCTTCTTGTTCAGCTCGCCAACGCAAGCCAGCGACCTGGTCACCGGACTGCTCGGCAGTCTGCGGTCAGCTGCCCAATCCGTCATCACCTTCATGGAGAATCTTTTCGTGTAGCCCGCGGGCTGGGAAGGTGGGACACCGTGTTCTCCCCGAGAGACCCCGACGAGTACCTGCTCGACACGGAACGCCGGGTCATCCGCGTCCGGCGGCACTGGGCCTGCCTCGTGTGGGACTTGTTCGAGGCCGTGGGGCTGCTCATCGGCCTCGTCATGGTGTCCTACCTGGTTCCGCCGACGGCGAACGCGGTGATGAACGTCCTGTGGTACCTCGGGCTGGTCGTGCTGCTGCGGTTCGCCTACCAGGTGCTCGACTGGTACGTGGAGCGCATCGTCGTCACCGACAAGCGGTTCCTGCTCACCAGCGGGATCTTCACCACCAACGTGGCGATGATGCCGGTCACCAAGGTCACCGACCTGAGCTTCCACCGCAGCGTGCCCGGTCGCCTGCTCGGCTACGGCACGCTGATCGTGGAATCGGCCGGCCAGATCCAGGCGCTCAACCGCGTCGGCTACGTGCCCAACCCGGACGAGGTGGAAGACGCCATCTCCAGGCTCGTCTTCGGCGACAAGAAGGCCCAGCAGGACCGGTTCTCGATGCTCAAGGCGCGCCGCGCCGCCCACGGCCAGCGCCGCACCGCCAGGATGTGACGACACCGCTGCAGCAGCCCCCACCCCGGCCGGCCTGCCCCCGGCTGGAGAGCCTCCGAGCCGGCGCCGCCCGGGCATGGGGGACACTGGCGGGGTGCGAATCGACCTGCACACGCATTCCGCGGAATCGGACGGAACCGACACGCCGACCCAGCTCGTCGACGCGGCGATCGAAGCGGGCCTGGACGTGATCGCCCTGACCGACCACGACACCACTGCCGGCTGGCAGGCCGCCGCCGAGGCGGTGCGCGCCCGCTCCGGGAGGCTGCGCCTCGTGCCGGGAGCCGAACTGTCCTGCGCCTGCCCGAACGGGCGCGGCGGCACGGTGACCGCGCACCTGCTGGCGTACCTGTTCGACTCCGGATCCCCGACGGTCGCAGCGGAGCAGTCCCGGCTGCGGGCCGAACGGCGCGAACGGCTCCGGAAGATGGCCGGCATCATGGCCGAGGCGGGCTTCCCCGTCGACCCGGACGACGTGATGGACCGGCTGCCCGCCGACTCCCCGGGCGGGCGACCGCACCTGGCGCGCGCGCTCGTGCGCGGCGGCGCGGTCTCCTCGGTGGACGAGGCCTTCGACCGGTACCTGCACTCGGCGGGCCCGTACTACCTGCCGCGCGCCGACACCCCCGTGCACCGGGCGATCGAGATGATCACCGAGGCGGGCGGTGTGACCGTGCTGGCGCACCCCTTCGCCCCGCGCGGCTCGCGGGTCACCGCCGAGGTCATCCGTGAACTCGCCGGAAGCGGCCTGGTCGGCGTCGAGGTGGACCACCCGGACCACGGTCGGCGGGAACGGGAGCAGCTGCGCGCGCTCGCCGCGGAACTGGACCTCGTCCCCACCGGCAGCAGCGACTACCACGGGAAGAACAAGACGCTGCGCATCGGCCAGGAGCAGACCCCGCCCGCGTCGCTGGAGCGGCTCGCCGAGCTGAGCACCGGCAGCGTGATCCTCGAGTGAGCGCCGCGGCGCGACACCCGCGTGCTGCGTAGTGTGGGGTGCGTGCAGCGGCAGCACCGCGGTTGGTGCGAACGGCGGGGACGGCGCTGGTGCGGGATTGCTCGACGCTGCGCCCAACGACCGACCGAGTGAGGACCCGTCCATGCGTACATCCCCGAAGCTCTCCGCGCCGCACGGCAAGCACGCAGCACCGCGCGGCAAGCCTGCTGCGCCTTACGGCAAGCCTGCCGGGCCGCGCGGAACGGCGCACCTGGCGCAGTCGGTGGCCTCGCCGCGCGCACCTCTCGACCCGGTGCGACCGGGCCGGCGCGCGCCGCGGGCGCCCGGACGTTTCGGGCGGGCGGTGCGCGGGCTCAGCGGCAGCCTCGCCGCGGGGTTGTGCGTGCTCGCGCTGATCGTGCTCGGTGTGCAGATCTGGATGGTGAGCCACGGGCAGCAGGGTCCGGGCTTCGGTGTCGTCGTGGGGCAGCTCCTCGCGGCGCTGCTGGGGCTCGCGCTGCAACGGGTGGCCGAACCCCGCGGGGGCCTGCGCGGCGGTTCAGCCTGCCTCGGCGTGCACGTCGTCGTCTTCGGCACGCTCGCGCTGTGGTGGTGGTGATCCCCGACCGCGTCGGGGCCGCTTCACCTGCAATGATGGTTGCCGCGGGTGGTGTGCGGGCCGACGTGCTCCCGCCGGCGACCTCCCGCCAGCGGCCTTTCCGCCGGCGTCTTTTCGGCCAGCAGTCCCCCGTCGACGTCCGTGCAGCCGCGCGTCGGCGCAGGTTTTGATCGTCGGCCGGCCGGTGGTCAGTCCGCAGGGGGCGGGGCGTCGTCGTCCTGCCGGTCCAGCTGCTTCTTGCAGGTGGTGACGGCTTGGTCGAGGATGGCGATCGCCGTGTCGACCTCCTCCTGGCCGATCGACAGGGGCGGCGCCATGCGCAGGCAATTCGCTTGCGAGCCGACACCCTTGACGATGTTCATCGACAGCCCGAGCCGCAGGCACTCGGCGGTGACCGCGGCGCCCAGCGCGCTGGCGGGCTCCTTGGTCTCCCGGTCCGTCACGAGTTCCACTCCCACGAGCAGTCCCCGGCCGCGCACATCCCCGATCTCTTCGTGCTTTTCCTGCAGCCCGCGCAGCTGGGCGAGGAGGTGCTCGCCCATCCGCGCGGAGCGCTCGACGAGGTTCTCCTCCTCGAGGACGTCCAGGACGGCCAGACCGGCCGCGGCGGGCATCGGGTCGGAGACGTGCGTGGTCAGGTGCACGAAACCGTTGTCCACGGCGGCCTCTTCGATCTCCGCGCTCGTGATCGTCGCCCCCAGCGGGACACCGCCGCCCAGGGTCTTGGACGCGGTCAGGATGTCGGGTGTGGCGCCCTGCTGCTCGAAGGCGAACATCGTGCCGGTCCGCCCGAAACCCGTCTGGGCCTCATCGACGATGAGGAGCATGTCCCGCTCGTCGCACTTCTGCTTGGCGGCCGCCAGGTACCCCTCCGGCAGGGGGATGATCCCACCGGTGGACAGCACGGGCTCGACCACCATCCCCGCCAGGGAGCCGGCGGAGGCCTGGTCCACCGTCTCGAAACCGACGTCGAGGCACAGCGTGTCGCAGGCGTTCCGGCAGTGCCGGATCGGGCAGCGGTATTCGTACGGAGCCGGGATCGCGTGGCTCCCCGGCATCCACGGGCCGTAGCCCTTGTGCCCCATCGAGAAGGTCACCGAGTTCGTCCCTGCCAGCAGTCCGTGGAAACTGCGCGTCAGGCCCACCATCTCGAACTTGCCGGTGCAGGCCTTGGCCAGCCGGAAGGCGACCTCGTTCGTCTCCGATCCGACGTTCAGCAGCATCGACCGCACCAGCGGTTCCGGGAGCAGTCCCGCCAGGCGTCGGGCCAGTTCGAGCACGTCGTCGTTGACCATCCACGAGTTGAGGTGGACCACCTCCCGCAGCGAGCGTTGCACGGCCGCTGCGATCTTCGGGTGGTTGTGCCCGAGGGTGGAGCTGATCTGCCCGGAAGTGAAATCGAGGATCCGCTCGCCGTCCTTCGTCGTTATCCACGGCCCCTCGGCGGTGTCCACGACGAACGGGGCGAAGTCCCCGGCGTAGCGGATCAAGTACTGCTCGCGCTCGTCCTGCATGTCGACTGCTCCCTCGCCGTCGGCACCGTCGACCGGAACATGACGGCCGCCGCGTCCAGTAAACTGGATCCAGACTGCGACTCGAGCGGTGTTCCGTCAAGAATAGTAGCCGCAGGGCGAGGTGCGTCGTTTCCGGAGCGGAACTGTGCCGAGCTCCCGTCCACTAAACTGGGCGCAGTGCGTCGACGGAAGGGGTGCCGTGAGCAGCAGCACGACAGGGGTTCCGGAGCAGGCGGCCACCTCGACCGAGGAGGAGCTGGGACGGCACATCCGCGATGCGCGCCGCAACCGCGATTTGACGTTGGAGCAGCTCGCCGAGCGGACGGGGCTCTCGCGCAGCTACCTCAGCAACGTCGAGCGCAACGTCAACAGCCCCACCGTCGGCACGCTGCGCACCATCCTCGACGCCGTCGGCGTTTCGCTGACCCAGCTGTTCCGCACCGTCGAGGGCGGGCGCAGAGCCCTGGTGCGGCCGGACGACAGGGTCGAGATCGTCAACACCGGCAACGCCGCGATCCGGTACGAACTGCTCAACCCGGACCCCGCGGGCCGGCTGGAGATGCTGATCATGAAGGTTGCCCCGGGCGCCTCGTCCGGCCCGGTCGCCCACACGCACGCCGGCGAGGAAGTCGGCTTCGTGGTCAGCGGCCAACTCCGCTACTGGGTCGACGACACCTGCTACGACCTGAACGCGGGTGACGCGGTCAACTTCGAGGCCACGCACCCCCACCGCTACGAGAACGTCGGCGCGGAGGAAGCCGTCAGCGTCTGGGCGATCACTCCACCCAGTTTCTGAAACCGCACCGCAGTTTCTGAAACCGCGCCGCAGTTTCTGAAACCGCGCCGCGGCCGTGCTTTCCGCCGCGGGTCAGCCGCCCGCCTGCGCAGCGCCGAGAGCCACCACGGTGTCCCCGCGCTGTTCCAGCACCACGGGACCCGCGGTGCTCAACCGGACCGGGCCGGAGTAGCCACCGCGGTCGACGGGGACGGTGCGCAGCCGCTCACCCGTGTCGGGCGCGACGACGGCCAAGCCCTCGGCGACCGGCACCAGCAGCCGCCCCCCGAAGTGCACCCCCGGCCCGAGCGCATCGGGCAGCGTCCACACGGGGGTCAGCTGGTTCGGGTCGAGCGCGAGCGTGTCCGCCCCGGTGTTCCAGTAGAGGTACCGCCCGTCCGCGGTCTCCGGCGTGCGCACCGGGCCGTCGGCCGGGCGGTCGGACCCGACGCGCACCGGGTGCTCGGTGACGAGGCTGCCCGAGGTGGTGCTGAACACCTGCAAGCGTCCGAGATCGGACAGCAGCACGGCCACGCGCTGCTCGGACACGGCGACGACCTCGGCGGAGGAGCTGCCGACCAGCGTGGTCACGACCTCTTCCGGCTCTTCGCTGTCCTCGGGGTGGGCTTTGATGACGGTGATGCGGTCGGTCGACTCGCGGGGGCACTCCTCGATCAGCGCCACCCGCTCGTGCCCTGCGGCCGCCGAGGAGTAGGTGCAGTCGGGCCGGGGCACGTTGTTGTCCGGGTTCTTCGGTGCCGCGGGCACGCCGAACTGCTGGGTGCGCACGAGGTCCGAGCGCCACGACTCCACGAGGTCGCGACCGGTCGCGGTGACGTAGGTGCCGTCGGAGAGCAACTGCGTGCCGAATTCGGCGTCGGTGTTGCGCTGCGGCCCGCGCACGCCGTCGGGACCGCGCAGCGAGGTGACCTCGCTGCAGTTGTGCTCCTTGCGGTAGACCGCCAGGGCGCGGTCCCACTCGGCGCCGACGGTGCACAGCGGGAGGTCCCGCGCGTAGCGCCAGGCGGGTTCACCGGTGACCGGGTCGCGGCCGGCGACTTCGGAGCCCCGGCCGGTGACGACGGCGGGTCCTGCGACGACCGGGCTGGTGGTCGCAGGCGACTCGGCCCGCCACCGCTCCTCGAACCGCTGCGGCACCGTCCCGGCAGCGGTTCGTTCCGGGATCGGTGCGGCGGCGGGCTGGGAGCGGGTGGCACGCGCGTCGCTGTGCCACCACAGCGCTGTGGCCCCGACGAGCACGGCGATCACGAGCGACACCGCCGCAGCGATGTCGCCCCTCGTGCGTCGTTCCGGACGGACCACGGTTCCTCCAGCTGGCCGGGTGCGCTCGCGCGTTCCCGGGCCAGCCTAGTCGCGCCGCGCGCGGCCCGTGCGGGCGTGGTCGACGGCGGCCGCCCACCACGCGAAGAACCGTTCAGGCGGCGCCTTCCCGGGCCGACTGGTCACCGGAACCGCGGCGGCGCCGACGGCGCGTGCGGCTGCGCGTGCCGCTCTGGCCGGACTCGTCCGCCGAGCCGGTGTTCGCCTCGGACTCGCCACCGCCGGTCGACGCCGACGCGGACGCGCCACCGCGGGTGCGCCGCCTGCGGCGGCCGCTCGGGCGGCTCTTGCCGGAATCGCGGCTCTCACCGCCGTCCGGGCGGGAGCCGGCCTCCGCCTCGCTCGAGCGCTGCTCGACACCGCCGCGGGTGCGCCGGCGGCGGGAACGCCGGCGCGACTTGCCCCGCTGCTCCGGCTCGGAGTCGGGTTCGGAGCCCTTCGGCCGCTGGGACAGCGGCAGGCGACCGACCGTGCCCGCGGGGATGTCCAGGTCCTCGAAGAGGTGCGCGGAGGTCGAGTAGGTCTCCACCGGGGTCGGCTGGCCGAGGCCGAGCGCGTCGTTGATGAGCTTCCAGCGCGATTCCTCGTCCCAGTCGACCAGCGTGATCGCCACGCCTTCGCGGCCCGCGCGGCCGGTGCGGCCGATGCGGTGCACGTAGGTCTTCTCGTCCTCCGGGCACTGCAGGTTGATCACGTGGGTGACGTCGGAGACGTCGATGCCGCGCGCGGCCACGTCGGTGGCCACGAGCACGTCGACCTTGCCGCTGCGGAAGGCCCGCAGCGCCTTCTCCCGGGCCTCCTGGCCGAGGTCGCCGTGCACCGCGGAGGCGGCGAACCCGCGCTCGGCGAGCTCGTCGGCGAGCTTCTGCGCGGAGCGCTTGGTGCGCGCGAAGATCATCACCAGTCCCCGGGAGCGGGCCTGCAGCGCCCGCGCGACCAGCTCGTCCTTGTCCATCGCGTGCGCCCGGTACACCAGCTGCTTGGTGCGCTCGTGGATCGCGCCCTCGTCGGCCTGCTCGGCCCGGATGTGCGTCGGGTGCGGCATGAACGTGCGCGCCAGCGTGAGCACCGGGCCCGGCATGGTCGCGGAGAACAGCATGGTCTGCCGCTGCTCGGGAACCATGCGCAGGATGCGCTCCACGTCCGGCAGGAAACCGAGGTCGAGCATCTCGTCGGCCTCGTCGAGCACCAGCCCGCGCACCTTGCCGAGCACCAGGTGGCGCTTCTCGGCCAGGTCGAGCAGCCGGCCGGGGGTGCCGACGACCACGTCGACGCCCTCGCGCAGCGCGTTGATCTGCTCCTCGTAGGGACGGCCGCCGTAGATGGACAGCGTGCGCACGCCCAGGTGCTTGCCCGCGTGTTCCAGGTCGCGGGTGACCTGCATGCACAGTTCCCGCGTGGGCACCACGACCAGCGCCTGCGGCGTCCCGTCGCCCGGCAGCTGGAGCCGCTGGAGCAGCGGAACGCCGAAGCCGAGGGTCTTGCCGGTGCCGGTGCGGGCCTGGCCGATGATGTCCTCGCCGTTCAACGCCAGCGGCAGGGTGAGTTCCTGGATGGCGAAGGTGTGCTCGATGCCGGAGTCGCTGAGCGCGCGCACGATCTCCTGGTGCACGTCCAGCTCGGCGAAAGTGGGTGTGTCCGGTGCCACGTCCTGCTGCGTCTGCGGGGTCGACGCGGAATCGGCGGACGTGGTCGATGTGTGCGTCTCGTTGTCCTGATCCGCGAGGCCTTCGTCGGCCTCGTAGTCGGTGAACGTCAGAATGATCGCCTCTCTTGCTCGCCGCACGTTTTCGTCGGCGTGTTGTCGCCGGTCAGCTGGCACTCCTCCGCCGCGACCGGTGTTGCCTTGCGCGGCTGCTCCGCCGAACGGCCGCCCCCGCCATCCGGTACCGGTCGGGCGTCCGGGCTGTCGAGGCGACTCGGCGGCCGCGCCGCGACTGTGTTGTTCACCACGAGCGCCGGTCGGCGCCGCCGTGGCGTCCACGCGTGGAACTTCCTCTCGCTCGGGGTTCCGCCGGACGCGTGGTGGCCGGTTGCGGTGTCCCGGTGCGCGGCACGGCCCTCGTCGCTCCGGGTTCCACGCACGGCGTCCGCGGTGAGTTCGGTCTCACCGGCCGGAGCGCTGCCGCTCGGGTTCGCGGATCGAGGGGCGCCGCCAGCAGGCGTCGACCTCCGGTGCGGAGGGCGTCCGCGCGTCGTGGGCCGCGTACCCGTCACCAGTGCCCACCGCGGGTTTCCCAGGGCTTTTCCCGGGGTGCTCGCCAGCGCGGGAGGTTCCAGCACGGATACGCACGACACCGATCCCCACGATACCCGTCTGCGCCCGGTCGGTCTGTCATGCGGGCCACATTCGCGCACCATGGCGTTAGAGTTTCGGGCACGACCGGGGCGGAACGCCAGTGCTCCGCCGATACGAGCACACCTCCAGGAGGGTGGGAGTTGTCCGACGAGGACGTTGCCTCCGACGCGAACGCGTCGCTGACCCTGGGCGAACGCTACGCCGAAGGCGTCACCGACCTGCTCGGCGCGCTCGCCTACGGTGAGCTGTCCGCTTTCGACAGGCTCGCCGAGGACGCGCGCAGCGCACCGACGCTCAGCGGGCACGCGGCGCTGGCGCGGATGGCCTCCGCGGAGATCGGCCACTACCGGATGCTGGAGGACCACCTCGCCCAACGCGGCCACTCCGCCGAAGAGGTGATGAGCCCGTTCGTCGCGGCCTTCGACCAGTTCAACACGTCCACCGCTCCGCATTCGTGGCTGGAATCACTCGTGAAGGCCTACGTGGGCGACGGGCTGGCCGCGGACTTCTACCGCCTGGTGGCCGGGTGGCTCGACGAGCCCACGCGCGGGCTGATCCTGACGGTGCTCGACGACACGGGGTACTCGGCCTTCGCCGAACGCGAGGTCTCCGCCGCCTGCGAGCAGGACGACGCGCTGCGCGACAAGTTGACCCTGTGGGGGCGGCGCCTGCTCGGCGAAGCGATCACGCAGGCGCAGTGGGTCGTGGCCGAGCGCGACTCGCTCACCGAGCTGATCATCACCGGCTCCGGCGACGTTTCCGGGGTGGCCGCGATGTTCCGCAAGTTGCAGAACAACCACACCAAGCGGATGGGCCGCCTCGGACTCGGGTGACGGCCGGGTTCCGGCGGCGGGCCCGCGGTCTGGGATAACCTGGTCGTGGCAGTGGAGACGACGAGTACGGAGGTCGGCGTGGAGGTCAAGATCGGCGTCGTGGACAGCCCGCGGGAGCTGACACTGGCCAGCGGACAGTCCCACGAGGAGATCGAGTCGCTGGTCGCCGACGCGCTGAAGAACACCGACGGCGTTCTGAAGCTCAGCGATACGAAGGGCCGCCAGTACATCGTGCCGGCCGCCAAGATCGCGTTTGTCGAGCTGGGACCGGCCGACGCGCCCCGCGTGGGCTTCGGCGTGAGCTGACGACGAGACGACGCCGAATCCGCGAGGTTCGGGCGACTCGAGCGCGGGGCGGTCTCCTGCCGGAGGCCGCCCCGCGCGTCTTCGCAGCTGTTCCCGGTGGTGCGGGCCCGAGCGGTGGTCAGCCGCGCTCGCCCGCCGCGTCGAGATCGAGTTCGTGCTCGTCGGGCACGTGGAACGGCGGGGTGCCCGTGCCGGTGATGCGGTAGCGGCCCCACGGGTCCGGTTCGGACAGATTGGCGGCGGCTTCGCCCTGCTCGGTGCGCAGCACGACCTGGGCCTTCTTCCCGCCGGTGAGCTCGTCGATCTCGGAACAGGGCCGGGTGCGCCCGTACCAGTGGAACCGGCCGTCGATCGGCTGGAAGTTCCCCCGCAGCACCACGTCCACCGCGATCTCGCGATCCGCGGTGAACACCAGGGCGGGGCCGTTGTAGTCGTCCTCGTCGTGCTCGTGCTCGTGCTGTTGCATCTGATCCATCCGGTGTGGTCGGGTCCAGTGTGGTCGAAAGCCGGGGTTTTCCGCCGAGCGCGGAGGCATCCGATCCCTACGAGGTGGTGGGGTCCCCTTCGGGGCTCGGGTCCTCGTTGGAGCTGAGCGCCTCGATGTCCAGCGGTGCGTCGGGATCGAGGACGATGCCGGCGTTGCGGAGCACGCCGTCGATGCCGTACCAGATGATCTGCGCCAGGTAGGCCACGAGATCGGCGCGGGTCATCGACTGGCGTTCCAGCCACCAGTCACCGCTGGCCTGCACCATTCCGACGATCCCGTGGCTCCACGCCTCCACCCCGCCGGAGTCGAGCCCGAGCACGCGCATGTAGTTGCCGAGCAGGCGCGCAAGCGAGTTCGCGATGACCGTCTTCTCGTTGCTGACCGGATCCTCGTGCACCGGGCGGTCGGCGAAGTTCCGGCGCACGACGAAGCGGTACAGCTCGGGATGTTCGTCGATCACGCCGAGGTAGGCGTCGACCAGCCTGCGAATCCGCTGGTTCGGGCTGCCGTGCTCCGCGAACAGCGGGCGCATCCGCTGCATGAGCAGTTCGGTGCCCCACTGGCCCACGGCCACGTAGAGGTCGCTCTTGTCGCTGAAGTGCCGGTACAGCACGGGTTTGCTGACGCCGGCCTCCGATGCGATCTCTTCCATGCCCACTTCGTGGCCGTGCTTGCCGATGGCGCGGACGGCGGCTTCGACGAACTCGGCGCGCCGCGCCCTGCGGTGCTCGCGCCAGCGTTCGCGGCGCGCGTCCGGGCGTTTTCCGGTGTTCGCGTGCATCTGGGTCGGCTCCGTGTTCCCTGTGCTGCTCACCGGTTCCGTTGTACGTGAATCGGACCGGTCGGCGGGCGGCGAGTCCGCGAATCCAGTCGCGGTCGTGCCAGTCGCGGTCGTGCCAGTCGCGGTCGTGCCAGTCGCGGTCGTGGCAGCAGCCTTGACAGGGGAGGAGATCTGGCTCACGCTACCGAAGGTAGCTGTTACTTGAGGTAACACGCAATCCTGCGACGCACGGCGAAAGGTGTTCCGGCAATGTCTCGGATGCAGGTCAACGACCGCGAGAAGACAGCGGACCGGCTGCTGAAGTCCTCGGCGAAGAACAGCTACGACCCCGAGGTCGACATCGACTGGGACGCCCCGCTCGAAGAGGGTAAAGCGTTCATTCCGCTGCACCGCTCCTCGCTGTACGGCACGCAGCTCTGGGAGCGGCTCAGCGACGAGCAGCGCATCGAGCTCACCAAGCACGAGTTCGCCAGCATCGCCTCCAACGGCCTCTGGTTCGAGGTCCTGCTCATGCAGATGCTGCTCAAGGAGTACTACGACGCCGACCCGCGCACCGGGCACGCGCAGTACGCGCTGACCGAGATCGCAGACGAGTGCCGGCACTCCACCATGTTCGGCAAAGCCGTCCAACGGGTCGGCGCCCCCGCGTACGGGCCCGTGCCCCTGCTCAAGAACGGCGGCCGCATCCTGCCCGCCACGCTGCGGGGGCCCTCGGCGTACGCCTCGATCCTCATCGCCGAGGAAATCCTCGACCGCCTGCAGCGCGACCAGATGTGGGACGAGAACGTGCAGCCCCTGGTGCGCATGGTCAACCGCATCCACGTGCTCGAGGAGGCCCGGCACGTCACGTTCGCGCGCGAGGAGGTCGTGCGGCGCATGGCCGACTGCGGCAAGGCCGAACGCGCCTACCACCAGTTCGCCACCGCCGCCGTCGGCTACGCGATCTGCTACAGCCTCATCAACCCGCACGTGTACAAGGCCGTCGGCATCCGCCCGCGCGACGGGTTCCAAGCAGCGTGGCAGAACCCGAACTGGCAGGACACGCTGCACTGGGCCGGCGAGAAGATCATGCCCTTCCTCGACGAGGCCGGGCTCATCGGCAAGCCCGGGGAGTGGTTGTGGAAGAAGGCCTGCCTCCTCCGGGACTGAGCGGATCTTCCGCGCAACGGCGCTGAGTGCACCTGCCGCGGAGCGGCGCTGCGGGTACGCCGGGGAACGGGCTGAGCGGACCTGACTGAGCGGACCCGGGAGAACGGCGCGGCGGGTGCGCCGCGGAGCGGCGCGGGTGCGGAAGGGCCTCGGGACGCCGACGGCGCGCGACCCCCGCGCCGCGGCTCTCGAGCCGGAACGATCGACAGCCCCGAACGACCGACAGCCCCCAACGATGGACAGCTCGGAACGATGGACAGACGAGGAGAACCGGTGACGACAGCAGCAACCACCCGGCCGTCCGATTTCCGCACTTCCGACGGTGTGCGGCTGAACGTGGCGGACGAGGGACCGGCCGACGCGCCCGTCACGGTGGTGCTCGTGCACGGGTGGACGTTGAGCAGGCGCACCTGGGACCGCGTGGTCGCGGGACTTCCGGCAGGTGCCGGCAGTTCGCTGCGGATCCTGCGGTTCGACCTGCGCGGGCACGGCGACAGCGATGGTGCTCCCGCCGGCTCCAACACCATCGAGCGCTGCGCCGACGACCTCGCCGAACTCATCACCGAGCGCGTGCCGGACGGCCCGGTCGTGCTGGCAGGCCACTCCATGGGCGGGATGAGTCTGATGGCGCTGGCCGAACGCCACCCGGAGCTCGTGCGGCAGCGCGTGCGCGCGGTGGCGTTCGTCGCCTCCGCCGCGGGCGGTCTGGCCAAGGTGGCGCTCGGGCTGCGTTACCCGCTGTCCGAGGTGGCTTACGCCGGGGAGCAGGCGCTCGCTCGCGGGATGGGGCGCCTGTCGGGGCGACGCGCCGTCCGCAAGTCGGCGCCGCTGCGGCCCGGGCTGCGCTGGCTGCTGTTCGGGCGCCGGCCGCGGCGCGCCGACATCGCCGCCACGGCCGAGGCGGTCGCGGCGTGCGAGCCGCGCGCGTTCGCCGAGTTCCGCTGGTCGCTGGCCGAGCACGAGCGCGCGGGGAGCCTGCAACCGCTGCGGTCGCTGCCGTGCGTGGTGCTCGGCGGGTTCGCCGACCGGCTCACGCCGTACGGACAGGCGCGGCGCATCGCCGAGGCGCTGCCGCAGGCGGAACTGATCGGCTACGGCGGCGCCGGGCACATGCTGCCGCTGGAGCGCACCGAGGAGGTCACCACGAGGCTGGCGGAACTGATCCGCCCGGTGCTCGCCGATCCCGGCGGTCGCGGGGCTCAGCAGTTCTCCACCACCGCGTGACCAGGCCCGATGCGCCAGCATCCCCACCCGAACGAGCGGAATCCAGCTCCGCTTGATCCGATGGTGTGGGGATCGTTCGTACTCCGCTCGTGTGGGGACAACTCACAATTTTCATGAAAATTGTGCTCTCTGGAGCGAGTCCAGATTTCGTTGCGCTCGCCTCGCCGGCCGGAGGTCGCCTCAGCCGGACTGGCCGGATTGCAGGGGGAAGCCGGCCAGTCCCTTCCAGGCGAGGGTGGACATCAAGCCCACGGCTTCCTCGCGGCTGATGCTGTGCTGATCGTCGAGCCAGTAGCGCGCGGTGACCTGGCTCAACCCGACGAGCCCCACGGCCAGCAGGCGGGCGCGTTCCGCATCGAGCCCCGCGTCGGCGGTGACGGCTTCGGTGACCGCGTCGATGCAGCCGGACAGGGCGGTTTCCACGGCCTGCTCCACGGTCGGCTCGCCGCGCATGTCGGACTCGAAGACGAGGCGGAAGGCTCCGTCCTCGCCGGCGACGAACTCGTAGAACGCGCCGACGGCGGCGCGCACCCGCTGCTTGTTGTCCGGTGTGGACTCGATCGCCCCGCGCACCCGGTCGACCAGCTCGTTGCCGTGGGTTTCCAGCAGAGCCAGGTAGAGCTCGAGCTTGCCGGGGAAGTGCTGGTAGAGGACCGGCTTGCTGACCCCCGCGCGCTCGGCGATGTCGTCCATGGCGGCGGCGTGGTAGCCGTTGTGCACGAACACGTGCTTCGCGGCCTGCAGCAGCTGCGCCCGCCGTTCGTCGCGGGGCAGCCGAACACCACGGTTCGGCTGCGCGGTCTCGGTCATCCTCGCCTCCACTCCGTTCGGGAACCGCGTCGCTGCTCACCGGCAGCTCCCGGAGGAACGGTGCCGGCGGCTGCGCGGCGTCGCGCGGTTCTCCCGCTTGGCCAGGGCGCCCGCTTCCGAGTCGGAAGCGGGTGGTGTCCGGCGCACCCCCCGGCATGGCCTTTCCGGCCGTGCAGGGTACGGGACTTTACTCACTGGTAGTGCAACGCTAGCGCTGCCCGCGGGTTGTGCGCGCGACGAGCGGCTCACCGCCGGCGCTCGCGCCGCCAAGGGATCACCGGTTAACCCGGTCGGGCAAGATCGGTCGTGTCGGGTACTCCCGAGCCGGAGAACTGCGCGGACGTTGTGGCAGCCTTGTCGTCGTGCCTGGTCGATCAGACTCCCCCAGCCGTGCAGGGAGCACCGCGACGCGGGACGAACCCGCCCGCGTCGACGACGCGGATCCGGCGGCCGCGTCCTGGCGACCGGGCGAGGCTGCGGAGGACCCTGAAGCCGCGAGCAGCGACCCGGCGTGGTGGTCGCGCTCCCGGCGGTTGTTCGCCCGCTACGGGTGGCGGATCTACGCGCTGCCGCTGCTGGCGCTGCTGACCGGGCTCGCTCTCGTGCAGAGCTTCGGGCCACCGGTGCTGCCGTCCTCGGCGGGCTCCGACCCCCGTCCTCCCGAGCAGGCGCCGGCAGCGGCCGTCCCGAAAGAACCGGTGGTCACCGCACCGCCCCCGCAACCGCGCTCCGCCGAGGGCGAGGCCGCGGGCGAGGGGTCCTCGGCGGAGCTGCCACCCGGCCCACCGGTGCCCACCACCGGTGGGCGCACGTTCGAGGTGCTGCCGGGAGAGTCGCCGAAGACCGGCAGCGGCGAACTCCATCGCTACACCGTGGAAACCGAAGTCGGCGTGGACCTGGTGGAGGGCAACGAGTCCTACGGCCGCCTCGTGCAGGCCACGCTGGCCGACCCGCGCAGCTGGACCAACCCGCGGGGCGGTGACCTCGCCGTGCAGCGCGTCGGCCCGGACGGCCCGAGCCCCGACTTCCGCGTGATCCTCCTCAGCCAGCAGACGGCGCGGGAGATGTGCGGCTACTCGGAAGGGCTGCCCTACGACACGTCCTGCCGCATCGGCGACAAGGTGCTGCTCAACGCGGCGCGCTGGGTGCGCGGAGCGGAGGACTTCAACGGTGACATCGGCAACTACCGGCGCTACCTCATCAACCACGAGGTGGGGCACGTCTTCGGCAACGGCCACGTGGGCTGCGCGGAAGACGGCGGGCTGGCTCCGATCATGATGCAGCAGACCTTCAGCACCGACAACGACGAGCTGCACCGCTTGAACGAGCGCGCCGACCAGGGCGGGAGCGACATCCCGGCGGACGGCAAGACGTGCGAGTACAACGCCTGGCCGTTCCCGCAGCCCGACGCGCGGTGAAGGAGCGGGCCCCGTTCTCCGTGCGTCCGCGCTCTCGCATCGTGGGAGACCTTGGTCTGCGGGAAGTCAGCGCGCCACGCTGGTGTTGAACGTGTGGTGAGGGCCGGGTGCCGGCCTTCGTGCGAAAGCCCCCGGGCCGGTCCCGCCGCGCCACCGCCAGCGGAGTTCCTCCGCGCGGTCCGGTACGACAGGATGACCGGCACCGACCATCGAGAAGGAGCTGGGAATGTCCGGCGCAACGTCACTGCCGCCGCTGGTGGAGCCCGCGGCGGAGCTGACCAAGGAAGAGGTGGCGCGGTACAGCCGCCACCTGATCATCCCGGATGTCGGCGTCGAGGGTCAGAAGCGGCTGAAGAACGCCAAGGTGCTGGTGATCGGTGCCGGCGGCTTGGGCAGCCCCGCGCTGCTGTACCTCGCCGCCGCCGGGGTGGGCACGCTCGGGGTCGTCGAGTTCGACGAGGTCGACGAGTCCAACCTGCACCGGCAGGTCATCCACGGCCAGTCGGACCTGGGCAAGTCCAAGTCCCAGTCCGCCAAGGAGTCGATCCACGAGGTCAACCCGTTCGTGCAGGTCAACCTGCACGAGGCGCACCTGACCACGGAGAACTCCCTGGACATCTTCGCCGACTACGACCTGATCCTGGACGGCACCGACAACTTCGCCACCCGCTACCTCGTCAACGACACGGCGGTGCTGCAGGGCAAGCCGTACGTGTGGGGATCGATCTTCCGGTTCGAGGGGCAGGCCAGCGTGTTCTGGGACCAGTACGGCCCGAACTACCGCGACCTGTACCCGGAGCCGCCGCCACCGGGAATGGTGCCGTCCTGCGCCGAGGGCGGCGTGCTCGGTGTGCTGTGCGCGTCGATCGGCTCGATCATGGTCAACGAGGCGATCAAGCTGATCGTCGGCATCGGTGAGACGCTGCTCGGCCGCCTGATGATCTACGACGCGCTCGAGATGAGCTACCGCACCGTCAAGGTCCGCAAGGATCCGAACGCCGAGCCGGTCACGCAGCTGATCGACTACGAGACGTTCTGCGGCGTGGTCTCCGACGACGCGCAGCAGGCCTCGGCGGGCAGCACCATCACCCCGCTGGAGCTCAAGGAGAAGTTCGACAACGGCGAGAAGTTCGAACTCGTCGACGTCCGCGAGCCGCACGAGTACGAGATCGTCAAGATCGACGGTTCGACGCTGATCCCGAAGGACCGCATCCTGTCCGGTGAGGCGCTGGCCGAACTGCCGCAGGACCGGCAGGTCGTGCTGCACTGCCGGACCGGTGGGCGTTCCGCCGAGGCGCTGGCGGCGCTGCACAAGGCCGGCTTCTCGGACGCGGTGCACGTCGGCGGCGGCGTGCTCGGCTGGGCCAACCAGGTCGACACGAGCCTGCCCACGTACTGATCAACCAGTACTGAGCACTTCCACCGTCGATCGCGCAGCGGTCGCGGTGCCCCGGGGCCGGTGCCGCGCGCACCGGCCCCGTTGCTGTTCACCGGACGTGGCCACCGGCAGATAGAACGCCACGGCGAAGCGCTGCGCGTGGCGCGCGGTGTGCCTGCTGGGGATTCGGCGGCGTGCACGGTAGCGTCTGGGCCGTGAACGCTACGCCGGAGCCGCCACCGCCGCACGTGCGCGCGGCGTTCGGTGCGCGCACGGAGGAGCCGGAACTGCTCGCCAGCGCCGCGGCCTGGCGCTGCGGGGACATCCTGCTCAAACCGGCCGCGCACAACGCCGAAGCAGCGTGGGTCGCGCAGGCGCTGGACACCCTCTCCCCCGAGGACGTGCGCGTGTCGCGGCCGCTGCGGTCCACCGACGGCCGCTGGGTGGTCTCGGGCTGGTCGGCCAGCCGGGACATCGCCGGACAACCGGAACCGCGGCACGACGACGTCGTCGCCATGTCGCTGCGGCTGCATTCGGCGAGCCGCCAGTTGGAGGCTCCGCGGTTCCGGCAGGACCGGCAGGACATCTACGCTCTCGCCGACCGGATGTCCTGGGGCGAGGAGGACTACCGGCTGCCCGAGGACAAGGGCGGCCGGTTGTACGACGTGCTCGTCGGCGCGCGGCGCGAGGTGCGGCTGCCCGCGCAGGTGGTGCACGGCGACCTGTTCGGCAACGTGCTGTTCCACCACGACGCCCCGCCGGGGATCATCGACTTCCACCCGTACTGGCGCCCGGTCGAGTGGGCCGCCGCGGTCACCGTGATCGACGCGCTCGCCTGGGGCGGGGCGGACCCGGCGATCGTGGAGCGCTGGTCGCATCTGGCGGAGTGGCCGCAGGTGCTGCTGCGGGCGCTGCTGTTTCGGCTCGCGGTGCACGCGTTGCACCCGCGGTCCACGCTGCGCTCGTTGAGCGGGCTGGAGCGTTCCTCGCAGATGGTGCTCGACGTGCTCTGACCGCTCCCGCGCTCACCGGTCTGCCCGGCCGGGTTCGTGCCGCCTGCGCCGATTCGCACCACATTCGCCTGGCGCGGGGCGGGTGCGATGGACGACGATCGTCCCGTGACCGAATCCACCGCGACGGAACCGCAGGAGACGCTGCGGGGACGCACCATCGGCATCACCGCCGAGCGCAAGGCCGCCGAGATCGGGGCGGCGTTCGAGCGGCGCGGCGCGCGCGTGCGCTACGGCGCCGCGATGCACACGGTGCCGCTGCCGGAGGACGGCGAACTGGCCGAGGCGACCGAAGCGGTGCTCGCCCGGCCGGTGCAGCACGTCGTGGCGATCACGGGGATGGGCTTCCGCGGCTGGTTCGAGGCCGCCGAGCACCGCGGGCTGCGTGAGCGGCTCGCGGCGCAGTTGGCAGGTGCGAACGTGCTCGCGCGCGGGGCGAAGGCCTGCGGTGCGGTGCGCGCAGCGGGCCTGCGGGAGAGTTGGACCTCACCGGACGAGGAGTCCGACGAGGTGCTCCAGCACCTGCTGCAGACCGGGGTTGCGGGTGAGCGGGTGGCCGTTCAGCTCCACGGCGATCCGATGTGGACGTTCCGCGAGCGGTTGGCCGAGGCGGGCGCCGAGGTCGTCGCCGTGCCCGTGTACCGCTGGACCGACCCGGTCGACATGGACGCGCTGGACCGGCTCATCGGCGAGGTGATCGCCGGTGGGATCGACGCGCTGCCGTTCACCAGCGCCCCGGCCGCGACCAACCTGCTGCGCCGGGCCGAGCGGCTCGGCAACCGCGGCGAACTCGACGCGGCGCTGCGGCAGCGGGTGCTGCTGGCCTGCGTCGGCCCGGTCACCGCGGCGCCGATCGCCGAGGCGGGGCTGCCGCACGTCATTCCGCAGCGTTCGCGCACCGCTGCGCTGGTGAAGCTGGTGACCGAGCACCTCGGAGCGAACGCCCAGGGTGGTCAGTAGGAGGGTGGTCAGTAGGGCAGGGTCGCCAGTAGGAGGCTGCCGAGCCGGTTCGCCCGCGCCTGCTCGTTGATCACCGCCACGTGTGGAACGTCCCGGGACCGGCCGCACCTACTCCGCTCCCCAGCGGTAGCGGCGCATGTCGATGCGCCGCCGCCCGGTGGTCACGCCTTCTTCGCGCAGCAGGGCCAGTTGGCGGCTGCGCAGGTGTTCGGCCGGTGTGCCGTCGGCGCGCAGCACGCGGTGCCAGGGCAGATCACCGCCGTCCTCGGCGAGGATGCGGCCGACGAGCCGCGGGGTGGGCAGCCCGGCGAGTTCGGCGACGTCGCCGTAGGAGAGCACGTTGCCGGGCGGTATCGAGGCGACCACCGACCGCACCTGTTCCAGCGTCCGCTCGTCCACGGCGGCGAGCCTACCGCCCGCGATCCCCGTTCCCGTGCCCGCTCACCAGGGGTTTGTACTTTTCTCGAGAAAAGTCGGCGACTTTTCTCGAGAAAAGTACACCCGCTGGCCGTGTGATCCGGGGCGGAACGGCGCGGCACGTCCGAGGAACCGTGGGTGGGTCATGATTCCATCGGAGCCATGCGCCGGACCGCACCTCTGCTCGTACGCACGCCGCACGCGCGCACCGCGGGGACGGATGCCGCCGCGCGGGAACCGGCCGCGTGCCGCGTCCTCGACCACGCGGAGGGGGCGTTGCGCGTGCTTGGCGGCCCCGGCACCGGCAAGAGCACGCTGGCCGCGCGCGCCGCGGCCGAGCGCGTCACCCGCGCCGGGGTGTCGCCGGAGAACGTGCTCGTGCTCACGACCGGCCGTTCGGCCGCCGAGTGGATGCGCGGCGAGATCACCCGCGTGCTCACCGAGGAGGGCACCCGGCCGCGCACCACGCCGGAGCCGCTGGCGCGCAGCGTGCACTCCTACGCCTTCGCCGTGCTGCGCAACCGGGCGGTGCGCGCGGGGCAGGCGCCGCCGAAGCTGCTGACCGGCGCGGAGGAGGACCACCGCATCCGCGAACTGCTGCGCGAGCACGTCGACCAGGGCGCCTCGATCTGGCCGGAGTCGCTGCGCCCGGCGCTGGGTCTGCCGGGATTCGCCGTGGAGCTGCGGGACTTCCTGCTGCGCGCCACGGAACGCGGGATCGGTGAGCACCGCCTCATCGAGCTCGGCGAGCAGCACGGCCGTCCCGAGTGGACAGCGGTGGGCAGGTTCGGCGCCGAGTACCGCGCGATCGCCCGGTTGCGTGAGCGCACCGGCAACCAGCCGCCGGAGTACGACGCGGCCGAGCTCATCGGCGCCGCGCTGGCCGCGTTCGACCAAGACCCCGAGCTGCTCGCCGAGGAGCGGCGGCGCGTGCGCCACGTCGTCGTCGACGACGCCCAGCACCTCGACGAGCAGCAGTACGAGTTCGTCGGCAAACTGCGCGAAACCGCCGCGGAGACGTTGCTGTTCGGCGATCCGGACCAGGCGGTGTACTCCTTCCGCGGCGCCGAGCCCGAGCTGATCAAGTCCGACGAAGCCCCCGTCGAGGTGCTCACCGCCGACCACCGCATGTCCCCGGCCGTGCGCACCGCGGTGGGCCGGCTCGCCGCCCGCATGCCGGGCAGCGGTCCGCAGCGGCAGCCGACCCGGAACTCCGACCCGTCGGAGCACGTCGACACCGCCGATCCGGGCACGGTGCGGGTGCGGCTGCTGGCCACCGAAGCCCAGCAGGCCACGTGGGTGGCCGACCAGCTGCGCCGCGCGCACCTGCAGCAGGGCGTGCCGTGGTCCGAAATGGCCGTGGTGGTGCGCTCGCTCGGGCACACCCTGCCCGTGCTGCGCCGCGCCCTGCTGGCCGCCGGCGTGCCGGTGAACGTGCCCAGCGACGACGTGCCGCTGTCCCAGCGCGGCGCGGTGCGCCCGTTCCTGCGGCTGCTGCGCAGCGCCGCGCGGCCGGACGCGCTGGACGCCGACACCGCCGAGGAGCTGCTGACCTCGCCGCTCGGCGGGGCCGACCCGCTGGCGCTGCGCCGGCTGCGCCGCGGCCTGCGGCGGTTGGAGCTGGCCGCCGGCGGCAGCCGCCCCAGCGGGGAGCTGCTCGTCGAGGTGCTGCAGGACACCGACCGGCTCACCGGCCTGCCCGACGCGGCCGCCGCACCGGCCCGGCGTCTCGCACAGCTGCTGCACGAGGCCCGCGAGGCGGTGACCTCGGGCGCGCGGGTGGAAGAGGTGCTCTGGCGCGTGTGGCGCGCCAGCGGTCTGCAGGAGGAGTGGCTGGCCGGCACCGAGCGCGGCGGGGTGGCTGGCGCGCAGGCCAACCGGGACCTGGACGCGGTGGTGGAGCTGTTCGACGAGGCCCGCGGTTTCGACGAGCGCTGGTCCGGCCAGGACGCGGCCGCCTTCGCCGACGAGTTGGACGCCCAGCACATCGCCCGCGATTCGCGCGCGCCCGCCGCACCCCGGGAGGACGCCGTGCAGGTGCTCACCGCCCACCGCGCGGCCGGTCGCGAGTGGACGGTCGTGGCCGTGCCCGGGGTGCAGGAGGGCGTGTGGCCGAACCTGCGGCAGCGCGGCTCGCTGCTGGGGATCGAACGGCTGCTGGACGCGCTGTTCCGCGCGGGCGACGGTGCGGTGTCGATGACCGCGCCGCTGCTGGCCGAGGAGCGGCGGCTGCTGTTCCTCGCGGCCAGCCGCGCCCGTTCCCGGTTGCTGGTCAGCGCGGTGCGCGGGGAGGAGGAGCAGCCGTCGCGGTTCCTCGACGAGCTCGACGGCACCGACGCCGAGGGCGAGGTCGAACCCCGCCCGGTGACGCCGCCGCAGCGCGGGTTGTCCGCGGGCGAACTGGTCGGCGAGTTGCGCCGCGCCGTCTGCGACCCCGAGACCGAGCCGGACCGGCGGGAACGCGCCGCCACCCAGTTGGCCCGCTTGGCCCGCGCGGGCGTGCCCGGGGCGGATCCCGCCAGCTGGTACGGCCTGGCCGACGTGTCCAGCCACGACGCCCCGGTCGGTGAGGACGAGCCGGTGCGCGTGTCCCCGTCCACGGTGGAGGTGCTGCGGCAGTGCCCGCTGCGCTGGCTGCTGGAGCGGCACGGCGGGCAGGACGGCGCGGAACTGGCCGCGGTGACCGGCACGCTGGTGCACGAGGTGGCCCGGCTGGCCGCCGAGGGCAGGTCCTTCGAGGAGCTGCGGCGCGCCCTCGACGAGGCGTGGAAGTCGGTCGACGCGGGCGCGCCCTGGTTCTCCCGCAAGGAGCGCGAACGCGTCTCCGGGATGCTCGAGGCGTTCCTGCGGTGGATGGCCGACACCCGCGGCGAACTCTCCCAGCAGGGCGTGGAGCACGACCTGGACCTGCAGCTGCCGCCGCGTTCGGACGGCGGGCCGTGGTTGCAGCTGCGCGGCCGGGTGGACCGGCTGGAGGCCGACACCGCCGGGCAGGAGGTCATCGTCGACATCAAGACCGGCAAGTCCCCGGTCAGCAAGAACGACGCGGAGCAGCATCCGCAGCTGGCGGTGTACCAGTTGGCGGCCGCCCTCGGCGCGTTCCGCGCCGAGCAGGAGGACCGTTCCGCCCCCGGTGGGGCGCGGCTGCTCTACGTGGCCAAACCCGACCGGACCGGGGCGGCGACCGAACGCGTGCAGTCCGGTTTGGACGACGACCAGGTGCGCGGGTGGCTCGACGAGGTGCACGCGGCCGCCGAGTCCAGCACCGGCCCCGGCTACCTCGCCCACGAGAACGCCGACTGCGGGCGGTGCCCGGTGCGCACGAGTTGCCCGCTGCAGGGAAGGCAGGTCGCGCAGTGAGCCAGCAGGTCAGTCCCCAGCGCATCGCCCAGGCCCTCGGATTGCCCGCGCCGACCGGGGAGCAGGCCGCGGTGATCGCCGCCGATCCGCAGCCGGCGCTGGTCGTCGCCGGTGCGGGCGCCGGCAAGACCGAAACCATGGCCGCCCGCGTGGTGTGGCTCGTCGCCAACCAGCACGTCGAGCCGGAACGGGTGCTCGGCCTGACGTTCACCCGCAAGGCCGCGCGGCAGCTGGCCGACCGGGTGCGCGCCCGGCTGCGGCGGCTCGCCGGGTCGGGCCTGCTCGACGAGGTCGACCCGAGCCGCGAGCTGACCACCGCGGTGCTGGCCTCCGAGCCGACGGTGCTGACCTACCACGCCTACGCTGGACGCCTCGTCGCCGAGCACGGACTGCGCATCCCCGTCGAACCGGGTGCGCGGCTGCTCACCGGAACCGCCGCGTGGCAGCTGGCGCACCGCGTGGTCTCCACCTGGACCGAGGACCTCGACACCGACCGGATCCCGGCGACGGTGACCCAGTACGTGCTGTCGCTGGCGGGGGAGCTGGCCGAGCACCTCGTCGACCCGGAGCAGGTGCGGGCGCACGCCGAGCAGCTGTGCCGGGCGGTGGAGAACGCCCCCCGCGCCAAGGGGCAGCGCGCCGAGCTGCCGCAGGAGCTGCGCAGGGTGACCTCCACCCAGCGGCTGCGCGCAGCGCTGCTGCCGCTGGTGGCGGAGTACGCCCGCGCGAAGCGCCGCGAAGGGGCGATGGACTTCGCCGACCAGATGGCGTTCGCCGCGCGCCTGGCCCTGCAGCACCCGGAGGTCGTGGCCGGTGAGCGGGGCCGGTTCGGCGCGGTGCTGCTGGACGAGTACCAGGACACCGGGCACGCGCAGCGCGAGCTGCTGCGCGCCCTCTACGGGCGGGGCGAGCCGCTGCCGGTGACGTCGGTGGGGGATCCGGTGCAGGCGATCTACGGCTGGCGGGGTGCGAGCGCGGCCAACCTGCCCAGGTTCGGCGCGGACTTCCCGCAGGTGCGGGAGGAGCAGCGCACGCCCGCCGTCCGGTACGGGCTGGTGACGAGCTTCCGCAACCCGCCGGAGGTGCTGCGGCTGGCCAACGCCGTGTCCCAACCGCTGCGCGAGTCCGGTGTGGACGTCGCGGACCTGCGGGCGCGTCCGGATGCGCCCGCAGGTGACGTGCGGCTGGCGCTGGCCGAGGACGTGCGGCAGGAGCGCGAGTGGGTGGCCGAGCAGATCGCCGCCCGGTGGAAGACGGTCACCGACGAGCAGGGCACGCCGCCGACCACGGCGGTGCTGGTGCGCCGCCGCGCGGACATGGCGGAGGTGGCCGCGGCGCTGCGCGCGCGGGGACTGCCGGTGGAGGTCGTGGGGCTCGGCGGGCTGCTCGACGAACCCGAGGTGCGCGATCTCGTCTCGGTGCTGCGGATGCTCGTGGACCCGCTGGCGGGTACCGCGGCGATGCGGGTGCTCACCGGTTCGCGCTGGCGCCTCGGCGCGGCCGATCTCGTCGCGCTGCACGACCGCGCGCGGGAACTGGGCACGCGGGTGGACCCGCCGGACGACGCGGACGCCTCCGCTGCGGTGACGGCCGCGCTGCCCGGGGAGAACGCGGAGCAGAGCGGGCTGGTCGACGCGCTGGACGATCCGGGTGGGCCGGACCGCTTCTCCGACCCGGGCTACCGGCGCATCCGCGAGCTCGGCCGGGAACTGGAGCGGTTGCGCGGTCGTCTCGACCGCCCGCTGCCGGAGCTGGTCGCCGAGGTGGAGCGGGAGCTGCGGCTGGACATCGAAAGCACCGCGCGCCCCGGTTCGGCCGGGCGCGTGCAGTTGGACGCGTTCGCCGACGTGGTCACCGAGTTCGCCACCGCCAGCCCCGCGGCCGGCCTGTCGGACCTGCTGCACTACTTGGACACGGCGGAGCGCGCCGAGGACGGGTTGGCACCGGGCGAGGTCGAGGTGGCCGAGGACCGGGTGCAGGTGCTGACGATGCACGCGGCCAAGGGCCTCGAGTGGGAGGTGGTGGCGCTGCCGCACCTGGTGCGCAACGTGTTCCCCGCGCGGCGCAAGGGTTCGTGCTGGCTGCGGTCGGTCACGGAGCTGCCCGCGCAGTTGCGCGGCGACGCGGTGGATCTGCCGCGGCTGGACGCGGCCGAGCTGTCCGGTGCGGACCGCAAGGAGCTGCAGGCGCGGTTGGCCGAGCACGACGAGGAGTTCGAGGAGCGGCGGCTGGCCGAGGAGCGGCGCCTGCTGTACGTGGCGCTGACCCGTTCGGAGCGGGTGCTGCTGCTGTCCGGCCACTGGTGGGCCGAGACGGGGGAGAAGCCCAAGGGCCCGTCGGAGTTCCTCACCGAGCTGGCCGAGTTGTGCGGGCCGGCCGGGCAGGTGCAGCAGTGGGTGCCGGCTCCGGCCGACGAGGCGGAGAACCCGCTGACTTCGGAGGCGCGCAGCGTGCGGTGGCCCGCGGATCCGCTGGAGCAGCGGCGCGGCGCCGTCGTCGAGGGCGCCGAGCGGGTGCGCCGGGTGATGGCGCAGCTCGACGAGCGGGACCGGTCGGAGGCACCCGAGGACCCCGACGTGCCACCCGGTTCGCCCGCCGCACCGGACCCTTCCGCCGCACCGGAACCGGCGGAGTCCGTCGAGCAGGCCGGCCCGGACGGCGAGTCCGACGAGCAGGCCGCACCGGAACCGGCGGAGTCCGCCGAGCAGGCCGGCCCGGACGGCGAGTCCGACGATCCGGAGGGTTGGGCGCACGACGTGGACGTGCTGCTGGCGGAGCGTTCCCGCGGCCGGCGCCGCGAGCGGGTGCGGCTGCCGGAACGGCTGTCGGTGAGCCAGCTCGTGGAACTGGCGCGGGATCCGGAGCGGCTGGCCGAGCGGTTGCGCCGGCCGCTGCCGCTGCCGCCGAACCGGGTGGCGCGCCGGGGTACCGAGTTCCACGAGTGGTTGGAGAACCGGTTCGGTTCGAACGCGCTGCTGGAGCTGGGCGAGCTGCCGGGCGCGGCGGACGACGTCGCCGCCGAGGAGGGCGGTGACGTGGAATTCGCCGAGCTGCGGCGGGCTTTCGAGCGCAGCGAGTGGGCCGACCGCACGCCGCACCGCGTGGAGGTGCCGTTCGAGACGCGGCTGGCCGGCGTTCTCGTGCGCGGGCGGATGGACGCGGTGTTCGCCGATGCCGACGGCGGTTGGACCGTGGTCGACTGGAAGACGGGCCGGCTGCCGCAGGGCGAGGAGGCCCGGAAGTCGGCGGTGCAGCTGTCCGCGTACCGCGTGGCGTGGTCCGAGCTGTCCGGCACGCCGCTGGAGCGGGTGCGGGCCGCGTTCCACTACGTGCGCGAGGAGCGCACGGTGCTCCCGGAGGAGCTGCTGGATGCCGAGGGGCTGGCCGAGCTCGTGCGGGACGTGCCGGACGAGGCCGCGGTGCAGCAGGAACCGCCGGAGGAATCTCCTCTCACTCGTTAGAGTGGGCGAGCTTGAACCCGCCGCGGGGCGGTGACGAGTATGCATCGCGATGAGCACCGCGATGGGGACCCAGACAGGCACGCGATCCGACCACCCGTGGAAGCTCCAGTCGCCGCCGGACACTCCGGTGGACCTGGACGCGAACGTGCTCGCCATGCGGGTACCGCTGGTCCGGGTGCGGTGCACCGAGGACGGCACCTGGGTCTGCGCCGGGCCCGATGCGGACGAGGTGTCGTGGCAGCGGACAACCCTCTCGGCGGTGGTGACCGCGTGGCCGCACATCGCCGCGCTGTCCACCATGGACCGCGGCGGCAGCGTGGTGTGGTCCTGGCCCGAGATGGGCTGGGCCGATGAGGACGGCTGCACCTGCGGCAGCTGCCCCCGGCCGGTGGCCACGGACGTCGACCGCACGGCCTGGCCGGAGAACCTGCAGCCGGACACGGTCGTCAGCGTGGAGAACGTGGCGCTGACGGGGCAGACGCCGCTGGTGGACATCCTGCACACGCAGGGCGGGATCGCGCTGATCGGCGAGGGCGACCACCGGCGCACCGTGGAGCTGATGTCGCCGGTGGCGATGGCGAACGTGGTCCGGCGCTGGCCGCACACCATGCAGGCGCTGCGGATGCTGCAGGAACTGCGCGGCATGCGGTGGAGTTTCGACGAGCTGAACTGGCGCGAGTACCACCTGGCCTACTGAGCTCGTCCGCCGCGGTTCCGCGGGTAGTGCTGGGGTGGCCGCTGCGCGCGGTCACCCGCGGCCCGGTCGCTCGCGCAGTCGCTCGGTGTGGCCGCTCGGTGCGGTCCCCGCTGGTGCGGCCGCTCGGCACCGTCACGCGGGTGCGCTCGCTCGGTGTGGCCGCTCGGTGCGGCACTCGGCCGTCGAGAACGAGCTTCAGGCGTTCTCGGCGAGCTGCGGCTGCTGCTCGAGCAGCTTCGAGTACAGCACTTCGAGCATCCACCGGCCGAACAGCGAGGTGCCGAACTCGGCGGTGCGGTCCTGCGGTTCGAGCGCGAGCTGGGCCGGTCCGTTGCCGGTGGCGTGCAGCACGCCCACCCCATAGTAGTCCAGCTCCATCAGCTGCCAGGCCACGTACGGGTGCGACCAGGGCAGCACCACCGCGCACGGGGCGAGGGTGAGCAGCGTTCCGCACGCGCTCAACGCGTTCTCCACCCGCGCCGTCGGAACGAGGATCCCGACCAGGTCGACGGCGGCGACGGGGATGCGGTCGGACTCGGAGCTCGAGCGGAACGAGGACGGGTCGAGTTCGGGGCCCCACCCGTGCGCGTGGCGCCACCGGTGCACGTCCGGGCGGATTCTGGCCACCGCAGCGAAACGCGCTCCGAACACTTCCAGGTCCGCGACGAGGTGGCCGTCCCAACCGAGGGCACGGGCAGCGTGTTCCAGCTCCTGCACCGGGGCATCGTATGCCGTTACCCCGGGACGGTGACAGGAGGGAGCCCGTTCAGCCCACCCTGCTTTCGGGCTGGAGCACGTTTGGCGCGGTAAGATCGCCGCGGCTCGCGCGGCATGCCGTCGCCCCGGCGGGGCTGGTAGCGGGCGCTCGGGAGTGGTGCTCATGGTGAGACGGTCTGCACGAGGGGTGCCGGGCCTGGCCCGGCGCGGCACCGGCCAGGCCGTCGACCAGCTCACCGCCCGTCCGGATTACGCGCTCGTCGGCACGGTCCGCATCCCGGGGCACCACCGCGCCGGTCCGATGCGGGCGATCCTGCGCCGCGTGCTCGGCGCCCTGGTGGCGCTGGCCGTGTGCGTGTTCGTCGTCTACCTGGGGCGAGACGGGTATTCCGACAGCAGCGGCGGCGGGCCGCTGAGCCTGGCCGACGCCTTCTACTACTGCACCGTATCGCTGTCCACGACCGGCTACGGTGACATCGTCCCGGTCACACCGCAGGCGCGGCTGGTCAACGCGCTGATCATCACGCCGATCCGGGTGCTGTTCCTCGTGGTGCTCGTCGGCACCACGTTGGAGGTGCTCACCGAACGCTCGCGGCAAGCTTTCCGCATCCAGCGCTGGAGGTCGAAGGTGCGCAACCACGTCGTGGTCGTCGGGTACGGAACCAAGGGGCGTTCCGCGGTGAACGCGCTGCTCGGCGAAGAGGTCTCCCACGAGGACATCGTCGTGGTGGACACCGACACCGCCGCGCTGGAATCCGCGGCCACGCTCGGACTGGTCACGGTGACCGGGTCGGGCACGCGGGCAGACGTGCTGCGCCTGGCCGGTGTGCCGCACGCGCGCGCCGTCGTCATCGCCACCGAACGCGACGACACGGCGGTGCTGGTGACGCTGACCGCGCGTGAACTGGCCCCGGAGGCGCAGCTGGTCGCCGCGGTGCGCGAGCGGGAGAACGTGCACCTGGTGCGCCAGTCCGGGGCGGACTCGGTCGTCGTCACCAGCGAGACGGCCGGGCGGCTGCTGGGGGTGGCCACGACGACCCCGGCGGTGGTGGACATGTTCGCCGACCTGCTCGCCCCGGAGCGCGGGTTCACCCTGGCCGAACGCCCGGTGCGGCGCGAGGAGGTCGGCGCCGCACCCACGCGGGTGCGCGAGATCGTGCTCGGAGTGGTGCGGCGCGGGCAGTTGCACCGCGTCGACGCACCCGAGGTGGCCGAGCTGGAACGCGGCGACCGCCTGCTCCACGTCTGGCACGGGCAGTCGCGGGAGACCTCGGCGCAGCAGGAGCGGGGGGCGCAGCAGGAGCGGGGCACGCACGAGGAGTGACCGGCGGTTGCTGCGGCACGCAGGCGCGGGGCGTGCCGCCGTTCCCCCGGAGAGCACGCCGGAGGCGGCTGCGGAGCAGCACCGCCGGCCGCTAGTGTGCGCGTGATGACCGGTTCGAGGACTGCGCGTTCTCAGGGCGTGGAGGTGCGCGGATGAGCAGTGGCCGTTTCGACGACGTTCGCGACCCGCAGGCGCGGGCCGCGTTGCAGCAGGCCGACGAGGCCGCCGCCGAGCTGGAGGAGTTCGTGGGGCAGGCGCCGGAGATGGCGCAGCGGATGCGCGAAGCGCTCGGCGGCGACCACGCTCCGGAGCAGCTCGTGAACACCATGCAGGAGACGATGCAGTACCTCGGCGGTGCGACGCAGGATTTCGTGCACGAGATCCGCATGTCGACGCGCACGGCAGCGGACGCGCAGCGGGCGGCGGAGCAGGACCAGGAAGAATCGCCCTGATTCCGCGGGTTCTCCGCCGGGAATTGCGACTCGGTGACGCTGTTTTCACCGAGCCGGAGCATTTCTGGGAGTATCGATCGGGTGAGGCACTCGGGTTCGGCTCCGTTCGCGTCGATTCTGCTCCTGCTGGGAGTGCTGGGCATCGCCGTCCTCGGAGTCGCCGTGGCACCGACCGTCCTCGCCCCCGCGCGCAACCTCGCTGAGTGGCAGCGCGTCGAGGCCAGGGTCGTGCGCACCGCACCCTGCGCGCAGCAGGGGACGCAGGGCGATGTGCTCACCTACGAGCTGGGCGGGAGCACCCGCACGGCGCGTTTCGACGGCTGCGGGCACGCGCCGGGAACCGTGCTGCCCGTGCTCGTCCCACCGGACGCGGACCCGGCGGCGGGCGTCGGCGGCCCGTCCGGGCAGATCACAGCGGTGCCCGCCGATGCCGCGGGCCGTTCCGCCGCCGAGGAGCTGGCGATGCGCCTGACCTGGGTGCTGCTGAGCCTCGCCGCGGTCGCCGGCTCCGGATTCGCGGTGCTGCTGGGGCACGCGCGCCGCTGACCGCTCCGGCGAGGAATTGCCGCTCGACGTCCTCGGGGTGATCCCGGGGCGGGATGCTGCCGCGGTCTGCGAAGCGGTCACTCCACAGCAGCGTCCGCGGCTTCCCACGTGTTGCACTCGGTGACGCGGTTGGCGTAGAAGCCGCGTTCGGCCCACTGCTCGTTGCTGGCCAGCGCGCCGTGGGTGCGCCCCTCGTTGCCCTGTTCGTCACCGCGATTGCTGGCGTCGCGCAGTGCGGGGAGGATGTAGTCGTTGCCGAGGCCGCCGTTCTGCAGCGCGGCCAGGGCCATGCCGCCGAAGCAGGTGGCCTGCAGTTCGGAACGGCGGCTGAGTTCTTGGCCTTCGGCCGTGTCGTAGCCGCCCGCGTCGGCCACGGCCTCGTTGTACGCCTCGCTGATCCCGGCCAGTCCCTGCACCGCGTGGCCGTACTCGTGCGCCAACTGTCCCAAGTAGACACCCGGGTCGTGCTGGCTTTCGATCTCCGGGTAGTAGCGGGCGGTCATGTAGATGGTGTGGTTGTGCGCGCAGTACATCGCGGTCTCGTTCCACTCCCGCTGGCCGCACGGGGTGTCGACGCTGCTGGCCGTGGTGACGACGGTCGCCGCGTCGGTGGGCAGTCCCGCCTCGCGCAGCGCCGGGGCCCACATCTGCTGCAGGCAGGGCACCGCGGCCTGGTAGAACGTGTTCTGGCCCCCGGGGCTGGTGTCGAACGGCGGCAGTTCGCACGGGGTGTTGACCGCGCCGTTGTCCGCGATGTTCAGCCGGCTGTCGGCGAGCGCGGCCACGGGCTCGGAAGGGTCCTGCGCGTTGCTCGGTGCCTGCGATGCGGCCGGGCCGGCGGTTCCGAGGTCCGTGTTCGCCGGTGGTTCGGCGTTCGAGGTGTCCGGTTCGGACTCGGTGCCGCCGTCCTCGAGCAGCGGCTGCGCGCTGCGGGAGCTGCTGTCCGGAACGGCCGGTGTGGGGTTGTCCGGGCCGCCTGCGGTGACGGAGCCGTTGCGGACGACGGTGGTGGTGACGGCGCCGATGGTGCCGGCGAGGAGCAGCATGACCGCGGCGACGATCAGGGTGGTGGCGGGGCCGCGGGTGGGGCGCCGCGACGTTGCGCGCTGTGTCGTGGTCTGCGGAGTTCCCTGCGGTGGAGTCGGGGTGTCCTGCGGTGGGGCGGTCGGATGCTGGTGCGGCGGCCGCTGCGACTGCTGGGCTTGCTGCGACTGCTGGGCTTGCTGCCACTGCCGGGCCTGCTGCCACTGCCGGGCCTGCTGCGGGCGCGGGCCGTGGGCGCTCGGATCGTGCGCTTGCTCCGAGGCCTGCGGGCCGCCGGAATCGCCGGACTGCCGCGGGTCCTGGTGCGAGGGGTGGCGATGCTGATGGTGGTCCGGCGGCCAGGGCGGCTGGTTCATGTGCTGCGCTCCCCGAACACCGGCGGACGGCGCGCGTCCCGACCGGCCACGTCGCTGGACTGTCGTATCGCGGTGGAGAGCCTACCGCGATCGTGCCGGCCGGTGATCCCGCATCGGCCGATCCGTGCCGTTCTGTGCCGATCCGTGCTGTTCCGCCGTCTCGCCGCTGGTCCGAGCGCTCTCGCGTGCCACCTCAGGCTTCAGGTGGCGCACCCCGCTCGGAATGCGGACTTTCCGGGTGCATCGGGTGGACGTTTCTCGAGAAAAGTACGCGACTTTTCTCGAGAAATGTCGCCGACGTCTCTCGGGCGAGCCTCGGGCGCGGCGGTGTCAGTAGTCCCAGACGTGCTGGACGAGGCGTTCGGTCTCGGCGGTCGCCGCGCAGGGCGGGCAGCGGTCGGTGACGTGCGCGCTCGGCGGGGTGCGCCCGGCCGGGGTGCTCATCGGGACCTTGATGCTGCCGCCGCACAGCGTCGTCGTGCACTCCCCTGCGAACACCGCACCGGGCAGCGTCCGCGTCGCGTGCCGGATGCGCGTGCCGGTGCCGACGATCCAGAACACGTCCCGGAAGTCGTCGCGAAACACGTCGAAGATCATTCGTTCGGGTCCTTCGTCCGTTGAACCTCTCGGAAAGCGATGTGGTGAAAACTAGGGTTGTTTCGCTGTTTCGGCGAGGTGCGAAACAGTTTCCGCAAAAGCGAAACAGCGTGAAACCTGAGGAAACGTCACGCCGGCTCACCGGGGGTGTTCAGCGATGAGGGAAGGACGGCTGTTTCACGTCGGGCTCGGTGCCGAGCTCAAACAGCTCCGCGAGGTCAACCGCATGTCCACCCGATCGGTTGCACGGGCGCTCGGTACGAGCCCCGCTTGGGTCAGTCGAACGGAAACCGGGGAGCGCAGAGCCGCCGTCGAGGACGTGCACGCGCTGTGCCGCGTGTACGAGGTGAACGCGGAGCTGCGGGAGCAGCTCGCCGCGAAAGCCGAAGGCGACGACGGCGTGACGACGTTCCTCGGACGCGATGACGCGTACTCCGATGAACAGGCGAACCTGACCCTTTTGGAGGAGCAAGCCACCGGAATCACCGTGTTCGAGCTGGCTCTCGTACCGGGGTTGTTGCAGACGGCGGAGTACGCCCACCACATCATCGGCACGGTCGACCGCACCGAGGCCGAAGTCGACCGCCGGGTGTCCGCACGTCTGGGGCGTCAGGTGCTGCTTACCCGCAGTCGGCCTCCCCGGGTGAGGTTCTACATCGACGAGTTCGCGCTGCACAGGCCGATCGGTGGAAGCGGCGTGATGCAGCGGCAGTTGTGGCGGCTGGTCTCGGACGGGCAGATGTCGCACGTGCATCTGCGCGTCGTGCCCGCGGGCGTCGGTGCCTATTCCGGGCTGGATGGACCGTTCACGCTTTTCGAGTTCCCCGCGCTGGATCCGTACGTGTACTTGGAGAACCGCCTGGGCGGTGTGTTCGTCTCCACGCCGGAGAAGACCGGTGGCTACGTCGAGCTGTGCCGTGCGTTGGACGAGCTTGCGCTGGACGCGGCGGCTTCGGCAGCGTTGATCACCGATCTCGCGAGGAGGGGTGTGGCATGACCGAGCCGACCTGGCGGAAGAGTTCGCGCAGCGGGTCCAGCGTCAACTGCGTCGAGGTCGCCTTCGTCGGCGGTGGTGTGCGGGTGCGGGATTCCAAGGAGCGGGCCGGTGCGGTGTTGGCGATCGGGCAGCGCTCGTGGCGCGGTTTCCTGGAAACGCTGCGCACGGGCCGGTACGACGTGGGGGGAAGCCGGAACGGCAGCGGTGTGCGGCCGTTCGGGTGAGATGTGATCCGTGGCGAAGTGCCGGGAACCGTCCCCACGGGCGCGCGCGTCCCGTTAGAGTGTGTCCGACTTGCCGGGCGCGGGAGCTGCGTGAAGGGGGTTGCCATGAGCGAGGGCGGTGGCTTCGAGGGGTCGAAGCAGGCCTTGGGGGAGGTCAGCAAGCAGACCGGTTGGATCAACGAGCAGGTGAGCGCCGGCAAGCTGCGGCTCGATCCCGAGGCCGCCGAGAAGGCTGCGAAAATCTGCAGGGAGGAAGCGGATGCGATGCAGGAGCTGGCCATCAATTCCCAGATGATTGCACGTGTCCAGGGGCTCGGCGACTATCCGGATGGCAGCGTTTTGCAGGCGCGGTTCGAGCAGAAGGCGACAGACCCGGAGGCTGGTGCGCTTTCGTTGCTGAGGCAGATGTCCGAAGAGCTCCGCAAGCTGGCCGATGCTTTTGAAGGCGCGGCGAAGGACTACCGTACTACCGACGATCAGGCCGCTGAAGACATGCAAGGTGGGTTGCGACAGTGAAGAGGACCGTTCGTTCCGTGCTGGGCGTGTCGGCTGGTGTGCTGTTGGTCGGGGTGTCGGCGTGTGCTGCGCCGTCCGGTGATTCGGAGTCTGAGCAGCCCTCGGAGATGGCGCAGCAGGCGCAGGCGTTGGAGGGTTTCGACCCCTGCACGTTCTTCCAGCCTGATGAGTTGAGCTCGTGGGGGTTGCCGTCGGGGGAGGGGGAGGATTCAACGCAGGTTTCCTGGGAGCCATCCTGCCGCTGGTCCGGTGCGGAGAAGGCCCTCGACCTCAGCAAGAACGCTGAGGAGACGGTGGATTCGTACGAACAGAGCGGGAACTGGGCCTCGTACGAGAAACAGCAGGTTGCCGGACGGTCTGCCGCTGTGGCACAGGTGGCCGGTGCTGACGGGTTCGGCTGCAATATCCTGGTCAATGCTGGTGGTGGCGTTGTCATCTATCAGGTCTCCAACAAGGGGGCGAATCCAATCGAGCCGTGCCCAGAAGCTCGGAAGATTGCGGAGGCAACGGCGTCGCGGTTGCCGGAGTGACTGGGGTGCGTGTGTTTCGGTTAGGTTTGGGCGTGTCGGCTGGTGTGCTGTTGGTCGGGGTGTCGGCGTGTGCTGCGCCGTCCGGTGACTCGGAGTCTGAGCAGCCTTCGGAGGCGGCGCGGCAGTCGAAGGCTCTGGAGCGTTTCGATCCGTGTACATTCTTCAATTCTGATGAATTGAAATCTTGGGGCGTGTCGTCGGATTCTCAGGATGCAACTGAGGTTAGTTTCGAACCCGGCTGCCGTTGGGAAGGTGAGCAGATAGTCTCACTCTCCACAAGAACACTGATGAAACAGTGAATTCGTATTCGACGAGTACTTGGGACCGGTACGACCGGAAACAAGTCAGCGGGAAGCAAGGAGCTGTTGCAGTAACGGGTGGTGGTGCTGGCAACGGGGTGTGCAACGTCCTTATTTCCTCTGGTGGAGGCGTTGCGATTTACGGCATAACCGGAACTCGTTCCGATTCTGTTGATGCTTGTGCTGAGGTTCAGGAGATCGCCGAGGCGACGGCGTCTCGGTTGCCGGAGTGACTGGGGGTGCGTTGGAGCCACCCAGCGTGGATGGCGGAGTGTCGGTACCGCCTGGCAGGCGATGTGGGTGAGCTTCAGCCTCGCGCTCGGTTCCTGTCCGGAGGAAGCGGTGCTGGGACGACGAGTGCGCAAGACTCGAAACCCACCGCACACGCCGCTGCCGCCGCGCCACGCGCCTCCTGCGGAAAAATCTGACGAATCGGCGGATTCGTGTGACAGGGGATCACTCGGGATCGTAAGGTGTGGAGCGCTCTGCGAGCCCGCTGCAGGTGGCGTGCTCCGCTGAGCCGCGCAGAAGCCTGACCGGGCGCGCGGTCGCCGGGGGCGGCCGCCGGGACGACGAGGGGGTAAGCCGTGGGGTTCGGCGACTGGATCGGGGAGAAGTGGCGGAACGTCCACGACACCGGATCCAAGATCTTCGGCTACGAGAGCTACGCGGAATCCGACCGCAAGGAGCAGGTGCAGCAGGCCGAACAGGCGCACCAGCAGCAGATGAACCAGCTGCAGCAGCGGAACTCCGGGCTGCGGGAGGGCGTGGAGGACTACGACTCGCCCGCGGTCACGCAATGCGTGAACTGGGACGGCTTCAGCCATGCGCAGATCTACCAGACCAACCAGGACTCCATCGACGCCGGCAAGGCCGGGGAGATCGCGAAGGCCTGGAACGAGCTCGGCAAGGACCTGGCCGAGCGCGGTCCGCAGTTCTCGAACAGGCTCGACAAGGTTATTGCTTCGGGTTGGGAAGGCGAAGCGGCCGAGCGGGCCAAGAGCGCGTCCAAGCCGGTGGACGACTGGATGACGGGCAGCGGCAACGCCTTCCACATGACCGGCAACAACATGCAAACCACCGGGGACAGTGCCGGTGAGGCCAAGAAGATGGTCGGCGAGCCGCAGGGGTTCAACGGCTGGACCACGGGCCTGAAGGTCGCCTTCGTTCCGGGCGGCGCCTACGACGCCATCGGCAACATGGAGCAGCGCCAGGAGGAGGAGAAGGCCGCGCGCCGGACCATGGGCAGCGTCTACAGCCCCACGGTCACCCAGGTCGACCAGCAGATGCCCGCGTTCCGCAAGCCGGACGGCAGCGCGGTGGAACCGCCCCCGGCCCAGCCGCAGTCGTCCACGGGCTGGGGCGGTGGTGGCGGCGCCACCACCGCGGCCAACGCGGCACCCGGCGGTGGCGGCATGGCCAACGTCCCCGGCGGCGGCTCCCACCCGGGCGCCCCCGGCATCAACGGACCCGGCATCAACGGACCCGGCAGCAACGGCCCGTCGACGAACACCCCCGGCGTTCCGGGGCCGAC
Source organism: Bounagaea algeriensis (assembly GCF_054491375.1). Taxonomy (NCBI): domain Bacteria; kingdom Bacillati; phylum Actinomycetota; class Actinomycetes; genus Bounagaea; species Bounagaea algeriensis. The sequence goes on from NZ_CM137102.1 coordinate 960,166, forward strand.
CACCCCCAGCACCTCGGCGCCCGCCTCGGCGATGACCCCCGGAGCCCCGGGGGCTCCGGGCGGAGCGGCCACCCCGGGCGGCCCGGGTGGCGGCGGCACGCCCGGCGGGGGCGGCGGTGGCGTGGTCGGCGGCGCACCTGGTGGAGCCCCCGGCGGCAAGCCCGGAACCGGCCCCGGTCCGGGCGGACGCTCCGGCGTCGGCAACGGTGGCGGAGCCAAGACCGGCGCGCCCGGTGGTGCGGGAACCGCGGCGGGCCGCGGTGGTGCCGCCGGCCGCGGCGCCATGGGCGGTATGGGCGGTCGCGGCGGCCAGGGCCAAGGCGAGGACGAGGAGCACGAGCGTCCCTCGTGGCTCGAGGAGAACGACGACGTGTGGTTCAACGACATGCCGAAGACCGCCCCGCCCGTCCTCGGCGAGTGACCGCGTGTGAACTGTTTCCAGAGCGGTGTGCGGGGTGGTCGCTTGGCGGAACCTCCAGGAAGGCTCATGCTCCGGGTGCTCGACATCGAGTAGCCACACCGCCGCGGGACCAGCGAGTTGAAGGAGTTTTCGTGACCCAGCTGGGACGCTGGCAGCTGCCGCCCGTGCACCTCGACGCCGTGCTGAGCTACCTCGGCGTCGAGGAACTCGCCCTGCCGCTGACCACCCGCTCCCACGGCTACACCGTCGAGCAGTGGGCGCGGGCGGTGCAGGCCGAGGCCGGCAACATGGCCGCGAGCGGCGTCCTCGTCGACGACGAAATCGATCCGAACCTGGCCACCGCGCTGCGCACACTGGCCAAGCCCTACCTGTGGGCCGATTCGATCTGGTATCCGGACCCGGAGCAGCCGCACTGCTGGCGCACCCTCGCCGCGATCACCGAGGGCGAACGGGGCAACCGCGTCGTGCTCGGCGTGCAAACCCCCGGCGAAGACCCCCAGCGCGGCGGACTGCTCACCGTCGAGGTGCACGAGCGCGTCACCGCGGCGGAAGTGCTGCTGCCGACGCTGCCGCCCGCGCCGAAGGGCCGGCAGCCCGCGGTCCGCGTGCCGGCCGCCGAGCTGGACCCCGCCCGGCGGGGCGAGCGGCGGGGCGAGGACGACGAGCCCGGCGGAATCATGCGGCCCGCCGCGTCCGGCGGCCGGATGCGCAGCGGCGACCGCCAGGTGCAGCTGGCCAAGCAGATCGCCGGGATGCCGCGCGTGCGCGTCGGCCAGCTCGCGGTGAACAAGCGCGACCAGCTCGGCAAGCGGCAGCGCTCGCCGATCGTGGCGTGGTTCGACACCCCCGAACCCGACGGGCGCTACCTCAACCGCGCCGAGCGCGGCAGCACCGGCGAGCAGCTCACCGCGTTCGTGCCCGCCGACGCGCGGGAGATCGGCAACCAGGTGGAGAACATGCTCAACCAGCTCGGGTAGCGCCCGCAGCGGGGCTCGCGCACGCCTGGCGCACCCGTGCGCGTCCGTGCGCCGCGCCCGCCGACCGGGCGAATCGTGCGGGGGTTGCACGAAAACCCCGGGTTCGGACGTAGGCTGCGGGCATGGTCGACCCCCAACTGCATCGCGTCACGCTGCCCAACGGGCTGCGCGTGGTGCTCGCGCCGGACACCACCGCCGGGACGGCTCCCGTAGTGGGCGTCAGCGTGCACTACGACGTGGGCTTCCGCTCCGAGCCCGAAGGGCGCACCGGTTTCGCCCACCTCTTCGAACACCTCATGTTCCAGGGCAGCGAGAGCCTGGAGAAGCTCGCGCACTTCCGCCACGTGCAAGGCTCCGGCGGGATCTTCAACGGCTCGACCCACCAGGACTACACCGACTACTTCCAGGTGCTGCCGGCGCAGGCCCTGGAGCGGGCGCTGTTCCTGGAGGCCGACCGGATGCGCGCGCCGCGGCTGACGGAGGAGAACCTCCGCAACCAGATCGACGTCGTCAAGGAGGAGATCCGGCTGAACGTGCTCAACCGGCCCTACGGCGGGTTCCCCTGGATCCTGCTGCCGCCGGTGCTGTACTCCACGTTCGCCAACGCGCACAACGGCTACGGCGACTTCACCGACCTGGAACGGGCCACGGTGGACGACTGCGCCGCGTTCTTCGACAGCTACTACGCGCCGAGCAACGCGGTGCTGACCATCGCCGGCGAGTTCGACGTCGACCACGCGGTGGAGCTGGTGCACAAGCACTTCGGCGACGTGCCCGCCCGCGATGTGCCGCAGCGGTCCTCGTTCGGCGAGCCGCACCTGGCCGCGGACGCGCGCGAGCAGCACACCGATCAGCACGCCCCGCTGCCCGCGGTGGCGCTCGGCTACCGGCTGCCCGACCCGGTCGCCGACCTGGACGGCTACCTGGCGCACGTGGTGCTGGCCTCCGTGCTGTCCGAGGGCGACGCCTCGCGGCTGCAACAGCGGCTGGTGCACCGCGACGAACTGGTCGTCGACGTGCACGCCGGCGCCGGGCTCATGGGGGCGCCGCTGGACGCGCGCGACCCGGACACGTTCACCTTCACCGCGATCCACACGCCGCAGGTGGAGGTGGACCGCGTGGTCGGGGCGATCGACGAGGAGCTGGACCGGCTGGCCGCCGGCGGCCCCAGCGCCGAGGAGCTGCGCCGGGTCGCCGCGCGCTGGTCGGCGAGCCTGCACCGCGAGCACGACCGCGTCATGTCCCGCACGCTCGACCTCGGCAGCACGGAGCTGCTGTACGGGCGGGCCGAGCTGGTGTCCGAACTGCCCGGCCGCTTCGGGGAACTCACCCCGGATGCGGTGGCCGCCGCGGCGAAGTCGCTGCGCGGGGACACCCGGGCCCTGCTGGAAATCCGACCCGACGAGAACACCGCAGGAGGTGCGGCATGAGCGCAACGCACCGCAGCGCCGAGGAGATCGGCCGCACTTCGCAGGGCCCGCGTCCGTTGCCGGACCTGGAGCGGCCGCGCGCGCACGACGTTCCGGACACCGCGGACAGGGTGCTGGACAACGGGCTGCGCGTGATCGCAGCCCGGCACGGTTCGGTGCCGATGGTGGAGCTGCGGCTGCGCATCCCCTTCGCCGGCGACGACGCGCTGCACCCGGCCCGGGCGGAGGTGCTCGCGGACTCGCTGCTGACCGGGGCTGGTGAGCGCGACCGCGTGCGGATGGACACCGATCTCGCCGCCGTCGGAGGCGACCTGCAGGCCGGCGTCGACCCGGAGCGGCTGACACTGTCCGGCAGCGCCCTGTCCGACGGGATGGACACGCTGCTGGAGGTGGTGGCCGACGCGCTGATCGCCCCGGCCTACCGGGAGGACGAGGTCGCCGCCGAGCAGGCGCGGCTGGTGGAGCGGATCGGCGTCGCGCGTTCGCAGCCGCGGGTGATCGCCCGCGAACAGCTGCAGCGCCACCGCTACGGCGACCACCCGTTCGTGCGGGAGGTGCCGGAGACCGAGGACGTAACCCAGGTCACGCCGGAAGCGGTGCGGCAGCTGCACCGGCATTCGGTGCTGCCGCGCGGCTCGTCGCTGGTGCTCGTCGGCGACCTGGACCCGGAGGAGGCGGTCGGCCGCGTGCAGCGGGCCTTCGCCGGCTGGAGCGCCGAGCAGGCCGCGCGCGAGATGCCGGACCTGCCGGCCGTGCGGGGCGGTGCTCTGCAGCTGGTGCACCGGCCGGGCGCGGTGCAGTCGCAGCTGCGGTTCTCCGCCGAGTCCGTGCCGCGCACCGATCCGCAGTACCCGGCGGTGCAGATCGCCAACCTCGTCTTCGGCGGCTACTTCTCCTCCCGGCTGGTGGAGAACATCCGCGAGGACAAGGGCTACACCTACGGCGCGCACTCCACGTTCGAGTTCACCCCGAGCGGCGCGACGCTGCTCGTCGACGCGGACACCGCCAGCGAGGTGACCGCCGCGGCGCTGCTGGAGACCCGCTACGAGTTCGGGAAGATGGCGGTGCAGCCGCCTGTGGAGTCCGAAGTGGAGTCGGCGCGGCAGTACGCGATCGGAGCGCTGTCCACATCGACCTCCTCGCAGTCCGGACTCGCGTCGATGCTGTCCACACTGGCCGCCGGTGGCCTCGACATGGACTGGCTGGCGGGGCATCCGGAGCGCCTGCGCGCGGTGACGCGCGACGAGGTGGCAGAGGCGGCGAAGTTGTTCGGTCCCACGAGGTTCACCGGGGTCATCGTCGGCGATGCGGACCAGATCGCCGATCAGCTCCGGTGCCTGGGAGGGGTCGACCTGCCGTGATGGGCGAAGCCGGCAGCGGCGCGGAGTTCGAACTGGACACCGCACCGCTGCTCTCGCGTTCCACAGTGGACCGCAGGGAAGAGCTGCGCGACTCGCCCGAAGCAGCGGCGAAGCTGTGGCGCGGTGGGAAGCTGCTGCAGGTGGACCGACGCGGGCGCGCGCCCGCGGCCGCGCGCGCCGACGGCGGGGTGCGGCTGCACTACGAAGCCACCGAGGACTTCGGCGCCGAGCCCGCGGCCGGGGCGGTGCTGCTCGGTGCCGAGGACGACACCGGCTACTGGGCCGTGCGGCCCGGTGCGCAGCCCCCGGACGCGGAATGGCGGGACCTGCGCACCGCGGGGGCGCTGCTCAGCGACACCGAAGCCGGGCTGCTGACCACGGCCGTCGGGCTGCTGGGCTGGCACCAGCGCGCGAACTACTGCTCCGTGTGCGGGGCGGGCACCCTGCCGGACCGCGCCGGGTGGGTGCGCGTGTGCAGCGGCTGCGACCGCGAGGAGTACCCGCGCACCGACCCGGCGGTGATCTGCCTGGTGCACGACGGCGCCGACCGGGTGCTGCTGGCGCGGCAGCCCGTGTGGCCCCCGCAGCGCTACTCCGTGCTCGCCGGCTTCGTCGAGGTGGGCGAGTCGCTGGAAGCCTGCGTGCGCCGCGAGATCGAGGAGGAGGTCGGCGTGCTCGTCGAGCACGTGCGCTACCTCGGCAGCCAGCCGTGGCCGTTCCCGCGGTCGTTGATGCTCGGCTTCAGCGCCGTCGCCGACCCGTCGGTGCCGCTGCGGCCCGCGGACGGCGAGATCGAGGAGGCGCGGTGGGTGCACCGCGACACGGTGCGCGCCGCGCTCGAATCCGAGACCGGCGCGGTCGACGGCCTGCTGCTGCCGCCGGGCGTGTCCATCGCCTACCGCATGCTCCGCGGGTGGGCGCTGCACGACCAGCCGCCGCGCGAGTAACCGCGAAAAGCACTGCGCCGGTGGGGGACGTTTCTCGAGAAAAGTCGGGAACTTTTCTCGAGAAACGTCCCCCACCCACCCGGCCGGGTGCGGTCACGTGGCGCACACCGCGCCGGGGTGCGCGCCCGCGCGCTGGCGCGGATCTGCGAAGATGCGCCGCATGGCCGACCAACCGCGACTGCTGGAAGGGCTCGATCCGGAACAGCGGCAGGCGGTGCTGGCCCCGCGCGGACCCGTGTGCGTGCTCGCCGGTGCGGGCACCGGCAAGACCCGCACGATCACGCACCGCATCGCGCACCTGGTGCAGCGCGGCCTCGTGGTGCCGCAGCACGTGCTCGCGGTCACCTTCACCGCCCGCGCCGCCGGGGAGATGCGCACCCGGCTGCGCGGCCTCGGCGCCGCCGGAGTGCAGGCGCAGACCTTCCACGCGGCGGCGTTCCGCCAGCTGCGCTACTTCTGGCCCCGCGTGCACGACACGCCGCTGTGGACGCTGGTGGACAACAAGTTCCGGCTGGTCGTGCAGGCGGCCAACCGCCTGGGCGTGTCCACCGGGAAGGAGGACGTGCGCGACTTCGCCTCGGAAATCGAGTGGGCCAAGTCCAGCCTCGTCGGGCCCGAGCAGTACCACGCGGCTGCCGCCCGCGCCGGCCGCGAGACGAGCATCCCGCCGCGCCAGCTGGCCCGGCTGTTCGTCGCCTACGAGGAGGCGAAGAACCGCGCCGAAGCGCTCGACTTCGAGGACCTGCTGCTGCACATCGCCGCGATCCTGGAGGACGAACCGGGGATGGCCGAGCAGTTCCGCGCCCAGTACCGCTCGTTCGTCGTCGACGAGTACCAGGACGTGAACCCGCTGCAGCAGCGCGTGCTCGACGCGTGGCTCGGCGGCCGCGACGACCTGACCGTCGTCGGCGACGCCAACCAGACCATCTACTCCTTCGCCGGCGCCACGCCCAAGTGGCTCATCGGGTTCTCCCGCCGGTTCCGCGAAGCCTCCGTGGTCAAGCTCGAACGCGACTACCGCTCCACCCCGCAGATCGTGGAACTGGCCAACCAGGTCATCGGCGCCGCGCAGGAACGGCCCGCGGGGACGCGGTTGGAGCTCGTCGGCCAGCGCCCCGACGGACCGCGGCCCGACTTCAGCGAGCACGACGACGAACCGGCCGAGGCCGAAGCCACCGCGCGGGAGATCGCCAAACTCGTCGCCCAGGGCGTGCCGCTGTCCGAGATCGCCGTGCTGTTCCGCGTCAACGCGCAGTCCGAGGTCTACGAGAAGGCGCTGGGCGAGGCCGAGATCCCGTACCAGGTGCGCGGCGGGGAGCGGTTCTTCGCCCGCGACGAGGTGCGGCAGGCCATGTCCGCGCTGCGCACCGCGGTCGCCCGCGCCGAGGCCGACCGGCCGCTGCCCGAGCAGGTCCGCGCCGTGCTCACCGAACTCGGCCTGACCGCGCAAGCCCCGGCGGGCGGTTCCGCGCGCGAACGCTGGGAGTCGCTCAACGCGCTCGTCGATCTCGCCGAGGAGCTCGCGCAGACCGACCCCGAGGCAGACCTGAGCCGCTACGTGCGGGAACTCGACGAGCGCGCCGAGGCGCAGCACCCGCCGACCGTGGAAGGCGTCACGCTGGCCTCGCTGCACGCGTCCAAAGGCCTCGAGTGGGACGCGGTGTTCCTCGTCGGCTGCGTCGACGGCACGCTGCCGATCCAGCGCGCCGAAACCGCCGCTGCGCTCGAGGAGGAACGGCGCCTGCTGTACGTGGGCGTTACCCGTGCCCGCCAGCACCTGAAGCTGTCCTGGTCGCTGGCGCGGCAGGCCGGCGGCCGGCGCAACCGGCGCCGCAGCCGGTTCCTGCACGGCCTCGTCCCGGACCGGCACCCGGCCGCGCTGCCCGCGAAGGCGCGTTCGGACGCCCAGCAGGCCGACGCGGCGAAGTCGAAGAGCAGGGCCTCCCGCTGCCGCCTGTGCGGGCAGAAGCTCACCGAAACGCTGCACATCAAGATCGGCCGCTGCGCCGACTGCCCGTCCGACGTGGACGAGGAACTGCTGGGGCGGCTGAAGTCGTGGCGCAGCCAACGGGCCAAGCAGCTCAGCGTGCCGGCCTACGTGGTGTTCACCGACGCCACGCTCATCGCGATCGCCGAACAGCGCCCCGCCGACGAGAGCGCGCTGGTGGGGATCTCCGGCATCGGGGCGAGCAAGTTGGAGAAGTTCGGCACCGACGTGCTCGAGCTGGTGCGCGGCGAGCGGGGTTGAACAACGCTGCTGCGGTCGGGTGCTGCGGCGGCCGCTCGGCGGGACCTCGGCTGCGCCGCTCGTGTCGGAGCGCCCGGCCGGTGCGCTGTTCCTGCGGTAGCCACCGCTGCCCGCCGAGCACGTCGGGGCCCCACCTGCACACCCGGTCGGGTGGTGACGAAATCGCTGGTCAAAAATTCGTTGCGGGCCAGTAGCGACGGCTCGTAGAGTGCGCGGGCAGCGGATGCCGCGACCGGCACCGCGGCCGCCGTCGAGAGGGGATCGACGCGGCCCGAACGCCCTGTGGGAGGTGGCGACCATGCTGATCAGCGCGATCGGAACGTCCGCCGGCCTCGTCGCGTTCGACGCGCCGTTCCGCGCGGTGCGCCCGTATCCGTTCTTCGACCGCGCCCGCGTCATCGGCTGGTTTCCCGCCCGGCGCCGGTTCGCCGCCCAACGCTGCACGCGTTCATTGAGCTGACTCCGCACCAGCAGCTCGATCAGGCCGCGGACCCGCCACCCGGGTCCGCGGCCTTTTTCGCGTCCGGGGCCGTTGCGCGGCGATCACCAGGACACGACCGCTCATCCAGCACGACAGCGTTCACATCGCACAACAGGAGGTCATCGCATGGCTACCGCGAGTGTCCGGCAACGGACCCGCGTGGCGGAGAAATCGACGGACGAGGAGGGGCCGATCGCGTCCGCGGAAACCCTGCCCGGGCAGGACGGAGCCGGGGCGAACGGCGAGGGGCCGAACAGCGCCGGGCCCGCTGGGGGCGGGCTGGCTGCGGCCGCCGACCGCGGCCGGGCGTTGCGGCTGCCCTGCCGCGCCGATCCGGACCTGTGGTTCGCGGAAACCCCGCGCGACCTGGAGAAGGCCAAGACGCTGTGCGCCGACTGCCCGATCAAGGCCGAGTGCCTGGCCGGGGCGCTCGCCCGCGGAGAACCCTGGGGCGTGTGGGGAGGTGAGATCTTCGACCAGGGCGCGGTGATCCAGCGCAAACGGCCCCGCGGTCGGCCGCGGAAACATCCCCGCCCCGATGAGGTGCGCGCCGCCTAGCGTTGCGGTGGGCCCGACCGGCCGGTTTTGCACGTTTCTCGAGAAAAGTCGCGGACATTTCTCGAGAAATGTACAAACCCCTGGTCAGGAGTGCGGTCGGGGCGGCCGGGAATCCGCGGCGCGGCGGTGGATGGGAGCTTCCGCGTACAGTGCCCCGCATGGCAGAGCACACGCACTCGCACGACAACATCGACTGGGACGAGCGGCTGGCCGACCTGCGGCAGGTCGACGAGCTCGTCGCGCCGGAAACCCGGCAGCTGGCGGCCTCGCTGCTGCGCGCCGAGGACCGCCGGGTCGTCGAGATCGGCGCGGGCGCCGGCGGCACCGCCGCGGCCTTCGCCGAGGAGCTGGGGCGGCGTGAACCGACCGGCGCGGGCGTCCTCGTCGTGGACTCGGCGCCGCAGCTGCTGGCCGAAGCCACCAGCCGCGCGCGGCGTTCCGCCAGCGCCGACGTGGAAGTGCGCGATGTGCACGCCGATGCCGCCGATCCGGGCTTGGCCGAGGCCGTCGGGGAGCGGGCCGATCTGGTGCACGCCGCGTTCGCCGTGCACCACCTGCCCGACCAGCTGGCCGGGCTGCGGCGACTGGCCGGGCTGGCTCGCCCCGGCGGACGCGTGGCCATCGTCGAAACCGGGGTCTCGCCCCGCGTGCTGCCGTGGGACGTGGGCCTCGGCGAACCGGGCCTGGAGGAGCGGCTCGCCGCCACCAACTACGAGTGGTTCCGCCGCATGCGCGCCGACATGGAAGGCGCGGTGCGGCTGCCCGTGGGGTGGGGCAGCGCCATGCGCGAAGCCGGCCTGCAGGACGTGCGGACCTGGAGCTACCTCATCGACCGGCCCGCGCCGCTCGACGAGAACACCCGCGACGTCGTGCTCGGCCGCCTCGAACACCTGCACCGGCACGCCGCGGAACGGGTCGGAGCCGAGGACGCCGCGGTGCTGGAGCGGCTGCTCGACCCGGAGGATCCGCACTACGCCGGCAACCGGGAGGACCTGTACTACCTCGCCGCCAACACCGTCGTCGTCGGCACCGTTCCTTAGAAGACTTCGGATCGGTCTGCGTGCGGACTTTCCGTGGCAGAACCTCAGGCGCGGCCCGTGCTCCGGGGTGCTCGACATCGAGTAGCCACCTACTCCCAGCTGCCCCCGGCCGCCCGCCCCGGGCAACGGAATGGAGCTGTTCCTCGAGCCTTCCTCGCACGGGCCGCACCTGAGAACCTGCGGTGGGCCCGGTTGCGGGTGGAGAGCGTTCGGGAGCTGCCGTGCCGGAATGAGACAGCGGGGATCGAACGCTCCGATCAAGCCGTCCCTGCGGTGACCATCGGTACGTACTGGGCGTCGTGCCTCCCGAGCAACTCGGCCACGCGCTTCAGCGGCCACCCAGCAGACCACCGAAGGTGGTGCTCACGCGCCCTGCGGCTGTTCATCGGTGGTGAACCCGGGCAACCAGCGGTTCATGATCTCCCGCGCGGGCACCTCCGCGTCGAGCTGGCACAGGATGCCCGTGGTGCCCAGCGTCACCCGGTGGATCACCAGGTACTCCGGCGGCAGGTTCAGCAGGCGGCCGGTGTGGAAGTCCGGGCTGTGCAGGTCCCCCACCCGCTCGGCCTGCTGCTGCAGCCACGTGCGGGTGAAGTGGAACGCCTCCGTGCGCGCCGGCTCGGTGAACGGGTTGAGGTAGGCGTGCACGTCCTCGGCGGTGATCTCCTGCTCCGGCTGGACGAACCGCTCGGCGCGCAGCAGCTCGAGCAGGTCGGCGGACTGCTCCTGCAGCGACAGCCGCATCATCCGGCCGAGCGTGTCCGGCAGCCCGTGCGGCAGGTTGGCCACCGCGCCGAAGTCGATCACCGCGAGCCGGCCGTCGGACAGCAACCGGAAGTTGCCCGGATGCGGATCCCCGTGCAACAGCCCCACCCGCGCGGGTGCGGAGAAGTGGAACGCGGCCAGCGCCCACCCGGCCCGGTCGCGCTCGGCGCGCTCGCCGGAGGTGATCAGTTCGCCGAACGGGCGGCCGTCCACCCACTCGGACACGAGCACCCGCGGTGAACTGGCCACCACCCGCGGGACGTGCACCTCGGGGTCGCCGTCGAAAGCCGCCGCGAACGCCCGCTGGTAGTTCGCCTCCGTGCGGTAGTCCAGCTCCTCGACCATGCGGTCCTGCAACTCCGCCAGCAGCGGCTTCACCTCGGCGCCCGGTGCCAGCGACTGGAACAGGCGGGAGAACCGGGACAGCTGCCGCAGATCGGACTGCAAAGCCTCACCAGCACCGGGGTACTGGATCTTCACAGCCACGAGCCGGCCGTCGTGCCAGGTGGCGCGATGCACCTGGCCGATGCTGGCCGCGGCCACCGGGGTGTCGTCGAACTCGGCGAACCGCTGCCGCCAGGCCGTGCCGAGCTGCTCGTCGAGCACCCGGTGCACGCTGCCCGTCGTCATCGGCGGCGCGTCCGCCTGCAGCCGGTTCAGCGCCTCCCGGTACGGCCCGGCCAGGTCCTCCGGCACGGCCGCTTCGAACACGCTCAGGGCCTGGCCGAACTTCATCGCGCCGCCCTTGAGCTGTCCGAGCACCGCGAACAGCTGCTCCGCGGTCTTGGCGGAGACCTCGTTGCTGACCTCCTCGGCGTCGTGCCCGGTCAGCCGCTTCCCCCATCCAGTCGCCCAGCGGCCGGCCACCCCGAAGGGGAGGCCGGCGAGCTTGGCGGTCCGGCGTGCCGCGCGGCGGGGGATGTCGGTCACGGGTTCTCCTCGGGAGCGGGTGGGACCTCCATGACGAACAGGGATGCGGATGCGGGCATCCCCACGCCATGCTAGAGGCTGCGCGCCGCGGTGTGGCCCGTTGATCGTTCCGGTGCTTCGCCGCGCGTCCTGTTTCAGGAGGATTTGCCGAGAATGCGCGTCATCTTCGTGCCGCAGACCGGGCAGGTGCCCTTGGCCATGCGGCGTCCGTTGGTTTCCGCGACCTCGCCGCTGAAGTCCCGCTTCTCACGGCACTTGACGCAGTAGCCGTTGTACGTGTCGGCCACGGGGCCGCCCTCCTTCGTCTCCGGCGTCGAGCCGTTCCGCGCGGTGCCTCCGCGCGGCTCGGCGTGTTGTTCAGGAAGGTACAGGCGGCACCCCGGGCACGCATGCATCTGACGCATCGCGTGTTCGACTGAATGGAGCAGTGTCCCGAGATCACCGGGAAACATCGGGTGCGGTACGGATCACAGGGGGCTAGCACGGGTGGCGGCACCGACTAAGCTCGCACGACGTGGCTGAACCGCGGGTGGAAGTACGCCGCAGTGCTCGCCGCAAGAAGAGCGTGAGCGCCTACCGCGACGGCGACAGGGTCGTGGTGCTGCTCCCGGCTCGCATGAGCGCTGCGGAAGAAAAGCGATGGGTCTCGGACATGCTCAGCCGGCTCGAACGCAGTGAGACGCGCCGGCGCTCACCGGCGCGCGAGTCCGACGGGGACCTGCTGCGCCGCTGCGATGAGCTGTCCCGCACTTACCTGGACGGGCTGGCGCTTCCCGATGTCGCCCGCTGGGTGCGTCCGATGCGCACCCGCTGGGCCTCGTGCACCCCGGCCGAGGGGTCGATCCGCGTGAGCCGGCGGCTGCGCGAAGTGCCGGCCTGGGTGTTGGACTACGTGCTCGTGCACGAACTGGCGCACCTGCTCGTGCCCGGGCACGGCTCGGACTTCTGGGCGTGGGTTCGGCGCTACGACAAGACCGACCGGGCCATCGGCTACCTGGAGGGGCTCTCCGCGGCCGCGCACCTCGAACTCGGCGACGACGCGGACAACGACGGCTGAGAGCCGCGGAGCCGGTCCGGCGACGGGAGCGGGCACCGAGGGCTGGCGCACCGTCCTCGGTGCCCGCGGCCGGCGTCCCCGGTGACTGCGCAACCGTGCCCGAACACCGGCGGCAGCCGTCGTCGCGCGGGGGCCGGCCCCGCGCGTCCGCGCACCAGCTCGTCGGGCCGGCCCGACGAGCGCGCCGCGGCAGGTTGCCCGGGGCCACCACGCGGCCGAGTGCGCTTCGCGTCGACTGCTCGGCTCAGCCGCGGTCCGAACCGCTGCCGCCCTCGGAGTCGTCGGCGGAATCGTCACCGCGCCCGGACTCCTCGGAGCCCGCGGACTCGGCCCCACCGGAGTCGCCGGAGCTCTGATCACCGGATTCGCGTTCCTCGGCGCGCTTGATCGCCGCGATCGGGTCGTCCAGATCGCCGGGGCGGCCCCACCGGTCGGCGAAGTCCAGCGGCTCGTCCAGGTCCTCGGCGGTCGGCAGCAGGTCCGGGTGGTCCCAGACCTGGTCGCGGCCGGCGGTGCCGTGCCGCTCGGTCATGATCCGCCACAGGTTCGCCGCATCGCGCATCCGCCGCGGCCGCAGCTGAAGGCCGATGAGCGTGGCGAAGGTCTGCTCGGCCGGACCACCGGTGGCGCGGCGCCGCCGCACCATCTCGCCGAGCGCCTCCGCACCGGGCAGGCGGTCGGCGAGCGCGTCGGCCACGACCACGTCGACCCAGCCCTCGACCAGCGCCAGCAGCGTCTCCAGCCGGCTCAGCGCGGCCTGCTGCTCCGGCGTGTTCTGCGGCTCGAGCATGCCGGAGTTCATCATCTCCTGCATCGAGCTCGGGTCCGACGGGTCGATCTTGCTGGCCATGTCCTCCAGCGAGGAGGTGTCGATGTGGATGCCGCGGGCGAACTCCTCGACCGTGGACAGCAGCCGCTGGCCCAGCCACGGCACGTGCCCGAACAGCCGGTGGTGCGCGGCCTCCCGCGCCGCCAGGAACACGGTCGCCTCGCCGGCATCGCGGTCGAGCCCCTCGACGAAGCTCTCGATGTTCGCCGGCAGCAGCGCGGCCGTTCCGCTCGGCCCCAGCGGCAGGCCCACGTCGGTGGAGGTGAGCACCTCACCGCCGAGCTGGGCGAGCCCGTTGCCGAGCTGGGTGCCGAAGGTCATGCCGCCCATCTGGCCGAGCATGGACAGCAGCGGTCCCGCCGCCTGCTTGGCCTCCTCCGGCAGCGCCTCCAACCAGGCGTTGGACATCCGCTGCGCCACCGGGTCGCACAGCTGGCGCCACGTGGGCAGGGTGTTCTCCACCCAGTCCACCGACGACCAGGTGCGCACCGAGCGGACCCCGGCGGGCAGGGCGGTGTTCGGATCGAGCCACAGCTCGGCGAGGTGCACCGCGTCCTCGACCGCCTTGACCTGCTCCTGCTTCGGGCGTTCGGTGCGCCCGGTGTTCTGCAGCTGCTGCACCGCCAGTTGCTTGGCCATGTCGTAGTTGACCGGGCCGGACGAACTGCCCGAGCTGCCGGACTGGCTCATCGCCTGCCCGAGCTGGGTCAGCATCTGGCCGAGCTGCCCGAGGTCGAAGTTGGGCATGCCGCCGGGACCGGGCATGCCGGAGAAACCGAAGCCCGAGGGGTCCCCGGAATTCCCGCCACCCTCCGAGGACCCGCCTCGGCCGGGCTCGTTGGGCTGGTCCGGGTCGTCGGGATCCTGCGGGTCGAACCCGAACGGCGAGTTGCTCATAGCCCCCACGATACGCGGCCGCGGTCGGTGCACAGAACAGGCAGGCGGGCTCCGCGCGCCCCGGCAGCGGCCCCGTGCCCGGGGCCCGGACGCCTGACCCGCGGCAACCCGGGCGTAGGCGGCGATCGGGACGGAGGTGGCGGCCGCACCGGCCGGTTGCGGCATCGCGCAGGGCGAACACGTATCCTGGCGGCCCGTGAGTCGCCGCACGTGGACGCTGGTGCTCAGCGTCGGACTGGTCGTCGTGTTCGGGCTGCTCGGTGCGGCCGCTCCGGTGCCGTACGTGGCGTTGGGGCCCGGTCCCACCTACGACACGCTCGGCACCGACGGGAACGCGCCGGTGATCGGCATCGAAGGGGAGCGGACCTACCCCACCGAGGGGCAGCTGAACATGACCACCGTCTCCGTCACGGACCGGCTGTCCCTGTTCAGCGCACTGAGCATGTGGGCCAGCGGCCGCTACGCGCTGACCCCGCGCGAGGTGTACTTCCCGCCGGGCAAGAGCGAGCGCGAGGTCGAGCGGGAGAACACCGCGGCGTTCAACGACTCGCGCACCACCGCCGAGACCGCCGCGCTGAGCTATCTGGGCTATCCCACCGAGGTGTCCGTCGGCCAGGTCGTCGGTGGCAGTCCCGCCGCGGGCGTGCTGGAACCCGGCGACACGATCATCCGCGCCGACGGCGACCCGGTGCGCAACGCGCAGTCGCTGCACCAGGCGCTCAGCGACACGCAGCCCGGCGACCGGGTCGACATCCGCTACCAGCGCGACGGGCAACCGGAACGCAACGCCACGGTCCGGCTGGCGGAGCGGCCGCACGGCCAGGACCAGCAGAACGGGCAGAACGGGCAGGGCTTCCTCGGCGTGCAGGCGCAGAAGCAGGCCGACGTCGACTTCGGCGTCGACATCAGCCTGGCCGACGTCGGCGGCCCCTCGGCCGGGTTGATGTTCTCGCTGGCGATCATCGACAAGCTCACGCCGGGCCCGCTCACCGGCGGCGAGTTCGTCGCGGGCACCGGGGAGATCACCCCGAGCGGCGAGGTCGGGCCGATCGGCGGGATCCCGTTCAAGATGACCAAGGCGCGCGAAGCGGGGGCCACGACGTTCCTCGTGCCGGCGGGCAACTGCGCCGAAGCGAGCGCGCAGGCCCCGGACGGGCTGCGGCTGGTCAAGGTCGGCACGCTCGACGACGCGGTCCGCGCCCTCGACGCCGTGCGCGCGGGCGAGCAGCCCCGGACCTGCTGAGCTGTGGCGCCCTGCTGGACGGGGTCTGGCTGGACGGGGTCTGGCTGAGCTGTGGCGCCCTGCTGAATGGTGGCCTGGCAGCCGTGGTCTGACTGGAGGGGCTGGCTGGGCTGTGGCCTCGCTGAGCGAGGGCCCTGCCGGCGCGGGGTGCTGCCGCACGGGGTGCTGCCGAACAGTGCTCTCGCTGCCACGGGGACGTTGCTGGTCGTTGGCCGGACGTTCGCGGACGGTTCGGGCCGGACCCGGTGCGGCGTTGCACGGGCCGCCGGGGAGCATGGGGTCATGTCCGCGCAGATCCCCGAGGAAACCGCCGCGGCGCTGCCCTCGGCCACCCGCGAGATCGAAGAGTTCGTGCACGCCCACGGCTGGAACCAGCCGGTGCAGTTGTTCGCCCTGGTGCCCACCGGGCAGCTGCTGTCAGCCGAGCCGGGGTTGGCCGAGCAGGTGGATCCCGGAGCCGTGCTCACGCCGATCGCCCAGGAATCGCTGCCGAGCGAGGACCTCGGCGAGGCACTGGCGCGCATCGCCTGGCCCGAGCAGGTCGCCGGGTGCGCCGTCGCGCAGGAGATCGTCGTCCTGCCGCCGGAGGCGGAGGCGGAACTGCCCGGCGAGGACGAGGCCGCCCGGCAGGCCGCTGCCGAACACCCGGAGCGGCACGAGGCGCGTCTGGTGGCCGCGGTGCTCCGCGACGGGTCGGAGACGTGCGTGCTGCGGCTGCGCGCCCAGGACCAGGAGTTGGCGCAGGGCCAGCAGGCCCCGCAGGATCGGGAGGTCGGCCAGGGGCAGCAGCCCCCCCAGGACGGGGAATCTCCGCAGGACCTGGAGGGCGCCGCGGACGGTGAGCTGGTCCAGGACGCCTCGCTGGCACCGAACCTGCTGCGCGCGCTGCACGAGACGCTCGCCGGGTGACCGCGGACGACCGGGTGACCGCGGACGACCGGGTGACCGCGGGCAACCGGGTGACCGCGGGCAACCGGGTGATCACGGCAGGCCGAGTGACCGCGGCAGGCCGGGTGGCCGCGCTCGGCCGGGGGTGTCGACACCCCGCGTGACCGGGAGGCTTGCCCGGGTCTCCGACCGGGGGACGGATCCCGCCGAATGCCCGGTACATCCAGTTCGTGCAGGCGCTTCCGCGAGTGCTTTTCCGACATCGTAGAGTGAAAACTCACGAGGGCGGAGCGTGCCGCCGCCCGGGCCCGACGATCGTGACCAGGAGCGTGCGCTGTGGCCATGCGGCCCCCGGCAGGGATGCCCAAGCTGTCCAGGCGAGCCCGGATCCTGCTGATCCTCGGCGGCGTCGTGCTCGTCGCCCTGATCGCTGGATCGCGGCTGCTCGGGACCTATGTGAACTGGCTGTGGTTCGGTGCGGTCGACTACCGCCAGGTCATGACCACTCAGCTGCTGACGAGGCTCGGGCTGGGCGTGGCCGTGGCGGTGTTCGTCGGCGCCGTCGTGCTGCTGTCGCTGTGGTCGGCCTACCGCAGCCGGCCCGTGTTCGTGCCCGCGAGCGGTCCGGACGACCCGCTGGCGCGCTACCGCACCGTCGCCACCGAGCGGTCCCGCCTGTTCGGACTGGGCATCCCGATCGTGGTGGCGGTCTTCAGCGGCTTGGCCGGGCAGGCGCAGTGGCAGGTCGTGCAGCTGTTCTTCAACAGCGTGCCGTTCGGCCAGACCGATCCCCAGTTCGGCAACGACATCAGCTTCTACACGTTCGAGCTGCCGTTCTGGCGGCTGCTGCTGACGTGGGCGTTCATCGCCGTGGCACTGGCGTTCTTCGCCGCGCTGGTGACGCAGTACATCTTCGGCGGCATCCGGCTCGCCGGCCGCACGGGGCAGTTCTCCGTGGCCGCGCGGGTGCAGCTGGCGGTCTGGGCCGGCATCTTCGTGCTGCTCAAGGCCGTCGACTACTTCCTGGCGCGCTACGACCTGCTGCTGTCCTCGCGCAACGACCTGTTCACCGGCGCCAGCTACACCGACCTGCACGCGGTGCTGCCGGCGAAGCTCATCCTCATGTTCATCGCGCTGTTCTGCGCGGTGGCGTTCTTCGCCGTGATCTTCCTGCAGAACCTGCAGATCCCCGCGCTGGCCACGGTGCTGCTGGTGCTGTCCAGCGTGGTCCTCGGGGCGATCTGGCCGGCGCTGATGGAGCAGTTCTCGGTGCGGCCGAACGCCAACCAGCGCGAAGCGCAGTCGATCGAGCGCAACCTCGCGGCCACCAAGGACGCGTACCGGGTCGGCGACGAGCACGTGAACTTCCACCCCTACCCGGGGCGGACCGAGCTGCAACCGCAGGAGGTCGCCCAGGACCAGGGCACCATCCCGAACATCCGGCTGCTCGACCCGGCCGTGCTGTCGCCGACGTTCACCCAGCTCACGCAGCAGTACAACTTCTACGGCTTCCCCGACAAGCTCGACGTGGGCCGCTACCGCGGTCCCGGCGGCGAGCTGCAGGACTACCTGCTCGCGCTGCGCGAGATCAACACCGACAACCTGGCGGCGAACCAGCGCACCTGGATCAACCGCCACATGGTCTACACGCACGGCAACGGGCTCGTGTCCGCGCCGGCCGACCGGGTCAACTCCGCGCCCGAGCAAGGCGGTTCCGAAGGCGGCTACCCGGAGTTCTCGATCAGCGACGTGGCCAACGGGGGCCAGGGCCGCATCCCCGTGGACCAGCCGCGCATCTACTACGGCGAGCTGGTCGGTGACAAGGACGACTACGCGATCACCGGTGGCGACCCGGGTGACCAGCCGCGGGAGTACGACACCGACACGCGGCGCTACACCTACGACGGCCAGGGCGGCGTTCCGCTGGACAACCTGTTCAAGCGGCTCGTGTTCGCCGCCCATCACGGCGAGCGCAACATCCTGTTCAACCAGGCCATCGGCTCCGAGTCGAAGATCCTGTACGACCGCAACCCGCGGGAGCGCGTGCAGAAGGTGGCGCCGTTCCTCAAGCTGGACGGCGATCCGTACCCGGCCGTGGTCGACGGGCGGATCAAGTGGATCATCGACGGCTACACCACGCTGGACAACTACCCGTACTCGCAGCGGACGGAGTTCGGCCAGGCCACCCAGGACAGCCAGACCGGCAGCGGCGTCACGGGCCAGCCGAACGAGCAGGTCAACTACATCCGCAACTCGGTGAAGGCCACCGTCGACGCCTACGACGGGTCCGTGAACCTGTACACCAACGACGAGCAGGACCCGGTGCTCAAGGCGTGGAAGGGCGTCTTCCCCGGGTTGATCAAACCCTCCAGCGAGGTCAGCCCCGAGCTGCGGCAGCACTTCCGGTACCCGGAGGACCTGTTCAAGACGCAGCGGGAGATCCTCACGAAGTACCACGTCGACGACCCGGGTGCGTTCTACGCGACGCAGACCTTCTGGGAGGTCCCGCCCGACCCGACGAAGAAGGGCGAGGGCGAGTCCGGGCCGCAGCCGCCGTACTACGTGGTGGCCCAGACGCGCGGTCAGGACGAGCCGACGTTCCAGCTGATGAGCCCGATGACGCAGCTGCGGCGGCAGAACCTGGCCGGGTGGATGTCGGCCTCCTCGGACCCGCAGAACTACGGTGAGATCAACGTGCTGCGGTTGCCGACGAACACGCAGACACCGGGCCCCAACCAGGTGCAGAACCAGATGGAGTCCACCCCGGAGGTCACCGAGAACCGCACGTTGTTCAACAACCCGAACGTGACGGCGATCTTCGGGAACCTGCTGACGCTGCCCGTGGCGGGTGGTCTGCTCTACGTCGAGCCGATCTACATCCAGCGCAACGAGGAGGACTCGTACCCGCAGCTGGCGCGGGTGCTGGTCTCCTTCGGCGGCCGCGTCGGGTTCCACGAAACCCTGAACGGGGCGCTGGAGCAGGTCTTCGGTGCGGGCGCCGGCAGCGGTGCCGACACCGGCCAGGACGGTCAGGACCAGCAGCAGGACGGCCAGGACCAGCAGCAGCGTCCGCCGCAGGACGGCCAGGGGAACGACCAGCAGACCTCCCAGGCGGTCGAGCGCATCAACTCGGCACTGGAAAACCTGCGCAACGCCCAGTCGTCCAACAACTACGACCAGATCGGCGCCGCCTACCAGGAGCTCGGTTCCGCGATCGAGGCCTACCGGCAGGCGCAGGGCGAGTGACCTGGAGTCCCCGCCGAGGTGGTGAGCACCCGCGCGAAATGTTCACCACCTCGGCGGGTGACGTGCGGTGGGCTCCGCGTTGGCCCGCTGGTCTGCTGGCCGCCGGGCGGACCGGGGTGGCTCCGTGCCGGCCGATCGACCCCCCGTGCGGGGCGTGGTTGGACGGTTGTTAAGCTGTGCGTACAACCGAACACGGTGTTCCACGTGCTCAGGCCGCGGACGCAACCGGATTGAGTGGTCGGCTCCCGGAATGCGGCAATTCGCTGATGCGTTGACGGTGGTGAGTTCGTGGACAGCGTGATGCACGGCCACCGTGAGCCGTGGTGACGCGGGGTGGAGCAGCTCGGTAGCTCGCTGGGCTCATAACCCAGAGGTCGCAGGTTCGAATCCTGCCCCCGCTACTGGAAGTCGGGAGGGGTTGACGCCCCTCCCGACTTTTCGCCTCCCGGTTCGACACGGCTGCTTGTTCTGCCACGATCCGAGCAGCGTGCGCCGCCGCGGGGACCCCGTGTGAACGCCCTCCGCAGCGGGTGTAGAGTGGTCATCACAAGGACGGAAAGTCCGCATACGGCGCGGGGTGGAGCAGCTCGGTAGCTCGCTGGGCTCATAACCCAGAGGTCGCAGGTTCGAATCCTGCCCCCGCTACTGGTAACCGGGAAGGGTGGTGCACCCTTCCCGGTTTTTCGTGCCCGGCCAGCCATCGTGCCCGGCCAGCCATCGTGCCCGGCCAGCCATCGTGCCCGGCCAGCCATCGTGCCCGGCCAGCCTCGTGCCCGGCCAGCCATCGTGCCCGGCCAGCCATCGTGCCCGGCCAGCCATCGTGCCCGGCCAGCCTCGTGCCCGGCCGGCGTGGTGCCTGGCCGGCACTGATGTGTTCCGCCTGCGGAGGCGGGCGTGGTGCTGTGCGAACGGCCACAGAACCGCCACGCTTCCGCGGAGTCAGCGGCGCGCGGCCCAGGAGCGGGCGCACGCGGCCGAGCACACGCGCTCGCCGGCCCGCGCCTCTGCGAGGCGGGGGAGGAGTCGTCCGCACACCACGCACGGGTCGTGCGCCTGCCGCGGCGGTGCCGCAGCGCCGTGCTCACCGCAGCGGGCCGCGGTTCGCGTGCGGCCGCGGATGACTTCGGTGCGGTTCCATCGCCCGTGCATGGCCGACCTCCGTTCGCCGGGTGCCCCGCATGGTGCTCCTCGCGGGGCCCGCCTGGACAGACCCGGCGGCCGAAGAGAACCGTGTCGCGCTCGGGAACCGCCCGTTCAGGGGAGTCAACGGGAGGGTGGCTGCACAGCGTGCGCATCGCGCGCGGCCCCGGCCCGCAAGCGTGTTCGCGTGCTCGCCCGGCGCGCGGCCCGGGGGCGGGCATTCGTCCACTCGGACCAGTCCACTACAACCACTGTGGACAGAAAACAGGACCATTGTGGACAGCACGGCCCGGTCGTGGCACCGTGAAGGTGTGAGCGAGCTGAATGCGACATCCGCTGCCCTTCTGGGGCTACTGCACGACGGGCCGAAAACCGGTGGTGAGCTCGTTGCTGCCGCCACCGAGCGTTTCGGCGGTTTCTTCAGCGTGACGCGCAGCCAGGTGTACCGCGAGCTGCCCGCGTTGACCGATGCCGGCTACTTGCGCCTGGGCAAGCAGGGGCCGCGGTCGAGTCAGCAGTACGTGATCACCGCGGCAGGCAAGCGCGCGTTCAAGTCCTGGTTGAACACCGAGCCGGGGCCGGACAACGTGCGCAGCCCGCTGATCCTGCGATTGGTCTACTCCGGATCGCTGACTCCGAAGCAGCGGGCCAATCTCAAGTCCTCGGCGCGTGTCCAATACCAGGAGAAGCTCGACGCGTCCAAGGCCGCGGCGAAGGCGGCGAGCGACCCGTACGAGAAGGCCGCCGCTGATTTCACCGTTTCCTACAACCGGGCGCTCATCAAGCTCATCGACGCCATCCCGGAGTGAGCTTCCTGCGGGGCTCGTGCGGTGCCGCGGCGCCCGTTCGCAGGGGCGCCGCAGTGGTGCTCCGCGCCCTCGGCCGACGCGGCCGAACCAGGTTTCACACGAACGGATGAACAATGCGGGGTGCGGGCGCTCACCCGAACGCCGGCCCGAGCACCTCTCGAGCGCCCGCCCGGGCGCGCCTGCGCCGCACCGCCGTCCGCGACGGGACGCGTCCGCATGTCGGTGAGCCGCATCCGTGCAGTACGCTGAAACCGTGAAGTCCGACGTCGGCGCTGAACTCAAGGAACTGTCCAGCACGCTGGAGAGCATCGAGAGCGTGCTGGACCTGGAGTCGTTGCGCGCGAAGATCTCCGAGCTGGAGGCCGAAGCGGCCAAGCCCGACCTCTGGGAGGACGTCGAGTACGCCCAGCGGGTCAACAGCCAGCTCGTGCACCGGCAGAGCGACCTGCGGAAGGTCACCGCGCTCCGGCAGCGCCTGGAAGACCTGCAGGTCCTCTACGAGCTCGGTGAGGACGAGGGCGACACCGCCGAGCTGCAGCAGGCCGAGCAGGAACGCGCGCAGCTGAAGGAGGACCTCGAGGCGCTCGAGGTGCGCACGCTGCTGTCCGGCGAGTACGACGAGCGCGGGGCCATGGTCACCATCCGCGCGGAAGCCGGCGGTGTGGACGCGGCCGACTTCGCCGAGATGCTCATGCGCATGTACGTGCGGTGGGCCGAGCGCCACGACTACCCGGTCGAGATCTACGACACCTCCTACGCCGAGGAGGCCGGGGTGAAGTCCGCGACGTTCCGGGTGAACGCCTCCTACGCCTACGGAACGCTCTCGGTGGAGCAGGGCACGCACCGGCTGGTGCGCATCTCCCCGTTCGACAACCAGGGGCGCCGGCAGACCTCCTTCGCCGGGGTCGAGGTGCTGCCCGTCGTGGAGGAGACCGACCACGTCGAGGTCCACGAGAAGGACCTGCGGATGGACGTCTTCCGCTCCTCGGGGCCCGGCGGTCAGAGCGTGAACACCACGGACTCGGCGGTGCGCCTCACCCACCTGCCGACGGGCATCGTCGTGTCCTGCCAGAACGAGAAGTCGCAGCTGCAGAACCGGGAAGCGGCGATGCGCGTGCTGCAGTCCAAGCTGCTGGCGCGCAAGCGCGAGGAGGAACGGGCCGAGATGGATGCGCTGAAGGACTCCGGCACCAGCTGGGGCAACCAGATGCGCTCCTACGTGCTGCACCCGTACCAGATGGTCAAGGATCTGCGCACGAACTACGAAGTGGGCAATCCGGAGGCCGTGCTGGAGGGGGAGATCGACGGGCTGCTCGAAGCGGGCATCCGCTGGCGCCGCCAGCAGGAGCAGGAAGCGGCCTGACCCGACTTCCCGGGGAGTCGGCTTCCGGCCGAACGGCTTCCCGGCGGATCAGATTCCCCGGGCGCGCACCGGCGCGCTCATCGGTGGGTCCGAACGCTGCTGAGGGACCGCCCGCGGCGGCATCATCCCGACATTCCGTGTGCACTGCGTGGTCCCCGGTTGCGGAGCGCTCCGCGCGTGATCACCGCGCATGATCACCCCGTGATCACCTCATAACGTGGTGAATCGCCTGCGTCATCACTCGGATGCGCGGCGTGTCGTAGTTGCGGCGAAACTACTGGTGAGGCCGTCATGCTGGGCCGGGCGGCGGAGCGGGCACGGCCCGTGACTAGACTTCGCTGGCGTGATCCGCCTCGAGCACGTGTCCAAGACGTACAAGACGTCGTCCAGGCCCGCCCTCGACGACGTTTCGATGCATGTCGACAAGGGCGAGTTCGTGTTCCTCATCGGCCCGTCCGGGTCGGGGAAGTCAACGGCCCTGCGGCTGCTGCTGCGCGAGGAAGTGCCGTCCCAGGGCCGGGTCCTCGTGGGTGACTGGAACGTGGCCAAGCTGCCGCGGCGGCGCGTCCCCCGACTGCGCCAGCGCGTCGGCTGCGTGTTCCAGGACTTCCGGCTGCTGAACAACAAGACGGTCGCCGAGAACGTGGCGTTCGCGCTCGAAGTCATCGGCAAGCCCCGGCACACCATCCGGCGCGTCGTCCCCGAGGTGCTGCAGCTGGTCGGGCTGGACGGCAACGCCGACCGGATGCCGCACGAGCTCTCCGGTGGTGAGCAGCAGCGGGTCGCGATCGCCCGCGCGTTCGTGAACCGGCCGCTGGTGCTGATGTGCGACGAGCCGACCGGGAACCTCGACCCGGACACCAGCCAGGACATCATGCTGCTGCTGGAGCGCATCAACCGCACCGGCACGACGGTCCTGATGGCCACGCACGACCACTCGATCGTCGACTCGATGCGCCGCCGCGTCGTCGAACTCAGTGTCGGCCGGGTGATCCGGGACGACGCCCGCGGTGTCTACGGCGTGGGCCGGTAACTCCCCGCTTCCCCCGAACCCCGAACCCAGCCAGGGAACTCAGATGCGCGCCAGCTTCGTACTCAGCGAGGTCGTCAACGGCCTGCGCCGGAACGTGACGATGACGATCGCCATGATCCTGACGACCGCGATCTCGGTCGGCCTGCTCGGCGGTGGCCTGCTCGTCGTGCGCATGATCGACAAGATGCAGGCCACCTACCAGGACCGCGTCGAGGTCGTCGTGTTCATGACCGACGACGTCAGCGCCAACGACCCCTCCTGCGACCAGCAGCCGTGCTCGAACCTCAGCTCGGAGCTGCAACAGCTGCCCGCCGTGGAGTCGGTGAACTACGAGAACCGGGACGAGGCGTTCCAGAACTTCAACCGGGTCTTCGAGTCGCAGCCGGAGCTGCGCGACGTGGTCCGCAAGGAGGCGCTGCCGGCCTCGCTGCGGGTGAAGCTCTCGGACGAGTCGCGCTCGCAGGCGCTGGTGCAGCAGTTCAGCGGCCAGCCCGGCGTCGACACGGTCACCGACCAGGCCGAGTACCTCGACCGCCTGTTCGACATGCTCAACGGGGTGCGCAACGCGACGTTCTCGGTGGCGCTGGTGCAGGCCCTGGCGGCCCTGCTGCTGATCTCCAACACGATCCAGCTCTCCGCGTTCACCCGCAGGACGGAAACCGGCATCATGCGCCTCGTCGGCGCGTCCCGCTGGTACACGCAGTTGCCGTTCCTGCTGGAAGCGGTCGTGTCCGGGCTGATCGGCGCGCTGCTCGCGGTCGGCGGGCTCGTGGTCGCGAAGTTCGCCTTCCTGGACAACATGATCACGCCGATCGCGTCCGCGGGGGTCGTGCCGCCGATCGGGATGGGCGACATCGCCGTGGTGGCGCCGATCCTGCTGCTGGTGGCGGCGGGCATCTCGGCGGTCACCGGGTACGTGACGCTGCGGCTGTACGTCCGGCTGTAGGCTGTCCGCATGGGCAAGGAGAGCGGTCGCAAGCTGATCGCGCAGAACCGGCGCGCGCGGCACGACTGGTCGGTGCTGGACACCTACGAGGCCGGCATCGTGCTGACCGGGACCGAGGTGAAGAGCCTCCGCCAGGGCAAGGCGTCCCTGGTGGACGGCTTCGCCACCGTGGACGACGGCGAGGTGTGGCTGCGCCACGTGCACATCCCGGAGTACACCGAGGGCACGTGGACCAACCACGAACCGCGGCGTTCCCGCAAGCTGCTGCTGCACGGCGAGGAGATCGCCAAGCTGCTGGGGCGGGTCCAGGAAAGCGGAATGAGCCTGGTGCCGCTGTCGTTGTACTTCTCGGACGGCAAGGCCAAGGTCGAGCTGGCGTTGGCCCGGGGCAAGCAGAAGCACGACAAGCGCCGTGACATGGCCAAGCGCGATGCCGAGCGGGAGATGCAGCGCGCGATCGGCTTGGCCCGGAAGGGGCGCCGCTGAGCGGGTCGATCCGGCACCCGCTGGAATGAATCTCGGGAACCGGGAATGATCGGCGCGCCCCCGGGCGTTATGCTGGGTGCACGGCTCGAACACCGTGCCGGGACACGCAGCAGCGAGATACGCGGTAGTGAAACACGCGGTATCGAGATGACGCCGTGTCAGGACGGCCGTGTCAGGACGAGGGGGTGACTGGTTTCGACTTCGTAGGTTGATCCGAGGGAAGCGTGCCGGTGCAGGCGGGAGACCACCGTGAAGCGTCGCCGTAACCAATAAGCGCCGACAACAAGAGTCAGCGCGAGTTCGCCCTCGCCGCCTGAGCGAGGAGCGACTCTGTCGGATCGGGGTAAGCCTCCGGCCCGAAATCCGGCATCGACTAGGAGGCTCACCACGTCGCTCGGTCGCGGAGCTTCGTGGGACATCGCACAGCGACTGGGCTCGTCACACCGGCTCGTCCGCGTGACCGGTGGAGCCGAGTAGCGACTTAGCGGACTGCGCACGGAGAAGCCTTGGTGAGGCTGCGAAGGACCCGGGTTCGAATCCCGGCACCTCCACAGCACTGCGAAAAGGGGCCACCCGCCCGGCGGGTGGCCCCTTTTCGTGCATCGCCTCGTCGTGCAGTGCGTGACCGCTCGGAGCAGCGGGATCGCCGGGCGGGACCGGTCGGGGAGGGCGCGCCGAACCGGTCGGGAAGCAGCACGTGGTCAACCCGCGGTGCGAGGCACCTCCACCCGCGGGGGCAGGTCGAAGTCACGACTCGTGCCCGACGCGTCCGCGGGCGCGTCGGGGGCAAGCTGACAGCGTGAACGATGTGAACGCTCCCGACGCGGCGTCCGGCGCCGCGCGCACCACCGCGGAACCGCCCGGCAGCTCGGCGCGAACGCGCCCGGCACGCGTGATCGGCGTGGACATCGCCCGCGGCCTGGCCGTGCTCGGCATGTTCGTCGCGCACTTCGGCCCGAGCCGGTTCGCAGCGGGCGAGGGCGGGGCCGCCGCCGCGGTCCTCGACGCGTTGTCCGCAGGCCACGCCGCGATCCTCTTCGCCACCCTGGCCGGGGTGTCACTGGCCCTGCTCAGCGGCGGACGCGCACCCCGCGACCGCGCGGCGCTGCGGCGGGACCGGGTGCGCATCGCCGTGCGCGCCGTGGCGCTCCTCCTGCTGGGCATGGTCCTGACCGAGCTCGGAGCACCGATCATGGTGATCCTGTCGTTCTACGGCGTGTACTTCCTGCTGGCGCTGCCGCTGCTGCGGATGCCTCCCGCGGTGCTCGCCGCCACCGCCGCCGTCTGGGCCCTGCTCGGCCCGGTGATCTCGTTCGCGCTGCGCAGCGGCCTCGAGCAGAGCACGGCCGGCGGCGCCATCGCCTTCTCCGACGTGGCCTCGCCCGCCGATGCGGGGCAGGCCGTGCTGCGGCTGCTGCTGACCGGGACCTACCCGGTGCTGACGTGGATGCCGTTCGTCCTCGCCGGCATGGCCCTCGGGCGTCTCGACCTGCGCGCGAACGCCGTGCGCCTGCGCGTGTTCGCCACCGGAGCGGGCTTGGCCGTGCTCGGCTACGGCGGTTCGTGGCTCGGGCTGCACGTTTTCGGCGGCGTCCGAGCTCTGGAACCGCTGCTGGACCTGCTGCGCCCGCTGGGCGAGCAAACGGGCGCGGACCCGCTCGAAATGCTGACGATGAGCACGTTCGGCACCGTGCCCACCACCGGTGGCCCCGCGGCCCTGCTGCTGTCCGGGCCGCACTCCGGCACTCCGTTCGAGATCCTCGGTTCCGGCGGGTGCGCCCTGGCCGTGCTCGCGGTCTGCCTGTTCCTCGGTGATGCGCGCGGCGCAGCGGTGCTGTCGCCGCTGGCCGCGACCGGGGCGCTCGCGCTGAGCACCTACACCGCGCAGGCGCTCGCGCTCATCCCCGTGCTGGGTGGGAGCGCGGACGCCTTCGCCCGGTGGCCGTGGCTGCTGCTCGGCGCGTTCACCTTCGCGACGCTGCTGCTGTGCGGTCTGTGGCGGTGGCTGCTCGGCCGCGGGCCGCTCGAACGGGTCCTGCACCGCGTTTCGGTGGGCGTGGCGGAGCGCGTGCCGGGAGCACGCGGCTGAGGTGGCCCGTGTCCGTGGTCGGCCGGCGGGCGCGGAATCTGCCCGCTTTCGGCGATTTTGCTGGGCACGCGCCCCTCGTTGTCGGTGGTGGCGCGCACGTGTGGCATGCTGGCCAGCCGCGTGGTCGGGGTGCCGGTACGGCCCCGACGGAGGGGAAGGAGCTCGTCGATGCCGCGTGGCGGGGTGAAACCGCTCAAGACGTTCGGGCGCATCGACCCGTTCTGCTGGCTGGCGGCCGTTCCCGGGGTGATCATCGCGATCGCGCTGGCCGTGCTGGGCACGTGGGTGCTCGGCTTCGTGGCGCTCGTCATGGTCGGGCTGCTGCTGCTGTTCGACTCGTGGGCGAACCGCCCGTTCCCGCAGGCGCGGCCGTCCCGGCCGGCCAGACGCGAGGACGCGCGGTCCGCGCGCGGCGGCTCGCAGCAGCGCTCCCGCGGCGGTGCCGGCGCGCGTCCCGGTGCGGACCGGACGCAGCGCGGATCCTCCCAGGGCTCGGCGCAGCGCGGGACGAACCGGCCGCCGCGTTCGCCGCAACGCCCTCCCCGGTGAACGCACCGGCGTTCCGGATCACCACCGCGGGCACGCGCTGTGCCGGCTTCACTGCTGTGCGGCGCGTTTTCGGGGGACAGCCGAGTTGATCACCCGGATGTAGCAGGTAGGGCGCGGCATCCGCGCGAAGGCTCCGGTGTGGACAGTGCTGCGCGGCGGGTCACCCGTGTGCGCGCGGAAAGGCCCGACCGGGCGAGTGCACCGGCCGCCGATCGTGCGGTCAGAATGGCCGGGTGGACCCATTGCACGATCCGGACGACGAGGCGCTGCTGAGCCCGCGGCAAGCGCGCGACCTCGCGGGGCTGGTGGAGAACACCCGGATGGCCTCGGCCGTGGTGCGGTACGGCACCCGGACCCGGGTGGGGGCGGCGACGGTCGTGCTCAACCAGGACAACCCGCTGTCGCAGGCCAACCACGCCTGCGGGCTGTGGGGAACGCTCGCCGAGGTCGGCAACACGCTGCTGGAGCTGGAGCAGGTCTTCGCCGAAGCCGGACGTGCCGAAGCCGTCGTGCACGCCTCCCCGACGACCGTTGCCGAGATCGACGGCATCGCCGACGACACGGGCTGGCGGGCGGTCGAGGAGGGGGTGGCGCTGCTGCACCGCGTCGAGCAGGCCGGTACCGAGCACACCCGCCGCTGCACCGGCGAGGATCTGCCCGGGATCGTCGAACTGCTCGCCGACGAGGAAGGGCTGTCGACCACCGCCGAGCAACGGCTGCAGCGCAACCTCGGCCACCGGGTGGACGATGCGCACTGCGTGCTGCGCGTCGTCGCCGAGACCACCGACACCGGCGACGAACGGGTCGCGGGGTTCGCCCAGGGCTACGTCCACCGCGGGGTGGGGCTCGTCGAACAGCTGCACGTGCGCCCGGGGCGCCGGCGCCGCGGGCTCGGCCAGGCGTTGGCGCGGGAGACGGTGCAGGCGCTGCGCGAGCGCGGTGCCCTGCTCGTCGCCGCGCACGGCGAAGAAGGCGGGGTGGCCGAGCGCTTCGCCGAGAAGTGCGGTTTCGAAACCGTCTACCCGGTGACGACCTATGCCCGCAGCATCGACGAACTGCTCTGAGCGTTCCGCCGACCTGCCGGGAGCAGCGCGCGGCCGCTCCCGCGGGAATCAGTCACCGCTCGGCGGTGTTGTGCGCATTGGCACACGCGTCTTTCAGCGGCGGTGGTCGGCGTGCTTGCCTGTCCGTTCGCCGAGCGAAGGAGGTCTGCGTGGGTGGGTCGGCAGGAGCACCGGCGCACTCCGGCGACGCCCCCGAGGGCGCGTCGGCGAACCCCGCCGCGGAGCGGATGCCCTCGGAGATCTGGATCCTCGTCTTCGGCAACTTCATCATCGCCGTCGGCACCGGCATCGTCGCGCCCGCCCTGCCCGCCTTCGCCACCAGCTTCAACGTCGGCGTCACCGCCGTGTCCATGGTCATCAGCGGTTTCGCCTTCATGCGCCTGGCCTTCGCCCCGGTCAGCGGCCGGCTCGTGGGTTTCTTCGGCGAACGGCCCGTCTACCTGTGGGGCATCGCCATCGTCGGCGTGAGCACGGCGGCCTGCGCGCTCGCCGGGGCGTACTGGCAGCTGCTGCTGTTCCGCGGGCTCGGCGGCATCGGCTCGACCATGTTCACCGTCTCCGGCGTCGCCCTGCTCGTGCGGCTGGCCCCGCCGCACCTGCGCGGCCGCGCCACCGGGATGTGGGCGACGAGCTTCCTGCTCGGCAACATCAGCGGTCCGATCGTCGGTGGTGTGCTCGTCGGGTTCTCGCTGCGCC
Source organism: Bounagaea algeriensis (assembly GCF_054491375.1). NCBI lineage: Bacteria > Bacillati > Actinomycetota > Actinomycetes > Bounagaea > Bounagaea algeriensis. Next base: position 989,659 of record NZ_CM137102.1, read on the forward strand.
TTCCGTTCGTCTCCTACGCGGTGGCGCTGGCGCTGGCGACCCTGGTCGGCTGGCTGATGCTGCGCCGTTCCCGGCTCGCCGCCCCCGCCACCGGCGGCGAGCGACCGGCCATGAGCGTGCGCAGCGCGCTGCGGCTGCGCAGCTACCGTGCCGCGCTGCTGTCCAACTTCAGCAACGGCTGGGCCGTCTTCGGCGTGCGCATGTCGCTCATCCCGCTGTTCGTCGTCGAGGTGCTGCACGTCGACCGCTCGATGTCCGGGGTGGCGCTGTCCGTGTTCGCCGCCGGCAACGCCGCCGTGCTGCTCGTGTCCGGACGGCTCTCCGACGCCTACGGGCGCAAACCCCTCGTGCTGCTCGGACTCGCCGTCTCCGCCGCGGGCAGCGTGGCCCTGGGCTTCAGTGGCACGATCGTGTGGTTCCTGCTCGCCTCGTTGATCGCCGGAATCGGCGCCGGCCTGCTCAACCCGGCGCAGAACGCCGCCGTGGCCGACGTGGTCGGCAGCAAGGGCAGCGGCGGACCGGTGCTGGCCGGCTTCCAGATGTCGGCCGACCTCGGGGCGATCCTCGGCCCGCTCGTGACCGGCATGATCGCCGACGCCGTGTCGTTCCAACTGGCGTTCACCGCCACCGGGCTCGCGGCCGTGCTGGCCTTCGCCGTGTGGACCACCGCCCCCGAAACCCGTGCGAAGCAGACGCGCTGACCGCCGCCCGCGCAGGCGTGCTGCGCGGACGAAAAGCCACAGATCACAGGTTTTCCGCACCGCGATCTCCGGGTAGGTCTGCAGTGGCGCCGGGTCGTGCACGCGTCCGGCGCCACTGCAGCCAGGCCGGCCAGCGCTGGAGGACGACATGACCACGCACAGCGGAGTGCCGGGTCACGCACTCGACGAGGACGCACTGCTGCGCGAACTGAGGCACCTGCACTACACGCGCTCAGAGACCTTCATGCACGGATCCGACGACTCGTTGCGGGAGCACACCGCCCGCACGTTCGAGTTGGAGCAGGAATACCTGCGGCGGCATCCGGAGCGGGATGTCGATCCGCGACGCACCCGTATCGGCGCGAGGGAGGCGCACCATGCCTGAGCCGCGCATCGTCGTCATCGGAGGCGGGCACGTCGGCTTGACCCTGGCCTTGCGGCTGCAGGAGAAGGTCCGGCCGCAGGAGGCACGTGTGACCCTGGTCGACACGCAGCCGCACATGACCTACCAGCCGTTCCTGCCCGAAGCGGCGGCCGGCTCGCTCGAACCGCGGCACGTCGTCGTGCCGCTGCGCGCGGCCCTGCCCCGGTGCGAAGTGCTCACCGCGCAGGTCAGCGGCATCGACCAGGAGCACCAGCGCGTGAGCACGACGCTGGCCGACGGCACCGAGGAGCAGCTCGGGTACGACTACCTCGTCGTCGTGCCCGGTTCGATCTCGCGCGCGCTGCCGATCCCCGGGCTGGCCGAGCAGGGCGTGGGCTTCAAGACGGTCGGCGAGGCGATCTACCTGCGCAACCACGTGCTGTCCCGGCTGGACATCGCGGCGAGCACGGCCGACGAGAAGCTGCGGCGCCGGCTGCTGACCTTCACCTTCGTCGGCGGCGGGTACGCGGGCATCGAAGCCATGGCCGAACTGGAATGCATGGCCCGCCACGCGATGGAGCACTACCCGCAGCTGCGGAAGCGCGACATGCGCTGGGTGCTCATCGAGGCGATGGACCGCATCATGCCCGAGGTCAGCCCCGCGATGGGCGACTACACCCGTCGTCGGCTCGAAGAGCGCGGCATCGAGGTGAAGCTGGGCACCACGGCGCACTCCTTCACCGACGGCTACGCCCAGCTCTCCGACGGCGACGAGTTCGAAACCGACACCGTCGTGTGGACCGCGGGCGTGAAGGCGCACCCGATGCTCGAGGAGAGCGACCTGCCGCGGGACGGCGCGGGCCGCGTGCAGTGCACCACGCAGCTGCAGGTGCGCGGGACCGACAACGTGTTCGCCGCCGGTGACTGCGCCGCCGTGCCCGATCTGACCAGCAAGGACCCCGACGCCACGCTGGGCCCGTCGGCGCAGCACGCCGTGCGGGAGGCGCGCGTGCTCGCCGACAACCTGCTGGCCGTGCTGCGCGATGAGCCGATGCAGGTGTACAAGCACAAGCACGCCGGGTCCGTGGCCGGGCTGGGCCTCTACCAGGGCGCGGCCGAGGTCTACGGCGTGAAGCTCAAGGGGCTGCCGGCGTGGCTGCTGCACCGCGTCTACCACCTGGCCAAGATGCCCACGTGGTCGTCGAAGGGCCGCATCCTCGGCGACTGGCTGATGGAGCTGCCGCTGCGGCGCCAGCTGGTGGCGCTCGGCGAGCTGCACCACCCGCGCGCCGAGTTCGTCAAGGCGGCGAACACCCGCGGCCTGCCCCAACCCAAGGACCAGGCCGGGTAGCACCGGCCCCCGCTGCTTCGAACTCACCCGCCGGGGGTGTGGACGTTTCTCGAGAAAAGTTCCCGACTTTTCTCGAGAAACGTCCACCCCTCGCCGTGAACTCGGATGACGCAGTTCTCGGCAGCCCCTCTGCCCTGCCGGGCGCACCGGTGAGGACGTCTCATTCCAGGCCCGGCAGCGGGGGCGGGCCGTGGCGCCACCGCACCAGCCGGGTCGTCTTGCCCGATTCGGCCCGGGGGATGTGGTGCGGCGGGAACGCTCGCACCGCACAGCTGAAGCCGAGGCGGTTGCGCAGCGCGGTGGCCAGCTCCTGCTCCAGCTGCTCGGTGTTCTGCCCCGAACCGTGCACCTCGACGCCGATGCGCAGCTCCGGGCGGGAGCTGTCGCGCCGGTCCTCCACGATCAGGTAGTGCGGCGCCACGCGCGCGTCGGCCAGCAGCACCTGTTCGATCTCCGCGGGGTAGACGTTGACCCCGCGGATGATGAGCATGTCGTCGGTGCGCCCGAGCACGCGTCCCATGCGCCGCAGCGTGCGCGGTGAGTCCGGCGACGGCGGGTGCAGCGAGGCGGTGTCGCCGGTGCGGTAGCGCAGCAGCGGCATGCCGGTCTTGGTGAGCGTGGTGAACACGAGCTCACCGGGCACGCCGTCCGGCAGGGCGGTGCCGTCGGCGTCGACCACCTCGGGGTAGAAGTGGTCCTCGGCGATGTTGAGCATGCCCTGCGAGTCGAGGGATTCGCAGGCCACCCCGGGTCCGATGACCTCGGTGAGCCCGTAGATGTTCAGCGCCCGCAGGCCGAGCAGCTCTTCGATCTCCGCGCGCATTTCCTCGGTCCACAGCTCCGCGCCGAACACGCCGTAGCGCAGCGAGAGCTGCTCGGGTGTGATGCCGGTCGAGCGGAACGCCTCCCCGAGGTAGACGGCGTAGGACGGGGTGCAGCACAGCACGTCCGGGGCCAGGTCCAGCAGCAGCCGCAGCTGTCGGTCGGTGGCGCCGCTGGAAGCCGGCAGCACGGTGCCGCCGAGCCGCACCGTGCCGTGGTGCACCCCGAGCCCGCCGGTGAACAGGCCGTAGCCGTAGGCGCAGTGCACCAGGCTGCGGCGGGTGGCCCCGGCGCCGCCGAGCGCGCGGGCCATGACCTCGGACCACACGTCGATGTCGTGCGTGGTGTAGGGCACGAGCGTCGGGCGGCCGCTGGTGCCGGAGGAGCCGTGCACGCACACGACCTCGTCCTCCTCCGCGGTGCGGAGCCCGAAGGGGTAGTGCTCCGCGAAGTCCTGCTTGCCGGTGAACGGCAGGCGGGGCAGGTCGTCGATCGTCACGTCCGCACCCGCGGACACCCCCGCTTCCCGCAGGCGGCGGCCCTGCACACCGTCCGCGTGCAGCAGCCGATCGATGAGCCGGCGCAGGCGGCGTTGCTGGTTGGTGCGCCGTCTTTCCGGGTCCGCCCCCTCCACCTCCGGCGCGACCAGTGGGGGAGAAACGCGTTGAGTCGCGGTCACACTTCATGGTGTAACAGCTCACGGCGACGCGCGGTAGGCCCGGCCGAGCGGCTTGCGGGGCAGTCGTTCGCGCGGTGTTCGGGGCGTGCGGGCGTGGGCGGCGGTTCAGCGCTGTTTCCAGGGCACCTGCGGGGCGGAGGCCCCCTGCGAGGCCGAGCGTGAAGGTCGTGTAGAGTGTCCACCGCAGGCAACGGAAGGGACCGGAAACGGCGAGCCCGAGTTGCCACCAAGAGCACACGGGGCTGTGGCGCAGTGGTAGCGCATCTGACTGGCAGTCAGAGGGTCAGGGGTTCGAATCCCCTCAGCTCCACCAGCGAAAAGGGGCCACCGGATTCTTCCGGTGGCCCCTTTTCGCATCCGCATTTGACATCCGCATTTGACATCCGCATTTGACATCCGCATTTGACATCTACGGCTGACATCAGTCCTCGCTCGGGAAGCGGTCCATCCGGCTGGTCATCTCCCGCTTGCTGTCGTCGAGCACGTGGGCGTAGACGTTCGTGGTCACGCCGATGGGGCTGTGCCCGAATGCGCTCAACCGCTGTCGGGCAGCACCGCTGTCCGGACGGTCCCGGGCGCCGTTGCCGTGCGTGCGGAACGGGCCGACGATGGGGAGGCCCTCGGCGCAACGGCGGTCGCTGAACTGCGATGCGTGACGAGTTGTGGCGTCGAGGTCAGTCCGCCCTGCGGACGGCTGTGCTTCGGCGACCAGCGCACACACCCGGTGGAGGTGTTCCATGGCGCGGCTGATCTACTCGGTGATCTGCTCCCTCGACGGCTACGTCGCCGACCGGGCCGGCAACTTCGACTGGGCGGTGCCCAGCGAAGAGGTGCTCGACTTCGTGAACGCGCAGGAACGAGCCGTCGGCACCTACCTGTACGGACGCCGCATGTACGAGCTCATGGCGGTCTGGGAGACCGATCCCGCAGCGGCCGCCCAATCACCCAAGTCAGCCGAGTTCGCCGAGGTGTGGCAAGCCGCCGACAAGGTCGTCTACTCCACCACGTTGCCGCGGGTGTTCACCAGCAGGACCAAGCTGGAACGCGAATTCGACCCCGAGTCGGTCCGGCAGTTGAAAGCGGCCTGCAGCTCCGATCTGAACATCGCCGGCCCCGAGCTGGCCGGTCACGCCTTCCGATCCAACCTGATCGACGAGCTCCAGCTCATGGCCGTGCCGGTGCTCGTCGGAGCAGGTAAGAGCTGCTTGCCGGCGGAGCTGGGAGCAGAGCTCGAGCTCGTCGACGAACGACGCTTCGGAAACGGGATGGTGCAGCTCCGCTACGACGTGCTCGGACCGCTGTAGTCGAAAGACGGCCCGGCCGTTGTCGATCGGACGGGGACGACGTGCTGCGGCACCTGGCAGGACACGGCCGCGAGTTGATCGAAAACCCAGTTCGTGGGCAGCAGGTTCAGGGCGTTCGTCGGAGGAGCCGAATTGCGAGCAGACGCCGATACGACGAGTGGAAGCAGGCAGGGTCGGTGGATCACCGGCCTCGGTGCGCTGTGGGCACTCGCCCTGCTCGGCTGGATCGTCCTCATGGCGATCGAGTGGTACTTCAGCGGACCGGCGGCATGCCCGCTGACTCCCACCTCGTCCTTCCACGGCACCGCTGGTTGGTCGTGGCTTCCGCCGGGTCGTACGTGCACCTGGGAGGTTCCCGGAGGGACGCACACCGACGGCCCGCCCCCGGCGCGCATAGGAATCGCGATTCTCTTCCTCTTGTGGGGTGGCAGCCTGCTGCTCCGCCGCAACTGAAAAGGTGCGCAGCCGTGACGGAAGCAGAACGTTCACCAGCGTCGTTTCAGGCACCCAGTGCGGTGATCTCTTTTCGCGCGGTGACCAGTGCCTGCTCGTCCGTGCGAGGCCCGCGGGCGCGTCCGGTCAGGTGCGGGTGTCTTCCGCGCCGTGCACCGGGGTGAGCTCCCGAACGTGCACGATGGCGTCGAACGCCTCGAACGGGTCCAGCTCGAGGACCGCGTGCTGGCCCAGCATCGCGGTGGTCCCGGTGCGAGCCTCGCTCGCCACGTGCCGCAGATCGGTCAGGTGCAGCGGCCCCGCGGTGTCCAACAGCGCATCGAGCGAGTGCGGCGGGGCCACCGGTGCGCCGGCGGAGGTGGCGTACCGGTGCTCCGGTCCGGCGGCCAGGTCGGGGTCGGGAACCGGTCCGCCGGCCCGGGTCGTGCCGATCACCACCAGGTCCTCGCCGAGCTCGGGGCCCAACAGCCGTCCGAGGGGGTCGGTCCCGTCGAAGGACGGCACGCGTTGCAGGTGCACGTTGTGCGCGCTGACCAGCACGCGCTCCTCGCGTTCGAGGATCCAGCGCAGGTTCTCGGCCATCACCTCGTTGCGCAGGTTCCGTCCGGGGCCCGGGTGCAGGCCGTGCTCCAGGAACTCCACGACTCGCCGGGCGCCGCGCGCGCACTGCACCGCCAACCGGTCGCCGGCGGACTCCGCGCGTTCGAGCAGCTGATCGAGGCGTCCGGGAAGTCCGTCCGGCACCGGTGCGGTTTCCGATCCGTCCGGTGCCGGCGCGCTGGTGCGCTCGCCGAGCTCGGCCATCGCCCGCAGCCGTTCGTCCCCCGCGCGCGGTTCGAGCCGTGCCAGGCACGCGTTCACCCCGGGGGCCGGGTTGCTCAGCCAGCCCGGGACGTCCATGCCGTAGAACCCGACGGGGCGATCGCTCATGGCGCTGCGCTCCCGCATCCAGCGCAGCTGGTCGTGCATCTCCGTGCAACGTCCCATCGCCCACGTGGTGCCGTCGCGGGCGATCGTCGGCAGCCGTCCCGGAGCACCGCGCACCCAGTCGTGCACGGCCAGGCCCTCCGGCAGCCCGGATTCCAGCACGAACGCGGAAAAGCCCAACTCCCGCACGAGCAAGCGCAGCACCCGGTCGCGCAGGCGGTACAACTCCGATGCGAAATGCGTGCTCTCACCGAGGCAGACCACCCGCGCATCACCGATCACCTCGCGCAGCGGGTCGAGGTCGGCGTGCTCGCGGCTGTCGGGATCCAGCGTGCGCAACGGGCGCGCGAGCGCACGCACCGAGTCGACGGACAACGCCCACCCCCGGTTTCCGGCACCGCGATCTGCGCTGACGACGGTACCGACGACCGGACCTGCACGCCTTCGCCGGCTCGCGCAGTGAGCCGTGCTCCGCACCGGCGGCGTAGATTGCGGTGCATGGCCAACGACCACGCTGACGAGTCCCCGGCGTCGATCGGCGCCGTCGAGTTCTACTGGCGGCCTGGCTGCCCGTTCTGCATGGCGCTGCGGCGTCCGCTGCGCCGCAGCGGCCTGCCCGTGCGGGAGATCAACATCTGGCAGGACCGGGACGCGGCGGACCGGGTCCGCGAGGCCACGGGCGGCGACGAAACCGTGCCCACCGTCTTCGTCGGTGACCGCGCCCTCGTCAACCCGCGTTTCCGCCAGGTCGAGGAGCTCGTCCGCGAACGCGCCCCGCACCTGCTCACCGCGGCTGAGGCCGCGCCGCGCAAGGGGTGGCGGCCGTTCCGCCGCCGGTGAGCGCGCGGCGAGCACCCGCCCGGTGCTGCCTCAGCCGGTGAACAGCTGCACGATCTGGCGCGCGAGCTCGACGAGGCCGTAGCCGAACGGCAGCACCACCCACAGCCACGTGACCGCGAGCAGGGCGGGACGCGGGTTCGTCGGGGTCTGCTCATTCATCGCGGGCCTCCTGCGCGGTCTTCGAGCGCTCGTCGCTGGGCAGTTGGTGCTTCGGGTGCACCGGGCGGATCAGTTCGTTGGCGACGAAGCCCACGGCCAGCAGGGCGATCATGATGTACAGCGACACGCTGTACAGCTCGACACCGGACTTGCCCAGTCCTGCCTGGCTGTCTGCCACCGCGTTGACGATGAGCGGGCCGAGCACACCGGCCGCCGACCAGGCGGTGAGCAGGCGGCCGTGGATGGCGCCGACCTGGTAGGTGCCGAACAGGTCCTTGAGGTACGCGGGAACGGTGGAGAAGCCGGCTCCGTAGAACGACAGGATCACCAGCGCGGCGAGGATGAACACGGCCTTCGAGGCGTCCCCGTTGAGCACGATCGCCAGGTAGAGCAGCGCGCCGCCGCCGAGGTAGAGGCGGTAGATGTTCTTGCGGCCCACGACGTCCGAAGCGGAGGACCAGACGAACCGGCCGAGCATGTTCGTCAGCGACAGCATCGCGACGAATCCGGACGCAGCCGCGACCGAGACCGGCGCGGGGGTGTCCGCGAAGAAGTCGGTGATCATCGGCGAGGCCTTCTCCAGGATGCCGATGCCCGCGGTGACGTTGAGGCACAGCACTGTCCACAGCAACCAGAACTGCGGGGTGCGCAGGGCCGTGTTCGCCGCGACGTTGGCGGTGGTGATCATCCCGCCGCTGGCGGCCCGCTCGGGGTGCCATCCCTTCGGCCGCCAACCCTCGGCGGGCAGGCGGATGAGCAGCACGCCGAGCGTCATGAACACCGCGTAGACCACGCCGTGCACGGCGAAGCTCGCGGCGATCCCGTCGGCCGAGGTGCCGAAGGACGCGAGCATCTGGTTGGACCACGGAGATGCGATCAGCGCGCCACCGCCGAAGCCCATGATGGCGATGCCGGTGGCCATGCCCGGCCGGTCCGGGAACCACTTGATCAATGTGGACACCGGTGAGATGTAGCCGATGCCGAGCCCGATGCCGCCGATCGCGCCGTAGCCGAGCACCACGAGCCAGTACTGGCCGGTCAGCGCGCCGAGCGCGGAGACGAGGAATCCGGTGCAGAAGCACACCAGGGACACGAACATCGCCCAGCGGGGGCCGTTGCGCTCCACCACGGTCCCGCCGAAGGCGGCCGAGAGCCCGAGCATGACGATGGCGAGTTGGAACGGCAGCGCGCTCTGCGTCCCGCTCAGCCCGAGCGAGCCTTCCAGCGGCGGTTTGAACACGCTCCACGCGTAGACCTGGCCGATCGCCAGGTGCACCGACAGCGCGGCGGGCGGGATGAGCCATCGGTTCCAGTCCAGCGGTGCCACGATCCTGCTGCGATCCAGGAATCCGGCGGCCATGCGTGCCTCCAGGTTCTTCGTTGAAGCCTCGACCCCTCACCGCGAGACCTCTCACCGCGGACACGCAGCATGGCAGTGCGTCTTTCGGGTGAAAACCCCGTGCGATGTGCCGTGCCCGGATCGTGATCGGCCCGGAGCTCCCGCCTCGCCTGCGACTTCCCTGACCTGGGGTTTGTACGTTTCTCGAGAAATGTACAAACCCCTCGGTCAGGTGAGGCGCTTGCGGGGTGCAGCCACGGTCAGGTCTCGCCCCGCCGGTGGTTGACTGCGGCCGGTGGTTGACTGCGGCCGGTGGTTGACTGCGGCCGGTTGATGGCTGCGGCCGGTTGATGGCTGCGGCCGGTGGATGGCTGCGGCCGGTGGATGGCTGCGGCCGGTGGGCGGGTCCGAAATGCGACGAGCGCGTCAGCCGGCCGGGTCGTGCCAGACCGGCTCGGCGCTCTCGCGCACGTGCCCGTTGCCGTGGAAGACGAGGAACCGGTCGAACGAGCGGGCGAACCAGCGGTCGTGCGTCACGGCGAGCACGGTGCCCGCGAACTGCTCGAGCCCTGCCTGCAGCGCCTCGGCCGAGAGCAGGTCGAGGTTGTCCGTGGGCTCGTCGAGCAGCAGCAGGTTGGCGCCCTCCAGTTCGAGCAGCAGGATCTGCAGCCGGGCCTGCTGGCCCCCGGAGAGCGTGTCGAACGGCCGCTGCGCGGCGTGCACGAGGTCGTAGCGCGCCAGTGCCCGGTGGGCCTGCTCGCGTTCCACCCCGGAGCGGTTCGGACCGCCGCCGGTGAGCAGTTCCAGCAGCCGCACCCCGCGGAACTCCGGATGCTCGTGCGTCTGCGCGAACATGCCCGGCACCACCCGCGCGCCCAGACGTGCGCTGCCGCTGTGGCCGACCGGCTCGCTCGCCCCCTCGACGACCGTCCGGGGATCGCTGCCGCCGCGGGCGAGCAACCGCAGGAAGTGCGACTTTCCGGTGCCGTTCGCGCCGAGCACGGCGATCCGTTCGCCGTAGCGGAACTCCGCGTCGAAAGCTCCGGTCAACCCGTCGAGCGCGAGGTCTGCGCAGACCACCGCGCGGCGCCCGGTCCGAGAACCGCGCAGCCGCATCCGCACCTGCTGCGTGCGCGGGACATCCTCCGGCGGGCCGGCTTCCTCGAACCGTTGCAGCCGCGTGCGCGCGGCCTGGTAGCGGGCGGCCATGTCGTCGTTGTACGAGGCCTTCTGCTTGAGCTCGGCGACGAGCCGCCGCAGTTTCGCGCGCTCCTCCTCCCAGCGGCGCCGCGATTCCGCCAACCGCGACAGGCGGTCCTCGCGGGCCTGGTCGTAGCTGGCGAACCCTCCACCGTGGACCCACGCGCGGTTGCCGGCCGCGCCGAGTTCGACGGTGACGATGCGGTCCGCCGTGCGGTGCAGCAGCTCCCGGTCGTGGGTCACGAACAGCACGGTCTTCGGTGTTTCCCGCAGCCGCTGCTCCAGCCACTCCTTGCCGGGCACGTCGAGGTAGTTGTCCGGTTCGTCGAGCAGCAGCACCCGGTCCTGGCCGCGCAGCAAGTGCTCCAGCGCGAGCCGCTTCTGCTGCCCGCCGGACAGCCGCCGCAGCTCGCGGAAGCGGCACCGGTCGTAGGGCAGGCCGAGGGCCGCCGTGCAGCAGTGGTCCCAGCGCACCTCGGCGTCGTGCCCGCCGGCGTCGGCGTACTCGGCGAGCGCTTCGGCGTAGGCCATCTGCGTGGCGTCGTCCGCGTTCTCGATCGCGCGCTCCTCGGCCCGTTCCAGTCGCCGCGCCGCCGTGCGCAGCCGTGTTCCGGACAGCGACACCAGCAGGTCCTGCACGGTCTCGCCGTCGCGGGCGTGGCCGATGAACTGCGGCATGACGCCGAGACCGCCGGAACAGGTGACGGCGCCGCCGGCGGGGGCCGTCTCGCCGGTCAGCAGCCGGATCAAGGTGGACTTGCCGCTGCCGTTCGCGCCGATCAGGGCGGCTTTGGCGCCTTCGCCCACGCGGAACGAGACGTCGTCGAAGAGCACGCGCCCGTCCGGCAGGACGTGGTGCGCGTTCTGCACGGCGATGTGGCCCACGGGGTTCTCCTGGGAGAAGTCGGGACGGCGGCTCGTTCCCGCCGCCGGGTCGTGCGGGGACGAGTTCGGGTCATGCGGGGACGAGTTCGGCGATGTGCTTGCGCAGCACTTCCAGCGCCGCGTCGCCGTCGGCAGGTCCGTGCGGATAGACGAGCTCGAAGGTGAGCCCGCCGATCACGGCGTGCAGCCGTTCGGCCTCGACCTCGGCGTCGGGCACGTGCGCCGTGCGCAGGGCCTGGCGCAGGACCGCGCGCAGGTCCTCGCCCATGCGCACGGCGATCGGTCGGAACTCCGGGCGCAGCCGCGCAGCCGTGATCAGCTCGACGAGCACGACCAGTTCGGCGCGGTCCGATTCCGCCAGCGGCAGCACGGCCCGGCACACGGCCTCGAGCCGCTCGCGCCGAACCTCCGCGTCCCCGAACCCGGCCGGGCGCCCCGGGGCGGCGCCGTTCCCGGATTCGGCATCGTTGCCGGGCTCGGCCGCGTCCCCGAGTCCGATCGGGCCCGCGGAGTCGGCCGGGTGCTCGAATCCGGCCGGTTGTGCGTCCGCTCCCGGCGGCAGGGCTTCGTCGAGCCGCTGCGCCATGCGCGCACCGACCTCCTCGGCCGCCGCGGTCATCAGGCTCTCGGCGCTGCCGAAGTAGTGCCGCACCGAGCCGATGTTGATGCCGGCTTCCTCGGCGACCTTGCGCAGCGACGCCTCGGCGATCCCGCCGCGGACGACGAGGCGGAGGACGGCCTCGAGGATGCGCGTCTTCGCGGTGGCGGACGCGGCAGTGGTGGAGGTGGACACGCCCAGGAGACTATCACAGCTGTGATAGTCAGTCGGCGCTGCGCTCACCAGCGCGCGGGTGGGCGGGCGCTCGCGCTCGTTGCCGTCGGCTTTCGCCAGGTCATCAACTCGACCGAAGAAGACATCGACTTCATGCCCGGGCTCGTCATGCCCGAGGACTGCCGCGCTGGTGGGGCTCACTGCGTTCGACGTTCTCGGCCCGCGTGCACGCTCGGTGGCGGCACCTGCACTGACCCGGCCGGTGCAGGGGCGGGGAGACCGCAGGCGATACTGATGGCACGTTCGGTTCGTTGACGCCGAGGAGCTTCGTTGCCGCCGAGGAGCAGTGGGGGAACATCACCATGCGATCGCACTGTGCGGTCTACGTCGACGCCGGCTACCTGCTGGCAGCGGCAGCTACGCGGGTCACCGGAACGTCCCTGCGGGGGAGCATCCGGGCCGACCACGAGCGCCTCGTCGAGACTCTGACCGCGCACGCCACGAGTCACGCGCAGCTGCCGCTGCTGCGGGTGCACTGGTACGACTCGGCGCGCCACGGCATGCCGGACCAGACGCAGGAGGCGATCGGGCTGCTGCCGCGCGTGAAGCTCCGGCTCGGGCGGATCGGGGTCGACGGTGAGCAGAAGGGCGTGGACCTGCGCATCGGGCTCGATCTGGTCGCGCACGCGCGTACCGCGGGTGTGGAGGTGATGTACCTCGTCTCCGGCGATGACGACCTCACCGAGGCGGTCGAGGAAGCCCAGGCCCACGGGGTGCAGGTCATGGTCCTGGGCGTGCCCACCACCGAGGGGAATCCGCGCGGCGTCAGCAGGCACCTGCAGGCCGCGGCGGACGGGCTGGAGCTGTTGGACGTGGATGCTTTCGACGCTGCGGTCACGCCGCGGCGGGGTGGTCCCGCCGCCCCTGCCGCCGCGGAATCGCGAGCCCCCGTCCCCTCGCCCGCTTGGCTCGCCCAGCGGAGCCGGGGTGCCGCGGCCGCCCGGCCTGCCGCACCGGACGCGGGCGATGCCGCTGAAAGGGTCGTGTACTCCAGCAGCACTGACGGGGGCGCGGAGGTCTCCGAAGTTCCGGACGAGGGTGAACTGTCCGAAACGATTGACCGCGTGGCGCAACGGGTTCTGGCCACCTGGCTCGACGGCACGGCAGACCGCCACTTCGACCTCCGGGCGAACCGGCCCTCGATCCCGCAGGACGTCGATCGCGCGCTGCTGCTGGACCTCTCCGACGCCCTGGGCATCTACGACCTCTCCGACAAGGTTCGGCATCAGCTCCGCGCGCGCTTCTGGCACCACGTCGACCACAGCCCGCGCACGTGAGACCTGCACCTCGAAAAGCCCGCAAGCCGAGAAATCCGCGCGCCGAGAAATCCGCACGCCGGGAAGCCCGCACGCCGAGAAGCCCGCGCCGCGGGAAGCCGGCACGTTGCGTGCCCGGCACGTTGGGCGCGGAGCCCCGCCTGCCCGCGCGAACCCGAACAGCCGGTACGACCCCCGCGCGGCTGAGCCTGCCAACAGGTGCGCACCGCCGGTGCGGCTTAGAGTGGCCCTCGACGGGCTGGGCCGGATCGCGACCGGGTGGCACTGAAGATCCTGCACGGCCTGCGCGCTGCACGAGCAACCGGGCAGTGCCGGAGAGCTCCCCGCGGCCAGGCGGCTGGCGGTCCGACACGAGGTGGGTGTGGCATGTCCCTGAGACTGGCGAGACGGCTCGCTGATTCCCAGCCGTGGCTGGACCGGCTGGCCGACAAGGTGCAGCCGGGCGTCCGCGAGCGGTTCAGGCGAATTCGACGGCTGCACGACGTGTCGGACGGGACCTGGTTGGGCGTTCCGCTGCACGCGGCGCTGACCGATGTTCCGCTCGGATCGTGGACCAGCGCGTTCGTGCTGGACACGTACGGGGGTTTCCGCGCTGATCCCGCGGTTGAGCGCGCCGCCGATGCCGCGTTGACGATCGGCACCCTCGGCGCGTTGCCGGCCGCGGTGACCGGCACGGGTGACTGGCGGGACCTGAAGGGGCAGGAGCGGCGGATCGCCACCCTGCACGCGTTCCTCAACATGGTCGGTCTCGGCTGCACCGTCGCCGCGCTGGTGCAGCGGGCGCGAGGTCGTCGCCGCAGCGGCCGCGTGCTGAGCGCGACCGGTCTGGGCTTGTCGGGGCTGGCGGCCCACCTCGGGGGAGAGCTCAGCTTCGGCCTGGGTGTGCGCGTGAATCGGAGCGCCTTCACCGCCCGCAGCGCGCCGGCCGATTTCACCCCGGTGCTCAGCGAGAGCGAGCTGTCCGCGGAGTCGATGCGCGCGGTCGACGTCGACGGCTTCCCGGTGCTGCTCACCCGCGATCGGGCGGGGGAGCCGTGCGCCATCGCCAACACGTGCAGCCACCTCGGCGGACCGCTCGCGTCCGGCGAGCGCAGTGGTGACGTGGTGACCTGCCCCTGGCACGGCTCACGGTTCGACGTGCGCACCGGCGGGGTCGTCGAAGGACCCGCGGTGTTCCCGCAGATGACGTACGAGGCGCGGGTCCGGGACGGCACGATCGAACTGCGCCGCGCCCGCTCGGACGTCCGCCGCCCCACCGGGGAGGTCGCGACCGAAGGCGGGCGAACCGCGATCCAGCAGCCGAGTTTCGAACGCGACATCCGGCCGCTGTTCCGCGCGGAGGACGTCGAGGCCATGTCGGGTGCTTTCGACCTGTCCTCCTACCAGGACGTGCGCGCCAACGCCGAGAACATCCACCAGCGGCTCGCCGCGGGCGACATGCCCTGCGACGAAGCCTGGTCGGCCGAGCACGTGCAGCGATTCCGCGCCTGGATCGAGGCCGGCTGCCCCAGCTGAAGGATCCACCGGTGCTCCGGACCGGCCCGCCCGGGAGGGACCGCTGCACCGCGGTCGTAGCCGGCCGCGGCGCAGCCGGTGGCGCGCGAGACGGCGCGGTTGTGCACCGGAGCCCCGGGGCCCGGGCTTCGCACCCGCCGCTCGACCGGGCGGGTGCGCCGCGTCAGTCCACGCGTTCCTCGGGGCGGCCCTGCTCGGCCCAGCGCGTGTGGAAGGTGCCTTCGCGGTCGGTGCGGCGGTAGGTGTGCGCGCCGAAGAAGTCGCGCTGCGCCTGCGTCAGCGCCGCCGGCAGCGGGTCGGCCCGGAGGGCGTCGTAGTAGGCCAGCGCGGCCGAGAAACCGGGTGTGGGGATGCCCAGAGTGGCCGATGTGGACACCACGCGGCGCCAGGGTTCCTGTGCTTCGGACAACGCGGCCGCGAAGGACGGGTCGCCCAGCAGGCTCGCCAGGTCCGGACGGGCGTCGAAGGCCGCTCGGATGTCGTCGAGGAACCGGGCCCGGATGATGCAACCGGCGCGCCAGATCGCTGCGACGCGGCCGCGGTCGATGTTCCACTCGTTCTCCGCGCTGCCGGCGGCTATCTGGTGGAAGCCCTGCGCGTAGGCGACGATCTTCGATGCGTACAGCGCCTTTTCGGTGTCCTCGGCCAGCTGCTGCGCGGTGCCCGCGTCCACTGTGGCCTGCGGCCCCGGCAGGCCGCGCGCCGCGTCGCGCTGATCGGTGTGGCCGGACAGGGAGCGGGCGAACACGGCCTCGGCGATGCTGTTGACGGGCACGCCGAGGTCGAGCGCTTGGCGCACCGTCCAGCGGCCGGTGCCCTTCTGCTCGGCCCGGTCCAGCACCACGTCCACGAACGGTGCGCCGGTTTCGGGGTCGCGGTGGGCGAGGACCTCGGCGGTGATGTCGATGAGGAAGGAGTCCAACCGCCCCCGGTTCCACTCGCGGAAGACCTCGGCGATCTGCTCGCAGGACATGCCGGCACCTCGGCGCAGCAGATCGTAGGCCTCGGCGATGAGCTGCATGTCGGCGTACTCGATTCCATTGTGGACCATTTTGGTGAAGTGCCCAGCCGCGTCCGGGCCGACGTGCGTCACGCAGGGGCTGCCGTCGGGTGCGCGTGCTGCGACCGCCTCCAGCATCGGGCCGAGCGTCCGCCAGGACTGCTCCGAACCGCCAGGCATGATGCTCGGACCGTGCAGCGCTCCCTCCTCGCCGCCGGAGACCCCGGTGCCGACGAAGTGGATGCCGCGTTCGGCCAGCGCCCGTTCGCGGCGGATCGTGTCGGCGAAGTGCGCGTTGCCCGCGTCGACGATGATGTCGCCCTCGTCCATGTGCGAGGCGAACTCGGTGATCACCGTGTCCGTCGCGGGGCCGGCCTGGACCATGGTGACCAGCCGCCGCGGGCGTTGCAGCGCGGCCACGCACTCGGCGGGGGATTCGGTCGGCACGAACCGGCCCTCGTGGCCGAACTCGTCAACGAGCTCGCGGGTGCGTGCCGGGGTGCGGTTGTGCAGGGCCACCGCGTAGCCGTTGCGGGCGAAGTTGCGGGCGAGGTTGCGGCCCATCACCGCCAGACCGGTCACGCCGATCTGCGCCTGTCCCGTGTTCGAGGGGGAACCCATAGCTCACCTGCGTCCTGGTCGGTGCGACAGTCTTCCCCGGCGAGTACACCGGTTCTGCGCCGTGCGCGCATGCCGCATCGCGCTGGCGGGGCTCCACGGGCAGGACCGGTGAACTGGGGCAGGACCGGTGAACTGGGGCAGGGCCGGACTCGGGGGTGGTGCGGGTCTGCGGTGAGGCGGCGGTGGGGGCGCTACCCGTGCCGCGCTATCTTCGTCCGATGCGGACTCGCACGCGGGTGAACGGGGTCAAGACGGTGCTGCTCGACGAGGTCGGGCCCGTGCATCGGGCACGGCTGGCCGAAATGCTTCCAACCGTGCAGCTGGCCCGGGAGCAGGAGCGCTTCTGCCTGCCGCCGGAGGTCGTCCTGCGCAAGGGCGAGGACAACCCGGCGCGGCGGACGTTCGCGATCCTCGTCGAGCAGCAGGACGCCGCCGAAGCCACCGTGGCGGGCATCGGCGCGCTCCACCCGGGCGCCGCCAGCCCCGCGGTGTGCCGGGAGCCGCACGTGCTGCTGCGGGGCTTCGTCGTCGACGCGCGGTGGCAGGGCCGGGGGATCGGCACGGCGGCGACCCGGACCGCGGTCGAACTGGCGCGCTCGCGGTTCCCCGACGCGGCCGTGGTCGTGCTGACCGTGCACGCCGACAACCGTGCGGGGCAGCGGGCCTACCGCAAGTGCGGTTTCGAACCGACCGGCCAGCAGGTGCGCGGGCGTTCCGGGTCCGAGCTCGTGATGCTCGCCCGGCTGCGCTGAGCGGCCCTGCACGGATTCGGCGAGAACACCTGCGGGGTGGTCGTGTCAGATCAGGACGTGCCGGCGTTTGCTTGGTAGCTCGGCAGACGCGTCCAATCCAGCTCGTCGGCATCGACGCCGAACTCGTTCAGCGTCATGGTCGTCGTGTCCCTTCCGAGCCGGAGCCGTCGGATGTGCGTGTCGTCGAGCCACACCTCGACCGTTTCGTCGTTGCCCTGCGCGGTTGTCCGGGCGGTGATGTGTCGCCATGGCCGCGTCGGGCCGTCATCGACCCCGTGGTCCTCCAGCGCCGTGACATCGGTGAGCGTGTCGAACAGCCACAGCGGGGTGACGAACTGCGGTGGTGCTTCGGCGTCGAGGGAATCGAGCGTGCGTCCAGGGCGACCAGTCCACACCCGGTCTTCGAGTTGCAGCAGCGCGAGGCGGCCCTCGTCGAACATGGCGCGGCGTCCTGCGAGATCGAGGAATCCTTCGGCATCCAGGCCCTTGGGCAGACGACGGATGATCGCCCTGGTGAGGGCGGGCAGGATCCCGCGGCGTCGCGGTACTGCGGCGTCGAATTTCGCCCGGTTCTGCGCGAAGTCCAGGTGCAGGGTGACGCGTGCCGCACCAGCAGCGACTGTCCGGTCGACCGCATCGCGAAGCTGCGTCAGAGACAGGGCGTCGGTCATCGCTGGTGCACTCCTGGGGCCTGTTGTCCTGCGGGGCGGCGCCCGCCAGATTATCCGATCACCGATCGCGGGTGTTCTGTCCCGTCGGCATCGAGGGCACCAGCCGATGATCTTGCTCGTGGCCAGGTCGCACGGTCATATGCCGGTGGCACCGCAACTTCACGGCACAGAGCGCGAACACGTAGCTGGAACCCGCCGACACGTGCACGCAAGGGAACCCCTCGCGGACACCGCCGGCGAAACGATCAGCGGCCACGACCTGGACTCGCGGCGTTGCAGTTGCCCCGTGCTCAGCTCGCGGGTTGCTCTTCGGCCTCGTCCGCGCGGCGCGCCCAGTACCCGGCCACGAGCGAGCCGGAGATGTTGTGCCACACCGAGAAGATCGCGGCGGGCAGCGCGGTGACCGGGTTGAAGTGCGTGGTCGCCAGAGTCGCGGCAAGCCCCGAGTTCTGCATGCCGACCTCGATGCTCACCGCGCGGCGGGCGGGTTCGTCCAGCCCGCACACCCGCGCGGCGCCGTAGCCGACGGCGAGGCCGAGGCAGTTGTGCAGCACCACGGCGATCAGCGCGGCGAGTCCGACCGAGACGAGATCGGCTGCGCTGCCGGCGACCACGGCCATCACCACGAGCGTGATGCCGAGGACGCTGACCAGCGGCAGAGCTGGCTGCGCCCGGTCGACGACCGGAGCGGCGAAGCGGCGCACGAGCACGCCGAGCAGCACCGGCAGCAGCACCACCTGCAGGATCGACGTGAACAGGTCGGCGAAGCCCACCTCGAGGTAGCGGCCGGCCAGCCCGAGCACCAGCAACGGTGTGACAAGCGGCGCGACGAGCGTGGACACCGAGGTCATCGCGACGGACAGGGCGGTGTCGCCGCGGGAGAGGTAGACCATGACGTTCGAGGCCGTGCCGCCAGGGGAGCAGGCGACGAGCAGCACGCCGGTGGTCAGCTCCGGCCGCAGTTGCAGCGCGGTGGCGACGATCCATCCGAGGCCGGGCATGACGACGAACTGCGCGGCCAGTCCGATGAGGAACGCGCCGGGCCTGCGGACGACGTAGCCGAAGTCGGTGGCGCGCAGCGTCATGCCCATGCCGAACATGATCAGCGCGAGCAGCCAGGGAACGGCCGGCTCGAGCGCGCCGAACGCCCCCGGCGCGGTGAGCGCGATCGCCCCGGCCACGAGCACGATCGGTGCGAACCAGCGGCCCACGAAGTCGCTCACTGCTTTGATCTGTCGCACAGCGGTCCTCCCGACGCCCACAACGTCCGACCGAGTGAGACTACGCGCCCGAATTGCGGGACAGCTACCGGTGTGTGGTGGTCGTGACCTCGCTGTTGCCGCACGGCGGTGCGTCGCGGGGAATCCTCGGGTAGGGGTGGGGCGGGATCCGGCGCGATGTTGCGCGCTGTGATCGTTCCGATACGGTCGGCGAAAAGCGCGGAAAATCGCGAGGCGCCCCGGCGCCTGAAGTGCCCCGGCGGCACCCGTCCGGAATTCTGGCAATCCGCACATCGGAGAATGAATCGGCCGTTCCGGTCGACCGGAATGCGCTGCCCGTGCCGAAAAGGCAGAAATGCGGGGCAGTGCTCGTGTTTCGTTCGGTGGAAAGGCGGGGGATCCGGAAGGGTTCGCCGCGGCCGCGCGACGGTCTGTTAGCGTTCTGCGGGTGCTGCAGACCGGCTCGCCCCTCGAACGGTGCAACGCTGTCGCACGATTTGCGGGCACGCCTGTTACTGAGGGTGTGAAATAGAAGATTGGCGTGTGTTCGTTTCGGGGAGTGTTCCCGTCCATCCGTGCTAACCGAGTGACGAAACAGGATCGACGCAGTGACTGACCAGCATTCAGCGGAGAGCGGTGACGAGAAACTCCCCCGTCCGCTCGCCCGGCTTCTCGCCCGGAGGGCGCGCGCACGCGCGGAGGCGACGTTCCTGCAGGACGCGCGCAGCGGGCGTCGGCTGAGCTACACCGGTGTCCACCACCTGGTGCAGCGCTACGACCGCGCGCTGACGGGCGCGGGCGTGCCCGGCGGTGGCCGCGTCCTCGTGGACGTGGTCAACCCCCTCGCCTTCGCCGGCGCCTACCTGGGACTCATCGCCTCCGGACGCTGTGCCGTGCCGGTGAACCCGAAGGCCCCCATCGCCGAGGTCCACCGCGACACGGCGGCCGCCGAGCCGTGCCTGGCGATCACCGATCGGCAGGAGCGCTTCGAGGAGTACGGCCTGCCCGCCCTGACCGTGGACGTCGACGGGCCCGCCGGCGGGCACGACATCGATCCTGCCGGGACCACCGATCCCACCGGGCCGACCGACTCCGCCGAGTCCACCGAAACCGCCGCTGACGTCCGCGGATCCGCCGCTGACGCGGCCGGATCCGCCGCTGACGCGGCCGGGGCCACCGGCTCGGCACTGCTGGTGACCTCCGGCTCCACGAGCGCGCCGAAGGCGGTGGAGCTGTCCGAGCACCGGCTGCTGCACGTGGCGGCGGCCATCGCCGCGCACAACGGGCTGACCGAAGCCGACCGCGGCTACAACTCGCTGCCGCTGTTCCACATCAACGCCGAGGTCGTCGCACTGCTGGCCAGCCTGCACGCCGGGGCCTGCCTCGTGCTCGACGAGCGGTTCCAGCGGCACGGCTTCTGGGAGCGGATGGCCGCCCTGGACGTCACCTGGATCAACGCGGTCCCCGCGATCCTGACCATCCTCTCCGAGGAGCCCGTGCCCGCGCGGCCGCCGCGCCTGCGGTTCGTCCGCTCCGCCTCGGCACCGCTGCCGACCGCCGTGCGGCACCGGATCAGCCAGCACATCGGCGCACCCGTGGTCGAGAGCTACGGGATGACCGAAGCGGCCAGCCAGATCACCGCCACCCCGCTGGACGGCAGCGCCCCCGAAGGCTCCTGCGGCCGACCGGTGGGTGTGCAGCTGGAGGTGCGCGGTGCCGAACGCGAGGTCCTGCCCGTCGGCGAGGTCGGCGAGGTGTGGATCCGCGGCAGCGGCGTGATCACCGGCTACGTCGGCGGGCGCGCCGCCGAGCGCTTCGACGCCGACGGCTGGCTGGACACCCGCGACGTGGGCTACACCGACACCGACGGCTTCGTCTACCTCGTCGGCCGCGCCGACGACGTGATCAACCGCGGCGGGGAGAACATCTACCCGCGCGAGATCGAGGAAGTCGTGCTGGCGGACCCGCAGGTGCACGAGGTCGCCGTGGTCGGCAAGAGCCACGAGGTGCTGGGGGCCGTGCCGGTCGCGCACGTCATCCCGGAGGAAATGCCCGACGAGCAGGCCGGGCGCGACGCGGTCGTGGAGCGGTTGAACGCGCGGTGCGCCGAGCGGCTGAGCCGCTTCAAGCAACCGGAGGAGATCCGGCTCGTGCCGGACTTCCCGCGCGCGTCCACCGGCAAGGTGCAGCGCCACCGCCTGCACGAACCGACCTCCGTTCCGACATGAGCGCGCGCAGCACCGAGCGGGCCGCGGCCGGTTCCGGCAACGAAGCGGCCCCCGCGGCGACCGCTCCCGAGGACGAGGCGGCCCCCGCAGCCGCGGGATCGGCGACCACGGGCTCCTCCGCAGCCACGGGGCCTGCCGCCGCTGCGGGCCCCGAGGCAGCACAGCCCGGATCCGCGGGATCGGGCTCCGCGGGATCCGGCAAGTCGGGCGGACACGGACACCTGTACCAGATCGACCTGTTCCGGCTGCTGACCTTCGCCGCCGTGATCCTGGTGCACACGCTCAGCGCCGTGGCGCTGCTGCCGCTGTGGTCGGGACAGCTGGCGCAGACGCTGCTGCACTTCACCCGCGAGGCGTTCTTCGCGCTCACCGGGTTCGTGCTGACCTACCAGGCGCTGCGGCGTCCGCTGCCCGCGGTGAAGTTCTGGCGCAAGAGGTTCCCGCTGGTCGCCGCGCCGTACGTGGTGTGGACGGTGGTGTACTGGTTCGTCGCCACCTGGCCCGAGCGCGACGACGTTACCTTCGGCGAGGCCGTCGTCGGCGGGCTGCTGCCCGGCATGGCCACCGGCAGCGGCTGGTACCACCTGTACTTCCTGCTGGTGACGCTGCAGGTCTACCTCGTGTTCCCCGCGCTGGTGGGTCTGCTGCGCGCCACCGCCGGCGGGCACAGGTGGGTGTTGCTGGTCAGCCTCGTCGTGCAGATCGCCGTGGCGTGGTGCGTCATCACCGCACCGTTCGCCCGCGGGCTGTGGGACAACGTGGACGTCACGGTCCTCGGCTACCAGTTCTACACGGTGCTCGGCGCGGTCATCGCGATGCACTTCGACGCGTGGCACGCGTGGGTGCGCCGCCACGGCATCTGGATCGGCGCGGCGCTGGTCGCGGCGCTGGCCTGGGCGGTCGGCGCGTACTCCGCCATCGTCGCGCGGGGCGAGTCGCCGGTGCTGGCCAGCCACGTGTTCCAACCCTTCGTGATCCCGTACTTCGTGGCGGTCATCGCCGCGCTGTACGCGGCCGGCGCGTGGTGGGCGGCGCGGCGTCGCCTCGGCGGTACCGCCTCGCGCATCGTGGACTACGCCTCCGACCGCTCCTTCGGGATCTTCCTCGCGCACCCGCTCGTGCTGATCGCCCTGGTCATCCCGGCGCGGGCGCTGGCAGGAGTGATCGGCGTGGTCCCCGCCGTCGTACTGCTGTACCTGGCCACGGTCATCGGAACCGTGGTGCTCGCGGACGTGTTGCGGCGTCTGCCCGCGAGCAAGGTCCTGACCGGGCGTCCCCGCGTGCCCTGGGGGCACTTCCTGCGGTGACGCCGCTCGGCCATTCCCAACGATCGAGGACGAAGAAGCACCATGGGAACGCCCTTGCCAACGAACGGTGCCCGGCGGTCGCTGTTGCCGCGGGTGAAGGTGCGCAGTCGGCTGTTGGCGCTGCTGTGCGCCATGTACTTCATCACCTACGTCGACCGGGTCAACATCTCCGCCGCCGGCCCGGCGATCCGCGAGGACCTCGGCCTGAACAACACCCAGTTCGGGCTCGCGCTGTCCGCGTTCGCCGTGCCGTACGCGTTCTTCCAGGCGTTCGGCGGCATCCTGGCCGACCGGTTCGGGCCGCGCCGCATCCTCGGGATCTTCGGCATCGTCTGGGCGCTGTCCACCGTGCTCACCGGGTTCGCCGGCGGCATCATCAGCCTGTTCGCCGCCCGGTTGGCGCTGGGCTTCGGTGAGGGCGCCTCGTTCCCCTCGGCCACGCAGGCCATGGCCCGCTGGCTGCCGCCCGAACGCCGCTCCTGGGGACAGGGCATCACGCACGCGTTCTCCCGCATCGGCAACGCCGTCACCCCGGTGCTGGTCGGCGCGATCATCGCCATGTGGAACTGGCGCGCGGCGTTCTGGATCCTCGGTGCGGCCAGCATCGTCTGGGTCGTCATCTGGTGGTGGTTCTACCGGGACCGTCCCGCGGCCCACCCCGGCGTCACGCAGGAGGAACTGGACGAGCTGCCCGCCGAGCAGCAGCGCAGCGCCAAGCCGAAAACGCCGTGGCGGCGCCTGCTGCCGACCGTGCTGCCGCTGACGTTCGTGGACTTCTGCTACGGCTGGATGCTGTGGATCTACCTGACGTGGATCCCGTCGTTCTTCTCCGGCAGCTTCGACCTCGAACTCGAGAAGTTCACCCTGTTCACCTCGCTGGTGCTGGTGGCGGGCGTCGTCGGCGACACCGTCGGCGGGCTGCTGTCCGACTGGCTGCTGGCCCGCACCGGCGACGCGCGCATCGCCCGGCGCCGCATCCTCGTCGGCGGCCTGGCCGGTTCGTTCGTGTTCGTCATCCCGACCCTGCTCGTGCACGACCTCGTGCTCGTCACGCTGTGCCTCGCGGTGGCGTTCTTCTTCCTGGAGATCTGCAACCCCGTGCTGTGGGCCACGGCCATGGACATGGCACCGGAGCACGCCGGAACAGCCGGCGGCGTGATGAACACCGGGTTCGGCCTGGCGGGCATGCTCTCGCCGGCGCTCTTCGGGCTGCTGGTCGACCGCACGGGCAGCTGGGTCGTCCCGTTCATCGTCTCCGCGGTGCTGCTGGCCATCGGCTGCCTGGTGGCCTCGCGGCTGAACGTGAGCGCGCAGGTGAGGAGCGAAACCACCGCTGCGCGTTAGGCGAGCGGGTCCGCGTCTTCGCCGCTCGTGGCCCGCCGCGCCTGCGCCACTCGCTCGGCGAACGCCGCATCCCCCGGAGGATTTTCGCGCCAGCGGTGCAGCACCTTCCGCACCGCGAACCCGTTCGCCCGGGATGCGGGGCTGATCGTGGCCACCCGCTGCCCGCTCCGCGTCACAACGGTCGTCCCGCCGTGCTCAGCCGTCGTCGTCCTCGTCCGCCTCGTCGTGGGAATCGCGCGCGGGCACGCGTTCGGCAGGGGGCTCGGGCATGTGGATGCGCGGGCGCGCATCGAGGAAGTTCTCCACCGCCGAGCGGTTCTCCGGCGAGACCCCTGCGAGTACGACGTCGTCCGGATCGGCGTCCTCGGCGATGCTCCGGCCGCTGCTGCGGACCGCTGGGCCGTTGCGAGCTCCTGCGCTGTGCGCCCCTGCGTTGCGGGACCCGGTGCTGCTGGGGGAGCTGCTGCTGCGGGATTCGGTGCCGGGGGAGCCGCTGCTGGGGGAGCCGTTGCTGGGGGAGCTGCTGCCGCGGGGCCCGCTGTCGGGGGAGCCGCTGACCCGGGACGCGCCGGTCGCGCCGCTGCGCGCGGGGCGCGCGTCCTCCTGGCGGACGGCTTCGGCGCGTTCCTGGCGCACGGCGCGGGCCGCGGTGCGCAGCTCGTTGTCGTCGAGCAGGCGGGCGAGGTCGCGGGCGAAGCGGTGCCGCTGGGACGGGGGGAGGGCGGCGACGAGCGCGAGCGCGTGGTCGGCCGCGGTGGCCTCGCGACGCGGGGCCGGTGCGCGGTCGGCGGCGAGCGCGGCCGCCGGGGCGGACTCCTGCGCGTTGAGCGTGCCGCCCTCGCCGTCGGAGTCCTCGTCGGAGTCCTCGGCCGCGCGGGACCGCCGGGCGCTGCGGCGGCGCGCGCCGCGTCCGCTGCGGCGGAGCACGCGTTCGGCCTGCACGTAGGCGACGATCGTGGGCACGAACGCGCTGGCCACCGCGAGCGCGATCCACACCCACGCGGGCCAGCCGCTGATCAGTCCTAAGGCGATCCACACGAGCGCCGCGCCGATGGACAGCGCGCGCAGCCTGGTCCGCTGGTCCTCGCTGAGCATGATCACTCCTCGCGTCCGCTTCTGCCGGATGCGTTCGCCGGAGCCCCGCAGCGACGCCGCCCCGGTGAACGTGATCCACACGCATCATGGCATTCGCGGGCATCCGGCGGTGCCGGGCGCGGTCGGCGCGCTCGCGGAGCAGCTGCGCGTCAGCGGACGGTGCCGCCGTGGTCAGCGGCTGCTCACGCGCGTTGCTCGCCGCTGCCGTAGGGACGCGTGAGGATTTCCATGACGTGGCCGTTCGGATCGTCGAAGTACGTGCCCCGGCCGCCGTCGCGCGTGTTGATGCTCTCGGTGCTCTCGCGCGCCGGGTCGGCGTAGCAAGCGATCCCGGCCTGCTGCAGCCGGGAGTAGATCGTGTCGAACTCGGCTTCGGACACGAGGAACGCGTAGTGCTGCGGGGCGATCTCTTCGTCCGTGTCGCGGTAGTCGAGCGTGACGCCGTTGCCCGTCTGCACCGGGATGAACGGCCCGAACTGCGGCTGGACCTGCAGCCCGAGCAGGTCACCCAACCACCGGGCGGAGGATTCCTTGTCCCGGGACTGCACGATCGTGTGATTGAGCTCGACGGTCATCGCGGGGCCTCCTGCTGTGCCGAGAGACAGAGACGCTGTCGGCATCGAGCGTGGGACTTCGAGCGCGCTCGATGTCAAGCGGCGGGGGTGTGCATTTCGCGCGAAATGTACACCCCCGCGGCGGCCGCGGCCCGGGCTCAGTTCCGCCGGTCGAGTTCCTCGTGGGCGATCTCGGCGCGGTCCTCGGCCTGCGGGGGTGGCGTGATGGTCACACCGACGTTGGTGAGGATGCTCAGGTCCAGCTCCCAGGTGATCGCCGAGCGCTTGCTCCACAGCTCGAAGGCCGCCTGGACGTGCTCGTTCGCGTCCTGTTCGGACAGTCCCGTCACCGAGCACAGGTGCCGCAGCGCCTCCTCGTCGCGTCCGCGCACCTGCGCGTAGCCGAAGTGCGTCGCCGCGTGGCAGTCGGTGCACAGGCAGATCAACCGCCGCAGCGTCTGGGTGCGCGCGGCATCGTCGTAGGACCAGCGCTCGTGCGCCTCCAGCCACCGGCCGCTGTCGCGGTCCTGGCCGCGCCCGCACACCTCGCAGCGGTGCTCGGCGCGCCGGGTGATCATCCGCCGCAGCCGCTCCCAGTCCTTGCCGCTGACGCAGGAACGCACGTTGGTGAACCAGCAGGTCGACGGCACGAGGTCGACGAACAGCCCGGAACCGAACGAGCGGTCCTCACCGGGCAGCAGGTCGTCGACGTCCTCGAGCGCCTCCCACGCGGCCAATTCCGCCATGCCCGGTCGCGGTGCGTACCAGCGCTTCTCGTGCCGGTCCCAGCGGGCGCCCGCGGCCTTGGCCGCGTCCTTCTCCGCGAACGGCACGTCGAGCCACACGTGCTGCGGCTGCTCGGTCTCCACCGGCACGGCGGGTTTTTCGGTCAGCAACGGCCACCCGTCCGCTTCGGCGCGCACCTGCGCGGCGCGCTGCCGCAACTGCTCCGCCTCGGGATTGCCGGGCGTGGCCTTGCGTTGGAGGAACTCCGCGAAACCGCGCTGCTGCTCGCGGTACCACGCCGTCTGCTGCTCGTGCAGGGTGGACAGCGCGGTGTAGCCGATCTCGTCCGGATGCGCCTTGGCCATCTTCCACGCGAGCCGCGCCGTGGACAGCGCGTCGCCGGCGGAGCTGTGCGCCTGCTCCTGCTGGACGCCGTAGTGCTCGCACAGCGCGGTGAGCGTGCGCTTGCCCTTCGGTCCCAGCATCGCCCGGCCCAGGCACAGCGGGTCGACGACCGGGCCGGCCGGCTCCCACTCGCGCTCGTGGTGGCGGCGCAGCTCCGCGTGCAGCAGCGACAGGTCGAACGGCGCGTTGAACACCAGCAGCGGCACCGCGTCCGACCACGGCGCCAGCGCCTTGAGCACCTCGGTGAGCACCGCGGCGGGAGGCTGCCCGTGGGTGGCGGCGTGCTCGGTGCTGATGCCGTGCACGGCCGCCGCCTCCTCGGGGATGTCCACCCCGGGCGCGGCCAGCCACGTGCGGATGTCCGGGGCTTGCCCGGCGACGATGGACACGACCGTGCCGGTGACGATCCGGTCGGTGGCCGTGTCCGTACCGGTCGTTTCGAAATCGAGCGCCAGCAGGTCGCCCTGCACCCACGACTCCGTCGCTGTGATCACCCCTCGAAGGTATCGGACCGCTCAACGCGCGCTCGCCCGGCGGGCGGGCTCGCGCCGCCACCCGCTCCGATGATCACGGTCACGTCGTTGCTCATGAGCCTCCGGTCGGTGGAAACCCGGCGTCGCAGCGCTCGATCAGATCGACCGCGTCGAGCGGGGCGTGCGCATGCATGCTGTTGTCGAAGTAGACGTACACGTCGCGGGCTCGGCGCTCCATCGCCGGCGCCACCGCGTGCTCGGTGCCGCCGTTCTCGCCGGCGCACCAGGCGCGGATGCGCCGCGCCCACTCCGCCAGCTCCGCCGGTCCGTAGTCGCTGGCGTAGAGCTCCTGCGCCCCGTGCAGCCGCACGTAGACGAAATCGCTGGTGACGTCTTCGAGATACGGCCACTCCCCGGCGGTGTCGGCGATGACCAGGCCGATGTCGTGCTCCCGCAGCAGCTGCACCGCCTCGGCCGTGGCGTGGCTGCTGTGCCGCACCTCCACGGCGTGCCGCAGCGGCCGGTCCGCGTCGTCCACCTCGGTCAGCGCGCGACCCCGCAGCCGCTCGTCGTGGCGCGCGGCCACTTCGGCGGCCTCGCCGGCGCTTCGCGGCAGCAGCTCGAAGAACCCCGCCATCCGCTCGGCCTCGAACGGCAGCGACGACGGCAGCTGCCACAGCATCGGACCGAGCTTGCCGCCCAGCGCCAGCACGCCGGAAGCCAGGAAGTTCGCCAGCGGCGTCTCGACGTTGCGCAGCTTCTTCATGTGCGTGAGGAACCGGCTGCCCTTGACCGCGAACACGAAGTCCGCGGGGACCTGCTCGGCCCACTTGCGGTAGGTTTCGGGCTTCTGCAGCGAGTAGAACGACGCGTTGATCTCCGCCGAGCCCAGACGTTGCGACAGGTGGGCCAGCTCGCCGCCGCGCTTCAGATCGCGGGGGTAGAACGCCCCGTACCACTCGTCGTAGACCCAGCCGGACGTGCCGATGCGGACGGCGGGATGCTTCGCGGCGGCCATGGACACCCCCACCGTAGCGATCCGAGCCCGCAGGGGCCGTCACCCTCCGCGCGGTGCGCCCGTTGTACCCGGTCCGCCCTCCGGGCGTGATTCGATCGCGCGCGGCAGCACCGCAGGGCGCCACAACTCGACGCCATGATGCGCAGTCGCAGACGCAGACGCAGTCGCGCGGTGCAGCACGGGAGGACGTCCTCATCGCGCACCGGCGGAGGCCACCCGGGCCGGGCGGTGCCGACCCGGGTGGCCCGGTGCTCAGCCGGACGCGGCGTTGTCCAGCGCGCGCCGCACCAGCACGCGCGCCAGGTGCTCGCGGTACTCGGAGCTGGCGCCGGCCTCGTCCGCCGGGGAGGTGCCCTCGGCGGCGCGTTCGGCCGCCTCCGCGTGGCCCGCTCCCGCGGCCAGGGCCTGCTCCACGCCCGCGGCGCGCAGCGGTGTCGGCCCCATGTTCACCAGCCCGACGCGGTCGCCGCACACGGCCACGCCGACCACGGCCCAGTCGATCGCGCGGCGCGTGAACTTCTGGAAGTCCCAGGCCCGGCCCGCGGCGTTCGGCACCCGCACCTCGGTGAGCACCTCGTCCTCGCCGACGGCCGTTTCGAAGAAGTCGGCGAAGAACTCGGCCGCCGGGACCTCGCGGGTGCCGTTCGGCCCCTGCGCGACGAACACGGCCTGCATCGCCAGCAGCACCGCGGGCAGGTCCGAGGCCGGGTCGCCGTGCACCACCGAGCCGCCGAGCGTGCCGCGGTGGCGCACCTGCGGATCACCGATCGTGCCCGCGGCGTGGGCCAGCAGCGGCGCGTCCGCCCGCAGCACGTCCGATGCGGCCAGATCGTGGTGCCGGGTGAGCGCCCCGATGCGCACCTCGCCGTCCGCGCGCCGGACGTAGGACAGCTCGCGGATGCCGCCCACGTCGACGAGCACCTCGGGCGCGGCCAGCCGCAGCTTCATCAGCGGCAGCAGCGAATGCCCGCCCGCGAGCAGCTTCGCGTCGTCGCCGTGCTCGGACAGCAGGTTCAGCGCCTCGTCCACCGAGCTCGCCCGGCGGTAGGTGAATCCTGCGGGGATCATGCGTCACCTCCCGTCCGCGCCGAGCCCTGCGGGGTCGCGGTGGCCGCGGCGCCGTCCTGGGCCGCGCTGAGCACGGCCCGCACGATGTTGTGGTAGCCGGTGCAGCGGCACAGGTTGCCTTCCAGTCCGGAGCGCACGTCCTGCTCGGTGGGGTCGTCGTTCTCCCGCAGCAGCGACACCCCGGCCATGACCATGCCGGGGGTGCAGAAGCCGCACTGCAGGCCGTGCTCCTCCTGGAAGGCCCGCTGCATCGGGTGCAGCTGCTCGCCGTCGGCGAGGCCTTCGATGGTGGTCACCTCGCGGCCGTCGGCCTGCGCGGCGAGCACCGTGCAGGACTTGACCGACTCGCCGTCCAGCAGCACGGTGCACGCGCCGCAGGAGGTCGTGTCGCAGCCGGTGTTGGTGCCGGTGAGCCCGCAGGCATCGCGGAGGTAGTTGACCAGCAGCGTCCGGTCCTGGACGTCGTGCTCGCGTGGTGTGCCGTTGACGGTGGTGGAAACGCGCACGGAAAAGCTCCTCGAAGTTCGTTCAGCGCTGCTCGTTCGCCTGCCGGATCGCTCGCCACACCCGCTCCGGCGTGGCGGGCATGTCGAAGTGCCGCACTCCCAGGTGCGACACGGCGTCGATGACCGCACTGTGCACCGCGGGAGTGGAACCGATCGTGCCGGCCTCGCCGATGCCCTTGACTCCCAGCGGGTTCAGCGTCGTCGGGGTTTCCTGCTCGAGCAGTTCGAAGCTGGGCAGGTCGGGCGCGGTGACGATGGCGTAGTCGGCGAGGTTGCCGGTCTGCGGGTTGCCCTCCTCGTCGTAGGACATGTGCTCCAGCAGCGCCTGCGCCGCGCCCTGGGCGATGCCGCCGTGCCGCTGCCCCTCGGTGAGCACCGGGTTGAGCACCGTGCCGGCGTCGTCGACGGTGATGTGCCGCCGGTGCTCGACCTTGCCGGTCTCGGTGTCCACTTCGACCACGGCCACGTGCGCGCCGAACGGGAACGTGGGGCTCTCCTCGGTGAAGTGGTCGTCGGCGGCCAGCCGTTCCGCGTCGCGCGCGGCCAGCTGCGCCCAGGACACCGACACGTTCGGCGAGCCGCGGACCCGCCAGGACCCGGCTTCGAGGTCCAGCTCCAGGTCCTGCTCGTCGATCTCGACGAGTTCGGCCGCCAGCGCCCGGCCCTTCTCCAGCACCTGCTCCGTCGCCCGGTGCACCGCGGTGCCGGCGAGTTGCAGCGACCGCGAACCCATGGTGCCCACGCCCTGCGGGATGCGGTCGGTGTCGCCGTGCACCACCTCGATGTGGTCGAGGTCGATGCCGAGCTGGTCGGACACGAGCATGGCGTAGGAGGTCCAGTGGCCCTGCCCGTGCGGGGAGCTGCCGGTGAGCACCAGCGCGCTGCCGTCGGGGCGGATCTCGACGCGGCCGGTTTCGCCCGCCTTCGCGTCGGGCGCGGTGATCTCCACGTACGCCGACACGCCGACGCCGAGCTGGTGCACGTCGCCGCGTTCCCGCCGGCGCCGCTGCTCCGCGCGCAGCTCGTCGTAGTCCACCGCCGCGAGCACCTTGTCCAGGGCCTGCTCGTACTCGCCGGTGTCGTAGACCGGGCCGCCCGCCGTGGTGTACGGGAACTGCTCGGGTTGGATGAAGTTCCTGCGCCGCACCTCGGCCGGGTCGGCGCCGATCTCGGCGGCGAACAGGTCCACGGCGCGTTCGACGGCGGCGGTGGCCTCCGGGCGTCCCGCGCCGCGGTAGGCGCCGGTCGGCGTGGTGTTGGTGACCACGGCGCGCGCGGTCGAGCGCACCCGCGGGATGTCGTACACGCCGGAGACCATCATGCGGGTGAACGTGGGCAGGAACGCGGCCAGCCGCGGGTAGGCGCCGGTGTCCTGCGTGATGTCCAGCCGGTAGGCCTCGATGGTGCCGTCGCGGCGGCCGCCGATGGTGATCGTGTGCCACTGCCCGCGGCCGTGCGTCATGCCGAGCATGTTGTCGCCGCGGTCCTCGCCCCAGCGCAGCGCCCGGCCGCTGCGCCGGGCCAGCCACGGCAGCAGCACCGATTCCTGGTCGATGCCGATCTTCGCGCCGAAACCCCCGCCCACGTCGGGCGTGACCACGCGGATCTGCTCGGTTGCGAGCCCCAGGTTCTCCTGCACCACGTCGCGGCAGGACTGCGCGTTCTGGTTGGACAGCCACAGCGTCACCTTGTCGCCGTCCCAGGCGCAGGCCGCGGCGCGGCCTTCCAGCGGCACGGCGGCGACGCGCTGGTTCTCGATCTCGCGGGTGACGACCACTTCGCAGTCGGCGAAGATGTCCTCGTCGACCTCGCCGGTGGACCCGACGACGTTCGTGCCCGCCTCGTCGAACAGCACCAGCTCGTCGCGTGCGGCTTCGCGGGCGTCGACGACCGCGTCGAGCGGGTCGTAGTCCACCTCGACGAGCTCGGCCGCGTCCTTGCCCTGCTCGCGGGTTTCGGTGAGCACGGCGGCCACGGGCTCACCGGCGTAGCGCACCGCGTCGCGGGCCAGGTGCGGGCGGCTCATGGCCTCCGGAGCGGGGCCGCCGAGCTGCCCACCCGGTCCGAGCGGCGGGATGTCCAGGTCCGCGCCCGTGAACACCGCGACCACACCGGGCCGGGTGCGGGCTTCGGCGGTGTCGATCGCCGTGATCCGGGCGTGCGCCATGGGGCTGCGCACGAACGTCACGTGGGCGGCACCGGACAGTTCGGGTTCGTCGAGGTCGTCCACGTAGGTGCCACCCTCGGTGAGCAAACGCGGGTCTTCGCGGCGTTCGACCCGGGTGCCGAGAATGCTCAATGCTTCCTCGCAGTCGCTTCGTGGTGGGGGAGTGGTGGCGCTTCCGACGTCGGGCGTTCGGAAACGGGCGCCGGCAGGGGGTTTCCCGGCAGGGGATTTCCCGGCGGAACCCGGCCACCGCTGCGCAGTGGGTCAACGACGCGGGCAGCGCCGTCTCAGGCGTACGTCGTGGGCCGGGGCGTCACCTCCTCGTCGGTTCCGCGGACGTGCCGGAGGCCTTCGGTGGCCGCCGAGCGCATGAGGGCGGCGTCGGTGGCGAGGGTCAGCATCCCGAATCCCAGGCCCCGCCACCGCTGGGCGGTGGCCGCGTCGGCGCAGTGGATGCCGGGGATGACGCGGTTGCGCCGAGCACTGGCCAGAATGGACCGCACGAGCTGCTCGTGCTCCGGTTCGACCACGTCGAGGCGCGGCGCGATCCCGTGTCCCAGCGCGAGGTCGGACGGGCCGACGTAGGCCGCGTCCACACCGGGCGTGGACAGGATGTCGTCCATGTTGCGCACCCCGTCGGGGGTTTCGATCATCGTGGCCACGATGGTGCGGTGGTTCGCGGTCTCCGGTGAGTAGTCGGGCACGTCGAAGGACGCGCGGATCGGGCCCCAGCTGCGCGTTCCCAGCGGCGGGTACTTCGCCGCGGCCACGGCCGCGCGCGCCTGCTCGGCGTTGTCCACCATGGGCACGATGACGCCCTGCGCACCGGAGTCGAGGGCCTTCATGATGTGCTCGGGCGCGTTCCACGGCACGCGCACCAGGCTCGGCGTTCCGGTGGCGTGCAGCGCCTGCAGCATCGGCACCAGCGCGTCGTAGCCGATCAGCCCGTGCTGGGTGTCCACGCACACCCAGTCGAAGCCGCACCGGCCCATGAGTTCGGCGGCGAACGGGCTGGGGATGGAGCACCACCCGCCGACGCTCGCCGGCTCCGTCCGCAGGTTCTCGTGCAGCGCTGGCATCGTGCTCCTCCGTGGTGTCGGCCGGGTCATCCGGGGATGCCGAGTTCGGCGGAGAACTGGGCGAGACGCGCGATCCTGGCCACGTACGCGGGCGCGAAGGTCATCCAGCCGGCTCCTGTCGTGGACGGCGAGCGCGGTGCGCGCGATCGGCGCCGCGCCGCTGCCGAGAGCCTAAGCCAGGGCGGTTCAGGCGTGCAATGCTTCACCCGGCGCGGCAGCCAGGGCGATCGAAAGAGTGTGCGATGAACGAGGTTTCACTTCCCGGGTTGCGCGAACGTGTGTCGTTCCCGCTCGTCGTGGGCAACCCTGGAGGTGACCAGGCCCGGTGCGCAGCGAGGTGGCGCGATGGCGATGAGGGTGGAGCTGGCCGACCTGCGGCGGCTCGTCGGGCAGCTGCGGAGCACGGCCCACGCCCTGCGGGCGCGGTACGGCGAGCATCCGCAGCTGATCGCGGTGGACGAGGACGTGGAGCGGTTGCAGATCGACATCGCCGAACTGGGCGTTCTCCTCGGGCAGCTGCCGCAGCAGCCGCCGGCGGGTGGGCAACCCCGGTCCGGTGCGGAGGGGTCGGCCGGAGCTTCCCGGACCGGCGGTGGCCGGCAGGAGGGGACCGTGTTCGTCCCGGAGGCCGAGCACGACCCGTCCCTGTGGGGGCACGTCGACGACGAGGGGCTCGGCGGCCAGCTGCACGGGGGCTGACCGGCCGGGTCGTCGGCGCTGACCGGCACTGAGCTGGGCGGCGCTGAGCTGGGCGGTGCTGATCTGGATGGGGGCGTTCCGGGGGCGGAAGGCCCCGGCGGTGTGCGCGGCGGCTCGGTGACCGCGGTGGCTCGGTGACCGCGCGGGTCAAGTCGGGTCACGGGGCGCTGTTCGGGCTGGTCTCGGCGGGCCGGTGCGTTGCGTGGCGACCCGCGACTCGAAGGATCGTTCGGGACCGCGGTTGTGGCAGGATTCGGCCGGTTGGGCGCGCTTTCTCGCCGCGGTGCGCAACGGGAGCTTCGAGCGGTGATCACCGGTTTCGGATCTGCGTCAGGTCTTCGTGGACCCTCCGTGTCTTCGCGGGCGCTCGCGGGCTGCTCTTTTCGGGGGTCGGTCTTCGGATGAGCCGAACTGGCCCGTGATCATCGCCACACCTTTGATCGTGCGATTCCCCTGCGTCCGATGAGGGGCGTTCGAGAAGATGGCTCGATCGGAGGTGAGTGCGTCCCAGGGGAGGAGGCGTGGCGATGTCGGGCTACGACGTGGACCCGGTGGCGTTGCGCAGCGCCATCAACAAGCTGAAGGAAGCGCGGAAGCGGACGCTGAGTCTGGGCAACGAGGCCAGCAGGCTTGAGGCAGGCGAGCTCACGGCAAACGATGCTGCGACTGACACTGCACGAAAGGCTTTCGATGGTCGTGCCTCCACTCAACAGCACTCCTTGCAGGAGTTCAGCAGGTTCCTGGCGGATAAGATCCAGGAAAAGATCGATGCGTACGAGCAAACCTTGAAGCAATACGAGGAAGCCGATCAAAGTGCCGCGGAACTCCAATCTCGACTGTGATTTCCTGCGGTGGAAATGACGCTTTGACGTTGGGAGGTCAAGTGTTGAAGCGCAATGCGGCAGCAAGTCTGCTGCTTGCTGCTGCGGGTGTGCTGACGGCGTGTTCTGGTGGAGGCTCTCCGGAGGGCGGCGCGCAGTCCGAATCCGCTCAACCGGAGCAGTCCGCGAGCTCTGGCAAGCAGGTCGAAAATCCGAAGAATGCGTCCGGCGTTTCACCCTGCGATTTTCTCTCGCCGCAGAAGGCGGAGTCGTTGGGCATGAATCCCGAGGGAGAAGAGCGGAGCTCGGTGACCACCGGTTCGCAGACGTGCGGTTGGGATAACCCCGATTCCGGAAATCACCTCGACATGGCGGTGATTGAGGACCGTTCGATTCAGTCCTACCTGCAAAAGCGGAATACGTACACGGACTTCGCTGAGCTTGATATTGCCGGCTATCCGGCGGTTCGGGCGAACAAGGCCAATCCGCAGGAGATCGGAGCGTGCGATGTGTTCCTCGCTACCAGCGAAAACCAGGTCGTAAGCTCGCAGATCGATATCATGGATGGCCCAGCAAGGAATGATCCCTGCGGTGCGGCGCAGCAGGCGCTCGAAGAAGCCGTGTCGAACATTCCCGATGCGAAGTGACTCGATGAAGAACAGTGTGATGGTGGGGGTTTCGTGAGTACGGAAATCGCTTCGCTCTGCTACGAGAGCCCGGCGAAGGAGTACCGCAAGCAGATGGGCGGCTCGGTGGAGGCGACGAGCCTGCCGGGGCCCACGCAGGAGGGCGTTCAGGCCTGGGAGCGGGTCGGCAAGGAGTTCGACGGCATCATGGAGGACGTCGCCGGCGCGCTGCGGCAGGCCGAGTCGGCGCACCAGGGCCGCGCCGCCGACGCGGCGAACGCCTCGATCGCCGAGATCAAGCCGCTCGCGGAGCAGGCGGCCGGCACCGCGCGCGGGGTGAAGTCCTCCCTCGAACAGCAGGTGCAGTACCAGCACACGGCGTTCAACGACCTGCCGGCGCGGGGGGACAAGCTGGAGAACGGCCGGGACGTGCAGCTCGACCCGCCCGAGAAGGGCTGGGTGGAGAACACGGGGCTGGACGGCAACCCGGTCACCGGCTGGATGAGCGACTACGAGGAGCGCCAGGAGGACTTCGCCACCACCAGCCAGAAGGCCGAGACCGCGATGCGGCGCTACCGCTCGGAGACCGAGGGCGTCGTCGACGGCACCCCGCGGTTCGAGCGGCCGGAGGAGGACGCGCCGTCCTCCCCGCCGCCGAGCAGCAGCACGAGCAGTGCCAGCGCGAGTCCTGCCGGCTCCGGCGCGGGCACGGCGACCCCGGCGGCCACCTCCTCCGTCTCGGCGGCCCCGGCGGCCGCGCCGAGCGCGGCATCCACCGCGACCCCCGCGCCCTCCGCGCCGGCGCCGACGAGCTCGTCCTGGGCGAACTCCGCCGGTGTGCCCGGGCACGGCGGCATGATGTACCGGCAGAACCCGCAGACCGGTGCGTGGGAGCGGCAGAACCCGCACAACGGCCGGTGGGCGCCGGCTCCCTACGGCCCCGGCGGCCCCGGTTCCGGCGGTGGACCGCGCGCCGCGGGAGGTCCCCGCGCGGCGGGCGGCCCTGGCGGTGCGCAAGCGGGCGCGCCCCGCGGCGGCCCCGGCGCTCAGGGTGGCCAACCAGGTCCGGGCGGACGCGCGGGCATCGGCAACACCGCCTCTCCCGGCAGCGGGAACGCGGGCGCCAACGCCGCTTCGAACAACGCGCAGAACGCGCGCGGCGGCCCGATGGGCGGCGGTGGCCGCGGTGCCCAGGGCGGCCAGGGCGAGGACGAGGAACACGAGCGTCCCAGCTGGCTGGTGGAGAACGAGGACGTGTTCACCAACGACATGCAGCGGGTCGCGCCGCCGGTGCTCGGCGATCCGAACGAAGGGCGCTGATGAACACCCGCGCACAACGGCAACTCAGCCTCTCCCCGGAAGCCGTGCACTACCTGTGCGAGCGGTTCGACCTGCGCCTGCACCCCGTGCTGCGCGTGGGGTGGTTCCCGGTGGAGGCCACCGACGACGACCGGCGTGCCCTGGAGCGGCGCGCCCACGACGAACTCGTCCAGCAGGGCCTGCTGGACGAGGGCGATCCGCACCCGTTCGTCGACGATGCGCTGCACCTGCTGGCCAAACCGCCGCTGGCGGTGGCGCTGGCCGCGCGCGTGCCCGCCGGCGAGGACTTCAACGCGGTCCTCGTCGAGCAGGGGCGGGACACGATCCAGGCCTACCAGCCCGACGGGGAGAACGCCGAGCAGGTGCGGGAGATCCGCCTCAGCCGGCACGAGTTCGGCGGGCCCGCGCGCAACGCGGTCGACCTGCTCGGCGGTGTCAGCGCGGCCACCGGCGGGTCGGTCTCGCTGCCCACCGAACAGCTCGACCGGGTCGGCAGCAGGCGCGGCAGCGGGGGACTGCTGGCCGCGCTGCGCTCGGCCGGCGTGGGCGGCAGCGACGCGCAGGTCCTCGTCAAGGCGCTGACCGGCGAACGCACCATGGACGGGGTGTTCACCCTGCGGGCCTACGACCGGAAGTTGCAGCGGCCGCACAAGCTCAGCAGCAACCTCCAGTTCTTCACCACCACCGAAGGCACCTACTTCCTCCGCCGCAAAACCAGTGGTGACGGGCGCGAGTGGTGCACCATCGCCCCGGCGGACAACCGCAAGCTGGTCTCCCAGCTGGACGAGATGGTCAAGGAGCTGACCGCGCAGCCCGCGCGCGCCTGAACAGGTGGGGCCGCCGGGCGGAGGCGGTGGCCCCACCCGTGTCCGAGCCCGTCGGGTTCTCCGGGCCCGCCCGGCCCGAGACGGGCGGTTTCGCGCGTGTTCGAGCATCCCCGGAAGGGCGGTGTCTCCGGGGATGCCCGCGCGGTGTGCGCTCGCTCCCGCGGAAAGGGGCACGCGCAGGGGTGGGTGCAACGAGGTACGCGGAAAAGGGGTGCGCGCATCCGGGCGCCGCTGCGGACGCGCTCGGCGACCGGCCTCAGCGCTGGATGCGGCTGTTGCGCGCGCTGAACTGGCGGCCGAGCTCGGCGACCTCGCGCTCCATCTTCGGCACGAGCTCGCGTTCGGTCTTGGCCATCAGGCGGGAGACGAGCTTCGAGGCGGGCAGGTTGCGCAGCCAGTGCATGAGCATGATCGCCCGCGGGACGTAGATCCGCCGCGCGCGGCGCTGCACGCCGTCGGCCATCGCCTCCGCGCAGGCCTGCACCGTCGTCGTCGACCGCATCGGCCACGGCAGCTTGGCGCGCATCTCGCGGAACGTCGGCAGATCGCTCGAGGCGTCGCGCACCAGGTCGGTGTCCACCCACGATGGGTGCGCCGAGCCGACCGCCACGCCGAGGTAGGCGACCTCCGAGTGCAGCGCGCTCGCCAGGGCCTCGACGCCCGCCTTGCTCGCGGTGTAGGCGGCCATGCCCGCGACCGGGGCGAACGCGGACAGCGAGGAGACGGCGAGGACGTAGCCGCGGCTTTCGATGATGTGCGGCAGCGCGGCGTGCACCGTCTCGAAGACGCCGTTGAGGTTGACGTCGATCGTCTTGCGGAACGCCTGCGGCTCGCTCATCCGGACCGTGGAGAGCGGGGCCAGGCCGGCGTTCGCGATCACCGCGTCGAGCCGGCCGAAGTGCTCGACCGCGGCGGTCACCGCGCCGCCGATGGATTCGCCGTCGGTGACGTCCGCTTCGGTCCAGAAGTGCTCGGGGCCGAGCTCGTCGGCCACGCGGGCCAGCTCCTCGGGTTCGAGTCCCACCAGGGCCAGTCGTGCGCCGCGGCGGGCGAGTCGCCGCGCGGTCTCCGCGCCGATGCCTCGGGCCGCACCGGTGATCAACACGACTTTGCCGGAAAGGACGGGGCCGGACGACTTCGCCATGAACGCCTCCCTGCTGAGCGCGACCGCTTACCGATCAGTAGGTTACTGATAGTAGGTTCTGTCGGTCGGCGGCGGAAGGGGGTGCGGCGAGTCCACTGCGGCGGTGCCCGCGGCACCGGTAGCGACCGGGGACGAGAGAACGGGCCGATGCGAACGGCGCACCGCTCCGCATCGGCCCGGCTGCGCAGGGCTCCGGCCGTGCGGGTCCGCCGCTGCGCGGAACCCGGCCCGGACCCGGGTGGCAGGCCCGGGCTGCGCAGGCTCCCGGTTCGGCAGGCCCGGCCGTGCAGGGGACCTGCTTTGCGGGGCGCGGTGGCGCCACCGCGCCCACCGATCAGTTCAGCGCCTCGAGCTCCGCGATGTTGCTCTCCGCCTCGGAAGCGACCTGCTGCGCCAGCTGCTGGATCTCAGCGGGCTGCTCGCCCTGCGAGGCCTCGTTGTCGGCCAGCTGGAGCACGAACTGCTCGAGCTCGAGCGTCGTCGAGGTCCACTGCTCGCGGAACCGGTCGCCGCTGAGCGTGGTCAGCTGCTCGATCTCCTCGCCGGTCGGCAGCCCCTCGGTCTCCGCGAGCCCGGCGTCCTCGACGTTGCTGCGCAGCTGCTGCGGCAGCGAGTCCAAATGCGCCTGCGCCTGCTGCCCGATCCGGCCGGCCAGTTCGCTGATCTGCTGGTTCTGGCTCTGCTGCCCGGCCTGGGCGAGTTCCGCGAGGCGCCGCTGGCTGGCGACCAACTGCTGCTGGAACTGCTGCCCGGAAGCCTGCTCGCCTTCGCCGCCCCCGCCGGTGTCCTGGGCGCGCTCCGGAGCGTGCGCCGGCGGCGTGCCCGGCGCCGGCGGCATGTCGCTGGCTTCCTGCGACGGCGAGCAGCCCGCGAGTGCGAGCCCGCCGACCAGCACGGCGCCGATGATCGTGCTCCTCCGCACGTGCTTCCCCTCCAACAAGTGTGCGTTGGTCGTCCCAGCGCGGCCCAACCGGTGCCTCCCGGTCCGACGACCCGGTCCGACGACCCGGTCCGACGACCCGGCGAGACCCGCACGGCGAGTCGACCGGCCCCCGGCGTGCTCCCGCGGGGTCCGCGATCGCGGCTCGCCGGTGCTGCCGCTCGCCGGTGCTTGGCTGCCGGGCTTGGGCTGCCGGAACCTCTCGGACGTAGGTTAACCGGCGCCGAGTCGGCGCGTCCTGGTGACCTCGCCGGAGCGGCGCCGCACCGAGGGGATCCACCGCGGGGTTGCGCGATGCGGATCACGCTCCGTTCCGTCGTGTCACCTGCGTCTCACTCGGGGTGATCGACGGCTGCTCCATGACTAGGTTGGCTACAGCCCGCTGCTCGTGTGCGCATGGGCGGCGACTAGTATCCGCGGTGGCAGGTGGCGCCCCGGCGTCCGAAACCGGTCCGCGCGCTGCCGAACCGTCGGCCCACCGGGGCCGGGGGGAACTCGGGCGAGTTCCCCGACGCATCGAGGGATCAGTGCAGGAGGCATCGTGACGGCCGTCGCGCCACAGCCGATCGCCACGCGGCCCCAACAGGGGCACAGGCCCAGCAAGGGGTCGTTCCTGGTGGGGATGTTCCGCACCACCGACCACAAGCAGATCGGCATCCTTTACCTCACCACGTCGATGGCGTTCTTCATGATCGGCGGCCTGCTGGCCATGCTGATCCGTGGTGAGCTCGCCGTGCCGGGGATGCAGTTCCTGTCCCAGGAGCAGTACAACCAGCTGTTCACCATGCACGGCACGATCATGCTGCTGCTGTACGCGACGCCGATCCTGTTCGGCTTCGCGAACTACATCCTGCCGCTGCAGATCGGCTCCCCGGACGTGGCGTTCCCGCGGCTGAACGCCTTCTCCTACTGGCTGTTCTCCTTCGGTGGCATCATCGTCATCGCCGGCTTCCTCATGCCCGGCGGTGCGGCCGACTTCGGCTGGTTCGCCTACACGCCGCTGTCGAACGCGATCCACTCCCCGGGGACCGGGCCGGACATGTGGGTCGCGGGTCTGCTCGTGTCCGGTCTCGGCACCATCCTCGGTGCGGTCAACATGATCACCACCGTGGTCTGCCTGCGCGCACCGGGCATGACCATGTGGCGGATGCCGATCTTCACCTGGAACATCCTGATCACCAGCGTGCTGGTGCTGATGGCGTTCCCGATCCTCACCGCCGCGCTGGTGGGCCTGGCCGCGGACCGGCACCTGGGCGCGCACGTGTTCGACCCCGCCAACGGCGGCGTGATCCTGTGGCAGCACCTGTTCTGGTTCTTCGGCCACCCCGAGGTCTACATCGTCGCGCTGCCGTTCTTCGGCATCGTCTCCGAGATCTTCCCGGTGTTCAGCCGCAAGCCGCTGTTCGGCTACACCGGCCTGGTCTTCGCGACGCTGGGCATCGCCGTGCTGTCGATGGTCGTGTGGGCGCACCACATGTACGCCACCGGCGCGGTGCTGCTGCCGTTCTTCGCCTTCACCACGTTCCTCATCGCCATTCCCACCGGCATCAAGTTCTTCAACTGGATCGGCACGATGTGGCGCGGCCAGTTGACGTTCGAATCGCCGATGCTGTTCAGCGTCGGCTTCCTGGTGACGTTCCTCTTCGGCGGGCTGACCGGTGTGCTGCTGGCGATGCCCCCGGTGGACTTCCACGTCTCGGACACGTACTTCGTCGTGGCGCACTTCCACTACGTGCTCTACGGCACGATCGTGTTCGCCACCTTCGCCGGCATCTACTTCTGGTTCCCCAAGATGACCGGGCGGATGATGGACGAGCGGCTGGCCAAGCTGCACTTCTGGCTGACGTTCATCGGCTTCCACGGCACGTTCCTGGTGCAGCACTGGCTGGGCAACGAGGGCATGCCGCGGCGCTACGCCGACTACCTGCCCTCGGACGGGTTCACCACGCTGAACATGATCTCGACGATCGGCGCGTTCGTCCTGGGCGCTTCGATGCTTCCGTTCCTGTACAACGTGTTCAAGAGCTACCGCTACGGCGAGGTGGCCACGGTCGACGACCCGTGGGGCTACGGCAACTCGCTGGAGTGGGCCACCTCCTGCCCGCCGCCGCGGCACAACTTCACCGAGCTGCCGCGGATCCGCTCCGAACGCCCGGCGTTCGAGCTGCACTACCCGCACGTGGCCGAGCGCATGCGGCTGGAAGCGCACGTGGGTCTGACCGGCAAGCCGGTGGGCGGCAACCACGGCTCCGACGACGGGCGCGGCGGCACCGCGGTCAAGGAGCGCGAGGAGTGACCTGAACGATAGTTCCGGCGCCCGGCGGTGTGCCAATCTGGACGCCAGCTCGACGACGAGCCCCGGCAAGCAGGTCTTGCCGGGGCTCGCAGTGTTTCGAGAGAAAGGACGTCGTCAGTCGTGAGCACAACCAACTCCAGCACGGTCCTCATCACCGTTACCGGCAAGGACAAACCAGGCGTCACCTCGGTGCTGTTCGCCGCGCTCACCGCCCACGGCGTCGACATCGTGGACGTGGAGCAGGTGGTGATCCGCGACCGCCTGACGCTCGGCGTCCTGGTGTCCACACCCGACGACCCCGAAACCCTCCAGGAAGCGGTGGAGCAGGCCATGGCCACCGTCGGCATGTCCGTGGAGGTCGAGATCGGCGTCGAGGACGGTGACGCCGACACGCTGCGCTCCACGCACGCGGTCGTCGTCATGGGCCAGCCGGTCACCGCGCGCAGCTTCAGCGACGTCGCCCGGGCGCTGGCCGACGTCGACGTGAACATCGACGCGATCAACCGCGTCGCCGACTACCCGGTGACCGGGCTGGAACTGCAGGTGAGCGCGCCCGAGCAGGAAGACCCCGTCGAGGACCAGCTCACCTCGACGATGGCCGACCTGGCGGCCCGCTCGAAGCTGGACATCGCGGTCGAACGCATCGGCCTGGCGCGGCGCGCCAAGCGGCTCGTCGTGTTCGACGTCGACTCCACGCTCATCCAGGGCGAGGTCATCGAGATGCTCGCCGCCAAGGCCGGCCGCGAGCGGGAAGTGCGCGAGGTCACCGAACGCGCCATGCAGGGCGAGCTCGACTTCGCCCAGTCGCTGCGCGAACGCGTGGCCGTGCTGGAAGGCCTGCCCGCCTCGGTGCTCGACGAGGTGGCCGCCGACCTCGAACTCACCCCGGGTGCGCGCACCACGATCCGCACGCTGCGCCGCCTCGGCTTCCACACCGGCGTCGTCTCCGGCGGGTTCACGAAGATCATCGACTCGCTGGTCGACGACCTCGGGCTCGACTTCAGCGCCGCCAACGACCTGGAAGTCGTCGACGGCAAGCTCACCGGCCGCGTGATCGGTGAGATCGTCGACCGGCCGGGCAAGGCCAAGGCGCTGCGCCGCTTCGCCGAGTCGTTCTCCGTGCCGCTGGAGCAGTGCGTGGCCGTCGGCGACGGGGCCAACGACATGGACATGCTCTCCAGCGCCGGGCTCGGTGTGGCGTTCAACGCCAAACCCGCGTTGCAGGAGGTCGCCGACACCGCGCTGTCCTACCCGTTCCTGGACACGGTGTTGTTCGTGCTGGGTGTCACGCGCGCCGAGATCGAGGCCGCCGACGCCGAGGACGGCGTGCTGCGCCGCGTGCCGCTGGAGGAGACGCTGGCCTGAATCAGCGCCCCGGAGCCCCGGCTCAGTGCGCCCGCTCCGCTGGGGGTGAGGACATTTCTCGAGAAAAGTACGCGACGTTTCTCGAGAAATGTCCCCACCGTCGAGCAGGTGAGGGTGACCGGTGCCACGGCGGCAGGGGAGGTGCGGGTGCGGTGGCCGGGCGCGGTGCGGAGAACGGGCCGCGGAGAATGGGAGGCGTGTCGGACACAGCCGCCGTTCTCGAACCACTGCTCGCCCGCTACGCCACCTGGATGCGGCTGCCGAGCGATGCCACGGCCGACACCTCCGACGAGGATCCGGAGG
Source organism: Bounagaea algeriensis (assembly GCF_054491375.1). Classification (NCBI taxonomy): domain Bacteria; kingdom Bacillati; phylum Actinomycetota; class Actinomycetes; genus Bounagaea; species Bounagaea algeriensis. Next base: position 1,032,882 of record NZ_CM137102.1, read on the forward strand.
CCGTGGTGCTCATGCCGCTCGTGCTGCGCCTGGAGCGCAATGCCCCACCGGCGCGTTCGGACCTGCTGGCGGCGGCCGCCGCGGCCGCCCTGGCGGTCTGCGTCGACGAACGCAGCGAACCCGGCGGCGCGTGGCACGACGCGGTCCTCGGCTGGACCTCCGGGCGCATCCGCAAGGTGGCGCGGCGCGCCCGCGGCTCGCACTGGCGGGCGGTCGAAGAGCTGCCCGGTCGCACGGTGCAGGTCGGCCGAGCGCAGGTGCGCGCCTTCCCGCCCTGCCGCGTCGCGGACATGCCGAAGGAGCTGACGCGGCTGCAGATCTCCGGCAGCGAACTCGACGCCGACTCCCCCGGCCCGCCCCGCCCGGACGCGCCCGTGCTGTGGCTCAACCCGGACGCACCGATGAGCGCCGGCAAAACCGCTGCGCAGGTCGGGCACGCCACGATGTTCCTGGCCGCCCTGCTGCGCGGAACGGACAGGCACGACGAGCTTCAGGCGTGGATCGAGGCAGGACTGCCGTGCTCGGTCCGCGTCGCCGACGACCCCACGTGGCGGCGGTTCACCACCGCGGCGAGCGCCCGCGAGGCGTGGTTCGAACACGGCGTGGCCTTCGTCCGCGACGCCGGATTCACCGAGATCGACCCCGGCACCGTCACCGTCGCCGTCCAGTGGCCAGGAGATCGCTCAACCGGTTGAGGCGTTGTGCGCAGCGGGTTCCGCAGCGGAACCTCAGGCGCGGTCCTCGTTCCGGGAGCTTCGACATCGGGTAGTCACCTACTCCCAGCTGCCCCCGACCACCCTCCCCGAACAGCGGGAGTGGAGCACCCTCGGGGCCGTCCTCGCCAGGAAAACGCTGAGAAGCATCCGCGGGGCGCCCGATCGTGAGCCCTGCTCGCCGCTTCGCGTCGAGGCGGACGCGTTCCTGGCGATCTGGAAGACGGAGGCCGAGCAGGTTTACGTCACCTGGGGCCGGACACAGATCGGACCCGAGAAGCGTTTCGCGATCTCGTATCGCTAGGTCTCGGGCGGCCCTCGGTCGTCCGGGCCACTAGGTCGGGCGGCCGGTCGTCCGGGCCACTGCGCTCCTCGGGTCGATCCCCGGGCTTTACCCCGGCAACTCATACGGCGCCAAAGTGTGTCGCAGAACACAAGAGGACCGCGCCCTCGGACCGCGCCTGGCACTGCACGCAGTCCGCGCCAGCGCGCGCCGGTTCACTCCTCGTCGCCGACGCCGCGGGCGGCCAGCGCCTCGCCGAGCTGATCGGAGTGCCGCAGGGTGCGCACGAGGAACGGCACGGCGAAGGCGACCACGGAGCCCTCCGCGTGCCGCGCCCACTGGGCCTCGCGGGTCTGGGCGGCGAGCGCGGACAGCGTCGCGACCGCCTGCATCGTCAACCCGACGAGCAGGCCCAACCGCTCCGGTCGCACCCCGAACCGGCGCAGCGGGCCGAGGCCGCGCTCCACCGCGGTGACCACGTCCTCGACCCGGGTGGTGATCGTCAGCAGGTTGGCCGCGCCGAGCGCGGCGGCCAGCCGCAGGCTCACCGCCCAGGCCGTGTCCCAACCGATCAGCCACCACTGCACGAGGAACACGAGCACCAGCAGCGGCACGAACAGCCGCAGCATCCGCAGGCACCGCCGCAGCGGAACCCGCGCGAGCGCGTAGGCCGCGACCACCAGCCCCGCGCACACCGCGAGGGCGGACGCCCCGTCGACGACGAGCACGACCACCGCGAACGCCAGCAGTCCGAGGAACTTCGGCCCGGCCGGCGCCCGGTGCAGCGGGCTGTTCCCCGGCTCGTACAACCCGAGCGGACTCAACCGATCAACTCCCGGTAGTGCGCCAGCGCCGGACGCGGCTTGTCGTCGGCGACCACGCGGCCCTCGTCGAGCACGACGACGCGGTCGAAGTCCTCCACGAGCTCCAGGTCGTGGGTGACGAGCACGACCTGCTGCTCCAACCCCGCGAGCACGTCCCGGAAGTGGCGCTTGTTGCGCAGGTCCAGCAGCGTCGTCGGCTCGTCGCAGACGAGCACGTCCGGTTCGACGGCGAGCATCGCGCACAGCGCGAGCAGCTGCTTCTGTCCGCCGGAGAGCTGGTGCGCCGGGTGGTCCACGTGCTCACCCAGGCCGTGGCGGGTGAGGACCTGCACCGCCCGTTCCCGCCGCTGGGATTTCGGCAGGCTCGTGCGGCGCAGCGAGAAGGCCACGTCCTCGACCGCGGTGGGCATGACGATCTGGCTGTCCGGGTGGGTGAACAGGAATCCGACCCGGCGCCGCACCCGGCGGCCGTTGCGCGCCGGGTCGACGCCGTCGACGAGCACGCGGCCCCGCGTCGGGTTGACCAGTCCGTTGATCATCCGGGCCAGTGTCGACTTGCCGGAGCCGTTGGCCCCGACGAACGCGACGCGCTGCTCCTCCAACCGCAGCCGCACGCCGGTCAGCACCGTCCGCGCGTCGTAGGAATGGCCCACGTCGTCGAACTCGATCACACCCGCTCCCAGACCGTCGCCGCGCCGAGGCCGCCACCGGAGGACAGCGCCGCCATCCCGGTGCGCTCCGACTGCTGCCGCACGAGGCGGCTGAACAACCGCACCACCAGCACCGCGCCGGAAGCTCCCCACGGGTGGCCGAGGGCGATCGCGCCCCCGTCCGGGCTGGTGCGCTCCTCGTCGAGCCCGCACGCGTCCAGGCACGCCAGCGCCTGCCCCGCGAACGCCTCGTTGAACTCGACCACCTCCGGCTCGCGCACGTCCCGGACGGCGCGCATCGCGCCGACCGCGCCCAGCCCCAACCGGTTCGGATCGACACCGGAGTGTTCCGCGCCGACCAGGCGCATCCCCGCGAGCTCGTGGCGCCTCCGATTGTCCTCGGTGGTCAGCAGCACCGCGGCGGCCCCGTCGCTGAGCCCGCAGGAGTTCGCCGCGGTCGCCGTGCCCCCGGCGGTGAACGCCGGGCGGAACCGGGCGAGCCGCTGCGCGGTGAACCCGGTCCGCGGCCGGTCGTCGGCGTCGGTGCCGGCGATCTCGACCAGCTCCGCGTCCAGCCGCCCGGCGCGCCGGGCTTCCACTGCGCGCGCGTGGCTGCGCGCGGCGAACGCGTCCTGCCGCGCCCGGTCGATGCCCGCTTCGGCCGCGACGAGGTCCGCAGCGGGCCCCATGTCCGGATCGCCGATGTCGGCCGGCGCGAACGGGGCGCGCGTGTAGAAGCGGGGCGGTTCCGTCGCCGAGGACGATCGCCACGCACGCCACGGCATGGTCGACGGGCTTTCCGCACCGCCGGCCAGCACCCATTCGACCTGGCCCGCACGCAGCAGCGCCGCGGCCGTGGTGATGGCGCTGAGCCCGCTGGCGCACTGCCGGTCGACCGTCATCCCCGGCACGTCGCACCCGAGTCCGGCGCGCAGCGCCGCCACGCGCGCCGGGTTGCCGCCGGGGCCGAGCACGTTGCCGAGCACCACCTCGTCGGCCGCCTCGCGCCCGGCATCGGCGAGCGCGGCGCGCAGCACGGGCGCGGCCAGCTGGTCGACGGGCACGTCGCGCAGGCCGTGCCCGGCGGTGGTGATCGGGCAGCGGCGCGCGGCCACGGCCACCGGCGTGCGGTCAGCCATCGCCGCTCCCAGTGCCTGGCGAGCCAGTGCCTGGCGAGGCAGTGCCCGGTGAAGCAGTGCCTGGCGAGGCGGAGCTGCCGGGGTTCGGGCTTTCGGGTGTCGGGCTCTCGGGTGCCGGATTCTCGGGTGCCGGTGATTCGGCGGCGTCGTCCGGCGGTAGCCCGCGGGCGAGGAGCTCGCTCACCCGGGCCCGCGCCGGCTTGCCCGAGGTGGTGCGCGGCAGTCGCCGCACCGGCAGCCAGCGGCGCGGGCGCTTGTCGGGTTTCAACTCCTGCTGCGCGTGACGCCGCGCCGCGGCCAGCTCGGCCTCGCCGGCGCCCTCCAGCACCGCGGTGACGAGTTCGCCGAAGCGGGAGTGCGGCGTACCCGCGACCACCGCGTCGCGCACGCCGGGTACCGCGCGGAGGACGGCCTCGACCTCCTCGGCCGCGACGAGCGCACCGCCGGTGTTGATCGTGCCGCCCTGCCGGCCCAGGATCCGCAGCGAGCCGTCGTCGTGCCGGCTCGCCCGGTCGCCCACGCTGAACCACCCCTGCTCGGTTTCCAGCTGTTCGAGCACCCCGCCCCGCAGGTGTCCGGAGCACAGCAGCGGGGAGCGCGTCCGCAGCGTTCCGGACTGCTCGTCGAGCCGCACATCCACCACCGGGTGCAGCGCGCCGCGGCGCCCCACCGCGATCACCGAGGTTTCCGCGGACCCGTAGTACTCGACGAGTTCGCAGTCGGGCAGCACCCGGTGCAGCCGCTGCGCGAGCTGCTCGTCCACGCGGGCACCGCCGAGCACCACGCGGCGCAGCCGCAGTGCGGCGGCCTCCTCCGGGGAGTGCTCCCAGCGGTCCAGCAGCGCCGCGAGCATCGCCGGCACCAGGTGCGCCGCGGTGACGTGGCGGCAGGCGGCCGCGGCCTCGGCGACGTTCCACCGGTCCAGCAGCCACAGGTCGGCACCCGCGTGCAGGCCGTGCAGGGCGGCGAACAGGAACAGCGAGGAGCTCAGCGGCCCGGGTACGAGCACGCGGTCGTCGCCGCCCACCCCCACGTCGAACGCCTCGTAACTGCGCAGCCACGACTCGCGGGTGCGCGCCAGCACGCGGGGGCGGCCGCTGCTGCCCGAGGTCGTGGGCAGGTAGAACAGCGTGTCCGCGTCACCGGCCGGTCCGCGCGGCGGTGCGTCCGCCTCCGCGGGCGGCGGGGAGTCGCCGGGCACGAACACCGCCGGGCGCGCGTCGGCGCACACCGCGTCGAGCTCGCCGCGGCTCCACGACGTGTCGGTGATTAGCGTGGCGCAGCCGGCGAGGTCGGCGGCGAGGAACCAGCACAGCCGCGCGTGCGCGTCGGAGCCGGTGAGCCCCACCCGCACGCCCGCGGGCAGGCGCGTCGCGCCGGCGCGCACGCGGGCGGGCCAGTCGGCGGGCGCGTGCTCGCGGGCCTGCTCGTCACCGGCGGGCAGGTGCGTGATCCGCGAGGTCGGGGTGCGGTCCAGGATCGGCAGGTGCACGGCTCACCCGCTCCGGCTCGTCGCGGCGGCCGGGGCCGCCGGGGCGGCGCGGTGCACCGCTGCTGCGACCAGCGACACGAGCACGATCTTCGCGACGTCGCCGGGGAGGAAAACCCCCGATTGCAGGGCGGCCGCGGGGAGGTCGCCGACCAGCACGCCCCAGTAGGGGATGCCGACGAGGTAGTCCACCGCGACACCGGCGGTGTTGGCGAGCAGCAGCAGCGGGATCCGCGGCGGCCCGGGCGAGCGGGTGGCGATCCAACCGGTCACCACGGCCGAGAGGAGCCAGCCGAGGATGAAACCGCCGCTCGGTGAGAACAGCGGGGCGAGCCCGCCGCGGCCGCCGGACAGCAGCGGCAGGCCGATCGCCACGAGCACGAGGAACAGCAGCACGGCGGCACCGCCGCGTCGCGCCCCCAGGATGCTGCCCGCCAGCAGCGGCCCCATGTTCTGCAGAACGATCGGGACGGCGGCGAACTGCAACCCGGGGAACAACCCCAGCACGGCGATGAACGCTGCGAAGACGACGGTGCGCGCGAGGTTGGCGGCGGGCAGCGCGTCGCTTCCTGCGGACAACGGTCTCCCCTCGGTCGTGCTCCGCGGAGCCTGGATCGATCCTGGGCTTCGCCGTTGCGGGTGGCCCGCGCGGCGAACGGGCACAACGTACCCGGCGTCCCCGGCGGTACAGAAAGAAGCGGTCCGCGTTGTGGAACGTCCACAACGGCGGGCGTGTCCCGGCTCACAGGGGATCCGGTGCACAGGCCCCCGGGCTCACGCGGGCGCGGGCCCGTGAGCCCTCAGCTGCGCGGCGGCCGGGCGGGTCGGACCGTTCCCGCTTCGGCGGGCGGCCGGGAGCGGTGGTCGGTGTTCGCTGCAGCAGGAACGGGTGTTATCGGTCGTAGATTTCGCGGCGTCGCGGGTGATTTCGAGGTGCCGGTGACTCACCGATCGCCACCCTCGAGGGCGATGATGGCCTCGTCCCAGGAGATGATGCCGGACTCTTCGGCTTCAGCTGCGCGGCGGGCCCAGTAGGTGTCTTCGAGTTCGGCGTGGGCTTCGGCGACGTCGACCGGTACGAGCGCGGCGACCCGCTTGCCGCGATTGGTCAGGTAGACGGTCTGTCCCTGCTTGGCCTTCTCGGCGTAGTCGGAGAGGTGGGGGCGGGCGTTTGACAGGTTCACGTCGACGCCGTCGGACGGATCGTCCTGATGGAACCCTTCCGCGCTCATGGGTGCACTGTACCTGCAGTAATGTGAACTGCAGTCACTGAGATCAATGGGTCGCAATAGTTGTGCTTATCGTGCTGTTGGGCAACGAGCTCAGGACGTGGTGGTGAGCCGCTGCAGCGCGCCGCGCACCACCTGCGGGTCGTGCGTCGTCCAGAACGGCGGCAGCGAGGCGCGCAGGAAACCGGCGTAGCGCGCCGTCGCCAACCGCGGGTCGAGCACGGCGACGACGCCGCGGTCGGCGGCTGTGCGCAGCAACCTGCCCGCGCCCTGGGCGAGCAGCAGCGCCGCGTGCGTGCCCGCGATGGTGAGGAAACCGTTGCCGCCGCGTTCGTTCAACGCCTTCTGCCGCGCCGAGGCCAGTGGGTCGTCCGGGCGCGGGAACGGAATGCGGTCCATGATGACCAGGCTCAGCGAGGACCCGGGCACGTCCACGCCCTGCCACAGCGACAGCGTGCCGAACAGCGAGGCGGACTCCTCCTCGGCGAACCGGGCGACCAGCTGGGACGTGGACTCCTCGCCCTGGCACAGCACCGGCAGGTCCAGCCGCTCGCGCAGCTCCTCGGCCGCCTGGCGCGCGGCGCGCATCGAGGAGAACAGCCCCAACGTGCGCCCGCCCGCGGCGGTGACCAGCTCGGCCAGTTCGTCCAGGTACTCGGTCGGCAGCCCGTCGCGTCCGGGCGAGGGGAGTTTCCGCGCGATGTAGAGGATGCCGCTGCGCGGGTAGTCGAACGGTGATCCCACGTCCAACCCGGTCCACTTCGGCCCCGAGCCGTCTGCGGGCACGTCGCGGTCGGTGGCCGCGTCCGCCGCCAGCCGCGCCGACTCGCGCGGCGGCAGCCCCCACTGCCGGGCCAGCGTGTCGAACGACCCGCCCAGCGCCAGCGTCGCCGAGGTGAGCACGGCGGTGCGCTTGCCGAACAGCCGCTCGCGCAGCAGCCCGCCCACGCCGAGCGGTGCCACGCACAGCGCCCGCGGCCGGTTGTGCTCCGCCGCGACCCACACGACGTCGCGCGTCTCGCCGTCGTCGAACGCGTCCAGCAGGCGCACGGCGGTCTCGTGCACCTCCTCGGTCGCCGCGTGCGCGAGCGCGCGGGCGCTGTCACCGCTCACGTCCTCGCCGCGCGTGGGCTTGAGCGCGATGACGCACGAGGAGGCCGCGTCCCGCACCGAGCGCAGCAGCCCCGCCAGCTGCTCCGGCAGCTCGTCCACCCGGCCGACCGGCGCGTCGCCGAGCAGGGTCTCCACCCCGTCGGCGGTTTCGGCGAGCGCGTCGGCGATGCGCTCGTCCAACACGCGGCCGCAGCGCCGCGCCGCGTTGCTCACCAGCGGTGCGGTGAGCTCGCCCGTCGCGGCGGAGGTGACGCGGTCGACGAGGTCGTGCGCCTCGTCGACGACGACCACGTCGGCCTCCGGCAGGATCGAGCGGTCGTCGAGCGCGTCGATGGCCAGCAGCGAGTGGTTCGTCACCACGATGTCGACCTGCGCGGTGGCCGCGCGGGCCAGCTCGGCGAAGCACTCGTCGCCCATGGGGCAGCGGTGCGCCCCGAGGCACTCCTTCGCCGTCACGGACACCTGGCGCCACGCGCGGTCGCTCACGCCCGGGACCAGTTCGTCGCGGTCACCGGTCTCCGTCTCCTGCGCCCACTCCTGCAAGCGGTTGATCTGGCGTTCCAGCGACGAGGCGGCGAACGGGTCGAACAGCCCCTCCTCCGGCTCGGCCGGGGCGTTGCCGTGGATCCGGTTGAGGCACAGGTAGTTCCGCCGACCCTTGAGGATCGCGAAGGTGGGCCGCCGACCCAGCACGCCGGTCAGCGCCTCGGCCAGGCGGGGCAGGTCGCGGTCGATGAGTTGCCGCTGCAGCGCGATCGTCGAGGTCGACACGACCACCGTTTTGCCCTGCCGCACCGCGTGCCGCAGCGCCGGAACCAGGTAGGCCAGCGATTTGCCCGTGCCGGTGCCCGCCTGCACGGCCAGGTGTTCGCCGGTGTCGATGGCGTGCTCCACGGCTTCGGCCATGCGCGCCTGCCCGCTGCGTTCCGTGCCGCCGACGGCCTCCACGGCCGCGCTCAGCAGCGTCGACAGGTCCGCCACCGGGCCGGAGTCCCCGCCGGAGGTCGGCAGTGCCGCGGCGATCTCCGGCGGTGGGGTGTCGTCCTCATCGGGGGCGAAGGCGTCGGGGTTCGACCAGCGGGGAACGGAACGGGCCACGCTCCGACGTTACCGCGCCGGGCGGCGGGAGCAGGACTGCGTTCTGCGCGCGGGGTTCCGCGGCGCAACCCCGCTGGTTCAGGCCACAGCGGTCAGACCACGGCGGTCAGGCCACGACGGGGTTGCCGGTGAGCTCCACGCCGGCCTCGTCCATCTCGAGCATCGCCGCGTCCACTGTGGAGGCCGCCACGCCCGCGGTCAGGTCGAGCAGCACCGCCGTGCCCAACCCGGACCGCGCGGCGTCCAGCGCCGTGGCACGCACGCAGTGGTCGGTGGCCAGCCCGACGACGTCGACGTGCTCCACACCGCGCTGCGCCAGCCAGTCCGGCAGCCGCCGCTGCTGCGGATCCACACCGGTGAACCCCGAGTAGCCGTCGTCGTACTGGCCCTTGTCGAACACCGCGGTGATCGGGCCGACGTCCAGCTCCGGGTGGAACGCCGCTCCCGGTGTGCCGGCGACGCAGTGGCGCGGCCACGAGCGCACGAAGTCCGGCTGGTCGCTGAAATGCGCCCCCGGGTCGATGTGGTAGTCGCGGGTGGCCACGACGACGTCGTGCTCGTCCGCGCCGAGCCGGGCGGTGATCGCCGAGGCGACCCGCGCGCCGCCGGTGACGGCCAGCGCCCCGCCTTCGCAGAAGTCGTTCTGCACGTCCACGATGATCAGTGCCCTGGACATTGCGACCTGCTTCCTGCCGCGCCTGCGCGACGCCTGCTTCCCGCCGCGCCTGCGCGCGGCGGGAGGTTCGGTAGCTCCGCCCGCGGGAGCTGTGCCGCCCAGTATGCGCCGGTGCACCGGCGGCGGTGAACAGGCGCGGGTTCAGCGGCCCGGCCGCCGGGGAGGTCCTGCTCCCAGCTCGCCCCGGGACCGGCGTCCGACCCGGACCTGGTTCAGGCCGGGGACGGCCCAGCCGGGGTGGGGCCAGGCAGGGATGCGGCCAGGCAGGGATGCCCAGCCGGGTCGGGTCGGGGAAGGACCGGGTCCGAGAAGGGCTCGCCCGGGGGGGGATCAGGGCCGGGGGAAGACCGTCGGGATGGCCGGCTCGCCGTGCGAGAGCTTCAACCCCTCCCACGGCAGGCTCACCAGCGCGTGCCGCAGCCGTTCGCGGTCCTCCTCCAACGTGGGCAGGTCGTCCACCCGCTGCCCGCCGCGCATCAGCGGGCGCTGCATGTGCCGGTCGTGCGGCCCCGCCGGTGGTTCCGCCACGTCCGGGGCCAGCCGGTACACGACCTCCTCCACGGCCGTGCCGGTGTCCTTGTGCCGCCGGATCGCCGCCTTGCGGCCGCCGCGAGACTCCTTGTTCGAACTGCGCTTGGCCACCGGCCGGCCTTCCACCTCGGCGAGCTTGTAGACCATCCCGGCGGTCGGCGCACCGGAGCCGGTCACCAGCGAGGTGCCCACCCCGTAGGAGTCGACGGGCTCGGCCCGCAGCGAGGCGATCGCGTACTCGTCGAGGTCGCCGGAGACGATCACCCGCGTGGCCGTTGCGCCCAGCTCGTCCAACTGCTGCCGCGCCTGCCGCGCCAGCACGCCGACGTCCCCGGAGTCGATGCGCACCCCCCGCAGGTCGGTGCCGGCCACGTCGACGGCGAGTTCGATGCCCCGGGTGATGTCGTAGGTGTCCACGAGCAGCGTCGTGTGCGGACCGAGCTCGGCCACCTGCGCCTCGAACGCGGCGCGCTCCGAGTCGTGCAGCAGGGTGAAGGAGTGCGCGGCGGTGCCCGCCGTGGGGATGCCGTAGTGCGCCCCGGCCTGGAGGTTGGACGTCGCGCCGAACCCGGCCAGGTAGGCCGCGCGGGCGGCGGCCACCGCCGCGTGCTCGTGCGTGCGGCGCGATCCCATCTCCGTGATGCTTCGCCCGTTCGCGGCCGAGACCATGCGCGCCGCGGCCGCGGCGATCGCGCTGTCGTGGTTGATGATCGACAGCACCACGGTCTCCAGCAGCACGCATTCGGCGAACGTGCCGCGCACCGTCAGCACCGGTGAGCCCGGGAAGTGCAGCTCGCCCTCGGAGTAGCCGTCGATGTCGCCGCTGAAGCGGTAGTCGGCCAGCCACTGCCGGGTCCGCTCGTTCACGAGCCCGTTCTCGCCGAGGTGCCGCAGGGTCTGCTCGTCGAAGCGGAAGTTCTCGATCGCCTCGAGGACCCGGGGCATGCCCGCGAACACGCCGTAGCGGCGACCGTTCGGCAGGCGCCGGGTGAACACCTCGAACACGCACTGCCGGTGCGCCGTTCCGTCGCGCAGCGAGCTGGCGAGCATGGTCAACTCGTACTGGTCGGTGCGCAGCGCTGTGGTCGGAGTGCTCGCAGCGGTCATGCCGCAGAGGCTACGTGTTGCGGTGGCGTCGTCCGCGCCAGGCTCGGCCGTCGCGCCCGCTCGCCCTCGTCGGCGTCTTCGTCGGCGTTTTGCCCCGCGCGGGTGAAACCGGCCGCCCGCCGGGGCGGGGCGCGGGCCACCCGGTGAGCACGCGGCCGACCCGCGCCGGAAGGCCCGTGCCAGACTGGGGACATGACCTCGCCCGCTGAAGCTGAGCGTGCGCAGCTCGAACCGGCCGAGCACGGCACCGAGGACCAGCCGTGGCTGGCCGTGGTGTGGAACGATCCGGTCAACCTCATGTCGTACGTGACCTACGTCTTCCAGAAGATCTTCGGCTACAGCAAGGACCACGCGACGAAGCTGATGCTGGACGTCCACCACAAGGGCCGCGCGGTGGTCTCCTCCGGTTCCAAGGAGAAGGTGGAGGGCGATGTGGCCAAGCTCCACGCCGCGGGCCTGTGGGCGACGATGCAGAAGGACTCCTGACCGTCCGCCGCGCACCGCGCGAGGGCGGCGGGCTGCACGTCGAGCCCCACGCCGAGACCCATTGCGCCGAGACCCACTACGCCGAGACGAGGAGTGAGGACGTCACGTGGAGGGCTGGACCCGGAGGAACGGTCACGTGGTGACCCAGCTGTCCCAGCAGGAGGCCGCCGTCATCCGCGGCCTCGTGAGCCAGATCAAGGACATGCTCACCGCGCGGTCGGGGGAGGCGCCGCAGGACGAGTTGGCCGAGCTGACCGGGATCCGCACCGGCCCCACCGAGCCGCCCGAGGACAAGGTGCTGGAGCGGCTGCTGCCGGACTTCTTCCGCACCGACGCCGCCGACGCGGCCGCGGAGTCCGACGGCGAGACCGACGAGAACGCCGCCGGCGCGCTGCGCTCGCTGCACGAGCCGGAGCTCGTGCAGGCCAAGACCGAAGTGGCCGACCTGGTGCTGAACACGTGCCCGGTCGACGGGGGATCCGTGCAGCTGACCGGTGAGCAGGCCGACCAGTGGCTGACCGCCCTCAACGACGTGCGGCTGGCCCTGGGCACCGCGCTCGAGGTCGGCGAGGACGGTGAGGACGACCTCGTCGACGACGCGGAGACCGACGAGCTCCGCCGCGAGCACCTCGGCGTCTACCACTGGCTGACCTGGGTGCAGGACAACCTCGTGACCGCGCTGGTGGAGTGACCGTGGCGTGGTAGCGCGCGACGCGATCACCGACGTGCCCGGCGTGCAGGTGGGGCACGACCAGCAGCTCGACGAGGAGCGGGCCACCGGCGCCAGCGTGCTCCTCACCCCGGGCGGTGCGGCCGCGGCCGTCGACGTCCGCGGCGGCGGTCCGGGCACGCGGGAGACCGACGTGCTCGCCCCGGAGCACCTCGTCCAGCGCGTGCAGGCGGTGCTGCTCGCCGGCGGCAGCGCGTTCGGCCTGGCCGCCGCGGACGGGGTGATGCGCTGGCTGGCCGAGCGCGGACGCGGTGTGCCGGTGGGCCCGGACCCGGCGCAGGTCGTGCCCGTCGTGCCCGCGGCCGTGCTGTTCGACCTGCCGCTGAACGAGTACCGCCACCACCCGGACGCGGACTTCGGCTACCGGGCCTGCGCAGCGGCCACGGCGGAGCAGTTCCCCCAGGGCAACACCGGCGCGGGGACCGGTGCGGTCGCGGGCGACCTCAAGGGCGGGCTGGGCACCGCCTCGGCCACCGTGGGCGGGGACACGGCCGCAGCGGGCAGCACGGTGGGCGCGCTGTGGGCGGTGAACTCCGCCGGCCCGGTCGTCGACGCGGGCACGGGGCTGCCCTGGCACCCTCCGCCGGACCTGCGCGCGCCCGACCCGGCCGAGGTGGCCGCCGCGCGCGAGCACGCGGGTGAGCGGCCGGGCCGGCACGGTCCCGTCGGCCGGCCGCTGAACACCACCATCGGGGCGGTGGCCACGGACGCGGCCCTGGACAAGGCGCAGGCGCGGCGCCTGGCCGTGGCCGCGCACGACGGCATCGCCCGGGCGGTGCGCCCGGCGCACGGGATCACCGACGGGGACACGGCCTTCGCCCTGGCCACGGGGCGGCGCTCCGGGTGGCCGGAGGTCGGTTCGGCGGGGTGGCCGGCGGCGCTGGACGCGCTGTGCGCCGCCGCGGCCGAGGTGACCGCCCGGGCGATCGTGCGCGGCGTGCTCGCCGCGGAGCCGGTCGGCGAGGTGAGCTGCTACACGGCTCGGTACCCGTCGACGCGGGAATGAATCATGGTGGACGGGACGTTGGACAGGGAAACCGCACCGGAGAAGAGCGTGCTCCCACATGATGGGAGGCCGGTGCCGCATTCATTAGGATGGTGTCTGTGCTGGTGATCCGACGCGACCTCGTCGACGCGATGGTCGCGCATGCCCGACGGGACCACCCGGACGAAGCGTGCGGTGTCATCGCCGGCCCGGAGGGGTCGGAGCGCCCGGAGCGCTTCATCGAGATGATCAACGCCGAGCGTTCGCCCACCTTCTACCGCTTCGACTCGCAGGAACAGCTGCGGGTGTGGCGGGAGATGGACGCCAACGACGAGGAGCCGGTGGTGGTCTACCACTCGCACACCTCGACGGAGGCCTATCCCTCCCGCACGGATGTCTCGTACGCCTCGGAGCCGAACGCGCACTACGTGCTCGTGTCCACCCGGGACCCGGAGACCTACGAGCTGCGCTCCTACCGCATCGTGGACGGAACCGTCACCGAGGAGCCGGTCGAGGTCGTGGAGTCGTACATGTTCGCCCACACCGGTGCCGACGAGGTGCCCGACCGGGGCTGAGCCCGCATTTCCCGACGCCGCGCCGAGTTCCGGCGCGGCGGCGCGCTGTCGTCCCGTCCCGCGTATCCCGATCAGGAGGTATTTCCATGGCAGTCAAGGTGTCCATCCCGACGATCCTGCGCTCGTACACCAGCGGTGAGAAGTCGGTCGAGGCCGCCGGCAACACGCTGGGCGAGGTCATCAACGACCTCGACGGCAACTTCAGCGGGCTCAAGGACCGGCTCGTCCGGGAGGGCAGCCTGCACCGGTTCGTCAACGTCTACGTCAACGACGAGGACGTGCGCTTCACCGGTGGTCTCGAGGCCCCGGTGTCCGACGGGGACAGCGTCACGATCCTGCCAGCCGTCGCCGGTGGCATGCGCTGACGCACCGCCCCGGGCCGTTCCCGCCGGCGGAGGCCGCGGCAACGGCCCGCGCACGGGTGGTCCTTCGATCTCACAGCCCTGATCTTGGAGGCAGAACGTGGCCCGCTACGACTCGCTGTTGGACGCCCTCGGGGACACTCCGATGGTGGGGCTTCCGGGGTTGTCGCCTTCCCCGGACGTCCGGTTGTGGGCGAAGCTCGAGGACCGCAACCCCACTGGTTCGATCAAGGACCGCCCTGCGCTGGGCATGATTGAGGCGGCGGAGAAGGAAGGCCGCCTCACCCCCGGGTGCACCATCCTGGAACCCACCTCCGGAAACACCGGGATCTCGCTGGCCATGGCCGCCAAGCTCAAGGGCTACGGCCTGGTGTGCGTGATGCCCGAGAACACCTCGGAGGAGCGCCGCCAGCTGCTGCAGGCCTTCGGCGCGCGGATCGTCTCCTCGCCCGCCGCCGGTGGCTCGAACCAGGCCGTCTCGGTGGCCAAGCAGCTGGCCGAGCAGAACCCCGACTGGGTCATGCTGTACCAGTACGGCAACCAGGCCAACGCGGACGCGCACTACCGCGGCACCGGCCCGGAAATCCTGCGCGACCTGCCCAGCGTCACGCACTTCGTGGCCGGGCTGGGCACCACCGGCACCCTCGTCGGCGTGGGGCGCTACCTGCGCCAGCAGCGGCCCGGCGTGCAGATCGTCGCCGCCGAACCGCGCTACGGCGAGCTCGTGTACGGGCTGCGGAACCTGGACGAGGGCTTCGTGCCCGAGCTCTACGACGAGGACGTGCTCAGCCGGCGGTTCTCCGTCGGCTCGTACGACGCGCTGCGGCGCACCCGCCAGCTGCTGGAGAGCGAGGGCATCTTCGCCGGGATCTCCACCGGTGGCGTGCTGCACGCGGCCATGACCATGGCGGAACGTTCGGCTGCCGCCGGCGAGTCCGCCGACATCGTGTTCCCCGTCGCCGACGCGGGGTGGAAGTACCTGTCCACCGGTGCTTACAGCGGCACGATCGACGAGGCGGCGGAGCGGTTGGACGGCCAGCTCTGGGCCTGACGCGCCGAGCGCGCACCCGGGGCGTGCGGACATTTCTCGAGAAAAGTCGCGGACATTTCTCGAGAAATGTCCACACAGCCCGAGCGGGTGAGGTGCGTGATGCGGTCGTGCTCGGGCCTCAGCCCGCGAAGGCGGGGGTGCGCACGCCCTCGCCCGCGTCCGGGACGACGAGCAGCGCCGCCCGCTCCGCGGCGCCCTCCTCGGTGCCCTCCGCTGTGCCGGCAGCATCGGGTGAGGCTCCTCGACCACCGGGTGAGGCGCCGGGCGGGCTGGACGGAGAACCGGCCGAGTCGGCGGGAGGGCCGGGTGCGGCACCGGTCGGACCGTCGGCAGTCGTGACGTACAGGTCGTTCAGGCGCGTCCCGCCGAAGCAGCAGTCCGTCGGCCGGTGCCCGGGCAGCGCCACTTCGCGGTCGAGCACCCCTTCCGGTGTGTAGCGGCGCACGACGCCCGCACCGGGCAGCGCCACCCACGGGCAGCCGGCCGCGTCCACGCAGAGGCCGCCCGCCGGTGCACCGGGTTCGGCCAGCGCTCGGCGCCGGCCGAGTTCGGCGCCGTCCGCGTCGAACGCGATCACCTCGACCCGCCCGGTCGCGCCATCGGCCAGGTACAACCGCGTGCCGTCCGGAGCGAAAGCCAATCCGCGCGGATCCGGCAGCGCACGCAATCCCGTGCGCACCGGACCGGACGGGGCCACGCGCACCAGCCACCCGCCGCCGTCCGCGGCTTGCTCGCTTTCGACGGGCCGGACACGCTCCGCGACCTGCCCGCGCTCGGCGACCTGCCCGCGCTCGGCGACCTGCCCGCGCTCGGCGACCTGCCCGCGCTCGGCGTGACGTTCCCCTCCGGACGCGGTCGAGCGGGCGCGCTCGCCGTCGCGGCCAGCCGTCGCGTCCTGCCCGTCCTCGGCGGGCCAGGCCTGCTCGGCGGGCCAGGCCTGCTCTGCGGGAAAGCCGCCGCACTGCGCGGGTGCCCCCAGCGGTGTGCTCGCAGCCCAGGCGCGGCCGTGCAGGTCGACGGCGCTCGTGGCCGCGTGCAACCCCTCCCGCGCCCAGTACGCCAGCCACGTGCGCGTCTCGCCGTCCGCCTCGAACAGCGCGAGCCCGTCGTCGAGGTGCAGCAGCAGCCCGCCGCGCGCCCGCGGCAGCGCCGCCCCCACCGGTTGCGGTGCGGGCATGGCGGAGTCGGTGCCGCGGCCGGGCGAGTAGCGGTGCGCGCTCGCCGCCGGGTGATCGACCCACAGCACGGTGTCGGTTCGGGAGTCCCACACGGGTGAGCGGCCGTGCCGCACCGCGGTGCGCACGGCGACGTCGAACTCGACCAATCCAGACCTTTCCGGCAGGCATGTCGCAGCAGGTGTGTCGCAGCAGTCATGTCGCAGCAGCCGACGAGGGCGAACGCCGGTCAGCTTACCGGTGGTGGACGATTCCGGGCCGGCCTGGCGTCAACGGACGTTTCGACCAGTAGCCTCGGGGGCGTGAACAGGCTGCCGCAACGTCCGAACGCGCGCGTGCTCCCGGCCAACCCGGCCCGGTCGGCAGTGGGCATGCTGCTGTTCCTCGCCGTGCTGTACGCCGTGCAGAGCTATCTCGCCATGGGCGCGGTCAACAGCCTGCGACTGATCAACGAGTACGGCATCGTCCCGCGGGAGGTCGATGGCCTCGACGGGATCCTCTGGGCCCCGCTGCTGCACGGCGGCTGGTCGCACCTGGTCTCGAACACCGTGCCGTTCTTCGTGCTCGGCTGGCTCGCGCTGTCGGGCGGTGTGCGGCAGTTCCTCGTGGTCACCGCGACCGTGTGGATCACCGCCGGTGTGGGCACGTGGCTCGTCGGCGCGCCCGATCCGCACATCGGCGCGTCCAGCCTCGTGTTCGGCTGGATGGTGTTCCTGCTGCTGCGCGGATTCCTGCAGCGCAACACGGGGCAGATCGCGGTGGCGATCGTGCTGTTCATCTTCTGGGGATCGATGCTGTGGGGCGTGCTGCCCGGGCAGCCGGGCGTGTCCTGGGAGGGGCACCTGTTCGGCGCGTTCGGCGGTGCGCTGGCCGCGTGGCTGGTGGCGCGCAGCACGCGCCGCCCGTCCGGGTCCGCGCCCGGTGGCACACTGTACCGGTGAGCAACGCGCCGATCGGCATCTTCGATTCGGGCGTGGGCGGTCTGACCGTCGCCCGCGCGATCATGGACCAGCTGCCCGCGGAGTCCCTGCGCTACGTGGGCGACACCGCGAACGCGCCGTACGGCCCGCGGCCGCTGTCCGACATCCGCGCGCGAACCCTGGAGCAGACCGACGCGCTCGTCGAGGAGGGCGTCAAGGCGCTGGTCATCGCCTGCAACACCGCCTCGGCGGCCTGCCTGCGCGACGCCCGGGAGCGCTACGGCGTGCCCGTGGTCGAAGTGGTGCTGCCCGCTGTGCGCCGAGCCGTGTCCACGACGCGCAACCGGCGCGTCGGCGTGATCGGCACCCGCGCCACCATCTCGTCCCGGGCCTACGAGGACGCCTTCACCGCGGCCCCGGACATCGTGCTGACCACGAGCGCCTGCCCGCGGTTCGCCGAGTTCGTCGAACGCGGCACCACCAGCGGGCGGCAGATCCTCGGCCTCGCGCAGAGCTACCTCGACCCGCTGCAGCAGGCGGGGGTGGACACGCTCGTGCTGGGCTGCACGCACTACCCGCTGCTGACCGGGGTGGTGCAGCTCGCGATGGGCGAGCACGTGACGCTGGTCTCCAGCGCCGAGGAGACCGCCAAGGACGTGCTCCGCGTGCTCACCGAACAGGATCTTCTGGCCGAACCCGATCGGGTTGCCCACCACGAGTTCCGCTGCACCGGCTCGCCCGAACGGTTCAGCCGGCTGGCCACGAGGTTCATCGGTCCCGGCCTGGTGGCCGATGCCGTCCAGCCGCGGGCCGTGGCACGCTCGAGCGCGTGGATCTGACGATTCTGGGGTGTTCCGGGAGCATCCCCGCACCGGACTCGCCCTGCTCGGGATACCTGCTCGAATCGGCGGGCACGCGGATCGCGCTCGAACTCGGCAACGGCACGCTCGGCCCGCTGCAGCGGCACGCGGACCCGTTCGACCTGGACGCGCTGCTGCTGAGCCACCTGCACGCCGACCACTGCGCGGACGTGGCGACGATGACGGTGCTGCGGCGGTACCACCCGTCGCCACCCTACGATCCGCGCAGTCGGCGCCTGCCCGTGTACGCCCCGGAAGGCGCTGCGCAGCGACTGGCCGCGCTGTACGCCACGAGCGTGCCCGAGTGGGGCGAGACCGATCTCGGCGACGTGTTCGACTTCCACCCGCTGTCCGAGCTGCCGCTGCGGATCGGCGCCTTCGACGTGCAACCGGTGCCGGTGCACCACGTCTGCCCCACGTGGGGCTTCCGCATCTCGGACGGGCAAGGCCTGCTGGCCTACACCGGCGACACCGGGCCGTTCCCGGGGCTGACCGCGCTCGCCGCGGGCGGCAGCGCGTTGCTGGCGGAGGCGTCCTGGCCGCATTCACCGGACGTGCCGGAGGGCCTGCACCTGTCCGGTACGCAGGCCGGGCGGTTGGCGCAGGCGGGCGGGGCCGGTCGACTGCTGCTCACGCACCTGCAGCCGTGGATGGATGCCGAGCGGGTGCGGGGCGAGGCCGCCGCGGAGTACGCAGGTCCGGTGGAGCTCGTCGTCGCGGGCGGCCGCTACGAGATCTGACGACTCTGACGACGACGAGGGCCGCCGGCCGCCGAGCAGAGGCGGCGCGTGGCGGCAGCGATCGAGTGCCTAAGGTGGGAGACGTGGCACGAGTTGACGGACGGAGCGATGACGAGCTCCGAGAGGTGCGGTTGACGCGCGGGTACCAGGACTGGCCGGCCGGGTCGGTACTCGTGGAGTTCGGTCGGACGCGCGTGTTGTGCGCGGCGAGCGTGCAGGAAGGAGTGCCGCGGTGGCGCGCCGGATCCGGCCTCGGCTGGGTCACGGCGGAGTACGCGATGCTGCCCTCGGCGACGAACACGCGGGGCGTGCGCGAATCCGTGAAGGGACGCATCGGCGGACGCACGCACGAGATCAGCAGGCTGGTGGGTCGGTCGCTGCGGGCGTGCATCGACATGTCCGCCCTCGGCGAGAACACCATCACCCTCGACTGCGACGTGATCCAGGCCGACGGGGGCACGCGCACCGCCGCGATCACCGGTGCGTACGTCGCGCTGGCGGATGCGGTGACCTACCTCCGCGCGGCGCGCCGGCTGTCCGACCCGAAGCCGCTGTCCTGCGGTGTCTCGGCGATCAGCGTCGGCGTGGTGGACGGCCGCGTGCGGCTGGACCTGCCCTACGAGGAGGACTCCCGCGCCGAGGTGGACATGAACGTCGTCGCCACCGACCACGGCACCCTCGTGGAGGTGCAGGGCACCGGCGAAGGTGCCACGTTCCCACGTTCCACGATGGACCAGATGCTGGACTCCGCCCAGGCAGGTTGCTCCCGGCTGGCCGAGCTCCAGGCGGAGGCGCTGGCCGCGCCGTACCCGGGCACGTTGCCGGGGAGCGGGTGATGAGCCACCTGCTGTTGGCCACGCGCAACGCGGCGAAGCTCGGCGAACTGCGGCGCATCCTCGCCGAGGCGGGTGTGACCGGGCTCGAAGTCATCGGGCTCGGCGACGTGCCCGCGTTCCCGGAAGCCCCGGAGACCGGGGCGACGTTCGAGGACAACGCGGTGGCCAAGGCGGTCGATGCGATGCGCGCCACCGGCTACCCGGCGGTGGCCGACGATTCCGGCATCACCGTGGACGCGCTGGGCGGGATGCCCGGTGTGCTGTCCGCGCGCTGGTCCGGTAGGCACGGCGACGACCGGGCGAACCTGGAGCTGCTGCTGGGGCAGTTGCACGACGTCCCGGACGAGCGGCGCGGCGGTGCGTTCGTTGCCGCGGCGGCGCTGGCCCGCCCCGACGGTTCGCACACCGTCGTGCGGGGCGAGTGGCCCGGCACCATCGTCCGCGAACCCCGCGGGAAGAACGGCTTCGGCTACGACCCGGTGTTCGTGCCGGAAGGGGAGACCCGCACCAGCGCGGAACTCCCACCGGAGGAGAAGGACGCCGATTCGCACCGCGGCCGGGCGTTGCGGGCGTTGCTGCCGAGTCTGCGCGCACTCGCCGAGTAGCGGGATTCGCGTCGGCCGGCGGTCCGTGCGGTGCGGCTGCCGGACAGCGGTACCGCACGGACCGGGCACGACGAGCGCGGGTGTGATCGATCTCGCCTTGCTCTGACCGTGCGTGGCGGACCGACTAATTTCGAGGCCCGTGCTCACCGATTGGTTGGAACCCGCCCTGCTGGCGCTCGTCGGGTTTTTCTCCGGCGCGATCAACGCGGTCGCCGGCGGCGGCTCGCTGCTGGTGTTTCCCGCACTGCTGGCCACCGGCATGCCGCCGCTGGTCGCGAACGTGACGAACTCCGTGGCGCAGGGCCCCGGTTTCGTCGGTGCGGCCTACAGCCAGCGCGCCGACCTGGAAGGAGCTCCCCGTCGCCTCGTGCTCACGTCGATCGCGGCGGTGCTCGGTTCCGCCGGCGGCTGCGTACTGCTGCTGGTGCTGCCGAGCTCGGTCTTCGACGCGGTGGTGCCGGTGCTGGTGGCACTGTCGGCGGTGCTCATGGCGCTGCAGAAGCAGATCCGCCGGTTGCTCGGCACGTCCGACGACGGCGTGCGGGGCGACCGGACTGCGCTGCTGTTCGTGGGGATCCTGCTGGCCTCGGTGTACGGCGGGTACTTCGGCGGCGCCCGCAGCGTCGTGCTGATCGCGCTGCTCATGCTCGGCGCCTCGGCCACGATGCGCAGTCTCAACGCGTTGAAGAGCTGGCTGGGCCTGCTCGGCAGCGCGGTCACGCTCGTGGTGTACTCGCTCGTCGCCCCGGTGGACTGGATCGCGGTGGCGACGCTGGTGCCGACCACGGTGGTCGGCGGGTTCCTCGGGGGCAAGCTCGCCCAGCGGCTTCCGGGCACGCTGCTGCGCTACGTCGTCGTCGGCATCACTGTCGCGGTGGCGATCTGGCTGTTCCTCGAGTGAGCGTGCGTCCCTCCACTGCCCGCCGGGAGAGCAGTGGCGGGGAGTGCGGGGCCTTTAGACCCCGATTTCGCGGCGCAGCCGGTCGACGTGGCCGGTTGCCTGCACGTTGCGCAGCGCCTGCGCGATCGTCCCGTCCGGTCCGACCACGAACGTCGAACGGATCACGCCCTGCACGACGCGGCCGTAGTTGTTCTTCTCACCGAACGCGCCCCACTCGGACATGATCTCCTTGTCCGGATCGGACAGCAGCGGGAACGTCAGCCCCTCGTCGTCGCGGAACTGGGCGAGCTTGTCGGGCTTGTCCGGCGAGACGCCGAGCACGGTGAAACCGGCGTCGTTCAGCTCGCCCAGGTTGTCCCGGAAATCGCAGGCCTCGCGCGTGCACCCTGGTGTGCTCGCGGCCGGGTAGAAGTACACCACCACGGAACGGCCCCGGTAGTCGGTCAGCGAGACCTGGTTGCCGTCCGCGTCGGTCAGCGTGAAATCGGGGGCGGGATCGCCCACCTGCAACGGTTGCTGTTCACTCATGTTCGCGACGTTATCCGCCGCCGGAAGATTCGAACAGGCAGGGCTGTCCGAACGCGTCCCGGGACTGCCCGGGCGCGTCCGAGTTGCGCGTGCCCGCCCGCACGCGTAGGCCGGGGAACGGGGCCCGCGGGAAGCGCCTCGAGGTGTGCGCCGGGCCTGCGCGTCGGCGGATCCAGCGGGCGGAGATCGATTCCGAAGGGCGGAGGACGATGGCCACGGTCGCGGACCAGTTCATCGAGGTGCTGAAGCAGGTGGGCGTCGAACGGATCTACGGCATCGTCGGCGACAGCCTCAACCCCGTGGTGGACGCGGTCCGACGGACGGAAGGCATCGAATGGGTTCCCGTCCGGCACGAGGAGACCGCCGCGTTCGCGGCAGGCGCGGAAGCCCAGGTGACCGGCAAGCTCGCGGTGTGCGCCGGCAGCTGCGGACCGGGCAACCTGCACCTGATCAACGGCCTCTACGACGCGCACCGCAGCGGGGCGCCGGTGCTGGCGCTGGCCTCGCACATCCCGTCCGAGCAGATCGGGACCGGGTTCTTCCAGGAAACCCACCCCCAGTCGGTGTTCGCCGAGTGCAGCCGGTTCTGCGAGCTGCTGTCCCAGCCGGAGCAGATGCCGCGGCTGCTGCGCACGGCCATCCAGCACGCGATCGGGCGCCGCGGGGTGTCCGTGCTGGTGCTGCCGGGCGATGTCGCCGAACGCAGTTCGGTGAACCCCGCGGAGCAGGCCCTGGTGCACAGCGAGCCACCCACCGTCGTCCCCTCCGCGGGGCAGGTGCGCGAACTCGCCAGCAAGCTCAACGAGGCGCAGCGGGTGATGCTCTTCTGCGGCATGGGCACCCGCGGTGCGCACAGCGAGGTCATGCAGCTGGCCGAACGCGTCAACGCGCCGGTGGGCCACGCGCTGCGCGGCAAGGAGTGCATCCAGTACGACAACCCGTACGACGTCGGGATGAGCGGTCTGCTCGGCTACGGCGCGTGCCACGAGGCGATGCACCGCGCCGACCTGGTGGTGCTGCTGGGCACCGACTTCCCCTACGACAACTTCCTGCCGCAGGCCAACACCGTGCAGGTGGACATCGAACCCTCGCACCTCGGCCGCCGCACCGTGCTCGACGTGGCCGTGCAGGGCGACGTGGCCGAAACGATCCGCGCCGTGCTGCCGCAGGTGGAGCAGAAGCAGGACCGCTCCTACCTGGACCGGATGCTGTCCGAGCACGCGCAGACGCTGGAGCGCGTGGTGGACGCCTACACCCGCAACGTGGAAAGCCACGTGCCGATCCACCCCGAGTACGTCGCCGACAAGCTCGACACGGCCGCCACCGACGACGCGGTGTTCACAGTGGACACCGGGATGTGCAACGTGTGGGCCGCGCGCTACGTCACCCCCAACGGTCGGCGGCGCGTGCTCGGCTCCTTCGTGCACGGGTCGATGGCCAACGCGCTGCCGCAAGCCATCGGCGTGCAGCAGGCCGATCCGAACCGGCAGGTCATCGCGATGGCCGGTGACGGTGGTCTGTCCATGCTGCTCGGTGATCTGCTGACGCTGCGGCTGCACCAGCTGCCGGTCAAGGTCGTGCTGTTCAACAACGCGTCCCTGGGCATGGTGAAACTGGAGATGCTCGTGGACGGTCTGCCGGACTTCGGCACCGACGACGCGGGCACCGACTTCGCCGCCGTCGCCACGGCCATGGGAATCCCCGCGGTGCGCGTGGAGAAACCCGGTGAAGTGGACAGCGCGCTGCAGGAGACGCTCAACCGGCCCGGGCCCGCGTTGGTGGACGTCGTCACCGATCCGAACGCGCTGTCGCTGCCGCCGAAGATCACCGGTGAACAGGTCAAGGGTTTCGCGCTCGCCGTCAGCCGCACCGTGCTCTCCGGCGGTGTGGGGAAGATGTTGCAGTTGGCGCGGTCCAACATCCGCAACGTCCCCCGCCCGTGAGGGGAGAGATGAGTCGATCCCGGGCAGCGGTGATCACGGCCGGCGGGTGGTGCGCCACTGGCTGCCGTCCGGGTGACGAGGTGGTGACGCGCGGTGTGCGCGCGTGGAGACTGGAGATCATGACAGTCAGTCCCACCGTGCGTCGTCGGAGGCTGGCCGCGGAGCTGCGCAGGCTTCGCGGCCGCGCGGAAGTCACCCAGAACCAGGCCGCCGCGCACCTCGGGTGCACGCAGGCCAAGATCGGGCGGTTCGAAACGGCGAAGCGCTCGCCGTCCGTGGGCGACGTCTCCGGCCTGCTCGACTTCTACGGCGTGCGCGGGGAGGAAAGGGAGCAGCTCGTCAACCTGGCCCGGGACGCGCGCAAACGCGGCTGGTGGCACTCCTACAGCGACGTGCTGCCGGAGTGGTACGAGACGTACGTCGGCTTGGAGGCCGAAGCATCGTCGATCCACACCTACGAGGCCGAGGCGATTCCCGGTCTGCTGCAAACCCGCGAATACGCCCACGCGATCACCCGGGCCACGCTCTTCCGCGCCGACGAGGCGGAAATCGCGCGTCGCGTGGAACTGCGGATGCAGCGGCAGGACCGCGTCCACGGCGACCACCCGCTGGAGCTGTGGACGGTGATCGGGGAGGCGGCGCTGCGCCGGTCGGTCGGCGGGTCCGACGTGCTGCGCCGCCAATTGGAGTACGTGCTCAAACTCGGGGAACTGCCCAACGTCACCGTCCAGGTCATGCCGCTGGAGGCGGGCGCGCATCCGGCGCAGGCGGGTCCGTTCGTGATCCTGCGGTACTCCAGCAACGTTGACCCGGACGTGGTCTACCTGGAAACCCAGGTGGGCGGTTTGTACCTGGAGCGGGAAGCTGAACTGTCGAACTACGTGATGATGATGGAGCATTTGCGAGCGCACGCGATGAGCCCGCGAGGCTCGGTGCAGTTGATCAACGACCGCATGGAGGAGTTGTGACGGGCTACATCTCCGACTGGCGCACCAGCACCCGCACGCAGGGGCAGGGGCAGTGCGTCGAAGTCGGCTTCGGAGCCGACCGCGTCGGCGTACGCGACACGAAAAACCGAGCTGCGGGGCACGTCACGTGCTCGCCGTGGCAATGGCAGCTGTTCACCGAACGGGTCAAGCGGGGCGGCTTCGACGGCTGACGCCGCCGCGGGGGAGCGGCTCGGCCGCCGCGGGCGGTGACCACCGCCGCTCCCGCACCACTCCACTGGCCCAGCGGGCCTCCGCCGCCTCGGCGGAACTCGAAACCACTGGGGCGCACTACTCCTCGGCGTCCGCGGTGGTATCCGCGGTGGACTCGTCCGCGCGGAACGGCGCGAGCAGTCCCGGCACCGCCCGATCGGCCAGCGCCCACCCGTCCGCGACGCCGACGTCCCGCACGGTGTAATGACCGCTGCCGGCTGCGGTGGTTGCTCCGAGCGTGAGCACGCCGGCGCGCCGCTGCAGCCAGGTCTGGCGCACGCGCCAACCGATGATCCCGCCGCGGTAGAGCACCGCCGTCCTGCGCACCCCTGTTCCCGACCGCGCCAGCAGCAGCTCAGCGTCCAGCCGGTGCCCCAGACTGCGGTAGGCGTCGACGGCGAACGCCGCGGCCGCCACCAGCACCACCGCGCCGAGCGCCACCGCCGCCGGCACGGGCAGCCACCCCCACCACGCGCCCGCGGCGAGCACGGCGGCCGGCGGCAGCACAACCACCGCAGCGCGCAGCAGGCGCCGGCGCAACGCGGCGCGCGGGTGCCGCACGAGCGCGGCGGCGGGCCACGGGCGTTGCAGCACGGCCGCGGCGACGCTTTCGGCCGCGGAGCGCGGCGCCGGCGGCAGCAGGGCCGACTTCTCCGTGCCGCCGCGTCCGGCCGCACCCCCGAGTCCCGTGGTCACCGCGGTGAGCCGGGCGCCGCGGAACAGTCGCAGCAGCAGCGGCTCGGCCAGTTCCGCGCCGCGCAGGCGGCGTTCCTCCAGCGACACCGCGCGCGTGGTGAGCAGACCGCGGTGCACCAGCAGCGTGCCGTCCGGCCGCCGGCTGAGCCGGAAGCGCCACCACTGCTCCACCGAGATCACCAGTGATCCGGCGATGCCGAGCAGCAGTCCGAACACGACCGCGGCGGCGATCACCAGCCACAGCGGAAGACTGCCGGCGAGCCTGCCGGCCTGCTCGGGCGTTCCCCACGCCACGAGCAGGTCGCGCAGCGAACTGAGCGCGGACAGCACCGCACCCCACACGGTGAGGACCAGTGACGCGGTCAGCGCGGCGTAGCCGAACCACCGCGCCCGCATCCGGGCGAGCACGTCACCGGTGTCGGCGTGCTGCTCGGCGGCCTGCGGGTGGTCGAGCAGCGCACCGCGCAGCGCCTCGGCATCCGCGCGGGCGAGCGCGTCGAGCTTGAGCGCTGCCTCCTGCTCGCCCTGCTCGGCCGTGCCGATGCTGACCACCGCGATGCCGAGGGCGCGTTGCGCCGGATTGGCGGTGAGATCGACGCTGCGGATGCGGTCGCGGGGGATCGACCGGTGGCTGCGCGTGAGCACGCCGCGGTGCAGTTCGAACCGCTCGGTCGTGACGCGGTAGCGGGTGACGGACCAGTCGACCGCGCTGGACGCGACGGCCAGTGCGGTGAACGCGATCCAGGCCGCCGCGGTGAGGACCACCGTGGTCATCCGGGCCGGCCCGAGCAGCATCACCAGCACCGTCGGCACGAGCGGGGCGAGGGTGAGCGCGGCGGTGGCCAGCAGCACGCGCGCGTCCAACCGCCGCCACGGGGCGGGGGGTTGGACGCCGTTTCCCGGGGTTTTTTCCGGGTCGCTTGCCGCGCCGCTTGCCGGGTCGCTTGCCGGGTCGGATCCGTGCGGTGCGTTCACGTCGCGTCTCCCGGTGTGGCCTGCGTGGTTTCGGTCAGGTGCGCGACGAGTCGTTCGGCGACCTCCCGGTCGAGCCCTTCGACGGTGATCGGCCCGGCCGCGGAAGCCGTGGTGACCGTGACGCTGGCCAACCGCAGCGCCCGCTGCAGCGGTCCGCGGGCGGTGTCGACGGTCTGGATCCGCGACATCGGCGCGATCCGCCACTCCTGGTTGATCCAACCGGAGCGGGTGTAGACGGCTTCGGCGGCGACCTCCCACCGGTGCACGCGGTAACGCCACTGCGGCATGACCGTGGCGTGCGCGAGACCGGCCACGGCGAGCACCACCAGTGCCGCCACGAGCCACCCGCGGGCCGGCGGCAGCAGCAGCGTCGGCACCGCGAGTGCGGCGAGCGCGACCAGGAATCCGGCGGCGGAGCGCACCGTCCACCACGCGATCGCCCGTCGGTGCACGCGGTGCCGCGGAGCGCGCGGCAGGGCGGCCGCGGCACCGCTCGACGGGCGCGGCAGGTCTTCCGGGGTGGACACAGTGGCCTCCGCTGCGGTCGGTGGTCGGAGCCCGCCGGGGGTGCGGGCTCGTGCGCCCATTCTCGCGCAGACCGCGGCGAGCTACTCCGTTCGGATCATTTCCACCCGGTGATCGTTTCGTCGGGAACGTCGTGATCGTTGTGCCAGGAGGTCAACGACGGGAGGGCCGCGAGGCATGGCACGAGGTCGACACGCGCGCACGCCGGGGCACGAGCGCGCCGCGCGGTTCCGGTGGGGCAGGACGAACCGGCGCAGCCGGACGGGCCGGTGGGTCGCGGCCACGGCCCTGGCGCTCGCCGCGGTGCTGACCGGAGGCCTGCTCGCCCCCGCCGCCGGAGCGCAGCGGGACGTCGACGCGACACCGGGCGGACCCACCGACTACTGCGATGGCCAGTGCGACCACATCCTGCCGCCCGGGCAGAACGGCAACGCCACCTTCGGCGATCTGGTCGGGCACATCCTGCTGGGCACGAAACCACCGCACACCGACGACCAGCTCGAACCGTACGCGCGGCTGGCCGACGGGTACCGGGAGCTGGACACCGGCACCATCGACCGGTTCTTCCGGGACAATTCCTTCGGCGTGGACGAACAGGACATCGCCCGCGAGTACCGGCCGCGGCAGGACGTCACCGTGGTCCGCGACGAGCAGCTGGCAGTGCCGCACATCTACGGCGAGACCCGCTCGGGCACGTCCTTCGGCGCGGGCTACACCACGGCGGAGGACAAGCTGTTCCTCATGGACGTGCTGCGGCGCGCCGGACGCGGTCAGGTCAGCTCGTTCGCCGGCGGAGCCGAGCAGAACCGCGAGCTGGAGCAGCAGTTCTTCGCCGCCGCTCCGTACACCGAGCACGAACTGCGCGCGCAGATCGCCGACGTGGCCGGCCAGGGCGAACGCGGTGAACAAGCGCTGCGCGACGCGAAGTCCTATGTGGAAGGTATCAACGCCTACATCGGACACGCGCGGGAGAACCGCGACTTCCCGGGCGAGTACGTGGCGACCGGTCACGTCGACCCGATCACCGACGTCGGCGAGATCGAACCGTTCCGCCTGACCGACCTGGTCGTGCTCGCCGCGCTCGTCGGTGCCCAGTTCGGCGGCGGTGGCGGCGGGGAAGTGGACAACGCCGTCGCCCGCATGCGACTGCAGGAACGCCTCGGACCGGAACGCGGCGACCGCGCCTGGCGCACCTTCCAGGCGCAGGACCACCCCGGCGCGACCACGACGGTGCACGACGCGAGCTTCCCCTACGGGCAGTCCCCGGAGAACCCGAAGGGGACGGCGCTGCCCGATCCCGGGTCGGTGATCGAGCAGGACATCACCTTCGACGAGCAGGGCACCGCCGCCGAAACCGGCTCCGGGCCCGCGACTTCACCGCAGCCGCGCGGCGACCCCCGCGAACATCCGCGGGAGGCGTTGCGCGGGATGTTCTCCGACGGCGTCGTGCCCGAGGGAATGGCGCGGCAGCGCGGCATGTCGAACGCGCTCGTCGTCTCCGGCGAGCACACCGGCAGCGGGCATCCGATCGCCGTGTTCGGGCCGCAGACCGGCTACTTCGCCCCGCAGCTGCTGACGCTGCAGGAACTGCACGGACCCGGCATCTCCTCGCGCGGCGCCTCGTTCGCCGGCCTGAGCTTCTACACCCTGCTGGGCCGCGGCCAGGACTACGCCTGGAGCGCCACGAGCGCGGAGCAGGACATCGTGGACACCTACGCG
Source organism: Bounagaea algeriensis (assembly GCF_054491375.1). NCBI lineage: Bacteria > Bacillati > Actinomycetota > Actinomycetes > Bounagaea > Bounagaea algeriensis. The sequence goes on from NZ_CM137102.1 coordinate 1,061,545, forward strand.
GTGCGGCTGTGCGAACCCGACGGCAGTGCGCCCACCCGGTCCTCCGAGCACTACGAGTTCCGCGGCGAGTGCGTGCCGATGCGCACCGTGGAACGCGAGAACTCCTGGGAACCCACGCTCGGCGACGGCACCGGAGCGGGCTCCTACACGCTGCGCGCCTACCGCACCGCCTACGGTCCGGTGACGCACCGGGCCACAGTGGACGGCAGTCCGGTGGCCTACACGACCGCGCGGTCGACGTTCCTGCACGAGGTCGACTCGATCACCGGTTTCCAGCAGTTCAACGACCCCTCTGCGATCCGGTCCGGTGCGGACTTCCAGCGCGCGGCCGAGGACGTGAACTTCACCTTCAACTGGTTCTACGCCGATGACCGGGACACGGCCTACTTCAACTCGGGCGACAACGTGATCCGCCCGCCGCACGTCGACCCGAGCCTGCCGATCGCCTCCGACCCGAACAACGAGTGGCGCGGGTGGGATCCGCGGGGCAACACCGCGGACTACGCACCGGCGGAGCAGCACCCGCAGGCCCGCGACCAGGACTACTTCGTGGACTGGAACAACAAGCAGGCCGCCGGCACCGCCGCTGCGCAGCCGAACAAGGGCGCGGTGCAGCGGGTGGACCTGCTGGACGGCCGGGTGCGCGGGCTCGTCGAACGCGGCGGCGTCGACCGCGCCGATCTCACCGCGGCGATGGCGGACGCCGGGCTGACCGATCTGCGGGCCGAACGCGTGCTGCCCGCGCTGCTGCGGATCATCGACAGCGCCCCGGTCGACGATCAGCGCACCGCCGCACTCGTCGAGGAGTTGCGGACCTGGCAGTCCTCCGGCGGGCAGCGCGCGGAAACCGAACCGGGCAGCCGCGAGTACGCGCACGCCGAGGCGATCCGACTCATGGACGCCTGGTGGCCGCGGCTGGTGCGCGGTGTGTTCGAGCCGGCCGTGGGCGAGCGGGCGTTCACCGCGCTCACCGGTGCCATGGGCGTCAACGAGTCGCCCTCCGGGTGGCAGAATGCCGACCCGGACCAGCAGGCCGGGCAGGGCCACCAGGGATCGGCGTTCCAAAGCGGTTGGTACGGGCAGGTTCTCGACGACCTGCGCACCGTCCTCGGCGAGGACGTCCCCGGTGGGCCGGACGGGGCGAAGTGCGGCGGAGGTGATCAGGCGCAGTGCCGCGCGATGCTGCTCGACACGCTGCGCCAGGCCGAGCGCACCCCGCCCGAGCAGACCTACCCGGGCGATGACACCTGCGAGGCCGGGGACCAGTGGTGCGCGGACGCGCTGGTGCACTCCGAACTCGGCGGCATCAGCCACGATCCGATCAGCTGGCAAAACCGCCCGACGTACCAGCAGGTGGTCGAGTTCCCCGAGCACCGCCCGCGGGAGTAGCTCCGCGGGGTGGCAACGCCGCGCCGGTGCGCGTCCGTGCACAGTGGTGGGCCCCGTGCGCCGAGTGGTTCACCCGCAGGCCGAGTGGTTCACCCGTGCGCGAGCGAGCTACCGTCGCGGGCGACGGGATTTCCGCTGGAGGTGAGCGACGTGGATCGTGGTGCGGTACTGGGACGGCTGGGCGAGATCCGGGAGGACCTGGCATCGCTCTACAAGGACCTGCACGCCCATCCGGAGCTGTCGTTCCAGGAGCATCGCACCGCGGCCGAGGTCGCGCGCCGGCTCGAGGGGATCGGGCTGGAGACGACCACCGGCGTCGGCGGAACGGGCGTGGTCGGAGTGCTGCGCAACGGCGACGGCCCGACGGTGCTGCTGCGGGCGGATTTCGACGCGCTGCCCGTCGAGGAGCGCACCGGACTGGAGTACGCCAGCACCGAGCGGGGTGTCGACCCGGACGGCAACGACGTGCCGGTGATGCACGCGTGCGGCCACGACATGCACACCACGTGCCTGATCGGCGCGCTCGACGTGCTGGCGCACGCCCGGCAACGGTGGTCCGGCACGGTCGTCGCCGTGTTCCAGCCCGCGGAGGAGCTCGGTGGCGGGGCTCGAGCCATGGTCGACGACGGCCTGTTCGAGCGGTTCGGCAAGCCGGACGTGTGCCTGGGCCAGCACGTGTTCCCGTTCCCGGCCGGGTCGCTGGGGTGGAACTCGGGTCCGAGCATGGCCGCGGCCGACGGGCTGCGGATCACGCTGTTCGGGCAGGGCGGGCACGGTTCGCAGCCGGAACACGCGGTGGATCCGGTGGTGCTGGCGGCGTCGACGGTGCTGCGGCTGCAGACGGTCGTTTCCCGCGAAGTGTCGGCCTCCGACACGGCCGTGGTCACCGTGGGGTCGATCCACGCGGGCACGAAGGACAACATCATCCCCGACCAGGCCGAGATCCGGGTGAACGTGCGCACTTACGATCCGGAGGTGCGCGAACGCGTGCTCGCCGCGATCAAGCGCATCGTGCACGCCGAGGCCGATGCCTCGGGTGCGTTGCGAAAGCCGGAGTTCACCACGCTGCACAGCTTCCCGGTGCTGGTTAACGATGTGGACGCCAGCCAGCGGGTCGCCGAGTCGCTGCGGGAGCAGTTCGGTGCCGAGCGGGTGCACGAACTGCCGTCCATCAACGGCAGCGAGGACGTCGGCATCTTCGGCGTCGAAGCCGGAGCTCCCACTTCCTACTGGTTGCTGGGCGGTGCGGACGCGGAGGCCTTCGCCTCGGCCGAACAGGCGGGCACGCTGCGGCGCGACGTCGCCTCGAACCACTCGCCGTCCTTCGCTCCGGTCATCGAACCCACGTTGACCACCGGGGTGACCGCGTTGACCACCGCCGCACTGGAGTGGCTCGGCGAATGACGCGCCCCGCCGGCCCGCAGTCGGAGAACTACTCCCATCGGGCTGTATTTTCACAATTTTCATGAAAATTGTGAGCGCGAACGCGTGGGCACTGTGCGCACAATCCCGGCCGCGGGGGCACGTGCGTGCGCAGCCGCAGGTCCGAACGGGGGCTCGAGTTGGCGCGAGCGGCGCAACGCGGTAACGGCGGCGCGGCGGAAGCGCGGCGGGAAACATCAGGTGTGCAATGGCATGCGCGTTGGCGGGCGAGGCGAACACCGCACGTGGCGGCGTGGACGTTCGCCCGGCTCCGTGACGCTGCGCGGTGCGGCACCGGTACGGTTGCTCGCCGGCGATTCCGAGCCGCCCGTGCAGTGATTCCGTGCGGCTACCGAGCCGCGTGCGGCAGACCCCGGGGAGCGTGCTGATGGCCGACTCGTTCTTGTCCCTCGTTCCACCCGTGCTGGCGATCGCGCTCGTCATCGTCACGCGCAAGGTGCTGCTGTCGCTGGGAGCCGGCATCCTCGCCGGCATCGCGCTGGTGCACGATTTCGACCCGGTCGCCGGTGGGCAGCGGCTGTTCGAGATCGTGGCGGGGATCTTCGTCGCCGACGGCGGGGTGAACACCGAGAAGGTGTTCAACCTGGCGTTCCTGCTGTTCCTCGGAATGATGGCCGCGCTGATCTCGGTGTGCGGTGGCAGCCGCGCCTTCGGCGAGTGGGCGCGGCGCCGCATCCGCACCCGCCGCGGCGCGCTGTTCCTGCCCGCGGTGGCGGGCGTCATCGTGTTCATCGACGACTACTTCAACGCGCTGGTGGTGGGCAACGTCAGCCGCCCGGTCACCGACCGGTTCCGCATCTCGCGCGCGAAACTGGCCTACGCGGTCGACTCCACCTCGGCGCCGGTGTGCGTGTGCATGCCCGTGTCCAGCTGGGGCGCCTACATCGTCTCGGTGCTGGCGGGCGTGTTCGCCGCGCACGGGATCAACACGGGCGGGCTGGAAGGGTTCGTGCGCACGGTCCCGTTGAACTACTACGCCGTGGCCGCGCTCGTGATGGTGCTGTGCGTGGTGGCCCTGAACATCGACCTCGGGCCGATGCGGCGGCACGAGCGGCGCGCCGTCGGCGGCGAGGGCCTCGGCGAACTCGAGCGGGACGCCAGCGCACTGGAGGAGAGCGCGGCGTCGAACGGCAAGATCCGCGACCTGGTGCTGCCGATCGCCGTGCTCGTCGTCGGCACCGTCGCGGCCATGGTCGTCACCGGTGCGCGGGCCGGCGGCAGCACCGATCCGCTGGTGGTCTTCGAGAACACCGACGTGCCGACCTCGCTGCTCATCGGCAGCTTCCTCGGCTGGCTGGTGTCGGTGGGGTTCGCCGCGCGACGTCCCGTGTCGCGCCCGCTGTTCCTGCGCGGCCTGGGCACCGGTGCGCGGTCGATGATGCCCGCGATCTGGATCCTGCTGTTCGCCTGGACGGTCATCGAGGTCATCGACGACCTGGGCACGGGCGAGTACCTGGCCGGGTTGGTCAGCGGCCGGCTGAGCCTGGCGCTCATGCCGGTGCTGACGTTCCTCGTCTGCGGGTTCATGTCCGTGTCCACGGGGACGTCGTGGGGCACGTTCGGCATCATGCTGCCGATCGCCGGGCAGATCGCCGTGGCCGTCGACCCCGCGTTGCTGTTCCCGCTGCTCGGTGCCGTGCTGGCCGGAGCGATCTTCGGCGACCACTGCTCGCCGATCTCGGACACCACGATCATGTCCTCGGCGGGTGCGCAGGTGCACCACATCGACCACGTCGTCACCCAGCTGCCGTACGCACTGGTCATCGCGGCCGTGTCCGCGGTCGGCTACATCGTGCTGGGGCTGACCGGCAGTGGTCTGGTGGGGCTGCTGGTGGTGCTCGGGCTGCTGGTGCTCGTGGTCGCCGCGCTGCGCTGGTGGACCTACCGCGCCGGTGAGAACACCCCCGTGGCCGCCGAGTCCTGAGGGGTTGCGGGTGCGGGCGGAAGAAATCCTCCGGAACTTTCCGCGACCGCGCGGATGTGCGCGGTGGCCTGCGGGGCACCGCTGCCGCGGCCTGTTCGTTTCGCCCGTCCGGGTGGACGGTGCGCTCCGCGGCGGTGCGGACGCGTTCGCAGCAGCCGATGCGGGTATCCCGAGTGGGCATTACCGAGCGAAATGCCGCAGGCACCGGGAGGGGAGATGAGCACACCGAGCCCCGGCAAGCACGTCGTCGTCGTCGGCGCCACCGGCAACGCGGGCACGAGCGTGCTGCACGCGTTGGAAGCCGACCCGGACGTCGCCGGGATCACCGCGCTCGCCCGGCGTGCACCGGGCGATTCGGCGGCGGGCGACTCGGCGGGATTCGGCGGCAAGACGCGGGTGCTCGCCGCGGACATCACGCGCGACGAGCTCAGCGAGCACATGCGCGGCGCCGACGCCGTGATCCACCTGGCCTGGATCTTCCAGCCGACCCGCGATCCGGCGGTCACGTGGCGCAACAACGTGCTGGGCACGCTGCGCGTGTTCGACGCCGTGGCCGAAGCCGGCGTGCCCGCGCTGATCCACGCCTCCTCGGTCGGTGCGTACTCGCCCGGACCGAAGAACAGGACCGTGGACGAATCCTGGCCCACGCACGGTTGGCCCGGCGCCGCCTACACCCGGGAGAAGGCCTACCTGGAACGCTGCCTCGACGCGTTCGAACGTCGGCACGAACGCACGCGGGTCGTGCGGTTGCGCCCTGCGTTCGTGTTCCAGGTTGGCTCGGCTGCGCAGCAGCGCAGGCTGTTCGCCGGACCGCTGCTGCCCGGATCGCTCGCGCGGCCCGAGGTGCTGCCGGTGCTGCCCGACGTGCCCGGCATGCGGGTGCAGGCCGTGCACAGCGAGGACCTGGCCGAGGCCTACCGGCTCGCGGTGCACCAACCGGTCAGCGGGGCGTTCAACATCGCCGCCGAACCGGTTCTCGACGCGCCCGCACTGGCCGAGACCTTCGGCGCGCGCACCGTGCACGTTCCCGCGGAGGTGGCGCGTTCGGCGCTGGCGCTGGCGTGGTCGGGGCGTTTCGTGCCGGCCTCGCCGCACCTGTTCGACGCGGTGCTGCGGCTCCCGCTCATGGATTCCACCCGTGCGCACGAGGAACTCGGGTGGTCACCCCGCTACACCGCGCGGGAAGCGGTGCTCGCGTTCCTGGAGGGATTGCAGCGCGGGGAAGGCGTGTCCACACCACCGCTGCGTTCGCGCGTGCCCGGTGGACGGCTGGGCGAGTTGTGCACCGGCGTCGGACAGCGGCAGTGATCGTGGCGAGCCCGCGGGGCCTCCTCCCGGAGCGCCTGGCGCGGGCCCGTTGCGCTGTCCGCGTCACTCGTCGGCGCGGGTCCAGACGTCGGCGCCGGGGCAGGGCGATCGGACTGGTGGTGCTGACCGGTCGCCTCGGCCTCAGCCGAGGCCGCTCGGCGGGTCGCCGAGGTAGTCCTCGAACGTGATGCGGCCCGACGCCTGCTCGGGGGCGAGGTGCTCACCCCGCCGGTAGCCGCGGAAGACCTTCCCGGGAACGAGCACCGGAAGCGCGAGGCGCCGGTTCCCGGTCGCCGCGCGGTACGTGCGGGCGAGATCGGTGGTGGTGCGCACCTGGGGTCCGCCGATGTCGGAGACCCGGCCGGCAGGCGGACGTTCGACGATCACGACGAGCCGATCAGCCACATCGCGCACGTCGACCGGTTGGAAGCTGACGCCGGCGGGCACGATCACGAACGGAAGACGCCGCTGCGCGGCGAAGAACTTGGCGAGCAGGTCGTGGAACTGGGTGGCGCGCACGACCGTCGACGGCAGTTCGGAGTGCTCCACCATCCGTTCGCATTCGGTCTTCGCCCGGTAGTACGGCAGCGGGATCCGGTCGCAACCGACGATCGACACGTACACCAGGTGCGACGGCTCGCCGCGGGCCGCGCGGAGGAGGTTGCGGGTCGCGACCACGTCCCCGCGCCCGGTGGCGGTCGCGCAGTGGATGATCACGTCGATGCCCGCGACCGCCGCGTCCAGTCCGGTAGCGGTGCGCAGATCGCCCTGGGCCCACTCGTACTGCCGGTGCGCGGCGGGCACGGGCGTGCGACTCAGCACGCGGACCGCGTGACCAGCCTCGACCAGCTGCGCCACGAGGGCGCCGCCGAGCGTGCCGGTGCCGCCCGTAACCAGGACCGTATCCGCCATCGCCGCCTCGCCTCCGGTCGAAGCGCGACACCGCCTGCTGCCCGGTGATGCCGCGCGTATCGCATCGCCCGTACCCAAGGGTGGACCCGGTGGAGGCGGTGGGCGAGCGCTCCGAGCGCTGCTGGCCGGGCGGCTAGCCCGGCTCGTGGTCGGGCTCGGGCTCGGTGCGGAGGTGTCTCGGCTGGAGCTGCTGGATCAGCTGTGCCGTGGCGGGCGGGGCGGAGCGGAGCACGATCCGGCGGTCGTGTTCGCGGGCGAGGCGGTTCAGGTCGAGCAGCCCGGCGGGTTCGATGGCGGTCAGGTGCTGCACGTCGAGGACGATGTCCTGATCGGGGGTCAACTCGGCGGCGTGGCCGAGTGCGCGGGCGAACAGTTCCGCGCAGTGCTGGTCGACGACCCCGGCCAGGGCGAGGCTGCCGTCGGGCTGGGAGTACAGCTGGAAGGGGGTCTCGAGGTTGGTCAGCGGATGCAGGCAGGCCAGCTCGGCCACCGCGGCGCTGCCGAGTTCGGTGAGGTCGTAGCCGCACAGCGCGGTGACCGGCAGGGTGCTCATGGTCTGGTCGATGAGGCGTTCGAACTGCACGAAGGCGGCGCGTTGCCCGGCGCTGGCGACCATGGTGGTGGCGTCGACGACGGCGCGGAAACCGGTGTAGCCGGCCGTCAGGGCCTGCTCGGTGGCCGCGATGCGCGCTTTCACGGCCGCGTGCGGATCCACGGTGCTGCTGCCGGGGTGCAGGGTGTAGAAGTCCTCGACCGGGGTCACCGCGATGGTGCCGGCCTGCAGGGCGGGGCCGAGCCCGTCGGCCTCGCCGAGTTCGGCTCGCAACGCCTCGGTGCTGCCGGAACCGACGTATTCGATCCACTGGCCGGCGGCGATGCCGTCGCGGAGGTACTCCACTGCCCGGTCGTGGAACTCGGACCGGCTGGTGTAGGCCCAGCACAGGTGACCGGCCGGCACGTGCCCGCGGGCGGAGTCGACGGTGCCGTGCGTGCGCATCACTGCCGATGCTAGCCGGCCGCAGCCGGTGCGACCGATCAGCTCGCCCGGGTCGCTGTGTCAGCATGGAGATGATGGCAAGCAACCGTGCCGAGGCCGTCTATGCGTGGCTTGCCGCCGATGCCCGCAGCAGCAACGAGCCGATCTCGAATGCGGTGCTGTGCCGCACCGCCTGCCAGCATCTGGAGGTGGACGGGGCCAGCGTGACGCTGATGGCCCCGCCCGGCGGCCACGAGCCGGCAGCGCGCGCCCAGCTGCGGCAGGAACCTGTCGCGACCAGCGGTGCCGCCAGCACCCGCCTGGAAGAACTGCACCTGACCCTGGGAGAAGGCCCCAGCACGGAGGCGTTCACGCGCGCTGCTCCGATCCTGGTCCCGGACCTGCACGAGAGCACGCGCCGATGGCCGGGATTCGCGCCGGCCGCACTGGCCCGGGACGTGGTCGCGGTCTTCGCGCTGCCCCTGGGCACCTCCACCCAGACCGGTGTGCTGACCACCCACCGGGCCAGTCCCGGGGGCCTGCCGCCGCGGGCGCTGGCGGACATGAACGTCTTGGCCGAGCTGGCGGGCCAGCTGCTGCCGGCCGAGCCCGCGCAGCCGCTGACCGCCGAAACCCGGCCGGCCGAGGGGTGCGCCGGCGAGCGCGATGAGGTGCACCAAGCGGTCGGCGTGCTGGCCGTGCAGCTGGGGGTGGGCCTGCAGGAGTCCTTCACCCGGCTGCGGGCGCACGCCATGAGCCACGACCTCTCGCTGGCCGAACTGGCCCGGCAGGTGATCACCCGCGAGGTGCACCTGCCCGCCGACCCCGGAACCGACACCTGATACCCGCGGTTCGCGGCGCTCACGACCCGCCGTGCCTCTCGGGCGATGAGCGTCCCGAGCCTCCGTCGCTGGTCCGGTGGAGAACGTTGTGCTTCGCAGCATGGGCTCGGATCAGGGCCCGGCGATCAACGGTCGGTCGATGGCGCTGGTCACGACTGCGCTACCCGATGCAGCCCTACCAGCGACGGGCCCTGGCATTGCGGGACAACGTCACCGCCTGCGATGCCTTCTACGTGGCGCTGGCCGAGTCGCTGGACATGCCCCTGCTTACCGACGACCACAAATTCGCCAAGACCGCAGGACACAGCGCCGTCATCGAAACCTGGCCGTAGCAACGCCGCTTCCTCGGTGATGTCCAGCCCGACGTCGGGGCCGAACGTGCCCTTCTACGAAGTCGAGAAGGGCCAACCGGATGGGATGAAACCGCTCGGCAACTCGCCCGTGACGCGGACGGCACGCGGGACATCGAGTTGATCTTCAATCACGAATTCGAAGACCCGAGGTGCCTGTTCTCGCCCGTTCGCGGTTCGCGTCAGTACCAGTACGTACGCTGATCCGGTCGGTCTGACAGCATGCGGGGTGCGGCAGCACGGCTGTCACACCCCGTCACGGTGCAATGATCCAGGGGCACAGTGGTCAACAACACTCTCCACGTGGTGCTGCGGTGGCTCGCCGCGGTCGTTGTGCTCGCGTTTTTCTTGTACTGGTCGGCGTTCCTGGCTTTTCTGATGGGTTTCGACACGGGTGTGCAGCGCCCGCAGCGAGTAGTCGAGAACTGGGACCTGCTGGTCGCCTCCGTCCTCGCCGGATTGCTGGGGATCGCCTGCGCGCGGCTCGTCCTGCGTCGTCGTGTGCTGTCGTGGTGGCTGCTGTTGGCGTTGCCGCTGCCCGCCGTGATCGCTGCCGATCAAGCCGGCTGGCTCGGCTGACGCCGTTCCACGCCGATGCTGCGGAGAAATCCTGCGGTGACTGAATCCATCGTGCGCTTGGTCTACGAACGCACCGCTCCGTTCGGGGTGGACGCCGGGGTCGAGCCGTTGATCGCGGTGTGCGCCACCGAGGAGGAAGCCGAGCTGATCAGGGCGGAAAGCACCGCGCGCGACCGGTACGCCTCCTGGGAGAAGCACCCGTTGCAAGGAGCTGCGGGCAGGACGACACCGCTGGCCGACGGCGAGATCGTCCACGTGGTGCTGCTCGGCGGAGGGAACGAACCGGACGACCCCGATCGTGACCCGATCGGCGTCGCCGTCTACACCGACAGACAAGCAGCCGAACGGCGCGCAACCGAGGAATGGCTGCACTCGGGAGACCCCGGCTACCACGCGACCTCACTGCTCATCGGGTGGCGGGCTGACCGCTGACCACGGTGCTCCAGTGGCTACGGAGCGAGCACCTCGCAGAGCCGTCGGCGAAGAGCCGGTCCCGACATGAGCGGCACGCGTTCATGAACAGCGCCCCCGCACCCGACCGTAGCCGGGTGCGGGGCGCTTACGTGTGTGCACTGGTCATTCCGACTCTGATAGGGGCAGGCCACGTTGTCGACGGATCTGGCGTTCGATCTCGTCTACGCTCGGTCCGCCGCTGTAGTGGGCGCGTTCTGCTGCGACTCGCGGGGCAGCGAGTCACGCTCGGCGCGTGCCTGTGCGAGCACCTGACCGGCCGCTTCAATCACTTCTTCGCGAGTGGTCATCTTGTTGTTTCTCTCCCTAGCAGTGCCAGGTGGATGCCCTTCCAAAGCGCTATAAGCGCTTGTCGCAATGCATGCAGAAGCAGACACTGTCATTGCACATCAATACCCCGTGTTCGGAACATGTTTCGGGGTGCGAGGCGTTTTCGTGCTACGCCTCGGGCAACCCTGGCAGACTACTCGACCATTGCACCGATGACCGTGTATGCGGTGGTTTGCCGCCACCGTCCGCGTGCCTGACCAACGTTTTCGATGGTAGGAAACAGGGGAAGAGGACGTTGATCAACGTCGGTCGCACCGTGGAAGGTGGCCTACCCGGGCAAGAGCGTGCTGGACAACAGCGCGAAGACGTTCGCTCGCGGCAGCAAAGCAGTGCTGAGCAAAGTGCCCTATGTCGGTGTCGGCATCACGGCCTTCAGTACCGCTTCGGCCATCAACCAGGGCAAGGACAAGAGCGAGGCGATCGGCAGCAGCGTCACCACCTTCGCCACCGGAGCGTTGGTCACCGCCGGAGCCGGCCTCGTCCTCGGAAGCGGCGGCTGGGCCGTGCTCGGTGCGGTCGGCATCGGTACCGCCGTCTCCGCCGGAGTCGGCGCCCTCGTCGAGAACACCGGCGCCAAAGACTTCTTCCGCGACCTGTTCTGACAGCGTGATGACGATGGACCTCGCCCAGCTCCCCCCTCGCCCGGACCCGATCACCGGCGAGCCACGCCCACCGCAAGCCCCGGGCTCCAGCGATGACTACAGCCCACCGGACCATGCCTACCGCCCCGGCAAGGATCCCAGCTCGCCTGCGGGACAGGGCCCCATGCTCGAGTACTACCGCCTCAGCAAGCGCGAGACGCTGATGACGGGGCTAACCGGCCTGGGCATCATCATCGTCGGAGGATTGCTTGCTACCCAAGGGCAAGTGCTCTTCCAAATTTGGCCCTGGAGCATCCCCGTAGTATGTGCCGCTTTGATCGCGTGGAACGTACGCGGCACGTACCTCGCCGCCGGCGCCGACTGGTTCCAAAGTCGCCGCCACTGGGTGCGCACCTACGAACTGACGTCGATCAAATACACCACCAAACCCGGTGGCTTCTCCGTTCTCCTGCAAGACGGTCAAGGCGGCAGAGCCGGCTGCGACCTGCACGAACTGCAGAGCAACCCGGCGCTGTGGGACCTCGTCTACAACGGCATCCTGCACTCCGTCGCCAGCGGCGAAGTCACAGCGAACTTCGCCGCACGCCGCCATCTTCCACTGCCCGACGAACTGAGCACAAAGCTGCGCAAGGACAACGGGAAGACGTAGTACCGCTACGAGTTGGCGGTCGTTGCCCGGTGGCGCTGCCGACCTGCCAGTTGCACGCGTCTCGCAGATACATCGACGGTACGAAACCCTGTCGATGACCTGGACACGCACGGTCACCGCGCCGTCGTCGCTGCACACAGCCAGCGGCGGCGTTTCGTGTGCGCAACCCTGGTATAGGCGCCCTAGCGCGGTTGCTCCGTTCGGATGGTCGATGGCTACCCGGCGGTGTCGGTGACCCGCGTGGGCGCGGTCAGCGATCCTCCGACCGCGCACGAGCGGTTCTGGTGCGCTGCCGACGAGGTGCACCGCCGTGCCGGTGAAACGGTCGCCGCCGTCGGCGAGGGCACGCGCTCGAGCTCGAGCTGCCCGATTGGGACTTCTGGCTCGTCGACGACGAGCGCGTGCTCGTGCCGGCCTACGGTTGCGATCACGTGTTGCGCGGCGCGTGTGTGTACAGCGATCCGACCATCGTCGCCCGCTACCGGAGCTGGCGCGCTCTCGCTGTGCAATGGGCACGGCCGCTCCCGGCGGTTGCCACAGCACCGGAGTAGTCCGTCCCAGGAGACACGGCGCCCCCTCCCACGTCGGGAGCGGGGGCGCCGTCGTGCGTTCTGTGGAGCGCGCCGCGTGTTCGCTTGCGCTCCATGTGCGTTCCGGGAGGGTTGGAGCGCAGCCACCGATCTCCGTTTTCCCCGCTCGTGGGGCCGATGAGATTCGAACTCACACTGCCTAGGACCTAAACCTAGTGCCTCTGCCGATTGGGCTACGGCCCCGCGGCCTCCAGCGTATCCGGGGCGTGATCGACGCGGCACGCGGGCGGCGCCACCGGTGGTCGCCAGCGGCGCGACCGGCGACTCGGGCAGCGCACCGCCCGACGGACCAGGCGCACCGCCCGGCGACTCGAGCATCGCCCGGACAGCACCGGGCCGGGCAGCACCGGGCCGGGCAGCACCGGGCCGGGCAACACCGCTGGAGCACCGCTCGGGCGATCGCGAGCGAGCGCGACACGGTCAACCACCGGTGCGCCCGCGGAGCTCAAGTGATCTACCGTGGGCGCAGGCGGGTGAACAGGAGGTCTGATTAGTGGTTGATTCATTGACTACTGTTGGCTAGATTTTTCTGTCATGGAAAAGGTGTATCGGATCGGTGAGTTCGCGGAACGGATCGGTCGTTCCGCCTCGACCGTGCGGCGGTGGGAACGGGAAGGACGCATCACGCCCAAGCGCACCAGCACCGGTCAGCGCTACTTCGATGAGATCGACGTGCGCGCCGCGCTGAACCTGCCCGCTCAGCACGCCGACCGGTCCACGGTGGTGTACTGCCGCGCGTCCAGCAGCGGACAGCGCGGCGAGCTGGAATCGCAGGTCACATCCATGGGGCAGTTCTGCCTCGCCCGAGGGGTGGCCGTGGACGAGTGGATCCGCGAGATCGGTGGTGGCATGGACCTGCACCGGCCGAAGTTCCTGAAGCTCATGGACCGCATCGAGGACGGGCAGGTCGAGCACGTGCTGGTGGCGCACCAGGACCGGCTCGCTCGCTTCGGGTTCGACTACCTCGACCACGTGGCCCAGCGCAACGGGTGCCGCATCACCGCCGCCAACACCGAATCGCTGTCGCCGCAGCAGGAACTCGTCGACGACCTGGTGACGATCGTGCACGGCTTCGCCGGCCGCCTCGACGGGTTGCGGCGCTACGAGAAGCAGCTCAAAGACGAGTTCGGGAGCAGGTCGTGAAGGTCACCTGGATCGCCGACCGGAGGAGACTGCTCCTCCAGAACTCCGACCCGCCACGGCGGGTGGAGAGCGGAACATCTGCGTACCCCGCCCACAGTGCACACATGTGCCCAGGAGAAGAAAGCAGGAAGACACGTGGCTCGTGACCCCGATGCTATCGAGCGCGACATCGAGCAGGCGCGGGACGCGCTTGCCGATTCGCTGAACCACCTCAGTGAGCGCGCGCACCCGAAACGGGCGGTCGACTACGGCAAGTCCATGGCTCAGGACAAGCTCAACGATCCGCGGGTGCGCTACGCCCTCATCGGCGTGGGCGCGTTGGCGGCGCTCGTCGTCGTGCGCAAGATCCTGCGCTGACCTCGCGGCGGACTCGGCGGCAGCGCGCCAGCCGGGTCCGCCGTCCGCCCCCGCCTCAGCCGTTGGCGGTCGGTTCGGTCAGGTGCACCGCGTCGCCGCGGCGCACCACGCCGGACTCCGCCACGTCCATGATCACGCCGAAGCGGTTGTCGTGCTGCTCGACCAGATGGCTCTGCAACTCGGGCCACCGCTGGCTGCCCGCGCGGTCCCAGCTGGGCACCGCGCAGCGCACGCACGGTCCGGTGCGCTCGGTGCTGATGCGCAGCGTCACCTCGCCGGCGGTCAGGCTCGTTCCCGGCTGCCACGCGGTCTCGGCGAACGCCGGCAGGTCCGCGTCGACGTGCAGGTTCGGCCGGAAGCGCAGCAGGTCCACCGCGGTGCCGACCTCCCGGCTCAGCGCAGCGAGCGAGGCCGCGAACGTCACCAGCACCGACGGCCCGCGGTCCTGCTGGCCGGGAGCCGCGTGCGGCCGGGCGGCAGTGCCGAGGGCGGTGCTCAGCGCTGCGCCGAGGCCCGCGTCGGACCAGGACCACTGCTCACCGGCGGGGGAGACGAGCGCGGGCGGTTCGGCGGGGGCCACCGTGCCGCCGTACCCGGCACCCCACTGCAGCATCGCCGCGTTCTGCCGCACGGTGAGCACCTTGCCCGAGCGCTTCTCCCGGCCGTCGAGCAGCGCGTAGGCGCGGTCGCCGGTCATGCCCGTCCCGTCGAACCGGGCGGCGTCGACGTCCTCGCCGCGCAGGGACTTCACCGGCCAGCGGTGCAACTGCGCCACCGTCCCAACCGGTGCGTTGCCGTGCGGCGTCTGCGCCCGGTCCTGCTCCACCGCGCCCTCCCCCGAATCCGTCGCCAGGCCGCGCTCGACCTTACCTGGCGGCGAAGCGGCGGAAATCGGGTGCAGCGCACCGGATCTCAGTGCAGCAGCCGCAGCAGTCCCTCGTCGATGAGCCGGTCGACGAAATCGGTGTCCAGCGGCTCGTCGGTGAGCATCAAGCGGTACAGCAGCGCCGCTCCCGCGAGCTCGACCACGGTGTCCACCGGCACGTCCTCGCGGATCTCGCCGCGGTCGATGCCCCGCTCGATGATGCGCCACAGGATGCCCCGCTGCGGGTGCAGGAACGACCGACGGAACGCGGTGGCCAGTTCGGGTTCGTGGGGCAGCTCGCCCACCAGGGCCTGAGCGGCTTTGCCCACCGGTCCGGTGAGGAAGCCGCCGAAGGCGCGGAGGAACTCGCGCAGGTCCGTTTCGACCGAGCCCGAGTCGGGCTCGGGGATGTTGCGCCGCACCAGCTGGTTGCAGGTGTCGATGACCAGGTCGAGCTTCGATTCCCAGCGACGGTAGATCGTGGCCTTGCCGGCGCGTGCCTGCGCGGCCACCGCGTCCATGGTCAACGCGCGGTAGCCCACGTTGGCGAGGACCTCCATCGCCGCTTCGCGCAGCGCCGCGTCCCGGCTGGAATCCCGGGGACGCCCCCGCCCCGTGCCGGGCCGAGTGGGTTCGACGCTGGTCACGGCTGGTGCCTCCTAGCATTCCGGGGTGGACGCTGGGAACATCCTAAGCGCAGCGGCCGGGTGGGCGCGCGCACGCGGTTGCTCGCCCGGTGGTGCGGCTCCGCGGCGGCAGCTCATCGGGGGTTCACCCGGCTTCTGGGGGCTCACCCGGCTGGGTGGACCGTCACCGGGGACCGTCACTGGGGGACATCACGGGGGACCGTCACTGGGGGACATCACGGGGGACCGTCACTGGGCGAGCGGGTGCTGCGCGGTGCCCGCGTTCGCCGCGGCCGCGGCCTGCTGCGTCGCCTCGTCGGAGAGCCCGGTGCGGGCCTGCAGGTAGGCGGTGGTGAACGCGAAGCCGTCCCCGTCGAGCAGGTGGATGACCACGCGCCCGCTCGCGCTGCCGGCGAGCTGCTCGATGAGCTGCTCCGCCTTGTCGCGCGCGGCGACCAGCCCGGGCGCGCGGACGGTCCGCTGGTCGGAGCCCGCGGTGACGGTGACCAACCAGTCCGCACCGTCGAGGGTGTAGTCGGCTGTGATGTGTCCGGTAGCCATGCTGTTGTCGAAGCCTCCGGCCTGCTCGTCGTCGGCCTGGTCACGTCCAGTGCGCCGGCGCGGGGGATCGCGTCCCGGGACGCGGACTGGAGCGACCCGCGTGGCACTCGACTGTACGAGGCTGTCCGACCGGCACGGGCGGGGGATCGCAGTGCACGGCGATGGCAGCGCAGCGCACGGCGGGCCGTGCACCGCCGCCTGTCCCGCCGGGCGGGTGAACGGCGCTCACCCTGAACCGCGGCAGCCTCGCGGGGCGCCGTCGACTCTACGGTGCGGAACGTCCGGAAGGTCCGCGGGGCGGTCCACGTCGCGTTGATCGGAGCAGTCCGTGCAGTCGACGAGGGCGACGTGGCGGGTCCGCAGGTAATCCCGCGCCCCCACGTCCCCGTGCGCCGCCTCGCGCACCCCGGGCCAGTGCTCCCGGCCGAGCAGCACCGGATGCCCCCGCGCTCCGGCGAACGACGCCGCAGCGAGCGCGTCCGGAGCGGCCCGCGCAGCCACCCGGCGCACCGCTTCGGCGGTGATGCCCGGCATGTCCACCGGCAGCACGAGCACCGCCTGCGCCGCCGACGCCTCCGCGGCCGCCAAGCCCGTGCGCAGCGAGGAACCCATGCCGCTGGGCCAATCGGGGTTGTCCACCGGTCGCACGTCCGGCAGCCGCGCCGTCGCGCGCACCTGTTCCGCGGCGGCGCCGAGCACCACGAACACGGGCGAGCAGCCGCCCTCCCGCAGCACCCGGCAGGCGCGTTCCACCAGCAGCTCCCCGCCGTGCTCGACGAGGGCCTTGGGACGGCCGAAACGACGTCCGGCTCCGGCGGCCAGGACGACTCCCGCGGGCATGCGGTTCCTCCGTTCGCGGTGCGGCACCGGCGCAGCGGTCCTGCTGCCGCGGAGGTTATCCCAGCAGCGCCTCGACGGCCTCCACCCCGAAGTACAGCGTGAACACGACGGCGAGCGCACCCACCAGCCAGCCGATCTCCCGCACCTTGCCGCGCGCGAGCTTGATCACGGTGAAGGCGATGATGCCCGCCC
The DNA here is from genome assembly GCF_054491375.1 of Bounagaea algeriensis. Classification (NCBI taxonomy): domain Bacteria; kingdom Bacillati; phylum Actinomycetota; class Actinomycetes; genus Bounagaea; species Bounagaea algeriensis. The sequence continues at coordinate 1,078,494 of NZ_CM137102.1, forward strand.
CGATGCCGTTGGTGATCATGTAGGTGAACGGGATGACGGCGATCGTCAGGAACGACGGCACGACGTAGTCCGGATCGTCCCACGGGATGTGCCGGACCTGGGCCATCATCATGCCGCCGACGAGCACCAGCGCCGGCGCCGCGGCCTGCGCGGGAACGACCGAGGCCAGCGGGGTGAACAGCAGCGTCAGGCAGAACAAGCCCCCGGTGACGACGCTGGCCAGCCCCGTGCGCGCGCCTTCGGCCACGCCCGTGGCCGATTCGAGGAACACCGTGTTCGGCGACGAACCGGTCAACCCGCCGGCGGTGGCGCCCAGGCCGTCGACCGCCAGGATGCGCCCCATGCCCTCGACGCGGCCGTTGCGCATGAGCCCGGCCTCGTTGCCGACGCTGGTGATCGTGCCCATCGCGTCGAAGAAGCCGGACAGCACCAGGGTGAACAGGAACACCGTTGCGGCCAGCGCGCCCGCGGAGGTGAACCCGCCGAACAGGTCGACGGTGCCGAACAGGCTGAAGTCCGGGCTCCCGACGGCCTGGTCCGGCAGCTGCGGGACCACCGTTCCCCACTCCTGCCCGGGAATGTCCAGCATCGCGTTGGCGCCGATGGCCACCAACGTGCTCGTCGCGATGCCGATGAGCATCGCACCCGGCACGCGACGCACCACGAGCACGAGCATGAGCAGCAGGCTGAAGCAGAAGATCGCGATCGGCGCGCCGACGAGATGCCCTTCCGCGCCCTGTCCGAGCTGGACCGGCACGTCCGTGTCGGCCGAATCCGGTTTGCGGGTGACGAAACCGGCGCTGACGAACCCGATCAGCGCGATGTAAAGGCCGATCCCCACTGCCAGAGCGGTTTTCAGCGGACCGGGAATGGCGTTGATGATCCGTTCGCGAATCCCGCTGATGGCCATCGCGATGATGACGAAACCTTCGAGCACCACCAGGCCGAAGGCCTGCGCCCACGTCATCGCCGGTGCGATGGTGAACGCGACCACCGCGTTGACCCCGAGACCGGAGGCGAGCGCCAGCGGCGCGTTGCCGACCAGTCCCATGAGGATGGTGATCACGCCGGCCGTGGCGGCGGTGGCGGTGGTGAGCTGTTCGGTGGTGAGCTCGGCTCCCGTCGCGTCGCTGGAGGAGCCGAGGATCAGCGGGTTGAGCATGACGATGTAGGCCATCGCGACGAACGTCGTCACGCCCCCGCGCAATTCGCGGGACAACGTGGACCCGCGAGGTGAGATCCGAAAATACGTGTCGAGGATTCCCGGTCTTGCCGTGGATTCGCTCGTCGCGGTGCGTTCGCCCATGATTTCTCCCTTGCCGGTGGGTCCTCTGGTATTCCGCCGCCGTGCGGCTGCTGGGCGAAATCTGCGGAGCACGCGCGGGCCGCCGGAGCGAATGCCGGTGGCACGCTCCGCAGAGGAATTGGTGAAAGCGCGCGGAACGACGATTCCGCGCGCGGATCCGGTCCGGTCACCGTTTTCCGGCGTTCACTCCCGCCGGAAGCGGGGGCGGCGCCCCGGGATCAGTACTCGACGCGGTCGGGTTTGGCGAGCCAGGCGTCGAACGCCGCGTTGCGGTTCGGCACGTCCAGGCGGCGGACCTCCGTCGGCCGCACCGCGTGGGGGTCCTCGAACAGGCGGTGGAACTCGCGATCGTCGAAGCCCGCTTCGGCCGCCTCCTGGCGGTCCGCGGCGTAGAGGACCGCGTCCAGACGCGCCCACAACGCGCTGGCCAGGCACATCGGGCACGGTTCGCAGGAGCTGACGAGCACGCAGCCGGCCAGGCTGAACGCGCCCAGGGTGCGGCAGGCGTTGCGGATCGCGCCGACCTCGGCGTGCGCGGTCGGGTCGAGCTCCGCGGTGACCCGGTTCGTCCCGGTGGCCACCAGTTCCTCGCCGCGCACGACGAGCGCGCCGAACGGTCCGCCGCCGTCGCCGACGTTGTCGGTGGCCAGTTCGATCGCCCGGTTCATCCACCGCTGCTCGATGTCGGCGGTGGTAGTGCTTCTCGAGTTCATGCTCAATCCTCCGCTGTGATGTGTTCTGCGGTGACGGGGGTGTGCGCGAGCGACTTGCCGGTGGCGTCGCGGATCGCCGCCACGATCGCCGGGGTCGACGAGATCGTCGGCGGCTCGCCCACGCCGCGCACCCCGTAGGGGGCGTTGGGGTCGGCGCTTTCCAGCACGTCGATCTCCATCGGCGGCATGTCCGCGATCGTCGGGATGAGGTAGTCGGTGAACGACGGGTTGCGGATCGCCCCGTCGGCGACGTGGATCTCCTCCATGACGGCCAGCCCCAGGCCCTGCGCCGAACCGCCCTGGATCTGGCCGTGCACCGCCTCCGGGTTCATCGCCTTTCCCACGTCCTGCGAACAGGCCAGCTGCACGACCTTCACCAGGCCGAGGTCCACGTCGACGTCGACGACCGCACGGTGCGCGGAGAAGGCGTGCTGCACGTGCACGCGCTCGCTCGTGCCGTTCTCGTCCATCGGGAAGGTCTCCCGGTGGTGGAACTCGCGGGTGGCCTCCACGGGGCCGGCGGCGAGCACCGCGGACAGGTCCGCGAGCTCGCCGGATTCCGCGTCGACGACGGCACCGTCCATCAGCGACAACCGGTGGGCGACCACACCGTGCTGCTGTCCGGCGCGCCGCAGCAGCTCCTCGCGCACCGCGGTGGCGGCCTCGCGCACCGCACCGCCGGTGACGTAGGTCTGGCGGGAGGCCGAACTGGACCCGGAGGGGCCGACATCGGTGTCGTTGGGGTGCACCGTCACCCGCGTCACGCCGAGTTCGGTGCGCACGATCTGCTGCTGCACCGTCAGCAGGCCCTGGCCGACTTCGGCCGCGGCGGTGTGCACCACCGCCGCCGGCTGCCCGCCCAGCAGTTCCAGCCGCACCCGGGCGGTGGAGAAGTCGTCGGCGCCTTCGGCGTAGCAGACGTTCTTGATCGTCGTGCCGTACCCGACGCCGCGCACCACTCCTTCGCCGTGCGTGGTGTTCGCCGCGCCGCCCGGCAGATCGCGGATGTCCGCGTCGGGTCCGGAGGGCGCCGCGGCGGGCATCGGCATGTCGCGGACGCGGCGCAGCATCTCGTCGACCGAGGTGGGGTAGTCGAGCACCTGCCCGGTCGGTGTCACGTCGCCCTTGTCGACGGCGTTCTTGCGCCGCAGTTCCACCGGATCCATCCCGAGGGCGGCGGCGAGCTTGTCCATCTGGGACTCGTAGGCGAACGTCGGCTGCACCGCGCCCAATCCGCGCATCGCGCCGCACGGCGGGTTGTTCGTGTACACGCCCCAGCTGTCGATGCGCACGTTCGGCACCCGGTACGGGCCGACGCCGAGCGTGGATCCGTTTCCCACCACCACAGGGGTTTTCGAAGCGTACGCGCCGCCGTCGAAGTACTGCACCGCCTCGACGTAGACCAGTTCGCCGTCGCGGGTGGCCCCGTGCTCGTAGCGCAGCGTGGCCGGGTGCCGGTGCACGTGGCCGAAGAACGACTCCTCCCGGTCGTAGACCATCTTCACCGGGCGTCCGGTGTGCAGCGCCAGCATCGACACGTGCACCTGGATCGACAGGTCCTCGCGGCCGCCGAACGCACCGCCGACCCCGGACAGGGTCATGCGCACCCGCTCCGCGTCGAGCCCCAGGCACCGCGCCGTCTGCGCCCGGTCGGTGTGCAGGTCCTGCGTGGCCAGGAAGAGGTCCACACCGCCGTCCTCGGCGGGCAGCGCCAAGCCCGCCTCCGGGCCGAGGAACGCCTGGTCCTGCATGCCCACGGTGTACACATCGGACACCACCACGTCGGCGCGGCCGGCGTGCGCGGACGGGTCGCCGCGCCGGATCGGCTGGTACCGCACCACGTTGTTGCCCGAGTTGCCCGAGTTGCCCGAGTGGCCCGAGTCGTCCGGGTGCAGCGCGGGCAGCTCGGTGTCGTGCGCCGCCCGCTGCGGATCGGTCACCGGAGTGAGCACCTCGTAGTCGACGACGACGCTCTCCGTCGCCCGCCGCGCGGTGTCCGGGTCCTCGGCGGCGACCAGCGCCACCGGCTCGCCCCGGAAGCGCACCACGTCCTCGGCCAGCGCGGGCTGGTCGGCGTGCTTCAGGCCGTAGCGGTTCACCCCGGGCACGTCCTCGGCGGTGAGCACCGCGTGCACCCCGCGCATCCGCAGCGCGGGGCCGATGTCGATGCTGCGGATCCGCGCGTACGGGTGCGGGCTGCGCAGGGTCGCACCCCACACCATGTTCTCCACCCACAGGTCGGACGCGTAGGCGAAGTCGCCGCGCACCTTCGCCGGACCGTCCGAACGAGCCGCCGATTCGCCGATGCCGCCGGCGACTTCGGACACGAGCGTGCCCGTCGCGTCAGCGGGAGCCCTGCTGGTCATGTCCCACCTCCCAGTCCGTCGTCCGGGCGCATGCCCGGCTGAGGTCGTGTGCCAGTTCGCGTTCGCCGACCGCGCTGGTCGCGCCGTGCTGCACGACGGTCTCGCCGCCGCGCAGCAGCAGTTCCACCGCGGGCGGCGGGCCGAGGACGAGCGCCGCGACCGGGTCGGAGATCCCGGCGTGGTCGAGCCCGTCGAGCCGCCACACGGCGAGGTCGGCGAGCATGCCCGGGGTCAGCGCGCCCAGCTCGGCATCCCGCCCGAGGCAGCGCGCACCGCCGCGCGTGGCCATCCACAGCACCTCGCGCACCCCCAGGGCGCGGGGTCCGCCGCGCACGCGTGCGGTGAACAGGGCCTGCGGCAGTTCGCGGACCAGGCCGCCGTCCTCGTTGGAGGCCGCCCCGTCCACGCCCAGGCCCACGGGCGCGTCCGCGCGCAGCAGCTCGCGCACGGGTGCGCTGCCCGCCCCCAGCCGCGCGTTCGACGAGGGGCAGTGCGCCACCCCCGTGCCCGCGGCGGCGAGCCGCTGCACCCCGTCCGCGGCCAGGTGCACCCCGTGCGCCACCCACGTGTCCGCGCCGAGCCAGCCGAGCCGGTCGACGTACTCCGCGGGCGTGCAGCCGTGCTCGCGGGTGCACTGGTGGTGCTCGTCCTGGGTCTCGGCCAGATGGGTGTGCAGCCGCACTCCGCGCCGCCGCGCCAGGTCCGCGGCCTGGCGCATGAGTTCGGAGGTGACGGTGAACGGCGAGCACGGCCCGACGGCCACGCGCACCGCGGCGTCATCGGACGGGTCGTGCCACCGGTCGACGGCTTCGGCCGTGGCCGCCAGCGCCGCGTCCCGGTCCTCCACCACGTCGTCGGGCGGGAGGCCGCCGTGCCGCTGCCCCCGGTCCATCGAGCCGCGCACCGCGTGCAGCCGCGTCCCGAGCCGTTCGGCCGCCCGCACGACCGCGCCGAACACGTCGCCGCCCGAGCGGGGGAACAGGTAGTGGTGATCGGCGACCGTCGTGCAGCCGCTGCGGGCCAACCGCGCCAGGCCCGCGCTCGCGGCGGCGTGCACCGCCCACTCGTCCATGCGCGCCCACGCCGGGTACAGCGTGGTGAGCCACGTGTACAGGCCTTCGTCGGCGGCCAGCCCGCGCGTGGCCCACTGGTAGAGGTGGTGGTGCGTGTTCACCAGACCCGGGGTGACCAGGCACCCGCGCAGGTCGATCCGGGTGGTGGGAACGTCCTGCGGCGGAGCCGAGCCCGGGCCGACCGCGGTGATGCGCCCGTCGTCGACGACCACGTGGCCGTCGCGGTACTCCGAGCCCGCGTCGTCCACGGCGACGACGGCGCCGCCTTCGAGCACGGTGCGGCTCATCCCGCGCCCTCCGCGTCGCGCTGGGCCGCCAGCCGGACGGCGCTCATGATCTTCTCGTAGCCGGTGCAGCGGCACAGGTTGCCCGCCAGCGCCTCCCGGATCTCCGCGTCGGAGGGCTCGGAAACGCGGTCGAGCAGGTCGTGGGCCTGCACCACCAGTCCCGGGGTGCAGAAGCCGCACTGCACCGCCCCGGTCTCGACGAACGCCTCCTGCACGCGGTCCAGCCGCTCACCGGAGGCCAGCCCTTCGACGGTGCGCACGGTCCGCCCCTGCGCCTGCCCGGCCGCGACCATGCAGGAGCACACGGGCACGTCGTCGAGGTAGACGGTGCACGAGCCGCACTCGCCCTGTTCGCAGGCGTTCTTCGACCCGGCGAGGCCGAGTCGTTCGCGCAGCGCGCGCAGCAGGCTCTCGTCCGCGGCGACGTTGTCGACCTGAGCGGAGCGGCCGTTGAGCGTGAGGTTCAGGCGCATCGTTGCCTCCCGGTGCGGAATTCGTCCCAGGCCCAGGTGAGCGTGCGGCGGGCCAGCACGGACAGGGCGTGTCGTCGGTAGTCGGCGGAGCCGCGCACGTCGTCGATCGGTTGCGCCGCGGCGGCCACCCGCTCGCCGAAGGTGCGGGTGAGCTCCTCCGGCAGGCGGTCGCCGCGCGCCCAGTGCTCGTCGAGCGCGGAGGTGAGGAAGTCCTCCGCGTCCGGAGCGCGCAGCGGGGTCGGTCCCGCCGAGCCGATGCCGGTGCCGACGCGACCGGTTTCCGGTTCGAGCACGAGGGAGAAGGCGCACACGGCGATGACCATGGCGTTGCGCGGGCCGATCTTGCTGAACTGCTGCGGACCGTGCGCGACGGGGGTGTGCACGGCGGCGATGAGTTCGTCCGCGGCGAGGGCGGAGCGTTTCGGCCCGGTGTAGAACTCGGAGACGGGAACGCGCCGCGTCCCGCGGGTCGAGGCGAGTTCCACCTCCGCGGTGCCCGCCAGCAGCGGCGGGTGCGAGTCCCCCGCGGGGGATGCCGATCCGAGGTTGCCGGCGAGCGTGCCGCGGTTGCGGATCTGCGGTGAGCCCACGGTGCGCGCCGCCATGGCCAGCGCGGGCAGCCGGTCGGCGAGCTCGGTGATCAGCTGCGCGTAGGTCAGCCCCGCGCCGAGGCGCAGCACGCCCTCGCGTTCCGACCAGGAGTTCAGCCCGGGGACGTGGGTGAGGTCCAGCAGTGCCTGGGGGCGGGCGCGGTCGAAGTTGAGCTCCACCATGACGTCAGTGCCGCCGCACAGGGGAACCGCGTCGGGGTGCTCGGCCTTGACTTCGAGGGCCTGCTCCCACGAAGTCGGCTGCAGGAATTCCACGGCGTCCTCCCAACGACGTTCGGGTTGCCGACGAGTACACCGCCCGCGTCCGCCCGGTGCCTAGCGGTGGATCCGCCGAAAAGCCTTCCCGGTGACGCGGGGTGGTTTGTATGTTTCTCCAATCACCGCGTGGGATCCGCGCGCTACCAGGGGTGGTGCCGGGGCGAGGAGGTGCGAAGTGCTGCTGGGTGAACTGGTGGCGGAGTCCGACCTGGGGCTGCGCTGGCTCACCCCTGCGGGGGAGGAGCGCCCGATCCGCGGTGTGTACGTCACCGACCTGCTGGATCCGCGCCGCTACCTGCACGGTGGGGAACTCGTGCTCAGCGGGCTCATGTGGTGGACCGGTGAGGACTCCTCCGAGCGGTTCGTGCGCGCGCTGGCCGAGGCCGGTGTCGCCGCGCTCGCCTGCGGAACCGCACGGATGGGTGATACTCCGCAGGATCTGGTGGCCGCGTGCGAACGGCACGGCGTGCCGGCGGTGCAGGTGCCGCTGTCGGTCAGCTTCAACACCCTCGCCGACCGGGTCCAGCCGTACGCGGCGCCGCGCCGGGAGTTGATGGCCGCGGTCGCCGCCGGGGCCGACCTCGAGCACGTGCTCGCCCTGGCCGGTGGTGACACGGGCACGGACTGCTGGGTGCTCTCGGCGATCGGCTCGCAGGTGGCGGGCAGCGCCGCGTTGTCCGACGCGGTGCGCTCCCGGCTGGCGGCGGAGCTTCCGCGGCACCCCGTGCCGCGCACGGTGCGCGCGCCCGCGGCAGCGGTCGGCGCGGGGCGCACCGACGGGTCCGATGGTCCGGACGGGACGTTCCTGCTGTGGCCGGTGGACACCGGCGACGCGGTGGAGGTCGCCCGCTGGTGGGTCGTCGTGCGGCACGGCGACGACGCGGAGGGGCGGGAGGCCGTCGCCGCCGACGTGGCCACCGTCGTGTCCCTCGTGCGCGGCCGCGTCGAGCAGGCGCGGCGCATCGCCGGGCGCGCCGTGCAGGCGGTGCTGCCCGGGCTGCTCGACGGCACGGCCGGGGCCGCCGAGGTGACCTCGCGGTTGGAGAGCATCGGCATGTCCGCGAGCGACCCGCTGCGGGTGGTTTCGCTGACCGCGGGCGATGCCGCGCGCAGTGCGGCGCTGCTGCGCGAGTTGGCAGCGGCGGCGGGAACGCTGGCCGTGACCGCCCCGCTCGAGGACGGGGCCGTGACGCTGTTCTCCGCGCAGGCGGACGAGCTGTCCGATTTGGACGTGCGGGTGCGCGGGCTCGTCGACGCCGCGGCCGCGCGGTGCGGCGAGGACCTCGCCGTGGGGATCAGCGGGGTGCAGGCCGCCACCGAGTTGCGCGCCGCGGTGGAGGAGGCCGCGCACGCGCGCCGCCTCGTCGAAAGCCGCGGGACGGCAACCGGTTCGGAGACGCGGGTCGCCACGGCCGAGGAGCTGCGCACCCATGACGTGCTGCTGGCCTCCGTGCCGGAGGACCTGCGCCGCTCGTACCGCGCGCGGCTGCTGGCGGAACTGCACGAGTACGACGCGCAGCACCACTCCGAACTCGTGCGCACACTGCACGAGTTCCTGGCGTGCTCCGGATCGTGGGCGCGCTGCGCGCAACGGCTGCACGTCCACGTCAACACGCTGCGTTACCGCCTGCGGCGGGTCGAGCAGATCACCGGCCGCGACCTCGGCGCGTTCGCCACGCGCGTGGACTTCTACCTGGCGCTGCGGTTGGAGCGGACAACTCCTTGAGCCGACCGCTGCCCGGCGGTGCGCCGCGCCGGCACCGGTGCCGCACCGCCGGGTGCGACCGCTGTCCGGGCGTGCCCGGCGGGCAACGCGCCGCGGGCCAGCTGACCAGCGATGACGCTGGTGCGGCGCGCGCCGGTGAGATCCCCGAGGTGGGTGTCGCCGCGCGGAACGGGATTTGTACGATGGGGGGCGTCCCCGCCGCAGGTACCGGGCGGGGTGATAGCAGATCTGCCGGCCAGCACGAGCTACGTCGGTGAGCGGTTCGAAATCCACATCCCGGTGCGGTATCGTATCGGGTCGCGTCATGTTCAGCGGGGGGCGCTCGCCAGCCCGTCATTGCACTTCCATGCGAGACGGAGGTACCGGGATTGACCAACCTGTCCGCCACCTTCGGTGTGACGGACCGCCCCAGCGGCACCGCACAAGCAGCCGACGCTCCCGCGCCGGAAGCGATTCGGGAGTACTTCGACCAGTACTATCCCGAAACGCCGTGCCTCGTCGTCGATTTGGCGCAGGTGCGCAGTCGCTTCGAGCAGCTGCGCGCCACGTTGCCGGACGCGCGGATCTGCTATGCGGTCAAGGCCAATCCCGCCCGCGAGGTCGTCGCGGAACTCGTCCGGCTCGGCAGCGCCTTCGACGTCGCCAGCATCGGTGAAATCGACCTGTGCCTGACCGCGGGCGCCGCGGTCGAGTCGCTCTCGTACGGCAACACCATCAAAAAGCCCGCGGACATCGCCGCCGCCCACCGGCGCGGCGTGCGGCTGTTCGCCACCGACAGCGCCGCCGACCTCGCCGCGATCGCCGAGTCGGCGCCCGGTGCCAGCGTGTTCTGCCGGGTGCTGGTGGACGACAGCGGTTCGCGCACACCGTTCGGCACGAAGTTCGGCTGCCCGCCGGAGCACGCCGCGACGCTGCTGCTGCGCGCGACCGAGCTCGGGCTCGACCCCTACGGCGTGTCGTTCCACAGTGGATCACAACAGCACGATCCGGCCGCTTTCGAGCAGGGAATTGCGGCCGCACAGCGGGTTTTTCGCGAATGCGCCGACAACGGGCTGACGCTGCGGATGATCAACATCGGCGGTGGCCTGCCCGCGACCTACACCGAGTCGGCACCCGAGGTGTCCGACTACGTGACGCGGATCGAGCGCGCGCTCGACCAAGCCTTCGGCGCTGCGCGCCCGGAACTGCTCGTGGAGCCTGGCAGGTTCCTCGTGGGCGACGCGGGCGTGCTGCGTTCGGAAGTCGTCCTCGTCGCCGACGGGGACGAACGCTCGGGCACGGACCCCGTGCGATGGCTGTACCTGGACATCGGCCGGTACAACGGGCTGGCCGAAGCGGAGGGGGAGGCCATCACCTACCGGCTCCGCACCGCGCGCGACGGTGACCCGCGAGGGCCCGTCGTGCTGGCGGGGCCCACCTGCGACGGGGACGACGTGCTGTACCAGCGCACGCGGTACGAACTACCGGTGACGCTGCGTGCCGGCGATTGGGTGGACCTGCTCAGCGCCGGCGCTTATACGGCGAGCTACGCGTCCGTGGGCTTCAACGGTTTCGCACCGCTGCCCACGCACTGCTTCGACAGCCTCGCCCGATGAATCTTCCCCGGTGTGTACCGCGCTCGCGGTTCGGGGAAGCAACCAGGAGAAATCCGTACGCGATATCGCCTCCAGTGGGGAGGGAAAACCGCCGCTTCGTCGGGAGGTCTTCAATGTCCGTGGACACCGCCACGCCGCCGGTCGGCCTCTTCGCCGGCCAGCACGTTCTCGCTGAACTTGAAGGCGTCGCGCCGGAACTGCTCGACGACGAACAGTTCCTGCGGGAAACCTTGGAATCCGCGCTCGATCGCTCGGACGCCACGGTGTGCCAGGTGATCGCCGAGAAGTTCGACCCGCAGGGCGTCACCGTCCTGGCGCTGCTGTCGGAATCGCATGCTTCGCTGCATACGTATCCCGAAGACGGGTCGATTTTCATCGACGTCTTCACCTGCGGCAACACTGCGCAGCCGGAGCGTGCCGTGCAGCTGCTCGCGGATGCGTTGAGCCCCACCTCGACGAACCTGCAATCCATTCGCCGCGGCCGAGACTTCGCCCACCTGTCGTGAGCCGCCCTGCCGGGCGCAGAATGCTAGGAGGAGCACCGTTGATCGAACTCGACGGGCACCGGTGGATCCAGGAACCGATGGGTGCTGACATGCAGCGCCTCTGGCGGGTCGACGAGGTGCTGGCCGAACGGGACACGGCGTACCAGCACGTCGTGATCGCCCGCACCGGCCAAGGGATCTCGCTGTTCTGCGACGACGACCGACAGAGCACGGAGTTCTCGCAGCTCGTCTACCACGAGGCGATGATGGTGCCGGCGTTCCTGCTCGCCGAGAAGATCGAGCGCGTGCTCATCATCGGCTCCAGCGAGGGCGTGGCGAGCCGCATGTCGGTGCAGGCCGGCGCCTCGCAGGTCGACCACGTCGACATCGACCAGGAGTGCGTGCGGCTGTGCGCCGAGACGCTGCCGTACGGCTACTCCGCGGACGAGCTCTCCCGCGCGGAGAGCGGTGACGGTCCGATCGCCGTGCACTACCAGGACGGGGAGACCTTCCTGCAGAAGGCTCCCCCGGAGGGCTACGACGTCGTCGTGCTGGACCTGCCGGACGAGCGGGCCGACGCCGGCGAGGCGCAGCACAACCGGCTGTACGGGCAGGACTTCGTGCAGCAGTGCCACACGGTCCTGTCGCCCGGGGGTGTCGCCGCGTTCCAGGCCGGCTCGCCGACCGTGTGGCGCAACACCACGCTCGTCCGCGCCTACAACCGCTTCCAGTCCGTGTTCGACACCACCGTGTACTTCGGCTCCGACGAGCACGAGTGGTCGTTCCTGTTCGGCCGCGGCGAATACGTGGACGACCCGACCAACCTGATGCTGGACAACTTCCCGATATCCGCCTACCGGCCGCGGACGATCGACGACGCCAGCATCATCGGGTGCACCGTGCCGCCGTACTCGGTGCGCAACCAGCAGGCTTGACCGGCGGGCACCGCCCGACGAGCACAACGCCGGACACGTCAGGGCCGGGTGGTCTCCGCGACCACCCGGCCCTGCGCGCAGTGACACCCCGTGCGCCCGGTAGCGACCCCGCGCACCGGGCGCCGGCTCAGGTCAGCAGCAGGTAGGGGTGCAGCCCCTCGGTGTCCTCCGGTACGAACCACTGGTCGATGGCCAACCCGCGGCCGCGCAACTCGTCCTCGACCTCCTCGGCGGGGCGCTCACCCGGTGCACCGGTGTCCTCGGCCGAGTCGAGCGAGCGGTCGATCTCGTAGAGCTCCTCGAACGAGCGGTTCGGCAGCGCCTGCTCCAGGAACGTGTCGAACAGCTGCGCCGCGACCTCCGCGCTGAGCAGCTCGGCGGCCTCGAGGGTCTCCCGGGCGGCGTCGACCATCAGTCGCACCCCCCAGCACTCGGCCACGGTGCGCGGCGGAACCCACTCGCGGGCGGTCAGCCGCGTGGCCACCGCCGCGGTGGACAGCAGCAGCGCCCGGGCGAACGTCGTCGTGTAGCGGAAGTCGTAGCACGGGGGCAGGTCGGTCAGGACGAGCAGGTCGTCCACGTCCGCGACCGACGCGCCCTGCAGCGCCAGGGTCAGTTCGTCCTGGTACAGCGCTTCGGTGACGAACGTGGCCGCGTGCACCAAGGCCCCGGCCGCCAGGCGGGCGCGCTGCTCCGACTCGTCGTCCTCCGGCGCGGCCACGAACGCGGTCAGGTCGAACGCGCGCAGCTGATCCGCCTGCGTACCGAGCACTTCGCGCCACTCGTCGCTGCCCAGCTCGGTGTCGTCCTCCGCCTCGGTGAGCGCCTGTTCGAGCGCGGCGAGCAGCTGCTCGTCGGGCTGGCCCTCGGACGTCTCCAACGCACCCCCGCCGTCTTCGGCACCCTCGGCGGCCGCCAGGCTGAGGTTGAACTCGTCCTCGGTGATCTGCACTTCGGAGTGGTCCACGGTCCAGGTCGTGAGCAGCTCGCTCTCCTGCAGCAACTGGTCCAGCACAGCGGCGGCGGCCTGCTCGGCGTCCGTCAGCGACGGCGCGTCCAGGGCCAGGACCACGCTCGCCCCGCTCGCGTGCACGGCGATGCGATAGTCCAGCACATCGATCTCGCCTTCGTCCTCGCCGGCGATGCCCTCGATCAGCGCCAGCTGGCGGTCCAGCACCGCCGCGACGCCTTCCTGCTGCAATGCGTCGAGCTCGGCCTCCCCGGGGGTCTTGAGCTCCGCGGTCACCGCGTAATCCACCGTGTCACGCCTCTCCATACGGGTTGCGGGAATGGTACGTCTCGCGGCGTCGGCGGGCCGGATCGCTCGGTCCCGCCGGCGCGTCTCGTGCCGATCATCCGCGCACGGTCGCGAGCAGCTGTGCGCGGGGTGCGCGGCCCGGGCGGTGCGGCCGCGCCGCCGTCCGCGATGATGAGGCCCGTGACGGATCTCGTGGTCTTCGGCAGTTGCAACATGGACTTGGTGGCGTCCGTGCCGCGGGCCCCGCACCGGGGCGAGACGGTACACGGGCACGAGTTCACCACCGTTCCCGGCGGCAAGGGCGCCAACCAGGTCCTCGCCGCCGCCAAGGCGGGGGCGCGGGCGCGGATGATCGGTGCGGTCGGCCGCGACGAGTTCGGTGAGCAGCTGCGCCGGACGTTGAGCACTTCCGCGGTGGACGTCGAGGGGCTGCGCACCGTCCCCGGCCGCAGCGGCACCGCGCACATCGTCGTCGACGACGAGGGCGCCAACTCCATCGTCGTCATCGGCGGTGCCAACGACGCGGTCGACGAGCTCGCAGAGGGGGACGAGGAGCGCATCGCCGGTTCCGACAGCCTGCTGTTGCAGCTGGAGATCCCGCTGGACGGTGTGGCGGCGGCGGCGCGCGCCGGGCGGCGCAACGGCGTGCGCGTGGTGCTCACGCCGGCGCCCGCGGCGGAACTGCCCGCCGAGATCCTGGCCAACGTCGATCTGCTCGTGCCGAACGAGCACGAAGCCGCCGTGCTGACCGGGCACGAGGAGCCGCGGCAGGCCCTGCCCACCCTGTTGGAGCGGGTGCCGGAGGTCGTCATCACGCTGGGGTCGGAAGGCGCGTTGTACGGCAGCCGCGGCGGTGAGCAGGTGCACGTTCCGAGCTACCCGGTCGACGCGGTGGACACCACCGCCGCCGGTGACACGTTCGTCGGCGTGCTGTGCCTGGCCCTGGGCGAAGGCCGCTCGGTGCCGGAGTCGCTGCGCTGGGCTTCCGCCGGGGCGGCCGTGTCGGTGGGGCGGCGCGGAGCGAGCAGTTCCATGCCCGACCGCGCGGAGATCCTCGATTTCCTCGGCGAATGACAGCTGTGCTGAACGACCGCTGCGCTGTTCGTCCGCCTTGCTCGGTTCGGCACTGCTCCGTCCGGGGGTGATTGCTCACCGCCGCACGGCTGCGCCCCGCACCGGGGAGTGCGGTGCTTCCGTCACCGCTGCTGGCGCGGTAGGTTGCCGGGTGCCGGCGGTGGTGCCGTGGGGGCACGTCCGCGGTTTCACCCGGCCCGCTGCGCGGCGGAATGGGGAGGTGGCAGACCGGGATTTCGGGGGTTCGTGCACATTCGCCGAATTGGGCGGCGGCGCAATGCTGCCCTTTCGGCGGGCGGCGTTTCCAACTGCCGCGGTGGCGGGCGCGACCGCTGACCAGCGGTTTCGGGAACTTGCGCGCGCACGCGCTCGGTACGGGCTCGTGCGCGTTACGTGAGTTTCCGCGCCGCCGAGCACGGGAAACTCCTGTCGTCGACTACTCCGGTATTGTGTATGCTGAAGACGGCGAAAGCACATTGCGACGTGGGTCTGTTCTGGAAACTGGTGTGCCGATGGTCACCGGTCGGTCCGGTGGGGCGTTTTCGGGGTGCTCGGGCAGCGTTGCGGCCCCGGTATTGGAGAACACGGCCCGCTGCGCGAATCTTCGCGGAGTAAAGAGACAACGGCATCGGCCGCGTGCTACAACGTGGCAGAGGTTCGCAGCAGTCCCGCCACGGCGCGAGTCCGGCGGGGTACGTTCCCAAGACAGGTGATCATGGCCGAACGCATTCAGGTCGAACTCGTCGATGACCTCGACGGCTCGACAGCTCAGTACACCGTCACCTTCGCGCTGGACGGTGTCACTTACGAAATTGACCTGAACGAACGCCATGCCCGCGAGCTGAGAGCGCTGCTCGATCACTACGTCCGGCGAGCGCGAATTCCGCAGCCCGCGAAGTCGCGGCAGAAAGAACAGGAAGAGCACCGCTCCCGCAAGGTCAACCGCGATCTCACCGACCAGATCCGCGGCGCGGCCCAGCGCACGAAGGAGCGCCTCAGCAAGGAAGCCGCGCACGACGCCGACGCCGGCGCCGGAGCCGCCGAGCAGGAAGAGGTCATCTCGGAGGAACCGCTGGACATCAGCGGGACGGCCGCACCGTCCGCGCGGGACGACGAGCCTGCGACCGGTGAGCCGGCCGCTGCGAACGGCACGGGCTCCGACGCGGAACCCGACGAAGCCGAATCCGACGAAGCGGAACCCGACTCGCGCGTTCCCGCCGTGGTGATGCCGCAGTTCTCCTCGGCCGAGTGACCGCGCGGCAGCAAGGCGATGAGCGAGAGCCCGCTACTGCAGTGCACGGATCTCCGCGTGCGCTTCCGCGCGGACGACGGTGACGCGGACGCGGTCAACGGCATCGGATTCCACCTGGACCGGGGGGAGGTCCTCGCGGTCGTCGGCGAGTCCGGTTCGGGCAAGAGCGTCACCGCCCTGTCCGCCCTCGGACTGCTCCCGCAGAACGCTGAGGTCCGCGGCAGTCTCGCCCTGGGCGGCACCGAGCTGGTCGGGCAGGACGAGGCCGAACTGCGCCGCCTGCGGGGACGTCGGATCGCGATGGTCTTCCAAGAGCCGATGACCTCGCTGAACCCGGTTTTCACCATCGGTTGGCAGCTCGTCGAGACCGTGCGACTGCACGACGAGGACGGTGCCGGCCGAGCGCGGGAACGCGCCGCGGAACTGCTGGGACTCGTCGGCATCCCGGAGCCCCGGAGGAGGTTGCGGTACTACCCGCACCAGCTCTCCGGCGGGCAGCGGCAACGCGTCGTGCTCGCTTTGGCGCTCGCGTGCCGACCGCAGGTGCTCGTCGCCGATGAGCCGACGACCGCGTTGGACGTGACGGCGCAGGCCGACATCCTGGCGCTGCTGCGGGACCTGCGCGAGCGGTTCGGCATGTCGGTGCTGCTCATCACGCACGACATGGGCGTGGTCGCGGACCTCGCCGACCGGGTCCTCGTGATGCGGCACGGGGAGGTCGTGGAACAGGCTCCCGTGCGCGAGCTGTTCCGCGAACCGCGGCACGACTACACCGCCCGGTTGCTCGCGGCGGTGCCCAGCCTGCGAGTGGAGGACACCGGCGCGGACGGCCGACCGAGCCGGGACCAGCCGGTGTTGCAGATCTCGGACCTGAGTGTCGATTATGGTTCCCGCCGCGTCGTCGACCGGGTGTCGCTGCGCATCGACCGGGCGGAGGTGCTCGGTCTGGTGGGCGAGTCCGGGTCGGGCAAATCCACGATCGGGCGATGCGCGGCACGGTTGATCCGTCCGTCAGCGGGAGCGGTGGAGCTGCTCGGGCAGGACGTCACTCGCCTGCCGCAGCGCGCGTTGCGGCGGTGGCGAGGGCACATCGGTGTGGTGTTCCAGGATCCCGGTTCGTCCCTGGATCCCCGGCGCACCGTCGGCGACAGCATTGCTGAGCCGCTTCGGGTGCACCGCAGGGGCGAGCGCGGGGCGCGTGCGCGGCGCGTGGCCGAACTGCTGGATGCGGTCGAACTCGGCGAGGGCACTGAGCGGCGGTATCCGCACGAACTGTCCGGCGGTCAGCGGCAGCGTGTGAGCATCGCCCGGGCACTGGCGCTGGAGCCGGAACTGCTGATCGCCGATGAACCCACCAGCGCCCTGGACGTGTCCGTGCAGGACGCGGTGCTGGGCCTGCTCCAGCGGTTGCAGCAGGAACACGGGTTCGGGTGCCTGTTCATCAGCCACGACCTCGCCGTGATCAACCGGCTGGCCGATCGCGTGGCGGTCCTGCGGGCGGGTGAGCTCGTGGAGTGCGCCGGGCGGAAACAGGTGCTCGCGCAGCCGACGCACCCCCACACGCGGCAACTGCTGGCAGCGGCCCCGGTCGCGGACCCGGACGCGCAGCAGGCTCGGCAGGTGGTGCTCGGCTGAAGCCCGTGCGCGCCGGAACCGCGCACGGGCCGGTCGTCATTCGCCGGCGCGGTGCCGGCGGTTGCTGCGGCCGCGGGAACCGGCCGATGCGGCGCTGTGCGCCGACGTGGAACCGGTCGCAGTGGTCTGGTCCTCGCTGCGCGCACGGCTGTTCGCCGCTTTTCCGCTCCGCTTGCTCCCGGTACGCGCCGCGTGCGCAGTCGAGTCGGTGTCCTCGGACGTCGCTTCCGCGGCGGCGTGGCGCTTGGCCGCTTCGGCGAGCTCCGCGGCGAAGGCGGGAGGTGAGCTCACGTCCCAGTCCGTCGTCTCCGGGTCCATGACCGTCTGCTGCAGTTCGGCGTAGATCGGCGTCGCGTTCATCGTCCCCCGTCCTGACGCGTGCCTCGTGCACTTGCATCGTCCGTCGCTGGAGCCGAGCTCCGACGGGACTTTCCGCCAGGTTATCGGCACTGCGTCCGCGAGACTGGAGGGCGGTGCGTCCGGGATCACCCGACCGTGGCTCGCTCGTGCGGGCGGTGCCGACTTCGCCGGTGAGTCGTGCCCCGCCATCTGACCTGGTGTTTCGCGTGTGGTGGGGGGGTGGGTGCGCGAGGAGGGGTGGGATGGGTGTAGATTGTCCTGCGTCGGCGACGACGGGCCGATTCCGGGTTCTCTTGATTCCGAGGGTGCACTGCGGGGCCGGTCCGGTGTTGTCGGGTGTTGTTTGTTAGAGTGGAATACCTGAGCTTGCTGCTGCTGCTGCGGTGTGGGTGCTGCTGTTGGTGTGATGGTGGCGTTCTGCTGCGGGCCCCCGTTGTGGGGGTGGTTGGTGGTGGCTTGTTAGGGTTGTGTGGTGCCGCCGCGGGGTTGTGGTGGCGTGTTCTTTGAGAACTCGACAGCGGATGTTTGTGTCCACGCGTGTGCGTGGCCCTTGTTTTTTTGCTGGGATTTGTTGTTGGAGAGTTTGATCCTGGCTCAGGACGAACGCTAGCGGCGCGCTTGACACATGCAAGTCGAGCGAGGTGTCTCTTTCGGGAGATAACCGAGCGGCGAACGGGTGAGTAACACGTGAGTAATCTACTCTGGACTCGGGGATAACCCTGGGAAACCGGGGCTAATACCGGATAGCCGTCTTCTCGGGCATCCGGGGGGACGGAAAGGTGCCGTGCTGTGAGGTGCGGTGCCCGGTCCGGAATGGGCTCGCGGCCCATCAGCTGGTTGGTGGGGTCAGGGCCTACCAAGGCGACGACGGGTAGCCGGCCTGAGAGGGTGATCGGCCACACTGGGACTGAGACACGGCCCAGACTCCTACGGGAGGCAGCAGTGGGGAATCTTGCGCAATGGGCGAAAGCCTGACGCAGCGACGCCGCGTGGGGGAGGACGGCCTTCGGGTTGTAAACCTCTTTCAGCCCTGACAAAGGTGATGGTAGGGGCAGAAGAAGCGCCGGCTAACTACGTGCCAGCAGCCGCGGTAATACGTAGGGCGCGAGCGTTGTCCGGAGTTACTGGGCGTAAAGGGCTCGTAGGCGGTGTGTCGCGTCGGCCGTGAAATCCTGCGGCTCAACCGCGGACGGGCGGCCGATACGGGCACACTTGAGGGCGGTAGAGGCAAGCGGAATTCCCGGTGTAGCGGTGAAATGCGCAGATATCGGGAGGAACACCGACGGCGAAGGCAGCTTGCTGGGCCGTGCCTGACGCTGAGGAGCGAAAGCGTGGGGAGCGAACAGGATTAGATACCCTGGTAGTCCACGCCGTAAACGTTGGGCGCTAGGTGTGGGGACCGTCGTGGTTTCCGTGCCACAGCTAACGCGTTAAGCGCCCCGCCTGGGGAGTACGGCCGCAAGGCTAAAACTCAAAGGAATTGACGGGGGCCCGAACAAGCGGCGGAGCATGTGGATTAATTCGATGCAACGCGAAGAACCTTACCTGGGTTTGACATCCATCGGATCGCCTCAGAGATGGGGTTTCCCTTGGGGCCGGTGGACAGGTGGTGCATGGCTGTCGTCAGCTCGTGTCGTGAGATGTTGGGTTAAGTCCCGCAACGAGCGCAACCCTTGTCCCGTGTTACCAGCAATGTGGTTGGGGACTCACGGGAGACTGCCGAGGTAACTCGGAGGAAGGTGGGGACGACGTCAAGTCATCATGCCCCTGATGCCCAGGGCTTCACACATGCTACAATGGCCGGTACAGAGGGTGGCGATCCCGCAAGGGTGGGCGAATCTCGCAAAGCCGGTCGTAGTTCGGATCGGGGTCTGCAACTCGACCCCGTGAAGGCGGAGTCGCTAGTAATCGCAGATCAGCAACGTTGCGGTGAATACGTTCCCGGGCCTTGTACACACTGCCCGTCACGTCATGAAAGTCGGTAACACCCGAAGCCCATGGCCCAACCGGATGCGTCCGGCAGGAGTGGTCGAAGGTGGGACTGGCGATTGGGACGAAGTCGTAACAAGGTAGCCGTACCGGAAGGTGCGGCTGGATCACCTCCTTTCTAAGGAGAAGCCCGCGAGTGTTTCGGGGAGTGTCCTCGGAGCGTGTGGTGTGGGTTTCGTGTTGGTTTTGTGGTGTTTTGGGGTTCGTGCGCGTGGTGGCACAGGCATTCGCTGTCGGGTTGTGAGGGAACACGGCCCGGCTGGGGTGGTGTTTCTGGGTGTTTGAGAAGTGGATAGTGGGTGTGAACATCCTGTCGTGGTGTTGTTGGTTGTGGTCCTTCGTGGTGGTAAGTTGTGAAGGGCGTACGGTGGATGCCTTGGCACCAGGAGTTGTTGAAGGACGTGGGTGGCTGCGATAAGCCTGGGTGAGTTGCCGACCGAGCTGTGATCCCAGGGTGTCCGAACGGGTGAACCTGGCCGGAGTGTTGTCCGGTCGCTGCTGTCTGAATGTATAGGGCAGTGGGTGGTAACGCGGGGAACTGAAACATCTCAGTACCTGCAGGAGGAGAAAGCAAGAGCGATTCCCTGAGTAGTGGCGAGCGGAAGGGGAAGAGGCTAAACCGGGTGCGTGGGAGAGTCGGCAGGCGTTGCGTGTCCGGGGTTGTTGGGACGGCTTGTTCCGGGGCTGCCGCTCCGGGGGATGGAAGCGTGGCTAGCCGAAGGCGTTGGAAGGCGCTGGCGGAGTGGGTGAGACCCCCGTAGGTGAAAGTTGTCGTGGAAGTCTGGGTTGTTCCCGAGTAGCACGGTGCCCGTGGAATTCCGTGTGAATCTGCCAGGCCCACCTGGTAAGCCTAAATACTCCCTGGTGACCGATAGTGGATCAGTACCGTGAGGGAATGGTGAAAAGTACCCCGGGAGGGGAGTGAAAGAGTTCCTGAAACCGTGCGCCTACAAGCCGTCAGAGCACCTGCGGGGTGTGATGGCGTGCCTTTTGAAGAATGAGCCTGCGAGTTAGTGGTGCGTGGCGAGGTTAACCCGTGTGTGGGGTAGCCGCAGCGAAAGCGAGTCTGCAGAGGGCGGTGGAGTCGCGTGCTCTGGACCCGAAACCGAGTGATCTTCCCGTGGTCAGGGTGAAGCCCGGGTAATACCGGGTGGAGGCCCGAACCTACCAGGGTTGCAAACCTGGAGGATGAGCTGCGGGCAGGGGTGAAAGGCCAATCAAACTCGGTGATAGCTGGTTCTCCCCGAAATGCATTTAGGTGCAGCGTTGCGTGGTTCCTGGGTGGGGTAGTGCGCTGGTTGGTCGAGGGGCCCGGTGGGTTACCGAGATCAGCTAAACGGTGAATACGCCTGGGTTTGAGCGTGGCAGTGAGTCTGTGGGGGAAAAGCTCCATGGTCGAGAGGGAAACAGCCCAGATCGTCGGCTAAGGCCCCGAAGTGTGTGCTGAGTGGGAAAGGATGTGGGGTCGCTGGGACAGCCAGGAGGTTGGCTTAGAAGCAGCCATCCTTGAAAGAGTGCGTAATAGCTCACTGGTTAAGCGACTTTGCGCCGAAAATTCAGCGGGGCTGGAAAGCACACCGCCGAAGCCGCGACAAGCAGCCCCCTGGTGGGGGGTTGTTTGGGTAGGGGAGCGTTCCGGTGACGGTGAAGCATGCCGGGTAACCGGGTGTGGAGGAGCCGGAAGTGAGAATGCAGGCATGAGTAGTGTTTGAGGAGTGAGAATCTCCTCCGCCGGATGGCCAAGGGTTCCAGGGGAAGGTTGATCCGCCCTGGGTGAGTCGGATCCTAAGGCGAGGCCGACAGGCGTAGTCGAAGGGCAACGGGTTGATAGTCCCGTACCTGCCGGCGCTGATCCGCCCGGCATCGTGGTGGTGGTGTCATCGTTCGTGCGGCGTGTGGCCTTTGGGCTGCGCGTCGTGGCGGGCCGTGGCGCCGCGCTGGGTGTGCGGGCCCGCGATGGGGGGACGCAGAAGGGTAGTCCAGCCCGGCCGGTGGTTGTGCCGGGGTAAGGGTGTAGGGCGGTGTACAGGCAAATCCGTGCACCGGGTGCCTGAGACCTGATGCCGAGCCTGAGTGGCGAAGTGGGTGAGCCCATGCTGTCTCGAAAAGCCTCTAGCGGACGCGTCGGTGGTCCGTACCCGAAACCGACACTGGTGGCCAGGTAGAGTATACCGAGGCGAGCGAGCGAACCGTGGTTAAGGAATTCGGCAAATTGTCCCCGTAACTTCGGGAGATGGGGAGCCGGTTGGCGTGTACGCCCGTGGCGGCGGAAGCGCGGGCCGGCCGCAGTGACGAGGCCTGATCGACTGTTTACTAAAAACACAGGTCCATGCGAAGCGTGGTTGCGAAGTATATGGACTGACGCCTGCCCGGTGCCGGAACGTTAAGGGGAGGGGTGAGCCCCCTGTGGGGGGCGAGGCTCTGAACCGAAGCGCCGGTAAACGGCGGTGGTAACTATAACCATCCTAAGGTAGCGAAATTCCTTGTCGGGTAAGTTCCGACCCGCACGAATGGCGTAACGAATCGGGCGCTGTCTCGACCACGGACTCGACGAAATTGCACGACGAGTTAAGATGCTCGTTTCGCGCGGCAGGACGGAAAGACCCCGGGACCTTTACTGCAGCTTGGCATTGGTGTGTGGTGCGGCTTGTGTAGGATAGGTGGGAGACGGTGATGCGGGCACGCCAGTGTGCGCGGAGTCGTTGGTGAAATACCACTCTGGCCGTTCCGGGCATCTAACCTAGGTCCGTGATCCGGATTGGGGACAGTGCCTG
The DNA here is from genome assembly GCF_054491375.1 of Bounagaea algeriensis. NCBI lineage: Bacteria > Bacillati > Actinomycetota > Actinomycetes > Bounagaea > Bounagaea algeriensis. Next base: position 1,100,664 of record NZ_CM137102.1, read on the forward strand.
GTGGGTAGTTTAACTGGGGCGGTTGCCTCCCAAAGAGTAACGGAGGCGCACAAAGGTCCCCTCAGCTTGGTTGGGAATCAGGTGGTGAGTGCAAGGGCACAAGGGGGCTTGACTGTGAGACTGACGGGTCGAGCAGGTGCGAAAGCAGGTCTTAGTGATCCGGCACTTCCAGGTGGCTGGGGTGTCGCTCAACGGATAAAAGGTACCCCGGGGATAACAGGCTAATCATGCCCGAGAGTCCGTATCGACGGCATGGTTTGGCACCTCGATGTCGGCTCGTCGCATCCTGGGGCTGTAGTGGGTCCCAAGGGTTGGGCTGTTCGCCCATTAAAGCGGCACGCGAGCTGGGTTTAGAACGTCGTGAGACAGTTCGGTCCCTATCCGCCGCGCGCGGAGGACACTTGCGAGGAGCTGTCCCTAGTACGAGAGGACCGGGACGGACGGACCTCTGGTGTGCCAGTTGTCCCGCCAGGGGCACGGCTGGTTAGCTACGTTCGGTACGGATAACCGCTGAAAGCATCTAAGCGGGAAGCCAGCCTCAAGATGAGGTGTCCCGCCCCATGTGGGTTAAGGCCTCCAGGAGATGACTGGGTGGATAGGCCGGTGGTGCACGCTCGGTAACGAGTTCAGCCGACCGGTACTAAACGGCCGAGCGGCTTACCCCCTCTTGTGAGGGCACAATCCTCGAGCATCACGGACACGACGCGCCAGTATTGCTGGTGGTGGGGTGTTCACACCTGCTGATCGGCTTCTCAACCACCCACCCCCCACCCCGGTGCGGGTGTGAGGGGTTTGTGAGTTGTCGGTGGCCATAGCGGGAGGGGTAGGCCCGGATCCCATACCGAACCCGGTAGCGAAGTCTCCCAGCGCTGATGGTACTGCACCCGGTGGGGTGTGGGAGAGTAAGTCGCCGCCGACACACACCCACAAAAGGAGGAAGAGCGGGGCACGGGGTGACCACATCCCCCTGCCCCGCTCTTCCCATTTCACACCCCCCGCGGCGGCGAACCGCCCGCGGCGACGGGGGCATGCCCCTGCATGCCGTACCCCAGCAGCACGGCCAGCGCTGGCCGCTCCGGTACACGACACGCCGGCACCCGGCGCTCGGGCACCCGCCCTCGCAGCGCACCCACCCCGCCGCCCGGCCACCGGACGTCCCCGTTCCCGGTGTGCTCGACAACCCCTCTCCGCGGTCCGAGACTGGACCGCGCCCGGGAGTTGCGCGCGATGATCCCGCGCCTCCTCGGCACCTGCACCGGTCGTTGCTGGAGAGAGGTGTCCGGATGACAACCACGGGTCAGCGGGAGGCGCCGGACGACACGGCGTTGCGTGCCCTGCTCGCGGAGCTCTCCGTCGTGGAAAAGGCGACGCTCGTCGCCGGCGCCGGGTTCTGGACGACCCCGTCCCTACCGAAGATCGGGTTGTCCGAGATCGTGCTGTCGGACGGTCCGAACGGAGTGCGCGGGCAGCGCTGGGATGAGCGCGATCCCTCGGCGCTGATACCGGTGGGTGCCGCGATCGGCGCGAGTTGGGATCGGGATGTCGCGCGGGCAGCGGGATCGGTGCTCGGGGCGCAAGCACGACACCGCGGGGTGCACGCTGTGCTCGCGCCGACGGTCAACCTGCATCGAAGCCCGTACGGCGGTCGGAACTTCGAGAACCTCGCGGAGGACCCCCTGCTGGTCGCCGAGCTCGGTGCTGAACTCGTCGCGGGGATCCAGGGGCGCGGAGTGGCGGCGACGCCGAAGCACTTCGCCGCCAACGACACCGAAACCGGGCGGAACAGCTACGACGTGGTCGTCGACGCGGACACGTTGCGGGACGTGCATCTCAAGCCGTTCCGCAGGATCGTGCGCCGCGCCGACCCCTGGATGCTCATGGCCGCCTGCAACAGCGTCAACGGGCGCACGATGACCGAGAACCGCACGTTGATCAGCGACGTCCTCAAAAGCGAGTGGAACTGGGACGGCGCGCTCGTCTCGGACTGGTTCGCCACTTCCTCGGTGGACGCTTCCGCTCTGGCGGGGCTCGACCTGACGATGCCCGGAACCGGCAGTCCGTGGGCGGGAGGTGCGCTGGCGGGAGCGGTCCAGGCCGGGCGAGTCCCCGAGGACGTCCTCGACGACAAGGTGCTGCGCCTGCTCCGCCTGGCGTGGCGCACCGGTGCGTTGGACGTCACGGCCGAGACTCCCGCGGAGACCGGAGCTCCGGACGCGGCCGGGACGGCGGAGGTGATCCGCGACATGGCGGTTCGGACGTTCGTGCTGCTGCGCAACGACCCCGTCGGGGGATCTCCACTCCTGCCGCTGCCGCGGAAGGTGCGCACGATCGCGGTGCTCGGGGAGAACGCGTTCGCCCCCGTCGTGCAGGGCGGCGGAACGTCCCAGGTGATGCCGATGCACGTGGTCAGCCCGGTGGACGGACTGCGGCAGGCCTTCCCGGACGCGACCGTGCTGGCGCAACGCGGGGTCCGGCACCAGCACCTGCTGGAACCGCTCGATCCCGAGGCCGTTCTCGCCCCTGCGGACGCGGACGAGGACGGTGAACGCTCCCGCGGACTGCGGGTGGAGTACCTCGACGCGCAGGGAAACGTGCTGAGCAGTGAGGTCCGCGGGGTGCAGCGCCTGGTGTGGCTGGGGCGCGAGGGCATGCCGCCGGAAACGCGTCGTCTGCGGCTGAGCGCGCATGTGCGGGCGCGCTCCGGCGAGAACCTGTTCGGTGTGAGCGGGACCGGTCGGGTGGCGCTGCGCATCGCCGGCCGGGAGCTTTTCGACGAGTACGTGAGCCGGGAGGATTCCACCACCGATCCTGCCGTGGAACTCGTGGCCCCACCGCAGCGGCGCGTGACCGCGGTGCTGTTGGACACTGACTTCGACGCCGACGGCACCGTGCTGCTCGCGGTGGACTTCGATCCCGCCGACCTCGACGGGATCACCTCGGTGGGGCTCGGTTGGCGCCCGGAGGAATGGGACGAGCAGCGCGAGTTCACCGCAGCGGTGGAGGCCGCGCGGGACGCGGACGTGGCGGTGGTGGTGGTCGGGACGAGTGCCGAGGTGGAGAGCGAGGGGTTCGACCGGTCCGACCTGAGCCTGCCCGGAGGGCAGGACGAGCTGGTTCGCCGGGTCGCCGCCGTCAATCCGCGCACCGTCGCGGTGGTCAACGCGGGGGCGCCGGTGTTGCTGCCGTGGGCGGAGTCGGTTCCGGCGGTGCTGTGGGCATGGTTCGGCAGTCAGGAGTTCGGTGGTGCGTTGGCCGACGTGCTGACCGGGGAGGGAGAGCCGAGCGGGCGGATGCCCACGACCGTGCCGGCGGAGCTCGCCGACGTGCCGGTTCCGCTGCCGGCGATTCACCCGCGGGACGGTCATCTCCGCTACGAGGAGGGCGACGTGCTCGGCTACCGCGCCTACGCCCGTGCCGGAACGATGCCGGCGTTCCACTTCGGGGAAGGACTCGGCTACACCGAGTGGGATTACGCGGAGGTGGCCGACGACGGCGACAGCGTCCGGGTGTGGATCCGCAACGTCGGTCCGCGCGCGGGCAGCGAGGTCGTGCAGGTCTACGCCACGTCCGAGGAACGACCACCGCGGCTGGTCGGGTTCGCCAAAGTCCACGTCGAGCGGGGCAGCCGGGCGGAGGTGCCGGTGGAACTGGACGAACTGGCCGAGGGGGAGCACGGCTTGGCCGCCGGGCGGTCCGTGGGCGATCTGCGGTTGACCGTCCGCTGAGCGCGGGCGACGAGCGTTTCTGCGCGTCCGTTGTTACTCGCTGAACACGCGGTGCAGGTCGTCGAGCACGCAGTTGGCCGCGAGCGGTCCGATGCCGAACAGGCGGAGCTGTTCGCCGGTGGCGCGCAGCGCGCTGACCGTGGGGGCGTTCTCCCCACCGCCCACGAGTTCGCGGAGCTGCCTGGTGCGCTGGTCGTAGTCGCGCCACCGTCGCTGGCAGTGCTTTAGGTAAACCTAACCTAATTGGAGTGGTGCGGCCAAGGGGTGGAGCCCGCTCCCGCGCTACGAACGGGAGGTCGCGGCGTGCACGCCACGTCGGGCACGTGATCCCGGGCACCGGTGCGCACCGAATCCGCGCGGGAATGCGGCGGAAATGTGGACGGATCCGCAGAAAGAATAAGCCCAGACCTTGCGGCCTGGGCTTTCTGTGCGCCAACAGGGACTCGAACCCCGAACCCGCAGATTAAGAGTCTGCTGCTCTGCCTGTTGAGCTATTGGCGCTCGTCTCCAGCGAGGTTCCCGGTGTTGCTTCGCAGCATTCCTGTTCCCTCGCTGCTGACGAAAAATACTTTAGCACCCCGCTGCGGGGCGGATTCACGGGGGGTCCCTTCGGATGCCGCGGCGCGGGTACGGCGGGTACCGCGCTGGACGAAGCCCTGGTGAGCGCCCGGTCTCAATTTCATCTCTTCGGGAACGCAACCCGAAAGGGGGGGGCGTTGTGTCTCCAGAGGGGAAACAACGTCCGCCTGCTCGCGTGGGCGTGGTCACTCACACGAGTAGGCGGAGAGGTCGCAACGGAGAACGGACTGTCGTCAATGCAGGTGTCACGTGTTCCCGCGGCGGGACGTCGGTCGATGCTCGTCGTGCTTTTCGGTGTGCTCGTCGCGCTCATCGCCGGTTGCGCGGGAACCAGCGCAGGGCGCACCGATGACACGCCCGCATCCTCGCCCGAAGTGCGGTTCACCCCGGAAGACGGTGCGGAAGACGTGCGCCCGGCCGACGCGGTGACCGCTGAGGCCGATGGCGGCAAGATCGTGCACGCGGAACTGACCAACGGAACGGGCGAGAAGATCCCGGGCGCGATCAGCGAGGACGGCACGCGCTGGTCCGCCGACGGCAAGCTCGGCTACGACCGCGACTACACGCTGGCCGTCACCGTTCGCGGAGGCGGCGAGCCGGTGCAGCGCCGGACGACGTTCCACACGGCGCGCCCGCAGGCCCGGACGTACGTGTCGATGAACCCGATCGACGGGCAGACCGTGGGCATCGGTCAGCCGCTGGCCTTCTACTTCAGCGAGGACGCCCCGGCGCCGGACAAGGAGCGCGCCGAAGAAGCGATCCGGATCCGGACCGAACCGGAGGTGCAGGGGGCCTTCTACTGGTTCAACGACCGCGAGGTCCATTGGCGGCCGAAGGAGTACTGGAAACCGGGAACCCGCATCGACATCGACATCGACGTCTACGGCCGGCAGCTCGGCGACGGCGTCTGGGGAGACGAGGACCGGAGCGCGCAGATCACCATCGGGGACGGGATCGAGCTGCACGCCGACGGCAGCACTCACCAGATGACCGTCAAGCGCAACGGTGAGCTCCTGCGCACCCTGCCGGTGTCGATCGGCAAGCCGGAGTACCCGTCCAGCAACGGCACGCACGTGGTCACGCAGAAGCACGATTCGTACTTCATGGACTCGGAAACCTTCGGGCTGCCGGTGGAGGACGGCGGTTACCAGACCGAGGTCGACTGGGCCGTGCGGATCTCCAACGGGGGCGAGTTCATCCACGCGGCCCCGTGGTCGGTGCCGCAGCAGGGCAACACCAACACCAGCCACGGGTGCATCAACCTCAGCGAGGCGGATGCGAAGTGGGTGTTCGACCTGCTGAAGAAGGGCGACGTCGTCGAGATCACCAACTCGGGCGGGCCGCAGCTCGAGGCGTGGGACGGCTTCGGCGACTGGCAGGTGCCCTGGGAGGAGTGGGTCGGCGGCAATCGCTGACACCGCAAGGCGAAAGGGCCCCGTTCCGCAGAACGGGGCCCTTTCCTCGTGGGGTGAGTGACGGGATTCGAACCCGCGACACCTGGGACCACAACCCAGTGCTCTACCGCCTGAGCTACACCCACCATGCTTGCTCGCGGAATCCCGGCAGCGTTGGCCGCAACCGCGTCGTTCGCAGCCGTGTTGGCCGCAGCCGTGTTGGCCGCAACCGTGTTGGCCGCAACCGTGTTGGCCGCAACCGTGTTGGCCGCAACCGTGTTGGCCGCAGCCACCGCAGCAACACGTCTATCCTAGCGCGCCTTCTTCCGCGATCGTGAAACGGGTTGTCGTTCACTGTTGATGCAGGTCATTCAGCTTGTTCCGGATCGAGCAGCGCCGCAGCGGACTGCTGGGCCTGCTCGGTGCTCGGGCCCGGCTGGGGCACGAACACGGTTTGCCGGTAGTAGGCCAGCTCGCGGATCGATTCCCGGATGTCGTTCAGCGCGCGGTGCGCCAGCCCCTTCTCGGGCTGGGCGTAGTACACCCGCGGGTACCAGCGCCGGACGAGTTCCTTGACGGAGGAGACGTCGACCATGCGGTAGTGCAGGTGCGCGTCCAACTCGGGCATGTCCCGGGCGATGAACCCGCGGTCGGTCGCGATGGAGTTGCCGGCCAGCGGCGCCGAGCGGCCGTCGGGGACGTGCTCGCGCACGTACTCCAGCACCCGCTGCTCGGCCTCCGCGAGCGTCACCGTCGACCGGCGGATCTCCTCGGTGAGCCCGGAACGCTCGTGCATGTCCCGCACCACCGGTTGCATCCGGTCCAACGCGTCGTCGTCGGCGTGCACCACGAGGTCCACGCCCTCGCCGAGGATGTTGAGCTCGGCATCGGTCACCAGGCCCGCGATCTCCACCAGCGCATCCGAGCGGAGATCGAGACCGGTCATTTCGCAGTCGATCCACACCAGGCGGTCGTTCACGCGGCTGAGCCTAACGCGGCGGCCCAACATTCGTACCGGTGGTCAGCCCTGCAGCCGCGCCTGCAGCTCGGCGGGCACGACCTTGCCGGTGGTGTTGCGCGGCAGCTCGTCGAGGAACGTCACGTCACGCGGCACGGCCTGGCGGGACAGGCGTGCGCGCACGTGCTCGCGGACCCCGTCGGCGGTGAGTGCCCCCGCCTCGCGCGGCACGACGAAGGCCGCGAGCCGCTGGCCGAACTCCGCGTCCCGCACGCCGATGACGGCGGCTTCGGCCACCTCCTCGAGAGAGGCCACGGCGTCCTCGGTCTCCTTCGGGTACACGTTCTCCCCGCCGGAGACGATCATGTCGTCCTCCCGGCCGACGATGAACAGCCGGCCCTTGGCGTCGAACCTGCCGAGGTCCCCGGTGGCCATCATCCCGTCGTGCCGGTCCCGGTCGCCGCCGCCGGTGTATCCCTCGAAAAGCATGTCGTTGCGCACGAAGATGCGTCCGATCGAGCCCGAACTCACCGGATCCCCGGCATCGTCGAGGATGCGGACCGTCGTCCCCCGGGGCGGGCGGCCTGCGGTGTCGGGCGCGGCGTGCAGCTCGTTCGGTGTTGCGATGCTCACCCACGACACCTCCGTCGAGCCGTAGAAGTTGTACAGCACGCGGCCGAACCGCCGTTGGAAGCGCGCAGCGAGGTCCGCGGGCAGGGCCGAGCCGCTGCTGGCGACCGTGCGCAGCACGGGTGGAGCCGAACGTGCCAGCACGCCCTCCGGTAGGTCGAGGATGCGCTGCAACATGACCGGCACGGCGAACAGCGCGGTGCAGCGCTGGCGCCGCAGCACCTCGATGGTTCCTTCGGGGGTGAACTTGCGCTGCAGCACCAGCGTCGCCCCGAGCACGGTGCCGAGCTGGAACGCGGCCACGCCCCAGGTGTGGAACAGCGGTGCGCTGACGAGGACGCGTTCGCCGTGGCGCAGCGGCATGCGGGAGAAGATCGTCGCGGCGGGCTCCAGGCTCGGCGGGTCCGGGCGCCGTGCGCCCTTCGGCGAGCCCGTGGTGCCGGAGGTGAGCACGATCATCCGGGAGTGCCGCGCCGGTTGCGGCAGCGCCCGGTTGGGGCCGCGCGCGATGAGGTGTTCGAGGGTGGCGCGCCGCGTCGTCCCGTCGGTCCAGGCCAGCACGGTCTCCAGCTCGCCGGGGAGCTCGTCGCGGTGGTCGGCGAACTCCTCGTCGAGGACGAGCACGCCGACGCGCTGCTGCTCGACTACACCGGCGATCTGCGCGCTGCTCAGGCCGGTGTTGAGCAGCACCACGTCGGTGCCGAGCTTGCCGGCGGCGACGATCGTTTCGACGGCGCCGTGGTGGTTGCGGCACAGCACCCCGATGCGTTCGCCCGGGTGCAGCCGGTCCCGCAACCCGTGCGCGAGCCGCGTGGTGCGGTGCTCCACCTCGGCGTAGCTGAGCACGCCGCGTTCGTCGATCACGGCGGGCCTGTCCGGGTGGCGCACGGCGCCGATGGCGAAGCCCAGTGGCGGGGTGACGCCCCACCGGCGGTACGCAGCGGCGATGCGGACGATCTTGTCCGGGCGCAGGGGGCGCAGCACTCCCTGTCGGGCGAGGACGTACGCGGTGCGCAGGCCCGGGGAGAGGCGGGCTGCTCCGTTGACCAGGTGACGCAGCAAGGCCGGGGTCGCTCGCGAGTGCACGGTCCACCTTTCGCCGGCTGTCTGCTCGGAGTAGATGATGCCGTGGCAGTGGAGTCGTGAAAAGGGCGATCGCGAGAGGACCGCGGTGCATCGAGCGGGCGCCGCCGGACGGCGCCGGCTGCCCCGGTGGTCCGGTGGAGCACCGGGGCGCCGGGCCGGTGGTTGTCAGCAGACCTGCACCTCGTAGGTGTTGAGGTCGGTCGTGTCGCCGCGGATGTCGAAGGCGGTGGAGTCGTACTGGTGCTGCGGCGGACCCTCCGGGTCCTCGGGCAGCGGTCCGTGGAAACCGGTGACCGTTCCGTCGGTCTGGTTGTTCACGAAGGAACCGACGCCGCGGATCGGAGCTTGCCCCTCGGCGCCCTCGCGGACGTTGACGTAGTCGCAGACGTAGAGGTCCATGCGGTCACCGCTGCCGTTGGGGCCGTCCCAGATGCACAGGTAGCCCTCGTTGCACGCGGCGTCCATGGCCTCCAGGCCGTCCTGGTTCTCCTGGGCTGCGGCCTGGCCGGCGAAGACCGCGCCCATGGCCAGGGCGGTGGCACCGGTGGTCGCTGCCACGGCGCGCAGCGACCGTGGCATGCGGAACTTCGTGGATGACATCTGATCGAGCCTCCTCGGTCGGTGGGTCGGCACGCTGCAGAGGTGCAGACCTGCCGCGCGCCGCGGTTGGTGCACGGGACCGTTCGCGGCGGTTCCGCGAATGGTCCACGTCACAGAGACGCCGAGGAGATCGGAGGGGTTGCCCCCGGAAGCCGACGGAAGTCGGGAATACCCGGTTCGAGGGGTAGTGTGACGACACCGGTGCGGGCTGCGGGCCGGCCCCGCCGCGGTTCAGAGCACGAAAGGCCCTGGACGCGAAAAGAACCTGGGCAGGAAAAGGCCCCGGACGCGAAAAGGCCCCGGACGCGAAAAGGCCCCGGACGCGAAAAGGCCCGGCGCGCGGGCCGGGCCATCGTGTGCGGGGCGGAACGGGATCAGACCGGGCGGACGGTGAGCCCGTTCGCCTCGGCGGTGAGGGTCAGCGTGCCCTCGTAGTCGGCGATCGGCAGTTCATCGCGCACCAGCCGGTGCGGGGTGTCCTCGACCTGCACCCGCAGGCTCGTCGTGGACAGCTGCCGGGTGGACACGTCCGGGCCGCCGAGTTCCAGCTGCAGCGCGCCGTCCTGAACGGTGACGCTGAGCCAACCGCCGCTCGTGGACACCTCGTCGGTGTCGTGCGCGATGGTCAGCTTGCCGTCGGGGTTCTCCGCTCGGATCGCGACGTGCGACAGTGCGATGTCGCGCTTGCCGTCCTCGGCTTCGAGCGCGACCACGTGCCGCTGGACCTCCTCGGCCGGCTGCTCCGTGGGGTTCGGGGTCAGCACCGGAGCCCGCAGTTCGGCGGCGATCCGGTAGGGCTGCCAGCTGCCGGCGCCGATCAGGTTGACCACGGCCGCGATGTCGGCGCCGGCGAGCAACCGTTCGCTGCCCGGTGCCGGCGTGACCTCGATGGCCGGGATGTTCCGCTCCTGCAGCAGCGAGCGCAGCGCCTTGGCGCGTTCGCGGTTGGTGCGGTCGAATCCGCGCGTGATGGCCACGCTCGCCGCCGGTCCGGCGGCTGCCGCCGCGGCTTCGGTCAGCTTGGTCAGCGGTTCCCAGACCCTGGCGGGGTCCTCCGCCGGCTTGTCCGAGCGCGCACGCGTGGAGCTCACGGCATCGGTTGTCGTCTCCATCTTTTCCACTGTAGTGGGCCTACACCGGGTGTTTCACCGCCTCGTCGGCGGGGTGTGACGACCGTCGCTGTGATGTTGGTCAAATCCGACATGCCGGTGCTCGCGAGGCGTTGGTGCCGGTCCGCGATCACCGCGAGCGGCTCGGCTGTGTTCTTGCGGCGGTGGAGTTGCTAGGTTGGATCCCCAGTGACGCGGGGTGCCCGGTGGGCCGGGCTGAGAGCAGACCCGTCGAACCTGACCTAGCTCGCACTAGCGGAGGGACGTCATGGTCGCCAATGTCGTCAGCATCGCCGGAACCGACCCCAGCGGGGGCGCGGGGACGCAGGCCGATCTCAAGGCGTTCTCCGCGCAGGGCGCCTACGGCATGTCGGTGGTCACCGCTCTGGTCGCGCAGACGACCACGGGGGTCGCCGAAGTGCGGGAGATCCCGTCGGAGTTCGTCAGCTCGCAGCTCGTCACGCTGTTCGACGACGTGCGGGTGGACGCGGTCAAGATCGGCATGCTCGGCAACGCCGACGTGATCCGGGCGGTGGTGAACGCGCTCGACCGCTACCACCCGCCGCACGTGGTGCTCGACCCCGTCATGGTCGCCAAGAGCGGCGACCGGCTGCTGGCAGCGGAGGCGGTCCGCGTGCTGCGCGACGACCTGGTTCCGCGGGTGGACCTGATCACGCCGAACCTGCCGGAAGCGGCCGACCTGCTCGCCGAGCCGGAGCTGGACGCCGAACCGGGCATGTCCGGGCAGGCGCAGCGCCTGGCCGGGTTGGGGGCGAAGAACGTGCTGCTCAAGGGCGGGCATCTCAGCGGGGAATCCAGTGTGGACGTGCTGCTGGCGGGCAGCGACGTGGAAACCCTCCGCAGCGAGCGCGTGCGCACCGACAACGACCACGGCACCGGCTGCACCCTGTCCTCCGCGATCGCGGCGCTGCGGCCGCAGCGCGCGGACTGGGCGGGTGCGGTGCGCGAGGCGAAGCACTACCTCACCGCAGCGCTCCGGCACTCGGAGCGCCTCGACGTCGGTCACGGGCACGGGCCGGTGCACCACTTCCACCAGTGGTGGTGATTCGGCCGCCGCAGGAGTTCACCGCCGCAGGAGTTCACCGCCGCAGGGGTTCACCGCAGGGGTTCACCGCTGCAGGGGTTCACGGCCGGGCCGAGTTCTTGCCGCGTTCCCGGGCCGCACCGGCCGCACGGCCGGACCGTTCAACGCCGATTCGAGGAGAACCACTCATGACCAGCCTTCCCCCGCCGACACCGGGCGGGTTCTGCGCCCGCGCGTGGGACCGCACCGCCGAGCTGCAGGACGCGATCGTGCAGCACCCCTTCAACGCGGCGCTCGCCGACGGGAGCCTGCAGCGGGAGCGGTTCGCGTTCTACATCGTCCAGGACGGGCGCTACCTCGTCGCCTTCGCGCAGGCGCTGGCGGCGGCCGCCAGCCGCGCGGACGAACCGGTCGACGCGGCCTTCCTCGCCGGAGCCGCGCGGGAAGCGGTGGTGGAGGAACGCCGGCTGCACGCCGGCTACATCAACGAGCTCGGACTGTCCGATGAGGACATCGCGGCGGTGCGGACGTCGCCGTCCTGCGACGCCTACACCTCGTACCTGCGGGCATGCGCGGGCAGCGAGCCCTACCCGGTGCTGGTGGCGGCCATCCTGCCGTGCTTCTGGGTGTACCAGCACGTGGGCAGCGCGATCCTGGAGTCCGTGGGCGACGTGTCGGACCACCCCTACCGGGCGTGGATCGAGACCTACGCCGACGAGGCGTTCGCCGATTCCGTGCTCACCGCGCGGGAGCTGGCCGACCGCCTGGCCGAGCGGGCGGACGCGGACACCCGGCGCCGCATGTTCGACGCGTTCACCCGCGCGACCGAGTACGAGTGGCTGTTCTGGAACAGCGCCTGGCAGCGGGAGCAGTGGCCCACCGCCCAGTGGCGACCGGAGCCCGCCACGGCGGAGGCGTGAACTCGCACCGGGGCGCCGCAGCCCGGTGCGTTGAACTGCTGCTGGGCTGAAGCCCGCTGCGCCGACCCGCCGCTGGCCCGGTCCCGGGACTGTCGGGGCCGACCTGGCGAGGTTGCGGGTGGTCGCCGCATCGCCGGGCGGAGCGGCCGCGCTCCGCCCGGCTCAGCCGCCGTAGATGGACCAGGCGAGCTTGGCCTTGTCCTCCTGCAGCGCCCGCAAGCGGTCGGGCGGGAACCCGCCGCCGCGGGGCAGCTCCGGGACGTCGGTGGCTTCGCTGAGGGTCCAGCTGGATCCGCGCTCGATCAGCGAGCGGTGCTTGTTGGCGTAGTACTCCGGGTTGACGGACACGGCGACGCCGTCGGCGCCGACGGCCGCGGCCATGAGGTGCATGTGGAACCGGGTGGACAGCCAGTACTGCCCCTCGGCCGCGGGCAGTCCCCGCTCCATGATCTCGGAGAACGGGTAGAACCGCGCACCGGTGAGGTCGTGTTCGACGAGGCTGTAGAGTTCGCGGTCCACGCGGGGGATGCCCTCGACCACGCCGACCTGGCTCGGGTGCACCCCCCAGGAGCGCAGCGTGTCGAGCACGAACCCGGCGAGGTTCGGCAGCGAGGTCGTCAGCAGGTCCGACTGCAGGCAGAGCATGAACTCGCACAGGTCGTCGTCGCGGTAGCGGTCCGACTGGAGGCCGAAGAACATGTCGTCACCGCTGTTCGACGTGCGGATGCCGTCGCCGAGGAGCTCGGCGGAGGGGGTGTCGCGCACGTCGACGAGGGAGAACTGGCCGGCCAGGTTGCGCAGCAGCGGCCGCGTCTCCTCGGCAGCGGGCCACAGTCCTTGACCGGTGAGCGCGGCGCGACCACCGGAGCGCCGGGTGGCGGCGACGGCGGCGGCCAGCAGGCCGTAGTGGCGCGGCCAGATCTCGTTGATGTAGCCGCCGCCGATGACGTGGACGAGATCGGCGCGCGCGGCGAGTTCGATCCCGGAGATCCAGCGCGGGGCGATGCCCGGGTCGTTGATGGCGTTTTGCACGAACGCGGACACTTCCCACGGTTCCTCGGCAGGAGCTTCCCAGCAGAGTCGCCAGAAGGTGTCGGTGAAACGCACCCGCGGGTGCAGCCCGTCGAGCAGGGTCGCGCTGGGTCCCGGGTTGGGGCAGTCCACCCACACGTCGCTGTGCGGGGCGATGCGCGCGAGGTGGCGGAGCCAGGTCGCGGCGATCACCTCGTCCCCGTAGTTCGGGTTCCCGGTGGTGCTGACCAGGTAGATGGTGCCCGGAGGTGCTGCGGCACTGCTGTTCACGACTGCTCCAGCCTGTCGGGGTCCACGATGGGGAGGACCTGAAACTAGCAATCCGGTGGGCACCGGCTGCTCTCGACGGGCGCAGCGGTCCGGTTTGCCCGTCCGCGCAGGGGACGCGGCGGGCCGAATGCGACGGACCGGGCGCCACCTCGTGGTGCTGCGCCCGGTCCGCCCGTCTCGTGCTTGTTATGCGGTCTTCTGCGTTTCGCCGAGTTCGGTGCGCAGGCGTTCGAGCCGCTTGCGCGAGCGCGCGAATCGCCAGGCGTACTTCCGCTCGTACAGCTCGGCGGGTACGATGGAGGCCGCCGCGCGTTCGCCGTGCCGCGGCTCGGGTGCCGTGCCGGCTGCGCTTCGGGCGCTCCCGTGGCCGAGGGCGTCACCCAGGTCGCCGTCCAGGCGAACTGCCTCCGCGTACTCCGGGTCGGCATGCCTGCCGGCCAGGCGCGCGCCTGCGGGTGCGGTTCCGCCCGGCGACTCCGGGGCATCCGGAACGCGCGCCTCGTGCCTGCCGCGGGCGGCTGGTGGTGCGGCTGTCCCGTCGATCGCCGCGTCGGGGGCCGCGGTCTGCGCCTGCGCCGTTCGCGCGGTGTCCGCCTCCGCGGTGTCGCGCTCGCCACCGGTCGTGTCCGGTTCGGGTGCGGCGTGCCGCCCGCGCGCTGCGGAGGACTCGTTGCCGGCCACGGACTGCTGCACGAGCAGCGCGCGGTTGCGCCGCTGCGCGGCCCTGCTGCGCCGCTGCGAGCGGCGCAGCAGGGGCCAGAAGATCAGCGTGGCCAGGATGAAACCGCCGACGAAGGTTACGAGCACGATGTCCACTGCGGTCTCCGCTTCGTTGGTTCCGGGGCTGTGCGCGCACCCCCGCGGTGGTCCTCGCTGCGTGCAGCAGCGGATCAGTTCTGCCGCAGGGCGCCGGTGTCGTGGTTGTCGGCGCCGTTGGGCTGGTGCGCAGCGTCGTTGAGTGCAGCGTCGTTGAGCGCTGGCGAGTAGTCCTGCTGGTTTTCCCGCTGTTCCGGCAGGTTCACCGCGCTGCCCGCCGGGGCTTCGCCGTTGGCGGGCTCCGCGGTGGACTCCGCGGTGGACTCAGGGGTGGTGACCTGCACCGGCGTGGTCAGCGTCTGCCAGTCGTGATAACGCAACGTGTCCGCGGAGTTGTCCAGCAGGCTGCGCGCGTTCTCCATTGTGGCCAGTACGCCGTGGCGCAGCTGCTCGAGCTGCGTGTGCTTGGCGTGGATCTCCTCGAGCGCTTCCAGGCGCATGCGTTCGGTCTCGGCGTCCCATTCGCCGCAGCGGCGTCGCGCATCGCCGAGCACGGCGTCGGCCTCGTCCTGCGCGGCGTCGATGACCCGCTTGTACTCGTTGCGGATCTCCTGGCGCAGGCGCTGTTCGCGGTTGCGGAGTTCGCTGAGGTTCTGGTCGTGCTCGCGGCGCATCCGGTCGCGCCGGGCCTCGACCTCGGCGATCAGCGAGCTGCATTCGTCGCGCAGCTGGCGGGCGTTCTCCTCGGCTTGCGTGATCAGCTCGCGCGCTTCGGTCTCGGCGGTGCCGCGGATGATCTCGGCCTGCCGTTGCGCTTCGGAACGGAGGGTTTGCACTTCCTCCTCGGCGCTGGTGAGCATGTTGTGCACGCGGTGGGAGGCGGCGGGAAGTCCCGTGTCCGAGGCTTCGACGGTCTTCAGGCGCCGTTCCGTCTCGTCGAGGGCGCTGCGGGTTTCGTCGCAGAGCTTGCGCAGATCGCTGTTGAGGCGGGCCGCCTCGTTGCGATCCAGGGTGACGAGCTTGAGCTGGTCTTCCAGGTGCTCGATGTGCTCGACGACCTGGTTGCGGTTGAACCCGCGGATCTGGATGTCGAAACCCGGACGGAGCGGGACGACGGCATCGGCGGCGTCTTCCATGACGGAAACTCCCTCCGGACGTGTGGACGGCCTCGCTGAGTGGAGGGTAGGAGGGTTCGCGTTGCTTCGCTCAACGAGAAACGCTGATCGCCACCTGATCAGGTAGTGATCAACTTCGTTGGCGTCCACTGTGTACGCACCGTGCATGATCTTCGCGATGGCGGGGCGTCCGGGGCGATCGCAGCCGCGGAGTTAACAAACCCGACGGGTTAGGTTAGGCTTCCTTTCTTGGAAAGGAGAGTTGCTGTGACCGATGAAGCGGAGCTCGCCGAAGTCGCGCACGAGCGGGCCGCCTCCCTGCTGCGGTGCTGGTTGGCGGAGACGCACACCCCGGTGGCCGCGGAACCGCTGCGGCTGTCCATCGGACCGCTGCGCATCGGCGCGGATGTCGTCCACCGCTCGCCGACGGGCCAACACGGGTTCGGGCCGATCCACGTGCTGGACGACGCGGAAGAACCGGTCGCGGTGGCCGAACCGGCGCTGCTGGCGACGGCGTGCGCTCTCGAGGCGCGCCGCCGCGCCCTTCCCGACGCGCCGATCAACGCGCTCGACGGTGAGCAGCTGCTGGAGCGCACCGTGCGCGCAGCCGTGGCCGGGCCGCCGGACCTCGGCGTCGAGACCCCGTCCTGGGGTGCGCAGGTCACCGATGCGCAGCAGGCGCGTTCGGCCCTGGCCGAGCACGTCGATCGGCACGTGCTGCCGGCGCTGCGCGGTGCCGCGGGTCCGGAGCGGGCGACGGTGGAACTGCTCACCCGCGGACTCCTGCCTGCGATCGGGGCCCTGGGGCGGCGCGGTGTGGCGGCGGAGGACGAGCTGCTCGCCGAACTCGCCGGGCGCCTCTCCGCGGCTGCTGCCGAAGAGGCCGCCGAAGAGGCCGCCGAAGAGACCGCCGGGGCGACCGAGGGGAGGGCCGGTGCGGTGCTCCGCTCGTGGTTGCGGGAGGCGACGCTGGCCGACCTCGCCGTGCTCAACGGTTCGGGCATCGGCGAGGGCGGGGCGCAGGCGGTGCCGTACCGGGTGCCGAACCCGTTGCGCGCCCACGCGGATCCGCACCGCGACGGCACCGCGGTTCCGGGCGTCGCGATCCCCGAGCTGCCCGACTTCGCGCTCCGCCCGGTGCGCCTGGGCGGAGGTGACGGTGATCCGGACGTCACCACGGTGCACCGGTGGATGAACGCCGAGCACGTCGCGGTGAACTGGAACCAGGACTGGAGCTGGCAGGCCTGGTACGACGAGTTGTCCACCCAGCTCTCCGGGCGGCATTCCGCCCCGTGCCTCGTGGGCGGGGGCGGACGGGAGTTCGCCTACGTCGAGATCTACCGCGTGGTGCGGGACAAGCTCGCCCCCTGCTACTCCTTCGACGACCGCGACGTCGGTGTGCACATCGCCATCGGCGATCCCGCCCGCACGGGACGCGGAACCGGTGCGGAACTGCTGCGCCAGCTCGCCGAGGGCGTGCTGGCGGCCGACCCCGGGGTGCGCCGGGTCGTGGCGGAGCCGGACGTGCGCAACGCGGCCTCGGTGGCGGCGTTCGGCAAGGCGGGCTTCGTGCAGCGGGGCGAGGTGGGGCTGCCGACGAAGAACTCGGCGCTGATGGTGTTCGAGCGCTCATGAACCGCCCGTGCGCTGCGCGGGCGGACTTCGGGCGACGCGTTCGCGCGGGTGAGTCGTCCCACCCGATCTGTTCGTTCCTTTCCGCGGTGCACTAAGGTAAGGCTAACTTCGTTCGAGGAGGAAGAGGTCATGCCGCGGGAGTCTGTTGCTCGGCCCGGAGGGGCTGCTCGGTCCGAGGGGGAGCAGCTGCCGGTGCGCGCCGGCGAACGGCCGGTGCCGGAGGTTCCTGGATCGGACGGCGCCGCGCAGGGTGCTGCACCGGAGGATTCCGCGCGGGGTGATTCCGGGCAGGACGAGGCTGCCGCGAGCATGCCGTTGACCAGTGCGCAGGCCGGGGTGCTCGTCGCGGACCAGCTCGCCGCGGCGACCGGCGAACCGCGCGGTTCGCACTACAACACCGCCGAACGGGTGGAGATCCGCGGACCGATCGATCCCGAGCGGTTCCGCGCGGCCTGGCAGCAGGTCGTGGCCGAGGCCGACAACCTGCGCATCCGGGTGCACACCGGGAGTGCGGGCCCGCGGCAGAGCATCGACCCCGCCGGCGCTGCCCCGCTCGCGGTTGTCGACCTCGCCGCCGAGGACGACCCGGAATCCCGTGCCCAGGAGTGGATCCGGGCGGACCTGCGCACGCCGGTCGCCCTCGGCGGCCGTGGCACCGGGGCGTTCGCCAACGGGCTGACCACCGGAGCGCTGCTGCGCCTGGGAACCGACCGGTGGTGGTGGTACCAGCGCATCCACCACGTCGCCGTCGACGGGTACGGTTTCTCCCTGCTGCTGCGCCGCACCGCCGAGATCTACACCGCGCTGGCCGAGCAGCGCGACCCCGGGGAATCACCCTTCCGCGAGCTGTCCACATTGCTCGAGGTGGAGCGGGAGTACCGCGCCTCCGAGCGGTTCGCCACCGATGCCTCGTACTGGACCGAGCAGTGCGCGGACTGGCCGGAGATCGCCTCCCTCGGCGGAGGGGCGAGCTCTGCGACCCCCGAGTTCCGGCGCCAGGTCGATCAGTTGCCCGAAGACCTGCGCGCGGCGCTGTCCGCAGCGGCCGAGCCGGTCGGTGCTGTCTGGCCCGACGTCTTCCAGGCGGCCTTCGCCGCCTACGTCCGCGCGCTGACCGGAAATCCCGAGGTGGTGCTCGGCGTACCGGTGACGGCTCGGCTCGGCTCGGGCGCGATGCGCGTGCCCGCTCCGGCGGTCAACGTGCTACCGCTGCGGCTGGCCATCGACGGCGCGGACACCCGCGACGACCTGGTTCGCCGCGTGGCCGCCGAGGGAGGCCGGCTGCGCCGGCACCAGCGCTACCGCGCCGAGGACCTGCGCCGCGACCTCGGCCTGCTCAGCGGCCAGCGCCCGCTGTTCGGCCCGCAGGTGAACATCAAGCCGTTCGACTACGAGCTGAACTTCGCCGGCAGCCCCGCCGAGGTGCACAACGTCGTCGCCGGACCTGTCGACGACCTCACCGTCGCGCTGTTCACGCAGGACGGACGCGTGGAGTTCGACGCGGACCCCGCCCGCTACTCCGCGGAGGAGCTCACCGGGCACCGGCAGCGCTTCCTGCGCTTCCTGGGCACGTTCGCCACCGCGGAGGGCTCCGCGCGCCTGCGGGAGCTGCCGCTGCTCGAGGACGCGGAGCGGCAGCGGGCGCTCGGGCTCGATGCGGCACCGGTGCATCGCCCCGCGGCGGAAGCGGTGCCGAACGGCCGCACCCTGCCGGAGCTGTTCGAGCAGCAGGTGCAGCTCACCCCCGAGGCCGTCGCCGTGCGCGACGGCGGCGAGGGCATCACCTACAGCGAGCTGAACGCCCGCGCCAACCGCCTCGCCCAGCACCTCATCGATCGCGGGGTGGGACCGGAGCAGCTGGTCGCGCTCACGTTCCAGCGCTCGGTCGAACTCGTCGTGGCCGTGCTGGGCACGTTGAAGTCCGGTGCGGCGTACCTGCCGCTGGACCCGGAGCAGCCGCACCACCGCCGCGCGCACATCCTCGCCGACGCGAGCCCCGTGCTGGTGCTCACCGACTCCGCCTCGGCGGAGTCGGCAGGTACCGAAGAGCCCGCCGCGGACGGAGCCGACGGTCCGGGCCGCATCGTCGTCGACAGTCCCCGGACGCGGCGCGCGCTCGCGCAGCTGCCGGAACGCGACCCGCGGCCCGGCGCGCGCGGCCGCCTGACCCCGGAGCACAGCGCCTACGTCATCTACACCTCCGGTTCGACCGGCGAACCCAAGGGCGTGGGCGTGCCGCACGCCAACGTGGTCCGGTTGTTCACCGCCACAGCCCCCTGGTTCCACTTCGGCGCCGATGACGTGTGGACGCTGTTCCACTCCTACGCCTTCGACTTCTCCGTCTGGGAGCTGTGGGGAGCGCTGCTGCACGGCGGACGGGTCGTCGTCGTCGACCGCGATACCGCGCGGTCCGCAGTGGAGTTCCGCCGGCTGCTGGAACGGGAACGGGTCACCGTGCTCAACCAGACCCCCTCGGCGTTCCACGAGCTCGACCGGGTGGACGCGGAGCTCACCGCAGCGGCCGAAGCGGGCGGACTCGCCCTGCGCTTCGTGATCTTCGGCGGTGAGGCGCTGGAACCCGCGCGGCTCGGCGACTGGTTCGCCCGGCACCCGCGCGGGCCGGCGCTGGTGAACATGTACGGCATCACCGAGACCACCGTGCACGTCACCCACCACCCGCTCGACCCGGAGCGGGTGGCCACCGACCGCGGCAGCGTCATCGGCGCCCCCATCCCCGACCTGCGGGCGTACGTGCTGGACGAGTGGCTGCGCCCGCTGCCGTCCGGGGTGACCGGTGAGCTCTACGTCGCCGGCGCCGGGTTGGCCCTCGGTTACCTGGGCAAGCGCGCGCTGACGGCGGAGCGGTTCGTCGCCGATCCGTTCGGGCGCCCGGGCAGCAGGATGTACCGCACCGGCGACCTCGCCCGCTGGCGCGCCGACGGCGAGCCCTTCGGCGAACTCGAGTACCGCGGCCGGGCCGACGAACAGGTCAAGGTGCGCGGTTTCCGCATCGAACCCGGCGAGATCGAGGCGCGGCTGCTCGAGCATCCCGCGGTGCACGACACCGCCGTGGTCGTGACTACCGACGGCGCCGGCGAGCGCCGCCTCGTCGGCTACGTGGTCGGCACCGCCGGGTCCGGCGAGCTGCGCGATCACCTGCTCGCGCGCGTGCCCGAGTACATGGTTCCCGCCGCGTTCACGCCGGTGGAGCGGATTCCGATCACCGCCAACGGCAAACGCGACGTGCGCGCGCTGCCGCAGCCGCAGTTCGGCGAGTCCACGCAGGGGCGTGCTCCGCGGGACGAGTGGGAACGCGCGCTGTGCGGGCTGTTCGCCGAAGTCCTGGGCGTGCCGGAAGTTCCCGTCGACGCCGACTTCTTCGAACTGGGCGGCCACTCGCTGCTGGCCACGCGGCTGCTGTCGCTGATGCGGGCGCGGCTGGGCGGCGACGTGTCCGTGCGCACCCTGTTCGACAACCCCACGGTGGCCGGCCTGGCGGGCCGGATGGACGCGGGCGCCCGCTCGGCGGGAGTGCGGCGCATGCCGCGCCCCGCCCGCGTGCCGCTGTCCTACGCCCAGCAGCGCCTGTGGTTCCTCAACCGGTTGTGGGGGCCGGACCCGACGTACAACATGCCGGTGACGCTGCGCCTGGACGGCGAACTCGACGAGCAGGCCCTGCGCCGGGCCGTCGCCGACGTCGCCGTGCGGCACGAGAGCTTGCGGACCGTTTTCCCGGAAACTGCGGGGGAACCGGAGCAGCGGGTCGTCGACGAGGTGCCCGAGCTGCGCGTGGTCGACACCAGCGAGCAGCAGCTGCCCGCGGAGCTCGACGAGCACGCCCGCACCGGTTTCGACCTGGCCGGCGAACTGCCGCTGCGCCCGGTGCTGCTGCGCACCGGCCCGCAGGCGCACGTGCTGTTGCTGCTGCTGCAGCACATCGCCGTGGACGAGTGGTCGCTGCGGCCGCTGCTGGCAGACCTGGCCACCGCCTACCGGGCGCGGTGCTCCGGGGAGGATCCGCAGTGGACGGAGTTGCCGGTGCAGTACGTCGACCACGCGCTGTGCCAGCGCGCCGCCGTGGAGGCGGCCGAGTCCGATGCGGACGGATCCCGCGCGTTCTGGATGCGCGAGCTCGACGGGGTTCCCGAGGAGCTCGACCTGCCGACGGACCGGCCCCGCCCGGCCGAGCCGAGCCGACGCGGCGGGACCGTGCGGTTCACGGTGGACTCCGCGCTGCGAGCGCGGATCGGCGAGCTCGCAGCGGCGCACCGCGCCAGCCCGCTGATGGTGCTGCAGGCCGGTTTCGCCGCGCTGCTCACCCGGATCGGCGCGGGCACGGACGTCCCGCTGGGCACACCGGTGGCCGGCCGGGACGACACCGCGCTCGACGATCTCGTCGGGTTCTTCGTGAACACCCTCGTGCTGCGGGTGGACACCGGTGGTGATCCGACGTTCACCGAGCTCGTCGAACGCACCCGCGACCGCGCGCTGGCGGCCTACGAGCACGCGGACATGCCGTTCGAACGGCTCGCGGAACTGCTGCGGCCGCACCGCTCACCCGCGCGCAACCCGCTGTTCCAGGTCATGCTCACCTACTGGGGCGAGCCGGGCCCCGAGCCGCCGGAGCTGCCCGGGCTGCGCGTGCGAACGGGCGAAGTGTCCGAAGTGGACCTCGGTACGGCCAAGTTCGACCTGGCGGTCAACCTCACCGACAACGCCGAAGGCGGCGCGGACGGGATCGTCCAGTTCAGCCGCGACCTGTTCGACGAGGTCACGGTGCAGCGGCTCGCGGACCGGTTCCTCGGGCTGCTGCGGGCGGCCGCGGACGACCCGACCGCGCCGCTGCAGCGGCTGGAACTGCTCTCGGCGGCCGAGCGGGAGCAGCTGTCCGCCTGGGGCAGCGCGGAGGACGAGATGCGCGAGTCGGACCGCGGCACGTTCCCGGAGCTGTTCGCCGAACAGGTGCGGCGCACCCCGGAGGCGACCGCGCTGGTCTTCGACGGAGCGGAGCTGACCTACCGCGAGCTGCACGAGCGGGTCGAGCGCCTCGCCCGCGTGCTCGCCGAACGGGGGGTGGGGCGCGGTGACGTCGTGGGCGTGCTGCTGCCGCGGTCGCCGGAGTTGTTCATCGGGCTGCTCGCGGCCATGTCGGCGGGGGCCGCGTACCTGGCGCTGGACCCGGAGTACCCGGACGAGCGCCTGCGCGCGATGGTCGGCGACGCGCGGCCGCGCTGCGTGATCAGCACCCCCGAGACTTCCGGTGCGGACCTGGGACCGCCCGTGGTGCCGTCGCACGCCCAACCGCGCGGACAGGACCAGCCGCAGGGGCCGCTGCTGGACGACGCGGCCTACCTGATCTACACCTCGGGCTCGACCGGCAAGCCCAAGGGTGTGCTGGTGCCGCACCGGGGCATCGGCAAGCTGCTGGCCACGCAGCGCGAACGCATCGGCGTCACCGCCGCCAGCAGGGTGTTGCAGTTCGCCTCGCCGAGCTTCGACGTGGCGTTCTGGGAGACCTGCATGGGCCTGCTGAGCGGGGCGGCGCTCGTGATCGTGCCGAGCGAGCTGCGCGTGCCGGCCGAGCCGCTGGCGGAATACGCCCGGCGGCACGAGGTCACGCACCTGGCGTTGGGGCCGTCGGTGCTGAGCACGCTCGACGCCGAGGCCGAACTCCCGCAGCGGGCGACGTTGCTGTGCGGCGCGGAGAAGGTGCCGCCGGAGGTGGTGCGCCGCTTCGGGCGGGGCCGCCGCATGTTCAACTGCTACGGGCCCACCGAAGCCACGGTGAACTCGACGCTGTGGGAGTGCACCACCGATGAGGTGGGCAGCTCGGTGCCGATCGGGGTGCCCGACCCGGGCGTGCGGTTGTACGTGCTGGACTCGGCGCTGCGGCCGGTGCCGGCCGGGGTCGAGGGCGAGCTGCACATCGCCGGGACCGGTTTGGCGCTCGGCTACCTGGGCCGGCCGGGGCTGACGGCCGAGCGGTTCGTCGCCGACCCGTACGGCCCGCCGGGCTCGCGCATGTACCGCACCGGCGACGTGGTGCGGTGGCGCCGCGACGGCACGCTGGAGTTCGTCGAACGCGTCGACGACCAGGTCAAGATCCGCGGGTTCCGCATCGAGCTCGGCGAGATCGAAGCGGCTCTCGGCGAGCACCCGGCCGCGGCCGGCACGGCCGTCGTGGTGCACACCGACGAGTCGGGCGACCGGCGGCCCGTGGGCTACGTGGTGCCGCAGGACGAGGCCGCCGCGGAGGTCACCCCTGCCCAGCTGCGGAGGCACGTGGCCGACCGGCTGCCGGACCACATGGTGCCGACGGTGGTGCTGCTCGAGGCGCTGCCGCTGCTGCCGAACGGCAAGCTCGACCGCAACGCGCTGCCCGCGCCGGACCGCGACGACGAGCCCGCGGAGATCACGACGCCGCGCACGCCGGCGGAGGAGACGCTGTGCCGCCTGTTCGCGCAGGCGCTCGGCATCACCCGCGCGGGCGTGCACGACGACTTCTTCGACCTCGGCGGCCACTCGCTGCTGGCGGCGAAGCTGATGGGGCTGGTGCGCGACGAGCTGGGCGTGCGGATCAACGTCGGCACGCTGTTCTCCGCGCCGACGGTGGCCGAGCTGGCCGACCGGTTGCACGGCGACACCGGGCGGGACGCGCTGGAGATCCTGCTGCCGCTGCGCACCCGCGGCGAGCGCAACCCGCTGTTCTGCGTGCACCCCGCGGCCGGCCTGTCCTGGCCGTTCTCCGGACTGCTCAAGCACATCGACCCCGAACGCCCGGTGTACGGGCTGCAGGCGCGCGGGTTGGCCGAACCGCGGCCGGTGCCGGCGACGCTGGCGGAGATGGCCGAGGAGTACCTGCAGCACGTGCGCTCGGTGCAACCGCACGGGCCGTACCAGCTGCTCGGGTGGTCGTTCGGCGGCGTCGTGGCGCACGAGATGAGCACGCGGTTGCAGGCGCAGGGGGAGAAGGTCGACCTGCTGTGCATGCTCGACGCCTATCCGAAGGACGTCTGGGACGAGCTGCCCGGCGAGGTCGACGCGCTGCGCGCGCTGCTGTACATGGCCGGGCACGACACCTCCGGCATGGCCGAGGGCGAGTTCACCCGGGACGCGGTGGCCGAGATCCTCTCCGCGGACGGCAGCGCGCTGGCGAACCTGGCCGAGCACACGATCGACGCGATCATCGACAACTTCGTCAACTGCGCGGTGCTGGAGAACACCTCCGAGCACGACCCGTTCGACGGCGAGGTGCTGTTCTTCACGGCCACCGAGAACCAGGCCAAACCGTCGTTGACGCCGCGGATGTGGGAGCCGTACGTGCGCGGCTCCGTGCGGAACCACGACATCGCCTGCGAGCACAAGGACATGACCGGACCCGGGCCGATCGCCGAGATCGCCCGGGTGGTGGACCGGCGCCTGGCCGACGCGCCGTGACCGCCCCGAGGAACCACGCCCCGGGAACCCCCGACTGGGGACCGCCCGGCGAGAGCAGGAGGTAGCGGTGACGAACCCGTTCGCGGATCAGCAGGCGGAGTACTGCGCGCTGCTCAACGACCAGGACCAGTACTCGTTGTGGCCGGCAGCCCTGGACGTGCCGGCGGGGTGGTCGGTCGCGTTCGGCCCCGCGGGGCGGCAAGCGTGCCTGGACCACATCGAGGCGCAGTGGACGGACATCCGCCCGGCGCGGTCGGTCGTCGACGACCGACCGCGGGCGACGGGCCGCTGATGGCGGCGACGTTGCACGCCGGGGGGCGCAGGCGGCGCGTCGATCCGAAGGTCGCGGTGTGCGTCGTCTACGTCGTGGCCATGTTCACCAGCGGCATGGACGCGACGATCGTCAACGTGGCGCTGCCGGCGATCGCCGCGGAGTACGCGGTCCCGGAGCACGCCACCGCGCCGGTGAACGTGGCATACCTGGTCAGCCTCGCCATGTGCATCCCCGTGTCGGGGTGGCTCGGCGACCGGTTCGGCACCAAGCGGGTGTTCCTCGCCGCGTTCGGCGTGTTCGTGGCCGCGTCGCTGTGGTGCGGGCTGGCCGGGGGGCTGGGCGAGTTGACCGCGGCGCGCATCGCGCAGGGCGCGGGCGCGGGCGTGGTCAGCCCGGTGGCGTTGACGATGCTGTTCCGGGCGTATCCGCCGGAGCAGCGGATCCGGCTGTCGCGGCTGCTCGTGCTGCCGACCGCGGTGGCGCCCGCGCTGGGGCCGCTGCTCGGCGGCTTCTTCGTGGACTACCTCGACTGGCGGTGGGGCTTCTTCGTGAACCTGCCGGTCGGGCTGCTGGGCCTGGCCTTCGGTGCGCGCTACCTGGTCGAGCACGTGGAGTCGGCGGCGCTGCGGTTCGACGTGACCGGTTTCGCCCTGGCCGTGCCGGGTGTGGGCGCGGTGATCTACGCGCTGCAGGCCCTGCCGCGCACCGGCGGGGCCTCGCCGGTGGCGTGGCTGGCCGGCGGGACCGGGGTGCTGCTGCTGGTGGTGCTGGTGCGCGGCCAGTTGCGGCGCGCCGCGCCGCTGCTGAACCTGCGGCTGTTCCGCGACCGCTCGTTCCGGCTGGCGAGCCTGGTGCTGGTCACGTGCGTGGCCGGGTTCCTCGGCACGTTGTACGGGTTCACGCTGCTGTACCAGTCGGAGCTGGGGGCCTCGGCCTGGCAGACGGGTCTGGTGACCGTGCCGAAGGCGCTCGGGTTGATGGTGGCCTCGCAGCTGCTGGCCTGGGCCGACCGCACGTTCGGACCGCGCGTGCTGGTCAGCGCGTCGATGGCCGGGGCGGCCGTGTCGTTCGCGGCGATGTCGACCGTGGGTGCGGCCGGGCTCTGGTACGCGGCGCTGGTGCAGTTCGCCTCGGGCTTCTTCGTGGGGCTTGCGAGCACGGAGCTGCAGGTGGTCGCGTTCGCGACGATCTCCGGTGCCGCCACGGGGTCGGCGTCGACGCTGTTCACGGTGCAGCGGCAGGTCGGATCGGCCGTGGGGGTGGCGCTGACGGCGGGTGTGCTCGCCGTGGCGGGAGTCGGGGGCGCTTCCGGCGGTTCGCCGGCGCATCCGGCGGCCTACCACGCGGCGATGGGCTTCTCGGCCGTCTGCGCCCTGCTCGGGGCCGCGCTGGCGCTGCGGTTCCGAACCGGGAATTCCGGTCGGCAGGGCAGTTCCGAACAGGGCAGTTCCGAACATCGCCGCAGTTCCGAACATCGCCGCACTGATCGCTCGCAGGGGCCGGAAGGGGGAGATCTGGACCACTGTGCGGCAGACAGGACAAAAATGTATGGTTAGCCTTACCTTAATCAATGGTGATCACAGGGAGAAGGAGCAGCCCGTCGATGAGCACCGCGGATGTCCGCCGCCCGCACCGCGCGCAGCACCCCCGCCCGCCGGCCCGCACCCTCGAGGTGCTGCGCACGGCGCAGCTCAGCCCCGGGATGCGGCGCGTCACCCTCGGCGGTGAGGAACTGGCCGGATTCCAGGACGGCTACAGCGGCCCGAACGTCAAGGTCTTCGTCCCCCGCGAGGACCAGGACCGGCCGGCGCTGCCGCAGCTCGACAGCGGCACCGGGCGCTACGTCTGGCCCGAGCTCCCGCAGCGGTCGACCATGCGCACCTACACCGTCCGCCGCTACGACGCCGAGCGCGGCGAACTCGACATCGACTTCGTGCTGCACGGTGACAGCGGCGTCGCCGCCACGTGGGCGCGCGACGCGCGAGCCGGCGACCACCTCGGTGTGATGGGACCCGGCGGCAAGACCTGCCGCCGCCCCGCGGGCTGGTACCTGCTGGCCGGGGACGAGACCGCGCTGCCGGCGGTCTCCTCCCTCGTCGAATCCCTCCCGGACACGGCCCGGGGGCAGGTGTTCGTCGAGATCGCCGACGAGTCCGAGCAGCAACCCGTCGAATGCCCGCCCGGGATCACCTGGACGTGGCTGCACCGCGACGGCGCCGCCCCGGGCCACTGCCGCGCACTGCCCGACGCGGTGCGCGCCGTGGACATGCCAGCCGGAGCCGACGTCTCCGCCTGGGTCGCCGGCGAGTCCGGGCTCGTCCGCGACATGCGCCGGCACTTGCGCGGCGACCGCGGCATCGGTGCGGACTCCGTGCTGGCGATCGGCTACTGGAAGCGCGGCATGCCCGAACCGGAGTACCACGACAAGCACAACCACGACCGCGACTGACGAGGAGACACGTGGCCACCGCAGTGCACCCGAGCAGGGAGGCGACGGATCCGATGAGCGGACAGGACGGTGAACATCCCGGCGAAGGCGACTACGACGTGCTCGGCGTCGGTTTCGGCCCGTCCAACCTGGCCCTGTCCATCGCGATCGAGGAGCACAACCGCTCCCGCACCGGAGCGCCGCTGTCCAGTCTCTTCCTGGAACAGCAGGAGAGTTTCGGCTGGCACCGGGGCATGCTCATCGACGGCACCACGCTGCAGGTGTCCTTCCTCAAGGACCTGGTGACGCTGCGCGACCCGGCCAGCGAGTTCTCCTTCCTGTGCTACCTGCGCGAACGCGGGCGGCTGGTCGACTTCATCAACCACAAGACGCTGTTCCCCACCCGCATCGAGTACCACGACTACCTCGAGTGGGCCGCGGGCAAGATGGCCCACCAGGTGCGCTACGGCAGCGAGGTGGTCTCGGTCGTCCCCATCCGCGACGGGGAGCGGATCAGCCGGTTCGCGGTCACCACCCGCAGCGCCGACGGCTACCGCACCTACCGCGCCCGCAACCTCGTCCTCGGTCTCGGACTGGAAGCGTCGCTGCCGCCGGGAGTGGCCGAGAGCGAGCGCGTCTGGCACAACCTCGACCTGCTGCAGCGAACGCAGGAGCTGGGTGACGGGCGGCCGCGGCGGTTCACCGTCGTCGGCGCGGGTCAGAGCGCCGCCGAAACGGTGGAGTACCTGCACCGCGCGTTCCCCGACTCCGAGGTGCACGCGGTGTTCCGCCGCTACGGATACAGCCCGTCCGACGACAGCCCCTTCGCCAACCGCATCTTCGATCCGCAGGCCGTGCAGGACTTCTACGCGGCGCCGGAGAGCGTCCAGGGCATGCTGACCGAGTACCACGCCAACACGAACTACTCCGTGGTCGACACGGGGCTGATCGAAGAGCTGTACCGGCGCCACTACCAGGAGAAGGTCACCGGCGAGCGCCGGCTGCGGGTGCACCACGCCAGCGAGGTGCGCGGGCTGGACGAGCACGCCGGCGGCGTGTGCGCGGACGTCGAGTTCCTGCCCACCGGCGAACGGCAGGTGCTGGACAGCGACGTCGTCGTCTACGCCACCGGCTGCCGCCCGCGGGACTCCTTCGCCCTGCTCGGCGAGGCCGGTGCCCACTGCCTGCGCGACGAGCAGGGGCGCCCGTCCGTCGACGTCGACTACCGGGTGCGCACCACCGCCGACGTCGACGCCGGGATCTACCTGCAGGGCGGCACCGAGCACACGCACGGCATCACCTCCTCGCTGCTGTCCAACGGGGCGGTGCGGGCCGGCGAGATCCGCGACTCGCTGCTGTCCTCCCGGCTGGTGCCCGGGCGTGCCGGCGACCGCGCGGGCGTGTGCTGAGCCGCGCGGGTGCACCGCGTGCGCGCCGCCGGTGAGCAGACCTGCCGCCGGTGAGCGGACCTGCCGAGGGTGTGCGGGGCCACTCCGCGGTCAGGTCGGTCACGCCGGTGGTCGGCGCGTGCCGTACGGTCGCTGACACGGGTGTTCCGGCGGTCCCGCGGCGGCGAGCTCCGCGCCCGCGCACCGGGGACGAGCGGGGACACCGTGTCGCGCGACGCGGGATTTGAGGGGTAGTCGTGAAGCCGATAGCCGTGAAACCCGGGCTGTTGACCTTCTACCGGATCATGGCCTACGTCACCGCGGTCCTGCTGATCGGACTGTGCGTGGCCATGGTGTTCAAGTACGGCTGGGACCAGGGCACGGCCACGCAGGTGGCCGGTGACACCTGGGTGGCGCGGATCGGCTTCCTGCACGGCTGGTTGTACTTCGTCTACCTGCTCGTGGCCTTCGTGCTCACCACGCGGCTGCGCATCCCGCTGGGGTGGATGCTGCTGGTCCTGCTGGCCGGCACCATCCCGTTCGGCGCGTTCTTCGCGGAGCGCAAGGTGACGCGCTGGTTCCGCGCGCGTGCCGCGGGCGAACCGATCACCTCGCAGGAGCGGTCACGGCTCGCGGAGGAAGACCGGACGTCATGACCACCTCGGCGCACGCACACGACGACGACGACGCGCGCTCCGGGGGCGACCCGTCCGGGCACGGACCCGGCGTCCGCGGCGTGCTCGGTGCCTACCTGGCCCTGACCAAGCCGCGCGTGATCGAACTGCTGCTGGTGACCACCATCCCGGCGATGTTCCTCGCCGAGCGCGGGGTCCCGAGCCTCTGGCTGGTGCTGGCCACCCTCGTCGGCGGGACCATGTCCGCGGGCAGCGCGAACGCGCTGAACTGCGTGGCCGACTCGGACATCGACCAGGTCATGGACCGCACGAAGAAGCGCCCGCTGGCCACCTACACGGTGCCGCGGCGGCACGCGCTCGTGTTCGGCGTCGCCCTCGGCGTCGCCTCCTTCGCCGTGCTGTGGGCGGGGGCGAACCTGCTCGCCGCGGTGCTGGCCACCGCTGCGCTGCTGTTCTACGTGTTCGTCTACACGCTGGTGCTCAAACGGCGCACCACGCAGAACATCGTCTGGGGCGGTGCCGCCGGGTGCATGCCCGTGCTGGTCGGCTGGGCCGCGGTGACCGGGCGGGTCGAGTGGCCCGCGCTGGTCATGTTCGGCGTGGTGTTCCTGTGGACCCCGCCGCACTTCTGGTCGCTGGCGATGAAGTACCGCGAGGACTACGCGCGGGCGGGTGTGCCGATGCTGCCGGTGGTGAAAACGCCCAGCCAGGTCTCGGCCCGCATCCTCGCCTACAGCTACGCCACCGTGGCGTGCACGTTGCTGCTCGTGCCGGTGACCAGCTGGATCTACGTCGCGCTGGCCGTGGCCTCCGGGCTCGTGCTCCTCGTCGTGGCGCAGCGGCTGCACGGCGCGGTGCGTCGCGGGGCCGCGGTCAACCCGATGCGCCTGTTCCACCTGTCGAACTCGTACCTGGCGCTGCTGTTCGTGGGCATCGCCGTGGACTCCGCGCTCGGCCTGCCCGTGCTCGCCTGAGCCGGGGCCGCCCGGCCCGCACTCCCCGCTACTCCGGCCCGCGCCGGACAGCCGCGCCCGGACAGCCGTGCCGGGACAGCCGCGCCCGGTCAGCCGTGCCGGGCCGCCCGGTTCGCACCGCCCAGACCGCACCGCCCAGATCGGTCCGGCCAGATCGGTCCGCCCCAGATCGGGCCGGCCGCGTCTTCGCCCGGGGTGCCCGACACGCGCATGACCGAGGCCACATCAGGTTCCGCTGTTTCGCGGTGTCCTACGGTGTCCGTCGAGCGGATCATGAGGGCTTGATCCGCGGCCACCGGATCAGCGGCCACCGGATCAGCGGCCTGCTCGGTGAACACGGCGAACGACGGTCGCCCACCGCGAGTGACCGGAACGGAACGGAGCGGACGGGACATGAGCGCGCGGGAGTTCCAAGCAGTGCACTGCGTCGAGACCCCGGTGCGGGATGTGGACCGGGGCGGCCTGTCGTTCCACGCGGCATCGCCGAACGCGGATGCGCACACGCGCACCCTCGTCGAGCGGTGCGTGGCCGCCGAAGCCGATCCGGAGGGGCCGGCGCGGCGGCAGCCCTCGCTGCTGCACGCCTGCGACACCGCCTACGTCACCGCCCGCGGCGTGCCCCGCGACGGCGACGGTGCTGAGCCCGGACGGTTCACCCACGCGCTCGTGGCCGACGAGCCCGCCACCTACGGCACCGTCCGTCCCGCGCAGCTGTGGGACGCGAACTGCTGGGCCGACGCTCCCGCGGAGGGCGAATGCCCGGCGGTCGGCGCCGCGGAGGCCGGTCTCCTGGACGCGCAGAGCGTGCGCGACTGGGTGCTGTCACAACCGGAAGGCGAGTCCTGGCTGCTGGCGCTGCTGTCCGCGGTGGAAGAGCTCGAGGGGGCGAGTCCGGCGCGGGTGGTGTTCATCGCCTCCGAGGCCGCCGCGGTGATCCGCTGGCTGGTCGCCGCCACCCTGCTGCTGCCCCGCGAACGCGCGCTGCGCGTGGGGTTTCGGGTGTTCAGTCCCGAGCTGCGCGACCACCGCTACCCGGTGGTTGCCGTGACCCCGGACAACGCCGGTGCGCTCGCCGACTCTTCGGGCGTGTCCGAAGCGGTGGTGTTCAACGTGGCCGAGGGCACCCGCAGTCACATCACCCCCACCCCGGCTGCGGCGTTCTGGGTGCGGCGGTTCCTCGAAGGCGACCCGTTCGGCGTGGTCGACGCGGTCGAACGCGCGCACGAGTTCGGACGGCAACGGCGGCAGCGCCGTCCGGAAGCCGCCGACCGCCACGCTGCCGCCGTGCTGACCTTCGACGAACCCGCGCCACCCGAGGCGGTCGACGCGCTCGCCGAATGGCTGCGCACCGCCCCGTACGTGCTCGAAGCGGAGACGTGGGCGCCCGTGCTCGACGCCCTGCTGGCCACCGACCCCGACCGCGGCGTGCTGCACCGCCTCGCCGATGTGGACCTGGGCGCCCGTGCCGGGCGGCTGTGGCTGGCGATGCTGCGGGCCGAGCTGATCGCGGCGCGGGACTCGGCCGCGGGCGTGGGCGACGCGGTGCCGTTGCCGGCGGAGCTGGACTGGTCCGAGCGGGACGTCGAGCACGCCACCGAACTGGTCGAACGGTTCGTGAACAGCGCGGAGCCGGAACGCGTGGACGCTGTGCTGCGCACCGCCACCCGGTTCGACCTGGCGCCGCGGCTGGAACGCACCGGGGAAGCCATGGAGCGGTTCGTGCGCTGGTGGGCCGAACGACCCCGGCTCGGCTTCGACGTGCAGCGCTGGAGTTGCGGCGAGCAGCTGGTGGAACTGCTGCGGCAGGAACTCGCCCGCCGGGTGGAGCGCGAATCGGCGGAGAGCGCGGCGGGAACCGAGCGCGGTGGTGCGGCCGCTGCCGTGCGCGACCACTGGTGGCCGCTGCTGCTGCCGCTGGTGCGCGATCCGGCCTCCGAACTGGACGCCCTCGTGCTGCGCACAGCCGTGGCTCGCGGTGCGGAGTCCCGCCGGGAGGCGATCGACCGCTGCCGCGACCTGCTCGCGAAATCCGAAGCGGACATCGACGTCGAAGCCGCGTGGCGGGCGCTGTTCGACGAGGTTCGTCCGAGCATCGAGGAGATGGCCGAGCTGCTGGCGGTGGTGCCGTCCTCGGCGGTGGGGGAGCCGCTGGCGCAACGCGTGTTCGCCGTGCTCGACGGGGCGACCATGTCGGCGGGGCTGTTGGACGTGCTGCGGCTGGTGGTGCACCACGCCGGCCCTGAGCACGAACATCTGCGCCAGCTGTGGGAGGAGGACGGGCGGCTGCGGCACTGGCTCGGCGCGCTGCAACGCACCGGTGAATTGCCCGCGTCCGGAGTGGAGGTGCCGCAGTCGGTGTCCGAACCGGTGCTGACCGCCCGGGCCGACGAGCTGGCCTCCTCCGTCCTCGACGTGTCGTTGCGGGTGGCGCTGGAGATCGCCATCGGCAGCGGGGAGACGTTCGCGCAGCTGCTGGCCGAACGCCTGCCCGGGGTGTGGCAGGACAGCGGCGTCGGTGAACTGCGCCGGGACCGGGCGGTCGCGCTGGCCTTCGCCATGGCCTGGTCCGACAGCGCCCCCGACGGTGTGCGGCGCGCGGTGGACAAGCGTCTGGAGCAGTGGGCGAGCGAGCATCGGCAGGGCGACTACATCCGCGTGCACCGCCTGCTGCGCGGTGTGGACAACGACGCCGCGGGGGCGTGGCAGGAGTGGCTGCGGGAGTTGTCGCGCAGACCCCGCAGCCAGCGCACACCGCGACCACGCGAGTGGTTCCGTCGGTTCATCAGCCGCCGCTGATCCCCTTGCTCGGTTCGGCGAGCGAGCCGGCGTGCCACCCCGGTGGCGAGCTGCGGAGCACGCCACCGGGGTGGCCTGCTGCTTTCCGCGCCCGGGCGTTTGCTGGTGCTGGCGGGCTGGCTTCGCCCTGGCAGGGTGGTGGCACAGGCCGCAGGCGGAGGCCGTCACTGCGGGAGGGCAGCGCGTGCGCCGGTGGCATGCCGCGTTCCGGTGCGCCGCGCGTTCGGCGAGGGGGTTGAGCATGGCCGCGGCGTGGCGGGAGGAGCTGGCGTGGCTGCGCAGCGCGCTGCGTTCTGGCAATCCCCTGTGTCGGCGCGTGGACCGGGTGGTCGCCGGGCTCACGGCGCTGTTCGCGACTGCGGCGTTGCTGGCCGCCCCGGCGGCCGCGGTGGCCGCCGCGGAGGTGCACCGCGACCTGCAGCGGCGGGCGGCTTCGACGATGCGCACGGCGCAGCCGGTGCAGGCCGTGCTCGTCTCGCAGCCGCGGATGCAGTCACCAGCGGGCAACGGCTACTACCAGCAGTCGGCGAAAGCCACGGTGCAGTGGAACAACCAGGCGGGCACGCGTTCGCGCACCGTGGACGTGCCGCTGGACCTCTCCCGCGGCGACACCGTGCGCGTGTGGGTGGACCAATCCGGGGATCGCGTCCCGCCACCGATGTCGTCCCCGATACGGGGCCTCGTCGCGGGTATCACCGGCGTGCTGCTGTGGCTGCTCGCCGCGGTGGCCTGCTGGTTGCTCTCGCGGGTGTGCCAGGTGGTGGGGCGCAGGCACGCGGCCCGCTTCTGGGACCACGAGTGGCGCCGCTGGCAGTGCGGCGGGTCGTGAGCGGCGCGGCAGGGCGGGGCGTGAACCCGTCGTTCCCGCAACGGGTGCGACGGGCCGGCGACGTCCTACCGGTTCGACGCCTCCCGCGCGTGCCGCCCCATCGCGTCCGATGTGGACTCGTTGAGGAGTTCGCCGCAGTTGCCGGGCGGTTCCTGCCCCGCGAAGCGCTGCTCCAGGAAGTGCACCGCTTCCGGGATTCCCAGCACGGCGGGAGCGACGTGGGTCGGTGCGGCGTAGCTGGAGAACTGCACCTGGGCGCCCTGGCGGCACCACTTCCGCGTCATCTCGCGACCCTGCTGGTACGGCACGATGTCGTCGGCGATGCTGTGCACGCTGAGCACGGGCACTTCCGGTGCGCGCTCGCCGATGGTCTGCTCGTCCACGATGGACCGGAACGGTTCCTCGTCCAGGTGGTCGAGCACCGAGCGGCCGTCCGCGGTGAGGTCCTCGGAGCGGTTGAACGCGTACTGCGGGACGTCGGTGACGCAGTCCTCGCGGATCCGCTGCGCCATCTCCTTGCCGCGTTCGTTGAGGATGTCCGGGATGCCCGCCCCCGGGTAGGCCGAGTCGGTGCCGACGAGGGCGAATCCGAGCAGGCCGGCCGAGACGTTGCCGTCCAGCGCTGCGGCCACCTGCCGCAGGTCGGCGGGAACCGCGCCGGCGTAGGAACCGCGGAGGTCGAGTTCGGGAGCGTAGTCCGGTTGCAGTTCCGCGGCCGCGGCTGAGCCGCCGCCGCCCTGGGAGTAACCGTACGTCGCGACCGGTCCGGAGTCGGGCAGGTCGGCTTCGGGCAGCCGTTGCGCCGCGCGTGCCGCGTCGAGCACCGCGTGGCCCATGGATTCGCGGGTGACGTAGGTGTGCACGCCGGGCGTGCCGAGGCCTTCGTAGTCCGTGACGACCACGCCGTAGCCCTTGTTCAGCAGGGCTTTCAGCATGGCGCCCTCGTACTCCTCGCCGCTGGCGAGTCGCTTCGACGGGGCGCACTGGTCGCCGATGCCCTGGGTGCCCGGGGCGAAGGTGACGAGCGGACGTCGTCCGGGGCCGCCCCAGGGCTGCTGCGGCGTGAGCACGGTGCCCGTGACGGCGGTGGGTTGGCCGCGGGCGTCGGTGCTGCGGTACATGATCCGTTCGACGTCGGCTGGGGCTTCGACGCTGCGGAGCGGGTCGAGGTAGAAGTTGCTGGGTTCGTGCCGGATGATGTCGCCGTTGGTGCCGGCGGGCAGCGGTCGGGGCGGGTCGTAGAAGGAGGGGGCGGCGCTGCCGCTGCTCGTGGCTGCGGTGAGGCCGAGCGCTGTGGCCGCGGTGAGGGCGGTGAGACGGGATAATCTGCGGAGCAGGGACATCGCCTCTCCTTCGAGGTCGACCGGGCGTCGGAGGGGAATATCCGACAAGATTGTCGGAAATAATGCTGTGAGGTGCGTTACGTGTCAACGGGTAGGACGGGAGCCGGGCCGGGGCGCCCGCGCAAGATCCCGGTCGACCGCCAGCGGGAGCTCGTCGTCGACGCCGCCGTGCACGTGTTCGCGCGCAGCGGCGACTCGGCCACCATCGAGGACATCGCCCGCACGGCCGGCCTCACCCGCCAATCCGTGTACGAACTGTTCGGCGGGCGGGAGGAGTTGTTCGACGTGGCGGCGCAGCGCGCGCTGGACCGCGCGGTCTCGGCGTTGTCCGCAGGGGCGCTCGAACCGGAGGACGGGGAGCTGGAACCCGTGGCGCGGCGCAGCTACGCGCGGATGTTCGAGTTCGTCGAGCGCCACCCCGAGGTCTACGACCTGCTGCACGTCGCAGAACGAGCCGGCCGACCCGGCCTCACGGAGCTGTGCACCCGGCTCGCGCCCGTCTACGCAGCGGCGAGCCGGCGCCGCTGGGAAGCCGAGGGCGTGAGCTCGGGAGGTGCCGACGACGCGCTCGTGGCCCTGTACTTCGCGATGACGGAGTCCATGGTGCGCCTGTCCCGCACCGAGGGTGCGCCCGGCCGCGAGGCGCTGCTCGAGCTGCTGACCGAGTTCACCGTCGGCGGGGTCAGTCGCCTGCTGCGCCAGTCGCCGCACGTGATCGAGCGGTTGCGTTGACGGCGGGGGCCGCGCTGGTGGTCCGGCCGGGGTCCCCGCCGCGGCGCGGCCGCTAGCGCTGCGCTTTCCGCGTGTTGCGGGTGCATTTTTGGTGACGTTGCGTGCGCGGGTGCGGATCGCTGCGCTCATCGCAGCGCAGCAAGGCTGTTCAGCGGTGCCGGCGGAGGGCGCTGCCAGGAGGTGCGCGGCCGGGCGGCGGTCGGGTTGTCGCCGAACGGGCTGCTGTTCGATACCGACTCGGCAACAGGCCGGTATCGTTGGCACGAGATCGACCACGGAGCGCTACCCTGCTTGCTGCGGTTGATGGGGAGAAACCGCTCGGCCCCCATAGCTCAGCAGGACAGAGCGAAGGACTTCTAATCCTTAGGTCGCTGGTTCGAGTCCAGCTGGGGGCACCCCGGACGATGCGGTTCAGGAGACCAGTTCGACGCGGCATCGACACCGAGCAGCACGTCCACCAGGGCCGAGCAGTCGATGACGCAGTCAGTCGCCACGAACGGCTCGCACGTCCGCGACGATCGATTCGGTGGTGGCACCCGTGCCGGCGTTCTGCTCGCGGAGCTGGTCGACGGTGTCCCAGATGTCGGCGGCGGTCGGGCTGGCGGCCGCGCGAGGGCTCACTTGTGCTCGGCGCCCTTGCCGGTGGAGCTGCGCGTGCCGTGCACGCCCGGACGCCCCTTCTCGCGCGGCCCCTGGGGGCCGACCGGTGAGCCGTGCGCCGACTTGCCGGGCACGTCGATCGGCTCGCCCTCACCCGGCGTGGGCTCCGCGCCCTCGGCCAGCTCTTCCAAACGGTTGCTCAGCAGCTCCACGACCTGGACGCGGTCGGCGTGCTCGCGCTCGTGCGTGAGCAGCTGCTCCAGCTGGTCCGAGGTCAACGAGCGGATGCGGTGCTGCAGGGTGTTCAGCGGGAGCTCGTCGAATCCCGCGATCGGCAGTTGCGCGTCGGCCACGGTTCCTCCTCATCGCCGTGCTGCAGGGTCGCTGTGCTGCAGGGTCGCTGTGCTGCGCACCGGTAGCCGCAGGACCGGACGGTTCGACCGCCATCGGCTCGGCGCCGCGCACCCCCTGCATACCCGCCGCGGAGGTTTCCCATGCCCAGCGACCCAGTGACCCAGCGACCCAGTGACCCAGCGACCCAGCGACCCAGCGTCCGGCGCGGCCAGCCGCTCACCGCGGCCGCAGGCGCTGCAGCGCCGCCTCGGTCAAGCCGTGCAGACGCGCGGTCGTGTCGGCGGCCGCGGCGTCGCGCAGCGAGAGCATCGTCACCAGCGAGCGCTCCTCGGTCACCGCCGTGGTCGCCGTGCACGTCTGGAAGCCCTGCACCACCTCGCAGTACAGCCAGCTGGAATAGCCCCGCACCGAGGTCGCGACCCCGTCCGGCTGTTCCCGCGCGGCCTCGGCGTACGGCCGGTGGAAACCGGCCGCGGCCGTGTTGCGCGCAGCCCCGCCGCGCCCTTCGCCGTCGCCCGGCGTGCCCAGCGGGAACGTGCACGTGTCCGGGAACGGGTTGCCCGGGTGCGGACTCCCGTGCAGCCCGCCCACCGGTTCCAGGTCGTGCGGATCCAACAGTGCGCACGGGTCGCCGGCGGCGCGCAGCGGACGCGGGATCTGCACCGGTGTCGCCGCACCCGGTGCCGCTGGGCCCGGCGTCTCCTGCGGCGGGTCGGTGAACCCCGCAGCGGGGATCGGCCTGCCGGGGATCTGCGCCGCGCACCCGAGCAGCAGCACGGCCGCGCCGCAGGACAGCGCGAACCGGAAGCGGCGGGCGGCACTCACGGCGATCCACCGTAGCGCCCGAGCCCCGCACGCACGAAGGTCGACCACTACCGCTGGGCAAGCGCCGATCAGGTGCTCGTTACGCTCGACGCGTGCCCTCCGCGAACGATGCCGTGCCCCCGATCGACCAACCCCGGACGCAGCGCGGTTCCCGCGCCGAGTCCCGCACCATCGGCATCCTCGTGCTCACCGGCACCGTCCTGGCCGCGTTCGTCGCCGCCGCGCTGACCGCCGCCTTCGCCGGCGACTCCCACGCGCTGTTCGGGCTGCCCGATCCCGGTGCCCTGACGCACTACGGCCTGCCCGTGGTGCGCGCGATCGCCGAGGTCGGAGCGCTGGTCACCATCGGTTCGTTGCTGCTGGCGGCGTTCGGCATCCCCGCCCGCCGCTCGGGCGAGCTCACCGCCGACGGCTGGGCCGCGGTGCGTGCGGCCAGCTGGGCCGGCGCGGTGTGGTGCGTCGGCGCGGCCCTGGTGGTGCCGTTCACCGCCGCCGATGCCAGCGGCGCGCCCGTGTCGCGGATGCTGGACGCGCAGGTGCTGTTCGGCCTGTTCAACGCGCTGGCCGAGGCGAAGGCCTGGGCGCTGACCGCCGTGCTGGCGCTGCTGACCGCGATCGGCTGCCGCCTCGTGCTGTCCTGGGGCTGGTCGGTGGGCCTGTTCGGGCTGGCGCTGCTGGGCGTCTTCCCGATCATCGCCACCGGGCACTCGGCCAGCGGCGGGGCGCACGACCTGGCCATGAACAGCCTGCTGCTGCACCTGTTCGGCGCGATGCTCTGGGTCGGCGGGCTCGTCGCGCTGCTGGCGCACGCCGCGCGCGGCGGGGCGCACCTGCCGCTGGTAACGCGCCGGTTCTCCGCGGTAGCGCTGTGGTGCTGGTTCGCGATGGCCCTCTCCGGCGTGGTCAACATGTTCGTGCGCACCTCGCCGGCGGAGGTGCTCACCACCGACTACGGCACGCTGCTGCTGGTCAAGATCGTCGCCCTGGCCGTGCTCGGCGTGTTCGGATACCTGCAGCGCCGCCGGTCGGTTCGGCGGCTCGACGGCGGTGCGGGCAAGGGCGAGCTGCTGCGCTTCGGTGCGCTGGAAGTGCTGGTCATGCTCGCCACGGTCGGGGTGGCCGTCGCGCTCGGACGCACCCCGCCGCCCGCGGAGCTGGGGCCGCCGCCCGGGCGGGTCGAGCTGCTCATCGGCTTCCCGCTGCCCGACCCGCCGTCGGTGAGCACGCTGCTGTTCGACTTCCGCTTCGACCTCGTGTTCGGCACCCTGGCGTTGGTGCTGGCCGGGACGTACCTGGCGGGCGTGCACCGGCTGCGGCAGCGCGGGGACCGCTGGCCGGTCGGGCGGACGGTGGCGTGGCTGGCGGGCTGCGCCACGATCCTGCTGTGCACCTCCACCGGCCTCGGCAAGTACGCCATGGGGATGTTCAGCGCGCACATGGTCCAGCACATGCTGCTGAACATGCTCGTACCGGTGTTCCTCGTGCTCGGCGGTCCCACGTCGCTGGCGCTGCGCGCGCTGAAACCCGCGCGCAAGGGCGAACCGCCGGGTGCGCGGGAGTGGCTGCTGGCCGCGGTGCACTCGCCGGTCTCGCGGCTGCTCACGCACCCGCTGGTGGCGCTGGCGCTGTTCGTCGGCTCGTTCTGGGTGCTGTACTTCACCCCGCTGTACGACCTCGCCGTGTCCGAGCACTGGGCGCACCTGGCGATGAACGCGCACTTCCTGCTCGTCGGCTACGTCTACTACTGGCCCGCGATCGGGGTGGACCCGGCGCCGCGCGAGCTGCCCTACCTCGGCAAGCTGGGCCTGGTGTTCGCGTCGATGCC
The DNA here is from genome assembly GCF_054491375.1 of Bounagaea algeriensis. NCBI lineage: Bacteria > Bacillati > Actinomycetota > Actinomycetes > Bounagaea > Bounagaea algeriensis. The sequence goes on from NZ_CM137102.1 coordinate 1,139,958, forward strand.
GTTCCACGCGTTCTTCGGCATCATCCTGATGATGTCGCACGAGGTGATCGGTGGTGACTTCTACCGCAGCCTGGACCTGCCGTGGTTGCAGGACCTGCTGGCGGACCAGAACGTCGCCGGGGGCATCGCCTGGGCCGGGGGCGAGGCGCCGCTGCTCGTGGTCGCCCTGGCGCTGCTGGTCCAGTGGTCGCGTTCGGACCTGCGCAGCGCGCGCCGCATCGACCGCAAGGCCGATGCCGACGGCGACGCCGAGCTCGCCGCCTACAACGAGATGCTGCGGCAGCTCGCCGAGCAGGACCGCACGCGCGGCTGACCGCGTCGCCTGCGATGGCGCTGTGCGGGTGGTGGGCAGGTGGTGGGCGGGTGGTGGGCGGTGAATAGCCGCACCGGATGCGGACGAGGTGGCGACGCACCACTACGATTCGTGGTATGGCCGAGTTCATCTACACCATGAAGAACGTGCGCAAGACGCACGGCGACAAGGTCATCCTCGAGAATGCGACCCTCCAGTTCTACCCCGGTGCCAAGATCGGCGTCGTCGGTCCGAACGGTGCTGGCAAGTCGACCGTGCTGCACATCATGGCGGGACTCGACCAGCCGAACAACGGGGAGGCGTTCCTCTCGCCCGGCTACAGCGTGGGCATCCTCCAGCAGGAACCTCCGCTGAACGAGGAGAAGACGGTCCTGGGCAACGTCCAGGAGGGCGTCGGCGAGATCAAGGGCAAGCTCGACCGCTTCAACGAGATCGCCGAGAAGCTCGCCACCGACTACTCCGACGAGCTCATGGCGGAGATGGGCAAGCTGCAGGAGGAGCTCGACCACGCGGACGCCTGGGAGTTGGACTCCCAGCTGGAGCAGGCGATGGACGCGCTGCGCTGCCCGCCGCCGGATGCTCCGGTGCAGCAGCTCTCCGGTGGTGAGCGGCGCCGGGTCGCCCTGTGCAAGCTGCTGCTGAGCAAGCCTGACCTGCTGTTGCTGGACGAGCCCACCAACCACCTCGACGCCGAGAGCGTGCTGTGGCTCGAGCAGTTCCTGTCGGAGTACCACGGCGCCGTGCTGGCCGTCACCCACGACCGCTACTTCCTGGACAACGTGGCCGGCTGGATCCTGGAACTGGACCGCGGCAACACCTACCCCTACGAGGGCAACTACTCGACGTACCTGCAGAAGAAGCAGGAGCGGCTGGAAGTGCAGGGACGTCGGGACGCGAAGCTGCAGAAGCGCCTCAAGGACGAACTGGAATGGGTTCGCTCCAACGCCAAGGCGCGGCAGAGCAAGTCGCGTGCCCGGTTGCAGCGCTACGAGGAGATGGCCGCCGAGGCGGAGAAGACCCGCAAGCTGGACTTCGAGGAGATCCAGATCCCGCCGGGTCCGCGCCTGGGCAACCAGGTCGTCGAAGTGGAGAACCTGAAGAAGGGCTTCGACGGCAACCTGCTCATCGACGACCTCTCGTTCGACCTGCCGCGCAACGGCATCGTCGGCGTGATCGGTCCGAACGGCGTCGGCAAGACCACGCTGTTCAAGACCATCGTCGGGCTGGAGGAGCCGGACGAGGGCGCGGTCCGCGTCGGCGACACCGTGAAGCTGTCGTACGTGGACCAGAACCGGGAGCACATCGACCCGGACAAGACCGTGTGGCAGGTCGTCTCCGACGGTCTCGACTACATCCACGTCGGCCAGGTCGAGATGCCGTCCCGGGCCTACGTGAGCGCCTTCGGGTTCAAGGGACCGGACCAGCAAAAGCCCGCGGGCGTGCTCTCCGGCGGTGAACGCAACCGGCTCAACCTGGCGTTGACGCTGAAGAAGGGCGGCAACCTGCTGCTGCTGGACGAGCCCACCAACGATCTCGACGTGGAAACGCTGAGCTCGCTGGAGAACGCCCTGCTGCAGTTCCCCGGTTGCGCCGTGGTCACCTCGCACGACCGCTGGTTCCTCGACCGCGTCGCCACGCACATCCTCGCCTGGGAGGGCGACGAGGAGAACCCCGCCAAGTGGTTCTGGTTCGAGGGCAACTTCGAGGGCTACGAGAAGAACAAGGTCGAGCGGTTGGGTGCGGAAGCGGCCCGGCCGCACCGGGTCACGCACCGCAAGCTCACCCGGGACTGAACCGCCCGGAACACGCGGGCGCCCGGAAGGCACGGGAGGCCCCGGAAAGCACAGGAGGGGCTGTGGCGGACGAACCCGGTCCCCACGCCGGCGGCCCGGTTCGGGCAGCGCTCGCCGCCGCACGTGATGTGCGGTGGCGAGCGCCCGAACTGGCCTGGGCGTGGTGCGCCCGCGCGGGCGCAGCCGATGACGGCGACCGGGGTGACGGCGACCGGGATGACGGCGACTGGACCGTCCGCCTCGAAACCGAGACGCTCGCCGCCTTCGCCGCCAATCGGCTCGGTCGACCCGTCACGGCGGCGGGACGCGCGGTGCCGGTGGTGCGGGAGCTGCCCGCCCGCCACACCGCCGATCCCGCCGTCGACCGGATCCTCGGCGAGCTGTACGTCGAGCTCGCCTGGTGCTCGGGTGCGTGCGGTGCGCCCGAGACCGCCCGGCGCGCGCTGCGCTCGGTGCTCGACTCCGAGGTGCCCGCCGGTTTGCGCGCGCACGCCCTGCTGGCCGCAGCGGCCCTGCCGCAGCCGCCCGCGGAACGCGTCGCAGCACTCGACGAATCCGAACGGCTCTACTCCGCCCTGCCCGCGCGGGCCGCGTTGCCCGCGTTGGCGCGCGTCGCCGCCGCGCGCGCGGTGCACCGGCGCCGCAGCGGGGAGTTCCGCGCCGCGGCCGGGGCTGCGCAGGCCGGTCTGGCGCGGCTGGAAGAGCTCGACGATCCCGCGGCCGACAGCGGTGCGGCCTGGGCGTGGCTCGTGCTGGAACGGGTGCAGGCCCTGCTCGAACTCGGTTCGCGGGAACAGGCCGAAACCATCGCCGCGCACGCCGTGCGCCAGCCCGCCCGCGCAGCGTCCGCGCCCCACCTGGCCTGGCTCGGGCTCGTGCTCGCCACCCGCGTGCAGGCCCCGCGCGGCGACTTCGACACCGCCGTGCGCGTGCTGCACGACGCCGCGGCGCTTGCCGAGCGGCACGGGCTGGACGCGGTCGGTGTCGACGTGCAGCGGGCTCTGTCGCAGCTGCACGAGCGTACCGATCGTCCGCGCGCCGCCCTGCGTGCGCTGCGCACCGCCTACGCCGTCGAGCGGCGGTGGCGCTGCGCCGTGCATGCCGTCCGGGTGCGGTTGTGCACCGAGGTCCCCGCAGCGCTGCCGGTGCCGCGGGCAGCCCGGGCGGAGCCCCGACCGGCGGGGAATCGATCGGCGGGGACCCGGTCGGCAGCGACCGGGCCGGCGGACTCGACGGGGCCCGTGCCGGACGTGCCCGCTCCGGTGAAGTCCGCGGGTCCTCCCCCGGGCGAGGCGGAGGCGGTGCCCGTACCACGCGGACGGGAGGGTTCCGCTGCGCAGTCGGGCACGTGCGAGAACGAACGAGGCGGGCGCGCGGGTCGGTCGCGTTCGGCGCACGCCGCGGAGCCGGATGCGCCCCAGGAATCAGGTGCGGCCGCGGAACCGGGTGCGGAGGCCTCGCCGCGCTCCCGGCGGACGCGCACGCCCGCCGCGGAGGTGCTGGCCCGTCACCTGCCATCGGGGTGGCCCGCCGAAACCGGAACCGGGCATCGGGTGGCGCGCAGCGATGCAGCCCGCGTGCCGAGCGGCGGCCGTCATGCCGGGCCCGGGGTCGGGGCCGCGAGAGCCGACGTCCGGGACGCGGCACATCAGGGGCGAGGCGGAGGTCGTCCGACCTCCGAGTCGGAGGAGCTCGCAGCGCTCGCCGATCAAGCTGGCGTCGCGCCGCCCACCGGGCGCGAGGTGCGCTCCGACCGGCCCGCGCAGGAGTCCGCGCTGCCGGTGGCCGCACCAGCGGATGCCGGGCCGGCGGAATCCGGGCTGGTGGAATCCGGGCTGGCGGATGCCGGGGGCGGGAGCGCGGCAGCAGCCACCGGTGCGCCCGCGGCCGAGGAGGTCGACCCGAGCAACGCGGGCCTCGCGGACCTGCTCGCCGGTGCGCTCGCGGCCTTCGAGAGCACGCGGGGCGGCCGGTTCGACGACACCGACCCGGCCGGTCTGCCCGCGCACGGGGCCCCGGCGTCCATTTCGGACCTACGCGCGGCGGAGAACCTGCGGCGCGGGGAGAAAACGGCGGATCCCGTGCTCGACGGAGACGCAGCAGAAGGCCCGCGTCGGCGCCGGCGCGCGGGCGGGTGAACCGCGAACACCCGCGAGGCCGATGCGTTCCCCGCTGCTTTCCGCCGTTTTCGCTGCCGTCCGCTGTTTTTCCACGCACTGCGTGCGAAGTTCCCGTGCCGAGCGCTGATCATGCTTCGCGAGGCCGCACCCTTCCGCCGTGTGATTTCGTGCCGGATGTTCGCTGTGGGACGCGTCTCAAGGGGTCGGCCTGGCAGGCTTATGGTGGACGTGCGGGCACAACGAGGTGCCGCGGAGCAGGAGCTGAGCATGATTTCGAGAGCTGAACAGCTGGACACCGAAGCGCAGGCGCGCGAAGCTGGGGGAGACGTGGCGGACGAACGGCCCGAGGGCTCCGAGGAGACCAGGAACCGGCTGCTGGACCGCGCGGCCGATTCGGCTCCCGACCTCGCCGAACTGCTCGGTACTTACTACCGGCACGTTCCCGGTGAGGAGTTCGCGCAGGACGAGCCCGCCGACCTGGTCGCCGCGGTGCGCGCGCACCGCGGGCTCGCCGCGGAACGCGTGGCCGGACGCGCCGTGGTGCGCGTGTTCAACCCGGATCCGGAGACCGACGGTTGGGAGAGTTCGGCGACGATCGTGCAGATCGTCACCGACGACATGCCGTACCTGGTGGATTCGGTCGCCGCCGAGCTCGGCCGCAGCGGCGCCGAGGTGCGCCGCATCATCCACCCGATCATCGCTGCCGACCGGGACGTGACCGGCGAGCTGCGCGAGGTGCTGCCCAGCGCCGACCCCGCGGCTCCGCCGTCCGGTGCGATCACCGAGTCCTGGATGTGCGTGGAGGTCGACAAGATCGCCGAACCCGCGCGGTTGGCGGAGCTCGAAGGCCGGCTGCTCGAGGTCCTCAACGACGTCCGCGAGGTCGTCGAGGACACGGACCGGATGCACACCACGGCGCGCACGCTCGCAGCGGAGCTCGAGCAGAGCCCGCCGCCGCTGCCCGCCGAGGACGTGCACGACGGCGCGCAACTGCTGCGGTGGCTGGCCGACGGGCACTTCACCTTCCTCGGCTACCGCCACTACGCGCTCGAGGGCTCCGAGTCCGGCGAGGAGGCCGCCGGCAGCGGTGCCGACGGGACGGGGCGGACCCCGGCGCTGCGCGCGGTGCTGGCCTCCGGGCTCGGCGTGCTGCGCCGCGACAGCGTCGAATCCCGCCGGCTCACCGCGGGACCGGACACGCCGTCTCCGGAGCTGTCCCCGCAGCTGATGGTGCTCACCCAGGCCAGCGCTTCGTCCACTGTGCACCGTCCGGTGCACCCGTTCTACGTCGGTGTGCAGACCTTCGACGAGAACGGCCGCACGACCGGTGAACACCGTTTCCTCGGGTTGTTCACCACGACCGCGCTGCACGAGAACGTGCTCGACATCCCGGTGATCGAACGCCGCGTGCGCACCGTCATCCACCGCGCCGGTTTCCCGCTCGAGTCGTACTCCGGCCAGCAGATGCTGGAGGAGATCCAGGACTACCCGCGCACCGAGCTGTTCGCCACCGACGAGGGGACGCTGCGCGAGATCATCACCGGCGTGCTCGCGCTGGCCGACCGCCGCAAGCTCAAACCGTTCCTGCGGCGCGATCCGTACGGCCGGTTCTACTCCTGCCTGGTGTACCTGCCGCGCGACCGGTACACGACGAGTTCGCGGCTGGCGATGCAGGAGGTGCTGATCGACGAACTCGGCGGCACCGGGCTGGAGTACAGCACGCGGGTCGGCGAGTCGGCGCTGGCGCGGGTGCACTTCACCGTGCACACCGACCCGCAGGAGCAGGTGCGGCCGGATCTCGGCAGCATCCAGCAACGCCTCAACGAGGCCGTGCGCACCTGGGACGACGCGATGATCGACGCGCTGCGCGCAGAGCAGCGCACCCGGCCGCACCCGGACTGGCCCGCCGCCGGCTCGGAAGCCATCCACCAGCTCGCCCAGCAGTGGGCCGGCGGTTTCCCGGAGGCCTACAAGGAGGACTTCCCCGCCGAGGAGGGGCTGCGCGACCTCACCCGGCTGCGGGTGCTGTCGGGGCAGCGGGACCTCGACATGTACTTCTACGACCCGCAGGGCTCGGCACCGGACGAGCGCCGGTTCAAGATCTTCGTGCGCGGCGGGCGGGTCAGCCTCTCCCGCGTGCTGCCGGTGCTGCAGGCCATGGGTGTCGAGGTCGTCGACGAGCGTCCCTACGAGGTCGTGTTCGACGGCGAGCGCTACTGGATCTGCGACTTCGGCCTGCGCGTGGAGAAGGACCTGCTCGTCGATGACGGCACGCAGCCGCTGGACACGTTGCAGGAGCGCTTCGAGCAGGCCTTCCGCGCCGCGTGGCTGGGCGACGCCGAAGTGGACAGGTTCAACGCGCTGGTGCTGCGCGCCGGGCTCGGCTGGCAGCAGGTCGTCGTGCTGCGCGCCTACGCCAAGTACCTGCGCCAGGTCGGTACCGCCTACACGCAGGACTACATCGAGAACGTGATCCTCGACCACCGGGAGATCGCGCTCGCGCTCGTGCGGCTCTTCGAAGCGCGGTTCGACCCGCAACTGTCCACAGCGGAACGCGAAGAGCAGCAGGCGCGGCTGCGGGAGGAAGTCGACGCGCTGCTCGAGGACGTGGCCGGGCTGGACACCGACCGGATCTTGCGCAGCTACCTCAACCTGGTCACCGCCACGTTGCGCACGAACTACTTCATGTCCGATGAGGACGGAACACGGCCCTACCTGGCGCTGAAGCTGGAACCCGCGGCGATCTCCGGACTGCCGGAACCGCGGCCGCGCTACGAGATCTTCGTGTACTCGCCGCGGACCGAGGGCGTGCACCTGCGGTTCGGTTCGGTCGCGCGCGGCGGTCTGCGCTGGTCCGACCGCAGGCAGGACTTCCGCACCGAGGTACTCGGACTGGTCAAGGCGCAGGCCATCAAGAACGCGGTGATCGTGCCGCTCGGCGCCAAGGGCGGATTCGTGGTCAAGCACCCGCCGGCGGCGACGGGCGACCCGGCCGCGGACCGCGAGGCGCAGCAGGCCGAGGGCATCGCCTGCTACCGCATGTTCATCTCCGGCATGCTCGACCTCACGGACAACCTCGTCGACGGTGAGATCGACCCGCCGCGAGGGGTGGTTCGCCACGACGGCGACGACGACTACCTCGTCGTCGCGGCCGACAAGGGCACCGCGAGCTTCTCCGACATCGCCAACGAGGTCGCCGCGTCCTACGGGTTCTGGCTCGGCGACGCCTTCGCCTCCGGCGGATCGGTCGGCTACGACCACAAGGAGATGGGCATCACCGCCCGCGGCGCGTGGGAGAGCGTCAAGCGGCACTTCCGCGAACTCGGCGTGGACACGCAGCGCGAGGAGTTCACCGCCGTCGGCGTGGGCGACATGGGTGGTGACGTGTTCGGCAACGGGATGCTCTCCTCCGAGCACCTCAAACTCGTCGCGGCTTTCAACCACGTGCACATCTTCATCGACCCGGATCCCGACCCGGCGGCGTCGTTCGCCGAGCGGCAGCGCCTGTTCACCACACCGCGGACCACGTGGGACGACTACGACCGCTCGGTGCTGAGCGAAGGCGGCGGCGTGTGGTCGCGTTCGCTCAAGTCGATCCCGCTGAACCCGCGAATCCGCACCGCGCTGGGCATCGACGAGTCGGTGCAGCAGTTGTCCCCGCCGGAACTGATCAAGGCGATCCTGCAGTCCCCCGTCGACCTGCTGTGGAACGGCGGGGTCGGCACCTACGTCAAGGCCTCGAGCGAGGCGCACTCCGACGTCGGCGACAAGGGCAACGACGCGGTGCGCGTCGACGGCAACCAGCTGCGCGTGAAAGTGGTCGGAGAAGGCGGCAACCTCGGCGCGACCCAGCTCGGTCGCATCGAATTCGCCCGCACCGGCGGGAAGATCAACAGCGACGCGCTGGACAACTCGGCCGGCGTGGACTGCTCGGACCACGAGGTCAACATCAAGATCGTGCTGGACCGGCTGGTATCGACCGGGAAGCTGACGCGGCAGCAGCGCAACGAACTGCTCGGGGACATGACCGACGACGTGGCCGAACTGGTGCTGGACGACAACCGCAGCCAGAACCACCTGCTCGGCGTGGCCCGCTCGCACGCGCCGGAAATGCTGTCGGTGCACGCGCGGCAGATCACCGCGCTGGAACGCGCCGGTGCCCTCGACCGGGAGCTGGAAGCACTGCCCACGCAGGACGAGGTGCGCGAGCGCGAACGCGCCGGAGCCGGGCTGACCTCGCCGGAACTGGCCACGCTGATGGCGCACGTGAAGCTCTCCCTCAAGGAGGAGGTGCTCTCCAGCGACCTGCCGGACGAGGACGCGTTCACCCGGCGCCTGCCCGAGTACTTCCCGGAACCGCTGCGTTCGCAGTACTCCGGCGCGATCGACGCCCACCCGCTGCGGCGCCAGATCATCACCACGCTGCTGATCAACGAGATGGTGGACAACGCGGGGATCTCCTACGCCTTCCGGCTTTCCGAGGAGATCAGCGCCACGGCCGCTGAAGCCGTGCGCGCGTTCGCCGCGGTCACCAGCATCTACGACCTGCACGCGGTGTGGCGCGAGATCGACGAGCTGACGGGCAGCGTGCCCGTTTCGGTGACCGACGACCTGGTGCTGGAGAGCCGCCGGGTGCTCGACCGGGCCTCGCGCTGGATGCTGACGAACAGGCCGCAGCCGCTGGCCATCGGCGCGGAGATCAACAGGTTCCGGCCGGTCGTGCAGGAACTCACCGGGTCGGTGCGCGGCCTGCTGCGGGGCGTGGCCAGCGCGGCCGCGGAGGAGAAGATCCGCAGCTGGGTCGAGCAGGGCGTGCCCGAGGCCTTGGCCGAACGGGTGGGAGCGCTGCTCGACTCGTTCGCGCTGCTGGACATCACCGAGGTCGCGGAGCTGGCCGAACGCGACACCGGCATTCCGCCCGAGCGCAGTCCGCAGGAGAGCGCCGAGCTGTACTACGCGCTGTGGGAACACCTCGACGTGGAGCGCATGCTCCAGGCGGTCAACCAGCTGGAGCGCGGCAACCGGTGGCACGCGCTGGCGCGGTTGGCGCTGCGCGACGACTTCTACGCCACGTTGCGGGACATCGCGGTGGAGGTGCTGCGCGCGAGCGAGCCGGGGGAGAGCGCGGAGGACAAGATCGCTCGGTGGGAATCGGCCAATTCCTCCCGGTTGCAGCGGGCCCGCTCGGTGCTGGCCCAGATCATGGGATCGGGCAGACTGGACTTGGCTACCCTGTCCGTCGCCGTCCGCGAACTGCGCGGCATGGTGCGGTAGCAGGCGTTTCCTGCTGCGAACGAGATTTCTTGAAAGGAGCGGCCGGTGGGCGCCTTCGAGGCCGAAGTCCCGCTGCGCTGGGCGGACATGGACGCGTTCGGCCACGTCAACCACGCGACGATGGTCACGCTGCTGGAGCAGGCGCGCGCCGAGATGCTCTTCGCCGAAGCGGAGCGGCGCGGGTTGCACGGCATGTCCGCGGGCATGGTGGTGGCACGCGTGGTGATCGACTACCACAGCCCGCTGTTCTACGCGGACCGCGTGCTGCGCGTGCGCATGTCCGTGCGGGAGGTCAAGGCCGCTTCGTTCGTCGTGGACTACACCGCGCACTCCGAGGAAACGGTGGCCAGCGCGGAAACGCTCATGGTTCCGTACGACCTCGCTGCGGGCCGGCCGCGGCGGCTGACCGCGGAGGAGCGCGCGTTCCTCCGCGGTTGGCAGGGTCCGGGGCCGGGCCGACCGGCCGCAGCGCGAGCGGAGAACGTGGAGCCTTCCAGTGCCTGAACTGCGAATGCCGGATGCCGCGCAGCGCGAGGACCTCGGCGCGTTCGTGGCACGCGCCGTGCGCCTGGAGCAGCAGACCGTGCTGCGGCTGCGCAACCGCGCCGGGACCGACCGGTTGGACGTGTGGACCGCCACCCCGTTCGACGCGCTGTGCACCCGCGTGGTGCAGGGGGAGGCCGAACCGGCCGACGTGAGCGTGCAAGGTAGTGAGCTGCTCGCCGCGTTGACCGTGGCCAACGGGCCGCGGATGGATCCCGGTCCGGAGCGGGATCTCATGTGGCGCTCCGAGCTGCCGCCGCCCGAGGGCTGGCGACGCGTCGACGACCTGCCCGCGAAGGTCGTCGGCGAGGTCGCCGACCAGGGGGTTCAACTCGCCCGCGAGAACGTCGGCCCGAAGGGCACTCCGCCGGCGTCGCTGATGGACCAGGAGGTCTTCACCGTGCACGGCGCCGGTTTGGAGGTGAAGGTGCCGCTGCGGTGCCTGTTCGCGCTGTCCGGCATGGGCTTTTTGGTTCCCGAACCGCCCGAGGAGGAGGTCGTCCGGATCAGCGCCACCGAGTCCTGGCTGCGCATCGACTCCCGGTTCGGTGCCGTGGTGCGGCGTCGGCACGCACTGCTGCCCCTGCTGATGTGACGCCGCAGGGGACCTAGCGCAGGCCGGTGGCGGTCCCTAGCCCGCCAACCAGGCGGCCGTGCCGGGTTCCAGTTCGCCGTCGCGCAACGGGCGGCTGGACAGCAGCAACTCGCCCGGGGGCGCGGGCACTCGTTCGGCCGAGACGTTCAGCGCGCACGTCAGCCCGTGCCCGGTGCGCCGGAACGCGAAGCAGCCCTCCGGGGCGCCGAACCACTCGACGCCGTCGCCGGTGAACGCCGAGTGCTCGTTGCGCAGCTGCACCGCCTTGCGGTACAGCGACAGCGTGGAGTCGGCGTCTTCGAGCTGGCTTTCCACGGTGAATTCGGACCACGCCGGCGGGATCTGCTCCCAGTCACCGGGCATCGGGGAGAAGCCGAACGGCGGCGTGCCGCCTTCCCACGGCATCGGCACCGGCCGGGTACCGGGAAGACCGAGTTCCTCGCCGTGCCGCAGGCACACCGCACCCGGCAGTGCCAGCTGCACCAGCGCCATGGACCGCACGGGCGTCAGCGCGGCATCGGTGCGGCTGTTCTCGGCATCCCGGCTGGCCATCGCCCAGGCCTGCCGCGTGGGTGCGCCGTTGGGGCCGTCGAGGATGCGGTCGATCACCGCGGGCAGTCCCGCCGGGTCGAACCCGGTGACGGCGAGTTCCAGGTTGAACGCCAAGTGCCACGGCCCCTTGCCGGTGCCGAGCACGATGCGCTCGGGGAACTCGTCGACGATGCCGCGCACCACCCCGTCCGGATCGTCCCGCGGTGCGAGGTGCACGCCGTCGACGCCGTGCCGCAGCCACGGCTGGAGCACCGCCCGCGCGTCCTGCTCGTACGGGTCGAAATCGGCGGCGATGAGCAGGCGCATGCCGCTCTGGTGCACCTCGTCCACGAGAGAGGTGAACGAATCACCCTCCGGGGAGGGCACGCCGGTGAGCACGAGCGCGTCCGCCCCGAACAGCTCCGTGTAGCCGAGCCGGGCCCGCAGCCCTTCGAGATCGCCCACACCGTCGCCGTCGGCATCGGCGAACGTGCGCACGTCCACGCGGTAGAACAGCGCGTCGCGCCACCACGGCCGGTCGGTCGTCTCCTCGTTGCCAATCACCGCGCCACCCGAGTCAGAACCACGAATTCACCATGCCGTGCGCGGCCATCTCGAAGTACGACCAGAGCTGTTCGCGGTGTTCGGAGCTGAGCTCCGCCTCGTCCAAGGCGATGCGCATGCACCGCAGCCACGCGTCGCGTTCGGCCAGGCCGATCTTGAACGGCGCGTGCCGCATCCGCAGACGCGGATGTCCGCGCTGTTCGGAGTAGGTGCGCGGGCCTCCCCAGTACTGCATGAGGAACAGCTTGAGGCGTTCCTGCGCCGGTCCCAGGTCCTCCTCCGGGTAGATCGGCCGCAGCAGCTCGTCGGAGGCGACCTCCTGGTAGAAGCGCGCCACGATCTTGTCGAAGGTCGCCTCGCCGCCCACCTGGTCGTAGAAGGTCTGCGAAGTCACGTCCCCATCCTGTCAGCACTCCGATGACACCGTCACGGCTGTTTCGAGTTGTGCTGCGTGCTGCTGCCCGGTCCCAGCGGCAGGCCGTTCGGGTACGGGGGCTTGATGTCCTCGTGGTCGTAGGCGCGCTTGATCTCGCGGTGCAACTGGCGCTGCACCGTCCACTGCTTGCCGGGGCGCACCTTGATCGTCAACCGCAGGCTGAGCGCGTCCACTGTGACCTGGTTCACGCCGAGCATCTGCGGCGGTTCCAGGCAATCCTCGGCGAGCGGGTCGCGCTGGGTGGCCTCCTCCGCGACCTCCGAGGCGACCTCGATGGCCTTCTGCACGTCGCTGGAGTGCGAGATCGGCAGGTCCAGCACGGCGACGGCCCAGCCCTGGCTGGAGTTGCCGACGCGCAGGATCTCCCCGTTGCGCACGTACCAGACGGTGCCGTCCACATCGCGCAGCGTGGTCACGCGCAGGCCCACCGCTTCGACCGTGCCGGCGGCCTCGCCGACGTCGACCCAGTCGCCCACGCCGTACTGGTCCTCGACGAGCATGAACATGCCGGACAGGAAGTCCCGCACGAGGTTCTGCGCGCCGAAGGACACGGCGATGCCGAGCACCCCGGCGGAGGTGAGCAGCGGTCCGATGGGCACACCCAGCACCTGCAGGATGTACATCACCGCCAGGCCGAGGATGAGCAGCGAGGCGACGGACTTCATCACCGAGCCGATGGTGCGGGCCCGCTGCAGGCGCCGCTCGGACAGCGCGGCGTTGGTGCGCACGTCCGAGCGTTCCTTGAGCGGCTGCAGCAGCTTCGGGGTCCGCCCGTTCGGCTGGGTCATCCGCGTGATCACCCGGTGCACGACCCAGCGGATCGTGTAGGCCACCACCAGGATGAGCGCGATCTTGAACGGTTTGGCCAGCAAGAAGTCGGAGGATGCGGCGAGCCACTCGTTGCCGGTCATGCGGAACACGCCGTGGCACCAGCTGCCCACTTCCTGCACGCACTTCGGTTGCGAGAGATCGGGTAGGTCCATGCTCGGCGGTCTCCATCGGGGGACGGGGGATGCGCGCCGCGCACGGCGTCGGGGGTCGCCGCCGTCCGGGCGGACGGAGACGGCGCGCATCACCCGGACAGTCGAACGACAACGGCCGTTCGTTACTCGGATCGCCGATTTTTATGGGTCTTATCACGCCATGTGATCAGGGAATTCGGGCGATTCTGTCACCCAGTGCAGACCGGTGGCCGCGGACAGGAACGCGAGCTGGTCGGCGATCAGGTCCACCGTGCGCGACACGGAGCGGGCCGCGTGGCCCACCTCCGTCTCGCGGCGCAGCAGCACGGGTCGCTGCTCGGCGGCTCCCCCGTCATGCGGGCGGGCGGTCCCGCGCGGTTGGACGGGCTCGGGCGGTTGAGCCGTTCCGTGCGGTTGGGCGGTGGTGGGAGGGGCGCCGGTCGCGTGCTGCAACGCGGCGCACATCTTCCGGGCGTGCAGCGGATCCACCCGCGTGTCCGACTCGAACACGCTGAACAGCACCGACGGGTAGCCCGTGCCCGGACGCACGTGGTGGTACGGCGAGTAGGACAGCAACCACTCCAGTTCTTCGGCGTGCTCGCTGGACCCGTACTCCTCGGTCCACAGGCGTCCGAGCAGGAAGTGCTCGAAGCGCACCATGTCCAGCAGCGGCGCCGAGCACACCACCGCGCGGTAGAGATCGGGCCGCTGGGTCAGCGCCGCGCCGACGAGCAGCCCGCCGTTGGAACCGCCGGATATCGCCAGCCGGTCGCTGCCGGTCCAGCCCTCGGCGATCAGGTGTTCCGCCGCCGCGTGGAAGTCGTCGAAGGTGTTCTGCTTGTTCTCCCGCATGCCCGCGCGGTGCCACTGCTCGCCCTCCTCGCCACCGCCGCGCAGCGACGGCAGAGCCCACACCCCGCCCGCGGCCACCCAGGCCAGGGCGGTCGGCGCGTAGCCGGGTTCGCGGGACAGCGAGAAACCGCCGTAGCCGGTCATCAGCGCCGGACGCGGTTCGTCGGGCTGCTCGGTCGGGGTGAGCAGGAACATCCGCACCGGTGTGCCGTCCGCGGAGCGGTAGGTCACCTGGCGGGTGCGCACTTCGGGCAGCCGGTTCGCCCCGGGCGCCCGCTGCTCGAGCACGACCTCACCGGTGGTGTGCGCGTAGCGGTGCACGCACGGCGGGGTGCCGAAGTCGGTCCAGCCGAACCACACGTGCTCGGCACCGCCCGCGGTGTGCTCGTCGACGGTGCTGAGCCCGGTGACCTGGCCGGTGCCCGGCAGCGGGAGCTCGCGCACGGCCGCGCCGCTGGCCGGGTCGTGCAGGGTGATCTCGGAGACGGCGTGCCGCGTGCGCAGCGCCGCGAGCAGTGGCTTCCCGTCGCCCGGATCGAACCAGCGCACGGCGTCGAGCACCGCCTCGGGATCCGCGGCGAGCAGCTTGCTCCAGTGCTGCTGCTCCGGCCGCTGCGGATCGGCCGTGAACAGCTCCCACCGGGATGCATCGCGCGTGGTCAGCACGTACAGCCGACCGTCCGGTTCGACCCAGGCGTGCGCGCGGAACCCCTCGGTGGTGTCGACGAGCTGCCGCTTCGGCTGCGCGGCAGCGGGGTCCAGGTCGAGCAGCCACACCGAGTCCTTGCGCGCGGTGCCGGGGCTGCCGTTGATCACCAACCAGCGCCCGTCGCGGGAGGCGCTCGTGCCGAAGAAGTAGGTCGGGTCGAGGCCGTCCCCGTGCAGCCGGACGTCCTGCGCCGGATCGGTGCCGACGCGGTGGCGCCACACGCGGCGGTGGAACTGCTGCTCGTCCGCCGGCACCTCCTCCGGCGGCAGGCGGCGCACGTAGCAGAACTCCGCGCCCCCGGGCAGCCAGGACACGGGTGAGTAGCGGCACCGGTCGATGGGGCCTTCGAGCAGTTCGCCGCTGTCCACGTCGAGCACGTGCAGCAGTGACTCCTCGTCGCCGCCGACCGAGATCTGATAGGCGAGCCGGTCGCCTTCGCGGCTCGGTGACCACCGGTCGAGCGTCGTCAGACCGCTCGGGTCGAGCTGCATGACGTCCAGCAACACGCGCTCGGTCCCGTCCGGTTCGCGCACGTGCAGCACGGCGAACTCCTCGGCGGGTGCGCGGCGCACGAAGAAGGCGCGGCCGGCGCGCCAGGTCGGCGTGCCCACCGAGCCGGCGGCGTGCAGCGCGGAGAGGTGCTCGGTGATCGCCTCGCGGTCGGGCAGCGCGTCGAGGTGCGCGCGTGCGAGCTCGTCCTGAGCCTCGCTCCACTTCACCGCGCGGGGATCCTGCGGATCCTCCAACCAGCGGTACGGATCGCTGACGGAGTGGCCGTGCAGCACGTCGATCCGGTCTTCGCGCTCCGCCTCGGGGTAGGCGGGCGGGTTCGCAGCGGGCGGGTGGTGCGGCCAGGACTGGGTTGGTGACTCGCTCACGGCGCCGACGATACGGAATCCGTCCTGAGCGCGGCGCTTTCGCTCAACCAGGTGATCACGCGATGGGGCAGCGGCCGCGGAGAGCGGTCCGGGGTGGCGGACAATGGTCGTGGGTCCCGGCGAGCGGGCGTGACCAATCACACGTGCGTTCGGGTCGGCGCGTGTGGTCGACTGTTGCCGGACAGCCCGTGGAGGTGGTCGAGTGCCCGACCCGCAACGGACTCTGACGAACGCGCCGGACGGCGGCACCGCGCCGGACAGCGGTGCCGCGCGCGGCCATGGCGAGCCGGCATCTTCCGTGCGCTGCGTGACGGGCAGCCGCACGCAGCGCAGCGATCCCGCGCGGGCCGTGCGGCGGCGGGTGCTGCTGCTCAACGCCACGTTCGAACCGCTGACGGCGCTGCCGCTGCGGCGTGCGGTGGTGTTGCTCGTGTGCGGCAAGGCCGAACTCGTGCACGGCGACGAGGCGGGCGTGGTGCTGCGTTCGGCCAACCACGCGGTGGCCGTGCCCTCGGTCATCCGGTTGCGCACGTTCGTGCGCGTGCCCTACCGCGGCCGGGTGCCGCTCAGTCGCGCGGCGCTGCTGGCGCGGGACGACCACCGGTGCGCCTACTGCGGTGCGAAGGCCGAAACGATCGACCACGTGCTCCCGCGCAGTCGCGGTGGGCAGCACACCTGGGAGAACTGCGTGGCTTCCTGCCGCAAGTGCAACCACCGCAAGGCTGATCGGACGCCGGCCGAGCTGGGCTGGCGGCTGTTGGTGGTGCCGCGCACGCCGCACGGGCGGCACTGGCGGTTGATGGGCGTGGACGCCGATCCGATGTGGTTGCCGTACCTCGGCGAGGTCGCCGCGTGACCGGCCGGTGAAGCACCGCGGTGCTTGGCGAGTCCGCGGCTCGGGACGCGCCGGCCGGTTCGGCGCTCTCGTCCGTTCCGCCGGCCGGTGCCGCCCGGAGTAGTGCCGCCCGGAGCGGGGTCGCCCCGCCTCCGGGCGGCTGCCTCCGACCAGCTGCCTCCGACCAGCTGCCGCTGATCAGCTGCGGTCGCTCGGCCGCGATCGGCCGTTGCGCGCGGTCAGCTGATGCGCACGCCGGCCGCGCTGCTGACCCGTGCGGGGCCGCGCGATTCGCCGCCCCGGGTGCACCGACTGCTGATCCGCACCCCCTGCGCGTTGCGTGTTCGATTTCGCTCCGTACGGGTGATGGACGGTGCCCCCATCGTGCTCCCAGTGGTTGCCACGAGTGTTCCCTCCACGGTCGGTCGGCCTCTGGAACGTGCGTGGACAGCGGTGCAAGATCCAGACAGGTGAAATCTAGAACCGCTCCGCATTCGATACAAGCCGCCAAGTCGCCCCGCCGCGCGTACCCCTGGATGGGCTCGGACGGACCTCGAAGGTACTCCGTTCGAGCCAAAAGGAGTGAATTGAGTCACGAATCGTTACCGGGTGGCGCGTGTCCGGAGGATTTCGGCTGGGCAGTGCGGTGCCTGCGGTGAAACGACCGGGTGCGGGCCGGGAACGCGCGGCCGACGCCGAAACGAGGAGCCGGTCGTGCCGCATCGAAGAGGACTCATCGGATACCGTACGTCCTGTGACTGTCGTTGAGGCTGTGCTCGTCCTGGCGGTGATCCCGGCGGCCATCTACGCGTTGATCACGCTCATGGTGATGTGGCCGCGGCTGACCCGCCCGCGCTATCGCGCAGATCAGGATTGGAACTTCTCTCCGGTGTTCTGGGTCGCGAATCCGGCCGAGGTGAGCAAGGCGGTCCCCGCCGACACCGACGCCGAGGCGTCCGAGGGCACGCGACCCGAGACGGCGCGGGGAGGCGCACGTGGCAACTGGTGAGGTCGCGGGGGACCCCGCTCGGGCCGAGGCGGAACTGACCTCGGGTGAAGTCGTGATGGACGCCGGCAGGCTCTCCATCGCCCGCCGCGTGGAACCGGATCACTACCGCCTGCCGTTCAGTCCCACGCAGCTGGAACGGATCGACGAGGGCCTCGCGCTCTCCAGTCGCAGCACCGGCCTCGAATTCGCCATCTACCTCGGTGACCTCGGCGACGAGACGCGCGCACGAGCCGCGGAGCTGCACGCCGGCCTGGGGGAGTACGCCTCGTCCGGCGTGCTCATCGCCGTCTCGCCCGGGCAGCGCGCGTTCGAGATCGTCACCGGTGAGGAGGCGCACCGGCGGATCACCGACCGCAGCTGCCAGCTCGCGGCCATGAGCATGATGGCTTCGTTCCAGGAGGGCGAGCTCACCGAAGGACTGGTGAGCGGGCTGCGCATGCTGGCCGACGCGGCCGGGCAGCGATCCGACCGCCCCGAGTGACGGCCCGCCCCGAGTGACGGCACCGGAAACGCGGCGGCCGGGGCGGGCATCGCCCAACCCCGGCCGTGTCCGTCGGTCGCGTCACCGGTCGGTCAACCGGTGCGCTGCTCACCGCGGTCGAACGCCCGCGCGGCCAGCGCGCGGACCACCCCGGCGCGGCCCTCCGAGACGAGCCGCCGCAGCGCCGGCGGGTGCTCCTCGGCCAGCCACGCGTCCGCTGCGGCGACCGTGTCCTCGGAAACGGACCACGAGGGGAACAGGCCGATCACCGTCGGCTGGGCCCGTTCGCTCGAACGCCGCTGCCAGACGTCGTCCACCTCGGCGAAGTAGGTGTGCACGTAGTCGGCGAGCAGCTCCTTCTGGTTCGGGTGGCTGAACCCGCCGATGATCGCCTCGTTGATCGCGTTCGGCAGCTCGTCGTCGTGCACCGCCCGCTGCCAGGCGCGCCACTTGTTCTCCGCGGTGGGGACGAGCGCCCGCGCCCGCTCGGCGCGCCGCTGGCCCATGGCCGTGGAGTCCTGCTCGAGCTGCGCGTCGATCTCGGACTCGGACGCGGCGGCGTGCGCCACCAGCGCCTGCAGCAGTTGCCACCGCAGGTCCGTGTCGACGTGCAGTCCCTCCAGCGGGGCGGAACCGTCCAGCCAACCGCGCAGCACCCCGAGCTGCTCGCCGTCCAGAACGGACCCGGCCAGCGAGGTGACGAAGGCCAGCTGGTGGTCCGAACCCGGCTCGGCCTTGCCGGCCAGCTCGAACAGCCTGCTGGTGAACCGCCGCCAGCTCTCGGCCTGCCACGAGGGGTCCACATAGGACGCCAGCGCGGTCTGGGCCTGCAGGAGGACCCGCTGCACCACGCCGACTTCGGTCTCAGCACCGATGCCCGCATCCGCCGATGAACCGACGACGAGGTCGACGAAGTCGCGGGCGCGCATCTCCGCGTTCCGCGTCATCTCCCACGCCGTGGACCAGCACAGCGCGCGCGGCAGCGACTCCTCCAGGTCGCCGATCCGCCGCACCAGGGTGCGCAGCGACTCCGGGTCCAGCCGCAGCGAGCAGTAGGTCAGGTCGTCGTCGTTGACCAGAACGAGCTGGCCGCGGTGCACGCCGACGAGGTCCGGCACCTCGGTGCGCTCACCGGAGACGTCGGTTTCCACGCGGTGCTGGCGGACGAGCCGGCCGTCCTGCTCGTCGTAGACGCCGATGGCCAGCCGGTGCGTGCGCAGCTCACCCGCACCCGGCCGGGCACCCTCCTGCAGCACGGCGAACGAGGTGAACCGGCCTTGCGAGTCCGTTTCGAACTCGGGCCGCAGCGTGTTCAGCCCGGTGGTCTCCAACCACTGCGCGCTCCACCAGGACAGGTCCCGGCCGGAGGACTCCTCCAGGGCCTGCAGCAAATCGCTCAGCGCGGCGTTGCCCCACGCGTGCCGGTCGAAGTAGACGCGCAGCCCGGCCAGGAAGTTCTCCAGGCCGACGTAGGCGACCAGCTGCTTGAGCACCGACGCGCCCTTGGCGTAGGTGATGCCGTCGAAGTTGACCTCGACCGCCTGCAGGTCCGTCATGTCGGCGGCGATGGGGTGCGTGGACGGCAGCTGGTCCTGCCGGTAGGCCCAGGACTTCTCCACGTTCGCGAACGTGGTCCAGGCGTGCTCGTACTGCGTGGCGTTGACCTGGCACAGCACGCTCGCCCAGGTGGCGAACGACTCGTTGAGCCACAGGTCGTCCCACCAGCGCATCGTCACCAGGTCACCGAACCACATGTGCGCCATCTCGTGCAGCACGGTCTCGGCGCGGCGCTCGTAGAAGTAACCGGTCACCTTGGACCGGAACACGTAGTCCTCGCGGAAGGTGACGCAGCCGGCGTTCTCCATCGCCCCCGCGTTGAACTCGGGAACGAAGCACTGGTCGTACTTGCCGAACGGGTAGGACACGCCGAAGGCCCGGTGGTAGAACGCGAAACCCTGCTTGGTCTCGGTGAACAGGCGTTCCGGGTCGAAGTGCTCGGCCAGCGAGGCGCGGCAGTACAGCCCCAGCGGGATGTCGCCCTCCTCACCGTGGAAGACGTCGCGCCACTCGGCGTACGGGCCGGCGACGAGCGCGACCAGGTAGGTCGACAGCGGACGCGTCGTCGCGAACACGTGCCGCAGCGAGCCGTTCGGGTTCGCCTCGATCGCGTCCACCGCGGCGTTGGAGATGACCTTCCACGACTCGGGGGCGTGCACCGTCAACTGGTACGTGGCCTTCAGGTCCGGCTGGTCGAAGCAGGCGAACATGCGCTTCGCGTCAGCCGTCTCGAACTGGCTGTACAGGTACGCGGCCCCGTCCACGGGGTCGACGAAGCGGTGCAGGCCCTCACCGGTGTTGGTGTAGTAGCAGTCCGCGTGGACGACGAGCTCGTTGTCCGCGGCCAGGTCCGGCAGCTGGATGCCGGTGGACTCGTCGTAGCCGGACAGGTCGAGCTCGACGCCGTTGAGCACGGCGCGGTGCACGCGGGTCGCGATCAGGTCGATCCAGGTCCGGCCGCCGACCTGGTCGCTGGTGAACCGCACCGTGGTGGTCGAGGAGAACGTCGCGGCCCCGGAGCCGTCCGCGCCGTCGGACAGATCCAGCTCGATGACGTAGGACTGCACGCGCAGCAGCTCCGCGCGTTCCCGGGCCTGCTCGCGGGTGAGGTTCGGCGGTGCCACGGATCACCTCGTTGCTCGTCGGGTCGGTTTTCACCGGCGCGAATGCGTCGACAGCCGAATCCAATCACGCCGGCGGCTTCGGACATCGCGGGCGGGTGCGCACGCGTGCCCCGAGGATGCGGGAAGACGCGGCGGGCCGCGCGAGTTGTTCCGGTGGAGGCGGTGCGCCGCCGGGTACCGCACGTTGGATGCAAGGAGAAGCGATGACGACGTCCCGTCCGCAGGTGGACTTCTACTTCGACCCGCTCTGCCCCTTCGCGTGGATCTCCTCGCGCTGGATCCTCGAGGTCGCCAAGGTCCGCGACATGGACCTGAACTTCCGCGTGATGAGCTTGGCCGTGCTCAACGAGGGCGGCGACCTCTCCGCGGACTACCAGGAGCTCATGAGCAAGGCGTGGGGCCCGGTGCGCGTGGCGATCGCCGCGGAGCAGCAGCACGGCAACGAGGTCCTCGAACCGCTGTACACCGCCATGGGAAACCGCATGCACGGGCAGGGCCGCAAGGACTTCGACGCGGTCATCGCCGAGTCCCTGCAGGAAGCCGGACTGCCCGCCGAGCTCGCCGCGGCGGCGGACAGCACCGAGCACGACGAGGCGCTGCGCAGCAGCCACCACGCCGGGATGGACCCGGTCGGCGACGACGTCGGCACGCCGACGCTGCACGTGGACGGCGTGGCGTTCTTCGGTCCGGTCATCACGCGGGTCCCCACCGGGGAGGAGGCCGCGGCCATGTTCGACGGCGCCGTGTCGATGGCGCGCTACCCGTACTTCTTCGAGCTCAAGCGAACTCGGACCGAGGGGCCGCAGGTGTGAGGTCCGGATGGATCGGGTGCTGTTGCGGGAGTTCCGCAGCGGCGCCCACCGACCTCATCCGGGGCCGCAGCGGCGCAGCGCCGCAGCGGTGGTCTCCGCCGGGAACGGTGCGCGCGGCAGCGCTTCGTCCGCGCCGAGCTCGCCGTTGCCGACGGCGCGGCACAGCGCGGCCAGCGCGGCGAGGTCGTCGCGCTGGCGCCGCACGAACGCGCGGTCCACGGGTTCGCCGTGCCCCGGCACGGCCGTGTGCCAGCTCCCCCCGGCCAGCAGCGCGTCCAATGTGGAAGGCCACTGCGCCGGGTGGGCGTGCTCGAAATCCGGCGGCCCGGCCTGTTCGACGAGGTCGCCGGTGAACACGACACCGGCGTCCTCGACGTGCACGAGCAGGTCGTGATCGGTGTGCCCCCGTCCGAAGTGGACGAAACGCACGGTGCGTCCACCGAGGTCGAGGCGTGCCCGCTCGGCCACCGGGCGGTCCGCGGCCGCGGGCACCGCCCGGCGCAGCGCGGCGGCCCGCGCCGCGTCTCCCCGGTCGGTGAAGTGCTGCGCCCACTGCTGCCGCTGCTGCTCGGCGGTCGCGTCGACGAACGCCGGGTAACCGCGGTGCGCCCACACGTGCTCCGCGCCGAGCGCCCGGCCGCCGAAGCAGTGGTCGAAGTGGCCGTGCGTGAGCACCAGCTGCAGCGGCAGCGCGGTCCGTTCCCGCACCGCGCGTGCCAGCTCCGCGCCCTGCTCGTCGTCGCTCCGCGCGTCGACGACCAGCGCCGCGCGTGCACCCGTGACGAGCCCGACCGTCAGATCCAGATCGGAGTGGGTGCGGATGTGCACCCCGGCAGCGAGCGTGTGCCACGGCACGCCGGTCACCTCCGTGCTCGGGTGCGGGGAAGTCAGGGCGGCCGGTAGCGCTTGCGGTGCGGCCCGGCCGGTCCTCGAGCGCAGAGCCTACCGGGCTGCCGAACGGCGCGGCGCGTTTGGCACACTGCGCGGCGTGCGCGTCTACCTAGGCTCTGATCACGCAGGTTTCGAACTGAAGAAGCACCTGGTCGCGTGGCTGCGCGAGAACGGGTACGAACCGGTCGACGTGGGCCCGGAGGTCTACGACGCCGAGGACGACTACCCGCCGTTCTGCGTGGAAGCGGCACGCCGCGTCGCTGCTGACGAGGGCAGCCGCGGACTGGTCATCGGCGGCTCCGGCAACGGCGAGCAGATCGCCGCGAACAAGGTGCCCGGGGTGCGGGCCGCGTTGACGTGGAACGTGGCAACCGCCGAGCTCTCCCGCAAGCACAACAACGCCCTCGTCGCCGGCATCGGTGCCCGCATGCACAGCACCGAGGAGATCGAAGGCATCATCCACGCCTTCCTGACGACCGAGTTCGAGGGCGGCCGGCACCAGCGGCGCATCGACATGCTGGCCGACTACGAGAAGACCGGCCAGCCGCCCGCCCTGCCGAACTGACGGCCCGGCAGGTCCCAGCTTTCCCGAACCACGGCGTCCCGGCCCGTCCCGCACGGGCCGGGGCCGATCTGCGCGGTCGACGATCACTCATGCCCGAAGGCCACACCCTGCACCGGCTCGCGCGATTGCACGAGCAGCGCTACGCCGGCGCTGCCGTGCGCGTGTCCAGCCCGCAGGGGCGGTTCGCCGCGGGCGCCGCCGACGTCGACGGTGCCGTCCTGCGCTCCGCGCAAGCCCACGGCAAGCACCTGTTCCACACCTACGCCGGCGACCGGATCGTGCACATCCACCTCGGGCTGTACGGCAAGTTCACCGAATTCGACCTGCCCGCGGCCGAACCCCGCGGCCAAGTGCGCATGCGCCTGCTCGGCGGCACGCACGGCACGGACCTGCGCGGCCCCACGGCCTGCGAACTGCTCACCCCCGACGAAGTGGCAGCCGTCCGCGAACGGCTCGGACCGGACCCGCTGCGCGCCGACGCCGACCCGGACCGCGCCTGGCGCCGCGTCTCCCGCAGCCGCACCACGATCGCGGCGCTGCTCATGGACCAGGCGGTGCTCGCCGGTGTCGGCAACGTCTACCGCGCCGAAGTGCTGTTCCGCCACGGCATTCCCCCGCACACCCCCGGACGCGACCTGACCCCGCAGCAGTGGGAGAGCACCTGGGCCGACCTCGTCGCCCTCATGCACGACGGCGTGCGAACCGGACGCATCGACACGGTCCGAACCGAACACGATCCCGTCACCACGGGGCGCGAACCGCGGCGCGACCGGCACGGCGGCGAGGTGTACGTCTACCGGCGCGCCGGCATGCCCTGCCTCGTATGCAGCAGCGAGGTGCTCACCGAGAAGCTGGCCGGCAGGCACCTCTACTGGTGCCCCGCCTGCCAGAAGGACCCGCGGTAGGACTTCGGGGAATCCGCGGCTCGTCAGAAGTCGAAGTCGAAGCCGTCGAACAGGCCGCCGCCGTCGCCGCCCATGTCACCGGCATCGCCGCCGTCACCGGCGTCACCGCCCATGTCGCCGGCGTCGCCGCCCACGTCACCGCCACCATCGGCGGCCATGGCCGCCGCGGGCACCCCGGCCATCCCGGTGAACAGGGTGCTCATCAGCAGGAAAGAGCCCGCACCCCACGCGCCGGCCATGAGAGCCGGCTTCCACCACGGCTGGCTGTACCAGCCCTCGGGCACGGGACGTCCGGCCACGTTGCCGCCGGGGTAGTAGTGCGGCGTCTGCTCGGTCGGCGAGGGCGAGGCGACCTGCTGCTGACCTTCGACCTCCACCTCGCGGTACTCGGTGACCCGGCCGGCCCTGGCGCGGCCCGAGGTGTCCGGCAGTTCCGGGCCCGGGTCCATGTCCATGGCGGTGCGCGCGGCCCGCGCGTAGTACAGGCCTTCCAGAGCGGTGTCCGTGGTCAACCGCGCCTGCTGAGTGCTCGTCGCCTGCTCCAGCTGGGACGTCGCCGCGGTGTGCCGCTCCGAGGCGTCGGCGAGGGCCTGCTTCGCGGCGTCGTTGGTCCCCACCAGGTGCAGCACCTGGCCGCCGAGCCGCTCGACCCAGCGGCGCGCTTCCGCCTTGGCGTCGTCGAGTTCTCGCCGGCGCGCGTCCTCGGCCTTCCGCCGCGACCACCAGACGGCGGCGATGATGACTGCCGCCGCGAGCACGATGATGATGAGCGCTTCCACGCGTTGCCTCCCGCACACGTCCGTTCGCTGCCGAGACTACGCGCTGCGCGGGGCCGGATCGATCGGTTCCGCGGGCGCGCTCCTGCGGGGCGCATCATCCGCGCCCGCACCGCCCGCGTGGCTGCGTGCGTGACCGTGCCTGCGCCGCCCGCACGCCCGCGTCACTCGGGCGGGCGTGTCATTCGGGAGTTCCGTCGAAGGGCAGTTCGGCGATCGTCTCCCATTCGGAGCAGGAGTGGTCGCGGTTGAGCTCCACCAGCGACAACGAGGGAACCCGGACCGAAGCCGGGTCGACGCTCGTGGCCCCGAGGGTGGCCACGGCGAAGATCGCTGGCCCGTCCTGGCTGGAATGCGCCAGGCTGATGTGCTGGTCGATCTCCTCCGGTTCGCCCGGCAGGTGCTCCCCGCCGAACACGTCGGCGACACCGGAGCGCACCGAGTCGCGCAGCTCCCGCACGGTCGACTGCGGTTCCGCGGGCAGCGCCAGCGACTCCGGCAGCACGACCGCGCGCTGGAACACCAGCGACAGCGGGGCCGTGCCGGTGATGCGCTCGCGCACCGCGGGGACGAGCGAGTCCAGCTTCGACCGGTCCACCTCGTCGGAGAAGCCGATCTCCTGGACCAGGATGTGCATCCACTCCAGCGGGACGGGGTCGAACCCGGGCAGGTCGCGCAGCGCGTACTGGTACTGGTTGACGAGGTCACGCAGACCAGGCTGGCCGCCCAGCGGCAGCAGCCAGGCGTAGCTCGTGCGCCCGGCGTACCACCCGGGACGCCAGCGGGCGTAGTTCCGCACCTGATCGGCGTGTGGCATGTCGATCACACCACACATACTGCACGGTTCCTTTCGCCTGTGGCGTCAGATTGAGCTATCTCACGCCGGTCGTGTCAAAGTCCGCCCGTTCGCGCGCCCGGCCGCACCGGCCCGGTTCCGCCCAGCCTAGGGAGTCCGCGGATCGGCTGGCGTAGCGGGTCAGGTGGGGGAACCTCCGGCGATGCCTCGCTCCGGGACCCCCGACATCGGGCAGCCATCTCGTTGCGTCGTTTTGCCCGTTGCGGGCACGGCGCGCGGCGGGAGTTTCCAGCGACGAGAACCCGGCGAGGAGAGCCCGGCGAGGAGAGCCCGGCGAGGAGAGCCCGGCGACGAGAACCCCCGCGACACGAACGGGGTGCGCCGGCATCGCGCCGACGCACCCCGTGCGGAGCGGGCGACGGGAATCGAACCCGCATAACCAGCTTGGAAGGCTGGGGCTCTGCCATTGAGCTACGCCCGCGCGTGTTCCGTTGTCCGCGGCACCTGCGTGATCCCGCGGGTCGTCCGTGCCACCGGCGCCGGACACCGCCGGTGCCGATGTGACGACTGGTGAGATCCTAACCCAGTCCGCTGCGGGCGAGTCACCCGCCCCGCGCTCGCCGCGCACCCGGTCGGGCGGCTTCGACCACGCGTGTCCGAGCTCGTCGGTGCGCGATAGGCTCCTGGCAGCGCGTCCGCCGGGCGGACGCGATCGGGGTGTGGCGCAGTTTGGTAGCGCACTCGCTTTGGGTGCGAGGGGCCGTGGGTTCAAATCCCGCCACCCCGACGGTGTGATGTCTCAGGCGGTGTGATGTCTCAGGACATCGCCACCCCGACCGGGCGGCCGCTCGTCGTGCGGCGGGCGGCCGCAGATGCGTCCGCGCCTCCTGTTCGGCACTTGGCTGCCCGGTTTGGCTCCCCGGCTTGGCTGCCCGGTTTGACCCCTGCTCGGCACGTGCTTGCAGCCGCGGCCGATCACCGAGCGCATTCCAGTCGTCCGCCGAACGGGTAACGATCACGGCGAATCGGGCGATGCTCACGGCGTGGACAGATTCTCCTCGCCGCCCCGGTGGTCCGCGGTGCTGGTGTGCGCGGGGCTCGTGCTCGTGGTCGCGGTGCTCGTCGGCGTGTCCCTCGGGATCGACGGTCCCGAGCCGGACGTCCCGTCCGAGCGGGTCGGTACCGCCGTGCCGCCTCCGCAGCGCTGAACCGCCGCGACCACCTCGCCGGGACCACCTCACCGGGACCATCCCGCTGGGACCACCTCACCGGGACATCCCGCCGCAGCCGTCCCGCGGACCGCCCTCGCAGCGCTGCGCGGGAGCCGCCGGCAGTGGCTGTGCGTGGCTGTGTGTGGCTGCGTGCGTGGTGGTGCGTGGCGTGTGCGCTGTGGTCTCCGTGCTCGCCCGCCACGGGTGGTGCCGATGGGCTCCGCAGCAGCTGACCCCGGAGCGCGCAGCCGCCGCGCAACGCAATAGACTCAGTGGTCAGCCCGGCATTGGCGGGCGTGACGGCGGCGAGCCGGTCGACGGCGGTCCGTCAGGTCACCCCGGCAGGCAAAGCGCCGGGAGCAAGCACGTTCGACTAGGAGACCACGTGAAGAGCACCGTCGAGCACCTGAGCCCGACGCGCGTCCGGATCAATGTCGAGGTGCCGTTCGAGGAGCTCAAGCCGAACTTCGACCGCGCGTACAAGGCACTCGCCCAGCAGGTGCGCATTCCCGGTTTCCGGCCGGGCAAGGTGCCGGCCAGGGTGTTGGAAAGCCGCATCGGTCGTGCCCCAGTGCTCGACGAGGTCGTCAATGAGGCAGTCCCGTCGAAGTACCTCGAGGCGGTCAACAGCACCGAGGTGAGCCCCCTCGGCCGCCCGGACATCGAGGTGACCAACATCGCCGACGGCGAGCAGATCGAGTTCACCGCCGATGTGGACGTCCGCCCGGAGATCACCGTGCCCGCCTTCGGCGAGCTGTCGGTGAGCGTGGACGACGTCGAGCTCACCGAGGAGGAGATCAACGAGCAGCTCGACACCCTGCGGGCCCGTTTCGGGACCCTCACCGGGGTGGATCGCGCCGCCCAGCAGGGCGACTTCGTCAGCCTCGACCTGTCCGCCACGGCCGACGGCGAGGAGATCGAGGACGCCAGCACCAGCGGCCTGTCCCACGAGATCGGCTCGGACAACCTGATCGAGGGCCTGGACGACGCGATCACCGGTTTGAGCGCGGGCGAGACCACGACGTTCACGACGACGCTCGTCGCGGGTGACCACGCCGAGCGCGAGGCCGAGGTGACCGCCACGGTCGGCTCGGTCAAGGAGCGGCACCTGCCCGAGGCCGACGACGAGTTCGCGCAGATGGCGAGCGAGTTCGACTCGATCGACGAGCTCATGGCGGACCTGCGCGAGCGCATGGGGCGCGTCAAGCGGATGCAGCAGGGCATGGAGGCTCGGGACAAGGTCCTGCAGGCCCTGCTGGACAGCACCGACGTGCCGGTGCCGGAGCAGGCGGTCGAGTCCGAGATCGAGACGCGGCACCACGACGCCGTGCACCCGTTCGAGCACGACGACGAGCAGTTCAACGAGTCGTTGCGGCAGCAGGGCCGGACTCGCGAGGACTGGGACGCCGAGACCCGCGAGGAGGCGGAGAAGGCCGTCCGGACGCAGCTGGTCCTGGACACCGTCGCCGACGCCGAGGAAGTGTCCGTCTCGGACAACGAGCTCACCGAGCGGATCATGTACCAGGCGCAGCAGTCGGGCATGAGCCCCGACCAGTTCGTGCAGCAGGTGCAGCAGTCCGGTCAGCTGGGCGCGATCTACGCCGATGTCCGCCGCAGCAAGGCGTTGTTCGACGTCGTGCGGCAGGCGACGATCACCGACGCCTCCGGCAACGAGCTGGACATGGACGAGCTGTTCGGCACCGAGAACGAGAACGGCGAGCAGGACGAGGAGTCCGAGCCGGCCATCACGGAGGTCGAGGGCGAGTCCGTGGAAGTCTCCGCCGAAGCGGAGCCGGAGTCCGAGTCGGACGCGGAGCAGTCGGAGTCCGAATCGGAGCAGAAGGGCGGCTGACGCGCCGGCGGCACGTCAAACGAACATGCTCTGAGCGAACGTGGGCGGTACTGGGAAGCTGGTGCCGCCCACGTTCGTTAGGGTCGACGTCAGCGGATCACACCGGGGGTGGGCCCGCAACCGCGAAAGCCGCTCGGCTCACCTGGGCGGTCCATTGTGGAGCATCGCCCTCGGCGAAAAGCCCAGTTGTGGGAGTAAGGCAGGGAATCGTGACGCAGCACCTGACTCAACCGGCGTCCGACGGGTCGCCGCAGATGCGAACCACCACGTCCAACGGGCTCTCGTTGACCGACTCGGTGTACGAGCGGCTGTTGCGGGAACGCATCATCGTCCTCGGCACGCAGGTCGAGGACACGATGGCCAACCAGATCTGCTCGCAGCTGCTGCTGCTGGCCGCGGAGGATCCGGAGCGGGACATCGCGCTGTACATCAACTCGCCGGGTGGCTCGGTGACCGCGGGCATGGCCATCTACGACACGATGCAGCTGGTCAAGCCGGACGTCGCCACCGTCGCGATGGGCTTCGCCGCGTCGATGGGGCAGTTCCTGCTGTCGGCGGGCGCCCAGGGCAAGCGGTTCTCGCTGCCGCACGCGCGGATCATGATGCACCAGCCCTCGGCCGGGCTGGGCGGTACGGCCTCGGACATCGCGATCCAGGCGGACGTGTTCTCCAAGCACAAGCGGGAGATGGCCGAGCTGATCGCGGAGCAGACGGGCCAGACGCCGGAGAAGATCCTCCAGGACTCCGACCGCGACCGCTGGTTCACCGCGCGGGAGGCCCAGGAGTACGGCTTCATCGACCACATCGCGTCGGCGGCGAACCTGCCGCAGAGCTGAGCCTCCTCGACGTGCCGCGTCCGGTCGCGGTCGCGGGTGCGCAGCCGCTGCGGACAGCGGCGGCGTGCAATCAGTGCAGCCTCTTCGTGAACCACTCCAGCGACAAGGAGTCACCTCTCGTGAGCTCGTTCCAGCTACCGCAGTCCCGTTACGTGCTGCCGTCCTTCGTCGAGCGCACGCCTTACGGGGTCAAGGAATCCAACCCGTACAACAAGCTGTTCGAGGAACGCATCGTGTTCCTCGGGGTGCAGATCGATGACGCCTCGGCCAACGACGTCATGGCCCAGCTGCTCTTCCTCGAGTCCGACGACCCGGACCGGGAGATCAAGATCTACATCAACTCGCCCGGCGGCTCGTTCACGGCGCTGATGGCGATCTACGACACGATCCAGTACGTGCGGCCGGACGTGAGCACGATCTGCCTGGGTCAGGCCGCCTCGGCGGCCGCGGTGATCCTCGCCGCGGGCACGAAGGGCAAGCGGCTCGCCCTGCCGAACTCCCGCGTGCTCATCCACCAGCCCTCGGTGGAAGGTCTCTACGGGCAGGTCTCCGACCTGGAGATCCAGGCCGCCGAGGTGGAGCGGATGCGGACGCTCATGGAGCGCACGCTCGCCACGCACACCGGCAGGACGTCCGACGAGATCCGCCAGGACATCGACCGGGACAAGATCCTCACGGCCAACGACGCCATGGAGTACGGCATCGTCGACGAGGTGCTGCCCTACCGCAAGCTGTCGCATTCGT
Organism: Bounagaea algeriensis; assembly: GCF_054491375.1. Taxonomy (NCBI): domain Bacteria; kingdom Bacillati; phylum Actinomycetota; class Actinomycetes; genus Bounagaea; species Bounagaea algeriensis. Next base: position 1,169,922 of record NZ_CM137102.1, read on the forward strand.
GAGTGATGCCACCGGCGCCGAGCCGGGCAGGCGCGGGCGTTGCGCCGTCCGCGAATGGTTTCCTGGGGTGTCGCCCGGTGAGCGAGCGAACCGGGCGACACGGCCGGGGCACGACACGCCCGGCCGTCCCGCCGCGTGGCGATGCGTGGCCGCGTCGCGGATGCGCATGCCAGGATCGCGGCGCCGCAGCGTCTCCCCGAAGCAGGGGAACGCCGGGTACTGTCGAAGGCACGAACACGGTCAGGTGCGTCACCGGACGACGCACCGGAGGGGACGGGGTCAGCGGTCATGGCACGTATCGGTGACGGCGGCGACCTGCTGAAGTGCTCCTTCTGCGGGAAGAGCCAGAAGCAGGTGAAGAAGCTCATCGCCGGCCCCGGCGTGTATATCTGCGACGAGTGCATCGATCTCTGCAACGAGATCATCGAGGAAGAACTCGCCGAGACGGGTGATGCGAAGCTCGACGAGCTGCCCAAGCCCGGCGAGATCCACGACTTCCTCGACCAGTACGTCATCGGCCAGGACGCCGCGAAGCGCAATCTCTCGGTTGCCGTCTACAACCACTACAAACGCATCCAGTCCGCGGAGAAGCGGGAGAGCCGCAGCGAGGAGCAGGTCGACCTCGCCAAGTCGAACATCCTCATGCTCGGCCCGACCGGCTGCGGCAAGACCTACCTCGCCCAGACGTTGGCGAAGATGCTCAACGTCCCGTTCGCCATCGCCGACGCCACGGCGCTGACCGAGGCCGGCTACGTGGGCGAGGACGTCGAGAACATCCTGCTCAAGCTGATCCAGGCCGCGGACTACGACGTCAAGCGCGCCGAAACGGGCATCATCTACATCGACGAGATCGACAAGGTGGCCCGCAAGAGCGAGAACCCGTCGATCACGCGGGACGTCTCCGGCGAGGGCGTGCAGCAGGCGCTGCTGAAGATCCTGGAGGGCACGCAGGCGAGCGTGCCGCCGCAGGGCGGGCGCAAGCACCCGCACCAGGAGTTCATCCAGATCGACACGACGAACGTGCTGTTCATCGTCGCGGGAGCGTTCGGCGGTCTGGATCAGATCGTCGAGGACCGCGTCGGCAAGCACAGCATCGGGTTCGGCGCGGACCTGCGGGCGAAGTCGGAGGTCGACACGACCGACCACTTCGGCGACGTCATGCCCGAGGACCTCATCAAGTACGGGCTCATCCCCGAGTTCATCGGCCGGCTGCCCACTGTCGCCAGCGTTTCGAACCTGGACAGGGAAGCGCTCATCCGGATCCTGACGGAGCCGCGCAACGCCCTGGTCAAGCAGTACAAGCGCCTGTTCGAGCTCGACAACGTGGAGCTCGAGTTCACCAAGGCGGCACTGGAGGCGGTGGCCGACCAGTCGATCCTGCGGGGAACCGGTGCCCGCGGCCTGCGGGCGATCCTCGAAGAGGTGCTGCTGCCGGTCATGTACGACATCCCGAGCCGCTCCGATGTCGCCAAGGTCGTCATCACCGAGCAGACCGTGCGGGAGAACGTCAACCCCACGATCGTGGCCCGGCAGGCGACGCGTCGGGAGCGACGCGACAAGTCCGCCTGAGCCGGCTTCAGCACCGCCGCGCGGGCGTCCCCGCACCGGGGGCGCCCGCGCGCATGTGGACGGACGGTACGAGTTCTGGGCGCGAGCCCGTGCCGCGCACCGGACCGGTTCCCGCGACATCGCGATTCCCGCTGCGGAATGCTCGAACATCGTCGATCATGGTGGGGACCGCGACGGACGTTCGGGGGAGGGACGATGAGCGAATTGCGCGTGCTGCTACTCCGCGATGGCGCCACGGGTCCGTGGCACTGGCAGCAGTGGCTCAGCAACCGGTTGGCCGAGCACGGTGTCGCGCTCAACGCGCTGCGCCTGCCCGCCGCGGACAGGCCTGCGCTCCCGCTGCTGCTCGCGGAGCTGCACGGTGCGCTCGAGGCCGTGTCCGAGACCGATGAGCTCGTCGTCGTGGCCTACTCCCGCGGCGCCGCGCTGTGGTTGCAGCACGTGGCGCGCTTCGATCCGGCAACCCGGCGGGCCGACCGCGTGCTGCTGTGCGCGCCGTCCGAAAACCCGCCACCCGATGTGGACGTGAGCGCCACCCGGCGTGCCGCGGGAATGACGCGCCTGGTCGTCGGTACTGGGGACGAGCAGCTGCCCATGCCCCGGGCGCACGCCCTGGCCGAGCGCCTCGGCGTGGACCTCGACGTCATCCTCGGCGGGGAGCACCTCACCACCGAGGCCGGTTACGGTCCGTGGCCGGCGATGCTGCGCTGGGTGCTGCACGGCACCGCCCCGCTGGTGGACCGCTACGACGCGGAGCTCCCCCGCGGCGAGCTCGTTTGAATCCGCGGCGAGCTCGTTCGAATCGCCTGGCGGGGCGGTATCACTCCACGTCACCGGCCTGATCGTCCACGGCGAAGGAGAAGTGTTCACGCACGTGCCACCGGGTGCCGCTGAACACCACCAGCCAGGCCTCCTGCAGCACGGTGACCATCGGCAGGGCGGCGGTCACCGTCGCCTGGATCCGCGTCGCGGACTCCTCCGGAGCCTGCATCGCCACGGTCACGTGCGGCTCGGCCACGTTCGCGCGCCGCTCGTGCGGCACCGCCTCGGGCCACCGGGCGCGCACCGTCTCCGTCAGCGTGGTCAGCTCGTCGTTGGTGGCCGGCAGGTAGACGAAACCGTCCTCCTGTCGCCGGCACTCGGACAGAGTGACCGGAACAGGGGGCTGCGTGCGGAAGATGTCGTCCAGCATGTTGATGTGCTGCTCGTCGAGCGCGTCCGCGTCCAGGAACGGGTAGAGCAGCGAGATGTGCGCGGGGACGTCCCGCACCGCCTCCGGATAACCCTGGCTCACGGTCGTCAGGACGGGGTCGGCCTCCGGGACGGGGAGCACCAAACCGGTCAGTCCTTCTCGCGCCAATGCACTCCTCCTCTCGAGCACGTCGGCCGACGAGGGGAACGACCCGCTCCTGCCGACGCGCCCTCGGCCGACGCCGAACACGTCGACCCTGGCTGTGCCCGCGCAGCCGTGCCCGCGCAACCCGCGAGGCTCGGCGCGCATCTTCACGGTACCGCTGTCGATCCGCTCAGCGCGTGGCACCGAGGTCGAAGTCACGGCATCACCGCGGCCGCGGGGTGCCTCAATCGGAGTCCGCACCGGTGAGCACGCGAGCAGCCTGGGTGTAGACGTTCATCGTCTCGCCGCGCAGGAACCCGACCAGCGTCATCCCCTGCTCCGCGGCCAGTTCCACCGCGAGCGAGGAGGGCGCCGACACCGCCGCGAGCACCGGGATCCCGGCCATCGCCGCCTTCTGCACCAGTTCGAACGACGCGCGGCCGGAAACCATCAGCGCGCAGCTGCGCAGCGGGACGCGCTGGGACAGCAGCGCCCACCCGAGCACCTTGTCCACCGCGTTGTGCCGCCCCACGTCCTCCCGCGCTGCCAGCAGCGTGCCGTCGGGGGTGAACAGCCCGGCGGCGTGCAGTCCGCCGGTGCTGGCGAACACCCGCTGCGAGGCGCGCAGCGTGTCGCCGAACGTGGCCAGCGTGTCGGCCGGGATGGAGACCGGGTCGGCGGCGGGGGAGAAGCGGGTGCGCACGCGGACCGCGTCGAGCGCGGCCTTGCCGCACACCCCGCACGAGGAGGTCGTGTAGAAGTTCCGCTGCACCGAGGTGTCCGGTGGCGCCACGCCGGGGGACAGGACGAGGTCCAGCACGTTGTAGGTGTTGCGCCCGTCCGGGCCGGGGCTGTCGCAGTAGCGTGCCCCGCTGACGTCCTCCGACGCGTCGACCACACCTTCGGTGAGCAGGAAACCGTGCGCCAGTTCCACGTCGTGTCCCGGGGTGCGCATGGTCACCGTGAGGGGATCTCCGGCCAGCCGCAGCTCCAGCGGCTCCTCGGCGGCCAGCGTGTCCGGGCGCCTGTCGGTGTTGCCGGGGCTGACCCGAAGGATCGGCCGGCGCACCGTTACTCGTCCCATGCACAACTCCCTGCGTCGCGTCCACCGGCGTCGCGCCCGCCTGCGTGGCGTCGTCGGCCCTGACGGGTAGCGCGCCGGCTGTCGAGTCGGTCCGGCTGCCCGGCGGGCAGCGCTTCCCGCGCGGTCACGCCGCTTCGAGGCGGACGATGATCGCCTTCGACACGGGGGTGTTCGACTTGTCGGCGACGGAGTCCAGCGCGACCAGCGGGTTGGTCTCCGGATAGTAGGCGGCGGCGCACCCGCTCGCAGTGGGGTAGCCGACCGCGCGGAACCGCTTGGCGCGGCGCTCCTCGATCGTGCCGTCCGCAGCCTCCCACTCGGAGACCAGGTCGACCACGTCGCCGTCGGCCACGCCGAGCCCTTGCAGGTCCTCGGTGTTGACGAGCACCACCCGGCGGGCGTCCTCGATGCCGCGGTAGCGGTCGGACAGGCCGTAGATCGTGGTGTTGAACTGGTCGTGGCTGCGCAGCGTCTGCAGCAGCAGCCGCCCGCGCGGGACGTGGATCGGCTCGGCCGTGTTGACCGTGAAGTTCGCCTTGCCGGTGGCGGTGGGGAACGAGCGCTCGTCCCGCGGCGGGTGCGGCAGCACGAACCCGTCCTCCTGGCGCACCTTCCGGTTGTAGTCGGCGCAGCCGGGCACCACGCGGGCGATGTGCTCGCGGACGGTGTCGTAGTCGCGCTCGAACTCGGACCAGGCCACGGGGTGCTCCTCGCCGAGCAGCCGCCGCGCCAGCCGCGAGATGATCGCCACCTCGGACAGCAGCTGCTGCCCGGACGGTTCCAGGCGGCCCCGCGAGGCGTGCACCACCGACATCGAGTCCTCGACGGTGACGAACTGCTGCCCGGTTTCCTGCACGTCGCGTTCCGTGCGGCCGAGCGTGGGCAGGATCAGCGACGTGCGTCCCGGCGTGGCGTGCGAGCGGTTGAGCTTCGTCGACACCTGGACGGTGAGTTCGCAGTCGCGCAGCGCCTGCGCGGTCGCCTCGGTGTCCGGAGTGGCCGAGACGAAGTTGCCGCCCATGCCGACGAACACCCGCACGTCGCCGGACCGCATCGCGCGGATCGTGTCCACTGTGTCCCGGCCGTGCTCACGCGGCGAGGTGATGCCGAACTCGCCGTCCAATGCGGACAGGAACGACTCGGGCATCCGCTCCCAGATGCCCATGGTCCGGTCGCCCTGCACGTTGGAGTGCCCGCGCACCGGGCACAGGCCGGCGCCCGGCTTGCCGATCATGCCGCGCAGCAGCATCGTGTTGACGATCTCGCGGATCGTGGCCACGCCGTGCTTGTGCTGCGTCAGCCCCATCGCCCAGCAGGTGACGGTGCGTTCGGAAGCGGCGAGCATGTCGGCGATGCGCTCGATCTGCGCCTGCTCCAGTCCGGTCGCCTCGACCACGCGGTCCCAGTCGACCTGTTCGGCTCCGGCGGTGAACTCGGCGAAACCGGCGGTGTGCTCCTCGACGAACGCCTGGTCGACCGCTCCGCGCTGCAGCAGCAGCGCGTTCAACGCCTTGAACAGCATCAGGTCGCCGCCGATGCGGATCTGCGCGAACTCGTCGGCCAGCGCGGTGCCCTTGCCGAACAGGCCCTTCGGGGTCTGCGGGTTCTTGAACCGCATCAACCCGGTCTCCGGCAGCGGGTTCACGGCGATGATCCGCCCGCCGTTGTTCTTGACCTTCTCCAGCGAGGACAGCATGCGGGGGTGGTTCGTGCCCGGGTTCTGCCCCACGACGAGCACCAGGTCGGCGTGTTCCACGTCGGACAGCGACACCGATCCCTTGCCGATGCCGATCGTCTCGGTAAGCGCCGATCCCGAGGACTCGTGGCACATGTTCGAGCAGTCCGGCAGGTTGTTCGTGCCGAACGACCGCGCCAGCAGCTGGTAGGCGAACGCGGCCTCGTTGCTGGTCCGCCCGGAGGTGTAGAAGGCCGCCCCGTCCGGCGAGTCCAACCCCCGCAGCCGCTCGGTGATGAGGTCGAAGGCCTCGTCCCAGTCGATCGGGCGGTAGTGCGTGTCGCCCTCGCGCAGCACCATCGGTTCGGTGAGCCGGCCCTGCTGCCCGAGCCAGTAGTCGGTCTTCTCCGCGAGCTCGGACACGGGGTGGGCGGCGAAGAACTCCCGGTCGACGCGGCGGGTCGTGGCTTCTTCGGCCACCGCCTTGGCGCCGTTCTCGCAGAACTCGGCGGGGCTGCGGTTCTCGCCGTCCTCCTTGCGCGGATCCGGCCACGCGCAGCCCGGGCAGTCGTAGCCGGAGCGCTGGTTCAGCAGCGGCAGCGTCCGGATCGTCCGCGACAGCCCCATCTGCTCCCAGCCGCGCCGCAACGACACCCACACGCCGGTGAGGCCGGCGGCGGCCGTTCCGCGCTCGGAAACGTCGAGGGCTGATTCGTCCACATCGTCACGGGGAGCTTCGCGCGCCATACGAGGATGATGCCGCATGCCGGGCCCGCGATGTAAGCCCTGGGGAGAGCCTGTCGCGCTGCCGGGCACCGGAGCAGTGGCGCCGGACCGCCCGCGACGAGTTCGTCGAGCCGCTCGCGCCGCAGCCGCAGCGGGACACTGGTGCGGTTCGCAGCGCAAGTACAAGAAGTGCTGCGGTGCGCCCGGCTTCGCCGATGCGGAACCGGAGGGGCCGGCGGCTGAGGAAGCGCCCGTGCGCGACGGCCCGCGCGGGCGGTGGTAGCCGAGTCTCCTTCCGGGCGCCCGACACGCCGCGGGGACGAGCACTCCCCGACAGGCGTGCTCACCGGGGCTCGTAGAATTCCGGGCGTGACTCAGACCCGCAGCGCGCAGCAGCAGCCCCGCGAACTCCCGTCGAGCTGGAACCCCGCCGACGCCGAGGCAGAGCTGTACCAGCGCTGGGTGGACGCCGGCTACTTCACGGCGGATCCGCACAGCGGGCGTCCGCCGTTCTCGATCGTCATCCCGCCACCGAACGTGACCGGCAGCCTGCACATCGGCCACGCCTACGAGCACACGCTGATGGACCTGCTCACGCGGCGCCGCCGGATGCAGGGCTACGAGGCCCTGTGGCTGCCGGGCATGGACCACGCGAGCATCGCCGTGCAGACGCTGGTGGAGCGCCAGCTGCACGAGGAGGGCACCGACGCCCTCGAACTCGGCCGCGAGGCCTTCGTCGACCGCGCCTGGGAGTGGAAGCACCAGCACGGCGGCGCCATCCTGTCGCAGATGAGTCGGCTGGGCGACAGCGTCGACTGGACCCGCGAGCGGTTCACCATGGACGACGGGCTCTCGCGCGCGGTGCGGACGATCTTCAAGAAGCTCTACGACGACGGCCTCATCTACCGCGCCGAGCGCCTGGTCAACTGGTCGCCGGAGCTGAAGACCTCGCTGTCCGACATCGAGGTGGACTACGAGGACGTCGAGGGCGAGCTCGTCTCCATGCGCTACGGCGACGGCGACGCGTCCGTGGTCGTGGCGACCACGCGCGTGGAGACGATGCTCGGTGACACGGCCGTCGCGGTGCACCCGGAGGACGAGCGCTACCGCGCGCTGGTCGGCACCGAGCTCGAGCACCCGCTGACCGGCCGGAAGATCCCGGTGGTGGCCGACGACCACGTCAATCCCGAATTCGGCACCGGCGCGGTCAAGATCACCCCGGCGCACGACCCGAACGACTTCGAGATCGGCCAGCGGCACGACCTGCCGATGCCGACGATCATGGACGAGAGCGGTCGGATCGACGGCACCGGCACCCGGTTCGACGGCACGGAGCGCTTCGAGGCCCGCGCGCAGGTGCGCGAGGCGTTGCGCGCCGAGGGCCGCATCGTCGCCGAGAAGCGCCCCTACGTGCACAGCGTCGGGCACAGCTCCCGCACCAAGGAACCGATCGAGCCGCGGCTGTCGCAGCAGTGGTTCGTCAGCGTCGGCCCGCTGGCCGAGGCCGCCGGCGACGCGGTGCGCGACGGTCGGGTCGCGGTGCACCCGACGGAGATGTCCAAGCGCTACTTCGACTGGGTCGACAACATGCACGACTGGTGCATCTCGCGCCAGCTGTGGTGGGGCCACCGCATCCCGGTGTGGCACGGGCCGAACGGGGAGATGGTCTGCCCCGGCCCGGACGAGGAGCCGCCGTCCGAACCGGGCTGGCGCCAGGACGAGGACGTGCTGGACACGTGGTTCTCCTCGGCCCTGTGGCCGTTCTCCACGATGGGCTGGCCGGAGGACACGGTCGACCTGCGCACGTTCTACCCGACCAGCGTGCTCGTCACCGGCTACGACATCCTGTTCTTCTGGGTGGCCCGGATGATGATGTTCGGGCTCTACGCCATGGACGGGGTCGCGCCGTTCAAGGTCATCGCGCTGCACGGCATGGTCCGCGACGGTTTCGGCAAGAAGATGTCCAAGTCCGCGGGCAACACGGTCGACCCGCTGGAGTGGATGGACACCTACGGTGCCGACGCGCTGCGGTTCACCCTCGCCCGCGGGGCGAACCCGGGGGCGGACGCGCCCATCAGCGAGGAGTGGGTCTCGGGCGCCCGGAACTTCGGCACGAAGCTGTTCAACGCCACCAAGTTCGCCCTGATAAAGGGTGCGCGGGTGCCGGAGTTCCCGGTGGAGGAGGCCGAGCTGACCGATGCCGACCGGTGGATCCTCGGCCGGCTCGACCAGCTGGTGTCCGATGTGGACTCCCTGTTGGACGACTACCAGTTCGCCAAGGCCACCGAGGCGCTGTACCACTTCACCTGGGACGAGTTCTGCGACTGGTACGTGGAGCTGTCCAAGGTGCAGCTCGACGCGGACGAGGCGTGCGCCGAACGCACCCGCGAGGTGCTCGGCCAGGTGCTCGACGTGCTGCTGCGGCTGCTGCACCCGACGATGCCGTTCGTCACCGAAGCGTTGTGGACGGCGCTGACCGGCCGCGACTCGGTGGTCGTGGCCGACTGGCCGACCCCCTCGGGTGCGGCCGCCGACGAGGGCGCGGCCGAGCGCGTCGCCGCCGTGCAGAAGCTCGTCACCGAGATCCGCCGGTTCCGCTCGGACCAGGGCCTCAAACCGGGGCAGAAGGTCGCCGCGCGGCTCGGCGGGATCGACGAGGCCGGTTTGGCCGAGCACGCGGACGGGGTGCGCGCGCTGGTGCGCGTCACCGAACCGGGCGAGCAGTTCACCTCCTCGGCTTCGGTGGAGGTCGGGCTGCCGGGCGGGACCGTCGCGGTCGAGCTGGACCTGTCCGGTGCGGTCGACATGGCCGCCGAGCGCAAGCGCCTGAACAAGGACCTCGAGGCCGCGCGCAAGGAACTCGAGGGCACCGACGAGAAGCTGAACAACCCGTCGTTCGTGGCGAAGGCCCCGACCGACGTGGTGGACAAGATCCGCACCCGCCGTGCCGCGGCCGAAGCGGAGATCGAGCGGATCGACGCTCGACTGGCCGCGCTGCCGGAGAGCTGAACCGAGCGAAGAGGTGACCTACGTGCCCGGCACCGAGTCCCAGTCCTTCCGCGAACTGCGGTTGGTCGAGGACGAGCTCAACGAGCGCTGGCCGGAGACCAAGATCGAACCGTCCCTGGACCGCATCCGGGCGTTGGTCGATCTGCTCGCCGAGCCGCAGCGCACCTACCCGGTGGTGCACATCGCGGGGACCAACGGCAAGTCGTCGACCTCCCGCATGGTCGATGCCCTGCTGACCCGGTTGGGCCTGCGCACCGGCCGCTACACCAGTCCGCACCTGCAGCTGGCCACGGAGCGGATCTCGATCGACGCCGCGCCGATCAGCGCCGAGGGCTACGTCGAGGCCTACCGCGACGTGGCGCCGTACGTGACGCTGGTGGACAACCGCAGCCCCGTCCCGATGAGCAAGTTCGAGGTGCTCACCGGCATGGCCTTCGCCGCTTTCGCCGACGCCCCGGTGGAAGCCGCGGTGCTCGAGGTGGGGCTCGGCGGCAGCTGGGACGCCACCAACGTCGCCGACGGCCTCATCAACGTGATCTGCCCCGTCGCCAAGGACCATGCGGACTACCTCGGCGACGACATCGGCTCGATCGCGGCGGAGAAGGCCGGCATCATCAAGTCCGGTTCCGTCACGATCCTCGCCGGGCAGCAGGCCGAAGCCGAACGGGTGATCCTGGAACGCGCCGCCTCGGTCGATTCGACCGTGGCCCGTGAGGGGCAGGAGTTCGGCGTGTTGGAGCGCACCGTCGCCGTCGGCGGGCAGATGGTGCGGCTGCAGGGCCTCGGAGGCGTGTACGACGAGGTGTTCCTGCCGGTGCACGGCGAGCACCAGGCGCGCAACGCGGCGGTGGCCCTGGCCACGGTGGAAGCCTTCTTCGGCGCCGGTGCCGAGCGGCAGCTGGAGATCGACGCGGTGCGCGAGGGTTTCGCCAGCGTGATCACGCCGGGGCGGTTGGAGCGCGTGCGCGCCGCTCCCACGGTGCTGGTCGACGCGGCGCACAACCCGCACGGAACGCGGGCGCTGGCGCAGGCGGTGAACGCGGAGTTCTCCTTCCGCACGCTCGTCGCGGTGGTCGGCGTGCTCGGCGACAAGGACGCCCACGGCATCCTCACCGAGCTCGAACCGGTCGTCGAGCAGTTGGTGATCACCCGCAACTCCTCGCCCCGCGCGCTGGACCCCGACGAGCTCGCCGCGCTGGCCAAGGACGTCTTCGGTCAGGAGCGGATCGTGGTCGAACCGCGGCTGGACAACGCCGTGGAGCACGCGATCCAGCTCGCCGAGGAGGTCAGCGATCCGAGCGAGACCGTCTCCGGCGGCGGTGTGCTCATCACCGGTTCGGTCGTCACCGCCGGTGAGGGGCGTGCCCTGTTCGGCAAGGACCCGGCGTGAGCGAGGTGGGCGGCAACACCGAACGCGGTCTTCCGGTTCCGCCGGAAGGGGTGCGCGACCCGTGGAAGGGATTGCGCGGGGTGATGGCCGGCACGCTCGTGCTGGAGTTCATCGTGTTCGGTCTGGCCCTGCCCATCGTGTGGCAGTTCGGTGCCGGCGTGTCCAGCGTCGGCTTCGGCCTCGTCGCCGCGCTGGCCGTGCTCATGCTGCTCGCCGGGTTCGTGCAGCAGCGTCCGTGGGGGCTGCGCCTGGCCTTGGCGCTGCAGGTCTGCGCCGTGCTGTGCGTGTTCGTGCATCCGGCCATCGGGATCATGGGCGTGCTGTTCGCCGCGGTGTGGGGTTACGTGCTGTACCTGCGCCGCGACGTGGCCCGCCGGATGCGCGAAGGCCGGCTGTACGACCAGCTCGGCCATCCGCCCGGTTACCCCGACCAGGCGGAGTAGGCGGGTGCAATAGGCGGCCCAGTAGGCAGGTGCAATGGGCGGGGCGGGAGGAGCTCCGGCAGCGGGCTTCAGCCGATGTCGATCACGGCGCGGCCGAGGACCTCCCGCTTGTCGAGCGCGTCGTAGGCCTGCTGCACCTGGTCGAAGTCGTAGCGCCGGGTGATGGCGTCCTGCGGGCGCAGCTGTCCCCGCGCGACCAGGTCGAGCAGCACGGGCATGTCGCGCCGCGGTTTGGCCCCGTAGGAGCCGCTGATCCGCAGCTTGCGGCGCGCGATGGTGGCCAGGTCGAACTCGCCGATCGTGCCGCGCGGGGCGATGCCGACGACCACGATGTGCCCGCCTTCGGTGACCGCGTCGCGGGCGGTGCCGAACGTGGCCACCGAGCCGAGCGCTTCGAAGGCCACGTCGACTCCGCGCCCGCCGGTGATCTCCCGGATCACCGCGGGCGCGTCGTCGGTGGCGGCGTTGACCACGTGGGTCGCGCCGAGCTGCCGCACGGTGTCGAGCTTGTCGTCGGAGATGTCGACGGCGACGATCGTGGACGCGCCGAACACGGCCGCCAACTGGATCAGCGCCGAACCCACGCCGCCCGCACCGACGACGGCGATCGTGTCCCCGACCCGCACGTCGGCGGCGTGCCGCAGCGCGCCGTAGGCGGTCATGGTGGAACAGCCCACCGAAGCCACGTCGGCCAGCTCCACCCCGTCCGGCACCCGGTAGACCGCGGTGGTGGGGGTGATGCAGCGTTCCGCGAGCCCGCCCATCGAGTACATCGCCACCGGTTCTCCACCGGGGCGGAACAGGCGCGTGTCGTTGTCGTAGAGCAGGCCCGCCGCCCGGTTGTAGCCGAAGAAGCGTTCGCAGATGTCCTCGTTGCCGCGGGCGCACTGGCCGCAGTCGCCGCAGGGCATGATGAAGCTCGTGACCACCGGGTCGCCGACGGCCAGGTCGTGCACGCCCGGACCGAGCGCGGAGACGGTGCCGGCGACTTCGTGGCCGAGCACGCCGGGGGTGGGGAAGGGCAGCTCGCCCTTGAGCACGTGCAGGTCGGAGTGGCAGGCACCGCAGGACCGCACGTCGATGGCGACTTCACCCGTGCGCGGTTCCGGTGGCTGCAACTGTTCGATCCGCATCGGTTCGTGCACCGCGGTGTGTACTGCCGCACGCATCCCAACTGCTCCCGTCGACGCCGTCGTGCGAGGTGGTGTTGAACACTAGCCGCCTCGAAGCCCCGCAGGCCAGAGGTGCCGGGCGGGGCGGTTCCGAGCGTGGTGCGCCGGGGCGCTCTCGGCTGCGCGGACCTCGCCGGTGACCAGCGCACTCGGGCCGCTACCCTGGCGGCGAACGGGGTGTGCGCGCCCGCACGGTGCGGGCGCGCGGCACCGGGCCGCCCGGCGGCGGCCCCAGGGACGACGAAGGAGCACTTCCGTGAGCGAGCGCACACTGGTTCTCGTCAAGCCGGACGGGGTTCAGCGCGGCCTGATCGGCGAGGTGATCAGCCGCATCGAGCGCAAGGGGCTGAAGCTGGTCGCGCTGGAACAGCGGCAGGTGGACGAGCAGCTCGCCCGCCAGCACTACGCCGAGCACGACGGCAAGCCGTTCTACGAGTCGCTGGTCGAGTTCATCACCTCGGCCCCGGTCGTGGCGGCCGTCGTGGAGGGCCCGAAGGCGGTCGGCGCGTTCCGCCAGATCGCCGGCGGCACCGACCCGGTCGAGAAGGCCGACGCGGGCAGCGTCCGCGGTGACTACGGTCTCGAGGTGCAGTACAACCTGGTGCACGGCTCGGACTCGCCGGAGTCGGCCGAGCGCGAGATCAAGCTCTGGTTCCCGGAGCTCTGAGGCGAGTTGACGGAAACCGCTATCGATCCTGACGGGTTCGTCACGGGGCCGCACCGCGTGGACACCCCGCACCCCGGTCTCGTGGATGCGTTGACCGACCTGGGGGGACGCGTCACGGTCGCCGGTGGCGCCATCGGATTCAGCTCGACCAGCGAGGTCGACGAGGTCCGCTCGGCAGCCGAATCGGTGGTCGAGGACGCGCAGCAGCGGCGCACGAGCCTGCTCACGATCGGCCAGTCGCACGTGCTCGTGGGCGCGGCCGCGCTCGTGCCGGGCCGGCTGCCGGTGGACGCGCACACCGGGCAGCTCACCTGGTTGATGGTGGACCCGTTGCTCCAGGGCAGGGGGTGGGGGCGGCAGCTGCTCGACGCGGTCCTCGTGCAGGCGCAGGCCAGCGGCCTGGCCAGGCTCCAGGTGTTCGTCCGCGCGGGCCATGACCTGGAGCGCTTCTTCACCGGCCAGGGCTGGGTCGAGCGCGGGCGCTGGCCCGGTGCGTTCCGGATCTCCCCGGAGGACGAGCGCGACGGGATCTGGCTGACCCGCGAGGTGTGAACCACCGCGGCCCGGCCGGCGCAGCGGGGTCGTGGAACCACTCGGACCGGCGCAGCTTTCGCGCGGTCGGCGCGTGGGTGTTGTCAGCACGTGGTTCGACGAGCAAGCATCGTCGGCGAAGCGGTCGCGTGGTGCGACCGCCATCGGTGAGCTTGATCGGGAGGTCGTCCTGAGTCGACACGCGAGAGTGAGTTCGCGCGGCGTCGCCGGTGCGGGTGCATTGGCGGCGCCGCGACGTGCGCGTCGGTCCGGTCCGTGCACGGCGGGGGGCGGTCGCGCTCCGTGAACGGAATCGATCCGTCCCGCTCGGTCGGACGATCGGCGGACCGCACCGGGACGGTGTGGGATACTGGTGGTGGCCGTCCGGTAGAGCACCACCGAACGGTTCGACGACGAGGCCGCGGCCTGCGTGTCGTCGCCAGTCGGGACCTGGTGCGGAGGGGATCCGCTCACCGCTGCGCCGGCCGGCTCGCTGACGGGGAGGCCCACCGGGGACTCGTCGGCCCGGACGGGTGACGGGAAGCCGTGCCCGGGTGTCCGCGGCCGCAGCACCCGGGGCGCTGCGGCTGAGGAGCACCGGGCGGTCGTCGAATCCGCCGCGCGGCGTCTCGCCGGGGCGGAACAGACCGAAAAGGATTGCCGCCGTCCGCGGACGGCGGAAAAGACGAACAAGAACGCATGCCCCTGTGCGGCCCGCGTCGTTCCGGACGCGCCCGGGGGCGGAGGAGCTGGATGTTGAACACGGACACGCCCGCTGGGACACCCAGCGGGTCATCGCCCACACCCGCACGAGGGGACCAGGGTTCGCAGGAGACCGCCGCGAGCGCCGCAGCCGGTGAGGGGACCGGGCAGGGAACGTTCGAACTGCCGCCCAAGCTGCGGGTGCACGCGCTGGCGAAGAAGCTCGGCACGAGCAGCCGGGAAGTCATCCGGACCCTGCAGGGACTCGACGAGTCGGTGCGCAGCGCGCAGTCGAACATCACCCGGGAGGTCGCGCTGCGCGTGATCGAGGCGCTGTTCCCGGACCGGGTGGTCGCTGCGGAGGACGGTGCTGAAGGGGACGTCTCGGAAGGCGCCGAGGGCGTCACCGGGACGTCCGCCGCAGGAGCGTCCGCCGAGGCGGGCACCGCTGCGAGCGGGGCCGTTTCCGCGAACGGGACCGCCGCGCCGAAAACCCCGGAGCAGCCCGCGGCCGAGGCCGCCGCGTCCAGTGCTGCCGCGTCCAGCGCTGCTGCGGATACTGCCACCACCGCGGACGCCGCCGCAGCGCCCGCCGAGGAGTCCGCCGGCTCGGGCGAGAAGGAAGCGGCACCACCGCTGACCCCGGTGTTCGCCGCGCCGAACGCGACGTTCCTGGAGCCGGAACCGCAGCAGAACCGCACGGCCGCGGCCGAGTCCGCACCGGCCGCGTCCGGCTCCGAGCAGCGGACGACCTCGGACGGCTCCGCCGCTGCGGCCGACGCCGACGGTGCTCCGACGCATACCGCTGCGGACGAGACGGCTGCGGACGAGACGGCTGCGGAAGAGGCCGAGGACGAAGCCGCCGACCGGAGCGGCGACGATTCCGAGCAGGGCGGCAACCGCCGCCGGCGCCGCCGCGGTCGGCGCGGTCGCGGACGCGGACGCGGCGGGGAGAACGAGCAGGCGCTGCAGGAGCAGCCCGCCGAGGGCGAGGAGGTCGGCGACTCCGCCGGCGAGTCCCAGCAGGGCGAGTCCCAGCAGCAGGAGACCACCGCGGCCGCGGAGCAGGGCGAGTCCCAGCAGCAGGAGACCACCGCGGCCGCGGAGCAGGGCGAGTCCGAACAGGACGAGTCCGGTGCCGGGAACCGGCGCCGTCGGCGTCGGCGCCGCCGCAAGAGCTCCGGCGAGGAGGACAGCGGTTCCGGCGGCGGCTCCACGCGCGAGGACGACCCGCCGAACACGGTGGTCCACGTGCGCGAATCCGCGGAAGGCCGGCAGGAGAGCAGCGAGAACGAAGTCCGCTCGGTCAAGGGCTCGACGCGGCTGGAGGCCAAGCGGCAGCGCCGCCGCGACGGGCGGGATGCGGGCCGCCGCCGCGCTCCCGTCCTGTCCGAGTCCGAGTTCCTCGCGCGCCGCGAGTCAGTGGACCGCCAGATGGTGGTGCGCCAGCAGGGCGAGCAGACCCAGATCGCCGTGCTCGAGGACGACATCCTCGTCGAGAACTTCGTGACCTCCTCCGGCAGCGGCTCGCTGGTCGGCAACGTCTACCTCGGCCGGGTGCAGAACGTGCTGCCCAGCATGGAAGCGGCGTTCGTCGACATCGGCCGCGGGCGCAACGCGGTGCTCTACGCCGGCGAGGTGGACTGGGACGCCGCCGGCCTCGCGGGCAAGGCGCGCCGCATCGAACAGGCGCTGCAAACCGGCGACAACGTCCTCGTGCAGGTCACCAAGGACCCGATGGGGCACAAGGGCGCGCGGCTGACCACGCAGATCAGCCTGCCCGGACGGTTCCTCGTCTACGTGCCCGGCGGCAGCGCCACCGGTATCAGCCGCAAGCTGCCGGACAACGAGCGCAAACGGCTCAAGGACATCCTCAAGCGGATCGTGCCCGACGACTCGGGCGTGATCATCCGCACGGCTTCGGAGGGCACCAGCGAGGAAGCGCTGGACCGCGACGTGCGGCGGCTGCAGGCGCAGTGGGAGGTCATCAAGGAGAAGTCCGAGGCCAAGAACACGCACGCGCCGCAGCTGCTCTACGAGGAACCGGACCTGCTGATCAAGGTCATCCGCGACCTGTTCACCGAGGACTTCTCGCAGCTGACGGTGCAGGGCGACCAGGCCTGGGACACGATCGAGGCATACGTGCAGCACGTGGCGCCGGACCTGGTCTCGCGGCTGTCCAAGCACGTCGGCAAGAACGACGTGTTCACCGAGCGGCGGATCAACGAGCAGATCTCCAAGGCGCTGGACCGCAAGGTCTGGCTGCCCTCCGGCGGTTACCTCGTCATCGACCGCACCGAGGCGATGACGGTCATCGACGTCAACACCGGCAAGTTCACCGGCTCCGGGGGCAACCTGGAGGAGACGGTCACGCGCAACAACCTGGAGGCGGCCGAGGAGGTGGTGCGGCAGCTGCGGTTGCGCGACGTCGGCGGCATCATCGTCATCGACTTCATCGACATGGTGCTGGAGGCCAACCGCGACCTCGTGCTGCGCCGCCTGACCGAGTGCCTGGGCCGCGACCGCACGCGCCACCAGGTCGCCGAGGTCACCTCGCTGGGGCTGGTGCAGATGACCCGCAAGCGCGTCGGCACCGGCCTGATCGAGGCCTACAGCTCGACGTGCGAGCACTGCCGCGGCCGCGGTCTGCTCGTGTCCACGGATTCGGTGCACCACCAGCACCACCACGGCGGCGACAACGGCGGGCGAGGACGCCGCCGCGGCAAGGGCCAGGACGAGACGCGCTCCGATGCCAAGGGCTCCGACAAGGGGTCTGACAAGGGCTCCGAGAAGGGCGCTGGCAAGGGGTCGGACAAGGCCGCGGAGAAGAGCTCGGACAAGGGCTCCGCCAAGGGTTCGGACAGGAGCGCGGACTCCGGTGACGGCAAGGAGAGCTCGGGCGAGGCCGAGCCGCAGCGCGTCGACGCCAAGGCGGAGGGCAAGCCCGCGGAGGCCGCGCAGGACACGGCTGAGCAGCCCACCCGCTCCGCGGGGCGTCGGCGCAACCGCCGCGACAAGCGCGGTGCGCAGGCGCGGGAGGCCGGCAAGGAGACCCCGTCCGAATCCGCAGCGGAATCCTCCCCCGCGGAGCAGTCGGCCCCGGCCGCTGCGGAGACGGCGGCCGGGGCCGCCGGCTCTTCCCGGGCGGCTGCCGCGCCATCGGCCTCGGTGAACGGGCCGGACGGTTCTGCGGCCGCGTCGGGCCGGGATGCGCACGTGCCCGCTCCTACCGCGGAGCCGTCCGCGGCCACGGCCTCCACGAGCGTTGCCGCCGCGGGGACCGGGCAGGAGCCGTCCGCGGAGTCCGACGCGTCCGCGGCGAGCACGAACGGCAGCGCTGCGGGCGGCCGGGGTCGTCGCAAGGCCACCCGGTCGAGCGGCAGCACCAGTGCGAGCGCGCAGCCGGTGGTCGTGTCCAAGCCGGCCGAACCGGCCGATGGCGGGACCTCCGGACCGGTCGTGGAACCGGAGCCGGAAGCGCAGCCGGTGCGGCGGCGTCGCCGCGCGTCCTCGCGCCAGTCCGGACCGCCGCAGGAGAACTGACTCCGCCCATCCCGGCGGGGGTGTGTACTTTTCGCGCGAAACGTGCACACCCCCGAGCGGGGTGCTCGCGAAAGCTCGGCCGGTCAGTCCTCCTCGGCGAATCCGCGCACGTCGCCGCGTTCCTCGGTGGAGGGCATGTCGCCGGGCAGCTGCACCGGTTCCGGCCGCGGCCCCGCCGACCACGTTCCCCAGTGCGTCTCCGGACGAATGCGCAGGGCGGTCTCGGCCGGGGCGGCGCGGACGTAGCGCTGAACGCGGTACAGCGTCCCCCAGTCGCGTTCGTAATCGCCCCGCAGGTACGTGGGCAGTTCCCGCGCGGTGGTGGCCACGTTGAGCCAACCGAACGGGCCGCCGGCGTCCGGCGCCGACCACCCTTGACCGGTTCCGCGGAACTCCGTGCCGGCCGAGACGCGGTAACGCGGCAGCTCCGCAATCCCGTGTTCGAGGCGCGGCTGCCGCAGGCACGGGTGCACCAGAGCGGCGGGCCACTCCACGAAAGCCGGGTCCTGGCCGACGACCTCGGTGAGCGTGGACACGCGCGGTACGCGCGGGGCGCTGACGGCCACCCACCCCTCCGGGCCGAGCGCCGCGTCGGTGGCGACCACGCGCACCATCGTCGCCTGCCGGGCCCGCTCCGGGACGTCCCCGCGGTAGTCCCGCCAACCCGGCGGTGGTCCTTCGCGCACCGTGCTGCGGCCGAGGATCTCGAAACCTCCCGCCGTGGGCCGTCCGTACTCGAGCACCACCCGGTTGGCGTCGGATTCCTGGCCGGCCAGGCTCAGCGCCACCGGGCGATCGCCGTTGCGCGCCTGCGCCGGCAGCCCGTACCAGGGGGTGCGCAGCTGCCCGGTGTTCGTCCCGTCCGGGGCGTAGCTGCCCCACACCGGCGCCCGGTCGTCGCCGAACCCGTGCGGCGGGTGCCAGTTCGGCTCCTCCGGCACGGCCTCCTCGCTGCGGGGCAGGCGGGAGCGGTCGAATCCGCGTTCCGCGGGTTGCAGGTACTCGGGCCCGCGCTCCGGCGGCAGACTTCCCGGCGCCGCCGCCGTCGGTTGCTGTTCGGCAGGCGTGAGCACCCCTTCGCGCGGGTGCGGTTCCACCATGACCGCGTCGGAGAGTCCGCAGCTGGCGCCGACGAGCTGCTGCACGTTGTCCGCGCCGAGGCTGTACTGGCCGCCCTGCTCGGCGATGGCCTTGCCGAAGGCGGCCAGTTCGCCGAGCACGAGCAGGGCGCACACCAGCGACAGCGGTGCGGTGCCCAGCCGCAGGGCGCGGCTGCGCTGCTCCGGTCTGTCCTGTCGCGTGCCCGCGTGCGGCGCGCGCGGGTCGATGCGCACGTGTTCGATCACGGCGACGAGCGCGGCGATCCCGGCCAGCAGCAGGAACAGCGTGCTGGCCTCGTAGCCGCCGAGCGAGGGCGCCTTGTCGAACCAGGGCACGCCCCAGTTGGAGACGTACCACCACGCGTTCGGTCCGGTGGACGCCAGCGCGACGACGAGCATCAACCCGGAGAGGAACGCCGCCCGGTTGCGTCGCGAGCGCAGCACGGTGCTGCTCGTGGCCAGCGCGGTCAGGGCCGCCAGCCCGCCGCCGAAGGCGGCGAGGATCCCGAAGTGGTGCGTGTGCTTGGTGGGCGTGAGCGCCAGCACCACGAAGCACAACGCGGTCATCGCGATCAGCCGGCGACTCGGACCGGCCGCCGCACCGTTGACGCGGGTGCGCCGCGCGATCACGAACGCGCAGGTGGCCAGGCACAGCAGTATGAGCAGCACGGGGAACCGGCGGGTGAGCGACCCGTCCGGGATGGGGCTGAACAGCAGCGCGTAGCGGTCGAGCTCCTCGTACCAGTGGCTGTTCGGGCCGATGCGGGTCTTCAGCGCCATCGCGTCGAGCACGGAGCGCCAGGTCTGGTCCAGGTACACCAGCACGAGCACCAGGAATCCGGAGCAGGCCACCGGTGCGATCACGGCCCACCATCCGTGCGCTGCCGCGAAGCGGCGCAGCAGGCGCACCAGCGGGCGGATCGCGGCGAGGAACGGCAGCACCGCGACGAGCCCGTGCGGGTTCGCGGCGGTGGACAACGCCGCGGCCAGCAGCCCCCAGGCGGCCGGGGTGACCCGCTGGGAGGCGACGGCGCGTTCCACCGCGTACCAGGCGGCCAGGGCGAAGAACACCACGACCGGTTCGGGGCGCAGGCCGTTGTTGTACGGCAACCAGAACGCCAGGAACACCGCGGCGGCGGCCCAGCCGACGGCCGCGCTGCGCCGCAGCTGCGGGCCCAGGCGGGGCAGCATTCCCCGGCTGATGAGCAGCCAGCTGCCGATGGCCAGCGCCAGGGCGGGCAGGCGCACCCACGGGGTGGCCGTGGACAGCTGCACCCACCCGGCGTAGACCTCGTAGAACCAGCCGAACGGGGATTCCGGGTTGGCGAACCAGCGGTAGTAGTTGCTCACGTATCCGGCGCTCTCCCGCGCGCGCAGCATGCTGAGCACGTAGCCGTCGTCCGAGGTCATGGCGCCGATCAGCCACCACGCGAGCAGCGCGGCGAACACGGCGGCGTCGCGCGTGGACAACCGCGCCCACCTGGGGGTGGTCAGTCGCCGCGGGCGGCGTCCGGTGGTGTTGTCCATCCTGCGCAGCGCCGCCATCGCGATGGCGAAGGAGACCACGGCCAGCACGATGGCGGCGAGTTTGACCGCGGTCGCGGAGGTGTCGAACCGGTTGTCCACCCGGGCGTGCACCGCCAGGCCCGCCGTGTCGTCGACGTCGTCGTCGACGTCGGAGTAGATGCCGGTGAGCTGGGGGCGCTGGTCGCCGGAGGTTTCGGCCCAGGTCTGGCCGTTCAGGTCGGCGCGCAGGCCTTCGGCGTCGGCGTGCACGCGCACGGTGCAGTCGCCGGCGGGCAGGGCGCGGGAGCCGATGCTGCTGCCGGTGTTGAACAGCTCCACCTGGCCGTCGCGCGCCCGCAGCGCCAGTCCGGTCAGCTGGCCGTACTGCGACTCGGGCGGGGTGGTGGCCAGCACGACGCCGGCGTCGGAGCGGGCGTTCACGTCGCGCAGGGTGCTGCAGGGGATCGTCGCGTCGAACTGCAGTGGTGCGTAGGCCACGAGCGGGGCCGAGACGGCCTGCGTGCCGTTGGTGGGGGTGGGCCAGTCGAGCGTGGTGATGTCGTGCCGCACCGGCAGGAACGGGACGAGCAGCGCCAGGACCGTTCCGAGCAGGCCGGCCAGCACGGCCGCGCGACGCGCTGACGTGTGCGGTAGGCGGGGCACGTGGAGCACCATACGGCAGCTCGGGCCGCTGCGTAGTCGTGTTGTCACTCGTGGTGTTGTTCCACTCGGGGCTGCGCGTCCGCCGGGGCGGGTTTCGGCGGGGTTCCGTTCGCCTCCTGCGACGGTCTCCGCTGGTGGTCGGTCGGCCCGGTCGGCGCGGTCGAGCAGCGCGGTCGAGCAGCGGGGTCGAGCGGTGGGCGGCCCGGGCCCGACACGCGCGCACGCTGTCGGTACGATCGGGGAGCGTCCCGGAGGTTGGATGACGTGACCTCGGTAATCCGCGCCGGGTCATTCCGCGCCGGGTCATTCCGAGCCCGGTCTTGCCGGCTTTCGCCGCGGAACGCTGCGGTGCGGTGTGGCACGAGCGGGTCGTCGCCCCTGCCGCCTGGTGCTCCGAGCGGTGCCTGTACGATGGGTGGGAACTTCTCGCCGCCGTTGCGGGCGGAGAGACTGCAAGCCTGTTGCGGCGGCGATCGCCCGTGTGGCTCGGCTGTCGAGACAGGAACCACCGAGACGCTGCACCAGTGGCGTGTCGACCTCCGGCCTCCCGGTCGGAGTGGGGCGTAGCGCCGAAAAACTGGTGAAGTAGCGAAACCGAGCAGCAGGAGACTTCCGACTGATGTACGCGATCGTCAAGACCGGCGGCAAGCAGTACAAAGTGGCTGTCGGGGACGTCGTCGAGGTCGAGAAGCTCGATGGCGAGCCGGGTTCCGAGGTCAACCTCCAGCCGCTGATGGTCATCGACGGCTCCGAGGTCACGGTTGGCCCGGACAAGCTGGCGAACACGTCGGTGACCGGCCGACTGGTCGAGCAGACCAAGGGTCCCAAGATCCGCATCCACAAGTTCAAGAACAAGACCGGCTACCACAAGCGGCAGGGTCACCGGCAGAAGCTGACCCGTGTTGAGGTCACCGGCATCAACAAGTGAGGGCCTGAGTCATGTCACAGAAAAAGGGTGTATCGAGCTCCCGGAACGGCCGCGACTCGAACCCGAAGTTTCTCGGTGTGAAGCGCTTCGGCGGTCAGGTCGTCAGGGCTGGTGAGATCCTGGTGCGGCAGCGTGGAACGCACTTCCACCCCGGCTCCAACGTCGGCCGCGGCAAGGACGACACGCTGTTCGCGCTGTCCGAGGGCACCGTCCAGTTCGGGCGCTACCGCGGCCGGGACAAGGCCGTATCCGTGGTTCCGGCCGAGAGCTGACCCGCTCTCGGCCGATACGAATCCTGCCGAGGGGCGGGTCCGGGGACACCGGTACCCGCCCCTCGCTTTTTTGCTCAGGAGGCATCCGTGTCCGTGTCGCGGTTCGTCGACCGCGTGACCATCCGCATCAAAGCGGGCGACGGGGGTAATGGCGTTGCCTCGGTGCGTCGTGAGAAGTACAAACCGCTGGCCGGGCCCGACGGCGGGAACGGCGGCCGCGGTGGCGACGTCCGGCTCGTCGTCGACCCCGGGGTGCACACGCTGCTGGACTTCCACTACCGGCCGAACGTCGAGGCCAGCAGTGGCAGGGCCGGCAAGGGCAGCAACCGGCACGGTGCTGCCGGTGAGGACCTCGTGCTGCCGGTGCCCGACGGCACGGTCGTGCTGAACCAGCAGGGCGAGGTCCTCACCGACCTCGTCGGCGAGGGCACGACGTTCACCGCCGGCCGCGGCGGCCGCGGCGGTCTCGGCAACGCGGCCCTGGTCTCGCGGGCGCGCAAAGCGCCCGGCTTCGCCCTGCTCGGGGACCCCGGCGATCAGCTCGACCTGGTGCTGGAGGTCAAGTCCGTCGCCGACGTCGGCCTGCTGGGCTTGCCCTCGGCCGGCAAGTCCTCGCTGATCTCCGCGCTGTCCGCGGCGCGACCGAAGATCGCCGAGTACCCGTTCACCACGCTCGCGCCGAACCTGGGCGTGGTCACCGCTGACGAGAAGGCCTTCACCGTCGCCGACGTGCCCGGACTGCTCCCGGGCGCGAGCGAAGGCCGCGGTCTCGGGCTCGACTTCCTGCGGCACATCGAGCGGTGCGCCGTGCTGGCGCACGTGGTCGACTGCGCCACCTTGGAACCGGGGCGCGACCCGCTGACCGACATCGACACGCTCGAGCGCGAACTCGCCGAGTACACCCCGGCGCTCAGCGGTGTCGACGGGGTGCCGGACCTGGCCGATCGGCCGCGGGTGGTCGTGCTCAACAAGATCGACGTGCCCGAGGCGCGCGAGCTGGCCGAGTTGGTGCGGCCGGAACTCGAGGAGCGCGGCTGGCGCGTGTTCGAGATCTCCACCGCCGCGCACGAGGGGTTGCGGCAGTTGACGTTCGCGCTCGTCGAGGAGGTCGAGTCCTTCCGCGCGCAGCTGCCGGAGCCGCAGCCCGAGCGGGTGCTGGTGCGCCCGAAGGCGGTCGACGACGACAGCTTCACCGTCGAACCCGACGCGGAGGAACCGGACGCGTTCGTCGTCCGCGGTACCAAACCGGAACGGTGGGTGCGGCAGACGAACTTCGACAACGACGAAGCGGTCGGCTTCCTCGGCGACCGGCTGGCCCGCCTCGGTGTGGAGGAGGAGCTCGCGCGCCAGGGGGCGGAACCGGGCAGTCAGGTCACCATCGGCAGCATGACCTTCGACTGGGAGCCGTCCACACCCGCTGGCATGGCCGCCACGCAGGGACGTCGCGGCGGGGACGCCCGGCTGGAGCAGACCGGCCGCGTGTCGGCCGAGGCGCGCAAGCAGGCCAAGGAGCAACGCCGCCAGTCGCTCGACGCGGCCGGGGCGTACGTCGGTGACGAAGACGACATCGTCGAGGACGCCTCCGACGAGGAGGATGACGAGCAGGACGTCGACGGATGGGACGGTGAGGGGAGCAGCCGGTGAGCGGCCAGGAGCTGAGTACTCGGGAGGCGATCAGCGCCGCGCGGCGGATCGTCGTCAAGATCGGCTCCTCGTCGTTGACCACTCCCGGAGGTGGGCTCGACCGGGCGCGGCTGGACAAGATCGTGGACGCGGTGGCTGCGCGTGCGAGCGCCGGCGCCCAAGTGGTCGTCGTCTCCTCCGGGGCGATCGCCGCGGGCCTGGCGCCGCTGGGACTTTCCCGCCGTCCGCGTGACCTCGCCGCGCAGCAGGCCGCTGCGAGCGTGGGGCAGGAAGCGCTGGCCCGCGCTTACGCGGCGTCGTTCGAACGGCACCGGATGATCGTCGGGCAGGTGCTGCTCACCGCCGAGGACGTGGTGCGCCGCGGGCACTACCGCAACGCGCGGCGCACGCTGCACAAGCTGCTGTCGCTCGGGGCCGCCCCGGTGGTCAACGAGAACGACACGGTCGCCACCCACGAGATCCGCTTCGGGGACAACGACCGGCTCGCCGCGCTCGTGGCGCATCTCGTCGACGCCGACGCGCTGCTCCTGCTGTCCGACGTGGACGCGCTCTACGACGGGGATCCGCGGCGCAGCGACGCCAGCGTCGTGCGCGAGGTCTCCTCGGTCGCCGATCTGGACGGCGTGGAGGCCGGGGAGGCCGGCGCTTCCGGCGTGGGCACCGGTGGCATGGCCTCGAAGGTGCAGGCCGCGCGCGTTGCCTGCACCTCCGGTGTGCCGGTGCTGCTGACGTCCTCCGACCTGGCGGAAAGCGCGCTGCGCGCGGCCGATGTGGGCACCGCTTTCGCGGCCAGCGCGGACCGGCTGTCGCCGCGGCGGTTCTGGCTGGCGCACGCCGCCGGCAGTTCCGGACGGCTCTGGTTGGACTCGGGCGCGGTCGACGCGGTCGCGCGGCGCCGCAAGTCGCTGCTGGCCGCCGGCGTCACCGCCGTGGAGGGCGTGTTCGACGGCGGGGACGTGGTGGATCTGGTATCGCCGCGCGGGAAGACGGCCGCACGCGGCGTCGTCGCCTACGACTCGGCGGAGTTGCCTGCGCTGGTCGGGCGTTCCAGCCACGAACTTCCGGCGGAGCAGCGTCGCGAGGTCGTGCACGCCGACGACCTGGTGCCGCTGCGCTGATACGGCCGTTGCGGCGGCGGTGCGGTCACGAGCGGGCGCTTGGTGGCACTCCCGGTGTTCCAGCCATCGCGTGGGCTTGTTCGTTGCACTCCGTGCACGTGCTCCACAGCCAGGCGATGTCCGAGTTGTCGGCGGCCACGCGCGTTCCGCAGAGCGTGTCGACCTCCGTTCCGTCCGGGAAACCCCCGCGGGGACGTGGCATCAGCGTCGCGTGCCGCTTCCCCTCGCCGGGTTGCCAGCGAAACGGGTGGGGCATGACTGGATCACCGCCTGTTCGCGTCGGGTCGCTGCGGTCCGCCCGTCGCCGCCTCGCCCGCGATGGCGTGGCCGGTGGCGAGCAGTCCCGGAGTACGTCCTTCCCGACTGCGACGAACCCGCAGCCCGACCGTCCCAGCGACCGCACCCGGCAGTGACGTCGCGCTGCCGGGCGGCACGCTGCAACGCTATCGGGCCGCAACGCTTTCGAGTTGTGCGACCGGTCCGAGCCGCGGGTCCGCGCATTGGTCCGGCCCATTTTTCCCGTCTGATCGACACGCGCAATGACACGAACGGTCTTCCTCACTCGACCGGGTTCCACCGAACGTGTTTTCCGATGGCGGTCGCGTGTCAGCCCGTGCTGGCCAGGGCCAGCGGCAGCACCCCTGCAGCGCCGGCTTGCCGGAGCATGCCGCTGAGCACCGTCACCGTCCAACCGGTGTCGACGTAGTCGTCGACGAGCAACACCGGTCCGTCGAGGCCGGAGATCTGCTGCGCCAGCTCGTCCGGCAGCGCGAACCGCGACCACAGCGCCCGCACCCGGCGGGCGCTGTTCGTGCCGTGCGGCGCGCTCTCGGTGGTGGCGGTGACCTCGCCGAGCAGCGGAAGCCGTCCGATCGAGCCGATGCGCTGGGCCAACCCGCGGACCAGGTGGGGGCGCTGGCGCGACTCCACGGCCACGATGCCCACCGGTCGCTGTTCCCACTCCCACGCCGCGAGCACGCGCACGCACGCCTGCACCAGGTCCTCCCCGGGCGGCTGCGATCCGTCCAGCAGGCCGCGCAGCCGCGAACCCCAGGACAGGTCGGTCAACCGGGCAACAGCGCGGCCCGGTTCGGCGCGGTGCTCCGCAGCGATCCGACCGGAGGCGGGAATGTCGAAGGCGTCCAGCCCGCTGGGCCACTGCCGCCGCGGCGCGATCTCCACGCCGGGCCGCTGCAACCGCTCCTGCGCCTGGTTCAGGAGCTCCTCCGGCACGTCGACGTCGTGCTGCCTCCCGGTGCAGTTGTCGCACCGGCCGCAGTCGGCCGCTTCCGGATCGTCCAGCTGCCGCCGGAGGAACCGCATCCGGCACTCGCCGGTGTCCAGGTACTCCAGCATCGCCTGCTGCTCGGCGGCGCGCTGTTCGGCGATGCGTGCGTAGCGCTGCGCGTCGTAGTGCCACTCCTGCCCGGTGGCCTCCCAACCGCCGCGGACGCGGCGTACCGCCCCGTCCACGTCGAGCACCTTGAGCACCATCTCCAACCGGGCGCGCCCCAGTTCCACGTGCGGCTCCAGCGCCGCGGTGGAAAGCGCCCGGTCGGCGTTGCCCAGGGCCTCCAGCACCGCCCGCACCGTCGGTTCGGGAGGGAAGGCCAGCGAGGCGAAGTACCGCCAGATGTCCTGGTCCTCCGGGCCGGGCAGCAGCACCACGTCGGCGTGCTGCACACCGCGCCCGGCGCGACCGACCTGCTGGTAGTAGGCGATCGGCGTGGCCGGTGCCCCGAAGTGCACCACGAACCCCAGGTCGGGCTTGTCGAAGCCCATGCCCAGCGCGGAGGTCGCCACGACCGCCTCGACCCGGTTGTGCAGCAGGTCGTCCTCGATGCGCTGGCGCTGTTCGGTCTCGTCGCGGCCGGAGTAGGACACCACCTCGTGGCCCTGCTCGCGCAGGTGAGCGGCGACTTCCTCGGCGGTGGCGACCGTCAGCGCGTAGATGATGCCGGAGCCGGTGAACCGCGACATCCGATCGCTCAGCCAGGCCAGACGCGTCCGCGTGTCCGGCAGCCGCACCACCGACAGGTGCAGGCTCTCCCGGTCGAGGCTGCCGCGCAGCACCAGCGCACCGGTTTCCGCTTCGCCCGCGTCGTGCTCGCCCGCGCCGACGCCGAGCTGCTCGGTGACGTCCTCGACGACGCGGTCGTTGGCCGTGGCCGTGGTCGCCAGGACCGGCACGTCGGGCGCGAGTTCGCCGAGCAGGCCACGCAGGCGCCGGTAGTCGGGGCGGAAGTCGTGCCCCCAGTCGGAGACGCAGTGCGCTTCGTCGACGACGAGCAGGCCGAGCTCGGAGGCCAGCGAGGGCAGCACGTTCTCGCGGAACTCGGGGCTGTTGAGCCGTTCCGGGCTGATCAGCAGCACGTCCACCTCGCCGATGGCGACCTGCTCCTCGATCTCGCCCCAGTCCTCGGCGTTGGCCGAGTTGATCGTCGCCGCGTGCACGTCGGCGGCGGCAGCGGCGGCGACCTGGTTGCGCATCAGCGCCAGCAGCGGCGACACGATCAGCGTGGGTCCCTCGCCGAGCTCGCGCAGCAGCGCCGTCGCCACGAAGTACACCGCCGACTTGCCCCAACCGGTGCGCTGCACCACCAGGGCGCGGCGGCGGTGCAGCACCAGCGCGCGGATCGCTTCCCACTGGTCCTCGCGCAGCGAGGCGTCCTCCCCGGCGAGGGCGCGCAACCGCTCCTGAGCCATCTCACGCACGACGTGTTCGTCCATACCTCGATTCCTACCGCACCGCTGCGGCGTCCTCGGGCGCGGTGGGCACGCAGGACGTGCGGTGTGTCGGGACCGGTCCGCGATGCGGCGCCCAGCGGGCCGCGCACTGCCGCACCTCGCGCGCACGCCGTGCCCGCTGCCCGGCCGGCGTCCGCACCCGGCCGGTGCGCGCGCCCGCGCGGTCTCTAGCCTGGGACCGTGACCACCGCGAGGAATTCCGCAGAGACCCAGGAGGCGGCCGAGGGGACCCAGCTGCAGGAGCAGGTCCGCTCCGCCGCTCAGCGCGCCCGGGCGGCGTCGGTCGAGCTGGCCGCGGCCACGCGCGATGCGAAGGACGCGCTGCTGCAGGCGATGGCCGATGCGCTCGTCGACGGCGAGGCGGAGATCCGCGCCGCCAACGACGAGGACGTCTCCGCGGCCCGCGCCGCGGGCACCTCGGAGAGCATCGTGGACCGGCTGCGCCTGACCCCGGAGCGGATCCGGGACATGGCCGCCGGGCTGCGCTCCGTCGCGGACCTGCCGGACCCGGTCGGTGAGGTGGTGCAGGGCGGCACGCTGGCCAACGGTCTGCGGTTGCAGCAGGTGCGCGTGCCGCTCGGCGTCGTCGGCATGGTCTACGAGGGGCGGCCGAACGTCACGGTCGACGCCGCGGGGCTCGCGCTCAAGTCGGGCAACGCCGTGCTGCTGCGGGGGTCGTCCTCGGCGGAGGAATCCAACCGGGTGCTCGTGTCGGTGCTCGGCCGGGTGTTGCGGCAGCACGGGCTGCCGGAGGATGCGGTGCAGCTGCTGCCGTGCCACGACCGCGCCTCGGTGCACGCGCTGATCACCGCGCGCGGCCTGGTCGACGTGGTCATCCCGCGCGGCGGGGCGGGGTTGATCTCCACCGTGGTGCAGCAGGCGACCGTGCCCACCATCGAAACCGGGGTGGGCAACGTGCACGTCTACGTGGATTCCGCGGCCGATGTGGACACCGCCCTGCGGGTGCTGCTCAACGCGAAGACGCGGCGCACCAGCGTGTGCAACGCGGCAGAGACGCTGCTGGTGCACGCCGACGTCGCCGCGGAGTTCGTCCCCCGCGCGCTGGCGGAGCTGGGGCAGGCCGGGGTGACGGTGCACGCCGACGAATGCGTGGCCGCCTACGGCGGGCCGAGCGTGGTTCCGGCCACTGCCGAGGACTGGGACACCGAGTACCTGTCGATGGACATCGCCGCGGGCGTGGTCGACTCGCTGCAGGACGCGGTGGAGCACATCCGCGCGCACGGCACGGGCCACACGGAGGCGATCCTGACGGAGAACCTGCGTGCGGCGAACGCGTTCACCGCGCGGGTCGATGCGGCTGCGGTGGCGGTGAACGCCTCGACCGGGTTCACCGATGGTGGCCAGTTCGGCATGGGTGCGGAGATCGGCATCTCCACGCAGAAGCTGCACGCGCGGGGGCCGATGGCACTGCCCGAGCTGACCTCGACGAAGTGGCTCGTGCACGGCGACGGCCACGTGCGACCGGCCAGCTGATCCTCGCCCGCCGGACCGTCCTCGGCCGACTACCTGCCGCGGCGCACTCTGGATCCGTTCCAGAAAACTCAATTTTCATGAAAATTGAGAGCCGTCCCCACGCCAGCGAGTGACAAGTTGTCCACAACGCGCGCCGTGTCGGACTGGACACGGCGTTTCGTGGTGCACGGTGATCATGTGCCGCGACACGCGGCGGGCACCCCCGCGCGGCCTTCGCAGGTGCGGATTCCTAGGCTTGGAACCCATGTCGCAGCGGCGTCGCATCGGTGTCATGGGCGGAACCTTCGACCCCATCCACCACGGTCACCTGGTCGCGGCCAGTGAAGTGCAGGCCCAGTTCGGGATGGAGCAGGTCGTGTTCGTCCCCACGGGCCAACCCTGGCAGAAGAGCCACGAGCGCGTGTCCGCGGCCGAGGACCGCTACCTGATGACGGTCATCGCCACCGCCTCGAACCCGCGGTTCCTGACCAGCAGGGTGGACATCAACCGGCCCGGCCCGACCTACACCGTCGACACGCTCACAGATCTGCACCACCAGTACCCGGACGCGGACCTGTACTTCATCACCGGGGCGGACGCGCTGGAGCAGATCCTGTCCTGGCACCGCGCCGAGGAAGCGTTCGACCTGGCGCACTTCATCGGCGTGACCCGGCCCGGCTACTCGCTCAACGGGGCGCACCTGCCGGAAGGCTCGGTGTCGCTGGTGGAAATCCCCGCGATGGCGATCTCCTCCACCGGCTGCCGCGACCGAGTGCGCGGGGGCCTGCCGGTCTGGTACCTCGTGCCCGACGGGATCGTGCAGTACATCGCCAAACGCGGGCTCTACCGCGGGGACGGCCTCTCACCTGCACCGGAGTGGGGTCCGTGACCCGGGCGGTACAACGTGGGCACACATCGCGCGAGCAACGGCGCTGCTACGTCGATCCCAACGACTCGTCGACCAACGACCGGGTGCGCTCGATCGCTTCGGGCCACTCGTGGGCGTAGGTCTCCAGCGTCGTCGTGCGATGCCGACGTCCCTCCGCAGAGCGGTCGGTTTCCGTGTGACCGGACTTTCCGGTAGTCGCGCTGAGGGACGCCGTGGCGTCTGGTGAGTCCGTGGGGATGCCGTTGCGATCATGCGCCCATGGCTCATCTCAACGTGGAACTCAAGGCCCGCTGTTCCGAGCCCGATGGGATCGTGCAACGACTGCTCGAGCTCGGAGCGCAGTCGCAGGGCGTTGATGCGCAAACCGACGTGTACTACCGGGCGGCCACAGGCCGGTTGAAGCTCCGGCGCGGCGAGATCGAAAACAATCTGATCCACTACGACAGACCTGACGATCACGCACCGAAGGAGTCACAGGTGAGCATGGTCGCCGTCGGCTCGGAGCGGGCGCTGGATGACGTCCTCGACGCCGCGCTCGAGCGGGATGTCGTGGTGCACAAGCAGCGGCACATCTTGTGGCTGGGCAACGTCAAGTTCCACGTTGACACCGTCGCCGAGCTCGGTTCCTTCCTCGAGGTCGAAGCGATCGACTACGACGGCGACCGCAGTCGCGACACCCTGCAGGCCCAGTGCCACGAGTACATGCACGTGCTCGGGGTCGGCACCGACGAGCTCGAGGCCCGCTCCTACAGCGACATGCTGCGCACTGGGACGTGAAAGTCAACGCGCCACGAAACCTCCTCTCGTGCGTACGCAAGGGGATCCCGCTACGGACGCGTGTGGGTGCTGTGGGTGCTGGCGCTGGTTAACCCAGCGATCGGCTGTAGCGAAGCGCGGGCACGGTGCCGAGATCGGCCATGCTGCGCTGTTCGCGGGTCTCGTCACAGCCCCAGCCATGACGCTGGTAGAAGCGCCGAGCTAGATCGTTGGCTTCCAGCACCCAGAGCACGGCGTGCTCGAATCCAGTTTCGGCCAAGTGGGCGAGTGCGGCGTCGTGTGCCGCGTGTCCTGCACCGGTGCCTTGTTCCGGTGGGTCGACGTACAACGCGGCGATCTCTCCGGTGCGGAGCTGCGGGTGGGCGTCGCGATCCGGGTTGCGGGCCGGGCAGGCCCCGCAGAAGGCGCCAATCTGGTTCTGGGACACAGCGAGAAATACCGCGACTGGGTCGGGCAGGGTGAGCACCTCGCGGTATTCGGTGGTGCAGCGGTCGACATCGAGCGCGGTCAGCGCGTCGTCGGGCACGAGGCCGGGATAGAAGGCCCGCCAGCCGTTGACGTTGATCCTGGCGATCTCGTCGGCGTCGGCGAGCGCGGCTTTACGCACACTCCAGGTCACGAACTCTCAGTATGCCCGGAAGAAGCTGCGCCCGCACCGTTGTACGGCGCGGGATCGCTCACTGAGATGCTCTGCTCGTGGTGAGTTACTCGGTGAGTCGCCGTCCCACGTGGCGTAGGCGGGCGGTGATCTCGGCGGGGGCTTCGAGGCTGAATTGAGCGTCGAGTGCGGCGATCGCAGCTACGTACTGGGTCACCAGCTGTGGGGAGTTGGCGCTGAGCCGGACGGTGCACCGGTCCGGCGCGTGGTCGTCGAGATCGCCGGGGATGGGGCCGAAGACGCCGGCGCGCACGACGTCGGCGGGCAGCTGCACCGTCATCTGTGCCGTGTACCGGTACGAGGCGGTGGCGAACGAACGGGTGAGGTAGCTGGCCGCGTCCGGTGCGGGCAGTTCGCGCGGGGTGTTGGGGCGGTGGGTGCGGCTGGGCCGGTGGATCCGGTCTACGCGGAAGGTGCGCCAGTCGTCGCGGTCGGGGTCGTAGGCGAGCAGGTACCACAATCCGCGCATGGTGACCAGGCTGTGCGGTTCGACCCGGCGGCTGCTGGGCTGGTCGTCCCGGTCGTGGTAGTCGAATGAGGTGATCTTCTGCTCGCGGCTGCATGCGGCGAGCACGGCCAGCACGGTGGGATCGACCTGCGGGGTATCGCGGTTGGCCACGGCAGTGATTGCGCCCGCCAGGGCGGCCAATTGCGGGCGCAGGCGGGGTGGCAGCACTTGTTCGAGCTTGACCAGTGCGCGTAGCGAGCTGTCGTCGATACCGGCGATGCTGCCGCTGGCGGCATGCACCAACCCGGCGGCGACGGCGAGGGCTTCGTCGTCGGCCAGCAGCAGCGGAGGCAGGTTGTTGCCGGGGGTGAGTCGGTACCCGCCATCGGTGCCGGTGGTACCGATCACCGGGTAGTCGAGCGCACGCAACCGCTCGATGTCCCGGCGCAGGGTCCGTTCCGTGATCCCGAGTCGCTCGGCGAGCTCTGCGCCGGACCACGCGCGTCTGCTTTGCAGCAGCGACAGCAGGCGCAGCATCCGCCCCGGCGTGTCCCTGCGCGTCGGTTCGTCACCCACGCACACCAGATTGCCACTCCTTGAGGACATTCCCTGACCGGAAGAGTTTCTAGCGTGGCGGCATGACTGGAACAACACAGGATCAAGAGAGCACGGCCAGTCAGCTGGCCAGTCGTGTCCACGGCTCGGTACTCACCGCGGGAAGCGACGGATACGACCAGGACAGCACCGGGTTCCAGCTGCTCGAGCCGCACCAGCCCGCGATGGTGGTCGAGGCCGCCGACGAGCAGGACGTGCGCACGGTGGTCGAGTTCGCTACCACCCGTGGCATGCCGGTGGCGGTGCAGGCGACCGGTCACGGACGCAGCAGCGCCATGCACGGCGGCGTGCTGATCAGCACACGCCGCATGTGCGGCGTCGACGTGGACCCGCAGGCCGAGACCGCCTGGGTCGAGGCCGGTGCCAGCTGGCAACACGTGATCGACGCCGCGACTGTGCACGGGTTGGCGCCGCTGTCCGGCAGCTTGCCGGGCGTGGGCGCGGTGTCCTACACGCTCGGCGGCGGGGTCGGGCTGCTGGCGCGGCGGTATGGCTTCGCTGCTGACCACGTGCACCGCCTGGAAGTGGCAACCCCCGATGGTCGCCTTCGCCGAGTGACCGCCACCGACGAGCCGCACCTGTTCTGGGCACTGCGTGGCGGCGGCGGGAACTTCGGCGTCGTCACCGGCATGGAGATAGCCCTGATGCCAGTCGCCCGACTCTATGGTGGCTGCCTGTTCGTCGACCTCGCGCAGGTTCCCAACGTGTTGCACGCCTGGCGGGAGTGGACCGACTCAGTCCCCGACGAGATGACCTCGGCCGTGTCGGTGATCCCGTTCCCGGACCTGCCCATGGTCCCCGAGCCGATGCGTGGTCGCCATGTCGCACAACTACAGATCAGCTACGCCGGCCCGGCCGAACAGGGGCAACAGCTCGTCGAGCCGCTCCGAGCGCTCGGACCGCTGCTGCAGGACACCCTGCGTGAGTTGTCCTACTCCGAATCCGGAGCCGTATTCGACGAACCCGACCAACCCAGTGGCTACCGCGGAACCAGCCTCTTGCTCGACGACCTCGACCCGCAGGAGCTGAGCACATTGGTCCACCAGGTCGGCCCGTCAGCCTCCAGTAGCTGTGTGGTCGGGCTTCGTCATCTCGGCGGCGCACTCGCCCGACCCCCGCAGACACCGAACGCCCTCGGTCACCGCGACGCCAGCTACTCCCTGGGGCTGCTGTCGCTGACAGAAACCAGCGAAACGGGCAGCGTCACCGCACTACACGATCAGCTTCTCGCGGAGTTCGCTCCACACGCTCTCGGGCGGTCACTCAACTTCACCTTCGGTCCCCTCGATCATCAGCGAGTGCGCACCGCCTTCGAACCCGCCGACTACCAGCGACTCGCCCAGCTCAAGGCCGAGCACGACCCGCACGGACTACTACAGGCCAACCACCCGATCCCGCCCGCCACCGACTGAGCTGAGCTGCCGCCGGCTGGCTCATGCGTGCAGTCGAGTAGCGGCCCCTGGACCGCCGCCCGGTGCTGCCCGTGCGGCTTCAGGGGGTCGGCCCGCTACAACTCCGGTGCAGATGAGCGCGAGCAAGCCCCACCAACGCAGCGTTACAACTCGAGTTCGTAGCAGAGCATCTGCGTCTCCGGCCTGCCCGGTTTCTCCAGGTTGGTGAACCCGAAGCTCTCGTACAGCCCGCGCGCCGCGGTGTCGCTGGCGGAGGTGCCCAGCTCCACCGTCGTGGCTCCGCGTTCGCGGGCGATCTCCAGCGCGGTCTGCACCAGCTTCCGGCCGTGGCCCCGCTCGCGGCGGTCGGGCACCACGTACAGCTCCTCCAGGTAGCACACCGGGGTGCCGGTGAGCAGGTACTCGCGGAACCGCAGCTGGGCCACGCCGGCGTGCGGCGGGTCGGCCAGCACGAACAGGCTGAGTCCGCCCGCGATGTGCGCGCGAACGCGGGGAGCGAGCGCCGCGGCTCCCGGCGTGTACTCGTCGAACTCGGTTTGGAAGCGGTCGAGCAGGCCGGCGACCTCGTCTGCATCGGCGGCCGTGGCGATGCGGCTGCGCTCCGTCGGCGGCGTCATCGGACAACCGTATCCTAAGGTCCGTGGTCATGGATCTGATGAAGCTGGCGGACCGGTCCTGGCCCGTCCTCGACAAGATCACGGGGCTGCACATCGCCGCCTACCGGGCCACGAACGGCAAGATCGGGCATTCCGCACCCGGGCTCCCGACGATGCTGCTGCTCCAGCACGTCGGCGCCAGGTCGGGAACCCGGCGCACCACGCCGCTGCTCTACACCCGCGACGGCGAGAACCTCGTCCTCGTCGCGTCCAAGGGCGGCTACAGCAAGCACCCGGCCTGGTACCACAACCTGCGGGCGCACCCGGACACGACCGTGCAACTCAAGGCCGAGATCCTGCCGGTGCATGCGCACGTCGCCACCCCAGAAGAGCGGCGTCGACTCTGGCCGCACGTCGTGGGAACCTACTCGCAGTACGAGCGCTACCAACAGCGCACCGCCCGGGAGATCCCGCTGGTCGTCCTCGAACCACGTCGAACCACCTGACCCGCACGGTCGGGTCCGGCCGAATGCCCAGCGGAGGTCAAATGCCCAGCGGAGGTCAAATGCCCAGCGAACCCGGGCCTGTCGCGAATCCGGCGACGACACGATCAGCGGGACGGTGGTGACGAGGCCATGGCGACGCCCTCCGACGACGCGGCCGAGCAGATCCGGCAGCACGCTCTCACGCTGCTCGCCGTCGCGCAGAACGGCCTCACCTACGGCGGCGACCCTTACGACCGGGAGCGGTACGAGCAGGTGCGGCGCTGCGCCGAAGAACTCATGGGACTCGTCAGCGACGGCGACATCGGACAGCTGCACCGGATCGTCGCGCTCGATTCCGGCTACATGACCCCGAAAGTCGACGTTCGAGGCGGCATCTTCGACGAGAGCGGGAGGATCCTGCTGGTGCGGGAACGTTCCGACGACCGTTGGACCCTGCCCGGCGGCTGGTGCGACGTGCTGGAATCCCCCTCCGAGGCGGTCGCGAAGGAGGTGGCGGAAGAAGCCGGTGTCGCCGTCGACGTCGACAAGCTGGTCGCCGCGCTCGACCGTGAGAAGCAGGGCCACCGCCCGCATTTCGCCCACCACGTCCACAAGCTGTTCTTCCTGTGCCGCGAACGCGGACGAGTCGCGCAGGATTCGATCGAAACTTCGGCCGTGGACCGGTTCTCCCTCGACGCGCTCCCGCCGCTGTCGCACTCGCGAGTGCTCGAACCGCAGCTGCACCTGCTGCACGCCCACTGGCAGGACCCGGCGCTGCCCGCGGAGTTCGACTGAGGTCGTGCTGCGCGTGACCTGGCGGCGCTACCGACGTTCGGCTCTGGCCGGCGGGGAAGTGCGTCCGACGGGTGTCCGAACTGGACGCTCGTGGGGCGCACGGCGATCGAGGGCGGCGTTTCCACGTCACTCCCCGTCGAGCGGGTGCAGCGCGGGTAGGTTCACCACGATCGCCTCCTGCGTCGTCCGCGAGATGACGACCACGGCCTCCTCGTCCGGATCGGGGTTCTCCTCGCGGTGCGGCACGAACGGCGGTACGTAGATGTAGTCGCCCGGTTCGGTGTCGAGCGCGACTTCCTCATCGCCGTCGTGGTGGACGAAGCGGGGGTGTCCGGTCACGACGTAGATCGAGGTTTCCGACTCGCCGTGGTGGTGGTTCGACGAGGCCGTCGCCGGTGCCACGTGCGTCTGCCCCGTCCAGAGGTGCTCGGATCCCACCGTTTTGCCGCTGATCGCCTCGATCCGGCGCATCCCGGCCGACTGCGCGGTCTCGGCCGACAGCTCGGCGCTGCGCACGCGGTGCACCCGGGTGCGGTCGGGGCGCGCGGAACCCTGGCCGGCGCCGGGGAAGTCCGGGTGGAAACCGTCTGCCATCGCATGCCTCGCAGTGATCGAACGTGTCGCGGGTGATCCCGTCGCGCGTGGCGCGGCCGGACTCCCGCGCGGGTACGACCGGTGTCACGGAGCGGTCGGTGCACATCGACCGTAGCGGTGCGGACGCCGCGCGGACAGCCAGGTCTCGATCGGGTCCGGCCGCTACGCCGAGCGCCGCCCCGACGGCGCGCCCGCACGGGCTACCCTGGAGGGTTGGGTACCCCGTCGAAAGGAGTCACGTGGCAGCGACCGAACAGTCCCGCGAGCTCGCCAGGGTGGCCGCGCAGGCCGCCGCGGACAAGAAGGCCGTCGACGTCGTCGTCTTGGACGTGTCCGAGCAGCTGATCATCACCGACTGCTTCATCATCGCCTCCGCATCCAACGAGCGGCAGGTCGGCGCGATCGTCGACGCGGTCGAGGAGAAGATGCGCGCCGCGGGCACCAAGCCGGTGCGCCGCGAAGGCGAGCGGGAGGGCCGGTGGGTCCTGCTCGACTTCACCGATGTCGTGGTGCACATCCAGCACAGCGAGGAGCGCGCCTTCTACGAGTTGGAACGCCTGTGGAAGGACTGCCCGCGGGTGGCGCTCGAAGGGGTCGTGACCGCGGCGGACAACGGCGAGACCGGGGACGTTGAGGCGTGAGCCTGGAACGCCTCGTGCTGTGGCGGCATGGTGAGACCGAGCACAACCGCGCCGGCAGGCTGCAGGGACATCTGGACAGCGAGCTCACCGAAACCGGAGTTGAGCAGGCCAAACGCGCGGCCACCGTGGTGGCCGAGTACTCCCCGGACGTCGTCGTCAGCTCGGATCTGCGCAGGGCGCAGGTCACCGCTGCCGTGCTGACCGAGGTTTCCGGGCTCGAGGTGAGCCTCGACCGGCGGCTCCGTGAAACCGACATCGGACAGTGGCAGGGCCTCAGCGGCGCCGAGGTGGAGCACCACTGGCCGGGGGCGATGCTGACCTGGCGCACCGATCCGCGGTGGGCGCCGCCCGGCGGGGAGGCGCGCGTGCGCGTCGCCGAGCGCGCCGCCCAGGTGGTGCAGGAACTGGACCGGGCCTATTCGGGCACGGCGCTGCTGTGCGCGCACGGCGGAGTGATCGGTGCGCTGACGTCGCAGCTGCTGGAGCTGCCGGTGCACCTGTGGCCCGGGCTCGGCGGCGTCGCCAACTGCCACTGGGCCGTGCTCGTGCGGATCGCTCGTCAGGACCGCCGGTGGCGGCTGGCTGCGTACAACACGGGTGTGCTGCCGCAGTGACCACACGAGTGGGTGACATGGGCTGTGCCGAGTGACATGCGCTGTGCTGATCGACGCGGGGTGAACGCGTGACGGTCGCGGTGGTCACCGATTCGACGGCGTACCTGCCTGCGGAGTCCGCGTCCCGCTTCGGCATCGGTGTGGTTCCGCTGCACGTTTCCGTCGCCGGGGCCGATCCGCTCGCCGAGTCGGCGGTGGCGCCGGCGGAGCTGGCCCGCGCCATGGGCAAGCACCAGCGGGTGACCACTTCCGGGGCCGCTCCGGACGAGCTGGCGGCGGCCTACGCGGCGGCGTTGGACAGCGGGGCGGACGCGGTGGTGGCGGTGCACCTGTCCCGCCACCTCTCCGGCACGTGGGACGCGGCGCGCGTGGCCGCCGAGCGTGTCGGCACGGACCGCGTGCGCGTGGTCGACTCGGCTTCGGCGGCGATGGGCGTGGGGTTTCCCGCGCTGGCGGCCGCGGAGCAGGCGGCGCGCGGTGCCACCGCGGACGAGGTGGAGCGGGCCGCGTCGCGGGCGAGCGCGCGGACCGAGACGCTGTTCACAGTGCCCACGTTGGAGCACCTGCGGCGCGGTGGGCGCATCGGCGCGGCGGCCGCGGTGTTCGGCACGGCGCTGTCCATCAAACCCGTGCTGCACGTCGAGTCCGGGCGGATCGCCCCGCTGGAGAAGGTGCGCACGATGTCGCGGGCGGTGACTCACCTCGTGGAGCGGGCCGAGCGGGCCGCGCGCAGCGGTGACGCGTCCGTGCGGGTGGCGGTGCACCACTTGGCCGCCCCGGAGCGGGCAGCGGGACTGGCGGAGCGCTTGCGGGCGGCGCTCCCGGTGGCCGACTGCGTGGTGACCGAGGTCGGGGCGGTGATCGGCGCGCACATCGGTCCGGGTGCCCTGGGGGTCGTCGTGTGGTCTCCGGAGACCGGTCCCGCGGACGATCTTGCTCCCGCGGAAGGCGGACCCCGGAACGGCTGAGCTACATCGCCCGGGCGGGCAAGTACCGGGGCGAGTTGTCCACAAGGGGCCGAGTTCTCCACAGATTCGGATTTCGGAGCAGCGAAAGCCCTTGGCAGCGCTCTATGTTCGTCGCATGGACGACTTCCGGCTGTTCCGGGCGCACCGTACCGAACCGGTTCCGCAGGCGCGGCTGCGGGCGCTCGGCCGTGCTCCCCAGCAGGACCCCGTCGCGTGGTCCGCTCCGAGCTCCGCGGCCGAATCCGGCGCGGAGCCTGTCGGGACGGGCGCGGTCGGCGCGGGAAGCGCCGTGCTGCCGCGGGACTCCGCACCGGAGCTGCGGGCGCGCTACGAACCGCGGCCCGCGCCGGACTCGCTCGACGAACCGCCATCAGGGGCGGGAACCGTCGGGAGCGGACTCGCGGTGGAGGGAGGAACCGCCTCCGGCGGCGGCATGCTCCCGAGCGGGAAGGAGGCTTCCGCGCCGCGCGGCCGACTGCACGAGCGGCTGCACCGGTGGGTGCCGGAAACACTGCTCACCGCGCGCTTCGATCCCGGACGCGGCGGCGTGCTCGTGCTCGCGGGGCTCACGCTGGTCAGCCTCGTCGTGGCAGCAACCGTGCTGTGGCGGCAGCAGGCCGCCGGGGAGCAGCGCTCCCCGGCGGCGGCCCCACCGCTTCCGCCGGCGGCGAGCGCTCCTTCTGCCACCGCGGAGACACCGGAGGAACTCGTTGTCAGCGTCGTCGGACGCGTGCATGAACCCGGCCTGGTCACCATCGAGTCCGGCGACCGGGTCGCCGATGCGCTGGCCGAAGCGGGCGGGGCGCTGCCGGACACCGACGTCACCGCCCTCAACCTCGCCCGCCGGCTGGACGACGGCGAGCAGCTCCACGTCGGCATCCCCGAACCGGAACCTCCACCGGGCGGGAACTCCGCGGAGGAGGATTCGGCGGTGAACCTGAACAGCGCGGACGAGGAGGCTCTGCAACAGCTGCCCGGCGTGGGGGAAGTCACCGCGCAGCAGATCGTGCGCTGGCGGAGTGAGCACGGCGAGTTCCGCTCGGTCGACCAGCTGCAGGACATCGACGGCATCGGGGAGAAGACCGTGCAGCGGCTGCGGGAGCTGGCCGAGGTGTGAGTTCCGCGGTACGCGCGGCCGATGCCGGAACGGACACCGGAAGCGCTCCGGGGATCGGCGAGGTCCTCGACCTGCGGCTGGTTCCCGCGGCGTGCGGAGTGTGGGCGGTGACCCTGCTGGGGTTGTACGGCGGCTGGTCGCCGGCGGCGGTGGCGACCGGATGCGCTGCGGCCGCGCTCGCCGTCGCGTGGCGAGGGCGCGGACGTCCGGGCGCCCGGGCGGTGCTCGCCGCCGCGCTGCTGGTGGTGGCCGCCGGCACGTCGATCAGCGTGCGTGCCCACGCGGTGGAGCACCACCCGCTGCAGGATTCCCTCGGCTCGGCCGCGTCGCTGCACGTCACCCTCACCGATGCTCCCCGTGCGCTGCGCGGCGACTCCTACGGCAACCACCGCGAAGGGGAGCGCGCGCTGGTGCCGGCCCGGCTGCGGGCGGCGGAAGTGGACGGGCGGCTGCGGGAGATGCGGGGGCGGGTCGTGCTGCTCGTCCCCACCGCGGAGTGGGAGCATCTCGTCGCGGGGCAGGAGGCCGCGCTGCGCGGTGATCTCCTCCCGCCGCGGTCCGGGGAGCTCACCGTGGCCGCCGTGAGCACGTACTCCGCACCGCGCACCACCGGAGACGTCCCGGTGGTGCAGCGGGTGGCCGAACACCTGCGGCAGGGCTTGCGGGACACCGCGGCGGAGGTGCTCGGGCCCGCAGCGGCGGGACTGCTGCCGGGGCTGGTGATCGGCGACGTCGGCGGGCTGCCAGCGGAGGTGGAGCAGGACTTCGAAACCGCGGGCCTGACGCATCTCGTTGCCGTGTCCGGCGCGAACGTCGCCATCGTCTGCGGTGCGGTGCTGCTGCTGGCCCGGCTGGTCGGCTGCGGACCGGTGGTGTGCGCGGGTGTCGCCGCGCTGGCGCTGTGCGGCTTCGTGGTGCTGTGCGGGCCCGAACCGAGCGTGTTGCGGGCCGCCGCGATGGGCGCGATCACGTTGCTCGCGCTGGCGCTCGGACGGGAACGCTCCACCCTGCCGGTGCTCGCGGCGAGCGTGCTGGGCCTGGTGCTGCTCGCTCCGAACCTCGCCGGCGAAGTCGGGTTCGCCCTGTCGGTGGCGGCCACGGCCGCGCTGGTGGTGCTCGCGCCTGCCTGGTCGGCCCGGCTGCACGAGCGCGGTGTTCCGGTGGGCCTGGCCGAGATGCTCACCGTTCCGGCGGCGGCCCAGCTGGCCACGGCTCCGCTCATCGCGGCCGTGTCCGGCGGGATCAGCCTCATCGGGGTGCTCGCCAACCTGCTGGCCGGGCCTGCGGTCCCTCCGGCCACCGTGCTCGGCGTGCTCGCCACGATCACCGCACCGGGCGTGCAGCAGGTGGCCGAGCTGTGCGTGCTGCTGGCCACTCCGGCCCTCGGCTGGATCATCGGAGTGGCCGAGCACGCGGCGGACGTCCCCGGGGCGTTGCTGCCGTGGCCGGACGGGATCTTCGGCGGGTTCCTGCTCGCCGGAACTGCACTGCTGGTGCTGCTCGCACTGCGCTTCCGGCGGTTCCGGCGGGTCGTCCTCGTCGCCGCCGTGCTCGCCGCCTGCCTCGTCCCGGTGCGGAGCGTGGTGTCGCCGTGGCCGCCTGGCGGGTGGAGCGCCGTCGTGTGCGACGTCGGCCAGGGCGACGCAACCGTGTTGGCCACCGGTCGGCCCGGGGAGGTGGTGCTCGTGGACACCGGACCCGATGCCGAGGCGGTGACCGGCTGCCTGCGGCGCCTCGGCGTGGACCGCGTGGCGCTGCTCGTGCTCAGCCACCTGCACGCCGATCACGTGGGCGGGGTGGACGGGGTGCTCGCGGAACTGCCCGTCGGTGGCGTGGCCGTCGGCCCGCACCGCGAACCGGCCTGGGCGATGCGGGAGGTGGCCGAGCACGCGCGCCGCAACGGCACGCCCGTGCTCAGCGCCGAGACGGGACGTTCGCTGCGATGGCCGGCGTTGACCCTCGACGTGCTCGGCCCCACCGGTTCGCTCACCCGGGCGTCCGGGGAGGAAGCCGCCAACGACGCCTCCGTCGTGCTCCGCGCACGCACCCCGGCGGGCAGCGTGCTGCTGACCGGGGACGTGGAGGTCCGCGGTCAGCAGCAGTTGCTGTGGTCGGGCACGGACCTGAGCGCCGATGTGCTCAAAGTGCCGCACCACGGCTCGCGGACGAGCCTGCCGGGATTCGTCGCGGCGGTCGATCCGCGGGTGGCGCTCATCAGCGTCGGCGCGGACAACGACTACGGGCACCCGCACGGGCGTCTGCTGGGCATGCTCGCGAGCGTGCCGGAGGTGCTGCGCACCGACGAGGACGGTGACATCGCCGTGCTGGCCGGCCGGCGCGGCCCGAGCACCGCGGCGGCCGAGGACGCACTGCTCCCGGCGTGGTGAGCAGCGATGGTGCGGCCGCGATGCCCCGGCCGGCGCCGCGTCCACGAGACCGCCGGCGGCGCGCCGTCACAGCCCGAGGGCCTGATCCACCGCCTCGGTGTTCGGCGCCACGGTCGCCTTCGGCCCCACGTGCTCGGTGACCGCGTCCATGGTCTTCAGCCCGTCACCGGTGATGAGCAGCACCGTCTCCTGGTCCGGGTCGAGCTGGCCGTTCTCGAACATCTTCTTGGCGTTGGCGACGGTCACCCCGCCCGCGGTTTCGGCGAAGATGCCCTCGGTCCGCGCGAGCAGGCGGATGCCCTCGACGACTTCCTCGTCGGTGACGTCCTCGATCGCCCCACCGGTCTTGCGCACCGTGTCCAGGACGTACGGGCCGTCCGCCGGGGCGCCGATGGCCAGCGAGCGGGCGATCGTCTCCGGCCGCTGCGGCTGCACCACGTCGGTGCCTTCCTTGAACGCGGTGGCCACGGGCGAGCACCCGGCGGCCTGCGCGCCGAAGATGCGCACCGGGCTCGGCTCGACCAGGCCGACCTCGCCGAGCTCGTTGAAGCCCTTGTGCACCTTCGTCAGCTGCGAGCCCGAGGCGATCGGTACCACGATCTGCTCCGGCAGCCGCCAGCCCAGCTGCTCGGCGACTTCGAAGGCCAGGGTCTTGGAGCCTTCCGAGTAGTACGGCCGCACGTTGACGTTGACGAACGCCCAGTCCTCGTGCTCACCGGCCAGTTCGGTGGCCAGGCGGTTCACGTCGTCGTAGTTGCCGTCCACGGCCAGC
Organism: Bounagaea algeriensis; assembly: GCF_054491375.1. Classification (NCBI taxonomy): domain Bacteria; kingdom Bacillati; phylum Actinomycetota; class Actinomycetes; genus Bounagaea; species Bounagaea algeriensis. The sequence continues at coordinate 1,212,989 of NZ_CM137102.1, forward strand.
AGCGAGCCGTCGTAGACCGCGGTCATCATGATCTTGGCCTGTTCCAGGGTCTTCGGAACGAGCACGACCGAGTCCCAGCCGGCGCGGGAGGCCGCGGAGGCGACCGCGTTCGCGAGGTTGCCGGTGGACGGGCAGGCGAGCACCTTGAACCCGAATTCGCGGGCGGCGGCCAGCGCGACCGCGACCACGCGGTCCTTGAACGAGTGCGTCGGGTTGCCGGTGTCGTCCTTGATCCAGATCTGCTTCACGCCCAGGGCCTTCGCCAGGTTGTCGGCGCGAAGCAGCCTCGTACAGCCGGGTTCGGTGTTCGCGATCCGGTCCACGGTGGACGGGACCGGCAGGAGTTTCTTGTAGCGCCAGATCGACCGCGGTCCGGACTCGATCTCCGCACGCGTGATGCGCCCGAAATCGTAGGCGACTTCGAGCGGGGAGAAGTCCTCGAGGCTGACGAACTCCGGCGCCAGCGGTTGGCGATGCCCTTCTTCCTTGGACACGAGCTCGGTGGCCTGTCCGAGGTCGAGGGCGGAGCGCGAGGGGGTCTGTGCCTGGGCAGCGGCGGTCATTGCGAGGTCCTTTCCTCATCTCTCCCGCGGGCGGGTCGGAGTTGGCACCTTTGTCGTCGGCGGCCCCCGCGGTACAGGAAAGCCGACACCGGTTGCCGGGGCTTCGTCGGGCCGGTCCCTCTGCCCCTCTGGATGAGCTAGCTATCCGGTTATGGCGGACACGCTAGTGGACCGTCCCGGCATCTCGCCAGGAGCGTCCACGGTGCGGAAGATCACCGGGGGCGTGCGACGATGTCGCACATGACCTCGCCGAGCACGGTCGTCTCCCCGCTGCACCTCGTGGTGGGCGAGGAGGAGCTCCTGGTTGAGCGCGCGGTGCGCGCGGCGGTCGCCGCGGCGCGCGCGGCCGATCCGGAGGCGGAACTGCGCCGGGCGAAGGTGACCGAACTCACCACCGGTGAGCTCGACGAGATGCTCAGCCCCTCGCTGTTCGCCGACGGGCGCATCCTCGCCGTGGAGGACTGCCAGGACGCCGGCAAGGAGATCGCCGAAGCGCTGCTCACCCACGCCCGCGAACCGGCCGACGGCGTGGTGCTGGTGATCGTGCACAGCGGTGGTGGCCGCGCCAAGCAGGCCAAGGATCTGCCCAACCAGCTGAAGAAGCTCGGCGCCCAGGTCGCCGAATGCCCCCGCATCACCAAACCGGCCGACCGGGAGGCGTTCGTCCGCGACGAGGTCCGCCGGGTCGGCGGCAAGATCGACACCGACGGGGTGCGCGCGCTCGTCGAAGCCGTGGGATCGGAGCTGCGCGAGCTGTCCAACGCAGCCACCCAGCTGGTTTCGGACACCGGCGGCACGGTCGACGCCGAGGCCGTGCGCCGCTACCACCAGGGGCGTGCCGAGGTGACCGGGTTCGTCGTCGCGGAGAAGGCCGTCACCGGCGACCGCGGCGGCGCGATCGAGGCGCTGCGCTGGGCGCTGCACCTCGGCGTGCCGCACGTGCTCATCGCCGACGCGCTCGCCGACGCGGTGCGCACGATCGGCAAGGTCGCCTCCGCGGGCAAGGGCGGCGACCCGTTCCGGCTGGCCGGCGAGCTGGGCATGCCGCCGTGGAAGGTGAAGAAGGCCCTGGCGCAGTCGCGCGGTTGGAACAGCACCGGGATCACCGACGCGCTCGGCGTCGTCGCGGCGCTCAACGCCGACGTCAAGGGCAACGCCGCGGACGCGAACTACGCCCTGGAGCGGGCCGTGCTCGACGTGGTCGCCCTGCGCGGCCGGCGCTGAGCAGCTGAGCCCGGCGAACCCGCCGGGGCGGCACGCGAAAAGCCGCCCGCCGCCGTGCACCGCACGGCGAGGGGCGGCTTTCCCGGTGCTGGTGGACCGGAATTCAGCTCCGGAAAACAGCTCCGCGAGTCAGATCTTGTTGAGCTGCCGGGCCATCGAGGACTTCTTGTTGGCGGCCTGGTTCTTGTGCAGCACGCCCTTGGAAACAGCGCGGTCCAGCGCACTTCCGGCGGCGCGCTGCAGTTCGACGGCGCGGTCCTTCTCGCCGGCGGCAGCGGCCTCCCGGAACTTGCGGATGGCCGTTTTCACGTGGGACTTCACCGACTGGTTGCGGCGGCGGTTCTGCTCGTTGGTGCGAATCCGCTTGAGCTGGGACTTGATGTTGGCCACTGGTACGCCTTCCTCGTCGCTCGACTGTTCGCGCCGCGCTGTGTACGGCACCGCTCCGGCGCGCTCGCCGGCGCTGCGGCCGGTCAGTGCGCGGAGTGCGGAGCGGTTTCCTCCCTGCGGAACGCCGCACGGCGCAAGCGGCCACGGTAGCAAGGCTGACCTGCGACATCGGTGGGCGGGTGATGCTCCGGTCCGCGCGGCGGCCGTCCGCTGTCGTGCGGCCGGTTGTGCCCGGGGCCGCCCGGCGGCCGGTGCCACGATCGTGCTGGCCGGAGTGGCGTGCTGGCCGGAGTGGTGCTGCTCGGCATCGCGTAGCGGTGACCTGCGCGGTAGAAACGCGGCATGGAGATTCTCAGCAGCCGCATGCTCCTGCGACCGCTCGACCCGGACCGCTCCGTGGCCTTCTACCGCGACGTGCTCGGGCTCGCGATCGCCCGCGAGTTCCCGGGCGGGACGGTGTTCTTCCTCGGGCAGGGTTACCTCGAGGTCTCCGGCCAGGGCTCGCAACCACCGAGCCAGGACCGGTCGCTGTGGCTGCAGGTGCGGGACCTCGCCGCGGAGATGAACCGGCTGCGCGGGCAGGTGGACGTGCTGGTCGAGGCCGAGCGCAAACCCTGGGGCCTGGACGAGGCGTGGATCGCCGATCCCGACGGGTTGCCGATCGTGCTCGTCGAGATCCCCGGTGATCACCCGCTGCGCGTGGACGTGCGGAACCCGCCGAGCGGAGACTGAGCGCGCGCGGTTGGCGCCAGCGTCCGCCGCGGAATCCGATTGCCGGATCGCGGCTCCGGCGGGCCCGACGCGCTCGCCCCGGGTGGCAGTGCCGCGGCCCGGTGGTGACCCTGGCCGCGCGCAGCGCCCTGCGAGCTCGTCTTCCCTGCTCAGCAACACTGTCGCTGTGCAGGGTCGGGGAGCTCGCGCGCTTTCCGGAGTTGGGCTCCGGAGGCGGCCCCCGGCATGGGACGATGGGGACAACCCAGTATCGACACGCGAGGAACCACGAGTGAGCAGCTTCGCAGACACGACGTTCACGAGTCCGGAGCGCATCCGGAACTTCTGCATCATCGCGCACATCGACCACGGCAAGTCCACGCTGGCCGACCGGATGCTGCAGCTGACCGGAGTGTTGGAGGAGCGCGCCTACCGGGACCAGTACCTGGACCGGATGGACCTCGAACGGGAACGCGGCATCACCATCAAGGCGCAGAACGTGCGCCTGCCGTGGACCGTGGACGGCCGCGACCACGTGCTGCACCTGATCGACACCCCGGGCCACGTGGACTTCAGCTACGAGGTGAGCCGCTCGCTGGCCGCCTGCGAAGGCGCGATCCTGCTGGTCGACGCGTCCCAGGGCATCGAGGCGCAGACGCTGGCGAACCTGTACCTCGCGATGGAGCACGACCTCGAGATCGTGCCGGTGCTGAACAAGATCGACCTGCCCGCCGCCGAACCGGAGAAGTACGCCAACGAGCTGGCGCACATCATCGGCTGCGATCCGGGCGACGTGCTGCGCGTGTCGGCCAAGACCGGCGACGGCGTGGACTCGGTGCTCGACGCGGTGGTCAACCGGATGCCGGCGCCGGAGGGCGAGGCCGATGCCCCGCCGCGCGCGATGATCTTCGACTCGGTCTACGACACCTACCGCGGCGTGGTGACCTACATCCGCGTCGTCGACGGCAAGATCACGCCGCGGCAGCGCATCCGCATGATGTACACCGGCGCGAACCACGAACTGCTGGAGGTCGGCATCATCTCGCCGGATCCGAAGACCAGCGAGGGTCTCGGTGTCGGCGAGGTCGGCTACTTGATCACCGGGGTGAAGGACGTCCGCCAGTCCAAGGTCGGCGACACGGTCACCGCGGTGAAGGACGGTGCCGCGGAGCCGCTGCCCGGCTACCGCGAGCCACTGCCGATGGTCTACTCGGGGCTGTACCCGATGGACGGTTCGGACTACCCGCTGCTGCGCGATGCGCTGGACAAGCTGCTGCTCAACGACGCGGCCCTGACGTACGAGCCGGAGACCTCGGGCGCGCTGGGCTTCGGCTTCCGCTGCGGTTTCCTCGGTCTGCTGCATCTGGAGATCACGCGGGCGCGGTTGGAGCGGGAGTTCAACCTCAACCTGATCTCCACCGCACCGAACGTCGTCTACGAGGTGACCTGCGAGGACGGCACCGAAACGGAGGTCACCAACCCCTCGGACTGGCCGGGCGGGAAGCCGCTGGAGGTGCGCGAGCCGATCGCCAAGTGCACGATCATCGTGCCCTCCGAGTACGTCGGCGCAGTGATGGAGCTGTGCCAGAGCCGGCGCGGCACGATGAACGGGATGGACTACCTGTCCGAGAGCCGCGTCGAGCTGCGCTACACCATGCCGCTGGGCGAGATCGTGTTCGACTTCTTCGACCAGCTCAAGTCGCGCACCCGCGGCTACGCCTCGATGGACTACGAAGAGGCGGGGATGCAGGCCGCCGACCTGGTGAAGGTGGACATCCTGCTGCAGGGCGAGATGGTCGACGCGTTCAGCGCGATCGTGCACAAGGACTTCGCCTACTCCTACGGCACGAAGATGACGAACAAGCTGCGCGAGCTCATCCCGCGGCAGCAGTTCGAGGTGCCGATCCAGGCGGCCGTGGGTTCGCGCATCATCGCGCGCGAAACGATCCGCGCGCTGCGCAAGGACGTGCTTTCCAAGTGCTACGGCGGCGACATCAGCCGCAAGCGCAAACTGCTGGAGAAGCAGAAGGAAGGCAAGAGGAAGATGAAGAACATCGGTCGCGTCGAGGTGCCGCAGGAGGCGTTCGTCGCGGCCCTGTCCACCGACGGCGGCGAGAGCGGCAAGGACGACAAGGACAAGAAGGGCAAGAAGTAGGTCGTCGCCGGCTGCTTCGAATCGTTTTTGCAGCGCACACCAGGTACCGAATGTGGTACCTCGCAGGTGGGCTGGATGTGTGCCAGCGATTAACGTGACCTTCGATGACGATCAGATGGAGCAGCTGCGCCGCGCCGCCGCAGCGGAGGGCAAGAGTGTGAAGGCGATGGCCAACGAAGCCGTGCTCGCCGAGCTGCACCGCCGCAAGGTCGCCGCCTCCGCCGCGCGTGTCGGCCGCATCTCGTCCGACCTGAACGAGCGCCTGGCCCAGCGGTGATCCTGGACCAGGGATGACGGAGCATCTCGACGTCGCCGACGTCCTCGAGGTCACCCGAGTCGTGTTGGGTGAGCCACCGCAGGTCCGCGACTACGGGCTCTTGGAGAGCGCGGTAGCGCGGCCGCAGGCGTCGCTGTTCGGCGCCGATGCCTACACCGGTGTGCACGTCAAAGCTGCAGCGTTGCTGCACTCGCTGGCCTGCAATCACGCCCTGGTGGACGGGAACGAACGCGCCGCGTGGAACTGCTCGCTGGTCTTCCTCGACCTCAGCGGCCATTCCCTCATCGACCCGCTCGAGAGCGAGGACGTCGAGGTGGCCGAGGAGATGGTCTGCGCGGCCGCGCAGAACCAGGTCGGCCTGGAACACATCGCCGCGGTGCTGGGCAAGCTCACCGCGCACGCCGAGTCGGGTGGTGGCTGACGGGCCGGGGAAGCCGGCCCGTCCAGCTCGTTCGGATGCCTCAGGACTGGTGCGCCTCGACGAAGGCGTACACGTCGGCCTCGTCCACGCCGGGGAAGGTGTCCGGGGGCAGCGCGGTGAGCACGTGCGAGTGCGCCCGCGCCGAGGGCCAGACCAGGCCTTCCCAGCGGTTGGCCAGTTCCGTCGGCGGGCGCTGGCAGCACTCGCCGTGCGGGCAGCCGGACCGCTCGTGGTTGGTGGTGTCCCGGCCGCGGAACCAGCGCGACTCCGTGTACGGCACGCCGAGGGTGATCGCGAAGTCCCGTCCGCGGCTGGGGTCGACGTGGGCGACGCACCAGTGCGTCGCGCCCGGCTTGTCGGTGTACTGGTAGTACGTCGAGTACCGGTCGGAGGCGTTGAACACCTGGCGGCCCGCCCAGTAGCGGCACATGCGCTGGCCTTCGATGGCCCCGGTCGGGTCGGTGGGAAAGACCAGGCCGTCGTTCTCGTAGGCCTTGTAGATGATGCCGGTCTCGTCGTTGCGGACGAAGTGGCAGCGCAGGTCGAGGTACTGCGTGGCGAGGTTGGTGAACCGGTGCGCGGCCATCTCGTAGGACACGGAGAACACGTCGCGCAGGTCCTCCACGGCGAGGTCGCGGTCGGCCTTGGCCTGGCGAAGGAAGGGCACGGCGGCCTGCTCCGGCACGAGCACGGCGGCGGCGAAGTAGTTGGCCTCGACGCGCTGGCGCAGGAAGTCGGCGAAGTCGCGCGGCTGCTTGTGGCCCAGGGTGAGGTGCCCGAGCGTTTGCAGCAGGATCGTGCGCGGGCTGTGCATGCCCAGGGATTCGCGGCGCAGGAAGATGCGGTCGTGCTTGAGGTCGGTCACCGAGCGCACTGAGCGGGGCAGGTCGGTGACGAACCGCAGCCCGTAGCCGAGGTGCGTGGCGATGGACTGGATGAGTCCTTCGGACAGCGCGCCGCCGTGGTACCCGACGCCCTCGAGCAGCTCCGTGGCCTGCTTCTCGATCTCGGCGAAGTAGTTGCCGTGCTCGCGCATCATGGAGCGCAGCTCGGCGTTGGCCTTGCGGGCCTCCTCCGGGGTGGCGACCTGCTTGGTCTCGCGCCGCTTGAGCTCCTCGTACAGCGCGAGCACGTGTTCGAGCGCTTCGGTGGGCACGCGTTTGCCCACCTTCAGCTGCGGCACGTTCAGCTGCTGGTACAGCGGGTCCTGCTGTGCCTTCTCCACCGCGATCTCCAGCTCGGCGCGGCGGTTGGGGGCCTTGTCGGACAGCAGTTCGTCGGTGGTGGTGCCGAGCGCCTCGGCGAGCGCGCGCAGCAGCGACAGCTTGGGCTCCCGGTGCCCGTTCTCCAGCAGGGACAGCTGCGAAGGGGCCCGGCCCACCTTCTCGCCGAGGTCGGACAGGGTGAGTCCGGTTGCTCGGCGCAAGTGCCGCAGCCGCTGACCGAACACCAGAAGGTCATGCTCTGTTGAAAAATTCCCGTGTTCTTCCGAAGTGAAGGCCGACATGGCTTTGACTCTAGCAGAAAATTATCGAAACTTTCTAGGGAAATCTCCTCGTCTTTGCGCTTGCGCGGAGCAATACTGGGTGTCACCAGGCAGCGACCGATCCGGAAGGTGAAACGATGAACCAGGAAGGGATCCGCGCCCAGGCCAAGCACGCGGCCGAGCAGCTCCAGCGCGAATGGGACACCGACCCCCGCTGGCAGGGAGTCGAGCGCACCTACTCCGCGGAGGACGTCATCCGGCTGCGCGGTTCGGTGACCGAGGAGCACACCCTCGCCCGCCACGGCGCCGAGCGCCTGTGGAAGCAGCTGCACGAGAACGACTACATCAACGCTCTCGGTGCGCTGACCGGGAACCAGGCGGTGCAGCAGGTCCGCGCGGGACTAAAGGCCATCTACCTGTCCGGTTGGCAGGTCGCCGCGGACGCGAACCTCGCCGGTGAGACCTACCCGGACCAGAGCCTGTACCCGGCGAACTCGGTCCCCCAGGTCGTGCGGCGGATCAACAACGCCCTGCTGCGCCAGGACCAGATCAACTACTCCGAGGCGCTGGACCCGGACACCAGCGACGAGGGTGAGCCGGTCGACTGGTTGGCGCCGATCGTGGCCGACGCCGAGGCCGGCTTCGGCGGCGTGCTCAACGCCTACGAGCTGATGAAGGGCATGATCTCCGCGGGCGCCGCCGGTGTGCACTGGGAGGATCAGCTCGCCTCCGAGAAGAAGTGCGGCCACCTCGGCGGCAAGGTGCTCATCCCCACCAGCCAGCACGTCAAGACGCTGAACGCGGCCCGGCTGGCCGCCGACGTCGCCAACGTGCCGAGCCTGGTCATCGCCCGGACCGATGCTCAGGCCGCCACGCTGCTCACCAACGACGTCGACGAGCGCGACATCCAGTACATGACCGGTGAGCGCACCTCGGAGGGCTTCTACAAGGTGCGCAACGGCATCGAGCCGTGCATCACCCGGGCACTGGCCTTCGCGCCGCACGCGGACCTGATCTGGATGGAGACCTCCACACCGGACCTCGACGAGGCGCGCCGGTTCGCCGAGGCGGTCAAGGAGCAGTACCCGGACCAGATGCTGGCCTACAACTGCTCGCCGTCGTTCAACTGGAAGCGCAACCTGGACGACACGACCATCGCGAAGTTCCAGAAGGAGCTCGGCCAGATGGGCTACAAGTTCCAGTTCATCACGCTGGCGGGCTTCCACGCGCTGAACTACAGCATGTTCGACCTGGCCAAGGGCTACGCCAACGACGGCATGGTCTCCTACGTCGACCTGCAGCAGCGGGAGTTCGCGGCCGAGGCCGACGGCTACACCGCGACCCGGCACCAGCGGGAGGCCGGCACCGGCTACTTCGACCTGATCAGCACCGCCGTGAGCCCGGACGCGTCCACCACGGCGCTGGCCGAGTCCACCGAGTCGGCCCAGTTCTGATCCCGGTTTTCGGCACCGGTTCGCCAGGACGCTGCGGGGCGCCGAGGCGAACGGGTGCGCGAGTCCCACCCCCGGCCGTACCCGGCTCGGCCCGGGGGAGGGGTCCGGTGTCCCGTGGGAAGGCACCGGAGTGAACGCACCAGCAAAGTAACCCTGTGGCGGGGTGTCGACCGCGATGGTGCGCAGGTGGGCGGGAATCCTGGCGTCGGATTCCCGCCCACCTTTTCACGTCTCGGGCGGGGCCTGATCAGGAGCTCACTGGTTCACCGCTCGCCAGTACGGTCCGCCGGATGCGGTGGTGGGCCGACGACCTGCCCGGACAGACCGTGCTGCTGGAGCATCGCGGGCCGCGGCGGCAGCAGTTTGCGGGCGACTCGGTAGTTCATGAGCGAGAGCCCGAAAAGTACTGCTGGCAGGAGCATTCCGATGACGACGGACGTTGATGAGACCTCCGTCGCTTCGGTGAGGTGCACCAGTAGCGGTACGTACGACAGCAGCAGCAGCACCGCTTCGACGATCGTCAGAGCGAGGAGCGGACGCCGCACCTGAGCAGCGATCGTCAAGTTCAAGTGTCCGGATGCCACGCAGGAACGTCCCGCCAGAAGGTAGAACCCGGATGCCAGCAGAAAGAGAGCGCACAACCCCTGCAGCAGCTTTACGAACAGCAGATCGCCGTCCAGGAAGAGGACGATGAGGCCGATGATCGGAGCTGTGGCCAAGGACGGAACCGCACCCGCTGTGCAGGAACTCTTGATCTTCTGCTCGAGCGGAGGGGATACCAGTATGAAACTGAGGTAGGGAAACGGGCCTGTGCTCATCAGCTGACCTGAACCCCTGCGGTCTCGACGGTGGCGGCAACGACGGCGATGACGCATGCGCCGGGAGCCAGCAGAAACGCCGTCCAGGTGCTCTCGATCGCGTCCCCCAGCTTGGCCAGTGGATTCTTCAGCTGTGCGGCCAGGCCTTTGCTGAAGTCTGCAGCGCTTTCGGTTGCGGAGTCGTCGCTCTGGAGCTTTTCCCGGCGCTCCTCGTTGAATCTCCAGCGACCCTCAGTCATTTCGGCAAAGCTTAACAGGAGGGTGGTGCTGCGCGGGTCAGCCGCGCGCGCCCCGCGATCATCGGTGCCCGCCAGGGCCACCGACGTCAGCCGGGCTACTCGCGCGGCAGGAATTCCAGCAGCGCGTAACCGTTGTCCAGCGCGGTGACTCCGCCCAGCTCGAGCCCCGCCTCCTCGGCGAGGCCGTGCACGGCCGCGAGGTCCCGCATCCGCCCGCCCACGTAGACCATCATGCGCAGGTCGAGCTCGGTGAACACGTCCATCGTGGTCGCATCGGCCGCGCTCGGGTGCTCGGCGATGTCGTGGTCGGGCAGCACCTCCACGACGAACACGCGCCCGTCCTGCTCGGCGGCTTCGGCGCAGTTGCGGAGGATGCGGGTCGCCTCCGCGTCGTCCCAGTCGCCCAGCACGTCGCACAGCAGCAGGGCCTGCGCCGTGCAGGGCAGCGCTTCGAGGAAGTCGGCGGTGATGATCTGCACCCGTCCGGCCACGTCGCGCTGCCGCAGGTAATCCGCCGCGTTGGCGCTCGGTCCGGGCAGCTCCACCAGCAGTCCGGCCACGTTCGGGTGCTCGGTGAGGATCTCGGCCAGCAGCAGGCCCTTGCCGCCGCCGACATCGGCGATGCTGCTGAAGGAATCCCACGCGCGGGCCTGCGCGACCAGCGGCGCGAGCCCGTGCGTCTTGCTCTCCATCAGGGAGTCGAAGGAGTCGGAGAGTTCCTCGTCCTCGGCGAGCTCCTGCCAGAACCCGCGTCCGAACACCGCCGTGTAAGCCTTTTCCCGCCCGCGCACGTGCGTGAGCAGCTCGACGAAGGCGAGATCCGCGTGCCCCACGGCGCCGTCCAGGTCGAGCCATGCGCGCTGACTGCCCGGCCGGTCGCTGCGCAGCGCGTGCGAGGTCTCGTTCGGGCCGAAGATGTTCGGTTCCGGCTCGGTGAACATCCCGTGGTGCACGAGGAAGCGCAGCACGCGCCCCAGCGGATCGGGCAGCGCGTGGCACTGCTGCGCGATCGACTCCAGGGGGACGGGCCCGTCCCGCACGACGTCCGGCACGCCGAGCGTCGCCACCGTGCGGATGGCGAACGGCGTGATGATGTCGGCCATCGCCCGGATGTCCTGCGGATCGCGTGCCATGCGGGCAGGGTAAGCGCGCTGCGGGCGATCAGCGCGGGCGTGCGCGCGGGCGGGGTGCGCACGCCCGCGGCGGGACGGTTCGGCCGGGTACTGCCCGGTCCGGCCGGGTACTGCGCGTTCCGGGCGAGTTCACCGCGCGCTCTTGCGTTCGCGCGGCAGTCCAGAAAATATTGGGGTACCAATGGTTTGAAGGCCTACTAAACGCGTGGATGGGTGGTGGCGCATGAGCCGCGAACTGGAGCACTTCATCGGCGGCAAGCGAGTCGCGGGGCGTTCCGGCTCCACGGGCGAGGTGTTCGACCCGAACACCGGAACCGTGCAGAGCCACGTCCCGCTCGCCACGACGGAGGAGGTGCGCTCCGCCGTGCGCGACGCGGCCGCGGCGCAGCAGGAATGGGCGAAGTGGAACCCGCAGCAGCGCGCCCGCGTGCTGATGCGCTTCCTCCGGCTCGTCGAGCAGGAAAAGGACGAACTGGCCCGGCTGCTCTCCTCCGAGCACGGCAAAACCGTCCCCGACGCCCACGGCGACATCCAGCGCGGCGTCGAAGTGGTCGAATTCGCCACCGGCATCCCGCACCTGCTCAAGGGCGAGTACAGCGACAGCGTCAGCACCGGCATCGACGTCTACTCGATGCGGCAGCCGCTCGGCGTCGTCGCCGGCATCACCCCGTTCAACTTCCCCGCGATGATCCCGCTGTGGAAGATGGGGCCCGCCATCGCCTGCGGCAACTCCTTCGTCCTCAAGCCCTCCGAACGCGACCCCTCCGTGCCGCTGCGGCTGGCCGAACTCCTCGTCGAAGCCGGCCTGCCGCCGGGCGTGTGCAACGTGGTGCACGGCGACGCCACCGCCGTCGACGCGCTGCTCACCGACGACGAGGTCAAAGCCGTCGGCTTCGTCGGCTCCACGCCGATCGCCCAGCACGTCTACGCCACCGCCGCCGCGCACGGCAAACGCGCCCAGTGCTTCGGCGGCGCGAAGAACCACCTCGTCGTCATGCCCGACGCCGACATGGACCAAGCCGTCGACGCCCTCATCGGCGCCGGGTACGGCTCCGCGGGCGAACGCTGCATGGCCGTGTCCGTCGCCGTCCCCGTCGGCGAGCGCACCGCCGACACCCTCGTCGAACGCCTCACCGAACGCGTCCGCGACCTGCAGGTCGGCACCAGCTTCGACGAGAACGCCGACTTCGGGCCGCTGATCACCCCGCAGGCACGCGACCGCGTCACCGACCTCATCGGCGTCGGCGAGCAGGAAGGCGCCGAGCTCCTCGTCGACGGACGCCAGCACACCGTGCCCGGCCACGAGAACGGCTTCTTCCTCGGGCCGACCCTGTTCGACAGGGTCACCCCGGAGATGCGGATCTACCGCGAGGAGATCTTCGGCCCGGTGCTGTCGGTCGTGCGCGCCCGCGACTACGCCGAAGCGGCCCGTCTGCCCAGCGAGAACGAATACGGCAACGGGGTGGCGATCTTCACCCGCGACGGCGATGCCGCGCGCGACTTCACCACCCGCGTGGACACCGGCATGGTCGGCGTCAACGTCCCCATCCCGGTACCCATCGCCTACCACGGCTTCGGCGGCTGGAAGCGCTCCGGATTCGGAGATCTCAACCAGCACGGCACCGACTCCATCCGCTTCTACACCCAGACAAAGACGGTGACCCAGCGGTGGCCGTCGGGGGTCAAGGACGGGGCCAGCTTCACCATCCCGACGTGAGGGGGTGAGCGGTTTTCTCTGCGCAGTTGCTCCAGTGGCGGAACCTCTCGCACTCCTCTCGCTCCGGGAGCTTCGACATCGAGTAGCGACCTACTCCCAGCTGCCCCCGGCCGCCCGCCCCGGACAACGAAATGGAGCTGTTCCTCGAGCCTTCCTCGCGAGAGGAGCACGGGAGAACCCGCGGTGGGTCCGGTTGTGAGAAAACAAGAACTGCACATGAATCCCGGTCCGGTTGCGTGTTGAGTGCTCGACGCTGCGCGTCGAACAGGAGATGCCGGGCAAGCCGGTTGCGACAAGGTGTTCCGACACTCCGGAACAGTGCTTCGGGCGTCCCGGTGAGAGCCGTGCAGAAGGACTTCCGTGGCTCGCTGCGCAGGGCCACCGATGCGTTGCCCCGGAAGGGGACCGGAGCAGGGTGCAGTGAAACCCCACCGCGGCGGTGATCCCGCGCGGTGGGGGTGACCGGGCCGCCGCGCCCGGGCGGATCCGGGTGCGGCCCGGCAACACCGGTCCCACCCGGGAAGATGACCACGAAAGGAGGAGCCGTGTCCGCTCCGACCGCAGAACCGACCTCCCGCTTCGACCTCTCGGCGGACCAGCGCGCCCTGCGCGACACGGCGAAGGAGTTCGCCGACGAACGGCTCGCACCGCACGCCCTCGAGTGGGACCAGAGCAAGACCTTCCCGGTGGACACGCTGCGCTCGGCCGGCCCGCTCGGCATGGGTGGGATCTGCGTGTCCGAGGACGTCGGCGGCAGCGGCCTGAGCCGCTTCGACTCGGTCGTCGTCTACGAAGCGCTGGCCACCGGCGACCCGTGCGTCACCGCGTACCTGTCCATCCACAACATGGTCGCCGGCGTGCTCGACCGGTTCGGCACCGCGCAGCAGCGGCAGGAATGGCTGCCCGAGCTGTGCTCGATGCGGCGGCTCGCCAGCTACTGCCTGACCGAACCAGGCGCGGGCTCCGACGCGGCTGCGCTGAGCACGCGCGCCGTGCGCGACGGCGACGAGTACGAGCTCACCGGAGTCAAGCAGTTCATCTCCGGAAGCGGTGCCGCCGACCTGTACCTGGTCATGGCGCGCACCGGCGACCCCGGCGCCGGCGGGATCTCCGCGTTCCTCGTCGACGGCGACGCCCCGGGGATCGCGTTCGGCCCGAACGAGGCGAAGATGGGGTGGCACGCCCAGCCCACCCGCCAAATCGTGCTCGACGGCGTCCGCGTACCGGCCGAACGCCTGCTCGGCGCGGAGAACGAGGGCTTCAAGATCGCCATGGCCGGACTCGACGCGGGCAGGTTGGGCATCTCCTCCTGCTCGGTCGGCGGCGCGGAGACCGCGCTGCGTCGCAGCCTCGAGTACGCGGGCCAGCGCACGGCTTTCGACGCGCCGCTGGCCGATTTCCAAGCACTGCGCTTCAAACTGGCCGACATGGCCACCGACCTCGAAGCGGCGCGGCTGATGCTGTGGCGCGCCGCCAGCGCCCTCGACGCGCGCGACCCGAAGTCCACCCGGTGGTGTGCCATGGCCAAGCGCTTCGCCACGGACGCGGGATTCGCCGTGGCCAACGAGGCCCTTCAGATCCACGGTGGATACGGATACCTTGCCGAGTACGGCGTGGAGAAACTCGTCCGCGACCTGCGAGTGCACCAGATTCTGGAAGGGACCAACGAGATCATGCGACTCATCATCGCCCGCGACCTGCTGGAGAACGTCTCATGAGCGAGCCGGAGATCGTGCTCGCCGAGCAGGGCGGCCTGGGGCGGATCACGCTGAACCGGCCGAAGGCGATCAACTCGCTCACGTTGACCATGGTGCGCGAGATCGACGCGGCTCTGCGCCAGTGGCAGTCCACCGACCACATCCGCAGGGTGCTCATCGAAGGTGCCGGGGAGAAGGGCCTGTGCGCCGGCGGCGACGTGCGCGCCATCCACGACGCGGCCCGGGACGGCGACTACAGCACCGCCGCCACCTTCTGGGCCGAGGAGTATCGGATGAACGCGCTGATCGGGAACTACCCGAAGCCGATCATCGGGTTCATGGACGGCATCTGCATGGGCGGCGGCGTCGGCATCACCGCGCACGGTTCGCACCGCGTCGTCACCGAACGCTCCAAGGTGGGCATGCCGGAGGTCGGCATCGGCTTCGTCCCCGACGTCGGCGGGACCTACCTGCTCGCACGCACCCCCGGCCACCTGGGGGAGCACTTCGGGCTCACCGGGGTGCCGTTCAGCGGTGCGGACGCGATCCACGCCGGATTCGCCGACCACTACGTGCCGCGGTCGGCGCTGCCGGGGCTCGCCGACGCGCTGGCCGAGGCCCCCGCCGACGAGGCGCTGGGCAAGTTCGCCGAACAGCCACCGGCGGCGCAGGTCGAAACCGACCGGGAATGGATCGACGAGGCCTACGCGGCGTCGACCGTGTCCGAGATCCTCGAGCGCCTGCGGGCCCGGCCGGAACAGCGGGCCCGCGAGGCCGCCGACGCGATCGCCGAGAAATCACCCACCAGCCTCAGCGTGACCCTGCGCGCCGTGCGGTCGCGGTACGGCTCGCTCGCGGAGGCGCTGCGGCAGGAGTACCGGGCGGCGATGTCGTCCGTGCGCAGCGGCGAGTTCGTCGAGGGCGTGCGGGCGACGCTCGTGGACAAGGACCGCGATCCGCGGTGGAACCCGCCCACGCTGGCCGAGGTCGGTGAGGACCGGATCGCCTCGTTCTTCGCACCGGACCCGGACGGGGAACTCGAACTGTAACCGGCGGTGCGCCGGTCGCTACCTGCAACGGCCTTCCTCGGCCCCGGCGGAGCCGGGTGCGGAAACGACTCCGGGCCCGGCTTCCGCCCCCTCCCGGCGACCGGTCTGCCCGGTCCGCGACAACCCACCACGCGAAAGGGGACACCAGACCATGGCGGTCATCGGTTTCATCGGACTGGGCCACATGGGTGGCCCCATGGCGGCCAACCTCGTCGAGGCCGGCAACACGGTGCGGGGCTTCGACCTGGACCCGCAGATCCTGGAGGAGGCCCGGACGAACGGCGTCACCCCGGCCGCATCGGTCGCCGACGCCGCCGCCGGTGCCGATGCGGTGGTCACCATGCTGCCGGGCGGCAAGCAGGTGCACGCCTGCTACCCGGAGGTCCTCGCCGCGGCACATCCGGGCACGCTGCTCGTCGACTCGTCCACCGTCGACGTCGCCGAAGCGCGCCAGACCCACGAGTGGGCGGAGCAGGCCGGCTTCGACGCGCTCGACGCGCCGGTGTCCGGCGGCACCGCCGGTGCGGAAGCGGGCACGCTGACGTTCATGGTCGGCGGTTCCGAGAGCGACTTCCACCGCGCCGAACAGCTGTTGCAGCCGATCGCGCGGAAGCTCATCCACTGCGGCGGGCCCGGCAACGGCCAGGTCGTGAAGATGTGCAACAACCTCATCCTCGGCGCCTCGATGGTCGCCGTGAGCGAGGCGTTCGTGCTGGGCGAGCGGCTCGGCCTGCCGCCGCAGGCGCTCTACGACGTGGCGTCGGTCTCCACCGGCCAGTGCTGGGCGCTGACCACCAACTGCCCCGAACCGGGAATGGTCTCCACCAGCCGCGCCGACCGCGACTACACCCCCGGCTTCGCCGCCTCGCTGATGGTCAAGGACCTGCGGCTGGCGAAGTCCGCCGCCGAGCAGAGCGGCGCCGAAACGGAGATCGGGCAGCTCGCCCTCGACCTGTACGAGCGGTTCAACGACACCGGCGGGGGCGACCAGGACTTCGGCGCCATCATCAAGTGGATCCGCGAACGCTCTGAGCAGTGACGATACCGTTCGCGCGAACGGAGCAGTCCCCGGCGGGGTGATCGCCGAACACCGGCGTACGCTGTCCGCTCGTGATGGCATGGCTCCTCGACTGGTGGAACGCGATCGAGCTGTGGCTCGTGCAGCTTCCCTACCCGGTGCAGATCGTCCTCATCGTGGGCGCTCTCCTCCCGCTGTGCTGGGCGGCTACCCGCGTGGTGGACCGGGTTGCCGACCTGGTCGAGGACCAGTGGGCCCGGATGCGTGCCGGACGCCGTTCGGCGCGCCGGAAAGCGGAGGGCACGTCGACGTGAGTCCGCGGAAACGGATCACCCTCGCGTTGGTCGCGCTGGTCCTGCTCGTCGTGGTCGGATGGTTCGTCCGAGGCGCGGGTGCGCCGACCGAGCACGACTCGCTCGGCGCGGAATCCGAGCCCGCGGTTCGAACGTTGTACGAAGTGCCATCGGATTTCACCGAGAGTTACGATCACCGCGGACACGTCGGGACGGCCCGCGGCGAACGCGATGCAGTTATCGACGCTGACGGTTGATGCTGATGAAGGTGTTGAAGCAAACGCAGGCGCGTGCTGGAAGAACGGCGGTGACCGAGGTGCAGCTACCCCGCGTGGACGCCCGCCAAGCCGTGGAGGAAGCGGAACGCCGAGGCGCCGAGGTTCACGTCCTGGACGGGGCGGACCTGACGAACAAGCGGACGACGCTCGACGGCATCGCGGCCGTGCTGAACTTCCCCGAGTGGGCGGGGCGCAACCTCGACGCCCTCTACGACTGCCTCACCGACCTGTCCTGGCTTCCGGAAGGCGAGCACGTGCTCGTCTGGTCCGGGCACCGGGCACTGGCCGAGCACGACCCGCGCGCCTTCGAGCGCATCCTCGACGTGCTGCGGGACGCCGCGGAGAACTCGATGTGCGGGCGCCGCTTCCAGGCCGTGCTCGCCAGCGAGTAGGTCTGCGCGGCCGCCCGCGGCGCATTTTTGCTGGTCGCCGGTTGTGCACCGCCGCCGGTGCTTGAACGGTTCAGCCCTCGGGCGCCCAGGAGGGGTCGCGCTTCTCCGCGAACGCGCGCATCCCTTCCTGGCCCTCCTCGCCGGCGAAGTGCTCGGCTGACAGGGCCAGCAGCTGTTCGTAGGAGGCTTCCCGGCCGGTCGTCGTGGACGGGGGGTCGAGCAGCAGTCGCTTCGTCGCCGCCAGCGCGCCGGGCGCGCCGCGGGCGAGCATGTCGGCGTAGCGCCGCGCCTCGGCGTCCAGCTCCCCGGCGGGCACGGCGCTGTTGAGCAGGCCGACCTCCACCGCCCGGCGGGCGTCGAAGCGTTCCCCGGTGAGGAACAGCTCGTGCGCCTGCCGCGGTGCGAGCCGGGGCAACACGGTCATCGAGATGACCGCCGGGACCACGCCGATGCGCACCTCGGAGAAGGCGAACGTCGCCTCGTCCGCGGCCACCGCGATGTCCGCGGCCGCGACGAGCCCCACGCCGCCCGCGCGGGCCGGTCCGGCCAGTTTCGCGATCACGGGTTTCGGGCTCGTCCACAGCTGTTCCAACAGCGCCGGGAACGCCTGCACGCCCTGGTCCCCGGCGGAGGCGGAGCGGGACTCCTTCAGGTCCATCCCGGCGCAGAAGACCGGGCCGGTGTGGTCCAGCACGAGCACTCGGACGCTGTCGTCGGCGAACGCGTCCGCCACGTGCCCGTGCAGCTCGTCGCGCAGCTGCGCCGACAGGGCGTTGCGGTTGTGCGGGGAATCCAACGTGATCGTCGCGATGCCGCCGGAATCGGCGCGGTGCACGAGTTCCTCTGTCATGCGCGGCACGTTAGCGGCTCGCGCCGGTGCTTCCAACCGTCGGTGCGCGATCACACCGGAGCTGCACGTGCAGCCAGCCGCCACCGGCCGTGCGCACGTTTCGCTCGAAATGTACGAACCCCTGGTCAGGTGGGGTGCGACCTCAGTCGGGTGAGCGGTAGCGGTGCGCCCACCCGGGGAGTTCGCGCTCGGGCCGGACCTCGGTTGCCACGCGCGAGAAGTCGGTCGCCAGTTGATCCAGCACCCCGTGCAGCTCCACAGTGGACAACCACTCGGCGGGGATGCCCGCGGTGCCGCGCGCGGCACCGAGCAGGCTCCCGCAGATCGCGGCGGAGGCCGCGCTGTCACCGCCGTGCGTGGCGGCCAACGACACCGCCTCGGCGAACGAGTCCGCGTGGGTCAGCGCCGCTGCCACCGCGATCGCCAGTGCCTGCGGTGCCCGCCTGCCCGCGCCGAGCTCGGCCAGTCCGCTCGCGGAGACCGCACCGCGCCGTGCCAGCTCCACCGCCGACCGCAGGGCCGTCGCGGTGCTCTCCGCGCCCTCGCGCTGGTCCAGTTCGGCGAGCACGACCTCGACCGCGTCCAACGGGTCGCGGCCCTCGTGCAGGGCGCACACCAGACCCGCCGCGGCGCCGGCGGGCAGGAACCCGTCCGGATGTCCGTGGGTGAGCACCGCGATGTCGATGCCCAGCGCGATCGCCTGGCGCGGTGTCGGCGCGATGAGCCCCACCACCGAGCCCCGCGCCGTCGCGGCGCCGGTACGCGCGTCGTTCGGCGGGTTCGCCGGGCTGGGCAGCGCCGCCTGGTCGGTGGTGTCGGCCAGCGCCGTCAGCGAGGCGTCGTCCGGGAACCGCTGCGCGTGCAGCAGGCCGGTGCCGGCCAGCTCGCCCGGCGGCAGCTCCGGAGTGATCCGCACGCCCTGGGTGTGCAGCCAGTGCTGCAGCGTGCGGCGCACCATGCTCGGCCAGTGCGTGTTGACCCCGTGGACGGCCGAGTGCAGCTCCGCCCGGACCAGCCCGTCCAGCAGGAACACCGCCTGCTGACCGTACCGGCTCGCCGTGCCGCGGCTGCCGGCGAACTCGGCCATCTCCCGCACACCGTCCGGGTTGTCCTGCAGCAGCGCGCGCAGTTCGGTGAACATCCACGGGGCGCCGAGCGCATCGCCCACGGCCTGTCCGAGCACGCAGCCGCGCATCCGCTCACCGCGGTCGAGCGCGATCGGGGCGGCCGGTTGCACCGCCGCGTCCTGCGTTTCGTGCTCGCCGAGCAGCTGGGTGGCCCGCTCCTGCCCGAACGCTTCCACGAGGAGTTTGCGCAGACCGCGGGTGGGCTCCGCGGACTCACCGGAGCCGGTGTCCCGGAACTTCCGCCACGCGAGGAGCAGGCTCAGTTCTTCCTCGGAGAGCCGGTCGTCCTCCGCGCTCCCGGCGGGGGCGGCGATCGGGACGTCGACGTCCTCCTCGTTGCGCGCGGGCGTGCTCTCGCCCGGAACGCGCACGGGGAGCTCAGCCGCGGCGGTGGGTTCCGCGGCCGGGGCGGCCTCAGCGGCGGAGTCGACATCGCCGGCACGTGCGGAGGTCGTCTCCGCGGCGGTGGCCTCCTCCGCGGCGGAGGTCGTCTCCACGGCGGTGGCCTCCTCCGCGCTGGTGGTCTCCGGCACGATCACCTCCGCCGCGGGGCTCTCCGACGCGGGGCTCTCCGGCGCGGCGGCCGTTGGTGCGGAGACCTCGGCCGCGGCCGATTCAGCCGCGTCCGCCGCGGCCGTGTCCGAGTGCACGGGCGTTTCCGCCGCGGCGATGTCCGACTCCGGTGCCTGCTGCCCGGCGGACTCGGCGGCGGGCGCGCCGCTGCCGACCGGATAGCGGCGCAGCCACTCCTCCTCCTGCGGCGGTTCCGCGCCGAACTCGCGGATCGCGTCGCGCGCGATCTCCTCGATCACGTCGCGCAGCTCCACCGTCTCGCGCCACTCCTGCGGAATCGCCGAGACCGTGCGCGCCGCACCCATGAGGTTGCCGCAGATCGCCGCGGTGGAGTCGCTGGCACCGGAGTGGTTGGCGGCCAGCAGCACCGCGTCGGAGAACGACTCGGGGTGGCTCAGCGCGGCGCAGACGCCGATGGCCAGGGCCTCCTGCCCGTGCTCACCGTTGCCGAGCTGCTTTTCGATCAGCTCGGGGGTGGCCGAGCCGGAGGCGGCGAGTTCGATGCCCTGCCGCAGCGCCGCCGTCGTCTCCTCATGACCGTCCCAACTGGACAGTTCGGTCAGCGCCCGGTCCACCGCCTCCGGCAGGGAACGGCCACCGAGCAGTTGCTGCACGATGACGGCCAGTGCGCCGGCTGGCAGGTAGCCGCTCGGGTGGCCGTGCGTGAGCACGGCTGTCAGCGCCCCGACCTGGCAGACCTCACTGGAGTCCGCGGACCACAGCCCGGCGGGTGCCGCGCGCATGACGCCGCCGCTGCCCTTCGAGTCGTTGACCCGGTGGGAGAACGTGCCGCGCGGGATGCCGCTGGCGTAGCCGTGCAACGCCTGCACGCACGTGGTCTTGGGCGCGCGTCGCATGAACAGGTCCCGGCGCTGGATCAACCAACCGTCCGGGGCGTCGGTGGCGAGCGGCCCGCGGGCGTCGCGCCAGTCGAAACCCTGCGTGTGCAGCCATCGTTGGTAGGCCTGCTGCACCTGTGCGCCCGGTTCCGCCTCGCCGAACAGGCGGCGGCGGATGCTCGCCCGGATGAGCCCTTCGAGGGTGAACACGGTCAACTGGGTCTCGTCGCTGATCGCGCCGCGGTGCGCCTCGGTGAAGTCGGTGATCCCGGAATCGCCGTGTTTGCGGCGGATGCCGGGCAGATCGTCGTCCTCGACCGGGTAGCCGAGCGCGTCCCCGACCGCACCGCCGAGCAGGAAGCCGAGCACGCGGGATTCGAGCAGCTCCGGCGTGGCCGAGCGCCCGGCCTCGTTCGCGGCGGTGAGCGCGGTGCGCACGGCTGCGCCGGCCGCCGCTGATCCGGTGCCCTCCGCGACCTGCGCGCCGGGTGCGGCGTCCGCGAACTCCGCGGTGCCGGGGCGGGATTCGTCCACACCGGACTCGGGTTCGCCCTCGGAGGAGCTGCCGTCCACTGCGGAGGGTGTGCTCTCATCTGCGGTGTCCGGGACGTTTTCCGCATCCCCGTCGTCCGCTGCCTCCGCAGCCTTGCCCGCGCGGGGCAGTTCCGAGTCGAACGCGATGTCCACTGCATCCAGTCGTGCGGGGTAGCGCTCGTGCCAAGCCGAGTCCTCGGGCGGAGTCGGACCGAACTCCCGCAGCGCGTCCGCGGCCAGCTGTTCGACCAGGTGGCGCTGACGCAGGTCGCGCAGCCACACACCGGGCAGGGCCGCGGAGCCGCAACGGGCACCGACGAGCGCGCCGCACAGCGCGCCGGTGGTGTCGCTGGCGCCGGAGTGGTTGACGGCGGTCATCACCGCCTGCGCCACGGTGTCCGTGGCCAGCGCAGCGCACACCGCGATGCCCAGGGCTTCGTGCCCGGCCCAGCCGGACCCGAGGGTGTCGCGGATGCGCTCCGGTGTGGGCGCCTGCGCGCTGAGTTCGACAGCCGCCCGCAGCGCCCGCTCGGTGTCGGCGTGGTTGCGGTAGTCGGCCAGCAGGGTGCGGGCTTCGGCCAGTGCCGTGCCGAGTTCCGCGCCGCGCACCAGGTGGTGCACCAGCACGGCGTGCACGGCGGCGGGCAGGTAGGCGTTCGGATGCGAATACGTCAGCGCCGCGGTGGCCGCCGCGAGTTCGAACACCTCGCGGGGATCGGACGACCACAGGGCCACCGGTGCGGCGCGGACCACGCCGCCGCAGTCCTCGGACTCGTTGATGGCCCGGTCGAACGTGCCGGGAGCACCGACCGCGGCGAACTCGCGCAGCGCGGTGATGCACGTGCTGCTGGGAGCGCGCACGGAGAACAGTTCGCGGTGGCCGATGAGCCAGCCGGTCGGCTCGGGCTGGCTGTCGGCGAACGGTCCGGCGGCGCGGCTCCAGCCGTACCCCTGGGTGTGCAACCACTGCTGGTAGGCGAGCTGCACGGCGGGCAGCGGCTCCGTGGCCGCACCGTTGCGTCGACCCGCGTGGGCGCGGACGAGTCCTTCCAGGGTGAACAACGTGAGCTGGGTGTCGTCGGTGAACGCGCCCGGGTGGTCGGCTCTGCGGTCGTAGTCGGTGATGCCCTCCGGGCCGAACCGGCTGCGGATCTGGTCGACGGGGTAGAACTCGACGGGTGCGCCGAGCGCATCGCCGATCGCACCGCCCAGCAGGGCTCCGAGCACGCGCCGGCCGAAGTCCTCGGAGGTGGGGTCCACCTGCTCCGGGACCTGCTCGGCAGCCTGCGCGGGAGCCTCGACCGGCTGCGCGGGAGCCTCGACCGGCTGCGCGGGTTCTCCGGCCGGCTGCGCGGGGTCGCTGCCGACCGCGGTGCTGGTGCGGGCATCCGGCCCGGCCGCACCGGAGGTGGCGGCTTCTCCGGCGGGGGTCGCTGCACTGCCCGTCTGCTCGGCCGATGCGGCGCTGGCCGTTGCCGCGCCGCTGCCGGTGGCGGGGCTCGCGCCGCCGCCGGTGCCGCCGTCCACCGCCGGCGTGCCGCGGGCGGGGCTTTGCGGTCCTGCGGGTGCTTGTTGGGGTGGTGCTCCCGCGGTGAGCGCGGGCGCGCCGGCGTGCGTCCCGGCCGCGCGGAGGAGCTCTTCGGCCGGTACGCGGGTCTTGATCGGGCTCGTCGGGTTGACGTGCAGGTCCACCCCGGCCAGCGGGTGCGCGGCGAGCTGCCGCCCGGTCAGGTGCTGCCAGCCGGTCGAGGTGCGCGGCAGGTACTGCTCGGAGGTGAACACCTGCAGCTGGCGCCGGCCGGTGGCGTCGGGCTCGGCCACGACCAGACCGCTGCCCTGCGGTTGGGCGGAGAGGATGAGGGTGGCCTCGAGCAGCGCCGTCAGCAGTGCCTGTCCGGGCGCGTAGCCGGTACCGGCGAGCTGCCAGGCGCGTTCGGCGTCGTTGCTCGGTGCCGGCAGGCGCAGCGCGACCGGTGAGGGCCGGTAGTTCGGGTTCGAGGAGAAGTCCTCGGTGATCTCGCCCCGCTCGTCCACCCGGTAACCGCCGATGAATCCCCAGGGCGGGACCTCGGCGTTCGGGTCGGTGAAGATCGGGTCGACGACGTACAGCCAGGTGTTCGGCTGGTTGCGGGCTTGCTCCCGCATCGCTGCTGTGATCACCGGTCGGTTCGCCTGCTGAGTGTCCATCGCGCGTCCTCGCCCCCGATTTTTCCGCCGGCCCTGCATGGAACGCCCCAAACCCCCGTTCACTTGACCGTGTGGTTCTGACTGTTGGACGAACGCGTACCGCAGTCAGTTCCCAGGGTTCGTTACCGTTCCGCACTCTCTCATGCCCACACGGAGTAAAGCTCGCGGTTCGATGCAGACACTGGCAGTTATATCAAGCAGGTTTTCGGGCGATTCAGGCGAAACGGGCGGACTCGTGCATGTTCGGCGCGGTGAGCGCGGCGCGGTAGCGGTCGAGCACGAGCGCGGCGACCTCACCGTCATCGGCCATCGGCGCGGCCAGCAGGGCCTGCGGAACCTCGGCCCGCGCCTGCTCGAGGACGCGGTCCGGCAGCCGCCCGGGCGCGAGAAACCAGGAACCTACCGCGATGCGCCGCGCACCCGCGGCGCGCAGGCGGGTAACCGCCTGCGCAACGGTGGGCTCGGCGGCCGCGGCGAACGCCGCGACCGCATCCGGCCACGCCGCGGCGGCGCGCCACCGCTCGGCCACCTCCGCGACGCTCCGGTTGGCCGGTGGGTGCGACGAGCCGGCACCGGCCAGCACCACCCCCAGTTCCGGGTCGGCGGCATCGGCGCCCGCTTCGGCGAGGCGTCGCCACGCCGCCCGCTCCAAACGCGGATCGGGGCCGAGCACCTCGGCGATCCGCGCCTGCAGGCGGGGATGGCGGCGTTCCGCATCGGCCACCACGCCCGGAATGTCCACCCGCGCGTGGAAGGCGTGCCCCAGCAGCAGCGGGACGACGACGGCGTCCCCGTGGCCATCGCCGTGCACCCCCGCCAGCACATCGCTCACCCGCGGGGCCGACAGGTCCAGGAACGCGGTGCGGACGTCGAGATCCGGGCGCTGCCTGCGGACCTCGTCCACCAGCGCGTGGATCGCCGCGGCCGACCGGGGGTCCCGGCTGCCGTGCGCGACCGCGACCAGCGGAACGTTGCCTGCCGCCATGCCGCTCACGCCGTCGCAGCGGCCAGGGGATGTCCGACGAGACCCGCGCCGAGCGTGTTGCCGTCGGCCGGGTCGAGGACGAGGAACGCACCGGTGCGGCGGTTGTCGGCGTACTCGTCGATCGCCAGCTGCTCCGAGGTGCGCAGCTGCACCC
Organism: Bounagaea algeriensis; assembly: GCF_054491375.1. NCBI lineage: Bacteria > Bacillati > Actinomycetota > Actinomycetes > Bounagaea > Bounagaea algeriensis. The sequence goes on from NZ_CM137102.1 coordinate 1,237,553, forward strand.
GTCCGATCTCGTTGAGCTCCAACGCCTCCGGTGTGTCCACGGTGGCCAGTTCCTGCTCGTCGAAGCGGCCGGTGAGCTTGGTGACCATCGCCTGCACCGTGCGGGTGCCGTGCTTGACCAGCACGCGGTCGCCGCCGCGCAGCGGCTTCTCGGACAGCCAGCACACCGTGGTGTCGAGCTCGTCGCTCAGCCGCGGCGGGCGGTCGGCGTGGGCAACCAGGTCACCGCGCGCGATGTCGACGTCGTCCTCCAGCAGCAGCGTGATCGGGCGGCCCGCCGCGGCGCTGGCGACCGTTCCGTCCGGTGTGTCCACTTGCGACACCCGCGTGCGCCTTCCGGCGGGCAGCACGACGACCTCGTCGCCGGCGCGGACCACGCCGCTGGCGGACTGGCCGGCGTAGCCCCGGTAGTCGGGCAACTCCTCGGTGCGCGGGCGCACCACGCACTGCACCGCCATCCGGAACGGCGCGTCGTGCGGATCCGGCGCCACCGGCACGGTTTCCAGGTGCTCCAGCAGTGCCGGGCCGGTGTACCACGGGGTGCGTTCGGAACGCCGGACCACGTTGTCGCCGTGCAGCGCGGAAACCGGGATCGTCACGACGGTGTCGTCGGTGTAGCCGAGCGCCTTGGCGTGCTCGGTGAACTCCTTGGCGATCTCGGTGTGCGTGGCCTCGTCGAAGTCCACCATGTCGATCTTGTTCACGGCCAGCACGAGCCGCGGCACGCCCAGCAGCGCCAGCACGGCCGCGTGCCGCCGCGTCTGCTCGAGCACGCCCTTGCGCGCGTCCACCAGCAGCACCGCCAGCTGCGAGGTGGAGGCGCCGGTGACCGTGTTCCGGGTGTACTGCACGTGCCCCGGGGTGTCGGCGAGCACGAAACTGCGGCGCGGCGTGGCGAAGTAGCGGTAGGCAACGTCGATGGTGATGCCCTGCTCCCGCTCGGCGCGCAGACCGTCGACGAGCAGCGAAAGGTCCGGGGTGGACAGTCCGCGTTCCTCGCTGGCCTGGTACACCGCGTCCAGCTGGTCCGCCAGCACGGACTTCGTGTCGTGCAGCAGCCGGCCGACGAGCGTGCTCTTGCCGTCGTCCACCGAACCCGCCGTGGCCAGCCGCAGCAAGTCGGTGCTCTCCGGCAGGACGCCGCTGTCGGACGCGGCGGCCACCGATGGCGTTTCGGAGGTGGTCTCGGTCATGCGTGAACCCATTCTTGTTGCCGGACGGAAAGTGACTAGAAGTAGCCCTCGCGCTTGCGGTCCTCCATGGCCGCCTCGGAAAGCCGGTCGTCGGCCCGCGTGGCGCCCCGCTCGGTCAACCGGCTGGCGCCGACCTCGGCGATGACCTCGTCGAGCGTGCGGGCGGTGGACTCCACCGCCCCGGTGCACGAGCCGTCGCCGACCGTGCGGTAGCGCACCGTTCTGCGGTGCACCTCCTCGCCCTCGCGGGGACCGCCCCAGGGTCCGGCGGTCAGCCACATGCCGTCGCGGAGGAACACCTCGCGTTCGTGGGCGTAGTAGATCGCCGGCAGCTCGACCTTCTCCCGCTGGATGTAGCGCCACACGTCCAGCTCCGTCCAGTTGGACAGCGGGAAGACGCGGACGTGCTCACCGGCGCGGTGCCGCCCGTTGTACAGGTTCCACAGCTCCGGCCGCTGCCGCCGCGGCTCCCACTGGCCGAACGCGTTGCGCAGGCTGAAGATCCGCTCCTTGGCGCGCGAACGCTCCTCGTCGCGCCGGCCGCCGCCGAACACCGCGTCGAACTTGTTGTCCCGGATCGCGTCCAGCAGCGGCGTCGTCTGCAACGGGTTCCGCGTGCCGTCGGGCCGCTCCTCGAGGCGCCCCTCGTCGATGTAGTCCTGCACGGAGGCGACGTGCAGCCGCAAACCGTGCTTTTCGCACAGCTGATCGCGGAACTCGAGGACCTCGGGGAAGTTGTGCCCGGTGTCCACGTGCAGCAGGCCGAACGGGACCGGGGCGGGCCGGAAGGCCTTCAGCGCCAGGTGCAGCAGCAGCGTGGAGTCCTTCCCGCCGGAGAAGAGGATGACCGGGCGGTCGAACTCGCCGGCCACTTCCCGGAAGATGTGGATCGCTTCCGATTCCAGGGCGTCCAGATTGTTCACCTGCGGAGGCGCCTCGCGGGTCGGCTCCGCCACCGTGTCGATGCCGGGATCGGTCGTGGTCATGTCTCCGGTGTCCTCCGTGTTCTCGCGGTGTACCGCGCCCGTCACCCGTGCAGTCCGCATTCGGTCTTGGACGAGCCTGCCCAACGGCCGCTGCGCGGATCGGCGCCCGGGGCGGGCTTGCTGGTGCACGGCGCGCACCCGATCGAGGGGTACCCGGCGTGCACCAGCGGGTTCACCAGCACGTCGCGGCTGTCGATGTAGGACTGCAGTTCCTCGTCCGTCCAGGCCGCCAACGGGTTGATCTTCACCAGCCCGTTGCGGTCGTCCCAGGTGACGATGGGTGTGTTGGCGCGCGTGGGCGCCTCCACCCGGCGCACACCGGTCACCCACGCCTCGTACGGCGCCAGCGTGTTGCGCAGCGGCAGCACCTTGCGCAGGAAGCAGCAGCGGTTCGGGTCACGCTCGTACAGCCGCGGACCTTCGCTCCCGTCCTGCTCGGCCACGGTCTGCTCGGGCGTGGCGTCCACGATGTTCACATCGTAGGTGGCCGCCACGGCGTCGCGTGTGCCGAGCGTCTCAGCGAAGTGGTAGCCGGTCTCCAGGAAGAGGACGTCCACACCGGGCTGCACGCGCGCGGCCAGGTCGATCAGCGAGGCGTCCTGCATGTTCGAAGCGACGATCAGGTTCCGGCCGAACGTCTCCGCCGCCCACGTCAGGGCCTCGTCGGCAGTGGCCTCGGCGAGCTCGGTCGAAGCCTTCTCGGCGAGGCCGTGCAGCTCCTCGTCCGCGCGCCGGTGTCCGATGTCCACGGCCTGCTCCTTCGTGGGGCTCATGAGTCCTGCGCTCCTTCCTGCCGGAAGCGCTCGTGCTCGGGCAGCGCCAGTCCGACCAGCTGCACGGTGAACACGCGCAGGCACGCGGCGCACTTCCACGCGCCGGCCGGTTCCTCCCGCGGCACGAGTTCCTCATCGCCACAGTACGGGCAGTGCAGCGGCGCCATGCGGTTGTCGGCTCGCGTCATGACAGGTCCTCGTCGGTAGCGCGGCCCACCCACTGGGGGAACCGCTCACCCTGCTCGCGCTGCGCGACGTAGCGCCGCACCAGCCGCTCCACGTAATCCCCGAGCTCGGCCGAAGTCACCTTGTGGCCGCGGATCTTGCGGCCGGTGCCGGTGTCGGCCGCCAGCCCGCCGCCGAGGTGCACCTGGAAACCTTCGACCTGGTTGCCGTCCTCGTCGGTGACCATCTGGCCCTTCAGGCCGATGTCGGCGACCTGCGTGCGGGCGCAGGCGTTGGGGCAGCCGTTGAGGGTGACCGCCACCGGGTTCTCCAAGCCGTCCTGGATGTCGCCCAGGCGCTTCTCCAGGTCGCCGACGAGGTCGATCGCCCGCTGCTTGGTCTCCACGATCGCCAGCTTGCAGAACTCGAGGCCGGTGCAGGCCATCACGCCGCGGCGCCACGGCGAGGGCGTCGCGTCCAGGTCGAGTTCGGACATGTCCGAGATGAGCGCGTCCACCTCGGACTCCGGAACGTCCAGCACGAGCAGGTTCTGCTCCACCGTGGTGCGCACCCGCGAGGAGCCGACCCGCTCGGCCGCCTCGGCCGCCTGGACCAGCTTCGACCCGTTCACGCGTCCGGCGGGGGACTTGAAGCCGACGTAGTAGTTGCCGTCCTGCTGCCGGTGCACGCCCAAGTGGTCGCGGGCCTCGGTCGGCGTCTCCGGCGCGGGGCCGTCGAGGAGCTCGCGGTGCAGGTACTCGTCTTCGACCACCTTGCGGAAGGCCTCCGCGCCCCAGTCGTCGACGAGGAACTTCATCCGGGCGCGGTGCCGCAGCCGCCGGTAGCCGTAGTCGCGGAAGACCGCGGTGACCGCGTGCCAGACCTCGGCGACCTCGGAGACCGGGACCCAGGCGCCCAGCCGTTGCGCGAACTTCGGGTTGGTGGACAGCCCGCCACCGACCCACACGTCGAAGCCCGGGCCGTGCTCGGGATGTTCGACCCCGACGAAGGAGACGTCGTTGATCTCCGGCACGGCGTCCCACCGCGGCGAACCGCTGATCGCCGTTTTGTACTTGCGGGGCAGGTTCGCCAGCGACTGGTCGCCGATGTAGCGCTCGTTGATCTCGTGCACCGCGGGGGTGCCGTCGATGATCTCGTCGGCGGCGACGCCGGCGACCGGCGAGCCCAGCACCACGCGCGGGCAGTCGCCGCAGGCCTCGGTGGTGGACAAGCCGACGGACTCCAGCCGCTCCCAGATCGTCGGCATGTCCTCGATGCGGATCCAGTGCAGCTGGATGTTCTGCCGGTCGGTGATGTCGGCCGTGTCGCGGGCGTAGGTCCGGGCGATCTCACCGACGGTGCGCAGCTGCTCGGTGGTCATCGCGCCGCCGTCGATGCGCACGCGCAGCATGAAGTGGTCGTCGTCGAGCTGCTCCGGCTCCAGCGTGCCGGTGCGCCCGCCGGGGATGCCCGGGGCGCGCTGCGTGTACAGGCCCAGCCAGCGGAAACGGCCGCGCAGGTCCTGCGGGTCGATCGAGTCGAAACCGCGGTGCGCGTAGATCCGCTCGACGCGCTCGCGGACGTTGAGCGGATTGTCCTCCTTCTTGAGCCGCTCGTTGGCGTTCAACGGTTCGCGGTGGCCGAGCGCCCACTGGCCCTCACCACGTGCCTTGCGTTTTCGGGCGGGGCGACCGGTTGTTTCCGTCGGGGGGACCATGCTCCGACCTCCGGGATCGTTCAGGCGCGGCGACGCTGCGTGAGTGTGCTCACTCGGAGGCGGCGCAAGCTCACGGCGCGTCCGACGCCTCGTGGACAGGGACGAGAGGAGTGGGCGGTCACACACGTGGGGACGGGCCCGGCACGTGGTGAACGAGGACGGCGCGACTGCGCGCGTGCGACGCGGTTCACCGCCCCTGCTGCGAGGGGCACAGTGCGCTGGAAACCCGGCGCAAGTCGATGTAGCGGCGGGTGACCAGCAGCGTTCCGGTCCCGGTCATACCCATGCCGATCACCCTGCCATCAGCTCACCTGCCGGTCTAGCGGCATCCGCATGGTGGGACAGTGGGGACGTGGCCAAGGAACCGCCGAACGCCGAACCGGCTCCCGCGGACGGGGCGCTGCCGGAAACTGCGCTCGCCGAACTGGGGGATCACCCGTTCGGCGTGTACGTGCACGTGCCGTTCTGCGCCACCCGGTGCGGCTACTGCGACTTCAACACCTACACCGCCGACGAGCTCGGCGACAACGCCGGGTTCGACAGCTGGCTCGACGGCCTGCGCGCCGAACTCGAACTGGGTGCGCGCGTTTCCGCGAGCGCGGGAGGTCCGGTGCCGCCCGCGGAAACGGTCTTCGTCGGCGGCGGCACCCCCTCGCTGATCGGGGCCGACCGCCTCGGCGACGTCCTCGCCGCGGTGCGCGGCACCTTCGGACTGGCCGACGATGCGGAGGTCACCACCGAGTCCAATCCGGAATCGACCTCACCGGAGTTCTTCGCCGGCATCCGCGAGCACGGCTACACGCGCGTGTCGCTCGGCATGCAGTCGGCCGCCGAACACGTCCTGCGGGTGCTCGACCGCCGGCACACGCCCGGACGGGCCGTGCAGGCTGCGCGCGAGGCACGTGCAGCCGGGTTCGACCACGTCAGCCTCGACCTGATCTACGGCACGCCGGGCGAGAGCGACGACGACCTGCGCGCCACCCTCGAAGCGGTGCTCTCCGCCGGGGTGGACCACGTCTCGGCGTACTCGCTCATCGTCGAGGACGGCACCGCGCTGGCGCGCCGGGTGCGCCGCGGCGAACTGCCCGTGCCCGACGAAGACGTGCTGGCCGACCGCTACGAGCTCATCGACGCGCGGCTGTCCGAAGCCGGACTGGGGTGGTACGAGGTGTCCAACTGGGCCGCGGACGAGGCCGCGCGCTGCCGGCACAACCTCGGCTACTGGCACGGCGGCGACTGGTGGGGCGCCGGCCCGGGGGCGCACAGCCACATCGGCGGTGTGCGCTGGTGGAACGTCAAACACCCCGCCCGGTACGCGCGCAGCCTGTCCCAGGGGCTCTCGCCTGCTTCCGGCCGCGAGGTGCTCACCGCCGAGGACCGCCGCATCGAGCGGATCATGCTCGCGCTGCGCACGAGCGACGGGTTGGACCCGGGCGTGCTCGACGAGAAGGGGGTGCGGGAAGCCGAGCAGGCCGTCGCGGACGGGCTGCTGCGGCACGACCGGTGGCAGGACGGGCGCGCCGTGCTCACCGAGCGCGGACGGCTGCTGGCCGACGGAGTGGTGACCCGGCTGCTCGGATGAGGCGCCCGCACCCGTCGCACCGGTCCGGCCCGCGCGGACGCGGCGCGGCTGTTGCGCCGTGGCTGGTAGCGCACCTGCGCCGCGCTGGACCGGGCTCGCCCGCAGCGGGGCGCAGCTGTGATCCTCGTTCGCGTGCCCGGGCGTGGTGCTGCACCCGTAAACTGGGTGGTGGGGAGCACCGGTGGTCCCGCTGCGCTGCTCACCCGCCGCGGTGCCCGTTGCGGTGCCCATCCGTCGCGGTGCGGGAGCGGACGCCGCGGGCACGTCGTCGTGGTCCACGTGCGGCGCTGTTCGGAGCAGGGCCGGCAATCGTGGGCGTGCGGCCCGGCGGTGCCGGGCCGTGGAGGTCGATGCCGAGTGGGAGGTGGCGAGTGAACACCGACGACCGCCGTTTCGAGGTGCTGCGGGCCATCGTCGCCGACTACGTCTCCAGCCAGGAACCCATCGGCTCGAAAGCGCTCGTCGATCGCCACAACCTCGGCGTGTCCAGCGCCACCGTGCGCAACGACATGGCCTCCCTCGAAGAGGACGGCTACATCGCCCAGCCGCACACCAGCGCCGGGCGGGTGCCCACCGACAAGGGCTACCGCATGTTCGTCGACCGGCTGCACGAGGTGAAGCCGCTGACCGCCGCCGAACGCCGCGCGATCTACACCTTCCTGGAAAGCGCGGTGGACCTCGACGACGTGATGCGGCGCAGCGTGCGCCTGCTGGCGCAGCTGACCCAGCAGGTCGCCGTGGTGCAGTACCCCACGTTGACGCGCTCCACGGTGCGGCACGTCGAAGTCGTCACCATCACCCCCGCCCGGCTGATGCTCGTGCTCATCACCAACACCGGACGGGTCGACCAGCGCATGGTGGACCTCGGTGACGTCATCTCCGAGGACGACGTCGCGCAGCTGCGCACCGTGCTGAACAACGCGATGTCCGAGAAGCGGCTCGCCGACGCCTCCGCGGCGGTCGCCGACCTGCCCGAGCACGGCCCGGACGAGCTGCGCCCGGTCCTCGTGCGGGTGAGCAGCGTGCTCATCGAGTCGCTGGTCGAGCACCCCGACGAGCGTATGGTCCTGGGAGGGACCTCGAACCTCACGCGCAACGTCGCGGACTTCTCCGACTCGTTGCGCCAGGTGCTGGAAGCCCTGGAGGAGCAGGTGGTGGTGCTCAAGCTGCTCGCCGCCGCACGCGACTCGCGTACGGTGCACGTGCGGATCGGGGCGGAGAACGAAGCGGAGGAGATGCAGACCACCTCGGTGGTGTCCACCGGGTACGGGGCGGATGGGACCGTGCTCGGCGGGCTGGGCGTGGTCGGCCCCACGCGCATGGACTACCCCGGGACGATGGCGGCGGTGCGTGCGGTCGCCACGTACGTGGGTGAGATCCTGCGGGGCCGGTGACCGTTCCGGCGCGCGCCCGCCTGCGCACGAGCCGGCGGCGACAGCCGCGGCGTCGGTGCGACCGATACGTGAACCTGTTGATCGACCAGAGGAAGTACGGACAAGGTGGCCAGGGACTACTACGCGATCCTCGGAGTGTCCAAGGACGCGACCGCGGAGCAGATCAAACGTGCGTACCGCAAGCTCGCGCGGGAGCTGCACCCGGATGTCAACCCGGAAGAGGACGCGCAGGAGCGGTTCCGGGAAGTGACCACCGCTTATGAGGTGCTGTCCGACCCGCAGAAGCGGCAGGTCGTGGACATGGGCGGCGACCCCATGGACAGCGGCGGCGGTGCCGGAGGCGGCGGTGGCGATCCGTTCGCCGGATTCGGCGGCCTCGGCGACATCATGGATGCCTTCTTCGGCGGCGGCATGGGCGGTGGCGGCCGCGGACCGAAGAGCCGGGCGCAGGCCGGTTCCGACGCGCTGCTGCGCCTGGAGATGACCCTCGAGGAGTGCGCCAGCGGCATCGACCGGGACATCACCGTGGACACCGCGGTGCTGTGCGACACCTGCGACGGCGGTGGGTGCAAGGCCGGTACGGCCCCGTCCACCTGCGACAACTGCGGCGGTCGCGGCGAGATCCAGTCGGTGCAGCGCTCCTTCCTGGGGCAGGTCATGACCTCGCGGCCGTGCCCCGTCTGCCACGGCTTCGGCGAGGTCATCCCCGAACCGTGCCAGCAGTGCGGCGGTGAGGGCCGGATCCGCGCGCGGCGCACGATCACGGTCAAGATCCCCGGCGGTGTCGGCGACGGGATGCGCGTGCGCCTCGCCGGGGAGGGCGAGGTCGGTCCGGGTGGCGGCCCGGCGGGCGACCTGTTCGTCGAGGTCGAGGAGCAGCCGCACGAGCGGTTCACCCGGGACGGCGCCGACCTGCACTGCACGATCGACCTGCCCATGACCGCCGCGGCGCTGGGCACCGTGCTGACGCTGCGCACCCTCGACGGCGAGGAGGAGGAGATCAGCGTCGAGGCCGGCACGCAGTCCGGTACCGAGCAGGTCTTCACCGGCCGCGGGCTGCCGAAGCTGCGTTCCAACGGCAAGGTCAGCGGGCACGGCAACCTGCACGTGCACCTCAACGTCGAAGTGCCCGCGAAGCTCGACGACCAGCAGGCCGAGCTGCTGCGCCAACTCGCCGCTCTGCGCGGGGAGGAGCAGCCGGAACCGACCGTGTCGGCCAACGGCAACGGACACCGCAGCGGGATCTTCTCCCGGTTCAAGTCGTTCGGGAACCGCTGAGCCGTGCCGGACGGGCTGCCGGTCTTCCACGTCGACGAGCTGCCCGGTGATGCCCGCACCGCGCTGGGCGGTGCGGAAGGCAAGCACGCCGCGACCGTCCGGCGCCTGCGCGAGGGGGAGGACCTCCTGCTCGCCGACGGGCGCGGGGGGATGGCGAAGTGCTCGGTTGCCGGGGTCGGCAAGGACGAACTCGCGCTCGAGGTGACCGAGACCTGGCACGTGCCGCAGCCGCGGCTGCGGGTGCGGCTGGCCCAAGCCCTCGTCAAGGGCGACCGCAGCCAGCTGCCCGTGGAGGTCGCGACCGAAGCGGGCGTGGACGCGGTCGTGCCGTGGCAGGCCGCGCGGTGCGTCGCGAAATGGGACGACGGGCCGCGCGGCGCGAAAGCCCTCGGCCGGTGGCGGGAAACGGCGCGCGAGTCGGCCAAGCAGGCGCGGCGCGCGTGGACCCCCGAAGTCGCGGGCCCGGTGGGCACGCGCGAGCTGGCGCGGCTCGTCGGCGAGGCCGACGCCGCGCTCGTGCTGCACGAGGCCGGGAGCACGGCGCTGCGCTCGGTGGAGCTGCCCGGTTCCGGGGAAGTGCTGCTGATCGTCGGCCCGGAGGGCGGGATCGCCCCCGCGGAGGTGGAGCAGTTGGCGGCGGCCGGAGCGCGGCCGGTCCGGCTCGGGCCGAGCGTGCTGCGCGCCTCCACCGCGCCGGCCGTGGCCCTGGGGGCGCTCGGCGTCCGCACCGAACGGTGGTGTTGACCACACCGCCCGTTCGGTTGTGCGCGCGCGGCCGGATGGGACCGAGATCAATTCTGCGCCGGGGTGCTGGTGTCACTCCTCCGAGGGGCGGTAGCGTCGCGGCCGAACGGGTTGCCGATCGGACCCTTCCGCCCGCCGGACACCTCCCCCCTCGGTCCGGCGGGAGCCGTGCCGCAGGTGGATGACCCCCAGATCCATTCCTGCGGCACGGCGTCGAAAACAGTGGTGGGTTCCGTTGCGCAAGGCCCCTGTGGCAGAACCTCCAGCACGTCTCTCGTTCCGGGTGCCCTCCTTGAGTAGTCCGCCTACGCAGCGTCGGACCTTCCTCACGAGAGACGCACTGGAGAACCTGCGGCTGGTGCGTTGCTTGCTGGGTGCTCGACGCTTCGCGTCGAAATGGTGGCTGCGGGTCGCGGCTTGTCGTGTCCGGCAGTGCGCTCTGGCTTTGACGACCCCCGCGGATCACGGGTGGTGGCGCGCGGGGCCGGTGGCGCTCGGCGATAATCTCCGGGCATGAGTGACACGGACTCGCTGTTCCAGCGGATCATCGACCGCGAAATCCCCGCCGACATCGTGCGGGAGAACGACCGGCTCATCGCCATCCGGGACATCAACCCGCAGGCGCCGACCCACGCGCTGGTCATCCCCAAGAGCCCCTACCGCAACGCCGCCGAGCTCGCGGCCGGCGACCCCGGCCTGCTGGCCGAACTGATCGAAACCGCCCACGCCATCGCCGCGGACGACGACATCGTCGAGTCCGGCTACCGGCTGCTGTTCAACACCAACGCCGACGCCGGCCAGACCATCTTCCACGTGCACCTGCACCTGCTCGGCGGGGAGAACCTCGGCGGGATGACCGGCGGGCCGATCAAGGGCTGAGCCGACCGGCCGTCCCGGCTGCGCGGCGCGCCGGGCCGAGCAGCACGGCTGCCGGCGATCCGGTGCGCACGTGACCGGGTCGTGCGGTGACTCCGGGCGTGCGGTGGTCCCGGGGCGTGCGGTGACTCCGGGCGTGCGGTGGTCCCGGGGCGTGCGGTGACTCCGGGTGTGCGGCGGCTCCGCGCTCGCCCGCCCGCCGCACGCGGCGGTGCACGCGCAGCCGGGCGCGAATTGTCGAGTGTTCTACCATCGGTGGTACGACCCCGCCGGGCGGCGAGTTCGCTCGCGAGGGCGTTGGAACTGTCCGTCGAGCAGCGCAGCGAGCGCAGAAAGCAGGGCCCGAAACCACGTGGCCGGAATCCCCACCGGCGGTGCCGCCGCCGAGTCCGGAGAACAGTCGCGGAACTTCTCCGCGCAATCGACAGTGACCGTCCCGGACGAGCTCGTGCTGACCTTGCTCGGCTCGCGGGACGCGAACCTCCGCGTCGCGGAGGATCTCCTCGCCGCGGACGTGCACGTCCGCGGCAACGAAGTCACTCTTTCGGGCGAGTCGGCGGAGGTGGCCTTCGCCGAACGCGTCCTCGCCGAGCTCATCACCCTGGCGAGCAAGGGCACCGTCACGCCCGACGCCGTCCGCCGCAGCGTGTCGATGCTCTCCGAGGGCAACAACGAGTCACCGGCAGAAGTGCTCAGCCTCGACATCCTCTCGCGCCGCGGCCGGACGATCCGCCCGAAGACGCTCAACCAGAAGCGCTACGTCGAAGCGATCGACCAGAACACCGTCGTGTTCGGCATCGGCCCGGCCGGTACCGGCAAGACCTACATGGCCATGGCCAAGGCGGTGCAGGCGCTGCGCGCGAAGGAGGTCAACCGGATCATCCTCACGCGTCCCGCGGTGGAAGCGGGCGAGCGGTTGGGCTACCTGCCCGGGTCGCTGTACGAGAAGATCGACCCGTACCTGCGTCCGCTGTACGACGCGCTGCACGACATGATCGATCCGGAGTCGGTGCCGCGCCTGACCCAGTCCGGAACCATCGAGATCGCCCCGCTGGCCTACATGCGCGGGCGCACGCTCAACGACGCGTTCATCATCCTCGACGAGGCGCAGAACACCACGCTGGAACAGATGAAGATGTTCCTCACCCGCCTCGGGTTCGGATCGCAGATCGTGGTCACCGGCGACATCACGCAGATCGACCTGCCGGGTGGTCAGCGCAGCGGCCTGAAGGTGGTGCAGGACATCCTCGGTGGCCTCTCCGACGTGCACTTCGCCCACCTCGACAGCCAGGACGTGGTGCGCCACCAGCTGGTGACCGACATCGTCGACGCCTACGACAGGTGGCAGGCCGCGGAAGAAGCGCAGCGCGACAACAACGAGAACGGCCGGCCCGGCAACGGCCGAGGCCGGCGGGGACACGGATGAGCATCGAATTCGCCAACGAGACGAGTGCCGACCTGCCCGGGGACTCGATCGTCTCCGCGGCCCGGTTCGCACTGGACAAGATGAGCGTCAGCCAGCTCGCCGAGCTGTCCGTCATCATGGTCGAACAGGACGTGATGGCGGATCTGCACGAGCGGTGGATGGACCTGCCCGGTCCCACCGACGTGATGGCGTTCCCCATGGACGAGTACGACACGACGCGCCGTCCGGACACGGCCGGTTCCGGCCCCGCGCTGCTCGGCGACATCGTGCTCTGCCCCGAGTTCGCCGAGGACCAGGCGGCCAAGGCCGGCCACGGGCTGTTCGACGAACTGCACCTGCTCACCGTGCACGGCGTGCTGCACCTGCTCGGCTACGACCACGCCGAGCCGGAGGAGGAGCGGGAGATGTTCGGTCTGCAGAACCGCATCCTCGCCGACTACCGCCACGAGCAGGAAACCGCGCGGCAGGAGGAGCAGCAGCGCAGCGCCGACGAACGCCTGCTGGGCACCGTCGGCCTGGACGACCCGCAGGACGAGCGCCCGCGAGGGTGACCGGCGGAGGAGTGCGGCCAGCAGCGATGCGATGAAGGCAGTGGTGTTGCGAGCTCCAGGGAACGGCGGCGATGTCCGGTAGTACCGCGCTGCTCGGGTGGGCGGTGCTGCTGGTGCTCGCCGCCGGCCTGTTCGCGGCCTCGGAAGCGGCGATCACCGCGGTCTCCCGCGCGCGGGTGGACGAACTCGTGCGCCAGGGCAGCAGCGGGGCGCGGCAGCTCTCCGCCGTGCTCGCCGACCGTCCGCGGCACGTCAACCTGCTGTTGCTGCTGCGCCTGGCCTGCGAGCTCGGTGCCACCGTGCTCGTCACCGTGCTGGCGCTGCGACTGGCGGACTCGGACGCCTGGGCGGTCGTCGCCGCCGCGCTGATCATGCTGCTGGCCTCGTACGTGCTCGTCGGCGTCGGTCCGCGCACCATCGGACGCCAACACCCCTACGGCGTAGGCGCGAAAGTCGCCGGGCCGGTGCGCGCCGTGGCGCGCGTGCTCACCCCGCTCACCCGCCTGCTGATCCTCATCGGGAACCTCATCACGCCGGGCCGCGGGTTCCGCGAAGGACCGTTCTCCACCGAGGTGGAACTGCGCGAGCTCGTCGACATCGCCGGTGAGAGCGGCGTCGTCGCCGCCGGCGAGCGCAAGATGATCCACTCCGTGTTCGACCTCGGCGACACGCTCGCGCGGGAGGTCATGGTGCCGCGCACCGAGATCATCTGGATCGAACGCGGCAAGTCCGCGCGGCAGGCGCTCGCGCTGTGCCTGCGGTCCGGTTTCTCCCGCCTGCCCGTGATCGGCAGCAGCGTCGACGACATCGTCGGCGTGGTCACCCTCAAAGAACTCACCCGCGCGGTGATGGAGCGGTCCGAGGGCGACCGCACCTCGCCGGCGGTGGGTGAGCTCATGCGGACGGCGAGCTTCGTCCCCGACACGAAGCGGCTGGACGGGTTGCTGCGCGAGATGCAGCGTTCGCGCAGCCACCTCGCCATCGCCGTCGACGAGTACGGGGGCACGGCGGGGCTGCTGACCATCGAGGACATCATCGAGGAGATCGTCGGGGAGATCACCGACGAGTCGGACCGCGAGGAACACCGCCCCGTCGAGGAGTTCTCCGACGGAACCGTCCGCGTCATTTCCCGGTTGCCCGTGCAGGACCTGGCCGAGCTGTTCCAGGCGGAGATCGACGCCGGCGATGTCGAAACCGTCGGCGGACTGCTGGCGCAGCGGCTCGGGCGCGTGCCGCTGCCCGGTGCGGAAGCCGAGGTGGCCGGGCTGCGGCTGCGCGCCGAAGGCGGCAAGGACCACCGCGGCAGGATTCGGATCAACGCACTGCTGGTGCGGCGGGTCGAACCGGCCGAGGGCTCCGAGCAGGCGGTTGCCGAGCGGTCCGGGGACGGAACCGGCGCACAACAGGAAGGAAGCGATACACGTGGCTGAACGGGTGGAAACCGCTGCACCGGCCGAGCTGGGCGGCGAGGACGCCAAGATCGTGACCCTGGCCCGCTCGGCGCGGGCTCGGACCGGCGCCGCGGAGGGTGCCGCCGTTCGCGACGTCGACGGGCGCACCTACGCGGCGTGCACGGTCGAGCTGGACTCGCTGCGGCTGTCGGCGCTGCAGGCGGCTGTCAGCGCTGCCGCCTCCAGCGGCGCCCCGGGGCTGGAGGCCGCGGCCGTGGTGACCGACGCCACCGAGGTCTCCGAGGAGTCCCTCGCTGCGGTGCGCGACCTCGCGGCCGGGGCCCCCGTGCTGCGCGCCGACTCCCAGGGCGCGGTGCAGGGCGTCGTGCACTCCTGAGGCGCTCGTGCGGGCGCGGTGCACCGACGGCCGGTGCACCGCCGTCCGCCGTGCGGGGACCGGGCGTGGTGGCGGGCGCGGCCGCTGGGCACAATGGGGCGGTGAGCAGCAACGAGTCCGAGTCGTCCCAGTCCGTCGCCGAACACCGTTCCGGTTTCGCGTCCTTCGTCGGTCGCCCGAACGCGGGCAAGTCCACGCTGACGAACGCGCTCGTGGGCACGAAGGTGGCCATCACCTCCAGCAAGCCGCAGACCACGCGGCACGCGATCCGCGGCATCGTGCACCGCCCCGACGCGCAGTTGATCATCGTCGACACGCCCGGGTTGCACCGCCCGCGGACGCTGCTGGGGCAGCGGCTCAACGACCTCGTCTACGACACCTGGTCGGAAGTCGACGTGGTCGGCTTCTGCATGCCGGCCGACCAGGCCATCGGGCCGGGCGACCGCTACATCGCGGAACAGCTGCGCAAGGTGGCGGCGGAGACCCCCGTCGTGGGCATCGTCACCAAGACCGACGCGGCGAGCCGCAAGCAGGTCGTCGACCAGCTGCTGGCGGTGCAGGAGCTGATGGACTTCGCCGAGATCGTCCCGGTCTCGGCGCAGGAGACGGTGCAGCTGGACGTGCTCTCGGACGTGCTCTGCAAGCAGCTGCCGGAAGGTCCGCAGCTGTACCCGGACGGCGAGTTGACGGACGAGCCGGAGACCACGGTCATGGCCGAGCTGATCCGGGAGGCCGCGCTCGAGGGCGTGCGCGACGAACTGCCGCATTCGCTGGCCGTGACCGTCGAGGAGATGCAGCAGCGCGAGGACCGCGACGACATGCTCGACGTGTACGCCACGATCTACGTGGAGCGGCAGAGCCAGAAGGCCATCGTCATCGGTCGCGGCGGCCAGCGCCTGCGCGAGGTCGGTTCCCAGGCGCGCCGGCACATCCGCCGGCTGCTCGGCAACAAGATCTACCTAGACCTGCACGTCAAGGTCGCCAAGGAATGGCAGCGCGACGCGAAGCAGCTGAACCGGTTGGGTTTTTGAGCGGTTCCGCGGAGCCGGCACGGTGCGGCGCTCCCGTGCGGTAGATTGCCCGAGCCCGCGGAACGTGATCACCCGCGGCCGCCGAGGGAAATAGACTTGAGCAAAAGGGACCATTCGTGACTAACCCCTATGGGCAGCACCCGGGGCAGCAGCCTCAGCAAGGCGGCGGCTATCCGCACTCCGGGCCGCAACCCCAGCAGCCGTACGGACAGGCCGGCCCGTACGCGCAGTCCGGGCCGATGCCGCAGCAGCAACAGCAGCCGTACGGCCAGCAGCCGTACGGAGCGCCTCCCCCGTACGGCCAGCCGCAGCCCGGTGGTGCGCCGCCGAACAACAACCTGGGGTGGGCGATCGGTTCGATCTTCCTGTGCTGGCCCTTCGCGATCGCGGCGTTGATCAAGGCGACCTCCGTGCAGAGCCTGTGGCAGCAAGGCCAGGTCATGGAGGCCCACCAAGCCGGTGCCGACGCCAAGAAGTGGGGCAAGATCGGCATCATCGTCGGCGCCTGCGGCTGGGGACTGCTCATTCTCCTCTACATCGCCGTGATCCTGATCAGCGTGTTCGCTGCCAGCAGCAGCAGTACCTACTGAATCCTCCGGTGGCTCGCCCGCTCGCGGGAGCGGGCGAGCCACCGTCCTCGTGCGGGGGCTGAAAACCCGGAAATGTCCGAGCTGCTCGTGATCACTCATGTGGTGTTCTTCAGCGGGGTTTTCCACATGTCCGGAGAATTCGCGGCGTGACCGCGCAGACGGCTCGGCGCATGGCGCTGCCCGCGATGACCACGGGTGCGGCGTGCGCCGCCGCGGTGGTGGTGGTGCTCGCTGCCCCGACTTCTCCGGATGCGGGAATCCCGCTGCCGCCGTGCCCGGTGAGGTTCCTGACCGGCTTCGATTGCCCCGGTTGCGGTTCGACGCGGGTGCTGTACAGCCTGCTGCACGGAGACGTGCTCGCCGCGCTCGACTACAACACCGGTCTCGTGCTGTTCCTGCCGTTCTTCCTGTGGACCTGGACCGCGTGGGTGGTCGGTCGCTGGAACGACCGGCGCTACAGCACCTGGGAGCAGTGGCGGTGGGCGCCGGTGACGGCGCTGGTCCTGATCCTGCTGTGGACGCTGGCGCGGAATCTACCGTTCGCGCCGTTCACCGCCCTCGCTTCCGACACCTGAGGTGCCGTGCGGGACGCGCACCGGCGGAACCTGCCCGCGGGGGCCGAGAGTTGATATCTTCCGCGGTCGGTCCTGTCGGCGCATCGGAGCTTGCTGAGGCCACATCGCCCTGAGGCAGATCAAGAAGCAGCCGCACCGCTACGAAGGACGTGGTGCGGCGTTGACGGGCGTGATCGTCGGCTGGAGCGTCTGCGGGCTCTGGATCCTGCTCGGTGGTTTTGTGACGGTGGCCCTCATGGCGGGTTCGTGACTGCCACCGGGGCGTCCGCGGCGGGTGCGATGATGGCGGCGTGAGTTTCTACCGGGACACCGGGGTCGTGCTGCGCGTGCAGAAGCTCGGCGAAGCCGACCGCATCGTCACCCTGCTCACCCGCCGCCACGGTAAGGTGCGCGCGGTGGCCAAGGGCGTGCGCCGCACCAACTCGCGCTTCGGGGCCCGGGTGGAGCCGTTCGGCCACGTCGACGTGCAGTTCCACACCGGACGCACCCTCGACGTCATCACGCAGGTGCAGACCCTGGACGCGTTCGGCATGCGCATCGTGTCCGACTACCGGCGCTACACCACGGGCTGCGCGGCGCTGGAAACCGTGGACAGGCTGGCGGCCGAAGAGGGCGAACCCGTGCTGCGGCTGTACCTGCTGGTGGTCGGCGCGCTGCGTGCGCTCGCCGAGGGCCGGCGCGACCCGTCGCTCGTGCTGGACGCGTTCGTGCTGCGCGCCATGGCCTTCGCCGGATGGGCTCCGGCCGTCGACGCGTGCGCCCGCTGCGGCCTGCCCGGGCCGCACGCCGCGTTCCACGTGGCCGCCGGCGGAGCGGTCTGCGTGCCCTGCCGCCCCGCGGGCTCGGTGCACCCCTCGGAGCGCACCATGCCGCTCATGGCCGCGCTGCTGCACGGCGACTGGGACACCGCCGAGGCGGCGTCCGAACCGGTGCGCCGGGAGGCCAGCGGCCTGGTGGCCGCGCACCTGCAGTGGCACATGGAACGGCAGCTGCGCTCGCTGCCGCTGGTGGAGCGCACCGCACCCGAATTCATCCGCGAGCGGGCCACCCCGTTCGACGAGGAGGACGAGGAGACCGCCGAAGTCGCCGGGACGGACCGGTGCTCACCCGGTCGAGCACCGTCGGGACAATGAGGCGGTCCCCTCAGCAGCTCGAAGGAGAACTACAGCCATGCTGCGACGCCGCGGGCAGGGCAGGGACGATGTGCAGGTGCGTCCTCCCGAACCCCACGAGAGCGGCGCCCGGCCGCCGGAACTGCCGCAGGAACTCGTCCCGAACCACATCGCCGTGGTCATGGACGGCAACGGGCGCTGGGCCAACGAGCGCGGGCTGCCGCGCGTCGAAGGCCACAAGCGCGGCGAGGCCGTCGTGCTCGAACTGGCCAAGGGCGCGATCGAGATCGGCGTGAACTGGCTGTCGCTGTACGCCTTCTCCACCGAGAACTGGAAGCGCAGCCCGGAGGAGGTGCGGTTCCTGCTCGGGTTCAACCGCGACGTGAT
The DNA here is from genome assembly GCF_054491375.1 of Bounagaea algeriensis. NCBI lineage: Bacteria > Bacillati > Actinomycetota > Actinomycetes > Bounagaea > Bounagaea algeriensis. The sequence goes on from NZ_CM137102.1 coordinate 1,255,720, forward strand.
CCGGCGCCGCGTCGACGAGCTCGACGGACTGGGCGTGCGGGTCCGGTGGTCCGGGCGCAAGCCCAAGCTGTGGCGCAGCGTCATCAACGAGTTGCAGTCGGCCGAGGAACGCACCAGGGACAACGACCGGCTCAACCTGACGATGTGCGTGAACTACGGCGGCCGCGCCGAGGTCGGCGACGCCGCCCGGCGGATCGCGCAGCTGGCTGCCGAGGGGAAGATCAACCCGAACCGGGTGGACGAACGCACCGTGGCCAAGCACCTGTACCAGCCGCGGATGCCCGACGTGGACCTGTTCATCCGGCCCTCGGGGGAGCAGCGCACCTCGAACTTCCTGCTGTGGGAGTCGGCCTACGCCGAGTTCGTCTTCCAGGACACGCTGTTCCCCGATGTCGACCGCAGGCACCTGTGGCGCGCCTGCGAGCAGTACGCGCGCCGGGACCGGCGCTTCGGCGGGGCGATCGATCAGGCCGACGAGCAGGAGACCGGCGAGCAGGAGGCCGGCGTGCAGGTCCCCTCGGCCGAGGGCGGTCAACAGGGGGTCTCGTCGTGACCGGCATGCCCGAGGACGTGGCGAGCCCCGCGGACGCGGCGGCGACCGCGCGGCTGCTCGCATCGGCGCGCGAGGCCCTGGAGGCCTTCGTCGACGTGCACGTCGACGACGACGGCACGCTGACCTTCCAGCACGCCGACGTGCCCTGCGTGGTGCAGGCGATGCGGCTCACCGAGGGGCTGACCGTGCTGAGCCTGACCTGCGTCGTCGCCTGGGACGTGCCCGGCGGGGACGAACTCGGCCGCGCGGTGGCCGAACGCGCCGGCCGCGGCCTGTTCGGCACCCTCGGCACCGTGCCGAACGAGCGGGGCGCGGACGTGACCCTGCGGTACGCGTTCCCGGCAGCGGGGATGGAGGCGTCCGCGCTGGGCACGCTGCTCATGCTCGTGGTGTCCACGGCCTCGCAGGTGCGGGACGAGCTGGCGCGGTAGCGCCGGTCAGGAGGACACGCAGTCCGGGCAGGTGCCGATGATCTCCACGGTGTGGCTGACGTCGGAGAACCCGTGCTCCTGGCCGATCCGCTCGGCCCAGTTCTCCACCGGCGGGTCGGAGACCTCGACGGTGCGGCCGCAGTGCCGGCACACCAGGTGGTGGTGGTGGTGGCTGGAGCAGCGGCGGTACACCGCCTCGCCGCTGGTCGCGCGCAGCACGTCGATCTCGCCGGCATCGGCCAGGCTCTGCAGCGTGCGGTACACCGTCGTCAGGCCGATGCCCTCGCCGCGGTTGCGCAGCTGTTCGTGCAGCTCCTGCGCCGAGCGGAACTCGTCGACCTCGTCGAGCAGCTTCGACACCGCAGCGCGCTGCCTGGTGGCTCGCAGGCCGGGAACTCCGGCCGTGGAACGCTCGCCGGTGGTCAACGTGTCTCCTGTCCACTGCTGGGTTCTGCGGTGCTCGTGCGCGCATCGGCCGCGCGCCGGTCGTCCCGGGCGCCGGCGACTTCTTCGGCGTGCGTGGCGGCATCGACGACGATGTGCGCCAGGTGCTCGTCCACCAGCCGGTATACCACCTCGCGGCCGTGCCGCTCACCGCGCACGACCCCTGCCGATTTCAACACGCGCAGGTGCTGGCTGATCAGCGGTTGCGCCACGCCGAGCGCATCGACGAGGTCGTGCACGCAGCTCTGGGCGTGGCGCAGCTGCAGCACGATCGCGATCCGCACCGGTGCGGCCAGTGCGCGCAGCAGGTCTCCCGCTTCGGTGAGCGTGTCCTGCGACCAGCTGGGGGCGGGTGCCGGGCGCTGCGCCTGCTGCAGGTGGGACCGCTGCCGGTGGTCGTCGTGCTGCGCCGCCGCATCCGCTGCAGGATCGGCCGCCGCAGGATCGGCCGCGGCGGGATCTGCCGCACCCGGGTCCACCGCGCCCGAATCCAGGGCGGTGGAATCCAGGGCGCCCGAATCCAGGGCTGTGGAGTCCAGGGCTGTGGAGTCCAGGGCTGTGGAGTCCAGGGCTGTGGAGTCCAGGTCCGCCGCTTGCAGGGCCACTTCCGGCTGGCGCGCCCCGGCGTGCTGGCACGCGGACTCCTCCCGCAACGGCTCGTTCCCGCGCGGCGCCGTCGACCGGGCCGCATCGGCCGGGTGGTGCGGTTCCGCCGGGGAATTCGAGTTCACAGCGGGCATGGCATCCTTTCCGAGACGTGCCGCGCCGCGGCGAACACGGGTGTGTGCGCCGCGCTACCCATGGTACGGACCACCTGGCCGCGGTCGGCAGCGCAGCACGAACACCGTGCGGCCACGTGCACCGCACCGCAAAGCCCCGGACGTCGCGGGCGGCCGCGGGATTTTGCGGCGCGGTGCCCGGCCGGGCGCGCGTGCCGCGGATCCGCTCGACGGGTCCGTCGCGAATCGGGCCGCTGCGGGGCACGCAGGTTACCGGTCCGTCCGCGCCCCGGACGGACCTGGAACAATGGTGCTGTCGTAACCAGCCGAGATTTCCGGAGTGAACGTGCCCGCCGATCAGATCGACACGATCGTCAATCTTTGCAAGCGCCGCGGATTCGTCTACCCGTCCGGCGAGATCTACGGCGGTACCAGGTCGGCCTGGGACTACGGTCCGCTCGGTGTCGAACTCAAGGACAACATCAAGCGGCAGTGGTGGAAGGCGATGGTGCAGGGCCGCGAGGACGTCGTCGGCCTGGACTCGTCGGTGATCCTGCCGCGCAAGGTCTGGGAGGCCTCCGGTCACGTCGGCGCGTTCCACGACCCGCTGGTGGAGTGCCAGAACTGCCACCACCGGTTCCGCGCCGACCAGCTCGCCGAGGAGTACGTCGAGCGCACCGGCAAGGAGGCCAGCGAGGAGGACCTCTCGCAGGTTCCCTGCCCGGACTGCGGTAACCGCGGCCAGTACACCGAGCCGCGCGAGTTCAACATGATGCTCAAGACCTACCTCGGTCCGGTGGAGAGCGAGGAAGGGCTGCACTACCTGCGTCCGGAAACCGCGCAGGGCATCTTCATCAACTTCGCCAACGTGATGACCACCGCGCGGAAGAAGCCGCCGTTCGGCATCGGCCAGATCGGCAAGTCCTTCCGCAACGAGATCACCCCCGGCAACTTCATCTTCCGCACCCGCGAGTTCGAGCAGATGGAGATGGAGTTCTTCGTCGAACCGGGTGAGGACCCCGAGTGGCACCAGTACTGGATCGACGAGCGCACCAGGTGGTACACGGACCTGGGGATCGATCCGGACAACCTGCGCCACTACGAGCACCCGCAGGACAAGCTCTCGCACTACGCCAAGCGCACCGTCGACATCGAGTACCGCTTCGCCTTCGCCGGCAACGAGTGGGGCGAGCTCGAGGGCATCGCCAACCGCACGGACTTCGACCTGGGGACGCACTCGGAGCACTCGGGCGCGGACCTGTCCTACTACGACCAGGCGACCGACGCGCGCTACCGGCCGTACGTGATCGAGCCCGCCGCCGGCGTGGGTCGTCCGATGATGGCGTTTTTGACCGATGCCTACCGCGAGGACGAGGCGCTGAACGCCAAGGGCGGCGTGGACCGGCGCGTCGTGCTCAAGCTGGACCGCCGCCTGGCCCCGGTCAAGGTCGCCGTGCTGCCGCTGTCCCGCAACGCCGACCTCTCGCCGAAGGCGCGTGACCTGGCCAACCAGCTGCGCAGGAACTGGAACGTCGACTTCGACGACGCCGGAGCCATCGGACGTCGGTATCGTCGGCACGACGAGGTGGGGACTCCGTTCTGCGTGACCGTGGATTTCGACTCGCTGTCCGATCACGCCGTGACGGTGCGCGAACGCGACACCATGCAGCAGGAACGGGTCGCCATGGACAAGCTGGAGGAGTACCTGGCGGTCCGCCTCGTCGGTTGCTGAGGAGCGCACCGCGATCCGCCGCCCCGGTGGGCGGACCGCGGCGACGCGCGACGTGAGTCTGTGAGGTTGCCAGCGTGAAGGCCTCTGGTGGCGCCCGCCGCGGGCGGCGGTGGTGGCGCGCCGTCCGCCGCGCGGTGGTCGGCAGCGTGCTCGTCGGACTGCTGCTCGTCAGCGGGACGGCCTACCACGTGTGGCACGTCGCGCGCGCCGACGAGCGCCGCCCGGTGGACATCCTCGTGGTCCTCGGTGCGGCCCAGTACCACGGTGAACCCTCGGACGTGCTGAGGTCCCGGCTCGAGCAGGTGCTGGGGTTGTACCGGCAGGGCCTGGCGAGCCACGTGGTCACCGTCGGCGGGCGGCAGACCGGGGACGAGTACACCGAAGCCCAGGCGAGCAAGCGGTGGCTCGTCGAACGCGGGGTGCCCACCGATCGGATCGTCGAGGTCGACGAGGGCAGCGACACGCTCGGCAGCATGGACGCGGTCGCCGAGCTGGCCGCGGAACGCGGGTGGCGCACGAGCCTCATCGTCAGCGACCCGTGGCACCTGCTGCGGGCGCAGACGATGGCCGAGGACTTCGGGCTGCGCGCCTGGTCCTCGGCCACCCGCGACGGGCCCACGGGGCAGACGTTCGAGGCGAAGGCCAGCTACATCGCGCGGGAGACCACGGCGATGGTCTACTACCGCCTCACCCACGCCTCGGCGGTGGTGGAAGGTGAATCGCTCGGCTTCTCCCTGGGGTGATCGCTGGTTTTGAGCGGTGTGCTGTTCAACCTGCGGTCAGCTCGTCGTGCCGCCGGTGTCGGCGGCGCGACGTAGCGTGGGGCGCGATGACCGTGCCTGCCGGCTACGCCTCCGACGACGTTGCGCGTCCGGGGCCCGAGGAGCCGAAAACCGCGTGGTTCGCGACCGAGGACCGCAGCGGGGTGGCCGCGCGGACACCGTTCGCGCGGGACCGCGCGCGCGTGCTGCACTCGGCCGCGCTGCGGCGTCTGGCGGGCAAGACGCAGGTGGTGGGGCCGGAAGAGGACGACGTGCCGCGGACTCGGCTGACCCATTCGCTCGAGGTCGCGCAGATCGGCCGGGGCATCGCCGACGCGCTCGGCGCCGACCCCGACGTGGTGGACACGGCGGGGTTGGCCCACGACATCGGGCACCCGCCGTTCGGGCACAACGGCGAGCGCGCCCTCGACGAGCTGCTGACCGCTTGCGACGGGTTCGAGGGGAACGCGCAGACGCTGCGGATCCTCACGCGGTTGGAACCCAAGTGGTCCGCCGCCGATTCCGCGCAGGGCGGCAGCGGGCTCAACCTCACCCGCGCCTGCCTCGACGCGGTGTTGAAGTACCCCTGGCCGCGGCCGGACGGGCAGCGGCGCGCCAAGTTCGGCGCGTACACCGCGGACCGGGCGGTGTTCGACTGGGTGCGCGCGCCCGCGCCGCCGGGACGGCGCTGCCTGGAGGCCCAGGTCATGGACTGGGCCGATGACGTGGCCTATTCGGTGCACGACCTCGAGGACGGCGTGCTCGCCGGGCGGATCTCGCTGCGTTCGCTGAGCAGTCCGGTGGAACGCGCGGAGATCGTGCGCATCGCCGCCGACCTCGATCCGGGTTCGACCGCGGGACGGGCGGGGGAGCAGGCGCTGACCGCGGCGGTGGAACGGCTCGCCGCGCTGCCCGCGGTGCAGGCGGTCACCGCCTGTTCCGGCGCGTTCGCCGAGCACACCGCGTTGAAGCGGCTCACCAGCGAGCTCGTGGGGCGGTTCGTGGGCGCGGCCGTGCGTTCGACGCGGGAGCGGTTCGCCGAGCCGCCGTTGGCCCGGTACGCCGCCGACCTGGTGGTGCCCGCGCCGGTGGTGGCCGAGGTCGCGGTGCTCAAGGCGTTCGCTTTCCGGTACGTGCTGCGCACGTCGGAACGCGCCCGCATGCAGGCGCGGCAGCGGGATCTCCTGGTGGAGCTGACGCGGGAGGTGGCGAGGCACGCGCCGCGTGATCTCGATCCGGTTCTGCGCGACGTGTGGGATCGGGCGCGCGACGACGCGGAGCGCTGGCGCGTGGTGGTCGACCAGGTGGCTTCGCTGACCGATGCGCAAGCCGTGCGGTGGCACCGGCGGCTCGCCGGCGCGGCCTGAGCGCGGGCGCCGGGTGTGCGCGCAGGACGAGCCAGCACGCACCGTGATTGCTACGTATCGTAGTGAATTCCCTGTGATTTTTCGCGTAACCGGGTGAATCGATCTTCTGCGTATTGCACGATGTCACAAAGCGTGTTGCGCAGTGGTGCTCGCGCACGCGCCACGGCCACGCTCCCCCGAAAGGCCGCGAGCCGGGACCCCCGAAGCCGTCCCGGCTCGTCAGCATCGCCGCAAGGAGACCCCGATGCCCCAGCGGCACTACATCCAGAAGCTCGTCGTCGCCGGCGAGCCCTACGTCAACAGCGACGACCTCGCCGACTGGATCAACGACCTCGGCTGGCAGGACTCCTCGGCCAAACGCGCCGCCGAGTACATCGCCCGGGAACTGCGGCTGATGGGCCTGGCCGACACCGAGGAAACGCTGCGGTGAGGGAGTCCGCGGATCGAGCGGCGTAGCGGGTCGGGCGGGGGAACCTCCGGCGGGGCCTCGCTGCGGGATCCCCGACCTCGGGCAGCCACGCGCGGAACCACCCTGCGAGCGCCCCGGAGCTGGCAGACTCGGGACCGCTCCACGTCCCCGCCCCCGGGAGGCGCCGTGCCCGCCCCAGCTCCGCTCGCGTTCAGCCACAGCCTGCACCGCGCCCTCGCGCCGTCGGTGCAGACCTCGTTTTGCTGGTCGCCCTACTCCGTGCTCAGCGCTCTCGGCCTCGTCGCCGAAGCCACCACCGGTCCCGCGCGCGAACAGCTGCGCACGGCGCTCGCCGACGAGCCGGCGAAGCTGCGCTCAGCGGTCACCGCGGCCTCCGCCCTCGACGATCCGGGCAAGGCGCGCGAACAACCGGAACTCGCCGCGTCGAACGTGCTGTGGGCCGACGAGGACCTGGCACCGAAGCAGGACTACCTGTCCGAGCTCGCCGCATGGCCGGGTGGCGCGGTGCGCAGCACCCGGCTCCGCGCCGACCCGGAACAGGCCCGGCAGGAGATCAACACCGACGTCGCCGACACCACGCGCGGGCTGATCCCCGAACTGCTGCAACCCGGCACCATCGACCCCGACACGGTCGCGGCGCTGGTCAACGCCCTGTACCTGAAGACGTCGTGGCAAGAGGCCTTCGACCGAAACGACACGCGCGAACGCACCTTCCACGCGCCCGGGCGGAGCCGGCCGGTGCCGATGATGCACGTCAGCCGGGACCTGCCGTACGCCGCCGCGCACGGCTGGCAAGCCGTCGGCCTGCCCGCGCTCGGCGGGATCGAAGCGGTGGTGCTGCTGCCCGAAGCCGCCTCCGACCCGGTGCGCGCGCTGGAGACCGCAGAGGACGCGCTGACCTCCGAGAACCTGGCAGCCCTGCTCGGCAGCACGGGCACGCAGCGGGTGGAATTGGCGCTGCCCCGGTTCGAGGTGCGCGGCAACGCCGAACTGCGCGGGCCGCTCGGGGCGCTGGGCGTGGACACCGTGTTCACCCCCCAGGCGGATTTCAGCCCGCTCACCGACCGGCCGATGCGCGTGTCCACCGCTGTGCACGAGTCGGTGCTGCGCGTCGACGAGAACGGACTGGAAGGCGCCGCGGCCACGGCGGCGGTGATGCGGTTGACGTCCGTGGCGCGCCCTCCTCGGCCGATCCGCGTGACCGTGGACCGCCCGTTCTGGTTCCTCGTGCGTCACCGCGCCAGCGGGGTGCCCTACTTCCTCGCCCGCGTCACCGATCCGGGGAGCTAGCGCCCCAACGGCTGTCACATCGGCGGGCGCCGTCCCGTCACTCCAGTGCACGGCCCCGAACAGCGGGGCGGCGCGTGAAGGAGCGACGATGACACGCCCGCAGCAGGAATCCAGCGCACGCGTTCCGCAGGTGCCCGCGCAGCGCGCCGGGTGGCTGACGCGGCTCGCCTACCGGTTGACCAGGCGCTGGTACGGCGCAGTTCCCGAACCGCTCAGCGTGCTGGCGCACCACCGCAGGTTGATGTTCGCGTTCAGCATCAGCGAGCTCGCGGCGGAGAAGAGCGCCCACGTGCTCCCCCGAGGGCTGCGCGAACTCGCCGTGCACCGCGCGGCGACCAGCATCGGCTGCTCGTGGTGCGTCGACTTCGGCACGATGCTGCAGCGCAGGCAGGGACTGGACGTCGAGCGCCTGCGCGACGTCGACGACCACCGCAACTCGCCGCACTACACCGAACTGGAACGGCTCGTGCTCGGCTACGCCGAGGCGATGTGCGCCCAACCGATGCAGGTCACCGACGAGCAGGTCGCCGAGCTCGACCGGCGTCTCGGGCACGCCGGGCTCGTCGAGCTCACCCACGCGATCGCGCTGGAGAACGAACGCGCCCGGTTCAACCACGCGCTGGGGATCACCGAGCAGGGCTTCACCTCGGGCGCGGCCTGCCGCGCACCGATGCCCTGAGCGGTTCCGGCCGCAGTGCCGGGCTCCTGCCGGGGCAGGAGCCCGGCATCACCACGGCACGCGGGTGAGCTTGTCCGGATTGACCACGTCGAACAGCTCGTCCACCCGCTGCTCGCGCACGCTCAGGCTCAGCACCCGCGGCGCCACCGGCCCGCCGTCCGGCGAGCCGGGCAGCAGCAGGCCCGCGTCCCCGTTGACCAGCACCGGCCGGGCGCCGGTGACGATGTCGGCGCCGTACTTGGCCACCAGGCCGGCGGCGAACCGGGCCACGTTGTCGGCCCCGCGAACCGGGTTGCGCGCGGTGCGCTCCCGGCCGCCGCCGTCGCCGCGGACGACCGCCCGCGGGTGCAACGTGCGCACGATCTCGGCCACGTCCCCGGTGTTGACCGCGACGAGGAAGCGCTCCAGCACGGCGCGCTGCTCGGACAGCGGCACCCGCGGCGCCGGGTCCGCCTCAGTCATCGCTCGACGTGCCCGCGAGGCGTGCTGGCGCGCCGCGGCCGCGCTGCACCCGAGCAGCGCGGCGATCTCGCCGAACGGCACGTCGAACCCGTCGTGCAGCACCAGCGCCAGCCGCTGATCGGCGTTGAGCTCGTGCAGGATCCGCAGCGCGGCCATCCGCAGGTCGTCGCGCTGCCCGACCACGTCGTCCGGGCGCTGCTCCTCGGTGACGACCGGCTCCGGCAGCCACGACCCGGGGTACTGCTCGCGGCGCACCGCGGCCGACCGCATCCGGTCCAGGCACAGCCGGCTGACCACGGTGGTCAGCCACGCGCCGAGGTCGTCGATGCGGTCGCGTTCGGTGCCGGCCAACCGCAGCCACGCCTCCTGCACCGCGTCCTCGGCGTCGGCGACCGTGCCGAGCAGGCGGTAGGCCACACCGGTCAGCCGTGCGCGGTGCTGCTCGAACTCGGCGGCCAAGGCGGTGGTCATGGGGAGATTCTGCCGCACCGACCCGGGTCCGCGCGGGCGGCGATCCGTTTCCCTAGACTGGACCCGTGGCAGGACGAATCCGGGAGAGCGACATCGCCGAGGTCCGCGATCGCAACCGGATCGACGACCTCGTGTCGGAGTACGTCGCTCTGCGCAACGCCGGCGGTGGCGCGCAGAAGGGGCTGTGCCCGTTCCACGACGAGAAGACCCCCTCGTTCAACGTGCGTCCCAGCCACGGCACGTTCCACTGCTTCGGCTGCAGCGAGGGCGGCGACGTCATCGCCTTCCTGATGAAGATCGAACACCTCGGTTTCATCGAGTCGGTGGAGCGGCTGGCCGACCGAGCCGGCGTGCAGCTGCACTACGAGGGCGGGGCACCGCCGAGCCAGCGCGACCGCGGCACCCGCGCCCGCATGGTGGAGGCGCACCGGCTGGCCGCCGAGTTCTACGCCGAGCAGCTGCGCTCGGAGCAGGAGGCGCGGCCCGCCCGCGAGTACCTGGCCCAGCGCGGCTTCGACGAGTCCGCGGCGGCGAAGTTCGGCTGCGGTTTCGCGCCGCGCGGCTGGGACCGGCTGACGAAGATGCTGCTGGGCAAGGGCTTCGAGCTCGAGGAGCTGATCAAGTGCGGGCTGAGCCGGGAGGGCCGGCGCGGCCCGATCGACCGGTTCCACCGGCGGCTGCTGTGGCCGCTGAAGGACCTCTCGGGTGACGTGGTCGGCTTCGGCGCGCGCCGCATCTTCGACGACGACCCGATCGAGGCCAAGTACGTCAACACCTCGGCCACGCCGATCTTCAACAAGTCGCAGGTGCTGTTCGGCATCGACCTGGCCAAGCGGGAGATCGCCAAACGGCGCCAGGTCGTGGTCGTCGAGGGCTACACCGACGTGATGGCCATGCACATGGCCGGCGTGCCCACGGCCATCGCCTCCTGCGGCACCGCGTTCGGCGATGAGCACATCGCGGTGCTGCGACGGCTGATGATGGACGTCGACTACGGCAAGGAGCGCAGCTTCCGCGGCGAGGTCGTCTTCACCTTCGACGGCGACGAGGCCGGGCAGAAGGCCGCGCTGGGGGCGTTCGAGGGCGAGCAGGAACTCGCCAGCCACACCTACATCGCCATCGGTCCGGACGGGATGGACCCGTGCGAGCTGCGCGAATCCTCCGGTGACAGCGCGGTGCGGGACCTGGTGGCGCGGCGCCGACCGCTGTTCGAGTTCGCCATCCGCAGCCTGCTCGGCAGCTACGACCTGGACTCGGTGGACGGCCGGGTGGAAGCGCTGCGCCGCACCGTGCCGCTGGTCGCCCGGATCAAGGACCCGGCCAGCCGCGACGGCTACGCGGTGAACCTGGCCTGGTGGGCAGGCTGGAGCGACGAGAACCAGGTGGTGCACCGCGTTCGGGAGGAGGCCGGCGCGCCCGCGAAGAAGCAGGGCGGTCCGCGGCGGCGGCAGCGGGAGCAGAACCAGCGGAGCCAGCAGAGCCTCGGCCTCGAGGCGGACCCGCCGCCGAAGCCGCCGCGGCACGATCCGCGGTGGACGCAGCGGGAGACCCTCAAGGCCGCGCTGCAGGTGCCGGCCCTGGCCGGCCCGCCGTACGACGGGCTGCCGGCCGAGGCGTTCACCGAACCCGCCTACGCCGAACTGCACCGGGCGATGCTCGCGGCCGGTGGCTGCGGTTCCGGACTGGGCGGTTCGGCGCTGGTGGAAGCGGTCTCGCAGCACTGCGAGTCGCAGGTGGCCCGGTCGCTGCTGACCGAGCTGGCGGTGGAGACGTTGGAGATCAACTCCGTCGAGGATCCGCGGTACGTGCACGCGCTCATCGCGCGGCTGCAGGAGACCCTGGTGAGCAGGCAGATCGCGGACATCAAGTCGAAGGTGCAGCGGATGTCGCCGGTGGACGAGCCCGAGGAGTACAACCAGCTGTTCGGCGATCTCATCGCGCTCGAGGGCTACCGCAAGTCGTTGTTGGACCAGGCGATGGGCGGCGGAGTGTGATGTCGGCCCTGCGGCGGCTGCTGACCGGGCTGACCGGTGGCTCGCGCGTTCCGGAGGAGGTCCGCCGCGCGCTGGAGCGCGACGAGCGCGTGCTCGCCGTGGCCGAAGCCCAGGAGGGCGCGACCGTGGCGACGCAGCGCGGGCTGTGGCTGCCGGAGCGGCGCCGCGTGGGCTGGCACCTGATCAGCAAGGCCAGGTGGGACGCGGGCAGTCTCAACGTCGTCGAGGCCGAGGAGATCGCCACCGCCGACCGGGCCGTGGTGCTGCGGGACCACCCGCCGCGTCGGCTGCGGCTGTCCGCGCCCGGCCGGGTGCCGCAGGTGGTGCACGAGCGGGTCACCGGTTCGATCCGCTCGCGCCACCACCGCGAGCTGCCCGGCGGCGGGGCGTGGGTGGTGCAGCGCAAGGTGCCCGGCCAGGACGGCGTCGTGCTGCAGGTCCGCGGTGATCCGGGCACCGACGAGCAGCTGGTGACCGCGTTGGCGCGCGAGCTCAGCATCCGGTTGCGCAGCGGGGGCGAACCGGGTGCGGCCGCGGCCGAGTGACCCGCCCTGATACCGTACAACCGTACGGTTCGAGTGCGGGGGTGGCGATGTGGGATCCGGGGACGTACCTGTCCTTCCAGGACGAGCGGGACCGCCCGGGCCGGGAACTGCTGGCCCGCGTGCCGGCGGAACGTCCGCGCCGGGTCGTTGACCTGGGCTGCGGCGCCGGCACGCTCAGCGCGGGGCTGCTGCGGCGCTGGCCCGGGGCGCAGCTCGAGGCGGTCGACTCCTCGGCGGAGATGGTGGCCGAGGCGCGCTCGCGCGGGGTCGACGCGCAGGTGGGCGATGTGCGCGCGTGGGATCCCGGGCCGGAGACCGACGTGGTGTTCTGCAACGCCGTGCTGCACTGGGTGCCCGGGCACGAGGAGCTGTTGCGCGGGTGGCTGCACCGGATGCCGCGCGGGGCCTGCTTCGCCTTCCAGGTGCCGGGCAACTTCGAGGCCCCCTCGCACGCGCTCGCCCGCGAGCTGGCCGAGCAGGAGCACTGGCGCGAGCGCCTGACCGGGACCGTGCCCGGTGCGGACGTCGTGTCCTCCGCCGTCGGCTACGCCGACCGGCTGGCCGGGCCGGCGGTCGCGGTCGACGCGTGGGAGACCACCTACGTGCACGCGCTGCACGGGCCCGACCCGGTGTTGGAGTGGATCAGCGGTGCCGGGCTGCGGCCCGTGCGGGCGGCGCTGAGCGCGGAGGAGTGGGAACGCTTCCGGGAAGAGCTCGCCCCGCGCCTGCGCGCGGCGTACCCGCGGCGGGAGGACGGGGTGACGTGGTTGCCGTTCCGCCGCGTCTTCGTCCTGCTGCACCGGCTGTGACCGGCGGTTTCCTTGCTCCGCAGCGAGCAGGCCGGGGGTGCGTGAAACCCGCCGGGTCGGGTGCGCTAAAGTGGACGACGTCAGCGAAGGGAACGGATCGGCCGGTGGAACTGAGCTGACGCACAACATTCCTCCGTAGCTCAAGGGCAGAGCATTCGGCTGTTAACCGAAAGGTTGTTGGTTCGAATCCAACCGGAGGAGCTCACCGAAGCCCGGGCCGCGCGGTCCGGGCTTTTCGCGTGCGCGGCCGCACGCTGCGTGTGACCGCCCGCACGGTCCGCGTCGCGCATCCCGCGGGGCGCGCGCCGCGCCTTCGCCGCGCGCCCACCGAGCACCGCGGCGGTTTCGGCCTCGCCGCGCGGACCGTCGGCGGCGGAGTTGATCACCATTCTGGTGCAGCGAAAATTCGCACTTCTGAAAAACGATCGAATCGCACCGATCTCGCTGCGCCGTCGTTTCCCGGTGCGCGGGACCACGCCGAGTGCGCGCGCCTGCACGCGGGGCCGAGCGGTTCGCCTGGTAAGATCACGGGTAGCAACGGTGCATGGTCCGAATGTCCGAGCTCGAACTTCGTTCATCCCGCACAGCCCGCCTCGGGATCGACCGAGCCCTTCGGAGGCGGGGCGGTCGGTCACCGGAGATCGCTTCCGCACGACAGGACGCCCGGGTGCGGCCCGGAGTGCCGCTCCTGCGTGCCCGGTATCGGAACTCCCTCGCACGAGGGGCGATTCGGGTGATCGGGGTCGCGTTCCACGGTCCCGCGGCGGAGGATGGGCGGTGCCGTCGGTGCCGGTTCAACGCACTCCGGATCTCGGTGCCCGGGTGGCAGGGCAGCGGGAATCGGTCGTTCGGATCAGCAGAAGCAACTGATTCGTTATGCGTTGCGCGCAACGGCAACACCGCCGCTGGTCGTCTCGTCCGACACAGCGGTATTCGGGTTCGGGGACTGACGAAGGACGGGGGTAGTCAGATGTCGGCACCAGGAATCGGGAAGCACCCGCACATTTCGCTGCCGGACTGGTCGACGGTGGAGAATCTGCCGAAACCGGTCAAGGCGCTCGTGTACGTGCTGCTGCTGTCGGTCGGCACCGTGGTCGCCATCGGGGCGCTGCTGACCACGATCGCCATCATCGGCCAGCTGACGGGGGCGTTCAGCATACTGAGCTTCATGGCCTGAGGACCGATCCGACCGAGGCCGGCGCGTCGTGCACCACGGCGCGCCGGCCTCGCATGCGGCGGACGGGGCGGCCCTGCTGCGGTTGCGCGGTGGGGACCCGCGGCCCGCACTCCCCGGTGATCTCGCTACGATCGGGCCGTCGGGGCAGTAGCTCAGCAGGTCAGAGCAGCGGACTCATAACCCGTCAGGTCGTCGGTTCAAATCCGACCTGCCCCACGTTTTCGCTGGTTACAGAGTTGCTGGGAAAGAAGACCAAGATCACGACCAGGTCTTTCCCGGGTCTTTCCGGGCTCATTCCTTGAACCACTCAACCCGGCTCAACGCGTCGGCCGCTCGGTGGCTCGTCACGCGGCGGCCCGTGTGGACGTCCTGGGTGGTCGACACGTCCTGGGTGGTCGACACCTTCGAGTGGCCGAGCCGCTCGGCTGGTCCAACGGTGGGTTCGACCTGGTGCACCGGTCCCTCGGCGCGGCGCGCGGTTCCTCTGCTTGATCAAGAAAGACGGTAGGCACAGGCGCGGATCCGGCTTGCTCGCGAAACGCGGTGCGTCTCGTCCCTGCACCGCCACACGCGCGTGTGCATCATTGGGACATGAAGCGACGAACAGGGCGAACGGCTGCGAGTCGCGCGGCCATCATGTTCGGGTGCGGTGTGCTCGTGGCTGGAATGGCGGCCTGCGGACAGCAGGAGGAGCCCGAGGGGGCGGAGTCGCCGGCGAACGGTCCCACTCCCGAGCAGCCCCAGAACGGCGAGCAGCCACCCGGGAACCAACCCGGTGAGGAGCAGGGCAACGGCGCCGCCGGGGAGCCGGACGTCCAGCGCGGAACGCTGGCGCCGCCGGAGCAGGCCGAGAACGCCTTCACCTACGATCCGGCCGCTCCAGAAGGTGCCGAACTCGTGGTCACCACCGAGAAGGCGCAGGACTCGACCGTGATGAGCCTGCAGGCGAGCGGACTGCAACCGCAGCGCGGGTACGCGATCCACGCGCACGAGAACCAGTGCGGGCCCACCGGTGACGATGCGGGACCGCACTTCCAGCACGAAGTGGATCCGGCAGCCACGCCGGAGGACTCTTCGAGGGACCCGGCCTACGCGAACCCCGAGAACGAGTTCTGGCTGGACACCCGGACGGACGAGCAGGGCAACGCCCAGGCACGTGCCGAGGTTCCGTTCGCGACCACTGATCGCGCTCCGCGTTCCGTCGTCATCCACGAGAACGAGCGCACCCGGACCGAACCCGGCAGCGCGGGGGAGGCAGGGGGACGAGTGGCCTGCATCAGCCTCCCCGATTCCTGATCCGCGCGAGCGGGCGCGCCGATCGTCGAGCACCTCACCGGTCTGGACGCGCTGCCGCTCGGCGGAACAGCGGTAACCCCGGCAAGGGCTCATGGCCGGAGGACGAGGCGGGTGCCGCGGGCCCGGCCGGATTCCAGGCGCCGGTGGGCTTCGGCGGCCGCGTCCAACGGCAGGGTCTCGACGTCGCGGGGTGCGAGTGCTCCTTCGGCGAGGAGCTGGTTGATGCGCGCCGCCGCACCTGCCAGTTCCGGGATGGTCGCGTTGCTGATGGTGAAGCCGATCGCGCTGCCACCGCGGGTGTACAGCCGTCCCACGGGCAACTCGGGCGTGGCGCTGATCCCGGCCATCAGCACGATCCGGCCGCGCGCGGCGAGCAGGTCCACGGCCAGGCCCAGGTCGTGCTTGCCCGAGGTGTCCAGGTGCACGTCAATTCCGTCCGGGGCGGCCGCGCGCAGGTGATCGCCGAGCTCGGGGTCGCGGTAGTCGAGAGCGGTCCCAGCGCCGAGCGAGCGGCAGTGCTCCAGGTCGGCGGCGCTCGCGCTCGCGACGACCCGCGCTCCGGCACGCGCCGCCAACACGACCGCGGCGCCGCCCACGTGGCCCGCGCCGCCCGCGATGTACACGGTCTCACCCGCGGTGAGTCGGGCATGGGCGACCAGTGCGAGCTGCGCGGTCGCGGTCGGGTGGACCACCGCAACAGCGGTCACCGGGTCCACGCCCTCGGGCAGCCGGTACAGCCGGTCCGCGGGCACGCGGGCGTACTCGGAAGCCGCTCCCTGCCTGCCATCGTGGCCGAGGCTGTTGCACCACACCCGTTCACCGAGGTCGAACCCCGTCGTTCTGGAGCCGAGCGCGGCGACGGTGCCCACGAGGTCGCGGCCCACGACGAACGGGAACAGTACCGGTGTCGGATATGCCCCGGAGCGCACGAACCCGTCGACCGGGTTGACGGCGACCGCGCCCACCCGCACCAGCACGTCGGCAGGTCCCAATTCCGGGAGGTCCAGCTCACCGACCCGGATGTTGTCCGCAGGCCCGAGCTCGGTCAAGTACGCCGCGCGCATCCGTGCGGGCGTCCCCGTCACGACTGCCCCGGTCCCGTCATGATCGCCCCGGTCCCGTCACGACTGCCCCTCGGGGTTTCGCGAAGTGCAGGGCGGTCGCACCCGTCCGGTGGTAGAAGCGGCGCGCCGCCCGGTTGGCAGCCCCGGGATCGAGCTCGACGCGAGCGCGGCCCGCTGCCTTCCCGCGGCGTTCCGGCTCGGCCAGCAGTGCGGCACCGTTCCCGCTGCAGCGAGCCCAGGGTGAGTGCCGAGGTCGTCCACGAACAGCATCCTACCGCGGCCGGTCGTCTTCACGTGGAACAACGCGGCGCCCGCGCACCGCTCGCCAGCGCCCCGCGCAGCCAGCACCTGCCTGCCGACCTCGTGGAACAGCTCGTCGAACTCCTCCCGCAGCAGCCCGACGAGCACCCGGGCCCCGAGTTCCGTGCTGTGCGGCTGTTCCCCCGCGGGCATCTCCTCCGACGCACGCGTCGAAATCTGCTGTCCGCAACGTGGTCGCCCCCCGTAGGCTGCTCGCCACCAGCACGACGTTTCGCTGCCGGCACGACGTTTCGGAGGGGGCCATGCACATCGAGTCGGGACAGGTGGCGGTGGTGACCGGGGCCGCGCAGGGGCTCGGCCGCGCCATCGCGGCCGAGTTGGTGCAGCGCGGGGTCTCGGTGGTGCTGGCCGACGTGGGGCACGCCGCGGTGGAGCGGACCGCTGCCGAGCTCGCCGCAGGTGGTGGCGTGACGATGCCGGTCGGAGTCGACGTCACCGACGCGGCCGCGCTGGCGGCGTTGGCCGAGCGCGTCCTCGAGCGGTTCGGCCGGATCGATCTGGTGGTCAACAACGCCGGGATCGCGCCCGGCGAGGGGAGACCGTTGTGGGAGGTCGACCTGGCCGAGTGGCGCCGCGTGCTCGACGTGGACCTGTTCGGCGTGCTGCACGGCATCCGGGCCTTCGTGCCGCACCTGGTGGCCGCCGGCCGCGGGCACGTGGTCAACATCGCCTCGATCGCCGGACTGAGCGCCACCCCGCTGGCCGCTTCGTACAGCACCGCCAAGCACGGGGTGGTCGCGTTGTCCGAGGCCCTGCACGCCGAGCTGGGCCTGCTGCGGTTGCCGATCGGGGTGACCGCGGTCTGCCCGGGGTTCGTCCGGACTCCGATGGCCGAAGGCACCGCGGAGAGCACCAGCGGTAGCCAGGAGTGGGTCGAACGGCTCGGGACCGAGGCCTCGGCGGCGCTCGCCGAGATCGAGGAAACCATGCGGGACATGCTCGAACCCGACGAGGCCGCCCGCCGCGTCCTGGCCGCCGTGGAGGCGGATCAGCTCCATGTCCTGCCCAGCGGTGATGTCCGCGATGGTGCGCGCTCTCGGACGCAGCGCGTCCTCGACGCCATCGACGCCAGCAGCTGACCGCGGATCGGACCGCACGGTGGTCGGCCCGCGGCGAGCGCGGTCGACCACCGGTTCAATGCTCGCCGGTCTCCACGAGTTGGGTGCGCAACGCCTTCTTGTCGGGCTTGCCGACGTCGGTCAACGGCAGACGCTGCACGAGGTGGATGTCCCGAGGCCGGTACATCGGGCCCTGGCGTCGTCCGACGAACTCGCGTAGCTGTTCGGCGTCCACGTCCGCGCCTGCTTCAGGCACGATCGCGGCGTGCACGACCTCGGCGCCGTTCGGGTCCGGGACGCCGAACACGGCGGCCATGCGCACCTGCGGGTGCGCGAACAGCACTTCTTCGACCTCGGAGGTGTACACGTGACCGCCCACCACGATGATCATGTCCTTCACCCGGTCGATCAGGTGGAGGTATCCGGCGTCGTCCAGGTAGCCCACGTCGCCGGTGTGCACCCAGCCGTTCTGGACGGTGCGCGCCGTTAGCTCCGGCTGCTTCCAGTAGTGGTCCATGTGCGCCGGGGTGCGTGCCCACAGCTCGCCCGGCTGCCCCGGTGCGACCGGCTCGCCGTCCGAGTCGCACACCGCGATGTCGGCGCCGGCAGCGGTACGACCGGCGGTGGACAGCAGATCCGGACGTTCCGGATCGTGTTCCTCGGGCGGTAGCACGCTCATGAGACCGGCTTCGGTCTGCCCGTAGATCTGGTACAGCACCGGGCCGAGCTTTCGTGCGGCTTCGACCAGCCTGCTGCGCGAGGCGGCGCACCCGCCGTAGATGATGTTCTGCAGGCTCGACAGGTCCCGTTGGTCGAACTCGGGGTGGTCGAGCAACTGGTACAGCAGTGGCGGCAGCAACCACATCGAGGTGATGCCCTCGGCCTCGATGGTCCGCAGCACGGCGCCGGGGTCGAACTCGTCGTGCAGCACCACGTATCCGCCTCGTTGCAGCGTGCCATCAGCCAGGCCACCCGCGGCGTGCGCGAGCGTGGTCGCGGCGAGCTGGCGGGGTGCCGACAGGTCGAACGGGCCGCCGTGCCGCTGCTGCGTGGCACGCAGCACGCTGCCGAACGTGTAGCAGACCCCCTTGGGGTGCCCGGTGGTGCCACCGGTGTGGCGGATCTGCTGCACGTCCCCGGGGCGCGCGCGTCCAGCGAGGGGTTCCGCGGGCTGTTCCGCTGCCAACCTCAAGAGGTCGGTGCCCGGTTCGCCGGGCCCGAGCCCGAAGACCAGCTCCGGTTTGCACCCCTGCAGGACTTGTTCGGCGCTGTCCGCGAAGGCCCGGTCATACAGCAGGGCCGTGGTGTCCACATCGGATAGGACGGCTGCCTTCGTGCTTACCGACATGCCGTTGTAGAGCTGCGCGACGCTCGCGCCGAGGAGGTTCGCCGCGTAACGCGCGATCAGCATCTCCGGGGCGTTCGCTCCCAGCAGGGTTACGGTCCGCCCCGGGCCGAGTCCGTGCTCGGCCAGCGCTCGGGCCACCCGGTACACCTGATCAACGAGTTCGCCGCTGGTCATCCGTCGATCGCCGTGGACCAACGCGAGCTCCTCGCGGCGTCCGGCGAGTGCGCCGAGCAGGATCTCCACGTTGGAGCGAGGTTCTTCTGCGTCCACCATCGTTTCCGTTGCTCCGATTGCAATATTATTCGTTAAGCTCACTAAAATTCTACCGATCTCTGCGATCGCTCGACAGGAGAGCAAGGCTGACGTGCGTCCGGAAGGTCGCTTTTGACTGGAAGGTGGCGGCTGTTTCGGTGTGAGCCTGCACAACTTCGTTCGGTCCGCTGACCGGGCGGATCACGGCGCAGCTGCTCGTCGACGGGCGTGCCGAGCTGGGTCTGGCAGCGTTCGACCCCCGCCGGTGACCGGTCGGGGGTCGAGGACGCGGGGACTGGGGACGCCGGGAATGCGGGCCCGGGGGCGCCGGGCCGGGCGTTCAGCCCACGGTTTCGTAGTCGCTGCCGGTGCGTGCCGTTTCCGGTGCTTCGTCGGATTCCGCCGACCGTTCCGCCTGCGCCGTCTCGGCGACCGCGGGCGCGGTACGGCGTTCGGCCAGGGTTCGCCGCACCGCCCAGGTGATCAAGCCTGCCCAGAGCACGACGAGCACCGCGTTGATCGCCACGAGCGGGAGACCTTCGACGCCCACCGCGGAGAGGATCAGCTGCAGGTTCGTCATCACGATCATGCCGCCGGCGCCGACGCCGATGATGCGGGTCGGCAGGATCCGCACGAGGTAGGCGGCGAACGGGGCGGCGACGACGCCGCCGACGAGCAGTCCACCGATGACCATCCACGACAGCCCGGAGGTGCCCAGCGACAGCAGGAAGCCGATGCTGGCGGCCACCGACACCGGGATCTCACCGGTGTCGACCGAGCCGATGACGCGGCGCGGGGTCAGGCGCCCGCTGCTCAGCAGCGTCGACGTGGAGATCGGCCCCCAGCCGCCTCCGCCGGTGGCGTCGAGGAACCCGGCGACCAGGCCCAGCGGTGCGAGCCAGCGCCGGTTCTGCACCGTGAACCCGGAGCGGACGACCGGCCGCGTGCCGAGGGCGAACCGGACGATCACGTAGCAGCCGAGCAGGAGCAGCAGCGTGGCCATCCACGGTTCGCTCGCCTCGGTGGACAGGCTGGTGAGCACGGTGGCGCCGAGGAAGCCGCCCGCGGCGCCGGGCAGGGACAGCCAGAGCATGACCGGCCAGTCCACGTTGCCGAACCGCCAGTGCGAGGCCCCGGAGGCGGCGGCGGTGCCGATCTGGGCCAGGTGCACCGATGCCGAAGCCGCGGCGGGCGCCATGCCCGCGGCCAGCAACCCGGTCGTGGCGGTCACCCCGAAGGCCATGCCCAGGGAACCGTCCACCAGCTGTGCCGCGAACCCGGCCAGGGCCACGAGCACCAAAGTCACCATGCGAATGCTCCCGCGTCGTCCGCGCCCGGTCGGCGCGTTTTTCACAACTAAGTCGACAAGAAAGGTACAGTTTCTCGTCGCTGAGCTACAGCCGTTCCACGACGTAGGATCGGGTGTTTCCGGCGCGGACGGGGCGAGTGCGAGCGGTGGTCGTGCAGCGCACGGGCCCGATGTGGTGCGCGGCGACCCCGCGGGGGAGATGCCGTGCGCGCACCGCCCCGGTGAGCAGGGTCACAAGTAGTTGCGCGGGCCGGGGCTTCCGAAGGGTTCGGGTTCCTGCGGCGGCACGATGCACCTCGCCGCGCGATGGTCCTCCGCTACCGGCTGCGCCACACTTCCTCGCTGGCGGTGCGCGCGTCGATCTCCGGAGGTAGCGAGCTCTCCAGCAGATCCGCCAGGGTGACGTGCTCGAGCACCTCGCGCAGGCTGCTGCGCAGCGCGATCCACACGCGCTGCAGCACGGCTTCGGACGGCTGGTAGGTGGCGTCCTCCGGGCGGGAGCCTGCGATGTTGACCAGCGGGCCGTCGGTGGCCCGGATGACGTCGGCGACGGAGATCAACCCGGGTGAGCGCGCCAGCACCCAACCGCCGGTCTGCCCGCGGCGGCTGGCCACCATGCCCGCTTTGCGTAGGTCCGCGAGCACGTTCAGCAGGAACGTGCGGGGGATGCCCTGCGCAGCGGCGAGGTCCTCGGCCCGGGCCACCTCGCCCGGCTGCAACCGGCCGATCTCGATGAGCGCCCGCACCGCGTAGTCCACCTTGGTCGAGATCCGCATGGAGCTATTGTCCCGCAACTCGGCCGGGTAGCGGGGGCGCCGGGTGGTCGGCGCGTGTCCGCGCCCGGGAATTCGCAGTGGCGCGGAGCCGCAGCCGCGCGGAGCGGCCCGGACAGGGCGGCCGCTCAGGGCAGGTAGCCGACGGCCCCGAACGAGTTGGCCCGCGCGACCTCCTCCGGAGTCGGCGGCGTGTCCGGCCGCCACTGCGCGACCGGGACCAGCCCCGGCCGCACCAGTTCGCAGTCCTGCAGCAGCGGGACGATGCGGTCGGCGGTGCGCCAGGACACCGGGGTGGGCGTGCGCGCCATGATCTCCTCGGCGTGGGCCACCTGTTCGGTGCTGGCGCCGAGCTGCGAGATGTGCGAAACGGCCAGGTAGCTGCCCGCGGTGCAGGCGGCGCGGTAGCCGGTGACCAGCGCGACCGCTTCGGCGTCGTCGGGTACGAACGGGATGATCGCCACCGCCAGCACCGCCACCGGACGGGTGAAATCGAGCAGATCGGCCACGCCGGCAGCGCCGAGCACGGCCTGCGGGTCGCGCACATCGGCCTGCGTGACCGTGACCCCTTCGGTGTCCTGCAGCAAGCGCCGGGCGTGGGCCACGGCCACCGGTTCGATGTCGACGTAGGCGACGCGGGCGGTGGCGGAGTGCTGCTGGGCCAGTTCGTGCACGTTGCCCTTGGTCGGGATGCCCGAGCCGAGGTCGAGGAACTGGTCGACGCCCTGCGCGCACAGGTAGCGCACGGCGCGGTCGAGGAACGCCCGGTTCGCCTGCGCGTACGCCACGGCGTCGGGGACGACGTGCGCGGCCGTGTCGGCGGCTTCCCGGTCGACTGCGAAGTTCGCGGAACCACCCAGGTAGTAGTCGTACATCCGCGCTGCGTTCGGCCGAGTGGTGTCGACCTGCTGCGGCTCCTCGGGCTCGGGCACGGTGCCTCCTCGCGTCGCTCCGGATCGCCGATCAACATCATCGCCGGTCGACATCGTAGGGGACCGGGCGCCGCGGAATCGCCCCTCGTGGGCGGAAAAGCAGCGGAAACTTGAGCGCAGCTCGAGCAGGCCAGCGGTTTTCCGCTCAGCGGGAGCTCGGTGTCGCGACCGCCGACCGTGCGGCTGAAACCCTGGGGTGGTCCGAGCCACGAGAGGAATGCGAACAATGCGAACTCAGGTCGCGATCGTCGGTGGAGGGCCGGCGGGGCTGCTGCTCTCGCACATGCTGCACCTGCGGGGCGTCGACTCCGTGGTGCTGGAACGGCGCAGCCAGGAGTACGTCCAACAGCGGGTGCGCGCGGGCATCCTCGAGCAGGGCACCGTCGACCTGCTGCACTCGACCGGCGTGGGTGAGCGGCTGGCGGCCGAGGGCGACGCGCACCGCGGGGTCTACGTGCAGTTCGACGGCGAGCACGCGCACATCCCGTTCACCGAGCTGACCGGTCGGGCCATCACCGTCTACGGCCAGGCCAACGTCGTCCGCGACCTCGCCGAACGCCGCATCGCCGACGGAGGGAAGCTCTACCACGAGGTCTCCGACGTCTCGGTGCACGACGTGGCGACGGACCGGCCGTCCGTGCGGTTCACCCACGGCGGTGCGCAGCACGAACTGCAGGCCGACTTCGTCGTGGGCTGCGACGGGTTCCACGGGGTGTGCCGCGAGGCCGTCCCCGACGACGTGCGCACCGTCTACGAACGGGTGTACCCCTTCGGCTGGCTCGGCATCCTCGCCGAAGTCCCGCCGTCCACCGACGAACTCATCTACTCCAACCACCGCAACGGTTTCGCGCTGCACAGCATGCGCTCGGCCGAGCTCAGCCGGCTGTACCTGCAGTGCGGACCGGACGAATCGGCCGAGGACTGGTCGGATCAGCAGATCTGGGACGAGCTCGCCGTGCGGCTCGGCAGCGAGGGCTGGGACCTGCGCCAGGGGCCGATCATCGACAAGAGCGTCACGGCGATGCGCAGCTTCGTCACCGAACCGATGCGCTACGGCTCGCTGTTCCTCGCCGGCGACTCGGCGCACATCGTGCCGCCCACCGGGGCGAAGGGGCTCAACCTGGCCGTCGCCGACGTGTACCGGCTGTGCGAAGCCTTGGACGACTACTACGGCAGCGGCAGCACGACGGGACTGGACACCTACTCGCAGGACTGCCTGCTGCGGGTCTGGCGCGTGCAGCACTTCTCCTGGTGGATGACCTCGCTGACGCACCGCTTCGACGGTCCCGACGCGGGATTCGACCGGCGGCTGCAGCGGTCGCAGTTCGACTACCTGCGCAACTCGACCGCCGCGGCGACGACGCTGGCGGAGAACTACGTGGGCATGCCGCTGGTCTGACCGGGCGTGCGAGCGGAGCGTCGAGCGGGTGGCCCTGCCGGACGGACGTGCACTGTGGACGCTCCCGTGCGGGATGCGTCCGGCTGCGGACGCGTTCCGCTCGGAGCCGCACCGATCCAGCGGGACGCCGGTGCTCCCTGTTGCGCCGGCCGTGCGTGCATTTCGCGAAATGCACACACGGCCGGTCGGGTCCGGCGCACCGCGGGTTCTGCTGGGTGGCTCCCCGGCTGCTCTGACTCACCCGCCGTCGAAGGAACGCAGCCGTCGAAGGCACGCCGATTTCAAGAGGTCCTCGACGGTGCAGCCCGCGGGCGCCAGGTCACGCCTGCCCGGCGAGCCCGCTCTTCACCTCCGCGAGCTCGTCGAGCCGCCGCAGCGACGCGTCCTGCGGTTCGGTCGGCAGGGCGAGCAGCGCCTCGTCCACCCCGGCCGCGGCGTACTCCTCGAGCGTGGCGCGGTCGGCCGGTGCGCCGTACACCGACACCGGAACCCGCCAACCGGCGCGGTCGCGGACCTTGGCGACCCGGTCACCGAGGTCGGCCGTACCGCCGCGGGGCAGCCAACCGCCGCCGTACTCGGCCACCCGCTCCACCGAGCGCTCGCTCTCACCGCCCACGTAGATCGGCGGGTGCGGGTTCTGCACCGGCTTGGGCCAGGCGTAGATCGGGTCGAAATCCACGTGCTCGCCGTGGAATTCGGCCTGCTCCTCGGTCCAGATGGCGCGCATGGCGCGGATGCGCTCGTCCATCAGCGCACCCCTGCGGCTCGGCTCCGTGCCGTGGTTGCGCATCTCCTCGCGGTTCCAGCCGGCACCGACGCCGAGCACGAACCGTCCACCCGAGACCACGTCGAGGCTGGCGGCCTCCTTGGCGGTGGTGATCGGATCGCGTTCGATGATCAGCGCGATCCCGGTGCCGACGACGAGCCGTTCGGTGACCGCCGCAGCGGCGGTGAGCGCCACGAACGGGTCCAACGTGCGGTAGTAGATCCGGGGCAGCTCGCCTCCACCCGGATAGGGGGTCTCCCTGCTGGTCGGGATGTGCGTGTGCTCGGCGATGAACAGCGAGTCGAACCCGCGCTGTTCCAGGGCCCGGGCGAGCGGGACGGGTTGGATTCCTTCATCGGTGATGAACGTCTGGATGCCGAACCGCATCGGTCCTCCTGTCGGGATCGGGGCGTTCGGAGACCTCGCCGGACCGGCGCGCCGACATGAGATGATCATGGACGTGTGCGGCTCGCCGGCACGGACGGGAGTCAACCGATTCCGGGCACAACCGTAGAGGGGGGGTCGGGCGTCGTGCAGGGATGTGACGGTGTCGATTGCGGCGCCCGTGACCGCCTGGTCGGGCGACGGGCTGGCGGCCATGGATGAACTGACGGGCAAACTGACCGACCTCTACCAGGAGAACTACCGGCAACTCCTGCGCATCGCCGTGCTGCTGGTGGACGACCGCGGCAGCGCGGAGGACATCGTGCAGGACGCCTTCGTGCGCGTGTACGACTCGCGGGCGCGGCTCCGCGATCCGGACAAGGCGCTGGCGTTCCTGCGGCAGGCCGTGCTGAACCGGGCCCGCTCGGTGCTGCGGCGCCGGCGCGTCGCCCGGCGGTACCTGCCCCGTCTGGCCACCCGCGACACGCAACCGGACGACACGGGCCGCGGCGTGGACCGCGCCGTGCTCAGCGCGGCGCTGGCGCAGTTGCCGCGCAGGCAGCGGGAGGCCATCGTGCTGCGCTACTACGCCGACCTGAGTGAAGCGCGAACGGCCAACGTGATGGGATGCAGCCCGGGAGCGGTGAAGGCGTACTGCTCGCGGGGTGCCGCGCGGCTGGTCGAACTGCTGGGAGAACAGGCGTGAACGGTGCGCGGGAGTCCACGGAGGAATGGCTGCGTGCGCAGTTGCGGTGCGCCGTCGAGGACGTCGAACCGGAACCGAGCGCGTTCGACCGCGTGCTCGCCCGCGCGCGCAAGCACCGCCACCGCCGAGTGCCGGTGCTGTCGGCCGCCGCGGCGGTCGCCGCGGTCTGCGGCCTGCTCGGTTACGTGCTCGCAGGGCTGCCCGCCGAGGACGAGCCGCAGCCGGTGAGCGTGCGTCCGAACAGCTACGTCGCCGCCGCGGAATCCGGTGTGCTGGCGGTGTACGACCTCGCCGACGGCGGGCGCGGCCCGGACCTGGCGCGGTTCGACGGGAGCAGGCCCGAAGCGCTCGCAGGTACTGCGGAGAACGTGTACGCGCTGGTCTCCGGTGCGCAGCGCGAAATCATCGCCGTCTCGCCCGACGGGCGCCGCCGCCCGGTGGCGCGCGTACCGGACACGGCGGATCCGTCGATCCTCGCGGCGCGCTCCGGGCGCGTCGCCTACGTCGACCGGCGCAGCGCTGGTGAGGCGGTGGTGGTCGTGCACGGCGGCCAGCGGCAGGAGCTCGAGGTGCCGGCGGGTTCGAGCGTGCGCGACGTGGCGCTGACCGGTGGTGGACGCGTGGCCGTGCTGCTCGGCGCGGGGAAGTCGACCGAGCTCCGCGTGGTGGATCCGTCCGCGGGCGCGGTCCACGGTCCCGCGGTGCCCGGTCTGGACAGCGGGGAGTGCGGGCCGTTGGCGGTCACCGGCAGCGAGCGCGGCGTGGCGGTGTTGCGGCCCGCCGCGTGCGGCAGCGGCGAGGTGCGGGTGACGGAGGTGGACGGTGCTTCCGGCGCGGTGACCGGCGCCGGCGTTCCGTTCACTGCAGGCGGGCCGCGAGCTGGCCGGCCGCAGCTGTCCGCCGACCGGATGGGGCGAGTGCTCGTCTCCGCCGGCCAGCGGCAGTGGCTCGTGGACGGCGCCGTGGTCCGCGAGGTCCCCGTGGAGTGCGGTGCCGCGGACTGCACCGGGCGTCCCGTGACGCTGTGGGGCTGACGGGCGCACTTCCCGGCCGTCCAGCACTTCCCGGCCGTCCAGCGCGGCGGACCGGTCCGCCTGGCGGGCCGCGCGGCGGGACGTGCCCGGATCTGCGCGCACGACCAGCCGCCGCGATCGTCCGGCAGAATCTCCCGCAGTGGACGCGCAGAATCATCGCCGGGAACTGCTCCGGCTCGTGCGGACGGCGTTGGACCGCCCGCACGGGCAGCTCCTCGCCGCCCTCGCGATGTCGGCCTGGACGCTCGGGTGGATCGGTGGGCAGGTGCTGCCCGGTGCTTCCCCGAGCGCGTTCGACGTGCTCGGGGAGCTGCTCGCGCGGCTCGGACTGGCCGGTGAGGTGTGGAGCGCGCAGCTCGCGGAGGCGTGGTCGAGCGGTGCTGCGGCGCTGCCCGTGGTGGGCGGGCTGCTCTGGGCGGCCACCACCGAGCGGCAGCAGAGCCCGGCGCTGTTCGGGTGGGTGGCGGTGCTGCTCGGTTCGGGCTCGCTCGACTACCGGCCGGCGCTCGTGTTCGCGGTCCTCGCGCTGGTCGCCGTGGTCGGAGTGCTGTGCGGGTGCGCAACCCTCACCGGCAACTTCGTCGACCGCAACCCGGTGCTGGTGCCGGCCGACGTGCTGCGTGCCGGGGTGGTAGCTGCGGCGCTGACCGCGGTCGTCCCGCTGCTGCTGCCGCTGCAGCTCGGTGCCTGGTTGTTCCGCGCCTACGCGACGCTTCCGCCGCGGCGGCTGCCGCGTTCCGAGCGGTCTGCACGCGGTGGCCGGTCGGCCACGCTGCACGACCCGGCCACGCTGCACGACGGGGAAGCGGGGCCCCGCTCGGAACTGTCGGCGGAACACCGGCCGGAGCGTTCCGAGGAGTGACCGCGCCGCGTGCGCGGGTGGTGGATGGTCCGGTCGCAAGCCCCGGGAGCAGGAGCTCTTTCACCCATTCGAGTGGTGTTCGTGGGGAGCAGGAGGAGTCTCGAGAGTGCGCTCCCTCCGGGGTTCTCCCCGAAGGACCGGTTGTCAGCTGCGATGATCACTCGCGGTGCTCGATCGAAAGCTCGTGGTGACCAACAGGTGCCGGGTGTGCACCCGGCCATCCGCTGTGGCGCGTGATTGCAACCCCTGTGCAGAATGACGACTCGAAGGTGATCGTTATCGGCCCGGCAGCCGCCACCGGGAATCCGGCTGATCGACGTCGTCGAGGTCGTAGGGGAAGACGTCCCTCGTCGAAGCGGAGGTCAGCAGTGAGCACCCGTGGCAGCACGCGTGGCCCCACGAGCGGCGTGGTCTACGTCCACTCATCGCCGTCTGCGGTCTGTCCGCACGTCGAGTGGGCCGTGTCCGGCGCTCTCGGGGTCCGCACCGA
Source organism: Bounagaea algeriensis (assembly GCF_054491375.1). Classification (NCBI taxonomy): domain Bacteria; kingdom Bacillati; phylum Actinomycetota; class Actinomycetes; genus Bounagaea; species Bounagaea algeriensis. Next base: position 1,283,578 of record NZ_CM137102.1, read on the forward strand.
ACTGCGCTGGACGGCGCAACCGGCAGCCCCCGGTCAGCTCCGTGCCGACTGCACGTGGTCCGGAGAGCCGGGCACCGGCGCGCGTCTCGTCGCGGCGCTGCGCGCGTGGCCGATGTTGCGGTTCGAGGTCACCGAGGACCCCAGTCCGGGCATGGATGGACAGCGCTTCTGCCACGTGCCGAGTCTCGGACTGTGGCGAGCGTGCACCAGCGCCAACGGCGACATCGTCGTCGGCGAGGACCAGCTGCGTGCGCTGACCACTGAACCGGGCGCGTCGGAGTCGGTGCACCACCGCGTGCAGCAACTGCTGGGAGCTGCCTGGGACGCGGAGCTGGAACCGTTCCGGCACGCCGCCGAAGGCGATCCCGTCACGACGCTGCACCGCGTCGGCTGAACGGTGCGCTGAACGCGGCGCGCCGCTTTCCTGCGCGGTCCGGATCACCACCGTGGCGGAGCAGGTGCGCACCGCGGTGTGCGAAGCTGGCCCCGTGCGATCGCGTACCTGGTGGACATGGAGCCTTCCGCTCGCGGTGGTCGTGCTGCTGGGGGCTCTCGCAGGTGGAGTGGCGCTGCGCCAGCTGTACCGACCCGCCGCATCGGCGCAGCAGCCGCCCGTCGCCGAACCGGACGGGCTGCTGCGGTTCACCCCGGGAGCCGATGTGCATCCCGCGCGGGACCTCGTCGGCAAGCTGCTGCGCACGCACTTCACCGCGATCAACGAACGGGACTACGCCGCGTGGGAGTCCACCGTCACCGCGGCGAAGCAGGCCGAAATGCCGCCGGAGGAGTGGCACGAGGAGTACTCCTCCACCCGCGACAGCGATGTGCTCGTGCATCGCGTCGAATCGGGTTCCGACCGTGAGCTGCGCGTGCACCTGAGCTTCACCAGCCACCAGGACCCCGGCGACGCGCCACCGCAGTTGCCGCGCTCCTGCGTGCGCTGGCGCGTCGTCTACCCGATCACGGTCGACGACGGCCCGCGGCTGGCCACCACCGGCTTGCCCGGCAGCGCCCTCGTCGGCAGTTGCTGACACCGGACCAGCTGCTGACACCGGACCAGCTGCTGACACCGGGGCCCGCGCCAACTCCGGGCGCTGCACCGCCACATTGGACCCATTCCAGAGAGCACAATTTTCATGAAAATTGTGAGTTGTCCCCACGCTTTTGCCGGACAATTCCTCCCCACGCGAACGGATGAAGGGGAGTGGTGCATCCGGTTCAGAGGGGAATGTTGCCGTGCGCGCCGCGGCCGGCCGGGGCAGCGGCCAGCGCCTCGGCGATGCGTCGACGCGTGTCGTCGGTGTCGATGACCTCGTCGACCACGCCGATCGACATCGCCCGGTCAACGCCCCCGGCCACCCGCTGGTGCTCCTCGGTGAGCTGCTCGCGCAGCGCCTCGCGCTCCTCCTCCGCAGCTGCCGCCAGCTTCTTGCGGTGCACGATGTCGACCGCCGCCTTGGCGCCCATCACCGCGACTTCGGCGCCCGGCCAGGCGAACACGTTCGTCGCCCCCAGCGCCGCCGCGTTCATCGCGATGTAAGCACCGCCGTAGGACTTGCGCGTCACGAGCGTCACCCGCGGTACGACCGACTCGCCGAACGCGTGCAGCAGTTTCGCCCCGCGCCGCACGACGCCACCCCACTCCTGGTCCACGCCGGGCAGGTAGCCGGGCACGTCCACGAGCACCACGAGCGGCACCCCGAACGAATCGCACATCCGCACGAACCGCGCGGCCTTCTCCGCCGACAGCGAGTCGAGACAACCGCCCTTGCGCAGCGGGTTGTTCGCCAGCACTCCCACCGTGCGGCCGCCGAGCCGGCCGAGGCCGGTCACCATGTTCGGCGCCCACTTCGCCTGCAGCTCCGCGAACTCCGCCGAGCCGTCCGCGCGCGTGTCCAGCAGGTCGCGCACCAGCGGTTTGACGTCGTAGGCGCGTTGCGGCCGTTGCGGCAGGTGCTCGCCGAGGTCGCACCGGGCCTGCACGGTCGGCAGGTCGAACATGCCGGGCGTGGCGAACAGGCCCGTGATCTCGCGGGCCCGTGCGTAGGCGTCCGGCTCGTCGTCGGCGACCACGTGCACCACACCGGACTTCGAACCGTGCGCCTCGGCGCCGCCGAGCCCCTCCTGGTCGATCTCCTCGCCGGTGACGCTGCGGACCACGTCCGGGCCGGTGACGAACACGCGCCCGTCCGGGGCCATGACGACGACGTCGGTCAGCGCCGGCCCGTACGCCGCACCGCCCGCGGCCGGGCCGACCACCACGGAAATCTGCGGCACGCGGCCGGACGCGCGGATCATCGCCGCGAACATCTGCCCCATGCCGTCCAGCGACTCCACCCCTTCGGGGATGCGGGCGCCGCCCGAGTGCCACACACCGATCACCGGGCAGCGCTCCCGCACGGCCTGGTCAATGGCGTCGACGATGTGACCGCACCCCGCCGAGCCCAGCGCACCGCCCTTGGCCGTGGCGTCGCTGCAGTAGGCGATGACCTTGGCCCCCCCGATGCGGCCGCGCACGGCGAACATTCCGCTGTCATCGCGCGGGTGCAGCGGTTCGGCGGACCCTTCGTCCAGCAGTTGTTCCAGGCGCGGCTCCGGATCGCGGGGATCCCGCTGGTCCGGTGCGTGTTCCGGCCGAGCGGCCAGTGCGGTCATCGAAATGCCTCCGACGGAGAGAACCGAGAGGGATGGTGCGCGGCGCGCGGAAACGACCCGCGCACGCGGGAGCGACCCCGCGCGGCACAGCTCGGCGCCGCGCGGGGATACCGGGACAACGGACGGATCAGGCCCGGGTGAAGGCGAGCGCCACGTTGTGCCCGCCGAAACCGAACGCGTTGTTCAACGCCGCGTTCTGGGCGACTTCGCGCGGCTTGTCCGCGACCACGTCCACCTCGACCTTCGGATCGATGGTGTTCAGGTTCGCCGTCGCGGGGATGACGCCGTTGTACAACGACATGATGGTCACGATGCTCTCCACCGCGCCGGCACCGCCGACGAGGTGGCCCAGCGCGCCCTTCGGTGCGGTGACCACCGCGTCCGAACCGAGCGTCTGGCGCACCGAGTGGGCTTCGCCGATGTCCCCCACCGGCGTGGAGGTGGCGTGCGCGTTGACGTGCCCGATGTCCGCGGGCGAGAGGTCTCCGCCGCGCAGAGCCTTCTGCATCGCGTTGATCTGGCCCAGACCGTCCGGGTGGCTGCCCGTGATGTGGTAGGCGTCCGACGTGATGCCGTACCCGGCGAGGTAGCCGTACACCCGCGCGCCGCGCGCCCGGGCGTGCTCGGCGCTTTCCAGGACGACCACGCCGGCGGCTTCGCCCATCACGAAGCCGTCGCGGTCCGCGTCGAACGGCCGTGAGGCGTGTTCCGGGGCGTCGTTGCGCGTGCTCAGCGTGCGAGCCTGCGCGAACCCGGCGATCGTGATCGGCGCGATGCAGGACTCAGCCCCGCCGGTGACGACCACGTCGGCCTCTCCGGAACGGATCAGGTCCATGCCCTTGGCGAGGCCTTCCGCACCGGAGGCGCAGGCCGAGGCGGGGGAGTGCACGCCAGCGCGGGCCCGCAGGTCGAGGCTGACGTGCGCCGCCGGCCCGTTCGGCATGAGCATCGGCACGGTCAGCGGGGAGACCTTGCGCAGCCCGTCGCCTTTCAGGACGTCGTCCTGCTGCAGCAGCGTGAGCGGGCCGCCGATCCCGGTGCCGATCGACACGCCCAGCCGATCGGGGTCGACCGGCTCGGTCTCGTCGGAGGGCAGGGCGTATCCGGCGTCCTCCCACGCCTGCCGGGCGGCGACCAGCGCGATGGCCTCGCACCGGTCCAACCGCCGCAGCTGGACGCGGGGGAGCACCTCGCTGGGGTCGGTGGCCAGCGGAGCGCCGAGCTTGGCAGGCAGTTCGTAGGTGTCCACCCAGTCGGCCTCGAGCCGGCGGATCCCCGAGCGAGCGTTGAGCACTCCGTCCCATGTGGACGCGACGTCGCCGCCCAGCGGCGTCGTCGCGCCCAACCCGGTGATCGCTACGTCTGTGGTCATGCGTTCTTGGTGATGTAGTTCACCGCATCACCCACGGTCTTGAGGTTGGCCAGTTCGTCATCCGGGATCTTCACGCCGAACTTGTCTTCGGCCTGCACCGCGATCTCGACCATGGACAGCGAATCGATGTCCAGGTCGTCCACGAAGGACTTGTCGACACTGACGTCGGCGGCGTCCACACCGGCGACCTCTTCGACGATCGAAGCCAGGCCCTCGACGATCTCGTTCTCGCTCACGGTTTTCCCTTCCTCGTTCAATGTTGGAGCACGTCACCACCGCCGCGCGGCGGTGGCTCACGGGCACACGGCGACCTGCGCGGCGTACGACAGCCCGGCACCGAAGCCCACCAGAAGCATCACGTCCCCGCTGGAGATCTCCCCCGCTGCGCGCATGTGGTCGATGGACAGCGGGATCGACGCGGAGGACGTGTTGCCGGAGTAAACGATGTCACGTGCCACGACGAGGTCGTCACGCGCACCCTGGCTCTGCAGCTTGCGGGCGATCGCCTCGACGATGCGCAGATTCGCCTGGTGCGGCACGAACACATCCACATCGGACAGGGACAGGCCCGCGCGGTGCACCGCCTGCTCGGCCACCGGTGCGATCTGGGTGCTCGCCCAGCGGAAGACCGACTGGCCCTCCTGGTAGATGTACTTGCCCTCGCGCAAGTAGATGGTGTCCACCAGATCTCCGGCGCTGCCGAGCACGCCCGGCGCCACACCCGGCTCCTCGGACGGCCCCACCACGGCGGCGCCCGCGCCGTCGGCGAAGATGATGCAGTTGGCGCGGTCGGTCCAGTCGAGCCACTCCTGGAACCGCTCCGAACCGATGACGAGCACGTTGCGCGCGGTGCCGGCGCGGATCGCGTTCGTCGCCGCGTCGAGCGCGTAGACGAAGCCCGCGCAGGCAGCGTTGATGTCGGCGGCGCCCTGCGCGCCGATGCCGATCTCCTCGGAGACCTGCGCGGCCGCGTTCGGGATCTGCCCGGGCATGGTGCAGGTGGCGATGAACACCTGGTCCACATCGGACGGGATCAGCCCCGCGTCCGCCACGGCCTTCGCACCGGCTTCCACGGCCATGCTCACCACGGTCTGGTCATCCTCGGCGAGGCGGCGGTGCACGATGCCGACGCGCTGCTGGATCCACTCGTCGTCGGTGTCGACGATCTCGGCCAGCTCGGCGTTGGTCACCACCCGGTTGCCCTGGGTGGAGCCGAAGCCGAGCAGGCGCACACCAGCAGCGGGGGCGGGCTGGCTGATTGTCGGTCGAGCGCTCACGCGGCGCCCTCCAGAAGATCGGCGACCTTGTCCAGGTCGGCTGGGGTTTTCAGGGCCACGGTCTTGGTGCCTTTCAGGTCGCGGCGCACCATACCGGTGAGCGCGCCCGCCGGCGGGAACTCCACGACGGCGTCCACTCCCTGCTCGCCGAGCGTGGCCATGCAGCGGTCCCAACGCACCGGGCTGGTCACCTGCGACACGAGGCGCTTGAGCACCTCGGAACCACCGGTGACCACAGCTCCGTCGGAGTTCGACAGCAACGGCATGCGGGCGTCGGTGGGGGTGAGCTCGTCGGCGTGCTGGGCCAGGTTCTCCCGCGCCGGCTCCATGAACCGGGTGTGGAACGCGCCGGCCACCGGCAGCGGACGCACCCGCGCCCCCTCGGGGGGTTGCTCGGCGAGCTGCTCCAGCGCCGTCGTCCGCCCCGCGGCCACGATCTGCCCGCTGCCGTTGCGGTTGGCCGGCTCGAGGCTGAGGCGCTCCAGGAGCGAGAGGACCGCGTTCTCGTCCCCGCCGAGCACAGCGGACATGCCGGTGGGTTCCAACGCGCAGGCCGACGCCATTTCGCGACCGCGCACGGCCGCGAGGTCGATGGCGTCCTCCGGCGTCAACGCGCCGGCCAGCGCGGCAGCGGCGAGTTCACCGATGGAGTGCCCCGCGACGGGCGTCGTCTCCGGCAGCGCGAACCGCTTGCGCAGCTGATCGGCAGCGACGAGCGTGGTGGCGACGACGAGCGGCTGGGTGACGGCGGTGTCCTTGATTTCCTCCGCATCCGCGGTGGTGCCCAGGCGCAGCAGGTCCAGCCCGGTGCGCTCGCTGAAGGTGCCGAGCTGCTCGGGCACGCCGTCGAGCTCCAGCCACGGGCTGAGCATGCCAGGGGCCTGGGATCCCTGCCCAGGTGCCAACAGTGCGATCACATCTGCCACTGAACACGTCGCGGCCGGGCGATCGGGATGACGGCAGGAACGAAGTCGCAGGCGCAATGTTGTGGAGTGTCCACAAATACGCCACGATGCGGCGCCCGAGGGGCTCCGCGCGCGAGGATGTGCCTGCTGTGCGTGATCTCGCGGTGAACGCGCCGTTACCGCAGCTCGAGCGGAATGCACCGCACACCGCACGTGTCGGCGGCACGCGTCGGTGGCATCCGCCCGTCCCGGCGAGCCGGCGGGCGGTGCGCCGGAGGTACTGGCGCGCCTCCACAAAGTCGAGCGGGCCTGGTCACGGACGGTGCGCCGTCGAGGCACCGGCTCCCGCGGCAGCGCGGACGATCACCACAGCCCGCGGGACTTCGCCAGCCGCCCCACGGCGAGCGCGACCCGGAGCACGTGTGCGTCCCGCGCGTTCGACGGGGTGTGCCCGGTGAGCTCGCCGATCCGGCGCAACCGGTACCGCACCGTGTTCGGATGCACGTACAACTGGCGGGCGCAGCTCTCGAGCACGCCGCCCACCTCGAGGTAGGTGTCCACCGTCTCCAGCAGGGCGCTTCCCGCATCCGTCAGCGGGATCATCACCTCTTCCACCAGCTGCCGCTCCGCTTCCGGATCGCCCGCGAGCGCACGTTCCGGCAGCAGATCAGCCGAGGGCACCGGACGCGGAGCCGACGGCCATCCGGCCACCGCTCGCAAACCGGACATCGCGTCGCTCGCGGAGCGGTGCGCCTCGGCCAGGTTCGGCACGGTCGGCCCCGCCACGACGGGGCCCTCGGCGAACACCTCGGCCAGCATGCTGGCGGCCTCCCGGCCGGCCCGCTCCTCGCGGGTGCTGCCGTGGACCACCACCAGCCGACTGCCCTGCACCCCGAGCAGCACCGGGCAGCCGATCCGGGCGGCCCGGCTGCGCACCTGGTACACGATCGACGGCGGATCGTCCTCGGGCGCGGTGCCCACGAGCACCGTGGCCGCGGAGGACTGGTTCCAGCCGAGTGCGGAGGCGCGGGACAGCAGCGACTCCTCGGCGTCACCGCGGACGATGCCGTCCACGACGAGGGCCTCCAGCCGCGCGTCCCACGCGCCGCGCGATTCGGCAGCGGCCGCGTACGAGGTGGCCGCGGCGAACGCGATCTCGCGGGTGTAGCGCAGGATCGACTCGGTCAGCCACCGGTGCTCGGTGTCGTCGGCGGCCAGCCCCGGCAGGCGCTGTTCGAACACGTCGATGGCCACGCGCACCAGCTCCAGCGTCTGCCGCAGGCTCACCCAGCGGGACAGGTCCCGCGGTGCGGTGCGGAAGGCCTCGGCGGTGAGCCGGATCGCCTCGGTGGAGTCCTGCAGCCACGCGACGAAGTTGGACACACCGGTCTGGGTCACCAGCAGCACGTTCGCCCGCTGGTCCGCGGGCAGCCGCTGGAACCAGGGCAGGCGCTGCTCCATCTCGGAGACGCTGGCGCCGGCCAGCTCCCCGGAAGCGTGCTCCAGGCGGTGCAGGGTGGCCACGCTCAGGTCCGAGCGGGCATCGCCGGCCGGTTCACCCGCCGGTTCGTTGCTCATGCCGCCAGAATCCCACGTGAGTGATCCCCGCGAATCGGACCCCGGCGCCGGATCGGGGCCCGACGCCTGACGCTGATCGGGCTCCGGCATCGGATGGATCCCGGCGCCGGGTGCGCGGTCGTCACCGGGGCGCGTCGCGTAACCGCTGCAGCCGCTTCACGAGCGCGGGCTGGTGCGCCAGCGCCTGTGGCTCGTCGAGCAGCCGGTTCAGCCGCCGGTAGTACTGCATCGCCGAGAAGCCGAAGCGCTCCTGGATCACGCGTTCCTTGTTGCCCGCGCGCTGCCACCATTCGCTCTCGAACGCCAGGATGGCGCGGTCGGTCTCGTTCAGGCCGGTGCCGCCCAATTCGGTGCTGCCCAGCTCGGTGCCGCCCAGCTCGGTGCCGCTCAGCTCGGTGCTGTCCAACTCGGTGTGGTTCATGGAATCCCCCTCCGCACGAGCACGCCATCACCAGCCTACCCCCATGCGCACGTCTGTTCGAGAATCCGGTAGGTCGAATTCGCGCCAGCGGTCTTGCAGCAGCAGTGCCGGCGTGGTGGATTACGTCCGGTGATCAACAGCTGAGCGAAGGGCGGGCAACACAGTGCGCTTCCTGCGGACCACGTTCCGGCGCAGAGCACTCGCCGCCGCGGCGGCCTGCGCGGTCCTCGTCCCCGGGCTTGCCGGTGCGGCCCCCGGTGCGCCGACCGAGGTCGAGCCGCCGCGCACGGGCTTCGAGGACAGCGGCGGCGCCCGCTGGACGAGCCCCGGCGAGGAATCCGACTTCCTGCGCGTTCTCGACCGGCGGCACGCGGACGTGTCGGTGCGGCGCATCGGCAGCACCACGCAGGACCGGCCGCTGCGGCTCGTCGGCCTCGGCAACCCCGCCGGCACCACGGCCCTGTTCGTGTGCTCGCAGCACGGCGACGAACCCTCCGGGCGAGAAGCGTGCCTGAGCCGCATCCGCGACCTCGCCGCCAGCGAGTCCCCGGCCGTGCGCGAACTGCTGCGCAGCACGCGGCTGCTGTTCGTGCCCAACGCGAACCCCGACGGCCACGTCGCCCGGACCCGCGAGAACGCCCAGGGCGCGGACATCAACCGCGACCACCTCGAACTGGCCTCGCCGGAAGCGCGCGCCATCACCCGGGTGATCCGCGACCGCCAGCCGGACGTGGTGCACGACCTGCACGAGTACGGCGCCGAACCGCCGTACTACACCAAGGACCTGCTGGCGTTGTGGCCGCGCAACCTGAACACCCGCCCCGAGGTGCACGGCCTCGCCCGCGGCCTCGCCCGCCAGGGCGTGTTCCCCGCGGCCGCCGCAGCCGGCTACAGCACCGGCGTCTACGGACTGTGGACCGACCCGGACACGGGCGAACCCGTCAAGCAGGTCGCCGGCGACGGGCAGGAGCGGATCCTGCGCAACACCGTCGGGCTCAAGCACGCCCTCGGGCTGCTCGTCGAGGCCCGCCAGGACCCGATGACCGAGGAGGAGAAGGCCGATCCCGCGGTGAACAACCGGCGCCGGGTGCACTCCCAGCAGACGGGGCTCACGGCCACCCTGCGGATGCTGCGCGAACGCGGCGCGGACATCGACCGCGCGACGCAGCAGGCCCGCACGGCCGGTCTCCGCGACGTGGGACCGGTCTACTTCGGCGGCGCGGACAACGAGGAACCCGCACCGGAGCAGGTGGACACCGACCCGCCTGCCGGCTACCGCCTCTCCGGCAGCGAGTACGCGGCGCTCGCCCCCGCGCTGCGGCTGCACGGCGTGCGCAGCCTTCCCGCGCCGGACGGCGGGCGGTTCGTTCCGCTGCGGCAGCAGCAGCGGGCCCTCGCCGCGCTGCTGCTCGACCCGCGGGCCGAGCACGGCCTGCGGTGAGGACCGGGCGCGGCTCGTGGTGAGCACCGAGCACGGCCGCGCAGAACGACGGTCCGCGGGGCGTATCGGGCCCGTTGCGCACGCGCAACGACCGGGAAAGCCGCAACGGGTCCGGGAAGCTACAACGACCGGGAAAGCCGCAACGACCGGGAAAGCCGCAACGACCGGGAAAGCCGCAACGGGCCCGGGAAGCACGGCCTCTTCCCGGGCCCGTTCGACGTGCCGCGGCGCTCCGCAGGGACCTGCAGGTCAGCGGCTCACGCTGTGCCCGGCTCCGAAGTCCGCGAACCCGCCGCCCGCGGATCGTCGATCCGGTAGTGGCGGCCCGCCTCCGAGACCCGCGAGCGGTCCAGCCGTCCCTCGTCGGCCAGGGCGGAGAGCGCGGCGACCACGATGGACTCGGCGTCCACGAGGAACACGCGGCGCGCCGCGATCCGGGTGTCGGAGAAGCCGAACCCGTCCGCGCCCAGGCTGTACATCGGCCGTCCGACCCAGGGGCGGATGAGGTCCGGCACCGCACGCATCCAGTCCGAGGCGGCCACGATCGGGCCCTGCGCGTCGGCCAGGGCGCGCGTCACGTAAGGGACCTGCTCGTCCTCCGGGTGCAGCAGGTTGTGCTGGTCGACGGCCTCGGCTTCGCGGCGCAACTGCGTCCACGAGGTCACCGACCACACGTCGGCGTAGACGTCCCACTCGTCGGCCAGCAGCTCCTGCGCCCGCAGCGCTTCCTGCATGCCCACGCCGGAGGCCAGCAGCTGCAGCCGGGGTCCGGACTCCTGCTCACCGGGCCGGTAACGGTAGAGCCCTTGCAGCAGCCCCGGCACGTCCAGACCTTCCGGTTCCGGCGGCTGGTTGTACGGCTCGTTGTAGACCGTCAGGTAGTAGCAGACGTTCTCCGCGTTCTCGCCGTACATCCGACGCAGCCCGTCCTTGACGATGTGGGCGATCTCGAACGCCCACGCGGGGTCGTAGGAGACCACGCCCGGGTTGCTGGCTGCCAGCAGCTGCGAGTGGCCGTCGGCGTGCTGCAACCCCTCGCCGGTGAGCGTGGTCCGCCCCGCGGTCGCGCCGAGCAGGAACCCGCGCGACATCTGGTCGGCCATCGCCCACAGCGCGTCGCCGGTGCGCTGGAAGCCGAACATCGAGTAGAAGATGTACACCGGGATCATCGGCTCGCCGTGCGTGGCGTAGCTGGTGCCCGCGGCGGTGAACGATCCCACCGATCCGGCCTCGTTGATGCCCTCGTGCAGGATCTGGCCCTGCTCGCTCTCCCGGTAGGCGAGCATCATCTGGGCGTCCACGGGCGTGTAGTGCTGGCCCAGCGGGTTGTAGATCTTCTGCGAGGGGAACATCGAGTCCATCCCGAACGTGCGCGCCTCGTCCGGGATGATCGGCACCAGCCGCGGCCCGACCTCCTCGTCCTTGGCCAGTTCCCTGATCAGGCGCACGAACGCCATGGTGGTGGCGACCTCGTGCTTGCCCGATCCCTGGCGCACCGCTTCGTAGGCCTGGTCACCGGGCAGCGCGAGCGGTTTGGCGCGCACCCGGCGGTCCGGGACGAATCCGCCGAGCTGCTTGCGGCGCTCCAGCAGGTACTGGATCTCGGGAGCGTCCTGGCCGGGGTGGTAGTACGGCGGCCGGTACGGGTCCTGCTCCAGCTGTTCGTCGGTGAGCGGGATGCGCAGGCTGTCCCGGAACAGCTTGAGGTCGTCGAGGGTGAGCTTCTTCATCTGGTGCGTGGCGTTGCGCCCCTCGAAGCTCGCCCCCAACCCGTATCCCTTGATCGTCTTGGCCAGGATGACCGTGGGTTGCCCGTTGTGCTCCATCGCCGCCTTGTAGGCCGCGTAGATCTTGCGGTAGTCGTGCCCGCCGCGGCGCAGGCCCCAGATCTCGTCGTCGCTGAGGTTCTTGACGAGGTCCTTGGTGCGGGGGTCGCGGCCGAAGAAGTGCTCGCGGACGAACGCGCCGTCGTTGGCCTTGTAGGTCTGGTAGTCGCCGTCCGGGGTCGTGTTCATCAGGTTGATCAGCGCGCCGTCCCGGTCGGCGTGCAGCAGCGCGTCCCACTCGCGGCCCCAGATGACCTTGATGACGTTCCACCCGGCGCCGCGGAAGAACGACTCCAGCTCCTGGATGATCTTGCCGTTGCCGCGCACCGGGCCGTCCAGCTGCTGCAGGTTGCAGTTGATCACGAAGGTCAGGTTGTCCAGGCCCTCGTTGCCGGCGACCTGCAGCAGACCGCGGGACTCGGGCTCGTTCATCTCGCCGTCGCCGAGGAAGGCCCACACGTGCTGCTGGCTGGTGTCGGAGATGCCCCGGTCGTGCAGGTAGCGGTTGAACCGCGCCTGCATGATCGCGTTCATCGGCCCCAGGCCCATGGACACGGTGGGGAACTCCCAGAAATCGGGCATCAGCCGCGGGTGCGGGTACGACGGCAGCCCGCCGCCGGCGCCGCGGTGCGAGTACTCCTGGCGGAACCCGTCGAGCTGGTCGGCGCTGAGCCGCCCCTCGAGGAACGCCCGCGCGTACACGCCGGGGGAGGCGTGCCCCTGGAAGTAGAGCTGGTCACCCCCGCCCGGGTGGTCCCTGCCGCGGAAGAACCAGTTGAACCCGATCTCGTACAGGCTGGCGGAGGAGGCGAACGAGGAGATGTGCCCGCCCACGCCGATGTCCGGGTGCTGCGCGCGGTGCACCATCACCGCGGCGTTCCAGCGCATCCACGCGCGGAACCGGCGCTCGGTCTCCTCGTCCCCGGGGAACCACGGTTCCTGCTCGGTCGGGATCGAATTGACGTAGTCGGTGCTGGTCAGCGAGGGAACGCCGACACCGCTTTCGCGTGCCCGCTCGAGCAGCCGAAGCATCAGGTAGCGGGAGCGCTGCCGGCCCGCGTTGTCGAGCACGGCGTCGAACGATTCCATCCACTCGGCGGTCTCGTCCGGGTCGATGTCCGGCAGGTGGGCGGCCTGCCCGTCGCGGATGATGCGTACCCGCTCGGAGTGGGCGGTGTTGGGGTCGTCGTGCGGCGAGGACAACGGAACTTCCTCCACTGCGTCGTGGACTGTGGCGGGTGCGACCGTGCGGGCGGCCGCCGGGGCGGACGCCGGGGCGTCCGCGTGACGTCGAACACCGCCCATGGTCGCATCTCGCGGCATGATCGGGAGGGGGAGCGAACGCGGAGTTGTCCTCCTCCGGGTGTCCTCGCTGGCGCGCGGGGATTAGAGTCGGATCACACGGAACGCCGTCGGCGTGTCGTGCACGCGAGCGGTTGCGCCGGAGGCACTTGGCAGTGTTCGCTGACGACCGCATCGAAAAGTTTCGCGTGCGGTGACAACCGCACCACAGCATTGGAGGAGTGAGAGCACCGTGGTCGCCGCGGGAGACGCCGGCAAGGGCGAAGTCGACGTCGCCGACCGGCTTGCGATCGAGCCGGACCTGATCGTCCAGGAACTCGGCTGGGACGAGGATGTCGATGACGACGTCCGGGCCGCGATCGAAGAACGTTGCGGGAGTGACCTGCTCGAGGAAGATGCCGACGAGGTGGTCGACGTCGTGCTGCTGTGGTGGCGTGATGACGATGGCGACCTGACGGACACGCTTCTCGACGCGATGACTCCGCTGTCCGACGAGGGGGTCATCTGGGTGCTGACCCCGAAGACCGGCCGGGAAGGGTACGTTGAGCCGAGCGATATCGCCGAGGCCGCCGACACGGCGAACCTGGCGCAGACGGCCAACGTCAACGTCGGCGAGAACTGGTTGGGGACGCGGCTCGGCGGTCGCCGGGCCAAAGCCGGGCGGCGCTGACGCGCGGCGGTGAACATTTCGCGCGGAAAGTTCACCCCACCCGGGTCCGTACCGGTTCGCTGCCCGGTCCGATGATCATTCCTGCACCGGTGCGCGGTGTAGGTTCGACTCCGCAAGCTCATGCCGAACGAAGGGTGCACTCATGACGGTTGAGGTCGGTGCGCAGGCGCCGGACTTCACGCTGCCGGACTACAACAAGCAGCAGGTGTCGCTGTCCGACTACCGCGGCCAGAAGAACGTGCTCGTGGTCTTCTACCCGTTCGCGTTCAGCGGTGTGTGCCAGGGCGAGCTCTGCCAGGTGCGCGACGACCTGAGCTCGTTCCAGAACGAGGACGTGCAGATCCTCGGTGTTTCCGTGGACACGCCGTTCTCGCTGAAGGCCTGGGCCGACCAGGAGGGCTACACCTTCCCGCTGCTGTCGGACTTCTGGCCGCACGGTGAGACCGCGCAGGCCTACGGTGTGTTCAACGCCGACGCGGGCATGGCGCTGCGCGGGACCTTCCTGGTCGACAAGGAGGGTGCCGTGCGCTTCGCCGAGGTGAACCAGCCCGGTGAGCCGCGCGACCAGAGCGGGTGGAAGAAGGCCCTGGCGGACCTGGCCGGCTGAACCGCCCGACAACCGCTCGTGGCCTGCCGGTAGGGTGGGATCACCGGAGTCGGCCTGCCGGCTGGCCACGTTCGGGGGCGCATAGCTCAGCGGAAGAGCACTTGCCTTACAAGCAAGGGGTCGCTGGTTCGAGCCCAGCTGCGCCCACGGTCGAAACCCCAGGTGGAAGGGCCAATTCCTTGCCGGGAACCGGTCCTTCCCAGCCGCCCACTCCGATGACCTGGCGAAACTCATCCGCGGACACCGGGGCGTCGAGGGACGACTTCACCTGGTCCGAGACAGCGATGGTCTTCAGCCGGCTCCCGAGCTTCGGCATCGGCTCGAAGAACGGCAACCTAGCCGTGACCCGCCTCCGACAGGCGGCCTTACTGGAACCCCAACGCCTGTGCTGACGCCAGCCCGCAGTAGGCAGCGCCGATGCCGGCGATGACGCTGATGAGCACGTTCAGTCCCGCGAGTGGGCAGGAGCGGTCCTGGGCCAGGTGGAGGGTTTCGTAGCTCAGGGTGGAGTAGGTGGTCAGCGCGCCGCAGAAGCCGGTGCCCAGCACAGCGGACACCGCCGGGCCGGCCGGCAGGGCCAGCAGGAACCCCAGGATCGCCGAGCCGGTGACGTTGACGGTCAGCGTGCCCCAGGGAAATACCGAGTCGTGGCGGGTTTGCACCGCTCGGTCGACGAGGTAGCGCAGCGGAGCCCCCACCGCGGCCCCGAGGGTGACCCACAGCAGCGTCATCGAACGTCGTCCTCGTGCTCACGGCCGACGTAGCGGATCACCAGGGGCAGATCTTCCGCCAGCGACAGGGTCCGGGTGGTGTGGATGTTCTTCGGCGCGCCGCAGCCCTCCAGCCCGCGCAGCACGGTCGTCCCGGCCAGACCGGCGGCACGTGCGCGGTGCACGATCTCGGCATGCAGCGGTTTGTGGTGCCACTGGGCGACTTCGTCGATGAAGGTGGTCAACCGCAGCGCCGACCCCTGCTGTTTCACGGCCGCCTCCTCGAGCTGCGGGCCAGCCGCAGCACGCCCCGGGTCGCGGCCGAACCGGCCAACACCGCCAGCATCGCCGCCACCACGGTCCCGCCGAGATAAGCCAGGGCCGTGGCGGGCGCACCCGCGGCGATCGCGTGCTGGATGTCGACGACGTAGGTGGAAAACGTGGTGTAGCCGCCCAGTACCCCCGCGCCGATGAACGGGCGCAGCAGGCGCTGCCCGGCCCTGACCTCGATGATCAGCACCATCACTACGCCGATGAGCAGACAGCCGCTGGTATTGATGCCCAGCGTCGCCCACGGCATTCCACCGGCGGGGTGCGGAAGTGCCGCGGTGATCCCGTAGCGGGCCAGCGCGCCCAGCGCGCCCCCGCAGACGATCACCGCCAGCACCATCGCCGGATGCTGGCGTAGCCCTCGACGCTGCGTGGGCCCCGCCACATCGACATCGGCATCCACCGGCGGCACGGACGACTCCGGCACAGGCCTCCTCCCAGCAGCATCAACTCCTGGAAGGGACCGTTGGCAGATCCGAACTGCGGTTTACCCGCCCGAACGCGGGCGGGACGGCGGGCCCCACCGCCGCACAAGCACTCCGCGTGCTGACGACTAGCCTAACGAACTCACCCGAGAAGCGCGTCCGGCACCTGGAAGCCAAGACGGAGCAAGCGCAACGAGCCCGCCGGCGCCGCGCCCGAGGCGGTCGACGATGTGGCCGCCGGCAAACGCGCCGAGCGCGGCGGCGGCGCTGACCGGCAGCAGGTGCGGCGGGCCGGTGGCGGCGCCCGCGCCGGCGGTGACCACGGCGGTCTCGCCGGGGATGACGGGAAAGACCACGTCCAGGGCGGTCATGCCGGCCACGACGGCGTGCAGCCAGGGCGAGCTCACCGTCTGGCCCACCAGGTCGAGGCGGCCTGCGAGCATGCTTATTCACCGCCCGTGGTGTGTGGTCGGACCCGGCGCCGCAGCGCGGTCGTCGCCGCCCGCCCGAGGACGCCGAGCAGCAGGACGGCGGTGCCGGTGAGCACGCTGGCCGGTGGCAGGGTGGCGGCCAGGGCCAGGCAGCCGGCGAGGCCGAGCACAGTCAGGGGTCGCAGCCAGCGGCGCTGGGGTCCGGGCAGGGTGAAGGCTGCGGCGTTGGCCAGGCCGTAGTAGAGCAGTATCGCGAAGCTGGAGAAGCCGATCGCGCCGCGCAGGTCGGCGGCCAGCACGAGGGCCAGCACGAGCAGGCCGAGCAGCAGTTCGGCCCGGTGCGGCACCTCGTGGCGCGGGTGGATCGCCGCGAGCCAGCCGGGCAGGTCGCGGTGGCGGGCCATGGCCAGGCTCGTGCGGCCGATGCCGGCCATCAGCGACAGCAGCACGCCCGCGGAGGCCACCGCCCCGCCGACGCGCACGAGCACCGCCAGCCCGTCGAGGCCGCCGGCGCGGGCGGCGGCCACCAGCGGTGCGGTGGATTCGGCGAGCGTGGCGGGGCCGACGGCCAGCAGGGCGGCCGTGCCCACGACGGCGTAGAGGAGCACGACGATGCCCAGGGCCAGCGGGATGGCCCGGGGGATGACCCGCGCTGGCTCGCGGACCTCTTCGCCGAGGGTGGCGATGCGGGCGTAGCCGGCGAAGGCGAAGAACAGCAGCGCGGCGGCCTGGGTGATGCCGAGGACGCCGTGCGGGAACCAGTCGGTCAGGTGTGCGGGGCTGGCCTGCCCGCCGCCGAGGCTGGCGGCGACGACCCCGGCCAGGGCCAGCAGCGTCAGCACCACCAGCACCCGGGTGGCCCGGGCGGTCTTGCCCACGCCGAAGTAGTTCACACCCGTGAGCACGACGATCGCGGTCGCGGCCACCGGCAGCGGGTGCTCCGGCCACGCGTAGGCGCCCAGCGTCAGGGCCATGGCCGCGCAGCTGGCGGTCTTGCCGACGAGGAAGCCCCATCCGGCCAGGAATCCCCACACGGGGCCGAGCCGGTGGCCGGCGTAGACGTAGGTGCCGCCGGATTCGGGGTAGCGCGCGGCCAGCTGGGCCGAGGCCATCGCGTTGCAGTAGGCCACCACCGCGGCCAGGCCGAGCGCGATCAGCAGCCCGGAACCGGCCGCGGCCGCCGCCGGGCCGAACGCGGCGAACACGCCGGCGCCGAGCATCGAGCCCAGCCCCAGCACCACCGCGTCGACGGTGCCCAGCCGGCGCGCCAGCGACGGGGACGGATCGTTCGAGGTGGCAGACACGGGGGTGCTCACGTCCTTCGCAGGCGGTGGGCCGGCTGACAACGGGCCGGGGAGGAATCGATCGGGTCAGGTTCGAGTGGTGTCGGCCCGGACGTCCGGATGTGGCGGTGTGGCCAGCCACTTGTCCAGCGACCAGGTCCCGGCGCCGACGATGAGCACGAAGACGAGGCCGAACAGTTGGCTGAGTTCGTTGCGCGCCTCGTGCAGGTACATCCACACCCCCTCGGAGACCAGCACGGGCACCTTGGTGAAGATCTCCGCGCCGAGCATGGTCACGATCAGGGGGATCAGCACCACCGCCGCCGGCGCGCTCGTGCCGAGCAGTCGGACCCGCCAGGACGGCTTCACCGGTGCGGTGGTCATCCTCGGACCTCCTAGGTCGCAGTGTCGTCCTCGTGATCGGTGCTGTCGCCGTCCCCGCCTCCGAGGACCTCCTCGGCCAGCTCCCGCAGCGCTGCCCGGTCGGCGGCCAGCGCCTCGCAGCCGGCCTCGGTGGCTCGGTACACCCGCCGCACCCGCCCTTCGACGGTGTGCTGTTCGGAGGTCAGCAGCCCGTCGGCTTCCAACCGGTGCAGCGTCGGATACAGCGTGCCCGAGCTGATCTCGTAGCCGTGCGTGGCCAGCTCGCGGGCCATCCACGCACCGTGGATCGGTTCCTCAGCCGCGTGATGCAGGATGTGCAGCCGAATCGCGCCCCGCTGGAACTCGTGCACCTCGTGCTCCCCTCGACGCAAACCCCGGCCCCGCTCACACTCACGAAGCCGATATCGGGTTCCGATGCTACGTCGAGGGCGGACAACCAGACCGCGAGTCCGGAAACACGCAGCAGTCCCGCGCGGTCCACGCGCCGGGCACCGACAACCCGCGACACGCCTGCACAAGCGCCAGCACGCAGCCCCACCTCCCGCTGTTCCAACCGCTCGCCACTGCGACGACGCACAGTCGACATCGTTTCGCGATATCGTACACCGACATCGTATTCCGATAAAGCTGCCGCGGCCAGGACCGCGAGCCAGGCGGGCGGCGGCACCCTCGTGAGCGGCTGCACGGATTGGCGGTCGGTTGCTTGGCCGCACCGGTTCGTCAGGTAACTGCTCCCGCTGAATGGTCGCCACGATGTTCTGCATCTTGTCGTCGGCGGATCGGCTCAGCTCGCGCTGCAGGACGTCGTCGCTGATGTTCAGCGAGCTGTCGAGCATGTACTCCAGGTGCCCGCCGGTGATCTCGTACTGGCGCTTGCCCGTGATGTCGCCGCGTGCTCGGTCGAGCGGACCGACAGGTCCACTTCGTGGCGGAAGTGGGCCTTCTCGGCGAAGTCCATGTCGCGCAGGTCGTCCCACAGGTGCTGCTTGCGCTCGTCGATGCTCCTGGCGGACTGGTCGATGTAGCCGGTCAGCTGCTCCATTTCCGTCCGCAGCCGACGCATCGTCGCGGCCAGGTGCTGGTGTCTCGTTCTTCGTCGCGTGTCTGCGCGTGGGTCAATGCCGTCTCCGGGCGGTGTCCGCGTAGTAGCTGGTGCCGCGTGGTGCGCCGGCGGCGGCCGGCTCGGCCGGTGGCCGGTGCGCGGGCCGCGGTGGATGCGCGAGAATCGGCGTTTGACAGCGCGGACCGGCGGTGTCGATGAGCGGTGGCGCGGTCGCGAGGAAGGACGCAATGATCAGCGGACACGTGCAGATCGGTGAGGTGGCTGAGCGCACGGCCCTGTCGTTGCGCACGATCCGCTACTACGAAGAAGTGGGTCTGGTCGTGCCGAGCACGCGCAGTCAGGGCGGTTTCCGGCTGTACTCCGAATCCGACATCGCCCGGCTGGAACTGATCAAGCAGATGAAGCCGCTGGGTCTGCAGCTCGAGGAGATGCGGGAGCTGCTGGCGATCCTCGACAGCGCTGATGGCGACGAGCAGGCGCAGCGGCAGCGCCGGCTGCAGGAGTTCCAGGACAGGGCCGATCAGCAGTGCCGGAACCTGCGCGAACAGCTGCGGATCGCCGAGGAGTTCGCGGCGGCGCTGCGCGACCGCTCGGCGGGGCCCTGAACACGTGCACCTCCTCGGCGCCCGGACGTCGCCGGGGTCGTCGTGCGGCATTCGTCACGAAGTCCCGTGGAGCTTTCCCGTCCGCCCGCCGCGGGCCACGGCTCGGTACAGGAGGAGGAAGCCCGGGATCTGGGCGAGGTGGGACAACGAGGTCGTGTCGAGTTCGGACGCGGCGACCGCGGATTCGGGCAGGGCGAACACGATTCCCGCGAGCCCGTGGGCGCTGATCGCGACGATCATGGGGCGCGCCATGGGGTGGCGCTGCGGGTCACTGCGACGGGGACATGCGGCCGGCGAGAACGTCGGCGAGTTCGATGATTTCGGCTGCGTTCTCCAGCCGATCGATCCACTCGGCGGGCAGGGCGTGCACACCGGTGCGGCCCGCGCTCAGGGCCGCGGCCATGGAGGCGATCGTGTCCGTGTCACCGCCGGCCCGGATGGCGTAGCGGATCGCCTCGGCCGGCTGGTCGGGGTACTGCAGAAACGCCAGCAGCGCCAAGGGTACCGACGTGGGGGCGCAGGCGTCGTTGCCGAGGTGTTCGGCGGCCGCGCTCGGTGAGGTCTCGCCCAGCAGGTTGCGGACCGCGTCCAGCCTCCTCTGCCAGTCGGTGCGCTCGATTGCGCGGGCGAGGTGGTCGAGGAAGGCGTACCGGTCGAGCGGCTTGCCGACGTCGCTGTTCAGCGCGAGCAGCGCCGCGCACGCCTGCAGCATGGCGCCGCGCTGACCGTCGGGGTGGGCATGGGTGACGGCGGCGCTGACGCGGGCGAGTTCGGCGGCGTGGGTGGGACTGGCGGCAACCAGCGCGACGGGGGATGCGCGCATCGCCGCGCCGTTGCCGTAGGAACCCTGCCCGGCGAAGCTGGCCGCGGCGGCCTCCTGCCACGACACACCGGTGAGGATGCGTTCGAAGGTCTCGCGAAGGCCCCTGCCGTAGCCGCGCCAGGGCTCCCGCTGGCACTCGCGGGCCATTTCGGCGGCCAGCCCGCCCTCGTCGATCGGGAGCAGGCCACGGCGTTTGGTGAGGTGCCGTGCGAGCACGAGCGTCAACGCGGTGTCGTCGGTGTAGCGCAGCTGCGTCGTGCCCTGCTCCTGGGCCACGAGGTGCTCCCCGGCGACGCTGAGCTGGCCTTCGAACGCGGCTCCCAGGGCATCGCCGACGGCGATGCCGAGCAGGAGCCCGCGCGCCTTGGCGACGGTCTGGGAGGGCGCCTCAGGCGTGATCATGATCCGTCCGTCTCCTGTCTGCGTGCCGATGGTCATTTCAGGTCGCACAGCGCGACGCGGCGAGCAGGCACACTCGGTGCCCCTTCGCTGCTTCGCTGAAACCGGACCGGCTGGCCGCGCCGTCGGCGAACGCCGCGAGCACGTGCTCGATCAGCTCCGTCCCCGTCCCCGACGGGCCCGCGTCACGACAGTCCCCACGTGACCGCTGCACGCCTCAAAACCTACCCTAACGTAAGTGTTATTTTTGTGGGAACACCCCGATCGTCCGACCGAAGCGACGGCGCGCGGTCTGGTAGCAGTACCGCTACGGCGAGGCCGAGTCGAGCCGTCGGAGTCCTTCGGCCAGACGTTTCGTAGCTGACAGTTCGCAGCTGACCAGGGAGCGAGGGGAGATCTCATGAGCACGGCCGCGGCCGATCCGGCGTGGGAGGCGGCGCGGCGTCGTACGTTCGCCGTGATCAGTCATCCGGATGCGGGTAAGTCGACGTTGACCGAGGCGTTGGCGCTGCACGCGCGGGTGATCTCCGAAGCCGGCGCGGTGCACGGCAAGGCCGGGCGGCGTGGCGTCGTCTCCGACTGGTTGGACATGGAGCGCAGTCGGGGTATTTCGATCACCTCGGCGGCGTTGCAGTTCGACTACGGCGACAGCGTGATCAATTTGTTGGACACGCCGGGGCACGCGGATTTCTCCGAGGACACCTACCGCGTGTTGGCGGCGGTGGATTCGGCCGTGATGCTGTTGGACGCGGCCAAGGGTCTGGAGCCGCAGACGTTGAAGTTGTTCGACGTGTGTCGGCACCGCGGCATCCCGGTGATCACGTTCATCAACAAGTGGGACCGGCCCGGCCGCGAGGCGCTGGAGCTGTGCGACGAGCTGCGCGCGAAGATCGGGCTGCGGCCGATGCCGCTGACCTGGCCGGTCGGTGTTGCCGGGGACTTCCGCGGCGTGCTGGACCGGGACAGCGGCGAGTTCGTCGGCTACCAGCGTCAGGCGGCCGGTGCGCACCTCGCGGCGGAGCGCCGGTTGGCACCGGACGAGGCCGCCGCCGAAGTCGGCGAGGAGTGGCAGCAGGCCGTGGAGGAGGCGGAACTGCTCTCGGCCGATGGCGGCGATCTCGACACCGCGGCGTTTCATGCCGCGTCGGCGAGTCCGGTGCTGTTCGGTTCGGCCGTGCGCAACTTCGGCGTGGGCCAGCTGCTCGACCTGCTGGTCCGGCTCGCGCCCGCGCCGGGCCCGCGCGCGGACGCCCGCGGTGACGCCCGGCCCGTGGACGAATCGTTCTCGGCGTTCGTGTTCAAGGTGCAGACCGGGATGGATCCGGCGCATCGTGACCGGGTGGCTTTCGCCCGCGTGTGTTCCGGGGAGTTCCACCGCGGGATGACCGCGACGCATGCTGCCACTGGCAGGCCGTTCGCGACGAAGTACGCCCAGCAGGTCTTCGGGCAGCAGCGCGACACGGTGGAGACGGCCTATCCCGGCGACGTTGTCGGGTTGGTCAACGCGTCGGCGTTGGGCGTGGGCGACACGCTCTACAGCGGCAAACCGGCGGTGGAGTTTCCCGGCATCCCCAGTTTCACGCCGGAGCACTTCGCCGTGGCCCGCGCGACCGATCCCGGCCGTTCGAAGCAGTTCCGCCGCGGTATCGAGCAGCTGTCCCAGGAGGGGGTGGTGCA
This sequence comes from Bounagaea algeriensis, assembly GCF_054491375.1. NCBI lineage: Bacteria > Bacillati > Actinomycetota > Actinomycetes > Bounagaea > Bounagaea algeriensis. The sequence goes on from NZ_CM137102.1 coordinate 1,305,762, forward strand.
GGTGCTGCATTCCGAGGAGCGCGGGCGGGGAGCGCCGGTGCTCGCCGCGGTCGGGCCGATGCAGTTCGACGTGGCCACTCAGCGCATGGAGGGCGAGTTCGGCGCCCCGATCACACTGGAGCGGCTGCCGTACCACGTGGTGCGGCTGGTCGGCGATCCGCAGCAGCGGCCGCAGCTGCAGACCCGCACCAGCGAGGTCCTGCAACGCCGCGACGGCTCGCTGCTGGCCGTGTTCACCGACAACATCGCGCTGCGCTCGCTGCTGCGCCTGCGCCCCGAACTGGACCTGCGACACGTCCTCGGCACCGCCGAGGAGGAAACCACCGAATGACTCCGAGCGCGTGCTCCCGCGGTTCCACCGGACCGCGGCTCAATCGGGCCGCGGCCCGAGCGGCGGTCTGCTCCTTGCCGCGCACCAGCCCAGTTCGGCGATCAGCCGCTCCAGCAGCACCGGCGCCAGCGAGATCCCCGCGGTGCCCAGCCTCGCTACGCGAACCACATTTGCTAGTTGGGCGGCACCGCCCGGTCGGTTCGGCGCCGGAACGGATCACTCGGGCTGTGGGCTGCCGTGCTCGGGGCGTGGGCTGTGGTCCCGGGCGATGGGTACCTGCACGGTGGCTTCTCCGGCCTGGGCGAAGCGGAAGGTCACCGGGATGGTCACGCCGGGCCCGATCTGTTCGGTGAGGCCGTGGACGGTGATCGTGACCTCGCGCTGGCCGGGGCGGGGCTGCGGCTGGGCGTAGCCGGAGTGCTCGGCGCTCGGGGCCGGCGCTCCGTAGACGTGCAGGGCGGTGTCGCCGGGCAGCTCGGTCGCGCCGCTGACCTGGACCGAGGCCGCGTACGAGCTGGAGGCCCCGACGAGGCGGTCGCTGGTCTCGCCCGAGTTGATGATCATTCCCTGCACCGGGGCGGAGGCCCCCTGGGGGTAGACCTCGCCGGTCCGGGGGAAGGTGAACTGGACGTTGCGGATCGCGATGTTGCCCGTGTCGCCCGAGGCGCCGTTGACGGCGGCGACCTGCGTGCGCGTTTCCGCGTCCTGGCCGGCGCTGCACCCCCCGAGGACGACGGCGGCGCCGAGTCCGAGTGCGACCGGAACCAGTCGCAGGCGTGCGCTCGTGCGGTGCTGCGGACGGATCACGGTTGCAGCATCCCTCCCTCGTAGCCGCGGACGATCCGACCCTGCGGACCCGTGCCCATGTTGCCATCTTCCTCAGCCGAACTGTGCCGGGCAAATTCGCCGCGGTTGCGACGTCGGGGGCCGCTGGTAGTTGTCGCTCGCCCCGCCGTGACACCTTCGTCAGCTCTCCCGTTGGTGTTGCGGCGCGCGGACGGGAAGGAGCGCGATGAGGCCGAGGGCGAGGACGAGCACGATCCCGGCCATGCCTGCCCGCTGGACTCCGAACACGGCGATGAAGCTGCTGAAGGCCAGCGGGCCGAGGAAGCTCACCGCGCGTCCGGTTGTCGCATAGAGCCCGAACGCTTCTCCCTGACGCGCCGAGGTGACGATCCGGGCCAGGAAGGTGCGACTGGCCGACTGGGTCGGTCCCACGAATATCGCCAGCGCCAGGCCGCAGATCCAGAACGCGGTCGCGCCCTCGAGGACCACCAAAGCGGTGCCCAGCAACATCAGAGCGCTCAAACCGATGACGATCAGCCTTTTCGGTCCGAGCAGGTCATCCAGCCAGCCGCCGAGGACCGCGCCGACACCGGCAGCGAGGTTGGCCGCGATCGCGAAGAGCACGACCTCGGTGGCGCTGAAACCGAAGGTGCCCGCGGCGATCACTCCGCCGAAGGTGAACACGGCGGCCAGCCCGTCACGGTAGATGGCACTGGCTCCGAGGAACCACAGCGTGCGGCGCTCGGTGCGCCACATGCCCGCGAGCCGCTTGCCGAGCGCGACGTAGCTGGCGAGAAAGCTCAGCCGCCGCGAGTCCCCGGAGGGCGGCGCCTCGGGCACGCAGACCAAGACCGGCAGCGCGAAAACCGCGAACCACAACGCTGAAAACACCGCGACCACCCGAATGTTCAGGCCGTCCTCGCCAGTCACACCGAACAGGCCCACCTCGGGTTGGATGAAGGCGAACAGCACGATCACCAGCGCGACGAGGCCGCCGCAGTAGCCCGCCCCCCAGCCGAAACCGGACACCCGCCCGACGGTGCCCCGTCGGGAGACTTGCAGGAGCATCGCGTTGTAGTTGACCTGAGCGAACTCGAAGAAGACGCTGCCGACCGCGAGGAGCACCAATCCCAGCAGCAGGTAGGACGGATCGTCCCGGACGAAGAACAGTCCGCCCATGCTCAGCACGACCAGACCCGTGTGGACGCCGAGCCACAGCTTGCGCCGACCGCCAACGTCGCTGCGTTGTCCGGTGACCGGCGCGAGCACCGCGACGAGCAACCCCGCCACGGCCAGGGCGACTCCGAGCCCCCGCGACCCGCTGTCCGGGTCAGGGGCCACGGTATCGGTCAGGTACACCGTGAAGACGAAGGTCACGATGATGGCGTTGAACGCCGCCGACCCCCAGTCCCACAAGGCCCAACTGAGCACCGCACGCCAATCACGGCGCACCCCCGAGGACGCGGAAGCGGATGACGTGTCCACACGGGCAAGGATAGGAGCTCCATTTCCACAACATCGTTGGGCTCGCCGTGTTGGAGGGTCGCGGGGCCGGCTCTCGCTGGACCGTCGCCTCCTGTCGGGCAGACGTGCGCCTGCCTGCGGCGCGGTGGGAGCGGACTTTTAGGCTGACACGCATGGTGGTGTGGGCGTGTGCCGGTCGTTGGGGTGGGGCCCGTGGCGGTTGAGTGGGTCTTGCTCGGGCTGGCGGTGGTGCTGGTCGGGGCGAACGCGGTGTTCGTGGCCGCCGAGTTCGGGTTGGTCACCGTGGACCGGGCGCGGGTGGATCGTGCTGCCGAGGCGGGTGATCGACGTGCTCGGGGCGTGCAGGCGGCGTTGCGGTCGTTGTCGACGCAGTTGTCGGGTGCCCAGTTGGGCATCACGGTCACGAGCCTGGTCGTGGGCTATGTCGCCGAGCCCTCGCTGGGGGCGTTGTTGCGCGGCCCGTTGCAGACGGTGGGGCTGGGGCAGGCGGCCACGCCGGTGGCGTTCACCCTCGCGTTCTTGGTCGCCACCGGTGTGCAGATGGTGTTCGGCGAGTTGGTGCCGAAGAATCTCGCGATTGCGCGTCCGTGGCCGATCGCTCGCGTGGCCTCCCCGTTGCAGCGGGGGTTCACGACTGCGGCTGGGCCGTTGATCCGCGTGTTGAACGGCTCGGCCAACAGGGTGCTGCGGATGGTGGGGGTGGCCCCGCAGGAAGAGCTGGCCTCGGCGCGTTCCCCGCAGGAGTTGGCCTGGACGGCGAAGCATTCCGGTGAGCAGGGCGTGTTGGACGCGGAAACGGTGCGGCTGGTGTCGCGCTCGCTCGCGCTCGGGGCGAAGACCGCGGCCGAGGTGATGACGCCGCGGCGGCGGGTGCGCACCGTGGCAGCGGCAGCACCGGCCGCCGACGTGGTCGCAGCCTCCGAAACGACGGGGCATTCCCGGTTTCCCGTGGTTGGTGACAGCGCGGATGATCCGGTGGGGGTGGTGCATCTCAAACAGGCCGTCGCGGTGCCGGAGCACGAGCGCCACCAGCCGGTGAGCACGATCATGTCCCGTCCCGTGCTCGTACCCGAAAGCAAGGACCTCGACGGATTGCTGGCGCTGCTGCGCCGCCAAGGCATGCAGTTGGCGATCGTGGTCGACGAGTACGGCGGCACGGCCGGTGTGGTCACCCTGGAGGATCTGCTCGAGGAACTGGTCGGCGAGATCAGCGACGAACACGACCCAGCCGGCATGCCGGTCCGGCAACGCCCGGACGGGGTGTGGACGGTCTCCGGGCTGGCCCGGCCTGATGAAGTGGCTGAGTTGACCGGGATCGCGCTACCGGAGCACGGCGAGTACGACACGGTCGGCGGGCTGGTGCAGTACTCACTGGGGCGGATTCCCACCGCAGGCGACGTGCTCACCCTTCCCCTCTCCTCGGGCAGCGTCAGGGTCACGGTGCGGCGGATGGACGGATTCCGCGTGGACCGCGTCGATGTGCAGGGCCAACCAGCAGACACCGGCGATGGTGGCGGGCAGGAGGAGCACGTCTGATGGGATCGATCCTGCTGGCCGTGGTGTTGTTGGCGGGCAACGCCTTTTTCGTCGGAGCCGAGTTCGCCCTGATCTCGGCGCGCCGCAGCCAGATCGAGCCGCGCGCTGCCTCCGGCGGCCGGATGGCGCGAGTGACGCTGCAGGCGATGGAGCGGGTGTCGTTGATGATGGCCGCCGCCCAGCTCGGCATCACCGCGTGCTCGCTGGGCCTGGGTGCGGTCGCCGAACCGGTCGTGGCCCGCTGGTTGGAAGTCCCGTTCACCGCGCTGGGCCTGCCGGACTGGTTGTTGCACCCGGTGGCGTTCGTGCTAGCGCTAGCGGTGGTGACCTATTTCCACATGGTCTTCGGCGAAATGGTGCCGAAAAACCTCGCCCTGGCCGCACCGGAACGGGCCGCGCTGCTGCTCGGACCGCCGCTGTACGGACTCGTGCGAGTGGTCAAACCCGCCGTGGCCGCGCTCAACGCCGTGGCCAACGGCCTGGTCCGGCTCATGCGGGTCAGCCCGCGCGAGGAGGTCGCCGCCAGCTACGGCCGCGAGGACATGGCAGCGCTGATCGACGAGTCCCACGCACACGGCATGCTGCCCAGCGCCGAACACGACTTGCTGGAACGCGCATTGCAGTTCCCGCAGCACGCGGTCGAGGCGGTGCTGCTTCCCCGGGAGGAATTGGTGACCATACCGGCCGACGCCGGCCCGCACGACGTGCAGGTCACGGCCACCCGCACCGGGTTCTCCCGGTTTCCCGTCACCGACGACACCGGTCAATTGGCCGGCTACGTGCACCTGCGCGACGCCCTCACCGCCGCCCGCACCACACCGCCACCGGGACAGCCACCGCTGGCCGGTGCGCTGCGCACGTTGCCCACCGTGTCGGACCAGACCCCGCTGCACGAAGCCCTGCACACCATGCGCCGCCAAGGCACCCACCTGGCCCGGGTCACCGGCTCCCACGGCACCGCCCTCGGCGTCGTGGCCCTGGAAGACGTACTCGAACAACTCGTCGGCGAAATCCGCGACACCGCCCACCGCCGCCGGTCGGCATAACCGCAGCAGGCGCACGCAGCACGGAAGTCGGCAGCGCATCCCGAGGAAGGGTCTATCTCCGGTATTACCGCGAAGAATGCGCGGTGTGCCGACGTTGCATTCGCATCCCAGTCGCAACGGCACTACAGTAGGAATCACCCCCGAAACGGCGGGAAAGCATCCTCGACAGAGATCACACATCCCATGCGCAACATGTACACCACCCTTCTCGGAGGGATCACTTTCCTCTTCCTGCTCCCGCTGCTGCTCCTCCTCGGCAGAGGCACATTCACCGGATACGGAAAAATCGAAGAAAACACCTACCTCGAAACCCTCGCCAGTCCGGTGACGCTGCTCGGCGGTCTGCTCGGAGTGCTCTGGATCATCCTGAAGCTCACCACCAACGAGTCCGAGTCACACGGCCAGAACCACCACGGGGCTTGAACCTTCTGCCCTGCCAGCGGAGCTGTTCGAAATCGGGGAACCGTCGGGCAGCAGCGGAACGGGGCCTGACCGACCGGGTGATCACTCGGGCTGTGGGCCGCCGTGCTCGGGGCGGGCTGCGGTCCCGGGCGATGGGCACCTGCACGGCTTCTGGTCCAGGCCGAGCTGGTCGTCGGCGGCTGTTCCTTCAGCTGCTCTCCGCACCACTGGTCACGGGTGCCAAGCTCATGAGCCCGCAGCCGTAGGCCTTCGCCGGGCCGATGCCGTCGGTGATCGCCCGGACGAGCTGGTCCGGGTCGGTCACGACCAGGCGCCCGTCGAAACGCACCGGCGCGGCGGTGATCTTGTTGCGCCGGCCCTTGGCCTCCCGGGCCGCTTCCTGCTGCCGTCCGTTGAGCTCGGGAAGCGGCGTGGCCGCCCCGTCCGGATCCCCGGTGCTCGCGGCCAGGAGGACGAACCCGCGCTGTTCGGCCTGCCGAGCCAGCCAGGACAGCTGCTCCTCCGGGTGCTGCAGGGGGACCCGGCGGTTGTGCCGGCGGGTCCCGTCGTTGCGCTGGTCGTTGTTCGGGTGCAGCCGGCGCGTCGGGTTCGCGACCATCCGGAACCGGAACGCGGCACCGGGTCGGACGGCCTGCAGCACGGGCTGCAAGCAGCGCACCTTCCCGCGTTCGCGGAGGTAGTTCTCCGGCAGCGCGTCCCAGTTCGGCCGGGTTCGGCTCTGCACGTACAGCACGTACCCCTCCGCCGTGCCGTCCAGCCGCCACAGCACACCGTGCTCGCTGCGCGCGGAGGACTGGTCGGTGTCCGGGAACGCCGTCATCACGGTCCGGTGCATGTCGTGCACGTTCGCGACGTCGCGGCGGAAGTTCCGGGAGGCGGTGTTGACCGGGAGTTTGCTCAGGAACATCGAAAAGCTCCATCGACTGGATCCGAAGGCACGGGCACCTCCCCGGTGCGCACGGCCCGGGTGGCGTAGCGGCGGTCGCGGCGGTCGAACGAGACCGGGTGATCGCGTCTCGGCTCGGCTGCGGCATCGGTGACCGCGGTTTCTTCGGGGGCGGGTCTGCTGCAGTTAGACGCTCTCGGTCACGCCTGTGCCGCGTGGCCGCGTCCAACTCTCCGCAACGTCGTCACCCCTGCCAGCCTTCGGGGCGTGGCACCTTGAACGCGCTGTGGACCGTGCCGTTGGTTTTCGCGCCGCCGGCGATGACGGAGTGCAGGATCCCGTTGTAGACGAGGTCCCAGATGTCGCGGTCCTCTTGGATGTCGTCGGACTTGACCATGAGCTCGCGTCCGGTGCTGTCCTTGAAGTCCAGGTGGATCGAGTGACTGCGGTGCCGCGCCTTGATCTCGGTGAGCTCGTACATCCGGACCCAGCTCTTGCCGACTTTGAGCCATTCCGCACCGGCCGCGCATTCGACCGACCGGAACGAGGAGTACACGCCGAGGGCGAATAGGCCGATCAGGGGCCACATCCACCAGATGGTCATCCAGGTGAGGTTGAAGCCCTGCAGGAGGGTGACCCCGATCACGATGAAGACGAACCCGAGCAGTCCGCCGAGGATGGCGTTGCGCTGGCTGTGGCGATACCACTCCAGCATGCGTCCTTCGCCTTCCGGCGGGCTCGGCATGCGACGGATGCTCTGGTCGCGATCCCGGTCCTGGTCCTTGGGTGGTTTGTCCCCCTTGTTGAATCCCGGGGCGCGCGGGGGGCGAGGTTCGCCCGATACCGGGTCGGGTTTGGGCGGCAGCTCGGAAGTGGCCATGAACAGCCCGTCCTTCATGCCAACCTCCTCCTGGAAATCATCGACGAGTCCGTGCGAAGCAGGGTTCAGTCCCCGGTGGCAGCGTCCGCGCCCGAGCTGGCGAGCATGCCGCCTGCGATGCCGCCGACGACGCCGCCGATGACGGTGCCGACGCCAGGGCAGATCGCGCTGCCGACGGCGGCACCGGCCCAGCCGCCGGCGGCACCGCCGGCGAGGTTGGCGCCGGTGTCCTCGACGGCTTCGCCCACGTCCTTGCCCATAGCAACATCAATGCCACCGGAAACCACGGTGAACGTCGTACCGACGAACGGGACCCCGCGCAGCGCTTTCGACCCGACTTTGGCGGCTTTCGAACTGCCCGTGACCCAGCGGCTGGGATCAGCAGCAACCCAGCTCCGCCCTCGCTCACCGAGAGGACCGTGGAACTTGCTGGTGTTGGTGGCCTTTGCTCGAGTTTCGTTGGCGAGCCTCTCGCCTTCGGCGGCGGCGTTCTTGCCGATCCGGCTGAGGTTTCCGGTCTTGTTCTTGGCCCGGGCCTGCATGGTGGAGGCAGCGGAGTCGTATCGACCGGCCTTTTCGAAGAGCCGGCCCGCTTCCTCGTGGGCGTTCTTGATGCTGCTCAGGGCTCCGCTGGCGACCATCGTGGAGTAGGTCTTGGTGGCCTTGACCACCGCGAGGGGGTCCTTCATGGCCTTGTCCAGGGCCGTGTGGGCCTCCTCCTGCTTGGCGCGGGCGTCCTGGACGGTCGTTCGGGCTTCCCGGAACGCGCGCTTCTTGGCCTCGTGAGCGGCCACGGCGGCATCAGCCGGACCAGGTTGCTGGCCGTGGTGCACGCCTGCCGGGTGCCCCGCTGGGCCGGGAGGAAGGTTGCCGGTGGGAGCCGGTCCCGGTGGCAGCATGGCGGTCGGTGTGACGGTGAGCTGACCCTCGCGTGCCACGGTCCGGGCCTGGCGCATCCGCTGGTTCATGGTGTCGATCTCCCCGGCGAAGGTCTCCAGCGCCGTTTTGACCTGCTGGACGAGCTCTTCGAGGGTGTCGGCGTCCTTGCCCTGAGAGGTCAACGTCTGCCGGGCGGCATCGGCGGCCGTGCCCTGCCAGAAGCTTTCTGAAGCGCCCCGCTTGCTGTAGACGACGTCGCCGACGTGGGTCACCCCGGGCTTGACCTGCTTCAGCCAGTCGGCGGTGGTCCGGCACGAGGCCGGATCGTCCAGCACCTCCGTGTTGAGCTCGCCTGCCATCGACCCCAGTGTCCTTTCCTGCTGCTTCGTGAACTGCCCGTGCTCATTTCAGAAGAGGTTGTGACCGGTCGGGTTCAGTCGGGGCCGAGCTCTTGGCCCTGCCGCTGCAACTCTTCGGCGCTGGTGTTGTCGGCTTGGCCGTAGCTGCTGTCACTGGCGTCGATCTTCCCGGCGGTCTCCTCCACACTGGCGATGAGACCCGCGGCCGTTTTCGTGATCTCCGACAGCGCGTGGCCGACCTTCTCCGCCGAGGTGCGGTCTTCGTCATCACCCTGTTCCGGGAGTGGGGGATCAAGCTCGTCGCGGGAGCCGACTGGTTGCGGGTCAACCGCAAGTGGGTGGACACGTACGCGTTGACCCACGTCGAGCTGCGCGGCGTGTGGTTCGGCTGGATGCTGCGACTGCGGCCCGGTTTCGAAGCGATGCGTCGGCGGGAGGAACGGTTCAGGGTCCCCGAGCGGACCGTGTGGACGCTGCTGCTGGTCGTTGCAGTCGTGCTCGGGGCGATTTATCAGTTCCGGCCTGAGTTGCTCGGATTGGCGTTGGCGGTGCTCGCCGGGATCGTGCTGCTGGTAGGGCTCGTCTGCTGCGGTGCCATCGCCGCCTTGCGGCGCAAGGATCGCCGCGGGGAGTGATTCCGGATCTTTCGGCGCACGTAGCGGCTCGGGTTCTACCGGTTGCTGCGTACGAACTGAAAGTACAACGAGGTTGGGGCTGCTACCGTGCCTGGTCATCAAGTGTGCTCCCCGCGCACGCGGGGGTGATCTGTCGTGCAGGGGCTCGCTGAGCTCGTGCACGATGTGCTCCCCGCGCACGCGGGGGTGATCTGTGCGGTCCCCGAGAAGCGGTCTGAAGTGCGCGTGCAGCTGGACCTGCCCCTGGGGCAGGCCACAGTGGTCGTGGTCTTCGTCTGGTTGGTCGTTTCTCTTCTCCACCGCCGCACTGATGCCGAAGGCACGCCGCACGCCTGCCTCGGCGAGCGGGAGCCAGAAGTACAGACAGGACACACCACTGCCGAGCAAGTACGATCTTGCTCGCATCGCGTGCTGTCGTGCCGCCGGGAAAGAGAGGCCAGGATGAGTGAATCGGCGTTACCGCACAGCCAGCAGCCGCACACGGGGGTGGATGGGACCATGCCGCATTCGACGCGGCTGTACAACTACTGGCTCGGTGGTAAGGACCACTACGCGGTGGACCGCGAGGCGGGCGAGCAGTACGAGCGGATGTTTCCCGACATCACCCAGCAAGCCCGCGACAGTCGGAGCTTTCTCGCGCGGGCCGTGCAGTATCTCCTCGGCGAGTGCGGCATCCGCCAGTTCTTGGACATCGGCACCGGTCTGCCCACTGCGGAGAACACGCACGAGATCGCTCAGCGGTTCGCGCCGGAATCCCGCATCGTCTACGTCGACAACGACCCGCTCGTGCTGACCCACGCTCGTGCACTGCTCACCAGCACTCCAGCCGGTGCCACCGACTACCTGGACGCCGACCTGCGCGATCCCGCGACGATCCTGCGCCGCGCCGCCGAGACACTGGATTTCACCCGCCCGGTGGGGCTGCTGTTCATCGCGGTGTTGGGCCACATGCCCGATCACGCGAGCACCCAGGCGATCGTGCATCGGCTGCTGGGTGCGCTACCGGTGGGCAGCTATCTCGTCATCAACGACGCCACCAACACCAATCCGGAACACGCCCAGGCCCAGGAGCAGTACAACAGCGGCGAGGTCGTGCCCTACCGGCTGCACACCCCGGACCAGTTCGCCGAGCTGTTCCAGGGGCTGGAATTGATCGAACCGGGAATCGTGCCCACCACGCACTGGCACGCGCACACCGCGCCACCGACGAGCATCCCCGCCTCCTGGTCCACCCGCGCTGCCATCGGGTGCAAAACCTCGGCCACCTCCCACGCCGGCAGCACCGAGCACGCGTAACCGGGGTGGCCCAGCGGAGGGTGGACAATGTCGCGGCCGGGATGCTGCGGCTGCGGTCCGGTTTCGAGGCGATGCGCCGGCAGGGGGCTCAGGGTCCCCGAGCAGACCGCGTGGATGTTGCTGCTGGTCGTTGCTGTCGTGTTCGGGGCAATCTACCAGTTCCGGCCCGAGTTGCTCGGACTGGCGCTGGCGGTGCTCGCCGGACTCGTGCTCTACCGGTTGCTGCTCACGAACTGAAAGCACAACGGGATTCAGACTGCTATCGTGCCTGGTCATCAAGGGTGCTCCCCGCGCACGCGGGGGTGGTCCGTGGGCGCACAGATCATGGCCCGGATGGGTCCCGTACTCCCCGCGCACGCGGGGGTGGTTCGAGCTGTCCCAGTGCATACGGGCTCAGCGCCGTGCAGCTCGTGGTGCATTCAGCCGAGATTGGCCTCGGCGCCGTCGCACCGCTTCCCGTTGTGCTGGTGGTCCTTGATGCGCCCCCGCTTCTTGCGTCCGTGCGTTTCCCCGCAGGCGGGGCAGCGCATCTGGTTGTTGCTGCCGTTGCTGCGGAGAGCACCGGTGGCGGGGTTTCCGGAAGCGGCGCAGAGGTCCTGCTCGTACGAGGTGGAGAACAGCCGCCACTTCAGTTCCAGACCGTAGTGCCGCGGGATTCGCGGTGGCTCGGATTTCCGCGGTTTGGTCCTGCGCGTGCGCAGATCGCAGCGTGGGCAGTGCATGCACGCACGCTATGCGGAGCGGGCCGGCGGATGTACCGAGATTCCGGTGACATCCGCCGGGTGACGTCCGCCGGCGGTCGCACCCCACCGGCGGTGGAGCTGCGCAGTCGGAATTGCGCAGTCGGAGCTGCACACCGGTGATGCACAGCCGGTGATGCGCGGCCGGAACTGCGAGCGGCAGGCCCGGCGTGATTCCGGGCCTGCCGAGCGGACGCGCACCTGACGTGGTTCAGCGACGGGCGATGACGGTGAACGGTCCGACCTGGCGGTGGCTGAACTCCGGCGAGTGGAACGCGGCGGGGTCGAAGTGCGCCTGGTACTCGTTGTGGCCGGGCATGTGGGGGAAGGCGTCCTGCCTGATGGTCATGGTGAAGTCGTCGGAGGTTTGCGGCGTGGCCTGCTCCTTGGTGGCCGGATCGATGTTCGCCTCCCCCGGCGCGGCGGGGTTGCGCAGGACGAACACGTTCGGCCCGGCGAAGTTGCTGCGGTCGATCATGTTCAGCAGCTGCTGGCTGTCCCGCGCTTGCGACCACTCGGTGATCTCGGCGTTGCGCTGGCCGTAGTGCGCGAGCGGACTGGCGTAGTGCGGCGTCTTGTGCTGGAAGCCCCAGTACGGCTGGAACACCAGCGGCTCGAAGTGGGTGGTGAGCACGATGTTGTCCTCGGGCTGCCGCCCGGAGAGTTCGTCGATCGCGGCGGTGAGCTCGTCGTTGTGGGCGCCGTCGGCGGTGGGATCGCTCCCGCCTTGCGCGTTGACCCCGGTCGGGTAGTAGTCCTCGTAGGCGAGCTGGATACCGCCGGCCAAGTTCCCCTGCAGCGCCTTGTGCTCCAGGCTGATCGCGCCCAGCAGGCCGAGGGCGGCGGCGAAAGCGGTGACGGGCAGGGCGGCGCGCTGGATCGTGGTGGTGCGCCGCAGGTGGTCGAGCAACTCCGCCAGACCGAAGATCCCGGCCGTGGCCAGCACCAGCTCGAACACCGGGTCCAGCCGGAAGGACAGCAGCGAGGTGCCGGCGAACAGGGCCAGCGCGGACAGCCCGAACCACCCGTACACGGCGATGGCCGCGCACAGCAGCGCGGCGGCGATTTCGTGGCGGCGGCACCGCAGGACCAGCCAAGCCAGCCCGGCCAGGCAGATCGCCCCGAACGCACCGGCGTCCGTCATCGGGACCGGCAGGTACGCGCTCCCCTCCGCCAGGTAGCGCTGCGCAGCGCTCGGGGGTGCGCTCAGCATGAAGTTCGTGGCCAGCAGGTACGGGGTCCACACGAGCAGCGCGATCGCGAGGCTGACCGCCCCGATCGGCACGAGCCGCCTGAACTGCTCGCCCACCACCGGTGCTGCCCGTTCGCCACCGCGCACCCGCAGCACCCCCAGCACGACGGCCATGCTCACCGTGAGCAGCACGGCGAACCCGAAGTACAGCGTGTAGGTGGCCGCGGCGAAGCCCAGGTAGGCACCGATGCCGACCAGCGTCCAGTGCGAGGGGCGGGAGGCGCGCCCCAACGCGCGCCAGGTCAGCACCGCGACCGGGGGCAGCCAGGACGCCGCTGGCCAGGCGTAGGGCTCGCCGACGCCGATCGGGGTCCACACGAACTCACCGGTCGCCATCCCGATCAGCGTGGTCGCCAACGCCGCGAGCAGCGCGAGGCGGCGGTTCACCAGGAGGCTCCACAGCGTGAACGCCACGACCGCCGCCACCGCGATCCACACGATGGCGTAGGGCTTGTACGCCGCCCAGCCCGGCCAGCCGAGGAGGTTGGCGAAACGCCCGCCCAACCAGAACCACCCGGCCGGGTAGTACGGCGCGGCGTCGACGTAGTTCATGTCGGCCAGACCCGGGGTTTCGGCCATCCGGGTCATGTACTGCATCCGGAAGGCGTTGTCGCCTCCCGATCCGCCGAAGAAGTAGCGCGTGCCCTGCAACGGTGTCGCCAGCGCCACCGTGGCGAAAGTGGACAGCGTCGCCCAGGTCCCGCCCAGCAGCAGCCACCGCGGCCGATGCCGGTAGCCGTACATCGCGAGCAGCACCACCACGACCAGGACCGCGGAGCAGCCCGCCACCGTCAGCTTCTCCGGTGCGTGGCCGGGCTCGCCGAAGCCCAGATGCGCGATGCCGAACTGCAGCAGCATGCTCACCACGACCGCGAGCACGGAGCCCGCGGCGAGCTCGAGCACGGTGTTGAGCACCGGCCGCTGCGTCGACGGAGTGCGGCGCGGCTCCTCCGGCGCGCTCGGATCGGCCGCCGCCGGGCGCGGCACGGTTTCGGTCACGATCGACCTCCTCCGGTCGGGGTGAGCTGCGGAACTGCGTTGCGCATCGGCTGGCTGCCCATAGGCTGGCTGCACTGGAGCGGAGCACCGTCGTTGGACCGCTCCGCGGACGCGGGCGGTTCGGCCGGGAGCACCCGGGAGTCCGACGGAACCGCGCTCGCGCGTGAGCGCAGCTCGCCGGCGCGGACATGCGTGGCGGTCGTGTCCCGCGAGAGCTCGTCGTCGGCCACGCGAGGCAGCACTGCGGATGGCGGCAGCGGCCGCCTCCGCGAGCGTGTTTGTCGGATTTTCCGCTCTCCCGTCACGATTCCGGCGTCCTCACTGCTCAAATCGGGCGTGATTCGGCTGCTGCGTCTCGGGCAGATGATGCTAGATCCCGCGCAGGAGCACGCCGGGGGTGCGGAATGGCCGCGGTCGGACGACGCCGCGGTCCGTCGAATCGGTCGGGCGAGAAAAAACACGATCACCAGCCACCGTCCTCGACGAACGTGAACGCAGCTGAAACTGAACCGCAACGATGACCGAAGAGCTCTGCGGTGAACTGCTCATCCCGCAGCGGATGGCCGCGGCAGCGTCCATCGAAGCAGCACTGGCACGCGCCGACGCCCGCGGAGACCGGGACGGCGAGGACGCCGAGCTCACCGGAGGCCCGGTGTCGCCCTCCCACCTGGGAGAATCCACGGGAGTTGAATTCCGCGGCAGCTCGGGCGGCCGCGGTTCGGGCGGCCGGCGGTGCGTGAACGACGTCGCACGCCGCGCGGAACCGGCCGGTGGGGGACTGCGCCGATCCGGCTTTGGAGGCAGGCATGGCGGAGAGCAGGAGCGGAACGCGCACCGGCGGCGAGGCCGAGATCGACATCAACCGCGCGGACCCCGAGCACCGGCGGTGGGTCGTCGACGCGATCGCCCGGATCAAGGCGGAGGAGAACCGCTCCTCGGACACGCACCTGCTGTCGGTGCCGCTGCCGGCCGAATGGGGTGTGGACCTCTACCTCAAGGACGAGTCGACGCACCCGACCGGTTCGCTGAAGCACCGCCTGGCCCGCTCGCTGTACCTGTACGGGCTGTGCAACGGGTGGATCCGCCGCGGCCGCCCGGTCATCGAGGCCTCCAGCGGCTCGACCGCGGTCTCCGAGGCGTACTTCGCGCAGCTCATCGGCGTGCCGTTCATCGCCGTCATGGCCAGGGGCACGAGCCGCAACAAGATCGAGCTGATCGAGCTCTACGGCGGCGAGTGCCACTTCACCGACCGCGCGAGCGAGGTCTACGACGCGGCGACGCGGCTGGCCGACGAAACCGGTGGCCACTACATGGACCAGTTCACCTACGCCGAACGCGCCACCGACTGGCGCGGGAACAACAACATCGCGGAGTCGCTGTTCGCGCAGATGTCGGCCGAGCGCCACCCGGAACCGGACTGGATCGTGGCCACCGCGGGCACCGGCGGAACGTCGGCCACCCTGGCCCGCTACGTCACCTACACCGGGCGGCACACCGGCATCTGCGTGGCCGATCCGGAGAACTCGGCGTTCCTGCCGGCGTGGGAGACCGCCGATCCGCTGGTGACAACCGAGATCGGTTCGCGCATCGAGGGCATCGGCCGCCAGCGGGTGGAGCCGAGCTTCCTCGGCACCGCGATCGACCGCATGATGCGCGTGCCGGACGCCGCCGCGATCGCGGCGATCCGCCGGCTGCAGGAGATGCTCGGCCGCCGCGCGGGCGCCTCCACCGGAACCGGGCTGTGGGCGGCGTTCCGCATCGTCGCCGAGATGCTCGCCGCGGGCCGCACCGGCAGCGTGGTCACGTTCCTCTGCGATCCGGGCGACCGCTACTTCGACAAGTACTACTCGGACTCGTGGCTCGCCGAGGAGGGCATCGACATCGAACCGCCGCTGCAGCGCCTGCACTCGTTCCTGCGCACCGGGGTGCTCGACTGAACCGTCGAGCCAGGACGCCCTGCGAGCGGCTCGGCCGGCTGAGCCGGCGCCCGGCCGCGGTCACATGACGGTGCCGATGTGCCAGGGGACGAACTCCTCCTCGCCGTAGCCGAGTTCCTCGCTCTTGGTCCGCTCGCCGGAAGCCACGCGCAGCACGTGCTCGAACAGCTCCCCGCCGGCATCGTCCACTGTGGCCGTGCCGTCGGCGATCTGCCCGCAGTTGACGTCCATGTCCTCGTGCATGTGCTCGTACATCGGGGTGTTGGTGGCCAGTTTCAGGCTCGGCACCGGGGCGCAGCCGAACGCCGACCCGCGGCCGGTGGTGAAGCAGACGAGGTTGGCGCCGCCGGCGACCATGCCGGTCACCGACACCGGGTCGTATCCCGGCGTGTCCATGAACACGAAACCCCGCTCGGTGACGGGCTCGCCGTACTCGACGACGTCGCGCATGGTGGTCGTGCCGGCCTTCGCCGCCGCGCCCAGCGACTTCTCCAGGATCGTGGTCAGCCCGCCCGCCTTGTTGCCGGGCGAGGGGTTGTTGTCCATCGATCCGCCGTTCTTCGCGGTGTAGTCCTGCCACCAGGCGATGCGGTCGACGAGCTTCTGCGCCACGGCCGGGGAGGCGGCGCGGCGCAGCAGCATGTGCTCGGCGCCGTAGATCTCCGGTGTTTCCCCGACGATGCCGGTGCCGCCGTGGGCGACGATCCGGTCGACCGCCGAGCCGAGGGCCGGGTTGGCGGTGATGCCCGAGTACGCGTCGGAGCCGCCGCACTCGGCGCCGAGGACGAGTTCCGAGGCGGGAACGGTCTCGCGCCGGGCCCTGTCGGCCTCCGGCAGCATCTCGGTCATCCGGGCCACGCCCTCGCGCACGGTCTTCGCCGTGCCGCCGAGCTCCTGGATCGTGCTGGTCACCACGGGCACGTCGGCGCGCATCGGCACGTCCTGGGTGAGCTTGACGATCTGGTTGTCCTCGCAGCCCAGGCCGAGCACGAGGAACCCCGCGAAGTTCGGGTGCGTGAGGTAGCCGCGCAGGACGCGGCGCAGCACCTCGATGCCCTCGCCGTCCGGGGACATGCCGCACCCGGTCCCGTGGGTGAGGGCCACGACGCCGTCGACGTTGTCGAAGTCCTCGAGCGCGCCGGAGAAACGTATCCGCTGGGCGATGTTCTTGGCCGCCGTGGCCGAGCAGTTCACGCTGGTGAGCACGCCGAGGAAGTTGCGCGTGCCGACTTTGCCGTCGCTGCGGCGGTAGCCCTGGAAGGTGGCGCGCTGCGCCTCGGGCAGCAGCTGCTCCGGCTGCGCTTCGACGGCGAACTCGTAGTCGCGGCGGAACTCCCGGTATTCGAGGTTGTGCTCGTGGACGTGCTCGCCGCAGGCGATGTCGGTGCTGGCGAACCCGATGATCTGCCCGTACCGGCGGACCGGGTCGCCCTCGTGCAGGTCCCGCACGGCGATCTTGTGCCCGCGGTCGATCTCTCCGCGCGCGGCGATGGTGCTGGTGCCGAGGGGTGCGGGCGTTCCGGGAGCGAGGACGTCACCGGCGATGGCGACGTCGTCGACGTCCCGGAGGTGGATGAGGCTGGGCGTGCTCGCGGCGGTCGACATGGCGCCCCCGTCGGGATGTGCGGGTCACTGCAGGCCGGATGCTCGTGGGGGCCGGGTTCGTGGAGCGGTGCCACACCGTCCGACGGTGCGAGCGCCCGGCCTCGGCATCCGTAGGTGTCCGAAATATCGGACGATTGTTGGCATCGTGATCACGGTAGGTCCGGGCCAACGCCGTGTCAACGCGAGGTGCTCCGCGAGACGCTCGCGAACGGTGTCGTCGACCGCGCCCAAATCCGAGGGCAGTCACCCAGCTGGAGGTACCACTTCCGCGCAGCCCGAGGCCGCATCACTCGAAAGAGGCCCCGTTGCGCAGGGGTTTGTACATTTCTCGAGAAACGTACAAACCCCTGGCCGGGTGACCTGGCGGGTGGACTCAGGACGCGGGTGGGCTCAGGAGGGGGCGGCGTCGCGGTAGGCCGCGACGAGCTGGTCCTCGGCGACGTCGAAGTACTCGTCCAGCGCCTGGGCCGCCGCGGCGGGGCGCCCGGCGAGCAGCAGGTCGGCGATGGCGCGGTTGCGCTGGAGAAAAGGCTCGTGGAACTCGCGCGGCCGGGACATCACGTGGAAGGCCAGGCGCAGCTCCGCCAGCAGCTGGCGCATCGTCTCGTCCACGCGCTCGCTGCCGGCGAGCGCGGCGACGGCCTGGTGGAACCGCATGTTCGCCGTGCCCACGTCCCACCAGCGCTGCTCGGACGCGGCGCGCTGCCCGTCGGAGACCGCCGCGTCCACCGCCGCCGCGCCCTCGGCGGTGGGGTCGCCCGTGCGCAGGGCGCTCGTCTCCAGCATGCGCCGCATCCGGTAGAGGTCGATGACGTCGGCGGCGCTGAGCACGCGGACGAACACCCCGCGGTGGAACTCGTGCACGAGCAGCCGTTCGTGCACGAGCAGGCGGAACGCCTCGCGCAGCGTGTTGCGGGATACGGCCAGCGCGCGTCCGGCGGTCTCCTCGGACAGGCGCGTGCCGGGGGCGAGCGCTCCCTCGATGACCCGCTGCCGCAGGACATCGGCGACGCGTTCCGCGGTGCTCGTCCGGTCGAGCAGGGCGCGATCGGCGGCGAGCACCTCGCCCCAGTCCCGGGTCTCGCTTCCGGTCATGGCCGAACTCCCGTGTCGCTTCACGATCTTCGTCCGCGCAGTCTATCCGCGATGATCTATTGCAGGATTGTTGAACAATCTATTAGATTGCCGCCCGACGTCGCACTGGGTGATGCCATCGAACCTCCTCACCACCGCGGTGAGGACCGTGTGTGATCGGAGCGGCATGGGTCGGAACCTCTCCACGAGCACCGCCGGACGGGCAGGCGGCCGCGGAGCGATGCTCGGCGCGGTCTTCCTCATGGCCACCAGCGCCATCGGCCCCGGCTTCCTCACGCAGACGACCGAGTTCACCGTGCAGCTCGGCGCGGCGTTCGCCTTCGCGATCCTCGTGTCCATCCTCGTCGACATCGCGGTGCAGCTGAACGTCTGGCGCGTCATCGGCGTCTCGGGGCTGCGCGCGCAGGACCTCGGCAACCGCGTGCTGCCGGGGCTGGGCTACGCGATGGCCGCGCTCGTCGTGTTCGGCGGCCTCGTGTTCAACATCGGCAACGTCTCCGGCACCGCGCTCGGCCTCGACGCGCTGTTCGGGCTCGACGTCAAGATCGGCGGTGCCGTCTCCGCGCTGATCGCGATCGGCATCTTCCTCAGCCGCCGCGCCGGGGTGGCCGTGGACCGCATCGTCGTGGCGCTCGGCGGTGCGATGATCCTGCTGACCCTGTACGTCACCATCGCCTCCTCCCCGCCGGCAGGCGAGGCGCTGCGCCAGTCGGTGCTGCCCGAACAGGTCGACTTCCTCGCCATCACCACGCTCATCGGCGGCACCGTCGGCGGTTACATCACCTACGCCGGAGCGCACCGCATCGTCGACGCCGGCCTGACCGGCCCCGAGCGCGTCTCCGAAGTCAGCCGCAGCTCCGTGGTGTCGCTGCTGGTCACGGGCGTGATGCGGATCGTGCTGTTCCTCGCGATCCTCGGTGTCGTCGCCGGCGGGGCCGTGCTGACCGGCGGCAACCCCACCGCCGCGGCCTTCGGGCACGCCGCCGGCGAGGCCGGCATGCGCCTGTTCGGCGTCATCCTCTGGGCCGCCAGCCTCACCTCGGTCGTCGGCGCCGCCTACACCTCCGTGTCGTTCCTCGTGACCTTCTCGCCGAAACTCGCCGCCAAGCGGAACTGGTTGATCGGCGCGTTCATCGCCGTGTCCGCGGCGGTCTACCTGCTGCTCGACCAACCCCCGAAGACGCTGCTCGTGCTGGCCGGCGCGGTCAACGGCCTCATCCTGCCCGTCGGGTTCGGCGTGCTCATGTGGGTCGCACTGCGGCGCACCGACCTGCTCGGCGGTTACCGCTACCCCCGGTGGCTGCTCGTGATCGGCGTGCTGGCCTGGTTGCTGACGGTGTATCTGGGGGCGAACTCGTTGACCGGAATCGCGGAGTTGTGGAGCTGACATGGATCTCAACGCCGATCTCGCCGAAGGGTTCGGCCACTGGGAACTGGGCGATGACGACGCGCTGCTGGGCATCGTCACCAGTGCCAACGTGGCCTGCGGTTTCCACGCCGGCGACCCCTCGGTCATCCGCCGCGCGGTCGACCGCGCCGCAGCCGGCGGCGTCGCCGTCGGCGCGCAGGTCGGTTACCGCGACCTCGCCGGCTTCGGCCGCCGCTACATCGACATGCCCCCGGCGGAACTGACCGACGACGTGCTCTACCAGCTCGGCGCGGTCGCCGGCTTCGCCCGCGTGGCCGGAACCGAACTGCGCTACGTCAAACCGCACGGGGCGCTGTACAACGCGATCGTGCGGCACGCCGAGCAGGCCGGCGCGCTCGTCGAAGCCGTGCGCGCGTTCGACCCCGGCCTGGCCGTGCTCGGCCTGCCGGGTTCTGAGTGGCTCGACCAGGCCGAACGCGCGGGCCTGCGGGTGCAGCGCGAGGCCTTCGCCGACCGCGCCTACACCCCCGAAGGCACGTTGGTGCCCCGCCGCGAGGAAGGCGCGGTGCTGCACGAGCCCGAACGCATCGCCGAGCGGTGCGTCCGCTTCGCCCGCGGGGAGCCGATCGAAGCCGCCGACGGCACGGAGATCACGGTGCGCGCCGAGTCGATCTGCGTGCACGGCGACAGCCCCGACGCGGTGGCCATCGCCCGCACGGTGCGGCACCGGCTCGCCGAGGCAGGAGTGCCGCTGCGCCCGTTCGCACCGGAAACCCGGTGAGGCCGCCGATGCGTTTCCTGCCCTGCGCGGACTCCGGTCTGCTCGTGGAACTCGACGACCTCGACCAGGTGCACGCGCTCTACACCGCGCTCGCGGCCGACCCGCCCGCGGGGGTGACCGACCTGGTGCCCGCCGCGCGCACGCTGCTGCTGCACCTCGACCCGCGCACCGCGGACGCGGCCGCGGTCGAGCGCGGCGTGCGCGCCACCCGACCCGCAGGCGGGTGGCAGCGCACCGCGGACGTGCTGCAGGTGCCCGTGCTCTACGACGGTGAAGACCTAGCCGAAGTGGCCCGGTCGACCGGACTGACCGAACGCGAGCTCGTCGACCGGCACACCGCAACCGAGTGGACCGTCGCCTTCGGCGGTTTCGCCCCCGGCTTCGGCTACCTCGCCGGGCAGGGCTGGCAGCTGAACGTGCCGCGCCGCGCCGAGTCCCGCACCCGCGTGCCGGCCGGCGCGGTCGGCCTCGCCGGGGAGTTCAGCGGCATCTACCCGCGCGAATCCCCGGGCGGGTGGCAGCTCATCGGCCGCACCGAGCTTCGGATCTGGAGCGTCGACCGGGACCCGCCCGCACTGCTGCGGCCGGGAGTGCGCGTGCGGTTCCAGGAGGCCGGATGAGCGAGTTGCGGGTGCGCTCGGCCGGACCGCTGGCCACGGTGCAGGACCTCGGACGGCCCGGGCTGGGGCACATCGGCGTCGGCACTTCCGGTGCCGCCGACCGCGGTGCGCTGCGCCTGGCCAACCGGCTGCTGGCGAACCCGGAGGGCACCGCGGCCGTGGAAGTCACCCTCGGCGGTCTGGAACTCGTGGCCCGCGGAGCGGTCACGGTGGCGCTGACCGGCGCGCCCTGCCCGCTCAGCGTCGACGGGCGCGGCGCCGCGATGCACGCGGTGCTACGGCTCGACACCGGCAGCACCCTGCGGCTCGGCCGGCCCGACCGCGGCCTGCGCACCTACCTGGCCGTGCGCGGCGGGATCGCGGTCGAACCGGTGCTCGGATCGCGCGCCACCGACGTGCTCGCCGGGCTCGGTCCGGAACGGCTCACCGAAGGCACCCGGCTGCCGGTCGGGCCGGCTCCGGCCGCGTTCCCGTGCGTGGAGCAGGCACCGGTGCCCGGCCCGCCGGACGGGCCGCTCGAGCTGCGCGCAGTGCCCGGCCCGCGTGCCGACTGGTTCACCGCGGACGCGCTGCGCACGCTGTTCAGCGCGGAATACGCTGTCACCGCCGACAGCGACCGGGTCGGCATGCGCCTGTCCGGGCCGCAGCTGACCCGCGACCGTCCCGGGGAGCTGCCCAGTGAAGGCATGGTCGCCGGTGCGCTGCAGGTGCCGCCGTCCGGCACGCCCACGCTGTTCCTGGCCGACCACCCGGTCACGGGCGGGTACCCGGTGATCGCCGTCGTGCCCGCTGCCGACGTCGACCGGGCGGCGCAGGCGCGCCCCGGGCAGGCGGTGCGGTTCCGCCGCGCCACCGGGACCGCTCCGGTGCGGAAGGAGGACGCGAGATGACAGGTCCGGCTGAGACGGCAGGTCCGGAGGCGATGACGCCGCGCGAGGCGAGGGCGGTGTTCCGCGCGGGCCGGCGCGTGCCCACCGCCGGTTACAGCTCCGGGTTCACGCAGGCGAACCTGCTGGCCGTGCCGCGCGAGCACGCCTACGACTTCCTGCTGTTCGGGCAGCGCAACCCGCGGTCCTGCCCGATCATCGACGTCGCCGAACCGGGCGCGGTGGACGCGGAGTGCTTCGCCGGGGATCTGCGCACGGACCTGCCGGCCTACCGCGTGTACCGCGACGGGCAGCTCGCCGAGGAACGCGACGAGGTCGCCGACCTGTGGCGGGACGACCTCGTGGCCTTCCTCATCGGGTGCAGCTTCACCTTCGAGGCCGCGTTGCTCGCCGCCGGCGTCGGGGTGCGGCACCTCCAGGACGGGTGCAACGTGCCGATGTACCGCACGAACCGCCGCTGCCGGCCCGCCGGCGATCTCGCCGGGCCCGTGGTGATGTCGATGCGGCCGATCCCGGCCGAGCAGGTGGCCACCGCGGTGCGGGTCACCGCGCGCTATCCGGCGGTGCACGGCGCGCCGCTGCACGTCGGCGACCCGCAGCAGCTGGGCATCGCCGACCTGGAGCGGCCCGACTTCGGCGATCCGGTGCAGGTGCGACCAGGTGAGGTCCCCGTGTTCTGGGGATGCGGCGTCACCCCGCAGGCCGCGGTGATGCACTCGCGGCCGTCCTTCGCGATCGCGCACGCGCCCGGGCACATGGCGATCACCGACGAGGTCGACAGCGCGTTCCTCGTGCCCTGAAACCGTGCATGCCCCGCCGAGCCGCAGCGTCCGGGGCGGCGGTGCTGATCCCGGTCACAGCCGCAGCGCCCGAGCCGGGCCGAACCACGCGGTCCCCCGCCCGAGGAGAAAGAGCGGGGGACCGCGTGTCGTGGGAAGGACCGGTGCGCCGGTCGCCTCTCGGCGTTGTGGCGCGACGCGGTTCCAGCCGGACGGTATTCCGCGAAGGCAATAGGTGAGGCCCGGGGGACACGGGCGCACCGGCCGGTTCGTACAACACGGCGCGGTGAGCGCAGCTTCCCGGCGCGCATGTGACACCGAACACGTCGAAGACGGCCCTGCGTCCCGTCGAGGACGTTCGGCGCCGTGATCTGCTCGGAGGGTGTGCGGCCGGCGGGTACCGGGGTGTCCGGGAGGCTGCGAGAACAGCTCCGCGCCGGTTCCGCAAACGTCTCAGCTGATCGGGGTGTGTGCATTTCGCGGGCGGGTTCAGGGGTGGGTGCAAGGGCGGGATGGCGGGCCCGTCTCGGGGGTGGCTTCGTCCTGGTGGTCGCGGGGAAGGGGTCCGCGGGCGGCGGAAGGCTGCGCGAGCAGTTGCCGAAAAGGAAAGCCCAGGCACGGGTCACAATTTTTCTCGGCGCGCCGAAAGAAATGTTTTGAATGGGCCGATAAACAGGTTCTCCGGGTGCTGCCGTGCAATGTTTTTAATTTCTCGGGAACGCCTGTACAGTTCGCTCTCGAAAGGGGTCGGACCGCGTTCGTCGCCGTGGGGAATCCGCTGCGCAGCAGGTAGTTCGGTATCCACGCGGGATGTTGTGCGGCTGGCGGAACGCGGACCGGGTGCGGGCGGAAAATGCGGGATCGCCCGCCGGTGCAGTGAGGAGAGCACGGGCGATGTTGGTCAGCTTCGCGGTCAGCGCCGGTGCGATTTTCGTCGCCGAGCTCGGCGACAAGTCGCAGTTGATGGCGATGACGTTCGCGACCCGGTACCGCGTGTGGCAGGTGCTGCTCGGGATCACTCTCGCCACCGCCGTGGTGCACGCGCTGTCGGTGGTGCTCGGCTTCGGCGTCGGCCACGTCGTTCCGGGTGACTGGGTCACCGTGCTGGCCGGGACGGCGTTCTTCGGCTTCGCGCTGTGGACGCTGCGGGGTGATCGCCTCACCGAGGACGACGAGCGCCGCGCGCGCCGCCCCGCGATGTCCGCGCTGCTGCTGGTGACCACCGTGTTCCTGCTGGCCGAGCTGGGGGACAAGACGATGCTGGCCACGGTCACGCTCGCCACGCAGCACGACTGGTTCGGCACCTGGCTCGGCTCGACCGTGGGCATGGTGCTCGCCGATGCGCTGGCCGTCGGCCTCGGTCTCGTGCTCGGCAGGAAGTTGCCGGAGCGCGCCGTGCGCTACGGCGCCGCCGCGCTGTTCGGCCTCGCCGGGGCGTGGCTGCTGGCCAGCGGCTTCACCGGCCTGGCGACCGCCTGAGCGCGGCGACGACAGCTCCGCCCGTCCTCACCTCCCGGGTAGTGGGGAACATTTCTCGAGAAATGTCCGCGGTGGGCTTTGGGGTTTTTGGGTTTCGGCGTGTCAGCGTGACGTGGGTTGATCATGGAAAGGAGCATCGGCGGTTGCTCATCACGTCTCGGTAAGGAGAGTGCCGCCGATGCTCCGGCCGGTGAGGTTACCCGGTTCGTTCGCGGTGTTGGTGGAGGTGTTCCGGCCGTGTTTCACGGCGCCGTCGTTTGCCACGTTTGTCGTGCTGGTGACGGGCATGATCAGTCAGACCGGTCGGGCCACGGTGTGCGGCATGCTCACCGCGGCCGGCCTGGCCCGGCGGTGGCGCCATGAGCGGGCGCACTGGTTTTTCTCCCGCGCGGTGTGGAGTGTCGACCGGGTCGGGCTGAAGCTGCTGTCGGTGATCGTCGACCGGGTGCTGGGCCCGGAGGAGCCGGTGCGGGTGGCCGTCGATGACACGCTGTTCCGCCGGGCGGGGCGTAAGACGCATGGCACCGCGTGGCACCGAGATCCCACCAGCGCCAGCCCGGGCGCGGCCAGCGCGTGGGGCCACACCTGGGTCGTGGCCGGCGTGCTGATCACGCTGCCCTTCGCCACCCGCCCGGTGTGTCTGCCGATCCTGGCACGGCTGTGGAACCCCCGTGCCGAGCAGGCCCCGTCCAAACCCGCCCTCGCCCGCGAGTTGATCACACAGATCGCGGGTGCGTATCCGCAACGCCGGGTGCATGTCGTCGCTGATGCGTTGTACGGCACCCGCTACTGGCGCGGCATGCCCCCCACGGTGACGGTGACCGTGCGGCCCCGGAGCAACGCCGCCTTCTACGCGGTGCACACCCCCCAACCCGGGGTCGGTCGCCCGCGCTACAAGGGCCCCAAGATCGGCACACCGACCGCGATCGCCGCAACCGGGCCCTGGCGAACCGGAACCGTCACCCGCTACGGCCGCACCGCGGCCATCGACATCTGTGAACGCCGGTGCCTCTGGCCCGGCGTGCTCCGCGACCAGCACATCCGCCTCATCTGCGTCCGCGAACCCACAGTCACGCGCAGCCGCAACCACGATGTGGCGCTGGTGACCACCGACCTCGACAGCCCGGCCGAGCTCCTCATCGAACGGTACGCCGCCCGGTGGGCCATCGAAGTCACCTTCCACGACGCCAAACACCTCGCCGGCGTCGGCCACGCCGAAAACCGCGTCACCCACGCCGTGGAACGCACTGTGCCCTTCGGACTGATCACCTACAGCCTCACCACCGTGTGGTACACGCTGGCCGGCCACAACCCCAGCGATGTGCAACAACGACGCCAAGCCGCCCCCTGGTACACCAGCAAGACCGAACCCGCCTACCAAGACATGCTCGTCAAGCTCCGCCGCCTGATCATCGCCGCACAATTTCAACCAGAAACCCAGCGCACACCCACCCCACAGGAAACCCTCGCCATCCACCAAGCCTGGGCCGAAGCAGCCACATAACCCCCAAAGCCCACCGCCGACGTTTCTCGAGAAATGTCCTCCACCGGCACCGCTGCTGCTGCAGCATGTGCAAAGTGTATGTTCATGCTGCACGAGCGGTTGGTCGCGGGGAGGGGAACGATGTCGAAGACCGTCGACAAAGCGGTGCGCGCGCTGGAGGTCCTGACCCGCGGGCCGATGAAGATCTCCGAACTCGCCCGCGAGCTGGACGTGCACAGCTCCACCGCGCTGCGCATGCTGCAACCCCTCGTCGACTCCGGAGTGCTCGCACGCGGCGCCGACGGCCGCTACCGGCTGGGGCTGCGGCTGGCCGACCTGGGACAGCAGGTGCTCGAAGACATGGACCTGCGCGCGATCGCGCGGCCGCGGCTCGTGGCCCTGGCCGAGGACGTGCGCGCCACGGTGCACCTGGCGCAGCTCGTCGACGGCCAGATCTTCTACGTGGACAAGATCGAAAGCCCCGCGTCCATCCGCACCTGGTCGCGCGTCGGCAGGACGGTGCCGTTGCACACCGCCGCGGCCAGCAAGGCCATCCTGGCGCGCCTGCCGGAGCGGCGCCGGGACGACCTGCTCGCGCAGCACGGCTTCACCCGCTACACCGAGCACACCCTCGCCGATGCCGAGGCGCTGCGCAGCCACCTGCGCGGGGTCGCCGAACGCGGCTACGCCACCGACGACGGCGAATTCGAACCGCTGGTGCACTGCGTCGGCGTGGCAGTGCCCGCCAACCCGGGGCAGGTGGCCGCCGCCGTGTCCGTGACCACGGTGCGCGCCCGCCCGGAACCCGAGGAGCAGCACGCGGTGGTCACCAAACTGCGCGAGACCGCCGCGATGCTCGGCGCGGAACTCGGCACGTCCCCGCGCCACTGACGCCCGCTCCGCCGGGCACGGCGGTCGCCGGAATCGAGGAGGAAGCGTGAAGATCACCCGGTTGCGCACGTACCAGGTCCCGCCGCGTTGGCTGTTCCTGCGCATCGACACCGACGAGGGCATCGTCGGCTGGGGCGAACCCGTCGTGGAAGGCCGCGCCGAGACGGTCCGGACGGCCGTCGACGAACTGTCCGACTACCTCGTCGGCACCGACCCGGGCCGCGTCGAGGACCACTGGCAGGTGCTGACCAAGGGCGGCTTCTACCGCGGCGGACCGGTGCTGTCCAGCGCGGTCGCCGGCATCGACCAGGCGCTGTGGGACATCAAGGGCAAGGCGCTCGGCGTGCCCGTGCACGAGCTGCTGGGCGGTCCGGTGCGCGATCGCATGCGGGTGTACTCCTGGATCGCCGGCGACGAGCCCTCCGCGGCGGTCGAGCACGCCGCGCAGCGGGTCCGGGAGGGCTTCTCCGCGGTGAAGATGAACGTCGCCGGGCGGATGCGGCCGCTGGAGACGACCGCGGAGATCGACGCGGCCGTCGAACGCGCCCGCGCGGTCAAGGACGAACTCGGCCCGCACGGCGATGTGGCCGTCGACTTCCACGGCCGCGTCGCACCGCCGCTGGCGCGGCGGCTGTGCCGCGAACTCGAACAGGTCGGGCCGCTGTTCGTCGAGGAGCCCGTGCTGCCGGAGCTCTCCGAGGAACTGCCCCGCATCGTCGGCAGCACCACCGTGCCGATCGCGACGGGCGAGCGGTTGTACTCCCGGTGGGACTTCGCCGACGTGCTCCGCTCCGGCATCGCCGTGGCCCAACCGGACCTGTCGCACGCCGGCGGCATCTCCGAGTGCCGCCGCATCGCCGCGCAGGCCGAGATCCACGGGGTCGGCCTCGCCCCGCACTGCCCGCTCGGCCCGATCGCCCTGGCCGCCAGCCTGCAGGTGGACTTCGCCAGCCCGAACGCGCTCATCCAGGAGACCGGTCTGGGCATCCACTACAACCAGGGTTCGGACGTGCTCGACTACCTGGCCGACACCTCGGTGTTCGACTACTCGGCGGGCTACGTCTCGCGCCCGACGGGACCCGGGTTGGGCATCGAGATCGACGAGGAGGTCGTGGCCGAGGCCGAGCAGCGCGCCCCGCGCTGGCGCAACCCCGTGTGGCGCCACGACGACGGGTCGTTCGCCGAGTGGTGAGCAGGTGCTGCGCCCGCGGGAGCCGAGGCGCGCGACCTCGCAGCTCCGGCGGACCGCTGTTGTGATCTCCGCCGCGGCCGGACCGCGCTGGTCCCCGGGAAGGTACTCTCCCCGCGGGCGACGCGGCGTGCGCGCAGCCTCCCCGGGCCCCGGGGCGAGCCGTGAACGAGCAGGTCAGACACGGAGGCCGGTGTGAAACCGAAGAAGGTCGCAGGAATCGTTGTGCTCGTGCTGGTGGGCTACGCGGTGTTCACCAACCCCGTCGGATCCGCGGACATGGTCGGCGGTGTCGGTGACTGGTTGCGGGGCTCGGCCGAGTCCGTGGTCACGTTCATGCAGAACCTGACCGGCTGAGGCTCCCAGCCCCGTCCGCGGCTGCTCGAGGTCGAGCACCGGGAACGAGAGCTGTGCAGGAGGACCTTCCCAGCCGGCCGCAGCCGAACGCCTCGACCGGCACGACGACTCAGCAATCCCCGCTGCAAACCCTACTGCTGATCCAACCCGGTGCGCAGGTCCTCCAGCAGATCGGGCAGCACCGCCTCCTCCGCCACGGTGCGTCCTGCGGTGCCCAGCAGCTCGGACAGCTGCGGATCCCACGGGGTCTGCACCGGCTCTCCGGAGAGCACGCCCAGGTCGCGGCGTTCGGCCGCGGCCCGGTCGAGGGCGGCGCGGTAGTCGGCAGCTCCGAGCCGCCACGGCCGCGCGCCCTCGGCGTGCAGCGCGCCGGCGACGCGCAGGCCGACCCAGTCGAAGTCGGCGTGCACCCGCACCCGGGCGCCCGCGGTGAACAAGCGGCGGAGCAGCTCCCGCGCCGCTGGCGAGATGTGCTCGCCCACGACCACGAGCGGGTGGTGCAGCCCGGCGGCGAGCGCGGCTTCGAGCACCCGCGGGTTCTCGCACACCGCCACGGTCGTCCCGGCGGCCACGAGCGGGTCCGGCGCGGCCCGCAGGTCCGCCAGCGTCACGTGCGCCGGTGCGCCGGAGCCGGTGCGCAGCGCCGCGGTCTCGGCGGACTCCCACGGCAGCGCCCAGCACAGCACCGGGTCGCTGATCCCGTCGGCGGCGACGCGGGCGTGCTCCCACACCGCCCGGCGCTCCCGCTCGCTCGACGGCGCCGCCAACCCGTGGGCCTCGGCCAGCCCGCGCAGCACCACGCGGCTCAGCGCGGTTCCCTCGTCGAGCAGGTCGGCCGCCCCGGCGCGCGCGGCGAGCTCGGCGCGCCAGGTCCACCCCCGCTGCGCCGGCTCGCCCGCGGTCGCGGCGAGCACCGCGGCCGCCTGCCGGGCCACGGGTTCTTGATCTGCCTCGGCGACGCGGCCGAACTGGCACACCCAGGTGCACCAGGTCGCGGCCCAGGCGGCGCGGTCGAGCTCGTGCGCGGCCAGCGCCCGGCGGAACGTCTCGTACTGGGCGGCGTAGCGCCGCTCGGCCAGGGTCTCGGCGTCCTCGGCCCGTTCCAGCGGGGAGTCGTGCAGGATCTCCACGACCTCGTGCAGGCCCACCCCGAACTTGCTCGCCCGCACCGCGGCGTCCAATTTGGACACGTTGATGCGCGTGCCCTCGCCCCACAGTGGACGGCCGTAGAGCTCGCCCACCATCCGGCGCGTTTCGTCGTCCGGCAGCTCCAGCCGGAACGTCGGCGGTGCGGACGGTGACTCCAGCGCCTCGCGGGCGCGCTGCCACAGACCGCGCAGCGGCGGAACGTCCCATTCGGCCCGCAGGTCCTGTTCGATGCCCATCGTCCCCAGGGTACGGGTCCGCCTACCGGTCGGAGCGCTCGAGCTGCTGACCATCCCAGGTGGTGTGCGTGCAGGCGATGCCGTGCCCGCTGCGCGGTCGCAGCACGTCGTAGATGTGCATCCGCGGGATCTTCGGCGACACGCCCCACCCGCTCGGCCAGGTGATCAGCCAGTCCATGTCCAGATCCACGAGCAGTTCCAGCATCCGCGCCACGGTCGGCTCGTCGAGCCGCTCGAAGGCCTCGTCCAGCAGCACCAGCCGCAGCGGCCGCAGATCCGCCGCCGAGACGCTCACCGCGTCGTAGAACGCGGCGGCCGCGGCGAACAACGTCACGTAGGAGATCAGCCGCGTTTCCCCGGAGGAGAGCTGCCGCAACCGCCGCACCCGCGCCGACCCGTCCGGGCCGGTGTCGCGCACCCGGACGGTGAAGGTGAACCACGACCGGTAGTCCAACGCCCGCGCCAGCACCTCCGCGTAACCGCCGGCGGCACTGTCCCGTTCGGACTCGATCAGCTTGGTGAACACGCGGCGCAGCAGGGCGTCCTCGTCCTGCCCGCGCTGCGCGGCGGGGGTGCGGACCGCGTCGAGGGCCCGGCGCAGGTCCTCGTCCAGCGCCGTCGACGGGCGCCAGTCCAGCTGCACGTGCACGCCCTGGCTGGAGCGGGCGCCTTCGAGGACCTCGTTCATCCGCTCGCACAACCGCTCCGCCGTGGAGATCTGCCCGCGCAGCCGGTCGGCGAGATCGCGGACGAGGTAGTCGGCGAAGATCGACCGGTAGCGCTCGTTGAGGTAGCCGCGCTGCTCGGCGAGACGCTCAGCGATGCGCAGCGCCGCCTCCGCCACCGG
Source organism: Bounagaea algeriensis (assembly GCF_054491375.1). Classification (NCBI taxonomy): domain Bacteria; kingdom Bacillati; phylum Actinomycetota; class Actinomycetes; genus Bounagaea; species Bounagaea algeriensis. The sequence goes on from NZ_CM137102.1 coordinate 1,335,999, forward strand.
CTGCGGCCCCTCGTCACCGGTGATGGTCACCGTGAGCACCCCGTCCCGCTCGCCGGCGGCGATGTCGTAACCCGCGCTCAGCGACTGCTGCAGCGCCTGCACCCGGTTGAGCACCGCCGCCTCGGAGGCCGAGCGCCGCGAGATGGCCAGCAGCGCCTCGACGGCCTGCTCCGGTTCCGGTGCTGCCTGCGGATCGGGGTTCTCCGCACCGTCCTGCGGGGTGAACGCCGCCGTCCACAACCCCGGGGTGCGCAGGGCGGCGCGCAGCGACTCGAGCGCCTTCTGCGCCGCCTCCTCCCGGCCCTCGAGCTGGGAGCGCTCGTGCTCCAACTGGGTTTCCCACCGCGCCGTCGACTCGCGCAGCGCGCTGACCTCCTCCCGCTGCGCGGGCAGGCGCCGCCGCAGTTCGCCGCGCTCGGACTCCAGCTCGGTGATCTTGCCGTCGATGTCCTGCGTGTCGTCGGCCAGCGCGGTTCTCAGCTCGGCCAGCCCGGACTCCTGCTCGGCGTGCTCGGTGCAGCGCTGCTCCGCCTGGGACTCGGCCTCCAGCCGGTCGGCCACCGCGGCGTCGTGCCGCAGCAGCAGCTCGTGCAACTCGACCACGGTGTGCAGGCAGCGCGAATCGACCGTCGTGCGCAGCTCCTCGATCGCCGACACCGCTTCGGTGGCCGCGCGGTGCGCCGCCTCCAGCGCCCCGGTCTCGGACGGCAGCTCCGCCTGCGAAGCCTCCTGCACCAGCTCGGCGTGCTCCGCCTGCCACCGCCGCTCGGCCTGGTCGTGCTCCTGGCGCAGATCGGTCGCGGCCGCGCCGGTCGACTCCACCGCCTCCCGCGCACCGTCCAGTTTGGCGTGCGCGGTCAGCAGCTCGTCGTCGTCCGGGAAAGCTTCGACGTGCCGCTCCAGACGGGACACGTGCTCGCTGGTGTCGCGGTGCTGCCGCTCCGCAGCGCCGATGTCCTCGCGCAGCCGGGCCAGGTCGTCCTCGAGCTGGGCGATGCGCCGCGTGCGGGCGGCCTCGCGAGCTCCGGCCCCGACGAACTCCGCCGCCTCCTTCGGGCAGGATCCGCACAGCACCCCGGCACGCCAGCTGCCGTCGGTGCCGACCACGAGGACCTCCTCGGTGCCACCGACCGCGGCGGCCACACCCACGCGGGCGAGCAGTTCCGCGACCCGCTGCGCCGGCACGGGACCGTCCTCGGCGGGCGCCGGTACCAGCGCGGTGTCCAGTCCCGCGCAGCTGCGCGCACCCCGTTCGACGGCGAGCAGGTCCGGACCGCCGTGCACCGCGCCGTCCGCGGTGACCCACGCCGTCAGCAGTCCGCTGCCGGCCAGCGCGCCCTCCAGCCCGGCGCGGGCCGCCGCGTCGAGATCGGCGCGGAAATCGACCAGCTCGTAGAAGGGCCGGCCGGCACGGGGGTTCCGCTCGGCCGCGGCCCACTGCGGGCGGTCCGGCACGCGCTCGGAGCCGGAGCGCAGCTCGGCGAGCTCGTCCTCCCACGTGCGCGCCTGCACGTACAGCTCGGCGATGTGCTGCTCCAGCCCCGAGACGTGCTGCCGCTGGCGGTTCAACCGCGGCCGCGCCCACTCGCGGGCGCGGTCGCGCGCCTGCCGCGCCACCGCGCGCTCGCCCAGAACGTCGTCCACCGCCGGGGGTTCCGGCGCGTCCTCGGCGTCACCGGCGGGCCACTCGGCGATCCACTTGCGCACCTGCTCGACCCACACGGCCGCTGCCGTGGCCAGGTCCTGCTCGACCTGGTTGCGCCGGCCCACCGCCTCCGTCGCGCTCAGCTGCGCCTGCCGGGCCCGCCGCTGCAGCTCGACGACCTCCTCGCGCTCGCCGTCCAACCGCCGGGCGCGCTCGTGCAGGCTCAGCGCCAGCGCGGCGCGTTCCCGCGCGGCCTCGGCGACCTGCTGCGTAGCGCCGGTGACGGTGCGGAAGGAAGCGGCCAGCCCGTCGGCGTCCGATCGCGGCGGGTGCAGCCGGTCCACGTGCAGCGGCTCGGCGTCCGCCTCGACGGCCGTGCGCACCGCCACCCGTTCGGTCCCGGCTTCCGCGGCGGTCACCGCCGGTGGACGCGGCACCAGCTCACCGCCCAGCCCGGCAGCCCGCAGGCAGTGCGCGGCGTGCTCGGCGCGTTCGCCCGCGGCCTCGGCGTCGGTGCCCAGCCGCCGCAGCATGCCCACCACCGACTCGGCCGAGCGGTTCTCCTGCGTGCGGTGCTTGCTCGCCGTGTCCAGCGCGGTGATCGCCGCCGCCCGCGTGCTGGCGACGAGGCGTTCCCGGTCGCGGACGCTCTGCAGCTCCCGGTAGGCCGGGTGCGCCTGCAGCGCGTCGATGCTCGACTCCAGCTCGCCGTCGCGCTGCTCGAGTTCCGCCGCGGTCTCCTCGGCCGCGGCCCGCTTGCGGCGCTGCTCGGTGCACGTCCGCTCCAGTTCGGCGATCTCGCCGCGCAGCCTGCGCAGCTTCTCCCGGGTGTCGCGCACCCCCTGCGCGCGGCCCTGCAGCACGCCGAAGGCGTAGGAGGAGTAGGTCGTCAGGAACGCGCGCAGCGCCTCGTCCGACTCGGCCAGCCCGAGGATGTTCTCCCGGATCGACTCGAGATCGTCGAACGAGGTGGCCAGCCGCTCCACCAACGTCGGGTCCAGCGGCGGCAGGGCGTCGGAGAGGATGTTCTCCAACTGGCCCTCCAGCACCTTCAGCCCCACGTCCGGGTTGCGCAGCGTGCGCTGCAGGTGCAGCAGGTCGCCGTAGCGGGCGGCGGGCATGCCGTAGACCGCGGCCGCCACGCGGGCGCGGAACGACTGCTCGTCGAGCACGCCGTCCGCGCCGATCACCTCGCGCAGCTGGGCCGCGCTCAACGGCACCCGATCAGCGGTGACCAGCTGCAGATCCCCGCCCACCCGGCGGGGGGTGATGAACCGCCACGAATCGCTGATCGCCTGCGCGGACTTCGAAGCCTTCACCCCGACGCCGCAGGTGAGGAACTCCTCCGCGCCGGCCTCGGTGACGCGGCGCAGCTCCACCCAGGCGTAGCCGATGCGGTTCGGCCCGCCGGGGTACTCGTCCAGCATCAGTCGCCGCACGCTCACCGTGTCGAAACCCTTCGACCCGAGCTGGCGCAGGTCCCCGTCGAGGCACAGCGGCAGCAGCAGCTCGAGCGTGCGCGACTTGCCCGAACCGTTCGTGCCCTGGAAGATCCCGCGGCCACCGGACAGGTCGAACGTCGCCTCGGCGTACTGCCAGATGTTCACGATCCCGCCGCGGTGCAGCCGCCACCGGTCCGCCGGGACGGCGGACTCGCCGGCGGACTCCCCGGCGGGTTCCCCGGGGGACGGCCCCCGCCCGTCGGAGCGCTCGAGGGCGGACGACACCGAATCTGGGCTCAACGTTGCGTGTCCTCTTTCGTCGCGGCCAATTCCGTGGCGTCGAACAACGGCAGGTCGGCCGGTTCCGGCTCCGGCTCGGGCGGTGGTTCCGCCTCGCGCGTCGCCGGTGCCGCGTCCGCCCGCGGCAGCCACCGGTGCGCCGCGGGGCTCAGCAGCCAGTCCTGCTCGCCCGCGGTGATCAGGGAGAGGCGCCGCAGCAGCGACAGCACGCCGTTCACCAGCTGCTCGTGGTCCTCCGTCGCCTGCCGCGACCACGCCGACGGGTGCTGCTCGACGAGCTCGCGGCAGGCCTCGGACAGTTCTCGCCGGGTCACCGGGTGGCGGCCGTCGCCGCGGGGCTCGTCGGACAGCAGCTGCGGCAGCGCGAGCAGCGCGATGCGGGCGACGGTGCTCGGTCCGGGGAAGACGACATCGGTGAGGTAGTCCTCCGGGTCGGTGACTACGACGCCTTCCCAGCGGGTCTCGGCGACGAGGCCGAAGAACCGCTCCAGCAGGTGCGCCTCCCGCCCCAGCCGGTTGCGCAGCCACCGGGCCTGCTCGGCGGGCAGGTCGGCGTAGAGCACCGCCGGGTCCTCCACCAACCGCCGGCGCACCGCGTGCTCCACCTCGTCCGACGACGGCGCGGCGGTGGTCTCGATCAACTCCACCGGGGAGGAGACCGCGCCGACCGGGCCGACCACGATCTGACCGAGCAGGTCGGTATCGATGGTGATGAGCGCTTCCGAGGAGGACTCGGCCGAGACCGTCCCCTCCGTCTCGGTGATCACGCCCAGCGAGACGAGGTGCCGCAACGCCGCGGTGAGCACCCGGCGGTCCGCCTGGTCGTCGGTGACCGGCACGCCCGCCTCGACCGCCGCCGCGCGGATGTCGCTGACCAGCCGGGACAGCAGCACCTGGCGGCCGATGCCGGTCAACGCGGCCAGCGCCAGGGCGACGTAGGCGTAGCCGCGCGGCGTCAACGACGCCTCGCCGCGAGTGCCGTCGGAACCCGCGCCCGCCTTGACCAACCGCGCGAACCGGCGCTCCACGACCAGGCGGTAGCCGAGCAGTGCGCCGAAGAGCTCCTGCAGCACCGAGCGGTGGTGGTACATCAGCGGCAGCAGGTCGCCGTCCGGGCCGCCCGCCCGCACCAGCGGACGGCGCAGCAGCACGCGCACGCAGCGCACCACGTTCGCCGCGTCGATGTCGGACAGTTCGGCGAAACCGGGAACCGGGTCGACCTCGCCGGCGGTCATGACGCCGCCCCGCTCATGATGCCGCCTCCTGCTGCGCTCCGGTCTCGCCGGCCACGTCCAGTTCCGTGTCCGCCAGCGTCAGCGTCCCCGCCCCGCTGCGGACGTGCGTGTGCTGCCCGGGCCGCGGCCGCACCACCACCCGCAGCCGGTGCACCGGGTCGACCGCGGTACCGGTCTCCTCCGGCGTCTCCCGCTGGGCCATGGCGAGGGTGAGCAGTTCGCACAGCATGCTCAACGCCTCCGACGAGAGCGTGTGCGCGGGCAGCTCCTGCCCGGCCGCGGCCAGCTCCGCCGCGGCGGCACCCCGCCGCTGGTCCGCCTCGCGCGCCTCGGCCAGCAGGGTGTGCTCGGTCATCGGGTCGTCCAGCACCCGCGAGGTGCGCCCCCGCGCGCCCCGGTCGCCGCGGCCGCGCACGCTGACGGTCACGTCCAGCACCGGGCCGTCCCGCCACGGCACCGACTCGTTGTCGCTGTCGTAGTCCGGGGCGGGCAGCAGGTGCCGCGCCGAGTGCAGGCCGAACGCGGCGGAGGCCAACCGGTGCGCCTGCTCGGTGCCGGCCTCGGCGAACCACCGCGCCAGGGTGAGCAGTTCCGCGCGCCGCCCCGGCACGATCCCGCCGCCGGAGGTTGCGCGCTTGACCGTCGCCAGCAGCGAACCGATCGCCCGGGCGGTCGCCTCCCGCAGCGCGGCGACCTGGCTGGGCCGTCCGGGCGCGTCGACGAACCAGTCGGTCAGTTCCTGCCAGTCGGCCGCGGTGCGCCCGCGCGCCCGTTCGGTGTCGGCGCCCAAGCCCTCCGCCGGGCCCAACAGTCGCAGCAGGTCGCCGCGCTGGGCGGCCAACGCGGCCAGCGCGGCGCCGATCGTCTCGGTGTGCCGCAGCACGTCCTCCACCACGCGGTGGATGTAGTCGACGAGGAGGTTGCGGAACCCGGAGATCTCCTCGGGGGCGAGCTGGTGCCGGGTGACCACCTGCCCGAGGTAGGCGTAGAAGTCGCGGACGGTGGCGGCCAGTTCCGCGTGCTGCAGGAAGACCGTGGTGACCTGCTCCGACAACCGCTCGGTGGCCTGCTCCGCCTCGACGCCGCCGGGATCGCGCTGCTCGGCGGCCAGCGCCTCCGCCAACCGCGCGCGGATCGCGCCCAGACCGCGGTCGATCGCGGGCAGCAGCTCGCGGGAGATCTCGCGGGCGCCCTCCGGCACGCGCAGCAGCGCGTCCACGTCGCGCTGCACCCGCACGGCCAGCTTGCTCACCTGGTAGCGCACGCTGCCGTGCTGGAACTCGGCAATGCTCGACGCGATCGTCTCCCGGCGCCCCACGACCAGGTTTCCCCAGCGCACGAGCTGCCGCAAGCGGTCGAGCACCGTGTCGGTGCCCGATTCGCCGGGTGCGATGCGCCCTTCCCGCTCGGCAGCCGCCAACGCCGCGGCCACCTCGCCGGCCGACAGGTCCGCCAGCAGCGTCGAGGTGAACAACCGCATGATCGCCAGGTACGTGCGGTGCTCCGGGGCTTGCAGGTAGGCGAACAGGTGCAGCCGGCGCGCGCCGTCGGCGTCCTGCTCCGGGGCGTGCGCGGTGCAGGCACCGGAGGAATCCGATGCGGTCGTGCCCGCCACGCCCGCGCGGAGCACGTCCGCTTCGTGATCCGGGGCCGTCACGGTCCGCCACGATAACGGGTGCCGGGGCTGCCGCCGCGCACCTGTCAGGCGTGCGCACTGGTGATCCCCCGGCCGGGTAGCGTGAGCGCGCGGTCGCCGGCTCCGGCGATCGCCGACCCCGTCGACGGAAGGACAGCACGTGAGCACGGCACGCGCCGTCGGGCTGCTGGTGGGCGCAGCGGCCGACGCGGCCCTCGGCGACCCGCGGCGGGGGCATCCGGTCGCGCTGTTCGGACGCGCCGCGCACGCGTTGGAGCAGCGCATCCACCGCGACCACCGGGCGGTCGGAGCCGGCTACGCGGCCGTGCTCGTCGGCGGCGGCGTCGCCGCCGGGGCCGCGGCCCAGCGCTGCACCCGCAGGTGGCCGGCCGCCGAGGCGGCGTTGACCGCCGCGGCCACCTGGGCCGTGCTCGGCGGTGCCTCGCTGGCCGGTGAGGCCGCGGTGATGGCGCGCCTGCTCACCGGCGAAGACGTTCCCGGCGCGCGGCAGCGGCTGGCGCACCTGTGCGGACGCGACGCGGCCCGGCTCGACGAGGAAGGCCTGGCGCGCGCCACGGTCGAATCGCTCGCGGAGAACACCGGCGACGCGGTCGTCTCCCCGCTGCTGTGGGGCGCGGTCGCGGGCGTGCCCGGGCTGATCGGCTACCGGGCGGTGAACACGCTGGACGCGATGGTGGGGCACGTCTCGCCGCGCTACCGCAACTTCGGCTGGGCCGCGGCGCGCCTGGACGACGCGGCGAACGCGCTGCCCGCCCGGGCCGGCGCTGCGCTCACCGCGGTGTGCGCCCCGCTCGTCGGCGGTTCGGTGGCCCGGGCCCTGCGGACGCGGCACCGCGACGCGGCCGCGCACCCGAGCCCGAACGCGGGGCAGCTGGAAGCCTCGTTCGCCGGGGCGCTCGACGTGCGCCTCGGCGGGCGCACCGTTTACCGCAACGCCCCGGCCGGAGGGCCGGTTGCCGAGGGTGCGGCTGCCGGCGGCGCTGCCGACGGCGGGGTTGCCAGCGGTGCTGCTACCGGTGGTGCTGCTACCGGTGGTGCTGCGGAAGCGGCCGGCAAATCCTCCGGCGAAGCGGCCGAACGCGCCGAGCAGCGGCCGGTCATGGGGCGGGGACGCACCGCCGGCACCGGTGACGTCGCCCGCGCGGTGCGGCTGTCCCGCGCTGTGGGTGCGGCTTCGGCAGCGCTGGCCGCCGGGGTGGCGCTGGCGGCAGGAACGCTCCGCCGCGGGCGCTGACGGGAGCGCGCCGGCGCGCACGTGCTGATCGCGGGGATCACCGCCGACGGGTGCGGGTCATGCTGGTGTGCGCTTGTGCCCGGGTGCGTCCAGACCTCGCTGACGGGCCCAGTCCTGCAGTGCCGCGGTGCGCTCGCGGCTCTGCTCCGGGGTTTGCTTCGCCAGTTGCGACACGCGCTGCGGGGACAACTCGAGGATCGCGGCGATGTCAGCGCCCGACAAGCCACTGGCCTTCATGTCGGCGACCACCTTGCGATACGTCCGAGCGGCTTCCGCTTGAGCCAGTTCGGCCTCGTAGGTGGCTTCGCGAGCTTGCTGCACCTCTTGCTCGAGTGCGCCGCCCACCTCGAAGGTCACGGTCACGTCGACATCGGTGAGCGGCACGTCGAGCACGGCTGCTGCCGAGTTCCGGGCCATCGTGCGCGCCTCCGCAACGCTGCGCGCCTGAGCCGTCCCCAACTCGTCGACCTGCACTGCTCACCGCGTGCCCGCACGCGTGGCGGTGGCCGTGCACTGGTGCGCGTTCACTGGGACTTCCGTCACCGCTCGGCGCGGTCGGCGCTCGCCCCTCCGCCACCGCGCTCGGCTTCGGCGCTCTCGGCTTCGGCCCGCTCCTCCTCGGCGATGGCCTGCGCCACGGCGCGCTTCTTGCTGCGCCGGCGGTTGCTGCCGCTCGCGCCGGGGGCCGGCGCACCGCGCGCGCCGGAAGTGCCGCCGCGGGAACCGCCCGCGCCCGAGCCGCTCCGCTCGCCACCGCGCGCGCTGGAACCGAACGCCCCGGTCGGACCGGCGCGCGACTCGGTGTAGACGAGGTAGCCGACCGCGATGACCGCCATGACGCCGAAGGCGATCCACTGCAGCGCGTAGGAGAAGAACGGACCGGACTCCAGGCGCGGCAGCGGCAGCGGCGACAGCACGCCCGGCTGCCCCTCGGCGAGGGTGAAGTGGCCCGGCTGCAGCGGCAGTCCGGTGTCCTCGGCCACCGTGCCGGAGTTGATCGCGTACACCCAGCGGTGCCCGTCGTGCTCGAAAGCGGACCGGTTCTCGCTGTCGTGCTCGTTGGCGCGGACCCGCGCGGTCAGCGAGACCTCGCCCCGCGGGGGAGCGGCGTAGTCCGGTGCGTGCGTGCCGTTGACCGGGCGCACGAAGCCGCGGTTGATCAGCAGCACCCTGCCGTCATCGGTGCGGAACGGGGTGAGCACCTCGAACGCCGGCTCGCCCTGCACGGTGCGCTGCCAGGCGAGGCGTTCCGCCTCCGGCAGGTACCGGCCGGAGGCGGTGACCTGCCGCCACTCGGTGTGCACGCTCGGCCTCTCCCCGGGGGCGAGGACGTCGTGCAGCGGTCGCGGCGGGGAGTGGAACGACTCGGAGATCGCGTCGTTGCGCTGCTGCCGCTCGTCGTTGCGGCCGAACTGCCAAGGGGCGAGAACCGTGAAGCACAGCGTTGCGAACACCACGACCAGCGCGATCGTGCCGAGCCAACCCGGTCGCAGCAGAAACTTCAGGCGCACGTCCCCAAGGTACGGCGCGGGCCCGGCGGCTCGGGCGAAGGGGCGTTGTTCAGGCGTGCAGCGCCGACCGCGCGGCGGCCGCGGCCTGCCGGCCGAACCCGGCGCCGAACAGCACCGTGTGCACCAGCAACGGGAACAGCTGGTGCAGTCCGATGCGGTCGCGCCAGCCGTCGGCGAGCGGGCTCACCTGCTCGTAGCCGGCGATGATCCGCTCCAGGTGTGGGCAACCGAACAGGTGCAGCATCGCCAGGTCCGTCTCGCGGTGCCCGCCGTGCGCGGCCGGGTCGATGAGCCAGGCCTGCCGCGACCAGTGCACGTTGCCGCTCCACAGGTCGCCGTGCAGCCGTGCCGGCGGTTCTGCCGGGCCGGCCAGTTCCGGCAGCCGCGCGCACACCTCCTCGACCGTCTCGCCGTCGGAACGGCTGAGCGCGCCCGTGTCCACGGCGCGCCGCAGGTACGGCTCGATGCGGAACTGGGCGTAGAAGGTGGGCCAGTCGACGCACGGCTCGTTGCGCATCGGCGCCAGTCCGATCCACGCGTCCGCGGGACCGCCCGCGGGCGGCGCCCCGTGCGCCGGAGCCCCGGCGGCGTGCAGGCGGGCGAGTCCGCGGCCGAGCTCTTCGGCGGCTTCGGGGGAGGCGGAGGCGGACGGCACGTGCTCGAGCACGAGCCACTCCTCGTTCGAGCCGAGCACCTCGGGAACCGGCACCGCGTCCGGTTCGGCCAGCCAGCGCAGCGAGGCGGCCTCGGCCGCGGCGGCGTTCGGCATCGACTGCGGCACGTGCTTGGTGAAGACGCTGCGCCCGTCGTCGAGTTCGGCGGTGAAGGCGGCAGCCGTGTCCCCGCCCCCGATCGGGCGCGCCGAGCGGACGGGCACTCCGGTGAGTTCGGCGATGGCTTCGTCGGACCGCATGCTTTCCCTCCCGCGCCGCGGAGCGGCCGCTCAGCCGGCCAGGCGGGCGCGCACCCACTCGAGCAGGCCCGGCACGGCCGCCCGGACCATCTCCAGCACGTCGTCGAAACCGCGCGGGCCACTGTAGTAGGGGTCGGGGATCTCCGCGTCCGCCTCGGCGTCCGGGTCGAACGAGCGCAGCAGGCGCACCCTGGAGGGATCGTCGACGGCGCGCCGCAGCGCGCGCAGGTGACCGTGGTCCATGGCCAGCAGCAGGTCCGCCGACAGGTGCCGCCGGTCCATCTGCGCGGCCGTGTGCTCGACCGGGTAGCCGTGCTCGCTGAGCACCTCCTCCGTGCGCGGATCGGCCGGTTCGCCCTCGTGCCACGGACCGACGCCCGCGCTGGTCACCTCGACGAACCCGTCCAGGCCCGCGTCCTGCAGGTGGCGGCGGAACACGATGGCGGCCATCGGGGAGCGACAGATGTTGCCCGAACAGATGAATGAGACCTGCACGGCGCCCGAGGATACGCAGCCGCCCGCGCGGTGCCCGCGGCGGCGCCGGCGGAGTGGGGTCCGCGCGCTGCCGTTAGACTGCCGTGGATGACCAGCGAAGACGACTTGGACCTGTTGCGGCACCACGGCGACGTCGACGCCGCGGCGGGACTCGTCGACTTCGCGGTGAACGTGCGCGTGCCGCAACCGCCCGAGTGGCTGCGCGCCCGCCTGGCCGCGGCGATCGGCCGGCTCGGCGAGTACCCCTCGGCCGCCGCGGACCGCGCGGCGCGCGAGGCCGCGGCGCACCGGCACGGCCGGCACCCCGACGAGGCGCTCGTGCTGGCCGGTGCCGCCGAGGGCTTCACCCTGCTGGCGGCGCTGCGGCCGCGGTTGGCAGCGGTGATCCACCCCTCGTTCACCGAACCCGAGGTGGCGCTGCGGACGGCGGGCGTGCCGGTCACCCGCGTGACGCTGGACGCCGCCGAGGGCTACCGACTGCGTGCCGAGCAGGTACCCGACGAGGCCGATCTCGTCGTCGTCGGCAACCCCACCAACCCCACCTCGGTGCTGCACCCCGCGGAGGAGATCCGCCGCCTGCTGCGACCGGGGCGGATCGTGGTGGTCGACGAGGCGTTCGCCGACACCGTGCCGGGCGAACCGGAGTCGGTGGCCGGCTGCGCGGACGGCGGCCTGCTCGTGCTGCGCAGCCTCACCAAGATGTGGGGCCTGCCCGGGCTGCGCGCCGGCTACGCGCTGGGTTCGCCGGAGGTGCTCGCCCGCATGCACACCGCCCGTCCACATTGGCCGGTCAGCACGCTCGTGCTCGAGGCGGTGCAGGCCTGCTGCACCGACGGGGCGGTCGCCGAGGCCGCCGGGGCGGCCCGGGAGATCGCCGGTGCGCGCGAACAGCTGCGGGCAGAGCTCGCCGACATCGCCGGGGTCCGCGTGGTGCAGCCGGCCACCTCGTCGTTCCTGCTGGTGCGGGCGGAGAATGGTGCCAAGGTGCGGGCGGCGCTGGCTGAACGCGGCATCGCCGTGCGGCGCGCCGACACGTTCCCCGGCCTGGACGAGGACCACTTCCGGGTCGCGGTGCGCGGCGCGGCGGACAACGCGTCGTTGACCTCCGCGCTGCGGGAGATCCTCGGGCGGTGAAAGGACATCGGATGGCGGTACGGATGCGGGACGTGGTGGGGGCGCTGGAGACCGCCTACCCGCCGCGCCTGGCGGAGGACTGGGACGCCGTGGGCCTGGTGTGCGGCGATCCCGAAGCGCCGGTGCGGCGCGTGCTGTTCTGCGTGGACCCGGTCGAGACCACGGTGGCCGAAGCGGTCGACTCCGGTGCCGACCTGCTCGTGGCGCACCACCCGTTGCTGCTGCGCGGGGTGCACGGCGTGCCGGCCGACGACCACAAGGGGCGACTCGTCCACCGGCTGATCCGCCAGGGCGTCGGGCTGTACTGCGCGCACACCAACGCCGACACGGCGCGGGGCGGCGTGTCCGACGCGCTGGCCGAGGCGCTCGGGATCGCGCCGAGCGCGCCGCTGGCGCCGCACGCCGACGACTCGACGACGGGGCTCGGCCGCATCGGCGGGCTGTCCGAACCGGAACCGTTCGCCGCGTTCGTCGAGCGGGTCGCCGAGCGCCTGCCCGCGACCGCGTGGGGCGTGCGCGGGGGCGGTGATCCCGAGCGCGTCATCAGCACCGTGGCCGTCTGCGGCGGCTCCGGCGACGCGCACCTGGCCACGGCCCACCGCGCGGGTGTGGACGCGTACGTCACCGCGGACCTGCGGCACCACCCCGCCGCCGAGCACCTGGCGCAGGCCGAGGTTCCGAGCACCGAGGTGCCCGCCCTGGTGGACGTGGCCCACTGGGCCAGCGAGTGGCCGTGGTGCGGCCGGGCCGCCGACGACCTGCGCGCGGCCCTGGCCGATAGTGTCGAGGTCCAGGTCTCCGCTCGCCGCACCGATCCGTGGACGGTGCACGCCGGTGCGGTCGCCGCCGATACAGCGAGTACAGGAAGGACGTCCGCTTGAAAGCCGATCCCGCCGTTCAGCGCCGGCTGCTCGACCTCGCCCGGCTGGACGCCGAACTCAACCGGATCAACCACCGGCGCCGAACGCTGCCCGAACTCGAGGAGATCGGTGCGGCCGAAGGGGATCTCCGCGCCAAGCGCGACGACCTCGTCGTGGCGCAGACCTCGTACGGCGACATCGACCGCGAGGCCAAGCGGCTGGAGGAGGAGGTCGAGCAGGTCCGCTCCCGGGAGAGCCGGGACCGCCAGGTCCTGGAGTCGAGCACGTCGGCCAAGCAGGCCGAGGACCTGGAGAGCGAACTGCAGTCGCTCGCGCGGCGGCAGGGCGTGCTCGAGGACGAGCTGCTCGAGGTGATGGAGCGCCGCGAGGCGCTGGAGACCAACGTGTCCAAAGCGGACGAAGCGGTGCGCGAAGCCGAGGAACGCCTGGCAGAAGCCCAGCGGCGCCGCGACGCAGAGGTGGCCGATTTGGACAGTGCGGAGGCCAGGAGCACCGCGGAGCGCGAGTCGGTGGCCCAGCAGGTGCCCGAGCAGCTGCTGGGCCTCTACGAGCGGATCCGCGGCCAGCGCGGTGCCGGTGCGGGCCCGCTGGAAGGCAGCCGCTGCGGTGCCTGCCGGCTGGAGCTCGACCGCGCGGCGCTGTCCGAGGTGCGCGAAGCCGCTGCCGACGACGTGGTCCGCCACGAGGACTGCGGCGCCATCCTGGTGCGGACCAAGGGGGACTGATGGGGCGGCGGCTGATCGTCGAAGCCGACGGCGGTTCGCGCGGCAACCCGGGACTGGCCGGGTGCGGGGCCGTGGTGCGCGACGCCGACACCGGTGAGGTGCTCGCCGAACGAGCGGAACAGCTCGGCGTCGCCACGAACAACGTGGCCGAGTACCAGGGCCTCATCGAAGGTCTGCGCGCGGCCCGCGGCTGCGATCCCGCGGCCGTGACCGTGCGCATGGACTCCAAGCTCGTCGTCGAGCAGATGGTGGGGAACTGGCGGGTCAAGCACGGGAACCTGCAGCCGCTGGCGGCCCAGGCCAAGCAGCTCGCCGCCGAACTGCCGGCGCCGGAGTTCGTCTGGGTACCGCGGGAGCAGAACAAGCACGCCGACCGGTTGGCCAACGCCGCCATGGACGGCGCGGACAGCACCGAGCGGGAGCAGGCGGAACCGGAGGTCGCAGCCGCGCCGGCCACCACCGCGCCCGCTTCCGGGGTGGCGCCGCGGCCCGCCCCGGAGCAGCGGGCGGGCGACTGGCTCGGGGCCGTCGGCGCGCCGACCCGGCTGCTGCTGCTGCGCCACGGGCAGACGTCCATGTCGGTGGACAAGCGCTACTCCGGCCGCGGGGAAGTCGAACTGACGGAGCTGGGGCTGAGCCAAGCGGCGGCCGCGGGCGAGCGGTTGGCGAAGATGACCGGGGTGGCCGCGGCGGACGCGGGGCCTGCACCGGTGGTGGCCTCGCCGCTGGTGCGCACGCGGCAGACGGCCGTCGAGGTGGCCGCCGCGACCGGCGGGGCCTGCGAGTTCCACGACGGGCTGGTGGAGACCGACTTCGGCGAGTGGGAAGGCCTCACCTTCGCCGAGACGAGTGAACGCTACCCCGAGCTGCACGGACGGTGGCTCGGCGATCCGACCGTGGCACCTCCCGGTGGGGAGAGCCTGGAGCGCGTCGCGGAGCGCGTCTCGGCCGCCTGCGACGAGCTGCTGCAGCGGTACGCGGGCCGCACGGTCGTCGTGGTCAGCCACGTCACGCCGATCAAGGCCGTGCTGCGGCGCGCGCTGAACGTCGGACCCGGCGTGTTCTACCGGCTGCACCTGGACCTGGCCTCGCTGTCGGTGGCGGAACACTACCCGGACGGCAACGCGTCGGTCCGGTTGGTCAACGACATCTCGCACTGGGCGTGACCGTCGCCCGCCAGGTGCGGGCTACACTGGACGAACGGGATGAGTTGGCCGGGTGGCCGCGTCGGGCCGCGCAGCGGACCCGTCGAGGAAAGTCCGGACTCCGCAGGGCGGGGTGGTCGCTAACAGCGACCCGGGGCGACCCGCGGGAAAGTGCCACAGAAAGCAGACCGCCCGGTCTTCGGACCGGGTAAGGGTGAAACGGTGGTGTAAGAGACCACCAGCACCCCGGGTGACCGGGGTGGCTCGGTAAACCCCACCCGGAGCAAGGCCAAGAGGGTGCCGCCGGCACCTGCGCGGACGCTCGAGGGCTGCCCGCCCGATGTCCGCGGGTAGGCCGCTGGAGCCTGTCGGCAACGGCAGGCCGAGATGGATGGTCACCGCCCGGCCCGCGCGCCGCGCGGATCGGGCACAGAATCCGGCTTACAGGCCGACTCATCCCGCTCCCGCGTTCTTCCCTCCGCCGACCCGCTTCCCCTCCGCCGACCCGGTCGGCCTGTCGGCGCGCGCCCGCATGTCGGGCGCCGGCGGAACAGCGGCGGAATGGCGTTGGTCTCGCACGAATGCCGCAGCGGCGGCCGCGCGGACGGTTCCTGAACGGCGCGCGGCGCGCGAGGTTCCGGAACTGATGCGTCGTTTCGGGCGAAAAACCCCCGAACGCCCACGGCAGATCGGGTCACACGGCCCCGCGCCCCGCTGGGGGCGGTGCCGTGGCGAACGCTACTCTTGGATCAGTGCCGAGATCACCAGGATCACCCGACATCCGGGCCTGCAGACCACTACTTCCAAGCACGATGTCATGTTCTACTCGTGGCGCTGCCGGATCTCCTCCGGCAGGTGGAGGAGCTCCGATGACTTCGTGCGCACGCAGGGGTAACCGATGACCGCCATGTCGCTGGCCACACAACTGGACATAGTCGCCCAGCAGACGCAGCTCGACACGTTCGGGCTGCGCGACTGGATCCTGGACAACCTGCTGCCGTTGTTGCTGCTGGCCGTGGCGCTGCTGCTGCTGTGGCTCGGTGGCGGCAAGGGCGACAACGCGGGCGTCATGCGGCGTGTCGGTGGTGTCTTCGTCGCACTGGCGATCATCGGACTGGCGGTCACCGGCGCCGGGGTGGACATCGGCACGTTCATCGCCGGGTTGTTCAGCACGGGCGGGTGATCGGCAGTGCGGGTGCGCACCGACGACGAGGTCTACCGCGTCGACGCCGTCTGGCTCGGTCCACCGAAGGCCACGTTCCCCTGGCGGGCCCGCTACGTGGCCTGGGGGGTGGGCATCGTCGTGTTCCTGCTGGTGCTCGGCATCGAGCGGCGGATGAACATCGGATTCGGGTTCTTCTCCACCGCGTGGGCCGTGGTCATCACCATCCTGCTCACGCGGGTGATCTGCTCGCGGATCAGCCACGAGCGGCCGCTCGGCGCGGTCATGGCGATGTGGCTGCGCGAACTCACCGCCCCCGGGGAGAAGACGTCGGGACAGGGAGGAGCGGCCAGTGCTGCACGCATCCGGGTGAACTCGCATCGCCCCCAGCCCAAACAGTCCTCGCGGAGGCGTTCCCGCGCTGCTCGTGCCCAGCGCGCCCAACGTGCCCAAAGTGCCCAGCGCGCCCAACGTGCGCAGGGCGACCGGCGCACGCAGAGCACCCAGCGCAGCACCCAGCGGGCGCAGCAGACCGAGCGCGCGCAGCGCGGCCGGCGGCAGCCCGCCTCGTCGCGCACCCGGAACGCCACCAGCAGCAGCCGTGCGCGTAGCAAGGAGGTCCGCGGTGTTCGGTCGGCGAGACCGTGAGCGCACCGCGCAACAGGCCGCCGGGCAGGCCCCGGGGTCGCAGCGTGGTCCGTCCGTCCGCAAGCCCAAGAGCAAGCGCCGCCGCGGCGGCGGGGGCGGTGGGGGCGAGCAATCCGTCCCGACCTACACGCCCTCGATCGCCGCGCGCTCCATCGACGGGCACATCCTGCGCACCAACCAGGACGTCTTCGCCTGGTACCGGTTGTCGCCGCAACGGTGGTCGTTCCGCTCCGACGGGCAGCGCCAGGACCTCATCGCCGCGATCGCGGGGCAGTACGCCGAGTTGCAGGGGCGGTGGATGCACCTGCGCGTGACCACCCGGCCGTACCCGATCCGGATGTGGGCCGAGGCGCACGTGCACAACGCGCGCAACGCGCTGCCGGACGTGTCCGGCGCGCTGTCCTTCGACGACTACATGGTCGGTGAGCAGCAGCAGCTCATGGGCCGGTCGATGGCCGAGAAAGAGGTCTACCTCGGCGTGCAGGTACAGACCCGCAACGTCGTCGACCGCGCGGTGGAACGCGCGGCCCCGCTGGTGCGCAAGGTCTTCCCCGAGGCCGTGGACGCCGAGCTCGTCGCGCTCGACAGCGAGATCGAACACCTCGACCAGGTCATCGGCTCGGCCGGCCTCGACGGGCGGCCGGTCACCGCGGAGGAGATCTCCTGGTTGATGCACCGGTCGTGCTCGCTCGGGCTGCCCGCGCCGCGGAACCTGCCGGCCGTGCCCGGCGCTCCGTGGGAACCGGAGGACCTCGCGTCGTTCACCGACGCCTCCGACATGCACCAGGAGCCGTACGCGCCGACCGTGACCGTGCGCGGCCGGACCGGCTCCAACGCGGGGGTGTCCCGCAACGTCGCCGTGCTCACCCTCGGTCAGTCGCACGGGCTGCAGATCCCGGAGATCGACGACCCGTGGATGCAGCACTCCGACCGGCTGTCCGCCCCGGTCGAGTGGTCCGCGCGGATCTACGTGCGCCGCCCCGAGGACGTCTCCGGCGAACTGCAGCGGCAGATGAACAAGGTCCGCTCCCAGGTGCGGCACTACACCGAGGAGCACGGGCTGGAACCGCCCACGTCGCTGGCCCGCCAGGCCAGCCGGGTGCTCGAGATCGACGACGAGATGACCTCCGGCTTCACCGCGTTGGCCACGCGGGTGAAGTCGTGGTGGCGCATGGCCGTGTCCGGCCCGACCGAGCGGGACGCGCTGCGCCTGGCCCAGCAGCTGCTCGACCTGTACAAGCCGAAGATCGCCATCGAGCACCCGGAGGCGCAGTACTCGATGGCCCGGGAGTTCGTGCCGGGCGAGCCGCTGGCCAACGGTGCCTACCTGCGGCGCGGTTCGGTCGTGTGGGCCGCATCGGCCGTTCCGCAGGCCACCGCCGAGGTCGGCGACCGGCGCGGTGTCCTGCTCGGCGAGACGTGCACCGCCACCCGGCGCCCCGTGGCCTGGGATCCGTGGATGTCCCAGGAGATCCGCGATGCTTCCGGCCTGACGGCCATGGTGGCCGGTTTGGGCGGGGGAAAAAGCTTTTTGGGCGGCGGCCTGGTGTACAAGACGCTGCGGGCGGGGGCGCACTGGACGCTGCTGGACCCGTCGGGGCCGCTGGCCGAGCTGTGCACGCTGCCCGAACTGCGCCCCTACGCCCGGCCGATCCACCTGCTCAACGCCCAGCCCGGCATCCTCAACCCGTACCGGGTGGTGGCCGAACCGGAGTTGGAGCACTTCGTCGACGAGGAGGACCCGGAGCGCAGTTGGCGGCGCGAACGGGCGCTGGCGGCGGCGACCCGGCGCCGGCTGGTGCTGGACGTGCTCACCGGACTGCTGCCGTACGAGGTCGCGCGCCTGCCGCAGACGCGGATCGTGCTGCTGCGCGCCGTGCGCGCGGTGGGCGGGCACGCGGACGCCCACCCCGGCATGGTGTTCGAAGCGCTGCGGCGCGATGCCAGTGAGCACCACGAGCACGCGGTCGTCGTGGCCGACTTCCTCGACGAGATGCGCGAGCGGATGTCGCTGCTCATCCCGGAATCGGACGCGGACCCGTACTCGGAGGGGCGCGACGACCGGCTCACCGTGCTCACCATGGCCGGGCTGACCCTGCCCAAGGACGGCACCGGCCGCGACCAGTGGACCGACGCCGAAGCGCTCGGCGTGCAGCTGCTCAACCTCGCCGCGTGGCTGACCCAGCGCACCCTCTACGAACGCCCGAAGAACGAGCGCAAGGGCGTGTGGATCGACGAGGCGTTCTTCCTGTCCGAAGTGCCCACCGGCCGGGTGCTGATGAACCGCTTCGCCCGCGACTCGCGCAAGTGGAACGTCCGGGTGCTGCTGTCCAGCCAGATCCCCGCGGACTTCCTGCGCATCCAGGGTTTCGCAGCGCTGCTGGACTCGGTGTTCATCGGACGCCTCGACGACGAGCAGGCGCAGTCCGACGCGCTGCGGCTGTTGAAGGTGCCGGTCGACGCCGGCTACGAGCAGGTCGTTTCGGCGCTGGGGCGGCGTCCCGGGCCGGCGCGCAACAGCACCGAACGGGACCGCTCGCCGCGGCAGTTCATCTTCGGTGACGGCGCGGGTGGTGTGGAGAAGATCCGCATCGACTTCTCCGGTGAGCACCTGGAGCACATGCGCGATGCGCTGGACACCACCCCGGCCGCCGATGACGCGCCGCAGGAGCGGCACACGCCCGCCCGTGCCAACGGGGCCAATTCCGACCTCGCCGACACCGGTGCCGACACCTCCGAGGTCGGACTCGCACCGGATCCGGAGGAGGAGGCCGCGGACTTCGACTCCTTCGACGAGCTCGAGCTGGAAACCGTCGGCGTCGGCGGGGACGGGACCGCGCGGGACACCGGCGCCGAGCCGCCGTGGCGACCTTCCCAGGAAGACGGCAACGGCAACGGCAGCGGTGACCGCCCGACCCGCCGGACGGGCGGCGAGCCGGGTGGGGACGAGACGCGGTGATGCGGCGGACTCGGACGCAGCGCGCGCACGAGCACCGCGCCGGCCGGCGGCCGCGCGGTGCGCTGGCCGTGCTCGTGGCCGTGGTCAGCGGGTTGCTGCTGTTCGCGGTGCCGGCTGCGGCGCAGGGCCTGGACTGCTCCGAACCGCCGAACCCGGAACGCCCGGGGTCGGGCATGGTCGGCGCGCTCGACCCCGCGCCGATCGGCACCGGCGAGCCGGGCAGCACCTACGACGAGGTCGGCTACGCCGGGCTCGTCTGGCACACCTACGACCTGGGGTGCGGGCCGCAGGGCGTGACGAGCCCGCACGCGGTGGTCGACACGTGGCTGGGCAACGAGCTGTTCAACATCGCCAAGAACATCGTCGGCGCCACCAACGGGCTGCACTACGCACTGCTGGACGGGGAGCTGCTCGACCCGCTCGACGAGCTCATCGCGACCGGCACCGTCGCGCTGTACGACAGCGTGTTCTCCCCGTGGTTCGGCCTGGTCGCCGTGGTGCTGGCCGTGGTGCTGTTCCGCTACATCTGGCAGGGCGACCTGGCCACGATCGGCCGGCGCACCATGTGGGGGCTGGCCGCGCTGTGGTTCGCCTCGGCGACGTACCTGACGCCGCTGGTGTACACGCACGTGCTCGATGACGTGGTGGTCACCGGAACTTCCTCGGTGCAGGCCGGGTTCCTCCGCGAGGTCGGGGTGGACCAGACGCACGCGCTGCCGACGCTGCTGCACGACCAGGTGATCTACACCAACTGGCTGCGCGGCGAGTTCGGTTCGCCGGATTCGCCGCAGGCGCAGGAACTCGGCCGCGATCTGCTGCGCGCGCAGACCTGGACCAAGCAGGAGGCCGCGGCCGGGGAGGACTCCGGTTCGCCGGAGTCGAAGAAGCAGCAGTTCGAGCAGGTCGTGGACCGTTCCGGCAGCGCGCGCAGCTACATCCAGGGCATCGACGGCAGCCGGGTGGGGGCCGGAACCCTGGCGATGCTGCAGAGTTTCGCCTACGCGGTGTTCCAGCTGCTGGCGAAGGCGGCGATCCTGCTCGCGCAGGTGCTGCTGCGCGTGCTCATCCTGGCCGGGCCGCTGCTCGGACTCGTGTCGATCGTGTACCACCAGGTGCTGCGCGGCATCGGCAAGATCGCGGGCGCGGCCGTGCTCAACGTCGTGCTCATCTCCGCGATGGCCGGGCTGCACACGTTGATCCTGACGTGGATTTTCCAGCCGGCGCGCAGTTTTTCGGCGCTGACGCAGATCATGCTCGCCGGGCTGGTCACGCTCGTGTTCCTCATGGTGTGCAAGCCCGTGCGCCGGATGGGCCAGATGGTGGAGCTGTCCGTCGGCGGGATGAGCAGCGCCGTGCCGCGGGTGCCGCCCAGCCTGTTCTCCCGCTTTCGCGGGCGAGCTGACAGGGGCCGAGCCGACGGGGGCGGTTCCGAGGAGGGCGGCGACTTCTGGGACCAGCTGCGCGGCGACGGCGCGTCCACGGCCGCGGCCGGCGACAACCGCACGGGCCGGCCCGAGGCCTCGCACCCGTCGGTGACGGCCACCGCGGTGCGGTTGGACCAGGACCGGTCGGGGACGGCGGACGATGCCGGCGGGGCGAGCGCCGCCGGCGGGCGGCGTCCCGGTGCGGGAGCGCTGCCGGAGGCAGGTTCGACCAGTCGGATCGTCGACACCGTCCCGGTGGCGGATGCGCAGTGGGACAACATCGACGATGATCCCGTACTGGTCCCGTCGCGCGTGGACGGCGAGTCGCGCGGCGTCCGTCCCGCCCCGGCGCGTGAACCCGGCAGTTCCGACCGCACCGGCCCCGACCGCACCAGTGCCGACCGCGAAGTCGTCGCGGGACGCCCGGTCAACGTCGTCTACCGGCCGTCCCGGGGCTTGGAGGTCGCCGACGGCACCGACCACCGCTCTCGAGGAGGCGCGTGATGCCGATCCGCACGCACCGGGGCCGTGCGGCCGTGTACCGCAGGTTGTGGGGCTGGCCGCTGCGCTCGCCCCGGCACTTGGCTGTCGCGGTGCTCGTGGTCGCCGTGGTGGGCACGGTCGTCGGCTTCCTGCTGCCGGACCCGCCGCCCGGGCCGAGCTCGACCGCCCAGCGCTCCGCGCAGCGCCAGGCGCAGGCGCCCGCGCCCACGTCGGAGGAGGACCTCGCGTCGAAGTCCCCGCCGAGCCTGTCCGTGCCGACCGGACCCCCGCGGCCCGCCCCGGCTGACCCGGCGGGTGTGGACGCCGTGCGCGCGTGGGGCGAGCGCTGGGTGGACTACCGCGGCGGGGACCAGCAGCAGTGGCTCGACGGGTTGCGCCCGTACACCACCGACGAGTTCGTCACGGTCATGGAGTCGGTGAATCCGGCCAACGCGGGCGAGGCGATCACGGGTGCGCCGAAACCGGTGGAGTCGACCCGCAGCTCGATGGTCGTGCGCCTGCCCACGGACGCGGGCGCTCTGCGCGTGACCGCGGTGCGCACGCAGGAGGGCTGGCGCGTGGCCAACTACACCGGGGAAGGCTGAGATGCGGAAACTCGCCGTGGTTCTGGTGCTCGCCGTCGGGTTCGGCGGCCTCGTCGGAGTCGGTGCGCTGACCGCGCTGTTCGCCGGCGGGCTCGGCGGCGGTCGCGGAGAGGCCCGGTGGTCCAGCTGCAGCAGCTCCCTGGGGCCGTGGGGCAGCGGCGCCGAGAACGGCGAGCAGCAGGCGGCCGCGCTGGACCGCGACTCGCGCGGCATCGCCAAGCGGATCATCGAGATCGGCAAGCAGCGCAACCTCCCGCCGCGGGCCTGGCAGATCGCCATCCAGGCCGGCAAGACCGAGTCCGACCTGGCGAACCTGACCTACGGTGACCGCGACTCGCTGGGGATCTTCCAGATGCGCCCCTCCATGGGGTGGGGGACGGTGCAGCAGGTCACCGACGTCGAATATCAGATCAACAAGTTCTACGACGTGCTGCAGGAGGTCCCCGGCTGGGAGGAGATGCGTCCGGGCACGGCGGCCCAGCGGGTGGAGCGCTCGGCGTTTCCGATGCGCTACCACGAGTGGGAGCCGCTGGCCGCGCACCTGGTCAACGTGGAGGGCGAGGTGCAGGGCGTCAGCGGCTGCGAGGACCTGCCCGATTCCGGCGCGATGGTCCAGCAGGTCATCAGCTACGCCGAGGACCAGCTCGGCAAGCCGTACGAGTGGGGGGCGGCCGGCCCCGACGAGTTCGACTGCTCCGGGCTGACCCAGCAGGCCTGGCACGCGGCCGGGGTGACCATCCCGAAGTACTCGCAGTCGCAGTACTTCGACGGCGGCGAGCGGGTGCCGCTGTCCGAGGCGAAACCCGGTGACCTCGTGTTCTGGGGAAAGGGACGGGCTCCGCACGGAATCCATCACGTGGCGCTGTACCTCGGTGACGACGAGGTGCTGCACGCCCCGCAGCCGGGGGAGGACGTCGAACGCACGCAGCTGTGGGACGGCGGTGAGCTGCTGCCGCACGCCGTGCGTCCCGCGTCGGACGCCCCGCAGCAGGAAGCGGGATTGCCCCCGGCGGGTGAGAGCGGGTGAGAATGACGAGGGGCGCCTCGATCATCCGCGCCTGAGCCGCACGTCCCGGAGAGGTCGATCATGTTCACGCCGGATCCGATCCAACGACCCAGCGGCCCGCGCGCTTCGAGCACACCGCTCGGGGACTACCTGGCCGCGGCCGAGCAGGGCGTCGACGCCGATTACGCCGTGCTGCCCCGCTCGCTGGTGGAGTCCATGCCCCTGCCGTGGCAGCAGCAGATGCGCAACCTGCTCGCCGAGTTCCACCAGGCGTACGGGCACGTGCCGTGGCCGACGTACCGGGTGGTGCCGTCCCGCTACGAGCGCGTCGCCGACCTCGACGACGACCAGCTCGCGGAGATCGGATGCACCGTGGAGGTCGCCGACGACGGCGAGTTCGAGTACCGGATGAGCAACGGCGAACGCATCGAGGCCCCGGAGACCCACCGGGTGCTCGTCTCCTGCCTGGACCCGGTGGCCCGGCCGGACGAGGAGGGTCCCACGCCGGCCGCCGCGCCGCCCGCCTGGTGATGCGCGTGCACGCGTCCGAGCGATTCGCACACTGAAGCGTGACATGTGTGCCGACGCATGCGAGGCTGGCGCCATGCCGCGTGGGCGCTGGTACTACTGCCTTCGGCACGAACAGGTGGAGCCGAAGGCGGGTTGTCGCGCATCCGACAGGCTCGGCCCGTACCCCGATCCGGACACGGCCGCGCGCGCGTTGGAGATAGCCGGGGAACGGACGCGAGCCGCTGACGAGGCCGACGAGCGCTGGAACGAGGAGGAGTGAGCTCCCGTGGCAGCGGCGCGGGGACCTTTCGGCGGGGCCGAACTCGCTGCTGACACGCCAGGTGTGCGCTTCGCGGCGGAGTACGTGCCGCCGCGCGCCCGCGCACCGCTGGATTTCTCGGCGGTGCGCGGCGAACTCGGGCTGCACGGGGAGTTCCCCGCCGCGGCGCTGGCCGAGGCCGAGCGGGCCGCCGCCGCCAGCCCGGACGTCGTGTCCCGAAGCGATGCCACCGACCTCCCGCTCGTCACAGTGGACCCGCCCGGTGCCCGGGACCTCGATCAGGCCGTGCTGCTCGAACGCCGCGGTCGGGGCGGGTTCCGCGTGCACTACGCCATCGCCGACGTGGCCGCGTTCGTGCGTCCCGGTGGTGCGCTCGACCGGGAGACCCGCCGCCGCGGGCAGACGCTGTACCTGCCCGACGGCAACATCCCGCTGCATCCGCGGGTGCTGTCCGAGGACGCGGGCAGCCTGCTGCCGAACCGCGTGCGCCCCGCCGTGCTGTGGCGCATCGACCTGGCCGAGGACGGCGCGGTCGAGGACTTCGACGCGCGGCGCGCGCTGGTGCGCTCCACCGCACTGCTGGACTACCGGGGTGTGCAGCACGACCTGCGGGCCGGTCGCCCGCACCCCTCGGTGGCGCTGCTGCCCGAGGTGGGGCGGTTGCGGCGGCGGCAGGCGATGCTGCGCGGCGCCATCGAGCTCGGGCTGCCGGAGCAGCAGGTGGAACCGGACGGCGCGGGCGGGTGGCGTCCGATGCTGCGGCCGCGCACCGACGTCGAGGAGTGGAACGCGGAAATTTCCCTGCTCACCGGCATGTGCGCGGCCGAACTCATGCTCTCGGCCGAGGTGGGGGTGCTGCGGACCGTTCCGGAGCCCGACGAGGACGCGGTCGCCGCGTTGCGCCGCTCGGCCGCGGAACTCGGCGTCGACTGGCCCGAGCACGTGCCGGTGGCGACCGCGCTGGCCGAGCTGGACACCGCGCGACCCGCGGCGCTGGCCGTGCACGTGGCCGCCACGCGGCTGCTGCGCGGCGCCGGCTACACCGCGTTCCACGCGCAGGTGCCGCGCAAGGCCACGCACGCGGGTATCGGCGCGGCCTACGCGCACGTGACAGCGCCGCTGCGGCGCCTCGTCGACCGCTACAGCGCGGAAGTGTGCCTGGCCGTGCTCGACGGCAGGTCCGTTCCCTCGTGGGTGCGGGACGCGCTCGGCGAACTGCCCTCGGCCATGGGAAGTTCGGACCGCGTGGCCACCCGCGTGGAGCGGGCGTGCATCGCCCAGGCGCAGGCCTGGTCGTTGGCCGGCCGCGTGGGGGACGATTTCCCGGCGACTGTGCTGCGCGCACCGAACGGCGAGGCGGGCGAGGTGTTCGTCGCCGACCCGCCGGTGATCGCCCGCTGCACCGGCGCGGGACTGTCCGAGGGCCAGCACGTGCGGGTGCGGCTGGCGGCGGCGGATCCCGCGGAGCGCGACGTCGCCTTCGAACTCAACTGAACCGCCCCGCCCGCGCTCAGTTGCACGTGTGACGACCGGCACGGTCCGCGCCGGTAGCGCAGCGCCGGCCGAGCGGTGATCGTTGGGTAACGGTGTCGTCCTCCGATCGAAAGGGGTTCGCGTGGCTGGCGTGCGGGACATGACCATCGGGGTGCTCGGGGGGACGGGTCCTCAGGGCAACGGGCTCGCCACCCGGTGGGCGCAGGCGGGACTGCGGGTGCTCATCGGCTCGCGCAAGGCCGAGCGGGCGGTCGAAACCGCCGAGGGCATCGCCGAGCGGAGCGGCGGCAGCGTCGCCGGCCGGGACAACGCGGGCTGCGCCGCCGAGGCCGATCTCGTGGTGGCCGCGCTGCCGTGGGAGGCGCACCGGGACACGCTCAGCGCGTTGGCGCCGCAGCTGGCCGGCAAGATCGTCGTCGACTGCGTCAACCCGCTCGGCTTCGACAAGCGGGGCCCGTACGCGCTCGAGGTGGCCGAGGGCAGTGCTGCGCAGCAGGCCGAACAGCTGCTGCCGGACTCCCGCGTCACCGCCGCGTTCCACCACGTCTCCGCGGTGACGCTGGCGGACCTCGACGTGCCGCACGTGGACCTGGACGTGCTCGTGCTCGGCGACGACCGGGAGGCCACCGACGTCGTCCGCGAGCTCGCCGCCGTCATCCCCGGCGTGCGCGGTATCTACGGCGGCCGGCTGCGCAACGCGCACCAGGTGGAGGCGTTCACGGCGAACATCATCGCGATCAACCGCCGTTACAAGGCGCACGCCGGGGTGCGCATCACCGACGTCTGAGCCGCTCACCGGTCATCGGTCACCGGTCACATCGTCGCGCGGCGGCCTCCGTCGACGGTCCAGGCCGCACCGGTCACGAACGCCGCCTTCGGCGAGAGCAGGAACGCGGCGACGTCGCCGAGCTCCTCGGGGGACCCGGACCGGCGCAGCGGCGTGGCCTGCTCCGCTTCGGTCTGCGACCGGGGGTTGTGCTCGGCCAGCGAGCGGGCCCGCTCGGTGTCGAAACGGCCGGGCAGCACCGCGTTCACCCGCACCCCGCGCGGGCCCACCTCGTCGGCGAGGTCCTTGACGAAGCCCTGCGTGGCGGGCCGGGCCACGTTGGAG
Organism: Bounagaea algeriensis; assembly: GCF_054491375.1. Taxonomy (NCBI): domain Bacteria; kingdom Bacillati; phylum Actinomycetota; class Actinomycetes; genus Bounagaea; species Bounagaea algeriensis. The sequence continues at coordinate 1,361,998 of NZ_CM137102.1, forward strand.
CTGGCCAGTCCCGTCAGCGGTTCCGCTCCGGAGGTGGAGGTCAGCACGACGATCGCGCCGCCTTCGCCGAGCTCGGTCGCCACCGCGCGGGCGGTGCGGATGGGCGCGATCGCGGCGATCTCCAATCCCGCGCGCAGCGCGCCGTCGTCCATCGCGGTCGGCATGCCCGGTGGTGGGCCGCCGTGGCTGACGAACAGCCCGTCGAGCCGGCCGAAGCGGTCGCGGGCCGCGTCGATCAGCTTCTGCGGTGCGTCGGCCGCCGTGAGGTCGGCGGCCACACCCGTCGCGCGGTCGCCGAGCCGGGCGGCGGCGTCGTCGGTGTTCTCCTGCGACGAGGAGGAGACGACGACGGTGGCGCCTTCCCGCACCAGGCACTGGGTCGTGGCGAAGCCGAGACCTTTGCTCGCCCCGGTCACGATGTAGCAGCGTCCGGCAAGTTCGAGATCCATGGGCACAGACCCTAAACCGGGCCGCGGCCGGGCCGGTGCGGCCGCCGCATCCGGTGGTCTGCGCAGCCGCGGCGGTTCTGGGAAGTGTTTCAAATGTGGTTTGCGCAGCGAGGCCGGCCAGAACAAGCGCCAGAACAAGCGCCAGAACAAGCGGCTGCACCGCTCGTGGAACGGACCGTAGGCTCGCGGTATGACGGCACGGTCCGCTGCTGATACCTCCGCCGGCGGGGAGTGGGTGCGTCAGGGCAACCGGTTCACCGCCCGCATCACCGCCGACGGTTCCTCCGGATGGCCGGTGCAGCCCGGGCGCTACCACCTCGTGGTGAGCCTGGCCTGCCCGTGGGCGCACCGCTCGCTCATCGTGCGTCGCCTGCTCGGGTTGGAGCCGGTGCTGTCGCTGGGCATCGTCGACCCGCTGCGGGACGAGCGCGGCTGGCGCTTCACCCTCGACCCGGAGGGTCGCGATCCCGCGACCGGGCTGGCGTTCCTGTCCGAGGCGTACCTGGCCACCGACCCGGCCTACGCCGGGCGCGTGACGGTGCCGGCCGTGGTGGACCTGCACTCGGGGCAGGTCGTCACCAACGACTTCCCGCAGCTGACGCTGGATCTGAGCACCGAGTGGCGCGCGCACCACCGACCGGGCGCGCCGGAGCTGTACCCGCCGGCGCTGCGCGCGGAGATCGACGCCGTCAACGACGCGGTGTACACCGACGTCAACAACGGCGTGTACCGGTGCGGGTTCGCCACCTCGCAACGCGCGTACGAACGCGCCTACGAGCGCCTGTTCGCCCGCCTGGACGCGTTGGCGGACCGGTTGCGGCAGCGCCGCTACCTGGTCGGGGACGCGGTCACCGAGGCCGACATCCGGCTGTTCACCACGCTCGTCCGGTTCGACGCGGTCTACCACGGTCATTTCAAGTGCAACCGCAGCAAGCTCAGCGAGATGCCGGTGCTGCGGGACTACGCGCGGGACCTGTTCCAGACCTCCGGTTTCGGCGACACGGTGGACTTCGCGCACATCAAGCAGCACTACTACCGCACCCACCCGGGCCTGAACCCGAGCGGCGTCGTCCCGCTCGGGCCGGAGGAGTCCGAGTGGGACGCCGAACACGGGCGGGAGCGCCTCGGTGGTCGGCCGTTCGGCGCGGGCACCCCGCCCGACCCGGCGACCCCGCTGGCCGGCTGAGCCCCGAAGGCCGGGAACTGCAGAAGCCGGGAACTGCATCCGCAGCGGTGTGCCTCTGAAGTCGGGACCGGCCGGGTGTGCACATTTCGCGAAATGTGCACACCCCTGGTGAGCGGGCTCGGGCAGGAGCAGCGCGCTCGCGGCCGCGGGGAGGCCTCAGCCGGTGAAGCTGTGCTCCTCGGCGGGGAATCCGCCGTCGCGCACGTCGGTGGCGAACTCCTGCGCAGCGCGGGAGAGCTCCTGGCCCAGTTCGGCGTAGCGCTTGACGAACCGCGCGGTGCGCCCGGTGTTCATCCCCGCCATGTCGGTCCACACCAGCACCTGCCCGTCGCAGTGCGGGCCGGCGCCGATGCCCACGGTCGGCACGTGCAGCTCGGCGGTGACCCGTTTGGCCGTCTCCGCCGGAACCATTTCCAGCACCACGGCGAAGGCACCGGCCTCCTGCACCGCCTGCGCGTCGGCGAGCAGCGCGTCCGCGGCGTCCCCGCGTCCCTGCACCCGGTAGCCGCCGAGACCGTGTTCGCTCTGCGGGGTGAACCCGAGGTGCGCCATCACCGGGATGCCGGCGGTCGTCAGCGCTTCGACCTGCGGTGCGAACTCGGCACCGCCCTCCAGCTTGACCGCGTGCGCCCGCCCCTCCTTCATGAACCGCGCGGCCGTGTGCAGCGCCTGCTCCGGCGAAGCCTGGTAGGAGCCGAACGGCAGGTCCGCCACCACGAGCGCTCGTTCGACCGAGCGGGTCACCGCCCGCGTGAGCGGCAGCATCTCCTCCACCGACACCGGCAGCGAGGACTCGTAGCCGTAGACGTTGTTCGCCGCCGAATCGCCCACGAGCAGCGCGGGGATCCCCGCCTCGTCGAAGATCCGCGCGGTGTACGTGTCGTAGGAGGTGAGCATCGGCCACGGCTGGCCGCGCTCCTTGAACTGCTGCAGGTGGTGCACGCGCACCCGCGAAGGTGTCCGGGCGGTGCCGTGCGGAGCGGCGGTTTCCGCCGGTGTCCCGGTCGAAGCCGCGTGAGTCGCCGTATCAGTCATGTGAACCGTCCTCGTCCTCGAGGCCCTGCACGGGTCCCCGGGTCATGTGACGTCTGGTACGAGACCCAGCGTGGCACGACGACGAGCCCGGTGGACACGGCTCCGGGCAACGTCACACCGCGCCACCTGCTCGGCAGGCCCGCGACGGGAGTCGCCGAGCAGCAGCACCAGCGGCAGCGGTCCGCTCGCCGCACCCGCGAGCACGTCGCGCGGGGAGGGAAGAAGCCGCCCCGCGACCGCATCCTGCGAGGAGCGGCGTCGCTCGGGGGCGGACGCAGCTCCGCACGCCGCACGAAGACCTGCGCGGCCCGAGGCAGCTCACCCGGGTTGCGCGCACGCCGCCGGGATCAACCGGGCCGGACTTCCCGCCACCGGTTCGTCAGCGGCAGCCGCCGGTCGCGGCCGAAGGACTTGAACGTGATCTTCGTGCCCGGCGGGTACTGGCGCCGCTTGAACTCGGCCCCGTCGACCATCCGCAGCACCCGCTGCACCAGGTCCGCGTCGAAACCCTCCCCGATGAGGTCGGCGTAGCCGCGGTCGCCCTCCACGTAGCCGTCCAGCACCGCGTCGAGGACGTCGTACGGCGGCAGCGAATCCTGGTCGGTCTGCCCCGGCCGCAGCTCGGCCGAGGGTTCCTTGCTGATCGAGTTCTCCGGGATCGGCGGCACCTGGCCGTACTTCTCCGCCTGCGCGTTGCGCCACCGCGCCAACTGCCACACCAGCGTCTTCGGCACGTCCTTGATCGGCGCGAACCCGCCGACCGCATCGCCGTAGAGCGTCGAATAACCCACGGCCAGCTCCGTCTTGTTCCCCGGCGCCAGCACGAGGTGCCCGTGCTGATTGGACAGCGCCATGAGCAGCATCCCGCGGCACCGCGCCTGGACGTTCTCCTCGGCCAGCCCCGTCAGCTCCAGCTTCTGCACGTACGCGTCGACCACGTCGGCCACCGAGCGCACCTCGAACGAACAGCCCAGCCGCCGCGCCAGCTCGGCCGCGTCCGAACGGGAGTGCTCCGAGGAGTAGCGCGTAGGCATCGAAACACCGTGCACCGCTCGCGGGCCCAACGCGTCGGCGGCCAGCGCCGCGCTCACGGCCGAGTCGATGCCGCCGGAGAAGCCGAAGACCACCGACCGGAAACCGTTCTTGTGCACGTAGTCGCGCAGCCCGGTCACCAGCGCCGACCACACCTCTTCAGCGGAGTCGAGCGGTTCGGCCGGGCCCGGCTGCTTCCGCGGTTCGTACTTCGGCACCGGGTCGGGGCTGAGCGTGTACCGCTGGACGTCGAAAGCCGGCGGCCGCGTCGTGAACGACAGCCCCTGCGACTCGGACACGACCTCCTCGGACACGGTCGTGGCCGTGTGACCACCGGCCGCCAGGTCGAGATCGGCCACCAGCAGCGTCTCGGTGAACCGCGGTCCGCGGGCGAGCATCTCCCCGCCCGGAGCGGCGATCATCGAACCGCCGTCGAACACGAGCTCGTCCTGCGCGCCCACCAGGTTGACGTAGGCGATCGGTGCGCCCGCCTCCGCGGAACGCGCCTGCACCAGCGGCGCGCGCCGGTCGTCCTTGGCGCGCTCGTACGGCGAGGCGTTCAGGCACAGCACGAGGTCCGTGCCCACCTGCCCCAGGGCGCTGACCGGCCCGCTGTTCTGCCAGACGTCCTCGCAGACGACGACGCCGACGTCCAGGCCGTGGACGCGCACGATCGGCAGGTCCAAACCGGGCGCGAAGTAGCGGGCCTCGTCGAACACGCCGTAGTTCGGCAGGTGGTGCTTGTTGTAGGTGGCGACCACCTCGCCGCCGTACAGCAACGACGCCGAGTTCCGCAGCCCCTCGTCGTCGCGGCCCAAGTGGCCGACCGCGACGAGCACGTCGCCGCAGCCGGCGGTGCGCAGCCGCTCGGCGAGGTGCTCGAGCTCGGAGAGGTTGGCGGCGGCGAACGACTGGCGCAGGGCGAGGTCCTCCACCGGATAACCGCACAGCGTCATTTCCGGGAAGGCGACGACGTGCGCTCCGTCCTCCGCGGCCTTGCGGGTCCAGTCCACGACGGACGCGCTGTTGCCCGCGATGTCGCCGACGGTGGTGTTGATCTGGGCGAGTCCGAGACGCAACTGCGGCATGCGCTCATCATCGCGCATCGGACGGCGTCCCGTCCCGGCGGACGGGGAGCCGCCCGGCGTGGGAGTGCCCACACCCGCATGTCAGGATCCGGTGGTGTTCCGCGCACCCACGGTTCTCGCGACGGCACTGCTCACGGTCACCACGGCTGCGTGCGTGCCGCAGCAACCGGACACGAACGTTCCGCACACCGAACGCAACGGCCCCGCCGGCCCCGTGCCGCAGGGTCTGGAGCGGTTCTACGGCCAGTCGCTGCGGTGGCAGGCCTGCCCGCAGTACGCCGAGACCGAGCAGGACCGGCAGGCCTACGCGGCTCCGGGGCTGGAGTGCGCCCGCCTGACCGTCCCGCTCGACTACTCCGACCCGGGTGGCGACACCGTCCAACTCGGACTCCTGCGGCGCCCGGCCACCGGCGGGCAGGACGAGCGCATCGGGTCGCTCATGATGAACCCGGGCGGGCCCGGCGCCTCCGGCATGAGCGCGGCGGCCGGCATGGCCGGCGCGGTGTCCGGCTCGGAACTGGGGGAGCGCTTCGACTTCGTCGGGTTCGACCCGCGCGGAGTGGGCGCGTCGGAACCCGCGGTGCAGTGCCTGACCGACGCGGAACGCGACGCCGAACGGCTCGACTCCGACGCCGACGCCTCGCCGCGGGGCGTCGCCCAGACCGAGCGGGAAGAGCGCGCCTACGCCCGCAAGTGCGCGGAACGCAGCGGCAGCGACCTGCTGGCGAACATCGGCACGGACGACGTGGCCAAGGACCTCGACGTGCTGCGTTCCGCGCTCGGCGACAACGAGCTCAACTACCTCGGCTTCTCCTACGGCACGCGCATCGGCTCCGAGTACGCCGAGCAGTTCCCCGGCAACGTGCGGACCATGCTGCTCGACGGCGCGATCGACCCGCAGCAGTCCACCACCGAATCGCTGGTGGGGCAGGGCGACGGGTTCCAGCGCGCCTTCGCGGACTTCGCGCGCTGGTGCGCCGACCGGGGCGAGTGCGCCCTCGGCGACGACCCGTCCCGTGCAGTGGCCGAGTTCCAGCGCCTCACCCGCCCGCTGGTGGACAGCCCGGTGCCGGTCGGTGACCGCGCGCTGTCCTACGACGACGCGACCACCGCGGTGATCCAGGCGCTGTACGCGCCGGACATGTGGGAGCAGCTCAACCAGGGCCTGATGCAGCTGCGGCGGGGCCAGGGCCGGGTGCTGCTGGCGCTGGCGGACGTGTACTACGGCCGCGACCCGGACGGTTCGTACTCGAACACCATCGACGCGTTCGACGCGATCCACTGCGTCGACGACGAACGGCTCAGCTCCAGGGAGGAAGCGCGCGAAGCGGACCGGCGCTACCGCGAGGCCGCGCCGTTCCTCGACGACGGGCGCGTAGCGAACCCCGCGCGGGACATGTGCTCGTTCTGGCCCGTCCCGCCGAGCGGCGACACCGAGCAGCCGCAGGTGCGCGACCTGCCGCCGACCCTGGTCGTGTCCACCACCGGGGACCCGGCCACGCCCTACCAGGCCGGCGTCCGGCTCGCCCGCGCGCTGCACGGGCGGTTGCTGACCTACGAGGGCACCCAGCACACCGCCTTCCTGCAGGGCGATTCCTGCGTCGACGAGGCCGGCGTCGACTACTTCGTCGACCGCGAGCTGCCGGAGGAGGGCACGCGCTGCGGCTGACCGCAGCCGAGTGCCGGGCCGCCGGGTGGGCCGGGCCGCCGGGTGGGGCGGGCCGCACGGACGCCGCGAACGGCGCGGACGGCGGCCCGCCGATTCGCGGGCTCGACCCGCCGGTTACGCATCGGTCCCGACGAACTCCTAGGCTGCCGGACATGAACCGCCAGCAGGAGTTCGTGCTCCGCACCCTGGAGGAACGCGACATCCGCTTCGTGCGGCTGTGGTTTACCGACGTCCTCGGCATCCTCAAATCGGTGGCGATCTCGCCGGCCGAGCTCGAAGGGGCCTTCGCCGAGGGCATCGGATTCGACGGCTCGGCCATCGAAGGGTTTGCGCGGATCTTCGAATCGGACATGGTCGCAAAGCCGGACCCCACGACGTTCCAGGTGCTGCCCTGGGAAACCCCCGACGGGGAGCACTACTCGGCCCGGATGTTCTGCGACATCCACATGCCGGACGGCTCGCCGTGCTGGGCCGACCCGCGGCACGTGCTGCGCCGCACCCTCGCCCGGGCCACCGAGTCCGGATTCACCTGCTACGTGCACCCGGAGATCGAGTTCTTCCTGCTCAAGGACCTGCCCACGGACGGCAGCGAACCGACGCCGGCCGACTCCGGCGGCTACTTCGAGCAAGCCAGCCACGACGCGGCACCGCACTTCCGCCGCAACGCCATCGAAACGCTCGAGGCGATGGGCATCTCCGTCGAGTTCAGCCACCACGAGGCCGCCGCGGGCCAGCAGGAGATCGACCTGCGCTACGCCGACGCGCTGACCATGGCCGACAACGTGATGACGTTCCGGTACGTGGTCAAGGAAGTCGCCATGACCCAAGGGGTGCGGGCGTCCTTCATGCCGAAACCGTTCAGCGAACGCCCCGGTTCCGGCATGCACACGCACGTCAGCCTGTTCGAAGGCGACCGCAACGCCTTCTACCACCCGGAGAACCCCTACGAACTCTCCGACACGGGACGCGCGTTCGTCGCCGGCATCCTGCACCACGCGCGCGAGATCAGCGCCGTGACCAACCAGTGGGTGAACTCGTACAAGCGGCTCGTCGTCGGCGGCGAAGCCCCCACCGCCGTGTGCTGGGGCCATGCCAACCGCTCCGCGCTGGTGCGGGTGCCGATGTACTCCCCCGGCAAGTCCTCCTCGCGCCGCGTCGAGGTCCGCAACGTCGACTCCGCCTGCAACCCCTACCTGGCCTACGCGGTCACCCTGGCCGCCGGGCTCACCGGGGTGGAGAAGGGCTACGAACTGCCCCCGGCCACGGAGGACGACGTGTGGGCGCTGACGGAGGGCGAACGCAAGGCCGCCGGGTACGACAACCTGCCGCAGAACCTCAACGAGGCGCTGCGCGACATGGAGTCCTCCGAACTGGTCGCCGAAACCCTCGGCGAGCACGTGTTCGACTTCTTCCTGCGCAACAAGCGCGACGAGTGGGACGCCTACCGCAGCCACGTCACCCCGTACGAACTGCGGACGCTCATGCCGATGCTCTGAACCGCTTCCGGCGCGCCGGGGCACGCGGATCACGCGGCTCGGGCGGCGGTACGTTGCGTGCGTGAGCGATGCAGACCACGCTGCTGAGTCCACCGCCGACGCGAGCGGTTCCGCGTCGGCGGCGGGGTCCACCGGCCACCGGCACGCGCCGTCCGGCAACACCGGCGGCGCCTCCCGAGAACTCATCGGCTGCACACTCGCCCGCCGCGACCAGCTGCCGGCCGCTCGCGTGCTGCGCGAGTCGTTCCTGCAGCACCACCCCGCGGCGCGCTTCGCGCTGCTCGTCGTCGACCGTCCCGATCTCGTCGACCCGACTGAACCGGACGCGGTCGACGTGACCGAGCTGGGACTGTCGGCGGAGGAGTTCGCCCGACTGGCGACGGCCTGCACCGCCGAGCAGCTGCGCGCCGTGCTGCGCCCCCGGTTGCTGCGCCGGTTGCGCGGCGCGGCCGCGACCGTGGTGTGCTGCGAACCCGAGGTGCGGGTGCTGCACCCGTTCGACGACGTGCTCGCGACCGATGACAGCCCGGTGCGGCTCGTGCCGCGGGTGCTGCGCCCGCTGACCGCCGACGGGTTGCGTCCCGGGCCGGACGACCTCGCCGAGGCCGGGATGTTCGACCCGCACCTGCTCGTCGCCGCGGCAGGTGCCGACAGCGCGCTCGAGCAGTGGCAGGCGCAACTCGACCGCGACCCCGCGGGCGCCGCGAACCGCGTGGACGGTCTCGCAGTCCTCGCCGACCACGGCGTGCTCCGCGACCCCGGGCTCGGACTGTCCGCCTGGAACGCAGCGCACCGGCAGCTCGCGCGGGACGGCGAGAGCTACACGGTCGACGGCGCGCCGCTGCGCACCGTGCACTTCGCCGGCTTCCAGCCGGCACGGCCGTGGCTGTTGTCCACGGCGTTCGCCGACAACCCGCGCGTGCTGCTTTCCGAACACCCGCTGCTGGCGGAACTGTGCGCGCACTACCGCAACGCGCTCGTCCACCACGGCCACACCGCAGCCGCCCCGCATCCCTACGACCACCTGCCGGGCGGCGCACCGCTGCCCGAGCCGCTGCGGCGCGCGTACTCGCGCACCTGGCGCGAGCGGGGCGAACCACCGCCGAGCCCGTTCGCCCCGGGGCCCGAAGAGGACCCCGCCGCGGAGTTCCTGCGCTGGGCCGGCGAACCCGCCGACGACCGGCAGCGCGAGGCGGGCGGCTCGCGCTGGACCGCCGCCGTGTGGACCGCGGACCCGGAGCTGCGGCGCGACTTCCCCGACCCGTTCGGTTCCGACGCCGCCGCGTTCCACGAGTGGTGCCTCGGTACCGGACGCGCCAGCGGTCGGGTACCTGACGGGACGGTCCGCGCCCCGGCCGGGCGGCAGGCCGCACTGCTCGACCAGCTCGGCGTCTCCGTGCTCGGCACCGGAGCGCTCGCCGAACTGCTGGCGGAGACCGCGCGGGCCTCCGGACTGCCCACCTCCGACACGCCCTGCTACCCGGTCGTGCTGCGTTGCCGCGCCGACACGCCGGTGCCCGCCGGACGGCACATCGTCGACGTGGTGCTCACCTCCGCCCCTCCGCCGCCCGAAGCCGCCGAAGCCTGGTACCTCTCCGAGCAGGCGCGGATCGCCGCCCGCAGCGCCGCGGGGCCGGTCTCGCGCGTGCTGCCGGCACCGGTTCCGCAGCGCGACCCGCTCGGTCTGGCCGCCCGCAAGGGCGAACGCGCGCGGTGGGAACTGTCCGACGAGTTCGTCGTCGCCGCCGCGGTCGACCACGCCGCCGAGCACGCGGACAACGCGCTCGGGCTGGTGAACGGATTCCTCTCCGCCTTCGCCGCTGATCCGGACGCGCGCCTGCTGCTGCTCGTCGCCGGCGCCGCCCGCCACCCGGAAGCCGCGGAACGCCTGCGCCTGGCCACGGCGTCCGAACCGCGCGTGCTGCTGGTCGAACGCCCCGAGGCGGACGCGGTGCCGTACGAGGCGGAGACCACGTTCGCCGCGGCCGACTGCGTCCTCGCCCTGCCGCGGGCCGAAGCGGACCGGCACGTCCCCGGGCTGGTGCGTCTCGTCGCGCGCGGCGTTCCGGTGATCGCCGCGGACGCCGGCGGCATCGGTGCGGTGCTCGGCTCCGCCGGCGCGTGGCTCGTGCCCTGCTCGACGAGCGGTGCTCCCGATCCGGAGCGGGCGGTGGAGGCGCTGCGTGCTGCGGCCGCGGACCGGGCGGAACTCGCCGATTTCGGCTTGCGGGCGCGCGAGCACGTGCGCGCCGAGCACGCTCCCGGCGACGTGGGCGCGCGACTGCGGGAACGCGTGGAGCAGGCCTACCGCAGCTGGCGCAGCACTGGTTCGGACGAGCGCTCGGGCGCACCCGCCGGGGAGGACCCGCTGCGCCCGCTGCTGGTCGCGCGCCACGCGCTGCACCGCGCGCCGGACGTGGCCGAGGGCACGCGCGGTGCGATGACACCAGCACTGCGGAAAGCGGTGCTCAAGGCGCTCGGCCACTACGACGACCACCTGCGGAACGTGCTGCGCTCCGTCGTCGACGGGGTGGAGCGCACCGCGACGGAGCTGCTGCGCAGGCAGGAGCAGTCGGACGGCACCGATCCGGAGGTACTGCGGGTGGAGATCGCGCGGCTGGCGCGGCAGCAGGAACAGCTCGCCGAGCAGGTGCTGCACGCCGATGACGCGGTGGTGCGCACCCGCACCGAACTCGCCGAGCAGCAGCGCCGGCTCCGCGCGCTGGAGCAGGAGGCCGCGGTGGAGCGGGAAAGCACCGAGGACGATCGGTGGGACGCCGTGGCGCAGCGCCTGGACGGGCTCACCGGAGCCCTCGAACGCGTGGTGGACCGGGTGGACGCCCTGGAACAGCGCCAGAGCCGCGAACAGGAGTGGGAGCCGCCGGTGCGCGCGGCCTCGTTGGACGCGGCGAACGCACTGCGACGCACCGAGATGGTGCAGCGCGTCGTCCTGCAGGAGCACGAGCGGGCCACCGAGGGCGACGTCGCGGACGCCGCGGGGCGGACGACACCGGTGTTGTGCGATGCGGGGGTGCTGCGCCTGCCCGCGGACGACACGTTCCTGCTGCCGTGGCTGTCCCAGCACGCCGCCTGGGACGGCGAGGTGTCGGGCCTGCTCGATGCGCTGGTGCAGCCGGGCAGCGCGTTCCTCGACATCGGCGCCTACGTCGGCTACCAGACGGTGCGGATGCTCAACGCGCACGAACTCGGAGCCGTCGTGGCGGTGGAACCGAGCGCCCGCGCCGCGGAGCTGGCGCGCCGCAACGTCGCCGCGAACGTGCCGGAGCGGGTGCGGGACCGGTTCGCGCTGCTCGCGGGCGCGGCTTGGGACGCTCCTGCCGAACTCATCGGATGGCCGGGAGCCGTGAGCGGGCTCGACGTGCAGCAGGAAGCGGACGGGGCCGCGGCCGGCGCCGCGGAACGGGTGCGCGCGCTGCCGCTCGACGAGACGTGGGCGGCGCGGCCGGAACTGGCCGCTGCCCGAGGGCTGCGGATCTCCGCGGTGCACGTGGACGTGGCGGGGCAGCTGCACCGGGTCGTCGCGGGCATGGCGGAGCTGCTCGCCGAACACCGGCCGTCAGTGGTGTGCTCCTTCGCCCCGGACGGGGTCGCGCGGGACGGCGCCGACCCGCTCGTGGTGTTGCGCGGGATCGCCGAGCACGGTTACGAGCTCGTGCCCGTGGGGCGCGACGCAGCTGTGGGCCCCGAGGACCTGCTCGCGGCGGTGCGCAGTTCCGGGGCGCACACGGTGAAGCTGTGGTTGCGGCCGGCGTGAATCCCGGTTGGCCCGGGCGGATCTGATCGGGCTGCTGGAGGGCTGCTCGTGGTGTGCTGCGTTCGTTCCCGCCGCTTCCAGCGGCCGCCGGTTTGGGCTGCCAGCCGTCCGACCGGCCCCGTTCGACCGGCCCCGTCCGCGCGGTCGGCCGGCGGGAGCGCTCCCCGGCACGGACGACACGGGCTCGCCAACCAGGAGGGCACGGGTGTGCTCGCGGGCGGAGGACCCCCTTCGCAAGGGCCGGAGCCGGGTTGGTTAGAGTGGACGCAACACAAACTGATCGGGGCATGCGGGTGAACTTCGGTTGACACAGCGAAATGCACCGAGTAAAGTGACAAAGCGGTGCAACTTCGAGTTGCGCCAATATTGACAACCTGAAGCAACGTCCTCGGCCTCCTTGTGGGGCCCCCGGTGATCGGGCAGCAGTGAACGGTGCTAGGGTTGTGTGGTGCCGCCGCGGGGTTGTGGTGGCGTGTTCTTTGAGAACTCGACAGCGGATGTTTGTGTCCACGCGTGTGCGTGGCCCTTGTTTTTTTGCTGGGATTTGTTGTTGGAGAGTTTGATCCTGGCTCAGGACGAACGCTAGCGGCGCGCTTGACACATGCAAGTCGAGCGAGGTGTCTCTTTCGGGAGATAACCGAGCGGCGAACGGGTGAGTAACACGTGAGTAATCTACTCTGGACTCGGGGATAACCCTGGGAAACCGGGGCTAATACCGGATAGCCGTCTTCTCGGGCATCCGGGGGGACGGAAAGGTGCCGTGCTGTGAGGTGCGGTGCCCGGTCCGGAATGGGCTCGCGGCCCATCAGCTGGTTGGTGGGGTCAGGGCCTACCAAGGCGACGACGGGTAGCCGGCCTGAGAGGGTGATCGGCCACACTGGGACTGAGACACGGCCCAGACTCCTACGGGAGGCAGCAGTGGGGAATCTTGCGCAATGGGCGAAAGCCTGACGCAGCGACGCCGCGTGGGGGAGGACGGCCTTCGGGTTGTAAACCTCTTTCAGCCCTGACAAAGGTGATGGTAGGGGCAGAAGAAGCGCCGGCTAACTACGTGCCAGCAGCCGCGGTAATACGTAGGGCGCGAGCGTTGTCCGGAGTTACTGGGCGTAAAGGGCTCGTAGGCGGTGTGTCGCGTCGGCCGTGAAATCCTGCGGCTCAACCGCGGACGGGCGGCCGATACGGGCACACTTGAGGGCGGTAGAGGCAAGCGGAATTCCCGGTGTAGCGGTGAAATGCGCAGATATCGGGAGGAACACCGACGGCGAAGGCAGCTTGCTGGGCCGTGCCTGACGCTGAGGAGCGAAAGCGTGGGGAGCGAACAGGATTAGATACCCTGGTAGTCCACGCCGTAAACGTTGGGCGCTAGGTGTGGGGACCGTCGTGGTTTCCGTGCCACAGCTAACGCGTTAAGCGCCCCGCCTGGGGAGTACGGCCGCAAGGCTAAAACTCAAAGGAATTGACGGGGGCCCGAACAAGCGGCGGAGCATGTGGATTAATTCGATGCAACGCGAAGAACCTTACCTGGGTTTGACATCCATCGGATCGCCTCAGAGATGGGGTTTCCCTTGGGGCCGGTGGACAGGTGGTGCATGGCTGTCGTCAGCTCGTGTCGTGAGATGTTGGGTTAAGTCCCGCAACGAGCGCAACCCTTGTCCCGTGTTACCAGCAATGTGGTTGGGGACTCACGGGAGACTGCCGAGGTAACTCGGAGGAAGGTGGGGACGACGTCAAGTCATCATGCCCCTGATGCCCAGGGCTTCACACATGCTACAATGGCCGGTACAGAGGGTGGCGATCCCGCAAGGGTGGGCGAATCTCGCAAAGCCGGTCGTAGTTCGGATCGGGGTCTGCAACTCGACCCCGTGAAGGCGGAGTCGCTAGTAATCGCAGATCAGCAACGTTGCGGTGAATACGTTCCCGGGCCTTGTACACACTGCCCGTCACGTCATGAAAGTCGGTAACACCCGAAGCCCATGGCCCAACCGGATGCGTCCGGCAGGAGTGGTCGAAGGTGGGACTGGCGATTGGGACGAAGTCGTAACAAGGTAGCCGTACCGGAAGGTGCGGCTGGATCACCTCCTTTCTAAGGAGAAGCCCGCGAGTGTTTCGGGGAGTGTCCTCGGAGCGTGTGGTGTGGGTTTCGTGTTGGTTTTGTGGTGTTTTGGGGTTCGTGCGCGTGGTGGCACAGGCATTCGCTGTCGGGTTGTGAGGGAACACGGCCCGGCTGGGGTGGTGTTTCTGGGTGTTTGAGAAGTGGATAGTGGGTGTGAACATCCTGTCGTGGTGTTGTTGGTTGTGGTCCTTCGTGGTGGTAAGTTGTGAAGGGCGTACGGTGGATGCCTTGGCACCAGGAGTTGTTGAAGGACGTGGGTGGCTGCGATAAGCCTGGGTGAGTTGCCGACCGAGCTGTGATCCCAGGGTGTCCGAACGGGTGAACCTGGCCGGAGTGTTGTCCGGTCGCTGCTGTCTGAATGTATAGGGCAGTGGGTGGTAACGCGGGGAACTGAAACATCTCAGTACCTGCAGGAGGAGAAAGCAAGAGCGATTCCCTGAGTAGTGGCGAGCGGAAGGGGAAGAGGCTAAACCGGGTGCGTGGGAGAGTCGGCAGGCGTTGCGTGTCCGGGGTTGTTGGGACGGCTTGTTCCGGGGCTGCCGCTCCGGGGGATGGAAGCGTGGCTAGCCGAAGGCGTTGGAAGGCGCTGGCGGAGTGGGTGAGACCCCCGTAGGTGAAAGTTGTCGTGGAAGTCTGGGTTGTTCCCGAGTAGCACGGTGCCCGTGGAATTCCGTGTGAATCTGCCAGGCCCACCTGGTAAGCCTAAATACTCCCTGGTGACCGATAGTGGATCAGTACCGTGAGGGAATGGTGAAAAGTACCCCGGGAGGGGAGTGAAAGAGTTCCTGAAACCGTGCGCCTACAAGCCGTCAGAGCACCTGCGGGGTGTGATGGCGTGCCTTTTGAAGAATGAGCCTGCGAGTTAGTGGTGCGTGGCGAGGTTAACCCGTGTGTGGGGTAGCCGCAGCGAAAGCGAGTCTGCAGAGGGCGGTGGAGTCGCGTGCTCTGGACCCGAAACCGAGTGATCTTCCCGTGGTCAGGGTGAAGCCCGGGTAATACCGGGTGGAGGCCCGAACCTACCAGGGTTGCAAACCTGGAGGATGAGCTGCGGGCAGGGGTGAAAGGCCAATCAAACTCGGTGATAGCTGGTTCTCCCCGAAATGCATTTAGGTGCAGCGTTGCGTGGTTCCTGGGTGGGGTAGTGCGCTGGTTGGTCGAGGGGCCCGGTGGGTTACCGAGATCAGCTAAACGGTGAATACGCCTGGGTTTGAGCGTGGCAGTGAGTCTGTGGGGGAAAAGCTCCATGGTCGAGAGGGAAACAGCCCAGATCGTCGGCTAAGGCCCCGAAGTGTGTGCTGAGTGGGAAAGGATGTGGGGTCGCTGGGACAGCCAGGAGGTTGGCTTAGAAGCAGCCATCCTTGAAAGAGTGCGTAATAGCTCACTGGTTAAGCGACTTTGCGCCGAAAATTCAGCGGGGCTGGAAAGCACACCGCCGAAGCCGCGACAAGCAGCCCCCTGGTGGGGGGTTGTTTGGGTAGGGGAGCGTTCCGGTGACGGTGAAGCATGCCGGGTAACCGGGTGTGGAGGAGCCGGAAGTGAGAATGCAGGCATGAGTAGTGTTTGAGGAGTGAGAATCTCCTCCGCCGGATGGCCAAGGGTTCCAGGGGAAGGTTGATCCGCCCTGGGTGAGTCGGATCCTAAGGCGAGGCCGACAGGCGTAGTCGAAGGGCAACGGGTTGATAGTCCCGTACCTGCCGGCGCTGATCCGCCCGGCATCGTGGTGGTGGTGTCATCGTTCGTGCGGCGTGTGGCCTTTGGGCTGCGCGTCGTGGCGGGCCGTGGCGCCGCGCTGGGTGTGCGGGCCCGCGATGGGGGGACGCAGAAGGGTAGTCCAGCCCGGCCGGTGGTTGTGCCGGGGTAAGGGTGTAGGGCGGTGTACAGGCAAATCCGTGCACCGGGTGCCTGAGACCTGATGCCGAGCCTGAGTGGCGAAGTGGGTGAGCCCATGCTGTCTCGAAAAGCCTCTAGCGGACGCGTCGGTGGTCCGTACCCGAAACCGACACTGGTGGCCAGGTAGAGTATACCGAGGCGAGCGAGCGAACCGTGGTTAAGGAATTCGGCAAATTGTCCCCGTAACTTCGGGAGATGGGGAGCCGGTTGGCGTGTACGCCCGTGGCGGCGGAAGCGCGGGCCGGCCGCAGTGACGAGGCCTGATCGACTGTTTACTAAAAACACAGGTCCATGCGAAGCGTGGTTGCGAAGTATATGGACTGACGCCTGCCCGGTGCCGGAACGTTAAGGGGAGGGGTGAGCCCCCTGTGGGGGGCGAGGCTCTGAACCGAAGCGCCGGTAAACGGCGGTGGTAACTATAACCATCCTAAGGTAGCGAAATTCCTTGTCGGGTAAGTTCCGACCCGCACGAATGGCGTAACGAATCGGGCGCTGTCTCGACCACGGACTCGACGAAATTGCACGACGAGTTAAGATGCTCGTTTCGCGCGGCAGGACGGAAAGACCCCGGGACCTTTACTGCAGCTTGGCATTGGTGTGTGGTGCGGCTTGTGTAGGATAGGTGGGAGACGGTGATGCGGGCACGCCAGTGTGCGCGGAGTCGTTGGTGAAATACCACTCTGGCCGTTCCGGGCATCTAACCTAGGTCCGTGATCCGGATTGGGGACAGTGCCTGGTGGGTAGTTTAACTGGGGCGGTTGCCTCCCAAAGAGTAACGGAGGCGCACAAAGGTCCCCTCAGCTTGGTTGGGAATCAGGTGGTGAGTGCAAGGGCACAAGGGGGCTTGACTGTGAGACTGACGGGTCGAGCAGGTGCGAAAGCAGGTCTTAGTGATCCGGCACTTCCAGGTGGCTGGGGTGTCGCTCAACGGATAAAAGGTACCCCGGGGATAACAGGCTAATCATGCCCGAGAGTCCGTATCGACGGCATGGTTTGGCACCTCGATGTCGGCTCGTCGCATCCTGGGGCTGTAGTGGGTCCCAAGGGTTGGGCTGTTCGCCCATTAAAGCGGCACGCGAGCTGGGTTTAGAACGTCGTGAGACAGTTCGGTCCCTATCCGCCGCGCGCGGAGGACACTTGCGAGGAGCTGTCCCTAGTACGAGAGGACCGGGACGGACGGACCTCTGGTGTGCCAGTTGTCCCGCCAGGGGCACGGCTGGTTAGCTACGTTCGGTACGGATAACCGCTGAAAGCATCTAAGCGGGAAGCCAGCCTCAAGATGAGGTGTCCCGCCCCATGTGGGTTAAGGCCTCCAGGAGATGACTGGGTGGATAGGCCGGTGGTGCACGCTCGGTAACGAGTTCAGCCGACCGGTACTAAACGGCCGAGCGGCTTACCCCCTCTTGTGAGGGCACAATCCTCGAGCATCACGGACACGACGCGCCAGTATTGCTGGTGGTGGGGTGTTCACACCTGCTGATCGGCTTCTCAACCACCCACCCCCCACCCCGGTGCGGGTGTGAGGGGTTTGTGAGTTGTCGGTGGCCATAGCGGGAGGGGTAGGCCCGGATCCCATACCGAACCCGGTAGCGAAGTCTCCCAGCGCTGATGGTACTGCACCCGGTGGGGTGTGGGAGAGTAAGTCGCCGCCGACACACACCAAAAGGAGAGGAGGGGTTGGGGCTGGGAGAGCCCGCCACCCGACATTCGGGTGCCACGGGTCCCACCCCAACCCCTCCTTTTCATGTCAGGACGGTGACACGTACCCGCGCGGGGCCTCGGATGCGCCCGTGCACATTGGGCGCAGGCCGCGCTGCGACGTACGCTCGGAGTCATGGCAAGTCCGCGCATCCTGGCCGTGCAACCCGGGCCAGACAATCCGCCCGAAACACTGGGCAACTGGTTGACTGAGGCGGGGGCCGTGGTCGACACGCTCGCCTGCGACTCCGCATCGGTGCCCGCCGAGCTCGGCGAGTACGACGCCCTGATCGTGCTCGACGGCCCGATGGGGCCCTACGAGGATGCTGAGCATCCGTGGCTCGCCCAGGTGCGGACGCTCCTCAGCAGTGCGGTGACACAACAAGCACCGGTTCTGGCCCTGGGGCTGGGAGCGCACATCCTCGCCAGCGTCACCGGAGGCAGAATCCGCGCAGTTCCGCACGGCCCGCAGATCGGCCCCGGGTTGATCGCGAAGCGCGACTCGGCTGCGGACGACCCGCTGTTCGGCTCGGTGCCGCTCACCCCGGACGTGCTGTGCTTCCACACCGACGAGCTCGCGACGCTCCCGCCGACCGCCGAGCTGCTCGCCTCCTCACCCGGGTGCGACCACCAGCTGTTCCGCATCGGCCCGTTCGCGTACGGTCTGCAGTTCCACATCGAAACCACCACCGACACGGTTCTGCGGTGGCTCGAGCACCACCCCGAACTGGCTGAAGCGCACGGTCAGCCCCTCAGCGCAGAAGTGCTCGACCGGTTCCACGAGGAAGCCGCTGAAACCTGGCGACCGGTCGCGGAACGCTTCGCCCACATCGCCTCGTTGCCGCCGCAGGAACGCAGCGAACACCGGTTGCTGCCCGTCGTGTGAGTCTCAGCGATGCGCATGGGTTTTCCGAGGTGCTGAGGATTACCGTTCGAACATGGTCTCCAGTGGTTCGGGCCGTCCCACCGTCGTCTCGTCCGCCCGGTACGGGTTCAGCAACACCGACTGGGCCGAAGCACGACTGAGAGCGGCCGGATGGTGGTCCGACACCGGCCCCGAGGAATCCGAACCGATCGTTGCGGCCCTCTCCAGAACCGCGGACCCCGATCTGGCGCTGCACGCCCTCGACCGCCTGCGCGACACTTCGCAGGAAGACTGGGCGGCCCTGGCCGCGGAGCTCGCGGAGAACGCGTGCTTGCGTGGACGCCTGATCGGCGTGCTCGGTACCTCCTCGGCGTTCAGCGACCACCTGGTCGCCCACCCTCGGGATTGGCGGCGGCTCCGCACTTGGGAAGCGCCGGCCGAACTCGCGGAGACCTACACGACCGAACTGCTCGACGCGGTACGCGAAGGGGACTCCGAAAGCGCCACGTTGGGGGCGAAACAGGCGATCAGCGTACTGCGCGGGGTCTACCGTGCGATGCTGCTCGACATCGCGAGCTGGGACCTCGCCCACACCGCGGAACCCGATCTGCCGGTGGTGGAGTACGAGGACATCGTCACCCTGCTGTCCGATGCCGCTGTCGCCGCGTTGCGCGCGTCGTGGGCCGTGGCCGAAACCGAATGGCGCTCAACAGCTCCGGAAGGTGCGACGACACCCCGCATGGCCGTCATAGCGATGGGCAAGTGCGGCGGTCGGGAGCTCAACTACGTCAGCGACGTGGACGTGGTCTTCGCAGCCAGGAGCGAAGCCGACGTGCCCGGGGCGACGCGGATGGCCACCACGCTGATGCGCGTGGCCGGGGCCGCGTGCTTCGAAGTCGACGCCGCGCTGCGCCCGGAGGGCAAGAACGGTGCGCTGGTGCGGACGTTGGACGGCCACATCGCCTACTACCGCCGCTGGGCCCGTACATGGGAGTTCCAGGCACTGCTGAAAGCACGACCCGTGGCCGGCGACGAACAACTCGGCCAGGAGTATGCCGACGCGGTGCTGCCGTTCGTGTGGACCAGTGCGGAACGCGAAGGATTCGTCAGCGATGTGCGGTCGATGCGACGTCGCGTCGAAGACCACGTTCCCGGTGATGTCGCCGACCGTGAGCTGAAACTCGGCCGCGGCGGTCTGCGCGACGTCGAATTCGCCGTGCAGCTGTTGCAGCTGGTGCACGGCCGCACCGACGGATCGCTGCGCGACAAGTCCACGTTGAACGCGCTGCGCGCACTCGGCGAGGGCGGCTACGTGGCGCGGGCGGACGTGACCGATCTCGTCGAGTCGTACCGGTTCCTGCGCGTGATCGAACACCGATTGCAGCTGCGCCGGCTGCGCCGCACCCACGTCTTCCCGCCGTTCGACGACCAGGCCGCACTCGACGTGCTCGCCCGTGCCGCCGGGATGCGGTCCGGACGCCGCAGCACCGCCAGCGAAGACCTCATCACCGAGTTCCGCAGGCATCGCACGCGGGTGCGGCGCCTGCACGAGAAGCTCTTCTACCGACCGCTGCTGGAATCGGTCGCTCAGGTGCCCACGGAAGCACTGCGCCTGGCCACCGGCGCCGCGACCGAACGCCTCGCGGCGCTCGGCTACACCTCCCCGGAAGGGGCGCTGCGGCACATCGCAGCGCTCACCAGCGGGGTGTCGCGGCGCGCCAGCATCCAGGGCACGTTGCTGCCGATGCTGCTGGACTTGTTCGCCCGCACCCCCGACCCGGACGGCGCGCTGCTCGAGTACCGGAAGGTGTCCGAGGCGTTGGCCGAAACCTCGTGGTACCTGCGCCTGCTGCGGGACGAGGGAGCGGTGGCGCAGCGGCTGGCCCATCTGCTCGGCATCTCCCGGTTCGTGCCGGAACTGCTCGCGCGAGCCCCGGAAGTCCTGCGCCTGCTCGTCGACACCTGGGATTTCAGCGAACGCGACCCCGCGGAGATCGCCGAGTCGCTGCACGCCACGGTCGCTCGGTACCAGGAACCGGAGCGGGCCGTGGCGGCGGCGCGCTCCCTGCGCCGGCACGAACTGCTGCGCATCGCCTGCGGCGATCTGCTCGGCCTCATGTCGCCGGAATCGGTGCGCACGGCATTGTCGTCCATCTGGGTGGCGGTGCTGGAGGCCGCGTTGACCGTGGCCGCCGATTCCGTCGCGGAACGCACGGATGCGCACTCGGCGCGCATCGCCGTCATCGGCATGGGACGGCTCGGTGGTGCTGAACTGGGCTACGGCTCGGACGCCGACGTCGTGTTCGTCTGCGAACCGCGTGGTGAGGCGCCCGAAGACGCGGCCGTGCGATACGCGAGCGCCGTTGTGGAGCAGGTCCGTGCACTGCTCGGCTCGCCCAGTCAGGACCCACCGCTGGAAGTGGACATCGACCTGCGACCCGAGGGAAAGCAGGGCGCGCTGGTGCGTACGTTGGATTCCTACCGCAGCTACTACGAGCGGTGGGCGCACGTGTGGGAGGCGCAGGCGCTGCTGCGCGCCCGCCCCGTCGCGGGCGATGCTGAACTCGGTGAGCGGTTCCGTGCGATGATCGCTTCGTTCCGCTACCCGGAAGGCGGGTTGGACGCGGCGAAAACCCGCGAGATCCGGCGGATCAAGGCCAGGGTCGACTCGGAACGGCTGCCGCGCGGCGCGGACCCGGCCATGCACACCAAACTGGGGCGCGGGGGACTGGCCGATGTGGAATGGACCTTGCAGCTGCTGCAACTGCAGCACGCGCACCGCCATCCCGAGCTGCAAACGCCCTCCACCGTGGAGGGATTGCGGTCCGCGGCCGAGGTGGGAGTGTTGTCCGAAACTGACGCCGAGCGTTTGGTGGACGCGTGGGCGTGGGCGATGCGGGTGCGCAACGCGGTGACCCTGGTGCGGGGCAAACCCGGTGACCAGTTGCCGAAGCAGAGCCAGGGACGGGAACTGGCGATGGTGACCACTGCGCTCGGGTATCCGGCGGGAACCGATCCGGGCACAGTGATCGACGACTACCTGCGCGTGACGCGGCGCGCCCGAGCCGTGGTGGAGCGGGTGTTCTACGAGTCGTGACTGTACAGCACCATTGGCCGGGGCCCGCGCGTAGAGCGCCCCGCGATGTTTGAATGCGGGCATGCAGGCGATTGCGTTGACCGAATTCGGTGAACCGGACGTGCTGGCGATCCGGGACGTGCCGGAACCGCTGTTGGGCCCGGACGCGGTGCTCGTGGAAGTGCGCGGGGCCGGGGTGAACCCGGTGGATTGGAAGATCCGCCGGGGCTACCTCAGCGGCATGATTCCGCACCACACGCCGCTCACCCCTGGATGGGACGTCTCGGGTGTGGTCCGCGCGGTCGGACCGGCGGTGACGGAGTTCCGCGCGGGCGACGAGGTGCTCGGCTACGTCCGCGAGGACCACGTGCAGAACGGTGCCTACGCCGAGCTCATGAGCGCCCCGCTGCGGGGGATCGCGCACAAACCCGCAGGTTTGGACTTCACACGTGCCGGGGCGCTCCCGCTGGCCGGGTTGACCGCGCTGCAGCTGCTGCACGCCTGCGACGTGGGACGAGGAGACACCGTGCTCGTGCACGCCGCCTCCGGCGGCGTCGGGCACTTCGCGGTGCAGCTGGCCAAGGAGCTCGGTGCGGCCCGCGTCATCGGCACCGCATCGGAACGCAACCACGACTTCCTGGCCGAGCTCGGCGCCGAACCGATCACCTACGGCGAGTGGTTGCCGGAACGCGTTGCCGAACTCGTCGGCGGTGACGGCAAAGTGGACGCCGTGATCGATGTGGTCGGCGGGCAGTCGTTGGCGGATGCGCCGCGGATGCTCCACGAGCCGCACCGGTTCGCGTCCGTGGCCGACGAACCGGAGAACGTGCTGCAGCTGGGCGGCCAGTACGTGTTCGTGCGGCCGAACGCGGAACAGCTGGCCTGGCTGGCCGAGCTCGCCGCGAACGGCCGGCTGCGCATCGAGGTGCAGCAGACCTACTCGCTGGCGCAGGCCGCTGATGCGCACCGCCTGCTCGAGGAGGGCCACGTACGCGGCAAGCTCGTGCTGGACGTGTTCTGACGACGGAAAACCCCGGTGCCCGCTCGGAACCACCGGAGCTTCGCCGTCCTCCCGGTCGCATCACACGTCGTAGTACATGGCGAACTCGTACGGATGCGGGCGCAGCCGGATCGGGTCGATCTCGTTCTCGCGCTTGAACGTGATCCAGTTCTCGATCAGGTCCTCGGTGAACACTCCGCCCTCGAGCAGGAACTCGTGGTCCTCTTCCAGGCTGTTCACCGCGCTCTCCAGGCTGCTCGGCACCTGCGGAACGTTCTTGGCCTCTTCGGGTGGCAGTTCGTAGAGATCCTTGTCGATCGGCTCGCTCGGCTCGATCTTGTTCCGGATTCCGTCGAGGCCGGCCATCAACATGGCGGCGAACCCCAGGTACGGGTTGCCGGACGGGTCCGGGCAGCGGAACTCGACGCGCTTGGCCTTCGGGTTCGTGCCGCTGATCGGGATGCGCATGCAGGCGGAGCGGTTGCGCTGCGAGTACACGAGGTTCACCGGTGCTTCGAAGCCCGGGACGAGCCGGTGGTACGAGTTCACGGACGGGTTGGTGAACGCCAGCACGGCCGGCGCGTGGTGCAGGATGCCGCCGATGTAGTGCCGGGCGGTGTCCGACAGGCCGCCGTAGCCGGCCTCGTCGTGGAACAGCGGCGTCCCGTCCTTCCACAGCGACATGTGGCTGTGCATGCCGGAGCCGTTGTCACCGAGCAGCGGCTTCGGCATGAAGGTGACGCTCTTGCCGTTCTGCCAGGCGGTGTTCTTCACGATGTACTTGAACAGTTGCACGTCGTCAGCGGCGTGCAGCATCGTGTTGAACTTGTAGTTGATCTCCGCCTGGCCACCGGTGCCGACCTCGTGGTGGGCGCGTTCGATGCTGAAACCCGCGTCCATGAGACGCCGACTCATCTCGTCGCGCAGGTCGGCGTAGTGGTCGTACGGCGGGACGGGGAAGTAGCCGCCCTTGTAGCGGTTCTTGTAACCGAGGTTCGCGCCGTTCTCGTAGCGGCCGGTGTTCCACCAGCCTTCGACGGAGTCGACCTCGGCGTAGCTCTTGTTCGCGTCCTCGTCGAAGCGGACCGAGTCGAAGATGTAGAACTCGGCCTCGGCGCCGAAGAAGGCGGTGTCGGCGATGCCCGACTCACCCAGGTACTGCTCGGCCTTGCGGGCGATGTTGCGTGGATCCCGGCTGTAGGGCTCTCGGGTGAACGGGTCGTGGACGAAGAAGTTCAGGATGAGCGTCTTCTCCACGCGGAACGGGTCGATGCGCGCCGTGACGGGATCGGGCAGCAACAGCATGTCCGATTCGTGGATCGACTGGAAGCCGCGGACCGATGAGCCGTCGAACGCCAGCCCCTCGGTGAAGGTGGCCTGGTCGAAAGTATCTGCGGGGATGGTGAAGTGCTGCATCACGCCCGGCATGTCGCAGAAGCGGACGTCGATGAAACGCACGTTCTCCTCTGCGATGTAGCGCAGGACCTCGTCTGGATTCTTGAACACCTTCGGCGGCTCCTTCGGAATCGTTCAGCTCACCGACGCCAGTGCCGACAACGTTGCCGCTGACCTCCGCGCGCATGCAGCGGGGCGGCAGTACTGCCCGGGAGCACGGGCACGACCACCGGTCGGTGGCGTGGCCTGGTCTCGTCGGCTCGGGTTCGAGCCTAGTGCGTCGCTGTTGCCCCTTCGTCACTCGTGTGTTTCACGCGCGTTAACACAGCTCTGCGGGCTGGAGCAGCAGGTGGCGGAGTGCACGCGGAGGGTGCAGGTGGCGCAGCGACGGCCGCTGCTGCGCGCCACCGGTACCGGAGGCTCACGTTCCCAGCATACGCGGAACGAGGCGGGCAGGGTGCAACGACGGTGGGCACGTATGCTGGTGACGTGCGCGAGATCCTCGGTTCATGGTTGGACGGGCCCCGCGCGGCGTTGACGCACGCGCGCGAGCGGGGGGCGGATGAACGGCCCGAATGGCGCGGGCAGCGCCTCGGTCTTCCGCAGAGCGGGACGGGAGCCGCAGCAGGCACGGGGCGACGCGCGCTCGCATTCCTGCTGGACATAGTGTTCGCGGCGCTGATCGCCGGGCTCTTCACCGCTCCCGACCTGCCGCGGGACTGGAGCCTGCTCGCCTGGGCGGTGATCACCGTCGTTCCGGTGAGCTTCGCCGGGGCCACCCCGGGGATGATGCTGTTGCGCATCTGGGTCGCCCGCGTGGACGGTTCGCGCACGGTCGGGCCCCTGCGAGCTGTTCTGCGCTGCGTGCTCACCGCGGTCATCGTTCCCGCGGTGATCTGGAACTACGACAACCGCTCCTGGCACGACCGCCTCTCCGGCACCGTGGTGCTGCAGCGGTAAGCGCAGAGGTCACCCGGAGGGGAAGCGCGCCCCGGGTGGTGCCGCCTCAGGTGGTGTGAGCTGGCCGGCCGCTTGCAGGTGCCCTCAGACGCGCACGCCCGACGGCGCGCACGCCCGACGGCGCGCACGCCCGACGGCCGGCCTGCGCTCATTTCGCCCGGCGGGCGGCGCGCTGCACGCTCTTCATCCGCGAACCCTGCGGCATCGGGCCCTTCGGACCACCGTTGGCGCGGCTGGCCAGCGCCGAAAGACGGTTCTCCAGCTGGTCGACCTGGCCGCTGTTGATATTGCGCGGCAATTTCATCAACCGCTGCTGCAGTTTGCGCAGCGGTACCTGGTCTTCCTCGTCACCCACGACGACCTCGTAGATCGGGGTGTCGCCGACCACGCGGGCGATGCGTTTCTTCTCCTGGTTCATCAGCGTTTTGACCCGATGCGATGCGCCCTCGCCGACGAGCACCACGCCGGGTCGGCCGAGCACCCGATGCACCGCGTCCAGTTGGGCCGTCCCTGCGACCGCCTGCGTAACCACCCACCGGCCGCGGAGGTTGTCCAACGCCCAAGCCGCGGCACCGCGCTGGCCCTCGGCCTTGCGGTACACGGTGGCCTGCACGCGGCGTCCGAAGACGACGACCGCGCCGAGAATTCCCAGCGCAATCCCCATGGGCAGGAAGATCCAGTGCAGTCCCCAGATCATGCCCAGCAGGAAGACCACGGCGGTGACACCGACGAGTATCGCCAGCATCAACGGGACGAGGAGCTTGTCCTCCCGGCGCTGCATGTTGAACGCCTGGAGGATCTGGCTGAACCGGCCCGACCCGCGCTTCTTCTTGGCCGCGCCCTTCGCGGCCTTCTCCTGCTTGGCCATATTCCTCAGGATACGGACGCGCTCCGGAAACGAGCAGGCGGGACTTCCGGTGGATTCGACGGGATCGACTGTCCACGCGCAGTGGGCACGTGTGGTGCGAACACGCCGGCGCGCACGGACGTGCCCGCAGCTTGCCGCCGCGATGAGCTACGCCCGTGGCGCAACGACGCTCACTGCACCAGCTGCGATGCTTCCTGCGCGGCCGAGCCGGCCTGAGCCAGGTGCTGCAGGTTCTCCGGCAGCGGCATGCCGCGGTGCACCGTGGCCTTTGCGTACAGCCTCCCGGCGCGGTAACTGGACCGCACCAGCGGCCCAGCCATGACACCGGGGAAGCCGATCTCCTCGGCGGTCTTGGTGTGCTCGACGAACTCCTCCGGCTTGACCCACCGGTCCACCGGATGGTGGCGCTGGCTCGGCCGCAGGTACTGGGTGATCGTGATGATGTCGCACCCGGCGTCGTGGAGATCGCGCAACGTCGGGCCGACCTCGTCCGGCGTTTCACCCATCCCCAGGATGAGGTTCGACTTGGTCACCAAGCCGGCCTCCCGAGCCTGCGTGATCACGTGCAGCGACCGGTCGTAGCGGAACGCGGGGCGCATGCGCTTGAACACGCGCGGAACCGTCTCCACGTTGTGCGCGAGCACCTCCGGGCGTGAGCCGAAGACCTCGGCGAGCTGATCCGGCTCTGCGTTGAAGTCCGGGATGAGCAGCTCCACCCCGGTGCCCGGGTTCAACTCGTGGATGCGGCGTACGGTCTCCGCGTACAACCAGGCGCCGCCGTCCGGCAGATCGTCCCGCGCCACACCCGTCACCGTGGAGTAGCGCAGACCCATGGCCTGCACCGACTCGGCCACACGGCGAGGCTCTTCAACATCGAGCTCGGCTGGTTTTCCGGTGTCGATCTGGCAGAAGTCGCAGCGGCGCGTGCACTGATCCCCGCCGATGAGGAACGTGGCTTCCCGGTCCTCCCAACACTCGAAGATGTTCGGGCAGCCCGCTTCCTCGCAGACGGTGTTCAGCCCTTCGCGCTGGACGAGGCTCTTGAGCTCCTTGTACTCCGGGCCCATCCGCGCGCGTGTTTTGATCCACGACGGCTTCTTCTCGATAGGCGTTTGGCTGTTGCGGACCTCGAGTCGCAGCAGTTTTCGCCCTTCTGGCGCCACACTCACAGCTCACAGGCTACGCGTTCGCCCCGCCCCGAGTGAAACCGTGAGCGTCATCACCGGAACACGGGCTCGTGCTGCACCAGCTCCGCAGTCAACTCCCACAGCCGCTGCGCGGTCTGCGGCTCCCGCGCCCGGGGGCTCATCCGGGCGCGGGTCGGGTAGCCGCGGATCCCCGCGAAACCGCTCGGACCGAAGAAATCACCACCCCGCACGTTCGGTGCGGTCGCAGCGAGCAGCTGAGGCAGCACGCCCAGCTCCACCGGCTGGGTGAGCGCACGCGTACCCGCATCGATCACGCGGTCGAACTGCCTGGGCAGTCTGCGCATGCGCGCCGTGTTCGCCACGAGTTCCGTCGCGCTCATGCCCGGATGCGCGGCGGCGCTGGTGAGCCTGCGCCCGCTGGCCTCGGCCCTGCGGGACAGCTCCAGCGTGAACAGCAGGTTCGCCAGCTTCGACTGCCCGTAGGAGCGCACCGGTGAGTAGGAGCGCCGCTCGAAGTTCGGATCGCTCAGGTCGAGCCCGCCGCGGTGGTGCGCCAGGCTCGAGACGGTCACCACCCGGGCGTCGTGGCGCAACACGGGCAGCAGCAGCCACGTCAACAGCGCATGCCCGAGGTGGTTCGTCCCCAGCTGCAGTTCGAACCCGTCCCGGGTGCTCCGTCGGGGTGTGGCCATCACTCCGGCGTTGTTGATCAGCACGTCCACGCCGTCCCCGGTGCGTTCCCGCACCTCGGCCGCGGCACTGCGCACGCTGGCGAGGTCGGCGAGGTCGAGTTCGACGAGCTCGGGCTCCACGGCCGACGTGCACGCGACCTGGTCCCGAGCGCTTTTCCCGCGTTCGCGGTCGCGGCACGCCATGAGCACCCGCGCTCCGGCGCTGGCGAGGACGCGAGCGCTGTGCAGGCCGAGCCCGGAGTTCGCTCCGGTGATGAGCACGGTGCGCCCGTGTTGAGCAGGCATGTCGAGTTCCGTCCAGTGCGCCATCTTCCGGACCCTACCGAGAGTAGGGGTCGCGCTGGTAGGGCCAGCGCCCCCGACGTGGTCCAGACCGTGGCGGCGTGGCCCGCCCGAGCGGATCGCGAGTGCACCGCCCGCGGACGTAGTCTCGTGAGCCGTGCATGGCAACGTCGAACTCAGAATTTTCACCGAGCCGCAGCAAGGCGCGACCTACGACGACCTCCTGCGTGTCGCGAAAACCGCCGAAGAAGCCGGGTACAACGCGTTCTTCCGCTCCGACCACTACCTGAAGATGGGCGACGTCAGCGGCCTGCCCGGTCCCACCGACGCCTGGCTGACACTTGCCGGGATCGCCCGCGAAACCGCACGTATCCGCCTGGGAACGCTCATGAGTGCCGCGACGTTCCGCTTGCCCGGGCCCTTGGCGATCTCCGTGGCCCAGGTCGACCAGATGTCCGGGGGTCGCGTCGAGTTCGGCATCGGCAGCGGGTGGTACGAGCGGGAGCACGCCGCTTACGGCATTCCCTTCCCGAGCCTCCAGGAGCGGTTCGACCGCTACGCCGAACAGCTCGAGATCATCACCGGTCTCTGGGACGCGGAACAGGGCCGGCCGTACTCGTACACCGGCGACTACTACCAAGTGTCCGACTCGCCGGCACTGCCGAAACCGGTGCAGTACCCCCGTCCACCGGTGATCATCGGCGGTACCGGCAAGCAGCGCACCCCGCTGCTGGCCGCGCGCTACGCCGACGAGTTCAACCTGCCGTTCGTGGACATGGACACGGCCACCACGCAGTACGAGCGGGTGGCCGCAGCGTGCTCCGAAATTGGACGCGACCAGAACGAGATCACCCGCTCCGCGGCGCTCGTGCTGTGCGTCGGTGAGGACGAGGAGGAGATCGAACGGCGCGGCGACGCGATCGGACGCGACGTCGACGAGCTGCGGCAGAACGGACTGTGCGGCACCCCCGACGAAGTCGTCGACCGCATCGGCACCTGGCGCGAACGCACCGGCCTGTCACGCTTGTACCTGCAGGTGCTCGACCTGACCGATCTCGAACACCTCGATCTGGTGGCCGAACGGGTGGCGCCCCAGCTGTGAACGCCCAGCTGTGATCCGAGGAGGAAACCGGCGAGTATGGCAACGACCGCGACGTTGCAGGAAAAGCTCGCCACCGCCCTTCCGGGGCTGGTGAGCACGGATCTGACCACGCGCTCGGCGTACACCTCGGATGCCTCCATCTACCGGCAGGTTCCCCTCGCCGTCGTGTACCCGCGCGACGACGAGGACGCCCGGGAGGCGCTGCGCCTGGCGGTCGAGAGCGGGACCCCCGTCACCGCGCGCGGTGGGGGTACCTCCATCGCGGGCAATGCGCTCGGCCCCGGCATCGTCGTCGACTTCTCCCGAAACAGCGACCGGATCCTCGGCATCGACCCGGACGCCCGCACCGCCCGCGTGCAACCGGGAGTCGTGCTCGACGACCTGCAGGCCGCCGCCGGGCAGTACGGACTGGCTTTCGGGCCCGACCCGTCGACCCACTCGCGATGCACCCTCGGCGGCATGATCGGCAACAACGCCTGCGGCGCACGCTCGGTGTTCACCGGCACCACCGCCGACAACACGACCTCGCTGACCCTGCTGCGCCCCGACGGTTCGCAACTCGACGTGCGCGGCGGCAGCACCGGCGACGAGCGCACCGACCGGGGCCTGCGCGCCCTCCGGGACAACAACCGCGCACTGCTGCGCACCGAACTCAGCCGGTTCAGCCGCCAAGTCTCCGGCTACGGGCTGAGCTACCTGCTCGAGGAGAACGGCAGCGACACGGCCAAGGCCCTCGTCGGCAGCGAAGGCACCTGCGGTCTGCTCACCGAAGCCACCGTGCAGCTCGTGCACCGTCCGGCAGCACGTGCCCTGCTCGTGCTCGGCTTCGCAGACGTCTACGCCGCGGCGGCCGCCGCCCCGACCCTGGCCGCCGCGGGAGCCCGCACCGTCGAAGGCATGGCAGCGGACCTGCTCGCCGCGCTGCGCACCCGTCCGGGCCGCGCCGAGGTCGGCGCGGAACTCCCGGAGGGCGGTGCGTGGCTGTACTGCGAAACCGGAGGTGCCTCCCACGACGAGGCCTACCAGCGCGCCCGGGACCTGCAGCGGCGAGCAAGCCGGCAGTCGGAGTCGGTGACCGGCATCGTGGTCACCGACCCGACGGCGATGCGCGCGCTGTGGCACATCCGCGAAGCGGGCGCAGGCACCGTGACCCGGCTGCCGGACGGGGGCGCGGCCTGGCCCGGCTGGGAGGACTCGGCCGTGCCGCCGGAGCACCTGGCCGACTACCTGTACGACCTGTACCGGCTCCTCGACGAGCACGGACTGCGCGGGGTGCCGTACGGGCACTTCGGTGAAGGGTGCCTGCACCTGCGCATCGACTTCGAACTGGGCACGTCCGAGGGGTTGGCGCGGTACCGCTCGTTCCTCAACGAGGCCGCCGGGGTGCTCGTCGGCTACGGCGGGTCGGTCTCCGGTGAACACGGGGACGGCCGCGCGCGCTCCGAGCTGCTCGCCACCATGTACTCCCCGGACATGCTCACGTGCTTCGCCGGGTTCAAGCACCAGTTCGATCCCGACGGCCTGCTCAACCCGGGGGTAATCGTCGACCCGGCCCCGCTGGACGCGGACGTGCGTCCCGGCCCCGGTGACCGCACCTTCGACCTCACCCCGGTGCACGCGCTGTCGAGTGACAACGGCTCGTTTCCCGACGCGGTGCACCGTTGCGTCGGAGTGGGTGCGTGCCGCTCGATGAGCGGGGGCAGCATGTGTCCGTCGTACAAGGTCACTCGCGACGAGGTGCACTCCACCCGCGGGCGGGCGCGTGTGCTCGCCGAAATGCTCCGCGGCGAAACCATCCAGGACGGATGGCGTTCGGAGGAGGTCCGCGAAGCCCTGGACCTGTGCCTGTCGTGCAAGGCCTGTGCCAACGACTGCCCGGTGAACGTGGACATGGCCACGTACAAGGCCGAGTTCCTGCACCACCACTACGCCGGGCGCCTGCGCCCGCGGGCGCACTACGCCATGGGATGGTTGCCGTTGTGGTCGCGGCTGGTCACGGCGGTTCCCGGAACGGCGCGGTTGGTCAACGCGCTGCTGTCCCGCCCACAGGTCGCGAACGGAGTGAAAAAGCTCGGCGGTATCGAGCCGCGCCGCGACATGATCCGCTTCGCCTCCCGGCCGTTCACCCGGTGGCTGCGGCGCCGCGGCTCCCGTGGTCGGCGCACCGTTGTGCTGTGGCCGGACACGTTCACCAACTTCCACGAACCGCACGTAGGTCAAGCCGCCGTGGAAGTGCTCGAAGCCCTCGGCTACCGGGTCGTGCTTCCACGGCGGAACGTCTGCTGCGGATTGACCTGGCATTCCACCGGGCAGCTCGACGTCGCCCGCCGCGTGCTGAAACGCTCCCTGGACGCACTCGCACCGCACCTGGCCGCCGGCCTGCCGGTGGTGGGGTTGGAGCCCTCCTGCACGATCACGCTCCGCGCCGAAGCCGAGGAACTGCTCCCGCACGACCCCAGGGCGCGGAAGTTGGCCGAGCACACGGTGACGCTCGCCGAACTCGTTGCCGGGCACGATGGCCCGTGGCCGTTCGAGCGGATCGACGCGCACGCGGTCTGCCAGGTGCACTGCCACCAGGAAGCCAAGGGGTCGCACGCACCGGACAGGGAGGTGCTCAGCGCACTGGGCATCAGCCCGGACCTCGTCTCCGCCGGCTGCTGCGGGCTGGCAGGCAACTTCGGTTTCGAACAGGGGCACTGGGAGGTGTCCCAAGGCTGCGCGGAGCTCGAGCTGTACCCCAAGGTACGAGCGATCGGTGCGGAGGACCTCGTGCTCGCCGACGGGTTCTCCTGCCGAACGCAGATCGCGCAGGGAACGCAGCGGCGCGGGACGCATCTCGCCGAGCTGCTGCAGAGCGCCCTTCTACGGCATTGAGCACCGCCCCGCTGTCCGCCTCACCACGTGGGCGTCTGCCGTCGCTTGACGAGGCGGACCGGCAGCGGCTGTTTGGCCTCGCGTCCGCACTGCGCGCCCGATGGGGCTGACTCGGCGCGAGAAGCACACCGGGCAGATGCTCACAGCTCGAGCGGGGAACGGCCGCACCCGTGCCGTGCACGCGTCACTGCAGGCGTGGATCGAGCTCCAGAGTGGCACCGGCCGCGCTCGGCTCGGCCCGCTGGATGTCCCGGTCAGTGACCGGTAGCGCACCGTCGAAAGCGTCCAGCAAGGCCCGCCGCACCAGCGGAGTGACCTCCTCGGTGGTCACTTCGCGGCCCACTTCCGCGGACAGGGACGTCACGCCGGCGTCTCGGATGCCGCAGGGGATGATCCGGTCGAACTCGCTCAGGTCAGCGTTGCAGTTCAACTCGATGCCGTGCATCGTCACGCCCTGCTGGACACGGATGCCGATCGCCGCGATCTTGCGTTCGGGCCGCGTGCCGTCCGCGGGCAGCCACACGCCGCTGCGGCCCTCGATCCGCCCGGAGGGGAGCTCGTACTGATCGCACACCGAGATCAACGCCTGCTCCAGGCGGCGGACGTAGTCGACCACGTCGATCGGATCGGTCAGCGCGATGATCGGATACCCCACCAGCTGCCCGGGCCCGTGCCAGGTGATCTTCCCCCCACGGTCGACGTCGATCACAGGCGTCCCGTCGTCCGGGCGATCCGCGGGCTCGGTGCGCTTGCCCGCCGTGTACACCGACGGGTGTTCCAGCAGCAACAGGGTGTCCGGTGCTTCTCCGGCTCCGCGCCCTCGAACCAGTTCCCGTTGGAGATCCCATGCCGATTGGTAGTCGATCAAGCCGAGTGCGCGCACCTCAACGGGCTCCTGCGAGGCGCGACAGGTTTTCGCCGTGTTGCTCACGTGCGCTAGCTTACGCTCGCACCGCAATGCGCCAGGCCGGCCCAGGGCGTGCTCAGGTGTTCGAATCCTGTGCTTGCGCGGCGGAGCGAGCTCCCAGGCCCGCGGCCAGCGCCGCGGAGAGCGTGGGATGCGCGAAAGTGAACCCGTGACCTTCCAACGCGGTGGGCAACGCTCGCTGCCCACCGAGCAGTTCACCGGAGAGCTCCCCCAGAGTGGCCCGCAGGGCGAAGCCGGGAATCGCCCATGGCGCGGGTCGGTGCATGTTCTCGGCGAGGATCCGCGTGAACTCGGCGTTGGTGACCGGTGCAGGTCCCGTCAGGTTGATCGGGCCGGAGACCTCCGGGCGTTCCAGCACGAACCGGATCGCCGCGACCTCGTCTTCGAGGGAGATCCACGGCATGAACTGGGTCCCCGTCCCCAAGCGGGCGCCGAGCCCGCAGGCGAACAGCGGGCGCAATCTTGCCAGCAAGCCGCCGTCTGCAGCGAGTACCAGTCCGGTGCGCAGCGCAACTACACGCGCCTGCGCTTCCCGGGCAGCATGCTCCCACCGTTGGCAGAGCTCGGGGACGAAGCCCGTTCCGGCTGGGCTCGACTCTGTGACCGGGTGGGCGCCCGCGTCTCCGTAGAAACCCACTGCCGAGGCGTTGACCAGGACGGGGATGTCGTGGCGCGACACCGCGCGGGCCAGCACCGCCGTGGGGCGCAGCCGGGAATGCAGCAGCGTGCGCTTGCGCGCAGCGCTCCAGCGGCGTTCGGCGATGCCGGCGCCGCAGAGGTTCACCACCGCATGCGTCCCGACCAGCGCCTCTGGGGGAACTTCCCCCCGATCCGGATCCCACTCCTGCTCATCAGGGGCGTGGGCGGGACGGCGGACGAGGCGAAGGACATCATGCCCGCCGGCCCGCAAGGCGGGGACCAGACGCGTCCCGATCAGTCCGGAGGAGCCGGCCACAATCACGCGCATATCTCGATCGTCCCGTACTGCGTCCGTTCGTGCGACAGCGAACGCCCCGTGGAATCGGTGATTCCACGGGGCGCAGGCTGAGCACCGGCATCGGTGCTGTGCAGAGGTCGATACCGCTCACAAGCCGAGGTCGGCTTCGAACGCTCCTTCCTCCAGGCGGTGCTTCACCGTGTTGAGGAAGCGGGCCGCGTCGGCACCGTCGACCAGGCGGTGGTCGTAGGACAACGCCAGGTACGCCATGGAGCGGATCGCGATGGTGTCTCCACCGGTCTCGTCGGAGACGACGACCGGACGTTTGACGACGGCACCGGTCCCGAGCATGCCCACCTGCGGAGGGTTGAGGATGGGCGTGTCGAACAGGGCACCGCGGCTGCCCGTGTTCGTGATCGTGAACGTCCCGCCGGACAGTTCGTCCGGTTTGATCTTGTTGTTCCGCGTGCGGTCGGCGAGGTCGGCGGTCTTGCGCGCAAGACCGCCGAGGTTGAGGTCGCCGGCATCGTGCATCACCGGGGAGACCAGGCCGCGGTCCGTGTCGACAGCCACCGCCAGGTGCTCCGCACCGTGGTAGGTGATCTGCTTGTTCTCCTCGTCGATCGAGGCGTTGAGCTTCGGGTGGAGTTTGAGCGCCTCGACCGTGGCCTTCTCGAAGAACGGCAGGAAGCTGAGCTTCACTCCTTCGGCGGCGGCGAAGCTGTCCTTGGCCCGCTCCCGCAGGGAGGCGATCCGGGTGACGTCCACCTCGATCACCGTGGTCAACTGCGCCGCGGTGTGCAGCGACTCGACCATGCGCTGCGCCAGCACCTGCCGCAGGCGGGACATGTTCTGCGTGGTACCGCGCAGCGACTGGTCCTCCGGCGACGGCTCGGCAGAGCTCGGTGCGGAGGGCGCGCTCGGCGGAGCACCTGCCGCGGAGGGAGCCTGCTGCTTCGCGTTGATCGCCGCCTGCACGTCCTGCTTGCGAATTCGGCCGCCGACGCCGCTACCGCTGATCGTGGACAGGTCGACGCCGTGCTCATTGGCGAGCTTGCGGACCAACGGTGTCACGTACGGGGTACTGCCGGAGGAGGCGGTGTCGGTCTCCTGCTGCGCCGGGGCGGCTGGCGCCGAAGGAGCTTCCGCGGGAGCCGTTGTCGAGGCAGGTTGCGGCGCAGCCGGTTGTTCGGCCTCGGGTGCGGGCTGCTGCGGGGCCTGTTGCTGCGGAGCAGGAGCGGAAGGCTCGGACGGGGCGGGTTGCTCTGGCTGGGCGGGTTGCTCTGGCTGGGCGGGTTGCTCCGGTTGTGTCGGAGCGGCCGGGGTGCTCGACGCGGCCTCCTCCGTGCCGACGACCGCGAGCTTCGAGCCGACCTCGACCGTGTCGTCCGCACTGGCCACGATCTCCAGGATCGTGCCGCCGACAGGGGAGGGAACCTCGGTGTCGACCTTGTCGGTGGAGACTTCGAGGAGCGGTTCGTCGACTTCGACGGTGTCGCCGACCTGCTTGAGCCACCGCGTGATCGTGCCCTCGGCGACGCTCTCACCGAGCGCGGGCATGGTCACATCGGTGCCTTCGGCTTCGCCGCCCTCGGCAGCGGCGGGTGCCGGGGCCGGCGCAGTCGGCTGCTCCTGCTGCTGGGGCTGCTCCTGCTGTTGAGGTTGCTCCTGCGCAGCGGGCTGCGGTTCGGCGGCCGGTTGCTCCTGCTGGACCGGAGGCTCGGCGGGCGCACCGCCGGAGTCCTCCGAGCTGTCCGCGAGGACCGCGAGTTCCGCGCCGACCTCAACGGTGTCGTCCTCCTGGGCCACGATCTGCTGGAGCACGCCGGCCGAGGGGGAGGGGACCTCGGTGTCGACCTTGTCGGTGGAGACTTCGAGGAGCGGTTCGTCGACTTCGACGGTGTCGCCGACCTGCTTGAGCCACCGCGTGATCGTGCCCTCGGCGACGCTCTCACCGAGCGCGGGCATCTGGATTGAGAAGGCCATCGTCTGTTGACTCCTCGTGATGTGGCGGGGTGCGGGCTGAATCCGGTGCCGAGGTCAGCCGTGCACGTGCAGCGGCTTGCCGGCCAGGGCGAGATGCGCTTCGCCCAGAGCTTCAGACTGGGTGGGATGCGCGTGCACCAGCGGCGCAACGTCCTCCGGGAGCGCTTCCCAGTTGTAGATGAGCTGTCCCTCACCGATCAGTTCGCCCACGCGGTCGCCGATGAGGTGCAGACCGACCACGGGCCCGCCGGCGACCCGCACCACCTTGGCCGCGCCCGCCGTCTTGAGGATCTGGCTCTTGCCGTTGCCGGCGAGGTCGTAGGTGAACGCTTCCACCGTGCCGTACTTCTCCTTGGCATCGGCTTCGGTCAAGCCCACCGAGGCGACCTCCGGACGGCAGTACGTCACCCGTGGGACCCCGGCCTCGTCGATCGCGGGCGGGTTGAGTCCCGCGATGTCCTCGGCGATGAACACGCCCTGCTGGAAACCGCGGTGCGCCAACTGCAACCCCGGGACGATGTCGCCCAGGGCGTACACCCCGGAAACGTTCGTGCGCAGTCGTTCGTCGGTGCGGACGAACCCGCGCTCCATCTGGATGCCTGCGTCTTCGAAGCCGAGTCCGGTGGTGGTCGGGCCGCGGCCGACAGCCACGAGCATGAGATCGGCCTCGTGCTGCTCACCGTTTTCGAGGCTGATGGTGACGCCGTCGGACGTCTGCTCCCCGCCGGCGAACTTCACGCCGGTCTTGAACTTGATGCCTCGTTTGCGGAACGAGCGTTCCAGGCGCTTCGAGAGGAACTCGTCTTCGTTCGGCACGAGATTCGGCAGCGCCTCGATCACGGTGACCTCGGCCCCGAAGGAACGCCAGACGCTGGCGAACTCCACGCCGATCACGCCGCCGCCCAGCACCACGACCTTGTCCGGGACGTAATCGAGGTTCAGCGCCTGCTCGCTGGCGATGATGCGACCGCCCAGCTCCAACCCCGGCAGTGTCTTGGAGTACGAGCCGGTGGCGAGAACGACGTTCTTGCCGGTGTAGCGTTCACCGCCGACTTCGACCGTGTGGCTGTCCACCAGGCGGCCTTCGCCCTCGACGTAGGTCAGGTTGTGCACCTTCGCCAACCCGTGCAGACCTTTGTAGAGCCCCCCGACAACCCCGTCCTTGTAGGAATTGACACCGGCCATGTCGATGCCTTCGAGGGAGGCCTTGACTCCGAACTGGTCGGCTTCACGGGAGGAATCCGCGATCTCCGCTGCATGCAGCAGCGCTTTGGTGGGGATGCACCCGCGGTGCAAGCAGGTCCCACCGAGCTTGTCCTTTTCGATGAGGACGACGGACAGGCCGAGCTCTGCCGCGCGGAATGCGCAGGCGTAGCCCCCCGAACCGCCGCCGAGAATGACCAGATCGGCGGACGTGTCGGTCACTTTGCTCTCCTCGACAGGCATCGTTGACTCGCTGTTGGTGTCCGGCGGACCACGGGTCAACCACCGGACCCTGAAGGTCACCGGCCCATACGACATCTTGTCACCACGGCGCAGCGGGGTGCGATGTGGGCTCGGTGAGCCCGCGACCGTCGCTTTCAACGGCCGACCATCGGGTGATCTGGTCAAACGCGGGCATAAACCCTGTTCGGGGCCCCGATCGCCGATGGCATCATCAACGTACGGGACGGGCGGATTGTTCCAGAACATCCGCCTCGGAGTGGCGAGCCGCACAGCAGTTGGCCGTGCAGGGGCAACGTACGGTTCCGTGGCGGTGGGCACGCGGATGCGCGCCCGGTAGACGGCACGGCAGTGCGAGCAGCAGGAGGCAATCGTGGGTCTGTTCGATCGCCTGCGGAGGAAACGCCGGTCACGCGGCGTGCGGTCGGCGGACTCGCAGGATGTCGACCACCTCGTCGCCTGGGCGGGGCAACGGCACGGCGTCGAGGGCTACCTCGAACCACGCACCGCAGTCACCGAGACGACTCTCATGCTCATCGCCCATGACGGTGAGTGGACGCGGCGACGCGTCAACGGGCCTGGCGCGGGGTTCAAACTCACCCGCAAGATCGGTGTGCCCTGCTACGAAGTGACCAAAGTCGGATACCCGCAGCGCATGCGCGACTACCAGGCGCGGCAGCGCATCCTGCGCAAACGGGGGTTGCAGTCCGAGGACTGAGCCGCTGCACCGGCGACCCCGGAACAACCGCGATCCCGGAACAGACGCCAGGGTCGCGGCGGGTGCTCCGGACCGGCCCAGCGGCCCAACCGCTGACGGATCAGCCCCGGTCGGCGATGTCGGCGAGCACGGCGGCCAACGTGCGCACCGGTACGCCCGTTCCCCCCTTCGGGGTGTAGCCCCACACCGAGTTCGTGTTGTACGCGGGGCCCGCCACATCGATGTGCGCCCACGAGACCCCCTCGGTGACGAACTCCTTGAGGAAGTGCCCGGCCACGAGCATGCCGCCCCAGCGCTGCCCGGTCACGTTCGTCATGTCCGCCAACTTCGAGTCCAGCTCTCCGCGCAGCTCCTCGGGCAGTGGCATCGCCCAACCGTTCTCACCGACGGCGCGCGACTTCTGCGCCACCCGGTCCCGGAACTCGTCGCTACCCATGACGCCCGGAGTGCGGTTGCCCAGCGAGACCACCTGTGCGCCGGTGAGCGTGGAGGTTTCCACGAGGTAGTCGGGGCCGTCCTCGCAGGCACGGCTGATCGCATCAGCGAGGATTAGCCGCCCCTCGGCGTCGGTGTTGAGCACCTCGACCGTCGTGCCGTTGTACATGCGCAGCACATCACCCGGGCGGTAGGCGCTACCGGACGGCATGTTCTCCGCCATCGGGACCGTAGCGGTGATCTCCAGCGGATAGTGCAGCTTGGACGCAAGGACCATCGTCGCGACCACCGACGCCGCACCGGCCATGTCGGAGGTCATGTCGGGCATGCCGGGCCCCGGCTTGAGCGAGATCCCGCCGGTGTCGAACGTGACCCCCTTGCCGACGAGCGCGACCTTCGATGTGGCCTTCGGGCCCGAGTACCGCAATCGCACCATGCGCGGTGGGCGGGCGGAACCGGCGCCGACCCCGAGCACACCTCCGCAACCGTGCTTGCGGAGATCGTTTTCGTCCAGTACTTCCACCTCGAGCCCCGCGCTCTTGGCGAGGTCGCTGGTGCGTTCGGCGAACGCGGCCGGGTAGAGATCGTTCGGCGGTGTGTTGACCAGGTCCCGCGCGAGGTTGACGGCCTCGCCGATCGCTCCGGCGCCTTTGAGCGTGGAACGATCCTGCTCCTGCACGTCCGGCACGACGCACTCCACGGAGCTCACCGGAGCCTCCTCGGAGCTCGACTTGTACTCCCGGTACGAGTAGGCCCCCATCACGGTCCCCTGCACCGCTGCCGAGAGGTCCAGGGCCGACAGGGTGGTGGCCGCGCGTTCCGTGCCCGCCAGCGCGCGTGCGGCGGCACCGGCGGCACGCCGCACGGCCTCGGCGCTCACGCCGTTCTCACCGGGCGCACCGAGCCCCACCCCGAGCAGCACATCGGCCTGGCAGCGGGAGCCGGCGGGCAGCCGTGTGACTTCCTCGGCCTTGCCGGTGGCTCCCATGGTGCTGAGCACTTCGCCCAACGCTCCCTCGAAGCAGTCGGTGACGGCCTCGCTTCCAGGGGCCGGTTCCGGCCCGTCCTCGCCTTGGACGATGCCGAACACGAGCACATGGACAGCCAGCTTGTCCAGCGATGCATCGGTCAGGGTGAGGTTTGGCGTGTTCACGTGACGTCCTCCGGATCACGACATGCGCTGTTGCCGATCCGCGTGTCCGGGAACGCGGTTGTGCGCAGGCGAAGCGCTGCGGTGAGTCGCGCTCCCGGGCATCGCGGTATCGGATGTCCACCCGCACTGTAGAACGAGGACGGGCGTCGTCCTCGCCAGTCGAGGCGGCAACCGCGTGGCAGGCGCTCGGTAGGCTGAACTGAGCGGCTGCGGCGTGGGCCACGCAGCGCGGAATCAACCGACAGGGGATCAACCGACAGGTGGCTGTCAGGCCCGATGTGCTCTGCGAGGGTGGTCCAGTGTCCCCTTGTGCCGGTGCTGTTGGCACTTCCCGCGGCCGGTCTCGCGTCGCACGGCTCCTTCCGCGCACGCTTGGCGCGATGCTCGGAGCCGGGGTGCTGCTCGCTCCCGCTCCCGCGATGGCGGAAGCGGGACGGTGGTTGCCACTGAGCGTGCTGATCGCGGTGGTCACCATGGCCTGCACTGCGGTGGCCGCGACGCACCAGGGGGCGACTTACCGCTCGCCGGCCCCGGCCTACACCTGTACCCGTGACCGCCTCGGCGTGGTGCCCGGTCGCATCACTGCGAGCACGTCGCTGGTGGGGCAGATCGCGGTCATGGCTGTGCTCGGCCGGTTCATCGCCGAGCTGCTGTTCCCGGGCGCTCCCGCGTCGATGGCACCGATGGTGATCCTCGGGGTCGTCGTCGCTGCTGTGGCGGGACTGCGCATGCGCGGCGGGGTGGCGTGGGCCTGGCTCGCGGTGACTCTCGCGGCACCCGTGCTCGCGACGGTCGCCGGATTCGCGATCGCGCCGCCGGAAGTGCCTTCGGCCGCACCGGACTCCACCGGAGCCCTCGGGATCACCGGAGCCCTCGGGATCACCGGAGCCGCCGGAGTGCTCTGCTTCGCGTTCTTCGCGGGCGGAAGAGCGTCCACGCCGGATGAGAACAGGGATTCCGGTGATGTCGCGGGACGAGTCGCCGGCGTGGCGCTGCTGGCGAGTGCCGGCGTGCTCGTGGCCTTCCTCGCCGCATGCGTGTACCAGCTCGGTGCCGCTCGGTTGGCCCTGTCGGAGAATCCGCTGCGCGACGTGCTCATCGCAGCCGCCGCCGCCGATCTCGTCCCACTGATCAGCTCGTTGGCCGCAGCGGGGCTCGTGCCCGCCTTGTTCGCGGCGCTGGAAGGGATGCGCGGTACCGCGCGGGCAATGATCGAGCACCGCGAGCTGCCCGGGGTGCTGGGCCGCACCGGAAACTCGGGAACGCCCTACCTGCTCGATCTCTCCGGCGGGGTGCTCGCGGCGTGTCTCGGAATGCTCGTGGAACCGGTACCTGCGATGGTGTTCGCGGCATGCTGCCTGCTCGTGCACAGCGCGTTGGTGAACGCGAGTGCACGCTTGAGCCTGCACGACCGGAGCACGCCACGTGTGTGGGCAGCGCGCACCACCTGTGCGGGAATGGGGCTGTCGGTGGTCTTGTTCATGAGCATGCCGGTGCACACGCTGCTGGCGACGGCGGTGACCGCGTCGGCGGGGCCGGTCGTCGCCGGGATGTACACACGCCGCTGGAGTTGAGGTCCATGCTCGACAACGGTCATCCGGGCGGAGCCGCCGCCACAGCGGCGAGCGTTACCTGGGACTACGGCGACCAGATCCTGTACCGGTTCCGCCGTCTGGACGGATCGCTCGGCACGGTGCATCCGGCACGCGTGCTCGAGGACGACGGTGACCGGATGCTCTGCTGGGTCGTGGCCGGTACGCCGATCCGTATCACCACCTCGCCCGACGGGCGCACACCGCGGCAGCTCCCCGTGGACGAACGATTCCGCGTGTCCCGTGTTCCCGTGCGTTCGACGTGGTCCGGCACGTCGACGCTGCGGCTCGTCTACAGCCATCGGTGGGCATCGGTGTGGTGGTTCTTCAACGCGGACGGATCCTTCCGCAACTGGTACGTCAACCTCGAGGTTCCGCTCGGACGCGACGCGGCCGGGGTCGATCGCGCCGATGGCGTGCTCGACGTCGAGGTCTTCGCGGACCGCAGCTGGCGCTGGAAGGACGAGGACGAACTCGCACCCGCGTTGGCCGCCGGACGGCTCGGGCGCGCGCACCTCGACCGACTCCGCCTCGAGGCCGAGCGGATGATCGTCCTGGCCGAAGCCGGCCAGTTCCCGTTCGACGGTACGTACTGCACGGCGCATCCCGACCCCGATTGGCCGCCCGTCGAACTCCCCGCTGAGTTCCTGTCCTGAGCGCCATGCCGAGACGCGAAGATCTCGGATGCCGGTTTGCGGCGGCCTGCCCTGCACCTCTGCCTCGGGACTGCGCTTTTCAGGGGACGAACGGGCGCGATACGGTACGCACATGAGTGGAGCACTGTCTTTTACCCGGATTCAGCACGAGCAGCCGACCTCGCCGGAGCGGCGCGCGGAGGTACTCGAGAACCCGGGATTCGGGCAGTTCTTCACAGATCACATGGTGACGATCCGCTGGTCCCAGGACGAGGGCTGGCACGACGCGCGCGTCGAACCGTACGGGTCGCTGACGCTCGAGCCGGCGACGACGGTCTTGCACTACGGCCAGGCGATTTTCGAGGGGCTCAAGGCCTACCGGCAGCCCGACCGTTCCGTCGCGGCCTTCCGGCCCGAGTCCAACGCACGCCGCTTCCAGTCCTCGGCGCGGCGTTTGGCGATGCCGGAGATGCCGGAGGAACTGTTCCTCGCCTCGCTGCGCGAACTGCTCGCCGTGGACGGCGAGTGGGTTCCCGAGGAAGGTGAGAGCGCGCTCTACCTGCGGCCGTTCATGATCTCCACGGAGGTCAGCCTCGGTGTCAACCGTCCGTCGAACAGCTACCTCTACGTGCTCCTGGCATCCCCGGCCGGTTCCTACTTCGCCGGCGGCGTCAAGCCGGTCACCGTCTGGCTCAGCCACGAATACGTGCGGGCCGCGCCGGGTGGGACGGGAGCCGCCAAGTTCGCCGGGAACTACGCGGCGTCGTTCGCGGCGCAGCAGGCCGCCGTCGAGCAGGGTTGCGATCAGGTCGTCTGGCTCGACGCCGCGGAGCGGCGGGTGGTCGAGGAAATGGGCGGGATGAACCTGTTCTTCGTGTTCGGTTCGGGGTCCGAGGCGCGTCTCGTGACCCCGGAACTGAGCGGAAGTCTGCTGCCCGGCATCACCCGCGAGTCCCTGCTGCAGTTGGGCCGGGACCTGGGAATGTCGGTGGAGGAGCGCCGCATCACCACGGACGAGTGGGAGAAGCAGGCCAACAGCGGAGAACTGACCGAGGTGTTCGCCTGCGGTACCGCTGCCGTGATCACCCCGGTCGGCCACGTCAAGCACCGCGACGGCGCGTTCACGATCGGTGATGGCAACCCGGGCGAGATCTCCATGAAGCTGCGTGAGTACCTGACCGGGATC
Source organism: Bounagaea algeriensis (assembly GCF_054491375.1). Taxonomy (NCBI): domain Bacteria; kingdom Bacillati; phylum Actinomycetota; class Actinomycetes; genus Bounagaea; species Bounagaea algeriensis. Next base: position 1,404,704 of record NZ_CM137102.1, read on the forward strand.
CAGCAAGGGGCGGTCGCGGACCCTCACGGGTGGATGACCCGTCTGCTCTGATTCCCGTCCACCAGTGGCAGGTGGGCAGGACCGAATCCGGAGAGGGGAGCGGTGCGGTCCTGCCCACCCGTCAGAGGCGCCGCAGTGCGGTCCGCCTGGTGCGGCGCCTCCGTCGATGGGCCGTTCTTCCACTGTGGACTTGTCAAAGAGCCGCGGTTGTTCGGAGGTACGGCCTGTGCCGAGCAGTGCCGGGACTGCGATGCCAGCGCACGGATGATGATCGGCTGCTGCGAGGAGCCTTCCTCATCGCAGTGGGTCGAGTGGGCGGAGCCGCGCCGTCGGCGGAGCGGATGCGGTGCGTTGTGTGTCCACGGAGGAGCCCGCGCCTGCGAGTCGCCGCGGTGCCGCTCGCATCTTCGCCGCAGGGGTGGCGTGCGCGGTGTACGGCTGGGACTGGGTGTACGGCTGGGACTGCTTGGCGAGGGGGATCTCCGTCGAACTCATGTGCACACCATGCCGCTGGTGTGCCGGCAGGTGCCACCGAAAACGCGTTCCGCCATCGCATCGAGTGAAACTGGAGTTCGAGTGTATCGCCGCGTGTGCGGCCGCCGACCTGCGAAGGTCCTCAGAAGGCGAGCGAGCCGACGGCCAGCGCGACCGTGACACCCAGCTCGCTGGTGGCGCCGAGGATGTCGCCGGTGACTCCGCCGAAGCGGGCGTGCACGTGGCGCACCAGCGCCCACAGAGCCGCGCCCGCGAGGACCACGGCGAGCGCACCGGACCAGGCCGCGCCCAGCGCACCGAGCACCGTCAGGACGCCCCACCAAGCGGCGACGGCCCACCTCGGCTGCGTGTTCGCGACCAGCGCCCCCATGCCCTCCTGGCGGGCAGCCGGCACTCCGCGCCGGCAGCACAGCACGAACCCCGCGCGGCCGACCGCGCAGGCGACGACGATGAACAACCACTGCCCGGCCCCGGCCAGCGCGGCCAGCGACACCGCCTGGATCCCCACGGCCAGCACCAGCGCCACCACCGCGAACGGGCCGGTGCTGCCGTCCCGCATCACGTTCAGCGCGCGTTCCGGTGATCCGTAGCAGCCGAGCCCGTCCACAGCGTCCGCGAGCCCGTCGAGGTGCATGCCCCGCGTCAGCAGCGCCAGCAGGGCCACACCGAGCAACCCCCCGAGCAGACCCGGCGCTGCCAGCAGGCCGAGCACGAACAGCACGAGCGCGGCGATCCCGCCCAGCAGCCCGCCCACCAGGGGGGCGAAGAGGATGGCCTGACGCGCGGTGCGCTCGTCCACGCGGCCGGTTCCGACCGGTAGGACGCTCAGCCAGGACACCGACAACCGGAGGCCGTCACCTGCGGGGATCACAGCTGCTGGTCCTGCGCGCTCGGTCCCGTCGCCTCCGTCGTGCCGGGGCCACCGACCCCCGCTTCGGCGAACGTCGCCATCTCGCGCAGCACCCGGACGGCGGCGGTGAGCATCGGCAGTGCTGTGACGGCCCCGGAACCCTCGCCGAGCCGCATCCGCGCATCCACCAGCGGCTCGAGATCGAGGTGCTCGAGCACCACGTCCGAACCCGGTTCGGCCGACCGGTGCCCGGCCAGCCACCACCGGTGCGCGCCCGGTGCGAACTCCTCGGCGACGAGCGCGGCCGCTCCGATGACCAGGCCGTCGAGCACCACCGGCGTGCGGCGCACCGCCGCCTGCGCGAGGAAACCGGCGAGTCCGGCGATGTCCGCACCGGCGGACGTGCGCAGCAAGGAGAGGGGATCGGTGAGCACCGGCCGGCAGCGGCGCAACGCGTCCCGGATCGTCACCGTTTTGCGCATCCACGCCTGGTCGTCGATGCCGGTGCCGCGGCCCACGACCGCCACCGGTTCGCGGCCGGTCAGCGCGGCGATCAGCACCGCGGAGGGAGTCGTGTTGCCGATGCCCATGTCCCCGCCGACGAGGAGATCGGCACCGGAATCGACCTCCTCGTCGGCGACCGCGCGTCCCGCCCGCACGGCCGCTTCGGCTTCCTCGGGGCCCAGAGCGTCCTCGCGGTCGATCGCCCCCGAACCGCGGCGGACCTTGTGCGCGCTGATCGCAGCGGGCGTGTCGGCGTCCACAGCCATGTCCACCACGCGCACGCCCGCCCCCGCGTTCGCGGCGAGCACGTTGACCGCAGCACCGCCGGCGAGGATGTTGTGCACCATCTGCGCGGTGACGTCCCGGGGGTAGGCCGACACGCCGCTGGTGGAGACACCGTGATCGCCGGCGAACACGACCACGCGCGGCCGGGAGAACGGACGCGGCGGGCACACGCCCTGCCGCGCGCTGACCCACACGCCGAGCTCCTCCAACCGGCCGAGAGCGCCCGCCGGCTTCGTCAATTGCTCCTGGCGCGACACGGCCTGGCGGCGTGCCTGCTCATCGGGCTCGGGGACGGCGGGGAACGACACGGGCGGCGCGATGCCGCCGGCTGGTTCGTGGGGCAACTGGGGTTCGGGGGACAACCGACACAACCTCCCGGGTCGGGTGCGAGCAGGGTCAGCGCAGCCGCAGCGGAACTCCGGCCACCAGCAGCTCTACTCGCGTGCACAGTTCGGCCAGCTGCGCGTTCAACGCGCCGAGCTCGTCGCGGAACAACCTGCCCGCGCGTGTTCCGGGGACGACTCCGAGACCGACCTCGGCGGAGACGAACACCAGGTCCGCGGGACTCGCCCGCACCGCTTCGAACGCCGCCGCGCGGTGCCGCTGCACCTGGTGCAGGGCCGCTGCTTCCCGGTCCCAGGCGCCGGCGTCGTCCAGCACCCCGGTCAACCACGTCGCCATGTCGTCGACGAGCACGGTCCGGTGGGCAGCAGCAGTGCGCAGGGCGTCGACGAGGGCATCGGAGTCGGGCGCTTCCACGGTGCGCCAGTGCTCGGGACGGCGAGCGCGGTGCTGCTCGATACGTGCGGTCCACTCCTCGTCGCCGGGGTCCCGGCGCGCGGTCGCGACGTAGTCCACCCGGTCGGCGGCGGAGGCCAGGCCTTCGGCGTGCGCGGACTTGCCCGAGCGGGCACCGCCCAGGACCAGGGTGCGTTCCGCCACCGCAGACCTCCCGTCTCGACCGCTTGGCAACGCTACCCGGAGCGGGCAGCAGGTCGGCAGCACCCGGTGCCGCGATGTGATCCGGTTCGCCACACCGGGCCGGGCAGCTCCGCCGCCGCACGGGTGCGCGCCCTCATCGGAGCTGGTGGGCGTCCTTCGGCGCGAGCCGCGGCCGCGGTACGCGCAGCTTCCGGAGCTGCATCGCCCGGGTGAACGCGTACCAGCCGAGGGAGAACGGGCGGTCCTTCGAATCGGGGTACTTCGCACGCACGCGCTTGTTCACGTGCCGCGCGAGCAGCGTGCCCTCGAACACCATCGTCAGCAGCAGGATCAGGCACAGCAGGGTGGCGTACTGCTGGATCAGCACGTTCTGGGTGAGCGTGATGGCGAACACCACGAGCACCAGGGGCATGAACAGGCCCATGATGTGCCGCCGCGTGTCCACGATGTCGCGCACGTACGCCCGAACCGGGCCTTTGTCCCGCGGCATGAGGTAGCGGTCGTCGCCCTGCATCATGCGTTCCCGACGTTCGGCCGCTGCCTTCTTGCGCTCCTGCTTCGTTCCGCGGGACCGCTTGATCGCTTCCCGCTGGTTCTTCGGCGGCGGGGCGACGGGACCGCGTCGCACCTCGGATTCGCGGCGCTTCGGCGTCGGACGGCCCTTCTTCGGGGTGTACCCGCTGCGGCCCTCCTCGGCGGACTGGGCAGCCTCGGCGTCGGAGTGCTCGTCCCCGGCGGTGGCGGGCGCGGTCTGCGCAGTGTTGTTACGGCGGAGGAACCTCACACCAACAGGGTATTCGACCGGTACGTCCGCACGTCAGCAGACCGGGTAGCAGCAAGTTCCCTGGTCATTAGCCCGCTGCGGGCAATTCGGCAGGGCTCGCCGCAGCTGCGGTCTGGATGTCTGTGTCACCATGGACCGCAGGAATATCCGGATCAGCGGTATGGTTGCAGCAGCTGCCGGATTCGGATTGAACGAGACCGCTAGGGAGAGTCCATGACCGCCCAGGACACCACGACGGAGGCGCCGGCGCACGGGGTTACGCTGACCGACCCGGCCGCCCAGAAGGCCAAGGCGTTGTTGGAGCAAGAGGGTCGCGATGACATGCACCTGCGCATCGCGGTCCAGCCCGGTGGTTGTGCCGGTCTGCGGTACCAGCTGTTCTTCGACGAGCGCTCGCTGGACGGGGACGCCCGCGTCGACTTCGCCGGCCTCGGCGTCGTCGTCGACCGGATGAGCACCCCCTACCTGCAGGGTGCGGTGATCGACTTCGTGGACAGCATCGAGAAGCAGGGCTTCACGATCGACAACCCCAACGCGGGCGGTTCCTGCGCCTGCGGCGACTCGTTCCACTGACGAGGCCGGATCCCGTGCGAGGGCCGGAGCGCATTGCGCCGGCCCTCGACGCGTGCCAGGGGCCGCTCGTCACGAGTCCGCGGCCACCCGCAACGTCTCGCCGTGCACGGTGACCTCGTCGCCGACCCGCAGCGGACGGCCGCGCCGGGTCTCCGTCTCGCCGTTGACCGCGACGAGTCCCTCGCCGATCACCGCCTTCGCCTCACCGCCGTGCTCGACCAGCGCGGCGAGCTTGAGCAGCTGACCCAGCCGGATTTCGTCGCTGTGAATGGGAACGTCCCGCATGGCCCCCATTCTCCCGATGCGCAGGCGGGGCGCGGACGCGGGTGCGGGCCCGTGCGCCGGCTCACCGCGGTCCCACCGGGCGAGCCGACTCGGCACAGCACGCTCGCACCATGCTGGCGAGGCGGACCTGTCGACGTCGCAGCTGCGCTCTGCTGAGGCGCCGAGCTGCGGACGGCGTCACCAACGGCGACCTTCGAGCGGTTCACTCGGCGGGGTGCAGCACGCGCGCGAGCGCGGCGATCCCGGCGCTGCCGACGCGGCAGCAGCCGCCGACGAGTCGTGCGCCGTCCGCGTACCAGGTGCGGGCCGAGGCGGGGTCCCATCGGGCGGGGCCTTGCCACTGCCCGCGCACGGCGTCCCAGCCTTCACCGCTGTTGGGGTAGGCGATGACGGGTTTGCCGCTGATCCGGTGCGCCAGGGCCACCCCGTCGGTCACGTCCCCCGGGTCCGAGCAGTTCATCCCCACGGCCAGCACGGCGTCGTTGCCCCGCACCGCGGAGAAGGCATCGCGCAGCGGTTGGCCCGCCCGCGTGCGCTCGCCCGCGATGCTGTAGGACAGCCACACCGGTACTCCGGTGCCGGCGACCGCGTCGAGCAGCGCCTCGGCCTCGTCCACGTCGGGCACGGTCTCCAGCGCGAGCAGATCCGGCCCGGCTTCGGCGAGCGCTTCCACACGGGGGCGGTGGAAGTCCCGGAGCTGCCGCACGTTCAGACCGTAGCGGCCGCGGTACTCGGACCCGTCTGCGAGGACGGCACCGTAGGGGCCGACCGAGGCGGCCACCCAGCACGGCTCCGCCACCGTCCGCCCCGCGCTCCTGGCCAGCTCGACGCTGCGGTGCAGCAGGGTGCGAGCTCGGCGGCGGTCCCAGCCCCGCTGGGCGAACCCCGCAAAGCTCGCCTGGTAGCTGGCGGTCGTGGCGATCCGGGCGCCGGCCGCGAAGAACGCCCGGTGCGCGGCGTGGATCTCCTCGGGGGCGTCGGCCAGCAGCCGCGCCGCCCAGAGGTGGTCGTGCAGATCGTGTCCGCGGCTTTCCAGCTCCGTGGCCAGTCCGCCGTCAAGCACGACGGGGCCGGAGTCCAGCGAAACGGCGCTCACCTGCGTGAACGTACCGCACGGCCCAGGCTGGAGCAGTGGGATGGGCCGCCCCAGCGTCGGAGGGGCAACTCAGAGCCGGACGGGGAACTGCGGTTCCGGGACCGCCGGACGGATCCGCCCTTCCACGAAGATCCCGTGCCAGATCATGAACACCAGCAGCGCCCACAACCGGCGGCTGTGGTCGAGCACGCCGGAGCGGTGCTCCTCCAGCAGGCTCAGCACGGCCGTGCGGTCGAGCAGGTGGTCGGTCTGCGACTGCTGGACGATCTCGCGCGCCCAGTCGTGCATCTCGTCCTTGAGCCAGTGCCGGATCGGCACCGGGAAACCGAGCTTGCGCCGATTGAGCACGTGCGAGGGGACGACCTTGCTCAAGGCCTGCCGCAGCGCGTACTTGGTCGTCTCGTTGGTGACCTTCTGCTCCAGCGGGATGGTGCGCGCGACGCCGAACACCTCGGAGTCCAGGAACGGCACGCGCAGTTCCAGCGAGTTCGACATGGTGATCTTGTCGGCTTTGACCAGGATGTCGCCGCGCAGCCAGGTGAACAGGTCGACGTGCTGCATCCGGGTCACCGGGTCCCAGCCCTCCGAGCGCCGGTAGGGTTCGCGGGTGACGTCCTGGTGGGCCACACCCGGGTCGAACGCGCGCATCAGCCCTTGCAGCTGGTCGTCCCGGAAGATCCGCGCGTTGCCGTAGTAGCGGTCCTCCAGGTTCAGCGAGCCGCGCCGCAGCAGGTCCTTGCCGCGCACGCCTTCCGGAATGGCCGTGGAAACCTTGCCCATCGCCTTGCGCAAGGCTCCCGGTACCCGCTCGAACGGGGCGAGCGACAGCGGTTCCCGGTAGATCGAGTAACCGCCGAAGAGCTCGTCCGAGCCTTCGCCGGAGAGGACGACCTTCACGTGCTGGCGCGCTTCGTTCGCGATGAACCACAGCGGCACCAGCGCCGGGTCGGCGACCGGATCGTCCAAGTACCACACGATCAGCGGCAGCGTGCGCATCATCTCCTCGGCCGAGACCGTGCGCACCACGTGTTTGACCCCGATCGCCGCGGCGGACTCGGCGGCGACGTCCACTTCGGAATAGCCCTGCCGCTCGAACCCGGTGGTGAACGTGACGAGGTTCGGGTTGTGCTCTTTGGCCAGGGCAGCGATCGCGGTGGAGTCGATCCCGCCGGAGAGGAACGCGCCGACGGTCACGTCCGCGCGCATGTGCTTGGACACGGAATCGCGCATCACGTCGGCGATCTCGTCGTGCAGCCTGCGCTCCTCGACCTCGCTGTTGATGGTGCGCGCCGTGAACGTCGGGTGGAAGTAGCGTTCCGTGCGCACCTGTCCGCCGGGTGCGACGGTGAAGCAGGTCCCCGATTCGATGCGGCGGATGGAACGGTGCAGCGTCTCCGGCTCGGGCACGTACTGCAGCAGCAGGTAGTGCTGGAACGCGCGGTGGTCCACGCTCTGCTCCAGCCCCAGTGCGCCGGTCAACGTCAGCAGGCTCTTCTTCTCGCTGGCGAAGGCCGCACCGCCCGGGCCGGCGGCGTAGAACAGGGGTTTGATCCCGAACGGGTCGCGCGCGCCGAAGACCTCGTGGCGTTCGTCGTCCCAGATCAGGAAGGCGAACATCCCGCGCAGGCGCTCGAGCATCGTGGAACCGAGGTAGTGGTACCCGGCCACGATGACTTCGGTGTCGCCGTCGGTGTTGAACTGCGCCCCGTGCTGCTCGCTGAGTTCGGCCCGCAGCTCGAGGTAGTTGTAGATCTCACCGTTGAACAGGATCGTGTAGCGGCCCGGATGTTCCGGCGGTCCCCAGTGCAGGGGCTGGTGGGAGTGCTCGAGATCGATGATCGACAGCCGGTTGAACCCGAAGACGACCTCGTCGCCCTGCCAGGTGTCGCTCTCATCGGGTCCGCGGTGGCGTTGGCAGGGCAGTGCCCGGGCCACGGCGTCGGTTGCGCTTCGAGCGTGTTGCTCGCTGGGGCAGATCAATCCAAGTAGGCCGCACACGCCTCTGCGCACCTCTCCCGTCGGCGGTGTCGTTCAGCTTGCTCGTGTCGGGACGTGTGCACCGAACCCCGCTCGGCGCGCGTCCTGCACGTCAGTATGCCCGCACCGGAAACGGTGGCCCGACAGGCGGGGGCCTCGCGCGCGAGGAGCACCCCGAAGAGTGATCTCGGTCTCGATCAGCGCGAAGGGCGCGCGACGCGCCCGCGCTCGCGCGAGGCGCTTTCCCGTCGACGCGGATGCGCGTGCGCAAGGCTCCTGGGCAGCGATGCGAAGGCCGCAGAAGGGGGTCCGACGTCTCCGACGTCGGAGACGAAAAACGTCCGCGCGTGGCGGCCCCCGAAGCAGTATGGCGACTACACCTGGGCTACGCTCTGGCGCAGAATTCCGGCGGCGATCGGCCCGCGCGAGTGGGGCGGTCACGTCTGCGTCGGTGAGTTTCACACTGAGGAGGCGTCGCGCAGTGGGCCTGAAGGAGGGGACCCGAGTGCCACGGCTGGTCAAGGTCGCTGGGCTGATCGGCCTGGTAGGCGTCGCGGCAACGGGCTGCACGACCGACGAGGTCCTGCGGTTCGGCTGGCCCCAGGGAGTCACCCCGCAGGCCGAGTCGATGCGCCAGCTGTGGACCTGGTCGGTGATCGCGGCACTCGTGGTGGGCGTGATCGTCTGGGGCTTGATCTTCTGGTCGGTCGCCTTCCACCGGAAGAAGAGCACGGACGAGGAGCTGCCGCGCCAGTTCCAGTACAACGTGCCGCTGGAGATGATCTACACCGCGTTGCCGTTCGTGGCCATCGTGGTGCTGTTCTACTTCACCGCGGTCAGCCAGAACTACGTCCTGGCCGACGAGCAGGAGCCGGACCAGACGGTGAACGTCACCAGCTTCCAGTGGAACTGGGAGTTCGAGTACCCGGGCTATCGGACTCCTGACGGTGAGCCGGTGAGCACCGTGGGCAGCAGTGACGAGATCCCGCTGCTGGTGCTGCCGACGGGGCAGAACATCGAGTACCAGCTGCGCTCCACCGACGTCATCCACTCGTTCTTCGTTCCCGAGTTCCACTTCAAGCGGGACACCTTCCCGCACCCGGAGAAGAACGACCAGGACAACACCTTCCAGAACACCATCGATCGGGAAGGCGCCTTCGTCGGTCGCTGCGCCGAGTTGTGCGGCACGTACCACGCGATGATGAACTTCGAGGTCCGCGCGTTGTCGCCGGACAGGTTCGACCAGTACATGCAGCTGCGGACGCAGGTCAACCCGCAGACCGACGAGCCCTACACCGCTGCGGAAGCGCTGAATCAGATGGACTGCGGTGAGTTGTGCAGCCCGCGAGCGGTCACCGGCGTCCCGTTCAACGAGGACCGCACTTCCGGCGCGGCGGGCTGAACGGCTGACGAGGGCGCCCGGTAGGGCGGACGGCGTGAGAGCGAGGACTCCATGAAGGTCGAAGCGAAGATCTTCAACTACATCACGGGTTTCTTCTTCCTGGCGGCGATCGTCTACGGCTTCTGGTCGACGGAACCGGTCGGGACAGTGGCGTTGATCCTGGTGGGCTGCCTGGCGCTGCTCATCGGTACCTACTTCCAGTTCGTCGCTCGGCGCATCGAAGCGCGGCCCGAGGACGATCCCGAAGCCGAGATCAGTGACGGTTCCGGTGAGCTGGGGTTTTTCAGCCCGGGCAGCTACTGGCCCTTCGCACTGGGTCTGTCCTGCGCGTTCGTCGGGGTGGCGATCGCGTTCTTCCACGTGTGGATGATCGTCTTCGCCTGGGCTTTCGTGCTGATCACGGTCGCGGGGCTCGTCTTCGAGTACCACGCCGGCCCGAACCGCGACTGACCTCAGCCCCGGCGGCGCGCGGTCCTGAGCCGAGGGTTCGGGACCGCGCGTTCGCGTCGGTAGCGCACCATGGAGCGCGGCCCACTCGCATCGCCGCGCGTGCGGCGTCCCCTCGTGCGGCGCAGAGACAACAGGAGGTTGCCCGTGATCACCGCGATCGTGCTGATTCACACCGCTGCGGACCAGGTGAGCGAGGCCGCGGAGGCCATCGCGGACCTGGAGGCGGTCAACGAGGTCTACTCCTGCGCCGGGGACGTGGACCTCATCGCGATCCTGCGGGTTCGGCAGCACGAGGACCTGGCCGAGATCGTTCCCGGGCGGATCAACAAGGTGGCGGGCGTGCGGCACACGACGACGCACATCGCGTTCCGCTCCTATTCCCGGCGTGACACCGAAGCGACGTTCTCCCTCGGCATGGAGGCGGAGTAAACGCTGCGCACTGCTTTCCGGCGGCGCACCGGCCTGCCATCGGGGCACCGGCCTGCCACCGGGGCAGCGCGCAGGTGGGCGTGCGGGCGGTGGAAGCGGCCGGTGCGGCCGCCGTCAGGACGGGCGGCGATGCTCCTGCTCGGTGCGCAGCTGCGCCGTCCGCGCCACCCAGCGGTCCAACAGCGCGGCGGCGGCGCCCGAGTCGATCGTGGCCGCCGCCCGCTGGACAGCCCCCCGCAACTGCTCGTGCAGGTCATCCGCCGGGCCTTCGTGGGCGATCATGGCGCCGGCGGCGTTGAGCAGCACAGCATCGCGCACGGGGCCCCTGCTTCCCGCGACGAGTGCGCGGACCGAGCCCGCGTTCACCTCGGGAGCGCCGCCGCGGAGCTGCTCCGGCTCGGTCAGCGGCACGTCCAGTTCACGAGGGTCGAGCCGGTGCTGCGACACGGCGGCGTCACGCACCACCCAGAGCGTGCTGGGGGCGGTGGTGGTGATCTCGTCCATGCCGTCGTCGCCGCGCACGAGCAGGACCGAGCTGTTCCGCGCGGCGAACACGTCCGCCAGCACGGGGGCGAGCCGCGCGTCCGCGCAGCCGATCAGTCCACTGGAAGGGTGTGCGGGGTTGGTCAGCGGTCCGAGCATGTTGAACGCGGTCGGGATGCCGATCTCGCGGCGGGGAGCGGCCGTGTGCTTGTACGCGGGGTGGAACACGGGGGCGAAGCAGAAGCCGATTCCCAGTTCGTCGATGCACCGCCGGACGGATTCCGGCGGAAGGTCGATGGCCACGCCGAGTTCTTCCAGCACGTCGGCCGTGCCGCAGCTGGAGGAGGCGGCGCGGTTGCCGTGCTTGACCACCGGTGCACCTGCCGCGGAGGCGACGAGTGCGGCCATGGTGGAGATGTTCACGCTGCCGCTGCGGTCACCACCGGTGCCGACGATGTCGACCGCTTCCCGCTCGACGAGCAGGGGCCGGGCGTGGTCGAGCATCGCATCGGCCATCCCGCGGATTTCCGTTGCCGTCTCCCCCTTGGCGCGCAGCGCGACGGCGAAGGCGGCGATCCGTTCCGGTGAGGCCTCGCCGGACATGATCAGGTCCATCGCCCAGGCGGTGTCCTCGCCGGACAGATCACGGCCCGAGACCAGAGTGCCCAGCAGCTCCGCCCAACTTCCCGCCATCGTCGCCACAGTCGTCGCTTCCTTCCGGGGTTCGCCTGTGCCTCGAACGGTACCGGAACCCGGCGGCAACGCTGCTGCCCGGCAGTTGCGCTCGTCCCCGCGGACCTGCGAGAACACCTCGGATCGGGCTGCGGTCGTGGCGCGCGGACGTCGGCCGCGTGGTCGGAGAGGGTGCGTCAGGCGCGGGCCGCGGCGGGGCTGCGGCCGCGGAGCACATCGGCGACCGTCTGCGCCGCCGACAGCGGGTCGAGCGGGTGCACCAGCACGGCGTCCGCCTGCGACCACGTCGCCAGCCAGCGGTCGTCCCTGCGCCGCACGGTGACCACCATCGGCGGGCAGTGGGCCAGTTCGTGCCTGAGCTGGCGCGCCACGCCCATGCCGCCGGTGGGTTGCGCTTCCCCGTCGAGGACGAGCAGGTCGGCGCGCCCGGCGTCGGCCTCGGCGACCACGTCGGCCACTCCGGCGGCCTCCACGTAGGTCAGGCGCGCCAGGTCGGGAGCGGGACGGCGGCCGATCGCGGAGATGATCGCCTCGCGGGTCTCGGGACGGTGGCTGAACACGACAACGGTGCTCGGGGTGTTCATCGGGCGCTCCTTAGCTCGGCACCACGTGCGGCGGGCGTGGCCTGCTGCGTACCGACGGTAGCCGACCGGTTGTCCGGATCACAGCCTCGGTGTGGATCACACACGTGAAAGATCACACTCCTGGCGGGTCAGCCGGCGACTGCGGTGGCGCACGCGCGGTCGGCGGCCGCAGGCGTCCGCGCGTGTCCACTCTGGAATCACGTTCAGTGATTACTGTTGCGTGCGCTGTCGCGTGGGCAGGGGTTCTGTCCGCGGTCGTGTGTACCGACTGTCACTCGAGCAGTGCGGTCCGATCACTCGGCGGCGACTCGCCGGACCCGAAAGCGCGCGTGGAAAACGTGCAAGACATAATGCGTCGCGTGACAACGGCAGCGCCCTCAATCAGTCAACGCGTGCACTCGCTGAACCGGCCGAACATGGTCAGTGTCGGGACCATCGTGTGGCTGGCGAGCGAGCTGATGTTCTTCGCCGGGCTCTTCGCCATGTTCTTCACGGTGAAGGCGCAGAACGAGGGCGAGTGGCCACCACCGCCCGCGGAGCTGAACCTCGCCTACGCCCTCCCGTTCACGACCATCCTGGTGGCCTCGTCGCTCACTTGCCAGTGGGGTGTGTTCGCGGCGGAACGCGGCGATGTCTACGGTCTTCGCCGCTGGTACGTGATCACGCTGATCATGGGGACGATCTTCACGATCGGCCAGGCCGGTGAGTACTTCACGCTGATAACGCAGCACGACACGACGATCGCCTCGTCGGCCTACGGCACGGTCTTCTACATGACGACCGGCTTCCACGGTCTGCACGTGATCGGTGGTTTGGTCGCGTTCGCCTTCCTGATCATCCGGACCAAGCTCAGCAAGTTCACGCCGGCCCAGGCGATCTCCGCGATCGTGGTGTCGTACTACTGGCACTTCGTCGACATCGTGTGGATCGGCCTGTTCGCCGTGATCTACCTCGTGCCGTAGGTAGAGGAAGTACTCGAATCACCCGAACCGGACAGCAAGGGTTGCCGCACTCATGACCACCAAGAAGAAACGGAACCGCGCGGGCTCCAAGCTCCGGCGGCGGCTTTCCGGTGTACTGGCGTTGGGCATCGCCCTGGTGGGCGCCGGTGGGCTCTACTCCGTCGTGACTCCCGAACCGGAGACCGCCCAAGCCCAGGGAGAGCCGGCTCTGGTGCGCGAGGGAGAGCAGCTGTACAACAACGCGTGCATCACGTGCCACGGCTCGAACCTGGAAGGCGTCGAAAACCGCGGCCCGAGCCTCGTCGGCGTCGGTGAGGCCGCCGCGCACTTCCAGGTGGCCAGCGGTCGGATGCCGATGGTGCGCCAGGAAGCGCAGGCGAGCCGGAAGCCGCCGAAGTTCTCGCCGGAGGAGATCGACGCGATCGCCGCCTACGTGCAGCGGCACGGCGGCGGTCCGAAGTCCCCGGAGGAGAGCGGCGAGGCCCTGCGCGGCGACGACCCCGCCCGCGGTGGTGAGCTGTTCCGGTTGAACTGCGCGTCGTGTCACAATTTCACGGGCCGGGGCATCGCCATGTCCTCCGGCAAGTACGCCCCGAGTCTGGACGAGGCCAGCGAGCGCGAGATCTACGAGGCGATGAAGACCGGTCCGCAGAACATGCCGAAGTTCTCCGACCGGCAGCTGACCCCGGAGGAGAAGCAGGACATCATCGCCTATGTGAAGTCGGTCACCAACGGCCCGAACAACCCGGGTGGTAACAGCCTCGGCGGCTACGGGCCCGGTCCGGAGATGATCGTGGCGTGGGTCGTCGGCATCGGCGCGCTGATCGGCGTCACCCTGTGGATCGGAGCCAGGGCATGAGCGAGCAGAAGAGGGAATACACGGAGGCCGAACTGGCCGAGATGAGCCGCGACGAGAAGGTGCGGCTCGGGTTGGCGCTCGACGACGTCGAGCTCGTGGACTACCCGGAACCCTGGCCGGTGGAGGGGACCCGCGCCGAACGGCGTGCCGAGCGGTGGGTCGCGCTGTGGTTCTCCATCGCGGGCCTGTCCGCTCTGGCGTTCATCGCGGTGTTCCTGTTCTGGCCGTGGGAGTACGTCAATCCGCTGGAGGACGAGCGCGGGCACTTCATCTACTCGATGTACAACCCGCTGATCGGCTTCTTCCTCGGGTTGTCGATCCTCGCGGTCGGCATCGGCGTGGTGCTGTACCAGAAGAAGTTCATCCCGCACGAGACGGCGGTGCAGCAGCGGCACGACGGCCACACTTCCAGCGAGACGGACCGGCAGACGACCGCGGCCCTGCTCGCGGACGCCGGCACCCGCAGCGGGATCGCCCGCCGGTCGATGATCAAGCGCTCCGCCGGCTTCGGCCTCGGCGCTTTCGGCGTCGGCGCCGGCGTCTACGCCCTCGGTGGACTGGTCCGCAACCCGTGGAACGAGGCGCCGGCCGACACGCTGGAACACACCGGTTGGGCCTCCCCGCACGGGGAGAAGACCTACCTGCGGCGCGACACCGGCAACACGCACGAGATCTCGCTGCTGCGCCCGGAGGACATCGATGCGGGCGGCTTCGAGACGGTCTTCCCGTTCCGCGAGTCGATGCGGCACAACGAAGAAGAGCTCAGCGAGGCGATGCACAAGGGTGACGCGCCGGTCATGCTGATCCGGCTGCGCCCCGGGTCAGCCCCGGTCAAGCGCAAGGGCCACGAAGACTTCAACTACGGCGACTACTACGCCTACTCGAAGATCTGCACCCACCTGGGCTGCCCGACGTCGCTGTTCGAGCAGCAGACCGGACGCCTGCTGTGCCCGTGTCACCAGTCGCAGTTCGACGTGGTCAACACCTACGCCAAACCCGTGTTCGGGCCGGCGACGCGCGCGCTGCCGCAGCTGCCGATCACGGTCGACGAGGACGGGTACTTCGTGGCGAGGGGCGACTTCACCGAGCCCGTGGGACCGGCATATTGGGAGCGCAAGTCATGAGTTCGATCACCACGCCCACAAAGCCGGAGAGCGCTGCCTACCGGAAAGCTGCCCAGGCTTCCGATGAGCTGGACAGCCGGTTCCAGCTCGCGCCCGGTTTGCGCAGGCAGCTCAACAAGGTCTTTCCGAACCACTGGTCCTTCCTGCTCGGTGAGATCGCCCTCTACACCTTCATCCTGCTGCTGATCACGGGTACCTACCTGGCTTTCTTCTTCGACCCGTCGATGGCCGAAGTGGAATACCAGGGCGTGTTCACGAACCTGCGGGGCGTGGAGATGTCCCGGGCGTTCGAGAGCACGTTGGACATCTCCTTCGAGGTGCGCGGCGGACTCTTCGCGCGGCAGCTGCACCACTGGGCGGCGCTGCTGTTCCTCGCGTCGATGGTGGTGCACATGTTCCGGATCTTCTTCACCGGAGCGTTCCGCCGCCCGCGCGAGACGAACTGGATCATCGGCATCCTGCTGTTCATCACCAGCATGTTCGAGGGCTTCACCGGCTACTCGCTGCCGGACGACCTGCTGTCCGGCACCGGTGTCCGGATCGCCTCGGGCATCACGATGTCGGTGCCGGTGGTCGGAACCTGGCTGCACTGGATCCTCTTCGGGTCGGAGTTCCCCGGCACCGAGTTCGTCCCGCGGTTCTACCTGATACACGTGTTCGTGCTGCCCGGGATCATCCTGCTGCTGATCGCGGTGCACCTGGCGCTGGTCTGGTACCAGAAGCACACCCAGTTCCCGGGCGTGCGGCGCACCGAGAACAACGTGGTCGGCGTGCGGATCATGCCGGTGTTCGCGGTCAAGGCCGGCGGCTTCTTCGCGATCGTGACCGGCATCTGCGCCATCATGGCCGGCGTCTTCCAGATCAACGGCGTGTGGAACCTCGGGCCGTACCTCGCCTCGCAGGTCTCCGCCGCCTCCCAGCCAGACTGGTACATCCTCTGGACGGAGGGCTCGAGCCGGTTGTGGCCGGCGTGGGAGGTCTACCTCGGCCCGTTCACCATTCCGGCGGCGTTCTTCCCGACCGCGCTGTTCATGGGGCTCATCTTCGGCGTCGCCGCGGCCTACCCGGCCCTCGAGCGGAAGCTGACCAAGGACGACGCGCACCACAACCTGCTGCAACGTCCGCGTGATGCGCCCGTGCGGACGAGCCTGGGTGCGATGGCGATCTCGTTCTTCGTGCTGCTGCTGCTGTCCGGTATCAACGACATCATCGCGTTCGAACTGGACATCTCGCTGAACGCGACGACGTGGGCCGGCCGCATCGGGGTGCTCATCGTGCCTCCGATCGCCTACTACATCACCTACCGGATCTGCTTGGGTCTGCAGCGGTCCGACCGCGAGGTCCTCGAGCACGGCATCGAGACCGGCGTCATCAAGCGGCTGCCGCACGGCGAGTTCATCGAGGTGCACCAGCCGCTGGGACCGACGGACGAGCACGGTCATCCCGAGCCGCTGTCGTACCAGGGCGCACCGGTGCCCAAGCGCATGAACAAGATCGGCGCTGCGGGCAAACCGCGTTCGGGGAGCTTGCTGCGGCCGGATCCGCCGGAGGAGACGGAAGCGCTGGAGCGGGCGCATGCGCAGCAGCACGAGGAGGAGGAAGGCCCCGAGCGGGGGGTGACCTCCGGCGGCTCGTCGCGCTCGGAGGAGTAGCGGCTCGCCGCAGCCGCAGGATCGACCTGCAAACCAGGATCGACCCTGGACACGAGGCCCGGCCCCGGAAGGGGTCGGGCCTCACCGCGCTCGAGGGGCGGTGCCGCGCGGTGCGGTTCGTTCGGGTGAGGCCGGACAGTGGGCGCAGCGCGTCGGCGATGTTGCCCGCGGGCACCGCCTACCGTGGTGCCATGCACTCTCTTCAGGACGAACACGTGCGGGAGTTCCTCAGCGCCGGGACCCGCACGGGGATGCTCGGCTTCACCGCCTCCGACGGACGTCCGCTGGTCGCTCCGGTGTGGTTCCTCGTGGACGGTTCCGAGATCGTGTTCAACACGGGGGCGGACACGGCGAAGGGGAGGGCGATCGCCCGGGATCCGCGTGTGACGCTGTGCGTCGACGACGCGCAGTGGCCGTACGCGTTCGTGCAGGTGCAGGGGCGGGTGCGCACCTCGGAGGAGCCGGCGGATCTGCTGCGCACCGCGACGGAGATCGCCCGCCGCTACGTCGGTGACGAGCGCGCCGAGGAGTTCGGGCGGCGCAACGGAGTTGCTGGTGAGCTCGTGGTGCGGCTGGCCCCGAGCAAGATCAACGCGGTGTTCGACATGGTCGCCTGACAACCCCGCATCCCGGGCTGCGTCCCGGCGGCGCTCAGTCGGCCGCGCCGTAGGGCGTGCGGCCGGCGTCGGCCTGCTCGGCCCAGCGCCGCCAGGTCCCCGCGGCGTGCGCCGGTTCGCTCCACGGCTCCGCGCAGCGCACCAGCCGGGTTCCGTCCGCGGTGAGCCATCGGTGGATGATCTGCGCTTCCTCGGCGGGGGCGCCGCGCAGCGGACCGGTACCTGCTCGCACGGTCTGCGCCGCCGCCTGCAGCTGGTCGACGACGGGCATCGGCGGTACTCCGCGCTGCGCGTGTCCGGCGGCGGCGAGTCGGCCGTAGCGGATGACGGCGAGCTGCCAACCGCCCGCGCCGTCGGGATGGGCGGCGACGAGCTCCGGAACGGCGCACAGGCTGGCGTTCCGGTGTCCCCGGTCGAGCGTCCGTATGAGCGCGGCCATCCGGTCGCGGTGCGCGGCGGCTTCTTCGAAGCGCTGGTCGCGGCCGAGGCGGGCGAGTTCGTCGTGCAGCTGGCGCAGCGGCTCGTCGCCGGTGCCGCGCATGAGCGCGCGCACCGCCGCCACCTCGGTGCCGTAGTCGGCAGTGCTCTGCAGGCCGGCGCACGGCGCGTGGCAGCGACCGAGCTCGTGCAGTGCGCACGGCGAGTCCGCCGGAGTGCGCGGGAGGCGCTGGGTGCAGCGGCGCAGCATCGTGCCGTCGTGCAGCGCGTCGACGGCCTGCTGCGCGCGACCGCGCGAGGAGAACGGACCGAGTGCCTCGGGGCGGGGGTTGCGCACCGCGGACAGCCGCGGGAAGGGCTCCTCGGTGAGCACCACCCACCAGGCGCGTTCCGGGTGCCGGCTGCGGCGGTTGTAGCGGGGGCGGTGCGCGGCCAGCAGCCGGAGTTCGCGCACTTCCGCTTCCAGCGGATGGGCGCAGCGGACGTGTTCGACGCGGTGGGCGAGGCCGACCATCTCCCGGATGCGGGAGCGGCGTTCGGCTGACGTGAAGTACTGCCGCACGCGTTTTTTCAGGTCTCCGGCGGTGCCGATGTAGAGCACCTCGTCGTTGGGGCCGCGGAACAGGTACACGCCGGGGGCGTGCGGCAGCTCGTCGGCGAGCGTGCGTTGCCTGCGCTGCTGCGAGGTGACCGCGGGCAGGAACGAGTGCAGTTCTTCCAGCGTGCGCACCCCGTAGGTGCCGACGCGTTCGAGCAGCGAGTGCAGCACGTCGACGGTGGCGCGGGCGTCGTCGAGGGCGCGGTGGTTCGGCTGGTTCGCGGCGCGCAGCACGCGCGCCAGGGTGGCCAGTTTGTGGTTCGGCGTTTCCTCGCGCAGCAGCGCGCGGCGGGACAACCGGGCGGTGCAGATCGACGCGGGTTTCGGCCAGGTGATCTCCAGTCGTTCGCACTGCGCCTGCAGGAAACCGGTGTCGAACGGCGCGTTGTGCGCGACGAGAACGCAGCCGCGGCAGAACTCGAGGAAGGCGGGCAGCACGGTGTCGATGCGTGGCGCGCCTGCGACGAGCGCGTCGGTGATGCCGGTGATGGAGGTGACCGCCGGTGGGATCGGGCGTTGCGGATCGACGAGCGTGCTGAATTCGCCGAGGTTGCGTCCGCCGCGGATCTTCACCGCGCCGATCTCGGTGATGCGGTCGTCCGTGCGGTTGGTCCCGGTCGTTTCCAGGTCGACGACGACGAACGTGGTCGTGTGCAGCGGGGTGTCCGCGTCGGTGGGGTCGTCGAGCCGCAGCTGGGTCGGCGCGGGAGGACGGGTGGCCATCGGCGGACACGATACTGCGGGGCTGCGACACTCCGTGAGCCGCGAGGACCGGGGAAGCCGCGACGGCCGGGGCGGGGCGGTGCGTGGCGCGGCTGGCGGCGGTTCCCACCGGTGGTGCGGGCGGGGATCCGCGGCCCTGCGGAGTTGGCGGCCCTGCGGGGTTGGCGGCCCTGCGGGGTTGGCGGCCCTGCGGGGTTGGCGGCACGCCGAGGTTAACCTGTGGGGGTGGAAAGCTCGAGCGCCGAGGACAGCGCCGAGGACGAGTCGCTCGCCCCGGAGGAGTCCGCTGCTCCGGAGGAGGAGCACGCCGCCGGCGCGGACGTCGACTGGTCGGCGGCGCCCACGCCGATCCGCCGTCGACTCGCCGAGCTCGCCGCCGCGGCGCTGGACGCGATGCGCCCGGCGGACGCTCCCGTTCCGCTGCGACCGGTGATGCGCTTCGCCCCTGCCAAGCGTGCGCGCCTCGGCGAGGCGCCGCTGCTGGCGGCGCTGCACGATTCCGCGGTGTTCCGCGCCGCCGTGGTGGAGTGGTGTCGCCGGAACCGTCCGGAAGCGGTGCACCTGGAGGACCCCGATCCGATCGTGGCCGCAGCAGCAGGGCTGCTGCGGGACTCCCCGGTGGCGAACCACTGCGTCGAGCTCGTCGCGTTCCGCACCGGGCAGGGGCAGTTGCGTCATGAGCTGGACACCGAACGCCGCCGTTGCGAACGTCTGGACGCGGAGACCCGTGAGCTGCGCGCCGAGCTCGAGCAGGCGCGGCACGAGGTCGAGCGGGCCAAGGACGACGGGGGTGACGCGCAGCGCATGCGCAAGCGGCTGCGCGAACAGGGGGTGCGGCTCAAGGAGGCGAAGGACGACGCGGAACGTGCGCGCGCCGAGCTCGAGCAGCTCCGGCAGGAGCAGCAGGAGGAACGTGACCGGCTGCGCGCCGAAGTGGAACGCGCGCGCTCGCGTGAGCACGAGCAGCGGCGGCGCGCCGAGCACGCGGCCGCCGAGACCGAGGTGGCGCGTCAGTCCGCGCGGGAGGCGCGTCAGGGCGACGAGATGCGGCTCGCCCTGCTGCTGGACACGTTGGACGGTGTGACCGCGGGTCTGCGGCGGGAGTTGGCGCCGGGTGGTGCTGGTCCGCGTCCGGCGGATCTGGTGGAGCGCACCCACCGCACCGCGGCCGGCTCGATGGCGTTGTCCGAGGGGTCGATGCTCGACCGCGTCCTGCGGCTGCCGGAGGTGCATCTGGTCGTGGACGGCTACAACGTGACCAAGACGGGCTATCCCGAGCTGCCGCTGGCAGAGCAGCGCGAACGGCTGACGCACCAGTTGGCGGCGCTGGCCGCGCGCACGGGGGCGGAGGTGACGGCGGTCTTCGACGGTGCCGATGTGCTCGCGGTGCCGACGACGGCACCGCGCGGCGTGCGCGTGTTGTTCAGCGATCCCGGTGTGCAGGCCGATGACGTGATCCGGGAGGTCGTCGCGGCGGAACCGTGGGGGCGCCAGGTGGTCGTGGCCACTTCGGACCGCGAGATCGTCGACTCGGTCGTGGCGCACCGCTCCTACGTGGTGTCCGCGGCCGTGCTGCTGGAGCACGTCGGACGCATCTGATCCGGCACGTGCGGCGCGGAATCACCGGGTGGTGTGGCGCGATCGCGGTGCCGTTCGCTCTGGGTGGCGGTGGAGCCGAGTGACCCGCGGCGTTGTCACCGCATCCGCGCATTTCCCGGAGTTGTCGACACGATCAGTGATCAGTGCTGCTCTTTTTGTGTAGGCGGTGCCGGTGTGCCCACATTTTGCGTCCCACTTGTGGACGCCTGCGTTCACCTTTCGTAGCCTTGCGCGAGACCGCGCGGCGATCGTCGTCCATCCGGGACGGCCCGCGCGTCGCCGCTGAATCGGCTGGTCGGGGGCCGTGTCGGACGTCCCGGGAGACGGGGCGCCGAGCCGGTCGGGCGTGGGTGCCCGTGCAGCGGTTCGAGGAGAGCGAAGGAGCAGTGCGCGACGTGGCGTCGCACCGATCGAAGCGTTCCATGCTGGGTGCTCTTGCAGCGACGGTGGTGGCAACCGCCGTCGGGATGGGTTCCACGCCCGCGCTGGCGGATCCGCCTCTTCCCGACAATGCGACGGATGCCGCCCGCGAAGTCCGCGAACTGTCGCACAGGACCGAGCAGGTCACCGAAGAGGCGAAGAAGGCGGCGGACGATCACCGAGCCAAGGAGGAGGAACTCGACCGGGCCAATGCCGAAGCGGCACGGGCCGAGCGGGTCGCCGACCGGGCGCGCACCGAGGAGCAGCGGTTCCGCGGCCGGGTCGACGAGCTCACGAGCGCGTCCTACCAGGGTGCGCGGTTGAACAAGTTCTCCGCGTTGCTGGCCAGCGAATCCCCGAACGATTTCCTGGACCGGGCCGCCACGCTGGACGTGCTCGCCAAGGACAACAACGAAGTCATCCGGCGGCTCTCCGCGGCGACCGATCGGGCCGAAAGCGCCGAGGGACGTGCGCAACAAGCGCGGGACCGCGCGGTGAGGGCCGAACACGACGCCGCGCGGATCGCCCAGGACATGGAGCGCAAGCGCGCTGAGATGCAGCAGCGCGTCGCCGAGGTCCAGCAGCGCTACGACGAGCTCAGCCAGCAGGAGCAGGAGTCGCTGGTCACCGAGGGATCCACGGACGTGGGCGAGGTCGCCGGTTCGGGTGCGGCGGTGACGGCCGTCAACGCAGCGCTCGGCAAGCAGGGATCGCCCTACGTCTGGGGCGCGAAGGGGCCGGACACCTTCGACTGCTCGGGTCTGACCTACTGGGCTTACCAGCAGGCCGGGGTGAGCATCGGTGGTTCGACGAAGACGCAGGTCTCCGACGGCAAGAGCGTCAGCGAGAGCGAGCTCCAGCCGGGAGACCTCATCTTCTACTACAGCCCGGTCAGCCACGTCTCGATCTACATCGGCAACGGCAAGGCCGTGCACGCGCCCACCGAGGGCGACGTCGTCAAGGTTTCCGATTACGACAGCATCGGCCCGGTGACGGATATGCGGCGCGTCGCGGGCTGATCCCGCCGTCCGGCAGGTTTCGAAAAAGCACTGCGGGTCGCCTCCACGTGGAGGCGACCCGCAGTGCTTTCCCGGTCCTGCGCTCGGAGCGCTCAGGAGTACAGCGCTTGGATCTCACCGGCGCGGTTCTCGGCGACCTTGCCGCGCTTGACCTTCAGGCTCGGGGTGAGCTCCCCGGTGGACTCGGTGAAGTCCTGCGGGAGGATGCGGAACTGCTTGATCTGCTCGGCGTTCGAGACGAGCTGGTTGGCGTCGTCGACGGCCTTCTGCACCTCGGACCGCAGGTCCGGATCGTCGACGATCTGCTCGGCCGGTGTGTCCGCGGAGCGGCCGTGGTTGGTCAGCCAGGTGGGCAGGAACTCGGGGTCGAGCGTGATGAGCGCGCCGATGAACGGCTTCTGGTCACCGACGACCATGCACTGGCTGATCAGCGGGTGCGCCCGGATCCGGTCTTCCAGCGTGGCGGGGGCGACGTTCTTGCCGCCCGCGGTCACGATGATCTCCTTCTTGCGACCGGTGATGTGCAGGAAGCCGTCCTCGTCGAGGCTGCCCAGGTCGCCGGTGTGGAACCAGCCGTCCGCGAGGGATTCCTCGGTGGCGGTGGGGTTGTTCCAGTAGCGGTCGAAGACGATGTCGCCCTTGATGAGGACCTCGCCGTCCTCGCCGATGCGCACCGACGTGCCGGGGATCGGTCGGCCGACGCTGCCGATGCGGTAGGCGTCTTCGACGTTGACGGTGGCTGCGGCCGTGGTTTCGGTGAGTCCGTAGCCCTCGAGCACCGGAACGCCGACACCGTGGAAGAAGTGGGTGAGGCGCTCGCCCAGCGGTGCCCCGCCGGAGACGGCGGCGATGCAGTTGCCGCCGAGGGCCGAGCGGAGCTTGGTGTAGACGAGCTTGTCGAAGACCGCGTGCTTGAGGCGCAGTCCCAGGCCGATGCGGCCGGCCACCTTGGCCTTGCTGTACTCGACGGCGGTGGCTTCGGCGGTGTCGAACACGCGCCCCTTGCCCTCGGAGTGCGCCTTCTGCTTGGCGGAGTTGTACACCTTCTCGAACACCCGCGGAACGGCCAGCACGAAAGTCGGGCGGAACGATCCGAGGTCTTCGACGAGGTTCTTGATGTCGCCGGTGTGGCCGAGGGTGATCCGCGTGTACACGCAGGTGATCGTGATCACGCGGGCGAGCACGTGCGCCATGGGCAGGAACATCAGCATCGAGTTGCCCGGCTGCATCAGTTGCGGGAACGCCGTGGAGTCCGCGCGGACCTCGGCCAGCAGGTTGCGGTGGGTGAGCACGCACCCCTTGGGGCGACCGGTGGTGCCGGAGGTGTAGATCAGCGTGGCCGGATCGTCCGCGCCCACGGTGCGGTGGCGCTGGTGCACGTCCTCGTCGGCGAGGTCGGCGCCGCGGGCGGTGAGCTCGGAGACGGCGCCGGAGGCGTCCTCGCCGGGTTCGATCTGCCACAGGTGGGTCGCCTCGGGCAGCGATTCCCACACGCTGGCGAGCTCGGCGCGGTGCTGTTCGGTTTCCACGATCACCGCGCGCGCACCCGAGTCGCTCATGATCCATTCGGCCTGGTCGGCGGCCGAGGTTTCGTAGATCGGGACGGTGACGCACCCGCTGGCCCAGATGGCGAAGTCGAAGAGGTTCCACTCGTAGCGGGTCTGCGACATCAGCCCGATGCGGTCGCCGGGGTTCAGGCCGGCGGCGATGAACCCCTTGGCGACGGCGAGAACCTGCTCGGCGAACTCCGCGGCGGTGATGCCGACCCACTCGCCGCCGACCTGGCGGCGGAAACTCACGTTGTCGCCGTACCGCTCCGCGTTCTCCCACACCATCCCGGTGAGGTTCTCGTCATCGGCCACTGTGGCCGTGGCGGGGGCGTTGAACTCTCGCACCTCGAAACCTCCGAAAACACGCCGTCGTGAGCACAAACCTAACGCTGATAGTTACTCAGCGGTAGTCCCAGATTTGCTCCCGAAGGTCAACACCCGAACGAGCGGTGTCTCCCCCGGAGGACAAGATGGGCCCCGTCCGATCCTCGAGGTGCCCGCCCCGCAGCCTGCCTTCAGGGTAGTCCCGCCTGCTCGCGCAGCGACGATCCCGGTGCGGGATGCAGTCCTCCGGGTCGCCGGCGCGGTCGGCGGCCCGGAGCGGATACGGTGGACAGCACGGTACGCGAAGACTGCGGAAGGAGTTCGGTGCGGTGCGGGTCCACGTCGTGTCCGACGTGCACGGCAACGTCGAGGCGCTCAAGAGGGCCGGGGACGGGGCGGACGCCCTCGTCGTGCTCGGCGATCTCATCGACTTCGTGGACTACCACGACCACCGCGGCGGCATCCTCGGCCGGATCTTCGGTCCGGAGAAGGTGGCGCGCTTCGCCGAACTGCGGCGCAACCGGCGCGGCACCGAGCTCGGCGCTTACGCGCGCTCGCTGTGGGAGAGCCTGGCCGAGCCCGCCCGCGTGGTCGACGAAGCGGTTCGCGAGCAGTACGACGAACTGTTCGCCGCGCTGCCGGCTCCCACGTACGCGACACCGGGCAACGTGGACGCGCCCCGTCTGTGGCCGGAGTTCGCGGGCGAGGGAGTGCACGTGCTCGACGGCGACAGCGCCGTGATCGGAGGCTTGCGCTTCGGCTTCGTGGGCGGCACTGTGCTACCGTCCGGGGCGGCACTGCGGCGCCACGCGGCCTGGGTGCCCTACATCCGGCCCCGGGAGGAGTACGACGCGGCCTTGGCGCAGTTGCCGGCGACCGACGTGCTGTGCACGCACGTCCCACCTGCGCTGCCGGAGCTGACCTACGACGTGTACGCCCGCCGGTTGGAGCAGGGATCGCACGCGCTCGTCGACCGCATCCGCGGCGACCGGCCGCGGTGGTCGCTGTTCGGCCACGTGCACCAACCGCTGGCGCAGCGCGCGCGTGTCGGTCACACGGAATGCATCAACGTCGGTCACTTCAAGCAGACCGAGCGGCCGCACGTGCTCGAGTGGTGAGCTGCCGCCCAGGACACCCCTCGGGCGCGGACCGGTGGCGCGATTCGACCCGGTAGCCTGCGACTATGGTCGATCAGTCCACCCAGTCCATCGTGATCGAGGCACCGGCATCGCGGATCATGGCTGTCATCGCGGATTTCCCGGCCTATCCCGAGTGGGCCGAAGCGGTGAAGGAGACCGAGGTGCTCTCCAGGACTGCGGACGGCGCCGCCGAACAGGTCCGGTTCGTCCTGGACGCGGGAGTGGTGCGCGACACCTACGTCAACTCCTACGAATGGGCCGCGGACGGGCTCTCGGTGAGCTGGAGCCTCGTCAAGGGCCAGGTGCAGAAGGCGCAGCACGGCACCTACCGGCTCCGACCGCTCGACGACGACCGCACCGAGGTGACGTACAGCCTCGCCGTGGACCTGTCCGTGCCCATGATCGGCCTGTTCAAGCGCAAGGCCGAGAAGATGATCATGGATACGGCCCTGAAGGAGCTCAAGCGGCGCGTCGAAGGCGTGTGACCGTCCCAACCGGGGCGGATTACGTGCGTGACCCCGCGATCGTCCAGGAAAGGGCCGCCATTGCGAATCCTGCTGTTCACCGGCAAGGGGGGAGTCGGCAAGACCACCTTGGCCGCCGCCAGCGCCGCGAAGGCAGCCGACGACGGGGGCAAGGTCCTCGTCGTGTCGACCGACCAGGCCCACTCCCTCGGCGACGCGCTCGGCGCCGAGCTCTCGGCCGACCCCGAGGAAGTGCCCCTGCGCAGCGGCGCAGTGCTGTGGGCCGCGGAGATCGACGGACGCCGCCTGGTGGACGACTCGTGGGACGAGCTGCGCCACCACCTGCGCACCGTGCTGCGGACAGCCGGGGTCGACGAGATCGACGCGTCCGAACTGACCGTGCTGCCCGGTGTGGAGGACCTGCTCGCCCTCGCCGAAGTGCACCGGTTCACCACCGGCGACGTGTGGGACGCCGTCATCGTCGACTGCGGGCCGACCGCCGAGACGCTTCGCCTGCTCAGTCTGCCCGAGGCTCTGCACAGCTACCTGGCGCGCCTGTTCCCCGAACACCGACGCGCGGTGCGCGGCATGCTCGCCGGTATCGCCGGCAGCGACCAGGTCCAGCGTTTCAACGACGTGGCCGATGCCGTGGGCCGTCTCGCCGAACGCCTCACCGCGCTGCGCGGGATGCTCACCGCGCCCGAGACCGGAGTGCGCGTGGTCGCCACCGCCGAACCCGTCGTCGCCGCCGAAACCCGCCGCACCCTCACGGCACTGGCGCTGCACCGGCTGCGCGTGGACGCGGTGCTGGTCAATCGCGTCGTGCCCGACCCGGGCTCCGCGCGCGGTGACGCCGCGGCGTGGCTGCGGGCGCGGCGCCGCGAGCAGGACCGCGTCATCGCCGAGCTGCGCGCCGGCACCGACGTGCCCGTGGTGACCGCGCCGCACCGCCCGGACAGCCCGGTGGGTGCCGAACCGCTCGGCAACCTCGGTGAACAGCTCTACACCGCCGATTCCGCCTGGGCGGGCGATCCGCTGCACGTCGATGCGAGCGCACCGGGGATGCGGGTCGAGCGCTCGGGAACCGGACTCGACGCCCGCTACGCGCTGTGCCTCTCGCTGCCGCTGCCCGCTCGGACCGAGGTGGAACTCGCGCGCATCGGGGACGAGCTGGCCGTGACGGTCGACGGGCGGCGCCGTCTGATCGCGCTGCCCTCGGTGCTGCGCCGGTGCAACGTCGGTGCGGCCGTGGCCGGTGACGACGGACTGGTCGTGGACTTCCACCCCGACCCGAACCTGTGGATGCGGTGAGAACATGACGCACGGCCGGGAAACCGGGCCCTCCGGCGGTGAGGCCCCGCGAGGCGATGCCCACCACGAACACGGCACAGCCCCGGCAGGGGAGAGCCAACCCGGTGGCACCGCGGGCGGTGAGCGGCTCTCCGCCGAGCTGCGCGCACTGCTGGAAGCCCTCGGTGCCTGGGCCGAACCCCGGGCTGGGCAGGGCGGCTCACCGGATGCGCAGGGCTCATCGGCTGCGCAGGACTCAGCGACTGGGCAGGACTCAGCGACTGGGCAGGACTCAGCGGCTGGGCCGGACGGCGAGGGGGAGAGCGGGGCCGGGGGGTGCAGCTGGTGTCCGCTGTGCGCACTCGCGGGGCTGCTGCGGCAGCGCCATCCGGAGCTGCTGGTCCAGCTCGCCGAGGCGTTGCGCGTGCTGCGGACCGCGGTGGCCGAACGGATCTCGGAAGACGCGACCACGGCGAGCGCGGCCGAAGCGGACACCGGTGCGGCCGCTGCTGCGTGCCCGGCGGACTCCGCGGGCGCGGAGCCCACGAGCAAGGCCGAGCGCATCACCGTGCGACGGGTCGACGGACCGGTCACCGCGCCGGAGAGCTCGGCATCCGGACGAGAGACGTGACGCGTTGCTGACCATTGGCGTTGACATCGGAGGTACGAGCCTGCGCGCTGGCGTCGTCGACGCGGACGGCGCGATCCACGCGACGCAGCGCATCCCCACGGCCGACACCAGCGACGGACTGACCACCGGCCTCGCGGAGACGGTGGGAGCGCTGGCGGCCGAACACCCGGTGTCCGCCGTCGGACTCGCCGTCGCGGGTTTCGTGAGCGCGGACCAGCGCGTCGTGCGCTTCGCCCCGCACCTGCCCTGGCGGCAGGTGGCGGTGGCCGACGAGCTGAACGAACGGCTGGGCCTGCCGGTGGTGCTCGAGCACGACGCGAACGCCGCTGCCATGGCGGAACAGCGGTTCGGCGCCGCCACGGATTCCCGGGTGAGCGTGCTCATCGCACTGGGCACGGGCATCGGCGGTGCCCTGGTGATCGGCGGTGAGCTCTTCCGCGGGGCCTACGGAGTGGCCCCGGAGTTCGGGCACCTGCGCCTCGTGCCGGACGGGCGCCCGTGCTCGTGCGGCAAGCACGGCTGCTGGGAGCGGTATTGCAGCGGTACGGCGCTGGTGGACACCGCCGTCGAACTCGGCGTGCCAGCGGCGGCCGGGGCCTCCGGTGCGGAGCTCACCGGAACGGCCGTGGCACGCGCCGCGGAGCGCGGTGATCCGGCCGCGGGCCGCGCCATGGACGAGTTGGGACGATGGCTCGGCGAGGGGCTCGCCCTCATCGCCGATGTGTACGACCCCGAGGTCGTGGTGATCACCGGAGGTGTCTCGGACTCGGCACCGCTGTTCCTGGACACCGCCCGGCAGCACTGCGCCGACGTGGCCACCGGGGCGGGGCACCGGCCGTTGGCGGACGTCCGGGTGGCCCGCTGCGGCGATCGGGCGGCGATGATCGGCGCCGCCGCGCTGGCTCGCTCGCACGTGCTTTCCGAGTTGGGGGAGCCAGCCACCCGCGCCTGCTCGTGACCGCCCCCGCCGCGGCACGCACCTCCATCCGCACTGCGGTCAGAGCCGCGCGCCGTCGTCATCGTCGTGATCGGAGGGGCCGCGGCGCAGCCGGAACAGCAGCCAGCCGATCCCGGCGCTGACGAGCACCAGCCCCAGCGGCAACGTGACCGGTGAGGCCAACCCGGCCAAGCCGGGCACGAGCAGCATCAGCACCCCGAACGCGATCACGGTGACCCCGCCGATGGCGCCGCCGCTGGGAGCTTTCAACGGCGGGGGTTCCGGCGGGACGAAGTGCTCGTCCTCCGGATCCTCGGCGGGACTCCAGTCGCGCGGCCCGTTCCCGGTCGCCATCCCGGATCCCTCGTCCGGTGTGTCCGCGGGTGCGGCCGAGGAGTCCGCCGCATCGGTCGCGGTCTCGGACGACGAGGCGGACCAGCGCTCGAACTGGGGGTCGTCTTCCAGCCCGGCGACGATCTCCGCGAACGCCGCGTCGATGTCTTCCGGTCCGTCGGGATCGTTCTGGCGCGTGCTCATAAGCGTTCCTCGGCGCGTTCGCGGTGGATGCGGTGCAGGAATTCGACGCTACCGCTGAACACCGTCGGCGCGTCGTAGTCCAGGGTGGCGACGTGGTGGCTGTTCGGCAGCACGACTTCGCTGCGATCCTGACTGCCCACGCCGTTCAGCACAATCCGGGCGTTGGCCGGTTCCACGACGTGGTCGACCGTCGAGTGGTACACGACCACCGGCTGGTGGACGGCGGGCAGGTCCGCACGCACCTGCCGCCACAGGCCCCGCAGGCTGTTCGCAGCCCGCAGCGGCAACCGGGCGTAGGCGACCTCGTGCGCTCCCGGCTGCGCGATGTCCCCGCCGAGCCCCCGCAGCGACGGCACGACGCGGGAGAGGGCGGGAAGGAGCCGGTTGCCCCGCTGCCAGGTGGCCACCGAAGGGTTCACCAGCAGCACGCCGGCGACGTCGGGATGCTGCTGGGCCAGCCGGAGCGCCAGTGCACCACCCATCGACTGGCCTGCGACGACGACCGCGGAGCACCGCGCGCGCAGCCGCAGCAGCGCGTGCTCCACGGCGCCGTACCAGTCCGTCCAGCGCGTGCGGTTGAGTTCCTGCCACCGGGTGCCGTGCCCCGGTAGCAGCGGGCAGGCGACGGTGTGCCCCGCGGCGTGCAGGTGCTCGCCCCACGGCCGCATGCTCTGCGGCGTACCGGTGAAGCCGTGGCAGAGCAGGACACCGATCTCCCGCGTGCCGTCCCATGTGAACGGGGCGGCTTCGGGCAGTAGGCTGTGCGCGCCGGGGATCGACTCGGACACGGGATCGCCACCTCCACGCGCGTGTCGGACACGCCGCAATGGTCGCACGTGTCCCCTCCTGCGCGGAGCGGTCGGTTCCGGGGGAGGCCCGCCGTTGTGCCTGTGCAGCGGGCTTCGTGGTTTACGATCCGGGTACGTCGGCGTCTAGAAGGGCAGTACGGTGCTGTACTGGTTGATGAAGCACGTCCTGCTGGGTCCGTTGCTCCGAGTCGCGTTCCGCCCCGCGGTCGAGGGTGCGGAGAACGTGCCCGCCCGAGGGGGCGCGATCCTCGTGAGCAACCACCTCGCGGTCGCCGACTCGTTCTTCATGCCGCTGATGATGCCGCGGCGCGTGACGTTTCTGGCCAAACGCGAGTACTTCACGGGCAGCGGATTGAAGGGCAAGCTGCAGAAGTTCTTCTTCACCGGTATCGGCCAGGTCCCCATCGACCGCACTAGCGGGGCCGCCGCGCGCGCCGCCCTGGACACCGGGGTGCGGCTGCTGCGCGAGGGGCACCTGCTCGGGGTGTATCCGGAGGGCACGCGCTCCCCGGACGGCCGGTTGTACAAGGGCAAGACCGGTGTGGCCCGGATGGCGCTGGAAGCGGGCGTGCCCGTCATCCCGGTGGCGATGCGGGGCACGGACCGGGTGAACCCGCCCGGTTCGCGGATGTGGCATCCGCGCAAGGTGCGGGTGCACGTGGGAGGGCCGCTGGATTTCTCCCGGTACGCCGGTATGGCCGGTGACCGGTTCGTCGAGCGGGCGATCACCGATGAGCTCATGTACGCGCTGATGGAACTGTCCGGGCAGCGCTACGTCGATGTCTACGCCGCGAAGGTCAAGGACGAGATGGCCGCCGGCGGGCGCGGGGTGGCCGGCTGGAGCGCACCGGAGCGCAAAGCCGGCTGAACGCGCGCCGCCGGCCGGTCCGGGCGGCGAGCGCGCCCTGGTGCTGCCCGGTGCGGAGTGCGCGGGATGCGCTGCGCGGCGCTGCTGACGCCTGGTTCACCATGAGGGTCCGGGTCGGGCGCCGCAGCGGTGGCCCGCCGGCGGCTCGCAGCAGGATCGGACAGAAAGTGCAGGCCAGGATCGTTGCCTAGAAGGTTTTTTTACGACTGCGAGTTCATCGAGGACGGGAACACCATCGACCTGGTGTCGATCGGCGTGGTCGACGAGTCCGGCCGCGAGTTCTACGCGGTGTCCACCGAGTTCGACGAGGCGCGCGCGGGCCCGTGGGTGCGGCGGTACGTGCTGCCGCAGCTGCCGCCGCCGTCCGACTCGGCGTGGTGCTCGCGGGCGCGCATCCGCGAGGACCTCTTCCGGTTCGTGACCGCGGACGGCTCCGGGGACGTCGAGCTGTGGGCCTGGTACGCCGCCTACGACCACGTCGCGCTGGCCCAGTTGTGGGGTCCGATGCCCGCACTGCCCGCGCAGATCCCGAAGTTCACGCGCGACCTGCGGCAACGCTGGGAGGACGTCGGCAAACCGCGGCTTCCCGCTACGCCGGAGAACGCGCACGACGCGCTGGCCGATGCGCGGCACAACCTGCGCCGCTGGAGGGTGATCGAACAGGCCGGGCGGCCGCTCGGTTACCCCAGGTGATCGACGGTGCTTGCTGCACCGATCCAGCCCGTGTCACGCTGGCGACTCCGCGGTGAGACCTGAGTCACTGCTGTCCGGTCCGTTCGGTTGGGAGGCGGCGCAGATGCCGACTGGAATGCGGGTGGGCGTGCTCACCGGCGGCGGTGATTGCCCGGGGTTGAACGCCGTGCTGCGCGCGGTCACGCGGCGCGGCGTGTCCGAGTACGGTCACGAGATCGTGGGGTTCCGCAACGGGTGGCAAGGCCCGATCGAAGGGGCGGTGCAGCCGCTCGGCCTCGACGACGTCGAGCACATCCTCGACCGCGGCGGCACGGTCCTCGGGTCCTCGCGGACGAATCCGTACTCGGTCGAGGACGGCGTACCGCGTCTTCAACGCACGCTCGAGCGGGAAGGCATCGACGCGCTGCTGGCGATCGGTGGTGAGGACACGCTCGGTGTGGCCGAACGGCTGGGCCGCGACGGGGTACCCGTCGTCGGAGTGCCGAAGACGATCGACAACGACCTCGAGGCCACCGACTACACCTTCGGGTTCGACACCGCGGTGCACATCGCCACCGAAGCCGTCGACCGACTGCGCACCACGGCCGAATCCCACCACCGCGCGCTCGTCGTCGAGGTCATGGGCCGCCACGCCGGCTGGATCGCGCTGCACTCCGGGCTGGCAGGGGGCGCCAACGTGATCCTCGTGCCCGAGCAGGAGTTCAACGTGGCCAAGGTCTGCGACTGGGTGCGGATGCGTTTCGAACGCGAGTACGCACCGATCATCGTCGTGGCCGAAGGCGCCGTTCCCGAAGGTGGCGAGGAGCTGCTCGCCACCGGAGAGCGGGACGCGTTCGGACACGTCCGCCTCGGCGGCGTGGGCACGTGGCTGGCCGACGAGATCGCCGCAGCCACCGGGCGCGAGTCCCGCGCGGTGGTGCTCGGGCACACCCAGCGCGGCGGGTCGCCCACGGCCTACGACCGCGTGCTGGCCACCCGGTTCGGGCTGCACGCGATCGAAGCGGTGACCCGGGAGGAGTTCGGCAGCATGGTCGCGCTGCGCGGCACCGACATCGTGCGCGTTCCGTTGCGCGAGGCGACTGCGGCGCTCAAGACCGTGCCGCTGGAGCGCTACGCCGAGGCCGAAGTGCTGTTCGGCTAGCGCCTCACCTGTGACGCGCTTCTCCCGGAGGAAAAATCCGTGGCGGCGCCGCCTATTCTGGGGTGCGTGAACTGGACCGTAGACGTACCCGTTGACGAGCTCCCCGACCTTCCACCGCTGCCGCCGGAGTTGCGGGCGCGCCTCGACGACGCGCTCGCCCGGCCCGCCGCGCAGCAGCCGCGGTGGCCGGACCCGGAGCAGGTCCAGCAGGTCCGGAAGGTGCTGGAAAGCGTGCCGCCGGTCACTGTGGCCTCCGAGGTCGACCGCCTGCGCGAGAACCTCGCCTCCGTGGCCCGCGGTGAGGCGTTCCTGCTGCAGGGGGGTGACTGCGCCGAGACCTTCGCCGACAACACGGAACCGCACATCCGCGGCAACATCCGTACGCTGCTGCAGATGGCCGTGGTGCTGACCTACGGCGCGAGCATGCCCGTGGTCAAGGTCGGCCGGCTCGCCGGGCAGTACTCCAAGCCGCGGTCCAAGGACACCGACGCCCTCGGTCTGCCCGCCTACCGCGGCGACATGGTCAACTCGCTCGCCGCGGACGAGAAGGCGCGCGAGCACGATCCCTCCCGGCTCATCCGCGCATACGCCAACGCGAGCGCGACGATGAACCTGTCCCGCGCGCTGACCAGCGCCGGGATGGCCGCGCTGGCCAAGGTGCACGACTGGAACAAGGATTTCGTGCTCAACTCCCCGGCGGGGGAGCGCTACGAGTCGGTGGCCGCCGAGATCGACCGCGGCCTGCGGTTCATGTCGGCCTGCGGGGTCGACGACTCGAGCCTGCACTCCGTCGAGTTCTACGCCAGTCACGAGGCGCTCGTCCTCGACTACGAACGGGCCATGCTGCGGTTGGAGAACCGCGACGGCACACCCCGGCTGTACGACCTGTCCGGCCACTTCCTGTGGATCGGGGAGCGGACGCGTCAGCTCGACGGTGCGCACATCGCCTTCGCCGAACTGCTGGCCAACCCGATCGGCGTGAAGATCGGCCCGGACACGACGCCCGAGCAGGCCGTGGAGTACGTCGAACGGCTCGACCCGCACCACGAGGCGGGCCGTCTGACGCTCGTCACCCGCATGGGCAACGACAAGATCCGGGATGCGCTGCCGGCCATCGTGGAGAAGGTCACCGCCTCCGGGCACGACGTGATCTGGCAGTGCGATCCGATGCACGGCAACACCCACGAGTCCAGCACCGGCTACAAGACGCGGCACTTCGACCGGGTCGTCGACGAGGTGCAGGGCTTCTTCGAGGTGCACCACAAACTGGGCACCCACCCGGGTGGCGTGCACATCGAGCTGACCGGTGAGGACGTCACGGAGTGCCTCGGCGGGGCGCAGGACATCTCCGACACCGACCTCAGCGGCCGGTACGAGACCGCGTGCGACCCGCGACTGAACACCCAGCAGTCGCTGGAGCTGGCGTTCCTCGTGGCGGAGATGCTGCGGAACTGAACCGTTGCCGGCACACGGCGGCCGCGCCCCGCGGGGCGCGGCCGTTTCGCGCGCACCCGAGCCGTGCGGCCTCCGCGACGGCGGCCCGCGGGAGCGGTGGTCTGCTGGAGTGGTCGGTCGGCACGGCTGTGCGGTGCGCGGCGTGCTGCTGCGGCTTCGGCCTGCTGCGGCTTCGGCCTGCTGCGGTGCCGGCCTGTTGCGGTGCCGGCCTGCTGCGGCTTCGGCCTGCTGCGGTGCCGGCCTGTTGCGGTGCCGGCCTGCTGCGGTGCCGGCCTGCTGCGGTGCCGGCCTGTTGCGGTGCCGGGTCAGCCGCGCCGGTCGGGGTGCTCGCCGGTCTGCGTGGCGGCCGGTCCGTCGTCGAGCGTGATGCCCGTCTCCGGGTGCGCGTCGTCCGGTGCGCTCACGACCTTGCGCCCCGTTCGCGGCTCGTGCAGGTTCAGCGGATCGAACCGGAGCAGGGAAGCGGCGGCCAGCAGCGCCAACGCGACCACACCGGCCATGTACGGCCAGTTGAACATCGCCTGCTCGCCATCTGGGTAGTAGGCGAGGATGAGCACGACCTGCCCGCCCACGAGCACCGTCAGGGCTCGCTCGGACCAGGGCAGCGCGCACGCCAGGGCCATCGACCAGCTCAGGTACCACGGCAGCACGGTCGGGCCGAGCAGAGCCGCCGCGCAGAGGGCGATCGCCGCACGGTGGACCGCCTCGACACCGCCGTTTCGGGCTTGCCACCACTGGTGCACCAGCACGCCGGCGAGGGCGAGCATCCCGAGGGCGCGTCCGGTTTCGATGAACGCGGCGCCGGGGACGTCGACGAAGAGCGAGACGACGCCGTGCACGGCCTGACCGAGGCCGGTGGGCACCGAGAGGTAGTTGACGATGATGCTGGGCGCGGAGAGCGCGGGCAGCCAGCCGAACCCGACACCGGCGAGGGCCATGCACGTGCCGAACACGGCGCCGAACACGCCCAGCGCCGGCACCACCGCGCGCAGGAACCGCCACCCCAGCGATCCTCCGTAGCGGCCGGCCCACATCCACACGAGGAACGGCAGCAGCACACCGGCGGTCGCCTTGATCGCCATGGCCACCGTCACCACGGCGACCGCGCTGGCGTGGAAGTTGCGCAGCGCCAGCAGCGTGCCAGCCGCCAGCAGCCCGACCACGAGCAGGTCGTTATGCGGCCCGCCGACGAGCTGGGTGACGGTCAGCGGGCTGGCCACCGCGATCCACAACGCCACGGGCAGCCGTCCGCCGAGGTGGCGCACCAGACCCGGCAGCACGGCCGCGAACAGCACCAGGCCGAGCAGGACGAGCAACCGGAACGCGATCACACCCACGAGCACGTGGTTGCCGACGGCCCAGGCCATGGCTGCGGAGATGGCGACGAACAGCGGCCCGTACGGTGCTGGCGTCGTGTGCCAGGTGGGGTGGACGTTGTCCGGCAGCGGTCCGTCGAGCACTGCGGGTCCGAGGGCGTACGGATCGAGGCCGTGCACGGCCAGCATCCCCTGGCCGAGGTAGCTGTACACGTCCCGGGTGAACAGCGGTGGGGCGATGAGCAGCGGAGCCATCCACGCGGCCCCGGCCAGCAGCACGCTGCGCGCGGACACCAGGTGCGTCAGCACTCCGCGTCCGAGGCGGATCCACGCCCACAGCAGCACCGCGAACCCGATGTAGGTGGCCGCGAAGGCGAGTTCCCGGCCGTGCCCGTACCGGATCAGCGACAGCGGCCCGTCGGCGAGGACCGGATCACGCATGAGCGTGCCGCCGGCGCCGAGCGAGCCCAGCAGCATCAGCAGCGAGCCCGCCGCACCCAGGGCGATCGTGCGCAGCGGCAGGGGGCCGCGGAGCAGCTCGTACCACCGCAGTGGTGCAGCTCGGGCGGAGTCAGTGGCGCCGGGGGACGGCATCGGGGGAGTCATCGGGGCCATGGCATGCCCCATAGTTCCACATCGTCCCGATCATGGCGGCGTCGGCGGTACGTCCGTGTCGCCGCAGAACGCCGCCGCCTCGCACCGAGATCGGATTCGAACTGGTCGCAGCGGTGCGGAGGTGGCGGCGAAGCTGCGACGCGAGCAACGTCACACCGGGTGCTGCCGCGAGGGTGTCGCCGCGGGCTTGTTGTGCGGACTGCTGCTGCGGGCCGCAGCGGGTCAGAACGCGTTGACCGAGACGGTCGAGCCGGGTTCCACGCGCTGCCCGGCCATGGGCAGCTGCCCCAGCACGAGCCCGCCCTGACGGTCGAAGAGGCTGCGCACCTTCAACTGCAGTCCCGCGTCGGCCGCCATCTGCTGTGCTTCCTGCACCGACTTGCCGTTGAAGTTCGGCACCGACACGGCGTTGGACACGACCACGCCGACGCGGGCCTCGCCCGACTGCTGCACGGTCGTGCCGCTTCCGGGGTCGGTGCGGACGACGTGGCCGCCTTCGACATCGCCGTTGAACTCCTGGCCGGCCACGTACGGCGTGAACCCGGCCTGCTGCAGCGCCTGGAAGGCCTCGTCCTGCGCGGCTCCGGACACGTCCGGGACCGGCACCGGGCGCGGGCCCCTGCTGAGGACGAGCCGCACCTCGGAACTGGAGGACAACCGCGTGCCCGGCTGCGGATCCACGCGGATGACGTGCCCCTCGGGCACCGAGCGGTGGTATTCCTCGCCGGCCTGCTGCGGGCGCAGCTGCGCGTTGCGCAGCGCGCTTTCCGCATCGGACACGCTCGTTCCCGGTTCGATGTTCGGTACCCGCGGCTTGCCCAGCGAGACCACGACCTGCACCGAGCCGCCGTCGGAGACCCGCGAGCCCGCGTTCGGCTCGGTGCGCAGCACGAGTCCTTCCGCGGTCTCGTCGTTGTGCTCCCGCGAGACCTCAGGTTGCAGCCCCGCCTCGCGGAGCGTGGCGGTGGCCTGCTGCTCCGGTTGGCCGGCCACGCGCGGCACGTCGATCTGCTGCGCCACCCCGAGGTAGAACGCGCCCGCCCCGAGCAGGCCGACCAGCACCAGCACCGCGAGGGTCCACAGCAGTCCGCGGCGGCGCCCGCGCCGACGGTCGGATCCCACCGCGGCGATCTCCCGCGTGTCCTCGGCTTCGGTGCCCGCCTCCTGCGCAGGCCGGGACAGTGCCCGCGTCCCGCGCGGGCCGGGCGATTCGGCCGCGCCGGCCTGGTGGGCGCGCGTGTCCCGCAGCGGTGGTTCGGCCGGGGCCATCCGCTCGGTGCGTTCGGCATCGGCGGGCACCGGAACGGAAACCGGGGCGATGCCCAGGTCCTGGCGCAGCCGGACCAGCTCGGTGCGGAAGGCCTCCGCATCGGCAGGTCGCTCCGCGGCGTCGCGCCGGGTAGCGCGCACGGCCAGCGCGTCCACCGCCGGCGGTAGCTCGGGCAGCTGCTCCCCGGGCGGGGGCATGTCCTCGTTGACGTGCCGGTAGGCGACCGAGAGCGCGTTGTCGGCGACGTACGGCGGTTGGCCGGTGAGCATCTCGTGGAGCACCACCCCGGCCGCGTACACGTCGCTGCGCGGGTCCGCGTCACCGGTGGTGACCTGCTCGGGCGAGAGGTAGGCGACCGTGCCCAGGATGACGCTGCCGCTGGTGGTGCCGGCGGAGGCGGCGGCCCGCACCAGGCCGAAGTCGGCCACGTGCACGGTTCCGTCCGTTCCGATCAGCACGTTCTCCGGCTTCACGTCGCGGTGCACCATTCCCGCGTGGTGCGCCGCACCCAGCGCCGACAGCACCGGTTCCAGCACGCTCAAGGCAACCGGCAGCGACAGGCCGCCGTGCTGCTGGATGAGGTCGCGCAGGGTGCAGCCGCGTACCAGCTGCATCACCAGGAACACGTGATCGCCCGCGGGGTTGCGGTCCACGCCCTGGTCGTAGACGCCGACGATGTTCGGGTGGTCGAGCCGGGCGGCGGCACGCGCTTCCCGCTCGAAGCGTTCCACGAAGGAGCGGTCCCCCGAGTGCTGGGAGTCCATCACCTTGATCGCCACGGGGCGGTCGAGGCGCGTGTCCACACCGCTGTACACGGTGGACATGCCGCCGCGCGCGAGCACCGCGTCCACCCGGTACCGGCCTTCCAGCAGGGAACCCGGTAACGGCGCGGGTCCGCTGCGACCGGAATCTGCGTCAGGAGTCATGAGTCGCCAACCCGAGTCGTCGTGTCCGGCTGATTGTGGCAGGTGATCCAGGGCACGACGGGTGCTGTGCGCCCGCGCCGCGGCACGCGGAACCGGTCTGCTTTCCGATCACGGAGTCGATCGTAGGCGGCGCGGTTCACCGGTCCGTGTCCGGTGGCACGATCCAGCGGAGGCCGCCCGCCGCGTAGCCCGTCCGGTGCAACGCAGGGGCGGGAGCTGTGTGGCATCGTGGGCGGCGTGAGTGCGATTCCTGCAGCTCCGGATGTACTCGCTCCCGACGTGGAGCTCATCCCGGTCCCCGAAGTAGCGAAGCGATTCAACCGGCCGGCCACCCGGGTGCACCAGCTGATCCGCGAAGGCCAGCTGCTCGCCATGCGACGCGACGGCGAGCTGAGCATCCCGGCCGCGTTCCTCACCGAGGACGGCATCGTCAAAGGGCTCCCCGGCACGCTCACGTTGCTCAGCGACGCCGGCTACCACCCCGACGAGATCCTGCGGTGGCTGTTCACCGAGGACGAGACCCTCCCCGGCAGTCCCATCCAGGCGCTGCGCGAGAACCGGGGGCGCGAGGTCAAGCGACGGGCCCAAGCCATGGGCTTCTGATCGGTGCGCGGTCCGCACCCCCGGCACGGCGGGTGCGGACAGGTGCTTCGGCCGGGACCGATCGCCGGGCCTGTCCGCGTGCGCACGGGCGGCAAGCACCACTGCTGGGGGTCGACGCGTGCCGCACCGGTCAACGGCCGGTGGCGCGCTGGCCGGTGATGCGCTGGCCGGTGATGCGCTGCGCCGCGTGCTTGCCGGACAGCAGCACCGGAGGCACACCGACACCGGGCGTGGTGCCGGAACCGGCGAGCACCACGTTCTCCCACCCGTGCACCAGGTTGCGCTGCCGGAACGGTCCGGTCTGCGCGAACGTGTGCGCCGCGGAGAACGGTGTTCCGGCCGCGTAGCCCCGCGCGGCCCAGTCCGCCGGAGTCACCAGCGACAGGCTCAGCGGCTCGTCACCGTCCGCGAGGAACCCGCGGCGGCGCAGCGTTCCCGCCAGTTCGTCCCGATAGGCGGGGCCCACCCGGTCCCAGTCGATCGCACCGGTGCGCAGGTTCGGGCACGGCGCGAGCACGTACTGCAACTCGCGGCCCGCGGGGGCGAGTGCGGCATCGGTGGCCGTCGGCCGCGTCACCAGCAGCGAGGGATCGCTCATGAGGCGTCCGCGGCTCAGCTCCGCGAACGTGTCCGACCAGGCGGCGCCGAACGAGATCGTGTGGTGCGCGTCCGTCAGCGGGGTGGAACTGCCCACGTGCCACACCACAGCCGAATGCGCCCAGGTCGGCTCGCGCCGCGGCGCCCGCCCCAGCAGCTGCCACGTCTCCGGCAGGTCGGCGGTGCTGACGACCGCGTCGGCGGGGATGCGACCGGACGTGGTGTGCAGCGCCGCGGCACGTCCCGCCCGGCGCTGCACACCGGTGACCTGCTCGCCGAACCGGAACCGGACGCCTGCCTGCGCGGCTGCCTCGGCCAGGGCCCGCGGCAGCGCATGGGTGCCGCCGCGGGGAAACCAGACGCCGCCCACCGTGTCCATGTAGGGGATCGCCGAATACAGCGCCAACGCCTGCCGCGGATCCAGTCCCGCGTAGAGCGACTGGAACGTGAACACGCGCACCACGCGCGGATCGGACAGGAAGCGGCGCACGGCGCGTTCGAGCCGCCCGAACCCGCCCAACCAGGCGACGCGGGCCAGTTCCGGACGCAGCAGGTCGGCCGGCGAATCGAAGTTCGCGTCGATGAACCGCCCCCACTCGGCCCGGTACATCGCGGTGAGCCAGCGGCGCAGCCGGCGGTACCCGCGCGCCTCGCGGGGTCCGGCGAACCGCCGCACCTCCGCCTCCATCGCTTCGGCGTCGCTGTGCACGTCGAGGGCGCTGCCGTCGGCGAACCGCGCCCGGTAGGCGGGGTGCAGCGGCAGCAGCTCCACCCGCTCGCGCAGCGAATCGCCCACCGCGGCCAGCGCTTCGTCGAACAGCTCCGGCATCGTCACCACGGTCGGGCCCGTGTCGATGCGGTAATCGCCGCTCTCCTGCCGACCGGCGCGACCGCCGGGCCCTGACGCGCGTTCCACCACCGTGACTTCCCGGCCGGCCCCGGCCAGGTGCAGCGCCGCCGCCAAGCCGGACAGCCCGGCGCCGATGATCACCACCCGGTCGGTGGGCCCCGCTACCGTGCGCACGCGCGTCACCTGGTCCGGTCGGTGACGGTCACCGCCAGTTCCGCCAGCCGGCTCGCGGCGGGTTCGGCCAGGTCGACGCTGTGCAGGGCGTGCATCGCCGAGCCGGTGAGGTCGCTGATCCGCCGCTCCACCGCCGCATCGGCTCCGACGTTGCGCAGGGTCTCCTGCACGCGCTGCACATCGCCGTCGCTCAGGTTCGGCTCTCCGAGCGCGGTGCGCAACTCCTCCGCAGCGGCGGTGTCGTCGCGCCGCTGCGCCGCGTCGAACGCTTCGGCGACGAGCACGGTCCGCTTGCCCTCGCGGAGGTCGTCCCCGGCGGGTTTGCCGGTCACCTCCGGGTCGCCGAAGACGCCGAGCAGGTCGTCGCGCAGCTGGAAGGCCACCCCGATGTCGGAGCCGAAACGGCGCAGCGCCGCCACCGCCTCCGGGGTGCCGCCGGCGATCTCCGCGCCCAGTTCCAGCGGCCGCTGCACGGTGTACGAGGCCGATTTGAGCGCGCACACGCGCAGCGCGGCCTCAGCCGACTCGTCCCCGCTGGCCTGCCCCAGCACGTCCAGGTACTGCCCGCCGAGCACCTCCGTGCGCATCGCCTGCCACGGACGCATGCCGCGCCGCAGCGACTCGGTGCCCACCCCGGCGTCGAAGAACATGTCGTCGGCCCAGGCCAGCGCCAGATCTCCCAGCAGCACAGCGGCGGCCATCCCGAACCGGTCGGACCGCCCGCGGTGCTGCGCCTGCCGGTGGGACTGCGCGAACACGCGGTGCACCGTCGGATTGCCGCGCCGCGTGTCGGAATCGTCGATGAGGTCGTCGTGCACCAGTGCGCAGGCCTGCAGCAGCTCGAGAGCGCTGGCCGCCTGCAGCATCGCCGCCGCGGCGGGGCCGTGCCCCGCGCCGCCGGCGGCGCGCCACCCCCACCAGGCGAACGTGGGCCGCAGTCGCTTCCCGCCACCGAGGACGAAGCCGTCCAGCTCGGCGGTGGCTTCCCGGAAGGCCGCGCTGAACCCGTCCACCTCGCGCACGCGCCGCTGCAGGTAGTGGGTCAGCGCGCGGTGCACGTGCTCGGGCAGGTCCTCGTCGAACCCGACGCTGCGCGGTGGGTCGTCGGGTGCGGATCGGATGCGGGGGGCGGACACGGTTCCATCCTCCGTGATACGCGCGCGGCGCGGTCGGCGGGGCCGGTCCGGATGAGTGCCGAGTCGGCTGCGCTGCGCGTCCAGCGGGGTCACGTGCGCGACCCCGGCGCCGGGGCCGCGGCGTCCTCGGGGGAGACGCGGCTGCGCAGATGCGTCCGCAGCGCCAACAGCCCCACCAGTGCCGCCGCGGCCAGCGTGCCCAGGGCCACCGCGCTCGCCCAGACCGTCCACGGCCCGACGGCCGAGCTCGAGTACTGGTAGGTCACCGCCATGTGCGTGACCTCGCCGGGTTCGAGGTTCCAGGTCACCGTTCCCGCGCTTTCCTGGCCGTTGCTGTTCGTGATCTGGCCCGGCGCGCTGATCCGCACGAGCACTGATGAATCGGTGTTGGCCAGCGGGGTGAGGTCCACCCGCGCGTTGGCGTCGACGAGCGTGCCGTGCCGCCGCAGCGTGACCTCGTAGCGGGAGTCGCTCGGGCTCAGCTCCTGCGCGAGCGCTTCCACCTCGTGGAAGGTCAGGTCGTGGAAGGACAGGTGCGAGCCGTGCCGCCCGTCGGTGGTGTAGGGCTCGACGGTCACCCGATCGGCCAGGTGCGGCGGCGGTTTCAACCGGAACGGTTCCTGCCCCGCGGCCGTTCGAGTGGAAACGCGCAGTTCGCCGGAAGCGCGGTCCTCGTCGGTGATGTTGATCGACGCGCTCAGGTGCAGGCAGCCGGTCAGCGCGACGGTCATCGCGGTGAGCAGCACCGCGAACAGCGCGTTGCGCGCACCCCGCGGACGTCGGCGGCGGTTCGTGATGTCCACGGCAAGAAGAGTGGCACGAGGAGGTCGGCTTCGCCGTGTGCTCGCCACGCGCCGGTGAACGCCGGATGCCCTGCGCGGGAGCGCCCCGTGCAGGCTCGTTCGGCGGTGCCCGCCGCGGGGAGGGGCCGCGGGCAGAGAACGGGCCCGCGCGGGCCCTGCGCGGTAGCGTGTCCGCATGGCAGATGATCGCGACGGCGTCCATGCCGTGAGTGACCAGTACGTGGCGGATCTGGTGGCGCTCGACCCGATCGCGGGCACCGCGCTCGGCGTCTCCGGTGGTGAGGACAGGCTCACCGACTACTCCCCGGACGGCCACCGCGCCCGCGCCGATCTCGCCAAGCGCGCGCTCGCCCGCGTCAGCGGCGCCGAACCACGCGACGAGAGCGAGCGCGTGGCGCAGGCCGTGTTCCGGGAACGCGTCGGCCTGGACGTCGAGCTGCACGAGGCAGGTGCGGACATGTCCGCGCTCAACGTGATCGCCAGCCCGGTGCAGGACCTGCGCCAGGTTTTCGACCTCATGCCCGGCGAGACCCCGGAGCAGTGGCACACCATCGCGCGGCGGCTCGCGGCGATGCCCGAGGCCGTCGGCGGGTTGTGCGCGAGCCTGCGCGAAGCCGCCCGCGCCGGCGACGTGGCCGCCGCGCGCCAGGTTCGCCGGGTAGCCGAGCAGTGCGACACCTGGTCCGGCAAGGACGGCGGTGAATCCTTCTTCACCGCCATGATCAACCGTGGCGGAGACCAGGAGCCCGCACTGCGCCGGGAACTGGAGCGTGGCGCTGAACTCGCCGCGGGCGCCTAC
Source organism: Bounagaea algeriensis (assembly GCF_054491375.1). Classification (NCBI taxonomy): domain Bacteria; kingdom Bacillati; phylum Actinomycetota; class Actinomycetes; genus Bounagaea; species Bounagaea algeriensis. Next base: position 1,447,474 of record NZ_CM137102.1, read on the forward strand.
CGCGAGCTGGCCGAGTTCCTCCGCTCCGAACTGCTGCCGCAGGCGCCGGACACCGACGCTGTCGGCGAAGAGCGCTACCGGTTGTGGTCGCGGTACTTCCTCGGGGCGCGGCTCGACCTGCGCGAGGCCTACGAGTGGGGCTGGAACGAGTTCACCGCGCTCGAACGGGAGATGTACGAGCTGGTCGACAGCATCAGCAGCGGCTCATCGGTGGCCGAGGTCGCGCGCTCGCTCGACGAGGACGAGCGCTACCGGATCCGCGGCCAGGACGCGCTGCGGGACTGGATGCAGCAGCTCGCCGACACGGCGATCGGCGAGCTGGCCGGCGCGGAGTTCGACATCCCCGAACAGCTGCGCACCCTCGAATGCCACATCGCGCCGCCTGGCGGCGGTGTCGGCGCGTACTACACCGCCCCCACCGAGGACTTCCAGCGCCCCGGGCGGATGTGGTGGTCGCTGCCGCAGGAGCGCACCGAATTCCCCGTGTGGCGCGAGGTCACCGTCGTCTACCACGAAGGCGTACCGGGGCACCACCTGCAGGTGGGTACGGCGGTGCACGAGGCGCAGCGGCTCAACCGGTTCCAGCGGCTGGCGTGCTTCGTCTCGGCCCACGGCGAGGGGTGGGCGTTGTACGCCGAGCGGCTCATGCGCGAGCTCGGTTACCTGCAGGATCCCGCGTACCTGCTGGGCATGCTCAACGAGCAGTTGTTCCGCGCGGCCCGGGTGATCGTGGACATCGGCATGCACCTGCAGCTGGAGATCCCCCGCGGCACCGGTTTCCACGAAGGGGAGCGCTGGACGCCCGAGCTCGGTCGGGACTTCATGCTGCAGCGCACCGTGGCCGATCCGGAGCACGTCCGCGACGAGATCGACCGCTACCTGGGGTGGCCGGGGCAAGCCCCGTCGTACAAGCTCGGGGAGCGGTTGTGGCGTGCCGCCAGGGACGAGGCGCACCAGCGCCACGGGACGGCCTTCAGTCGCAAGGAGTTCCACCGCCGTGCGCTCGAGCTCGGGCCGATGGGGTTGGACACGCTGCGCGAGCAGCTCGCGCGGATCTGACGCCGTGCCGCCGTGCGCAGTGGGGGCCGGCGCGCGGCCGCGCTGCGCGGCGGCAGCGTGCTCGGCGTGCCGCAGCGTGCTCGGCGTGCGGCAGCGGTGCGCGCGGGTTCCGCTGTCCGGTGCGAAGTGCGTCGACCGGTGCGCCGCGCTGCTGCTCGGGGCGCTACAGCCCGGGGCGTTGCTGCTCGGCGTCGTCGAGGGGCAGGGACCGCCCGAGCACGGCGAAGGGCCGCGGATCCCCGGCGAACCGGTGCTGGCGCAGCACGTCCTGGAACCCCATGCGCCGGTACAGCCGCCACGCGCGTGTCGGCCCTTCCGGAGTGGACAGCAGCACCGCTGCCGCGGGCGCGGGTGAGAGCAGCCGGCGGGCCACGTCCTCGCCGAGTCCGGAACCCTGCCAGTCCGGGTGCACGTGCAGCTCGGTGAGCTCGAAGTAGTCGTCGAGCCACCTCTCCGGGGAAGCCCCCGCGTGCATCAGCCCCCGGCGCACCTGCTCGTGCCACCACTGCCCGGGCGTGCCGAGGTAGCCGTAGCCGATGGCGGCGAGTTCGTCGTCATCGCTGACCGCGCCGACGCAGCGCCAGCCGGGACGGAGCATGTGCGCGGTCCACATCGGGGCGCGCTGCTGGGCCGTGGTCTCGGGATAGTCCATCGCGGCGACGTACAGCGACAGCGCTTCAGCCAGCCGGGCGCGGAGGTCGTGCGCGGAGAACTCCGCGAGCCGGGCGCAGCGGGGGGATGGTGCGGCGGTCACGGCCCGCACACTAGCGCTTCTCAGGGCTGCGTGGGGACAGCTGCGCTCGGGCGGAGCAGTTCCCCAGTCACTCGAACTGGTGATCGAAAAACTCTTGAGTCGCGATGGCGAGGACTCTACAGTCGAACGTGTCGAACGGATATTCGAACGCACCTCGTTCGTGAGCCCGTCTCGTACATGCGCCCGTCTCGCACATGAGTCGGAGTCCGTGAACCGGAGTACTCGTCTGGAGGTCCGCCATGGCGTCATCGCTCGAATCCGCCACTCAGCCGCCGTTGATCCCCGTCCAGCGCAGTGCCGAACGGCCTGCGGGTGCACCGCGGCACGCCGCATGCCCCTCGGGGCCGCTCTCGCTGCTCGCCCAGGCGCGCAGCTGCTGCGAGATCGCCCAGGACGCCGCTACCACCGAGCAGCGGTACGTGGAGGCGCACATCGCTGCGTTCCGGGCGGCGACGGCGCTGGTGCTGGCGCGGTCCCGGTACCGCACGAGCGCGAAACCCGCCAGCGTGTGGTCGCTGCTGACCGAGACCGTTCCCGAACTGCGCGAATGGGCTGGGTACTTCGCCGCGCGTTCGGAGCGCCGGGCCGCGGTGGAGGCGGGTGCCCGGGCGTCCGCGGAGGAAGCCGACGAGCTGCGTCTCCGCTCGGGCGAATTCCTGGAGGTTGCCGAACGCAGCCTGCTGGAGGTCTTGTCGTGAGCCCGGAGCGCGCGCACGTCTCTGCGAGGGCGCAGGACGGTCTCCGACCGCCTGGCCGGGGCGGGGACGGATGCACCGGACGTGGCAGACGCGCCGAAACCACCGACCGCCCGGTGCCCGCGTCATGCGCGGTGCGCACCCCGGCGCCCGAGGAGTTGCGCGAAACCCTCGGCAGGGAGGGCCGATCCTTCGCCGACAGCGCGCGGCAGTCCCGGCCGGACGCGCCGGTCGTCGGCGCGTCCGGCAGAACGGCCGGTGAAACGGTCCGCCACCTCGTCCGCGAGTACGACGGTGCACTGTCCCGGTTGGACTCGCGGCAGCGTATCGCGTCCGCGGGCACCGGCTCGGCACGCACTGAGGTGGCCGTCTCGGTGGAACGTTTCGTCGACCGGCTGGCGGCACTGCTTGCCGAACTCGGGACGCGGTCGCCGTGGGAATCGTGCTCCACCTGGTGGCCCGCGGACGGGACGGTCCGCTTCTGGCTGCGGCGGCTGACCCACGCCACGCTCCTCGGACGCGTCGACGTGCAGTCGGCCACGGGTGCGGGCTTTGACCCCGTTCCCGCTGCGATCGCCGAGGACGGCATCGACGAGATGTTGCGGTTGTGGTTCGCCTACCGACTGCCCGTGCTCGGCGTAGCCGGCACGCACGCCGGTGCGGTGCACGTGCGCACCGGCGGCAACAGTTGGATGGCCTGCGCCGATGAGCGCGGTGTCGCGCTGCGACCAGCACGCGACTGCCCGCGTGGTGCGGACGCCGTGGTCACGGGCGATCCGGATCGCGTCTACCTGTGGCTGTGGGGGCGACTGCCGGACCGGGCGGTGACCATCGCCGGCGATCTGCGAGCCGCAGCCCAACTGTGGGGCCTGCTCCGATTGTCCACGCACGGAGCGTCCTGACCGTGAGCGGCTCGGCGTCAGGAGCGCAGCCGCAGTCCTTTCGGCGTGACGCGGAAGCCGACCTCGGTGAGGATCTCGGCCAACCGCGTTCCCCAAGCGCCCTCGCCATCGGTGCGGCGCACCGTCACCTGTTCCAACCACCCGTGCCGCACCGCTTCGGCAAGGCCGGTCGCCCCTGCGCGCAGGAGCGACTCGTCCGTGGTGAAGGACAGCAGCGACCGGCCGCCGCGTTCCAGGTAGAACACGGCTTGGCCTGCCACCAGGACCACGAGCGCCCCGGCTTTCCGCCCCGGGCGGTGCCGCGTCCCGCTTTGCGGCGCGGGCCAGTCCAGCGCCGCACCGAATGGTTGCGCCGGGTCGGCTGCGGCAAGAACGAGTGCCGCGTCCTCGTTCTCCGCGGACTCCTCGGTGGTGGAGAAGGACCGCAGGCGGTCGATCGCCCCGGATACGGCGAACTGCGCGGCACCGAGCCCTTCGACGACGTAACCGCGCCGGCAGTGGCCTGACTCCTCCATCGTGCGCAGCACCTTGTACACGGCGGAGAACCCACCGGTGTGGCGTTCGATGTCGAGCGCTCCACGCGTGAGCACCCCGTGCCGCTCGAGGAACGACTCGGTGCGCGCCTGCGCCCGCCGCGTGGCCTCCTCACTGGGCAGCGGAGCGAGTGACCACCGCCCGGACACCGTGGGCGGACCGGTCCGGCTCGGCATGTTCGGGCGCCCCGCGCGCAGGCCCGCGTAGCGCCCGCGCGGAGCGGAACGCTGGGAGCGGTGCTTCGCCGCCCCGCCGCCGAGGCTCGCCCGCAGCGGCGCGAGGGTGTCGTTGGTGACCCGTCCTGCCCACACCAGGTCCCACAGCGACGCGGCGACCTCCTCGTCGGACGGGGCGGCCTCGCCCCGGGCTGTGCTCTCCCGGCCGATGCTCTCGACCAGCTGCCGGAAGAACAACGCTCCACCGTGCAACGACGTCAGCACCGCCTGCTGCAGCGGTGCGTCGAGTGGCTCCTCGGGGAGGTCCGGCAGCAGCAGGTCCGCCACATCCGTCGGTGCCACCGCGATCCAGCCGTCCCCACCGGACAGAGCCCCGGAACCGACCCATGTCACTTCGCCGCTCGAGGTCAACTCGTCCAACAGCGCCGGCTGGTATCCCGGCAGCCGGGAAGGCAGGATCAACGACTCCAAAGCGCTGGCCGGAACCGGAATGCCGGCGAGCTGTTCGACGACCGCGTAGGCCTCCTCGACGTTCGGCGCGTGCCGCTGCCGCACACCGATGCCGTGCCACGACGGCAGGAACCGCGCCAGGGCGCGCTGGTCGACCGGTTCGACCTCGGCTCGCAGCCGCGCCAGCGACGCCCGTCGCAGCCGCCGCAGCACTTCGCTGTCGCAGTACTCGAGCGTGCCCCCACCGCCCGCCTGCAGTGGACGCAGCTCCCCGGTGACGAGTCGACCGCTCGTCGTCAACTGGTCGAGCACGCTGTGCACCACGCTGACACCGAGACCGAAGCGCTGAGCCGCGGACTCGGCCGTGAACGGTCCGCGGCAGCGGGCATAGCGGATCAGCAGCTCGGCGAGCGGATGCGCGGACGGTTCGGTGAACGCTTCCGGAACTCCCACCGGCAGCGCCACCCCCAGAGCATCGCGCACCTTGCCCGCGTCCTCGACGGGGATCCACCGCGGTTCTCCAGCGATGCGCACGTGCAGCACCCGGTGCTGAGCCTGCAGCTGTTCCAACCACTCCACCCGAGCGCCCCGCTGCTCGGCCTCGTGCGAGGAAAGATCGCCGAGCGCAGCCAGCATGTCCATCGTGGACTCGACGTCGAAGGCGCGGCGATCCTCGCTGCTGCGCTGCAGCCGCTGCTCCACTTCGACGACCACGTCGGGATCGAGCAGTTCGCGCAGCGCCTCCGAGCCCAGAAGTTCGCTCAACAGCGTGGAATCCAGGCTCAACGCGGCCGACCGCCGCTCCGCCAGCGGCGCGTCCGACTCGTAGAGGAACATTCCCGCATAGCCGAACAGCAGGTTCCGCGCGAACGGCGACGGGTTCGGCGTCTCCACCTCGACCGTGCGGATCCGCCGCGCCGCCACGTCCCGCATGATCGCGGTCAGCCCGGGCACGTCGTAAACGTCCTGCAGGCACTCCCGCATCGCCTCCAGCACGACCGGGAACTCCTCGTACTGCGAGGCCACGGACAGCAGCTGCGCCGCCCGCTGGCGCTGCTGCCACAGCGGGGTGCGCCGCCCCGGATCGCGCCGCGGCAGCAGCAACGCACGCGCGGCGCATTCCCGGAAACGCGCGGCGAACAGCGCCGAACCGCCGACCTCGTCGGTGACGGCCTGCTGCACTTCGTCCGGGTCGAACAGCACGTCCTCGGCCGCGGGCACCACTTCGCCCCCCGATTCGTCCCACGCGTCGGCCATCCGCAGCACGATGCCGTCATCGGAGGCGACGACCTGGGCGTCGACCCCGCGGCGTTCCCGCAGTCGCGCGCCGATGAGCAGTGCCCACGGGTCGTTCACCGGTGCGCCGAACGGCGAGTGCACCACCAGCCGCCAGTCACCCAGCTCGTCGCGGAAGCGTTCGACCACCACGGTGCGGTCGTTCGGCACGTGCCGCGTCGCCTGCCGCTGATCCTCCACGTAGGACAGCAAGTTGTCCTGCGCCCACTTGTCCAACCCGGCTGCGGCGATGCGTTCGCGGGCGCTGTCCTCCTCCGCGGAAACGAGTTCCCGGACGAACGCCCCCACCGCGCGCCCCAGTTCCAGCGGTCGTCCGGGCGAATCGCCGCGCCAGAACGGCATCCGCGCCGCCTGCCCCGGAGCGGGCACGACCACGACCCGGTCGTGGGTGATGTCCTCCACCCGCCACGCCGAGGTCCCCAGCAGGAACGTGTCCCCGACACGGGATTCGTAGACCATCTCCTCGTCGAGCTCGCCCACGCGCGTACCGCCGCGGCCGTCTCCCTCACCCGGTGTGGTCACCAGGAACAGCCCCCGGTCCGGGATCGTGCCCCCGGAGGTGACCGCCAGGCGCTGCGCCCCGGGGCGGGCCCGCAACTCGTCGTTGACCCGGTCCCACACGAGGCGCGCCCGCAGATCGCCGAACTCCTCGCTCGGATAGCGGCCCGCGAGCATGTCCAGCACCGCGTGCAGCGCGGAATCCGGCAACCCCGCGAACGGCGCGGCTCTGCGCACGACGCCGGCCAATTCGGCGAGCCCCCAGTCGGCCATCGCCACCATCGCCACGACCTGCTGGGCCAGCACGTCCAGCGGATTGCGCGGGTAGGACAGCTCCTCGATGAGCCCGTCGGACATCCGCTCGCTGACCACGGCGCAGCCGATGAGGTCGCCGCGGAACTTGGGGAACACCACTCCGCGCGAAGCCGCATCCACGTGGTGGCCCGCACGTCCGATGCGCTGCAACCCGGAGGCCACGCTCGGCGGCGTCTCCACCTGGATCACCAGGTCGACCGCGCCCATGTCGATGCCCAGCTCCAGCGAGGAAGTGGCCACCACGCAGGCCAGCGTGCCGGACTTGAGCTCGTCCTCCACCTGCGATCGCTGCTCCTTGGACATCGAGCCGTGGTGCGCCCGCGCCACCGCGCGATCGCTGCCGACCGTCACGCCGGACGCGCCCGGAGCCGCTGCGGGGAACTCCTCCACCGAGCGCTCGGCCCCGTCCTGCTCCTCGGCGAGCTCGTTGAGCCCCGCGGTGAGGCGTTCGGCCAGCCGGCGCGAGTTGGCGAACACGATCGTCGACCGGTGTTGCCGGACGAGTTCGAGCACGCGTTCGCGCACCGACGGCCAGATCGACGCGTGCTGGTCCGCCCCCGCCGCAGCTCCCCCCGCCGCAGCTCCCCCCGCCGCGGTTCCCCCCGCCGCAGCTCCCCCCGCCGCGGTTCCCCCCGCCAGCTCCGCTCCGGTGGAGCGCTCCGAGCCGCCCAGCTCGGCCATGTCCGGAACCGGCACCTCCACCCGCACTTCCACCTGCTTGGGGTGCTCCGGCTGCACCAGGCGCACCGGACGTCCGCCGGCCAGGTACGTGCGGACTTCGTCGACCGGGCGGACCGTCGCCGACAGGCCGATCCGCTGCGCCGGCTGCGGCAGCAGCGCGTCCAGCCGCTCCAGCGACAGCGCCAAGTGCGCGCCACGCTTCGTGCCGGCCACGGCGTGCACCTCGTCAACGATCACCGTCTGCACACCGCGCAGCGCCTCCCGCGACGCCGAAGTCAGCAGCAGGAACAGCGATTCCGGGGTCGTCACCAGCACGTCCTGCGGCTTGCGGGCGAACGAGCGGCGGGCCTCGGACGGCGTGTCCCCCGTGCGCACCCCCACGGTGATCTCCGGAGGCTCCGCACCGCGGCGTTGCGCGGCCTGGCGCATCCCCGCCAGCGGCGAGCGCAGGTTCCGCTCGATGTCCACCGCGAGCGCCTTCATCGGCGACACGTAGAGCACGCGGCAGCGGTGCTGGGGATCCTCCGGTGGGCCGGTGGCAGCGAGCCGGTCCAGGTTCGACAGGAACGCCGCCAGCGTTTTGCCGGAACCGGTCGGGGCGACGACCAGGGTGTGCTCGCCGGCCGCGATGGCGCTCCACGCGCCGTGCTGGGCGCGGGTGGGAGCGGCGAACGCTCCGCGGAACCAGTCCCGGGTGACCGGGGAGAACGCCTCCAGTACGTCGTCCATGCCCCCATGCTGGCGCACGGGCACGACACCGCCTCGATGCGCATCGGTGGTGCGCGGCGTGCCGGGCAACCGCTGCCGACGCGCCGGGGCGCGGTGGGGCCAGTCGGCAGGACTCAGCGGCAGGACTCAGCGGTGGGGCTCAGCCGGCGGAACTGCCGGCGGAGTTCAGCGGCAGGGCAGCAGCGGCAGGGCAGCAGCGGCAGGGCATCAGTGGCAGGGCATCAGCGGTTGCGCTGATCCCACAGGAACTTCAGGGACAGCACCACGACGACGAGGAGACCCGCACCGATGACGAGCTTGCCGAGCGGCGAGGTCAGACCAGTGGGATCGGCCTGGGCGAGCAGCAGCACCATGCCTCCAGCGTACGAAGCACCCGTAAGGTGGTCGGCGATGCGTCACACCTTGTTCCGCGAGCGGATGACGGCCGAGTTCGGTGAACTCCGCGCCGACATGCTCGCGCGCGACCACGTGCTGACCTCGCTGGGGGAGCGCACCGTCAACGAGGCGATCGAGGCCGGGATGCCGCCGAAAGAAGTCTGGAACGCGGTGTGCGAGGAGTTCGGCGTTCCCCAATCGCACCGGTAGGTGTTCGCAGAGCTGCGGTCGGCGAGCTGCGGTCACCGCGGGGGAGCGTTCGGGTGCTCCGGTTCGGAGTAGTCGGCCCACGGGTTCTGCGAACTGATCTGCTGCTCCTGGCTGTGCCCGTGCGAGGCGTGGTGTTCGTAGGCCCGCTGCCGCTCCGCGAGCTGGTGCTGACGTGCCCGGGCCCGCACGAGCCGGTCCTGCTCGGGGGTGGGGTGCCCTTCGCCGAAGGCGATCTCGGCACGTGCGATCGAGGTGAGTTCCTCGACGCGGCGTTCCTCGGAGGTGCGCTGCTCCGGCACTTCCCGGGTGGGCGGTTCGCGGTGGCGGTAGCGCACGAACGGGTTGTCCTCGGGCAGCCCGCCGCTGAGCCGTCCGTAGGTGCCGAGGAACAGCAGCAGCAGCCCGGCGACGAAGCTGAACACCACGTTTTCGAAGCGGAACGCCAGCACGTTCCACGGGGTGTTGATCAGCCCGATGTTGACCAACCCGGACAGGAAGAACAACCCGCCGATGGTCACGGTGGTGGTGGAGGCCACGATGCCGCCCCAGGCCGCGGCTCCGACCAGCACGACACCGACCACCACGGAGATCAGCGCCAGGAGTCCGTTGCTGGACAGGCCGAGGATGTCGATGCCGCGGGTGGCGAACAGCGGGACGCTGTTCGACAGGCCGAGCGCCCCGAACACGACCAGTCCGACTCCGAAGATCGCGGCCCCGACCCGGTAGATTCGACTCAACGGGTGGTCTGCCGGCATGTAACGATCCATCCGCATGATCGGCACCTCCTCGGGTGCGCGGTGGGTTCGTCGCGGTGCCCGCCGGACGGACGCCGGTGGCGGAACCGCTGGGGCACCACTGGGGGCACTGCTGAGGCACCGCTGAGTATCCGCGTTGACGAGGGTGATCGCCAACATGACACGAACAGGCGACAACGAGGGTGTGTCGGCCAGGTGATCGAACAGATTTTCCCCTAGGATGGAGGGCGTGGGATCGCCGCGCCGGTAGTGCCCGACGGCGGCGGTGTCGGTCCCTCCGCTTAGCGTGGCGATGAACGGACTTGACGTACTCCGAGGTGGACCCCGATGGCAGCCGACAAGTCGGACAAGAACCAGGACAAGAACAAGGCGCTGGAGCTGGCTCTCGCGCAGATCGACAAGCAGTACGGCAAGGGTTCGGTGATGCGGCTCGGCGAGGGGACGCGGGCTCCCGTCGAGGTCATTCCCACCGGTTCGATCTCGCTGGACGTGGCGCTGGGTACCGGCGGGCTGCCGCGGGGGCGCGTCGTGGAGATCTTCGGCCCGGAGAGCAGCGGGAAGACCTCGGTGGCGCTGCACGCGGTCGCCGGCGCCCAGCAGCAGGGCGGTACGGCGGCCTTCATCGACGCCGAGCACGCGCTCGACCCGGACTACGCCAAGGCCATCGGTGTGGACACCGACTCGCTGCTGGTGGCCCAGCCAGACACGGGTGAGCAAGCGCTGGAGATCGCGGACATGCTGATCCGCTCCGGTGCGCTGGACGCCATCGTCATCGACTCGGTGGCCGCGCTCGTGCCCCGCGCCGAGATCGAAGGCGAGATGGGCGACAGCCACGTCGGCCTGCAGGCCCGCCTGATGAGCCAGGCGCTGCGCAAGCTCACCTCGGCGCTGTACAGCTCGCAGACGACGGCGATCTTCATCAACCAGCTGCGCGAGAAGGTCGGCGTGATGTTCGGCTCTCCTGAGACCACCACGGGTGGTAAGGCGCTGAAGTTCTACTCCTCGGTGCGGCTGGACGTGCGTCGGATCGAAACGCTCAAAGACGGGTCCGAGGCGGTCGGCAACCGCACGCGCGTGAAGGTCGTGAAGAACAAGTGCGTCGCGGAGGGCACGCGGGTGCACGACCCGGTCACCGGCGTGACGCACCACGTCGAGGACATCGTCGACAACCAGCTGCCCGTGCACGTCGTGGCCGCGAACAAGAAGGGCGAGCTGTCGGCGCAGCCGGTGGTGGCCTGGTTCGACCAAGGGGAGCAGGACACCCTGGGGCTCCGCCTCCGGGATGGCGGCGAGCTGCGGGTCACCCCCGATCACCAGGTGCTGACCGACCGGGGGTGGCGCTTGGCGCAGGATCTGGAACCCGGCGACCGGGTGGCGCGTCCGCGGCGGTTCGGACAGTGCGGTTCCTCCGCTCCAGTGCCGGCTGAGCACGCCAGGATGCTCGGCTACCTGATCGGCGACGGCTACGTCGGCGGCAAGACCCCGATCCAATTCTTCAATGCCGAGGAGTCCCTGCGTGCGGATGCCACCCGGATCGCGGAAAGCCTGGGTTGCCGCGCCCACTGTCGAGAAGGCTCGCTGTCCGTGACGTTTTCGCACGCACCGGGCGTGCAGAACCGTCTGCTCGAACTGTGCCGGGAGCACGAGATCCGGGGTACCACGGCGCAGGACAAGGCAATTCCGTCGGCGTTCTTCGACGAGGACATCGACAGCGACGTGCTCGGAAACCTGGTCTTCGGGATCTTCGAATCCGACGGCCACGTTTCGCAGGAGGAGACCGGCGGCCTGCGGCTCGGGTTCACCACCGTTTCCGAGCAACTCGCGCACCAGCTGCACTGGTTGCTGCTGCGGTGGGAGATCGGCAGTGTCGTTCGCAAGCGCGCAGCCGGACGCGCCGGGGGGACGATCGACGGACGCACCGTGCTCGGCAAGAACGACATCTGGGAGATCCGCGTCTCCGGAATCGACAATGTCCAGCGATTCGCCGAGTTCGTTCCGATGTGGGGTCCGCGCGGGACCGCATTGACGCAGGCACTCGCGGAGTTCTCCGGTCGGTACCGCGCGTCGCAGCGCAACTACGTGCCGGACGAAGTGATCAAGCCGGTGCTGTGGCGCTTGCGCGATCTGGAGGTGAATCCGCGCCGGGCAGCGGAGCTGATCGGCGACAAGGCCGGTGACCCCAAGCTGGGAATGCGGGCCGTCCTGGGGTCGCCGCGGATGCGCCGCGATCGTCTCGAGGTCCTGGCCGCAGCTTTGGAGGATCCGTTCCTGTTGGACGTGCTCAGTGATCAGCTGTGGTACTCCAAGGTGGCCGAGGTGCTGCCGCTCGAGCCCCGCCGCACCTTCGACATCGAGGTGGATGAGCTGCACAACTTCGTCGCCGATGACGTGGTGGTGCACAACTGCGCACCGCCGTTCAAGCAGGCGGAGTTCGACATCATCTACGGCATCGGGATCAGCCGCGAGGGCTCGCTCATCGACATGGGTGTGGAGCACGGCATCATTCGCAAGTCCGGGGCTTGGTACACCTACGAAGGCGATCAGTTGGGCCAGGGCAAGGAGAACGCGCGGAAGAACCTGCGGGAGAACCCCGACACCGCCAACGAGATCGAGAAGAAGATCAAGGAGAAGATCGGGCTCGGCGCCGATGCGGGAGCCTCCGGCGAGGCCACCGAGGGCGGCGGTGATGACGAGGCCGCTCCGGTCGACTTCTGATTCCGGCCATGGCAGGCGGCAGTGAGTACCGCGGCGACGGGGAGGGCACGCGACCTTCCCGTCGCCGCGACACCGCAGAGCAGCAGCATGCGGACGATCCGGAGCAGTTCGCGCGGGAGGCGGTCTACCGACTGCTGGCCAGCCGTGCCCGCAGCCGCGCGGAACTGCGCGAGGCGCTGGCGCGCAAGGAGGTCGAGACCGGGATCATCGACAGCGTGCTGGGCAAGTTCGTCGCCGCCGGATTGGTCGACGATGCGGCGTTCGCCGAGGAATGGGTGGCCTCTCGCCGACGTTCGCGGGGCCTGGGGCGTCGCGCCTTGCGGCACGAGCTGCGCAAGAAGGGTATCGACGAGGAGATCATCGCCTCAGTTCTGGACGCTGTGGACAGCGATGACGAAGAAGAGCAGGCGCGGGAACTCGTGCGCCGCAAGCTGGCCACCTCGCGTGGTGGCGATGCGACCGCGGTGACCCGACGGCTGGTGAGCATGCTCGCACGGCGGGGATACCCGGAGGGGTTGGCTCTCCGCGTGGTGCGCGAAGAGCTCGAGTCATCCGATGTGGACGGTCCGGAGTCGGAGGCGGAGAGCCCGTGAGGGCGTCCGCACCGTGATCGCCCCCGGGTCGCTGGAGTGGGTGCACGTGACTGTTCTGCCTGGTACACGAAAAACCCCTCCCCAGAACCATCACGTCAGGGTTGTGGGGAGGGGCTTTTCGTTTCTCAGGGCTTGTCAGGCCCGTGGAGGAAGCCACCCGTCAAGGCTGGCGGTGTCTGCTTCCAGTGACCGGGAACGCGGTTCGGCGTATGATGACTGTCGTCATCGTCGTTTCGCCGACGGTGCACTTCAGTGGCAATCACTGTGATTGCCAGGACCACAAAGACAGGCAGAACCTCAACCCATGCGGCCATGGATACTGCTCCACTAATGTCGAACAGCCCTGAAGCGGTGTGCTTCCGGCGCAGCTCAGTCTGCCAATCGGCACAGGAGCGCGCCACCGCCAATGGTGCGACGGCAGTCACCCCTACTTCCTCGGCAGCTCCATCACATCGCCAACGTCCCCGTTGAAGGTTCCTTCGCCTCTTGCTCGTCCTCCTCGCGGGCCAGTGCGCCGGGGTAGTGGTTGCGGATCCGGGCCAGGGTTGCGTTGTCGAGCGTGTCGGGGTGTGGGCGGTGCGGTGGCCTCGGCCTGGGTGGTGGCCGTGGCAGTGGAGGGCATCCGCAGCTACGGTCTCGGCCTGAGCGGAGCGTTGCACGCTGCCGGGCTGACCGTGATCGAAATCGAGCAGCCCCACCACGAGCTGACCACCACCCGAACCAGCCAGATCAACCGGCTGCGCGCACTGCTGCTGGTCGGCGACGACACCGACCGCACCCTGTCCCGCAGCAGCCTGACCCCGGCGACCCTGGACACGATCGCTGACCGCGACAGCCAGCCCGGCGACACCCGCGAACGCACCATCCGGCGAGGCGGAATCCGCCGTCTGGCACGAGTCATCCGCGATATCGGGCGGGAATTGGTCGACAGCGGGAAACAACTGTCCACAGTGGTGTAATCCCTCGTCTCCACACGCTTCTTCCCGCCGGCGAAAAGTCACAGAGTGACGCTGGAGCAGCAGGTGTTACATGCACGCGCTGTGACAAACAGCGCACGGTGTGACGTACTGGTTGGGCAGCACAACTGGTATGATCACGGCAAAGCGATCAAGTCGTACTTCTGGGGAGATTATGACGTACCAACCTCCGCCGCCGGGATACGCTGCGCCCTCGCAGCTTCCGCGGGAAAAGTTCAAGGGTCTAGCGTGGTCCGGACTCATCCTCGGCATCGTCGGTGTAGTCGGGTCGATCATCCCGATCCTGAACAACCTGACTGCCGTCGCGGCGTTCGTGGGGCTGATCCTGGCCATCATCGGTCTGTTCGGCACCAAGAAGGTTGTTGCTGGTATCGGGGCCGGGCTATCCGTCCTGGCGGTCGTGTTCACGGTGCTCGTGCAACAGGCGTTCATGAACCAGTTGGACGAGTCGTTCAACAACATCGAGGGAACGCCTCAGGGTGCAACGAACGGAACCGAGGGCGCGTCACCGAGCGCTGAGAACGCGGACGGTGGCGGAACCGTGGTGTACACGGTCGAAGGCAGCGGCTCCGGTATGAGCGTGACCTACGGAGCGAACGGATCGACCTCGCAGGACACTGACCCCACTTTTCCGTGGAGTGCGGAGGAACCCGCCGGTGAAGGATTCGACTTCTACACCCTGACTGCGCAGAACGGCGATAACGGTGGCGAGGTGACGTGCCGCATCTCGATCGACGGTCAGGTGGTCGATGAAGCCACGTCCACCGGGGCGTACTCGATGGTCAACTGTAGCGGCAACACGGGCTTCTGAGAGGCTGCCGTGGACCAGGCGCAGTACGGCTACCAGCAACCTGGAGGGGGTCCGGACCAGGGACCGCTGCCCGAAACACGACTGCGTGCCTGGCCACGGTGCTCGGTGTAAGCGGTGGGGTAGCTGCTGCCATGGCATATGCCTGCGCCGATTCATGCGCCGTTCCCATGACCCCCGTCACCGGCCCGGTCTGCGCGGTGTGCATCGGTGGGTTCGCGGCCGTCGGCGGAACTTCGATCGGCGCCGTCGCGAGCTGCTTCTGAGGTGATCAGCGATGCCTAGGAGTTCTTACCGACTCTTCTTCGCCTTCTTAATCGGCATGGTGCTGGCAGCGGTAGGTCTCATTATGCTCGCCCCCGGCCTTGCCGAATCCAGAAGCGCGCTCTGTTGAGCAATCTCCGTAGCTTTGGGGCTGACCGTCGTGGGGTGCGCGTTCGCCGTAAAGCACGTGCGACCCGATCGCAGGGCCCCCAAGTGAAGTAATCTCCAAGACCCCGGCAAAGCGGGACCTGGGCAAGGCCGCAGGTGGAGTGTTGCGACCGAGGGTAATGGCGTCGGTTGACGCGAATCCGAGGTAGCCGGACCCTGCACTACTAGCTCGACCGACGGCGAATGTCTCCGTTGCTGGCGATTATTCGGCCCCGGCCGGCGTTGGTTCGGCCGGGGCGTTCGTTTGTGCTTCCGCCTCTTACGCGTCCTGCTCAGGATAAGGTGGACGAACGTCGTCGAGCCGTACCCAGTCCACGCACCGCGGGCGGGTTCCTGTCCGGGCGTACTCGTACAACGCCGCGTGTGCCGCCGCAACCGGGACTTCCGCGCCCGACGGCACGGCCATGTGATGGCCGTATCGGCTGAAGTAGTCCACCCAGTGCGAGTAGGCGCCGCCAGCAGGTACGTGAACATCGGTCGCGGTGAACCACGTCAGCGCTCCGACGTCGCCGCGCACACCCACCGTCAGACTCGGCTCGTACTCGCCGGCCGTGTGCTGCAGAAACCACACTATTCCGGCGTCGTCGCTGCGTCGTTCCCGATCAGCATCGCACAGCTCGCGCACGAGCTCCTCGGCGTCGATCTCCGGCGAAACGATCACGTCGGCCGATTCGAGCAGCGGCGTTGTGCTAGTCATGCTGTCCCCTTGTACGTGCGGGTCTCGGTGCGGAGGAATGCTCCGCGGTGCGGACGTGATCGTCCGGTTGACCCTCTCCAGCTCTTCAGAGCTCTCCCCTGAACAGGGTTCGGTATCCGATAGCGCGAGGCCGGACGATGCGCTCGGGGGTACGCACCGTCCGGCCCCGAGGCGTAATGCCACTCATAGGGGGCACGGGGCATCACGCCTGGTCATTTTCGCTGTACTCGGTCAGCACAGGTGTCTGATATGTGCGAACCAAGTGCGCCAGCGTCTGCAGCTGATTCCGCTCCTCCCGGCTGACCTCTCCGCGGGGAAGGCGGACGCCACGCTGTCGCATGGCCCGGTCCGTCGCGCTTACAACGCCATCGCAGGTGGACGCGGAGGAACTTGAAAGGAGCTGACGTGCCTTCCCCGAGCAACTGGCGGAAGTCCAGCCGCAGCCAGGGCGCGCACAACTGCGTTGAGGTCGGCCGTACCGACAGCGGCGCTGCCGTGCGTGACACCAAGGACCGCAGCCTCGGCTACTTCACGATCGACCAGACCCAGTGGCAGGCGTTCATCGCGGCGGTAAAGACCGACCGGTTCGTCTGAACCTCGCAGGCTGAGCGGCACCTCGGGGCGTCTCGGGGTGCCGCTTTGCATCGTTTACGCTCTTGCGCGTGGATAACGAGATCCAGCATATCGTCTGGGACTGGAACGGCACGCTGCTGGCCGACAACCATGCCGTCCTCGCTGCGGTGAACGCGGTGTGCGGTGCGTTCGGCCGCGCACCGATCGACTTGGAGCACTGGCGGGCGATCTTCAGCCGTCCGCTGCAGGCTTGCTATGAGCGGCTGCTCGAGCGGTCCCTCGGCGTGGAGGACTGGGCCCGCATCGATGCGCTGTACCACGAGGCCTACCGCGAGCAGCTGCACACCTGCGGACTGGCCGAAGGGGTTCCGAAACGACTGCACACCTGGGCCGAGGCGGGTGGCAGCCAGTCGCTGCTTTCCATGTGGTTCCACGAGGAACTCGTTCCGCTGGTGGACGAGCTCGGCCTGTCCGAGCTGTTCGACCGGATCGACGGGATCCGCGAGCAGGTCGGTGGTGGTTCCAAGGCGACGTACCTGCAGCGCCACCTGGAACGCCTCGACCGAAAGCCGCACGAGGCGGTGCTCATCGGTGATGTCGTCGACGACGCCGCGGCAGCTGAACAGGTGGGTGCCCACTGCGTGCTCGTGAGCACCGGGGTGATGAGCCGGGCGTCGCTGGTGGAGACCGGTGTTCCCGTGTGCGGTTCGGTGGACGAGGCGGTGGCGCACGTCGCCGATGAGCACCGGCTGAACGGCAGCCGCTGACGATCACGCCAGCGCGCAGCGGGAAGACGTCTCGCAGCGGAAACGACTTCGCGGTAGGAACGGGCCCACGACGGGGAACGGGCTCGCAGCGGCGTGGCGGGCCGGTGCGGGTCGTGCAGGTTTCGCATCCGGCCCGCCGCCGTGCCGCACGCGGTGCAGCCGGCCCCGCTGCAGCCGGCCCCACTGCAGCCGGCCCCGCTGCAGCGGGCCTACCGCAGCGCGGCTGCCTGTGCCGCGAGGGATTCCACGGTGGCCCAGTCGCCGGAGAGCAGCGATTCCTTCGGCGTCAGCCAGGTGCCGCCGACGCAGCCGACGTTCGGCAGCGCCAGGTAGTCCCGCGCGTTGTCCGCGGTGACGCCGCCGGTGGGGCAGAACCGCAGGTGCGGCAGCGGCCCGGTCAGGGCTTTGAGGTAGGGCACACCACCGCTGGGGCCGGCGGGGAAGAACTTCATCGCGCTGACTCCGCGTTCGGCCACCCGCATCGCTTCGGACGCGGTGCTCACCCCGGCCAGGTACGGCAGGCCCGTGGCCGCGACGTCGTCGAGCAACCGGTCGGTGGCCGCCGGGGTGACGATGTAGCGCGCTCCGGCGTCCACGGCTCGCCTGGCCTGACCGGGTTCGGTGACGGTGCCGGCGCCGACGACGACGCCCGGGACCTCGCGGGCGATCCGTTCGATCGAGGGCAGCCCGGCCGGGGTGCGCAAGGTGACTTCGATGGTGGTGATGCCGCCGCGCAGCAGCGCGTTGGCCAGTGGCGCGGCGGCCGCGGTGTCGTCGAGGGCGACGACGGGAACGACCGGGCTCAGCTCGAGCAGGTCGGTGCTGTCCATGGTCCTGCTGATCCTCCGTCCGGTGAGGTCGGTCATGCGGGCTGGTCGCTGGTGTGCTGCTGGAACGCGGTGAACACGCTGGCGCCCTGGTCGGCACGTCCCACGACGTCGCGGAAGGCGGCGAACAGTTCCCGCCCTGTGCCGTACTGGACGCTGGGCGCGGCCGGTGCGGGTTCGCGGGCGGCGAGTTCGTCGTCGGGGACGAGCACTTCCAGCGCGGCACGCGTGGCGTCGAAGCGCACCATGTCGCCGTCGCGCAGTTTCGCCAGTGCGCCGCCGGCGCTCGCTTCCGGGGTCACGTGCATGGCCGTGGGGATCTTGCCGGATGCGCCGGACATGCGTCCGTCGGTGAGCAGTGCGACCTGCTGCCCGCGGTCCTGCAGCACGCCGAGTGCGGGGGTGAGCCCGTGCAGCTCGGGCATCCCGTTGGCCTTGGGGCCCTGGTTGCGGATCACGACGACGACGTCGTCGGTGAGTTCGTCCTGTTCGAACGCGGTGGTGAACGACTGCTGGTCGTCGAAGACCCGCGCGGGCGCGGTGACCGCGCGGTGCTCCGGGCTGACAGCGGAGATCTTGGTCACGCCGCGGCCGAGGTTGCCGGTGAGCACCCGCAGCCCGCCGTCGGGGGCGAAGGGCTCGTCGATGTTGCGCAGCACGGTGGTGTCCTGGCTCGTGCTCGGGCTGTCGCGCCAGACGAGCTGGCCGTCTTCGAGGAACGGCTGCCTGCGGTAGTGGTCGAGTCCGTGCCCGGCGACGGTGGGTACGTCGGCGTGCAGCAGGCCGGCGTCGAGCAGCTGGCTGACGAGGGTCTGCACACCGCCGGCGGCGGCGAAGTGGTTGATGTCGGCTTTGCCGTTGGGGTACACGTGCGCCAGCGTCGGCACCACCGCGGACAGGTCGTTGAAGTCGTCCCAGGTCAGTTCGATGCCTGCAGCTTTGGCGATGGCCACGAGGTGCAGCGTGTGGTTGGTGGATCCGCCGGTGGCCAGCAGTCCCACGATGCCGTTGACCAGCGAGCGCTCGTTGAGCATTTCGCCGAGCGGGGTGTCGAGTTCGACGGCGCGCTGGCCGGCGTGCTCGGTCAGCGCCCGGCGCAGCGGTGTGTTCGGCGGTACGAAGCTCGTGCCGGGCAGTTGCAGCCCCATGACCTCCACGACCAGCTGGTTGGAATTCGCGGTGCCGTAGAAGGTGCAGGTCCCGGGGGAGTGGTACGAGGCCGCTTCGGCGTCGAGGAGGTCCTCGCGGGTGGCTTTGCCTTCGGCGAACTGCTGGCGGATGCGGCTCTTCTCGCTGTTCGGCAGGCCGGACGGCATGGGGCCGGCGGGCACCAGTTGCATCGGCAGGTGGCCGAACGAGAGGCCGCCGATGAGCAGCCCGGGCACGATCTTGTCGCACACGCCGAGCAGCAGTGCGCCGTCGAACATTTCGTGGGACAGCGCCACGCCGGTGGCCATGGCGATCACTTCGCGGGAGAACAGCGACAGCTCCATACCGGTGCGCGCCTGCGTGATGCCGTCGCACATGGCGGGGACGCCGCCGGCGAACTGGGCGACGCCGCCGGCTTCGCGCACGGCGTCCTTGATCCACGCGGGGAAGTCGACGAAGGGCTGGTGCGCGGAGAGCATGTCGTTGTAGGCGGAGACGATCGCCACGCCGGGTTTGCGCGCGCCGCGGATGCTCAACCGGTCGGTGCCGCTGCACGCGGCGAAGCCGTGGGCGAGGTTGCTGCACGGCATGTCGGCGCGGACGGGTTCGGTGGACGCGGCGGCGCGCATCCTGTCGAGGTAGGCGCGGCGGGTCGGCTCGCTGCGTTCCGCGATCCGCTGGGTGACTTCCGCGACGACGCGGCGGGGGCTGCCATCCGACGACATAGATCGCCTCCGTTCGTGGTGGATGCGTGGCGACGTCGTTGGCGCCTATGGCTGCGACCACACTAGTGGTGAACGTCCGTTTCCCCAAACGATCCAGTGGGGCAAAACCGTCACGGCGTTCTCGCAGCGCCGTCGTGCGGCAGCTCCCGGCGCGCAGGTTCCGTTCCTGCTGAACACGGACATGTGCACGCCGGCCATGGTGCCCGCCGGGGTGCTGTGCCAGGCTTGATCGAGTCGCGAGAACGATCGGCAACGACGGAGAACCGGCGGGACTGGGCAGGATGCGCATTGGAGCGGCACGGGCGGTGGTGATCCCCGCGGTCGCGGCGGTGGCGGTTTGCGGGGCGGCGTGCGGTGCGGAGAACGCGGCGCAGGGCCCGCCGCCGGCCTCTTCGGCCCCGCCGTCCGCGGGAAGTACCGAGAGCAGCGGGACGCCCTCGGCGGCCCCGGACACCGATGTCGGGTTGTCCTCCTCGCCGCGGTTGGCGGAGATCCGGCAGCGGGGCAAGCTGCTGGTGGGGGTCAGCGCCGACGCGCCCGAATTCGTCACCCGCGAAGGCGCCGGCGAGTACGGCGGGTTCGACGTGGAGATCGCGAAGCTCCTGGCCGAGCGGCTCGGGCTCGATCCGGGGACGCAGGTGTCGTTCCGCCGGTTGCCCGCGAGCATGCTCCGCGACGGGGTCGCTGGCGGGAACGTCGACCTGCTGCTGGGGCCGCCGCAGGAGGGCTTGCCCGCGGCGGGGACCTACGCCGTGGTCGACGGCGCGCCGCGGGTGCTCACCGTGCCGCCCGGGGACCGGCGTTTCCGTGCGGAACTGGGCGGCCACCTCGACGAGTTGATCACCGGCGGTGCGTGGCAGCGCGCTTACGACGCGACGTTGGGCGAGCAGGGCGTTCCCGCCGAACCCCGGTGATGCCTCGGTCGGTCAGCTGCCCGTCGGTTCGAGGTCGCGTTCGGCGGTGCGGGTGCTCCTGGAGCGGCTCAGGCGCCGTTCCACGTGGGCGGCCAGCCGCGTGAGCGCGTAGTTGATCGCGATGAACAGCGCGGCCACGGTCAGGTACATCGGGATCGGGTTGTGCAGGCTCTGGATGATGATCTGGGCCTGCCGCAGCGTCTCCGGATAGGAGATGATGAATGCCAGCGACGTGTCCTTGACGATGACGACGAGTTGGCTGATCAGGGCCGGCAGCATCGCGCGGAAGGCCTGCGGCAGCAGGATGCTGCGCAGCACCTGGCCGCGCCGCATGCCCAGTGCGGAGGCCGCTTCGCTCTGCCCGCGGGGGACGGCGAGCACCCCGGCGCGGATGATCTCCGCGATGATCACCGAGTTGTACGCGGTCAGTCCGATGACGAGGAACCACAGCGCCGGCAGGTCCAGGCCGATCTCGGGCAGCACCCGGTAGGCGAAGAAGATCGCGATGACCACTGGCACGCCGCGGAGCAGTTCGACCGCGCCGACGACGATCCAGCGGTACCAGGCGGCGCCGGTGATCCGCGTCAGCGCCAGCGCGGTGCCCACGACCAGTGAGAACGCCATGGCCAGTGCGGCCGCGGTGAGCGTGTTGACCAGCGCCAGCCCCATCAGCCGCCACAGCGGCAGGAACGTGCCGTCGGTGGGGTCGATGATCGGGCCCCACTTGTCCACGGTGAACTGGCCGGCGAGGGCCAGCCGGACGATCACCCAGGCGAGCACGAGGGCCAGCACGGTGCTGACGGCGATGCTCCACAGCCGTGAGCGCCGCCGTGCGCGGGGGCCGGGGGTTTCGTACAGCACCGAGTCGGTCATCGGGCGAGCGCCACCTTTCGTTCCACGACGCCGAGCAGCAGTCCCGCCGGGACCGTGAGGACGAGATAGCCGAGGACGACGCCGGTCAGCACCGGCAGCGCGGCGTAGCCCTGCGCCGAGGTCAGCGACTCGCCGACGGCGAAGAGGTCACCGCCGACGCCGAAGGCACCGGCGATGGCCGAGTTCTTGATCATCGCGATGAGCACGTTGCCCAGCGGTGGGATGACGGTGCGCACCGCCTGCGGCAGCACCACCAGCGACAGGACCTGGTCGAAGCGCAGCCCGAGCGCCCGCGCCGCTTCCGCCTGACCCGGCGACACCGAGTTGATACCGCTGCGCACCGCTTCGCACACGAACGCCGAGGTGTACAGCGCGAGTCCGGCGGCGCCGAACCAGAAGTACGACCCGTTGATGCCCAGCTCCGGCAGGCCGAAGGCCATGAAGAACAACACGACCGTCAGCGGGCAGTTGCGCAGCACCGTCACCCACGCCGTGCCCACGGCGCGCAGCGGCGGCAGCGGGGACACGCGGCACGCGGCGGCGGCCACGCCGAGCAGCAGTGCCAGCACCCCCGCGTACACGCAGATGCGCAGCGTCTGCATCAGCCCGCTGAGGTATTCGGGGAGGTTGTCGGTGATCAAGTGCATGGGCGCTCCGGAACGTGCGGTGCTCGCGGGCAGCCGGGCGGTCTGCGGGCAGAAGGTCGGCGTCGCTCAGGTGCAGGGGTCGGGCTCCGGCAGCCGCGGCGTCTCCGGTGCGACCGCACCGGCCGTGGCTTGCCAGGCCTGGCGGTAGGTGCCGTCCCGCGCTGCTTCGGCGAGGCTGCGGTTGATGAACTCGCAGAACTGCCGATCGCCGCGGTGGATGCCGATGCCGTACGGCTCGGAGGTGAAGGTGTTGCCGACGAGTTCGAACTCCCCGCCGCTTTCGGCGACCAGGCCCATGAGGATGACGTTGTCGGTGGTCACCGCTTGCACTTGGCCGGTGCGCAGTGCGTTGGCGCACTTGGAGTAGACGTCGAACAGCACGAGCTGGTCGTCGTCGACGTACTCGCGGATCTCCTCCGAGGGGGTCGATCCGGTCACCGAGCACACCTTCGCGTCGGTCGCGCGCAGCGACTCCGGACCGGTGATGCTCGTGTCCCCGGCGCGGATCATGAGGTCCTGGCCGGCTTCGTAGTACGGTCCGGCGAAGCTGATGCGCTCGCGGCGCTCGTCGTTGATGGTGTAGGTCGCCGCGACCATGTCGACCTTGCCCTGCTCGATGATCTCTTCGCGGGTTTTGCTCGGCGCCTCGACCCACTCGATGTCGTCCGGGGAGATGCCGAGCCGACCGGCGATGACGCGGGCGATCTCCACGTCGAACCCGATCGCGCCCTCCGCGGTTTGCAGGCCGAACAGCGGCTGGTCGAACTTGACGCCGACGCGGATGCTGCCCTGCTCGTGCAACCGCGCCATCGTCGTTCCCGGCGCGAAGTCCGGGTTCTGCGCCACCTGCACCCGGGGGCGGTCCTGCAACCCCTGGTCCAGCCGGTTCTCCGGGTTGCCGCAGCCGCTGAGCACGAGGGCGAGGACGGCCGCGAACACGACGGCGCACCGGAAGCGGTGCGCACGGCTGCACTGCCGGGGCGTGCGAGTCAACTGGGTCAGCACGTTGGTCACCGCTCGTTCAGTGGACGAGGATCTTGTCGAGGAACTCCCCGGCGCGCGCGCTCGCGGGAGCGGTGAAGAACTCCTCGGGTGCGGCGTCCTCGGCGATCTCCCCGTCGGACATGAACAGCACGCGGTGGGCGGCTCGCCGCGCGAAACCCATTTCGTGGGTGACCACGAGCATCGTCATGCCCTCGTTGGCGAGCCCGGTCATCACGTCGAGCACCTCGGTGACCATCTCCGGGTCGAGCGCGGAGGTCGGTTCGTCGAAGAGCATCACTTTCGGGCGCATCGCCAGTGCGCGGGCGATCGCGGCGCGCTGCTGCTGCCCGCCGGACAGTTGCGCCGGGTGCTTGTCGGCCTGGTCGGTGATGCCGACGCGCTCCAGCAGCTGCATGGCCTCGTCGTGGGCGGTGGCGCGGTCCCGGCCGCGCACCCGGACGGGGCCGAGCGTCACGTTGTCCAGCACGGTCTTGTGCGCGAACAGGTTGAACTGCTGGAAGACCATGCCGACATCGGCTCGCAGGCGGGCGAGTTCGCGTCCTTCGGCGGGCAGCGGTGTGCCGTCGATCGCCACCGTTCCGGCGTCGACCGTTTCGAGCCGGTTGACCACGCGGCACAGCGTGGACTTGCCGGACCCGGAGGGACCGAGGACGACGGCGACCTGCCCGGCCGGGATGTCCAGGTCGATGCCGCGCAGGACGTGCGCGGAACCGAAGTGCTTGTCCACGCCGGACATGCTGATCATGGGCGTGTCCGTTGCGTTCGTGCTCATGCGCGCTCCCGCGACGTGGTGGCTCGGCGGCCCGGAGCCGGTGATCACCGAAATCTAGGCGTGCAGCCGGGGTGAGTCCATACCTGCGC
This sequence comes from Bounagaea algeriensis, assembly GCF_054491375.1. Lineage (NCBI taxonomy): Bacteria > Bacillati > Actinomycetota > Actinomycetes > Bounagaea > Bounagaea algeriensis. The sequence goes on from NZ_CM137102.1 coordinate 1,471,466, forward strand.
GGTGACGGGACGTTGCGGATCGGTTACGCGGCCGCAGCGGCGGCGCGCCCGGTGGCGGCGTTCGCGCGGAGCGCGCCGGCGGGTGCTGCGGGCGCGGAAGACGGCGGTCCCGCTGGGCACGGGCCACCTCGTGTGGCCGTTTCACCAGGGGATACCGTGGGTGCATGGCCGAGCGCACCGTTGCCCGTTCGTATGAGGTTCGCACGTTCGGATGCCAGATGAACGTGCACGACTCCGAACGCCTCGCCGGCATGCTCGAGGACGCTGGATACGTCCGAGCGGAGCCGGAGTCCGAGGCCGACATCGTCGTGTTCAACACCTGCGCGGTGCGGGAGAACGCCGACAACCGGCTCTACGGCACCCTCGGCCACTTGCGCCCGGCCAAGCAGCGCAACCCCGACATGCAGATCGCCGTCGGCGGGTGCCTGGCGCAGAAGGACAGGAACGCGATCACGCGTCGCGCCCCGTGGGTCGACGTGGTCTTCGGCACGCACAACCTCGACGCGCTGCCCACGCTGCTCGACCGGGCCCGGCACAACGACGAGGCCCAGGTCGAGATCCGCGAAGCGCTCGAGACGTTCCCGTCCACGTTGCCCGCACGTCGCGAATCCGCCTACTCCGGCTGGGTGTCGATCTCCGTCGGGTGCAACAACACCTGCACGTTCTGCATCGTTCCCTCGCTGCGCGGCAAGGAGAAGGACCGCCGGCCGGGTGAGGTCCTCTCCGAAGTCGACGCGCTGGTCTCCGAGGGAGTGCTCGAGGTGACCCTGCTCGGGCAGAACGTCAACGCCTACGGCGTCGAGTTCGGCGACCGCCAGGCCTTCGGCAAACTGCTGCGCTCGTGCGGCGAGGTCGACGGCCTGGAACGCGTCCGGTTCACCTCCCCGCACCCGCGGGACTTCACCGACGACGTGATCACGGCCATGGCCGAGACCGGCAACGTCTGCCCGCAGCTGCACATGCCGCTGCAGTCCGGCTCGGACCGGGTGCTCAGGAGCATGCGCCGCTCGTACCGCTCGGAGCGCTTCCTCAACATCGTGCGCAACGTGCGCGAAGCGATGCCGCACGCGGCCATCACCACCGACATCATCGCCGGTTTCCCCGGCGAGACCGACGAGGACTTCGAAGCCACGCTGGAGGTCGTGCGGCAGGCCCGGTTCGCCAGCGCCTTCACGTTCCAGTACTCCCCGCGTCCCGGCACGCCTGCGGCCGAACTGCCCGGGCACCTTCCGAAAGAGGTCGTGCAGGAACGCTACGACCGGTTGGTCGAGCTGCAGAACCGCATCTCCGCCGAGGAGAACCAGAAGCTCGTCGACGGCACCGTCGAACTGCTCGTGGCCGAAGGGCAGGGTCGCAAGGACAGCGAGACGCACCGGCTGACGGGGCGGGCCCGGGACGGGCGCCTCGTGCACTTCACCCCGACCGGGAACGTCGACGGGCAGGTGCGCCCCGGCGATGTCGTGCACACCACCGTCACCCGCGCAGCGCCGCACCACCTGGTCGCGGACACCGATGTGCTGACGCACCGCCGCACCCGTGCCGGCGACCACTGGGAGGAAGGCGTCCGACCGAAGACCTCGGGCGTCAGCCTGGGCCTGCCCACCGTCGGTGCGCCGGCCGAGACGACGAGCAGTCAACAGGGGTGTGGGTGTTGAGCGAGCAAGGACCCGGTGACGAGCCGAACGCATCGCGGGCAGCGGGCCCGGACGATCCCGCGCGGCGGACGACCCGCGAGCTCTCCCGCGCCGAGAAGGACGTGCTGCGGCACGTCGACCCGGGCAGGCGCGCGCTGACCATCGCCGTGGTCATGCTGGTGCTCGTGCTGTCGTGGGTGCTGCCCTGGATCGGCAGTGCCACGGGCTGGCAGGTGCTGATCGGGCAGACCGCGGAGTCGCTGGACGTGGGGCTGCTGCCGCACCTGTTCGCGATCAACTCGACGATCGTCGGCCTCGGGTTGGGTGCGCTGGCGCTGATCACGCGCCGCTGGGCGCTGTCGTTCCTCACCGGCGTGCTCGGTGCCGTGGTGGGCCTGGAGGGCGTGGTCGCGATCTGGTCGCGGCAGACGAACCCGCAGGAGGGCCCCGGTGTGGGCCTGGTGCTCGCCGCGCTGTGCATGATCGTGCTGGCCGTGCAGTGGGTGCGCATCATGTGGAGCCGCGACTGAGTCCGCCTGCGCGGGCAGGGCGGCTGGCTGGCGCAAGCGCGTCCGAACTGCGGGAAGGCCGGGAGCACGGCGAGGCGTGCGGGCAGGACGGGCCGAGCTGGACGCGCGAACGACCGTCCACGCGAGGCGAGCTCGCCGTCGGAGAAGCAGGCTCACTGCCGGGCCGGCGGCTCGCCGTCGGAGCGGCACGGCGCACGGGCCGCCCCGACGGGTGATCAGCGGTCGGCCAGCGCCTGCTCCGCGGCGGCGAGCCACTCCCGCCACTGCTGCGCCTGCTGCTCGGCCTGCTGCGCGCGTTTCTCGTCGCCTGCCGACCGCGCCTTGGCGGCCTGCGACTCGAACTGTTCGACGCGTTCGCGGAACTGATCCACGCGCGCCTGCGCCTCCGGATCGGTGCGGCGCCACCGGGCGTCGGCAGCCGAACGGACCCGGTCCACCACGGCACGCAGCCGCCCCTCCAACTCCCGCATCCGGTCCCGCGGCACCTTGCCGATCCCGTCCCACTGCTGCTGGATCCGCTGCAGCTGCTGTTGCGCCGCCTCCAACCCGGCCGACGGGTCGATCTGCTCGGCCTCGCTCAGCAGCGCCTCCTTCTGCCGCGCGTTCTCCTGGAACTCCGCATCGCGGGCGGAGTAGGCCTCGGAGCGGCGGCTGAAGAACCGGTCCTGTGCAGTGCGGAACCGCTTCCACAGGGCTTCCTCGCTGTCCTTGGGCGCGCGGCCGGCCGCCTTCCACTCGGACATGAGGTGCTTGTAGCGCTGCGCGGTCTCGACCCAGTCGGTCGACTCGGTCAACGACTCGGCCTCGGTGACGAGTTCCTGCTTGCGCGCCTTGGCCGCGGCGCGCTGCCGATCCAGCTCGGCGAAGTGCGAACCGCGCCGCCGGCTGAAGGTGTCCCGCGCCTTGGAGAACCGCCGCCACAGCTGTTCGTCGGTTTTGCGGTCGACGCCGCGGATGCTCTTCCACTCGTCGAGCATTTCCCGCAGCCGGTCGCCGGCGGACTTCCAGTTGGTCGACTCGGCGGCGATCTGCTCGGCCTCGGTCACGAGGGCTTCCTTCCGCTCCGTCGCCTCCGCACGAGCCTGCTCGCGGGCCTGCTTGGCCTGCTCCACTGCGTGCCCGGCCCGGGTGATGACGTGCTCGATCCGCCGGTGCAACGCGTCGAGATCGCCCACCACGTCCGCGCCGGTGGCCCGTTCGTGCAGGTGGCGGGCGCTGGTGAGAGCCTGCTTCGGGTCACCCGCCTGCGAACTCAGCCGGGACTCCAGCAGTTCGACCTCCGTGCGCAGGTCGTCGAACTTCCGCGCGAAGTGCGCCAGGCCTTCGGTGGCTTCGCCGGCCTGCCAGGAACCGACGGAACGCTCACCATCGGAGGTACGCACGTACACCGTTCCCGCGTCGTCGACGCGCCCCCAGCGGGTCGGGTCGGCGGCCGCGCTCGGGACGACTGGCGGCGTGTGGGACGGTTCTCCCGGGTCCGCGGCGTGCCCGGCGGCCTGGGGGTTGGTGTCCTGGTTTGTCATGGCCGGCTTCCTCCTCGCGTGCCCGCTCGCGGGTGCAACGGGCGCCCCGCGGTGCTCGCGGGGCCCAGCAAGCGGCGCCGGGACCGCGGCGGCGGTGTCCGGTGTCCGCTGGCGCATTCGAACAGGTCGGTTCGGGAACCGGTACTCCTCGGTCGGCGTGCCGACCGAGGCGGCGGAACCCGCATCGTTCGGTTGTGCGTGCCCTGACAGCTGCTCAGCCAGCTGTTCGGGCAAGGTAACCCGGAGCGCCCGGCCGGTGGCGAGCGGGAGCGGATCTCCGCGCGGTGCGCACCCGCATCGTGCTCACCGTTACGGTTCGCCTCGTGCTCTCCCACATCGTCGTGCTGCCGTTCCCACCGCTGCTGGCGCCCGAGTTGACCGTCCGGTCCACCCCGGAGGTCCAGCAGCTCAGGGACGCGTGCTCGCGGGCTGTGTCCAGTCTGACTGACGAGGCCACCGAATGGGTGGCTCTCGGTGTGGATCAGTCCGGTGAACGTCGGTGCGCGCCCGAGAGCGCCGGCAGTTTCGCCGGCTTCGGCGTGGACCGGGTGGTGACCCTCTCCCGCGAGCGCGCCGCTGCTGGGCAGGTCGACCGCGAGCTGCCGCTGCAGGCGCTGGTGGCGGGGCTGCTGCGCGAACAGGCCGGGCACCCCTCGGTCGACGTGCGGCTGCTCGGGCCGAACACCTCGGCCGATCGGGCGTGGCGCGTCGGCGCGGCTATCGCGAGCGGCTCGAGCCCCCGCGCCCTGCTCGTGTTCGCCGACGGTTCCAACCGTCGCGATGGGCGCTCCCCGTACGCACCGGACCTCCGCGCGCCCGCGTTCGACGAGCGCGTGCGTTCGCTGCTGGCCGCTGCCGACGTTGCCGGGCTGCGCGCGCTCGACGCCGGTACGGGCAGCGAGCTGGGCGTTTACGGCGTGCCCGCGTTGTGGGCCGCTGCTGCCGCCGCCGAGCAGTCCGGGCAGTCGTGGACGCCGCGCGTGGAGTACTCCGCCGCCCCGTTCGGCGTCGCTTACCACGTCGCCGTGTGGTGCCGCGAGGACGACGGGTGATGTCGCGGAGCAGCCGACGCCGCGAGTCGCCGAGTGCCGCGAGTTGCCGAATGCTGCGAGTCGCCGAGTGCTGCGAGTCGCCGAGTGTTCAGCTGTGCGGGCCGCTGGCCGCAGCACGGCAGCGCGCTCCGGGACAGTACCGTCGAGGCGTGTCCGTGAATTCCGGTGCGCCACCGCTGCTCGTGATCGTCGGCCCCACCGCGACCGGCAAGTCCGAGCTCGCCGTGACCATCGCCGAACAGCTCGGCGGTGAAGTGGTCAACGCGGACGCGATGCAGCTCTACCGGGGCATGGACATCGGCACCGCGAAACTGCCCGTGGAGGAGCGGCGGGGGGTCCCGCACCACCAGATCGACGTCCTCGAGGTCACCGAAACGGCCTCGGTCGCCGCGTACCAGCCCCAGGCGCGGGCGGCGGTGGAGGACATCCGCTCCCGCGCTCGCATTCCGGTGCTCGTCGGCGGTTCGGGGTTGTACGTGCAGGCGGTGGTCGACGAGCTGCACTTCCCCGGCACCGATCGGGACGTGCGAGCCGGATGGGAGCGGGAACTGGCCTCGGTCGGCCCGCAGCTGCTGCACGACCTGCTGCGCGAGCGCGATCCGGCCGCCGCCGAATCCGTCCTGCCGACGAACGGTCGGCGCATCGTGCGCGCACTCGAAGTGATCGACATCACCGGGCAGCCGTTCTCGGCGAACCTGCCCCGACCCGGTCCGGGCAGGTACGGCGCGGTGCTGGTCGGGTTGGATCGCGCCAACGCCGATCTCGACGAACGCGTCGACCGGCGGGTGGCGGACATGTTCGACAAGGGTCTGGTCGAGGAGGTGCGCCGACTGGAGGAGCGGGGGCTGCGCTCGGGGCGCACCGCGAGCCGCGCTCTCGGGTACCAGCAGGTGCTCGCCGAGCTCGCCGGTGAGAGCGACATGGCCGCGGCCGCTGCGGAGACGGCGAAGCACACCCGCCGGTTCGTGCGTCGTCAACGCTCGTGGTTCCGACGTGACCGGCGGATCCACTGGTTCCCCGCCGGGGAGGAGCCGGTGGGGCCGATCCGGGAGCTGCTCTCGCCGTAGACTGGCGGTGTGCAGTCACAACAGGGCCCCGCGTTCGTGAAGGGGCACGGCACGGAGAACGACTTCGTGCTGCTTCCGGACCCGGACGACGAGCTGGACCTCACCGAGCAGCGCGTCCGCGCGTTGTGCGACCGCCGCTCCGGGATAGGGGCGGACGGCGTGCTTCGCGTGGTCCGGGCGAGCGAGGTGGCCGACGCTCCGCAGGACGTCGGCGGGCACTCGTGGTTCATGGATTACCGCAACGCCGACGGATCGCTGGCGGAAATGTGCGGCAACGGCGTGCGGGTGTTCGCGAGATACCTCGTCACCGCCGGCTACGCCGCCCCCGGTGAGATCAGCGTGGGGACCCGCGCCGGCATGCGTCCGGTGGTCGTGCACGACGACGGCCGGGTGTCGGTGGACATGGGTCTGGCCAAGGTCTTCGACCGCTCGGCGGCCACGCTCGGCGCCGTCACCTGCCCGGGGCTGGCCATCGACGTCGGGAACCCGCACCTGGCCTGCGTACTGGACGACTGGGTGAGCACCCTCGACCTGAGTACCGGGCCGGAGTACGACCCCGGCGTCTTCCCGCGCGGCGTGAACGTGGAGTTCGTGGAGCGCATCAGCACCGAGGAGATCCGGATGCGGGTGTACGAACGAGGCGTGGGTGAGACCCGGTCCTGCGGCACCGGCACGGTCGCCGCGACCGTCGCCGCGCTGCACGCCGACGGGGAGGGGGCCGGCGAGCGAACCGTCCACGTGCCCGGTGGCACGGTGCGCGTCACCGTCACCGCCGAGGCAGCCGTGCTCACGGGGTCAGCGGTGCTCGTCGCCGAGGGGCGCGTCACGCCGGCACTGTGGTCCGCCGCTCCGCAACGGTGAAATTCGGTGGCCGGGCGTGGAACAATGGGCGGTGATATGAGAAATTCTGCGCCCTCCGCCGACCTCGAGCACACCGCCGACCTCGAGCACACCGGTGCTTCCGGCCCCGCGGCCGAGGCCGACGGGAACGAAGGACTCCTCCCCGCCGAGACTCCGTCCGCGGGTGAGCTCGACCGGGCCGAGCGTGCCTCGTTCACGCGCGTGACCGGGTTGTCCACCGAGTTGACCGACGTCAGCGAGGCCGAGTACCGGCGCCTGCGTCTCGAGCGCGTGGTGCTCGTCGGGGTGTGGACGAACGGGGACGCCGTGCACGCCGAAGCTTCGTTGGCGGAGCTCTCCCGCCTGGCCAGGACGGCCGGTTCGGAAGTGCTCGAAGGGTTCGTCCAACGACGCAATCGGCCCGACCCCGGCACGTTCATCGGCGCGGGCAAGGTCGAGGAGCTCCGCGAGGCGGTCCTCGCAACGGGGGCCGACACGGTGATCTGCGATGGTGAGCTCGCTCCCGGACAGCTGCGCCGGCTCGAGGAGAAGATCAAGGTCAAGGTCATCGACCGGACCGCGTTGATCCTGGACATCTTCGCGCAGCACGCTCGTTCCCGGGAAGGCAAGGCGCAGGTCGAACTCGCCCAGCTGCAGTACTTCCTGCCCCGGCTGCGGGGGTGGGGTGACAAGATGTCGCGCCAGGCCGGCGGCCGCGCGGGCGGCGGCAACGGGGGCGTGGGCACCCGCGGTCCCGGTGAGACGAAACTCGAAACCGACCGGCGGCGCGTGCACAAGCGCATGACCAAACTCCGCAAGGAGTTGGAGGAGATGCGCAAGGTCCGCGAGACCAAGCGCAGTCGGCGCAACGCCAACGCCGTGCCCAGCGTGGCTGTCGCGGGCTACACCAATGCGGGCAAGTCGAGCCTGTTGAACGCGCTGACCGGGGCGGGCCTGCTCGTCGAGGACGAGCTGTTCGCGACGCTGGACACGACGGTGCGCCGCGCGGCGACCCCGGACGGATATCCGTTCACGCTGACCGACACCGTGGGCTTCGTGCAGCACCTGCCGCACCAACTGGTCGAGGCGTTCCGCTCGACCTTGGAGGAGGTCACAGGTGCGGACCTGCTCGTGCACGTCGTCGACGGTTCGGAAACGGAGCCGGGAGCACAGGTCGCGGCGGTGCGCGAGGTGATCGGCGACATCGCCCAGGAACAGGGTGTTCCGGTGCCTCCCGAACTGCTGGTGGTCAACAAGACCGACGCGGTCGACGACACGCGCATCGCGGAGCTTCGCCAGCTGCTGCCGGAGGCGATGTTCGTCTCCGCGCAGGACGGTTCCGGCATCGCCGAGGTGCGCGAGGAGATCGCCTCGCGGCTGCCGCGGCCCGAGGTGTTCGTGGACGCGCTCGTGCCGTACCACCGGGGGGAGCTCGTCTCCCGGGCCTACTCGGAAGGCTCGGTCATCGATGAGGAGCACACGCCGGATGGCACCCGGATGCGGGTGAAGGTGCGGCCGGAACTCGCCGATGCGCTGCGCGAATTCGCGCACGCGTCCTCATGAGAGCACCCGCGGTGGCAACGGCGCGGCCGCAGGGCGCACGCCTCCTGCGGGCGGCGTGCAGCGGGCAGGGTTGACGTGGTTCAGAGCCGGCGCATGACAGCGACGACCTTGCCGAGGATGGTCGCCTCGTCGCCGAGGATCGGTTCGTAGCTCGAGCTGTGCGGCACGAGCCAGACGTGGTCCGCTGACCGCTTGAAGGTCTTCACCGTGGCCTCGCCCTCGATCATCGCGGCTACGACGTCGCCGTTCTCGGCCTCCGGCTGTTGGCGCACGGCCACCCAGTCGCCATCGGTGATGGCCAGGTCGACCATCGAGTCCCCAACGACGCGCAGCAGGAACAGCGTCCCGTCGCCGACGATCTCCTTCGGCATCGGGTAGACGTCCTCGATGGCTTCTTCCGCCAGGATCGGCCCCCCGGCGGCGATGCGGCCCACGAGCGGTACGTACGCCGGGTTGGCCTGCGCGGCCCACGCGGATTCGGTGTCGCCGCCGACGAGCACGCCCACGGTGCGCGGGCGGTGCGGGTCCTTGCGCAGGTAACCCTTCCGCTCCAGGACGCGGAGCTGGTAGGCCACCGACGAGGTCGAGGTCAGGCCCACCGCAGTGCCGATCTCGCGCACGCTCGGCGGGTAGCCGTGCTCGCGCATCCAATCCCGGATGGCTTCGAGCACCTTGCGCTGACGCTCGCTCAGGTCCTCCTCGGAGTCGGCCTGCTCCGGGTCGGTCTGTTCCGGGACCGTCGGCAGCTCGACCTGCGCTTCGGCTTCCTCGCGGGCCTCCTCGCGCGTGCCCTCCGTGCGGTCGGGAAGAGCGCTCACCATGTCGCTTGTCACCACTGCCTCCTGTTCACGCGGTGCGGCCGGGTCACGTGGGTAGCCCGGTCCCGCGGACAGCCCGGTCACGTGCGGTAGCCGCGTCCGCTGGTCGAGCGTTTCCTGTGGCTCCACATTCCCATGCTCTGCGGTTTCCACAGTAGACGCATGTTCACGGCGCATCAAAACACCTGTTCGAGCGAATTTCGGTGCCTGGTGCTCGCGCTGCACGGCGTCTTGGTGCAGAATCGCACGCAGGTTCGATCGAACGAATTTTCGATTGGTGCTTCCCGTCCGGGCGCTCTTCCCGATCGGGGCGTCCTTTCGATCCGGTCGCGCCTGTGCCGGGTCCGCTTCGGATGGTCCCGGGAAGCTCCGGTCAATGCAGTGTTCGGCGGCGTCGAGGTGTACCCGCCAGGGTTCGCCCGCTGGATGCCTCCGGTGGCGGGCCAGCGCTGTGGTGTGCGGAAGGAGGAGCTGTGGCGTGCGAAAGGAGTGCTGTGGTGCGCGAGCGTTCCTCGGAAGTGGTGTCCGCCCGGGGGTGCACGGAGGCGCTCAAGAGGCGTCGGAGGCGCTGGGACGGCTTGATCGGCGCCGCCGGGTCGGATGAGAAGGTGGGTGCACGGGGAACGTGCGGCCGGTCCGGGCCGGCGCGATGTTCGCGCGCCGAGGAGCCGTCCGGTCCCTCCGCGGCTCGTCGGGGCGCTCGTCGGGGCGGCTGCAGCAACAGGGGTGAGTGGCCGGTGCTGGGTGCTGTGTTGGTGTTCGTCGCCCTCGCCGTCGTCCTGCTGGGGTTGTTCGGGGACGGCGGCGCTGCACTCCGCGGGGCGGGCTGAAGTCGTCTCGGTGCGGTGAGTCAGCTCGCGATCGGATTTTCCGGGCGTGTGCGCAGGGGTTGCGCGCGGGGTGCGACAGGGTTCGGCTCGCGCTTCGCGGCTCGTCGGCAACGCATGTCGCCGCGGGGCGCGAAGATCGATTCGACGGGTGGTGCGGACCGCGCGTGTCGGTTTGCGTCCACCCGGAAAGCTGTCTAGAGTCGACCACAACATCTAGTAGTTACGCCCATGTAGTTAATCAACAGCTTGGGTTCATTAAGTTTTCTCGGTCCAGCGGTGCGAAGCGCGTCCGGCGGTTCGCGCGGTTGGTGCTGGGCAGGGGGTGCATTACCGGTGCGGTGTCCGTTCTGTCGTTGCGAGGACTCGCGGGTGGTTGACTCGCGCGAGGTCGACGAAGGGCAGGCGACCCGCCGTCGACGTTCGTGCTCGACGTGCGGTCGCCGCTTCACCACCATCGAGGAACCTGTTCTCTCGGTGGTGAAGCGTTCCGGTGTCACCGAGCCCTTCAGCCGGGAGAAGGTGGTTCGCGGCGTGCGCCGCGCCTGCCAGGGGCGTCCGGTCGCCGAGGACGCCCTGCAGCAGCTGGCCCACCAGGTGGAGGAGCAGGTGCGGTCGCTGGGTGTGGCCGAGCTGCCCAGCCACGAGATCGGCCTGGCGATCCTGGGGCCGTTGCGCGACCTCGACGAGGTCGCCTACCTCCGGTTCGCCAGCGTCTACCGCAACTTCTCCTCTGTCGAGGACTTCGACGAGGAGATCGCCGACCTGCGGACCGTGCGCAGCGATGCGCCCGCCGCCGAGGTGGGCGGGGAGGAGCGCGGTCGTGGGTAGGTCCCGGCGACGCACGTCCCAGCGGCGGACTTCCGACCAAGCAGCGCGCGGCGCAGCCGCGCGTGACACGACCGAACCGGACGGCGTGACCGGACGGGGAAATGCACGACGAGCGAGCGACAAGGAAGAGGGTCAGGTCATGACGGAGACCGTTGGTAGCCCGGCCGGTACAGCGGGGGAACCGGACACAGATGCCCGGGACAAGGGCATCCGGGTGCAGCGCGTCTACACCACGGAGGGGGTGCATCCCTACGACGAGGTGACCTGGGAGCGCCGTGACGTGGTGATGACCAACTGGCGGGACGGTTCGGTCAACTTCGAACAACGGGGGGTGGAGTTCCCCGACTTCTGGTCGGTGAACGCGGTCAACATCGTCACCAGCAAGTACTTCCGCGGGGCCGCCGGCTCGGAGGAGCGGGAGAACAGCCTCAAACAGCTCATCGACCGGGTGGTCAAGACCTACGTGGCCTCCGGCATGGAGCACGGCTACTTCGCCACCGACGAGGACGCCGAGGTCTTCGAGCACGAACTGACCTGGATGCTGCTGAACCAGGTGTTCAGCTTCAACTCGCCGGTGTGGTTCAACGTGGGAACCACGTCGAAGCAGCAGGTCTCGGCGTGCTTCATCCTGTCGGTCGACGACACGATGGAGTCGATCCTCGACTGGTACAAGGAAGAGGGCCTGATCTTCAAGGGCGGTTCCGGAGCCGGGCTGAACCTCTCCCGCATCCGCTCGTCGCAGGAACTGCTCTCCTCCGGCGGTACGGCCTCCGGGCCGGTGTCGTTCATGCGCGGTGCGGACGCCTCGGCCGGCACCATCAAGTCCGGCGGGGCCACCCGGCGGGCGGCCAAGATGATCGTCCTGGACGTCGACCACCCCGACGTCGCCGAGTTCATCGAGACGAAGTCGCGCGAGGAGCACAAGATCCGCGCCCTGCGTGACTCCGGCTTCGACATGGACCTCGGCGGGAACGACTCCTGGTCGGTGCAGTACCAGAACGCGAACAACTCCGTCCGCGTCTCCGACGAGTTCATGCGTGCGGTGGAAAGCGACGGCCGGTTCGGACTGCGTGCCCGCACCAGCGGTGACGTCATCGAGTCGGTCCGAGCGCGAGACCTGTTCCGCGGGATGGCGCACGCCGCGTGGGAGTGCGCCGATCCCGGCCTGCAGTACGACGACACGATCAACGACTGGCACACCGCTCCCGAGACCGGGCGGATCACGGCGTCCAACCCGTGCTCGGAGTACATGCACCTGGACAACTCGAGCTGCAACCTCGCGTCGCTGAACCTGATGAAGTTCCTGCGCGAGGACCTGACGTTCGACGCGGAGCTGTTCCAGAAGACCGTCGAGCTCGTCGTCACCGCGATGGACATTTCGATCAGCTTCGCGGACTTCCCGACCGAAGCCATCGGGGACACCACGCGGAAGTTCCGGCAGCTGGGCATCGGCTACGCCAATCTCGGCGCCCTGCTGATGGCCACCGGCCACGCCTACGATTCCGACGGTGGTCGCGCGCTCGCCGCGTCCGTCACCTCGCTGATGACCGGAACGGCCTACAAGCGGTCCGCGGAGTTGGCGGGTGCGGTCGGCCCGTTCGAGGGCTACAGCCGCAACGCCGAGGCGCACCAGCGGGTCATGCGCAAGCACGCCGCCGCCAACGACCTGGTGCGGACCTATCACCACAACGACGCCTCGGTGCACAAGCTCGCGACGAGGGTCTGGCAGGACGGGCTCGAGATCGGTTCCCGCAACGGGTGGCGCAACGCCCAGGCCTCCGTGCTCGCGCCGACCGGCACGATCGGGCTGATGATGGACTGCGACACCACCGGGGTCGAGCCGGATCTCGCGTTGGTGAAGTTCAAGAAGCTCGTCGGTGGCGGCTCGATGCAGATCGTCAACCAGACGGTTTCGCGGGCGCTGCGCGCGCTCGGCTACCAGGACGAGCAGATCGAGGCGATCGTCGAGTACATCGCCGAGTACGGCCACGTCGTGGACGCGCCCGGCCTGCGACCGGAGCACTACGAGGTGTTCGACTGCGCCATGGGCAAGCGCTCGATCGCTCCGATGGGGCACGTGCGCATGATGGCCGCGGTGCAACCGTTCCTGTCCGGTGCCATCTCCAAGACGGTGAACATGCCGGAGGAGGCGTCCGTCGAGGATGTGGAGCAGCTGTACTTCGAGGGCTGGAAGCTCGGCCTCAAGGCGCTCGCGATCTACCGGGACAACTGCAAGGTGGGCCAGCCCCTCTCGGCCGGCAAGAGCGAGAAGGCTTCCGAGGAGAAGACCGTCGAGAAGCAGATCGAGTACCGCCCGGTCCGCAAGCGGCTGCCGAAGAAGCGGCCGAGCCAGACGGTGTCGTTCACCGTCGGCGGTGCCGAGGGATACCTGCACGCCGGTGAGTACCCGGATGACGGGCTCGGTGAGATCTTCGTCAAGCTCGGCAAGCAGGGTTCGACGCTGGCCGGTGTCATGGACGCCTTCTCGATGTCCATCTCCGTCGGGTTGCAGTACGGCATTCCGCTGGAGTTCTACGTTTCGAAGTTCCAGAACCTGCGCTTCGAACCGGCGGGGATGACCGACGACCCGGATGTGCGCATGGCGAGCAGCGTGCTCGACTACCTGTTCAGGCGCCTGGCGCTGGACTACCTGTCGTACGAGAAGCGGGCGCAGCTCGGCATTTTCACGATCGCCGAGCGAGAGGCTCAGGTCAACGGCGAGGAGTCGGCGGAGCCCGCGGAGGGCGAGGTCGACCTGGACACCCTGCGGTCCACGGTCGATTACGACAAGCGGAGCGCAGGCCTGAACTCCCGGGAGTCCGGGGAGGGGGACGCGCAGGATTCGAGTGACCGGTCGGTCGGCAGTTCCACGGACCTGCTGGAATTGCAGCTCGGCAAGGCCGCGGACGCTCCACTGTGCATGACCTGCGGAACGAAGATGCGTCCGTCCGGATCCTGCTACGTCTGCGAGGGCTGCGGTTCGACGTCCGGCTGCAGTTGATCGGACTCGCCGCACCGGCCGGTGAACTTCCGGCGCGGGAAGCTGTGCAGGAAGGGGAGTCGCCCACCGGGGCGGCTCCCCTTCTTCGCGGTTGTCCCGGGCCTGTCCGGTGAGCCAGTCACGTGCGTCGTGGCCGGGACAGCACGTGGCCTGCCACCGCGGTCGCCGCGGTGGCGGCGCACACCGAGGGCCACGCGCCGAGCTTCTTCGCCAGCGGGTGCGAGCCGGCGAGGGATGCGGCGTAAGTCGTGCCGAGCACGAGGGCCGAGGTGAGCCCGCGTCGGCGTCGGCACAGTTCCATCGCGCCCAAACCGGCGGCGGCAGCGATGCTTCCGCCCGCATAGCGGTGACCGGCCTTCTGCGCAACGGCGAAACCGCCGATGAGTCCTGTTGAGGTCAGTGCGGCGGGGTGGGGCATAGTCCGCTCCTTGGTCGGGGTCCGCTCCTTGGGCGGGTTCGCTCCGCGGTCGGGTTTCGCGGCGACCTTATCTCGCGGTGGCTGCGGCCGATGCCTCGGCGTGTCGGCTACATCCACCGCCGCGGTCTCCGCCGCCGCGGCCGACCTCCGCCGCCGCGGTCTCCACTGGCACGGCCTCCACCGCCGCGGCCTCCACCACCGCGGCGGAGCGCGGCGCGTGCACCGCACGGTGCGCCACGGCGTTCGTGCGCGGCGGTGAGCAATGCGAACGTCGGTGCAGGCTGCAGACCCTGAACGAGTGACGCACCCTCGAGTGAGGCGACGCCTGCTTCTGGCGGGTCTGTCCACAAGGGCCTTATCTGTCCACAGTTTGCGATTGCGTCCTTTCGTTCAGTCGCACTGTTTTCCATCGTGAAGACATGACGACGACACCGCTGAACATTTCGGTATCGGTATCCCGCCCGGAAGAACTGCTCGCCGCGCTGCCGCACCTGGTCGGCTTCACGCCCGTGGACTCGCTGGTCGTGCTCACCCTCCGCGGTGAGGAGGGGGACAGTTCCCTCGGTTCGGCTCTGCGCATGGACCTGCCGTGCGTGACCCGCCACGCCGAGGCCGTGCGGTACCTGTTCGACGGACCGCTGGCCGCCCAGCGCACGGACGCGCTGCTCGCGATCGTCATCGGGGCGCGCCGGCCCCGCAGTTGCCGCGCGCACTGCTCGCCGGGGTGCGTGGCCGCCGCGGAGGCGAACGAGCAGCTCTCCGTCGATGCCGGGCGAGACGAGCACGCAGATCTACCGCACGCGGAACTCATCGGCTGCCTCGAGCAGGCCGCGCACCAAGCCGGCATGGGATTTGTGCACGGACTGTGGGCTCCGGAGGTCACCACGGGCGCCCTGTGGCGCTGCTTCCGCGACAGTGCCTGCCAGGGCGAGCTGCCGGACGTGCGCAGTTCCTCCGTGGCGGCCGCCATGACCGCGGCTGGCGTAGTGGCCTTCCGGGACCGGGACGAGCTGGCCGATCTGGTCGCTCCCGAATCCACGGCGATCCGGCAGTGGCGTTCGGACCGCCTGGACACGATGCTGCGCGAGTACGAGGACATGGGCGAGCGTCCGATGCGCGAGGAGGTTCGCACGGTCTTCGGCGCCATCGAACGCACCGGCCAGGGTGGTGCGCTTACTGAGGAGGACCTGCTGCGGGTGCTGCTCGCCGTGTCGCAGTCGCAGGTCCGCGATCTCGTGCTGGGAACGGCACTCGGCCCGAAGGCCGCAGCGGCCGAGCAGTTGTGGCTCACGCTCGTCCGCAAAGCCCCCGAACCGGAGGTGGCCGATGTGGCCGCACTGCTGGCCTTCTCGGCCTACTTGCGCGGTGATGGCGCATTGGCGAGCGTGGCGCTCGAACGCATCGAGCACTGTCGACCGGAGCACACGCTGGGGCTGCTGTTGCGCCAGGCGATCAACGCGGGCCTGCCGCCGGACAAGCTGCGCCGCATCGCCGAGGACTCCGCTGCGGATGCGCAGATCGGTCTCGAAGAGGACGGTGCAGAATGATCAGCACCGGCGGCCGATTGGCGACATCTCAGCACCGGCGTACGGACTCAGGTCGGCAGGCCTCGCTGGGCGAACTGCCAGGCGTCCCGCACGATCACATCCAACTCGGCTCGTCGCGGGTGCCATCCGAGCTCGTTGCGGGCGGCGTCGCTGGAGGCCACGAGGGTTGCGGGGTCGCCGGGGCGGCGTGGTGCCACGTGCGCGGGGATGCTGTGCCCGGTGACCGTCCGGCACGTTTCGAGGACTTGGCGCACCGAGAACCCGGTCCCGTTGCCCAGGTTGTAGATGTGGTGGGTTCCCGGTGTCGCCTGCTGCAACGCCAGCAGGTGCGCGTCGGCCAGGTCCACGACGTGGATGTAGTCGCGTACGCACGTGCCGTCGGGGGTCGGCCAGTCCTCGCCGAAGATCTGCACGTGTTCGCGTTGCCCCAGCGGAACCTGCAGGATCAGCGGGATCAGGTGCGTCTCGACCGTGTGTCGCTCTCCGAACCCGCCATGGGCGCCGGCCACGTTGAAGTAGCGCAGGCTCACGGCGCCGAGTTCGTGCGCGGCGTAGGAGGTGATCGCGTGGTCGATCGCGAGTTTCGTGGCTCCGTAGGTGTTGGTGGGCCTCGTCGCCGCGTTCTCGGTGATGGGTACTTCGGTGGGCTCGCCGTAGGTCGCGGCCGTGGAGGAGAACACCAGACGTGGTACACCACGTGCGCGGACCGCTTCGAGCAGGCGCAGCGAGGTCACCACGTTGCCCTGCCAGTACTTGTTCGGTTCCTGCATGGATTCGCCGACGAGCGACTTGGCGGCGAAGTGCAGCACCCCGTCGAAACCTTCGGCGAGAACCTCGTCGGCGCACTCGGCGATGTCGCCGCGCACGAATCGGCAGTCGTTCGGAACGGCGTCGGCGTGCCCGGTGGACAGGTCGTCGACGACGACGACCTCGTGTCCCGCTTCGAGCAACCGGGCGGCGCACACGCTCCCGATGTAGCCGGCGCCACCGGTGACGAGCAGTTTCACCTGCGTTCTCCCTTTCCTGGGGGACGTTGTCGGCCACCGGACCGCTGGCCGAGCGGTCAGCCGTCCTTGCCCGCACCGGCTGCGGGCACGGCGGTGAACAACCGGGGCCGACGCCATTCGTGCTGGTCGAAGCGATTCGTCACCGCTCGTTCGACATCGGTGCGCGCGTCGGCGGGCACGAGCGCGAGGGCGGAGCCGCCGAACCCGCCGCCGGTCATCCGGGCACCGACCGCACCGGCGTCGACGGCTGCCGCCACGGCCAGGTCGAGTTCCGGGCACGACACCTGGTAGTCCGTGCGCAGGCTCTCGTGCGAAGCGTTGAGCAGGGGGCCCAGGGCGGCGTAGTCGCCCGCGCGCAGGTGCTCGACCGTCCGGTGGACGCGTTCGTTCTCGGTGACCACGTGGCGCACCAGCGGGCCCAGTTCCGCGGGCAGCACCGCGAAGGTGTCCTCCAGCGAGGCGGGCGCGACATCGCGCAGCGCGGACACGCCCAGCAGCTCCGCCGCCCGTTCGCAGCCCGCACGGCGCTTCCCGTAGGCGGATTCGCTGTGCGAGTGGCTCACCCGGGTGTCGATGATGAGCAGTTCCAGCTCGTTCGCGTGCGGGGCGAACGGAACGTGCTCGCGCGTGCCCGTGCGCACGTCGTAGAACAGGGCGTGGTCCGCGACGCAGCACAGGGACGCGGTCTGGTCGAGCAGCCCGGTGGGAGCACCCACGTAGTCGTTCTCGGCGCGTTGGACGAGAACGGCGATCTCGTCCATCCCCGGTGCGCCCGGTTCTCCGGGGGAGAGTCCGAGCAGGTCCAGCAACGCCAGCGCGGTCGCGCACTCCAGCGCGTGCGAGGAGGACAGGCCGGCCCCGTGCGGCACATCACCGGCGATGATCAGGTCGGCTCCGGTGTTCGGGTAGCCGGCGGCGCTCAGCGCCCGGGCGACACCGAGCGGGTAGGCGGTCCAGTCCGCGGCCGGGGAGGCGTCGAGTGAAGGCGGGGAGGCGTCGAGCGAAGATGGGGAGGCGGTGTGCAGGTGTCCATCGGCGTCGAGCGTGCCCAGGCTGAAACCGCCGTCGGTACGTCCACGGGCGGCGACGGCGGTGCGGTGGGGAAGCGCGCACGGGAGGACGAACCCGTCGTTGTAGTCGGTGTGCTCCCCGATGAGGTTCACGCGGCCGGGTGCGGACCAGACCGCTTCCGGGGAGCTGCCGTGGTGGTCGGTGAAGACGCGGACCGCGCGTTCCGCGGGGCTCGTGTCCGCGGCCGCGGTGGAGCCGAGCGCGTTCACTTCGGCAACACCATCACCGCGTGCGCGATCCCGGCGGGCAGCTTGGTGGAGCCGTCGTTGCCGTGCACCTCGATCGGTTTCGTGGCACCGACGACCGGCATGATCTCCACCTCGCTGCCGGGGACGACTCCGATCCGCTTGATCTGGCTCATGATCTCCGGTTCGAGTTGGACGTGCTCGGCGATGCGGCGGACCGTCGCCTTGCCGCCACCGGCGCGGGCGAACTCGTCGACGCGCTGCAGTTCGCGGTCGGCGGGATTCGTCACGCGTTCGATACCGAGCTCTTCGAGGCCCGGGATCGGGTTTCCGTACGGTGAGGTGGCGGGATGTCCGAGGAGCTTGACGAGCTTGCGCTCCACGGCCTCGCTCATCACGTGCTCCCACCGGCAGGCTTCGTTGTGGACCTCTTCCCATTCGAGGCCGACGACGTCGATGAGGAGACGTTCGGCGAGACGGTGCTTGCGCATCACGCTGACCGCGCGCGCCCGCCCCTCTTCGGTGAGCTCGAGATGGCGGTCATCGGCTACGGTGAGCAGGCCGTCCCGCTCCATCCTGGCCACCGTCTGGCTCACCGTCGGACCGCTTTGCTCCAGACGCTCGGCGATGCGCGCCCGCAGCGGCACGACCCCTTCCTCTTCGAGGTCGTAGATGGTGCGCAGGTACATCTCAGTGGTATCGATGAGATCGTTCACGTCGGCTCCCCATTCAGTCCCAACCCCGATGCTAGCCCGGTTCCGCGACAAGCCGTCAGTGGCTGGGCAGTGGACTTACAGGATTCCGACAGACCTCGTCAGTCACGAAGGGCCGTCATGCATCCGCTCATCAGCCCCGATGATCTCACGTCCGCGCTCGAGCACGAGCCGCGCCCGACTCTGCTCGACGTGAGTTGGTCTCTGTTCGGGCCGCCCGGCCGGGAAGTCTACGCGGCGGGGCACCTGCCAGGCGCGGTGTTCGTGGACCTGGACGCGGAGTTGTCCGGTACGCCCGGCGCGGGCACCGGCCGTCACCCGCTGCCCGAACCGGCGGACCTGCAAGCCGTGTTGCGGCGGGCGGGGGTGAGCACCTCCCGGCCGGTGGTCGTCTACGACGCCGACAACGGCTCGGCCGCGGCGCGCGCGTGGTGGCTGCTGCGGTGGGCGGGGCACGCCGCGGTGCGGGTGCTCGACGGCGGTTGCGCGGCCTGGCGGAGCGCGGGGCTGCCGACCACGACGGTGGTGCCCGCGCCCGAACCGGGGGATTTCACCGTCCAGCCCGGCGGCATGCCGGTGCTCGACGCCGACGAGGCCGCGCGGCTCGCCCGGGACGGCACGCTGCTCGATGCGCGCACCCCGGAACGCTACCGCGGGGAGAGCGACCCGGTCGAGCAGCGGGCGGGGCACGTTCCGGGCGCCGTCAACGCGCCGTTCGGCGAGCTCACCGACGAGGCGGGAGGCTGGCGCGACGCGGCGTCGCTGGCCGAGTGGTTCGCTGAACGCGGTGTGCGCAGTGGGCAGGTACCAGGTGCCTACTGCGGCTCGGGGGTGACCGCGTGCTCGGTGGTGCTGGCGCTCGAACAGGCCGGGGTGACCGCACCGGACCGGCCGGCGGCTCTGTTTCCCGGATCGTGGTCGGAATGGGTCGCCGATGCGCAGCGCCCGGTGGCCACGGGCACGGAGCACCCGCGCTGATCCTGCTCGTCCCGGGGCCGGCCCTGCTCGTCCCGGGCAGGCGCAGTTGCGTCCGGTTTCCGCGGCCGGGCAGGCCGAGAGCGTGCGTTGTGCGCACGCACCGGGTTTCGGCTGCGTAACCCGGTCGTGCTGTTCCACTGCAGGTCGCAGGTTGCCCGCTGCGCGGATCCCTTTGTCCTGTCCTGCTCGGGCGGTAGCGTGCCGACATGGGCAACCGATCAGCGGTGGTGTGGGACGACGGGCTCCTCGACTACGACCTCGGCGGGGACCACCCGTTGCACCCGGTGCGGCTCGATCTGACGATGCGGCTCGCGCGGGGACTCGGCCTGCTCGACGGTGTCGAACCGCACCGTCCCGGCATCGCCGGCGAGGAGGATCTGCTGCGGGTGCACAGCGCCGAGTACCTGCAGGCGGTGCGTTCGGCCCCGGACACCGGTTCTGCGGTGGGGCACGGCCTCGGAACGGCGGACAACCCGATCTTCGAGGGCATGCACGAGGCTTCCGCGCGGGTCGTCGGCGGTTCGACGCTGGCGGCGGACCTCATCGTGTCGGGGCAGACCGATCGCGCCGTCAACCTGGCGGGCGGACTGCACCACGCGATGCGGGATCGGGCTTCGGGGTTCTGCGTCTACAACGACGGTGCCGCGGCGATCGCGCGGATGCTCGAACAAGGGGTCGAGCGGATCGCCTACCTCGATGTCGACGTGCACCACGGCGACGGCGTGCAGGAAGCCTTCCGCGACGACCCGCGCGTGCTGACGATCTCGCTGCACCAGCACCCGAATTCGCTGTGGCCGCACACGGGCCACTCCCAGGAGGTCGGGTGGCCACCGGCTGACGGGGCGGCGGTGAACCTTCCGCTGCCGCCTGGGACGCGGGATGCCGACTGGCTCCGCGCCTGCTCGGCGGTGGTGCCCTCGCTGCTGTCCTCGTTCGGGCCGCAGGTGCTGGTGACCCAGTGCGGTGCGGACGCGCACGAGGACGATCCGCTCGCTGACCTGGCGCTGTCGGTGGACGGCCAGCGGGCCTGCTACCAGGCGCTGCGGGATTGGTCCCAGCGGTATGCGGGAGGTAAGTGGCTCGCGCTCGGAGGTGGGGGGTATTCGCTGGTCCGTGTCGTGCCCCGTGCTTGGACGCATCTGTTGGCCACAGTGTTGGACCGGGACCTGGCGCCGAGCACCACGATCCCGGCGGATTGGATCGCGCACGTCACGCGGGCTCTGCCCGACGGTGCCGTGCCGACGAGCCTGACGGACGGCGCTGACCCGCGGTTCGACCGGTGGTCCGGGGTGACGGAACGACCGGTGGACACGGCGATCCGCGACGCTCGGCGCGTGGTGTTCCCGCTGCACGGTCTCGACCCGGCGGACGTCCGTGACTGAAGGAGTTCGAGGTGGAAGAAGCCGCGCAGCAGCAGGTGGGGGCTGAACAGGAGGAGCTGCCGGAGGACTACCCGCGCCGCTGGGAGGCGGACGTCGTCCTCAGCGACGGCGGGACGGTGCACCTGCGCCCGATCATCCCCGCTGACGCCGACCGGATCGTGGCCCTGCACGGGAAGCTGAGCGAGCGGACCCGCTACTACCGCTACTTCGGCCCGTATCCGCGGATGCCGCGGCGCGACGTCGACCGGTTCACGCTGGTGGATTACAACCGGCGCGTCGCCCTGGTCGTGGTGCTCGGCGACGAGATCGTCGCCGTGGGGCGCTACGACCAGTTGGAGCAGGAGCACTCGGCCGAGGTGGCGTTCGTCGTCCGCGACGACCACCAGGGGCGGGGGATCGGGTCGATCCTGCTGGAACACCTCGCGGCCGCTGCGCGCGAAAGCGGCCTGCGCCGGTTCGTCGCCGAAGTGCTCGCCGAGAACAGCGGGATGGTGCGGGTCTTCCGCGACGCCGGTTACCAGATCAGCCGGGCGATCGAAGAAGGGGTCGTCCGCCTGGAATTCGACATCGATCCCACCGAGGAGTCCGTTGCCGTCGCGCGCGAGCGCGAGCAGGCCGCGGAAGCCCGCAGCGTGCACAACATGCTGCATCCGCGCTCGGTGGCGGTGATCGGTGCTTCCGCCGAGCCGGACAAGATCGGTCACGCGGTGCTGTCGAACCTGCTCATGGCCGAGTTCACCGGACCGGTTTACCCGGTGCATCCCGAGCACCGGGCCGTGTCCGGGGTGCGCGCCTACGCCTCGGTGCTCGACGTTCCCGACGACGTCGACCTGGCGGTGATCGTCATCCCCGCCGCCGGGGTCACCGAGGTGTTGGACGCCTGCTTGGCCAAAGGCGTGAAAGCGCTGGTCATCCTCAGCGCGGGCTTCGGCGAGCGCGGCGCGGAGGGCCGCGAGGTGGAACGCGAGATGGTGCGCGCCGCCCGGGTGCACGGCATGCGCGTGGTGGGACCGAACGCGCTCGGCGTGGTCAACACGGCGCCTTCGCAGCGGCTCAACGCGAGCCTCGCACCGCGACTGCCGGGGCGGGGGCGCACCGGGTTCTTCTGCCAGTCGGGTGCGCTGGGCGTGGCGATCCTCGATGCGGCCACCGAACGCGGTCTGGGGGTGTCGACGTTCGTCTCCGCGGGAAACCGGGCCGACGTGTCCGGTAATGATCTGTTGCAGTACTGGCAGACGGACCCGGACACCGATGTGGTGCTGCTGTATCTGGAGTCGTTCGGCAATCCGCGCAAGTTCGCCCGCCTGGCGCGCAGGCTGGCGCGCAGCAAGCCCGTGGTGGCCGTCAAGTCCGGGCGCAACGCGGTGCGAGCCGGGCTGGCGGCGACCTCGGCGCGCATCGACGAACCAGGTGTGCAGGCGCTGTTCGAGCATTCCGGTGTCATCCGGGTGGAGACGCTGCCGGAGATGTTCGACGTGGCCCTGCTGCTGGAGCACCAGCCGCTGCCGCGATCCGACCGGGTGGCCGTCGTGGGCAATTCGTCGGCGCTGGGCATGCTGGCGGCGGACATGGTGCGGGCCCAGGACCTGCGCTTGGCGAGCGAGCCGGTGGACGTGGGCGCTGCTGCAGGACCGGAGGAGTTCGCCGGTGCGGTGCGCGAAGCTGCGCTGCGCGAGGACGTTGATGCGCTGGTGGTCGTGTTCTCACCCCCGGTGGCGGTGCCTGGTGCGGAGTACGCCCGAGCGCTGCGGCGCGTGCTCGACGACACGGGAGCGTTGGGGGCGAAACCGGTGGTGACGACGTTCCTGGCGGGCGAAGGCGTCCCGGACGAGCTGGCAGTTCCCGGCAGCGAGGGCACCTTCGGCCGGGGATCGGTTCCGTCGTATCCGAGTCCGGAGCGTGCGGTGGCCGCGCTGGCCCGGGTCAACCGGTACGCGCAGTGGCGGGCGAAGCCGCAGGGGCATTTCGTGCGCCCCTCCGGCACGGATCGGGCACGGGCGCGTGAGCTGGTCGAGCAGTGGGTGCGCGCGGCCGATGGCGCCCCGCACCAGCTGGGGGACGAGCGGGTGGTGGAACTGCTGGACTGCTACGGCATCCGCGTGGTGCCGTTCCGGCGCGTCGGCAGCGCCGAGGCCGCGGTGGCGGCCGCGGAGGAACTGGGGTTTCCGGTGGCGGTCAAAGCGGCGCGCGGAGGGGGGCGTCACCGTTCCGATCTCGTCGGCGTGCGGCTCGATGTGAGCGACCCGGAGGTGGTGCGCCGCGCCTACGCGGAAGTGCAGGGGGATTCCGCGGGGGAGGAGGTGTACGTCCAGCGGATGGCCGAGCGGGCGACGTCCTGCGTGGTCGGCCTCTCGGACGATCCCTCGTTCGGCGCGCTCGTCTCGTTCGGGCTGTCCGGTGTGGCCAGTGAGCTGCTGGGGGACACCGCCTACCGGGCCGTTCCGCTGTCCGATCAGGACGTCTCCGAGCTGCTCCGGGCGCCGCGCGCCGCGCCGCTGTTGACCGGTTATCACGGTGCGGCTCCGGCGGATGCGGACGCGTTGGAGGACCTGGTCAACCGGGTGGCCACGCTGGCCGAGGACCTCCCGGAAGTGCGGGAGCTCGTGTTGCAGCCGGTGCTGGCGTCCTCGGCGGGGGTGGATGTCCTCGGTGCTCGGGCCGGCTTGGCGGCTTCGGCGGCGAAGCCGGATTCGGGGCCGCGGCGCTTGCGGTGAGCTGGCTCGCGCGTGCGGAGTCACGGTCGGGTGAGCCGTGCGGGAAGGCTGTTGCGTCGCGGATCGCCTGCGGCCCGGGAGAGGGCACGGTGGCCGCCTCGTGCGCGTCGGCAGGCTGTTCGGCCCGCGTGCACCGGTGTGGGGGCGCTCACCGCACGACGGCGAAACCGATCGGTTCCGTTATTGTTGCGCGCATGGACGCACGCGATGATCGGCAGGTGCTCGGCACGTTGCGGGCCGGTGCCCACACCCTGACCGTGCGGGCGGATGTCGCCGGCGGTGCCGGCCCGGTGGCCGTGCTGCTGCCGGCGATGGGCGTGCCCGCCGGCTACTACGCGCCGTTCGTCGCCGAACTGCGCGCGTGCGGTGTGTCCGTCGTGACGTTCGACCTGCGCGGCCAGGGGGAGGCCGCGCCCGCACCGCGGCGTGGCGTCCGGTTCGGCTACGAGGAGCTGGTCACCGACGTGGAAGCGGTCCACGAGCTCGTGGCCGAGCACTTCCCGGGCAGGTCGGTGTTCAACCTCGGTCACAGCCTGGGCGGGCACCTCGCCATGTTGCACGCCGGCCGTCGGCCCGACCACGTGGCGGGCGTGGCGCTGATCGCCGCCGGCACGGTGTGGTTCCGCAGCTTCCCGCGGGCGCAGCGACTGCCGCTGCTGCTGGGCAGTCAGCTCGTGGCCGGCGTGTCCCGGGGCATCGGCTACTGGCCGGGCCACCGGTTCGGCTTCGGTGGTCGGCAACCCGAGCCGGTCATGCGCGACTGGGCCCGGCAGGCACGTACGGGCCGGTACCGGCTCACCGGCGCGACCGCGGACGACGACAGCGCGATGCGGGCGTTCGCCAAGCCGATCCTGGCCGTCAGCATCGACGGGGACGGGTTCGCTCCGCCGGGGTCCGTGTCCGCCTTGGCGCACCGGGCCGCCGACGCACCGCGCACCGTTGCGCACTACGCGACCGGGGATGCGGGCGTCTCCGAGCTGGGGCACTTCAGGTGGGCGCGCCGCGGCGGCGCCGAACTCGCCCGGTGGGTGGGCGAGTGGGCCGGCGCCCGGGTCGCGTCAGCAGGCTGAATCCGCCGGCTTGGGCACGCCGAGACCGAACAGCGGACGCAGTTTCAGGCCGATCCAGGTGCCTGCGAGCGCCAGCAGGGCCCAGGCCCAGCCGTGCAGCGAGAACGAGGCGATGCCGGAGAAGTAGGCACCGATGTTGCAGCCGTAGGCCAGGCGGGCGCCGTAGCCCATGAGCAGCCCGCCCAGCACAGCGGCGCAGACCGCCTTCGCCGGCAGGCGTTTGACGAGGACGAACGCGCCGGAGGCGGCCGAGGCGACCAGGGCGCCGATGATGATGCCGAAGTTGAGCACCGAGGTGGAGTCGGCCAGCACCGGTTCGCTCAGCGCCGAGGCCTTCTCCCCCTGCCAGTAGCCCCAGCTGGCCACGTCCACGCCGAGCGCCTGCAGCACCTTGCAGCCCCAGAGGACGAACGCGGAGGTGATCCCCCACGGGCTGCCGCGGGTGAGCAGGACGACCACGTTGAGCACGGCGAGGGCCAGTGCACCCACCCACATCGGCCACGAGCCGCGGATGATGCGCAACCAGCCGCGAGAGCTGGAGGGGCGGCCGGCCGGCGGTGCGCCGCGGCGCCGCGTCCAGCGCCAGGCGGCGTAGCCGAGCGCGGCGAACAGGATCACCTGCAGCGCCGCAGCCCCGCCGTAGCCCAGGCCGGTGTCCGTGGCCAGGGAGAACGAGCCCAGCGTGCGGGCGTCGGCGCTCCACCAGGGCATGTGCAGGGCACCGAGCACCGATCCGCAGATGAAGAAGAACAGGGTCACCACGATCAGGGTGTTGCCGCCGCCGACGGTGAACAGGGTGCCGGAGGCGCAGGCGCCGCCGAGCTGCATGCCGATCCCGAAGAGCACGGCGCCGACGACGAGGCCCCAGCCGAGTGGTTCGACGTTGCCTTCCGGCGTGTTGCCGAAGAGTCCGACGCCGCCGGCGAGGACCGGTGCGAACAGGATCGAGGCCGCCCCGAGCATGAGCAGGTGCGCGCGCAATCCGGAGGATTGGCCGACGGAGACCAGTTGGCGCCAGGCCGAGGTGAAGCCGAACCGGGAGTGGAACAGCGTCAGCCCCAGCGCCAGTCCCAGGACCGCCAGCACGGCCGATTCGGCATCGGCCACCGCCCCCGCGGTGATGATCAGCGCGACGGCGGCCAGTCCGCCGACGCCGAGGGGGAGCCATCGGGGGCGGCTCGGCCGTTCCGTCTCCGGAGCGTGCCGTGGTGCTGACCGCAAGTCGGACGTGGCGGTCGCGGACATGGTCGTTTCCTTCCTCCCCGCAGTTTCTCTCGCCCGTCGAGTCAACCATCGGAGCACGGTTGCAGCCACGCTTCCCGGAATCCGGGAACGCCGGTGTTCGGAACAGCCGGTGTTCGGGAACGCCGGGCGGTGCGCAGGCAACCGCGGCGGCGGCCACGTCCGTCCTGAGGGCATGAGACGACACGGCATGATCGCCGCGCTCGCCGCGGCACTGTTCGCGACGGCCGCCTGCGGGCAGTCCAACGACGTCGGTTTCGGGGGTCCTCCACCGGCTCCGGAGCCGCCCCCGACGTCGCGTCCGCCGGCGAATCCGGAACCGAAACCGGTCGAACAACGCAGCCCGGTGCGGCCTCCGCGCGTCAATGCGCAGCTGCCCGAGGGCTATCCGGTCCAGGTGTGGACGCAGGACCGGGGGCGCGTCCTCGTGGCCACCGGCCAGGAAGGCGGGTGCGGCGAGGTGCACGCCCAGCTGGTCGAGCAGAACGACGAGCACGTGACCGTGAAACTCGTCGAAGAGACCCCCGAACCGCCGGCGTACTGCACGATGGACCTGCGCTACCCGCCGGTGGCGGTGCCGCTGACCGAACCACTGGGCGAGCGCACCGTCGTGCTGCAGCAGGACGAGGTGCACGTGCCCCGATGAACGGCTGCTTGCGGTGACCAGCTGTCTGCGGTGACCAGCACCCTCCGGGGCGGACGTTTCCCCGGTGGCGCTGCGGCTGACCCCACCGGATCCGGCAGCGCGCCTGGCCGTGGCGGGCCGTGCGCCCGCAGTAGTGGCGGGCGCGGCGGTGCGGCTGGGAAGCTCGAGGCGGGGCGGGCACGGCCTGTCGTGCTCCGCCCCGGCATGTCGAGCGAACCGGGTCCGACGCCTGGATCCAGGCGAGGGAGGCGAGTTGTCACACACCGGGGAAGAGATGAACTGTCTGGTCAACCTGCGGGACGTCGGCGGAATCCCCACTGCGTCCGGGGCGGTGACCCGCCACAACGTGCTCTACCGCGCGGATGCTCCTTACGCGGGGGACGAGACGCCGGACGCGGTGGGGGAGTGGCCGCCCTCGGTGGTGGTGGATCTGCGGCAGCCCGCGGAGCTCAACGGCAAACCGCATCCGCTGTCCGAGAGCTGCACGGTGCGTTCCGTGCCGCTGATCGAGGACGTGCACGAAGGCCCCACCGTGGCAGGTGATGACGGCTCGCGGCACGAGCTGACCGTGCTGTACGAGGGGATGCTCAACGACGCGCCGAAGAAGCTCGTCGAGGTCTTCCGCCTGGTGCTCGAGACCGAGGGGCCGGTGTTGATCCACTGCGCCGCGGGCAAGGACCGCACCGGTGTGAGCACGGCGATGCTGCTCAGCGCGGCGGGTGTGCGCTCCGACGCGATCGTCGCCGATTACATGCGCACCGACCGGAACATGCTCCGGGTGCTGCAGCGGTTGGATGCGGCCCCGGAAATGCCGCCCGGCGTGGACGAGGAGGCGGTTCTGGAGCTGATCTCCACCCCCACCGAAGCGATCGAGACGGTGCTGGAGCGTTTCGACTCCTACGCGGACGGCGCGGCCGGCTGGCTGCGCGAACGCGGTGTCACCGACGCGGAGTTGACCCGGTGGCAGGAGCGGTTCACCACCGAGGTGGCAGGCCCCGAGGTGCCCTGGGAGTGAGGTGGCTCTCCACTGGTGCCCGCCACGCGCGTTCGTGGTGCGGTTCCGGGCGAACGGAAAGCCGGACCCGCGTGCAGCGAGTCCGGCCTCCCCGGGACGGGCGGTGGTCGGCGGCCACCGCGAACGTCGCGAGCGCGGTCAGCTGGCGTAGGAGCGCAGCCGGTCGGCCCGGTCGCCCTGGCGCAGCTTCGCCATGACCTCGCGTTCGATCTGGCGGACCCGTTCGCGGGACAGCCCGAAGGCCCGGCCGATCTGGTCGAGCGTGTGCGGCTGGCCGTCGTCGAGGCCGTACCGCATGCGGATCACGGCCTGCTCCCGCTCCTCCAGGGTGCTCAGGACCCGGCGCAGGTCGTCTTGCAGGAAGCCGGAGATCACCGTGTTCTCGGCGTTGGCGCTCTCCCCGTCCTCGATGAAGTCGCCGAGGGGAGCGTCCTCCTCGCTGCCGACCGGCATGTCCAGGCTCACCGGGTCGCGGGAGTGGTCGAGCAGGTCGGTGACCTTGTCCACGGACATGTCCGCTTCCTTGGCCATCTCCTCCTCGGTGGCTTCCCGGCCGTACTTCTGGTGCAGGTCGCGCTTGATCCGGGCCAGCTTGTTGACCTGCTCGACCAGGTGCACGGGCAGCCGGATCGTGCGGCTCTGATCGGCCATGCCCCGGGTGATGGCCTGCCGGATCCACCAGGTGGCGTAGGTGGAGAACTTGAATCCCTTGGTGTAGTCGAACTTCTCCACCGCGCGGATCAGGCCGAGGTTGCCCTCCTGGATCAGGTCGAGCAACGGCATTCCGCGGCCGGTGTAGCGCTTGGCCAGGCTCACCACGAGGCGGAGGTTGGCTTCCATGAGGTGGTTCTTGGCGCGACGTCCGTCACGCACCACGGCGTTCAGATCGGAGCGCCGCTCACGGCTCATGGAGTCCTGCTCGGTGTCCAGCAGGTGCTTGGCGTACACCCCGGCCTCGATGCGCTTGGCCAGGTCGACCTCGTCTTGCGCGGAGAGCAGAGCCGTGCGCCCGATGCCGTTGAGGTAGACCCGCACCAGGTCCGCGGACGGTCCCTGGTTGTCCAGGTCCGCCTCGGTGACGGCGACATCCGGGTTGGCGGTCTGCGGGACGGTCATGGAGCTTCCTCCCTGACGGGCTTACTGAAGGGGCGCACGTCACACCGACGGGCCATTACACGCTGTGCAAGACGCGTACGGTCGGTACTAGGACCGATGACGCGTCATCGGGTGGCGGGCCGCGCGAGTCATTGCTCGTGCTTCCTCCTCGTGCGGCCTGCCGACGAAGCTTCGTACCCGTAAAACGTGTGCGGGTTCGAATTCGTTCCCGCTGTTTCCGTCCCGTGGACGTCATCCCCGTCACATCCGTTGCGCGGGATTCCTGAGTATTCGCTGAGAGCCCGCGTTACATTCAGACTTCCACCAAAAGTGTGAATGGCCCGTCGTGCGCGCTCTCGATCTCCATCGCGGCCCCGAAGCTGCCCGTTTCCACCCGCGCACCGCGCTCGCGCAGCGCGTCGACCACCGCCTGCACCAGCGGTTCGGCCTGGTCCGGGGGTGCCGCGGGGCTCCACGAGGGCCGCCGCCCCTTGCGGGTGGAGCCGTACAGCGTGAACTGGCTGACTACGAGCAGCGGCGCCCCCGTGGAAGCGCAGGACTCCTCGTCGCGCAGCGCCCGAATTTCGTGCAGCTTCCGGGACATTGTGCCGACTTGCTCCGGCCCGTCGGAATGCGTCACGGCCAAAAGCACCAGCAGTCCCGGTTCGCCGATCTCGCCGACGACGTCGCCGCCGACCGCCACCGAGGCGCGGGTGACGCGGCTGACCACCGCCCTCAATCCGCTTCCTCCACCCATTCCGCCGGAACGACCATTCCGTGCCGAATCAGTTCCCGGAGAACCGGCAACGCGGAGCGCGTCAGTTCCTCCGAATCGCGCCCGTGCCCGAGCGCGAGCAGTTCCAGGACCTCCTCCAGGGGCAGTCCGCCCCGGCAACCGGCGAGCAGCAGCGCCCCGAGCTCGTCGACCTCGTGCTGCCAGCCCGGGCCGTCGGTGCGGTGCAGGCGCCGCACCACCGGCTGCCAGCCTTCGTCCCCGTGCTCGGAAACCTCCTCGAGAACCGTGCTCGGGGCCGTGGCCAGGCGGCTGCGCAGCAGGGCCTCGTCGCCGCGCTCGGCCAACCACTGCACGCGGCCCAACCACTCATCGGCCTCCGGCCCGAGCGGGTCGTCGTAGGCCTGGCGCAGGTCCTCGCAGACGACCTCCCCCGCGCGCCCGTCCGTGCGGCGCAGCGTGCCGAAGCCGAAGCCGACGGCCTCGACCCCGTTGTCCTCGAACCACCGCAGCCACTCCTCGCCCGCGCGACGGCCCGCGGCGGAACGCGGGTCGTACCCCGCGTCGCGCAGCCACGTGCCCACGTACAACGCCGGATCGGCCACATCGCGCTGCACGAACCACGCGTCCACCCCGCCGCCCGGCAGCCAGGACGAGACGCGGTCCCGCCAGTCCTCACCGGCGCGGTGCAGCCACGCGGCCAGCACGTGACCCGTCCCGCCCTCGGTGAGCAGCGGCGGCAGCTGCCGGACCAGCAACGCGCTCGCATCGTCGCCGGACAGGCCCGAGTCGCGGTAGACGAACTCGGTGCGCGGGGGCCCCACGACGAACGGCGGGTTGCACACGATCTGGTCGAAGCGACCGCCCCGCACCGGGTCGAACCACTCGCCCTGCCGCAGATCCACCTCGATGTTGTTGAGGCGGAAGGTCGCCGAGGCCAGTTGCAACGCCCGTTCCGAGACGTCCGTGGCGGTGATCCGGCGCGCGTGCGCGCTGGCGTGCAGCGCCTGCACCCCGCAGCCGGTGCCCACGTCGAGCACCGCGTCGACGGGACGGCGCGGTGTGGCCCGCACCAGGCTCATCGAGGCGTGCCCCACGCCGAGGACGTGCTCGCGGTGGGCAGGCACGCCCGACCCGCGCGCCTCCGAATCCAAGTCCGAGACGACCCACCAGGACCGGTCGCCGGCCCCGTGCGGGCGGATGTCCAGTGCGGCGCGGACCTCGTCGCCGTCGGTGTGCACGATGCCGCCGGCCCGGGCCTCCTCCAGCGGAAGCGGGTGCAGCGCCGCCTCCACTGCGCTGCGCGGTTCGGTCTCGCCCAGCATGAACACGCGGACGAGCACGCCGAGGGCCCCGCCGTCGGCGCTGGCGCGCAACGCGGGAGCCGGCTCGCCGCGGCCCAGGGCCGCCTGCGCGTGCGGACCGACGAGCTCCAGCACCCCGCCGGTGTCGTACCGGTTCCGCTGCAGCGCCTCCCGGAGGCGGTCGATGCGGTCGTTGGTCAGTTCAACAGTCACCTGCTGATGCTCACACGCCGCGGGTCCCGCCCGGCGCGCGACGTCCGCAGCGCTGTGCGGTACACCACACGCCCGCGCGGTGGTCGAGTCCTGCGGTGGCAGCCAGCCCGAGCGGGCCTCGGAGCCGGACGGCGGCGTCCTGCTGCGGTACTGGATCGATTGACGCGAACCGGAGCGGACAGCCGGGCCGGGCAGCCGCGGGCGGCCGCTCTCCGGCCGGGGAGCAGGCTGCCAGGATGAGGGCATGTCGTACACGCTCAACCTGACCGGCGACGACGAGGCCGACGCCCTGCTCAGCCGGGATCCGTTCGCGCTGCTCACCGGTGCGCTGCTGGACCAGCAGGTCGCCATGGAGCTGGCCTTCACCGGGCCGAAGAAGATAGCCGAGCGCATGGACGGATTCGACGTGGAACGGATCGCCGAGTCCGATCCGGAGGCCTTCGCCGACCTGTGCGCGCAGAAACCAGCCGTGCACCGCTACGCGGGGTCGATGGCGCGCCGCATCCACACCCTCGCCGGGCATGTCGTGGAGCACTACGACGGTGCTGCCGAGCGGATCTGGGCCGAGGGCGATCCGGACGGCAAGGAGGTGCTCAAGCGGCTCAAAGCCCTGCCCGGCTACGGTGAGCAGAAGGCGAAGATCTTCCTCGCGCTGCTCGGCAAGCAGCTCGGTGTCGAACCGGAGGGCTGGCGCGAAGCTGCGGGGAACTACGGCGAGCAGGACGCGCGCCGCTCGATCGCCGATGTCGTCGACCGCCAGACGCTCGCCGAGGTGCGGGCCTTCAAGAAGCAGCAGAAAGCGGCGACCAACGCCCCGGGGCCGAGCGGACGGTAGTTGCCGGCCGCGTCACGCCGCCGCGGAACCGGGCTGCTGGTACTTGTCGACGTACTCCTGCTCGGACAGCTCGGAGATCGCGTACATGATCTCGTCGGTGATCGAGCGCAGCACCGGCAGCGAACCGTCCATGCCGTGGTAGCGGGAGAAGTCCAGGGGGTCGCCGAAGCGGACGGTCACGGGACGCGGACGGGGGATCTTCACACCGCTGGGCTGAAGCTCGTCGGTCCCGCTGAGTGCGACCGGCACGACGGGAGCGCCGGTGCCCAGGGTGAGCCGCGCCACGCCGGTGCGGCCTCGGTAGAGGCGGCCGTCCGGTGAGCGCGTCCCCTCGGGGTGGATGCCGAACGCCCCGCCGGCGCGCAGCACCCGCTCGGCTTCGGAGATGGCGGCCTGCGCGGCGCGGCCCCGGCCGCGCTCCACGGGGATCGCCCCGATCGCGTTGAAGAACCAGCGCTTCGTCCGCCCGGCGGTGCCGGTTCCCTGGAAGTACTCGGCCTTGGCGAGGAAAGCCACCGGACGCGGCACCACGAGCGGCACGATGAAGCTGTCGAGCACGGCGAGGTGGTTCGGCGCGAGGATCACCGGCCCCTCCGCCGGCACCTTGTCCGCGTCGATCACCGTCGGCCGGTACACGCAGCGTGCGACCGCTCCGAGGATGCGCTTGCTCGCCGTGTAGAACATGCTTCGCCTCCCAGCTGTGGTCCGTCCGGAATCTAACCCGCGGAGGTTTCGGCGCGGTGGTCGGCGGGTCACCCGGAGGACCGGGCCGCGTTCAGGGGGGCCGCGTTCAGGGGGTCGCGTTCACGACGTTGGAAGAACACCATGGATGTGGATCCCGTCCCCGTCCGGTGCCGTCCACCCGATCCGCAGTCCCAGCCGCAGCGCGGCGAGGCGAAGTGGCAGCATCGCAACCGGAGGTAGTGTCGTGACCAACGCACGCAGAGACGACACCCCGGTGCTGATCACCGAGGCGCAGCCGTCCTATGACGATCAACAGGCTTCGCGGCGTCGCAGGTACGGGTGGATGATGGCTTCGCGCTTCCCGTGCCTCGTCGGCGCGGCGCTCGTGTTCCACTTCACCCAGCTGTGGTGGCTGGCGCTGATCATCATCGCGGTTTCCATCCCGCTGCCGTGGATGGCGGTGCTCATCGCCAACGACCGGCCGGCCCGGAAGAAGGAGAACGTGCACCGGTTCCGGCGTTCGCATCGCGGGATCGACTCGCAGAGCCACCGCGTGGTGGAAAGCGCCTGATCATCCGCGATCGAAGGGCCACGCGGTGACCGTTCGCGGCCCGCGTAGGGCATCATGGTCACATGAGCACGACGACGATGCCTGACACCGATGTCCGGCCGGATACCACCGACCAGACCAGTGACGACCGGCCTGAAGTCTTCCACTACGTGCGCAAGGACAAGATCACCGAGAGCGCGGTCACCGGGAACTACGTGGTCGCGCTGTGCGGGGAGGTCTTCCCGGTGACCAAGTCGCCGAAGCCGAACTCGCCGGTGTGCTCGAAGTGCAAGAAGGTCTTCGACGGGCTCCCCTCGGGCGGCGATGACGACGACGAGTGACCCGGGGCGAGCGCCCAGGAACGAGTGACCCGGCCGCAGGCGCGGTGGGTCGCGTCCGGGAGCTCCATGATGCCGAACCGCGAGCGGGCCGCGGACCGCGCTCGCGGTCGGCCGCTCGCACATCGCCGCCGGTCGTGCGCCGGCATGCGTCGGCACCGGTCAGCCCGCGGCGCCTGTCCGTCCCCCCGGGGCCGCTCACCCCCGGCCCGGTCCTCACTCCCCGGCCCGCACTCCTCGGTCCGCACTCCTCAGTCCTCACTCCTCAGGGCTGCCGCGCCGCGCCAGCCACGGCGCCGGTCCGTCCTGTTCAGGACGGGTGCTGCCGTCCACGGATCCCGCGCGGCCGGTCTCGTCCGGACCGGTGTCATCACCGACGGTGCCGTCGCGGCCGGGGAGCTGTTCGTCCGGTTCCGCGCCGACCGCCGCACGCACGCCCGCATCCGCATCGGAGCCGAACTCCGGCGCCGCCTGCGCGCTCTCCTCGTCCGCAGCGCGCTGCCACTCCTGGTAGCCCCGTTCGGTGTGGATGCGCTGCGCGAGACGCTTCATCTCCAGCCGCCGCCACCGGCGGCGTTCCCGTCGAGTCATCCGCGCCGGCCACATCTCCTGCAGCGCGTTGTTGAACTGGGCACCGAGGATGATCGCGAAACCCAGGAAGAACGCGAACAGCAGGAACGCGATCGGTGCGGCCAGCGCACCGTAGGTGTAGCCGGTGCTTGTCACCCACCCGAAGTAGAACCGCAGGCCCGCGCTGGAGCACAGGAACACCAGCATCGCCAGCAGCGCACCCGGTACGCCCCGGTGCCAGGGCAGCTTCTGCGGCAGTGCGAGCTTGTACAGCGTGGTGAGCACCACCATCAACGCGATCCCGGTGGCGGGGTAGTACAGCAGGTGGATCAGCCAGGCGATGTCGTCCTGCACCACCCGCGGGAACAGCGTGGCCAGCAGGCCCGGTCCGAGAGTGAGCACCGGCAGGCCGATGACGGCCGCCGCCAGTGATCCCAGGTACAGCAGCAGCGTGAACGCCCGTTGCCACACCACGTTGCGCACCAGCTCCTGGCGGTGCGCCAGCGTGATCGAATCGATGAGCGAGGCCAGCGCGGAGGAACCAGCCCACAGCGACAGCACGAAGCCGATCGAGACGATGCCGCCGCGTCCCTCGGTGAGGACGTCGAACACGGTCGGGCCGATGATCTGGTCCACCACCGCGGCGCTGAACACGGTTTCCGCCAGGCCGATGATCTCGCCCTGCACGTCGGCGACGAAGTCGTGACCGAACCAACCGCCGAGGAACCCGAGACTGCCCAGCAGTCCGAGCAGCAGCGGCGGCAGCGACAGCGTCTGCCAGAACGCTGCGGCGGCCGATTCGGAGAAGATGTTGTCCCACCACGCCTTCGACGCGGTGCGCGCGACGAGCCGCAACGGCCCCCGCCGCGGGCACGGCGGCCGTGGGGTGCGGCTTTGCTGGGCATCGCGACTCGGACCGGTCATGGCAGTGTTCAGCATGGTTCATCGGGCGCTCGGGCGGGCAACGGGCACCCGCTGTGTCGCTGCCGGGTGTGACGCCGCTGCCGGGGCCGGCGCCCGCTGCTGGGTGTGGCAGGGGCGACGCGCGGCTCGCAGGTAGGCTGCACGGCGGCCCGCGCGCGGCGCGCGGCGGTGCTGCGGTGTTGGCGGTGGCCGTGGGGGCTCCTCGTTTCCGGTTGGAAATGCGAAGGCGAAAGGAGTGGCGAGCCGGCGTGTCCGAAACGCAGCAGGACCAAGCGGTCCGGTCCGTGCTCAGCGACCCGTCGCAGGTGTCGTCCCGGCCGCTGCGCGACTGGCAGCGGCGCGCCCTGACCCGGTACCTGGCGAAGAATCCGCGCGACTTCCTGGCGGTGGCCACGCCCGGTGCGGGCAAGACGGCCTTCGGCCTGCGCGTGGCCGCCGAACTGTTCGCCGACCGCACGATCGATGCGGTCACGGTGGTGACCCCCACCGAGCACCTCAAGCACCAGTGGGCGATGGCCGCCGCGGGCGCGGGCATTCCCATCGACCCGGAGTTCCGCAACACCGATGGTGTGACCTCCAGCGACTACCGCGGTGTGGCCGTCACCTACGCACAAGTGGCAACGCACGCCACCCTGCACCGCGTGCGCACCGAGCGGCGCAAGACGCTGGTGATCCTCGACGAGGTGCACCACGCCGGTGACGCCAAGTCGTGGGGCGATGCGATCCGCGAGGCGTTCACCCCCGCGGTGCGGCGGCTCGCGCTCACCGGCACGCCGTTCCGCAGCGACGACAACCCGATCCCGTTCGTCACCTACGAACCCGACGGCGACGGGGCCGACCGCAGCAAGGCCGACCACGTCTACGGCTATTCCGACGCCCTCCAGGACGGGGTGGTGCGGCCGGTGGTGTTCCTGGCGTACTCGGGTGAGGCCCGCTGGCGCACCAACGCCGGGGACGAGTTCACCGCGCGCCTGGGGGAGCCGCTCACCGCGGAGCAGACCACCCGTGCCTGGCGCACCGCGTTGGACCCCTCGGGGGAGTGGATCCCGTCGGTGCTCAAGGCGGCGGACACGCGGCTGACGCAGTTGCGCAAGGACGGCATGTCCGATGCGGGCGGGCTCGTCGTCGCCTCCGACCACGAGCACGCGCGGGCCTACGCGCGCACGCTCAAGCAGCTCACCGGCCACGATCCGGTGCTGGTGCTCTCCGATGATCCGCGTGCCTCGGACCGCATCGCCCGGTTCGCCGAATCCGACGAGCGTTGGATGGTCGCGGTGCGGATGGTCAGCGAGGGCGTCGACGTGCCCCGCCTGGCCGTGGGCGTGTACGCCACGAGCGCCTCGACGCCGCTGTTCTTCGCCCAGGTCGTCGGCCGGTTCGTGCGGTCCCGGCGGCCGGGGGAGACCGCGAGCATCTTCCTGCCGAGCGTTCCGGTGCTGCTCGAGCTGGCCAGCCAGCTGGAGGCCGAGCGGGACCACGTGCTCGGCAAGCCGCACCGGGAGAAGGAGGGCTGGAACGACGAACTCGTCGCCGAGGCGAACCGGACCCGCGACGAGCCGGGCGAGGAGGAGAAGGCCTACACCGCGCTCGGAGCCGACGCGGAACTGGACCAGGTCATCTACGACGGTTCGTCCTTCGGTACCGCGGCCTTCTCCACGACGGAGGAGGAGCAGGAGTACCTGGGCCTGCCGGGGCTGCTGGAACCGGACCAGATGCGCGCCCTGCTGCGCAAGCGCCAGCAGGAGCAGCTGCAGGAGGTGGACCAGCGCGAGCAGCAGGCCAAGGCCGAGGAGCAGCGCAAGCAGGAGCAGGCCCAGCAGCGGCAGGAGCAGCAGCGGCAGGAGCAGGGCCGTCCGCAGAGCGTGCAGGAACGGCAGCGGACCCTGCGCAAGGAGCTCAACACGCTCGTGTCGCTGCACCACCAGCGCACCAAGAAGCCGCACGGCGCGATCTACAACGAACTGCAGCGCGTCTGCGGCGGCCCGCCCACGGCGATGGCCACGGTGGATCAGTTGGAGGAGCGCATCGCCACGCTGCGGTCCTGGTGACCCGCGCCGGTGGCGTCCGCTGCGTCGGCAGGGTGAGTGCGCGGCCGGCGACGTGAACGTGCCCCGCGGGAATTCCGATTCCCGCGGGGCACGTTCGACTCGGGCGTTCGCAGCGTCAGACCGCGCGCTCGTCCTGAGCGATGTCGGCCTCGGCCTGGCGCAGGCCGTCTTCGTATTCACGGGCGTGGTGGCCGCAGAACAGCAGCTCGCCACCAGAGGGCAGCACGGCGCGGAGCTTGGCGGCGGCGCCGCAGCGGTCGCAGCGGTCGGCGGCGGTCAGCTCGGGGCGGGTGAGCGTTTGGGGCATCGTGGTCTCCCTCCGTCCCGGCGTCGGGGGTTCCGACGCCTCGATTGCTACGACCACCGGTGGTCCGCTGGCTGTCGGGTCGGTGCGTCGGTCTCCACTCTTGCAGACGCACAGCCGCGCGTCAGTCTTCCCGAGCGGGGACGCGACAGTCGTCACGTCGTGCGGCCGAGTCGGCGAGGTTGACTACGAAATGTGCCAGAGCCGGGGGAAGGGGTTCGTGCGTGCTCGCCTGACCAGGTATTTCGCGGGTGCGGCCAGTGGGGCGCAGCACGCGGTGCTTACCGGCGAAACGGACGAAAGGTGTGCATCGCCACGGCGTGGAGAGCATGCCGTTCCGCTGCGGGCGAACACCGCTTGCCCGTCCGCGCCCACCACGTGGAACGCCGAGCGGCGCTCCGCAGGGCCTGCCGAGAGCGCACCGGGTGACACGACCGGCCCGGGTGCAACACGACGGAGCCGCCGCCCCAGCGGGGACGGCGGCTCCGCGAGAAGTCGTTGCAGCCCGACTCCAGGTCTCAATCCGGGGGGTCTCAATCCGGGGGTATCAGCCCGGGGCCTCAGTCCAGGTAGTCGCGCAGGACCTGGGACCTGGACGGATGCCGCAGCTTCGACATCGTCTTGGACTCGATCTGCCGGATGCGTTCCCGCGTCACACCGTAGACCTGCCCGATCTCGTCCAGGGTGCGCGGCTGACCGTCGGTCAGCCCGAAGCGCAGGCGCACCACGCCGGCTTCGCGTTCGGACAGGGTTTGCAGCACCGACTGCAGCTGGTCCTGCAGGAGGGTGAACGAGACCGCGTCCACCGCGACGACGGCCTCGGAGTCCTCGATGAAGTCGCCGAGCTGGCTGTCGCCCTCGTCGCCGATGGTCTGGTCCAGCGAGATGGGCTCCCGGGCGTACTGCTGGATCTCCAGCACCTTCTCCGGGCTGATGTCCATCTCCTTGGCGAGCTCCTCCGGGGTGGGCTCGCGGCCCAGGTCCTGCAGCAGCTCGCGCTGGATGCGGCCGAGCTTGTTGATGACCTCGACCATGTGCACCGGGATGCGGATGGTGCGGGCCTGGTCGGCCATGGCGCGCGTGATGGCCTGCCGGATCCACCAGGTGGCGTAGGTGGAGAACTTGTAGCCCTTGGTGTAGTCGAACTTCTCCACCGCGCGGATCAGGCCGAGGTTGCCTTCCTGGATCAGGTCCAAGAACGCCATGCCGCGGCCGGTGTAGCGCTTGGCGAGGCTGACCACGAGCCGGAGGTTGGCCTCCAGCAGGTGGTTCTTCGCGCGTTCGCCGTCCCGAACGATCCACCGCAGGTCCCGGCGGAACTGCGTGGCCAACTGCTCGCTGTTCTCCTGCGCCTGGCGGAGGCGTTCGGCGCCGTAGAGGCCGGCCTCGATGCGCTTGGCGAGCTCGACCTCCTCCTCGGCGTTGAGCAGGGCGACCTTGCCGATCTGCTTGAGGTAGGCCCGCACCGAGTCGGCGGAGGCAGTCAGCTCGGCGTCCTTGCGCGCCTGACGGAGAGCTTCCGACTCCTCCTCGTCCCAGACGAAGTCGGCGTCCTTGGCCTCGCCGTCCTCGCCCTCTTCCGGGACCGGTTCTTCGGGGATCTCCACGTCCGGCACTTCATCGGCCAAGTCGCCCACGTCCG
Organism: Bounagaea algeriensis; assembly: GCF_054491375.1. Lineage (NCBI taxonomy): Bacteria > Bacillati > Actinomycetota > Actinomycetes > Bounagaea > Bounagaea algeriensis. The sequence continues at coordinate 1,510,380 of NZ_CM137102.1, forward strand.
GGGACGTCAGGTCGGCCTCGATCGGTTCGTCGATGCCGAGGCCGTCACCGTTGTCCGCCTCCTGGGAGGAGGACTGCGTCGACTTCGCGCCCTTCTTGGACGTCGACTTGCCGGAGGTGCTCTTGCGGCCCGAAGACGACTTCGCGCTGCTCGAACTCTTCGTCGTGCTCTTCCGCGTCGACGACTTCTTCGGCTCTTCCGCACCGGACTCCGCCGGCGCGGCGGTTCCGGAGGGGGCCGATTCTGTGTGAGCCGACTCAGCTGGGGCGCCGCCTTCGGTTTCTTCGGCGGAGCCGGAGCGTCGGGTTGCGGTTTCTGCGGCTGCCACGTACGCCCTTTCGCGACGGTCGATCGGGGCTGGCCTGAGGGCGCGTCACCTCGGCCGCCAAGGTCGGGAACTGCGGACCGCTCGTCCCGTGTCGCCCACGGAGAACCGCATCGGGATTTTCCCGATCGGGAGAACGACGCGGTCCTCGGCGGGGAACATCGGTTCAAACGGCTCGTGTTCCATTGTAACGACATCGCGTGAGTGCCGTTCCGCCGCAAGGCGGAGCGCGCCGCGATCGCCGCGTGCAGCGCCGCGAACAACGCCACGTGCCCTGCGGGTATTTCGCTGGGGATCGATTCGCTCGGAGGATGTCGATCTTCGCGCCGGGCCGGTCCTCAGATTCCCGCCGCGGCCGCGGTGGCGGCGCCGATGATGCCCGCGTCGTTGCGCAGTCCCGCGGCCACGACCGGGGTGCGGTTCTGCAGCAGCGGCACCCACTTGTGCGCCTTCTTGCTCACACCGCCGCCAGCGACGATGAGGTCCGGCCACACGAACCGCTCCAGGCTCTGCAGGTAGCGGTTCACGTGCGGCGCCCACTCCTGGTAGCTGAGGTCGAGGTTCTCCTTCACGGAGGCGGCGGCGACGTTCTCGGCGTCCTCGCCGTCCAGCTCGGTGTGTCCGAATTCGGTGTTGGGGATCAGGTGCCCGTCCATGAACAGGGCGCTGCCGATGCCGGTGCCGAACGTCAGCACGAGCACGAGCCCGCTGTGGCCCGCGGCGGCGCCGGAGCGCAGCTCCGCCATGCCGGCGGCGTCGGCGTCGTTGAGCACGACGACGTCCTCGCGGGACTTGCCGAGGCGCTCGGCGAACAGCCCCTGCGCGTCCGTGCCGATCCAGGCGTGGTCGACGTTGGCCGCGGTGAGCGCCGTGCCGTCCTTGACCACGCAGGGCAGCGTGATGCCGATCCGGTCCTGCCAACCGAACTTGTCGACGATCTCCGCGACCGCGTCCGCGACGGCCCCCGGTGTCGACGGCTGCGGCGTGGAGACGCGCATGCGCTCCTCGGCGAGTTCACCGCCGTCGATGTCCACTGGGCACCCCTTGATGCCCGATCCGCCGACGTCGACGCCGAAACCACAAGCAGTGCCCATGGCTGATCCTTTCCAATTCGATTCAGACCGAGCTGTGCAGACTTTAACCGCCCTGTGGTGCGATGTGTACGTGGGTGTGTACGTGGGATTGCCGAACGAGAGCGACGTGGAAGCATTGCGCACCGCAGCGGTCCGGATCGCCCGGGAAGCGGGGGACTTGGCGCGCACGGTGCGGGCGGAAGCTGTGTCCGATGGTGCCGTGGACACCAAGAGCACCGAAACCGATGTCGTCACCGCAGGCGACAGGGCGGTGGAGCGGCTCGTGCGGGACCGCGTGGCCCAGTCGCGCCCCGGCGAGTCGGTGCTCGGCGAGGAGGAAGGGGGCGAACGTTCCCCCGACGGCCTGCGCTGGGTGGTGGACCCGATCGACGGCACGGTGAACTACCTGTACGGCTACCCGTGGTACGCGGTGTCGCTGGCGGCCCAGCAGGGTGGCACGTCGGTGGCGGGGGCCGTGGTGGAACCCGCCAGCGGTCGGGTGTGGAGCGCCGGGCTCGGGCAGGGCGCCTTCCTGGACGGCCAGCCGCTGCGGGCGGCCGCGACCGAGCGGCTGGACCTGGCTCTGGTGGGCACCGGCTTCGCCTACGTGCAGCAGCGCCGTTCCGCGCAGGCCGAGGTGGTCCGCCACCTGCTGCCGCAGGTGCGTGACATCCGCCGCAACGGAGCGGCCTCGCTCGACCTGTGCGCCGTCGCGGCGGGCTGGATGGACGCCTACTACGAGGTCGGGCTCAACCGCTGGGACTGGGCGGCGGGTGCGCTCATCGCCGCCGAGGCGGGTGCGCACGTGCGCCTGCCCGGGCACGAGCACGGCGACGGTCTCGGTCCGGAGGCGATCGTGTGCGCCTGCCCGGGCATCGCTGGGCAACTGGCCGACGCGCTCGTGCGGCTCGACGCGGCGCGCGTGTGATCGTCCCGCGCCCGCTCGCCGCGGATGGGTGAGCGGGCGCGGTCGGCGCGGGCCGCGGCCGTTCAGCAGTGCACGTCGCGCGCCTTTTCCAGCAGTTCGGGGTCGATGCGGGGCGGATCGCCGCCGTGCTCGCTCGGCACCCAGTTCTGCAGTTCCTGCAGGACCTGCTTGCCCTGCTGGGTCGTTTGCACGTCGTCGAACTCCGAGCCCAGGGCGAATTCGACGCGCCCGTCGGAGCGCTCGGTGCGCACCAGCTGGGCGCAGGGCACGACCAGGCTCAGCGTGCGGGCGGCCCGCTCGCCGCCCTCGCCGTAGCGGATCTGCCCGTGGCACGTGAGGTTGTACTCCGGGTAGACCGGGTCGTCACCGGGCTGTCCCCACGTGTCGAATCCGAGCGTGGTGAGCTGGTCGGTGACCAGCGAGGCCTGCTGGCTCTCCCCGTTGCCGTTGAGCACGCGCAGCTGCCCCTCCCCCGGGGGCAGGGGAGTGGTGCGGTCGAGCGCCTCCCGCGGCATCATCGTGCCCAGCCCCGGGACCTGCTGCTTCGTGCCCGCTTCCGCCGCGTGCGCGACGGCGCCGCTCTGGGCGCGGCCCTCGGCCTGCTGGTCGGAGGGGGGCTCACCGGACAGGTTCGGAGCGTTGCACTGCGTGGCCTGGTCGATGTTCTCCACCGACTCGAACACCCTGGTCCACAAGAACCCGGCCAGTACCGCGAGCACGGCGAGCAGCACCAGTCCGGGCAGTGGACGGCGGCGCCGGTAGCGGGGGCCCCGCTGGCCCCATTTCGAGCTCACGGCAGACACGTCCCGCCCCTCCCTGTCGCCTGGCAACCCGTCAACGGATGCGCCATCCGCACTCCTCAGCCTAGGTGGTCGGACGCGTCCGTGCGGAGTGGGCGAGCGGGTTGTGGCCGGAACGATGCCGAGCCGTCGCCGGCGGGTGAGCACGGCTTTCGAAGTTCGTGCGCCTTGCCGGAATCCTCGGCCTCCGACGTGCGTTGCTGCTGGGAGCAACATCCCGCTCGGCAGCGGCCGGAGGGGCCGGCGGGAGTGGGGACGATCACGGCAGTGACATGCCCCCTCCGGCGTGTCGCGGGTGCGGCCGAGGCCGTCGGTGCGCTCTCGCGCGGCGCCCAGCTCAGCGGGCCTGCACCGGCATCACACGCTTCGGTGACCAACCACGTGTTCAGGAGGTCTATGAGCTACCCTCGCCGCGCCTGGAGGGCGTGCCGGGAGGGAACACGTTGATCCGGGATGTCCGAGGCCGGTGCTGGAGAGACCACGATCACGCGATCGTCGGGCACAAATTCGGACCCCCGAACGTTGACCAGCGGCACACCATTGCAAGCTTCACTGAACGCAGGGGTGAATCACGATGGCGACCGACTACGACGCTCCGCGCCGCGAGTCCGACGACCTCGCGGAGGACTCGTTGGAGGAACTCAAGGGGCGGCGCAACGACGCGCAATCCGGCGTCGTCGACGAGGACGAGGGCGCGATCGCGGAGAACTTCGAGCTGCCGGGTGCGGATCTCTCCGGCGAGGAGATGACCGTCAAGGTCCTGCCGAAGCAAACCGACGAGTTCACGTGCACGCGCTGCTTCCTCGTGCACCACCGCAGTCGGCTGGCGGAGGAGCGCAACGGGCAGCTCGTCTGCCGGGACTGTGCCGCCTGACCGCTCGTCGCGACCCTGACCGGATTCAGGTGCGGCGGGAATGGTTGTGCGGACACGCCGGATACGACCGCGCGGGCGCGGGTGGCGTCCGCTTCGGACTGGGCACACGTGGCGAGCGTGTGCCCAGTCGTGTGTCGCACCCGCTCGCGTGCCGGCTTCGCCGGCGGAGCGGGCGCGGAGCCGCCCGGTCAACCGGGCGCTGATCCTGCGCGGACGGCCTCGGTCAGCTGCTCGGGCCGACGGGTGCTGATGACCCAGTACGGGGTCGGGTCCTCGGGGTCGTCCAGCCACACGCGGACCATCTCGCGCACCCAGGGGCGGTGCACGACGAAAGCGGACGGGTCGAGGTCGGGGCCGAGCGAGCGGCGCTTCTCCGCTGGCGGGACCGGTTCCACGTCCTCGATGTAGCGCAGCGGCAGGTGCGCGTCGCCGACCCGGAGCTCGCCGTCGCGCAGCTCGACCCGCGTGCGGCCGAGCCACAGCAGGACGCCCACGGCGCAGGGCACGAGGACGAGGTAGGGCAGCCAGGCGCGCACGCCCGGATAGCCCATGTGCACTTCCGCGGCCAGCAGCACGGCCATGGCCAGCGGAAGTGGCCACGTCCACCACGACGCGTACAGGCGCTCGCTGTAGGTGGCGCTGTAGGTGGTGTGCGCCACCGGTTCGTTGCTTGATGTCACTGTTCGTCCCTGTTCGGGTGAGTCCGCGACGGTGGGACCTGCATCTGCGCTTTCCGGCACGTGTTCAGGGTAGTCTCGCCGACCGTGTCCGATGTGAAGGTCCTGCTGACGAGACTCAGCCCAGACGTCCCCGTACCGAGCTATGCTCGCACCGGTGATGCGGGCGCCGACCTGGCCACCACGCGGGACGTGGTGCTGCAGCCGGGGGAGCGCGCCGTGGTCGGCACCGGCATCGCGCTGGCCCTGCCGGAAGGATATGCCGGGTTCGTGCACCCCCGCTCCGGATTGGCGGCGCGCGCCGGTTTGGGAATCGTTAACGCGCCTGGCACGGTGGATGCCGGTTACCGCGGTGAGGTGCAGGTGTGCTTGATCAACCACGACCCCGCGGAGCCGGTCACGATCGCGCGCGGTGAACGCATCGCACAGCTGGTGGTGCAACGGGTCGAACGAGCCGTGTTCGAGGAAGTCGCCGAGTTGCCGGAGTCGCAGCGCGGAGCCGGCGGTTACGGTTCGACAGGCGGACACGCGGCGCTGGCGGTGTCCGGAGGCGAAACCGGGGCGCGGCACAGGACGGAGGTCTGAGATGTTCGGTTTTGGCCGTCGACGTCGGCAGGACGACGAGGCCGAAGCGGAAGCCGGTGCGCCGGCGGAGGAGTCGGAAGAGCTCGTCGAAGGCGGCCCCTTCGACGTCGACGAGGCCCCCGACGACGACGTCGAGCGGCTGGACCTCGGGTCGGTGCGCCTGCCCGTGCCGGAGGGCGGCCAACTCCAGGTCGAGGTCGATCCGGCGGGGCCGGTGCGCGCGGTGCACATGGTCACCTCGGCGGGTCGGCTGACCGTCAGCGCCTTCGCGGCCCCGCGCAGCGGCGGGCTCTGGCCGGACGTGAGCTCCGAGCTCGCCGATCAGCTGCGCAAGGACGGTGCGACGGTGCGCACGGAGCGCGGCGACTGGGGGTTGGAACTCTCCGCCGACACGCCGAAGGCGACCTTGCGGTTCGTGGGGGTGGACGGTCCGCGCTGGCTGGTGCGCGGGGTCGCGGCAGGGCCCGCCGAGCAGGCCGACGAGTGCGCCAAGCAGCTGTACGCGGTGCTCGACGACACCGTCGTCGTGCGCGGTGAGGACCCGCTTCCCGTGCGCACCCCGCTGCCCATCGAGCTGCCGGAGTCGATCCGGCAGCACATCGAGCAGGCGCAGGGCCAGCAGCAGGATCAACAATCCCCCGCGGCGGCAGGTGGGCCCACCGTGCCGCAGGGCTGACCGCGCCGCGGGGCTGACGGCGCCGCGGGGCGGATCGGCACCGGGTGGATCGCCGCCGGGTGCGTTCCCTAAGCTGCTCGCTGTGCCGACGGCGACGGAATGGTGGGTGTACCTCGGGGCGGTGGTGCTGATCGCCATCGCCCCCGGCCCCGGACTGCTGTACGTGCTCGCGCGCAGCCTGCGCGGCGGGCGGCGCGAAGGGATCCGCTCGGCCCTGGGCAACGGCTGCGGCGCTTCGGTGCACGTGGTGGCCGCCGCGCTCGGGCTCTCCGCGGTGCTGGCGGCCTCTGCCGTGGCCTTCACCGTCGTGAAGTTCGCCGGGGCGGCCTACCTCGTCTGGCTCGGGGTGCGGGCGCTGTGGGAGTTGCGCCGTTCGGCCGCGCAGCCGCAGGGGGCGGGGCAGCGGACGGAGCGGTCGGCCGTGCTGCAGGGCTTCATCGCCGAGATGCTCAACCCGAAAACGGCGATGTTCTTCCTCGCGTTCATCCCGCAGTTCGTCCACCCGGAGCGCGGTTCGACGGTGCCGGCGTTCTTCGCGCTGGGCACGGTGTTCGTGGTGTGCGCCTCGCTCGCCGATGTCGTGCTGGCGCTGCTCGCGGGCCCGGTGGCGAGCTGGATCGCGCGCCACCCGCGCTGGTGGCGGCGGCAGCAGATGGCCAGCGGCCTCACCCTGATCGGACTGGGCGGGGCGGTTGCGGCGACCCAGCGCGCGGTCGCGTGAACGTGGGCGCATCGGTGATGCCGCGGGACGAGCAGCGCGGCGCGTGATCGCGGGCTTGCCCGACCCCTCGGCCGGGTGATCGACGTGGACTGCCCGCTCGGGGGTGCGGCTACCCCGCGTAGGCCGTTTACGCTGGAAGCACGAGCTCGTCCGGAACCGGTTCCGGCGGCTCGCGGCAGAGACCCCAGTGAGACCCCAGTGGACGACACCGCGAGGAACGGCGCCGCAGCGGGTGGTGCCGCGCCTCCTTTCGAGGTCACGCGGGCCGGACATGTTCGCCGGAGGACAACGACGTGGAACCAGAGCACGCGCGCGCGGCGCACGAGCCGGAGGACGGCGGCGGTCCCGCCGCGCGCGCGTCCGCGACGCAGGGCGGTGACGAGTCCGGTCGGCGCGATCCGGAGCAGACCCTGCTCGAGCAGATGGGCGGCGTGGCCGGGCTCGCCTACTCCGCCGTCCCGATCGTCGCGTTCGTCGGGATCAACTCGATCGCCGGGCTGATGCCGGCGATCTGGGGTGCGCTCGGCATCGCGGTGCTCATCGCCGTGGTGCGCCTGGTGCGCCGGGAACCGGTGCAGCCGGCGATCTCCGGTGTGCTGGGTGTGGCGGTGTGCTCGTTCATCGCCTACCGCTCGGGTGATGCCAAGGGCTTCTTCCTGCTCGGGATCTGGACCAGCCTCATCTACGGTGCGGTGTTCCTCGCCTCGGTGGTGGTGCGGTGGCCGCTCGTCGGTGTGGCGTGGTCGCTGCTCAACGGCCAGCGCAACACCTGGCGGCAACACCGCTCGGCGCTGCACGGCTACGACATCGCCACCCTGGCCTGGGTCGCCGTGTTCGGCGCGAAGTACGTCGTGCAGGAGTGGCTCTACGACACCGACCAGACCGGGTGGCTCGCGTTCGCCCGGATCGCGATGGGCTATCCGCTCACCGGCCTGGCCCTGCTCGTGACCGTGTGGGCGATCCGTCGCGCGGGCAAGGAGCTCCAGGACGCCGCGGACGGCAGCCCGGTGACGGGGCCCGCGCGCTGATCCGGATCGCGCACGACCGGTTGCTGCACCGTCGCCGGTACCGGTCCGTACGCTGAAGGCGCAGCCCGCGGCGAACTCCCGCGGCGCCGAGCCCGCTCGGCGCGCGGACGGTACCGGCGACGCCACGCGCACGCCTGCGCGACGTCCCGGTGGCGCAGCGACGTCCCGGTGGCGCAGCGACGTACCGGACCTCGGGACGTGTGCGGGTGGACATGTGGACGGGCAGCGCGGCGCTGCGCGGCGAGTGGAGGAGCAGCAGGTTGAGTGAACAAGCGGCGGCGAAGCGGACCCGGCCGAACTGGACCGGTCAGCGGTTCGTCGTGGACGTGGGGCAGGTGGCCCACGGCGGGCACTGCGTCGCCCGGCACGAGGGGCGCGTCGTGTTCGTGCGCCACGCCCTGCCCGGCGAGACAGTGGTCGCGGAGGTGACCGAGGACCACGGCGGCTCCTTCTGCCGCGCCGACGCCGTGGAGGTGCGGGTCGCCGCCGAAGGCCGGGTGACACCGCCCTGCCCGCTGGCCGACATCTCCCGCGGCCCGGACCGCTGCGGCGGCTGCGACTGGCAGCACGCCGCACCGGACACGCAGCGCGAACTGAAAGCCGCCGTCGTGCGCGAGCAGCTCGAGCGCATCGCCGGCCTGAGCTGGCCGGTGGAGGTGCAGCAGCTGCCCGGCGGGCCGCTGCGGTGGCGCAACCGCATGCGGCTGGCCGTCGACGGGGCGGGCAACGCCGGTTTCCGGGCGCACCGCAGCCACCGCATCATCCCGATCGAGGACTGCCCGATCACCGCCGTCGACGCCGTGTCCGCGGTGACGAGCCGCCGCTGGCGCCCGGGCGCCGAACTGAACGCGGCGCAGGACGCCAGCGGCGAGGTGCACGTGAGCGCGACCGACAGCAAACCCCGGCGGCAGCGCGGTCGGCGCGCGGACCCCGTGGTCCGTCAGGTGCGCGGCAGCGGCATCGCCCGCGAGTACGCCGAGGGGCGGACGTTCCACGTGCAGGCCGACGGCTTCTGGCAGGTGCACGTGTCCGCGGCCGAGACGTTCGCGGCGACCGTGCGCCGGTTCGCCCGGGCATCGCCCGGGGCGGCCGCCTGGGACCTCTACGGCGGCGCGGGCCTGTTCGCGGCGGGGCTCGCCGAGCAGGTCGGCTCGCGGGGAGAGGTGCTGCTGGTCGAGTCCTCCCGGCGGGCCGTGGCGGACGCGACGGCGAACCTGGCCGATCTGCCGCAGGTGCAGTGCCGAGCCGGCAAGGTGGAGCGGGTGCTGGGTGACGAAGACCTCCCCGCCCCCGAGGTGGTCGTGCTCGACCCGCCGCGCAAGGGTGCGGGCAAGGACGTCGTCACCGCGGTCGCGGCGCGCGAACCCGCGCGGGTGGTGCACGTGGCGTGCGATCCGGCGATGCTGGCGCGCGACGTGAGCCTGTTCGCCGAGCACGGTTACCGGCTGGCCGAGCTGGAGGTCTTCGACGCCTTCCCCATGACGCACCACATCGAGTGCATCGCCCTGTTGCAGCGCTGACGTGCGGATGACCTGCGCTGACGCAGTGCGGCACGGTGGCGTGGGCAGCCGTGTGCGACGACTGGGTGCGTTCCTCCGGCGGTCCCCGCACCATGGCGGCAGCCCGCACGGCGGGTCCGCGAGCTCCCGGCCCGCCCGTAGACTGGGCTCCGCCGAGGGCCGGAGGGGGCCGCGAGGACCGGCTGCCCGGTGCGCGGATGGCACTCCACGTGGCAGGACAAACCCCGATCCGGTACGACCCGGAACGAGACAAGCGAGGTGGCGCGGTGACACTGCTGGGGTCCGTACACAGTCCGGCTGATCTCAAGAAGCTTCAGCAGGACGAACTGGCACAGCTGGTCGACGAAATCCGCTCGTTCCTGATCGACAAGGTCTCGCGCACCGGCGGACATCTCGGCCCGAACCTCGGCGCGATCGAGCTGACGCTGGCGGTGCACCGGGTGTTCGAATCGCCCAGCGACCGCGTCGTGTTCGACACCGGGCACCAGTCGTACGTGCACAAGATGCTCACCGGCCGGCAGGAGGGCTTCGACCGCCTGCGCAAGCGCGGCGGGCTGGCGGGCTACCCGGAGCGGGCGGAGAGCGAGCACGACTTCGTGCAGAACAGCCACGCCTCCACAGCGCTGTCCTACGCCGACGGGCTCGCCCGCGCGATCCAGCTCAACGGCGAGCAGCAGCACGTGTGCGCGATCGTCGGCGACGGCGCGCTGACCGGCGGCATGTGCTGGGAAGCGCTGAACAACATCGCCGCTGATCCGGAACGCCCGGTCGTGATCATCGTCAACGACAACGGTCGCTCCTACGCACCGACGATCGGCGGCGTGGCCGAGCACCTGGCCGCGTTGCGGCTGAACCCCAGCTACGAGCGGGCGCTGCAGAACGGGCGCCGCACGCTGCGCAACCTGCCGGTGGTGGGCCGGTCGCTGTACACCGGGCTGCACGCGGCCAAGAGCGGTTTGAAGGACGCCCTCAGCCCGCAGGTGATGTTCTCCGACCTGGGCATCAAGTACCTCGGCCCGGTCGACGGGCATGACCTGCGGGCGCTGGAGCACGCCCTGGGCATGGCCCGCTCGTACGGCGGGCCGGTGATCGTGCACGCCGTCACTCGCAAGGGCAACGGCTTCGCCCCGGCCGAGAACGACGAGGCCGAGCAGATGCACCAGGTCAAGACGATCAACCCGGAGACCGGTGCGCCGACGAAACCCGCGGGCACCTCGTGGACGGACGTGTACTCGGACGAGCTCGTCCGCCTCGGCGGGCAGCGTCGGGACTTGGTCGCGATGACCGCGGCGATGCTCGGCCCGACGGGGCTGACGAAGTTCCAGGACGCCTACCCGGACCGCTGCATCGACGTGGGCATCGCCGAGCAGCACGCGATGACTTCGGCGGCGGGCATGGCGATGGGCGGCATGCACCCGGTGTTCGCCGTCTACTCCACGTTCCTCAACCGCGCTTTCGACCAGCTGCTGCTGGACGTGGCGCTGCACCGGCAGCCGGTGACCATCACCCTCGACCGCTCCGGGATCACCGGTGACGACGGGCCCAGCCACAACGGCATGTGGGACCTGTCGGTCCTCGGGATCGTGCCCGGGCTGCGCGTGGCGGCGCCGCGGGACGCGGGCACGTTGCGCGAGGAGCTCGGCGAGGCCGTGCAGGTCGACGACGGTCCGACCGTGCTGCGATTCCCCAAGGGGTCGGTCATCGACGAGGTCGCGGCGGTCGAGCGGATCGACGGTGTCGACGTGCTGCACCGCGGCGACGACGACCGGCAGGACGTGCTGCTCGTGGCCGTCGGGGCTTTCGGCGGGCTCGCCGTGGCGGCCGCCTCGCGGCTGGCCGCGCAGGGCATCGGCGTCACCGTGGTCGACCCGCGGTGGGTCTACCCGGTTCCGCGGACGATCGTCGAGCAGGCCGCGCGGCACCGCCTCGTGGTCAGCCTCGAGGACAGCGGCCGGCACGGCGGGTTCGGCTCGGCGCTGGCCACGGCCATGCGCGATGCCGACGTCGAGGTGCCGCTGCGGGACCTCGCCGTGCCCAGCGCGTTCCCGGAGCTGGGCTCGCGCGACGAGGTGCTGGCCGACTGCGGCCTGACCGAGCAGGACGTGGCTCGGCGCATCACCGAATGGGTCGCCGACCGGGTGGAGCCCCAGGACGAGGTGCCGGCGCTGCCGGTGACCGTGGAGGGCGAGCAGTCGGGCACGGCCGCGAGCTGACCGCGCGGGCAGGTGCGCACCGCCGCACGTGCCCCGGTGCCGCGCCACCTCATTCCGGTTCGGCCGGTTCCTCCGCTGCGGACTCGCCGCCCGCCGCCGATTTGGGCGGGCGGCCGCGCCGGCGCACCGCGCTGGTGTTCCGCGGCAGCCGCCCCGCGTCGCTCAACGCCTTGCGCAGCAGGAACTCGATCTGGGCGTTGGTGCTGCGCAGTTCGTCGGCTGCCCAGCGGGCCAACGCGTCGTGGACGGCGGGGTCCAGCCGCAGCAGGAGCTTCTTCCGCTCGGAAGCCACGGTCATCCGGTGTAGAGCGAGCCGGTGTTCACGACCGGTTGGGCGTCGTGGTCACCGACGAGCACCACGAGCATGTTGCTGATCATCGCGGCCTTGCGCTCCTCGTCCAGCTCGACGACATCGTCCTGGGAGAGGCGGGTCAGCGCCGACTCCACCATGTCGACGGCACCCTCGACGATGCGCTGTCGCGCCGCCACCACGGCGTCCGCCTGCTGCCGCCGCAGCATCGCCGAGGCGATCTCCGGAGCGTAGGCGAGGTGGGTGATGCGGGTTTCGATGATCCGCATGCCCGCCTGCTCCACGCGTTCGGCCACTTCGCTCGACAGGCGAGTGGTGATCTCCGCGGCGTTGTCCCGCAGCGACAGGCGGTCGCGGCCCTGCGCGTCGTAGGGATAGCTGTTGGCGATGTGCCGAACGGCCGCTTCGGCCTGGACGCCGACGAACTCCTCGAAGTCGTCCACGTCGAACATCGCCTGCGCGGTGTCGTCGACCTTCCACACGACCACGGCGGCGATCTCGATCGGGTTGCCGTCCGCGTCGTTGACCTTGCTGGTGTTGGTTTCGTGGTTGCGCACGCGGGTGGAGATCTTCGTCCGGGTCGTCAGCGGGTTGACCCACTGCAGGCCGTCGGTGCGCAGGGTGTCGACGTAGCGGCCGAGCAGCTGCAGCACGCGCGCCTCGCCCGGCGCGACCGGGGTCAGCCCGGCGGAGAGGAACAGCCCGAGCAGCAGCACGAGGCTGGCGGCCACGAGCAGGACGACGCCCGGGGCGGAACCGGGGGAGGCGGCGAGGTTCATGCCGCCGAACAGATACGTCGCGGCCGCGATGAGCACGAGCAGCACGACGGCGCCCAGCACGCCCCACCCGCTCATCGCCCGCGTGCCACGTTCCCGGCTCGGGGCCGCCTTCTCGCCCTGGTCCGTCATGTGCGCTCCTGTTCTACCGCGCGTGCCGTCCGCGGGCCAGTTCACCCGCCGGGACGCGCCGCGCTGTCCGCGCGCAGCGCTCCGCGCTCGGAGCGGAGCCTGCGCTGCTGTCCGATTCCTATCATCATGATATCACTTTTTGAGGGATTGGTGCCGGCAGCGGTGGAACTTGCGTTCCCGGTGGTGCGTGCGGGTTCGGCCCGGCCGGAGGCCGCGCGTGGCCGTCCGGGCCGCGGAAGGACAACGGGCCGCGGAAGGACAACGGGCCGGGGCGGCGCGTAGCCACCCCGGCCCGATGCTCGGTGCGGTGCGGTCACCGCGGCACGGACGCCACTCCCGGGCTGAGGAACCGCTCGCCGGTGACGGCTTCGGCGATGCCCGAGCGGTCCAGGTACGGCGTGATGCCGCCCAACCAGAACGGCCAGCCGGCGCCGAGCAGCATGCACAGGTCGAGGTCCTGGGCTTCGGTCACCACGCCCTCGTCGAGCATGATCCGGGCCTCCTCGGCCACGGCGCGCAGCGCGCGCTCGCGCACCTGCTCGGCCGTCGACGGGACGTCGCCCTGCTTCCACAGCTCGGCCACGGCCGGGTCGAGCACGCGCTCGCCGGACTCGCCGGTGCTCCACACGCCGGTGTGCCCGGCCTCGACGAAGCGGCGCAGGTTCTCGGACAGGCCGAACCGGTCCGGGTAGGCCGCGTGCATCGTCTCGGCCACGTGGTGCGCCACGGCCGGACCGACGAGCTCGAGCAGCTCCATCGGCGTCATCGGCAGGCCCAGCGGGTCGAGCGCCGCGTCGGCCTCCTCGAACGGAGTGCCCTCGTCCACCGCGGCGATGATCTCGCCGAGGAACCGGGTGAGCACCCGGTTGACGACGAAGGCCGGCGCGTCGGCGGTGAGCACGCAGGACTTCTTCAGCTGCTTGCCCACGTCGAACGCCGTCGCCAGCGCCGCGTCGTCGGTGCGTTCGGCGCGGACCACCTCGAGCAGGGGCAGCACGGCCACCGGGTTGAAGAAGTGGAAACCGACCACGCGCTCCGGGTGCGCCAGTTCGGCGGCCATCTCGGTCACCGACAGCGAGGAGGTGTTCGTCGCGAGCACCGCCTCCGCGCTGACGTGCTGCTCGAGCTCGGCGAAGACGGTCCGCTTGACCGACATCTCCTCGAACACGGCCTCGATGACGAAGTCGGCATCGGCGAAGGCGGACTTGTCCAGCGAGCCCCGGATCAGGCCCTTGAGCCGGTTGCGCTGGTCCGGCGACACGCGGCCCTTCTCGGCGAGCTTGTCGATCTCGCCGTGGACGTAGGCCACGCCCTTGTCGATGCGCGCCTGGTCGACGTCGGTGATGACGACCGGCACCTGCAGGCGGCGCGCGAAAAGCAGCGCCAGTTGCCCCGCCATGAGCCCGGCGCCGACGACGCCGACCTTGGTCACCTTGCGCGCCAGGGACTTGTCCGGCGCGCCGGCCGGCTTCTTGGCGCGCTTCTGCGTCAGGTCGAACGAGTACAGCCCGGCCCGGAGCTCGTCGGTCATCAGCGCGTCGGCCAGCCCCTCGGTCTCGGCGGCGTAGCCGGCGTCGAGATCGTTGTGCCGGGCCCGGTCGATGAGCTCGACGGCCGTGTTCACACCGGGTGCGGCGCCCTTGGTCTTGCTCTGCACGATCCCGCGGGCACGGGCGACGGCGTCGTCCCAGGCCTGGCCGCGGTCGACGGCGGGGCGCTGCACCGCGTGCGAGCCGTCGACCACCCGCGCGGCCCAGCGCACCGACTGCTCGAGGAAGTCGGCGCTGTCCAGCAACTCGTCGAAGACGCCGAGGTCGCGGGCCTTCTTCGGATCGAGCATGCGGTTCTGGTTCAACGCGTTCTCCACGATGACCGTGACCGCGTTGTCCGCCCCGATGAGGTTCGGCAGCAGCTGGGTGCCGCCCCACCCGGGGAACAGCCCGAGGAAGCACTCGGGGAAGGCGATCGTGCCCGCCGAGGCCGACACGGTGCGGAAGTGGCAGGACAGCGCCAGTTCCAGCCCGCCACCGAGCGCAGCGCCGTTGACGAAGGCGAACGTCGGGATCGATGCCTCGGTCAGCCGGCGGAAGACGTCGTGCCCGCCCCGGGCCACCGCGTGCGCGTGCTCGCGCTCGGTGATCTCCGCGATGCCGTCGAGGTCGGCGCCCACGGCGAAGACGAACGGCTTGCCGGTGACGGCGATCGCGGCCGGTTCGGCGGCGAAGGCCTCGTCGAGGGCCGCGTCGAGGCTGGCGAGCCCGCCGGGACCGAAGGTCGACGGGCGCTTGTGGTCGTGCCCGTTGTCCACGGTGACCAGTGCCATCGGGCGGTCCAGGCCCGGCGCGTCGATCAGGCGGGTGTGGGCGTGCGTGACGACCTCGTTCGGGAAGAGCGAGGCGAAGTCGCCGCTGGTGCGGCTCGTCGCGTTGTTGCTGGTGACGGTCACCGGTCACCTCCGCGGTAGTTCGGGTTCTCCCAAATGACCGTGCCGCCCATGCCGAAGCCGATGCACATGGTGGTCAGGCCGTAGCGGACCTCCGGGTGCTCGGCGAAGTGCCGGGACAGCTGCGTCATGAGGCGGACACCGGACGAGGCCAGCGGGTGGCCGCAGGCGATCGCACCGCCCCACGGGTTCACCCGGGGATCGTCCTGGGCGATGCCGAAGTGGTCCAGGAAGGCCAGGACCTGCACGGCGAAGGCTTCGTTGATCTCGAACAGGCCGATGTCGTCGATGCTCAGCCCGGCCCGGTGCAGGGCCTTCTCCGTCGCCGGTACCGGGCCGACACCCATGACCTCGGGTTCGACTCCGGCGAAGGAGTAACCGACCAGGTGCATGCCGACCGGCAGCCCCAGCTCCTCGGCCGTGTCGGCGCCGGTGAGCACGCAACCGGTGGCGCCGTCGTTGAGCCCTGCGGCGTTGCCCGGGGTCACGTGCCCGTGCGAGCGGAACGGGGTCTTCAGTCCGGACAGCGAGTCCAGGTCCGTGCCCGGGCGCGGCTGCTCGTCCTCGGTCGCCAGGCCCCAGCCGCTGTCCGAGCGGGTGGCGACCGGCACGAAGTCCTGGTCGAACCTGCCCGCCTGCGCCGCCTCGGCGTAGCGCTGCTGGCTGAGCACGGCGTAGGCGTCGGTGCGTTCCTTGGTGACGCCGGGGAACCGGTCGTGCAGGTTCTCGGCCGTGGAGCCCATCACCAGGGCGGAGGTGTCGACGAGGTTGTCGGAGACGAAGCGCGGGTTGGGGTCGACGCCTTCGCCCATGGGGTGGTTGCCCATGTGCTCGACGCCGCCCGCGATCGCGATGTCGTAGGCGCCGAAGGAGATGCCGCTGGACACCGCGGTCACAGCGGTCATGGCGCCGGCGCACATGCGGTCGATGGCGAAGCCGGGGACGGACTTCGGCAGTCCGGCCAGCAGGGCGGCGCTGCGCCCGATGGTCAACCCCTGGTCACCGATCTGCGTGGTGGCGGCGACGGCCACCTCGTCGATGCGTTCCGGCGGGATGTCCGGGTGACGTCGCAGCAGTTCGCGGATCACCTTGACCACGAGGTCGTCGGCACGGGTCTGGGCGTACATGCCCTTGTCACCGGCCTTGCCGAACGGTGTGCGGACACCGTCGACGAAGACCACATCCCGTGCCGCGGCCCGGTTCGGGCGGCTGCGGCTGTCGGCGCTCGCCGACGCTGGTGCGGCCACGGCGTGCTCCTCACTCGATGCGGGTGGACTCTGGCGACCCGGTCGGAGCCTCGACGCCGCGGAGCGGACCGCGGTGACGATCGGGGCGCTACCGACCGGTAACCGCACTCTAGCGCTGATTACTCATTGGTAACCACCTGGGGCGCGGGGAGACCCGCACCACGCACTAATCGTTCAGCGCCCGCGCCAACGCCGCTGCGGTGAGCTCCACCTGCCACTCGCGCGCACCGCTCGCGCGCAGCCACTCGGCGATCGCGGCCGTGTCCCGCTGCTGCGGCGGTTGCCAGCACAGCCGGCGCACCGAATCCGGCAGCAGCAGGTTCTCCACCGGCAGCTCGAGGCGTTCGGCGATCTCGTTCAACGCCGAGCGGGCCGCCGCCAAGCGCGCCGCGGCCTCCGGGTCGCGATCCGACCAGCGGTTCGCGGGCGGTGGTCCGTCGCCACCGCTCGCCTGCGCGGGCAGTTCGTCCGCACCGAGCCGCCGGGCACTGCGCAGCGCGCGCAGCCACAGCGAAGCGCGCCGCCGCTGCTGCCGGCCGCCGAAGACCGGCAGCGCGGTGAGCTCGGCCTCCGTCGCGGGGTTCGCCCGGGCCGCCCGGACGATCGAGGAGTCCGGCAGCACCCGGCCGGGAGCGATGTCGCGCTGCCGCGCGTACTCGTCGCGCGCCTGCCACAGCGCGCGCACCGCGGCGAGCTCCCGCCGGCCGCGCACCTTGTGGATACCGGAGGTGCGCCGCCACGGCTCCGCGCGCGGCGGTGCGGGCTCGGCCGTGCGGAGCGCTTCGAATTCCTGCTCGGCCCAGGCGAGCTTGCCCTGCTGTTCGAGTTCGGCGCGCATCGCCGCCCGCAGCGGGACGAGCATCTCCACGTCGAGCGCCGCGTACACGAGCCAGTCGTGCGGTAGGGGGCGGCGGGACCAGTCCGCCGCGCTGTGGCCCTTCTCCAAGCGGTAGCCCAGGACGCGTTCGACCAGCGCGCCGAGCGAGACGCGCTCGTAGCCGGCCAGGCGCCCGGCCAGCTCGGTGTCGAACAGCCGCTGCGGGTGCAGATCGAGCTCCGCCAGGCACGGGAGGTCCTGGGAAGCGGCGTGCAGGATCCACTCGGTCCCGCGCAGCGCCGAGACGAGCGGGTGCAGCTCACCTGTCAGGGCGACGGGGTCGATCAGCAGCGAGCCCGCTCCCTCGCGGCGAAGCTGCACGAGGTAGGCGCGCTGCGAGTACCGGTACCCGGAGGCCCGTTCGGTGTCGACCGCGACCGGTCCGGTGCCGGAGGCGAGTGCGTGGGCAGCCGTGTGCAGGGCCTCGACGGTGTCGATCACCGGCGGGACCCCGTCGGCCGGTTCCAGCAGCGGTTCGGGTTCAACGGGTTCGGCGGGGCCGGACCCGACGGACTCGGGACGAGCAGCTTCCACGGGAACCAGACTTTACGTGTTCGGTCGGCTTCCGTGGGGCCGTGCCCTCGGCCCGTCGGGTTCGGTCTCCACGAATCAGCGGATGACGCCGGCCCGCATGGCCAATGCGACCATCTGCGCCCGGTCCCCGGTTCCCAGCTTGCGCCCGATCCGCGACAGGTGGCTCTTCACCGTGAGCGCGGACAGGTTGAGCGCTTCGCCGATCTCCTTGTTGGACCGGCCGTCGGCCACGAGTTGGAGAACCTCGACCTCGCGGGCGGACAGCTCCCGCGGTGTGTTGTCCGTTCCGGGAACGCGCGTGCCGGCGGCGAGCACCGGGGCCACGCTGGGATCGGCGTACACACCGCCGTCGAGCACCCGTCGCACCCCGTCGGTGACGACCATCGGCGAGGCGGACTTGAGCAGGTAGGCCTGAGCGCCTGCCTGGAACGCGGCCCGCACCGCGTACGGGTCGTCGGAGGAGGCGAGCACCACGATCCGCGGCCATCCCTGGCCGCGGAGTTCGTTGACCAGTTCGATACCGGTCCCGTCCGGGAGCCCGAGATCGAGGATCGCGAGGTCGCACGGGCCGGTGGCCAGAGCTCGCGCTCTCGCCTCGGCCATTGATGCGGCCTCGTGCACCGTGCCGGCACCCATCTGCAGCAGCCGGGAGGATATCGCCTCCCGGAGCAGTGGGTGGTCGTCCACCACGAGCACCGTGAACAGCTCTTCCCGCGGGTGCGGGACCATGTTGGCCGGCAACGCGCCGGCCGGCGTGGAACGAGCGGCCTGACCTAAGCCGACGGCAGCCACGTCACTACCTCCCTGGAGTCGGTCGTGCCCCCCGACCGGCACCGGGACTTTCGACCAATCAGCCGCGCCACTGATCGACCGAAAGTGGTGTCGTCGGAGGAAGCGTAACCGTCCGAGCGGATCAGTGGGACGATCAATCGGGTATGTATCCCGATCGAGTTGTGATGAGTTCGGCACGAGTTCACTCTTCCAGGTGTTCTCGGCCGACCTTGTTAACGCCACTCCGTGTCTGATCGACGTACAACAATACGCTCATTACAAGATCTTGCGTATGCAACGAGATCAACCGGGGCGGTCGAGCGGTCACCTCCGCTGCGGCCGCCGCCGGCGTGCCGCTACCCGTCGCTGCGCCGGCCGAGCACGGCCACGCCCTCCGGGGGAAGACCGCTGGCGTAGCCCAGCAGCGCGTGGAACGCCCGCGCGTGCGGCTCGAGGTGCGCGTCCGGAGCGGTCCACGACGCGCGCAGCTCCAGGTCGTGGCTGCGCGCCGGTCCGGTGATCGCGCCGAAGCGGGAGGACGACGTCAGCGTCACCGTCCCGCCCAGCGCGCGGTGGGACGCCTGCGCTTCCTCCAGCGCATCGGTCAGCCACGACCACCCGACCGTCGGCAGCAGCGGGTCCGCCGCCAGTTCGGGGTCCAGTTCCGCCAGCAGGTACAGCGCAAGACGGAGATGGCCGTCCCAACCCTGCTGCCCCTCCGGGTCGTAGAGCAGCACCAGCCGCGCGGTCGCCTGCTCCTCGGCCGGTCCGGTGGCCTCGGCGCCCAGGGCGTAGCTCCACGGGGCCAGGCGTTTCGGGGGCGTGATCTCGGTCAACGCGACTTCGGCGCGCACCGGCGGCGACAGCAACGCGGTCACCGCCTGCCGAAAGTACTCCTCAACCTCCGACATCTCCGTCACTCCGGGGACTCTACGGGGGTGCACCGTGCGCGTTGTCGCTGCCACGCCGAGTCGGTGCTGATCTTCGCCGCCGCCCTGGCGACCGCCGCGCCCGCCGCGTCGCATCCGCCCGGGGAGGCCGGGCACGACGACGATCACGATCTCGGGCGTGCGAAGATGACCCGGCGAACAGGTGCTTCGCCACCCCGACATCGACTACGGACGTGCCCGCGATGACGAACCCCGCTCCGGCCTCCGCTCGCCGCGACCTCGCCGACACCCCGCTGCTGACCGCCGCGCGCGGTGAGCGCCCGAGCCGCACCCCCGTGTGGTTCATGCGCCAGGCGGGCCGCTCGTTGCCCGAGTACCGGCGCGTGCGCCAGGGCGTGCCGATGCTGCAGGCGTGCCTCACCCCGGAACTCGTCTGCGAGGTGACCGCCCAGCCGGTGCGCCGCCACGGCGTCGACGCGGCCATCCTGTTCAGCGACATCGTCCTGCCGCTGTACGCCGCAGGGGTCGAGCTCGACATAGTCCCCGGCACCGGCCCGGTCGTGGAGTCGCCGGTGCGCACCGGCGAGGACGTCGCCCGACTGCCCGTGCTGGCCGAGGAGCAGATCGCGTCCGTGGGCGACGCGGTGACCGCGCTGCTCGGCGAACTCGGCAACACCCCGCTCATCGGATTCGCAGGCGCACCGTTCACCCTGGCGTCCTACCTCGTCGAAGGGGGGCCGAGCCGCAACCACGAACGCACCAAGGCGCTCATGCACGGCCAGCCCCAGGTGTGGCACCAGCTGATGACCAGGCTCGTCGACAGCACGCTCGCCTTCCTGCGCGTGCAGGTGGGTGCCGGCATCGACGCGCTGCAGGTGTTCGACTCCTGGGTGGGGGCCCTGTCGCTGCGGGACTACCGCGAGTACGTGCTGCCGCACTCGCGCCGCATCTTCGCCGAACTCGCCGACGTCAGCGACGTGCCGAAGATCCACTTCGGGGTGGGCACCGGTGAGCTGCTGACAGCGATGCGCTCGGCCGGCGCCGACGTGGTCGGCGTCGACTGGCGCGTCCCGCTGGACGAGGCCGTACGCCGGCTGCAGGCGGCCGAACCGACGTGGCGGACACCCGTGGTGCAGGGCAACCTCGATCCGGCGGTGCTCTTCGCCGGATGGGACGTGGTGCGCGAGGAGGTGCGCCGCGTGCTGGCGGAAGGCCAGGCCGCGGGCGGGCACGTGCTCAACCTCGGCCACGGCGTCCTGCCGGACACCGACCCGGACGTGCTGAGCAGGATCGTCGAATTCGTGCACGCGGAGACGACGCGGTGACACCGCGCATCGCGATCATCGGCGGCGGGATCAGCGGGCTCACCGCGGCCCACCGGCTGCGGGCCGAACTGGGCGCGCGCGCCGAGCTGCTGCTGTTCGACCGGGCCGACCGGCTCGGCGGCAAGCTGCACACCGCGCCGCTGGCCGGCGGGCACCTCGACCTGGGTGCGGAGGCGTTCCTCGCGCGCCGCCCCGAAGTGCTCGACCTCGCCGCGGAGCTCGGCATCCGCGAGGAGATCGTGCACCCCAGCGGGGCCTCCTCGCTCATCCGCGCCGACGGAGTCCCGCGCGCGATCCCAGCGGGCTCGGTCATGGGGGTGCCGACCTCCGCGGACGCGGTCAGCGGCGTGCTCTCACCAGCCGGCGTGGCGGCCGTGCGGGCCGAGGCCGAACTGCCGCCGGTGTCCTGGGGCGGCTCCGACGTCCCGGCGGGCGCACTGCTGCGCGAACGGGTCGGCGACGAGGTCGTCGACCGGCTCGTCGACCCACTGCTCGGCGGGGTCTACGGCGGCGGGGCCGACGGGCTCGGCCTGCGCGCCACCATGCCCGCCCTGGCCGGTGCTCTCGACGCCGGCGCTGCCACGATCACCGAGGCAGCGGCACGCGCGGCCGCGCCGAGCCCCGCGGGCGGCGAACCCCGCTCCGGTCCCGTGTTCGGCGCGCTGCGCACCGGCTACCAGCGGCTGCTCGAGCGGCTGCGCACCGCCTCGGCCCCGAGCGCGCAGCTGGGCACCACGGTGCGCGGCCTGCAGCGGACCGGGAGCGGTTGGCAGGTGGAAACCGGAGCCGCGCCGCGCCCCGAGCACGTGGACGTGGACGGCGTCGTGCTCGCCGTGCCCGCGCCGGTGGCCGCGCGACTGCTGCAGGGCGTGCTCGACGACGCGGCCCAGCAGCTGGCCGGGATCGCCCTGGCATCGATGGTGCTCGTGGGCATCGCCCTACCGCCCGAGGCGGTGCTGCCGGAACGCTCCGGGATCCTCGTCGCCCGCGGGGAGCGGCGCGCCGACGGGACACCGTTCACCGCCAAGGCGTTCACCTTCTCCAGCGTGAAGTGGCCGCACCTGCGCGGCGCGCGGGGCGAACCGCTGCTGCGGGCCTCGATCGGGCGCACCGAGAACGACCCGCAGCTGCGGCTCACCGATGCCGAACTCGTGCGCCGCGTCCGCGGCGACCTGGCCGAAGTCGCCGGTGTGCACGCAGAACCCGCCGAGACCGCGGTCGTGCGCTGGGGCGGGGGACTGCCGCAGTACGGCGTGGGCCACGCCGAGCTCGTGGCCGCGGTGCGGCACCGGGTCGCCGGCCTCGACGGGCTCGAAGTCGCCGGATCCTGGCTCGACGGCGTGGGCGTGCCCGCGTGCGTGTCCACCGGAGAACGCGCCGCCCGGGCGCTCGTGCGCGACCGCGTCGCAGGTTGATCCCCGCGAGACGTGGCAGGTGCGACCCCGGTACCGCCCCGCGGCGGGGCCGCCGCGAGCGGTGCGCGCGCGGTGGGAGGATGGGCACATGGCGCGGCTGAACTACGAGGAGCTCAACAGCACGATCCGCTACACCATGTGGTCGGTGTTCCGGGTCGAACAGGGGTCACTGCCGGAGGACCGGGAGCAGGCGGCGAAAGACGCGCAGGCCTACTTGGACTCCCTGGCGGACTCGGACGTGACCGTGCGCGGGGTCTACGACCTGTCCGGCCTGCGTGCCGACGCGGACTTCATGATCTGGTGGCACTCGGGTGAACTCGACGCCCTGCAGCACGCCTACACGGGTCTGCGGCGCCGCACCACGTTGGGCGGGTGCATCGCCCCGGTGTGGAGCGCGACGGCGCTGCACCGGCCCGCCGAGTTCAACAAGAGCCACGTGCCGGCGTTCCTCGCGGGTGAGGAACCGCGCGACTACGTGTGCGTCTACCCGTTCGTGCGCTCCTCCGACTGGTACCTGATGCCGGACGACGAGCGGCGCGCGATGCTCGCCGACCACGGCAAGGCCGCGCGGGACTTCCCGGACGTGCGGGCGAACACGGTGCCGGCCTTCGGGCTCTGCGACTACGAGTGGGTGCTGGCGTTCGAGGCGGACGAGGCGCACCGCGTGGTCGACCTGATGTGGCGGATGCGCTACACCGAGGCGCGGCGCCACGTGCGCGTGGAGATCCCGTTCTACACCGGACGCCGCGTGGCGATCGGAGACCTCGTCCAGCGCCTCGCCTGAGGTGGGCGGCGATGCCCGGACTCGGCCGTGACCCGGGGCCGAGTCCGGTTGGCCGAACTCGCTGAACGCGCACGGCCGCTGCACGCGGCTGCTCCGTTCAGCGGCGTCTCAACGCTGTGTCGGTTCGAGGCTCAGCGCCACCGAGTTGATGCAATACCGCTGGTCGGTAGGGGTGGGGTAGCCCTCGCCCTCGAACACGTGCCCCAGGTGGCTGTGGCAGCTCGCGCACAGCACCTCGGTGCGCACCATGCCCATCGAGCGGTCCTTGCGCAGGATCACGGCCTCCGTGCGCGTCGGATCGTAGAACGAAGGCCATCCGCAGTGCGACGCGAACTTGGTCTCGCTGCGGAACAGCTCCGCACCGCAGGCGCGGCAGCGGTACACCCCCTCGGTCTCGGTGTCCACGTACTCACCGGAGAACGGCCGTTCGGTGTGCGCGTTGCGCAGCACCGCGTACTCGGCGGGGTCCAGCTGCTGCTGCCACTCCTGCTCGGACTTGTTCACGGGCGCGGTGTCGCGGGTTTCCGAATCCATGCCACCACGTTAATAGGACGAGACGCCCGCGCGCCGCGGGCGGTGGCAGGAGTTCGCGGGGCCTGCCGCCTACCGGAACTGCCGGGCGCAGCTGACGCGCCGGCGGCGCAACGCCCCGTCAGAGGAACGTCTGGGCCATGTACACCAGCGCGTTCCACACGGTCACCGTCACCGCGAGCAGGATCAGGCCGACGACGAGCACGACCACCACGCGGCGATGGCCCTGGGCCCTGTTGGCGTGATCGGCGAACTCGTCCACGCCGCGCAGCATGTCCTCGACCGTGGCGCGCGAGTACGTGCAGTGCATGCGCTGCAGGTGTGCGGCGAACGCGCGCACCTCCGGGTCGTCGTGGTCCAGCCCTTCCAGCTCGGTGGCGAACTGCTCGGCGGGGTCCTGCCAACGCCGTCCCATCACCTCAAGGTAACGCAGGCGAGCACCGGGCGGGACGCCGCCGCGCACCGCGGTGATCCCGCGCACCGGAAAGATCACCCGGAGTGCAGCACCACGGCCCGGCCCGGGAGCTGCACGCGCACGTACGCCCGGGACTGCAGCTGCCCGCCGCGGCAGCCCCCGGTACGTCGACCGGAGCTGCCGGCACGTTCCCCCGAGCGGCGGTATCGGAGCGGCACCGCGAGACCCATGATCAACGGCGTCGGAGAAACCGCGAGCCGGAGGTGCTCCCATGGTCCGCACCGAGACCGAAACCCACGACATCAACCTCGGCGGCTGCAACTGCTGCGGGGATTGCACCGGCCCCGGGTGCGGCTGCTGCGGCAGCTGCTGACGGGCTGCGTGCCCGTCGCCTTGCTGAGCGGGCCCGGGATCATCCCGGGCAGACCATGTCATCGGGCGGGGGCGTGCCCGACACCAGGTACTGCGTCACCGCGCGGGCGATGCAGGAGGAACCGGCGACGGCACCGCGCCCCGCTCCCTGCCAGCGGAGCAGCACGCCGCTGGGCAGCCGCCGGGCCATGTGCTCGCTGCCCAGCTGCCGCAGGTACGGGTCGGCGGCGGTGCTGATCACCGGAACCGGCCCGAGCGCCTGCCCGTCCGGCTCCGGCAGCGGCTGCTGCGGAACCGGCCACTGCGAACACCAGGCCAACCGCTGCGCCGCGATCCCGCCGAACAGGGGGAAGCGCTCCACCCAGTCGGCCGCGTGGTGCGCCACCCGCTCCGGCGGCACCCGCTGCGTCGTGTCGTTGCACGTGGTGATCAACTCGGCGTCGAGGCGCGGCGGGGTGTCGGCCCGTCCCCGCACCAGCGGCGCGACGATTTCCGCGATCCCGCTGCCGTCGCCGCGCACGGCCGCGCTCATCGCCTCGGCCAGCCGCGGCCACGCCGCGCGGTCGGTGAGTCCCAGTTGGAGCGCGCGGACCACGTCCCCGGCGGTGACCTCGGTGCCGTCGGCGTTCAGCGGCTGCTGCCGGGTGTGTTCCACCAGCCCGCTGACCGCCGCCCGCGGATCCGGTCCGAGAGCGCAGTCCCCTGCGGAGGTGCAGTTCTCGGCGAACGCGTCGAACGCGGCCTCGCTCGCCCGCGCTTCGTCCTCGGCGCGACCGACGGCGTCGCGCTGCGGGTCGAACGCCCCGTCCAGCACCATCCGCCCGGTGGAGTTCGGGTGCTGCTCGGCGTACGTCAACGCCACCCGGGAGGCCTCGCCCTCCGCGAGCATGTGCAGCCGCGGAACACCGAGTTCGCGGCGCAGCGACTCCAGATCCGCGGCGGTGCGCTGCGTGTCGTAGGCCTGCAACCGTTCGTCGAGGGTGAGCAGGCACTGCTGGCTCGCGTTGCGCACCGAAGCCAGCAGCTCGTCCAACCGGGACCGCTCGGTCGCCTTCGGGTCGAAACCGGCGATCGCGTCGCGCTGGTGCGGCGGGACGCACTCGGCCGCGTCGGATTCGCCGGTGCCGCGCCGGTCCAGCCCGATGAGCGTGTAGGTCTCCAGCAGCTCCGCGGGCAGTTCGTGGGCCAGCCGCGCGGCCGCAGCCGTGCCGGGCTCGCCGCGCACACCGTTCAGCAGGACCAGGGGGACGTCGCCGCTGCCGGTCTTGGTCAGCGCGGTCTGGGTGATCCCCTGCACCGGCTGCTCCGGCGTGTCCAGCGGGGTGAGCATGCGCGCGCAGGAGAACCGCAGCGGGGAGGACTCGGCGCGGTCGATCTCCGCGAGCGTCCGGTCGGTGCAGTCCTCCCAGTGCAGCACGTCCTGCGAGGGCGGCCCCAGCGGAGGCACGGACGGGGGCTCGGGCGCCGGCCGTTCGGGAGGCACCTGCTGCTCGCCGCCGCCGCGCACGGCCACGGCGGGACGCTGCGACGGCCCCGCGGAGCACCCGGTCACGGCCAGCAGCGCGAGCAGCGGCAGCATGGCCAGAACCCGTCGGGGGTAGCGCGGCACGACGACTCCTCAGCGATGCGGCGGAACGGGTGAGCGCCCAGCTTCCCACGGACCCGGCCTCCCGCGGATCCAGCATTCCACGGACGAGGTGAGATGTTGGAACGGTACGAGCCGAGTGAACCGGAGGTAACTGCACCGTGCGAGCTGCGCAGGGGCGCCGAGAACCATCGACGGACCGTCCGCCGTCCGGCTTCGGCCGGGCGTTCGGCGCGATCCCACCGCCGCTGCTCGTGCTGTGCGGAGTCATCAGCCTCCAGGTCGGCGCCGCGTTCGCCAAGCACCTGTTCGCCCTCGTCGGCGCCGGCGGCATGGTGTGGCTGCGGCTGCTGTTCGCCGCGCTCGTCCTGCTCGCGGTCTGGCGGCCCGCGCTGCGCCGGCGGAGTCCGCGCACGTGGCTGGTGATCGCCGGCTACGGAACCGTGCTCGCGGGCATGAACATGGCGATCTACCACTCCTTCGAACGCATACCGCTGGGCGTGGCCGTCACCATCGAGTTCCTCGGTCCGCTGGCCGTGGCCGTGCTCGGTTCGCGGCGCAAGCTGGACCTGGTGTGGGCCCTGCTCGCCGCCGCGGGGGTGCTGCTGCTGGCGCGCGGCGACGGCGGTCTCGACGTGATCGGTGTGCTGCTGGCCCTGCTGGCCGCCGCGTGCTGGGGGTTCTACATCATCATCGGCGCCAAGCTCGGCGAGCACACCCAGGGTGGTGCTGGACTCGCGCTGGGCATGGCCTTCGGTGCGCTCGTGGCGACACCGATCGGCGCCGGGCAGGCCGGCGCGGAGATCGCGCGGCCCGAGATACTGCTGGCCGGCGTGGTGGTCGCGCTGATGTCCTCGGTGATCCCGTACTCGCTCGAGCTGGAAGCGCTGCGGCGCATGCCACCGGGCGTGTTCGGCGTGCTGATGAGCCTGGAACCGGCCGTGGCCGCCCTGGCCGGGCTGGCCGTGCTCGGCGAATGGCTCGGGCCGTGGCAGTGGGTCGCCATCGTCTGCGTGGTCGCCGCCTCGGTCGGGGCGACCCGCACCCGCCGGGGGTGACCCGCACCCGACGGGGGTGAGCTGCGGACGAACGGTCGCGGGGTGCGGGTCGAGCCGCCGGGAAGCGCAGCCGGTGCGGGGAGGAAGTCAGTCGCTCAGGGGCACCAGCTCGGGGGCACCGCCCCCGGGTGCACCGCGCGCAGCAGTGCGAGCAGCGTTTCGTTGTGCGGGACGGGGATCCCGTGCCGCCGCGCGGCGTCCACCAGCGGTGCGGTGATGTGCTCGTGCTCGGTCGGCAACCCGGCGAGCCGGTCGTAGAGCATCGAGGTGCCGTTCTCCGTGGAGTAGTCCCGGCCGTAGTTGGCCACCACGGCGTCGACATCACCGCGGTCGAGGGCGGCGCCTTCGGCGCGGGCCACCTGCACCGCCTCTTCGAGCACGTTCGAGGCCAGCTGCCGCGCGTCCGGCGAGTCGAAGACGTCGAGGCGGCGCAGCGTCAACGCGGTGATCGGGTTGGCCGCCAGGTTCGTGAGCATCTTGCGCCACGCCTCCGTGCGGAAGTCCTCGGTGGCGCGCAGCCGCATCCCC
The DNA here is from genome assembly GCF_054491375.1 of Bounagaea algeriensis. Classification (NCBI taxonomy): domain Bacteria; kingdom Bacillati; phylum Actinomycetota; class Actinomycetes; genus Bounagaea; species Bounagaea algeriensis. The sequence continues at coordinate 1,537,793 of NZ_CM137102.1, forward strand.
GAGCCGCGCAACAGCTGCTGGAAACGCGTCCCGTCGTCCCCCTCCGGCACGATCACCGAAGGCACCGAGCGGCACTGCACGTGCCCCGGGCTGCGGCGCTCGGCGGCCACGTAGATCAGCGTCGGCAGGACCGGTGCCCGCAGCCGGAACGGTTCCACCGAGGCGCGGTGCTCGACTCCGTTCTGCACCACGGCCACCGGCGTGTCCGGGGAGTCGAGGGCGCGCAGCCACGGTTCCGCGCGGGCCACGTCCTGCACCTTCGTGGTGAGCACGGCCCAGTCGACCGGTCCGATCCGCCCGGGGTCGGTGACCACGTCCGCGGCCACGGTTTCCGTGCCTTCCGGAGTTTCCACGTCGAGCCGGTCGAACGGGGTGCGCACGCACAGCGTGACGGCGTGGCCGGCGCGGCGGGCGGCGAGGGCGAACACCCCGCCCACGGCGCCGGATCCGATGATCGCGATTCGTCGAGTGCTCACGGCGGGGAGGCTACCCGCCGGGCACGTCCGGCGAGCACGCCCGCTGATCGAACCTGCCGGAGAGTTCGTGCTGCGCAGCGCCGCATCATTGGACCCGCTGCCGCGGCGCGCGGTCCAGATCCAGCCGCACCGCCGTGGGCAGCGGGTCGCTGCCCAGGGTGTCCCGCGCTCGGGAGAGCACCTGCGCGTCCAGCTCTTCCCACACGCGGCGCACATCGGTGCCCTCCTCCAGCCCGAGCCGCAGCCGCAGGCCCGGGCTGCGCGGGGTGCCGGCCATGCGCGCGTTCGCCCGCGTCACTCCGGTCACGTTCGCCGCGTCGTTGCGCACCGCCCGGGCGAGCGCATCTGCGGTGATCCGGGAGCGGCCCGCGGGGCTCTGGTCGAGCCGCACGTCGGGCTTGCGTTCCGGGCGCAGGGTGCGGACCAGCCACCACAGGCCGACGGCGAGCAGCACGACCCCGCCGGCGATGGCCGCGACAGCTGCCCAGGCGGTGTTGCCGCTGATCCAGCCGACTGCGAGCGGATCGGCCATCGGCCGCTGCGCCCGCCCCGCACCGAACCAGCCCTGACCCACGGCGAGGACCGCCGCGCCGGCCACCAGGACGAGGAGGCCGAGGAAGCCCACCAGTGCGCGTTCGAAGCCGAGCATCCGCGACAGCGGAGCCGGGTGTGCGGCGACCTGCCTGCCCGTGGCTGCCTGCGGTGCCGTCGCGGGCGGGGCGGTGGGGTGTTCGGGCGTTGCGGTCAATGCGGCTCCTTGGCTACTGCGGCTCCTTGACTTCGGAGACCGACACGGACACGTGCGGTCGGCGGGGCAGCGGTAGTTCGGACAGTGCTTGCTGCGCGCTGTCGGTGACCTGCTGCCGCGTGCGCTGCGGATCCCCGATCGTGCGGGCCTTGACGCGCACGCGCCGGCTGTGCGCGGTCACCGCGGTGGACTCGACGTCGGGCTGTTCGCGCACCTCGTGCGCCACCACTCGGGCGAGGGAGCGCCGGTCGGTCACCACGTTGACCCCGGGGGCCGGGTCGTGCAGCGGGATGTGCCGGCGTTGCGCGGTCGTGGCGAGCGCGAGCAGCAGCAGGCCCAGCACGGCGAGCCCCGCGCCGACTCCGCGCACCCACGGTTCCGACCAGGGAACGGCCCCGAGCTGGGCGACCAGCGGGCGCCAGGGCACGAGCAGTCCGTCCACGGCCGGCCGCAGCAGGGCCGCCACGGCCTCGACCACCGCGAGCAGCCCGAGCGCGGCGACGGCGAGTCCTGCGACGGCGGCGATGATCCGGGTCAGCGAACGCATGCTCACCTCACTCGGGGGGATTCGGCGGCGGGCACCAGCTCGGTGATCGCGATGTCGACGCTGCGCACCTCCGCCTCGGCGTGCCGGCGCAGCTCGGTGCGGATCCGCTCGCGCATCCGGGCGACCGCTTCCGGCGCCGATTCGGCGTAGCGCACTGCCGTCTGCACTCGCACGCGCAGCGCGTAGTCCGGACCGAACAGCTGCGCACGCGGGCCGCGGCCGCTGCGCCCGGGCACCCGCGAACGCGGGCGCACGCCTCCGCAGGCCTGGTCGGCGGCGTACTCGGCCAGCGCTCGCAGCACCGACCGGTCGATGTGCAGGCTTCCGCGCTCAGCCCCGTCCTCGACGGGGGCGCGCGGCGCGGGAGGGGAGACCGCGGTCTCGGCGGCCTCGACAGGTGTGGTGCTCATCGGCTGCGCCCCCGCACGCGGTTCCACAGGTCGCCGAACTCCACCTCGCCGTCCACCATCCGGCCGATGACCAGGCCGACCAGGCCGATGACGAGCGCGACGAGGAAGCCGACGAACCCGCCGGCCACGGCGGCCGTGCCGAGCACGAGCCCGGCGAGCAGGCCGATCTGGGTGCTGTTCATGGCGCCCTCCTGGGAGCTACTCCACGCGGGTGCGGTTGCGCCGCGCCCACCACCGGCGCAGACGCGTGATCAGGCCGACAGGCCTGCTGACGAAGAAGACCGGGCCGTCGAAGTCACCTGGTCGCCGGGTTGCGGCGCTCCCGCGGCGGATCCGCTCGATCCCGGCGGCGAACACCGCCGGGTCCCCACCCGCATCGGGGTGGTGGCGGCGGGCGAACTCCCGCACCGCGCGACGCGCGGCCGGGTCCTCGGGCGGGCTGGCCATGGAAGCTCCTGCTGCGGTGGCCGGGAACGACTCAGCCGTTCCGGGATTCGCTGTCGTCCGGGGGGTCGCTCTCGTCCGGGGACTCGATGTCGGCCACGGTCACGTCGACGGCGCGCACGGCCGAGTCGGCCCGGGTGAGCAGGTCGAGCACCGCCGCGCGCAGTTCCGCGACGAGCGCGGGCAGCCGACGCGACCAGCGCGCCGTCACGCCGATCTCGACGCGCTCGTCGGAGATGCGCACGCCGGGTACGCGGCGCCCGGGCAGGTACGCGGCGATGTCGCCGAACCGGCCGCTGTGCGCCGCGGCGACATCGGGGTGCTCGTCGAGCAGCGCGCTGATGCGGTCGGCGAGCTCGCCCTCCTGCGGAACGCCGCGTGCGGCACCCGGATCGGCGGGGGTCGACGGTGATGACGCCATGGAACCCTCCGTTCCGCTCGCACGGCCGCTGCGGAAGCCGGCCGCGTGCACGACGGGACGGCGAAGGAGCACCGCGGAGGTACCGGGACGCCGGTGCGGCCGCCTCCGGTCGCGGTGCGCGTCACTCCACGCGGGAGGATGCGGATCCCCGATCGCCGCCCGACTCACTGCTCTCGCCCTCCTCCGGCAGGTGGATGTCGTTGACGGAGATGTTGACCTCGGTGACGTCCAGCCCGCACATCCGCTCCACCGACGTGATGACGTTGCGCCGCACGGCGCGGGCGAGCTCCACGATCGACGCGCCGTACTCGACGATGATGTCGATGTCGATCGCCGCCTGCTTCTCCCCGACCTCCACCTGCACGCCGGACGTGGGCGTGCCGCTGCTGCCTCCGGGTATGCGTTCCCGCAGTGCACCGAAGGCGCGGGAGACGCCCCCGCCCATGGCGTGCACTCCTGCGATCTCGCGCGCGGCGATGCTCGCGACCTTCTGCACCACGGAACTGGCGATGGCGGTTCTGCCCTGCGAGGTCTCATCGGCGAGCCGGGCGGGGGACTCACCGGGGCGGGTTTGCGGAATGCGCTGTTCTGCTTCCGTCGAGCTCGAACCGGACGCGCCGTGCTGCTGTTGCTGCTCACCCGACTGCGTGCTGCTGGTCTGTGCCATGGCTGGTCTCCAAGCCGATGCGCTGTGCTGTCGCGAGGCGAGGGGTCCCGACGCGCGCTCGCCGCGGGCCGGGCCGCGCCTCACTCCACCATTCTCAGGTAACGCAGCAGCAGCAGCGATTCCGAATGCAGTGCGGAAGCCAGCTTCATCCGGGTGGGGGGCTGCACACCCGGGCCCTGGGCAATGCGTCCGGACTCCCCGCTGACCAGTACGGGTGACATCGTCAGGCACAGTTCGTCGACGAAGCCCGCCTCGGCGAGCGTGCCGAACCACTGCGGGCCGCCCTCGCACCCCACGCGGTAGAGGCCGCGTTCGGCCAGCGCCGCCAGCACTCGTTGCGGCTCGACCTCCTGTTCGCCCGCGATGACCACGTCCGCGCCCGCGGCGGCGAGGTCCGCGCGCCGCTGCCGCGGGGTGGCCGCGGTGGTCAGCACGATGGTCGGCACCAGCGCGTCGGTGATGAGCGGGTCCTCCGGCGAGATCGAACACCGCGCGGTCACCACCGCGATCGGCGGCACCGGCCCCAGCCCGTGGCGCTGCCGCCGCTGTGCGCGCACCTCGGTGCGCCGCACCCCGCGGTAGTTCTCGGCCAGCGCGGTGCCCGCACCGACGAGCACCACGTCGGACAGGTCGCGGACGAGCACCAGCACCCGCTGGTCGATCGGCGCGGACAACCCGCGCGAGGTCGACTGCAGGCTGACCGCCCCGTCCAGACTGGACACGAAGTTCACCCGCACCCACGGTCGGGAGAGCTCCTCCGGATAGGCGTAGAACCGTTCGAGGTGATCAACGGAGATGCCTGCCTCGCCGGTCGGCCACAGCTGGTCCACACCGAGTTCGTGCATCCCGTCATCCCACCACGCACGTGGTGCACCGTCGCGGCAACCCGGGTGATGTGAAGCACGCGCGGTCGCCTTCGATGCCCTGCGAAGCGGCGATACAGTCGCGGTTATGAGCATCCCCCGCCTGGTCGATCGTCGGCCCGAGATCACACCGGACGAGTTGGTCCAGGCGATGACACCGCCCCCGCGATTCGACGCGGTGCGCTTCGACAACTACGTGCCGAACCCGGAGGAGCCGAGCCAGGCCGAGGCGGTGGAGCGCTGCCGCGCGTTCGCCGAGCAGTGCAGCGCCCCGGTCAGGCAGGGCTCGTGGTTGCGGAGCCTGTTCAGCCGTTCCAAGCCCTCGTCGGACCGCAAGACGGGGCTCTACCTCGACGGCGGGTTCGGCGTGGGCAAGACGCACCTGCTGGCTTCGCTGTGGCACGAGGCGAGCGGCCCGAAGTCCTACGGCACCTTCGTGGAGGTGACCAATCTCGTCGGCGCGCTCGGGTTCGCCGCAACGGTTCAGCGGCTGTCCGACCACCGGTTGCTGGCGATCGACGAGTTCGAGCTCGACGATCCCGGCGACACGATGCTGGTCACCCAGCTGATCGCCAAGCTCACCGACGCCGGGGTGCACGTCGCCGCCACGTCCAACACGCTGCCGGACAAGCTCGGCGAAGGCCGGTTCGCCGCCCAGGACTTCCTCCGCGAGATCCACGCGATGGCCGCGCGGTTCCAAGTGGTGCGCGTCGACGGACCTGACTACCGCCACCGCGGCATGCCCTCGGCGCCCGATCCGATGAGCGACGACGAACTGCTCGGCCTGGCCGAGGCCACCGACGGGGCGAGTCTCGACGAGTTCGGTGAGCTGTGCGACTACCTGGCCGGTCTGCACCCGTCGAAGTACGGGGTGCTCGTCGGCGGCGCGACCGCCGTGCACCTGCGCAACGTCCGCTCCGCGCCCAACCAGGACGTGGCGCTGCGGCTGGTCGCCTTCGCCGACCGCCTCTACGACCGGGCGATCCCCGTGCGCGTGTCCGGGCAGCCGCTGTCCTCGCTGTTCACCGAGGAGATGCTGCGCGGCGGTTACCGGAAGAAGTACCTGCGGGCGCTGAGCCGGCTCACCGCGCTCGCCCGGGACTGAGGCGAGCTGGCGGGCCCGGTGCCCGGCGCGCGGGGAACGGATCGCGTGCCGCGGCGCGGTCGTCCCCGCCGGAGTGCTCCTACTCGCCGCGCAGGACCGCGGCCACGGCGTCCAATCCCGCGTCCAGGTCGGCGGGGTCGATGACCAGCGGCGGCGCCAGCCGCAACGTGCTGTCCTGCGTCTCCTTGCACAGCACACCGCGCCGCAGCAGCGCCTCGCTGACCGCGCGGGCGCTGCTGCGTTCCGCCAGGTCGATGCCGGCCCACAGGCCCCTTCCGCGCACCGCCGCGGCCCCGCTGCCGACCAGCTCGGCCAGCCGCGCGTGCAGGTGTTCGCCGAGCTCCCACGAGCGCCGCTGGTGCTCGCCGGTGCGCAGCATGCGGATCACCGCGCGCCCGACGGCGCAGGCCAGCGGGTTGCCGCCGAACGTGGAGCCGTGTTCGCCGGGGCGCAGCACGCCGAGCACCTCGTCGCGACCGACCACCGCCGAGACCGGCAGGATGCCGCCGCCGAGCGCCTTGCCGAGGGTGTACAGGTCGGCGCGAACACCGCAGGTGTCGCTGGCCAGCGTGTCCCCGCAGCGGCCCAGGCCGGACTGGATCTCGTCGGCGATGAGCAGCACGTCGTGCTGGTCGCAGAGCGCGCGCAGCCGCGGCAGGTAGTCCCCCGGCGGCACGACCACGCCGCCTTCGCCCTGCACGGGTTCGACGAGGACGGCTGCGGTGCGCTCGGTGATCGCGGCGGCGACCGCGTCGGCATCGCCGTAGGGCGTGCTCACGAACCCGGGCGTGTACGGCCCGTAGTCCGCGCGGGCGCTCGGGTCGGAGGAGAACGACACGAGCGTGGTGGTCCGCCCGTGGAAGTTCCCCGCGGCGACGACGATCTCGGCCTGCCCGTCCGGCACGCCCTTGTGCCGGTAGGCCCATTTCCGGGCGACTTTCAGCGCGGTTTCCACGGCTTCGGCCCCGGAGTTCATGGGCAGCACCCGCTCGGTGCCGGTCAGCTCGGCCAGTTCGCGGCAGAACGGGCCGAACTGGTCGTGGTGGAATGCGCGGCTGGTCAGCGTGATCCGGTCCAGTTGTTCCGCGGCCGCCGCGGTCAGGGCGGGGTGGCGGTGGCCGAAGTTGAGCGCGGAGTATCCCGCCAGGAAGTCCAGGTACGCGTGGCCGTCCACATCGGTCACCCATGCGCCGCTGCCGGAGTGCAGCACGACGGGGAGCGGGTGGTAGTTGTGCGCGCCGTAGCGCTCGTCCAGCCGCAGGTAGCCCGCGGTGCGCTCGGTGTGCAGCTCGGCGGCCGTCATGGCCCCAGGCTAGGTCGGATGCGGTGCCGACTTCAGCCGCGGCGCGTTGTGCGTGTCGCCGCATCCTTGCGTCCTGGCGACGTCGAACTCCGGGTTCGTTGCGCACCCGCGGTCGGTGGCAGCGGGTGGGCGGGTTCAGTGCAGGCGCTCGTCGTAGCGCCCCCGCGCGTACTGGTGCAGTGCGCTGCGCATGCGCTTGGTCTGCTGCCGCCGGGCCCACCATCCGCCGGTGGCGCCGAGCGGGAACACGCGGGCACCGCCCTGGTAGTGCCGCACCCGGTGCCACAGGCGCGTGCGCGGCAGCGGCACGCCGTCGGCGAACCACATCGTCACCGCCTGCTGCTTGCCGCGCCCCGCGATCGCCACGTGGCGCACGTGCGCCCAGGGGATGCACCGACGCAGCCCGCCGCGCGAGAGCACCACACCGTCGGCGTTGATCTTCATGCGCAGCCGCGGCACGAGCACGCTCAACGCCGAACCGACCGCGGCGATGACGAGCAGGACCACGCCCGCGGTGAGCAGCGGGCGAACCTCGTCGAGCACGCCGTTGTTCCGGACGGACCAGAACACCACGTACAGGCACAGGCCGCACAGCAGCGCCGTCAGCAGCGACGAGACACGTCCGGCGGTGCGGAACACCGGGCCGGGCTCGTGCACGCGCACGGCCGGGGTGGGCGGGCGGTTCCGCTCGGCCGGTTCGGCGGCCTTCCGGTCGGGGACCGGCTGCCGCTTCGTCGCGGGACGAGCGGGCGCGGCCTGCCAGTCGCCGCGGGCGGGCGCCGCGGGGGCTTCGGACTGCGGTGCCGCATCCCCGGCATCCGCGGCTTCGTCCGCTCCCGGGGCTTGCCCGGCACTCGCGGCATCGGCGGCGCCGGGGGCTTGCCCGGCACTCGCGGCATCGGCGGCGCCGGGCGCGACGAGGGCGTGCGGGTTCGCCACCTGCGCGTCCGAGCCGGTGGCCGCCAGCTGCCGCGACCGGCTGGCGTGGTCGGCGACCGCGGCGGTCAGCGCGGCGGGCAGCCACTCCTGCCCGCCGTGGAGATCGCCCAGCTGGGAGACGATCGCCTCGGGCGACGGCCGCACCTGCGGATCCTTGCCCAGGCACGCGGCCAGCAGCGGCCGCAGGCCTTCGGCAACGCCGGTGAGATCGGGTTCGCCGTGCGCCAGGTGGTACAGCAGGGCGGCGGTGTTGTCCGCTTCGAACGGGCCGTGACCGCTCGCGGCGAACACGAGGACCGCCCCGAGGGAGAACACGTCGCTTTGCTGGTCGACCTTCTCGCCAGTGGTCTGCTCGGGTGAGAAGAAACCCGGCGTGCCGAGGAACATGCCCGTGGCGGTGAGCGTGCTGCCGGTCATCGCGCGGGAGATGCCGAAGTCGATGACGCGCGGGCCGTCCTGGCCCAGCAGGACGTTGCCGGGCTTGAGGTCGCGGTGCACCAGGCCGCGCTGGTGGATCGCGGTGAGGGCCTCGGCGAGGCCGGCGCCGAGCGCGCGGACCGTGGGTTCGGGCAGCGGGCCGTGCTCGGCCACGGCGTTGTGCAAGGTGGGACCGGCGACGTACTCGGTGGCCAGCCACGGCGTTTCGGCGTCCGGGGCGGCGTCGACGACGGCCGCCGTCCAGAACCCGCCGACCGAACTGGCCATGTCCACTTCGCGGCGGAAGCGTTCGCGGAACTCGGGGTCCTCGGCGAGATCGGGGCGCACCACCTTGACCGCCACCATGCGCCCGCCCTTGGAACGGGCCAGGTACACGCCTCCCATGGCGCCGCGGCCGAGCCGAGCGACGAGCCGGTAGTCCCCGGCGCGCTGCGGGTCGCCTGTCAGCAGCGGCTGCACGATGGTCCGTCCCTCCGATCAGCGGTCTCGTCCGGTTCCGAGCTTACGGTTTCGCGCACTCCGCGTCCGCACCCGACCGCGGGAGCCCCGGCGTGCGGGACTGCGACTCCGGGCGAATACTGCACGTGCTCGTTCCCTTTCCCGCCGTGGCGCGTGTGAGTATGATCCATACCACTTCGAGCGGGTGGCGATGACGTCAGAGGGGAGGCCCCGGGTGAGTGACCAGGCGCGGTCCCCGTCCGCTGAGCCAGTTCCCGCGGTGGCGCTGCGCGGGGTGGGCAAGCGCTTCCCCGGAGTGGTGGCCGTTTCCGACGTGACGTTGGACGTCCCGGCCGGCGAGGTGCACGTCTTCGCCGGCGAGAACGGGGCGGGCAAGTCCACGCTGATGAAGCTCATCGCCCAGACCGAGCCGCCCACCAGCGGCAGCATCGCGATCGGCGGCACCCCGGTGAGCTACCACGGTCCGGCAGCGGCGCGGGGCCTCGGCGTGTCGATGGTGCACCAGGAGTTCGCCCTGGCCGGCGACCTGTCGGTGGCCGAGAACCTGTTCATCGGACGGGAACCCGGGCGGGCGGGCTGGATCTCGCGCGCGGCCGAGCGGCGCGCCGCGCGCGAGCTGCTGCGCCGCGTGGGGCTGGACGTCTCCCCGCAGCGGCGCGTCCGCAGTCTGCCCACAGCGCAGCAGCAGCGTATCGAACTCGCGAAAGCCCTGGCGGTGGACGCGAGCGTGCTCATCCTCGACGAGCCCACGGCCACGCTCACCGAGCAGGAGGCCGAGGGGTTGTTCGAGCTCGTCGGTGAACTCACCGACCGGGGCATCGCCGTGCTGTACATCTCGCACCGGCTCGACGAGATCTTCCGCATCGGCGACCGGGTGACGGTCATGCGCGACGGCGCGGTCGTCGCCACGCAGCCGGTGTCCGAGATGGACGAAGCACGACTGGTGCGCTCGATGGTCGGCCGCGACGTGGAGAACCTGTACCCGCGCTCACAACGACAGCCCGGTGAGGTGCGGCTGCGGGTGTCCGGGCTCTCGCGCGAACCGCACGTGCAGGACGCTTCCTTCGACGTGCGGTCCGGGGAGATCCTCGGACTCGCGGGTCTCGTCGGCGCGGGGCGCACCGAACTGGCCCGCGCGGTCTTCGGCGCCGAAGAACGCGACACCGGGGAGATCACATTGGACGGTCGCCGGCTGCGCATCCGCGGACCGTCCGACGCGATCAACTCGGGTATCGGCTACCTGACCGAGAGCCGCAAGCACGACGGGCTCGCGCTGCAGCTCGGCGTGGACAAGAACATCACCCTGGCGAACCTGCCGATGTGGTACGGCACGATCAACCTCGGTGCGGAACGCCGCGTGGCGCAACGGTACCGCGACACGTTGCGGATCCGCGCGCCGTGGATCGGCCGCCCGGTGAGCATGCTCTCCGGCGGCAACCAGCAGAAGGTCGTGCTCGCGCGCTGGCTGGAAACCGGGGCGGAGGTGTTGTTCTTCGACGAACCCGGCCGGGGCATGGACGTGGGTGCGAAAGCCGAGATGTTCGGCCAGATGGACGAACTCGCGCGCCGCGGCAAAGCGGTCGTGTTCATCTCTAGCTACCTGCCCGAACTGCTCAACATGTGCGATCGCCTCCTCGTGATGCGCGGCGGGCGCATCACCGGGGAGGTCGATCGCCAGGACTTCTCCGAGGAACGCGTCATCGCACTCGCCACGGGAGCGAAGGACAACCATGACTGAGCAGACACCGGAACGCTCCGACAGCTTCCTCCGCGCGCTGCCCGACCGGGTTTCCGGTGCTGTGTCGCAGGTGGCGGCGGCCGGCGCGCTGATCGTCATCTTCGTCGTGCTGTCGATCGTGGCGCCGTCGTTCCTCACCGCGGACAACCTGTTCAACCTGGGCTCGCAGACCTCCGTCAACGCCGTGATGGCCATCGGCGTCACGCTGGTGATCATCACCGCCGGCATCGACCTGTCCGTCGGGTCAGTGGCAGCGCTCTCCGGCGTGACCGGGGTGCTGCTCATGTCCCAGTTCGGCATGCACCCGCTGCTGGGCATCCTCGGCGGCGTCGTGATCGGCGCGCTCGCCGGGCTCGTGAACGGAGTGCTCGTGTCCGTGGTCGGGCTACCACCGTTCATCGCCACGCTCGGCATGCTCAGCGTCGCCCGGGGCATCGTGCTGATCATCACCGGTGCGGTGGCGGTCTTCGGCGCGCCCGACGGATTCCGGATGCTCGGACAGGGCGTCATCGGTGTGCTGCCGATCCCGATCCTGGTGATCGTGCTCGTCGCCGTCGCAGGCCACCTCGTGCTCACCCGCACGCGCCTGGGCCGCTACGCCTACGTCATGGGCTCGAACGCGGAGGCGGCTCGGCTGTCCGGCGTACCGGTGCGCTTGTACACCACCTACGTCTACGTCCTCTCCGGCGCGCTGGCCGGCCTGGGCGGCATGATCGCGGCCTCGCGCATCAACTCGGGGCAGCCGAACTTCGGCGAAGGCCTCGAACTCGACGTCATCGCTGCGGTCGTCATCGGCGGCGCCAGCCTCATGGGCGGACGCGGCACCGTGCTCGGATCGCTGATCGGCGCCTTCCTCGTCGCCGTCATCCGCAACGGCGCGGTCCAGCTCGACATCGGGACCTTCTACCAGAACGTGCTCATCGGCGTGATCATCTGGCTCGCCGTGTGGTGGGACATCTACCAGCGCCGCAAGCTGGGACGCGAACCCGGATGACCTCCGGCCGGCTTCCGGCCGCGGAAACGCAGGGCTCGGCGAGACGAGAGGCGGGCAGATGCGCAAGTGGCAGACCCTGGCCGGCGCGCTGGCGGCGATGCTGCTCGTCGCCGGCTGCCAGGTCGGGATCTACGAACGCTCCAGCACGGTCGAGCCCGGCAGCGGCCCGGTGAAGGTCGCGGTCGTGCCGAAGGCCATCGGCTTCAGCTTCTGGGAGAAGGTCCGCGTCGGTGCCGAGTGCGCCGCGCGGGACCGCAACGTGGACGTGCACTGGGACGGCGTGACCGAGGAGACCGACGTGAGCGGTCAGCAGAACCTGCTGCAGAACCTGCTCGCGCAGGGCGACCTGAACGCGCTCGTCTACGCCGCCACCGATGCGCGCGCCATGGCGCAGGTGAGCACCACCGCGCTGGAGCAGGGCACGCAGGTGGTGAACATGGACTCGGGCACCACGCCGCAGCCCGCCGATGTTCCCGTGTTCGCCACGAACAACGTCGCTGCGGCCGAGCAGGGTACCGACCTGCTGGCACGGCAGCTCGACGGGCGGGGCCAGGTCGCGCTGGTCGAGTTCCAGCCGGGCACGAACACCAACGACACCCGCGTGGAGGGGTTCCAGCGCGGTCTGCGCAAGCATCCCGGTCTCGAACTCGTCGCGCGCCAGTCCAGCGAGAGCAGCTACAACACGGCGTTGCAGGTCACGCAGGACGTCCTGACCGCCCATCCGGAGCTGGACGGCATCTACGCCGGCAACGAACCCAGCGTGCTCGGCGCGGCCGAAGCCGTCCGCCAGGCGGGCAAGAGCGGGGACGTCAAGATCATCGGTTGGGACACCTCCGAGGAGCAGATCGCCTCGCTGCGGCAGGGCGTGATCAGCGGCCTGATCGCGCAGAACCCCTTCGAGATGGGACGTTCCTCCGTGCGCGCGGCAGTGGCCAAGGCCCACGGGCAGTCGGCCGACTGGGACACGGACACGGGTTCGACGGTGATCACGCGGGACAACATCGACGAGCCGGACGTGCAGCGGCTGCTGCACCCCGCCTGCGCGAAACCACCGGAGTGATCCGCTTTTCACGCACGCCGCAGTGCGCGCCACCCGCATCGGACGGCTACGGCACGGCGCGGGACCGGCTCGACGAGGTCGCGGCACGCGTCGACGCGGCCCCGGGGGATGAGGGCGCCGGCGCAGCGGGTCAGCCGGGGCGTTTCACCAGGTCCGCCGGGGCTGGACTTCGTGGAGCGTTCTGCATGCTCCGCGCCGGGAGTGCGCGCTGCCGCAACGGGGTAGACCGCGGACATGCCGGAACTGCCGGACGTGGAGGGCTTTCGCCGTGTTGCGGCGCGTGCGGCCAGGTTGCGCGTCCAGTCCGTCCGACTGCGGGATTCCGGGGTGGTGCACGGTGCGAGCACCGAGGAGTTCCGCGAGGCGGTCAGCGGCAGGTGCTTCGGCGATCCCGCGCGGCACGGCAAGTGGCTCATGCTGCCGACCCGGTCGGGTCCGCAGGCGCGCAACGACTTTCCCTGGATCATGGCGCACTTCGGCATGACCGGCAGTTTCGAGTGGCACGAGACCGGCGAGGCCGAACACCCGCACGACCGCGTGGTGTTCGCGTTCGCCGCCGGGGAGCTGCGCTACCGGGACATGCGCAAGCTCGCCGGCCTGCACCTGGTGCGCGACCAGGAGGGGGTCGATGCGCAGCTCGGTGAGCTCGGGCCGGATGCGCGCACGATCACGCGCGGCGAACTGGCCGAGCGGCTGCGGCGATCGCGCAGGCAGCTCAAACCGGAGCTGATGGATCAGGCGGTGCTGGCCGGGCTGGGCAATCTCACCGTCGACGAGATCCTCTGGCGGGCGCGCATCCCGCCGCGCCGCGCGGGTGCGCAGCTGTCCCAGGCGCAGGTCGGCCAGCTGCACCGGGCGATCGCCGGTGTGCTCGGGCCCGCGGTGCGCGCGGGCCGGGTTCCCGCGGGAAGCTCCTGGCTGACCGGGCAGCGTGACGAAGCGGACGCGGTCTGCCCGCGGTGCGGGACCGACGTGTCGCGCGCCCGGATCGGTGGGCGCAGCACCGTGTGGTGCTCCCGTTGCCAGCCGGAGGAGTAGGAGGGCAGCACCCGGGGTGGTGGCGAGGCGTTCGGATGTGGTGTGCTCCTGCACGGTTTACCCATGAGTAACCGCATGGTTTGCCATGATCTGCGGTACGGCATGTCGCAGGCGTACGGAAGGGGATGCACTGGTGAGCGAGATTGCACGCCTGGGAGTGGTCGGTGGCGGCCAGATGGGTGCGGGCATCGCCGAGGTGGGAGCCCGCTCGGGCGCGGACGTCATCGTCCGCGAGATCAACGACGAGGCCGCCGAGGCCAGCGCAGAACGGATCACGAAGTCACTGGACAAGGGGGTCAAGGCGGGCAAGATCGCCGAGGCCGACCGGGACGCGGCGCTCGAGCGGTTGCGGTTCGTCACCGCCACGTCCGAGCTGGCGGACCGGCAGCTGGTGATCGAGGCGGCCTCGGAGAACGAGTCCGTCAAGCTCGACCTGTTCCGCGAGTTGGATTCGGTCGTCGCCGGCGAGGCGATCCTGGCGTCGAACACCTCGTCGATCCCGATTTCGAAGCTGGCGGGCGTGACCGGGCGCCCGGGGCAGGTGCTCGGTGTCCACTTCTTCAACCCGGTGCCCGTGCTGCACCTCGTCGAGCTCGTGCCGAGCACGTTGACCGGCGAGGACACGGTCGCCGCGGCTCGGGCGTTCGCCACCGAACAGCTGGGCAAGCGGGTCATCCAGGCTCGGGACCGCGCCGGGTTCATCGTCAACGCGCTGCTCACGCCGTACCTGCTCTCGGCGATCCGGATGTACGAGAACGGCATGGCCACCGCCGAGGACATCGACGCGGGCATGGTCTACGGCTGCGCGCACCCCATGGGGCCGCTGACGTTGGCCGACATGGTCGGGCTCGACACGCTCAAGGCGATCGCGGACTGCCTGCACGAGGAGTTCGGCGAGCCGCAGTACGCCGCTCCGCCGCTGCTGCGGCGGATGGTCGAGGCGGGGATCACCGGCAAGAAGTCCGGGCGCGGCTTCTACGAGTACTGAACCGGCCGCGTTCGTGCGGCCCCGGGGTTGCCGGGCCGCTGCTGCCGGGTTGTTGTTCCCGGGGCCCGTGCTGCGGAACGGGCCCCGGACAACGCGTCTCGCGCGCTGTTGACCGCACGGTCACGAACTGTATATTGGATCCAACTTTCGGCGAGGATGAGCGGCCGATGGTGCCCGTCTGCCGGACGCGGCGCAGGCGCACCGGCACCAGGGAGGTGAGTCACCGTGCCCGGAACGCAGCCCATGGCAGGACTCGTGGTCGCGGACTTCAGCAGGGTGCTGGCAGGTCCCTACGCGACGATGTTGCTGGCCGATCTCGGCGCCACGGTGATCAAGGTCGAGCGCCCCGGAACCGGCGACGACACCCGCAGCTGGGGGCCGCCGTGGACGGAACGCGAGTCCTCCTACTTCGAGGCGCTCAACCGCGGCAAGCGCAGCATCACCCTCGACTTCGAAGATCCCGGAGACCGGGAACTCGCCCGCGAACTCGTCCGGCGCGCCGACGTGCTCGTGGAGAACTTCCGCCCCGGCTCGCTGCAGCGCTACGGCCTGGACCACGACAGCGCGAGCGCGCTCAACCCGGGGCTGCTCTACACCTCCATCTCCGGTTTCGGCAGCGCCGAGGGCGCGGACCTGCCCGGCTACGACTTCGTCGTGCAGGCCGTGGGCGGTCTGATGAGCATCACCGGCGCGCCGGAAGACCCGCCGACGAAGGTCGGTGTGGCGCTGGTCGACGTGCTCACCGGCAAGGACGCGGCGCTGGGCATCATGGCCGCGCTGCGCCAGCGGGAAAGCACCGGTCGCGGCCAGCACATCGAGGTGAACCTGCTGTCCAGCCTGCTGGGCGGGCTGGTCAACCAGCTCAGCGGCTACCTGGCCACGGGCGCGAGCCCGGAGCGGATGGGCAACCGCCATCCCAGCGTCGCGCCGTACGAAACGCTGCGCTGCGCGGACGCCCACCTGGCCGTGGCAGTGGGCAACGACGCGCAGTTCCGCCGCCTGACCGACACCCTGGGGCTGGTGTGGATGGCCGACGATCCGCGCTTCTGCTCGAACGCGCAGCGCGTGGCCAACCGCGGCGAGCTCGTGGCGGAGCTGGAGAACGTGCTCGGCGCCCGCACGGCCGCGGACTGGCAGCAGCGGCTGAACCAGGTGGGCGTGGCCTGCGGTCCGGTCAACGATCTCGCCGGTGCCGTCGACTACGCCGAAACCCTGGGGCTTCGTCCCACCGTGTGCCAGGACGGCGCGAGCCCGCAGGCGCGCATGCCCATCGACTTCTCCGAGTACGACGCGCGGCTCGACGAGGCGCTCGCCCCGCCGCGGCTCGGTGAGCACGATGACGAGATCCGGTCCTGGCTGGCGCATGCGGCCTCCGGGGCCCACTGCGGACCCGTGCCAGGCGACGGGACCCCGTTCGCGCGGACCACGCCGAGGAGGAACCGATCATGAGCGGCAGCAAGCCCCCCTTCGACCCGAACGATCCGCTGGGCGTCGACGCCGAGCTCAGCACCGAGCAGCTCGCGATGCGCTCCTCGGTCCGCGCGCTGTGCCGCGACTACGTCGACGAGCACATCGCGGAGTGGTTCGAGAACGGCGAGTTCCCGCGCGTGCGCGAGATCGCCCGCGAGCTCGGCAAGCTCGGCGTGCTCGGCATGCACCTGGACGGTTACGGCTGCCCCGGGATGTCCGCAGTGGACTACGGAGTGGTGTGCGCCGAACTCGAAGCATGCGACTCCGGGCTGCGCTCGCTCGTGTCGGTGCAGGGATCGCTGGCCATGTACGCGATCTGGCGCTGGGGCTCCGAGGAGCAGAAGCAGCAGTGGCTGCCCGCGATGGCCGCGGGCGAGGCGATTGGCTGCTTCGGCCTGACCGAGCCGGACCGCGGTTCCGACCCGGGGTCGATGCGCACCACGGCGCGCCGCGACGGCGGCGACTGGGTGCTCAACGGCCGCAAGATGTGGATCACCAACGGCAGCGTCGCGGACGTCGCGGTGGTGTGGGCATCCGCGGAGGACGGTGTGCGCGGGTTCCTCGTGCCGACGCACACCCCCGGGTTCTCCGCGCCGGAGATCAAGCACAAGCTGTCCCTGCGCGCCTCGGTGACCAGCGAGCTCGTGCTGGACGACGTCCGGGTGCCCGATACGGCGAGGCTGCCGGAGACCTCCGGGCTCGGCGGGCCGCTGAGCTGCCTGAACGAGGCGCGCTACGGCATCGTCTGGGGTTCCACGGGCGCGGGTGAGGCCTGCCTGCGCGCCGCGCGCGACTACGCGGTGCAGCGCGAGCAGTTCGGCCGTCCCATCGCGGGGTTCCAGATGACGCAGCAGAAGTTGGCCGACATGGCCGTGCGCGTGCAGAACGGGCGGCTGCTGGCGCTGCACCTCGGCAAGCGCAAGGACGCGGGAACGCTGCTGCCGCAGCAGATCAGCTTCGGCAAGCTGGACAACGTGCGCGGGGCCGCCGAGGTCGCCCGCACCGCTCGCACGATCCTCGGGGCCAACGGGATCTCCCTGGAATACCCCGTGATCCGGCACATGACCAACCTCGAGTCGGTGCTCACCTACGAGGGAACCCCGGAGATGCACACGCTGACGATCGGGCAGGCGCTCACCGGCGAGTCCGCGTTCCGCGGCTGAGGTGCTCGGACGCGGCGGCCGGGCGGGTTCAGCGCAGCACGGGCGGCAGCACCCGGTGCACCCAGTCGCTGGCCTGCTCGTAGGCGCGACCGAGCCGCAGCAGCGACCACTCGTCGTGGTCCCGTCCGATGACCTGCACGCCCATCGGCAGGCCGTCCCGGAACCCCGCGGGCAGGTTCAGCACGGGGTGTCCGGACAGCGACCAGGCAGCGACGATCTCCATCCACCGGTGGTAGGTGTCCATCGGCACGCCGGCGATCTCCTCCGGCCAACGCTGTGCTGCGTCGAACGGGAACACCTGCGCGCTCGGGGCGAGCAGGAAGTCGTAGTGGTCGAACAGTGCGTCGACCGCGGCGTGCCACTCGCTGCGCCCCTGCAGGGCCCGCGTGATGTCGGCGGTGCTCAGCTCCTCGTAGCCGGCGAGTTCGTGGCGCAGTTCGGGTTTGGCGGACTGCAGAGCTGCGGTGTCCACGCCGTCCCACTGCACGCCGAGCATCCAGTGCCGCCACAGCAGGAAGGTCTCCCAGGCCTGCTCGGGTGGCGGCGGGTCGGTCACCGGTTCGACGGTGCAGCCGATCCCGCGGAAGGTGGCGAAGCTGTCCCGGCACGTTTCGAGCACGCCCGGTTCGGTCGGGATCTTCCCGTCGAAGTCGCCGATCCAGCCGATGCGCGTGCCGCTGGGGTCGGACTGCAGGGGTGCGGCGAAGGCGGCCGGATCATCGCGCAGGCTCAGCGGCGCGGTGCGATCCGGACCGGCCATTGTGGACAGGAGCATGGCGATGTCGCGCACCGTGCGCCCCATCGGGCCGATCACCGAGGGGTGGCTGACGAACCCCGGGGTGGGCACGCGTCCGAAGCCGGGGCGCAGCGAGACCACGTTGCAGTAGGCCGCCGGGTTGCGCAGCGAGCCCATGAAGTCGCTGCCGTCGGCGACGGGCAGCATCCGCGCCGCCAGCGCTGCCGCGGCGCCCCCGCTGCTGCCGCCGGCCGTGCGCGTGCGGTCGTACGGGTTGGTGGTGGTGCCGAAGACGCTGTTGAAGGTGTGCGATCCCAGCCCGGCTTCGGGGACGTTCGTCTTGCCGATGACGATGCCGCCGGCGGCGCGGACGCGCCGGACGAACGGGTCGTCGGCTTTGGCGATCTCGCCGCCGAAGGCGGGTGAACCGTGCGTGGTGGCGAACCCCTCGGCGTTGGCCAGGTCCTTGATCGCCAGCGGGAAGCCGTGCAGCCATCCGCGGTAGTCGCCGCGGGCGAGTTCCTCGTCGCAGCGGCGCGCCTCGTGCAGCAGCGACTCGGTGTCGGCCCTGCTGACGATCGCGCCGAGCGCCGGGTTCAGCGCGTCGATGTGCTCCAGGTAGGCGCGCATGACCTCCGCGCAGGAGATGTCCCGGCGCCGGATCGCTCCGGACAGCTCCGCCGCGTCGAGCAGAACCGGTTCGGGAACGCGGGACGAGGCGATGTCGGATCCTCCGGCGACGTCCACCGCTGACCTCCACAGCTCGGCACTGTCGGATCGACCTTCACCCGCCCGGCACATCCGAGTCAACACGGTGACGCGCGACACCGCCGAGGAGGAGTTCTGCGTCACGTTAGCGTTGCTAAAAGTAACCGGGTGCGCGCAGGCTGGAGCGACGTGGACACGACGTGCCCGCGTTGAGTGCTCCACTGTGGTCGGACAGGCGGCCTTCGCGGCGTGCGCCGGTGCGGTCGGCGGACGCCGCCGAGGCTGCAGGAGGAGGCGCATGTCGACCGCGACCCTCGACCGCCGGTCCTTTCCCGTCGGCATGACGCGCGTGCTCTCCGCGGTGGCCGGCGTCGTCACCGTCGGCGTGTTCCCCGTGTTCTTCGTCGGCGGTCTCGGCGTGCAACTCCAACGCGACCTCGGCTTCGGCGCGGCGCTGCTCGGGATCGCCGCAGCCGGGTTCTTCGGCGTGGCCGCGGCCGCTTCACGCGGCATGGGGTGGATCGTCGAACGCATCGGAGCACGCACCGGCATGCGCCTGGCCGCGCTGGGAAGCGCCCTGTGCCTGCTCGCGCTGGCACCGGCCACCAACGAGTCCTGGCTGCTGGCGGTGCTGTGGGCCTCCGGCCTGCCGAACGCGCTGGGCCAGCCCGCGTCGAACCTGCTCATCGCGCAAGGCGTCCCGCAGCACCGGCGTGGCACGGGCTTCGGCGTCAAGCAGTCGGCCATACCGGCGGCCACGTTGCTCGCCGGCATCGCCGTGCCCGCGGTCGCACTGACCCTCGGGTGGCGCTGGGTGTTCGTCTTCGGCGGGCTGCTGGCCCTGCTCGCCGCCGCGGCCGTCCCGAAGGTCCCGCGGGCCGGACGTCCTGCCGCCGCGAGCGGGAGTCGGCACAGCCGCCCCGCAGGACTGCTGCGCCCGCTGCTGTTGCTGGCGATCGCCGGCGGGCTCGCCTCGGCCGCCGCCAACGCGCTCGGCGCGTTCGTGACGACCACGGCGGTGGACATCGGTTTCGCGCCCGCCGCGGCCGGCCTGGTGCTGTCGTTCGGCTCGCTGGTGGGCCTGTCCGTCCGGCTGCTCGCCGGGATCGCCGCCGACCGCACCGCACCGGACCTGGTGCGGGTGATCACGGTGATGCTCGTCGCCGGCTCGATCGGTTACGGCTGCATGGCGGTGTCCGTGCCCGCCGTGTTCCTCCTCGGCGTGGTGATCGCGTTCGGTGCCGGGTGGGCCTGGCCGGGGTTGCTCAACTTCGCCGTGGCCACGATCGCCCCGGGCCGCGTCGCCAGCGCCACCTCGTTCACGCAGACGGGGATCTACCTCGGCGGCAGCCTCGGACCGCTGCTGTTCGGCGTGCTGGCCCAGCACGCCGGAACTTCCTGGGCGTGGTGCGCCGCGGGCGTCGCCGCCGTCCTCGCTGCGGGGCTGCTGCTGTTCGTCCCGCGCCCGCGCGGCTGACCCGGCCGGGTGGGGCCCGCGCGCCGCCATTGCCGTTCGTCGTGCGCGCGTACCAGGATGGTCCTGGTCCGCGGTCCGGCGAGAGCTCGACAACGCCACCGCGGAGTTGTCGAGCGGACGAGGAGGATGCGTGACGCGAGTGCGCGGTGTCGTGGCCACGAGCAAGCAGCAGCCGGCGCAGGTCGTGCCGATCGACGTCCCCGATCCGGGGCCGGGGGAGGCCGTCGTTCGCGTGCAGGCCTGCGGGGTGTGCCACACGGACCTGAGCTACCGCGACGGCGGTGTCAGCGACGAGTACCCGTTCCTGCTGGGACACGAAGCCGCCGGTGTGGTCGACGCCGTCGGCGAAGGCGTCACGCAGGTCGCGCCCGGGGACTTCGTGGTGCTCAACTGGCGTGCGGTGTGCGGGGTCTGCCGCGCCTGCAAGCGCGGCCGCCCGCAGCTGTGCTTCGACACCCACAACGCGCACCAGCCGATGACGCTGGAGGACGGCACTGCGCTCTCCCCGGCGCTGGGCATCGGAGCGTTCGCCGAGAAGACACTGGTCCACGCCGGGCAGTGCACCAAGGTCGACCCGCAGGCGGACCCGGCGGTGGTCTGCCTGCTCGGCTGCGGCGTGATGGCCGGGATCGGTTCCGCGATGAACACCGGCCAGGTCGGCCCGGCGGACACGGTCGCCGTCATCGGCTGCGGCGGCGTCGGGGACGGTGCCATCGCCGGCGCCGACATCGCGGGTGCGCGGCGGATCATCGCCGTCGACAAGGACCCGCGCAAGCTCGACTGGGCGCACGCGTTCGGCGCCACCCACGTGGTCGACGCCAGCCGGCAGGACACGCCCGCGGCGGTCCGGGAACTGACCGGCGGGTTCGGCGCGGACGTCGTCGTCGACGCGGTCGGCGTGCCGCAGACGTTCACGCAGGCCTTCTACGCGCGCGACTTCGCGGGAACCGTCGTGCTCGTCGGCGTTCCGCACCAGGACACGCGCCTGGACCTGGAGTTCCTCGACGTGTTCGCCCGCGGCGGTGCGATCAGACCGAGCTGGTACGGCGACTGCCTGCCGGAACGCGACTTCCCGATGTTGACCGAACTCTACGGACAGGGACGGCTGCCGTTGCAGAAATTCGTCTCCGAACGCATCGCGCTGGACGGAGTGGAGGACGCCTTCGCCAAGATGGAGCGCGGCGAGGTCCTGCGTTCGGTGGTGGTGCTCTGATGGGCCTGCGCATCGAGCACACCACGACCTCCGGGGTCTTCTCCCTCGACGGCCAGTCGTTCGACGTGGACAACAACGCCTGGGTGCTCGGCGACGACCGGGAATGCGTCGTCATCGACGTGCCGCACGACGCGCAGGCCGTCCGCGGTCTCGTCGGTGAGCGCACCGTGCGCGCCGTGCTGTGCACCCACGCGCACGACGACCACGTGCGCGCCGCGCCCGAGCTGGCCGATGCGGTCGGCGCGCCGCTGCACCTGCACCCCGAAGACCTCGTGCTCTGGCGGATGACCCACCCGGATCGCGAACCCGACCGGGAACTCGCCGACGGGCAGCGGCTCGAGCTCGCCGGCTCCGCGATCGAGGTGGTGCACACACCGGGGCACGCCCCCGGAGCGGTGTGCTTCTCCGTGCCCGAGTTGCAGACGGTGTTCACCGGCGACACGCTCTTCGCCGGTGGGCCGGGGGCGACCGGCCGGTCCTATTCGGACTTCGAGGTGCTGATCGGCTCCATCCGCGACCGGTTGCTGTCCCTGCCCGACGGCACCACCGTGCGCCCCGGCCACGGCGAGAACGGCACGATCGACCACGCGCGGGAGAACATCGCCGACTGGGCCGCCCGCGGCTGGTAGGAACCGCGGCCGGTGGACGAGACGCCCGGCTTCCTCGGTGCGGGCGGTGTATGGGCGGGCGGGTGTACGGGCAGGCGGTGTGCTGGGCGTGCGGTGTAATGGGGGCATGAACTCACAGGAACCGCTGCGGGTGGGACTGATCGGCTTCGGCGTGGCCGGCGCGGGGTTCCACGCCCCGTTGATCGCCGCCGATCCCGACCTGCGTCTCGACGTCGTCGTCACCGCCAACCCCGAACGCGCCGAGCAGGTGCGCGCGAAGCACCCGGGTGCCGAGGTCGTCGGCGACGTGGACGGGCTGCTGGCACGCAGCGAGGCGCTCGACCTCGTCGTTGTCGCCAGCCCCAACCGCGCGCACTACGCCCACACCTGCGCAGTGCTCGAAGCGGACTTGGCCGTCGTCGTGGACAAGCCCTTCGTGCCCACCGCCGCCGAGGGGCGCGGCCTCATCGACCTGGCCCGGCAGCGCGGTCTGCTGCTGACCGTGTTCCAGAACCGCCGGTGGGACAACGACATGCGCACGGTGCGGTCCCTGGTGGAGGACGACGCGCTCGGCTCGGTGCAGCGGTTCGAGTCCCGGTTCGAACGCTGGATACCCACGCCCAAACCGGGCTGGCGGGAATCCGGCGGTGCCGAGGAGGCCGGCGGCGTGCTCTACGATCTCGGCAGCCACCTCGTCGACCAGGCGCTGGCCATGTTCGGCCAGGTCGCTGCCGTGTACGCGGAAATCGACTACCGCCGTCCTGGTGTCGAGGTCGACGACGACGCGTTCCTCGGCTTGACGCACACCAGCGGTGTGCGCTCCCACCTGTGGATGAGCAAGACGACCGCGCAGACCGGGCCGCGGTTCCGCGTGCTCGGTTCCGAAGCGGGCTACGTCAAAAGCGGCTTCGATCCGCAGGAGGACGCGTTGCGCGCCGGGCACCGCCCTGATGGTGCGAGCGACTGGGGCGCGGAACCGAGCGAGTGGTGGGGCGTGCTCGGCACGGTGCACGATCAGCGCCCGGTGCCCACGCTGCGGGGGGATTACCCGGCCTTCTACAGCGCCGTTGCCCACGCGGTCCGCACCGGTGGGCAGCCGCCGGTCGATCCGGCCGACGCGGTCGCCGGGTTGGACGTCATCTCCGCCGCGCGCCGCGCCGCGGCGGAGATGACGGTGGAACGCCTCGTGTGACCGGAAGCCGCGCGGTGAGCGGATATCACCCTGCGGGACTGATGTCGCGGTTCACCGCACCGTTTCCGGTTCGGGAGTCGCGGACGGGACTTCGGAATGGTGGATGGTCACCGCGGTCAGCGAGTCGAGGCCGGACGCGGGTTCCTCCGAGGGAGGTTGTTCCTGTTCGGTCGGGCGATCATCCTCCGCGGTGGCCGCCTGCGTGTCCCGCCGCGTCTCGTCCGCTGCCGCAACGCCCTGTTCGGGGATCGTGCTTTCCTCCGCGTCGGGCCGTTTCCGGGCCGGTTGCGAGGTATCGGCGGTACTCGTGGCGCGGCCGATCAGGGAATACAGGCTTGCCGCCGTGATCGGGATGAGCCCGGCCAGGATGACGATCACGATATCCACCGCAGCCACTTCGCCTTTCACCTCACTTCGGCCAGTCGTCGTGTTCACGGGAGCACCCGACGCGATGGCGTGATCATTCGTTCGTGATCACACTGGTTCATCGCGGCGGGGAAGGGGAGTGTTACCGAACTTCGTTGGCCCGTACGTGGATTCACCGTCGAGGCGTTCTCTGGACAGCACGGGGCAGATCGATGTTGCAGGGTGGTGTTCAACCACCGCAGCACACACCGAGATCCGTGAAACGTGAAAGTGGTATCCGTTGGAACGGTCGGCGAAGGCCGGAACGGTTCCCACTGTGCCACACGGCAATGCGTTGTGCCACCGGCGGGTGCGTTGATTCGTGGCGGATTGCGCGGCCGACCTGGGTTGTGAGCGCATCGTGACTAAATTGTTGCGCTTCGTGCTGGCGAATTCGCGCGCGCTGCGGGAGCAGTAGTGTACTCCCTCCCGTTCGGACGAAAAGTGTTGAGCTGTAAGGACTTTCGTCCTGTTTTCGGGACCGCCGGTCGGGGGTTCGCTCTCGGGACTCCGCCCGTCGGAAGTGATGCGAGTCACTTAGTCTGGGTTCGCCACCGGCGGCCGACCGGCGCGCGTTCCGCGGTGCGTGCAGTGGCGCGCACCGCGGAAGCCGTCCGGATTCACGCCGCGGTGCACAGCCCGTAGGCCGGCTGGCTCGGCGCCTCGCTGGGCTCCTGCTCGGGTTCGGTGCAGCCGGTGCGGGCGAACGTGCCGCCGGCCTCGAGGTAGGTCTCCCAGTACTGCGGGGCCTCCGCGAAGTTCGGCTCCATCGTGCTCTGCCGCAGCGCCACGTCCGGCCGGTCGTTGTGGTCCAGCGACACCAGGGCCGCACCGCCCGCGGCGCCGAGGACCTCGTCGGTGACCTCGATGCCACCGTTTCCGGTGAGCAGCAACGACTTCGCGCCGCTGGAGTGCGCCCCGGTGTCGTAGGTGATCGCGCAGCGCTGCGCGTCGTTCTCCCAGCCGCAGGCGGCATCGGTGAGCCGCTCGTACTCCAGCGTCGCCGCGTCCTGCTGCACGCCGTCCGCGTAGTAGGCCAGGTGGCTGTTCAGCGAATTCTCCGACAGCCAGCCGACGAGGCGGGCGTTGTTCGGCAGGTCCAGGTCCACGACCCGTTCGCAGTCCGGGCCGCACTGCGGTGGCGGGGTGACCGCGCTCGTCCCGGCCGCCGGTTCCGCCGGGGCGGTCCCGACCGCGCCCGCGATCGGCGCGCACACCGTCGTCAGCGTTCCGGCCATGACCAGCCCAGCGCCCGTGGCGAATGCGCGAAAACGCATGCTGATCCTCCTTCAACCGGCTCCCCGGTCGTCGTTCTGCTCTGCTCTCACTCGCGGAGACGGGTTGGAGATCACAGGGGTTGCCCGCGGCGCGCGGTCGTTACCGTTTCGTGTCCGAACCGGCGCTCGGCGTCAGCGAGCAGCCTACGGTGTCGGGTGCTCATCCAGGAGGGATGATCACTCCAGGAGGGCAATCCTCCCGTTCCGGGTTTTCCACTGGAATGGAGCAGTCCGCGGGGTCCGGCTATTTCCGAATTGCATTCGGTATCGTGGTGAGGTTGAGAGGCGGCCGCCGCTGAGCTGGTGCCCGGGGACACGCGGACCGATCCCGTCCCCGGCGGAAGACGCAACACCATCTCGTAGTATTCGTGGCCCGGTGCGGCCGCCGCGCGCGAACAGGGCGAGAGCATCGGTGGCGGCCACTGAGAACGGGAGGTCCTGGTGAACCGGCGGCGTTTTCTGCTCGCCGCGTCCGCGGCCGTCGTGGGCGGCGGCGTGGCGCTGGGCCTGAACCGGACCTCCGCCGAAACCAGCGGAACGCTGCGCATGAACGTTCCCATGCGCAGCGACATCCTGGACATGGACGTGCTGCACACCGTGTACCTGCCGCCCGACCACTCGGCGGAGGACGGCCTGCCCGTCGTCTACCTGCTGCACGGCGGCACCACCGACGACAACACCACCTGGGCGCGCTCCGGTGAGCTGCAGACCACGCTCGACACGATGATCTCGGCCGGCCGCATCCCGCCGATGGCCGTGCTCTGCCCCGACGCCCGCCGCGACCCGGCCGTGCTCGCCGACCGGCAGCAGCGCACCTACTACATGAACGATCTGGACGGGCGTTTCCGCTGGGAGGACATGTTCGTCCGGGAGTTCGTCCCGAAGCTGGAGGAGCGCTACGGCATCGGCGGGCAGCCGGCCAAGCGCGGGATCTCCGGTTACTCCATGGGCGGCTACGGCGCCCTGCTGTACGCCACCCTGTACCCCGGGATGTTCGCCGCGGCAGCTGGCTTAAGTTCCTCGCACCGCACCGACGAACAGCTCATGGAGATGTCGCAGGAGGAGTACGACCACCTGTTCGGCGCTGCCTGGGGCTACGGTCTCGAGGGCTCGGAGCGGTTCAACGAACACGAACGGCACTACAACCTCGTCGACATCATCCACCGCACCCCGCCGGAGCAGCTGGGCAACACCGGTTTCTACCTCGACGTGGGCAGCAGCGACGAGCACGCGCTCGTCGCCAACACCGAGCTGCGCGAAGCCTTCACCGATCAACGCGTCGACCACGAGTTCGTGACGCACCCGGGTGCGCACAGCTGGGAGTTCTGGCGCGGCGCGCTCAGCCGCGTGCTCGAGTTCATGGCCCACCGGTTCCCCGACTCCACCACCGGCAGCTTCCTGTTCGAAGGGCTGTGACGCGCGGGCTGCGACGCGCGAGTGGTGGCCGGACGGCCGTCTCGCCGGCAGGCCGCGGGAACTCGGCACGTGATCGGCGCGTTGTCCCCGTATGACACCCGGTGACCGCTTCGGCGCCGTCGATCAGGCGACGGCCCGCGCCCGCCTGTCCGAGCAGCGCGCGGAAACCGGCGCGCGGATCGACGGGCTGCAGCGCAACGTGACCTCGATCATCGAAACCTCCGAGTGGGGCACCCACGACGACGAGCACGACCCCGAAGGCAGCACGCTCGCCTTCGAACGCGCGCAGTTGCAGGGGCTGCTCGACGACGCGCGCCGCGAGCTGAGCGAACTCGACGAAGCTGAGCGACGCCTGCAGGCCGGCACCTACGGCACGTGCGAACGCTGCTCCGGCGCGATCGGGCCGCAACGCCTCGAGGCGCTGCCGGCTGCGCGCAAGTGCGTTTCCTGCGCCTCGGCGCGCCGCTGAGCCCGCACCGACCGGTGGGCGGATGCCCGGTTCGCACCGTGCGGTGGGCCTCGGCAGCTGCTGTTCCGCAAGCAGCAGCGGCTGTTCCGCACGTGGTGGTGGTCGCCGCAGGTGGTGCACGGCCTAAGCTGGAGCGGCAACGGCAGCGGCACACGCCGGAAGGAGAACGTCGTGACCTCGGCCCACCCGTCCTCCGCGATGCGCCACGACCCGCAGCGCTGCGAGTTCGCAAGCGACAACTACTCCGGGATCCACCCCGAGGTGCTGGCGGCGATCCAGCGGGCCAACGGCGGACACCAGATCGCCTACGGCGAGGACGCCTACAGCAACCACCTGGGCGAGGTCTTCCGCGCGCACTTCGGCCCCGATGCCGAGGTGTACTGCGCGTTCAACGGAACCGGGGCGAACGTCGTCGCGCTGCAGGCCATGACCGAGCGCTGGCAGGCGGTGCTGTGCGCCGAGGGAGCGCACATCAACACCGACGAGTGCGGTGCGCCCGAACGGATCGGCGGGATGAAGCTGCTGCCCGTGCCGAACGGGACCGGCAAGCTCCGCCCGGACGACATCGACCGGTGCACCGCGGACGCCGGCGACGCGC
The DNA here is from genome assembly GCF_054491375.1 of Bounagaea algeriensis. NCBI lineage: Bacteria > Bacillati > Actinomycetota > Actinomycetes > Bounagaea > Bounagaea algeriensis. The sequence continues at coordinate 1,565,163 of NZ_CM137102.1, forward strand.
ACCGGGCGCAGCCGGCAGTCGTGTCCCTCACCCAGCCCACCGAGGGCGGCGCCTGCTACACCCCCGAGGAGCTGCGCGCGCTGTGCTCCCGCGCGCACGAGCGGGGCATGGCGGTGCACGTGGACGGCGCGCGACTGCCGAACGCCGCCGCCGCGCTCGACGTGGGCCTGGCCGCGCTGACCACGGACGCCGGTGTCGACGTCGTGTCGTTCGGCGGCACGAAGAACGGGACCATGTGCGGCGACGCGGTCGTCGTGCTGACCCCGGCAGTCGTGCGCGGAGTCGACTACCTGCGGAAGTCCTCGATGCAGCTGGCCTCGAAGATGCGCTTCCTGTCGGTGCAGTTCGAAGCCCTGCTCGCCGGCGACCTGTGGTGGCGAAACGCCCGGCACGCCAACGCCATGGCGCGCAGGCTCGCGGACGCGGTGCGCACCGTGCCCGGTGTGCGCCTGGTGCGCGAACCCGAGGTGAACTCGGTGTTCGCCGTGCTGCCGGGGTCGGTGGCCGAGCGGCTGCAGAAGCGCTTCCGCTTCTACACGTGGGACGAGCGCACCCGCGAGGTCCGCTGGATGACGACGTTCGACACCACCGAGTCCGCCGTGGACGAATTCGCCGCCGCGCTCGCCGAGGAGGTGGGCGCCGAGGAGGGGCAATAGCCGCGTTGCGGGCGCTGCGCCGGGGGGAGGTGTGGCCGAGCGCGCCAACGGGTAACAGCTGGTGGGCTCGGCCGGTGCGCCGAGCAGGAGACGTGTCCAGCCGCAGCGAACGGAGGTTCGGTGATGACGCTGCCGAGCGACCACAGCGAGGACATGCAGCGCTTCCTGCAGCAGGTGCGCGAGGAGGCGGGCCTGTCGTCGGCGCAGGAAGCCGAGCGGCTCGCGCGTGCGACGATTTCCGCGCTGTCCGAGGCGGTGACCTCCGGGCAGGCGAACGAGCTCGGGGCCGGGTTGCCGGAGGAACTCCACTTCGAGATCGGTGCCAGCACCGGACAGGCGGAACGGTTCGATCTCACGGGGTTCCTCGACCGGATCAGCGGTGAGATCGACACCGTGGACGGCGATGAGGTGCAGCGCGAGGTCCGCAGCGCTCTGCAGGTGGTGCGCGACTGGGCGCCCGAGGGCGAGATCGACGACACGATCGCGCAGCTGCCGAACAGCCTCGCAGAGCTCTTCCGGTAGTTCGATCCCGCGCTGCTCGCGCGCGTCCGCAGTGGACGGTTGGCGTTCGACGCTCGGGTCGATCAGCGGTATCCGGACGAGTTGACCGAACGACCGCTCGCCGGTGAACTCGACATCGGACGGTGCCGCGCCCGGCTCAGAGCGGGCGCGGCGGTCGTTCGGCGGCAGAGCACGGGCATCGGCCCGGTGCAGCTGCCCGGCCGGCGGGCGGGGGCGGTTGCGGGTTGTTCGGTCCCCGCTGCGGAGGTGGCCCCGCAACCGGTGCGCGATCGCCGGGTCAGTTGTTGTTCTGCAGCCGCTTGTGCCACGGCGAGAACCCCGCCTGCTCGGCCTCGGAGACGCTCCGGAACCACACGGTGGCCTTGGTGCGCTCGTAGTACGGCGACTGCATGGTGTGGTAGCGCTTGGAACGGACGTTGCCCTTGATCCGGTGGCCCTTGTCCGGGGACCGCCCGTCGGATTTCGCCCACACGGCGCCGGGAAACGGGTGCTGGCCGTTCCCGTCCGGTTCGGGCTGCGGTTCGGCGGGGTGCACCGGAGCGGTATCCGGGGCGAACGTGCGCTGCTCGTCGGGCTCGGACTCGGGCTCGCGGGGAGCGGGTGGCGCGACGTGCGGCCACTCACCGGTCCCGATCCCGTTGCCGCCGGCGTTCTCGCCGGGTTCGGCGCGTCCGCGCTCGTGCGAGGCGGGTGGGGCGGTGGCGGTCTCCGCCGGGTCCGGAACGCGCGCGTGCTCGGCGGGCACCAGCGTGATCTCCGGGATGTGGTCGCTGGTGCGCAGCAGCGTGACCGAGTCGTCGCTGCAGCGCCGGTGCGACCGGGGCGCCGGCGCGTCCCCGTCCGACGCCTTCACCGGCAGGGCCCGGGGGCGCACTGCCGGCGGCGGGTGCACCGCCCATGCTGCGGAACCGTGCACCGGCGAGCGCCGCATCGGACGGCCGAGCAGGACGTCGGCGGCGAGCGTGCCGGCGGCGAAACACGCGGCCAGCACCGTGAACAGCGGGAGGCCGCCTCCGGCGAGTGCGGTGCACACCACCGGTATTCCGACGGCGGTGATCGTCCACAGGAGCCACTGCCGCCGGTCGGCGGAGGGCGCCCGATGTTTCGGCTTGGACACGAAACCACCCCGTAGTCGTCCGCGAGATCGTTGATCGGTTGCAGGCGCTTCACATCACGAACAGAGGCGCTCAGCCACTCGAGGTGCCCTGGACAGGTGACGAACGGGGCGAAGATTCATCCGCGTGAGTGATTTGTCGGGCTCACCCGCTGCGGACGGATCCGCGGCGGGTGAGGGCGTGCGGCAACCCGCGGAGCCGCCCGCGCCGGAGCGCTCACGACGCCGGCAGCGTCTGCGGTGACGAGGGCGCGGCACGCGTGCATTCGGCGCACGCGGGCCAGCCACGCGGAACCGACTCGGGAGCCAGCGGCCCCCACCCGAGGTGACCGCACAGCGCCTGCACCACGCGGTAACCGTCGAGCCGCCCCTCGGGGGCGTCCGGGCCGACGAAGTGGATCGTGTGCTCACCCCATAACGCGGTGGCGTAGCGGCCGGTGGGGGAGATGCGCGCGCGGGCGGGGTAGGTGGTCAGCTTGGAGCGCGTCGAGGTGCCCACGGTGGCCTCCCTGTCGCCGTCACCGCCGAGCGCGGCGAGCATGCAGGTCGAGCACGGAGCGCCGACGAACCGCGGCACCACCTCCGCCTCGTGCGGCGCGATCTCGTCCCCGCAAGCGGCGCGCCAGACCGGTACCGTCGTGCTGCCCTGCTCCGGCACTCGGTAGGCGTGCACGGCAGGCGGAGACCCACCGCTGGTGGGCCGCCTGCGGCGGGCGAGCACGACACGCATCCAACGACCTCCGGATCAGTACCCCCAGCGGAGTAACACCAAGTGCTGAGGTATGACGGTAACCGGAGCGATCGCAGCACCCGCGCGCTGGTCCCGCCGGGCGGCCGCCGAGAGCGGGCCGTCTCGCCGCGGCGGCGCGCGACTTCCTGGACAGACCACCGCACGCCGGGTTTCCTGGAGAGATAACCGGCGTTCTCGGACTTCACGTTCCTTCGGAGTGCACCATGCCTGGATTTCCGTTTCCCGCGGGCGCGCAGCGCGCGCACCCGCACGCCGAAACGCCCGGCGGGCCCGCACGCGTCAGCGAAGTCCCCGACGCGGCGGCGACCGCCCTGCCCGCGCAACGCGCGGGGGAGGAGCACACCCCGGCACGGCTGGTGATCATGCGGGGATCCGACGCGGGCAGGACCCTCGACCTGAGCGGGGAGCGCGTCGTGCTCGGCCGCCACCACGACTGCGACCTCGTGCTCGACGACACGACCGTATCGGCTCAGCACGCCGAGATCTCCCGCGAGGCGGACGGACACTACCGGATTCACGACGTCGGCTCGCTCAACGGCGTGTTCCTCAACCGCAACCCGGTCACCACCGCCGAGCTGCACGACCGCGACGAGCTCTGGATCGGCAAGGTCCGGTTCATCTTCGAACAACCGCGGTGACCGGGCCGGTCACCGCGGCCGCACCAGCAGCGCCTGCGCACTGTTGCCGACCTGGCCGTGCGCGTCGTGCACCACCGACATCGCCGTGCCCGCACCCTCCGGCCCGATCACGGTGTTCGCGTCCAGCCCGATCCACTCCCCGGCGGGCGGGCGCTGGACGTGCACGGTGAGCTCGGTGTTGATGAACAACCAGCTGCGCATGTCGAGCCTGCTGGAGACGCCGCTGGCGGAGTCCACAGCCGTCATCAGCCGCTGCAGCGGCGTGGGATCCTCGCCCTCGACGAGCGGGACCCGCTGCCGCATCCACACCTGCGCCGGCCCCGGTTCGTCGAACTTGCCGGATGCGTAGGACCACTCCATCGCCGCCAGGTACCCGGTGACCGGCTCCTGCTTGCGCGGACCGGTCCCGGGGGCCAGCGGCGCGGCCGCGCCCGCGCTCTGCGAGGCCGTGTCGGTGCGCGCGAACCGCCACGCGCTCGCCCGCGCCACCGGGCGCTCGGCGGTGCTCAGCGTGGCGGTGAGCAGCTGCACCGACCTGCCGGGGCGGGAGACCTCGGCCGTGATCCGCAGGTCCGCGACCGGCACCGGGCCGAGGATCTCCACGGTGATGCGCCCCAGCAGCGTGCCGTCCTGCGGCTCGCAGTTCTCCAACGCGCGGGTGAGCAAGGCGCCGGGAGGGCCGAAGTGCTGCGCATCCGGTGACCACGGGCCGACGGTGTGCTCGGTGGAGCGCACGCGCCCTTCGCCGAGGAGTTCGTAGAACGCCTCCACCTCAGGTGTCCTTTCGCCGTGCGGATCGTGCCGCCGCGCGGTGCGCACCGCGCGGCGGCACGATCCTAGACGCCGGATTCCCGCAGGCGGAGATCCCCGGACTCGATCCCCGGACCCCGGAGTCGTCGAGCGCTGGCAGCGGTTCCACGAAGGGGTGAGGTCGGGGTCCCCCGTGAGCCCGCGCTGCTGGCGCGCCCCGCGGTGCGGGCATCGCAGTGCTACGTTCAATCCGATGATCCAGTCCAGCGGCAGCCCGGAGGCAGCATGACCGAGCGAACTGCGCCCGCCGAACAGCACCCCGAACCGGAGCAACCCAAGCCGGGCATGTTCCGTCCGGATGTGGACATCCACCAGCCGCAGCGGCAACGGCGCTGGACCGTCCTGCTGCGACTGCTGCTGCTCGTGCCGCACTTCATCGTCGTGAGCGTGCTCGGCATCGCCGCGTTCGTCACGGTCGTCATCGGCTGGTTCGCCGCCTTGTTCCTGGGCCGACTGCCGCACTGGATCTCCGGGTTCCTCGAACTGTTCATCACCTACCAGGCCCGGGTCAGCGCTTCTTCGATGCTGCTGGTGGACACCTACCCGCCGTTCGTCACCGACGAGCCCGACTACCCGATGCGCTTCGACATCCGGCAGGGCCGGCTGAACCGGTGGACCGTGTTCTTCCGCGGGATCCTCGCCATCCCCGCCGGTTTGCTCGCCTCACTGCTCAACTACGGCTGGGGAGTGCTCGCGTTCTTCTTCTGGCTCATCGTGCTCGTCGCGGGGCGCACGCCGCGGCCGATCTTCGACGGCGGTGCGGCGGTACTGCGGTTCCAGTTCCGGCTGCAGGCGTACACGTACCTGCTGACCGGCACCTACCCGCGGCGGTTGTTCGGCGACGCACCGGCCGTGCCCGCTCCCGGCGCGCGGGCGCAGGGCACCCGCCCGCTCGTGCTCGGCAAGGGCGGCCGCGCGCTGGTCGTCGTGTTCATCGTGCTGGGGGCGCTGGCGTGGATCGCGCAGAGCACCACCCAGGCCGTCTACGGGCCGGAGCAGCCGCACCGGTACGAGTACGAAACCGTCCAGCACGTGCCGGGCGAGTGAGCTCCGAACCGTTCACCGCGCAGCTGCGGAGAGTTCGGCGGCCTGGCGCAGCGCCTCGACCATGCTGCGCACGTCCGCCTCGCCGGTGCCGGCGATGTCGAACGCCGTTCCGTGGTCCACCGAGGTGCGGATGACCGGCAGCCCCACGGTGATGTTCACCCCGGCGTCGATGCCCAGCACCTTCACCGGGCCGTGCCCCTGGTCGTGATACATCGCCACGATCAGGTCGTACTCGCCGCGGGAGGCGAGGAAGAACGCGGTGTCCGCGGGCAGCGGGCCGTGCGCGTCGATCTCGTCGGCGCGCAGCTGTTCGAGGGCCGGGACGATCTTGGCGTCCTCCTCGCCGCGTCCGAACAGGCCGTTCTCGCCGGCGTGCGGGTTGATCCCGCACACCCCGATGCGGGGCCGGGCGACGCCGGACCCGCGGATGGCCCGGTGGCCGCGGCGCACCGTCCGCTCCACCAGTCCCGGTTCGATCCGCTCCACCGCGTCGAGCAGTCCGAGGTGCGTGGTCACGTGCACGACCTTGACCGAAGACGTGGACAGCATCATCGACACCTCCTCGACACCGGTGAGGTGCGCCAGCAGTTCGGTGTGACCGGGGAACTGGTGCCCTGCGGCGTGCAGGGCCGCCTTGTTCAGCGGCGCGGTGCAGATGCCCTGCACTTCGCGCTCGGAGGCCAGTTCGGCGGCGACGCGGACGTACTGGTAGGCGGCCTCGCCGGCCTCGGAGGAGACCTCGCCCCACGGCAGGTCCGCGGGCAGCAGGGCGAGGTCGAGCACGTTGATCCGACCGGGGGCGAACACGGCGTCGGCGACCGAGTCGACGGCGACCACCTGCGCGTCGCGGCCGATGAGTTGCGCGGCGGTGCGCAGCCGCTGCGCATCGCCGATGACCACGGGACGGCACTGCGCGGCCGTCGCGGGGTCGAGCAGCGCACCGACGGTGACCTCCGGACCGACGCCGGCGCCGTCGCCCATCGTGACGGCGATGAGGGGAGTGGTCATGTTCAACCTTCCGTCGCGGGACGTAGTGCGGTGGCGATGCGTGCGAGGCTGTCCGCTCCGCCGAAACTGCCGGGGCGGGTCACCACGGAGGTGCCCGCGGGCGTGCGGCTGTGCACAGCGCCGTGATGCACCTGCCCGACAGGGGTGAGGGCGGTGACGCCGAGCGCGTCGAGCACCCGGCGGGCGGTTTCGCCGCCGGTGAGCACCAGGTCCACCGGAACCGCTGCGGCGCGCACCGCGCGGCTCGTCGCGGCGGCGAGAAGCTGCACGATCTCGCGGGAGCGCGCCGGGTCGGTTCCGTCGGGGGCGTGCAGCATCAGCGCGACCGGGCGGTGCCGCAGCGCCTGCGCGATCCGCTCGGCGGAGTCGGAGCCTGCGAGCAGGTCGGACACGTCCAACGGGAACCGCTGCACGTGCGGACCGAGTCGGCGAACCTGCTCCGCGGCGCCCGCGTGGGCCGTTCCGATGACGAACAGCAGCGCGTGCTCGGGGTTCGGCGCGCTGCGCGGGGAAGTTTCCGAGGTGTTGAAGCGGCGGCCGAGGGCTGCAGCAAGACCGCCGGAGCCGACGAGCCGGACTCCGGGCACGTCGACCGCCGCACCGGAAACGGCGTCCACATCGGACTCAGTTTCGCCGTCGCAGACGGGAATCTCGCCGGCTGCAACGCATTCGCGCAGCACCTCCGGCAGTCCCGTCGAGCGCACCGCGGAGAGCGGGACGGTTCGGCAGCGTCCCGATGCGGTCGCAGCGGCGACGGAGGGCGGCGGGGAAGTGCCCTCGGCGGCCCAGGACTGCGAGTGGTGCAGTGGCACGCCGTCCACGTGCAGCACCCCGTCGCGCACGGTGCGGCCACCGGCCGGCAAGGCGGGGGCGAGCACGACTGGACCGTCCACCGCGGCCAGCATGGCGGCGGGGTTGCCGCGCAGCAGCGAATCGATCTTGACGAAGGCCTGCCGTTCCGGGTGCGTTCCGAGCGCGGCACGAACTGCGCTTTCGGCCGCGGCGGGCGAGCAGTAGCGGCAGTCTACATCGGACACCAATAGCGGCGGGGGCGAGTGCGCGTGCTGCGCGGGATCCACGGCACCGCAGCGGGGTCCCGTGCGGGCCGGGGTGGACAGGTCGATGCGCGCCGTGCCGAACCCGGAAAGCAGGGCGGCGGCGGTTTCGGCGGCGCCGGACAGATCGTCGGCGATCACGCGCAACCGCGGCTCCGTCGGGTTCGCGCGAGACGCGGAGGGTGCGGAGGACCCGGTGTTCGCGGGGTGCGCGGACGCGGCTGTGCGGCGGAGTCCGTCGTGCATCTCGCGCCCCTTCGGTTCCACTGCTCATCGTGCCCGAAAGCGGTGACCCCGTCGGCGGTGGCGCACGCGCGGTGCGCACCGGACGAGGGGCGCGGAACACGCTACTGCAATTGCGCACGACGTGCAATCGAGGGCAGCGCCGCGGACGGCACCTCCGCGATCTTCAGAGTTTGTCCACTTCGGACTCGAAGATGCACATCCGAGGGAGGAAAGTACTGGTGTTTCGGAACTTTCAGCGAGCAATCGCTGTCCTGACGGCGTTGTTCGTCCTCGCGGGTTGCGCGAGCGCGCAGGCCGCGCGCCGCCACGTCGGCTCCACCGCGGTCGCCGGGCACGGGACGCCGCGTACGGCGACGTCCTCATCGCCGAAGCGGCCCGCACCGCGGTGAACGCCTGCGGTGAGTTGTCGGTGGGGCGGTGAGTTGTCGGTGGGCGGCGTTCAACCGCTGGAGGCCACGCCGGAATCGCCGGAGGCCTCCGTCTCGCCGCCATCGGTGGTGGCGGTGGCGCTCGCCCCGTGCGTGTTCGGATCACCGCCGGCCGGAGGGGGCGGGATCGAGCCGGTGAAGTGGATGTTCACCGCGGGCGGCCGGGCCGTCGGTGCCGTGCCCTGCGCCATGACGACCCGCAGGTTGCGCGCTCCTTCGGGCACGTGCAGGGACGTCGTGTCCCGCGTTGTCTCCCCCGGAACCAGGCTCGCCTCGTTCTCCCCGCGGCTGCTGAGCTGCACGGTGGCCGGGCCCCGGTCGGTGCCGTAAGTGCGTACCCCGACGTCGGCCAGTTCCAGGTCGCCGTGGTTGGTGACGGTGGTGGTGACTTGCAACACCGGGCGCCCGGCGGCGTCCTGCACCCACCGCGGTTGGGCCGCGCTGAAGAACAAGCCCTGCTCGTTGTCGACCGTTTCGCCCCAGTTGCGCACTTCCGTCGGAGTTTCGGTGGCCCCGGGAGCGTGGTCGGCCGGGGGCGGTTGTCCGGCGGTGCACCCGGATACCACGAGGAACGCCGCGGCGAACGCGGTGGACATGAAAATCTTGGACATGGAAGTATCTTTCGGCGCGAGCCTGCGGGCGAAAGCTGACGCGCCAAGTATGCCTGCTCCGAACTCCCGAGGAGCACGCGCGGGGCGGATTCGCTGCCTGCGGCAGCCGATCCTGCCTCCGGCGCGGTTCGGGCCGGTCGGCAATCCGATGGTACTGGCGCCGAGCCGGAACACCGGTGGAGTCGCACGTCCGCCTGCAGCGACGGGTGGGCGCAGCGCAGCGTGGCTGGTGTTGCACGTGTGAACAGCAGAGCTCTGTTGTGTAGCTGGGTCCGTGTCGCTGCTCGATGTCGAGCACCCGGAGCGAGAGCCGTGCAGGAGGTTCCGCCACAAGAGGTCGCACGCAAAACAACCCAACAAAGTCCTACTGCTCCTGCTGGCCTGTTGCGGTGATGCGGGCGATGGCCTCGCGGGCCAGGGCGCGGTCGTGGGGTTCGCGGTCCAGGGCGCGGTGCAGGGCCAGGCCTTCGATGAGGGCGGCGAGCTGGCGGGCCGTCTCCGGGTCGAAGTGCCTTTCCAAGTGGCTGCGGCTGCGTCGCGTCCATTCGTGGGTGAGTTCCCGGTAACCGGGTTGGCGGGCGGCGAGGGTGTACAGCTCCTGGGTGAGGACCAGGTCGCGCTGGTCCTCGGACAGCGCGTGGACGAGGTCGGTCACCGCCTCCGCGGCCTGTTCGCGATCGGTCGGGGCGGTGAGGTGGGCGTCGAAGACGGCGACGATGCGCTCGGCGAACCTGGTGAACGCCTCCCGGAGCAGGTGCTCGAGGCCGGTGAAGTGGTAGGTCATCGAACCCAGCGGGACACCGGCACGTGCGGCGATCCTGCGGTGCGAGGCGCTGGCGATGCCCTCGTCGGCGATGAGGTCGAGGGTGGCCGTGATGATGCGCTCGCGGCGCTGCGGGTCGGCGTGTCCGGTGGCCATGGCAACGGGCTCTCAGAGCGGTTCGGGACTGCCGCTCAGTGGCGCCGAGTCCGCAGCACGCCGGCGAGCAGCAGGGCCAGCAGGCCGGCGAACGGCACCACCAGCAGGCCCGCGCGAAGGCTGGCGGCATCGGCGACCATTCCGACGACCGGCGGGGACAGCACGAATCCCAGGCGCATGAGCCAGGAAACGATCGTCAGGCCCGAACCGGGTTTGAGGCCGGGCAGCTCATCGGCTTCGTGCATCGCCGCGGGAACCAGCGTCGCCACCCCGAGCCCGGCCGCGGCGAAACCGAGGATCGTGCCGGGCACCGTGGGCACGGCCAAGGACAGTCCCATGCCGACTGCGGCGATGAGGCCGCCCGCGCGGACCACGGCGCGCTGGCCGAACCGGTCGACCAGCCGGTCGCCGAGGAGCCGGCCGACGAACTGAGCTCCCACCAGGGCCACGTACCCCGCGGCCGCCAGCGCCCCCGCCGCGTGCAGCGAGGTGGACAGGTAGAGCGTGGCCCAGGAATTGCCCGCGTCTTCGACGAGCGTGCCGGCCGTGGCGATGACGACGAGCGCCGCCAGCACGAAGACCGTGCGCAGGCCGGGCGTTGCGCGTTCCGGTCGCTCCGCGCGGGTGGTGCCGGCAGCTCCTGCGCTCCGTTCCGGGTCGAGACCGGGCAGGCAGAACCGCCAGGCGATACCGGCGGCGATCGCGAACACCACTGCCGAGATCGCCAGGTGCTGGCCCCGCGAGAGGTCGAGCGAGATCGCCGCGGCAGCCATGGAGCCACCGGTGACGGCACCGATGGACCAGATGGCGTGCAGCGAATTGATGATGGAACGCCCGTAGCGCCGTTGCACCCGCAGTCCGTGGGCGTTCTGCGCGACGTCGGTGACCGCGTCCATGGCTCCGGCCAGCAGCAGCGCTGCCGCGAACAGCACCACCGAGTCGGCCAGGCCCGCTGCGAGGATGCCCGCCCCGGTCAGCACGGTGCTGGCAACTGCCACGTGCGCCGACCCCCACCGGCGTATCAGCCTCCCGGCCGTCAGACCTGCCGCGATCGCGCCCACCGGAAACGCCACGACGGCCATTCCGTAAGCGGCGTTGCCGATACCGAGGTCGGCCTTGATCTCCGGGTACCTCGGCACGAGGTTGGCGAACAGCGCCCCGTTGGTGAAGAACAGCACGGCAACGGCGGCGCGTGCTCGCCGTTCGGCCAGGGCGGGCCGGTCCGCTGCGTCAACAGGCATGCGCGGCACCCTACCGCCGAAGCGGACGAACGTACACTCTTCGTTCCGCCGATGCCGCGGAGGCGGCGTTGGCGGATTCGGAGCAGCGCACGGTGCCCCCCTTCGGTGGCGCGGGGGCGTGCGCAGGTGCCCGGTGCGTTACTCGTCCGGCGGTGGAACGTCGCTGCCGTCGACCAGCTCGCCCAGGTGCGCCAGCGCGCGTTCGTGCGCGGGGGCGGTCGGTGTTCCGAGGAGTTGCTCGACGTAGGTGGCGGCTACGACTGCCGTGCGACGGCCCCGTCCGGTGGCGGATTCGTAGGCGGCCTGTTCGAGCAGCAGGGAGGCCATGACGGTGTGCGTCAGTGCTGCGGCGTAGGCGCCGATGCGCGCTTGCTGGTTCCGGCGGTCGTCGGCGAGCAGTTGGTCACCTTCGAGCGCGAGAGCCCCCCAGCGTTCGACAACGGTGTGCACGGGTGCTTTGACCTGCACGTCCTCGATGGTTCGGAGACGGCGCAGGTAAGTATCCGCGAGCAGGCGGTGGGCCGAATCCTGGCGCATGCAACGCAGGACGTCGAGAGCGATCACATTGGACGATCCTTCCCAGATCGAGCCCAGGTGGGCGTCGCGGAGCAGGCGGGGGTCGACCCAGTCCTCGACGTAGCCGTTGCCGCCGCGGATCTCCATGGCTTCGCCCGTCACGGAGCGGGCCCGCTTGCACACGGTGTGCTTCGCCAGCGGGGTGAGTACGCGCACGAGCCGGTGGGCGTTCGCGTCGCCGGCATCGGCTTCGTCCAGGCGCGCGGCCGACTCGAGCACCAGGCTCAGCGCCGCCTCGGCGTCGAGGATCATCGGCAGCAGGGTCGCCCGCATCAACGGTTGATCGAACAAGGCCTCGCCGAAGACGACGCGTTGACGGGTGTGTTCGACCGATTCGAGCACGGCGCGGCGCATGAGCGCGGTGGAGCGCATCGCGTTGGACAGGCGGGACACGTTGAGCATCTCGGCCATCTGATGGAAGCCGCGTGTCAGCGTGCCGACGGGGCGCGCGTAGGCCTCGTCGAGGGTGACCTCACCACTGGCCATCGACCGGGCGCCGAGCTTGTCCTTGAGCCGGTCGATGCGGTAGCCGTTGCGGCTGCCGTCCGGTCGGAGTCGCGGGACGAGGAACATGCCGAGTCCCCGGGTCCCCTCTCCCTGGCCGGGTACGCGCGCCAGGGTGAGGATGATGTCGGCCGAAACGTTCGAGGCGAACCACTTGTGCCCGCGCAGGGTCCAGTGCGTGCCGTGGTCGACGGCTTCGGTGCTGGTCTGGGCGATGTCGGTGCCGCCCTGCTTTTCGGTCATGAACATCGCGCCCGTGGCGAGGCCGTCCACGCTCGGTGAACTCAGCGCCGCGATCTCGTCCGCGTAGTTCTCCGGGTCGAACAGGCGCAGGACGCGGGCGGCGGAGTCGGTCATCGACAGCGGGCAGGCCACCCCGAACTCGGCCTGGACGAAGACGTAGGACAGCGCGTACTTCACGGTGTGGGGTACGGGTGTCGGCCAGCCCAGCACACCCGAGCGGTGCGACATCGCCGCCAACCCGAACCGTTCGAACGCCACCTGCGTCAATCGGGCGTAGGCGGGGTGGAAGTCGACTTCGTCGATGCGTTCGCCGCGAGCGCTGTACTGGCGCAGCCGCGGCGGGTTGGCGTCCGCGGTGGCGGCGAGCTCGTCCAGTTCGCCGGCGGCCATCGCCCCGAGTTCGGTCAGCACCGGGGTGATGCGCGCGCGGTCCTCAGCGGACAGGAAGCGGTCGAGCAGGCGAGGCAGCGCGGGATCTTGCTCTGCGAAGTTCATGAGCCCCTCCTCCGGTCAGGCTTGCGAGGTGGACGTGGTCGTGGTCGGCTGCGCGGTCGAGGAGGTCCGGCCCCGGCTGCTGCGGCGGATCAGCGCGAGATGCAGACCACTGTGGCAACAGCGACTGTGAGCTGTCCAAGATTAATCTGCGGGATCGGCAGTACCGGACCGCCGCAGCTTCGCAAACCACACCGGTGAATCGGTGACCACGTGACCCGCCACGTCGGTGGCGCAGCAGGGGAGTGCCGTTCCAACGGCGCTGTCAACGGATTCGTACCGAGAGGGCGGGCAGAGGTCCATGCAGCGCTACCTCCCGTGCTGTGCTCGGCGTTCGGCGACGCCGTTCAACAGCCGGAACCGCTGTTCATCGCACGTGGCCGCCTCCGCACCGGTCAGGGCGAGCGCGAGGGCGCCGTCGAGCGCGGCCCGGTCCGCGCTCCCGCTCGTTCCGCACCGGGCGAACGCGCTCGTGTGCTGGAGCGCTCCGCCGGTCTCGTAGCCGATCGTCGGGTGGATCGAAGGCAGGTGGTGGGAGACGTTGCCCATGTCGGTGGAGGCGAGCACCTCCCCTCGGCGCTCGGTGACTTCGCGGCCGAGGGAGCGCGCGGCGCGGAGGTACGCATCGGTCAGGTACGGGTCCTGCCGCAGCTCGGCGAAGTCCCGCCCGTGCGGGTCCAGCTGCAGTTCCGCACCGGTGGCCAGGGCGCCGGCCTCGAAGCAGGAACGCACGCGCTGCTGCACCTGGTTGAGGTGTTCCACGGTGGGGGCGCGGACCTCGTAGCGCGCGCGTGCACGGGCGGGGATGACGTTCACGGCCTGACCGCCTTCGGTGACGATGCCGTGCACCAGCGCGCCGCCGGGCAGTTGCTGCCGCAGCAGTCCGACGGCGGTGTGGGCGAGGGTCATCGCGTCCAGGGCGTTGACCCCCTCCCACGGGGCGAGCGCCGCGTGCGAGGGCTGCCCCTGGTAGGTCAGGTCCCACGCCCCGATGGCCAGGGAGGACGCGCCGACGCTGTCCTCCGGGGCGGCGTGCACCATCATCGCGGCGGCGACGTCGTCGAAGGCGCCCGCCTCCAGCAGCGCCACCTTGCCGCCGAACTCCTCCTCGGCGGGCGTGCCGAGGAGCTTGACAGTCGCGCCGAGCTCGTCGGCGACCGCGGCGAGAGCGATGGCAGCGCCCACCGAAGCGGCGCCGTTGACGTTGTGCCCGCAGGCGTGGCCGAGGCCGGGGAGGGCGTCGTACTCGGCGCACAGGCCGATGACGAGCTCGCCGGTGCCGGCGGCCGCCGTCAGCGCGGTGGGCAGCTCACCGACTCCGCGTGTGACGTGAAAACCGGCCGAATCCAACAGTTCCGCGACCTTCGCGGCGGACCGATGCTCGCACAGGGCGAGTTCGGGTTCGGCGTGCAGGCTGTGGCTCAGTCCCACGAGCCTGTCGGACCACTCCGCGACCGCCGACGCCATGCGCTGGCGGACGGGGTCCTCCGCACGGGGTGCGGTGCTCATGTGTTCTCGCTCCTTCTCCTGGGGTGCTTCAGCGATCTCCCCGCCGCCCGGTCGCCGACGCGTCACCGCTGGGGTGTCGCGCGGCGCGGCCGCTGCCGGGTGCGCGGTCAGGTACCGGCTCGTTGGCCCGCTGCCGCGAGCCGTCGAGGTGCGCCGCCGGGCGCCGGGCGCCGGTAGCACAGGGCGAGAGCCCCGCCCAGCACGCCGAGGAGGGCGCACGCGGTCCAAGCCCACAAGTAACCGGAGAGCTGCACGTGGTTGGTGCCGGGCGCGGGATGGGCGGCGAGGACGGCGCTGATCACGGCGGCGCCGATGGCCGCGCCGAGCGAGAGGGACAGCTCGTTGATCCCCACGGCCAGCGCGGTCTGGTCGTCGTCGACGACTTCCGAGGAGAGCGTGCGCGTGATCGACTCGAACAGGCCGGTCGCCAGGCCGACGACGAGAGCTCCCGCCAAGTACTGGCCGAGGGTCTCGTGGAAGATCGCCATGCTGGTGAAGCCCGCTGCGGTGAGGAGGCCGGCGGAGGCGAGGACGGCCCGATCCCCCACCAGTCGGGTCAACCGCGGTGTCAGCGTTGAGCTGACGAAACCGGCGATGACGACGGCCAGCGCGACGGCGGCGATCGTCCGCGGCCCGAGTCCCATCCCGTAGTGCGCCTGCGTCGGGGAGGTGTCGAGGAACGTGGCGTTGGAACCGAGGAAACCGATCGTGCCGAAAGCGGCGCAGAAGGTGCAGCCGCTGACCACGGCCAGTCTGCGGTTGCTCAGCAGTCTCAGACTGACCAGGGGGTGCTTGGCGCGGCGTTCCACGAACACCCAACCCACCAGTGCGGCCGCGCCGCCGGCCGCGGTGCACACCGAGAGCGGAGCGGACCATCCCCACTCGCCGCCCCGGGTGAGGACCAGCACCACCGACCCGAGCCCGATGGTCAGCAGCACCGCAGGCACCAGGGGGAAGCGACCACTCCGCGCGGAGCCGCCGTCCGGCAGCAGCAGTCCCGCGCACAGGGCCAGCAACCCGATGGGAACGGCGGTCCACAGGCCGGCTTTCGCATGGCCCTCGCTGAGCATGCCGGCGACCAGGCCGCCGACGCCGATGGCGACCAGCAGCACGCCCACCAGCAGCGCGATTCCGGAACGGTTCCGCTCCGGTGCCCGGTGCTTGAGGATGCCGGCGAGGAACGGGAAGAACCCGACGACGCAGCCCTGCAGGACCACGCCGACCGCCAGCGTCACCGTCGTCGGCAGCGCCGCCATCAGCAGGGATCCGGCGGCGACCGTCGTCAACGCCGCGAGCAGCAGCCGCCGGTGCCCGTACAGGTCGCCCAACCGCGACAGCAGCGGCGTCATCACCGCGAAGGAGAGCTGCGCCAGCAGGTAGATGTTGGTCTGACCGACGCTACCGATGTGCAGCTCGCTGCCGAGGGCCGGCAGCAGGGGAGTCAGGTAGCCCTGAACGATGCCGCTGAACAGCACCACGATCACCATCGCCGTGAGCATCCCCGAACCGGTCTGCGTCACGCGGGGACGCAACGGGTGCGTCCGGACTCCCCGCCCGTGCGGGATCATGGCCTCACCTCGTCTTCTGCCGCTGCTCCAGTGGTGCGGGTTACTGTGCGACGGCCACGCACAGCTGTGCGGAATTTGCGGGGAACGGACGCGCACACGGGGTCTGATGCGAGAAGAGGACACGCCTGCCAGGGCGAGTGAACTGGATCTGTCGCTGGTGCACGCGCTGCAGCTGCGGCCGCGCGCCTCCTGGTCCGAACTGGCGCCGCCGCTGGGAGTGACGGCGGGAACGCTGGCGCGCCGCTGGGAGCGGCTGCGCGGCGCTGGACTCGCGTGGGTCTCCGCGGCGCCGGGACGCGGTTACTCGCGCAGCCGCTGCACGGGGTTCGTGCTGCTTCGCTGCCGCCCCGGCGCGCTGGAGCAGCTGACGGCCGAACTCGCCGGTTGGCCGCAGGTCGCCACGGTCGAGGTGACCTCCGGCGGCGGGGACCTGCTGCTGGACGTCCTCATGCCGGACTTCCCCTCCCTCGGTCGCTTGCTGACCGAGGAACTGCATCAACTCGAGGGCGTGACGCAGGTGCTGTGCATGTTCGCCACCTCGCTGTACGTCGAGGGCAGTCGCTGGCGGCTGCGCTCCCTCGAGCCGGCGCAGCAGACGGCGCTGCACGAGTCCGACACCTCCGCCGAGGGCGGGCCCGGGTTCGTGCTCGACTCCGTCGACCGCGCGCTGCTGGACGAGCTGGTCCGGGACGGGCGGCTGACCTGGGTCGAGCTGGCGCAGCGCACGGGTACCAGCACGGCGACCGCGCGGCGCCGGCTGCGTCGGCTGGAATCATCGGGCGTCGTCGCCTTCCGCTGCGACGTCGCAGCTCCGCTGGCGGGACGGCCAGTTCCGGTGTCGTTCATGGCGAACGTTCCGGCTGCCGACGTGGCGGCCGTGCACCGGGTGCTGACGCGGCTTCCGCAGTGCCGGGTGGCAGCGGCGGTGACCGGACCTGCCAACGTCCTCGCCACGTTCTGGGCGCACGACCTCGGCGACGTGCAACGCCTGGAACGGTCCGTGTGCAGCCAGGTCCCGTCACTTGCCGTGCAGGACCGCATCATCGGCCTGCGCACGGTCAAGCGCATGGGACACCTCCTCGACTCCGAGGGGCGGCACGCCGGGACGCAGCGGTTCCGCCCGTGGTAGCCACTCCTCGGATCCGGAACCACAATTCGTCAGACCGTTTCGCCCTCGGAGCGATCCGGCGCCCCGGCCGTCGCGACCGCACCGCGATCCCCAGCCGAGGAGGTCGCGTGCTGCGACGCGTCGTCGCGCTCGTCGTCCACGCCCGGAGACCGAGCATCCCCGTCCGGACCGGCACCGCTTCCGTCCACTGAGGACTCGTTCTCCTCCGTCGGGGACGGGTGGTCCTGTCCGGAGGGCCCGTTCTCCTGCCTGAGGGTTTTGCAGAAGGACACGCAGGCGATGATCAGGATGATCGCGAACGGCGCTCCGATGAGCACCGAGGCTTTCTGGAGCCCGCCGAGGCCGCCGGAGAGCAGCAGGACGGACGCGACGCCGACCAGCAAGACGCCCCACAGGAGTCGGACCCAGGTCTTGGGGTTCGGGGAGCCACCGGTGGACAGTTCACCCAGCACGACGGTTCCGGAGTCCGCGCTGGCGACGAAGAACATCCACAGCAGCACCAGCGTGGTGATCGACAGCAGAACGGGCAGCGGGTACTCCTGGATGAAGACGAACATGCCGGCCGCCGGGCTCTGCTGCACGGTCGTGGCGATGTCGGCGGCCTGCCCGCCACGGGCCAGCGACAGCGCAGCCCCGCCGAACACGGAGATCCAGATCATGCTGAGCACGCTGGGGACGAGAACGGTGGCCGCGACGAACTCGCGGATGCTGCGTCCGCGGGAGATGCGGGCCATGAACAGCCCCACGTACGGCGCCCAGGCGATCCACCAGGACCAGTAGAAGACGGTCCAGCTGCCCATCCACTCCGTGTGCGGGCTGAACGCGTCCAGCCGGAAGCTCATCGGGACGAGGTTGGTCAGGTAGTTGCCGACGCCTTCGGTGAAGACGTTGAGCTGCGTGATGGTCGGTCCGACGACGAAGTAGAACACGAGCAGCAGCGGGGCGACGAGCATGCTGGTGCTCGCGAGCCACTTGATGCCGTGCTCGATCCGCGTCGACGCCGAGATCATGAACGCCACAGCCGTGATCCCCATGACCACGAGCTGCATGAACACGCCCGTGGGGGCTCCGAACGTCTCACCGAGCCCGGCCGTGATCTGCAGACCGGCCTGCCCCAGGGCCACGGCGATGCCGAACACCACCGCCAGCACGGCCAGGACGTCGATCGCCTTGCCCGCGGGGCCGTCGACGCGGTCACCGATCAACGGGCGGAAGATGGCGCTGAGCAGTCCCTTTTCACCCTTGCGGTGGCTGAAGTACGCCACGGCCAGGCCGGTGATGGCGTAGATCGCCCAGGGGTGCAGCCCCCAATGGAAGAACGTGTACTGGATGGACACGCCAGCGGCCTCGTCCGTACCGGCGGGTGCGAGGTCGAAGGGCACGTCCACGTAGTGCGACAGCGGTTCGGCCAAACCCCAGAAGATGATGGCGGGCCCCATTCCCGCCTGGAACATCATGGCGAACCAGCTCGGGCGGCTGAACTCCGGCTCGTCCTCCTCCTTGCCGAGTTTGACCCTTCCGTACCTGCTCACACCCAGGTAGACGACGAACACCAGCATAACGCTCGCCGCGAGCAGGAAGAACCAGCTCAGGTTCGCCACGACACCGTTGAACAGTCGATTGGTGACGGACTGGAAGTTCGCCGGTGCCGCCACGCCCCACAGGACGATCAGCGACGTCGCCGTTACGGACACGGCGAAGACGGTTCTGCTCGTCGTATGCTTCGGTTTTGGAATTTGCATGGGAACCACGATCTTCTGAGGTTGGAGACATGCGAGTTCGGCGGATACTGCCGACGGTTCAGGGCCGCGGTGCCCGATACGGGCAGCCAACGTGCCGTTGAGTCACTGCGATTTCCGCGCTTTCGCGCGAACGATCCGGCAACTCCGCAGGTGTCCAATCCGGACACTTCGCGACCGCGTTCGGCGAAGGTCCTCGTTGACCCGTTTGCAGAATCAGCGCCACTCGCTGGTGCGACGGATCGCCTCGGCTGCCTCGCGGGGCGCCTCGCACCGCTGGTGCGAGCGAGCTCGGGCACGTCTCGTCGACAGCTGCGGCAGCGACGTTCGGAACCACCGTCGTCAGCAGCGGCACCGCCGAGCCGCCGGCGATCCGCAGGCCTCGTCCACCGGCACGTTCAGGCGATCCCGGAGACACGTGCGCGTCGCGCGGTCTCCGCCCTTCGAGGTCGGCATCGCCGGGCGGTGTTCGATCGGCACGCCGCAGAACGGTGCTGAATCCTGTTCAGCACGATGGACGGGCAGGAGCGTTCGTCGGTGAGCTCTCCGCCTTCGAGATTGCACTCCGGTGCACGGCACCCCCGCAGGAGGCAACGTCGCCGTGCTTTTCAGGATCGCCGTGTCTTGCAGGCTTGGCACGGTCTCCGGCGAAGAACAGCGAGCCGGTCCCGGACGAGGCCGGCCCGGTGCCGGCAGCACCGTGCGCAGTAATTTCAGTGCTCGACATAGTAGTTTCCCGTCTTCCTCCGGTGGGGAGTCCGCGCTGTAGCAGGGACACCGGCGGATCGCCCCGGGTGCCCGCCGAACCCGGCCGCGGAGGCGAACGAGGTTCGGCGAGCACCGGAAGGGACCTCCGGCCACGCGGACTCGGTTCTGCTGCAGCCTCCCCTGTCGAAGTGGCGGCTCATGGTTGGTGGAAGAAGCTAGCACAGCATCTGTACAGCTGTACATACCTGATCTCGCGCCGGGGACTGCTTCCACCGCGATCCCGCAACAGGTGGAGTCGGCTGTCAGCAGCCGGGACGGGGAAAGCGATGCGGGGTGCCGAGTTCGTCGATGGGAACGGGTTTGCCGAAGTGGTACCCCTGGCCTTTGTCGCAGCCGAGATGGGTGAGCAGGTGCAGTTGGGTGGGTGTTTCGACGCCCTCGGCGACGACGGTGAGGCCGAGGGCGTGGGCCATGGCGATGATGCTGGTGACGATGGCCTCCAGGTCGGGGGAGGTGCCGAGATCGGTGAGGAAGGACCGGTCGATTTTGAGGATGTCCAGCGGCAGGTGCCGCAGCTGGGCCAGTGAGGAGTAGCCGGTGCCGAAGTCATCGATGGCGAGCCACACCCCCAGCGCGTGCAGTCTGCGCAGCACGTGGGCAGCTTCAGCGGGGTCCCGCATGATGGCTTCTTCGGTGATCTCCAGGCACAGGGCTGTGGCAGGCAGACTGGCGACGTCCAGGGCTTGTTGGATCACGGTCTGCAGGTGGGGGTCGTCGAGCTGGCGAGGGGAGAGGTTGGCGTTGAGGCGCACGTCGAGCTCGTGCCGCTCGCGTTCGGCGGCGAGTTGATGGGCGGCCGTGTGCAGCATGTGCGCGCCGATGGGGTGGATCAGCTCGCTTTCCTCGGCGATCGGGATGAATTCGCCGGGCGAGACGGCGCCGTGCTCCGGGTGCGTCCACCGCAGCAGGCCTTCCACGGCGACGGTGCGACCGGTGGACAGCTCGACGACGGGTTGGTAGGCCACCCAGAGTTGATCGTGGGCGATGGCTCGGCGGAGGTCTTGTTCCAGAGCCATGTGTCGCTGCACGCGTTCGCGGAGCTGCACGTCGAAGAACGCGTATCGCCCGCCGCGGCTCTTGGCTCGGTACAGAGCCACGTCGGCATCGCGCAGCAGGTCTTCCCCCGTTCGAGCATCGTCGGGTGTGGAGATCGCGATCCCGAGATTCCCTTGAACGTGCAGTTGCCTGGCTTGTACCTGCAGCGGCTGGCTGAGCACTTCGAGGAGGTGCTGGCCGAGCTCGGCGAGGAGGGTGTGATCGCCCTCGGCGGTCAGGAGCACAAACTCATCGCCGCCGAGACGACCGACCACGGTGTCGGCGGTGGTGGCTTGCACCAGCCGGTGGCCGACGAGGCGCAGCACGTCGTCGCCGACAGCGTGACCGAGCGAGTCGTTGATGCGTTTGAAATTGCCCAGGTCCAGGTACAGCACGGCCATCGGATGCATGCGTGAACGCTCGTCGCAGTGCTGCAGCACCAGGGTACGGTTGGCCAGCCCGGTCAACGGGTCATGCGTGGCTTCGTACTCCAGGCGCTGCCGGGCGGCTCGGCTCTCGGTGATGTCGGTGAACGACACGACGACGGTGTGTGGCGGCTGCTCCTGCGGGTGCAGCGCAACGGAGGTGGCTGAGAGCCACACGCCGGGTCCGGTGCTGCGCGCCAAGTGCAGCACGCGGGCAGGTTGCGGCTGGCCGGTGTGCTGGGTCGGCATCGCCAGATGTTCCTTCGGGCCCAGCGCCTGCCCGGACTCGTCGAACAACGCCCAAGCCCCGGCGGAGGAGCCGACGATTTCGTTCTCGGAAACCCCGAAGATGCTCTGGGCTGCGGGATTGGCCGACTCGATCATCCCTGCCGGATCGACTACGACGACGCCCTCATCGAGCGCGGCCACCACGGTGGAGTAGTCCTGCTCGGCCCGCTCGCGCTCCGCCGCCTCGTGGCGAGCCAAGTTCTCCTGCACTTGCTCTCTGCGCTGAGTTTCCTCCAGGATCCGTCCGCGCATGGCCTCCACCGCACGCGCGACCATGCTCAGCTCGGACGGTCCCACGTCCCCGACGGGCCGGTCGAGATTGCCCGCGGCCACCTGGTTGACCTGGGAGACGAGGGTGCGCAGCGGGTGGATGAGTGACCGGCGCAGGAAGAGAAGGGCACCAGTCGCGGCAACGAGGCTGGTCAGGACGGTGGCGGCGGTGAGCCAGTTTGCAGCCCTGCGAGCTGCTCCGGCCTCTGCTTGTTGTGACGCCGCAATCTCGTTGACGTGGTTCTGCAGAGCGGCCAGCTTGTCCCGCACCGTGTCGAAGCGCTGCTTGTCGGGCGACGGCTCCGAGGGGAGGTTCGGGGGGCTCTGATCGTCCGCTTCTGCGATTTCCGGCTCGACGGATTGCGTGCGCCATTCCTGAGCCGCCTGGCGAACCTCGGTCAACAGGCTCCTCGCAGCTCGGTGGTCGGCCAGCTGTCGATCGAGGTTTGCTTGCAGGCGTTCGGCCTCACCCTTGCTGTCCGCGTACACGCCGAGGAACACGGGGTTGCGGTCTGCCAGGAACCCGCGCACTGCGCTGGCCTGGTCGGTGTAGGCCGCGGTCAGGTCGCTGGTCGCTGTCTGCGTGGGAACGGTCTCGGTGGTCAGCTTGGTGCTGGCGGTGTCGGCCCGCTGGCGGAAGAAGGCCGTACCCACGGCGACGATGCCCAGCAGCACGACCAGAACCGCAACCACCACGTAGACGCGTCCCAGAAGGGAAATTCGCCCGCGTCGCAGCAAAGTCACCTGTTGCAGTATCGGCCCTCAGGCTGCCCGGTGCTTGGCGAATCCTCGCCAGCATGGTCCCGCTCCTCAACCGAAGCGCCAGCACCGCGGGCGGGAGCTACCGCTGCTGGCGTTTGCGGCGGTACATGTCCATGTCGGCGGTGTGCAGCAACGTTTCGGGGTCCGTGTCGGAGTCCTCAGTGGTGGCGAGCCCGACGCTGGCGCGGACGACGATGCGCCCGTCGGGAACTTCGATGTGGGCGTGGTGCAGCTGCCGTGCGATGCGCAGGCGCAGCCTGTCGGCTGCTTCCTGGTCGGTGACCGTGCTGAGCACGACGAATTCGTCCCCACCGAGGCGGCCGACGGTGTCCCCGGCGCGGACGGTGCGGAGCAGTTCCTCGGCGGCCGCCACCAACAGCTGATCGCCGGTGAGGTGTCCGTAGTGGTCGTTGACGGGTTTCAACCCGTCCAGATCGACCATGAGCACCGCCAGCACGCTCCCGTGCTGCGGCAGCGCGGTGAGCGTGCTGCTGAGGCGGTCGAGCAGCAGCGCGCGGCTGGCCAGCCCGGTGAGCGGATCGTGCAGGCTCAGGTATATCCAGCGCGAGTTCTCCTGCAGGCGCGCATCGATCTCTTCGTACTGGCTGATGAGGTAGGCAGGTTCCTCGTCGGGTCCGCCGCGTACAAGGGCCACGCGGACGAGCATCCACAGGACTCGCCCATCCCGGTGCCGGTAGCGGCGCTCCAACACCACGCGGTCCTCGTGGCCGTCCACCAGCGGTCGCACCACCGTTCCCGGCGGATTGTCGTCCGGAAAGGTCAGATCGGCAGCGGAGGCCGTCAGCAGCTCCTCCTGCGAGTAGCCGAGCAGCTCGCACAGCGCGTCATTGACGTCGGTCCAGTGCCCGTCCAGGTCCAGCACGGCCATGCCGACCGGAGCGCGGACGAACGCCGCACGCCAGTCGCGCTCCGGCTGCTCACCCTCGATGATCTCGTGGATCTGCGTGAGCAGCACATCCGGACGCCCGGTGGAGCTGGCGATGAGCGACAGGAAACCCCGCACGCGCAGCACGGTGCTGTCGGAGCGCACGAAGCGCGTGTCCACCCGCGTGCTCGTGACTCCGGAGGCGAGCATCACCTCCAGGGCGGCCCGGTCGGCCTCCCGGTCGTCCGGGTGCGTCAGCTGCTCCTGCCGGTGCTGCAGCAGGGTCGCGTGATCGAAACCGACCAGACGGCAAAAGGCCTGGTTGGCGTACAGGTACCGCCCCTGGAGGTCGAGCACGGCTACCGGCCCCGCAGCCTGCTCGCACACCGACTCCCACGACACCCTCGCCGCTGGCACGATACGGCCACCCCGCCCTCAGCGGTCGACGGGACCCGTCCGGCCGGCCGCGTTCAGCGCTGGTCCTGGTGTCCGCAGCTGCGAGCGCGGACCAGCAGGCTCACGACCGCCTCCACAGTACTGAGGTCCTGGTCGGCAAGCCACGTCAGCACGGCGTGGTCCCGGGTCGTGAGCTCGATCCCGGTCAGCGGGGCGCGAAGCTCGGCCAGGTGTGCCTGCACGCACTGGGACCGCTGGTGCAGGTCGACGCGGTCGAGACCGCGAACCCCTGCACTGCTCGGCGCCTCTCCGGAACGAGGAACCTGCGAGGCCATGCGCACCTCGTGACGGCTGCGGAGCATGCGACCACCCCCTTGCTTCGGTCCTCAGACAACCAGACGGGGACATCCAGCGGTCGAGGCGAAAGTCCCAAACCGGTCGTGTCCTCGGCGCTCCGTCCGCACCGCGCCCCTCGTTCGAGCTCCGGGCGTTCGGGAGAGCGGTCGTGGTCGCGACACGGCCTCGCAGGGTGGTTTGGCTCGTGATGGTGACGGTTATCCTTCGAGCGGGCTGGGCCGGCTACCCGGGTACTGGCTTGGTCAAGGTCGTGCGGGTTCAACCCCACGTGCCTGCACGGCCATCCCGCGCATCTCAGGCGCCCCGGTGGCCGGGTGCAGCAGGCAACGCTCAGCTCAGTGAGCGGTGAACCCTGAAGTGTCCGCTCAAGCGGGAACACTTCAGTCTGCGGTTTTTCCCGTCGGCGGTGCTCGCGGTGGCTGTGTGTGCGGTGATCTTTGGAGCCCGCTCGTTTGCCGCGATCGGCGAGTGGGCCGCTAATGTCTCCATCGATGTGCTCAAGGAGTTGCTGCAGGTCAGAGCCGTGGCGGAGGCAGCGGACTCAAAATCCGCCCAGTGCCAGTTCGAAGATGCTCGAGGGGCGGGTTCACCCGCGCGAGGTGGCCGACACGCTCGGGGGTCTGTGTCGAGTCGCTCGGCGGACGCGCTCGACGCGGCGTCCACCCCGCACGGGCGAGGGCGAGCGGGGTTCCGTTGGGAGGGATGAGGCCGGTTGCAGTGCCTTCGAAGCGATCTCTGCGACCCGTTTTTTCGCAGGTGAGAAGGGTGCCCACGGTCAGATTCGAACTGACACTGTACGGATTTTGAGTCCGCTGCCTCTGCCATTTGGGCTACGTGGGCTGGCGCTGGTGGTATCGTACGACACCCATGATCACCTTCGCTGAGCGGGGGCGATCCGGACGTGGAGCAATCCGGACGTGCGGCGATCCGCGCAGAGCCGCGCGTGCGTTCGATGTCGTTGCGGTCACGTGCACGGTCCGGGTCAACGCTGGGGCAGGCACGGTAAGCTGCGGTTTCCGGTGCTGATAACACATCGGGGAGTCCCGAGGACCGACCAGCGAGACCGACCAGGAGGAATCCGGTGACGACGCCGGCTGCCGACCAGCCACAGGAGGACCAGGCCGCGCAACGCCGCGTCCTCATCGCCGAGGACGAGGCGTTGATCAGGCTTGATCTGGTGGAGATGCTCCGCGAGGAAGGCTACGAGGTCGTCGGTGAGGTCGGCGATGGACAAGAAGCGGTGCGACAGGCCGATCAGCTGCGCCCCGACCTGGTGATTCTCGACGTGAAGATGCCGAAGATGGACGGCATCGAGGCGGCGTCCAACATCGCGGGGGAGCGGATCGCCCCGGTGGTGATCCTCACCGCCTTCAGCCAGCGCGACCTCGTCGAGCGCGCCCGCGACGCGGGTGCGATGGCGTACCTGGTCAAACCGTTCGCCAAGCGCGACGTGGTGCCGGCCATCGAACTGGCCGTGTCCCGGTTCACCGAGGTCCAGGCGCTGGAGTCGGAGGTCGCCGACCTCAACGAGCGGCTGGAGGCGCGCAAGACGATCGAGCGCGCCAAGGGGCTGCTCATGACGAACCACGACATGAGCGAACCCGAATCGTTCCGCTGGTTGCAGCGCACGGCCATGGACCGGCGCACCACGATGAAGGCGGTCGCCCAGGCGGTGCTGGACAACCTGCCGCAGGAGTGAGGACCGCGGACGCGGGCGCCGCGATCGCCCGCGGGCCGCGCCGGCGCTGCCGTCGAGGGCGGCGCCGTGCGCGGCCGCCGGTGCCGCCTGCGGTCACGCGGGTGGCGCGTCGCGGAGGATGCACGTCAGCCGCGCCGTGCAGGTGCGGCGGTCGTTCTCGTCGACGATGTCGATCTCGTAGGTCGCCGTGCGCCGTCCGCGGTGCACCGGGGTGGCCACACCGGTGACCTTGCCTTCCGTGGCCGCGCGGTGGTGGGTGCAGGACAGCTCCAACCCGACGGCGACCCGCTCGTTGCCGGCGTGCAGGGCCGCCGCGATCGATCCGAGGGATTCCGCGAGCGCCGCGTTGGCCCCGCCGTGCAGCAGTCCGTACGGCTGGCGGTTCCCCGCCACGGGCATGGTTCCCACCACACGTTCGGGTGACCACTCGGTGAGCTCGATGCCCAGGCGATCGCTCAGCTGCTCCTCCGCGGCGGCCAGCACCTGGTTGAGCGAAGCTCCTTCGCTGGGCATGACTTCCTCCGAGGTCGTATCGCGCACGTTGGCTCCTCCTTCGCACCTGTTCACGCACCGTCGGACGTTCAGCCTAGACTCACCGCGTGATGGACTCCGGCGAGCGACGGCTCTTGCTCATCGACGGCCACTCGATGGCCTACCGCGCGTTCTACGCCCTGCCGAGGGAGAACTTCCGGACGGCGACGGGCCAGCACACGAACGCCGTGTACGGCTTCACGTCGATGCTGATCAACCTTCTTCGCGATGAACAACCTACACATCTCGCTGTTGCCTTCGACGTCTCCCGCCAGACGTTCCGCAACGAAGCTTTCCCGCAGTACAAGGCCAACCGCAGCGAGACACCGGACGAGTTCCGCGGGCAGGTCAGCCTCATCCAGGAGATCCTCGGCGCCCTGCACATCCCGGTGCTCAGCCGGGAGGGTTACGAAGCCGACGACGTGATCGCCACGCTGGCCACGCAGGCGCAGCAGCAGGGCTTCGCCGTGTCGATCTGCACCGGCGACCGCGACTCGCTGCAACTGGTCACCAACACCGTCACCGTGCTCTTCCCCACCAGGGGCGTGTCGGAACTCACGCGGTTCACCCCGGAGGCGGTGGAGGAGAAGTACGGTCTCACCCCCCAGCAGTACCCGGACTTCGCGGCCCTGCGGGGCGACCCCTCGGACAACCTGCCCAAGATCGACGGGGTGGGGGAGAAGACGGCGACCAAGTGGATCCGCGAGTTCGGCTCGCTGGGCGGGCTGGTCGACCGCGCCGACGAGGTCAAGGGCAAGGCCGGTGCCGCGCTGCGCGACCACGTCTCGCAGGTGCTGACCAACCGCCGGCTCACCGAGCTGGTCCGCGACGTTCCGCTGGAGGCGACGCCGGAGCAGCTCGAGATGCAGCAGTGGGATCGGGACGCGGTGCACCGGGTGTTCGACGACCTGGAGTTCCGAGTGCTGCGCGATCGCCTGTTCGCCTCGCTGTCCACCACCGAACCCGAAGTGGATGCCGGTTTCGACGTTTCCGGTGGCGTGCTGCAGCCGGGCGCGCTGGCCGACTGGCTGGCCCGCAACGCCCCGGCGGGCAGCCGCCTCGGGCTGGCCTGCACCGGCCGGTGGAGCAGCCACGGCGGTGATCTGCAGAGCATCGCGCTGTCCACTGCTGAGGGCGCGGGCGTGTACATCGACGTCGCTGAGCTGACCGAGGACGACGACGCGGCGCTGGCGCGGTGGCTGGCCGATCCCGAGGCGTTCAAGGCCGGTCACGACGTCAAGGGCCCGCTGCACGCGATCCGCCACCGCGGGTGGAGCCTCGCCGGCCTGAGCAGCGACACGGCCCTGGCGGCCTACCTGGTGCGGCCGGGCCAGCGGTCCTTCGCGCTGTCCGACCTCGTGGTGCGCCACCTGCAGCGCGAGCTGCGTTCGGACGACTCCGGCGGGGACGGCCAGATGTCGCTGCTGGAGGACGGCGAGCAGGAGCGCGAGCGGATCGCCGCCGGCGAGATCGTGCGGGCGCGGGCGATCGCCGAGCTGGCGGACGTCCTGGACACCGAGCTCGACCGGATGGAGTCGCGCGGGCTGCTCACCGACCTGGAGCTGCCGTTGCTGCTGGTCCTCGGGGAGCTGGAGGAGGCCGGCATCGCGGTGGACACCGCGCAGCTGGCCGAACTCAGCGGTGACTTCGCCGCGCGGGTGAAGCAGGCGGAGCAGGACGCGCACCGGGTGCTCGACGAGGCCGGTGCCGAGATGGGGCCGGTCAACCTCGGCTCGCCGAAGCAGCTGCAGACGGTGCTGTTCGACAAGCTGGCCATGCCGAAGACGAAGCGCACCAAAACCGGCTACACCACCGATGCCGAGGCGCTGCAGACGCTGTACGAGAAGACCGAGCACCCGTTCCTGCAGCACCTGCTGGAGCATCGCGACGCCGCGCGTTTGAAGACCACTGTGGACGGATTGGTCAAGGAGGTCGCCGACGACGGCCGGATCCACACCACGCTGAACCAGACGATCGCGGCCACCGGGCGGCTGTCCTCGACCGAGCCGAACCTGCAGAACATCCCGATCCGCACCGAGGAGGGGCGGCGGATCCGCGAGGCCTTCGTCGTCGGCGAGGGCTATGCGGAGCTGATGACCGCGGACTACAGCCAGATCGAAATGCGGATCATGGCGCACCTGTCCGGCGACAGCAGGCTGATCGAAGCCTTCCGGTCCGGTGAGGACCTGCACGACTTCGTGGCCGCGCAGGCCTTCGGCGTGCCGGTGGATGCGGTGGACCAGGAACTGCGCCGCCGGGTCAAGGCCATGTCCTACGGGCTGGCCTACGGGCTGTCGGCCTACGGGCTGAGCCAGCAGCTGCGCATCTCCGCCGAGGAGGCGCGCGAGCACATGGACGCCTACTTCGCTCGGTTCGGCCGGGTGCGGGACTACCTGCAGGAGGTCGTCGACCAGGCGCGCGGGGACGGCTACACCTCGACGATCCTCGGGCGGCGCCGGTACTTGCCGGACCTGCTCAGTGACAACCGCCAGCGGCGGGAGATGGCCGAGCGCATGGCGCTGAACGCGCCCATCCAGGGCAGCGCCGCCGACATCATCAAGGTGGCGATGCTGGGAGTGCACCGCGCGTTGGCAGCGGGCGGGTTCCGCTCGCGGATGCTGCTGCAGGTGCACGACGAGCTCATCATCGAGCTCGCCGAGGGCGAGCGGGAGGACGTCGAACGGCTCGTGCGGGAGAAGATGTCCGCGGCCTACGAGTTGGACGTGCCGCTGGAGGTCTCCGTCGGCGTGGGACGTTCCTGGGACAGCGCCGCGCACTGAGCGCCTGCGCCTGCGCGCCTGCGCCTGCGCCCTGCGCGCCGCTCGTGCGACATCGCGGTTCTGCGCGCCTGCGCACGAGCGGCGCCTCGGCAACCGCGGACCGCCTCACTCGCTCCGGGCGAGGCCGGATACCCTGCCAGGCGACCCGCGGAGGAGGATCATGATCAGTATCGACAGAGTGGACCATCTGGTCCTCACCGTCGCGGATGTCGATCGGGCGATCGAGTTCTACGAGCGGATGCTCGGGATGACGCCGGTAAGCTTCCCGGAGGGCCGGCAAGGCGTGAGCTTCGGTGCGCAGACCATCAAGCTGCACGCGGCCAACGAGTTGGTGTCGCCGACGGCGACGCACCCCGTGCCGGGATCGGCGAACCTGTGCTTCATCACCGCCAACGCGCTCAGCGAAGTGCAGGAGCACCTGCGCAACAACGACGTGCGCATCGAGGAAGGACCGGTCAGCCGCATCGGTGCGCGCGGTGTCATCACGTCGTTGTACGTGCGTGATCCGGACGGCAACCTCCTCGAGATCGCCCGCTACGACGAGCCGGCGTAGCGGCCGACGCGACAGCAGCAGAACGGTCCGCGTGCGGGCCGTCGGCGGCCGCGGCCCCGGCCGGACGATCGTGCCGCCCGGGGTCACGGCCCGTCGCGGGCCAGCTCAAAGGGCCAGTTCGGGTTTGAGCCGCTGCGGCGTCCACACGCGCTGCCGCCAGGCGGCGATGCAGCTCAGCACCAGTCCGGCGACGAGGTAGCCGCCGAGCACGAGCGCGGCGGTGCCCGCATCGGCCAGCGTGCCGCCGTAGAGCAGGTGCCGCAGCGCGTCGACGACGTAGCTCAGCGGCAGCACCTTGTGCAGCGGGTGCAGGAGCTCGGGCGTGGTTTGCCAGGGGAACGTGCCGCCCGCGGTGACCAGTTGCAGCACGAGGACCACCAGGGCGATGAACTTGCCCTTGGGGCCGAAGGCCGCGTTGAGCGCGTGCACCACCGCGGTGAACGCGAACGACGTCAGCAGCAGGAAACCGAGTGTCCACCCGGGATGCGCGGGGGTGACTCCGATCCCGTGGACCACGACGAGGTACAGCAGCACCGCCTGCACCGCGCCGACGGCCGCCGCCGGCAACCAGCCGCCGAGCGCGACGCGCCAGGACGCGGTGCCTGCGGCGAGGGCGCGCTGCGAGAGCGGACGCATCAGCAAGAACAGCACGAACCCGCCGATCCACAGCGCCAGCCCGAGGAAGTACGGGGCGAGTCCGGCGCCGTAGGTGCCCGCGTCGGCCTGGGAGGCCTTGCCGATGCTGACCGGGTCGCCGATCGTGTCCGCCGTGGCGGTGCGGGTCTGCGCGTCGGGGTTGGGGATGTCGCCGAGGCCGGAACGCAACTGCGCGGCCAGCTCGTCGGAACCGTCGACGAGGCGGTCGGAGCCGGCGGCCAGTTGGCCGGTGCCGTCGTGCAGCTGGTCCGCGCCGGAGGTGAGTTCCCGCGTTCCGGACAGCGCCTCGTGCTGGCCCTGTTGCAGTTCTTCGGCCCCGTCGGCGAGCCGACCCGCGCCCTGGTGCGCCTGCTGGATGGCGTCGGTCATCTGCGGTGCGGCCTCGGCCAGGGCCTGGTTGCCGTCGGCGACCTGCTGGGCGCCGTCGGCGAGCGCGCGGATCCGGGAGATCTGCTGCTGCACCCGGTCGTTGGCGTTGGAGACGGGGTTGTCGTCGAGATCGGCGATGATGCGCTGGACCTGTTCCTCGTCCACGCCGGCGTCGTGCAGCGTTTCCGCCGTGCGCTGCTGCACGTCGTCGGTGTGCGCGGCGAGCTGCTGCGACACGGCGCCGAGTTCTTCGGCGCGCGAGGCGAGTTCCTCGTTGCCCTCGGCGACCCGCGCCGATCCGTCGGCGAGCTGCTGGGTCTGCTGCGGCAGTTCCCCGGTGCGCTCGGTCAGTTGCCCGAGGCCGGTACGCAGTTCGGCGCTGCCGTCGGCGAGCTGGTCGGTGCCGTCGGCGAGCTGCTGCTGCCCGTCGAGCAGTTCGTGCGCACCGCTGGAGAGCTGCCCGCTGCCCTGGCGCGCCCGGTCGATGCCGCTGTCGAGCTGGCCCGCGCCGTCGGCGAGCCGGCCCGCGCCGTCGGCGGCCTGGGCGGTCTTGTCGTGCACGGTGCCGAAGCCCATGAGCAGCTGGTCGGCGGCTTCGCTGCCCGCGTCGGTGGCGACGGCGCGCTGCACCTCGGAGGCGACGCGGTCGGCGATGGTGCCGACGAGGTAGTTGTTGGCGTCGTTGGTGAGCACGCCGAGCTGGGCTTGGCGCGGTTCGAAGTCGCCGGGTGAGAGCAGTGCCGCGGAGAAGTCGCGCGGCACGACCAGGGCGAACGAGTAGTCGCCGTTCGCGACGCCGTCGCGCGCCTGCTGCTCGGTGGTCTTCTCCCACTGGAACATGCCGGAGGAGTCGAGCTCGTCGTGGACCTTCTGCCCGGCCTGCAACCGGCTGCCGTCGTCGCGCTGCGCGCCGGTGTCGTCGATGACGACCGCCGCGGGCACGCTGTCCAGGCGTCCGTACGGGTCCCAGTTGGCGTAGATGTACAACGCGCCGTACAGCAGGGGCACGAGCGTGACCGCCACCAGGGCGATTTTGGGGAGCTTGCCCGAGGTCAGCCGCCGCAGTTCGGTCGCTGCGATGCGTAACGTGCTCATTCGGTGCCTTCCGCGGTTTCCGAAGTGGACGGTGTGGTGGTTCGGTTGTCGGCGCCGAGCAGCGCCGTCGGAGCGTCGAGCTTCTCCGCGGAGTGCGGGCTGCACAGCACCGCGGTGGCCAGCCCGTGCGCGGCCGTTTCGCGGGCGAGCTCGTGCCAGTGCTCGGGCGGGCCGCCGTGCCGGTCGGGCGCGTCGAAGAGGAGCGCGCGGGTGCCGCTCCCGGTGCGGGCGAGTTCGGCGAGCAGTCGCGTGCGGTGCGCGGCGGGCAGGTTCTCGAAGCGCTGCTCGGCGTGTCCGCTCAGCCCGTGTTCGGCGAGTCGGGCGCGGACGGCTCTGCGTCCGGACTTGCGGCCGGCGAGGCTGAGCCCTTCGGCGGTGACCTGCCGGACGGACACCGCCTGTTCGGGTGCGGTGATTCCGGGGGCGTCCACGATCCCCGTTCGGCGGCGCAGCGCGCGGGCGTCGAGGGCCCCGCCCAGGCGCACGGTTCCCCGGGTGGGTTTGATCCGCCCGGACAGCGCGAGGGCGAGTGCGGTGCGCGCGGTGGCGTCCTCGCCCGTGATCAGCAGCGGCTCTCCGTCCCGCACGCGCAGCGAGGTGGGGGCGAGCAGCGGGCCGTGCGCCCCGACGACCTCGACCCCCTCCGCGATGATTTCCACGCCGGCTCCTTTCCCAGGTGTGCCGGCCGCGCGTGGTCACCGCAACGCGGAAGCCGGGCGCACCTCCCACAGCGTCCACAGTGGCCGGTACCCCTGCCGGGGCCAGAACACCGAGGACAGCGGATTGGCTGGGTTGTAGTGCAGAAAGCTGCCGACGGCCCCGGCGCGGGCGAATTCCGCGTGTGCCAAGGCCATCAGCCCGCGGCCGATGCCGGTCTCCCGCGCCGTCTCGTGCACCGCCACGCAGTTGACGTAGCCCCAGGTGCCCGGGCGCAGCCGGTTGCCCGCGGGCGAGGTGGCGGCGTCGACCCAGCCGCACTCGGCGAGCGCCAGCGGTGTGCCGTCCTCCCGCTCCGCGAGCCAGACGGGGTCGGGCGAGCGCAACCTCATCTGCGCGGCGACCCGCTTCAGGTGCGGGGCGTTCGGCCGGTACACCGAGGCGCCGACCAGCGCGGCGTAGGCGAGTTCGGTGAGCCCGAGCTCGACCACGGCGTCGAGATCGGCCAGGCCCGCCCGACGCATTTTTACGGTACCACTTGGTTCCGCATCTCGTGCGGGGTCCGTGGCGCGGATCGCCACCTGCGTCAGCGGGATGCACCCGTGGTCGAGGAAAGCCCTGGTCGCCGCGACGTCCCGGCTGGGCCACGCGATGACGCACGCCGAGTCCGGATCGATGTGCTCGCGCTCGGACAGGCGGGCCCGCCAGGCACGCAGCAGCGTGTCCACCCCCTCCTGCGGGAGGCGACCGACGAGGGGGTGCAGCTCGAAGACCTCGCGGGCCTGCCACAGGCTGCGGAACGACCCCGGCTCGTTGACGGTGCGCGTGACCGTGCCCGCCACGTCCTGCCCGGAGGGAGTGCGCGCGAGCAGCGGCTCGCCCTCCGGCAGCAGGTACCGGTCGGGCAGCGCCCGGTCCAGCTCGGTGAACCGCCGGCACTGGGTCTCCCACAGCTCGCGCGCACTGCTCAACGACATGCCCCTCCCGTCGACGGCCGGTCGGTTGCGCCGGCCCACCTCACCACGTGCCGGCCCGCCACCGGGAACACCTCAGTCCTTGCGCCGGCACACGAAGATGGCCGTGCCCGGGAACAACCGTCCGCGCAGCGGACTCCACTGCCCCCAGACCCCGGTGTGGCCCTCGGGCCACTCCGGTTCGACCAGATCCAGCAGGTCGAACTCGGCCTCGTGCAGCTGGCGCACGTAATCGCCGAGGGTGCGGTGGTGCTCCACGTACGTCGGCCGTTGCTCGGCGTCCACCTCGACGTAGGGCGTGCGGTCGAAATAGGACTGCGTCGCCGTCAGCCCCATCGGCCCCGGGTCGTCCGGGAAGATCCACCGCATCGGGTGCGTCACGGCGAACACCCAGCGGCCGCGCGGGCGCAGCACCCGGGCCGCCTCGCGCATCACCGCGCCGGAGTCGGCCACGAACGGCACGCCGCCGAAGGCGGAGCAGGCCACGTCGAAGGAATCCGCGGCGAACGGCAGGCAGTCGGCGCTCGCCTGCACCAGCGGCACCGCGGTGCCCGTGCTCTCCGCGCCGACCGCGGCGTGCCGCAGCATGCCCGCGGAGATGTCGATCCCGACCGGATGCGCGCCCTGCTCGGCCAGCCACCGCGAACACGCGGCCGCACCGCACCCGATCTCCAGCACGCCCTTGCCGCGGATGTCGCCGAGCAGGCCGGCCTCCTGCTCGCGGAGGCCCTCCGGGCACCAGAGGAAGTCGCGGCTGCCGAGGAACCCGCCGTGCTCGGCCTGGTACTCGTCCGCGTCGGCGTCCCACCACGACCTGTTCGCCGTGCGGGATTCGGCCGCGCTGACGGTGCGCTGGGACACACCGACGGTTCCGAGCGCGTGTTCCGCGGCCCGCTCATGGGGGTCTGACACCGATGTCCTCCACCGATTGTGGGTACCAGGTCACCGTGGAGTATCGTGGATGCGCAGAGCCACTGGTGGTCGGGTGGACCGCGGTTTGCCCGGCGATCGAGGGACCGCGTACGATACCGGCCGCGCCACGGGTCTTTCGCGGATCCTTATCGGTATCCCCCTGGGGTCTCCTTCTGCGTCGGACACCCGCCGGGCGGGAAATCTCCAGTGGTTCATCCCGCGGTCTGCGGCCGCGGAAGCCGCTGGTCGTCGCGGGGTGGACACGCACCGTGTTCACCGCGGAAAGATCCAGCGCAAAGCAGGAATTGTAAACCAGCGACCAACCTATCCGTACCGGAGCAACCCACCTGATGCCCATCGACACCACCACCGTCCCGACTGCTACCGCCCAGGCCCCTCAGGTCGCAGTGAACGACGTCGGGACGGAGGAGGATTTCCTCGCCGCCGTCGACCAGACCATCAAATACTTCAACGATGGCGACATCGTGGAGGGCACCATCGTCAAGGTCGACCGCGACGAGGTGCTGCTTGACATCGGCTACAAGACCGAGGGCGTCATCCCCTCGCGCGAGCTGTCGATCAAGCACGACGTCGATCCCGCTGATGTCGTTGCCGTCGGCGACTTCATCGAAGCCCTTGTTCTGCAGAAGGAGGACAAGGAAGGCCGTCTGATCCTGTCCAAGAAGCGCGCCCAGTACGAGCGCGCCTGGGGCACCATCGAGGACCTCAAGGAGAAGGACGAGCCGGTGCGCGGCACCGTCATCGAGGTCGTCAAGGGCGGCCTCATCCTCGACATCGGCCTGCGCGGCTTCCTGCCCGCTTCGCTGGTGGAGATGCGCCGCGTGCGGGACCTGCAGCCCTACGTGGGCCGGGAGCTCGAGGCGAAGATCATCGAGCTGGACAAGAACCGCAACAACGTGGTGCTGTCCCGCCGCGCCTGGCTCGAGCAGACCCAGTCCGAGGTCCGCAGCGAGTTCCTCAACCAGCTGCAGAAGGGCCAGGTCCGCAAGGGCGTCGTGTCCTCCATCGTCAACTTCGGTGCGTTCGTGGACCTCGGTGGCGTTGACGGACTGGTGCACGTCTCCGAGCTCTCCTGGAAGCACATCGATCACCCGAGCGAGGTCGTCGAGGTCGGCCAGGAGGTCACCGTCGAGGTGCTCGACGTGGACATGGACCGCGAGCGGGTCTCGCTGTCGCTGAAGGCGACGCAGGAGGACCCGTGGCGGCAGTTCGCGCGGACCCACGCGATCGGCCAGATCGTCCCCGGGCGCGTCACCAAGCTGGTCCCGTTCGGCGCGTTCGTCCGCGTCGACGAGGGCATCGAGGGCCTGGTGCACATCTCCGAGCTGGCCGAGCGGCACGTGGAGATCCCGGAGCAGGTCGTCCAGGTCGGCGACGAGGTGATGATCAAGGTCATCGACATCGACCTGGAGCGCCGCCGCATCTCGCTGTCGCTGAAGCAGGCCAACGAGGGCTTCGTGCCGGACTCGGACTTCGACCCGAGCCTGTACGGCATGGAGGCCGAGTACGACAACGAGGGCAACTACATCTACCCCGAGGGCTTCGACCCGGAGGCCGGCGAGTGGAAGCCGGGCTACGAGAAGGCCCGCGAGGAGTGGGAGCGCCAGTACTCGGAGGCCTACACCCGGTACGAGAAGCACATGGCGCAGGTGGCCAAGGCCCGCCAGGCCGACGCCGAGGCGGCGGCCGCCGAGGCCGCGGGCGGCGGTGCTACCTCGTCTTCCGAGGAAGTCGAGGAGGAGCAGACCTCCGGCGACTACTCCTCGGGCTCCGAGGAGCAGAGCGGTGGTGGCCAGCAGCAGGACACCTCCGGTTCGCTGGCCAGCGACGCCCAGCTGGCCGCGCTGCGGGAGAAGCTCTCCGGCGGTGCGTGAGCCGCTGAGCGCTCGTGACCGCCTCCGCATCACGGTGGGGTGACGGTCCGCACGGTTGCACGGGGCCCGTGTCCGAACGGTTCGGACACGGGCCCCGTTGCGTGCGGGGTGCGGGGCGCGTCGGGCTGCTGGCAGGATGATCGCCGTGTTGCGCGTGGGACTCAGCGGAGGCATCGGCTCGGGCAAGTCGACGGTGGCGCAGCGGCTCGCCGAACACGGCGCGGTGGTCGTCGACGCGGACGCGCTCGCGCGGGAGGTGGTCGCCCCGGGCACCGACGGGCTCGCCGCGCTCGTGCAGCGGTTCGGCGAGGAGATCCTCGACGGCAGCGGGGCGCTGGACCGCCCGGCGCTGGCCGCCCGGGCGTTCCGGGACGAGGAGGCCCGTGCTGATCTCAACGCGATCACCCATCCGCGCATCGGCGAACTGACCCGGCAGCGGATGGCCGAAGCCCCGGACGACGCCGTGGTGGTGCACGACATGCCGTTGCTGGTGGAAGCCGGTACCGAAGCGGACTACCACCTCGTGCTCGTCGTGGACGCACCCGAGGGCACGCGTGTGCAGCGGCTGGTCGAACGCGGTCTGGACGCCGACGACGCGCGGGCGCGCATCCGCGCGCAGGCCACCACCGAGCAGCGCCGCGCCGCCGCCGACGTGTGGCTGGACAACACGGGCACCACCGAGGAGCTCCGAGCCGCTGTCGACGAGGTGCACGCGCACCGGTTGCGGCCGTTCGAGCGGGACGTGCGGCTGCGTCGCCCCGCGGCTTTCGGCCCGCCGCGGTTGGTGGAGCCGGACCCGGCGTGGCCGCAGCAGGCCCGGCGCCTGGCGGCCCGCGCGCGGAAAGCCGCGGGGCAGGCCGCGCTGCGCGTCGACCACGTCGGTTCCACCGCGGTCGGCGAACTGCCCGCCCGGGACGTGCTCGACCTGCAGTTGACAGTGGGCTCGCCGGAGCAGGCGCAACGGCTCGCCGAGCCCCTCGCCGCCGCCGGATTCCCGCCGGCCGATCCGCCCGCCCGGGGCCAGCAGGCGCCCGGCGACGGGGGCGTGCGGCTGCACGTGGCCGCGGATCCGCAGCGCCCGGTGCACCTGCGGGTGGCGGTGCAGGGCACCGAGCAGTGGTGGTTCGCGCTGCTGCTGCCGGAGTGGCTGCGCGCGTTCCCGGACGAGCGCGCCGACTACGCGGCGTTGAAGCGCCGGCTGGCCGAGCGCTGTGCCGCCGATGCCGATGGCGGGCGCTACGCCGCGGCGAAGGAGCCCTGGTTCGCGCAGGCTCTGGTCAAGGTCCGGCAGTGGATGCGGGAGACCGGACGGGACGTGCCGGAACCGGAGTGACCGGCGCGCCGGCGTCCGTGGTCGTGGTCGGTCGCAGCGGCCGGCGCGGTGCTCACCGGGGCGTGCGGTGCGCCTGCATCTGCAGCGGTCTGCGGGGTGCGGGCAGCCCCGCCGGTCCGCCGCCGATGCCGTTCGCGGCCAGCCAGCTGTCCAGATCGCCGTGCGTGCTGAGTTCGGCGAGGATGCGGTGCATCGTGCGCAGGGCGGTGTCGGCCTCGTGGCTTCGGATCCTGCCCGCCGCCACGGCGGTGCCGAACTCCTCCGAGCGCACGATCCGGGGGCGGCGCTGCTCCGGCAGTTCGAGCCCGAGCAGCAGGTCGGCGCAGGCCCACGAGGACGTGTCCGCTTCGATGTGGGCGGCGGTGAGCAGGCTGGCGCTCGGCCGCGAGTGGCGCCGCCGCGGGCGGAAGCGGGTCAGGCGCAGACCGATCTCGGGTAACAGCCAGACGTGCTCGGCCGCGTGGTCGCTGGCGTGGGGCGTGTCGTACTCGACTTCCAAGCCCCACTGCTCGACGCGGCACTGCTGCAGGTCGTCGATGCCGCTGGCGTGCCGCCGCCGGGCGCCGTGCACATCGATCACTTCCACGAGTTCAGGGGAAATCGTCGGCGTCACGGTTTGCGACCGTAACGCTCCCGATCGTGTTAAAGGATACGTCGAGCCTGCGTTCCGATAACCATTCCGCGGCCTCGTGGTCTCGATTCAGTCCCGCTATGCGTGAGCACCGTATGAGCACCGCGTGATCATCGTGCTGGTGGTATCAGCGGTTTGCGTGATGCGGGATCCCCGGTGGGTTGTTCCGGCCAGGACAGCTCGATGCCCTGGTCGTGCAACCAGCGCGGCAGGTCGTAGTCGTAGCGGGCCAGCCCGTCGACCGTGGTGCAGGCGACGTGCAGGGCGCGCTGCGCCGTCTCCGTGCTCAACAGGCCGGACTGCACCGCCAGGACGAACTCGTCGTAGTCGAGCACCTGCGCGTCGCTGCGGTGGCGGACCTCGATGTCCAGGTAGTAGTCGGTGCTGCGCCACCGGATGTCACCGGTTTCGATGCCGACCACGTCCAAGTAGAAATCCAGGTCCCGCTCGTGCCCGGGGTGCCAGGCCCACCGGGTCACCCGCAGTCCGAGATCGGGCAGCAGCCAGGACCGGAGGCCGGCTAGCCGCGGATGTCCGGGCATGGACCGGGCCACGTACAACCCGAACGGGGTGCGGCGGTACTCGTGGACCCGCCGCACCTGCCGCTTCGGATCGGTGTTGGTCCGGGCGGGCAGGTCGAACACCTCGACCTTCGGCGGGTGCACGGCCGGGCCCGACCGATCGCTGATCGCGCGCTGAGTGGTCACGGCAACAACTGTAGGGGCAGCACCCTGCGCAGGGCAGTCCTTGACTCCCGGACCCGGGGTCGGTGAGCGCTCCGGTGCGCAGGGTCGGTGGACGCGCGACGAGGGGAAACGAGTCGTTCCGGAATCACCTGGAATCACGAGGACGTGTGCCGGCACCGACCCCACCGCTCGGCGTGTCGCGGACGGGTGAGCGCCGACGCGGCACACGATGTCGGTGCGACCTCGTACGCTGGGACCGTGGCATTCGCGACTGAGCGCCCCGTGCTGGCGCAATCCGAGTTCCGGCCGGTCAGCGACATCCCGCGGGCCGGCGGCACCTTCGAGGTCGTCAGCGACTACCAGCCGGCCGGCGACCAGCCCCAGGCCATCGACGATCTGGAACGGCGGATCAAGGCCGGGGAGACCAACGTGGTGCTGCTCGGGGCCACGGGTACCGGCAAGTCCGCGACCGCGGCCTGGCTGGTCGAGCGGGTCCAACGGCCCACGCTGGTGCTCGAGCCGAACAAGACCCTGGCGGCGCAGATCGCCAACGAGCTGCGCGGGTTCTTCCCGAACAACGCGGTCGAGTACTTCGTCAGCTACTACGACTACTATCAGCCCGAGGCCTACGTCCCGCAGACCGACACCTACATCGAGAAGGACTCCTCGGTCAACGAGGACGTGGAGCGGCTGCGGCACTCGGCCACGTCGAACCTGCTCAGCCGGCGCGACTGCGTGGTCGTCTCCTCCGTGTCGTGCATCTACGGCCTGGGCACGCCGCAGTCCTACCTCGACCGGTCGATCGCGCTCGAGGTGGGCGCGGAGGTCGACCGGGACGTGTTCCTGCGCGCGCTCGTGGACGTGCAGTACCAGCGCAACGACGTGGCCTTCCAGCGCGGCACGTTCCGCGTGCGCGGCGACACGGTCGAGGTGATCCCCGCCTACGAGGAACTGGCCGTGCGAGTGGAGTTCTTCGGCGACGAGGTGGAGAAGCTGCACTACCTGCACCCGCTGACCGGGGACGTGGTCCGGGAGGTGTCCGATCTGCGCATCTTCCCCGCGACGCACTACGTGGCGGGGCCGGAACGCATGGAGCAGGCCATCCGCGGCATCGAGGCGGAGCTGCAGGAGCGGTTGTCCACGCTCGAGCAGCAGAACAAGCTGCTCGAGGCGCAGCGGCTGCGCATGCGCACCCAGTACGACGTCGAGATGATGCGCCAGGTCGGGTTCTGCTCGGGCATCGAGAACTACTCGCGGCACATCGACGGCCGCGAGGCGGGGTCGGCGCCGGCGACGCTGCTGGACTACTTCCCGGAGGACTTCCTGCTCGTCATCGACGAGTCGCACGTGACCGTGCCGCAGATCGGCGGCATGTACGAGGGCGACGCCTCGCGCAAGCGCACGCTCGTCGAGCACGGCTTCCGGCTGCCCAGCGCGATGGACAACCGGCCGCTGACCTGGGAGGAGTTCAGCGACCGGATCGGCCAGGCCGTGCACATGTCGGCCACGCCCGGTTCGTACGAGATGGCGCGCAGCGGCGGCGAGTTCGTCGAGCAGGTCATTCGCCCGACCGGACTGGTCGACCCCGAGGTCGTGGTCAAACCGACCGAGGGCCAGATCGACGACCTCGTGCACGAGGTGCGCAAGCGCGCCGAGGCCGACGAGCGGGTGCTGGTGACCACGCTGACGAAGAAGATGGCCGAGGACCTCACCGACTACCTGCTGGAACTCGGCATCCGCGTGCGCTACCTGCACTCGGAGGTGGACACGCTGCGGCGGGTGGAGCTGCTGCGGCAGCTGCGGCTCGGCGACTACGACGTGCTCGTCGGCATCAACCTGCTGCGCGAGGGGCTGGACCTGCCGGAGGTCTCGTTGGTGTCCATCCTGGACGCCGACAAGGAGGGGTTCCTGCGGTCGGAGACCAGTCTCATCCAGACGATCGGCCGCGCCGCGCGCAGCGTGTCCGGCCAGGTGCACATGTACGCCGACGAGACGACCGACTCGATGCGCAACGCCATCGACGAGACCAACCGGCGCCGTGCCAAGCAGATGGCCTACAACGAAGAGCACGGCATCGACCCGCAGCCGCTGCGCAAGCAGGTCGACGACATCCTCGACCGGGTTTACCGGGAGGCAGAGGACACCGACGAGAGCGTCGAGGTCGGCGGCTCCGGGCGCAACCAGTCGCGCGGCAAGAAGCCCA
This sequence comes from Bounagaea algeriensis, assembly GCF_054491375.1. Lineage (NCBI taxonomy): Bacteria > Bacillati > Actinomycetota > Actinomycetes > Bounagaea > Bounagaea algeriensis. The sequence goes on from NZ_CM137102.1 coordinate 1,606,131, forward strand.
GCGGGGAGAACGTGGCCACCAGCTCCGGACTGGTCTCCGATCGCGATCCCAAGCAGATGCCGCGCGCCGAACTGGCCGACCTGATCCAGCAGCTCAACGACCAGATGATGAACGCTGCCCGCGAGCTGCAGTTCGAGCTGGCCGCCCGGTTGCGCGACGAGATCGAGGACCTGAAGAAGGAGCTGCGCGGCATGGACGCCGCCGGGATCCAGTAGACGAGGCCCGGTGGGCGAGCCCGGCATGCGCGGGCTGGGGCCCGGCCGGGATCCCTCCCGGCCGGGTCCCAGCCGTGACGGGGCCGCAGCGGTCCGACGGGCTCAGCTTCCGCGGAAGCGCGCCATCAGGGCGTCCAGTGCGCGCTGGTCCTCCTCAAGGGGCCGCATCCGGTCCGGTGTGCCGCGGTAGGTGTCGAGCAACACGTGCGTGGCGCCGAGTTCGGCGAGCTCGTCCAAGTCCCGGCTCACCTGGTCCGGAGTTCCCTGCCCGGCGGTGCGGGCATCGTCGTCCAGCGGGGTGTCGGTGATCATCAGCTGCAGGCGCGGGGCGAGCGCGGGCTCCGGTCGTCCGGCCTCGTCCGCGGCTTCGCGCAGCCCCGGCAGCCCCCGTTCGCGGATCCACGTCGTGCCCGCGCCGACCGGATGCCAGGCGTCGCCGAACCGGACGGCCCGGCGCAGCGCGGCCCGGCTGGCGCCACCCACCCAGACCGGTGGCTTCCGGTGCGGCAGCGGGCCGGTCGCGACATCCTCGAACGAGACGAACTTCCCGTTGTAGGACAGCTTTTCCTCGGACCAGGACCGCGTGATGACATCCAGGTACTCGAGCCGGCGCCGGTCATGCGGAGCCGGTCAGACGAAGGCGCTCAGCCCGGTCACGGACTTGCCGACGATGAGGGTGTTCATCTCGCGCGATCCCTCGAAGGAGTAGATCGCCTCGGCGTCGGCGAACAGCTTCGCCACCTCGTAGTCGAGCACGATGCCGTTGCCGCCGAACAGTTCGCGGGCCCAGGAGACGACCTCGCGCATCCGCGTGGTGGCCACGGCCTTGGCCAGTGCGGCTTGATCCGCTCCGGCGCGGTCCTCGGCGGTGAGCTCGTTGAGCCGGACGACCACGCCGAACACGCTGGTGATGTTGCCGAGCATCTTCACCAGCAGGTCCTGGACCATCTGGAACGAACCGATGGGTTTGCCGAACTGCTGGCGCTGAATCCGGGCATGCCCTTCTCGACGACGAAGCCCTTGATCTGGTCGTCGGCTTCGTCGCGCGCCCAGACGACGACGAGGTCGGCGAAGGTGCCGTTGCCGATCCACCGCTTCGCGCCGTTGAGCACCCACTCGTCACCCGCGCGGCGCGCGGTCGTGCGCATGCCGCCGGCGACGTCCGAGCCCCCTTCGGGCTCGGTCAGCGCGAAGGCACCGATGCGGTTCAGCTTGACCATGTCCGGCATCCACCGGTCGCGCTGCTCCTGATCCCCGCCGCCGTAGATGCTTCCCATGGCCAGTCCTGTGTGCACACCCGAGAACACCGCCAGCGACGGGTCGACGCGGTTGAGCTCGAGGCTGAGGAAGCCGCTGAACAGCGAGCTGCGCTGGCGCCCGTCGCCGTACTCGGGGTACTGGTAGCTCGCCAGCTGCAGCTCGGCGAACTTCTCGACGACCTCGAAGGGGAACTGCGCGTTCTCCCAGGCACGCGCCGCGATCGGCTTGATCTCGCGTTCCAGGTGTGCGCGCAGTTCGGCGAGTTCGGCGCGCTCGGATTCGTCGAGGCGATCGGCGTAGCCGAAGAAGTCCGGGTCGGTGTTCGCCTGCTCGGGCATGGAACCCTCCTGGTTCAGCGTTGGGCGGCGCTGCGCAGCGCAGCGTCGAGTGCGAGGTGCTCGCCGATCGCGCTGGGCGCTGCGCCACGCCGGAGCCGAGGTGCTCCATCATGCGCCGCCGCTTCCTCGTGCGCGCGGATCGACGTCTTGCCGATGTGGTCATCAGTTCTGCTCCCCGGCAGCTGTCCGCCCGGTCCTCGTGGAGCTCAGCTCATGATGTCCTTGCGCCGGAACCGGTGCACCGCCAGCGCACCGAACACCGCGGCGTAGGCGAGGCCGGAGAACACGCCGCAGGACACCGCCGAGAAGTCCAGCTCGACGCGTAGCAGGTCGACGTAGGCGGTGGAGTGGTGCGTCGGCAAGTAGTTGCGCAGGCCGCCCAGTGCGGGGATGCGGTCGAGTATCTGCGACAGGATCGACACCAGCACCGCACCGCCCACGGCTCCCAGCGGGGCGTCGGTGCTCACGCTCAACCACAGCGCCAACCCGGCGATCCACGACAGGTGCAGCGCCAGGTACAGCCCCGACAGCACCAGGCTGAGCAGCCCCGCCGGGAACGGCACCGTCTCGCCCGTCCGCGTGATCATCTCGCCCGGCCCGTAGACGATCAACCCCACCGCCAGCGACACGGCCAGCAGCACGGCAAGTGCGATGAGCGACAGCAGCGCCGCGACCAGGGCCTTCTGCCGCAGCAGTCGGGTGCGCGGGACCGGAGCCGCCAGCAGGTACCGCAGGCTCGACCAGACCGCTTCGCTGGCGACCGTGTCGCCGAAGAACAGCGCAACCACCACGACCAGCAGCAGATTCGTCGCGGCGAACAGGGTGAACGCGGCGAAGTTCAACCCGCCACCGGTGGCGCTGTCCACCAACGTCGACCCGTGCGGCGGACCGTTGTCGTCGCTGAGGACGAACCCGAGCAGCAGCACCAGCGGCGTGGCGGCCAGCACGCCGAGCGTGATCCGCGTGCGGCGGCGCCGCAGCTGCCGCGCGAACTCCACCCGCACGGGCAGCGTGCGCCGCGCCCGGTAACCCTCGACGGAGCCGTCCGGCTGAGCCGGCTGCGGCCGCGTGGACCGCACCACGGCGAGCTCGTTCTCATCCGCCTGTTCGGTCAACAGTGTTCCTCTCCGACGAGCTGGAGGAACGCGTCCTCCAGCCGGCGACGCGGTTCCACCTGGTGCACCGCCACCCCGGCCGCGACGAGCGCGTTGACCACGCTGCCGGCGGAGACCGAACCGAGATCCACGCGCACCTGCCCGTCGGCGGTGTCCCGGCGCACCAGACCGATCCCGGCGATCGCCCGCAGTGCCCCGGTCGCCGCGGCGGGGTCGTCCACCCGGATGCTCAGCTCACCTCCGGCGCCCACCACCTCGGAAACACTGCCCGCTGTGACGAGCCGCCCGTGGTGCATCACCACCACGTGGGTGCAGGTGCGTTCCACTTCGGACAGCAGGTGGCTGGAGATGAGCACCGACCGGCCGGTGGCGGCGTAGCGGTGCAGCATCTCCCGCAGCTGCTGGATCAGCGGCGGGTCGAGCCCGTTCGCCGGCTCGTCCAGCACCAGCAGGTCCGGCAGGCCGAGCATCGCCTGGGCGATCGCCAACCGCTGCCGCATGCCCTGGCTGTAGGTGCGCACCGGGCTGCGCGCGATCTCGTCCAGCCCCGCGATGCGCAGCACCTCGTCGAAACGCGCCTGTTGGACCGGCCGGCTCGTGGCCGCCCAGTACGAACGCAGGTTGTCGATGCCGGACAGGTGCGGAAGGAAACCCGGGTTCTCCACCAAGGCCCCCACCCGCGAGAGCACCGGCGCGCCCGGGCGCGCGCGGTGGCCGAACACCCGGATGGTGCCCGCATCGGGGTGGACCAGGCCGAGCAGCATGCGCAGCGCGGTCGTCTTCCCCGCCCCGTTCGGTCCGAGCAGCCCGACGATCTGCCCGCGTTCCACGCGCAGCGACAGCTCGCGCACCCCGCCCGCGGTGCCCGCGTGCGACTTGGACAACCGGTCGATCGCCAAGGGCGTGTCGGTCAGCGCGGCGACCGGCCCCGCACCGCGGCGCCGGAGGCGGGAAACACCCCAGGCCAGCGCGGCGGCAGCGATGATCAAGCCGCTCCCGGCGAGCGGGGCGGTCGGCACGTTGCCCGCCGAGACGTCCGTCCCGCGCACCGTGGGGGCCGACAGCGCACCGGCACCGGCCAGGCCGACGCGGTGCACCGCCGGCTCGCGAGATGCGGCGTAGGCCCTGTCCGTGGTGGTCACCGCCAGCTCCAGGCGGTGCCCAGGCTCCACCGAGTGCACCACGCCGGGCAGGGCCACGTGCACCTCCACCGGGCTGCCGTCCTGCGGCAGTCCCGTTACCCGCAGCGGTGACACGGCGTCGCCGACCATGGTGCGTTCCCCGTCGGGGCCGACGTCGTAGAGCTTGGCGAACAGCACCGCCTCGTCCCCGCCGGGCTGGCCGGGTACGGCGGAGACCGACAGCCGGGTCTGCGGCATGCCGGAGATCAGCCGCGGTTCGCGCAGCGGTTCCGAGCGGAACACGGCCGTCTGCTCGGGCAGGTCGCGCGCCGAGGTGCGCGCCGCGCGGGTTCCGGGCAGCGTGCTCGTCGCCGCCGGCGCCCCGCCCGGCGGGGTGACCACGGGGGCCGGTCCACCGCGCAGTCCGATGTCGAAGCGAGCCGTGCGGCCGTCCCGCAACCCCGGGTACTCGGGAGCGAGGACCGTGCGCTCGGCGCGCTCGCCGTCGCGCTCGGGGCGACCGGTCACGTCGTAGCGGAATGCCGGCACCGGTTCCTCGGGCGGTGGCACACCGCCGAGGCGTTCGGCGAACCAGTCGGCGATCCGGCCGCGCACCTCGGCGTCGGGAGCATCGCCGTCGTGCCCGCCCGCGTACCAGAGCATCCGCACGTCCCCGCCGGCGCGCGCGATCTGGCGCGCGTTCGCATCGGCCTGATCCAGGCCGAACAGCGTGTCCTGCTCGCCCTGGACCAGCAGCGTCGGCGCGTGGATGCGGCCGGTGAACCGCTTCGGCGAGACGCGCTCCAGCAGGGCGCGGGCGGCCGGGTCGGCCTCGCCGGTGCGCGCGATGCGGGTGTACGCGCGGCACACGGCGGGGGAGAGGCGACCGCAGGTCAGCTTGCTGCGCTGCCCGGCCGGGCCGCTGGAGCCGTCGGCGGACGGTTGCGGTGCGGGCCCGGTCCCGGCGGTGAACAGCAGGCCCGCCCACGCCTGCTTGAACACCCCGGGGGTGGTGGTGTCGCTGTCGGCGGCCGGGGTGCTGCGGTCCAGGGGCACGGCCGAGGCGCGGTTGGGCAGCAGCGCCTCTTCCAGGTCGTTGTAGGCCATCACCGGGGCGAGCGCGTCGATGCGCGGGTCCGAGCCCGCCAACGACAGCGCGAGCGCACCGCCGTAGGAGGTTCCGGTGACGCCGATGCGCGGGTCGTCGTCATCGCGGAGCACTTCGGGTTGGCGGGCGAGCCAGTCCACGAGCTGGCGCGCGTCGGTGACCTCGTAGTCCGGGTGGTTCAGCGCGACCCGGCCGGTGCTGGCGCCGAACCCGCGCGCGGAGTAGGTGAGCACGGTGAAGCCGCGCCGGGCCAGTTCCCGGGCCTGGTCTGCGACGCTGGTCTTGTCCGCGCCGAAACCGTGCGCGAGCAGGATGGCCGGCGCAGGTGTCTCGGCGGGGGCGTGCAGCGTGACGTCGAGCTGCACGCGGGTCTCGCGGTCCGGGCCGTCGAGCACGTCCACCCGGGCTTCGCGCGGCGCCGGCGGGTCGGTCGGCCGCGGGTCCTCCTCGGCCCACCAGAAAGCGGCGAGCACGACGATCGCCACCAGGGCGAGCGCGATCATCCCGGTGCCCGCGCGGCGCCGGCGCGGGGTGCGCTGGTCGCTGCGGGGGCGAGGGCGGGGCCGGACGGGCTCGCGGGGGGATGGCACGCGCCCGAGACTAGGCGACGTGATCCCTCCGGGAGGCCGTCAACGGCCGGTGACAATGAAGACGCTATGAACCGGAGACCAAACAGCAATCCGAGCAGCGGGATGCTGTGAGCTGACGCACCGACCGTGATCCGCGGGTTCGCCTTCGCGGGTGTGCACACCGCGTGCGGCCCCCGCGTGCGGATCGTCACGACGTGTGGAGGCGGCTAGCCTGTATCGGCGATAATCCCGCCCGAACTGTGGAGGGGAGTACTCCCTCGCGAGGCGTCGTCAACTCGGAGCCGCTCGCCCCCGACCCGCCTGCCGCCGTGCCGGCGGGCAGGTCCGCGTGCGCTGGCCCGGCGCCCTCGGCCGACCCGCGTCGGTGGAAGAGACCTCCGGTTGCTGGCGTGTGCCGTTGAGCCGGAGGTTGCTGGATGAGTGCCGAAGTGGGTCTGCTCGCGCAGCGAGCAGCGGGTGACGACACGATGCACGTGCCGTGGTGGATCTGGCTCGGCACACTCGGCGGTCTCGCCGTGCTGCTGCTGCTCGACCTCGTCATCGTCGACCGCAAGCCGCACGAGGTCAGCACGGGGGAAGCCGCCAGGTGGGTGGTCTTCTACGTCGCCTGCGCGGTCGTCTTCGGCCTCGGGGTCTGGTTCTTCGGCGGCGGGCACTTCGCGCTCGAGTACTTCACGGGCTACATCACCGAGTACTCGCTGAGCGTGGACAACCTGTTCATCTTCATGATCATCATGTCGAGCTTCGCGGTGCCCGCGATCCACCAGCACCGCGTGCTGCTCGTCGGCATCCTGCTCGCGCTGGTCATGCGCGGTGTCTTCATCGCCGTCGGCGCCGCGCTGATCGCGCAGTTCGTCTGGGTGTTCTTCATCTTCGGCGCCTTCCTGCTGTGGACGGCGGCGAGCATGCTGCGCAAGAAGGACGAGGACGAGCAGTACCAGGACAACGCCGTCGTCCGCTGGACGCGGAAGATCTTCCCCGTGACCTCCGAGTACCACGGCGCCATGTCGACCGTGAAGCTCGAGGGCAAGCGTTACCTCACGCCGATGTTCGTGGTCATCGTGGCCATCGGCAGCGCCGACCTGCTGTTCGCCGTCGACTCGATCCCCGCGATCTTCGGCATCACCCAGGATCCGTTCCTCGTGTTCGCGGCCAACGCCTTCGCCCTGATGGGGCTGCGGCAGCTGTACTTCCTCGTCGGCGGTCTGGTGAACAAGCTCGTCTACCTGTCCACCGGCCTGGCGGTCATCCTCGCCTTCATCGGCAGCAAGCTCGTCATCCACGCGCTGCACGAGTACCACCTCGTGCCGGCGTGGCTGGAGATCCAGAACTGGATGTCGCTGGCGGTCATCGTGGTCGTGCTGGGCGTGACGACGTGGGCGAGCCTGGCCAGGTCGCACCGCGACGGGCAGCGCGAGCAGCAGCACCAGTCCGGAAGCGGCCGGTGAGGCGCGACCGCGGAGCTCGTCGTCAGCCGAGCATCGTGTAGCTGAGCTCGGAGCACACCCGCCCGAGCGGCACGTCGAGACCGGGGTGGCTCAGCGGCAGCAGCACGTCCGGCGATTCCGGCACGGCGTTCGCGGCGGGCGGGTCCCACAGGCACATCGACGGGTTGCCCGCGTCCATCGACGACCGGTACCAGAGCCCGTCCAGTTCCGGGTGGGCCGCGCGGATCGCGCGGGCCCAGGCCTGCGCCCGTTCCTTGGGGCCGTTGCTGATGGCCTGCGAGGCTCCGGCGCGCGTGGGCCAGAGCCCGGACAGGTCGAGCAGCCGCAGCGTGCGGCGCGGGCGGAACAGCACCAGGTGCGGTTCCCGCGTGCGCCGGTCCACCGTCGACGTCGCCTGGAACACTTCGGCGATGCACGTGCGCACGGCCAGCGAGAAGTAGAGCACGCCGTGCTCCCGGGTGACGGGCCGGTCGCCGCGGGCGGCCGGTTGGTGCGGGTCGAACCTCGCGTGCGGCAGCGGCCCCGCGTAGCGGAAGCTGTCCCACTGCTGGGGGTGGTTGCCGGCGGCCGTGAACACGCGGACGAGCCGCGTACCGGCGGGGACGGCGATGACGTCCTCGGTGCGGCGGAGCATGGCCTGCAACGTGGCAGGCGCCGGCGGCTGGGGAAGCCGAGCCATAGTGTCGTGTCCGGGATCGACGGGGCGGGCCGGGTGCGGGGCGGTCGCCTCAGGCGGGCTCGCCCAGGTGTGCGGCGAGCGCGGCCACCGGCCGCGGGTCCCCCCCGGCGAGCAACCATTCGCGCGGGCTCACCGGTGTCTCACCCAGTTCGAGCTCCTGCTGCGGTGTGGTCATGAAGTTGGCCAGCACGAGGGCGGGCTGGTCCAGCGGCATCGCGGTGAGCACGCTCTCCAGCTCGGGCAGCACGTCGCGGTCGCCGAACTGCCAGGCGGGCAGCCGCCACCCCCCGCGGTCCTTCCAGCCGATCAGCCTGCGCTCGCCGATGCGGTGACGGATGCGGCTGGCGTCGACCCCGAGGCGTTCGGCGGCCTGGCCGACCGACAGGGCGGTGTCGCGCAGGACCGCCTGTTCGGCCACGGTCCGAGCGCGGGGGTCGGGTTCCGTCCCGCCGAGCGGGTTCAGGTCGAGTCCCGCCTCGGCGAGCGCTGCGCGCTCGTCGTCGGTGAAGTGCGCCGCGGGGTCGGCCTGCGGGGTGGTGAGCCGCTTGGCGGCGTCCTCGACCAGGGAGAGGAACTCGGTGGCGGTGATCCGCAGGCCGGCGCGCGCGAGCACGGTCTCCAGAGCGGCTGTCATGAGCTGAGGATAACGCGAAAAGCGGCATGGTGTGCGTTAGCGTGCGCACAGTCCGGTCGCGGGAGACTCGGCCGGTCGGCTCCGGTGCTCTTGACGTGCTTCGCCGGTGGCACGTTGACTGATGCGTACCGACTGGTCGGTCGCCATGGTGCTCGGAGCACGAGGAGGTGTGACGCGTGGGCAGCGTGTACGACGAACGCCCGTGGCTGGCGTTGTACGAGGAGAGCGCGCCGGCGGAACTGACGCCGGAGCACGGCACCGTGATCGAACTGTTCGACGTCGCCAGGCAGGCCCATCCGGATCGCGTGGCCGTCACCTACTTCGACGGTCGCCTCACCTACCGCGATCTCGACGAACTCAGCGACGGGTTCGCCGAGTACCTCGTCGACCAGGGCGTCGAGCCCGGCACCCGGGTCGCGCTGTACCTGCAGAACACGCCCCAGTTCGTCATCGCCCTGCTGGGCGGTTGGAAAGCCGGCGCGATCGTCGTCCCGCTCAACCCGATGTACCGCAGCCACGAGCTGACGACGATCCTCGCCGACAGCGAGCCCGCCGTGGTCGTCAGCTCCGAGCGCGGCCACCGCGACGTGCTGTCCGAGCTGGTCGGGCCGGTCGGTGTGCGGCGCGTGGTGACCACGCACGAGGGGGACCTGCAAACCCGCGACGACGAGCGGGTTTTCGGCGAATCCACCGCGCAGCGGGACCCCGCCGACGCCGACCTGCTCGAGGTCGCTCGGCAGCGCGCGGGCCGCCTGCCGGCGCGGCCGCGCCCGGGCGAGTCGGACATCGCGCTGCTGGTGTACACCTCGGGCACCAGCGGCGTGCCGAAGGGCGCGACGACCACCCACGGCAACTTCGCCTTCAACGCCGCCGGTTTCCGGCAGCGGCTGGCCAGGCCCGAGGGGTGCGGGATCTTCGGCCTCGCACCGCTTTTCCACATCACCGGCATGGTCTGCCAGCTCGGCGCGGCCATTTCCGTGGGCGGTCGGCTCGACCTCGTCCGCCGCTTCGAACCGGGGGTCGTGCTCGACGCGCTCGCCGAACACCGGCCGCAGTACGTGATCGGACCGTCGACCGCCTACGTCGCGCTGATGAACCACCCCGAGGCCGGTGCCGAGCACTTCGCCTCGCTCGAGCAGGTCTACTCGGGAGGCGCTCCGCTGCCCTCGGCCGTGGTGGAGAACTTCCGCACGCGCTTCGGCCACTACATCCGCAACGGCTACGGGCTCACCGAGACCACCGCCACCGCCACCTCGGTGCCCGCGCACCTGGAAGCACCCGTCGACGAGGCGTCCGGCACGCTCAGCGTCGGCATCCCCACGTTCAACAGCGTGCTGCGCATCGTCGACGACGACGGAGCCGACCTGCCCGCCGGGGACGTCGGCGAGATCGTCATCGAAGGTCCCATGGTGGTGCCGCAGTACTGGAACAAGCCCGATGAAACGGTCCGCGGGATCCCGGAAGGACGGCTGCACACCGGCGACGTCGGTTTCATGGACCAGCAGGGCTGGTTCTACGTCGTCGACCGCAAGAAGGACATGATCAGCGCCTCCGGGTTCAAGGTCTGGCCGCGGGAGGTCGAGGACGTGCTCTACGGGCACCCCGCGGTGCAGGAGGCCGCCGTCGTCGGCGTTCCCGACGAGTACCGCGGTGAGACGGTGCGGGCCTACGTCTCCCCGCGGGCCGGGCACGAGGTGTCCGAACAGGACCTCGTCGACCACTGCCGGCAGCGCCTCGCCGCCTACAAGTACCCCCGTTCCATCCTGGTGGTCGGCGAGCTGCCGAAGACCGCTACCGGCAAGATACTGCGCCGGCAGCTGCGGGACGAAGCCCGCAGCGGTGAAGCAACGACACGCTGAAAACGTCGAAGGGAAACGCCGATGAGCAAGCGCTTCGAAGGACAGGTCGCGCTGGTGACCGGCGCCAGTCGCGGAATCGGCTACGCCGTCGCCGAACGCCTCGTGGCCGAAGGCGCGAAAGTCTGCGTCACGGCACGCAAGCAGGAGGCGCTCGACGAGGCGGTCGAGGGGCTCGGCGGCTCCGAGCACGCGATGGCCGTGGCGGGCAAGGGCGACGATCCCGAACACCACGCCGACACCGTCGGTCGCGTGCTGCGGCAGTGGGGCCGGGTGGACGTGCTGGTCAACAACACCGGCATCAACCCCGTCTACGGCGACCTCATGGAGCTGGACCTCGGCGCCGCGCGGAAGATCTTCGAAGTCAACGTGCTCGGCGCGTTGTCCTGGGCCCAGCAGGTGCACCGCCTGTGGATGGCCGACAACGGCGGAACCGTGCTCAACGTGTCCTCAGTGGCCGGTGAGCGTCCCGCCCCCGGGATCGGCTTCTACGGCACGACGAAGGCCGCGCTGACCCACCTCACCCAGGAGCTGGCCGTCGAACTCGCGCCGTCGGTGCGCGTCAACGCGGTCGCCCCGGCCGTGGTGAAAACCCAGTTCGCCACGGCGCTGTTCGAAGGCAACGAGTCGGAAGCGGCCGAGCAGTACCCGATGAAGCGACTCGGCTTTCCCAGCGACATCGGCAGTGCCGCGGCCTACCTGCTGTCCGCCGACGCGGCGTGGGTCACCGGGCAGGTGCTCGTGCTCGACGGCGGCGGAACGCTGACCGGAGGGGTGTGACATGGACCGGACGGGCACGGTCGCGATCGTCACCGGTGCGGGCAACGGCATCGGTGCCGCGCTGAGCCGCGCGCTGGCCGCGCGCGGTAGCCGCGTCGTCCTCGGCGATGTGGATGAGCAGGCTGTGCAGCAGGTGGCCGACGACGTCGGCGGCACCGCCGTGGCCGGCGACGCCGCCACGGCGGACGGCGTGCAGCAGCTCGTCGACCGCGCCCTGGCCGAACACGGGCGCATCGACCTGTTCTGCGCGAACGCCGGTGTGGCCGATTCCGGCGGCCCCGAGGCCGACGAGTGGCTGTGGGAACGCTCCTGGGAGATCAACGTGATGGCCCACGTGCGCGCAGCGCGTGCCGTGCTGCCGCACTGGTTGTCCCGGGGACAGGGGCACTTCCTCGCGACCGTGTCCGCCGCCGGGCTGCTGACGATGCTCGGCTCGGCGCCGTACTCGGTGACCAAGCACGCCTCGCTGGCCTTCGCCGAATGGCTGTCCATCACCTACGCCGACCAGGGCATCACCGTGCAGGCGCTGTGCCCGCAGGGCGTGCGCACGGCCATGCTCGGCGATCCCGATGCGGAGGCGCACCGCCTGCTGGCCGCGGAGGCGGTCGAACCCGACCAGGTGGCCGAGATGGTGCTGCAGGCGCTCGATGACGGTCGGTTCCTGATCCTGCCCCATCCGGAGGTCGCCGACTACTACACGCGGCGCGCCACCGACCCCCAGCGGTGGCAGAGTGGGATGCGGAAGCTGCAACGCGCACTGCGCAGCGAAGCCGATTGAGCCCGCTGTGAAGGCGCCGACCGGTGGCACCGAGCCGACACCCGCCGGGTCGATATCGTGCGCCGGGGCCGCGCGTGCGCAGCGGCGTGCGCGGCCGGCAACGGGTTTGCCGAACGCTTGACGCAGCGGGCGCGAGTGCCGGTGTGACCGACGACGGAGGTGGGCATGGTGCGGGCCGCGGGAAAGAGCACGGGCGACGAGGCGGCAGTGGCCGGCTCGGACGTGGAGGCGGTCCCCCGTCGGCTGCTGTCCGTCGCCACGCGGCTGTTCGCCGAGCAGGGTTTCGAAACGACTTCGGTGCAGCAGATCGTCGACGCCGCGGGCGTGACCAAAGGGGCCATGTACCACTACTTCGGCTCCAAGGACGATCTGCTCTACGAGATCTACGCCCGCGTGCTCCGCGTGCAGACCGCCAGGATGGAGCAGGCCGTGGACAGCGATCTGCCCATCGAGCAGCGGCTGCACCAAGTCGCCGCGGACGTGGTCGCCACCACGGTGGCGAACCTGGACGACACCGTCATCTTCTTCCGCTCCATGCATCTGCTCAGCGCCGACAAGCAGGCTGAAGTGCGCGCGCAACGCCGCCGCTACCACGAGCGAGTGCGCCAACTCATCGCCGAGGGGCAGCAAGCGGGTGTGTTCGTGCGGGACAAGCCCGCGGAACTCGTCGTGGACTTCTACTTCGGCGCGGTGCACCACCTGGGCACGTGGTTCCGCCAGGACCGCGAACTCAGCGGGGAGGAGGTCGGCGAGCACTTCGCCGACCTGCTGCTGGCCGCGCTGCGCCCGGCCTGAGCCATCCGCGCGTCCCAGCAGCCGGCGCGGGAAGCCGCGTGGACGGATCCGTGAACCGCCCCGCGGGTGGTTGTGCTCCGGGCACTCGGCGCGATGTGCTGGGCGCTGCTGCAAGCGCGCCGGGTGGGGAGTGAGAATGAGCGGGACGTCCGAGCCCACGACGCGGACCGATCGGGTGCTCAACCTGATCGAACGCGTCGGAAACCGACTTCCGGAACCTTTCCTCCTTTTCGGGATCCTCGTGGGTGCGGTCGCCGTGGTTTCCACAGTGGTCGCGCTGTTCGGGGTGAGCGTGCAGGTCCCCGGCGCCGACTCCGAAACACCGGTGCGCGCGGTGCTCAGCGGTCCGGGACTGGAGTTCCTGCTCACCTCGATCCCGGACAACTTCCTCGGTTTTCCGCCGCTGACCACCGTGATCACCATCATGCTCGGCGTCGGCCTCGCCGAACGCAGCGGTCTGCTCACCGCGCTGATCCGCGCCGCCTTCGGCAGTGCGCCGCGTTGGGTGCTGCCGTACGCGGTGGGGTTGGTCGGCGTCGCCGCCAGCGTGATGGCGGACTCGTCGATGATCATCGTCCCGCCGCTGGCAGCGCTGGTGTTCCAAGCGGCCGGGCGGCACCCCGTGGCCGGACTGCTCGGCGCGTTCGCCGCCACCGGAGCCGGCTATTCCACCTCACCGCTGGTGACCAGTTTGGACGGACTGTTCGCAGGAGTGAGCAACTCCGTGGTGCAGTCGCTGCCGCAGCAGGCCACCACCGTCACGCCGGTGTCGAACTACTACTTCAACCTCGTCTCCGCGCTCGTGCTCGGACTGCTGGCGGGACTGCTGATCGACCGCGTCCTCGAACCGCGGATGCGCCGGTTGCAGGTGCCGCGCCGACCGGTGCAGGAGGACTTCTCAGCCGAGGAGGTCACCCTCGCGGCAGCTGAGCGCCGCGGTCTCGTGCAGGCGGGGATCGCCCTGGGCGTGCTCACGGCCGCAGCGCTGACCGCGGTGCTGTGGCCGAACTCCCCGCTGAGCAACGAGCAGGGGGCGTTCTTGCCCGAATCACCCCTGCTGGACTCGGTCACGACGCTGATCCTGCTGGCCTTCGCGGTCCCCGGCATCGCCTACGGTGTCGGGGCGGCGACGATCGCGCGACCGTCCGACGTGCCGCGCCTGATGGGTGAGGCGTTGCGCAACCTCACCGGCTTCCTCGTGCTGGCGTTCATGCTGGGGCAGTTCATCGCCCTGTTCGACTGGACGAACCTGGGCACGGCGCTGGCGGTCGGTGGCGCCGAAGCGCTGCGCACCGTGGGGTTGACCGGTTACCCGGCGTTCCTCGGATTCATGGTGATCGCCTCGTTGCTCAACCTGGTCATCATTTCCGGTTCGAGCCTGTGGACGCTGATGGCCTCCGTGTTCGTCCCGATGTTCCTGCTGCTGGGCTTCGAACCGGGTTTCGCGCAGGCGGTGTTCCGCGTGGGCGACTCCGCCACGCAGATCATGACACCGCTGAACCCCTACATGATCATCATTCTCGGCTACCTGCGCCGGTACGAGCCCAGCGCCGGCATCGGCACGCTGGTGTCCCGGATGGCGCCGTTCGTGGTGCCGTTCTGGTTGGTCTGGGCGGCGATCATGACCGCGTTCTACGTCGCCGACCTGCCGCTCGGGCCCGGCATGGGCATCCACGTCGGACCGTGAACCGGCATGGTGGTTCGTCCGCGGTGCGAACCGTGCCACGACGAACGCCGCGCAGCGCCGCGAACGGCCCCGCGCGGTATTCGCGCGCGGATCAGAACATCACGCGGGAGAGCGTTTCCGCCACGCAGGCCGGCTTGTCGTGCCCCTCGATCTCGATCGTCGCTGTGATGGCCAGCTGCAGACCGCCGCTGATCTCGGTCACCCCGGTGAGTTTCGTGTGCACGCGCACCCGCGATCCCACGAGCACCGGGCTGGGGAAGCGCACCTTCTCCAGGCCGTAGTTGATGCCCATGCGCGCGCCCCGCACGCTGTAGGTCTCCGCGTTGAGCTTCGGCAGCAGGCTCAACGTCAGGTACCCGTGCGCCACGGGCCCGCCGAACGGTCCCTGCTCGGCGCGTTCCACGTCCACGTGGATCCACTGGTGGTCCAGCGTCGCATCGGCGAACTGGTTCACCTGCTCTTGGCTGATCCTCAGCCAGTCGCTGTAGCCGAGTTCCTCGCCCTCCGCGGCGAGGAGTTCCTCCTTGCTGGAGAACACGCGCATGACAACACCTTTCGACATCCGTCGACTCGTGCGTACTGCTACCTCTGCGATCGGGGGCGTTGCGGTGAGCGACCACACGCGCAGCACTGCGCGGTTGCTCAGTTCGGTGGGAGATCGACGATCTCGCCGATGCGGGCCCGGTGCTGCTCACCCGAGCCGAGCGTGAGCTGGCTGGACTTCGCCCGCCCCAGGTACAGGTGCGCGGGATGCTCCCACGTCATGCCGATACCGCCGTGCAGCTGCAGGTGCTCCTCCGCGGCGAGCACGACCACGTCCGAGCCGTGGCTCTGCGCCAGGGCCACGGCCAGCTCCGGTTCGACATCACGGGCCAGACCGTCGGTGGCGTTTCGCGCCACGGCCCGCCCGTTGCTCACGCTGGTCCACAGATCCGCGAGCCGGTGCTTGACCGCCTGGAAGGAGCCGATGGGACGGCCGAACTGGTACCGCGTCAGGGCGTACTCCACGGTCGCGTCGAGGCAGCGCTGCGCCAGGCCGACCTGTTCGCAGGACACCACGCCCGCCGCCGCGACCAGGGCGCGCCGCAGCAGTGCTGCCGCATCGATCCCGGCGTCGATCGGAGCGGCCGCAGCGCGCTCGAACCGCAGCGTGCCGAACCGCCGCGTCAGGTCCAGCGGGGTCGCCGCCTCGCGGGTCACTCCCGCGGCCGCGGTGTCCACGATGTACAGCGCGGGCCGGCCGTTCTCGACGGCCGGAACGACCGCGGTGTCGGCCACCTCGACGTCCACCACGGTCTGCACGCTGCCGGAGAGCTCACCGCCCTCGGCGGTCACGTCCCGCGGGAATTCCGCGTACGGCGAGCGCGCCAGGCCGACGGCGAGGGTGGCGCACCGCGTGCCCGCGGTGACCTCGCCGAGCAGCTCGCGCACGCGTGCGTCCGCGGTGCACTCGCGCAGCAGCGCAGTGGTGAACACCGACCCGAGGAACGGAACGGGGGCCACGTGCCGGCCGATCTCCTCGGCGAGCACGCCGAGTTCACGCGGACCCGCTCCGGCACCGCCGTGCTCCTCGGCGACGAGCAACCCGGCCAGGCCGAGCTCGTCGGCGAGAGTGCGCCACAGGCCGAGGTCGTAGGGTTGTTCGGTCTCGCAGCGGGCGAGCACATCGGTCCAGTCGCACCGCTTCTCGAACAACCCGCGCACGGCCGAGCGCAGGTCCTCTTCGGTCTCGGTGTACAGCAGGTCGGGAGTGCTCATCGCGGCAGCTCCTTCCACGGCACGTCCTTGTCGCTGCGCGGTTCCCGGGGCAGTCCGAGGACGCGTTCGGCGATGATGTTGCGCAGCACTTCGGACGTGCCGCCTTCGATGGAATTGCCCTTGGCCCGCAGGTACCGGTAGCCGGACCCCCGGTCGGTGAACGTGGTGCGGTCGGGACGGCGGAACGTCCAGTCGTCGTAGTGCAGCCCGTCCGCGCCCCGGATCTGCACCTCCATGCCGGAGATCTCCTGGTTCAGCCGCGCGAACGCGAGCTTCGCCGCCGAGCCCTCCGGGCCGGGCGCGCCGACCGCGATCTGCTGGCGCAGCCGTTGGCTCGTCAACCGCGCCGCTTCGGCCTCGACCCACAGCTGCAGCATCCGGTCCTGCCGCGCGGGACCGCGCACGCTCGGGTCCGCGCGCCACAGCTCGGCCAGCGCGCCGATCATGCCGGACTCGCGTTCGCTGTTGCTGCCACCGATCGCGACGCGTTCGTTCATCAGCGTGCCGAGGGCGACCTGCCACCCCTGACCGACCTCGCCGAGCCGCTGCGAATCGGGGATGCGCACCCGGTTGAGGAAGATCTCGTTGAACTCCGCCTCACCGGTGATCTGGCGCAGCGGGCGCACGTCCACTTCCGGCGCCGTCATGTCGCAGATGAAGTAGGTCAGCCCCTCGTGCTTGGGCTGGTCCGGGTCGGTGCGGGCCAGCAGCAGCGCCCACCGGGCGTGGTGGGCCAGCGAGGTCCAGACCTTCTGGCCCTCCACGATCCAGTCGTCACCGTCGCGGGTGGCGCGCGTGGCGACCGCGGCGAGATCCGAACCAGCCCCCGGCTCGCTGAACAGCTGGCACCAGATCTCCTCGCCCGTCCACAGCGGACGGAGGTAGCGACTGCGCTGCTCCTCGTCGCCGAACCGCAGGACGGTCGGGGCGGCCATGCCGAGGCCGATCGTGTTCAGCCGCGAGTTGTTGTCCGGCGCACCCGCCTGCGCGAACAGCGCGTCGACGTGTTCCTGCAGTTCCCGCGGCGCGTCCATTCCGCCCAGGCCGGGCGGGTGGTGCACCGCGGCCAGGCCCGCGTCGAAGCGCGCGCGGAGGAAGTCCCGCGGGTCCTCCGCCGCCGGATCGTGCTCGGCGAGGAACTCGGTGACGAGTTCGGTCAACCGTGCGGTGTCCATGGGCACACGTCCAATCCGAGTCAGGTCTTCGGTCCGCCGGCGACGTAGACGACCTGGCCGTTGACGAAGCCGGAGCGCTCGTCGACGAAGAACGACACCGTGTTGGCGATGTCCTCCGGCTTGCCGGCGCGGGCCACCGGGATGCCGGACACGGCCGCGTCGCGGAAGTCCTCGAAGGACATTCCGACGCGTTCGGCCGTGGCCTGGGTCATGTCCGTGACGATGAATCCCGGGGCGATGGCGTTGGCGGTCACGCCGAACTTGCCGAGTTCGAGCGAGAGGGTCTTGGTCAGGCCCTGCAACCCCGCCTTGGCCGTGGAGTAGTTCGCCTGGCCGCGGTTGCCCAGCGCCGAGGTGCTGGACAGGCTGACGATCCGACCCCATCCGCTGTTCACCATGTGCTTCTGCACCGCGCGGCTCATCAGGAACGATCCGCGCAGGTGCACGTCCATCACGGTGTCCCAGTCCGCATCGGACATCTTGAACAGCATGTTGTCCCGGATGACACCGGCGTTGTTGACGAGCACCAGCGGCGCGCCGAGCTCGTTGGCCACGCGCTCGACCGCCGAACCGACCTGCTCGGAATCGCTGACGTCGGCCGCGACGGCCAAGCCCTTGCCGCCGGCCTTCTCGATCGCGGTGACGGTGTCGGCGCAGTGGTCGGCGTCGATGTCCACGACGGCGACGTCGAAACCGTCCGCCGCGAGCCGCTGCGCCGTCGCCGCTCCGATGCCGCGGGCCGCCCCGGTGACGATCGCGGTCTTCTTCTCGGCCATGTCACTGACTCCCTTTCGTTGCGTACTGGACGGGCCCCCTGGGCGGGGCCTCTCGGAAAGCGGGGCCTGTCGGAAAGCGGGGCCCGTCGGAAAGCGGGCAGGACGGATCAGCGGCTGCGGTACTTCTTCAGCTCGCGCCGCGCCAGCGAACGCAGGTGGACCTCGTCCGGTCCGTCCACGATGTGCAGGGTGCGTGCGTGCGCGTACAGCGCGGCCAGCGGCGTGTCCTGGCTGACACCCGCACCGCCGTGGGCCTGGATGGCGCGGTCGATCACCCACGTGGCCATCTCCGGCACGGCCACCTTGATCGCCTGGATCTCCGCGTGCGCGCCCTTGTTGCCGACCGTGTCCATCAGCCAGGCGGTCTTGAGCACGAGCAGGCGCGCCTGTTCGATGCGCACGCGGGCCTGCGCGATCCAGTGCTGGACGACGCCCTGCTCGGCCAGCGGCCGTCCGAACGCGACGCGGTCCTCGACGCGCCGGCACATCAGTTCCAGCGCCCGTTCGGCCATGCCGATCGCGCGCATGCAGTGGTGCACCCGTCCCGGGCCGAGGCGGGCCTGCGCGATCGCGAACCCCTCGCCCTCGCCGCTGATGATGTTCTCGGCGGGCACGCGCACGTTGTTGAACACGACCTCGGCGTGGCCGCCCTCCTCGCCGTCGGTGTAGCCGAAGATGCGCATGCTGCGCTTGATCTCGACGCCGGGGGTGTCGGAGGGCACGAGGACCTGGCTCTGCTGCCGGTGCTTGTCGGCGTCCGGGTCGGTTTTGCCCATCACGATGAGGATCGCGCACTGCGGACTCATCGCACCGGAGGAGAACCACTTGCGGCCGTTGATGACGTAGTGGTCGCCGTGCTCGCCGTCGCGTTCGATGCGGGTTTCGATGTTGGTGGCGTCGGAGGAGGCCACCTCCGGTTCGGTCATGCAGAACGCGGAGCGGATGCGGCCTTCGAGCAGCGGAGTCAGCCACTGCCGTTGCTGCTCGGGCGAACCGAACATGGCGAGCACTTCCATGTTGCCGGTGTCCGGTGCGGCGCAGTTGGTCGCTTCCGAGGCGAGGTGGCCCGCACGGCCCATGAGTTCGGCCAGCGGGGCGTACTGCAGGTTGGTCAGCCCGCCGCCGTGCTCGCCGGGCAGGAACAGGTTCCACAGACCGCGGCGGTGGGCTTCGGCCTTGAGGTTCTCGAGCACGGGCGGCCGGGCCCACGGGTCGTCGTTGTCGGCGAGCCACGCGGTGTACTCCGGTTCGGCGGGGTAGACGCACTCGTCCAGGAACCGGGTGAGCTCGGAGCGCATCCGCTCGGTGTGCTCGTCGTAGGCGAAGTCCATGTCAGCCCTCCTCGAGTGTGGCCAGCCCCTGCGCCACGAGCGGTTCGACCTGCCCGCCGACGTGCTCGAACCCTTCGCCGACGGTCTGGTTGTTCGTGTAGCGGTAGTGGATGCCTTCCAGGATCACCGCGATCTTGAAGAACCCGAACGCGATGTACCAGTCCAGTGCGGTCAGGTCGAGCGAACTGCGCGCGGCGTAGCGGTCGAGCAGTTCGCGCGCGCTGGGGAAGCCGTAGTCCGGGCCGATGCCCTTGGTGATCGGATCGCCCTGGATGCCGCTGAATCCCTCCCAGTACACGACGAGCAGGCCGAGGTCGGTCAGCGGGTCGCCGAGCGTGGCCATCTCCCAGTCCAGCACGGCGTTGATGCGCAGGTCGTCGTCGACGAGCACGTTGTCCAGCCGGTAGTCGCCGTGCACGATCGCCGCGTTCGCGGTCTGCGGCACGCGTTCGGCGAGTCGTTCGGACAGTTCGTCGATGCCGGGGATGTCCCGGTCGCGGGAGGCGGCGAGCTGCTTGTTCCAACGCCGCAGTTGGCGCTGCAGGAATCCTTCCGGACGGCCGAAGTCGCCGAGTCCCACCGAGTCGGGGTCGATTCCGTGCAGTTCGGCGAGCACGTCCATGAGCTGGTGGGCGAGGTCCGCGCGCTGGGGCACGGACAGCTGCGTCGTCTCCTCGGCGGAGCGGTACACGGTGCCGTCGACGTGCTCCATGACGTAGAAGGGGGCGCCGAGCACTTCCTCGTCCTGGCACAGCACGTGCGTGCGCGGCACTGGCACGCCGGTGTCGGTCAGCGCGCTGAGCACGCGGTGCTCGCGGCTCATGTCGTGCGCGGTGGCCAGCACGTGGCCCAGCGGCGGGCGGCGGACGACGTACCGGTGCAGGCCGTCATCGACGACGTAGGTCAGGTTGGAGCGTCCACCTTGGACGATGCTGCCGCTCAGCGGGCCTTGCACGAGGCCCGGGCACGCGTCGTCCAGGTATTCGCGCAGGCGTTCCAGGTCGAGCCCGGGAAGCCGGTGCGAGGTTTCCTCGGTCATCGGGGCTCCGTTTCCTGCGGGTGCTCCTGCGGCAGCGGCGGCGTGTCCGCAGCGATGGCCGGCACGAAGCCGGCGAGTTCGCGCCGCGTGACGTCCGCGTCGGTGTGGGTGATGGTGTGCATGCCGAGTTTCCGCGCTGCTTCGGTGTTCGGCTCGGCGTCGTCGACGAAGACGATGTGCTCGGGGCGCAGCGCCAACCGCGCCAGGGTGCGCCGGTAGATCTCCGGGTCGGGTTTGCGCAGGCCGATTTCGCCGGAGATGACGGCGAAGTCGAACAGCTCCCGCAGCTCCTGCGGGTACGGGTTGCCCCAGCTGTTGGACAGCAGTGCGGTGCGGACGCCGTGGCGCGGGAGAGCGCGGACCAGTTCGTACATGGCGGGCACGGGGCGCATGCGCGCGAACATCCGCTCGATGAGGCCTTCGGGTGCGACCGGGCCGCCGTCGACGGTGCGCAGCTGCGCGGCGAGTTCCCGGTTGAAGCCCGCGAGGTCGAGCTCGCCCGTTTCCAGCCGGTGGACGGGGGTGCCGGTGGAAGCCCTGCGGGACAGCCAGGCTTTCAGCACGGCGGAGAACGTGCCGGGGTCGATCCGCTCCTGCTCGGTCCACTCGGCGATCGCGGAGCGGCCCGGTGTCGTGAGCACCCCGCCGTAGTCGAACACGACCGCGTGGATCGTGGCGCGTGCCACCGTGTCGCCACCGTTCATGTGCGGCACCATACCGACTAGACGGTATGGTGACCAGGGCGCGCGGGCGCCGCTTTTCAGCCGGCGCGGGACGTGCACCCCGGCGAGGTGGCTCGCGGTGCGCTCCGACCTCGCGCGGCAGGTGCCGCGTACTCTCCGGGCATGAGCGTGTGGCGCGACGAAGCCCTGGACCAACTGGACTTCTACTGGCAGCAGTGGCGGCCGAGGCTCGACGGCCTCACCGACGCGGAGTACTTCTGGGAACCCGTCGACGGCTGCTGGTCGATCCGGCCCGTGCCGGACGGGTGGCGGATGGACTTCGAGCACCCCGAGCCGGTTCCACCGCCGTTCACCACGCTGGCCTGGCGCCTGTCGCACATCGCGGCGCACCTGTTCGACATGCGGGTGAGCAGCCACTTCGGTGGCGGTGAGTTCCGCGTCGACGCGAACGCGTACCCGGGCAGCGCGGCTGCGGCGCTGGACTACCTCGACGAGCAGCACCGGTTGTGGCGCGAGGGCATCGGCGAGCTCGACGAGGACGGCTGGCTGCGTCCGGTCGGCGCGGCCGAAGGCCCGTACGCGGAGCGCTCGTACCTGACGCTCGTGTTGCACATCAACCGCGAGCTGTTCCACCACGGCGCCGAAGTGCTGCTGCTGCGCGATCTCTACCGGGCTTGCGGGGGCGGCCGCTTCGGCTGAAGCCGCCCCGGCGGGAGCTGACCGATCGGCAACCTGGCGTCGAAGGCGCACCGGCCCCTCCGCCATCGGGGTGCGGAGGGGCCGGTAGCGCGCGGCGGGCGGCCGGGCGCCGCCGGAGGTCACATCCGGCAGCGCCCCCGCGGACGCCGTCTTCCGCCCGCGACACGACGTGCGCGGAACGCACCGGTGCCGTCAGCGACCACCGGGGGAGCAGTGGTGCCGCGGTGGGTGGGACCGCTGCCGTGCCGCCGGGGAGCAGGTCGTCAGCGGTTGTCCTCGGAGAGCATGTCCGAGCACTTCTCACCGATCGCCATCGTGGTGATGTTCGGGTTGACCGCCACGAGGAACGGCATCGCCGAACCGTCCGCCACGCGCAGCCCCCGCACGCCCTTGACGCGCAGCCGCGGGTCCAGCGGCGCGTTCGGGTCCTGCTCGGCGCCCATCGGCACCGAGGCCGCCGGGTGGTAGACGGTGTTGTGCGTGCGCCTGAGGTAGTCGGCGATCTCGTCGTCGGTGCGCACGTTCGGTCCGGGGAAGAGCTCGGCACCGGCCCACTCGCGCATCGCGGGCTGCTCGACGATGCGCCGCGCCAGCTTGATCCCCTCGCTCATCACCCGGATGTCGTGCGGGTCGGTGAAGTACTGCGGGTCGACCTTCGGCTTGTCCCGGAAGTCGCGGCTCTGCAACCGCACCGTTCCCGTGGAGCGGGCGCGCGTGACGTTCGGCGTCAGGCAGAAGCTGTTCTCCGAAGTGGGGTAGCCCTGCCGCACGGTGTGCATGTCGAACGGCACCGAGCCGTAGTGGAACATCAGGTCCGGCCGGTCCAGGTCCGGCTGCGTGGTGTGGAAGATGCCGATCTCCCACCACTGGGTCGACTCGTTGACCATCGGTTGCTTGGCGTCCCAGCTGATGACGCCTTCCGGGTGGTCCTGCAGCGTGGAGCCCACACCGGGGGAGTCGACGAGGACGTCGAGTCCGACCTCGCGCAGGTGCTCGGCCGGGCCGATGCCGGAGAGCATCAGCAGTTTCGGCGTGTCGATCGCGCCCGTGGACAGCACGACCTCCCGCCGGGCCCGCACGGTGCGCGTGTGCAGCTGGTCGGCGTCCAGGTACTGCACGCCGGTGGCGCGCGTGCCGTCGAAGGTGACCTGCTTGGCCCGCACGTCGGTGCGCACCTCGAGGTTGGGGCGCTCACCCATGATCGGGTGCAGGTAGGACACCGAGGACGACGAGCGCGTGTTGTCGGCGCGGGCGTTGATCTGGAACCAGTTCGCCCCGTTGGTGACGGTCGTGCCCGAGTTGAACCGGGCCCGCGGGATGCCCTCCTGTTCGCAGGCTTCCAGCAGCGCCGATCCGCACGGGTCGTTGGGCTGCACGGTGCGGATGTTGACCGGGCCGCTGCGGCCGTGGTGCCCACCCGGTGCGTCGTTGGTCTCCAACCGCTGGTACAGCGGGAAGAGGTCCGCGGAGCCCCAGCCGGTGGCACCGAGGGACTCCCACTCGTCGAGGTCCTCGGCCGGGGCCCAGAACGCGATGCAGGAGTTGTGCGAGGAGCACCCGCCGAGCACGCGGGCGCGGGCGTGCCGCATGAACGAGTTGCCGTTCTGCTGCGGTTCGATGAGGTAGTCCCAGTCGTAGCCGGATTCCAGCAGCTCCATCCAGCGGTCGAGTTGCAGGACGTTCCCGTCGCCGACGTCGGACGGTCCGGCTTCCAGCAGGCACACCGTCACGTTCGGGTCTTCGGACAGGCGGGCGGCGACGGCGGCGCCGGCGCTGCCGCCGCCCACGACGACGTAGTCGAACTGCTCGGTCATGGCGGGGTTCTCCGTTTCTGGTCAGGAAACAGGGCTGCTCGTGGCGGATTTCCGCGGTGCGGACTCCGCGCTGCTCTCGGTCTCGGCACTGCCGGTCTCGGAGGGGCCGGCCTCCGCAGGGGCGGTCGCGGAGTTCTCGGTCTCGGAGGTGTCGGCGGCGGAGGCGTGTTCGGTCAGCACGCCGATCTTGCGGCGCTGCACGAACCAGTAGTAGGCGAATCCGCCCACGCCCGCGAGGCCGATGAACAGCAGCGAGCTGTACTGCAGGTACCAGTGGTACGGCGGGTCGGCGTTGTACACCGCCCGGCGTGGCCAGGCCAGGTTGGTCGTCATCGCCAGACCCCAGAGCACGGCCAGGATGTTGACCGGCAGGCCGAACTTGCCGAGGCTGAAGCGGCCCCGCTGCTTGGCCGAGGACCACTTGCCGCGCAGCCGCGCCACGAGCATCGGCACGGTCACCAGCAGGTAGGAGATGTAGATCAGGATGATCGCCAGGCTGGTGATCGCGGTGAAGATCTGCGGTTGGTTGATGTTGAGCCCCAGCAGCGCCAGCGCCAGCGCACCGATGACGACGGCGGGCACGACCGGCGTCTGGAACCGGGGGCTCACCCGGGCCAGTTTCGACCCCGCGGGCAGCGCGTTGTCCCGCGCCATGGCGAAGGCGATGCGGATGGCCGCCGTGTGCACCGCGAGCACGCACACCGTGATCGCCACGAAGATCGACAGCAGGAACAGCCGGCCGACGATCGGGCCGAGCGCGTCGTTGAGGACGTACTGCAGACCGCCGCTGAGCATCTCCGGTGCGCTCAGGTCCCGGGCGGCCATGAGTCCGAACAGGATGATCAGCCCGCCGAGCAGGAAGGAGGCGATCAACGCGCGCAGGATCGCCCGCGGGGCGTTGCGGTGCGGGTTGACCGACTCCTCCCCGAGCGAGGCGGCCGTGTCGAACCCGTACATCACGTAGGACGAGGCGATGCCGGCGACGAGGAACGCGCCGAGGTAGCCGGCCGGGTTGTCCGCGCCGGTGTTGCCGGTCTCCAGCACGACCGCGGGGCTGCGCACGGCGACGGCGGCCAGCGCCACGATCAGCAGGACCGCGGCGGCCAGCTCGATGAACACGCCGATGCTGTTGATCCGCGCCATGAGCTTGACGCCGAACGCGTTGATCAGCGTGGTGCACACGATCAACGCCGTTGCGAGCAGGATGCCGTTGACGGCCTGCTGCTGGGAGGTGGAGCCGTCGCCGATGATCTGGAATCCGGACCAGATCTGCGGCAGCGTGTTCTGGTAGGCCAGGGACGTGGCCGCGATGGACACCACGGAGGCGACCAGCATCATCCATCCCGCGAGCCAGCCGACGTGCTGACCGCCCAGTTTCTTGGCCCAGTTGTAGATGGACCCGGCGATGGGGTAGCGGGAGGCCAACTCGGCGAAACTCAACGCCACGAGCAACTGCCCGAGGAAGACCATCGGCCAGGACCACCAGTAGGCGGGACCGCCGTTGGACAATCCGAAGTAGGACAGTTGGAAGGTGCCGGTGAGCACCGAGATGTAGCTGATTCCGGCGGCGAACGTGCTGAATCCGCCGAGGGTTCTTTTTAACTTGTTGGTGTAGCCGAACTCGGAGAGTTCGGTATCGCCCGTGGGCGCGCTCATGCCCCGACAACTCCTTTTCCCGCCCCGCCCCCCAGGGGAGGTTCGGGGCCGGGTGGTTCGTGCGCGTCGTTGCGGCGTTTCGGTTCTGCGGATGACCGCCGGCGGATACACGCGGCTCCGTCCGCGAATGGGCGGGAACCGCGGAGTACGCCGTTGTACCGTAGTGCGCGCGACCTCCGCCGGCGTGCTCGGCGGAGACCGCGCGGTGCCCGGCCGGTGGTGCGGCGCTGCTGCGACTCGGGGCAACGGGCGCCGGGTCACCGCCGGGCACCGGTGTTCGCCGGTCGGTGCGGGAGCGTCTCCCGGCGGATCTACTCCCCGGTGAACAGCCAGTTCAGCGGCTGCGGCTGCAGATTCTGGTAGACGTGCTTGGTTTCCTGGTATTCGCCGAGTCCGGCGCGACCGAGTTCGCGCCCCGTGCCGGACTGCTTCATGCCACCCCATTCCGCTTGCGGCAGGTACGGGTGGAAGTCGTTGATCCAGATGGTGCCGTGCCGCATCCGGTTGGCGACTCGTTGCGCCTTCGCCGGATCGGAGGTGAACACCGCGCCGGCGAGACCGTAGTGCGTGTCGTTGGCGATGCGGACCGCGTCGTCCTCGTCGGTGAAGCGCTCGACGGTGAGCACCGGGCCGAAGGATTCCTCGGTCGCTGCGTGCGAACCCTGCTGGACCTCGTCGAGCACGGTGGGCAGGTAGTAGTGCCCGGCGGCGTAGCGTTCGCCCTCGGGGCGGCCACCGCCGGTGCGCAGGACCGCACCCTCGTCGACGGCCTTGGACACGTAGTCGGCGACCTTGTTCAGCTGCTCCGCGGAGATCAGCGGGCCGGTTTCGGCGTCCTCGTCGAACGGACCGCCGATCCGGATGTTCCGCGCGCGGCGCACGATCTCGTCGACGAGCGAGTCGTGCAGTTCGTCCTGCACGACCAACCGGGCGCCGGCCGAGCACACCTGCCCGGAGTGCAGGAAGATCGCGAGCATGGCGTAGTCGACCGCGGTGTCGAAGTCGGCGTCGGCGAAGACCACGTTGGGGTTCTTGCCGCCGAGCTCGAGCGCGACCTTCTTCACCGTGCCGGCCGCCGCCGCGGCGATCTTCCGGCCGGTGTGCAGGCCGCCGGTGAACGACACGAGGTCCACGTCGGCGTGCTCGGACAGCACCGAACCGACCTCGGCGCCGGTGCCCAGCACGAGGTTGCCCACGCCGGCAGGCAGGCCGGCCTCGGTGAGCACGCGCATGAGCAGCACGGCGGTGCTCGGGGTGAGTTCGCTCGGCTTGAGCACGAAGGAGTTGCCCGCGGCCAGCGCGGGGGCGACCTTCCAGGCGACCTGCAGCAGCGGGTAGTTCCACGGCGTGACCAGGCCGCACACGCCGACCGGTTCGTGCTGCACCCGGCTGATGGCCTCCGCCGAGCCGGTGTCGACGACCCGTCCGGCCTCGGTGCCGGCGATCTTGCCGTAGTACCGGAAGCACGCGGCGATGTCGGCCATGTCGATGCGGCTCTCCTCGAGCCGCTTGCCGGTGTCGCGCGACTCGGCGATGGCGAACTCCTCGGTGTCGCGCACCAGGAGGTCGCTGACCCGCAGCAGCAGGTCACCGCGCTCCCACGCCGGGGTGCGGGGCCAGCTGCCGGTGTCGAAGGCGCGTCGTGCGGCGGCGATCGCGCGTTCCGCGTCGTTCCGGTCGGCCTCGTCCACGGTGGTGACGAGGGTGCCGTCGGCGGGGCACCGGATCTGCCGGCTGCCGCCCTGCGCGGCGTTCGTCCACACGCCGTCGATGAACAGCGTGGCGTTCGTGTTTTCCGCTTGCGACATGCGTGATTTCCCGTAGTCGTTGTTCGCGCCGTCGTTGTTGTGCGCGTCGAGTTCGACGCCTGCAATCGAGCGGTACGGAGCCTAACAGCGTCTGTGTACAGATGTACATGATTCGTTCCGCGAAGCCGCCGCAAAGCTGCGAAACGCTCTTCCCCGCGGCGTAAAATGGTGGTGTTGAACTGCAAAAATGCCAGGGCCGTGAGTTGGATCGCATCGTCGCTCGGCAGGCGTGTGGCAAGCTGTGCGGACGCTGATCGAACGATCGCCGGCCGCCTGCGCGCCGGCGCACGCAAGGCTGTGGCAGCCGGCACGAGGGCAGCCGACACAAGGGGTAGCGTCGAACGGAATGTCGATCCCGGAAGCCGCCGCGAGCAACGCCGCGCCCAAGCGACGCGCGAAGGACCCGGGCCGGCGTGAGCGCATCGCGCGCGCCGCGATCACCGTGGTGGCCGAGCGCGGGGTGGAAAAGCTCACGCACCGGGCGGTCGCGGCGCAGGCGAACGTGCCCCTGGGTTCGACGACCTACTACTTCTCCACGCTGGACGACCTCCTCGCCGAGGCGCTGCGGCAGGCGTCCACCGACGACGTCGCGCAGCTGCGCGAGTGGGAACGCACGCGGCAGCCGCAGCAGGACCTGGCCGAAGCGTTGACCGAGCTCGTGCTGCACTACCTCGGACCGGAACGCACCCGCACCGCCGTGGAGCACGAGCTCTACATCGCGGCGCTGCACCGGCCCGCACTGCGGCACGTGAGCCAGGAGTGGGACTCGGCGCTGGCCGAGCTGTTCGCCGACTACACCGACCCGACCACGGGTCGCGCCCTCTCGGTCGCGTTCTGCGGGCTGCTGCTGCAGGGGATCGTGCGGGAGACGCTGCCGGAGCGCGCCGACATCCTCACGACCTTCCAGCGGATCCTGCGTCCCGGTGCGGCCGGAACAGCACCGGCCGAGCCCGCGGGTGCGGAGCGCTCCGGCTGAGTCGCGCGGTCCTGAGTTCCAGTGCTGCCGCTGGCTGCACGGCTGGGGTCGGCTGCTGGGGAGGGTGCCGCAGGGACCGGGCGCAGCCGCAGATGCCCGGGGCGCTCGACCGCCCGACGCCGGGGAGGGCCGGGCGGTGGCGCGGCATCGGCGCGCGGGTTGCAGGTTGATGCACATCGCATCACGACTGTTGCTGTCGGACAGAGCCCGCTCGGAGAATCGACCGGCAGAGTGACCCGCCGCGCCGACGGCTCGACTGATCGGGTGGCGCTGGTGTGCGTGTAATCCGGTTCAGCCGCCCGGAGTGATTCGTTCACGTCGGTTCGTGGCGTAGAACGGAATGTGCCGCCGGGTGCGGCTCGCTCGAAGCGCAATGACCGCCCGTCCCGAGCGAGGTGAGACCGTGGGCCAGCAAGAGGATCGCGAACTCGTGCCGTTGCAAGCGGATTTCGACACCGTCTGGCGGGGATACCGGCGTTCCCAGGTCAAGTTCTACATCCAGCAAGCCGAGAACGAGATCCGGATGCTCGCCGAGGACCGGGACTCGGCACTGGGCCAGGTCGCCGACCTGTCGCAGCAGTTGGAGCAGGCACGTGCCGATATCGACTCCCTGCAGCGGCAGCTCGACGAGCAGGCCCGGACTCCGATCGACGAGACGGCCCTGTCGGACCGGCTGCACCGGATGGTCCGACTGGCCAAGGACGAGGCCGCGGAGATCACCGCCTCCGCGCGCGCGGCAGCCGAGCACGAATGGGCCCGCTCGGAGCAGGCAGCCGCCGAATTACGCAACCGCTACGAGCAGCTCGTCACCGAGGCCGACGAGTGGCGGCGGCAGTCGGAGCAGCAACGCACCGAGATGCTGCAGCGGACCCGCGAGGAAGTGCAGCACATGGCCGAGGAGGCCGAGCAGCACCGGCGTCGGCTCGACGCCGAAGCCGAGCAGCGGCGCAGCCAGATCGAGCACGACTTCGAGGTGTCCATGGCCGCTCGCCGCGACGAGGAGATGCGCGTGCTGGCCGAGCGAGAACGGGCCAGCCGTGCCGACGCTGAGCGCCTGGTGCGCGAAGCCACGGCCGAGGCGCAACGCCGCACCCGCCGCGCCGACGAGTACGCGGCGACGATGCTGCGGCTGCGCCGCGATCTCGGTGAACAGGTCCGCGCGGCGCAGGCCGTGCTCGACAGCGCGGAACCGTTCCTCGCAGCGACGGAGAACGGCGTGCAGGAGGAGCACGCCGACAGCTACGTGGAACGCGTCACCGAGCAGCGGCGAGTGCCGTCCGAGCGGGTGCGCGTGCCGCGGCAACGCGAGGCCGAACAGCCACTGGAGCCCGAGCGGCCCGCGAAGGCCGATCCGACGGCGGAGGCCGGGCAGTCGGTGGATGCCGGGCAGCCGGTGGATGCCGCACCGACGGCGGAGGCCGGGCAGCCGGCGGCGGGGGAGGGCGAGGATGCCCTCGTCGACCCCGCGAGCGGGGTCGACGACCCCGTCCGCTCGCCAGGCTGATTCCGGGCGGGCAGGTGCTGCCCCGCGACTTGCTGGCTCCCACCTGTGCAGGTGCGGGTGTGGGTGCGGGTGGAACACCCCTGCGCAGCCCGGTGGTGCGGTGGCCGCACGGGAGACGCGGCCACCGACCCGCGTGTTGCAGGGCCGGTGGCCGTGAGGTGTCGCCGTGCGGTCAGCCGGAGAATCCGGCGCGCCGCAGCGCGTCGGCCAGTGCGCCGTTCGGGGCTTCCTGCTGTTGGCGCTCGCCGCGGGGGCGTTTGCCGCCGCTCTTGCCGCCGCCGTTCCTGCCGCCGCTCTTGCCGCCGTTGTGCTTGCCGCCGCGCTGGCGGCCCCCGGCGGACTCGCGCTTGCCCTGCGCACCACCGGGTTCGTCGTCGAGCCGCAGTGACAGGGAGATGCGTTTGCGGTCCTCGTCCACGTCGAGCACCTTGACCCGAACCACGTCACCGGGCTTGGCGACTTCGCGGGGGTCGCTGACGTAGTTCTTCGACATCGCGGAGACGTGCACCAAGCCGTCCTGGTGCACCCCGATGTCGACGAACGCGCCGAACGCGGCGACGTTGGTGACCACGCCTTCCAGCTGCATCCCGGTCCGCAGGTCCGCCAGCGTTTCCACGCCTTCGGCGAAGTTCGCGGTGCGGAACTCGCCGCGCGGGTCCCGGCCGGGCTTCTCCAGTTCGGCCAGGATGTCGGTCACCGTGGGCAGGCCGACGGCGTCGTCGACGAAGTCCTGCGGGCGCAGCTGCTGCAACAGCGCTTCACCGCCGACGAGCGCGCTCGGCTCGCTGCCGGTGGCCTCGGCGATGCGTCGCACCACGGGGTAGGACTCGGGGTGCACGGCCGAGGAGTCCAGCGGGTTGTCGCCGTCCTGGATGCGCAGGAACCCGGCGCACTGCTCGAAGGCCTTCGGACCGAGCCGGGTGACCTCCTTGAGGGTCTCGCGGTCGCGGAACGCGCCGTGATCGTCGCGGTGGCGGACGATGTTGTCCGCCAGTCCCGCGCCGATGCCCGACACGCGGGCCAGCAGCGGCACCGACGCGGTGTTCACGTCGACACCGACCGCGTTCACGCAGTCCTCGACCACCGCGTCGAGCGAGCGGGACAACTTCGCTTCGGACATGTCGTGCTGGTACTGCCCGACGCCGATCGACTTCGGATCGATCTTGACCAGCTCGGCCAGCGGGTCCTGCAACCGCCGCGCGATGGACACGGCGCCGCGCAGTGACACGTCCAGGTCTGCGAGCTCGCGGGAGGCGTATTCCGAAGCCGAGTACACCGACGCGCCCGCCTCCGAGACGGTCAGCTTCCGCAGTCCGAGCTCCGGGTGGGTCTTGATGAGCTCGCCCGCGAGCCGTTCGGTCTCGCGGGAGGCGGTTCCGTTGCCGATCGCGACGAGCTCGGCGCCGTGCTCGCGCGCCAGCCCGGCCAGGCGGTCGCGGGCGGCGTCCCAGCGCTGCTGCGGTTTGTGCGGGTGGATCGTGTCGGTGGCGACGAGCTTGCCGGTGCCGTCGACGACGGCGACCTTGACGCCGGTGCGGTAGCCGGGGTCGAGGCCGATCGTCGGCCGGGTCCCCGCGGGAGCGGCCAGCAACAGGTCGCGCAGGTTCGCGGCGAACACCCGCACGGCCTCGTCCTCGGCCTGCTGCCGCAGCCGCGTGCGCAGGTCCACCGACAGGCGGGTGAAAACGCGGGTGCGCCAGGCCCAGCGGAGGACGCCGCCGAGCCACTCGTCGGCCGGGCGCCCTTCGTCGGCGATCCCGACGTGCGCGGCGATGATCCGCTGGTAGTCCGCGCCCGTGGCCTCCGCGTCCGAATCGGACTCGAGGGTGAGCTCGAGCACCTCCTCCTTCTCCCCGCGGAACAGCGCGAGCACGCGGTGCGCGGGCAGGGCGGTGAACGCCTCGTCGAACTCGAAGTAGTCGGAGTACTTGGCGCCTTCCTCCTGCTTGCCCTCGCGCACGCGGGAGACGAGCCGGCCGCGCTGCCACATCCGCTCGCGCAGTTCGCCGATGAGGTCGGCGTCCTCGGCGAAGCGCTCCACGAGGATCGCGCGGGCTCCGGTCAGCGCCGCGTCGGCATCGGCCACTGCGTTGTCGGGGTTGATGTACTCGGCGGCGGTGGCGTTCGGGTCGAGCGTCGGGTCGGCCAGCAGCCGGTCCGCGAGCGGTTCCAGGCCGGACTCGATCGCGATCTGCGCCTTGGTGCGGCGCTTGGGTTTGAACGGGAGGTAGATGTCCTCCAAGCGGGCTTTGGTGTCGGCGTCCCGGATGCGCTGTTCGAGCGCTTCGTCGAGCTTGCCCTGGGAACGGACGGACTCCAGGACGGCTTCGCGGCGTTCCTCGAGCTCCCGCAGGTACTGCAGCCGCTCTTCGAGCGTGCGCAGCTGGGTGTCGTCAAGGCCGCCGGTGACCTCCTTGCGGTAGCGAGCCACGAACGGCACGGTCGCGCCGCCGTCGAGCAGGTCGACCACGGCATCGACCTGGCGCTGCTGGACTCCGAGTTCTTCGGCGATCTTCTGGTGAACGGCTGTGGTCACGATGCTTCGCTGCCTGCTTCCTACACTGTTCGTTCGCGATCTCCGCTGGCTCCGTTCGCATTGTGCCGGAACGCTCCGCGCGGTTCGCGCGCCAGTCGCGGCGGCGTGTCGGGCACGGACAGATGGCGGGACGGGGTGTTCCGAGCGGTGCGGGCCTGCAGTAGGGTGCTGCCCCGATGCGCGGGTCCGCCCGCAGCGGGGCCGGCCCTGCTGATGACCCGGTGGAGCGCAGGGGTGCGCAGCAGTCCGGGATGCGAGGATCTCCCGGATTTTTGTCACGTTGCGTGCTCATCAGTGGTTTTGTGTGTGCACCGAGGGGTTAAATCTAAGTACTCAACCCCGTAGAAACCGTGATGCACGGCTACGCTCCGCGCTGGAGTGTGGGGCCTTGTGACACATGAAGACCCCGACTCCACACGATCCCCCGATTCAGACGTCAACGGTGCCCCGTCGAACCCGAACGATGGGACACGCGACCAGTGGTCCACGGTCCGCTCGACCGCGCACTCGGTCGACACGACGCTGCGTTCCGGCGTGGACCGCGTCCGGCCCGCGGTGCAGCGCGTGATCGCCGCCGTGCTGCCGACTCTCCGGCGGGGGTGGGACGCCCCGGCTGTGCAGCGCTTCCGGGAGAGGGTGGCGCTGCTGTTCAGCCGGCTGTCCGCCAACCTGCCGGGCGGTGAAGGCGTTCCGACCCGGGCCCGGGCCATGCAGGCCGGATCCGCCGTCGCCGCGCTCGGCCTCATCGGCATCGTCATCGCCAGCCTGGCCGGCCCCGGCACGCAGCAGCACGACGTGCAGGAAGCGGCCCAGACGGGCGATATGTCGCCCGAAACGGCCGGGCGGATGATGGCCGACGCCGAGAAGTCCCCGCAGCAGGGAGGCGGGCAGCAGTCCGGACAGCAGGAGGCGCCCGCCCCGGTCGGACCGCCGGTGGAAGGCATCGACGTGTCCAACCACAACGGATCCGTCGACTGGAACCAGGTCGCCGACTCCGGCAAGAAGTTCACGTTCGTGCTGGCCACGGACGGTACGAGCTTCGCCAGCCCGACCTACGGCGAGCAGTACCACGGCGCCAAGGACGCCGGGATGATCGCCGGCGCGTACCACTTCGCCCGCCCCGGCTCGTCCGGACCGGAGGAGCAGGCCAACCGCTTCCTCGACGTGGCCGACTACCAGAAGGACGGCAAGACGCTGCCTCCGGTGCTGGATCTCGAGGTCGACCCGAGCAGCGGCGGCTGCTACGGCAAGTCCGTCGACGAGATGCACCAGTGGGTGGACGGCTTCAACAAGGTCGTCAAGGAACGCACCGGCGAAGACCCCATCATCTACGCCAACCCGTCGTTCTGGAGCCAGTGCATGGGCAGCACTGACAGCTACAACGACCACCCGCTGTGGCTCGCCTCCTACGGGGTCGACCAGCCCTCCGTGCCCGAAGGCTTCGACAACTGGAACTTCTGGCAGTACACGGACGAGGGCTCGGTGCCCGGCATCGGTGGCAACACCGACATCAACCAGTTCCGCGAAGGCCAGGCCCGGCTGGAGCAGCTGGCCCGCTGAGGGACCCGGCTGTGGGACCCGACTGAGGGATTGGGACAACCACCACGCGCTCCGTGGCAGTGTGGGCCGTCCGCCGTCCGCGGCGGACGGCCCACACGTCTTTTCGCTCCCGGCAGCGGTGCTACGACGGCGGGCGAACGCGGTTGCGGTGTCGTGGTGGACGCCACCTGGCGGGCTCGCCGCCCGCCGACGCGGGTTAGGGTGATCGTTCAGGTCCGACCGGAACGATCCGGTTCCAGATCCGGTCGGCAGCGACCGGTCTGCGAGGTGAACCCGTGCGAATAGCGCTGCTGTCCTACCGCAGCAAGCCGCACAGCGGCGGCCAGGGTGTGTACGTGCGCCACCTCAGCCGGGGCCTGGCCGAACTCGGCCACCACGTGGAGGTCTTCTCCGGGCAGCCCTACCCGGAGTTGGATCCGGAGGTGCAGCTGACCCGCGTGCCCAGCCTGGACCTCTACCGCGAGCCGGACCCGTTCCGCACGCCGCACTGGCGCGAGTTCCGGAACTGGGTCGACCTGCTCGAACTCGGCACGATGTGGACCGCGGGATTTCCCGAGCCGCTGACGTTCACGCTGCGCGCGGCCCGCCGGTTGCGCGCCCGCGCGCACGAGTTCGACGTCGTGCACGACAACCAGAGCCTCGGTTACGGCCTGCTCGGACTGCCCCCGGCCGGACTGCCGGTGACGGCGACCATCCACCACCCGATCACGCACGACCGCCGCGTCGACCTCGCGAACGCGACCGGGTGGCGCAGGCTCACCCTCCGCCGCTGGTACGGCTTCCTGCGGATGCAGGCCCGCGTGGCCCGCCGCATCCCGCACCTGATGACGGTGTCCGAATCCTCCGCCGCCGACATCCGGCGCGACTTCGGCGTGCACCGCGACCAGCTCAGCGTCGTTCCCCTCGGGGTGGACACCGCGGTGTTCCGCCCACCGGAAAAACCCCGCGTCCCCGGTCGCATCGTGGCCACGGCCAGTGCCGACACCCCGATGAAAGGCGTGGGCACGCTGCTGGAGGCCGTCGCGAAGCTGCGCACCGAACGCGACGTGGAACTCGTGCTCATCTCCCAACCGACCCCCGGCGGGGCCACGGCGCGCCGCATCGAGGAGCTCGCCATCGGCGACGTGGTGCGCACCGCGAGCGGGCTCAGCGACGGCGAGATCGCCGAACTGCTCGGCTCGGCCGAAGTGGCCTGCGTCCCCTCGCTGTACGAGGGGTTCTCGCTGCCCGCGGTGGAAGCCATGGCCTGCGGCACCCCGCTGGTGGCCAGCCGCGCCGGCGCCATCCCGGAAGTCGCGGGCGAGCACGGCGAAACCGTGGAACTCGTCCGGCCCGGCGATGCCGAGGAGCTGGCCGCAGCGCTGGGCGCGGTGCTGGCCTCGCCGGACTACCGGAACCGGCTCGGCGAGGCAGGCCGGCGCCGGGTCGTTCAGCGCTACAGCTGGACGTCCGTGGCCGCCGCCACGGTCGACTGCTACGCGGAAGCGATCGAACGAACGTGCGCGGAAACGCCGCGGAAGGGAGCGGGCCGGTGCTGACGGTGGACTTCGACAAGCTCGGCGTGGCACCGGGCATGCGCGCGCTCGACCTCGGGTGCGGCGCCGGGCGGCACGCCTTCGAGCTGTACCGCCGCGGCGCCGAGGTCGTCGCCTTCGACCACGACGCCGCCGAGCTGGAGAACGTGGCGACGCTGTTCGCCGCGATGGAGGCCGAGGGCGAGGTGCCCGCCGCTGCCGGTGCCAGCACGGCCACCGGGGACGCGCTGTCGCTGCCGTTCCCCGACGACTACTTCGACCGGGTCATCGCCGCGGAAATCATGGAGCACCTGCCCGAGGACGAGAAGGCGATGCACGAACTGGTCCGCGTGGTCAAACCGGGCGGGCGCGTCGTCGTCACCGTGCCCCGCTGGTTCCCCGAACGCGTGTGCTGGGCCCTCTCCGACGAGTACCACCAGGTCGAAGGCGGGCACGTGCGCATCTACCGCACCGACGAGCTGCTCGGCAAGCTCCGCGAGGCCGGGTTGCGGCCGGCGTTCCACCACTACGCGCACGCGCTGCACGCGCCGTACTGGTGGCTGAAGTGCGCGGTGGGGCCGGACGACGACGAGCACCCGGCCGTGCGCGCGTACCACCGGATGCTCGTGTGGGACCTGATGCGGGCTCCGCGGCTCACGCGCACCGCCGAACGGCTGCTCGACCCGGTGCTCGGCAAGAGCGTGGTGGCCTACCTCGGCAAACCGGGAGTTCCCGGTGCCGCCGCCTGAGGTTCCGGCGGTCCCCGGCGCCCTCACCGCCGATCAGGTGCGCCGCACCGCGCGGGCGATCGGCATGGTGCAGCTCGATTCCGGGGCGATCCCCTGGTACCCGGGTGGGCACGTGGATCCCTGGGACCACGTCGAATCCGCGATGGGGCTGGCCGCGGCGGGACAGCGGGCCCGCGCCGCCCGCGCCTACCGGTGGTTGCGCGCGACGCAGCGTCCCGACGGCTCCTGGCCGCTGCGCGTGCGCGCCGGGCGCGTCGAGGACGCCGCGGCGGACACGAACTTCTGCGCCTACCCGGCGGTCGGCGTGTGGCACCACGTGCTGCTGACCGGTGATTCGGCCTTCGCCGCCGAGATGTGGCCCGTGGTGCGCGCCGCCGTCGAGTTCGTCCTCGCTGCCCAGCGCGCGCACGGGCAGATCAGCTGGGCGGTGGACCCCTGCGGCGAACCGTTCGACGAGGCGCTGCTGTCCGGGTGCTCCAGCATCCACCACAGCTTGCGGTGCGCGCTCGCCCTGGCCGAGCACGTGGGCAGCCCGCAGCCGCACTGGCGGGAGGCGGCCGACCGGCTGGGGGAGGCGGTGCGCGCGGAGCCGGCGGTGTTCGCGCCGAAACCGCGCTATTCGATGGACTGGTACTACCCCGTTCTGGGCGGGGCGGTGCGCGAGGACGACGCGGCGCGGCTGCTGCGCTCCCGCTGGGACGAGTTCGTCGTGGACGGTCTGGGAGTGCGGTGCGTCGCCGACCGGCCGTGGGTGACCGGTGCCGAGACCTGCGAACTCGTGCTGAGCCTGGACGCGCTCGGGGAGAACGCGTGGGCGCACAAGCTGTTCGCCGCGATGCAGCACCTGCGCGATGCGGACGGCTCGTACTGGACGGGTTACGTCTACGCCGACGGCAAGCGGTGGCCCTGGGAGCGGACCACGTGGACCTCGGCCTCGGTGATCCTCGCCGCCGACGCGTTGTCGCGCACCACACCGGCGAACGGGATCTTCCGCGGTGCGGTCGGATCGGCGCACCCGGTGCGCACGCCTGCCGCCGCGGCGGCGCCGTGAGGGAACCCCTCCGGTGAGCCGGGCTCGCGCAGCGCTCGGGGAATGGTGCTGTGCAGAGGGTTCAGGTGCGGGAAAGCGTGCTGCGCGGGGATCTCGTACTGCGCGGTCCGCTGTGGACGTTCACTCGGCGTCGACGGGCGCGCCCGCTTCGCCCGCGACGCGTTCCAGCACCCGCAGCGAACCCGTCACCGAAACCTCCCGGAACCGGCCGGAATCCACCGCGCGCCGGTACACGTGGTAGGGGGCCTGCCCGCCGTCGCGGGGGTCGGGGAAGACGTCGTGGATGACGAGCGCGCCGCCGGGAGCGACCCAGTGCGCCCAGCCGGCGAAGTCGCTCCGGGCGGCCCGTTCGGTGTGCCCGCCGTCGATGAACAGCAGTCCCAGCGGGGTGTTCCAACGGGTCGACATGGTGGCCGAATCACCGACGACGGCCAACACGTGCTCCTCCAGGCCCGCGGTGGCCATGGTGCGGCGGAACGTGCCGAGCGTGTCCAACCGCCCCACCTCGGGATCGACCAGGTCCGGATCGTGGTACTCCCAGCCGGGCTGGTGCTCCTCCGAGCCCCGGTGGTGGTCCACGGTGACGATGGCGCCACCGGTGTGTCGCGCGGCAGCGGCCAGGTACAGCGTGGACTTGCCGCAGTAGGTGCCGATCTCGACCGCCGTGCCCGTGCCGAGGTGTTCGATCGTCGCCCGGTGCAGCGCGATCCCCTCGTCGGCCGGCATGAAACCGGGGGTGTTCTCGGCGTGGGCGAGCAGCTCCGCGGGCATGCTCGCCGGGGCGGCGGTGGACACGCGATCTCCTGGTGGGTTCGGCGGCGTTCGCGCCGAGCCTATCGACCACGGCATCGCCCCTGCGGCTCGCCGGTACGCCGGGATCGTCGTCAGCCGCGAGAGCGCCGGGCGGCCCGTCGCCACGGCCGATGCGCAGATCGCCGTGATCTGCGCATCTCGCGGAGCGACACTGGCCACGCGCAACACCGACGACTTCGATGCCACCGGCAACAACCTGTTCAACCCGTGGAGCGGCTGATCCCGCCTCACCGCCGCACAGCTGTGACCGCGCTCGACCTCGGTGAGCCAGTCGGCCACGGTGCTCTCGCCGGTCGCGGCGGTCGCGCACGGATTCACGATCAGTTCGCGATCGATCCCCGCGGTCGAGCAGATCCCCGAATTCGGGTTGCCGGGACGGGCGTGCGCACCGCGAAACCCGTCCCGGGCGCGGCGAGAGGGGCGGGCGTCGCGGTGGGCGCACACATCCGCGCATGCCCGCCGGCGCCCCTGTCAGACCGTGGCCGCCCGGGCGCGCTCGACGTCCTCAGCGTCCGAGGCATCCGCCTCGCAACTGGCGGTGGGGGCGCGCTCGCCCTCGACCTCCAGCACCTGGATGTTGTCCAGGACCTCCTCGATCAGGTCGTCGAAGCCGACGCGGTTCTCCACCTTGTGCAGCTGGGAGTGCTGGCTGTGCGTGGCCACGTTCGGCGGCATGATCAGGCTGCAGCAGTCCTCGTCCGGCAGCTTGGAGATCTCGGCCGTGCCGATGTTCGCGGCCTCGCCCATGATCTCCTGCTTGTCCCAGGCCAGCAGCGGTCGCAGCACCGGCAGGCCCGCCGCCTGCTCGGTGGTGGCCATGTTGCTCAACGTCTGGCTGGAGACCTGGCCGAGGCTGTCGCCGGTGACCAGGGCCTCGTCGCCGAGCCGCTGCGCCAGCGCGGTGCCCACCCGCACGATGAGCCGGCGCTGCGCCACGATCTGCAGCTCACCGGCGCCGGCGGTGGCCAGCGCGCGCTGCGCCTTGCCGATCGGCACCACGTGCAGGCGTGAACCGCCCTGGAAGCGGTTGAGCTGGCGCACCAGTGCGTAGGCCTTGTACGTCGACGACGGGCCCGTGTACGGCGCACCGGTGAAGTGCAGGAAGTCGCAGTGCAGCCCGCGGCGCATCATCCGGTGTGCCGCGACCGGCGAGTCGTACCCGCCCGAGAGCAGCGACAGCGCCCTGCCGCTGGAGCCCACCGGCAGGCCGCCCTGCCCGCGCAGGTGCTGGACGGACACGAACGTCTCGCGCCAGTCCACCTCGACGGTGATCTCGGTGTCCGGATTGTCCAGGTCCACCGGCCACCCCAGCTCGTCCACCACGCGCTGGCCCAGGTAGGCGGCCATCTCCGAGGAAGTCATGCGGAAGTTCTTGTCCCGCCGACGCGCCCGCACGGCGAACGTGCGCGGCGCTGCGCCCAACTGCTCGGTCAGCAGTGCGAGCATGGACTGCGCGGTCGCCTTCGGGTCCTTCGACGTGCGCACCCCGGGCTGCACGACGCTGATGCCGATCACTTCCCGAGCGCGTTCGACCAGCGCGGCCTGCCGCTGGGGATCCTGCGCGTTCGGGGAGGTCACCACGAGCACCCCCGCCCGCCGTTCGACGCGGGCTCGGGAGTCGACCTCGCCGAGCGCCCATTCCAGGTTCCGCAGCAGGTGCCGCTCGAAGACGCCGCGGTTGCGGCCCTTGATCGCGAGCTCTCCGTGCTTGAGCAGCACACACGGCTGCGACGGCATGCACTCCACCCCTCTGGACACGCGGTAGGCCCGACGTCGCAGCGGCAAGCACGCCGACCCTGCGCGACGCCGGGAGGACTCCCCGAGGATACGGGCTTGCACCGGCCGGGCGGTAAGCCCGTGCCCGCCGAACCCGGTCCCGTCGGAACCGGTCCCGCCGGAGCCGGTGACCGCCCCACCCCTGCTGTCGATGCTCGTCCACCGGGCCAGCGTCGGATCAACGCAGGTACTGCACGTCGGCGACCGCCGCGGGACGATCCTGCCCGCGCACGTCTGCTCCGGCGGCAAGGCGCTGCTGGCCGAGCTGGAAAGCTCGCAGCTGGCGCAGCTCCACCGCCGCGCGGGCCGAGGAGGAGCTGCGCACCGTCCTGTGAGCGGGGCTCTGCGCAGCACGAGGACGTCCGCCGAAGCGGTCACCCCGCGGATCTGGAGACGTCTCGCTCGGTGCCCCCGGAGCAGTCCTCCGGAGACGTGCGGCTGAGCACCTGTCACACCTTCGTCGGGGCACCTGTCACACCTTCGTCGGGTTTGCCGCCCGCACGCCGTCCGGTAGGTTGCCGTGTTGATCTTGCACCCACCCGTCAACCGGGGGTTCGGTGAGCGACCACGAAGATGCAGCGCAGGTGGTGCGGTTCTGGCAGTCGGTGGAGATGTTCGAACCGCGATCCGCGCGCCCAAGGTGAATTCTACTCTCGATCCGAAGAAGACTCCGACGTTCGAGGTCCCGAAGGACGAGCCGGCGCCATGGGAACCCGAACATCCGCTCCAGCGGAATCGCTCCAACACCAACGCGACGTGGCGCTACGTCGTCTACGGCGGACTGTTCGAACTGGGGGCCGTGCGCGAGGTGCTCGAGAAGCACCTCCATGCCCAGTCGGAAGAGAACTCCCCGGACGGGCGGCGCGACGGGACGACGGCCACGTTCGCGTTCGCGCTCGATGCCGACGGGTACCTGATCGAGGACACCGGCGCACTCTCCTCCTGCGCGTGGGCGGTCAGCCGTACTGTCGTAGATCCCGGCCCCGAGGCCGCAGACTGGTTGGAGGGCTTCGGCGAGGACCAGCGGTCTTTCGCGGAGGCGCTCAATTCGCTCGTTCCGCCCGAGAAGCGCGTCCGCCAGGGCTCCGGTGCGAGCTCAGCGCTCAAGGAAGAGCTCGGCCAGCGCGTGCGAGGAGCCGGGCGGGATGCCTGGCAGACGGCCGCGCAGAACACCGGCGATGCGGTGGGCACCGCGGCGAGAACTGCGCTCGACTCGGTCGTCGGTGTTCCGATCAGCGGGATCGCGGGCGCGGCAGCAGGGAGCTTCGTCAGCAGTTTGCTGGGGCCGGTCGCGACCGCCGAAGACGGCGGCGGGGCCGGTGGTGCGGCGCCGAGCTGCGATGCAGGAGATGTTGGTGAAGGGGGACGGCGTTCCCCGCGGGTGCGGATGACGGCCCGCGCGCTCAACGACTTCGTCGCCGAGCTCACCACGTCGATGGGACTGGACGCGGTGGGCGCCGCCGGTGTCCGCGTGGAATGCCGCGCTGTGCGGCCGAACCAGGCCGACGGCGCGTCGGATACCGGTTTGCTGAACAGCTTCGTCGCACCCGATTTGGCGACCGTCGAGTGCGCTGCGCGCAACGGCGATATCGGTGCTGCGCTGCATGAGTACCTCCGCGATCCCCGCGCCGAAGCGGAACGGATCGATGTGCGGCAGCATCCTGAGGAGGCTCTGTCGCGCGTGGTCCCGACGAAGACACCTCGCGGGAAGTGGCCGGTTCGTCCGGATCGTCCACTGGTGCTCAGTCAACAGTTCGCGGTCAACCAGATGTGCGCGGAACTGCGCGGTGCTGCGGGGCTTTTCGCCGTCAACGGACCACCCGGCACGGGTAAGACGACGATGCTGCGCGACGTGCTGGCCGCGAACGTGGTCGACCGCGCCGAGCGTCTCGCGGAGTTGGACGATCCACGGGAGGCGTTCGTCGCGGACCTGGGGCAGGTCGAGATCGGACCGCGGAACAAGCCGAAGCTCCACGCCGTCAGCACGGAGTTGACCGGGTTCGAAATGGTCGTGGCCACGGCGAACAATGCCGCGGCGGAGAACATCACGGGGGAACTGCCGACGCCCGACGCGGTTTCGGGGTGGGAGGAGAACGCCTTCGCCGCCGACTACTTCGCGGATTTGGCCGGGAAGCTGCGAGGCGAACCGTCCTGGGGGCTGATCACCGCCGTGCTGGGCAATGCCTCGAACACGAAGCTGTTCGCCGACCGGCTGTGGAAAGACCAAGGTGACGTTCCCGATTGGGCGGAGTCGGGACGGGCCGAGCCGAGCTTCGATCCGGTTCCCGGTCTCGGGAAGTATTTGAAGCCGGGCGGTGATGAAACTGCTCCACCTGCCCGGAGCTGGACTGAGGCCGTGCGCCGGTTCCGCGAGGCGCTACGGACCGTGGATGACCTGGCCGAGGAGCGGGAACCGTATGGTCACGCGCTCGTCCGGGATGCGCGGAGCAGACGCGGGATCGGTGAATGCGAAACGGAGCTCAACCGGATCGACCAGGAACTGGCCGAGTGCGAACGCGCGATCGACAAAGCCCAGCAGCGCTGCGACGACGCAGCAGCTTCGGTGGTCGAGGCCGAGACCGCCTGCGCTGGGCACGCTGCGCTGAAACCCGGCTTCTGGCGTTCGTTGATGCGCGGAAACAGGCCGCGCCGAACCTGGGCAGCTCGACACCGGCCTTTCCGGGAACGACTGGACCGGGCTGTGGCCGATCGTGCAGAAGCCGGGCATGGACTGGATCGAATCAGAGAGCAGCGGGCAGAGTTGCGGCGCGAGCGAGCTCAGCAGGAACGAAGCCGAGATGCTGCGCTCGAGGCGCACGCCGAAGCCCAGCGAACGCTCGACGAGGCGCGGAGGCAGTGGCCCGGAGCGGTCCCGCAGCGCGGGGACGCGCCCGGTAGTGAGGCGAGCGAACGCATTGCCCCGTGGGCCGATGCGGAGTTCACCGCGGCTCGCAATGATCTGTTCCTCGAAGCCCTGCGCCTGCACAAGAGCTTCGTGCTGCACGAGCGGAAGCGAGTGCGCAGCAACCTCAATGCGCTCGTGCACAGCCTGAAACGCGAGGTGCAGCTCGAACCCGAGCAGCTGCGCGCTGCCTGGCAGACGTTGTTCCTCGTGGTGCCCGCCGTGTCCACCACTTTCGCGTCGATTCCGCGGTTGTTCACCGGTCTCGGCAGGGAGGAGCTCGGCTGGCTGTTCATCGACGAAGCCGGGCAGGTCACGCCGCAGGCTGCTGTCGGGGCGTTGTGGCGCAGCAAGCGCGCCCTCGTTCTCGGGGATCCGCAGCAGCTCGAACCAATTCTCACGTTGCCCTCCGGCGTCCAGGAGCGGCTGCGCGAATACCACGATGTACGAGCGCGGTGGAAACCCGACGGGCGCTCGGTGCAGAGCCTTGCCGACGACCGAGCGCGTTTCGGTACCGAGCTGCAGCCGAGCGAGGACGAGGAATCCTCGGTGTGGGTCGGCTCGCCGCTGCGGGTGCACCGGCGCTGCGAACGCCCCATGTTCGATCTGTCGAACCGCATCGGATACGGCG
Organism: Bounagaea algeriensis; assembly: GCF_054491375.1. Lineage (NCBI taxonomy): Bacteria > Bacillati > Actinomycetota > Actinomycetes > Bounagaea > Bounagaea algeriensis. The sequence continues at coordinate 1,649,286 of NZ_CM137102.1, forward strand.
GCACGCTCATGGTCTACGCGACGGCCGAGAAGCCGAACGATCGCGTGTGGCCGAGCTGCTGGGTCGACGTGCGGGACGAACCGGGCCGCGACCACTGGTCCGAACGGGAGGGGAGCGCGCTCGTCGAGCTGCTCACGGAGCTTCACGAGCAGGGCGTGGACGCCGAGCACGTGCGGATCATCAGCCCGTTCCGCGCCGTGGTTCGGCAAGCTGCGGACACGGTGCGCCAGCAGTTCGGCCGTTCGCTGGCGGACCGAGTCGGCACGATCCACACGGTGCAGGGGCGGGAAAACGACATCATCGTGCTCGTGCTCGGTGCGCAGGGCCGAGAGGGGGCTCAGGGCTGGGCCGCGAGAAAGCCGAACCTGCTCAACGTCGCCGTCTCCAGGGCGAAACGACGCTTCTACGTCATCGGAAACCACGAGCAGTGGGGGCAGCAGCGGTACTTCACCGAGCTGGCGGGCACGCTTCCGGCCCGCCCGTGGCCGTTCCACGACCGATGAGGCCGAGATCACCCGCCCGGGAAGTCGGCCCGCCGTTGCCGCGGATGCACCGTATCGGAGATACTTCGAACTGAGGGGAGTACTTCTCGAGGCCGCCCCGGTCAGTACGGACGTCCCACGGCGTCCTCGGACGGCCACCCGCTGCGGTGAAGGAGACCTCAAGCCGGTTCGCCTGCTTGAGGAGGAGGCCTGTGCTCAGCACCCCGCTCGCCGCGACAGCGGGAACGGAGTCGATCGGGACGCCCTGGCTGTGGGCTGTCAGCATCTTCGTGCTCATCGCGCTGCTCGTCACGGACTTCGCGGTGACGCACAAGCCGCACGAGGTCTCGCTGCGCGAGGCCGTGGGCTGGTCCGTGTTCTACCTGGCGCTGCCGCTGGTGTTCGCCCTGTGGTTGTGGCCGACCTACGGCAGCGACCAGGCGCTCGAGTTCACCACCGGCTTCCTGGTGGAGAAGTCGCTGTCGGTGGACAACCTGTTCGTGTTCATGCTGCTGCTCACGGCCTTCGCCGTGCCGGCGGCGCTGCAGCAGCGCGTGCTGCTGTACGGCATCGTCGGCGCGCTCATGCTGCGCGGCGTGTTCATCGCCGCGGGCGCCGCGCTGCTGCAGGCGGGCACGTGGGCGTTCCTCGTGTTCGGCGCGATCCTGTTCTTCACGGCGGTGAAGATCCTGCGGGAAGCGCTCAAGGGCGAGTCGTTCGAGAAGGACGTCTCGCAGATGCGGTCGGTGCGGCTGATGCGCCGCATCATGCCGGTGACCGAGGACTACCGCGGCGCGCGGATGCTCGTGCGCGAGGGCGGCAGGCGCGCGCTGACCCCGCTGGCGGTGGTCGTCGTGGCGGTCTTCGGCGCGGACGTGGTCTTCGCCGTCGACTCGGTGCCCGCGGTGTACGGCATCACGGCCGACCCGTACCTGGTGTTCACCACGAACGCGTTCGCCCTGCTGGGGCTGCGGGCGCTGTACTTCGTCCTGCACACGGCCCTGGCCAAGTTGGTCTACCTCAACCACGGCCTGGCCATCATCCTGGCGTTCATCGGTGCCAAGCTGGTGCTGCACTGGGCGCACGAGGTGTGGCCCGCCGTGCCGGATGTGCCCACACCGCTGTCGCTGGGTGTGATCGTGGTCGTGCTCGGCGTGGTCACGCTGGCCAGTCTCCGCGCGCAGCGCAGCAAGGCGGTGTCGAGGGAGTGAGTCGTCATGGCAGGCCTGCTCGTCGAGCTCGGCGTGCTGGTGCTGGTGCTGCTCGCGCTGGTGGTCGTCTGCGCCGTGCTGTACGACGTGCGCCCGCCGCACTGACTGCACCGCACTGACCGGGCCGCCCTGGTCGGGGCGCCCTGGCCGGGCCGCCCTGGCCGAGCCGCCCTGGTCGGGGCGCACTGGCCCCTGCCCACCGGACTGGGACGGGGCGGGAGAACGCCGCTGGGACCGCCGTGCTTCGTGCGTGCACGGCGGCCTCACCAGCGTGCGGCGTGCCACTCCACGACGCCGTCGCCGCGGCGCAGCGCGGTGCCGTCGGGCAGGGTGCCGGTGGCCGTGCCGAAGGGTTGCCGGTAGTGGCTGTCGAGCACGAGCAGCCGCTCGTGCCGCGAGCGCTCGGCCTCGTGCTGCAGCGACAGCGTGCCGTGCGCGTGGTGCACCGCGGTGAGGTCCGGTGCGAAGGAGACCGGGTCGACGTGCTGGGCGAGCCCGTCGATCCAAACCGTGCGTTCGGAGGCGCCCGGGTCGTCGTGCAGGCCGTGCACCAGGTTCCACGTCACCGCGCGGTCCTCGGCGGAGACGCCGCAACCGGCCGACCAGAACCAGCGGGTGGTGCGGGCGTGGTGCCCGCCCGAGTCGTCGCGCAAGCCGGGGGCGTCGACGGGCAGCGACGTGCCGTCGACGGAGACCGCCCCGCGCACGTGCAGCGGGGTTTTGCGGGTCCACACCGGGTGCCGGCCGTGGCGGCTGACCACGTCCACGCGCTCGCCGCAGGGCACGAGGCCGAGTCGGGCGCGCACGCCGCGGCCCTCGAACCACACGTGGGTGCCGGTGAACGCGACGGCGGTGCGGAGGGCGGTGTGCTCGCGGAAGATCCCCCGTTCGGGCAGGTGCACCGCCCAGAACGACTGGACCGCCCCGGCGATGCGCACCACGCCGGCGCACAGGCGCACGTCGGATCCGAACACCCCCAGGTAGCTCCACAGCTTGCGGGGTCGGCCGCCGCGGAGCACGGGCAGTCGCGCCGGGTCGAGGGGAAGCTCGGCGGTGCTCGCCTCCACGCGGCGCACCGGCAGGGCTTCGTCCGCCGTCTGCGCGCGTTCGGCGTCGGCTCGGTCCCGGCTCACGCTCGTGATCCTAGTGATCTCGGTGCGCGCGGGGAACCGCGTGCACAGCGGACGGCTCCGGCGGTCAGCTGCGCTGCTGACCGCCCTGGGGCGCCAGCGACAGCGACAACCACAGCATCGCACCCACCGTGGCCAGTGCCGCGTGCAGGAACACGTCCTGCATGCTCAGCTCGATCGGCTCGGCCGCGGAGGGGCCCATCTGGGACGCGGTGAACAGGAACACGACGATGTAGGCGACGGCCTGCGCACCGAGGAACCCTCGCTGCCCGTGCCCGCGTCCGGAGCAGCCCAGGGCAGCCAAGCCGGTCACGAGCAGCAGCAGCCCGTGCAGGCCGTGGACGTGGAAGCCGAGCACCAGCTGCTCGGGCCGCCCCAGCAGCGGAACCGGGCCGTTGGCGATCAGCCCCGCGGCCGCGAGCAGCACGAGCAGCACGCCCTCGCCCCACAGCACGTAGGTCCGCCAGTCGGCGTGGCGGGTGATCGTCGCGGTGCTCATCGTTCCTCGCCTGAAAGCAGTGCGCCCAGCGGCCCGGTCACCCGGCAACCGGTGACTCGGCAACCGGTGACCCGCCCGTGATCTACCCGCTCGGGCACGCCGCTATGCATCCGAGCCGGTGGTTTCCGGTCGGCGATCGTTTCGCCGCGCGCGCGGTTGGGTAGCAGGGTGGGGGCGACCGGGCATCCGGTCGCGCACGAAACGCTGATCGCCGGGAGGTTGGTCATGGCGCGCACCGCCGCTCAGAAGCTCATCGCCGATCATCTGGTCGAAGGGGAGATGACGCCCGGCGCCGAGATCGGCCTGGCGGTGGACCACACGCTCACCCAGGACGCCACGGGGACCCTGGTGATGCAGGAACTGGAGGCGTTGGGCCTGGATCGCACGCGGGCCGAGGTGAGCGTCCAGTACGTCGACCACAACCTGCTGCAGGCCGATGAGAAGAACGCCGAGGACCACCAGTTCCTGCGGTCGGCCGCGGAGCGCTACGGCATCTGGTACTCCAAGCCCGGCAACGGCGTGTCCCACCCGACGCACATGCAGCGCTTCGGCAAGCCGGGCAAGACGATGGTGGGATCGGACTCGCACACCTGCGCGGCCGGCTCGCTGGGCATGCTGGCCGTCGGCGTCGGCGGGCTCGAGGTCGCCGTCGCTATCGCGGGCCAGCCGCTGCGCATCCGGATGCCGCAGATCTGGGGCGTGCGGCTGACCGGGCAGCTGCCCGACTGGGTCTCGGCCAAGGACGTCGTGCTCGAGATGCTGCGCCGGCACACGGTGCAGGGAGGTGTCAACCGCATCATCGAGTACTACGGGCCCGGCCTGGACGACCTCACCGCGATGGACCGGCACGTGATCGCCAACATGGGTGCCGAGCTGGGGGCGACCACCACGGTCTTCCCGGCCGACGAGGCGGTGCGCAGCTTCCTCACCGCCCAGGGCAGGCCCGAGGACTTCACCGAGCTGCACGCCGATCCGGACGCGGTCTACGACGTCACCGACGAGATCGACCTGTCCGCGTTGGAACCGCTGATCGCCAAGCCGTCGGCGCCGGACAACGTCGTTCCGGTCCGCGAGGTCGCGGGCGAGTCGACCAGCCAGGTCGTCGTGGGCTCCTCGGCCAACCCCGGTCTGCGCGACTTCGCCGCCACCGCGGAGATCGTGCGCGGGCGGCAGACCGACGACGCGGTCAGCTTCGACGTCAACCCGACCTCGCGGGAGATCCTCGAGGACATGACCCGGATGGGGGCGACGTTCGACCTGATCGCCGCGGGTGCCCGGATCCACCAGTCCGGGTGCATGGGGTGCATCGGCATGGGGCAGGCGCCCGCGGTGGGGCACAACTCGCTGCGGACCTTCCCGCGCAACTTCCCCGGCCGGTCGGGCACCGAAGAGGACTCGGTCTGGTTGTGCTCGCCGGAGACGGCGGCGGCCTCGGCGCTGACCGGGGTGATCACGGATCCGCGGGACCTGGTGAACAAGTACGACATGACCGCACCGCGCCCCCAGCTGCCGGAGAAGGCCTCGATCAACACCGCCATGCTCGTGGAACCGCTGCCGTACGAGCAGGCGCGGCAGCAGCCCCTGGAACGCGGGTCGAACATCTCGGCACTGCCGGAACTGTCCCCGCTGCCGGAGCGCATCGAAGCGCCCGTGCTGCTGAAAACCGGCGACAACGTGTCCACCGACGAGATCTCCCCGGCCGGGGCGCGTGCCCTGCCGTACCGCTCGAACGTCCCGAAACTCGCGGAATTCACCTTCACCCGGATCGACCCCGACTACCCCGCTCGAGCGCAGGAGTACCAGAACGGCAGCGGGCACGTCGTCATCGGTGGGGAGAACTACGGGCAGGGATCCTCGCGCGAGCACGCCGCGATCACCCCGCGCTACCTCGGGTTGCGCGTGGTCGTGGCGAAGTCCTTCGCCCGGATCCACTGGCAGAACCTGGCGAATTTCGGCATCCTCGCGCTCGAGTTCACCGAAGCGGGCGACTACGACCGCATCCGGCGCGACGACGTGCTCGCGCTCGACCGGCCCGGTGAGGCGCTCGACGCGGGGCGGGAACTGACCCTGCACAACCTGACGCGCGGGGAGAGCTACGAGCTGCGGCACTCGCTGTCGCAGCGCCAAGTCCGCGCGGTGCGGCACGGCGGGCTCATCCCGCTGCTGGCGTCCGCGGAACGGGGCTGATCGCTTCTCGCGCCGTCGGGCCCGCACTCGCGTCGTGCGGGCCCGTTCGTCGTTCGGTTGATCATTCGATCGGCGACGCGAGGTGTCCGCCCGTCGGGGCTTTCTCCTTTCGCGGAGTGGGCTGGATGGCGGAACATCGGGCGGAAAGCGGCCGACGGCGCCGTTCGTGACCTAGAGTGTCGGTGTTGCTCGGTGTTCGTGTGCGGGAAGCGGCGCGACCGAAATTCGGAGAACGGATGAACGATGGTGAGCGGGCGGAGAACGAGGCCGTGCGGGCTGTCATCCGCGCCCTGATCCGGGAGGCCGCCGATCAGACCTGCCGGGCGAACCGGTTGCTCGCCGAAGTCGAGGGCCTTCTCCGAGCGGACACTGAGAACGGCGAGGATTCGGCGCATTCCGATGCGGTGCGTTCGGCAGCGGTTTATTCCGAGGCCGCGTATTCCGAGGCCGTGCACACCGACGCCGCGCACGCCGGTACTGGGCGTTCCGAGGCTGCGCGCCCCGAGGCGGCCCGCACCACGGCGCACTCGGACGCGCGTCCTGCGGCGGGGCGGGCGCTGGGGCCCGGTGCGCCCCCGCTGCCGCAAGAACGCTTCCCCGACCTGACCGAGCGCGAGCGGCAGGTGCTGTCGTTGCTGCTCGGTGGCAAGGCGAATCGGCAGATCGCACGCCAGCTGGGCATCACCGAGCGGACGGTGAAGAACCACCTCCGCGCCGTGTTCATCAAACTGGGGGTTTCCGACCGCACCTCGGCCGTGATCAAGATCCTCGACGAGGGCGCTCTGAACGGCACGGTGCCGGACAGGGGCGCATGAGCCGTGCGGGTGCGTTCCGCGAAGAGCGGTGGCCCGCTCAACCGCCGTCGTGCTCCGCGGAATTCCGCGGCGAGAGCAGGCGAACGATCTCCGCATCATCGCGCGCTCCCATGTCGGAGCGCTCGCCCAGCAGGTACAGCTGCTGGGCGGCGGCTGACAGCGGTGCCGGAACGCGGTTTTGCCGGGCGAGTTCGGTGACGATCCCCATGTCCTTGACGAAGATGTCCATCCGGGACCGCACCGGAGCGCCCCCTTCGGTATAGGACTCGAGCATGCGCGGCCCGCGGTCACGCAGCATGAAGGACCCGGCTGCGCCTTCGCCGAGCGAATCCACCACCACGGCGGGGTCGAGGCCCAGTTCGCGGGCGAGCGCCACGGCCTCGGCGGCCGCGGCGATGTGCACACCGGCGAGCAGCTGGTTGATCGCCTTGAGCGCTTGGCCGTCACCGGGATTCGGCCCCACGACGGTGAGTGTGGCGGCCAGCGCGTCGAGGACGGGCCGGGCGGTGGACAGTGCCGCGTCCTCGGCGCCCACGACGACGAGCAGCTCACCCGCGCCCGCGCGCACCGGTCCGCCGCTCACCGGTGCGTCCACTGTGGTCAGACCGTGTTCGCGCAGCCGTTCTGACGCGCTGCGCACCTCCTCCGGGCCGACGGTGGAGGTGAGCACGACCGGGGTTCCCGCGCGCGCCGTTGCTGCGATGCCGCCGGTGCCGAACAGGGCCGCGTCGACGTGCCGGTGGTCGCGCACGGCGAGGACGACCACGTCGGCGTCGCGCGCCGCCTCGCCGGGGCTGGCGGCGGTGGCATCGGCGAACTCGCCGGCCTGCGCGCGCAGCTCCGCGGCGACGTCGAAGGCGGCTACCGGGAAGGTCTCGGACAGGCGGCGCGCCATGGGCATGCCCATGGCGCCGAGCCCGATCACTGCGACGGCGGGGTGATCGTCGGCCATGTGCTCAACTCCAAAGAGGTGCGGGGTGTTCAACTGCGGAGGTTGCCGACCACGTGCGCCAGCGCCGCGGCATTGCCGACGTTGCCGGGAAACACCACGTAGGCGACGCCGGAGAATTCCCCGTGGACCGGCTCCCACAGCGAGATGATGCCCGGCAGCATCTGGCCGCGGACCATCGCGCGTCGGATGTCGAGGCTTTCGGTGGCGATGTCGCTGGAGGTGATGCCGCCCTTGGCGACGACGAACGCCGGGCGGCGCGCGCGGACGGCCGCGCGCACGGTGGCGACGAGCCCGGCGGAGACCGCGCGGGCGACGGCCAGGCTCTCGTCCGCATCGGCGCCGGTGACCAGCTCGCGGCTGGTGGTGATGACGACGTCGCGTTCGGCCATCGCGGCTGCGGCCCGCTCGGCGACCTGCCGGATGTGCTCGTCCCGCGCGGCGCTGTCGAGCAGGCTGGGCACGTGCAGCTCGTGCTCGTCGATCCCGCCGAGTGCGCGGAGTTCGTCCAGTTGCGAGGTCGTCAGGCCGACGTGCGAGCCGACGGCGATGAGCCCGTGCCCCGGGCCGGTGAGCTCGGCCAGGCGCGCGGCCGACAGCGGCGGCTGCTTCGTCTGCCCGGTGCGGGCGCGCATGAACGACGGGCCCGCGCGGTAGATCAGGTGGCTGCCGCGGGCCTCGGCGCGCAGCGAAGCCAGCGCGAGCACCCGCAGGTCCTCGTCGTGCACGGCGTCGGCGACCACCGGCTGGCCGTCGCGCAACCCGGCGAGGATGTCGGCGACGTGCTCCGGTCCGCGGGTGCGCAGGTCGGTCAGGGTGATCGCGCGGACCTGCTCCGCGGTGTGGCGGCCGCCGGTCTTCTCGGCGACCCACGCGCGCAGGTCGGAGTTGGCGAAGCCGAACGCGGCGTCGCGGGCGAACTCGGTGCGCCCGACCGGCAGCATCGTCTCCGATGTGTTCCGGGTCCAGTGCACCGCGTTCACGGTGATCCGGCCCGCGTCGGGGAAGGCCGGGACGAGGACCACGCCGTCGACCGGGTTGCCCTGCTGCGCGGCGCTGTCGGCGAGCACGTCGGTTTCCAGCGGGAAGTGTCCCCGCATCGTGGAATCGCTGCGGCTGACCAGCGCGCAGTGCACGCCTTCGGCTGCGGCGGCGGTGTGCAGGGCGGCGGCGACTTCGCGGTTGCGCTCGGCCGCGTCGGCCGGGGCGAGGCTGCGGGTGTTCGTCAGCACGAAGAACCCCGCCTCGCAGGTCCGCAGTGCCCAGCGCAGGTCGTCGACGGACCAGGTCGTCAGCACCGGGAGATCGGCGATGGTCTGCGATCCGGTCGGGTCGTCGTCGAGGGCGACGACGCGGGCTCCGCCGGCGACCGCGGCGGCGAGCTCGTCCGGGTCGACGGTGCGTTCCGCGGGCAGGTCCGCGAGCAACCGCTCCGTGGGCACGGCCTCGGAGGTGTCCGCGGGACGTGGCGACATGGTGCTCCTTCGCGATGGCCGGTGGCGGCGGTGGTCACCGGGAAGCGGACGGGTCAGGAGAGTGCGGCGGTGTCCGTGCCCAGCACGTGGCGGCGCAGGTCCGCACCGGTCTGCGTCATGTGCGCGGCCATCGCCGCGCGGGCTCGGGCGGGGTCTGCGGATTCGAGGGTCCGCACGATGTGCTCGTGCTGGGCGGTGGCGTTCTCCCGGATGGCCGCGACCGCGGAGGTCTCGTGCCGCCCTTCGGGCAGCAGCCTGCCGAACGGCGCGAACATCAGCGGGACGAAGACGTTGCCGCTGGCGCGCACGAGCGTGTCGTGGAAGGCGAGGTCGGCCCGCACGAAAGCATCCACATCGGAGTGCTCGTGGGCGCTGCGCATCGCCGCGACGTGCTCGCGCAGCCCGGCCAGGTCCTCGTCGGTGCGCTTGGTCGCGGCGAGTTCGGCGGCGCCCTCCTCGAGCAGCCGCCGGGCTTCGAGCAGGCTCTCGGACAGCGCGCCGTGCGCTGGTCCGGCGTTGGCGGCGCGGACCACCGGATCCAGCGCCGTCCAGTTGCCGGGTTCGTTGACGTAGGTGCCGCGGCCCCGCTGGATGTGCACGACGTTCTGCGCCCGCAGCGACGTGACCGCCTCGCGCACCGTCAGCCGGCTGACGCCGTGCTGTTCGGCGAGTTCGGACTCCGGCGGCAGGGCCGTACCGGGCGGGTGGGTGCCGTCGATGACGGCGCGGAGGATCCGCTCGGCCAGGTCCGCGGACAGGGACATCGCCACCTCGTTCGACATCAGACGTCTGATGTCTTGAGATTAGGATCTCCGCGTGGCCGGGTCAATGGGCGGAGCGGAGTACTGACCGGTCGGTGTGCCGGGGAACACGTCCGGTGCGGCCGTTCCGTGTGGTAAGGCTGAACGGGAACATCGCGGGAGGTGCACATGGGCGACGCGCGGCACGAGTGGATGCGACCGGGAGCCCAGGAGGTCGCAGCCGGGGTGTACCGGATCCCGTTGCCGCTGCCCAACGACGGGCTGCGCGCGGTGAACGTGTACGCGCTCGTCGACGGGTCGGCGCTGACGCTGATCGACGGCGGCTGGGCGCTCGACGAATCCCGCGAGGCGCTCGTCGCGGCGCTCGGCGAACTCGGCGCGGGCCTCGGCGACATCCACCGCTTCCTCGTCACCCACGTGCACCGGGACCACTACACCCAGGCCGTGGCGCTCCGGCGCGAGTTCGGCAGCAGCGTCCTGCTCGGCGAGGGCGAGCGGGAGACCGTCCAGCGGCTCGCCGACCCGGAGCACGTGCCGCTGGCGCGGCAGCTCGAACTGCTCCGCGAATGCGGAGCCAAACCGGTCGTCGAGGCGCTCGCGGCGGTCTACGACGACGACGCGCCCCGGCCCGGCTGGGAATACCCGGACGCCTGGCTCGAGCACGGCGCCGAGGTCGGCCCGGCCGACCGCCCGCTGCGAGCGGTCAGCACGCCCGGGCACACCACCGGTCACCTCGTGTTCTGCGACGACCGCAACGGGCTGCTGTTCGCCGGCGACCACGTGCTGCCGCACATCACCCCCTCGCTCGGCCTGGAACAGGCCCCGAGCGAATCCCCGCTGCGCGACTACCTGGCCTCGCTGCGGCGGGTGCGCACCATGCCCGACATGCGGCTGCTGCCCGCGCACGGCCCGGTCACCGACAGCGCGCACCGGCGCGTCGACGAACTGCTCGAGCACCACGACGACCGGCTGCGCGCCACGGCCGCGGCCGTCGAGCGCGGCGCCGACACGCCGTACGAGGCGGCGCGGGCACTGACCTGGACCCGGCACGAGTACACCGTCGACCAGCTCGACCCGTTCAACCAGATGCTGGCCGTGCTGGAGACGCAGGCGCACCTGGACGTGCTGCACCACCAGCAGCGGATCGCCTGCGAGATGATCGACGGCGTCCGGCACTGCGCTCCCGCCTGAGGATCTCCGCCTGGGGCTCTCCGCCAGGGGTGGGGTGCCCTGATGCCGCCAACCAGTCGGGCACGCACCGTAGTTGCGCTATCGCCCGAATTGGCGTACGCATTCCTGCCGTCGTGCATGCCAAGCTGGGGAGCCATTCCCGAGGACGCGACGGAGCGGCCCTATGTTGAGTCGACGCGAGTGGGAACGGCTGGCCGAGATCGAGTCCGCCCTGCACGCCGAGGACCCGGATCTCGTGGAACGCTTCGAGGCCCTCTCCGGAGAGGGGACGGGCGAGCCGCTCGGGCTCCCCGTCCTGTTCGGACTCGTCGCCGTGCTCGTCGTGCTGGCCCTGTCCAGCCTCGTGGCGGGGATGGCCGTGGTCGCCGTGCCCGTGGGGGTGCTGGCCGTGGCGGTGGCGCTGGCCGGCGCCCTCACCACCGGCCACCGCCGTTGACCCCGCGGCGGAGTCAGCTGCCGAGGGCCTCCTTGGCCGAAGCCGCGATCGCGTCGGCATCGATGCCGGCCTCGTGCAGCAGTTCCGCAGGCTTGCCCGAGCCGGGCATGCTGGTGACGGCGAGGCGGCGCAGTCGCGTCGACACGCCGCGCTCGGCGAGCGTGGTCAGCACGGCTTCGCCGATCCCCCCGGCGGGCCAGTGGTCCTCGGCGGTGACCAGCGCGCGGGTCTCCGTCGCCGCCTTCGTCACGGTGTCGGCGTCCAGTGGTTTGATCGAGTACAGGTCGATCACGCGGGCCGAGATGCCGTCCTCGGCGAGCTGCTCGGCGGCGCGGACCGACTCGTTCAGCGTCACGCCGGCTCCCACGAGCGTCACGTCGGCACCGTCGCGCACCACGCGGGAACCGCCGATGGCGAACTCCTCATCGGGTTCGTAGATCACCGGTGCGGCCCCGCGCGAGGTCCGCAGGTAGCAGATGCCCGGTTGGTCGGCCATGAGCCGCACGAGCGCGGCGGTCTGGTTGGCATCGGACGGGTAGAGCACCGTGCTGCCGTGCACGGCGCGCATCATGGCCAGGTCCTCCAGCCCCATCTGCGACGGCCCGTCCTCACCGATGGCGACGCCCGCGTGCGAACCCATCAGGCACAGGTCCGCCCGTCCGACCGCCGCCATCCTGATGAAGTCGTGCGCGCGGGTGAGGAAGGCCGCGAACGTCGAGGCGAACGGGACCCATCCCCGCGCCTGCATGCCCGTCGCGGCGGCCAGCATCTGCTGCTCGGCGATGAACATCTCGAAGTACCGCTCCGGGTGGTCCTTGCTGAACACCTCGGAGAACGTCGAGTTGGACACCTCGCCGTCCATGCCCACCACGTCGCCGCGGCTGCTGCCCAGCGCGCTCAGCGCCTGGCCGTAGGCCTTCCGCGTGGCCAGCTCCTCGCCCACGGTGAACCGGGGCGGGTCGGTGGCAGCGGTGTCGAACACGTGCCGCGTGCCGTTGCCCTCGGGCGAGGCCGGTTTGACGTGCAGGTCGCGCGGACCCCCGAGCTCTTCGATCGCCTCGTCGCGGTCCGGCAGCGGTTTTCCGTGCGCGCCCAGCTGGTCCTCGACCGCGGCCACCCCGCGGCCCTTCTTCGTGCGCGCGATGATCGCCAGCGGCTGTCCGTTCGTCTGGCCGGCCCGGCTCAGCGCGTTCTCCACCTGCTCGGTGTCGTGCCCGTCGACGGTCTCCACGTACCACCCGGCCGCGCGGGCCCGCGCGGCGTAGGACTCCAGGTCCCAGCCGTGCATGGTCTCACGCGTCTGACCCAGCCGGTTGATGTCGAACAGCGCGATCAGGTTGTCCAGCTGCTGGTACCCGGCGTGTTCGAGCGCTTCCCAGATCGAGCCTTCGGCGAGTTCGCTGTCGCCGCACAGCACCCACACCCGACTGGACAGCCGGTCGAGATCGCGCGCGGCCAGCGCCAGACCCACGCCCGTGGGCAGGCCCTGTCCGAGCGATCCCGTCGCCACGTCCACCCACGGCAGGGCGGGGGTCGGGTGTCCTTCGAGGCGGCTGCCGAAGGAGCGGAAGGTCAGCAGTTCCTCGTCGTCGATCGCGCCGACCGCCTTGAAGCACGAGTACAACAGCGGGGAGGCGTGTCCCTTGGAGAAAACCAGGTGGTCGTTGCGCGGATCATCGGGGTGCGTGAAATCCATGCGCAGGTGCCCGTCGAGGACTCCGGCCATGAGGTCCGCGGCGGACATGGAGGAAGTGGGGTGCCCGGACCCCGCCGCCGCGGCCGCACGGACCGAGTCCACCCGGAGCTGCTGGGCGAGTTCAGTGCGGAAGTGTGTGCGGTCCATGTTCTGGTGATGCCCGGGCCGGCAGGGGTCTCAAACCCGCTGCTGCGGCAGTGCTGTTGAACTCACTGCTTTCGAACCCGGGCGGCTTTTCGAACCCGGGGCTCTCGGGGTGCGGCTCTGCGAACGCCCCCCGGATCGCGCAGCGCGCCGCTGCGCAGTTGCGGTGGCCGGGGACGGCCGTCGCCCGGGATCAACCGTCGAACTTGCTCAAGCCGGTGAGCAGGCGCTGGATCACCTCCGGATCGATCTCGGAGGTCTCCTCGGCGGGCGTTTCGGCCTGTTCGGAACGTTTCGGATTGCGCCGGGGGAGGGGCACGGAATCCGCCGAAAGCCCCGTCGGCAGGTCGAGTTCGCACCAGGCCACGCAACCGCCTTCGGTGCGTGCCCGGGAACCGCACCGGCCGCCTGCCAGGTGCGGCGACATCTCGGGGGCTTCCGACGCCTGCTCGTCCTCCACCTCGATCCGCAGCGCTTCGCCGCTGAGCCGCAATCGGACCGTGATCAACCCCGGGCTCTTCGGATCGGCGCTGTCCACCGCGGCGGTGACGAGCTGGCTCGCCACCTGGGTGGCCGTCTCGTACAGCGAAGGCAGCGACCATTCGGACAGCGAGAACCGTACGAACATGTCCGTGCAGTTCACGGCACTCGGCAGCGCGATGAGCCGCAGGTCGTCCACCTGGGCGGTGCTCGTGTTCAACTGGTCCGTCCTCCGTGCGTGTCTCTCGCCTCGAAAGCCCGTATCCTGTCAAGCGCAGCGCTGCGTGTCGCCCCCGGGGCGAGGAATTCCACTCGACGCGGCCGGCTGTTCAACTCCCGAGCGCGTCCAGCCCGGTGCGCAGGGCGCTGCCGATCAGCTCGAGCTGCTCGGTGTCGATGGTCAGCGGCGGCGAGACCGCCGCACCGTTGCCCAGGCCGCGCACGAGGACGCCCTCCTCGCGCACCGCCCGGACCAACCGACCCACGGCGGCGGGGTCCGCGGTGAGCAGGTCGGGCTGCAGCTGCACCGCCCCGAGCAGCCCGGTGCCGCCGCGGACCTCGCGCACGGCGGGATGTGATTGCAGCTCGCGCAACGTCTCGTGCAGCGGTGCTTCGAGTTCGATCACCCGCGCGGGCAACTGCTCGCGTCGCAGGATGTCCATGTTGGCCAGCGCAGCGGCCGCGACGGTCGGATGTCCCGCGTAGGTCGGCCCGTGCCGGAACACGACCCCGGCAGCGCTGAAGAACGGGTCGGCGACCTCGCCCGCGACCGCCACACCGCCGAGCGGCAGGTAGCCGCTGGTGACGCCCTTGGCGAAGGTGATCATGTCCGGCCGCAGGCCCCACCGCTCGACGCCGAACCAGTCACCCACGCGACCGAACCCGCAGATCACCGCATCGGCGACGAACAGGATGCCGTTCTCCCGGCAGATCGCGGCCACCGACTCCAGGAACCCGGCCGGCGGCGGATGCACCCCGCCGGCACCGATGACCGGTTCCGCGAAGAACGCGGCGATGTTCTCCGGGCCGATCCGAGCGACTGCCGCCCGCAGGTCCGCGGCGTCGTCGAAGACCACCTGCTCGGCACCGGGGATCAGTTCGCCGAAGCCTTCGCGGTTCGGGGCGATGCCGCCCAGCGCGGTGCCGAACCCGTTCGTGCCGTGGTAGGCCTGACCGCGGCTGAGCAGGCGGGTGCGCTCGGGCATGCCGCGCTGCACCCAGTACTGGCGCGCCAACTTCGCCGCGGTGTCGATCGCCTCACCACCTCCCGAGGTGAGGAAGACCTTCGCACCGTCCATCGGAGCGAGTTCGGCGAGGCGGTGCGCCAGCCGCTCGGCCGGCGCGTTGGTGAGATCGCCGAAGGTGCTGTACGCCTCGAGCCGCCGCATCTGCTCCGCCGCCGCGTCGACGATCTCCTGCCGACCGTGTCCCACGTTGCAGTACCACAGGCTCGCGGTGCCGTCGAGGTAGCGCTGCCCGCGGTCGTCGTAGACCCAGACTCCCTCCCCGCGCTCCAGGGTCATCCGGTCCTGCTCGACGGCGGACATCTCCGCGAACGGATGCCACAGCGCGGTGCCGGCCTGCCGCTGCTCCGACATCGCCACCTCCTCGTGCACTCCGCCGGCCTTCGCACCGCTGCGACCTTCGCACCGCGGTGCTGCGCCGGTATCTGCTCGGGAACAACGCGACCTGCGCGCAGTGCGTACCAGGTCACGGTGGGACTTAATCCTCTGCGGTGCATGCCGGGAAATCGGCACGCTCGTCGGCGTCGATCCGTTGCATTCGAAAGGCGTGCCGATGACGTGGTCCCCCCTTCCCCGCTCCGCGCACAGTTGGGCCACCCAACCGCCGTGGTCCCCGGACGAAGCGGCCGTGCTGGCCGAAGCCGTGCGCCGTGCTCCGTCGGTGCACAACTCGCAGCCCTGGACGATCCGGGTGCGCACGCGCAGCGTCTCGCTGCGTCAGCGGTTGACCGCGCGCGTGCCCGCGCACGATCCGCACGGGCGCGACCGGCGGATCTCGTGCGGCGCGGCGGTCGCGAACCTCGCGATCGCGATGCGCGGGATGGGGTGGATGCCGGACGTGCGCTGGTCCGTCGACGACGAGCAACCGGATGCGGGCGCGACCGTGTTCGCCACGCACCGGCAGCGCGCCGGCACCGCGGACGGGGCGCGGTGGCGGGCGATCGCGCACCGCAGCAGCCACCGGGAGGAGTTCGCCGAACGGACGATCCCGGAACTGACCCGGAGCTCGCTCGCCGCGGTCGCCACGGTGCCGGTCGTGCGCCTCGGCGACTCCACCCGCGGGGACGTGGCCGCACTGCTCGTGCGCGCAGCGCGCGAGCACCACGCCGATCCGCGGTACCAGCAGGAACTCACCACGTGGGTCTCCGCGCGCAGCGACCGGGCGCCCGCCGAGGGCATGCCGCAGCATGCGTTGGGCACCACCGGTGTTGCGGCATCCGGCCTGGCCGCGCGCGGGGTGCCGGTGCCTGCGGAGGACCAGCTGGCCGACCGGTTGCGCCGGGAGACCGTGTTCGTGTTCAGCGCACCGCGTGATCGCCCGCGCGAGCACTTCCAGGTGGGGGAGGCGATGCAGCGCGTGTGGCTCGAAGCGACGCGGCTGGGGCTGGTCGGATCGGTGATGACGCAGCCGTTGCGGCTGCCGGAGGTGCGCGAAGGGCTGCGCGGGGCGCTCGGGTTGGCGGGTGAGCCGCAGGTCGTGCTGCGCCTGGGCTACCCGCGCGCGGGCATTCCCGCGCAGGTCACCGCGCGCCGGTCGCTGCCGGACGTGTTCAGCGCCTGAGAGGGTTGCCGGGTCCCGGCTGCGGGTGGTGTTCGGCGCTGCTCCGCGGGATTCGTCACAGGTCGAGGTCGACGACCACCGGGGCGTGGTCGGACGGGCTCTTGCCCTTGCGGGCCTCCCGGTCCACGTAGGCGTCGCTGCGCGCGTCGGTGAACGGTGCGTTGCCGTAGACGAGATCGATGCGCATGCCCATGTTGCGCGGGAACGCACCGCCGCGGTAATCCCAGTAGGTGAAGGGCACCTCGTACTTCAGCGCTCGCGGGTAGATCTCGGCGACGCCCGACTCGTCGAGCGAGCGCAGCGCGTCGCGCTCGTCCTCGGTGACGTGGGTGTAGCCGGTGAACTGGGTGATGTCCCACACGTCGCTGTCGGTGGGGGCGACGTTGAAGTCGCCGAGCACGGACAACGGCGTCTCCGCCGTCAGCTCGCCCTCGACGGTGGCACCGAGCGCGCGCAACCACGCGAGTTTGTAGGTGTAGTGCGCGTGGCCGATTTCACGACCGTTCGGCACGTACACCGACCACGCGCGCAGCGGGCCGCAGGTGGCGCCGATCGCACGGGGTTCGGTCGCTGGGACCAGCGTCTCGTCGGCCTGGAAGCCGGGCTCGTCCCGCAGGCCGCGCTGCACGTCGACCAGCCCGATGTTGGACAGGATCGCCACGCCGTTCCAACGTCCCGTCCCGTGGACGGCGACCTCGTAGCCGAGCTCGGAGACCTCGTCGATCGGGAAGGACTCCGTGGCGCACTTGATCTCCTGCAAGCAGAGCACGTTCGGCTCGCGGGTCGACAGCCAGTCCACGAGCCGCGGCAGGCGGGCGCTGACCGAATTGACGTTCCACGTGGCGATCCGCATGCGAACAGACTGGCATACCCGTCCGCCGCGGGATCACGCGCCAGGGTGGAGCCGGTCCGCGCCGCGGTTCAGCGCTCGCTGCGGGCCGCGAGCTGTTCGCCGACGAAGTCGTAGCGCCACACTCCGTCCGGGCGACGTTCGCCCAGCTCGTAGCGCACGCTCGGGCAGCCTTCCTCCGGGAGGGGCCCGGGCAGGGTGAACGTCGCGAACGGTAAGGCGGCCTGCTGCTCGTCGGCGCCACCCGGGGCGGTGGGCAGGACGAAGGTGCGCCCGTCCGCGGGGCCGCCGACGAGTTCGATGTGCACGTGGTGCTGCATGGTGTTGCTCTCCAGGTTCGTCTCCGGTCCGTCGCCGATATGACTCTGAGCAAAAAACTGCGGTTCCTGCTTTCACTCGAATGAGTGAGTAAAGCGGTGGAAACCGTGTACGTACCGTCCCTCTCGCAGTCTCCACGGTGGAGTCAAGCGCTCGTCCGGTCGCGATGCGTCGGATCCGGTGCGGCGCGCTGTTTCTCCCTCGAGGCTGTGGGGTAAGCGCGGAATCGGGAAGAAGAAGCGGGTGCACATCCCGGAAGGGAGGACACCGGAAGGAGTCACGATGGCCGATCGAGACACCACCACCCCGACACCGGACGAAACGGATGCCTCCGCCGAAAGCCCGGAGGACCCCGCGAACCTGCAGTCCGCGGAGGACCTCGACACCGACGAGCTCGGAGGCGATCCCGTCGAAGAAGGTGTCGACCCGCCCGAGGACTGGACGGTCGTCACCGCGGAGCGGCCGACGGCCCGCTCGGATCGGGAAGGTGAGACCTTCGAGGAGGAGCTCACCGAGGAACGGCCGGACATGCCCGCCGGCGCCGAAGCCGAGATGTCCGGTTCACCCGAAGAGCTCGCGCCGGAGGACTACGCCGAACGCGTCGGATCCTCCGAGGAGGACGAGCCGGACGCGGAGGCCGAACCCGACCAGCTGCCGGGTGACCGGGCCGAGGGCGACTGGCCGTAGCGGCATCCGAGCAGGTCGAGGCGGATGAGGAGGACGCGCAGGGCGATCCGGACGATAACGGCGATGCGGTCGAGGCAGGGCAGGGGAGTGCAAGCCGGGGCACGTGCGTACCAACATCCCGCATCCGGGGGCTGAGGCGGTGTTCAGCCGTGCCCGGCGGTGTCGCCTTCGGTCCCACCGGCGTCGAACCGCGCCATCACGCGGCGGGCGGTGGTGCGCAGTGGTAGACCGAGTGCCTCGGCCGCGGACACGAGGTCGTCGTGTTCCGGTTTCGCCTGCCACGGGCCCTGTTTCACCCGTACCGGGTAGCCCTCGAGAGTGACGGTGACGACCTCGCGCGGTACCGCCCGGCGACTCACCGGCGCGCTCCGGACCCCGAGGCTGCCCGTTTCGGCCAGGACCAGCTCGCCGAGCGCCTCCTCGTGCTCCGGAGAGCACAGCACGTGGAGTACGTGGCCGGGTCGGGACTTCTTCATCACCGCCGGCGTCACCCACGCGTCGCAGGCGCCGCGATCGAGGCTGCGTTGCAGCACGTGGCCCAGTGCCTCGCCGGTGACGTCGTCCACCGTGCACTCCAGCAGCACCATCGGTTCCGCGCACGGCCCCACCGCGGCGGCGTCCTGCGCCGCGGCCAGGCTCGCCTGCAGCATGTTGGGGCGCTGCGCGAAGCGGCGCGAACCCGCACCGTAGGCCGTGGCGTGCAACTTCATCGCCGGCGGCGGCCGGTATTCCGCCTCCATCGCCGCCATCAGCGCCGCCCCCGTCGGGGTCACCGTCTCCCCGGGCAGGTCGGAGCCCACCACGGCCGCTTGCCGCAGCAACCGCATCGTCGCGGGTGCGGGCGCGGGCAGCACACCGTGCGCGCACCCGACTGTGCCGGTTCCCAGGGCGATGGGGGCCGCGTGCACGGCGCTGATGCCGAGATCGTGCACCGCGGCGGCCACGCCGACCGCGTCGACGACGGTGTCCGCGCCGCCGACCTCGTGCAGGTGGACCTCGTCGAAGGTTCGCCCGTGCAGGTGCGCCTCCGCCCGGCCGAGCGCGGAAACCGCCCGTGCAGCCAGATCGGCGACCGGACTCGGTCGGGCCCGGCCGACGAGCTCCACCAGTTCCGCGGCCGTCCGCTCGGTACCGGTCTCCTCGACGTGCACCTCGGCCCGGTCGGCCTGGAAACCGCCGACCTCCGCGCTCGTGTGCTCGAGGCGCCAGCCGGACAACCCCGTCGAGGCGATGGCCGCGCGCACCGCATCGGGCCGGGCTCCGAGGCCGAGCAGCGCCCCGAGCAGCATGTCACCCGATACGCCGGTGGTGGGGTTGAGCCACAGCAGCACCGCTCACCCCTGCTGTCGGGAGCGGGCCAAGCGCTGCACGGCCATCGCGGCGCCGAACCCGGAATCGATGTTGACCACCGTGATGCCCGAAGCGCACGAGGACAGCATCGTCAGCAACGCCGTGACCCCCTCCAGGGCCGCCCCGTAGCCGGTCGAAGTGGGAACCGCGACGACCGGGCAGGACACGAGCCCGCCGACGGCGCTGGCCAAAGCGCCCTCCATCCCGGCGACGACGATGACGGCATCGGCCTCCTGCAAGCGCTCGCGTTCGGCGAGCAACCGGTGCAATCCCGCCACACCCACGTCGCGCACGACCTCAGTGGACAGACCGACGGCGCCGGCGACCGCGGCCGCTTCGGCCGCCACCGGACCGTCGGCCGTGCCGGCCGTCGCCACCAGCACGCGGAAGTCCCCCGCCGCACGCGGGCGCCATGCCAGCACGCCGGCCACCTCGTCGTAGGTCCCCTCCGGAACCGCGCGCAGCACGTGCTGCGCCGTCGCCTGCGGCACGCGCGTGGCCAGCACCGGGCCACTGCTCTCGGACAGCAGCCGCGCGGCGATCCCGGCGATCTCGTCGTCGCGCTTGCCCGGGGCGTAGATGACCTCGGCGAGTCCCTGCCGCCCTTCCCGGTCGGTGTCCACCCGGGCATAGCCCAGGTCGGTGTAGCCGCTCACGAGGTGGTCCGGGACGGGGACAATTCCAGCAGCACGTTCATCCGCCCGCTGGCGAAACCGCCCATGTCCAGCGAGCAGAACCGGAACCCGGCCGCGCGCACTGCACTGTCCAATTCGGAATGCGCTGCGGCGGCGCGCGGGATCTCGGATTCGGGAACCTCGATGCGCGCGACGGTTCCCTGGGCGTGGGCCCGCACCCGGGACTCGCGGAAACCGAGTTCGTGCACGGCCGCTTCCGCCCGCTCGATGCAGGCCAGCAGCTCGGGAGTGACCGGATCGCCGTAGGCGACGCGGGAAGCCAGGCATGCGGCGGCGGGTTTGTCCGCGGTGCGCAGACCGAGTTCGGCGCTCACTTCGCGCACGAGATCCTTGGAGAAGTCGGCATCCACCAGCGGGGTGCAGGCCCCGCGCTCGGCAGCGGCCTGTTGCCCGGGCCGATGATCACCCAAGTCATCGGTGTTCGTGCCCATGGCCACGCGCGCGTCACCGAACGCGTTCAGCAGCGGTTGCACGGCGTCGAACAGCGCCGTCTTGCAGTGGTAGCAGCGGGACCCGTCGTTGACCTGGTACTCCGGCCGCTCGGCCTCGTCGGTGCGCACTTGCAGGTGCGGCATGCCGCGGTCGCGGGCGAACGAGCGCGCCTGGCGCTGCTCGGAGGTGGCCAGGCTCGGCGAGACCGCCGTGACCGCCAGCATCCGAGGCCCCAGGACGTCGTGCGTCACGGCAGCAAGCAGCGTGGAATCGACGCCACCGGAGAAGGCCACCACGAGGCGGTCCTCCCGGGCGATCCGGTCACGCAGCCGCTGCAACGGCGCACTGGTCACGTCCGCTCCTTCTGCTCACGCCCGCTCCTGCTGCTCACGTCCGCTGCGAGCCTGAAGTTCCCGCTCCCGGCGGACTTCGCGCCTACTCTAGGCCGCGGTGCGCGCGCACTGTCAAGGCGTGCTCACGCAAGGCGTACCGGCACGGCAACCGGGCGCGGTCCGCGCCGCTGGAAGGTAGATTCGCGGGCGGACGCTGACGCAGACCTGTGAGGAGACGATGGCCGAGCTGCTGTCCACCGACGCCGTCCACAGCGCCCTCGCCGATCTGGGCGAGTGGCAGTACACGGGTACCAGCCTGACCCGCACCTGGCAGCGCAAGGGCTTCAACGGGGCGGTGCAGGTGGCCAACGTCGTCGCCTTCGCCGCGAACGAACTCAACCACCACCCCGACATCACCGTGCACGACTACAACCGGGTGACGGTCACGACGACCACCCACGACGCCGGCGGCGTGACCGAGGGCGACCTCGCCCTCGTCCGGCGGATCAACGGCATGGTCGAACCCGCGAGCTGAACCGCGCTCGTGCCAGCGCCTGCGCCCGGGCCCGCAGCTGCGGGCCCGGGCGCAGGCGCCTACCGGGTGATCCGCACCGCGGTGGCCGAGCTCGTCCGGTTCCACGCGCCCCGAGCCGCCCCGGTGCCGGCGGAAGCGCCGGCACCGGGGACGGGATCAGCTCGCCAGCATGCTGGCCTCCAGCCGCAACCGCAGGTCCGCCAGGTGGTTGCCTTCCGGGCTGAACGGCGCGACGTGTTGCGGGAGGCAGTCGCCGATCAGCAGGCTGTCCGTGCCGCGTTCCGCCTGTCCCGCGCGGACCACGGCCCGCCCGTCCGGACCCCACAAACCCGAATTGGCGCGGTACTCCCACTGCCCGCGCTCGGAGATCTCCCACCCGCGGCGGTTCGCATAAGCCACGAACGTCCGCCACACCGCGGCCATGGCGGGGATGATGTGCTCGGTGGCGTCCGGGTACGGAACCGTCGTGGGGCTGCCGTCGGACAGGACGAAGTGGTGATCGGCAGCTGTCGGCCCGATGATCAACCGCGCCCCGCGCTGCACCAGACTCTGGTACAGCGGCGGGAACTCGCACTCGTAGCAGTTGAGGATCCCGACCGGGAATCCGTTGACGTCGACGACCGGCGGCAGCGCGTCACCCGGCGTGAAGTTCTTCCGCTCGGCGGAGCCGTACAGGTGGGTCTTGCGGTAGTTCGCCGCGAGCTCGCCGTCGAGGATGAACGCGATCGAGTCGTGCACCGTCGCCAGCTCGGT
The DNA here is from genome assembly GCF_054491375.1 of Bounagaea algeriensis. NCBI lineage: Bacteria > Bacillati > Actinomycetota > Actinomycetes > Bounagaea > Bounagaea algeriensis. The sequence continues at coordinate 1,671,499 of NZ_CM137102.1, forward strand.
GTCGCGCTCGACGTAGGGCAGCACGATGGCCGTTCCGTGCTCCCGGGAGGCCTCGCGCGCCGCCCGCACAGTGGGGCCGTCAACGCTCTCCGCCAGCTCCTGGCACTCCGCGGGCCCGAGCGAGTAACCGGTGTTGTAGCACTCGGGGAACGCGCAGACGTGGCAGGAGTACCGCGCGGCGATGCGGACGGCATCGCGCATGCGCGCGAGGTTGTGCCGCACGGCCTCCTGGGTGCCCACCGGGTTCTCGGCCTGGAACAGCGCCAGGCGCACGCCCGTTCCAGAGGCGGGCGGAGCGGTGTGCGTGATGCTGGTGCTGATGCGCACGGGTTGCATGCAGAACTCCTGGAGTGTCGCGGGTTTCGTACTTCTGGTTTCGTGCCGGGGTTTCGCCGGCTCGGTTCGCGCCGCGGCAGCGGGCCGTTTCCGCGCGCTCGTGCCGCGGCCGCGCCGGGGACGGAGCCCGCCGCGTGCGAGCTGAGCCGCCGTCACTGCTGCACGTCGGTGAAATCGCGGACCGCGCGGACGAAGGCGCCGACGTCGTCCGCCGTCATGTCCTCGCGCACCACGACGCGGAGGACTTCTGTCTCCTCCAGGTCCGGCGGCAGCGTGTACACCGGAACGGACCAGCCGTGGTCGGCCAGGTGCAGCGAGAGCCCGGCCAGTTTGCCGCCGCCGCGCGGCGCCAGGGTCAGCACCGGCAGCTGGCTGCCGTCGCCGAGCAGCTCGAACCTGTTCGCCGCGCGCAGTTCGCGTGCCATCCGCATCGCCTTGTCCCGATTCGCGCGGTGCTTGTCGCGGAACCCGTCGAACCCGAAGCGCAGGAAGTTGTAGAACTGCACGACCACGGGGGCGGCGGAGCGGGAGAAGCTCAGTTCGTGGTGCGTCCGAGTGCGTCCGAGGTAGTTCGTGTCGAAGTGCAGCCATCCGGTGCGCGCTCCCTGGTCCCGCCAGAGCACCCAACCCAGGCCGGGGGGCACGAGCCCGTACTTGTGCCCCGAGGCGTTGATCGAGCGCACGCGCGGGACCCGGAAATCCCACGGCAGCTCGGGGTCGAGGAACGGGGCGATGAACCCGCCGGAGGCGGCGTCCACGTGCAGCGGCACGTCGATGCCGCGGCTCGCCGCCACCGCGTCCAGCGCCGAGGCGATGTCGCGGACCGGGTCGTAGGTGCCGTCGATGGTGGATCCGAGGATCGCCACGACGCCGATGGTGTTCGCGTCGCACTCCTGCGCGACGGATTCCGGGGTGAGCCCGATGCGACCTGCAGCCGCAGGTACGACTCGCGGTTCGACCTGCCAGTACCGGCAGAACTTGCGCCAGCAGACGTGGGCGTCGGATCCGAGGACGAGGTTGGGGCGCCCGGTGGCGTCTCCGTTGCCGCTGCAGTGCAGCCAGTTCCGCAGCATCGCCGCGCCGGCGAGCAGGGCCGCCTCACTGGACCCGGTGGTCGCGTCGCCGACGGCAGCGCGGGGGTCGGCGTTCCAGAGGTCGGCGATGATGCGCAGGCAGTTCTCCTCGAGCTCGCTGATTCCCGGGTACTGGTCGCGGTCGACGAGGTTGTACTCCAGGAACTCCTCGTAGAGCTGCCGCGTCTCGGCGTCGAACGAGGTGGACAGGAACGTGGCCAGATTGCGGTCCGGCGGGACGTCGTGACGCAGGTGGTCGCGGATGAATCCGAGCGCCGCAGCCGTTCCCCAGCCTTGGGCCGGTATGGCAGTCGTGGGACCGTGTCCGAGTTCGGTGCTGGCACAGCTTGGGGTCGGCCGGGCCGACATGCTGTGTACCTCCTTGTGTGCAGCGATTTTCGCTATCCACGAGAAAGGTAGACCGCTGTGCGCGAGGAGCACCATGATCTCTTCGTGCCACGACCGCGGTCCTCAGCGGGACGCGAGTACGGCGTCGAAAGGACCGCCGTGCGGGGATCGGTGCGGAGCGCGCGCTGCTGTGCTGCGCCGGCCGCGCGTCCGACGGCGTTCGTTCCACTGTGGATCGCCGTGCACGGCGCGGTCGTGCTGCGGATGTGGTCGCGTCCCGCCCGCGAGCGCATCGGCGCTCGTCGGGGAAGGCGCTCGTCGGGGAGGGGCCGAGCGGGATGGTCCTTTCGTTCCGCGGCACCGCCCGGCACCCGCGTCAACCGAGGCGCTGCTCCAGCCAGGTGGTGTGCACGGGCCCGGCGAGCAGCTCCGCGTCCTCGGTGAGCTCGCGGTGCAGCCGTACCGTACTGGCGATCCCCCCGACGTCGAACTCCCGCAACGCTTGGCGGGCCCGCGCGTACGCCTGCGCCCGGTCGGCTCCCCAGCACACGAGTTTCGCGACGAGGGAGTCGTAGAACGGCGTGATGCGATCCCCCTGCGTCAGCCAGGTGTCCACCCGCACACCCGGGCCGCCGGGCAGGTCGAACCGCGTGACCTCACCGGGGGTGGGGGCGAAGCCGTTGGCGGGGTCCTCGGCGTTGATGCGCAGTTCGACGGCCGCGCCCGTGGGCACGACGTCCTCCTGCGCGATCGACAGCGGTTCGTCCGCGGCCACCCGCAGCTGCTCGGCCACGATGTCCACGCCGGTGATCGCCTCGGTGATCGGGTGTTCCACCTGCACGCGGGTGTTCATCTCGATGAAGTAGAAGTTCTCGTCGAGGTCGACGAGGAACTCCACCGTGCCCGCGTTGCGGTAGCCGACGTGCCGCACCAGCCGCACCGCGGCTTCGTTCAGCGCGGCCCGCGTCGAGGCCTGCAAACCGGGAGCGGGGGCTTCCTCGATCAGTTTCTGCCGCCGCCGCTGCATCGAGCAGTCGCGCTCGAACAGGTGGACGGCGTTGCCCCGGTTGTCGGCCAGCGCCTGGACCTCGATGTGCCGCGCCCGGGGGATCGCGCGTTCGACGTAGGCGGTGCCGTCCCCGAACGCCGACCGCGCCTCCGCCTGCGCGGCCGGTAGCACTTCGGCCAGTTCCGCGCGGTCCTGCACCGGACGGATGCCGCGGCCGCCCCCGCCCGCCGCTGCCTTGACGAGAACCGGGTATCCCACTTCGGCGGCTGCGCGTTCCGCGTCCTCCAGACCGGTCACCGCGTAGCTGCCGGGGACCACGGGCACGCCCGCCTCCTCGGCGGCGCTGCGTGCCCGCGCCTTGTCGCCCATGAGCTCGATCGCCTGGGCGGGCGGCCCCACGAAGGCGAACCCGGCGTCGGTCACCGCCCGGGCGAACGCGGCGTCCTCGGAGAGGAAGCCGTACCCCGGGTGCACGGCATCGGCACCGGAGTCCTTCGCCGCCGCGATGATCGCTTCCCGGTCCAGGTAGGACTTCGCGGCGGGCGATTTGCCGATGTGTTCCGCGTGATCGGCGATGCGGACCCACTGGGCGTTCTTGTCGGCGTCGGAGTGGACGGCGACGGTTTCCACCCCTGCCAGGTGGCAGGCGCGGATGACCCGCACCGCGATCTCGCCGCGGTTGGCGATGAGCACGCGACGCAGCTGCGTCATAGTTCCTCGACCTCGAACATCTCCTGGCCCGCTTCCACTTCGTCCCCGTCCTCGAGCAGGACCTTGGCGATCCGCCCCGACCGGTCCGCCTTGACCTCGTTGAAGGTCTTCATGACCTCGATCAGCGCGAGCGTCTGCCCCGGCTCGACCACGGTTCCCGGCTCGATGTAGGGCTCCTGGTCGGGAGCGGGGCGCCGGTAGAACAGACCGGGCAGTTCTGAGTTCACCGTGGACATGAGCTGCCTCCTCACGCGTGCTGGACGGACAACGCTTCGCGGGCGCCTCGGATGCGGTCGCGGTGTTCCCGGCGGGCGGCGAGCGCGTCTTCGATGTCGACGGGCCGGAACGACACGTGGCTGCCGGTGCGGGTCTGCGCGATGCGGTCGTGGTCGACGGAGATGACGGTGCCGATGGTGGCGTACCCGCCGCCGGTGACGGCGTCGTTGAGCAGGACGATGGGTTCGTCGCCGCCGGGGATCTGGATGGAACCGATGGGGTAGCCGAGATCCACGACGTTGGCGGGATTGCTGCCCGCACCGAACGGCTGCTCGCGCTCGATGAATTCGATCTCCCCGCCGCGCAGGCGGTAACCGACGCGGTCGGCGTCCTTGGTGACCTTCCACGTGGTGTCGAGGAACGAGTTCATCGAGCGTTCGGTCATCCGGTAGGAGCACAGCCCGATGACCACGCGCAGTTCGGTGACATCCGGGAAATCGGGCAGGAACTCGTCGGGGACGGCCGTGCCCCGCGGAGGAGGGGCGCCGGTCGCGGTGCCCAGCGGCACCCGGTCGCCCTCGGCGATCGAACGTCCGTCGAAACCGCCGATCCCGGTGAGCATGTAGGTCGATCGCGAACCGAGGTACTCGGATACGCCGATCCCGCCGCTGATCGCGATGTAGGGGCGGGCCCCGGCCTGCAGCGGGCCGAATCCGAGCACGTCGCCGGCCGCCACGTGCAGGGTCTCCCACGGGGAGGCGGGTTCGTCGTTGATCGTCAGCGTGCAGCGCACCCCGGTCACCGCCACTGCGCGGGAGTCGGTGAACTCGAGCGTCGGGCCGAGGTAGGTGGCTTCGAGCACGGCTGCCCCGTCGGGGTTGCCGACGAGCATGTTCGCCACGGCGTGGGCGAACCGGTCCATCGCGCCCGAGGGCGGCATGCCGATCGCGTAGTGCCCGTGGCGCCCGGAATCCTGCACCGTCGTGGACAGGCCGCCGGAGCGCACGATCAGCTCGGTCATCGGTACAACACCTCCAGCAGCTCGCGGTTCGTGCCGTGCGGATCGGCCAGGAACCTGGTCGGTGAGAACTCCACCGGGCGCTGGTGGTACCGGAACGTGCCGGCCTCCACCTGCCCGCGCACCTCGTCGTACTCGCTGCGGTCGATCGGTCGGTAGCGCAGGATGTCGCTCGGTTTCGGGAAGGCGATGCCGTCGGCGAAGTCGGGCAGCGACTGCGCGGCGTCGAACACCGGTGCGGGGGCGATCCCGAACAGCTGGTAACCGCCGGCTCCCCGTACCGGGTAGACCACGGAAAAAGCTCCGCCGTAGCCGAACGCCCGTTCGGGTGTGTCGGTGCGCGGACGCACGTATTTGGGCACTTCGATCTGCTGCTCCCGCGGCACCATCTGGTAGCAGAACGGCAGTCCCGCGACGAACCCGAGCATGGTGACGATGAACGGCGCCGCGCCGATCGCATCGACCAGCGCCTGCACGGTGGAGAATCCGTTGATGCGGGCGGCGTATTCGAGGTCGCTGGCTTCCGGGTCCTGGTGGCGGTCGCGGAAGCGCATGAGCGTTTCGTGGGTCCAGTCGTCCTGGAACAGCACGGGGACGTCGACGACGCGCGTGGAGATCACGTAATCCCGCGGCAGGTCGCCGACCGACTCCTCCAGTCGGCGCAGCTCGTCGACCAGTTCTGCGGGATGGAGGCGATCCGGGTCCAAGCGGACCATGTACGACGCGTTCGACGGGCAGATGTCGATCACTCCGTCTATGTTCTGCTCGCGCAGCGCGCCGGTGATCGCCATCGCTTTGAAATTGGCCTCCAGGCTCATTTCCCGGTCCAACTCGACGGAGACGAACTCGTCGCCACCGTAGGTGTACCGCGCTGGCGGGAGCCCGACCGTCGTTTCCGCCATGACGACCTCCTCGGCGATGAGGGTGTGCCCCGACTGAGGATGCCCCGTGCGGCGGGCAACCGCAGGATTGCGTCGGAGCCGAACCCGGAAAACCGCCCTATCGAGTCAGTATGTCACGAGAAGTCTTCGAACTGGGAATGCGTCGTGTGATCATAAGCCTGTTACGGGAGGATGACAATCGCGGAGACGCGCTAGCAGGAGGTGTCGGAGTTGCAGACAGTGGTTGATCTCAATGCCGATGCGGGCGAGAGTTTCGGTCGGTGGAAGCTCGGTGATGACGCGAACCTCATCCCGTTGGTGAACTCCGTCAACGTCGCGTGCGGATGGCACGCGGGCGATCCGGCGACGATGCGGCGGTCGGTCGAACTGGCCCAGCAGGCGGATGTCGCTGTCGGCGCCCACCCCGGTTTTCCGGACCTGGCCGGTTTCGGTCGCCGGGCCCTGGCGATGACGCCGCGGGAGGCCGCCGACGCGTGCCTCTACCAGTTCGGCGCGCTGCGAGCGATCGCGAACAGCCTCGGGGTGGAGTTGACGCACCTGAAGCCGCACGGCGCGTTCTACGGGCTCACGCTCCGGGACAACTCGGTGGCCGACGCGATCGCGGAGGAACTCGCGGCAACAGCTCCGGAGGTTCCCGTCGTTCTCCTCGCGGGTGAAACGGCCGAGCACGTGGCCGGGCGTGGATTCCCCGTGATCCGGGAGGCTTTCGCCGATCTGGACTACGACGACTCGGGAAAGATCATCATCGAACCGGTTCCGGAGCCGAAGTCGGCCGAACGGTGCGCCCAGCAGACGCTCGACATCCTCAGCGGCACGGTGACGTCGGTCAACGGGACGAGCATCCCGGTGAGCGCGGACACCATCTGCCTGCACGGCGACCGTCCGAACGCCGTGGAGATCGCCCGCGCGATTCGCGACGAGTTCGCCGAGGCGGGCGTGTCGCAGATGCGGATGGCCGACGTCGCGCGACAGCGCGCCTGAATCCCCGTCGCAGCGCTGCGACGGGCGGAATGCCGGGCGATGTCCTACGGCTCGGGCGCGTCCGGCGGCGCGGAGCGGGCGAGCGCGGCGCGGGGCAGCAGCAGTGCGGTGAGGACGAGGCCGTTCTCGACGAACCACCTGCCTTCGATGCGGGTTCCGTGGTCCGGGGCGCGCAGGAGACGTGCCGTGAAACCCCGCTCGTGGAGGTCGATGTCGGCCTCGTCGAACTCGAGCCAGCGGTGCGTCGCCGGGTACCAGGCTTTGAAGACGGCCTCCTTGGCGCAGAACAGCACTCGTCCCCAGTGGAAGGAACTGTCCTGAAGAGACAGTTCGTGCAGCAGGGCGCGATCGCGCGTCGTGGTGATGACGTCGAACACACCGCCTGGCAGGGCGTCGTGCGGCTCCGCGTCGATGCCGATGCCGAGGACGTCGGGTAACTGCTCGCTGCGGGCGACGGCCGCAGCCCGAAAACCGGTGCAGTGCGTGATGCTGCCGAGCACGTCCGGCGGCCAGACCGGCATTCCGCGGTGCCCGCGCGGTACGGGCAGCGGCGCGATCCCCAGGCGTGCCATGGCCAGCCGGGCGCACCAGCGGCCGGTGGTGAACTCCCGCCGCCGTTCGGCGACGGCGCGGGCGATGGCCTGCTCTTCCTCCGGGAACAGGTGCGCCTTTTCGGCATCGGCCGTGGTCTCGGCCGCCGCGACGCCCGGCGGCAGCACTTTCTCGATCACGACCGCGCACGGTTCCTGCTCGCCGACATGCGCACAGCGTACCCCGGGCCGATGCGGTGCTCCCGCGCGCAGCGGTCACCGGTCGCGCGGGTTTCCGCAGGCGGACGTGTTGTTGACACGCCGTGGCGCGGTGGGCAGGCTGAGTCTCGACCGACTGGTCGGTATGAAGGGGAGGGTGGCATGGACGTTTCCGCCTACCTCGACGAGGTCCACGCCCGGCAGCGCGAGGTGTGGCCACCGGACGTCCCGCGGCAGGTGCACTACCCCCTCGGTGAGATCCCGGTTCCGGACCATCTCGGCCACTGGGCCGCGCACGCCCCCGACCGCGCAGCGATCATCTTCTACGGCCGGAGCATCGACTACGCCGAACTCGACGAGCTGTCCGACCGGTTCGCCGCCTGGCTCGACTCGGTGGGAGTGCGCCCCGGCGATCGCGTTGCGCTGCTGCTGCCGAACTGCCCGCAGTTCACCATCGCGATGATGGGAACACTGCGGCTCGGCGCGGTGCACGTGCCGGTCAACCCCATGTTCCAGCACCACGAACTCGAGCACGAACTCGCCGACTCCGCCGCCGCGGTGCTCGTCGCGGCGCTCGACCGCCTCGATCCGGTGGAGCAGATCAGGGCGAACACGAACGTGCGCACGATCCTGCCCACCGACCCCGGCGCGTTCCTGCCGGACGAACCCCGCACGCCCGTTCCGGAAGCGCTGCGGGCCCCGCCGGAGCACGCCTGGCAGGACGAGTGGTGGCGGGTGTACCGGTCCCCGCGGGCCGAACCGGTGCAGGCCGACCTCGACGCGCCCGCCGCGCTGAACTACACCGGCGGCACGACCGGGATGCCGAAGGGATGCGTGCACACCCAGCGGAACATGCTCTACACGGCGGCCACGGCAGGTGCCGCCCGACCACCGCGGAGGCACAGCGGCCCGGACGTCTGCGCCGTGCACGTGCCCGTCTTCTGGATCGCCGGTGAGGACATGGGCATCCTCGTGCCCCTCGTGCACGGGCACACCGTGGTGCTGTTCACGCGCTGGGACGCCGACGCCGTGCTGGAGGCGGTGCAGCACCACCGCGTCACGGACATGATCGGCACTGCGGACAACTACGCCGAGCTGATGCGGCACCCCCGGTTCGCCGAACACGACCTGTCCAGCCTCGACTGCCCGCGCGCCATGTCGTTCGTGCGGAAGCTGACCCCGGAACTGCGGCGCGAGTGGCGCGAAGCCGTGGGGGAGCACAGCGTGCTGCGTGAAGCTTCCTACGGCATGACCGAGACGCACACCGCCGACACCATCACGTACGGGTTCCAGGACGCCGACGCGGACCTCAACGGCGAACCGGTGTTCTGCGGGCTGCCGGTGCCCGGAACCGACTTCATGGTGGTCGACCCGTCCGATGGCGAGCCGCTCGCGCTGGGCAGCCGCGGGGAGATCGCGATCCGCACCCCGTCGTTGCTGACCGGGTACTGGCGGCATCCGGAAGCGACCGCGGAGGTGCTGCGGGACGGGTGGCTGCGCACCGGCGACGTCGGCGTGGTCGACGGGGACGGCTGCCTGCACTTCCTCGGCCGGAACAAGGAAATGATCAAGGTCAACGGGATGAGCGTCTTCCCGTCCGAAGTGGAGACCCTGTTGGCCCGGCACCCCGACGTGCTCGGGGCGGCGGTCGTGCCCGCGGCGGATTCCCGTTGCGGGCAAGTACCCGTGGCGTTCGTCCAACTCGGACGGGGCGCCGCTGCCGACGCCGCCGCGTTGACGCGGTGGGCGCGGGAGAACATGGCGGGCTACAAGGTGCCGCGGGTCGAGCTCGTGCCCGAGCTGCCCATGACGGCGACCGGGAAGATCAAGAAAGGTCAGCTGCTCGAACGCGCCGAGCGGTTGGGCGAGTAGCGGCCCACGCCGGCAAGGCCGGTGTGGGTGCAGCCGAGGCCGGTGTGCGTGTAACCGGAGGAGGAGCGATGCCCGCGGAAGGGTTCAGCCGGGTGCTCATCGCCAACCGCGGCGAAGTGGCACAGCGCATCGCCCGCGCGGCCGAGGTCGCCGGGCTGGAGACCGTGGTCGTGCACTCCACCGATGATGCGGACGCCCCGCACGCGGGCAGCGGTGACCGTTCCGCGGCGCTGTCGCAGGCCGGTCCGGAGGCGTACCTGGACATCGCGGAACTGCTCGACGCGGCGCTCGGCAGCGGCGCCGACGCGGTCCACCCCGGGTACGGATTCCTCTCGGAGAGCGCGGAGTTCGCCCGCGAGTGCGGCAAGCGGGGTCTGACGTTCATCGGTCCCGCCGCGGACGTGCTCGACCTGTTCGGGGACAAGTCCGCCGCGCGCGAGGTCGCCGCGGAACTGGGAATCCCGATCCCGGAGGGGACGGCCGCACCGGTTTCGGCGGAGCAGCTGCGGGAGTTCGTCGCCGAGTCACCGGCGGGCGCGGTGCTCAAAGCGGCCTCCGGCGGAGGCGGGCGCGGCATGCGCGTGCTCTGCTCCGGCGACGAGGTGGACGCGGCGTTCGCCGCGTGCAGGGCGGAGGCGCAGGCCGCCTTCGGTTCCGCGCAGCTGTACGCGGAACGGTTGGTGCCGGACGCGCAGCACATCGAAGTGCAGGTCCTCGGTGACGGCACGCACGCGGTGCACCTCTGGGATCGCGACTGCAGCGTGCAGCGGCGGCACCAGAAGCTCCTCGAAACCGCCCCGGCCGACCACTTGCCGGAGCAGTTGCGGGAGGCCATGTTCGACGCCGCCACCCGGTTGGCCCGGCACGTCGGCCTGCGCGGCGTGGCCACGGTCGAATTCCTCGTCTCCGGTGAGGGGTTCGTCTTCTGCGAGGTCAATCCGCGGCTGCAGGTCGAACACACCGTCACCGAGGAGATCCTCGGCATCGACCTCGTGCGCCTCCAGCTCGCCCTCGCCGGCGGCGCGAGCCTGGACGAGCTCGGATGCGCCGAAGGACCGCCGCGACCGCGCGGGGCGGCGCTGCAGGTGCGCGTCAACGGTGAAACACCGCTTCCCGGCGGCGGTGCGACCGTCCACACGGGAACTCTGACCGGGCTGCGCATGCCCAGCGGGCGCGGCGTGCGCGTGGAATCGGGGGTGCGTGCAGGGCAGCGCACCAACCCGCGCTTCGACTCGCTGCTGGCCAAGATCGTCGTGCACGACCCGGCGGGCTTCGACGCAGCCGTCCGGTCGGCGCGGCGGGCGCTGGCGGAGGCCGCGGTGACCGGCGTCGGGACCAACCTCGCGCTGCAGCGCGCGATCCTGGACAGCAGCACGTTCCGGCAGCGGCAGTGCCGCACCGACTTCGTCGACGCCGAACTCGCGCAGCTGCTCGCCGCTGCCGAGGAGTACGCGGCGGCCGAAGAGCTCACCCCCGCCGAGGGCGCCGGCTCCGCGGCCGAGGCCGTCGCGCACGAGGAGGTGCCGAACGCGGTGACGGCACCGCTGAGCGGATCGGTGGCCGCGCTCGCGGTGCAACCGGGCGATCACGTCCGGCCCGGCCAGGAGCTCGTCGCGCTCGAGGCGATGAAGATGCGCCACGGCGTGCCCGCCGACCGCGCAGGCGTGGTGTCCGAGCTGCGGTGCGCCGCCGGGGACGTCGTGGACGTCGGCCGGCCGCTGCTGGTGCTCGAACCGACGGAGGAGCGGGCCGCGGAGGAGGTCGTCGACAGCGAGCCCGATCCCGAGCACGTGCGCGGTGATCTGAGCCGCGTGCTCGACCGGCGCGCGCTGCGGTTCGACGCGGCCCGGCCGCAGGCGGTGGACAACAGGCACGCCCGCGGCATGCGCACGGCGCGGGAGAACGTCGCCGCCCTCGTCGACCCCGGCACGTTCCGGGAGCACGGCGGGTTCGCCGTGGCGATGCAGCGCAGTCGGCGCGACGCCGAGGACCTCGCCGTCAACACCCCCGCCGACGGGATGGTGACCGGCTTCGGCAGCGTCAACGGCACGTGGTTCGACGCCGGTGCGAGCACGTGCGCCGTGCTGGCCTACGACTACACGGTGCTGGCCGGGACCCAGGGCTTCGCCAACCACCGCAAGACGGACCGGGTGCTCGATCTCGCCCGGCGACGCGACACGCCCGTGGTGCTGTTCGCCGAAGGCGGTGGTGGCCGGCCGGGCGACGTGGACGCGCCCGGGGTGGCCGGTCTCGACGTGAAGTCGTTCAGCGCCTTGGGGGAGTTGAGCGGCCGCGTGCCCACGGTGGGCATCGCCGCCGGTCGCTGCTTCGCCGGGAACGCGGCGCTGCTGGGCACGTGCGACGTCGTGATCGCCACGCGCGACGCCAGCATCGGCATGAGCGGTCCCGCCATGGTCGAAGGTGCGGGCCTGGGCACCTTCTCCCCGGAGGAGATCGGGCCGATCGGTGTGCAGACGCGCAACGGCGTCGTCGACATCGCGGTGGAGGACGAAGCCGAAGCGACCGAGGCCGCCCGGCGCTACCTCGCCTACTTCCAAGGGGAGCTGGCCGGGTTCACCGAGCCGGACCAGCGGCGTCTGCGGCACGTGGTGCCGGAGGACCGCACTCGCGCCTACGACGTGCGCGCGGCGGTGGAGCTGCTGTGCGACACCGGCTCGGTACTGCCGCTGCGGCCGGGCTACGGCACCTGCGTGGTCACCGCGCTGGCGCGGATCGGTGGCCGGCCGGTGGGGGTGCTCGCCAACAACCCGGCGGTCGCGGGCGGGGCGATCGACGGTGACGGCGCGGACAAGGTAGCGCGCCTGATGCAGCTGTGCGAGGTTTTCGGGCTGCCGATCGTGTCGCTGTGCGACACCCCGGGGTTCATGGTCGGACCGCGCTCCGAGGAGGACGCGACCGTGCGCCGGTTCGGGCGGCTGTTCGTCCGCGGTGCGAGGTTGACCGTTCCCGTGGTCACGGTGGTGTTGCGGAAGAGCTACGGATTGGGCGCCATGGCCATGGCCGGGGGGTCACTGGCGAACCCGGCGGCGACCGTCTCGTGGCCGAGCGGCGAGTTCGGCGGGATGGGCCTGGAAGGTGCCGTGCGCCTGGGGTATCGCCGCGAGCTCGAGGCCATCGCCGATCCGGATGCGCGGCAGCGCCGCTACGAACAGCTCGTCGCCGAGCTGTACGAGCTCGGCGGGGCGCTGAACACGGCGACGCACCTGGAGATCGACGAGGTCATCGACCCGGCCGAGACGCGTTCGTGGGTTCTGTCCGCGCTGCCGGCCGTCCCGCGCACCGGGTGGGTCAATCCGCACGCGCGCGTCGCCGTCGACCCGTGGTGAGCACGTCGATCCGCGGTTGCCAACACCCCGGGTGATTGCGACAACGCGGACGGTGCCCGACCCGGCCCCGTCGCTGGTGCCGCTTCTCACTCGCCCGGCGGCCACCGCCGTGGCCGCCGGCGACCGAGGACGCGGCACCGGTTGCGCACAGGCGTGCGAGCAGCGGGAAAGTGCGGGTTGCGGTGCGGACACGCGCGCCAGGTCGGATGCGTCCGCGGACGTCCTGTGGGTTAGAGTTTGTCGGTTTCCACGGTGATTTTCAGGGCCCGCCGGTCGACGGACCGTGAACGGATGTTCCTGGGGCGGGCGGACGACCGAGAGGACGACACAGGTGGCCACGGTGGACGTCAAGCCGAGCCGTGCGCTCCCCGAGCCGAAAGGCGGGGAGCGGGCTCGGATGCGCGGGTTCGTGACGCGGTACGCGAACGCCCTCATCATCGCCAGCGTTCCGGTGCTCCTGGGGGCGATGGCCCTCATGATGGCGTGGGGACGCGCTGGCTTCTCCGCGGACTACGGGATCGACTACCAGGTGTACCGGTGGGCGGTGGAGACCTGGGTATCCGGCGGTGAGCTCGTGGGCAACGCACCCGTGGTGAGCAGCGGGCAACCCCTGCCGTGGGTGTACCCGCCGTTCGCGCTGCTGCCGCTGGCCCCGTTCGGGCTGCTGCCGTTCGAGGCCGGCCTCGTCGCGCTGTTCCTCATCGACCTGCTGGCGATCGGCGGCACCCTGTACCTGGTGACCCGGCACATGTGGCCGAGCGTCGGCGCGCGCGGCGCCGCGGCCGTGGCGATGAGCGCCCTGGCCTTCACCCCCTTCCTCGAGCCGGTCTACGCCTCGTTCGGCCTGGGCCAGGTCAACATCGCCCTCATGGGGCTGGTCGCGGTCGACTGCCTCGCCCGCGCGCCCCGCTGGCCGCGCGGACTGCTCGTCGGCATCGCAGCGGCGATCAAGCTCACCCCGGCGGCGTTCCTGCTGTTCTTCGTGATCAACCGGCGCTACCGGGCCGCCGTCGTGACCGTGGTGACGGCGGCCGCCGGCACGCTGCTCGGATTCGCGCTGGACTGGAAGGCCTCCGTCGCGTACTGGTTCGGCGCGGGCCCGGCCAGCGGCGTGAACGGTTCGGCGTTCCACACCAACCAGTCCTTCCGCGGTGCGCTGGCACGGCTGGGCATGCCGGAGGGCACCGAGCTGCTGCTGTGGGCCGCGGGTTGCCTCGTGTGCGTCGCGGTCGTCGCCTTCGCCGTCCACCGGCTCGACCCGGTGCTGGGCGTGCTGTCCACCGCGCTGATGTCGCTGCTGGTCTCGCCGACGTCGTGGTCGGACCACTGGGTCTGGTGCGCCCCCGCGCTGCTGGTCATGATCGGCTACGCCGTGCGCGGGCGCAGCATCGGCTGGTGGGCGGTCGCCGCGATCACCCTGGCACTGACGCTGAGCGCCACGTTCACGTACGTGCCCTGGAGCGACCCGTGGACCAAGACCCAGCACCTGGTGGGCAACCCCTACTTCCTCTGGGGAGCGCTGCTGGTGGCGCTGCTGGGGCTGCGGGCCTGGTTCACCGGGGCCCGTTCCCGCGCCCCGGTGGTCGGCTCGAGCGCGGAGTCCCCGGACGTGCGGATGTCCTGAAGCTGCGCGCAGCACGTCGACGACCGACCGACCGGCCGTGTCGGGCGAGGGCGCGGTGCTCCCACCGCGCGAACGTCCGATGCGGCCGGATTCGTTCGGTCCGCCGCATGGCGCAGAAACAATGGATGTTGCCGCTGCGGAAATGCGGCGGAAGAATTCCGCCGTCCAACAATTCTGCCCGATTTTGCTCTGCTGGGGGCGTGGCGCGCGGCCGGTGATGTGCCGCACGCGCGCGGCCGTGCTTTCGCCCGTCCCCTGAATCGCAGCTGCATCGCAGGTCACTCCGGGTTTCCCGCTGGAGGTGCGGCGCGTTCGGGTGCTGGGTCGATCGGAGTTCGTCGACCCATGGTGTTCGCGGGAGGTGATCTGTACAGTCCTCGGAACTGGCCAAGAGTGCAACGGCGCATCCTTTTGTCAGTGCCCCCTGGATTTTGTGTCGCGCGCTGAAGCGCGCGCGGCACGGCCTGACTTCGGGAGGTTCGATGCCCCACTCGCAGCATTCGGAACACGCGATGCCCCCGCGCACGTCCGGGGGTTTCCGCGACCCCCGGCGGGAGCACGACGCGTGCGGTGTCGCGTTCGTCGCCGACCTGCGCGGACGACGAAGCCACGAGCTCGTCGAGCAAGCCCTGACCGCGCTGCGGAACCTGGAGCACCGAGGTGCCAAAGGCGCGGATCCGGAGACCGGTGACGGCGTGGGCCTGCTGACGCAGGTCCCGGACGCGTTCTTCCGCGACATCGTCGACTTCCCCCTCCCGCCCGCCGGGTCGTACGCGGTGGGCACGGCGTTCCTGCCGGACGATGCGCACGCCGCCGACACCGCGGTCGCGGACGTGCAGCGCATCGCAGCCGAGGAGGGCCTGCGCGTCCTCGGCTGGCGGGAGCTGCCGGTCCGCGCGGACCGCGCCGGACAGCTGGCGCGCGGCGTCATGCCGCGTTTCCGGCAGCTCTTCCTCGGTGCCGACGAAGGCGCCGACGAAGGTGCCGACGAACACGCGGGACGGACCTCCCGCACCGCGCTGGACCTCGACCGGCGTGCCTTCTGCGTCCGCAAGCGCGCCGAGCACGAACTGGACGTGTACTTCCCGAGCCTCTCGGCACGGACCCTGGTGTACAAGGGCATGCTCACCGAGCAGCAGCTGCCCGACTTCTACCCGGACCTGACCGACGAGCGGTTCACCAGCGCCATCGGCCTGGTGCACTCGCGGTTCTCCACGAACACGTTCCCGTCGTGGCCGTTGGCGCACCCGTACCGGTTCGTCGCGCACAACGGCGAGATCAACACGCTGGGCGGCAACCGCAACTGGATGCGGGCGCGGGAGAGCCTGCTCGACACCGATCTCATCCCCGGCGACCTGCAGCGCGTCTGCCCGGTGGCCACGCCGGGCGGCAGCGACTCGGCCACGTTCGACGAGGTGCTCGAACTGCTGCACCTCGGTGGGCGCAGCCTGCCGCACTCGGTGCTCATGATGATCCCGGAAGCGTGGGAGAACCACGACGAGATGGATCCGAGCCGGCGCGCGTTCTACGAGTACCACAGCTACCTGATGGAGCCGTGGGACGGACCTGCGCTGGTCGCGTTCACCGACGGCACGCAGATCGGCGCCGTGCTCGACCGCAACGGCCTGCGGCCGGGGCGGTACTGGATCACCGAGGACGGTCTGGTGGTGCTCGCCAGCGAGGTCGGCGTGCTGGACATCGCTGAGGAGCGGGTGGCGCGCAAGGGCAGGCTCCAGCCCGGGCGCATGTTCCTGGTGGACACCGAGCAGGGCCGCGTCGTCGACGACGAGGAGCTCAAGAGCGGCCTCGCGGCGGAAGCGCCGTACCAGCAGTGGTTGGACGACGGTCTGGTGCGGCTGGACGAGTTGCCCGAGCCGGAGCACGAGCCGGTGCGCCACGACTCGCTGGTGCAGCGCCAGCAGCTGTTCGGCTACTCGCAGGAAGAGCTCGGCGTGCTGCTCGACCCCATGGCCCGCGACGCGGCCGAACCGGTCGGGTCGATGGGCAACGACGTGCCGCTCGCCGGCTACACGCAGCGCCCGCGTGCCGTGTTCGACTACTTCACGCAGCTGTTCGCGCAGGTCACGAACCCGCCACTGGATGCCATCCGGGAAGAGCTGGTGACCTCGCTGCAAACCCACGTCGGGCCGGAGGGCAATCTGCTCGACGAGCAGCCGGACTCCTGCCGCCAGCTCGTGCTGCCCTACCCGGTGTTGGACAACGACCAGCTGGCCAAGATCACCGCGCTGCGCGACGACGAGCGGTACCAGCACCTGCGGTCGGCCGTCGTGGACATCACCTACCCCGTCGCCGGCGGAGGTGCGGCGTTGCGCACCCGCCTGGACGGGATCGCCGAGGAGGTCTCGGCCGCGGTCGAGGACGGCGCTCGGATCCTCGTGCTCTCCGACAAGGGGGCCGACGAGCAGCGCGCCCCGATCCCGTCGCTGCTGGCGACGGGTGCGGTGCACCACCACTTGGTGCGGGAGAAGAAGCGCACCCGGATGGGCCTGATCGTGCAGGCCGGCGACGTCCGCGAGGTGCACCACGTCGCGGTGCTGCTGGGCTACGGGGCGGCGGCCGTCAACCCGTACCTGGCGATGGCCGCCGTCGAGGACCGGGTCAACAACGGCGCGCTGCGCGGGCCGGATGCGCACCAGGCCACGGACAACCTCATCAAGGCCCTGGGCAAGGGTGTCCGCAAGACCATGTCGAAGATGGGCGTGTCCACCGTGTCCTCCTACACCGGAGCGCAGATCTTCGAGGCCGTCGGCCTGGGCGAGGAGGTCGTCCAGCGGTGCTTCGCGGGCACCACCTCGCGGCTCGCCGGTGCGGGTTTCGACGAGCTCGCCGCGGAGGTCGCCCACCGGCACCGGCTGGCCCACCCGGACGACGGCGTCACGGCACCGCACCGCGAACTGCCGGACGGCGGGGAGTACCAGTGGCGGCGCGACGGCGAGCCGCACCTGTTCAACCCGAAGACGGTGTTCAAGCTGCAGCACGCCACCCGTGCCGGCCGCTACGACACGTTCCAGGAGTACACCGACGCCGTCGACGAGCAGTCGCGCGAGCTGATGACCCTGCGCGGACTGTTCCGCTTGCGCACCGGGGTGCGCGAACCGGTCCCGCTCGAGGAGGTCGAACCGGTCTCGACGATCGTGCGGCGGTTCGCCACCGGCGCCATCTCCTACGGGTCGATCTCGCAGGAGATGCACGAGGTGCTGGCCATCGCGATGAACCGGCTCGGTGGCAAGTCCAACACCGGCGAAGGTGGTGAGGACGCGGACCGGTTCACCCCGGACGGCAACGGCGACTCGCGCCGCTCGGCGATCAAGCAGGTTGCCTCCGGCCGGTTCGGCGTGACCAGCGAGTACCTGGTCAACGCCGATGACCTGCAGATCAAGATGGCCCAGGGGGCCAAGCCGGGCGAGGGCGGTCAGCTGCCGGGCGGCAAGGTCTACCCGTGGATCGCGAAGACGCGGCACTCCACGCCGGGAGTGGGGTTGATCTCCCCGCCGCCGCACCACGACATCTACTCGATCGAGGACCTGGCCCAGCTCATCCACGACCTGAAGAACGCCAACGACCGCGCTCGGGTGCACGTCAAGCTCGTCAGCGAGTTGGGCGTGGGCACGGTGGCGGCCGGTGTGTCGAAGGCGCACGCGGACGTGGTGCTCGTCTCCGGTCACGACGGAGGCACCGGCGCGTCCCCGCTGTCGTCGATCAAGCACGCGGGCGCCCCGTGGGAACTGGGCTTGGCCGAAACCCAGCAGACGCTGCTGTCGAACCGGCTGCGCGACCGCATCGCGGTGCAGACCGACGGTCAGCTCAAGACCGGACGTGACGTGGTCGTCGCCGCCCTGCTCGGTGCCGAGGAGTACGGTTTCGCCACAGCTCCGCTGGTGGTGTCCGGTTGCGTGATGATGCGCGTGTGCCACCTGGACACCTGCCCGGTGGGCGTGGCCACGCAGAACCCGAAGCTGCGGGAGAAGTTCAGCGGCAAGGCGGAGCACGTGGTGAACTTCTTCGAGTTCATCGCCCAGCAGGTGCGGGAGTACTTGGCGCAGTTGGGCTTCCGTTCGCTGGAGGAGGCCGTCGGGCACTCCGAGCTGCTGGACACTTCGGAAGCGGTGCGGCACTGGAAGGCCGCGGGCCTCGACCTCAGCGCGATCACGCGCATGCCGGAACTGCCGGAAGGAACCCCGTTGCACTGCACCACCGAGCAGGACCACGGCCTGCGGCGCGCGCTGGACAACACGCTCATCCAGCTGTGCGAAGGGGCGCTGCGCGACGGCGCTCCGGTGCGGCTGGACATGCCGATCCACAACGTCAACCGCACGGTCGGCACCATGCTCGGCGCCGAGGTGACCCGCCGCTGGGGCGGTTCCGGCCTGCCGGACGGCACGATCGACGTGACGTTCACCGGTTCGGCCGGGCAGTCGTTCGGCGCCTTCCTGCCGGCGGGTGTCGCGCTGCGCCTGCACGGCGATGCCAACGACTACGTCGGCAAGGGCCTGTCCGGCGGGCGGGTCGTCGTCCGGCCCGGTGCCGAGGCCGCGTTCGCGGCCGAGCGCAACACGATCGCGGGCAACGTGCTCCTCTACGGCGCCACCGGCGGGGAGTTGTTCGTGCGCGGTGCTGTCGGTGAACGGTTCTGCGTGCGCAACTCCGGTGCGACGGCCGTCGTCGAAGGCGTCGGCGACCACGGGTGCGAGTACATGACCGGCGGGCGCGCCGTCGTACTCGGTGAGATCGGGCGGAACTTCGCCGCAGGCATGTCCGGCGGCACCGCCTACGTGCTCGACCTGGACGTGCACCGGGTCAACACGGCCATGGTGGACATCGACCCGCTCGACGAATCGGACCGGGAACTGCTCCACGACGCGGTTCGCCGCCACTTCGAGCAGACCGGGTCCGCGGTGGCCCACGACCTGCTGACCGACTGGGACCTCGCGGTCGAACGCTTCGGCAAGGTCATGCCGCGCGACTTCAAGCGCGTGCTGACCGCGCGCCAGCAGGCCGAACGTGACGGGCGCGACGTCAACGAGGCGATCATGGAGGCCGCTCATGGCTGATCCCAAGGGCTTTCTCACCACACCCCGCAGGAACCCGCAGCGTCGGCCCGTCGACGTGCGGATCAAGGACTGGCGCGAGGTCTACCTCGAACTCGACGGTTCCGAGCTCAACGAGCAGGCCGGACGTTGCATGGACTGCGGTATCCCGTTCTGCCACCAGGGCTGTCCGCTCGGGAACCTGATTCCGGAGTGGAACGACCTCGTCCGGCGCGAGGACTGGGCCACCGCGGCGGAGCGGTTGCACGCCACGAACAACTTCCCCGAGTTCACGGGGACGTTGTGCCCCGCGCCGTGCGAGGCGGCCTGCGTCCTCGGCATCGACGACGACCCGGTGTCGATCAAGCAGGTCGAAATCGAGATCATCGACCGCGCGTGGCAGGAAGGCTGGGTGCGTCCGCACCTGCCGCGGACGCGGACCGGCAAGTCCGTGGCCGTCATCGGCTCGGGACCCGCGGGGCTGGCGGCCGCGCAGCAGCTCACCCGTGCGGGGCACGCAGTCGTGGTGTACGAACGGGCCGACCGCATCGGCGGTCTGCTGCGCTACGGCATCCCCGAGTTCAAGATGGAGAAGCGGCGGCTGGAGCGCCGTCTCGGGCAGATGCGCGCCGAAGGCACCGAGTTCCGCCCGGGTGTCGACGTCGGTGTGGACGTGACCGTCGAGCAGCTCGGGGCCGGGTGCGACGCGGTCGTGCTCGCCGGCGGTGCCACGCAGGCGCGCGACCTTCCGCTGCCCGGGCGGGAACTGGACGGTGTGCACCAGGCGATGGAGTTCCTCCCGCTCGCCAACCGGGTGCAGGAGGGCGACCTCACCGAACCGCCGTTGAGCGCCGCGGGAAAGGACGTGGTCATCATCGGCGGCGGTGACACCGGTGCGGACTGCCTCGGCACGGCGCACCGCCAGGGCGCGAACTCGGTGACCCAGCTGGAGATCATGTCCACGCCGCCCGCATCGCGGCCGGCTGACCAGCCGTGGCCGACCTACCCGATGGTCTACCGCGTCTCCTCGGCGCACGAGGAGGGCGGGCAGCGCCTGTACTCGGTCAACACCCGGGAGTTCCGGGGTGACGAGCGGGATGGGCTGCGTGCTCTCGGCGTCGTCGACGTGGAGTGGGTCGACGGTGGTTTCCAACCCGTCGCCGGCACGGAACGGGAGCTGCCGGCGCAGCTGGCCCTGCTGGCGATGGGCTTCACCGGCCCGGAACGGGTGGGGCTGCTCGACGAGCTGCGCGTCGACCTCGACGAACGCGGCAACGTGGCGCGCGACGAGCAGTTCATGACCTCGGTCGACGGCGTGTTCAGCGCCGGTGACATGGGCCGCGGCCAGTCGCTGATCGTGTGGGCGATCTCCGAGGGCCGCGCGGCGGCGGCGGGGGTGGACCGCTACCTCACCGGCCGGGACGTGCTGCCGGCGCCCGTCGGACCCGCGGACCGCCCGATGAAGTGAGGCCCCTCCGCGGCGGGGTGCACCGGGTGCGTCGGATTCCTTCCGGCGCACCCGGTTTCGTGTGCGCGGTGGGGTAGGCGCGCTCGTCGACCGGCGTGATGTGTTGTACCGCACCGCGGCGGCGTGTCAAGCTGACGTCGGCAGACCGGACGGTCGGTCTGTCCGGTCCGGGTGGCCGTGCAGGGGTGTCCGCGTTCGCCCGGTCCGCATCGGCATCCGATCCAGGAGGGGATGTGGGCGAGGCGATGCGGCACCAGGATGAACCGGGGAACGTGCGCACGACGACGAGCGCCGGCGTCGCGGTGATCACCATCGACCGCCCGCGTGCCCGCAACGCCGTCGACCGCGCCACCGCCGAGGAGCTGGCCGGCGCGCTCGACGCGTTCGACGCCGACCCGGATGCCGTGGTGGGCGTCCTGACCGGGGCGGGCGGCACGTTCAGCGCTGGCATGGATCTCAAAGCCTTCAGCCGCGACGGCGAACGGCCTTCGCTGCCGGGACGCGGCTTCGGCGGGCTGACCGAACGTCCACCGGAGAAACCGCTCATCGCCGCGGTGGAGGGCTGGGCGCTCGCCGGCGGTTGCGAAATGGCCCTGGCCTGCGACCTCGTCGTCGCAGCCCGCGACGCCCGGTTCGGCCTGCCCGAGGTGGCACGCGGTCTCGTCGCCGCCGCGGGCGGATTGCTGCGGCTGCCGAAGGCGCTGCCGTACCAGCTGGCCATGCGCATCGCGCTCACCGGTGAGTCGTTCACCGCTCCGTTCGCCGCGGAGCACGGCCTCGTCGCCGCCCTCGCGGAATCCGGCCAAGCCCTTTCGGAGGCGCAGGATTTGGCCGCGCGCATCGCCAGCAACGGGCCGCTGGCCGTGCGCGCCACCAAACGCGTCGTCGCCGACGCGGCGCAGTGGACCGACGCGGAGGCGTTCTCCCGGCAGCGCGACGCGGTCGCGCCCGTGTTCGCCTCCGCCGACGCCCAGGAAGGCGCGCGCGCTTTCGCCGAGAAGCGCGCGCCGGTTTGGCGGGGCGAATGAGCGGCGAGCCCCGGTGCCGACCGCGGGGCGGGGAGGCGGGCCGGTGAACCGGTCGTGCTCGGCGGAACGTCCGAACTCGGCGATGACGCGGAGGTCGTGATGCACCCAGGAATCCACGCAGCCGAAAACCCCGACCGTCCCGCCGTGATCGCGGCGGAAACCGGGGAGATCCTCAGCTACGGCGCGCTCGAGGACCGTTCTCGCCGGTTGGCCGAACTCCTGCGCGAGCACGGGCTCGCCGAAGGCGACGCCATCGCCGTGCTCACCGACAACGATCCGCGCGGCTACGAGGTGCACTGGGCCGGTGTGCGCACCGGGCTGTACGTGTGCGCGGTGAACAGCCATCTGACCGCCGACGAGGTCGCCTACATCGTCGACGATGCGCAGGCGCGCGCGCTCGTCGTGTCCGCGGCCCTGCGCGACGTGGCCGAAGCGGTCGCCGATCGGTTGCCCGCGGTGACCCTGCGGCTGAGCTACGGCGGCGCGGTCGCCGGGTACCGCCCGCTCGACGAGGCGCTGGCGGAGGTTTCGCCGCGGAAACCGGACTACGAACCGCAGGGCGCGCCGCTGTTGTACTCCTCCGGCACCACCGGGCTGCCCAAGGGCATCAAGCCGCGCTTGCCCGGATGCGCGCTCGGCGAGTTCGCCGATCCGTTGCTGGAACTGCTCGGCGGCGTGTACGGGATCGACGCGTCGAGCGTCTACCTGTCACCCGCGCCCTTCTACCACGCGGCACCGCTGCGCTACAGCACGGCGGTGCACTCCCTCGGCGGGACCGTGGTGCTCATGCACCGGTTCGAGCCGGAGACCGCCCTGGCCTCGATCGAGCGCTACGGCGTCACGCACAGCCAGTGGGTGCCGACGATGTTCGTGCGCATGTTGCGGCTCGACCGGCAGGTGCGCGAGCGCTACGACCTGTCCACGCACCGGGTCGCGATCCACGCGGCAGCGCCGTGCCCGCCGGACGTGAAACGCGCCATGATCGACTGGTGGGGCCCGATCCTGTACGAGTACTACTCCTCGACCGAAGCGATCGGGATGACGCTCATCGACAGCGAGCAGTGGCTGACCAAGCCCGGATCCGTCGGGCGCGCGGTCGTGGGCGAGCCGCGCGTGTGCGACGAGGACGGCACCGAACTCGGAACGGGCGAGATCGGCACGGTCTACTTCGCCCGGGACGAGGTGCCGTTCGAATACCTCGGAGATCCCGAGAAGACCCGTTCGAGCAGGCACCCGGTGCACGAGAACTGGGCCACCGTGGGCGATCTCGGATATCTCGACGAGGACGGTTTCCTCTACCTCACCGACCGCAAGGGCTACATGATCATTTCGGGCGGGGTGAACATCTACCCGCAGGAGGTGGAGAACGTCCTGCTCGGACACCCCGAGGTGCTCGACGCGGCCGTGTTCGGCCTGCCCGACCCGGAGATGGGCGAGTTCGTGCAGGCGGTGGTCTCCCCGTCGGTGCCGGAGCGCTCCGGGCCGGATCTGGAACGCGCCGTCATCGACCACGTGCGCGCGCACCTGGCGCACTACAAAGCGCCCCGCAGCGTGGATTTCACCGCGGAGATGCCCCGCACTCCCACGGGCAAGCTCCTGAAGAAGCAGCTGCGGCAGCGCTACACCGAGCAGGCGTGATCCCGCCGCCCGCTGCTGCCCGAGAGGAATCCCCGACGAAGAGAGGTATCCGTGACACAACGCTGGGGCATCACCGTGCCATTCGCCGAGATCCCGCTGGCCGAGCAGCGGAGTCTCATCGCCGAGCTGCCCGATCTCGGCTACACCGACGTGTGGTCCGCGGAAGCCAACGGGGCCGATGCGTTCACGCCGCTGGCGCTCGCGGCCTCGTGGGCGCCGAGCCTGCGGTTGGGCACGGCGATCGTCCCGGTGTTCACGCGCGGGCCGGCGACGCTGGCGATGAGCGCGGGGACGCTGGCCGCCGCCGCACCGGGGAGGTTCACGCTCGGCTTGGGCACGTCCTCGGACATCATCGTGCAGGACTGGAACGACATCGCCTTCACCGAGCCGTTCAAGCGGGTGCGGGACACGCTGCGCTTCCTGCGCACGGCGTTCACCGGGGAGAAGGTCACCGAGCAGTACGACACGTTCGGCGTCAACGGCTTTCGCCCGGGCCTGGTCCCGGACATCCCGCCGCCGATGCTCGTGGCGGCGCTGCGGCCCGGGATGCTGCGGCTGGCCGGCAGGGAAGGCGACGGCGCGATCCTGAACATGCTCTCCCCCGCCGATGTGCGCACGGTGGCGCCGTACGTGCACGAAGGCGGCCCGGGAAAGGAAATCGCGGCCCGCATTTTCGTCATCCCGGACACCGATGCGGACACGGCGCGCGGGATCGCCAAGCGCCACCTGGCCGGATACCTGAACGTGCCGGTGTACCGGAAGTTCCACGAATGGCTCGGTCGCGAGGAGCTCGCGCCGATGTGGCAGGCGTGGGAGCAGGGGGACCGCAAGGGTGCCTTGGCGGCGATCCCGGACCACGTCGTCGACGATCTCGTGATCCACGGGCCGGCGGAGCACTGCCGCGAACGCGTGCAGTCCTACGTCGACAACGGCGTGACCACGCCGGTCGTCGCGCTGGTGGCCCCGGGCGATCCGACTGCGGCGGTGCGCGCGCTGGGGCGGCGCTGATCGGGAGGGCCGCTGCTGCTGCCGCGCAGTGCGGCTCAGCTCAGGGCGGCTCAGCTCAGGGCGGCTCAGCTCAGCGGGGTTGCTGGAACGTCCGGTGCGGAGTGCAGGTGCGCGGTGTCGTTGAAACGCCGGAGGATCCACGACGAGCCGTCGATGACGATCTGCGAGATGGAACCGTTGTCCGCCCCGAGGAACGCCAGCGCCCGCGCGTCGGCGGCCTGGCGCATCGCCTCGGCGATGACCCCGCCGTGGGTGAACACGACGACTCGCTGGTTCGGGTGTTTCGCGGCGATCCGCACGATCGCCGCGCGCACCCGCTCGGCGAGGGCTTCCGGCGATTCGGCACCGGGGATCACGTTCCAGCGCTGCTCGGCGTACATCTGGTGCAGCACGGGGTCGTCCTCGGCGACTTTGCGGCGGAACACCCCGCCTTCCCAATCACCGAGGTGCACTTCCCGCAGTTCCGGTTCCGCTTCCGAGTCCAGTCCCGTGCGGGTGAGCAGTGGCAGCGCCGTCATGTTCGTGCGCCGCAGCGGCGTCACGTAAACCGCGTCGGGCCGCTGCTCGGCCAACCGCGCACCCACCAGTTCGGCCTGCTCCTGCCCGGCCTCCGCCAGCGCGGGATCGCTCTGGCCGTCGAGCAGGGGGAACGGTGCGCCCGCCCGGGCGGGTTCCGACTCGCCGTGCCGCACGAGCAGCAGGTCGGTCGCTCCGTTCGGCAGGGTGAACCGGGCCTGTCTGTACTCGGTCATCGTGCTCGCTTTCCTCGACGGGAGGGTCGGACCGCGGGGCCGCAACCCGGCACCAATCTACTCGCGTCGCGGAAGTGCCCTGCCCGGAACGTTCCGGCCACCGCCGGGGGCAGCTCCTGCGGCCGTGCCGGGGGAGTCGGGCGTGATCCACGCGAACAAGGAGGACGAAATGTCCACAGCGGACGAAACGACCGAGGTGGCCGGGGAGGATCCCGTTCTCACGCGGGTCGTCGGGAACGTGCTCACGGTGGTGCTCAACCGTCCGCGGAGGAAGAACGCGCTCGACGCGGGCGCGTGGACGGTGCTGCGGGACGCCTTCCGCCGCGCCGAGGTCGATGACGAGGTGCGCGCCGTCGTGCTGACCGGCGCGGGCGGTGACTTCTGCGCCGGGGCCGATCTGACAGCGGGAGCCGGTCGACAGCACCCGCTGCGCCGCATGGAGCTGGTCAACTCGGTCGCCGAGGCGGTGTTCCACCTGCCCAAGCCCGTGCTGGCCCAGGTGCGCGGAGCGTGCGTCGGAGCGGGCTGGAACCTGGCGCTGTGCTGCGATGTCGTCGCCGCGTCCGAAACCGCCCGGTTCAGCCAGATCTTCGCGCGTCGCGGGCTGTCACCCGATTTCGGCGGCTCCTGGCTGCTGCCCCGGATCGTCGGCATGCAGCAGGCCAAGCGGCTGATGATGCTCGGTGAGTTCGTCGGTGCCTCCGAGGCCGCGGATCTCGGCCTGGTGACCTGGGTGCGCGGCGACGACGAGCTCGACGAGTTCGCCGCCGCCACCGCCGAATCGCTGGCCCAGGCGCCGCCGATCGCCGTGGCGCAGGCGAAGGACCTGCTGCACACCGCTGCGCAGCAGAGCTTCGCCGAAGCTCTGGGCGGCGAGGCGCGCGCGCAGGCGGTCAACTTCGCCACGGAGGACGCCGCCAGCGCGCGCGAGGCGTTCACCGGCGGCACCGAACCCGAGTTCACCGGCCGTTGGGCCGTGCCGGATCGCTGAACCGCGGCGGGCGTTCGTCGAAGTTGGCGGAGACGGCCTCGAGCTGGTTCGCGCCGCCCACGAGCTCACCGATCGCGCGCTGCTCGGCGGCGAAGCCCTCCTCGAGGTCGACGCGCCCGGCCTGTTCGAGCAGCCGTTTCGCGCGGCGGACGGCATCCGGGGACCTGCCCGCGATCTCGCCGGCCACCCGCCGCGCCTCGGCGAGCGGGTCGTCGACCACGCGGGTGGCCATGCCCAGTTCGTCCGCCTCGGTGCCGGTGACCTCGCGCCCGGTGAACGCGAGTTCCTTGGCCACGTCCCGGCCGACGAGTTCGGGCAGCACCTGCGTTCCGGTCATGTCCGGAATGATGCCCCAGTTGATCTCCATGACCGACAGGCGCGCATCGGCGGTGGTGAACCGGATGTCGGCCCCCAGGGCCAGTTGCAGTCCGCCGCCGAAGGCGACGCCGTGCACCGCGGCGATCACCGGAACCTGCAGCGTCGTCCACACCCACACGACCTGCTGGGCCAACGCGCGCGCCGGGCCGACGGGTTCCGCGTCCGCGGCGGCGAGGCGGTTTTCCTCGCCGCCGGAGGTGTCGGCCATGCGGGCGAACTCGGAGAAGTCGAGGCCGGCGCAGAACGCGCGCCCGGAACCGTGCAGCACCACGGCGCGCACCGCGGGATCCTCGGCGAGTTCCCGTCCGGTGCGCAGGAGCTCGTGGAACATGTCCGCGTCGAGGGCGTTGAGCTTGTCCGGTCGGTCCATCCGGACCTCGGCGATGTGGTCCTCGACGGCGCAGCGGACCCTGGGTTCGGTGGTCAAAAGGCCTCCTCGCGGGCAATGCCGCCGCAGCGCGGCGGATGGTCGGGGATGCTCGCAATCCTCGGCGTCGTGTTCGCGCTCGGCCCAGCGCAGTGTGGTCGAGCTCACTGCGAGCTCGGCGGTGCCCGCCCACCGGACGGCCGGTGTGCCGCGCGGCGCGCGGCCGGCCCGCCTTCTCCGCCGTGCGGCGGTGGCACTCCTCGGCCGGGGTCCGCTGCGGGTGGAGCGGCGTCGGCGCTATTCTGACCACTCCATGTCCGCGGCTGAGGGTGTAGCAGTGCAGGACGGGTTCTGGCACCAGGTTTTCGAGCAGGCCTCCGCTCCACTGGCGATCATCGACATGCAGGGCCGGTACGAACACGTCAATCCGGCGCTGTGCGAGCTGTTGGGCTATCCGGCTGAACGCCTGTGCGGACGCGACTACCGCGAGTTCACCCATCCGAATGATGTCGACCTGGAAGGCCCCGTCGCCGCTGACGACCCGCTGGAGAAGCGCTACATCCGTAGCGACGGCTCGGTGATCTGGACGCTCGTCTCCCGCGCCTACGTCCGCGACTCCTCCGGAACGGTGACGCACCTGCTGTCGCAGATCCAGGACATCACCGAACGCCGCGAGCTGGAGGAGCTGTGGCGCCGCAGCTTCGCCAACGCCCCGATCGGCATGGCCGTGCTCGACCTGCAGGGGCGGTGGATCACGGTCAACGAGGAACTCGCCGCGACCCTCGGCTACGAGCGCGAGGAGCTCGTCGGCGTGTCGGTCTGGGACATCAGCCACGAGCTCGACGAGGACCGCGGCCGCGACGAGTTCCACGAACTCATCAAGGGGCAGGTCGACACCACGACGGTCGAGCGGCGCTTCCGGCGCAAGAACGGCCGCCCCGTCTGGATGTTCATCCGCGCCACGGTCGTGCCCGACGCCGAGGGCTCCCCGGCGTTCATCATCAGCCAGTACGAGAGCTTCGGGGAGCGGCGCCTGGTGGACGCGCGCCTGGCGCACCTGGCGCTGCACGACCCGCTGACCGGCCTGGCGAACCGGGTGCTGCTCGACGACCGGCTGGAGCAGTACCTCAAGCAGGTCGGCGGCAACCGTCCGGTGCTCGGCCTGCTCGTCATCGATCTGGACCGGCTCAAACCGGTCAACGACCGCTACGGCCACGCCCAGGGGGACCAGTTGCTCATAGCCGCTGCGCAGCAGTTGCAGCGCGCGGTGCGCTCCGAGGACACGGTTGCGCGGCTCGGCGGCGACGAGTTCGTGGTGCTGAGCCTGGTGCCCGACGAGGAGGCCGCCGCGGCACTGCGCGAGCGGGTGGCGTCGTACCTGGACACGGAGCTGACCGTCGCCGGAGTGATGATGGGGACGCAGGCCAGCGTGGGGCTGGCGAGCACCCGCGATCCGCAGCAGTCGGCCACCGAGCTGCTGCACCTCGCCGACCTCGACATGTACGAGCGGAAGCGGCAGCAGCGCTGAACCGCCGCACCGCGCGGGGCTCTCGCATGCTGGGATGTGTCGTAGCGCACCCGCCCGCCGCGCCGATGCGGGACCGAGCGTGCCGAGCACGGTGCGGCACACGGGCGCCGCGGGCGGCCCGTCCGCCTGAGTTCACCGCGCGTTTCCCGCGTGACCTGGGGCGATAGGGCGTTTCGCGAGCCGTGTCCGGCGCCTTCGACGAGTTCGGGCGGGGCGCAGCACGCCCCCCGCGCGACCGTGTGCGGGGCGAAGACGCGGTTGATCCCGAACCCTACTGTGGGTAAGAACGACCGCGGGGCGGAGTATCGTTCGCCGTGGGACGCATACACCTGCAGGGAAAGGGAACGGGGCAACGTGGGTACGACGAATGGGCACCGGTCCGCAGCCGCGGATTCGGGCTCACCGACCACAGCGACGGCCACGAACCGGGGTGACGGCGCGCAGGATGGGATCCGGCAGCTCAACCGGGTGGTCATCCGGTTCGCCGGTGACTCCGGGGACGGCATGCAGCTGACGGGCGACCGGTTCACCTCCGAGGCGGCCGCCTTCGGCAACGACCTGGCGACGCTGCCGAACTTTCCCGCCGAGATCCGCGCTCCCGCGGGCACGCTGCCCGGCGTGTCGAGCTTCCAGCTGCACTTCGCCGACTACGACATCCTCACACCGGGCGACCGGCCGGACGTGCTGGTGGCGATGAACCCGGCGGCGCTGAAGGCGAACATCGGCGACCTGCCGCACGGGGGCATTCTCATCGTCAACACCGACGAGTTCGGCAAGCGCAACCTGTCGAAGGTCGGTTACGAGCAGAGCCCGCTCGAAACCGACGAGCTGGAACCGTACACGGTCCACCAGGTCGCGATGAACACCCTCACCCAGGGTGCGCTGGTCGAGACCTCGCTGGGCAAGAAGGACGCGGCGCGGTGCAAGAACATGTTCGCGCTGGGCCTGCTGTCCTGGATGTACAACCGGCCCACCGACAACACCGAGCAGTTCCTGCGGGAGAAGTTCGCCAAGAAACCCGAGATCGCCGAGGCGAACGTCCTCGCCTTCCACGCGGGCTGGAACTACGGCGAGACCACCGAGTCCTTCGCCGTGGCCTACGAAGTGGCACCGGCGCAGCTGCCGCAGGGCACCTACCGGCAGATCACCGGCAACGCCGCGCTGGCCTACGGCATCGTCTCCGCGGGGCAGCGCAGCGAGCTGCCGGTGTTCCTCGGCAGCTACCCGATCACGCCGGCCTCGGACGTGCTGCACGAACTCGCCAAGCACAAGAACTTCGGTGTGACCACCTTCCAGGCCGAGGACGAGATCGCCGGCATCGGCGCGGCGCTGGGCGCCTCCTTCGGCGGCTCGCTGGGCGTGACCACCACGTCCGGGCCGGGGCTGGCGCTGAAGTCCGAGACGATCGGGCTGGCCGTGGCGCTGGAACTGCCGCTGCTGGTGTGCGACATCCAGCGCGGCGGTCCGTCCACCGGGCTGCCCACGAAGACCGAGCAGGCCGACCTGCTGCAGGCGCTGTACGGCCGCAACGGTGAATCGCCGGTGCCGGTGATCGCGCCCTGCTCGCCGGCCGACTGCTTCGGCATCGCGCTGGACGCGGTGCGGATCGCGCTGTCCTACCGCACGCCGGTGCTGCTGCTGTCCGACGGCGCGGTCGCCAACGGTTCCGAGCCGTGGCTGATCCCGAACGTGGACGAGCTTCCCGACCTGCGGGTCGACTTCGCCTCCGAGGCCAACGCGTCCGACGGTTCCGGGGAGTTCTGGCCCTACCAGCGCGACCAGGAAACGCTCGCGCGGGACTGGGCGATCCCGGGCACGCCCGGGTTGGAGCACCGGGTCGGCGGCCTGGAGAAGGCCGACGGCAAGGGCAACATCTCCTACGACCCGGACAACCACGACCAGATGGTCCGGCTGCGGCAGGGCAAGATCGACGGCATCGCGGTGCCCGACGTCGAGGTCGACGATCCGAGCGGGCAGGCCCGCGTGCTCGCGCTGGGGTGGGGCTCGTCCTACGGCCCGATCGGCGCCGCCTGCCGCCGCGTGCGCGGCGAGGGCATGCCCGTCGCCCAGGCGCACCTGCGCTACCTCAATCCGATGCCGAACAACCTGGGCGAGGTCCTCCGCTCCTACGACAAGGTCGTGGTGCCGGAGATGAACCTCGGCCAGCTGGCAATGCTGCTGCGTTCGCGCTACCTCGTGGACGTGCAGTCCTACACCAAGGTGGCCGGCCTGCCGTTCCAGGCCGAAGAACTGCAGCACGTGCTCACCGATGTCGTGCAGGGGGTTTCCGCGTGACTACCACGGATCTGGGAATGCCGGAACTCGGCGGCTTGGCCGAAGTTCCCACCACCGACGAGAAGCAGACCGCGAAGGACTTCAAGTCAGACCAGGAAGTCCGCTGGTGCCCCGGGTGCGGCGACTACGTCGTGCTCAACGCGGTGCAGAGCTTCCTGCCGTCGCTCGGGCTCAAGCGCGAGAACATGGTGTTCGTCTCGGGCATCGGCTGCTCCTCCCGGTTCCCGTACTACATGAACACCTACGGGATGCACTCCATCCACGGGCGCGCGCCGGCGATCGCCACCGGCCTGGCAACCAGCCGCCCCGATCTGTCGGTGTGGGTGGTCACCGGTGACGGCGACGCGCTGTCCATCGGCGGCAACCACCTCATCCACGCGTTGCGGCGCAACGTGAACCTGACGATCCTGCTGTTCAACAATCAGATCTACGGGCTCACCAAGGGGCAGTACTCGCCGACGAGCGAGGTCGGCAAGGTCACCAAGTCCACACCGGTCGGTTCGCTGGACCACCCGTTCAACCCGGTGTCGGTGGCGTTGGGAGCCGAGGCCGGCTTCGTGGGCCGCGTCATCGACTCGGACCGGCAGAACCTGACCGAGACGCTCCGCGCCGCCGCCGAGTACCGCGGCAGCGCCCTGGTGGAGATCTACCAGAACTGCCCGATCTTCAACGACGGCGCGTTCGACGTCCTCAAGGACGGGGACGAGAAGCAGCGGCGGATCATCCCGCTGCGGCACGGCGAACCCGTCGTCTTCGGGCCGGAGGAGGAGCGCTACGGCGTCGTCTCCGACGGCGCCGCGGGCCTGCGCGTGGCCAAGCTGTCCGAAGTGGACGAGAACGACGTGGTGGTGCACGACGCGGCGAACCCCGACCCGTCGTACGCGTTCGCGCTGTCCCGGTTGGGCGGGCAGGACCTCAACCCGACGGTCACCGGGATCTTCCGCAACGTGCCGCGCGACACCTACGACGACATGGCGCGCGCGCAGGTGGCCGAAGCCGCGCAGGACAAGCAGGCCGACCTGCAGAAGCTGCTCACCGGCAACGACACCTGGAACGTCTGAAGGCGTCCGGACCGCAGCGTGACTACTCCCGCGGCCGCGCCCGAACTGGGCGCGGCCACGCGCACGGGCCAGTGATCGCCCCGCGGCACGTCTGCGCGGCCACGCGCTGCTCAGCGCAGCACCGCCTCGATCAACCGCGGCCCGGCGGTCAGCTGCGCGTTGCGCAGTTCCGCGACCAGTTCCGCACCGGTGGTCACGCGCACGGCCGCAACTCCGAACCCGCGCGCCACGTTCGTCCAGTCCATGGCGGGGCCGGTCAGTTCGGTCAGGTCACGCGCCGAAACCCCCGGTTCGGCGACCCCGTGGCGGTCCAGTTCGGCCTCCAGGATGCGGTAGCGCGCGTTGGCCAGCACCACCGTGGTGACGTTCAGCCCCTCCCGAGCCTGCGTCCACAGCGCCTGGACGGTGTAGGCCGCGCTGCCGTCGGCCTGGAAGTCGATCACCGGGCGGTCGGGGCAGGCCACGGCCGCGCCCGTCGCCAGCGGAGGACCGCCGCCGATCGCGCCACCGGTGAGACCCAGCTCGGTGTGCGGCGGGGCGGACGCTGCGAGGGCGGGGTAGGCCGCGGCGCCCGAGACCCCCTCGTTGACGATGATCGCGTCCTCCGGCTGCGTGCACACGATCGCGCGCGCCACGTCCTGGGCTGTGAGCGTGCCCTCCGGCGGCGCGAGCTCCGGTGCTTTCGCGCGAACCGGGTCGACGGACTCGCTGCCGGTCGCGGTGGCCAACTCGTGCACGGCCGCGGTGGCGTCCTCGATCGGTTCGGCCAACGTGTGGACCCGCATCTCCGGCGGCAGCGGATAGCTCGGCCGCCCCTGGTAACCGAAGAACGACACCGGGGTGCGCGCCCCGATGAGCACGAGATCGGTGTAGCTCTCGAGCGCGTCCACCACGTCCTCGGGGAAGTAGGGCAGTTCCCGGCAGACGGGCAGGTTCGGCGTCCGGTCGACACGTGCGGAGCCGCGTTCGGTGAACACACCGCCCCCGCACGCGGCCGCGATCCGCCCGGCGGCGGTCATGGCGGCGGGGTGCAATGCGGAATCACCGAGCAGCAGGGCTGGACGGGTCGCACCGCCGTTGCCGGTGAGCCGCTTCGCGACGGCGGTGATCCGTTCGGCCTCGACCACCGGACGAGCGGTCGGAGCCGGCACGTCGGCAACGGCACCGCCTTCGCCGGACATGTGGTCGGCCGCGGCGATCAGGGTCGCGGGAAGGCGTAGCCGCAGCGCCTGCTCGTGGGCTGCCAGGAACGCGCGTGCGGTGTCGCTCGGGGACGTGCTGCGCCCCACCCAGCCGGAGACGGGCGCGGCGAGCGAGTCGATGTCGCTGGCCAGCGGCGGATCCGCTGCCTGGTGCCAGCTGGTGTGCTCACCGATGACGTTGACGACGGGGGAGAAGCCGCGGCGCGCGTTGTGCAGGTTCGCGATACCGTTGGCCAGCCCCGGCCCCAGGTGCAGCAGGGTCAGCGCCGGTGTGCCGGTCATCCGCGTGTGCCCGTCGGCGGCACCGGTGGCGACTCCTTCCGTCAAGGCCAGGACCGGGCGCACACCGGGTGCTTCGTCGAAGGCTTCGACCAGCGGGATCTCCGTCGTGCCCGGATTGGCGAAGCACGTGCGCACACCGGCCGCGTGCGCCGTCGCCAGCAGGCCCTCGGAACCTTTCAAGAGCTGCTCCTTCGCGGGAGGGGTCAGCGCGGACCGGTCCCATGTTGCTCGGGTGCGGGGCGGATCGGCAAGGAACGCACCACCGGTCATCCCGGGTGGGCGTGCAGGTGTTGCAGCAGCAGGCGGTTGAACTCCTCGGGGACCTCTTCCGGGACCCGGTGCGAGACGTCCTGCAGCATCTCGAAGCGCTCCCACCCCAGGACGTCGGCCAGGGAGAACACGTCGCGCACGAGTTCCTCCCGCCGGTGCTCCCGCACCTCCTGCGGACGGGCCCCGGAGGAGCAGCCGCGCTGGTCGGGTGCGACGGCGCGGCATCCGGCCACCGAGCTGCTCGCGCCGAATTCCGACGAATGCGCGACCGGCACCTCCTGCGCGATTTGCTGATTGCGCAACACGCCCCGCCAATCTCTTCCGCATGCCGATAATCTTCGCTGGATTCACGATTCTGCGGACGGATTCCCGGCTTGTTGTTTTGTCGACAACCCGACGTCGCGACGGCGGGGAGCAAAAATCGTGTGGGATTTTTCGGGGTTGACAGCGCTGTCAACAGCCGTTCGACTGGATCGCGGCGAAGCGGCAAACATGATGCCCGCGAACGTGCGGGACGCGGGGCGCAACCGGCTGCCGGATTCCCCGCAGGAGGTTCCTGTGCGCTGGGGGTAATCGATTCAGTCGCGGAGCGGCGGAAGTGTCCCCCCGATCTCCCGGCTGCGCCGGCGCGGGGGAGTAACGCTGCGGTCGCCGGTGGCGATGCAGTGGGTGAGCAGGCAAGATCCCGACTTCTGCGCCACCGGGTGGCGCGGTGGTTGTGCAGGGTCACCCGCGCGTCCGGTTGATTTTTTCGCGCCGAATGTGTTAAATAGTGCGCGCGCGTATACACAAGCCTGTGTCCCGATGCACTTACGCGATCGTTGCGCCGCGGGGAAAAGATCCGCGAATTCGCAGGTGATGGGGCGTTTTTTCGCCGGCGGCGACCAGCCGAATCATGCAATCAACGCAGTTGTGTGATTAGGGTCACGCAGCAAAATGCTTGCTTCAGGATCTTTTTCATCTAGTTTGGGTACTCGACGCAGAGATTTCGCGTCGAGGTCGGCAACGAAGCTGACCGCACGGGGATCGACTTTGGTGCGCGGCCGTTGATTCGGGCCGCCCAGGTCGGTCAAGAGTTGCCCTTATTTCGCAGCGGCGACCCGCACGGCCACGAGTCGAGACTCGGGCACTGAATCGTGCGAACCCGAGTTGTGCGGAGGCGCATGACCAACGCGAGTGGTGGGAGTGAAGCATGGCCAAGAGCGTGAACGACCTTGCCCAGAGTGATCAGTCGGAGGCGGACATCGATCCGGTGCATCGCGAGGAGCAGGTCTTCGGCGACAACCCGCTGGAAGTGCGCGAGTCGGATCACTACACGCACGAGTACGTCGGCGGGTTCGTCGACAAGTGGGACGACCTGATCGACTGGAAGGCGCGCACGGAGAGCGAAGGCCGCTTCTTCATTGACCAGCTCAAAGCCCGCGGGGTGAAGTCCGTCCTGGACGCGGCGACCGGTACCGGTTTCCACTCCGTGCGGCTCCTGGAGGAAGGCTTCGAGACGGTCAGTGCAGACGGCAGCCCGCAGATGCTGGCCCAGGCGTTCAGCAACGGGCTGGCCTACGGCGGGCACATCCTGCGCGTCGTGAACGCTGACTGGCGCTGGCTCAACCGCGACGTGCACGGCACGTACGATGCGATCATCTGCCTGGGTAACTCGTTTACCCACCTGTTCTCGGAGCGGGACCGTCGCAAGGCGCTCGCGGAGTTCTACGCGATGCTCAACCACGACGGTGTGCTGATCATCGACCAGCGCAACTACGACTCCATCCTGGACTCCGGGTTCTCGAGCAAGCACACGTACTACTACGCCGGTGAGGACGTGTCCGCCGACCCGGACCACGTCGACGACGGCCTCGCCCGGTTCAAGTACGTGTTCCCGGACAAGTCCGAGTACTACCTGAACATGTTCCCGCTCCGGAAGAACTACACGCGGCGCCTGCTGCGCGAGGTGGGCTTCCAGCGCATCGACACCTACGGGGACTTCCAGGAGACCTACTCGGACGACGAGCCGGACTTCTTCATCCACATCGCGGAGAAGAAGTACACCCCGGACGACGAACTGTCCAACATGTACTCGGGTGCGGTGCACACGGCCCGCGACTACTACAACTCCGAGGACGCGGACAACTTCTACTTCCACGTGTGGGGTGGCAACCACTTCCACGTGGGCCTGTACAAGACGCAGGACGAGGACATCAACGTCGCGTCGCACCGCACCGTGGAGCACCTGTCGAGCAAGGCGAAGATCACACCGGACACCCGTGTGCTCGACATCGGAGCCGGTTACGGTGGTGCCGCTCGGCACCTGGCCCGCACCTACGGGTGCAAGGTCACCTGCCTGAACCTCAGCGAGGTCGAGAACGACCGCAACCGGGAGTTCAACCGGCAGGAGGGGCTCGACGAGCTGATCGAGGTCCACGAAGGTTCCTTCGAGAACCTCCCGTTCCAGGACAACGCCTTCGATCTCGTCTGGTCGCAGGACGCGATCCTGCACAGCGGCGAGCGCGAGCGCGTGCTGGAGGAAGTGACCCGCGTGCTGCAGTCGAAGGGCTCCTTCGTGTTCACCGACCCGATGGCGGCGAACAACGCGGAGCGGAAGGGCCTGCAGCCGATCCTGGACCGGCTGCACTTGGACAGCCTCGGTTCGCCCGAGTTCTACAAGCGGGAGCTGTCCAAGCTCGGGCTCACCAACGTCGAGTTCGAGGACTTGACAGACTACTTGACCCTCCACTACGGCCGAGTGCTGGAGGAGCTGGAGAAGCGCGAGGGCGAACTCGCGGACCGCATCGGGGAGGACTATCGCAGTCGGATGAAGGTCGGTCTGCGCAACTGGGTCGAGGGCGGCAAGAGCGGCAACCTCGCCTGGGGCATCATCCACGCCCGCGCCTGACCCCGTAGCGCTCGACCGGGCCGGGAGGTCCGCGGGACCGGACCGGCCGACCCGCAACGACACAGACGTTCGTGAACGCAAAGATCGAAACAGCAGTCAGCTGTGAGGTGAGGAGTAGTCGTGAGTGAGATCAACCGCAGGCTGTTCACCAGCGAGTCGGTGACCGAGGGTCACCCGGACAAGATGTCCGACGCGATCAGCGACTCCATCCTGGACGCGCTGCTCGCCAAGGACCCCAAGTCCCGCGTCGCGGCCGAGACCATGATCACCACCGGCCAGGTGCAGGTCGCCGGTGAGATCACCAGCAAGGCGAACGTGGACTTCCAGCAGATCGTCCGCGACACCGTCCTGGAGATCGGTTACGACTCCTCGGCCAAGGGCTTCGACGGGAACTCCTGCGGTGTGAACGTGGCCATCGACGCGCAGTCGCCGGACATCGCCCAGGGCGTCGACGACGCGCACGAGACCCGCGTCGGTGGTTCCGAGGACGAGATCGAGAAGCAGGGTGCCGGCGACCAGGGGCTGATGTTCGGCTACGCCTGCAACGACACCGACGAGCTCATGCCGCTGCCGCTGGCTCTGTCGCACCGGCTCTCGCGCCGGCTGACCAACGTGCGCACGGAGGGCGTGCTGCCGTACCTGCGCCCGGACGGCAAGACCCAGGTGACCGTGGAGTACGCCGGTGACCAGGCGGTGCGGCTGGACACGGTGGTGCTGTCCACGCAGCACGCCGAGGACGTCGACCTGGACACCATGCTCGCGAAGGACATCCGCGAGAAGGTCATCAACCCCGAGATCGAGCGCGTCGGCCTGAACAACGGCGACATGAACGTGCTGGTCAACCCGACCGGCCGGTTCGTGGTGGGTGGTCCGATGGGTGACTGCGGCATGACGGGCCGCAAGATCATCGTGGACACCTACGGCGGGATGGCCCGGCACGGTGGCGGTGCCTTCTCCGGCAAGGACCCGTCGAAGGTGGACCGCTCGGCGGCGTACGCGATGCGCTGGGTGGCCAAGAACGCCGTGGCGGCGGGCTTGGCCGAGCGCATCGAGGTGCAGGTGGCCTACGCGATCGGCAAGGCCGCGCCGGTGGGTCTGTTCATCGAGACCTTCGGCACGGAGAACGTGGACCCGGTCAAGATCCAGGCCGCGATCAACGAGGTCTTCGACCTGCGTCCGGCGGCGATCGTGCGCGACCTGGACCTGCTGCGCCCGCTCTACCGGTCCACGGCCGCCTACGGCCACTTCGGCCGCGACGACGTGGACCTGCCGTGGGAGCGCACGGACCGCGTGGCCGCGCTGAAGAGCGCCGCGGGCCTGTGATCCGCACGTAGCCCCCGACGTCGGCGGGCGGCGCCGGCTCCCGGCATGTGGCCAGGACCGGCGCCGCCACCGACAATCGTGACAACGCAGACAACCCAGTACCGCGGCCGGGCGGCCCGTGCGAAGTGCCACAAACACCTTTCGCGGCCGACGGGCCCTCGAGGCCGCCCCGCCCCATGTGAAGGAGTCGAACAGTGCGGATCGCGGTGACCGGTTCGATCGCCACCGACCATCTGATGTCCTACTCCGGCAGGATCAAGGACGAGATCCTCGCCGACCAGCTGGACTCGGTGTCGTTGTCGTTCCTGGTCGACGAACTGGAAGTCCGTCGAGGCGGAATCGCCGGCAACATCACCTTTGGACTGGGGCAACTGGGTATCTCCGGAACCTTGGTCGGAGCCGTCGGCCGCGACTTCGACGACTACGGCCGGTGGCTCGAAAGCCACGGCGTGGACACGGCCTCGGTGCACGTGTCCGAGCGCAAGCACACAGCGCGCTTCGTGTGCACCACCGACCAGGACAACAACCAGATCGCCTCGTTCTACCCGGGCGCGATGGCCGAGGCCACGCAGATCGAGCTGAAGACGATCGCCGACCGCCTCGGCGGGGTCGACCTGGTGGTCATCTCCGCCAACGACCCGGGCGCGATGGTCCAATACACCGAGGAAGCGCGTCAGCGCAACTACTCGTTCCTCGCCGACCCGGGCCAGCAGTTGGCGATCATGGACGGCGAGAACATCCGTAAGCTGGTGGACGATGCCCGGTACCTGTTCACCAACGAGTACGAGCGGAGCTTGCTGCTGCAGAAGACCGGCTGGTCCGAGGCCGAGGTCCTCGACCGCGTCGGCACCTGGGTGACTTCCCTCGGCCCGGAGGGCGTGCAGGTGGAGTCCAAGACCGGCGCGACTGTCAGCGTGCAACCGCCGAAGGAGAAGCAGAAGGGCGACCCGACCGGTGTCGGCGACGCGCTGCGCGCCGGCTTCCTGGCCGGGCTGAACCACGAGCTCGGCCTGGAGCGCTCGCTGCAGCTGGGTTGCACGTTGGCCACGGTCTCGTTGGAAACCGACGGGCCGCAGGAGTACGAGGTCGAGCGCGGGTCGTTCGTGGCGCGCTTCGCCGAGGCCTACGGCGACGCGGCCGCGGCCGAGGTCGAGTCGAAGCTTCGCTGAGACGGGAGAGCTAACAGCGTCATGGTCAACAAAGACCGGAACAACGATCCGAGCGGATTCCTCAGGGCGCTCGACGAACGTGTCCTTGTCGCGGAC
This sequence comes from Bounagaea algeriensis, assembly GCF_054491375.1. Taxonomy (NCBI): domain Bacteria; kingdom Bacillati; phylum Actinomycetota; class Actinomycetes; genus Bounagaea; species Bounagaea algeriensis. Next base: position 1,710,479 of record NZ_CM137102.1, read on the forward strand.
GGCGGCATGGGGACGGCCTTGCAGTCCTACGACCTGTCGCTGGACGACTTCAACCAGCTCGAAGGCTGCAACGAGATCCTCAACGAGACTCGTCCGGACGTGGTCCGCGGTGTCTACCGCGGGTTCCTCGAGGCGGGCTCGGACGCGATCGAATCGAACACCTTCGGTACGAACCTGCCGAACCTGGGTGAGTACGGCATCGAGGACCGCATCCAGGACCTCGCCCACAAGGGCGCGGCGTTGGCCCGCGAGGAGGCGGACGAGCACTCGACACCGGACAAGCCCCGGTTCGTGCTCGGCTCGATGGGGCCCGGCACGAAGCTGCCGACGCTCGGCCACGCCCCGTACGCGGAGCTGCGTGACGCGTACCAGCTGGCCTCGGTCGGGCTGATCGAGGGCGGCGCCGACGTCATGCTGGTCGAGACCTCGCAGGACCTGCTGCAGACCAAGGCCTCGATCGTCGCCGCCAAGCGGGCGATGGAGCAGACCGGCCGCCACCTGCCGATCATCGCGCAGGTGACGGTGGAGCAGACCGGCACCATGCTGGTCGGCTCCGAGATCGGCGCCGCGCTGACCGCGCTCGAGCCGCTGGGCATCGACATGATCGGCATGAACTGCGCGACGGGCCCGGACGAGATGCACGAGCACCTGCGCGTGCTCGCCGACCACGCCACCGTGCCGATCTCGGTGATGCCGAACGCCGGCCTGCCGCAGCTGGGCCCGAACGGTGCCTGGTACCCGTTGCAGGCCGAGGAGCTCTCCGAGGCGCTCGCCGGGTTCGTCAACGACTACGGTGCCCGGCTGGTCGGCGGGTGCTGCGGCACCACGCCGGAGCACGTCAGCGCGACGGTGCGGGCGGTCTCCTCGCTCCCGCCGAAGACGCGGCAGCCGGAGATCGTCCCGTCGGTGTCGTCGATGTACCAGGCCGTGCCGTTCCAGCAGGAGAACACGGTCCTCAACGTCGGCGAGCGGACCAACACCAACGGGTCGAAGGCGTTCCGCGAGGCGATGATCGAGGAGCGCTACGAGGACTGCGTCGAGATCGCCAAGGCGCAGACCCGCGAGGGCGCGCACCTGATCGACCTGTGCGTGGACTACGTGGGCCGCGACGGCACCGTCGACATGCAGGAGCTGGCCAGCCGGTTGGCGACCTCGTCGACGCTGCCGGTCATGGTCGACTCCACCGAGTACGACGTGCTGCGGGTCGGCCTGGAACACCTCGGCGGGCGCTGCGCGGTCAACTCGATCAACTACGAGGACGGCGCCGGCGAGGGCTCGCGCTTCCAGCGCGTGATGGACATGGTCGCCGAGCACGGTGCCAGCGTCGTCGGCCTGTGCATCGACGAGGAAGGCCAGGCCCGCACCCGCGACTGGAAGCTGCGGGTGGCCGAGCGGATCATCTCCGATGTCACCGAGAAGTGGGGCCTGGACGAGTCGGCGATCATCATCGACTGCCTGGTCTTCCCGATCACCACGGGTCAGGAGGAGGTCCGCCAGGACGGCATCGAGACGATCGAGGCGATCCGCGAGCTCAAGCGCCGGCACCCGGGCGTGCAGACCACGCTGGGCCTGTCCAACGTCTCGTTCGGTCTCAACCCGGCCGCGCGCCAGGTGCTCAACTCGGTGTTCCTCAACGAGTGCCGGGAAGCGGGCCTGGACTCGGCGATCCTGAACTCCTCGAAGATCCTGTCGATGCACAAGATCGACGAGGAGCAGCGCCAGGTCGCGCTCGACGTGGTCTACGACCGGCGGGGCGAGGACTACGACCCGCTGCAGAAGCTCATGACCATGTTCGAGGGCAAGTCGGCATCGTCCTCGGGCGCTTCGATCGAGGAGGAACTGGCCGAGCTCGAGCTGTTCGAGCGCCTGGAGAAGCGCATCGTCGACGGTGCCCGCAACGGTCTGGAGACCGACCTGGACGCGGCGATGCAGGAGAAGAAGCCGCTGGGGATCGTCAACGACCACCTGCTCGCGGGCATGAAGGTCGTCGGCGACCTGTTCGGCTCGGGGCAGATGCAGCTGCCGTTCGTGCTGCAGTCGGCCGAGATCATGAAGACCGCGGTGGCCCACCTCGAGCCGCACATGGAGAAGGACGACTCGGGCGGCAAGGGCAAGCTGCTGCTGGCCACGGTCAAGGGCGATGTGCACGACATCGGCAAGAACCTCGTGGACATCATCGTCTCCAACAACGGCTACGACGTGGTCAACATCGGCATCAAGCAGCCGATCAACGACATCCTCGAAGCCGCGGAGGAGAACGAGGTGGACGCGATCGGCATGTCCGGTCTGCTGGTCAAGTCCACGGTGATCATGAAGGAGAACCTCGAGGAGATGAACTCCAAGGGGATCTCCGAGAAGTACCCCGTTCTGCTCGGCGGCGCCGCGCTCACCCGGTCCTACGTGGAGAACGATCTCGACGACGTCTACCAGGGTGACGTCCGCTACGCCAAGGACGCTTTCGAGGGTCTGTCCTTGATGGACCAGGTGATGTCCATCAAGCGCGGCGAAGCGGTCGAGGAGTCCGAGAAGGAGAAGGAGAAGAAGCAGGCGCGCAAGGAGCGGCGCAAGCGCTCCGAGCGCATCGCCGAGCAGCGCAAGGCCGAGCAGGGCCCGGAGCCGGACCTCTACGACGAGAGCGTGCGCTCGGACGTGGCCACGGACCTGCCGGCGCTGACCCCGCCGTTCTGGGGTTCGCAGGTCGTCAAGGGCCTGTCGGCGAACGACTACCTGCAGCTGCTGGACGAGCGGGCGACGTTCTTCGGCCAGTGGGGCCTGCGCGGCACGAAGAAGGGCGACGGGCCGACCTACGAGGAACTGGTCGAATCCGACGGACGTCCCCGGCTGCGCGCGTGGATGGACGAGCTGTCCACGAAGGGCATCCTGCAGCACGCGGCGCTGGTATACGGCTACTTCCCCGTCGTCTCCGAGGGCAACTCCCTGATCGTGCTGGACAAGGACGAGCCCGACGCGCAGGAGCGCACGCGCTTCCTGTTCCCGCGGCAGAAGCGGGAGCGCCGGCTGTGCCTGGCGGACTTCTTCCAGTCGCGGGAGAGGGCCGAGCAGACCGGCCAGGTCGACGTGCTGCCCCTGCAGCTGGTGACGATGGGCCAGCCGATCGCCGACTACGCCGATTCGCTGTTCGCCAACAACAACTACCGCGACTACCTGGAGATCCACGGTCTCAGCGTGCAGCTGACCGAGGCGCTGGCGGAGTACTGGCACCGCCGCATCCGCCAGGACCTGCAGTTCACCTCCGGTCAGTCGGTGGCCGCGGAAGACCCGGACGACGTCGAGGAGTTCTTCAAGCTCGGCTACCGCGGTGCCCGCTTCTCGCTGGGCTACGGCGCGTGCCCGAACCTGGAGGACCGCCAGAAGTTCATCGACCTGCTCGAGCCCGAACGCATCGGCGTCGAACTGTCCGATGAGCTCCAGTTGCACCCCGAGCAGTCCACGGACGCGCTCGTGCTGCACCACCCGGAGGCGAAGTACTTCAACACCTGACCGAAACCGCTCGCACCTTCCTCCCGGGACAGCGAGATCGCCGAAAAGCGGTTGGGGAAACAGAGAAAGGAAATCATGACCGCGAAGCTGCAACAGGTGAACGGTCTCGAGTTCGCCATCGCCGACCTGAACCTGGCCGAGCAGGGCCGGCACCAGATCCGGCTGGCCGAACACGAGATGCCCGGCCTCATGGCAACGCGCAAGGAGTACGCCGCGTCGCAGCCGCTGAAGGGTGCCCGGATCGCCGGTTCGCTGCACATGACCGTGCAGACCGCGGTGCTCATCGAAACCCTCGTGGCGCTCGGCGCCGAGGTGCGCTGGGTGTCCTGCAACATCTTCTCCACGCAGGACGAGGCCGCGGCCGCCGTGGTCGTCGGCCCGAACGGCACCGCGGACAAGCCGCAGGGCGTGTCCGTGTTCGCCTGGAAGGGCGAGACCCTCGAGGACTACTGGTGGTGCACCAACCAGCTGTTCCAGGGCTTCTCCGGCGGCCAGGGTCCGAACATGATCCTGGACGACGGCGGCGACGCCACCATGCTGGTCCACAAGGGCGCCGAGTTCGAGAACGCGGGTGCGGTCCCGCAGCCCACCGCGGACGACCCGGCCGAGTTCAAGGTCGTGCTGGAGGTGCTGCGCGACAGCCTGGCGGGCGACAAGCAGCGGTTCACCAAGGCGGCCAAGGAGATCAAGGGCGTCAGCGAGGAGACCACCACCGGCGTGCACAAGCTCTACGAGCTCGTCAAGACCGGTGACCTGCTGTTCCCGGCGATCAACGTGAACGACTCGGTCACGAAGTCCAAGTTCGACAACAAGTACGGCTGCCGCCACTCGCTCATCGACGGCATCAACCGCGCCACCGACGTGCTCATCGGCGGCAAGGTCGCCGTGGTCGCCGGCTTCGGTGACGTCGGCAAGGGTTCGGCCGAGTCGCTGCGCGGCCAGGGCTGCCGGGTCATCATCACCGAGATCGACCCGATCAACGCCCTGCAGGCCGCGATGGAGGGCTACGAAGTCAAGACCATGGAAGAGGTCGTCGACTTCGCCGACATCTTCATCACCACGACGGGCAACTTCGACGTCTTCACCGCTGAGCACATGAAGCGCATGAAGCACCAGGCCATCGTGGGCAACATCGGCCACTTCGACAACGAGATCGACATGGCCGGCCTCGAGGCGATCCCCGGCGTCAAGAAGCAGGAGATCAAGCCGCAGGTGCACGAGTACACCTTCGGCGACGGCCACTCCATCCTGGTGCTGTCCGAGGGCCGGCTGCTCAACCTCGGCAACGCCACGGGCCACCCGAGCTTCGTGATGTCGAACTCCTTCACCAACCAGACGATCGCCCAGATCGAGCTGTTCAACAAGGCCGGGGAGTACGACAAGGACGTCTACATGCTGCCGAAGATCCTCGACGAGAAGGTCGCACGGCTGCACCTCGACGCCCTGGGCGTCAACCTCACCAAGCTCACCAAGGAGCAGGCCGAGTACATCGGCGTGGACGTGGAGGGCCCGTACAAGCCCGAGCACTACCGCTACTGATCGCACTGGTTCTCGCAGCGGCCTCCGCTGCGGTGGCCGTGGCCGCCGCCGGGCACACCGGCGGCGGCCACCCCGCCGCCGCGCCACGGCGAGCACGCCGGTGCGAGCAACGCGTCGATCCCGGTGCCGACGCTCGAACCGCACCGGGCAGATCCGGTATGCTTTTCGACACCGCTTTTCGTTTGGTCAGGAATCCCGTCCCGCGCACGTATTGTGCGGACGGGTGAGCAAGACGGTCCCTGCTTGAAGTGACCGACGTCGACAAAAGGAAAACCTGAGGCCGACATGGACACGATCGCACTCGAATTGGTTCCGCCTGATTTGGATGGCGGTCCGCAGCGGGCCGTGGAGGAAGGCCGCAAGGTCGCTGAGAACAGCGCTGCCGCAGGGCTCGCGGGTCAGATCGACCACTTGATGATGCCCGGAATTATTCCGGAGGACGACGACCGCCCGGTCGACATCAAACAGAAAATGGACGTGATCGATTTCTGGCGCGCGGTGCAGCCGGAAATCGGGGACGTGCGGGCGCTGTGCACGCAGGTGACCCCGTTCCACGACGAGCAGCAGCTCGACGAGCGCGTGCGGAACCTACGCGCGGCCGGCATGGAAGGCATCATCTTCGTCGGCGTGCCGCGCACCATGCAGGACGGTGAGGGCCTCGTCGCGCCCACGGACGCGCTCGGCCGCTACCGCGAGACGGTGCCCAACCGCGGCTGCATCCTCATCCCCACCCGGGAAGGGGAACAGGGGCGGTTCGACTTCAAGTGCAACAGCGGGGCCACGTTCGGCATGACCCAGCTGCTGTACTCGGAAGCCATCGTCGACTTCCTGCAGGAATTCGCGAAGACCACCGACCACCGGCCGGACGTCCTGCTCTCGTTCGGGTTCGTGCCGAGCTTCGAGTCCGACAAGAAGCTCATCGACTGGCTCATCCAGGACCCGGGCAACCCGGCGGTGGAGGCCGAGCAGCGGTTCGTCGCCGAACTCACCGAGCTGTCCTTCGCCGACCGCAAGAAGAAGCTGGTGGACCTGTACAAGCGGGTCGTCGACGGCGTGCACGGGCTCGGTTTCGGCATGAGCCTGCACCTGGAAGCGCCGTACGGCTATTCCAAGCCAGCATTCGACACCTTCGCGGAGATGCTGGACCACTGGTCCCCGCACTCCGCCTGACACGCGGCCGCTCGCACCCCGCAGCCGCTGCGGCGGACGCGGGTGCGGGCGGCCGGTCCGCGTGCGCGGGCGGATGACCACTGCTCGCCGCATGTCGACGACGGCGTCGAGGAGCGCGCATGACGAACGTGATCGACCGGCTCACCCCGGAACGCACCGCGTTCGCGGTCGAGTTCTCCCCGCCCCGCAGCGCGGACGAGGAACGCGGGCTGTGGCGGGCCATCCGCGAACTCGAACCGCTCGACCCGGCCTACGTGTCGGTGACCTACCCGTCCGAACCCCGCGGCCGCGAACGCACGTTGCGCACGACCAGCCGCATCGCGCGGGAAACGACGCTGCTGCCGGTGGGGCACCTGACGGCGGCGGGGCACTCCGTCGGTGAACTGCGCCACGTGCTCGGCTCGTTCGCCGCCGAAGGCCTGCACAACCTGCTCACCGTGCGCGGCGACCCGCCCGGCGGGCCCGAAGCCGAGTGGGTGTCCACCCCGGGCGGGCCGCGCCACGCCGACGAGCTCGTGCGGCTCGTGCGCGAATGCGGCAACTTCTCCACCGGTGTGGCCGCAACGCCGCACACGCACCCGGACTCGCCGGACGTGGAGACCGAGACGCGGCACACCCTGAACAAGATCCGCTCCGGAGCGGACTACGCCGTGGCGCAGCTGTTCCTGCAGCCGGAGTACTTCCTGCGGCTGCGCGACCGGCTGGCGCAGCGCGGCTGCCACGTGCCGATCCTGCCCGGCATCATGCCGATCACCACGCCGCGAGTGCTGGACAAGTTCACCCGGCTCGCCGGCGTGCCGATCCCGCCCGAGGTGTCCGACCGGCTCGATCCGCTGCGCGAGCAGCCGGCGGACTTCCGCGCCGCCGGCCTCGAGATCAGCACGCGGCTGTGCGAGCGGCTGATCGCCGAAGGCGTGCCCGCCCTGCACTTCCACAGCCTCAACCGGTCGCGCGCCACGCTGGAAGTGGTGCGCGATCTCGGACTGGTCGACGGCGTCTTCGCGACGGCGTAGGCGGGCCGCTCGGGACCGGACGGCATGCCTCCGCCCGTGGGATACGGTGGCGGAAAACGGCCACGCACGGGAGGGCACGATGCCGGGATCCACCGGGCTGCTGACGGCGCTGGAGGAGAAGCTGGACGCCGCGGCGCTGCTGACCGACCCCGACTCGACGGCCCGCTACGCCCACGACGACGCCGAGTGGGCTCCGCACGGCACACCCGCTGCGGTGGTTCGCCCCACCACGACCGAGGAAGTCGCCGAGGTGGTGCGGGTGGCGATCGGCACCGGCGCGCCCGTCGTGCCGCGCGGCGCGGGCACCGGCCTGTCCGGCGGGGCGAACGCGCTCGACGGCTGCGTCATGCTCTCGTTCGAGCGCATGAACGCCATCCGCGAGATCAACCCGCGCGAGCAGCTGGCCGTGGTCCAGCCCGGAGTCGTCAACGACGAGTTCCGCGCGGCCTGCCGCGAGCACGGCGTGTGGTACCCGCCGGACCCGGCCAGCTCGCCCTGGTCGACCATCGGCGGCAACACCGCCACCAACGCGGGCGGGGTGTGCTGCGTCAAGTACGGCGTCACCCGCGACTACGTGCTCGAGGTGCAGGTCGTGACCGGCACCGGCGAGGTCGTGCGGCTCGGCCGCCGCACCGCCAAGGGAGTGGCCGGCTACGACCTGTGCGGGTTGCTCGTCGGTTCCGAGGGCACGCTCGGCGTGATCACCGAGATCACCGTCAAGCTGCTGCCCGGCCAGCGCGCCGCCGAACGCACCGTCGTCGGCTACTTCGACTCGCTCGTGGACGCCGGGCACGCGGTGGCGGAAGTGGCCGCGGCCGGGATCGTGCCCTCGGCCCTGGAACTGCTCGACCGGCACTGCCTGCGCGCGGTCGACGAGTGGAAGAACATGGGCCTGTCCGACGAGGCGGAGGTGCTGCTGCTCGGACGCACCGACTCGCCGGGCGCGGCCGGGGACTCGGAGACGCAGGCGTTGCTCGACTGCTTCGACAAGGGCGGCGCGACCTGGACCACCCGTTCCACCGACGAGCAGGAGTCCGAGATGCTGTTCTCCGCCCGGCGCCTGGCGTATCCGGCGCTGGAACGTCTCGGCCCGGTGCTCACGGAGGACGTGTGCGTGCCGCGGGCGGCCGTGCCGGAGATGCTCGAGCGGATCCAGAGCTCGGCCCGGCGGCACGAGACGACGATCGCGAACATCGCGCACGCCGGCGACGGCAACCTGCACCCGCTGATCATCACTCCGCCGGACGACGAGCCCGCCCGGCAGCGCGCGCAGCGCGCCTTCGACGAGATCGTGGCCGATGCGCTCGCCCTCGGCGGCACGGTCACCGGTGAGCACGGGGTCGGCCTGCTCAAGCTCAAGGGCGTGCACTCCGAGCTGAGCGCGCCGGTGGTGAACATGCACGACGCGGTCAAGAACGCCCTCGACCCGCACGGCGTGCTCAACCCGGGCAAGGTCTTCGGCCCGCCCGTGTGACCGCAGCGCTCCGGGGGCTCCTGCGCCGGGCTTCCCGCATCGATCCACACCGGTCAGACGAGGTTGTGCTCGGGCCGGACCTCGGCATCGGCGAAGCGCTTGAGGCCGAGTCCGGTGACGTCGACCGCGGGGGTGCGGTCGAGGGCGAGATCGCGCACGACCTCGCCGACCGCGGGTGCCTGCAGGAACCCGTGGCCGGAAAAGCCGGTGGCGTAGCAGAACCCGCTGACGGCGGACGAGCGGCCGAGCACGGCGTTGTTGTCCGGGGTGACCTCGTACAGGCCCGCCCAGCCGTGCGCAACGCCCACTTCGGCCAGCAGCGGCGCGCGATGTGACACCACTGTGGACAGTCCGGTCAGCCATCCGTCGTCGGTGCTCGTGTTGTACCCGAACTTCTCGGTCGGATCGGACATGCCGATCAGCAGCCCGCGGCCTTCCTCGTGGAAGTAGAAGCTCGTGGCGAAGTCCACCGTGAACGGCAGGTCCGCCGGTAGTTCGGGGATCGGTTCGCTCACCAGTACTTGGCGCCGCAGCGGTCGGACCGGGATGTCGATGCCGACCCAGTCGCCCACCTGCGCCGACCACGCGCCCGCGGCGCAGACCACCGCGGAGGTGCGGACGGTGCCGTGTTCGGTGTGCACTCCGGTGATCTCCGCACCGCGCAGTTCGACGCCGGTGGCGGCGCAGTGCTGCAGCAGCACCGCCCCGTGCGCGCGGGCACCGCCGGCGTAGCCCTGCACGACCGCTTCCGGGGTGCAGTGCCCGTCGGTGGGCGAGTACGCCGCGGCCTGCAGTCCGTCCGCCGAGACGTACGGCGACAGATCGCAGGCCTCGGTCACCGAGAGCATGCGACTGGGCACGCCGCACTCGTTCTGCAGCCGGACGTTGCGTTCGAACGCGGCGGTGTCGGCCGCCGTGGACAGCAGGAACAGGTAACCCGGCTGCTTCAGGTCGATCTCAGCTCCGGGGCGCCGGTGGAACTGCTCGAAGGCCTGCAGGCTGCGTCTGCCCAGTTCGATGTTGACCGGATCGGAGAACTGCGCCCGCACGCCGCCGGCGGCTTTGCTCGAGCTGCCGCTGCCGAGCTCGTCGCGTTCCACCAGTACGACGCCGACGCCGGCCTCGGCGAGGTGGAAGGCGATGCTCACGCCCACCACGCCGCCGCCGATCACCACGACGTCGGTCCGCTCGGGCAGCGGGGGAGTGGTTCCTCGCCTGGCCGGAATCACCGCACACCTCCGAATTCGGTGGGCAACGCGTAGTCCCACTCCGGCTCCACGGTGGACACGTCCATCTGCGCCTTCTGCAGCTTGCCGGAGAAGTCCCAGTTCAACGACTGCCACCGGGTGAATTGGTCGAGCACCCACGTGCCGGACAGCCGGCTGCCGTTGCCGGAGGCGCCGTTGCCGCCGAACGGCAGGTGCACCTCCGCGCCGGAGGTCGAGTTGTTCACGCTGACCATCCCGGCGCTGATGCCCTCCCGGAAGCGGAACGCGGTGGACGGGTCGTTGGTGTAGACGGCCGCTGACAGGCCGTAGCCCGGCGCGTTGCCCAGTTCGATCGCCTCGTCGAGCGCGGTGTAGCTGATCGCGCCCACGATCGGGCCGAAGGTCTCCTGCTGGAAGACCGGATCGGAGGTGCGCATCCCGGACAGCAGCACCGGGTGGTAGTACAGCCCGGTGGCGGGGTCGCCGGCGAAACCGGCACGCGGGGCCTCGCCGGTGATCCGACCGGTGAACTCCGAGCCGAGCACCGCGTGGTGCTCGCCCAGGGTCTCGAGCGTCTTCTCGAAGCGCTCGGCGAACTTGCGCTCCAGCAGCGGGCCGTAGAGCACGTCGCCGGTGGGCTCGCCCAGCGTCGCCGCGCGCAGGGCGGCGTCCAGCTTGCCCAGGAACTCGTCGTGGACGTCGCGGTGCAGGATCAGGTTTCCCAGCGAGGTGCAGCGCTGGCCCGCGGTGCCCCAGCCGGAGAACAGCGCGCCCTGCACCGCGAGGTCGACGTCCGCGTCCGGTGCCACCACCATGGGGTTCTTCCCGCCGAGCTCCAGGCAGGGGCTCTGCAGGTGGCGCCCGCACAGCTCGCCGATCTTCGAGCCCACCGCGGTCGAGCCGGTGAAACCGACCTTGTGCACGTGGCCGGCCTGCAGCGCCTGCTCGAGCCCTTCCTGGGCATCGTGGCCCGCGGCGAAGACGAGGTTCAGCACGCCGTGCGGAATCCCCGCGCGCCAGAGCAGCTCGGCCAGCGCCCGCGCGGTCGCCGCTGCGTACTCCGCCGGTTTCCACACCACGGCGTTGCCGGCCAGCAGCGCCGGCACCAGGTACCAGGACGGAACCGCCACGGGGAAGTTCCCGGCGGTGATCACCGCGGCCACGCCGACCGGGGCGCGGAAGGTGAACAGCTGCTTGTCCGGCATCTCCGAGGGGACGGTGTGGCCGTAGAGCCTGCGGCCCTCACCGGCGAAGAAGTCGCAGGTGTCGATGATCTCCTGCACCTCGCCGAGCGCCTCGGTGCGGGGTTTTCCGATCTCGCGGGTGACGATCGCGGCCAGGGCCTGCTTGTTGGATTCCACGAGCCGGCCGAAAGCGGCGACGGCGCGGCCGCGCACGGGGGCGGGCGTGCGTGCCCAGTCGCGCTGCGCCCGCTGCGCGACCTCAGCGGCCCGGGTGAGTTCCGCGGGGCCGTCCAGGTGCACTTCGGCGACCGTGTCCTGCAGGTTCGCCGGGTTGTACGAGGTATAGCGGTCGACCGGCGCGGTGGCGGACGGGTCGGTACCGATTACGGAGCGTACTGTCGACTGCACCGGGGCACCTCATTCCTGTCGAACGGGGGCAAGCCTCCTCGCGCGCCTCCTCGTGGGAACCGTATAGCCTTTCGGGGACCTGCGCGGAGCGCCAGAAGCATGATTTCGCGATTCCGCCCCGTGCGGGTGCTGCTGCGTGGCCGGGAAACCGCGTGGTTGGGGCGAGCTGGAGCGGGCTGTGCGCGGGTGGTGCGGAAGCACCTGCCACGAGCATCACTCGTTCGTGTGGTGGTCGTCGCGCGGGACGTGCAGTCGACATCGGAGTGGGGCATGGCTTTCGCGGAAGCACTGGTGCAGCAGGCGCCGTGGCGGGGGTTTCCCGGGCGTCTCGCGCTGGCGGCCTGGCACCTGCGCGAACGCGAACCGGTGCTGCTGGACGAGGAGCGGGTGGTGCACGCGGCCTCGACGATCAAGACGCTGCCGCTGATCGCCGCACTGCGCGCGGTCGAACGCGGCGAGCTCAGCCTGAGCGCCGACGTGCCCGTGCCCACCGCGCGCGTCGGCGGCTCCGGTGTGCTCAAAGACCTCCGCTGCCGGCGGCTGCCGCTGGCCGACCTGCTCACGCTCATGATCGCGATCAGTGACAACACCGCCACCAACGCCGTGCTCGACCTCGTCGGCTTCACCGCCGTCGACGAGCTCGCCGGTGAACTCGGATGCAACGACACGCGTGCGCAGCGGCACCTGATGACCACCGACGAGCCGGGCGTGCTGGAAACGACCGCGCTCGATCAGGCGCGCGTGCTCGACCGCTTGGCCACCGGCCACGCGCTCGGTCCGGAAGCGGCCCGCTACGCCCTGCGCACGCTGTCGCGCCAGCACGTGCGCGACCGGCTGCCCGCCGAGTTGCCGGAACACGCCCGCAGTTGGAACAAAACCGGTGAAATCGCCGGCCACCGCCACGACGTGGCGCTGCTCGGCAGGGACGAGCCCGAATGCGTCGTGGCCGTGCTGACCGACCGGCTCGACGACGAACGCGCCGCGTGCACCCACATCGCCCGGATCGGGCGCGCGGCCTTCGCCGCGCTGCCACCGCGGCACCTCCCGGCCGATCCGGCGAACAGGGTCGAGCCGGAGGGCAAGGCCGATCCGGCGGACAGGGCCGAACCGGTGGACAGGGCGGAGCCGGGCAGCGCCGCTCAGCCGGTGCGGCGCTCGTAGACCACGCGCCCGTCCACCATGGTCAGATCGACCTGGCAGTCGGCGATGTGCGCGGCGTCGGTGGTGAACGGGTCGCGGTCGAGCACGACGAGATCGGCCGCCTTGCCGAGTTCGGCCGTGCCGGTGCCGCCCTCCATGTGGTTGACCCAGGCGGTGGCAGCGGTGTGCGCCGCGAGCGCGTCGACCAGTTCGAGCCGCTCCTCCGGCAGGAACGGTTCCGCCTGCACGTCCGGATCCGTGCGGTTCACCGCGACGTGCAGCGCGCGCAGCGGTTCCGCCTCGGACACCGGCCAGTCGCTGCCCGCGGCGAGCACCGCCCCGGCCGCGCGCAGCGACCGGAACGGGTACTGCCAGCGCGAGCGCCGCGAGCCCAGGTGCGGCACGGTCAGCTCGGTCATCGCGGCGTCGTTGACCGCCCAGGCCTCCTGCACCGTCGCGGCCACCCCGAGTCCCCGGAACCGGACCAGGTCGTCCGGGTGGACCACCTGCACGTGCGCGATCTGGTGCCGCGCCGCGGAGGAATTGCTCTGCCGGGCCAGCGCGATCGCGTCCAGCACGTCGCGCACCGCCCGGTCGCCCACCGCGTGGAAGTGCAGCTGGAACTGCTCGGCGTCCAGCTGCGGCACCGCGCGCAGCAGCGTCTCCCGCGGGACGAAGGCCATCCCCGTGTCCCGCTGCGCCAGGTACGGCTGCAACATCGACGCGGTGAAGTTCTCGCACACGCCGTCCTGCATGATCTTCACCGCGTCCGCGCGGAACCGCTCGCCGCGGGCGCGCTCGCGGCGTTGCCGGAGCTCGTCGATCTGCTCGATGTCGCGCCGGCGGTCCCACCACAGCGCGCCGCGCACCTTCGCCGTCAGCAGCCCGCGGCGATCGGCGGCGAGGTAGGTCTCCAGCGTGTCTTCGTAGCCCAGGTAGGCACCGATGATCGCGTCGTGCCAGCCCACCACGCCCCGTGCCTGCAGGTAGCGCTGGCCCTCCACGAGCGCGGCGAGGTACTCCTCGGTGGAGGTCGTCGGCAGCGCGCGGGCCACCAACCGCGTCGCGCCCTCGTGCAGCGTTCCGCTGGGGTGGCCGTGCTCGTCGCGCTCCACTCGGCCGTCGGGAGGGTCCGGCGTGGCGTGGTCGACCCCGGCCAGTCGCAGCGCGGCCGTGTTCACCCACGCGCCGTGCTGGTCGCCGTTGACGAGGTAGGCGGGACGGTCCCCGGTGACCTCGTCGAGGGTCTCGCGCGTCGGCGTGCCTGCCGGGAAGTGGCCCGGATCCCAGCCGCCGCCGAGCAACCAGTCCGGATCGTGCGTGCGCAGGTAGTCACGGATGCGGCGCAGCGCGTCCCGCGCGTCGGCGCTGTCGGTGAGATCGCAGCGCAGCCGCTGCAACCCGCCGTAGACCGGATGTGCGTGCCCGTCGAAGAAGCCGGGGATGAGCAACCGGCCGCGCAGGTCGACCAGATCGGTGCCCGGGCCGACGAGCTCGTCCACGGCGGTCCGCCCCAGCGCGGCGATTCGTCCGTCGCGCACCGCCACCGCGTCCGTCCAGGAGCGGGCGGCGTCCATGGTGGCCACAGGTCCGCCGAGGAACGCGACGTCGGCGTGCGAAGAACGCATGCCGGTCATTCTCGCAGTCCTGGCTCGGAGGTCACCGCGCTCGTTCGCCCGTGATCAGCGCCACCGCATCGTCGCGCGTGGCCGCGTCGACCTCCGGCGGGCGGAAGTCGTTGCTGCGCGCGTGCTCGACCAGCTCCGGATCCGGCGCGGCGTCGTACTCCCGCAGGTAGTACGGCACCGCCGCGGGCCAGACCCAGGTGCCGTCGGTGTGGAACGACAGCGGCACGACCGCGCCGCGTTCCGGCGCCAACCGGTCCGCATCGGCATCGTGAGCCGGGATGACCGCGGGGGCGCTTTCCAAGTAGGCCAGCAGCGCCTCGCGCTCGGCCGCCGGTACGGCGGGACGCGCGGTGATCGGCCGGCCGGTCTCGTCGAAGGCATCGGCGGTGCGCAGCGCGGCCGGGCGCGCGCCGGCGGAAACCCCGTTCGGCGCGCCGCCGTAGCGGGCCAGCCAGTCCGGTGTGGACTCGGGGGGACGCGGGAACATGCGCAGCTCGTCGATGTAGGCCTGCGGCGGTGGCGGGTTCTGCCACGTCGGTTCGTGATCGCCGTTGAAGTCGACCGCGTAGCTGCCGGGGCGCTGCAACCGGTACAGGGCGCTGACCCAGGTGCCCCGCTCGGGCTGGTACATCCCCTCGCGCAGGCGCACGAACAACCGCTTGACGTCCACTGGCGCCGCCAGCGGCACCTGCGTGCCGTTGGGCGCGATGAGCACGGCCGAAACCTCGTCGTGCACACCGGCGGCGCGGTATTCGACGTGCGTTTCCTGCCAGCCGGGAGGGAGCGCGTGCACGACGAGGCGGCCGATCTCCTGGATCAGCCGTTGCTGCTCGGCCTGGTCCAGAGTGCCCGGTGTGTCGGATTGCGGTGCGTTCGGTTGCGCGAGCGATCCCGGTTGACTCATATCCTGCATCCTCCCAGCTCGATGCCGATCTCGGGAGCCGTTCCCGCGGATTGCGGTGGGCCTCGGTCGTGCGGCGGCATGACCAGCCTAGAAGACGGGCGCGCAGCCGGTGCGGCTCCGTCACCGATCCGCCGGAGGGCTGCCGCGGGGAGCGGGCACGCCGGATGCGGACCGGTCGGGCGCCGCCGGCGCGAATGGTTACCCTGAACGCGGTGTTGTCAACACAAAGTGAGGTCGGTGTGCCGCTGCGTATTCTTCTGGCCGGTGCGACCGGGGTCGTGGGCTCCGCGCTCGTCCCACTGCTGCGGAAACGGGGCCACCAGGTCATCGCGCTGCTCCGGAACCGGGACGGGCAGGTGGAAGGTGCCGACGAGGTCGTCATCGCCGATGCCACCGCGCCGGACGACCTGCGCGCCGCCGTCCTCGGTGCCAGCCCGGACGTGGTCGTCGACCTGCTCAGCGACTGCGGCAGCGGCGATCCCGCCGAACGGGCCCGCCGCACCGCGAGGGTGCGCGGCACCGGCAGCCTGACCCTGGCGCAGGCCGCGATCGCGACGGGGGCGCGCCGGATCATCACGCACGGTCTCACCGCGGCCTACCGCCCGGAAGGGCACGACGTGCTCGACGAGGACTCACCGCTGTGGACCGACGCACCGCACGAGTGGGGCGACATGGTCGGGGCCGTGGCCGACGTGGAGAACGCGGTGCTGACCAGCCCGGACATCGAAGGCGTGGTGCTGCGCTTCGGCGCGCTGTACGGGCCCGGCACCGGGTTCGCAGCCGGGGGTGTCCAGTACGAGCAGGTGCGCGGCAGCGAACTGCCGCTGGTCGAGGGCGGCATCGGCATGACCTCGTTCACCCACGTGGACGACGCCGCCGGTGCGATCGTCGAGGTGCTCGCCGGAGTGGACGTGGGCACGTACAACGTCGTGGACAACGAGCCCGCGGAGTCGGGCGAATGGCTGCCCGCCTACGCCCGCATGATCGGCGCGCCGGAACCGGTGGTGCTCAGCCGGGAGCAGGCGGACGCGCAACTGTCCTGGTGGACCGTGCACCAACTGTCCGAACAGCGCGGCGCCAGCAACTTCCGCCTGCGGGAAACGGCGGGCTGGCGGCCGACGTGGCCGAGCTGGCGGGAGGGGTTCGCGTCGATGTTCGGGCTCTGGCCCGGATAAGTCGAACCGGGAGAGTCCGCGGATCGGCTGGCGTTGTGGGTCGGGTGGGATGAGCCGGCGGCCGACCGGGTGCGCTGTCCGGGTGCGCTGTGTTGACCGGCGCACGCGCCTCGGCACTAGGATGCCCGCACGGTCCGGTGGCGGGCGCGGCGCACGTGCACCCGTCACGAACGGCGCCCGAACGGCGCCCGGTGAACGGGAGGAGTGCGACCACGTGGGCACCGCTGACGTCTCCGAGCTGCGCAGCCGCGTCGGTGCCGACGCGGTCACCATCGATCCCGACGTGCTCGGCGCGGTCAGCACCGATCGCGCGACGTTCTGCCCCGCGGGAACGCCCGCGGCGCTCGTGCGCGCCCGCAGCACGGCCGATGTCGCGGCCACGATGCGCTGGGCCCACGAGCACGGCGTCCCGGTCGTGCCGCAGGGCGCGCGTTCCGGTCTGTCCGGCGCGGCGAACGCCGTCGACGACTGCGTGCTGCTGTCGCTGGAGAAGATGGACGACATCGTCGAGATCGACGCCGACGAGCAGGTCGCGGTGGTCCAGCCCGGTGTGGTCAACGGCGATCTCGCGGCGGCGGCGGGCCGGCACGGCCTGCACTACCCGCCGGACCCGGGGTCGAAGTCGCTGTCCACGATCGGCGGCAACGTTGCCACCAACGCCGGCGGGATGTGCTGCGTCAAGTACGGCGTGACCGGGGATTTCGTGCGCGGTCTCGAAGTGGTGCTCAGCGATGGGCGCGTCACCCGGACCGGCAGGCGCACCGCCAAGGGCGTCGCCGGCTACGACCTGACCCAACTGCTCGTGGGGTCCGAAGGCACGCTCGGCGTGGTGACCGAGGTGACGCTGGCGCTGCGCCCGGCCGCTGCGCAGCCGTTGACCGCGGTGGCGTTCTTCCCGACGCTGCAGGACGCCTGCCGCACCGTGACCGGCTTCCTCGCCACCGGGCACCGACCTTCGGTGCTGGAGTTCATGGACCGACCCACGGTGCAGGCGGTGCAGCGGGTCGCCGACCTCGGATTCCCCGAGGAGATGGCGGCGATGCTGCTGGTGCAGTCCGACCGGGGCGAGCAGGCACCGAGCGAACTGGCGGAGTTCGACCGCGTTGCGCGCAAGCACGCGGCCTCGGAGGTGATCGTCGCCGACGATCCTGCCGAGGGGGAGATGCTCATGCGTGCCCGTCGCCTCGTCGGCGACGCGCACGAACTGCTGGGTTCGCTGCTCGTCGACGACGTGTGCGTGCCGCGCAAGCACCTGGTGGACCTCGTCGACGGACTGCACGCCATCGCCGCCGAACAGGACGTGCGGGTGCTGTGCGCCGGGCACGCCGGCGACGGGAACATGCACCCGGTGGTGGCCTTCGACGCGACGGACGCGTCCGAAACGGCCCGGGCGCAACGCGCTTTCGACGCGATCATGCAGCTGGGGCTGCGCCTGGGCGGGACCATCACCGGCGAGCACGGGGTGGGGCGCCTCAAGCGCCGCTGGCTGGCGGAGGAGCTGGACGAGGCGGGGCTGGACGTCCAGCGCAGCATCAAGCTGGCGCTCGATCCTCGCGGGATCCTGAACCCGTCCCGCGTGCTGCCCGACGCGCCCTGAACGAGCTCGCCGGGCAGCTACCGGACGGCCGGGGCTACCCGATGTTCCGCTGTTCGGGCTAGTAGTCGTAGTCGTCTTCGGCGGGGATCGTCCGCTCCTGGTCCGCCATGTCCGCGGCGTCCACGCCTTCGGGCACGCTGCCGGGAGTCTCCTCGTCGTTGAAGAACAGCTGTTCCTCGCGCGCCTGCTCGGCGGCGTCGGCCTCGGGGGTTTCCGGGTTCATCAGCCCTCCTCTCGGTGGCGGTTCCTGCCGTCACGGTAGCGAACTGCCGAGCCGGAGGCGATCGACGTCCGAACGAGTGAGGCCGGGGTGTGCGCTTTCCGCACGAGGAGCGCGCACCCCGGCCGGAAGCCGCAACAGGCGCGGGCTCAACCTATCGAGCGGCCCGCGTAGTCGGGCAGCGACTCGACGTGCTGCGCGACCTCCTCGGCGATCCCGGTGGGGAACGGTGCCGCTCTGCCCGCGGCGCTGTCCACGTGCACGAGCATGGCCTCCTGGGTGGCCCGCAGCTGCTCGGCGGCGTGCATCTCGTGGCACACGTGCAGCTTCTTCCCGCTCGTGCCGACGACGCGGCTGGCCACGACCAGGTCCGAAGCAGGCGGGACCTCCCGCAGGAAGCGCACGTGCGCCTCCACCGTGTACAGCGAGCAGCCGGTGCGCTCGCGGTACTCGGCGTCGAAGCCGAGCTGCTCCAGCACGGCATCGGTGGCGTGGCCGAACACGACGCCGTAGTAGCCCTCGGTCAAGTGGCCGTTGTAGTCGATCCACTCCGGACGGACCTGCTGGTGGAACCGTTCCAGTCCGGTCATGCGGCGTCCTCCTGCTTGCCCGGGTGTTCGCGGACCTGTCCGATCGCGCGCATCACGGCGATCACGGCGCGATCGCGCTCGGCCACCATCTCAGGGATGTTGCGCTCACCGGAAGCATCGGCACAGCCCGCGACCATGCGGTCGCGCAGGTCCGCGGTGAGTTCCGGGGCCTGCAGCCGGGTCCACGGGGACTGCAGCGAGGGCCCGAAGTGGTCGAGCATGTGCGCCATTCCACCTTCTCCGCCGGCCAGGTGGAAGGTCAGGCACGGCCCGTACAGGGGCCAGCGCAGGCCGGGGCCTTCGGTGATCGACCGGTCGACCTGGTCCACTGTGGCCTCGCCGTTGGCCACCATGTGCAGGGCCTCGCGCCAGATCGCCTCCTGCAGTCGGTTGGCGATGAAGCCGGGGACCTCGCGGTCCATGGTGATCACGGACTTGCCTGCGATCTCGAAGAAGCGACCGGCCCAGTCAACGGCCCACTGCTCGGTGCGCTCGCCGCCCACCACTTCGACGAGCGGGATGAGGTAAGGCGGGTTGAACGGGTGTCCCACGACGAGCCGTTCCGGGTGGGGGCTGTCCGGTTGCATTTCGGACATCCCGTAGCCCGAGGTGGACGAGGAGATGACGACGCCGGCCGGGGTTGCCGCGTCGATGCGGCCCAGCAGGTCCCGCTTGAGCTCGAGGTCTTCCGGGGCGCTTTCCTGGACGAACTCGGCGTCGGCGACCGCCTGCTCCAATGTGGACGCAACCGTCAGGTTCTTCCGCGAGGCCGTCTCGGCCAGTCCGAGTTCGGTCAGCGCGGGCCAGGCCGCGTCGACGAGCCGGGTGAGTTTGGCTTCGGCGTCGTCGGCCGGGTCCCACGCGGTCACCTGGTAGCCGCGGGCGAGGAAGTGGGCGACCCAGCCGCCGCCGATGACGCCGGCGCCGATGCAGGCGATGCGGCGCACCGACGCCGCGGCGGGAGTGTTGTCGGACACGTGCTTTCCTTTCGGTGGGAACGGGCTGGGCCTCAGGCGCGGGGCAGACCGAGCTTGGTGCGGGCCTCGTCGGGGGAGGCGATCTTTCCGCCCATGCCTTCGACGATCGTCACTGCGCGCTCGACGAGCTGTGCGTTGGTGGCCTTGACCCCCTTGCTCAGGTACAGGTTGTCCTCCAGGCCGACGCGGACGTTGCCGCCCAGCGCTGCGGTCAGGCCCACCCAGGGCAGCTGGTTGCGGCCGATGCCGAAGCTCGCCCAGTTCGCCCCGGCGGGCATCATGTTCACCATGGACTGCAGCACGGCCGGGTCGGCCGGGGCGCCGTACGGAATGCCCATGCACAGCTGGAACAGCGCGGGGTCGTCGATGAGGCCTTCGTTGATCAGCTGGGTGGCGAGCCACAGCTGGCCGGTGTCGAAGATCTCGAGTTCGGGTTTGACGCCGAGTTCCTGGATGCGGCGCGCGCCCGCGCGGAGCATGTCCGGGGTGGAGATGTAGAGCTGGCTGCCTTCGCCGAAGTTGATCGAGCCGCAGTCCATCGTGCAGATGTCCGGCAGCAGCTCCTCCACGTGCGGCAGCCGGTCGAGCCCGTTGACCAGGTCGGTGCCGTCCACCGGCTTGAGCGGGTCCTCCTGGTCGATGACGAGGTCACCGCCCATGCCGGCGGTGAGGTTGATGACCACGTCGACGCCGGTTTCCTTGATGCGGCGCACGACCTCGCGGTACAGCGAGACCTCGCGCGAACCCTGCCCGGTGTCCACATTGCGCACGTGGATGTGCACCACCGAGGCACCGGCGTTGGCCGCATCGACGGCGGACGCGGCGATCTGCTCCGGCGTGACGGGAACGTGCTCGCTCTTCTTCGTGGTGTCGGCGGCGCCGGTGAGCGCGGCTGTCAGGATAACGGGATTGTCCATGGTGGACCTCCTTGGATACGACGTGGTCTGCCGGCCGAAGCGGGATTCGGTCGGTTCGTGCTGCGGTGGCGGATCGTCGGGTGTTTCGCCGAACGTGCGGTGGCCTCAGTGCCGCACGATGTCGCGTTCGACGAAATCGCGCAGCATTGCGCGCATGCCGTCCACGGAACGCCCCGGACGACCGGTCATCACCTGGATTCCCAGGCCGTCGATGAGCGCCGCCAACGCGGTGGTGAGCCCGTCGGCGTCCCGCTCGACGAACACGCCCTGCTGCTGCCCTTCCCGGATGGTCCGCGCGATGGTGTCGTGCCAACGCGAGTACGAGTCACTGTGCAGGACCTGCAGGTTCGGATTGAGCGCGCTTTCGTTCCAGACCTGCAACCAGATGGACCACTCCTGCCGGAGCAGCCCCGGGGTGGGCAGCTGCAGCTCGACCAGCCGCAGCAGCCGTTCGTGCGCGTTGGCGATGGTGTGCAGTTCCGCGACCTGCCGGTCGAAGGCCAGCCGCACCGCGTAGCGCAGCGTCGCGGTGAGCAGGTCGTCCCGACCGGGGAAGTGGTAGTGGATCGTCGCCGACGAGGTTCCGCACGCGCGCGCCACATCGGCCACGCGCACCGCGTGGAAGCCGCGCTCGGCGAGCAACGTCCACGCCGCGTCGAGGATCTGCTGGTAGCGCCCGGCTTCGGCGAGGCCGTCGGGATTTCCGTCCCCCCGGGCCGTGCGCTGCGGGGCGGCCGCGACGGTTTCGACGTCGTCGGCACCGTTGATCAGCCAGTTGACCGTGACGTCACCGACCTCGGCGATCTGCTTGAGCTCGGTCGCCGTGAACCGCCGGGTGCCCGCGAGGGACTTCGACAGCTTCGTCGGGTCGAGCCCGACTTCGCCGGCGAAGGCCCGCTGGCTGCCGGGGTAGGTCCGCAAGACCCACCGGACGCGGTGGCGCAGTTCGGCTGTCGTGTCCTGCACGGTGGATGAGCCTAGCAAGGGTATTGCGATTATCGCAATGCCGGTGCAGACTCGTGCCGCGCCTGACGGCCTGCCGCCGAGGTGTTGCACCAGTAACGCTCCTGGTGTGACCGATGCTTCTTCTGGATTGACCGAATCCGGGCGGCAGGTTCACAGTCTGGTGCGATCTGATGACTGATTCATCAGTCGACTCGCAACGCCGGACGGGCGGTGGCGCGAGACACCCTGGTGGGACCGTCCCGCCAGGGAAGACCTGGGAGGAAGCCATCGATAGAGGGACCGGGAAAGTCCGGATCGACAGACAGGTTTTCTGGATCGCGCTGATCCTGGTCGCGATCGTGTGCGTCCCCGTGATGCTCGCACCGCAGCGCGGGACAGACGCGTTGAACGTGGTGCTCGGCTTCTTGAGCGGCCGGTTCGGCTGGCTGTACCTGTTGTTCGGCGCCGCCGTGGCCGCACTGCTGGCCTGCTTGGGCTTCAGCCGCTTCGGACGGGTCCGCTTCGGCGATGCCGGCGACCGTCCCGACTACTCGTTGATGTCCTGGCTCAGCATGATCTTCACCGCCGGTATCGGCGGCGGCATCATGTACTGGGGCATCATCGAGTGGGCGTACTACTACAATGAACCTCCGCGCCAGATGGAGCCGCACAGCGTCGAAGCGGCGCACTGGGCGGCCACCTACCCGTTGTTCCACTGGGGCCCCACGGCGTGGGCGCTGTTCTGCTTGCCCGCGCTCGCCCTGTCGTACCTGTACCACGTGCGCAAGCGGCACACGCTGCGGTTGAGCGAGGCATGCCGCGCCGTCCTCGGCGACCGGGTCGACGGCTGGCCCGGCAAGGTGATCGATGTACTGTTCGTCATCGGCGTCATCGGTGCCGCCGGTACCTCACTGGGACTGGAGGTTCCGGTGGTCTCCGAAGGCGTGGCCACCATCTTCCCCGTGGATCAGGGGTTGGCGTTGGACATCGGCGTCATCGCCGTGTGGACGATCCTCTTCGGGGCGAGCCTCTACTTCGGACTGCAGCGCGGGCTGAAGCGGTTGGCGAACCTCAATCTCGGGCTCGCAGGGTTCTTCGCCGTCTTCCTCATCGTTGCCGGCCCCACGGTGTTCATCGTGGACACGATGACGAACAGCGTCGGCCTCCTGCTCAACAACTTCGTGGAGATGAGCTTCTACACCGATCCGGTCGGGGGCTCCGGCTTCGAGGAGGACTGGACGGTGTTCTACTGGGGCTGGTGGATCTCCTACGCCCCGTTCGTCGGCCTGTTCGTCGCCAAGATCTCCAAGGGCCGCACGGTGCGCGGCACGATCGCCGCCATGTGCTTCGGCGGTAGCCTCGGCTGCTGGCTGTCGTTCATGCTGATGGGCAATACCGGCCTGTTCTACGAGCTCCGCAACGTCCTGCCGGTTGCCGGCATCGTGTCCGAGCAGGGCGACACGGCCGCGATCGTGGCGACATTGCAGGCGATGCCCTGGGGCGGTATCGCGCTCGGGGTGTTCCTGCTGTTGCTGATGGTGTTCTTGGCCACAACCCTGGACTCCTCTGCCTACACGATGGCCGCTGCGGCCAGTCGGGACCTGCCGCGCGAGGCCGATCCGCCGCGCTGGCACCGCGTGTTCTGGGCCGTGGTGCTCTCCGGCGTTTCCGTGGTGCTGATGTACGCAGGGGGATTGGACGCGCTGCAGACGCTGTCCGTGGTCACCGCGTTCCCGCTGATCTTCGTGCTCGCCCTCGTCGCCGTGTCCTTCTGGCGGACGTTGCAGGCCGACGAGCGCTCCGGCGTGATCGACACCGCGCCGCAGCACCGCGCGGGCACCGAGTCGCCGAGCACGGCGCAGGGCCCGGCGGCGGACAACGCGGTCGAGGACGGTCCGGCTGCGCACCACCCGCGGGTCACCGAGGGCGCCGGGAACGCCGCGGCGGATCGCGGCGCCGGTGAAACCCTGGATGCGGAGGATTCCGATGTGCAGCCCAGCGGAGCTGGGGAGGGCACCGCGGTGCGCTGACACCGCCGCCGTGCCGGACCGCGCCGTCCGGTCGCCGCGTGGCCGGTGACCGGGCGGCCCTGTGCGCGCCATCCCGGTTGGGATGATCCTGGACCGGACGTGCGAACCGAGCGAAGGGAACACCGGGATGCTGTTCGGCAGGGAACGCGAGGACACGGCAACGGGTGCGAAGCGCTGGCCGGTGCTCGTGCTCTGCCTGGCAGCGGGGTTCATCACCCTGCTGGACGTGAGCATCGTCAACGTCGCCCTGCCGTCCATCCAGCAGGGGCTCGACACCCAGGCCAGCGCGCTGTCCTGGGTGGTCTCCGGTTACGCGCTGACGTTCGGGCTGGTGCTCGTCCCCGCCGGACGCATCGGCGACGACCACGGGCGCGGTCGGATGTTCCTGCTCGCGCTCGCGCTGTTCACCCTCGCCAGCGCTGCCGCCGGCTTCGCGCAGAACGGTCTGTGGCTGGTGCTCGCACGTCTGGCCCAGGGCGCCGCCGGCGGCATCCTCAACCCGCAGGTGCTCGGGCTGATGCAACAGCTGTTCCACGGGCACGAGCGCGGCAAGGCCTTCGGGCTGTTCGGCGCGGTCATCGGTGTGTCCACCGCGATCGGCCCGATGCTCGGCGGACTCATCATCGAACTCGCCGGCGCGGAGAACGGGTGGCGCTGGATCTTCTTCGTCAACCTGCCCATCGGCGCGATAGCCCTGCTCTACGGGTTGCGGGTGCTGCCGCGCGACCGACCGAGCACGAGCGGCAACTCGCTGGACATCATCGGCGTGGCACTGCTCGGCGCCGGACTCGTGTGCCTGCTGCTGCCGCTGGTCGAGCTGGAAAGCGGCGGCGGAACCCCGTGGTACCTGCTGGTGGCCGCGCCGCTGCTGCTGGCCGCGTTCGTCGTCTGGGAGCACCGCTTCCGGCTGGCGGGCAACTCCCCGCTGGTCGACCTGCGGCTGCTGCGCATCCGCAGCTACTCGTTCGGGACGCTGCTGGCGCTGCTGTACTTCGCCGGGTTCACCGGGATCTTCTTCGTGCTCGCCGTGTACTTCCAGCGGGGTCTGGGCTACTCGGCGCTGCTGGCCGGGCTGGCCCTGACCCCCTTCGCCGTGGGCTCCTCGGTGTCGTCGGTCATCGGCGGGCGCCTGGTCGCGCGGTTCGGGCGCCGCCTCGTCGCGGTCGGCCTGTGCAGCGCGCTGCTGGGGCTGCTCGTCACCGACGCGGTGCTGGCCTTCGCCCCGGGCCCGTGGGCCGGTTGGGCCGTCGCGCTGCCGCTGCTGGTGGCCGGCACGGGCAGCGGCTTGGTGATCTCGCCGAACCAGACGGTCACGCTCAGCGAGATCGACCCGGCCTCCGGTGGCACGGCAGCCGGGGTGCAGCAGACCGGGCAGCGCATCGGATCCTCCCTGGGGATCGCCGCGGCCTCCGGAGTGTTCTTCTACTCCCTGGGCACGAGCGGATACACCACGGCCATCACGCACGGGCTGTGGGTGTCGGTGGCGTTCGTCGCCGCGGCGCTGGTCGTCGCCGTGGTGGACCTCGTCAAGGGCAGCCGGGCGAGCGTGCGGCCGTATCCGCAGTAGCGCCTCAAGCGTCGTCGTGCCGTCCCAGGCGGGCGTTGCGGTAGCCGTACGCCAGGTACAGCACGAGACCGAGCACCAGCCACGCGGCGAAGCGGATCCAGGTCAGCACGTCCAGGTTGAGCATGAGGTACAGGCACGCCAGCGCGGTAGCGATCGGCAGCCAGGGCGACAGCGGCATGCGCACCGGACGCTCCATGTCCGGTTTCGTCCGCCGCAGCACCGGCACCGCCAGGGCCACGATGAGCATCCCGGACAGCGCGCCGATGCTGACCATGTCGGCGAGTTCGGAGATCGGCACGAAACCCGCCAGCAGCATGACCAGCGCGGTGCCGCCGATGGTGACGCGGTGCGGCGTGCCCCACCGGCCGTGCACCCGCGCCAGCGGCCGCGGCAGCAGGCCGTCGCGGGCCATGGCGAACCCGATGCGGCCGATGGTGACCAGCTGGACCAGCATCACCGAGGTCAGGCCGGTCACCGCCCCGAGCGCGATCACCGCCGCCATCCAGGGCTGGCCGACGGCGTCGAACGCGGCCGCCAGCGGCGCGCCCTCGTCGATGCGGCGGTAGTCCACCATCGCGGTCAGCACGAGCGAGACCCCGATGTACAGCGCTGTGCACAGCGCCAGACTGCCGATCAGGCCCACGGGCAGGTCGCGGCGCGGGTTGCGGGTCTCCTCGCCGAGGTTGGCGAGCGCTTCGAACCCGGTGTAGGCGAAGAACACGATCGCGGCGGCGGTGAGCACCCCGCCGATGCCGTACATCGTCTGCCCGATGCCCAGCACTGCTTCGATGAGCGGCTGTCCCAGCGTCGTGGCCGTTTCCGGGGCCGGGCGCGACGGCGGGATGAACGGCACCAGGTTGGCGGCGCGGGCGAAGAACAGCCCGGCGACGACGACGAGCACGCACACGGCGACCTTGATGACCACGAGCAAGTTGGTCGCCCACGAGGACTGCCGGATGCCGGTGACGACGACGCTCGCCAGCACGGCGAGGATCGCGACGGCGCCGAGGTTGACGGCCGCGTCCTCGCCGAACCACTCCTGCGGCAGGTTCAGCAGGTTGGCCACGTAGGCCGACCAGCTGCGGGAGACCACGGCCGCACCCAGCGCGAACTCCAGCAGCAGGTCCCAGCCGATGATCCAGGCGAAGATCTCGCCGAGCGTGGCGTAGGCGTAGGTGTAGGCGCTGCCGGCGGTCGGTACGGAGGAGGCGAGTTCGGCGTAGCACAGCGCAGCGAGGGCGGCCACGACGCCGCCGATGAGGAAGGACAGCACCACCGCGGGACCGGCGTGCTGCTTCGCCTCGACACCGGTGAGCGTGAAGATGCCCGTGCCCACGATGATGCCGACGCCGAACCCGACGAGGTCGCGCCCGCGCAGGCGGCGCACCAGCGTGCCGGTGCGGGTGCGTTCCAGGACGTCCTCGACGGGGAGCGTGCGCAGCAGATCCACATCGGAACCGTAGGTCACGCGGGCAAGGCGCGCAGGCCAGCGGTGGGTCCCGGCGGACGGGCCTGTGTGGTGTTCCGGCTCGGGGAGGTTCCTCGAGCGGGTTAGCGCGCGCTGGCGGAGAAGACGACGAAGCCGAGGGCGACGGCGCCGGCGGCGATCTGCCGGCGCGGCGAGGCGCGCCCCGACTTCTCACCGCAGACGTCGGCCCCTTCCCCGCGGTGGGGAAGGGGCCGACGAGTTTCGCGGAGCCGCGTTGCGCGGAACCCGGTGCGCCGCCGGTCAGGCCGGCACGGGCTTGGTGTTGCGGTCCCACGCGCGGTGTCCGCTGAGCGCGCTGATGAACTCCTCGGTGAACTGGTCCGGCAGGCTGCCGCCGGTGTCCGAGGCGGTGACCGCGCCCTGGTCGACGACCACGCCGTCGCTGCCGGTCTGCGCCGTGCGAGTGGTGTCCACAGTGGCCTGCCGAAGCAGTGCGACGCCCGCGCCGCTGGCGGCCACGGGCTTGTGGTGCCGGTACGCCTCGGCGATGAAGTGCACCGCGTACCCGTCGCCGGACAGCGTCCGCACGCTCTCCTCGCCACCGGGCACGAACACCGCGTCGTAGACGACCGAAGCCGTCGTGTGCACGCCGACATCCACACCCACTTCGTCGCCGTCAGCGCCGCTCAGCGTGCCCTCGTGCGGTGCGAGCACCTGCACGTGCGCGCCCCGCGCGGCCAGCCGGTCCCGCATCGCGGCCACCTCGCCGGCGGAGACGCCGTCGGCGGCCAGCACCGCGACCTGCCGCGTGGCCACGGTGTCCATCACCGAGTTCGCCTGGCTCAGCGCCGGCGAGCTCTTGCCGTGGTTAGTGCGGACGGCCTCGGCCGGGGGTGTGACGCCGATGCCTTCGGCGACCGACCTGGCCAGCTCGTGATCGACGTGGTTGAGGTGCTCGACGACTCCCTCGCGGATGTGGAAGTGCTCGACCTTTCCCAGCTCGAACTGGAACGCGGCGATGATGTGGTCCTTCTCCCAGTGGGCCATGCTGTTCCAGAACAGGGTGGCCTGGCTGTAGTGGTCCTGGAAGCTCTCGCTGCGTTTGCTGATCTTGGCGCCTTCGACCTTCTCCTGGTAGTGCCGGAACACCTCCTCGTCACCGGCGATCGCCGGGCACCCGCCGGAGAGGCTGTTCTTGTGGTACGTCGCCTTGCTGGTGTGTATCCGGTTCTGCTGGAAACCGTCGCGCTGGTGGGTGGAGATCTCGGTGATGGCGCGGTTGACCGGCAGGTACGAGAAGTTCGGCCCGCCCAGCCTGATCAGTTGCGTGTCCAGGTAGGAGAAGTTGCGCGCCTGCAGCAGCGGATCGTTGGTGAAGTCGATGCCCGGCACGACGTTGGCCGTGTGGAAGGCCACCTGCTCGGTCTCGGCGAAGAAGTTGTCCGGGTTGCGGTTGAGCTGGAGCTTGCCCACCGGCTGGACGGGCACCTCCTCCTCCGGGATGATCTTGGTGGCGTCGAGCAGGTCGAAGTCGAAGTCAAACTCCCGGGACTCGTCGACAAGCTGGACCCCGAGCTCCCACTCCGGGTACTCGCCGGCCTCGATGGCCTCCCACAGGTCCTGCCGGTTGAAGTCGGGGTTCTTGCCCGCGGCCTTCTGGGTCTCGTCCCACACCAGCGAGTGCGTGCCCAGCACGGGTTTCCAGTGGAACTTGACGAACGTGGCCTTGCCCTCGGCGTTGACGAACCGGAAGGTGTGCACCCCGAAGCCCTGCATCATCCGGTAGCTGCGCGGGATGGCGCGGTCGGACATCAGCCACATCATCATGTGCATCGTCTCGGGCTGCAGCTGCACGAAGTCCCAGAGCGTGTCGTGGGCCGAGGCGCCCTGCGGGATGCCGGTGTCCGGTTCCGGTTTCACGGCGTGCACGAAGTCCGGGAACTTGATCCCGTCCTGGATGAAGAACACCGGCATGTTGTTGCCGACGAGGTCGTAGTTGCCCTGGCTGGTGTAGAACTTCGTCGCGAACCCGCGCACGTCCCGCACGGTGTCGTTGGAGCCCTTGGAGCCCTGCACGGTGGAGAATCGCACGAATACCGGGGTCTGCTCCTGCGGATCGGTCAGGAACCGGGCGGCGGTGTAGTCCGACAACCACCCGCTGTAGGGCTGGAAGAAGCCGTAGGCCCCCGACCCCCGAGCGTGCACGACCCGTTCCGGAATGCGCTCGTGGTCGAAGTGCGTGATCTTCTCACGGTTGTGGAAGTCCTCCAGCAGCGTGGGGCCACGCTCCCCCGCGGTCAGGGCGTCGTCGCTGTGGTCGATCTGCACGCCCTGCTGGGTGGTGAGGTGGGTGTCCTGCGGATCCTTGCGGACCTCGTCGAGCTGGCGGTGCTTCTCATCGTTCGAGCCGTCTGCCATTGCGCATCCCTTCACGCGGCTTGTGATTGCAGTCTCCACGGATGGGATTTCCCGCTGCCGAGGTTGTTATTCCTCCGCGCCGTCACTCGAACACGGGTCGTCACTCTGACACGGCATGTCTCTCGGGCACGGGGAGCCACTCGGGCACGGGGCACCACTCGGGTACAGGGCGCCACTCGGGCACGGGGTGTCACTCGAGCACGGGGCACCACTCGGGCACGGGTCTCACCCGAACACGGGCAGCTCGGAGACCACCTCCGGAGCCGCGGCCACGAGCAGGAAGTGCCCGGAGCGGCCGAGCAGGCTCGCGGCGAGGAACGCCACCAGCGGCAGCCGCGCCGCGCCGGAGAGCAGGCACATCACCGAGTACGGCGGCAGCCCGGGGACCGCGCTGATCATCAGCACGCCGGCGCCCCACCAGGGCTGCTGCTGGGTGCGCCGCTGGAACCTGTCGAACCAGTCCGACCAGCGTCCCCGGCGCCCGCGCCGCATCCGCTGGCTGAACCGCTCGCCGAGGGTGATGCTGCCGCGACCCGCGAAGTACAGCAGGGTCTTGCCCGCGACCTGGCCGACCGCAGCGGCCAGCGCGAGCGGCCACCAGCTCAACCCGTCCACCGTCGAGAGCACGCCGATGAGGTAGAGCTCGATGTTGACCAGGGGGAACACGCTGCCGAGCGCGGCCGTGCCCGCGGTGGCCAACAACCACCCCGGCATCACGTGGCCAGCCGCGGCGGCGGGGCGGGTGAGCGGTGCATCTGCGAACTCCAGGGGTGGAGACCAGCGAGGGGTCCGTGCGTGCCGGGAGCTTACTGGGCGCGCTGCTGCCGCTCGGAGGTGCGAGGCCGCGGTGTGGCCGCGGCTACTCCGAGGTGTCCGGCTGGCCCGAGGTGCCTGGCCACTCCGAGGCGCCCGGCCACTCCGAGGCGCCCGGCCACTCCGAGGTGCCCGGCTGGCCCGAGGTGCCCGGCCACTCCGAGGTGCCCGGCGGCTCCTGCGCGTCCGACTGCTCCGGGACGTTCGGGTCCCACGCCAGCAACCGGACGCGGCTGACGGTGCGCAGGTGCCGCCGCATCGCGGTGGCGGCCGCACGTCCGCGCTGGGTGCGGATGGCCTCGGCGATGCGTTCGTGCTGGCCCAGCGAGCGCTGCGGACGCCCGGGTTGGCGCAGCGACTCCGCACGGCTCTCGGCGATGTCCTCGTCGAGCCGCCGCATGAATTCGGCCAGCAGTTCGCTGTGCGCCGCGGCGGTGACGGCGGTGTGGAACCGCCGGTCCCCGTCGAGGCCGAACTCCCCTTCGGCGATCTCTGCGCGCATCCGGTCAAGCGCCGCATCGATCGCCGCCAGGTCCTGCTCGGAACGCCGCTGCGCTGCGAGTTCGGCGAGCTTCGTCTCCAACGCCTCGCGCGCGTCGAGAACGTCGGGCAGGCGGTCCCGGCGGGCGAGCAGTTCGTCCACGGGTTCGGTCTCGACCGTGTCGCGCCGCAGGTAGGTGCCGCCGCCGTGCTGCACCTCGACGACACCCTGCACTTCGAGGGTCGCGATCGCCTGGCGCACCGAGGCGCGGCTGACGCCGAAGCGCTCGGCCAGTTCGCGTTCGGAGGGCAGCCGGTCGCCCGCGCGCAGCCCGGCCGCGGTGACGTGCTCGCGCAGGCGCGCGACCACCTGCTCGTACAGCCGCGTGCGCGCCAGCGGGCGGAAGGCTTCGGACGCCATCTTCTCCTCGCCCTTCTCCTCGAGCCGTGGGCGGGCCGCCGGGCCGACGGCGGTGCGGTAGCACCGACCGTAGCCAGGTCCCCGTAGCGAGGTGTACTGGATGAACCAGTCCTACCACGTGCGCTTGACTGGATGGCGTGTCACCGGGACAGTGGTTCGACCAGTGATCCAGAACACTCGCTGACTCGGCGCACCCGACGAGCCAGCGATCCAACGCGCTCCGGGGCACCCGGAGCGTCCCAGGTTTGCAGCGGGAGGGGCAGTGTCGCCCGAAATCATCTCGATCCTCGCGCTCGTCGGCTGCTTCGTCGTGGCGACGACCATCTCGGTGAACATGGGCGTGGTCGCCTTCGCCGCCGCGTTCCTCGTCGGGCAGTTCGTCGCGGGCTTCGACGACGACCAGATCTTCGCCGGCTTCCCCGGCGACATTTTCCTCGTGCTGGTCGGTGTGACGTACCTGTTCGCGATCGCCCGGGCCAACGGCACGACGGACTGGCTGGTGAGCTGGTCGGTCCGGCTCGTCGGCGGCCGCGTGGGAGCCGTTCCCTGGGTGATGTTCGGCATCGCCGCCGTGCTGACCGCGATCGGGGCGGCCAGTCCCGCCGCGTGCGCGATCATCGCGCCGATCGCGCTGAACTTCGCCTTCAAGCACGGCATCAGCCCGCTGCTCATGGGGGCCATGGTCGTGCACGGCACGCAGGCGGGCGGCTTCTCGCCGATCAGCGTCTTCGGCGTCATCGTCAACGGTGTCGTGGAGGGCAACGACCTGCCGAGCAGCCCGCTGACGCTGTTCTTCGGCAGTTTCGTGCTCAACCTCGCGCTCGCGGCGCTCGTCTACGTCGCCTTCGGCGGGATGCGCCTGCTGCGCGCCGAGCGTCCCAGGACCGGTGCGGTCCCCGGTGGAGGGGCCGGTGGCACTGGCGGCTTCGGCGGTCCCGGCGCCGCGGCGCGCACCGGTTCCGCCGAGTCCGCCGAGACCGATTTCGAGAAGGTGCCGCTGAACGTGGAGCGCCTGGGCACGCTGCTCGGCCTGGTCGCGCTCGTGGTCGCGACTCTGGCCTTCGGGCTCGACGTGGGCTTCGCCGCGATCACGGTGGGCCTGGTGCTGACCCTGTTGTGGCCGCGTTCGGCGAAGAACGCCCCGAGCGAGGTCAACTGGTCCACGGTGCTGCTCATCTGCGGTGTGCTCACCTACGTCGGTGTGCTGCAGGAGATGGGCACGATCGACTACGCCGGCCAGGCGGTCGCCGCGATCGGCGTCCCGCTGGTCGGGGCGCTGCTGCTGTGCTACATCGGCGGCATCGTGTCCGCGTTCGCCTCCTCGACCGGGATCATGGGGGCGTTGATCCCGCTGGCGATCCCGTTCCTGGAGCAGGGCGCGGTCGCCCCGATCGGCATGGTCGTGGCGCTGGCGCTGGCGTCCACGGTGGTGGACGTCTCCCCGTTCTCCACGAACGGGGCGATCGTGCTGGCCAACGCCAAGGGCGTGGATCGGGACCGGTTCTTCCGGCAGCTGCTGATCTATGGTGCGGCCATCACCGCTCTGGGGCCGGCGCTGGTGTGGCT
Organism: Bounagaea algeriensis; assembly: GCF_054491375.1. NCBI lineage: Bacteria > Bacillati > Actinomycetota > Actinomycetes > Bounagaea > Bounagaea algeriensis. Next base: position 1,742,793 of record NZ_CM137102.1, read on the forward strand.
GGTGTTCGTCGTTCCCGGGCTGGTGTGACGAGCAAGCGACGTGGAGGTGGTCATGGACAGCACACCCGTGCTGTTTCCGAAGTTGCACGAACCCGACGACACCGAGGCGGTGCGGTTCGCCGAGGGGGTGCTGACCTACCGCGAACTCGCCGGCGCGGCCGGTGCCGTCGCCGCGCGCGCGGGTGCGGCCCGCCGGGTGGCGGTCTGGGCCGAACCCACGCTGCACACCTGCGTGGCCGCGCTCGGCGGGCTGCTCGCCGGCGCGACGGTCGTGCCGATCAACCCGAAGGTGGGCACGCGCGAACTGGAGCACATCGTCGGCGACAGCGAACCCGAGGTGCTGCTGGCCGGGCCCGGATTCGAGCCGCCCGAGGCGCTGACCGGCATCCCGCGGCACGAGGTCGACCCGCACGCCGAGGGCCGGCCCGAAAAGCCCGAACCGGACGAGGAAACGCCCGCGCTCATCGTCTACACCTCCGGCACCACGGGGGCGCCGAAGGGCGTCGTGCTGCCGCGGCGCGCGATCCGGGCGAACTTGGACGCGCTCGCCGAGGCCTGGCAGTGGACCGAGCGCGACGTGCTCGCCCACGCGCTGCCGCTGTTCCACGTGCACGGGTTGATCCTCGGCACGCTCGGCCCGGTCCGGCTCGGCGGCGCGGTGCACCACCTGGGCAGGTTCGACGCCGAGCGGATGGCGGAGGAGCTGTCGGGGCCGGCGACGATGATGTTCGGGGTGCCGACGATGTACCGCAGGCTGGCCCAGGCGGCCGAGGAGCAGCCGTGGATCGGGGAGGCGGTCGGCCGGGCCCGCCTGCTCGTGTCCGGCTCGGCGCCGCTGCCGGCCACCGAGCACGAGCGGATCGAGCGGCTCACCGGCCAGCGCGTCGTCGAGCGCTACGGGATGAGCGAGACGATCATGAACACCGGTGTCCGCGCCGACGGCGACCGCCGCGCCGGCTACGTCGGCCGCCCCTTCGGCGGTGTCGAGGTCGCGCTGGTCGACGAGGAGGGCGCCGTGATCGACGACAGCGACGACGCCACGGTCGGCGAGATCCTCGTGCGCGGGTCGAACCTGTTCTCCGGCTACCTCAACCGGCCGGACGCGACGGCGGAGGCCTTCCAGGACGGCTGGTTCCGCACCGGCGACATGGCCACCCGCGCCGCCGACGGCTACATCCGCATCGTCGGGCGCAAGGCCACCGACATCATCAAGAGCGGCGGCTACAAGATCGGTGCGGGTGAGATCGAGAACGCCCTGCTGGAGCACCCCGAGGTCGCCGAGGTCGCGGTCACCGGTGAAGCCGACCCGGACCTGGGCGAGCGCATCGTGGCCTGGGTGGTCGCGGGCGAGCGGCAGCCCGCCGAGGAGGAGCTGGCCGAGCACGTCGCCCGCCTGCTCACCCCGCACAAGCGCCCGCGTGCGGTGCGGTTCGTGGACGCGCTGCCCCGCAACGAGTTGGGCAAGGTGCAGAAGAAGGCGTTGGCGCATGGCTGAGGACGCCGCGCGCTCCGCCACCGACGACCTGATCGCCGCCGTGTGCCGGGGGTTCGAGGAGTTCCCCGCCCCGACCGCGAGCGGGGCGGACAACCCGCTGGACTGGCCGGGCTATCCCCAGCAGCGGGATCGCGCGGCCGAACGCACCGGCCACGCCGAGTCCGTGCGCTGCGGGCGGGGGCGCTTCGGGGCGCGGGAAGCGGTGCTCGTGGCGTTCGACTTCGCCTTCCTCGGCGGTTCCGTGGGTGCTGGTGCCGGAGCGCGCATCGTCGACGCGTTCGACCGGGCGCGCCAGCTGCGGCTTCCGGTGGTCTCGCTGGTGGCCTCCGGTGGGAGCCGGATGCAGGAGGGGATCGTCGCGCTGGGCCAGCTGCAGCACATCGCGCACGCCTGCCTGCGGGCGCGGCGCGACCGGATCCCGCACGTCACGCTGCTGCGGCAGCCGACCACGGGCGGCATGTGGGCTTCGTTGGCGGCCTCGGCCGACGTGGTGCTGGCCTCGCCGGGTGCGCTCGTCGCTTTCGGCGGCAGCCGGGCGCGCGGTGCCGGCTCGGAGGAGGGGGAGGCGTCGTTCACCGCGGAGGGCAAGCTCGCCACCGGCCAGGTGGACCAGGTGGTCACCGACGCGGATCTGCCGGAGGTGCTGCGGCAGTGCGTGCACCTGCTGCACCCGGGCGCGGTGCCGCCGCGGCCGGAACCGGCGGAGCTGCCCGCCGTGCTGGGCAGTGCGGAGCCGCCGGAGACCGGGTGGGAGGCGGTCGTGCGCGCCCGCGCGCAGGACCGGCCCCGCGCCGAGGACTACCTCCGCGCGCACTTCGACGCCCGGCTGGAACTCGGCGGCGACCGGGCCGGCGGCAGGGATCCCGGCATGCGCTGCGGCATCGGCGAACGCGGCGGTCGGCCGGTCGCCTACGCGGCGCAGACGGGCACGGCCAACACCGCGGCCGGGTTCCGGGCGGCCGCGCGCCTGGTCCGGCTCGCCGACCGGCTGGGGCTGCCGCTCCTCACGCTCGTGGACACCCCCGGTGCGGCCAACGACGCCGCTGCCGAGGACGCCGCGATCGGTCCGGCGATCGCGGAGGCGTTCACCGCGGTCGCCGAAACGCGGGTGCCGGTGACCAGCCTCGTCGTCGGCGAGGGCGGTTCCGGCGGCGCGTTGGCGCTGTGCGCGCCCGGGTGCACGTGGATCGCACCGGAGGCGTATTTCGCGGTGATCGCGCCGGAGTCGGCGGCGCGCATCCTCAAACGCCCCGCCGACGAGGTCGGTGAGCTGGCGGGGTGGATGCGGCTGCGTCCGCAGGACCTCGCCGAGCTGGGTTTTGCCCGGGTGCACGGTGGTGGCGCCGGCGCTGCCGGCGCGTGAACACACCTGGTGATCAATGCCACCTGGTAAGGGGGCTGGCGTGTCCCTTCTGACGGGTTAAACTCAGGCTTACCTGACAAAGGTTAGGCTAGCCTGACTAGAGAAGGAAGCATGGACGACTCGGGGATCAGTGGCACCGTGGCGCTGGTGACCGGCGCCGCGCAAGGCATCGGAGCGGCCGTCGTGCGGGCGCTGTCCGAGCGCGGGGCGACCGTCGCGGCCGTCGACAGCAACGCCGAGGGACTGTCGGCGGTGGGGTCCGCCGCCCGCGAGCGAGGTTGCACGGTGCGTGACTACCCGGCCGACGTCACCGACTCCGCCGTCGTGGAGGATCTCACCGCCCGGGTCGAGCAGGAGTGTGGCCCGCTCGACACCCTGGTCAACGTGGCGGGGGTCATGCGCGCAGGCCGGGTCCGTGACTTCACCGATGCGGACTGGGAGCATGTCTTCGCGGTCAACACCGATGGCGTGTTCCACACCTGCCGGGCCGCCGCCGATCGGATGGTGCCGCGGCAGCGGGGGGCCATCGTCACGGTCGGGTCGAACGCCGCGGGGGTTCCCCGGCACGGCATGGCCGCCTACGCCGCGTCGAAAGCCGCAGCCACCCAGTTCACCAAATCGCTCGGTCTCGAACTGGCCGAGCACGGCATCCGGTGCAACGTCGTTTCCCCGGGGCCGACGGACACGGACATGCAGCGGTCGCTGTGGGCGGACGAGGACGGCGCGCGCCAGGTGATCGCCGGCTCGCCGGAGACCTACAAGATCGGTATTCCGCTGGGGCGTCTCGCGACGCCGGACAACGTCGCCGACGCGGTGGTGTTCCTGGTGTCGCGGCACGCTGAGCACGTCACGCTGCAGGACCTCTACGTCGATGGGGGAACGACTCCCCGTGTCTGACCACACCGAGGACGGCCCCCGGGAAACCGGCGCGAGAACGAGGGGACGCATGACGACCACGACCGAGCAGGACCGGCCCGTGCCCGACGAACTGGCCGCCGACGAGCAAGCACTGCGCCTGCTGGGGCTGTACGAACCCGGCGGATCCGTCTTCTTCGCCTCGCAGGAAGGCGTGCTGCTCGGGCGCGGCGTGGACGCGACCGTGCCCAAACTGACCTGCGCACGCGCCGACCTGCCCGGCCGGGTGCGCGAATTCCTCACCGCTGCGCGGGAGTTCGGACGGGTCAACCCGGTGGTGATGGGCGCGATCCCCTTCGGCGAGAACCTGCCCGCGCACCTGGTGATGCCCACCGAACTCGTGCGGTCACCACCGCTGAACGTCGTGGTGCCGCAGGAGGCGCTCGCCGCCGTGTCCGGCTGCACGCCGCGGGAAGTGCCGTCCGGAGCTGAGTACGAACGCGGTGTGCAGCGGGTGCTCTCCCGCATGCAGCACGGCGAGCTGAGCAAGGCCGTGCTGGCGCGCTCGCTGGAGCTGGACACGCGCGAGGCGGTCGACGCACGCCGGGTGCTGCGCAACTTCGCCCTGGCCAACCCCGCCGGGCACACCTTCGCCGTGGACCTGCCGGCCCGCGGCGAGGACGGCACCCGCTCGGGCGTGGCCACGCCGAACCTGACGCGCACGTTCACCGGCTCCAGCCCGGAACTGCTCGTGTCCCGCCGGGGCATGACCGTGCGGTCGCAGCCCATGGCCGGGTCCAGGCCGCGCGGCGCGGACGCGGCCGAAGACCACCGCCTGGCGACCGAGCTGTCCGCATCGGACAAGGATCAGCGGGAGCACGCGGCCGTCGTCGAGCAGGTCGCCGAAGCACTGCGCCCCTACTGCACGAGCCTCGACGTGCCCGCCGCGCCGAAGCTGGTCAGCACCCCAGCGATGTGGCACTTGGCCACCGAGATCACCGGTGAACTCGCCGACCCCGCCGTGAGCTCGCTGGAACTGGCCACGGCCCTGCACCCCACGCCGGCGGTGTGCGGGACGCCGGTGGACAAGGCCCGCGAGGCCATCTCCGCCGCCGAACCGTTCGACCGCGGCTTCTACGCGGGTCTGGTCGGCTGGTGCGACGCCGACGGCGACGGCGAGTGGGTGATCGCCATCCGCTGCGCCGACATCGAACCCGAGGTGCTGCGCCTGTTCGCCGGCGCCGGGATCGTCCTCGGTTCGGATCCGAGCGCGGAACTCGCCGAAACCACCGCGAAGCTGCGGACCGCGCTGTCCGCGGTGGGGCTCGAGGGGGAGAGCGACGCGCCGCCGATGTGACCCCGTCCCCGCTGAACACGGCCCAGGCACGCACGAAGCACTGCGAGGAGCACGATGACCGTCCCGGACGTTCTGCCCGGTTGCCCGAGCTGGCCGGCGGAGTTCGCCCGCTACTACCGCGAGCAGGGCTACTGGCGCGGCGAGACCTTCCCGCGGATGCTCGCCGAACGCGCGGCGCAGCACCCGCAGCGACTGGCGATCACCGATGAGCACCGCCGGCTGACCTACGGCGAACTCGCCGCACGCGCCGAACGGTTGGCGGCCGGGCTGCACGAGCTGGGCATCGGCGCCGGCGACCGCGTGGTGGTCCAGCTGCCGAACATCGCCGAGCTGTTCGAGGTGTGCTTCGCGCTGTTCCGCACGGGCGCGGTGCCCGTCTTCGCGCTGCCCGCGCACCGCATCACCGAGATCGCCTACTTCTGCGAGCACAGCGAAGCCGCGGCCTACATCACCGTCGACCACGAGGCGGGGTTCGACCACCGCACCCTGGCGGCGGACGTGCGCGCGAAAGTCCCCGGCCTGCGGCACGTGATCATCGCGGGCGAGGTCGGTGAGCACGAGTTCCACGAGTTGTCCGATGTGGACGCCGAACCGGCGGGGATGCCCGAACCGCGCCCGCACGACATCGCCTTCCTGCAACTTTCCGGTGGCAGCACGGGAGTTCCGAAGCTCATCCCGCGCACCCACGACGACTACATCTACTCGTTCCGCGCGAGCAACGACATCTGCGGCGTGACCGCGGAGACGGTGTTCCTCGTGGCCCTGCCCGCGGCGCACAACTTCCCGATGAGTTCGCCCGGCAGCTTCGGCGTGTTCCACGCGGGCGGCCGCGTCGTGCTCGCCCGCAAACCCGGTCCGGACGTGGCCTTCGCGCTCATCGAGGACGAGCGCGTCACGCTCACCGCAGTGGTGCCGCCGCTGGCCGCGGTGTGGCTCGACTCCGCCGAGACCACCGAACACGACCTGTCGAGCCTGGAAGTGCTGCAGATCGGCGGAGCCAAGTGCGCCGAGGAACTGGCCCGCCGAGTGCGGCCCGCGATGGGTGCGCAACTGCAGCAGGTCTTCGGCATGGCCGAAGGACTGGTCAACTACACGCGGCTGGACGACCCGGAGGAGGTCGTGCGCACCACCCAGGGGCGTCCGATCTCCCCGGACGACGAAGTGCTCGTCGTCGACGACGAGGACCGGCCGGTCCCCACCGGGGAGGTCGGGCACTTGCTCACCCGCGGTCCCTACACGATCCGGGGCTACTACCGCGCCGAGGAGCACAACGCCCGCACGTTCACCCCGGAAGGCTTCTACCGCACCGGCGACCTGGTGCGGCTGACCGAGGGCGGCAACATCGTCGTCTCCGGACGCGCCAAGGAGCAGATCAACCGCGGCGGCGAGAAGATCGCCGCCGAGGAGGTCGAAAACCACCTGCTGGCCCACGAAGCGGTGCGCGATGCCGCCGTGGTGTCCATGCCGGACCAGTACCTGGGTGAACGGACCTGCGCGTTCGTCATCGCTCGCGCCGGCCCGCCGAAGGGGCGCGAACTGATCTCCTTCGTCCGCGAGCGCGGACTCGCCGGCTACAAGGTGCCGGACCGCGTCGAGTTCGTCGACGAGTTCCCGCACACCGGCGTGGGCAAGATCAGCAAGAAGGAGTTGCGCGAGGTGATCGAGCGGGACCTGCTGCCAGCCGTGCTGCAGCGCTCCGCCGAACGGGAGAGGAAGTAGCGTGGCGCTGCCGAGGATCGCACCGTACCCGGTTCCCGACGAGCTGCCGGCGAGCCGGGTCCTGTGGCGCCCCGACCCCGCCCGCGCCGTCCTGCTGGTCCACGACATGGAGCAGCACTTCGTCGGCGCGTTCGAACGGGACGCCGACCCGCTGCGCCAGGTCGTGCCGAACATCCAACGGCTGCGCGCGCAGGCCCGCCGGCACGACGTGCCCGTGGTGTACTGCGCGCAGCCCGGCGGGCAGACCCGCCAGCAGCGCGGACTGCAGTGGGACTGGTGGGGGCCCGGCCTGGCCGACAGCGACGAGGCCGACATCATCCCCGAACTCGCCCCGGACGAGTCCGACGTGCTGCTGACGAAGTGGCGCTACAGCGCGTTCCAGCACACCTCGCTGGCGGAGCGGATGCGGCAGTGGGGCCGCGACCAGCTGATCGTCACCGGCATCTACGGCCACATCGGGTGCCTGCTCACCGCGGCCGAAGCCTTCCAGCTGGACCTGCCCGCGTTCCTCGTCGCCGACGGGATCGCGGACTTCTCCGCGCATGAGCACCGCATGGCGCTGGACTACGCGGCCAAGCGCTGCGCCGTCGTGGCATCGACCGGCTGGCTCAGCGATGAACTCGCCGGTGCCGCCGCGTGCACCGGACACGGGCGACCCGTCGCCGGGCAGCGTGCCTGAGCGATCGACGAGAGGAGGAGCGAGATGTCCGGGACCGCGGACACGGGTGCACTGACCCGCCGGCAGGTGCGGGAGCACGTGTCCGAACTGCTGCAGGAGAACGCCGAGGAGATCGGCGACGAGGACGACCTGCTCGACTGGGGCCTCGACTCGATGCGGATCATGACGCTCGTCGAGAAGCTGCGCGCCCGGGGCGTGCAGGTCGGCTTCGCCGATCTCGGCGAGACGACCACGCTGCGCCAGTGGTGGGAGGTCCTCGGGCTCTGAGCCGGCGCGGTGGCGCGCAGCACCGAGTCCGGCGCGGTGCCGCGCAGCGCCGCGCGAGCCCGTTGCAGGCGGTCGGATCCCGGTTGCTCCGCGCGCACGTTCCGCCGCGGCCCACCACCGGAGGCGGTGGCAGGGCCGCGGCGGGGCCTCAGGTCTGCTGGGCGGCACGCAGCGCAGGTCGCAGCGCCTGCAGCACCTCGGGATCCTCGATCGTCGACGGCACCGCCGCCTGCCCGGTGTCGGCGATCTCCCGCATCGACTTGCGCAGGATCTTGCCCGAGCGGGTCTTCGGCAGCGCGTCCACGACGGCCACCCCGCGCGGGGTGGCGATCGCGCCGATCCGGTTGCGCACGCTCTCCGCCAACTCCGCGGCGACCGTCTCCGCCGGGGCCGCGGCCCCGGCTTTGAGCACCACGAACCCGTAGGGCACCTGTCCCTTGAGCGGGTCGTGCACCCCGATCACCGCGGACTCGGCCACCGCCGGGTGCTCGGCCAGCACGGCCTCCATCGCCCCGGGTGAGAGTCGGTGGCCGGCCGTGTTGATCACGTCGTCGGTGCGGCCGAGGACGAAGACGTAGCCGTCCTCGTCGATGTAGCCGCCGTCGCCCGTGGCGTAGTAGCCCGGATAGCTCGCCAGGTACGACGCGCGGAAGCGCTCGTCATCGCCCCACAGCGTCGGTGCCGTGCCCGGTGGCAGCGGCAGCCGCAGGCACAGCGCCCCCTCGGTGCCCGCGGGCACCTCCGCACCGGACTCGTCGAGCACCCGCACGTCGTAGCCCGGCAGCGGGACCGTGGGCGATCCGGCCTTGATCGGCATCGGTTCGAGCCCGCGCGGGTTGGCGCAGATCGGCCAGCCCGTCTCGGTCTGCCACCAGTGGTCGACCACCGGCACGCGCACCTTCTCGCAGGCCCAGTGGTACGTCTCCGGGTCGAGGCGTTCACCGGCGAGGAAGAGGCTGCGCAGACTGGACAGGTCGTAGTTCCGGATCAGTTCGGCGTCCGGGTCCGCCTTGCGGATCGCCCGGAACGCCGTCGGCGCGGTGAACAGCACCTGCACGCCGTGGTCGGCGATGACTCGCCAGAACGCGCCCGCGTCCGGGGTCCCCACCGGCTTGCCCTCGTAGAGCACCGTGGTCGCCCCGACCAGCAGCGGCGCGTAGACGATGTAGGAGTGGCCCACGACCCACCCCACGTCGGAAGCAGTCCAGAACACGTCGCCGGGATGGATGTCGTAGACGTTCGGCAGCGACCAGACCAGCGCCACCGCGTGCCCGCCGTTGTCCCGGACCATGCCCTTCGGCCGGCCCGTGGTGCCCGAGGTGTGCAGCACGTACAGCGGGTCGGTGGCCGCCACCGGAACGCACTCGGCCGGTTCGGCCTGCCGCAGGGCCTCCTCCCAGTCCAGCTCGCGCGGCCCCGGATCGGCCGGGCACTGCGGGCGCTGCACGAGCAGCACGCGGTCCGGCTGGTGCGTCGTCCGGCTCAGCGCCTCGTCCACGATGGGTTTGTACGGCACCACCCGCTGCGGTTCGATCCCGCACGAACCGGCGATGATCACTTTCGGCTGCGCGTCCTCGATGCGCGCGGCCAGCTCGTCCGGGGCGAACCCGCCGAAGACCACCGAGTGCACCGCCCCGATCCGCGCGCAGGCGAGCATCGCCACGATCGCCTCGGGGATCATCGGCAGGTAGAGCACGACGCGGTCGCCGTGGCCCACTCCCCGCTCGCGCAGCGCGCCCGCGCACCGCGCGACCCGGTCGAGCAGCTCGCGGTAGGTCCAGGTCTCCGACGCCGCGGTGACCGGCGAATCCCACACCACCGCGGGCTGGTCGCCGCGGCCGTCGCGGACGTGCCGGTCGACGGCGTTGAAGCAGGTGTTCATCCGCCCGTCGGGGAACCAGCGGTAGAACGGCGGGTTCTCGTCGTCGAGCGCCCGCGTCGGCGCGGCGTCCCAGTCGATCGCCCGGGCCGCGCGCAGCCAGAAGAGTTCGGGGGCGTGCAGGCTTTCACGGTGCAGATCGGCATAACCCGCCATCGACAACCTCCGCGGGACGGTGGGAACGGATGCCCGTGTCCTACCGCACACCTGCGGGTAATGCCAGGGGTGTCGGCCTGTCCGCCGGGGCGCCACCACGTCCGCCACCGGCAGTGCCGGTGGCGGGGCTCCGGTCGGCCGTTCGGCGCGGCTGTTCGGCCCGGCGCTCGCGTGAGCGGCGCCGTGATCGCGTTCGGCGACGCGCAGTGACCGCACGGCGACTGGGCGTGTCGGTGGCGCGACACGCGGCGGCGGACTCCGCACAATCGGCGGTGGGATGCCCGCGGGTGTTCCGCGACAGGCCGGCACCGCACGGGAGTGCGGTCTCGGCGCCGCGACTTTCGCCGGTGAGTACGGACGGGAGGTTTCCGCAATGACAGGTGACGGAGCCCGCGACGCCTCCGGGAGCCACGGGAGCGAGGTCGACGAGAGCGGGGTCGCCGACGACCTACCCACTGCGCTGTACAGCGTGGTGTGGAGCCACGGGCACGCCTACGTGCTCGAGAGGCTGAGCGGAGCCCGTTGGGCGGGTGTCGACGACCGCGGTCGGCCGTGCTTCCTCACCGATGCCGACCTGCGGCGCCGCGGGTTCACCGTGCAGCGGGCCCGCGCGGCCTGACGGCGCTGATTCGGTCCCGCTGATCCGACCGCATCGAACCCGGCCGCATCGAACCCGGCCGCACGGATCCCGGGCGGCGTGGTGCGGGATGGCGCGGCCGGGGCTGCGCATCGGCGGGGCCGATGCGCACGGCGGTCCATTCCCCTCGCGGTCGCACTGGGCACCTCGGTCCCGCGCCGGGGTGGCGGGCCGCATGTGCGATCCTCATCGGGGCAGACGTCGTACCGGCGTGCTCGGTACCGGCGGCGGCGCGACACAGGGGGAGGCACGTGGTGCACGACGCGGACAGCACCACGAACGGCACCGCGCGAGAGCCTGCTGAGCAACCGGAGGGATCGACGAACGGTTCCACCGGCTCCGGTGACCGGGCGGACGGCGCCAGCGCTGCCTCCGACGAGGGCGTGCCGATCGAACCCGGCATCGAACGGATGCGCGAGGTCGCCGTCGGCCTCTGGCACGACCCGTGGTTCACCGTGCCGAACCTGCTCAGCGCGATCCGCCTGGGCGGAGTGCCGCTGTTCCTGTGGCTGCTGCTCGGCCCGCAGGCGGATCTGCTGGCACTGCTCGTCCTCATCGCCAGCGGCATCACCGACTGGCTCGACGGGAAGCTCGCGCGGTGGCTCGGGCAGTACAGCCGTCTCGGTGAAGTCCTCGACCCGGTGGCGGACCGGCTCTACATCGTCGCGACCCTGGTCGCCTTCGTGCTGCGCGACATCGTCCCCTGGTGGATCGCCGCAGTGCTCGTCGGGCGGGACGTGGTGCTGGCGCTGTGCGTTCCGGTGCTGCGCTTCTGCGGATTCCAGCCGCCGGATGTGCACTACCTGGGCAAGGCGGCCACGTTCTGCCTGATGTACGCCTTCCCGATGCTGTTGCTGGTGCAGGGGGACTTCGCGGCCAGCGAGGTGCTGCGGCCCATCGCGTACGCGCTGACCTGCTGGGGCGGAGTGCTGTACTTCTGGGCCGGTGTGCTCTACCTGGGGCAGGTGGTCGCCGCGGTGCGCCAGGCCGCGCGCGCTGTGCGCGGGTGACGCATGATGTGCGACGGCGCCGGCGCGGCCGCGCCGACGCAACTGCACCGTGTTGCGGGGCTGCACCGGCGCGCAATACGCTGCCCGCCGCCGGATGATCTGGGATTCCGGCCGGTGCCGGGCTGGACAGCGATCCCGAGCAGGAAGGCGGACCAGTGGCCTCGGAGGAGATCAGGTACACCCAGGAGCACGAGTGGGTGCGCCGCACCGGCGCGGACACCGTGCGCGTGGGCATCACCGAGTACGCGCAGCAGCAACTCGGTGACGTCGTGTTCGTGCAGGCGCCGGACGTGGACGAGGGCGTCGAAGCCGGCGGGACGATGGGCGAGGTCGAGTCGACCAAGAGCGTGTCGGACCTCTACGCCCCGGTCAGCGGGGTCGTCACCGCCCGCAACGAGGCGCTGCAGGACCAACCCGAGCTGGTCAACAGCGACCCCTTCGAACAGGGCTGGATCGTTGAGCTGCGCCTGGCGGACGCCGCCGAGTGGGACGGGCTGCTGGATGCCGAGGCCTACCAGCGGTTGATCGAGCAGGAATGATCGCGCCGCCCCGCGCGTTGATCAAGGCGAACACCGGGAGTCCCACGTACTGGAGCTGGTGCGGGCGCGGTACGTTGGAATCTCGTTGGCACGATCTATCCGCGTAGAGGAGAGCTCAGGTGAGCCAGAACAGCGGCTCCGGTGACGTCCCACCGGAGCAGTCACCGGAGACCACCTCGGTCTTCAAGCCCTTCCTCTCGGAGCAGGACGGCACCGAGAGCGCCCCTCAGGCCGAGTCCGCGGGGTCGGGGGTCGACGCGCTGCCGGCCGGGTCGGCGCTGCTGGTGGTGAAGCGCGGTCCGAACGCGGGTTCGCGGTTCCTGCTGGATCGGGAGACCACCAGCGCGGGACGGCACCCGGACAGCGACATCTTCCTCGACGACGTCACGGTGTCCCGCCGGCACGCCGAGTTCCGGCGCGAGGGAAACGACTTCGTCGTCGTCGACGTGGGCAGCCTCAACGGCACCTACGTCAACCGGGAACCGGTGGACACGTCGGTGCTGGCCAACGGTGACGAGGTGCAGGTCGGCAAGTTCCGGCTGGTGTTCCTGACGGGGCCCGCCGACGGGGGCCAGAACGCGCGCTGAGCGGCAGCGGGCCTGCGCGCGGGGCGGCACAGACGGACGTCCGATGCGGGGTCGCCGCGCAGCGGCGCGGCGCGGTCGGCGTTCGCAGCGGAGCCCGGTCGCGCGGCGGTGCGGGTCGACGGTGCTGCCGTCGGCCCCGGAAACCGCGGCTGTCCGCCGAGAGGTGGGCGCTGCGGCTGATCCGCGTCTACCGTCGGGGCGGGCGCGGTGGATGACGGACAGCTGGGCGCGTCCGCCGTATCGCGGGTAGCGTCGGAAGCGTCGGTGCGCGATCCTCGACGGGATATCACGCTTCGGCGCGCTGGAGGAGGCGATGTGACGATGAGCAGCGAGATGCGCGTCGTCGGCGTGCGCGTGGAACTACCGGCCAACCAGCCGATCCTGTTGCTGCGGGAGACGGAGGGTGAGCGGTACCTGCCGATTTGGATCGGCTCGGTGGAGGCGACCGCCATCGCGCTGGAGCAGCAGGGTGTGCGGCCGGCGCGTCCGCTGACGCACGATCTGCTCAAGGACGTGATCGGCGCCCTGGGGCGTGAGGTCGAGCAGATCCGGATCACGGACCTGCAGGAGGGGACGTTCTTCGCCGAACTCGTCTTCGACGGGGACGTGCGGGTGTCGGCGCGGCCGAGCGATTCGGTGGCTCTGGCCCTGCGCGCCGGGGTCTCCATCCACGCCGATGAGACGGTCCTGGATGAGGCCGGTCTGATCATCCCGGACGAGCAGGAAGACGAAGTGGAGAAGTTCCGCGAGTTCCTGGATTCGGTTTCGCCGGAGGACTTCCGCGGCGCGGACACGTGAACCGCGCGGAACTGGTTGCGGCGCGACGGGGCCCTCGGCACGGTCGAGGGCCCCGTTGTCGTGCGCGGTCGTCGTGCGCCGGGGCTGTCGTGCGCGGCGGGTCCTCGTGCGCGCCGGGGAGCGGGCCGGGAGGACTCGAGGCGGGCGGGGACGTCCACCCGTTGTTGATCTTCTTCGGCGCGGCCCGCGCGTCGCGTTGACCGCCCTCACCCGGGGGCCTACTGTCGAATTGCGCGAATCGCTCCGGTGCCGTTTTCGCTGGCAGTCGCGGGGTCACCAGGATGGTGGGCGGGAGCCGATTCGCCGAACGCACCGGACCGGATTCGTCGGCAGCGTGCCGGACGAGGGGAGGCAGGCGTGGTCGAGCAAGCGCCCGAGCGGGGTTCCGCAGGGGGAGGGGACGAGTCGCCGGATGCGCCGTCCACTGGGATCGCTGCGACCGGTGCGCCCCCGGCGGTCGACGGGGGCGGTGCGGCCGAGCCGTCCGCGCACCGGGCCGGCGAGACGCTGCCGGCGGACTCGGTCTCCGACGAGCTCGTCGGGTACCGGGGAGCGGCGGCCTGCCAGATCGCGGGCATCACGTACCGCCAATTGGACTACTGGGCGCGGACGAAGCTGGTGGGGCCGTCGATCCGCAGTGCCACCGGCTCGGGATCGCAGCGCCTCTACTCGTTCAAGGACATCCTCGTGCTCAAGGTGGTCAAGCGGCTGCTGGACACGGGAGTGTCGCTGCACAACATCCGGCTGGCCGTGGACCACCTGCGCAGCAGGGGAGTGCGCGACCTGGCGGGGCTCACGCTGTTCAGCGACGGAACCACCGTCTACGAGTGCACGTCCCCGGAAGAGGTCGTCGACCTGCTGCAGGGCGGGCAGGGCGTCTTCGGCATCGCCGTCAGCGGGGCGATGCGCGAGATCACCGGCACGATCCACGAGTTCCCCGCCGAACGTGCCGATGGCGCGCTGATCGAACCGGTCGAGGAGGACGAACTCTCCCGCAGGCGGCGGGACCGGCGCACCGGGTGAGCTTGACGTCAAGCAGGTGTGCGTCAGCCGACAGCCCCTCGGGCACGAGCGCCTGATCGGGTACGCTACGCACTATCACCGACCCCGTGCGGGAGAGTTCGGCTCGAGCGATCGAGTCGGCGCCGAAGGAGCAAATCTCCCCATCAACCTCTCAGGCCACTGGACCGCGCGGGCGAGATGCCTCTGGAAAGAGGGTGCGGCGACGGCGGCGCACCCCGCCGACGGTGCAAGTCCGGCCGGAGCGCCGGGCGAAGCTCTCAGGCGTTCGCGCAGCGGACAGTGACAGAGGGGGAGAGTCGGCAGCACGCTGGTGTTGCCGCCCCCTTGTTCGCCGCGAAGATTGAGGTTGGGCGATGACCGACGTGACCCACGACCGCATTCCGCTCGCCGCGTTGGAGCACGGGACCCCGTTCGCCGATCGACACGTCGGACCGACGCCGGCGGAACTCGCCCGGATGCTCGACGTGGTGGGGGTCGGTTCCCTCGAGGAACTGGCCAACAAAGCCGTGCCCGGCGGAATCCATGAACAGGACCTGCAGCTCGAGCTGCCGGAACCGGCCACGGAACCGCAGGCGCTCGAGGAGCTGCGCGGTCTCGCGCAGCGCTGCACCTCGCGCACCCAGATGATCGGGCTCGGCTACTACGACACGATCACCCCCGGGGTGATCCTGCGCAACGTGCTGGAGAACCCCGCCTGGTACACGGCCTACACCGCCTACCAGCCGGAGATATCGCAGGGACGGCTGGAAGCCCTGCTGAACTTCCAGACGATGGTCTCGGACCTGACCGGGGTGCCGGTCTCCAACGCCTCCATGCTGGACGAGTCCACCGCGGCCGCCGAGGGCATGACCCTCGTGCGGCGTGGCGGCAAGGCCAAGTCGCCGCGGTTCGTCGTCGATGCCGACACGCTGCCGCAGACCGTGGAAATCCTGCGCACCCGTGCGGAACCGCTCGGCATCGAGCTGGATGTCGCCGACCTGTCGCAGGGCGCGAGCGGGCTGCCGGACGGCGAGTTCTTCGGCGCGTTGTTGGCCTACCCGGGCGCTTCCGGCGCCGTGCGGGACCAGCAGGACGTCATCGCGGAGATCCACCGGCGCGGGGCGATGGCCGTGGTCGCCGCCGACCTGCTGGCACTGACGCTGCTGCGCGCTCCCGGCGAGATCGGCGCCGACGTCGTCGTCGGCAACACCCAGCGCTTCGGCGTGCCGCTCGGGTTCGGCGGCCCGCACGCCGGGTACATGGCCGTGCGCAAGGGCTTGGAGCGGCAGTTGCCGGGGCGCCTGGTCGGCGTCAGCGTCGACACGGACGGCAACCAGGCCTACCGGCTGGCGTTGCAGACCCGCGAGCAGCACATCCGCCGCGAGAAGGCCACGAGCAACATCTGCACCGCGCAGGTGCTGCTGGCGGTCATGGCGGGCATGTACGCCGTTTACCACGGACCGACGGGCCTGCGGAACATCGCCGCCCGGGTGAACCGGATGGCGTCCGTGCTGGCCGCCCGCCTGCGCCAGGGCGGGATCGGGATCGTCGAGGACGCCTTCTTCGACACGGTGCTGGCCCGCGTGCCCGGCCGCGCCGACGAGGTCGTGGCCGCCGCACGCGCGGAAGGTGTCAACCTGCGCAAGGCCGATGCCGACCACGTGGGCATCGCCTGCGACGAGAAGACGACCCGCCAGGACCTGCGCAGCGTGTGCGCCGCGTTCGGGCTCACCACCGGTCTCGACGAGCTCGACCGGTTGGACGCCGAGACGGCGGACGCCCTGCCGCATCCGCTCGAGCGCACCTCCGAGTACCTGACGCATCCGGTGTTCCACCGGCACCAGTCGGAGACCTCGCTGCTGCGCTACCTGCGGGAGCTCTCGGACAAGGACGTCGCGCTGGACCGCAGCATGATCCCGCTGGGCTCGTGCACGATGAAGCTCAACGCCACCACCGAGATGGAGCCGGTCACCTGGCCCGAGTTCGGCGGTCTGCACCCGTTCGCGCCCGCGGAGGACGCCGAGGGGATGCTGCGCATCGTCGATGACCTGCAGCGTTGGTTGGCCGACATCACCGGCTACGACGCGGTGAGCGTGCAACCCAACGCGGGCAGCCAGGGCGAGTTCGCCGGCCTGCTGGCCATCCGCGCCTACCAGCGGCAGCGCGGCCAGGAGCAGCGGGACGTCTGCCTGATCCCGGCCAGCGCGCACGGCACGAACGCCGCCAGCGCCACCATGGCCGGTCTGCGCGTGGTGGTCGTGCGCTGCGACGAAGCTGGCAACATCGAGATGGAGCACCTGCGGGAGCTCGCGGCCGAGCACGCTGCGGACCTCGCCGCGATCATGATCACCTACCCGTCCACGCACGGCGTGTACGAGGACACCGTGCGGGAGGTGTGCGATCTCGTCCACGAGGCAGGCGGCCAGGTCTACGTCGACGGGGCGAACCTCAACGCCCTCATCGGGTTGGCTCGGATGGGCGAGTTCGGTGCGGACGTCTCCCACCTGAACCTGCACAAGACGTTCTGCATCCCGCACGGGGGCGGCGGTCCCGGCGTGGGGCCGATCGGGGTGCGCGAGCACCTCGCCCCGTTCCTGCCGAACCACCCGCTGCAGCCGCAGGCCGGCCCGGAGACGGGAATCGGCCCGATCAGCGAAACCCCGTGGGGGAGCGCGTCGATCCTGCCGATCTCCTGGGCGTACGTGCGGATGATGGGTGCCGACGGGCTGCGCCGGGCCACGCTGACCGCGGTGGCGGCGGCGAACTACGTGGCGCGGCGCTTGGACCACTACTTCCCGGTGCTCTACACCGGCAAGGACGGGTACGTGGCCCACGAGTGCATCCTCGACCTGCGGCAGATCAGCAAGAGCAGCGGCATCTCGGTGGAAGACGTGGCCAAGCGGCTCGCCGACTACGGCATCCACGCGCCGACCATGTCCTTCCCGGTCAACGGCACGCTCATGGTGGAGCCGACCGAGAGCGAGAACCTCGAGGAACTCGACCGGTTCTGCGAAGCCATGATCCAGGTCCGCGCCGAGATCGACAAGGTCGTCGCCGGTCAGTGGCCCGCCGAGGACAACCCGCTGGTGCACGCGCCGCACACCGCCGCCTCGCTGGCCGGTGACTGGCCGCACGCCTACGCCCGGCAGGAGGCGGCCTATCCGATGGGCACGAACGTGACCTCCAAGGTCTGGCCCGCGGTGCGCCGCGTCGACGGGGCGCGGGGGGACCGCCACCTGGTCTGCTCGTGCCCGCCGCTGTCGGCCTACGAGAGCTGACGCGCCCGCGGGGCGCGTGCAGGCGGTTGTCCAGGGATTCCGCGCACGCGTCCCGCCCCGGCGGGTGATCCCGGATTCCTCCGCGCGGACGATTTGCGTGCGGCACGCGGAGCATGCCACGGTTGCTCCTTCACGTGACGGCTCCGATAGGAATGGGGCGAATCATGCTCACCATCAGTGAGAGTGCCGCGGAGGTCATCAAGCTGGTCCTGATCGGCGGTGACTCTCCGGAAGGCTCCGGGCTGCGCATCGCGGCCAGCGGCGAGGGTTTGCAGGCCGCGGTCGCGAACGAGCCCGAAGCCCAGGACCAGGTGGTCGAGCGGGAGGGGGTCCGGGTCTTCCTGGAACAGCACGCTGCTTCCGTGCTCTCGGACAAGACGCTCGACGCGGAACGCGACGACAACGGTGAGCTGAGCCTGGCCGTCCGCGAGGACTGACACCACTGACGTCACCGGCCGTCGGCGGCGTGTTGCCGCCGGCAGCGCCGCCGACGGCCTCCCCGCACCGGCCCGCCACCGCGCACCCCGTCCGGGGCGCGATGTGCGGCCGGTGCGCCACGGCGGGCGGGCGTCGGCCCAGAACGCGGGTGGGCCCAGGACGCGGGTGGGCTCAGCCGAGGGTGCTGTGCTCCGCCCACGTGCGGATGTCCGCGCAAGTGGCGATGAGCCGCCGCCGCAGTCCGTCGGCCTCCTCGGCGAAGGCCTGCTGCCGCCGCACGTACTCCGCACGCCCCTGAGCGGTCTCGATGGGCACCGGGTCGAACCCGAGATCCCGGAAGTCGTACGGGCTGGCGCGCATGTCCAGCTCCCGCACGCGCATCGCCAGATCGAAGCAGTCCGCGGTCAACTCCGCCGGCACGAACGGGTCGATCTTGTAGCACCACTTGAAGAGATCCATGTTCGCATGGAGACAACCCGGTTGTTCGAGCTCGACTTGGTCGGCGCGGCTGGGTTGGTACTCGTTGCGCGGACGCGCCTGCTCGGTGAAGAACCGGAACGCGTCGAAGTGCGTGCACGTGATCCGCATCGATTCGACGAGCTCGTCGGTACCGGTGTGGCCGAGCCGCAGCGGCCAGTCGGCGTGCCGCTTCTCGCCGGGCCGCGTGCGGTAGACCATGGCCCACTCGTGCAAGCCGAAGCAGCCCAACCGTGCCGGGCGCGCGGACGTGGCTGACAGCAGGCCGTGCACGAATTCGACGGTTTTCAGCCGTTTGGTGGTCAGCGCCGCCGGGTCCACGGCCACGCCCTCGGGCAGCTCGGTGAAGCCCGAGCGTCGGAGGAACTCGGTACCGCCGGCCAGCGCGATGCCGACCCCCGGCTGCCACCGCTCCAACCTGGCGGGGCGGTAGGAGTAGTAGGTCCAGAGGAAGTCCCAGATCGGGTGCTTCTCGCCGCGGCGCCGCCGTTCGCGGTGCGGCCGCGTCCACTGCTCGACGCGTTGACCGTGGGCCTGTTGCCGCGCGCGCCAGTCGGATTCGCTCAGCACCCGCATCGCCCTCCAGCTTAGGCGGGGCTCCGCGGCGGCGGGCCCGGGGACCGGCCGGTCGCGGGGGCCGGCGAAGGGCCGCGGCTCGCCGGGTGCACCCCTGCTTCGCGGTGGTGCACCCGGCGGTGCCTGCGGCGCGGCTCAGACCGCGGCCGCACCGGCCACGTGCGTGCCGTCGCGCACGGTGCCCACGTACTCCTCGACGAGGTCCTCGAGCGCGACGACGCCGGTGATCGTGCCGGCCTCGTCGACGGCGATGCCCAGGTGGCTGCCGGTTCGGCGCAGCGCGGCCAGGGCCTCGTTGAGCCGGGAGCCGGCCGACACGGTCGGCAGTTGCCGGATCCGCTCCACGGGCACGGCGGTCTCCGCGGAGCTGCAGACCTGGTCCAGCACGTCCTTGACGTGCAGGTACCCGCGGGGGCGGCCGCGGGGTCCGCGCACGGGGAAGCGGGAGAACCCCGTTTCGGACACGGCCCGCTCGACCTCGCCGAGGGTGGGCCGCTCGGACAGCGTGCGCACGTCGTCCAGCGGCACGACCACGTCGCTGACGTGGTGCTGCACCGAGGACAGCGTCTGGGCCAGGCGCCGGTGCTCGGCCTGCTCCAGCAGGCCTTCGCGCCGGGACTGCACCAGCAGTTCGGCCAGTTCCTCCGAGGTGTAGGCGGTTTCCAGCTCGTCCTTCGGCGTGATCCGAAGCAGCCGCAGCACCCCGTTGGCGAGCGTGTTGAGCACCGCGATCAGCGGCCGGGCGATCTTGGTGAAGCCCACCAGCGCGGGCACGAGCCACAGCGCGAGCCGTTCCGGATCGGCGATGGCGAGGTTCTTCGGCACCATCTCGCCGATGAGCACGTGCAGCACGACCACCAGCGCCATGGCGACGGTGAAGGCGATCGCGTGCAACGCCGCCGCCGGGATCCCCAGCGGACCGAGCACCGTTTCCAGCTGGGCGGCCACGGCGGGCTCACCCAGCCGCCCCAGCCCGAGCGAGCACAGCGTGATGCCGAGCTGGGCGCTGGCGAGCATCAGCGAGCCCTCCTGGCTCGCCCTGATCACCGTGCGGGCGCGGCTGACGCCCTGGTCGCGCAGTGCTTCCAGCCGGTCCTTCCGGGACGAGAGCAGGGCGAACTCCGCCCCGACGAACAGGGCGTTGAGCAGCAGCAGCGCCAGCGCGAGCAGGATCGTGGACGCCGTGTTCATCGCACCTCCTGCGCCTGCGCGGGGACCGGTGCGCTGACTCGGGTCAGCGCCAGGCGATCCACCCGGTTGCGGTCCATGCGGCGCACGGTCAGGCGCCAGTCACCGATCGCCACGGAGTCACCGACGTGCGGGATGCGTCCGAGTTCGGCCAGGATCAGACCGGCGACGGTTTCGTAGTCCCCGTCGGGCATGGTGAACCCGGTCGATTCGGCGAGCTCGTCGGGGCGCAGCAGTCCGGAGAGGAGCCACGTGTTCTCCCCGAGCCGCCGCACCGGGGAGGTTTCCCCGCTGTCGTGCTCGTCGCGGACGTCGCCGATGATCTCCTCGACCGCGTCCTCCAGGGTCACGATGCCGGCGGTGCCGCCGTACTCGTCGACGACCACGGCGACCTGCAGGCCGGAGCCGCGCAGGCGGTTGAGCAGCGAGTCCCCGTCGAGGCTCTCGGGCACGCGCGGCACGGGCCGCACGAGCGAGCCCACCCGCGTCTGCGCGCGCAGAGCCGCGGGCACGCCGAAGGCCTGTTTGACGTGGACGACGCCGTGGACCTCGTCGAGGTCCCCGCTGTGCACGGGGAAGCGGGAGTGGCCGGTGCGGCGCGCGGTCTGCAGCAGCTCGACGACGCTCGCATCCGTGGACAGCGCTTCCACGCGCACGCGCGGGGTCATCACTTCCTCCGCGGTGCGGTCACCGAAGCGCAGCGAGCGGTCCATCAGCTGTGCGGTGGCGGCGTCGAGAGTGCCGTGTTCGGCACTGGAGTGGACGATCGCCCCGAGCTCGTCGGCGGAGCGCGCCGAGCGCAGTTCCTCCTGGGGTTCGATGCCGAAGCGGCGCACCACCCAGTTCGCGCTGTTGTTCATGCTGTTGATCAGCCAGCGGAACAGGTGCGAGAACCCGCCGTGGTAGGCGGAGACCAGGCGGGCGGTGCGCAGCGGGCGGGCGATGGCCATGTTCTTCGGCACCATCTCGCCGAAGACCATCGACAGCCCCGTGGCCAGCAGGATCGCCAGCACCAGTGACACGGCTCCCGCTGCTGCCGCGGGCACGCCCGCGGCCAGTGCAACCGGCCGGATGAGGTCTCCGATCAGCGGTTCGGCCACGTAACCGGTGGCCAACGTGGTGATCGTGATCGCGACCTGGGCGCCGGAGAGCTGGAACGACAGGCTTTCGTGCGCTTTGCGCACGGAGCGGGATCGGCGGTCGCCGACCTGGCGGACGTTCGCGTCCACCGTGCTGCGATCGAGGGAGGTGAGAGAGAACTCGGCGGCCACTGCTGCGCCCGTGCCCAGGGTGAGCACGACGACGAAGAGCAGGCCGCCGATCGCTATGAGAATGTCCATCACCGGCCACCTCGCGGGAGGGCGCGGGACGGAATCGCGGGGGCGCCGGGTCTATGACCCGGCTTGGTACTGCCCCCGTCCGGGGATGGTGCCTCGGGCACTGACGTTGTCACTCCTTGTCGGGATAAGGGGTCGGAACAAGGGGTCGGAACAAGGGGTCGGAAGAGGGGTCGGGAAAAGGGCGAAGAGGTCCGAGCCCAGTATATAGGGCGTGCACGAACGGGAAAGTCCGACGCGTAAAACGCGTCGCGGTCGCGTTCTGCGGTGCGTCTCTGCGGTGCGTCTCTACGGGGCGGTTACGAGATCTCCGCCGCCCCGCAACCTGGGCTGCCCGAACGCCGCGTACAGTCCGCCCGATGCGCAGAGTAAGCTCTCT
The DNA here is from genome assembly GCF_054491375.1 of Bounagaea algeriensis. Taxonomy (NCBI): domain Bacteria; kingdom Bacillati; phylum Actinomycetota; class Actinomycetes; genus Bounagaea; species Bounagaea algeriensis. The sequence continues at coordinate 1,764,809 of NZ_CM137102.1, forward strand.
CACTCGTGCAGGGGTACAAATCGGATTGATCACACCGTATAAGTACGCTGCGTGATCCCCTCGGGCTTCCCCGCGACTGCGGGGTGCCCGCTGGGCATCACTGATCGGTGCGGCCGGGCCGCTCCGGGGGCGCCGCGGCGCACGCAGCACACCAAGCCTGAGTGCGTGAGCCGGCGGTGAACCGACCGGTGTGGTCTAGTCCAAAAGCTCGGGCGCGGCCGGACCGAGCCGACAGGCGGCAGAACTGACAGGCGGCTACCGCCGCTGATGACACGAGAGGACGTGATCGTGAGCACCACGGTTGCGGACGCGCCGCAGCGGGGATTCTTCGGGCATCCCCGCGGGCTGCAAACGCTGTTCTTCACCGAGATGTGGGAGCGCTTCTCCTACTACGGCATGCGGGCGATCCTCGCTTACTACTTGTACGCCGCCGTTTCCGATGGCGGCCTCGGCATCCCGCAGTCCACGGCGCTGGCCGTGGTCGGCGGCTACGGCGCCTCGGTGTACATGTCCGGCATCCTCGGCGGGTGGCTGGCCGACCGCCTGATCGGCTCGCAGCGCTCGGTGTTCCACGGTGGCTTCATCATCATGCTGGGCCACGTCTGCCTCGCGCTGCCGGGCGGTCTGACGACCCTGCTGCTCGGCATGCTGCTGCTCGTGCTCGGCAGCGGACTGCTCAAGCCGAACATCTCGAACATCGTCGGCGGCCTCTACGGCGAGCACGACACGCGCCGCGACGCCGGCTTCTCCCTCTTCTACATGGGCATCAACATCGGTGCTTTCATCGCGCCGCTCGTCTGCGGCTGGCTGGGGGAGAAGGTCCACTGGCACGCCGGCTTCGGCGCGGCCGCCGTGGGCATGGCCTTCGGCCTGATCCAGTACGTGCTCACCCGCAAGAACCTCGGCACCTCCGGGCTGCACCCGGTCAACCCGCTGCCGGCCGAACGCACCAACCGCATGCTCGGCCGGGTCGTCGGCATCGTCGTGCTGCTCGTCGCCGTGCTCGGCGGCCTCGCCGCGACCGGCGTGCTCGACCTCAACGGGCTGGTCGACCTGATCAGCGTGCTCTCCGCGGTGCTGCCGATCGGCTACTTCGCCGTGATCCTCTCCAGCAAGCAGATCACCCGCACCGAGCGGCAGCGGATGGTCGCCTACATCCCGCTGTTTTTGGCCACGGCGCTGTTCTTCCTGCTGTTCGAGCAGCAGCCGAACACCCTGGCGACGCTGGCCAAGGAGGACACCCAGCTCGGCTTCTTCGGGCTGTTCCACATCCCCGCCTCGTGGTTCCAGTCGGTCAACGCGCTGTCCATCATCGTGCTGGCGCCGGTGTTCGCCGCGCTGTGGGTGAAGATGGGCGACCGGCAGCCGAACACGCCGCAGAAGTTCGTCGGTGGCCTGGCCTTCGTCGGCATCGCGTTCCTGTGGGTGGTGCTGTCCAAGACCGCCGCTGGCAGCGGCGACCACTTCGCGCTGATGCTCGCGGCGGTCTTCGTGATCATGACCATCGGTGAGCTGATGCTCTCCCCGGTGGGCATGTCGGTGACCACGAAGCTCGCGCCGGCGGCGTTCTCCTCGCAGGCGATGGCGCTGTACTTCCTCGCCCCGGCGATGGGGCAGGGACTGGGCGCCCAGGTCGTCAGCCACTTCACCGTGGAGAACCAGCAGGCGTACTTCGGCTTCATCGGCGCGGCCACCGTCGCCTGCGCCGTGCTGCTGCTCATCGCCTCCCGGACGATCAAGCGCTACATGCACGGGGTGCTCTGAGCGCGTCACAGCGGGTGCCGACCGGATGAGCCGGCACCCGCGCTGCTCAGCCGAGCGGGCCCACCAGCGGCAGGTCCACCGACCGCTCGCTGGCGGAGTCCCCGCCGGGATCCGGTGGGGAGTGCCCGGGCACGCTGCGGTCGTGCGGCGGAACCGTCCCGTCGACCAGGTAGTCCGTCCCGATGCGGTCCACCTGCGCGTTGCCGGCCAGCGCGAACACCCCGTGCTTGCCGGCGTCCTCCTCGGTGATCAGCACCGAGGAGGGCAGCGCGTGGTGCATGGCCCGCGCCCCCTCGTACGGGGTGGCCACGTCGTGCTCGGAGTTGACCACCAGCACCGGCGGCAGGTCCTCGCCGGTGATCTCGACCGGCTCCCGCGCGGGCGCGTCCCACGTCCGGCAGGGCGCCACGGTCCAGCTGTTGTACCAGGCGGCCAGCGGGTGCTCCTCGGCCATCTCGGCCGCGTCGCGCTCCCACTCGGCGCGGCGCGCCGGCCACGGGCTGTCGGCGCACTCGACGGCGTTGTAGATCGCGTTGGCGTTCTCCGCGGCGCGGTCCTTCGGCTCGACCATGCCGACCAGCGGCCGGTCGTCGCCCTGCCGGAACCGGCCGATCGCCTCGGCCAGCGGCGCCCAGTCGCTCTCGCCGTAGAGGGCGTTGAACGTGGTCTCGATGAACTCCGAGGGGCCGAGCGGGCCGTGCGGCCGCTGCCGCAGTTGTTGCAGCACGCCCCGCCAGTGCTCGCGCACCTGCGCGGCGCTGCCGCCGAGGCCGAGCGCGTCGTCGTGCTCGGCGGCCCAGCGGAAGTACCGCTGCAGGCGGTGCTGCACGGCGACGTCCTGGTCGAGGATCGTGTCGTACCAGAGTTGCTCGCGCGTCGGGTCCACCGCGCTGTCCAGGATCATGCGGTCGACGCGCTGGCCGAACAGCTCACCGTAGACCGCGCCGAGGTACGTCCCGTACGAGTACCCGAGGTAGCTGATGCGCTGCTCGCCGAGCGCTGCGCGCACCCGGTCCATGTCCCGGGCGTTGTTCGGCGTGGTCATGTGCGGCAGGTACCGGCCCGCCCGCTCCGCGCAGCCCGCGGCGTAGTCCTCGGCGCGCTGCCAGTTCTGCGCGCGGTCGGCGGGCGAGTCCGGATCGGGCAGCGGCGGTGTCCAGTACTCCTCCGGATCGACGCAGCTGATCGGAGCGCTGTGCGCGGTGTGCCGGGTGTCGAAGCCGACCAGGTCGTAGTGGTCGCGCACCGCGCCCGGAACCTCGCCCGCGAGCTGGCCGGCGAAGGCGGCACCCGGCCCGCCCGGGCCTCCGGGGTTGACCACGAGCGTGCCCCGGCGCTGCGCGGGATCGCGCGCGGGCAGCCGGGACACGAGCAGTTGGATGTGCTCGCCGCCGGGGTTGGCGTAGTCCACCGGCACGTCCACCCGCGCGCACTGCAGCTGCGGGTACTGCTCGGCCAGGTCCTGCGGGCACGCCCCGAAGTCCGCCGGCGGCGGGGGCTGCCCGTCCCGGTCCGGCGCGGCCTGGGCCGGTGCGGTGGTCAGGCTCGCGGCCACCGCGACCGCGGCGATTCCGGAACCGATCCTGGCGAGTGCTGAACGTGACAACGGGCTGCCCCTCCGGCGTGCGTGATCGACTCGCGCCGCAGCGTAGTCGATCACCCGCGGCGTCGCGGATCAGGTGCGCGACGCCGCGGAGCGCTGGGCCGGGGCGAACAGCTCCTCGTCCAGGTCCTCGAGCACCTGCTCGATCCGGTCGAGCCAGTGCAGGCTGCGGTGCAGCGACGTGGGGCCGGAGGGCAGGGCTTCGGCCAGGTCGTGCAGCGAGTTCGCGGCGTTGCGGGCGGCTTCCTGCGCCGAGCCGAACTCCTGCTGGGCCTCGGTGGTCAGCGCCTCGGCGGCATCGGCCAGTGCCCACAGCAGCTCGGCCAGCCGCCCGCGCGTGTCCGCGTCGGTCATGTCGACGGTGGGTGGCAGCGACACGGCGAGGTTGCGCACGTAGTAGGCGCACCCGCTCAGGACGGTCACCGAGCGCTGCAGGTCGCTGCGCCGCGAGCGGAACCGGTAGGTGGTCAGCGGGCGCGCGCTGGTGACCACCTGCTGCAGCCGGTCGTCGATGTCGCGGACGGATCCGCGCAGGCTGGACACGCCGCCTTCCTCGTCGATGCTCGTGCCGGTCCCGCGCAGGAACGTCCGCAGCGACAGCAGCAGTTCCTCGATGTTGTCCCGCACCTGGTCGCGGGTGCGGGTCGGCAGGATGAACAGCGCGGACAGGATGCCCGCGCCCGCGCCGATGGCCGTTTCGGCCAACCGCACCTCGAGCACGTTGATGTTGAACGTGCCGAGCATGTCGTAGAGGGCGCCGAGCAGCGTGGTGATGAAGAACGTCATCGCGGCGTAGGAGTAGCCGGCGAAGTAGAACGCCAGGAACAGGCAGCTGAGCAGCACGGCGACCTGCGCCGTCTGGTTGCCGCCGATCTGGATGGCCACGAAGATGCCCGCGACGACGCCGAGCAGCGTCCCCGCGGTGCGCTGCCACGCGCGCACGAGCAGATCACCCCGGCTGCGCGTGCTGATGAACACGACGAAAGCCGTGATCACCGCCCAGTACCAGCGGTTCGGCGAGACGAGCTGGCCCGCGAGGATGGCGGCGCCGGCGGCGGTGGTGACCTGCACGGCCAGGCGCGTCTCCAGCCGCTGCAGGCCGGTGGCGGTGTCCTGCTCGTCCTCCTGCTCGGAGTCGGCGTCCTCGGTCCGCGCGGACGTGCCCGCGCGGTGTGCGCCGAGCTCCCCGGTGGCGTCGGCGAGGTCGGCGAGGTTGGCGCCGAGCCTGCGCACTCCCATGGCCACCTGCACCGATCCGGAGCGTTCGATCCCGTCGGCGACCGACTGCGCGGCCTCGCGGACCTCGCCCGGTTCGGTGCGCAGCACGACCAGCAGCGAGTCGATGGCGCGGGCGGTCTCGGTGCCGCCGCTGGGGTGGTCGACGAGCTGCAGCAGCGGCGTGAGCAGGTTCTCCGCGGCCAGTTCGACGTCGAGGACGCGTTGCCGCACCAGTTCCTCACCGGCCTGGTCCAGCGGCCTCAGCTGCTGGACGGTGTTCTCCAGCATCACCGCGGTCTCGTTGAGCCGCACCAGCCGGTTGTGCAGGGTTTTGCGCCTGCGGGAGACGTCCGGCTGCACGGCCACGTCGCGCACGGCGTGCAGCAGCCCGTGCACCTGCGCGCGCAGCGTCCGCCGGCCGCGTTCCAGCACGCCCTCCGGTGCGTCGCTGAGCACGTGGAAGCGCATGACGTAGGCCGTCAACGCCCCGCAGACGGCCGCGGCGAGCAGCGCGGGCACGTTGGCGAGCTGGGGCTGCAGGAACATGGTGAAGAAGTAGCCCATGAACGCGACCAGCCCGAGCGGGAAGTAGCGCGATCCGAACCGCCGCACGTACGTCGCCAGGAAGATGATCACGAGGAACGCGATGATGCGGGCCACCGGCCACGGGCTCAGGAAGGTGGACAGCGTCAGCGACGCGCCGGCGGGCAGCGGCATGAGCAGGGTGGTGATCCGCTGCTGGCGCAGGTCCGGGTCGTGCACGCCGAGCGTGGCGTTGATGGCCACCACCGCGCCCACCAGGGCCATGGGCGGCGGCTGCCCCCACCACGTCAGCAGCGGCAGCATCACCAGCAGCTCGGCGCCGACGGCGAGGACGACCCGGGAGGCGGTGCGCAGCCGCCGCAGGGCTGGATCGGATGCGAGGAAGCGGTTCCACCACTCGCTCCACATCCGGTCGCGCTCCTCTCCGTCGCCGTCGCTGCGGCCCCGGCTGTCCGTGGCCCCGACATTACCGCGACACCGCCCCGGCATTGCCCTGACGTTGCGCGGTCACCTGGCCCGCCGAGGGGCCTCTTCCCGCGCGTCGGGTGGGGCCCGCTCAGCTGTTGCGGTGGCGCCGCACGCTCTCCTCCACGAGATCGAGAACGGGTCCCAGGTCATTGGCGGGAAAACCCATCGCCAGGTGGGAGACGAGACCTTCGAGGACCAGTTCCAGGTAGGAGGTGAGCACGTCGACGTCCACGTCGTCGCGGAGGTTCCCGGACTGGCGCTGCCAGCGCAGGCGGGCCTTGGTCGCCGCGGTGAGCTGTTCGGAGCGCTGGGCCCAGCGCTCGCGGAACTCCTCGTCGGTGCGCAGCCGGCGTGAGACCTCCAGGCGGGTGCCCAGCCAGTCGGCTCCCGGGGTGCGGTCGTGCCCGTTCGGCCGGCTGAGCAGGTCGCGCATGACCTGCACCAGGCCCTGCTCGGCGACGACGTCGGCCATGCGTGCCGCGTCGTCCTCGGCCAGGGCCAGAAACAGTGACTCCTTGTCCTTGAAGTGGTGAAAGATCGCGCCGCGGGACAACCCGGTCGCGTCTTCCAGCCGCCGCACGGTCGCGCCTTCGTAGCCGAATCGCGCGAAGCACGTGCGGGCGCCGTCGAGGATCTGGCGACGTCGCGCGTCCAGGTGATCTTGACTGACCCGTGGCATGGGGTGATCCTTGCAGCACGCGGTTAACAAGTGCAATCCGTACGTACGTACTGTTACTTTTCGTGCTCGCGTATCACCGTAAATGGCACTGTCGTCCCGCCCGTGGCACGGCGAGGCTGTCCGCAGGGGCCCGCTGTCGGCCCCACTTCTCCGCAACGCACACCCCGTCTGGCGGTGACCGCATGGCCGCATCCACCGAGCAGCAGGCCGACCGGCACGTGATACCGCTGCCGCGCACCTGCGATCCCGCCGGAGCGGTCGTCCGCGACCGGGGCGAAGCGGAGGAGCGCATCGCCCGGAACAGCTTGCGGCACGGCCCGCCCAAACTGCTCGGCGTCGAGCTCGAGTGGATCGTCCACCACCGCCGCGACCCGCGGCGGCCGCTCGACGCCGCGGCGCTGGCCACCGCCCTCGGCCCGCACGCACCCGCGCTGCTCGTCGACGACAGCCCGCACCGGCCGTTGCCGCACGGCTCGACGCTGACCCTCGAACCCGGCGGGCAGGTCGAAATCTCCAGCGCACCCGCGGCCGATCTGGGGCAGCTGCTCGCCCACGTCGCCGCCGACGCCGCCTACCTGCGCGAACGCCTCGCCCGCTGCGACCTGGCGATGGCCGACGAGGCCATGGACGCCTGGCGGCTGCCGCGCGCCGTGCTGCGCGCACCGCGGTACGCGGCGCTGGCGAGCACGTTCGACCGCGTCGGCCGGCACGGACGGCTCATGATGCACGGCACCGCCGGCATCCACGTGTGCCTGGACGCGGGGGAGCAGCACCGCTCCGCCGCCCGGTGGGCCGCGCTGCACACGCTCGGTCCGGTGCTCATCGCCGCGTTCGCCAACTCACCGCGCCTGCACCGCGCCCGCACCGGGTGGGCTTCGGCGCGGATGCGCTCGCTGCTGCGGATGAACCCCTCCCGGGACGGTCCGCCGGAGCGGCTGACCCCGCAGCCCGCCCGCGACTGGGCGCGGCGGATGCTCGACACCGAACTCATCTGCGTCCGCCGCGACAGCGGCGACTGGCGCGTGCCCGCCGGCATCAGCCTCGCGGAGTGGCTCGGCCCCGACCGCGCCGGGATCGACCGCGCCCCCGTTCCCGAGGACCTCGACTACCACCTGACCACCGTGTTCCCCCCGGTTCGGCCGCACGGCTACTTCGAGGTGCGCTACCTCGACGCCCAACCCGGGCACGACTGGATGCTGCCGGTGGCCGTGCTGGCAGCGCTGTTCCGCGAGGAGGACACGGTCGACACCGTGCGCGAGATCACCGCCCCCGCCGAAGGGCGGTGGACCGAGGCCGCACGCGACGGCCTCGCCGACCCGGTGCTGGCGCGGCTGGTGCGCCCGGTGCTGCACCTGGCCTGGCGCAGGATGTCCGAAGTGGAAGGTGTGGAAGCCGTCGCCCGCCGGCTGGCGACGTTCGTCGCCGGGCGGTGCGCGGCAGCGCAATGCTGAGAGCAATGCTGAGACCCGAGGTGAGCACTGTGGACGGCATGACGACCGAACGGCTCAAGGAACGCGTCGCCACCGAAATGACCCGCACCCGGCAGCGCAGCACCGAACTGACCGATGCGGTCGACGACGAGGAACTGGAGCGGCAGCACTCGCCGCTGATGTCGCCACTGGTGTGGGACCTCGCGCACGTCGGCAGCCAGGAGGAGATCTGGCTCGTGCGCGACGTCGGCGGCATCGACCCGGTGCGCCCGGACATCGACGACCTCTACGACGCTTTCCAGCACCCGCGCAGCCAGCGTCCCGAACTCCCGCTGCTCGGCCCCGGCGAGGCCCGCTCCTACATCGGCACCGTGCGGGACAAGGTCCTCGACGTGCTCGACCGGAACCCGCTCTCCGAACGGGACCTCGTCCGGGAGGCCTTCGCCTTCGGCATGATCGTGCAGCACGAGCAGCAGCACGACGAGACGATGCTTGCCACGCACCAGCTGCGCAACGGCCCACCCGCGCTGGACGCGCCGGCACCGCCGGCACCGGCCGACGTCGAGGTGCCGGGGGAGGTGTTCGTGCCCGGCGGAACCTTCACCATGGGCACCAGCACCGAACCGTGGGCGTTGGACAACGAGCGCCCCGCGCACGAGGTGCACGTCGGCGACTTCTGGCTCGACGCCGCACCGGTGACCAACGCCCGCTTCCAGGAGTTCATCTCCGACGGCGGCTACGACCAACCCCGGTGGTGGAGCGAAGCGGGCTGGGCCTACCGGCAGCGTGCGGACCTGGCCGCCCCGCTGTTCTGGCAGCGCGACGGCGACCGGTGGGTGCGCCGGCGGTTCGGACGCGTCGAACCGGTGCGGCCGGACGAACCCGTGGTGCACGTGTCCCAGCACGAGGCCGAGGCGTACGCGGCGTGGGTGGGGAAGCGGTTGCCCACCGAGGCCGAGTGGGAGAAGGCGGCGCGCTGCGATCCCCGCGCGGGTCGGGTGATGCGGTACCCGTGGGGTGACGAGGACCCCGGACCGCGGCACGCCAACCTCGGCCAGCGCCACCTGTCCCCGGCGCCGGTCGGCGCCTATCCCGCCGGCGCGGCCCCGTGCGGAGCGCATCAGCTCATCGGCGACGTGTGGGAGTGGACGGCGTCGGACTTCCGCCCCTACCCGGGATTCGTGGCCTTCCCGTACCGGGAGTACTCGGAGGTGTTCTTCGGCAGCGAGCAGAAGGTGCTGCGCGGCGGATCGTTCGGCACGGATGCGGCCGCCTGCCGGGGCACCTTCCGCAACTGGGACTTCCCGATCCGCCGCCAGATCTTCGCCGGCTTCCGGTGCGCCCGCGACGCCCGCGCGGACTGACGGGGGGACGAACGCATGTGCCGACATCTGGCCTACGTGGGCGAACCGGTGGCGCTGGGCGACGTGATCAGCGAACCGGAGCACGGACTGCTCGAGCAAACCTGGGCGCCGCGGGACATGCGCGGCGGCGGCACGATCAACGCCGACGGGTTCGGCGTGGGGTGGTGGCAGCACGGGCGGCCGGTGCGCTACCGCTCCGTGCGTCCGATGTGGGCGGACGCGGACTTCCTGGACCGGGCGGGCGCGCTGCACGCGGGCGCGTTCCTCGCCGCGGTGCGCTCGGCGACACCGGGCATGTCCACCACGCACACCGCCTGCGCACCGTTCGCCGACGACACGTGGCTGTTCAGCCACAACGGCTGCATCACCGGCTGGCCCGACGCCGTGGCCGACCTGGCCGGCGGCCTCGACGCCACGCGGCTGCTGACCACGGACGCGCCGACCGACTCGGCGTTCCTCTGGGCCCTGCTGCGCGCCCGGCTGGCCGAGGGGCGCGACCCGGTGCCGGTCGTGGCCGACACCGTCCGGGACGTCGCCGCCCGGGCCCCGGGTTCGCGGTTGAACCTGCTGCTGACCGACGGGGAGCGGATCATCGCCACCACCTGGTCGCACAGCCTCTGGACCGGCCGCGGCGGGTGCGCGATGCTGCTCTCCTCCGAACCGTTCGAGCTCGACGGCGCGACCACCGCGTGGTCGGAGGTGCCGGACGGCAGCCTCGTCCTCGCCGACCGGTACCGCGCGGAGGTCCGGCCCCTGTCCGCGGCAGCACCACGACCCGGAATGCCGGCGGCCCGCGCGGCTGCCACCGTCACCGCAGGCCCGCCCGGATCCCAGACGGAAGGCGAGCACAGCATGAACGAACCCGAGATCGCCGTGCGGTTCACCCCGGAGGAGGCGGCGCGGCGGCTGCGCGCGGAAGCAGACCGGGGGCTGCGCGCCGCACCCAAGTGGCTGTCCCCGATGTGGCTGTACGACCAGCGGGGAAGCGAGCTGTTCGAACGCATCACGGAGCTGCCCGAGTACTACCCCACCCGGGCCGAGCACGAGATCCTGCAGTCCTGCGCCGCCGAGCTCGCCGAACTCACCGAAGCGGGCACCCTGGTGGAGCTGGGCTCGGGGTCCTCGGCCAAGACCCGGTTGCTGCTGGACGCGCTGGAAAAGCAGGGCACGCTGCGCACGTTCGCACCGGTGGACGTGTCCGAATCCGCCTTGCGGGAGGCGGCGACCGCGCTGGCCGCCGAGTACCCGCAGCTGCGCATCCGCGGGGTCGTCGACGACTTCACCGCCGGTCCGATCGAGTTGCCCGAGGAATCGGGGAGAGTGGTGGCGCTGCTCGGCGGCACGATCGGCAACCTGCTGCCGGAGGAGCGCGCCGCGTTCCACGCCTCCGTCCGCGTGGCGCTGCGGCCGGGGGAATGGCTGCTCATCGGCACGGACCTGGTCAAATCCCCGGAACGGCTCATCGCCGCCTACGACGACGCGCAGGGGGTCACCGCGGAGTTCAACCGCAACGTGCTGCACGTGCTCAACCGCGAGCTCGGCGGGGACCTGCCGGTGGCGAACTTCGACCACGTGGCCCGGTTCAACGCCGGGCAGGAGCGGATGGAGATGCAGCTGCGGGCCCGCGAGTCCACCCATGCCCGGGTGTCCGCGCTGGATCTGCCCGTGCACTTCGCCGCGGGCGAGGAGCTGCACACCGAGATCTCGGCGAAGTTCCGCACCGAGGCGGTGCGCGCGGAGCTCGCCGAATCCGGATTCCGCACCGTTCGGCAGTGGTGCGACGCCGCGGGCGATTTCGCCGTGACGCTCGCCCGGCTGGCGTAGGTCGGTCATCGGTTCCGGCCGCTTCGGGAGGGCGCGCTGCTTCGGCTGCGTGCCGTGGTGCGCCGCTCGAGCGTGCTGGCCTGGTTCAGCGCGTCAATGCGCGGGTCCGATCCGGGAGAGGCAGCCGATGCAGGGCATGCCCAGCGGTTGTTGCGACACCTCCGCCAGGTCGGCGGGGATCTGCTCGCCGCACAGGGTGAGCCAGTGCTGCGGCGGCTCGTCGTCGGCCGGCGCGTCGGCCATGTGCACCAGGCGTTGCGCCTCTCCCACAACACCTGCGGCGTAGCGCACGGCGATCGTTTCGGTCATGATAGCCCCCTGATCGCGTTCATCGGCGACGGGTTCGCGGTGTGCCCGGAGTTCGCGGTGTGCCCGGGGTTCGCGGCGTGCATGCACTCCGGGCAGGTCGGCCACATCCAGGAACGGCCGTCCCGCGCGGGAAGCACCGTGCGCGCGCACAGCGTAGCGACGCTGGTGGTGGCCGGACTGGTCGGCCCGAGCACGGCGTGCCGGTACCGTTCGGCCGGCCGCCAGCGAGGGGTTCGCTGTCCCATCGGTGATCACCTCCTGCGGGGGTGACCGCTCAGGACCGCGCCGATGACGGGATCCCCGCGAACGTAACTCGATCGAAGGAGCAAGTGTTGCCCGAGCTCCGGTGCCAAAGTTCCGGCGGTGCGCCTCCGCCGCCGGTGCGGGCCGTCGAGCGGGCTCGTCAAAGCAGGGCTGTCGGAGCCACGGCCCTCAGCGGCAAGGGGCGTCGGAACAGCGCCGTCAGAGCAGGGAGCGGACGATGAGGAACACCGAGCTGACCGCGGACAACCCCAGTACCGCGGGACGGGTCCACCCGGCGTCGACACGTCTGCGCAGCGGTGTGGACAGCAGGAATCCCAGCGCCATGAACGGCAGCAAGCCGAGGCTCGTCGTCAGCTCGGCGATACCGATCTGTCCGCCGATGCCCAGCACGGCCAGGGAGACCGCACCCCCGAAGAACATGTAGCAGGCCAGCGTCGCCCGCACCCGCGGGCCCTTCTCGTGCTGGTACAGCACCGCCACCGGTGGACCGCCGATCGAGGCGGCCGTGCCGCCGACCCCGCCGAGGAAGCCGGCGACGAGCAGCGCTGGCCTGGTGGGCCGCGGCTGCCACGCCCACACCGAGACGAGCACGCACGCCAGCACGAACGAGCCGACGAGCACGGCGAAGACCCGTTGCGACAGCAGGGCCACCGCCGCCGTGCCCACCGCCGCGCCAGGTACGCGGCCGCTCACGGCGAACAGCATGCCGCGCCAGTCGGCGTGCCCCGACTCGCGGCGCAGCGCCAGCAACGCCAGCACGAAGGCGAGGATGAGCAGGGGGACCGGTACCAGCGCCGGATCGATCAGTGTCAGCAGCGGCGCCGCCAGCAGATTCATCCCCAGGCCGACGACTCCTTGGATCACGGCCCCGAGGAGGATCACGGCAGCGGCCAGGCCGAAGGAGGCAAGGGTCACCGTCCGCTCCTTTCGACGCACTGCGGCCGGCCTCGACCGTGCCGAGCCCCGCGACCGGGGCCGGTGCGACCGTACTGCTCGTCCCGGTGCGGTGAGCGCGTTCGTGCGCCGCGCCACTCCCGCCGCTGAACTCCCGCCGCGAAGCTGGCCACCGCGGCCGAGCCGGATGGACACGCGGACGGCAGCCAGCCATGGTCCTGCGGCGCCGCGTGGGCGAGACTGGGCGGCGCAGTGTCCAACGGTGTCCGTGCGGAGGGAACGACATGAGCGACCAATCAGAACTGCTGGCGCGGCATCGCGCCGTGCTGCCGAGCTGGCTGTCGCTGTACTACGACGAGCCGATCGAGATCGCCTCGGGGCGGGGGCGGCACGTCACCGACGGTGACGGCAACACCTACCTCGACTTCTTCGCAGGCATCCTCACCAACGCCGTCGGCTACGACATCCCGGAGATCAGCGCGGCGATCCGGCGGCAGGTGGACACCGGGGTACTGCACACGTCGACGCTGTACCTCATCCGCAACCAGGTGGAACTGGCCGAGCGGATCGCCGAACTGTCCGGACTGCGCGATCCGAAGGTGTTCTTCACCAACTCCGGCACCGAGGCGAACGAGACGGCGCTGCTGCTGGCGACCCAGCACCGGCGCAGCAACCAGGTGCTGGCGCTGCGCAACTCCTACCACGGCCGCGCGTTCGCCACGATGGGCGTGACCGGCAACAGCGGCTGGTCGGCGAGTTCGCTGTCGCCGGTCAAGGTGCACTACGTCCACGGCGGGTACCGCTACCGCAGCGTGTTCCGCGATTGCTCGGACGAGGACTACATCGCCGCGTGCACCGAGGACCTGCGCGAGGTGCTGGCGACCGAGACCGCCGGGGACGTGGCGTGCATGATCGTCGAACCGGTGCAGGGCGTCGGCGGGTTCGCGACCCCGCCCGACGGGTTGTTCGGCGCGTACGCCGAAGTCCTCGCCGAGCACGGCATTCCGCTCATCTCCGACGAGGTGCAGACCGGCTGGGGCCGCACCGGAACGCATTTCTGGGGGATCCAGGCGCACGGCGTCACGCCCGCGGCCATGACCTTCGCCAAGGGGCTCGGCAACGGCATGGCCATCGGCGGCGTGGTCGCCGAAGCGGAGTTGATGGACGGGCTCAGCGCCAACTCGATCTCCACCTTCGGCGGCAACCCCGTGGCCACGGCCGCGGCGAAGGCCACAGTGGACTACGTCGTGGAGCACGACCTGCAGTCCCGCGCCGAGAAGCTGGGCACCCAGCTGCTCGGCGGGCTGCGGGAGACGGCCGCGGCGCACCCGATCATCGGCGAGGTGCGCGGCAAGGGCCTCATGGCCGGGGTGGAACTCGTCCAGCCGTCCGGGCGGCCCGCGCCCGCCGCGGCCGGTCGCGTGCTGGAACTGGCCAAGGACCGCGGCCTGCTCGTCGGCAAGGGCGGGCTCTACGGGAACACGCTGCGCGTCGCTCCTCCGATGACGGTGACCGAGGACGAGGTGCAGCAGGCGCTGCAGGTGCTGGACGAGTCGATCGCGCAGGTGGAGCGGGAGGGGCAGGCATGACGGAACGCATCGACCGCTGAACCGGTCCGCCCCCCACGTGCGGTGACGATGCGGCCGTGTTCACCGAGAACGGGGCCGCGGTACGGGGATTCGCCGAGGACGCGGAAGCCGGGACGGCGGGTGCGCGGGGTGAACCTCGGCGGCTTCCCGGTGCTGCTCGAAGGCGCATGATGTGGATCTCACGTGCCGAGTTCGCCATTCGGGACCGCGCTGCGGGAGGCGTCTCCTACCCTCCCCGGCATGCCCGCGTTCAGTCCGCAGTCGATCCTCGACGGTCGCAACCCGCACCGCGCCCCGGTGGCGCTGATCGTCGGCCTGATCATCTCCGGCGCGTGCATGCTGCTGGCTCTGACGTACTACCTGCTGCAGGGCGGTCCGGTGAACGTCGGGGTGGGCACGTTGCTGGCCGTTCCGACAGCGGTCGTCTGCTGCGGTCTGCTGCTGCTCATCGACCGATTGGAACCGGAACCGCAGCTGAACCTGTGGCTGTCCTTCGCCTGGGGCGCGGGTGTGGCTGTGCTCGGCGCACTCGTGGTGAACACGACGGTCGGGATCCTCGCGCAGCCGGCGTTCGGCGCGTGGGCCGAGTTGTTCAGCAGCGCGCTGGTCGCGCCCGTCGTCGAGGAGAGCTTCAAGGGCGCTTTGCTGCTGTACCTGCTGTGGGTGCGGCGCCAGGAGATCGACGGGCCGACCGACGGCATCGTCTACGCGGGGATGTGCGGTCTCGGTTTTGCCCTGGTCGAGAACATCCTGTACTACATGCGCGGCCTCGCCGAGTCCGGGCAGGACGTGCTGGTGACCGTGCTCATGCGCGGGGTGATCTCCCCGCTGGGGCACCCGATGTACACGGCGATGATCGGGCTCGGCGTGGCCTATGCGGCCAAGAACCGCGGGGCCGGCGGCGCGTTCGCGGTGATCGGCGGATGGGTAGGCGCCGTGTTCCTGCACGCGTTGTGGAACGGCGGGGTGACGCTGCTCGGCATCGTCGGGATGGTGCTGGCGTACCTGCTCCTGGCCGTGGTGCTGGTGGGGCTGGTCGTCGTGGTGGTCGTCGACCGCAAGCGCACCATCGGCAAGATCGGCACCTACCTGCCGCCGTACGTCCCCAGCGGGCTCGTGCAGCCCAACGACGTGCGCATGCTCTGCAACATGTCGGAGCGGCGCAGGGCGCGTCGCTGGGCGCGGACCCAGGCAGGGGTCAACGGTGCGCGGGCGATGGCCGACTACCAGCTGGCCGCCACGGAGCTGGCGCTGCTGCACGACCACGCGCGCCGCCGCACGGTCGACGCGCAGTCGTTCTACGCCCGGCGCGACGCGATCCTCGGCCTGATGCGCGTCGCCCGCGATGCGTTCTTCCGCCGGGTGCCGAGCGCGTCCGCGCCCTCCTGGACTCCGCGCGGGGAGCAGTCCGGCTTCGTCGCGCTGCCGGCGCAGTTGCAGCGCAGCGAGATGCCGACCTACCGGCAGGCGCCGGCGAGTCCGCCGGTGGGGCAGCCGGCAGCCGCCCGACCGGCATCCGCTCGACCGGCAGCTGCTCAGCAGCCGGCCGCCCCTGCAGGGCAGTACCCCCGCCCGCAGCAGGTTCCCGGGCGTGCTCCCCAGGGGCAGCCCGGACCTCGACGGCCGGCCCCGGGGCAGCCTTCCGGGGCGGGAGGCAACGGGCCGCCCCCGCAGGCGCCGGGAGGCCGACCGCCCCAGAGGCCGCCGCAGGGCCCACCGCCGCAGGGCTCGCGGCCCCAAGCTCCCCCGCCGCAGGAGCCCCCGCCCCAGGGGCCTCCGCAGGGCCCGCCACAACAGGGACCCCCGCAGCAGGGACCCCCGCGGCGGTGAGGTCGGCCTCGGGACCGCGGGGGCTCGGAACGAGCCCTGCGCGCCGGCGTGCCGTGCAGCGCGCACGTCCGGGCCTTCCGCCGCTGCTCGACAGCGGCCGCGCGCTGGTCGAGCTCCGCTGCCACTTCCCGCATATCCGGTTCATCCGTTCAGGTGCGATGCGGGAGCAGAGCCCCGAACCGCTCCAGGCCCCTGGGCCGCAGGCTGCACATGGACTACAACGGAACCATGGCCGAGAACGTGGTGACTGATCTCGAGCCGGGCCAGAGCGCAGCGCGCGACCGCGGACAGCGGCTCGGCCGTTCGGCGGGCGGACGGCTGGTGCAGTTGCGCCGCCGGGTGTCCGAACCGGGGTTCGTGGTCACCGTCGACGCCGAGCCCGCCGGAGGGGAGGCGACCGAGCTGATCACGGCGGACTGGGGCGCGGCGAACACGACCTTCGACCGGTTCATGCGCCGTTACTGACCCGGACGCCAGTGCTTCACTCGTTCGAGTTGCACACCCCGGTTGATCAGCGCAAACGTGCCCACAATGCGCGCGGTGCGCTACAACGGAACGGGGAGTCGCCTCGGTCGGGACGGCGCGTCCTGCCGGCGGCGCGAGGCGACCGATCCGACGGGAATCCTCGGCGTGAGGTGGGGATGGGAACACGCGTATTCGTCGTCGACGACCACGAGGTGATCCGCCGCGGCATCGCCGCCATGATCGGTGGCACCGCCGACCTCGACCTGGTGGGCGAGGCGGCCTCCGCGGCGGAGGCGCTCACCCGGGCGCAGCAGCTCGTTCCCGAGGTTGCCGTGCTCGACGTGCGCCTGCGCGACGGCAACGGCGTCGAGCTGTGCCGGGAACTGCGCTCGCGGATGCCCTCGCTGCGGTGCCTGATGCTGACTTCGTACGACGACCAGGAGGCGCTGATGGACGCCGTGCTGGCGGGCGCGGCGGGCTTCGTGCTCAAGGAGGTCGTCGGCACCGAACTCATCGACGCGATCCGCAGCGTCGGTGCGGGCCGCACGCTCGTCGACCCGCGGCGCACCGAGGCGATGATGGCCATGCTGCGCCGCGAGGAGCAGCAGGCCGACCCGCTGCGCGAGCTGACGCTGCGCGAGCGCGAGGTGCTCGAACACATCGGGGCCGGGCGCACCAACCGCGAGATCGCGCGCGAGATGCAGCTCGCCGAGAAGACGATCAAGAACTACGTCTCGCAGATGCTGTCCAAACTGGCGATGCGGCACCGCAGCGAAGCCGCCGTGCTGGCCACCGAACTGCGCCTGGAACGGGATCCCCGCGACAAACGGTGAGAGGACATGAGCGATCAGCAGCAGGCCGGCTCCGAATCCGCAGCGTACTCCGCGCAAACGCGCCTGCGTTCCGCCGAAGCGGCGATGAGCCGAGTGCTGGGCGGGTTGGCAGATCTGCGCGACGGGAACTTCCGCCGGCGCCTCGCGGTCTCCGGCGACGGACTGCCGGCCGAGCTGGCCACCGCGTTCAACGCCCTCGCCGCGCGCAACCAGCACCTGGTCAGCGAACTGCACCGGGTGAGCGAAGCCGCCGTGGACGGGCAGTGGCCCGTCGTCCCCGTCGAGTTCACCGCACCGGCGGACAGCGGCTGGTCGGCCGCGGCGCAGTCGATCAACGACCTGCTGCGCTCGACGCTCGCACCGCTGAACGAGCTGCACCGGGTGCTGACGGCCATGACCCGCGGCGACTTCACCCAGCGCATGCCCCGCCGCGCCGGGGACGTCGGTTTGCCCGGCGAGTTCGGGCAGCTCGGCGCCGAGGTGAACGCGCTGCTCGACCAGCTGTCGCTGCTGTCGCGGGAGATGACGCGCGTGTCCGCGGAAACGAGCCACCACGGGCGCCTCGGCGGACGCCTGCAGGTTTCCGGGCTGGCCGGCAGCTGGCGGGACATGGCCGAGTCGGTCGACGAGCTCGTCGCGACCGTGACGCTGCACATCCGGGAGGCGACCGAAGTCGTGCGCGCGGCCGGCACCGGCGATCTCGGACGGCGGATGACCACCGCGGCCGACGGCGAGTTCACCGAAATGCGGCACCAGGTGAACACCACTGTGGACAGGATGGCCGCGGTGCACGGCGAGATCGTCCGCGTCGCGCGGGAGATCTCCGTGGACGGCCAGCTGGGCGGGCAGGTCGAGATCGGCGCGGAACCCGGTGCGTGGCGCGATCTCACCGAGGCGGTCAACGGCATGTCGCGCGGTCTCGCCCAGCACGTGCGCGGGCTCTCGGACGTGACCGGGCGCGTCGCAGCAGGCGATCTCGGCGGACGAGTGCCGGTCGACGCCCGCGGTGAGGTGCTCGTGCTGCAGAACACCGCCAACGGGATGATCGACCAGTTGGCGGCGTTCACCGACGAGATGGGCCGGTTGGCCCGCGAGCTGGGCGTTCAGGGCAAGCTCGGCGGCCAGGTCCGGGTGCACGGCCTGCTCGGGGCGTGGCGCGATCTCGCCGACGACGTCAACACCATGGCCGACAACCTCACCGCCCAACTGCGCAGCATCGGCGGAGTGGCCACGGCCGTGGCCGGGGGCGACCTGTCGAAGAAGAGCACCGTCACCGCCCGCGGCGAGGTCGGCAACCTCGTCGAGACGATCAACGACATGGTCGGCACGCTCAGCGTGTTCGCCGAGCAGGTCACGCAGGTGGCCCGCGAAGTGGGCACGGAGGGCGTGCTGGGTGGGCAGGCGCGGGTGCCGAACGTCGCCGGCACGTGGAAGGACCTCACCGACAACGTCAACATGATGGCGCGCAACCTGACCAACCAGGTGCGCAACATTTCGCAGGTCACCACCGCCGTCGCCCGCGGGGACCTGTCCCGGCGCATCGACGTGGACGCGAGCGGCGAGATCCTCGAGCTGAAGACGACGATCAACACGATGGTCGGCCAGCTGTCCGCGTTCGCCGCCGAGGTCACCCGTGTGGCGCGGGAGGTGGGCACCGAGGGCAAGCTCGGTGGCCAGGCCGAGGTAGCCGACGTGTCCGGCACGTGGCGGCGCCTGACCGAGAGCGTCAACAGCCTGGCCGGCAACCTCACCACCCAGGTGCGGGCGATCGCCGGGGTCGCCACCGCCGTCACCAACGGGGACCTCACGCAGCGGATCACGGTGCACGCCTCCGGCGAGGTGGCCGGGCTCAAGGACAACCTCAACGCGATGATCGACAACCTGCGCGAGTCCACGCGGGTCAACCGGGAGCAGGACTGGCTCAAGAGCAATTTCGCCCGCCTGTCCGCGTTGATGAAGGGCCAGCAGGACGTGCGGACGCTGGCCCGGCTGCTGCTCGGCGAACTCGCCCGGCTGCTGGACGCCCCCTGCGGCGTGTTCTACCTCGGTGAGACCGACGAGGACGACGGGGTCTCGCTGTGGCGCGAGATCGCCTCCTACGGCACCACCGAGGACCGGCCCGCCCAGCGGTTCCGCGCCGGCGAGTCGCTGGTGGGGCAGGCCGCGGCGGACGACCGCACCATCGTGGTCAGCGGGGCGCCGGGCGGGTACCCCCGGGTGAGTTCCGGGCTCGGTGCTGCGGAGGCCACCCACCTGGTCGTCGTGCCGGTTCCGTTCGAGCAGCAGGTGCTGGGCGTGGTGGAACTGGCCGCGTTCCACGAGTTCGACCCGCTGCAACTGGACCTGCTCGAGCAGTTGAAGGAGACGATCGGCGTCGACATCAACACCATCGTCGTGAACTCGCGCACCGAATCGCTGCTGTCCGAGTCGCAGCACCTCGCGGCGGAGTTGAGCCAGCAGTCCGAGCAGTTGCAGCGGCAGCAGTCGGAACTGCGCCGGTCGAACGCGGAACTGGAGGAGAAGGCCGCACTGCTGGCCAGCCGCAACGCCGACATCGAGCTGAAGAACCGGGAGATCGAACACGCCCGCCAGGAGCTCGAGGAGCGCGCCCGCCAGCTGTCCGAGGCATCGGCGTACAAGTCCGAATTCCTCGCCAACATGTCGCACGAGCTGCGCACCCCGCTCAACAGCGTGCTGCTGCTGGCGAAGCTCCTCGCGGACAACAACGAGGACACGCTGACCGCCGAACAGGTGGACCTCGCATCGACGATCCACCAGGCCGGTTCGGAACTGCTCGCGCTCATCAACGACGTCCTCGATTTGTCCAAAGTGGAGGCGGGCCGGATGCGGCTGCTCATCGAGGACGTGGCCCTGGCTGATCTGGCCACCCACCTGGAATCGCTGTACCGGCCGTTGGCCGAGGAGCAGGGGCTGCACTTCGACCTGCTCGTCGACGCGGACCTGCCCGGCACGGTCCGCACCGACCACAGCAGGCTCGAGCAGATCCTGCGCAACCTGCTGTCCAACGCCATCAAGTTCACCGAGCAGGGAAGCGTTGAACTGCGCCTGCGCCGCGCCGAACCAGCGGAGATCGCGGGCACCGGGCTGTCCGCCTCGGCGGATCCGGTTGCGTTCTCGGTGCGCGACAGCGGTGTCGGCATCCCGGCCGAGCAGCTGCAGCGGATCTTCGGAGCGTTTCAGCAGGTCGACGGCACGACTGCCCGCCGACACGGCGGAACCGGGCTGGGGCTGTCCATCAGCCAGGAACTGACCGAGCTGCTCGACGGGCAACTGCGGGTGCACAGCCGGCACGGCGAGGGCAGCACCTTCACCCTCTACCTGCCCACCGCTCCCGAGGCGGAGTCGCAGGAGCCGGCCGGGGCGCCGGCTCCGACCGGTGTGCTCACGCAGCACAGCGCGGATTCCGCTGCCGTGGACGACGACTCCGCGGCGAGCTGGGACGCGGTGGTCGAAGGCATCGACCCGCCCGAGGCGCACGCCGAACCACATGCGGCGGCGCGGACGAGCTCCGCGCAGTTCCACGGCGAAACCGTGCTCGTCGTCGACGACGACCCGCGCGGTGCCGAAGCGGCGGCCGCGCTGCTGCGCCGGCACGGCCTGCGCGTGGTGTGCGCGGAGTCCGCCGCCGCCGGGCTCGGCGCGCTGCAGCGCGAAGACGACGTGCACGCGGTGCTCATGGACGTGATGCTGCCGGAGATGGACGGCAACACGGCCATCCGGCTCATCCGGGAGATCCCCCGGTACCGGGACGTCGTCCTCGTCGCCGTGACCGCCCAGGCCCGAGAGGAGGACCGGCGCACCAGCCTGCAGGCCGGCGCGGACGAGTTCGTGCCGAAACCGGTCGATGCCGAACAGCTGGTGGAACTGCTCGCCGCCCGGTTGGGCGCGGCAACGCAGTCCGCACCGCCGGAGCCGGCGCTGCCGCCGGAAGACCCCGCCGGTAAGTGAACCCCGCCGACGGGTGAACGCCGCCGCCACGGCCGCCCGCCGCGGCAGGCAGACTGGGGGCATGCCCGGAGGACGGATCGCAGTGCTGCTGGTCGGATTGTGCACCGTCGACCTGGTTCAGCGGGTCGAGGAATACCCGCAGCTCGGGCAGAAGGCCCAGTCCACCTCGGTGGAAACCGCGGCGGGCGGACCCGCCAGCCACGCCGCGGTTGCGGTGACCGCGCTCGGCGGACGGGCCACCCTGCTCAGCGGACTCGGAAGGCACCCGCTCGCCTCCCTCGCGCGCGAGGACCTCGTCGAACAGGGGGTCGCCCTGCTCGACGCGGCTGCCGACCACGACGCAGCCCCGGCCGTGAGCGCGGTGACCGTGCGGGACGGCGACGGAGAGCGCACGATCGTCTCGCACAACGCCGCCGGGATGGACCTGATCGCGCCGGCCGAGACCGAACGCGCCGTGTCCGAGGTCGACGCGGTGCTCATCGACGGGCACCACCCGCAGCTCGCCCGCGCGGCCGTGCACGCCGCCGCGCGGCACGGCGTGCCCGTGGTGGCCGATGCGGGCAGTTACAAGCCGGTCTTCGACGAACTCCTGCCGCACATCGACGTCTGCGCCTGCTCGGAGGGCTTCCGCTTGCCGGACCTGCCGGAGCAGGGCGACACCGACGCGGCGCTGCTGGACCGGGGCGTGGGCGTGCTCGCCCGCACGGCCGGAGCCGGGCCGGTCAGCTGGGTGCACCGCACCGACTCGGGAGCGGTGGGCAGCGGGACCGTGGAACCGCCCTCGGTGCAGCCGCAGGACACCCTCGCCGCCGGGGACGTCTGGCACGGCGCCCTCGCCCACGGCGTGGGCGGGCTCGGCCGCGTGCCCTCCGGTGCCGAGGTGCCGGATCTGCTCGACCGCGCCAACCGCGTCGCCGCGGCGCGCGTCACCCGTGCCGGCACCAGGGCCTGGGTTGACGTGGTGCGCGGTATGTGAGCGGCACGGCTCAAGCCCGCATGCTTCCCGTGCGGACGAACCGCTGGTGCCAGGACAGCGCTTCGTCGAGCAGGTGCGGAGTGTGCAGACCGTGCGAATCGCGCAGGCCGCGGTGGAAGTAGTCCCGCAATTGCGGGCGGAAGTCGGGATGGGCGCAGGTCTCGATGAGCTTCGCGGCCCGCGCCCGCGGGGACAGCCCGCGCAGGTCCGCCGCGCCCTGTTCCGTGACGAGCACGTCGACGTCGTGCTCGGGATGGTCGACGTGCGAAACCATCGGCACGATCGTGGAAATCGCCCCGTCTTTCGCAACGGACGGGGTGACGAACACGGAGATGGCCGCGTTGCGCGCGAAATCCCCGGAACCGCCGATGCCGTTCTGCACCCGACTGCCCATCATGTGCGTCGAGTTGACGTTGCCGTAGATGTCGGCTTCGACGATGCCGTTCATCGCCAGGCATCCCAGCCGGCGGATCACCTCGGGGTGGTTGCTGATCTCCTGCGGCCGCAGGACGATTCGGTCGCGGTAGGCGGCGGCGTCCCGGTTGAACCGGTCCACCGCCGCGGGGCTCAGCGAGAACGCGGTGGCCGAGGCGGTGTGCAACGTTCCCGACTCCAGCAAGCCGAGCATGCTGTCCTGGATCACCTCGGTGTAGGCGGTCAGCCCGCTGAACGGTCCCGAATCCATGCCGGACAGCACCGCGTTGGCGACGTTCCCGACGCCCGACTGCAGGGGCAGCAGGCTGCGGGGCAGCCGTCCGGAGCGCACCTCGCCGTCGAGGAAGTCGAGCACGTGGCCGGCGAGGCGTTCGGAGGTCGCATCGGGCGGGGAGAAGGCGCTGTTGCGGTCCGGCGAATGGGTGCGCACCACTGCGGCGATCTTCTCCGGCGGGCACGCCAGAGTGGTCGCACCGATGCGGTCACCCGCAGCGGTGATCGGGATCGGCCTGCCCCGGGCGGACGGTGCGGACAGTTCGTGGATGTCGTGCATGCCGTGCAGGTGCTCGCTCTGCCAGCTGTTGACCTCCACGATCACCTTGTCGGCCCGGGCGAGCCACGTGGCGTTGTTGCCGACCGAGGAGGAGGGGACGAGCCGACCGTCATCGGTGATGCCGGACACCTCGATGATCGCGACGTCGAGGTGTCCGAACCAGCCGCGCCGCGCATGATCGGCCACTTGGGACAGGTGCACGTCTGTGTAGTCGATGTGCCCGGAGTTGATCCGCTCCCGCGTCGTCGGGTCGGACTGGTAGGGCATGCGCAGGTCGATGCCGTCCACTTCGGCTAGCACGCCGTCGAGCTCCGGTGCGGTCGAGGCGCCGGTCCACAACGAGATCCGCATGGGGTTGCCGCGCTCGTGCTCGGAGCAGATGCGTTTGGCCAGCGCCTGCGGAACTTCCTTCGGGTAGCCGGAGCCGGTGAAGCCGCTCATGCCGACCGTCGCGCCCGGTTCGATCAACTGCGCGGCCTCGTCGGCCTCCACGACCGCTGCCGCGAACGCCCTGTTCCGGATCCGTTTCTCCATCGAAACCTCCCGCGTGCCCGCACCGCGCTCGGGCGCGTGCGGTCCTCGTCGTCTTCCGCCGCATCTCACCGCGTGTGACCTGGATCGCGGTGTGCGCAGCACCGTAGGAGCGCGCTGTGCGCGGTTGAACTGTGACGCGCAGCACCTCGCGCCCCGTCGCCGGTGCCGGAGCGGGCGCGGAGGTCCGCGCACCTGTCGGTGTTCGAGTCCATGACCTGCGGAAACGACGCGGTCGAGGGGAGGGCGGTCCGATCCGGGAAGAGCTCCTGCCGGCGGCCGCTCCCGCATTCGGCCCGTTCGCGCAGCGACAGCAGCGGTCGCGGCACGAACGCGGCGCGGATTTCTCCGCCGGCAGCGCGGCCACCGCGCGGCGCGGCGACGCACCAGGTCAGGCGGGCAGCGCGCCGAACCCGCTCCGGAACGCGGCCCCGAATTCCGCCCGGAAGCCCGGCAGCGCGGTCTTGAATCCGAGGTGGAACCGCCTAATGTCGAGCTCGGCACCGGAAAGCGGTGGAGAAAGAACGACCCACACGGGATGCGCGCATTCCGCCTCGCGGTGCCCGAGCAGAAATAGGAAACGGAGCATGACGAAAAACGTCCTGAACCAGCGCAACGGCGAAACGACGACCGGAACCGCGGAGTCGCTGGCCATGGATTCCCAGGATTTCGGCGCGAATCCGCTGGAGGTCCGCGAGACCGGGCACTACGCCCGGGAATACGTCGGCGGTCTGGTCGACAAGTGGGACGACCTGATCGATTGGAGCGGTCGGGCGCACGGCGAAGGCCGGTTCTTCATCGAGCAGCTCCGCTCCCGCGGAGCGCGGAGGGTGCTGGACGCGGCCACCGGCACCGGGTTCCACTCGGTGCGCCTGCTCGACGCGGGATTCGACGCGGTCAGCGCGGACGGCAGTCCCCAGATGCTGGCCAAGGCGTTCCGCAACGGCATGGAGCACGGCGGTCAGGTGCTGCGGACGGTCAACGCCGACTGGCGCTGGCTCAGCCGCGAGGTGGACGGCCCGTTCGACGCGGTGCTCTGCCTCGGCAACTCGTTCACGCACCTGTTCGACGAGCACGATCGCCGCAAGGCGCTCGCCGAGTTCTACTCCGTGCTGGCCCACGACGGAGTGCTCATCCTCGACCAGCGCAACTACGACGCCGTCCTCGACGGCGACGGCACGAGCGAGCACACCTACTACTACTGCGGTGAGCAGGTCTCGGCCGTGCCCGAGCACGTCGACGAGGGGCTGGCGCGCTACCGCTACGGGTTCCCCGACGGCAGCGAGTACCACCTGAACATGTACCCGCTGCGCAAGGACTACACGCGCGGCCTGCTGCGCGACGTCGGTTTCCAGCGGATCGACACCTACGGCGATTTCCAGGAGTCCTACGCGGATTCGGAACCGGACTTCTTCATCCACGTGGCGGAGAAGGCCTACCGCGAGGAACTCGCGGGCCACTGAGGCCGGCGGGCCCGCCACAGGGGAGCGGTGCCCGGCGGGATCACTGCGCGTGGT
The DNA here is from genome assembly GCF_054491375.1 of Bounagaea algeriensis. Taxonomy (NCBI): domain Bacteria; kingdom Bacillati; phylum Actinomycetota; class Actinomycetes; genus Bounagaea; species Bounagaea algeriensis. Next base: position 1,789,867 of record NZ_CM137102.1, read on the forward strand.
CCGCCGGGCGCCGCGGCCGCATCCGCAGGTCCGCCTCGATGCGCGCCGCCGTGGCGGCCAGCAGCGGGACGACGTCGCGGCGCACGTCCTCCACCGAGGCGCTGTTCGCGTCGAGGGAGACGTTCGCCGCCGCGCAGACGCTCCCGTCCGCATCGCGCACCGGCACGGCGACCCCGCGCAGCCCGTCCTCGAGTTCGCTGTCGGCGATGACGTGGCCCTGCTTGCGGGTCCGGGCGAGCTCGGCGAACAGCTCCTCCCACGTGGTCACCGTGCGGGAGGCGAACCGGCTGAACTCCTTGCCCTGCAGCCGCGCCGCCAGGCGTTCCGGCGGGATCGCCGAGAGCAGCACCTTGCCCATCGACGTGGCGTGCGCGGGGAACCGGGTGCCCACCGGGATCGTCACCGACAGCAGTTTCGGGCCGGGCACCTGGGCGACGTAGCAGATCTCCTCGCCCTCCAGCACGGCCAGCGCGGACATCTCCCGCACCTGCTCGGTCAGGCGGCGCAGGTGGGGCTCGGCGATCTGCGGCAGCGAACGGCTCGACAGGTAGGCGTGGCCGAACTCGAGCACCTGCGAGGTCAGCGCGAAGTGCCGCCCGTCGTGGCGCACGTAGCCGAGGTCGGCCAGGGTCAGCAGGATGCGCCGGGCACCCGCCCGGTCCAGCCCGCTGGCCCGGGAGACCTCGGTCAGCGTCATCTCCTGCCGCTCCGGGGTGAAGGCGCGGAGCACCGACAGCGCCCGGTCCACCGAGCGCACGAAGTGCTCCCCCCGCTGCTGTGCCATCGTGCCTCCTCGGCCCAGACTACTCGGAGCGCCGTGCGCGCGGGCGGTCGGAACACCGCGGCCCGCGTTCGCCCCCGACCGCGGCCGGGGCTCACGCGGCGAAGAGCCGGGCGATCTGCTCGGTGCCGATGTTGCCCCCGGAGACGACCACGCCGACGCGGTGCGGCAGCTCCAACCGTCCACTGAGCACGGCAGCCAGCGGGACGGCCCCGCTGGGTTCGACGGCGAGCTTGAGGCGTTCGAACGCGAACCGCACCGCCGAGCGGATCTCGTCCTCGCCGACCACGACGACCTCGTCCACGAGGGCGCGGTTGACGGCGAAGGTGCGGGCACCGGGGGTGGGCGCGGCGAGGCCGTCCGCGAGGGTCTCCGGCCGCGGGATCGCCACCCGCTCCCCGGCGGCGAACGACCTGCGGGTGTCGTCGGCGGTGTCCGGCTCCACCCCGATCAGGCGGATGCCCGGTCGCGCGTGGCGGAGGAACGTGGCGCAACCGGCGAGCAGACCGCCGCCGCCCACCGGCGCGAGCACCGCCCCCAGGTCCTCGCCGGACTGCTCCCACAGCTCGAGCGCGGTCGTGCCCTGCCCGGCCATGATGTGCGGGTGGTCGAACGGCGGCACGAGCGTGAGCCCCCGTTCGGCCGCCAGGCGGCGCCCCAGCTCGTCGCGGTCCTCGGTGCGCTGGTCGTAGGCGACGACTTCGGCCCCGTAGAGCTCGGTGGCCGCGCGTTTCACCGCGGGCGCGTCGGTGGGCATGACGATGACCGCGCGGGCGCCGAGCAGCTGCGCGGCCAGCGCGACGGCCTGCGAGTGGTTGCCGGAGGAGTAGGCCACGACACCGCGGGCGCGTTCCTCCGGGGACAGCCGGGCGATCGCGTTGTAGGCGCCGCGGAACTTGAACGCCCCCGCGCGCTGCAGGTTCTCGCACTTGAGCAGCACCTCGGCGCCGGCGCGGGCGTCGAGCGTGCGGGAGGTGACCACCGGTGTGCGGTGCGCCACGGGGGAGAGCAGGCGCGCGGCGTCGCACACGTCGGAGGGGGCGAGTTCCGCGGTCATCGGGTTCCTTTCGTCGGTGCGACCGCGGTTGATGGTACTGCCACCGCTGCGGGTGGCGGTACGGGCGACGAGCGGCGCGGGTGGCGAGCTGGTACCGGTCCCGCGGACGTATGGTCGAGCGGGGAATTCCGTTGCGAGACGCAACCGACGGGAAGAGGAGCACTGAATGACGGAACGCACGGGTGTGGAGATCCGGCTGGCGTCGCGGCCCCGGGGGTGGCCCACCTCGGAGAACTTCGACGTCACCGAGGTCACCGTCGGCGAGCCCGCCGCGGGCCAGGTCCTGGTGCGCAACCTGGTGATGAGCGTGGACCCGTACATGCGCGGGCGCATGAACGAGGGCCGGTCCTACGTGGCCCCGTTCGAAGTCGGTGCACCGCTCGACGGCGGCGCCGTCGGCCAGGTGGTCAGCTCGGCCTCCGAGGAGCTGGAGGCCGGAGACGTCGTGCTGCACGACCGCGGGTGGCGCGACTACGCGGTGCTCGACGCGGGCCGGGTGAAGAAGGTCGACCCCGACCGCGCACCGCTGAACGCCTACCTGTACGTGCTCGGCATGCCGGGCATGACCGCCTACGTCGGGCTGTCCGAGATCGCGCAGCAGCAGCCGGGCGACGTCGTGTTCATCTCGGGGGCGGCCGGTGCGGTCGGTTCGCTGGCCGGGCAGCTGGCGAAGCTCAGCGGTGCCTCCCGCGTCATCGGCAGCGCCGGCTCGGCGGAGAAGGTGCGCTTCCTCACCGAGGAGGTCGGCTTCGACGCCGCGTTCAACTACAAGGACGGTCCGGTGCGCGACCAGTTGAAGCAGGCGGCGCCGGAGGGCATCGACGTCTACTTCGACAACGTCGGCGGGGAGCACCTCGAGGCGGCCATCGGCGCGATGAACGACTTCGGCCGCATCGCCTGCTGCGGGATGATCTCGCAGTACAACGCCGCCGAACCCGAACCGGGTCCGCGGAACATGTTCATGATGGTGAGCAAGCGGCTGCGGATGCGCGGTTTCATCGTCGGCGACCACCCCGAGCTCACCGAGCAGTTCGCCCGCGACGTCGGCGGCTGGCTGAGCGAGGGCAAGATCCACTACCAGGAGACCGTGGTGGAGGGCCTGCGCAACGCCCCGGAGGCGTTCCTGGACATGATGCGCGGCCAGAACACGGGCAAGATGCTCGTGAAGATCGCCGACCTCGCGTGAGCGGGGGAACAGCTCCGCTGCGCAGCTGTTCCGCGGAGGCTGCGCAGCGGTCCCCCCGAGGCTGCGCAGCGGTCCCCCCGAGGCTGCGCAGCGGTCCCCCCGAGGCTGCGCAGCGGCCCCGTCGAGGCGGGGGTTCGGTGGTGCGCACCACCGAACCCCCGCCTCGTTCTGTCTCACCGGGTCGCGGTTCGCGCCTGCGACTACCGGCCGCACGTCGTTCCCGAGCGGTGCCCGGCTGCTCGTGCAGTTCCACGCGCACCACGACCGCTGCCGCCGGATCCGGGTGATCTCCGCATTTCCTGCCGGTTCATCGGGGACTGGCGTCCGGCTCACCTATTGGGTACATTAGTTGAGTAGTGAACCGCTTAGGTAGGGCGGTGAAGGCCTTGCAGGGAGGTGACCGTGCTCAACGAGGGGGTTCCTCTCTTCGCGCAGATCGCCGAACAGCTCTCGGACGAGATCGCGGAGGGGAGCTTGGCGGAGGGCGATCGCGTCCCCTCGTCGAATGAGCTCGCGGCCTTTCACCGGATCAATCCGGCGACTGCGGCGAAGGGGATCAACATGCTGATCAGTCAGGGGCTGCTGGAGAAGCGGCGCGGCGTGGGGATGTTCGTGTCCGGCGGGGCCCGCGAGCAGCTGCTCGCCGAGCGGCGCACGCGATTCGCCCGGCAGTACATCGAACCGATGCTGACCGAAGCGCAGCGCCTGGGCATCGACCACGGCACGTTGCTGTCGCTGATCGAGACGACGACCAAAACAGCGGAGGGCCACGGCAATGGAACCGGCGATTTCAACACGGGGGCTGACCCGCAACTACCGCGGGATCACGGTGGTTGAGGACGTCAACCTCGAGGTGCAGCGCGACACGATCACCGGGCTGCTCGGGCGCAACGGAGCGGGCAAGAGCACGCTCATGCGGATGATCACCGCGCACGAGTTCGCCAGCTCCGGCACGCTCCGCGTCCTCGGCGAGGATCCGGTGGAGAACGACAGGATCCTGCGCCGGATGATCTTCGTCCGCGAGGACCAGGTTTTCCCCGATATCCGGGCGCGCCACGCCGTGCGCGCGGCCTCGTGGTTCTACCCGAACTGGAGCGACGACCTCGCGGCGCGGCTCGTCGAGGACTTCGCCCTTCCGCTCGACCGGCGGGTCAAGAAGCTCTCCCGCGGCATGCGCTCAGCGCTGTCCATCGTGGTGGGACTCGCCGCGCGGGCGGAGATCACCGTGTTCGACGAGCCCTACGCCGGGCTCGACGCGGCCGCGCGGCAGCTGTTCTACGACCGGCTGCTCACCGACTACGCCGAGCACCCGCGCACCGTGCTGCTGTCCACGCACCTCGTCGACGAAGCCGCGGACCTGCTCGAAGACGTCGTCATGCTCGACCGCGGCAAGCTCGTGGTCAGCGCGCCGAGCGACGAAGTGCGGGGCAGCGCGGTCACCGTCTCCGGCGTCGCCGGCGCGGTGCAGGAGTTCGTCACCGGAAGTCGCGTGCTGCACCGCAAGAGCCTCGGTTCCCGTTCGGTGGTGACCATCGCCGCACCGTTCGACTCGTTGGACCAGACCCGCGCCGCGAGGTTGGGGGTGCAGTTGGAGCCGTTGTCGCTGCAGCAGCTGCTCGTCCAGACCTCCGGCGCCGAACAGGGGGAGTCATGAACACGCTCGTCAACATCGGCCGCTACCACCTCGTCGACCGGCTCCAGTACGGAATCCTGCCGGTCAGCATCCTCGCGCTCGTCTTCGCGGCCAACGCGCTCGTGGCGGGGACGCTGGAGGAGGGCGTGCTGTTCACCGGCGGGCTCGCCGCGCTGTACGTGTTCCTGGCGGTGCAGGGCAGCGTGAGCACGTCGCGGTCGCTGCCGTTCGCGCTCGCCCTGGGGCTCAGCCGCCGGAGTTACTACCTGGGCACGCTCGGCCTCGGTGTGGTCATCGCCGTGGTGTACTCGCTCGGCGTGACGGTGCTGCAGGCGGTCGAGGCGGCCACCGGCGGCTGGGGTCTGCAGATGCACTTCTTCCGGGTCGCCTGGTTGCTCGACGGCCCGTGGCCGCTGACGTGGCTGACCGCGTTCGTGTTCATGGCACTGCTGTTCGCCTACGGGATGTGGTGGGGCCTGATCCACTGGCGCTGGAACGTGCTCGGAGCCTTGTGCTACCTCGCCGCGCAGCTGGTCGTCGCGGTGGGATTCGTCCTCGTGGTGACCTGGACCGAGGCGTGGTCCACGATCGGGGAGGTCATCGCGGAGCTGGGGCCGCTCGGCATCACCGGGATCGCGGCGCTGCTCGCCGTGGTGCTCAGCGCGGGCGGGTTCGCCACGATCCGCCGGCTCGCGGTGTGAGGCCTGCGACCGCCGCAGCGGTCCAGCTCTCACTTCGCGCCGCGTCCGATCATCCCGCGGACGAACTCGGCCTGCCCGACGTGCTGCATACCGTCGGTGAGGACGCTGACCAGCCGCCCGCCGAGCGTGGTGGGCGGGTCCCAGGACTCGTCGACCACGCGCGGCAGTTCGGAGTCGGTGATGCCGCGCACGAACGCGGTGGTGTGCTCGTGCACCGCGTCGTGGTAGCCGAGCAGCGGTTCCGGATCCGGCACCCGCACCGCGGCGACCTCTTCGGCGGTGTGCCCGAAGCCGGTGTCGTCGACCGGCAGCGGTAGGTCGAACCGCTCGTGCCAGCGCTGCGCGGTCCAGACCTGCTCGGTTCCGGCCAGCTCGCAGATGTGGTCGTCCTGCACGCGGGTGAGGTGCCACAGCAGCCACGCGACCGGGTTCGCGGCGCTGTCGGCGCGGTAGGCCAGCTGGTCGGCGGACAACCCGTCCGCGGCGCTGTGCACGGATTCCCGGATCCGCTCGAAACCGTCGACGAGCAGGTCGGCACTGGTCATCGCAAAAACCCTTCCGCGCGGCGACGTCCGCACCACAGGATAGCCCTGCTGCCCGCGTGCAGCACCGTGCCAAGCCGCGGGCGAGGGGACGCAGTGGGCGAGGGGACGCAGTGGGCGAGCCGACGCAGCGAGCGAGGGGAGTGGGGCGCGTGTCCGAACACGACATCGCGATCAACGGCGGTGCGCTCGTCGACGGGACGGGGCGTGCCCGCCGCCGCGGGAACCTGGGCATCACCGCCGGGCGCATCGCCGAGATCGGCGTGCGGCGGCTGCGGGGCGCGCGTGAGATCGACGCCACCGGACTCGTCGTGGCTCCCGGCTTCATCGATCTGCACACGCACGCCGACTTCACCGTCGAGGGGAATCCCGCGGCGCTGCCGCAGCTGCGGCAGGGCGTGACGACGCTCATCACCGGAAACTGTGGACATTCCCCGTTCCCGGTCGAAGACCTCGGACTGCTGCGCCGCGCGAGCATCTTCGACGACCGTCCGCTGAGCTGGGACTGGCGAAACGCGCGGGAGTTCCGCGCCGCGGTGGACCGGGCGCGGCCGGCGGTCAACATCGGTGTGCAGGTCGGGCACAACGCGATCCGGCTGGCCGTGCTCGGCGAGCAGGACCGCGAGCCGGACCCGGCGGAGCTCGAGCGGATGCGGGCGTGCGTGCGCGCGGCCGCGGCCGAGGGCGCGCTCGGGTTCTCCACCGGGCTGATCTACGCCCCCGGCGTGTTCGCACCGGACTGGGAAGTGGCCGCGCTGGTGCGCACGGCCGCCGCGCACGGCCTGCTGTACTCGACGCACCTGCGCGACGAGGCCGCGGGCCTGCTCGGCGCGCTCGACGAAGCGATCGCCGCGGCCCGCCGCAGCGGGGCGCGGCTGCAGGTGTCGCACCTGAAGGCCGCGGGTCCGGAGAATCACGGTTCGGTCACGAGCGCGTTGGCACGGCTGGATTCCGCGTGCGCCGACGGCGTCGACGCGGCCGCCGATGTCTACCCGTACACCGCGTCGAGCACCTCGCTGCTCACCGCACTGCCGCCGTGGGCGGTGGACGGGGGAGCCGCGGCCCTGCTGGAGCGGCTCGCCGATGCGGGCCTGCGGCGGCGCATCGCCGCCGAGGTGCGGCAGCGGTTCGGCCGCGATCTCGATCCGGACGGACTCGTGCTGGCGGAAACGCCCGCCGGGCGCTATTCCGCGCATCTTGGGTCCTCAGTGGTGGAGATCGCGCGAGCCGAGGGGACCGATGCGGCCGAAGCAGTGCTGCGCGTGCTGGAAAGCCACCGCGGTGAGGCGCTGGTCGTGCACCACTCGATGCACGACGACGACGTGCGCGCGGTGCTGCGTCATCCCCGCGTGGCGGTGGCCAGTGACGGGTGGACGCTCGCCGAGCGCGGCGAAGGTCACCCGCATCCGCGCAGTTTCGGGACGTTCGCGCGGGTTCTCGGGCGGTACGTGCGGGAGGGCGGTCTGCTCGATCTCGAGGAGGCGGTGCGGAAGATGACGGCGTTGCCTGCGACACGTTTGCGGCTCGCGGGCCGCGGTGTACTTGCCACGGGGGCGGTCGGTGACGTTACAGTGTTTGATCCGGCGGCGATCCACGATCGGGCGCGCTACGGACGACCGCGGCAGGGGGCGACCGGGTGTCGAGCCGTGGTCGTCAACGGCGAGCCGGTGATTGTGGACGGTGACACAACAGGACGGCGCCCGGGCCGGGTGCTCGGGGAGAATGATCGTGAGTCATGACACTTCGCGGAACATCCGCGGGGTCTGAAGCGTTAACTCCTGGGTTTCACCGTCAATCCGATCGTCATGGTCTCCCCGCCCGTGCGTGTGCGCGTGTTGACCGCGCGTGCGTGCGGACGGGAGACCGCATGTGTACGCGAGTTTCATTCCTTAAGGAGGTGGCACGATGGCGGAGACGAACGGTTACGCGGGTGACGACTGGCGGGAGCGTGCCGCCTGCCGGGACGAGGACCCCGAGCTGTTCTTCCCGATCTCCGAGGTGGGGCTGGGAGCCAAACAGGTCGACCGCGCGAAAGCGGTGTGTGCTCGCTGCCCGGTGGCGTCCGAATGCCTGGCCGACGCACTCAGCAACGGATTGGACTTCGGGATCTTCGGCGGTATGACGCCGCGCGAGCGGCGCTCGCTGTCCCGGCGGAACACCCGTGCGGTCAGTGCCGAGCGCTCGGCGCGCGACTGAGCCGCGCCTTCCTCGCTCAGCCACGCGCAGAAGGGGCCCGGACATCACGTCCGGGCCCCTTCTGCGCGTGCGGGGGCGGTGCTACCGGCGAGCGGGGTCGGGCTGACCGCCCGGTGGATGCTGATCGCCGGGAGGACGCGCGGGGCCGAGCATCGACTCGTGCGCACCGGGGCGAACCCCGAACCCGCGGAAATGCGGGCGGCGATGCCGCGAATCCGACACCGGAACGGCGGTACCCGCCTCCTGCGATGTAGCTGAGGCTGGTGAAAAACAGGTCTCGGATACCGGTGCCGAGCCGTGTCGATGTTTGCGTCGCCGAGATCAGCATGCAAGGGCGCGCGCAGATCGGCATACTTTCGTCCGCCTGCAGCGACGCGGTCCTCCCCAGCGGCGGCGCCGCCCGCAAGTGGCTGTTTTCGCCGGTCACCGGGCGGTTCCGGTGCTCGTGAAGACCGTTCTCCGCAAGCTGAGGCGCGCCAGCACGATGTCGAAGCCGACGGAGTCGCCGAATGTCGATCGATCAACGAGCGCTTCCCGGAACGCGCGAAGAACATCGCATTGACGGTGCGGAAGGAACTTCCGTCGAATCGGAGCGAGATCATTCCGGCGACGATTCCGGGGGTCGCCGTTTCGATCTTCTGTGGTGGAGCGTGCCGGTGGCGGCCGCGGCCGCAGCGATCACCTTCCTCGGTGTGAACCTGTACTTCAACGGCGGCCACTTCATCCCGCCGCTTGACGACACCTACATCCACATGCAGTACGGCCGCCAGATCGGCCAGGGCGAGATCCTGCGCTTCCAGGACGGCGAACCGATCAGTACCGGCGCCAGCAGCCTGCTCTACGTCTTCGTGGTCGGACTGCTCTACGCCCTCGGCGCCCACGGCAGCCTCCTGCTGCCCGCCGCGGTCGTGATCGGAATGACCTGCCACGTGCTGGCCGCCACCTTCACCGCCGTGCTCACCCGTCGCCTCGTCGGCCGCATCGGCGGGGTGTGCGCCGGGCTGCTCGTCGCGCTGAGCGGACCGCTGCTGTGGTCATCGATCAGCGGCATGGAAGCTCCCGTGGCGGCCGCGCTGGTGACCGGACTGCTGGCGGTGTTCGCCGCGGAACACGCCGCGGGACGCTTCCGCTGGACACCGGTGGTGGCCGTGCTCGCCGTGCTGTGCAGGTTCGAGATGGCCCCCGTGGTGGTGCTGATCATCCTCGTGATGCTGGGGGTGCTGCTGCGCGGGCAGCCGAGCTGGCCGCGGCGCGCGCTGAACGCCGCGTGGTGCGTGCTGCCGCTGGTCGCACTGGTCGGCCAGCTGCTGTTCTACGGGATCGCCACCGGCAGCCTGTCGCCGAACGGCAACCAGGCCAAATCGCTGCTGAGCATGCCGTCGTTCAACCTGGGCCAGTTCGCCGGCGACGTCGCGGACAACATGCGGCAGTTCCTCGAGATCCTCGCGGGTATCAGCAGGCAGGACTTCTTCTTCCCCGGTGCGTTGCTCGTGGCGGCGCTCGGGTTCGCCGTGCTCGTGCGGCGGCCCGGAACGCACCGCACGGTCGGTCTCGTCCTCGGCGGTGGGATGCTGCTGAGCCTGCTGGCCCTGTCCACGCTCGCCACCGCCCTGTGGCAGCAGGTCCGCTACCTGCACCCCTTCCTGCCGCTGGTGATCGTGCTCATCGTCGTGGCGGTGATGAGCTGCGCGCAGTGGTTCGGCCGCGAAGCCGGACGCGCGCTGGCCGCAGGAGTGCTCGGCGCGGCCGGGCTGTTCACGATCCTCTCGTTGCCGGCCTGGGCCTACACCGTCGGCCTGGACACCGGCGCGATCCGGGAACGCATCGTGTCGTTGGCGACGTGGACCTCCGGGCACCTGCCGCCCGACGCCCGCATTGGCGTGCACGACGTCGGCGCGGCCGCCTACTTGGGACAGCAGCCCACGGTCGACCTCATCGGACTGACCACCAACGGGCTGGCCAAACCCGCGATCAACGGCGCGGGCAGTCTCTACGAGGAGCTGCGCGCCATGCCGCCGGAGAAGCGCCCCGACTACTTCGCCATCTACGACTCCATGCCCGGCGGAGTGCGGCTGGAGCACCTGGAGCACGCGGGCCTGTTCGGCGAGGTCGAGCTCGCGCGGCAGGACATGACCGTCTACCGCGCGGACTACAGCAGCATCGACACCGGGGACACCCCGCTGCGGCCGGTGCCCGGGCAGGTCCGCGACCACCTCGACGTGGGCTCGATGGACAGCGAACGCGCGCACGAGCACTCGGTGCACTCGCCGATGGCCACCTTCCGCCCCACCACGGACGTGGCCACCGCGGAAACACCGCGCGGACCGGTCGTGGACAGCAACCGGCACGTGTACGGTTCCGAGTCGTTCACCCTCGGCAACCTCACCCCGGACCGCGCGGCAACGGTCACCGCGCGGCACGACGCGACCGGGCCCAAACCCGACGTCCCCTCGGGAGGCCGTGCGGTGCGGGTGTTCGTCGACGGCACCCACCTCGGCACGCACGAACTGACCACGCACCCGCGCGGCTGGGCGGAGACGCGGTTCACCATCCCGCCCGAACTGGTCACCGACTCGCAGGTGCGGATAGAACTGAAATCCCCGCAGGAATACGTCGGCCCGTACGCCGACTACCTCTCCTTCGGGTACTGGGTCAGCCAGTGACCTCCCCGCGCCCCGCGGCGGGTGCGCTGCGCGCGGTGGTGCGCGCGAGCTCACCCGCGGTAGCGTGACGCCGCACAACCTCCTTCGCCACAGAAAACCGCGGTGACGATGAGCGTGGCACGAGCGACGAACGACGAGCCCGCCGTGGACGCGGCCGAGGCGTGGCGGCGGCTGCTCGGCGTCCGCACCCCGGACGAGGCGGCGCGCGCCGGACTGGTCACCGACGGTGCCGGCCGGTGGCAGTGGGGCGAGTCCGCCTCGGCCGCAGCCGACCGGTTGCTCGAGCTCTACCTCCCGCTGTGCCTGGCGGGGCAGCGCTGCACCTACGCACAGCTCGGGCAGAGCCTCGACGGGTGCATCGCCACCCGCACCGGTGATGCCGTGCACGTCACCGGTGCGGACGACCGGGAGCACCTGCACCGGCTGCGCGCGCTCGCCGACGCGGTCGTCGTCGGCGCGGACACGGTCACCGCCGACGACCCGCGCCTGACCGTGCGCGCCTGCACCGGCGACAACCCGGTGCGGGTCGTGCTCGATCCGCAGGGCCGCGTGCCGCGCGGCCGGCGGGTGTTCACCGACGGCGCAGCACCCACGCTGTGGACCCTCGTCGAAGGGACCGGTGCGAGCAGTGCCGAAGGTGTGCAGGCGCTGCACCTGCCCCGCGAAGCCGGCGGTTTCGCCCCCGACGTCGTGCTCGGCCGGCTCGCCGAACTCGGTCTGCACCGCGTCCTCGTCGAAGGCGGCGGGGTGACCGTGTCGCGCTTCCTGCGCGCCGATGCGCTGCACCGGCTGTACGTCACCGTCGCCCCGGTCCTACTGGGCGACGGTGTGCCCGGACTGCGCTTTCCGGGAACGCCGCACATGCGCGACGCGCTGCGCGCCCCCGTGCGCCGGTTCTCCCTCGGCGCCGACTCGCTGTTCGAGCTCGACCTGACCGGTCCCCGGCCGGTGACGTTGGAGCAGCAGCACGCCCACGCCCGGTAGGCAGGAGACGAGGGCGAGCACGCCGTAGGCGACCGACACGGCGACGCCCTGGGCGGCTCCCAGCCCGGCCAGGGCGAAGACCGCGGCCGCAGCGCCCTCGCGCAGCCCCCACCCGCCGATGTTGGCCGGCACGCTCATCGCCACCAGCGCCACCACCGCCAACGGCAGCACTTGACCGACCGGGGCCGCCACTCCGACCGACCGCGCAGCCACGACGAACAGCGCGAGGTGCCCCGCCAGCGCCGCCACCGACAGCGCGAGGACCCGCGCGCACGCGCCGGGGGCGGCGAGCCCCCGCAGCTCGGTCAGCGCCTCGGCCAGCACCCGGCGCCAACGCGCCGCACGTCGACCGGTGCGCGCGAGCAGCGCGGCGATCACCACGGCGCCGCCCAGGATCGCGGCCGCGGCCAGCGCGGTGACCAGCAAGCCCCACCGCAACTCCCGCAGCGCCGGGGCGAGCAGGACCGCCGCCACCGCGAGCGGGAGCAGCACCACCTGCCCGGCGATCCGTTCCAGCACCACCGCCCGCACCCGCCGTCCGCGCGCCGGCCCGACCGTTCCGTGCCGCACGGCGCGGTGCACGTCCCCGAACACTCCACCGGGCAGGGCCGCGTTGAGGAACTGCGCGCGGTAGTAGTCGGCGATCGCCGCACCCAACGGCAACCGCACGCCGAGGACACGCGCGACGCGGCACCAGCGGGCCGCGTTGCACGCGGTCGACGCAGCGCCGAGCGCGAGCGCCGTCCCCGCGGTGACGAGGTCGAGCCCCTGCACGCCGCGGACGAACGCGGCCGGGCCCACCTGCCAGACCAGCAGCGCGAGCACGCCACCGGTGACGAGCGCGCGCACCGCCGCGCGCCGCGCACGTCTCATCGCGCCCTCCTCTCGCGCGAGGGCGGGCTGCGCGGTGAACGGCCCGGCGGGAGGACGAGCAGGTCGGCGTGTTCCACGCGCACGCTCAGCTCACCGGCCCGCAACAGGCTCAACCGCTCGTGCACGTACTCCGCGGCCCGACGCGCCAGGCTCGGCCGCTGCCGCTGCGCCGCGTCGACCCACCCCCGCAGCCACGTCTCGGCGAGCGCGGCCGAACCGGCGTCCAACCGCCACGGGGCGGGCCGGGTGAGCACCCGCGCGCCGCGGCGGCGGAAGGCGATGCGGGCGGCGGCCGCCGCGTCCGGTCCGAGTCGGCGGTGGCGACCGGCACGGCGGCGCTGGTGGGCGTTGAACGCGTCGCGGAACGCCGTGTCCGCTGGGTGCGGCGGGTCGAACGCCACCCCGCCGGTGACCGTCAGCGCCACCAGCACCGGCACCCGCGCCGCGGTGCAGCACGCGGCGACGCGCTCCAGCTGCGGCGCTGTGAGCACGTCGAGCAGGGCCGAAGCGGTCACGAGCGAGGTGCCGGCGAGCATTCCCGCCGTCAGCGCGGTGAGATCGCGCTGCTCCGGGGTGACCCGCACCGGCCTGCCGTCGGCGGCGGTTCGGCCGTGCAGGTCCGGCCCGATCCGGGCGAGCGCGTCCGCGTCGCGGTCCTGCGCGGTCCAGTGCTGCGGTCCGGGCAGCCGTCTTGCCAACCACCGGCCCAGCGCACCCGTGCCGCACCCGAGGTCGCGGATGCGCAGCTCGCCGCCCACCGGGACGAGGCGGGGCCGCAGCCACTCCACCAGCTCCTGCGCGCGCGCCGCCGCGTCGGCGGGTTCCCGCAGCGCGAGCCACTCGGCCTGGGTCGTGCTCACGTGCCGAGGCGCTCGAGCGCCTCGCCCACCTGCCGGGCCGTTTCCCGCCACGTGTTCAGGGTGCCACGGCGGCGGTGCGCTGCTTCGCGCAGACGCGCACGTTCGCACGCATCGGTCAACCACCGGCGCAGCGCCCGGGCGAGCTCGACCGGATCCGCCGGCGGCACCAGCATCCCCGGCAGCACCCCCTCGTCGGTGCTGCCCAGCGCCTCCGGCGCCCCGCCGACATCGGAAGCCACCACGGGAACCCCCCGGGCGAGCGCCTCGGTGATCACGAGGCCGTACGTCTCCGCCCGCGAGGGGACGACGACCAGGTCGGCCGCCGCGTAGGCAGCGTCGAGCGCCGCGGCCCGCAGCGGTCCGGCGAACCGCACCCGGTCGGTGAGCCCGCGGGCGCGGACTTCGGCACGCACCCGCGCCGCGTGCCCCGGAGCCCGGGCGTGCGAACCGGCGATGGAGCAGTGCCAGTCCAGATCGCAGCACCGCGCCAGCGCGGCCGCGAGCACGTCGTGGCCCTTCATCGGCGTCACTGCCGCGACCGACAGCAGCGCACCGGCACCGCCGCTGCCGCGGGCCGGGACGACCGGATCCGCGCCCGGTCGGGCCACGGTGATCCGGGACGGTGCCACGCCGTGCCGGCGGGAGATGTGGCGAGCCGTCCACCCGCTCGGTACGAGCACCCGGCGCACCGCGCGCAGCACCCGGCCCTCCCGCAGGTGCAGCTCCCGCGCGAGATCGCTCGGCGTACCCGTTTCGCAGGCCAGCGGCAGGTGCACCAGCACCGCCAGCGGCAGCCGCGCGGCGTGCCGCTCGACCACCTCGGGCGTTCCGCAGGCCACGAGCCCGTCCAGCAGAACCGGGCAGCGCCCTGGCAGCGCGGCCAGCGCCGCGTCCAACCGTGCCGCGTCGTCCGCTCCGGGCCGGGGCCAGCTTCCCGGCAGGACGGTGCGCCGCACCCGCCATCCCGAGCTGCGCAGTTCCTCGGCCACCCGCCGGTCGTAGTGGTCGCCGCCGCTGGGGGCGTCGGCCTCCGGTGGGTGCACGAAGTGGATGGAGTGCACGGCCGTCACAACGAGCGGTCGAAACTCGCCCAGGCCACGTGGGATTCGGACAGCGTGACGGTGATCCCGGTGAGTTCGCGCGCGTTTTCGCCCAGTTCGCCGGCGCGCACCCGTTCGGCGAGCCGGTCGGCGATCACCCGTGCGAGGAACTCCGTCGAGGTGTTGTGCCCCGCGAAAGCGGGGTCCTCGTCGAGGTTGCGGTGGTTGAGGTCCGCGAGCACCTCGCCGAGCAGGCCCGTCGCGCGTCCGATGTCGACGACGAGGTCGTCGGCGTCCAGCTCGGCCCTCCGGAACGTGGCGTCGACGAGGTAGGTGGCCCCGTGCAGCCGCTGCGCGGGGCCGAAGACCTCGCCGTGGAAGCTGTGCGCGATCATCACGTGGTCGCGCACGGTGACGCTGAACAAAGCCACCTCCTTCGCGATCGCCGGGCCGGTGCGTCGCGGGCCGGTCAGGGCGTTGTCGGTGCGCCGGTACCGTAGACGATCCGGTGGCACAGCGCCGCGCCTGCACCGCGGGCCAGGCCGGGCAGCACCGCGGGCAGTTCGCTGAACTCGCTCTCACCGGTGATCAGCGCGTCGAACGCTTCGTCGGCGAGCAGGTCCAGCGCCAGCGCGAGCCGGTCCCGCACGTCCCGGTGGCGCCGGTTCGGCGACACGGTGCCGACCTGGCTGCCGCGCACGGTCAGCCGGCGCGAGTGGAAGAACCCGCCCAGCGGCACGGTGACCGGTCGGTCGCCGTACCAGCTCAGCTCCACGATCGTGCCGTCGGTGACGGGCAGCTCCAACGCGCGGGTGAGCCCGGATTCGGTGGCGCTGGCGTGCACGACCAGGTCGCGGCCGGTCGTCGCCTGCTCCGGGGTGGCGAAGTCGCAGCCGAGCGTTTCGGCCACCACCTGCCGGGAGGTGTCCACGTCCACGAGCTCCACGCGCACCCCGGGAAAACGCGCGAGCAGGCGCGCGGCGCAGCAGCCGACCATGCCCGCGCCGACGACGGTGACGCGGTCGCCGAGCAGCGGCACCGCGTCCCAGCACGCGTTGACCGCGGTCTCGACCGTTCCGGCCAGCACCGCGCGCTGCGCCGGCACGCCCTCCGGCACCGGGACGACGGCCTCGGCGGGCACCACGTAGTGCGTCTGGTGCGGGTAGAGGCAGAACACGGTGCGGCCGAGGAGCTCCACCGGTCCTCGATCCACCACGCCGACGTTGAGGTAGCCGTACTTGACCGGAGCGGGGAACTCGCCCTCCTGGAAGGGGGCGCGCATCAGCCGGTGCTGGTCGTGGCCGACACCGCCGCGGAACACCAGGGCCTCCGATCCGCGGCTGACGGCGGTGTAGCGGGTGCGCACGAGGACCTCGCCGGGGCCCGGGTCGGGCACCGCGGTCGAACGGATCTCGCCCTGCTCCGGCCGGGCGAGCCAGAACGCGCGAGCCGGGGTCGCCATACCGCCTCCATCGGGTGATCGCCGAGGCGTGTCCGCTCGGGACGATACGCGGCATGCTGGGAGGTGTGGTGGCACGCACGGCTCCCGGCAGAGCTCGTTTCGCCGCCGAACTGGCGGCGGCCGCGGCCGCGCAGGCCGCCGCGTTGGCGCTGCTGAGCGCGTGCGGCGTGCTCGGCGGACGCGGGGTGCTCGCCGGGGGCGGCTACGCGGCCGGGCTCACGCTGCTGCTGTGCCGGTCCGGAGCCCGCACCGCCCCCTGGAGTCCGGCCGATCGGGTGACGCTGACGCGGGCAGTGCTCATCGGCGCGGTGACCGCGCAGGCGGTGCAGGCCACGACGGGCCCGATCCCCGGGTGGGCGTTCCTCGGACCCGTCGTCGCCGCGCTCGTGCTCGACGGGGTGGACGGTCAGGTGGCCCGGCGTCGGAACTGCGCGTCCCCGTTCGGCGCGCGCTTCGACATGGAACTCGACGCGTGGCTCATCCTCGTGCTCAGCGGATACGTCGCGCTGCACCTGGGCGCGTGGGTGCTGGTGATCGGCGCGCTGCGCTACGTGTTCGTCCTCGCCGGGCGCGTGCTGCCGTGGATGCGCTCCGAACTACCGCCGAGCCGGCGCCGCAAGGCCGTCGCGGCCGCGCAGGGCGTGCTGCTGGCGATCGCGGTAGCACCGGTGGCCGCGACGCACGTGGCGTGCGCCGCGGCGCTGCTGGCGCTGGGGTCGCTGCTGTGGTCGTTCGGCGCGGACACCTGGTGGCTGTGGCGTGCATCCACCGCACCGGGCGTGTTCAGCTCTGCTGCGGAACGGCCATTTCGCCGAGCTCGGACCAGTCCTGCTGGTCGACTTGGGTGTTGATCACGCGCGGCGTTTCCACCAGGTGCGGCGGAAGCGTCTGCTGCGCGGTCTTGAAGTGCTCGGACTGCACGTGCGCGGCCCCGGCGTCACCGTCGCGGAACGCCTCCACGAGCACGTACTCGTTGGGGTCCTCGATGCTGCGGGACCAGTCGAACCACAGGCATCCGGGCTCGTTGCGGGTGGCGCGGGTGAAGTCCGCGGTGATCTCCGGCCAGCGGTCGGCGGACTCGGAGCGCACGCGGAACTTGACGGTGATGAAGATCATGATCCGTGCCTTTCTGGACGCACCTCTTGCACCTGATCCACAGTAGAGGATCCGTGCGTCCTGCGCGCAGGGGAGGGCTGCGCACGGGAGGCTGCGCGCAGGGGAGTGCGTGGCCACGCCGCGTACCGCCGTGGGCGCAGCTCGGAGCGCCTCGGGGACTCGGAAGCGACGGGCCTCGCGCGGCGCCTCGCCGCGCCGGCAGGTGCGCCGAACGCGATTCGCCGCGCCGGGCCGGAATCGTCCAGGGCGCGAAAGTGAATTCGCCGGAGACCGCCGTGCGGAAAACACCCGGTCGGCGGTTCCTTTCCGGGCTCGGCGCCGGTTGAATCGCAACAGCGGCGAATTTCCCGGAAGCGAAAGTCGGTGAGCCCGATGTCGGCGGTGTCGTTCGTGCTGGTTCTCGTCGGATTCCTCCTGCTCGCCGACTGGTCGGAACGCTCGCGCGCGCCCTCCCCGGCGCGGTCGCGCCGCGCCGGGTGAGGCAGGATTCCGGCGGTGCGGACGGGTCTGCGCACAGCCACCTGTTCGCTGGTGCCTGCCCGCCGGTGCCTGCCCGCCGGTACCTGTCCGCTGGCGCGTGTCCACTCTCGCGCCGCGTTGCGTGCATGCGTTCGCCACGGTGCGAAGCTGCATCGAGCCACGGAAAGTGGCGCGTCGTGCGCGGTGCGCAGGAACCATGCGGTGGCTCACAACGGGTTCGGTCTTTCTGGGTAGTCGTCCCCGTAGAAACCTCGGTTCTGCGGGCGCATTGCTCCGGCAGCATCGGGTTGTTGCCTCGGGCCGGTGACGGGTCGGGCAAT
Organism: Bounagaea algeriensis; assembly: GCF_054491375.1. NCBI lineage: Bacteria > Bacillati > Actinomycetota > Actinomycetes > Bounagaea > Bounagaea algeriensis. Next base: position 1,807,761 of record NZ_CM137102.1, read on the forward strand.
GAACTCCGAGACGCCCCCGATTGAAAACTCCCGGAGCTATGCGGAAAGACACCGACGGTTCGAATTCCCCCGAAAACAACGCGTCCGAGACGAAAAGCCCGATTCGGAAGTTCGCGGACCGCGTCCCGTTCGGCCTCGCGACGGTCGGCACGGCCGGCGTGCTCGCGGCGGCGACCGTGACGGCGGCGTTCACCTCCCCGCTGGCCTCCTCGGGCGGTGCGGATCAGGAGCAGCCCCGCCCCGTCGCCGAGGTTCAGCAGCAAGGCCAGCAGGCCCCGCAGCAGCAGGCCCCGAATCAGCAGGCCCCGCAGCAGCAGGCCCCGAATCAGGCGCAGCAGCAGCCGGATCCGGCCAAGGCCGAGAAGGACCTGCGCAAACGCATCGTCGACAACGCCCGCGCCGAGATCGGCACGCAGGAGAGCGGCGACAACGTCAACCCGTACTCCCCGCAGTCCGTGTCCTGGTGCGCGCTGTTCACATCCCAGATGTGGGAGGACGCCGGCGTGGACATCGACAGCGAGCAGTACGCCTTCACCGGCGACCTCTACAACGACGGCCAGCAGCACGGCACCGCCTACGGCGCGGACCAGCTGCAGCAGGCCAAGCCGGGCGACGTGCTGCTGTTCGGCAGCGGCCCCTCCTCGCCCAGCACCAGCAAGCACATCGGCATCGTGGAAAGCGTCGACGGCAACACGGTGACCACCATCGAGGGCAACGCGGATGACAGCGTCATGCGCAAGCAGCACCAGCTGACCCCGGACACCTTCTACGGCGGTGTCGCCCCGTGGTGAACCTGAGCCTTCCGGCTCTCCGCTGAGCAGCGGCGATGTGCGGCGGTGACGCGTTCACCGCACCCGCGCGAACAGGCCGCCCCCATCCGCCGGGGGCGGCCTGCTGCATGTTCGGCGGCTCGTGCCCAGTGGCTCATGTCCGGCGGCTCATACCGACAGCTGTGCGACGAGCTCGCCGGCGCGCTGCTCCGGCAGCACCCGGGCCACGTCGGCCAGGCTGATGACGCCGATGAGGCGGCCGCCGTCGACGACGGGCAGGCGGCGCACGCCGTGCTTGATCATGATGTCGACGACCTCGGTTTCCGAGGCGTCAGCGCCCACGGACGCCGGCTCGGGCTGGGCGATGTCCCCAGCGGGGAACGTACCGGCATCGCGGCCCTGACCGACGACTTTCCGCACGAGGTCGCGGTCGGTGATCAGGCCTTTGAGCCGGTTGTCCTGGCCCTGCACCGGGATCGCCCCGATTTCGTGCTCGGTCATCACGCGGGCCGCGTCGGCCGCGGTCGCATCGGTGCGGATGGTGACGGCGTCCTTGGTCATCATGTCGCGGGCCGTTGTCATGCCGCTCACGTCCTTCCGGGGTGACTTTCCGGGCCGACCTGCGACTACCCGAGCGCGCGGCCCGATAATCCTTGCGGGGATCACCGTGGGCGGTGGTGTGCAGGAGCGTGACACACTCCTGGGCGGAAAGGCTGTTCGGACACGTGTGCGCGGTACGGGCCGCGGGGAGGACGACTCATGGGAATCCTGAGCTGGATCATCTTCGGGCTGATCGCCGGCGCGATCGCGAAGGTCATCATGCCCGGCCGGGACCCGGGCGGCATCATCGTCACGATCATCATCGGCATCGGCGGCGGCATGCTCGGTGGTTGGCTCGGCAGCTCGGTGTTCAGCAACAGCGGGGTCACCGGGTTCAACCTGAGCAGCTTCATCTGGGCCGTGGTCGGATCGTTGATCCTGCTGCTCATCTACCGGCTGGTGTTCCACCGGTCGCGGGCGTGACAGGTCTCCGGGTCGGGCGCGCCGAAGCGGACGTGCCCGGCCCGGTTACGGTTCGCCGGAAGCGGGTAGCCGCGGGGTGCGCATCCTCGGTCGGTGTGCGCCGAGCAACCCCGCGAGCACAACAGGAACAGCGATGATGGGCACCGACAGCAAGTCAGTGAAACAGGCGCTCTCCTCGTTGGATTTCCCGGCGAGCAAGGACCGGATCGTGACGCACGCGCACGATCACGGTGCGGATGCGGTGACGGTGCGCGCGCTGCGCGCGATGCCGGTCGCCGACTACGACAACCTCCAGGAAGTGCTCCGTTCCGTTCCGCTGGACTCGGAGGCGGAAGAGGGACGCACGCACGGGCAGAAGTCCCAGCAGGCGAGCCAGCCGGAGAAGGGCTCGCTCGCGGAGCAGCAGGCGCGGACTCCGGCGCATCCCATCGTCGACGAGATCGGTAGGAACAGGCGCACGTGACGGCGTCGAGCGCGCCGGCTATCCGTCCGCGTTGGCGCTGCGGAGCGTCCGCATCGCCTGGGCCAGCGCGGCCGAATCCTCCGCGCCCAGGGGTTGCAGTACGCGGCGGCGGAGGATTTCGGCGCACGCGGAACGCGCGCGCTCGGCGATGTCGCGTCCGTGGTCGGTGAGGACGGCATAGGTCACGCGGCGGTCCTCCTCGCACGGTTCGCGGCGGATCAGCTCCGATTTCACGAGCCGGTCGGCGACCTTGGTGAAGCCGCCGCTGCTCAGCGCGGCTTCGTGGGCGAGCTTCGTCATCGGCATCCGGTGCTCGGCCGAGCGCACGAGGCGCACGAGGATGTCGAAGGACGCGGGGGAGAGGTCGAAGAGCTCGGCGAGCTCTCCCATGAGGTGCTCCTGCGTGGCCTGGTAGCCCTCGATCACCAGACCCCACCAGGTGATGATCTCGTCGTCGTCGGTGCGCGGATCGTTCGGTGCCGACGCGGCGGGGTTCGGGTCGTTGGCGTTCAACGGTGGGTCCTTTCGACTCGTGCGGGGGCGCGCCTCGGGCGCTGAGTTTAGCTCAGCGCTTCCGGTGCAAACTCTTGCGAAGAAGCTGCACCGGAAGCAGTCGGCACGCCGTACGCTGTTCGCGCCAGTGCGCCTGCGCCGTGCGGAGGCGCACACACCCCCGCGAAGCCCGCTAGGTTGGGCGCAGCCAACCGACCGCGAGGAGTGCCCGTGCTGCCGAACGTGCACGACGTCCTGCCCAGCGACCACCCGTCGGCCACGCTCGTGGGCCGCGCGTACGACCCCGCCGCGGCCGGACCCGCCGTCGTCGCCGTCCGCGGCGACCGGCTCGTCGACCTCAGCGACACCACCCCCACGCTCAGCGCGCTGACCGAGCACCCCGATCCGGTGGGCCTGGCGCGCGAAGCCCCGCCGCGACGGGAATGGCCGCTCGCCGACGTCCTGGCGACGACGCTGCGCGGTGGCGATGGGCCGCGGCTGCTGGCCCCGGCCGACCTGCACGTGCTCAAAGCCGCCGGTGTCACCTTCGCGGGCAGCATGCTCGAACGCGTCATCGAAGAACGCGCCGGAGGCGATGCGGGCGAAGCGGCCGAAGTCCGCGCACGCGTCGAACGCGCCGTCGGCGACGCGATCGCCTCCGTGCGCCCCGGAACGCCGCAGGCGCGCGCCGCCAAGCAGTGGCTCCAGCAGGACGGACTGTGGTCGCAGTACCTCGAAGTCGGCCTGGGCCCCGACCCGGAGATCTTCACCAAAGCGCCCCTGCTCGCAGCCGTCGGGGCTGGTGAAAACGTTGGCATCCCCGACGTTTCGCAGTGGAACAACCCCGAACCCGAAGTGGTCCTCGCGGTGCGCTCCGACGGACGCATCCTCGGCGCCACGCTCGGCAACGACGTGAACCTGCGCGACGTCGAAGGCCGCAGCGCCCTGCTGCTGCCCAAAGCCAAGGACAACAACGCCTCGGCCGCGCTCGGGCCGCTGATCCGGCTGTGCGACGCGGATTTCGACCTCGACCGGGTTCGCCGCGCCGACCTGCACCTGCACGTGGCCGGCACGGACGGTTTCGTCCTCGACGGGCACAGCTCGATGCGCGAGATCAGCCGCACCCCGGAAGAGCTCGTGGCAGCTGCCCTCGGATCGCACCAGTACCCGGACGGGTTCCTGCTCTACACGGGAACCGCGTTCGCCCCCACCGAGGACCGCGACGTCGCCGGCCACGGGTTCACCCACCACTCCGGAGACCGGGTGCGCATCACCTCGCCCGACCTCGGTGCGCTCGTCAACGACGTCGCCACCTGCGAGGAGTGTCCGCAGTGGACCTTCGGTGTCGGTGAGCTGCTGCGCAACCTCGCGGGGCGGGGCCTGCTCAGCGCACCGACGTAGCCGGCGGTGCGGTCAGCGCGGGCGCGGTGCGGAGAAGAGCGCCCGCACCGCCCGGATCAACTGATCGGTTGCGCGTTGCAGGCTGCGGGCGCTCACCGATCCGTCCTGTTCCACCAGGTCGGTGAAGATGACGCATCCCACGAGCAGCACGGTCAACACGGTCACGGCGATGATGAACACGGTGATCCTCCTCCTTCAGGAGATCATATCGCTGAACCGCGCGTTTCGTTACGGCCCGCGGGGGCGAACGAGCGTGCGCTCCGGACCGTCCCGGTTCTGGTCGGTGCGCACCCCCGGCGACTAACCTGGGGCCGTGGCCAGTGAACGCCCCAACCCGGCGCAGTGGGTCTGGTACGCCTTCGGCGGCAAGCTCCCCGACCGCCACGCCGAGTGGGTGTTGCACGACGTCACGGCCCGCACGTGGCCGCTGCGGCACCTCGCGCGGGCGCTGAGCCAACTGGCTCCGTTCTGCCTGCTCGTGCTCTTGCCCGGACCGCTGTGGATCAGTGTGAGCGCCGTCGCACTGGGGTTGTTCGTCGGGCTGTTCTACTCGTTCTGCTACATGGGCGAAGCGGCCGAGCACCGCGCGATCAAGCACGGCTACCCGCCCGGGATGGCCCGGGAGATCCGCGCGCTCGACAAGGACGTGCGCCGGGCGGGCAAGCGAGGTATGAACCACCGCCACTGGTGGGAGTGACCGCGGTTGCCGCCCGCCACGATCGCGGCGACCAGACCGCCGAACAGCGGCACCGTGGCGACCGAGAACACGATGTTGATCCCGGCGACCTCGTTGGCCAGCAGAGTCCCACCAACCGCTCCGGGTGCGCGTCGGACAGCCCCGGGAACAGGCGCACGCCGCCGATCCCGGGCGCGTGATCGAGCCGATGTCCGGCGGAACAGGCTGCTGCGCGAGCGCCGACCCGTCAAGTGGGCTCGGTCATGCCCGACCCGGTCGGCAGTCCGCCCACCCGCGGTAGTCGACCCACGCCTGCAGGCGCTGCCGCGTTTCGAACCGCCGCACGTGCCCGCTGATCGGGTCGGTGAACTCGAGCGCGCTCGCCAGCAACTGCAGCGGGCGCGTGAAGTCGCCCGCGGGGCGGATGGCCACGCGCGGGTACAGGTCGTCCCCGAGGATCGGCGTGCCCAGGTGGTTCATGTGCGCGCGCAGCTGGTGGGTGCGGCCGGTGCGCGGAACGAGCCGGTAGTGGCCGAGCGCCCCGCGCTGCTCGAGCAGTTCGACCTCGGTGGCGCTGTTCGGCCGCCCGGGGATCGTCTGCGCCGCCCGGCATCCCGGCTTCTTCTCCAGCCGGTTCCGCACCACCCGCGGAAAATCCACAGTGGAGCGGCGGGCCGCGACGGCGTGGTACTCCTTGCGCACGCGGCGCTGCTGGAACAGCTTCTGGTAGGTGCCCCGCTGGGCGGGGTTGACCACCAGCAGCAGCACGCCGGCGGTCATGCGGTCCAGCCGGTGCGCGGCGACGAGCTGCGGCAGGCCCAGCTGTTCGCGCAACCGCGCCAGCACCGTCTGCAGCACGTGCTGCCCGCGCGGGGTGGTGGCGAGGAAGTGCGGCTTGTCGACGACGAGGACGTCCTCGTCCTGGTGCAGCACCCCGATGTCGAAGGGCACCGGGGGCTCCGCGGGCGGCTCGCGGTGGATCCAGACCTTCCCGCCGGGAACGAACGCGGCATCCGCGTCGACCGGGCCGGAGGAGTCGGCGATGTCGCCGGCGCGGAACTTCGCCGCCAGCTGCTCGGCGGAGGCGTCGAAGCGTTCCTGCAGGTAGGCCCAGAGCGTCTCCCACTGCTGCTGCCGGGGGAGCTTGACCGGCGTCGCGTCGACCCCGTTCCGCTGCGGCAGTGGTGATCGCCTGCTGCGTGCCACGTGCTCAGGTTACCGGTTCCGGTGCGGCCAGCCGCAGGCCGTGGCCGCGCCGGCGCACGGCGAAGAACCGACTCACCGAGTGCGGCAGTGCCTGCTGACGGCCTCGGCGCGCCGGGTTGCGCGTGGCGGGAAGGCCGCGACGCGGCGGTGGCCGGCCCCGAACGGGACCGGCCACCGCCGCGGACGCGCTCAGCTGCGCGGGATCTGCTGGGTCTCCTCCACCGACAGGTCACCTCCCGAACCGCCGGAGGCGAAGCGGCGTTCGACCACGAGGATGGCCACGACGACGAGGAACCCGATCGCGAACATGAGGACGCCCGCCCCCAGGTGCGCGTCCGGGGCGACGAACTCGCGGTTGTCGTCCTGCCACGGCCACAGCGCGCGCAGGCTGCCCGCCATCACACCGGTGAGCACGACCAGCGTGATCTGCCCGCGGTGCTCGAGCAGCCACTGCAGCAGCTTCACGATCGAGGCGAGGCCGATCATCGCGCCGAGGAAGAACAGTCCGATGTAACCCAGATCGCGGTCGTTGAGCGCGGAGATCGTGGGCTCGTAGAGGCCGAACGTCAGCAGGATGAACGAGCCGGACAGCCCCGGCAGGACGAGCGCCGCCACTGCCACCATCGCCGCCGGCACGATCACGAACGGCGTGGCCGAGACATCGCTCGGCGGCAGGCTGACCACCAGGTACGTCGCGGCGGCCACCACGAGCGCGATGACCGCGTTGCGCGCGCTCCAGGCTGCCCGGTCCGGACGAGGCCGCGTGGCGCGCTGGGCGAGCGAGAACGGGACCCACAGCGAGGCGAGCACGAGCCCGAAGAACAGCGCTCGCGTGTGGATCGGGTAACCCGTGACGAACCCTTCCATGAAGCGGGCCACCACCAGCACGGCGAACACCATGCCCACGAGTACCGGGAGTACGACATCCCAGCGCACACTGCGGAACTCGGCGTTGGCCCGGTCCAGACCGCGACCCTTCGGCAGGTCGACGGCGGCCCGGCGGATCCCGGAGAACAGGTGTCCGGCGGATGTGATGAGCGCTTCGTACACACCGGTGATCAGTGCGACCGTGCCGCCGCTCACCCCTGGCACCGTTTCCGCGGTACCGATCAGCGCGCCGCGCACCGCGTTCAGAACGCTCCTCGACCAGGATGGCCGGGTGGCCATACGAGGGAGGGATTTCGTCACCAGCTCTCCTTGACCTTCACGGGACGGACCGGCGCGGCGACTGCCGTGGCAGCACCCGTCGACCGGCCGGCTCAACAACAGGGACGTGTGCTCGACACTACTGAAGGCGCGGTGCTCGAGTGCGCAGACCCTGGTCAGCCGTCCGTTCTGCCGTTTCGGTCCGGAGGTGGGCCGCCTCGGAGGTTTCACTGCTGAGGGGACCGCGCCCCGTGCTCCGGGGAAGGGGCTCCTCAGGCCAGGGAGTAGCCGCCGTCGATGAGCAGTTCGGTGCCGGCGCAGTAGGCGGCTTCATCGCTGAGCAGCCAAGCGATGGCGCCCGCGACTTCGTCGGGGGCGGCGAACCGGCCCGCCGGTGTCCCTCGCAACCAGCCGTCGAAGAGCTCGGACTTTCCTTCGACGAGGCTGGTGCGGACGTAGCCCGGGGAGATGGCGTTGACGCGGACCCCGCGGCCGGTCCACTCGACGGCCAGCGAGCGCGTCAGCGCGCTCACCGCGGCCTTCGATGAGTTGTAGGCGGCCTGCTTCTGCGGAATGTTCACGACGTGGTTGCCGGACATCGAGGCGACGTTGACGATCCGACCGCCGCCTGCCTCCAGCATGGCCTTGCCGAAGGTGGAGCAGGCGAGGAACACGCCGCGCAGGTTGACGCCGAGCACCCTGTCGAACTCCGCGGCGCTCATCTCCTCGGCGGGCACGTCGTCCTCGACCACGCCGGCCGCGGTGACCAGTCCGTCGATGCCGCCGGCCTGCTCGAGGACGCGGGACCGGGCCTGGCCGACGCTGTGCTCGTCGGTGACGTCGCACGGCACGTGCTCGCCGACATCGGTGGGGGTGCGGTCGAGGGCGAACACGCGGGCGCCGCGTGTTTCGAGAGTCGTGCAGGTCTGCCGACCGATGCCGCCCGCGGCTCCGGTGACGGCGATCCGGGCGTTGCTGAACCAGTTCATCGGGACCTCCTGGCGGGCAGCCGCCGCTGTCGGGCGGAGGAGGGGCGGCGACCGGCCGATGCCGCGGCTCGGTGCGTGCTCGGCAGGGGTGGCGCCGGCGTGGTCGGGAAGCGGTCGGTCGCTCTTTCGCAGCGGAGCGTAGCGATCTTCGCCCGCGGATGCACGGACGATCGCGGAGTGCGCTCGGGCAGCGCCGCCGGTTCGCGGTGTTCGCTCCGGAGCGTTGATTGTGCGCGTTGTTTCAGTGTTAACTGAATTCAAGGCTTTCCGGTGTGAGCGGCGTCTGGGTTGTGCTGCGATGACAGCAAAGGAGGGGGGTCTGATCGCAGCGGCGCAGCGTGCGCTAGAGTGGTATTGCACCGCAACGGGACGTGGCGCAGTTTGGTAGCGCACCTGACTGGGGGTCAGGGGGTCGTGGGTTCAAATCCCGCCGTCCCGACCAGCGGCGAAGCCCGCTGATCTGGCTTGAAAGCACAGGTCAGCGGGCTTTTCTTGTCTGGTTCGAGATCAGCGCGCACGATCACACCGCCCTCAAGTGGGGACCACGTGGGGACCGCTCGCCTTTCAGGAACGCGGACAGGGCGGCCCCGGCATCGTTGATCGATTGCTGGTTCGGGTGGATGTAGCGCTGGGTCGTGGTGATGTTGCCGTGCCCGCCCATCCCGCTTCGCGGCCGCCCAGATTGGTCAGGGCATCCTGGGCCGGTCCGCGGTGTCGTCGGTGACTGCTGGAGGGCAGATGGAGCGGGAAGAGCTCGTCTTGTCGGCGGAGATGGTTGGCAGGTCTGCCAGCTTGCCACCGTACTGCGTTCGTCACGGGCGCCCTGCTTTTCGACGGCGAGACTTCGCGCTCCAGTCGCGCGCTCACCCGCGGGGAAGCCGTTTCATGAGTGCCAACCCCCTTGGCATGGCCGGCCGTCTCGGCGAGAAGGCGCGAAAAGTTCAGATCGTCGGTGTGCGTGACTGGCCGCTCTGCGAGCGGTGCGCACGGACGCGGACGATCTTGTTCACGCTCACGCAGGTCATGTTCTGGTCGGCTCTCGTGCTGATCTTGGGTGCATTCATGGCCGCTGCCATCATTAATCGTCAGAGCGCTGTGCTCGGTGGGTTCGCTGTACTCGGATTCGTCCTGCTGTTCAGTTCACCGTTCGTCTTCTACTCGGCTTCTCTGACTCGACTGGTGCAAGCCCGTGCTTCCGAAGACGGGGCTTCCGTGATCGTCAACCGTCCCCATCGGAACTTCTCCGACGCGGTTGCCGCAGGCGGGTGAGGTGGCCGAGAGGCGCGGCTGCGGTGGGGCTGCACAGCAGCACTGGTGCCTCAGCACTGGTGCCTCGTCGTGTTTCGGGGCGCTCCGCTGAGCAGGCTGTGCAGCGGATCCGGGTGCTCGTCGGGAGCGTCGGGGTCGACCGCTGCCGGCCGGTGCGCGTGGGAGGGTGCCGTGGTGGGATGAGCGGCGCGTTCGCGCGGGGTCCTATAATCCCGGCCGCACTGGTGTCGTCGTTCGGGGCGACGCGCGGGAAATGTTGTTTCGGGAAAGGGGATCCGTGAGTACGCAGGCGGAAACGTTCGAATTCCAGGCGGAATCTCGCAAGTTGTTGCAGTTGATGGTGCACGCCATATACTCGAACAAGGACACGTTCCTGCGCGAGCTCGTTTCCAACGCTTCGGACGCGCTCGACAAGGTGCGGCTGGAGTCCTTCCGCGACAAGGACCTGGAGGCGGACACCTCCGATCCGCACGTCCTGATCGAGACCGACGAGCAGCACCGCACGTTGACGGTGCGCGACAACGGTATCGGGATGTCGCGCGACGAGGTCCAGGAGCTGATCGGCACGATCGCGAAGTCGGGCACGGCCGAGCTCCTCCAGCGGTTGAAGGACACGAACGACGGTGCGGCCGCCCAAGAACTGATCGGGCAGTTCGGGCTCGGTTTCTACTCCAGCTTCATGGTCGCCGACAGGGTGACGCTGCTGACCCGCAGGGCGGGCGAGAGCACCGGCACCCGGTGGGACTCGACCGGTGAGGGCACCTACACCATCGAGACGGTCGACGAGGCCCCGCAGGGCACGGCGGTGACGCTGCACCTGAAGGCCGAGGACCAGGAAGACAGCCTGCTCGACTACACCGACAGCACGACGATCACCGACATCGTCAAGCGCTACTCCGACTTCATCTCGTGGCCCATCCGCATGGAGGTGGAGCGCACCGACTCCGAGGGTGGTTCCGCGCGGCAGCTCGAGACGATCAACTCGATGAAGGCGCTCTGGGCGCGCCCCAAGGAGGAGGTCGCCGAGGAGGAGTACCGCGAGTTCTACAAGCACATCAGCCACGACTGGAACGACCCGCTCGAGACGCTCCACCTGCGGGCCGAGGGCACGATCGAGTACCAGGCGCTGCTGTTCATCCCCTCGGTCGCCCCCTTCGACCTCTTCACGCGGGACCACAAGCGCGGTGTCCAGCTCTACGTCAAGCGCGTGTTCATCATGGACGACTGCGAAGAGCTCCTGCCGGAGTACCTGCGCTTCGTCAAGGGCGTGGTGGACGCGCAGGACCTCTCCCTCAACGTTTCGCGGGAGATCCTGCAGCAGGACCGCCAGATCCAGATGATGCGCAGGCGCCTGGTCAAGAAGGTCCTGTCCACGGTCAAGGACATGATGGATGAGGACCCGGATCGTTACGCGAAGTTCTGGGACCAGTTCGGCCAGGCAGTCAAGGAGGGACTGCTCAACGACGTCGACAACCGCGATCAGATCCTCGAGATCGCGTCCTTCGAGTCCACGCACGACCCGGAGAACAGGACGAGCCTGCGCCAGTACATCGAGCGGATGCAGGACGACCAGGAAAGCATCTACTACATCACCGGCAGTTCGCGATCCAAGGTCGAGAACTCCCCGCACATCGAGGCCTTCCGGGACAAGGGCGTGGAAGTGCTGCTGCTGACCGACCCGGTCGACGAGATGTGGGTGGAGTCGGTTCCGGAGTTCGACGGCAAGCGGTTCCAGTCGATCGCCAAGGGCCAGGTCGACCTCGACGAGGACGACTCCGGCGGCGAGAGGGCGCAGCAGGAGCAGGAGTTTTCCGAGGTGCTGTCCTGGATGACGACCAAGCTCGCCGACGATGTGAAGGAAGTGCGGCTGTCCTCGCGCTTGAGCACGTCACCGGCCTGCGTGGTTGGTGACAGCAACGACATGGGGCCGACCCTGGAGAAGATGTACCGTGCCATGGGCCACGAGATGCCGCCGGTGAAGCGCATCCTCGAGGTCAATCCCGACCACCCCCTCGTGAGCGGAATGCGCGATTCCTACGGCGAGCACGGGGAGAGCCCGGAACTGGAGGAGACGGCCGAACTCCTCCACGGCATGGCGCTGTTGGCCGAGGGCGGTGAGCTCCGGGAACCGGCGCAGTTCACCGGTCTGCTGGCCAACAGGCTCGCCCGGACGCTGTGATCGCGCTCGTCCCCGTCGGGGCCGGAAGCGACCGCTGTCCGGCCCCTTCGAGCGGGGGCGCATCGAGTGTGCGCCGCGTTCGATTTCCCAGCCGCGGCGAGCACCACCGCAGTCCCCGGACGCGGTGCCCGGGTGGTGGGTGCTGTTCAGCGGCGATTCCGGTTGAACCCCGGTCATCACCCGATACCGGTCATCACGCAACCTTGGACAGAACCGTTGTATTTGCGCTCCCCAGCGACAGCGCCGTTCGCGCTGGTGGTGTCAACCTGTGCGGTGCTGCCGGAGAGGTTTTGCCGGGTGCGCTTGCGCGGGTGCGTTTTCCGCGTCAGTTCGCGTGCGGTGGTGCATCCGGCATGAGTTGCGGCGAGGCGATACTGATCCGGTACTCCTCGTGCGGAGACCAGTGCGCGCGGAAGCTGAAGCGATCCCCGCGCACGAGGGTGCTTCGGTACTCGATGGGGTGGTCGTGCGTGCTTGTGCAGCCGAACCGGTGGATTCGGAAGGCACCAGCACCGTCGGGGACGGCCAACACCTCCCGTTCTGCCGATGAGGGCATCACCGCCGTGATCTGTTCATCCCCGGCCGTGACGCGCAGCCCGCACCGCTGCCGCAGCTCCCGGTACAGCGAGGTGTGGCGGAAATCCACGTCCAGCAGCGGCCGAGCGAGGTCAGCAGGCAACCACACCCGGTCCACGGCCAGCGGCTCCTCCGCGGCCAAGCGCAGACGCGCCACGTGCAACAGCGGTGTGGACTCCTCCCGCCCCAGCTGCGCGGCGATGACCCCATCGGCCTGCTCCTCGAGGCGCAGCGTCACGCTGCGCTGCTCGTGCCCGCTGTCCTCGACAGAATTGAACAGGCTGTAGAGCGCCCCCAGGGGTTGCTCGAGTCCTGGCTCGCCAACGACACGAGTACCGCGCCCACGCTGCGCGGTGATTACCCCTTCCGCGCGGAGTTGGCGCAGAGCCTGCCGCACCGTGTGACGACTGACCCCGTACTGGGTCTGTAGTTCCTGCTCGCTGGGAAGGCCAGCACGGAACTCCTCGGCGGCGATGCGGCGCCCGAGCTGGCGATGCACCTGGGCCCAAAGCGGGACGGGGCTAGCTCGGTCCAGTTCCCGTTCGTGCTGGCTTCGCGCATTCCGGTTGGCTTCCACATCCGCTAAAGGTACGGTAGTCCGTACAAGCATGCAACATGGGAGTTCGGGGTCGGTCGTCGGATCGAAGGAGAAACGCCTGACGCGTGTGACCGCAGTCGAGGAACTCGACCCGGTCGTGCTCGTGTGCGCTTCCGGTACCCGGGCCGAGCAGGCCCGCGGTGTGCTGGCCTCGGCCGGACTGGAACGGCTCAGCGTGCTGGAGGGCGGAATGAGTGGGTGGCAGCAGCACGACGGCGGTGTGCCCACCCTTCCCTTCGGGCCGTGAGCTGGCTTCGGGGCGTAGCCGACGGGTAGCTGTCGCAGACGCAGGAGACGATGGTGATTCTGGCGGGCCTGTTCGGCGCGATCATCGGGCTGGCCCTGGGGCTGCTGGGTGCCGGCGGCTCGATCCTGGCCGTGCCAGCCCTGGTCTACGGCGTCGGCCAACCCCTGCAAGTTGCGATTCCCACCTCGCTGGCCGTGGTCGTGATCTCGTCCGTGGGGGGTCTCAGCTCCCGGCTTCGCCGCGCCTACGTGCAGCGGTTTGTGGCGCTGGTCTTCGGCGCCGCCGGTGTTCCGGCCGCCTTCGCCGGCACCGCCCTGGGACGTCTGCTCCCGCAGCGCGGGCTGCTGCTGGCCTTCGCCGCGCTCATGGTCGTCGTGGCCGTGCACATGCTGCGCGGCGGCGAGAACCACGCCGGAGCCTGCCGCCCCAGCGAGGGCGGCATCAACTGGCGCAGCTGCCTGCCCAAGACCCTCGGCGCCGGCGCCGCCGTCGGGATGCTCACCGGCCTGCTCGGCGTCGGCGGCGGCTTCGTCATCGTCCCCGCCCTGAGCATCCTGCTCGGGCTGCAAACCCAAGCAGCCGTGGCCACCTCGCTGGTGATCGTGCTCATCAACGCTGTGGCCGGACTGGCCGCGCACGCCACCGCGGCGGCCGGTCTCGACTACACCGTCCTGCTCACTTTCGCCGGCGCCGCGCTGGTGACATCCGGCCTCGCGGGCCGACTGGCACCCCGCCTGCCCGCGGCCACGCTGCGCCGCGGGTTCGCCGCCGTCGTCCTCGCAGTCGCCGCCGGAGTGGCGGTGGCGGCCGTCCTCGACCCCACCGCTCTCGGGTAATGGTCGAGCGCAACGTCGCCCGAGTGGGACCTTTCCGGGTCGCCCGCAATCTCGCCGCGCTGGTGGACGAGAGCACGGGCGGCGCGTCCCCCGGAGTTGCGGGGCGACGGAAAACGAGCCCGCTGGAAACCCGCGTATGACCAGGCCAGCTGGCTGCGGGTATTACCACGGGAAGTTCTCAACCGTCGCGCAGCCGCAGCACACCCGGCGCGGAGCTCGTCGGCAGCAGCGCGGTCGGCGGATCCGGTCCCCGCACCCGCACTTCGACGCGCTCGTCGAAGCGGTACGGGCGTTGGGCGAGCACGCCGTCGAGATGGCGCCGCAGCCGGGACATCTCGGCGCGGGCGGTGGTGGTGCGCGCGGCATCGCCGAACAGGTCTTCGGCCAGGGCGGCCGCGCTGCGCCCCTCGGGTGAGCGGGCCAGCACGTACAGGATCTCGGCGTGCCGCGGACTCAGCCGGTGCTCCCACGTGCCGCTGGGCCCGCTGATGACGAGCGAGTAGCGGTCCGCCCGCCGCAGGTCCAGCCAGGTGGTGGTGCGCGCGGGCATTTCCTCACCGCGCGGGCGCAGCAGCCAGCCGCCGGGCAGCGGCTCGGCCGTGCACGGTCCCAGCGCCGGCACCCACGTCTCGGCGTCCTCGCCGAACTCGGGCAGCAGCACGCGGTTGACCGGGGCCGTTCCGGACACGGCCGCGACCCAGCCGTGCCGGTCGACGGCCAGAGCGGGGGACGTGCCGCCGGCCAGCAGCGGCGCGGAGACGCTCCGCAGCCGCTCCAGCTGCTCGTGGTGGGCGGTGCGCAGGTGCATCTCGGCGAGTTTGGCGACCGCGTCGACCAGGGCGAGCGTGCTCGCGTGCACGGTGGCGGCCGGGCCGCTGACGTCGACGACGCCGAGCGCGGCACCGCTGGCGGGGTCGTTGATCGGGGAGGCCGAACAGGTCCACGGGTGGTGGGTGCGCACGTAGTGCTCGGCGGAGTACACCTGCACGGGACGGCCGGTGGCCAGCGCGGTGCCGATCGCGTTCGTGCCGACGGTGCGTTCGCTCCAGTCCGCGCCTTCGACGAAGGCCAACGTGTCCGCGCGGCGGCGCACCGCGGTGCTGCCGTCGCGCCACAGCACCCGCCCGTCGGCGTCGGCGACGACCATGATGTGCGAGGCCTCGTCGGCGACGGCGACGAGCTCGCCGCGCAGTTGGGGCAGGAGTCCGCCGAGTTTGCTGGCGCGGCGCCGCCGCTGCACCTCGTCCGGCGGCAGCGGTGCCGGGTCGCAGCCGCGGTCCGGATCGACCCCGCCTGCCTGCACGCGCGACCAGGACTGCTCGATGACGCTGCGCGGGCGCACCGGCGGCGACGACCCGGTCAGGGCCGCCTCGTGCACCGCTGCCAGCACGCGCGCGTACCGGCGCGGGTCCGTGCCCGTGGGCACAGCGGGTTCCAGCTGGTCACGGCGCACCGGCGTCTCCCTCGGGCAGGGCGCGTGGGGCGTGGTGCTCGCGGCGTGCACGTCCGTGCACCCGTGGGCGTGATTCTGCCGACGCCGCACCGCACGCGCCACGGGGACCGTGGACCGGATCGATCCGGTCCACGGTCCCCGTGGCTCCGCCCTGCGCCAGGGCGGTTGGCGCCCGGCGTGGTACCGGTATCTCCCCGGCTACCGCTCGCCGCCGGTGGCCGTGCCGACTGCGGTGACCACCGAGCGCGGCGCTTCCATGTGCACCATGTGACCCGCTTCGCCCAGGCGGGTGAGCTGCACCGCCTCCGGCAGGGCGACCGCGTTCTCCGCGGGCAGGACCCGATCCTGCTCACCCCACACCGTGACCACCGGCACGTCCAGCTCGGCGGCGGTCCGCTGCACGTCCACGCCCTGCGCGTCGCTGTCGGTCACGAGCGCCTCCACCAGGGCGGACAGCGCCTCGCCCACCCCGTCGAGCCGCTTGTACTTCAGCAGGTCGTCCACGATCTGCCGTGTGACCTGCGACGAGTCGGCGAACAGCTCGCCGACGTGCGGTTTGAGCTCGCGGCGGGTGCTCGCCGCGGCGAATCCGCGGATGTAGTCGGCGTTGATCCGCGACCCGAACCCGGCCGGGGCGAGGAGGGTCAGCGAGGCGACCCGCCGCGGGGCGGCCTCCGCCGCGGAGACGGCCGCGGCGCCGCCGAGCGAATGCCCGACGAGGTGGGCGCGGGTGATGCCGAGCGCTTCGAGGAAACCGGTGACCGCCCGCGTGAGCGTGTCCAGCACGTCGCCGTCGCCGAGATCCTTGCCCGATGCGCCGTGGCCGGGCAGGTCCAGCGCGTACACCGGTTGCTGCTGGGCGAGGGGTTCCTGCACGAACAGCCAGGAGTTCTTGTCCCCGCCGTAGCCGTGCACCAGCACGAGCGGTTCGCCGGAGGTTTCCTCGCCGAGCACCGCGTAGCTCAGCGACCTGCCGTCCACTTCGACGGTGTCCGTGCGCGGGCCGGCCGCCTCTTCCACCTCGCCGGCGGCTATCTGCTCGGCGGCTTCGGTGGCCACCGCCTCGACCTCCGCGTCGGGCACCTCCTGCGGGGCGATGACGGCGATCGTGGCGCCCACGGGCGCGTCGGAACCGACCGGTGCGACGATCCGACGCAGTCGTCCCTGCCAGGTGGATTCGATCGTGCCCGCGATCTTGTCGGTCTCGACCTCGGCGAGATCGTCACCGGAGTCGATCTCGTCTCCTTCGGCGGCGATCCACTCGGTGATCTTGCCGGTTTTCATCGACAGGCCCCATTTGGGCATCGCCACCCGCTGGATCCGCTCATCAGCCATGCGCCGCTCACCTCGTCCCGTCGATCGCCGTCTTCACCGCGTTCGCGACGCGCTGCGGATCCGGGATGTAGAGGTCCTCCAGCGAGTCGGAGAACGGCACCGGGGTGTGCGGGGCGGTGACCATCTGCACCGGTGCGCGCAGCGCGTGGAAGGCCTGCGAGGCGACCTGCGCGCAGATGTCGGTGGCCACGTTGCACCGCGGCGTGGATTCGTCGACGACCACGAGCCGTCCGGTCTGCTCGACGCTTTCGATGATCGAGTCCACGTCCAGCGGACTGGTGGTGCGCGGGTCGATCACCTCGCACTCGATGCCGGTGGCGGCCAGCTCGTCCGCGGCCTCGCCGGCCACCGAGACCATGCGGCCGATGGCCACGACGGTGGCATCGCCGCCTTCGCGGACGAACTCGGCCTCGCCGAACGGGATCGTGTAGCTCTCCTCCGGAACGTCACCGGAGGTGTCGTACATGGCCTTGTGCTCGCAGAAGATCACCGGGTCGTCGTCGCGGATGGCCTGGGTCATCAAGCCCTTCGCCTCGTACGGGCTGGAGGGCACCACGACCTTCAACCCGGGCACGGAGGTGAACGCCCCGTACAGCGTCTGCGAGTGCTGCGCGGCGGCCCGCAGCCCGGCTCCGTACATGGTGCGGATGACCACCGGGGTGACGGCCTTCCCGCCGAACATGTACCGGAACTTCGCCGCCTGGTTGAAGATCTGGTCGAAGCACACGCCCATGAAGTCCATGAACATCAGCTCGGCCACCGGGCGCATGCCGCGGGTGGCCGCGCCGATCGCCGCTCCGATGAACCCGGACTCGGTGATCGGTGTGTCCAGCACCCGTCCCGGGAACTGGTGGTACAGCCCCTTGGTCACGCCGAGCACACCACCCCAGGCGTCCTCGGACCCGGATCCGCCGGCACCGCCGGCGTTGTCCTCGCCCATGACGATGACGTTCTCGTCGCGTTCCATCTCGTGCCGCAGCGCTTCGCTGAGCGCTTCGCGGTAACTGATCGTTCTGGCCATTGTGAACTCCTCGTTCAGTACGCGACGTACACGTCGGTTTCGAGATCGGCGCGGGTGGGTTTGGGTGCGTCCTTGGCCTGCTGCACCGCGTTGTCGATCAGCGCCGCCACTTCGACGTCCACGGCGTCCAAGTCCGATGCGGACAGACGTCCGGTTTCGGTGGTCCTGGTGCGGAAGCGCTGCAGGCAGTCGCGTTCGGCGCGAGCCCGGGCGGCCTCGTCGCCGCGGTAGGTCTGCTGGTCGCCTTCGAAGTGTCCGAAGTAGCGGGTGAAGGTGACCTCGATGAGCGTGGGGCCTCCTCCCTGCCGGGCGCGGGCGACGGCCTCACCGGCGGCTTCGTGCACGGCGAAGAAGTCGAAGCCGTCGACGATGACGCCGGGCATGCCGAAGCCGGCGGCGCGGTCGGCGATGTTGTCCGCGGCCACCGACCACGAGCTCGCGGTGGCTTCGCCGTAGCCGTTGTTCTCCGCGACGAACACCGCCGGAAGGTCCCACACCGCGGCGAGGTTCATCGCCTCCAGCGTGGTGCCCTGGTTGCTGGCGCCGTCGCCGAAGAAGGCCACGCCGACGCCACCGGTGTTGCGCTGCTTGGCGGCCAGTGCGGTGCCGCAGATCAGCGGCGGACCGCCGCCGACGATGCCGTTGGCGCCGAGCATGCCCTTGGCCAGGTCGGCGATGTGCATCGAACCGCCCTTGCCGCGGCACGATCCGGTGCTGCGGCCGTAGACCTCGGCCATCATCTCCGTGGGATCAACGCCCTTGGCGATGCAGTGCCCGTGGCCGCGGTGGGTGCTGGCGATCGTGTCGCGCTCGTCCAGATGCGCGCACACGCCGGCCGCCGAGGCTTCCTCCCCGGCGTAGAGGTGCACGAACCCGGGGATGTCGCCAGTGGCGAACTCCTCGTGCACGCGTTCCTCGAACGCGCGGATCGTGCGCATGGTGCGGTAGGCCTGGTGCAGTGCGGCCGTGTCGAGATCCGGCGATCCCGGTGCCGCGAGTGTCTCGGTCATCTCAGTACCTCCTCCACGTGGGATTGACCCGTTCACCGGTAGCTGGCGGCGGCCGCGCCGGTGGGCGCGGCGATTCCGCCGGTGGAGCCGTTGTCGGTGCGCAGCAGGCCGCGCTCGGCCGCCAGGCGCAGGACCGCGTCGATGTCGACCACGCGCGGGCCGGTGCGGCGCAGCGTGATGCGGACGGCGTCGCCGGGGCCGAACTCCAGCTCGCGCTCACCGTCGAGGGCCACGGTTCCCGCGGGCACGCCGCTCAGCACGCTGTCCCCGTCGGTCAAGCGGGACGTGCCGAGCACACCGACCGCGTCGAGCAGCCCCGGGGCGATCGGGGCGAGCACCGAGCGCGGGGCCGAGGCGCTGCCGGACAGGTGCACCGCGACGCCGTGCTCGTCCTCCGGCGTGGTGGGGTCGAGCTGGCCGGCGACGGCGGACAGGCCGATCGCCTGCGGCCGGGCGAAGGTGCAGTACAGCTCGTGCAGCGCACCGACCCGCCACAGCGCCCGGGAACCCACGTCGGTCTCGGTGGACACGCACACGTCCACGAGCGCCGGTTCCCGCGTCCGGCCGCACTCGACCCACAGCACCTTGGCGCGTCGGGTGGCCTCGGCGGTGCCGACCCGGCCGGTGGCGAGCAGGCTGATCGCCATGCCCGCGACGGTCGCCTCCCAGACCTGCGGAAAGGCGTTGTTCGTTCCGGTCGACAGCGGCAGCACCGGGAGGTCGTCGAGTTCCGGCACGGCGGCGCGAATCGTGCCGTCCCCGCCGAGCAGCACGATCGCGTCGGCGCCGTCCGCGCGCATCCGGCGCACGAGTTCGCGGGTGTCCTCCGCGGTTCCTTCGGGCGCCTCGGGGCGGACGAACGCGACCTCCGGCCGGTCCGCCGTGCTGCGCTGTTTGAGGTGTGCGCGGCGCACGGTGCCGGCGATGCCGGCGTCGTCGGCGGAGACGAGGACCCGGTCGACCGCGAGCCGTCCGGCGGCGGCGATCAGCCGCAGCACCATGTTCGCCTTCTCGGCGTTCGGGAACACGGAGGCGTGCGCGACGAGTCGCCGGATGTCGCGCCCGGACATCGGGTTGGCGATCACGCCGATCGTGGACGCACCCATCGCCACCTCGATCTCCAGCACGGGGTCACTGCTGCCTGCACTCGGTGATACGCGTCACAGGCGAGTGTGAGAAGGGTTGCAGAGGGGTTGCAACCCCTGGGTGCACCCTGCGTCAGCGGCGCGGCCGGCGCCCGCCGCGTTCCACGTTCAGGGCATGGGCCGTTCGCCCGGCTGTGGCGGGCCGAGAGCGCTTTGGCGTTTGCGCGGGCGGTTGCCGAGCGCCGCTCAGGCTCCGCGACCTGCGGGTGAAACGATTCGGTGCGTCATCGGGAGTGCGCCGGTTCACCGGCGGGCCCGGGCTCGTTCAGGATCGCGCGGGTGCTGGATTCGGGACGCAGGTCGAGCCCGCGCAGCAGCTGCGCGTTCGCGGCGACGACGAGCGTGGACAGCGACATGAGGATGGCGCCGACCGACATGGGCAGGACGAAACCGGTGAACGCGAGAACGCCGGCGGCCAGCGGCACGGCCAGCAGGTTGTAGCCGGCCGCCCACCACAGGTTCTGCAGCATCTTGCGGTAGCCCGCGCGGGAGAGCTCGACCACCGACAGCACCGAGCGCGGGTCGTCGCTGGCGAGGATCACCCCGGCCGAGGCGATGGCCACGTCGGTGCCCGCGCCGATGGCGATGCCGACGTCGGCCTGGGCGAGCGCGGGGGCGTCGTTGATCCCGTCGCCCACCATCGCCACCGCGCGGCCCTCCTCCTGCAGTTGCCGCACCGCGGCGGACTTGTGCTCCGGTCGAACTTCCGAGAAGAAGCGGTCGATGCCGAGCTCCCCGGCGACGGACCGGGCCACCTGCTGCGCGTCCCCGGTGATCATGGCGACGTCGATGCCGACGCGGTGCAGCGCGTCCACGGCGCTGCGCGATTCCGGCCGGACCTCGTCGGTGAGCTCCAGGGCGCCGACGACGGCCCCGTCGACGAGCACGTGCAGGATGCTGGCGCCTTCCCCGCGCCACCGCGCCGCCGCGTCGAGTTCCTCCTGGCCGTGCTGGCGCAGCAGCTCGGGACCGCCCACCGCGACCTGCCGGTGCTCGACCGCGGCACGCACGCCGACCGCGGGCTCGGCGGTGAAATCGGTGGCCTGCGGCAACCTCAGGCCGCGTGCGGTGGCCGCCTCGACAACGGCGCGCGCCAGGGGGTGCTCGCTGTCCGATTCGGCAGCGGCGGCCGTGGCGAGCACCGCGTCCCGGTCGAACTCCCCGGCGGCTTCGACCTCCCTGACGGTCGGCGCGCCCCGTGTCAGCGTCCCCGTCTTGTCGAACAGCACGACGTCGACGGTGCGCATGCTCTCCAGGGCGAGGCGGTCCTTGATGAGCACGCCGCCCCGGGCGGCGCGTTCGGTGGTCAGCGAGACCACCAGCGGAATCGCCAGCCCGAGCGCGTGCGGACAGGCGATGACCAGCACGGTGATGGTGCGGGTCACGGCCGTGTCGGTCGAGCCGAGCAGGGACCACGCCACCGCGGCCAGCGCGGCCGCACCCAGCGCGAACCAGAACAGCCAGCCCGCGGCGGTGTCGGCCAGCCGCTGCGCACGGGACCGCGAATGCTGCGCTTGCTGCACGAGCCGTTGGATGCCGGCCAGGGCGGTGTCCTCGCCCACGGCGGTGACGTCGACGCGCACGCCGGAATCGGTGGCGACGGTCCCGGCGACGACGGTGTCGCCGGCGCCGCGCATGACGGGCCGCGACTCGCCGGTGATGAGGGACTCGTCCATGTTCGCCGCGCCTTCGGCGATGCGGCCGTCGGCCGGGACGCGCCCTCCGGGGCGCACGACGAGGCGGTCGTCGATCCGCACGTCGTCGGGGGAGACCGTCACGACCCGGCCGTCCTCGACGCGTTCCGCGGTGTCCGGCAGCAGCGCTGCGATCGACTCCAAGGCCGAGGAAGTGCGTGCGAGCGAGCGCATCTCGACCCAGTGCCCCAGCAGCATGATCACGATGAGCAGTGCGAGTTCCCACCAGAACTCGAGGCCCCGGTGCACCAGACCGAGAGTGGCCGCCCACGAGGAGAGGAAGGCGACCGTGATCGCCAGGCCGATGAGCAGCATCATCCCCGGCCTGCGGGCGCGGATTTCGGCGGCCGCCCCGGTGAGGAACGGTTGGCCGCCCCAGGCGAACATCACCGTGCCGAGCACGGGTGAAATCCACCGGACCCATCCGGTCGCGGGCAGCGGATAGCCGAGCAGGTCGGCGAATGCGGAGCTCGCGGCGACCACGGGCAGGGCGAGCAGCAGCATGATCCAGAAAAGCCGCCTGAATCGGCCTGCGTGATCGCCGTGATCACCGTGACCGCCGTGTTGACCGTGGTCGTCCGCGCCGCGTGCGTCATGCTCACCGGTGCCGTCGAGCTGCTCCGCGCGAGCAGGCCCGTGCGCGCCGTTTTCACCCGCGGCGTGCGCGGCTGTGCTGTCCTGCCGCGACTGCGGAGCCTCGCGGTCGTGCCCGTGCTCCATCTCGCCTCCTCGTATACCCCCTGGGGGTGTTCTTGCTCCACGTTAGGAGTGCGATCGCACCCGTGCAACCGGCGGCGTTGCCGCCGGGCGTGCGGGCCCGCTGCGCCCGGATCCGTCCTCCGAACGGAGGGAAGTGCCGCCGGGCCCGATTCGATCGCGCATCGCAGAAAGCTGTGCGTGGCACGATGGCGGTGGTCCCGCCCAGCCGCGAGCTTGCGCGTTTCCTCTTGCCGGAGAGCGAGCACCGACCCAGCGAGGAGCCGTCATGTCCACTCGGCCGCACGCAGTGGTGTTCGACGTCATCGAAACGCTGATGTCCCTGGAACCGCTCCGCGAGCGCTTCCTCGACACCGGCCTGTCCGCCAACCTGCTGGAACTCTGGTTCGACCGGCTGCTGCGCGAGGGCATGACGTTGACGTTGACCGGGGACTACGAGCCCTTCCCCGTGGTCGCTGCGACATCACTGCGCACGTTGTCGCGGGGAGAGCTCGACGACGACGCCGTGGACTACATCCTGGGGGGTTTGGGCGAACTGCCGCCGCATCCCGACGCCGAGCCCGCCATGCGGACGCTGTCCGAAGCCGGAATCGCGATGGCGTGCCTGAGCAACGGTACCGCCGAAGCCACCGCGAACTTCCTCGCGCGCAGCGGCCTCGACGGCTACGTCGACGAGGTTCTGACGGTGGCCGACGTGCCCGGCTGGAAACCTGCCATCACGGTGTACGAGCACGCGCTGCGGCGTCTCGGCCGGCCGGCGAGCGATGTCGCCCTGGTGGCCGTGCACGCCTTCGACTGCCACGGCGCCAAGCGCGCCGGGCTCACCACGGGGTGGGCCAGTCGCCTCGAAGGTCACTACTCCGACGTGTGCGCTCGGCCGGACGTCACCGGGGAGGATCTCGTCGACGTCGCCGAGGCGCTCAGGGACATGCCCGCGGTGCAGGACTGAACGCGGGAAATGCTGCCCTCTCGTCGGTTTTCGTGCCACTCGTTCAGGTGAAATTCGGCGTCCTCGGCCGCCGAGCTCGTGATGACGGCTCGGTGGTGGCACGGCGACACGGCCGAAAACGACCGGCAGGGATCTCGTTATGGGGGAAACGTCGGGCTGGACACGCATCGCAAGATGGGGCGGCACCGCGATGGTGCGTCCGTTCGGCTCGAGCGGAAGTCCACTGCGGACATTTCGCTCCGCCCGGGAAACTGCGATGGGTTGGTGACAGTGCACAACAACTGCCGACACGCGTGCTTGCCGCCCGACGACGTCCCGCCGCGCGTCGGTGTGGTGCACCGCTTTCTGCGGCAGCTCGCCGTGCTGGCCTCGTACCTGGTGGCGATCGTGTTCGGACGGCTCGCGCGGTGGCTTTCGCAGGGGTCCGCACGGCGCCTGCTGCAACTGTGGTCGCGCTGCTTGCTGCGGGCCGCCGGGATCTCCGTTCGCATCGACGGTGCGCCCGAACACTCGGGTGCGAAACTCGTGGTGTCCAACCACGTGTCCGCATTCGACGCGATGGCGATGCTGGCGCGGTTCGGCCGTTTCGTCGCCATCGCAGACCGCGGATCAGCGGACAGCCCGGTGCTCGGCCGGTTGAGCCGCGCGAGCGGGACCGTCCACGTCGACGGCGGCGGTTCGGGCCTGGTGGAGATGGTCCGCTCCGTCGCCGATGCGTTGCGCTCCGGTGAGTCCGTGCTCGCTTATCCGGAAGGGCAGATCCGCTGCCGCGAACCCGGCGGGCCGTTCCCACCGGCCGTGCTGCAAGCCGCGCTCGACGCCGGCGCCGCCGTGCAACCGGTGCTGATCCGCTGCGTGCTGGCCGACGGGGCGCCCACCGCGCGGGCCACGTTCTTCGCCCAGGACGAATCGCCCGCGAGGATGCTGCGCCGCGTGCTGCGGCTGCGCGGACTGCACCTGCACATCACCCTGCTGCCCGCGCTCTGCCCGGAAGCCGCGGCCGATCGCCGCGAACTGGCCGACCTCGCGAAGCGACCGATCGACGACCTCGCCGGGCCGGTGCCCGACAGCTGCGCGGCCTCGGCCTTCGCCGAGCAGCCGCGGCGCTGAGCGGGCGGACCTCCCGCACGTGCCGACGCGCCCTCGCGGCCACCGCTGCCAATTCCGCACCACACGAAGGGAACCCATGCTCACCGCGCTCGCCGACCACCCCGTGCCGCCCGGACGTCTCGTGGAGTTCCGCGTGGAGCCCACCGAGGCCGGAGCCGCCCCCGGTGATGACCGGCCGCCGTCCTACCTGCAGCAGACCCACCTGCGCATCGAAGAGGAGCTGCTGCGCACCGAGCGGTGGTCGCCCACGTGGCTGGCCATCGCCTTCGAAGCGCCGGACGTGCACGAGCCCGACCCGCTCCGCCGCGCCTTCGAAACCTGGGTGCGGCGCCACGAAGGTCTCCGCAGCGGGCTGGTCCGATCCGGAAGACGGCCGCGGCGGTTCACCTACGCGCCGCGGCAACTGGTCGTCAGCTCCGCCGTGATCGGGGACTTCGCCTCCGGAGAGGACGTGCGCGACCGGTTGGAGGAACTGTTCGACGAGGGCACGGACGTGTTGTCGCAGTGGCCGGCCTACGTGTTCGCCGCCGTGCTGCACGGGGGGACAGCGACGGTGATCACGGCGTTCGACCACAGCACCACCGACGGCTACTCCAACGGGCTCGTCCCGCACGAGATCCGGGAACTGCTCGCCGCCGACCGGGACGGCCGCCCGGCGGAACTGGCCGCGACCGGCAGCCACGTCGACTACAGCGCGGCGGAACGGTCCGCGGCCGCCGAAGTGGACGCGACCCACCCGGCTGTGGGGGTGTGGCGCAAGTTCCTCGACGGCGAAGCCGGCGAGAACTCGCGGTTCCCGTTCGATCCGGAACTCGCACCGGGGCGGGCGGTGCCGTCGACGGCGCACCGCGAAGGGCTGCTGAGCGCGGAGGAAGCCGCCGGTTTCGAAACGGCGTGCGCGGACGGCGGCGGACGGTTCCACACCGGGGTGATGGCCGCCTGCGCTCTGACCGCCTTCGACACCGGCGGCACGAGCGAGTTCCGGGCGACGCTGCCGATGCACACGCGCCGCCGCAGCGAGTGGGCCAGTTCGATGGGGTGGTACGTCAACGTGCTGCCGTTCGAGCTCGCGGTGCGCGGCACGGAGAGCTTCGCCGAGGTCAACGCGAGCGCCGCGGCGACGATCCGCCGCGCGATCCCCGCGTTGCGCGTGCCCAGCGGCAGGGTCGGTGAGCTGCTCGGCGATCTCGCCGAAGCGCCGTTCAACGTGTCCTACATGGACTTCCGCGACGTCCCGGGGTTCGAGTGCTGGTCGGAGTGGAACGCGTGCAACCTCGGCAAGTTCGTGCAGGTGGACGGTTGGCACGCCGGTCTGTGGTTCCACCGCACGCACGAGGGGCTGTCGGTGACCATCGCCCACGCGGACACCGGCGGTGCCCGCGCCACCGCGCGCGCGTTCCTGGTGCGGCTGCGGCACGTGGTGCGCGCGGTCGCGGAGACCGGTGCGCACCGGCCGGTGCCTGTCCCGGCGCGCTGAACCGGCGCTTCAGCGCGGTCAACCCGGGCGCTGGGCCGTGACGAGCATGAACGGCGCCGCCCCCACCTCGGCCACGACCGGGCTGCGATGACCGAGCACGCGGAAACCGGCCTGCTGCAGGAGTTGGTCGTAACTGCCGCGGTCCCAGAACACGTCCCAGATCCGCTCCCACGTGCCGTCGCACCGCCGCACGTCCACCGGCAGGTCATCGCCCGGGCGGTAGACCACTCCCGGTTCACCCTGGCGCAGCCCCTCGAAGAGGGTGCCTGTCGTGCCCGGGTTGCCGGCCATCAGCACGAACCGCCCCGCCGGACGCAGTGCCCGGAGCACCCCGCTGGTGAGCTGGGCCAGTTCGGACCAGCGCGGTTCGCACTCGTAGACGAACGTCGCCATCACCGCATCCACCGAACACTGCGGTAGCAGCCTGTCCAGAGCGCCGTGCCGCAGCCGGTGGAAGGACGCGCGGGGATCGTCGGCTTCGCGGGAGGCCAGCTCGAGCATCGCCGAGGACCGGTCGAGACCGAAGACGCGGACATCGCACGTCCGCGCCAACCACCGCGTCACCACGCCGGGACCGCAGCCGAGGTCGAGCACCCGCTGCCCGGGGCTGACGGCGAGCTCTTCCGGGAGGTAGCGGTAGCCCGCTCGCCACCACAACTCCGCGTCGAACGAGCTGAACGCCTCCGCGGTCGTCGCATCGTCCCAGCCGGTGACCACGCCCTCACCTCTTCCCGCTCGGTTCCGGATCCGCGGTGCCCGCGTTCGCGCCCGCCGGCCGCGCCAGGTGCAGGCGCACCATCGCCGTGCGATCGCCCCGAGGTGCCGGGTCCCGCCAGGACACGAGCAGCATCAGCACGAACGCCAGCGGCACCGTCCACAGCGCCGGCTGGCGCAGCAGACTCGTGGCCCACGGGGCGAGTTCCGGATCGAACAGCGCGACGCAGGTGGCCGCCGAGGTGCTCACCAGGCCCGCGGTCATGCCCGCGATCGCACCGCGGGTGGTGAGCCCGTCCCACCAGATCCCGAGCACGAGCAGCGGGCAGAACGTCGCGGCGGCCACGGTGAAGGCCCAGGTCACGAGCGTGTCGACGTCGGCGTTCGGCACGAGCAGCGTCGCGGCGACGAACAGCGCGGCCGCCCCGAGAGCGCTCAGGCGCAGCGTGCGCAGCCGTGCCGGCATGAGGTCGTGCGCCACGGCCGAGGACGCCACGAGCATCAGTCCGAGCGAGGTGGCCAGCACCGCCGAGAACGCGCCGACGCTCAGCAGCGCCGTCAGCACCGGGCCGGCCGGCCCGTCGTCGAACCGCATCGGCAGGGCCACCACGGCGGTGTCCGCGCCGCCCGTGAGGTACAGCTGCGGTGTCAGCACCCGCGCCAGCGCGCCGTAGACGCCGGGGAAGAGGTAGAACGCGCTCAGCAGCGCCACGGTGAACGCCGCGGTGCGGCGTGCCGCGGCGCCGCTCGGGCTGGTGTGGAAGCGGACGAGGACGTGCGGCAACCCCATCGTGCCGAACATGGTCGCCAGCAGCACACCCCAGGTGCTCAGCAGCGGTTGTTCGGTCGCGCCGTTGTCCACGAGCGGGTGGGCCCATTCCCGGCTACCAGGGCGGTGGCCGCCGTCGACGGTCGGCACCGCCGCGCCCCGCGGGAAGGTGAGCCGCTCGTCGGCGCCGACGTCGACCCCGCCCGGCCGCAGTGTGCGCGGCTCGCCCCCTTCGGTCAGCACGCGGGTGGGTTCGGTGATCTCGAGCGTGACCGGCACGTCGAAGGTGACCCGGGTGCGCTGCTCGAAGTGCGTGAACTCGGCGGGGTCGCCCAGCTCCTCGCGGGTCTGCCCGCCGACGAGCACCAGCAGCACCGCGGCGCAGCCGACGAACAGCACCAGCTTGAGGACGAACTGGAAAGCTTGCACGTACGTGGCAGCGCGCATGCCGCCCAGCGCCGTCGTGAGGCTCACCGTCGCGGCGGCGAGCACGACACCCACCCAGTACGGCGTGTCCGCGATCAGCCCGAGCACCAGCCCCGCGGTGCGCAGCTGCGCGACGATGTACAACGTCGCGATCACCAGCACGATCACCGCCGACAACCGGCGCACGGCCAGTGATTGCAGCCGTGCCTCCGCGAAATCCGGCACGGTCAGCGCTCCGGAACGCCGCATCGGTGCGGCGATGAGGGTGAGCATCACGACGTAGCCGGCGGTGAAGCCCACCGCGTACCACAGCGCTCCCGCGCCGCTTTTGAGCATCAGCCCGGCGATGCCGAGGAACGAGGCCGCCGACAGGTATTCGCCGGACACGGCCGCGGCGTTGACCAGCGGCGAGACCTGCCGCGAGGCCACGAGGAAGTCCGACGTGGTGCGCATCGCGGCCACCCCGCGCGTACCGATGAGCAGCGTCAGCACCAGCAGGGCGGCGACGGGCACGAGGGCTGTCAAGCGTTCTCCTCGATCTTCTCGGCCCGTTGGAGGTGGTACCAGGTCAGCGCGAGCATCGCGGGGAAGGGCAGCGCCCCGACGAGCAGCCAGGAGGCCGGAACGCCGGCCAGCTGCACTTCGGTGAGCACCGGCAGCAGCCACAGCAGCACCGGCAAGCCGAACAGCAGCAGCACCAGAGCCGTGAGCGTGCCGAGCACCGGGGGGACCAGGCCTCGCCGCGTGCGCTGCGCGTGCCGCGCTTGGGCGGCGTCGAGCCGTCCCGCGGGCCAACGGCGGCGGGTCCGGCCGCGTTCGCGGGCCAGGCGCGTGCGCGGACTCATCACGGTCGTCCGGCGCGGGCGGTTCAAGACGTGCTCTCCAGCAGGCCGTTCTGCGCGGCGTGCAGCAGGCTCTGTCGCAGGTGGCGGGCGTGGCGGCGGCTGACGGGGACGTCGCCGACATCGGTGCGGGCCAGCAGGCTGCCCGCCGAGTCGCTGCGCAGTTCGCGCACGGCGCGGAGGTCGATCAGGTAGCTGCGGTGCACGCGCAGGAAGTGGGCGCGGGTCCACTCCTGTTCCAGTCGGGAGATGGGCATGCGCACCGGGTGCCGCCCGGTGGGGGTGCGCAGTCGGACGTAGTCGCCGTTGGCTTCCACGAATCGCACGTCGTCGCGGCGCACGTACCAGGTGCGCCCCTCGCACTCCACCTCGAGCACCGGCAGGTCCTCGCCCGGGTCGGGATTCGATTCCTGTTCCACCACGTGCGTGCCCCGGACCATGCGCCGCACCTTGGACACGGCGGTGGCGAGCCGTTCCGCGCGGACCGGCTTGAGCAGGTAGTCGATCGCTCCGACGCCGTAGGCGTTCACGGCGTGTTCGGCGTAGGCGGTGACGAACACGATCACCGGGGGAGTGGTCAGGCGCGACAGCAGGGAGCCGAGTTCCAGCCCGCCCAGGCCGGGCATGGCGATGTCGAGGAACACGGCGTCGAAGGAGCTCGTCTCGATCTCGCGGATCGCTGCGAGCGGGTCGGTAGCGGTGCTGACGCTGTCCACTTCGGGCGCATCCGCCAGCAGCCGGGCCAGCTCGTCGGCCGCTTCGGCGACGTCGTCGACGACGAGAACGCGCAGTTCGCCATGATTTTCGGTCACGGTGTCACTCCAGCTTGGAAACGCGGCAGACGGACCACGGCGCGCGTTCCGCTGCCGACGTCGGTTTCCAGGACCAGTCCGAACCAGGAACCGTAGACCTTGCGGAGACGTCGGTCCACGTTGGCCAGACCTGTTCGTCCGCTCGGTGATTCGCCGGCGAGGAGCTCGGTGGCGTGGTCCGGAGGCATCCCCGGTCCGTCGTCCTCCACCGTGATCACGCAGTCGTCGCCGTCGGCACCGCCGCGCACCTCCAACGTGCCGGGCTCGGTGCGCGGTTCGATGCCGTGCCGGATCGCGTTCTCCACCAGGGGTTCGAGGATCAGGCAGGGCAGCGCCACCCCCAGCACCTCCGGGGCGACGCGGATGCGGACCTGCAGGCGCTCGCCCAGCACGGCCCGCTGCAGCCCGAGGTAGGTTTCGATGGCGCAGAACTCCTCGGACACCGTCGTGTACTCGTCGTTGCGGGCGAAGGTGTAGCGGGCGTAGTCGGCGAAGTCGAGCAGCAGCTCCTGGGCGCGCTCGGGGGAACCGCGCACCAGCGAGCCGATGACGGTCAACGCGTTGTGCACGAAGTGCGGGGAGATCTCGGCGCGCAGCGCGCGCAGTTCGGCCCGACCGGCGTGCTCGGCCGAGACTTCGAGTTCGCCGCGTTCCAGACCGTGGACGAGCAGCGCGGCGGTCTCGCGGAGCGCGCTCTCGCGGGCGCGTCCGGAGACGACGAGCACGGCGGCGAGTTCGTCGTGGACGTGCAGCGGCACGGTGATCAAGGGGGAGCGTCCGCTGCGGCGCTCGGTGCGCCAGGTGTTCTCGACGAGCGGTGCTACCTGCTCGTCGGCGACGGGCGTGCCGGACCACACTGCTTGGCCGGACAAGTCCGTCAGTGCGAGCCCCGGCACGTCCAGCAGCTCGCGGGTGCGTTCCAGCGCTCGTGCCGCGGCCGGCGTGGTGCTGCCGTCGCGGAGACCGTCCAGCAGGTGCCGGGCCGCGGTCAGCGCGCTCGTGGGGTCCCCGGCCGTCCTCTCCGGCCGTAGCAGTGACTTGGCAGCGCGCACCGGCATGACGGTTCAACCTCGGCGGACGGCAGGTGGCGGTCGGTCCCGGCGGCCGGTCGGGCCGGTCATGAACCCGAAC
Organism: Bounagaea algeriensis; assembly: GCF_054491375.1. NCBI lineage: Bacteria > Bacillati > Actinomycetota > Actinomycetes > Bounagaea > Bounagaea algeriensis. Next base: position 1,838,237 of record NZ_CM137102.1, read on the forward strand.
CCGGCCGCCCGGGGAACGTACCCGATCAGCCCGCAGAGCTGAACACTGCCGCAACGCCGAGGCGGGGACACCCGGTGCGGAGAAACGCCCTCAGCCCTCGTCGTCCGGAGCGCGCATGCCGCGGGCGATGGAGTCCATCACGCTCGAGTCGGCCAGCGTGCTGACGTCGCCGACTTCGCGGTCCTCGGCGACGTCCCGCAGCAGCCGCCGCATGATCTTTCCCGACCGCGTCTTGGGCAGTTCCGGAACCACCATGATCCGCTTGGGTTTGGCGATCGCCCCGATCTCGGCGGCCACGTGCTCGCGCAGCTCCTGCGTGACCTCCTGCGCAGCGGAAGCTTCGCCGCGCGGGATCACGAACGCCGCGATCGCCTGGCCGGTGGTCTCGTCGGAGGCGCCGACGACCGCCGCCTCGGCCACGGCCGAATGGGACACGAGCGCGCTTTCCACCTCGGTCGTGGAGATGCGGTGCCCGGAAACGTTCATGACGTCGTCGACGCGGCCCAGCAGCCAGATGTCGCCGTCCTCGTCGTACTTCGCCCCGTCACCGGCGAAGTAGTAGCCGAGGTCGGCGAACGCGGACCAGTAGGTGTCCCGGTAGCGTTCCGGGTCGCCCCAGATGCCCCGCAACATCGCCGGCCACGGTTCGGTCAGCACCAGGTACCCGCCGGCGCCGGCCGGCACCTCGTCGCCGCGGTCGTCGACGACCTTCGCGGAGATCCCGGGTAGCGGGTGCTGCGCCGAACCCGGTTTGGCGGCGGTGACCCCGGGCAGCGGGCTGATCATGATGGCACCGGTCTCGGTCTGCCACCACGTGTCGACGATCGGGGTGCGGGACCGGCCGACGTGCTCGCGGAACCAGGTCCAGGCCTCCGGGTTGATCGGTTCGCCGACCGTGCCGAGCACCCGCAGCGAGGACAGGTCGTAGCCGGCGGGGATGTCCTCGCCCCACTTCATGAACGTGCGCACGAGGGTGGGGGCGGTGTAGTAGATCGACACGCCGTAGCGCTGCACGATCTCCCAGTGCCGTCCCTGGTGCGGCGTGTTCGGCGTGCCCTCGTAGAGCACCTGGCTCGCCCGGTTCGCCAGCGGACCGTAGACGATGTAGGTGTGCCCGGTGACCCAACCGATGTCGGCGGTGCACCAGTAGACGTCGCGACCGGGCTCGTGGTCGAACACGACGTCGTGCGTGTAGGCGGCCTGCGTGAGGTAGCCACCCGAACTGTGCACGATGCCCTTCGGCTTGCCCGTGGTGCCCGAGGTGTAGAGGATGAACAGCGGGTGCTCGGCGTCGAACGACTCCGGGCTGTGCTGCTCGGGCTGCTCGCCGAGCAGCTCGTGCCACCACAGGTCGCGGCCCTCGGTCCACGGCACGGAGCCGAGGTCGTCACCGGTGCGGCGGACCACGACGACGTGGCGGACCGTTTCGGCGCCCCGCAGCGCTTCGTCGACGTTCTCCTTCATCGGCGCCGCCTGCCCGCGCCGGTACTGCCCGTCCGAGGTGATCACGACGGACGCCTCGGCGTCGTCCACCCGCGATCGCAGCGCGCTCGGGGAGAACCCGCCGAAGACGACGCTGTGCGTAGCTCCGAGGCGCGCGCAGGCCAGCATGGCCACGACGGCTTCGGGGATCATCTGCAGCTGGATGGCGACCCGGTCACCGGCCCGCACACCGATCGAGCTCAACGCGTTGGCCGCGCGGGAGACCTCCCGCTGCAGCTCGGCGTAGCTGATGTCGCGGGTGTCCCCGGGTTCGCCCACCCAGTGCAGTGCGATCTGCGCGCCGTGCCCCGCCTCGACGTGGCGGTCGACGCAGTTGTAGGCGACGTTGAGCCGGCCACCGGTGAACCACCGGGCGAACGGGGCGTTGGACCAGTCGACGACCTCGTGCCACTTCGCGTCCCAGTGCAGCCGTTCGGCCTGGCTCGCCCAGAACTCTTCGCGCCCAGCCGCCGCCCGGTCGTACAGCTCGGAGCCGGCGTTGGCCTGGGCGGCGAACTCCGCGCTCGGTGGGAAGGTGCGCGCTCCGGTGTCGCCGGTGGGCGCTTGCTTGTCGCTCATGCGTGTGCCTGCTGCTTCCTTCTGCTCGTGACGGGGCTTCTGCCCGTGACGGGATGACGGGTGCGGTGCGTTCCTGGGGCCGCAGGCGTGGTTCACCGTGTCAGCGGTCCGACGGGCAGGACCGTGCGCTTCCACGTCGCGTTGAGCACCACCGCGAACGAGGCGTAGTAGGCGGCCAGCGCTGTCAGGATCCCGACCCAACCGCCGAGCGTTCCCAGCGCCGAGACGCCGGCCAGTTCGCCGACCGTCAGCAGCAGGAACGTCACGAACAGCAGGACGAACACGGTCACCAGGGCCGTGTTCGTGGCAAGCGAGGCGATCGTGAGGTATCCCGTCACGATCGTGAAGACGAGCAGGAAAAGACCGGTCGCCACGGCCTGCTGCGGTTCGCTCATGGTGTCCATGAACAACCACACGTACACGGCGAACGCAATCCAGAAGGAGCCGTAGGTGGGAAAGGCCGTGGCGCCGAAGGTGTTGCCCTTGCGGAATTCCCACATTCCCGCGAGCAGCTGGGCCAGGCCACCGTAGAACAGTGCCAGCGCGATCACCGCGGTCGTCTCCACGGTGGTGCCCACCAGGCCCGCGTTGACGAAGCTCAGTACCAGGGTGGTCGAGGCGAACCCGGCCAACCCCAGTGGTGCGGGATCGGCGATGTGTGCCGTCGGGTCCGGAGCACCGCCCGTGTCGCTGTTCGACATCACTTCTCCTTGGTGAAGCTTTCCGTTGGACTCAGAGTGGAATCCGTTCGCGAGGCGAGGAAAGCCCCGCCACGCCGATTCGCTTCTTCACCCCCGAAGGGGTTGTCATGTGCGCGACATCCTTGGGTGGGTGTGGAACCGAACGCAACAGCGCCGCGCCGAGCGGTCGCGCAGCACGACCGGTGGTGGATGCACGCGACGAGCGGTGTGCTCCGGCCGTTCGCTCAACTGTGCGCACCTCCCGGCCGCGGTATACTTTTTGTACGCCTCGCGGACTGCACGGTCCGGCTGGGCACCGGATTCCGGTGGCCCTGGTTCGGTCGTGGCCGGTGGGGAATGTGGATGCGTGCTCCGCAGGTGGCACGGCGTGTGCGGAACGAAGGATCAGGCGGCGAGTGGCATGAATGCTGGTCGATGCCGCGTCCCCCGGCCGCGGGACGAAGGCGGCGCGCCCGTCGCGCGGGTGCGCCGCCGGAGCGGTGCGGCCGGTCTCGGTCCAACCCGGGCGCCTCGCCACCGTCGAACGCCGAACCTGGTGCGGTCGCCGTGGTGAGGCAGTGGCCGTGGTTGCTCGCCGTCGCCGTGTGCGCGGTGGCCGTCGTGGTGGCCTCCGGGGTGCTTTCCCCCTCGCTCGCGCGCACGGTCGCCGACATGATCGGGCTCGTCGGAGGGGTCGCGGCCTCCGCGGCATTCGGCATCACGGGGTACCGCCGCGGTGAGGCGTGGCGGGTGTGGTTGTTCGCGGCGCTGGCGCTGTGGGTGATCGCGCAGGCGATGTGGACGTGGCACCGGATCGACGGCCGGGTCTTCCCGTTCCCCGACGCCGAGAACGTCCTCTTCTTCGGGCTGCCGCTGTGCGTGCTCGTCGCCCTCGTCAGTGCCGCCCGCGAGGAGCGGTCGCTGCGCCGGGAGGACGTCGTCTCCCCGCGCCGGGTGCTGGTGCTCGACGCGCTGATCATCATCTGCAGCCTGGCGGCGCTGCTGTGGGAACTGACCCTCGGATCGATCCTGTACGGGGACAACTCCGCGGAACTGCTGCTGTCGGTGGCTTACACGTTCGGTGACCTCGTGCTCATCGTGGCGGCGATCCTGTTCGCGGTGACCTTGCACAGCGTGCGCCGCATCCCGCTCGCCTGGATCATGCTCGGGCTCATCGCGAACGGCGTGTCCGACGCCCTCTACACCTACACCATCTCCCTCGAGGTGGGTGCCGCACCTGCCAACGACATCGGCTACATGGCCGCACCGGTGTTCCTGCTGATCGCCGCCCTGGTTCCGGACAAGCCGCTGCCGCCGCTGAAACCGAGCCTGTCGCTGCTGTTCCTGCCGTACGTGCCGCTGGCGGCGGTGATCATCATCATGGTCGTCGGCCGGGCGCGCGGCGGCGCGACCACACCGGTGGAGATGTACCTGCTGGGCGTGGTGGTGGGGCTGGTCGTGCTGCGCCAGCTCGTGACGTTGCAGCAGCTCTACAGCGTGCACCTGGAACTGCACCACCAGGCCACGCACGATGATCTCACGGGGGTCGCCAATCGCGCGCTCGTGCTGCAGTACCTCGACGAGGCGTTGGCTCGTGCCGCCCGGGCCCACTACCAGATCGGTCTGGTCTACGTCGACCTGGACAGCTTCAAGGAGATCAACGACCGGTTCGGCCACAACACCGGCGATGCGTTGCTGCGCACCTGCGCCCAGCGGTTGAAGCAGTGCACGCGGGAAACCGACTTCGTCGGCCGCATCGGCGGGGACGAGTTCGTCGTCATCCTCGAACCCGCCGGTTCGCCGGAGCAGTTCAAGCAGCGGCTGACCGGTGCCTTCGAGGTTCCGGTCCGCCTGGGGCGGGAGAACCACGAGGAGGTCGCGGTCAGCGTCGGCCACGTGCTCGCCGGAGGGGCGGACACGCCCATGGCGGCGCTGGCCCGGGCGGACGAAGCCATGTACCGCGACAAGGCGCGGTAGTCGGGCGCGCTCTCGACGCCCGCTGTGTCGGGTGCGCAGGAGCGCTGCGTCGGCGCACGGGGAGCGGCCACCGGCCTGCCGAGGCAGCGCCTTGGTGGGCCGGTGACCAGGAGTGCTGCTGTCTGGTCAGGAGGACTGCCGGGCGTGCTGGATCGCCTCCCACACCCGCCGCGGAGTGGCGGGCATGTCGATGTGTTCCACGCCGAACGGGGCCAGCGCGTCGAGGACTGCGTTGACCACGGCCGGGGTGGCGGCGATCGAGCCGGATTCTCCCGCGCCCTTCGCGCCGAGCGCGTTCGTCGGTGACGGGGTCACCGTGTGCCCGAGGGTGAACTCCGGCAGTTCCGGTGCCGCCGGCACGAGGTAATCCGACAGGGCGGCGCTGGTGAGCGTCCCGTCGGCGTCGTGCACGGCCTCCTCGTACAGCGCCTGACCGATGCCCTGGGCGATGCCGCCGTGCATCTGTCCATCCACAATGGCTGGATTGATGACGTTTCCGCAGTCGTCGACGCCGAAATACCGTGGCACGGTGACCTTTCCCGTTTCCGTGTCCACTTCGACCACGCAGATGTGCGTGCCGAAGGGGTAGGTGAAGTTCGGCGGGTCGAAGAACTGCTCCTCCGACAGGCCCGGTTCCATCCCCTCCGGCAGGTCGGCCGCGAGGTACGCGGCCCCCGCCACCTCCTGGATCGAGACGCTGCCGCCGGGCGCGCCCGCCACGGAGAAGTGCCCCGCCTCGAACTCGAGGTCCTCCTCGGCGGCCTCCAGCACGTGCGCGGCGATCGCCCGCGCCTTGGTCAGCACCTTGCGGGCGGCCAGGTGCACCGCCGTGCCACCGACCGCCGCGCTGCGCGAACCGTAGGTGTCCAGCCCGTACGGCGCGGCGTTGGTGTCGCTGTGCACGACCTCGACGTCCTCGACGGCCACCCCCAGGTCATCGGCCACGATCTGCGCCCAGGTCGTCTCGTGCCCCTGCCCGTGCGGCGAGGTGCCGGTGACGACCTGCACCGTGCCGCCTGCGAGCATCCGCACACCGGCCATCTCCCACCCGGGTGCGCCCAGCCGCAGCGCGGCGGTCATCTTCGACGGTGACAGGCCGCCGTTCTCCGTGTAGCTGCACACGCCGATGCCGAGCTGCACCGGATCGCCGTTGTCGCGCCTGCGCCGCTGCTCGGCGCGCCAGCCGGAGTAGTCGGACAGTTCGAGCGCCCGGTCCAACGCGCGCGGGTAGTCGCCGGAATCCATCTCGAGCCCGGAGGGAGTGGTGGAGCCCGAGTCGAAGGGGGCGTGGTAGTTGCGGCGGCGGACCTCGGCAGGGTCCATGCCGAGCTTGCGGGCCAGCGCGTCCACGGCTCGTTCGACCCCGTAGATGCCTTCGGTGCGTCCCGCGCCGCGGTAGGAGTCGGTGGGCGTGCGGTTGGTGAACACCCCGCGGCACTCGATGGAGAAGGCGTCGAAGGAGTAGACCCCCGGGAAGATGAACGCGCTCAGCAGCGGGATGCCCGGCGTGAGCAGCTGCAGGTAAGCGCCCATGTCGGCGAGGATGCGCACCCGCATGCCCAGCAGGCGCCCCTCGTTCGTGGCCGCGAGGTCGACGTACTGCACCTGGCCGCGACCGTGCGTCATCGCTTGGCTGTCCTCGGAGCGGTCGGCCACCCACTTCACGGGTGAGCCCAACCGCCGCGCCAGCGCCAAGCACAGGCATTCCTCGGGGTAGACGTTGAGCTTGCCGCCGAAGCCGCCGCCGACGTCCGGAGCCACCACCCGCAGCTTGGATTCCGGAACCGAGCACACCGCGGCCAGCACACCACGCAGGATGTGCGGGATCTGCGTCGAGGAGTGCACGGTGAACCCCTCGCCCGCGGGGTCCGGGGTGGCCACCACCGCGCGCGGCTCCATCGGCGTGGGTTGCAACCGCTGCTGGACGTACCGCTGCGACAGGGTGACCTCGGCGTTCGCGAACGCCGACTGGACGTCGCCGTTGTCCAGTCCCCACGTGTAGCACTCGTTCGTGCCGAACCGCTCGTGCACCAGCGGGCCGCCGCGCAGGGCCTCTTCGACGTCCGCGACGGCCTCGGCGGGCTCGTAGTCGACGTCGACGTGCTCGAGGGCGTCCTCGGCCGCCGCGCGGTCGGTGGCCACGACGACGGCGACGGGTTCGCCGACGAACCGGACGGTGTCGACCGCCATCGGCGGGTGCTCGGGCAGGTGGATGTCCTCGGTGACCGGCCAGGCGCACGGGATGCCGACCCACTCGTCGGCGAGGTCGGCCCCGCTGAACACCGCCACGACACCGGAGAGCTCAGCCGCTGCGGCGGTGTCCAGAGCCGTGATGCGCGCGTGCGCGAAGGGGCTGCGCAGCACCGCCACGTGCATCGTTGCAGGCGGGGTGATCGTGTCGGTCCAGCTGGCCCTGCCCTGGATCAGCGGCCGGTCCTCGGTGCGCGGAACCGGAGTTCCGACGGCCGGTCGGAGCGTTTCGGTCATGTTCGGACAACCTTCCCCGCCGCGTGGGCGGTCGCGGTTCGCCGTGGGCGCTCCGCTCCAGGATCGCCGAACGTCGGCGTGCACGCACCGCCCTGCGGGCCGTTCGGTGCGGTGTGTCGGCGAAGATCCTCCGTTCGGGCGGTACCGGGAACACCCGTGCGCAGCAGTGGCGCGCGAAGTGGGAAGGCCGGAACGGGCCACCGGCCCGCGGCGCTGACCGCGGGCCGGTGGTTCGCAGCAGGGCTGCGGCCGGTTCAGCTGGCGGTGCGCCTCAGGTGTAGCGGCGCACCGTGTTGACGTCGCCCATGTAGGCGACCTCTTCGACCGTGACGTCCTGCCCCTCGGTGGGGGCGTGCACGATCTGCCCGTTGCCGATGTAGATGCCGTTGTGGCTGCCGGAGCTGTAGAAGAAGATCACGTCGCCCGGCTTCATCTCGCTCTGCGAGACCTCCTGCCCCTCGCTGATCTGCGACTGGGTGGAGGCGGGCAGTTCCACCCCGGCCTGCTCGAACGACCACTGGACGAGGCCGGAGCAGTCGAACTGGCTCGGGCCCTTGGCACCGAAGACGTAGGGCGAGCCCTGCTTGCTCAGCGCCGCGTTGACCGCTTCGATGGCCGAACCGCCGCCGACGAGCTGCCCGACCGAGCTGGTTTCCCCGGAGATCTCCTCCTGCACCTGCTCGCTGAGGCTGTTGTAGTGCTCTTCGACCTTGGCCACCTGCTGGTCCATGTCGGCCTTGCGGTTCTCGATGTCGGTTTTCAGGCGCGCCGCGTCGGCTTCGGCCTTCGCGGCGCGGTCGCGCGCGGCCTGCGCCTGCTGCTCGGCCTTCTCCGCGCGGTGCGTGGCCGCGGCGAGCCGGCCGATGACCTCGTTGTTGTCCTGCGCCAGCACGTCGAGCGTGGCGGCGCGGTCGAGGAAGTCGTCCGGGGTTTCGCTGGCCAGCAACGCCGACATCTTGTTCAGCCGCGCTCCCTGGTAGCTGGCGCGCGTCAGCTGGTCGACGTGGCCGCGGAAGCGCTCCTCCTCGCGGCGGGCCTGCTCGGCGACGCGCTCGGCCTGCTGCGTCTTGTCCGTGGCCTTGGCCAGTTCCTCCTGCTTGGCCTTGTGGTCGTCCTGGGCCTTCTTGTACTTCTCGGTGATTTCCTCGGCGCGGCGGGACAGCTCGTGCAGCTTCTGCTCGGCCTGCTGGGGGTCGTCGGGCAGCTCGGGGGCCGCCAGGGCGGGGGAGGCCGTTACGCCCATCGTGGCGGTGAGGACCGCGGCCGTGCAGGCAGCACGGATCGTGCGTTTCGGTCGGGGCGACGCCGCGTGGTGCACGGTGACTCCGTCTCCTTCGCCGGGTTCGGGGGTTTGCGTCGGGCTGCTGTTCGGGGAACGGGGGCCTCCCGGACGGCGCGCCCGCTTCGTCGCGAATCGCCGGGGACGTCCGGGAGCGTCAGGTTTCCTCGCACGACCACGCCTGGGACGCGCAACGTGCTGCAGGCTAGTACAGCGATCTCGGGGTGCGGGCGCGCCCCCGGCAAGGGGGTCCGGGTCGCGGCAGGAGCTCGGGGCCGGCCGCCGCGGAACCGGCCGGTGGTGCGTTGCGCGCGGGAGCCCTGACGGGCCGCACGGCCGGGGTGTGCGGCCGGGCCGCACGGCCGGGTCGCGCGCTGCGGGCGCCGCTGCTGTGGGCGGCGAGTCCGCGCCCGTGCTTGCCGGGGGTGCGGTGCTTGCTGGTGATGCGGCGCTCAGCCCGCCCGGGGCGAACTGGAGTTCGACGTTGTCTTTTCGGCTTCGGGCCGCATCAGGGCCGAAAATCCTGGTTGCGGTGCAAGTGGACGCGCTAACATGAAGCGGCGAACACGATGCGCGTGCTCGCGGCCTCTTGGTCGTGGATTGGTCGCGGACTCCTGCGGGATGTCCACGGCGCGACGTTCGCGGAACCGGTGGCACGCGTCCCCGGTGACGGCCCGAGGTGAGTGCTCCTCCCGGACGCCGCACGACAGCGGTCTCTATCGGAACCCGCACGCACGAATCCGACCGCACACACCGAAACGTTCCCGGTGGCACGGCGCCGGCTCGTTCCCGGGTTCGCCGCCTCGTCCGCACCGGACGCACCGGGATTGCAGTGCCCGCGTGGAATCCCCTCCACCCGGCACGCACCTTCGAGCAGAGGAGGATCACCGTGGTTGACGGAGCAGAACCGCGTCGGACCGCGGAACGGGAATCCATGCGCGACCACCCCGATGTGGTCGAATTGCAGCGGCAGTACGGCGGAACTCTCGGGTCGCCCCGCACGGTCCTCGGAGACGGAGTTCTCGCCCTGGCCGGAGTGTGGGCAGCGATCTCACCGCTGGTGATCGGCCTGAGCGGCCTGCCTTCGCTGGCCACGCACCACCTCATCATCGGTCTCGTGGTCGTCGCGATCGGACTCGGCGTCACCGGCATGGCCGAGCGCGGTGGTGGGCTGTCCTGGGTGGCGGCCCCGCTGGGAATCTGGATGATCATCTCCACCTGGCTCGTCCCGGCGGGCGGGCCGACCGCAGGTCTGGTGTGGAGCAACGTGGTGACAGGCGCGATCATGGTGATCGCGGGCGCGGGCGTGGCCGCGTTCGCGATGGCGGGCACTCGGGCGAGCACTCGCTCCGGCGAGCAGTGACCGCACGAGTGACCGGTGACGGCCCGGGGTGGTGGCGCACGCGGCGTCACCACCCCGATCCGTGCCGGCCGATCCGTGCCGGCGCTTTCCGGGAGTGCCGGGAAGGTGGTCCCCGCGCGCCGCGCGGAGCACGTACCGCACGGTTCACGCGCTGCCGTCCGGTGTGGACTCGAGTCCGCGGAAGGCCAACTTCACCACCGCTTCGGCGATCTCTTCGGCCGACAACCCCTTGCGCGGCCGGTACCACTCGATGATCGAGTTGACCATGCCGAACAGCAGCCGCGTGGTCAGTGCCGGATCGAGATCGCTCCGGATGCTGCCTTCGCTCTGGGCATCCTCGACGAGGTCGCTGAGGAAGTGGTCGATCTTGCGGCGACGCGTCATGGCCTGCCGCTCGACCTTGCTGTTGCCCCGCAGGCGCAGCAGCACCGTGACGAACGCCTGCTCCTCGACGAGGATCTGCACGCTCCGCTGCACCACGTGCTGCAACCGGTCGATCGCCGTGCCCTGCTGGGAGGCGGCTTCCTCGGTGACCGCGAACAGCGAGTCGAGCGCCCGGTCGACGCTCAGGCGGAGCAGTTCCTCCTTGCCGGAGACGTGGTAGTAGATCGCCGACTTCGTGATGCCGAGCCGCTTGGCGAGGTCCTCCATGCTCGTGCCGTCGTAGCCGCGTTCGTGGAACACCACCGCCGCCGTGCGCAGCAGGGAGTCGAGATCGTAGCCCGGGCGCCCGCGGTTCGAGTTCTTGCTCGCCGTCCTCGCCGTCATGTCCACCATCTTCCCAACCGCCGCGCTGCCCCGATCACCGGTGGTCGACGACCCGGCGCAGCTTGCCGACCGAACGCTCCAACGTGTCCGGTTCGACCACCTCGACCTGCGCGCTCACCCCGACCGCCTCTTTGACCGACTCGGTCAGCTGCTCGGGGATCGCGGCGATCCGCTCTGCGGCGGTGTGCTCCGCGCACTCCACCCGGATGGTCATGCGGTCCATGCGGCCCGCGCGTTCCAGCGAGATCTGGAAGTGCGGCGACAGGCCGTCGCAGCTGAGCACGAGCTCCTCGATCTGGCTGGGGAAGACGTTCACCCCGCGCAGGATGATCATGTCGTCGCTGCGTCCGGTGATCTTCTCCATGCGCCGGAACTCCGGCCGCGCAGTACCGGGGTGCAGGCGGGTGAGGTCCCGCGTGCGGTACCGGATGATCGGCAGGGCCTCCTTCGTCAGCGCGGTGAACACGAGCTCGCCGCTCTCGCCGTCGGCCAGCGGCGTGCCGTGCACCGGATCGAGCACCTCGGGGTAGAAGTGGTCCTCCCAGACGTGCGGGCCGTCCTTGGTGTCGGTGAATTCCGAGGACACGCCCGGACCCATGACCTCGGACAGGCCGTAGATGTCCACCGCGTCGATGTCGACGGCCCGCTCGATCTCCCGGCGCATCTGCTCGGTCCACGGTTCGGCGCCGAATATCCCGACTTTCAGGGACGTTTCGCGCGGGTCGATGCCCTGGCGCCGGAACTCGTCGATGAGGGTGAGCATGTAGGAGGGGGTGACCATGATGATCTCGGGGCGGAAGTCCTGGATGATGCGCACCTGGCGCGCCGTCATCCCGCCCGATGCGGGGACGACGGTGCAGCCGAGCCGTTCGGCACCGTAGTGCGCACCGAGCCCGCCGGTGAACAGCCCGTACCCGTAGGAGACGTGCACCATCTCCCCCGGCCGGCCGCCCGCGGCCGCGATGGACCGGGCGACCACGTCGGACCAGACCTGCAGGTCGTGCTCGGTGTAGCCGACGACCGTGGGCTGGCCGGTGGTGCCGCTGGAGGCGTGGACGCGCTGCACCCGCTGACGGGGCACGGCGAACATGCCGAAGGGGTAGTTGTCCCGCAGGTCGTGCTTGGTCGTCGGCGGGAACTTCGCCAGGTCGGCCAGCGTGCGGCAGTCGCGGGGGTGGACACCGGCCGAGTCGAACCGCTCGCGGTAGAACGGGACGTTCTCGTAGGCGTGCCAAAGCGTCCACTGCAGACGTTCGAGTTGCAGGGATTCGAGTTCGCCACGGGTGCGTACGACGTCGCCGGGTGCGATCGCGGTCGGTGCGGCGACGTCCCCGAGGGGTGCCGGGTCTTCGACGGATGCCGGCGACTCCGTTGTCCCGGTCATTCTCCTGCCTCCTTACCTTCTCGCGCAGGGCCTTCTCGCGCAGGGCCTTCTCGCATGCGGCCTTCTCCCGTGCTCCGGCTGTGTCCGCGGAACTCCGCGACCACGGTGCTGTCGTGCTCCGGTCCGCGGTGGACGGTGATGTCGTAGATGCCGCTGCGCCCGAACCGGACGCGTTCCTCCGCGCGGGCGTGCAGCACATCCCCTTCGCGGGCCGGTGCCACGAACGTGATCTCCGCGCTGGCGGCGACGGTGGTGGGGCCGTGGCTGTTGCAGGCGCAGGCGAACGCGGTGTCGGCGAGCGCGAAGACGTAACCGCCGTGCGCGATGCCGTGGCCGTTGACCATGCTCGCGGTGATGAGCATCCGGGCGGATGCGGAGCCGTCGACGGCCTCGTCGACTTCGATCCCGAGTGATCTGGAGGCGTGGTCGTCGTCGAGCATGGCGCGCGTGGACGCTGCCACGGGCAGATCCGACGTGGTCACGGGGTCTCACCACCTTGCATACTGACCGAACAGTCGGTTATTAATGTGCAGTGTTGGCGGCGCGCGAAGTGTTGTCAACCCGCCGTCATCGCCGAACTTTCCGCAACTCGAAGGAGATCACCGCGGATCGCGGTGCGCCTGAGCCGAACGTGCGGTGCGGCCGTGCACGGCGGCGGAGGTCGGAGCAACGTGAGGAGTGGACGTGAGCGACACGGTCGAATCCGTCGGCGTCCTCGGCGGTGGGCGCATGGGCTCGGGAATCGCCCAGGTGTTCCTCGTGCTCGGCGCCGAGGTCCACATCGTCGAGAACGACGACGTCGCCGCGCAGGCGGCGCGTGAACGCGTGCGCGACAGCCTGGAGGGCGCCCGCCGGCGCGGGAAGCTCGAGGCGTCCCCGGACGCGGTGCTGCAGCGGTTGCACACCGCCACCGAGGTCTCCGCGCTGCCGACGGAGGCCGAACTCGTCGTCGAGGCGGTACCGGAGACGCCGGAGCTGAAGGTCCGGATGCTCACCGCAGCCGAAGCGGTCGTGGCGGCGTCGACGGTGCTGGCCAGCAACACGAGCTCACTGTCCGTCGCCGAACTCGGCACCGCGCTGCACTCGCCCGAGCGCTTCGTCGGCATGCACTTCTTCAACCCGGTGCCCGCTTCGAAACTCGTCGAGGTGGTGGCTGGTCCGGCCAGCGGCGAGAGCACTGTGCAGGCCGTTCGCGGCTGGGCACGTGCGCTCGGCAAGACCGAGATCGTCGTGCGCGATTCGCCCGGCTTCGCCACCAGCCGCCTCGGTGTCGCCCTGGGGTTGGAAGCCATGCGCATGCTGGAGGAGGGCGTCACCGACGCCGCGTCGATCGACACCGCGATGGAGCTGGGCTACCGGCACCCGATGGGCCCGCTGCGCTCCACCGACCTCGTCGGGCTCGACGTGCGCCTGGCCGTCGCCGAATACTTGAGCCGCACCCTGGGCGAGCGCTTCACCCCGCCGCAGGTGCTGCGGGACAAGGTCGAACGTGGAGAACTCGGCCGCAAGAGCGGACGCGGCTTCCACGAATGGAACGAGTGAGCGGAGGCAGTCCATGACCACCGACAGCGCGGTGCACTGCGAAACCACCGACGCGGTCGCCACGATCACGCTGAACCGCCCGGAAGCCGCCAACGCGCTCGACCGGCGGCTCAAGGAGGAGCTGCTGCAGGCCCTGCACGCGGCCGCCGCGGACACCGCAGTGCGCGGAGTGCTGCTGACCGGTGCGGGCAAGGCCTTCTGCGTGGGCCAGGACCTGGCCGAGCACGCGCAGGCGCTGCGCGCCGACGGGACCAGCGCGTTGGCGACGGTGCGGGAGCACTACAACCCGATCGTCACCGCCCTGGCCGAACTGCCGAAGCCCGTCGTGGTCGGCATCAACGGGCCGTGCGTGGGTGCGGGCCTGGGATTCGCCCTCGCCGGCGACGTCCGCGTCGCCGCCGACCGGGCGAAGTTCGGCACCGCTTTCACCGGCATCGGCCTGGCCAGCGACTCGGGACTGAGCGCGAGCCTCGTGCGCGCGGTCGGCTCCTCCCGCGCCGGCCAGCTGTTCTTCCTCGGCGAGATGCTCGCGGCCGAGACGGCCCTCGAGTGGGGGCTGGTGCACCGCGTCGTCTCCGGGGAGGAGGTGTTCTCGGCGGCGTGGGAACTGGCCCGGCAGCTCGCGCACGGCCCCACAGCTGCCTACGCCGAGCTCAAAGCGCTGCTGCGGGCGCAGGAGGGGTTCGGTGCCACCCTCGAGGCCGAGGCGCTGGCCCAGGAGCGCCTGGCCACGACCAGTGATCACAGCGCGGCGGTGGAAGCTTTCCTGAACAAGCAACAGCCCGAGTTCCGGGGCCAATAGCCCCGCGGGGAACCCGCGGAGTGTGCCGGCTCCGCGGCACCGATCGGCCGGCGCGGGCCGGCGAGGAGGTCGTTGGAGATGAGTGCACTGTCCAGTTATGTCGGCGGCCGGTGGCAGCGGCCCACCGACGAGGGAACGCCGATGCGCGATGCGGTCACCGGTGCGGAGGTCGCCCGGGTCTCCTCGGCGGGGATCGACGTGGCCGGCGCGCTCGCCCACGGGCGGGAGGTCGGCGGGTCGGCGCTGCGGGAGCTGACGTTCCACCAGCGCGCGGCACTGCTCAAATCGCTCGCGTCGTACCTGCGGGAACACCGCCCGGAGCTGTACGAGCTGTCGGCGCGCACCGGTGCGACCAAGGGCGATGCCAAGTTCGACGTCGACGGCGGCATCGGCGTGCTGTTCACCTACGCCAGCAAGGGACGCCGCGAACTGCCCAATTCCACGGTCTACCTCGACGGCGGGACCGAGCCGCTCGGCAAGGGCGGCACGTTCCTGGGCCGGCACGTGTGCACGCCGCTGCGCGGGGTGGCGGTGCAGATCAACGCGTTCAACTTCCCCGTGTGGGGGCCGCTGGAGAAGCTCGCCCCGGCGTTCCTGGCGGGCGTGCCGAGCCTGATCAAACCCGCCGAGCAGACCGCTTACCTCACGCACCGGCTGGTCGAGCTGATCGTGGAGTCCGGGCTGCTGCCGGAGGGGTCGGTGCAACTCGTGTGCGGCGGCGCGGGGGACCTGCTGGAACACGTGTCCGAGCAGGACCTCGTGTCGTTCACCGGTTCCGCCGCCACGGCCGAGCGCCTGCGCGCGCACCCGACGCTGGTCGACCGGGCGGTGCGGTTCAACGCGGAGGCGGATTCGCTGAACTGCTCCGTGCTCGGGCCCGACGCCGGCCCGGACACCGCGGAGTTCGACCTGTTCGTCGATCAACTCGTCACCGAGATGACCGTCAAGGCGGGGCAGAAGTGCACCGCGATCCGGCGAGCGCTGGTGCCCGCCGACCTCCTCGACGACGTGGTCGCGGCCGCGCGGCAGCGGCTGGAGCGCGTCGTGGTCGGCGATCCGCGGGCAGAGGGCGTGACCATGGGGGCGTTGGCCAGCCTCGAGCAGCGCGAGGAGGTGCGGCGTTCGGTCAAGGCACTGCTGGAGGCGGGAGAGCTGGTCCACGGCGATCCGGAGCAGGTGCAGCCGGCGGGTGCCGATGCCGAGCACGGCGCGTTCGTCTCGCCCATGCTGCTGCGCTGCGATGATCCGCAACGCTCGCAGCCGCACGAGGTGGAGGCGTTCGGCCCGGTCAGCACGGTCGTGCCGTACGAGGGCGCGGCCCAGGCGGTGGAGCTGGCCCGCCGCGGTCGGGGCAGCCTGGTGGGATCGGTGGTCACCGCCGATCGCGACTTCGCGCGCGAGGTCGTGCTGGGTGCTGCCGCGAGCCACGGGCGGATGCTCGTGCTCAACCGGCACGACGCCGCCGAGTCGACCGGGCACGGGTCCCCGGTTCCGCAGCTGGTCCACGGCGGCCCGGGCCGCGCAGGCGGCGGGCAGGAGCTGGGCGGACTGCACGGGGTGCTGCACCACATGCAGCGCACCGCGGTGCAGGCCGATCCGGACACGCTCACCGCGATCGGCGGGGAGTGGGTCTCGGGCGGTCAGCGCTCGGTCACCGAGGAGCACCCGTTCCGCAAGCACCTGGAGGACCTGCGGCCGGGTGACACGGTCATCGGCGGTCCGCGGCAGGTCACGCTGCAGGACGTCGAGCACTTCGCGGAGTTCACCGGGGACACCTTCTACGCCCACACCGACGACGAGGCCGCGGCGGCCAACGAGTTCTTCGGCGGTCGGGTGGCGCACGGCTACCTGGTCGTGTCGTTCGCGGCGGGGCTGTTCGTCGCGCCGGAGCCGGGGCCGGTGCTGGCCAACTACGGGCTGGAGAACCTGCGGTTCCGCACGCCGACCTACCCGGGGGACGAGATCACGGTGACGTTGACGGCCAAGCGGATCACGCCGCGCTCGAACGCCGCCTACGGCGAGGTCCGGTGGGACGCCGACGTGACCAACCAGAACGGCGATTCGGTGGCCAAGTACGACGTGCTCACGCTGGTGGCCAAGCGGGACGCCGAGGGGGCCGCCGGCTCGGCCTGAACGATTCCGGCAGGGCACCCGCGGGACGGCCTCCGCGGGGGTTGCGTTCCGCGGGTGTCCTGCGCGAAAATATTTTTTGACCGAACGGTCGGTAATTCCGGCCGGTGGGAGCCAGGAAGCGGTGGAGGTGGTCCCCGTGGCGACCGGCGGAGCAGTCGTCGAGGAAACGCAGACCCCCGGCGAAGAGCAGCTGCAGCAGCACTTCGACGAGCGGATCGAACGCGACCAGCGCATCGAACCCCGGGACTGGATGCCCGAGGGATATCGCAAGACCCTGGTCCGGCAGATCGCGCAGCACGCGCACTCGGAGATCATCGGCATGCAGCCGGAGGGCAACTGGCTCACGCGCGCGCCGAGCCTGCGGCGCAAAGCCATCCTGCTGGCGAAGGTGCAGGACGAGGCCGGGCACGGCCTGTACCTGTACTCGGCGGCCGAAACCCTCGGCGTCGACCGCGGCGAGCTCACGGACAAGCTCATCGAGGGCCGGCAGAAGTATTCGTCGATCTTCAACTACCCGACGCTGAACTTCGCCGACATCGGCGTCATCGGCTGGCTCGTCGACGGCGCGGCCATCTGCAACCAGGTGCCGCTGTGCCGCAGCTCCTTCGGCCCGTACGCGCGGGCCATGGTGCGCATCTGCAAGGAGGAGTCGTTCCACCAGCGGCAGGGCTACGAAATGCTGCTGACGATGATGAACGGCACCGCCGAGCAGCGCCGGATGGTGCAGGACGCCACGAACCGGTGGTGGTGGCCCTCGCTGATGATGTTCGGCCCGCCCGACGGCGACTCGCCGAACACGCAGCAGTCCATGGCCTGGCGGATCAAGCGGCACACCAACGACGAGCTGCGCCAGAAGTTCGTGGACATGACCGTGCCGCAGGCCGAAGCGCTCGGCGTGAGCCTGCCCGACCCGGAACTGGTCTTCAACGCCGAACGCGAGCACTACGACTTCGGCGAACCGGACTGGTCCGAGCTCAAGAGCGTGATCTCCGGACAGGGGCCGTGCAACGACCAGCGCATGCAGCGCCGCCGCGCCGCGCACGAGAACGGCCGGTGGGTGCGCGAAGCCGCGCTCGCCCACGCCGCCAAGCACGCCGAGGAGGGCACGTCATGAGCGAAACCGAAGCCCCGCGCGCCTCGTGGCCGCTGTTCGAGATCTTCGTCCGCGGCAAGCGCGGGCTCAACCACGTCCACGTCGGCTCGCTGCACGCCGCCGACGAGGAAATGGCGCTGCACAACGCGCGCAACCTCTACACGCGGCGCAACGAGGGCGTGAGCATCTGGGTCGTGCGCGCCGAGGCGATCACGGCCTCGAGCCCGGACGAGAAGGACCCGATGTTCGCGCCGAACGGGGACAAGGTCTACCGCCATCCCACGTTCTACAGCATTCCCGACGACGTCCCGCACATGTGAGGCCGCCCCATGTCCTTCGACAACGCCTACGAGGCGCTCGCCTCCGCCGACACCGACTCCCGGTGGGCGTTCGGCACCGGGTTCGACGATCCGCTGTCCGGAGTGGACACGAGCGTTCCCGGCGGGGTGGACGGTGCGCTGCTCGGCGAGTACTGCCTGATGCTCGGTGACGACGCGCTCATCGCGGCCCAGCGCCTCACCGAATGGGTCACCGAGGCACCGGAGCTCGAGGACGAGGTGGCACTGGCCAACATCGCGCTCGACCTGCTCGGACAGGCGCGCATGCTGCTCGCCCGGGCGGGCCGAGTGGACGGGACCGGGCGCGACGAGGACGCGCTGGCGTACTTCCGCGACGAGCACGAGTTCCGCAACGTCCGTCTCGTCGAACCGCCGGGCGGCGACTTCGGCGAGACGATGGCGCGGGTGTTCGTGTTCGCCACGTGGCGACTGGCCGTGTTCTCCCGCCTGCGCTCCGCGCGGGACCCGGTGCTGGCCGCCATCGCCGCCAAGGCCGTCAAGGAACTCGAGTACCACCGCGAGTACACCGCCAAGTGGATCGTGCGGCTCGGCGACGGCACCGCGGAGTCGCACACCCGCATGCAGGCCGGCATCGAGGCGGTGTGGCCGCTCGTGGACGAGCTGTTCCGCCCGCACGCCACCGAACGCGCCGCCGCGCAGGACGGTATCGCCGTCGACCCCGCCGACGCCCGCGAGGAGTTCGACGCGGCCTGGGAGCAGGTCCGCAGCGCCGCGACGCTGGCGCAGCCCGAAGCACGCCCCCTCGCCGGCGTCGGCGGGCGCGCCGGCCGCGACGGGGTGCACACCGAGCACCTCGGCTACGTGCTCGCCGAGATGCAAACTCTGGCACGTGCGCATCCGGAGGCGACATGGTGACCGGTACTCCCACCCGTTCCGCCGAGCAGCAGGCCCGGGCGGTCGCCGAGGAGGTGACCGACCCGGAGCTGCCGATGCTGACGCTGGCCGACCTCGGCGTGCTGCGCGGGGTCGAGCTCGCCGCCGACGGCACCGCGGTGGTGACGCTGACGCCCACCTACTCGGGCTGCCCCGCGCTGGCGGAGATGCGCAGCGACGTGCGCCGCCGCCTGAGCGAGGCCGGCTTCACCGGCGTCGAGGTGCGCACCGAGCTCGACCCGCCGTGGAGCACCGACTGGATCAGCGCGGAAGGCCGGCGCAAGCTCGCCGAACACGGCATCGCTCCGCCGGGCAGCGCACCCGCGCACGACGGCGGCCCGGTGCCGCTGACCCTCGGACCCACGCGGCGTGCGGTGGCCTGCCCGCACTGCGGAGCGCGCGAGACCGAGGAACTCTCCCGCTTCGGCTCGACCGCATGCAAGGCGTTGCGCAGGTGCCGAGCCTGCGCCGAGCCGTTCGAACACTTCAAGGAGCTGTGACGTGACCACCACCGAGCGGAACCCGGTCGCCACCACGTCCGCGAGCTCGGCGCCGCCGAACCGGCGCCGCGCGTTCCACCCGCTGCGCGTGTCCGCAGTGGACCGGTTGTGCGCGGACGCGGTCGCCGTGACCTTCGACGTGCCCGAGGAACTCGCCGACGTGTTCGACTTCCGGCCCGGCCAGTCGCTCACGTTGCGTCGCCGGATGGCCGATGGTGAGCACCGCCGCTCGTACTCGATCTGCGCCGCGCGCGGCAGCTCGTTGCGCATCGGGGTGCGACTGGTCCCGGACGGGCTGTTCTCCAGCTGGTTGGTGGACGAGGTGGCGCCCGGCGACGTGGTCGAGGTGCAACCGCCCGGCGGCTCGTTCACCCCCGGGCCCGAGACCTCGGACCGGCACGTGCTCGTCTCCGCGGGATCGGGGATCACGCCGGTGCTGTCCATCGCCGCCAGCCTGCTGCGGGAGACGAACGCGCACGTCACCCTCGTCTACGGCAACCGGCGCAGCGACACGGTCATGTTCACCGACGAGCTCGCCGATCTGAAGGACCGCTTTCCCGCCCGGTTCGAACTCGTGCACGTGCTCTCCCGCGAACCCCGCGCCTCGGACCTGGTGTCCGGACGCCTCGACGGCGGCAAGCTGCGCCAGCTCGTGGACGCGCTCCTGGCCGTCGCCGGCGACGAGCACTGGTGGCTGTGCGGGCCGTACGGCATGGTCACCGAAGCACGCGAGGTGCTGGCTGATCTCGGCGTGGACGACGGGCGGGTGCACCAGGAGCTGTTCCACGTGGACGAGGTCCCGCCGGAACCGGTGCGGCGCACCGAAGACGTGCCCGAGGGCGCCTGCGCAGAAGTGGAGGTCACCCTGGACGGGCGGACTTCCACGCTCACCCTGCCCAAGGACACGCCGGTGCTCGACGCGGCGCAGAAGTCCCGTCCGGACCTGCCGTTCGCCTGCAAAGGGGGGGTGTGCGGCACCTGCCGCGCCAAGGTGACCGAGGGCGCGGTGACCATGCGGCGCAACTTCGCCCTCGAGCAGTCCGAAGTGGACGACGGTTTCGTGCTGACGTGCCAGTCGTTGCCGGACACCGACGCGGTCACAGTGGACTACGACTGCTGATCCTCCGCCCGCCGCGCGGTCCGCTGCGGCATCAGGCCAGCACCGCGCTCAGCACGGCGGCCACGCCGAAGGCCACCACCGAGAGGATGGTCTCCAGGACGGTCCACGTCCGCAGCGTGTCCTTGACCGAAATCCCGAAGTAGCGCGAAATGATCCAGAAACCGCCGTCGTTGACGTGCGAGGCGACGACCGATCCCGCCGCGATCGCGACCGCGATGAGCGCGAGCTGCGGTTGCGCGTAGGGCTGGTCGGCGACCAGCGGGGCGATGATGCCGCCCGTGGTAACGATGCACACCGTCGCCGACCCCTGCGCTATGCGCAACCCTGCGCTGATGACGTAGGCCGAGACGAGCAGCGGCAGACCGGCCGACTGCAGGGACCCGGCCAGGGCGTCGCCGACACCGGTCTCGTCGAGCACGGTGCCGAAGAACCCGCCGGCGCCCACGACGAGCAGGATCATGCCCAGCGGGCGCAGTGCCTTGCCGGTCAACGCCGACAGGTCGGCACCGGACATGCCCCGCCGCGTGCCCAGCAGCCAGAACGCCAACAGCACCGAGATGAGCAGGGCCACCACCGGGTTGCCGAAGAACGTCGCCAGCGAGTAGGCGGTGCTCCCCTCGGCGAGCGCGACGCTGCCGACCGTTCCCCCCAGGATCAGCAGCATCGGCAGGCCGATGATCGAGCCGACCGTGCCGAGTCCGGGGCTGCCGCGTTCCGGCTCCTCCGCGGCGTCCGAGGCGAGCATGTCCTCCGGTACCGGGACGTGGATCCTCTTGCCGATCCAAGCCGGGAACAGGACGCCGCTGACGACCATCGCCGGAATGCCGCAAGCCAATCCCATGATGATGAGCCAACCGAGATCCACGCCCAGCAGCCCGGCGGCGACCACCGGACCCGGATGCGGCGGCAGGAACGCGTGGGTCATGGACAGGCCCGCGGCCAGTGGCAGGCAGTACAGCAGGATCGAACGACCGCTCTGCCGCGCGGCCACGTACACCAGCGGTGCGAGCACGAAGACACCGATGTCGAAGAACACGGGGATGCCGAAGAGGAAACCGGACAAGCCCATCGCCAGCGGCGCCTGGCGGTCCCCGAACACCCGCAGGAAGGAGCGGGTGAGCAGTTGTGCTCCTCCGGACGATTCCAGCAACGAACCCAGGATCGTGCCCAGGCCCACGATCGCGGCGATGTGCCCGAGGATGCTGCCGAATCCGCTTTCCAGCAACGAGTCACCGCTGGACTGGGCCGAACCGACGATCTGCTCTGGAGGCAGGCCGGCCGCCACGGCCACCAGCAACCCGGCGATGGTCAGCGCGATGAACGGTTCGATCCGGAAGCGGATGATCATGAGCAGCAGCACGGCGATGCCGGCGGCGCAGAGCGTGAGCAGTCCGGCGGTTTCATGCTGCAACCAGTGCACTAATGAATCCACGTTGTACTCCTCGGGTCGGAGACCGAACCGGTGCGGCGTTCGCGATGGTTATCGGGCGGTTTTGCGCAGGGCACCGCCGGGAAGCGCATCGGTGCGCCGGCCCCCGTCGATGACCGCGGCACCGTTGACGAAGACGTGCGGAATGCCGTCCGGCTGCTGCCGCGGCTGCTCGAACGTCGCCGTGTCCGAGACGTTCTCGGGGCAGAACACGACGAGATCGGCAGCGTTGCCGACACGGATGCGCCCGCGGTCGGTGAGCCCGAGCCGGTCGGCCGCCCGCGCGGTCATGTGCTCGACGCACTGCTCCAGCGTGAACACGCCGAGGTCCCGCGTGTAGTGGCCGAGGTAGCGCGGGAAGGTGCCCCACGCGCGCGGGTGCGGTCGGTCCCCCACGAGCAGCCCGTCACTGCCGACGGTGTGCGTGCGGTGCTGCATGATCGCCCGGACGTTCTCCTCGTGACCGACGTGCATCAGGCAGGAGGTTCCGAGGCGTTCGTGCACGAGCACGTCGCAGAAGACCTCGAAGGGGCTGCGCCCCAGGCGGCGTGCGGACTCGGCGATGCTGCGGCCGACGAGGTCGCCGTTGTGCGCGGCGTCGCGCACCCCGTTGATCTCGA
The DNA here is from genome assembly GCF_054491375.1 of Bounagaea algeriensis. NCBI lineage: Bacteria > Bacillati > Actinomycetota > Actinomycetes > Bounagaea > Bounagaea algeriensis. The sequence goes on from NZ_CM137102.1 coordinate 1,860,707, forward strand.
TGGCTTCCCAGTCGATCGGCACCCCGTGGCAGCCGTCCGCGCCCACTTCCTCCATGATCTGGCGGATCCGCTCGCCGTGCTCGGGGTCGCGCAGCCGGCGCACGGTGGCGTCGACACCGCCTTCGGTGGCCCAGCTGGGCAGCAGGGCGTGCAGCGCGGTGCAGCCGGGAAGGTACGGGTAGCTGTCCAGTGTGATGTCCTGGCCGCCGTCGAGCGCTTCGTCCAACAGGGACAGCAGGTCGTTCGCACGTCCCTTGTTCACGCCGAAGTTCATCGTCGCGTGCGACAGGTGCAGCGGGCACCGGGAATCCCGTGTGACGCGCAGCATCTCCGCGTAGGCCTCCAGCGCGCCGGCGCCGTAGCTGCGGTGGTGCGGGCTGTAGAACCCGCAGTGCTGCCCGACGACTTCGCACAGCGCGGTGAGTTCTCCGGTGGAGGCGTACATGCCCGGCGTGTAGGTCAATCCGGAGGACATGCCGAACGCGCCCTCGCGCAGCGAACGGGCGAGCAGTGCGCGCATTTCCGCCATCTCGCGCTCGGTGGCCGGCCGGTCCTCGTGGCCGACGCAGAGCACGCGCAGCGTTCCCTGCGGAACGAGGTATGCCGCGTTGGCCGCGATCCCCCGGTCCAGCCGGTCGAGGTATTCGCCGACGCTGCGCCAGTTCCAGTCGAACCCGGGTGGATCGTCGTTCCACCCGGCGAGCTGTCCGCGCAGGGCGGCCAGCGCGTCGTCGTCGACGGGGGCGTAGGAGAGCCCGTCCTGCCCGATCACCTCCAGCGTGACGCCCTGCGAGACCTTGGCGGTGTGGTCGGGTTCGGCGAGGATCTGCAGGTCCGAATGCGCGTGCATGTCGATGAACCCGGGGGCCAGCGCCAATCCGTCGGCCTCGATGGTCCGGTTGCCGCGCAGACTGCCGGCCTCGGCGATCTCGGCGATCCGTGATCCCCGAATGCCGACATCGGCGCGGTACCGCGGCGTTCCGGTGCCGTCGATCACCTCGGCACCGCTGATGACGGTGTCCATGTCGCACCTGTGCTTTCGTGCTCGCAGGGGGAGTGCGCTCGTGCGGGGCGCTGCGGAACGGCCACGTGTTCCCGCCCGAGCGGTGCGTTCAGAAGTACGTGCGGACCAGGTCGACCACGGTGTTCCGGTCGTCCACGACCGGGATCAGGCCCCACTTGTCGAAGACCGTGCACGGGTGCGACAGGCCGAATCCGACCCAGTCGCCCACGCGCAGCTCGGTGTCGCTGCCGAAGCGCAGGAAGGCGTGCTGGTCGGCGAGTTCGGTGACGTGCTCGGCTCCGTCGAGGACGCGGGTGGTGCCGTCGCCGGAGCGCACGACTTGCGGCTCGGGCAGGTGCTGGTCGAAGGAGGCGTCGCGCCGCCCCATGGTCACCAGGGCGAGCCCGGGTTCGGGTCGGGAGGTGACCTGGGCCCAGATCCGCATCGCTGGTTGCAACGCCGACTCGGTGGAGGCCAGGCGGTGCTCGCGCCCGAACGGCGACATCGTGCGGTAGAGGCCGTCGTCGTGAGTGATGTAAGCACCGCTGCGGAGCACCGGGGTCACGGGCAGTTCCTCGGGCCACGGTGCGGTCAACGCCTCCGCGACCTGGTCGAAGTACGCGCTGCCACCGCAGGTCACGATGACTTCGTCGAGCCCGTCGAAGTGCCCCGCCGCGGCGAGACGGGTGACCGCGCTGCGCAGCCTACCCATGTATTCGTCCACTGCGGAGACGTCGTGCGAGCTGAGGTCGTGGGCCAGCGCCCCCTCGTAACCGCCCACGCCCACGAGCCGCAGCCAGGGGCTGGCCGCCACCGCCGCGGCGACGCGGTCGGCTTCGTCGAGGTCGCGCACGCCCGTGCGGCCCCCTGCGCCGCCGAGCTCCAGCAACACGTCCACCTGCCGGTCCGGTGCCGCTCGGTCCAGCGCCGCGTCCATGAGCTCGACGCCCTCCGCGGAGTCGACCCAGCAGCTGAACGCGAAATCGGGGTCGGCGTCGAGTTCCCGGGCCAGCCATGCGAGGCCGTCGGGGTCGACCAGCTGGTTGGCGAACAGCACGCGCGCGACGCCGAAGGCGCGGTACACGCGCAGCTGGCTGAGGGTGGCCGCGGTGATGCCCCAGGCTCCGCGCGCGAGTTGGCGCGCGAACAGCTGGGGCGCCATCGTCGTCTTCCCGTGCGGGGCGAGCTGCACACCCTGCCGGGTGCACCAGTCGGCCATGGTGCGCAGGTTGTGCTCCAGCGCCCGCTCGTCGAGCACGAGCAGCGGTCCGACGAAGCCGGAGTCGAAAAGTCCGGGCCGCTCGGCGAGGAACCCGCCGATCGTGCTGCCGAATGCCGCGTGCGGCATTCCCTTGTGGCGCCAGTCGATGCGTTCGTCCTGCAGGGACCGGACGGCTGCCTCGTTGATCGCGGTTCGCGGCACGGGAACTCCGCTTCGTGCGTCGGCATCGGTTGGACCGCAGCGCTCGCTGGTGGCGCTGCACCACGACACGCAATATTGCGCATATTGCAATATATGTTGCGTAATCTGGTTATCAGATGTTTAGCATATGCCCAACAGGGCGTCAACGGAACGAACGTGGAGGTCACGGGTGAGCCAGAGCCTGGAGCGCGGACTCGTCGTGCTGACCGAGCTCGCCGCGAACCCGCTGACGCTCGACGAACTCGCGGAAAAGCTCGGCGTGCACAAGTCGACCGCCATGCGCCTGCTTCGCACGCTGGAGTCCCACCGCTTCGTGCGGCGGGTCGACCAGCACCGCTACCGCCTCGGAAGCACCCTGTTCGGCCTCGCCAACCAGGCCCTCGAGGACCTCGACGTGCGGGGCGTGGCCCGCCCCGGACTGGAGTCGCTGGGCTCGCGCACCGGGCACACGGTCCACCTCGCCATCTGCGAGGCCGACGAAGTCGTGTACATCGACAAGGTGGACAGCAACCAACCGGTGCGCATGTACTCCCGGGTCGGTCGCCGCGCGCCCCTGCACTGCACCGCCATGGGCAAGGTCCTCGTCGCCGGGCGGAGCGGGCAAGCTCGATCCCAGCTCGCGAACGGCCTCGAGTACCCGGCCCTGACCGCGAACACGATCACCACCCCCGAGCGGTTCCTCGCCGAACTCGACCGGGTGAAGCAGCAGGGCTACGCGGTCGACGACGCGGAGCACGAGGACTTCATCCACTGCGTCGCCGCTCCGCTGCGCAACGACCACGGCGAGGTGATCGCCGCCATCTCGGTCTCCGCGCCGAAGGTCCTGCTCGACCGCGCCGGTCTGCTGGCACTCGTCGACGACCTGCTGGCCACCGCCGGGCGCATCTCCGCCGAGCTCGGTTGGAACGAAACCTGAAACTCCCCCGACGGGAAAGGAACGCGACATGGACAGGAACGTCATCACCACCGACGAGGCACCGCGTCCCGCGGCGGGCGTGCCGCTGTCGCAGGCGGTGAGCAAGGGCAACCTCGTGCAGGTCTCCGGTCAGACCGGCGTGGACCCGGCCACCGGCGAGGCCGTCAAGGGCGACGTGGTCGCCCAGACCGAGCAGGCCCTGCGCAACGTCTTCGCCATCCTCGAGGCCAGTGGTGCCGGTGTGCAGGACGTGCTGATGCTGCGGGTCTACCTCACCGACGTCGCCCACTTCGCGGAGATGAACGAGACCTACGCGCGTGTCGTGGGTGAGCCCTTCCCGGCCCGGACCACGGTCTACGTCGGCCTTCCCGCCGGACTGCTGGTGGAGATCGACGCGTTGGCAGTGACGGGCTGAAGCCGACGAACGGATGTCCGGGCACGTCCGGGACGAGCGCTCCTGCGGGGCCGCTGTCCCGGGCGTGCCCGGTCGTTCCGCGGCCCCGTCCGGCCTGCGGGCGGAACGACTCGAGCACCTCCTACTGCTCGTGGAAGCGCGCCGCCAGCTCCCCGCGCGAGGCGAGGCCGAGCTTGCTGTAGATGCGGGTGAGGTGGAACTGCACCGTCTTGACCGACACGTACAGCTCCACGGCCACCTGCTTGTTGCTCCTGCCCTCGGCGACGAGCTTGGCCACCGCGCTTTCCTGCGCGGTCAACTCGGCGGTGTCGGCCTCCGACCGGTGCCCGTGCAGGCCGCCGGCCTTGAGCTCCCGGTCGCAGCGCTGCACGTAGGTGCGTGCGCGCATCGCCGCGTAGAGCTCCCGCGCCCGGTGCAGCACCACGTCGGCGTCGCGGCGTTTGCCCGCGCGGCGCAACGTCTGCCCGTAGGCGAAGTTCACGCGCGCCCGCTCGTACAGCATCGGCGTTCGCGAGACGTGCTGCAGCGCCGCGTCGAAGTGCAGGCGTGCGCGCTCGATGTCGCCCCGCGCGCCGCACAGCCGGCCGCGCACGTATCCCGTGCGGGCCATGGCCGAGTGGTGCTCCCGTTCGGCGGCGCGTGCCTCGTGCGGGGCGAGGAACGCATCGGCCTCGTCCAGGCGGTTCGTCTGCACCAGCGCGTTCGCGTAGATGTCCTGCCACGGCCAGAAACCCGGCTCGTCGACGGGTTCCCGGTCCGGCGTCTGCGCGATCGGTTCCAACGCGCGCAGGACACCGGCGTAGTCCGATAGCGCTTCCGCGTAGTGCGCCTTGGCCATGCGCGCGGGCAGCAGCATGATCTCGTAGTCGAACGCCCCCGTCAGCCGGCTCAGGTGCACATCGGCGAGCTCCCAGTCGCCGCGCAGTGCGCGGATCTGCACGCCCGTCCAGTGCACCAGCGGTGCGAGGATCTCGATCCCGGACTCGTCCAGCTGCGCACGGGCCCGGTCGAGCGTGCGCAGCGCCTCGTCCCACAGGCCCAGGCAGAACTCGGTGCGCGCCAGCCACGCCTGCGCCCACAGTGAGATGCGCACCGAACCCATGCGGTACTGCGTGGGCACCGCGTTCTGCAGGTCCTTGCGAGCCGAGAGGGGATCGTCCAACGCCAGCGACAGCCACCCCCGTGCCATCTGGAACCGCTGCGCCTGGGCCCCGGCTGCCGCGTTCGAGTCGGCGTAGACTTCGCAGGCCTGCTCGAGCTGCCCCGAGGCGGCCATGCCCAGCCCGATGATCGCGTCGGACTCGACCACCGCGGGGGTGCCGCTGCCGGCCAGCTCCCGGGCGCGCTTCGCCCAGCGCACCAGGTGCTCGCCGCGCCACCGGCTCAGCGAGTGCAGCACGAACCGTTGGCAGATGAGCGCTGCCAGTTCCGGCTCGCCCTCCGGATCGCAGCGTTCCCACGCATCGGTGAGCAGCTGCTCCGCGTCGGAGCGGCGGCCCAGCGCCAGCGCGTGGTAACCGAGCACCGCGTCCCGGAACGCCGTCGGCGGAAAGCTCTGGATCGCCGCCGTGTAGGCGTCGACCTCGAACAGGTGACCCGCACCGATGAGCGCGTCGACCGCGCGCAGCAACCGGTGCTCGCGGTCGGAACGTCGTGGGCTGAGCGTGCTGGCCTGCACGAGCGCTTCCGCCGTCGCCGGCCAGGCGCCCTGCGAGGCCTGGTCCTCGGCGTAGTGGTCGAGTTCTGCGGCCAGATCGGCGTCCGGGAACGGGCTGGCCGCCACGCGGTGCGACAGCTGCGCGCCCGTGTCGGTGACCACGCGCGCGGCGGAGTGGTGCAGCAGTTGCCGTCGTTGCGGCAGAACTGTGCCGTACACCGCGGATCGCACCAGCGGCGCGGCGAACCGCAGGGTGCGCAGTTCGCCCTCGGCCGTGGTGCACAGCCCCGCGGTCCACAGCTCGTCGAGCGCGGCCACCGATCCGCGCACGGGCGCGGCACCGACCGTTTCGACCAGTGCGACCACGTCGGCGAGCGGGACGGTGCCGCCCAGCACCGCCGCCGCCTCGGCCATCGCGCGGGCAGTGCTGCTGCACGTGTGCAGCCGACCCACCACCTCGGTGGTCACCGCGCGGGGCGCCGGCAGCAGGTACGGCTGGACCCGCGACCACTGCTGCCGCGGGCACTCCCGCAGCAGTTGGTCGATGTGCCGCGGAACGCCCGCCGTGTGCTCGGCGAGCCGGTACGCCGCCGGCAGCGGCATGTCGGCACCCACCTGTGCGGCCATGTCGCGGACGTTCTCGGGCAGCAGGGGGGCCGGCCGCAGCACCGGGACGTGGTGCCCGGTCAGCAACCGCTGGGCCTGCTCCGCATCGCCCCCACCGTCGTGCTCGCCCGCACCGTCGTGGTCCTCGCGGCTGGCGGCCACGACGAGCAGCCGCGCTGACCCGGCACGTCGCAGCGCCGAGGAAACGGCCTGCAGCGAGGCGGTGTCGGCCCAGTGCGCGTCGTCGATGACGAGCAGCGTCCCGTGCGCGCACGGTGGGGCCGACCGGGTGAGCAGCCGACGCCCCGCATCGACGATGTCGTTGCCCCCGGTTGCTTCCGCGTCTGCGGGCTCCGCGTCCGCCGCATCCGGTTGCGCCTCCTGCGCAGGAGCGCAGCCGCCGAACGCGCTGCCGGAGGTGGCCGAGCGCAGCAGTTGCTCGGCGACGCCGAGCCGGACGGACCGTTCCCAGGCGAGCCCGGAGGCGTGCAGCACGTGCAGGTCCGCATGCCGGTGCGCGAACTCGTCCAGCAATGCCGTCTTGCCGATGCCCGCCGGCCCCGCCACGACGCCCGCACCGGGGTTTCCCGCGCGAGCTGCTTCGAGAAGGGCCGCGAGCTCGGCGAGTTCGGACTCGCGTCCCACCACGGAGCGCCGGTGCCGCGTGGACATCATTCCGACACTGTAAACGACACCAGCCCGGGTTCCGGTAGCTCAGGTCACGCCCGCGGCGTGCTCAGCCGAGGTCGCCACCTGCGACCGGCAGGACACTGCCCGTGACGTAGGAGGCCTCCGCGGAGGCGAGGAACGCGATGGCCGCGGCCTGCTCCTCGGTGGTGCCGTACCGGTGCATCAGCGAGGAGTCCGTGGTCTGCCGGACCACCTCGGCGTTCCACTGCTCCTCCTGCTCGTCGGCGGGCCCCGGGCCGCGGGGAACCCGGCGCGGTGGCGCCTCGGTGCCCCCGGGAGCGGTGGCGACCACGCGGACGCCGTGTTCGGCCGCCTCCATGGCCAGCGAGCGGGTGATGGCGTTGACGCCGCCCTTCGCGGCCGAGTACGGCACCCGGTTGATCCCGCGGGTGGCCACCGAGGAGACGTTGACGATCGTGCCCCGCTGCTGCTCGATGAGGTGCGGCAGCGCCGCGCGGCACGACCACAGGGTCGGGAACAGCGACCGGCGGATCTCCGCCTCGATCTGCTCCGCGGTGTAGTGCTCGTACGGCTTGGCCCAGATCGTGCCGCCCACCGTGTTGACCACGATGTCGAGCCCGCCGTGCAGTTCGCGGGATCGGTCCATCGCCTCCGCTGCGCCCGAGCACTGCTCGAGGTCGGCGGTGAGCGCGTGCGCCTTGCGGCCGTTGGAGATGAGCCCGTCGGCCACCTCGTGGACCACTTCGCTGCGGTCCACGAGGACGACCTCCGCGGACTCGGCGAACAAGCGTTCGGCGACCGCGCGCCCGATGCCCTGCGCCGCGCCGGTGACCACGGCGACCTGGCCGGCGAAGCGGCACGAGATGGCCGAGTCGTTCATGGCTGGCCTCCTTCTTGCTCGGCAGCCACGTTGAACTTCTCGGTGTAGAAGTTCGCCGGTTCGATGCCCTGCTCGGACATGTGCGACCGCACGGCCTCGACCATCGCGGGCGGCCCGCACAGGTACACGTCGACGTCACCGCCGTTGAGGTTCTCCGCGGTGAACAGGCTCGTCACGTACCCCTTGTTGGGCGCGGCGCTGTTCTCGTCGGCCACGCAGTAGTCGAAGGTGAACCCGGAAACCGCCTCGGTGCACTCCCGCAGCTTGTCCAACTCCACGAGGTCGTCGTCGTAGGTCACCCCGTAGATCAGGTGGATCGGGTGCTGCGGCGGGTTCTCCTCGAACGTGGCCAACATCGACAGCAGGGGAGCGAGTCCGGTGCCGCCGGCCAGCATGAGCACGGGGCGCGAGGTCTCCCGCAGGAAGAACGTCCCCATCGGGCCGGTGAGGTCGAGGCGGTCGCCGATGCCGGCCGTTTCGCGCAGGTAGGTCGACATCATGCCGCCCTCGGTGATGCGCACCAGGAACTCCACGGTCTTGTCGCCCGGACCGCTGGAGAAGGAGTACGACCGGCGCGCTTCGGTGCCGGGCACGTCGAGGTTGGCGTACTGGCCGGGGAGGAAGTTCAACCGATCCCGATCGTCCAGTTCCAACGTGAACCCGATGGTGGAGTCCGAGTACCGCCGGATGTCGCTGAGGGTCGCGCCGTGCTTGTCGGGCGCCGTCTTCGCGGCGGCCGAGGTGCTCGGGATCTGCAGGGCGAGATCGCTGCGCGGCATCATCTGGCACGGCAGCGCGTAGCCCTGCTCGGCTTCCTCGTCGGTGAGGGCGTCCTCGATGTAGTCGCCCCCGTCGTAGTCGCCGAATTCGCAGAACGACTTGCAGGTTCCGCACGCGCCGTCCCGGCAGTCCAGCGGGATGTTGATGCGGTTCTGGAACGCGGCCTCGGCCACGGTCTCCTGCGAACCGCAGTTGATGAAGCGCGTGACGCCGTCCTCGAAATTCAGCGCGACCTGGTGGGTCATCGTCACTTCACCTCGAATCAGATGTGGTAGATGTCGACCACGTGGTGGATGTAGTCGTTCTTCAGGACGACTCGCTTGTACGTGATCAACGGCTGTTCGTGGTCGGTGAAATCGACCGTGTAGAACGAAGTTCCGAAATAGGTGTCCACCGTGTCGTAGCGGAAGTACAGCGTGAACCAGTTGAACCGGAGGTCGACCAGGCCGCCGCGCTGCTCGAGGACCTCCACGTTGGTGATGTTGTGGCCGGTGCGCGGTTCGGGGAGGCTCGTGGCCCCCGAGCGGTCGGTGCGGATGCGGAACACCCGGTCTTCCAGCCCGCCCTTGTTCGGGTAGTAGATCAGCGAGATCTCGTTGTGCGGGTCCTGGGTGAGCTGGTGGTCGACGTCCCACGCGGGCATCCAGAAGACGACGTCCTCGTGGTAGCACTCGAGCCACTTCTCGAACTCCCAGTCGTCGAGGTAGCGCGCCTCCCGGTACAGGAACTGGCGGACGTCCTCGACGGCAACCGTGTCGGTCATCGCGGTCATGGGTCGTGCCTTTCGTCCGAGTGGAAACCGCGCCGGAACGCCCCGGAGATCGGGGCGCACCGGCGGAAGTTCAGGTCGAGGTCGGCCTCACGCGTCGGTGGCCTGCTTCTGCTCCTGGGACACGGCTTCGTGCATGCGCTGCAGCCAGTAGCCGTGCTGGATGGGGTACAGGCCCTCGTCCTCCGTGCGCACACCGCTGGCCAGCGGCTGCAGGCCGAGCGCCTGCGCGTCCTCGTCCGGACCGTCGATCTCGTGCGCGGCACCGCGGTTGAGGTCGTTCCAGAGCGCCTCGGTGGCCATGTAGGTCTTCTGGCAGGCCCGGAACTCCTCGAGGTCGTCCGGGGTGGCCATGCCGGTGGCGTTGAAGAAGTCCTCGTACTGGCGGATCCGGTTGGCCCGCGCCTCGGCGCTCTCACCCTTCGGCGCGATGCAGAAGATCGTCACCTCGGTCTTGTCCACCGACACCGGTCGAATGTGGCGGATCTGCGAGCTGAACTGGTCCATCAGGTACACGTTCGGGTACAGGCACAGGTTCCGCGCGTACCCGATCATCCAGTTCGCCCACTGCTCGCCGAACTTCTCCGTGAGCTCCGCGCGGCGCTCGTTGAGCGGGCGGTTCGACGGATCGGCCCACTCGGTCCACAGCAGCAGGTGGCCGTGCTCGAACGAGTAGAACCCGCCCTTCTGCTTCGACCAGGTGCCGGCGTCCATGTTCGCGGTGTCGTTCTTCGACTCGCCCTCCTGGCGGCGGGCCGTGGTGGCCGCGTAGTTCCAGTGGGTGGCGGAGACGTGGTAACCGTCGGCGCCGTTCTCGGCCTGCAGTTTCCAGTTGCCGTCGTAGGTGTAGGTCGAGGTGCCGCGCAGCACCTCCAATCCCTCGGGCGACTGGTCGACGATCATGTCGATGATCTTGGTGGCCTCGCCGAGGTGCTGCTCGAGCGGCAGCACGTCAGCGTTGAGGCTGCCGAACAGGAAGCCCCGGTAGCCCTCGAAGCGGGCGACCTTGGTCAGGTCGTGGGATCCGTTGGTGTTGAACTCCTCCGGATAGCCCGACTCGCGGGGGTCCTTGACCTTGAGCAGCCGGCCGTCGTTGCTGAAGGTCCAGCCGTGGAACGGGCAGGTCAGGGTGCGGCGGTTGTCGGTCTTGCGGCGGCACAACATCGCACCGCGGTGGCTGCAGGCGTTGATCAGGCAGTGCAGTTCTTCGTTCTTGTCCCGCGTGATCACCACGGGCTGGCGACCGATGTGGGTCGTGTAGTAGTCCCCGACGTCGGGGATCTGGCTCTCGTGCGCCAGGTAGATCCAGTTGCCCTCGAATATGTACTTCATCTCGAGTTCGAACAGGTCCGGGTCGGCGAAAACTCCCCGTTTGACCTGGCGACGACCGTTGGCCGGGTCGTCGACGAGCGCGTCGTCCAGCGTGTCGCGGAGGTGGTTGAACGTCTTCGTCACTGTTCCTCCTGTCGGTGGTGGGAGCGAGTTGCGGACGCCACGAATCAGCGCCGGAAGTTGCATCACACTGACACCGGAGTTATCTGGAACACCCCAGGCGTTTCCCTAGTATTGACCTAGGTGCCCGATTGAGATCTATTGCGTTTCAATAAGTTCTGTTCCAGTATTTGTTGCCGAGCAGTTGTTGTCACTACAGTCATCGGTCGACCACGCCCGTTCCCGCACGAAGTCCGCCCGTTCGCGCTGCCGGGGCGCTGAGCTCCCGCCGTCGCAGGGGTGCGGGAGCCCCGGCTCCGGACGGCGGGTTGTTCGACCACTCGGGGAACTCGCCTCGTCCGCGTGGAGGAAACGGTGGAACTGAGGCACCTGCGCTACTTCGTCGCCGTCGCCGAGACCCGGCACTTCGGCAAGGCGGCGGAGCGCCTGCACATGGCCCAGCCACCGCTGTCCCAGGCGATCCGCCAGTTGGAAGCGGACATGGAGGTCGGACTGTTCACCCGCACCACCCGGCGCGTGGAGCTCACCGCTGCCGGCGAGGCCTTCTACACCGATGCGCTGCGCGTTCTCGGGGCCGTGGAGGACGGTGTCGATCGGGCTCGACGCATCGCCGCCGGACTGAGCGGGCGGTTGCGCCTGGGTGTCACGGGACTGGCGTCGTACCGCCAGCTTCCGGAACTGGCCCGGATCGTCGACCGCGAGCTGCCCGGGGTGGAACTCGACGTGCACTCCGAGATGCTCACCCCCGCGCAGGAGGACGCGATCGCCGACCGGCGCCTGGACGCCGGGCTGCTGCGGCCGCCGGTGCGGCGCGATGACATCGCCTACCGCGTGCTCGCCCGCGAACCGCTCGTGGCGGTGCTGCCGACCGGGCATCCCCTGGAAGGTGCCGCGGAGGTCCAGCTGGCCGAGCTGCGCGACGAGGCGTTCGTGCTGTACTCGGCCGAATCCCGGTCGGTGGTCAACGACGCGGTCGTGCGCACCTGCCTGGCCGCCGGGTTCACGCCGCGGCGGGAGCACGACGTCACCGAGACGTCCACGCTGCTGGCCCTGGTCGCCGCCGGCTTGGGCGTGGCGCTCGCTCCTGACTCGGTGCGTGCGATGCCGCTGGACGGAGTGGTGTTCCGGCCGGTGCTCGGGGCGGAGCAGTTGGAGGTGGCGCTCGCGTGGTGCCGCGACGCCCAGCACCCGACCGTGCGGAACCTGGTGGAAGTGTTGCAGACGCGCGGTGCGTTCCTGTCGGAGAGCGAGGAGACCGAGTGAAAATCACCGAGATCGAGGCGATCCCGTTCGCCATCCCCTACCGCAAACCGCTGCGCTTCGCCAGCGGTGCTGTGCACCGGGCCGAGCACGTGCTGGTGCGGGTGCACACCGACGAGGGGGTCACCGGTGTCGCCGAAGCACCGCCGCGGCCGTTCACCTACGGTGAGACGCAGGAATCGATCGTCACCGCCGTGCGGCGCCTGTTCGCGCCCGAAGTGGTCGGGCTGTCCCCCTCGGAACGGGAAGTGGCGCGCGCGAGAATGCACCGCACGGTGGGAAATCCGACCGCCAAAGCCGCCATCGACATGGCGCTGTGGGACGTCGTCGGAAAAGCCGCGGGCATGCCGGTGACCGACCTGCTCGGCGGCTACGCCGACAGCATGCGGGTGTCCCACATGGTCGGCTTCGACGACACCGAGAAGATGGTCGCCGAAGCCGAACGGGTCCGCGACACCTACGGCATCACCACCTTCAAGGTGAAGGTCGGCCGCCGCCCGTACACGGTGGATGTCGAGGCGTGCCGCACCCTGCGGGAACGGCTCGGGAAGTCCGTGGAGCTCTACGTCGACGGGAACCGCGGGTGGACCGCGTCCGAGTCCGCGCGCGCCCTGCAGGCCATGCAGGACCTGGACCTCACGCTCGCCGAGGAACTGTGCCCGGCCGACGACGTGCTGAGCAGGCGGTGGCTGGTGCAGCGCTGCCCGATCCCGTTCGTCGCCGACGAGAGCGCCACGCACACCGGGGAAGTCACCCGCGAGCTGCTCGGTGCGAGCGCCAACGCGGTCAGCATCAAGACGGCCCGCACCGGCTTCAGCGACTCGCAACGCGTCCTGCACGAGTGCGAGGGCCTCGGTGTGGAGGTCCTCATGGGCAACCAGGTGGACGGACAGCTCGGCACGATGTGCACCGCCGTGTTCGGCGCCGCCCACGAATCGACGTCGCGCCGCGCGGGGGAGCTGTCGAACTTCCTGGACATGAACGATGACCTGCTGACCGAACCGATCAGCATCACCGACGGCACCGTGCGGGTCCGGCGGGGCCCCGGTATCGGTATCGACATCGACCCGGAGAAGCTGGCGCGCTACCGGCAGGACTGACGTCGCCGGCGCAGCACCGGCAGCCGGGCACCACCGAACCAGCAGGGGACCACCAACACAGTGAAGTGAGGGAACGACCATGACGCAGCAGCTCAACGAGCAGGACGCCACCGCGGCCGCCTCCGGTGCGGCGGCGACCGAGCGCTTCCAGCAGAAGCAGACCCTCGCCGACAGCAGCCCCGAACGCGTCAACGCCATCGTCTCCGACGCGCTCAGCGCCCTGCACGACGTGATCCGCCGCCACAAGGTCACCTACGAGGAGTACGACGCCCTCAAGGCGTGGCTGATCCGCGTCGGCGAGGAGGGCGAGTGGCCGCTGTTCCTCGACGTGTGGATCGAGCACGTCGTCGAGGAAGTGGCCAACGAGGACCGCAGCGGCACCGCCGGTTCGATCGAAGGCCCCTACTACGTCGAGGGCGCGCCCGAACTGCCCAGCGAGGCGACCCTGCCCATGCGGGAGGGCGAAGCAGGCGTCCCGCTGGTCTTCCAGGGGCAGATCCGCAGCGTGGACGGCGCTCCGCTCCCCGGTGCGCGCCTGGAGATGTGGCACGCCGACGACCTCGGCTACTACTCTCAGTACGCGCCGGGCCTGCCCACGTGGAACCTGCGCGGCACGATCGTCCCGGACGAGCAGGGACGCTTCACCGTCCGCACGGTGCAGCCGGCTCCCTACCAGATCCCGCACGACGGGGCGTGCGGCGCGCTGATCAACGCCGCCGGGTGGCACGCGTGGCGGCCCGCGCACCTGCACGTGCGCGTCACCGCCGACGGGCACCGGACGATCACCTCGCAGCTGTACTTCGAGGGCGGCGAGCACGTCGACGACGACATCGCCCAGGCCGTCAAACCGGACCTGATCCTGGACCCGCGGCCGCGGGAGGACGGATCGGGCAACGCGGTCACCTACGACTTCGTGCTCGACCCGGCGTGAGCTCCCGCGGCACGCGGCCGAGCTCGGAAGTGGAGAGGAGGACATCGTGCTGTTCGCGGTGAGAATGGACGTCAACCTGCCGCCGGACATGGATCCGGAGGTGCGCCAGGACATCCTCGCGCGGGAGAAGGCCTACTCGCAGGAGGTGCAGCGGGGAGGGGAGTGGCGCAACATCTGGCGGTGCGCGGGGCGGTACTCCAACCTGAGCATCTTCGACGTGGACAGCAACGCGCGGCTGCACGAGATCCTGTCCAACCTGCCGCTGTTCCCGTACATGGACATGGAGATCACCCCGCTGACGACGCATCCCTCCGACATCGCTGTGGAGGAGTGAGCGCCGGCCGGCTTCCGCCGCGGAGCCGCCGACACGCGGGCGGGACGATGCCCGGACCGGTGCCGGCGGCTTCGTCTAGGATGGGCGCGGCAAGTCGAGCCCGTTGTTCGAGGGGGTGCTCCGTGGCGAAGCCACCGGTCCCGGAGAAGGTCGACCACCTGCTGTCCCAGCCCAACCCGTCGGTGATCAGCACGGTGCGTCCGGATGGTCAGCCCGTCTCGGTGGCCACCTGGTACATCTGGGACGACGGGCGGATCCTGGTCAACATGGACGAGGGCCGCAAGCGGCTGGAGTACATGCGGCAGAACCCGCGCGTGACGCTGACCGTCCTCGCGTCGGACGACTGGTACACGCACGTCAGCCTGCAGGGATCCGTCGCTGAGATCGTCGACGATCCGGACCTCTCCGACATCGACCGGCTGGCGCAGCACTACACCGGCGCCCAGTACCACGTGCGCAACCGCAACCGGATCAGCGCGTGGATCGACGTGCAGCGCTGGCACGGGTGGGGCGCGGCGGAGAACACCGACATCGCCCACCACTGAATCGAACGTCCTCGGCGCGTTCGTCCGGCGCGCCGGCCGAGGTGGTCACTCGCGGGGGCCGAAGCGGGCGAACCCGCCCGCGGCCAACAGCACGACCGCGGCGAACAGCAGGGCGCTCGGTGCGCCCAGCGGCCCGGAGACCGCACCCGCGCAGGCGGGCAGCACCACCTGGCCGGCCCGGTTCGACCACAGTCGCAGGGCGAGGCCGGCACCCCGGTCGGCTTTGCCCGAGGTGCGGACCACCGCGGTCATGGTCAGCGGCTGTCCGATGCCGAGGAAGAACCCGCCGACGGCGAGCGCCGCGGTCATCGTGAACACCCCCAGTCCCGGTGTCGTGACCAGCACGAGGCACACCCCGGCGCCGAGGCAGCTGGCGGTGATCAGGGTGCGTCGCCGCCAGCGCGCGGCCAGGTACCCCAGCCCCAGCCGGGAGAGGATCGACGCCGCGGAGCGCACGGCCAGCAGCACACCGGCCACGGCAGGGGCGATGCCGCGGTTCTCGGCGATCAGCGGCAGGTAGGCGGTGAGCAGGTCGACCGCGCCGAGCAGAGCGAGGCTGCTGAACAACGCGGTGGACATGCCCGGTCGGCGCAGCAGGCTCAGCGCACCCCGCTGGCTGCCGGACTCGCGGGCCGGCGTCGCGCCGGAGGGGCCGCGCCGTCGCAGCAGCAGCGCGAACGGTGCTCCTGCGGCGGCCGCAGTTGCCGCGGCGAGGAACGCCGTGGTCGTCGCCCCGGTCAGCGCCGTGCCCGAGGCCTGCCCGAGCAGCAGCCCGGTAGCGAGCGGGCCGAGCATCTGCCCGGCCGAGACGGCGGCGGTGTACAGGCCGAAGTTGCGGTCCAGCGCGTCGTCGGAGGAGACCGTGGTGACGAAGCGCTGGCCGCCCATCATGAACACGATGTGGCCGAAGCCGAGCGCGACCGAGCCGAACGTGACGCTCAGCAGCGAGTCCGAACCCGCCAGCCACAGCGGCGCCGCGACGAGCAGGGCGGTCCCGCCCAGCAGCACGGGGACGGTGCGGCCGGTCCGGTCGGTGTAGCGGCCCAGCGGCAGGGCCACCACGAGCGAGAGCAGCGCGTAGGCCGCGGTGATCAGCCCGACGGCGACCTCGGCACCGCCCAGGGAGATCGCGCGGTACGAGATGAGCGGACGCGCGAGGTTGAGCGCGGTCTGGGTGCAGATGACGCACAGCAGCAGCAGACCCAGCTGCGCGGAGATCCCGTGGCGTTTCAACGAGGTCAAGGCACCGGTCCGATCTCGACGTCGAACGTGCCCGTGTTGATCCCGTGCGTGAGTTGTTCGAGGATCGCCTGCTGCGTGCGGGACAGGTGCTCGGTGAGCGCGTCCGCGGCCGTCTCCGCGGCGCCGTCGAGCACCGCGCGGCACATGTGCCGGTGCTCGTGCGCGGACGCGGGCAGTCGTTCGGTCGCGGAGTGGGCGACCTCGCGCAGCCGCGCTGTCTGGCCACGCTGGTGGGCGATCGTCCGGGCCAGCGGTTCGTTGCGGCAGGCTGCGGTGATGGCCTGGTCGAACCGGTCGGTGAGGGGGTAGAAGCGCGGTGCCAGCTCGGCGCGCGGTGCCGTGCCCACCCGGGCGGTGATGGCATTGAGTTCGGTGGCGATGTCGGCGAAGTCGTTGAGCAGCTCGGGCCGGCTCCGGCCGTCCTCGGCGACCATCCGCACGGCGGCGGGTTCCAGGATCATGCGGAACTCGAACAGCGTCCGGACTCCGTGCAGCGAGATCGGTGACACCCGCGCGGCCGACCCGGGGGCGAAGTTGATCAGCCCTTCGTGCGAGAGCTGCCGGATCGCCTCGCGCACGGGTGTGCGGGACGCTTCGAGCCGTTCCGCCAGGCTCGTCTCGCTCAACGGTGCTCCGGGCGGCAGTTCCATCGACTCGATCAGCTCGCGCAGGCGCAGGTAGACCGTGCGCGTCTTGCCTGACGACATGATCCTCCTCGTGCGGAATCCAAGCCAGTATACAAACCGGTGTGCAAGCTCTTCCGCCCTGGCCGCTGCGCGGGCGTTCGGTCAGCGCCCGTGCGGATGCGGCCCGCCGAGCGGTCGTGGATCACCGGCGAGCGGTGGAGCTCGCCGACGCGGCCGGGGATACTCGCGCCGGACACGATCGGAGGCCGCGCGGCGGCAGGTACGCAGCGAGGTGCGGGAATGGGTGTTTCCGGAGGAGTGGACGAGCGGCGGGCCGCCCGGTGGGCGGCCGCGGCGCTGAGCGCGGGCCGTGTCGCGCTCGGCTGCGCCGCCCTGGTGCGGCCGAGCCTGCCCGCAACCGTCTGGGTGGGCAGCGGCGGTGCGGCCACCGTGCCGGTGCAGGTGCTCGGTCGCGCCCTCGGCGGCCGCGACCTCGCGCTCGGCGTCGGATCGCTGCACGCGCTGCGTCGCGAGGACACGTCCGCAGCTGCGGTGTGGCTGGCGGCCTCGGCGGTCGCCGATGCCGCCGACGTCGCCGCGACCGTCGCCGGCGGATCGGCCCTGCCCCGGTGGGGCCGGCGGGTGGTGACCGGCCTCGCCGGGGGAGCGGTGCTCACCGGAGGGTGCTCGGCCGCCGTCCTCGGTGCCGCATCGCGCGGGGTAGTGCCGGCTCCGCCCGGATCGGCGGATCGCTCGGCTCAGGCCGGTTCGATGTAGCGCAGCAGGGGCAGCATCGCGTTCTCGTCGGCCGGATCGTCCGCACCGGCCACGCACTGCCGGAGCCGCTCGGTCACCGCTTCCGGGGTGAAACCCGAGCCGATGGCGACCAGGCTCGTCGCGCGGGGTTCTCCGCGCTGCCACCGCGCGGGGTGCAGGCGCACGTAGCGGCCGACGGTGTGCAGCGCGTATTTCCGGCGATAGCCGGTGATTCCGAAGTGGACGGAACCTTTGATGCGGAACAGTCCGCCGGGCCTCTCGTCGAGGAAGCGCATCAGTCGGCGCGGATCGAGCGGTTCGACCGTGCTGAACTCGACGCTGCGGTAGTCGGTGTGCGGGTGCGCGTGGCCCTGTTCGTCGCACGGATCGGTGTCGAGCAGGTCGAACGAGAGCTGGCCGGTCGGCTCGTGCTGACGAGTGTCGAACAGCAGCTCGGGGGTGACGCGTCCGTGGTCGGTGTCGACCACGGGTGTTCCCGGGCTGAGGCGCTCGAGCGTGTCGCGCAGCGCGCTCACCCCGTCCTCGTCGACGCGGTCGACCTTGTTGAGCAGGACGAGATCGGCGAAATCGACGTGCGTGGCCAGTTCCGGGTGCTGCTGCAGGGCCGCGTCGAACTCGACGGCGTCGACGACTTCGACGAGGCCGCCGTAGGTGGTGCGGGAGTCCTCACTGGACAGCAGCATGCGGACGATCTCCCGCGGATCGGCGATGCCGCTGGCTTCCACGAGGATGACGTCGATGCCCGCGCTCGGCCTGCTCAGACGCCGCAGCATGCGGTCGAGGCCGCTGGTGTCCACGGCGCAGCACAGGCATCCGTTGCCGAGGGAAACCGCGGCGTCGACCTGCCCGGACACCGACAGCGCATCGACGTTGACCGCGCCGAAGTCGTTGACGATGGCACCCACCCTCGTCGTGCCCGAGTGGTGGAGCACGTGGTTGAGCAGAGTCGTTTTGCCCGCTCCCAGGAACCCGGCGAGCACGACGACGGGGACGCGGTCGGTTGCCAACGCTGTTTTACCTCCGGGGTGCGGGACGGCGCCGGGACGATGGTAGAGCAGCCGCCAGAACCCCAGGCGTCGACGCCTGGGGGAGAAGGTTCGCGATGCCGCAGCCCGGACCTGCCCGGCAGGGCAGGGCGTTCTCCTGCGGCGCGGGTCCGCCTCCTGCGGCGCGGGTCCGCGCGGTCGCCTGCCGCCGGAGCCCGAGCGCCGAAAGCCCGGGCGCTACTGCCGGTGCACGCCTCGCGGCTGCCGGTGCACGCCTCGCGGCGCCTTGGAGCGCACCGCTGCCGTGAACGGCGGGAGGAGCACCGGCACGGGCTCGTGCGGCCGGCACGACCTGCTATGTTGCGACCATGCTCATTCGCGAGTTCGCGGAGTCGGACTGGCCGCAGGTGTGGCCCATCATCCAGGAGGTCGTGGGCGAAGGCGACACCTTCGCGCTCGAACCGTCGATGACCGCCGAGCAAGCTCGCGCGTTCTGGATCAAGCACCCGCCGGAGCGCACCGTCGTCGCCGCGGAGCAGGAGGAGGTGCTGGGCACCGCCGCCATGGGGCCGAACCGGCCCGGTCCCGGTTCGCACGTGGCCACCGCGAGCTTCATGGTTCCCTCGGCCCACCGCGGACGCGGGGTGGCGACCGCGCTGTGCGAGGACATGCTCAGCTGGGCCGAGCAGCAAGGCTACGCCGGTGTGCAGTTCAACGCCGTGGTCGAGACGAACCGCGGTGCGGTGAAGCTCTACGAACGTCTCGGTTTCCGGATCATCGGGACGGTTCCCGGTGCGTTCCAGCACCCCGAGCTCGGTCGCGTGGGACTGCACATCATGTACTGCGACTTCGCCGAGCAGTGAGACCCGTGCCGCCGGCCTGCTCGAAGGCCGGTTGTCGGTGACCCCCTCGGGCAGCTCCCGGATGGTGCCGATGCCTTGGATGCGTGCGCCGCGTCGGGGTCGGCGCGCCGCGTCAGGGGCCGGTGAAGTCTGCCGTCAGGCGGAGGTCTCGCCGACGGCTTCGCCGCTGCTGCGGATGCCGGGGCCGGGCTGGGCACGGGACTCGAGGTGGTCCAGCGCGATGCGGCGGAACACGTAGTCGGGCACGCTGCGCGCGTAGGGGATGTCCGGATCGGACACAGCGCCGGCCGGGGCGAAGGACATGCCGACGTACTGGCGGACGTAGTGCTCGAGCGCCACCCCGTGCTGCAGGCCGAGGGTGACCGCGCTGCACAGGCCGCTGAGGAAGCCGTTGACCGACTGGTGATCCCACGTGCTGTCCGGGGCCGGTTCGATGCCGGCCCACACCTCGCCGAGCGCGCCGTCCGGGTAGGAGTTCGTGGTCAGCCGTCCGAGGTGGCCGTCGATGGTGAACTCGCGCGTGTACCCGCGGCGACGGCGCGGCGCGTGGCGACGCCGGGTGCCGAGGTCCATCGGGATGAGCCGGCGGGTCTCGCGGGTGCCGACGGGGCGGGACATGCCGCGGGCGCTCCTTCGGGTCGGTGTCGCCGAACCGTCCCGGCGACGGGTTGCTGCCGTGGCACGCAAGGTACAGCAGCGCACCGCTGGTGCGGTGCACCGGCCCCGGATGCCGCGTCCCGTGTGGACGATCGCGCGCGTGGCGCCGAAGCCCCTCCGGCTGCCGCGGGCATCAGGTCGGCGGGTGCAGCCCCGCTCGGAGATGGGCGAACAGCTCGTCGAGGTAGTCGCGCACACCGCGTTCGGAGTTGGTCTGACCGTGGCACTGCACCGCCGTGCGCAGCGCCGTCATCGCCACGCTGCCGGTGAGGTTCACGTAGGGATCCGTCCGGTCGCGTTCGAGTCGTCGTGCCAGCCCGTCGACGACGGTCGCTTCGAGCGTGCGGGAGGAGTTGATCACCCGGGGGAGCAGTTCGGGGTGTTCGCGCAGCACGCGCGTCTGGTCGCGCCAGGTCGGTCCGGCCATCGCGCTGTCCACGGCTTCGCTCAGCACGGTGTGCAGCACGGTCAGCGGTTCCTGTTCGGCGGGTTCGGCGGGGATGCGGTCGGCGACGTAGGCGAGGATGTCGTGGTCCCACGGGACGAGGACCTCCTCCTTGGCCGCGAAGTAGTTGAAGAAGGTCCGCGGGGAGACGTCGGCTCGCGCGCAGATGTCCTCGACCGTGACCGACTCGGGGCCGTGCTCGCGGAACAGGCCGATCGCGGCCTGCTGGAGGGCTTCCCGGGTGGCGCGCTTCTTGCGTTCCCGCAGCCCCCGGGCGATGTTCCTGCGGGGTGTGACATGGCCGTCCCTCCGGCTGCTCGGGCGGTGCTGCGTGCTACGTGTCGACCGTTGTGCCGGGATGATAGAGCCCGCCCCCGAGAGGTGCGGACCCGGACCCGTGCGTTCCTGCATTTTTGCATGGACTGCAGAAATCAGTTAGCATGACTAAGCGAGAGGCATGGGGGTAGTCGACGTGCGCCCACCATCGGTGGGGACGCGTTCCGGGAGTGCGGCATCCCGGGAGTGCGGCATTGCTGCCGCCCCGACACATGTCCGCCCCGCCTCACTTCGGGAGAAGCACATGCGCGGTCCGCGGGGCAGCGTCGCTCGGACCGGCTGGTCGTTGCACGCAGATCCGTCCCACAGATCAGGAGGCTCGTTGGCTGCGGAAGAGTCGCGGCAGTGGGTCCGCACAGCGCGAACTCTGACCTCATCACTGTGGTTCCCGGTGTTCTTCATCCTCGGGTTCCTGGTGTTCTACCTGCTGCCGTTCCACGCCCCGTCGCCGCACAACATGCCGGTGGCGGTCGTCGGTGACCAGGCGGCGGCCCAGCTGGAGGTGCAGCTGGACCAGAAGATGCCCGACGGCGTGGACGTCAGCGCGGTTCCCTCCGAGCAGGAGGCCCGGCAGGCGGTGCAGGACCGGGACGTGGTCGCGGCCTACGACCCGGCCGACGGGGAGCTGTTCTACGGCAAGGCCAACGGCCAGGCGCTGATGCAGTTCACCCAGAAGATTTTCAGCCCCGTGGCACAAGCGACCGGACAGCAGTTGCAGCTCACCGATCTCGCTCCGACAGCAGCGGGCGACGTGATGGGCACGGGCCTGTTCTACTGCCTGATGGCGCTGAACATCCCGCCGTACATCACCGTGATGATGCTGCTGCGAGCCGAAGTCGGCACCCGCCAGAAACTCCTGTCCATCGTCGGCGTCGGTGTCTTCGCCTCCGTGGCCGCCTACATCTTCGCGCTCAGCACCAACGTCATCCCGAACCAACCGCTGACGTTCATCCCGGTCGCGTTCATGCTCACGCAGGCCATCGGCTGGACGGCCTTCGGCCTCGTGCCCCTGGTCAAGCAGTTCATCCCCGCGGTGGCCATCGGCCTGTTCGTGCTGCTGAGCATCCCGTCCTCCAGCGGTGCGATCCCGAAGGAACTCGTGCCGGAGTTCTTCCAGGTCCTGCACGACTTCCTGCCGTTGGGGCAGGCGGTGGACGCGATGCGGGGCGTCTTCTACTTCGGCGGCTCCGGCGCGACCTCCGCGATCTGGGGTCTCGCCGCGTGGTGCGCCCTCGGTGTCGCGCTCGTGTCCGGCACCCAGTGGTGGCAGCACCGCAAGAAGGCCGCTGACCCCGAGGCCGTGGACACCGGCGGGACCTACGAGCATGAGGAGGAGTCCGCTGACGCGGCCGCCGATCCGTCGGTGGCGCCTCCGCGTCCCGCGCACCACCGCACGCTGGCCGGCACGGTCCGCGACACCGCGGCGACAGCGGTCTCCGGCGCCGTCATCACCATCACCGACGGCAGCGGGGCGCAGCTCGCCCGCGTCACCAGCGATGCCGACGGCTCCTACGAAGTGCACGACCTGCCGGAACAGCACGTCACCGTCGTGGTCGCCGCCCAAGGCATGCGGCCGCTGGCCGACCGGATCGCCGTTCGCCCCGGACGCACCACCGGCTACGACTTCGCGCTGCAGCCGGCGGCGAAGGCGGCCGCCCGGATCCAGTAGCGAACGTTCCGCGGTGTGCTTCGAGCCGCGGCGGGAAGAGCCCTCCGCTACGTGCGCGAGCACGTGCGGGAAGGTCCGTCACGCGGCGTGCCGCTGTCCGTCCCGGCAGCGGCGCGCCGCACACGTGCGGGCCGCCGCTGGTCGACCGCCGCAGAGGTCCACTGCTCGCCGGAGCCCGTGGCGCGCTGCGGAACTCCAGCCGAACCGGGGCCTCAGTCCTGGGTGAGGTGCTGGAAAAAGGTCACCAGCGCGGACCCGATGGTGCGGACCAGGTTCAACAGGGCTTCCCAGCCGCTGCGCACCACCCCTGCGGCGTTGACCGGGTCCCGCACCACGAGGAAGCCGACGACGAGCACGGCGAGGACGACGATCACCACAACACCCTTGCGGTCCACCAGATCAACCCTCCGAGTCAGCGGCGATCGGGCCGAGATGCGCGTGCGAGCCTACCCGGCCGCAGCGCAGTCGCGGAGGCGACCGGCGGGTACGGCGCGTCCGAGCGCGGCACCCGGGGCCTTCCGCCCCGGCCCCTGCGGCGTGCGTTCCTCCCACGGCCGCGGAGGATGTGCGAGGCTTGCCGTGTCACGGCCGCGTGCGCGGACCACCACACGCTTTCGCACCGGAGGACGACGAACATGAGCAGCACCTCGTGGCAGCACATCCGGGTCGAGCACGGCGAGCCCGCGATCCGCATCACCATGGATCGGCCGCAGCGCCGCAACTCGCTGACCGCCGATCACCTCACCGAACTGCGCACCGCGTTCCGGCAGGCGGGCGAGACCAAGGCCGCGGGCATCGTGCTCGCCGGGGCGGGGCCGGTGTTCAGCTCCGGACACGACTTCGCGGACCTGGCCGAACGGGACCACCAGGACACCCGCGAGATGCTGCGTTCCTGCACCGAGCTGATGCGCACCATCCAGTCCGTTCCGCAGGTCGTGGTGGCCCGCGTGCACGGGTTGGCGATGGCCGCCGGCTGCCAGCTCGTCGCCTCCTGCGACCTGGCCGTCGCCGGCGCATCCGCGGGGTTCGCGCTGCCCGGTGGCAAGGGCGGCTGGTTCTGCCACACCCCGGCCGTGCCCGTGGCGCGCAACATCGGCCGCAAACGCCTGATGGAGATGGCCCTGACCGGCGACACGATCGACGCCGCCACCGCCGCCGACTGGGGACTGGTCAACCGCGTCGTCGGCGATGACGAACTCGACGGCGCGGTCGACGACCTGCTCGCCCGCGCCACCTGCGGGAGCCGGCGCAGCACCGCGCTCGGCAAGCAGGTGCTCCACGCCCAGCTCGACCGCCCCGAGGACGACGCCTACGCGATCGCGCTGGAGGCCATGGCCGCCTCGTCGCAGACCCCGGAGGGGCGCGAATCCATGCAGGCGTTCGTGGACAAGCGCCCGCCGGAGTTCCCGGAGTAGACCGGCCTCCGCTCCTGAACGGTGCCGCCCGAAGGCACGTTTGGCACCTCCGCAGCAGCGGGAACCTCCAGAACGGCCGCTGCGGGCGCGCCCGTCGCACCCGCAGCAACCCGACTGCGCAAGGAGGACCCGTGGCATCGACACTGAACGGAAAGCACGTGGCGTTCCTCGTCGCCAGCGAAGGCGTCGAGCAGGTGGAGCTGACCACGCCGTGGAACGCGGTGCGCGAGGCCGGGGCCAGCACGGAACTGCTGTCCACCAGCTCCGGCACGGTGCAGGCGTTCAACCACCTGGACAAGGCCGACCTGTTCTCCGTGGACACCGTGGTCTCCGAGGCGGACCCGAGCCGGTACGACGGGCTCGTGCTCCCCGGCGGCGTGGCCAACCCGGACGCGCTGCGGCGCGACGGTTCCGCCGTGTCGTTCGTGCGCACCATGTTCGAACGGGGCGCGCCGATCGCGGCGATCTGCCACGCCCCGTGGATGCTCGTCGAGGCCGATGTCGTGCGCGGCCGCGAGGTGACCTCGTACCCCAGTTTGGCCACCGATCTGCGCAACGCCGGGGCCACCTGGGTGGACCGCGAAGTGGTCACCGACCGCGGGCTGGTCACCAGCCGCACGCCCGACGACCTGTCCGCCTTCGACGCGAAGGTGGTCGAGGAGATCGGCGAAGGCGTGCACACCCAGCGGGAGGTCGGTCAGGCCGCGTCCGGTTGACGACTGCGCTCGGCTGCGGTGCCCACCGGCGCCGCAGTCGGAATGCGCGTCGGGCGCGGCGCGCCTGCTGGTTTCGAATTCCGACATGGCGCGAAAGTACGCTGTGTCGCGAACTTGACCGACTCAGAACCCACGTGCGAGCTTGATCCTCCATTTTCGTGCGTGGGACCTGAGAGCGAGCAACTGGCGATGGTGTACGCGAGTCGGGACATGTTCGAGATCGACGAACCGGTGGCTCCCGCGGTCTTCGGCGCCGAGCAGGAAGACGAGGAGGTCGTCGAGGAGATCGCCGCGCAGGAACCTGCGACCGATGAGCAGGACGTGAATCCGTCCGAATAGCGACCCCGCCGCAGCTGAGGCGAAGACCGGTGGGCGCGGGCGCCGCGTGCGCGGTTCACCCGTTCGCTGTCGGTGCCCGCGGCAGAGGTTGTGGGCATGTGCGCATGATCGCGATTCGAATCACATGTCGCCGTGCGTCCGGCACGATAACCGGATGATCTTGGTCGTGCTGCCGACAACGCTGTCGTCGTGCGTGCGCCGTTCCGGTGCTCTTCCCCGGGGAGGCTGGACGTTCGACCGGGCGTCACGCGCGCCGGGAGGGACCGAACACCCCCGGTGGGACGCGCCTGTCGGGATCGACGCGTCGCCGTTGCCGGGCGGGCGCTGTCGGTCGCCCGTCGCCGACGAATGCCCGGGAGGAGGGGCGCACGCGCCGATCCCGCTGCAGGGAGACGAGGGCAGGATCTGCGCCAAGTGCGGGCAGACCTGCTGAAGCTCTCCGCCGACAGCGCGCCCGCCGCTCGCAGCGCGTTCCGAGCGGCACCGACCTCCCCGTCGGCGCCGTCCACGCAGTGCTCCCCGTGCTCGCGGCGTGCGCGGCGGGAACGGGTCATGTCAGGTGCGCAGCACCATGGGCACGTGCGTGGCGCTGAGCAGGGCGCGATCGTCCATCGTCCGCGGGCGGTAGCGCAGCTCGGTCAGCCGCTGCCGCATGCGCGCCACCGGGTCGGCGATGACGTCGTCGCGGCCGAGCATGATGGCGCCCCACGGCTGTTCGTCGGCGCGGAAGTACACCCGGGTACCGAAGACCTCGCCGAAACGCCGCCACGGACGCACCAAGCTCGCCGCGGAGTCCGCTGTGGGCAGACTCAGGTAGGGGCGGCTGACGTGCGTGCTGAGCACGCCGTTCGGCGCCAGCAACCGCTGGCACTCGCGCAGGAAATCCGCCTCGTAGAGCGCGTTGTGCGGCAGGTCGAACTCCTCCTGCTCCTCCGGGAGGTCGAGCACGATCACGTCGTAGCGCGCCTCGGGCGGCGCGGCGCGCACGAAGTCCGCCCCGTCCTGGTAGTGCAGGCGGATGGCGCCGTCGCCGGACTCGGCCGCGCGCACGTCCTCGAGCGTGAACCCGTACGGCAGGTGTTCAGCGCAGATGCGCACGCAGTCCGGGTCGATGTCGACGTGGTCGACCTGCGCACCGGCTTCGGCGGCGATCTGCGGGACGGTGCCCTCGCTGCAGCCGATCACCAGCACCCGGTCGAGGCGCTCGGCCAGCAGCATCGCCGGCACGAGCTCGGCCTCGTGGAAGGCGAGTTGGCCGATCTCGGCGCTTTGCGGATTGTCGTCGCAGAAGAGGGTGACGCCCAGCAGAGTTCGGGCGATGAGCACCTGCTGGTAGGGGGTGGATCCCTCGTAGAGCACCTCGTGCAACCGCCAGAGGTCGCGCACGTCGTCGCGGACGGGTTCCGTAAGCCAACGTGTCTTCAACTGCACCACCAGCCGGTCACCGATGTCGTCATCTGTCACCACGCACCGTACCGTCCGGTCGGTGTCTGCTGGGTCACAGGGCCTGCCGGTGCACTGTCCGCTGCGGACAGTGCACCGCGGCCGTTGTTCAGGAGAAGTGCTTCGCCACGTAATCGTTGATCGTCTCGCGCATGTACACCGAGGACTCGCGGGCGCGCTCCTCCCAGGCGAACACGCATGCCACCAGCGTCCCGTCGAAGCCGGTGCGGGACAGCGAACCGAAGAACTCGTCCCAGTCCACTTCGCCTTGGCCGATGTCCAGGTGCTGGTGGATGCGGGCGGTCGACCACGGCGGGTTGACGATGTAGCGCTTGCCGGAGGAGGCGGTGTGGTCGAACGTGTCCGCGATGTGCGCGTGCGTCAGCAGCGGCCCCGCGTGCTCGATGATGCCCGGAGCGTCGTTGCCCATGTGGAACGTGTGCGGCGTGCAGTACAGGAATTCCACATTGGGCGAGTTGATTCCGCGGATGAGGTCGACCGCGGCGCGGCCGTCCTCGATGAAGTCGTCCGGGTGCGGTTCGAGGCGCAGCGTGATGCCCTCGTGTTCGAACCGGGGCAGGAGTTCTTCCACGGACCGCCAGAAGCAGGCCTCGCTGCGAGCCGGCTCGTCGGGGCGCCCGTTCAGCTCGGAGACCATCACGTCGACGCCGAGCTGGCTGGTGATGTCGATGGCGCGTTTCCAGTAGCGCACCGCGGCTTCGCGGGAGTCCTCGTCCGGCCCGGACCACCGGTACAGCGGCAGCACGGAGCTGATACCGACGCCGGCCGCGTCGAGCTCGCGGCGGAAGGCGCGCAGCGTGGCGTCGTCGATGCGCGCGTGCTCGAAGAACGGCAGGACGTCGTCGCGCGGCGACAGCTCGATCCACTCGTAGCCGAGTTCGGCTGCGAGCCGCGGCAGTTCGAGCAGCGGGGTGAAGCGGAACATGTGCGGGTCGAGGGCGATCTTCACGGTGGGCCTCGCATCGATGGTGCCGGGGTGGGGGCGGGATGTGGCGCCCGCCCGGTGCAGGGGTGGGGTGGTGCGGTCACGCCGCGTAGAGCTTGGGCTTTTCGCCGAGGGACACGGGTACGCGTTCGCCGGTGGTCTGCGCGCGGACTCCGGCGGCGCAGGCGGACGCGGCGGCGTAGCCGTCCCAGGTGTTGGCGGCGTCCTCCACGACCTCGTCGTCGCGCGCGGCTTCGACCCAGCGCTGGACCTCCAGGTCGAAGGCCGGTCCGAACCGTTCGGGGAAACCTGCCGGCACCGCGCCGCCCCAGCCGTGGCTGCTGTGCCGGACGAGGCCGGATTCCGCGCCGATGCGTGCGGTGCCGTCCTCGCAGACGGCTTCGCAGCGGACCTGGTAGCCGAAACCGCAGTTGACGAAGATCTCGACGGTGGCCAGCGCACCGTCGCTGGTTTCGAAGGTGACCAGTTGCGGATCGGTCAGGCCGCGCGCGGCGCGGGTGCTGCGGCCGGGGGCGCGGACGGAGACCGCGTTGATCTCGGAGTCGAGCAGCCAGCGGACGGTGTCGACTTCGTGCACCACCGAGTCGTGGATCATCATCTCGTCGGTGAATTCGGGCGGTGCGGCCTGGTTGCGGTGAGTGCAGTGCAGCAGCAGGGCCGCGCCGAGCTCCTCCTCGCGGAGCACCCGTTTGAGGTGGGCGTACTCGGTGTCGAACCGGCGCATGAAGCCGAGTTGGATCAGCTGCCGGCCGGTGTCGGTTTCGGCGGCAACGATTCGCCGGGCTGACTCCGCGTCCGGAGCGAGAGGCTTTTCGCAGAGCACGGGGGTGCGGTGCTCGAGCGCGGCGAGCAGCAGGGGTTCGTGCGTGTGCCCGGGCGAGGCGATGACCACGGCGTCGACCTCGGAGGAGGCGATCACTTCTCCGGGGTCGGTGCTGACACGCGCGCCGGTGTCGGCGGCGGCCGCGCGGGCCCGGTCGGCATCGGGATCGCCGACCACGGCGAGTCGGGCACCGCTGATGCGTTCGTGGATGCGCCGTGCGTGGTCGGCACCCATCCGGCCGGCTCCGATGAGTCCGATGCGCACGTCGTGCTTGCTCATGCCTACCTCCCTGGGACGGCCCCGGGCGTGCCTCCGATCGCCCGGGCGCGGCCAGTGTTTCCGGGGCATGAGGTGCATGTCAATATTTGGTCCTGACATAAGGACCTTTATGTTGAAGGCGTGAAGCCGACTGGAAGTCGGGGTCCGGCAGCGGCTGATCAGCTCAACATCCGCGCCAGGAACCACCCGATGCGGCTGACCCTGCGCACCCGCGGCCGGTCGGCCACACCGTGCACTTCCCACTGCTGCCCGCACTCGGGACAGCGCCACAGCCCCATGTGCGAGGTGTCCACCTCGCACGGATGCCCTCGGCGTCCGCGTCTCATCGCACCCTCAAGGTCGGCTCCCTGGTCCGATCCCACCACAGCCGCGGACCACCGGGGGCGGACATCACTCGAAGTGGCTGCCGCTCTCGCCCGGACGGTGGTGCGGAGCACGGCACGACCGGGACTTTTTTCCGTGTGCGCCACCAGCCGCCCGGCCTATTGTCGCCACCGGATGCAGTCGCGCCACGACGGAAGGTGATCGATCGTGCAGTTCCGGAACTCCGCCGCACCGCGACCGCGCGGGGGAGCTGACCGCGCCCCCTCGCCCCCCACGGTCGCCGACCTGCTCGAGGAGATGGAGCGACGCTGGCGGGAGCTCGCCACCCTGCGCGGAAGCCCCGACATGTACGGCAGCGAAAGCCTCGACGGTCAGCTCTCCGAACTCGAACTGTGGCTGCTGCGCCTGCGGCAGGCCCGTGGAGCGCCGCCGGCGCGCTCCGAACGCGCCGACTGACCCCTACCGGCACCTCCTCGCCCGGGTGGCCGTGGCACGCTCCGGCATATCCACTACACTGTTCGAGATACCGGACGCCGTGAGGGGAGTGGGAACGCCGTGGCCCGGTCCGTGCCCGCCGTGGAGCGCGCATTCGACGTGCTCGAACTCTTCCTCGACGAGGCCGAACTCAGCGCACCCGAGATCACCCAACGCCTCGGACTGCCCCGCACCACGGTGCACGAGCTCGTCGGCACGCTCACCGCCCGCGGCTACCTCGCCCCCACCACCCGGGACAGCAACCGGTTCGGCCTCGGCGTGCGCGGCTTCCAACTCGGCTCGTCCTACCTCGAACGGCTCGACCTGGCCCGCGTCGGCCAACGCGCCGCCGAGGAGACCGCGGCCCGGTGCCACGAAACCGTGCACGTCGGCGTGCGCGACGGCGCCGAGGTGCTCTACATCGCCAAGGTCGACAGCAGCCACCCCGTCCGCATGGTTTCCGCAGTCGGTCGGCGGCTGCCTGCGCACTGCACCGCCCTCGGCAAGACCCTCCTCGCCGCGCTGCCCGCCGCGGACGTCGACGCGCTCTACGGCGACGAGCCGCTGACCACCATGACCGCCCGCAGCATCGCCGACCACGACTCCCTGCACCGGGAACTCACCGCCGTCGCCGAGGAAGGCGTGGCCCGCGAGTACTGCGAATCCAACGACGCCGTCGCCTGCGTGGCCGCCCCGGTCCGCGACCACCAGGGCACCGTCGTCGCGGCGCTGAGCATTTCAGCGCCGATCCTGCGGTGGAACGACGACACCGCGGCCACCTTCGTCGAACTCGCCCGCAGCGGGGCGACCGGACTGTCCGAACAGCTCGGCTACCGAGCAGGTTGATCCGCGTTCTCGGGCTTGCCGTGCCCGCGCACGATGACCACCGGAACCTTCGCGTGCTGCGCGCAGCGCTGGCTGACCGACCCCAGCAGCGCGCCGTAAAAACTGCCGTGCCCCCGGCTGCCGACGACGAGCAGCTCCACGTCGGCCGCCTGCGAGGCGTCCAGCAGCACCTGCGCCGCGTGGCCGTGGTGGACTTCCCGGTCGATCGCCACACGCGTGCCCTCGTGCTCGATCTCGTCGACGGATTCGTTCATGCTCGTGCGCGCCGCCTCCTCGAAATCGTCCGGCGGCATCGGACCGCCTTCCCAGCTGTAGAAGGCGGGGAACTCCCACGCCGCCACGGCGCGCAGACGCGCCCCCGTCCACTCGCCCTGCTGCACCGCCCACTGCAGGGCCGCCTTCGCCGAGGGCGAACCGTCCACCCCGACCACGATCGTGCCCGGACCGCCAGCAGCTGCCATCAAGCCTCCTCGCTCCGCGTTCCTCGTGCGGCGGTGTTCGCCTGCCGCGCCCGCCGGATGAGTGCATCGGACAACTCCCGCAGCTGCGCACGGGCCCCCGCGTCGTAGGCCTGGTCGAGCGCGCGGGCCCGCCGCTCACCGTGGAAGTACGCCCCCGTGGTGTCGGCCAGCTCCGGATCGCAGGCCAGGCGCCGCACCGCCCGCACCCCTTCGGACACGTCGCTGACCGGGCTGATCTCGGCCGCGCGCACCATGGGCGTGTTCATGTAGGTGGCCGGGTGCACCGCGTTGACCAGCACCCCGTCCGGTCGCAACTGCTCGGCCAGGTCGAAGGTGCTCATGATCTGGGCCAGTTTGCTCTGGGCGTAGGCGCGCGACCCCGTGTAACCGGACGTCAGCAGCGGATCGTCGAAGTCGATCGGGCTCTGACCAGCCGAGGCCACGTTGATGATCCGCGCCGGTGCGGAGGAGGCGAGCAACGGCCGCAGCAGCTGCGTGAGGTGGTATCCGGCGAGGTGGTTGACGGCGAACCGCAGTTCGATCCCGTCGGCGCTCTCGACCCGCCCCTCACCGGAGGGGCCGACCCCGGCGTTGTGGATGAGCACGTCCAGCCGCGAGCACTTCTCCCGGACGGATTCGGCGAGCAGCTCCACCGCGTGCAGCCGCGCCAGATCGGCCCCCACCGCGTCCACGGCGTCGTTGCCCGTCGTTCGCGCGAGCTCGGCGCGCACCGCATCCGCCCGCTCGTGATCCCGGCCGTGCAGCACCAGCCGGGCACCGCTGCGGGCGAGGTCTTCGGCCAGCGCGCGGCCCAGGCCGCGGGTCGTACCGGTCAGCAGGACGGTGGGCGGTGCGGAAGAGGACACGCTCACTCCCTCACGTCTCGCGCGGTGGACCGGCACGGCGGTCGCCCTCAGGTGCTTCCGGCTGCGGGCAGCGGCCCCCAGTGTGCGAAGTGTTGCACCGCGTTGTCATCCGCGCCGGGCGGGCGTGTCCGAAGGCGGCCCGCCGGCTGTGCACACCGCCCGCTGTGCACACCGCCGGAGCGTCGAGCTCCTACCACAGGTCAAGGTCGTGGCGTATCGCCCTGCCGCGGGACCTCGTCCGCCTCGGGCAGGTCACCGGTGTGCGAGGCCTCCCGCTCGTCCGCCAGCGCCTGCGCGGCGGCCCCAGCGCACGTGCCGAGGTCCTCGGCGGCGGCAGCAGCCTGGTCCAGGGCCACCTGGCTGTCCGAAGGCTCGGTGCGGCCGACCGGGCGGCACCGCTGCGAAAGCCGGTCGAGCTGCCGCGACAGACTCCGCCCGGTGCCGATGATGCTGTGCAGCGCCTCGCGCGCCTGCTCCAGCTCCGCAGCCGAGAGCTCCCCGGCGCCGCGGCTTTCCAAGCGGTTGTTCGCCTGCGCGAGCGCATCCGCGTGGGCGTGCAGTTCGTGCCAGTCCGAAGTGCTTCCCGTCATCGTCGGATTCCCCACGCGTCGCTCGTCGCACAACTCCTGCCATCTCGGCGTATACCCCGCTCAGCCGCCACTACACATCCGCGGGTTCAGGCGCACGCCGTCGACGTCGACCGCGACGTGGTGGGAAACCTCGGTGCCCGCCACGGTCACGACACCCGCCGCGGTCACGACACCCGCCGCGCCCGGCCTCCCCGGCGCCCCGCGTCCGCGGCGGCAACGGCCTGCTCCAGGTCGTAGCGGCTCATCTTCGAGCGCCCCCGGATGTCCAGTTGCCGGGCACGTTCGGCGAGGTCGGACTTGCGCATGCTCGACAGGTCGGGGCGGTGCGCCCCACCGGTCGAACCGCGGGAAGGACCCCCGCCCGAGGAATGGGACTTCGACCGGCTGCGCGGACCGTTCCGCGGGCCCGGAACCGACCGCGAACCGCCGCGGGACTCGACGTTGTGCTGCTGCGTCTCGTCGACACTGCGCCGCAGCACTTCCGTCAGGTCGGCGACCTCCGTGGGCTCCGGTGGGCTCGCGGCCGGCGCCGGCGTGGCGCCCCGGGCCTTCTCCGCCAGCAGCTGCTCGACACGTTCGGTGTAGGTGTCGGTGTAGCGCTCCGGTTCCCACGCACCCTGCATCGAGTCGATGATCTCCCCGGCCATGCGCATCTCGCTGCGGCTGGGAGCCGCCTCCTCCGCATCCCCGATGAGACCGCTCGGGTCACGCACCTCCGCGGCGAAGTGCAACGTGTCCAGTGCCAGCACCGAATCGTCCGCGCGCAACGCGGTCAGGTACTCCCTGCCGCGCAGCACCACCGTGGCGATGCCGGCCTGGTCCGCCTCCCGCAGCGCACGCCGCAGCAGCACGTACGGTCGCGAGTACTCGTCGCCGTGCGGTGCCAACCAGTAGGTCTTCTGGAAGTAGACCGGGTCGATCTCCGACGTCGACACGAAACGCTCGATGTCGATCGTGCGGGACTGCCCGGGTGCGATCTCGTCCAACTCGGACTGTTCGACGGTCACCACCACACCGCCGACCTCGCGCCCCCGCACGACGTCGCCGTAGTCCACTTCCTCGCCGGTGCGTTCGTTCACGCGTTTGAACCGCACGCGGTCGGTGGTGCCGCGCACGTACTGGTGAAACTGATTGCTGCGGTCCTCGGTCGCGCTGTACAAGTCGACCGGGATGGTGACCAACCCGAAGTTGATCGAACCAGTCCAGACCTTGCGCGGCGGCATGGCTCCCTCCCCTCGCCGCGACCAGTTCTCACCTCCACAATGCGCGCAGCACCGGCGAGATCGCAGTACCCGAAAGGGGACATGGCCGATTACGCGGAGCGGACCAGATGGGTGCCGTTCGGCAGCGCCCGCGTCCACCCCCGGCGACTCAGGTGCTCCAACAGCGGCACCACCACCCGCCGCGAGGTGTCCAGCGCCTGCCGCGCCTGGCTCGGGGTGAACGGCTGCTCCAGATCGGTCAGCAGGGCAGTGGCGTGCTCCGCGGCCCGCGGCCCCAGCACCACGCCCGGTGCGAGCCGCACCAGCAGTCCTTCCCGCGCGGCCGCGGCCAGTTCGGCCTCGCCGGCACCGAGCTCGACGAGCTCACCGCTGGTGGGGGAGCGGAACGGCCGCTCGGCCAGCAGCTCGCACACCCGCTCGGCCACCTCGCGCGCCGCCTGCGGCACCTCGTCGCGCGTGCGCAGCCGCCCGCGGGCGAACACGACACCCGCTTCGCGGGCCAGTTCGACGACCAGATCCCGGTCGGGCAGGTCCAGTGCCTGGCGCACCGCCTCCGGTGCGAGCCCACCGCTGAACGGATGGCGCCGTTCGTGCTCGGCCACGTGCTCGGCCAGGCGCTCGACCGCCTTCGCGCGGTGCTGCGGATCCACCAGCCACGGACCGGCGGTTTCCTCGCGCAGCTCGGGCGGCAACGCTACACCCATGGCGCGCAGGTCGGCCGTGCGCACGACCCGGCGGCGGCGCAGCTCCGCCCACGCATCGGGAGTGCCGTCCGCGGCTTCCAAGGTGCGCGCCCGCTGCCGCGCGGCACCTCGCCGTCGCAGCGCCGGCGGGGACACGTCCAACACGCACGCGCTGCCCGCGATCCGGTGCCGGCCCGGATCGCGCAGCACAACGCGGTCGCCGATCACCAGCGGCAACGGTTCGCGCAGCTGCAACCGCGCCGTGTCCGCCCCCAGCGGCCGCACCCGAGCCGACAGTGCGGCCGCGCCCGCGTGCGCCACCAGTTCCCGCGGCAATTCCGCGGCCGGCGTGCCCGCGATGCGCACGTCGACGGTGTCGGTGGACCACCACCGGCCGGATGCGACCAGCGCGTGCCCGCGGCGGACCTCGTGGTGTTCGGCGCCGCGCAGGTTCACCGCCACGCGCGCCGCCGCAGCCACCTGCACGCGGTCCTCGCCGAGCGCCTGCAACCCGCGGACGGTGACCGCGCGCTGCACCGGGTGCAACAGCAGGCGGTCGCCCTGCCGCACGCTCCCCGTCGGCAGAGTGCCGGTCACCACGGTGCCCGCGCCGCGCACGGTGAACGAGCGGTCCACCCAGATCCGCGTGGCCGCCTCCGGTTCCGGGCGGGGCAGCCGGTGTGCCAGCGCGTCCAGCTCCGCGCGCAGTTCGGCGAAACCTTCTCCGGTGGCGCCGCTGACCGCGCACACCGGCAGGTCGGCCATTCCGGTTCCGGCGAGTTGCTCACGTGCGCGCCGGGCCACCGGCGCAGCATCGGCCAGGTCGCAGCGGGTGATCGCCACGATCCCGTGCTGCACGCCCAGCGCGTGCAGCGCGTCCCGGTGCTCGCTGGACTGCGCTTGCCACCCCTGGTCGGCGGCGAGCACGAACAGCACCGCCGTCACCGGTCCCACGCCCGCGAGCATGTTGCCGACGAACCGCTCGTGCCCGGGAACGTCGACGAACGCGACCGTGCAGCCGTCGTCGAAGCGCCTCCAGGCGAACCCCAGGTCGAGCGTGAGGCCCCGACGGTGCTCCTCGGCCCAGCGGTCCGGGTCGGTCCCGGTCAACCGGCGCACCAGCGTGGACTTGCCGTGGTCCACGTGTCCGGCGGTGGCCACCACGTGCATGCCCTCCCCCTATTCGTACGCGAGCACGGCCCGGCACAGCAGCTCGTCCTCGTTCTCGGGTACCGCGAACAGATCCAGCACGCAACGGCCTCGCTCCACGTGCCCCAGCACCGGCGGATCCGCTCCGCGCAGCGCCTTGCCGTAGCGCTCCGGCAGCGTCACCGACGCGCTCGGCAACGCCACGCCGGGCGCCCCGCCACCGCCGACGGTGGCCTCGGAGGACTCCGCGGCGGCGGGCACGCCGGCGGCCGACAGCGCCTCGGCCAACCGGTGCGCACGGCGGTGCAGCCGCTGCTGGTCCTGGTGCAGCATCCCGGTGACCGGGGTTTCCGGGCCGGTGATCGTGGCTTCCAACGCGGCCAGCGTCGTCTTGTCCACGCGCAGCGCCCGCGCCAGCGGGTGCGCGCGCAAGCGGCGGATCAGCTCGGCGTCACCGAGCAGCAGACCCGCCTGCGGGCCGCCGAGGAGCTTGTCACCGCTGGCGAGGACGAGGTCAGCGCCCTGACGCAGCACGCTGCGCGCATCAGGCTCGTCGCCGAGCACCGGATCCGGACGCAGCAGGCCCGAACCGATGTCGGCGACCACCGGTGCGCCGATCCCGCGCAGCGCGTCCGGCGAGACCGCGGACGTGAACCCGTGCAGGACGAAATTCGACGGGTGCACCTTGAGCACGAATCCCGTCCGCGGGCCCACCGCGGCCCGGTAGTCCGCGAGGTGCACCCGGTTGGTCGTGCCGACCTCGCGCAACCGGGCGCCGGTCGACTCGAGCAGTTCGGGGATGCGAAAACCATCGCCGATCTCGACCATTTCACCGCGTGCCAACACGATCTCGCCGGATCCGGCCAGTGCGGTCGCGGCCAGCGCGAGCGCTGCCGCGCCGTTGTTGACCACGTGCGCGTCCTCGGCCTCCGGGACCGCTTCGCGCAGCGCCGCGCGCACGGTGGCGGCGCGGCCACCGCGCTGGCCCGTGTGCACGTCGAGTTCGACATCGCAGGTCGCGGCGGCTTCGCCCATCGCCTGCACCGCCGCCTCCGACAGCGGGGCGCGGCCGAGGTTGGTGTGCAGCACGACGCCGGTGGCGTTGACGACGTGGCGCAGCTGCGTGGCCGTGCGCGGCAGGGCGGCGTGCACCGCGTCGAGCACTTCGTCGGGACCGATCTCGCCGTCGCGGGCGCGTTGCTGCACGCGCTGCACCACGCTCTTGACCAGTGGCTGGCCCAGCCGGGCGATCGGCGCGGCCAATTCCGGGGAGTGCAGCAGCCAGCCCGTTCCGGGGATCCGTCGGCGTTCGTCCGCCATGCCCAGCACTATAGGTCGGACGGGTGGGCGCTGCGGGAGGCCGACACGCCTCGCCGCGTCGGTGGCGTCTGCTCCTGGCGGGCATCGGGCATGGCACGGTCGTGTGGATCTCGCCGAGCGCGGTCGAAAGCCAGTTCGACATCGGGCATGCTCGGGTCATGCCGTTGGACCGCGAAGCGAACGCAAGCGCGGTTGCGCGGCAGGCGCGACGTGAGCGCCGCGAGCGCGAAGAACAGCAACGTTCGCTGGAACGCGCTGAACAGGTCGAGCAGCGACTGCTGCGCGGTGCCAAGCGTTTCCGCAACCCGGACGACGAGTTGATCGCGGTCGACCTGGCACTGCGCGCGATGAAGGAACTCCTGCGCGGCGGAGGGGACGCGAACGCGCTGGACCCGCTCGAGGTGGCCGCGCTGCGGTGGGCCGGAGTGGACCCCGCAAAGCACAGTACGTGGTTCCTGCACGGAGGTGGGTGCTGTGACCGTGCGAAGTGACCGCGCAGCGCAGAATCCTCTGGGGCGGTGCCCCGTTGGTCCCTGCGGTGGAATTCGCAGCGGAGGTTCCTCCCATTTGCGCGGTACGGCGGTACGGTCGGCCACCACCGCACGGAGGAGGCAGCATGGCTTCGGATCCGGATCCCGCTCAAGAGAGCGCTTCCGCCGAGAGCACGGCGCCACTGCGCATGCTGCGCATGGTGCAGGGCTTCGAGCTGTCCCAAGCGCTGTACGCGGTGGCGAAACTCGACCTGGCCACGGAACTCGTGGCCGGCCCGCGCACGGTGGAGGATCTCGCGCAACGGACCGGAACTCACCCGGACGCGGTGTTCCGGCTGCTGCGCACGCTCACCGGGTTCGGAGTGTTCCACCAGCCGAACCCGGGCACGTTCGCCATCACCGAACTGGGGCGGTGCTTGGCCGCGGACGAGCCGCAGTCGATCCGGAACATGACGCTGATGCTGGTGGAAACGCACTACCCGGCGTTCGCCCACCTGGAGGAAACCATCCGCACCGGGACGCCGGCGGCCACGGTGCACTACGGTCAGCCGTTCATGGACTGGCTCGCCGAAGTGCCCGAGCGTGCCGACGTGTTCAGCGCGGCGATGGCCGACCTGACCGCTGTGCTCAAGGAAGCCACGCTCGACGGCTATCCGCTGCCGCCCGGCGACCCGGTGGTCGATGTCGGCGGGGCCGACGGTTCCGTGCTCGCACGCCTCCTGCAGGACCACCCCGGCCGTTCCGGCGTCGTGTTCGACATGCCCGGCGTGGTGCAGGCAGCGGAGCAGCGCTTCGGTGGTTCGGATCTGCAGCGGCGCGTGCGCGTCGTCAGCGGGGACTTCTTCACCTCCGTGCCGGCCGGTGCGGTGTACCTGCTGTCGACGGTCCTGCACGACTGGGACGACGAAGCAGCCACCGCGCTCCTGCGCCGCATCGCCGAATCCGCCGAAGCCGGTGCCCGCCTGGTCGTCGTCGAAACCGTCATGCCCGACGGCGACGAGCAGCACTACAGCAACTACTCCGACCTCACGATGCTGGCCATGATCACCGGACGCGAGCGCACCCGCTCCGAGTTCGAAGCGCTGTTCAACAGCGCCGGTTTCCGCTTCGACCGCATCGCGCCGGCGCGCAGCGCCGGCACGTACTCGGTGCTGGAGGCGACGTTGCGCTGAGCCGCGCGGCCCGTCTGCGGCTCAGCTGCGCGTGTGCGCGTTGCTGCCGCGCGGATCTCTACTACTCTGCCCCGTGGAGGCGTCCGGGTCCTGGTGGGCCCCGCGGTCTTCAAAACCGACGTGGCCGAGAAGCTCGGTCAGGCGGGTTCGATTCCCGTCCGCCTCCGCTGGCGCAGTACCGCTCGGGCACCGGCCGGCGATGCCGTCTCCTGCGATGTTGCCGCGGTAGCGGAGTCGTCGGCCGGTGCGGGGCACGGGCACGGCCCGCTACGCGCGGTGGTGCGAAAACTGTCGTGCGACCACCGGGTGGTGTTCGGCGTGCTCGTCGAAGGCCTGCGGTCGCGAGCCCACCTCATTCCGCGGGGACTTCCGCGGTGCGGAGGAACTCGAGGTGGGCTTCGTACTGGTCGAGCACGTCGTCGATGAGCTGGTCCTGGGTGTAATCCATGACGTCGTAACCCTGGCCACCGTCGGCCAGGTGCACTTCGAGGCGGTAGTAGACGTCGCTCGCGTGGGGCGCGCGCCTGCCGTAGACCGGCATCGGCACGCGGTGCGGTCGCAGCTGGTAGCGGAACGGGTGTTGCTCGCCGGAGTCGGCGACCAGCTCGGCGCAGGAGTTGCCCGCATCGTCGTTCTCCCGCCTCGATTCGGCGCGCACCCCCCGGTGGCGCATCTCTTCGGCCACGTTGTCGAGCGCGGGCTGGGCGGTCTCGGTGAGAAAGCTGGTCGCAGCGGATCTGTCCGGGAAGGACAGTGCGCGGAGCAGGCGGTGGCGCCAGGACCGCTTGGTGCTCCCGTCCGCTCCCGGCGCGCTGCGCCCGTCCAGCACCGCGGGCAGGCTGAGCCTGTGGCGTTGGGCGTCGGCGCGGGCGCCTTCCACTTGGAGGGCTCGGTGCAGTCCGATCACCATCAGGATCAGCACGAACGCGAACGGCAGCGCCATGATGATCGTGGCGTTCTGCAGCGCGTCGATACCGCCGACGAGCAGCATCGCCATCGTGAGCAGCCCGGTCGTGATCGCCCAGAAGATGCGCACCCCGCTGGAGGCGTCGTCCTCCGGCGACTTCAGTCGCGACGTGAGGTTGGCCATCACCAGTGCGCCCGAGTCGGCCGAGGTGACGTAGAACAGCAACCCGACGAAGGTGGCGATCCCGGCGATCGCCGCGGTTGCCGGGTACTCCGCGAGCAGCCCGTAGAAGCCCTGCTCGGGTTGGTTCATCGCGACCCGCCCGAAGTCGTCTCCGCCGGCGCGCACGATGTCCAAGGCGGCGTTGCCGAAGATCGAGACCCACATGCGGAGACCGTCGCGATGAGCACCGCGAGCGCCACCAAGCCGAGTTGCGAAGCCGTGCCCTGGGCAAGGCCGAAGAGGAAGTTCAAGCCGTAGCTGAGCAGCACGACACCGATCCCGAGCGACGCGGCGAGGCCGAAGATCGTGCCGAGCACGGCCGCCAGGTCCACTCCGTGGCCGAGCCCTCCGTGGATCCGCTTGCCGAAGATGGGGTGCAGCGTAGAGCGGATCGCCAGCGGCAGTCCGCGCCGATAGGCGAAGAACCCCAGCGCTACGCCCATCAGGGCGTACATCCCCCAACCGCTGATGCCGTAGTGGAACAGCGTCCAGACGGTGGCTTCCCGCGCGGCCTCCACCGTTCCGCCCGGCCCGCGGGGCGGTGCGAGGTACTGCGTGACCGGCTCGTAGACCGCGAAGAACATCATGTCGGTACCGATCCCGGCCGCGAACAGCATCGCCGCCCAGGCGAACGTGCTGAACTCCGGGCGCGAATCTTCCGGCCCCAATCTCGTCCTGCCGTGCCGGGACATCCCGAGGAAGACCACGAAAACCAGAATGCTCGTGGTGAGCAGGATGTAGAACCACCCGAACCACGACTGACGGTTGCATCAAATCCGCACGGCTCGTAATGCACAAGTGGTAGCGCCGAAACAGCGCCGAGTTCGAAGGCTCGGGTGTTGGCGACGATCATGTGGTGGGAAACGTGCTCGCCGCGCGGTTGCGGACGTGCGAAGCCGCGACAGCCGGTCGTGGTTCGCTCTTCGACGGGGTGGGTCGAGTTCTACCGGACGTGGCGGTTCATCCAGTCGAGGAGCGCCTCGTTCTGGGCCCGTCGATGGGTGACGGGCCCGAGGACCGAGCCGGCGTGGGAGGTTCCCGGGAAGCGCAGCATCTCGGCGGTGACGCCCCGGGCTTTGAGGATCGCGTAGAACTGCTCGGACTGCTCGGGCGGACTGCGGTGGTCGTTCTCGTGCTGCAGGAACAGCGTCGGGGTGGTGCACCGGTGCGCGTAGGTGACCGGGGAGCAGCGCCGGTAGACCTCGGCCCGCTCGTGGGGAGCACCGCCCATGAAGGTGTGACCGGCCCAGATGCCGATGTCGCTGGTGCCGTAGATGCTGGAGAAGTTGAACAGCGGGTCCTCGGGGCAGGCGGCTTTGAACCGATCGGTGTGCCCGATGATCCAGCCGGTGAGCGTGCCACCTCCGGAAGCGCCGAACACGCCCAGCCGGTCGGGATCGGCCAGACCGGCCTCGACGACGTGGTCGACGCCGGCCATGAGGTCGGCGTAGTCGAGGTGGCCCCAGTCGGAGTTGATCGCGGTGGCGAAGGCGTTGCCGTAGCCGGTGGAGCCGCGGTGGTTGAGGTAGAGCACGCCGTAGCCGGCCCCGGCCAGCATCAGGAAGTCGAAGACGAAGGTGTGGCCCCAGCCCGCGTGCGGTCCGCCGTGGATGCCCAACACGGTCGGGTGCGGCGGCTGTCCACCGGCGGGGGCGAGGTACCAGCCCTCCACGGTGGTGCCGTCGCTGCTGGTGAACTCCAGCCGATGGAGTGCGGGCCAGGCGAGTTCGGTCAGCAGGTCCGTGTTCAGCTGGGTGATCTGGTGTTCCGTCGCGGTGGTGGTGTCGTGCAGGTGCAGCTGTCCGGGGTTGCGGACGCCGAAGTCGGCGAAGAGCAGCCGGGTGCCGCGCAGCTGCACCGGGGCGCACGCCCGTTGCCCGCCGGCCACCAGGTCGTGCGACTCAGGACCGGACAGTCCGATGCGGAGCACGTGGACTTCCCCGCCGTGTTGCGCGGGAACGTAGGCGTACCGCGAATCCGGCGAGGCCAGTACCGTGCCGAAGGTGAACAGGAACGCGGACATGTCCGGTACGAGGCGTCCTCCCGGATCTCCGGCCAGTCCGCTCGTGCGTCGCTGATGCGTGCCGGTTGCGGGGTCGTGGACCCACAGGTCGGCTTTGGTGCCCGAAGGTTGACCGTCCTCGTTGGTCAGCACGTACACCACGCGCCCATCCGGGCAGACGGTGTGGCCGGCGACGACTCCACCACTGGCCAGTTCGGCGACGGTCCCGTCCAGCTCCACGCGCCGCAGGCGGTTCTGCATCCCCACCGAGTCCGGGGCGAAGCTGGCGGTGCAGACGAGTCCGGTGCCGTCCGGTAGCCACCGCGGCGCCGCGTTGAGCGAGCCGTCCCGGGTCAGCCGCGCGGGCTCGCCGCCACGGGCGTCGATCGAGTAGACGTCTTGCAGCGCGTCCTCGACGAGGCCGAGCTGATCCGCGCGCCAGACCGCGCGGTCCACGCGGTAGGGCTGCGAGGGGTCGCGTTGCTGTTCCGGCGGCACGGCGGTGAAGGCGATGCGTGACCCGTCCGGTGACCACACCGGGCCGTCACCGACCCCGTGCGGCATCGTGGTGACCTGGCGCGCCTCCCCGCCGTCGACGGGCAGCGCGAAGATCTGCGGGAGGCCGCTGCGGGTGGACAGGAAGGCGATCTCGCGACCGTCCGGGGAGAACATCGGCTGCGTGTTGCCCGCGTCGACGTGGGTGAGCTGCCGCTGCTGGCCCGTCTCGACGTCGACGAGCACCAGGTCGGTGTGCTCGGTGTTCGCCTCGACGTCGGTGCGGGTCAGGGCGAACGCGACGGAGTCGCCGGCGGGGGAGAGGTCAGCCGCCGTGACGAACCGGAATCGGAACAGATCGTTCGGCTCGATCGCTCGTCGCGTTTCCGGGACGGCTCCGTTCGCCGTCCCGCCATGATGTGGGCGGTCCTCGTCCGCAGCTCTCACCAGCAGTTCCTCCTCGCGATCCGCGGCATGCGGTCCACGGCGCCATGTTCGCCGACAACGATCGGCCGGTCGAGGAAAATCGCTGCTGGTGAACGCAGTTGCCTCGGAGGCGTGACTGTTGCTCAGCAGGATAGTGGTGCCGGGCGGGTTTCCGCGCCGCTACTCGGACGAGGGGGATTCGGCGCGGGCGAACGCCAGCGTTTCGCCCCTGGCCCCGCCCATCCAGACGTCCTGGCAGGCCTCGGCCATCTCCGCCAGCCCCTGCACCACCGTGCCGAACACGTTTCCCGGCACCCAGCCCTGGTCGCCGTTGATGAGCAGGTTGTTGCGGCCGTAGAACAGCGCGAGGTCGACGATCTGCGAGTCGGCCGGTCCCGTCGACGACTCGTAACCGTAGGCGGGATTGCCCAGGTCGTCGGCGTCGAAGGCGAAGTAGCACAGGTCGCCGGGAATCGGTGTGACGGTGGTGTTCTCCTTGCCGACGGCCGCTTCGGCGAAGGCCGGAACCAGGTGGTATATCTCGTTGCGCGCGTACTTGCCGTGGAAGACCTGGCTGGACAGCGGCAGCGCGTTCCACACGGCGTCGGCCGTCCGCGGGGCGAGGTCGTCGTGCAGCCGGGCGAGGCATCCCACCCCGCGCTTCTCGAGTGTCACGCTGATGTAGCGAGCCATGCTGTGCCTCCCGATGAACTGTTTCCGGAGTGTCGTCTCGAGACCGCCGGGCTAGTCCGCCCGCTCGTGCAGCAGCCGTGGCGCTGCCGCGTCGCGGTGCGTGCGCTGTTCGTAGGCCCGCCCGGTGCGCAACACGAGACCATCGGCGTGGCGCGGTCCCACGATCTGCAGGCCCACCGGCAGAGCTGCGCTCGTGAAACCGCACGGCACGCTCAGGGCAGGCTGTTGGGTCATGTTGAACGGGTAGGTGTACGGCGTCCAGCTCGTCCACAGCGCCGAGGACCACCCGTCCGGGGCGGGCTGGTTCGCGGGGAAGGCGGCCACCGGCATGGTGGGCGTCACCAGCAGGTCGTACTCCTCGTGGAAGGCGCCCATCAGCCGCCCGAGCTCCATTCGCACGGCTGTCGCGTCCAGGTAGTCCGAGGCGCTGTAACCGGCAGCGGCCTCGGCCTGCTCGCGCAGGGCCGGGTCCACCTGGTCGAGCACCTGCGAGCCACCTTCGTTGACGTGCTGCTCCAGCACCTTGGCGGCACCGGAGAACCACAGCACGTGGAACGCTTCCACCGGATCGCCGAATCCCGGGTCGACCTCCTCGACCTGCGCACCCGCAGCAGCGAGCTCCGCCACCGCGGCCCGGACCGCTTCCTCGACGTCCGGATCGTTGGTGCCGAACCCGAGCGTCGGTGAGAACGCGATCCGCAGGCCCTGCGGATCGTGCGCGCCCAGACCGTCCAGGAAGGA
Organism: Bounagaea algeriensis; assembly: GCF_054491375.1. Lineage (NCBI taxonomy): Bacteria > Bacillati > Actinomycetota > Actinomycetes > Bounagaea > Bounagaea algeriensis. The sequence continues at coordinate 1,904,097 of NZ_CM137102.1, forward strand.
CGAACCCGGTGCCGGAAGTGCCGACCAGTCCCGCGAATCGAACGCCGAAAGCACGTCCAGCAGCGCTGCCGCATCGCGCACCGACCGGGTCATCGGTCCGACGTGCGACAGCGTCCCGAAGGGGCTGGCCGGCCACAGCGGAACGCGTCCGTACGTCGGTTTCAACGCCACGGTCCCGGTGAACGACGCCGGGATCCGCACCGATCCGCCGCCGTCGGTGCCCACCGACCACGCTCCCATGCCGAGACCGACGGCGGCAGCCGAACCGCCGCTGGATCCGCCGGCGGTCAGGCCGGTGCCCCACGGGTTTCCGGTCGCGCCGAACCGCGGCGAGTCGGTGACTCCCTTCCAGGCGAACTCCGGCGTCGTCGTCTTGCCGAGGAACACCGCACCGGACTCCCGCAGGCGGGCCACTGCGGGCGCGTCGTCGCGCCACGGGCCGGCCGCGCTGATGAGGTGGCTTCCGCGCAGCGTGGGCGTTCCCCGCAGCGGCAGCATGTCCTTGATCGACGTGGGCACCCCGTCCGCCGGTCCCAGCGGCTCACCGGCCCGCCAGCGCTGTTCCGAGGCGCGCGCCGCCTGCATCGCGCCGTCCTCGTCGATCCGCGCGAACGCGTTCACCAGCGGGTCGTGGGTCGCGACCGCCTCCAGCGCCGCGCGGGTGGCCTCGACCGGTGAGAGTTCGCCCTTTCGGTACCCCTCCACCAGTTCCGTGGCACCCGTCGTGGCCAGCTCGTTGCTCATGACCGAATCCTCCCGGAATCCGCACCGCGCGCCGATGAGGACGGCACGTACCCGCGTTCGAGGTCGACGACGTTCACCAGTTCCGCACCGTCCAGCCAACGCAGCGCGTTGTCGGCGAACTGGCGCGCCAGGGTGTCGGTCCAGCCGGTGACATCACCGGACATGTGCGGAGTGACGACGACCCCGGGGGCGGACCAGAGCGGGCTGTCCTCGGGCAGTGGCTCGGTGGTGAACACGTCGAGGGTCGCTGCGGCCAGTGAGCCCTCGGTCGCGGCCCGGATCAGTGCCGGCTCGTCGACGACCGGACCGCGGGCGATGTTGACCAGGTGCGCCGACGGGCGCATCGCGGCCAGCACGGCCTCGTCGACCAGTCCGCGCGTCTGGTCGGTCAGCGGGACGGCCAGCACCAGGTGGTCGGCCCATTCGACGTGTGCCGCCAGGTGGTCGCTGGCCACGACCTCGCCGAAGTCGGGGTCGTGGGAGCGCGCCGTGCGTCCGGCGCCGCGTACGCGCATCCCCACCGCGGAGAGCAGGCGTGCGATCTCGCGTCCGATTCCGCCGGTTCCGACGACGAGCGCGGTCGCTTCGCGGATCGTCTCGGTCTCGCGGTGCTGCCAGGTCCGGGACCGCTGCAGGTCGTAGTTCTCGTGCATCCGCTTGGCGCGTGCCAGGATCGCGGCGAGGACGTACTCGGCGATCGGCCGGTCGAACACGCCGTGCGCGTTGGTGACGATCGTTTCGGACTGCACCAGCTCGTCGAACAGGAGGGTGTCCACTCCTGCGGCGGCGACGTGGATCCACCGCAGCCGGTCCGCGTGCTGCCACACGTCCTCGACGGCTGTTGAGAAGAAGTCCCAGAGGAACAGTGCTTCGGCGCCTTCGATCGCCGTGGCGAGCCCTGCGGCGTCGGTGTAGCGGACTTCGGCGCGTTCTTCGACTGCTCGCAGTCCGGGTGGCCGTTCGTCCGCGCGTGCGCACAGCACCGTGATCACTGGTCTGGCGTGCGACCGGGTCATTGCAGTTACCCTAGAAACGATCAGTTGGATTGTCAACAATTCTTGGTTTCGCGCGGAGCGCGCGTTTAGCGTTGCGCCATGCGCTTCGTTGACCAGCTCGGCATCGGGGTAGTGGTTCCGCACGACATGGCGCTCGATCGCGAGCTGTGGCGGTGGGTTCCCGATGACGTCACGCTGCACCTCACCCGCACGCCCCGCCACGAGTCCGACGTCGGTGCCGAGATGATCACGGCGATCAGCGACCGCGAGACGGTCGCCCGAGCCGTCCGGGACCTGACCACCACCGAGGCCCGAGTGCACGCCTACGCTTGCACCTCCGGCAGCTTCGTCCGCGGGACGTCCGGCGAGCGCGCGCTCACCGACGCCATGGTCGCCGCCGGAGCACCGGCCGCGGTGACCGCCAGCGGAGCTGTGGTCTCGGCGCTGAAGCACCTCGGCGTCACGCGCGTCGCCGCCGCCACCCCGTACGACGACGAACTCACCGAGTTGCTCGGCTCGTACCTCGTGGACAGTGACCTCGAGCTGGTGGGGCGCACGAACCTCGGTCTGCGGGGCCAAATCTGGCGCGTTCCGTACGAGACGACCGCGGATCTCGTGCGACGTGCCGACCGCCCCGATGCCGACGGAATCTTCGTCTCCTGCACCAATCTTCCGACCTACGACATCATCGCTGCGCTCGAGGAGGAGCTGGCCAAGCCCGTGGTCACCGCGAACCAGGCCACGATGTGGGCCAGCCTGCGAACCCTCGGGTGCCCGGCCGTGGGGCCGGGGCAGGAACTTCTCGCCGACCCCGCCACCGGATGAGCCAGCAGCCTTGTCATGCCGCACGACGCCCCGCTAAGCTCGATTGTTGACAATCTGCAGATCGAACAGGCAGGTGTCCTCTCGTGACCCAGACATCCGATGGAGAGCTCCGGTCCGGCCCCGACGCCGGCGAGTATGAAGCCAGGTTGCGGGCGGTGCAACGAGCGATGGCCGAACGCTCGCTGTCCGCGCTGGTGGTGACCGAACCGGCGAACTTGTACTACCTCACCGGCTACGACGCGTGGTCGTTCTACACACCGCAGTGCTTGCTCGTGCCCGCCGAGGGGGCGCTGCAGTTCTTCACGCGCGCCATGGACGCCGGTGGGGCGAGCGCGATCTCGAACCTCGCCGAGGAGCAGATCCACGGTTATCCCGAGGACCTCGTGCACCGCGACGACGCGCACCCGTTCGACTGGGTCACCGCCCGCGCGCTGGAGGCCGGGGCACTCGTCGACAGCGCCGAGTCGGTGGTCGCCGTCGAGGGCGACTCCCCGTGCCTGTCCGCACGTGCCTACTTCGCCCTGCGGGACGCGTTGCCCCGCTGCCGGTTCACCGACAGCCGCGAGTTGGTCAACTGGGTCCGCCTGGTGAAGTCCGACCACGAAATCGCCCAGCTGCGCGTCGCCGGCACGATCGCCGAACGGGCGATGCAGGTCGCGCTCGAGGGCGTCGCCGTCGGGCGCCGGCAGTGCGACGTCGCCGCGGAGGTCCTGGCCGCCCAAGCATCGGGCACGGCGGAGCACGGCGGTGACTACCCGGCGATCGTTCCGCTGTTCCCGACGGGCGAAGGCGCGGGGACTCCGCATTTGGCCTGGTCCGATCGGACTTTCGCCGAGGGTGAGGCGACGACGATCGAGCTCGCGGGCGTGTTCCGGCGCTACCACGCGCCGGTGGCGCGGACCGTGATGCTCGGCGAACCGCCGCAGCGGTTGGCCGCCACCGCAGCGGCGGTTCGCGAGAGCATGCACGCGAGCCTGGCGGCCCTGGCGCCGGGCACGACCGGGGTGCAGGTGCACGAGGCGTTCAACGCGGTGATCGGTCGGCACGGCCTGCACAAGGACTCGCGAATCGGTTACTCCGTCGGCATCGGCTACCCGCCGGACTGGGGCGAACGCACCGTCAGCCTCCGATCGGACGAAAAGACGGTGCTGGCCCCGGGCATGGCCTTCCACGTCATCATCGGGATGTGGATGGACGGCTGGGGCTACGAGCTCTCCGAACCCGTCGTCGTCACCGGCGCCGGCGCCGAGCGACTGACCGATCTTCCCCAGAACCTGACCGTCAAGAGGTGAGCTCCGTGGTGCAGTCCCCAGCCGGCCTACCGATGGCCGCGCGCGCCAAAGACCTGGTCGGCTCGATCATCGACTCGAGCACCTCGCTGCTGAACGAGCAGTCGCACGACATCGTGAGCTTCGCGATGGGCAGCCCGGCGCCCGAAAGCGTCCCCACGGACGTCCTCGCCGACATCCAGGCGACGACGCCGGGTGCCGATGCGGCCGCGGCCTTCGGCTACAGCGCCACCGAAGGCGACCCACCGCTGCGCGAGGCCCTGCTGGAGGCCTTGGCGGGAACCAGCGACGAGACGACCGCCGACCGGCTGACGGTCACCTCCGGTGGCATGCAGGGCCTCGACCTGGCCTTCAAGCTGTTCGTCGATCCGGGCGACCTCGTCGTCGTGGAATCGCCGACCTACACCAACGGCAGCGCCACCGCCATGGCCTACGGCGCGAAGCTGCTCGAGGTGCCGGTCGACGAGGACGGGATGGTCGTCGAGCAGCTGCCCGATCTGGTGGAACGAGCCGGGCGCACGCCCAAGGTGATCTACACGATCCCCACCTTCCAAAATCCCTCGGGCGCAACGATGTCGCTGTCCCGGCGCCACGAGCTGCTCGAGCTCGCCCGCCGCTGGGGGGCGGTCCTGATCGACGACGACCCGTACGGGCTGTTGCGGTTCGAGGGCCAGAACGTGCCCACCCTGCGCGAACTCGGCGGTGGCGACCCGCTCGTCTTCTCCGTGCGCACGTTCTCGAAGATCATCGCCCCCGGGCTGCGCGTGGGTTGGGTGGACGCGGCACCGGAGCTGCAGCAGTCGCTGATCCACGCCAAGCAGACGATGGACACCTGCGCGAACATGCCGGCCCAGCGCCTCGTCGCCGGCTTCCTCGCGCAGGGCCACCTGCAGCCGCACCTGCGGACCCAGCGCGAGGAATACCGCCGCCGCAAGGTCGCCATGCAGCGGGCGCTCGACGAGCACCTCGGCGACATCGCCCGTTGGACCGACCCCGAAGGCGGGTTCTTCCTCTGGGTCACGCTGGACTCCGAGGCGACCGGCGGGCTCCACGCGCAGAAGTTGTTCGAGACCGCCCTGGCCGAAGGAGTCGCGTTCATCCCGGGGCCCGCGTTGTCCCCGGCCGGGCACTTCGACAACGCGCTGCGGCTGTGCTTCGCCTCGACCAGTCCGGACCGCAGCGCGGAAGGTGTCCTGCGGTTGCGCCGAGCCATCGACTCCCTGACCGCAGGCGGAGGGCGCCATGCGTGAGACGTCGGCCGAAGGGCCGGTAACAGCGCAGGAGCAGGCGGTGCTCGACCTGATCACCGCCGCGGAGATCACCGAGCTGACGCGATCACTGGTCGCCGCCGGCGGTGAGAACCCGCCGGGCGGCGAGTCGGCCACCGCCGCCGCGCTGGCCGAAGCGTGCCGCAGCCGCGACCTGCCCTGCGAGCTCACCGAGGTCGCGCCGGACCGGCCGAACGTGTCCGCTCGGCTCGACGGCGTCGACGGACAACTCGCACCGGGACTGCTGCTGCTCGGGCACACCGACGTCGTCCCGATCGGCGACGGGTGGACCGTCGACCCGCTGGCCGGTTCGGTTCGCGACGGGCGGCTGCACGGGCGGGGGGCCACCGACATGAAGGGCGGGTTGGCCGCGTGCGTCATCGCGATGTCCGCGCTGCACGAGGCCGGTTTTCCGCTGTCCGGCCCGGTCGAGCTCGCCGCCGTCGTCGACGAGGAGGAGAACAGCCTCGGCGTCCAGCACTACCTGGCCTCCGGTGACCGCAGCGGGTTCGCCGGCTGCATCGTCGCCGAGCCCACGGACCTGCGGACGATCATCGCGGCGCGCGGAGACGCCTACGCCGAGGTGACGGTGCGCGGGCGGGCCGCGCACGCGGGCCGCCCCGGCGACGGCGTGAACGCGATCTACGGCGCGGCCGCCGTCATCGCCGAGCTCGAAACCTGCCACGAGGAGCTCAGCCGGGCGGCTCATCCGCTGCTCGGACCCGCGAGCTGGAGCGTGGGCCAGGTGCACGGCGGCACGGGCACGGCGATCGTGCCGGCCGAATGCGTCGTCCAGGCCGACCGTCGCCTGCTTCCGGAGGAGACGGGCGACGACGTGCTCGCGGCGCTGACCGCGCGGCTGGACGCGCTCGGTCTCACCGAGCGCGGTCTGGCCGTGCAGGCGCGCATGACGACGGAGATGCCGGGTTTCGCGACCTCGAGCGAGGACGGGTTCGTGCGCGTGACCGACGGCGCGGTTCGGGCGGCCGGTGGTCCCGATCTTCCGCTGGGCGGCTGGACCGCCGCGTGCGACGGCGGATTCGTCCAACGCGGGACCGGCGTTCCCGTGGTCGTCCTCGGTCCGGGGTCGGTCGCCGAGCAGGCCCACACCGCGGACGAGTCGGTCGGTGTCGATGAGCTGCACCTCGCCGCTCGGGCGTACGCGCTCGCGGCGATGCGACTGCTCAGCAGGTGAGACGAGTATGATTGGCGACAATCAGGCAATGCCACGTCTGCCCGGAGGAGTGATGGCAGAATCGCGAGAGCCCGCAGCGACGTCGTCGCCGAGCGTGGGACTTCTCTACCCCGGCTACGGCGCCGAGGACGACTTTCCCGCTCTCGAGGCGCGACTCGGGGGTGCGGTGCGGCTACCGCTGGTGCACACCTCGGTGGGCGAGGACGCGCACCGCGTCGACGCCCTGCTCGATCTGGGAAGTGACGTGCGGTTGCACGACGGCGCCCGGGTGCTGGGCTCCGAGCGCCCCGACTCGATCATGTGGGCCTGCACTTCGGGCAGCTTCGTGTTCGGCTGGGACGGCGCGCACGACCAGGTGCGGGAGCTCGCCGCGGCCGCCGGGCTTCCGGCCTCCTCCACCTCCATCGCCTTCGTCAACGCCGCACGCGCCCTGCAGTTGCGCTCGGTCGCGGTGGCGGCGTCGTACCCCGAGGACGTCGCGGCCCGGTTCCGCGATTTCCTCGGCCACGGCGGAATCGACGTGACCACTGTGGTCAGCAATGACATCGTCACCGCCGCGGAGGTCGGCACCCTCGGCAAGGAGGCGGTCCTGGAGCTGGTCGCCGCCGTTTCCGACGACGAGGCCGAGGCGGTGCTGGTGCCGGACACGGCCATGCACTCGTTGGCATGGCTGGACGAGCTCGAAGCAGCGGCCGGCAAACCGGTGCTCACGGCCAACCAGGTCACCATCTGGGAGGGGTTGCGCCTGCTCGGGCCCGTACCGAAGTTGTCCGCTACGGGATCGCTGTTCCGGGACGGTGCAGAATGAACCAGTCGCGTCGCACCATCGAGCCGCTGGAGCGGGAGTCGACACCGAGCATCATCGCGGACAAGCTGCGCGCCGCGATCGGCCGTGGTGACTTCTCCGCTGGTGAGCAGCTCGGGGAAGCGCAGCTCGCGCGTCAGCTCGGCGTCAGTCGGGGGTCGTTGCGCGAGGGCATGCAGCGCCTCACCCAGGAGGGCCTGCTCGTCTCCATCCGCAACCGGGGCCTGTTCGTGGTCGACATGACCCCGGAGAACGTCCACGATATGTACGTCGCGCGGGCGGCGGTCGAACGCGCGGCTGCCGAGCAGATCTTCCGTCACGATCCGCGGGATGCCGGTGACCAGCTGCTCGAGATCACCGAGCAGATGGCGCTGGCGGCTGAGGACGAGGACGACGGCGGCGTCAGCGAAGCCGACATCGAGTTCCACCAGCGGCTCGTCGACCTGGCGCGGAGCCCCCGGTTGGAGCGGATCCACACGACGCTGCTGACCGAGACGCAGATGTGCATCCACGCACTCAAGGAGACCTACAGCCACTCCCGCGAGCGGGTGGCCGAGCACCGCGGGATCGCCGAGGCGTTCCGGGACGCGAACCCGACGTTGTGCGATGCTCGGCTCGTCGCGCACATGGAGGACGCGGTCGAACGGCTCACCGGTACCTCGGCGTCCGCGCCGCCCGCGTGAGGGCCGCCATCGGGAGAGCGGGAGTTCAGGGCAGCGCGAGACCGATGTACTTCGTCTCGAGGAACTCCTCGATTCCCGTCGTGCCGCCCTCACGTCCCAGGCCGGACTGCTTGATCCCGCCGAACGGGGCGGCCGCGTTGGACACCACGCCCTGGTTGAGTCCCACCATGCCGGTCTCGAGCGCCTCGCAGACGCGCAGCGCCCGCCGCAGGTCGTTGGTGTAGACGAACGAGACCAGCCCGTACTCGGTGTCGTTGGCCGCGTCGATCACCTCGGACTCGTCGTCGAACGGAGTCAGCGGTGCCACGGGGCCGAAGATCTCCTCGTCGGCCATCCGGGCTGTCCGGGCCACATCGGTCAGGACGGTCGGCGGGTAGAAGTAGCCCTGCCCGGAGGGCGTCTGGCCACCGGTGAGCACGCGGGCGCCCTGCCGCACCGCGTCGTCGACCAGCTCACCGACCTTGCGCTGAGCGGTCTCGTCGATGAGCGGGCCCACCTGCACGCCGTCGTCCACGCCGCGGCCGACGGTCATCGACGCCATCTTCTCGGCGAGGCGTGCGCTGAACTCGCCGATGACGCCGGACTGCACGTAGATCCGGTTGGCCGCGGTGCACGCCTCGCCCATGTTGCGCATTTTCGCGGCGATGGCCCCGTCCACCGCCTCGTCGACGTCGGCGTCGTCGAAGACGACGAACGGGGCGTTTCCGCCCAGTTCCATCGAGGTGCGCAGCACCTTCTCGGCGCACTGCGCCAGCAGGACCTTGCCCGCACCGGTGGATCCGGTGAACGAGAGCTTGCGGGCGAGTCCGGAGCGGATCAGCGGTTCCACGACGCCGTTGGCGTCGGTGGTGGTGACGACGTTGACGGCTCCGGGGGGAAGTCCCGCTTCCGCGAGGACGTCGACGAACGCCAGTGTCGACAGTGGTGTTTGGGCGGCGGGCTTGACCACGCTGGTGCAGCCGGCGGCGATGGCCGGAGCGATCTTGCGGGTGGCCATCGCCATCGGGAAGTTCCACGGTGTGATCAAAAGGCACGGACCGACGGGCTGCTTGGTGATGAGGAAGCGCCCGCTTCCGGACGGTGCTTGCTGGTAGCCGCCGTCGACGCGCACGGCCTCTCCGGCGAAGTGGCGCAGGAACTCGGCGGCGTAGTTGATCTCGCCGCGGGATTCGGCCAGCGGCTTGCCCATTTCCAGGGTCATCAGCAGCGCCAGGTCGTCGATCCGCTCGTGCAGCAGCTCGAAGGCGCGCGTGAGCACGTCCGAGCGCTCGCGGGGGCTCGTGGCGGCGAACGACGGTTGAGCGGCGACGGCGGCGTCGAGCGCGGCTCGGCCGTCGGTCGGGGAGGCGTCGGCCACCGAGCACAGCCGCCTGCCGGTCGACGGGTCGACGACGTCGAAACTCCGCCCGTCGCCGGCGTCGATCCAGTTGCCGCCGATGGCGAGCTGCTTGGGGGCGTGGTCGACGATCGCGTGCTCCGCGGACCGCGCGTCGCGCTCGGCGGTCTCAGAGGTGGTCATTGGGATTCCCTTCGACGTTCCGGCGAACCGCTTTGGACTTCGCCACGCGCTCCATGTACTTTGATTGTCGACAATCCTACCAAAGGAGTTGCAGATGGCCGAGCTCTCACAGGTGCTCAAGCAGGCAACCGGCGTCGTGGCCGCCCGCGGCGAGGGCGTCCACCTCTTCGACGAGCAGGACCGCAGGTACCTCGACTTCACCGCCGGGATCGGAGTGACGAGCACGGGGCACTGCCACCCGCGGGTGGTCGAGGCGGCGCAGCGCCAAGTGGGCACGCTCATCCACGCCCAGTACACGACGGTCATGCACCGGCCGCTGCTGGACCTGGTCGAGCGGCTGGAGGGCGTGCTGCCCAGCGGGCTGGACCGGATGTTCTTCGCGAACTCGGGGTCGGAGGCGGTCGAGTCCGCGTTGCGGCTGACCCGCCAGGCGACCGGGCGCTCGAACGTCGTCGTGTTCCACGGCGGTTTCCACGGCCGCACCGTGGCCACCGCGTCCATGACGACGTCGGGCACGAAGGTCCGCTCCGGCTTCAGTCCCCTGATGCCCGGTGTGCACGTGGCACCGTTCCCGAACCCCGCGCTCTTCGGGTGGTCGGTGGAGGACTCGACCGACTTCGCGCTGCGCCAGCTCGACCACGTGCTGCAGACGGTCAGCGCGCCGGAGGAAACCGCCGCGTTCGTGGTGGAACCGGTGCTCGGTGAAGGCGGATACGTGCCCGGCAACACCCGGTTCTTCGAGGGGTTGCGGGAGCGCGCGGACCGGTACGGCATCCAGCTCGTGGTCGACGAGATCCAGACCGGGTGGGGCCGGACCGGGAAGTTCTGGGGCGGTGAGCACTTCGGCATCCGCCCCGATGTGGTGATCACCGCCAAGGGGTTGGCGTCCGGTTTCCCGCTGTCGGGCATCGCGGCGTCGGCAGACCTCATGGCCAAGGCCTGGCCGGGCTCGCAGGGCGGCACCTACGGCGCCAACGCCGTCGCCTGTGCTGCCGCGCTCGCGACGTTGGAGGTCATCGAGGACGAAAAGCTGGTGGACAACGCCGCGCAGCGCGGCGACCAGCTGACCCGCGCGTTGTCCGAAGTGGCCGCACGTCATGAGCGGATCACCGATGTGCGCGGACCGGGCCTCATGGTCGGCAACGAGTTCCGCGACGCCGACGGCAATCCGGACGGGGCCACTGCTGCGGCGGTGCAGCAGGAGGCCGCCCGGCGCGGTCTCCTGCTGCTCACCTGCGCTCCGCGGGGAGAGGTGGTCCGTTTCATCCCCGCCCTCGTCGTCCAGCCGGAGCACGTCGACGAGGCCGCCAGCATCTGGGCGGATTCCGTCGCCGCCGTCACGAGCTGACACGTGGGTCACTTCTCGGCGGACTCGGCGGCCAGCTCTGCCTCGGACTCCGGCGTTCCGGGGCAGTAGCTGCCGCGGATCGACTTGCCGGCCGTCTCCGTGACGAAGTAGATCGCCACCAGCCCGATGAGGCACGCGCCGATCATGTAGTAGGCGGGGAAGACGTTGCTCCCCGTCACGCCGATGAAGTAGTTGCTCACGTTCGGTGCCGTGCCGCCGAAGAGCGATGTCGACACGTTGTACGTGATGGCGAAGCCGGCGAAGCGCACCGTTGTCGGGAACAACGCGGGGAACATCGACGAGATGGTGCTCAGCTGCAGGGCGTAGACCAGCCCTAGCACGGCGAACGCCACGATCGCCCAGGCGTAACCCTGCGCCATGAGGGCGTACATGGGGACCGCGAGCACGATCATGCCGATCAGCGACGCGTACCACAACGGCTTTCGCCCGACCCGGTCGGAAAGCGAGCCGTAGAACGGGATGAACGCCGTCATCACCAGCTGACCGACCGAGACGAGGACGAGGGCCTCGGCGGTGCCCATGCCGATCTCCTCCTGCACGTATGTCGGCATGTAGGCGATCAGGGTGTAGTTGGTGACGTTCAGCGCGATGACCAGACCGAAGAGCTGCGCCATCTGCGGCCAGTAGCGGCTGAGCAGGTCCTTGAACGGGGTGGAGACCTGCTCCTTCGCGAGGCCTTCCGCCGTTGCCTCGCGGAAAACCGGGGTGTCTTCGAGCTTCAGGCGCAGGTAGAAGCCGATGAGGCCCATCGGACCCGCGAGGAAGAACGGCAGCCGCCAGCCCCACTCGTGCATGGTTTCCTCGCCGAACCCCACGAGCAGCCCGAGGCCGATGAGGGACCCGAGCGCGTATCCGCTGAGCGTGCCGAACTCGAGGAAGCTGCCGTAGAAGCCGCGTTTGCGGTCGGGGGAGTACTCCGCGATGAACGTCGCCGCGCCGCCGTACTCGCCGCCGGAGGAAAAGCCCTGCAGCAGCCGCATCCCGAAGAGGAGGACGGGGGCGGTGATCCCGATGCTCTCGAACGAGGGGATCAGCCCGATGCAGAACGTGGAGACCGACATCAGGATGATGGTCAGCGACAGCACCGCGCGGCGGCCGATGCGGTCCCCGAGCGGGCCCCAGACCAGGCCCCCGAACGGGCGGGCGACGAATGAGACGGCGAATGCCGCCAGCACCCACCCGATGGTGTTCTCGCCCTGGGGAAAAAGCGCGGACTCGATGTAGAGCGTGAGGACGGCGTAGATCCCGTAGTCGTACCACTCCGTGGCGTTGCCCAGAGCGGACGCGCTGACCGCGCGGCGCAGCACCCCCTTCGGCGGCTCGTCCGTGCTCGCTGTGTCAGCGCTGGTTGGTTGGTCGGAGGCCATGATCACTCCTCCTACGTGAGTCGATCAGCGAGGAGACTCGCCAGCCGATCCGTTTCTTAGCCCGTAGTTTTCTGTTGTTTTGTTGACAATCGGACACCGTACAGACGATGGCCGCCGCGGACCAGAGCATCGCCACAAACGGTTGCGGAGTCGTTGCGGGGGCGGTGTTCGGCGAACGCCGCAGGGATGCCTTGCGCGGGGAGGCTGTGGACGTCGACGGGTCCTCCTGGTGGGATGTGGAGCATGCTCAACCACCGGATCGCTCTCATCCCCGGCGACGGCATCGGCCGGGAAGTCACACCCGCCGCCTGCGCGGTGCTCGACGCGGTCGGCGCGCGCCACGGCCTGTCGTTCGGCTACGACGAGTTCGACTGGTCCCACGAGCGCTACCGCGAGCTCGGCGCGATGATGCCCGACGACGGCCTGGCGCGGATTCGGCAGCACGACGCGGTTTTCCTCGGAGCCGTCGGCGACCCCTCCGTGCCCGACCACATCTCGCTGTGGGGCCTGCTCATCCCGATCCGGCGCAACTTCCGCCAGTACATCAACCTGCGCCCGGTGAAGGTGTTCGACGGTGTGGACAGTCCGCTGCGGCACGCCGCAGCCGACGATGTCGACCTCGTCGTCGTGCGGGAGAACGTCGAAGGCGAGTACAGCGAGATCGGCGGGCGTCTGGGACGTGGTTTCCCCGAGGAGACCGCGGTGCAGGAAGCGGTGTTCACCCGCGCCGGCGTGACCCGCGTGGCCGATTACGCGTTCTCCCTGGCCGGTTCCCGCCGCGGCAGGGTGACCTCGGCGACGAAGTCGAACGGAATCGTGCACACGATGCCGTTCTGGGACGAAGTGGTCGCCGAGGTGGCGCAGTCCTATTCGGACATCACGTTCGATTCCCAGCACATCGACGCGCTGTGCGCCAAGGTCGTGCTCGATCCGGCCCGGTTCGACGTGATCGTCGGTTCGAACCTGTTCGGCGACATCCTCAGCGATCTGGGCGCCGCGGTCGCCGGCAGCATCGGCATCGCCCCGTCGGCCAACATCAACCCGGAACGCGAGTTCCCGTCGCTGTTCGAACCCGTGCACGGTTCCGCACCGGACATCGCCGGGAAGGGCGTGGCAAACCCGCTCGGTGCCATCTGGACAGCGGCGATGATGCTCGACCACCTCGAACACCCGGAGGCCGCCGCGGAGGTCGAGCGGGCGATGGCCGCAGTGCTGGCCCGGACTTCGGTGCGCACGCCCGATCTCGGTGGTTCCGCCGGAACCGAGGCGTTCACCGAGGCCGTCCTGGAGCACCTCGGCGCCTGATCGTCCCCGAGTTCGCCCGAACTGAGCGGCCTCTCGGCCTGCTCTTCGGGGGTTGGCCGGCGATCACCCGCCGCGGCGCTCCCGCGGCGGGTTCGGGCCGGATTCTGCGCGGATCCAGAGCCGGGTTCTACCCCTGCGCGAACTGCTTCGTGATCCAGGTGGGATCGGTGATGGCGGTGCCGACGACGACGGCGTTCGCTCCAGCCGACACGGCTGCTCTCACCTCGCGCGGGTGGTGGTAGCGGCCCTCGGCGATGACAGGGGTATCGGGCAGGGCCTTTCGCAACTGCGCGACCAGGTCGAGGTCGGGCGCATCCGGCTGCGGACGGGGCGCGATGTTTCCGGCCAGGGTGGTGGCGACGATGTCCGCGCCGAGCTCGACGGCCGCGATCCCTTCGTCGAGCGTCGAGATGTCGGCCATTACCAGTCTTCCGGCACCGTGCACGGCCCGAACGGTGTCCGCGAAGCCCGCACCGTCGGGACGGGGCCGATCGGTGGCGTCGGCGGCGACCACATCGGCTCCGCTCTCGACGACGGACAACGCTGCGCCCACGGTGGGGGTGATGTAGACGCCGTCGGTGCCGTCCTTGGTCAGCCCGATCACCGGCACGGACACGTCCGACACGACCGCGGCGACGTCACGGGTTCCGCCGACTCCGCCGCAGCGGATCGCGGCCGCGCCGCCGTCCACCGCGGCGCGCGCCATGCGGACGATGGTGCTCGTGTCGCGCAGCGCGTGCCCGTCGCCGGCTTGGCAGGACACGATCAACCGCCGGTTGATGTGCTCCATGAGCTGTTGCAGCGTCATCGCGTGGGCTGGTGTGGACAATCCCATCAGCTCCTCTCCGTGGTCGCTTCGTCTGCCAGCAGCCCAGCGCCGATGATCGGTGCGTGCGTGCCGAGCGCCGCGGGTAGCACCGGTACCGCACGGCCGGGCGGGCGGACCTCTGCTCGCAACGCGTTCGCCAAGGGGCGCAGGAAGTCCCCGCCGATCTGCGCGGCACCGCCGCCGATGATCACGGCATCGACGTCGAACGCGGTCACCACACCGGCCAGACACCGCCCGAGCACGGTGGCCGCACCGGTGATGGCCAGCCGCGCGTGTTCGTCACCAGCGCGCATCCCGCTCGCCACTGTCGCCAGGTCGAGCACATCGGCAGTTCCGCTACGGGCCGCGTAGTCGGCGGCGACGGCCGGCCCAGCCGCCACCGCTTCGAGGTGGTCGTGGCGCCCACAGCCGCACGGAACCCGTCCCGTGACGGGGACCAGCAGATGTGCGATTTCACCTGCGCTGCCGTGGCCGCCGCGCACCAGCCGACCGTTGTGGACCAGCGCCCCGCCGATACCGGTTCCGACCGAGACGTGCAGGACCTCGGGGCGGTCCCTGCCGGCTCCGGTTGCGGATTCTCCGAGCGCCATGGCGCGCACGTCGTTGTCCACGGCGACCGGAAGTCCGGTGCGCCGCTGCAGTCCGGCACGCACCGCCACACCTGCCCAACCGGGGACGATGTCGGTCGCCGAGCGCACCAGGCCCTCGATCGGATCGATGACGCCTGGCGCACCGACGCCGATCCCGCCGACCTCATCGTCAGCGGTCAGTTCGCGCACCAGGTCGGCGGCGGTGTCGAGCACCGCCTGCCCGCCCTCGGTCGGCGTCGCGGCGCGCACCACCCGCGTCACGGCGCCACGTTGTTCCACGATCCCTGCCGCGATCTTGGTGCCGCCGATGTCGACGCCGATCGTCGGGACGCGGTCCGTGTCGGTCACAGCAGCCCCGCGGCTTCCAGGTGGGACGCCACGTGCTGAGCCTCCGCGTCGTTGAGCGGAATCTGCGGAGGTGCCGTGAGCCCGTTGTCGATGATCCCGCGCTGTCGCAGAGCGGTCTTGAACGCACCGAGCGCCGAGGACCCGCGCCCCATCCGGCTTTCCTCGCCGGCGTCGACGAGGCCGAAGAGCGCGATCAACCGTTCCTGCTCGGCGGCAGCGGCCTCCCACTCGCTGCCCGTGCAGTGCCGGTACAACCGCACGTAGCCGTGCGGATCCACGTTGCCCAGGCCGGGCACGACACCGTGCGCGCCCATGCGCAGCGACGTGTCGACGGTCAGCTCGGACCCGGTGAGCACGCTGAAGGAGGCCGGAGCGTCCTGGCGCGCAGCGAGGATCAGGCGCCTGAGGCCGGCGTCGTCTCCGCTGGAGTCCTTCACTCCGGCCAGCACGCCGTCGGCCGCCAGGTGCATCAGCGTGTCGACGTCGAGCTTGCTGTGCACCGACACGGGCACGTCGTAGGCGTAGACCGGCAGATCGGTGCCGTCGGCGACCACGCGGAAGTGCCGCTCGATCTCGGCGGGATGGGTGCGGGTGTAGAACGGCGCGGTGACGACCAACCCGTCGCAACCGGCCTTCTCCGCGACCCGCGCGTGCTCGAGCACGCGCAGGGAGGTCATGTCGATGGCCCCGGCCAGTACCGGAACCCGGCCCGCGGTCCGTTCCACCGCGGTCTCGAGGACCCGCTGGCGGTGCCGGTCGGGCAGGAACGCCACCTCGCTGGTCGAACCGAGCGCGAACAGCCCGTTGACGCCCCCGTCGATCAGGAAGTCCACGAGCCGCTGCAGTGACAGCACGTCTACCTCCCACTCGCGGGTCACCGGTGTGCACATCGGCGGGACGACACCGTGCAGGGATTCGTTGGCCACTGTGGAATGCCTCGTTCTTCTCGTCGTCTCGTGCGGTTCAGTCGCGTGCGCCGACCGTTGTGCCGGTTGCGGCCCGTTCGCCGCCGTCGATCGCGTCACCGCTGCGCACGGCGTCCGGTCGCAGCAGTTTCTGCAGCCTGGTCGGGGCGTCGATCCCGATGAGGACCACCACCACGAAGGTGAGGGCGAACGAGATCACCATCAACGCGGTGCCCAGGCTCATCGTCGAGGCCAGGCTCGCCCCGAGAACCGGTGCCACGGCCCCGCCCAGAGCACTGACGTTGTAGGTGAACCCGAGTCCGGCCGCCCGGGACCGCACGTCGAAGTAGCCACCGATCCACTTCGGGAGCAGGCCGGCGATGCCCTGCCCGAAAATCTGCTGCGCGAATAACAACGCGCCGAGCGCGAGCAGGCTGCTGCCACCGATGAGGAACACCGGGAAGATCAGGACCTGCGAGATCAGCAGACTGCCCCAGTAGGCCCGCGCCGTGCCGAACCGGTCACCGGTGAATCCCGCGACCCAGCAGCCCACGGCCGCACCGAGCCCGGAGAAGGACAGCACCGCACTGGCTTCCGCCGCACCGTAGCCGAGATCGCTTTTCAGGTAGGTCGGCAGCAGCGCCTGGATCGGCCAGGAGTACAGGAACGCCGCGAACACGATGACCATCACCATCAGGCCCACCGGCCACCGGGATCCGCTGAACTGCACCATGTAGGCCACGAACACCGCGGCGGACACCACGCCGAGCACACCGACGGGTACCGGACCGGTGACCGCGCTGGTGAAGATCAGGGTCAACGTCGTGAAGGCCACGACCGCCAGCAGGAGATTGGCGAACGCGCGACGTCCGCGGAACAGCACATCCAGCATCGTCGGCTGCTTGGGCTGCGCCGAGGTCTGCTCCCAGTCGTGCGACTCCGGCAGGCTGCGCCGCAACCAGATCGCGATGGCGATCGGCGCCAGTCCGATGTAGAACAGCGCGCGCCACCCCAAAGCCGGGACCACGAGCTGGTAAGCGCCCGCGGCGACGACGGTGCCGAACGAGTAGCCGGATATCAGGAAACCGCTGGCCTTGTTGCGCATGTGCTTGGGCCAGGACTCGATGACGTAGGTTGAGCTGGACCCGTACTCGCCGGCCATGCCCAGACCGATCATCAGGCGCGCCAAGAACAGCACCCCGTAGGTGGGAGCGAGTCCGCAGAGGAAGGTGCCCACCGAGAACAGGGCGATGCTGAGGATCATCGCCATCCGTCGGCCGTAGCGGTCCCCGAGCGCGCCGATCGCCATGCCGCCCGCCCACCGGGAGATGAACGCCGCGGAGATCAGGCTGGCCGCCTGCACCGTCGTCAGCCCGAAGGTGTCGCTGATCTCGGTCAGCACGAGCGTGATCAGGACGAAGTCGAAGCCGTCGAGCAGGTAGCCGAGCCACGCGGCGAGGAAGGACTTCCACTGCGAACCGGTGATCTGGCGGTACCAGCGTGCGGAGGCGGTCGATTCGTGGCGCACTGCTTCCTCCTCGCGTCCTCGGCTGCGCTGCCCAAGACGTAGGACGTTGGACGTGGGACGTCCTATGTTGTGCGGTACGCTAGAACGCAGTCAGCGAGCTGTAAAGAGCCATCAGCGAAGACCGAGGACGGAGCATCCGAGAATGACGGACGTGGTCGACGAGCACACCCGTCGGGCAGCCCTGGACCCGCTCGCCGAACAGATCCTCGCGCTGATCCACCAACGCGGACTGCGCGTCGGCGACTCCATGCCCACCGAACTGGAACTCATCGACGAACTGTCCGCCTCCCGCAACAGCGTTCGCGAAGCCGTCCGGGCACTGCGGGCCCTCGGGATCGTCGACATCCGCCACGGGCACGGCACGTTCGTCGGCAACGCCCCGCTGCGCGCGCTCTCGCCCGCACTGACCTTCCGGGCCCTCGCCGACAGGTCCGCCGAAGACCTGCGCGGCCTTCGCGATCTCGTGGACCTCCGCGAACTGGTCGAGGTCGGCGTGGTCGACCGGCTCGTCGGCGCGCTGCCCGGGGAGACCCTCGACCGCCTGGACGCCCTGTGCGACGAGATGGAGCGCACGAACCTCGACCCCGACGTCGACCGCGAGTTCCACCGAACGCTGCACGCCGCCCTCGACAACCCCCTGGTCGAGCAGCTGGTCGACGTGTTCTGGGACTCCTACCACGCGGCGCAAGCGGCCCTCACCCGCCCGGCGGTCGCCGACAACACCCACACCGCCGCCCAGCACCGCGCCATCGTCGCCGCGCTGCGCTCGGAAGACCCCCGGCTGCTGCGCACCGTCATGCTGGAACACTTCACCGACATCAAGAACCGCCTGGACCACGGCGCTGGTCGGGCCTGACGGACCGGGGGATCGTGCACCACCCGGAAGCGGGGCCCCATTGCCGGAGCAGCCGCAGGTTCCCGGAGGTTGGTCGTCGAGTGAGGAGTCGGCATGGTGCCCTTGGAGCTGATCCTCGGAGCGTGGTGGGCACCGCTCGGCATCGCACTGGTGATCACCGGGTCCGCCGTGTTCCCGCCGCTGCCGAGCGAAACCCTGCTCGTCACCGCCACCACCCTGGCCCTGGCGGGCGAGCTGAACATCGCGGCCGTGCTGCTGGCGACCACGCTCGGCGCACTGCTGGCCGATCTGACCGTCTACGCGCTCGGACGCTGCCTCAGCCGGCGAACACGCCACAACGCGTCCCGCTCGACTCGTGGCCGGCGAGCCCTGCAGTGGCTCGACGAGCACCAGACCACCTGGGGGCAGGGGCTGGTCATCGCCGGTCGGTTCATCCCCGGCGGAACCACCGCGGTCGGGCTCTCCGCCGGCATCGTGGCCTACCCGCTCCCGCGCTTTCTGACCGCTGCCGCAGTCGGTGCCGTGCTGTGGACGGCCTACGGACTCGGGCTGGCCTCGCTCGGACGGACCGTCCTGCCCGGTTCCACCTGGGCCAGCGTGCTCCTGGCCATCGTGCTCACCGCGGCAACGACCGGCGTCATCGGCATCGCCGACACGCTGCGCACTCGGCGGCGAGGTGGCACCACGTCCGCCGGACGCGCCCCTTCGGAATCGGATTGAGCGCGCTGCCCGGACGTGCTGACCGAGTGCGACGTCAGGCCGCGGGATGAGCGCGTCCAGCCCATCGTCGACCATGCCTCGGGCGCCGTCGGCGACTTCCTCGGCCGGCTGGAACAGCGCGATCACCGTGCCGTTCCACGGCGAAGCGGCGTGCCGACGTGGCATGACATCGCCCCGCTGATGCGGTGTACTGGAGATCCCGCATCGTGCGCGGAAGGGAGGAGGCGGACATGACCGAGCAGCAGGGCCAGGAGTTCTGGCGGAACATCACCCCGATCTCGAACTCGTTCAAGGCGGACGCGTTGCCCGAGGTGTACCTGTCGCAGGTGGCCACCGACGACGACCGCTACTACGCGCCGTTCACCGAAACGGTCGGATCACGACCGCTGTGGATCAACGTCAAGGACAACTCGTGGGCGGACATCCTGCGGGCGAAGAGCGCCGGCCTGGTCAACCGCCACTACCACCCGCACGAGGTCTTCGTCTTCGACGTGCACGACTACATCGAGATGTGCCGCAACCACTACGCCGCGGTCGGTCTCGGCGAGGAGTACGTCAACGGCCTGTTGCGCTGAATTGTCCGGGTGCTCTGTGGGACGGGTGCTCGCCCGCCGGGCGGGCGAGCGTTCCCACGCGAGATCCCGGCGAGCGGATGCCTGGGATCAGCCGGAAGTCTGCTGCTGCAGCGGCTCCGCGACGAGCGTGCGCAGCTCGTTCAGGCCGGTAACGTCCGGGTGTCCGGAGTGCAGAGCGTTCGCGAGTATGTTGAGCGGATCATCCGGAGCGGACTCCGCGAGCATGGCTTGGACCGTTTCCGGCCCGGCCGTCTCGAGAGCCTGGATCAGCTGTTCGGCGAGGAGCTGTCGTTGCTCGGATTCGATCAGATCGTCCTGATCGAGCAACTCGCTGGCGAGCAAGGAGTGCAGCGCGAGCGGTCCGAGGACGTCGTCGGAACGCAGCCGTCTCAGCAGGACGGTCCCGTCGTCCCGGGCCGTCGACAGCACACCGAGCATGGCTGCGGCCCTGCTGCGGAACGGGCACTGCCGGACCGCGTCGACCAGCTGCTCCGGTTCGCGGCTGTCGTGGGTCGACAACCAGTGGTCGATTTCAGCTCGGGCCGCCGGGGGCGGATGCTGCTCGGCGATCGTTGTGAGCAGTTGTGCCGGGGTGACCTCGGACAGTTCGCCGAGCAGGGGTGCGTACCGGCCTTCGTCGACCAACCAGGTGTGCACGCGTGCGGTCGCCAGTGGTGTGAGCCGGACGAGATCGATCGGACCGGCCTCGGGATCCAGGGCGGCTCGGAGGTTCTCCCGCGACTCCGGCGGTAGCCCCCCACCTCCGTCGTCAACGGTCGCATCCACGTCGAGACCA
This sequence comes from Bounagaea algeriensis, assembly GCF_054491375.1. Lineage (NCBI taxonomy): Bacteria > Bacillati > Actinomycetota > Actinomycetes > Bounagaea > Bounagaea algeriensis. The sequence goes on from NZ_CM137102.1 coordinate 1,924,608, forward strand.
GCGAGGATGCTCGGGTCCGCGGTTCCGGTGGTGAGCTCGACGGCGCCGAGATCGGCCAGTACCCGCAGGATCCGCCACACGTCGTTGTCGCTCCGCTGGCGCATCAGGCCGGGTATCCCTTCGGCCTCCTCGATGCCGAAGCCCAAGTGATATGTCAGCCATGCGCTTTCCTGCAGGCAGACGACGGGGAATGCCACCGGCATGCCGTACAGCGTCCGCAGAACATCCGGGACGACCTCGCGGTAGAACAGGCGGGGCAGCCCTCGGCCGTACGGGGAAGATCCGAGGACCGCCTCGTCCAGTTCAGTGATCGCGTCGAATGCCCTGTTCCACAGAGCCGTCGCGTCCCGCAGCACGGGCTTGGCCTTCGCGATCGGCACCAGACGGTTCTTGACCACTCGTGCCACCCGGGTTTTCTTCGCCCAGGCGACGAGCAACGCGAGCCCGGCCAGTTCGGCGCTGCTCTTGGTGCGGTACGTCCGACCGCCGAGGACGGGGTCGACCGTGTCGCCGGTGCCGAGCTGTTCGACCAGTTGCCGCGCGTCGGCGAGCTTGAGCTGGCCGGTTCCGGTCAGTGAACGGCCCTCGTGGCCCAGCCAGGAGACGAGCGTGCGCAGTTGCTGGACGGTTGTGCTGTTCTCCGCAGCTTCGGCGAGTTCCTCCGCGGAGGGCAGTGACACGGGTGGCATGGCGGGAGCCGGCCCAGGCGCTGCGTCATCGCCGGTGAAGTGCCGGTTCATGATGTGTTCGAGGGCGGCCGCGTCGTAGGAGACGGTGCCCTCGTGGACCTGCGCGATGAAGTTGCTCATCGCGCTCTCGTCGTGCGGGTCGACGCCCGCGTCGATCGCCGTCATCGTCCAGAACTTGGCGATGCCGAAGTTCCTGGGATCCGACATGGCCCGTGGGAACTCGGCGGCAGCGGCGCTGATCGCAGCTTCGATGTCGGCCGGACGATCGCCCGTTGCTTCGGCCAGCTCGGTGTGCTGCAGGTAGCGCACCAGCGTGCGCAGCGAGTCAGGTGCCTGGGATACCTCTTCGGCGGAGGCCGAGACCTTGCGCGGCATCCAGGTCAGCAGGAACTTCTCGGCGAGTTCGGCGGTCCAGAGCATCAGGCGGCCGTCGGTGCTGGTGTGTCGGAAATCCAGTGCGGCGTGCAGCAGGAACGGATCGGCGGTCAGCTGCTGCTCGTCCGCCCACGCGAGACACCGGCGTACCAGCAGCTCCTTCGCCGCTTCGAACTCGTCGGTTTCGCTCGGCTCGTACCGGTTGCGCATTCAGCCGGATGTCCTTCTCGCGTCGCTGCTCCAGCACTGCTGCCCCAGCACTGTTCGTTCCGAGGTTAGTAGGGGTTCCACTCGGAACGTGCCCAGGGGTTTGGAACAAGCCGTGAACCTCGGTCAACTCCGACCCCGCACGCCAGGCCGAGATTTCCCCGCCCAGTGCCGTTCCGGACCGCACGCGGGCCACCAGCTCCGGCGGAGTCGTCAGCGGCCGCTCCAGCGGGGTGCGCGCTTCTCCGCGAACGCGCGGGGGCCCTCCGCGGCGTCCTCGGAGGTCAGCATGGCCTGGTAGCGGGGCAGGCGGCCGGAACGCAGGGTTTCGTAGGCGCTTGCGACGTCCTGCGCCTCGGTGGTGCGGTGGATCTCCTTCACGGCGGCGAGGGCGAGCGGGGCGCCGGCGCGGACCTCGCGGGCGAGCTCCATCGCCGAGTCCAGGAGTTCCTCGTCGGGCACGACGCGGTTGACCAACCCCCAGCCGGCCGCTTCCGCCGCCGGCATGCGCCGGCCGGTGAGGAGCAACTCGTCGGCGACGGCGCGCGGCAGCCGGCGCGGCAGCCGAAGCACCCCGCCCGAGTCGGCGACCATGCCGATCGTCACTTCGGGGAGGGAGAACTCGGCCGAGGACGCGGCCACGACGAGGTCCGCGGCGAGGGCGAGTTCGAAGCCGCCGCCGAAGGCCAGCCCGTTGACGGCGGCGATGACCGGCTTGTCCAGGGAGAAGTATTCGGTGAGGCCCGCGAATCCACCGGGGCCGTGGTCCGCGTCGATGGCCTCGCCGTTGCTGGCGGCTTTGAGGTCCCACCCGGCTGAGAAGAAGCGCCCTCCCGCTGCGGTGAGCACGGCGACGCGCAGTTCGTCGTCGTGGTGCAGCCGCTCGAACGCGGCGTGCAGGGCTCGGCTGGTCGCCACGTCGATCGCGTTGGCCTTCGGCCGGTCCAGCGTGATGGTCAGGATGCCGTCGGCGGTTTCGGTGCGCACAGGTTCGGTCACAGTGTTCCTCCTGCGTCGGTGGTGTCGAGTTCGGCGGCGTCGGTCGGGTCGGCGGTGCGGATCAGCGCGTCCACCGCGAGCGCGCCACTGCCTTCGGGCAGCACCAGCAGCGGGTTGACGTCGAGTTCCCGCAGATCGCTTCCGAGGTGTTCGGCGCAGGCGGCGACCGCGGCGACCGCGTCCACCACCGCGGCTACGTCCCCGGCGGGTCGGGAGCGGAATCCGCGCAGCAGCGGCCACGCGCGCAGCGACTCCAGCGCCCGCTGGATCTCGTCGGTTCCTGCCGGTAGCAGCACGGTGGTCGCGTCGCCCACGAGCTCGACGAGCACACCGCCGCTGCCGATGCTCAGCGCCGGGCCGAACACCGGGTCGTGGTGCACGCCGACGAGGAGTTCGGCGACCGCTCCGGTGGCCATGGTTTCGACGAGCACCCGGTCGGCGAGTCCCGCCAGCGCGCCGGCGGCTTCGGCCACCTCGTCCGCGTTGGTCAGGCCGAGGCGCACACCGCCGATCTCCGTTTTGTGCGCCACGGACGCGGACACGGCTTTGAGCGCCACCGGGTAGCCGAGTTCCGCCGCCGCTGCGACCGCCTCGCCCGGCGCGACGAGAGCCCCGTCGGGGACGGGCACGCCGAAACGGGCCAGCGCGCGCTTGCTCGCGCACTCGTCGAGCTGGTGCACCGCGAGGTCCGGCTCCGCGCTCGGGTGCGCGGCGGCCGTGTCCCGCGCGGTGCCGGCGTTCGACGCCGCGGGGTCAGCGGGGCGGGCCGTGGACTGCGGTGCCAGCGGTGCCCGCACCGTGCCGTCCGCGGTGTCCAGGCCCGTCGCGGCGCGCACCGCCTCCAGGCACTCCACCAGCCCGCGCATCGGGGCGATTCCCTCGTCGCGCAGCCGCTCCGCGACGTCTTCGGGCAAACCGTCGGGCAGCGAGCTGACCACGCACGCGGTGGCGTCGCTGCCGCGATGTGCGGCGACGAACGCTTCCAGCGCGGTGCGCCAGTCGTCGCCGCGGCAGCGGTCGTCGCGCGGAAGGTCGAGCACGAGCAGGTGGACGTCGGCGGCGCAGCCCAAGTAGTGGGTGAAGCAGCGGGTCAGCGCACGGCTGTCACCCCAGATGTCGATGTCGTAGTCGAGGGGGTTGGTGATGGTGGCCCGCTCACCGAGCTCTTCGCGCAGCCCGGCGCGCACCTGATCGGGCAGTTCCGGCATGTCGAGCCCGCGTTCGGCGGCGAGGTCGGCGACGAGCGCGGCTTCGCCGCCGGAGCAGCTCGCCGAGGCGATGCGCCTGCCGGCGAGCGGGCCGTGGACGTGCAGCAACGTCAGCGTCTGCAGGAACGTGGACAGGTCGTGCACCCGTGCCAGACCCAGCCGCCGGAACAGCGCGTCGCACAGCACGTCGGGGCTGGCCAACGAACTGGTGTGGCTCAGAGCGGCTTGCGCGCCGAGTTCGGAACGTCCGGATTTGAGCACGACGATCGGCACGCCGCGGTGCGCCGCCGCTGCTGCTGCCCGCGAGAGCCCGACGACGTCGTCGACGCCTTCCAGGTGCAGGCCGATCGCGGTGATGCGCGGATCGTCCAGCAAGGACTCGACGAGTTCCGCGGCTCCGGTGACGGCGGCGTTGCCGAGCGAGGCGAGGTGGGCCAGGGGCAGCGCTCCGCGGTGCATGGTGAGGTTCTGGCCGATGTTGCCGCTCTGCGTGACGATGGCGACGCCGCGGTCCACCGACCGCCCGCCGTGCTGGTCGGGCCACAGCGCCGCACCGTCGAGGTAGTTGAGCAGTCCGTAGCAGTTCGGACCGACCACCGGCATGCCGTCGGCGGCCGCGACGAGCTCTCGTTGCAGTGCGGCGCCGGTTCCGCCGCTCTCGGCGAAGCCGGAAGCGTGGCACACGGCACCACCGGCTCCCCGCTGTGCGAGCGCACCGACCGCGTCGACGGTCGCCCGGGCGGGGATCGCGAGGAAGCTCGCATCGGGTGCCTGCGGCAGCGATGCGACGTCCGGGTAGCACGGGATCCCGCCGAGGCTGTCCCGCCGCGGGTTGACCGGCCAGATCTGCCCGGTGAAGCCGATTTCGCGGCACTGCTGCAGCGCCCGCAGGGCGGTGCCCCCGCCGAACACCGCGATGTTGCGGGGAGCCAGCAACCGGTGCATGCCGTCGCCCTCTGCGCCCGGTGCTGTTGTGGAGGTCCTCATGGTGCGCACCTCCCTCAGGCGCCGAGCGGGCGCAGCATCGACCGCGAGATGATGTGCCGCTGGATCTCGCTCGTTCCGTCCCAGATCCGCTCCACGCGTGCGTCGCGCCAGAATCGTTCGACGGGCAGTTCGGACATCAGTCCCATGCCGCCGAAGATCTGCACGGCTTGGTCGGTGATGCGGGCGAGGGCCTCGGTGGCGTAGAGCTTGGCCATGGCGGCGTCCTGGTCGGTCATCGAACCGGCGTCGTGCTTGCTGGCCGCGCGCAGGGTGAGCAGCTCGGCGGCTTCCAGTTCGGTGGCCATGTCGGCCAGCGGGAAGCCGACGCCCTGGAACTGCCCGATGCTCCGGCCGAATTGGCTGCGTTCGGCGGCCCATTCGGTGCTCATCTCCAGCACGCGCCGGGCACGGCCGACGCTGGTCGCGGCGACGCTGAGACGGCTGGCGCCGAGCCATTCGTTCATGAGCTCGAATCCGCGGCCCTCCTCGCCGAGACGGTTCTCGGCGGGCACTCGGCAGTCCGCGAAGGTGAGCTCGCACTGGTGGTAGCCGCGGTGCGAGACGCACTGCGAACCGCGGCGCACTTGCAGTCCGGGAGCGTCGAGGTCGACGAGGAACGCGCTGATCGAGTTGCGCGGGCCTTTCGGGCCCTGCTCGGTTCCGGTGGCGGCGAACAGGATGACGAAGTCGGCGGCGTCGGCGTGGCTGATGAAGTGCTTGTCGCCGTTGATGACGTAGTCGCCGCCCTCGCGCACGGCTCGGGTGCGCATGGAGCGCACGTCGGAGCCCGCCCCGGGTTCGGTCATGGCCAGGCAGTCGTGCCGTTCACCGCGCACCGCGGGCAGCAGGTAGGTCGCGCGTTGCTCGCCTTCGCACGCCTCGAGGATGTTGCTGGGGCGGGCGACGAGCATCTGCAACGCGTAGGAGGCGCGGCCGAGCTCGCGTTCCACCAGCGTCATGCCGACACCGTCGAGGCCACCACCACCGAGTTCGGCCGGCATGTTGGCGGCGTACAGGCCGTCGTTGAGGGCCTTCGCGCGGATCCGTTCGGCGACGTCCGGTGATACGGCGTCCTGCTGTTCCACTTCGTCCTCGTGCGGGTAGAGCTCGGTTTCCACGAAATTGCGGACCGTGCTCACCATCAACTGCTGTTCCTCGGACAGTCCGAAGTGCATCGCACACTCCTCCCGGGTCGGTCGTGGACGGATCAGCCGTGGCGGATGCCCAGCGGGCGGCCCACCTGTTCGGGCACGGCGAGCCCGGCGTGCGCTGCGCGGACCGTTTCCACCCGCTCTCGCAGGTCCGCGGGCATCGGAGTCGTTCGACCGGTGCTCGTGTCCACGTGCAGCAGGAGTTGTTCCGCGGTGGCCAACAACGCACCGGTGGTGCCGTCGCGCATCTCGTGGAAGACGTGCAGGCGCTTGGCGTCGCAGTCGAGCACCTGCAAGCTCAGCGCCAGCGGTTGCCCTTCTGCCGCCTCGCGCAGGTTGTGCAGGTGCGTCTGCACCGTGTACAGCGATCCGCCGTCGTGCCGGTACTGCTCGCCGATGCCGACGTAGCGGAAGAAGGCGTCGGCGTTGTCGCCGAAGACCAGCAGAAAGCAGGACTCGCTCATGTGGCCGTTGTAGTCGACCCAGCGCGGGCTGACGGGGGTCTCGTGCAGGTGCAGCGGCGCAGGCACTTCCCCCTCCCGGGACCAGCAGCGGTGCCCGGTGCCCTCGTACGGCGTGACGATGCGGTCGTGTTCCTCGGTGTTGCCCATGGCCCTTTCCCCGGCAGCGGTTGTTCACATCGTGCTTTGGCTGCTCGTATTGTGAAATACTAGAATGGTGTTCCGAGCGGGTCAAGGTCGGTGCGCACCGGCCACAGTGGGCGGTCACCGCGGCGGGGAAGGCAGTGCATGGACAGCGAGCACGTGGAGGCCGGCGGAAACGGCGACAAGGCGCCGACCGGGCGCGTGCAGGCGCTCGAACGTGCGATCGGGTTGCTCAACGCCGTGGCAGCCGCCTCGCCCGAGGGCGACTCGGTGGCCAACCTGGCCGCCGAGCGCGGCCTCAACCGCGCCACGGCCTGGCGCCTGCTGTCCACGCTCGAGCACCACGGATTGGTGGACCGCGATCCGCGGACCGGCGACTACGCGATCGGATTCGCGGTCTCCCGGATGGCGGCGCGGGCAGGGGTGGACGGACTGGTTCGCCGCACGCACCACGTCGTGCGCCGCCTGTCCGAGCAGACCGGTGAGACCGCGAACCTCGCGGTGGTGCGCAACCTCAGCCTGACCTATGTGGACGAAGTGATCCCGCCGGTGGTGCTCAGCGCCCGCTGGCTCGGTCGCGAGGCACCACCGCACGCCACCTCGGCCGGCAAGGCGCTGCTGGCGTGGCAGTCCGAGCAGGAAGTGGAACCGATGGTGGCGGATCCGCTCACCGCGCACACCGCCACCACGATCACCGACCGCGCTCTGCTGGAGGAGGAGTTCGCGGCGATCCGCCGCGACGGCTACGCCGTCAGCCTCGGCGAGCTGGAAGCGGGACTGTACGGCGTGTCCGCACCGGCCTTCGACAGCGGTGGGCGGCCGTTCGCCGTGATCGGGATCTGGGGACCGAAGGACCGCGTGCGGCAAAGCCGCTTCGCGGAGCTCGGGAACCTGCTGCGCGCGGCGGCCGACGAGATCGCGCGGGAGACCGGCGCTGCGTAACGGCTGCGAGCGATCGTCAGTCCTGCCGACGATCAGGTCGCTTCAGCGCGGATGAACGGCGACGTCCGCACCACCGCGCTGGTCGCCTCGGTGGGGTGCGGCGTTGTTCTGATCACCGGTGTTTGAGCGGTTCCGCCCCGGGCAGCTCAAGAACCTCCGGCATCGACGGCCAGGGCGATCAGCATCGCCAACCGCTCGTCCGGGTCGTCGAGGTGGAGGTTGGTGATCTCGTGCATCTTGCGGATGCGGTACCGCACGGTGTTGGGGTGCACGTCGAGCCGCCTGGCGGCGACGGCGAGGTCGGCCTGCGCCTGCAGCCACACGCGCAACGTGGGCAGGTAGTTCGTGCCGTGCGCGGCGTCGTGCCGAGTGAGGTCGGCGATGGGACCGCGCTCGGGGACACGTCCGGACGTGGCCGCGGTGCGCAACCGCTGGAGCAGGATCTGGTCCCACGACTCGTCGTAGCTGACCGGGGCCGCATCCGCCCGCGCCGCGTGCAGCGCCAGGCTCTCCTCCGCCTCGTTCCTGCTGGTCGGCAGCTGACTGGGGGTGGCAGGCGCACCGACCCCCGCGGCGATCGTGACGTGCTCGGGCAGGCTCGTGATGATGGTGCGCAACCAGTCGCGCGCCGCCGCGGGGTCGTCACCGCAGGGCAGCACCGTGTAGACGGTGTTGCCGAACAGCGCGCTGCGACCCGGGCGCGACCAGCCGAAGCCGGTGGTCGCGCGTTCGAAGGCGAGCAGCACGGCCGCGTGCCGCTCGTCGTGGGCGTGCGCCTGCAGGGCGATGACCCGGAACGGGCCGGGGCCCAAGCCGAGCCTTCCGAGCGTGGTAGTCGTGTCCGGATTGCTCTCCAACAGCTGGATGACGAGCTCGGATTCCACCTGCCGCTCCAGGTCGGCGCTGACGCGCGAGCGCAGCAGGTGCAGGCCGACGGTGCGGGCGCTGTCGCGCAGGATCCGGGCGCGCCGCTCGGACAGCGGCGCCTCGCAGGTGACCCAGAGCGAGCCCAGCAGTTCACGTCCCGCCCGCACGGCGATGACAGTGCGCCCACCCAGCCCGTGCTGCGGCGAGGCCGGCACGAACAGCGGCTCGTCCGATTCGGACAGGTGGGCGAACACGCCCCGCTCGGTGAACAACCGGCGGATGGTTTCCGGCACCCCTCGTCCGAGGATCGTCTCGTGGCGCGCGGTGTCCACCCCCTGCTGCAGGCTGGAGTAGGCCAGCACCCGCGAGAGCCGGTCTTCGATCGTGACCGAGCCGTCGACCGCGGCGGCGACGGTGTCCGCGAGGGCGAACAGGTCGCTCGGACCACGTCCGGCTTCCGTCTCCCGGCCTTCGAACACCAAGCCGTAGACGACCTCGGCGAGCTGGTTCCACGACACCGCGGGGTCAACGACCAGGGTGGTGACCCCGTGTTCGCCGTCGAGCCGGTGGATCTCGTCGACCGCGTCGGAGCCGCCGCGCAGCAACACCACGACCGCGTGCGCCGCAGCGGCGAGCTCCACAGCGCGGCGCGGTGACTCCACGCCGACGGCCAGGAAGACGTCCCCGGCCGCAGGCGAGGCGTCGGTCGGGTCGTGCATGGCGATGCTGCGCAGCTCGGCATCGCGCGCCCCGCCGGGGCCGACCAGGCGGACGCCGTAACCGCCGAGGACGGTGAGCAGCCGATCCAGTTTGACCACGTGTAACACGCCTCCCGCACGCTGCGCGGCACCCGGCAGCACCGGCATCCGCTGCCGGGGACTGTACGTACGCGCAGCGCCGATCACCGCCGTTTGGCGGAAACGAACAAGCTCGCCGGGAGCAATTGTTCCCCCGGGACAACCCGTGCCGACCACGGGTCGGTCATCCTCGGCGGAGACGCAGCCGTGCCAGAGCGTGGAGGATGTGCATGAGCCGGGATGGTGCGCGCACGAGCGGGGATCCGCGGAGCGCCGTGGTGGTCGGTGCCGGTGTTGTCGGACTGTCGACGGCGTGGTTCCTCCAGGAACGCGGTGTCGAGGTGACCGTTCTCGACCGCAGCGGTGTCGCCGCCGGGGCTTCCTGGGGAAACGCGGGACTGCTCTCCCCCGGGTTGGCGGTGCCGCTGAACGAGCCCGCCGTCCTGCGGTACGGACTGCGCTCGCTGCTGGACCCGGGTGCCCCGCTGCACGTCCCGTTCAGGTGGAACCCCGGGTTGTGGCGGTTCCTGCTGCAGTTCGCGGCCCGCTGCACCTGGGGTGGTTGGAACCGCGCGATGCGAGCCAACCTGCCGTTGAACACCGAATGCCTGGAAGCCTTCGACGTGCTCACGACCAACGGGGTGCAGGCCCCGACGGTCGCAGCGCCGATCACCGCCGTGTTCGAGACGCGCCGGCAGGCCACCGGGCTGCTGCGCGAGTTCCGACGCATGTCGCAGGCCGGCCAGGAGGTCGAGCACACTGCGCTGACCGGGGAGGAAGTGCGCGAGCGGCTGCCGCAGGTGTCCGAGCGCATCGGCGCCGGAATCCGGCTGGACGGGCAGCGTTTCGTCGATCCCGGTGCGTTCGTCGCCTCGCTGGCGGAATCGGTGCGCGCGCGGGGCGGCACGATCCGCGCGGAGTTCGACGTGACCGACGTGCACCGCCGCGACCGCGGCGTGACCGCCACATCCCGCGCGGGGGAGAGCCTCGCCGCGGACGTGGCCGTGCTGGCCACCGGCTCGTGGCTGGGCCAGCTCGTGCCCACCCGACAGCTGCGCGCGCCGGTCCGGGCCGGGCGCGGCTACTCGTTCACGGTCCCGACCGAAGAACCCGTGCCCGGACCGATGTACTTGCCGGGGGTCCGGGTGGCCTGCACTCCCTACCGCGGCGGGCTCCGGGTCGCGGGCACGATGGAGTTCCGCGATGCCGACGACGCGCTCGACCCCGCTCGGATCGAGGCGATCATCGCTTCCGCACGCCCGTACCTCACCGGCGTCGACTGGGAACGCCGCACCGATGAATGGGTGGGGCCCCGCCCGGTCACCCCGGACGGCTACCCGCTGATCGGTTCGCTCAGCTCCGACTCGGACATCTACGTCGCCGGTGGGCACGGCATGTGGGGGCTCACCCACGGGCCGATCACGGGACGCGCGCTCGCCGAAGCCATCACCACGGGCAAGCGCAGCGAGGCGCTTCGCGCGTTCACCCCTGTGCGCTGAAACTCGGCTCGCCGGAAGGGAATCTGCCATGTGCGGAGCAGACCGCTCCGAACGGCGCGCTGCACTCGCTGCGGACGAGCGCGCAGAACTGGACTGGCTGCGGACCGAGAACACGCTCCTGCGCACCGAACGGGATGCGCTGCTGCGCATCGCCACCGAATTCGCCCAGGACGCAGGTTTTCTCCGCGGCGCAGCCGACGACACCAGCGTAGCCAACGACATCGGCGCAGCCAACGACATCGGCACTGCCGCGGCACGCGGCGGCAACCACGAGGACGCAACCATGGACACTTCACGCGATCAACAGGTATGGCTCACGCGCCCCGCCTACGAGCGGCTTCGCCTCGAGCTGGCGACGCTCCGCGGCGAGCACAGCACCATTCCCGACTCGGAGGCGAGCGGGGAGACCGGGCCGACTCCTGAATACATCACCGACGCGAACCGTCGGCACACCCGGATCCAGCAGATCCTGGACATGCTCAACCGCGCAGTGGTCGGCGAGAGCCCACCGGACGACGGAGTCGCCGAACCCGGCATGGTCCTCACCGTGCGGTTCGACGACGAGGACGACACCGAGACGTTCCTGCTCGGTACGCGCGCGGGCGAAGTCGACGACGACATCGAGGTGTACTCGCCCGACTCGCCGCTCGGGGCGGCTCTGATCGGCGCTCGGCAGGGCGACGTGCGCAGCTACGGCGTGCCCAGCGGCGCAACGGTGCGCGCAACCCTCGTGCGCGCTGTGCCGTACGCCGCCGGGGGTTCCGAGTTCGGCTGAGGCGGTCTTTGCGCCGGGAAAGGGTGCGACGAGGAACGACTCGGCGCATCAGTCGCGGATGAGGCCGCGCGTGCGGGCGGTGGCGAGCGCGGCGGTGCGGGACTCGACGCCGAGCTTGTCATAGATGTGCACGAGGTGGGTTTTCACCGTCGCCTGGCTGACGTACAGGCGGCGGCTGATGTCGGCGTTGGACAGTCCCTGCGCGAGGAGGTTGAGCACGTCGAGCTCCCGGCGGGACAGGGCGGTGTCCGGTTGGCGCATGCGGTGCACGAGGCGGTCGGCGACGGTGGGCGCGAGCGCCGAGCGACCCGAAGCGGCTGCGCGCACGGCCGCGGCGAGCTCGTCGGGCGGCGCGTCCTTGAGCAGGTAGCCGGTGGCGCCCGCCTCGATCGCGGCGAGGATGTCCGCGTCGGTGTCGTAGGTGGTGAGCACGAGCACCTGGGGCGATTCGGACCGGGCGACGATCGCCGCGGTGGCGTCCCCGCCGTGCATCCCGGAGCCGAACTGCAGGTCCATGAGCACGACGTCGGCGACGCCCTGGCCGGCGAGTTCCACCGCGCGTTCGGCCGTGTCGGCCTCGGCGGTGATGCGGAAGTCCGATTCGGCTTCCAGCACGGCGCGCAGCCCGGCCCGAACGACGGGGTGGTCGTCCGCGAGCAGCAGCCGGATCGGGGTGTTCATGACGAGGGCTCCGCGGTTCGCTGCTGGAGGGGGAAGGTCGCGGCGAGGACGGTTCCACCTCCCGGTTCGGATTCGACGGTGAGCGCGCCGCCGAGCGAGGCGGCACGGGCCCGCATGGCGGCGAGTCCGAAACCGGCCTCGTCGCCGCCGTCCGCTCCTGCCGGCCCGGGGTCGAAACCGGTTCCGTCGTCGAGGACGTCGAGCGTGATGCTGTCGTCCATGTAGGTCAGAGTGACCTCGGCGCGGCTGGCCCGCGCATGCGCGACGGTGTTGGCCAGGGCGGACTGCGCGATCCGCAGCAGCGCCACCTCGACGGGGCGGGCCACCGCCGCGGCAGCGCCGCTGAGGTGGAAGTGCACGGCCAGTCCGGATCGTTCGCCGGTCGTGGTGCACAGGCGGCGCAACGCTGCCGGCAGCGAGCCGTTGTCGAGGTCCGGCGGGGACAGGTCGCGGACGAACTGCCGGGCTTCGGCGAGGTTTTCCTGCGCGGTCTGCCGGGCCCGCTGCACGTGGCCGGTAGCGGTGCCGGCCTCGTCGGGCAGGGCGCGTTCAGCAGCGCGCAGCAGCAGTTGGATGCTGGACAGCCCCTGGGCGAGGGTGTCGTGGATTTCCCGTGCGAGCCGTTCGCGTTCGGCGAGAACCCCCGCGGTGCGTTCGGCTTCGGCGAGATCGCTGCGGGCGGTGTCCAGCTCGTCGAGCAGCCGCCGCCGGTGTTCGCTCTCGCGGTACAACGCCTGGTAGGCGAGCACCGTGGCCACGGCCACGGCAGCGCCGATGATCGGCCCGATCGCCGCAGCAGGAGTGAAACCCTCGGCGTGCCAGGTGAATCCGGCGATCGCCGCGAGGGTGCTCGCGGCGACGGCGGCCACACCGGCACCCAGCGGCAGCAGGTGCAGTTGCAGGAAGAACAGGGGGAACGCGATCCACACGCCGTCCGGGGTGAGCACCAGCAGCACGACCCACGCTGCACCCAGCACGGCCAGCCAGACCGCGGCGGCCCGGCGTGATCGGCTGATGCGCGGCAGCGCCGGTCCGGCCGCGTAGAGCACCCCCGTGCCGACCGCCGCGGAGATGACGGCCGAGGTGTGCGCTGCGCCGCTGAGCACGCTGCGCAGTGCGACGAGCGCGAGCAGCGCCGCCATGAGCAGGTGCAGGCACGCGCGCACGATCCGCAGCGGCCGCGTCAACGTTTCCGGGTGCACAACACCCCTACCGTACCGCGGCAGCGGCCGGTCGCATCAACCGAAAGGTTGAGTTCTGCGGGCATCTCGTGACGTGCGCGAACGCATCCCGAGTGCGATGGCGCAGCCCCTCCGCGCTGCGAAGGTGGTCCTCGTCGACACCACCGCGCAGGAGGTAGAAAAACAGTGTTCGTGGCATGGAGAGATCTGCGTTTCGCCAAAGGGCGGTTCGCCCTCATGGGCACCGTCGTGGTGCTGATGACGCTGCTGGTCGGGTTGCTCTCGGGGTTGACCGCCGGCCTGGGACGCGACAGCACCTCGGCCATCACCGGCCTGCCGGCCGATCACCTCGCTTTCGCCGAGCCAGCGGCGGGCCAGACGCCGTCGTTCACCGAATCGAGCGTCGAGGAACCGGTGTGGCGGGAGTGGGCGGACGTGCCCGGAGTCGAGCACGCCGACCCGCTGGGCATCACCAGGGGGAAGGCCACGGTCGGCGAGCGCACCGCCGGGGTCTCGGCGTTCGGGACCGCCCCGGACGCGTCGCTGGCACCGCAGGCGAACCAGATCGCCCCGGGGTCGGCAGTGCTGTCCACCGGTGCGGCGGAAGACCTCGACGCGCGCACGGGGGAGACCGTCACGCTCAACGGGCAGGAGCTGCGGGTGGCCGCCATCGCCGGGGACGACTCCTACAGCCACTCGCCGGTGATCTGGACCGGTCTCGACGACTGGCGGCAACTGGCCCCCGGAGAAGCCGGCGAGCACGCCTCCGTGGTCGCGCTGACCACCAGCGGTGACGTGCCGTTCAACGATGCGGACGCGCGGCTGGGCACCCGGACGCAGTCGCAGTCGGACGCCCTGTCGGCGATCGAGTCCTACAGCTCGGAGAACTCCTCGCTGCAGATGATGCGCGGGTTCCTGTTCGCCATCGCAGCCCTGGTGGTGGGGGCGTTCTTCACCGTGTGGACGATCCAGCGCAGCCGTGACGTCGCCGTGCTCAAGGCGCTCGGTGCGACGACCGGCTACCTCCTGCGGGACGCGCTGGGGCAGGCCCTCGTGCTGCTCGTGGGTGGTACCGCGCTGGGCACCGCGCTCGCCGCCGGGATCGGCGCGCTGGCCACCGGCACCGTGCCGTTCGTGCTCGACGCGAGCACCCTGCTCGTGCCCGCAGGAGTGATGATCGTCCTCGGCGTCCTCGGCGCGGCGTTGTCCATCCGCCGCATCACCGCCGTCGACCCGCTCGCCGCGCTCGGCGCCTCCCGCTGAGCCCTCGCCCTCCGAGACCCACCACGCCCGCAAGGAGATCGTGACCATGAGCCTGCAACTTTCCGACATCACGCTGACCTACCCCGACGGTGACGGTCGGATCACCGCGCTCGAGGAGGTCGGTCTCGACGCCCCGGCCGGCAGCGTCACCGGTGTGCTCGGCCCCTCGGGGTCCGGCAAGTCCAGCCTGCTGGCCGTCGCCGCCACGCTGATCACCCCGGACAGCGGGGAAGTGGTCATCGACGGCACCACCGCCAGCGGTTTGAGCCAGGCCGACCGCGCGACCCTGCGTCGCACGCGGATCGGCGTGGTGTTCCAGCAGCCCAACCTGCTGGACTCGCTGACCGCCCTCGAACAGCTCCAGGTCATGGCGCACCTGGCCGGCAGCAACCCGCGCACCGCGCGGCAACGCTGTCGCGCGGTGCTCGACGAGGTGGGATTGGCCGACCACGCGCACCGGCGCCCGCACCAGCTCTCCGGTGGGCAACGCCAACGCGTGAACATCGCGCGTGCCCTGGTCAACGATCCGGCCGTGCTGCTGGTCGACGAACCCACCAGCGCACTCGACCACGAGCGCGGCGCGGCCGTCATCGACCTGCTGGTCGCCCTGACCCATCGCACGGCCGCAGCCACGGTGCTGGTCACGCACGACAGGACCCACCTGAAGGGCACCGACGCGCTCGTCGAGGTCGTGGACGGCCGTGTTCGCACCTCCGCGGCGGCCGCTCGCGACGGCGTTGCCACGTGCTGAACACGGGCCTGGCGATGTCCGGACCGTCCTCGATGCCGGCGATGCTCCGCAACCCGGCCGGCACGCTCGGCCCGCACCCGCTCGTGCCGGCCGGGCGGTCACGTGTCACGAGGAGCTGGTCAGCCGGCGGACTCCAGCCGTGCGACGCGGTCCTCGACCGCGAGGACCAGCTCGTGGTCCTCGGCCAGTTCGGGATCCAGCGCGGCGAGGGTTCGCCGTGCGCTGTCGGGTGAACCCGCGAACCCGCCCAGTTCGGTGGCGCGCGGATCCCGCACGTCCGAGCTGCGCAGGTGCAGCAGCCAGCCCGCCAGCGCCGCTACCGCGCTGTCCGCGAGCCGGCCGTGGCGACGTTCGGAACGCAGCACCGGCAGGATGCGCGCGGGGATCTTCTGCGAGCCGTCGGCGGCGATCTGCCGCAGGTCGTGCTGGATGCCGCGCGCGGCGAAGCGCTGGCGCAGGCGCTGCCGGTACTCGAGCAGGTCCTCGGTGGGCAGAGATGCGTGCCGGGAGGCGGTGTCCCACCAGGATTCCATCAGCTCCGCCAGCATCGGGTGCCGCACGGCCTGGTCGATGGTCGCGCATCCGACCGCCGGACCCGTGTAGGACAACAACGTGTGCGCACCGTTGAGGAACCAGAGCTTGCGCTGCTGGTAGGCGGCGAGGTCGTCGACGAACCGTGCGCCGGCCTTCTCCCACTCCGGCCGGCCGAGCGGGAACTCGCCGGCCAGCAGCCATTCGCTGAACGACTCGGTGACGACGGGAGCCCGATCGTCCAATCCGGTCAGCTCCGCGGCCGCGGTGAGGTCCCGGTCGGTGATGGCTGGAGTGATCCTGTCGACGACGGTGTCCACGAAGGACACCTCCGCGCTCAACCACGCGCGGAAATCCGCTGCGCAACCCGCCGCGGCGGTCTGCAGCGAGGAGCGGAGCACGGCTCCGTTGCCTGCTACGTTGTCGCAGGGCACGATCGCGAGAGGTGCGCCGCCGGCATGGTAGCGCCGTTGCAGGCCGGCGAGGATCCGCCCGAGGGCGGTGTCTTCGGCCCCACTGCGCACGTAGTAGGCGGCTTCGGTGATCGTCAGGGTCAGCAGTGCTACTTCCGGGGAGGCGAGATCGGCGAGCCACTGCTCGGTGTCACAGCCCGGATGGGCGCGGGAGATGGAATCGACGATCTCGCCCCGGTCCTCGCTCCCGCCGCGGATCTGCAACGAGTACACGCCTTCCTGCTCGGTGAGCAGGTGCGGCAGTTCGGTGCTGCGGAAGGTGTAGGCGGCGATGCCCCAGTCGGGATCGGCCGCGGTGTACACGGCCTGGTGCGCCCGGTGGAAGGCCCCCAGGCCGAGGTGCACGGCCCGTACCGGTGCGGGTGGACGGATGTTGGCCGAGGTGCGGTTGAGACGTGTCATCACAATCCGAAGGCGAGGCGGGGCTGGCGGTCGTTGAGATCGCGGATCACCTGGGCGGCGTCCTCTTCGCTGAGCACGTGCTCGGCCACGAGCCCGGCCAGGTGCGCGGCGTCGACGCGGCGGGCGGTGTCGTGCCGGGCGGGGATCGAGCAGAACCCGCGGGTGTCGTCGATGAATCCCGCGTTGCGGTAGAAGCCGGTGGTTTCGGTGACGGCGTCGCGGAACCGGTGCATGGCCCGCGGGGCGTCGAGGAACCACCACGGGGCGCCGAGGTAGACCGACGGGTAGAACCCCGCCAGGGGGGCCAGCTCGCGGGAGAACACGGTTTCGTCGAGCGTGCACACGACGGTCTGGAAGCGCGGGTGAGTGCCGAAGCGCTCCAACATCGGTTGCAGGGCCTGCGTGAACTCGGCCTGCAGCGGGATGTCGTGACCCGTGTCCGGACCGAAGCGGCGCAGCGTCTCCGGGTGGTGGTTGCGCCTGCTTCCCGGGTGCAGGGCCATCACCATCCCGTCCTCGCTGGACATGCGCGCCATTTCACCCAGGAGCTGCTGGGAGAGCAACCGCGCCTCGTCCGCATCGGCTTCGGCCGCGCGCACTCGCCGGAACAGGCGCTCGGCTTCGGCCGTTCCCAGGAACGCCATGCGTGCGTCCGGAGCGCTGTGATCGGTGGCCGTGGCACCGTTTTCCCGGAAGAACTCCCGGCGCGCTTCCAGCGCCCGGATGAGGCCGGCGTAGTCGCCGGTTTCGATGCCGCTGGCTGCGGCGAGCCGGTCCAGGGCCTCCGGCCAGCCGGGTCGCGTGGCGTCGAGGTAGGCGTCGGGGCGGAACGTCGGAACGACGCGACCGGACCACGTCGGGTCCGCGGCCAGGGCGCGGTGGTGCCGCAGGTCGTCGGCCGGATCGTCGGTGGTCGCCAGCACCGCGATGTTGAAGGACTCGTACAGCGCGCGCGGCCGGAACTCGGGCTGCTGCAGCCGGGTCGCGAGCTCGTCGAAGAGCTCGTCGGCCGTCTCCGCCGAGGGTTGGACCGCGACTCCCAGCACGTTGTGCAACTCCGACTCCAGCCACTGCCGCGAGGCCGTGCCCAGGAAAAGGTGCCAGTGAGCGCAGAAGGTCCGCCACACCTCGCGGGGTGGGGCCGGCTCGGCGCCGTCCTCGTCGCGCAGCCCCAGTTCGGGCAGCGTCACGCCGTGCGCGTGCAGCAGGCGCGTCACGTAGTGATCCGGGGTGACCAGCAGTGAAGCCGGGTCGGAGAACGGTTCGTCCGCGGCCAGCAGGCCTGGATCGACGTGCCCGTGCGGGCTGACCAGGGGCAGGGCGTGGACGTCGTCGTAGAGGCGGCGCGCGATGCCCCGCTGCGTCGGCTCGGCCGGCAGGAGGCGGTCGGGGTGCGGTGCGAGGGAAGTGCGGCCGGAGCGCGGCAGATGCGTGGCGTGGGAGCTGTGGTGCTTGCGCCCGCCGTTCGAGCGCGCCGCAGGAGTGGTTGCCGTGCCGTGGTCCATACGCGGCAGGATCGCGGCCGCGGACCGGCGGGTGCAATCAGTTGCCATGAGTTGTCATGCCCGCGGAGGGGCCGTGGAGGCGCGTGTGACGAGGTGCGCGTCGAACAGCGCCGACGGGGGCGGTGGGGCGTGCTGGCCGAGCTGCGCGTGCAGGGTGTCCACGGCGCTCTTGCCCACGCGTTCGGTGGGTCCGGCGATCGTGCTCAGCGCCGGCGCGGTCAGATCAGCGCCGAAGATGTCGTCGCACCCGATGAGGCTGAAGTCGGCGGGCACGGTGACTCCGGCCGTCTGCAGGCACCGCAGCGCGCCGATCGCGATGAGGTCGTTGTAGGCGATCGCCGCCGTGCAGCGCTGCAGGATCAGGGCATCCGCGGCTTCCTGGCCGCCTTGGCGGGTCGGTGTGTGCGGACCGAGCAGCTCCGCCCCGACGCCGAGGGCGGCGGACTCCTCGCGCACGGCTTGCCAGCGCACGCTGTTGATCCAGGAGTTGCGCGGTCCGGACAGGTAGGCGATGCGGCCGTGCCCGAGGGCCGCGAGGTGGCGCACGGCTTTGCGCATCCCGCCGGCCGTGTCCACGACCAGGCTGGGAACCCCTTCGACGTCGCGGTTGACCATGGCCAGCGCGCGGTGTTCGGCGAGCTGGTGGATGACCTCGTCGGACAGGCGCGATGTCGCCAGGATCGCACCGCTGGTGGCCGCCAGGAGCTGCCGCAGGTTGTTCACCTCCACGCGCGGCGACTCGTCGCTGTCGATCAGAGCGAGCGTGTAGCCCTTCTCCAGTGCCCGGGCCTGGGCGGCTTTGATCAGAGGTGCGTAGTACGGATTGGCGATGTCGGTGACGACCAGCGTGATCGTCCGCGCCCGCCCGGCAGCGCCCGCGCGGGCCAGCGGCCTCGGGGTGTAACCGATCTCGTGCGCGGCGGCGCGGACCTTCTCGCGCGTCCTCGGGTTGACCCGGTTCGGCTGGGAGAAGGTGCGGGAGACCGTGGATGCGGCGACCCCGCAGTGCCGGGCCACGTCGTAGATCGTCGGTCCGGAGTGGTCCATGCCGGCCTCCCGTCGAAGACAACAAATGACAACTGATTGCCAGGTTACGGGCTGGACCCTACGTTGAGTCGACCACGCGCTCTGCACGACATCACGAATCTCGATCACCACCGCGCCTTTTCGGATCACGCATCCGGATCGGCGCGTCCGCCGCGCACGAACGCGCGTCACCGCGGTGAGATGGCTTGTCGACGGGCACGAGCAGCGACACGTGACGGGCTGCGCATCACCGAGTTGCAGAAGGGGGAGCGACGATGCTTCGACCCAGTGCCAATGCCTGGCGGGACCGGTTCAGCCTCGACGGGCTCTGGCGGTTCGCGGTCGACCGCGACGGCGCCGGCCGCGAGCAGGGCTGGTGGCGGGATCCGTTGCCCGGGCGCACCGAAGTGCCGGTGCCAGCCAGCTACAACGACCTGTTCGCCGACTCCGCGGTGCGGGACCACGTCGGTGACGTCTGGTACCAGACCGCGGTGCACGTGCCGGCGCGGTGGGATGGTGAGCGGATCGTGCTGCGGTTCGACGCCGCCACGCACCGCGCGGTGGTGTGGGTCGGTGAAACCCGGGTCGCCGAGCACGAGGGCGGCTACACGCCCTTCGAGGCCGACGTGACCGACGTGGTGGCGGTGGGCGCCGAAAACCGGATCACCGTGGTCGTCGACAACAGGCTCTCCTGGGAGTCGATCCCGCCGGGTTACGTGGAGCAGACGCCGGACGGCCCGCGGCAGCGCTACTACCACGACTTCTTCAACTACGCGGGCCTGCACCGGTCAGTGTGGTTGTACACGACGCCGCCCGCCCGCGTTGACGACGTCACGGTCGTGACCGGGCTGGAAGGTGCGCGCGGCACCGTCGACTACGAGGTGGCCACCGCCGGCGGCGCAGCTGCGCTCGAGGTGCGGGCCGTGCTGCGCGATGCCGGTGGGACCGAGGTCGCCCGCGCGGACGGCACCGCGGGCAGGCTGGTCGTCGACGAGGTGCACCCGTGGCGTCCGGGGGAGGGCTACCTCTACGCGCTGACCATCGAGCTGTGGTGCGGGGGTGAACAACTCGACGCCTACGTGCTCAACGTCGGTGTGCGCACGGTGGAAGTGCGCGGCACCGAATTCCTCATCAACGGCGAACCGTTCTACTTCACCGGCTTCGGGATGCACGAGGACCACCCGGTGCGCGGCAAGGGGCACGACGACGCGTCGATGGTCCACGACTTCGCGCTGCTGGACTGGGCCGGTGCGAACTCGCTGCGGACTTCGCACTACCCGTACGCCGAGGAGGTCCTCGACTACGCCGATCGCAACGGGATCGTCGTCATCGACGAAACCGCTGCGGTGGGGCTGAACCTCGGTGTGGCGGGCGGCATCCTCGGTAGCGTGACCAAAACCACGTTCTCCGAGGAAACCATCGGGGAGGCGACCAGGCGCACCCATCGGCAGGCGATCCGCGAGCTGGTGGACCGGGACAAGAACCACCCGAGCGTGGTGCTCTGGAGTATCGCCAACGAGCCGGAGTCGGACACCGAGGAAGCAAGGAAGTACTTCGAGCCGCTGTTCAGCGAGACCCGGCAGCTCGACCCCTCCCGGCCGGTCGGGTTCGTCAACGTGATGATGGCGCCGGCCGACAGGTGCGTGGTCACCGAGCTGGCCGACGTCGTGATGCTCAACCGCTACTACGGCTGGTACGTGCACTCCGGTGATCTCGCCGCTGCCGAACGCGGTCTCGAGGAGGACTTGAACGGCTGGGCGAGCCGGCACGACAAACCGATCATCATCACCGAATACGGCGCCGACACCGTCGCAGGCTTGCACGCGGCCCCCTCGCAGCCGTGGACCGAGGAGTACCAGGTCGAGGTCCTGGAGATGTCGCACCGCGTCTTCGACCGGATCGCTGCGGTGACCGGCGAGCAGGTGTGGAACTTCGCGGACTTCGCCACCGGCGCCGGGTTCGCCCGCGTGCAGGGGAACAAGAAGGGCGTGTTCACCCGGGAACGCCATCCCAAAGCCGCCGCGTTCGCCCTGCGCCGCCGCTGGCGCGAACAAGGCTGACTCCGCCCCGTCCGCTCGGAGATGTCCGGAGGAGTCGCCATGAAACTCCGCACCAGCCAACTGTTCGGCTACGCGGCCGGGGATGCGGGCAACAACCTGGCCTTCTCGATGGCCTCGATGTTCCTGCTGCTGTACTACACCGATGTGGCCGGGATCCCGGCCGCGGCGGCGGGGACGATCTTCCTCGTCGTGCGGATCTGGGACGGCGTCGGCGATCTCATCGCCGGCCGCCTCGTGGACAAGACCTCCAGCCGGTGGGGCAAGTTCCGGCCGTGGCTGCTGTTCGGCCCGGTTCCGCTGCTGCTGCTCAGCGTCGCGGTGTTCTGGACGCCGGGCTGGGAGTTGACCGGCAAGTTGGTCTACGCTTACGTGACCTACGCTGCGTTGGCGATGGCCTACAGCCTGGTCAACATCCCGTACGGCTCATTGGCCGCGGTCATGACCCAGGACCCCGTCGAGCGGTCCAAGTTGGGCACCGCGCGGTCGATGGGTTATGCGGCGATCACCCTGATGCTGGCCCTCGTCGTCTCACCGCAGATCGAGAGTTCCGAGGACCTGCAGTTCTCGTTGACCCTGACCACTTCGGCCTTCGTGCTCGTCGGCTTCGGGCTCTACCTGTTCACCTTCTTCACCGCCCGGGAGGTCGTGCCCCGCCAGAACGAGCACGTCAGCCTGAAGCACAGCCTGATCACGCTCAAGCAGAATCGCCCGCTGATCCTGCTGTGCGCGAGTTCGCTGGTCTTTCTGGGCGCCCTGTTCTCGTTGCAGACGATCGGTGTCTACTACGCCCGGGACGTGCTCGGGAACGCGAACCTCTACATCGCCATCACGATCGCGAAGACCGGCACGATGTTCCTGGCGTCCGCGCTGGTGCCGTGGATCGTACGCACGGCCGGCAAGAAGCCGGGATTCGTCGGAGGGGCGGTCGTGGTGATCTGCGGTTGTTTCGGGATCACGTTCGCGCCGGCTTCGATGCCGGCCGTCGCGATCGGGTGCTTCGTGGTCTGCGGTTTCGGGCTCGGGGTGGTCAGCACTCTGCTGTGGTCGCTGGAAGCGGACACGGTCGAGTACGGCGAGTGGAAGACCGGTGCGCGCACCGAAGGAGTGACGTACGCTGTGTTCTCCTTCGTGCGCAAGGTCGGCCAGGCCGTCGGCAGCGCCGCGGCGTCGTACGCCATCGGGCTGGCCGGCTACGTCGGTGGTGCCGCGGTGCAGAGCGAATCCGCCCTGTGGGGCATCCGGGCCGCAGCCGGCATCGTGCCCGCTGCCCTGGGCGGCATCGCCATCGTGATCATGCTGGCCTATCCGCTCACCGAGGAACGCTTCCGCGAGATCACCGCGGACGTGGCGCAGCGCCGCGCCGAGCAAGGCAGCACATCAGGGGCTTCCGCGCCCGGGCCGTGAGCCAGCGTCGCGGCCGGGAGCAGATCCGAGCCCGGTGTGCCTCGCGGTGTCCGCGGGTACCAGCCCGCACACCGGGCACCGGCCGCGTCGTGATCCGGTCGGGCCTTGCCCGTCGTCCGTTTCGACACGAGGAGAAAGCAGTGCGCATCGAGAGCGCAGACGTCATCATCACCAGTCCTGGGCGCAACTTCGTCACGTTGAAGATCACCACCGACGACGGTGTGGTCGGCTGCGGCGACGGCACGCTCAACGGCAGGGAGCTGGCGGTGGCCAGCTACCTCGAGAACCACGTGGCCCCCCTGCTGGCGGGGCGCGATGCGCACGCCATCGAGGACACGTGGCAGTACCTCTACCGCGGCAGCTACTGGCGGCGGGGTCCGGTGACGATGGCCGCGATCGCCGCCGTGGACACGGCGCTGTGGGACATCAAGGCCAAGGTCGCCGGGCTGCCGCTGTACCAGCTGCTGGGAGGGGCGAGTCGGCAGCGGTGCTTGGTCTACGGCCATGCGAGCGGCCAGGACCTGCATGAACTGTTCGATTCGGTGCGCCAGCACCTGGAGGAGGGGTTCCGCGCGATCCGCATCCAGACGGGCGTGCCGGGGCTGGACTCGGTGTACGGGGTCGCTTCCAGCGCGGCGGGCTCGGTCGGTGCGGACACCCGCTACGACTACGAACCTGCGCGCCGGTCCGCGCTCCCCACCGAGGAGACGTGGGACACGCGCTCCTACCTGCGCCACGTGCCGTCGGTGTTCGAGGCGGTGCGCAGCGAGTTCGGTGACGAGATCGCACTGCTGCACGATGCCCACCACCGGCTGGCCCCCATTCAAGCGGCCAAGTTGGGCAAGTCGTTGGAGCCCTACGATCTCTTCTGGCTCGAGGACGTCACGCCGGCCGAGAACCAGCAAGCCCTGCGGTGGGTGCGCCACCACACCACGACGCCGCTGGCGATCGGAGAAGTGTTCAACACGATCTGGGACTACCAGCACCTGATCTCGGAGCAACTCATCGACTACGTCCGCTCACCGGTCACGCATGCCGGTGGGATCACCAGCGTGCGCCGGATCATGGATTACGCGGCGATGTACCAGATCAAATCGGGCATGCACGGGCCGACCGACGTTTCGCCGGTCGGCCTGGCCGCGGCGGTGCACCTCGACTTGGCGCTGCACAACTTCGGCATCCAGGAATACATGGTGCACAGCGAGCAGACCCGCGAGGTGTTCGGGCCGACGCACGAGTTCGCCGAAGGTGGCCTGCGCCCGAGCGAGGAGCCGGGGCTGGGCATCCACTTCGACGAGGAGTTGGCGGCGAAGTACCCGTACGAAAGGGCCTACCTGCCCGTCAACCGGCTGCA
The DNA here is from genome assembly GCF_054491375.1 of Bounagaea algeriensis. Taxonomy (NCBI): domain Bacteria; kingdom Bacillati; phylum Actinomycetota; class Actinomycetes; genus Bounagaea; species Bounagaea algeriensis. Next base: position 1,948,340 of record NZ_CM137102.1, read on the forward strand.
GGACGGAACGGTCCACGACTGGTGAGCACAGCACCTTCTGGAGGCCGACTGGTTCGGCGGCCAGCTCGGTGACCGCGGTGCTCGTACGCGAAACGGGTGGACGCGCGGAACAGCGCGACCGAGTTCGCGCGTTGACAGCCGTGATCGAGCGTGCTTGACTGCGTCAACGTCGAAATACTGACCGATCGGTCGGTATGTGACGAGCGTCCGCGGATCAGGTTTCCGTGCCTGCCGTTTTCGAGGTGAGGGGAGCGGGTGTGGACCCCGGGAAGGTGAGTCGCCGGAGCACGTTGGCCGCTGCCGCCGCGCTGGGTGTTTCCGCGGCCGTCGCCCCGGCTTCCGGTGCTGCGGATCGCCGGTCGCTGGGCGGGGGAGTCACCGTGGTTCGGGACACGTGGGGGACTCCGCACATTTACGCGGCCGACCGCCACGGCCTGTTCTACGGGTACGGGTACAGCATCGCCGAGGACCGGTTGTTCCAGCTCGACATGGCGCGGCGCACCTTCACCGGACGCGTGGCGGAAGTGCTCGGCCCGGACTGGGTGGACCACGACGTGTCGGTGCGCTCCGATGTGGACACTGCAGCGGTGCGTGCCCAGTACGACGGGTTGTCCCGGCAGGACGGGGAGATCTTCGAGGGTTATGCCGACGGGGTCAACGCCCGCATCGGCGAGGTAATGGCCGAGGCCGACTCCTCGCTGCCCAAGGAGTACGGTGACAGCGGTTTCCACCCCGCCACGTTCACCGGCTTGGACGTGGTGATGATCTTCGTGGGCACGATGGCGCACCGCTATTCGGACGCCACCTCGCAGCCCGAGAACCTCGACACGCTGCAGGAACTGGTGCAGCAGCACGGCGAGCGGAAGGGCCGGCTGCTGTTCGACCAGATCGTCTGGCGTGACGACCCCGATGCTCCGACGACGGTCCCCGCTCCGGAAGCGCAACACCGCGGTTTCCCGCGGACCGCCGCGGCGATCGACGCTCGGCAGGTGCGGATTCCGGCCATCGGCGTTGCCCCCGCGGCCGCGCCGCGGACGAGCGCTGACATGCCCCCTGCGCACGCTGCAGCCGCGGGACTGGCCGCTGAGGGGGATCCGTCGACAGGTCGTGCGCGCTTCAGCAACGCGTGGTTGATCGGTGGGTCCAAGACCGCCTCCGGCGGTGCGATCCTCGTCAACGGGCCGCAATTCGGTTTCTTCCAACCCGCCTACACCTACTCGGTCGGTTTGCACGGCGCGGGTTTCGACCTCGTGGGGAACACCCCCTTCGGGTACCCGGCGATCCTGTTCGGGCACAACGGTCACATCGCCTGGGGAGGCACCGCGGGCATGGGCGCGACCACCGACGTCTTCGCCGAGCAGCTCAACCCGGACGATCCGCACGAGTACCTGTTCAACGGCTCTTACCGGCAGATGGACGCGCGCACCGAGACCATCGCCGTGCGCGGGCAGGAAGCGGTGGAGACGACCGTGCACACCACTGTGCACGGCCCGGTGATCGCCAGCGATCCGGAACGGGGCGTGGCCTACAGCAAGAAGCGGTCCTGGGCCGGGCGCGAGCTCGAGTCCCTGCTCGGTTGGATCGACTCCACACGTGCCCGCTCGTGGTCGCAGTGGCTGCAGCAAGCGGCCCGCAACGCGACCACGATCAACTGGTACTACGCCGATCGCCGCGGAAACATCGGCTACGCGCACACGGGCGCGTACCCCAGGCGCCATCCCGATGCCGACCCCCGCCTGCCCGCTTCGGGTGCCGGTGACATGGAATGGCAGGGGCTGCAACCGTTCTCGTGGAACCCGAAGGTCTTCAACCCGGAGCAGGGCTTCCTCGCCAACTGGAACAACAAACCCGCCCCGGGCTACGAGGGCTCGGGCCCGTGGGCCGCGGCCGACCGGGTCCGCGAGATCAACGACCGGCTGGCGGGGCGTTCCGGGATCACCCCGCAGCAGGCGTGGCAGGTCATCCGGGAGACCTCGTTCGTCGACGTCAACGCGCGCTATTTCGTCGAGCACCTGAGCGCCGCCGTCGTCGACCTGCCGCCGGAGTCGGCGGAGTCCCGGGCCGTGGAGCTGGTGCGTTCCTGGGACCGCGCCAACGTCGACAGCGACGGCGACGGCCGCTACGACCACCCCGGCGGGTTGATCGTGCGGCGGTGGTTGGAACGCATGCTCGAGCACACCCTGGCCGGCGAGCTGCCCCCGCGCACGTACCAGCGCTACGCCGACGCCGGATACCCGGACTCCAGCGAGGGCCTCGCCTCGCTCAACGTCCAACCGGGTACGCAGCTGCTGCACCACGCCCTGCTGGGAGCCGACGCCGGGGTGGAGCAGCACGTCGACCTCTTCGGCGGGCGCGATCCGCACGCAGTGGTCCGCGAGGCGCTCACAGCAGCTCTGGAAGACCTGCGCGCGCAGCACGGTCCGGACATGCGGGTGTGGCGCGCCCCGGTCGTGCCGGCCACGTTCGGCACGAGCAACTTCGCCGGGGTGCCGCAAGCCGCATCGGGAAGGGCCGTCGAGGAAGGCGTCTTCGCCAACCGCGGTAGTGAGAACAACATGATCAGCCTCGAGCCGGACCGCGTGGAGGCGGTCGAAGTGGCAGCGCCCGGCCAGAGCGGGTTCGTCGCCCCGGACGGGTCGACCGGGCCGCACTACCGCGACCAGCTGGGGCTGTTCTTCGATTTCGGCAGCAAGCCGGTGTGGCACAGCCGCGCGGACGTGCTCGCGCACCGCGAATCGATCCGCATCCTGCGGGATTGAGCACTGTGGACACCCCGGTGCCGTGGGCCCGGAGCGGTCGCGCCTGCGTCCCTCCGTCCCGGACGTGCTCGCGGGGGCGCCGCCCCGCTGCTTCGCGTGTGCGGGCAGCGGGACGGCGACCTCACCCGAACTGTGCCTCGCGGGCCTCGCACCATTCAGCGGTGATCGGCGTGCGGCACAGCGGTGTGGGGTCGGCGGTTGCGGCTGGCAGCACCGCGGCCGCGGCCGCGGTGAGCGCGATGGCGGGAAGCGTCATCGCCGCGACGATCCGCCGGTGGGCGGGGCCGGAACGTGCGGACGGGCTGACCAGACGTCGCACGCGGTCCAGCACGTCGGATCCGGTAGCGGGCAGGGCGGTCTTGTGCACGCCAGCTGGTTCGGGGGCGGGGGTCGCCATCGTGGCGAGGGCTCGGGCGACCGTGTGCCTGCCGTGCCGGTTGCCGGCGTGGTCGTCGGCGAGCCACTCGACGAGGCGGGCGATTTCACCGGGAGTGGCTCGCAGGAGGGGTACGAAGGGGAACGCTCGGGCCAGGACCGATGCCCAGGCCGTGCAGAGGTGGTGCCTGCCGCGCAGGTGCGCCTGCTCGTGGGCGATGACCGCGTCGAGTTCGCGCTGCTGGAGTCCGCGCAGCACGCCCGTGGTGACCACGATCGCTCCGTTGCGCCCCGGTACGCAGTACGCCGCCAGCGCGGAGTCGTCCACCACGCAGATCCGCTGCTCCTCGTGGTGCGCGCTCTCGGTCCGGTTGCACACCACGCGCCGGTGCGAGTTCCGCTTCCTCCGGTTGTGGTGGGCCTGCCGCGCAGCGACGGCTGCCAAGCGCAGGACGACGGCCAGCGAGCCCGTCAGCGCGATGGCGGCCGGGGCGTCGGCCAGCGTGTGCACGCCGAGGATGACCTGCACGGCGCGGAGGCAGGCGTGCAGCAGCCCGGCCAGTCCGAGACCACCGGAGAGTTGCGCGGTGGCGGCGAGTCCGATGCTGAGCACCGCGACGATCCAGGATGTGGGCAGGGCGACCCCGAACACGAGGCCGAGCCGCGGTGCGGCTCGTTGCCAGCGCCGGCAGGCGCGCATCAGCTGCGGGCCGAACACGGCCAGTCCCGCGACGTAGGCGGACAGGCCGAGCAGCAGCGACGTCATCGTTCCTCCGGAGGAGTGGCTTCGGACAGCAGCTCCCGCAACAACGTCGCCTCGTCCTCGCTGATCTCGTCGACGAACTTCAGGAACGTGGCGCGGGTGCTGTTGCTGGAGGCCAGCGCCTCCCGCATGAGGGATGCAGCGTGATCGCTGGATTGCACGCGCGGGCTGTAGAACCAGACGCGTCCCAGCCGTTCGCGGTCGACCCACTGCTTGCGGTGGAGGTTGTCCAGGACGGTGGCCACCGTGGTGTAGGCGAGGTCGCGATCGCGCAGATCGTCGAGCACCTGCCGGACGCTCAGGGCGGCGTCGCTGTTCCACAGCAGGGTCATCACCGCTGACTCGAGCGGGCCGAGACTGCGCATTGAGCACCCCTTTCTCCGCGCAGGGTAGGTCATGCTCGCGCCCGCTTCCGCGGGACGGGGCAACTGTCGACGGTGCGCAGCCGGGATCGCAGCGCGAACCCCAGCAGGACCAGCGATCCGACCGCCAGGACGGGTTGGATCGGGGCGAACCACGTCACCGCTCCGCTGGTGCCCAGCGCGACCACGACGAGCTTGTTGCAGGTGGGGCATCCCACCGCGAGGAAGGAGAGGACGCCGCCGAGGAGGCTGCGTCGCTGGTTGCCGTCCGAGCGGGAGCTCGTGCCCGTCCCCGAACTCGTGTAGGTGGCGACCAGCATCCCGGACAGGACCGCGGAAGCGATCCACACCGGGTAGCTCCACCACGGTGCGGGGATCATCCGCACGAAGAGTGGGTTGGGGATGAGATCGGCCACGACTCCCATGCCGATTCCGACGACGAGCGAGACGGCCGCGGCGACCGCCCACCGGCGCGCGCTCCAGTTGCGCATGGTTGCTCACCTTTCCCGCGGGGGCTCAGCTGACGGTGCGGGACATACTACTATGCTAAATAGTAGTACTACTACGTCTTCTAGGATTTACCTGCGATCGTTGGGAGCGAGGGAATGGCATCGGTGGGCGGAAAGCGATCGTCCTGGCTCGTGTGGGTGTTCGCCGCGGTGGGCGTGCTCGCCGTCGTGGCGCTGGTCTGGGGCGCTTTCGCCGGTCAGCAGTCCGACCAGCAGGGCGGCCAGCAGCAACAAGCCCGGTCCCAGCAGGCGCAAGCCGCCGAGCAGCTCGAATCCCTGCAGCGGCGCGAGCCGGGAGACCCCCTGGCGAAGGGGAGTCCGGAGGCCCCCGTGGTGATGATCAAGTACGAGGACTTCCGCTGCCCGTACTGCGCGAAAGCCGCCACCGACATCGAACCGGAACTGGTCAAGCGCTACGTCGACGACGGGACGCTGCGCATCGAGTGGCGCGACTTCCCCATCTTCGGTGAGCAGTCCTACGCGATGGCCAGGGCCGGCCGCGCCGCGGCCGAGCAGGGCAAGTTCTGGCAGTTCCACGACGCGGCCTACGAGATCGGCGCGCGCGAAGGCCAGGGCCACCCCGACTTCCCCGCTGAGCGCATCCGGGAAGTGGCCCGCAACGCCGGTGTTCCGGACATGGAGCAGTTCAACGCCACGCGCAACAGTCCCGAGGTCATGCAGGCCATCGATCGCGATCTTCGCGAGGGCCAGCGGATCGGGGTGACGAGCACGCCCACGTTCGTGATCAACGGGCAGGCGATCCTGGGCGCGCAACCCAAGGAGCAGTTCATCGAGGTGATCGAAGCGGAGAAGGAGAAGGCATGAACATCGGGTACCTGGGCGCGTTGCTCGGCGGTGTGCTGTCCCTGCTGAGCCCCTGCTCGGCACTGCTGGTGCCGGCCTTCTTCGCCTACGCGTTCGCCGACCGGGTGCGGCTGCTGATGCGCACCGTCTTCTTCTACTTCGGGCTGGCGACCACGCTGGTCCCGATGGGGGTGGCCGCGGGTTCGATCGGTGCGGTGCTCAACGAGCACCGCGATGTCGTCGTGCTGATCGGCGGCCTGCTCATGATCGGCCTGGGCATCGCGCAGATCTTCGGGTTCGGTTTCGGGTCGAACGCGGCTCAGCGGCTCAGCGGTCGGATCAAGATCTCGTCCGGCGTGTCGGTGTACCTGCTGGGTACGGTGTACGGACTCGCGGGGTTCTGCGCCGGCCCGCTGCTGGGCGCCGTGCTGTCGATGGCGATGACCGGCTCCAGCCCCGCTTACGGCGGGATCCTGCTGGCGATCTACGCGCTGGGCATGGCGGTGCCGCTGTTCGTCATCGCCGCCCTGTGGGACCGGTTCGACCTGGGGAGGCGCTCGTGGCTGCGCGGACGTGCGCTCAACTTGGGCGTCGTCCGGGTGCACAGCACGACGCTGATCGCCGGACTGGTGTTCATCGCGCTGGGCTTCGTCTTCATCCTCACCGACGGCACCGGTTCGTTGGGCGGCGTCGTCGGCATGGACGCGCAGTTCGCCCTGCAGGCCTGGGTGCAGCAAGGCGCGGGTCTGGTCTCGGACCAGGCGGTCGTGCTGGGCCTGCTGCTGGTCGCCGCGATGATCGCTGGTGCCTGGGCTCTGCGCAGGGCGCGCCGCGCCCGTCGTGCGCAGGCCGCGGCGGACAGCGCCGAGGACGCCGAGGACGCGACCGCCACCTCGGCCGCGGAGGAACAGTGACGTGCCCGCGGAGCTCTGGGCTCGCTGCCGCGCAGCTCCGGCGGAAGCCGGTGCCGATCCGCGGGCGTCGCGGTCTCGTGACCTCGCGCTCGCCGTTTCGCCTCGCCCGTGCGGAATACCCCCCGGGGTAGGTTACGTTGGGACCGGGCGAAAGGAGATGGTTGCCGTGGAGATGAAACCGGAGATGGTCGGTGACGCGCTGACCCGGCTGCGCCGGGCGCAGGGTCAGCTGAGCGGTGTGGTCGAGGCCATCGAGGAAGGTGGGGACTGCGCTGAGGTGCTCACCCAACTGGCCGCCGTTTCCCGTGCTCTTGATCGTGCGGGGTTCAAGATCGTCGCCAGCGGCATGCGGCACTGCCAGCAGGCGCGGGAGGAGGGTGACGAGCCACCGATGACCGAGCAGGAGCTGGAACGGCTGTTCCTCTCCTTGGCCTGAGCGCGGTGCTCCAGCTCCCGGCAGGAGGTGTGCGGTGAATACGTACCCCGGGGGGTTGAGGCAGCGTGGACGGCGTCGGCGTGGCGCCGCGGATCGGAACCGGATGTGGGATCGAGAGGAGTGACCGGCTGTGACGACGAGTGCTGCCAAGAGGGAGGACCACCTGGCCGGTGGGCTGACCGTCGAGGTGATCGAGACCTCCTCGCTGGGCGATCGCAGCTACCTGGCCAGTGACGGGGACGTGGCCGTGGTGGTGGACCCGCAGCGGGACGTGGACCGGGTGATCGCGCTCGCCGGGCAGCTGGGCGTGCGCATCGTCCTGGTGCTGGAGACGCACGTGCACAACGACTACGTCTCCGGCGGACTGGACCTGGCCCGGTTGACCGGTGCCGACTACGGGTTGGCGGCCGCGGACGACGTGTCGTTCGACCGGCGTCCGCTGTCCGAGGGCGACGTGCTCGAACCGTCGTCGCACATGCGGGTGCGAGCCGTGGCCACCCCGGGGCACACGTTCAACCACCTGTCCTACGTGCTGGAAGGTGACAGCGGACCGGTGGGCGTGTTCACCGGCGGATCGCTGCTCTTCGGCACGACGGGGCGCACCGACCTGGTGGACGAGCAGTACACCGAAGAGCTGGCCCGGCACCAGCACGCCTCCGCGCAGAAGTTGGCGTCGGTCCTGCCCGACGGCGCGCAGATCTGGCCGACCCACGGCTTCGGCAGCTTCTGCTCGGCGACGCAGGCCTCGGGCGACTCGGCGACGCTGGGCGAGCAGAAGGCGAGCAACCCGGCGTTGACGTTGGCCGAAGGCGACTTCGTCGAGCAGACGCTGTCCGGACTGGACGTCTACCCGGCCTACTACGCGCACATGGGAGTGCTGAACACCGCGGGACCGGAGCCGCTCAACCTGCGCGAACCGGCCCGCGCCGAACCGGAAGAGCTGCGGCGTCGGCTGGAGCGCGGCGAGTGGGTGGTCGACCTGCGCTCGCGCAAGGCCTACGTGGTCTCGCACCTGGCCGGCACGGTCGCTCTCGGCCTGGACGGACCGATGGTGACCTGGCTGGGTTGGATGATCGACTGGGGCGCCCCGCTCACGCTGCTGGGCGAGTCCAGGGAGCAGGTCGCTGAAGCCCAGCGGGAGCTGGGGCGGATCGGCATCGACGAGTTCGCCGCGGCCGCGGTGGGCACCCCGGACCAGCTGGCGGTCGAGCGCGGCCAGCTGCGCAGCACTCCGACAGCCACGTTCGCGGACCTGGCCGCGGCGCTGACCGGCACCACCGACGGGCCCTCCGCACCGGACGTCGTGCTGGATGTGCGCACCAACGAGGAGTTCGCCACCTCGCACGTCACCGACGCGGTGCACATCCCGCTCTACGAGGTCGAAGACCGGCTCGGCGAAGTCCCCGCCGGGACGGTGTGGGTGCACTGCGGCAGCGGCTACCGCGCCGCCGCAGCCGCCTCCCTGCTGGAAAGCGCCGGACGCGAACCGGTGCTCATCGACGACCACTACAGCGCCGCCGCAGGAGCCGGCGTGCCCCTGGTGCGCGGGAGCTGAGCCGACGTCTGCAACCGCCAGCGGAGGGTCACCCCGCGCGCACCGCGATCCCCGCCTCGTCGCCGTTGCCGCCACCGCCGACCCGTCCGCGCCCGGCTGAGGGCGGCGTGCGGCGGCGGAGCGAATCCACGGTTGTGGAGCGGGAACGGTCAGTCCGATGTGGAGGCGGAACCGTACCGGGCCACGGCACTCACGATCAGTTCCCAGAACCGGTCGACGTCGAGCTGCAGTGCCACGTCGACGTTGGGTTCGCGACCGGTGCGGCCATCGAGGTCGACCGCGGTCGCCCCGACCGTCCACTGAGCACTGCACTCGACCTCGACGTTGACCCGCACGCACTGCACGAGCGTCGGATCGACGACACGCACCAGGGCGACCGGATCGTGCAGCGGCGGAGCGGTGAATCCGAACAGCTCCCGGTAGGTCGAGGCGAAGAACGTCAGCAATTCGGCGGTGACCGCGCCCAACGGCGTGTTCAGCTCGCGCAGGGCGGTCACCACGGGTGCCGTGGCCAGGGCCTGGTGCGTCACGTCCAGTCCGCACATCGTCACCGGCAGGCCGGAACGCAGAACGATGTGCAGCGCCTCCGGGTCCACGGCGGCGTTGAACTCGGCGAACGGGCCGACGTTGCCGCGGCCGGTGGACCCGCCCATCCACGAGATCTCCCGGACGTTCTCGGCCATCTCGGGGTGCGCGGTCAACAGGGCGGCCACGTTCGTCAGCGGACCGGTCGCGACCAGTGCCACGGGTTCGGTCGCGGCGCTCAGCGTCCGCCTGAGCAGGTCCACGGCGCCGAGGTCGATCGGCCGCACCACGGGATCGGCCCAGGCCGGCCCGTCGAGACCGGATTCGCCGTGCACGTCCTCGGCGACTCGCAGGGGGCGGACGAGCGGTCGAGCAGCTCCGGCGGCCACGGGCACGCTCGTCAGGCCCGCCGCGGACAGCACTCGGCACGCGTTGCGGGTGGTCTTGTCCACCGTCTGGTTGCCGGCCACCGTCGTCACCGCCAGCAGCTCGACCACCTCCGAAGCGCCGGCCACCAGCAGGGCGAACGCGTCGTCGTGTCCGGGATCGCAGTCCAGCACCAGGGGAATCCGGTTCGTCAACGCAGCTCCTCCCAATCGGTCGCGCCGGAACGGCTCCGGCTCGTGAGTTGACGTGGCGACGTTGCCACCTCAGTAGCGCGTGGGGCCGCGTCTGCGCCCGGGGGCGGTCAGCGCGCAGGCCGTGTCGGTGCGCGGGCCAGGTCGGCGTGTGCGGCTCAGGAGGGCCGGATCGACGCTCCGGGCGCGTGCAGCACCGCCGCTGCCGCGGCGTGGCCCGCTTCGCAGGCGGCTGCCAGGTCGCCGCGGGTGAGGAACTCCGCCAGGAATCCGGCGGCGAACGCGTCTCCCGCCCCCGTCAGGTCGCGCACGTTGCGGACCGGGGCGACGGGGACCTGCACGGGTCGGTCACCCGGAACGAACACCGTGCTCGGCCGGTCGCCGTCCTTGACGATCGCGGTGGTCTGCGGGACCGCGGCCAGCCCCGGGCCGGGATCGTTGTCGTGCGCGAGTTCCAGGAGGTCGGCTTCGTCGCGGTTGGCGAACAGCAGCGCCGGTGCGAGTTCGGAGATCAGGTCGAGGAACTGGTGCTGACCGTACCGGCGCAGCATCCCCGTCGACGACGCGTCCACCGACACGGTGGCGTCCTGCCGGTGCATCCGCCGCGCGAGCCCGCGGGCAGTGCCGGCCATCGGCTCGGCGGCGAAGCAGTAAGCCGGCAGGTGCAGGTGCGTGAGATCGCTGGTCCACGCCTCGTCGAGGTTCTCGACCATCGACGCGGCCCCGCGATCGGGGAACATGCTGCGCTCGCCCCGGTCGTCGATGAGGACGACGACGGTGCGGGTGCGGCCCCGGCGCTGCACCCGGACGTCCACGCCGGCGGCCGCCAGGTCGGCGACGAGCGCATCACCGACCGCGTCGGGACCGACGCAGCCCAGGAAACGGGTCGGGTGCCGCGAAGCGGCGAACGCGGCGACGTTCGCGCCGCTGCCTCCCCGCCCGCGGTTCAGGGAGACCTCGGTGTCGGTGCCTTCCTGCGCGGGCTCGGCCAACCAGACCACGACGTCCTCGACGAGATCACCCAGCACGCCGAGCATGTTGCCCTCCTCCGCGGTCGGCGAGCGAGCGCGCGATGTCGGCGCCGACCGCGACGTTGTTGCGGTAGACCGCGATGTTGACCTCCAGGCTGCGCCCGCCGGAGGCGCGCTGGAGGTAGTCGAGCAGGAACGGTGTGGTGTCCTGCCCGGTGACTTGCTCGCGCTCCGCGGCCGCCCACGCCTCGGCCAGCAACGTCTCGTGCAGGTCCGGCGGCAGTTGCTCCGCCACCGGAACGGGGTTGGCCACCAGCACCGCCGAAGGCAGCCCCAGCGACCTGTGGGCGGAGAGCACGGCAGCGGCCTCGTCCGGCCCGTCCACGGAACGTCCGATCTCGTGGCCGGAATCGGCGACGTAGAAGCCGGGAAAGCGCGTCGTGCGGTATCCCACGACGGGAACGTTCAACGTCTCCAACCGTTCCAACGTCGCCGCGATGTCGAGAATGGACTTCGCCCCGGCGCTGACGACGGCGACCGGGGTCGAGGCGAGCGTGACCAGATCGGCCGACTCGTCGAAGCTCGTGCCCGCTCCGCGGTGCACGCCGCCGATCCCGCCGGTGGCGAACACGGAAATGCCCGCGCGGTGGGCGAGGACCGATGTCGCGGCGACCGTGGTGCCGCCACCGAGCCCCTTGGCCGCGACCACCGGCAGGTCGCGCGCTCACCTTGGCGGGAGACCCCATCGCACCCAGGTGCTCGATCTCCTCCTCGGACAGGCCCACGGTGGCGACTCCACCGAGGACCCCGACCGTGGCCGGAACGACTCCGGAATCCCGCAGCTGCCGCTCGGCCGCACGGGCCACTTCCACGTTGCGGGGGTGCGGCAGCCCGTGCGTGAAGATCGTCGACTCGAGGGCGACCACCGGTCGTCCCGCTTCCAGGGCCGAGCGCACTTCGGTGGACACGGACACGGCTGCAGGCGGTGTGGCGGTCGACATGGCGCTCCAGCAGATCTGCGGTTCTGTTGCGGTGATGCTAGGCCACCGGAGGAGCGTGACCAACCAACGATCGCGCGTCGGTTGGTAGCTTGAAGCCGTTCCTCCCTGCTCGCGGGCGGCCGCGCGTTCGGCCTGGTTCCGGAGTCGACCGCGCAGCGTCTCTCCTCGGTGCCACCGCCGTGCCGTTGACGGGCCTGACCACCCCCGCCGATGTCGGTGGTCTGCATGCGGCGGGCCCGCGATCGCTGGTCGCGGCTCTTCTCGGTCTCGTCCATCGGGTGGGCGCGGAACTGGACGGCACCTGATCAGGCCGGGTCCCGTTCCGGCGCGCGAGGATGACTGGTCGAGCGGTCCTGCGGCGATGTCGATGCAGTGGGCTCCACCAGGCTTCGCCAGCGCGCCCACGTGCTCCGCAGGGTCTCCTCGGCGGTGTGGGCGTGCTGCGCGAGTGTCCGTGCGAGCGCTCCGGGACCGGCGATGAGGGTTTCCCCGGAGGTGATCAGTTCGGTCGGGGTGACCCCGAGCAGCGCGACCGTGGTCAGCGCACGGGCGTCTCCGAGCAGGCCGGGGGCTGCCCGCAGTTCGGGCGAGTGCAGGTCGAGTTCTTCGACCAGGAGCTCGCGGTGAGCTCGGGTGGCGCGCAGTTGCGCGTGCAGGCGCCCCCCGTCTTCGCCGCTGCGGCCGAGCACCAGTGTTTCGGAGATCAGGACCCGCGCGTCGTCGTCGAGGACGAGTTCGGTCCGGCGCTGCACGTCGGCGCCGTCGGAGACCACGAAGGGCGCGGCGTGCCAGATCAGCGATCCGCCGGCTGCGATGTGCGCGCTGGCCCTCCAGCGCGCGTGACCGCCCCGGGCGTCGTAGGCGACCACGCCGGAGGGTTCGACGAGTTCGAGGTGCGCACCGCTGCCCACTTCGATGTCGAGTTGCACGTCGTCGCCGGCGAGCAGCGTGGCGCACACGCCGACGAGGGCGATGCGCGCGCACGGACCTTCGATGTCGAGCAGGAGAGGGCGCAGGTAGCTCCCTCCCCGCAGGACCGCGGCCCGCGCGGCGCCATCGACGAGGTCGATCGACACTGTTGCCATCGTGGTCTCACCCGTGCTGGTGGGTGTGCGGTGCCATCGGTCCCGGGTCCGCGGCAGTGCGCTCGCCGCTGCGGTGCTCGGAGGCGATCCTGTGCACCCACGTGCGCAGTTCGCCGGTCGCCACCGGGTCCACTCGGGACAGCGCCAGGGTTGGCAGGCCGGACCGCACCGTGCGTGCGTCGGCGACCATCCTGGGCACGTCCACGCCCACGTGCGGGGCGAGGTCGGTTTTGTTGATCACGAGCAGGTCGGCGCGTTCGATGCCGGGCCCGCCCTTGCGGGCGACGTCTCCGCCACCGGCCACGTCGATGCAGAAGAGCTGGGCGTCGACGAGGGCGGGGCTGAAGGTCGCTGTGAGGTTGTCGCCACCGCTTTCGATGAGGACGAGGTCCAGCGGAGCGAACCGCCGTTCGAGGTCCTCCGCGGCGATGAGGTTGGCGGTGACGTCGTCGCGGATCGCCGTGTGCGGGCAGGCGCCGGTTTCCACGGCGCGGATCCGTTCCACCGGGAGGACGCCGGCAGCGCGGAGCATGCGCGCGTCCTCGTCGGTGTAGATGTCGTTGGTGACCACGGCCAAGTCCATTTCGGACGAAAGCTGCTGGCACAGCGTGCCGATCAGGGTGCTCTTCCCGGTACCGACGGGCCCGGCGATTCCCAGTCGCAGCGGCCGGGGGGTGGCGTTGTCGCGGTGCTCGTGCTCAAGCAACGAAGATCCTCCTCGCGCGGGTGGTGTGCTGCAGCGCCCAGTGCTCGACCAGCGGGGCGGTGACAGCCGGCAGGTCGGTGGGGGCGGTGGTGGTGACGGCCCGGTCGATCGATTCCTGGACGACGTCCGCGGCCTCGCAGACCCAGCGAGCGGTGTCGGCCGGGTCCACGGGCAGCAGTTTCAGTGCCGCTGCGGCCACGGTCTGGGCGTCCTCGTACAGGCAGGCCCGGGCGACTTGCCGTTCCGCCAGCCCCATCGCCGCGGCCACCGCCCCCAGCGCTACGGGACGTTGGGGGCGTGGACCGAGCTCGTCCAGTGCGACCACCGCCGGGTGCTCGGGCCACAGCCGTGCGGCCAACCGCGCCAGCCCGCGTCCGAGCAGACCGGAGGATTCGCGCATCGGCTCGGTCGGCGTGCGCGCGAGCAGTGCGTCGTGGACGGCGACGAGCCGGACCGGTCGGGTACGGCTGGCGCGCAGGGCCAGCACCGATGCCGCGGCGTCGACCAGGGCCACCGAGCGCAGCCGGGCGCGGAGGTACTCGGGAACCTCCGCACCGTCCAGGCCCGCTGCCAGCGCGGGTTCGAGACCGGCCGAGTGCGCGTGCCCACCGGTGGGCAGGCGGGCATCGGCGAGGAGCAGGACGCCCAGGTCCGGGTCCACTGGTCTCTCCCTCAGAAGAACGTGTAGCGCTGGCCCAACGGCACCGTCTCGACGGGGTTCGGGCGGACGCGTTCACCGTCGATGCTGATCGCGAAGGTTTCCGGGTCCACGTCGAGGCGGGGCAGCGCGGTGTTGTTCGGCATGTCGTGCTTGGTGACCTCCCGAGTGGGGCGCACCGCGGCGAGCCTGCGCCGCAGGCCGAGCTTGTCGGCCAGGCCGTCGTCCAACGCGGACTGGGCCACGAAGCTCACCGACAGGTGCGGCGCGGAGGACGGTCCCTGCGGCAAGGCTGGGCGCATGACGACCGGCTGAGGCGTCGGGATCGTCGCGTTGGGGTCGCCGAGCGCGCCCCACACCGCAGCGCCTCCCTTGATCACGGTGAAGGGGCGGATGCCGAAGAAGGCCGGATCCCACAGGACGAAGTCGGCCAGCTTGCCGGGCTCGACCGAACCGACTTCGTGGTCGATGCCGTGCGCGACCGCGGGGCAGATCGAATACTTGGCGACGTAGCGGCGGGCGCGCTCGTTGTCCGCGGGTAGCGACGAGTCCAGAGAGCCGCGTTGGGCCTTCATCACGTGCGCGACCTGCCACGTGCGGCACACCAGCTCGCCGATGCGGCCCATGGCCTGCGCGTCGGAGGAGGTGATCGACATCGCCCCGATGTCCTGCAGGATGTCCTCGGCGGCCATCGTCGTCGGCCGGATGCGCGATTCGGCGAACGCGAGGTCTTCGGGGACCTGCGGATTCAGGTGGTGGCACACCAGCAGCATGTCCAGGTGCTCGGTGGCGGTGTTGACCGTGTGCGGCAGGGTCGGGTTCGTCGAGGCCGGCAGCACGTTGGGTTCTCCGGCGACGACGATGATGTCGGGTGCGTGCCCGCCACCGGCGCCTTCGGAGTGGAACGCGTGGATGCCCCGGCCGCCGATCGCGTCGAGCGTGTGCTGCACGTAGCCCGTCTCGTTGAGGCTGTCCGCGTGCAGGGCCACTTGCAGGCCGAAGTCGTCGGCGGCGCGCAGGGACGCGTCGACGGCTGCCGGGGTCGCGCCCCAGTCCTCGTGCACCTTGTAACCGCCGGCCCCGGCCAACGCCTGCTCGGCGAGGCCGTCCGCGCTGACCGTGCTGCCCTTGCCGAAGAGGATGATGTTCAGCGGCAGGTGGTCGAGGGCGCGGTGCATCATCGTCAACGACCACGCGCCCGGCGTCACGGTCGTGGCCTTGGAACCTTCGGTGGGGCCGGTGCCGCCGCCCACGAGGGTCGTGGTTCCCGTGGCGAGGGCCTCGGCCATCTCGATCTCGGTGAGGAAGTGCACGTGGGTGTCGATCGCGCCCGGGGTCAGGAGCTTGCGATCACCGGCGATGACATCGGTGCTCGGACCGATGCGCAGATCCGGGTGCACGTCATCCATGACGTCCGGGTTGCCCGACTTGCCCACGGCGACGACGCGTCCGTCGCGGACGCCGACGTCGCCGCGCACGACACCCCAGTGGTCGAGCACGATCACGTTGGTGATGACCAGGTCGAGCGCGCCCTCCGAGCGCGTGGTCACGCCTTGCGCCCCCGACTCGCGGATGCTCTTGCCGCCGCCGAAAACGGCCTCGTCGCCGCCGGCGCAGAAGTCCTGCTCGACCTCGATCCACAGGTCGGTGTCGCCGAGTCGCACCTGGTCGCCAGTCGTCGGTCCGTACAGCTTGGCGTACTCACGACGGTTGATCTGGCTCACTGGTCCTCCTCGTGTCGCTGCTGGTGAGGTTCCTCGTCGTGCTCGTCACGCGCGGCCTCCTCGGTGACCCTCGCCCGGGCCGGGGGCGAGGCGGTGGTGGGCGCGGCGGGTTCGGAACCCGGCGTGCCGAACGGGACGACCTTCTTCGGCTCGCGCACGTGCTTCGGCATTTCCCGTTCGTGGACCTGCAAGCCCGGCACGTGCCGGCTCCCGCCGAGCGCGACCAGCTCGACCGTCCGGCTCACACCCGGTTCGAAGCGCACCGAGGTCCCGGCAGGAGCGTCGAGCCGGAACCCCCGCACCGCCTCCCGGTCGAAGTTCAAGGCCGGATTGGCATCGGGGAAGTGCAGGTGAGCCCCGACCTGGATCGGGCGGTCCCCGTCGTTGACGACCAGAAGCGTGCGCCGCTCACGGCCGGCGTTGAGCGTGAGCGGGGTTTCGCGGACGCGTACTTCGCCGGGGATCATGCGATCGGCTCCGTGATCGTGACGAGCTTGCGACCGTCCGGGAACGTCGCCTCCACCTGCACGTCCGAGAGCATTTCCGGAACTCCCTCCATGACGTCGCCGCGCGCGAGAACGCGCCGCCCCTCGCTCATGAGGTCGTCGACGGTGGATCCTTCGCGCGCGCGTTCCATCGCCCAGCACGACAACAGGGCCACCGCCTCCGGGTGATTGAGACGGACGCCCCGGTCGCGTCGATCCCGAGCGATCATGCCCGCAACGCTCAACAGCAACTTCTCCGTGTCGGACGGAGTGAGATTCATGAGAGCACCTCACATCGCTGAGTCGTTCATGAGCGACTGTAAGCCTTCCCCGGATCGCCCGCACACCGAGGCGGAACTCGGACCTCGTCCTCCGGAGAATCGTTGGAACAACTGGTCAAAGTCGATTTTTCAGCGGCGTTGCGGGCCGTTTTCAGCGCGCGTGCGCGCGCCGCGAATGAGGAGCGGGCGGAAAAATTGGTGGTTCTCAACACACGTGGCCGAAAAAAGATGAGGGTGCAGCGGTGCGCGCGGTGGTGCCGCGCACTCCGTCGCCGCGACGACGACAACCAGTTCTTCCCCGGCTTCCGGAAGAATTCGAACCGATTGCCCGCTTCCGGTTCAGGAAATTCGGACCGCTGCGTTCTGCTCCGCAGCTTCTGCGGTGCTCGGATCTGTGCGTTGGTGGTCCGGGTTCAGCAGGCCGCTTCGCCCGGTGGTCGCCAGGTGCATCGCCTCGGGAGGTCGTGCCGGGGTGAGCTGGCGGACCTGCGACCGCGTCCCCGTCGAGGCGCAGTGGTACCGGACGTTCGCGGAGCACGCCGCTCCGTCCAGTGGGCGTGCGGGCGTTCATTCGGCCGCGCGTCCGTTGAGGACGGTTCGGAGCCGGACCGCCACCTGCAGGTCGGCGAGCTTCTCGGGATCCGTGACGTCGCGGCCCAGGCATTCGGACAGCTTGTCGAGCCGCTGGTACAGGGTTTGCCTGCGCACGTGCAACCGTTGCGCGGCCCGGGTCTTGTTGGCCGCGCAGTCGAAGAAGACCTGCAGCGTGTGCAGCAGGCGCTGTCTGGTTCCGTGCGGTTCGTGCAGCAGCCCGCCGAGCTGTTCGCGGACGAACCGGTGCAGGGCATCGTCGGCGTTGAGCTGGTGCACGAGCCTGTGCAGCGACCACGTGGCGGCGTCGACGACTCCACCGGCATCCGTTTCCGCGGGGCCCAGCCGCAGGCAGCGACGTGCCTCGGTCACTGCGTGCGGGAGTTCCCCGCTGCCGGTGACGAGCGGACCGACGCCGATGGTCGAACGCTCGGCGGTGAGATCGCCGACCTGATGCAGGTCGTCGACGAGGGATTGCCGGCAGCGCTCGGGGTGCTGCGGTTCGAGGGCGACGAGACCGAGGAATTCGTGGTCGTCGATGTGGCCGAGCGTCTTCCGCCCGTTGCGCTGCAGAACCTGTTCCAGGGCTCCGGACAAGCCCGGTTCCGCGTGCGCGGCGATGACGGCGACGAACGCGTCGGTGCTGGTCAACCCCGCGCTCGTGAGCAAGTCATCAAGATCATCGGTGTGAGCGGCGGGGTCCTGCAGGCGCTGGAACAGGGCACGGGCTGCACGTGCACCGGGCGTGGGCGGCTGCGCACGCAGCAGAGCGAGCCCGAAGGCTTGCGGCGCGCGATCGAGAGCCGCTTCGAGCGCCGCGGGCTCGGTCTCCGGCGCGGGGTGCACGTCGAGGTAGGCGGTGGTCACGCAGTGCACGGTGATGGGTGCGCGGTGCGGCTCGTTCCCGTCGGGGGAGCCCGGCTCGTGATGGGGTGCTGTTGCGAGCGCTTCCCCGGACCGGTCGCGGATCGTGATCCAGGCGCCGGTGCTGTCCGCGAGCGTGTCGGTGAGCTGCTGCAGATCGGCCCCGGAAGTCAGCTGCGTCGACAGCGCATCGGAGAGCGAGTCGGCGAGGCGGAGCCGCTGCACGGATTCGTTGATCAGCAGGCCGTTGATGCTCTCTGTGATCTCCACGAACGGGACTGGGCGTGTGAGCTGGATCAAGGGGAAGCGCTGTTCGCGGCACTCGTCGATCAAGGCCTCGGGCAGATCGAGACCGGTGGTGGCCGTCTCGACGGCGAGCGCGGTTACACCGTGCGCGGCCAGTTCGCGGACGTAGGCGCGCTGGCGGGGCGGATCGGTCTCCGAGAGCACGACTCCGCCGGTGAGCAGCAGTTCACCACCGCGCAGCAGCGGAGCGATGTCGACGACTTCGCTGGAATGGATCCACCGCACGGCACGCGAGCCGTGGGCCGCTTCGGTCAGAAGCGTGGGTTCTCCACGCAGCACGCTGGGATGGCGCAGAACAGTGTCGAGCGTCATAGACATGACGATATGTCCAATGACTGTCGGATATTGATTGACGAAATGTACCTTGTTTCCTCTCCCCAGCGCCACAAGCATGGGCGGGCGACAGCAGCCCGAGTGGAAGCGAGTACCGATGACGAGCGCTACGTCGGAGGATGCTGCGGCAGATGATCTAGAAGACTCTCTGCAGCCGATACCGGAGCGAGCACGCACGACCAGGGTCTCCGGCCAGTTCTGGATCTGGGCGGGGGCGAACATCGCGCCGATCAACTGGGTGCTGGGCGCTCTCGGTATCCAGCTGGGGCTGGGGCTGTCCGACACGTTGATCGTGCTCATCGCCGGCAACTTCATCGGGATGTCCCTGTTCGGTCTGTTCGTGCTGCTCGGCCAGCGCACTGGCGTGACCGGCATGGTGCTGTCCCGGGCCGCTTTCGGGCGCCGCGGCGCGTACCTGCCGGCGATGATCCAGGCACTGCTCGCCGTGGGATGGTGCGCCGTCAACACGTGGATCATCCTGGACCTCGTCATGGCGTTGTTCGGCGAGCTCGGGCTGGTCGACCCGGTTGCCGAGAACTACGTCGCCAAGATCGCCGTGGCCGCGGTGATCATGGCTGTGCAGGTGGTGATCTCCTGGATCGGCTACCGCGCCATCTCCGCCTTCGAGCGCTGGACCGTGCCACCGACGATCGCGGTGCTGCTGCTCATGTCCCTGGTGGCGTGGACGCAGCTGGACATCGACTGGAGCTACGCGGGCCCTCCGGGCGAGGTGTTGACCGGTGTCGAGCGGCTCAGCGTGATGACCGCTGTGATGACTGCCATCGGCATCGGCTGGGGCATCACCTGGTTCACCTATGCCGCGGACTACTCGCGGTTCGTCAGCACCGCGGTGCCGCGCCGCAGGCTCTACCTCGCCAGCACGCTGGGCCAGTTCCTGCCCGTTGTCTGGCTCGGAGTCCTCGGCGCGTCGCTGGCCACCGAGAACGGCCAAGCCGATCCGGGCCGCCTGATCGTCGACAACTACGGTTCGCTGGCCGTGCCGGTGCTGTTCCTCGTGGTGCACGGGCCGATCGCCACGAACATCCTCAACATCTACACCTTCGGCGTCGCCACGCAAGCTCTGGACATCAAGGCCTCCCGCCGGAAACTGAGCCTGCTGGTGGGCGTGTTCTCGATGGTGTGCGTGGCGCTGTTCGTCTTCCACGGCGAATTCGCCGCCGTGCTGGACTCCTGGCTCGGCTCCCTGGTGGCCTGGATCGCCTCGTGGGCCGGCATCATGCTCGTGCACTTCTTCGGACTCGAGCGCGACAACCGGCACGTGGAACGGTTGTTCGCCCCCGTCGACAGCGACCGGCTTCCGGACGTCAACTGGGCCGCTATCGTCTCCTTCGGCGCGGGCGTGGTCGCCACCTGGTTGTTCATGCACGGCGTGCTGGACATCTTCCAGGGTCCCGTCGCCGGGGCCATGGGCGGTATCGACCTGTCCTGGTTGGCCGGCGGACTGGTCTCGGCGGCCCTCTACGCCTCGCTGGGTCGGCGGGTGCATCGCAACTACCTCGGTGAGCGCGACTCCGGCACAGCGTCCGGGGCTCGCAGCCCCGCCCTTTCCTGATCGTGTTATTCCGATGTGGAACGAGGTCGAACATGTCCGAAAATCCCGGTGGTTTCCCGTGGAAGCACGGCGTGCAGGCAGCCGCGGCACTGACCTTCGACGTGGACGGCGAGTCGTGCGTGCTGGTGCAGGACCCGCAGTCGGTGGAGCGCATGTCGCTGATGGGACACCAGTCCTACGGCCCCCGCGTGGGCGTGCCGCGCCTGCTGCGCGTGCTGCGCCGGCAGGACGTGCGGGCGACCTTCTTCGTGCCCGGCTACACGGCCGAGTGCTATCCGGGCACGGTGCGAGCCATCATCGACGACGGTCACGAAGTGGCGCACCACGGTTACGTGCACGAGGCCATGCGGGGGTTGGACGAGAAGGCGGAGGCCGAATACCTGGATCGAGGTCTCGAGGCGCTGGAGCGGGTCGCCGGCGTGCGGCCGATCGGCTACCGGGCGCCCTGGTGGGAGATGAACTGGCACACTCCGCGACTGCTGGCCGAGCGCGGCTTCACCTACGACTCCAGCCTGCTCGACGACGACGTGCCGTACCTGATGGCCACCGCGGGCCCAGGATCGACGAGCTTGGTCGAGATCCCGGTGGACTGGGCGCTCGATGACTGGGAGCAGTTCGCGTTCTACCCAGGTTGGACGGGCAGCGGCGTTATCGAGAGTCCGGAGAAGGCCCTGCAGATGTGGTCGCTGGAAGCCAGGACACGCCACGCCGAGGGCGGCTGCTTCGTGCTGACCACTCACCCGTTCTTATCCGGGCGCCCCGCCAAGGCGGACATGCTCGAACGGTTGCTGGAGCTGCTCCGCTCGCTCGACGGGATGTGGGTGACCTCGCTCGGCGAGATCGCCGCGCACGCGCAACCGGTGTGCGGACCCGCCCGAGTGCACGAGCGGCTTGTCGACGTGCCGGTGTGAGCGGGTGGTGGGGCCGCGGGTCAGGGGTGCGGCGGCACGCTCGTGCCGCCGCACCTGCTCGCGCCGAGACGGGCCGACACCTCGGCGGCGGTTTCGCGCACGATTCCGGCCAGCTGGGCGCGCAGTTCGGGCGAGATGCGGAAACTGGGAGCTGACAGCAGCAGGGCGGCCACGAGGTGGCCGCGGTGGTCGCGCACGGGTGCGCTGATACCGACTTCTTCTACGTGGGTCTCACCCGCGTTGACGGCCACTTCGGAACTTCGCACGGCGGCGAGCCGTTCGATGTAGGAGTCCACATCGGACTCGTCGTGGTGGGTGGAGCGCATCAACCCCCGCTCCAGCAGGTCCCGCGCGCGTCCTTCCGGCAGTTCGGAGAGGAACACCTGCACCGAAGCACTGGCCGAAGTGGTGTAGCGGGTCCCGATGGGGGTGGTGTGCTTGACCTGGTTCGGGCTGGCGACCTGCTCGACCGAGACGGACTCGTGGCCGCTCCACACGACCAGGGCGCTCGTCTCACCGGTGCGCTCGGTGAGGCGTTCCAGGGAGGAGTAGGCCAGGCGGCGCACGTCGAGGTTGGCCAGCAGGGGACCGGTGATGCCGATCAGTCCCAGACCGAGCCGGAAGAGCCCGCTCTCCGAGTCGCGCAGCACCAGGTCCATCTGTTCGAGCTGGTGCAGTAGCCGGGAGACCGTGCTCTTGTGCAGGTCCACTCTGCGGGCGATCTCGGTGACTCCCAGCGCCGGCTCGTCCACGGAGAACGCGTGCAGGATGCGAACGCCGTTGCGCAGCATCGAGGAAGGGTTCCTGGACTCCTGCCGCTCGAGCTCGTCGTTGTCGGTCATGGTCGCGTTGCTCCTGCGCCACCGCACATCGCACCGACCGCGAGGGCGCCGGTCTCCGTCCCGGACGAGGGGGTGGAGACCGGCGCGACCCGCGGACCGCCGTCAGGCGGGGAGGATGTTGTGGTCGGGTCCGTAGGGGAAGTTGGTGATGTTCTCAGCACCGTTCTCGGTGACCACGAGGATGTCATGTTCGCGGTACCCGCCGGCTCCGGGCTGCCCCTCCGGAATCGTGATCATCGGTTCCATGGACACCACCATGCCGGGTTCGAGGACGGTGGTGATGTCCTCGCGCAGCTCGAGGCCGGCTTCCCGGCCGTAGTAGTGCGACAGCACGCCGAAGGAGTGGCCGTAGCCGAAGGTCCGGTTGGCGAGCAGCCCTTCGGCGTCGTAGATCTCGTTCAGCTCGGCGGCGATGTCGGCGCAGACCGCACCGGGGCGGATGAGTTCCAGACCCCGTTCGTGCACGGCGGTGTTGACCCGCCAGTACCGCAGCTGGGCTTCCGTCGGTTCGCCGTACACGAGGGTGCGTTCCAGAGCGGTGTAGTACCCCGCGATCATGGGGAAGCAGTTCAGGCTGAGGATGTCACCGCGCTGGACCTGCCGTGCGGTGGGCCAGTTGTGGGCGCCGTCGGTGTTGACGCCGGACTGGAACCACACCCACGTGTCGCGCAGCTCCGCGTCGGGGTAAGTCCGCGCGATCTCCCGCACCATCGCCCGGGTGCCCGCGAGGGCGACCTCGTACTCGGG
Source organism: Bounagaea algeriensis (assembly GCF_054491375.1). Taxonomy (NCBI): domain Bacteria; kingdom Bacillati; phylum Actinomycetota; class Actinomycetes; genus Bounagaea; species Bounagaea algeriensis. The sequence continues at coordinate 1,970,998 of NZ_CM137102.1, forward strand.
GGATCCCTCGGTGATGGCCTCGGTCACGGCGGCACCGCCCAGGTCGGCGATGCGCGCCCCCTGCTTGATCAGGGCGATCTCCTCGTCGGACTTGATCATGCGCTGCGCCATGGTGACCGCCGAGATGTCGACGAGCTCGAATCCCGGCAGTGCCTCGGCGAGTTGGCTGCGCAGCATCGGCGTGACGTCGTCGTCCTCGACACCGAGGCGCCCCCGGTTGACTCCGGCGTCGGCGAGCACGCTGGCGATGGCGTGCTGGTAGTTGTCGCGCTGCCAGTCGGTGTAGACGATGTTGTCGCCGAAGCTGCGCCGCCACGGTTGGCCGGCGTCGATGTTGGCCGAGACGGTCACGTGGCTGTTCTGCGTGACCACCAGCGCGTAGTTGCGACCGAAGGCGGTGTAGAGGAAGTCGCTGTAGTAGTTGATGTTGTGGTAGCTCGTGAACACCACCGCGTCCACACCGGATTCGGACATCTGCTTGCGCAGTGCTGTCGTGCGCCGCTGCATCTCCGCTTCGGAGAACGTCGGCACGACTCGCTGTCCGTTGTGGATGTTCTTGAGGCGTTCCATGCTCATCGGACGGATCCTTTCTCGTGATCGGCGTTGTGCGGAACGGCATCCGGCAGCGGCCCTGCGGGACCGGGTCCGGAAGAACTGCGAAGTGCGGCGAGCATGACCAGCGCCGCGGCGAGTCCGGCGGCCGCGAGGTACCCGGCAGGAGCGACCGGGTGCCCGCTCGCTTGGATCAAGGACGTGGCCACGAACGGCGCCGTCCCGCCGAAGAGCGCGTTGGCGGTGTTGAAGCTGAACGCGAAGCCGCTGTAGCGGACCTGCGTCGGGAACAGCTCGGCGAGGAAGGCGGGGAGCGTGCCGTCGTTCGTGGTGAGCACGATCCCGAGCGCCGCGTGGATGAGTACAACGCCGATCAGGCCGCTGGCCCCGAGCAGGAGGAACGCCGGGATCGTCAGCACGGCGAACAGCGCGCCGGCGGTGGTGAGCATCGTCGTGCGGCCGATCCGATCGGACAGGCGTCCCATCGCGAACACCGCGGCGATGTAGACGAGGAGCGTGATGCTGGTCGACGCGAACGAGCCCGTCTCACCCAGACCGAGCTCGTTGGACAGGTAGGTCGGCATGTAGCTGAGGAGCATGTAGAACCCGACCGCGTTGAGACTGGTCACGCCGAAAGCGGTCAGGAGGCGGCGCTTGTTGTGTGCGAAGGTCTGCTTCAGCGGGGCCTGCGTTGCGGACTGCTGCTGCTCCAGCTCCCGGTACTCGGGCGTGTCCTCGAGCTTGATCCGGATGTAGCGGCCGATCAAACCCAGCGGTGCGGCCAGCAGGAACGGAACGCGCCATCCCCACGAGGACATCGCGTCCTCGGACAGGGTCGATGTCAGCAGGGTGACGACGAGCGAGCCGAGCAGGAGTCCGGCGGCGGTGCTGGCCGGGACGACGCTGGTGTAGAGGCCCCTGCGGTTCCGCGGTGCGTACTCGAAGAGGAATGCCGCCGCTCCTGCGTATTCGCCCGCTGCCGAGAACCCCTGTACGAGCCGGGTGAGCAGCAGCAACACGGGTGCGGTGATACCGACCTGGGCGTAGCCGGGCAGCAGCGCGATCACGAAGGTCGCTGCGGACATGATCAAGATGGACAGCGACAGCGCGGTGCGCCGGCCGACCCGGTCGCCGAAGTGCCCCCAGAACAGGCCGCCGACGGGGCGGATGACGAACGATAGCGCGAAAACGCCGAACGTGGCCAGCAGTCCTGCGGTGGCGGAGCTCTCGGGGAAGAAGACACCGGCGATCGTGGTGGCGAGGTAGCCGTAGACGGCGTAGTCGAACCACTCGACGAGGTTGCCGATGAAGCTCGCGCTCACGACGCGGCGCATCGTCGCCGGCGCCGGGGTACGAGGAGAGTGGTCGGGATCAGCAGCCGAGGAAGGCATGTAACCCACCCCCGAGCGGGTCGAGCCGACGCCGCAGAAGCGGGTCAGCGGGTTCGCTGTTCACCGGAGATCTACCGGAATTACTACAACAACGTTGCATTGAATGGAACGTAAACAGTCTCCGTGGTCGTGTCAACTCCGCCCGGTTCCGTGCTCGGCTACCAATAAGTTCGGTGTGATAAAGAAATCGGTGCTACTGCGATGGGTCTTGGCGTTCGGCGGAGGTGAGTTGCGAAAGCGCATGTTCACAACTATGTTGCACCAGCAGCAACAACATGGTATGATATGGGTCACTTTTCGCTGGGGCGTTCGGCCGAGCCGCTGCCGGAGCGGGCAGTGAGCGGGTGTCTCCGCGATGAAGCTCCTGCCCCCGGTCATCGCCGTTCACCGCGGCGGATCGTCCCTTTCACGCGGCTCAGCAGCACGAGGCCTGGATAGAATCCCGGACACGGGGAGGCCGCGCGTGAGGGGAGATCCCCGTGGACACGCCGATGAAGGCGAAGACGCTGGTCGTGGCCTTGGCGGTGTTCTTCCTCGTGGTCTACCCGGCCAACGTCGAGTTCGCGTCCTGGACCCCCGCCGACGTGCCGGCCGATTGGCGCGGTTGGCGCGCCCGCTGGGAATACGGGCACATCACCGGTGCCGCCTTGCAGTTCCTCGTGCTGACGTTGCTGCTGCTTCCGCTGCTGCGCACGAGCGCTGGGGCTTCCGCTGAGACCGGGTACCGAGACACGGCGCAGCACACCCGCTGATGAAACCGTGCCGTTCCCGTCGCCGACCCCCGTTTCGCGCGCACGGCAACGGCGCCCTTACTCGAGCAGCGCAGGACCCCGCTCGTGCGAGCGGTACTGCCTGCGCGAACACCGCGCACCGGTCGTCATGCGGAAGAGCGCACGACGAGTTCCGGGGCGATGGCGATGCGTTGCGACGGTGCGGAGCTGCCGGAGAGCTGAGATTTGAGAACGCGGACGGCTTCGGCCGCCATCTGTTCCTGCGGTTGGCGCACGGTCGTCAACGGTGGCTGCGTCAGCTCGGCGAACGGAATGTCATCGAATCCCGTCACCCGGACATCGTCCGGCACGCGTATGCCGCGCCGCGCCAGCGCTTCCAGCGCGCCCAGCGCGATCGTGTCGTTGCCGCAGACGATCGCGCCGGGAAGCGCGGCATCGTCGTCGGTCAGGCGCTCGACAGCGCGCTGCCCCCACTCCTTGCTGAACTCCCCGAGTAACACCGCTGCCGTGGAACCCGTCCAGCGCAGGACTGATCGCCGGTAGCCGTCGAGCCGTGCTTGCGCGGCGGAATCCGTGGGTTCGGCGCCGGCGAACGCGATCCCGCTCGCCCCGAGCTCGCCGAGGTGATCGATGATGCGCGACATGCCCACCTCGTTGTCCACACCGACCCAGGAGCCGGTGCAGTCGTCCACGCGCAGGTCGAGCTGCACGGTGGGCACCCGCTCGGCGGCCGCGTTCACGGCGGCCGCGCTGCGCTGCTGGTGGCAGGGGACCATGATCAGCGCGTCCACGCGCCGGTCGAGCAGGGCGCGCACCCGGTGCCCCTCGGTCTCGGGGTCGTAGTGGGAGTTGCTGAGCAGGAGACCGCGCTGACCGCCGTGCAGTTGTCGCTCGACGGCTTCGACCAGTGTCGCGAAGAACGGGTTCGAGATCCTGGGGACGAGCATGCCGATGGTGTGCGTGGTCTTGCTGCGCAACGACGCGGCCACGGCGTTGGGCTCGAAGTCGAGTTCGGCGGCCGCCGAGAGCACTCGTTCGCGGTTCTCCGCGCGCACTCCCCGCTGCCCGGACAGAGCCCGCGAAGCGGTCGCCACCGAGAGCCGGGCGCGGGCCGCTACGTCGTGAATTGTGACTTCCGCTCGTCGAACCATAGATTCCGGTAATCGGTTTCCGTTCGGGTGCAGCTTAGTCGAAGCCGTCCGGGAGTGCCACTCGGGTGACGGCCTCCGGTGCGCACGAGTACCGGCCGCACTGAGGGCTTGACAGGACTCACCTCCCAAGCCAGTGTATCCGTCTGCGGAAACCGATTACACCTTCGTGGCACAACGGGATCGCCGCTCGCGGCGCGGAAGGGCGGAGTGATGAGGGGGACGGCCGGCGAAGCCTTCGAACTCGTGGGCGTGTCGAAGTCGTTTCCCGGTGTCCGAGCGCTGGATTCGGTCGATTTCGACCTGCATCCGGGTGAAGTCCACGTGCTGCTCGGGGAGAACGGTGCGGGCAAGAGCACCCTGATCAAGATGATGTCCGGAGTGCACCGCCCCTCGGCCGGGCAGATCCGCATCGGCGGGAAACAGGTCCGGCTGGCCGAACCCGAGCACGCCGGGCGGCTCGGCGTCGCAACGATCCACCAGGAGACGGCGCTGGTGCCCGAGTTGACTGTCGCGGAGAACATCTACCTGGGTCGCCCACCTCGCCGTTTCGGCATGGTCGACCGACGTGGCCTGCGCAGCAGGGCCGGCGAACTCGTCGAGCGCACCGGGCTCGCCTTGGACATCGACGCACGGGTCGGCGATCTCGGCGTCGCGCAGCGGCAGACGGTCGAAATCGCCAAGGCGTTGAGCCTGGATGCGCGGTACCTGATCATGGACGAACCCACCGCCGTGCTCAGCCGCTCGGAGGTCACCACGCTGTTCGCCCTCATCGAGGAGATGACGCGTCGCGGGGTGGCCATCGTCTTCATCTCGCACTTGCTCGACGAAGTCGCCGAGATCGGGAACCGCGCGACAGTTCTGCGCGATGGCGCGAAAGTCGCCGAAGTGCCTGCCGACACCGACACCGACGAGCTGGTGCGGTTGATGGTGGGCCGGGCTGTGCAGCAGCAGTACCCGGCTCGGCGCCGTTCCCCCGGACAGACCCGCCTCGAGGTGCGATCGCTGCGCAGGCGCGGAGTCCTGCGCGACGTCACCTTCACGGCGCGTGCGGGCGAGGTCGTCGGCATCGGAGGGCTGGTGGGGGCTGGCCGCACCGAGCTCGTCCGGGCGATCTTCGGCGCCGACCGCTACGACCACGGCGAGGTGCGGGTGGCCGGTCGTCCGGTGCGGCGCGGCGACATCGCGGCCTCCCGCGCGGCCGGGTTGGCCCTGATCCCGGAGGATCGCGGCAGCCAGGGCCTGGTCCTCGAGTCCTCCGTGGAGGAAAACCTGGGCCTGGCCACGCTGTCGGACCGCACCCGCGGCAGCCTGGTGGACTTGGCGGCGCAACGCAGCAGCGCGGAAAAGATCGTGCGGCAGTTGCGGATCCGCACCAGCGATCTCGGCCAGCGAGCAGCCACCCTCTCCGGGGGCAACCAGCAGAAGATCGTGATCGGCAAGTGGCTGCTGGCCCGCCCCGGTGTGCTCATCCTCGACGAACCAACGCGGGGCATCGACGTGGGCGCCCGGGCCGAGATCTACGAACTCATCGAGGAACTCGCCGCCGATGGCACGACGGTCATCGTCGTGAGCAGCGACCTGCCGGAACTGCTCGGCATCAGCGATCGGGTGCTCGTCATGGCGGACGGAAGGCTGCGTGGACAGCTGCATGCCGAGGAAGCGACGCAGGAGCGCGTGATGGCGCTCGCGGTCATGGACCAGGCCGGTGTGCGAGGAGGGGATAGCGGTGCCTGATCGCGAGGTTGTGGCCGAATCCGTCCAGGAGAAGACCTCGGCGAGGCCGGGCAGCGCACGTGCGCGCGGTGCGAACGCCTTCTGGCGCAACAGCGGGCCGGTGGGCGGCCTCGCCGTGCTCGTCCTGCTGCTGGCGCTGCTTTCGCCGGACTTCCTGACGGCCAACAACCTGCTCAACGTCGGTGTTCAGGCCTCGGTAACGGCGGTGCTGGCTTTCGGCATGACGTTCGTGATCGTCAGCGGCGGCATTGACCTGTCCGTCGGCAGCGTGGCCGGGCTCGCCGGGATCGCCACGGGGTGGGCGGTGAGCACCGCGGGCTTGCCGCTGTTGCTCGCGATCGTCATCGGGCTGGCCGCTGGAACGGGTGCCGGGCTGCTCAGCGGCGTGTTGATCACGGTGGGGCGCGTTCCGCCGTTCATCGCAACACTGGCCATGCTCAGCGTGGGGCGTGGGCTCGCACTGGTCCTCGCCGACGGCAGGCCGATCACGTTCGAGGGTTGGCTGGCGGATTTGGGCAGCGGCACCGTCTTCGGCGTGCTGCCCTACCCGGTCCTGGTCATGCTGGTGTTCGGGATGATCACCGCGTTCGTGCTGCGCCGTACCTACGCCGGCCGCGCCATGTACGCCATCGGCGGCAACCCCGAGGCCGCGCGGCTGTCCGGTATCAAGGTCACCCGACAGCGCCTGCTGATCTACGCGCTGTCCGGTGCCTTCGCCGCCGTAGCGGGAATTCTGCTCGCCGCCAGGCTGGCGTCCGCCCAGCCGGAGGCCGGTTCGGGGTACGAACTCGATGCCATCGCCGCGGTGGTGATCGGTGGTGCGAGCCTCAGCGGTGGTGCGGGCACCGCGCTGGGCACGTTCATCGGCGCGCTGATTCTCGCGGTGCTGCGCAACGGTCTGAACCTGCTGGACGTCTCGTCGTTCTGGCAACAGGTCGCCATCGGAGGCGTCATCGTGGCGGCGGTGCTGTTCGACACCCTGCGCCAGCGTCGCCGCGGATGCACCGCCCCCGCACTCCTGCGGACATCGGCCATGCGGCGCGCGACCGCGGTCACGCTGGTCTTGCTCGTGGCGGCAGCCGGATGGGGCGTCTACGAGCGGCAGCACTCCGCTGCGCTGAACGAACGCCCGGAGATCGCGCTGTCCCTGTCCACCTTGAACAACCCGTTCTTCGTGGACGTGCGTGCGGGCGCGCAGCAGGAGGCCGAGCGGCACGGTGTCGAGCTGACGATCACTGACGCGGGCGACGACGCCTCGGAGCAGGCCAACGCGGTGCAGAACGTGATAGCGCAGAACGCCGACGCGCTGGTCGTCAATCCGGTGGATTCCGACGCCGTCGTCCCTTCGGTCGAGGCCGCGAACACGGCGGGGATTCCGGTGGTCGGCTTGGACCGCGCGCCCGCCGGCGGCGAGGTGGTCACCACCGTGGCCTCGGACAACGTCGCAGGCGGCAAGCTCGCCGCACGACAACTGGCCAACACGGTGGGATCCGGGCCGATCGCGGTCATCGAAGGTGAGCCGGGAACCTCGGCGGCCCGCGAACGAGCCCGCGGATTCCGCTCGGAACTGCGGGAGCATCCGGAAATCCGCGTCGTCGCCTCCCAGCCGGCCGACTTCGACCGCACCAAGGCGCTCGACGTCATGCAGAACATTTCCCAGGCCCATCCCGAGATCGAAGGAGTGTTCGCGGCGAACGACGAGATGGCCCTCGGCGCGGTCAAAGCTCTCGGCGGCGAGGCCGGATCTGCCGTCCAGGTCGTCGGATTCGACGGCACACCGGAAGGGCTCGCGGCGGTGAAGACCGGTTCGATCAGCGCCGACATCGCCCAACAGCCCGAACTTCTCGGGAGGACCGCAGTGCAGGAGGCCGTGCGGGCAGCACGCGCGGAGCAGCCGCAGCCGGGGCCGCCGAACAGCGTCCCGGTCCGGGTGGTCACGCGCGAAACCGTGCAGGAATTCCTGCACGACCGGTGATCCCGGGGCGACCGGCAACGACCAGTCGCGAGTGGACGGTGCACGGGAAGGTCGTAGGCGGCCCGCGCCGTCACGGCCACGACCCCGGTGATGGGCGAGGGTGAGCGCAGGTGGCCGCTCTTCAGCGGGTGTGCACCGAGACCGCGTACGTGCCACCGGCGAATGGCGCACCCTCCCAGGTGGCGAAGCGTTCCGCGAAGGTGAGACCGGCGGCGGTGGCGTGCGCGTCGTGGTCCGCCAGCGAATAGCCCCGGTCGAGGCTGAACCCCGCGACGAGCCGCCCGCCCGGGGCCACGTGGCGCGCGGCGCCGGCGATGAGGGCGGGTTCCGTGCCCGGAGCGGTGAACAGGGGGACGTTGCCGGCCAGCACGACGAGGTCGAAGGATCGTTGCAGGTTGAGCTCGGCCAGATCGGACTGCACCCAGGTGATGTGCGGAGCCTGGCTGCGCGCGGTGGCCAGCATGGACGCGTCGACGTCGGTGCCGACCACCTCGATGCCGTGGCGGGCCAGTTCGATGGCGACCCGTCCGGTGCCGCACCCGGCGTCGAGGACGCTCGCGGGCGCGTAGGAGCGGACGAAGTCGGCTTCTCCGTGGATGTGCCGGCCCGCGGCCGCCAGGTCGTCGAACTGGCGCTGGTACTGGTCTCCGTTCCAGGACACGCGAACATCCTCTCAACGGCCGTGCCGGTTACGTGGCAACCGGGCACGCGGGTAACTGCTAAGGCTTGCGGGCCATGCCGGCCCAGTAGTAGGCGGCTTGTTCGGTCGTCGGTTCGATGTCGGGCCGCCGAGTTCGCGGTCGACGGCGTAGTTGTCCTTGCCGCTCAGCCAGTAGTTGTAGACGCGCGCTTCGTGCGGCACGCTGGTGTCGATCTCCGCGGACGGCGCAGCGGGCTCGTGGGACGCCACCATCATCACCTCGCGTGGGCGGGAACGGACGGCCGCGTGGATCATAGTGCAGTGGAACTGGCGTGCCAGCCCCTCCGTGCACGGCAGGTGGCCGCCGCGGGCGAGTTCGCCGGTCGCGCGTTTTCCGTCCGCAGTGGAGCGTCAGGGTGCCCTGGTGCTGCCTCCGCTGCGCGGCGCGGTGCTCCTGCGGTGCGCAACCGCGAGGCAGGCCGGTTCCGTTCGCGATGCTGATCGTGTGCAGCCTCACCGGCTCCGGTCGTCCTCGCGCAGTTCGGTGAGGCTGTGCACCAACTGCGGCAGCGTGCGCATGAGCGTGGTGCGCGCGCTTTGCTCCGGATTCTCCGCACCGGCCAGTACCGCGTCCTGCATCGCCGCCTCGAACTGGTCGAGCAGGATCTGCGTCAGGTGGGTCGTCTCCACCGAGAAGCGCAGGCCGATGGAGGCCATGGCCGTGTCGATGAGTTCGGCGAGCTGCTGCTGGAAGGCATGCTTGACGTCGAGGAAACGCGCGGCCACCTGCGATTCGCGCATCGCCAGCAGCCGGAACTCGGTGTTGAGCAGGCACCACTGGCGAGCTTCGGGCTGGCTGGCGAGCAGGTCGGCGAGGACTTCCTCGATGAGCTCGGGGCCGGGTTTGCCGGCGGCGCGTCGAAGTGGGGCGATCGCTTCGCGGAACTCCTCCCGCAGCGCCTGCAGGCGGGCGTGGTGCTCGCGTTCGATGAGCGCCAGGAACAGCTCTTCCTTGCTGTCGAAGTTCGAGTAGAAGGCGCCGCGGGTGAAGTCGGCGTCGTCGGTGATCGCCTCGATGGAAGTGCCGTTGATGCCGTGCGCGCCGAACTGCCGGTAGGCGGCGTCCAGCAGGCGTTCGCGCGTTCTGGCCCGGCGCGCGGTCTCGCGCGTGCGGGCGCTGTGGGGGCCGCCTGCGGGCGCCCCCGCCTTGTTCTTGCTCAACCCGCGCGTCCTCTCCTGCGGTGGTGCTCGAGCGCTCGAACGGAAAGCCATCCGGGAAGCCGTCATGGTATCCGATACAACCCTGTATCGGATACGCAGCCGCATCGGATACTCTTTCGTATCGAGCGCATCGAAGCGCTCGGCAGGGAACGCTGGCAGCGTTCTGCGTGCTCGGCATCGTCCGGTGTGACCGGCGGTAGGAGTTTGGCGTGTCGTCTTTTCTGCATTCACTCGGCCGCAGGGCCTTCGCGGCCCGCAAGACCGTCCTGGTGTTGTGGCTGCTCGTGCTCGCCCTCACCGGCAGCGCGGCCGGCCTGTTCAGCAAGGAGATGGACAACAACGTCACCATTCCCGGCACCGAGGCGCAGGAGGCGCTCGACCGGCTGTCGGTAACGTTCCCGTCCGCCAGCGGGGCCGCCGGGCAGGTCGTGGTGGTCGCGCCGGACGGTGGCACGGTGCGCGACCCGGCCGTGCAGCAGCAGGTCGAAACCGCCGTCGACGAGCTCGAGCAGATCGACCACGCCACGCAGGTCGTTTCGCCCTACGACGAGGACATGGGCGGCACGATCAGCGAGGACGACCGCGCCGGGCTGATCAACGTCCAGCTCGACGTGCAGGCCACCCAGGTCAGCGACCAGACCAAGAACGAGATCGCGCAGGCCACTGACCAGCTGCAACAGCGGCTGCCCGCAGGTGCCGAGGCCTCGCACGGCGGGGAGGTCTTCGCGCAGGAGTTCCCCGGGCTGAGCTTCGTCGAAGTCTTCGGGCTCATCATCGCGGTCGTCGTGCTGGTGGTCACCCTCGGATCGTTCGTCGCGGCCGGGATGCCGCTGGTCAACGCGCTCATCGGGGTGGGCATCTCCACCACGCTGATCCTGCTGGCCACGCTGATCGGCACGATCAACGCGACCACACCGATGCTGGCGCTGATGCTCGGGCTGGCCGTGGGCATCGACTACGCGCTGTTCGTCCTCTCCCGCCACCAGCAGGAACTCGGCGAGGGGATGTCCCCGCAGGAGGCCGCCGCGCGTTCGGTGGCCACGGCCGGATCGGCGGTGGTCTTCGCCGGGCTGACGGTGATGATCGCGCTCCTCGGCCTCGGCGTGGCCGGCATCCCGTTCCTGACCACGATGGGTGTGGCCGCCGCGGTCGCCGTCGGCATCGCCGTGCTGGTGACGCTCACGCTCGTGCCAGCCCTGCTGGGCTTCGCCGGCGAACGACTGCGTCCGCGTGCCCGAGCACGGCGGCGCAACGCCGCCAAGAAGCCCGTGGGAACCCGCTTCTTCTCCGGCTGGGTGCGCGCCGTGACGCGGTTCCCCGTGGTCACGGTGATCGCCGTCGTCGCCGTGCTCGGACTGGCCACGGTGCCCGCCGCCGGCCTGCGGCTGGCCCTGCCGGACGCCGGTGCGATGCCGAAGGACGACCCGGCGCGGGTGACCTACGACCTCGTCGCCGAGCACTTCCCGGAGGGCTACAACGGTCCGCTGGTCGTCAGCGCCAACATCGTCACCAGCGATGATCCGCTGGGTGTGATGAACGACCTGCAGTCCGAGATCGAACAGCTGCCCGGGGTGGCCGACGTGCCGCTGGCCACGCCGAACCCGACGGCCGACACCGGCATCGTGCAGGTCATGCCGGAGGGCGCCGCGGACTCGCAGCAGACCAAGCAGCTCGTCGAGGACATCCGCTCGCTGCGCGGCCACTTCCAGGACACCTACGGCGTCACGATCTCGGTCACCGGGTTCACCGCCATCGGCATCGACGTTTCCGAACAGCTCGGGCAGGCCCTGCTGCCGTTCGGCATCGTCGTGGTCGGCCTGTCGCTGGTCCTGCTGACCATGGTGTTCCGGTCGGTGGCCGTGCCGATCAAGGCGACGCTGGGCTACCTGCTCAGCATCGGCGCGTCGATGGGCCTGCTCAAGCTCGTCTTCCAGGACGGCTGGTTCGCCGGTGCGTTGGGCGTGGACAGCACCGGCCCGGTGATCAGCTTCATGCCGATCGTGCTCATGGGCGTGCTGTTCGGCCTGGCCATGGACTACGAGGTGTTCCTCGTGTCCCGGATGCGCGAGCAGTACGTGCACACCGGCGATGCGCGCGGCGCGATCAACACCGGCTTCGTCTCCTCCGCCAAGGTCGTCACCGCCGCCGCCGTGATCATGTTCGCGGTCTTCGCCGCGTTCGTGCCCGAAGGCGACGCCAACCTCAAACCGATCGCGTTCGGCTTGGCGGCAGGCGTGTTCATCGACGCCTTCATCGTGCGCATGACACTGGTGCCCGCGGTGCTCGCGCTGCTCGGTCGCCGCGCCTGGTGGATGCCGCGCCGCCTCGACCGGATGCTGCCCTCGTTCGACGTCGAAGGTGAGAACCTGCGCGAGGAGCTCGAACTGGCCGAATGGCCGCACCCGGGCGCCGACGACGCCGTGGCCTGCGGTGGGCTCGCACTGTCCGAACCCGACTCGGACGCGCCCGTCTACCGCGACGTGTCCTTCCGCCTGGCGAGGCAGGGCGTGCACGTGGTGCGCGGCCCGGACGAGGCCGCCGTCACCGCGGTTCTGCTCACCGTCTCCGGGCGGATCAAACCCGACGCGGGCAAGCTCAAAGTGCTCGGGATGGCGCTGCCGGCGCGGGCGTCGGCCGTGCGGTCCCGCGCGGCCTACGTCGATGTGGGCGAGGTCGGCGCGGAAGGCGTCGCCGAGGCGCTGCAGGAGAACCCGCGGCTGCTGGTGCTCGACCGCACCGACCGACTCGCCGACGCCGCCGCGCGTCGGCGCATCGGGCAGCTCGTCAGCAGTTCCCGCGCCGCCGTGCTGCTGGGCACGACGGGCACCGCGGAGGCGCGCGACATGCTGCCCGCCCACGTGCCGGCCGGTCTCACCGAGCTGTCCGGTGACCAGCAAGCACCGACCCGTGTCCTCCCCGACGCGATCCGCTAGAAAGCTGAGGTCCTCGCTGTGCGTGCGCTACGGAACGGCCGCTCCCGGCTGTCGATCTCGCTGACCCTCGTGGGCCTGCTGCTGGTCCCGGTGGCCATCACGGGTGTGCTGACCTGGGCACTGGGGCAGCCGGAAGACCGGATGGGCGGCGTGAAAGCGGCCATCGTCAACAACGACGAACCCGTCGAGGTCAACGGCCAGCTCACCCCGCTGGGGCGGCAGCTGTCGTCCAAGCTCGTCGGCAACGACATCGACGGCAACTACGACTGGGAAATCGCCAACTCCGAGACCGCCTCGGAGGGGCTGGACGACGGCACCTACACCGCCGTGGTGACCATCCCGGAGGGCTTCTCCGCAGCGGCCACGTCGTTCTCCGGGGAACCGGGCCAAGCCGAGAAGGCCACGATCGACGTGAGCACCGGCGAGCGCAGCAAACCGGCGGACGAAGCGATCAGCCGCGAGGTCACCCAAACCGCCACCCAGCTGCTCGGCGACCAGCTGACCACCACCTACCTGGACAACCTCTACATCGGGTTCAACACCCTGGGCGACCAGCTCGGCGATGCCGCCGACGGCGCCACCTCCCTGGCCGACGGCGCCCAGCAGCTCTCCGACGGCACGGGTCAGCTCGCCGACGGTGCCGACGAGCTGGCCGGCGGCACGCGCGAGCTGGCCAACGGCCTCGGGCAGCTCGACGGCGGTGCCAGCCAGCTCTCGCAAGGCACGAGCGGGCTCGCCGACGGGCTCGCCCAGCTGCAGGAGCAGACCGCCCAGCTGCCGCAGCAGGTCGGCACGCTGGCCGACGTCTCCGCGCAGGAGAACGAGGGAGTGCGGCAGATCAACACCCAGCTGCAGACCATGTCGCAGGACCTGTCCGAGATGTCCGAGCAGTGTCCACCCGGGACCCTGCCGATCTGCAACAAGATCGCCGTGCAGTCCGCCAAGGCCAAGGCCCTCAGTGACGGTGCCGGCCAGGTCCAGCAGGCCAGCGACGGCATTTCCACCGGACTCGACGGGCTCGCCGGGCGCAGCCCCGAATCCGGCGGCGGCCTGCCCGCCCTCGCCGGCGGTGTCGGCCAGCTCGCCAAGGGCGCGCAGCAGCTCGACGGCGGCGCCGGCCAGCTGTCCGAAGGTCTGTCCCAGACCACCGGCGGTGCCGGCCAGCTCGCCGACGGCGCGGACCAGCTCGCCGGCGGCCTGCGGGAGCTCGACGGTGGCGCCGACCAGCTCGGCAACGGTTCCGAGCAGCTCAGCCAGGGGTTGCACACCGCCGTCGAGGAAATGCCCAGCTATCCCGACGGCGAACGCGATCAGCTCGCCCGCACCGTGGCCGATCCGGTCACGACCGCCGACGAGAACGACGGTCTCGGCATCGGCAACTCGGGCATGCCGCTGTACGCCGTGCTGGCGCTGTGGATCGGTGCGCTGGCCGCGTTCCTCGTGCTGCGCGCACTGCCCGAGGGCGTGCTGCGCTCCACCCGCTCGGCGCCGCGGCTGCTGCTGGGCCGGTTCACCCTGCCCGCCGGGCTCGCCGTCGTGCAGGGGTTGCTGGTCACCGCGGTGCTGGGCGTCGCGCAGGACCTCTCGGTCGGGCAGTGGTTCAGCGCCGCAGGCCTGCTCGTCCTCGCGGCCGTGGCGTTCACCGCGGTCAACCAGGCGCTGGCGGCCGCGTTCGGCGGGGCCGGACGGTTCCTGTCGATGCTCGTGGCGGTGGTTGCTGTGGCCACCGGGGTGATCGCCGCCGTACCGCAGGTGCTCGGCAGCATCGCCGGAATGCTGCCGACCGGACCGGCCACGCAGGGCCTGCGCGCGATCGTGGAAGGCTCGAGCGTCTCAGCGGGAGGCGTCGTGGCCCTGGTGCTGTGGCTCGTGGCCGGCCTGGTGATCAGCTGCCTGGTCGTGGAGCGCAGCCGCACCGTCCGGGCGGCGGAGCTGCGGTCCGGCGGCAGGCTCCGCGGTGCGGCCGGCGCCGCCTGAGGAGGACTGCGTTGGGTTGTTTTGCCCGCTGAGGGTGGATGGTTGGGGGCAGCTGGGCAGGAGAACCCCCGGTGGGCCCGGTTGCTCGCGTGATCCCTCGACGCTGCCGCGTCGAGACGGAGAACGCGCGAGGACCGCTGCTGCGGGGCCAAGCCGGGAGGGCTACTTCAGTCCGCCGGACTCGGACGTGTCGGCTTGGCGTGCGCGATGATCGCGTAGATTCCGAGCACAGCGACGACCATGAGCACGATCGACCAGAACACGCCGGCGGGCAGGGCCAGGTTGTTCAAGAAGCTCAAGGCGAGCAGCACACCGCCGAGGATGCGTGCCCACAACTGCCCGAACCACACGCCGATCGCTGCAGCGAGGAGCAGCACGCCGGTGACGAGGAATCCCCATCCGTAGGCGCGGTAGTCAGCCAGCACCGGTGTGGAGGCGAGGTCGAGCCCCTGGGTGCGTGCCACCGCGGTGATACCTGCCATCGCATGCAGGACGCCGATGGCAACGAGGACCAAGGCGCCCAACGCGTGCCACATGCGGTGCCCGCTCCACATGGCCCCGCGCGTCAGACTCGTGCTCATCGCAACCCTCCGTCGGTGATGTGGTGCTCGGTTTCGGCTGCGGCACCCGTGTCGGTGCAAGCGATCCCAGTCGCCGCGACAGTGCCCGCCGATTTCCACGATGCGCCCGCCGAGCGCGCCGCGTTAGAGGAAATGGGCCCGGCCGTCTGGCTCAGAGCCTCCTCCCAGCTGCATCACGCCCCAACCCGGCCTGGTGCTCCCGAAACTGACCTTCCCCGCTGGACCGGACGCTCGAGTTGATCGGAGTGTCCGCGTGACCGGAGGGCAACGACGAATGGACACAGCCCGGGTCCATTCGCGCGCTTCGTGTTCAGCCTGCTGCGGGCCTGGTGGCCGTTCGGCCCGCCGCACCCGGGTGTGCAACTGCGTATGCCGTTGCTGCACCGTGGCGGCTTCCTCCAGTAGCACCGCCTGTGCGATCGCGCCGTCACTCCAGTCGGCCTGGGTGAAGACCTCGCCACCGAGCTGCCCCACCGTCCCGCCGACAGCACGATCACCATCTCCTCGGGCCGGAACCGGGGGCAGAACAGGGCCCGGGTCGGTTGAGCGCCGACACGGACGATCTGAAAAATGCCAGCTCACCGGAACCTGACGACGCACGTCCTGTGAGCTGTATGGGCAGCTGCAGCTCAGGTCGACCTGCTCGTGCTGAGCCCAGGGCCGATACCGGCATCACCGTCGGCCGCATGCTCGTGTCCCCCGGAGTTGGGGTTGCGTGGCTATTGCTCCGTGGCGAGACGCTGCAACGTGGGGATCAACTGCTCCGCGCTGACCGTGTCGAGATGCACCTCGGCCACGCGGTGGTGCCGGTCCAGCACGATGGTGAGCGGCACCACCGACAGCGGGATGCCGTCGAAGGCGAGCATGCTTTTGCCCGACGGGTCGTAGAGCGAGGGGTAGGGCACGTCGTAGTTGCGCAGGAAGTCGGTCGCCGCTCCCTGGTCGTCGCGCACGTTGACGCCGAGCAACTGCACCGGATCGTCGCGGGTGGCGTGTGCCGCCTCGACCAGCTCGGGCATCTCTGCCCGGCACGGGCCGCACCAGGAGCCCCACACGTTGAGGACGAGCGCTTGGCCCGATACTGGCCCTTGGTGATCTCCTTTTCGGGCTGGGTCACGCTGGGCCCGGAGAAGTCCCCGACGGTGCCGCGGCTTTCGGGCGGGTTGTAGGAAAATCGTGTCTCCCCTCCGGGCGAGACGAAGGAGAACGTTCCCCGGTCCTGAGGCTCGGAATGTCCCGCGCATCCGGTCAGCACCAGCACGACGCTCATGAGCACGGCGGCGAGTGCTCCACGAGCGCGCCGGTGCGGGATCGTGTTCGGTTGCGTCTTGCTCGCGAAGTAGTGATGCAGCCTCGAGCGGCCGCCTGCACGCGGAGGTTCTCGGGGTGGTGACGAGCTGCCGTTCCGGAGCGGAGGAGCTCGTCACCACGCCGATGTGCTGTGCGCACCGGTGACGCCCCGGTGAGCGTGGCGGTACGGTTCGCGGCGTGGATCTGCGGCTGGTCGAGTACTTCATCGCGGTGATCGACCACGGCGGCATCACCCGGGCCGCGCGGGCGCTCTACATCGCCCAACCTTCGCTCTCGCAGGCGGTCCGCGCGCTGGAACGCCAGCTCGGCGTGCGCCTGTTCGACCGCTCCGGCGGGCGGCTCACCCTCACCCCGGACGGGGAAGCGTTCGAAGGCCCCGCGCGCAAGATCCTCGCCGATGCGGAGCTGGCCAGGTCCAGGGTGCAGTCCGTGCGTGACCTGCACGCGGGGCGGTTGGAGATCAGCGCCCTGTCGACGCTGTCGGTGGACCCGCTGCCGGACCTGACCAGCAGGCTGCGCCAGCAGCACCCGGCGATCATGCTCAACGTGCTGGACCCGGGAAGTGCAGCCGGGGTGCTCGAACACGTCCGACGGGGTGAAGCCGAGCTGGGGCTGACGGCACTGCCCGTGCGCAGCGACACGCTGCTGACCCGGGAAGTGGGCGAGCAGGAGATCGTGCTCGCGCTGCCGCACCACTTGGCCGCCGACCTGCCGGACCCGGTGCCGCTCGAGCAGGTCGCCACCGTTCCGCTCGTCGTGGAGGTCTCCGAGGCGGGAGGCCGGGTCCCGGTGGACGAGGCGCTGCGAGGTGTGGCCGAACGGGTCGCGGTGGAATGCGCGCACCGGCAGGCCGTGTGGGACCTGGTCATGCACGGGGCGGGGGCGACGTTCCTGCCGCGCGGCGTCGCTGAGAACGCCCTGCGCGGCGTGCTCGTGCGGTCGCTGGTGCCGCCGGTCCTCCGCACGATCGGCTTCGTGCACCGCGCGGGCCCGCTTTCGCCCGCGGCGACGGCGCTGCTCGACGTGGCTGCAGCTACCCGGGCGCAGCGTCGCTAGCCATGTCCACGAACGCCCGGCCGGCCGGGGACAGCGCCGCCGCGTCGTAGACGAGGCCGTAGGCACGGCTGAGCGGCGGCTCGGTGTCCCGGATGACGGCGCCGTGCTGCGCTGCCTCTTCGGCCATCGAACGTTCCAGGAACGTCGCCCCGACCCCGGCGAAGACGAAGGGCAGGCGCGCTTCCCGGTGCTGGATGACCACTGCCGGACGCAGTTTGCGCCCGGCGGCGGCGATCGTGGACTCGATCGCCGCCGCTTGCGACCCCCCGCGCGGCACGATCACGTGCGGCACGTCGGGCAGCGCCGCCAGCGGCAGCGGATCCTCCGGCGGTACCGACGAACCGGGCGGGAACACGAGCCGCCACTGCTGCACACCGAGTTCGTGCACCGTCAGGTCCGCACCGTCGGCCACGGGCAGGTGGCAGACCACGATCTCGCAGTGCCCGTCGCGGATCAACGACGCGATCGCCGCCTCGTCGTGCAGATCGGCGATGCGCACGAGCACCGCGGGGAACTCCTGGCGGAACGCCCCGACCAGCGGTGCCACCGGGTCCGGGGACAGCGCCGAGAACGTGGCGATGTCCAACCGGCCGCGCGGCCGGCCCGCGGCGTCGGCCAGTGACCCCTCGGCGGTGACGACGCTGCGCAGCATCCTGCGCGCCGGCCCGATGAGGGCGTGCCCGGCCGATGTCAGCACCATGCCCCGGCCGACCCGGTGGAACAGCTCCGCGTCGAGCTCGCGCTCCAGACTGCGGATGGCCTGCGAAACCGTCGGCTGGGCGAGTCCGAGCGCGGCCGAAGCGGTGTTGATCCCCTCGTGGTCGACCACCGCGAGGAAGTGCTCGATCTGGTGCAGGTGCATCACGGCGACCGTACTGCCGAGCGCACGTGCCAGGCACCGGGCAAGCTCCTCACCTGGGCGCATAGGCAGCGGCATTCGGCGCGTTCCCACCTCCGTCTTTGACCGGGTGGCGGAGATCACAGATCGTCGGTAGCAGCTGCGCGCCAGCGCAGCGGTGGCCGCGACGGACGGACCGGCCCCGCCGTCGCAGTCACCGGCTCTCACGCCCGCCGAGGGAGATGGCCGATGTCCACACCCGAAGCGCAGGCACCGCCGAGCAACGACACCGGTGTCGCCGCGGAACCGAGGACGAAAGCCTGGGGATTCACCGGGATCCTCGTGCTGCTCTACATCGTGAACTGGGGCGACAAGGCCGTGCTGGGCATCGTGGCCCAGCCGATGGCCGCGGAGATCGGGCTGTCGGCCTCGCAGATCGGCCTGGTGGGCAGTTCGTTCTTCCTCACCTTCACCGTCGGCGGGTTCTTCGCCGGGGTGCTCGACAAGTACATGACGCTGCGGTGGTCGCTGGCGGCGATGGCGCTGGCCTGGTCGGTGGCGATGCTGCCGGTCGTCTTCGCCGCTACCTTCGCCGTGCTGCTGGTCAGCCGCATGTTCCTCGGACTGACCGAGGGGCCGTGTTCCGCGCTGGTGCACACCGGGACCTACTCGTGGCACCCGCGGGAGAAGCGCGGGCTGCCCTCGGCCTGCATCACCGCCGGTGCCTCCATCGCCAAGGTGGCCGTGGCCCCCGCGCTGACGCTCGTGGTGGCGATGTGGGACTGGCGCGCCGCGTTCCTGGCGCTGGCCGCGGTGGGTGTGCTGTGGTGCGCGGTCTGGCTGCCGACGTGGCAGGCCGGCCCCTACGGCGACGACACCACCGACACCGCGATGCGCGAAGACTCCGCGGGCTCGCACGTGCCGTGGGTGCGGATCATGACCGCCCCCAGCTTCCTCGGCGGGGCGCTGGCGACGTTCGCGATGTACACGCTGGTCAGCGTCGTGCTGACCTGGTTGCCGTCGTACTTCGAAGTCGGACTCGGGTACTCGCGGGTGCAGGCGGGCGCGATGTTCGGCTTCCCCAGCATCGCCAGCCTCGGATTGCTGTTCGTGCTGTCGTTCTTCAGCGACCGGCTCATCGCCCGCGGGGCGACCTCGCGTTTGCTGCGCGGGGTGCTGCCCGCGGTCGCACTGCTCATCTGCGGACTGGCGATGGCGGTGCTGCCCTATCTCGGCATCCCGTGGCTCGCGGTGGTCGTCGTATCCGTCGGGTACGGCTTCGGTGCCAGCATCTTCCCGCTGGTCAACGCCGGCGTCTCCGAAATCGTGCCGCCGCGGCAACTCGCGGGCACGCTGGGCGTGTTCCTCGCCATCATGTCGACCGGCGGGCTCGTCGGGCCCTACCTCACCGGCGTCATCGTCGACGCCGCCGGCACACCCGCCGCGGGTTACGCCACCGCCTTCCAGGTGTTCGGCCTCATCGCGCTCGTCGGCGGGGCGATCGCGCTGCTGACCGTCAACCCGGAACGGGACAAACGACGGCTGCTCGGCGGGACCGCACACGCCCCTGCGGGCAGCTGAACCCGGCGCGTGTTCCGCAGCCGAAGGACAACGCCGAAAAACGAACGAAACGCAGTGCACAGGAGGAGAGTCACCATGGACGCGGTCATCGTCGATGCTGTGCGCACCCCGATCGGCAAGCGAGGCGGAGCACTGGCCGGCATCCACCCCGCCGACCTGTCCGCGCACGTGCTCACCTCCCTGGTCGGTCGCGCCGGGGTGGCACCCGAGGAGGTCGACGACGTCGTCTGGGGATGCGTCAGCCAGGTCGGCGACCAGGGCGGCAACATCGGCCGCGTCGCCGCGCTCGCGGCCGGGTGGCCGGAATCCGTACCCGGCACGACGGTCGACCGCCAGTGCGGCTCCGGGCAGCAGGCCGTGCACTTCGCCGCTGCCGGGGTGGTCGCCGGGCACTACGACTTCGCCGTGGCAGGTGGAGTCGAGTCGATGAGCCGCGTCCCGATCGGCTCGGCGGGGCAGGGCGGCCAGCCCTACTCGGACCGCGTGCTCGACCGCTACGGCGTCAGCGGATTCAACCAGGGACTCGGGGCCGAGGGCGTCGCCACCAAGTGGGGCCTCGCGCGCGGTGCGCTCGACGAGTACTCCGCCCGGTCGCACCAGCGGGCGTGCGCGGCGATCGATTCCGGAGAGCTCGACGGGCAGCTCGCACCCGTACCCGGAACGCTGCAGCAGGACGAGGGCGTGCGGCGCGGCTCCACGGTCGACAAGCTCGCCGGGCTCACGCCGGCCTTCCGCGAAGACGGTGTCATCACCGCGGGCAACTCCTCGCAGATCTCCGATGGTGCCGCCGCGGTGCTGATCACCTCCAGTGATACCGCCGCCGCGCGCGGATTGCGTCCGCTCGCACGCGTGCACGGCGTCGCCCTCGCCGGCGACGACCCGGTCATCATGCTCACCGCGCCGATCGCGGCCACGGCGAAGGTGCTGCGGAAAACCGGTCTGAGCATCGCCGACATCGGAGCGTTCGAAGTCAACGAAGCCTTCGCCCCCGTCCCGCTGGCGTGGCAGGTCGAGACGGGCGCGCCGGACGACCGCCTCAACCCGCTCGGCGGGGCGATCGCGGTGGGACATCCGCTCGGTGCTTCCGGTGCGGTGCTGATGGCCCGGCTGGTCCACCACATGCGCCGCACCGGCATCCGCTACGGCCTGCAAACGATGTGCGAGGGCGGCGGTCTGGCCAACGCCACCGTGCTCGAACTGCTCTGAGGGAAGTCCGCGCAGCAGCAGCGAACGGACAGCACGACAACGGAAAGGATGCCCATGCGTCTGCACAACACGTCCGCGGCCGTCGTCGGCGGTGCTTCCGGTCTCGGACTGGCCACGGCCCGACGCCTGGTCGATGCCGGCGGCAGGGTCACCATCATCGATCTGCCCACATCGGACGGCGCGAAAACCGCCGAGGAACTCGGTGGCAGCGCCCGGTTCGTCCCCGCGGACGTCACCGATGCCGACCAGTTCGGCGCCGCTCTCGACGCCGCTGACGAGCACGGACCGTTGCGCGGACTCGTGCACTGCGCCGGCGCGGGCAGTCGAACGCGGGTGCTGGAGAAGGACGGCAGCCCCGGATCGCTGGAGGACTTCGAAGGGATCATCAGGCTCAACCTCATCGGCACGTTCAACGCGCTGCGCCTCGGTGCCGCGCGCATGGCCCGGCACGACGAGGTCGAGGATGAACGCGGCGCCATCGTCATGACCGCCTCCGTCGCCGCCTACGAAGGCCAGATCGGCCAGATCCCCTACACCGCCTCGAAGGCCGGCATCGCGGGCATGACCATCACCGCAGCGCGCGACCTGGCAAGCCGGCGCATCCGCGTGTGCACCATCGCACCGGGAGTGATGGACACGCCGCTGCTCGGTGGGCTGCGCGCGGACGTGCGGCAGGAGCTCGAGGCGAGCGTGCCGAACCCCTCGCGGCTCGGCGAACCTGCGGAATTCGGCCAGCTGGCCTGCAACATCCTGGAGAACGGCTACCTCAACGGTGAAACGATCCGGCTCGACGGCGGGATCCGCATGGCTCCGCGCTGATCGGAGCATTCCATCGCGATCTTCTGCTGTCCGAACACATCGGGCACAAGAGCGACTTCGATGTCCTGCGATCAGCGGTTCCGCGGGCCAGCATGGGAGCGGTACCCGGTGACGCACTCCCCAACGGCGGGGGTGTGCACCCCGCGGAAGCGAGCAGGGAGGTCAGCGAGGATGGCGACGTGGGAGTCGGACGAGTTCACCCGGATCGCGCAAGCCGACGAGATGGAGATCGCCCCGGAGAACAGCGACGGCAGCGTGCGCAACCCGGTGCCGATCTGGGTGGTCCCGCACGGTGACGACCTGTACGTGCGTTCCTACCGCGGCCAGAACGGTGCCTGGTTCCGGGCCGCCCAGGCCAGCGGCAAGGCGCACATCCGGGCTGGCGGTGTGGACGCGGACGTCGCTGTCGCCGAGGTGACCGACGGCGGGGTCAACGACGCGATCGACGAGGCCTACCGCAGCAAGTACCGGGCGCACCTCGACACCTACGTGCCGCCGATGCTGACCCCGCAGGCGCGCGGCACGACGCTGAAGCTGCTGCCGCACTGACGGCGGTGGTGCCGGCCTCCTGCCCGCCACCGGCGTGTTCGCCGGGCTGCCGATGCCCGGGGAGCCCGCGGACGAGCGGGTTCGGGGCGCAGCCCGGCGAATCGATGCGGTGCTGGGCCCCGGTGCGGCGTTTCCGCCTGCGCCTCAACGTTGTTGCCGCGACCCGTCGCGCAACGGCTCGAGGATCCCGTCGAGGACTGCCTCGAGACGCGCCGGTGGGCTGGCACCGGGCGCCATGGCGACGTTCACCTGGGCGCCCATCAGTGCGGTCAGCAGCTCATCGACGACGCGTTCGACGGGCGCGTCGCCGGGGAGTTCGCCGCTGTCACGGCTTTCGCGCAGCCATCGCTGCATCCGCGCGCGCCAGTCGTCGAGCACCCGGCCGTGCAGGGCCGACATGTCAGGGTTGTGCAGCGCGCGGCCCCAGAAGCTCACGGCCACGCGGGCTTCGACGACGCGTTCCTCGTCCAGCGGCAGAATTTCCAGGCACAGCCGTCGCAGGGCGGCCAGTCCGCTCGTTCCGCCGGCGGCGGCTTCGGCGCGCTGGTTGGTCCGGTCGTAGATGCACTGGTAGGCGGCGGCGAGCAGCTGGTCCTTGTTGCGGAAGTAGTGGGTGAGCGCGCCGTTGGCGAAGCCTGCCTCGGCGGCGACGTCGCGCATGGTCACGGCTTCGAGTCCTCCGCGGGCCGCGAGGCGGAGCACGGCGCGGATGATTTCGCGGCGGCGCCGCGTACCGCTCCGGAGGAGGTCGGCGATGGAGACGAGCGCCGTCACGCACGCGAGTACGACCCCGCACCCCCTCGACCGCCTGAACACCGCGGAGATCGACACGGCTCGGCAGGTCCTCGAACGGGCCGGCCTGCTCAGCTCCGACACGCGGTTCGCATACCTCGGTCTCCTCGAACCGTCCAAACAGGAGATCATCGAGCACGCCCCGGGTGACTTCGTGCAGCGGCGCGTGCAGGCGGTGCTGCTGGACACGGCGTCCGGCGCCGC
This sequence comes from Bounagaea algeriensis, assembly GCF_054491375.1. Lineage (NCBI taxonomy): Bacteria > Bacillati > Actinomycetota > Actinomycetes > Bounagaea > Bounagaea algeriensis. The sequence goes on from NZ_CM137102.1 coordinate 1,994,240, forward strand.
CCGGGGAGTCACCGCGTCGCTCACCGCCGGCGATGTCGAGGCGGTGCGCGACATCGCCGTCTGGCACACCTTCGGCATGACGCACTTCCCGCGGCCGGAGGACTGGCCCGTCATGCCCGTCGACCGGTGCGGCTTCACCCTCAAGCCGGTGGGCTTCTTCGACCGCAACCCGACGCTCGACGTTCCCGAGCCCGCCGCGGAGCACTCCGTCGACAGCCGTGCGCGGCGCCCGTGCTGCTGAGCCGTTCCACATCGGCTGATACTCCGTCTGAGTGAACGTTTCGCGTTCCGAGGCGCTTCCGGCGCGACGCCCGGGGAAGCCCTGTTGTGCGCGCAGTCACACTCCGCCAAGCTGGTACTGCACATCGCATGAACGCCTCCGAATACGTCGAGGCACCCGCGACGCACCGGTGTGTGCCGCGGGACCGGCAGGACGTGCGGTGTCCGCTTCAGTTCTCCGAGCGAAGGGAACAGGGCTCCCGATGAAGACCAAAGCCGCCGTGCTCACCGACGCGCACCAGCCTTTCGAAATCACGGAGTTGGACCTCGACGGCCCCGGACCGGGCGAGGTGCTGATCCGCTACGTCGCAGCAGGGTTGTGCCACTCCGACCTGCACCTGACGGACGGGGACCTGCATCCGCGCTTTCCGGTCGTGGGCGGTCACGAAGGCGCGGGCGTCATCGAGGACGTCGGTCCGGGCGTGCGGAAGGTGAACCCGGGTGACCACGTCGTGTGCAGCTTCATCCCGAACTGCGGCACCTGCCGCTACTGCTCGACGGGGCGGCAGAACCTCTGCGACATGGGCGCCACGATCCTCGACGGGAGCATGCCGGACGGCACGTTCCGCTTCCACGGCGCCGGCCAGGACTACGGCGCGATGTGCATGCTGGGCACGTTCTCGGAGTACTCCACGATCTCGGAGCACTCGGTGGTCAAGGTCGACGACTGGCTGCCGCTGGAGACCGCGGTGCTCGTCGGTTGCGGCGTGCCTTCCGGGTGGGGCACGTCGGTCTACGCCGGCGACGTGCGCGCCGGCGACACGGTGGTGGTCTACGGTGGCGGCGGACTCGGGATCAACGCGGTGCAGGGTGCGGTGCACGCGGGCGCCAAGCACGTCGTGGTGGTCGACCCCGTCGAGTTCAAACGCACCACGGCGCTGAAGTTCGGTGCCACGCACGCGTTCTCCGACCCGGCCGAAGCCCGCGACAAGGTCACCGAACTGACCTGGGGGCAGGGCGCCGACACCGCGCTCATCCTCGTGGGCACCGTCGACGAAGCCGTCGTCTCGGACGCGTTCAGCACCATCGGCAAGGGCGGCACCGTGGTCATCACCGGCCTGGCCGATCCGACCAAGCTGACGGTGCACCTCTCCGGCGGTGAGATGGCGCTGTTCGGCAAGACCGTCAAGGGCACGCTGTTCGGTTCCGCCAACCCGCAGTACGACATCGGCAAACTGCTGCGGCTCTACGACGCCGGCCAGCTCAAGCTCGACGAGCTGATCACGAACACCTACCGCCTCGAGGACGTCAACCAGGGATACCAGGACCTGCGCGATGGCAAGAACATCCGCGGCGTGATCACGTTCGACTGATGCGAGCGCTGATCGGCTGACCGCGCCGCTCAGGAGGACTGCGCCGCTCGCGGCCACCGCCGTAGACCGCGGTGGCCGCGAGCGGCATTGCGCGGGCACTTCTCAGGGCTCGGAATCCGTTCCGATGGAGGTAGGTGCTGGGCGGCGAGGAAGTGAACGACGTCGTCCTCGGGTACGAGATCGCGATGGGTCACGACGGCCCGGGGAAGTGGTTGGTGCGCCGATCACTGCTGTGTATTATGTATCCAATTTTCGCCGCCGCGTGACCGCGGTGCGCACACGGGCGCCGGAGTCGTTGCCGACGGGAGGGCGTGATGCCGCAGCCGACGGTGGCGGGACGAATCCTCGACGCGCTGACAGCTCGGGGAGTGGAGCAGGCCTTCGGCTTGCCCGGCGTGCACAACCTCGCCTTCTGGCGCGAGCTGGGTGCGGGCAGACCCGGTATCACCGGGGTCCGCCACGAGCAGGCCACGGTGTACGCCGCGGACGGTGCAGCTCGAGCCACGGGTCGCCTGGGCGTCGCCCTGACCACCACGGGGCCGGGCGCGGCGAACACGCTCGGGGCGTTCGGTGAAGCAGCCGCCTCCTGCAGCCCGGTTCTGGTCATCGCCAGCGAAGTCCCCCAGCGGCTGCGCGCGCCCGGTGCGGTGCGCGGCATGCTGCACGAATCCCACGACCAGGCGGGCCTGTTCGAACCGCTCGCGAAGGCGGTGTTCCGGCCGCGTTCGGCCGAACGAGTTGCCGCGATGGTCGGTGAGGCGATCACCACCGCGCTGGCGTGGCCGCGCGGCCCGGTCTACCTCGACGTGCCCACCGACCTGCTCGACGCACCGGCGCCGGAGATCACCCCGGCGCCCCAGGAGCGGCCGGCGCCCGAGGCGGCCGAGGTCTCGGCAGCGGCGCGGCTGATCGACGACGCGGGTTCCGCGGTGCTCTGGGTGGGCGGCGGCGCTGTCCAGTCGGGGGCGGCGGAGCAGGTGGACGCCCTCGCGCGCAGGTTGCGCGCGCCCGTGGTGACGACCTACAGCGGCCGCGGCATCCTGCCCGCCGAGCATCCGTGGATGGTCGGCCTCCCGCCGCACGAACCCGAGGTCGCCGAGCTCATCGGCGCTGCCGACCTGCTGGTGGGCATCGGCACCGACTTCGACGGCGTGCACACGCGGAACTGGTCCATGCCGCTGCCGCCCGGGCTGGTTTCGATCAACGTCGACCGGGGCGAACTCACCAAGAACTACACCCCGGACGTCGCAGTGCTCGGCGACGCGGCGGCCGGCATCGACGCGCTGCTGCCGGTGTTGACCGGACCCGCGGGAGCCCGCGGCCCGGACGTGCACCAACTGCGGCAGGCCACGCGCGACCGGCTGCGCGAGGACGCGCGCACCGCCGAGGCGATGGCGCTGGTCGACGGTATCGACCGGGCGTGGCCGCAGGAGGGCACGCTGATCACGGACATGGCCGTGGCCGGATACTGGGCCTGCGGTTACACCGCCCTGTCGCGGCCGCGGCAGTTGCAGTGCCCGTACGGCTGGGGGACGTTGGGCTATGCCCTGCCCGCTGCGCTCGGCCCGGCCGCGGTGGGATGCGGTCCGGTGCTCGCCGTCTGCGGTGACGGCGGGCTGCTGTTCGGTGTCGGCGAGCTCGCGACGATCGTCCAGGAGCAGCTACCGGTGACGGTGCTGGTGGTCGACGACGGGGGATACGGCATGCTGCGCTACGACCAGCAGCACGCCGGCGACGCCGAACGCGGCGTCGACCTGGTCGGCCCCGACCTCACCGCGCTCGCGGAGAGTTTCGGCATCGAGACCCGCGCCGTGGCCGAAGCGGGCGATGATCTCGTCGAAGCGCTCGTCGAGGCGGCCGGCAGTCGCAAGCCGCGGCTGATCACGCTGCGGGCGGCGTTGCTGCCACCGCGCACCACCTCGCCGCGCTGGCACGAGTGATCGGCCAGCGACTCGATCGGAACGCGTCGCCTGCGATGATGTTGGTAGCCTGCGGATTGTGCGTGCGGTGAGCGACGATGACGGCTGAGGCGGCGGGATCCCCGCGCGGCAGGCCGCCGACGAAGCAGGAGTACGTCCTGTCCGCGCTGCGCCAGGCGATCGTCTCCCGCGAGCTGCGCCCCGGGCAACCGGTGCGCCAGGACTTGCTGGCCGAAAAGCTCGACGTGAGCCGGGTCCCCCTGCGGGAAGCGCTGAAGATCCTGGAAGGCGAGGGACAGGTCGTCTACCGCGCGCACCGGGGCTACTTCGTCGCCGAGCTGTCGCTCGACGACCTGCTCGAGGTGTACCGGATCCGCGCGCTGCTCGAGGACGAAGCAGCGCGGACGGCGATGGACCGCATCACCGCCGAGGACCTCGAACGGATCGTGCAAGCCCAGCACGAGGTCGAACGAGCCGGGGCTGCCGGGGACGTGCCGGCCATGACCGCGGCCAACCGGCGGTTCCACTTCACGCTGCTGGACGCGTGCGGCATGCCGCGGCTGCTGCGGTTCGTGCGGCAGCTGTGGGACTCCACGGACGCCTACCGCGCCGTCTACTACGGCGACACCGGCAACCGCACCCGGGTCGAGCAGGAGCACCGGGCCATCGTCGAAGCACTGCGCGCGCAGGACGCCGACGCCTTGGTGCGGCTCCTCGACGAGCACCGGGCCCACGCCGTCGAAGCGCTGCGCGCCGTCATCGACGAGGAAGGCACCTGAAGCCGCACGCCGGTGCCCGGTCGGACGGGCCAGCGTCCACTGTGGGCTGCTCATCCCGCGCCCCGTGCCCGCGCCCCATCCCCGCGCAGGAGTTCCTCGGTCCAACCCGTGTTTTGCAGTTTCCCGCGCTCCGACGGCAAACATCGGGCGGTGCTCGTCGCGGTTCGGAGCAGCCGGCTCAGCGCACCGGCAGCCGGCCGGGCACCAGCAGCTCCACGTTCCGGTCGCCGAGTTCACCGAGCTTGGCGGGGTCGGTGTGCGGATCGTTGAACGCCAGCTCCCGGTACAGCGCAGCCAGGGCGGCGGGGGAGCGGTCGTCGTAGTCGGCCCGGTGGGGACTGTCGGCTTCGATGAGCGTGGCGTGGATCGACAACGTGCCGTCCCGGTTGTCCGCCAGTTCGAGGACGCGTGCCAACTGCGGGAAATCGACGTGCGAAGCCGTGTTGATCTCCCAGAATCCGCAGGTGCCGTCATCGGCGGCGTGCGCGGTGATCTCGTTGCGGTGGCTGTGCCCGTTCACCCACGCCAGCACGTTCGGGAAGCGCTGCAGCAGGCGCACCACGTCCCCGCCGGACTTGCGGGCCTCGCCGGGGCGTCTGAAGTCCGGCAGCAGCGCGTTCATGGTGCCGCTGGTGTGGTGGCTGAACAGCACGAACAGCTCGTCGGTGACCGGCTGGTGCTGCTCGTGGCCGAGGTCGTCGTAGTAGCGCGAACTCGCCGCGGTGAGCGTGCGTTCCAACCACCGGTGCTGTGCGAGTCCGAGCGAGCCCTCGGCGAAGCCGGCGGTGTTCGTGCTGTCCAAGCCGATGCCGGTGACGCCGGGGGCGATGCGGAAGGTGTAGTAGGCGGCATCAGTCGCCGCGCTGTCCGGGCCGAAGCCGTGCCCAGCGGGTCCGGGGCCGGTGTTGGCCGGGTCGAGGTGGGCTTCGAGGAACTCCTGCGTGCTGAAAGGTGCACGGCGCTGGTCCGGGGTCACTTCGCGCACGGTGCCGCCGCCGTGCTCGAGGGCGCGGTCGGCCTCGTCGCGGCGACGTCGGTCCTGCAGCAGTTCCGCCACGCGTCGTGTGCTGCGCTCGTCCCGGCCGGTGATCTTGTGCGAACCGGTGTAGTGCTCCTCCAGCTCGGGGATGAGCGGGTCGGGCAGCGTGCCGACGACGGTGTTGTCGTGGTTGCCGAAGGTGGCGTACCAGGGCATCCGCAGGCCGGGGCTGTCGAAGGTGCGCAGTGCGTCGTCGAGCAGACCGGGCACGACGGGGTAGCCCCGCTCCCGGAAGCGATCGCTCACGCCGCCGTCGGGGTGCCAGTAGAGCGGATCCCCGGAGCTCTGCACGCCTTCGTAGACGTCCGCGGCACCGGTGTTCTGGGCCATTCGACCGCCGTTGAGGAGGGTGAAGTACCAGTCGAGTTCGGCGCGTTCGTGGTTGTCCGTGCTGTCGCCCGTGGTGATCGCGAACTCCAGCGGATGGCCGGTTACCGGGGCGCGCCGCAAGCTGTTGACCCGCTGCACGAGGCGGGCGGTGGCCAGTGCACCGAGCGTTTCCTGCGGTCGGAAGGCGCCGGCCATGAGCGGGTGCAGGTACTCGAACCGGACGGGGCTTTGGGCGTCGGTGATGTGCAGGTCAGTGAACTGGGTGAACGCGGTTACGGGTTCGCGGCGCTCCTCGCGGGTGACGTCTGCGTCGACCAGGTCGGTGCGCACGACGATCGGCCACCCTGCGCCGGGTACCAGTCGGCGGTAGCCTTCGCCGATCTCGGCGGCCGCGGTGGTGTGCAGAGTGGTGCCTTCCGGGGCGACCGGGGGCACCGGCCGCGGGGGCGCGGCCGCGTTCGGCGCACCGCCGAGCGCTCCGCTGCCCAACGCGCTCGCGGTGACACCGGCGGCCAGCAGGAAACGGCGCCTGTTCAACGCTGCCATCTCGGGGTCCTCGCTCGTATGTACGTTTGTCCAACCGAAACGAGAACCTTTCATGTTTGCTCGGATCGTGGCACCGCCGGGTAGGTGATCATTGCGCGAACATCTCGCGAACAGCGCTGCGAACGGTGCGCAGTCGCCTCGGCGGGAACCAGGCGCGGCCGCAGGCAACCGGCCAGCGTGGGCGGCCAGCGACGTGTGCGGCACAGTGGCACTCGGCGGGGTGGCGGGCTCCGGTGTGCCGTGATCGGGGCACGCCCCGGCTTCTCCGGTGTCCCGTTGGACAACAGTGCACGCGTTGTTATACTGAGAGGCACGAGTCGGCAACGGGGGGTTACCCGGGGCCGGCGCGGGAGTAGACTCGAAGAACTCGGCAACGCACCCGCAGGGTGCGGACGGGTAGTCGAGCTGGCATAGTTCTAGAGAACTCGCACCTTGAGAACTCGACAGTGTGCCGAATACGGGTCCACTGCCCGCTGAGGTGGGCAGTGCAGGATACGGTTCCTGCTAGGTTCAATTGTTGGAGAGTTTGATCCTGGCTCAGGACGAACGCTAGCGGCGCGCTTGACACATGCAAGTCGAGCGAGGTGTCTCTTTCGGGAGATAACCGAGCGGCGAACGGGTGAGTAACACGTGAGTAATCTACTCTGGACTCGGGGATAACCCTGGGAAACCGGGGCTAATACCGGATAGCCGTCTTCTCGGGCATCCGGGGGGACGGAAAGGTGCCGTGCTGTGAGGTGCGGTGCCCGGTCCGGAATGGGCTCGCGGCCCATCAGCTGGTTGGTGGGGTCAGGGCCTACCAAGGCGACGACGGGTAGCCGGCCTGAGAGGGTGATCGGCCACACTGGGACTGAGACACGGCCCAGACTCCTACGGGAGGCAGCAGTGGGGAATCTTGCGCAATGGGCGAAAGCCTGACGCAGCGACGCCGCGTGGGGGAGGACGGCCTTCGGGTTGTAAACCTCTTTCAGCCCTGACAAAGGTGATGGTAGGGGCAGAAGAAGCGCCGGCTAACTACGTGCCAGCAGCCGCGGTAATACGTAGGGCGCGAGCGTTGTCCGGAGTTACTGGGCGTAAAGGGCTCGTAGGCGGTGTGTCGCGTCGGCCGTGAAATCCTGCGGCTCAACCGCGGACGGGCGGCCGATACGGGCACACTTGAGGGCGGTAGAGGCAAGCGGAATTCCCGGTGTAGCGGTGAAATGCGCAGATATCGGGAGGAACACCGACGGCGAAGGCAGCTTGCTGGGCCGTGCCTGACGCTGAGGAGCGAAAGCGTGGGGAGCGAACAGGATTAGATACCCTGGTAGTCCACGCCGTAAACGTTGGGCGCTAGGTGTGGGGACCGTCGTGGTTTCCGTGCCACAGCTAACGCGTTAAGCGCCCCGCCTGGGGAGTACGGCCGCAAGGCTAAAACTCAAAGGAATTGACGGGGGCCCGAACAAGCGGCGGAGCATGTGGATTAATTCGATGCAACGCGAAGAACCTTACCTGGGTTTGACATCCATCGGATCGCCTCAGAGATGGGGTTTCCCTTGGGGCCGGTGGACAGGTGGTGCATGGCTGTCGTCAGCTCGTGTCGTGAGATGTTGGGTTAAGTCCCGCAACGAGCGCAACCCTTGTCCCGTGTTACCAGCAATGTGGTTGGGGACTCACGGGAGACTGCCGAGGTAACTCGGAGGAAGGTGGGGACGACGTCAAGTCATCATGCCCCTGATGCCCAGGGCTTCACACATGCTACAATGGCCGGTACAGAGGGTGGCGATCCCGCAAGGGTGGGCGAATCTCGCAAAGCCGGTCGTAGTTCGGATCGGGGTCTGCAACTCGACCCCGTGAAGGCGGAGTCGCTAGTAATCGCAGATCAGCAACGTTGCGGTGAATACGTTCCCGGGCCTTGTACACACTGCCCGTCACGTCATGAAAGTCGGTAACACCCGAAGCCCATGGCCCAACCGGATGCGTCCGGCAGGAGTGGTCGAAGGTGGGACTGGCGATTGGGACGAAGTCGTAACAAGGTAGCCGTACCGGAAGGTGCGGCTGGATCACCTCCTTTCTAAGGAGCATCGACCCGATGACGTAGGGGTCGACAGCCACAACATTTTGGTATTTTCTCCGGAACCGCACCGACCCGCAGGACCGCGGGGATTCCCTGCGGACCGTTGGCACACTGTCGGGCTCTGGGGGTGCGATTCTGCATCCGCAGGGCACCTTGAGAACTGCACAGTGGGCGTCGCGATGGTCTTTAAGGTCTTTGCCGTGAAGTAAGCTTTGAAGGGCGTACGGTGGATGCCTTGGCACCAGGAGTTGTTGAAGGACGTGGGTGGCTGCGATAAGCCTGGGTGAGTTGCCGACCGAGCTGTGATCCCAGGGTGTCCGAACGGGTGAACCTGGCCGGAGTGTTGTCCGGTCGCTGCTGTCTGAATGTATAGGGCAGTGGGTGGTAACGCGGGGAACTGAAACATCTCAGTACCTGCAGGAGGAGAAAGCAAGAGCGATTCCCTGAGTAGTGGCGAGCGGAAGGGGAAGAGGCTAAACCGGGTGCGTGGGAGAGTCGGCAGGCGTTGCGTGTCCGGGGTTGTTGGGACGGCTTGTTCCGGGGCTGCCGCTCCGGGGGATGGAAGCGTGGCTAGCCGAAGGCGTTGGAAGGCGCTGGCGGAGTGGGTGAGACCCCCGTAGGTGAAAGTTGTCGTGGAAGTCTGGGTTGTTCCCGAGTAGCACGGTGCCCGTGGAATTCCGTGTGAATCTGCCAGGCCCACCTGGTAAGCCTAAATACTCCCTGGTGACCGATAGTGGATCAGTACCGTGAGGGAATGGTGAAAAGTACCCCGGGAGGGGAGTGAAAGAGTTCCTGAAACCGTGCGCCTACAAGCCGTCAGAGCACCGGTTGGGGTGTGATGGCGTGCCTTTTGAAGAATGAGCCTGCGAGTTAGTGGTGCGTGGCGAGGTTAACCCGTGTGTGGGGTAGCCGCAGCGAAAGCGAGTCTGCAGAGGGCGGTGGAGTCGCGTGCTCTGGACCCGAAACCGAGTGATCTTCCCGTGGTCAGGGTGAAGCCCGGGTAATACCGGGTGGAGGCCCGAACCTACCAGGGTTGCAAACCTGGAGGATGAGCTGCGGGCAGGGGTGAAAGGCCAATCAAACTCGGTGATAGCTGGTTCTCCCCGAAATGCATTTAGGTGCAGCGTTGCGTGGTTCCTGGGTGGGGTAGTGCGCTGGTTGGTCGAGGGGCCCGGTGGGTTACCGAGATCAGCTAAACGGTGAATACGCCTGGGTTTCAGCGTGGCAGTGAGTCTGTGGGGGAAAAGCTCCATGGTCGAGAGGGAAACAGCCCAGATCGTCGGCTAAGGCCCCGAAGTGTGTGCTGAGTGGGAAAGGATGTGGGGTCGCTGGGACAGCCAGGAGGTTGGCTTAGAAGCAGCCATCCTTGAAAGAGTGCGTAATAGCTCACTGGTTAAGCGACTTTGCGCCGAAAATTCAGCGGGGCTGGAAAGCACACCGCCGAAGCCGCGACAAGCAGCCCCCTGGTGGGGGGTTGTTTGGGTAGGGGAGCGTTCCGGTGACGGTGAAGCATGCCGGGTAACCGGGTGTGGAGGAGCCGGAAGTGAGAATGCAGGCATGAGTAGTGTTTGAGGAGTGAGAATCTCCTCCGCCGGATGGCCAAGGGTTCCAGGGGAAGGTTGATCCGCCCTGGGTGAGTCGGATCCTAAGGCGAGGCCGACAGGCGTAGTCGAAGGGCAACGGGTTGATAGTCCCGTACCTGCCGGCGCTGATCCGCCCGGCATCGTGGTGGTGGTGTCATCGTTCGTGCGGCGTGTGGCCTTTGGGCTGCGCGTCGTGGCGGGCCGTGGCGCCGCGCTGGGTGTGCGGGCCCGCGATGGGGGGACGCAGAAGGGTAGTCCAGCCCGGCCGGTGGTTGTGCCGGGGTAAGGGTGTAGGGCGGTGTACAGGCAAATCCGTGCACCGGGTGCCTGAGACCTGATGCCGAGCCTGAGTGGCGAAGTGGGTGAGCCCATGCTGTCTCGAAAAGCCTCTAGCGGACGCGTCGGTGGTCCGTACCCGAAACCGACACTGGTGGCCAGGTAGAGTATACCGAGGCGAGCGAGCGAACCGTGGTTAAGGAATTCGGCAAATTGTCCCCGTAACTTCGGGAGATGGGGAGCCGGTTGGCGTGTACGCCCGTGGCGGCGGAAGCGCGGGCCGGCCGCAGTGACGAGGCCTGATCGACTGTTTACTAAAAACACAGGTCCATGCGAAGCGTGGTTGCGAAGTATATGGACTGACGCCTGCCCGGTGCCGGAACGTTAAGGGGAGGGGTGAGCCCCCTGTGGGGGGCGAGGCTCTGAACCGAAGCGCCGGTAAACGGCGGTGGTAACTATAACCATCCTAAGGTAGCGAAATTCCTTGTCGGGTAAGTTCCGACCCGCACGAATGGCGTAACGAATCGGGCGCTGTCTCGACCACGGACTCGACGAAATTGCACGACGAGTTAAGATGCTCGTTTCGCGCGGCAGGACGGAAAGACCCCGGGACCTTTACTGCAGCTTGGCATTGGTGTGTGGTGCGGCTTGTGTAGGATAGGTGGGAGACGGTGATGCGGGCACGCCAGTGTGCGCGGAGTCGTTGGTGAAATACCACTCTGGCCGTTCCGGGCATCTAACCTGGGTCCGTGATCCGGATTGGGGACAGTGCCTGGTGGGTAGTTTAACTGGGGCGGTTGCCTCCTAAAGGGTAACGGAGGCGCACAAAGGTCCCCTCAGCTTGGTTGGGAATCAGGTGGTGAGTGCAAGGGCACAAGGGGGCTTGACTGTGAGACTGACGGGTCGAGCAGGTGCGAAAGCAGGTCTTAGTGATCCGGCACTTCCAGGTGGCTGGGGTGTCGCTCAACGGATAAAAGGTACCCCGGGGATAACAGGCTAATCATGCCCGAGAGTCCGTATCGACGGCATGGTTTGGCACCTCGATGTCGGCTCGTCGCATCCTGGGGCTGTAGTGGGTCCCAAGGGTTGGGCTGTTCGCCCATTAAAGCGGCACGCGAGCTGGGTTTAGAACGTCGTGAGACAGTTCGGTCCCTATCCGCCGCGCGCGGAGGACACTTGCGAGGAGCTGTCCCTAGTACGAGAGGACCGGGACGGACGGACCTCTGGTGTGCCAGTTGTCCCGCCAGGGGCACGGCTGGTTAGCTACGTTCGGTACGGATAACCGCTGAAAGCATCTAAGCGGGAAGCCAGCCTCAAGATGAGGTGTCCCGCCCCATGTGGGTTAAGGCCTCCAGGAGATGACTGGGTGGATAGGCCGGTGGTGCACGCTCGGTAACGAGTTCAGCCGACCGGTACTAAACGGCCGAGCGGCTTACTCACACCATCGCGGCGTCCGCTGTGGGGTTCTCAAGGCGGATCCCGAAACAGCTGTGCACGCCCCGTCTCGGGTTCGGACACCGGAATTCGGTGCCCGAACCGGAGGCGGGGCGTTTGGCATGTCCTGCCGGGCCGGGCGCCTCAGGCGCCGAGCACCCGCGTGAGGTGCGGATTGGAGAACCTGCGCTGGGGGTCGACCGCGTCGCGCACGCGGCGGAAGTCGTCGAAACGCGGGTAGAGTTCGCGCAGTTCCTGCGCGTCCATGCTGTGCATCTTGCCCCAGTGCGGCCGACCGCCGGCTTGCCGGACGATCGATTCGAACGTCTCGAACCAGTGCCGGTAGGGCATGCCGTGGAACTGGTGCACGGCGATGTAGGCGGTGTCGCGTCCGTGCGCGGTGGACAGCCAGATGTCGTCGCCAGCGGCCAGCCGGATCTCCACGGGGAACATGACCGGATGCTCCAACCGCGGCAGCGCCGCGCGCAGTTCGCGCAGCACATCACCGAGACTGGCGACCGGCACGGCGTATTCGGATTCCACGAAGCGCACCGAGCGGGTGCTGGTGAACACCCGGTGGGAGCGGTCGCTGTAGGAGCGGCGGGACAGCGCCGCCGAGGACAACCGGTTCAGCGGGCGGACCGCAGCGGGCACGGCCCGGCCGATCCGGCACAGCAGGCTGAAGGCGGTGTTTTCCATGACCTGGTATTCGAGGAAGTGCCGCAGCGGTGGCAGCGGGCGTGGCCTCGCCGTCGGCGGGAGCCGGTTGTTGCGTTTGACCAGGGCGTTCTTGCCGTAGGGGAACCAGTAGAACTCGACGTGGTCGTTTCCCGCGGCCAGGTCGTCGAACCGCTCCAGCACGGAATCGAGCGGTTCGGGGTGTTCATCGGCCTCGAGCACGAAGGCGGGTTCACACTGCAGTGTGATGCTGGTGATGACACCGAGAGCTCCGAGGCCGACCCGGGCGGCGGCGAAGAGTTCGGGGTTCTCGTCCGGAGCGCCGCGGCACGCGGTCCCGTCCGCGAGCAACAGCTGCAGGGCTCGGACCTGGGTCGCCAGTCCGCCGAATCGCGCACCGGTGCCGTGGGTGCCGGTGGCGAGCGCTCCGGCGATGGTCTGCCTGTCGATGTCGCCGAGGTTGGGCATGGCCAGTCCGACGCCGTCGAGTTCGGCGTTGAGCCGGTGCAGCGGTGTGCCCGCGCCGACGGTCACCAGGCCGGTGCTCGGGTCGGCGTGTTCGATCCCGCTGAACGCCGACAGGTCCAGGGCGAGGCCCGTGGGGGCGGCGACGGGGCTGAACGAGTGGCCGCTGCCGAGCGCGCGCACCGGCAGTCCGCGGCGTTCCGCGGTGGTGAGCGCGTCGGCGGCCTCGGCGAGGTCCTGCGGGCGGTGCACGGACGCAGGCTTCGCCGCGGCCGTTCCGGCCCAGTTCGCCCAAGTGTCCAGCATGGCGTCTCCTTCCGTGGGACGGCAACTTAAGTGAATTTCTTTCACTTAGCAAGATCGGCGAGCTACAGTGCGCACATGTTCACTGCTCATCCGGAGCGCCGCGCACACCGGGCCACCGGCACGTCGGTGTCTGAGCCCCCCGCGAGCCTCGACGAAGCCACGGCCGATGTGGAGGCTCCGCTGGCCGTGGTCGACCTGGACGCGTTCGAGGCCAACGCCGCCGAACTGGTGCGCCGCGCCGCCGGCACGCCGATCCGCGTCGCCACGAAGTCCCTGCGCTGCCGTGAACTCGTGCAACGTGCGCTGCGGGTTCCCGGTTTCGCCGGCACCATGTGCTACTCGCTGGCCGAAGCGCTGTGGCTGCACCGCACGGGAACCTCCACGGACATCCTCGTGGCCTACCCGAGCGTGGACCGCACGGCGCTGCGCGAACTCGCAGCCGACCCGCGAGCCCGCCGGGCGATCACGCTCACCGCGGATTTCTCCGAGCACCTCGACTTCATCGATGCCGCGCTGGGCGGAGCCGAACACGAACCGGTCCGGATCTGCCTGGAACTCGACGCCTCGTGGCGGCCTCTCGGCCTGCCCGCGCTGCACGTGGGCGCGCGGCGCTCCCCGGTGCGCAGCCCGCGGCAGCTGGCCGCTCTCGTCCGCGCTGTGCGCACACGCCCCGGTTTCCAGCTCACCGGGATTCTCGCCTACGAAGGGCAGATCGCCGGTGTGCCGGACGATCCGGGCGGTGCGCGGGGCGCGGCCGTGCGGTGGATGCGCCGCCGTTCGGCCGCCGAGCTGGCCCGCCGTCGCACCGCCGCTGTTGCGGCTGCGCGCTCGTCGGCGCCGCTGGAGTTCGTCAACGGCGGAGGTTCCGGCAGCCTCGAACTCACTGGTGCGGAAGCGGAAGTGACCGAACTCGCCGCGGGATCCGGGCTGGTCGGACCCGGGCTGTTCGACTCCTACCGCGCGTTCCGCCCGCATCCTGCCGTGCTGTTCGCACTGCCGGTGGTGCACCGTCCCGCCCGCGACATCGCCACGCTCTACAGCGGCGGCTACATCGCCTCCGGGCCACCGGGCACCGACCGGGTGCCGCGGCCGCACCTGCCGGACGGGCTGCGCCTGACCGGTGCCGAAGGAGCTGGGGAGGTGCAGACCCCGGTGCGCGGTCGCGCCGCACGTGCGCTGCGCCTCGGCGACCGCGTGTGGTTGCGCCACGCCAAAGCCGGCGAACCCGCCGAACGCTTCGACACCTACCACCTCGTCCGCGGCGGCGAACGCGTCGCCAGCGTGCCCACCTACCGCGGAGAGGGCCGCAACTTCGGATGAGGCGCTCCTGCCGCGGACGGGAGATCCACGCCGAACGCGTGCACAATGGACGTCGCAGCAGTCCCCGAGTTCGCGAGGTCGCCATGAGTTCAGCGGGTACATCCCTGAGACCGATGCCGGAGGACTGGACGACGGCGGTGTGCGTGGTGGCGCATCCCGACGACATGGAGTACGGCCCGGCCACCGCGGTGGCGCGGTGGACCGACCAGGGCAAGACCGTGAGTTATGTGCTCATCTCCGACGGGGAGCAGGGCATCGAAGGGATGCCGGCTGCCGAAGCAGGACCGCTGCGGGAGCGGGAGGAACGAGCGGCCGCTGCTCGCACGGGCGTGCACGACCTCGCGTTCCTGCGGCACCCGGACTCGGTGCTGGAGAACACCGCTGCGCTGCGCCGCGACATCGCCCGGGAAGTGTCCGCCCGCGCTCCTGAACTGGTGGTGGTGCTCAACCACCGCGCCCGTTGGGCCTACGGCGGTAGCAACTCCGCCGATCACCGCAACGCCGGCGAAGCTGCGGTGCAGGCGCTGCGCGAGTCCCCGGTCCCGGAGCTGCGGTGGGTCGCGATCGCGGATTCGCCCGAGATCGACCACGCCGTCGACGTCACGGACTGGATGCGGACGGGGCTGACCGCGCTGCGCGAGCACCGCGCCTACCTCGCCGCGCTCGGCGGGCCGGAGTGGTCCGTCGAGCACGTGCGCGGCAACGCCCGCGAAGCGGGGCGCCGCTACGGCACCGACTACGCCGCGGCCTTCGAACTGCTCACCTCATGGTGAGGCGTGTGGTGAGGCGTTGACCAGCAGCCTCGCGAGCCGGATCGTGCTCCGGCACGGTCCGCTCGGCGCGCTCAGTCACGCGGCTTAAACTGCATCCGTGCTGCGAGCGCCCTGCGAGGAGGTGACGATGTCGGGCAACGCGCGGCCAGGGCGGCTCAACACCACGCGGGAGCGCATCCTGAGCACCGCCGAACGTCTCTTCGCCGAGCACGGCGTGTTCGCGGTGTCCAACCGGCAGATCAGCGAATCGTCCGGGCAGGGCAACAACGCCGCGGTCGGCTACCACGTCGGCACGAAGGTCGACCTGGTGCGGGCGATCGTGCGCAAGCACACCGAGCACATCGAGCAGCTGCGCGCGCGGATGCTCGACGAGCTGGGCGAACGGGCCCAGGTGCGGGACTGGGTGACCTGCCTGGTGCGTCCGAACACGGACCACCTGGCCTCGCTCGGCAACCCGACCTGGTTCTCCCGGTTCGGTGCACAGGTGATGACCGACCCCGCCATGCGCCCGATCATGGTCGAGGAATCGCTCAACTCGCCAGCTCTGCGCCAGATCCTCGACGGACTGCACACCTGCCTGCCCGACTTGCCCGGCGAGGTGCGTGCCGAACGCGGCGACATGGCGCGCCAGCTCATGGTGCACATGTGCGCCGAACGGGAGCGGGCCCTCGACGAGGGAGCGGAAACCCCGCGCAGCAGCTGGTACGCGGCCGCCACCGGGTTGATCGACGCGATCACGGCCATCTGGCTCGCTCCGGTCCGCGAGTGAGGTGGGCCCGGCGATCATTCGGGCCAGGTACACCGCCGCGCCGCGGCTGGTCGGCAACGGGGCCGCGGCGCGGCTGGTCGGCAACGGGAACGCGGCGCCGGATGGGCGGCGGTGCACGTGCTGGGCCGAAGCTACGCCGTCAAGCCGCGTTTCCGCTCGCGCTGGCAGTGCGTTCAGTTGCGGTCAACTGCTGCGAGATCTCGTCCGCGTCCGCATCGCCAGCCTGCGCCCGTACGCGTTGCAGCGCCTGGGTGAGCAGGCGGGAGACGTGCATCTGCGATATGCCGAGCTCCTGTGCGATGTGCGACTGCGTCATCCCGTGCACGAACCGCAGGGCGATGAGGCGCTGTTCCCGCTCGGGCAGGGTCCGCAGCAACGGGCGCAACTCGGCGCGGTCCTCCACATCGGACAGTTCGCGGTCGTCGGTGCCCAGTGTGTGCGACACGGTCAGCGAGTCCGATCCCTGCAGGACTCCCTCGAGCGAGCTGCTGCGATAGGCGTTGCCGGCCTGCAGGCCCTCGTGCACGGCGTCGAGCGCGACACCGAGGTGTTCGGCGATCTCGCTCGGCACCGGAGCGCGGCCGAGCTGTTGGGACAACGCGGAAATCGCCTTCGACACCTGCTGGTAGCGCTCCTGCAGCCGCCGCGGCATGCGCACGGACCAGCCGGTGTCGCGGAAGTGCCGGCGCAGTTCGCCCATGATGGTCGGAACGGCGAAACTCACGAAGTCGCTCTCCCGGTCCGGATCGTACCGGTCGACGGCTTTGATCAGCGCGAGGTTGGCGACCTGCACCAGATCGTCGTGGGCTTCACCGCGGTCGCGGAACCGCCGCGCGAGGTGTTCGGCCAGCGGCAAGTGCTCGGTGATCAGCTCGTCGCGCAGCTGGCGGCGGCGCGTACTGCCGTTGTTCAAGGTGTGCAGTTCCTTGAACATGGGCAGCAGCGCTTCGTACGTCGTGTCCTTGCGCGGGACAGTGGTGGTCGCATTGCTCATGCTGTACCCCCGATGCGTCGACGGCGCGATCCACGCGTTTCGGGCTCGCTGCGCGTGGAGCCGCGCGGGATGCGGGCCCGCAGCGGAGTTGCCGTGCAGGCCGTCTGATTTGCCGGTCGTGCGCGAGGTGCGGAACCAGCGTGGTGCTACGGGTGGGGGTGTGAGGGTGGCAGCAGTCCGCACGCCTCTTCGATGCAGGTGCGGATGTCGACGACGGCACCGCCCGGGACGTCCCGTCCGGCGGTGAAAGTGCGCACAGGCTGCGCGGTGGCGCATGCGACTGCCGGTGGAGGTGGCGGTTGCGGTGTGTTGAGCACTGCCACGCCGTTCTCCTTCCGCGGGCGAGTCGGAGTCCCGGATCACCATCCGGCGTGGGGGTGCCGAACCTCCCCGTTGAATGGCCGGGGGAAGCGGAGCACCCTGCGGGTCGCCGTAGTGGGCCGCGACTTCCGAGGTCCACGGTACATCATCCGAGTCGAGACGGTGCAAGTCAGCGCGGTTGCGCGGCCCCGTCGGAGAGCGGGACCGCTCCGTCGAACGTCCGGGTCTCGAATGCGCGCCGGTGGCGATGTCGGAGATGTCGGCGGAGCCGAGCGCGACGAACGCGGTGGACGAGAAGACGGCACCAGGCCTGCCCGGGCGTGCAGCGACCGGTGTGCCGTGCTGCCGCGGGTGGCTGCGAGATCCCGATGAGCACCGGGAGCCGCATCCCGCCGGGTACGACGAGAAGGGAAACCGTCCATGCCGCAGCCGCCCAGCTGGCTCCGCGACCTCGCACGGCTCCTCGCGCGGATCGCCGCCGGCCTCGTGTTCGTCGCGCACGGTCTGCAGAAGTTCGTGCAGCGGGGGTCGTACGCTCCCGTGTTCCGCTACAGCACGTGCTGCCACCACCAGGCGATGGCAGGCAGCGCCGGAGCCGTCGGGTCAGGATCCGACGGCACACGCGACCACCCCGGGTGCTCGGACTCGCCGAGCCCGTCGTCGGCCGCGTAGCGCGGCACTCGCAGAGCCCAGTCGATGTTGCCGCGGATGCCCGCGCCGAGACAGGAGAGGTAGGTGTGCAACTCGGCCCCGGCCTCGGGTAGGAGCTGCTCGCGCAGGCGCAGGTACACGTGCATCATCCGGTCGCGCAGCGCGACCGCTTCGGTCAGCGCTCGCTCCGTCGTGTGACCTTCGTTCTCGGTCAGCACGGTGATGATGTTCTGGTCGCTGTGCTGGTCGTGCTGCTCCCGGCGGTAGGAGTGCAGGTCGTTGTCCAGGCCCGCGGTGAGCACGGCGGCCTCGCTCGCGGCGCGCACCGCCGGGTGGTCCATCTCGCTGTCGGGAACTTCGGCGCCGTTGGCGATTTCGAGCAGGGCCATGGTCGGGAAACCGCCGCAGCTGCCCAGGCGCATGGCCAGGTAGTCGTTCAGCGGTGGGACGACGCCGCGTGCCTGATTGCCGATCTGCCAGGAGACGCCGTGTAGCCACGCGCGATGGGCGTCGACGAACCGGCGTACCTGCGTCGGCGTGGCTTGCCGGCGCAGTGCCAGGCCGATGTCGTGCAGTGCGCGCAGGTACGGATCCTCGGCGGTGTCCAGGCTGTGCGGTGCTTCCAGCACGCGCTGGATCCGGCCGGCTGCGACGACGAACTCGTCGGGGCGCGTGCTGAGGGGGCCGTTGTCGCAGCGCACGTCGTCGAAGGCAAACCCCCAGTACACCCATTTGGCCGCCAGCAGCACGTTCTCGGCGATTCCGGCAGGAGCGAACCGAGCGAAGAATTCGGCGCTGTTGGTTTTGACGACGTGCCGCCGGCGCGCGTCGTCCTCGTACATCCCGATGTCGTCGATCCAGGCGATCGCCTGCCTTTCGATCGTGTCGGCATCGGGGTGCAGGGCGGGGTCGATCGGGCAGTAGAACGGTGGGATCGCGAAATGCGTTCCGGTTGCGGTCATGAACCCTCCTCGCGCGGTGTTGCGTGATGTGTCCGGTGTTCTCGGAGCGGGAAACGCCTGCCGGCCGCCGGCTGCATGATCAACGAGATTTGTACCAAAGCACGGATTGCGCGACAAGAAAGGGGGTTATTACTGTTTCTGCTCCTGCCGGTCAATGAATTTGCCCCGATTGTGTGTTCCTGATCGTGTGAACGGGAGTGGAGGAATGACTCACGAATGGGCGTGTTGAAAAGCGGGGATCCGTTGCTAGGGTAGCTGTTGATCAACGAGGGTGCCGCCATGCGCGGTGCGTTTACCGCAATTCCCGTCC
This sequence comes from Bounagaea algeriensis, assembly GCF_054491375.1. Taxonomy (NCBI): domain Bacteria; kingdom Bacillati; phylum Actinomycetota; class Actinomycetes; genus Bounagaea; species Bounagaea algeriensis. The sequence continues at coordinate 2,013,340 of NZ_CM137102.1, forward strand.
GCTGCCGGATCGCGGAGCCGGCAGGAGCGCGTACGAATCGGAGGGCACATGTCCGGGAAGACGCTGCATTCGGTTCCTGCGACCGAGGCGCTCAGCGGTGCCTCGGTGGAGGCGCTGCTGCAGCGGCTGCGTCGCGACGTCGATGACGAACTCGCGCGGTTCCTGGACATCCAGGCGCACGAGGCGCCGGATGCGTGCATACCCCCGCTGGTCGAGGTCGTGCGGGACTTCATCACCGGGGGCAAACGGCTGCGCCCGCTGTTCTGCGCGTGCGGTTGGGCGGCGGGCGGCGGGGACCTCGACGACTCCGCCGCGGTGCGCATCGGTGCCGCCCTGGAACTGTTCCACGCCTTCGCGCTCATCCACGACGACGTGATGGACTCCTCGGACGCGCGACGCGGACAGCCCACCGTCCACCGCGTCCTCGCCCGGCGCGCTCCGGACGGCCCTTCCGCCGAGCACTTCGGCGTGAGCGCAGCGATCCTGCTCGGCGACCTCTGCATGGTGTGGTCGGACGAACTGCTGCACGCCTCGGGTGTGCCGCCGGAACGGCTGCACGCCGCGCGTTCGCTCATCAACACGATGCGCACCGAGATCATGGCCGGCCAGTACCTGGACCTGGACATCGGAGCCGCCGGTGACGCCCTCGACGACGCCTGGCGGGTCGTGCGGCACAAAACCGCCGCCTACACCGTCACCCGGCCCCTCCAGCTGGGCGCGCTGCTGGCGGGAGCGGAGGGCACGGTGCTCGAGTGCTGCGCGGAGTACGGCAACCCGCTCGGGGAGGCCTTCCAGCTGCGCGACGACCTGCTCGGAGTCTTCGGACGTTCCGCGACGACCGGCAAGTCCGCCGAGGACGACCTGCGCGCGGGCAAGTGGACGGTGCTGATGCGGCTGACCTGGCAGCGCGCCGACGAACAGCAGCGCGCGGTGATCCGGGAACTGCACGGCAGCACCCGGCTGGACGCCGGGGGAGCCGACCGGCTGCGCGCGGTCATCCGGGAGACCGGTGCGGAAGCGGAAGTCGAACAGCTCATCGCCGCGCGGCGCGAACGGGCGCTGCGGGCACTGGACGCGCCGGCGGTGCCGGTGTGGGCGCGCGCGGCCCTGGGTGAACTCGCGGGCAAAAGCACCGACCGCGCGCGGTGATCCGGCGAACGAAGTGTCCACTGTGGTGGCCGAAGAGAGAAGGGCAGGTCAGTGACATGGGTACGAAAGACACGTTGAAGGACTTCGTCGGCAACGTCGCCGATGACGCCAAGCAGGCCTTCGACGAGCTCCTCGACCGCGAAGACATCGGCGGCGCCGCGGCTTCCGGGCCGGCCGCGGCCGGGGAGTTGGTCGGCGGGGCGAGCGGCGCTGCCGGTGCCGTGGCCGGTGCCGCCGACAGCGCCACCGCGGTGGCCACGCTGCCCAAGCAGGTCGCCGAACTGACCGAGACGGTCAACTCGCTGGTGCAGGCGCTGCAGAACGTCCCCGGCGTCGGTGATGCCGCCGGGCAAGCGGGCAAGGTGGGCGAGGCGGCCAGCAAGGCCGCCACCGGCAACGGGAAGAAATCTTGACCACTGCGAACCGGACGGGGCTGTCTTGGGCGCACAACGGCTCAAGCTCGTAGCCGAGGTCCTCTCCGGGCTGTTCAGGGACGAAGTGACCCGGGCGTTCGGCGCCCGCACCGCTGAGGAGGCATCGGAGGCGGCGCGGGAACAGCTGCGCGCCCGGGACGTGCGGCGCGGGCTGGAACGGCTCGGCCCGTTCTACATCAAGCTCGGGCAGATGCTGTCCACGCGTCCCGACATCGTCCCGCCAGCTGTCATCGGCGAGTTGGAGAAGCTGCACGACCGCGTCACGGCCGCACCGTTCAGCAACTTCGAGCCCGTGCTCGAAGACGAACTGGGCTCCGACTGGAAAGAGCGCTTCCAGCACGTCGAACTGCTCGAACCGCTCGGCGTCGCGTCCTTGGCCCAGGTCTACGGCGCGACCCTGCGGGACGGCCGCTCCGCGGTGATCAAGATCCAACGCCCGGGCATCCGCAGCACGGTGCTCGAGGACATGCGGATGATGCGGCGAGCCGCGCGGTTCCTCGGACGCTGTGCTCCGCGATTTCACTCCGTGGTGGACATCGAGGCGATGCTCGGGGTGCTGTTCGACGCGATGCGCCCGGAACTCGATTTCACCGTCGAGGCGCGGCACATGGACGAAGCTCGGCGCGCCGTGCGGGACTTCCGCAGCCTGTCCGTGCCGGAGGTCGTGTGGGCGAGTCAGCGCGTGCTCGTGCAGACGCTGGCGCCGGGCCAGTCGATCCGCGCGGTCGACCGCTCGGCGATGTCGGTGGCGGAGCGTACCGCCATCGGTGAAGATCTGCTGGCGTTCGCCTATCACGGCTTCTTCGTGAACAGGATGTTCCACGCCGATCCGCACCCGGGGAACATCTTCGTGCAGCCGGGCGCACCGGCCTCGCTCATCGACTGGGGCATGGTCGGCAGGTTCGACCGACGCACGAGCCTGATGATCATGCTGGTGCTGCTCAACCTCGCCGAGAACGACGGCCAAGGCCTGGCCAAGTCGTGGATCGAACTGGGCTATGCCACGCCCTGGGCGGACGTGCCGGCATTCGTGTCGGACATGGCCAGGCTGACGCCGAAAATCGCCTCGGCCTCGCTGTCGGAGCTGGACTTCGGCGTGACGCTGACCAGCGTGCTCGAGCAGTCGACGAAGCGCGGAATCAAGACGAATCCGGTGATCTCCGTGCTCGGCAAAGCGTTCGCCAACATCGAGGGGTCGGTGCGGTGCCTCGCCCCGGAACTGTCCATCACCGGCGTGTTCCACGAACATATGAAGAGCATCATGTCCGCACTGGTGCGTGAGCAGTTCTCGACGACGCGCTTGGCCCGGGCCGCCACGGAGGCGATGCTCGACCTCGATGCCGTGCCGGAGCAGTTGCGCACGCTCATGCGCGATCTGTCCAGCCGGGACTTCACGCTCAACCGGGACGAGCAGCAAGCTCCGCACTCGAACCGCTCGCGCGTGCCGCGGTCGTTGCTGGCCCTTGGCGGGGCGGCGCTGTGGCTGCACCACCGCCGGAACCGGAACTGACGGCAGCGGTTCCCGGTGGGGAGCGGTTGGTGCCACCCCGTGCCCGGGCCAGTCGCTCCCCGAGCTCAGCGCGCTGCTGCGCGGATCCGCCGAACGCGGCGCGGCGGCGACCTGGCCCGGTGGCCCTCACGCGTCGAGTCCGGTGGCCCTCACGCGTCGAGCACGGCGACGATCCGCTCGGTGGTTTCCTGCATGTGGGCGCGCACCACCTCGCGGGCGCGGTCCGCATCGCCGGCTTCGATGGCGTCGACGATCGGCACGTGCCGTTGCCAGTCGATGTTGCGCAACGCCAGTTTCTGCCCCGAGCGGCTGATCGTGGCCCGGGTCAGCCCGGAGATGTGCAGCCACGACTGCACCAGCGTCCCGTTTCCGGTCAACGCGCACAGTTGGCGGTGGAAACCGAGGTCGGCTTCGACGAGCGCGGCGAGGTCCTGCTCGGTGTTGCGCAGCTCGTCCAGCGATTCCCGCAGTGATCGCACGACGCCGGTGCGGTCGTGCAGGTCGCACAGCGTCTCCACGGCGAGCGTCTCGAGCGAGCGCCGCACGGCGAAGATGTCGCGCACCTCGGAGATGGTCAGCGCCCGGACCAGCAGCCGCCCCCGTTCGTCGGAGACGACGAGCCCTTCCTGGACGAGGTGGCGCAGTGCCTCGCGCAACGTGCCGCGGGAGACGGACAGGGCCTCGCTGAGCTCGGTCTCGATGAGGCGGGTTCCGGGGGCGAGCTGACCGCTGCTGATCGCTTCCCGCAGCTTGTGCAGGCTCTGCTCGCGCAGCGTGTTGCGATCGACGCCGCTCAGGGCTGGTACGTCCAGGGACACCGGTTGCTCGCCTTTCGCTCTGACGGAAGTGCCCGCCCAGTCTAATCGATCCGCGGTTGCCGGATGCCAGTTGTCTGTTGACAGTCAACAAGTGACTAAGCTTCACTGTGCGGCACCCAACAACGGCGAACCGGGTGCGAGGTGACCGACGATGAACGAACTGGGATGTTCGAGCATCACGTTCCGCAACCAAGCGTTACCGGACGCACTGGCCGAGATCGCCGGCCTCGGGTTCACCGGCATCGACCTCGGCGGCCTGCCCGGTGTGTGCGACCACGTTCCAACCCCGGCGGGTCCGCACGCCGAACGGTTGGCCGAGGCGGTCGACGCCGCAGGCCTCGACGTCTGGGCCATCAACGTCGATCCGGGCCCGCTCAACGATCCCGACCTGTCCGCGGACGAGCTCACTCGCAGCGGCCATGACCTGGTGCGCCTCGCCGCGCGGCTGGACACCGCGATGATCGTGCCGTGCGGTGCCGCCTCGCACGAGCCCTTCACCGACGAGGCCACCGACCTCGCCCGCACCGCGGAGCGACTGCGGCTGCTCGGCGCCCTCGCAGCCGAGAGCGGGGTGCGCCTGCTTGTGGAAGGGCTGCACCACCACCGCTTCTGCCACACCGCCGCGCGGCTGCGCGGGCTGCTGCAGCGCGTGCCCGCAGAGGTGGCCGGCCTCGTCTACGACGTCAGCCACGTCGTCGCCGGCGGCATCGACGAAGTCGCCCTGGCACGCGAACTCGCCGAACGCGTCGCGCACGTGCACCTGCGCGATGCCGCACCCGGCGACATCAACGTCAGCATCGGCCGCGGACGCGCTGACTTCGCCGGTGTGCTCGACGCGCTGACCGAGCACGGCTACACCGGCCGCTACGTGCTCGAACTCGAAACCCACGACGTGGCGGAGCACGAGCGCTCCACGGCCGCCGCGAAGGCCCGCGACACGATCGCCGCCCTGCTGCCCGCGTGAACGCACCCCGCTCAGCGATGAATCCGGCGGCTCAACGGGAAGACCGCCACCGACCGAAGGAGTCCCAATGACCGACAGCGCTCAGCGGACCGCCGTCATCACCGGCGCCGGCTCCGAACGCGGCATCGGACGTGAAACCGCCAGGCAGCTCGCCGCCGCCGGATTCGCCGTCGCCGTGCTCGACATCGACGAGACCGCTGCGAAACGCACCGCCGCCGTCGTCGCCGATGAGCACGACGTGCCCACGTTGGGCGTCACCGCCGACGTCACCGACGGCGACTCGGTCGACCGGGCCGTCACCGCGGTGGAGACCTCCGAACTGCCCGCCATCGACGTGCTGGTCAACAACGCGGGCATCACCCGCCCGACGAAGTTCCTCGACATCGACCGCGCCGAATGGGACCTCGTCTTCGAAGTCAACGTCACCGGCACCTACCAGGTGACCCGGCGCGTGCTGCCCGGTCTCATCGACCGCGGTTACGGTCGCATCGTCAACGTCTCCTCGGTCAGCGCCCAGCGCGGTGGTGGCGTCTTCGGCGGCACGCACTACTCCGCGGCCAAGGCCGCCGTCCTCGGTCTCACCCGGGCGCTGGCCCGCGAGGTCGGCGAACACGGCGTCGTCGTCAACGCCGTGGCTCCGGGGCTGATCGATACCGACATCACCGGTGGTCTGCTCAGCGGCGAGCGCAAGGAGGAGCTCGTCGCCGGCGTTCCCGTCGGGCGCAACGGCCGCACCGCCGACGTCGCCGGCATGATCACCTATCTGGCGGGTGAGGGGATCGGTTACATCACCGGTGCCACGTTCGACATCAACGGCGGCTCGCACATCCACTGACCGGTCCCCGCCCGGACGCGAAGGTCTGCGCCAGCCGGCCCTCGGGCCCTTCCGCCCTCGCCGCCGGGCGCGCCAGTTGCCGCCGCATCCACCCCTCGACAACGAGGTCGACGGAAAGACACGGGTATGTCCGATTCGCTCGTCCTGATGCACACCGCGATCGCGGTGCTCGGCATCGTGCTGCTGATCGTGGTGGCACGCATCAACCCGGTGGTCATCCTGGTGCTGGGAGCGCTGTATCTCGGCCTGGCCACCGGACTCGGCTTCGAGCAGACCACCGCAGCGGTCTCCGAGGGATTCGGCGATCTCATGGCGGAAGTCGGGCTCATCATCGGGTTCGGCGTGCTGCTCGGGTCGCTGCTGTCGACCACGGGCGCTCTGCAGCGCATCGTCGAGCTGCTCCTCCGCGTGTGCGGGGCGCGGAAGTCGCCTTACGTGCTCGGGCTGACCTCCGGCATCGCTTTCCCGGCGATCTACTTCGACGTCGCGCTGGTGATGCTCGCGCCGATCGCCAAATCCGTGGCCGCTCGCACCGGCGTCAGCATCGCCAAGGTGGGCGGGGCCTTGGCCATCGGACTCGAAGTCGGCCTGCTCATGGTGCTGCCCGGGGCCGCGGCCCTGGCAGGAGCCGGAGCGCTGGGCGTGCCGCTGGGCACGATGCTGCTGTTCGGCATCCCCGTCGGCATCGTCGCCATCATCGGCGGCATCTTCCTGCACGGCAAGCTCATGCAGCGGACCTGGCAGCCGGACAGGGACGAAGCCCCGCTCGACGACGGCATGGACGGCATGGCCGTGGCCGAAGCCGAAACACCGCGCCGGCAACTGCCGCTGGCGGTGACGCTGCTGCCGGTGCTCGTGCCGCTGGCGCTGATCGTTGCCGGCACGATCGCCGAAACCGCCGGTGTGCAGAACGGGGTCGTGGGGTTCCTGTCCGATCCCGTCGTGGCGCTGCTGCTGGGGCTGCTGCTCGCCTGCGCGGTGACCGTGGTGATGCTCTCGCGGGAAGCCCTGGAACGGGCGCTGGGCAAGGGGGCCGCGACCAGCGGCACGATCCTGCTGTTCACCGGTGTTGCCGGCTCGCTCGGCGAGGTGATCAGCCGCACCGGCATCGGCGACATCATCTCCGGCCTGTTCCAGTCCAGTTCGGCCTCCCCGCTGCTGCTGGCGTGGCTCGTGGCCGCACTGCTGCGCCTGGCCCAGGGATCCGGATCGGTCGCCGCGATCACCGCGGCCACCCTGCTCGCGCCCGTGCTGGGCGGTGTGGACGCCGCGCCCGTGCTCGTGCTGCTCGCCGCCGCGGCCGGCGCGAGCTTCGGCGGGCACGTCAGCGACAACACCTTCTGGATGTTCCGCGCCCTGCTCGGACTGTCCACACGCGGCGCCTTCCAGATCTACACGCTGTCCCAGTCGATCATGTCGGTCATCGGTCTGGCCGTGGTGCTGGGGCTGAGCCTGGCCGTCTGAGCCCGGCGCAGCGACACCGCAGCCACCGGCTACCGCAACCACAGCCACCGGGTTCGAACGAGGAACGAACGGAGCGAGTGCCCATGACGCAACGATCAACCAGCCCCGCGTCCGCGGCGTGCGCGGCCATCGAGCCCTCGCCGCAGCGGCGGGAAGCCGTGGCCGCGTTCGCGCACCGGATGCGGCACCACATCATCGACATGGGCGAGGCCCAGGGGCAGGGCTACGTCGGGCAAGCGCTCGGCGTGTCCGACCTGCTCGCCGCTGTCTACTGCGACCAGCTGCGGTACCGCCCCGCGGACCCGCGCTGGCCGCAGCGGGACCGGTTCCTGCTGTCCATCGGCCACTACGCCATCGCGCAGTACGCCGCGCTGGCCGAGGCCGGCGTGCTCGACGTGTCCGAACTCGACACCTACGCCACCGACGAGAGCCGACTGCCCATGTCCAGCATGGCCTCCTACACGCCCGGTGTGGAGATATCCGGTGGATCGCTCGGGCACGGCCTGCCCGTCGCCGTGGGCATGGCCCTCGGCCTGCGGCACCAGGGCAACGACGCGCTCGTCTACGACTTCCTCTCCGACGGTGAGCTCAACGAGGGCGCCACGTGGGAGGCGGCCATGGGAGCAGCCCACCACGGGCTCGGCAACCTCATCGCCCTGGTCGACCTGAACGCGTTGCAGGCCGACGGTTCGACCGCCTCGGTGCTGTCGGCCGACCCGCTGGTCGACAAGTGGGAGTCGTTCGGCTGGCACGCCCTGCGCATCGACGGCAACGACGTGTTCGCGCTGCTGCGCGGGCTGGAGGCGCTGCGCGGCATCGCCGACGAGCATCCGCGCGTGCTGCTGTGCGACACGAGGATCGGCAGGGGCGTTCCCCTGCTGGAGAACCGGGAGCGCGCGCACTTCATGCGCGTGGACGAGCACGAGTGGCAGATCGCCCGCGAGCAACTGGACGGGAGCGCACGATGACGACGAAGCGACTCACGACCTCGGCGATGATCGCATCTTTCGCCGATGAAGGACAACGCACCACCACCGCGCCGTTCGGCCGCGCCCTGTCGCGCCTGGGGGACGAGCGCGCCGACGTCCTCGGCATGACCGCCGACCTCGGCAAGTACACCGACATGCACGTGTTCGCCGAGAACCACCCCGACCGCTTCTACCAGATGGGCATGGCCGAGCAGCTGCTGTTCGGCGCGGCGGCAGGCATGGCCGAAACCGGGTTGGTGCCGTTCGCCTCGACGTACTCGGTGTTCGCCACCCGGCGCGCCTACGACTGGCTGTGCTTGGACATCGCCGAACCCGGCCTGAACGTGAACATCGTCGCGGGACTTCCGGGGTTGACCACCGGATACGGTCCCAGTCACCAGGCGACCGAGGACATCGCGATCCTCCGCGGCGTCCCGGGGCTGACCGTTGTGGACCCGTGCGACTCGGTGGACATCGAGCAGGCCGTTCCACAACTGGCCGAAGTGGACGGACCGACGTACCTGCGGCTGCTGCGCGGCAAGGTGCCCGCGGTGCTCGACGAGTACGATTACCGCTTCGAGCTGGGCAAGGCCGCCGAACTGCGCTCCGGCCGCGACGTCGTGCTCGTCTCCAGCGGGCTGATGACGATGCGCGCGCTGTCGGCCGCGGAGGAGCTCGCCGAGCACGCCGTCGACGTCTCCGTGGTGCACTGCCCGACGATCAAACCGCTCGACGTGCCCACCCTGCTGCGGGTGGCCGACAGCGACCGGCTGCTGGTCACGCTCGAGAACCACACGATCGTCGGCGGGCTGGGCGAGTCGGTGGCCAGCGCACTGGTCACGAACAACCGCGCGCGGGGGCTCGCGCAGATCGGCCTGCCCGACGAGTTCCTCGGCGCCGGCGCGCTGCCCACGCTGCACGACCGCTACGGCCTGAGCACCGGCCGGATCGTGCAGCGCGTGCTCGCCGAGCTGGGTTGACGCGGCGGGTGCCGCCGCCGGCATCGGCGAATCGACAGCGGCCTGAGCGCACGCGATGATGGCGGCCATGGAGCTCGGGAAAGCGCGCGACTTCCTGCGGCAGCACCACCGCGCGGTGCTGATGACCCGCCACCGCGACGGCTCGCCGCAACTGTCCCCGGTGCTGGTCGCCGTTGACGACGGCGGCCGCGCCCTCATCAGCACCCGCGAGACCGCGACGAAGACGCACAACATGCGCCGCGATCCGCAGGTGGCGCTGTGCGCGTTCACCGAGGCGTTCTTCGGCTCGTGGGTGCAGGTCGACGGCCGCGCCGACGTCCTCGGCCTGCCGGACGCGCTCGAGGGGTTGGTGGACTACTACCGCACGATCAACGGTGAGCACGAGGACTGGGACGCCTACCGCGCGGCGATGCGCGAACAGCAGCGCGTGCTCGTCCGCATCGACCTCACCCGCGCGGGCCCCGACCGGCACGGGTGAGGCGTGTCGCCAGACCGCGGCGGCGATGCGGTCTTACCGTCGCGGCATGACGGAAACGGCGGAACGGCTCCGGCTCACCCGGTACGCGCACGGCGGCGGCTGCGCATGCAAGATCCCGCCGGGGGAACTGCAGGACATGGTCGCCGGCCTCGACGCGCCGTGGGCCGGTGACATGCTCGTCGGCCTCGACAGCGGCGACGACGCCGCGGCGGTGCGCTTCGACGCGGACCGCGCCCTGGTGAGCACCGTGGACTTCTTCACCCCCGTCGTCGACGACCCCTACGACTGGGGGTGCATCGCAGCGGCGAACGCGCTGTCCGATGTGTACGCCATGGGGGCGCGCCCGCTGCTGGCGGTGAACCTGCTGTGCTGGCCGCGGGACACGTTGCCGACCGAGGTGGCGCGTGCAGCTCTGTCCGGTGGTGCGGCCGTCGCCGCCGAGGCCGGCTGCCCCCTGGCCGGCGGGCACAGCGTCGACGATCCGGAACCCAAGTACGGCATGGCGGTCACCGGCACGGCCCGGCCCGAGGAGTTGCTGCGCAACGACGCCGGACGGGCGGGCTTGCCGCTGTCGCTGTCCAAACCGCTCGGCCTCGGCGTGCTGAACGCGCGGCACAAGGCCACCGGCCAGGTCTCGGACGAGGCGGTGGCGTGGATGACCACGCTCAACGACCGGGCTTCGCAGGACGCGGTGGCGGCGGGAGTGCGGTGCGCGACCGACGTGACCGGGTTCGGCCTGCTCGGCCACCTGCTCAAACTCGCGCGGGGCAGCGGGGTGGGCGCGGTGCTCGACTCCTCCGCGGTGCCCTACGTCGACGGTGCGCGGCAGGCGCTGGCGGACGGTCACGTCAGCGGCGGCACGCGCCGCAACCTCGACTGGGTGCGACCGCACTGCGACCTCGCGGGGGTGGCCGAGGACGAGGCGCTGCTGCTGGCGGACGCGCAGACCTCCGGCGGTCTGCTCATCGCCGGTGAGATCCCGGGCGCGCCGGTCATCGGTGAACTCGTTCCCGCCGGCGACGCGGCGCCGATCCGCGTGCGCTGACCCGGGCCGGCGGGTGGGCTGCGCGGAGCCGGCGGAGGCAGCGATCACCGACGAGAACTACCGGGTGCTGACCGCGTTCTTCGGTCGGGTGCGCGAACACCTCACCGCTGACGGGCGGATGCTGATGCACCGCCGATCGGGTGGGGACGGATGATCGGCCGATCGTGTGGGGACGGCGCTCAATTTTCATGAAAATTGTGCTCTCTGGAATGAGCCCAGAAAAAGGAGGTCGCGGCTTCAGGGCTCGGCCGTGGCTTCGAGGAGTCCGGTGCCGGTGTCGGCGAGCAGCCGTTGCAGGATCTCGCGCAGCGGGGCGCCGTCGGTGGACAGCAGCCAGGCGTGCACGGCCGAGCCGAACGAACCGGCGAGCATGAGCGCCCACGCCCCGGCGCGCGGGTCGTTGACGTCGGTGCCGAGGCGTTCGGCGACGAGGTCGGTGTAGTCCTGCACCCACTGCTGGCGGATGAGGTGCTTCTCGTAGTCGCGGTTGCCTTCCAGCTCGGTGAACAGCCGGGCGCGCATCAGGTGGCGTTCCCGGTCGGACTCCATGCGTTCGGCGGCGTCGAGCAGTGCCATCGTCAGCGAACGCAGCGGGTGCTCGTCGGCGGGACGGGTGGCCAGCACCTGCCGCATCTGCTCGGCTTCCCGCGCGGAGTCGCCGAAGAGCACGGCGTCCTTGCTGGGGAAGTGGCGGAAGAACGTGCGCGAAGCGATGTCGGCTTCCTCGGCGATCTGCTCGACCGTGGTCGCCTCGAAGCCCTGCTGCTGGAACAGCCGCAGCGCTGCGCTCTCGATGGCCTGCCGGGTGCGCAGGGTGCGCCGGTGACGGCGGTCCTCGGGAAGGTCCGGGGCGGGCTCCTCGGTTGCGGGTGCCCCGTCGGTCGGGCTCTCGGGTGCGGGAGGGTCGGCGGCAGCGCTCGCAGTTGCGGGCGGTTTCGCGGCACCGGCCGCTCCGCCCGGTGCCGCCCCGGCGCCGGACCCCCGGCCGGTCGGGGACGCGGTCGTCATGCCTCCAGCTTCGTGAATCGGCGGGCAGGGGTCAATGGTGGTAAGCGTCATGAGTGACAGATGTCAGTCATGACATAATCTGGGGGAGCAAGCGACCGCAGAGGGAGGTACTTTGTCCATCGGATCCGGGATGGGCACGTCGAGCGCGAGTGAAGCGGCGGCGCGCGACGCCGGTGAGCGCGCCGCACTGGCCGAAGGCATCGACCTGCAGGCCTACCGCCACCGCTGGATCACCCTGCTCGTGCTGTGCCTCGCCCTGTCGGCGACCATGCTCGCCAACACGTCCCTGGGTGTTGCGCTGCCGTACCTGGCGCAGGACCTGCGGGCGTCCATGGCCCAGCAGCAGTGGTTCAACAACGCCTACGCGCTGGTGTTCGCCGGACTGCTGTTCACGACCTCCGCGCTGGCCGACCGCTACGGCCGCAAGGGGATGCTGCAGGCGGGCATGGTGGTCTTCGGCCTCGCCTCGGCCTACGTGTGGCTGTTCGTCGACAGCAGCGCGGAGATGATCACCGCCCGCGGTGTGCTCGGGCTCGGCGCCGCCATGATCATGCCCGTGACGCTGTCGATCCTCACCAGCGTGTTCCCCAGCCACGAGCGGACCAAGGCGGTGAGCATGTGGGCGGCCGTCTCCGGCGGCGGCACCGCGCTCGGGCCCGTCATCGCCGGGCTGCTGCTGGAAGTGTCGACCTGGCACGCCGTGTTCGCCATCAACATCCCCGTCGTGGTCCTCGGCGTGCTCGCCGGCATCCCCTACGTGCCCAAGCACCAGGGCAGTCGTGACGCCACGCTGGGCGGGGTCGATGTCCTGGGCGCGGTCCTGTCCACCGCAGGCATCACCCTGGTCGTCTACGCGTTGATCCAGGCCCAGGAAACCGGTTGGGCCGCGCCGTTGACGTGGATCCTCGTGGCCGTCGGCCTCGTGCTCGTGGCGCTGTTCGTGCTCTGGGAACGCCGGGTGTCCGACCCGATGCTGGACATCTCGTTGTTCCGCAACACCGGCTTCTCCGCCGCGGCGGTGGCGTTGACGCTGGTGTTCTTCGCGATGGTCGGGGTGTTCTTCGCGCTGAGCCAGACGTTGATCCTCGTCTTCGGTTACTCGCCGCTGATCGCTTCGGCGTCGATGCTGCCGATGAGCGTGGTCATGGTCATCATCGCCCCGCAGGTGCCGAAGATCGTGCGCCGCTTCGGCCCGCGCACCACGATCGCCTCGGGCATGGTGCTGGCGGCCGCGGGCATGGCGGTGCTGAGCACGCTGGGCGTGGACTCCGGATATCCGCACTTCCTGGCCGGCCTGGCGTTGACCTCGCTGGGCATGTCAGTGGCCATGGCCCCGGCCACCGACCAGCTCATGGCCAACGTGCCGCGGCACCGCGCCGGCATGGGCTCGGCCACCAACGACGTCACCCGGGAGGTGGGCGCCTCACTGGGCGTGGCCGTGCTCGGCAGCGTGCTCGGCAGCAGCTACGCCGCCCACTTGGGCGAAGCGGTGGCCGGGCTGCCGCAGCGGTTGCAGGAGCTGGCCAGCGAGTCACTGCCGGGCGGGCTGGCCGTGGCGCAGCAACTCGGCCAGCAGGGGTTGTCCCTGGCCGACCGGGTCATGCACGCCTGGATGGACGGGCTGCACGTGGCCCATCTCGTCGGTGCCGGGCTGATCCTCGTGGCCGCGGCAGTGGCGTGGCTGTGGTTGCCCAAGCACGCCCCGGCCCAGGACGCCGGTCCCCGCGAGGACGAGGAGGGGGCGGACGGCAGCGGTGCCCCCGCGCAGACGTCCGCGCCCGCGCAGACGAGCGGAGATGCGGCAGCTTCGACGAGCTCGTAATTCCCGCGCTCGCAGCAGTCGGCTCACCATCCGCGCATCGAAAAGCCCGCCGGGTCGCCCGGCGGGCTTTCGCGCGTCGGCGTTGGTCAAACCGAGCTCCCCGCTGGACTGCACCTCAACTCTGTTCGTCGTTTCAGTTAATGGTGAAAGAACACGAACAAGTCGTCGATCACGGCACGATCACGGAACGGCTGCACCCGTGCTGAGATTGATGGTCCGAACGCGCCTGTTGTGCCCGTTTCCACAGTGCGCGTGCGCCTTGGCGCGCTGCGTGATGCGAAAAGGAACAGCTGTGGTGGTGTGGTTCACACTTCCCAAGATCGAGTTTGTTTGGTCGCGATCTTTTTCGTCGCTTTGTGCCCAGGGTAAATAAGATCGATCGTGAGCGGTGGGGCGTGCGTTTCTATGACGAGAGCCACTCGCTGAGGATTTTGGTTCGTCCCGGCTCACTCCGTAGCGTGATGCCTGGTCGGTATTCCCCGAGCCGGCCACGAGCAAAGATCCGGGAATTCGCAGCGCCGAACCCTGCCGGCGGATTTCCGACCCCCGAGATCGTGAAATGGGGCAGGGGCGGGCCGCGCTCGCAGGCGCCACTGGGAGAAGAGACCATGCCGAACAATCGCACTACTCGCAACATCGCGCGTGTCGCCCTGACCGGTGCCGCCGTGGCCGCGCCGTTCGCCCTGACCCTGCCTGCGAACGCGGCTTCGGAGGAGACCTGGGACGCCGTGGCGGAGTGCGAGAGCGGCGGCGACTGGAGCATCAACACCGGTAACGGCTACTACGGCGGCCTGCAGTTCAACGAGTCCACGTGGGAGGGCTTCGGCGGCACCGAGTACGCGTCGAACGCCGCCGACGCCACTCGCGAACAGCAGATCGCGGTGGCCGAGCGGGTGCTGCAGGAGCAGGGTCCGGGAGCCTGGCCCTCGTGCGGCCAGGAAGCCGGCCTCACCGCCGACGGCGGCCTGGAGAACCAGGAAGTGTCCTCCGGCTCCGGCGGCGGAACCGAGGATCAGGCCGCGGCCGAGGGCCAGACCGAAACCTCGGAGTCCGAGGCCCAGTCCGCGCCTGCCGAACAGCCCGCCCAGCAGAGCACCGGCGGTGAGGACTACACCGTCCAGAAGGGCGACACCCTCGGCAGCATCGCCAAGCAGTACGGCGTGAGCTGGGAAGGTCTGTTCGAGCAGAACCGCCAGGTGCTCGACGACCCGAACCTGATCGTGCCGGGCCAGCAGCTGGCCGTCTGATCACCGGGACGAGCACGAACCACCGGTGCACAGCGCACCGGGTGTTTCCCGGGGACCCCGCCTGCCTCTCTCCGGCGGGGTCCCCGGGCTCTGCGTTCCCCCCTCCGCGTTCCCGAGGGCCGCGTCGTCCGCGGTGCTTCATAACCGCGGCCGCCGCCACGCCGACAGCACGTCCCACAGCGTCCAGCCGAGTGCTGCCAGCACGAACGCGGCCAGCACCAGCACCAGTTCCACCACGGTTCCCTCTCCTCAACAAAGCCCGGTTCCCCCATCACGCGCGCCGTCGCCCACCGAGGTTCCGGCACGAGCACGCTGATCGCCCGCCAAAGCGGCCGCGCAGCGCTTCCTTCCGCGGGGGTGTCCCAGCTCGCGCGCATCCATTCGCCCGGCGCACGCGCCTCATCCGCGATAGCCAACATCGCAATGTGACACTGCTCGCCTGATCCGCCGGAAACCTGCGAAATCCCTGCTCAGGGCATTGTGTCCGGCTTCGCGGTGCATCGTGGCCGCGTGATCGGCGGGCCAGCACGCGCGTGTCGAGCCACACTGACCGCAATGCGACCTCCCGAACGTCCGCGGTGCCTTTCATGTCCCGGCCCGCCGGTCGCAGCAGTGCAATGGGGACGGCTGCCCGAGGGGGACCTCGAATGACAGACCGAGCGCGGGACCGGGCCTCACGCGGCGCACTCGGCACCGGTGCCCGGGGAGAGGCCGCGCGGCAGGACGAGCAGGCCGTGCCGCACCCCGCACCACCCTCCGAACCATCAACACCGGCCCCGTCGAGGCCGCCCGAACAGGCTCCCGAGCACCGCGAATGGCGCGTCGTCCCGGCGCGCCGCCGCACCGACCCGCGCACCGCCCTCGCCGTCCAACTCGGGCGTGCCGCAGCGCTGCTGTCCCGCCTGACCCGTTCCGGCAGCGGTGGCATGATCGGCGGCCGCGTGGCGTTGAGGGTGCAACCCGACCTGCTGCGGCGGTTGAGCCTCGCACGACGCCTGGTCATGATCACCGGAACCAACGGCAAGACCACCACCACGCAGCTCACCGCCGAGGCGCTGCGCTCGCTGGCACCCGCCGTCAGCAACGCCACCGGGGCGAACATGCTCGACGGGCACGTCACCGCCCTGATGAGCAACCGCCGCGCCCCGTTCGCCGCGCTGGAAGTGGACGAACTGCACCTGGCGCGGGTGACCGAGCAGATCGAACCCGCGGTGATCGTGCTGCTCAACCTCAGCCGCGACCAGCTCGACCGCGTCGGCGAGGTCCGCACCGTTGCCGCCAGCCTGCGCCGCGCGCTCGAACGCGTGCCGAGCACGCGGGTCGTCGCCAACCGCGACGATCCGAACATCGTGCTGGCCGTGGCCGAACACGAAGCGGTCACCTGGGTCGCCGCCGGAGTGCACTGGCGCGACGACGCGTGGAACTGCCCCCGCTGCGGCACGTTCCTCGGCGAGCTCGACCGGCAGTGGGAATGCGTGTGCGGACTGCGCCGACCGGAAGCCGACTGGACAGTGACCGACCGCGGCGTCGTCGACCCCAGCGGGACCGAGCACGCCCTCGACCTGCGGCTGCCCGGCTACGTCAACCGCGTCAACGCCACCTTCGCCCTGGCCGCGGGAGCCGAGCTCGGCGGCGGCGAAGACGCCATGCTGGGCCGCATCCGCACCATGCACCAGGCCAGTGGCCGCTACAGCGTCGTGCGGCTGGCCGGTCGTCGCGTGCGGCTGCTGCTGGCGAAGAACCCGGCCAGCTGGCTGGAGATGCTGCACCTCGTCACCGAGAACGACCGGCCGCTGCTGCTGGTGGTCAACAGCAGGGAAGCCGACGGGCACGACGTGTCGTGGCTGTGGGACGTCGACTTCGGCCTGCTGGCCGGCCGAACGGTGTGGGTCAGCGGTGAACGCGCCTACGACGTGGCCGTGCGGTTGCGCTACGCGGGCGTGGCCTGCAGCGTCGCCGACGGACCGCACCAGGCGCTGGCCGCCATGCCCGGTGACGAGCCGGACGTGGTCGCCAACTACACCGCGTTCCGCGATCTGCTCGCGCACAAGGGGGCCGCATGACCGTGCGCATCGCCTTCGTTCTGCCGGACCTGCTCGGCACCTACGGCGACCGGGGCAACGTGCTGGTGCTCACCCAGCGGCTGGCCTGGCGCGGCATCACCGCCGAAACCGTCACCGTGCACTCCTCGGCAGCCGAAGTGCCCGGCCAGTGCGACCTGTACCTGCTCGGCGGGGGAGAGGACGTGGCGCAGGTCGCCGCGGTGCGCGTGCTCACCCGCGGTCCCGGGGTGCGCCACGCCGCCGAGCGCGGGGTGCCGGTGCTCGGCATCTGCGGTGGGTTCCAAGTGCTCGGCACCAGCTTCGTCACCGGCGACGGCATGCGGCACGAAGGTCTCGGCCTCGTCGATGCCAGCACCGAACCCGGCACGCGCCGGTCCATCGGCGAGATCACCACCGACTGCACGCTGCCCGGCGTCGGCACGCTCACCGGTTTCGAAAACCACCTCGGCCGCACGGACCTGGGCCCGGCCGCCCAGCCCCTCGGCAGGCTCACCAGGGGTATCGGCAACGGCGACGGGACGAGCGAAGGCGCGGTGCAGGGGCACGTCGTGTGCACGTACCTGCACGGGCCCGTGCTCGCGCGCAACCCGGCGCTGGCCGATCTGCTGCTGGAATGGGCCCTCGGCGAGCCGCTCGAACCGATCGAAGAGCCAGCGGAGATCGGCGCGCTGCGCCACGAGCGGATGAACCGGCCCGCGCGGCAGCGCAAGTGAACCGGCCCGCAGCGGTCGAACATCGCGGCAGCGCAAGTGAACCGGCCCCCGGCGCTACTGCCCGCCGCGGCCGAGCACCGACCGCACCCGCTGCAGCACCGGCCCCAGCTCCGGCGCCCGCAGCAGCGCGAGCAAACCCAGCGCCACCGCACCGACGACGAGCGTGTGCGTGGCCAGCGACACCCACGCGGTCGGAATCGCCCCGAGGGCCGCGGTAGCCGGTCCCAGTGCGGCCATCACGCCGAGCGAAGCCGCGCAGGCCACCACGGTCACCCCCGTCGTGCGCGCCAGGCTCGGCACGATCCCCGCAGTGCGCATCCCACCCATTCGCCGGCGCAACCACACCTGGCCGAGCACCGCCGAACACAGAAAGCTCACCGACATCGCCGCCGCCGCGCCGATGACCACGTCCTCCGGTGGCAGCAGCACCAGGCACGCCGCGCACAGCCCCGCCCGCACGATCACGCTGACGAGGTTGATCCACGTGGGCGTGCGCGCGTCCTTGAGCGCGTAGAACGCGCGCATCTGCAGCATGGTCACCGCGTACGGGGCGATGCCCAGTGCCGCCGCGGCCAGCGCCATGCCCAGCCGATCGGCTGCGGCCACCCCGCTGGCGCCGAGCGAGAAGAACGCGACGCCGATCGCCGGACCGGCCACGACCATCAGCCCGCTGATCGGCACCAGCAGCAGCGAACTCATCCGCGTGCCCAAGGACAGGTCGGCGACGAACCCGGGCACGTCCCGATTGGCCGCGGCCCGGCTGATCCGCGGCATGAGCGCGGTCAGCAGCGAGACCCCCAGCACCCCGTAGGGCACCTGCGACAGCAGCCACGCGTAGTTGAACGTCGTCACGCTGCCCGGGGTGCCGTGCGCGGCCACGCGGATCACCGCGATCATGCCGAGCTGGCTGACCGCGGTGTAGGCCAGCACCCATCCGCCGAGCGCGCCGAACTCGGCCAGCCGGTGGTCCCAGCCCCAACGCCACCGGTAGCGGAAACCGGTGCGGCGCAGCGCCACCGCCATGATCGAGCACTGCACGGCGATGCCGCTCATCGTGCCCAGCCCGAGCACCAGCAGCTTCGGCTCGCCCATCTGCACCGGGTTCGTCGAGATCGCACCCGGCACGGCCAAGTAGGCCGCCATCGTCAGCAGCAGCATGACGTTGTTGGCCACCGGCGCCCAGGCCGGTGCGGCGAACACACCGCGGGTGTTGAGCACGGCCTGCAGCAGCGCCGACAGACCGTAGAAGACGATGCCCGGCAGCAGCAGGTACGCGAACGCCGTGGTCAGGGCCGAGTTCGCACGGCTGTCGGTGCCCAGGTACAGCTGCGTCAGCGCCGGGGCGAGCAGCACCGCCAGCACGGTCGCCACCAGCAGGACCACCGCAGCCATGGTGATCATCCACTGCGCGTAGGCCTCGCCGGCGCGCTCGCCGTCGCGCTGGGCGCGCACCAGCAGCGGCACGGCGATGCTGGTCAGCACACCGCCGAGCACCAGTTCGTTGACGACGGTCGGCAGGGTGTTGGCGACGGTGTAGGAGTCGTGCACCACGCCGATGCCCAGCACGGTCGCCAGCAGCACCTTCGCGACGAGGCCGCTGACGCGGCTGGTGGCGGTGGCCACCGCCATCGCGCTGCTCGCCCGCGCCAGCGACGGGCCCCGGGAGTGGCTCTCGGCGGTCTCGGCCTGATCGACCACGTTCTTCTCCCGGCGCGCACGGTGGACGGAGCGTCCCGACCTTGCCACGGATCGAGACCGCCCGCTCGTCATCGCGCGGTGTTGAATCGGGCGCGGTCGGCTACGAGTCCGCCCGCGGCGGCCGGCGGCCCGCCGCGTCGGCTCGCACCTGCTCGGCGGCACGCGTGCTGCGGCGGCCGAACAGGCCGTGGTCCAGCGACAACCGGCCCCCGCCGAACCCGAGCGCCAGGGCGGCCACACCGAGGACGAGGACCAGCTCGATCCCGTCCGGCACGAACAGCCCCTGCCCGGCGTGCACGAACAGCGCGGCCCCGGCCATGTCCACCGCCACCGCGATGCCCACCAGCGGCAGCAGCAGGCCGAGGATGAGCAGCACCCCGCCGACCAGCTCCACGAGGGCAGCGAACCAGGCGGACACGGTGGGGAGGGGAACGCCCATCCCGCGGAAGCTCTGCGCAGTGCCCGCGATGCCCCACTCGGCGAACTTCTGCCAGCCGTGCGCGATGAGCACCACGCCGATGCCTATTCGCGCGATCAGAGCGAACAGATCACGAAGGACGCGCATGACCACCTGCTTCTCCTGCGGTTGCTCGGGTGCGGCACCATTCTCGTCGCTCGCGGCGAGTGCGGCAGCGCGCCGCGAGCCGCGATCTGCGGCAGGGATCGGTGCCGGTCGCGTTCTCGCGCCGTGCCGCGCTCGATACGGTGTGTCGGCAACGGTCAAACGTGGGAGGCGTCCGTGTCCGGTTCGTGGGTACCCGACGACATCGACTTCAACCAGCCGAGCCCCGCTCGGATGTACGACTACTACCTCGGCGGTGCGCACAACTTCGAGGTCGACCGGCAGGCCGCCGAACGCGCCATCGCCACCATGCCGTTCACCGAGATCGGCGCGCAGGTCAACCGCGCGTGGCTCGGTCGGGCCGTGCGCTACCTCGTGGCGCGGGGCGTGCGGCAGTTCCTCGACCTCGGCTCCGGGGTGCCGACGGTCGGCAACGTCCACGAGATCGCCCAGCGCGACGAGCCGAGCTGCCGCATCGTCTACGTCGACATCGACCCGGTCGCCACGGCGCACGCTTCCCGGATGCTCGCCGGCAACCCGCTGGCCGGAGTGGTGCGGGCGGACATGTGCGATGTGGGCAGGGTCCTCGACGGCGCTTCGGCCTACCTCGACTGGAACCGGCCGGTGGCGTTGCTGGTCTCGGCCGTGCTGCACTTCGTGCCGGACGAACGCCGCCTCGGCGACGTGCTCGCGCACTACCGGGAGCGCATGGTCGCCGGCAGCTACCTGGCCCTGTCGCACATGAGCCGCTCCGGATTGCCGCCGGAGGAGGTCGAGCAGTTCACCAAGATCTACCAGTCCACTGCCCGGCCGGTGGTGTTGCGCGAACGGGACGAGATCGAACCGCTGCTGACCGGTTTCACGCCGATGGATCCGGGACTGGTGCGCGTGCCGCTGTGGCGCCCCGAGCAGGACTCGGCAGCGGTCGGCGAGGACTTCCCCGGTTTCGCCGTCGTGGCCCGCAAAGACGGTTGACCGCCCGGACCTGCCTCGGGCGCGCAGGCCCGGGCCGTCGGTGCCGGCGGTGTCAGACCACGCCCTCGGGCGCGGCACCTTCGATGGAGACCGCATCGGCGGTCAGCCGTTCGATCTCGGTCAGGTCCTCGGCGCTGAGGTCGATTTCGGCGGCCGCGAGGCTGTTCTCGATGTTGCGGGCGCTGCGCGCACCCACGATCGCCGCGTGCACGCCCTGCTGGGCCAACACCCAGGCGATGGCCAACTGGCTGACGGAGTGGCCGCGGGCGGCGGCGAACTCGGAGAGCCGGTCGACCACCGCGAGGTTGCGCTGCAGGGTCTCGCCCTTGAACGCCGAGGACTGGGCGCGCCAGTCCGAATCCTCGAAGGTGGTGTCGGTGGTCATCCGTCCGGTCAGCAGCCCGCTTGCCAGCGGGCTGTAGACCAGCACGCCGATCTCGTGTTCACGGGTGTAGGGCAGGACCTCCTGCTCGATGCCGCGGCGGAACAGGTGGTACGGCGGTTGCAGCGTCTCCACCGGGCGCGTGCGGTCGAACTCGGCCATCTGCGCGGCGGTGTAGTTGGACACTCCGACGTGGCGGATCTTGCCCTCGTCGACGAGTTCCTGCAGGGCCGCGGCGGTCTCCTCGGCCGGGGTCTGCTCGTCCGGCCAGTGCACCTGGTAGAGGTCGATGTGGTCGAGCTTCAGCGCGCGCAGGCTGGATTCCACACCTTGGCGCAGGAAGGCGCGGCGCGCGTCGCGCGGGCGCTCACCGCCGGGGTTGACCCCGCCCTTGGTGGCGATGGCCAGCTCGTCGCGGTTGCGGTCGAGCTCCTCGCGCAGTGCCTTGGCCAGCACTTCCTCGGACTTGCCGAAGCCGTAGGCCTGGGCGGTGTCGAAGAAGTTGACCCCGAGTTCCCGGGCGTGGCGGATGGCGGTGATCGCGCCTTCTTCGTCGAAGGACCCCCATTCGCCGCCGAGCTGCCAGGTGCCGAAAGCGATCCGGGAGACCTCCAGCCCCGTTTTGCCCAGGGTGATGCTCCGCATGCGTATCTCCTTCGAGGGGTTGATCGATGCAGCACGTCCGTTCTACCACGAGGGTTCCCGCTGGCGCTGCGTTCAACCCGGCGCTCCCGCTCGTCGCGCTGCCGCGTTCGAGAAGCGGAGGGCAGCGGTCAAGACGGCGACGACGAGCGGCGTCGCGAGTGGCATCGTCGCTGCGCGCAGAACGTGGCCTACTTCCACGTTCGTGGGCGGGACAGCATGCCGACGGCGGCGCGGGCGTTGGACCGGGCGGCTTCTGCCTCGCTGATGGGCTGTTCCGGCCGCCACGCGGCGGTGGGAACCACGCCGGGCTCGAGCAACTCGTAGCCCGGCAACAGCGCGGCCACCTGCTCGCGGGTGCGCACCCGCAGCTGTGGCGTGGAGGTTTGAGCGAACACCTCGCGGGCGCCTTCGACATCCGCCGTGGACCTGCTCAGCTGCGCACCGTTGGAGACGGCGAGCGCGCTGCCGCTGGGGCAGGCGTCGCGGTAGTGCGCGATCAGCCCGGCCCCGTCCGGCTCGGGGATGATGTCGAGGATGCCCAGCGCGAGGATCGCCACGGGGCGGGTGAAATCTGGTCCACGCCGTGCTCGGTGGCCAGGGTGTGCACCGCGCGGCCGAGGAAGGCGCGGTTGTGGCGGCAGTAGGCGAGCTGGTCGGGAAAGATCCGTTCCAGTTCG
Organism: Bounagaea algeriensis; assembly: GCF_054491375.1. Lineage (NCBI taxonomy): Bacteria > Bacillati > Actinomycetota > Actinomycetes > Bounagaea > Bounagaea algeriensis. The sequence goes on from NZ_CM137102.1 coordinate 2,035,777, forward strand.
TCGCCGGCTGCGCGGTCGACGGCGAAGTTCGCGTTGCCGCCGAGGTGGTAGTCGTAGATGCGGGCGATGCTGGGTCGGTCGAAGTCCGCCTGCGTCGACTGCGCCTCCTGCTCTGCGCCCGCGTGGCCCGCGGCGTCGTGATCAACCATCGCCGCCAGCGTAGCGCGAGCGCCACCGCTGGGATGTCTAGCCGCCGTCGATGGTGCGGATGGTCAGCCCCGCGGTGCGGAGCCGGTCGAGCAGGGCGGGGCCCATGGCGGTTGCGGTGGTGACTTGTCCCGCGGTGTCCGGGAGGTCGTCGAAGGCCAGGCACAGGGCCGATTCGCCGAGCATCTTCGCGGTTTCGTCGTAGCCGGGGTCGCCGCCGGCGAACTCGGTGCGCACCCGCTGCCCGCCGGCCTCGCCGGTGAAGCGCACGGAAAACCACGATTTCGCGCGGCGCTGCTCGCTCGGGCCGGTGCCGGGGGCGCGGACGTTGCCGAGCGCACGCCGGGCGGGTGGTATCTGGGCGAGCAGCGCGAGGGCGCCGAGACCGGCCGCCCCGGCCGCGAGCACGGGCAACCGTTTGACGGCGGCGTATTGCCGGTAGGTGAAGTCCGGGCCGTACTCGGGCAGCGCTGCCGCCGAGCGCGCCACGATCCGCGGGTCGAGGGTGGGCATCGGTGCCAGCCACGTGCGGCTGTCCCGGTCCCGCCGCGGCGGTCCGAGCGGAGTGCGGATGCGCCGGTGGTCGGGGCGGGGCTCGGTGCGGCGGCGGTGTTTGGCGGCCTCGGCCATCTGGCGCGGTCGGGAGAAGGCGGTCAGCGCCGAGGCGTAGGTGCCGCCGGAGAAGGTCGAGTTGACCCGGACCTGGCCGGTGATGGTGACGGGCTTGTCGGCGGGAAGTTGCCGCACGGTGTGATACGCCCCCAGGTCGTAGGGGATCGAGTCGAACCCGCAGGCGTGCACGATCCGGGCGCCGGTGCGCAGCGCTGCCTGGTGGTGTCGCAGGTACATCCGGTCGACGAACTCCGGTTCGCCGGTCAGGTCGACGTAGTCGGTCCCCGCCGCGGCGCACGCGGCGACCAGTGGCTCGCCGTAGTGCAGGTAGGGCCCCACGGTGGTGATCACCACCCGGGTGGACTCGGCGAGCCGGTGCAGGCTGGCCTGGTCGGTGCTGTCGGCGTGCAGCAAGCTGGGATCGGTCTCGCCGAGCCGCTGCCGCACGGCGGCCAGCTTGTCCTCGTCGCGTCCCGCGAGCGCCCACCGGCAGCCCGGCGGCACCACCTCGGCGAGATACTTCGCGGTGAGCTCACCGACGAACCCGGTCGCGCCGAAAAGCACCACGTCGTAGCTGCGTTCACTCGCCATCCGCTGGAAGCCCTTCCTCGCTGAGTGGTGAATGCTTCGTGTGTTCGTGTGAAGGTCGCACACCGGTGCCGCCCGGCGGGAAACGCCCGGGCGCACGCGGCCGCTCCGGTGGAACCGGGGATCACACCGCCGTGTGCACGGGGATCTCGAAGTGGATGCACGGGCTGTGCGCACCGTTGTGCCGCCCGTCGTGGATTTCGGTGGCCAGGCTGCGCCAGAACGGCTCCGCCCCGTCCACAGCCGGGTTCGTGTGCAGGTAGAGCGTGCTGTACTCGGGAACATCGGCGACGAACTCGCGGGCGAGGTCGACGAGCGCGCGGGCGAGTCCGTTCCTGCGGTGCTCGGGGCGGACGTAGGTGCGGAAGATCTGCGCGGTGTCCCCGGTTCCGTAGCGTGCGGCGATCCACTGCGGGTGCGGAGGGCTTTTCGGGCCGTCCGAGCGCACGGATGCGGTGCCGACCACCTCGTCGCCCAGGGTTGCCACGAACAGGGCGTGGCCGGGTGTGTGGAAGTAGGTCTCCTCGAGAGCGATCACGTCGGCGTGCCACGTGGCGACGTAACCGTGGCCGAGCACGTGGTAGAAGGTGTCGAGCATGAGCGTGCGCGCTCCCTCGACGTCCTCCGGGCGTGCGCGCCGCACGGTGTAGTCGCCGATCGCTCGGCCGTTGCTCTCGGGCATGTCGTGACTCCTCGGACGGTCTCGCAGGGGCCGGTCTCCGCGCACGAGAGTAATGCAACATGATTGCAACAGCGAAGAGGTTGCTGAAAGCGAGTGCCTCCGAGGAAAACGGCTGCTCACACCGGGTTCCGCTGCGATGACAAGCTGCGGTGTGATCGACGCGACTTCGACGAGCGCGACTTGACATCCGGCGGGGCGGCTGCGTACCTCTGGATCGCGTTACTGCGACGGCGTCCAGGAAGCCGGTGCGAATCCGGCACGGTCCCGCCACTGTGAGTGGGGAGTTCCCCTCCAACCACGGCCACTGCCGATAAGATCGGTGGGAAGGCCGGAGGGCGACGAGGATCCACGAGTCAGGACACTGACGCCGCCGCGCCGACTCGCAACGGGGTCGCGGAGCCCCGAAGGAGGTACGCAGGTGCACCACGACTCGCACGCCGCTCGACGGCAGCGTCCCGGCGACCCGCTTGCCGCGGCAGGTTCACACGTCGTGTGAACGACCCCGACCCGCAGGCAATTCCCTCTTCTCGCGGATCGTACGGAGACGACTGTGCTTTCGACCGCTTCGGCCTCGGCCGAACGCAGCGCCACCTCACTGCAGCTGCTGGCAGAACGCGCGCGGAGCGGGTGGTTCGCGCGCGACCACGACGAACTCCCGCACGCGCTCACGTGCTCCGTGGCGTTCCTGACGGTGCAAGGGTCCCAGCACTCCGACAGGCGGAGCAGCTACGTCAACACGGTGCTCAGCATCCGCGTCGGCGACGCCGTGGGCTCCTGCGCCGTGGAACCCGGTGCGTTCGGGGACCGGCAGGTGCAGGAGGTCGTCGGGTGCGGTGTCGACGCCCTGCTGTCGGACGCCGAACCGGCCGTGCAGGTGGCCGCGCTCGACGCCTACCTGGCCTACCTGCACCCGCACGCCCGGCATCCGCAGGCCCGTTCCGTGCGGTTGCCCGCGGGGGACTCGCTGGAGAAGTCGACCGCGCGGGCCGGCGCCGTCGCCGAACTCGTGCGCGTGCCCGCGGGCGGGTGCGTCGCCGTGATCGGAGTGGTGAACTCGCTGCTGGCCGCCCTGCGCGAGCGGAGCGTCGACTACGTCGCTTGCGATCTCAAGGGCGGGCGGACCGAGTGGGACGAGCCGGTGATCCGCTGCCACACCGAAGCGATCGGACGAGCGGATGCCGTCGTGGCCTCCGGGATGGTTCTCGGCAACGGCACATTCGACGAGATCTCCGAGCTGTGCGGCGAACGCGGCATTCCCCTGGCGATGTTCGCCCAGACCGGCAGCGCGGTCCTGCGGGAGCTGCTCGGTTCCCGCGTCGACGCCCTCTCGGCGGAGCCCTACCCCTTCTTCTGGTGCACCGGTGACGCCACCGACATCCACCTCTACGGAAGTGCCGGCGGTGATCGTCCGTGACACTGACCGGGGCAAGTGAGCGGGCCGGCGGTGCGAAGTGCCTCTCGCTGCTGGAACTGATCGGAAACACCCCCGCGGTGCGGGTGGACACACCACTCCCGCGGCAACACCCGGGGTTCTGGGCGAAGCTGGAAGGCCTCGGACCCGGCGGCATGAAGGCCAGAGCAGCATTGTCCATGCTGGACGGAGCGCGGCGCCGGGGCGAGTTGCTGCCCGGAGCACCGGTCGTGGAATCCAGCAGCGGAACCCTGGCCGTGGGGCTGGCCTACGTCTGCGCCGCCCTGGGGCATCCGCTGGTCGTCGTCGCCGATGACGAGCTCGACGGGATGACCCGCGCGCTGCTGCGGGCGCGCGGAGCGCGCGTGGAGATCGTGCGGCATCCCCATCCACGGGGTGGCTGGCAACGGGCGCGGCGGGAGCGCGTCAGCGAACTGCTCGACTCGCTGCCCGGCGCGTACTGGCCGGACCAGTACAACAACCCGGACAACCCGCTCGGATACCGGGAGTTGGGACTGGAACTCGTGGACCAGTTCGACCACGTGGACGCGGTGGTGTGCAGCGTCGGCACCGGCGGGCACAGCGGGGGCATCGCACCGGTGCTGCGCCAGCACCGGCCCGAGGCACGGATCGTGGGTGTGGACTCGCCCGCGTCGACCGTGTTCGGCCAGCCCGCCGGGCACCGGATCATGCGGGGACTGGGCAGCAGCATCCACCCATCCGCGGTCGACTACCAGGCCTTCGACGAGGTCCACTGGGTCGGTGCTGCGCAGGCGGTCGAGGCGTGCCGCCGCCTGGCCGGGGACGCCTTCGTCACCGGCGGCTGGAGCACCGGTGCCACCGCCACGGTCGCCGCCTGGTGCGCCCGCCAGGACGGCGCCCACGAGGTCGTGGCGGTCTTCCCGGACGGCCCGCACCGGTACTGGGACACCATCTACGACGACGATTTCTGCTGTCGCAACGGGTTGCACGGCAACGGTGCTGCGGAACCGGTCGATGTGGACGATCCGGCCGCCGCTGCGGCGCTGGAGTGGAGCAGGTACGAGGCCGTCACCGACCCCTGCCCCCGCAGGAACGGGGCGGCCGAGCGCTGCGACGTGTGCGGAGAGGACGAGAACTCGTGAGAACAAGCGGATTCCGGATGCTCTCGTGGCCGGCGAGACTGCTGGTGGTCAACCAGTTCGGGATCACCCTGGGCTTCTACATGCTGCTGCCCTTCCTGGCCTCCTACATGACCGACGACCTCGGCTACGGCGCCGCTCTGGTCGGTGTGGTGCTCGGTGTGCGGAACCTGAGCCAGCAGGGCATGTTCCTGCTCGGCGGAACGGCCGCCGACCGGTTGGGCTGCCGACCGATGATCATCGCCGGCTGCGCGCTGCGCGTGCTCTCGTTCGGGTTGTTCGGCGTGCTGACCTCCCTGCCGGGGCTGGTCGTCGCCACCGTGCTCACAGGTCTCGCCGGGGCCCTGTTCAACCCCGCCGTGCGGACCTACCTGATGCACGAGGCCGGCGATCGGCGCGCCGAGGCCTTCGCGGTGTTCAACGTCTTCGGCCACGCCGGAACCTTCGTGGGGCCCCTGCTCGGGGCCGCGCTGCTGGCGACCGATTTCCGGGTCGTCGCGCTCATCGCATGCGCGGTGTTCGCCGTCCTGACGGTCCTGCAGTTGTTCGTCCTGCCGGCTCGACCGATCGAAGCGCAGCACACGAGCGTGCTCGGCAGCTGGCGCGAGGTGTTGGCCAACCGGCGCTTCCTCGTGTTCACCCTGGCGCTCTCGGCCTACTTCGGCCTGTACAACCAGCTCTACCTCGCCCTGCCGCTGGAGGCGCAGCGCGTGTCCGGCTTCGCCGGTGCGACCGCCGCCGTGTTCGCCGTGTCCACTGTGATCGGCGTGTTCGGACAGGTGCGCATCACCAACTGGTGCCGCCGGAGGTTCAGCGCCGGCCGTTCCGTGGTGCTGGGACTGGCCGCCATGGCGCTGTCGTTCGTACCGCTGATGCTGAGCAGTCCGCTGCTTCCCACCCAGCAGCCCGCCGAACCCGGGGTCGCCACCGTGCTGGCATGTCTTCCCCTGCTGCTGGCGACGGTCGTCTTCACGGTCGGGATGGCCGTCACCAACCCCTTCGCGATGGAGCTGCTCCCGATCGTGGGCAGCGAGCGCCTGGCGGGCACGTACTACGGCTTCTACTACCTCGTCTCCAGCCTGATCGCTGCCGGAGTCAGCTGGGTGACCGGAACGCTGCTGGACAGCACCAGCGGCTCGCCCCTGGGGTGGATGCCCTGGGCAGCGCTGCTGGTGGCAGGGCTGGCCGGCTCGGCGGGTGCCGCGGTCATGCACCGTCGCGGCCTGCTCGCCGCCGGCGAGCCGGAACAGTCCCGCGTACCGACCGGAAGGAGCACGTGATCATGGCCGCACTCGGCACTGGCACGCGGTGGGGACGACGCCGCCTGCTGACCACGGCGTTGGGTGCCGCCGCGGCCGTTCCGCTCGCGAGCTGCGGCTTCGGCGGGGCCCGCGGCGACGGGCAGCGCATCCGCGCCGGTTTCCCCACCGCCGGGGCCACGGAGTCACTCGATCCGCACGTCAGCTCGATGTTCGTCGAGCAAGCTCGCGCGAAGGCCCTGTTCGACGGGCTCGCCGGCTACGACGACCACATGCGCGTCGTACCGCGGCTCGCCGAATCGTGGGAGCCGGATGCCACCGGATCCCGCTGGCGGATCCGGCTGCGCCGCGCCCGTTTCCACGACGGCCGGCCGGTCACGGCCGCCGACGTGCTCTACAGCTATCGGCGCATCGCCGAACCCGCCACCGGCTCACCGGCCCGCTCGAGCTTCCTCGCCGTGGACTTCGCCGCCAGTCGAGCACTCTCGCAGCGCGATCTCGAACTGGTGCTGCACGCGCCGAACTTCGAGTTCCCCGCGGCGTGGGGCGGGCCGGCGACGGAGATCGTGCCGGAAGGCACCACCGACTTCTCCGCGCCGGTCGGTTGCGGCCCGTTCCGCTTCCGCTCCTTCGAGCCGAACTCCTCGGCGGTGTTCAGCGCCTTCGCGGAGCACTGGGCGGGCCCTCCCGAAACGGCCGAGCTGGAGTTCGTCTCCCTCGACGAGGAAAGCGCCCGCGTCAACGCCCTGATGTCCGGTCAGATCCACTACGCTCCCGACGTCGCGGCGAACTCGGCGACGTTGCTGAAACGGGACCAGCGCACCGAGGTGCTCGCCTCACCCGCAGCGTCGATGCAAGCCGTGGCGCTGAAGGTCGACCGACCGCCGTTCTCCGACCCCCGCGTCATGCGGGCGGTCCAGCTGGGGGTGGACCGCCGGAAGCTGGTCGACACCGCCCTGAGCGGGCAGGGCGAGGTGGGCGAGGACCTGTTCGGCAGGGGTTTGCAGTACTACCCCGAGAACCTCCCGCAGCGTTCCCACGACCCCGAGCGCGCGCGGCAGCTGCTGCGCGCAGCCGGAGCTCGACGTCCGGCCTTCCCGCTCGACACGAGCACGGCCGACCCGTACTTCCAACGCGCGGCTACGCTGATCTCCCAGCAGCTCGGCGAAATCGGCGCCGAGGTCACTCCCCGGCAACGGTCCTCGGAGACGTACTACTCCGAGATCACCGAACACGGCGTGGCCGCGCACGTCCGGACGGCCACGTTGCCGATCGTGACGTACTTGACGGACCGCGTGCTCAGCGGTGGAACGGAGAGCAGCTACACCGGGTACGCCTCCCCGGAGTTCGACGCGGTGTTCCGGCGCGCCCTGCGCACGGCCGATGACGACGAACGCGCCCGCCTGCTGGGGCAGGCCCAGCAGCGGGCGCGCGACGACAGCGGCATGCTGGTGTGGGGGTTCAGCAACTACAACGTCGGCATCGCCGGCGCGCTGGACGGGATGCGCGCCGCACCACCGAACTCCCTGGACTGGGCTCGCTTCGACCGGGCGCGCCTGACCTGATGTCCGGTTACGTGGCCGGACGTCTGCTCACCGCCGGTGCGCAGGCGGTCGCGGTGCTGGTGGTGGTCTTCGCGCTGACGTCGCTGCTTCCCGGGGACACCGCGGTGGTGATCCTCGACGAGCACGCCGACGCGGAGCAGGTGGCCGCGCTGCGCGAACAGCTCGGCCTGGATCGCCCGGTGCCCGTGCGGTTCCTGCACTGGATCGGCGGGCTCGTGCACGGTGATCTCGGGACCTCGCTGTTGACGGGCACGCCGGTGGCCGAGCAGCTCGCCCGCGACGTGGCCACGACGGCGCTGCTGACGGTCCTGACGCTGGCGGTCGTGCTCCCGCTGGCACTGGCCATCGGAATCCTCAGTGGACTGCGCGAGGGATCGCGCACGGACCGCGCGTTGAACACGGCAACCGTGTTGCTGAACTCGGTGCCGGAGTTCGCGCTCGGGCTCGTGCTGGTCGGCCTGCTGGGGGTGCAGTGGGGGTGGTTGCCCGCGACGGCGGCCGGCATGTCCGGGTGGTCGTTGCTCTCCGATCCCGCCGTGCTGGTGCTGCCGGTGGCGGTTCTGGCGGGCAAACACCTCTGCGCGCTGTCGCGTCAGGTGCGCATCGGTGTCGCCGAGTGCTCCCGCGCCGAATACGCGGTTCACGCGCGCCTGCTCGGTCTTCCCGAGCGGGCCGTGGTGACCCGCCACGTCCTGCCGAACGCGCTCGGTCCCGCCGTGCAGCAGCTCGCCCGCGCCGTGGACGGTCTGCTCGGCGGTGTGGTCGTCGTGGAGGCGCTGTTCGCCCTTCCGGGCATGGGCTCCGGTTTCCTCGACGCCGTCCAGGCGCGCGACCTGCCCGTCGTGCAGGGATACGCCCTGGTTTTCGCACTGACCACCGTGCTCGTCAACCTGCTGGCTGATCTCGCCGCGCACCGGCTGGTACCGCAACGGGAGGTGTTGTAGTGCGCCGCCCGCCGCTGCCCGGAGTCGCCGGAACGCTCGGTTGGCTCCTGCTGGCGGTGCCGCTGCTGGCGGCATCGGTGGGACCGCTGGTGGCCGGCTCGGCCGGTTCCTCCTCGGCCCCGGTGCTGCCACCGACCGCCGGGCACCCGCTCGGCACGGACGTCCTCGGACGCGATGTGCTCGCCCTGGCGCTGACCGGCGGGACGTCGGTCGTGGTTCTCGCGGGAGCCGCCCTGCTGCTGGCCTACGCCGTCGGGATGCCGCTGGCGCTGGCCCTGGTGGGGCAGCAGCGACGATGGTTCGACGAGACCGTGCTGCGGTTGCTGGACCTGCTGCTCGCGCTGCCCGGCCTGCTGGTGCTGCTGGTGCTGGCCGCCACCGGAGCGAGCGGAGCGTTCACCGTCGTGGTGGCCGTGGCCGCGTTGCAATTTCCGGGGGTGGTGCGGTTGGTGCGCAGCGCCGCGCTCGCGCCGGGATGCCGCACGGCGGTCGAAGCCATGAGCATGCAGGGCGAACCGTGGTGGCGTGTCCACATCGGATACGTCGGGCGGTCGGTGCTCGGGCCGGTCGCGATGGACGCGGGCAGCCGCCTGAGCCTGGTGCTGTACCTGATCGCATCGGCGAACTTCCTCGGGGTGGGGCTGACATCCGGCGCCAGTGACTGGGCGGTGCTCGTCGAACGCAACCGGGAAGCGCTGTTCCTGCAACCGCTGGCGGTCCTGGTCCCGGCGATGCTGCTGGTGTCGCTGTGCACGGGTCTCAACCTCGTCGTCGACCGCGTCCTGGCGAACAGGGAGGTGGTGCCGGCTTGAACGCGCCGATACTCGCAGCACGCGGCCTCAGCGCAAGTGCCGGGCAGCAGCGGCTCGTCGACGGCGTCGACCTCGACGTGCCCGAGGGACGTGTCATCGCCGTGCTCGGCGAGTCGGGCAGCGGCAAGACCACTCTCGGGCTGGCCGTGCAGGGCGAGCAGCGCCCTGGTGTCGAGCTCACCGGAAGCGCTCGGCTGCGCGGCAGCGACCTGCTCGGCTTCGCCCCGCCGCAGCGTCGCCGAGCCCGTGCGGGGACCATCGGCTACCTGCCGCAGCATCCCGCTGCCGTGCTCAACCCGGCTCGTCGGATCGGGAAGGTGCTCGGGGAGTTGGCGGCCCTGCGCCACGGCGGGCGCTCGGCCCGCCGGGAGGCGATCCAGGAGGCGCTCCGGGCGGTGCGACTGCCGACCGGTGAGTGGTTGCTGCGCCGCTACCCGCACCAACTGTCCGGCGGTCAGCAACAGCGGGCGGCGCTCGCGCAGGTGCTGATCACCCGTCCCGAGGTCATCGTTCTCGACGAGCCCACCACCGGGCTGGACACGACGACGCAGGCCGAAACGACCGGCACGCTGTCCGATCTGGCCAGGGACGGCACCGCACTGGTGGTGCTCACCCACGACCTGGGGCTCGCGCGGGAACTGGCGCACGAGGTGCTGGTGCTGCAGCAGGGCCGCGTGGTCGAACGCGGTGCGGCGACGAGTCTGCTGCACGATCCGGATCAGGAGCACAGCCGCGCTCTGCTGACCGCCGAACCGCGGTTGCCGGAAGTGCCCGCAGTGGACGGTTGGCGGGATGGCGAGGTGGCGTCCCGGGAGGAACCTCCGGTGCTCGCGGCGGAGGGACTCGGGAAGACGGCCCGGGGCGGCATCCGGGTGCTGGCGGACATCGACCTGTCCGTGCCGCGCGGGCGACACGTCGCCATCGCGGGGCCTTCAGGTGCGGGCAAGACCACGCTGGGCCGGTGTCTGGCGGGACTGACCTCCGCGGACGCCGGGTACGTCCGGCTGGACGGCGTCGCGTTGCCCGCCGGATTGCGGCGTCGCACCCTGCAGCAGCGGCGGCAGGTCCAGTACGTCCACCAGGACGCGCGTTCGTCCTTCGACGAATACCGCTCGGTGGTCGAGCAAGTGGCCAGAACGGCGCGTCTGCTGTTGCGGTCCTGCCCGGACGACGCCCACCGGGCAGCGGTCGGGATGCTCGCCTCGCTGGGACTGCACGCGGAGCACGTCGTGCGGCGGCCGGCGGAACTGTCCGGCGGGCAGCTGCAGCGCGCCGCCCTGGCCCGGTCGCTGCTGGCGCGCCCGGCCGTTCTGGTCTGCGACGAGATCACCGCGTCGCTCGACGCGGTCACCCGCGCCGACCTTCTCGACGTCCTCGCGCGGACGGCCGCCACCACCGGCACGAGCCTGGTGGTGATCAGCCACGACTTCGCGGTGCTGTCGAACATCGCCGAGGACGTGCACGTCCTCGACGGTGGCAGGTGCGTCGAAACCGCCGCGCTGGGACGTCTGCTGACGCGGCCGGAAACACCGGTGGCGGCGAAGCTGGTCGCAGCGGCCCGGGCGGGCTCGCGGACGGGACGAGCGGAGAATTCGCGGACTGCTGGCAGGTAGGGCGCCGGTGCTCGCCCCCGTTGGACGCGTCACGGCCGCTGGGAGACCGAGGTTGTTCCGGCCCGTCCGATCACCCGTTCCAGAGCGTGATCTGGGCGTAGACGGTGAAGCCCGCTGCGATGAGGATCCACAGCAAGAACAGCGGGAAGAAGAAGCGGACCCACTTGTCCCACCGCACTCCGGCCAGGGCGAGCGTGGCCATGAAGTAGCCGGATGTCGGGTACAGGATGTTGCCGAGGCCGTCGCCGAGCTGGTAGGCGAGCACGGCGGTCTGGCGGGTCACTTCGAGCACATCGGACAGTGGGGCCATGATGGGCATCGTGACCAGGGCTTGCCCGCTGCCGGACGGGACGAGGAAGTTGAACCCGAGCTGTGCGAGGAACATGCCGACAGCCGACAGGACGGCCGGGAAACCACCCACCAGGTTGCCCAGGCCGTGCACCAGCGTGTCCATGACCTGGCCTTCTTCGAGCACTACCGCAACGGCGCGGGCCACGCCCACGATCATCGCACCGACCAGCACTTGGCCGAGGCCCTTGTTGAAGGCCTCGCAGATCTGCGTCGCGGTCAAACCCGCGAGCACACCGGCCACGATGCCGATGACGATGAACAGGCCGGACATCTCCACCATGAACCAGTCCTGGGTGAGCACGCCCCAGACGAGCACGCCGAACAGGACCAGCGTGGCCGCACCCGCCGTCTTCTGCCGCGGCGAGAAGGTCAGCGCGCTTTCGGCCAGCGAGTGCCGGTAGAGCTGCTGCTTCTCGATCTCCGCGGCTTCACCGCGCACCAGGCTCCGCTCGGGATCGGCCTGGATCTTCGAGGCGTAGCGCATGACGTAGGCGATGGCGGTGCTGACGAGCGCTACCAGCACGACCAGCCGCAGCGGGACGCCGGAGAAGACCGGAACCCCCGCGATCTTCTGCCCCAGGCCGGTGTTGACCGGATTCAGCACTCCGGCCGTGAATCCGGCACTGGTCGCGCACAGCGCCACCGCGGCCGCGGTGACCGAGTCGAATCCCAGCGCGATCAGCAGCGGCAGGATGACCGGCACGTACACCAGCGCCAGTTCCTGGGTGCCGATGAGGCTGGCGATGACGGCGAACAGCACCATGAGCACGGGGATGACCAGGATGCGCCGCTCGGCGAAGCGGCGGGTCAGCTTGTCCACGGTGGTTTCGATGATCCCGGTTTCGCGGATGACCATGAACATGCCGCCGATGACGAAGGTGAAGAACACGACTTCGGCTGCCGCGATGAAGCCGTTGGGGATGGCCGTGATGAATCCGACCGGGCCCACCGGAGCCGACTCGATGAACCGGAAGGAGTCGGGGTCGATGGCGGCCTCCCCGTCGGGGCCCGGAACGCGGTCGTACTGCCCGGCGGGAACGAAGTGGGTGGCGATGGCGGCGAGCGCGCTGAAGGCGAAGAGAATGACGTAGATGTGCGGCATCCGGAACGACTTCTTCACTTTTCGCGGCGCCGTGGCCGAAGCGTCGCTTCCCTCGTGCACTGCTGCACCGTCCTCAGGTCAGTAGCTCTGCGAGCGACTCGCCCGCGCATTGTTCCGTGATGTGGAAATCGGATTCCGAAAGCCAAGTCGGAGTGTGGGTACGCCCCGAGTTGTCGTCAAGGAGACAAACATGAGAAATATTCGCGAGGTGTCTTCCGTGGTGCCGCCACCAGGTATCTCAACAAGTTGTTGAGAACTAGATTGGAAACTGTCCATTCTGCCGAGAGGCCTACCGGGCCAGCCGGATGGCGGTCCCGCGCATCCTTCGCGGGACCTGTCCCCGCGCGAGGCGCTGGAGGTCGTAGCCACGGCGGCACCGCTCGTTCGTTTAGCGCTGTTATTCTTACTGCTCAGTACTTCTCCCGGACTCGGAGGGTGAGCACAGTGGCGCGACGGAACGGTGCGCGGCCGGACGCCGTGGACTTCATGATGGAGGAGTGGCGTCGGGAGTGCCCCGAACTCGACGCCTCCGCCATGGCCGTCCTCGGGCGCCTGCACCGCACGTACTACCGGTACCAGGAGCAGTTGACGGAGGTCTTCGCCTCCTTCGACCTGACCATGTCGGGGTTTTCCATCCTGGCCGCGCTGCGGCGCGCGGGCAGTCCGTTCCGCCGGACCGCAGGGGAACTGGCCGACGCGAACCTCGTCACCACGGGAGGGATCACCCAGCGGGTCGACAAACTGGAGCGAGCGGGTCTCGTGCGGCGGGAACGGGACCCCGACGACCGTCGCGTGGTCTACGTCGACCTGACCGAACAGGGGCTGGACGTCATCGACAAGGTCAGCGCCGCGCACTTCGCCAACGAGCGGCGGATGCTCGCCGGACTCACCGAGACCGAGCAGGACCGCCTCGCCGACCTGCTCAGCAGGCTGGAGACGTCGCTGGACCTCGCCGCCGTGCGGGCGCGCGCGGAGTGAACCGCCCGCGCCCGCACCGTCCGGTGACCGGCGGGCCCGCTGCGGCGGGAGGAGCTACTGGGCCCAGGGGACGGGGCTCTCCTCCAGCCCCCAGTACAGGCTCTTCTGGCGCATGTAGGAGCGGATCCCGTCGCGGCCCTTCTCGGTGCCCAGCCCGCTGTCCTTCATGCCGCTGAACGGGGTGGAGATGCTGAACTGCTTGTAGGTGTTGATCCACACCGTGCCGGCGTCGATGCGCCGCGCGACGCGCCAGGCGCGTCGGTAGTCGCCGGTCCAGATCCCGCAGGCGAGCCCGTAGACGGTGTCGTTGGCCTGCTCGACGAGGTCGTCCTCACCGGTGAACGGCAGCAGCACGCCCACCGGTCCGAAGATCTCCTGCTGGCAGGTCTGCGCATCGTTTCCCAGGCCGGCGAGCAGCGTCGGCGGGTAGTAGGCACCGCGGGTCAGCTCGGGCTCGTGCGGAGCTGCGCCGCCGCACAGCACGTCCGCGCCCTCCTCGCGCGCGCGGTCGACCAGTGCCGCGACCCGGTCCCGGTGCTCGAAGGTCGCCAGCGGGGCGACCTGCGTGCTCGGATCCGTGCCGGGGCCGAGTCGCAGGCGGCGGGCACCGTCGACCAGGCGCCGGGTCATCTCCTCCCGGACGCTCTCGTGCAGGAAGATCCGCGAGCCGGCGATGCAGCTCTGCCCGCTGGAGGAGAAGATCCCGAAGAGGATTCCCGCCGCGGCCTGGTCCAGATCGGCGTCTGCGAACACGATGGTGGGCGACTTGCCGCCCAGTTCGGTCGTGACGGGCATGATCTTGTCGGCGGCGATGCGGCCGATGGCGCGGCCGGTGTCGGTGCCACCGGTGAACGACACCTTGCCCACCAGCCGGTGCCGGACGACGGCGTCGCCGACCGTGTGCCCCTTGCCGGGCAGCACTGACAGCAGCCCGTCCGGCAGTCCGGCGCGCTGGATGAGCCGCGCGAGCGCCAGCGAGATCAGCGGTGTGGCTTCGGCGGGTTTGAGCAGCACGGCGTTGCCGGCGGCCAGGGCAGGGGCGATCTTCTGGGCGTCGCTGGCGATCGGCGAGTTCCACGGCGTGATCGCACCGACGACGCCGATCGGCTCGTGCAGGCTCATCGTCAGGTGCGCTCCGCGCGGTTGGGGCAGTGAGCCTTCGGCCGTCTCCAGCGCCGCGGCGCAGAAGCGGAAGGTTCCGGCGGCGCTGGAGACGAGGGCGCGCGTCTCGGCGAGCGTCTTGCCGGTGTTGCGCGTTTGCAGCAGCGCGAGCTCGTCGGCGTGGTGCTCGATCAGGTCGCCGACGCGGGTGAGAACACGCGCTCGTTGGTGCGGGAGCATCTCGCGCCATGCCGCGTCGTCCGCGGCCGCGGCGCCGGCGCGGGCCGCCTCGTCGACATCGGCCGCGGAGGCCGCGCGCAGGCGCGCGAGGGGGCTCCCGTCGGAAGGGTCGACGCAGCGCAGCACTTCTCCGCCGCCGGGCGACCAGCGTCCGGCCACGAGGATCTCGTCCTGCGGTTGCGTGACTCCCGATCCCGCCACGGCGCACCTCCTGTTCGTCTCCAGCCACCCCGAATGCTTTACAACTAAATGAAAGACCCCATCGGTGTCGAGTGGTTCGCTCAAGTCGGATCGTTCTTGACCGAGAAACAAGCCTGCGGAATCAGGGTTTCCTGTTGCGGGGGTTGCCCGGCTCTCGGCGTGGTGCTAAAAACACTTACCAATAGCTCACTTAGAGCTAAATTATTAGGAGGTAGCCGTGAGCGTCACTGAAACCAGCACCGCCGACCTGGAAGCGCTGATCGACTCCTGCATCGCCAGCCGGGCCTCCCGGCACGAGGACTGGGACACGCTCGCCTTCCAGGCCAAGGCCGGCGAGGAGTTCCGGCGCGCCCAGGTCCGCTACATCGGGTCCGGTGCCACGGGAAACCACGAAGGCGACGGCGCGACGTTGCCGTCCGAGCACTTCACCTTCTCGAACATGCGCCTGCCGGTGGGCGCGGTGGGCCCCGAGCACACCCATCACGACGTGGAGGAGGTCTTCTACGTCCTCGAGGGGACGTTGGCGGTCACCGTGCACGACGTGCACGACGGAACGAAGACCGCGACCCGTGAACTCGGTTACCGCGATCTCGTCCGCGTGCCCGCCGGGGTGCCGCGCAGCCTCCGGTGCATCGGGGACCGCGACGCCCTGTTCTGCGTGATCATCGGTGCGCAGAAGCCGCAGTTGCCGACGTATCCGACGACCTCGCCGATGCACGGCGTCACACGCGACTGAACCGGATGTGAAGCGAGCGGGGTGACGATCATGTCCCGGACGTTGCGCGTGCACCGCACGACCTTCAAGGCCGATGGTGTGGTGCAGCTGGACCTGCGCGATCCGGAGGGGCGGCCGTTGCCGGAATGGTCGCCGGGCGCCCACCTGTCCCTGCACCTGCCGAACGGTCTGGTGCGCGAGTACTCGCTGTGCGGAGATCCGGGGGAGCGCGACACCTGGAGCGTGGCGGTGCTGCGGGAGCTGTCCTCGCGCGGCGGCAGCTCCTGGGTGCACGAGCGGCTCACGGCCGGCACGCTGGTCGAGGTCGACGGGCCGCGCAACGCTTTCGAACTGGAGCCGGCCCAGCGCTACCTGCTGATCGCCGGCGGCATCGGCATCACGCCGTTGCTGGCGATGGCGCGGGAGCTCGCGCGCGGGCGGGAAACGTGGAGCATGCTCTACTGCGGACGCTCGCGGTCCGGTATGGCCTTCCTGCCGGAGCTGCACGACATCGGCGAGCGCGAAGTGCGCGTGCGCGCCGATGACGAGAGCGGCGGACCGCCCGACCTGGCGGCCGAACTGTCCGAGCTCGCACCGGCAACCCTGGTGTACTGCTGCGGTCCGGAACCGCTGATCCAGGGCGTGGAAACGGCCCTGCCGCCGGGTGCTGCGCTGCGGGTGGAGCGCTTCCGTGCGCCGCAGGAGGAGAACCCGGCGGAAACCGGCGATTCCAACGGTTTCGACGTGGTGTGCGCCGGATCCGGCGAGAGGGTCCGCGTCGACGCCGGTGTCCCGATCCTGCACGCGCTCGCCGAGGCCGGCATCGAGGTTCCCAGCTCGTGCCAGGAAGGGATCTGCGGCACCTGCGAGACGAAGGTCCTCAGCGGCCAGCCGGACCACCGCGACCACGTGCTCACCGACGGGGAGCGGGATTCGGGCGAAACGATGATGATCTGCGTCTCCGGCTGCCGCTCCACCGAACTCGTGCTCGATCTCCCCTGATCGAACGCTGAGGAGAACACATGTCACCGAAGACACCGCTGAACCTGGAACCGGTGCAGTCCAGGAGCACACCCACCACGAACTACGAGGACGCCTTCGCCGACGAGCTGGAAGCCGTGTACGGGCGCGGCATCCACGAACTGTCCGATGTCGTCGCCGCTTTCAACGAGACGGGACTGCGCCCGCCGGACGGGGCGGAGTGGACGCAGCGCTCGTTCACCGCGGAGCTCGCCCGGCTGGGCGCGAAGGAGGCGGATGCCCGATGAGCGCGCACGATTCGCGCGGCGAAGCCGAGCAGCTCGTCCGACTGGGGCTGCGGGACCGCTGGTACCCGCTGTGCCCGTCCCGGTGGATCCGACCCGGGGAGCTGACCAGGATCGACCGGCTCGGTGAGCAGCTGCTGCTGTGGCGCGACGCCGCCGGGACGGTGCACGTTCAGGAGGACCGGTGCCCGCACCGCGGTGCGCGGCTGTCCCTGGGAGTGCACATGGGCGACCGGATCGCCTGCAACTACCACGGCGTGCAGGTCGACGGGGAGGGCGTTGTGGCGTCCGTCCCCGGAAGTCCGGGATGTGCGCTGGAGGGGCGGTCGGCCTTGCGGACCTTCCCCGCCGAGGAGCGCGCCGGAGCGGTCTTCGCCCGGTTCGGACTCGACGAGCAAGCCGCACCGCCCGCGCTGCAGGTGCCCGAGCCGATCGCCGGAGGGGAGTGGGAGCACTTCCTGGCCTACGTGGAGTGGGACGCCTCCCACCTGCTGTCACTGGACAACCTGCTCGACCCGATGCACGGGGCGTTCCTGCACCGCAACAGCCACACGATGTTCTCGGGCAAGCGAGAGGCGGCGTTCCAGGTCCGAGACACCGACGACGGGTTCGTCTTCGAGAAGACCGACCAGCGCGGGGTCAACTTCGACTGGGCGCAGTGGGTCGACACGGGACTGCAGTCGGTGGTGCTCGAGATCCCGTACCCCGAAACCGCCGGCCCCGGCGGCGGTTTCACCATCGTGGCCTGCGTGACCCCGATCAACGAGACGCAGCACGCGGGTTTCTTCTGGCGCTGCCGCAAGGTCACCGGCTGGCAGCGGGACAGCTGGCGGCTGCTGTACAAGAACCGGATCGAGGCGCGGCACTGGGACGTGCTCGAGCAGGACCGCGCCATGGCCGAGGCGATGCCTGACGACGCCTGGGCGAGGGAGAACCTCTACCAGCACGACATCGCGTTGGTGCGGCTGCGCCGGATGCTGCGGGCCGAAGCCAAGAAGCAGGTCGCAGCACGAGGTGAACACCCCCGGCCCCGAAGCCGCGCAGCGGCCGTCGACTGAGCACTTTGGAGGCAACGATGTACTTCCAGGACGCCGAACCCGTGGTCCGGTTGCGGGCGTTGCGGTCCGTGGGGCTGCGTTCGACGCGGTGCGCCGAAGCGGCCGAGTTCTACCGCGAGGTCTGGGGACTCACGCCCGTCGAGGCGGACGACGGGGTCGCCTGGTTGCGCGGAACCGGTTCTGAGCACCACATCGTCGAGCTCAACCAGGCCGAGCGCAACGGCCTCGGGAAGATCGCCTTCGCCGTGGGAACGCCCCGGGAGATCGACCGTGCCGGCCGCAGGCTCGCCGAGCGCGGGGTTCCGCTGCTGCGGGAACCGGGGCGGCTGGACCAGATCGGTGGCGGATACGGACTGCAGTTCGTCGATCCGGAAGGCCGGTTGGTGGAGCTGTCCTGCGACGTCGAGGCGGTTCCCGCCCAGGACCCGGACGGTTACCCGGCGGTGCCGCGCAAGCTGGCGCACGTCGTGCTCAACACCGTGGACATCGACGCCGCCTGCGCCTTCTACACCGAGGTGCTCGGCATGCGGGTCTCCGACTGGTCCGAGCACCAGATGGTGTTCCTGCGGTGCAACTCCGACCACCACGTGATCGCGTTCAACCAGGCCGAGTGGACGTCGATCAACCACGTGGCCTACGAAATGGCCTCCATCGACCACTTCATGCGCGGGATCGGGCGGTTGAAGCAGAACGGGATCACACCGCTGTGGGGGCCGGGACGGCACGGTCCCGGGGCGAACACGTTCTCCTACTTCGCCGATCCCGCCGGCCTGGTCTGCGAGTACACCTCCGACGTCGCGCAGGTCGACGAGGACGAGTGGCTGTGCCGGGTGTGGCGGCGCACCCCTGAACTGTCCGACCAGTGGGGAACGGCCGGCCCGCCGTCGAAGGACGCGCGCAGTCACATGGCGGGCGTGCCGGACCGGGGCTACTTGGATTGGGTCGGCAAATGAGGGTGGGGATGCTGGGATGCGGTGCCATCGGCGGTGCCGTGGCGCGTGCGATCCACCGCGCGGACGTGCCAGGTGCGCAGTTGACCGGCGTGGTCCACGCGGGCGAGCACGACCCGCCCGACCTGCCGGCCGCGGCGGTGCAGGAGGTGCTGGCGGAGTCGGACCTGGTGGTCGAATGCGCCGGTCAGCGAGCGCTGTCGGAGATCGGTCCGGCGGTGGTCGCCGCCGGTGCCGACCTCCTCGCGGTGTCCACCGGTGCGCTCGCGGACCCGGTGCTGCTCAAGACGCTGCGCGAGACCGGCCCCGGCAGGCTGCGACTGTGCACGGGCGCCATCGGCGGGTTGGACCTGTTGTCCGCGGCGGCAGGTGCGGACGGGCTGGACGCCGTTCGGATCGTGACCACGAAGAAGGCCTCGGCCCTGCTGCAGCCCTGGATGGACCAGGACCTCGCGCGGCGGGTCCGCACCACCTCCGAACCCTTGGAACTGGCGCGCGGACCGGCGAGCGAGATCGTCGCGGCGTTCCCGGCCTCGGCCAACGTCGCCGCTTCCGCGGCCTTGGCCGTCGGCCGCTGGGACCTCGTGACGGCCGCGGTCGTGGCCGATCCGGACGCACCGCGGACCAGCCACGTGATCACAGCGCACGGGCCTGCGGGGGAGTACCGGTTCGAGATCGGCAACCACCCCTCGGCGGAGAACCCGGCAACGAGCGGCGTGGTTCCGCACGCGGTCTTGGACGCCGTCGCGCGGCTCGCCTCGCCGACGGGAGCGTTCGCATGAACCACCGCAGGCGCTCCGCACCGTTCGAACGCACCCGACTGGCCGGTGTGGACCTGGCGATGTCCGGAACCGGTGGCCCGCCGCTGCTGTTGCTGCACGGCATCGGGGGTTGTGCCGACTCGTTCGGGCCGCAGCTGGCCGCGCTCGGCGCGCACCGCCACGTCCTCGCCTGGGACGCGCCCGGCTACGGCGCCTCCCCGGACCTGCGTGGAACTCCGGCCCTGGAGGACTACGCCCAGGTCGTGCTCGACGTCGTCCGCGCCCTGGACGTCGGACCGGTGCACGTGCTGGGGGTCTCGTGGGGTGGCGTGATCGCCCTCCGCGCGGCGTTGCGCGCTCCGGAGGCGCTGCGGTCGCTGGCCCTGGCCGGGTCCTCGCGCGGTTCCGGGCGTTCGGCGACCGCCGCCGCCGCGATGCGCAGGAGGGTCGATGAGCGCACCGAGCGGGGACCGGTGGAATTCGCCCGCCGCAGCGGTCCGCGTCTGGTGGCACCGGCGGCGGACCCGGCGGTCGCGGCGCACGTCGTGGACGTGATGTCCGGGCTGCGGCTGCCCGGCTACGCCAACGCCGCTCGGAGCATGGCGGGTGCTGACCTCTCGGCGGTGCTCGGAGAGGTGGCGGTCCCGACGCTGGTCCTGGTCGGGGACGAGGACGGTGTGACCGGTGTGGACGAGAGCCGCCACCTCGCCGAGGGGATCCCCGGTGCGCGGATGGTGCGGATCGCCGACGCGGGGCATGCCGCGAACCAGGAACGACCGGCCGAGTTCAACGACGCCGTCGAACGGTTCCTGACCGACGTCGACGATCCGGCCGGAGAGACGGGAGGCCTGCCATGACATTCGACCTCGACCATCGCCTGATCGTGGTCACCGGGGCCGGCCGCGGCCTCGGGTTCGCCGTGGCGCGCGAGCTCTGCTCGGCAGGTGCTGCCGTGGTGATCGCCGAACGGGACGCCGAGCTGGCCGCCGGCGCCGTCCGCGAGCTGGCCGCGCACGGTACACCGGTGCACCGGGTCGACACGGACGTCGCCGATCCCGACTCGGTCGCGCGCCTGGCGGCGCGCACCGCCGATCTCGGCGGTGCCTCCGCGGTGGTCAACAACGCGGCACTGGCCGACGGCGTGGGCGGGAAGTACTTCTACGAACTCGAACCGGACGAGTTCGAGCGGGTGCTGGCGGTCAACCTGCGCGGCAGCTGGCTGGCGGCCCGGGCGCTGTACCCGCAACTGCGCGCGAGCGGCAACGGCCGGATCCTCAACCTCTCCTCGGACGTGGCCTTCTACGGGCCGCCGCGACTGGCGCACTACGTGACCTCCAAGGGCGGGATCGTGGCCCTGACCAGGGCGATGGCGCGCGATGCCGGGCCGGACGGGATCACCGTCAACGCGGTCGCGCCGGGGATCACCGAATGCGAGGCGACCGAGAGCATCCCCGCCGAACGCCACGAGCTCTACCGGCGAAACCGGGCACTGCCGCGCCCGCAGCAGCCGGCGGACCTGGTGGGAGCGGTTCGATTCCTGCTCTCGGACGCGGCCGACTACATCACCGGCCAGACACTGCCGGTGGACGGCGGATTCGTCTGCCGCTGAGCGTTGCGCCCGGCCGGCGCGCCGGCCGCGGTCAGCGGAATTCCAGTGCGGAGGGTGCTATGGACCTCGGATTCACGGGCAAGAGCGTGGTCGTCACCGGGGGAAGCTCCGGAGTCGGTCTCGCAACGGCGGCCATGCTGCTGGCCGAAGGCGCGAACGTGGCCGCGTGCGCGCGCGACGCCGAGCGATTGCGCGCGGCGCTCGAGGAGCTCCCGCGCGCGTGCGGTGCGCAGCTGCACGTCCAGCAGTGCGACGTGCTCGACGAGGCCCGAACGCGCGGTTTCGTCGAGGCGGCAGCGCACGAGTTCGGCGGGCTCGACGGAGTGGTGAACAACGCCGGACGTTCCCTGCTGGCCTCGTGGGACGAGACCAGCGGGCAACAGTGGAGGGACGAACTCGACCTCAAACTGTTCAGCGTGCTCAACACGGTTCGCGCCGCGTTGCCGGCGCTGCGCCGTTCGCACGCCGGGGCGGTGGTCAACGTGAACGCGATCCTCGCCCGCCAGCCGGAGGCGCATTTGGCGGCGACCTCGGCGGCGCGGGCCGCACTGCTGAACTTGACCAAGACCCTGTCCGGTGACCTCGCGCAGGACGGGGTGCGGGTGAACTCGGTGTGCCTGGGGCTGATCGACACCGGTCAGTGGAGACGCAGGTACGAGCAGTCCGGCACCGAGCTCGACTGGCACCGCTGGAGCGCCGAACTGGCGCGGAACCGCGGAATTCCGCTGGGGCGTCTCGGTCGAGCGGAGGAGGTCGCCTATGCCGCGGTGTCGCTGCTGTCCCCGCGCGCCTCCTACATCACCGGATCGGACATCGACGTGGGAGGCGGTATCGCACGGCACGCCTGACCGGCGCACGGCAGCGACAGGGCACGACAGCGCAGGGTGCGGCCCCGGCAGGACGCGGCAGCGACAGAGCACGGCAGCGGCAGGGCACGGCAGCGGCAGCGCACGGCATCCGCGGGCGTGCACACGACCGAGACGACGAGGACGGTTGCGATGGAACAGGGAACCGGCGGCGACCTGCTGGTGCGGGTCATGCGGGACAACGGCGTCGACACCGCGTTCGGCGTGGTCAGCGTGCACAACCTGCCGCTGGTGGAAGCGGTCGCGCGCGAGCTGCGGTTCGTCCCGGTGCGGCACGAAGCCGCCGCGGTCAACGCCGCTGACGGCCACGCTCGCGCGGGTGCTGGCATCGGCGTCGCGCTCACCAGCACCGGCACCGGTGCCGGCAACGCCGCGGGAGCGATGGTGGAAGCGCTGTCCGCGGGGAGCCGGGTGCTGCACGTCACCGGGCAGATCGATTCGCCCTACCTGGGGCAGGGGCGCGGGGTCATCCACGAGACCCGCGACCAGCTCGGCATGCTCGCGGCGATCTCGGGCTACGCCGGGACGATCCGCAAGGCGGAGGAGGCGGAGTCGGAGCTGCGGCACGCCGTGCGGCAGGCCTGGACGGTACCCGGCGGACCGTCCAGTGTGGAATGGCCGATCGACCTGCAGTACGCCGAGCAGCGGATCGAACCGGCTCCCGCGGAGCGCGGCGCCGCCGTGGCACCACCCGACCCGGAGGCCGTGCGGCGCGCGGTGGATCTGCTGCGCTCGGCCCGACGGCCGGTGCTGTGGATCGGTGGCGGAGCGGTGCACGCCGGACAGCAGGTGCGCGAACTCGCGGAACGGCTCCAGGCGGGGGTCTTCACGAGCAACTCCGGACGCGGCGCGGTCCGGGAGGACCACGCGCTGGTGATCGGGAACTTCGCCACCAGCCCGGCGGCGGCGAGCTTGCTGGCCGATGCCGACCTGCTGGTCTCGGTGGGGACGCGGTTCAGGTCGAACGAGACCAAGCACTACGGGTTGCGACTGCCGGGCAGGCACGTGCAGATCGACGCCGACCCCGCCGCGATCGGCCGCGTGTACCCGGTGACGGCCGGAGTGACTGGCGAGGCCGGCGAGGTGCTGCGGACGTTGCTGCAGGAGCTCGACGGTGCTGCCGGCGGTGGTGAGCAGCGGGCTGCCGGCGGTGGTGAGCAGCGGGCTGCCGGCGGTGGTGAGCAGTGGCGCTTTCGCGTGCTGGACACCAAGAACGCAGTGCGCACCCGGCTGCGGGCGGCGATCGGCCCACAAGCGCGGATCTGCGACGAGCTGCGGGCCGCACTTCCGGCGGAATCCGTGATCGCGCGCGACGTCACCATCCCTTCCAGTCAGTGGGGGAACAGGTTGCTGGAGATACCGCATCCCGCGGTGAACGTGTTCCCGGCGGGAGGCGGCATCGGGCAGGGGCTCGCAACCGGCATCGGCGCCGCACTGGCCCGGCCGGAGGTGCCGACGCTCGTCCTCGCCGGCGACGGCGGCATCCAGGTGCACCTCGGTGAGCTGGCGACGCTCGCCGAGGAGCGCCCGTGGCTGGTGCTGGTCGTGTTCAACGACGGCGGCTACGGCGTGCTGCGCAACATGCAGGACCACCACACCGGCGCGCGAGCCGGAGTGGACCTGTTCACGCCCGACTTCGCGAGGCTGGCAGCCTCGTTCGACCTGCCGTACTCGCTGGTCAACCGCGTCGACTCCTTCGCCGAGGTGTTCGACGAGGCGGTCGAGAGCAACGGGCCGTACGTGGTCGAGGTGGACATGACCGCACTGGAACCCGCTCCCGAGCCGTTCATCCCTCCCGTGCACGTCCCCGCGAACAGCTGAGCAGGAGTGCCCGCCATGAGCCCCGAACTCGCCACCCACCACCACGAACACCACCACGCGCACGGCCCGGCGAACCGCAAGCGGTGGATCATGCCGACAGCAGCGCCGCTGTTCGTCCGGCAGCCGACCGGCCAGCCGCGGGCCGCTGTGATCGTGCTGCACGACGCGCGCGGTCTGGACGAAGACGTCGAACAGCGCTGCCGCCAACTGGCCGGTTTCGGCTACACCGCCGCGGCCCCGTACCTGTACTACGAGAACGGCGGCAAGGAGTTCCGGCCGGACGACGAGGAGACCGCCGTCGCCGCGATGTCCGTGCTGTCACCGCACGATCTGGACGCCGACGTCTCGGCGGCCGTCGCGCACCTCGAGGAGAAGGCGGCGATCCCCCCGGCGCGCATCGGTGTCCTCGGTTTCGGCCTGGGCGGTTACCTCGCCGCGCGCGCCTGCGCGGTGCACGCGCTGGCCGGTGCCGCAGCCGTCGACCCGTGGGTGGACGAAGCTCTCCCGTGGCACGGCGTCACCACGACCGCGGAGTTCCTCACCGAGCTGCGGACTCCGTGGCTGGGGATCGCGACGCGTGCGGGCCTCTCCGAGCGCGGCGCCCTGCGCACCGCCGCTGGGCGTTCGAACGGCATGGCCGACGTGCACGCCCCGTCCGAACCGGCGGCCGGCTCCGCGGAGCTCGGTGGCTGGGACGAGGCGGTGCGGTTCCTGCAGTCCCGTTTCTGACACTTCCGTTCCGCTCGTGTTCCCAGCGGTACCGGCGCCGCTGCACACGACGCACCCGTACTCCTTGGCAGGGGAGGGCTCATGACGGTTCCACCACCGCAAGAACGTGCCGCCATGCGGCAGGACATCGCCGCACGGCTGGAACGGTTGCCGGGGTCGCGCTGGCAGACGAACATCCGGGTGCTGATCGGCACCGTGACGTTCTTCGAGGCCTTCGACCAGATGCTCGTGTCCTACACGCTGCCGTTGATCGAGCAGGAGTGGTCGCTGACCCCGGCGATGCTGACGTTGACGGTGACTTCGGGCTCGGTCGGGATGCTCCTCGGAGCCCTGGTCTGCGGAATGCTGGCCGACAGGTTCGGGCGCATTCGCGTCATGGTCGCTGCGATGCTGCTCACCGCGGTGTGCAGCCTGCTGCTGGCCGGTGCCGCGGATTTCACCACTTTCACGTTGCTGCGGTTCCTGCAGGGGGTCGGCATCGGTGGTGAGGTCCCGGTGGCCGCAGCGTTCGTCAGCGAGATCGCGCGCTCCGCGCACCGCGGTCGATTCGTGCTGCTCTACGAGCTGGCGTTTCCGGCCGGCCTGACCTCGGCGGCGGTGATCGCCTCCTGGCTCGTGCCGGTGTTCGGCTGGCGTCCGCTGTACGTGATCGGTGCGCTTCCGGGAGTGCTCGCGTTCATGGTCCGCCACTACGTCCCGGAGTCGCCGAGGTGGCTGGTGTCCCGGGGCGACCTCGCGGGTGCGGAGAAGGCGATGGCCGCGATCGAAGCCGGCGTGCGCTCGGCTTCGCGGCAGGAGCTGCCGCCTCCGGAGCCCGGTGCAGAAGTTCCCCGGCAGGAGTCCCGCGGTCGTGCTCGGGAGCTGTTCGGGCGCCGCTACCTGCGCCGCACGGTCGTGGTGGCCCTGTTGTGGTTCTGCGGGTACTTCGTCAACTACGGCATCACCGCGTGGCTTCCGACGATCTACACCACGATCTACGACGTTCCGCTGCGCACCGCGCTGAACTACACGCTGTTGACCAGCGTGGCCGGTTTCGCCGGCTGCGTGGTGGTCGCGTTGCTCGTGGACCGCATCGGGCGCAAGGCCAGCCTCATCGCGGGTTCCGGCGTCGGTGCCGTGCTGCTCGGAGTGCTCGTGCTGCTCGGGGCGCGAAGCGGCGCGGAGGTCGCGCTCTGGTGCACGCTCACGGCGGTCTTCATCTTCGCGGCGAACCTGTGCCTGTACCTGTACACCGCCGAGCTGTACCCCACGAGCCTCCGGGCCGTGGGCTCGAGCCTCGGCGGGGTGTGCAACCGGCTCGGCGTCATCGTCGGTCCGGCCGTCGTGGGCGGGATGGTGTCGGCGGGCACGGGCCCGGTCGCGGTGTTCGCCCTGCTCGCCGGCGTGGCGGCGGTCGCGGGGGTGGTGGCCCTGTTCGGCGAGGAGACCACCGGACGCTCGTTGGAGGAGCTCTCCTCTTGACGGCGCCGGCGGGGCCGCTCGACGCAACGGGGCACCAGAAGCAGTACGCTGATCCGGGCGGATTGCCGTTCGATCCCGTTGTTGGGGAGGTGCGTATGCCCGAGCTCGCCCGCGTGCTCGACGTCGACGAGCCGGACCGGCGGCGCGGCCACATCGTGAGCACCCTCGTCGAGGCCTTTTCGGACCTCATGGAAGCCGCTCCAGCGGCGTTCCGGAGCAAGTTCCGCAAGATGGCCGCTTCGCCGTTCGCGTTCTACCGCGGCACGGCAGCGCTGTTCTTCGCCGACGTGGCCCGGCTGAGCGATCCGTGGGCCGACGAGCGCACCAGCCGCGTCTGGTTGCAGGGAGATCTGCACGCCGCGAACTTCGGCACCTACATGGACGGTGAAGGCAAGCTCATCTTCGACGTCAACGACTTCGACGAGGCCTACCTCGGACACTTCACCTGGGACCTGCAGCGTTTCGCGGCCAGCGTCGCACTGCTCGGGTGGAGCAAGGCGCTGCCCGACGAGGAGATCGAGCGGTTCGTCCGCACCGCCACGCACGCGTACATCGATCAGGTCCGCCGATTCGTCCACGGTGGACAGGACGCCCTCTTCTCGCTGAACCTGGGTACCACCGACGGGGTGATCCGCGAGGTCCTGCTGGACGCGCGGTTGCGCAGCAGGACGGCGCTGCTCGACCGGGAGACCGTGACCGAGGACTACGACCGGCGCTTCCGCGACGGTGCGGGGGTGCGGCGCCTCGGCGAGCAGGAACGCGGGAGGGTGCTCGCGGCGTTCGAGGGCTACCTGGAGACGATCCCGCAGGACAAGAAGATGCGCGAGGTGGCGTACACGGTCAAGGACGTGGTGGGCCGCAGCGGCTTCGGCATCGGAAGTGCCGGGCTTCCCGCGTACAGCTTCTTGATCGAAGGCGCGAACGAAGCCCTGGAGAACGACATCATCCTGTCGATGAAGCAGGGCAATGTGGCAGCACCCTCGCGGGTGGTGCGCGATGAGAGCATCCGCGGTTATTTCCGCCACCACGGCCAGCGCACCGCGCTGTCGCAGCGCGCGCTGCAGGCCCACGCCAGTCCGATGCTGGGCTACGCGGACATCGACGGTCTCGGCTACGTCGTCGACGAGGTCTCGCCGTACGAGTCCGATCTCGACTGGGGCGAACTCACCGAGCCGGAGGACATCGTTCCGGTGCTGGACTACCTCGGCAGGGCGGTGGCCAAGATCCACTGCGTCTCGGATTCGGACTCGGACCAGACCCTGGTGCCGTTCCAGACCGAGGACGCCATCGATGCCGTCATCGACGGGCGCGAAGAGGAGTTCACGCAGTGGTTGTGGGAGTTCGCGCGCGATTACTCCGACGTCGTCCGCGACGACCACCGCCTGTTCGTCGACGCGTTCCGCAGCGGTGAGATCCCCGGTGTGAGCTCCACCCGCCGCTGACTGACGCGTGGCGGTGCGCACGGGCGCGCCCCGCTCCCCGCCGGTGGGACCGTTCCGGGGAGCGGGGTGACCGGCTCAGGTCAGGCTGATCTGCCGGTTGACGTCCTTGTACAGCAGGTAGCGGAACTTGCCGGGACCGCCGGCGTAGCAGGCCTGCGGGCAGAAGGCGCGCAGCCACATGAAGTCACCGGCCTGGACTTCGACCCAGTCGTCGTTGAGCCGGTAGACCGCCTTGCCCTCCAGCACGTAGATGCCATGCTCCATCACGTGGGTCTCGGCGAAGGGGATCACCGCGCCCGGTTGGAACGTGACGATGTTGACGTGCATGTCGTGGGCCATGTCGTCCGGGTCGACGAACCGGGTGGTCGCCCAGGCGCCGTCGCAGTCCGGCATCGCAGCGGGGGCGATGTCCTGCTCCTGCACGGCGAAGGCCTTCGGCGCGTGGCCCTCCAGCGGTTCGTAGGCCTTGCGGACCCACGTGAACGTGGCGGTCTCGCCGGACTCGTTGGCGACCGACCAGGTGCCGCCGGCGGGGAGGTAGGCGTATCCGCCCGGGGTGAGCACGTGCGTTTCGCCCTCGATGGCGACGTGCAACGTGCCGGTGAGCAGGAACAGCACCGATTCGACGCCGCTTTCCGGCTCCGGTGCGGAGCTGCCGCCACCGGGGCTGACTTCGACGATGTACTGCGCGAACGTGGTGGCGAATCCCGCGATGGGCTTGGCCAGGATCCACGAGCGGGTGCGGTGCCAGCCCGGCAGGTTGCTCGTGACGATGTCGCGCAACACACCGCGCGGGATGACGGTGTACGCGTCTTTGACGATGGCCCGATCGGTCAGCAGCGTGCGCTGGTCGGGAAGGCCACCCTCGGGGGCGTAGTACGCCGGCTCGCTCACGTGGCGACTCCTGTCTGCTCGAGGTTGCGACAGCCACCGCGCGGCCTGCCGGGCGGGGCCGGGGGCGGCGTGTCCTTGCGGCACACCTTAGTGCGCGGAGGGGGGAGTTGACTACCTGTATATACATGACTATACATAGAGCAGCCCTGACGTCCTGGCAGCCGGGAGAGACCATGGTCGAATCACGGACGAGTCCCCACAACCACCGATCGATCCGAGCACCGCGCGGGAGTTCGCTCAGCGCCCGCGGCTGGCAGCAGGAAGCCGCGATGCGGATGCTGATGAACAACCTCGACCCGGAGGTCGCCGAACACCCCGAGGACCTCGTGGTCTACGGCGGAACCGGACGCGCCGCCCGCGACCGGGCGTCCTACGACTCCCTGGTACACACGCTGAGCACCCTCGAATCCGACGAGACGCTGCTGGTGCAGTCCGGCAAACCGGTCGGAGTGTTCCGCACGCACGAGTGGGCTCCCCGGGTGCTGCTGGCGAACTCCAACCTCGTCGGCGACTGGGCCACGTGGGAGGAGTTCCGCCGCCTCGAAGCGCTCGGCCTGACCATGTACGGCCAGATGACCGCCGGCTCGTGGATCTACATCGGGACGCAGGGCATCCTGCAGGGCACCTACGAAACGTTCGGCGCCGCCGCGCGCAAGCGGTTCGGCGGAAGCCTCGCGGGCACGGTCACGCTCACCGCCGGCCTCGGCGGAATGGGCGGTGCCCAGCCGCTGGCGGTCACGATGAACGACGGTGTCGCCATCTGCGTGGACTGCGACCCCAGCCGCATCGAACGCCGCATCAGCGACAGGTACCTCGACACCCGCGCCGGCGATGTCCAGGAAGCGATGCGCCTGACCGCCGAAGCACGCGCGGCGGCTCGCCCGCTGTCCATCGGTCTGGAGGGCAACGCCGCCGAGGTGTTCCCGGAACTGCTCGCCGCAGGAGCACCGATCGACATCGTCACCGACCAGACCTCGGCGCACGATCCGCTGTCGTACCTGCCCGCGGGCATCCCCTTCGCCGACATGCGCGCCGAGGCCGAACGGGACCCCGAGGGGTTCACCCGGGCCGCGCGCGAATCGATGGCCCGGCACGTGGAAGCCATGGTCGGATTCCTCGACGCCGGTGCGGAGGTCTTCGACTACGGCAACTCCATCCGCGACGAAGCCCGCAAGGCCGGCTACGAGCGGGCCTTCGACTTCCCCGGCTTCGTGCCGGCGCACATCCGCCCCCTCTTCGAGGAAGGCCTGGGGCCGTTCCGCTGGGCCGCGCTGTCCGGCGACCCCGCTGACATCGCCGCGACCGACCGGGCCGTTCTCGAGCTCTTCCCGGAGAACGAACACCTGCGCCGGTGGATCGAGATGGCCGGCGAGCGGGTCGAGTTCCAGGGGCTGCCGGCCCGCATCTGCTGGCTCGGCTACGGCGAACGGCACCGCGCCGGACTGCGGTTCAACGAGATGGTCGCCTCCGGTGAACTCTCCGCCCCGGTCGTGATCGGTCGCGACCACCTCGACTCCGGGTCGGTCGCCTCGCCGTACCGCGAGACCGAGTCCATGCGCGACGGCTCCGACGCGATCGCTGACTGGCCGCTGCTCAACGCGCTGCTCAACACCGCGTCCGGGGCCTCGTGGGTCTCCCTGCACCACGGCGGA
This sequence comes from Bounagaea algeriensis, assembly GCF_054491375.1. NCBI lineage: Bacteria > Bacillati > Actinomycetota > Actinomycetes > Bounagaea > Bounagaea algeriensis. The sequence goes on from NZ_CM137102.1 coordinate 2,065,727, forward strand.
GGCGTCGGCATGGGCCGGTCCATCCACGCCGGGCAGGTGTGCGTCGCCGACGGCACGGACCTCGCCGCGCAGAAGCTGACCCGGGTGCTGACCAACGACCCGGGCACCGGCGTCGTGCGGCACGTCGACGCCGGTTACGAGCACGCGCGCGACGTCGCGGCCGAACGGGGAGTCCGCGTGCCCATGCAGGAGCAGTGACGGCGGATGCCGAGGAGCGTGCGATGACATCAGCAGATGACTCCGCCGGAGCGGCGAAACTGCTCGCGGCCCTCGACGACGTCGGCCGCGACCGCGCGCGCGGCGGCTACTCGCGCCACGTGTTCACCGCCGCGGAAGCCGACATGCGCACGTGGTTCGTCGAGGAGGCCGAGCGCTCCGGGCTCGCGGTCGAAACCGACCGCAACGCGAACCTCTGGGCCTGGTGGGGCGCCCCCGGCCCGGACGCGGTGGTCACCGGCAGCCACCTCGATTCGGTGCCGGGCGGCGGCGCGTTCGACGGACCGCTCGGCGTGGTCAGCGCGCTCGAAGCGGTGCGCAGGCTCCGCCGCAGCGGCCGCGCACCGACCAGGCCCCTGGCCGTGGTCGCCTTCGCCGAGGAGGAAGGTGGACGCTTCGGCGTTCCCTGCCTGGGATCGCGCTTGCTCACCGGCGGCATCGACCCCGATCGCGCCCGCGGGCTGACCGACGAGGACGGCACCAGCCTCGCCGAAGCGGCCCGGCGGGCGGGGCACGACCCCGAGCGCTTCGGCCCCGACCGCTCCGCGCTGGCGCGCATCGGCTGGTTCGTCGAACTGCACGTCGAACAGGGCAGGGGACTGGTCGACCTGGGCTCGCCGGTCGCGGTCGGCAGCACGGTGCTCGAACACGGCCGCTGGTGCTTCACCGTGTCCGGCCAGGGCAACCACGCCGGAGCCACGGAGCTCGCCGACCGCCGCGACCCGATGGTGCCGTCCGCCGCGGTCGTCTCGGCCGCACGACGCATCGCCGCGGCGGCGGAGGGCGCCCGCCTGACGGTCGGCAAGCTCGTGCCCGAACCCGGCGGTGCCAACGTGATCCCCTCCAGGGTGCGGCTGTGGTTGGACGCGCGCGTGCCCGGGGAGGGGAACACGCGTCCGCTCGTGGCCGAGCTGGCCGCCGCCGCCCGGGACGCGGCCGCCGAGGAGGGCTGCGAGCTCAGCGTCTCCGAGGAGTCCTATTCGGGCAGCGTCTCGTTCGACACCGCGCTGCGCGGCGAACTCTCCGAGGCGCTGGGCGGAGTTCCCGAACTTCCCACGGGGGCGGGCCACGACGCGGCGATCCTGGCCGCGCACGTGCCGGCGGGGATGTTGTACGTGCGCAACCCCACGGGGATCAGCCACGCCCCGGAGGAGTTCGCCGAACCCGACGACGTCGAAGCCGGCGCGCGGGCCCTCACCCGGGTGCTGGAAAGGAATGCTGGATGACGACGACCTACTGGACCTACTGGTGCGAGCACGCGTGGCTGCCGGACGGTCCTGCCTCGGCGGTGCGCCTCGACGTGCGCGAGGGCGTGCTCACCCGCGTCGAAGCCGGAGCACCGCGCAGCGGCACGGAGCTGCCGGGGATGGTGCTGCCCGGCTTCGCGAACACGCACTCGCACGTGTTCCACCGCGCGCTGCGCGGCCGCACCCACCACGACCGCGGGACGTTCTGGACGTGGCGGGAACGCATGTACCAACTCGCCGCACGCCTCGACCCGGACTCCTACTACCGGCTGGCCCGGGCCGCGTACGCGGAGATGGTGCTGGCCGGCTACACCGGTGTCGCCGAGTTCCACTACCTGCATCACGCCCCGTGCGGAGCGGCCTACGCCGAACCCAACGCCATGGGCGCCGCCCTCGTGCAGGCCGCGCGGGAGGCCGGGATCCGCCTGACCCTGCTGGACACCTGCTACCTGCGCGGCGGTTTCGACGCGGACCTCGCCCCGCACCAGCTGCGCTTCGGCGACGGCAGCGCCGAAGCGTGGGCGGAGCGGGTCGACCGGTTCCGGCCCGGCGGCGACGTCGTGCTGGGCGCGGCCGCGCACTCGGTGCGCGCGCTCGACCCCCCGGAACTCGGTGCCGTGGCCGAGTGGGCCGGGAACCGACCGCTGCACGTGCACGTGTCCGAGCAGCGCGCGGAGAACGACGACTGCCTGCACCACCGCGGTGCGACGCCGACGCAGGTGCTCGCCGAGGCCGGTGTGCTGGGACCGCGCACCACGGCCGTGCACGCCACGCACCTCACCGGCGCGGACGTTTCCGCGCTCGCCGGCAGCGGCACCGCGGTGAGCCTGTGCCCCACGACGGAGCGGGACCTCGGCGACGGGATCGGGCCGGCGCGGGAGCTGGCCGATGCAGGGGTGCGGCTGGGCATCGGCAGCGACAGCAACGCGGTCGTGGACGCTTTCGAGGAGGTGCGCGCGGTCGAACTCGACGAACGCCTGCGCAGCGAACGGCGCGGATGCTTCACCGTCGATGAGCTCGCCGCGGCGGGCACCGCCCACCGCGCGCTCGGCCGCAGCGATGTCGGTGCGATCGCGGAGGGAGCGCGCGCCGACCTGCTCGTGGTGGACCTCGGAACGGAGCGCACGGCCGGTGTCGAACCGAGCGGTGTGCTGTTCGCCGCCACGGCGGGCGATGTCCGCTCCGTGCTGGTCGACGGCCGCTGGGTCGTCCGGGACGGCGTGCACCAGCACGTGCCGGACGCCGCCGGCCTGTTGGGAAAGGAGGTGGCACTGCTGTGGCAGTGAGCACGGTGATCACCGGCATCGGTGAACTCACGACGAACGATCCGGAGCACGACGCGCTGCGCGATGCGGCGCTCGTGCTCGACGGCGACCGGGTTGCCTGGACCGGGCCGGCGGCCTCCGCGCCGCCGGCCGACGAGCAGGTCGACGTCGCCGGCCGCGCAGTGCTGCCCGGATGGGTGGACAGCCACACGCACCTGGTCTTCGCCGGGGACCGCACGGCCGAGTTCGAAGCGCGGATGGCCGGCGAACCCTACGCGGCCGGCGGGATCAGCGTGACGACCGAGGCGAGCAGGGCCGCTTCGGACGCGCAGCTCGCCGAGAACCTGCGGCGGCACGTCGACGAGGCCCTCGCCCAGGGCACGACGTGCTTGGAGACGAAGACGGGCTACGGGCTGACCGTGGTCGACGAGGCGCGGATGGCGCGCATCGCCGGTGACGTGGCCGATGACGTGACGTTCCTCGGCGCCCACCTCGTCCCGCCCGGTTCGCAGGCGGAATCGTACGTGGATCTCGTGTGCGGCGAGATGCTCGACGCCGCGGCCGCGCACGTGGGCTGGGTCGACGTGTTCTGCGAACAGGGGGCTTTCGACGAGCAGCAGTCCGCACGGGTGCTGCGTTCGGCAGCTCGGCACGGCCTCGGCACGCGGGTGCACGGCAACCAGCTCGGCTACGGGCCGGGGGTCGCGCTCGCGGCGCGCACCGGTGCCGCGAGCGTGGACCACTGCACGTACCTGTCCGAGTCCGATGTGGAGGCGCTGGCGGGGTCGGACACGGTGGCCACGCTGCTCCCCGCCTGCGACCTGTCCACGAAGCACCCGCTCGCGCCGGCCCGGCGGCTGCTCGACGCGGGCGCCGTGGTCGCGCTCGCGAGCAACGCCAATCCCGGATCGTCCTACACCACGTCGATGGCCTTCTGCGTGGCCACGGCCGTGCTGCAGATGGGGATGTCGGTGCGGGAGGCCGTGTGGGCGGCCACGGCCGGCGGAGCGCGCGCACTGCGGCGGCACACCGGTGAGGGCTCCGTCGGGACGCTCCGGGTCGGCGCGCGCGCTGACGTGCAGGTCCTCGAAGCGCCGTCGATCACGCACCTGGCCTACCGGCCGGGCGTTCCGCTGACCACGTCGGTGTGGCGCTGCGGACGGCGCGTGCGCTGATCCGTCGCGCCGAGAAGCCGCAGCGGCGAAGATCGCAGCAGCGAGGGCGAAAACCGCCCCGAAGGTGAACTCCGGGTGCTCGCGAGGAGCGAGCACCCGGAGTTCACCGCACGGGACTGTCCCTTCGCTGCACGCTACCGTCTTTTTTGCCGCGCAGGCCGGTCTCAGGCGAGCTCGCCCAGCACCTCTTCCACATCGGACACGAGCGTGCCGGAACGGCACAGCTCGACCGCCGATTCGATCTCCGGTGCCAAGTGGCGGTCCGCGCCGGGCCCTGCGACGAGCTCGCGGACGCGGTCGCGCACCCGACCGGTGGCGGGGGAAGGCTCCAGCGGGGCGCGCATGTCCAGTGCACGCACACCGGTGAGGAGCTCGATGGCGAGCACCCGGGTGAGCCCGTCGACCACCTGGCGGAGCTTGCGCGCGGCCGACCAGCCCATCGAAACGTGGTCCTCCTGCATCGCCGAGGACGGGATCGAATCCACGCTGGACGGTGCGGCCAGGCGCTTGAGTTCGGAGACGATCGCGGCCTGGGTGTACTGCGCGATCATGTGGCCGCTGTCCACACCGGGATCGTCGGCGAGGAACGGGGTGAGCCCGTGGTTGCGCGCGGGGTCGAGGAACCGGTCGGTGCGCCGCTCGCTGATGCTGGCCAGGTCCGCCGCGGAAATGGCGAGGAAGTCCAGCACGTGGCCCACGGGAGCACCGTGGAAGTTGCCGTTGGACTCGACGCGGCCGTCCAGCGTCACCACCGGGTTGTCCACGGCGCTCGCCAGCTCCACCGCCGCCACGGACTCGGCGTGCGCGAGGGTGTCCCGGACCGCACCGGCCACCTGCGGTGCGCACCGCAGCGAGTACGCGTCCTGCACGCGGGTGCAGTCGGGGCCTTTGTGGCTGGCCATGATGCCGGAGTCGGCGAGGATGCGCGCCATGTTCGCCGCCGCGGCCGCCTGCCCGGTGTGCGGGCGCAGCCGTTGCAGGTCCGCGGCGAACACGCGGTCCGTGCCGAGCAGGGCCTCGACGCTGATCGCGGCGGTGATGTCGGCCAGGGAGACGAGCCTGCGCAGGTCGTGGCAGGCCAGCACGAGCTGGCCGAGCATGCCGTCCGTGCCGTTGATCAGTGCGAGGCCTTCCTTCTCGACGAGCTCGACCGGCTCGATCCCCGCAGCCGCCAGCGCCTCGCCGGCCGGCCGGCTCTGGCCTGCGCCGTCCCGCACCGTGCCTTCGCCTTCGAGCGCGAGCGCGACGTGGGCGAGCGGTGCCAGGTCGCCGGAGCAGCCGAGGCTGCCGTACTCGAGCACGACGGGCGTGATCCCGGCGTTGAGCACGTCGGCGTACGTCCGCGCCACGATCGGGCGCACACCGGTGCGTCCGGTGGCCAGCGTCGACAGCCGCAGCAGCATGAGCGCGCGCACGACCTCGCGTTCCACTTCCGGACCCGAACCGGCGGCGTGCGAGCGGATCAGGCTCTTCTGCAGCTGAGCCCGCGACTCCACCGGGATGTGCCGAGTGGCCAGGGCCCCGAAACCTGTCGACACGCCGTAGACGGGTTTGGCGTCGTGGGCCAGCGACTGCACGTGCGCGCTGCTGTCCGCGATCTTCTCCAGCGCCGCGGTGGACAGCTGCACCGGGGCGTCGTGGCGGGCGACGCGCACGACGTCGGCGGCGTCCAGCGGGCCGACGTCGACGGTGACCGGTGTGTCCGTCGAGGTGGCGGGGTTGGCGAAGGTGGTCACGAGCTCTCCGTTTCGTTTCGCGTTGCGGGGTGCTGCCCGGCGCCCGCGGGGATCGTGCCGTGCGGCACGCGCTCCTCGTGCGCGCTGTCGGGCGCGGTTGCTGCGGTGCCGTGCCGATTCCGGAACCGCAGCAGGTAGGTACTCGTCAGCAGCACCAGCCAGACCACGCCGGTGACCAGGGCGATGCGGGTTTCGGCGTAGAAGGCCAGCACGACGATGACGGCGATGATGAAGATGGTGGTGAGGACCTGGCCGTAGGGCCAGAGCGGGACGGGGAAGTGCAGCCGTGCGCGCTGCTGCGAGCTCATGCGGCGGCGGGCGGCGAAGTGCGACAGCAGGATCATCAGCCACACCCAGACCGTGGCGAAGGTCGCCAGCGAGGCGATGATGGTGAAGACCCGCTCGGGGGCGAGGTAGTTGAGCACGACGCCGACCAGCAGCGCCGCGGTCATGATGACGGTGGTCATCCACGGTACGCCGTTGCGGGACACGCGGGTCATGACGGCGGGGGCTTGGCCGCGGTGCGCCATGCCGTAGAGCATGCGGCCGGCGCCGAAGATGTCGCTGTTGATCGCGGACAGGGCGGCGGTGATGACGACGACGTTGAGCACCGCTGCGGCGGAGTTCAGCCCGAGGCCGCTGAAGATCTGCACGAACGGGCTGCCGTCGGCACCGATGCCGTTCCACGGGATGATCGTCATGATCACGCCCAGGGCCAGGACGTAGAACAGGAGCACGCGGATCGGCACGGTGTTCACCGCGCGGGGGATGGTCTTGCGCGGGTTGTCGGCTTCGCCGGCCGTGATGCCGATGATCTCGGTGCCGCCGAAGGCGAACATCACCACGGCGAAGCAGGCGATGAACCCTTCGATGCCGGCGGGGAAGAAACCGCCGTGCGCGGTGAGGTTTCCCAGGCCGGGCTCGATGCTGCCGAGTCCGAGCCCGAAGGCGAGCACCGCGAGTCCGCCCGCGATCATGGCGATGATCGCGGTGACTTTGATCAGCGAGAACCAGAATTCCACTTCGCCGAAGACGCGGACGCTGAGCAGGTTGATCGCCGCGAGCACGGCGAGGGTGGCCAGCACCCAGATCCACCGCGGCACGTCGGGGAACCAGAAGCCCATGTAGACGGCCAGGGCGGTCACGTCGGCGAGGCAGACGATGATCATTTCGAACGTGTATGTCCAGCCCGTGACGAAGCCGGCCAGGGGGCCGAGGTGGCGGGCCGCGTATTCGCCGAACGATCCCGGCACCGGGTCGTCGACCGCCATTTCACCGAGGGCTCGCAGCACGAAGAACACCGCCAACCCGCCGATGAGGTATGCCAGCAGCACCGAGGGGCCGGCCAGGCCGATGGCTTCCGAGGATCCGTAGAACAGACCGGTCCCGATCGCCGAGCCGAGTGCGATGAACCGGATGTGTCGGGCGTTGAGCCCTCGGCTCAGCGCCGGTTTCCCCTTCTGCAAGAAGGCCTCCTGGCTACGACGGCGTTGTCGCGGTGCGGGTGTTGCACGCGTGGTGCGGTCGACCGGCGGGGAGAAAGGTATATTCCTGTACATACAAGTGGCAAGAGCGTGCGTCTCTCGGCTGTCCGCAGACGCATCTCCGGCCCGTCGCGGAGCACCGCGGACCCCGCTCGTTCCGGTGTTCCGGGCTCGCGCGGGTCAGTGCAGCAGCAGCGCCAGCGGGGTCACGAAGACCAGCGTCAGCACCACCCGCTCGAACCAGATCACGATCATCCGCGGTATCGAGATCGGGATCTCGGTGGCCACCACGCACGGCACCTGGGCGGAGAAGAAGATGACCTGCGAGACCGACACGACGGCCACGATGAACTTCGCCGCGGCGCTCGCGTTCACGGCCAGCAGCGCCGGCAGGAACATCTCCGCGATCCCCACCGCCGAGGCCTTGGAGACCACCAGCGGTTCGGGCACCTGCATGATCCACGCGAACGGGTAGAAGAGGTAGCCGAGCCAGTCGAAGACGGGGGTGTACGTCGCTAGCACCAGTCCGAGCAGTCCGATCGACAGGATCGACGGCAGGATCGCCATCGTCATCAGCAGCCCGTCCTTGACCGTGTGCACGACGTTCTTGCCGAGCGAGGGCGCAGCGGCGACCGTTCGCCTGGCTTCGTCCCACGCCTGGGCGAACCGATTGCCCCGGCCTTTCTGCTCCGGTTGGGGAGCGGTGCCCGCGTAGTAGTCATCGCCGATCCGCGACAGCGGCCAGATGCGCACGGTCACCGCCGTCACCAGGAAGGTCACGCCCAGGCTGGTCCAGAAGTACGTGTTCCAACTTCCCATCAGGTCCAGCGTCGTGGCCACGACCACCATGAACGTCGCCGAGACCGTGGAGAAACCGGTCGCGATGATCGCTGCTTCCCGCCCCGAGTACTTGCCCTCCTTGTACACGCGGTTCGTGATCAGCAGCCCGAGCGAGTAACTGCCGACGAACGAGGCCACCGCGTCGATCGCGGACCGGCCCGGTGTCTTCCACACCGGCCGCATGAGGGGGCGGAGCAGCACGCCGAGGAACTCGAGCAGGCCGTAACCGACGAGCAGTGCGAGGAACACCGCGCCGATCGGCACCAGCAGCCCCACCTGGATGACGACCGTGTCGAACAGGAACGGTCCGACGTCCTCCTGGAACAACCACGCGGGTCCGAAGCCGAACACGAGCATGGTGCCCACGCCCAAGCCGATGACCTTGAAAACCGAGAACACCACGGCAACCGCGGAACGGTTCCACGTCCCGGTGATGAACGGGTGGACGGCCCCGGCGAGGATCACCGCGAGCGCGTAGTACGGCAGCACGTCCGGGATCCAGGACTCGAGGGCCGTGACCACGTGGTCGAGCAGGATGGAGCTCTTCCCGCCGATCTCCAGCGGCACGAAGAAGACGAATGCGCCCACCAGGCTGTAGACGAAGAACTTCCACATCGAAACGCCCGCGCGCGCTTCGGGGTTCGCTCCCTCGCCGCGCTGCTGCTCTGCCGCCATGTGCGATGCCTCCGTGCGCCGTGGTGGTTCTCGTGCTCGCCGGTTTCCCGCCGTCGCCGGTTTCCCGCCGTCGCAGCTGTGCTCGGCGTGCGGATCTCGGGTGCGTTCCGGGGACGCCAGGGTCACCTCGGACGGGTGGCAGGGCTTTCCCGGCTGCGACGGCGTTGCGGTGGTGCGGGCGTTGCGGTGGGCACGTGTGGTGCGGCCGACCGACTGGAGGGAAGGTATATGCCTGTACATACAAGTGGCAAGAGCATGGAGAGCTCAGTTGTCCGCAGGCGCGCATCCGCGCCCGTCAAGGAGACTCGAAAGCTCCTTCGAGGCGGTACCGCGAGCCGGGGTGCAGCAGTCGCGTCGCGCTCACCAGCTGCTGCTGCGACCAGGTGCGCCGGTGGATCAGCAGGCACGGTTCCGCGGGACCCACGTGGAGCAGTTCGCACTCCTCGGCGGTGCCCAGCACCGCTTCCACCACGTGTTCGCCCGCTGTGAGCGGAGCGACCGCGGAGAGGTAGTCGTTCGGCGTCTGCCGCGCGAAGTCCTGGTCCAGATAACCGGGAATCACCCCCGGGTGGACGTGGCGGTCCTCCAGCTGGATGGGCACCTCGTCCTCGAAATGCACCATGCGCGAATGGAAGATCACGTTGTCCGCTGCCAGGCCGAACAGGTGGCGCGTGCGCGGATCGGCCTGCTCCGCCTGCAGCTGGACCACCGCGGTGCGCGGCTCGTGCCCGCGGGAACGGACCTCGTCGGCGATGTTGTGCACTTCGAACAGAGCGGAACTTCCCTTGCGGTCGGCCACGAACGTGCCCACCCCGCGGACCCGCGTGATCAGGCCTTCCGCGCTGAGCTCGCGGAGCGCGCGGTTGACCGTCATCCGCGACAACCCCAACGAGTCGACCAGTTGGCTCTCGGACGGGAGCAGTTCCCCCTCGGGCCAGCGCCCCGTCAGCAGCTGCTCCGAAATCAGATCCTTCAACCGCTGGTAGGCCGGTCCGGAATCCGCACGGTATTCGCGGAAACGTCGGGCAATGTCTACCGGATCGATCGACACCGAGGCCACCGCCATCTCCATTCACCGTGCTGAGCGGACCATCCGGCAGTCTATCGAGCACCCGCGCGCGCTCGGCTCGGTGGATGGCGGCCTCCGGAGCCGCGGAAGACCCGGCCGCGGACGGCGAGCCACCGGCTCGGGTGATGACCCGCGCACCTCGCGGGTCAGTCGATGCGCAGCGCCTGCACGGGGCAGAGTTCCACGCCCTGCTCCGCCGCGTCTTCCTTGCCGGCGGGGACTTCTTTGCCCTCGCCGATGTCGCTGTAGCCGTCCTCGTCGAGGGTGAACAGCTCCGGGTCGACGATGTTGCACTGGCCGCGGGCATCGCACAGGTCGTTGTCCACGCTGACTCGCATGAGTGATCACCTTTCGCCGGTGCGGTTGCCGCTGCCGGTCGGACGCCCTCCGGCAGCGGCGGTGGGCGAGCACCGTCGACGGTAGCGCGCACCATAACGCCGGAGACGGGGGCGTGTCGCGTTCCCGGACCCGGCGCGCTCCTGCGCGGACCGCGAAGTTGCCGCGCACCGCGTCAGCGGAATCCTCGTCGGAATCCCCGCCGGAACTCCTTGGCGCGGCGCGGTCGCCACGCGTAATCTCTCGCCGCCCACGAACGCGAATACAGTTCACATAGTGAGGGGTGCGAGCGCATGCCGGTTGCCAGGAGACGGGTGCTCACCGCAGCGGCGACCGCATCGCTGGCGGCCTCCGCCCTCGGGGGCGGTGGAGCCGCCGCAGCCGGTCGGGAGGAGGCGGACTACCTGGTCGGCCGGGGCGTGGCCGATGTGACCGGCCCGGCCGCCGAGAACGGCATGATGGGCTACTCGACGCCCCAGCAGCAGACCGCGGGGATCCACCTGCGCACGCTGGCGCGAGCGTTCGTCGTCGACGACGGCGCGCGGCGCATCGCCTTCGTCATCGCCGAGCTGGGCGCGCTGTTCCAGTCGGTGCACCAAGAAGTCCTGCGCCGGCTCGAGCGCTCCCACGGCGGCCGTTACACCGAGCAGAACGTGCTGCTTAACGCCACGCACACGCACGCCGCCTGCGGCGGCGACTCGCACTACGCCGCCTACGACCTGGCCACGTTCGGATTCCAGGAGCGGACGTTCACCGCGGTGGTGGACGGCATCACCGAAGCGATCGACCGGGCCCACGACGACCTCGAACCGGGCACCATCGCCCTGGGGCGCGCCGAGCTGACCGACGCGAGCGTGAACCGCTCGCGCAGCGCCTTCGACCGCAATCCGCAGCAGGACAAGGACCACTTCCCGCAGGCCATCGATCCCGCGGTGACCGTGCTGCGGTTCCGCCGGGGCGGGCGCGACATCGGTGCGATCAGCTGGTTCGCCACCCACGGCACCTCGATGACCAACACCAACCACCTGATCAGCTCGGACAACAAGGGCTACGCCGCCCACGCCTGGGAACGCGACGCGGACGGGTTCGTGGCCTGCTTCGCGCAGACCAACGCCGGGGACATGTCGCCGAACCTGAACCTGCGACCCGGATCGGGCCCCACGGAGGACGAGTTCGCCAACACGCGCATCATCGGCGAACGCCAGCTGCGCGCGGCGAAGCGCGCCTTCGCCGCCGCGCGGCCGGTCGTCGGTCCGATCGAGCACCGGACGTGCTATGTGGATCTCTCCGAAGTCACTGTGGACGGTCGATATACCCCGGACGGCGAGCAGCACCGCACCACCACCGCGGCCATCGGCGTGTCCATGCTGGCGGGCAGCACCGAGGACGGTCCCGGCATCCCGGTCGGCGAGGGCGTGCGCAACCCGCTGGTGGAGTGGCTCGGTGGCGCCGATGCGCCGATCCCGCAGCAGTTGGCCGACGAGCAGGCGCCCAAACCCGTGGCGGTTCCCTTCGGAGCGATGCGGCCCCACCCGTGGTGCCCAGAGGTGCTGCCGTTGCAGCTGGTCCGCATCGGTGAGCTGTACCTGGTCGCCGGGGGCGCGGAGTTCACCGTCGTGGCCGGCCTGCGCATCCGCCGCGCGGTGGCCGCCGAACTGGGCGTGCCGCTGGAGAACGTGCTGGTGCAGGGCTACGCCAACGCCTACAGCCAGTACGTCACCACCCCGGAGGAATACGACTCCCAGCAGTACGAAGGAGCCTCGACCTTGTTCGGCCGGTACACGCAACCGGCCTACCAGCAGGAGTTCGTCCGCCTGGCCGCGGCGATGCGGACCGGCGGGCAACTCCCGCTCGGACCGATCCCGCCGGACATGAGCGGTACGCTGCCGGACCTCCAGCCCGACGTGGTCGCAGACGTCGCACCACCGGGACGGTCGTTCGGCGATGTGCTCACCCAACCGGCGCCGGGCCATCGCCGCGGCCAGCAGGTCACGGCGGTGTTCGCGACCGGCCACCCGAAGAACGACGTGCACCGGGGCGGCACCTTCGCCGAGATCCAGCGACTGCGCCGCGGCCGGTGGGAGACCGTCGCCGACGATCGGGACTGGTCCACCAAGTACCACTGGGAACGCAGTGGCGCGGCGGCCTCGACGGCGCGGATCACGTGGGACGTCCCGGCCGCCGCGCCCGGTGGCCGCTACCGGGTGGTCCACCACGGCGACTGGAAGGACGCCGCGAGCGGTGCCGTCACCGGGTTCACCGCGACCAGCCGGGCGTTCCTCGTGTCCTGAGCACTGCTCTGCTGCTCACCGGCGGGCGAGTCCACACCGGAACGCGGCGTCCGGGCCGCACGAGTGGCGGTGCTCCACGAACCTCACGCACGCGCGTCGCGCAGGTCCGGCACGCTCAGGGCCGCAGCCGGCGCGAGCGGGAGCTCGGGCAGCAGCGCCGCGTGGTACGCGTGGTAGGCGTCCGGCTTGCCCGGCCACACCGTTGCCGAGGGTGAACCGTCGGGCGCGATCTCGTGCAGCCAGCTGCCCGCCCCGCGGTCGATGTGGTGGTTCTCGGCGTAGTCCCAGAACGACCGGTACCAGCGCTCGTGCTCCGCCTCACCTGTGCGGTGGTGCAGCGCGGCGGCGGCCATGATCGCCTCGGCGATGACCCAGTGCATGCGTTCGGTGACCTGGGGTCGGTCCTGCCAGTCGAGCGTGTAGACGAAGCCCGGATGGCCGTCGACGTTCCAGCCCCGCCGGACGGCGGAGTCGAAGAGGTTCCGCGCATCGGCAAGCAGCCAGTCCGGTGCCTGCGTTCCGAGCGAGGCCTCGAGGTGCAGCAACAACCGCGCCCATTCCATCCAGTGGCCGACCGTCGCCCCGTGCGGGCGGAAGGGATGTGCCGGCTGGTCGCGGTTGTAGTCCGCGATCGGCTTCCAGTCCGCGGTGAAGTGCTCCGGCAACCGCCAGTCGTAGGAAGCGGCGACCTCGTTGATCAGGAACTCGGCGATGCCCAACGCCCGCCGGTGCCAGGAGCTGTCGCCGGTGACGTCACCGGCGGTGAGGAACGCCTCGACGAGGTGCATGTTGCTGTTGGCGCCGCGGTAGTCCTCGGTGACCTGCCACTGCCGGTCCCAGCTCTCCCGCGCGAGACCGACCTGCTCGTCCCAGAACCAGGTGTCGACGACGTCGAGCGCCTCGGACAGCAGTTCCGCGGCGCCGGGGCGGCCGGCAGCGGTGGCGCTGCCGGCGCCGAGCACCACGAAGGCGTGCTCGTAGGCGGCCTTCGCGGAATCTTCCGCGCTGGAGTACCACCCGCCGGCCTCGTCGTCGCGCAGCAGGCCGCGGAACGCGGCGAGCCCGTGGTCGACGAGCTCCGCGGTCCCCGGGGTGCCGAGCAGGTGTGCCAAGCTGAACACGTGCGTCATCCGGCCGGTGAGCCACGTCGCCACCGGTCGGTCGGGATCCAGCCGTCCCGCGCGGTCGAGCCAGCCGAACCCGCCCCCGGGGGCGCGGGAAGCGGCGGCGAACTCGGTGATCCGCGCGCGTTCGGCCGCCAACCGCTCGCGATGGGCAGCGGAGTCCATTTCGGTCAAGGAAGGTTCTCCTCGCGGTTTCGGGTGTTCTGGTGCGGCGCGAGGCAGGTCTGCTCGGGCGGCCCGAGGTGGGGATCGAATCCGCGGGGCTTCGATCGCCGCGTTTCGTTCTCGCCTTGCACCGCACAGCCGCACTGTAGCTGGGCCGGGAACGCCGATCCGGCGGCGCTCTCGACTCCGGCGCGGTTCCGCTGAGCACATCGGCGTGTTCAGGTCGCGTGCCACTGCAGCGCGAACCACAGTTCCATGCGCACCTGCGGATCGGCGAGGTCCACGGCGAGCTGCCGTTCGGCCCTGCCGATGCGGTGTCGCACGCTGTTGCGGTGCAGTCCCAGCGCGCCCGCCGTGCGGTCCCAGTTGCCGTGCTGAGCCAGCCAGGTGCGCAGCGTTCCGAGCAGCTGCGGATGTCCGTCGAGCGGTGCGAGCACTTCGCTCGCGAACGCTCGTGCGGCCTCGGGCCGCACGGCGGAGGCGAAGCCGGTGTCGGCGCGCTCGGCGTGCAACGACCGCCCCACCGAGCGCGCGCGGTCGAGCAGCTGCCGCGCCTGCCGCGCCGCATCCGCCAGTTCGCCCGCGGCGTGCGCCTTGCTGACCGCGATCAAGCCGTCCACGCGGGACACGTCGATGTCGGTGTCCACGATCGCGGTGCGCCCGTCGTCACCGACCAGCGGCGTGGCCAGCCCGTCCAAGCGCGCACCGGCGTCGGCGGCGACCACCCGGTACTGCCCGCCGGGGCGGCCGAACACGGCGCCGAGCAACGGTTCGGACGCGCCCGCACCGGACAGCAGCGCCGTGACCAGCGACCCCAGTGACGCGCTCGTCACCTGTCCGGCCACCACGCTGAGCAGCGCGATCCCCACGGCGATCACCGCGCGATCGGTACCGTCGAAACGCCCCGGTTTGCCCGCGGTGAGGATCCGCCTGCCGACCGGCTGCGCCACCACCTGCGTGCCGTCGTCGAGTTCCGTCGCCGCGCTGGCGATGCCGGCGCGCACTCGTTCGGCGAGTTCGTGCACGGCGTCCGGCACCGGCGAGTCCGCCTCGACGATCTCCGCCCACCCTCCGAGGCGGTTGCCGAGTTCGCGCAGCACCTCGGCGCGCGGCGCCGAGCGCGCGGCTGCGGCGGTGAGCGCGCGCTGCGCCTCGGTGAGCCGACGCAGCGAGGCCTGCGCCCGCGTGTTCAGCTCTTCACCGACCGTCCGGCACACCGCGAGGAACGGGGTGCGTTCGGGGATTTCCAACAGCGGCAGTCCGTGCCGGCGGCACGCCTCGGTCAGCGCCGGCGGTACCGCGTCGAAAACGGGGGTGACACCGAAGCCGAGGGCGGTGACGCCAGCGCCGACCAGTCCGCGGACGTAGTCGTCCGTGGACTGCGGATCGGGTGCGAGTTCCACCCCGCAGCACAGCAGCAGCTCGCCCCCGAGCAGGTACGGCACCGGGTCGGTGAGCTCGCTGACGTGCGCCCAGCGCACGGGCCGCTCCAACGCCTCGTCCGGGCCGGCGAGCAGGACCGCGCCCAGGTCGTCGCGGTCGACGAAGACCCGCAGCGGGACCGTGGCCGGGAGGAATTCCGCACTGGTCATTTCATCCAAAGATTAGCGATCCGATGGACAGAACGTCCACTACCGAGCAGTCTGCGGGCTGCTTAGCGTTTCCGGCAAGCGGTGGCGGACGTCACCGCACAGCATCCTCCCGGAGGCGCCATGGCTCTTGATTACCTGGTCATCGGGCTGTACCTGGCCGGCATGCTCGGCATCGGCT
This sequence comes from Bounagaea algeriensis, assembly GCF_054491375.1. Taxonomy (NCBI): domain Bacteria; kingdom Bacillati; phylum Actinomycetota; class Actinomycetes; genus Bounagaea; species Bounagaea algeriensis. Next base: position 2,081,120 of record NZ_CM137102.1, read on the forward strand.
GGCGCGGGGCGCGGCTGGCGCGGACGCGCAGCGACTACCTGGTCGCCGGCCGCCGGCTCGGCACCTTCCTGTACTCCGGCACGATGTCGGCGGTGGTGCTCGGCGGTGCGTCCACCATCGGCGGCGTCGGGCTCGGCTACAGCTACGGCATCTCGGGTGCCTGGCTGGTGAGCTCCATCGGACTGGGCATCCTGCTGCTGCACGCGCTGTTCGTGCGCAGGATCGTCCGGCTGAAGGTGTTCACCGTCGCCGAGATGCTCAAGCTGCGCTACGGCGGCGCGGTGGACGTGCTCTCCGGCGTGGTGATGTGGGGCTACACGCTGATGCTGTCGGTGACCTCCATCCTGTCCTTCGCGACCGTCTTCACCGTGCTGTTCGACGTGCCCGCGATCGGCGGCATCGCGATCGGCGGCGGCATCGTGGTCTGCTACTCGGTGCTCGGCGGCATGTGGTCCATCACGCTCACCGACATCGTGCAGTTCCTGATCACCACGGTGGGCGTGTTCTTCCTGCTGCTGCCGATCAGCCTGCTCTCCGCAGGCGGTTTCGACGGGATCGCCGAGCGCGTCGGCCCCGAGTTCTTCGACATCACCAACATCGGTGGCGCCACGATCGTGTCCTACGTGTTCACCTACGTGTTCGGCCTGCTGATCGGCCAGGACATCTGGCAGCGGGTGTTCACCGCGCGCACTCCGCGCATCGCCACTCGCGGCGGGCTGGCCTCCGGGGCGTACTGCGTGCTGTACGCCGTCGCCGGTGCGCTGATCGGTACCGCGGCTCGGGCGGTGTACCCGAACCTGGCCGATCCCGACGTCGCGTTCGCGACGATCGTGGAGGGGATGTTGCCCGCGGGGCTGCGCGGGCTGGTGCTCGTGGCCGCGTTGGCGGCGCTGATGTCCACGGCGAGCGGTGCGCTGATCGCCTGCTCCACGGTGAGCACGAACGACGTCTGGGCCCGGTTGCGCGGCCGGCAGCGTCCGGCGGGGGAGGGCGAGGTCGGCTCGAACCGGTTGGCGACACTGCTGCTCGGGCTGCTCGCGATCGGCATCGCCATGGCGGTCAACGACGTCGTGGCCGCGCTGACGGTCGGCTACAACATCCTCGTCGGTGGCCTGCTCGTCCCGATCCTCGGCGCGCTGGTGTGGAAGCGCGCCACGCGGGCGGGCGCCGGGGCTTCGATGATCGCGGGTTCGGTCGTCGCACTGGGCACGATGGTCACCGAGGGGCTGCTCGCAGAGGAGGCGATCTACTACGGCCTCGGCGCGAGCCTGCTCAGCTACGTGCTGGTGAGCCTGGTGACCACGCGCACCGAACCCGAGGTGCTGGACAACTGGGACGAGCGGCTGACCGGGGAGCCCACCGCGGAGAAGGAGCGCACATGACCTGCCCGACGGCCACGCCGATTACCCCGCCCGACTGCGCGGCGACCGCCGGCGCGCGGGGAAGGAGGTGACCGTGGCTGACCGCACCGGGGCAGACCTGGTCGTCGAGTCCCTGCGCGCCCTCGGGGCGAACACCGTGTTCGGGATCCCCGGCCAGCACGCGCTCGGCCTGTTCGACGCGCTGCGCCGCAGCGGTGATCTGCGGCTGGTCGCCTCGCGCGTGGAGAACAACGCCGCGTTCGCCGCCGACGGGTTCGCCCGCGAAACGGGGGAGGTGGCACCGCTGCTGGTGTCCACGGGGCCCGGTGCGCTGCTCACGCTCGCCTCGCTGCAGGAAGCGCGGTCCTCCTCCGTTCCGCTGCTGGTGATCTCCAGCCAGGTCCCGCGAGCCGGTTTGGGCGGCGGGCGGCACGGCTATCTGCACGAGTTGCCCGACCAGCAGGCCAGCGCGGCGCAGGTCGTGAAGTCCACGCACCTGGTGCGCGATGCCGCGCAGCTGCCGACGGTGCTGCGCGAGGCCTGGCAAACCGCGGCCGAAGCACCTGCCGGCCCGGTGTGGGTGGAAGTCCCGGAGGACGTGCTGCGCGGACCGGCGGTGCTGCCGCCGGTGCGCAGCCTCGCGGTGCAGCGCTCGGAGCTCGCCGCGCAGCCCGAAGCGCTCGCCGAAGCCGCACGGCTGCTGGACGGCGCCGAGAACCCGGTCGTCCTCGCCGGCGGAGGCGTGCTGCGCGCCGGCGCGCAGCAGCAGTTGCGCGCGCTCGCGGAGAAGCTGCGCGCACCCGTGCTGTGCACCTTCGGCGGCAAGGGAGCGTTCGACTGGCAGCACCCGCTCTCCGGGCAGTCCTGGTTGGAGGACCGCCACAGCACCGAGTTCCTCGCCGCCGCCGACGTGCTGCTGGTCGTCGGCTCCGGACTCGGGGAACTGTCCAGCAACTACCACACCCTCCGTCCCCGGGGGACGGTCGTGCAGGTGGAAGCGGACGCGGGCAAGTTGGGTGCCAACCATCCCGTCCTGGGCTTGCACGCCGACGCCGCGGAGGCGCTCGGGCAACTGGCTGCCGCGGTGCGCGCCCGGCCCGCCGACGGTGCGGCGGAAACCGCCGTCGCGGAGCTGCTCGACGGGATCCGCTCCCGGTTGGACGATCAGCGCCTCGAGGTGGAGCGCCGGGTGCTGGAGGACGTGCGGGCCGCGTTGCCCGAGGACGCACCCAGCTGTTGGGACATGACCGTCCTCGGGTACTGGGCGTGGTCGGCCTGGCCGGGGCGGATGCACTCCGCGCAGGGCGCGGGCGGGCTCGGCTACGGCTTTCCCGCCGCGCTCGGCTGCGCGGCGACCGGTGCCCCCGCACTGGCCGTTTCCGGTGACGGTGGGGCGCTCTACGGCATCGCCGAGCTCGCCAGCGCGGTGCAGCACCGGTTGCCGGTGACCTGGTTGATCATCGACGACGGCGGTTACGGCATCCTGCGCGAGTACTCGCAGGGCGCGTTCGGCGAGACCACGGCGACCGAGCTGGCTCGCCCCGACTTCGTGGCGCTCGCGGAGTCGTTCGGGGTCTGCGCGCGGGAAGTGACGGTGCGGACGTTGCGCGACGAGCTGGCGGCCGCGCTCGCCGAACCGGGCCCGAGCGTGGTGCTGCTGCGCCACCGGTTGGAGCTCTTCGCGCCGACCCATCTGGGAGCGCGCAGCGCGAGCCGGGTCGATACCGAGCCGAGCTGAGCCGAGTGCGGCACAAACGGCGCAGCGGGAGGCGACATGGGTGAACGTGCCACCGACATCGAAGTGCACGGCGTCGAACCGATCCCCGAGGCGGAGCGGACCTCGACGCCGTGGCACCTGTTCCGGCTCTCCTTCGGCGGTGCCAACACCTTCGCGACCGTGGTGCTGGGCTCGCTGCCCATCGCCTACGGCCTCGGGTTCCTCGCCGCGCTGACGGCGACCCTCGTCGGGGTGGTGCTCGGCGGGCTGATCCTGGCGCCCATGGCGCTGTTCGGCCCGAAGAACCACACCAACAACGCGGTGTCCTCGGGTGCGCACTTCGGCGTGGTCGGCAGGATCGTCGGGTCCTTCCTGTCCCTGCTCACAGCGGTCGCCTTCTTCTCCATCTCGGTGTGGGTCTCCGGGGACGCGCTCACGGGAGCGGTCCGCCGGCTGTTCGGAGTGGACGGAGGCGACGTGCTGCGCGGGCTCGCCTACGGCGTCATCGCCGTGGCCACCCTGGTGGTGTGCATCTACGGTTACCGGTTGATGCTCGCGGTCAACCGGGTCGCCGTCATCGCGTGCAGCGCGGTGATGCTGCTCGGGTTCTTCGCCTACGCCGGCGATTTCGACCCGACGTTCGCCGGGCACGGCGGGTACGCGGGCGGGCAGTTCTGGCCGACGTGGGGGCTGGCCGTGCTCACCGCCATGGCCAACCCGGTCTCGTTCGGCGCCTTCCTCGGCGACTGGTCCCGCTACATCCCGGACGGCGCGTCGAAACCGAGGGTGCTGGCAGCTCCGCTCGGCGCCCAGCTGGCCACGATGCTGCCGTTCGGGTTCGGCATCGCCACCGCCACGCTGGTCGCCGACCCGGATGACTACATCGCCGGACTGACCGCGGTCTCCCCGCCGTGGTACGCGGTGCCGCTGATCGCGGTCGCGCTGATCGGCGGGCTCTCGACCGGGACCACGGCGCTGTACGGCACGGGCCTGGACTTCAGCTCGATGTTCCCCGCGCTGTCCCGCGTGCGTGCCACCGCGCTGGTCGGCACCTGCGCCGTGGTGTTCATCTTCCTGGGTTCGTTCGTGTTCAACGTGGTAGCCAGCATCAACGCGTTCACCACGCTGATCCTGCTGTGCACCTCGCCCTGGATGGTGATCATGATGCTCGGCTACTGGGTGCGGCGCGGCCACTACCTGCCCGAACACCTGCAGGTGTTCAACCGCGGGCAGCGGGGCGGTACCTACTGGTACGCGCGCGGCGTGAACTGGCGGGCGATGGCGGCGTGGATCCCGGCGACCGCCGTCGGGCTGCTGATGGCGAACACGCCGCTGATCGTCGGGCCGCTGGCGGGCATCGCCGGCGGGGTGGACGTGAGTCTGCCCGCCACCCTCGTCGCCGCCGCGCTGCTGTACCTGGCGATGCTGCAGCTGTTCCCCGAACCCCGCGCGGTGTTCGGTCCGGCCGGTCCGCGGCTGGTGCGCGCGAGCAACCGCCCGGTCGCCGGAATCCGGCCGGTGCGGTCCGCGCCGCGCACGCACGTGCGCGGCTGAACTCCGCCGCGGCAGCGGTTCGACCCGTGTGGAATCCACGGCGTTGCCGCGGGTGTTGCCACCGGTGTGACGACACCGCTGCGCTTTTCGGTCCTGGACCGCTCGCTCGTGCGGCACGGGCGGCCTCCTGCGGAATCGCTGCACCGCACCGTCCGGTTCGCCGCGGAAGCCGAGGCGTTGGGCTACCACCGGTTCTGGGTGGCCGAGCACCACGGAGTTGTCGGGGTGGCCGGTTCGGCTCCGACGGTTCTCGCCGCGGCGGTCGCCTCGGCGACCTCGCGGATCCGGGTGGGCACGGGCGGGGTGATGCTGCCGAACCACCAGCCGCTCGTGGTCGCCGAGCAGGTCGGCGTGCTCGCCTCGCTGCACCCGGGGCGGATCGATCTGGGCCTGGGGCGCTCGCTCGGCTTCACCGCGGCGGTGCGCAGTGCTCTGGGCAGCGGCCGGCAGGACGCGGAGCGCTTCGGAACGCAGCTGGCGGAGCTGCTCGGCTACTTCGCGGGTGGACCGGACGCGCAGGTGCGGGCCGTCCCGGCCGAGGGACTTCGGATGCCGGTGTTCGTGCTGGCGACCGGAGCGGGTGCCGAGCACGCGGCGCAGGCGGGGCTGCCGCTGGTGATCGCCGCCGTGCGCGGTGACGACGCGCTGCGACGCGCCGTCGAGCACTACCGGCGGTGCTTCCGCTCGTCACCGTGGTCCGCGCAGCCCTACGTGGTGCTGTCGCGTTCCGTGGCGGTCGGCGCGAACACCGAGGACGCTCGCCGGTTGCTGGTTCCGGAGGCGTGGTCGACCGCGCATTCGCGCGTGCACGGCGTCTTCCCGCCCTTGCAGCCGGCCGAGGACGTCCTCGCCCGGGAGATGAACCGGTGGGAGCGCGAGCAGTTCGAACGCGCGATGCGCGGTCACGTGTACGGCACCGAGGACGAGGTCGCCGACCAGCTGCAGTCCCTCGTGGACGACACGGGTGCGGACGAGGTGCTGGTCACCACCAGCGGCCAGGACGAGAACGCGCTGTTCGATTCGTATCGTCGGTTGGCGCGGCTGATGCCCGGCCAGGACCACCGAGTGAGTGACTGACTGGTCAGCCAGATCTGTATCCTGGACGGGTTCCGTACCCACGTGAGATGGAAGTCCGCATCATGACCAAGGTGACTCCTCCCGGGCAAGCGGAAGCCGGGATGGGCCTGTCCGAACGCGAGCGCTCGCTGATCAGCAGTGCCTACCGCGTGATCACCCGCCAGGGCGGACACCGGACTTCCCTGCAGGACATCGCGGAGGACGCCGGGGTGAGCAAGGGTCTGCTGCTCTACCACTTCAAGTCCAAGGACGTCGTACTCAGCACGACGATGCGGTGGGCCCTGCTGCGCACGGCGGATCGGATCCGTTCTCGACTGGCGGAGGCAGGGAACGATCCGCATCAGGCCGTGCAGGCGCTCATCGACGCCGTGTTCGTGGGAGCGCAGCAGAACCGGGACTTCTACCTGCTCTACCTGGACCTGGTGGAGCACTCCGCGCGGGCTGCTTCGTTCAGCGGTCTGTCCAAGATGACCAAGGAGATCATCAACGGTCTGTACGAGGAGATCCTGCGCGACGGTGTCAGCCAGGGAGCGTTCGTCATCGACGACATCGCCGACACGGCCACGAAGATGCGCGCCTACATCGACGGGATCTTCCTGACCTGGCTGCAGGAGAAGGACTGGAAGAGCAGCTACGCGCGGTACCGGTCGATGTGCCTGGACGGCTTGTTGCGGCTGTTGGCTGTCGTCTGACCGGCACGCCATCGCGCGCCCGTCCGCAACGCGCACCGGGCCGGGCAACGTCGCCCGACCCGGTCCGGTGCGCGAGGGTGCGGTCAGTTGCCCCAGTCGCCGGGGAACTTCGGAGTCCGCTTTTCCATGTAGGCGTTGACCCCTTCTTCCGCGTCGGCGCAGCCGAGCAGTTCGTTCTGCAGCTGGCGTTCGAACGCGAACGCGCTGTGCAGCGACATCTCGGTGCCTTCGGTCAGTGAGATCTTGGTGAATCCGGCGGCGCGGACCGGTCCGTCGGCGATGGCGCGGGCGTACTTGAACGTCTCGTCGGCGATCGACTCCGCGGAGAAGACCTTGTCGACGAGACCGAGCTCGTGGGCCTTGTGCACGTCGAACGAGCCGCCTTCCAGCATGAGGTCCAGCGCCTTGGACAGGCCCACGGACCGGCCGAGCAGCTGGGTGCCGCCTTCGCCGGGGATCATCCCGAGGTGGATCTCGGGCATGCCGAACTTCTGCGAGCTGTCGGCGGCGAATCGCAGGTCGCAGGCCATCGCGAGCTCCAGGCCGCCGCCCATGCAGTGCCCCTCGATCTGCGCGATGAAAACCTTCGGAATGCTGCGCATCCGCATGATGATCTCTTTGGTGGTCTGGCTGAGCAGGCCGGTGCGGTACGCGGGCTGGTTCTGCAGTTCCTTGATGTCGGCGCCGGCGGAGAAGAACTTCTCCAGCTCGCTTCCGAGGACGACGGCCTTCACGTCGTCGTCCAGCCGGGTCGCGAGCACTGCCCGGTCGAACTCGAGAACCATCTGCAGGTCGTGGCTGTTGGCCGGCGGACGGTTGAGCCGTATGTAGCCCACCCCGTCGACGACATCAGTGGCCACGTAGGTCTGGTCCAACTCCTCGAGCGTCGTGCCTGCGGGCGACGGTGCCTGTGTCATCGGCGGTTACTCCTTGTCGGATAGCAGCCAGTGCGCAGTCCCTCGGTACTGACTGTCTGTTCAGGCAGGTTAACCGATGAAACCACTCCCGACCAGGGGGTGTGTTCTGACTGACCGTTTAGGTAGTCTCAGTGCACCAGGTCGGGTGAGTGTTGTGCGTCACTTCCGTCCGGTCGTTGCGATCGCGAAGAGGAACGCCAGGAGTGAGCATGCTGTCCGAACGCTTCAACATCTCAACGCTCGTCGACCGCAACCTCGAGGCCGGTAGAGGCGGCAAGGTCGCCTTCTACTGCGGACAGGAGCAGGTCACCTACGCGGACCTGCACTCGCGCATGTGCTCGGTGGGACGAGCGCTGCGGGCGCTCGGGGTGCGGCGTGAGCAGCGGGTCCTGCTCGTACTCGACGACACCCCGGTGCTGCCGGTCGTCTTCCTCGGCGCCAACAGGATCGGGGCCGTTCCAGTTCCGGTGAACCCGCGCTCTCGCGTCGAGGATTTCCGGTTCTTCGTCGAGGACAGCTACGCCGAAGTGGTGGTGGTCGAATCGGCGCTGCATCCCGATGTCGTGGCAGCGCTGGCGGGGTTGGACGTGACGGTGGTGAGTGCCGACGCGGACGGTCCGAGCCCGACGGTGCCGGAGCTGTTGGCCGAGCACTCCGGGGAACTGGCACCGGTCGACACGCACGGCCAGGACATGGGGTTCTGGCTGTACAGCTCCGGCTCGACGGGGCCACCGAAAGGGGTCGTGCACCTGCAGGACCACATCGCGGCGACCTGCGAGCGGTACGCCGGGCAGGTCCTCGACGTCACCGACGCCGACGTGCACTTCTCCTCGACGAAGTTGTTCCACGCCTACGGTCTCGGCAACGGGATGACGTTCCCGCTGTGGTACGGCGGTTCAGCGGTGCTCCAGCACGGCCGCCCGGCGCCGGAAGCCGTGCTGGAGACCGCGGAGCGCTTCCGCCCCACCCTGTTCTTCTCCGTGCCGACGCTGTACAACGCCATGCTTCGCTCGCCGGGCGCGGACAAGCGCGACCTGTCCTCGGTGCGGTTGTGCGTGTCGGCTGCGGAGCCGTTGCCCGCCGAGGTGTGGCGCAGCTGGCACGACGCGTTCGGTCTGACGATCCTGGACGGAATCGGTTCGACGGAGATGTTGCACATCTACTGCACCAATCGGCTGGACGCGTCCAAGCCGGGTTCCTCGGGGGCGGCTGTGCCCGGCTACGAGATCAGGCTCGCGGGGCTGGAAGGCCAGGAGGTCGCCACCGGCGAGACGGGGAACATGTACGTCAAGGGCGACAGCGCGCTGGCCTCCTACTGGCACCGCAGGGAGAAGAACAAGAGCTCCCTGCAAGGGGAGTGGTACTTCACCGGCGATCGCTACCACGTCGACGCCGACGGCTTCTACTGGTATGAGGGCCGGGCCGACGACATGATGAAGATCGGCGGGCTGTGGGTGTCGCCGATCGAGATCGAAAGCGCGTTGTTGGAACACCCCGAGGTGTTCGAAGCTGCGGTCGTCAGCATCCAGGTCGAAGGGCTCGCCAAGATCAAGGCTGTCGTCGTGCCCGAACAGGGACCGGCTTCCGAGGGGCTCGACGTGCAACTGCAGGAGTGGTGCAAACAGCACCTGCAGCGGTACCAGTACCCGCAGTTCGTCGAATTCGTCGACGCACTTCCCAAGACCAGCACCGGCAAGATCCAGCGGTTCAAGCTCCGGGCGCAGGGGTGAGCGGGAGTGCGGTGCAACGGCGAGTCTGCGCTACCGGAGAGTGAGCACCAGGGATCGGCGTCCGGGTGCGGTGCGAGCGTGGTGATCGAGCGGCGGATCGAGTGGATGGACACCGATGCGGCCGGTCAGCACCACAACACGGTCATCGTGCGGTTGGTCGAGGCCGCTGAGGCGGAGCTGCACACGCGGCTGGGCATCGTCGACGAGACGTTCGGCAGGACACCGCGCGTGCGGGTCGAGGCCAACTTCCGGGGTCGGCTGCGGTTCAACGACCTGGTGCACGTGCAGCTGCGGATCGACGACATCGGCCGGAGCTCGCTGCGCTACGGCTTCACCGTCCACCACGGTGACGAGCTGGTGGCCGACGGCGCACTGGTGATCGTCTCCTTCGACACCGAGCGCGGGGTCGCCGTGGCGTGGCCCGCGCATCAGCGCAGGGCGCTGCTCACCGGGGAGCTCGCGTGCTGCGGTGAGGGGGACCGATCGGGAGCCGAGTTTGACTGACCGGTCAGGAAGTGTCTAGTTTGAAGCAACACCGGAGTGCTGTCGTTCCTGGTCAGGAGGGAGTCCGGCGTGGACCCGCTGCCCGAGGTCGGTCGTTCTGCGGAAATCACCAAGGTGATCGACGACGCGACCGTGACCGCTTTCGCCGATCTGGTGGACGATCACAACCCGCTGTACACCGACGAGCGCTTCGCCGCCCGCACCCCCTACGGCAGCCGCCTGGTACGGGGGCTTGCTGGTCGGCCTGGTGAACTCGGCGCTGAGTCGGCTCACCGGGTCCGGATACGTGCTGATGGGTCAGGAAGTGCGCTTCTCCGCGGCGGTGCGGATCGGCGAGGAGGTGCGCGTGCGGGCGGAAGTGATCCGGGTCCGCGAGGACAAGCGCATCGTCTCCGCCGAGACCCACGTGTACCGGCCCGGCGGTGATTCCGCGTTCCGCGGCGTGGGCGGGCTCATGCAGCTCGACCTCGGCGGCTGAATCGGTGACCGGTCGGCAACTGTCGATTCCCTGCGAAGCGCGAGCGAGGCGAACGCCGTGGTCAAGGTCAGCGAGGAACAGCAGTCGGATCCGAACACAGCACTGTGGATCTGCGTGGTGTGCGGGTTGGTGTACGACCCCGCAGAAGGGGACCCGGACAGCGGCGTGGAACCGGGGACACCGTTCGAGGAACTCGACGAAGACTGGTTCTGCCCCGTCTGCGGTGCCATGAAACAGGACTTCCGCAAACTCGCCCCCGGTGAGGAGATCGACGAATTCGAGATGCCCGAGATCTAGGGAGCGTGGCAGCGATGGCACTGGCGGGATACCAGTACTTTCTGCGCACGGCCCGCTCGTTGCAGTGGGATGAGCGCGACATCGACCTGTCCGCGGATGCGGCGGCCTGGGCGGGCCTGCGGCAACACGACCGCGACCGCGTCATGGGTCTCATCGCGGGGTTCTGCATCGCGGAGTGGGCCGTGGCCGACGAACTGGGGGCCTTCGCGGACGCCATCGACGATCCGGACGCAGCGGCGTGTTTCCGCATGCAGGACGGTGACGAATTCCGGCACTCCCGGTTCTTCGACCGCGTCGTCGCCGAAATCCCAGGGGTCGCCGGCGACACGCGACAGCAGCGGCGCAGCGCGGTCCGTGGATGGATGCCGCGGCAGTTCCTGCGCCTGTTCGAACAGGAACTCCCGCAGCGCGCGGCGCGGGTCGGCCACGACGGCGGCATGCCCGCCGGGATCGGGCTGTACCACATGGTGCTGGAAGGCGTCGTGCTGATCGCCGGGCAGTTCGCCTTCTTCGAAGTCCTCGACGAGCTGGACTGCCTGCCGGGACTGCGTCGCGGCGTGGAGCTGGTGCACCGCGACGAGCGCTGGCACATCGGCTTCGGCGCGCGGTGCCTGCAGGACTTGCAGGTCCCGCCCGAGCAGGTGCAGCGCATCGTCGACGAAGGCGAAGCGGCAGTGCAGGCCTGGGGCGATCTCGTCGCGCCCCGGCACAGCCGAAAGATGGCGCAGCTGCACCGGCGGCGGCTGAAGGCGACGGGGTTGTTGCCAGCCGCGGAGACCACGGCGGAACGGAGGCAGGTGTGAAGTTCCTGGTATGTCTCAAGCAGGTGCCGCGCTTGGACCGGGTGCGGTTCGATCGGGCGAACCGCGTCGTTCGCGAGGACGTCCCCGCCCTGTGCAACCCGCTGGATGTGCAGGCCCTGGGGCACGCGCTGGAGCTGGCCGCAGAGGCGGACGAGATCGTCGCGGTGACGATGGGCCCGCCGGGAGGGCGCGCGGTGCTCGAGGAGGCGGCCCGCTGCGGTGCCACCCGTGCGTTGCACCTGTGCGACCGACGGTTCAAAGGGGCCGACACACTGGCCACGGCACGGGCCCTCGCCACCGTCGTGGACCGCGAGGCCCCGGACCTCGTCCTGTTCGGACGGGGCACGCTCGACGGTGCCACGGCCCAGCTCGGTCAGCAGGTGGCCGAGCTCGCCGGCATGGCGCAGAGCACCGAAATCGTGAGCGCGCATCGCGAGGACGGTGCACTGTCCGTCGAACGGGAGACCGGCTACGGGCGGGAGCACTGGCGGCTGCCGCTTCCCGCCGCGGTGACCGTGGCCCGCGGGCCCGTGCCGCCGGAGACGACCGGGCAGCGTGCGGCCGACATCACCGAGCTCACGGCCGATGACCTGGGTGGCGAACCGGCCGACTACGGCACCCGCGGTTCACCGACCTTCGTCAGGGAGGTGCGGGCGCGCGACACCGAGCCGCGCGGGGAGCCGTTCGTGACCGCTGCGGAGGCCGCCGGACGCGTGCACGAGCTCGCCGCCGACGCACCCGGTGAGGAGGACGCGGAGCCATGGCAGTCGCATCCCGCCCCGCATCGCGATGTCTGGGTGCTCGCCGAACGCGACGGGGACGTCCTCGATCCGGTCTCGTTCGAAGGCCTGGCGTGCGCCCGGCGTGCGGCCGCACCGCTTGCCGCGCGGGTGACGGCCGTGCTGCTGGCCGCGGACGACGGCGGTGCCAGCACCGAGCTCGCGGCTCGCGGCGCGGACCGGGTGCTGCACGTGCGCCACCCGCGGTTGCGGGACTGCACCACGGCTGCGCACACCGACGCGCTGGCCGCGGTGGTGGCGGCCGAACGGCCCGCCGCGCTCGTGGCTCCGTGGACGACCGGCGGCCGCGACCACGTGCCGCGGGTGGCCGCCCGGCTCGGTCTGGGCCTGACCGGTGACGTGACGGGCGTGGAGGTCGAAGCGGGGGAGAAGCCCCGCATCGGGTGGGTCAAACCGGCGTGGGCGGGCACGGCCGATGCACTCGTGATCAGCCGAACCACGCCGACGGTGGCGACGCTGCGGCCCGGGGCCTACCGGCCGTTGGCGCGGCGGACGGGTGTTGAGGCCGAGGTGGAGACGGTCGAGGGGGCGGTGGTCGAACCCGCCCTGGAACCGGCTGCGGACGAGCCGCGCTCGGTCGGCGCCCTCCGGGAAGTCGACGACTGCCTGCTCGATCGGGCGTCCGTCGTGTTCTGCCTCGGCGACGACCTCCCCGCCGACGCCGCTGCGGAGGTGGTCCAGTTGGCCGCGCAGTGGCGCACGGGTGTCGGCGGAACCGCCGGAGCCGTTCATCGCGGGCTCGTGCCACCGCAGTGGGAGGTGGGCATGTTGAAACGCTCCCTCGCTCCGGCGCTGTGCGTGGCTCTCGGCGTGCGCGAGGCCCAGGACGTGCTGCCCGTGCGCGGCGCCTCGGTGTTGGTGACCGTGCACCCGGAGTCGGAGGCCACTGCTCACCGGGTCGCGGACCTGCCGGTCGCCGCCGAGGGCGCCGCGCTCGTCAAGGAACTGCTCGAGCAGTCGGCATAGCTGCCGCGGCCTCCGGCAGCGGCGCACGTGCGGCAGCGGAGGACATGCGCGGTAGCGGAAGCATCGTCATGGCTGTTCACGCGGGCATGCAGCCTGTAAGATTTGACTATCCGGTCAGACAGGAGGTCGTGCGGTGGTTAGCGAAGACGAAGTTCTCGAGCGGATCTCCCGGGGCAAACTCATCGAGGGGCCCGAGCACGCGAGCGAGGGCTATCTCAAGGCGCTCAAGCAGACGCTCGTGGTCTCCGGCGACACCGAGATGATCAGTGCGCCGGCCTACATGCGGGCCACGCGGGACGCCCCCAACCTCGGGGCGTACATGACCGAGACAGGGGCCATCCAGGACGAACTCGGGCACGCCCACATCGCCTACCGGATGCTCGCCGACCTCGGCGAGGACATGGACGAGCTGGTGTTCGAGCGCCCGCCGAAGAAGTGGAAATACCCGTACGCCTTCGACGTACCGCTGGACAGCTGGGTGGAACTCGTGGTGGCCAACGGCCTCTACGATCGCGCCGGCTACGTCCTGCTCGGCGACATCCACAAGAACTCCACCTACGGCCCGTGGAAGCGGGCGCTGCTGAAGGTGGAGAAGGAGGAGTCCTTCCACCTCAGGCACGGGGAGCGCTGGATGAAGATCTTCGCCGAGGACCCCGACAAGCGCAGTGAACTGCAGCGCGCATTGGACTGGATGTTCGTGCTGACCCTCGAGTGGTTCGGGTTGCCGGACGAGCTCAAGCGCCACGAGGACCAGATCATGTACGGCATCAAGGGCAAGACCAACGACGAGCTGCGCCAGCAGTGGATGTCCACGGCGGTGCCGCTGTGCGAGAAGCTCGGCATGTCGGTGCCTGCGCACTACGACGACGAACAGGAGCGCTACGTCGTAGACTGCCCGTTCCCGATGGCCTTCGATCCCTGCGCCAAGCAGTGGGACCACGACGGCGGTCAGGTGACGTGGGACGACGTGATGCAGCGCTGGCGCCACCGCGGCCCGGGCAACGAGGAGTTCGTCGGGCGCATCCAGCGCGGGTACAAGCAGTTGCAGGAGGCGGCGTGATGCCAACCGAAGCGGAGATCATCGAAGCGCTGCGCGACGTCGAGGATCCGGAACTGCCCGTCAGCATCGTCGATCTCGGCCTCGTGCGCGGAATTGACATCGACGGCACCAGCGTCACGGTGCGGATGACGTTCACCTCGGTGGCGTGCCCGTGCACCCACATGATCGTCGAGGACGTCGAAGAGCGCCTGCTCCGTCTGGACGCTGTGGACGGAGCGCGGGTGCAGGAGGTCTTCGAGGCGTGGTCCCGCGAGGACGTCACGCCGGAAGGACGCGCCGCGCTTGCAGCACTGGCGGTGATCTGACATGAGCACGACCGAGGAGGAGCCCTTCGAGGTCTACGGGCGTGGTCGCCGGGATGCCGCGCTGTGGCACCTGGGAATGGTGCGTGCCGTCAGCGTTGCCGACGCGGAGGTCTTCGCCTACATGACCTTCGACGAGCAGAAGTGGGTCGAGATGCTCGTCGTGCCGCGCTCGCGCGTCGTCCGCGCCACGTCCCCGCAGTGACAGGCAGGGGAGGATCGATGACGAAGTACCTCGTCTTCGCCCGCGACGACGCCGAACGGGCGCTGGAGCACGTCGGCGTCGTCGAAGCCGCTGACGACGACGCGGCGTGCGAGATCGCGCGGGGGCAACACACCACTCCTGTGGAAATGGTCCTCGTCCCCGCCGAGGCGGTCTACTGGGTGATGCCTCCGGCGGTCGCCACCGGGAGCGGAACCACCACGACTGGGAGCGCAACGACATGACGGACTGGGACGTCGCAGGCCAAGAGGTCAGATCCGGACTGATCAACATGACCGTCGTGCTGGCTGACAACAAGTACGCGCTCGGCAGGCGCCTGGCCGAGTGGGCGGTAGGACCGCCCACTCTGGAGGGAAGCGTGGCAGGTGCGGCCATCGGCCAGCAGTTCCTCGGGCAGGCCCGGATGCTCTATTCGGTGCTGGAGCAGTTGCAGGCCACCGGACTGTCCGATCCGGACAGCGCAGGCGGACGCACCCGCCGCTACAACATGACCCTTCTCGACGAGCCGTGGCCGGGCTGGGCGCACGCCGTGTGTTCCGTGTTCCTGGTCAACAGCGCGTGCAACGTCGTGCTTGCCGCGCTGAAGCAGTCCGCGCACGACGAGCTCGCGAAACGGGCCGGGCGGATGCTCGAGGACGAGCGCTTCCAGGACCAGTACGGCGCGGGCCGGGTGCGTGAACTGGTCGCACGCTACGCACCCGGGCATCGCATGCTGCAGGAACGCGTCGACGCATCGTTCACCGAGGTGCTGGCCTGGTTCGGTCCTGCCGGTGAGCCCGGAATCCGCGATCTCGTCGATGCGGGCCTGGTGACCGGTGGCAATGAGCAGTGGCGCCGGCAGTGGTTGGACGCCACCGGCCCGGTGCTGGAGGAAGTGGGCATCGGCTTTCCGGCGCACCGGACGGCTTCTGGTTCCTGGGAGTGGGGTGAGCTGCCGTGGCGGAGGTGGAACCAGCTGCAACGCCGGCTGGAAGCGGAGACGATGAGGACGAGCGGGTGACCTGCCCGTGGTGCGGCAGCGACGACGTGGAACGGATGGCCATGTACGGCCCCCAACTGATGACCGACCAGCACCGTTGCCGGGCGTGCCGGAATTTCTTCGGCCAGGTGCTCAAGCGGTGACCCGGCCGCGCGCAACGGACGCAGCGGCGATGCCGACCCCTGCGACCGGCAGGTGGAGGGGCTGCATTCAGCTGCCGGAGCTCTGCAGGCTGGCCGTGCCGCTGGGACGCTGATCGGGCGGGGGGTCCAGCTGCAGCAGCGTCACCACGCCGGTGGCGACCAGCCGGTCGTCCTCGTCGAAGATCGATGCCTCCCACGTCTGCTGCCCCGACTCGTCGAACACCGGGACCCCGAAACCGCGCAGCGTGCCGTCACGCACCGCCCGCACGAAGTTGGTCCTGTTGCACAGCCCGACGACGGCGTGCTCCTCACCTGCCCGCACGTTGGCGCCGATGCTGGCCACGGCTTCGATGATCGTGCAGTACACACCGCCGTGGACGATGCCGTGCGCCTGTTTGTGCTCCTCGCCGATCGGCATGGTGGCCTCCACCCGCTCCGGACCGCTGCTGGTGACGCGCAATCCGAGCAGCCGGTCCAGGGGGTTCGGGCTGGAATCGTTGTCAACGGTGCTCATCAGCGGGCTCCTCGGGAGGGCGTGGCTGCCTCTCGCGGTCGGCATCGGCCTGCGGCGCCGTCGCCGGGTCGCGCGAGTGCTGGCGGTGCTTTCGGCAAGACTAGTGTTGCCTGACTGGTCAGGCAACTAGACAATGGACGTCAGCGACGGAAGGAACGCAGCATGCTCGACGGCGAGATCGTGATCGACGCCCACGTCCACGCACCGCGCCTGTCCACGCTGAAACAGGCCTGGCTGGACTGGGCCGACCAGTTCTCCGGCGCGCACCCGTGGCGCTCGGCCTACGGCGGCGGTGACACCCCCGACCCGGAACGCTTCGAGGAACTGCTGGCCCGCGAAGGCGTCGACGCCGCACTGCTGTTCGCCGAGTACAGCCCGCGAGCAACGGGGATCCAACCGATCGAGGACGCGGTCCCGTTGGCCCGGCACGATCCGCGGCGATTCCGGCTGGTGGCCAACGTCAACCCGTGCCTGCACCATCCGGTCGCGGCGGAGGTCGAGCGCCAACTCGACATGGGCGCGGTCGCTTTGAAGCTGCACCCCGTGCACGGCGCGTTCCGTCCCGACGACAAGGAGCTCTACCCGGCCTACTCGGTGTGCCGCGAACGCGGGGTACCTGTGATCCTGCACTCCGGCACGAGCACCTTCCCGGGGTCGCGCACGAGCAACGGCAACCCCGAACTGCTCATGGACGTCATCGAAGATTTCCCCGATGTGCAGTTCGTCTTCGCCCACGGCGGGCGCGGCTGGTGGTACGACGCGGCCGCGTTCCTCGCGTTGGCGCGCGACAACGTCTGGCTCGACCTGGCGGGACTGCCGCCGAAGAAGCTCCCGGAGTACTACGCGCGCTTCGACCTCGAACGGCTCGCGCAGAAGTGGGTCTTCGGCACCGATTGGCCTGGTGTTCCCGGTGCGGCGCACAACGCTCGGGCGATCAGCACGCTCGGACTGGACGAGTCCACGGTGCGCCGCATCCTCTCCGGAAACGCGATGACCCTGTTCCCCGGATTGAAGGGTTCCCCGGGCTGAAGGACCTGGTGCGGAGCCCGGGCGGTCACCGGGAGCGGCGGGCCGGTGCGCACGCTCCGCGCGAGCCTGCGGTCGGGTGCTTCAGTCCGCTCCGGTGTGCGGCTCGGCGGGCTGTCGCGAGTCCGCTGCCAGCTGTGGATCGAGCTCGGCGTCATCGACCGCGCTCAAGCCGTCCCGCTCGATCCGCGTCGCGAGCTCCGCGGTGTGATCGGTGAGTTCGGCTGCCCGGATGCCGTGCGGCGGATCCGCGGTGTACGGGTGCAGGCCCTCGCTGCAGCGGCGCAGCAGCGAGGCGGCACCTTTCGGGTTGCCGCGGCGGACGTGCGTGAGGCCGACCGCGAGCTGGGCGAGGGCCTTCCACAGCCCGCGCTCCGACCCGGAGGCGTTCTTCCAGGCCGCTTCGAGGACTTCGTGCGCGTGGAAGGGCCGTTGGGCGGTGAGCAGGCGCTGTCCCTCGCGCAGGCTCTCCGCAGGCGTCAGCACCATGTCCTCGTTCACCCGCTCGACGCCGACACTGCCGTGCGGCAGGGGCCGGCCGAGGCCGTCCCGCGGACGTGCGTTCTCCGCTCGGCCTTGGGCGTTGCGGTCGCGTGTGCTCATCGTCGTCTCCGTCGTCGTCGGGTGGGGCGAGGATCCCGGCCCCATCCTCCCACGGTGGCGTCGGCGCCCCGTGCCGCCGCGGCGCGGTCCGGGCCGCGGCGGGTGGCGTTCGCGAGGCCGGCGCCCGGCCCACTTGACGACTCCCGGCACATCACCTGTAATCACCGTCACATACCGCTCAGTCGGTGGGCAGTGCGCAGGAGGAGGGTTCATGGGCTCCGTGGAGACGGTGCGCGGCCCGGTCGACGTGAACGAGCTGGGCGTGACGCTGATGCACGAGCACGTCTTCGTGCTCACGCCGGACGTGATGCAGAACTACGGCGACCAGTGGTGGGACGAGGAGGAACGGGTCGCCGACGCGATCACCAAGCTGCGCGAGCTGAAGCAGGCCGGGGTGGACACGATCGTGGACCCGACCGTCGTCGGGCTCGGTCGCTACGTACCGCGGGTGCAGCGGGTCAACGCCGAGGTCGACATCAACATCGTGGGCGCGACCGGCCTGTACACCTTCGACGAGATCCAGCACTTCTTCCACTACCGCGGCCCGGGGACGATGCTCGGCGGTCCCGAGCCGATGACCGAGATGTTCGTCCGCGACATCCGCGAAGGCATCGGGCGGACCGGCGTCAAGGCGGCGCTGCTGAAATGCGTCGTGGAACAACGCGGTCTGACCGACGACCAGACCCGCGTTCAGCAGGCGATCTGCGAAACCCACCGGGAGACCGGCGTGCCGATCACGGTGCACACCAACGCGGCGCACCAGACCGGCCGGCTCGCGCTGGACTTCTACGCCTCCCGCGGCGTCGACCTCACCAAGGTCGTCATCGGCCACGCCGGCGACACCAACGACCAGGACTACCTCAAGCGGATCATGGATCGGGGCGCGTCGATCGGATGCGACCGCTTCGGCCTCGACCTGTTCAACACCACCCAGGACAGGGTGGACACCATCGCGTCGCTGTGCGAGCAGGGCTACACCGACCGCATCGTGCTGTCCCACGACGCCGCCTGCTACATGGACTTCTTCTCCGGCGAGGCGACCCAGCAGGCGCTGGCGCAGGCCGCGCCGAACTGGCACTACCTGCACATCACCAACGACGTCCTGCCCGCACTGCGCGAGCGCGGCACCACCGAGGAGCAGATCCGCACGATGCTGGTGGACAACCCGCGCCGCTACTTCGCGGGCGAGAGGTGAGCTCATGACGAGCATCGAACCCCGTGCGCGCGGTGCCGCGCCCTTCGACACCTCCGGAGTCGTGCGCGACGAACGCGGCATCGCCCGCTACGCGAACCTCGCACCGTCCCTGGTGGACATGCTGCGCCGCACCGTCGAACACCACCCGGAGCAGGAAGCGGTGGTCGAGGTCCGCGGACCCCGGTTGACCTACCGCGAACTGTGGGACCGCGCGGCGCGCGTGGCCGGCGGGCTGCGCGCGAACGGGGTCCGGCACGGCGACCGGGTCGCCAACCTGCTGCCCGCCGGTGTGGACTGGGTGCTCGGTTTCCTCGGCACGCAGCTCGCCGGGGCCGTGGCCGTCCCGGTCAACACCCGGTTCGCCCAGCCGGAGGTCGACCACGTGCTGGATGACTGCGGCGCGAGCGCCGTGCTCACACCGGACGAGGCCCTGCCCGACGGCGAACCGTACGCGGCGGACGATCTCGCCGCCGGTGCGCTCGCGGCGATCTTCTACACCAGCGGTACGACGGGCTCGCCGAAAGGGGCGATGACCACCCACGAGAACTTCCTGTCCAACGTGGAGACAGCGATCCGGGTGATCGGGATCGACCGGGCCGACGGCCCGAACCTGCGCAACCTCGTGTCCGTGCCGCTGTTCCACGTCACCGGCTGCAACAGCCAACTGCTCGTGCAACTCGCCCTCGGCGGGACGACGGTCGTGCTGCCCACCTTCGACGTGCTGACGTTCCTGCACACCATCGCGGACGAGCGGATCAACGTGCTCACCAGCGTGCCCGCGATCTACGCCCTGGCGCTGTCGCAGGCCGACTTCGGCGAGTTCGACGTCAGCGGCGTCACGCACCTCTCCTACGGCGGTGCGCCGATCGCGCCCTCGCTGGTCGAACGGATCAAGCGGGGCTTCCCGAACGCGCGCGTCGGCAACGGTTTCGGCCTGACCGAAACGGCGTCGATCGCGACGTACCTGCCGCACGAGTGGGCCGCCGAACACACCGACTCGGTCGGGTTCGCCGTGCCCGTCGTGGACCTCGCCGTCGACGAGCCCGACCGGGAAGACGTGGGGGAACTGCTCATCCGCGGTCCCAACGTGGTCGCCGGCTACTGGAACAACCCCGCGGCGACCGCGGCGACCTTCGTCGACGATTGGCTGCACAGCGGCGATCTCGCGCGCATCGACGAGCAGGGGCTGGTCCACGTCGTCGACCGCGCCAAGGACGTGATCAACCGCGGCGGGGAGAACGTGTACTCGGTCGAAGTGGAAAACGCCCTCGCCGGCGCTCCGGGGGTGGCCGACGCCGCGGTCGTCGGCGTGCCGGACGACGTTCTCGGCGAGAAGGTCGGGGCGGTGCTCGTGCCCGCAGCCGGTTCCGAGTTCTCCGTGCAGGCGGTGCTGGAGCACCTGTCCACCCGCCTGGCCGATTTCAAGGTTCCGCAGTACGTCGACGTGCGCGGCGAGCCCCTGCCGCGCAACCCCGGCGGGAAGCTCCGCAAGGGCAACCTGCGCGAGCAGACCGAGTGGCAATCCCCGGTGCGCGGGCGTTAGCGGAGCGGTCGCGGGGGGCCGGCGGCATCCGGCCGCGTCACAGCTGTCGAGGCAGCGGCCATGCCGCGGTAGTTGTTGACGAGCTGCGGAGCTGGGTGGTGCCGAAGGTTCCGGGCTCCGGTCAGCACTGCGACTGCGCCGAGCCGGAGCGGCCCGCGTCGGTGAGCGGCTGCAGGAGCGCGTCCAGCTCGGCGGTCTCGCCGCGGCGCCGCGCGTCCTCCCGCGCGGTCTCGTCGAGGTGTTCCCGCAGGGACCGCGTGATGCGGTCGACGTCGCCGCGTTCGGCGGGCGGAAGCGGCGCGTGCACGGCATCGCGGCGGGTGGCTGCGGCGGCGAGCAGGGCCGCCGCGTGCTCGTGGTCCCCGGCCGAAGCTCGCGCGCCGGCCAGCCCCTCCAGGGCCAGCGCCACCGCGCGCGGATCGCCGGTGGAACGTGCCGCCGCGAGGCCCTCGAGGTGCAGGTCGCGGGCCGTGTCGGGAGCGCAGCGCTGCTCGGCGGTGAACCCGAGCTGGGCGAGAATCCAGGCTTGGCCGACCCGGTAGCCGATGTGCCGCTCCCAGGACAGCGCCGGGCGGAGGTGGGCCTCGGCGTCGTCGAGCAGGCCCTGGCGCCGGGCGGAGAGGCCGAGCCCGCCGCGCGCGAAGTTGACACCGCCTTCGTGCGCGTGCTCGCGGGCCAGCCGCAGAGCCCGCTGGTGGTGGGCATCAGCTGTGCGGTAATCGCCCGCCAGCAGCGCCAGCCGGCCCAGGCGGGAGAGCTGCTCGGACGCGGTCGGCCACAAGCCGAGCTCTTCGGCCTTGTGCAGCGCTTCCCGGTGCAACCGGGCGGACCGGTCGTGCTCGCCGGCGATCTCGGCGAGCATCCCGAGCACCTTCGCCGTTTGCGCCTGGCCCCAGAGGTCGTCGAGCTCGGCGAACATCGCAGCGGCTTGCGCACCGCGGTCCCGGGCCCGGTCGAGATCGCCGCGCAGCAGCGCCAGGTCGGCCTTGGTGTGCAGCGCCGCGGCCGTGCCCCACCGGTCGTCGAGGCGGTGGAAGCTCCGCAGCGCCTGATCGACGAGCTGCTCGGCCGATTCCTCCTCGCGCAAGCCGCCGACGTGCCCGAGCAGCCACTGCGTGCGCGCCAGCGCGACGGGCTCGTCCCGCCCGTTGTGCAGCGCGAGGGCCGAGGCGTTGTGCTGCAGCGGTGCCGGATCGGTTCCGATGAGCGCACCGAACGCGGCCCGCCACGCCGCGGCCTCGGCCCGGCGGGCGGCGGGCGCGTGTCCGGGCGTGTTCACGGCCGTGTCGAGCGAGCGGTGGGCCTGCCGGTAGGTACCGCGCAGGAACCAGTACCACGCCGCGGCGGTGGCCAGGCGCACCGCCAACGCGGGGTCGCACTGGTGCGCCGTGGTGGTCAGCGCCGTGCGGAGGTTGGCCGCTTCGGCATCGAGGACTTCCAACCAGCGCCGCTGCCCGGGTCCGCGCAGCGACCGGTCGGCCTGTTCGGCGAGATCGGTGTAGTAGCGCGCGTGCTGCAGTTGCACCGGCTCGGTCTCGCCGGCTTCGGCCAGGCGTTCCCGGGCGTAGGCGGCGATGGTCTCCAGCAGACGGTAGCGGCGGCCGCCGGCGGTGTCCGCGGCGGTGACGAGCGAGCGGTCGACCAGGCGGGCGAGCACGTCCGCCACCTCCCCGGAAGGCACGTCACCCCCGGCGCAGACCGCCTCGGCGGAATCGAGGGTGCAGCCGCCGCCGTGCGCGGAAAGCCGCCGCAGCACCGCGCGTTCGCTCTCGCTGAGCAGCTCCCAGCTCCAGTCGATCACCGCCCGCAGCGTCCGCTGCCGCGCGGGAGCGTCGCGGTGACCGGCGGTGAGCAGTCGGAAGCGGTCGCACAACCGGACGGCGAGGTCGTGCACGCCGAGTGCGCGCACGCGCGTGACGGCGAGCTCCACGGCCAGCGGCAGCCCGTCGAGCTGCCGGCAGATCGAGGCGATCGCGGGTGCGTTGTCCGGTGTGAGCCGGAACCCGGGCAGCGCCGCGGCTGCGCGCGCGACGAACAGCTCGACGGCCGGCGAGCCTGCTGCGGCGTCCACGTCGTCCGCGTCGGAGTCGGGCAGCACCAGCGGTGGCACGGGATGCAGCCGTTCACCGGTGATGCCCACGGGTTCGCGGCCGGTGGCCAGGATCTGCAGGCGGGGCGCCGCGCTCAGCAGTGCCGCGATGATCCGCCCGGCCGGTTCGAGCGCGTGTTCGCAGTTGTCGAGCACGAGCAGCATGTGCCGCGGTGCCAGCGCCTGCGCCAGCCGGTCCTCGGCTGGCGAGCGCTCCTCCGGCGGGGGAGCGCTCGTGGCCACGTCATCGCGCACACCGAGGGTCGAGCCGACCAGATCGGCCAGCGCGCCGACCGGGTCGGTGTGCGCCGACGGGTCGAAATCGGCGAGGTCGACCGCCCAGGCACCGTCGGGCAGCGCCTCCGGACGCGTCGTCGTGCGCTGCGTCGCCACCTCCAGGGCGAGGCGCGTCTTGCCCACCCCGCCCGGCCCCGTCAAGGTGACCAGCCGCGCGACGTCCAGCGCCTGCGCCACCTCGACAACGGCCGAGTCCCGCCCGATCAGCGGTCCGACCGGCGTCGGCAGGTTGGTGCGCACCGCCGTGCCGCTGTCCTGGCCGCCGTGCTGAGGTGCTCGCAGCTCCGGGTCGCGGGTGAGAACGGCCTCCTGCAGTTCGGTGAGTTCCGGTCCGGGATCCAGCCCCAACTCCTCGGCGAGTCGGGTGCGCAGCCGGGTGTAGGTGTCCAACGCTTCTGCTTGGCGCCCGCACCGGTACAGCGCCCGCATCTGCGCGGCGTGCAACCGTTCCCGCAGCGGGTGCGCGTCGAGCAGCCGGCTCAGTTCGGGCACGAGCGCGTGGTGCTCACCGAGCGACAGGCGCGCGTCGACGCGGTCTTCCACCGCTGCCAACCACTGCTCGGTCAGCTCCTCGACCGCGGCGCGCGCGAAGGCCTCCTCGGTGAAGTCCGCGAACGCGGGCCCGCGCCACAGCGCCAGCGCCTCCCCCAGCGCCGCGGCCCGCTGCGCTGGCTCCGACCGGGCGCGGGCGGAGGCGAGCAGCGCGGTGAACCGGCCGGCGTCCACGGCCTCCACCGCGACATCCAGCCGATAACCGGCATCGGTGGAAACCACCAGCCTGCGCGCCCCGGACTCGGCGGTGCCCAGGGCCCGGCGCAGCTGCGAAACCTTGGCTTGCAGCGCCGCGGCCGGATCACGGGGCGCCTCAGCTGTCCACAGATCGTCGACCAGCCGATCGGCGGGCACTCCACGACCGGGGCTGACCAGCAGGCAGGCGAGCAGGGCACGAACCTTGCGGCCCGGCACGGCCACGGCCGCGCCCTCGTCGGTCCACACCGCCAGTGGACCCAGCACACCGAACCGCATGCGGCCAGGTTACGGCGCGGGCCGGCAGCGCGGTCGATCGGCGTCAGTTGACGAGCAGTGCTCCGCAAGTGCCGGCGAGCACGCTCGAGGACGTGGTCGACGGAACGGCAGGTCCAGCCGAACGGCAGGTCCAACCGAACGGCAGGGAGGCACCGATGAGCACCGAGACGGCAGTTGACGGCACGGTCCGGATCCTGGGGATCTCCGGCAGCTTGCGCGCCGCGTCCTACAGCACGGCGACGCTGCGGTCCGCGGCCGCACTGGCGGCGCCGGGCACGCGGCTGGTGCGGTGGCAGCGGCTCGGTGAGGTCCAACCGTTCAACGAGGACGACGAAGCGCATCCCGCTGAACCGGTGCGCGCCATGCGCGCCGCGATCGATGCCGCGGACGCGCTGCTGATCGCCACGCCGGAGTACAACACCACCGTTCCCGGGCAGTTGAAGAACGCGATCGACTGGGCCTCCCGGCCCGAGGGGGAGAGCGTGCTGCTCGGCAAGCCGGTCGCCGTGATCGGCGCGAGCCCTTCCGACTACGGCGCCGCGTGGTCGCAGGCCGCGCTGCACAAGGCAGTGGCTTCCTGCGGCGCGCGGGTGCTCGAGCGGCAACTGTGCCTCGCGCGCGTCGACGAGGCGTTCGGACCCGGCGGCGAACTGCGGGATCCGGCGCTGCGGGCGCGGTTGGCGCAGACCCTCGCCGATCTCGCCGTGCAGGCGCGGCGCGACGTCCGAACACCCGGGGCCGCGTGATCGACAGCCGGCACCCGGAACGCAGTGCGAACACCACGACATCGCGGGAGCAGCCATGACCATCGAACTCAACCACACCACGGAGATCCCCACCCGCCCCTACGGCAGCGGCCCGTCGCAGTGACCGGACGACACGCGGAAAGGATGAAGGACGATGCGGCAGATCCAGCACGACCTCTGGGAGACGGAGCCCGAGCACCCTGCTCCGGGACTGAGCACGCACGCCTACCTGTGGCTCGGCCCGGACGGGAACGTGCTGTTCTACAACACGACCCTGCTCGGCGAGCTCGACCGCATCGCCGAGCTCGGCGGGCTGGCTCATCACTACCTGAGCCACCAGGACGAGATCGCGCCCTCGCTGCGCGCGATCAGGGACCGGTTCACCTCGACCCTGCACGCCAGCTCGGCCGAAGCGGCCACCGTGGCCGAGACCTGCCCGGTCGACGAGGAGTTCGACCGGCGGCACGAGCAGCACGGGATCGAGGTGATTCCCACGCCGGGGCACACCCCGGGCAGCACCTGCTTCCTCGTGCACTCGTCCACGGGGACGAGGTACCTGTTCACCGGGGACACGATCGTGCGCGATGTCGACGGCGGGTGGTTCGCGGGATACCTCCCCGGCATGAGCGACCGCGCGGCGCTGGAGCGGAGCCTCGCGGACATCGCGAAACTCGCTCCGGACGTCGTGATCTCCAGCGCGTTCGTCGGGGACACCGGGGTGACCGAACTGGGTGAGCGCGCCTGGGACGACTGCGTCGACGAGGCGCTGCGGTTGTTGACCGCGGAGCACGGACGGCCGTGAAGCGCCCCTCGTGCGGCCCCGCCGCGGGGCCGTCGCGGGGCCGCCGCAGGCCCGTGGTCGTCGATCCGTCGACCGCCACGGGCCTCGGTCGGGCACCACCGGTCAGCGGGTGCGTTCGCGGCGGTGCGCCGGCGGGTCTGCAACGCAGCGGCGGATGGGAATAACGTGGGGGACGTGATTCCGAGGATTGCGCTGCACGACAACACGACCATTCCGCAGTTGGGGTTCGGCACCTACAAGGTGCCGCCGGAGGAGACGGCGGAGGCCGTCGGCCACGCGCTCGAACTGGGCTACCGGCACATCGACACCGCGCAGATGTACGGCAACGAGCGGGGTGTCGGCCAGGCGATCGCGAAGTCCGGCATCGCCCGCGAGGAGCTGTACGTCACCAGCAAGCTCAACAACGACAAGCACCACCCGGACGACGTGCGCAGCTCGTTCGACGAGACGCTCGACGAGCTCGGCGTCGACTACCTCGACCTGTTCCTGATGCACTGGCCGCTGCCGACGCGCTACGAGGGCGACTACGTCTCGACGTGGCGGGCGATGGCGGAGCTGCTCGCCGACGGGCGCCTGCGCAGCGTCGGCGTGTCGAACTTCCAGCCGGAGCACCTGGACCGGATCGTCGACGAGACCGGCATCGTGCCCGTGGTCAACCAGATCGAGGTGCACCCGCACTTCCGCAACGAGGCCGCTCGCGCCGCCACTGCGCGTCACGGTGCCGTCGTGGAAGCCTGGGCACCGCTGGGGCAGGCGACGGTGCTCGACGACGAGGTGGTGGGGCGGATCGCCGCGGCGCGCGGCAAGGCCCCGTCGCAGATCATCCTGCGCTGGCACATCGAGCGCGGCGACGTCATCTTCCCGAAGTCGGTGCATCGCGAGCGGGTGGCGTCCAACGCCGCACTGTTCGACTTCGAGCTCTCCGCCGAGGAGATCGCCGAGATCGACGCGCTGGACAAGGGGGCGAACGGGCGTGTCGGGCCCAACCCGGACACGTTCGACCGCATCCCCTGAACTCCCGCATACCCTGAACTCCCCCGCCGGCGCTGGGAGCCGTCAGCAGCGGCGCTCTCGGCGCCGGCCGGTGGGACTGAGCTGAGCGTCCCGGCCGCGGCGCTCAGCGGATCCGTTTCGAAGGCCGCCATCATCGCCATGTCCTCGTGCCCCAGGTCGTGGTGCTGGGCGGGCTCCGCGGCTGAGCATGCGCTACTCGTCGCGCCCGCGGGCGCGCAGCGCCTCGTGCAGCTTGAGCGCGACGTGCAGGGCCGCGGCGCGCCAGCCGTCCTCCAGCGCGTCGGCTCCCAGCAGTTCACGGATGCGGTCGAGCCGGTAGTACAACGTGGACCGGTGCACCGCCAGCGCCCGGCACGTCGGTACGGCGCTGCGCCCGTGGTCGAGGTAGCTCAGCGCGGTCTGCCACTGCTCCCGCGTGCCGCGGTGCAGCAACCGCGCGGCGTCCTCGCTGAGCGCGCGGACGGTGCCCGGTTCCAACGGCCATCCGTGCAGCAGGCGCCACGAACCGAGCTCGGCCCAGTCGAGCGCGTGTTCGCGGCCGAGCAGTCCGGCGACGGTGGCCGCGAAGCCGGCGCGGGACGCGGCGTTCTCCACCGCGAGCGGTGCGGTGGCCGAGGCTCGGCCGGTGACCTGGACGCGGTACCCCGCGCTTCGGAGGCGCTGCTGGACGTGGGTCTCGAGCGCGTCGGCCTCGCGCGGGCAGGTGTGCCGGGTGAGCACGGTGATCCGGTGCGTGCCGCAGCGCGCGAGGTACGGCCGGCCGGCCGGTGAGCGCGCGAGCTCGAGCTGGGGGTCTTTGGACAGGCTCGTCGTCGTGGACTGCGGATGCAGCTGCGCGGTGTGCACGACGAGCTCGCCGTCGTCCGGCAGCAGCGCGCGTTCCTGCGCCTGCTGCACCGCGGACTCGGACGTGGTCCGCGCCAGCGCCTCGTCGGTGAGCCGCCGCATCTCCTCGGCGCGGTCGCGCAGCGTGGCGTCTTCGCTGCCCATGATCGGCGCCAGCAGCTGCACCGTCCGCGACGTCGCCGCCATCTCCTCGGCGGTGACCGGTGGCTCGTCGAACAACCAGAGGTAGCCGGCGAGGGACCCCTCCTGGCGGATCGGGAAGCACACCCGCGCGAGCATCCCGTGTTCCTCGTTGTCCGGCAGGCGCACCGGATGCCGGGCGGTCGCGATGCCGTGGCTGAGGATCCACGGCACCGGATCGGGCGGCGGGGCCCGGTCGATGATCGCGGCCACGCGTTTGTGGTCGATCGCGCCGATCTGGGCGCTCGCGCAGAGGAACTCCAGCGAGGCGTTGTCCACGACGACGGAGCGCTGCAGCTGCGCGGCCAACTCGTCGACGGAGGACTGGATGCGGTTGAGGCTCTCCCCGAGTCCCGGTTTCGACATGTGTCCAAACTAGTTCCGCCCCGTGTTCGGGGACAACTGCACGTGCGCGGCGCGAGGATCAGGTCGGTCCCGGCGCACCACCGGGCGAGTTCCGTCGCAGCACACGGGAGGAGGGCTGATGACCACCGTTTCCGCAGCGGTCGCCGAGGTCGTCGCCGAGCACACCACCGAGGTGTTCGCCCTGATGGGCAACGGGAACGCCCACGTCACCGACGCGCTGGCGCGGCACGGAAGCACCACGATCACCGCGGTGCGCCACGAGGCCGCGACCGTCGCCTCCGCCGACGCCTACCACCGCATCAGCCGCCGCCCCGCCGTTGCCACCACCACCTACGGCCCGGGGTTCACCAACGCGCTGACCGCGCTCGCCGAAGCCCGCGCGGCCCGCACACCCCTCGTGTACGTCGTCGGTGACGCTCCCAGTTCGGGCCTGCGCGAGGGCGACGTCGAGCAGCAGGCACTGGCCGCAGCCCTCGGAGTCCCCGCGGTGACGGTGGACGCGACCGGCCCGCGCGCCGCCGCGCGCCGCGCGTTCGAGATCGCCGCGGCCCGCCGGGTTCCGGTGGTGCTGCTGGTGCCGTACGACACCGCCACCGCCGAAGCAGCCGCGGAGGCGATCCCGTGGCGCGGGCTGGCACTGCCGGATCCGGCCCCCGAGGTGGACCACGCCGCCGTGGCCGGCGCGAGCTCCGTGCTCGCCGCCGCGCAGCGTCCGCTCGTGCTGGCCGGTCGGGGAGCGCGGCACGCCGCGGGACGCCTCGGCGAGCTCGCCGACCGCCTCGGCGCGCTGACCGCCAGCACCGCACCAGCCCGGGGGGCCTTCGCAGGACGCGAATGGGACCTGGGCGTGTGCGGCGGGTTCGCCTCGGAGGAGAGCTCCGAGCTCATCCACCGGGCCGACGTCGTCCTCGCCGTCGGCGCCGGGCTCAACCGGTTCACCACCGCGTTCGGCACCCAGTTCGCCCCCGGGGCGACGATCGTCCAGGTCGACCTCGAACCGGCGTTCCCGCAGGCGCACCGGCACCTCGCCGGCGACGCCGAGGAGATCGCCACCGCCCTGCTGGCCGAACTCGGCAGCGCGGGTGCACCTGCACGGCAGCGCTGGGACGGTCTGGCGCAGCACGCCCGCAGCTCGCGGCTGCACCACAGCCGCGACCGGGGTGCGGAGTTCGCCGGCGACGGGCGGCTCGACCCCCGCGGCGCCGTGGCGCGGATCGACGAGATCCTGCCCGCGGACCGGCAGGTCGTCACCGACGGCGGCCACTTCCTCGGCTGGCCCAACGCCTACCTGGAGGTGACCGCACCGGACGGACTGACCATGGTCGGCACCGCCTCCCAGGCCATCGGGCTGGGTTTGCCCTCCGCACCCGGCGCCGTCCGCGCGCGGCCGGAAGCGACGACGGTCGTGGTCACCGGCGACGGCGGCGGCATCATGGGACTGCCCGACCTCGACTCGCTCATCCGCACGGCGCGCAGCGCGCTCGTGCTCGTCGTCAACGACGCCTGCTACGGCGCCGAGATCCACCAGTACGGCTCGCGCGGGTTCGACGAGCGGATCATGAACATCGACCAGGCCGACTTCGCGACCCTGGCCGAGGGTTTCGGTGCGAGGGGCGTGGTCGCTACGACGCTGCGCGAGCTCGACGCCGTCGAGGACTGGGTGCGCTCCGGTGCGCGCGGCACCCTGGTCGTCGACGTGCGGATCTCCCGTGCGGTCGTGGCCCCGTACATGCGGGAACTCGTGCGGGAACTCGCGGAGGAGCCCCTGACGCAGTGAGCGGCGGCCGCTCGGGCAGTCCGCACTGCAGCACGTGCGCTCCGGTGCGCAGCACCGGCAGGTCGACGGCGAGCTGGAACGCGGTGCGCCGCAGGTGGTCCGACCACCTGCACCGGCCGGACCACCTGCGGCACGCGCAGCCGACTACGGCCCGTCCTCGACCGGACGTGCTCCGCCCTCCGTCCACTGCGGTGACGGCAGGAGCTTCGGCGCGGTCTCGCTGATCGTGGACAGCGCGGACGTGACCAGCGGGTGGTCGCCGCGGCCGGAGCGCGTCGCGGCGAGGATGCGGCGTGCCGGGGCGGGTTCGCCGTGCAGCGGGATCCGCACCACGGGCCAGTCGGGAAGCCGCGCGAGGCGAGGCACGAGGATGATGCCGAAATCGTGCGCCACCAGGGCCGTTCCGGTGTCCCACTCGTCGGCGTAGTGGGCGATGTTCGGGGTGAAGCCCGCGGATGTGCACGCGGTCAGCACCAGCTGGTGATACGTGCTGCCGATGTTTCCGACGATCCACGGTTCGTCGGCGGCATCGGCGAGCGTGACGCGCGGCAGCTGCGCCAACCGGTGCCCGCCGGGCACGACGAGGTCCAGCGGATCGTCGAGCAGCGGTTGCTGCTCGAAGCGTTCGTCGCCCGTCGACGGCGTGTCAGCGGTGTTGATCACCAGGGCGAGGTCGGCGTCGCCGGACAGCAGCAGATCGAAGCAGTGCGCCGGTTCGGCTTCGATCACGCGCAGGCGCATCCGGGGGAAGCGTTCGCGCAAGGCCGCGGCCGCGGGCGGCAGCAGGTGCGTGGCCGCGGTGGAGAACCCGCAGAGGGTGAACGAACCCGCGGGTTCCTCGGTGGCGAGTTCGGCGTAGGCGCGCTCGGCCTGGGCCTGCAGTGCTTCCGCGTGCCGCAGGACGGTGCGGGCGGCAGCGGTCAACTGCACGCCCCGGCCGGACTGGGCCAGCAGTTCGACGCCGAGCTCCTCGGCCAGCTGGCGCAGCTGGTACGAGACGGCCGAGGGCGTGTAGTGCAGCGCTGCCGCGGCGGCGGTGACCGTGCCGTGGCGGGCGACCATCTGCAGCACCTTCAGCTTCGGATCCACCATGCAACCATTTTGCACGCTCAAAACCCAAAACGTTTGATTCTCTTCAGCAATGTTGCGCGGCAGGCTGGACATGTGCTGATGGCGAAGCTGGACACCCCTGCCGGATCCCGAACCGTTCCGAGAAGACGCACCACCGGTCGCAGCGAGGTGCGCACCGGGCTGTACGTGCTCGTCGTGCTCACCGCGGGGGCGTACCTGCCGAGTCCGCTCTACCCGGGTTATCAGGAGGCCTTCGGCAGCAGCGACCTGGTGATGACGCTCGTCTACGCCACGTTCGCCCTGGTGAGCGCTCCAGCACTACTGCTGTTCGGCTCCGCGGCGGACGCGGTGGGACCGCGCTCGGTGCTGCGGATCAGCCTGCTGCTCGCCGCTGTCGGTTCGGCGTGCTTGGCTTTCGCCTCCGGGTCCGCTTGGTTGATCGCCGCGCGCGCTGCGCAGGGCGTCGCGCTGGGCGCGGTCACGGGTGCGGCGAGCGCCTTGATCAGCACCGGCGACCGCGAGCGGGGACGCGACGCGGGTGTGCTGACGAGCACCGCGTTCGTGGCCGGTACGGCCGCCGGACCGATCGCCGGGGGATTGCTGGCCGAGTACGCACCCGCGCCGCACCTCCTGCCGTTCCTGCTGCACCTGGCGCTGCTGTGGTTCGGCTGGCACCGCGTCTCGGCGCTTCCGCCCGCGCCCGGCGCGCGGGTGCGGCGGTGCCGGCCCACCCGTCCGCACGTCCCGGCAGGCATGCGCGGTGCGTTCAGCACCGCCGCGTTGACCGGGTTCCTCGCTTGGACGGTGGCCGGCCTGTTCCTGTCGGTCATCCCGACGCTGCTCGACCGCGCGGACCAGACCAACCTGGCGGTGGCCGGTGGCGTTCTCGGTGCGGTGCTGGCCTTCTCGGTGTTCGCGCAGCCGCTCGTGCCGCGGCTCGGCATGCGGCGCGCACAACTGGCCGGGCTCGCGGCGCTGTTCGTCAGCCTCGTCCTCCTGGCGCTGACCGCCGGCGACTCGGCCGCGGTGACCCTGTTGGCCGCTGTCATCGCGGGTGCCGGCCACGGACTGGCCTACGGAAGTGCCGCCGCTGCCGTCGAGACGATCGCGCCGCACGGTCAGCGCGGCGCGATCACGGGCGCGCTCTACCTCGCCTTCTACCTCGGCGCCGGCTGCCCGGCCATGGCCATCGGCCTGCTCACGCTCGGATCGTCGCTGGCCGCGGCGATGGTGTGGGTCAGCGTGTCGGCCGCCGTGCTCGTGCCGCTGGCAGCAGCGGGCGTGGTGCGCGTCCACCGCCTGCCCCGGGTGAAAAGCGCCACTCAGCCGGCCCTGTGAAATACCGCGGCCGCTCCGCGGGTTTTCCTCCAGAGGGGAGCTTGTAGCGAACCGGTCCGAGAATCCCGACGAAAGGCCTGCGTCCATGTCCGTCCCGCTGTCCATCCTCGATCTGGCGACGGTCGGCAAGGGGGAGACCGTCGGTGAGGGCCTGCGCAACAGCGTTGTGCTGGCCCAGCGAGCCGAGGAGCTCGGCTACCGGCGGGTGTGGTACGCCGAGCACCACAACATGCCCTCGATCGCTTCGTCGGCGACGAGCGTGCTCATCGCGCACGTCGCGGCGAACACCGGCACGATCCGCCTCGGCTCGGGCGGTGTCATGTTGCCCAACCACGCACCGCTGACCATCGCCGAGCAGTTCGGAACGCTGGAAACCCTGCATCCGGACCGGATCGACCTGGGACTGGGGCGCGCGCCCGGAACCGACCAGAACACCCTGCGGGCGCTGCGCCGCGACGCGGGCTCGGCGGAGAGCTTTCCGCAGGACGTGCAGGAGTTGCAGGGCTACCTCGGCGAGCAGACCCTGGTTTCCGGGGTGAACGCGACGCCCGGTAAGGGAACCGGCGTTCCGCTCTACGTCCTCGGTTCGTCGCTGTTCGGCGCCAAGTTGGCTGCTTCGCTGGGGCTGCCGTACTCGGTCGCGTCGCACTTCTCGCCGGACGCGCTCGAAGAGGCCGTCGCCGCCTACCGGCGCGAGTTCCAGCCCTCGCAGCAACTGGCCGAACCGCACGTGATCGCCGGTGTCAACGTGCTCGCCTCCGACACGCTGGAGCAGGCGCGCGAGGACTTCCAGATCGTCAAGCGCGCCCGGTTGAAGATGCTGGCGGGCGGGGCGCGCAGGTTGACCGACGCGGAAGCCGACCAGATCCTGGACTCGCCGCAGGGCAGGCCGGTGAACCAGATGGTCACCTACTCCGCGGTCGGCACCGCCCAGGACGTCGCGGACTACCTCGGCTGGTTCACCAAGCACGCCGACGCCGATGAGCTGATCGTCGCCCACCAGCCGCCCACGCTGGACAAGCGGCTGCGTTCGGCCGAGCTGCTGGCCGGGGCCTGGGGTCTGCAACCGGCCTGAGCGGCCTGCCGGGCAGGTTTGCGCGCGAGCAGCTGCCCCCGGATGCGGACGGCGTCCTATTCTCCGGTGATGACCTCTCTCGCGCTGCTGCTCGCCTTCGGGGTGCTGACCGGGGTGACCACCGTGCTGTTCGGTTTCGGTGGCGGTTTTCTGACCGTGCCGGTGATCTTCGGGTTCACCGCGGCCGACTCCGGTGCCGCGAGCATGCACGTCGCGGTCGCCACCTCGACGGCGGTGATGGTGGTGAACTCGCTGACCGCGACCGCGGCGCACGCGCGTGCGGGCCGGCTGCGGCGGGAGTACGTGTGGCCGCTGATCGCGTTCATCGCCGTCGGCGCGGCACTCGGTTCGCTGGCCGCCGCACGGGTGAACGATCAGGTGCTGCACGTCGTGTTCCTGGTCTACATGGTGCTCACCATCGTGGACTGCGCGGTGCGTTCCGGCTTCCTCGCCCGAGGGGGCGACAGCGCGCCGCGGCCGCTGGGGCCGATGGGCGGCACGGTCGGCGGAGTCGGCATCGGCGCGGTCGCGAGCGCCCTCGGAGTCGGCGGCAGCGTGCTCACGGTCCCCCTGCTGCGCCGCCGCGGCCTGCCGATGGCCGTGGCCACCTCGATGGCCAGCCCGCTCAGCGCACCGATCGCCGTGGTCGCCACGGTCGTCTACGCGTGGTTCGGGACCGCGGCGCCTCAGACGGGGCAGATCGGCTACGTCGACCTCGTCGCCGCTGCCGCGCTGCTGTGCGGCTCGATCCCGACGATCGCGGTCCTCCGGCGGCTTCCCGGCCGCATCCCGGATCGCGTGCACGCCACCACCTACCTCGCTCTGCTCGTCGCGGCGACGATCGCGATGGTCGCGATCCCCGTGAGCGGCTGATGTGCCGCGGCCGGCCCGTGCGCGCGAGCCCTGCCCGTGGCACTGATCCCGAGCCGGCACGCCCGCGCAGTCGCTCGCGGTGGGGATCGCCGACTCCTGGTGTTCGTCAGCGCAGGTCGAGCTGGTCGACGACGTGCGCGACGTCGGCGTGGTCGTCGCCGGTGAGGCCGCGCAGCGGCGCCGGGAGATTGGGGTGGGGGACCAGTCCGAGGATCTCGGCGATCGCGGAGATCACGCGCAGACTGCCGTGCCGCGCGAACAGGTCCCACAGCGGTTGCAAACGCCGCGAGGCCGCCATGGCGGTGGCCGGGTCGTGCGCCTGCGCCGCCCGGGTGATCGTCAGCATCGGGTCCGGCAGGGTGCCGCCGACGGCCGAGTACCAGGCCTGGCAACCGCTGGCGAGTCCCGTCGCGGCGTGCGGGTCACCGCTGACCCCGATGGTGATGTTCGCGGGCAGCAGCGAGCGCAGGTACGTGACGCGGGTGGCGGCCGCGTCCGGATCGGTCGGCACACCGGGAATCTTGATGGAGGCCACGTGCGGCAGCTCGGCCACGCGGACGTAGAGCTCGTCGGTGAAGGCGAAGTGGGTCGTGCCGGGGTTGTCGTAGACCACCAGCGGCACGGAGAGGTTCGCGGTCACCTCTTCGTAGAGGACGAAAACCTCATCGGGTGTCAGCGCGTGGTATGACATCGGCGCCAGAAGCACGGCCGAGGCGCCGGCGCGCTGCGCGTCCTCGGCGAGTTCGAGCACGTGCCGGGTGGACAGTGCTCCGATGCCGATGATGACGGGGACGTCCTCCGCGCGCCGCACGGCCAGCCGCGCGACCCGGGCGCGTTGCTGCCGGGTCAGGTAGGGGTACGCGCCGGTCGAGCCGAGCGCGGCCACCGAGTCGACGCGCGCAGCGACGAGTCGTCCGACGAGGCCGGTGAACGAAGCTTCGTCGATGCCCTCGTCGGTGACCGGGGTCAGGGGAAACGCGCTGAGACCGGTGAGCACGCGGTGTCGCCTCCACGAGCCGGAGAGCGGGCGGAACTGTGGCAGGAGCAGTGTGCCACGTCACGGGACGTTCCGGGCGCTGGCGCTTCCCGCGTGATTCGGCCGGCTGATTCGGCCCGGATGATTGGGGAGGCCACGAGCACCGCGGTGCACCGTTGCCCCGGCAGGTGCCTCCACTGCGGACTCGTCGTGGCGCGGACGGCCCACCGCGGCGGCAGGCCGTCCGTCCACAGTAATCAGTCCTTGAGCATGGAGCGGGCCATGACCATCTTCTGGATCTGGTTGGTTCCCTCGTAGATCTGCGTGATCTTGGCGTCGCGCATCATGCGCTCCACGGGGAAGTCGCGGGTGTATCCGGCGCCGCCGAGCAGCTGCACCGCGTCGGTGGTGACGCTCATCGCCGTGTCGGAGGCGTAGCACTTGGCGGCGGCGGAGATGAACCCGAGATCGCCTTCGCCGCGTTCGGCGCGCGCGGCGGCGACGTAGACCATGTGCCGCGCCGCCTCGGTGCGCATCGCCATGTCGGCGAGCATGAACTGCACGCCCTGGAAGTCGGAGATCGGTTTGCCGAACTGGCGGCGTTCCTTGACGTAGTTCGTGGCCTCGTCCAGCGCGCCCTGGGCCAGTCCCACGGCCTGCGCGCCGATCGTCGGACGCGTGTGGTCGAGCGTTGCCAGCGCGGTTTTGAACCCGGTTCCCGGTTCACCGATGATCCGGTCGCCGGGGACGGTGCAGTCCTCGAAGCGCAGCTCGACCGTCGGTGAGCCCTTGATGCCGAGCTTCTTCTCCTTGCCGCCGACGACGAAACCCGGGTCGTCGCGGTGCACGGCGAACGCGCTGATGCCGTTGGCGCCCTTGTCCGGGTCGGTGACGGCCATGACCGTGTACCAGGACGACTCGCCGCCGTTGGTGATCCAGCACTTGGTGCCGTTGAGCACCCAGGTGTCACCCTCCTGGTGCGCGCGCGTCTTCATGGCGGCCGCGTCCGAGCCGGCTTCCCGTTCGGACAGTGCGTACGAGGCGGTGGCAGCACCCGAGGCGATGTCGCCGAAGACGCGCTGCTTGAGATCTTCGGATGCGGACAGCAGCATCGGTACCGTGCCGAGCTTGTTCACCGCCGGGATGAGCGAGGACGAGCCGCACACGCGTGCGACCTCTTCGATCACGATGCAGGTCGCCACGGAGTCGGCGCCCTGGCCGCCGTACTCCTCCGGGATGTGCACGGCGTTGAACCCGGCCCGGGTGAGCGCGTCGCGCGCTTCGTGCGGGTAGCGCTCGTGCTCGTCCACCTCCGCCGCGTACGGGGAGATCTCCTTCTCGGCGAGCGCGCGGATCGCCTGCCGCAGCTCTTCGTGCTCCTCGGCGAGCTGGTAGGTGTCGAATTCGGGGTTCACCGGGCCTCCGTAGGTTCGCTTCCGCGCCGCCGCCCCGCGGCGCGCGACTCCTGCAACATGTTGGAATGCTATCGGCACTGAGTGCCACTAACAACCGTCGTCGGTGCTAGGGTGCGCCCATGTGCGCGGCAACCGACCACGATCCTGCGCCGGGAGCTCGGGTCGAGCGGGCCGAGCGGGTGCGGCGCGCCCTCACGCTCGCCGCTCTGCAGCACTTCGACGAGCAGGGGTTCGAGGTGACCACGGTGGATCAGATCGCCGCCACGGCGGGGGTGGGGCGGCGGACGTTCTTCCGCTACTTCCGCTCCAAGGAGGACGCGGTCTTTCCCGGGCACGACCAGTGCGTGCGGGAGGTCTCGGAGTTGCTCGACACCGCCGACCCGGATGCGGACCCGTGGGCGGTCGTCACTCGGGCCAGCGAGCGCGTGTTGGAGACGTACCTGACGGAACCGGAGATCTCGCTGCGGCGGTTCGCCCTGACCCGCGCGGTGCCGTCGCTGCGGGACAGGGAGATCACCGGCATCGACCAGTACCAGCGGGTCTTCGGCCGGTTCCTGCGCAGCAGGTTCGCCGAACGCCGGCAGGGCGAACTGTGGGGCACCGTCGCAGCGTCCGCGGTCGTGGCCGGGCACAACCACGTGCTGCGGCAGTGGCTCCGGAGCGGGGGAGAGGTCGACGCGCGGGCGCTGCTGCACGCGGCTCTGCGCGAACTGGGGGAGGTCTTCGCAGCGCAGCCCACCAGGGTGGAGGCCGACGAGGGTGACGACGTGATCGTCGGCGTCGTGCGCACGTCCTCGAGCAACGATGCGGTGCTGCGGGAGGTCCGCGAGGCGCTGCGGGGCGCCCTCGACGACTGAGTCCGCGTGCTCGGAACCCGAGCGGCACTCGATGCCATATCAATGTATCAATAGCATTGGTTTTTTCAGTATTAGATGAAACTATCTCTCCAGTACCAGCCACAAAACCAGCACCGGAGGAAAAGCAGCGCTCCGAGATCACCGCTCAGCGCTCGAGCCGGCACTCGCGGAGTCGAAGACGGTCGTGCCGCGGCGCTGGGCGTGTTCGTGGGCGATGCCGAGGTCGATGCCGGGCCGGTCGCGCAGGCACAGCACGGCCGCCGTGGCGAGCACGAACATCACCGCCAGGTATGCGCCGACGGCGAGCACCGTGCCGGTGGACTGCACGAGGAACGTGGCGATCGTCGGTGCGAAGGCTCCGCCGATGATCGATCCGAGCGCGTAGGCGATCGCCACCCCGGAGTAGCGCACCGAAGCGGGGAACAGTTCGGCGTACCAGGCCGACTGCGGCCCGTAGGTGAGTCCGAGGCCGATGGTGAACAGGGCGAGCCCGAGCATGAGGAGCGCGGCGTTGCCGGTGGCGGTGAGCAGGAACAGAGGGAACACCGTCACCAGCAGCGCCGCGTAGCCGTACAGGTAGGAGCGTTTGCGGCCGAGGCGGTCGGCGGTGATGCCGGACAGGTAGGTGGTGACCAGCCACAGCAGGGCCGTGGCGGACACGATCAGCAGCACGGGCGTGCGGTCGAGCTGCGCCGGTCCGTTCGGGTCGGTCGCGTAGTTGGTGATGAACCCGCCGGTGACCATGTAGCCGGCCGCGTTGTTGCCCGCGAAGACCAGGGCTGCCAGCAGCACCAGCAGCCAGTGGTGACGCGCCAGTTGCAGCACCGGCGCCGTGGTCCTGCGTCGCCGTTCGGCGAGGTCGGCGAAGACGGGGCTTTCGTCCACGGCGAGGCGCACGACGTAGCCCACGCCGATGAGCACGACGCTGAGCAGGAACGGCACCCGCCAGCCCCACTGCAGGAACTGCTCGCCAGGGGAGAGGACCCCGGTCATGAGCGCCATGACCCCCGAGGCCAGCAGCATGCCCAGCGGCACGCCGAGCTGGGGCACGGCACCGGAGCGTCCGCGATGGTGCGGCTCGGCGTGCTCGACGGCCATGAGCACCGCACCGCCCCATTCGCCACCGGCGGAGATGCCTTGCAGCACGCGCAGCGCGATCAGGGCGATGGGGGCGAGCACGCCGATGCTGTCGTAGGTGGGCAGCAGTCCGATGAGACTCGTGGCCCCGCCCATGAGCAGCAACGTGATGACGAGCATCGCGCGCCGGCCGAGGCGGTCGCCGAAGTGGCCGGCCAGGAACGCTCCCAGGGGGCGGAAGACGAAGCTGATGCCGACGGTGGCGAACGACAGCAGCAGTCCGATCTGCGCGCCGGCCGGGGCGAAGAACAAGTCGGTGAAGACCAGTGCGGCGGCCGTGCCGTAGATGAAGAAGTCGTACCACTCGATCGTCGTGCCGATCACGGTCGCTGCGGCGACCCGCCGCTGGTTGGTCGCGGCCCGGTGCCGTGCCTGCTCCGTGGTCATCGTGTCCCCTGCTCGGTTGCGCTGCCCGGTCGCTTCCACCCGGACGGATCGGGCGGAGAGCGCGTGGCGGGTGAGCCTGGCAAGGCCGTGGCGGCGCCGGGAAGGCGACATATTCGTCCAGCGGAAGGGGTCGGGCAGTAGCTCGGAGGCAGGGGAGTGGGCCACCTCGCCGTGCCCGGCGGCGGTTCAGCAAACCTCCTCGTTGCTGGCGAGCCGGAACGACGCGTGACCCGGTCCGTTCGCGCCGCGGGGAGCGGTCTGCTGATCGAAGTCAACGGGCACGAGACCGGGCTGGGCCGCCGCGCTAGGCTGCACGCGTGGAGTGGATCAGCACGCCTGTCACCGGGGATCTCGTGCGCGGTGCGGTCGAGTTGGAAACCACCGGGCGTGGCGTGCTGCCGCACCGGTTGCCCGCGTGGGCGCGTGCCCAGTGCGGCGATCCGCAGTTGGCCAGGGCTGAGGCCCAGCCCGCCGGGGTGCGGCTGGCGCTGCGCACTCGTGCGACCGCGGTGGAGGTGGACACGCTGCGCTCGAGGATCGCCTACCGGGGACTGGGGGAACGTCCGGAGGGTGTGTACGACCTGCTCGTCGACGGGCAGCTGACCGCGCAGGCCAGCACCACCGGCGGTGACGTCGAGACAGTGGACATGACCACCGGAGCCGTGGACTTCGAGTCCGGCCCGGTGGGCGCGGTACGGTTCACCGGCTTGCCCGCTCGGGACAAGCACGTGCAGATCTGGCTGCCGCACAACGAGACCACCAGGCTGGTCGCGCTGCGCACGGACGCGCCCGTCGAGCCCGTGCCGCCGGGGCAGCGCAGGGTGTGGTTGCACCACGGCAGTTCGATCAGCCACGGTTCCGACGCGGCGAGTCCGACGACGACGTGGCCCGCGGTGGCCGCATCCCTCGGCGGGGCGGAACTGATCAACCTCGGGTTCGGCGGCGGCGCGCTGCTCGACCCGTGCACCGCGCGCACCCTGCGCGACATCCCCGCGGACGTGATCAGCCTCAAGCTCGGCATCAACGTGGTCAACCTCGACCTGATGCGGTTGCGCGCCTTCGGCCCCGCGGTGCACGGGTTCCTCGACACCATCCGGGAAGGTCGTCCCAGCACGCCGCTGCTGGTGATCTCGCCGCTGCACTGCCCGATCCACGAGGACACGCCCGGGCCGGGTGCGCCGGATTTCAGCGGGGAACAGATCCGGTTCCGCGCCACGGGCGATCCGGCGGAGCGCGCTGCGGGCAAGTTGACGCTGGGCGTCATCCGGGAGGAGCTGGCTCGCATCGTCAAGCAGCGGGCGGACGAGGATCCGAACTTGCACTACCTCGACGGATGCGAACTCTACGGCCGAGCTGATTTCGCCGAGCTGCCGCTGCCGGATCAGCTGCACCCGGATCCGACTGCGCACCGTCGCATCGGCGGGCGTTTCGCGGAGTTCGCCTTCGGTGCTGGTGGTCCGTTCGCACCGGTGGGCTGAGCACCGCCGCTGCGGGCACCGCGTGCCGCTCGGTGCGTGTCGCGCGGGTTCCGCGGAGTCGTCTGACGCGGTTCGGCCGCGTGTTCGGGGGGAGGGGAGCGCGGACTGCGGTGTTCGAGCACGGGTGGTGGCGGGCGCGCCGGTGGTGCGACGCGCCGTTGCCGGGCGGTGGGTCAGTCGTAGCCGCGGATGAGGTGGTGCTCGTCCTCGGCGTCGGCCAGCCGGGATTGGGGGAGCTGGCGGGGCAGTTGGGTCTGGCGCACCGGGGCGCTCGGATCATCGATCGGTGTCGTGGTGCGCTGGGGGAGCAGCTGCGCTTTCTCCGCCTCCGTGGTTCGCATCGTTTCGGCTCCTCTCGACGACGCTCGATACCGCCATGATGGTGGTGTGCGCCACGGAACGCATGCTTTGTCCGAGGTCGGGCGTGCCTTTCAACATAATATTCTTTGCTGTTTCAGTACTGAATAAAATTAACACCACGTGCCCGGCATCACCAACAGCGCAAGGAATTCCGCGCGGAAATGAGAGTTGATCCGGGAGGACGGCGTTGCGGGCCGAACAGCTCGCGAGTCGAGTAGGAGGGGCGTGTGCACGGGGAATACAAAGTTCCGGACGGGAAGCTGGTGAAGGTCGACGCCGCTGTCGTGGACGGGCGGTTGACCGACGTGCGGGTCAGCGGTGACTTCTTCCTGGAACCGGACGAGGCGCTGGAGCAGCTCAATCGGAGCTTGGCGGGCGCGACCTCCGATGCGGAGTTGAGCGAGCTCGTGGCGCGGATGCGTGCCGAGCTTCCCTCCGATGCGCGGCTGGTGGGCTTCTCACTGGAGGCGGTGGCGATCGCGGTGCGCCGCGGGGTCACGCAGGCGTCGCAGTGGACCGATCACCAGTGGGGCGTGGTGCACGAGGCCGCGCGGTCGCCGCTGATGCACATGGCGCTGGACCAGGTGCTGGCCGAGGAGGTGGCCGCGGGTCGCCGCGCGCCCACGCTGCGCATCTGGGAGTGGACCGGTTCGGCGGTGATCCTGGGCAGCTTCCAGTCGGTGAGCAACGAAGTCGACCTGGAGGCCGCCGAGCGGTACGGCATCGAGGTGGTCCGCCGCATCACCGGGGGTGGGGCGATGTTCACCGAGCCGGGAAACGCGGTGACGTATTCGCTGTACGCGCCGGTGTCGCTGGTGGCTGGCATGCCGTTCGCCGAGTCGTACGCGTTCCTGGACGACTGGGTGCTGCAGGTGCTGCGCGAACTGGGGCTGAACGTGTGGTACGAGCCGCTGAACGACATTTCCTCGGACGGGGGCAAGATCGGCGGTGCGGCGCAGCGGCGCGTGGCCTCGGGGGCGGTGCTGCACCACGCGACGATGTCCTACGACGTGGATGCCGAGAAGCTGGCCGACGTGCTGCGCGTCGGTGGGGAGAAGCTGTCGGACAAGGGTGTGGCCAGCGTGCAGAAGCGGGTCGATCCGCTGCGGCGGCAGACGGGTTTGGACCGCTCGGTGATCATCGAGCGGCTCGTGGACGGGTTCCGCAGCCGCTACGGGCTCAGCGACACGCCGGTCACGGCTGATGAGGAGAAGCGGGCCGCGGAGCTGATCGAGGCGAAGTTCGCCACCGACGACTGGTTCTACCGGGTGCCCTGAGCCGGGGTCGGTGGCGCCGCGGTTCGGGGAAACGTCCGGGTTTGTCCCTGAGGTCGGAGAGGTGCCGCGGAACGACGCTGGGGTGCGTGGAGCGGTTCAACGGTGCGTCCTGGTTGCTGGCTTCGGCGTTGGGAACGTTCGCCTTGCTGCGGCCGCTGCTGTCGATGACCGGGGTGATGGAGCACCTGGGCAGGCCCGTGTCTCCGATCGTGGCCACTGCGGTGATCTCAGCGGTGTGGATCGTGGCGGTGGGGATGTCGCGGGTGCGGCACCCGGTGCTCACGCTCGTGGGCGCGGGGCTTGTCTACGCCGTGCTGGCGATGGTGTTGAGCGCGGTCGGGTCGCTGCTGCTGACGGGGCAGTTGCAGGGGCCGCTGGCCACGCCGCTGGGTGCGGGCGTCGTCGCCACACTGGTGGTCAACGCTGTGTGGGGCGCGGTGGCCGGGGTGTTCGCGGCGCTGCTGCAGCGGGGTGGCAACCGGCGGCCGGTGCAGCGCTGATACCGGCGGTGGGTCCTGCTGGTCGGTGCTAGGGCAGTGGTCCGGCGAATCCGGCGGTGCCGGCTTTGCGGCGCAGCCACACCTTTCGGGTGCCGTCGGCGTAGAGCAGTACGCGGGACAGTTCCCACCCGGCGAATTCGGCGTGCACGGAAAGCTGGGTCGCTGCGCTGATCCGGGTCGTGCCCGGGGGCAGGCGCAGCGGTTGGTATTCCCACTTGGAATCGGCCTCAGCGGCGTCCTGGGGGGTGTTGCGACTCATG
This sequence comes from Bounagaea algeriensis, assembly GCF_054491375.1. Lineage (NCBI taxonomy): Bacteria > Bacillati > Actinomycetota > Actinomycetes > Bounagaea > Bounagaea algeriensis. Next base: position 2,123,751 of record NZ_CM137102.1, read on the forward strand.
GTTTCACCACCTGTACTCCGGCGCCGCCCGCGGAGGTGACGTAGGCGGCGCCGGTTCGGGAGTCGACGGCCACGGTATGCGGTTGCGCCACGGTGCGGAACCGGTGGCGCGGTTCGGGTTCGCCACCGGCCACGTCGTAGGCGAGGACTTCGTTGCGGTCGGTGAGGGTGATCCAGGCGAGGTCGCGGCGTGCGTCGTAGGCGATGCCGTAGGGGCTGCCGGGCAGCGGGTAGCGCTGTTTGAGGATGAGTTCGTTCGTGTCGAAGGCGAGCAGTTCGTTCTTGCGGGTGTCCACGGTGAGCACGCGGTCGTAGCGGTCGGCGACGCCGTTGGTGGCGCCTTGGCCGGCGCGCAGCGCCTCACCCTGATCGCCGGTGCGCGGGTCGACGGAGGTCAGCGAGGTGGTCAGCCGGTCGAGCACCTGGATTTCGCCGCCTTGGGCGAACAGGCGCGCCGGCCCGTCGAATTGGCCGGCGGTGCGGGGGCGCCCGTCGCCGTGGATGGTGATCGAGCCGGCGTCGCGTTGGGCCACGGCCAGGGCGCCGTCGTCGAGGCGGGTCGCGTCCACGGGCCCGCCGGGTACGCGGGTGGTGTCGGTGCGGTGGCCGCTGCGGATGTCGATGTGGGCGATTTCGCCGCGGTCGGGCACGGCGACCAGGGCGGTGCCGTCGTCGGCGGTGACGTTGGCGGCGGGTGCGCCCAGCGGCACGGTGCGTTGCTGGTTGGTGTTCGTGTTGAGGAGGGTCAGTCCCTGTTCGCCGGCCAGCAGCAGGGTGCCGGTGATGGTGTCGAACGCGCTGGTGTCGGCGGCGGGTGCGGGGTGGACGGTGCCTTGCGGGTCGGCGGGGGCGCGTGCGGGAGCGGGGGTGGCGGCGCTGAGCTGGTCGGTGGCTTGCAGCGGATCACCTGTGTCCATGTTGCCGCATCCGGCGAGCAGGGTGGCTGCCAGGCAGGTGATCAGTAGCCGACGCAACGCGTACCTCCCGTGCGGTGCGCCGCGCCGCGGGCGGCGCACGTGTTGTTGGCCCGTGTCCAGCATCCCCGATGGGCGTGTCGGCGTGGTCGCCGGGTTGGGCGGCCGCGGCGGGTGCGGGTGTGGATCGGTGCGCGTGGTCGGTGACTACCCTCGCGGGGCGTGGCGACTCTGGTTCTCGTACGGCATGCGCGGTCGACGTCCAACGGGTCCGGCACGCTGGCCGGACGTACAGCGGGGGTGGAGCTGGATGACACCGGTCGGCGCCAGGCGGCCGGCCTTGCGGGGCGGCTGCGGGGGTTGCCGCTGCACCGGGTCGTGGCTTCGCCGCTGCGGCGGTGCGGCGACACGGTGCGCGGGGTGGCTTCCGAGCGCGGGTTGCGGGTGGCCACTGATGAGCGGTGGTTGGAGGTGGACTACGGCGACTGGACGGGTTGCCGGTTGCCGGAGTTGACCGAGCTGCCGCTGTGGAAGGTGGTGCAGCAGCAGCCGGCCGGGGCGGTGTTTCCCGGTGGTGAGGGGTTGGCCGCGATGCAGGCGCGGGCGGTGGCGGCTGCGCGTGCTTGTGACCGGGAGTTGGAGGCGGAGGTCGGTTCGCACGGGGTAGCGGTGGTGTGTTCGCACGGCGATGTGCTCAAGTCGGTGTTGGCCGATGCGTTCGGCATGCACCTGGATCTGTTCCAGCGGATCGTGGTCGAGCCCGCGTCGGTGAGCGTGGTCCGCTACACCGAGTCGCGGCCGTTCGTGCTGCGGCTCAACGACACCGGTGGTGATCTGTCGGCGTTGGCGCCGAAGGAGGGTTCCGGCAGCGGTGAGGCCGCGGTCGGTGGGGACACCGGTGGTGGTGCGGCCGAGGGCTGAAGCGGGTGGTCGTTCCCGCTGCGGCGGGGCGGGACAATGGGGGCGTGTATTGCCCGGTGACGGATGTGCAGTGGTTCCTGGTGGGTGAGTGGTCGCTGGAGCGCGACATCGTGGATACGGCCGGTCCGGCGGGGGAGTTCTCCGGCACGGCCGAGGCGCGGGTCGAGGACGGTGTCGTGGTGTACCGGGAGCGGGGGCGGATGCGGCTGGGCGGGCACGAGGGCGCGGCGTCGCGGTGCCTGCATTACCACGTGACGGGGCCGGGGCAGGCGCGCGTGTTCTTCGACTACGGGGATTTCTTCCACGAGTTGGATCTGCGCAGCGGTTACGCCACGGCGCAGCACCCGTGCCGGGCGGATCTGTACCGGGGCGAGTTCGCCGTGCTGGACGTCGATCACTGGTGGCAGCGGTGGGTGGTCACCGGTCCGGAGAAGAACCACGTGATCACCACGCGGCTGTGCCGCGTCGGGTGAGGAGTTGGGTGTGGTGCTGGTTGCCCAGCGGGTCGGGCCGAGCTGGTGGTGCGGTTGCGGCCGCTGGTGCGTGGAGGGTTGACGCGCGTGTTGGCGGCACGGTGGGGCGGGCTGGTGGGGCGCCCCGTGGAGTGGAAGAGCTCGACCGAGCGCACGGGGGTGTGCAGCGCGGGTCGGGTGGTGGCTGCGGCGTTGGCCGCTGCCCGGGCGCGGGTCGGTGCCGGGGTGGCGGTCGCCGATGTCGATGCGGCGGCTGCGGCGGTCGTGGCCGAGCACGGGGCGAGGCCGGTGGGGCCGGGGTTGCGGTCGGGTGGGGCGTTGTCGGTGTCGGTGGGCGAGGTGCTCGCCCGTGGTGTGCCGGACGGTCGGCGGCTGGCCGCGGGTGAGGTGGTGTCGTTGGCGTGCGCGGTGCGTTGCGGCGGGTGGCACGCGCTGGCGGCCGAGACGGTTCCGGTCGGCACCGTGGGCCAGCAGGAGCGGTCCTTGCTCACCGCGGTCGATCAGGCGTTGGGCGACGGGGTGGCCGCGGTCCGCCCGGGTGGTGCGGTGGCGGATGTGGCCTATGCGGTTGGTGTGGTGGCCTTCGGTGGTGGGTTCGGGGTGCCCGGGTCGTTGTGCGGGCACGGCATCGGTCGGGCGTTGTGGGAGCCGCCGGTGGTGTTGAACGAGGCGGACGCGGCGGGGCGGGTGCCGTTGCGGCCGGGTGTGGTGTGCACCGTTGAACCTGTGCTCGTCGTCGGCGGTGAGCAGGCGGTGAGTTGGGGTGCGGACGGGTCGGTGCGGTCGGACTCGCACGTGCCGGGTGCGCACGCGGCGCACACCGTCGTCGTCACCGAGGACGGGCCCGTGGTGGCCACGCGGTCGTGAGCGGTCAGCGCTGCCAGTAGGTGCCCACCTGGGCGGGGGTGTAGGCGCCGCGGTCGGTGACGATCGTGGTGACCAGTTCGGGGTCGGTCACGTCGAACGCCGGGTACAGCCCGGTGGCGCGGTGGGTGGCAGTGCGGGTGCCGCGGGTGTGCAGCACGTCGTTGCCGTCGCGGTATTCGATGGGTACGTCGGTGCCGGTGGCGGCGTGCGGGTCGGGGACGTGGCACAGCGCGTGGAACGGCACGCCGAAGGTGTGCGCTGCGGTGGCCAGTTGCAGCGTGCCGATCTTGTTGATGACGTGTCCGTCGAGGGTGATCCGGTCGCTGGCGGTGATCAGCGCGTCGATCTCGCCGGCGCGCATGAGCGCGGCGGGCGCGGCGTCGGTGACGACGGTGACGTCCGAGCCCATTTCGGCCAGGGTGTGGGCGGTCAGCCGGGCGCCTTGCAGGTAGGGGCGGGTTTCGGTGCAGGTGAACGCCAGTGTTTTGCCTGCCTGCTGGGCGGCGCGGACGGTTTCGATCAGGTACAGGTCGGCCCAGCAGTGGGTGAGTATCCGGCCGGTGTCCGGCAGCAGGGCGGCTGCGGCCCGGCCGAGGGCGCGGCTGCGGTCGTGGTAGTCGGCTTCGCCGGCGTGGGCGCCGCGGGCCGCGGCGGTGGGCACGTCCGCGTCGGGGTCTTCGGCGAGGGCGGTGTCGACGGTGTCGAGCACCCATGCGGCTGCCAGGCGTGGTTGTTCGTTGGTGGGGCGGGTGGCGATGAGCCGGTCGGCGGCCGCGCCGAGGTGGGCGCGGGCTTGCTGCGGGGGCTGGTCGGTGGTTTCGCGGGCGGCGAGCACCAGGCCGGCGAGCACGGCGAAGTACGGCCCGGAGGATTGGGTGACCATGTCCTCGATGGCGCGGGCGACGTCGTCGGTGCTGCGCGCGTGCACCCACCGGTGTTCGAAGGGGAATGCGCGCCGGTCGAGCAGGTGCACGCCGGTGTCGTCGAGCTGCACGCTGCGCGCCAGGGTGGGGGCGGTGTCGGTGGTGGTCATGGGGGTTCCTCGTCGGGACGTGCTGTCGCGGGTGGTGTTGTTCCCAGGTTACGGGGCGGGTGGGTGCGGCCGGGCACGTCGGTATTCGTGGTGGGGGCGGTCGTAGGCGCTGCGGGTGCGGTGGTGGGTGAAGCCGAGTTTGTGCAGCACGCGGGTCGAGGGGGTGTTGCGCGGGTCGACCAGTGCGTACACCTCGGGCAGGGCCAGCGTGTGGAAGGCGTGGTGCAGGCAGGCGCGGGCGGCTTCGGTGGCCAGGCCGCGTCCCCAGCTCGTGCGGGCGAGGGTGTAGCCGAATTCGGTTCCGTGTTCGGTGGTTTCGAATCCGATGTCGCCGGTGATGGTGCCGGTGTCGCGGTTGAGCAGGGCCCACACGGCGAATCCGTGCTCGTGTTGGTGCTGTCCGGCGTGGTCGAGCAGTGCCGTGGTTTGTTCCGTGGTCATCGGCTGGCCGTGGCCGACGTGGCGCATGACCACCGGGTCGGCGTAGATCGCGTGGATCGCCGGCTGGTCCTGCGGGGTGAACGGGCGGATCAGCAGGCGCGGGGTGCGCAGGGGGAACGAGTTGTCCACCAGGTCAGTGTGCCCGAGCGGGGCAACGGGTTTCCGCCGGTCACGGTCATCTGCGCCAGCACGTTCTCGGTCGTCATTCCGCGGTCTCCGTCTCCTCCTGTGGGGGACCTCGGCGGTGTCCCGTTTTCGAGGAGCTTGCGGGGGTTTCCGGCGCGGGCGCACGGCGGTCCGGCCGGCCGCGGTGCCTCTCGTAGGCCACGGATACGCCGAGCAGTGCCAGACCGGTGCCGGCCAGGGCCGCGCCGGCCAGGTTCGGGGAGGCGTAGCCGTAGCCGGCGGCGATGGTCAACCCGCCCAGCCACGCGCCGAGCGAGTTGGCCAGGTTCGCCGCGGATTGCAGCGCGGCCGAGACCAGCGAGGGGGCGTCGCGGGCTTGGTCGAGCAGGCGGGTTTGCACGGCCGGGCCGAGTGCGAGGCTGAACATGCCCAGGGCGAACAGCAGCGGCACGGCCAGCCACGGTACCGGCGCGGCGATGGTGAGCGTGCACAGCACGATGACGACGCCGAGGATCCCGGTGGTGAGGGTGCGCAGCGGGTTGCGGTCGGCGAGGCGGCCGCCGGCGTAGGAGCCGACGGTCATGCCCAGACCGATGACCACCAACAGCGCGGTGATCGCTTCGGCGGAGAATCCGCCGACTTCGGTCATCATGGGGGTGATGTAGCTGTAGCAGGCGAACAGTCCGCCGAAGCCGGTGACGATCACGGCCAGTGACAGCAGTACGCGGGGGCGCGCGAGCGCGCCGACTTCGGCGCGCAGCGAGCTGGTGGCGGCGCGGCCGGCGTGGGCGGGGATGAGCAGGAACGCGGCGAGCGTGGCCGCGGCGCCGAGTGCGGCGACCATGCCGAAGGTCCAGCGCCAGCCGAGTTGTTGGCCGATGAGCGTGCCTGCGGGCACGCCGATGACGTTGGCGAGGGTCAGGCCGAGGAACATCATCGACACGGCGCTGCCGCGGCGGCGGGGCGGTACGAGGCTGGCGGCGACGACGGCGCCGACTCCGAAGAACGTGCCGTGCGGCAGGCCGCTGACGAACCGGGCGGACAGCAGCAGACCGAACGTGGGGGCCAGGGCGGAGGCGAGGTTGCCGAGGGTGAACAGCCCCATCAGTCCGATGAGGACGCGTTGTCGGGGCATGCGCACGGTCAGCATCGTCAGCAGCGGTGCGCCGAGGACGACGCCGAGGGCGTAACCGGAGATGAGGTTGCCGGCGGTGGGGATGTCGACGTGCATGCCGCTGGCGACGTCGGGCAGCATGCCCATGATCACGAATTCGGTGGTGCCGATGCCGAATCCGCCGAGGGCGAGGGCGATCAGGGCCATCCGCACGGTCCCGGCCGGGAGGTCCGTGGCCTGTGCGCGCGTGCTCATACCTCTCCTGGTCCGCTGCGCGGTCGCCACGAGCGGCATCGTTGCTGCGGCGGCAGCCGGCGGTGCCGGTGGGCGGTGCCGGAGGGGGAATTTCCGTTCCGCCCGCGGCGGGAAACCCGCGCGCGACGAGTGTGGCCGGCGACACCTCCTCTGCGGGGTGCTCTCGTGGTCGGTGTTGCGTTGTCGCTGCGTGCCGCGGCTGGCACGAGCTGGCGCGCCGTCCGGTATGGAGGCGGCGCGGTGGGGCGGGTGGACGTCAGCTGCGTTTGGTGGGTTTGGGGGGGTCTTTGCGCAGCAGGTCGGGGCCGATGATCGCGCGTACGGCGCGGCGCAGCCAGCTCTTGCGCGGTGGGGCGGTGGGGGCGGGATCGGTGTGCCGGTGGAGGGCCACCGTGGTTTCGGTGTCCTGTTCGGACGCCGGTTCCGGTGGGGCTTGCGGCGCAGCTGGTGGCGGGGGTGGGGGTGCGTTGCCGCGGGGGCCGGGGTTGAGGCGTTTGGCGAATTCCGGCTGTTCGGTGCGGATCGCCGGGATGTAGGGCTGGGTCACCTCGACCCGGTCGACGGGGGCTTGGCCGGTCGGGTCCGCGTGCGCGGGGGTGGACGTGGCGGTCGGGGGGTGCGCCGCGTCCTCGAGGGACAGGTTCCCTTCGATGCGGGTGGTCAGCGGTCCTGCCTCGGTCGAGGTGTCGTTGTTCGGGGCGGTGTGCGCGTGCTGCTGCGGCCGTGTGGATTCCGACGGCAGCAGCGGCTGGAACCACGGTCGGGTCAGATCGTCGTGAACAGTCATCCCTGATCGTCTTCGCGAGGGCGGGTTGGTCACTGCCTCCGGCCGGGGGCGGTCCGGTTGGATCTAGACCCTACCGGTAACGGTGCGATAAAGCCCAACCCTCTCCGGCGTCAGAAACCGCGTGCCACACACCGCGTTCGTCTACCTGGGCGATACGCTCCGGCACGGTGCGTGTCCGTCCGGGTCGTGCGAGCATGATCGAGCCCGGCGATATGTACGCATCGTGATCACCTCGGACGGCTGTGCAGCACGCAGCGCCATGGCGCGGTGTGATCAATGCTACGTTTCCGCGCGTGCGGCATCGGGCGTTTCGCCCAGCGCGCACAGTCCGGAGGCCGCGGCGATCCGGGCCCGGTGGGTTCAGGCGGGCTGGCCCTCGGCGGCGCGCTGCAACGCGGCGATGTCCAACTTGCCCATGCCCAGCATCGCCTCGGTGGCCCGCCGCGCCCGCTGCGGATCCGGATCGGTGATGAGCTCCTCGAGCACCGTGGGCACGATCTGCCAGGACAGGCCGAACCGATCGGTCAGCCAGCCGCAGGGACCTTCCCGCCCGCCGTCGGTGAGTCGCCGCCAGTAGTGGTCGACCTCGTCCTGGCTGGCGCACGGCACCTGGAACGACACCGCCTCGTTGAAGGTGAACTCCGGCCCGCCGTTGAGCGCGACGAACCGGTGGCCGTCGAGGACGAATTCGACGGTCATCACCGAGCCCGCCGGCCGCGGCGCGCCCTCGGGGAAACGGGTCACCGCCACCACGCGGGAGCGGGGGAACACGCTGGTGTAGAAGTGGGCGGCCTGTTCGGCCTGCCCGTCGAACCACAGGTTGGGAATCACCGACGTCGACATGACAACCTCGTCTTCACCTCGAGGCGCCACCGGGCGGGCGGCGCTGCGGATGCCTTCGAGGCACCCACGGTGCGCCGCCGCGTCCGCGGCCGGTAGAGGACAACGTCCCACGCGCCTCTCGGGTGCGCGGCATCCGCATGCGGCCGGAAGATGGCGGCACCACCCCGCCGTCCAGTCTGGACTCGTTCCAGAGAGCACAATTTTCTGGCACATTCAACCAGCTGGTCTGCCAACTGCGCCTTGTATTCCAGCGCCACCGACCTACCCCAGATCGTCAACGGCCTCGTCGCCGACGGCCACCCCGTCGGCCCCGACGATCGGCTACTGGCACCTCGATCTCACCCACCAGAAACCAGCAGCGACGGGCACCTCGCCATCGAACGGGACAGCACGGCCGCCGATTCCGTGAACACGCCATGAATCAGCTTGGGCGTGTGGCCGGGGTCGGTGGTTTTCGCCAGGTGTCTTTCTGAAGTCGTACGGACGTGGGGCCCGAGTCGGACGTCTGGCCTGCCCGCGTCCGGTTACGCTCGCCGAATGACGACGACGGCCCCGGCACCGCGATGGCTGGAGCGGGCGAGTACGTGGTCCCGCGAGCATCCGCTGACCGTGGACGGCGTGATCGCCGCCGTGCTGGTCTGCCTGGCCGTGCCAGCCTGGCCCTACTACCTCGCCGAAGCGCGGATGACGGAGTCGCCGGCCGCGCACGCGTCGTGGATCGTGGCCTGTTCGGCCCTCCTCGCCCACGGGGCGATCGTCGTCCGGCGCGTGCGGCCAGCGGTCTCGTTCACCGTGGTGAGCGCGACGACGGGACTCCAGCTGCTGGGCAGCGTCTACGTGATCGCCCCCTCGGTGTTGCTGTTTCTGGTGTCGTTGTATTCCTACTGCACCCACGGAAGGCGACCGGCACCGGCGATCGGGCTGGCGACCGGTGTCGGCGGTGCTGTGGTGGTGGCCGTGGCGGGGTTCGCGCTCGCCGGTCGTCCGATGAACTCGGACCTGCTGATGCATGTTTTCGTTCGCTTCCTGCCGTGCGTGGTGGCCGCGTGGAGCCTGGGGATGTTCCGCCGGATACGGGTGGACTACGTCGCTGCGCTGGAGGAGCGGGCGCTGCGCGCCGAGGCCGAACGCGAACAGCGCGCCCGCCGCGCGGTGGCCGACGAGCGCTCCCGGATCGCCCGCGAGATGCACGACATCGTCGCCCACGCCCTGTCGGTGGTCATCAGCCAGGCCAACGGCGGCCGGTACGCGGCCCGCGCCGACCCTGAGCAGGGGGTCGAGGCGCTGACCACGATCGCCGCAACCGGTAAGCAGGCCCTGGCCGACATGCGCGGCATCCTCACGGTGCTGCGCCATGACGACGGCGAGGGCGCTTCTGAACGGTTCCCGCAACCGGCGCTGACCGACCTGCCCGAGTTGTACGACCGGATGCGCGAGGCCGGCGTGCCGGTCGAGCATCACGAGCGCGGAACGCCACGCGGTCTGAGCCGGGCCGCGGAGCTGGCCGTGTTCCGGCTGGTCCAGGAGGGCCTGACCAACACCCTCAAGCACGCCGGCCCCGGCGTGCGGGCCGACGTGGGCTTCACCTGGAACGACGGGGAGCTGGCGGTCACGGTGGGCGACAACGGGCTCGGCCCGCCCGGAACCGGGGATGGTCAGGGCCTGACCAACACCCTCAAGCACGCCGGCCCCGGCGTGCGGGCCGACGTGGGCTTCACCTGGAACGACGGGGAGCTGGCGGTCACGGTGGGCGACAACGGGCTCGGCCCGCCCGGAACCGGGGATGGTCAGGGCCTGATCGGCATGCGGGAACGACTCGCCGTCGTGGGAGGTTCGGTACTGGCAGGCCCGGATCCCGCGGGCGGCTTTCGCGTGCGGGCTCGGATCCCGCTCCACGCTGACACGCTCCGCCAGGAGGCGACGCGATGACCATCAGGGTGTTCCTCGCCGACGACCAGGCACTGGTGCGGGCCGGGTTCGCCATGGTCGTCGACTCCCAGGACGACATGCAGGTCGTAGGCCAAGCCGGTGACGGCCGCGAAGCGCTGCAGCAGCTGTCCGCCACCACCGCCGACGTGGTGCTCATGGACGTGCGAATGCCGCACGTGGACGGCGTGGCAGCGACCCGCGAACTGCTAGCCGACCACCGAGCACCGAAGGTCGTCATGCTGACCACCTACGACCTCGACGAGTACGCCTTCGCCGCCCTGCGCACCGGCGCCAGCGGATTCCTGATCAAGGACGCCGACCCGGAGGAGCTGCTGACTTCGGTGCGCACCGTCCACCGGGGCGACGCCGTGATCGCACCGTCAACCACCCGACGGTTGCTGGAGCACGTAGCCCCCGACCTGCCCACGCCCGCTCCGGGACCGGATCCACTGGCGGCCCTGACCGAACGGGAGCGCGAGATCCTGGTCGAGATCGCGCGCGGCGCCTCCAACACCGAGATCGCCGGACGGCTGTTCCTGTCCGAAGGCACCGTCAAGACCCACGTCGGCCGAATCCTGGGCAAGCTCGGCATGCGCGACCGCGTGCAAGCCGTGATCTTCGCCTACGAGCACCGGCTGGTCCGTCCAGGGGACTGACACCTTCCGCACCTGGCAAGACCGTCGCCCCCGGTGCCCGTCCCCGACAGTCCCCGAACGACGACTTCATGCGGAGGAACCCGCCCCGGTCATCTCGGCACCGCCGCAGATGGCATCGCCAAACGCCCGCCCTGCCGGACAGTGGGGTGCGGCGCCAGGCCGGGTTTGGCGATGGGCATCGCCGGAACCATCACCGGTTCTGTCGTGGCATTCCTCCTCGGGCGGCGTTGTGCAGGGCCGCTCGTCCGACGCCTCGGTGGCCGGACGGTGGCCGCCTCCCGAGGGGCCGGCGGTTCGGACGGGACGTGGCTGTTGCCCGTGCTGATCCTGCCGGTGCCGCTGGGCGGTGACCTCAGACTCTGGGGTGATCCGCACCGGCGGTTGATACGTCGAACGTGCACCCAAGAAACGACGTACGGCAGACGCCACCGACCCCGTCTGCCGGCACCGTCGTGGGCAACGGCGCGAACCGGCGCGCCGGCAGACGGAGAGGTGACGACGGTGGCCGAACGGGTGCGATGGCGTGAGGTGAGCTGGTTCCTCGCGTTGGCGATCGGGATGTGCTCTGTGATCAGCCTGCTGGTCTGGCTGTTCGGGGGCGAGAGGACGGTGAGTCTGGCGGCGATGCTCACGCCGGCGCTGGCTGCGCTCGTCGTGGTGTGGCGCAGCCGCGGCCGGGCTGCCATACCGCGGGCGACGTCGATGACACCGGTCCGCCCACTCGGCCGCACCGTGCGCTGGTGCCTGCTCGGCCTGCTCCTGCTGGCCGGTGTCGGCCTGCTGACCGCGCTATTCGCGGCGGCCACCGGCGTCATCGAACTGGACCTGCAGAACTTCTCGATGCTGCGCACCGAGCTCGCCGCCACCTTCCCCGGACAGGTCGCCGCCGACGGCACCGGGTTCCCCGCAGGCTGGCCGCTGCTGGGATGGCTGGCGCTACAGCTCGGTGGCGTGTTCGCGATCGCCGGGCTCGCCTTCGGCGAGGAACTGGGCTGGCGCGGCTACCTGTTCCCTGCGCTACTGCCGCTCGGCGTGTGGGCGGCGATGCTGGTGACCGGGGCGGTGTGGATCATCTGGCACCTGCCGCTGATCCTGCTCGGCAACTACCAGGGGTCGGGAGACCTCGCCGGCTACATGTTGGTGTTCGTGCTGGGAAACGTGCTGCCGCAGACCGTGCTGATCACATGGTTGCGGCTGGCGTCGGGATCGGTGTGGCCCGCCGTGATGCTGCACGCCAGCGCGAGCATGCTGTTCACCGTCGTCACGATGGTGGCCGCGGCGGGCACCTCGGTGAATCCCAGCCTCGAAGTCGGCGGACAACAAGTGCCGATCAGCAGCATCGTGATGATCGCCTGCGCCGTGGCACTGCTGCTCCCCCGTCGCGCGGGGATCAGGCGGCATGCCGCAGCGGTTCGGACGGCAGCCCCACACCCAGGTGACTACGAGCGGGCCACGTCGAGGAACGTGTGAGCCGGAGTCCGCTGCTCGCCGTCCTCCAGCAGGTCCTCGACCAGGTCCGCGCCGCTCGGCAACTCCTCGTTACGACGGCGAACTCCTCCACGACCGACAACCCCACACCCTCGGCAAAGAGGGCGCCTGATCTCGTTTTATGTCGTGATGTCTGTTGACGACGTTGTTGTAGCCGCCATCTACCCACGCCACTGACGCGAGACGATCCGGGAGCACCGTTCTTCGACGACATCCCGAAGTACGTGGTCGCGTCCACCCTGAGCTCGGCCGAGGGCTGGCAGAACTCGACCGTGCTCGGCGCCTACGATCCGTCGGCGGTGCGAGCGCTCTCCAGCGAGGTCGGCGACATCTACATCAGCGGCAGCGGCACGCTGGTGCGCGCGTTGCTGGCCGACGGCCTCATCGGCGAGCATCCGCGTCGACGAGGGCTGGGCCGGCCCGGCGGAAACGGCCACCGCGGTGCGCTCGGTCGTCGGTCCTCCTCTGCTCGCGGCAGGGGCGGCTACCTGATCAGCACCTGCGGAGCTCATGCGTTGTGCGCGTCCTGCTCGGCCCGGCCGGCGGCGCGTTCGGCGTGCGACGGCGGGTCGGCGGGCACGTGCGCGGGCCGGCGGGATTGCATCTCCTCGCGCAGCACGGGCACCACGTCCTCGGCCAGGTGGTCGATCTGCTCGAGCACGGTCTTCAGCGGCAGCCCGGCGTGGTCGAGCAGGAACAGCTGCCGCTGGTAGTCGCCCACCTCGTCGGCCATCGCCGCATAGCGTTCGACGACCTGCTGCGGGCTGCCCACGGTCAGCGGGGTGGTGGTGGTGAAGTCCTCCATCGTCGGCCCGTGGCCGTAGACGGGGGCGTTGTCGAAGTACGGGCGGAACTCGTTCCAGGCGTCCTGGGAGTTCTTGCGCATGAACGCCTGCCCGCCCAGGCCGACGATGGCCTGGTCGGCGCGGCCGTGGCCGTAGTGCTCGAACCGCTGGCGGTAGTGCCGGACCATTTTCTTGGTGTGGTGCATGGGCCAGAAGATGTTGTTGTGGAAGAAGCCGTCGCCGTAGTAGGCGGCTTGTTCGGCGATTTCGGGACTGCGGATGGAGCCGTGCCACACGTACGGCGGCACTCCGTCCAGCGGCCGCGGGGTGGAGGTGAATCCCCGCAGCGGGGTGCGGAACGTGCCTTCCCAGTCGACGACGTCTTCGTCCCACAGTCGCCGCAGCAGCGCGTAGTGCTCGATCGCCAGCGGAATGCCCTGGCGGATGTCGTAGCCGAACCACGGATACACCGGGGCGGTGTTGCCGCGGCCCATCATCAGGTCCATCCGCCCGTCGGCGAGGACCTGCAGCATCGCGTAGTCCTCGGCGATCTTGACCGGGTCGTTGGTGGTGATCAGCGTCGTCGAGGTGGACAGCACGATGTTCTCGGTGGTGCCGGCCAGGTGTCCCAGCAGCGTCGTGGGCGAGGAGGCCACGAACGGCGGGTTGTGGTGCTCGCCGGTGGCGAAGACGTCCAGGCCCGCCTGGTCGGCGTGCTGGGCGATCTTCACCATCGACCGGAGCCGTTCGGTCTCGCTGGGGGCGCGGCCGGTGGTGGGGTCGGTGGTGACGTCGCTGACGGTGAAGATGCCGAACTGCATCGGGTGCCTCCGGGAACGGACGAACAATCTCTCGCGGGGAAACAGTTTTACCGCGAGAGGTATTTCGTCGGTCCCGACCGCCGCGGCCGTGACCCTCGGCGAGCACGCGCCGAAGGAACGACCGCGACAGCCACCGCCGACGGAGCAGCGCGTTCACTCCGGCCAGGGGGAGTTCTTGATGACCTCGACGAAGTCACCGCGGACGAACCCGGGCACGCAGTGGGCGAGCACGTCGGCCTTGACGTTGCCGAACGTCGTCTCGGGCCGGTCCTTGATGCCCTCGGTGAACGCCGCCAGGATCCGGTTCTTGAAATCCGGTCGGGGGTGCGCGGCGACCACGGCCGCGCGCTGCTCCGCGGTGACCGCGTCGTAGCCCACACCCAGCACGTCCAGTTCCACTCCCCGCGTGACCAGGGCGATCTCGGAGCTCATGTGCAGCGGGACCTCCGGCGTGGTGTGCAGGGCGATCGCCGTCCACACACGGTCGGCCTCCTCACCGGTGACACCGCGGGCCCGCAGGAACCGCCGCGCCTCGTCGGCACCGTCGATCTCGAAGCGCTGGTCGGTGCGGCGGAAACGCTCGGTCAGCCCCAGATCGTGGAACATCGCCCCCACGTACAGCAGCTCCGGGTCGAACCGGAACGCGTGTTCGTGCCCGCGCAACGACGCCCAGAGGAACACCCGCCGCGAATGGTCGAACAGCAGCGGCGAGGCCGCCTCGCGCACCAGCTCGGTCGCCTCCCGCGCCAGCGGGCTGTCCGGGATCCGCACGCCCGCGATCGACTCGCTCATGCTCCGCCTCTTTCCTCGTCTCGGCCGCTCCGGCTGTTCGCAGAACTCCGCCGGCGCGGCGCACTCACATGCCCAGGCGAGGTTAGCGGCCAGCCGCGAGTGCGGATCGACGTCGTCGCCCAGCGCGACCGCCCAGCGCGGCCGCCGACGCGGCCGAAGGCGTGTCGGCGTTCCTGGACAAGCGCCAGGACCAGTTCCCGATGCGGGTGAGTTCCGACTTCCCCGAACCCGTCCCGCAGCGGCCCGCCGCGTACTGAACCGGTGTGCTGAATCGGTCGTGCTGCCAGCCGGGCGACGCCCCGCCGGTGGGCCGGTCCGCCGGGCGGGGCCGCGCCGCGTCGGGGACGGCCCCGTCTACTCGACGCGGCGCAGCCCCGCCCGGCGCAGCGCCGCCAGATCGGGATAGCCGTCGATGGCCATGAGCAGGTCCGCTTCGGCCAGCACGGACCGCAGCAGGTGCACCACCGCGTCGGTGCCGCCGAGGGCGAGCGCGTAGGCGTAGGGGCGGCCGAGCCCGACCGCGGAAGCACCCAGCGCGAGAGCTTTGACCGCGTCGGTGCCGCTGCGCACACCCGAGTCGAACAGCACCGGCAGGTCCCCCGCGGCGTCGACGACGTCCGGCAGCAGCGCCAGCGCGGGGATGCCGCCGTTGGCTTGGCGCCCGCCGTGGTTGGAGCAGTAGATGCCATCCACCCCGTGGTCGCGGGCGCGGCGCACGTCCTCGGGGTGCTGCAGCCCTTTGAGCACGATCGGCAGGTTCGTGTTGCGGCGGAGGAGGTCCACATCGGCCCAGCCGAGCGACTTGCCGAACACCGAGGCCCACGTGCCCACCACGGCACGCGGGTCGTCGACGTCTCCGCAGAGGCGTTCGAACACGGGATCGCTGGTGTAGTTGCTCAGGCAGTAGCCGCGCAGCTGGGGGAAGTTCGCGCGGTTGAGGTCCCGCGGGCGCCACCCGGTCACCCACGTGTCCACAGTGACCACCAATGCCTGGTACCCGGCGTGTTCGGCGCGGTGGACGAGGTTGAGCATCAACTCCTCGTCCTTCGGCGGGTACAGCTGAAACCATCCGGGCGTGCTCTCGAGGGCGGCGGACACGTCCTCCAGCGGATCCTGGGTGAGGGTGGAGGCGGCGAGCGGCACGCCGGCGCGGGCGCAGGCCCGCGCGGTGGCCAGGTCGCCGTGGAAGTCCTGCGAGCACAACCCGAGCACTCCGATCGGGGCGAGGAACAGCGGGTGCGGCAGGGTGTGGCCGAACAGCGTCACCGACAGGTCGCGTTCGTAGGCGCCGTTGAGCATGCGCGGCACGAGACCCCACCGGTGGAACTCGGAGGCGTTGCGCTGTTGCGTGTTCTCGTCGCCGGCGCCGCCGGCGACGTAGGAGTGCACCCACCACGGCAGGACTTCGGCGGCCTTGCGTTCGAGGCTGGCCACGTCCACCGGGTAGGCGGGCATCTGCCCGGACAGGCCGCCGAGGTAGATCTCGTGTTGGAAGTCGCCGTACTGGGCCATGGCACGCCTCCTGCACCACAAACGGCATCGCGGGTGATCGCCGGCGAGCCTAGCCTCCCGGTGGCGTGGTGGCGAGTACCCGCCGCACCGCGAGCAGTGTCGGGATTGCGGCGCTGCAGCCTGCGCAGTTGCAGCCGAGGAGGGACTCACCGCCGGATCGGCGTGCAGCGGTTCACGGATGGTGCCCGCGAGCGGCGGGGAGGTGCGGCCGGGTCGTGCCGTGGCCGCGCCGGGAGCTCAGCGCCGCTTCGAGGCTGTCGGCGTAGTCGAACTGCTCGACGAGTTCGAGGGCCGACAGCACCCGGTCGACAGGACGGCTGTTGGTCACCAGCACCAACGGCAGGTTGCGCATGAATGCGCGATGGGCAGCTTCGGTCAGGACGACAACACCGGCCGTGGACAGCAACGCCACCCGGGACAGGTCCAGCACCACTGCGCCGACCGCCGACGACAGGGCGGTGCGGACCGACTCGGCGAACTGGCCGGCCTCGGTCGCATCGATCTCACCTGCTGCCTGCAGCGCCACCATCCCGCCCGGGTGGTGATGCATCCGCAGCTGCAGTACCGGTGCGTCGTGCTCCCACCCCGAGCGCGGGGTCGGTGGCGAAACGGTGCGGCCCGTGGATTCAGACATGCAACAACTCCCCGACGGACAGCGGAAAAGGCTCGTGCGCCCCGGGAAACCGGTCTGATCGGCCGGCGCCGTTCCCGGGCCCGTGCCTTCAACAGTACGCGAGAAAACCCCCTCGCCAGGCAAAATGACTTTCGCCTTGGTCACAGCACGAAGCGTGTTCACCCCAGGGCGATGACGCCCCGCGAGAGCTGAACAAGGCCCCGGTGCGTGCACGCGAGGCCCAGGTGAGCCGCCCGATGGGGGCGGAGCGCTCCCGCTCGTGCTGGGCTGCGGCAAAGCCGGAACCCCGGCCTCGCCGCAGGCAGTCGGTTCCGCCGTGCTCGCCGCAGCTGCCGCCGCGCGTCGAGTGCGGAGCGAGTTCTCGTTGTCGACGAACAAGGCGAAAACCTCTCCAGCGTCCTCGTCCTCCTCGTCGGTGCCAGCACGCTTCCGATCGACCGCCGTGGCGACGAAAGCAATAAAAAGGACCGCGAAAACCGGAAAAACCTCAATCAACACGGCCATTTTTGATCATTTCCTCAACACGTCGGACCCACCGCTGGCTGTTGGCCCCGCGGAATTCTCGCCCGAAGTTTCACCGTGAGTCTGCCAAAAAATTTTCGTGCTGGCCATGCGCGACGCCCGTCGGTGGCCCGCGGCGACGAGCGCGGTCAGCACGGGCCGGAGACAACATCCCCCGCGCGGGCGGGAACTCGCAGAAATCCTGGCAAAACGCCGCCAGCATCCCGAACGCACCGCGGTGACCGGAATTGCGCACACGCTATAAGCCTCGTCGTGGGCGGCGGGAACCGGCAGGTGCTGCGACGTGCCGCCACCCGCGCCGACATCGTCGCGCTCAGCGGCCCGGGCCGCACCCTGCCGGGCGGCCCGCCGCGCTGGCCGGGACCGTCGCCGCGGCCTGCGGGACCAACGTTGCCGAACAGTGCGGTCAGCCGGTCCGGGTGGTGCGCGCGGCGCGGCGCGCGGGCACGAACCGCACGTGCGGATATCCCTCGGGTTCGGGCGTGACCACCGCGGGCACGCCCCACACCTCGGCGATGCGTTCGGCGGTGAGCACCGCGTGCGGATCGCCGGCGGCGACGACCCGGCCCTGGTCGAGCACGACGATGTGGTCGCAGTACATCGCGGCGACGTTGAGGTCGTGCAGCGCCACCACGGTCGTCGTCGGCAGCTCCGCGAACAGGTTCAGCAGCTCGAACTGGTGCTGAACGTCCAAGTGGTTCGTCGGTTCGTCCAGCAGCAGCTCGTGCGGCTGCTGCGCCAGCGCGCGGGCGATCTGCACGCGCTGCCGCTCCCCGCCGGAGAGGGTTTGCCACCGCCGGTCGGCCTTGTCGGCCAGTCCGGTGTGCTGCAACGCGGTCCGCACCGCGGCCTCGTCGCCGGGCGAGGCGGGATGCCACGGCCGCCGGTGCGGGATGCGGCCCAGCCGCACCACGTCGGCCACGGAAAGCGGTACCTGCGTGTCGCTGTGCTGCTCGACCACCGCCACCCGTCGCGCCACGGCGCGGCGGCCGAGCTCGTCGAGCGCGCGACCGTCCAATGTGACCACACCCGCCGTCGGGGTGAGCACCCCGGCCAGCAGCCGCAGCAGCGTCGACTTGCCGGAGCCGTTCGGGCCGAGCACGCCGACCGTCGAGCCGGCCTGCGGTGCGAGGCTGACCCCGTCGAGGACGAGCGTGCCGCCGAGCGTGCGGGTCACGCGGTCGGCGGCCAGTCCTGCACCGGTCATCGCACCTCCCGGGCACGGTAGAGGATGAGCACGAACGCGGGCACCCCGATCAGTGCGGTCATCACGCCCACCGGGATCTCCTGCGGCGCCAGCAGCGTGCGGCCGAGCGTGTCCACCCACACCAGAAACACCGCCCCGGCCAGCGCCGTCACCGGCAGCAGCCGCGTGTGGTTCGGTCCCGCCGCGGCGCGCGCGGCGTGCGGCAGCACCAGGCCGACGAACCCGACCGCGCCGACGGCGCTGACGACCACCGCGGTCAGCAGCGCCGTGGTGCACAGCAGCACCAACCGCGTGCGCCCCACCGCCACCCCGAGGGTGGCCGCGGCGTCCTCGCCGAAGGCGAACGCGTCCAGCGGGCGGGCGTGCCCGCCGCAGATCGCCAGCGCCGCGGCCAGCGCCGCGGCGCAGGTGCCCACTTCGGTCCACTCGGCGTTGCCGAGCGAGCCGAGCAGCCAGAACATCACTCCGCGCGTGGTTTGCGCATCGGCCGAGGTGAGCACGATGAACGAGGTCACCGCCGAGAACAGTTGCATCGCCGCCACTCCGGACAGCACCACCCGGTCGGTGGTGCCGCCGAGCAGGTGCGACAGCACCAGCACGAACGCGAACGAACCGACGGCACCGGCGAACGCGCCGGCCGACATCGACACCACGCCGCCGCCGAGGCCGAGCACGAGCACCAGCACCGCTCCGGTCGACGCGCCGGAGGACACGCCCAGCACGAACGGGTCGGCCAGCGGGTTGCGCAGCAGCGACTGCATGATCGCCCCGCAGGTGGCCAGGCCCGCGCCGCACACGGCGGCCAGCAGCGTGCGCGGCAGGCGCAGGTTCCACACGATGGCCTCGCGGATCTGCGACAGCGACGACTCGCCGAGTCCGAGCCGGGCGGCGAGGGTGGAGTACACGTCGCCGACGCGGAGGTCGGCCGGGCCGATGGTGATGGCCACGGCCACCGACCCCGCCAGCACGGCCAACCCCGCCGCCAGCAGCAGTGGCAGCCACGTGCGCCGGGCCGCACGCGTCGGTGTCGCGGTGGCGCTCACCGGCCCGCTCCGGTGCCCCGCAGGTGGGTGGCGACCTTCTCCACCCCGGCCGCGGTGCGGATCGACGGGTTCATCGCCTGCCCGCTCAGCTGCACGTACCGGTGGTGTTTGACCGCGTCCATGGTGGCCGTGGCCGGGTTCGACTCGAGGAAGGCGATCTTGGCCCGCGCCGTCTCGGCCGTTTCCGAGCGGCGCGACAAGTCGCCGAGCACGAGCACGTCCGGGTTGCGCGCGGCCACGGTTTCCCAGTTGATCTGCGGCCACTCGGCGTGCGTGTCGGCGAAGGCGTTGTCCGCGCCCACCTGCTCGGTGATGATGCCGGGCGCGCCGCAGCAGCCCGCCAGGTACGGCGACTCGGAGTTGGCGAACCAGAACGCCAGCGACGTGTCGGAGGCGTCGAGCCCGCGGGTGGCGCGGTCCATCCGCCCTTGCAGGTCGGCGACGAGTTGTTCGCCGCGTTGGGGCACGTCAAACAGTTCCGCCAGTTCGCGGACCTCGCGGTAGATGGTGTGCATCGACAGCGGGTGCTGCCGCCGTCCGTCGCCGGAGCCGCTGTTGTCCTTGGCGCAGTCGGCCGGGGAGAGGTAGCTCGGCACGCCGAGGTCGGCGAGCTGCTCCCGCGTGGTCACTCCGCCGGGTCCCAGCGTGGACACGAACGAGGCGGCGACGAAGTCGGGGTCGGCTGCCAGCACCGACTCGAACGACGGCATGTCCTCGGCCAGGCGCGGCACCGACGCGTTCGCCTCGGCCAGGTGCGGCGGCAGCGGGTCGGTCCACATGGACGTGCCGACGATGCGCTCGCCCAGGCCGAGCGCCAGCAGGATCTCCGTGGTGCCCTGGTTCAGCGACACGACCCGCTGCGGCGGGCGGTCCAGTTCGGTGCGCGTGCCGCAGTTGTCGACCGCGCGGGGATAGCCCGGTGCCGGCGGCTGCTGCGGTGGCGCACCGGTGCCGCAGCCGGCCAGCAGCACGAGCACGGCCAGCACGGACAGCGGCAGGACGGGACGGTGCAGAGCAGCGGGCAGGCGCACGAACGCTCCTCGGTGTCGACGGGCCGGTCCGCGGGCCCACGGTCCATGACAACGCCT
Source organism: Bounagaea algeriensis (assembly GCF_054491375.1). NCBI lineage: Bacteria > Bacillati > Actinomycetota > Actinomycetes > Bounagaea > Bounagaea algeriensis. The sequence continues at coordinate 2,144,001 of NZ_CM137102.1, forward strand.
CGGCCGCACGGGCCGAGTGCCAGCAGGTCTTCGGACTCGGGGTCTTGCGGGCGGGACGCCTTCCCGAAGCAGCGCTCCAGTGGCCCGTGTTCCGCCCGTCGCCCACACCGCTGCGCGTCAGTTCCGGAGTCGCACCGGATTCCCTGACTCGTGTCGTGCACGAGTTCGACTGGCCGCGGCCAACGTAGCACCCGCTTTTCGCGGCACCGCCAGGCAGGGCGGAAAACCGCAGTGCACCGGCTTGTCCGGGCAGGCGCCCGGCGGTGCGGGAGCAGCGGTGCCGGCGGTCTACTCGGGCCGGATCGTTCCCACGACCTGGCAGCGCACCGCGACCTCGCTTTCCCGCCCGTCAGGGTCGGTCACCGTGACCGCGTCGGGAATGCCGTGCACCTGCTGCGCCAGACGCACCACGACCACGTAGCCCCGCTCCTGCCGGGCGAGACCGACACCGACGACACCGGGGACGGTGGCCAAGCGTTCGCTGAGATCGCGCTTGGCCCGCCTTGCCTGCTCCAGACCGCTCACGCCGCGCCGATCCAGGTGGCGCCGAGTTCGTTCAGCGCGGTGGTCAACAGGTTGCCGTAGGTCAGTCCCGTGCCGTCCGGACCGCCCTGGCTGCTGCCCGCGAACAGCAGCCCCACGGGGCGTCGCTCGCCGCGGGTCCAGATCACCGAGCCGGAGTCGCCTCCGGAGCTGAACTCGCCGGCCTGCCCGGAGATCTCGATCTGGTCGTCGAAGACCATCTGCCCTTCCGGGAAGGAAATGCGCAGACCGTCCACTTCGAAGGCCGTGATGGTGCCCGTGGTGTGCCCGGTGGTGCGCCCCACCTTCTCGACGGTGTCCTCGGCGGGGGCCTCGGCGAGCGGTTCCCCCAGCTTCCCGCCCGGGTAGGCGGTGGCGTCGAACTGCACGTCGTCCACGATCCGCGCGGCGGCGACGTCGACGAGGTTGGGCCGGTCGGTGACCAGATCGACCTTGGCGGCCAGGGTGGCGACGCGGTCGTCCGGATCCCGCCCGCCGTCGGCGGGGCCGGGTTGCAGCACGGTGTCGCCGACGGCGCCCTGGTCGCTGTTGGCGAGCACGTGGTTGTTCGACAGCAGGTGCGGTTCTGCCCGCACCGTCACGAACCCGCCGAGCGTGCCCGCCGTGACGTCGGTGTGGGCCACTGAACATCCCGGAACCAGCGGTCGGCGGCGTTGCTGCAACTCCCCGGCTGCCTGCTGCGGCACGACCCGCCCCACCTCGCGGACGTCGATCTCCTCGTGCGCCTCCTCCGAAACCCGCGCCAGCACCTCGCTGACGGAGGCCGCCTCGGGGGTCCGCACGGCCAACAGGTACGCGTCCTCGGTCCGTTTGACCACCCCGAGTCCCATCCAGGGCGCCATCTCCGGACGCAGCCCCAGATCAGGCAGGCGACGGGCGAGACTGCGCTTGAGCTCCCGACACGAATCGATGTGCACGGTCCACCTCCAGGCGGCGATCCGTTCCGGCGACCTGCCACCGATTCGACCACAGCCGAACGCGTCGGGGACACGGCCGGCGGAGGGACGGTGCGAGCACGTTGCTAGCGTCATCCACCGTGAGCGAAGCCGAGGCCGACGCGAGCAGCGACGGCGGGTGCAAGTTCCCCGGGTGCGACCGGCCCGTGGCCGCCGCCTCCGGACCCGGCCGCCCTCCGGAGTACTGCGACCTTCCGGACCACACCCGTTGGCGCGCGTGGAAAGAACGGCAGCGCCGCGCGGGCGAGCCCAACAGCAGCGGGGGAGAGGCGGCCCCCTCCGACCGGGAAGCCACCCGGCTGCGCACCGCCGAGCTGCTGCGCCAGTACCGCAGCCTGTCCGAGCAGCTCACCCGCACGCTCTCCGGCGCGCTGGAACACTTCGACAACCTCACCGACCCCAGCACCGCCGAAGCCCAGGTGCGCGCCGCCCACGCCGACGCGGCGCAGCGCACCGCCCAGGCCGAGCAGGAACTGGCGACCGCGCTGCACCGGGCGCAGCAGGCCGAGGCGGCCCAGCAGCAAGCCGAGACCGACCGCGACGCGGCACGGGCCGACGCCGAAACCGCGCGGCAGCAGTCGCAGCAGGCCCAGGCCGAGCAACAGCGCGCCGAGCAACGCGCCGAGCAGAGCGAAACCCGCGCGGCCGAGCAGATCGACGCCGCCCGCAACGAAGCCGACGTGGCCATCGACGCCGCCCGACGTGAGGCCGACCAGCGCGCCGCCGACGCCGAATCCGCCGCCGAGCAGGCCCGCACCGAGGCGCGCGAGGCCACCGAGGCCGCCCAGCAGCAGGCCCGCGACGACGTCGCCGCCGCCGAAGCCGACCGCGACGCCGCTCACGAGCGGGCCGTGCGGGCCGAACAGGCCCGCGACACCGTCGAGCAGCAGCACGGCGAGCTGCGCGGCGAACGCGATACCGCCCGGCAGCAACTGCGCGAGCAGCAGGCCGAAACCGACCGGCTGCGCCGCGAGCACGACGAGGCGCTGCACCGCGAACGGCAGCAGACCCAGCACCTCGTGCAGGCCGAACGCGAGGCCGCCGAGCAACGTGTGGCCGCCGTCGAAGCTGCCCGGCAGGAAACACTGGCGCGCGCGCAGCGCGCCGAGAGCCAACTGGACCAGGCCCAGGCCGACCTGCGGCGCTGGCAGACCGCCGCGGCCGAAACCGCAGGTGGCGCTGAGACCGGTGGCCGCGGGCAGGACCGCGGACAGGTCACGGCCGCCTCGTCCGCCGGTGCGGAAGACGACACCGGCGCGAGCTCCGGCAGCAGCCACACGTCCGCCGACGACACCGCCGGCTGAACACCGCCGCGTGTTCGCCGTCGCACTGCGCAGCGCTGGTCGATGTCGCGCTGAGCAGCGCCGGCTTTCCGGTGCCGCTGCTGGAGCTGGTCGTGCCGGTCGTGTTCAGCACCCGGTGCGCGACCGGTGCTGCCCGCACGGCGGGTCACAGCACAGTGGACTGATCGTCGTCCACGGCGATCAGAGCCCACCACTGGTCAGCACAACACGCAAGCACCGGGCGCTCCACGCACCACAGTGGACCCGTGGTGTGCGGAAACCCCGGAGAAACAACGACGCCGGCGGCCCCGGAAAAACCGGGACCACCGGCGCCGCTGGCCGCGTTCACCACGCGACGTGGTCACATGTCCTCGTCCTCGTCGACGAGGACCTCGCCGCCGCCCACAGCGTCCAACTGGCGGTGAGCGCAGGCGAGCGCCTGCGAACGGGACCCGTTGACGTGCGCGGTGTGCTGACCTTCACCATCGGTGATGATCCAGCCGCGCAGCAGTCCCGGGCTGACACGTCGACGTTGCGTGATCGTCATGAGGAGCCCTCCTCCCTCGTGTCCAACGGGCGGAGCCACCGCCCGACACGAACCACGCAGGGAGAGGTCTGCACGCACGGCCGCGCTCGACGCGCACCGGCACCGCGCGAGGCACTCCATGCCCCGCGGCGACAGCCAACACGCGGACGCAGCACCGACGCGGCATGACAGCCGCGCGTCCACAACAGACCACTAGGTCGTGACCAGGAGCACCTGAACCGGCTCCACCCGACTGTCACGAACGGTCACAACCGCCACCTCGATCAGCGATCGGTTCCCCGTGGCTCGCACCACTGAGCATACACGCGTTCGACGCACGCGTCCACGTGCAGCACGCGCACGAGAGGCGATGAACGGCACCAGCGCCGCCGGGAGCGGTCCCGGACGAGCAACGGGGCGGCCGACGTCCGCGCTCGCGGACACCGACCGCCCCGCGGTTACGACGGCAGTCACACGTGCTGCGGCACCGGCCTCACACCAGCCCCAGCCGGCGCACCGTGTCGCGCTCCTCGACGAGCTCGTTGACCGAGGCGTCGATCCGCTCGCGCGAAAACTCGTTAACCTCCAAGCCCTGCACGATCTCGAACTCGCCGGCACGCGCCCGCACCGGGAACGAGGAGATCAAGCCTTCCGGCACGCCGTAGGAACCGTCCGAGACGACCGCCGCCGACGTCCAGTCGCCCTCCGCGGTGCCGTTGACCCACGTGTGCACGTGGTCGATCGCCGCGTTCGCCGCCGACGCCGCCGACGACGCGCCGCGGGCCTCGATGATCGCCGCGCCGCGCTGCGAGACCGTGGGGATGAACTCCTCCGCCAGCCACGCCTGATCCACCTGCTCGGCCACCGGCTTGCCGCGTGCCTCCGCGTGGAACACGTCCGGGTACTGCGTGGCCGAGTGGTTGCCCCAGATGAACAGGCGGCGGATGTCGGTCACCGACACGTCCAGCTTCTTGGCCAACTGGGTCAGCGCCCGGTTGTGGTCCAACCGCGTCATCGCCGTGAACCGGTCGGCCGGGATGTCCGGCGCGTGCGCCTGCGCGATCAGCGCGTTCGTGTTCGCCGGGTTGCCCACCGCGAGCACCCGCACGTCCGCAGCCGCGCCGGCGTTGAGCGCCTCGCCCTGCGGGCCGAAGATGCCGCCGTTGGCCTCGAGCAGATCGCCCCGTTCCATGCCCTTGCCGCGCGGGCGCGCCCCCACCAGCAGCGCGACGTTGGTGCCGTCGAAGGCCTGCCGCGCGTCATCGGTGATGTCGATGCCGCTCAGCAGCGGGAACGCGCAGTCGTCCAGCTCCATGGCCGTGCCCTCGGCGGCCTTGACCGCCTGCGGGATCTCCAGCAGCTTCAGCCGCACCGGCGTGTCCGGGCCGATGAGCTGACCGGAGGCGATGCGGAACAACAGCGCGTAGCCGATCTGACCGGCAGCACCGGTGACGGTGACGGTAACGGGCGTTGGGGTCATCAGCGTTGATCTCCTGCTAGCCGGGTGGATTACCTGGCTGGATGCTATCCGGCCAGCGCAGCCAGCCAATGCACCCCGCCGCGGATCACAGGCCGAGCCTTCGAGAGGTGCGCCACAGCCGCCGTCGCCGCGCCCGTGGAAAACCACGATCACCTGCCGCCGGAATCGGTCAAGCACCTCGGATCACCAGGCCACCTGTCGGTGCAAGCTCCTGCCTTCGGGTGTCGGGGTCTCGAGCCTGCCTTGGATTTCGGAGCACCGACGGGATCGAGCGTGTTCACGCGGTCACCGGCCACGATCTGCCAGTCTGTGACTTCGGTGGCACCGTTCCAGCTCGCGAACACGGTCATCGCGCGCGCTCCGTCGCGCGAGCCGCGACGGCGGGCGCCTCCAACGGTCGTCCGGTCCACGGGTGCCGAACGACGCGGTGGGAGTTGTTCGTCAGGTACAGGTCGAACGCCTGACTGCCGTCCTCGCGGAACTCCGTGGCCTGCGGGACGTTGGATCCACATCACCTCACCGGTGCGACGGTCCAGTTTGTACGTCCACGTGCGCCGGGCCGAGGTGAGCAGGTTGCCGTCCCGGTCGAGGCCGACGGAGTTGCCGTGGATCCAGTCGTACGGACGGCCGTCCGTCGGGACCGGTACTTGGTAATCGCGGATGTCGAGATGGTCCAGCGCGTGCCGCTCGAACAACTTGGCTCCGGTGGCGATGTCGACTTCCTGGACCACGTAGTCGTACACCGTCGTGTTCGGACGGCCGCCGACGTCGCTGAGGTCCATGACCACTGGCGCATAGATCCCGACGAGCGCGGTGTCCTGCGGTGTGGTCCTCAGCTCGTGGAGATCGGTCCGGTAACCGTCCGCAGCGTGCATCTCGGCGACCTTTCGGTGCGGCGTGCTCGACGAGCTCGGGTCGATGCAGCTGGTCGCGGCGCGGTGCTGGCTGCCGCTCAACGGCGGTGGCCTCGACGAGATGTTTGCGGCCGGCCCGGCGCAGCGCGGCGGCGATGCGGGTTTTCGACGACTTCGCCGCCGCGGCTACACGGCTCCCAAATCGGCGGACACCCAGCGCTCCGGTTGCATGCAGATGACGACGTGCTCGCCGAGATGGGTCCGTTCGTACTCGACGAAGTCGGCGACCGCCTCCTCCGGCAGGTACCGCGCGGCCATCTCCCGCGCTTGCTCGCGGCTGTCGTGGACCGTCCTGCTCACCGGGCCCTCCACCGACACGTAGCGCACCGTCGGCGCGGTCCGTTCCACCAGCAGGCTGAACCGCCCCGCAGCCCGAATCGCCCGCGCCTTGCGGGAATCCGCTCCGGTGCGCACCCACAGCTGCCCGCCCGGGGTGTAGTGGTACCAGATGGGCACCGTCAGCGGTCCGCGCTCGGCTCGTTCGACCACGGACAGCGCGCCGATGTGCGGCTCGGCCAGGAATTGCTCTCGTTCCGGTTTTGAAAGTGCCATGCGGCCGACCGTAGCGGCGGGCACCGACAACGGCTCGGCGTGTGAACCTGCAAAGCTGCACGAGATTCTCGACCAGGGGCCTTGGCGAGTGGCGATCCCGCAGCACTGCCGGCGCTGTGGCCCGTGGACGGGAAGGCGCCTCAGCCCGCTTCGTCCGCACGCCTGCGCTTCGGCGACATCGCGGAAGACGGCGTCGACTCGTTGTTGCTCGGTTGCGGTGAGGCAGATATCCGCCAATTCCCGCTCCGGGGCGGGAACCTCGCGCGTGTCGTTCGGTGAGACGGCCGGACTGCCGGGGCGTTGTCGCTCCCGGCGGAGGTGCCTACTTCTGCGCCCCCGTCCAGTCGACCAGGACTGTCAGGGCCCATCAGCACGGTTCGGGCATGACCGCCCAGTTCTTCTTCCGCCGGCCGATTGCTGCCGACCTGAGCGAGGTGCTCCGGGTGCACGGCGACCCGCGAACCAACGTCCACAACCCGGCCGGACCCGACGACGAGGCGGCCAGCCGCACACGACTCGCCGAGTGGATGCAGCACTGGCAGCGCCACGGCTTCGGGTACGAAGTGATCGGGGACGCCGCCGGCGCGGTGCTCGGGTTCGCGGGAGTGCGCCAGCCGACGACGAAACCGGTGCCGTGCGCATCTACACCACGTAGCCGGCGATCTCGTTGACGGCGAGCACGGCGAACAGCACCAGGCACAGCCCCAGCACCGCGTTGGACAGCCACCGCGAGCGGTGCGCGGCGGGCATGAGCCGGGAGTTGAGCAGCACCAGCAGCGTTCCGGACAGGAACGGCATGAACAGCGAGCCGAGCACGCCGTAGATGATGGTCACCTGGAACGGCTTGTCCAAGAACAGCAGCGCCATCGGCGGAAACGTCAGCCACAGCAGGTACAGCCGGAACGGGCGGCTGTGCTCACCGGCCTGCTCCGCGTAGGAGTCGGCGGTCTCGGCGGGGGCTTGCCGGGGCATGCGCCAGGTGCGCCACCAGTCGGCGAACAGCAGGCTCACCCCGTTCCACACGCCGATGAGCGAGCTCATCGTCACGGCGAAGAAGCCCACGAGGAACGGCAGCCGCGCCCACTGCCCGTAGTCGGTGGCCAGCCGTTCGCCCAGCTGCAGCAGCCCTTCGTCGCCGTCGACGACGGGTTGTCCCAGCAGCAGTTCGGAGGCGATGATCAACATGGCGACGACGAAGACGCCCATCACCGTGTAGCCGAGGGCGTTGTCCAGCCGCATGAACGGCAGCCAGCGAGGCGAGCGCCAGCCCTTGGCCAGCGTCCAGTATCCGTAGGCGGCCATGGTGATCGTGCCGCCCACGCCGCCGATGAGGCCGAGGACGTAGGCCAGCGACCCGTCCGGCAGCGAAGGCACCAGCCCGCCGGCCAGCAGCGTCAGGTTCGGGGTCACGAGCACGGCGGTGCCGACGACGGTGACGAACATGACACCGACCAGCACGGTCATGACCCGTTCGAGCAGGGCGTAGCGGCCGAACCAGACGAGCCCGAGCCCGGCCAGTCCGCACAGCACCGCCCACGAGCGCACCGACAGCGCGGGGAACAGCGCGTTCAACGGCAGCGCGGAGGCCGACATGGCCGTGGCGCCGTAGACGAATCCCCAGATGACGATGTAGACGCCGAAGAAGCCGGTGGCCCACCGGCCGAGGGTGCGCCAGCCGGACAGCATGGTGCGGTTCGAAGCCAGGTGCCACCGGCCGACGGCCTCGCCGAGGGCGAGTTTGAACACGGTGCCCAGCACGACCGCCCACAGCAGCGTGTAGCCGTACTGCGAGCCGGCGACCATCGAGGCCACCAGGTCGCCGGCGCCGACGCCGGTGGCCGCGGCCACGATCCCCGGGCCGATCTGCTTGGCCTTGGCGCGCCACCCGATCGGCGGGTCGAGGGCCGCGGGCTGCGCTGCGGGCTGCTGCGGTGTGCTCATGGCAGTCCTCGATTCGTCGTTGAAGGAGAACGGAGCAGGAAACGGGGGATGGCGGGGCGTTGCCGGGCGGTGACGGTGGTCAATTGGCGCGCAGCGCGCGCGCCACGTCGGGCAGGTCGAGTTGTTCGCAGGCGTCGGCGGCGATGCGCCGGCCGATGGGCAGGCTGGCCGTGGCCGCCGGCGACGGGGCGTTGAGCACGTGCACCGCGCCGGGCGAGCGGTCGAGGACGAAGTCGTCGACGAGCCGCCCGTCGGGGGTGATCGCCTGCGCCCGCACGCCCGCGCCGTGCGGACGCAGGTCCTGCGTGGACAGTGCCGGTAGCAGCCGGCGGGCCTCGCGCGCGAACAGCGGCCGCAGCAGCGACCGGGCGGCCTCGGCCAGGCCGGAGCGCCAGTACCGGCGGGCCAGTCCGCGCAGCGCGGGGTCGCGCAACAGCTCGCCGACCAGGCACGGGTCGACGTCGCGCCAGCGGTAGCCCTGCCGCGCCAACGCGGGCACCGCGTTCGGCCCCACGTGCACCGCGCCGTCGAGCATCGGGGTGATGTGCACGCCGAGGAACGGCAGGTCCGGATCGGGCACGGGGTAGACCGGGTTGGTGATCAGCGCACGTCGCGGCGGAGCCAGGGCGGCGTATTCGCCGCGGAAGGGCATGATCCGCACCGACGGCTGCGCGCCGGCGGCCGCGGCGATGCGATCGCTGTGCAGCCCGGTGCAGTTGACCAGCACCCGCGCGCGCAGCTCGCCGCGGTCGGTGCGCACCACCGTGCGCCCGTGCGCGCGGGTGAGGCCGCGGGCCGTGGTGGCCGGGTGCAGTTCGGCGCCGCTGGCGGCGAGGTCGGCGGCCAGTGCGCGGCAGACCTGGCCGAAGTCGGTCATCGCCGTGTCGTCGACGGCCAGGGCGGCGATGCCGGCCACGTGCGGCTCGCGTGCGGCGATCTCGGCGCGGTCCAGCTGGCGCAGGTGCACGCCGTTGGCCCTGCCGCGGCGGGCGAGTTCGGCCATGCGCGGCAGTTCCGCGGGGCGGGTGGCGACGACGAGTTTGCCGGTGCGCTGCACGGGCACGTCGTGGTCGCGGCAGAAGCGGATCATCTCCTCGCCGCCGGCGCGGGCCAGGCGGGCCTTGAGGCTGCCCGGGGTGTAGTACAGCCCGCTGTGGATGACGTTGCTGTTGTGCCCGGACTGGTGCGCGCCCCAGTGGGTTTCCTTCTCCAGCACGGTGACCGACGTGGCCGGGTGGGCGCGGCGCAGCGCGCGGGCGGTGGCCAGGCCGAGGATGCCGCCGCCGAGGACTGCGACGTCGGTGTCGGTTGCCATGCCGGACCTCCCTCGCCATAGGGCGCAGCGAGTGTATACAGACGCTGCGTCCGGTTCAACCAGTATTCTCCCGGGCGTGATCCGTGCTGCCCACACCTCCAACAGCGCCGTGGCCATCGCCGAGCAGCTGCGCACCTCGATCCGCAGCGGGCAGCTGCTGCCCGGCACGCGGCTGATCCAGGAGCGCCTCGCCGCCGAATTGGAAGTCAGCCGCATCCCGCTGCGGGAGGCGCTGCACGCGCTGGCCGCCGAAGGGCTCATCGAGGTGCACCCGCGGGGCATGACCGTGGCCGAGCTCAGCGGCGAGGACATCGCCGAGCTGTTCGACCTGCGCCGGCAGCTCGAACCGAACCTGGCCTGCGACATCGTGCGCGGGTGCCGCGACCGCGACCGCGAGCAGCTGCAGCAGCTGGCCGATCAGATGCGCGCCCACGGCACCGATGCCGACGCGCGGGCGGCGTTGAACTACCGGTTCCACCGCCGCATTTACGAGCTGGCCGAGCAGCGGTTGACGCTGCGGTTCGTCGACCAGCTGCTGCACCTGGTCGAGCCCTACAGCCGCCGGTGGGTGCGCTCCGGGCACGACCTGCAGCGCATCGACGACGAGCACCAGCGCATGGTCGACGCCCTCGCGGCGCGGGACGCCGCGGCGCTGCGGCAGGTGATCAGCGCGCACATCGACGGTGCTCGCGCCCACGTGCTCGCCGCCCACCAGCAGTGACGCGGCCGGCCGGGGCGCTGCCGGCGAGTGTGGGCAAGCTTACCGCGATGACGGGTACGTTTCCCGGCTGGTTGGTCGATATAACTACTGGACCATGAGTGGCATCGAGGGGGAGGGGCGTAGTGGTGGCCCGGCCGCGGCCGTCGCAGCAGCGCGAGCAGGACCGTGCGCGTGCTCGTTCCTGGTTGATCTGGTTCGTCGGGGCGTTGATCTACCTGCTCGCCGTGTTCCACCGGACCTCGTTCGGGGTGGCGGGCCTGTACGCGGCGGAGCGCTTCGCGGTGGGTGCTGCGGCGCTGGCCGCGTTCACCGTGTTGCAGGTCGGCGTGTACGCGGCGATGCAGATCCCGACCGGGGTGCTCGTCGATCGCTTCGGTCCGCGCCGGGTGCTCACGGCAGCTCTGCTGCTGCTGGGGTTCGGCCAGGTGCTGCTGGCCCTGGCCCAGTCCTACCCGGTGGGGCTGTTCGCCCGCGGTGTGCTCGGCCTCGGTGATGCGCTGACGTTCGTGAGCGTGTTGCGGCTGATCGCCACGCACTTCTCCGGCAGGCAGTACCCGCTGATCGCCTCGTTGACCACGGCCATGGGTTACGTCGGCAACCTCGCCGCGACGTTTCCCCTCGCGATGGCGGTGGCGGGGCAGGGCTGGACGCCCACGTTCCTGGTGGTGGGGCTGGGCACGAGCGCTTTCGCCGCGGTCGCGGTGCTGTGCCTGCGGGACGCTCCGCACGGGGCGGCCGCGCGTGCGACGCGCCCCACCGCGGAGCGCCCCGCCGCGGAGCACGCTGGCGGTTCGCTCGCGCAGCAGGTGGCAGGTGCCTGGCGGGAACCGGGCACGCGGTTGGGTTTCTGGGTGCACTTCTCCACGATGTTCGCCCCGAACGTGCTCACCCTGCTGTGGGGCGTGCCGTTCCTGGTGCGCGGGCAGGGCTTCGAACCGGCCGCGGCCAGCGCCCTGCTGATGGTGTTCGTGTTCGGCTCCATGATCGGCGGTCCTGCGGTGGGCGGGTTGATCGCGCGCAGGGCGTCGCTGCGCATGCCGTTGACCGTTGCCTACCTGCTGGTGGCGCTGCTGGTGTGGGCGGTGCTGCTCAGCTGGCCCGGTTCGATCCCGCTGGCGGTGCTGATCCCGTGCTTCGCGCTGCTGTCGCTGGGCGGGCCGGTGTCCACGGTGGGATTCATGCTGGCCCGCGACTACAACCCGACGCACCGGGTCGGCACGTCGACCGGCGTCGTCAACGTCGGCGGGTTCGTGGCGACCACCATCGCCGCGCTCCTGGTCGGGGTGTTGGTGCAGGTCTCCGCCGGGCAGTACCGCGTGGCGCTGCTCGCCGTCGTCGCCGTGCTGATCGTCGGCGCCTACCGCGTGCTGGTGTGGTGGCGCCGGGCGCGCGGCGCGGTGTTCGCCGCCATCGCCTGCGGCGACGAGGTGCCGGTGCACATCCGCAGACGCGCCTGGGACCTGCCTGCCGCCGAGTCCGAGTGCTCAGCGCGGTAGGGCGGGGCGAGCGCGGCGCCGCCGTCACAGCAGTTCGGAGACGTCGGTGGCGAACTGCATCGCGTGGTAGGGCCAGTTGGTCGTGGTGTTCCACTGGCTGACGACCAGGTGCAGGTCCTCCAGCGTGGACCCGGGGACGACGTAGCCGCCGTAGAGCTGGGCCACCCGGCCGGTGCCGTGGTCCTCGCCGTCCCAGGCCGTGCCCGCCAGCACGGTCGCCCGCGGCGCTTCGTACAGGTTCGCGTTCGGCCGGTCCAGCAGCAGCGCGTCGATGCGGTAGCCGCCGGCGTCGAAGAACACCAGCAGCCAGTGGCGTTGCCCGTCCGGGCCGGGCACTCGTCGCAGGCACAGCTCGCCGTGCGCGCCGGGCAGCGTCAGCGTCGCCGCGTTTCCCCAGGCCCACCGGCCGTCGGCGAAACCCCACGGCTGCCACGCCCGCCCGTCGGTGAGCGCCTCGGCGGGAACGCGGTGCAGCAGCAGCCCGGCGTTGCGCTGGAACCCCGTGGTGTAGGCGTAGACGTAGCCGTCGTCGGCCAGTTCCCAGGTGAGCATCTGGAACAGCCCGCCGCAGGCCGAACCGGGCCATTCCACGCCGGCGCGGTGCCAGCTCTCCCCGTTGTCGCGCGAGACCAGCACGTCGGTGAACAGCACGTTGCCGAGGCCGCGGCAGGCCATGACGTGCAGGAACATCGTGTCGCCGAGCGTGATCACGTCGGTGGGCAGGATCGTGGAGCACCGCGGCCGACGCAGCAGCCCGGTCTTCGGGTAGTTGATGAGCTGGCCGGCGCGGACGGTGCGGCCCCCGCTGGAGCCGGTCCAGCGCAACCCGCCGAACGCGCTGCTCGGATCGGCGAACAGCACCACGGGGGAGCGCCACCCGGGGCCGCCCACGGTGGGCCGGGCGAACGTGTCGCCGAACACGGCCACCAACCGTCCGTCCGGCGCCGTGGTGAGCACGCCCAGATCCGTGCCGCCGACGCCGAACGCGTCGGTCAGTCCGGGACCGGTCAGATCCGCCACCTTCGTCGTGCGAGGCATGCCCCCCACTGTGCCGCATCCGTGCCACGCCCGTTGCCGCAGCGGCGGCGGTTCCCGCAGCATCACCGGTGCAGACCACGCCCAGCCGCCCGCTCGCCCAGCACAGAAAGGCACCGCCGGTGACCGACCCGTCGCAACTGCCCGAGGTGGACACCTCCACCCCGAACATCGCCCGGATGTACGACCACCTGCTGGGCGGGTCGGCGAACCTGCCCGTCGACCGCGAGGCGGTCGCGCAGCTGCTCGCCGCCTTCCCCGGCAACCAGGTGTGGGTGCAGATCAACCGCGCCTTCCTGCTGCGCGCCGTGCGCACGCTGTGCGCGTGCGGCATCGACCAGTTCCTCGACCTCGGATCCGGCATCCCCACCGCGGGCAACGTGCACGACGTCGCCGCGGCGGCCAACCCCGCCGCGCGGGTGGCCTATGTGGACATCGACCCGACCGCGGTGGCCCACGCGCGGCACCTGCTGCAGGACGCCACCCGCACCACCGTCACCCGGGCCGACCTGCGCGAGCCGCGGAGCGTGCTGAACGCCCCCGGCGTGGCCGGGCTGTTGGATTTCACCCGGCCCGTGGCGGTGCTGGTCGTGGCGGTGCTCGACATCGTCGACACCGACCCGGCCGGGCTGCTGGCCACCTACCGCGACGCGTGCCGCCCGGGCAGTGCCCTGGCCGTGTCGCACAGCGCCGACCTGGAGCTCACCGAGGCCGAACGCGACGGGGCCCAGGAGGTGTTCGCGCACACCAGCACGCCGCAACTGCACCTGCGCGACCGCGACGAGATCGCCGCGCTCTTCGCCGGCTACACCTTGCTCGACCCCGGCGTCGTGCCCAGCGCCGCCTGGCGGCCCGACGCTCCCGTCACCGACGCGCAGGCCCGCCGGTCCAACAGCTACGCCGCCGTCGGAGTGCTGGGCTGATCTCACTCGCCGCGGGCGGCGTGCCGGTCGAGCAGCACCAGCAGCGCGTCCAACGGCACGTCGTCCTGGCCGGTGTGGTCGAGGTAGCCGAGGATGCGTTGCGCGCTGTCGCTGAGCACTTCGCCGGTGTCGTCGGCGCAGCTGGCTTCCAACGTGCCCAGCGCCGCCTGGGCCTTCGCCTCGGACAGGGCGTTGGCCAGCACCTGCCGTTCGGAAGTGCCGGGGCGGCGGTCCTCGTCGACGAGGCGTTGCACGATCCGCCGGATGGTGGGGTGCTCGGAAATGCTCGCGCGGCGGCCCGCGTAGGCGGCGGCCATGCCGGAGCGGGACTGCGGTTCGCTCGAAGGTGCCGCGCCAGCGGGCCCGCCCCCGCTGTCCGTTGTGGGGCGCAGCAGCTCGTCGAGGGAGGTGAACGCCTCGGCGATGCGCGCGTCCTTCTCGGCACCGCGGGTGAGCGCGTCCTTGCGCGCGGTGTCCGCCTGCCGCCGGGCCTGTTCGCGTGCGCGCCGCCCCTGCCGGCCCAACTGCTGCCGGCGGCGGATGCCGCTGCGTTCCCGGTCGGCTCGGGTGATCTCCCACCACTGCTGGTAGTCCATCCCCTGCCGGGGCGGGTCCAGCCGCGAGCCGCGTTCCGAGTCGGCCTCGTCGGTGTGCCAGGGTCGTAGGCGGTCTTTGAGGAAGTGTTCGACGTCCTCGCCCGGCCCGCGCGGGCGCTGGTGCGTGCCGTCCGGGGTGGACTGCAGCGCGATCTTCACCGCCTGCGGGCTCCAGCCGGCGTCGTACCAGCGCTGCAGGTAGTCGAGCACGCTGCTGCGCCGCGGTTCGTTCCACTGCCACTCGCGGAAAAGCGCCTCGGTGGCACGCCGGCCCTGTTCGGCATCGGCGGGCACGACCTTGTCCGGCCACGGTGTTTCGCGGACCATCCCAGCACTCCCCGTCGGCGACTGCGCGTTGGACCTGGTGGGCTGATCACCCTACCGCGCGGGGGGTGTTCCGCGCTGCGGACGCCCGGTGCGGCCGATCGCCGCGATTTGCAAGCCGTTCTCGCGACCGTGCCGGGGCATCGCCGGACGCGGCGACGAAGGGTGATGCGTGCGGCGACGTTTCGCCGGTGCGCGGCGGATTCTGCTCACTGGAACGCGTGCTGACGTGACCTGGATCGCGCAGTAGCGTGCAGCGCGTCCGCGTCACGACCCGGAAGGCGGATCGATGAGCGACCGTCCCGCGCAGCCGGAGAGCACCCTGCCGACCAAACACCTGCCGGGCGTTTCCGCGCACGACTTGCCCGAGCCCGTGCGGCTGCGGCGCATCACCGGCGCGAGCGTCATCATCCTCGCAACCGCGCTCGGTTCCGGCGAATACGTGCTGTGGCCGTACATCACCTCGCAGGTCGGCTTCGTCTTCGAAGAAGGCCAGGCGCTGCAGCGAAACATCGCCCCGTGGTTCGGCGTGGCGTTCTGGCTCGCCGGGATGGTGGCTCTGCTGTCGACGAACCTGGGCATCATCGACTACACGGCGCGTCTCATCGCAGACCAGGTCAAGATCCACGCGCTGGCGCGCAACCGGTTCTGGAGCGAGAGCAAGCTCTACGTCGCGGTGGTGTGGCTGCTGATCGCTTCCGGCAGCGTGATCCTCCTGCTCGGCATCGAAGAACCGTTCCTGCTGGTGGTGATCTCCTCGTCGGTCGCCGGGGTGCAGATGTTCCTGTACTCGGCTCTGCTCGTGGTGCTCAACCGCACCGCTCTGCCGCGGCCGCTGCGCATCGGCTGGCCCCGCGTGGCGGTCCTGCTCGCGACGTTCGTGTTCTTCGGCATCCTCTCGGTGCTGACCGTGCTCGCGATCCTGCGCGGTGAATCCGTCGCGTAGCTCCGACTCGACCGCCCGAGCCGTCCGACCGCTGCTCGAAGTTCGCGCAGGCGTGCAGAACCGGGGTCCGCGCCCGTGCCGGCCCGCTGTGACGCGACCCACGTACACCCGCCACCGTTCGCGCGTCAACAGATACACTCCTAGTATGTCACGTGATGGCGACGTCGCGGCCGGGGTGGATGCTGCACCGGCCGGCGAACCGGTTTACGGCTCGTTGGCGGACAAGGCCTACGAGGAAATCCGCGATCGTCTGATTATGCTCGACATTCCTCCCATGGCGGCGATCGATGACGTGGAACTCGCCCGCTCGCTCGATATCGGTCGAACCCCGGTGCGCGAAGCGCTCAAACGCCTCGAGAGCGACCGCCTCGTGGTGTCCTACCCGCGCCGGGGCACGTTCGCCACGGCAGTGGACATCACCGACCTCGCCTACATCTCCGAGTTGCGGGTTCAATTGGAGCCGCTGGCAGCGCGCCGGGCTGCCGAGACGGCCGGTGCAGCGACGCTCGCGGAGTTCGCCGAACTCGCCGACACGCTGGACACGGTCGACGTGCACTCGCTCAGCCGCGATGAACTGATGCGCTGGGACCTGCACGTGCACCGCGCCATCTACCGCGCGGCCGGCAATCCGCACCTCGAAGACACCCTGGTGCGCTACGACAACCTGGCCACCCGGATATTCTGCCTGTTCCTGGACCGCATGGTGCGTTTCGACCTCCACGTGGGAGAGCACTCCGGACTGCTCCGGGCGATCGGCGCGCGCGATCCCGAGCAGGCCGAGGAGTTGGCCCGCGAGCACGTGCTCGGCTTCGAGGAGGCGATCCGCGCAGTGGTCTGAGCGTTGGTTCCCCGGGGCGAGCCCGCTGAGCTCCGCGGCACCAACAGCAGCAGCGCAAGCGCCGGCGTCCAGCACCTCGGTGCGGGACGGCCCGGTCAGATGCGCTGGGCGAGCTGTCGGCGCCATCGTCCGAATGAGCGGGGGCGGTCGATCGCGAGGACGCCGACCGGTTCACCCGCGTGGTCGAGGTAGAGCGCGAGGAACTCGCCGGAGTCGGGGTCGCCCTCGTCGATGCGCACCGAGCAGTCCTCGCTGCGATGCCCCGCGAACTGGATCTTGTGCCCGTACTGGTCCGACCAGAAGTAGGGAACGGCGTGGTGCGCGGGTGCTGTGTGTTCGGTGCCGAGCAGTGCTGCCACGGCCGCTGCCGGCTGCTGCAGGGCATTGGTCCAGTGCTCCAGTCGCACGGGGTGTGCGGTGTAAGTCCGGTGCGCGTTGGCGCAGTCACCGACGGCAGCGACGGCCGGGACGTTGGTCAGGCCCCGCGCATCGGTGCGAACGCCGTTGTCCAGCGCGACACCCGATCCCTCGAGCCATTCGACGTTCGGCTGCGCACCGATGCCGACCACCACCGCGTCGGCCGGCAGTTCACGTCCGTGGCTGAGCCGGACAGCGGTGACGCGGGGATCGCCGACCAGCTCGGCGATGTCGGTCTGCGCGTGCAGCCGTACGCCGTTCTGGGCGTGCAGCCGGCCGCACACGGTGCCCATCTCGGTGCCCAGTGCCCGCTGCAAGGGCACTGCCGCCCTTTCGACGATGTCCACTTCGCAGCCGAGACCGACTGCGGTGGAGGCGATCTCGGCTCCGATGAACCCGGCGCCGATGATCACCAACCGTGCCCCGGGGGCGAGTTCCCCGCGCAGTGCTTGCGCGTCATCGAGCGTGCGCAGCGTGTGCACTCCCGCCGGCGCCGAACTCGGAAGCGTCCGCGCCCGTGCGCCGGTGGCGATGACGACGCCGTCGGTGGCGATGCGGTTGCCGTCGTCCAGCAGCACGGCCTGCTCCTCGGTGTCGAGGGCACGGGCCGTGCGGCCCAGCATCCACTCGACCTCGAGCTCCGCGTCGTCCTCGTCGGTGAGGCGGATGTCGTCTTCGGATGCGGTGCCGGCCAGGAACTCCTTCGACAGCGGCGGGCGATCGTAGGCGGTGTGCTTCTCGTCGCCGATGGCGGTGACACGTCCCTCGAAGCCGTGCGCTCGCAGGGCGCGCACGGTCGCCAGGCCGGCCAGCGATGACCCGATGACGGTGATGTCTTGCATCAACCCACCTCTTTCGCAACTGTTTCCGCGCCGACCGGGGCCGACTCGTGGACGTAGATCAGTCCGTCAGCGAGGTCCACGTGGTGGGTGCGGACGGGTTTCTTCGCGGGCGGTCCGCTGGGTCGGCCTGTCCGCAGGTCGAAGCAGGCGGCGTGCAGGGGACATTCGACCGCGCATCCCTCCAACCATCCGTCGGACAGCGACGCGTCCTGGTGCGTGCAGGTGTCGTCGATCGCGAAGAGCTCGCCGTCCACGTTGAACACCGCGATCGCCACCTCGCCTTGCACGCGCACCGACTCCCCGGGCGGGAGGTCAGCCAGCTCGCCCACGAAGATCATCTCGCCTCCTGTTGCATATTGCGGATTAGGTAGTGCAATGCGCAACTCACATAATGCGGCCCCGACCCCCGGTCGTCAACGATGGAATTTGGTGGCCAGCCAGGAGAATCGTGTTCGGCCCGCACCCGGGCCGGATGCGTGCAGCCGCTCGTGGCGGGGCGTGCTCGAGCGCGTACGTGGTATCGAACCGTCGACGCGAAGGGGCGGGGAGGGACGTGCTGAGCAGCACGTTGACCTCGCAGGACCGGTAACTTATCTTGCACAGATATATCAATCGTCGATCCCTGTCACAAGGGCGCTGAGTCTGCTGGGATCGCGACACCGCGTTGGGATGCGCTGCAGGCAGCATCGGGAGACCGCATGAGCGATCAGTCGGGAGGGCCGTGGGGGGGCATCACCCCGCCCGTCGTGCAGGAGGAGCGCACTGTTCGCCGAGCCGTGGCCGCAGCGTCGGTGGGCAACATCGCCGAGTGGTACGACTTCGGGTTGTACTCCTACCTGGCGGTGGTGGTGCTGAACCGGGTCTTCTTCCCCGACGTCGGCCAGTGGACGACGGTCTACGCCCTCGGGGCGTTCGCCGCTGCCTTCCTGATGCGTCCGCTCGGCGGGGTCGTGTTCGGTTGGCTCGGCGACCGCATCGGCCGCACCAAAGTCCTGTCCGTCACCGTGCTGCTGATGGCGGGCGCGACAGTACTGCTCGGACTGGTCCCCAGCTACGGCGCGTTCGGCATCGCAGCTCCGCTGCTGGTGTTGTTCGCGCGGATGGTGCAGGGCTTCTCGGCCGGCGGGGAGTACACCGGGGCGCTGACCCTGGTTGCCGAGTACTCACCGGACCGGCGGCGCGGATTCTTCGGCAGCTGGCTGGAATTCTGCACGCTGACCGGATACGCGCTCGGCGCCGGTGTCTGCGGAACGGTGATCGCGCTGCTGCCGGAGGACGAGCTGCTCTCGTGGGGCTGGCGGCTGCCGTTCATGCTCGCGCTGCCGCTGGGCATCACGGGTCTCTACCTGCGGATGCGCCTGGAGGACACACCCGCGTTCCGGCAGCTCATGGAGCGCTCACCCGCGCTGGCCACGATGTCCGTCAAACGCGCGGTGCAGATCATCGCCGTGCGCTACCGGTCCGCGGCGCTGGTGGCAGCCGGCGTGATCGTGGCGTGGAACGTGACCAACTACGTGCTGACCAACTACATACCCGCCTACCTCACCGGGACGCTCCCCCGCCACGGGCAGAGCGGAACGAGCGAAGCCACAGCGACCGCCCTGCAAGTGGCCGTCATGGTCGTGATGCTGTGCGCGATCGTGTCCGTGGGGCGGCTCAGCGATCGGATCGGGCGCAAACCGATCCTCATGACGGCCAGCCTGTCGCTGATCGTGCTCGGACTGCCGGCCGTGTGGCTGCTCAGGGAGGGACTGCTGGGTCAAATCGCGGGACTGCTCATCATCGGGATGTCCCTGATGTGCTTCGCGGCCGTTTCGCCCTCGCTGCTGCCGGCCCTGTTTCCCACGATGCTCCGCTACACCAGCCTGGCCGTGATCTTCAACGTCGCCGTGTCCGTGTTCGCCGGCACGGCCCCGACGATCATCGAAACCGCGACGACCGCAACCGGAAACCTCGACTGGCCGGGGTACTACCTCATCGCTGCCGGAATCATCGGTGTCATCAGCACCCACTTCCTGCGGGAACACGCCGGTCGGCCGCTGGCCGGGGCTGCTCCGCTGGCCTCCAGTGCGGAACTTCCGTCCCCGCCGCTGTCGGCGGAGGGAATTCCCATGGAACACCCCCGTTCGAACTCCTGACGCGCTCTTCGCCAGTGCGGAGTCAGACCACCAGTGCGGAGTTCAGGCCGAGACGACGACAGTCCGCAGCGTTGACTCCGGGCCCGCGCGGTCCGCGCCGGTGCGGACGCTGAAAGCCCGTCGTGGAGCAGCGACCACCGGCTCAGCCGTGCGGAAAACCCCGTGCGGACGTCACCGTCCGCACGGGGCGAGCAGAACCGCGGATCAGGCGATGCGCTGGCGCACCCAGTCGTGGAAATCGCCGATGTGGTGCTCGCTGGGCACGAGGACACCGCCGTTCTTGTAGGCGCGGGAGTCCATGGCGAGCTGGCACCGCTCGCAGGCGTCGAAGTCCTGCTGGTTGACCCGGTGGAACAGTTCCACCGAGTTCGCGATGTCCGAACCCGAGTCGACCACCTCCGGCAGGTAGAGCCAGTCGCACCGGACGATCGTCCGGTGCGCCGAGAGCGGGAACATGCGGTGGAAGACCACGTGATCGGGAACGAGGTTGATGAAGACCTGGGGGCGGACGGTGATCGCGTAGTACCGGCGGTCCTGCTCCTCGTCCACCCCGGGGATGCGGTCGAAACCGGCCGAGCCGTCGACGGTGAAGCCCTGGACGTCCTCGCCGAACTCCGCGCCGTGCCCCACGAAGTACTGCGCGGCCAGGCCGTCGGCGAACTCCGGCAGGACCTCGGTCAGCTCGGGGTGGATCGTCGCGCAGTGGTAGCACTCCATGAAGTTCTCGACGATCTGCTTCCAGTTCGCCTGGACGTCGTATTCGATCCGCCGGCCGAGTTTGAGCTCGGCGATCTGGTAACCGACGATCGCATCCGGTGTGCCCAAGCGGTTGGCGACGTCTTCGACGACGGTGTCCTCGAACGACGGTGGCTGTTCGGCCAGGCACAGCCACACGTAGCCGAGCCACTCGCGCACGTGCACCCGGTGCAACCCGAACTCGCCGCGGTCGATGTCCGACATCGTGGTGAGGTTCGGAGCGGAGACCAGCTTTCCGTCCAAGGAATAGGTCCAGGCGTGGTAGGGGCACTGGAAGGAGCGCCGCACTTCGCCCTGCTCCTGCGTGCACAGCCGAGCTCCGCGGTGGCGGCACACGTTGAGGTAGGCGTTGACGGCGCCGTTGCGGTCGCGCACGACGACGACGCTCTCGCGTCCGATTTGCACGGTCTCGTACTGGCCGGGGCGGGCGAGGTCCGCGCTGAGCACAGCGCAGAACCAACTGGCCTCGAAGATCGACTCCTGTTCCGCCCGGAAGATCGCGGGATCGGTGTAGTAGTGGCCTGCCAGCGTTTCCCGGAGGCTCTCCGGCAGGTCTTGGCCCTCGGCGGAGGTGGGCAGTTCACTGGTCGTCATAGCAGTGCTCCTCGCTCGGGAAGACGGGGACGTGTTGCTGCGGCGCCGGCCCGGGCGGCGATGCACGCGCCGGGCCGCGTTCCGCAGCAGCGGGGGTGGAAAGGGGAGGGGAGTTGTGCGACACGCTACCCAACGGCAGCGCCGCGGAACAGCAGCGTGCCGCCGAGGTCGTTGCCGAAAACGGGGCGAGTGCCGGATCTTGCCGACGAGGCCGGCTGTGCGCTATTGGAAAACGACGGTGCCGTGCCCGTTGAGCAACAGCCGGCGTTGGCAGTGCCAGCGCACCGCGCGTGAGAGCGCGAGCGCTTCGGCATCCCGCCCGACGGTCTGCAGGGCCTGCGGGTCGTGGGTGTGGTCGATGCGGATCACCTCCTGCTCGATGATCGGGCCTTCGTCGAGTTCCGGCGTGACGTAGTGCGCCGTGGCGCCGACGAGTTTGACGCCGCGGTCGTAGGCCTGGTGGTAGGGTTTCGCGCCTTTGAAGCCCGGCAGGAACGAGTGGTGGATGTTGATCGCGTTGCCGTGCAGGGCCTTGCAGGTCTGCTCGGACAGGACTTGCATGTAGCGTGCGAGGACGACGAGATCGGCGTCGTACTCGTCGACGACCTGCAACAGCCGGGTCTCGGCTGCTGCCTTGTCCGCCGACGTGACGGGGATGTGGATGAAGGGCAGGCCGGCGGCCTCGGCCATGGGCCGGAGGTCCTCGTGGTTGGAGACCACGGCGACGATGTCGGCGCTGAGGTTGCCGGCGCGCCAGCGGTAGATCAGGTCGTTGAGGCAGTGCCCGAGCTTGGAGACCATCACCAGGATCCGCGCGTTCCGGTCGGCGCAGAAGTCGAAGCTCATCTCGAAGTCCGCGGCGATGGGTTCGAATCCGCTCGACATCTCCGCCAGGTCGACGTCGTCTGCGGCTGTGACGTGCGTGCGCAGGAACAGGCGCTGGCGCACCGGATCGTCGAACTGCTGGTATTCGCCGATGTCGCAGCCGTGCTCGTACAGGTAGGAGCTGACGGCGTGGACGATGCCGGTGCGATTCGGGCAGCTCAGGGTGAGGATGAACGAGCGTGTCACGGATTTCTCCTCAGCATTCCACGATGTTGAGAGCCAGTCCGCCGCGGGCGGTCTCCTTGTACTTGTCCTTCATGTCCGCTCCCGTCTCACGCATGGTCTTGATCGCTTTGTCGAGGGAGACGTGGTGACTGCCGTCGCCGTGCACGGCCATGCGGGCGGCGGTGATCGCTTTGACCGCCGCGACGGCGTTGCGTTCGATGCAGGGGATCTGCACGAGGCCGCCGACGGGGTCGCAGGTCAGACCGAGATTGTGTTCGACGCCGATTTCGGCCGCGTTCTCGGCTTGTTCGGGAGTGCCGCCGATGATCTCGGCGAGTCCCGCCGCGGCCATCGAGCAGGCCGAGCCGACCTCGCCCTGGCAGCCGACCTCGGCTCCCGAGATCGAGGCGTTCTCCTTGAACAGGATGCCGATCGCCGCCGCGGTGAGCAGGAACCGCACGGCCGCGTCCGGGCCGAAGCCGGGCAGGAACTGCTCGCCGTAGTGCAAAACGGCGGGCACGATTCCTGCAGCACCGTTGGTCGGTGCGGTCACCACTCGTCCGCCCGCGGCGTTCTCCTCGTTCACGGCGAGGGCGTAGAGGGTGACCCACTCCATGGCGGGCAGGGCGTCGGTGGTGTCGGCGCTCGACTCCAAGTGCTCGCGCAGTTCACCCGCCCGGCGACGCACCTTGAGCCCGCCGGGCAGGGTTCCGCTGGTGTGCGTGCCGCGGTGGACGCATTCCTGCATCACCGCCCAGATGTTCAGCAGTTCGGCCCGGACGTCGTCTTCACGGCGCCAGGTGAGTTCGTTGGCCAGCATGATGTCGCTGATGCGCATCCCGGTTGCGCGGGTGTGCGCGAGCAGCTCTGCGCCGGTGCGGAACGGGTAGGGCACCGGGGTGTCGTCCTCGACCAGCGCGGACTGGCCCGTCTCGTCCTCGTCGAGGACGAAACCGCCGCCCACGGAGTAGTATTCGCGACGGTCGAGCCGGGCGCCGCCGTCGTCGTGGGCCTCGAAGACCATGCCGTTGCTGTGGAAGGCGAGTTGCTTCGTGCGGTGCAGGACGACGTCGTCGTCGACGGAGAACGCGATCTCGTGTTCGCCGCAGAGGCTGATGCGCCCTCGTTCGCGCGTTGCCCGCACCTCGGGTTCGGCAGCGACCGGATCCACGAGGTGGGGCTGTTCACCGCGGAGGCCGAGAACCACGGCTTGGACACTGCCGTGGCCGTGCCCGGTCGCTCCGAGCGAGCCGAACAGCTCGCAGCGCACGGTTGCGACGCGGGGCAGAACCCCCGACGCGCGCAACCGAGCGGCGAAGAGATAGGCCGCGCGCATCGGACCGACCGTGTGCGAACTGGAGGGGCCGATGCCCACCTTGAACAGGTCGAAGACGGAGAGGGTCATGGGTGCTCCCAACTCGCTCGCATACGTGGGCAGGACTCGTGGCCGGCGCGGGCGTCGTACCGGTCAACGGCGGATGCGGTTCATGTCCGGGTCGACCAGTGGTTCGGCGGTGACGGTGGCGCGCACGAGGCGGTCGAAGTACTGGATGTCGACTTCCGTGCCGACGGTGGCCGCGGCGGGCAGCCACGCGTAGGCGATGGGCGTGCCGAGCGTGTGGGAGAAGGCCGCAGAGGTGACGTAGCCGGCGGGGGCGCCGTCGACGAACACCGGCTCCGAGCCGAGCACCACGCTGTGGCCGTCGTTGATCGTCAGGCAGGACAGGCGGCGGGAGATCGCGTCCTTGTCGAGGTGGGCGATGGCGTCGCGACCGACGAAGGAGTCCTTCTGCTGCCGCACGGCGAACCCGAGGCCTGCTTCGTAGGGGTTGTGCTCGGTGGTCATGTCCGCCCCCCACGCGCGGTAGCCCTTCTCCAGGCGCAGGCTGTTGAACGCGGCCCGGCCGGCGGCCACGACGCCGAGAGGTTGACCGGCGTCGAAGAGCACGTCCCAGAGTCGCTGGCCGTACTCGGCGCTGGTGTAGATCTCCCAACCCAGCTCGCCGACGTAGGACACCCGCATCGCCGTGACCGGAATTCCCGCGATGTGCGCTGGTTTGCAGCGGAAGAACTTCAGGCCCTCGTGGGAGAGGTCGTCGCGGCTCAGCGGCTGCACCAGCTCGCGCGCCAGCGGTCCCCACACGCCGATGCAGCAGGTGCCGCCGGTGATGTCGCGTACCTGCACGCTGTTGTCGGCCGGGAGCTGGCGGTGGAAGTAGTCGTGGTCGAGGTTGCCGTTGGCTCCGATTTGGAACGACTGCTGACCGAGGCGGGCGACGGTGAGGTCGCTGCGGACGCCGCCGGCTTCGTCGAGCATCAAGGTGTAGGTGACCGCACCGACGGACTTGTCCATTTTGCCGGTGGTGAGTCGGTCCAGGAACTCCAGAGCGCCGGGGCCGCTGACCTCCAGGCGCTTGAGGGAGGTCATGTCGTACAGGGCGACGGCGTTGCGGGTCTTGTACGCTTCCACTGCCGCGATGGGGGAGTGGAACATGGCGGACCAGGCGTCCCGCGACGGTGGTTGCCAGTCGGTGGGCAGTTCGTCGACCAGCGGGGCGTTCGCTTCGTACCAGTGCGGCCGCTCCCAGCCGTGCGCCTCCAGGAAGAAGGCGCCGAGCTGCTTCTGCCGCGCGTGGAACGGACTGACCCGCAGCTCGCGCGGGGAGAGCTTGGGCTGCAGCGGGTGCTTGATGTCGTAGACCTCGACGAAGTTCTGCTGGGCGGTTTCTTCGACGTGCTGCTGGGTGGTTTCGATCTCGTCGAAGCGGTGCACGTCGCAGCCGTGCAGGTCGACTTGGCTGCGGCCGTGCACCAGCAGCTCCGCGACAGCCCTGGCCACGCCGGAGGAGTGGGTGACCCACACGGCCTCGGCGATCCAGAAGCCGGCCACGTCGGGGGATTCGCCGATCAGCGGGCCTCCGTCGGGGGTGAACGACATGGCGCCGTTGAACCCGGTTGCGATCTGCGCCGAGTTCAGCGCGGGCAGCAGCTGCCGGCTGTTCTCCCAGGACGGGGCGAAGTCCTCCGCGGTGAACGGCAGCTTCGAGGGCATGGACGTTTCGGCAGCGGTGTCTTGCTGCGGCAGCTCGTCGGGGCGCACCGGCATGGGGCGGTGGGCGTAGGTGCCGATCCCGAGGCGGTCGTTGTGCTCGCGGTAGTAGAGGTCCTGGTCCTGGTGGCGCAGGATCGGCATCTGCGCCTCGATGTGCTCGTCGTTGCGGCCGACGAGTTCGGGGAGCTGGTTCGTCTGCACGTACTGGTGGGCCAGCGGCAGCAGCGGCACGTTCATGCCGACCATGTCGCCGACGGCCCGGCCCCAGAAACCCGCGCAGGAGATGACGACGTCGGCGGCGACCTCGCCGTGGTCGGTGTGCACGCCGGTGACCCGCCCGCCGTGCTGCGCGATGTCGAGGACCCGCGTCGACCCGTGGAACCGGGCGCCGCGTGCCTCGGCGCGGCGGGCGAGCGCGACGACCGCTCGAGCGGACTTGGCCAGTCCGTCGGCGGGCGTGTAGAAGCCCCCGAGGACCTTCTCCGGGTCGAGCAGGGGGTGCAGTTTCGCGCACTCCTCGGGTCCGATGATCTCGCCGAGAACTCCCCAGGAGGTGGCCCAGCCCTGCTTGCGGTGCAGGTCGCTGAGTCGTTCGGGCGTGGTGGCGATCTCGAGCCCACCGACCTCGTTGAAGCACCATCCACCGTCGACGTCGAGGCTCTTGAGCTTGGTGGCGGTGTACTGGGCGAACTCGGTCATCGTCTTCGATCCGCTGGTCTGGTAGACCAAACCGGGCGCGTGCGAGGTCGATCCGCCGGTGAGCGGCAGCGGCCCCTGGTCGAGGACGGTGACCTGGTTCCATCCGCGTTCGGTCAGCTCATCGGCCAGGTTCGCACCGACGATCCCGGCTCCGATGATGACGACACGAGGGCTCGTGCTCATGCTGGTCTCCTAACGAGCGGCCTGCGAGGACTGCTGCGAGGACTGCTGCGAGGGCGGCGTTTTCGGGCTGCGTTGCCGCGGTGGCGGGGTGTTCGGGCTGACGAGCGGACGGGCTCGGTGGCGGGTTCCGGGTCCGAGTGCATCCCTGAGATCTACATCTGATATATCAACTGGTCAGCAAGATAAGCCGTGGGTGTGGCGTGGTCAACACCCCGGTGCAACCGAGGTAGGTTGCGGGCGCTGCTGCTGTCCGCGCAGCGGCTCCGGGTCCGAGGGTCCTGTGCGCGCGGGAGCCGGCCGTTGCCGCAGGAGCGCACGGCGAGGCGGCACAGCCGATGTCGCGACTCCCTTGACCTCACGACGCGCGCTGCTAAGCTAAAAGCCATCTGATATGTCAGTTAGATGACAACTGCGTGCCAGTCTTCACCCGAATCTGACAGGAGGGCTCTGATGCCGCGCACCCCCGGCGCCGACCTGCCGGAGCACCCCGATTGGCTCTGGCACTCCGCAGACCCGAAGCCCTCCTACGACGTGGTGATCGTCGGTGGCGGCGGGCACGGCCTGGCCACGGCCTACTACCTCGCGGTCAACCACGGCATCACCAACATGGCCGTGCTGGAACGCGGCTGGCTCGCCGGCGGGAACATGGCCCGCAACACCACGATCATCCGGTCCAACTACCTCTGGGACGAAAGCGCGGGACTGTACGAGCACGCGCTGAAGCTGTGGGAAGGCCTCGAAGAGGAGCTGGAGTACCCGCTGCTGTTCTCCCAGCGCGGAGTGCTGAACCTGGCGCACTCGCTGCAGGAGGTGCGCGATGCCGTGCGCCGCGCGGGTGCGAACAGGCTCAACGGCATCGACGCCGAATGGCTCGATCCCGCCCAGGTCGCCGAGATCTGCCCGATCCTGAACACTTCGCCGGACCTGCGCTACCCCGTGCTGGGGGCCACGTGGCAGCCGCGGGCCGGTATCGCCAAGCACGACCACGTCGCGTGGGGCTTCGCCCGCGCGCTGGACCGCATGGGCGTGGACCTGATCCAGGGATGCGACGTCACCGGCTTCGAACGCGTCGGCGACCGGATCGTCGGAGTGCAGACCACGCGCGGGCCGATCCGTGCCGGCAAGGTCGCGCTGGCCGCCGCGGGCAACACGTCGGTACTGACCGACACGCTCGGGCTGCGCCTGCCGATCCAGAGCCACCCGCTGCAGGCACTGGTCTCGGAGCTGCTGGAACCGGTGCACCCGACCGTGGTCATGTCCAATTCGGTCCACGTCTACGTCAACCAGGCCCACAAGGGCGAACTCGTGCTCGGGGCGGGAGTGGACGCCTACAACTCCTACCGCCAACACGGGGCGTTTCACACCATCGAACGGGAGATGACCGCGGCGGTCGAGCTGTTCCCGATGTTCGCCCGCGCGCACGTGCTGCGCACCTGGGCCGGAGTCGTCGACGTCACCCCCGACGCCTCGGCGATCATGGGTCTGACGCCCTTCGACGGCCTCTACATCAACTGCGGGTGGGGAACCGGCGGCTTCAAAGCCACCCCGGGGGTGGGTTGGTGCTTCGCCCACACCATCGCCCACGACGAACCGCATCCGCTCAACGCACCGTTCAACCTGGACAGATTCACCACCGGGGCCCTGGTCGACGAACACGGCGCCGCCGGCGTGGCGCACTGAAGGAGTCCACGATGCTGCTCATCCCCTGCCCGTGGTGCGGGCCGCGCAACGAAGTCGAATTCCACTACGGCGGCCAGGCCGGCGTGCCCTACCCGACCGATCCGCAGGCCGTCTCCGATGTGGACTGGGCGCAGTTCCTGTTCTACCGCGCCAACCCGAAGGGCCTGTTCACCGAGAGGTGGTTCCACGCGGCCGGTTGTCGCCGCTGGTTGACCGTGCACCGGGACACCAGCACCAACGAGATCCACGACGATGCCATGACCACGGCAAGGGCGGTGAGGCAGTGAGCACCGAGTTCAGACTGGCCGACGGCGGCCGGATCGACAGGAGCCGCACCCTCGGTTTCCGCTTCGACGGCCGCGACTACGAGGGACACCCGGGCGACACGCTGGCTTCGGCATTGCTGGCCAACGGGGTTCACCAGATCACCACCAGCATCACCCACGGGCGTCCCCGCGGCATCATGGCCGCCGGAGCGGAAGAGCCCAACGCGCTGGTGCAGGTCGAAAAACCCTTTCCCGAGCCGATGCTTCCCGCCACGACGGTCGAACTGCGCGACGGGCTCGAAGCCGCGGGCCTGCCGGGGCAAGGGCGCTTGGCCGCCGAGGCGGACCCGGCCCGCTACGAGGCGATGCACGCGCACTGCGACGTGCTCGTCGTCGGTGCGGGACCGGCCGGACTGGCCGCCGCGCTCAGCGCCGCTCGCAGCGGGGCGCGGGTGATCGTGGCCGACGCCGACACCGAGTTCGGCGGCAGCCTGCTGGGCAGCAACGACCTCCTCGACCGCGCACCGGCGCAGCGCTGGGTCCGGCGCGCGGTCGCCGAGCTGGAAACGACCGCGGAAGTCACCGCGTTGGCGCGCACCACGGTGGTCGGGCACTACGACGACAACTACCTCGTCGCCGTCGAACACCGGGGAGAGGAGGAGTTCGTCCGCCAGCGCAGCTGGCACATCCGCGCCGGCGAGGTGGTGCTGGCCACCGGGGCGCACGAACGTCCCCTGGTGTTCGCCGGCAACGACCGCCCGGGCACGATGCTGGCCGGCGCGGCGCGGACGTACCTGCACCGCTACGGCGTCCTCCCGGGGCGGCGCGCGGTCGTGCACACCACCAACGACAGCGCCTACGCCGCCGCGGTGGACCTGCACGACGCCGGTGTGGACATCGCCGCCGTCGTGGACGTCCGGCCCGTCGTCCCGACGGTGTGGGCCTCGCGGTGCGTGGAACGGGGCATCGCCATCCGCACCGGCACTGCCGTGCAGGCGACCTCCGGCACCGAGCACGTCTCCGGCGTCGACCTGCACCGCCTGCCGGCGGACGAGGGCACCTCGACGGACGCGGCCCACCTGCCGTGCGACCTGCTGCTGGTCTCCGGCGGGTGGAACCCCGCGGTGCACCTGCACAGCCAGGCACGCGGCACGCTGCGGTATTCCGACGAGATCGGGGCGTTCGTCCCCGACCGCGGCGCGCGCGGCGTGCGCACGGTCGGCGCGGCGGACGGCGCTCTGGCCACGGCCGAGTGCCTGCGCGCCGGGGCGCGAGCGGGCAGCGACGCGGCGCGGGAGGCCGGGTTCGAGGCCGCACCCGCCGAGGTGCCCGGCGCCCAGGCCGGTCCCGCGGCGGCACCGCAGCCCACGTGGCTGCCGCCCGTCCCGGCGGATCCCACCGGCACCGAGCAGTTCGTGGACCTCGCCCGGGACGCGACGGTGGCCGACATCCGCAAAGCCGTCGGCGCGGGCCTGAGCTCGGTGGAGCACATCAAGCGCTTCACCACGATCGGCACGGGCCACGACCAGGGCAAGACCTCGGGGACGCTGTCGACGGGCATCATCGCGGAATTGCTGGGCACGCACCTTTCCGAGGTGGGAGCCACCACGTTCCGGCCGCCCTACACCCCGGTCGCGTTCGCCGCGCTGGCCGGCCGGGACCGCGGCGACCTCTACGACCCGATCCGCGTGACCGCGATGCACGACTGGCACGTGGCGGCCGGGGCGCCGTTCGAGAACGTCGGCCAGTGGAAACGGCCGTGGTACTACCCGCAGGACGGTGAGGACATGGACGCGGCCGTGCTGCGGGAATGCCACGCGGTGCGCACCGGGGTGGGCATGCAGGACGTGTCCACATTGGGCAAGATCGACGTGCAGGGTCCGGACGCGGCCGAGTTCCTCGACCTCGTGTACACGAACAAGATGAGCACCCTCAAACTCGGCCGGATCCGCTACGGGGTGATGTGCACCGCCGACGGCATGGTCTTCGACGACGGCACCGTCATGCGCACCGACGAGCACCGCTACGTCATCTCCACGACCTCCGGCAACGCGGCGAACGTGCTGGAGCACCTGGAGGACTGGCTGCAAACCGAGTTCACGCACCTGCGGGTGCACCTCACCTCCGTCACCGAGCACTGGGCCACGATCGCGCTGGCCGGTCCGCACTCGCGCGAGGTGCTGACCCGCGCGGCCCCCGGCATGGACCTGGACAACGACAGCTTCCCGTTCATGTCCTGGCAGGAAGGTGTCGTGGCCGGCCGGTGGGCCCGGGTGTGCCGCATCAGCTTCTCCGGGGAGCTGGCCTTCGAGATCAACGTGCCGTGGTGGTACGGCCGCTCGGTGTGGCAGGCGCTGTACGAGGCGGGCGCACCGTTCGGCATCACGCCCTACGGCACCGAAACGATGCACGTGCTGCGCGCCGAGAAGGGCTTTCCCATCGTCGGGCAGGACACCGACGGGACGGTGACCCCGCAGGACCTGGGCATGAGCTGGGCCGTGTCGAAGAAGAAGGACGACTTCCTCGGCAAGCGCTCCTTCGCGCGGGCGGACACCGCACGCACCGATCGCAAGCACCTCGTCGGGCTGCTGCCCGCGGCCGACGGCCGCGTCGTCCCGGAGGGAACGCAGCTGGTGGAAACCGGGATCCTGCCCGAACCGCCGGTGCCGATGCTCGGACACGTGACCTCCAGCTACCGCAGCGCCGCGCTCGACCGGCCCTTCTCCCTGGCGCTGGTGCAAGCCGGACGTGACCGCATCGGCCAGACGATCTACGGCCACGTCGACGACCGGCTCGTGCCGGTCGAGATCACCGAGCCCGTCTTCTACGACAAGGAAGGAGCCCGTCGTGACGGTTGAGCTCCACGACGAATCCCCGCTGGCCGCGCACGCGGACGTCCTGGCTCAGCACGCGACGCCGAGGGCCCCGCGCATCGCCGAAGTTCCCTTCACCGCACAGGTTTCGCTGCGCGTGGACCCCAAGGGGCCGGCGGCCGAGCGCATCGGCACCGCGCTGGGCACCATGCTGCCGAACCAGCCCGGCCAGGTCGTGCGCACCCATCGGCTGCTCATCCTGTGGTTGGGTCCCGACGAGTGGCTGCTGGTCGGCCCGCGCGGCACCGCGCAAGACATCGCCGACACGCTGAACTCGGCGCTGGACGACGAGCACGGGGCGGTGGCCGACACCTCCGCGCAGCGCACGATCGTCGAAGTGTCCGGACCGAACACGCGCGAGCTGCTGAACAAGGGCTGTGCGCTCGACCTGCACCCGCGCAGCTTCGACGCCAACCGGTGCGCGCAGACGTTGCTGGCTCGCGCCGGCGTGATCCTGGCCTGCCGCGACGCGGAAACACCCACCTTCTGGCTGTTCGTGCGCGCCTCCTACGCCCGCTACCTCGCCGACTGGTTGACCGATGCCGCCGCTGAGTACCACAGCTGAGCGGTTCCGCAGCGCTGCGAGCCGAACCCTGGTCGGCTCGTGACGCTCGGAGCACCGAAGTGCCCTCGCAACGCAATCGACTGAACTGGAGCTGCTCGTGACCGAAGTACGAGGGGTCGTGGCGACCGGCAAGAACAAACCGGTCGAAGTGACCACCATCCACGTCCCGGACCCCGGCCCGGGGGAGGCCGTCGTCCGCGTGCAGGCCTGCGGTGTCTGCCACACCGACCTGCACTACCGCGAAGGCGGCATCAGCGATGACTACCCGTTCCTGCTCGGCCACGAGGTGGCCGGCGTCGTCGACTCGATCGGGGAGGGGGTGGGCCACCTCGAACCGGGCGACTTCGTCGTGCTGAACTGGCGCGCCGTGTGCGGCGACTGCCGCGCGTGCCGGCGGGGCCGCCCGCAGTACTGCTTCGCCACGCACAACGCGGCACAACCCATGACGCTCGCCGACGGGACCCCGCTCTCGCCGGCCCTGGGCATCGGCGGGTTCGCCGAGAAGACCCTGGTGCACTCGGGCCAGTGCACGAAGGTGGACCCGGCGGCTCGCCCGGCCGTGGCCGGGCTGCTCGGATGCGGCGTGATGGCCGGCATCGGCTCCGCGGTCAACACCGGCAAGGCCGGTCCCGGTGATTCCGTCGCCGTCATCGGCTGCGGCGGTGTCGGCGACGGAGCGATCGCCGGGGCCGACATGGCCGGCGCCCGGCGGATCATCGCCGTGGACACCGACCCGGAGAAGCTGAAGTCGGCGCGGGAGTTCGGCGCCACCCACGAGGTCAACGCTTCCGCGGCCGACACGGTGCAGGCGATCCGCGAGCTCACCGACGGCAACGGCGCCGACGTCGTCATCGACGCCGTGGGGATCCCGGAGACCTACAAGCAGGCGTTCTACGCGCGGGACCTGGCGGGCACGGTCGTGCTCGTCGGCGTGCCCGATCCGCAGATGCAGCTTCAGCTGCCGCTGCTCGACGTGTTCGCCCGCGGCGGCGCGCTGAAGTCCAGCTGGTACGGGGACTGCCTGCCCGAGCGGGACTTCCCGATGCTGACCGAGCTGTACCAGCAGGGACGACTGCCGCTGGACAAGTTCGTGACCGAGGAGATCGCGCTCGACGACGTCGAGGCGACGTTCGAGAAGATGCACCGCGGGGAAGTTCTGCGTTCGGTGGTGACGTTGTGATGAGTCTGCGCATCGACCACGCCACCGTTGCGGGCAAGTTCTGCCTCGACGGCGAAGTCCACGAAGTGGACAACAACATCTGGGTCCTCGGCGATGACCGCTGCTGCGTGGTCATCGACGCGCCGCACGACGTGGAGGCCATCCGCGAGGTGGTCGGTGGCAGGGAGGTGCGGGCCGTGCTCGCCACCCACGCCCACGACGACCACGTCCGCGTCGCTCCCGAACTCGCCGATGCGGTGGGGGCCCAGGTGCACCTGCATCCTGCTGACCTCCCGCTCTGGGAGCTGACCCATCCCGTCCGCAAGCCGGACGCCGAGCTCGCAGACCGCCAGGAGCTCTCCCTGCGGCGAGCCGACATCCAGGTCATGCACACCCCCGGTCACTCGCCGGGTTCGGTGTGCCTGTACTGCCCCGACCTCGGAACCGTCTTCACCGGGGACACCTTGTTCGCCGGTGGTCCCGGTGCGACCGGTCGGTCCTATTCGGACTTCGACACGATCACGGCGTCGATCCGGGACCGCCTGCTCATGCTGCCGGGGTCGACACGCGTGCACCCCGGGCACGGGCCGAGCACGACCATCGGGGAGGTCGTGCCGCACTTCGACGAGTGGGTGGCACGCGGGTACTGAACCGCGCCGGAGCGTCGAGGGCGCGCCTCGCCATCCCCGCCGGGGCGCGCCTTCGACAACAACTCTCGGCAGCACCGCTCGGCACCAGCGAGCTCACGCCGCCGTCGTCGCGCCTGCGCCCGTGTCGGGTGCCCGCTGCGCCGAGCCCCGAATCCGGCACCTGCGCTTCGCACCTGCTCGAACACTGGGAAAGGGGTCCGTCGATGGAACCGCCACCGAAGTCCGCGCGCGGCGATGCAGAACTGCCCGCAACGGCCCGCCGGAAAGCAGGCCTGCTCGAGGCGTTGCGCAACACCAGCTACGAGGTGCTGCCGTTCGAGAGCACCAAGGACGAGGTCCTCGCCCACGTGCCCGGTGACGTCGCGCTGACCGTCACCACGACGGAAGCGAAGGGCATCGACGCGACGATCGAGCTGGCCATCGAACTCAGCAAGAACGGGTACCGCGTGGCTCCGCACCTGGCTGCGCGTCTGGTCCGCGACCGCGAGCACCTGGACGACATCGCCGTGCAGCTGCAGGAGTTCGGCGTGGACGGCGTTTTCGCCATCGGCGGCGATGCTGCTGAGCCCGCCGGCCCGTTCCCGGACGCGGCGAGCCTGCTGATCGCCCTGCAGGAGCAGGGCCACGTCTTTTCCAGCATCGGCATCGCGGGCTATCCGGAAGGGCACGGCACGATCAGCCAGCAGCGCATCGACGACGCGTTGCGGAGCAAGGCCGTGCTTGCCGACGAGATCACCACCCAGCTGTGCTTCGACGCCGACGCCACCGTCGGCTGGGCGCGGGAGGTGCGGGCCGGTGGGGTGCGGCTTCCGATCCGGGTGGGGCTGCCCGGGGCGATCAACCGGCAAAAGCTCATCCGCATCTCGGCCGGCCTCGGGCTGGGACAATCCGCCAAATTCCTGAAGAAGCAGTCGAACATGTTCTGGCGGTTCTTCCTGCCCGGTGGTTACAACCCGGACAAGCTGGTCCGCAACGTGGCGCGGCAGCTCGCACGTGGCGGTGGGAACATCCGCGGATTCCACATGTTCACGTTCAACGAGCTCGCCAGCACCGAGAAGTGGCGCCAACGCTGGATGTCCGCGCTGACGTGATCCGCACGGGTCCGACCGCCGTGCGCAGGTCCGCGGCGTCACCGGGTCCGCAGCGCGGGTTGGCACGTGCCCAGCCGCTGCGCGGTCCGGGCAGGACAACCACGGCACGTCCGAACCCGCGGGTGGCCGCACCCGGCAATGCCGAGCGCGGCCACCCGCCGTGGAAACCGAGCCGTCACCGGGCGCGCAGCGCTTCGGCCAACCAGCCGGCGGCGGGCGTGGTGCTGGGCTGCTGCGGCCAGTCGTTGATGACCGCCAGCAGCTGCCAGTAGCGTTCGTAGCGCTCGTCCCCGGAGCTGTCGAACAGGTGCAGCAGCCAGGCGCGGAACTCCGGCCCGTCGGACCGGCCGGTGTGCCGCGCGTAGGCGGCGACGAGCTCGTCCACGATCGGCTCGGCCTGCGGCGACTCCGGCGGGATCCCGTCGGCGAGGGCCTGCCCGGCGCGCTGCTGCAGCAGTACCGCCATGTCCCGGTGGCTTTCCGGGCTGGGCTGGCCCACCTCGCCGATCGCGCGGGCCTGTTCCTGCGCGGCGCGGCGCAGACTCGCGCGGAAGTCCTCGTCCTGGACGAGCTGGCCGAGTTCGATCCAGGCGTCGAGCTGCTGCTGCGACGGGTCTTCGGGCAGCTCCGGCATGGCCGCCCGCATCTGCGACATGAAGTCCGGCCCCAGGTCGAGATCGCTGAACGTGTCCTCGAGGAACTCGGTGATCAGCCTGCGGCGTTGGGCGGCGGACAGTTGGGCGAGCGAGTGCATCAGTGCAACCTCCTGCGGTGCGGCGGTGTCCCGGTCGGCGATCGCGTGCAGCACGGACCGCTGCAGCCGCATCGTGCGGATCTGCACCTCGAGCGCGGCCGCATGCGTGCGCGCCACGTCGGCCAGCGCGGCGTCGCGGTCGAGCACCGCGCGGATCGTCGCCAGGTCGACGTCGAGGTCGCGCAGGCTGCGCACCAGGGCGAGCCGCAGCTGCGCGTCGTGCCCGTAGAGGCGGTAGCCGGCCGGGGTTCGGTCAGCCGGCGGCACCAGGCCCTCGTCGGACCAGAACCGGAGCGTTTTCACCGCAATGCCGGTCGCCCGGGCCAGTTGTCCGATCGTGAGCAGGTCACCGTCAGCCATGTCCGCCACCGTGGAGTCTCCCGCCGCTGGAGAGTCAACCGCGGAGCAACCTACCCCGACGGGAAGCGACCGGCGAGCGCGCCTCGTCCCCGGTCGCCTGCGGAGTCGGCGCCCTGGAACGCGCGGACAACGGGCTCGTTCGCTGTGCTCGATGGTGAACTGCGCTGCGGCTTGCTGAGACGAACCAGCCTTTCGGCAAGCGGCCTCGGCGGGGTTCGGTGGCTGCCACCCGCGGGCGTGCGGCAGGCTGGTGCCGTGTCCATGTCCGGTGCGGATGCGGTGCAGGAAGCTGCGGTCGTGCGGCTGGTGCGGTCGGTGCTCGGTGATGACGTGCTCGGCGTGCAGCGCTACGGCTCGGCAGTGCACGGCGGGCTGCAGCGCTTCAGCGATCTCGACCTGCTCGTTCTCACCCGGCGAAGGACCGCCGCCGGCTCCACGGCGCGCGCTGGTGGAGGGACTGCTCACCATCTCGGGGGCAGAACCCGGCGCGCGGCCACGGCCGGTGGAGCTGACCGTCGTGGTCGCAGGCGACGTGCGACCGTGGCGGTATCCGCCACGCGTGGACCTGCAGTACGGCGAGTGGTTGCGCGCCGAGCTGGCCGCCGGCACCGATCCGCCGTGCGGCCCGGATCCCGACTTGGCGATGCTGCTGGCCGCGGTCCGCGACCGCGGGGTCGCGCTGGTCGGTCCGCCGGCGACGGAGCTGCTGGATCCGGTGCCGCACGGTGACCTGGTGCGGGCAGTGCTCGACGCGCTGCCGGAACTGCTCGCCGAACTGCACGCGGACACGCGCAACGTGGTGCTCACCCTGGCCCGGATGCTCGTGACCGTGCAGACCGGGCGGATCGTGCCGAAGGGAGAGGCCGCCGATCGGGTGCTGCCCCGGCTCGCCGACCGTGCGAGGAACGTCCTGGCACACGCCCGCGCCGTGCACGTCGGCGAGCAGCAGGCACTGCCCGCTGACATGCCCGGCCTCGAGGACTTCGCCGCGCACCTGGCGGCGGCGATCCGAACCGAAGCCGGAGCCGGGGAAGCTCCGGGAGACGTCGAACGCTAGGTGGCGGACTTCGACCGCGGCGAACCAGTCGTCCGGCTGACAACCGCCCATCGCAGGGCGGGAGACGTTCACGGCCTCGCCGACTGCTTTCCGTGCGGACCTCCAACACGGCTGGGCGGTACGCGTCAGGAACGCGCACCGCATCGAGGAGTCTGCGCAGCCGGTGGCACTGCCACCGGCAGGTCCGCGGCTTGCGCCGCCGCGGCCGCTCGCGCGCGTGTCCTCTCGGCGCGCTCGGCCGGGTCGATGTCCGGGCACGTCTCGCACGCACCGTGGCCCTCGCCCAGTCGGATGAGGCAGCAGACGTGCCGCTGGTGCACCAGCGCCGTACCCGCGTCGAGTTCCAGTTCGGCGAACCGCACCAGAGGGGGCCTGCGCGGGCCAGCCCGGCTGCCGGAGGAACTGCTCGGCGACCGCGCTCAGCCGCGCGCGGTCGGCAGGGCCGCAGCGGCGGTGCAGCGTGCCGAACGCTCCCGCGCACGACGCGGCGATGCAGCCGAAGGCGACCCTGTCGGTGATCCGGGTGGCGGCGCGCACGGCGTCGACCACGGGACGCATGTGCTCCACGAGGACCGCGTGCGCCACTGCCGCGACGGAACCGCCCGTCGCGGCATCGGAGGCCTCCGGAGCGGACACCGATGTCGTGTGGCCGCGGTCGTCGAGCTGCAGCCACCAGCGGCTGTGCTGCACGGACAACACCTGTCCGGTCTGCACCCACACGCCCAGCACGGCGAGCGCGAACCGACTGGCGTAGTGCTGCAACCCGCACGCGCCACCGACCGGCAGGTGCGGCGTGCGCAGCCCATCGCTGTACGCCCGCGCCAGGTGGTGCCACACGTCGGGGTCGCGGAGCAGGTCGGCCCGCAGCCAACCCGGTGGCGCCGGTGCGGCCGGGGGGTCCGGAATGGAGTTTTCCGGCCTGCTCGGCGGTGCGATCGGCGCGTTCGTGGGTGGGGCGGCAAGCCTTTGCAACGCGTCGTCGACGGGTCCGGCCGGCATGGTTCGATCCATTCGCGTTTGCAGGGCAGTCCTGCTCGAGGCTCTCATCGACGGCGCTGCGACCGTGTGGGCGGGCGCGGTGATTCGGTGGCGGTGTGGGCCACCCGGACAGCCTCGAGCCGCCAGGTCAGGATGCGGGTGCAGCTCGGACAACGGGGGCGAGGTCCGCCAGAACGGCCCCAACGTCAGCTACCGAAGCGGTGACCAGTCCCATGCCGCAGCCGGCGACGAACGGCCCGAGCGGGGATGCCGCTGAGGCCTCCACCAGCTCACTGCCGACAACCACCCAACACGGGTGATCGGCGGCAGCGGCGTCATGACCCGCCCTCGCGCTCGTCGTCCCCCCAGCACGGACGCGACGTCGAAAGGGGACCACGATGTCGGAGACGACCCTGATCGCCACGCTCGCCGCGCACATCGACGAGCTGGGCGGCGGCTGGATGCCGCTGCAGCGCATCGCCGACTGGTTGGGCTGGAGCACCTGCGAACAAGCCCTCTACCTGGACATGTTGCAGACGATGCTGGAATGCGCCCCGTGGCACGTCCCGTGCAGCTCGGCGCACGGCGGGGCGGTGGTCGACGCCGGCGAACTGCGCACCCGCACCCGGCAACTCCTGCACGGACGGCACGGCGCGGCCTGACCGGCACCGCGGAGAAAGGCCGCGACCAGCCGCGACTGAGCGTGGCAAGATGGCGCCGTGATCGATCCACAGCTCGAGCAGCGCGTCGTTCTCATCACTGGTCCGGACACCCTCGAGGCTCTCAGCGGTGCGGGCCTGGAGCGGCACTACCGCGTGAACGCGATCGCACCCGGTCCCGTCCAGACAGGATGGATGGACGAGGACCTCGTCGACCGGGCCGCAGCCATCGTGCCCATGGGCCGCGTCGGTCGTCCTGCCGACATCGCCGACGCCGCAGTTTTCCTCGCCTCCCACCAGGCACGGTGGATCACCGGTCAAGTCCTGCAGGTCGCCGGCGGCCACGCCCTCTGAGCCAGGCCGAACGCAGCCACCATCGCCCGGGGCGTGAATCGCGCGGTGCGGGCCGAGCTCGCGGACCCGGCAGCACGCACGTCCGCCGGGTGCTGCCTCAGCGCCGATCGGGAGCCGCCTCGCCGTGGCGCTGTTCGGCGAGAGTGCGCTGCAGGAAATCGACCAGCCAGCGCTGAGCGGGACTGCGGGAACGGTCGGGCAGCGCGTACAGGGCGATGTCCAGTGGCTCCAGACTGATCGGCAGGTGCAGCAGGCGCACCGGATGGCTGGCGGCGTAGGCGCGGCCGGCGTACTCGGGCACGACCGCCACCAGCTCGGAGTCCTGGACCAGGTAGGGCAGCACGGAGAAGTTGGTGACCTGCAGGGCGACGTGGTCGGAGAGCTCCAGGGTCTCCAGCGCGAGCTTGGGTCCCACGTGCCCCGAGGACGCGTCGACGAGGATGTGTCGTTCGGCGCGCAGCTGCGCAGCCGCGACCGACTGCTCGCGCAGACGCGGGTGGTCCTCCGCGACCATCGCGAGGTAGCCCTC
The DNA here is from genome assembly GCF_054491375.1 of Bounagaea algeriensis. NCBI lineage: Bacteria > Bacillati > Actinomycetota > Actinomycetes > Bounagaea > Bounagaea algeriensis. The sequence continues at coordinate 2,183,096 of NZ_CM137102.1, forward strand.
GGCGAACAAGGGGATCCGGCGGAGCTGGGGTGAGGACAGGACCGGTGTCGCGATGAACGCGTCCACCTCGCCGCGACTGAGCTGCCGGGGGGAGTCGGCCGTGTCCAACGGCCGCACCACCAGCGAGACCCCGGGGGCTCGCGTCCGCAGCGGCCGCAGCAGCTGGGGCAGCAGGGACGCCTCACCCAGATCGGACAGACCCACCGTGAAGCGCGTCCGCGCAGTGCTCGGGTCGAAGGCGTGGACGGGGTCGATCGCGTGCTGGATCCCGGCCAGGGACTGCTGCAACGGCTCGTAGAGCCGGTCCGCCATCGCGGTGGGCACGAGTCCGTCCCGGCTGCGGCGGAACAGCTCGTCGCCGAAGTGCCGCCGCAACTTGCCGAGGCCGTAGCTCACGGTCGGTTGGCTCACGTGCACGGCCTCGGCGGCCGCGGTGACGCTGCGGGTTTCGTAGAGCAGCACGAACGTCCGGACCAGGTTGAGATCGAAAGCAGTCATATCGATGCATTCAATGCAGCTGCAGAGGATTATCTATTGGATTATTGATACGCCTGCTCCCTACGGTGTGGCAAGCCACAGCCGTCAGGAGGTTGCGATGCGGGTTCGCGATGTCGCGCACGAGATCATGCGCCGGTACGGGATCACGACCATCTTCGGCAACCCCGGCTCCAACGAGCTGCCCTTCCTCACCGGCCTGCCCGAACCCTTCCGCTACGTCCTCGGACTGCACGAAGGCGCCCTCGTGGGCATGGCCGATGGATACGCCCAGGTGACGGGCCGGCCCGCGCTGGTCAACCTGCACGCCGCATCAGGCACGGGCAACGCCATGGGGGCGCTGACCAACGCGGTCCACGCCCGGACGCCCCTGGTCATCACCGCAGGCCAGCAGGTGCGCCCCGCAATCGGCCCGGAGGCGATGCTGTCCAACGTGGAGGCCACCCAACTCGCCAAACCCCTGGTCGGCTGGGCAGGTGAGCCCAGCTGCGCGAACGACGTCCCGCGCTCCTTGGCCCAGGCGATCTTCGAGGCGGAGCTGCGGCGACGACCGACCTACCTGTCCGTCCCGTACGACGACTGGGAAGCCGAGGCGGACACCAACGCGCAGGCGGTGTGCGCCCGTTCCGTCGAGCACTCGGCACAGCCCGGCCCGACGCAGCGCGCGCGGATCGTCGACGAGGTGCGGGCGGCGAAACGCCCGGCGCTGGTCCTCGGAGGGGACATCGACACCGACGGGCTCTTCGACGAGGCGACCGCGCTCGCCGAACGGCTCAACGCCCCCACCTGGGCCGCGCCGTCGCTGTTCCGGTTGCCGTTCCCGAACCGGCACCCGCTGTTCCAGGGCGTCCTGCCCGCCGGCATCACCCCGGTCGCCGAGGCGTTGCAGGACCACGACCTGGTGCTGGTCCTCGGGGCACCCGTGTTCCGCTACCACGAGCACCTCCCCGGCCAGTACCTGCGTGCGGGCACGCGGCTGCTCCAGATCACCGATGACGCCGAGGCCGCGGCACGTGCACCGTTCGGCGAGGCCGTCGTGACCCCACCGGGGGCGGTGATCCGCGAGCTGCTCACGGCGCTCGCGGACGAACCGGCCGGAACCTCCGCGTACACCGCGCCGGCCGCCCCGGCCGAAGGTACCGGTGTCGCGCTGCACCCCGAGCAGGTCTTCGCCGCGCTGCGCGACACCCAACCCGCCGCGACCCGTTACGTCGTCGAGTCGACCTCGACCAACGGATCCTGGTGGCGCCAGATGGACCTGCGTCGCGGCGGATCGTACTTCTTCCCGGCCTCCGGGGGCTTAGGCTTCGGCATTCCCGCCGCCGCGGGGGTGGCCCTGGCACAGCCCGATCGGCCCGTCGTGGGCGTGATCGGGGACGGCTCGGCCAACTACGGCATCACCGGTCTGTGGACCGCTGCGCAACTGGGACTGCCGGTGACCTACGTACTGCTGCGCAACGGCACCTACGGCGCGCTGCAGTGGTTCGCTGACCTGCTCGAGGCCGCCGACGCGCCGGGGACGACGATCCCCGGCCTCGAGTTCACGCGCATCGCCGAGGGATACGGCGTATCCGCGACCCACGCCCACGACCTGGACCAGTTGCGCGCCGTGCTGGCCGAGCCGCCCGCAGGCCCCCGCCTCGTCCAGGTCGACACCCTGACCACCACCCCCGCCTGACGGGGAGAGGACCAACGTTCCTGTCGGGAGAGACACCATGATCCGCGCACCGCGCTCGTCCTGGCCGGCCGTGCTGTGCTGGCTGACCGTCATGCTGGAAGGCTTCGACCTGGTCGCGCTCGGCGCGAGCAGCCTGGCGCTGCGCAGCGACGGGCACCTGGAGATGACCGCGGCAGACCTCACGATGGTCGCCACGATCTCGCTCGTCGGAGTGATGATCGGCGCGGCCTTCGTGACACCGCTGGCCGACCGGATCGGGCGTCGCAAGGTGCTGATCGGTTCCGTGGCGAGCTTCTCGCTGTTCACCTTCCTGATTCCCCTGTCACCGAGCGTCGGGGTGTTCGCGGTGCTGCGGCTGCTGGCCGGAGTGGGACTCGGATCGTGCATGCCGACCGCGCTGGCGGTCATGTCCGAATACCTCCCGGCCGACCGCCGCACGCGGGCGAACACCACCACCATGACCGGCTACCACTGCGGCGCCGTGGCAGCCTCGTTGCTGGCCATGGCCGTTCGCGACAGCTGGCAGGTGCTGTTCTACGCCGGCGGAGCTGCCGGACTGGTCCTCGCCGGCGTCCTCTGGCTGAAGCTGGCGGAGACGGCAGCGGTGCACGCACCGGCCGAGCCCGCCGAGAAGATCACCGCGCTGGACCTCCTCCGCCCGCGGTTCCTGCGGAGGACCCTCGCGGTCTGGGTGAGCACGTTCATGGGGTTGCTGCTGGTCTACGGCCTCAACACCTGGTTGCCGAGCCTGATGGAAACGGCGGGCTACAACGTGTCGACCTCGGTCACGCTGCTGTTCGTCCTCAACGCCGGCGGCGTCCTCGGCATGCTGCTGGCCGGTTACCTGGGCGACACCCGGGGGATCTCGCGCACCGCTGTGCTCTGGTTCGCCCTCGGCGCGGTGTTGCTGGCGGCGCTGAGCATCCGCATCCACTCCAGCGTGCTGCTCAACCTGGTCATCTTCCTCGCCGGGATCTTCGTCTTCTCCGCGCAGGTGCTCGTCTACGCCTACGTCGCGCAGTCCTACCCGGCCCGGATCCGGGGCACGGCGCTCGGACTCGCCTCAGCAGTCGGGCGGCTCGGAGCCATCACCGGCCCCCTCATCACCGGATTCCTGGTCAGCACCGGTGTGGCATACCCGTGGGGCTTCCACTTCTTCGCGATCGCCGCGCTGCTCGGGCTGGTGGCCATGGCCGCGGCACCACGGGTCGCGCAGAGCGCGGGAAGCACCCGCGAGCATGCTCCGCGCAACCCTGTTTCCGAGCGGGGTTGACCGACTCCCGCGAACTGCCGATCAGATGCGTCGCTACGACAGGTAAGCCCGCTCGCCATCAATCCTGGTTCGCGGTCAACACCGCACCCAACTCCAGAATCCGCGAGCCAGCCGGCACCGCAGACGCCTTGTCGCGAGATCCTGACCACGCCCTGCAGGAGTGCCGTGGGGTTTCCCGCCTGCTTGGCCGCGGTACAGCCGGAGCCGGGTTGGAAGCCACAGGTGAACGTGCATGGCCGGGCCTCATGACCGGGCCGGCAACACGCACAGCTCGTTGCCCGACGGGTCGGCATAGATCCGCCACGGTAGTTCGCCCCAGTCGGGGTGGAGCTCATGGCCGCCGCGTTCGGTGATGCCTGCCGCGACTGCGCCGGGATCGTCTCCGGTCCCGAGCCGGATGTCGAGGTGTCGTGCCCCAGCCCGAGCAACCGCTCGACCTCGTCGACCTGGCTGACCCCGCCGAGGAGGTCGAGGTGAAGTCGCGGCGGCTCCGGAGGGCGGCTCGCCGACGCGCTGGAAGCACACGTCGAGCACCGGCCCGCCCGCGACGGCAATCCGGGTCTCGAAGATGTCCGGCTCGTCGGTGAGTCGCTGACCACCGATCACCGCCTCCCAGAACCGGCCCAGCCGCTGCGGTTCGACGGCGTCGACGATCACGTTCTCCAGGTACATGAACCCACCGTAGTCCTCAGCAAGCGACGAGATCACATGCTCTCGCCATTTTGCGGCTGGCCGCAGCAACTGGAGAACTGGGCCGACTCGCCCCTCATCTCGCGCGCCTCAGGATTCCATAACCGTTGATATAACGTAACAAACTAAACGAAACAGAATGCTGACGAGGGGAGAAGCCGTGCGGATCCCCGCGCATAATCGCGCTTATGCGCGATACGATGATCGCGATGGCGATCGAGGGACAGCGGCCGCGCCCCATGACGAGCGCGGGGCCAACGGAATTGCTCAGCACGGAAACGCGCACGGGCCACCGCCTTGGCGCGCTGGTGGCAGCTTGGCTCGGCTCGTTCAGCGAGTCCGCGGCCACGCGCGATGCCTACGGCCGGGACGTGCACGAGTACCTGAGCTGGTGCTTGCGCCGCGAGCTGGATCCGCTGACGGTGCGGCTGCCGGAGGTGCAGATGTACGCCACGGAACTGGCCGACACCGAACACTCCCGCACCGGTCGCGTGCTCGCCGCCAGCACCCGCGCGCGCAAGCTCGCCGCCGTCTCCAGCTGGTACACCTTCCTCGTGCGCGCCGGCACGATCGATGCCAACCCCGCTCGCGACGTCGCCCGCCCCCGCTACGACCGGAGTCATTCGCCAACCGGCAGCGTCTCCGGCCAACAGGCCCGCGGCATGCTCACCGCCAGTCGTCAGTACGCGCACCGCACCCTCGACGAGAACGCCGCGGCCGTGGTCATGCGGCTGCTGGTCGACCTCGGCGTGCGCGTGTCGGAACTGTGCCAGGCCACCGTCGGCGATCTCGGCACGCGCGAGGGGATGCGCGTGCTCACCGTGCGCATGAAGGGCGGCACCACCCGCACGCGCCCTCTGCCGTCGGCTGCGGCCGCCGCGATCGACCGGCATCTGGCCACTCGCTCCGGGACCGGGGATCGGGACCCGTTGGTGATCACCCGTGCGGGCACCCGCGTGAGCCGGCACCAGGTCTACCGCCTCGTGCAGCGCATGGCCGAGCAGGCCGGCGTTTCCGCCCCGGAGCGCATCACCCCGCACGCGATGCGGCACACCTTCAACACGCTCGCCCGGGAGAGCGGGGCCGCGCTGGAAGACCGCCGTGACGCGCTCGGTCACTCCTCGGCCGCGATCACCCAGCTCTACGACCACGTGGCCTTGTCGTTGCACCAGGACCCCGCGCACCTGGTCGCGGCGACCACCGACACGGCCCCAGCAGACCATGATTCACCGGAACATCCCCCCGAGGAAAATACGTCAAAGTGACGAAATTGGGGCGGGTTCGCCTGGTGCGGAACGGGTGCTCCACGCGCTCGGTGACCTCCATCGCCATCGGACTGCGCCGACGCGACAGGTGCGGGCCGACCTGTCGTCCACTTCGGGACACGTCACCAGGCCCGGTCAGACGCCGAAGGCTGCCGGGTACTGGATCGTGCCGGCGGCCGTGGGCCGCTGCGGGTCGAGGGCGAGGGCCATGATCTCTTCGTCAGATACGTCGAAGGGCGCGTGGATGTCCAAGCGGGAAGCGGGGACGAAGCCGAACCGCGGGTAGTAGGCGGCGTGGCCGAGGACGACCACGGTGTTCTCGCCCATGACGCGGGCGGCCTGCAGCGCGGCGCGGATGGCCGCAGAGCCCGCGCCCTTGCGCTGCTGGGTGGGCAGGACCGCGCACGGGGCCAGGGCGAGCGCGGCCTGTTCGTCGATGTGGCACCGCGTGAGCAGGGCGTGTCCGACGACGCTGCCGCCATCGGACACGGTGACCTGGGAAAGCCCGTCAAGCCACGCCTGTCGGTCGGCGCGCAGCTTCTCGACGAGATCGGCTTCCTCGGCGGTGGGGAAGGCGGCGAGGTTGACCTCACGGATGGCGGAGACGTCGGCAGCGGTTTCGGGACGTGTGCTCCAAGAGTTCATGGTGGACGTTCTCACGGGGTGTTCGCCTGCTCGGGCGTCGCGTCGGCCGGCACGGTTTCCAGCCTGCTCTCAACGACATCGGCTGTCGAACTCAGTCACTGAGAAGGGCTCATCTGCAGCGACACACTCCGCGCTACTCGCTGTCACGTCCTGATGGCCGAACACGCCGCTCCAGATCCCACCGTCTCACCAGGGCCTGTTTCGCCTTGGCACAGGTCGGTGGTGTTCGGCTGAAGCGATGTGGTTGCGGTTCCCACCCCGCGGAGTGATCATCCGTGACGACAAGACTTATCCGCAGCGGTGGAACACGGTCAAGGTCGGCGAAGATGAATACGGAAACGACATCATTCGCATTGAGCAGTCGAACGAAAACGGGACGTTCCGCGTGGACGTTGGTAGCGACAGCCCCGAGGCCGATGCCAACCCCGTCCTGCTCAAGCAGGCCAACGACTCTGATCGACAGAAGTGGCGCGTGTGGAAGGACGTCGCCGGCGAAGGTCGTTTGCTGAAGCTCTGCTCGCACGTGGACACGTCAGTCGTGATGTGTGTCTACGACTACGGCGGATACTGGGATCTTGTTGTCCGAAACAGGGAGATTTCCTCGGTTGATCGCCTCTGGTACTTCAACGACCGGGCGCACAGGGAAATCATCCCGAATTGATCGAGGACCGCCGCCGGGAAAGTGCTCCGGAGTTGGCGGCTTGCTGTCAGCCGAAAGCCGAGAACGCTCACCGGCGTCCGGTCACGGGGTTGGCGGCGTTGCGGCACGTCAACATTCGTAGCTGGTTTTGCATTCCTGGGCATGCCCAGGAATGCAAAACCAGGAAGCAACTCCCACCAACGATGAGCAGGCGCCCGGTTCGGAGAAGCGGAACATCGGTGAACTACGGCAACGAGTCACGTCGCGCCCGCGGACATCCGGCGGTGCCAGAACTGCTCGGACGACGCACTCCCGCGGGCCGGGTCAGCGCTTGTAACCGACGGCGCCGTACTGGGCCACGTGGGCCGCACCGGGATCGTCGGGACGCCATTGGGCACACGAGACCAGGCCGGGTTCAAGCAGCGTGACACCGTGCAGGAGAGAGCTGATCTCGGCGTAGCTGCGAGGGATGATCGGCGGCACGGCGTTCTCGTTCCACTCGTCGATCCCCTCGGAGTGCCCCGGTGGGGCGTTGTCCCGGGTGGGGTGGGTGACCAGCAGGTAGCTGCCGGCAGGCACCGCGTCCAGCAGCGCGTCGACGACACCGCGGGCGTTGTCCAACCCGGGCACGAAGTTCAGCAGCCCCAGCAGCATGACACCGACCGGTCGGGAGAAATCGAGAGTGGCCGCAGCCTGGGCCAAGATCGCGTCGGTGTCGCGCGCATCGGCCTGGATGTAGTCGGTGGCACCTTCGCCGCTGCCTTGCAGCAGGGCACGGGCGTGCACCAGCACAAGCGGGTCGTTGTCCACGTAGACCACGCGGGATTGCGGTGCCAGCGCCTGGGCGACCTCGTGGGTGTTGTTGGCGGTGGGCAGCCCGGTGCCGATGTCGAGGAACTGGCGGATCCCGGCAGTGGTCACGTGGGTGACCCCTCGCCTGAGAAAGCTGCGTTCCTCGCGGGCGAGGGTGACGATGCCGGGGAAGTGCTCGGCGACCGCAGCGCCGACCTGCCGGTCGACATCGTAGTTGTCCTTGCCACCCAGCCAGTAGTTCCACACCCGCGCGTTGTGCGCCTCGCTGATATCGATGGAGGAGTCCTCGCTGGGCAACCGCTGCGGCATCTCCGACATGACACTCCCGTTCCACCGGTGGCTGCGACGGTGATCAGCCTATCCGCTCGGAGTGCCGCAGTCATACCACCGCCACCCACAGATCAGGGTTGTGGCACGTGTGTCACGCCCGCGATGTGGGTGGCGCGGCCATTCACTGTCCTTCACTGGTCCCGGGCACGGCCAGCGCCCTCGGGTTGACCGGTGCGGGCCGGCTGGCACACCGTCGCCCGCATCTGCAGCGTCTCAGCCCACACCCGGCCGGCGCTGCGAACGGCACGGGACACGTCCGCTTGGAAACGACGCATGACAACCCCCTTCTTACCGGAGTGGCACGAGGCGGCTGACTACTCAACCGGCATTCTACGGATTACCACGCACACCGACCAACAAACCCGAAAAGCCCGGCGCCGGCGTCGTTTTCCCGCGGACCCGATTCGCGCGCCCAGAGGCGAGTTCCTGCTGACGGGTGCTCGCACGCCGCGTCCCGACACCACCGACCAGTACCGCGCCCGAAACGAGGTCAAGCCCGGTGACGGTCGATCGCCAAGCCGAACAGCACCGCCGCGTCCGTGATCGCCGCACCGGCCACCGGCTGCACACCGCGCAGGAACCCCAACGGCCCGTCGGCATCGAACTCCCACGCGGCCCGCATCCCGCGCAACCGCCCCAGCAGCAGGTTGTGCGCCACGACGCTGCGCTGCTGCCACACCTGCGCCGTCGACAACGGCACACGGCGCCGCCCCGGCAGCAGCACCCGCCCGTCCCGCGCCCACAACCGGGCCACCGGACGATCATCCACACGCAACACCGTGTCCGTGACCGCACCCTCCACGCTGCGCTCGAACACACCGAGCCGCTTGGGAACGCCCCACAGCTCGCGACCACCGTGCTGCGAACGCTCGCTGTCCACCCAGATCCGCGGGATCGAACAACGCCACCGCACACCCCGACGCACCGCCACGGCCAGCAGCAACTCCTCGTACTGCAACACCCCGCCCGGCACGTAGTGCGCGAACGCCACCCCGAGCGTCACCCGCCCACCCGCGGTGCTCAGCCGATGCCCCGGCGGCACGTGCGCGAACACCTCCCCGGGAACCGCGGCCACCGGCACGCGAAACACCGACATCCGCAACGACCCGCCCAGCAACCACGGCCCCGGCGGATAAGCCACCCCCGTGGCACTGCGCCACCAGCCCGAGCACTCCACGGAGCTCATCGCCCCTCCCACCGACAGCCGAAGACCACCACCCAGCCTGCGCACCCGACCGCACGGAACCAACCCGCAGCGGAGGAAGACCGGCGGGCGAGGGGAGAGGGCGCAGCGCTCACGCCGCAGCGCTCACGCCACCGAACCGGCCCAGAACACCCGCCCCACCTCGGACAGGTGAAAACCCTCCGGCGCCGACTCCACCAATCCCAGCTCACGCAACCGCCACACGTCCGACTTCACCCGCGCCACCGGCCGGTGCACCTCGGCAGCCACCTCCGCCGCCCGCACCGGCCCGTCAGCCAACCGACCCAGCAACCACCGCGTCCACGGCCCCCGATGACCCGACGTGTCCAACCGCGCCAACCCGCGCTCGATCACGTCCCGCTGCCGCTGCGACAACCACCCGTCACGGGCGTAGACCCCACCACTCACAGCACCCACGGTAACCGCAGCAACCACCCACCGACGACACCACGAACACACCCCGATCCTGCACAGCGCAGTGAACCGACTACCCAACGGCGCTGACAGCGGCGACAATGGCCCCATGTTGCAGGTCTGCCTCAACGGAGCACGCGCAGCACGGGAACACTTCGACCTGCCCGTGCGCGCCGAACAACTCGCGCACGCCGCCGCCAACGCGGTCGCCGCCGGCGCCACCGACATCCACCTGCACCCCAAAGGCCTCGACGGCACCGACGACCTCACCGCCCCCGCCGTGGCCGCCACGCTCCGCGCCGTCCGCGCCGCCGTCCCCGGCGTCCGCGTCGGAATCACCACCGGCTCGTGGACCATCCCCGAACCGAACGCCCGCATCCGCGCCATCCGCGCGTGGACCGTGCTGCCCGACCACGCCGCGATCAACTGGCACGAACCCGGCGCCGACGACATCGCCCGCGCCCTGCTCGACCGCGGCATCGGCGTCGAAGCAGGCGTGCACTCCGGCACCGACGGCGACCAGCAGTTCCTGCGCTCACCACTGCGGCACCACGTGCTGCGCGTGCTCGCCGAAGTCACCGACCCCACCGCCCGCGGCGCCGAACACACCGCCGAATCCCTGCTCGAACGGCTCCGCCCCGCAACCGCGCCGATCCTGCTGCACGGCGAAGGCCCCGGCTCCTGGACCGTCCTCGACGTCGCCGCCCGCCGCGGCCTGGCCAGCCGCATCGGCCTGGAAGACACCCTCCACCTGCCGGACGGTGACGTCGCCACCGACAACGCGGCCCTGGTCACCGCCGCGCTGCACCGGATCGAAAGCCGCGTCGGCTGACCCGGCGGCACGACCCGGTACGGCTCAAGCAGAAGTGTCGCCACTGGCCGTGACCACGTCCGCGACAGCACCGGCCACCAAGTCCGGACGACTCCAATTCGGACAGTGTCCGGTCGGTAGCACCACCGTCGACACCGACTGCCACGGCACCTGCGACGACACCAGCTCGGGCAGCCGGTCCTGCGCGCACCGCAACACCGTCGTCGGCACCGACCGCCACGCCGCCGCACGCACCCGCTGCGTGCCCACCTCCGGATTGCTCGGCCGCAACAACGCGCACGCGTCCCGCACCCGACGTGCCGAACAGTCGTGCAGCAGCGCGTTCCGCGCCGACTCGTCCGTCAACTCCACCAACCCGTCGGTGCGCCACCGCACCTCCTCGCCGACGGCCGACGGGGCCGGAGTGGGCGAGAGGTCCGCCATGCTCTCACCCGCATCAGGCATCGCCGCAGCCATGTACACCAGATGCCGCACCGCGGGATGCGGACCCGCAGCCGCCTCCGTGATCACCACACCGCCGTAGGAGTGCCCGCACAGCACCGCCGGCCCGGACAACTGATCCAACACCGCCCGCACGTGCGCGACATCGTCGTGGAGATCACCTGGTGCGTGGAACGATCCGCCCGCCCCGCTCGGCAGATCCACAGTGATGCTGGGAACCTGCCGCGCCTCGAGATCCGCCACCACGTCCTGCCACGACCACGGACCCAGGAAACTGCCGTGCACCAGCACCACCGTCGTCGCCATGCCGAAACGCTAGCGCGTCACCGCGGAGAGCGACACTCCGCGGCGCGCCGCCCCGTCACGGGGCCGTCCACATGCGACACCGATCGCGACATGCCGGGACCGGACGGCTGCTCGCGCTGCGAACGCGCACCCGCACCGAGGCCCGGGGAAGGACGGTGGGAGCGGATGGCACCCCGACCGGTCCGTTGTCGAGGCCGCGTCGGGGAGCGCCGATCCGACGGTGCAACTGCGGTTCCTGGCCGGCCCGAGGGCGGGGCGTTCGGCGCCCTCTGATCCGACTGCTGGTTCACCCGAGTTCCTGAGCCAGCCCGACGATGATTCCCTCCGGGCCGCGCACGAAGCACAGCAGGTAGCTGTCCTCGAACTGCGCCACCTCGCCGACGAGCTCGGCACCGTGGGCGCGAAGCCGGGGGAGGACCTCGTCGAGATCGTCCACGGCGAACATGATCCGCCGGATCCCCAGGGCGTTCACCGGCGCATCCGCCGGCTCGGCCCGGATCGCCTCGGGCTGGTGGAACTCGGACAGCTCCACCCGGCCGTGCCCATCGGGGGTGCGCAGCATCGCGATCTCGGAACGCGCGTCGTCGATGCCGATCACGCGGTCCGCCCAACGTCCTTCGATCGTCGTGCGGCCTTCGAGCTCCATGCCGAGCTCGGTGAAGAACGCGATGGCGGCCTCCAGGTCGTCGACGACGACGAGCACGTTATCCATCCGCTGCAGCGCCATGCCCGGCAGCGTAACCCGCCCGCTGAGGGCTGGCACCGTTCGACGATGCGCTGTCGGAGGAGGGGCCGCCGATTCGTACTTAACATAATGTGCATTATCGGCTCAGCACGTGCCGCTGGTGATCAATTGCGAGAGCGGTTCGCGCGGCCTGCTGGTGGGTCTCTGCGTGTGCGGCGCGGGACCGGCCGCGCTTCGGCGTTGCGTGTCGGTCCGGGCTGCGAACGGCCGCTGCGTGCACGAGAGCTGCTGAGACGTCGTTGTTGATCACGATGCAGGCCGACGGGCTGTGCTGACCTTGAACCGCGGGTCGGTGCCTCGGGTGTCAACGGTCCTGCGGTGGATTCCTTGCCCCGAGAAGCCACCCGGCACTGCGCCCGGCGCGGCTGTGCGGTGGCACCGCACCGCTGTCGCCTTCCTTTGCAGCGCGCACCCCGGTCCATCATATTTCGTCACCGTGTCGGATATTGCCTATCCCGGGGCGTGTCTGCGTGCGCCCTCGCAATGCGGCCGATCATGCTTCGGAGCAGCCGGCCGATCCGGCGCTGCAATCGGCGCGTCGATCAGCCTCGGCGCGCGGCGCGTTCGTTCGTGGCCGTGTCGGCGCTCGGTTCCAGCACAGCGCGTGGGATGCCGACGCCGGGTGAATGAGCCTGCTCGCCAGGGAAAACAGGCAGGTGCGATCCGCTGCGTGGCGCAGTCGTCGTGCTCCCGCCTGCCCCGCCACCTCTCGCCCGCATTGATCTTTTTCATGCATAATGTACGTTATGCATGAAATATGAGTTGCCTGTGACCGCGTGCGAAACAGCCCGCAGCGATGCGGCCCGTCTGCCCCGTCCCCCTCTCCCGCAGGCCCTTCTCCCGCGGGCTGACCGATCCTCTGCGTCACCCCTTCTTTCGGCCGGGCCTCGCCCTGCGCCGGCGCACTCCCCCTCCCCTCGTCGTTCGCCGGATCACGCTCCCCAATTTTGTTACCGTCGAGTAGCATTTGGGCATGGCTGATGTTGACCACGGGCCTGCCCCCGTACCCCACCCCACCGCGACGCTGAAGACGTGGCAACGGCTGGCGGCGCGCCCAGGCGGTCGCGCACTGTTTTCCCTGGCAACAGCGCTGCGAGCGCCGTATTTCGGCACGGTGTTGCCGATGGTGCGCGACATGCGTCCCGGCCGGGCCGTGGTGAGCGCGTCGAAGTGGTGGGGCGTGCACAACCACATCGGCACGTTCCACGCCATCGCAGCCTGCAACCTCGCCGAGATGGCCATGGGCATGCTCGCCGAAGCCACCGTGCCCACCACACACCGGTGGATCCCCAAGGGCATGCGCACGACCTACCGCGCCAAGGCCACCACGAGCCTGCGCGCCGTGGCCGCGCTCGACCCGCTGCCCGCGTTCGGCGACGAGGGCCAGGAGATCGACGTGCCCGTCGGCATCTACGACACCGCGGGCGCTGCCGTGGTGGAGGTGACCATCACGATCTGGGTGACGCCGAAGAAGCGTTGACCAAGCACGACGGCTGTGACCTCCCCTCGCTGCCCGTTCGTCACCGCGGGTCGAGGCGGATGGTCAGCAGCTCGGTGCAGAAGCGGCGCACCGCTGCGGCGTGGGCTGGGCGTTCGAAGCCGTCCAACCGGGACTGCGGGTCGTCCTGGTCCAGCACGTGGGCGGTGGCGGGAAACCACGTTCGGCTCAGACGCAGCCGCACCCGCGGATCGGCGCGCAGGTTGGCCACGTAGCCCGCGTGGTGGCCGTGTTCGGCCACGATCCACCCGCTGCCGTCGGCCAGGTGCAGGCCGACGACCGTGCGGCGGGTGCGGCCGGTGCGGCGGCCGGTGGTTTCCAGCAGTGCGTAGCCGGGTGCGAGGCCGGCCCGCACGGCGAGTGCGACCGGCGGGTTGAGCAGGTATTTCTGCAGCAGCCGCACGCGTCGGCGACGCAAGGCGGCTTCGGTCATGACGGTCTCCTCCCGCTCGGGTGCGGTGTCGCCGGTAGTTGGGGGTCACGGCGGGGATGTGCCCGGTCCGGCGTTGCGAGGTGCTTCGAAGTATCTCCGGCGGATCCGAGTCCTGCTCGGCAACGGTCCCGGGCCTGTTGCTGGTCAGGCGGCGGTGGTGAACACGAGTCGCACCCCGAGCCCGGTCTGGATGGCACCGCCTCGGAGGGCTCGGGCAAGTCGAGCACCGGCGCGGAGGTGCTTCGCGTCGTCCCGACGGGGTCGACGGCTACTGTCGTGTCCGTTACGCGGTCCGCGTTGCGGGTAGGCAGAAGGTATGACAGCCAAGCAGAGCGACATCGTGGTGCGCCGGGTCTACGACGAGGACGTGCGGGACGGCTCGGCGCTGCGCGGTCGGGTGTTCCTCGTTGACGGCATGTGGCCGCGCGGGGTGCGCAAGGACGAGCTCGCCCTCGACGGGTGGCTCCGCGATCTGGCGCCGAGCAAGAATCTGCGCCAGTGGTTCGCCCACCGCGCCGACCGCTGGGAGGGTTTCCGCGAGCACTACCGCCAGGAGTTGGAGAGCAAGCCGCAGGCGTTGCAGCCGCTGCTGGAGGCGGTCGGCCGCGGGCCGGTCACGTTGCTGTTCGCCACCAGGGAGACCGAACGCAACAATGCGGTCGCGCTGCGGGATTACCTCACCGGTGCGCTCGGCCGCGGTGCAGGCGGACAGCGGCACGGGCGCCGAGAGGGACAGCGTGCGGGCGGGCGCAGCAAAGCGCAGTTGTACGCCCAGGCCAAGAGTCGGGGGATCCCGGGCCGTTCCCGGATGAGCAAGCAGCAACTGCAGCAGCAGGTGGACGGGTGAGGCAGCTCCAGCGGCGACCGCCTCGTCAGGAGTGTCCGGTGTGGAACCGGCTGCGGCTGCGCAGCTGCGCGGTCAGCTGCTGCGGGGCGGTGTGCGGCGAACCGGCCTGGTACGGCGGCTGCGGGTCGTACTCGATGCCGAGCTGAATGCGCTGCGCCGCCTCGTCGTCGGCGAGCCGTCCGGCCAGGGTCAGGGCCATGTCGATGCCGGCGGACACGCCGGCGGCGGTGAGGTACTTGCCGTCGGTGACCACTCGCTCGTCGACGACCGTCGCACCCAACGCGGCCAAGTGTTCGCGACCGAGCCAGTGCGTGGTGGCGCGGCGGCCGGTGAGCAGTCCGGCCGCGGCGAGGACGAGCGTGCCGGTACACACCCCGGCGGTGCAGGTGCTGGCCGCGTCGGCGGTGCGCAGCCAGTGGTGCAGCGGCCCGTCGGCCATGTGCGCGCTCTGGCCCGGACCGCCGGGGACGACGACCAAGTCCGGGGTGGGTACGTCGGTGAACGCGGCGTCGGCGGTCAGCGCGAGCGCGCCGGCGTTGTCGCGGATCGGGCCGGTCTGTTCGGCGACGAAGACGACCTCCGCCCCGTCGATCCGGTGCAGCACCTCGTACGGGCCGACCGCGTCCAGCGGGGCGAACCGGTCGAACAGGGCGATCGCGATGCGCATGGCACCCCCCTTCCTGCGCGGCTCCGGCACGTACCGTATCGACGCCGCCAGCGTCGCGGCAGGTGACCTCCGGGGCGGGGAAACGTCGAGGGGCGCTCGTGGGGCCGCCGTGGGCGATCCTGCAGCAGGCCGCCGAGCAGTTCCTCAACGCCGACCGGCTCGTCGAGCTCGGCCCGTGCCCGTCGGGGTTTCTCGGTACGGTGCTGTTGATTCGAAGGAGGGTTTTATGGACTCGGTGGCAGCACTGGCCGGTGTGACGCTCGACTGCCCACATCCCCGGGGGTTGGCGGAGTTCTATCAGCGCATGGGCGGCGGTGAGATCGTGTACAGCAGCGAGGATTTCGTCTACCTCGCCGTGGGCGATTTCGGTTTGGGTTTTCAGCGCGATCCCGCCTATCGGGCACCGAGCTGGCCGGATTCGACGACGCCGCAGCAAGCGCACGTTGATTTCGGCACCAGCGAGCTCGATCGCGCGGAAGCCGCGGCCCTGTCCGCCGGGGCGCAACGTTCCGCGCATCAACCCAATCCGGATGTGTGGCGCGTGTTGCTCGATCCGGTTGGCCATCCGTTCTGCTTCAGCACCTACGGCACGTCCGCTGGACCCGACGTGCAACCTGAGGGGGTCTGATGAGCAGTCAGCGCGTGCCCGGTGGGGTGGTGCACGAGTTGCCGGCAGACCTGTGCGAGGCGTTGGTCGTGGACACCGCGGTACTCGAGGCTTGGCAGAGCCTCACGCCCTTGGCCCGCAACGAGTTCATCTGCTGGGTCGAGGACGCCAAGCAAGCGGCCACCCGGCAGCGCCGCATTCGCCGCGCCCAGGAGGAGTTGGCGGAAGGTCAGCGCCGGCCCTGCTGCTGGCCGGGGTGCAAGCATCGCGAGCGCACCGGCAGGTAGCAGCGGGGTCGGTGACGCCGACAGCTCCTTCCCGTAGCCGGTCTTCCTGCGGGACTGTGCGGGCTACTCGAAGGTCGACGTGAGATGGCCAGAAGCTGTGCTGGTGCGTCTTCCTGCAGGGCGTGGTCGGCGCCTTCGATCCAGTGCAGTTCGGCGTCTTGATCTGGCTGTACTGGCGGTAGAAGGCTGCTTGTCCGGTTTCGCCGCGCCAGGCGGCGAGGAACGTGTCGAGCACCGCAGCCGCACCCCTTGCGGCGCAGGACCTACACGACGCGCGCCACGCACAGGATCGACTGGCCGAACGGCACTCGGGCGAACCGTTCGATGGTTCTGGTGGTCGGCACCGCGTAGCGGTCGTAGAGCGAGACGAGTTTCGGGTTCGGCGCGCCGACACCGCCTTTGCGGACGGCGGCCCACCAGGCGAACCCGCCGAGGAAGTTCACCGGCCGCGCGAGTTCGACGTGCAGGCCGGCGGCGCGCACCGCGACGCTGAGGGTGGTGGGCGTGTAGCGGCGGACGTGCCCGACCTTGCGGTCGAACTCGCCGTAGAGGCGCTGGTATCCGGGTACCCACAGCACGATCGTGCCGTCGTGCACCACCGACTTCGCCAGGCCGCGCAGGGCCGCCACGTCGTCGTCGAGGTGTTCGAGCACGTTGATCGACACCAGGGAGTGCACGGGTTCGGACAGTGCGGTGGAGCCGTCCACGTCGAACGTGTCGACTTCGATCTCGGGGCGGTCGGCGAAGCGGCGTCGCATCCGGTCCACCGCGCCCGGGTCGACGTCGGTGGCGACGTAGCGGTCGCTTCCGGTGAAGCCGTCGGCGAACTCGCCGAGGCCGGCGCCGACCTCGAGCACCGTGCGTCCGCAGTGCTGGCCGATCAGTTCGCGCTGGTATTGCAGGTAGTTCGGCTTTCCGCGGTCGTTTTCCAGCGCTCGTCCGGTCGCCGCAGTGAACGCGCCCGCACCGTGTTCCTCGTCTTCGTTCATCGCCTGCTCCTGCGTCGCTGCTCGGGCCGCCCGCCGCGTGTGCGAATCAGGTCCGCGCTCGCCCTTGCGAGGAGACTGGTCGCAACTTGCCCGGCGGGCTCTCGGGCCGGATCACCTGTTGTGTCCGCATCGCGCGGTATGACCGTAGCAGCGCACGCCTCGCGTTCGGGGTGTGCGCCACGCGCGGCGTGATCTTTTCGTCGGAACTGCTACCGTATAAGTCAGTTGACTGATTCAGGTGGCGGAACGGCGAGAGCTACCCCGAGCTCTCGGTCGCCGAGAACCTGCTCATCGCGGGTCGTCTGCACGGACTGTCCCGACACATCGCGCATCCCGCTGTGGAGAGGATCGTGGCCGAGTTCGACTTGGACCGCTTTCGTGACCGACGGACCAACGAACTCTCCGAAGGCAATCGGCGGCGGCTGAGGATCGTCACCATCATCCGTGGTCTCCTCGCACCGGTCGGGGTCGCGGTCGCGATCCTCGTCAGTGCTCAAGTCGCGGTTCTCACCACCGTCGGGGCGTGGTTCCCCTGATGCCCGGTGCCGACCGACCATGGTCGGTCGGCACCGGTCGTGCTGCTCAGAACTCCGGGGTGTACGCCGCGTACCTCACGCCGGAGGCGAACGACTTCTCCTCCAGCAGCCGCAGCCGCGGGACGGCGTACCCGTCGGGAAAGAAGCGGCGGCCACGGCCCTGGATGACCGGGTAGGTGAACATCCGGAACTCATCGACCAGGCCCGCCGCGATCAGAGGATGCGCCAGTCGGATGCTGCCGGTCAGCACGATGTGCTGGCCCGACTGCTCCTTGAGCTGACGTACCTCCTCGAGCGGATCGCCGGAGAGGATCGTGGTGTTCTGCCACTCCGGGTCGGTGAGCGTCGAGGTGACGACGTACTTCTGCGTCCGGTTCAAGTACCTGGTGACACCGGTGGTGTCGTCGGTCTGCTGCGGCCAGAAGCCGCGCATGTCGGTGAAGGTGTGCCGACCGAAGAGCACGGCGTCGCATTGCTCGTCCTGCCGGTGTATCTCCTCGGTCAGCTCGTCGTCCTCCGCCAACGGATCGAACCAGTCGTCGAGCATCTCCACGGCTCCATCGAGGGTGACGTTCTGCGTGATCACTAGGGTGCGCATGGGCAGGACCTCCGGTTCCCGGTTCGCTCGACGTTGGCTGTGCTCACGTCCACGGAACGATCGTCGCCGCGAACTCATCGTCGCCCAAGGTGCCGACTCTCGCTGCCACACCCTGTCCGGCTCATTGGAGGAACCCGCGACGAGTGGGAGCGGGTCGAAGAGCTCCTCGACTTCGAGAAGATGAACCGGCTGCGCGCACGTGCCGGGCCGGCGGGATCGCCACGAGCGCCCGGAGCTGCCGGCCCGCGCTGCTAGGTTGGGTGCGATGATGACGGAGCAACCCGGCTCCGGCGCGGCGCGCTCGGCGCGTTCCAGCTCGCTGGGCGAGGTCGAGGTCGTGCACCCGGACGAAGCCGGCGGCAGCGGTGGTGTGTTGTGGCGGTTGCAGGAGTCCGCTCGCCAGTTGGACGCCAACGTCGTGCACTTGCCCGCCCGGGAGCGCGTCGATTGGCACACCGAGCAGCAGCGCGACGTGCTCGTGGTGGTGCTGTCCGGCACGGGCACCGTGCACACCGACGACGGACGCGGTGCGCTGGTCGCGGGCACGGTGCTGTGGCTGCCTCGGGACACCCGGCGCAGCCTCGTCGCAGGGCCGGACGGGATGTCGTACGTGACCGCGCATCAGCGTCGCCCCGGTCTGCAGATCCAGCGCCGCACGCTCGCGGAGCCGGAGTAGGTCGCTGCGCTGGATGCTGTACATTGACAGCACGCGACTGATGTAAACAACCAAGCGCAGATCCTGCCAACGGGCGCATGCGCGTGGTGTAGCTCAATCCTCGACTGTTTACCTTCGATCCCGGATCGGGAGGCGGAATGTCCGCATCAGAGCAGCGCCCGGCATTCGCCGAGAAGCTGGCCCACCTGATCCAGACGGTGCACCCCCCGGACCGGGGGCCCTACAGCTACCGCGAGATCGAAGCGGGCATCCAAGAGCATCCCGGCGCGATGACGGCCGCCTACGTGCAGCAGCTCGCCAACGGCAAGCAGCCGAACCCGCGCAAGTACTACATCGAAGCGCTGGCGACGTTCTTCGGCGTGCCGGTGAGCTACTTCTTCGATGACGAGGTGACCCGCCAGGTCGATGCCGAGATCAAGGGTGTGCTCGGCTGGCGCGACACCGAAGCCGGTGAGATCGCTCAACGCATCACTGCGCTGAGCCCGCAGGGGCGCAATGCGGTGTCCACGGTGATCGACAGCTTGGCCGATTACGAGCGCCAGGGCCGCGGGCGCAGTCACCGGCGCAAGCGTTCCTCCGGCAGCAGCGGCACATGAGATGCCGGTTCCCGGCAGGGCCGATCCGGGAGTCGTGCCGCGGTGCCTGCGCTGGCACCTCCCAGCATCGTCGACGCCGGAGCACCGCGGGTGACGAACTCGTGCCGCGGTTCGGTCGACGTGGTGTGCGTGGACGCTCCCTTTCTCAGCCCGGGTCCGCGTCGAGCCGTGCCGACTCGTGTTTGGCCTCCTGGGGCCTGCGCCGGCGCGGCACCGTGTCCACCACGAGGTCGTAGGAGCCGGTCACGCGGTCTGCGACGAACTCCGCGGTGATGCCGCGGCCGGCGCCCACGGAGATCCAGTGGGCCTTGTTGAGGTAGCGGCCCGGACCGATCGCGGGATAGCTGCGCCGCAGCGCTCGTGCCTGCTCGGGCCCGGCTTTGACCGTGATGATCCGTTCGGCCTCATCGTCGGTGACGATGAGGAAGACCTTGCCGGCCACCTTGTAGACGTCCAGCTTGTCGACGAAGGGCCGCCCGCGGGTGACACCGGGCAGTGCGGTGGCCGCGCCGCGGGCGACGCGCTGCAGCATCTGCCCGGTCAGGTCCCCGACGGGCAGATCGCGGTCAGGCACCGACCGCCTCCGGGTCGACGGGGCGACGTGCGCGGGGCAGCGTGTCGAGCACGAGACGGTAGGACTCGGTCACCAGCTCCTCGACCAGCTTCGCATCGATCGAGTCGCCGGGAGCCAGCGTGATCCAGTGCCGCTTGTTCATGTGGTAACCGGCGGCGATGTCCGCATACCCCTCCCGCAGCGCTGCCGCATCGCTCGGAGCGGCCTTGACGATCACGACCGGCTGGCCAGCCACGACCCGGGCGTCGGGCACGCGGGAACGGGCCGGAACCTCGGTCATCAACAGGAACCACTTCTCGTGCACTCGGCACGCCTCCCAGCCGAGCTCGAACGAGTACAGCGTGGTTTCCGGCAGGGCCAGCGCACACCGTTGCGCCGCTTCCTGCAGGGCCTCGCCCTCCACCGTCGGCACCCTCCTCAGCAACACGGGAAGCAAAGCACGTACCCACACTCGCGTACCCGGACCCGCACACAGCCACACACCCCCGGCAACAGCCCCACGGCGTCACACGCACCACCTCAACCGGCACCGGGCGGCCGGATCTCGGGCCCGCTGCGGAACGTCGAAACAGCGGCCGCGGCGGTGGCACCACCCTCGGCGCGGGGCCGGTCAGGGCGGATCGTGCGCGGGCTGGTCCGCGCGGCTGCGCGTGCGCCGCCGGTGTCGGGCGCGGAAGGTGACCACCACGGGGTAGCCGCCGGCCAGCACGCCGGCCAGGGTCGCGGACAGTGCCAGCGGCAGCACGAGGCCGTAGTGAAAGACCAACGCACCACCGATGGCGGCGCCGCCGAAGATCGACAGCACCACGCCGAGGCGGCGTGCCAGTCGCGGATTGCGTTTGCCGGCCAGGAACGAGTCGGCGGCCAGGTCGGCCAGGGTGAGCGTGACCAGCGTGGTGGTCATGTCCGGCACGCCGATCTTGCGCACCGTGGCGTTGCGGAAGCCCATGGCCAGTGCCAGCAGCGCGATCAGGCCCAGCGCCGCGGACGGGGATGTGTGCGGCGAGGCCGCGGTGCCCACGGCGGCGAGCACGGCCGCACCGGTCAGCGCGGCGGCTTCGATGACCAGCGCGGTGCTCACCCACCGGAACCGCACGTGCCCCAGGGCGGTGTGCAGCCGCCCGCCGCCGACCGCGCCGAGCAGGAAACCGGACAGCGCGAGCCCACCGGCGAGGGAGAATCCGGGCACGTGGGCGGTGGACAATCCCAGAACCACCACGTTTCCGGTCATTTTTCCCAAGAACAACCGGCCGAGTCCGAGGTAGCTGACCGCGTCGATGATGCCGCTGATCACGGTCAGCCCCATCAGTGCGGTGGGCAGCCCGTGCTCGCAAGCCCCGTGCTCGCAAGTGGAGTCCCGCTCGGCGCGCACCCCGGCGGAAGGAACAGATCTCCGCCGCGTGCGAGGAACTTCCGGTTGTGTCGATGCAGTACGCACAGTGCCCAACATCCTTCGCGGGGAGCAACGTGGGAAAGAGCGTGCTCGGCATCATTGGAGAGCACCGGAAAAGGCGTGGACCACATTCCCGTCCACGGCGCGGTCCTCGTGGTCGAGGCACCGTCAGACTACGGTCGGGCGGCGCGGTGATCAACGCGAACGCGGGCAACACCACTCGACGGCGCGAAGAATTGAAAGAACGGGAAACAATCGCGTGATGCATGCGGAAATGCGGAGTGGCCCGCGAAGCGGGGCGCGGTGGGTCGGCACGCCGCGCGGACGCTCCGGAGCGTGTCCTCCCTACTCGCGGCGTGCTGGAAGGACCGGTGCCGGCCGGAGGCGTTCTCACCCGTTCTGCTGAAGATCGGTGAGGTGTGGAACGTCCGCCGGGCGGGTATTTCACTGGCGGTGTGGCGTTGTCGTGGTGCACCCCTTCGGCAGCGCCCGTACCGTGAGAGTTTGCCGGGTGGCCGTGGAGGAACTGCCATGTTGTCACGGCACGAACGTCAGCGTCTCGAACAGATCGAGGAACAGCTCACCGGTGACGATCCGGAATTCGCGCGGCGCATGCAACGGCGCCGGTGGTGGTGGCCGTGGCAACGGCCTTCGGCGCCCGCGGCATGGGGGATCGTGTCGCTGGCAGCGGCGGTGGTGTGCGTGCTGCTGGGCGAGGCCTCGGGGTTCGTGACGGCGGCCATGCTCGGTGCGGTGTTGTTGATGGTGCGGCACTGGAGCTTCGGCGGTGGTGCCGCCGAGTAGAAGGAGGTCGGCATGGCTGTGTGCGAGGTCTGCGGAAACGACTACTGGCTGAGTTTCGAGGTGCGCACGGCGGGCGGGTTCGAGCACACCTTCGACTCGTTCGAGTGCGCGGCGCATCAGCTGGCCCCGCGGTGCGAGCACTGTTCCTGCCGGGTGCTGGGGCACGGGGTGGAAGTCGACGGGCACTTCTTCTGCTGCGCGCACTGCGCCCGGCATTCCGGGTTGGACCAGGGAACGCACACCCGCGACGCGGTCGGGGCGCAACCGGGGTGAGTTCGGGTGCGCCAGCACACCCGTCCGAGCACCCTGTTTGCCCCGCATCGGCGTGTATGCTAACGAGCGGCGATGTGATGAACGCCCGCGTAGTCGTTATCATGTCGTTACCGGCACGGTGAAACACCTGGGAAGCCGGATGCGATGAACAGAGTGAGACAGCATTTTCCGCCCGCCCAGCACCGCCGTTGATCAGCCGGTCCTTGACAGCGGGCCGGAGCGCTGTCGAGCCGTTTCAGTATCGATGTACGAGGAGGTTGTCGATGGCTGGTGTGGTTCGGTGGCTCGGTGACGTGGCCCGGGAGATCCAGCGGGGTCAAACGGTCATGCGCAATGGCGACCAGCGGCCCGCGCGGCGGCGGTAACTCCGCCGCCACGACAGACTTCGCCGCCGTGCCTGCCGTGGGCACGGCGGCTTTTTCGCCTTCCGGCGGCCCGTGCGAGGACGTGGTGGCCATGAGTGCACGCTCATCAGTGCCCGACCTGTTGAGGCCGTTCGTGCGGCAGGGCACGATCCTGCTCAAAACCAAAAAGCGCGACGGTAGCTGGGTGAGCACGCCGGTCAGCATCGCTGTGCGCGGCGAGCACGCCTACATCCGCACCTACGACAAGGCCGGCAAGAGCAAGCGTCTACGCAACTTCGGCGAAGTGCAGTTCTGCCCGTCGACGTTCCGCGGCGCGCCCACGGGGGCCGTGGTTGCCGCTCGTGCGCGGCTGCTGGACGGTGACGAAGCGCGGCGGGCGGCCACGCTCCTCACCCGCAAGTACCGCCTGCTGCACGGCGTCATCGTCCCGCTGGGGCACCGCATCATGCGCACCCGCACCCTGCACTACGAACTCAGCGACTTCAGCCCCGAAACTCGCTGACCGGCCCTTCCCGCCAGCCGGCACCCGCCGGCGAGCGAGGGTTCGTCGAGCTTCCGCGAGCGCCGGTCGCCGAGCGGACCGGCAAGCGCGACGACCGCCCGACGCCGCCGTCACCGGCGGTCCCACGGCAATTCCGGCGAGCCGCCCCTCGAAACCGCGCTCCCTACTGGGCCCTGTACTCCTGAAGCTGTCCTGAGCCGCAAAGTAACGGGAAAGCGGTGGTCATCGGGCCTTGGTGGAGCTCTGGTCCCGTTGCAGGGTGCGGTAGACCGTGGTGCGGGAGACGGTGAAGACCTCGGCGAGGTCGGCGATGGTGTACTCGCCGGTGCCGTACATCCGCACAAGCTCGCGCTGCTGCTTGGTTGAGAGCTTGGGCTGCTTGCCGCGCAGCTTTCCTCTGGCCTTGGCCACGGCCATGCCTTCCTTCGTTCTGGCGCGTAGCAGGTCGACTTCGAATTCTGCGAAGGTGGCCAGGATGTTGAAGAACATTTTGCCCATGGGGTCGGCGGGGTCGTAGACCTGTCCGCCCAGCGAAAGCTTGATGCCGCGTTCGGCCAATGAGTCGCCGATGGCGCGAGCGTCAGGGACGGAGCGGGCGAGCCGGTCGAGCTTCGGTACGACGAGGGTGTCGCCTTCGCGGACGGCGGCGAGTGCCTGATCGAGACCGGGCCGTGCGCGGGTGGTGCCGGTCAGTCCGTGGTCGAGGTAGATCCGCTCGTCGGCGACGTCGAGTTCGGTCAGGCGCTGGCGTTGGGCGGTGAGGTCTTGCTCGTCGGTAGAGCAACGCGCGTAGCCGATGATCGTGGCGCTCATGGCGCGCGAGCGTACGTTTAGCCCCCGACGACCGGAATTTTCACCGTACGGGGCAACTGCAACGCCGGAGGTCCAGGCCACCGCACGCTGGTCGCTGCGTCGGCGGGTGTACGCAAGGGGTTCGGTCATCGGACACCTGTCACCCCGGGCCGATCGGTGATCAGATCGGGGTTTCTCGGCGATCACGTCCACGGGTTTGATGGTCGACTGGGCGAACAAGACCCCCGGTGTTCTCCGCGAGGGTTTGGGCGAGGTGGCCGGACAGGTGGGCCTGGACGGCCGGAGTCGTCTCCGAACGCGTCGTAGATGCCGAACAACGACGTGCCGAAGCGTTGGGCGAGCCAGCGGACGGTTCCCGGTTTCCTGCCCGAGCAGGGCCAGCCAGTGCTGCGAGCGACCCGCCGAACGTCAGGATGAGCCCTGGTCCTGAGCTTGGGGTACCGGTAGCATACGCCGAAAATCCAACGCTTAGCTTGCATGCCTTGTGAGAGAGTGCGCGCGTGGATGAGGCTCAGCGAAGTGAACTGGGACGAGAACGGCTTCCGCTCCGGGGCAGGGTCGGGCTGGTCACAGGGGTTAGTCGTCGTGGCGGCATTGGCTATGCGACCGCGTGTCGTCTCGCCGCGTACGGAGCGAGCGTGTTTCTGCATCACTTCGTGCCCCATGATCGTGAGCAGGAATGGGGCGCCGATGACCTCGACAGCGTGCGAAACGGTGTACGGACACACCTCGCTGCCGAGGAAGCATCGATGGCCGATGAGCACAGTGATCTCACCGAGCCCGGCGCTCCGGAACAGATCGTGGAGGCAGCGATCGAGGCGTTCGGCCACGTCGACATCCTGGTGTGCAACCACGCCCTTACCGGTGAAGACGGCCCGCTGGGTGCGTTGACCACCGAGCTGGATCGCCACTGGGCCGTAGATGCCCGGTCGTCTATCCTGCTCGCCCAGGCCTTCGCCAACCACCATGACGGACGCGCCGGTGGGGCTGTCGTGTTCCTGACCTCCGGACAGCATCTTGGCCCGTTGCCGGGCGAGGTCGCCTACGCCGCGGCCAAGGCCGCGCTGGCCGGCGTGACCACGACCCTGGCGGATCAACTGGCCGACCAGGGCATCCGGATTAACACGGTCAACCCAGGGCCGGTCGACACCGGGTATCTCACCGACGACATGTGGCGCGAAGTCGCACCGATGTTCCCGTTCGGACGCTACGGCCAACCGGATGACCCCGCTCGGCTGATCAGCTGGCTGGTCACCGACGAGGCCCAGTGGATCACAGGGCAGATCATCAACACCGAAGGCGGGTTCGGGCGCTACCGCCCCCGAGGCAGTTGAGGTCTCCCTCTGGCTAACGACGATCAATTCGCGGCGAGGTGGCGGTAGATGGTGGAGCGGGTGACGCCGAACTCGGCGGCGATCTGGGCGACGGTGTAGCGACGCTTGCCATCGGCGCCGAGCTCTTCGTGCATCTGGCGGGCCAGCTGGACCTGCCGCGGACCGAGCTTGGGTTTCTGCCCACCAGTCCGGCCCCGCGCCCGCGCGGCCGTCAGCCCGTCGATGGTGCGTTCGGACAGCAGGGCGTGCTCGAACTCGGCGATGGCTCCGAGGATCTGGAAAAACATGCGACCGACCGCGGTGGAGGTGTCGATGCCCTGGTCGAGCACGACGAGATCGACCTGCCTGGTCTGGAGCTGGTTGGACAACTCGATGAGGTGCTCCAGGGAGCGGCCGAGCCGATCGAGCTTGGTGACCACGAGCTGGTCTCCGACGCGGTTGGCTGCCAGCAGTGCCTTGTCCAACTCGGGTCGTCGCGCGAGTGTGCCGGAGGCTTTGTCGACGAAGACCTCGTCACAGCCGGCCGCACGCAGCGCGTCGTGCTGGGCGTCCGGGTGTTGGTCGCGGGTGGAGACCCGTCCGTAGCCGATCCGCATGACCGGGACTGTATTGCGAAGGCCCGACAGCGTGACATTGGCGCGGACACGGGTTGTGCAACAGTCGCGACCTGCGGAAACGCTCGGCGAGCGGGAGTGTCTCGTGAACGATCGTTGACGAGACACGTGTGCCGGGCGTCAGGGCCCCTCCGGTAGCGTTTCAGTGTGACGATGCCTTCCTCCCAGGAAGTCCTGATCGAGCTGCTTACCCAGGCGGATCTCCCACCGGCGGTGTCGCTGACACAGCAGGCCGGGCGCGGGTTCGACAACGGGATCAGCACGGTGACTTTGGGCGACGGGCGGCTCGTGGTGCTGCGCCGTTACCTCCAGCCTCGGGAGCTCGAGTGGCCGCGCGCCCACTTCCTGGCACAGCATGATCTCCCAGCCCCGGCGCTGTTGGCGGCTAGTGAGGCTGGCTGTCTGGTCGAGTTCATCGATGGCAAGCTGTTGGGAGATGTGATCGAGTCCGGTCAGGACACCGTGGACGTGTGGCGCAGGGTCGGCGAAGCCTACCGACGAGTGCAGACTTGCCATCGTCGTCCGTGTCAGGATGCAGCTGTGATCGACCCGCGACTTGACCGATGTGTCGTGCTGGTGACCGGCGGTGCCGGAGGGATCGGGGCCGCGATCGTGCGGGCTTTTGCCGCCCAGCAGGCTCACGTGGCCGTGCATTATCTAGCCGAGGACGCCTCTGCTCCGGCAGAGGTCGCCTGGCAGCACCGGACACCGGCAGCCGAGGACGCCCGGCGCCTGGTCGACGAGCTGGACACGACTGCGGCCGTTGTTGCGGCGGACCTGTCCGAGCCGTCTGGGCCCGAGCAGCTGCTCGACGACGTCGAGGCCCGACTTGGGCCGGTGGACGTGCTGGTCAATAACGCCGCCCATTGCGAGAGCCCGGACACCATCGATGCGGTCACCGCCGCCGGCCTCGAACGCCACTACCGCGTCAACGCCATTGCCCCTGCGCTGCTCATCCGTGAGCTCGCGCGCCGAGCTCGACCGGGAATGTCTCCCTGCGCGATCAACATCTCCACCGATGCTGCCCGCGCCTTCCCCGGCCAGATCGGCTACGGCACTTCCAAGGCCGCCGTCGAAGCCCTTACCCGCGCCACCGCCCTCGATCTGGCTGCCAGTGGGGTGCGGGTCAACGCCATCGCTCCCGGGCCGGTACAAACCGGCTGGATCACCGACGAGCTGCTCGAACAAGCACAGGCCATCGTGCCCATGGGCCACGTCGGCGAGCCCGACGATATCGCCGACGCGGCTGTGTTCCTCGCTTCTCACCAGGCACGATGGGTCACAGGGCAAGTTCTGCAGGTCGCCGGCGGCCACGCGCTCTGACTCTCGTTGTCACAGACACCACGGCACCTGCCCGTGCAGCCATGGTGTCGATCCGTTTCAGACAGCGTCGTCCGGAGCCCGCAACGGACGGAACCCCTGGCGTGCGTATTCGGTCTCGACGGGGAAGTCGTAGGTGCCGTAGGGGTTGACGTGTTCCAGCAGTGCCGGGGAGATGTGGGCGAGGAGGTCGCGATCAATGCGTCCGCGCCGCTGTGACAGACGCTCGAGGGCGAGTTCGAGGTAGGCGGTGTTCCAGGTGATCACGGCGTTGGTCACCAGCGACAGGCACAGGGCTTGTTCGGTTTGTTGCTCGTGGTGGCGGCGCCGCACGGTGCCTTCGTGGGCGAAGAACAGGTCCCGGCGCAGCGAGTGCAGGCTCTCGCCCTTGTTGAGCTGGCGGGTGATCCGACGCCGGTAGGCTTCATCGGCCAGGTATCGCAGCGCGTAGATGGTGCGCTGCAGCTTGCCGTACTCGACCAGCGCTTGGGCCAGCGCCGAGCGCCGCGACGAGGCGTGCAGCTTGGACACCACCAGCGAGGCGGTGGCGTGTCCGTACTTCAGGGAGGCGGCCAGCCGCAGCATCTCGTCCCACTGGCTACGGATCAGCGCCGTATCGATCGTGCCGGTCAACAGACTGCCCGCGTTCGGGAACATCCTGATGGCCTCTTTACGGGTGCCAAGACGATGCAGGGTGATCCCACCCAGGTCACGGATCCGTGGTGACAAGGTGAAGCCGGTCAAAGCGAACAGCGCGAACACCGTCAGGGTCTGGCCCGCGGTATCGGTGGCGTGCTCGATGACCGGCAGATCGGTGGCATTGCCCAAGATCTCGTCGAGCACATAGACGGCCTCGCGGTCGGTGACCGGGATGACCTTGGTGCCGTAGGTGGTGTGCTGGTCAGACACGTGGGTGTAGGTGGCCACCCCCTCGTCGACGAAGTAGCGACTCATCGCCCGCGCGGTTAACGACTTGCCCCGCATCGGGAACCGCTGCCCATCGGAGGACGACATCGTGCCGCCACCCCACACCGAGGCCAGCGGCAGGCCGTGGTGGTGATTGACGATCGCCGCGTTGGCTTCCCGCAGGGTCTCCTCGCGCAGGTACCACTCGGTGGTCCAGCGCAGCGTCTCCTCCGAGATCCCGGAGGCCTCGGCCATCGCAGCGGGCCCGAAATTGCAGGCTTGGGCCAGGATCGCGGCGTAGAGGTTGCGGCGCAGCTGCGGTTCGCGGTGGGTTTTGCCGCCGGCGTGGGTGAGCTGATCCGACCAGTCCGCCCACCGGTCGACCTCGATGAGTAGCTCGGTCAGCTGCGGCCGCGGCAAGAGGTCCACCAGCTGCAGGCGGAGTGTCTCGACCTCGTCGGGCACGGCCTCGGCCGAGAGCCGGTTGACGGTCAGCTCGCCGGACTCGCTCAGCCGCACCGGCCCCTCCCCGGCAGCCAGCACCGGCTCGAGCTCGGTCAGCGCGGCCTGTAATTGCTGGCCGGCCTGGTCCACGGCGGTGGTGGCCTCGACGGGCGCCTGCACCAGGGCGCAGTACTCGTCACGCCAGGCCGGCCACTGCTCGGCCGGCAGCAGCAGCGTGGTCGGGTCGGCATACCGGCGTGAGCCCGGCACCCAGATATCGCCGGAGCGCAACGCGTCCCGCAGCCCCAACAACGTGGCCAGTTCCCAGTAGTGCCGATACGCGGTGGAGTTGCCGCTTTTGGCCGCGTGGTCGAGATAGCCCCGCCATCGGGTCGGCACGAAGCCGGTCGGTGCCCCGTTGGGGACTTTGCGGCCACCGCGGGCGTAGAGCTCGCGCAGGGTCGCCACCGCCTCGCTCAGCGGCTGTGCTTCGGTGGAAGTGGCGAAGGTCAGTGCCCCGATGACGTGCGGGGCGAATTCGCGCAGGTAGGTGAAACTGGCATCGACCATGGCCAGATGTCCGTGGTCCCGCGGCAGGCGGTCTTTCGGATCCCGCCGGGCGGCGCGCAGTCGGTCCATCCCGATCCCCCGGCGCAGTTTCGCTCCGACCTCACCATCGGGCACGTTGTCCAGGTCGGTGGCCACGGCCAGCATCTCGTCCAGCAGACTCAACCGATCCTCCTGGGCCCGCGCCCGCTGCGCCAGGTGTTCGTCGAGCTTGCGGCGTGCCCGGTTTTCCAGGTTGGACAAGGTCTGGTCAAACATGGAAACGAGCTCGTCGAGCACTTCCACGGCGCATTCGGCGGCCGTGGCCAGCAGCACCGGGTAGCGCTTGTCGGCGTCCCGGCGGGCCAGGGCCTGGTTTGTCGCCCGCCGGCCCACGCCGGCCAGTCGCCGACGGCGTGCGTCCGGCAGGTTCGACAGGTCCAGCGCGTGGGCGTCGATGCCGCGCAGGTAGCGCAGCTTGTCCAGTTCAGCGCGGATGGCCATCGGCGAGGCCGTCGTCGCCCCGCGATGTAGCCACGCCAACCGCGAGATACTCATCCCCTGTTCGACAGCCAGCAGCCCATCTAATTCACTGCGCCGGTGCTCGTCCAGCAGTGGCTCCACCCGGGCATACACCTCGGCGACCGCGTCCTGCCGGATGGTGGCGATGCGCTCCATCAACGTAATCACACCGGGCCGAACCACCTGCTGGGAGCTCAAGTACTCGCAGGTCAGCCGGAACAACACGCTGGGCGCATCGTGCTCGACCGCCCGGGCCAGCAGGAACTCGTCCAGTTCCTTCCATTCCCTCGCGCCGGCCGTCCGCCAGCCCAACCGGGCCGCGGCCAGCCGCAGATGCTCGGTACGGGTCTGCTCCCGCTCGCCGTACCCATCGAGCTCGGCCACCGCCAGACCCAACTGCACCGCAAGACGATTCGACGCCGACCGCGGTATCGCGGGCACGTCATCGGGCACAAACCCCAACCACGGCAACGCGCACAGCTGCACCGCCAGGCCCAACCGATTGCCCGAACCCCGCGCAGACCGCTGCACCCACGCCCGGTCATCCGAACCCAGCGTGAAGTACCGGATCAACTCGTTCCGGCCGATCTCCTCCGGCCACGACCGCAACCGCCGAATCTCGTCAATAGAGAAAAACCGTGTCGACACCCGCTCGCTCCGCTCACCACGTGATCACTAACGAGCGACATCGTCACCACAGGCGGACAGCAAGCCGAGACCGGGGGCAGCACTGGCATCGCCAAACACAGGCCACTCAACCCCGCCCCTGACCTGGCGAAACAGAGCTAACCGTTGGTTTTTCGGCGTGTGCTACCGGAAGGCCAGCTTGCAGGCTCTGGCGGCGTTCCTGCTCGCGTTTGCTGTAGGCGGCCTGGCGGACCGCGTCCTCGCTGGCGAGCCCGGAGCCCAGGGCACCGGCGATGGTGCCCATCGAGGCGGACAGCCAGGCCACGATCGCGAACTCGCCGAAACCGCTGGGGTGTTTAAGGGTGGAGGTGAGATAGTCGGGTGGGATCACCACCAGCGCCGAGATCAGGGTGACCACGAACAGTAGCGCGTACATGCACAGCACGCCGATCGAGATCGTCAGCGCGGTGGCTACGTTGTAGAGCGCGGCCTCCTCGCGCAGTTGCCGGTCCGACGGCCGCTCCCACAGGCTGTTGTCGATGATCAGCCACGCGATCATCGCGAGGACCGCCAGGACGTTGACCAGCGTGAGGCGCCACCCGCTGAACGCGTCGGCGAGCTGCCAGATGTTGGAGTAGAACACCCCAAACGCCGCCCCCGCGGCGGCGCCGGCGAGGGGCCGGGGACAGGCTCGGCACCAGCCGCCACGGCCGGTTCGCCCGCACCATCCCGGCCAACAGCCGCAGCCGACCCCGGGTTCCGGTCAGGGCCAGGTGGGCGTCGATGCCCTCGTCGGTGGAGTCGACGTGCTGCACCGGGGCGCCCAGGCCCAACGCCCGGTGGGCGCGCGGCCCGCCCTGGCCCGGCCCGTCGGTCCCGCCGTCGCCGAGCGGTTTGTCGATCAGGTGCTCGGCGACCAGGTGCACGATCACCTTGCGGGCCTGGCGGCCCAACCCCATCGCGCCCAACCCGAGCAGCGAGACCAGGCCGACCGCAGCGGCGAGCCCGTAGTCGGAGACGATCGGCTGGGTGCCGGCCCGGCGGGGGAGCTCGGTCACCAGGATCACCAGGTCCCACCTGTGCTCGGCCATGGTGCGTTGGCCGATCTCGACCAAGGGCAGGGTGCCGTGCTCGTCGAGGGTCAACCGCTGGGAGGCGGTCCCGACCCGCCATCGGACACGGCCGTCGGTCTCGTGCTCGAGCAGCTCGGGCAGCTGTGCGGCGAGGTCGGCGGACAACTCGGCGGGCAGCCCGGGGTCGCTGAGCAGGCCCAGCGTCACCGTGGGCGCATCGGCCACGGCGCCGCCCTGGCTTGCCACAACGTCACCTCCCGCGCGGGTCGAGCGCTGTGGGCGGCCGCCCGCAGCGGCCCACCGGCTGCTCGGGGCCACCTCAGATCGGTGGTTTCTCGGCGATCACGTCCACCGGTTCGATGCTGGGCTGGGCGAACAGGGTGCCGGTGTTGTCGTCGAGGGCTTGCGCGACCTGGCCCGAGAGGTGGACCTGGCGACCGGAGTCGTCGGGAAAGGCGTCGTAGATGCCGAACGACGAGGGCCCGAAGCGGAGGGCGAACCACCGCACCGTGCCCGGCTCCTGCTCCACGATGCCGAGCCCCTGCTGCAGGAAGTTCTCGACGTCGCTTTCTCGGCCCGGTAGCGCCTCGATCCGGACGAGGAGCCCGACGGTCACCGGTTCAGCCATGCTCTGGCCTCCTATTCAAACGGGTGCTGTTCAAAGCCGCGGCGGACAAGTCAGGCGGCCTGGCCGGGGTTGAGCACGACCTTGGTCCAGCCGTCTTCGCGGGCGTCGAAGTGCTTGTAGGCGTCCGGGGCTTTCTCCAGGGGCAGGTTGTGGGACACGATCCACGAGGGCTCGACCTTGTTCTCGGCGATGAGGTTGCGCAGGTGGCGGTTGTAGCGCTTGATCGGGGCCTGCCCGGTGCCCATCTGCTGTCCCTTGAACCAGAAGTTGCCGAAGTCGAAGCGGACCTTGCCCTGCTGGGACAGCTCATCCGGGCCGCCCGGGTCCTGGGGAATGAACACCCCGACGGTGCCGATGCCGCCGGCGAACCGCACCGAGGAGACCAGCTTGTTCAGGGTCGCCGCGTTGTCCTCGTTGCCTTGGGGGTCGTGGGCCTGGTAGCCGACGCATTCGGCGCCGCGGTCGGCGCCGAGTCCCTTGGTGTGCTCGGTGACCTGCTCGACCGGGTCGCCCTTGGAGTCGTCGATCGCGATCGCCCCGACCTGCTCGGCCAGGCGCAGCCGGTCGGGGTGGCGGTCGACGACCATCACCTTCGCCGCCCCCTTCACACTCACGGACAGCGCGGCCATCAGCCCGACCGGGCCGCCGCCGTAGATCACGATGGTCTCGCCGGGCTGCAGGCCCGACATCTCCACGGCGTGCCAGCCGGTGGGGAAGATGTCGGAGAGCATCACGTAGTCGTTCTGCTTCTCGGCCGCGTCCTCGGGCAGGCGCAGACACTGGAAGTCACCCCACGGGATGCGCAGCAGCTCAGCCTGGCCGCCTACCCAGCCGCCCATGTCGGCGAACCCGTAGGCCCCGCCGGCCATCCCCTCCACGTTGGCGCGCAGGCAGTAGTTGGTCAGACCGTGCTCACAGTTCTGGCAGTGCCCGCAGGAGACGTTGAACGGCGCCGAGACCATGTCCCCGACCGCGACCTTGTCGACCCCGTCACCGACCTCGACGACCTCGCCGACGTTTTCGTGACCGAAGACGCGGCCCTGCTCGAAGTCGGTACGCCCTTCATACATGTGCAGGTCCGACCCGCAGATGTTCGTCGCCGTGATCCGCACCAGGACGTCGTTGGGCCGCTCGATACGCGCGTCGGGAACGTCGGAGACGGAGACGTCGTGGGGTCCGTTATAGACCAGTGCCTTCATGTTCTTCTCCTCTGGCGGATGGGTTCGATTCAGGCCTGGGTGGGGGCCCGGTGGCGGCCTTCGGCGAACTCCTCGACGATCTTGGAGCAGAACGCGGGCAGGTCGTTGGGGTCGCGGCTGGTGACCAGGCCCTGGTCGGTGACGACTTCCTGGTCGACGACGGTCCCGCCGGCGTTGCGAATGTCGGTGCGGATACTGGGAAACGACGTCAACGTGCGGCCCCGGACCACGTCGGCCTCGACCAACGTCCACGGCCCGTGACACAGCGACCCGACCGGCTTACCGGAGCCCACGAACTCCCGCACGAAACCCACCGCGTCGGAGTTGACCCGCAGCCCGTCCGGGTTGACCGTCCCGCCGGGCAGGATCAGGGCGTCGAAGTCGTCGCCGGAAACGTCGGAGACCAACCGGTCGACGGTGAACCTGTCGCCCTTGTCGATGTCGGCGTTCATCGACTGAATCTGCCCGGTATGGATCGACAGCAGCGTCACCTGCGCCCCAGCCTGCTCCACCGCCTGGCGGGGTTGTTCGTACTCGACCTGCTCGACACCGTCGGTGGCCAGGATCGCGACCCGCCGACCGCGCAGCTCATCTGCCATGGGAATCACGCCTCCTCATAGTGTGGGATAACCACAGGATTGCCCCGGGTCAGGCCGGGTCAAACCAGCCGCCGAGCGGCGGTCAGCGCGGATCGGCGGGCGGTGCCGGCGGTGGCCGCACCGGGCCACGGTGCTCACCCGGCAGCGCCGAGCAACTCGTCGACCACCCCGCGACCACCCGGCAGTCTCCGCGGGCCGGCGGGACCGCGGTCACGGACCCAGGCCACGAACGCGGCGGCGACCTCGGCGAGCTTGGTGTTGGGTGTGCTGCCGCATGGCGCTGGAATCCGTACACGGGTTCGGTCGATGCCCCTCTCCGCACTGCCCTGGCCCGCACAGTGCACGGAGCCCACGCCGCCGCCTGCCTGCCCCGCGCCGGTGGGCAGATCCACGCGGGCGTGTAACTACCACCAGGCCGACTGGCCCAGCCTGATCCGCCTGCTGGACGAGACCTTGGCCGCGGCCCTGGCCCGGTTCTTCCCGCCGGTCTGGCGCGCCCGGCTGATCGAGGCCAATCCTCCTCGCCGCCGGAGGCACCGCGTACGCATACCGATGGTTTGCGGAGATGGTGCGGGCTCGAGCTACGTGGGTCGTTGGATAGGGCTGTGGTGGGTAGTCGTGGGGCGTCACCGACGGTGGGGAGTGCTGCGATGACGATGCCGGAAGATGCGAGGAACGGTTCGATCGAGACGGTGACTGTGGGGGTGGTGGCTGATCCGGTGGCCGCGCCTGCGCAGATTGCTGAGCAGCTCGCCCATGATTTGCCGGGGCTGCTGTCCGAGCAGCTGGAGGACAACTGCGTGTGGCGCGTGGATGTGCACCGCGAGCGGTTACCGCCCAGTGACGACCGCCATACCGAGATGATGGACGTCGCCAGCGAGCGGATGCGGCAGCACGGGTGGGATCTTGCTGCGTGCATCACGGATCTCCCGCTGCGTAGTGGCCGGCAGCCCATCGTGGCCGATATGAGCAACGAGCGCAGGGTCCTGGTGGTGTCGCTACCGGCATTCGGAGGCATGGCGTTGCGCCGCCGGGTGCGAGGTGTGGTGACCCAGCTCGTCGCCGACATGCGCAGCCGGGGTACTCCCTCGGAGGAGACCGAGGAGCACCGGCGTCGCCGACTGCCCTGGCTGGCCAACCGCTTCCAGCGGGTCACCCCGGAGCAACGCGACGTCGACGTGCGCGTGCTGGCCTCGCGAGGCATGGTGCGGCTGTTGATCGGCATGGTTCGGGACAACCGTCCGTGGCGGCTGGTGTTCGGGTTGACCGGGCCGCTGGTGGGGGCGTTCGCGTTCAGCGCGTTCTACTTGATCAGTACGTCGGTCTGGCGACTGGCCAGCACGATGGGGCCACTGCGCCTGCTGGCCGCGGTGCTCGGGTCGGTGGCTGTCATGGTCGCTTGGCTCATCGCCTATCACCGGCTGTGGGAGCAGACCATGGGCCGACCCGTGCACGAACGCGAGCAGGCAGTGTTGTTCAACGCTTCCACGGTGCTGACCCTGCTCATCGGAGTGGGGTGCATGTACGGGGCGCTCTACGTCGTCAACCTGATCGCGGCCAGTGTCGTCCTCACCCCTGAGGTGTTCGGCCAGTACATCGGGCCCGGACTCGGATTCGGTGACTATGCCGTCGTCATGCTGCTGGTCACCGCGGCGGCCACTGTTGCCGGCGCCGTCGGTTCCGGCTTCGAAAGTGAAAACTCGATCCGCGAAGCCGCCTTCAGCTACCGCGAACGCGAACGCCGCCAGGTCCTGCACGACACCCAGACCCGACGTGAACAGCAAGAAGGCCGTGGCGGTTCCGCAGAAACATAACCAGTTACTCCACCGATGGTTCCCTCCAGCAGCAAGCGTCCGCTTATGGTAATGGGGCCGTAGTGCTCGCCGAAACCCGGGCGGATATGCCTGCGGGGGAATTCCTGCCTTACTGGTTCGCAAGGGGATCCCCTATCGGGCACCAGCTGTGCCGTCAGCGTGGCCGCTGGTGATCCGGGTGGTCACGAACTCGATGCGAGTTGCTACATCAGCCCGAGGCAGCTCGATGATCTCGTACTCGAGCTCGGTGTAGGTCTCGACCATCGCGTCATAGGTGCGCTCGGCTTCGGCGAGGTCCTGTTTGCGCTCGCTGTCTTGGTTGAAGATCTCCGGCCAGGGCGGGGCGATCAGCACCTGCCGGTGATAGCGGAAGCACTCGGCTGCGGTGAACACGTGCGCCGGGACGGGAAGCCCTGCCAGACGCAAGTAGCCCACCACGTCGGGAACGCCCCGGTCGAAGAGCACCACACCGGTCTGCTGCTGCGCCCATCGGTAGGAGCGCATCTCCCACGACAGCATCAGCTCCGCGAACAGGGCCCGGTCCGCCCACGGCAGCGCCGATCCACCAATCGCGGTCTGATCGTGAATCACACCCCGCCCGGCTTCGACGGTGCTGGCCCACCCGTGGTGGCCGAGTCCCTCCAGCAGCGTGGTCTTTCCCGACCCTGGCCCGCCGGTCACCACCACGAACCGATCACAGTCCGCTTCAATCACAGCGCCATACTCCCAGGAGCTCCGTGAACATCTCGGTTGTCGATCACGTCCGGACGCTGGTCAGGACGTGTTCTGGATGGTCCGCCACGAGGTGCTGCGGGTGACGTTGATGGGCCGGGTAACGACATCTTCGGTGATGAGGTGCTGAGCAAGAGCGGGCAGCGAGGCGTGCTCCGGGCTGTCGACCCACTCTGCGATGTGGAGCACGCGTTGTCCGGCAACACTGAGATAGAACGTCGATGCCAGCATCCCGTGCTGGGGCTCGTCTCGCTGGTGCGACAGCATGGCATCCATCCAGCTGTGGGCGGCCTTGGTGGTGTCGGTCTCCACCTCGATCAGCGCAAGGAATCCGGTCTCGCCTGCAGCCAGTTGCAGGACGCCGTAGGGGTGGTAGGTGTGCACGCCTCGACGAACCACACCCGGTACGGCGCGATCGACTCCTGCTGACCACTGCGTCTTGATGTCGCCGGTAAAGCCCGAAACGGCGGTGCGATCGCGCCACCGGGACACGTGCAAGACGGTGGAGCCGTCATCGCCGGCCAGTGCGGTGTAGGACAACAGGCCCTCTGGCCATCCCACGATCTCCCACTGCTCGATCGCAGCCTCGATGGCGGCGTCCTGAATGTCTGGCGAGGAGGCGGCCCACTCGCCGACGACCAGGATCTCGTCGTGGTTCACCAGTCGATCCTTTCCATCAGTACGCGGGGTCCGTCAGCGAGACGGAATCGGGAGGTCGAGGCGTGTGGTCATGTCCAGGCGGAAGCGCCCGTAGGGGTTGATGTTGGACCAGAACAGCGGGCTCAGCGCCCGGCGCTCGTGAGGGCCGAGCAGTTCGTCCCAGCCTGGGCTGTCGAGGACGTTTTGCAGCAGCAGGGTGTTGACGTGCACCAATGCCGACTGGAGTAGATGCAGGGCGAGCATGGACACTTCGGCGGACTCGCGGTCGGGGCCGGTGAGCTCGCTGTTCTTGCCGTAGAAGATCACGCCGTTGCCGGAGTTCCAGTTCTCCACGACCTGCAGCCCGCCGTGGATCTCGCGGCGCAGGTCTTCGTCGGCGAGGTAGTCGCAGACGAAGATGGTGCGCACCGCGCGTCCCAACTCTTCCAGGGCTTGGTAGGTGGGGTGCTTGGGCCCGCCGCGGGTGAAGCGGCGCAGGATCGACTCGGACTCGGCGGTGCCCAGCCGTAGCGCGGTGGCGTATTTGACCATCTGGTCGTATTGCTGGGCGATGAGGTCCCACTTGATCGGCCTGGTGGTCACAGGGCCGAGGTGCGCCCACGTTCCAGTGTCGTCGGGCCGGTACAGCCGGATGGAGCCGATGTTCTTCAGCCTCGGTAGCAGGCGGAAGCCGAGCAGCTCGGTGAAGGCGAAGCCCACCACCGACGCGCCGTGGGTGTCGACGTAGTTGGCGTCGACCTCGGCGGTGGTGCAGTGCCGGAGCAGCCCCTCGATCATCGCCGCGACCTCCGAGGACGAGCAGGACTTGAGCTGCGAATAGATGCAGGTGTGCTGGCGTTCGACGTGCCAGTAGATCATCACCCCTGGCCCGCCGTAGCGCTGATGCCACTCGGTCATCAGGTTCGACTCCCACGAGCCGAACTTCTTCGAATCGCTGGCGCACGCGGTCCCTTCGCCCCACCACCGTGGGTCCCGTGCCTCGAACGTGGCGTTGACCAGCTTGGCCACCGCCGCGCGGAGGTTGTCGCGGGTGATGAAGTGTCGGCGCACGTGCCGCAGTTCGCGTTCGGTCTCGTCGTGTTCGCCGGTGGCGACGAGCTTGCGGATGCCGATGTTGGTGCCTAGGGCGAACAGCACCAGCAGCAGCCGGCGCCGCAGGGTGTCGCGGTCGAGGTTCTCCCGGGAAGCCACCGAGCTGAATTCGCTGGTGAACTCGGTGAGGAAGTCGGCATCTTTGAGTACATCGAGCAGATCCATCGTGCCCCACCGGCGGGTGACTTCCTCCTTGACCGCAGCCAGCGTGCGCGGCTCCGGCAGCGGGTCGAGTTTGGGCACCGTGATCCACGGTTCGCCGCGACGCCGCGTGATCCGCACTCCACCAGCCGTGCCGTCGGCCAGGGCTGTGTCGCAGCGGTCCAGCGCCGCGGTCATGCGCTGCTTGAGGTTGGCGATGAAGGTCTCGGCCTCGCGGGGTTTGCGCAGCGCCTCATAGTGCACGTCGCGGGTGGATTCGAAGTCAGCCGGCAGGTCGTCCTCGGGATTGCGCCACCGGTTCCCGCCAGCCACATACACCTCGCGGCGCCGCAGCGCCTCCCGCAGGGACACCAGCACGCACAGCTCGTAGGGGATGCGCTCGATGCGGCCACGCTCGTCGATCACAGCGTCGCGCCAGGCTTTCGGCACCACCCCGTCGACCGGTACCGACTCCTCAGCCGCGTAGAACCGGATTTTGCCGTCGGTGTCGCGGTAGCGCTGCAGCAGCTCCAGGGCGTGCATGATCGGCCGGTAGGCAGTGTTGTTGCACCGAAAGTCCAGCGCGGCCAGCAGCGGCGGCAGCATCCGCCGATAATGGTTCGAATACGACCCGCGCAGCACCGTGCGCACCCGAGACCGGAACGCCTGCTCGGTGGCCTCGGCTTCTTTGACCAGCTGCTGCAGGGTCTTCTCGCCGACGACCGGATACAGCGCGGTACGCACCTGCTCATCCGGCTGCTCCAGCGCCGTCTCGGCCATCCGAAACAGGATCCCCTCCTTGCCCCGCACCCGGCGCAGATCATCGGTAAGCTCGCGCTCGACCTTGCGATCCGCCTTCGTATTGATCTTGTGCACGAGCCCGATCAACAGGTCCACCAGTGCATCGGTGATCTCGCTTTGACGCATCCAGCACAGCGCCGCCAACAGAGTCAGCCGCACCTCGCGGGGGCTATCCCGCAGGTCGGACGGGTACGAGCGCATCGCCCGCGCCCGCCAGGCGGCCACCAGCTTCTCCGAGGCGTCGGCGAACAACCCGTCCGCCAGCCCCAGCTGGCGCACCGCGGTCAGCTTGTCGATCTCGGCCAGCACCGTCTCCAACCCGACCTGGCCGGGATCGGCCTTCAACTCCGCCAACAGACCCCGCCCCGCAGAGTCGTCCTCGGCGACCAAGGCCTCCAGTGCGGCCACACTCGCCCCCGATAGACGCTCGACAGTGCGCAGGCAAAACCGCTGCTCGAACGTCGAACGGGCCGAACCGATGAGGCGGTCCAACCGCCCGGGTGGCTCGATCCCCTCGGCCCGACACCGCACCAACACCGCCTGCCGCAGCCGGTCCTCACGCAGCTCGACCGGGCAAACCTCCTCGGCCAACCACCCAGCCAGCTTGCCCTCATCACCCCGGGAGAACTCGCGGAAACCGAACGCGGTCCGGATCTGCGCGCGGTGATACTCGATCGAGCGGGACTGCCACGAGTAGCGACCGAACTCCTCGGCATCCACACCGACCTGCTCAGCGACGTAGTCAACCGCCTGCGACGGGACCTCCTCGGCATACCGCGGGAACCGCGCTTCGATCTCGAAGAACTTCAGCAGCAGGGCGAACCCGAGCCGGGTCGCTCCGGACTTGTTGCCTACCAAGCGCCAGTCGTCGCCAACCAGCGTCCACGACCCCACCAGCTCATCCGAAGCCCACTCACGTTGCACAGGCGCACGCTATCGATCATCGTTCACACCCACGCCCGAGCCTCCGCTACTTTGCGGCTCAGGACAGCTTCAGGAGTACAGGGCCTACTGCTGCGGGGTGCCGCGGTGCTTGCCCGCCAGGCTCACGTAGTGCTCGGCCGAGGCCGCCAGCATCCCGCGTTCCTGCTCGGACAGTTCCCGCCGCACCTTGCCCGGCGAGCCCACCACGAGCGAACCGGGCGGCACCTCGGTGCCTTCGAGCACGACGGTGCCCGCGGCCACCAACGAGCCGGCGCCGATGCGGCAGCCGTTGAGCAGCACCGCGCCCATGCCGATCAAACACCCGTCCTCGACGGTGCAGCCGTGCACCACGGCCCGGTGGCCCACCGTGACGTCCGCGCCGAGGGTGGCCGGCAGTCCCGGGTCGGCGTGCAGCACGCAGCCGTCCTGGACGTTGGTGCGCGCTCCGACGGTGATGTGCTCCTGGTCGCCGCGCAGCACCGTCGTGTACCACACGCTGGCGTCCTCATCGAGCTGCACGCGGCCCAGCAGGTGCGCACTGCCGGCGACGAACGCCCGGTCGGGCACCTGCGGGTGGTAGCCGTCGATGGGTTCGATCACTGGCGCCTGCACACGTCCTCCTGTTGGCTCGCCGCGGGAGCGGCCGCGTTGGGAAACCACCGGCGCAGGTCCGCTGCGGCGGCCGGTGGTGATCACGTGCGCGCATCCTGCCAGCCGCGCGCGAGCGCCGGGCACCCACCGCGCGGTGACTCCACTCACAGGGATCGCAGGGATCATCCGGAGTCCACACAGGTTTCCCGCGGGGTTTCCGCGGGACGGGTCAGGCCTGGCGGGTCAGTACTGGGAGGTGTCGAGGTGCAGTTCGGTGAACACGTCCGCGGTCGACTCGCGGATGGCGAACCGGTCGGTCAGCTCGGTCAGCTGCAGCAGCCGCGCCACCGGACCGCGGCCGGGCACGACGTAGCAGTCCACGTGCCGCCGGTCGGCGCGGTGCTGCACGCGCATGAGCAGTTCCACGGCGGCGCTGGTGCAGTAGGACACGCCGGTGAGGTCGAGGATGATGGTGCTCAGGTAGGCGGCGCTGAGCCGTTGCCGCAGCAGTTCCAGCGTGCGGGGCAGTGCGGCGAGGTCAACTTCACCGGCGATGCGCACGAGCACCACTCCTGTGTGGGGCCATTCCACGTGCAGCCGCAACCGGTCGCTGCGGCTCATGGGTTCGCTCGGTGCGCGGGGGGCGACGATGTCGTGCTCGTCGAGCCGCGGTGGGCCGCCACGCCTGCCGGATCGTGCCGCGATCACTGAAGTCCTCCCCGGTTACCATGTGTCTGACCGCGAGCTCACCCCTCGACGGTGTACTCCGGTAGCAGGGAACGGGCAGCAGGGATCGGGCCCTGGCTGCACCTGCACTTCCTACCGTAGGAGCGCCGCGACAGACGCGACAGCACGTAATCCGTTCGTGTGACAGGGGTGGGGTCGGCATCAAGGCCCTGGACTCCCGAAGACCTCCGATGGACCGAACGAGTCCTCGGCGAGGCCACCGCTGGTCGGGCCGACCGGGATCTGGCACGCGCGATGACCGCCCGCGACTTTCCGGACCGCTCGCCCGCATGGCACGACCAGCAGTTCTGAGCAACCCCCTCGCAAGCCGATGACGGGGCCGTGTCCGCTGAGCGATCCGCAACCGAGA
Organism: Bounagaea algeriensis; assembly: GCF_054491375.1. Lineage (NCBI taxonomy): Bacteria > Bacillati > Actinomycetota > Actinomycetes > Bounagaea > Bounagaea algeriensis. Next base: position 2,224,988 of record NZ_CM137102.1, read on the forward strand.
TGTCCGAGGAGAGGAGCATGGCGCGTGCTGGACGGTGACGTCGACCGGTTCGTCGTGGTGACCGGCGGGCCGGGGTCGGGCAAGACCACGCTGTTGCAGGGACTCGGCCACCACGGGTGGGCCAGCACCCTCGAAGCCGGGCGGGGCGTGATCCGCGATCAGACCGCGATTGGTGGTTCGGCGCTGTCCTGCGCCCCGCCCTGGCCGGAGATCTTCAGCCAGGACGGCGAGCGCACACAGGACCGTGCCGAAGCCGAGCGCACCTACGACGCGATGGTCGAGATCTACACCGAGCTCGGCTACGAGATCATCGAGCTGCCTCGGGCTGATGTAGCGACTCGCATCGCGTTCGTGACCGCCCGGATCACCAGCGGCCCCGCTGACGACACAGCTGCTGCCCGACAGCGGCGCCAATCTGGTTCTGGGCACAGCGAGAAGTACCGCGACGGGGTCGGCCAGGGTGAGTACCTCGCGGTATTCGGTGGTGCAGCGGTCGACATCGAGCGCGGTCAGCGCGATGTCGGGCACGAGGTCGGGAGAGAAGGTCCGCCAGCCTCGGAAGTCCAGGGCCATCAACGGGCGCGCCGGGGGTGTCGCATCCTGCCCGGGCGTGACTCACGCGTCCGCGGAAGGCTCGCCTGCGGCCGCGTGCCGCCCGGCCGCGACCGGTTCCCACGCCCGCGAGATCGCGCAGGTCAACTCCTCGCCCTCGGTGTGCAGCGTGACCCGGTGGCCGGCGGAGACCTGCCCGGACAGCACCAACCCGGCCAGCCGGTTGTCCACCTCCTGCTGCAGCACCCGCCGCAGCGGCCGCGCCCCGAACTCCGGATGCCACCCGCGCCGCACCAGCCACGTCACGGCCTCGTCCGCAGCGGCGAACTCCACCCCCCGCTCCTGCAACCGCTCCGCGGTGCGCTGCAACAACGACTCGGTGATGCGCAGCAGCGCCTGCAGCCCCAACGGGCGGAACACCACCACGTCGTCGACCCGGTTGAGAAACTCCGGCCGGAAAAACGCCTGCAGCTGCTGCCACACGGCCGCATCAGCCGCGGCATCGTCGTTGCCGCGGCCGTCATCGCCGCAGGCCGAGGCCGTGACCGCATCCGCACCGAGATTCGACGTCATGATGATGACCGTGTCCCGGAAGTCGACCGTGCGGCCCTGCGCATCGGTCAACCGGCCCGCGTCCAACACCTGCAGCAGCATGTGGAACACATCCGGGTGGGCCTTTTCCACCTCGTCGAGCAACACCACCGCGTGCCGCTGCCGCCGCACCCGGTCGGTGAGCTCCCCGTCCTGACCGTGGCCCACATACCCCGGCGGCGCCCCCACCAGCCGCGAAACCGCGTGCTTTTCCTGGTACTCGCTCATGTCCAGCCGAATCAACTGCTGCGTGTCGCCGAACAGGGCCTCGGCCAACGCGCGCGCCAACTCGGTCTTGCCCACCCCGGTCGGCCCGAGGAACACGAACCCACCGATCGGCCGGTCCGGATCACCCAACCCGGCCCGCGCCCGGCGCACCGCCTCGGACACGACACGCACCGCCCGCTCCTGGCCGAGCACGCGGCGCTGCAACCGCTGCTCCAGATCCAGCAGCGCCCGCGGGTCGTCCGGCTCCACCTCGGCCACCGGCACCCCGCAACGGCGGCTGATCACCTCGGCGACGTCGTCGGCCACCACCGTCGGCGAGAACGGCACTTCCGCGGTGAACCCGCCGCGCCGCAGCCGCACCCGCGAGCACGTCTGGTCCAACACGTCCACGGCCTTGTCCGGCAGGAACCGGTCCGTCAGGTAGCGCTGCGACAGCTGCACCGCTGCCGAGACCGCCGCCGCGTCCACCTGCACCTGGTGGTGGTGCTGAAACCGCTCCCGCAGCCCCTCCAACACCGCCACCGCGTCCTGCGTGGACGGTTCGTCGACCATGATCGGAGCGAACCGCCGCTCCAAGGCCGGATCCCGCGCGATGTGGCGGCGGTACTCCTCCACCGTCGTCGCCCCCAGCAGGCACACCTCGCCGCGCGCCAAAGCCGGCTTGAGCATCGTGCCCGCGTCCAACGAGCCCTCGCCCGCGCCCGCGCCGACGATGCTGTGCACCTCGTCCACGAACACCATCACCCGGTCGCGGTGCTGGCGCAGCTCCTCGAGCAGGTCCCGAAACCGCTGCTCGAACTCGCCGCGGTATCGCGCACCGGCGACCATGCCCGCCATGTCCACCGCGACGATGCGCGTGTGCGCCAACGGCGGCGGCACCGCACCGGTCACCACGCGCTGCGCCAGCCCCTCGACCACGGCCGTCTTGCCCACCCCCGGATCACCGAGGAACAGCGGATTGTTCTTGCCGCGCCGACCGAGGATCTCCAACGCCTGCTCGATCTCCGCGTCCCGACCGACCACCGGATCCAACGCACCGGCCCGCGCCTGCGCCGTCACGTCCCAACCGAACTCGTCCAACCGCGGCGTCGGCGACAACACCCCACCGGCCGCCCCCGACCCCGCGGCCCGCGCCAACGCCCGCCCCGCGACCGACTCCGCATCCCCGGCCAGTCCGAGCAGCAGATGCCGCGGCCCCACCACCGTCGCGGCCTCGCGACGGGCCTGCTGATGCGCCCCGGCCAACGCGCGCCGCGCCGACGGCGCCAACGCGGGCACCTGCCCACCACGCTGCGCCGCCCCGTCCACGGCTCGCCGAGTGGCCGCGGTCAGCTCGGCAACGTCCACACCGGACTCGGACAAAAGCGCCGCGGTCTCCTCCTCCCGCGTCGCCGCCCACAACAGGTGCGCGGTGTCCAACTGCGGCGCCGCGGACTCCACCGCGGCACGCAACGCGACGGTGAGCACCTGCCGCACCGGCTCGTCCAACAGCGCCGACCAGTCGGCCTGCGCCGCACCGACCTCGGCGGCAGCGCTGTCCCACCAGCGACGCACCGCCGAGTCGAACGCGGCCGAGGACTCGCCGACACTGCCGCGATCCACGCACACCTCCGATCCACGCGCACACCGCGCCCGCAGCCCACCGGCGCACAACCGGACACGTCCGAGCACCCCGCGCGAGCAGCATAACAACCCCCGCCGTGGCGACAGCACGCACGAGCCCCGCGCTGTCCACTGCGGACCGAATCCGAACAGGCCGCGCGGGCGGCGCGCCGAACGCCTATGCGGACTCGCCGCGCTGGGCCTGCTGCACCGCCTCGGCCAACCGCGTCAACTCCCGCCCGAGATGCACCATCCGTTCGGACACCACCGAGGCGTGCCCGGACAACGCCCCCGCGTGCCCGGCCGCGCGCAACCACTCGGTCAACCCGTCCAACCCCTCGGCCATGCCCTCCACCGTCGTGGAAAACCCCCGCATGACCCGTTCGATCTCCTCGACCGAATGCGCCACCGACGGGTCGGCCAGCCGCTGCGCCAACGCCGTCACCGCTTCGGCCACCTGCTGCGACACCTCGGCCGAATAGCCCTTCTGCTCCGCAGCCGCCTCCTCGGCGCTGCGGCGCGTCCCCGACCGCCGCGCCGCGGAAGACCGCCCGTGCGGCTCCTCCGCGGATGCATCACCGTTCGTCATCACTGCCTCATTTACCCGATCCTCGCGTCCACTCCGACCGAACCGCGCCGCACCGGGCTGTAACACACCGCACCGGTGCCGCGATGCGGTCGACAGTAGCGGTACCGGACCAGGACTCGCCCCGGCAGGTGATGCGGGAAACGCGCCGCACCGCACCAGGCCCGGGCGCATGCGACAAAGCACCCCCGGAAAACGGATCAAAACGTACACGGCAGTTGCGCAGCGCTACGCGCCCTCGGCCGCGCCAGCCCGGTGCGGTCGTGCTCGTGGCCGCACGCGCTCGGCGGAAACAGCCGGTGCGCCCGTCGCTGCCCCGCCCGTCGCTGGCCCGCCCGTCACTGGGGCGGGGCCAACAGGCGGTGGATCTCCTCGTCCGACGTCGCCGGAAACGCCCGATACCACTGGCCCACCGCCGAAAACGACGTCGGCTGCAACACGCACACCACCTCGTCGGCCTCCTGCCCCAGCCGACGCACCGCCTCCGGCGCCCCCACCGGTACGGCCAGCACCACACGCGTCGGACCGGCCTGCCGCACCATGCGCACCGCCGCCCGCGCCGTGGCCCCGGTGGCCAACCCGTCGTCGACGAGCACCACGTCGTGACCCGACCACCGCTCAGCCGGATCCTGCCCGAACTCCCGCTCGCGCCGCGCGGCCTCGGCCTGCTCCCGCTCGCACGCCTGCCGCCACCACTGCTCGTCCACGCTGAACGCCTCCACCAGGCGCTCGTCGTAGGTGCCCGGCCCGTGCGCGGTCACCGCCCCCAGCGCCAACTCCGGCTGGCCGGGGGCGCCGACCTTGCGGGCCACGCACACGCGCAACGGCGCCCCCACCGCACGCGCCACCTCGGCCGCCACGGGAACACCTCCCCGCACCAGCCCCAGCACCAACGGGTCCGACAGCCCCAGATGCCGCACGCGCTCGGCCAGCACACCACCCGCGTGCTGCCGATCGGCATAGCCCTGCACCCCGTGTCGGGCCGTCGACCACTGCGTCATCGACGTCTCCGTTCACCGTGCCGCCGCGTCGTCCCCTCACCAGATGCCCGCCGCGGCCGAAGCGGCAAACCTCATCCGAACATCAACGCGCCCCGGGTCTCAGCCGAACCCGGACACGCGCAGCGCCCGCAGCCGGTTCAACGCCGCGGCCAGTTCGAACCGGCGCGGCACGGCGAAATCCCCCACGTACTGGTCATCCACCGCGGCAACCCCCCGCCGGTCGACCTCGTCGCGGTAGGCCTGCAACACCTCGGCCACCGTGCGCCGCCCGTCGACGACACCGCGCCGCGCCAGCGTCACCAGCGCCAACCCGATGCCCGTGACCTGACTGGGATCGACCAGCTGCTCCACCCCGCGCAACTCGATCGTCGAATCGGCCAGCGTCAACGCGTCCACCCCGCGCGAACGCACCTTCGGCCGGTCGGTGGCGATCGACTTCGGAGCCACCACCCGCTCGCGCACCGCGGGGAACTCCTCGGCCTCCGAGGCCCGACCGGTCGGATTGGCCGCCAACGCACGCGCCCGATCGGTCACGTCGAACGCCTGGTAGGCATCCATCATCACCACCTGGTCGGCCACATCCATGTAGTCGCCCGAACCACCCATGACCAGCATCGTCGACACGCCCCGCTGTTCGTGCAGCGGGCGGATGACGTCCACGAACGGCGTCAGCGGCTCCGACTCCTTGGCCACCAGCGTCTGCATTCGCGCATCGCGGATCATCAGGTTCGTCGCCGCGGTGTCCTCGTCGACCAGCAGCAGCCGCGCACCGGCCTCGACCGACTCCACGATCGTCGCCGCCTGCGACGTCGAACCGGAAGCGTTGTCGGTGGAGAAATCGCTCGTGTCCGCCCCGGTCGGCAGGTGATCCACGAACGGCGACACGTCCACCCGGTGCACCCGCCGACCGTCCTCGGCGCGCACCTTGACCGTCTCGTCGCGGCAAACCACCAGCTCCCGCCCGTCGCCGGGCACGTGGTCGTACACACCGAACTCCAACGCCCGCAGCAGCGTCGACTTGCCGTGGAACCCGCCGCCGACGATGAGGGTGATCCCCTCGGGCACACCCATGCCCGTCACCTCACCCCGGTTCGGCAACGTCACCGACACGCGCATCGACTCCGGCGAGGAGAACGGCACCGCACCCGTCAACGGGCGGTCGTCCACCCCGCTGCGCCGCGGCAGCACCGCCCCGTCGGCGACGAACGCCACCAGATCCCGCTCCGGCAGCTGCTGCCGCAACGCGTCGGTGTCCTCCACCGACTCCACGAACGCGCGCGCGGCATCCTGGTCGGCGGTGTCCCACCGCAGCGCCTGCTGCACCATCGCAGGCACGTCATCGCACAACGCCCGCTCGGCCGCGCGCCCGTCGATGGTGCGGCCCCGGCCCGGCATGTCGATGCCCAACCGCAGCACCACCGCGCCCTCGACGATCTGGCAGGCGCTGCGGTCCAGCACCTGCTGATACCCCGCGTCCACGCGCAGACGGCTGTCCTTCAACCGCCGATGCGCCCCGCGCACCAGGAAGTTCGCCAACGCGCGCGCCCGCACCGGGTTGGCCCACAACTCCTCGGGAAAACCCGCCGTGGCCGGATCCACCCGCACCTGGCACCGGCTGGCCGGTGCGTACGGGTCGGGCTGCACCTTCTGCACGTCCAACGTGAACCCGTCGAAGGCCCACTGCCCCATCAGCGACTTGTACCGGCCGTAGCTGGAGCCGTGCATCGACTTCAACTCGCGCCGCAAGCCCTGCTCGGTGCGCTCGTTGCGCGGCCCGCCGGACGACTTCGAACCGCCGCGCGCCTCCTCGCGGCGCTGGTCTCCACCGCGGCTACGGCCCTTGTCGGGACGCCCCGACCGGGCGCCCCCCTCGTATCTCTGTGCCATATCCCCGAGGCGTACCGGACGCAAGCGTGAAACTCCAATCGGGAGAGGCACATCACCATCCGCACCACAGGACACGCCCGTGCACAACGAGCACAGATCGTCACACGCGGTTAGCCTCCGATCACGCACCGACCGGACTGCTGCGGAGGCGCCCCGCACAGCCGCGACGACCAGGCCCGACCGCAGGGAGGCACCGCCCGTGACATCGCCGAACACCCCCGAGCCGATCCGAGGCCCCCGAAGCCCCCGCCGCGCCGGGCTGCTGCCCGCGCTGGCGCTGGCCGCGCTGTCCGCCCTGGCCACCACCCCCGCGGCCACCGCCGAGGCCGCAGCCCCGAGCGAACAACCCGCCGGGACCGTGGCCGGCCTCGACGTGTCCGGCCACCAGCCGCCGATCAACTGGCACCAGGCCCACGCGGCCGGCACGCGGTTCGCCTTCGTCAAAGCCACCGAAGGCACCGGCTTCCGCAGCGACGCCTACACCGCGCAGTGGCACGGTGCCCGCGCGGCCGGGCTGTTCACCGGCGCCTACCACTTCGCCCTGCCCCACGTGTCTTCCGGTGCGGAGCAGGCGCACTACTTCGCAGACCACGGCGGCGCGTGGAGCCCCGACGGGCGCACCCTGCCCGGCGTGCTCGACATCGAGAACAACCCCTACGGGCAGAACTGCTACGGGCTCTCCGGCCACGAGATGTCCCGGTGGCTGCAGGAGTTCAGCGACACCTACAACGCCCGCACCGGCCGCCACCCGATCATCTACACCAACGCCGCGTGGTGGAACGAATGCACCGGCGCCAACCCCGGCTTCGCCGGCAACAGCCCCCTGTGGATCGCGCGCTACGGGCCCGAAGTGGGCGAATTGCCCGCAGGCTGGGACAGCCACACGATCTGGCAGCACGGCACCCGCGGCGCCTTCCCGGGCGGCCAGGACGAGTTCCACGGCACCCTCGACGACCTCGCCGCCCTCGCCCGAGGATGACCAGGTCCGCAGCGCGCACCGACGTCGCTGCCGAACGCGTGGGCCACCCCGGCGGGCGGGTGGCCCACGGCACGCTCACTGCCCCAGCAGATCCTGCGGGATCGGCTCGTCGTTCGCCACGGCCTGGAACATCCGCTTGGCGTCCGCGCTGTCCCAGCGCACCACCGACTGCCCCTCCGGAGTGGTTTCGAACTCGCCGAACGGCACGCTCGTGGTCACCCCGTCGCCGCTGCTGACCTGGCCCATCGACCGCGCCAAGAACATCAAGTGCCACACGTGCGCACCGTTGTCCACCAAGAACGTCTGCGGCCCTTTCGAAGCCAGCTGCCACGCGCGGTACGGGTTGAGCAGCACCGCCGGGCTCGTGGCCTTGTCCACCAGCGCCCCCAGCAGCTTGCGCTGGTTCTCGGCGCGCTCCATGTCCCCGCCTTCCAGGCCGTAGCGGGCACGGACGAACCCCAACGCCGTCGGCCCGTCCAGGTGCACCTGTCCGGCCGGCAGGTGCACGTTCGCCCTGTCGTCGTTCAACGGTTCGTCCAGGTGCATGTTCACCCCGCCGACCGCGTCGACCAGATCGGCGAATCCGCCGAACCCGATCTCGGCGTACCGGTCGATGTGCACCCCGGTGGCCCCCTCCACCGTCTGCGACAGCAGCTGCGGTCCGCCGTAGGAGAACGACGCGTTCAACTTGTCCCACCCGTGCCCCGGCACCTGCACGTACGAATCCCGCGGCAGGCTGATCAACGCCGGCTGGCCACCACCGGCCGGCACGTGCAGCAGCATCATCGTGTCCGTGCGGCGCCCGCCGGCGTCACCGGCCGAGAGCTCATCGCGCTGCGACTCGTCCAACCCCTCGCGGCTGTCCGAACCGACCAGCAGCCAATTCGTCCCCGCGCTGTCAGCAGCGTTTCCCGAGAAGTCCAACGCCTCGGTGCGCTGCAGCTGACTGTCCACGTAGACCAACAACCCGCCCAGCGCCAGCAGCAGCACCAGCACCACGACGCCCAACCGCCGCGGCCACCGCCGCTTGCGCCCACCGCGCGGCTGCCGCCCCTGCGGCGGAGGCGAGGACGGACGCCGCTGGTCCTGCGGCGGCGACTGCGGCCGGCGCTGCTGCTGGCGACCGGCGTAGTAGTCGTAGCTGCCCCCGCCGCGCGCCCCGCGGCCCCTCGATGGCGGTCTCGCCGACCAGTCACTCATGCGCACCACACCCGGCTCGTCGGTTTCCCTCCCGCGCCCGCGGGCGGTCCATCGCGCAGAAGCATCCCAGACACCCCCGCCGGGGACGGCATCCACCGCCGCACAACCCCCAGATCATCACCATCACCGCAGGGCACAAGAACGCACCGGGGATGGGCGCCACATCACACCGACTCGCCCGAACCGCGCGCGGTCGAACGATCCCGCGCAACCGCCCTACGATCGACCCGCGAGCCCTCGACGGCACGCCGAGAAACACAACCACCGCACGCTGCGACAGGAGACCCCGCATGCCCCAGCTCACCGCGCACGAGCACCCGCGGGAAACGACCGTGCTCGACGCCGCACCGAAACAGCTGCTCATCAACGGTTCGTGGCGCGCCGCCGAAACCACCTTCGCCGTCGAAGACCCCGCCACCGGCAAGGAACTCTGCCACGTCGCCGACGCCTCCCCCGCAGACGGCCGCGCCGCGCTGGCCGCCGCAGCCGAAGCCCACACCGCCTGGGCGCACTACTCCCCCCGCGCACGCGGCGAGATCCTGCGCCGCGCCCACGAAACCATGCACCAGCGCCACGAGGACCTCGCCCTGCTCATGACGCTGGAAATGGGCAAACCACTGGCCGAATCGCGCGGCGAGATCACCTACGCCGCCGAGTTCTTCCGCTGGTTCTCCGAAGAAGCCGTCCGCATCTCCGGCGACTACGCCATCTCCCCCAGCGGCAGCGGCCGCATCCTCACCCACCGGCAGCCGGTCGGCCCGTGCGTGCTCGTCACCCCGTGGAACTTCCCCGCCGCCATGGGCACCCGCAAAATCGGACCGGCCATCGCCGCCGGCTGCACCATGGTGGTCAAACCCGCCCACCAAACACCGCTGTCCATGCTCGCCCTGGCCGACATCCTCCGCGAAGCCGGCCTGCCCGACGGCGTGCTCAACCTCGTCCCCACCCGGCACTCCGGGCAGTTGATCGAACCGCTGCTGGCCGACCCGCGCACCCGCAAAGTCTCCTTCACCGGCTCCACCGAAGTCGGCCGCACACTGCTGCGCCAATCCGCCGACCAGATCCTCAACACGAGCATGGAACTCGGCGGCAACGCCCCGTTCCTCGTCTTCGACGACGCCGACCTCGACGTCGCCGTCGACGGAGCCATGCAGGCCAAAATGCGCAACATCGGCGAAGCCTGCACCGCAGCCAACCGGTTCTACGTGCACGCCGACGTGGCCGACGACTTCGCCGCGCGCATGGCCGAACGCATGAGCCGGCTGCGGCTCGGCCGCGGCGTCTCCGACGAGGTCGAGGTCGGCCCGCTCATCGACGCCGACCAGCGCGACAAGGTCAGCGAACTCGTCAGCGACGCCCTCGAACGCGGCGCCCAGGTGCGCACCGGCGGCAACGCCACCGGCGACGCCGGCTACTTCTACACCCCCACCGTGCTCACCGACGTGCCCGCCGCCGCGCGCATGAACCGCGAGGAGATCTTCGGCCCCGTCGCGCCGATCACCACCTTCACCGACGAGGACGAGGCGCTGCAGCTGGCCAACAACACCGAGTACGGCCTGGTCAGCTACCTGTACACGCGCGACCTCACGCGCGGGCTGCGCGTGTCCGAACACCTCGAAGCCGGCATGGTCGGCCTCAACCAGGGCGTGGTCTCCAACGCGGCCGCGCCGTTCGGCGGGGTCAAGCACTCCGGCATCGGCCGCGAAGGCGGCCGACTCGGCATCGACGAATACCTCGAGACGAAATACGTCAACATCGGCGGCATGTGACCCGCCGGCGGCGCCGGCCACGGCCCGCCGGCGCCGCTACAGCTCGTCCTCGTCGGTCCACGAGGCGTTCAACCGGCGCAGCGCATCCCGCATGTGCGCCCGCAGCCGCGAGAGCACCAGGCCTTCGTCGCCCACCTCGATCGCGTCGATCAGCCCTTGGTGCTCGTCCACCAGCGCCTGCTCGTCGGCCTGGTACTTGTCCTGCAACGCGGTCAGGCACATCCGCTTCTCCACCAGCAGCGTGGCCGCCATCCGCTGCAGACGGGCACTGCCCGAGGCCCGCACCAGGGCCTCGTGGAACTCCTGGTCCGCATCCGAAATGGCCACCGGGTCGGGCTGCTCGGCCGCGGCGACCATCCGCGCGTGCACCTCGGCCAGCTCCGTCACCGCCGCCGCGCTCCGCGTGCGCACGATCTGCTCACAGGCCGCCCGCTCCACCGCGAACCGGCCCAGGTAGATATCACGCACGTCCTCGGCGTCCAGAGTCATCACGAACAGCCCGCGGTGCGGTTCGCTGTGCAACAATCCTTCGGCGACCAGCCGCTGCATCGCCTCCCGCAACGGTCCGCGGCTCACACCCAGCCGCTGCGCCAACTCGGCTTCGCCCAACTGGCTGCCCGGCGCCAACGAGCCGTACATGATGGCCGACCGCAACTGGTCGGCCACGATCGCCGCCGTCGACCGCCGCTGAACCGGTTCCAACTCGCCCGGAGCGGGATCCTCGGCGCCCCACCGACCGTTGTCGAACACGCACATCATCTCCTCGCATCAGGCGACAACTGCCCCTCTCGGCGCCCGCGCCACGCACCGACCGCGCTGCACCGCGCACGTTCAACGGCCGCGGGGCGGTCACGAACACGCCGCCGCACCCTTCCTCCGCCGGCACCGGTCAATTGTCGACAATGCTACCTCATCGAGCGGCGCGGCGATCTCCACGACCACACCCCGCCCCGCGAACACGGCGGCCATCACAACCGTGGCACACCACGCGAGGCCATCCACCACACCGGCCCCGGCTGACAACCACGGCGCACGAGCTCCGCAGCAACGCGAAACACAGCCGGCCGACGCGCCCGGCCCCCACCGCTGACCACCCCGGTCACGGCGCCAACATCCGGGCACAACGAGGATGCACCGTCGAAGAACCCGGCAGGCGAAACCGGCGACATCGCAGTCGATCACGCGAAGGCGTGCACGGCCGCCGGCACACCCGCCACCGCTTCAGCCTTCCTCGACCGGCTCGCCGACGAGCCGCACGGCCGCAGCACCGGCCGTTCCCATGAGCGAGACGGGCGCGCCCACACCGCTCGCGCGTGACTCGCACCGGCTCAACACGGGCGCGGCCCGCAACGACGAAGGTGGCGCGGGGACGCCCCTACCCCCAGGGAAGGGCGTCACCACCGCACACTGGAACGGACCGACCGCTCGCCGGGTGCGGACCTCATACAAACAAACGACGAACGAGCTGTCAACAAACAGACACATACACTACACATGACGTGTCAAGTGTTGACAGCTCGCGAGCGCCGAAGCGCGCGAGCCCCGCGGCGCCGCAGCGACGACGACGCGCCCTGCGCCACCGTGCCCACGACCAGCAACGCGAGCACCGGCGCGAACGCCCACCGGTAAGCCGCCGCGGCCGGCATGTCCGCCACCCACTGCAGCACCGCGCCCACCAGCAACTGCACGAGCACCGCAGCGGTGAACCCGCCCATGTTCACCACACCCGACGCGGTGCCCGACCGCTCAGCGGTGTTGGCCGCACGCGCACCGTCGAAGGCCAGCATGGCCGCCCCGCCGGCGAAACCGATCGCCAGCAGCACCACCAACAGCACCGCCGAGGGCAACACCGTCGGCCAGAACACGAGCACAGCCCAGCACAGCACCACCAGCAGCGACATGCCCAGGGTGAACCCCTCGCGTCGCCGGTGCCACCCGGCGATGAACTGGCCGCTGAACCACGTTCCCACCAAGAACCCGGCCACGCACAACAGCAGCAGCGAACCGACCTCGGCCGCGCCGTGCCCCTGCGCCTCCGTCAACCACGGCCCGCCCCACAGCGTCGTGATCGCCACGAACTGGGCCATGAGCACGAAGTGCACCCAGAACGAATACCGCGTGCCGCGCTGACGCACGACCGTGCGCAGCGAATCCACCACGCGCTCCGCCGGAGCGCGTTCCTCGCGCGGCGCGGCGGGAGCAGCCTCCGGCGGCTGGTTGCGCAGGAACGCCGCAGCCACCGCGGCCAGGGCGGCCGTGGCCACCGCCGCGACGACGAACGTGGCCACCCAGCCGGCTGAGTCCAGCGCCAGGCTCAGCGGCAGGGTCGCCACCACCTGCCCCAACCCGCCTGCCAGGCCGGTCAGCGCCGCGATCCGCCCGAAGCGGCGCGGCGTGAACCAGTGCGCCGCCAGCCGCAGCACGTTGGTGAACATGAACGCGTCGCCGAAGCCGATGAGCATGCGGCCGACGATGCCGCCCACTGCTGAGGCGCCGAAGCCGAACACGGCCGAGCCGACAGCCAGGCACAGCATCCCGACGGAGATCACCCGCCGCGGGCCGAGGCGGTCGGCCAGCACACCTGCGGGGATCTGCAACGCCAGATACACCCCCAGCTGCAGCGCGGAGAACACCGACAGCAGCGCCGGGCCCGCCGAGAACCGCTCCAGCGCCTGCGGCGCGGCCACACCGAGACTGGCGCGGTGGAACAGCGCCACCATGTAGCACACGGCCCCGATGCCCCAGACGATCCAGGCCCCCGCACCATCGAGGGCGAAACGCGATGTCGGGCGCGCGCTCCTGCGCACACTGCCCGCGGGTGCTGACACGACTACCTCCCCAAATCTTGTATCCATCTTAGATACAAGAAGCGGGGCAGTACGATGGCACCGTGTCGAGCGCAACATCGGAAACGAACAACGCGGGGACGGACAACGGCGCCACGCCGAACAGCGACGTGCCGGCAGCCGACCGCGCCTACCAGCACCTCAAAGCAGGCCTGCTGGACGGCAGCCTGCCCGACGGCCACCTGCTGTCCGAAGGCGAGATCGCCAGCGCCCTGACCATGTCCCGCACCCCCGTGCGGGAGGCGTTCCTGCGCCTGCAAACCGAAGGCTTCCTGCGGCTGTACCCCAAGCGCGGCGCCTTCGTCGTCCCCGTCTCCCCCGCCGAAGCGCGCTCGGTGCTCGAAGCGCGCCTCTCGCTGGAAACCTTCGCCATCGACAAACTCGCCGCCGAAGGCCCCGAGACCATGGCCACCGTCGGGACCGAACTCACCGCGCACCCGGCCTGCACCGCCGAAGACCCCACCGACGCGGCGCTGCACAGCACCGATCGCGACTTCCACGCCCAACTCGTCGCGGCCGCCGGCAACCCCGTCGTCACCGAGCTCTACACCACCCTGCGCGACAAGCAGATGCGCATCACCGCCACCGCCCGCACGCACACCGACCGCGCCCGGCTGACCCAGCAGCACACCGCGCTCGCCACCGCGGTCCGCGACAACGACCCCGAACGCGCCAAGAACGTCCTGCGCGAGCACCTGCTCGGCACGCTCCGCGCCCTCGGCATCACCGGTGGGGCTTACCTCGAACCACCCGAGAGCGCGGAGTGATGTTGTCGCCCCGTCCTGCGACCACTCGGCCGCGGTTACCGACCACCGGGCTGCGGCGGAGTTCGACCACACGCGGTCGACGTCCTCAAGTGGCCCCCTTAGTAGTGGCAGGGGACGTCTCGCCCAGGTCGAGTGCGCGGTACACGGTTGCGCGGGACACGCCCACGTCGGCCGCGATCTCCTGCGCAGACCGAGCTTTCTGGTTCTTCAGGAACCGGATGTGCCGAACCTGCGCATCGGTGAGCTTGCGCGGCCTGCCGGAGGTGCCGCCGCGGGCTTCGCGGGCAGCACGGGCATCGGCGGCGCGCTCGTGCATGAGGTCGACTTCGTACTGCGCGAGGGAGGCGAAGATGCCGGCGAGCATGCGCCCCACGCTGGTGGACAGGTCGATGGACTCCTTCAGCGACTTCAGGTTGATGCCGCGGCTGTCGAGTTCGCCGATCACACTGAACACGCCGGGCAGGGAGCGGCCGAGTCGGTCGAGGCTGGTGACGACGAGGGTGTCGCCGGCGCGGGCGTAGGCCAGAGCGGCGTCGAGTCCGGACCGGTCGAAATCCTTACCGGTCTTCTTGTCCGCGTAGATGTAGTTCCGGTCCACCCCGGCGGCGGTGAGTTCGTCGACTTGGCGGTCGTAGGTCTGCGAGGACGTGCTCACGCGGGCGTAGCCGATCTCCATCCCGCGATCATGTCTCAGAACTTGATGATAAACAAGGTTCCGCGACCTCAGTTGCGCGACGGATACCTGAGACGGTCGATCCTGGGGAAACGGCCCGCGGAACCTCCGTCGCGTCCTCGTATCACAAGCGTGGTTCTGAGACGAACGGACCTGGGCGGGAGTTGGGATGGAACCGGGAGTGACGACACGCTCAACGCAGCCCGTGTCCGGCGTATTCGGTTCTCATCCCCAGTACGTCCGGTGAGATGATCGCGGCAAGCGGACCTTTCTGTGAGGTGACCTCGGGTGGACCGACGCTTGATCAACATCGCAGTGCGCTGGGCTGTAGCCCTCGTACTGGTCGTGTTCTTCATGTACTGCTCGATGTTCATTGCCGGCTTTCTGGGATGGAGCTTCAGCCCACGAGGCCCACACCGCCTCCTCGAATCCCCATTCGCATTACCGCTTTCGGTATTCGTCGGCGCGCTGGGCATTGCCAGCGCCCGACGAGTACTCCACTACACGCTTCTCACCCCGTGGCTGCTGGTGGGTGCGCTCCCAGCCCTGTACTTTGGCCTGGTCGAAACAGCAGTGCTCGGGATCTGAGGAAAACCGCGACAATGTCGTTCGACGATCCGGCCCGAGCCGCCTCGCGAGCGAGCCGAAAAAATCGCCGCCGGCGTCGGTGCCCCGCGCTACCGTTGCTCTATGTACTGCAGCCGTAGTTCATGGTTCGCGGTTGCGTTGTCGCTGGTAGTGGGCTCTTCGGGCGCGGTGTTGGTGGCGCCGTCGCCAGGTGGACCAGGTCAGGATGTGGGCGGCCTGTTCGGGTGAGGCGCCCGTCATGGCGTGCAGCAGGTGGGTGATCTCGGGCAGGGTCAGCGGGATCTGTTCGGCTGGCGCGGGTCGTGCGCGGGCGGCGGCGGTGGTGATGGCCAGGAAGGTGTGGGCCAGCATCACCAGCGTTGTCCAGCGATACCAGGAGTGCCACCGGCGTACTTGGTGCTGGTCGAGCCCGGTGTGTCCTTTGGCGGTTTGGAAGGACTCTTCGACGGTCCACCGTCGTCCGGCCACGTGGGCCAGTGTGGACAGCGGCACCGGGGAAGGGCTGTGACAACGGTAGTAGGCCAGCTCCCTGGTGCGGCGGTTGCGTCGGGCCAGCAGCCACCGCCTCCCGACTGTGTCGGGCTCGTCCAGCTCGACCAGGGCCCAGTCATAGTAGCGCTGCCCGTGCGCCCCGGCTCCGGCCGAGACACGTTGCCAGGCCCGTCTCGGCAGGCTCGCGACCACGGTGTCGGCCCGAGTAGTCCCCGCACTGGTGCGTACCCGGTGATCGCACGATACGGCCAGCACATAGCCCAGCTGCTGGGTTTCCAGCTGCCTGCGCAGGGTCGTGTTACCCCCATAGACCTCGTCGGCGGCCACCCACCGGACCGGAACCTCAGCCTGCACCGCTCGGGTGATCATCTGGGCGGCCAGCTGCGGTTTCGTCGCGAACTCCACGTCCTCGGGCACCCCGGCCGCCTGACGCCGGTCCAGGTCGTCGGCCCAGCAGCGGGGCAGATACAACTCCCGATCGATCAACGTGTGCCCAGCCTCGGTGGCGTAGGTGGCAAACACCGCGACCTGGGCATTCTCGATCCTGCCAGCGGTGCCGGTGTATTGGCGCTGCACCCCGACGGTGTGCCGGCCTTTCTTCAGGTCGCCGGTCTCGTCCAGCACCAGCACCGCCTGCCGATCGCCGAGATGCTGCACAGCGAGGTCACGCACGTCATCGCGGACTACGTCGGCGTCCCAGACGGCTTTGCGCAGCAGGTGCTGCATCCCATCCGGCGAGGCGTCCCCGGCGTGCTCGGCCAACGACCAGCAGTTCTTGGTGGGCAAGTCCGCCATCAGGCCCTGCACCAGCGCCCGCGCGCGCTTGCGGGTCTCGATACGGGCGAACCGGTCGGCCACTCGCTGCATCAACATGTCCAGTTCCGCCTGCCACCCGGCAGGGTCTATGCTGTGGCTTGCGGCCACCACACGATCTTGATGAGTCGACACACCTGATCATGATCACGTGGTGGCCGTCCTCGTCTGCACCGGCCCTCACCAGCCACGATCACCAAAGTCCGGCTGCAGTACTAATGGCGCCGAGCTCCGCAACCGTGCTGCCCACGGACTCGCTGCGGGCGGTCGTGGGATGAGGCGCGCCCTGTCCCTGTGCCTGGCTGCCCTCGGCGCCGCGACGCTACTCGCCTGCGACGCCGGGGCAAGCCCGAGCACCTCCGCGCAGCACGAGGTCGACCAGGCCGTCCGGCGCTACATCGACGCGCGCAACCAGGGAGACTTGCAGGGGCTGCTGTCCCTGTCCTGCGAGGATCTCTACATCTCGGCGCGGAACCTGCTGCACCTTCCCGAGGAACGGCGCAGCGCCGTGATCACCGCGATGCGCCAGCACCCCGCAGACGTCGACAACGTCACCGTCGAGCACGCGGAGGACTTCCACTTCGACGTGACACTCGTGGCCTCCGCGCACACCCCGCAGGGCAGGCAAACCGGGACGCAACACGTCGCCGTGCGCGAATACCAAGACGGATACCGCATCTGCAAGATGAACCCCTAACCCCCGGAGTCGGGCTGTTGGTAAGGCGGTTGCTAGCAACCGCCTTACCAACAGCCCGAGGGGGTGGCGATCACCCTGCCAAGTCGGTGTCCGTACCTCTCGGGGCTGTGCTCGGTCCGGCAT
Source organism: Bounagaea algeriensis (assembly GCF_054491375.1). Taxonomy (NCBI): domain Bacteria; kingdom Bacillati; phylum Actinomycetota; class Actinomycetes; genus Bounagaea; species Bounagaea algeriensis. Next base: position 2,242,382 of record NZ_CM137102.1, read on the forward strand.
GTCGACGTCGGCGAACAACACCGTCGACGAACCCGTCCGCAGGGTTGTGCGCTTCTGGGCATGCCCAGAAGCGCACAACCAGATGCGTATGTTGGCGTGCCGCACTATCGCCAATCCCGTAACCGGAGGCCGGTCAGCGCTCTCGACTTTCGGCGAACCAGCAAGTCGCCAACTCCGTCCACGCCCATATCAGTAGTTCCGGAAACGAGCGGATGCGGAATGCACACGCGGAAAGATCCTCCGCACAATCTGCTCAAATCCCGGATCGCGTGAACAGGATCGCCAACGTCGTCCGAACCATCATCCACGCGGGCACTCAACCCAAGTGGAAAAGTATCATTCCCTCAGCAGCAGTTCCTGATCAGTTCGGGATGATGTCCTTGTGTGCCTGGTCGTTGAAGTACCAGAGGCGATCAACCGAGGAGATCTCCCTGTTCCGGACAACAAGAGTCCAGTATCCGCCGTAGTCGTAGACGCACATCACGACGGACGTGTCCACGTGCGAACAGAGCTTCACCAGATGACCTTCGCCGGCGACGTCCTTCCACACGCGCCACTTCTGCCGATCTGAGTCGTTGGCCTGCTTGAGCAGCACGGGGTTGGCATCGGCCTCGGGGTCGTCACTGCCAACGTCTACGCGGAAGGTCCCGTTTTCGTTGGACTGCTCGATGTGAATGATGTCGTTTCCGTATTCGTCTTCGCCGACCTTAACCGTGTTCCACCGTTGTGGATAGGTCTTGTCGTAGGTTGAGTAGCGAGTGACGATGATGTGCTTTCCGTCCACGAGGGCCCCATCGCGGACTGACAGCCGGCCACCGGTGAGTCGATTAAGCACGAGCGCGTCCTCGTACACGTGCGCCATTTGAAAACTCCAATTGCGCGGTTGCGATGACGTCTTCGGACGCTACATGCATGCCATGCTCCGAAACAGGGTTTTGTTGATCATGACATCACGATGGCTGAATGATCATCCAACTGCAGTAGAACACCGTGACGGCGCGTGGCTTGCGACGTATGCAGCACATCACAAAAGACCACCCCTATGTGGGGTAGAAACTGGTGACACCCTGATAATTCCTGTGATTTTTGCAATCCAATCAAGCGGGGTGGAGCCGGTTGCGCCGGTAAAGGCCCTCCGGACTCGTGCGCCCGTCGCGATGCCGCTGACCAGTACCGAACCGGTTCTTGCGCCTACAGCAAGCCCCACACCTGCACCCGTCCGTCTCAACCCAGCTCGACGCGTACCCGCCCCTTACGGGCAGTAACCGTTGGTTTTTCGGCGTGTGCTACCGGAAGGCCGGGCTGGAGGGCAGAGCCAGATACGCCTGCAGCACGCCCGCCGCCGAGCCGTAGCCGTCGACGAGCTTGTGGATCCGTGCATCAGGGGCGTGGGTGTAGGTGCTTTGGCCGGTGCGCGACCACGCACGGGCCAGTCCGGGCAGGGCCGCCCCCTGTTCCCGCGCGAGCAACAGCACGACATCGGCCAGCCAGCCGGCATCGCGTCCGAGACGCCGCAGCAGGGCCAGCAGCTCAACCAGCGCGGCCGCATCGACCTGCCGATCGTCGACCGCCTCGGCGAGGTCCGTGCCCCAGTGTTGCAACTGCGCACGGCTGGGGAATGCGTTGGCGTAGGACGGTGTCTCCATCAGCGCGTTATCCGATGGTCCCGTGCCGGTCCGGCCGTTCCTCTGGCCCTGCCACGTCTGCGGCTGGCACGCCCTGCGCGCAGCTGATGGCACCGCGGGCCCCACCACCTGCAGCGGCCGGCTGATCTGTCTCGTCTGCGGCGCCCACCGTATTGCGGAGACCTAAGTGTTGTGTTCGATGAGGTTGCTGACAGCGTTGAGTTGCTGACGATGGGCGGGTCTTCCCCGCAGGGTGTGTAGCGCGAACTCATGCACCCGTCAGCGGAGGAAGACCCGCATCATGCACAGTAACGCGCCGTTGACGCCGGAGGGATGTCGTCGCCTCGTTGTGCGCGTCACCGAGGACGACCGTCCGATCGGGCACGTGGCCGCCGAGGCCGGTATCGCTCGGCAGACGCTGAGCAAATGGGTGGGCCGCTACCGTGACCAGGGCGAGCAGGGCCTGGTGGACCGCCGCAGCACACCGTGGTCGAGCCCGAGCCACACGTCGGCTGCCACGGTGACGCGCATCGCCGACCTGCGGCGCGAACACAAGCTGTCCCCGCGGTTGATCGTGCGGGAGCTGGCCGGCGAGGGGCGCGAGATCGGTCTGGCCACGGTGCATCGGTGGCTGGTCCGGCTCGGGATCTCGCGGCTGCGTGACCGGGATGTCACCGGCAACAGTAACCGGCAGGTCCGCCGGATCCAGGCCCGCGAACCCGGCCACATGATCCATGTGGACGTCACAAAGATCGGCGCGATCCCCGACGGCGGGGGATGGCGCGTGCACGGCCGTGGCACCGAAGCCGACCACCGTGCTCGGCGCCAGAAGGTCGGCTATCGCTAGTGGCATACCGCCGTGGATGGCTACACCCGCCTGGCTACACCGAAGCCCTGGACGACGAACAGGGCCGCACCGCCGCCGCGTTTCTCACGCGAGCACGCGCGTTCTTCGCCGCACACGGTATCCACACCATCCAACGAGTGATCACTGACAATGGGTCGTGCTACCGCTCGCGCGCCTTCGCCCGGTCCCTACCTGCGACCGTCGAACACCGCCGAACTCGCCCGCACCGGCCGCAAACCAACGGCAAGGTCGAGCGCTACCAGCGCATCCTGGCCGCCGAGTTCGCCTACGCACGAGCCTGGAACAGTGAGGCCGAACGCAGCCACTGGCTACACCGCCGGAACATCCACTACAACTACCATCGGGCACACACCGCTATCGGGAACAAGCCACCCGCTTCAGCTGCCCCGCACCGCGTCACCAACCTCCAGATGCAGAACAGCTAGCGAGAGCACCATCTCATCGACCCCGTGCCGTCGACGTTGCCGCTTGCGCACGGTCTTCGGTTCGAACGAACCCTCCCGGTCACGCGGCACCTCGAGCTCGACCGGTCCGACCTCGGTCGTCACCGTCTTCGCACGAGTGCCGTTACGGGAGTTCTCGCCGTCGCGACCAGTGACTTCGTGCTTGTCATAGCCCAGGTGCTCGCTCATCTCGACCTCGAGACCGGTCTCGAGAACCTGCTTGGCCATCTGCTGCAGCAAGCCGCCCGGGCCGGCCAGGTCCACCCCCTCGTCGGCAGCCCGCTGCGCCAGCTGACGCACCAGCTCCGGATCCACCCGCGGTTGCGACCCCGCCGACTGTTCCGGCTCCTGCGGTTGTTGTTCCGTGGTCGTCATTGACGGTCCCTTCCTGGCTCAGCGTTCGGGCTGAGCCTTCCAGGCACCGCAGTTACACCGTTAGATCGACACTCCCCTGTCCGATGGGCCCGCCGACCGTGCCCTCGGCTGTGGCTTGCGCTGTCTGTGGCTGGCGCGCTCTGCAGCCCACCGCGGATACTGCCGCGAGTTCTGATGGGCGGTTTGTCTGCACTGTGTGCGGCGCGCACCACGCTGCCGACCACTGAAGGGGCCTGGAGAAGACTCGGGAAGGAGTGAACGGTACCTCTGGTCAGCAGACTGGCTCAGCCAGCTTCAGCTACCGGCCACGTGCTCGTCTCCAACGCTGTGACCGGCAACGATAAGCGCTAGCGTTCTCACGGAACCAGGCCCCGACCTGGTTCCTCCCGAAACTGACCTGAGCTGCAAGATAGCGGATTTTCGCAGTTCACCGAACTACCACACAGACGAACGCGACCACGGCCACCGAGCCAGCAGCTGTCGATATCAGCGTCTTTCCCAGCCATAACGCCATACTTTGCCTCTGGGACACGTTCAGGAACACCAGGCCCACTCAGAGACTCGATCTCGGCCGACCTGCCGCGGGAAGTGCGGGTGCGTCGGGCGGAGGAGTGTGTCGCCGGGGCTCGGCGGCGAGAATAGGGCCATGACCGAGCACGCGCGGGTGCAGTCGCACCCGCACCGGGGCAGTCCCGCCGCGATCGCCGCGAGCATGGCGCGCGCGTTCTCCGGCCGCCGGCTCATGGTCGGCCGCTCCGCGGTCGCGCACGCCACCGCGTGGTTCGACTGGATCGACGGGCACGAGCTGCCCGGCCCGGCCTGCCGGCAAGGTTTCGCCGGGCACGGCACGCACGCCGAACTGCTGCCCACCGAACGGGTGGTGACCTGCCGCCGGTGCCGCCGGCTGCGCCCCGAACTCGACGACTCCGGCCCGAACCAAACCGTGCTGTTTCCCGCGGAGGGCACCACGCTGTGACCGCCGGTCGGTGCGCTAGTCACGGGGTGGGCGGCTGCGGGGCAGCTCATCAGGTGGGTCCGCGCCAGAGTCGCGGTAGCGGATCCGCGGTGCTGCCTGAAACACCTCCGCGTCCGGGTGTTCGCGTTCGAGCACGGCCGCGTCTGCGCGGTCCCAAACCACCAGCAGCGCGCCGGTCTGCCGGTGCGTGTGGGTCTGCAGCCAGTGCGTCACGTCGGTGACCGGTTCGGCGAACCGGCCGTGGTGCTGAGCCAGTTCCCGAGCGATCGCGTGGATCTCGGCGCGGCGGTCGGTGTGGTCGTGGTCTGCCACAAGATCACCTCGCCGGCCAGTACACCCCAGATGATCAACACCGGGATAGCAGGCACACGAGTGAGAGCACCCCGGGGTGTTGCGACGACCACTAGAACCCAAGGGGTACGCTGCCCTGGTTTAGAGTCGCGGTGTGGACGCGAGCGAGAAGACGAATGAGCTGTCGAACAGGATGAAGCCTCGCAGCAGCGAGGTGACCGAAGGGATCGAGCGCACCGCGGCCCGAGGCATGTTGCGGGCCGTGGGGATGCGCGACGGGGACTTCGGAAAGCCGCAGATCGGCGTGGCTTCATCCTGGAACGAGATCACGCCGTGCAACCTCTCCCTGCAGCGGCTGGCGCAGTCCAGCAAGCAGGGCGTGCACGAGGCGAACGGTTTTCCGATGGAGTTCGGCACGATCTCGGTCTCCGACGGGATATCGATGGGACACGTCGGGATGCACTACTCCCTGGTGTCCCGCGAAATGATCACCGACTCGGTGGAAACCGTGATGGAAGCCGAACGCCTCGACGGCTCCGTGCTGCTCGCCGGCTGCGACAAGAGCTTGCCTGGGATGCTCATGGCCGCGGCGCGCCTGGACCTGGCCTCGGTCTTCGTGTACGCGGGTTCGATCCTGCCCGGCAAGGTCGACGGCCGGGAAGTGACCATCATCGACGCGTTCGAGGCCGTGGGGGCCTGCTCGCGGGGACTGATCTCCGAGGAGGAAGTCGGCCGCATCGAGCGCGCGATCTGCCCGGGAGAGGGCGCGTGCGGCGGCATGTACACGGCCAACACGATGGCGTGCGCGGCCGAAGCGCTCGGGATGTCGTTGCCCGGTTCGGCGAGCCCGCCGTCGGTGGACCGGCGCCGGGACACGGGGGCGCGCGAAGCCGGCCAGGCCGTCGTGGGCATGATCGATCAGGGGATCACGGCGCGAGACGTCATGACGAAGGAAGCGTTCGAGAACGCGATCGCCGTGGTGATGGCGTTCGGCGGCTCGACGAACGCGGTCCTGCACCTGCTCGCGATCGCGCGGGAAGCCGATGTCGACCTGACGCTGGAGGACTTCAACCGGGTCGGCGACCGGGTTCCGCACTTGGCGGACGTGAAGCCGTTCGGCCAGCACGTCATGTCCACCGTGGATCGCATCGGCGGTGTTCCGGTGGTGATGAAGGCGTTGCTGGACGCGGGGATGCTGCACGGTGACTGCCTGACGGCGACCGGGCGGACCGTTGCGCAGAACCTGGACCGGCTGGAGCCGCCGGAGCTCGACGGGGACGTGATCCACGAGCTGTCGAACCCGTTGCACCCCACGGGCGGCCTGACGATCCTGCGCGGCTCGTTGGCTCCCGAGGGCGCGGTGGTCAAGAGCGCCGGGTTCGATTCCGCGGAGTTCGACGGGCGCGCCCGCGTCTTCGACGGGGAACAGGGAGCGATGGACGCCGTCGAGGCGGGCTCGTTGCAACCGAACGACGTCGTGGTGATCCGCTACGAGGGCCCGCGGGGTGGTCCGGGAATGCGCGAGATGCTCGCGGTGACTGGGGCGATCAAGGGTGCGGGTCTCGGCAAGGACGTCCTGCTGCTGACCGACGGCCGCTTCTCCGGAGGCACCACCGGGCTGTGCATCGGCCACGTCGCGCCGGAGGCGACGGATGCGGGGCCGATCGCGCTGGTCGAGGACGGTGACCGCATCCGGCTCGACTTGCAGCAGCGCACGCTGGACCTGCTGGTGGACGATGACGAGCTCGCGCGGCGCAAGCAGGCGTGGACGCCGCGGGAACCCCGTTATCGGAAGGGCGTGCTGGGCAAGTACGCGCGTCTGGTCGGTTCGGCTGCCGAAGGCGCGGTCTGCTCCTGAAAGTGCCGGTGCTCGGTGTTCGGGCGCCGCGCTGAGAATCCACAGTGGAGGCAGCGCTCGGTCAGGCCTTGCGCCACGCGAAGACGACCGATAAGGGTTTAGCGTTCTGTCCCGGTTCTTCCCCAGCCCCCGGGAAGGAGTGTGGTGTGCCGCTAGCGGTGTATGTGCTCGGTCTGGGCCCAGTTCTCCGGTTGCTACGGCCAGCCGCAAAGTAGCCAGACCATGTGATCGTCGTCTCTTGCTGCGGCGATAGCCTTCGCGCGTGCGGCAGAGCTGGGATTCTGAAGAGCTGATCGGGTCGTGGACGCTGGTCGGTGAGGACTGGCGGCTGGTGGGTAACAAGACCGGCGCCACGCGGCTGGGGTTCGCGCTGGTGTTGAAGTTCTTCGAGATCGAGGCTCGGTTTCCGGCGTATCCGGAAGAGATTCCGGCCCAGGCGGTGGATTACGTCGCCACGCAGGTGCAGGTCGGTCCGTCCGAGTTCGCCAAGTACTCGTTCACCTCTCGCACGATGGAGTATCATCGTCGCCAGATCCGCACGGCGTGGGGTTTCCGCCCGGCTACCGAGGCCGCACTGCGCTACGTGCGCCAGCAGTTCATCACCCGCGAAACCTCCGCGCGGCGGTGGGCAAGCTGGTCAACGCGACCTTCGAAGCCCGCGATCCGCAGTGGTGGGGACAGGGCACCGCCTGTGCCAGCGATTCGAAGAAGTTCGGTTCGTGGCAGTCGAACCTGATGACCGAGTGGCACCAGCGCTACGGCGGCCCAGGCGTGATGATCTACTGGCACGTCGAGCGCAAACACACCTGCATCTACTCCCAGCTCAAGTCCTGCTCGTCGTCGGAGGTCGCGGCGATGATCGAGGGCTTGTTGCGGCACTGCACCGACGCCGAGATCGAGGCCAACTACGTCGATACCCACGGCGCCAGCGTGGTCGGGTTCGCCTTCACCGAACTGCTCGGCTTCCGGCTACTGCCGCGCCTGAAGAACATCGGCTCGATCCGGCTCTACCGGCCCGACGAGGACGCCGCGTACGCCCATCTCGGAGCGGTGACCACCCGCCCGATCAAGTGGGATCTCATCGCCCAGCAATACGACCAGATGGTCAAGTACGCCACCGCCCTGAGGCTGGGCACCGCCGAGTCAGAGTCGATCCTGCGCCGGTTCACCCGCGGAGGCCCGAAACACCCCACCTACCAAGCCCTGGAAGAACTCGGCCGGGCGGTGCGCACGATCTTCGCCTGCGACTACCTCACCGACCCTGAGCTGCGCCGCGAGGTCCACGGTGGGCTGCAGGTCGTAGAGAACTGGAACTCCGGCAACGGCGTCATCTTCTACGGCAAGGACGGTGACCTGACCGGGCCCGACCGCGAGTCCGCCGAAGTCTCCATGCTCGCCTTGCACCTACTCCAGTCGGCGTTGGTGCACGTCAACACGCTGCTGCTGCAGAACGTCCTCGATACTCCCGGTTGGGCCGAACTGCTCGGAGAACATGACCACCGGGCGCTGAGCCCTCTGTTCTGGTCCAACATCAACCCCTACGGGCGATTCCGACTCAACATGGACACCCAACTCGACCTGACCACGGTTACCAGCTGAACCGGGCACGCAGCCGTCTCAGCTGGGAACCACTCAGCGAGAGTGCGATGACAGAACACAACGTGCCCCAGTTCGTGCCAGCGTTGCGCGAGGCCGACCAAGCATGGTTGGTCTATCCGGAAGGATGGGATCGTGAAGTGTTCCCGCTTGAGCGGACACTTGATTATGCCGCAGTCAGGGTGAGCTTGGCAAATTCGTCTTCCTGTTCCTCGGGGGTTCGGTAGTTCATCGCCGAGTGCGGTCGATGGCGGTTGTAGTAGCCCTCGATGAACTGGAACACGGCGATCCGCAGGTCGTTGACGCTGGCCCAGTGATGCCCGTGGATAAGTTCCTTTTTCAGGGTTGCGAAAAAGGACTCGGCGACGCTGTTGTCGAAACAGACACCGGTGGCTCCCACGGATGGGCGGATACCGTGGAAGCGACAGAAGCCCCGAAAGACGTGGCTTGTGTATTGACACCCGCGGTCCGAGTGGAAAATGGTGTTATCGGGGTTGCGTCGTGCGATCGCGTCGCCGAGTGCGTCAGTTGCCAATTCGGCACGCAGATGGGTGTCCAGACGCCAGCCGACGATTTTGCGGGAGTAGCAGTCCAGCACGGTCGCCAAATACGCCCACCCTTCGTCCGTGGCAAGATAGGTGATATCGCCCACCCATTTCTCATCGGGGGCAGTGGCGGTGAAGTCGCGGCCGACAAGGTCGGCCAGCGTCGACTGCTCGCCGTCCTGGCCGGCGCTGGCACGTCGGCGGCGCGGGTGCCGACACCGCAGGCCAGCAGCCTGCATGAGCCGGTGCACCCGCTGGTCGCGAGACCGCCTCGCCCAGCCGGGCAAGCTGGTCACGCACGCGCCGGGTACCCAACCGGTGCCGATGGCGCTGCATGATGGCGGTGATCTTGCCCGTTAAGGTCTCATCGCGGCGTTGCTGCTGTGTGGACTCTTTGTCGAGCCATTCGTCATAGCCCTGACGACGCACATTCAGCATGCGACACATGAACGTCACCGTATACTGCGGCGGATCTTTCTCGCGTTCGGCAGCGATGCATGCGTACTTCACTTCGGGTGACTCGCGAAGTACTCCGCCGCACGCCGTAAAAAATCGCGCTCCATGCGCACCGTGTGGTAGTCGTTGCGGAGTTGCTCCAATTCGGCGCGTTCCGATGTCGTCAACGGTGTGTCCTCGTCGGCCTCACTCTGACGGGCCTTGTTGGTCCAGTTCGCCAACGTTCCCTCGTTGATCCCGAGATCGCGTGCTACTTCCGCAATCGGCTTGCCCGATGCACGGACCAACGCTACCGCATGATTGCGATACTCGGCGGCGTACCTCCGGCGCGACGCCGCCATCATCCACCTCTTTCACAGACAGTCGATCACTACCCTCGGCTGTCCGCCAAAGCGGGAACGGTCCACCTCAAGCCCACGAGCTAACCGTTGGTTTTTCGGCGTGTGCTACCGAAACCCCTCCGAGGGGTGTCCACCGCCCGGGCCTGCACATACCGATGCAGACACCGACGCAGGATCGCCCCATTACCCCCGGCCCGCCGCTGACATCCAGCGGCAGCTACCGGCGTGACCGGCGCGCAGCATCGCGAGCAGACCAGCACCGGCGTTTACCGCGCTCGCCGAGCAGTACTGCGACACCAGCACCCAGCACGAGCCACGCGAAGCATCACCATCATTACCGTCGTGCCAACTCGCATGCTTCCGCGTTCGAGCACAGATCCCGCTCCCGCGAACCCCCAGTTCGGGAGCGGGATCTCCCCAGACCCCAGAAAACGCAGGCCCGCGGTGCCGCACGGACTCCGGGCCCCGTCCCAGCAAGGGTGCGCTGCCTCGCCGAGCCCGGAGAAGCGCACCCTCGTCACCCCGGAGCGCGGGCCTTCGCAGTGAGACGCCCGGGGATTCGAGGTTACCACCAGTCTACCCGCTTGCAGCGGTGTGACCTGCGAAAGCGCGCTGCTCGCGCGCGACGCGCCGCGGTGCTCGTCTGAACGCGTCCCCGGGGGAACGATATGGCGTCATTGTTGGTGACTACGCGGAAGTCGGCAGCTGCTGATCCAGCGGTCATGATCACGATCGTCGGGGTGGAAGTTCGATGCACTGTGCAAACCCGCTAGCGTGCGGCTCGGGTCAGTTTTGAAAGCACCAGGCCACGACGTCTAGCCTCATCGATCGAACTGTTGACCAGCGAGGCGATCAGCGCGGCCCCTGATGACTCTTTGGTGTCTCTCCTGTGTAGGGCCTTGGGTGGTGGGTACGTCCGTGGCGATCGTCCGTGCTGAGCGGGATCAAAGAGCGCATCAGGTTTAATGACCCGGTTCTAACGGCTCTTCTGGGATGGTCTGAGCAAGCTCGCCCACGACGGGCTCCTGTCCGCCCTGGGAGGAGAAGTGCTGCACGCAGGGTCGCGTCGGAGAGTAGAAGGGTCACATATGGCCGAAGGCGACTCGCTCGTGGTGGGAATGGACGGCTCGCAGGGCAGCATGCGCGCGCTGCGGTGGGTACGGGAAGAGGGGCAGCAGTGGGCCCGCCTGGCGGAAGTGATCATGGCGTGGGAGCCGCAAGCGGTGCTGTCCGGACCCTCACAGCTGCTGCGGCAATCGGAGCTGGCGCCGCATCAGGCCCGCAAGCGCCATTGGCGCGACCTGGTTCATGCCGTGCGCACCTGCACGGCAGGCGCGTCGGCACCCGAGCCTCGAATGGAGTTGATTGAGGGAAAGGCGGCGGATGTGCTGGCGGACAAGTCAGCGCACGCCGTCATGCTGGTCTTGGGTGATCACGGGCAGGGCCGTGCTTCCCAAGTGCTGCTCGGCAGTACCGCGTTGCGCTGTATCCACAAGGCCCAGTGCCCTGTGGTGATCACCCCGACTGGCATGGATTCCGCGTGGGCGGAACCGGAAGGGAACTCGGATTAGCAGACGCACAAGCCCCTCCGGTGCCGCGTTTTCGGCATGCGCTGACCACGGCCTCGGCGCCGCGGGTGGCCGCCGCACGTCTCGGCTAGCCAAAACAAAAATTTTTTGGCAAACTACAGGTTGAGCTTCGGACGAGAATTCCGCAGAGCCAACAGCCAGCGGCGAGTCCGACGTGATAAGGAAATGATCACTGATGGCCGTGTTGATTGAGGTTCTCCCGGTTTTCGCGGTCCTTCTTATTGCTTTCGTCGCCACAGCGGTCGATCGCAAACGTGCTGGCATCGACGAGGACAACGAGGATGCCGGAGAGGTTTTCGCCTTGTTCGTCGACAACAAGAATCAACTCCGCGGTCGACATGCAGCGGCAGCGACGCCCACAGCCGCGGAGTCGTCTGCCTGCGGCAGGGCTGGGGCTGCGGCGTTGCCGGAGCCCCAGCCCAAGCGGGAGCACAGTCCATCCCGGCGACTCCTCCAGGCCTCACTTGCGCATCCCGGGGTGCCGGTACGGACGTCGGTCTGAGCGGGTGGCCTACCCAGGGATGGCAACGGAATGCGACAGAAGCAGGCCGTGAACGATATTTCTGCTGCGCACATGGTTGATTCTGCGGCAGAACATGTGGCCCTGCTCGGGTCAAGGACAGCAGAACAGAACCGGTTCGCACTTCACCGTCTCTCGCGACGGAGCATACAAGTCCCGGACGATCCCTTTCCGACGTAGCCGGGGTGCCGGCAAGGAACGTGTCGCCAGCCGCCATTCGTTTCGGTCCGGGTGATCGGTAGCGTTCGCGCATGACGCGGGAGTTGGATCAGGACGAGCTGGTCGAGCACTGGACGCTGATCGGTGACGACCTGGACCGGGTGGCGAGCAAATGTGTCGCGGCGAAGCTGGGCTTCGCGCTGTTGCTGAAGTTCTTCGCTGCCCGTGGCCGGTTTCCCCGTGGGCGCAGTGAGCTGCCGCCGGCGGCGGTGGAGTTCGTGGCCAAGCAGCTGCAGGTTTCGGCTGCTGATCTGGGGTTTTACGAGTGGTCCGGGCGCAGCATCAAGCGCCACCGTGCGGAGGTTCGTGAAGCGTTGGGTTTCCGTGAGTGTTCGGTCGCCGATGCTGACAAGCTCATCGACTGGTTGGTCGCGAACGTGACGCAGGCTGAGCTTGAGTTTTAAGGTCTGATCGTCACTTGGTGTGATCTTGGTGTCTGAAAGTGCAGACCGGAAGACCTGTGTTGATCACCAAGCGTGAAGGTATGGAGTTTTGCTGCACCGGCTGCACGACCCGGTGTCGCGCCGGTGTGGCATTATGTCGCCGGCAAGGTGGTCGCGGCCTGGCGAGCGCGGGCGGCGGTGCAGGCTCCAAGTCACCTGCGCGAACTGGGCGGCCAGGCGCGCTGGACGTTGTTGGCGGCGTTGCTGGTGCTGCGGCAGCAGGAGATCACCGACAACCTGGTCGAACTGCTGATGTCGACGGTGCACACGATCGGTGCCCGCGCCGATCGGCGGGTGACCGAGGAGATGGTGAGCTCATTCAAACGGGTCCGCAACAAACAGCACATGCTCCACCGGGTCGCGGAGGCCGCGCACGCACCGATCATCGACGGCATCGAACTGGTGCGACGCTACGCCGACTCGGCTGCGCAGACCTACGGCCGCGGCAAGCAGGTGCCTATCCGGGGTGTGGTGGGTGGGGACTGGCTGGAACTGCTCTACCGGGGTGAGGTGGCCTCCAGCCGGGTGCAGCGCAGCGTCTACGAGCTGTGCCTGTTCACCGCGTTGCGGGAACAGGTGCGCTGCAAGGAAATCTGGGTTGAGGGGGCGGACAAGTGGCGCACCCCGGAGACCGATCTGCCCGCTGACTTCGAAGTGCGTGCTCCCCGTTGAAGTACCACTCGAACAGCGGACCCGGGTCGTCGTTGTCGTCGGCGATGAATCCATCCACCGATACCACGTTGTGCATCACGACCATGCTCATGTCATCTCCTCACGTTCTGGACCTCCCGCGGATCGGCAAGGTCCGTCGGTCGTTGAGACTGTGCCTGGAGGCTGAACTCAGCACAGTTGTGATCCACTGGGAAGCACCCGACTTGTCCGGTTGTCGATCCACTTGCATGCATACGGCAGGGGGTCGTTTAAGGTGACGAACTCGCGCTGGATGTGGCTTTCGCTGAGAGGTGCCTGGCCGCGGCGAAGTAGCGGTTCGCGCTCCGCGTGAACATCAGCACCGTTGCGGTAACCACACATGCGATGTGGGTCAGACGTACGGCGAGGAAAGCCCAGCCCCACGTGCCGCCACCGCCGAACGCCTGCGCGAAAGTTTGCCCGCTGACCATGGCGATGACCGCCGGCCCGATGAGCGAAGCGAGACCGATGAAGGAGAGCAGGATGGTCAGCGCAGCACGTGCCCATCGCCGTCCGTTCCAGAGGTTCGTGATCAGGGCCGTGGCTAGCGCGTAGACGACGAGGCGCACGGCTACCCCGACCCACATATTCGGGCCCAGTGCTCCTGCGTTCACAGCCTGGATGACGGCGAGGATCGATTCGATGATGCCAGCCGCCACCGCGGCCGCCCAGATGATCGCCGCTCGCCGCACGCTGGTGGGAATGTCCATGGCATCGAACTCTGCCACCTCGCGCTCGAAGTGGCAGGAAAACGCCAAAACCCGCGCTTCGGACACACCTTCCCGACCTGAACGCCCCGCCCCACGGCCCACGGCGTCAGCCTGTCCGAAAGGGATCCCGTTTTGAACCGTCCGAGGCTATGCATCCCCGACGCGTATGGGCTGGAGACCGCGCACTTCAGCGATGCTGAAGTGCGCGCCGCACAACGCCAGGATGGCGGGCGATCGTCGGTGCCAGCTTGAGCGCGAGGAACGTCACTGCCAGCCAGGGGCGGAGATGGGGCTTGATCGACTGGATTCGACCGTCCGAAGCCAGTGTCAGCACCATCGCGTCGTCAAGCCTGAGCGGTCCGATCTGCGCCTCACCGATCACCACCCGCAGGCCGACGTCGCCCATCTCCTCACGCCATCGCAGCCGCGCGAGATTGCCGTAGACCGCCGCGAGGAGGATGCGGAGGTCCTCTGTCCCTCGGAAGGTCATGCGGCCAGAGAGTGGCGAGACGAGCTCCGCGTCCGGAGTGAGGGTGTCGATCATTCCTTCAACGTCGTTCGTTGCGGATGCGCTCCGGAAGCGAGAAACGGCATCGTCCACGCAGGTAGTGTCCAGGACAGAGACGGAGAAGACTACCTCCCGATGCATGACTCGAGGAGAACCCTGCCGTCGGGACGCAGGCGGACGGTCGCCGCGGTGCTCGTGGGGAACGCTGGCTTGTGCGGCGCTTGCGCCATGGTCAGCATGGCCTTCGCTATGAGCGGTCGCGGTGCTGTTGTGGGCTGATCCCACGGGCTCGTTTAAAGGCGGTGCTGAGCGCGAACGCGCTGCCGAAGCCGATCTGATGGGCAACGGATTCGATGGTGGCGTCGGATTCCAGGAACAGGTCGGCGGCCAGGTCGATGCGCCACTCGGTGAGATAGGTGATTGGTGGTGTACCGACGAGGTCGGTGATCGTCGAGATCGTGCCTTTGGACACCTCGGTGCCGTACACCTCGGCCAAATGCGCCGAGATTTCGCCGGTGGTCAGGCCCTTAGCCGTGCGCAGTACCCACTGGTCGAGTTCGCGGATGAGGCCGGCTTGTTCGGCGGTGGGCAGGATGCTCGCCGGCGATAGCAACCCTCGTTGCGGGTGGGGCCAGCGAAGCAGGGTCTCCACGGCGACGAGTGACTGCGCCTTGTCGACGATCGGCTGGTAATACACCGCGAGCTTGTCGCTGCGCAACGCTTGGGACAGCTGTTCTTCCAGCTCGATCTGCTCGCGGACCTGGGCGAACGTGGCGTGCTCGGCTAGGTGCACCTGTCCGGGGCCGCGGTGTTTGGCGGTGAACATGGCCGTGTCGGCCTGCCGCAGCAGATGCTCACCACTGGCGGCCTCAGTCGAGAGCCGTGCCGCTCCTACGGAGGCGAAGATGCGCAGCACGTGCCCGTGCAGGGACACGGTCGTGCGCAACAGCCCGGCCACGCGCTCGGCCAGGGCCTGCAATCCTCCGGCGGTTTCCAGTTCGGTGCAGACGAGCACGAACTCGTCGCCGGAGCGGCGTGCCAGGGTGCAGCCGGGCAGCTGGGCCTGGTCCAGGCGTCGGGCCAGGTGCACGAGGAGTTCGTCGCCGGCGGCATGTCCCAGCGCGTCGTTGACGCGTTTGAAGTTGTCGACATCGCAGAGCAGCACCGCCGTGTCGGCGGTGGCCTGTTGCAACGCCCCGGCGAGGCCGCGTTGGTTGGCCAGCCCGGTCAGCGCGTCGTGGCGGGCCTGGTGCTGCAGCAGTTCGGCTTGGTGCTGGTAGGCGGTGATGTCCTGAAAGGTCACCAGCCAGAAGTGGCGACCGTCGTCTTGTACCGAGCGGGCGTAGCGGATTTCGCAGGGCACCGGCTGGCCGTCGCGGCGCAGCAGTGTGCGCTGCTGCGGCCCGTCCGGCTCGGGGCTCTCGTGCACGGATCTGGCCTGCGGGCGGATCCCGTGGCTGCGTTCGTCGGCAGGCAACAGGTCGCTGGCCGCCAGGGTCAGCAGCTGCTGCCGGGAGTAGTCGGTGAGTCGGCACAGTTCCGCGTTGACTTCCTGGATCCGATCGTGCTTGTCGAACAGGCCCACCCCCATCGGGGCGAGGGTGAGCAGATCGGAAAACCGCTGATCCGAGCGCTGGTGACGCAGATGGTTCTCCGTGTCGTCGCGGACGACTTTGGTAAAGCCCTGAACGTGGCCATGTTCGGAACGTCGGGCCGCGATGACGATGTAGGCCCAAATCCAGTGTCCGTCCTGGCGTACGCGCCAACCCTCGTCGAGATGCACCCCGACCTCGGCCGCACGGGCCAGCTCCGCCTCCGGATAGCCCGCGGCCACGTCCTCGGGCGGGTAGAACACCGAGAAGTGCCGCCCGCGGATGTCGGTAGCCCTTCACCCGCTCGGCGTCCGGATTCCAGCTGGCCACCCTCCCGTCGGCGTCGAGGGTGAACACGGCCACCGTGTGCTCACCAGAGCGCCGTAACGCCGCCTACCACCGCGACAGTCCGTCAACAGCCGCGGAACGCTCCTCCTGCGTCATAACCCCTGCCAGTCTATCGGAAATGGTGCCTGGCCGTGCCCGTGCGGATCCACCGCGCTCCGCCTCCCGCGGGTGACGCGGGCCGACTCCGCAAGCCACACGTGAAGGTCGGGGCACCAACACAGCGCACACGGTGCGTATTGATCCCTGCCCTGTTGATTCACCAATGTCCGGGGCTTCCACAGTACGGCATAGAACATCTATTACCAGGAAAAGATCGTACCGTGGTGTCCGCAGCGGGCGGCGTCCGAAACTCTCCGCTCGCTACGGACAGTTACACAGAAGATGTGCGATGGCCAAGCGACCGGAGCCTGAAGAACCGGGAAGGATGGACCGTGATCGCTGGCCACCAGACTGGCCCTGTCACCGTCGGAGACGACGGTGCGCTACGACGTGTGGATCGGCGGCGACGTCCTCGGCTATGTCCGCCGGAGCGTGCGCCCGCGCGGCTGGCAGGCCTACACCACCACCGGCATGCCCCCGGTGCGGCACGTCGGCCGCGGCCGGGTGGCACGCACGCGCCAAGACGCCGTGATGGATCTGCTCACCGCGCTCGGGGTGCAGGCAGGAATCGAACAGGGCCTCGGCCGGATGGGAACACCGCACGCGTTAGTCATGTGACCTGCATGTTCGCGCGTGTGGCGACATCAGGGGTCATTGTGGCGATGTTCGACCCTTCGGCCCATCCGTCGCGGGTGATCGCGCGAGGCGCTGACAGCACCACTCAGGAATCCAGTCTCGGCCGACCGGTTGCGGGAACGCGCGCTCGGTTACCGGGTGTGCCGCGTTCGCGCGCTAGGGTTGCTTCGTGTCGGAAGAGGAAGAAATTGGGGGTGCCGGCCCGGCGGGCTATCCGGTGGCGGAGAGCGTCGAGGGGTTCGTCGGCAACATTGCTTCGGTCCGGAAGCGGATGGAGCGTGCGGCTGCACGGGTCGGGCGGTCCGGGGCGGAGGTGCGGTTGCTACCGGTCAGCAAGACCGTTCCGGGAGAGCGTCTGCGCCTGGCAGTGCAGGCCGGTTGCGATGTGCTCGGTGAGAACAAGGTGCAGGAGGCCAGGCGCAAGTACCACGATCTTGCCGACCTGGACGTGTCCTGGTCCGTGATCGGGCCCTTGCAGACCAACAAGGCGAAGGACGTCGCCGCTTTCGCCGACGAGTTCCAGGCACTGGACCGGCTGCGCGTCGCCGAGGCGCTCGATCGCCGGCTGCAGGCCGCGGGCCGGAGTCTGGATGTGTTCGTGCAGGTCAACACCTCGGCGGAGGAGTCCAAGTACGGGCTGCCGCCTGCGGACCTGGTCCCGTTCTTGTCGCAGCTGTCCCGCTACACCGCGCTGCGGGTGCGGGGGTTGATGACGCTGGCGTTGTTCACGTCGGATGCCGCTCGGGTGCGGCCCTGTTTCACGCTGCTGCGCACGCTGCGGGATCGCGCCCGCGAGGTCGATCCCGACCTCGTCGGGGCGGGGGAGCTGTCGATGGGCATGTCCGGCGACTACGAGACGGCCATCGAGGAGGGCGCCACCGTCGTCCGCGTCGGGCAGGCCCTCTTCGGTGCCCGCAGCGTTCCGGACAGCCACTACTGGCCGCAACACGGGCAACCGCCGCTCGGATAGGTGAGAACACCCCGAAGCACCCCGTGCACAGCGCGGTTTCGGCCAGTCGCCAGAGCAGCCGTCACTCCGGTTGCTGGGGGTGTATCGGAGTCCTATGGTCCGAGCGTGACGGAGATCTCGACCATGAGAGGGGTGCGTGGTGGCAACGACGCCGGTTGGCTACAGCTACGAGGATCCTCCGGTGCGCTCGCCGGTGACGGAGCAGGACCTGAACCGCCTGCTGACGGATGTGATGTGGACCGAGCAGGATGCGGCGGCGCTGCGCCGTGCCGGGGAGATCCTGGCGCCGCGGGCCTCGGAGATCCTCGATGTGTGGTACGACTTCATCGGTTCCACGCCGCATCTCGTCACGGTCTTTCGGGGCCCGGACGGCGAGCCCGACCAGGACTACCTCGCCCGGGTGCGCGAGCGGTTCGAGCAGTGGGTTGCAGACCTGTGCACCCGGGAGTTCGATGCCCAGTGGTTGGCCTATCAGGAGGAGATCGCCCTGCGGCACCACAGCGCGAAGAAGAACCAGACCGACGCGGTGGACTCTCCCGCTGCGCACGTGCCGATGAGCGACATGCTGGCGCTGCTCGTGCCGGTCACGCAGACCGTGCGTGACTTCCTCGCCCAGGGCGAGTCGGATGCGGCCGCAGTGGACGCCATGCAGCAGGCGTGGTTCAAGGCCGTGACCGTGTCGCTGGTGCTGTGGACGCGGCCCTACGCGGCGGATCTGTGGTGAGCACCGAGACCCCCGGACGCGGTCAGCAGCCCGTGAGCGGGCAGAGCAGCCCCACCGTGGAGAACGCGCCGGGCGGCGTGGCAGCAGGAGACGAGTCCGCCACGGACGTGGCCGGCACGATCCTGGCCGCGCTCGACCGGCTCAGCCGAGCCCGCCGCCTGCACCGTCAGGCCGTGGCCGCTGCGCAGGGCCTGAGCACGCTGCAGCTCGAGTTGTTGAGCACGCTGGCCAGCGGGCTGCCGGCTGACCCCTCGGTGAGCGCGCTCGCGCGCGAGGTGGGCGTGGCCCAGCCCACGGCCACCGACTCGCTGCAGACGCTGCACCGCAAGGGCCTGGTCCGGTACGAGCCGGCCGCGGCGGGCCGGCATGGCCACCGGGTGCGGCTGACCCCTGAAGGGGCACATGTGGTCGCCGAGGCCGAGCGCGGTGACGACGCCGCGCGCGAGGCCCTCACCGGCCTGGAGGGCACGCAGCAGACGGCCACGCTGCAGGCGCTGCTGAGCATCGTCGCACGCTTTGTGCAGGCCGGTGTCATCACCACGGCGCGGACGTGCCTGACCTGCCACTTCCACCAGCGCACCGCGCAGGGTGAGCATCATTGCTCACTGCTGGGCACGGATTTAGCTCCGGCCCAGCTGCGGCTCAACTGCCCCGAGCAGTACCCGCACACCCCGAGAGCGTGAGCTGACTGCACAGGCGGTTCGTAACCAGCTCACGCGTTGTGCCTTGGCCTTGGATCGTTCTCGCGCGCGTGTTCGTGCGCTCGCGCCGAAGGAGGCATGGATGGCCTCGGTCGACGACCCGCGGGGCCACGGCAACTCGCTGGAATGGGCCACCACCTGCCCCCCACCCCGGCACAACTTCACCGAACTACCCCGCATCCGCTCCGAACGCCCCGCATTCGAACTGCACTACCCGCACATGACCGAACGCATGCGCCACGAAGCACACGCAGGCATCGGGCGCCGCTCCGAAAGGCCCAGCAACCCTGCGTCCGACGGCACGAGATAGCAGCCACACCCTCGAGGGAGGTCACTCACCCTCAGCTGAAGGCAGCAGGACAATCCCGCGGTAGGCACTCGCATGCTGCCGCGAAGGGAGAGCGTCGACAGTCGGCACACAGCCCGTCGATCAGTGGGGAACTTTCCTGCCCACAACCGGAGCAGATCCAGCATGCCCACGACTGAGACAACAACGTGATCTTGACGCGTACGATCGGACTCGCTCCTTCTGACAGGGAGTGCGCCCGGCCCGCGGCGCGGTATGCCAGCCAAGGCCCGCGGCCGGGCGGCCACCATCCTGGTCGACACCGCCCTACACCGCGCAGAGGCGATGGCACCGACCATAGCGGCAAACTGCCGCACGGAAAGGGGCAGAAGAGCGCCCACGACGAGCTCCCCACCGCACCGGCCTCATGTCCGAAGCCCCCGAAAAGGGGGTTGAGAAGCAGCGATCCAGGCCCCTCCACTGAGCGTGATCAACGCTCCCCATGCTGTCCCAGCTCCCGCCCAGATCCGGGCGTCTCAGATCTAAGTTTCTGAGACGGTCGGCTCCGGCTGGAGCAGTCGGCCGACCATGCGTACTTGTACCGCTGCTACCAAACCCTCTACTTCGTCGTCTCCGCATCGGGGCGGAACTCGAACGGCAACAAAGCTCTTATGCCGTGCCTCACTGCTCCCGCGGTGGCGGAACTTGCTGGGGCGTCCGGACGACTTGGTGGTCAGCAGGATCACCGCTGACCCCGGAGGAAATCCCGTGACGGTCTGGCAGCGCGGTTCGCATGCCGAAATCACCTCGGCACATGGCGAACACCGGAGTGCGCAGCAACGGAACAAGCGTGCCGCGCTGCGGCCGCTGCTGTGGCGGTTGCACTTCTTCGGTGGGCTGCTGGCCGCGCCGATCGTGCTGTCGTTGGCGGTGACCGGGATCGCCTACGCTTGGAATCCGCAGATCGAGCAGCTGCTGCACCGCGATGCGCTCACCGCGGTCGTCGACGGGTCGCCGCGTCCGCTGGGCGAGCAGGTGCAAGCCGCGCGCGAGCAGCACCCGGATTGGCAGCTGTCCACGGTGACCCCACCTGCACCGGGCGTCCCGGACGGGGAGGAGACCACCGGGGTCACGCTCACTCCGCCCCGGGCCGAGTCCGACCGGTTCGGTCAGCCCGCCGGCGCCACGACGGTCTACGTCGATCCGGCCTCGGCGACGGTCACGGGCCAGATCGTCGAAGCGCAGCGTCCGGACGAGTGGCTGCGCAACCTGCACTCGAGCTGGCGGCTGGGCCCGGTGGCCGAGCCGTTGACCGAGCTGGCCGCCAGCTGGGTGCTCGTTTCCGTGCTGACGGGGTTGTACTTGTGGTGGCCGCGCAATCGCCGCGCGCTGCGGCGGGCGTTCCGGTTCTCCCGACCAGGTCGGGTGCGCTGGCGCTCGGTCCACAGCACGCTCGGGGTGGGACTCCTCGTCGGGCTGCTGGTGCTCGTCGGCACCGGGTTGACCTGGACGAACTACGCCGGCGGGTGGATCGACCTCGCCCGCTCGCAGCTGAACTCAACGGAACCCGCGGTATCCACCCAGCTCGCAGGCGGCGGGAGGAGTGCGAACTGGCACCACGAACACGCCGGCGGTGCGACAGCGCCAGAGCAGTCCCCCGCGGACATCGACCGGGTCGCGGCCGCGGTGCAGAACGCCGGGGTGGACGGGGCGGTGCAGCTCGAACCGGCGCAGGAGCCCGGGCAGGCGTGGACGGCCACCGTCGAGGACAACCGCTGGCCGATCACCGCCACCAGCGTGGCCGTCGATCCCGCCACCGGAAGCATCGTCGACCGCGTCGAGTGGAGCGACTACCCGCTGCTGGCCCAGGCCACCACGCTGGGCATCGCCTTCCACCAGGCCCAGCTGTTCGGACTGGCCAACCAGGTCGGACTGACCCTGCTGGCCCTCGGAGTGATCGCGCTGGTCCTCGCCGGGTGCCGCACGTGGTGGCTGCGCCGCCCCGCCGGTGGCCTCGGCGCACCCCCGCGTGCGGGCCCGTTGCTGCGCACCGTGCCGCTACCACTGCTGCTGAGCTTCGCGGTCCTCATGGTGCTGCTGCCCGTGCTCGGCGCATCCTTCCTGACCTACCTGGCCATCGAACGGAGCACCCGCGCCATGCGCACTCGAGCAACACAACAGACGTGAAAACAGCCATCTCCGCGCCGCCAGCGCTGCCCCGCAAGAACCCGCACCATGAGCGCACCCGGCAACGTCCCCGTGAGCACCCGACCTTAGCGCCGGATTTCCGCCTATTGGTCCCCACGCGCCGAGGTCGAATCCGCGGTGGAAACGCTTCTGCAAGGAATCGCCACCGACTACCCGAGCCTGGCCGATCAGGCCCGCCGAGAAGAAAGCCCCTCACAAGCGCACCAGCACCACGCGGACACGCCCCAGACCGGGTCTTTGCACTGATGGACCGCTGACGGTCCGGTCGGCGCGGGTCCGGGCAGCATGCTGCAGCCCCGGATCGACCGGGCGCCCACCCGCGCGCAGGAAGACAAAAGGGCCGTCACCGAGGGATCGGTGACGGCCCGAGGTTCGATCCGGCCGGAGGATCAGCCCTGGTCCTGCTGCTCCGGCTGCTGCTGCGAGGCAGGAGGCGCCGTCTGCGGGGCGCTCGCTGGCGGCGCCGCCAACGCCCCGGGCTCGCCCTGGCCGGCCGGAGCCGCCTGCCCACCGCTGCTCGGCTCGTTCGGCTTCGGCACTTCCTTGCGCGCCACCGCTTCCGCAGCGGCAACCGCTTCGGCCACCTGCGGATTGGTGGACACGTCGAACCAGGGCTGCACCGACTCCTCCTCCTCTTCGGGAGCCATGCTCGGCGCTTCCTCTTCCGGAGGCTCGTACCGGAACGCGCCGTCGGCGCCCTGCTCGCCGAACTGCTTGGCGAAGCCCTCCAACGCCTTGTTGAAATCGCTTGGCACGACCCACACCTTGTTGGCATCGCCCTGCGCCATCTGCGGCAACGTCTGCAGGTACTGGTAGGCCAACAACTCCGGCGTCGGCTTGCCCTGCTTGACCGCGGCGAAGACCTTCTCGATCGCCTTGGCCTGCCCCTGCGACTGCAGGTACTGGTTGGCCCGCTCGCCCTGGCCGCGCAGGATGCTGGACTGCCGTTCCGCCTCGGCGTTGAGGATCGCCGCCTGCTTCGAGCCCTCGGCGGAAAGGATCTGCGACTGCTTCTGCCCCTCCGCGGTCTTGATCGCCGATTCCCGCTCGCCTTCGGCGTTGAGGATCATCGCGCGCTTCTCCCGGTCGGCGCGCATCTGCTTTTCCATCGAGTCCTGCACCGACGGCGGCGGGTCGATCGCCTTGAGCTCCACGCGCGCGACCCGGATGCCCCACCGGCCGGTCTCCGTGTCGAGCACGCCCCGCAGCGTCGAATTGATCTGGTCCCGCGAGGTGAGCGTCTGCTCCAGGCTCATCCCGCCGACCACGTTGCGCAGCGTCGTGGTGGTCAGCTGCTCCACGCCGACGATGTAGTTGTCGATCTCGTAGACGGCCGACTTCGGCTCGGTGACCTGGAAATACACCACCGTGTCGATGGACACGGTCAGGTTGTCCTGGGTGATCACCGACTGCGGTGGGAACGACACCACCTGCTCGCGCAGGTCGATGCGCGCCCGCACGCTGTCCAGGAACGGCACCAGGAAGTTCAAGCCCGGTCGCGCCACGCTTTTGAACCGTCCCAACCGCTCGATGACCGCGGCTTTCGCCTGCGGCACCACGAGCACCGATTTCACGAGCACCACGATCACCAGCAACACGATGACCGCGGCGACAATGACACTGGTCGGGCCCATACCAGCCTCCTTAAGGTCCGTCCCACACGACGGCGCTCGCGCCGGAAATCTCCATCACCGTCACGGTCTGCCCCGCCTCGTACACCTGGGTTTCGTCGAAAGCCCGCGCCGACCACACATCACCGTTGATGCTGACCTGCCCGCCGTGCGCGTCCACCCGCGCCTGCACCAGCGCACGCTGCCCCACGAGCGCATCCACGTTCGTCGGCAACTCCCGGGAGACCTGGAACCGGCGCTTCAACGCGGGACGGGCGGCCAGCAACAAGCCGACCGACAAGCCGGCGAAGATCACGGCGTCGACGATCAACGGCGCTCCCAGCGCCGCCGAACCGGCCGCACCCAGCGCAGCAACCCCCAGCATCACCAGGACGAACTCGCCGGAGAGCACCTCCGCTCCGATCAGGAGCACCCCGGCGATCAGCCACAACAGCGCGGCACCCATGTCTTCATGGTGACAGACACCACCGCACGCAGGGCCAGCGGTGCACCGCCGTGATCAAGCCGTGATTCCTCCATCGGGCCAGCGCATCCACCGCGCGTCACGGCGCGGCCACGCCGCCGGTTCCGGGTTCAGGACCCGCCGGGATCGGAGACGAAATCGATAAGCTGCTCCACCGCGGAGATGAGCGGTGTGCTCAGGTCGCGGTAGGAGGCCACGGACGCGAGCACGCGGCGCCAACCGTCCTCGACACCACCCCATCCGAGCTCGGCGCACACGCCCTGCTTCCACTCGTGATCCCGCGGCACCTCGGGCCACGCGGTGATGCCCACCGCTTCGGGTCGCACCGCGGCCCACACGTCCACGAAGGGATGGCCGGTGACGGTCACGTGCGGGCTGTGGAGCCGGCCGACCAGGCGGGACTCCTTGCTGCCGGCCACCAGGTGGTCCACGAGCACCCCGAGGCGCCGCGCCGGCCCGGGTTCGAAGTCGGCCACGGCCTCGACCACGTGGTCCAGACCGTGCAGCGGTTCCACCACGATCCCCTCCACCCGCAGGTCGTGACCCCAGACCCGCTCGAGCAGCTCGGCGTCGTGCACGCCCTCCACCCAGATCCTGCTCGCCCGCGCCTGCCGGGCGCGGAGCCCCTTCACCTGCACCGAACCGGACGCCGAGCGCGCGGGCCGCTCCGGCGCGGCACGCGACGGCACGAGCGTCACCGGCTCGCCGTCGCGCAGGAACGCGGCCGGCCGCATCCGGAACACGCGCCGAGCGCCGTGCCGGTCGGCCAACTCGACCGCGTCGCCCTCCACGCTGACGACCGCGCCGCAGAAATCGCCCTTGGCCGTCTCCACGACCAGCCCGCGCTCCGCGGGCACCTCGGGAACCGGTCGGCGCCGCCGCCCGGGCGCCAGCACATCCTCGCCGTAGTCGACCGAACGCATGATCGGAGCCTAGCGCGCCGCCACCGGTGCCGGCCGCCCGCCACACCGGCACTCGACCGCTCTCACGCGTGCGCGGCGTATCCTCGACGCCCGTGGCATGCACGAGTGCGACGATGGTGGTCTGGACTTCGGCGTGGCTGCACGGCGCGGCCGCGGCCGACGACCTGCTGGACGCGCTCGCCACCTGGGGCGAGCTGCAAGAAGTCCGCGCCGGTGACGACGAGCTGGCCCGCGAACTCGACCTGCCCGGACCGGAGGACACCCCGGCGGGGCCCGCGCTGCTGCTCGCCGCGCTGCGCCGCGCCGGCGGCGGCAACGCAGACCTCGTCCTGCCGGTGCCGGGCGATGCGCGCGGACTCGACGGCGCCAGCGCGTTCGCACGCGCGGCGATGCAGGCGCAGCAAGGCGTGGTGCTGCGCGAGGCCGGCCTCGGCCTGGTGCCCCACCCGATCGCCGAAGGCATCCTGCGTTGGAGCGTGCACCGCGTCGGCGAGCTGCCACCACCGGCCGACCTGCCGCTGGGCGAGGCCGAACACGGGATGACCGCGGCGATGCGCGAGGCGGCCTCCGCGCTCGCCGAACTCGACGTGGCCCGGCAGCGCCCCGGAGTGCGCGAGGAGATCACCCGCAGCGTGGCCGAACAGCCCGAACCGCCGTGGCCGGACGGGATCCCCTCCCGGCCACTGCGGGTGCTGCAGCGCGCCGCCGAACTGGAGGCGATCCTGCACGCGGCCCGCGACGACACCCCCGGCGGGGCGCTGTCCTCCTCGGCGATGCACGCACGCGCCGAAGCGCTGCGGCCGCTGTCCGACCGGGTGCGCGACGCGCGCTGCGCGGCCGTGGCGGCGATGGTGCGCGCCCTGGCCCAACGCGCCTCGCAGTCCTGACGACCCGCCGCGGACTCACAGCTCGCGGCGCACCCTCCGCGGGTGAGGCTGTGTAGGATCCGACGCGTGGGCAAGCACGTGCTGTTCGTCGCACTGGCCGGCCACGGCCACGTGGACCCGACGCTGCCGCTGGTGGAAGAACTCGTCCGCCGCGGCCACCGCGTCGACTACGCCACCGAGCGGACGCATTCCGAGGCGGTTGCGGCTGCGGGCGCGCAGTGGGTTCCACTGCCGCCGCTACCGCCGTTCGCACCCCCGGACGATGCGGGCCCGGAGATGGTGGGCCTGTGGTTGCGGCATCTCTTCGCCGCGATGCGGGCGACCTATCCGGTGCTGCTCGAGCACTGCCGCGCGAACCCACCGGACGCGGTCTGCTACGACGCGACGAACTGGCCGGCCCGGCTCGCAGCCGAGCAGTTCGCCGCGCCGGCGGTGCGGCTGGTGCCGAACCTCGCGTCGAACGAGCAGTTCTCACTGGACGAGCAGCTCACCGCCGGGATCGATGACGACGACCCGGTCCTGCTCGCGCTGGCCGAGGACTGCGCCGCCTTCTCCGCCGAACACGGGGTGCAGCTCGACGTCACCACCATGGACGCGCCGGAAGCGTTGAACCTCGTCTTCGTGCCGCGCGCCTTCCAACCCGCCGGGGACAGCTTCGACGAACGGTTCTGCTTCCTCGGACCGCTGACCGGCGCGCGGGAGCGCACCGAGACGTGGCAACCGCCGGCATCCACCCCACCGGTGCTCTACGTCGCCCTGGGCACGATCTTCACCGAACACCCCGAGTTCTACACCTGCTGCCTGGAGGCGTTCGGCGATGGTTCCTGGCAGGTGGCGATGAGCACCGGCGACGTGCCCGCGGAAACCCTGGGACCGCTGCCGCCCCACGTCGAGGTCCGCTCGCGGTTTCCCCAGCTGGCCGTGCTGCGGCACGCCGCGGTGTTCCTCTCGCACGCGGGGATGAACTCGGTCATGGAGGCGCTGCAGCGCGGTGTCCCGCTGGTGACCGCGCCGCAGATGCCCGAACAGGTCGCCAACGCCGACCGGCTGCAGCAGCTCGGTCTGGGCGAACGGCTCGACATGGAATCGGCCGGGCCGCAAGACCTGCGCGCGGCGGTCGCACGCGTCGCCTCCGATCCGCACGTGCGGGCCAACCTGACGCGGATGCAGCAAGCCATCCGCGAAGCCGGCGGCACCACCCGCGGCGCGGACCTGATCGAACGCCACATCGGCTGAAGCCGCGTCGCGGCCGGATCAGCTGCGTCGACGGGCCGCCGAGGCGAAGCCGAGCCAGGTGTGCCGGTTGCCCACGGACACGTTCCGACCTCCTCGCGCGCTCAGCGGTGGCCCCTCAACAGCACTCCGGCGAGCAAGGCTCGCCGTTGCGCGTGGCACCGGCCGCGGGCAGTGCGGACAGTTTCCGCGCCGGGGCGGCGTCGAGCTGCTCGGCGACGAGCTCGGCGATCAGCTGCGGGAAGCGAGCGTCGGTACCGGCCGTGCCGGCGCGGACGTAGCCCATGCCGAGCTCGGCAGCCTTGTCCGCGGCTTCGTTGTCCAGGTCCCAGATCACTTCGAGGTGGTCGGAGACGAACCCGATCGGGCTGGTGACCGCGGCGGGCACGCCCTGCTGGTGCAGCGCCGCGAGGTGATCGCAGATGTCGGGTTCCAGCCAGGGCACGTGCTCCGGACCCGAGCGGGACTGCCAGACGACGTCGTAGTCGGCGACGCCGCAGGCCTCGGCCACGAGCCGCGCGGACTCGGCGACCTGCCGCGAGTACCAGTGCGACTGGCCGTCCGGACCGACCTTCTCGTCGGCCGCGATGGGGATGGAGTGCGCGGTGAACACCAGCCGCGCGGCCGCGCGCCGCTCGCTGTCCAGCTGAGCGTAGGCGCGGCGGACCGCGTCGGCGTTGGCTTCCACGAACAGCGGGTGGTCGTAGAACTGGCGCAGTTTCACCAGGTCGGGCGCGCGGTCGCCGACCGCGGCGCGCGCCCGGGCGATGTCCTCGTGGTACTGGCGGCATCCGGAGTAGCCGCCCCATGCGGACGTGGCGAACACGAGTGCGCTGCGCACCCCGTCGTCGGCCAGCCGCGCGACCGAGTCCTCGACGAGCGGGTGCCAGTTGCGGTTGCCGAAGTAGATCGGCAGGTCACGCCCCTGCCGTTCGAACTCCTTGCCGAGCCTGTCGATGAGATCGCGGTTGAGCCGGTTGATCGGCGACACGCCGCCGAAGTGGTGGTAGTGCTCCGCGACCTCGTCCAACCGCTCCGGGGGCACGCCTCGCCCGCGGGTGACGTTCTCCAGGAACGGGCGGACATCCTCCGGGCCCTCCGGCCCGCCGAACGACAGGAAAAGCAGCGCGTCGAAGCTCACGCCACCATGATGCCCGGTGTGCCCGCGCACCGGGTGTGAGGGGTGGTGGGCGGATGAGCTCGGACACGCCGCGTGGCGGGGCGCCGCGGCGCCCCGCCACGCGGCTGCGGGTGCTGCCGGCTCAGCTGCCCAGCGCGTGCACCCCGCCGTCGGCCATGATCATCGAACCGGTGGTCTTCGGCATCCAGTCGGACAGCGCTGCGCACACGGTGCGGGCCACCGGGGTCGGATCGTTGACGTCCCAGCCGAGCGGGGCGCGGTCGCCCCAGTTCTCCTCGAGCTCGCTGAAGCCGGGGATGGACTTGGCGGCCATGGTGCGGACCGGGCCGGCCGAGACGAGGTTGACCCGCACCTGCCGCGAGCCCATCTCGCGGGCCAGGTAGCGCGAGGTCGACTCCAACGCGGCCTTGGACACGCCCATCCAGTCGTAGGCGGGCCAGGCCACGCGCGCGTCGAAGTCCATCCCGACGATCGATCCGCCCTCGTTGAGCATCGGCATGAGCGCCGTGGTCAGCGATTTCAGCGAGTACGCCGAGACTTGCAAAGCCTGGGAGACGTCCTCCCACGGCGCGGCGAGGAAGTCCCCGCCCAGGCAGGACGGGGGCGCGAACGCGATCGAGTGCAGCACCCCGTCGACGGAGTCCCAGTGCTCGCCGACCCGGCTGGCGAGGGTGTCGAGGTGTTCGTCGTCGGTGACGTCCAGTTCCACCACGGGCGCGGGTTTCGGCAGCCGGCCGGCGATGCGCTCCACCAGCCGCATCCGCCCGAACCCGGTGAGCACCACGTCGGCGCCCTGCTCCTGGGCGACCTTCGCGGTGTGGAAGGCGATCGATGTCTCGGTGATCACACCGGTGATCAGGATGCGTTTGCCGTCGAGCAGTCCGCTCACGTCTGTCCTGCTTCCTTTTTCCTGTGCACGTGTGTGCGTCGTTGACTGGATACTTGTGCCGCGTAGGCCGCGTTGACCAGCGACAACGCCGAACTTCGGCGTTCCGGCGCGCTGGCCGGCTCAGTGGCCCATGCCCAGGCCGCCGTCGACCGGGACGACCGCGCCGGTGATGTAGCCGGCTTCTTCGGAGGCCAGCCACCGCACGGTGCCGGCGACCTCCTCGGCGGCGGCGAACCGCCCCAGCGGGATCTCCCCCAGGATTTGCTGTTTGCGCTCCTCGGACAGCTCGTCGGTCATGTCGGTGGTGACGAAGCCGGGCGCCACGACGTTCGCGGTGATCGAGCGGGACCCGAGTTCGCGGGCGATCGAACGGGCGACCCCCACGAGCCCGGCCTTGCTGGCGGCGTAGTTGACCTGCCCCGCCCCGCCGGAGAGCCCGACCACCGAGGAGACGAAGACCATGCGTCCGCGGCGGTTGCGCAGCATGCTGCTGGCTGCGCGCTTGGCCACCCGGTAGGCCCCGCTGAGGTTGGTGTCGAGCACGCGGTTGAACTGGTCCTCACCCATGCGCAGCAGCAACCCGTCCTCGTTCGTGCCCGCGTTGGCGACGAGCACCTCGACCCGTCCCTGGTGCGCTTCGACCTCGTCGAAGGCGGCGGTCACCTGGTCGGGGTCGCCGACATCGCACTGCACGCCGAACAGGTCCTCGGGGACTCCCGAACCGCGGTGGGTCACCGCGACCGCGTCGCCCGCGGCCTGGAACGCCCGCGCGATGGCCAATCCGATCCCGCGGTTCCCACCGGTCACCAAGACGGACCGTGCCACGTCGCTCTCCCTTCGCGCTGTCGTCACTGCCGGGCTGCAAGGCCCGCCGGGACACTATCGACCCGTCCGGAGTGGACCGTGGTCGCCTCCGCACAGAATTTCGCCGGCGGGATCGTGGTATCTCCACATCGCACGAGCACGGGCCTGCGCGAGCACGGAGCTGCGCGGTCATGAACTTGCCCGGGCGGGGAATGACACGGGCAGGGAATGGCACGGACGGGACCATAGGAGCGACCACCACACCTGTAGTGGCTGGGTACAACAAGAACACCATCACAGATGTGGTAGTTCGCGGGTCGCCGGCACGCGACCAAGCACGCGGCGTGCGCTGCGATGATGGAAAAGCTAGGGCGATGCCAAAGATCGGACACGGCGTGCAGCCACTCGGAGGATGCGGCGGCACCAGACCACCACGCCTGTGGTGGTCTGGTGCCGCGCGGTCGCCGCACCGCCCGGCACGGCCCCCAGCACGCACCGCCCAGCACACGCTGGCCAGCCCGAGCCGCCTACGGCACGCGCCGGCCGAGCCACAGCGCCGCCCCGACGGAGACGATCAGCGCCAGCGTGCCGAGCACCAGCCACGAACGGCTGGCATCGGTGTGCTCGGTTTCGTAGCCGATCTGCTCGCCCAGCGTTTCGTAGACCTGCCGCAACTCCTGCGCGCTGGCCGCCTTGTGGAACTCGCCACCGGACAGCCGGGCGATCTCGGCCATGGCGGCGTCGTCGACCTCGACCCACTCGCGCTGGCCCTCGATCTCGACGCTGCCGTGGTGCGTGCCGAACGAGATCGACGAGATCGGCACACCCTTCTGCTGCGCCTCGCGCGCCTTGGTGTACGCCCCGCGCGGAGCGTTGAGATCGCGGGGAATCGTCTGCCCGCCGTCAGCCATGAGCACGATGCGCGCGGGCGGCGGCCCGGCCGGGCCGCTGACCATCCTGCCGAACGACTCGATCGCCGACATGGACGCGTTGATCCCGTCACCAGTGGCCGTGGCCTCGGACAACTGCAGCGAGTCGATCGCCTGCTTCACCGCCGCGCGGTCCGTCGTCGGCATGCTCATCACCGTGGCGGTACCGGCGAACGACACCAGCCCCAGGTTCACCCCCGGAGTGAGTTCATCGGCGAACTCCTTGGCCGCCTGCTTCGCCGCCTGCAACCGGTTCGGCGCCACGTCCTCCGACTTCATCGACAACGACACGTCCACGGCCAGCATCACCGTCGCCCGATTGCGCGGGATGCGCTGCTCCGCGGTCGGCCCCGCCAGCGCCACCGTCAGCAGGATCAGCGCCACCCCCACCAGCGCCGGCGGCACGTGCTTCAGCCAGGCACGCCGTCCCGAACCGGCACGCTCGAGCGCGGCGAAGTTGGCGAACCGCAAGCTGTCGCTGCGGCGCCGCCGCTGCGCCCACACGTAACCGGCGACGAGCGCGCCCACGACGAGCAGCAGCAGAAACCACCACGGGTTGGCGAACCCGGACAGGCTCATCCCGCTCCCCCTCCGGACCATCCGCGTTTGCGCGCGACGACGAACCGCACGAGGTCGGCGATCCAGTCGGAGTCGGTGCGCAGGGTCAGATGCGCGCAGCCCGCGCGCCGCAGCGCCGTGGCCACCTCGTCGCGGTGCGCCGCCGCGGCGGCCGCGTACTCGCGGCGCAGCACCGGCGTCGTCTCCACTTCGCGCTGCTTGCCCGTTTCCGGATCGGACAGCACCACGGTGCCCACGTCGGGCAGTTCCACGTCCCGCGGATCGAGCACTTCGACCGCCAGCAGCGAGTGCCGCTGCCCGAGAGCGCGCAGCGCGCGCTGCCAGTCGGTCGCCCCGAGGAAGTCGGAGACGACCACGACCAATCCGCGGCGCCGCGGCGGCCTGCGCAGGGACGTGACGAGCGCGTTCAGATCACCGCGGGTGCCCTCCGGTGCGCGCGGCAGCATCGCGACCCTTTTGAGCAGGCTCCGCGCGTACTGGCCACCGGAGCGAGCGGGCAGGCGGACCTCGCCAGTGCCGGTGTCAGCGACCGCACCGATGCGGTTGCCTCCGCCGGCGGTCAGATGGGTGACCGCGGCGAGCGCGGCCACGGCGAGTTCCCGCTTGTCGCAGGCCGCCGACCCGAAGTCGAGGCTGGCCGACAGGTCCACGGCCACCCACGTCTCGAGCTCGCGGTCGGCCACGCTCTGGCGGATGTGCGGCTCACCGGTGCGGGCTGTGACCGCCCAGTCCATCCGGCGGACGTCGTCACCGGGTTCGTAAGCACGTGCCTCCCCCGGCTCGGTGCCCGGCCCGGGGATGATTCCGAGGTGGTTGCCCTGGAGCAATCCGTCGAGCCGGATGCGCACGGTCCATTCGAGCTGCCGCAGCGATTCGGTCAGCCGCCCCTCGTCCAGCGGGGGCGGCGCCCAGGAGGGGCGGGCTGCGCTGCTGGGTGTTGACACCGTTCCTCCGGTACCGGCGCTACTGGGCGGGGCCGACGAACGGGGCCTGCCCGGGGGTGGGCGGTGGTCCGGACTGCGGCGGCTGCGCCGGGGTTTGCGGCCGGGCGGCCACCTGCGGCAGCGGCACGGTCTGCAGCACCCGGTTGACGACGTGCTCCGGGGAGATGCCGTCGGCCAGCGCGTCGTAGGAGAGCACGAGCCGGTGCCGGAAGACGTCCGGCACGACGTCGACGACGTCCTGCGGCACCACGTAGTCGCGCCCGCGCACCAGCGCCAGCGCGCGCGCCGCGGCGACGGTGCCCAGGCTCGCGCGCGGGGAGGCACCGTAGGAGACCCATCCTGCGATGTCGGACAGGCCGTGCTCGTTGGGAGTGCGCGTGGCCACGACGAGCCGCACGACGTAGTCGACCAGAGCGTGGTGGACGAACACGCGGGAGGCGGACTGCTGCAGCCGCACGAGTTCCTCCGGGGTCAGCAGCCCTGCCGGTTCCGGTGGTTGCACGCCCATGCGGTAGACGATCTCCCGCTCCTCCTCCGCGGTGGGGTACTCCACGGGAAGTTTGAACAGGAACCGGTCGCGCTGGGCTTCCGGCAGCGGATACACCCCTTCGTTCTCGATGGGGTTCTGCGTGGCCAGCACGAGGAACGGGGTGGGCATCGGGAAGCTCTCGCCGCCGATGGACAGGTGGTGCTCGGCCATGACCTCCAGCAGCGCCGACTGCACCTTGGCGGGCGCGCGATTGATCTCGTCGGCGAGCACGAAGTTGGCCACCACCGGGCCGAGCTCCACGTCGAAGCGTTCGCTGCCCTGCCGGTAGATCCGCGTGCCCAGGATGTCCGAGGGCACGAGGTCCGGGGTGAACTGCAAACGGGCGAACGAGCCGCCGACCACGCGGGCGAAGGTCTCCACCGCGAGGGTCTTGGCGACGCCGGGCACGCCTTCCAGCAGGATGTGCCCCTGCGCGAGCAGCCCCACCAGCACGCGTTCGACGAGGCGGTCCTGGCCGACGATCACCCTCTTGACCTCGAAAACGGCGCGTTCCAACGCCCGCGCGTCCGCAGCGGGCGGCGCGGCGGACGCCTCCTGCGACGTCGTGCCCTGGTGGGCGGTGTCGTCACGATCTCCCGTGTCCGGCTGCGTCACGATCCGCGCGCCTCCCTGCTGTTCGATGAGCGGATTCCGCTCGTGCGATCGCTGCTTTGATCGTGGCACGGCGGTCGTGAGGTTTCACGTGGGGTTTAATTTCATCTAACACTGAAACCACAAATTCAATTAACTAACAGAAGGCTCGTCGGCCGCTCGAGGCCCCACACCACTCGGGCTGCCGCTGCCTGCCGCTGCGCCGGCTCCTCAGCAGATGCGCTCGCGAACCGGCAGCGGAGCACGCGTCAGCTCAGCCCCGCGCCCGCCGCAGATCCTCCGGGGTGTCCACATCGGCGGCCTCGCGCTCCGCCGCCGGCACGAGCAGCGGGTCCAACTCCCCCAGCACCGACCGCACCGCCACGCCGGCGCCCTCCACCGGCATCGCCGCACGCAGCCGCTCGACGCGCCAGAGCCCCAGCAGCCACTGCGCCCGCCCGCCCGGATCGGTCAGCACCGCACCCGCCGCGTCCGGCCGCCGCGTCAGCACCGCGCGCAGGTGCGCGAGCGTGCGCGGGCGAAGGTGCGCGTGATCCCCGGCGAGCACCGCGACCAGCGGTACCGGTCCGGGAACGAGCCGCAACCCCGCCTCGATCGCCGCCACCGGTCCCCCACCGGGCGGCTGCTCACGGGTCCAGCGCACCGACAGCCGCGTCGCGCGGGCCGGGCCGACGACCACGCGCGGCTCCGCCTCGGCCACGGCCTCGAGCACGCGGTCCAGCAGCGGCCGACCTGCGACGGGCAACGACAACTTGTCGGAACCGCCGAAGCGGCGCGCCTGCCCGCCCGCCAGCACGATCGCGGCCATCGCCGACTGCCCGTCCATCACCCCATGTTCCCAGCTCACCGCCGCTGTCCGCCGATCGGGACCGGCGGCTTCCGCGCACGGCGGGCTCCCGCCGTGCGCAGATCGTGTTCACACGGTAACAAGAAAGGCACGTGCCGTGCGGAGCTCCGTTCCCGGCGTCCCGACACGCCCGAACGTGAGCTGACAACCGGACTGCGAGTGAGAGCACGGGCGCCGACGAGTGCCGCGGAGAAGTGAGGAGCACACCATGCCAGAGACCGCCTTCCACGTGGACCAGGACACCTCGATGCACGAGCACGCGGTGCCGGGCCACAACCGCTGGCACCCGGACATCCCGCCCGCGGCGGAGGTGCGGCCGGGCAGCGAGTTCCGCATCGAGTGCAAGGACTGGACCGACGGCCAGATCCGCAACACAGACTCGGCCAACGACGTGCGCGACGTGCTGCTCGACCACAACCACATGCTCAGCGGTCCGATCGCCGTGGCCGGGGCGGAACCGGGGGACCTGCTCGTCGTCGACTACCTCGACATCGGCCCGGCGCACACCGTCGAACACGGCCCGGGCGGCGAGCCCGGCCAGGGCTGGGGCTACACCGGCATCTTCGACCGGACCAACGGCGGCGGATTCCTCACCGAGCACTTCCCGCGGGCCGGCAAGGCCGTGTGGGACTTCCACGGCCGCTTCGCCACCTCGCGGCACCTTCCCGGGGTGCGCATCGCGTCCAACGTGCACCCGGGACTGGCCGGCTGCGCCCCGTCGCACGAGCTGCTGGCGGAGTGGAACCGGCGGGAGCGGGCGCTCATCGACACCGCACCGGACCGGGTGCCGCCGCTGGCGCTGCCGCCGCACGAACCGCACGCCCTGCTCGGTTCGCTCACCGGCGCGGCGCGCGACCGGGCGGCGGCCGAGGGTGCGCGGACCGTGCCGCCGCGCGAGCACGGCGGCAACATGGACATCAAGAACATGGGCATCGGCGCCCGCGTGTACTACCCGGTGTACGTGCCGGGGGCGCTGTTCTCCATCGGCGATCTGCACTTCGCCCAGGGCGACGGCGAGATCAGCTTCTGCGGCGCGGTGGAGATGGGCGGCTACATCGACGTCGGCGTGGACCTCATCAAGGGCGGGATGAACCGGTACCAGGCGACGACGCCGATCTTCCAACCCGGGCGGCAGCAGCCGCAGTACACCGAGTTCGTCTCCTTCGTCGGCATCTCCGTCGACGAGTCCGGCGGGCAGCACTACATGGACGCGACGATCGCTTACCGGCGGGCGTGCCTGCAGGCGATCGAGTACCTGCGCCAGTTCGGATACACCGGTGAGCAGGCCTACCTGATCCTGTGCGCCGCGCCGATCGAAGGCCGGGTCAGCGGGATCGTGGACATCCCCAACGCCTGCTGCTCGCTGTACCTGCCGACGGAGATCTTCGACTTCGACATCCGGCCGGGGGCAGCCGGGCCGACGGCGGTCGACCGCGGGCAGTGCGCCCTGCCCAGCTGAACCGACCGGAGTGCAACCGCTGCCCTGCCCCGGCGTCCGGTCCCGGGCAGGTCAGCGGTCGTCGGTCTCGGCGGCGGGCACGGCCGCGGCCAGCGCGGGCAGGACCTCGACCAGCGGTGCACGCAGCACCGCCGCTGCGAGGTCGTCGTACGGCGTCGGTTCGGCGTTGCAAATGACCAGTTCGGCCCCGGCGTAGGAGGCCAGCTGCGCGAACCCGGCCGCCGGGTGCACCGTCAACGAGGTGCCCGCGGCGAGGAACACGTCGCAGTCGGCGGTGGCCTGCTCGGCGCGCCGGATGACGTCCTGGTCCAGGGCCTGGCCGAAGGAGATCGTCGCGGACTTGAGGATGCCGCCGCAGTCGGCGCAGGCCGGGTCCTCCTCACCACCTTCGACGCGGCGCAGCGTGTCCCGCATGCGCCCGGTGCCGCCGCAGTCGAGGCATGTCACGCGGAACATCGTGCCGTGCAGTTCCAGCACGCGGTCGCGGGAGAGCCCGGCGCGCTGGTGCAGTTCGTCGATGTTCTGCGTCAGCACCGCCTGCAGCCGTCCGGTGCGGTCGAGGTCGACGAACGCGCCGTGGGCCGCGTTGGGTTCGGCCTGCCACGCGGGGTTTTCCGCGCGGGCGAGCCACGCTTCCTTGCGCACCTGGGGGTCGGCGACGTAGCTGTCGATGTCGGTGAGCCGCTGAGCCGCCGGGTTCTGCGTCCACACGCCGTTGGGGCCGCGGAAGTCGGGGATGCCGGAGGCGGTGGACAGACCGGCTCCGGTCAGCGCGGTCACGCGCCGCGCCCCGGCGAACACCTCGCGGGCCCGCTGCCACTGCGCGGTGTCCTGCTCCGGGTCCCGCTCCGGCGATTGGCTGCTCACTGGCCGTTCCTCCCGCAGGTCGGTGTACTGCGCCGGGCGCCGCGTGCGCCCGGCCGGGCCACACGGCCACGATGCCACGGAAGCGCAGCGCGCCTCACCCGGTCGCCGAACACGCGGTGGAAGGGGCGGTCCGTTGCCGGTGGGATTGCCCCGGTACGGGGAAGCCCGCCGGGTTCCTCCCCGCTCAGCTTTCGGTTCACCCGGAGTTCGTCGTATCTTTGCACTACGTTCCGCTGTCGGCATCTGCGCTCGGGAGGTCTCATGGCCAGGGAAAGCAGTTCCGGAGGACGTTCCACGTCCCGTGGTGGCAGCTCCCGCGAGAGCGCGCAGGGACAGCGTTCCGGTTCGTCGGGCCGCAGCAGCGGCTCCCGCGACTCCTCCACGGGGACGCAGACCGCTACCGGCGGCGACGTGGGGCGCACCGACACGTCGTACGGCACGACCGTGCACCTGCCGTTCGTCACCGCCGAGTTCCACCGGCCCGAGATGCGCCTGCCCGATCGCCAGGATTTCACCTCCGCCGCCGAGACGGTCCGCGCGCAGTTGCCCTCGACCAAGCAGACCCTGTTCTACGGCGGTCTGGCCGCCGGCACCGCGCTGAGCCTCATCGAATGGCCGGTCGCGCTCGCCATCGGCGTGGGCACGGCTGTCGTGAGCAGCGAGCGCGGCGAGCAGCAGGCCTGATGCACCGCTGACTCCGCGCGGGGTGCGATGGCAGTTCGCACCCCGCGCTGGTCTCCTCCCCTCGGGCGCCCCGTCGCGTCAACGCCGCGCGCCTGCCCCCGATGCCTCGTGTGCGGAAGGACCCATGCCGTTGGGCACGCTGTTGTCGCGGGTTTCGAACGTCGCCACCGACGTCGTCGACGCCGTTCGCGCCCTCGGCGGTGCGCCGGTCACCCGACGGAGCCACTCCGGGCCCGACCGGATCCATCTGCAGGTGCGTGGCCTGCACCTTCCCGGTGCCGAACAGGCCGGCGAGGACCTGCGCACACGTCTGTCCGCGGTGAACGGAGTTTCCGACGTCGAGGTGAACGCGGTGCTCGGGCGCGTGGCCGCGCGGCACGCGCCGGGCGGTGCGGACCGCGGTGAGCTGGCCGACGTGGTCTCGCGGGTCGAAGCCGAGCACGGCCTCGCCGCGCGCGGGCAGGCGCCGGGAGACGCGGTGCACCCCGGCAACCCCGACGCGCTGCTGCGCGACGTGGGGGCGCTGGGCATCAGCGTTCTGGGATTCGGTTATGCCGCGGTGGCTCCGCTGCTGCCGGTGCGCCCGCTGACCCCGCTGGTGACCGTTGCCGTGGCGCTGACCGATTCCGTGCCCTGGCTGCGTTCGCGCACCGAGTCCGCCCTCGGCCGGACCCGCACCGAGTTCACGCTCAGCCTCGGCGGCGCGGTCGCCCAGGGGCTCTCGCAGAACCCGCTGTCGCTGTTCACCGACCTCGTCGGCCGGACCAACACCTCCCGTGACGCGATCGCCCGCCACCAGGCGTGGCACCGCTGGGAGCGGGAACACGCCGAAGTTCCCGGCGTGCACGAGGCGCCGCCGCTGGCCATCGGTCCCCGCCCGGCGGCACTGCCCGACGGGATCGTCGAACGCGTCGCGAACGTCTCCGGCACCTTCGCGCTCAGCGGCTACGGCACCGTACTCGCCGCGACCCGGGACCCGCGGCGGGCGCTCGCGACGATGCAGGCCGGAGTGCCGCGTCCGGCCAAGAGCGGCCGCGAAGCGTTCGCCACCCAACTCACCGCATCCGCCTGCGCCCGCGGCGGGCTCGTGCTCGAACCCCGCGCGCTGCGCCGCCTCGACCGGATCGGCACCGTGGTGCTCGACGCCGCGGCACTGCTGAGCGGCCGGCACATCGTCGAGGACATGCTCGTCCTGGACACCGGCTTCGACCCGGCGCGGCTGTTCGCGCACGCCGGGGAACTGGTCGATCCGGACGCGCCACGAACACCCCGCACGCGCGGGCGGTGGTCTCTCGCGCCGCACGAGCACGACGCGAATCTGCCCGAGAGCCTTCGCGACGCGGCGCGCGCCCAGCGGGAACGCGGTGCGGAGCTGCTCGTGCTCAGCCGCGACGCCGAACCCGTGGGGATCGCCGTGATCGTGCCCGAGCTCGATCCGCTCGCCGAGGCCCTCGTGGGCGCCGCCGGCGGGGTGGGATCACTGGTGCTCGCCGACGACGGTAGCGGGCTCGATCGGCGACTCCCGATCGGCGAAGCGGTGCCCGGCGGGGACCGGTTGGTGGAGTCGGTGCACCGGTTGCAGCAGGACGGCCGCGTGGTGGCGGTGGTCTCGCACCGCGCTTCCGCGGCTCTGGCCGCAGCCGACGTCGGGCTCGGCATCACCGAGGCCGAGCAGGCGGTGCCGTGGGGCGCCGACGTGCTGTGCCCGAACCAGGCGGAGGCGCACACGCTGCTCTCGGCGGTGCCGCCGGCCCGCACGGCCAGTCGGCAGGCGGCCGCACTCTCCATCGGCGGATCGTGCCTCGGTGTCCTGTTCAGCGCCCTCGGCCCGTCGTTCGGTGCACCGGCGCGTGCGGCGATGCCGATGCAGGCGGCCACGCTGTTCGCGCTCGGCACCGGCACGCTCGCCGGATTGCAGGCCGGGAACCGGCCCCCTCCCGCTCCGCGCGAGCACACACCGTGGCACGCACTGCCCGGCAGGGCCGTGCTGAGGATGCTGTCCAGTTCGATGGACGGGCTCAGCGCGGCAACGGCGCGGCGTCTCCAGCGCATCCAACCGGACCAGACCCGCTCGGACGGTTCCGGAGCACTGGCAGCGACTCTGGAGGGGCTCGTCAATCCGATGTCGCCGGTGCTGGTCACGGGGGCGGTGCTCTCGGCCGGACTCGGTTCGGTGGTCGATGCCCTGCTGATCGTGGGTGCCCTCGGCATCAGCGCGGCGATCGACGGTGTGCAGCGCGCGGCCACCGACCGGGAACTCGCGCAGCTGCTGGACGCCGGGAAGCTGCCGGCGCACGTGCGCCGCGACGGCGAGGGCACGACCGTGCCCGCCGATGAACTCGTCGCCGGCGACGTGGTCGAGCTGCGTTCGGGTGACGGCGTTCCCGCCGACTGCCGCGTGCTGACGTCCGAGTTCCTGGAGGTCGACGAGTCCAGCCTGACGGGGGAATCCGATCTGGTCGTCAAAACGCCGGAACCGACCGCCGCCAGCGCCCTGGGCGACCGCACGAGCATGGTGTACCAGGGCACGACGGTCGCCACCGGCACGGCCGCGACCGTCGTCGTCGCGACCGGAACTGCCACCGAGCTCGGGCGCACCACCCACGAGCACGAGGGCGGTGGTGGCGCATCGGGAGGTGTGCAGGCCCGATTGACCGAGCTGACACGGCAGATCCTTCCGCTGTCGGTCGGTGCGGGCGGGGCTTTGTTCTTGGTGGACCTGCTGCGGGGAGTCCCGCTCGGGCAGACCGTGGGGCGTGCGGTCGGGCTGGCCGTGGCCGCCGTGCCCGAGGGGCTGCCGTTCGTGGCGACGTTGGCGGAACTCGCCTCCGCACGCCGGCTGTCGCGGCGCGGAGTGCTCGTCCGCAGCCCGGAGACGGTGGAGGCGCTGGGGCGCGTGGACGTGCTGTGCTTCGACAAGACGGGCACGCTCACCCGGGGGCGTCTCACGCTCGGCCAGGTCTCCGACGGCCGCCGCAGCGCCGGGCCGGACGTGCTCGAGGACACCCAGCGGCGGGTGGTCGAGGTCGCTGCCCGCGCCAATCCGCAGGCCGATGAGGAGCAGCCGTTGCCGCATCCGACCGACCGCGCGGTGCTGGACGGGGCGCTGCGCGCGGGTGCCGACCCGAACTCCCAGGAGGTGCTCGCCGACCTGCCCTTCGAGCCCGCACGCAGCTTCCACGCGACGCGCACTCGCGGTCCGCGCGGAATTTCCTTGCATGTCAAGGGTTCCCCCGAAGTCGTGTTGGACCGCTGCGCGCTGTGGCGCCACCCCGACGGCGATCGCCCGTTCGACGGGGACGCGCGGGCCGAGATCGAGGCCGAGATCGAGCGCATGGCCCTGCGCGGTTACCGGTTGCTCGCAGTGGCCGAGAAGTCCACACCGGACGCGACGGGGTCCGATCTGGATGATTCCGATGTGGACGACATGGCGCTGGTGGGCCTGATCGGTCTGAGCGATCCGGTCCAGCCGACGGCGGCCGACGCGGTGGGCAAGCTGCAGCGGGCCGGCGTGGACGTGGTCATGATCACCGGCGATCACCCCAGCACCGCCCAGGCCATCGCCGCCGAACTCGGGATGCTCGGCGGCCGCCGCGTGTTGCACGGCGGAGAGCTCGAGGAGCTCGACGACGAGCAGCTCGCCGCGGAAATGCCGAAGGTCTCGGTGTTCGCCCGCGTCAGTCCGACGCAGAAGGCCCGCATCGTGCGGTTGTTGCGTGCTGCGGGCCGCACCGTGGCGATGACCGGCGACGGGGCCAACGACGTTCCGGCGATCACGCTCGCCCACGTCGGCATCGCGCTCGGCTCGCGCGCCACCCCGGCCGCCCGGGAATCCGCCGACCTCGTCGTCATCGACGACCGCATCGAGACGATCACGCACGGCATCGTGGAGGGCCGCGGGATGTGGGCCTCGGTGCACGACGCGCTGTCGATGCTGCTCGGCGGCAACCTGGGTGAGATCGGCTACGCGGTCGGTGCCGGAGTCTTCAGCAGCGGCGCCGCCCTCAACGCGCGCCAGCTGCTCGTGGTCAACATGCTCACCGACGTGCTGCCGGCGATCGCGATCGCGGTGCGCCCACCGGCCCGGGCGACACCGGAGAAGCTGTTGACGGAAGGTCCGGAAGCGTCGCTGGGGGCGGCGCTGACCCGGAGCGTGTACGTGCGCGCCGGGGCGACGGCCAGCGCCGCCGGCTTGGCCTGGGCACTGGCACGCCCGGTGTCCCTGGCGGGACAGGCGCGGACGACCGGGCTGGTGGCCCTCGTCTCGGCCCAGCTCGTGCAGACCCTCGCGGTGCGCGGACGCACGCCGCTCGTGCTGGCCTCGGGAGCCGTGTCGTTCGCGATGCTGTTCGGCGTCGTGCAGATCCCCGGTCTCAGTCACTTCTTCGGCAGCAGTCCGCTGCTGCCGCACCAGTGGGGGATCGCACTGGGCTCGGCGGTGGCCACCACTGTGGTCGTGCTGCTGCTGCAGAACCACGGCGCGCCCGAGCACAAGGCGCTTCCCGGTCCGCGCGATGAGCTTTCCGGGCCGAGCGCGCCTGCTGTCGTGCCGGGTACCGTCGAGCACGCGCCGGCGCGGAGCTGACCGGCGACCGCGCGGCGGCGCCCTGACGGGACATGTTCCCGGTACCGTTACCTGCTGGTCACTCGAGCCCCACTTCGCACTCACCCCGGGACGACACGATCGGGCCGAACCGCACGAGAACGCTACGACGGCAGAAAGCGCTCATCATGTCGAACTTCCTGGCGACCGTGCTGACCGGTGTGGCCACGGCCCTGCTGGAGGGACTCATCGTTTACGCGGTCAAGACCGCCTACACCCGGATGACCCGCGCCGCGGCCTGACCGGCCGAGCGGACCCGGTTGCTGCGACCGGACGGCCGGGGGCGGGAGCGACGAGGGTGTCGCCGGTACTTCCACCGAATGGAGAAAAGGTCTCATCGCGCCACCGAGCGGGAGCTACCGGTGCTGCCTGGACTCGCGCCCATGACGCCCCCTCCCCCGCTCCTGCACCTGCAGCGGCGAGCTACAGCGCGGGAAGGTCCTCGTCCACCGCAGCCCGCACGGCTCGACGCCGCGCGGTGGACTTCCGTGCCTCCGGCGATTCGCGGCGTTGCGCCGGGCCCGCCACGCCTCGGTGACCAGCGGGACCTGCCAGAACAGCTGCACGATTGCGGTGACCTTGGCCGGTAGGCGCTTGGTCTCATCGCGCCACCAGGAAACGGTCAGCTGTACCTTGGCGGGCATCACCGCGACGAAGAACGCGCCGGCGAGCGTGGCCGAGAAGCGCCGCGTGCGGGCGATCGACAGTCCCGTTCCGATGCCGAGCGCGGCGACACCGAACGCATATGTGTAGGCGCGCGGTTCTCCCGGCAGCCGCCGGGGAATGATGCGGTCGAAGAACCTCGGAGCGAGGAAGTGGAGGCTCCCACCGAGGAGCAGTGCGGCGGCGAGGCGGAGCGCCGGTGCTCGGCTCGCGTCTACCGGGCGGTCGTTCCGTGGTCCGTTCATGGCGCATGCTCCTGCTCAACGCTGGTCGTCCGGTCGCTGCGTGACTGTGGCTCGGACGTGCGCGCCCTTCCCGCTACGTCGTTCCTCGCTCATCAGACGGTTCTGCGCCGCCATATTTGACTTCCTCCCCGCCCTCAAGGGGCGGGGATTCCCATCGGGCTCGCGCCCGATGCTTCCTGCTTCGTTGCCGACTGCCGAAGGGAGGACCCTTGCGGACTCATGCCAGCTCCACAGGCTTCGCCGGGGTGCTGCCCGGCTACCGCTTGACCAGCGGCACGGATGTTCTTCGCCGCGTTGTGGTCCCGGTCGTGCCGGGTGCGGCAGCTCGGGCATGTCCAGGCCCGAGTGGACAGGCTCAGCGTGCTCAGCAGGTGCCCGCAGGCGGAGCACGTTTTACTGGAGGGGAACCACCGGTCGACCACGACCAGGCGTTTCCCGGCACGGGAGGCTTTGTACTCCAGCTGTCGGCGGAACTCGCCCAACGACGCATCCAGCACGCGCCGGTTCAACCCGGACTTGGCGCGCACGTTGCGGCCCGGCTTATCCACGGTTCCCTTCGCCGAGCTGGTCATGCCGGACACGTTGAGGTCTTCGATCGCGATCGTGTCGGCCCGGCGGAGCAGGTTCGTGGACGTGCGGTGCAGGAAGTCCGCGCGGGCGTGGCGGACTTTGCGGTGCGCCCGTGCCACCTTGCGCTTGGCCTTGCGGCGGTTGTTCGAGCCCTTCTGCTTGCGGGCCATCATCCGCTGATACCGCTTGAGGTTGCGGGCTTTGCGGTCCAGGTGCTGCGGGTTGGCGATGGTTTCGCCCGTGGACAGGGTGGCGAAGTCCTTGACGCCGAGGTCCACGCCGATCGCCTCGCCGGTCGGTGCGGCCGGTTCGGGTTCGTCGGTGTCCACGGCGAAGGTCACGTACCACCGCCCGTCCGGCTCGCGGGACACGACGACCATCGTCGGGTTCAACGACGTCAACAGGTCGGCATCCCAGCTCCACACGAACCGCAACGGTGTCTGCTGCTTCGCCAGCGTCAACTGCCCGTCGCGCAGCTTGAAAGCACTGCGGGTGTAGTGCGCCGACTGCTTACCGGTGCGGTTTTTGAACCGGGGGTACTTGGCGCGTCCGGCGAAGAAGTTCGCAAACGCGGTGTGCTGGTGCCGCAGCGTCTGTTGCAGCGGCACCGAGGAGACCTCGGACAGGAATCCCAGGTTCTCGGTTTTCTTCCACGTGGTGAGGTTCGCGTCCGTCTCCTTGTACGAGGTGGACCGCCCTTCGGTGTGGTAGCGGCGGTGCCGCGCATCGAGGGTCTTGTTCCACACGAGGCGTACGCAGCCGAACGTGCGGCCCAACTGGGCCGCCTGCTCGGAGTCCGGGTAGGCCCGGCACTTGTACGCCGTCCGCATACTGATCATTTTACACCACCGTCGATCAAGAGTAAGCACGGGTGCGTGCTCCCCCGGAACCACTCGGGATCGGCTCCTCCCCGGCGTGAACGCCGGAGCTTCCGCCGATTGGAGAAAAGGTGACACGTGTCCGTCGCCACGGGCGCTGGGCTGTCACACCGAACCCGGCCGTCCCGTCACATGGGCGAAGGCGCGAGATGCGATCGGCTGTGACAGAGAAGGGTGAGGAGCGGACATGAGGGTGTTGCTCGCCGGAGCTACCGGCACCATCGGAGGTGCGCTACTGCCCCAGCTGCTCGCAGCGGGGCACACCGTGCTCGGGCTCACGCGCTCGACGCAGGGCGCGGCGCAGCTCCGCGCAGCGGGCGCGGAGGCGGTTCGCGCCGACGTGCTGGAGCGCGAGGCCCTGCTGGCGGCGCTGGCGGGGCACCGCGCTGACGCCGTGATCCACGAGGCCACCGCGATAGACGGCGTTCCCCGGCGGCACCGCGATCTCCACGCCACCGACGTGCTGCGGGATCGCGGCACGGCGAACCTGCTGCGCGCGGCCGAACTCGTGGGCGCCCACCGGTTCCTGACCCAGTCGTTCTTCCTGGGGTACGGCTACCGCGACCACGGCGACGAGCTGCTGAGCGAGGACCGGCCGTTCGCCGAGCCGACCGGGCACCGCGCGTACGACCGGCACATGGACTCGATGCGCGCGAACGAGGAACAGGCATTCAACACCGCCGGCATCGAGGGCATCGCGCTGCGATACGGCATGTTCTACGGCCCGGAACCGGCCACGCGGCAACTGATGGCGCTGGCCGGGCGGCGGCGGCTGCCCGTACCGCGCCCGTCCGGCACCACCTCGCTGATCCACGTCGACGACGCCGCCTCGGCGACCGTCGCCGCGCTCGAGCACGGGCGTGCCGGGCAGGCGTACAACATCGTGGACGATCAGCCGGTCGGTTTCGCCGACTACGTCGGTGCGATCGCCGACCGCGCCGAAGCCCCCGCACCGCGCACGATCCCGGGGTGGCTGC
This sequence comes from Bounagaea algeriensis, assembly GCF_054491375.1. Taxonomy (NCBI): domain Bacteria; kingdom Bacillati; phylum Actinomycetota; class Actinomycetes; genus Bounagaea; species Bounagaea algeriensis. The sequence continues at coordinate 2,287,356 of NZ_CM137102.1, forward strand.
TCAAGCCGGCGCCGTACATGCACGCGCTCATGGTGGCCACGCGGATCCGACTGGCCAACGACAAGGCCGAGCGCGAGCTCGGCTGGGCACCCCGCTACCCCTCGTACCGCGAGGGACTGGCCGCCCTGCACGCCGACCCCAGCGACGAGCGGTAACCCTGCTGACCGTGCACATGCCGTTTCCTCAGCGTTCAACCAGCGGATGCTGATGCAGCACCGCGCGACAGGAGGGTTTCATGCGGGCAAGCAGGCGAACCGCCGTGTTGGCGCACAGTCCGTTTCTGGGACCGGCGAGCATGCGGCCGTTGGCCGAGCAGCTCGAGCTCGACGGTGTGGCGACGCTCGTACCGGACCTGCGCAGTGCGGTAGCCGGCGGGCCGGTGCATCAACGCCTTTCCGCGGAGTTCGTCCGTGCGCTGAATGTCGCGGGTGCGGCAGGGCCGCTGGTGCTGGTCGGACACAGCGGCGCCGGACCACTGTTGCCCGGCTTCGTGGAGGCCGCCGATCGCCCCGTGGCCGCACTGGTATACCTGGATGCCGACCTGCCCACGCCCGGGTGCAGCTGGCAGGACACAGCGCCCACCGGGCTGGTCGAGGAGTTGCAGTCACGAGCGCGGAGCTCGCGGTTGCCGCCCTGGCACCTCTGGTTCGACGCGGACCCGCTAACCGAGCTCGTACCCGATGCCGCACTGCGCAACTCGTTGAGCAGCGAGGAACCCGAGGTGGCCGCCGCGTTCCTGACAGAAGCACGACCTGACGCGGACTGGAACGGACCGGCCGGCTACCTGCAACTCAGCCCGCCGTACGCAGCGGTCGCCGCCGAGGCCGCGGAACGGGGCTGGCCAGTTCGCCGGATCGAAACCCATCACCTGGCCCCGGTCACCCGGCCGAGCACGCTCGCCGAGGAACTGCTGAACTTGTTCACCGCGCTGAGCGCGTAAGGAAGTGCGGCACGCTCCGATCAGCCTGTCGCTGCAGTTGACGACGCATCTCGCTGGTGCTCGTCGAAGTAACGAGCCATGAGTTCCCAGTACACCAGGATCAGCGTCATCTGCGCCGCCGTTAGCACGACCGCTGGTTTCAACCGCCGACGGCGGGCCGAGACCATCGCGAGCGCACAGGCAGTTGCGGCGACGACGTTGACCACCATCCCGGCATCCTTGGGTCGCGCGAGCACCCACATTTCTTCGCCGAGCATCGCGCGCGTGGACCACGCTCGCTCGTCCTGCGGCTTCGCGAAGAGCACCGGATTGATCGCGAACCACGCGGCGACCACGGCGGCATGGCGCCAGCTCCGTGTCCACACCGGTACAAGCACCAACGGGGCGCTCGCCCACCGCGTCCACGCGCTGCACGGATTGGCATGACGTGCGAACACCGCGCGCCGAACCCTCGCCACCGTACCGGGAAATTCCATGGCGGTACCTCCTCCAAGGCTGGCCAGCCAGCTGACGCGTGGCGATGGCTCAGATCGTGCACGTCCTTCCCGCTGCGTTCGCTTCTTGCTCAGCAGACAGTGCTGCGCGGGATGTGACCGTGTCCGTCGGCACGAGCGTGCGATGCCGCGGCGGCTCATCCTGCGGCGGACCATTCCAATTCGACGAGGAAGTCGGCCAGCAGGGCGTTGAAAAGCTCGGGCTGGCACAGGTTGGTGGGGTCGAAGGAGTCGGGCACGCTGTCCAGCGACGCGTTGGGCAAGGCGCTCGTCAGGCGGCGCATGAGTTCGACCAGCACTGGCGATGCGTCACCGACGATGCCGCGTGCGGGACACGTCACTGCCGCCAACTGCGGTTGGTAGTCGACCCGATTGATCGCTCGCCGCATGCGCGCGGTCTCGATCCGCCGCATCTTTCGGTAGCCGCTGGCGACGACGTCGCGCGCCAACGGCCAGCGCGCGTAGGTGCGCCGCACCGCGGGCACCACGATCGCGGGTGGTAGCAACAACATCGGCGCCGCGAGCGCGGTGCTCAGTCGGAGCCCGATCCGGCGCAGCGGGCCGGTCACGTTCATGTCGGGGAAGGAGTCGACGATGACGAGCCCGGCGAGTCGTTGCGGATACGTGGCGGCGAATTCCTGGGCGAGAACCCCGCCGTAGCTGACTCCGCACAGCACCGCTCGTCGTACGTTGAGACAGTCCAGCAGCGACTCGAGGTCGGCGGCTTGGCGGGCCAGCACGTCGCGGCCGCTGGTGAGCGGTCCGGACTCGCCCGCACCGCGGGCATCGAAGACGATCACCCGGTTGCTCGTGCGGAAGTGCTCGATTTGCGGGCGCCACATCTCGCGGCTCAGGCCGAGCCCGTGCGCCAGCACCAACGGCGGCCCGTCGCCGGCCTCCTCGTAGGCGATCACCGTGTCGTTGATCTCGCATTCCGGCATGCGTCCCCCAAGTCCGGCGCTTACCGGTCGTGGTCAGTGCGGTTCGGCCAGTACCGGGAGTTGTTTGGCGGCGGTCATGGTCGTGGCGTCGAAGAACTCGCCGCCGGTGACGTGGATGCGCCGGTAGCGGTCGAGCAGTCGGTTCAGCGCGACCTTCGCCTCCAAACGGGCGAGCGGGGCGCCGATGCAGAAGTGGATCCCCTTGCCGAAGGCGAGGTGCTGGTTCGGCTTGCGGCGAATGTCCACGACCTCCGGTGCGGCGAACTGCCTCGCGTCGCGGTTGGCCGAGGCGAGCCACGGAAACACCATGTAGTTCTGCGGGATCTGCACCCCGCCGAGGGTGAGCTCCCGCGTGCTACGCCTGCTGACCCGGGGAAACGGCGACCGCACGCGCAGGAACTCCTCGACGGCCTGCGGGACGAGCTCCCGGTCGGCCTGCAGGTGCTCGCCGATTTCCGGGTGCTCGTCGAGGAGCTGGATGCTGTTGCCGAGCAGCGCGGTGGTGGTGATGTGACCGGCGATGAGCAGCAGCCCGGCGAAACCGATGATCTCCTCGTCGGTCAGCACCCGACCGTCGGCCTCCGCCACGGTCAGTTTGCTGGTCAGATCCTCCCCGGGATCGGCGCGGCGAGCCCGGATGTGCGCCAGCAGGTACTCGTTCATCTCCCGCATGGTCGGTTCGACCTGGGTGAGGACGTGCTCGATCTGCTCCTGGCTGGCCTCGCCCATCTGCTGCGACAGCAGCGTGTCCGCCCACTTCCGGAACAGCGGGCGATCGCTGGTCGGGATGCCCAGCATCTCCGCGATCACGATCACCGGCAGCGGGTAGGCCAGCGCGTCCACCAGGTCGAACTCGGTTCCCGCCTGTTCCAGCAGCTCGTCGGTGATCCGGGTGATGCGCGGTTGCAGCTGCGCGATCATCTTCGGCGTGAACGCCCGGCTGACCAGCCCGCGCAGCCGGTCGTGCTGCGGCGGGTCCAGGTTGATGAAGTTGCCTTCGGCGAAGACGTCGAACTGCTGGCTTCGCGGTACGAACGCGCTGAGGTCCGAAGAGAAGTCGGCGGTCTCGGCCAGCGCGGTGACAACCTCCGGATAGCCGAACACCTGCGCGAGGCGGTTGTCGTGATCGAGTTGCACCGCGGCGTTCTCCCGTGCGGAGCGCAGCCACTCGTGCAGTCCTTCGAAGGTGGTGGGCGTGGTCATGTCGATCACTTCTCCCCGTCGCTCGTCGTGCGGTAGACGTGCTCGTGGTAGGTGTCGCGCAGGCCCTCGACGATCCCGATGATCTTCGGGGCGACCGCGGCGAAAGCATGCTCGCCCGGCGTGCCGGGTGGTTCGAAGGAACTGCGGATCATCTCCGCGAGCAGGTCCGCTTTCGCCTCGACGGGCATGGCCAGCTCCGGGGGCAGCATGGGGTCGATGACCAGCTGACCCAGCACGGCCGACCCGATGCCGTACGCGATCCGCTCCACGGGCAGGTCCGCGCGCAGCAGGCCGTGCTCGGCGAGCAGCGCGAGGTACTCCGTGGACAGCGTCATCTTGCTGTGCACGAGCCCGCGGGAGCCGTCGGTGGCGACGAGCCTGCCCAGCACCTCGGCATCGCGGGTGTAGATCGCGGCCAGCAGCGGCCGGCGCATCGCGTGCAAGAAGACGGTGCGCACGTAGCGGTGCAACGCCACCTCGGTCGGATCGGCGCGCATGCCCCGCACCAGCTCGTCGAACGTCGCCGCGCCCTCGCGCAGCAACGCCGCGAACAGCAGTTCGTCCCGACTGCGCCAGTGCAGGTACACGGTGCCCTTGCCCACGCCGGCGCGGCGGACGACCTCGTCGACGGTCACCTTGCGATAACCCCACCGGGCCAGCAGTTCCGCGGCCGCGTCCAGGATGCGGTCCGCCCGCTCCGCGTCCCGTTCCGCCATCCGACCCTCCACAACTCCGACCGCATGACCAAAAGAATATTTTTGGTCATACAGTCACGATACGAGCGCCGGGGCCGAACGGCAAGGCCCTTCCGCGCAAAAGCGGCCCCGGACAAGGCCGCCCCGAAGGGCAGGCCGCTCCGGAAAACCGCGCAGCACGACAGCCGGAAGCGGCGGCCGGGCGAAATTCCCCGGGTTTTGCCGGTGCCGGAAGAGCGCCTCCGGCTTCGGCGACCCTGACTTGAGCCCGAATGCAGGACACGCGTACTGTTACTGGGGAGACAGAATCGGCACGGGCAGACGGGGCCTCGCGCACCGCCGACCCGCGTGCGCGAGACTCAGCATCGTTCCCGAACGTGCTCCCGTCGCGAGATGGAGTTCTAACGTGACAGCACCTGTGAGCAAGAACAGCTTCGGCGCCCGCGACACGATGCGGGTCGGCGACGACTCCTACGAGGTGTTCCGGCTCGACGCGGTCGACGGCGCGCAGCGCCTTCCCTACAGCCTGAAGATCCTCCTGGAGAACCTGCTGCGCACCGAGGACGGTGAGAACATCACCGCCGAGCACGTGCGCGCGCTGGCCAACTGGGACCCGAAGTCCGCCCCCTCCACCGAGATCCAGTTCACGCCCGGCCGCGTGATCATGCAGGACTTCACCGGCGTGCCGTGCGTGGTCGACCTGGCCACCATGCGCGAAGCCGTCGCCGAGCTCGGCGGCGACGCGTCCGAGGTCAACCCGCTCGCGCCGGCGGAACTGGTCATCGACCACTCGGTGGTCATCGACGTGTTCGGCAAACCGGACGCGTTCGAGCGCAACGTCGAATTCGAGTACGGCCGCAACAAGGAGCGCTACCAGTTCCTGCGCTGGGGCCAGAACGCCTTCGACGAGTTCAAGGTCGTGCCCCCCGGCACCGGCATCGTCCACCAGGTCAACCTCGAATACCTGGCGCGCAGCATCATGGCGCGCAACGGTCAGGTCTACCCGGACACCTGCGTGGGCACCGACTCGCACACCACGATGGTCAACGGTCTCGGCGTGCTCGGCTGGGGCGTCGGCGGCATCGAGGCCGAGGCGGCCATGCTCGGCCAGCCCGTGTCGATGCTCATCCCGAACGTCGTCGGCTTCAAGCTCACCGGGGAGATCCCCTCGGGTGCCACCGCCACCGACGTGGTGCTGACGATCACCGAGATGCTGCGCGAGCACGGCGCCGTCGGCAAGTTCGTCGAGTTCTACGGCTCCGGCGTGGCCTCGGTGCCGCTGGCCAACCGGGCCACGATCGGCAACATGAGCCCCGAGTTCGGCTCCACCTGCGCGATCTTCCCGATCGACGAGGAGACGCTGCGCTACCTCAAGCTCACCGGCCGGTCCGAAGAGCAGCTGCAGCTGGTCGAGACCTACGCCAAGGAGCAGGGTCTGTGGCACGACCCGAACAACGAGCCGGTGTACTCCGAGTACCTCGAGCTCGACCTGGGCGACGTCGTCCCCTCGATCGCCGGCCCGAAGCGGCCGCAGGACCGCATCGCGCTGTCCGAGGCCAAGCCCTCGTTCCGCGGCTCGCTGACCGACTACGTCAAGCCGACCACCACCGACGAGGCCGCCGTGGACGAAGCCGTCGACGAGTCCTTCCCCGCGAGCGACGCCCCCGCGGTGGCTGAGCACGCGGCGCCGGAGGTCGCCTCCGCCGCCAACGGCGCCAAGGGCCGCACCTCCAACCCGGTGACGGTGCGCTCGGACGAGCTCGGCAACTTCGAGCTCGACCACGGTGCCGTCGTGATCGCCTCGATCACCTCCTGCACCAACACCTCCAACCCCTCGGTGATGCTCGGCGCCGCGCTGCTGGCCCGCAACGCCGTGGACAAGGGCCTGACCCGCAAGCCGTGGGTGAAGACCTCGATGGCCCCGGGTTCGCAGGTGGTCACCAACTACTACGAGCGCGCCGGGCTGTGGCCGTACCTGGAGAAGCTGGGCTTTCACCTCGTCGGTTACGGATGCACCACCTGCATCGGCAACTCGGGCCCGCTGCCGGAGGAGATCTCCAAGGCCGTGCAGGACGAGGACCTCGCGGTGACCTCGGTGCTGTCCGGCAACCGCAACTTCGAGGGCCGGATCAACCCGGACGTGAAGATGAACTACCTGGCCTCGCCGCCGCTGGTGATCGCCTACGCGCTGGCCGGGAGCATGGACTTCGACTTCGCCAACGACCCGCTGGGCACCGACACCGGCGGCGAGCCGGTGTACCTGGCCGACATCTGGCCCTCCCCGCAGGAGATCCAGCAGGTCATGGACTCGGCGATCACGCAGGAGATGTTCACCCGCGACTACTCCGACGTGTTCACCGGTGACGACCGCTGGCGCTCCCTGCCCACCCCGGAGGGCGAGACCTTCGAGTGGGACCCGGAATCCACCTACGTGCGCAAGCCCCCGTACTTCGAGGGCATGGGGCAGGAACCGGAACCGGTCAGCGACATCAGCGGTGCGCGCGTGCTGGCGCTGCTGGGCGACTCGGTCACCACGGACCACATCTCCCCGGCCGGCGCCATCAAGCCGGACTCGCCCGCGGGCAAGTACCTGCAGGAGCACGGCATCGAGCGCAAGGACTTCAACTCCTACGGCTCCCGCCGCGGCAACCACGAGGTCATGATCCGCGGCACGTTCGCCAACATCCGGCTGCGCAACCTGCTGCTCGAGGACGTGCAGGGCGGCTACACCCGCGACTTCACGCAGGAAGGCGGGCCGCAGGCGTTCATCTACGACGCGGCGCAGAACTACGCGGCGCAGGGCACGCCGCTGGTGGTGCTGGCGGGCAAGGAGTACGGCTCCGGGTCCTCGCGCGACTGGGCGGCCAAGGGCACCAAGCTGCTCGGTGTGCAGGCGGTCATCGCCGAGTCGTTCGAGCGCATTCACCGCTCCAACCTCATCGGCATGGGCGTGGCCCCGCTGCAGTTCCCGGCCGGCGAGTCCGCGCACTCGCTGGGGCTGGACGGGACCGAGACCTACGACCTCACCGGAATCACCGAACTGAACAGCGGCTCCACGCCGAGCACTGTCCACGTGGTCGCGCACAAGGCGGAAGGCTCCACCGTGGAGTTCGACGCGGACGTCCGCATCGACACTCCGGGTGAGGCCGACTACTACCGCAACGGCGGCATTCTGCAGTACGTGCTGCGGAACATGGTCCGTTCCTGAGGGGACGATCTCTCCCTCGGAACCGCAGGGCGCCCTCCCCATCCGGGAGGGCGCCCGCTCATGTCGGGGCCCGGACGAACCGGCCGCAGGCGGCCCGGCGGTGCCCGGTGGCGGTGTCCGGTGGCGCTGCCCGGCGCGGTATCCCGCGGCGGAGGCCAGCCGGGCGGGACGCGGCAGGAACGGCGCGAGCTACTGCCGCGTCAGCGGGCGTCGGCAGAAGTAGATGCGCGCCGGCGGCAGGTTGCGCCACACGGTGCGGCTGGTGACCACCTCGTCGAAGAACCCGTCGAGCTGCGAGCGGAACCGCCGCGCGGGCCCCAGGCCCATCGCGTGCACATAGCCGAAGGTGGCGAACCCTCCCGACGGTGCGAGCACCTCGCTGACCTGGCCGAGGACGGCGCGCTGCAGCTGCGCGGAGAAGATCGACCACGGCAGCCCGCTGATGACGGCGTCGACGGTGCCGATACCGATGTCGGCCAGCAGGGCACGCAGCTCGGCCGCGTCACCGTGCAGCACTTCCAGCTCGGGTTGCCGCGACCGCAGGTGCTGCACCATGCCCGCGTCGACTTCGACGGCGACGTGCCGCGCGCCCTCGGGCAGGCGTGCGGCGATGGCGGGGCTCAACGCGCCCGTACCGGGGCCGATCTCGACAACGACCGGTGCGCGGTCCTCGCCACCCGGCAGCGGTGCGCGCGGCACGACGGCGGCCATGTGCCGGGCGAGTGCGGGTGAACTGGGCGCGACCGCGCCGACCAGGCCGGGTTCCCGCAGGGCACGGCGCATGAAGGTGCCGTACTCGGTCAGCACGGCGCGGGAGCGTTCTGGGCGCGTCGACACGAGGCCTTCCTCACTCGGGGCATGGTCGCCGGCGCCAGCCTACCGGTGCGCAACCGGCCGCAGATGCGCGCCCGCGCCGGGACCGCGCTGCGAGCAACGCCCGGAGCCCAGCCCGCGGCCCAGCAGACCGAGCCGCGTGGATCGGGCTGCGCAGCGAACCGGCCTGATGCGCTCGGTCCCGTCAGGCACCGGCCGGCCCGTGTCCACCGCGCGGTCGCACCCGGGACTTTTTCCTCTGGTCGTCGGTCGGGGCGCGCGGCACCGTGGCACGTGGCGGCGTCGCCCGGCGCCGGCACTCCCTCGTCGGGAGAGAGGACGAGGGGCGTGCGGTGTGCCCCTGCCGGGCGACGCCGCCTGCGCGTGCGCATTTGCGCAGCGCAGGACTCCGCACCCGCGGTTGTGCGCACCGGGCTCGTCGCGCGGGCTCAGCCGGAGGCGGAACGCACCTCCGGGATGATCGCCTCGCCGTAGGCGCGGGTGGTGGCGTCGATGGCGTCGTGCATGGCGTAGATCGCCACGTGGTCCACGCCCACCTCGCGCAGGGCCTCGAGCTTGTCCCGATGGGCTTCGACCGGACCGAGCAGGCAGAACCGGTCGACGACGTCGTCGGGCACGAAGTCCGTGCTGTGGTTTCCGGCCCGCCCGTGGTGGGCGTAGTCGTAGCCCTGCCGATCGCGGACGTAGTCGGTGAGCTCGCGCGGCACCGCCTGCGACTCCTGGCCGTAGCGCGCCACGAGGTCGGCCACGTGGTTGCCGACCATGCCACCGAACCAGCGGCACTGCTCCCGCGCGTGCGCCCGGTCCGCACCGACGTAGCCCGGGGCGGCCACGCACACCGTCACCTCCGCCGGATCGCGGCCGGCCTCCTGCGCGGCGCTTCGGACGTGCCGCACCATCCATTCCACCAGGTACGGGTCCGCCAGCTGCAGGATCAGCCCGTCGGCGCGGCGCCCGACCAGTTCGAGCGCCTTGGGGCCGTAGGCGCCCATCCACATCGGCAGTTCCCCCGCCGACACCCACGGCAGCCGGGTGGTCGTGCCGTTGAGCACGACGTCACGTCCTTCTGCGAGGTCCTTGATCACCCGCATGGCGTGTTCGAGCGCGCCCAGGGTGGTCGGCTGCCCGCCGGTGACGCGCACGGCCGAGTCACCGCGGCCGATGCCGCAGACGGTGCGGGGACCGAACATGTCGTTGAGCGTGGCGAACGTCGAGGCGGTGACGGTCCAGTCGCGGGTGACGGGGTTGGTCACCATCGTGCCCACGCGCAGCTGCTGCGTGGCCGCCAGGATCTGGCTGTGGATGACGAACGGTTCCTGCCACAGCACGCACGAATCGAACGTCCACCCGTGGCTGAAGCCCTGCTGCTCGGCGCGGCGCATCCGGTCGACCACCGTCCATGCGGGCGGGTCGGTTTGCAGCACGATCCCGAATTCCACGAACCTCTCCCCTCTTCGGCGTGCTCGTCGCCCTCGTCCCAGTGCCCCGTCCCCTGCCCCGGCGGTGCGCGGCCTGCCGCCGCGGTGGCGCGGTGCGCGAACTTTCGGCGGTTCAGCCGAGGTACTGGCACAGCGAACGCGGCAGGAAGTTCCCGCGGCCGGGTTTGCCGCGGTACTCGCCGTGGCGGTAGACCACCTCGCCGCGGGAGAGCACCGCGTCCACGGCCCCGGTGACGGTGGTGCCTTCGTAGGCGTTGTAGTCGACGTTCATCCACTGCTCGCGCACCGACAGGGTGTGCTCGGCCGCCGGGTCGTAGACCACGAGGTCGGCATCGCTGCCCGGGGCGATGGTGCCCTTGCGCGGGTACAGCCCGAACATGCGCGCGGGGGCTGTGCTGGCCAGTTCGACCCAGCGGCGCCGTCCGATCCGTCCCTGCACGACGGCGTGGTGCAACAGGTCGATCCGGTTCTCCACGCCGGGGACGCCGTTCGGGATCTTGGTGAAGTCACCGCGGCCGAGTTCCTTCTGCTCGCGGAAGCAGAACGGGCAGTGGTCGGTGGAGACCACCGACAGCTCGCCGCTGCGCAACCCCTGCCACAGGGCCTGCTGGTGCTCTTGCTGGCGCAGCGGTGTGGAACAGACGTACTTGGCGCCTTCGAAGTCCGGGCGGTCCAGCTCGTCGACGGTCAGGAACAGGTACTGCGGGCAGGTTTCGGCGAACACCGGTGTGCCGTCCCGGTGGGCGCGGCTGATCTCCGCGACCGCTTCGCTCGCGGAGACGTGCACCACGTACAGCGGTGCTCCCGCCACTCTGGACAGTTGGATGGCGCGGTGCGTGGCCTCGGACTCCAGCAGCGGGTGCCGGACCTGGCCGTGGTAGCTGGGGTCGGTGCCGCCGCTGGCGAGCGCCTGCTGGGCGAGCACGTCGATGGCGATGCCGTTCTCGGCGTGCATCATGGTCAGCGCCCCGTTGTCGGCGGCGCGCTGCAGGGTGCGCAGGACCTGCCCGTCATCGCTGTAGAACACGCCCGGGTAGGCCATGAACAGTTTGAAGCTCGTCACGCCCTCGGCGACGAGCGCGTCCATCTCACGCAGCGCAGCATCGTCCACATCGGACAGGATCAGGTGGAAGCCGTAGTCGACGGCGCACTGGTCGTCGGCCTTGGCGTGCCAGGCTTCCAGACCGGCCCGGGGGTTGCCGCCGCGCGGCTGGATCGCGAAGTCGACGATCGTGGTGGTGCCGCCGCAGGCCGCGGCACGCGTGCCCGTTTCGAACGTGTCGGAGGCCTGCGTCCCGCCGAACGGCATCTCCATGTGCGTGTGCGCGTCCACCCCGCCGGGGATCACGTAGCGGTCGGTCGCGTCGATCACCTCGTCGGCACCGGCGGCCCACCCGGTGGCCGGTTCCGATCCGGGCGCGGCCAGGGCGACGACGTGCTCGTCCTCGACGAGCACGTCGGCGACCACCTCCTCGGTCGCGGTGATGACCAGGCCCGAGCGGATGAGTGTCCTCGACATCGGTGCGCTCCTCGACTTCTCGCCCGCGGCGCCGGCCGGCCCCGCGCCCTGCGGGTTGCGTGCTCAGGTCAGGGGGTCGTCAGCGAGCCGTACGCGTCGGGACGGCGGTCCCGGTAGAACGCCCAGGTCCGCCGCACCTCGTCGACGAGGTCGAAGTCGAGGTCGCGGACGAGCAGTTCCTCGTCGGTGTCGCTGGCGGGCTCGCCGACGAACCGGCCGTGCGGGTCGACGAAGTAGCTCGAACCGTAGAAGTCGTTGTCGCCGTACTCCTCGACACCGATCCGGTTGATCGCGGCGACGAAGTACTCGTTGGCCACCGCGGCTGCCGGTTGTTCGAGCTGCCACAGGTGCAAGGACAACCCGCGGCTCGTGGCCGAGGGGTTGTAGACGAGGTGCGCGCCGGCCAGGCCGAGGGCGCGCCAGCCCTCCGGGAAGTGCCGGTCGTAGCAGATGTACACGCCGACGCGTCCGACGGCGGTGTCGAACACGGGCCAGCCGAGGTTGCCGGGGCGGAAGTAGTACTTCTCCCAGAACCCGGGCAGCTGTGGCAGGTGGTGCTTGCGGTACTTGCCCAGGTAACTGCCGTCGGCGTCGATCACGGCGGCGGTGTTGTAGAAGAACCCGGGACCGTCGGTCTCGAAGACGGGAAGCACCATCACCATCCCGAGTTCGGCGGCCAGCCCCGACATGCGGTGCACGGTCGGCCCGTCGGGGACGGCTTCGGCCCAGCGGTAGTGCTCGGGTTCCTCCACCTGGCAGAAGTACGGCGCGTTGAACATCTCCTGAAAGCCGATGACGCGTGCGCCGCCGGCGGCGGCGCGGCGCGCGTACTGCTCGTGCTGGTCGAGCATGGAGGCGGCATCGCCCGTCCACTTCGCTTGGACGAGGGCGGCGCGGACGACCGAGGACATCGACAACACCCTCTCGGCGAGAAAAGCGCGCGGATTCCGCGGCGGATTCGCCTGCGAAGGTATCCGCCGCGGACTCCGTGCGCCATGGTGCCGCTGCGCGCGGACCTCCATCTCCCCCGTGGCAGCGTCCGGATTCAGTGGATCGGAGTAGTCCGGATCAGGCCAGCTGCGCTTCGAGCTGGTCGGCGAGCTCGTTCATGATGTCCGCGTAACTGGCGTAGCTCATCGGCGCGACCGCGTCCCATTCCACGAAGCGGCCGGCCCGGACTTCCTCCCGCTGGGCGAACACGGCTTTGCGCCGCATCTCGTCCGGGGTGAGCGACTCCGACCGGGTGTCCCACAGGAGGATGTCGGCCGGGTAGCGCCCGGCGTTCTCCCACGACATCGATTCGAAGTAGCCGTCGGGACCGTCCGGCGACTCCGGCACCCGCAGCGGCAGGCCGAGCTGTTCGGTGTAGTAGGCCAGGTCCGGGTGCGCGGGCGGGTTGACCGCGTAGAAGTTCTCCCGGTTCCCCCCGATGGCGAGGATCGTCCGACCCTGCTCCCGCAAGCGCTGGCCGACGCCGCGCAGCCGTTCGGCGGCCTGGTGGAACGCGGCTTCGTCCTGCTGCACCCGCGGCGCCTGCACGTCGGCGCCGAGCGCTGCGGCGGTGCGCTTGTAGTTGGCGATGCCCGCGGGCAGCTGCAGGCCGGCCTGCTGCACCCCGATGGTGGGCACGAAGCGGTTGATCTCGCGCTCCTGGTTCTCGTTGAGGTGCCACAAGCCGGGGTAGTCCGGGTACTTGCCGCTGACGACGACATCCGGCTCGAGCGCTGCGAGCCGTTCGGTGTTGACCTCGCCGTAGCCCGCGCCGGTGACATCGGTGACCTCGTCGGGATTGATGCTGCCGGCTTCCGGTTCGGTGCCGCCGTCGTCGCGCACGAGCGGTCCGAACGTGCCGATCACCCGCACGCCGAAGTCCTTCAGCGCGCCCGCCGCGGCCGTTTGCGCCACGACTCGTTCCGGCCTGCTGTCCGCGGTGACCTCGACACCCCGGTCGTCGGTGAACGACCACCCCTGCCCCCGGTCGTCCTGCGCGGTGGTCCCGCAGGATGTGATGCCCAGCGTCAACGCTGCGGACAGCGCCACGCCGATGACTGTCGTGCGATGCACAAGAACCTCCCCTACTGTGTTAGGTTAGGCTAACTTGGCAGTTGAGCGAGCAACAGGGAGGTCCCGCATGGCGACGACGTCCGCGCTGACACCGGTGGAGCGCACTCCGGCCGCGGCGGAGAAACCGAACTACCGGGTCTTCGAGGTCACCGTCGCCCGCGTGCGCCGCCTCAGCCCCTGTTTCGTGCGCATCACCTTCCGCGCTCCGGAGCTGGAGTCCTTCGGGTTCGCCGGCTGCGACCAGCGGGTCAAGGTGGTGCTGCCGCGCGCGGGCCGCGGCGCGCGCGAGCTCGACACCGGTGCGGACTGGTACAGCACCTGGTCGGCCATGCCGGAGGCGGTCCGGCCGTTCCTGCGCACCTACACCGTGCGGGCCTTCCGCCGCACCGGCGCCGAGGCCGAGCTCGACATCGACTTCGTGCTGCACGGCGATGCGGCCGAGGACAGCGGCCCGGCCGCCGCGTGGGCGGCGCAGGCCCGGCCGGGCGAACGCATCGGCCTGGTCGGCCCGGACCGGCCCGGCCGCGGCCAGGCCTGGGGCTGCGCCTGGTCCCCGGGCACCGGTAGCGGGCCGTTCCTGCTCGCCGGCGACGAAACCGCCGTGCCCGCGATCGCCGCGATCCTCGAATCCCTGCCTGCCGAGGCCACCGGCATCGCCTGCCTGGAGGTACCGCACAGCGGGGACCGGCTCGCGCTGACCGCACCGCCCGGGATCGAGCTGCGGTGGTGGTGCCGCGAGCACCCCGAGCACACTGCGAGCCCCCACGGGGGCCTGCTCGCAGACGGGGTGGCAGCGGCGCTGGCGGACATCCTCCCCCACGGCTGCCGCGAGAACGGGGTGCCCGCCGAACCGCCGGAGGTCGACATCGACGGATCCCTGCTCTGGGAAGCCCCGGAACAGGAGCAGGGCGCGTTCTACGGCTGGCTCGCCGGCGAGGCCGGAGTGATCAGGAACCTGCGTCGGATGCTCGTGCGCGACTACGCCGTGCCCAAGTCCGCCGTGGCGTTCATGGGCTACTGGCGCGCCGGTCGCGCGCTGTGACCCGGTCGCGCGCCGCAACGCGGGCCCCGTTGCGCCCCGGCCGCTGGCCGCGGCACAGCGCAGGGACTTCCGCGGTGCAGCGGTGCGTGCCACGATCTTCTCGTCGAGGAGGCCGCGCGACGAGAAGGGGGTCGCATGTTCGACGTCGACCACGTGCGTCTGGTCGGAGCCCGCGAGGAACTGCCCCGCATGATGCCGGTGGAGCAGCGGTTCACCGGTGACGCGGTCACCGATCTCGACGCGCGGGTGCACCGGCAGGTGCGCGAGCACGCCGCGCGGCACGACCTGGCGGGCAAGCGCATCGCCGTCGGCGGCGGCAGTCGGGGCATCGCGCAGATCGACCGGGTCGTCGCCGCCGTGGTCGCGGCGCTGGCCGAGCACGGGGCGAAGCCGTTCGTCGTCCCCGCGATGGGCAGTCACGGCGGCGCCACCGCGGAGGGGCAGCGCGCCGTGCTCGCCGAGTACGGCATCACCGAGGACGCGGTCGGCGCACCGGTGGTGTCCGCGATGGACACGCGCGTGGTGGCCGAGCTGGACGACGGCACACCGGTGCACTTCGACGCGCACGCCGCCGAGGCCGACGGGATCGTCCCCGTCAACCGCGTCAAACCGCACACCGATTTCAAGGGCGAGCTGGAAAGCGGGCTGGGCAAGATGCTCGCGATCGGGTTCGGCAAGCACCTCGGGGCGAGCACGCTGCACCGACACGGTTTCGGCGCGTTCCACGAACTCATCCCCCGCACCGCCCGCGCCGTCCTCGACGCGCTGCCGGTGTCGTTCGGCATCGCGCTGGTCGAGAACGCCTACGAACAACCCGCCCGGGTGGAACTCGTCGAGGCCGCGGGCATGCTCGAACGGGAAGCCGAACTGCTCGCCGAAGCCAAACACCTGCTGCCGCGCCTGCTGCTGTCGGAGATCGACGTGCTCGTCGTCGACGAGATCGGCAAGGACATCAGCGGAGCGGGCATGGACCCGAACATCACCGGACGCGTACCCGTCCCCTCACCCGGGTTCGAGGCACCACCGATCGGGCGGATCGCGGTGCTGGGGCTGACCGAGCACACCAGCGGCAACGCGTGCGGGCTGGGCATGGCGGACGTGACGACGCAGCGCTGCGTCGACCAGATCGACT
Source organism: Bounagaea algeriensis (assembly GCF_054491375.1). NCBI lineage: Bacteria > Bacillati > Actinomycetota > Actinomycetes > Bounagaea > Bounagaea algeriensis. The sequence goes on from NZ_CM137102.1 coordinate 2,302,867, forward strand.
TCGGCGCGTTCTACACGAACTCGCTGACCTCGGGCGTGCTCGCCTCGGCGCGGATCCCGATGGCGCTGCGGGACGATCGCACGGCGATCACCGCCGCACTGCACAGCTACGGCGACACCGGACGCGCACCGAAGATCGTGCGGATCCGGAACACGTTGGCGCTGCCGCGGATCGAGGTCTCCGAGGGGTTGGCCGAGGAGGTGGCCGCCCATTCCGATCTCGTCGCGCGCGGCGAACCGCACCCCTGGCCGTTCGACGAGTCGGACCACCTGCCGCCCTTGCCCCCGCACGGGTGAACAGCTCCCTTCCCGGGCCTGAGCGGTCAGGGCGGTCGCACCCGCTGCGGTGCGACCGGGCTGCACGGGCCCGCGTTCGCGGGGTGCCCTGCACCGACGCCTCTGCCGTAGAGTGGATGCTTCCTCATCTTTTTCGGCGACGTCCGCGATCCGGCAGCGTTGAAGCGACCGCGAGAAGGAGGCATCCGTCCATGTGGCCTCCCCTGGAAACCGAGCGCTTGGTCATCCGCGACTGGACCACCGACGACAGCGACGCCCAGGCCGTGCTCGCGCTCTACGAGCGGCCCGAGGTCACCGAGTGGCTCACCCCGCCGGCACCCGGCGTGGCCGACCTCGCCGCGGCGCGCGCCATGCTGCAGGCCTGGACCGAGGCGCAGCCGAACCTCGTCCCGCCGACGGGGCGGTGGGCGATGCAGCGCCGCGACGACGGCACCGTCGCCGGGGGTCTCGTGCTGCGGATGCTGCCGCCGCACGACCACGAGGTCGAACTGGTGTGGAAGCTGCGGCCGGAGTCGTGGGGCCACGGCTACGCCACCGAAGCCGCCCGCGCGTTACTCGCCTGGGCGTTCACCTTCGACATCGACGAGGTGTTCGCGCTGAGCCTGCCGGGGAACACCCGCGCGATCGCCACCGCGCAGCGGATCGGGATGGACTGGGTCGGGGAAACGACGAAGTACTACGACACGACGTTGCAGGTCTACCGCCTCCGCGCCAGCGACCTGCCCGAACAGCGCTCCGGCACCGGCGACGAGGACTGACTGCGGCCGGTGCCACCCACGCGCGTCCCACGCGTTGCTCGGGCCCTGCCGATTCCGCGCACAGCTGCCATGCTCGCCGCGGTGGACGGCTCCAAGCGCTGGGGGCGATCACGTGGCCACGGACACTGCCCGACCGGCCGGCTCGCGGTGGCGGGTCGGGCTGCGCCGGTGCGCCCGCACGGTCGTGGCCGCGGCCTCCGCCGTGGTGCTGGTCGGTACCGGTTTCGCCTGGTCCCAGTACGGACGGCTGACCGGGGACGTGGCCACCAGTGACGTCACCACTCGCGCCACCGCTGACGGAGCGACCGACATCCTGCTGGTGGGCGTGGACAGCCGCACCGATGCGCAGGGGCGCCCGCTGCCGGAGGACGTGCTCGCCGAGCTGCACGCGGGGCCGAACACGGCCAACGAGCTCACCGACACGCTGATCCTCGTGCACATTCCCGAGGACGGCCGGGGCGCCGTGGCGTTCTCTTTCCCGCGGGACAGCTACGTGCGGGTACCCGGGCACGGCAAGCACAAGATCAACTCGGCGTTCGTGCGCGGCAAGACGGCCGAGGAGCAGGAACTGCGCGCCGCCGGGCGCGGGATGTCACCGCGGGAAGTGGAAACGCGCGCGGCCAACGCGGGGCGGCAGCTGCTCGTGGACACGCTGCAGGGTTTGACAGGCGTGTCGATCGACCACTACGCCGAGGTGAACCTGCTCGGGTTCGCCAGGATCACCGAGGCACTGGGCGGCGTGCCGGTGTGCTTGAACGAAGCCGTGCACGACCCCATGTCGGGGGCGCGGTTCGACGAGGGGCGGCAGCGCCTCGTCGGCGCGGAGGCCTTGGCGTTCGTGCGCCAGCGCCACAACCTGCCGCGCGGGGATCTCGACCGGGTGGTGCGCCAGCAGGCGTTCCTGGCCGGGCTCGCCCGCGCCGGACTGTCCAGGGGACTGCTGACCGATCCGGACCGGCTGGGCACCGTGATCGACACGGTCGAGCGCTACGTCGTGCTCGACCAGGACTGGGACCTGATGCGGTTCGCGGGCCGGCTGCGCAACCTCAGCAGCGACGAGATCCGGTTCAACACGATCCCCGTGCTCGACGCGGCCTACAGCACGCCGGACGGAACGGCGGTGCGGATCGACCCGCACCAGGTGCGGCGCGCGGTGCGCGACGGCGTCGAACCGAGCGGGCCGGACGAGGCCCCACGCCTGGGCCCGCCCGGGTCGGTGCGGCTGGACGGTTCGGCGCAGCCGAAGCGGGCGGCGCAACCGGACGGTTCGGCCGCACCGCCCGCCGTCACCGCGGACGAACTGCCCTGTGTGAACTGAGACGGTTGAACTGAGACGGGTGAACCGAGGGGCGAGGGCGAACTGAGCGGCGCTGCGCACCTTCCGCGGAGCGCGCGGGAAAGATCCGCACCGGCCGGTCATCCGATCCCGAGCCGGCGAGCGGTGGTGTCGAGCTCATCGAGCAGGTCCGCGCGCCGCTGCTCGTCGAGGAAGGCCGCGTGGAAGGAGTTCGCCGCCAACCGGTGCAGCTGTGTGTCGGTGATGCCGAGCTCCTGCTGGATCGCGGTGCAGTTGTCCGCGACCCCGCCGCCGAAGTAGGCCGGGTCGTCGGAGTTGACGGTCACCAGCAGCCCCTCGTCGAGCATCCGGGGCAGCGGGTGGTCGGCCAATCGCCCCACCGCGCCGAGGCGCACGTTCGACAGTGGACACACGGTCAGCGGAACGCCGCGCTGCCGCAGGGTTTCGACCAGCTCCGGATCGTCGAGCGCACGAATGCCGTGGTCGAGGCGCTCCACGCCGAGCTCGTCGAGTGCTTGCCGCACGTAGTCGGCCGGCCCTTCCTCGCCGGCGTGCGCCACCAGGCGCAACCCCAGTTCGCGGGCGCGGCGGAACACCGCGGTGAACTTCGCCGGCGGATGGCCCACTTCCGCGGAATCGAGCCCCACGCCGAGGATGCGTTCCAGGTACGGTTCGGCTTCGCGCAGCGTCTCCTCGGCGGAGGCGGCGGACTGGTCGCGCAGGAAGCACAGGATCAGCTCGGCCGAGACGCCACTGGCCCGCGCGGAGTCGACCGCGGCCGACAGTCCGCCCACGATCGCGGACATGTCCACGCCGCGCGCTCGGTGCGCCTGCGGGTCGAAGAAGATCTCCGCGTGCCGCACCCCGTTCGCCGCGCTACCGTCCAAGTAGGACTGCGCGAGGTCGCGGAAGTCCTGCTCGGTGCGCAGCACGGCCATGTTGGCGTAGTAGATGTCCAGGAACGACGGGAGGTCCGCGAAGCGGTACCGCGCGCGCAGGTCCGCCACCGAGTCGTAGGGCAGTTCGACGTCGTTGCGGCGCGCGAGCTCGAAGACGAGCTCGGGTTCCATCGTGCCTTCGATGTGGACGTGCAGCTCGGCTTTCGGCAACCGGGCGGCAGCGGTCGGATGGGTGTCCCGAACGGTGCCCGCTCCTGCGTGCGGCGAGTTTCCGGAGTCCATGAACGCGGTAATCTATCATCCGTTCGGGCGAGCACGGTCGGTCGCGTCGCGGGAACGAGAGCCAGTTCACCAGCACATCCGGACTCGACGACGTTCCACCGGGCCGGTGGTGGCAGATCAGGTTAGTCTTTGCCCACATGCCGTCCCGAAAGGAACACCAGTCTTGACTGGCCGACCACGCCGCATCCTGCTGCTCAGCGCCACGATCGGTGAGGGGCACAACGCCACGGCACGCGCGGTGCGGGAAGCCGCCCGCCGCGTCTGGCCGGACTGCGCGGTGTGCTGGGTCGACACGCTCGACACCATGGGACCCGGGGTGCGCCGCGCCTTCAACTGGATCTACGCCACCAACGTCGAATCCACGCCCTGGTTGTACGACTTCTTCTACTGGGCCCTGTGGCGCTACCGCTGGTTCGCCAACGGCTGCCGCCGCTTCGTCGGCGCCTGGTGCGGTCGGCGGCTGCGCCGGGTGCTGCGCGAGCACGAGCCGGACCTGGTGGTGACGACCTACCCGTTGGGCACGGCGGGGATGAACTGGTTGCGGCGCCGCGGCGAGAGCGCCGTCGACGTGGCGGCCGTGGTTTCCGACTTCGCTCCGCACCCGTTCTGGGTGTATCCGCACGTTGACACGCACCACGTGATGAGCGAGGCGAGCCTGGCCGCGCTGCGCCGGGCCGAGCCGGCAGCCGTCGGCACCGTGTCCGCGCCCCCGGTGGTCTCGGCGTTCCAACCGCAGGATCCGGGCGTGGCACGCCGGTCGCTCGGTTTCGACGAGGACGGGTTCACCGTGCTCGTCTCCTGCGGCGCGCTCGGGTTCGGCTCCGTGTCCCGCGCGGTCGACGCGGCGCTGCGCTCGCCGCGGGTGGGACGCGTCGTGGTGGTGTGCGGGCGCAACGAACGGCTGCGGGCCGAGCTCGCCAGCCGGGAGGATCCGCGGCTGGTTCCGCTCGGCTGGGTCGACGACATGCCGAAGCTGACCGCCGCGGCCGATGTGGTACTCACCAACGCTGGTGGAGCCACCGCGCTGGAGGCGCTGGCCTGCTCCCGCCCGGTGCTCATGTTCGAACCGATCGCGGGCCACGGGCGGGCCAACGCCGAGCTCATGGCCACCGCCGGACTGGCCGTGCTCTGCCGCGGCGAGGAGCAGCTGACCACTGCGGTCGACCGATGGGCCGCGGGAGACGCGGAACTGGCCGTCTGCGCCGACCGGGTGGCCGAGCACCGCGCCGCCGGGGACTTCACCGAGCAGGTCGCCGCACTGGCCGCGCTCCCCCGGCACCGCGGGCCTCGGCCGCTGCGCTCGGAGGACGTGTTCTTCGTGCACGCGAGCACCGATCGCGTCGAGCAGAGCACCGCGGCGATCCTCCGGTTGGGCGGTGAGCCGCGCTCGGCCGAGGCGTGGCGCGAGCTGGTGGCCGAACGGGTCGCGCAGTGCGCGCACCACCTGCCGACGCTGCGCCGGCGGCTGCACCACCGCCGGTGGGGCCGGCCGTGGTGGGACGACGTGACGGCGCTGGACCCGGGCGAGCACGTGGACAGCCGCGCGGTCGTCGATGCGGGGCAACTGCCCGCGGCGGTGTCTGAGTTCCTCCGCTGCCGGTTGCCGACCGGGAGTCCGCCGTGGCGGCTGCGGCTGCTGCGGCGCAGCGATACCGGCGAGACGGTGCTGGTGGCGAAACTGCACCACGCCCTCGGCGACGGGGTGGCCGTGACGAGCGCGCTCGTGCGGCTCCTGTCCGAGGGGCCTCCCGAATCGTCCGTGCCCACCGGCGCCGGGGCGAGCAACCGGCCGGCCGCGAGCACGGTGGCGCGGGGCCTGGCCAGCCTCGTCCGCTCCGGCCCGGCCGGGGAGAGCCCGTTCACCGGCCGCAGCAGCGGGCGGCGGTGCGTCGCCTGGTTCGACCTGCCGTCGACGCAGGTGCGCGCACGCGCCCGGGACGGCGGGGTGAGCACCACGGCCCTCGTGCTCGGCCTCACCGCCGAGGCGCTGCACCGGCAACTGGTTGCGCGTGGCGCGGGCGGTGCGGGGGCGGCGTTCCGCGTGATGGTGCCGCACACCGCGCGCAACGGTCGCGCGGAGGTCAGCGCGGACACCCCCGGCAACCACACGGTGTCGCTGGCGCTGGACCTGCCCGTGGGGCCGGGAACTCCGGTGAGTCGGGCACGGGTGATCGAACGGCTGTTGCGCCGGCGCGCCGAGAGCGGTGAGGCCGCGGCCTCCGGGGTGGTGCTGACCGCGCTGGGACGGCTGCCGAACGTGCTGCACCGGTGGGTGGTGCGCCGCATCTACCAGCGCCGCTTCTTCCACGCCGTCGTGTCGGTCATGCCGGGGCGCCGGCGGCCGGTGGCGCTCGGCGACGCGCCCATCACCGACGTCTACCCGCTGCTGTCGCTGGCTGACGGCGTGGGCGTGGCCGTCGGGGCGATCAACTGGAGCGCGCGGCTCGGGTGCGGCATCACCACCGACCCGGCGCTGGCCCCCGCCGCGGAGGAGCTCGCCGCCGGTATGCGGGAGGCGTTCGCCGAGCTGGCCGAGCCCTCCGCGGAACGCGCGGAGACCGCCGGTTGAGCGGCGGGCAGGAGGTGCTGGCGGTGGCCGTGCCGACCGCCGTGCTCGGTGCGGCGAGCTTCGGCCTGGGCAGCGCCATCCAGCACCGGGTCACCAAGCAGGTGCCCGCGGAGCGCACGCTCAACCCGAAGCTGCTGGTCGACCTCGTCCGCAAGCCCATCTGGGTGGCCAGCGTGCTCACCGTGATCATCGGGCTGTCGTTGCAGGTGGTGTCGCTGGCCTTCGGGCCGCTGGTGCTGGTGCAACCGCTGCTGGTGACCTCGGTGCTGTTCGGGGCCGCGTTCGCCGCGTGGATGGCCCACCGGCGGCTCGACACGGTGCTCGTGATCGGTGCGCTGGCCTGTTCCGGCGGACTGGCCGCGTTCCTGCTGCTGTCGCGGCCGAGCGGTGGTGGGCAAGTGCTGACCGACGGGTCGCTGCTGCCGCTGTCGCTGCTGCTCGGCGCGGTGGTCGCGGCGGCGCTGGTGTTCGCGCAGACGGTGCGCGGCGAGCTCGGCGCGGTGGGGCTGGCGCTGGCCACGGGCGTGTTCTACGGCGTCACGGCCGGGTTGATGAAGGTCGTGGCCGGCCAGGTGCGCGCGGTCGGGGTGGCCGAGCCGTTCCTGCACTGGACGTTGTACGTGGTGTGCGTGATCGGACCGGTGGGCTTTCTGCTCAGCCAGCAGGCCTTCCAGCGGAGTCGGGTGATCTCGCCGGCGCTGGCGGTGATCACGACGGTGGACCCGCTGGTGGCCGCGGCGATCGGTGTGCAGTGGCTCGGCGAGCGCGTGCACTTTTCCACCGGGATCGTCGTCGGTGAGGTGGTGGCGATCCTCGCGATCATCGTCGGCGTGGTGGTGCTCGCCCATCGCGGGGAGCAGCTGCGGGCGGTGGATGAGGAGCGCGGCCGAGGCTCGACCACGAGCTGGGGCTGACTTCTCCCCGGCCTGAAGGCTGAAGGCCGGGCTTCCGTCGCTGGAAGGACGGTGAGCGGTGCTGCCCACGCTGCACGGGACGCGTGCACTCGTCACCGGTGCTTCCTCGGGCATCGGTGCGGCCACGGCGCGGGCGCTGGCCGCGCAGAACTGCCGGCTGCACCTGGTCGGCCGGGATCCCGAGCGGCTGAGCGCGGTCGCCTCCGAGGTCGGTGCGACGTCCACGGCGACCGATCTCACCGCCGAGGACGGCCTGCTGCAGGTGGAGCAGCTCTGCGGCGAGACCGAGGTGCTCGTGCTCAACGCGGGCCGGGGCTGGGCCGGTCGGACGGCCACCATGCCCGTCGCGGAGATCGACGCGCTCGCGGCGCTGAACCTGCTCGCCCCGCTGCGGCTGGCGCGGGCGGCGCTGCCCGGCATGCTGCGGCGCGGACGCGGACAGCTCGTGTTCGTCTCCTCCATCGCCGCGATCGGGGTGGCCGAGGAGGACGTGTACGCGGCCACGAAGGCGGGGGTGCGCACGTTCGCCGCCAGCCTGCGGCAGACCGCGCGTCCGCGCGGTGTGGGGGTGACCACGGTGCTGCCCGGGGCGGTGCGCACGCCGTTCTTCGACACCCGCGGGCGGGCCTACGCGCGGTCGGTACCGCGGATGGTCAGCCCGCACCGCGTGGCCGATGCGCTCGTGCACGGGGTGCGCCGCGATGCCGCGGAGGTGTTCGTGCCCCGGTGGCTGGGGCTGGCCGCGCGGGTGCAGGGCGCCCTGCCCGGCACGTTCGGGCGGCTGGCGCGCGGGGCGCGGTCGTGACCGCGGCCGTCACACCGCTGCGGCAGCCGGGGCGCCGAAGCGCACCTGGATGCCTTCGCCGCGCAGCGCGCGGCGGAACCACACCAGGGACACGGCGATGCCGAACGCGACGAGCGCGGCCGAACCGGCGGTGCTGAACAGGACGAACCCGTCGACCGTCGTCCCCACCAGCGTCCACAGCGCGCCGATGCCGTTGGCGACGAACACGAGCGCCCACAGCAGCGACACGCGCCGGAAGAACCGCTGCACCCGGGCGTTGCCGGTCAGTTCCCGCGGCAGGATGCAGAAGTCGTCGGCGAGCTTGGCCAGAAACGTCCGCTCGAACGGCAGGGTGGCCAGCAGTGCCAGGGCGATGAGGAAGTTCTGCAGGCTCGGCTGGATGAAGTACAGGAACGTGCTGCCGGTGGCCAGCCCCACGGCGGTGCGCGCGGCGAGGATGCCGGCCATGAGCCACAGCACCACCGGGATGCGGGTGCGGAAGACGACCCGCACCCCGAGCGCCGCCAACGTCCACCCGAACGCCGCGAGCAGCCCGCCGGTCAACCCGCTGGCGTGGAACAACGCGTAGAACAGCAACAACGGCGCCAGCACCGTCTCCACCAGGTTCTTGGTGGCGTGCCAGAGATGTCGCGGCACGCTGTGCAGATGGACGACCGAGGATGACGGGGTGTGCATGGGACCTCGCGGGCTGCTCGGGGCCGTGGACGGGAGGATCACCCGTCCGGCCGCGCTGCCCGTCGGGGACCCACCAGGAGCGATCCCACCGCATCGGGGGAGGAACCGGCGCGGTGGGCGTGCTCAGCTCCGCATGGCACGGATTCCTTCGCGGAGCGAACCCATGGTTGCCAGCACCGCTGACGGTTCGTAGCCGCAGTGTGCCATGCAATTGGCGCACCGGTCATCCCTTCCGCGGCCGTACTGCTCCCAATCGGTGTCCTCCAACAACTCGCTGTAACTGGCCGCGTACCCGTCGGCCATCAGGTAGCACGGTTTCTGCCACCCGTAGAGCGAGTACGACGGGATCGCCCAGGCGGTGCAGGAGAAATCGATCTTCCCTTCCAGGAAGTCGAGGAACAGCGGCGAGTGGTTGAACCGCCACTTGCGGCGATGTCCGTCGCCGAAGACTTTCCGGAACAATTCGCGGGTTTCGGTCACACCGAGGAAGTGGTCCTGATCCGGCGCCTTCTCGTAGGCGTAGGCCGGCGACAGCATCATCTTGTCCACGCCGAGGTCATCGTTGAGGTAGTCGAGCACGTCGATGACCGACTGCGGCGTGTCCGTGGTGAAGAACGTGCTGTTCGTCGTCACCTGGAACCCGCGGCGCTTGGCTTCCCGGACGTTCTCGACGGCCTGGTCGAACACGCCCTCCTTGCACACCGAAGCGTCGTGCGCCTCCCGCAGCCCGTCGATGTGCACCGCCCACGAGAAGTACGGCGAGGGCTCGATCTCGTCGATCTTGCGCGGGATGAGCAGCGCGTTGGTGCACAGGTAGACGAACTTCTTGCGCTTGACGAGTGCACGCACCATGTCGCCGATCTGCGGGTGCATGAGCGGTTCACCGCCGGCGATGGACACCACCGGGGCTTCGCACTCCTCCGCCGCGGCGACGGCCTCCTCCACCGGCATGCGCTGCTTGAGCACGTCCGCCGGGTGCTGGATCTTGCCGCAACCGGCACAGGCCAGGTTGCAGGCGAACAGCGGTTCCAGTTCCAGCGTCAACGCGAACTTGTCCCGGCGGGCGAGCTTCTGCTTGAGCAGATGGGCACCGACGCGGACCGCCTGGCGCAACGGGATTCCCATCAGTGCACCTCCTTTGCGGAGCGAATCGTTCGGTTGTGCCCGAGCGACGCGAACGCGGGCGAGGTTCCCGCTCCCTCGGGCGAGGCGGCGCAGACCACCCGCCCCAGCCCGCCGAGCACGCGGACGAGGGTGCGCAGCTGCGCCGCCGCTTCCGCCGCTTCGGAGGGCACCACTGCGATCCTGCGCGCTCGCCACAGCCACGCCAGCCGGATGTCGTCGATCCGAGTGACGCAGCGGGCACTGCACGGGGCCGTTTCCGGTGCGGCGAACCACAGCACGAGATCGGCCCCGGCCCGCGCGGTCTCGGCGGCGTCACCGCAGACCACCACCCGCCGCGGAGCAGCGGCGCGGGACCACACCGGCAGCTGCGCCGCCGCGGCGCGCAACCGGCCGAGCGCGCGCAACGCCCGCGCGGGTGTGCCCGGGCGGGCCAACGGGCGCTCGGCGGTGTCCACGACGACCCGCACCACGGCCACCGGGCGGCGCCCGGCGGCACGGGCCAGCGGTGCCGACTCGAGATCCACCGCGCACGCACCTGCAGCGGCGAGCCGAGCCCGGTCGTGCGGGCCGGCCAGCCGGCGCACGGTGGCCACCGGCCCGCAGTGCACCGCGAGCCCCGCTCGACGCAGGTGCGCGGCCAGAAGTGGCGCCGAGGCGCACGGCACGCGCGTGCCGTCGTCGTCGAGGACTTCGCTGGCCACCACCACGTCGCCGGCGGCGAACTCGCCGTCCACCCCACCGGCGAGCCCAGCCACGCCCACCGCGCGGTGCGCACCGGTGTCCAGCGCTGCGGCAGCGCGCACGCTCACGCGGTAGCCGTAACCGGTGCGCCGGACCGCCTGCCCGGGCAGGCGCCCGCGCACCGCGGCGGCTTCGCACCGCAGCGGCGTGCACACCAGCAGCGGCTCGGACATGCCGCTCAGTCCTCCCCCGCGCCCGCGGCGCGCCGGAACCGCCCGAGCGCAGCGAGCGGGAAGATTACCCGGTACAGGTGGTAGTTGATGTAGAAGTCGCCGGGGAAACCGGTGCCGGTGAACTGCGGCTCGTCCCAGCCGCCGTCGGACCGCTGGCTGCGCACCAGGTAGTCGACCCCGCGCTGCACCGCCGGGGTGTCGTGCCGCCCGACGGCCAGCAGCGCGAACAGGGCCCACGCCGTCTGGGAGGCGGTGGAGTCACCGCGGCCGATCCAGGTCGGATCGGTGTAGGAGCGCAGGTCCTCGCCCCATCCGCCGTCGGCGTTCTGATGCTCCTCGAGCCAATGCACGGCCCGCCGCAGCGCCGTGTGCTCGCGCGGCACGCCTGCGGTGACGAGGCCGGGCACCGCCGCACCGGTGCCGTAGACGTGGTTGGCGCCCCACCGGCCGAACCACGAGCCGTCCGCTTCCTGGTTGCGCAGCAACCACGACACGCCCCGGCGGACCGGGCCGTCGTCGTGGCCGAGAGTGGCCAGCGCCTCGACCACGTGCGCGGTCACGTCGGCCGCAGGCGGGTCGATGACCGCCCCGAAGTCGCAGAACGGGAGTTTGCGCACGAGCTGGCGAGTGTTGTCGGCGTCGAAGGCGCCCCACCCGCCGTCGCGGGACTGCATACCGACGAGCCACCGGGTGCCGCGGTCGATCGCCGCTCGCAGCGCGGCGGGTTTGGTGTGCTCGACGCGGTTGAGCGCCATGAGCGCCTCAGCGGTGTCGTCGATGTCGGGATAGTGGTCGTTGTCGAACTCGAACGCCCATCCCCCGCCTGCGGGCAACCGCGGCCGGCGCACCGCCCAGTCGCCCTTGATCCCGATCTCCTCGGCGAGCACGAAGTTGCTCGCCCGCCGCAGTGACGGGTCCTCGGCGGGCACTCCCGCGTCGCGCAACGCCTGCACGCCGAGCACGGTGTCCCACACCGGGGACTGGCAGGCCTCCAGGCGGCGCACCGGCCCGTCCGGGCTGTCCTCGCGCACGAAGAAGCGTTCGAACCCGTCCAGACCCTGCTTCATCACCGGGTGGTTGAGCGGATAGCCGAGCAGGTGCAGCGCCAGCAGCGAATACACCCACGGCGGTTGGATACCGCCCCAGCAGCCGTCGGCCTCCTGCCGGGCCACGATCCACTCGGCCGCGCGCCGCATCGCCTGCCTGCGCAGCGCGCGCACCGGCCGGCGGCCGTATGCGTGCAGCGCCCCGTCCAGCAGTTCGAAGCCGTACTCCCAGGAGAGGCCGGGTTTCGTGCGCGGCTTTGCGGCCCCGGTGCGCAACTCGGCCGTGCTGACGCCGAGTTCGCGCTGCGGTCGCAGGGTGCACACGATCGTCAGCGGCACGACGGTCTGTCGCGCCCAGCAGGCCCAGTCGGACACGTTCAGCGGGAACCACGGCGGCAGGAAGATCATTTCGGGGGGCATGGCGGGCAGGTCGTCCCAGGACCACTCGCCGAACAGGGCCAGCCAGATGCGGGTGAACACGCGGGTGTGCTCGATGCCGCCGTGTTCGACGATCCATTGGCGCGCGGCGGCCATGTGTCCGGCGTCGGGACCGTCACCGGCGAGTTTCAGCGCCACGTAGGCCTCGACCGTGGTGGACAGGTCGGCCGGCCCCCCGGCGAAGGTCGCCCAGGTGCCGTCGGCGCGCTGCTGCCCGCGGATCCAGCGGGCGGTCTGCTCGGTCTCGGCCTTGGTGCGGATGCCGAGGAACTGGCGCAGCAGCAGGTCCTCGACGTCCATGGTCACGTTCGTTTCGAGCTCGCCCTTCCACCAGCCCTGCTGGTGCTGCAACGACAGGAAGTACTGCCGGGCGGCGCGCACGGCTCCGTCCACTCCGGACGCGCTCGCAGCATCCACGCCGTGCTGCATCTGTTCGGTCAACGTTGCCTCCGTACGATGAATTCGGCGAGCTCGGTCAACGACGTGCCGGCCTCGGTGGACATGGGCGGCAAGTACGCGCGGGCGGCGGTCAGCCTGCGATCGCACTCGGCGCGGGCCCAGCCTTCGGAACCGGCCTGCTGCACCATTTCCGCGGCCTCGTGCAGCTGGTCCTCGGTCAGCGGGTCCTCCTGGGCGTACAGCGCGCGGAGCCGCTGGCCGCATCGCGTTGCCGAGGACAGCGCGTGCACCACGGGCAGGGTTTTCTTGCGCGCGCGCAGATCCGACAGCACCGGTTTGCCCGTGACCTCGGGATCGCCCCACAGACCGAGCAGATCGTCCACGAGCTGGAAGGCCATGCCGAGCTCCCGGCCGAAGCCGCGCAGCCGCGCGACGAACGCCTCCTCGGCCCCGCGGTGCACAGCGCCGATGGAAGTCGCGCAGCCGAGCAGAGCGGCGGTCTTGTCGTGCGCCATCCGCAGGCACTCGTCGAGGGTGACGCCGGCGCGCCGTTCGAAGTCGAGGTCGGCCGACTGGCCGGCGATGAGGGTGCGCGTGGTCGCCGCGAGGGTGCGCGCGCTGTTCGTCGCCCAGGGCGAACCGGATTCCAGCAGCACCTCGGTGGCCAGGCCCAGCAGCGCGTCCCCGCCGAGCAGCGCGGCGGACGGGCCGAACACGGTCCACGCCGCGGGCCGGTGGCGTCGGGAGGTGTCGGCGTCCATCACGTCGTCGTGCAGCAGCGAGAAGTTGTGCACCAACTCCACCGCGACCGCTGCGGGAACGGCCTGCTCGGCGGCGGTTTCCGAGTCGACGGCCGCCGCGGCGGCCCGTGCGGACAGCAGCACCAGCGCGGGGCGCAGAGCTTTGCCGCCCTCATCGGTGGCGGTTCCGCGCACACCCGTCCATCCGAAGTGGTAGGTGCACACGCGGCGCGTGTCCGGGTCGAGCCGGTCGACGGCGGCACGCAGCATCGGCTCGATCGATTCGCGCGCGGTGGTCAGGGCTGCGGGAAGTACTGAGGTCATGCCGTCTCCTCCACGCCGTGTCGGGATGCCTGCTCGACTTCGACCGCCTCGGCGGCGCGGAGTCCGCTGAGCACCGCGCCTTCGAGCGTGTCCGGCAGTCCGGTCGCCGTCCACGCTCCGGCCAGCACGAGCCCGGGCACGGTGGTGCGCGCCGCGGGCCGGTGCGCGGCGGTTCCCGGTGTCTGGTGGAAGGTCGCGTTCGGTTCGCGCGTGACGAAGGAGTCGAGCACACCGGCCGCGGCGGCACGCGGGAACACCGCGGCCAGCGCGGGCAGGTACCGCGCGCGGATCTCCTCGGTGCGCCGGTGCACGTCCTCCCACGCCGCCGAGACCGACACCGCCAGGTACTGCCCCCGCGTCGCCCCGGAGGCGGCGGTGCGGTCGAAAACCCATTGCACCGGCGAATCCACCACCGAGCACAGCTCGTGCTCGGTCACCGCGCGGTCGTAGTGCACGTGGACGTTGATGATCGGCGCGGCCGACAGGGCCGACCACCGGGACGCTCCGTGCACCGGCAGGTCGGCCACGAGTGCGGTGGCCTGCTGGTGCGGCACGGCCAGTACGACGTGGTCGGCGCGCAGCGAGGCGTGCCGACCGCGGTCGCGGGTAGCCGCGCGCAGGCCGTCACTGCCGCGGAAGATCCCGCGCACCTTGGTGTTCGCGTGCACCGCGACGCCCGCCGCGGCCAGGGCGCGCGCGGCCGGATCGCCGTGCAGCTCGCGCAGCGGCAGCCGGGGCACGCCGATGTCGGCGCTGGCGGTCTCGTGCAGGACACCGGTGCGGAACACGCGCACCGCCAGCGCCAGCGACGCGTCGTCCGGGTGGGCGTTGAGCGCTGCGGTGCTGAGCATGCCCCACAGCACGTCGGTGACGTGCTGCGGTTCTCCGCGCTGGCGCAGCCAGTCGCCGAAACTCGCGGTGTCCAGCCGCGGATCGTCCGGTTCGAGGCGCCGCAGGGCCAGTGCCGTGCGCACCGCCCGCAGGCGGTCGCGGACGCCCAACCACCGGTTGGCGCACAGGGCGGGAGCGAGGTGCGCCGGTGCGGGCAGGTCCCACCGGCGCAGCGCGACCGGCTCGCGGTGCGGCGACAGCACGGGCACGTGCAGCCGCGACTGCACCCGCACCCCGTCGGCGACGCCGAGTCGGCGCAGCAGGGCGCGGTAGTGCTCGTAGCAGCGCAGCAGCACGTGCTGTCCCGTGTCGACGGTCAGCGGCCCGCGCGAGAACGAGTAGGTCGCACCACCGAGCAGCGAACGCCCCTCCACCAGCCGGACCGCGAAACCGCGGTCGGCGCAGTGCAGTGCGGCGGTGATTCCGGCCAGCCCGCCGCCGACGACGAGGACGCTGGGCGTGCTCATGGCCGCATCCCCGCCAGCGAACGCACGGCCACGTCGGCTTTGCGCCAGGTGGGCAGTGCGATGCGCCGGGTGAGCACCGTGCGCGGACGCTCGGCGATGCGCCGCAGCACGTGGCGGTAGATGCCGGCCATGGCCGCGCAACACGCGCGGCTGCCGCGATCGAGCGCGGGCAGCAGCTGCAACCCTTCGGTGTACCAGGATTCGGTGCGCGCGATCTCGTAGCGCATCAGCGCGTCCCAACCGGCGTTTTGCGCGCTGCCGAGCGGGAAACCGCCCCGTGCCGCGTCGCGGTCCTCCGATGGCGCTGACGGGTCCGCGACGCCCGGCGGATGCAGCACGACGCCGAATGCGGCGAGGTCTTCGGTCGGCAGGTACACGCGCCCTGCGGCCCAGTCCTCCCGCACGTCGCGGAGGATGTTCGTCAGTTGCAGGGCGATGCCGAGCGCGTCGGCGCGGGGCTCGTCGCGGGCGACGTCGTCGGTGCCGAACACCCCCAGCGACAGTCTGCCGATCGACCCCGCCACGCTGCGGCAGTAGTCCAGCAGCTCGTCGTAGGTGGCGTAGCGCCGACCGCGCACATCGGCCTCGCATCCGTCGATGAGCTCGTGGAAGGCCTGCAGTGGCACGGGCATTCGCTCACCGGTGTCCGCCAACGCGGCCAGCACCGGGTCGTCGTCCTCGGTGGACGGTGCGCGCAGCTGCGCGCGGGTCTGCTTGAGCTGCCGCAGTTTCTCCTCGACGGAGAGGTCGCCGTCACCGATGTCGTCGATGCGGCGTGCGAAGGCGTAGACGGCGGACAGCGCCCGGCGTTTCGGTCCGGGCAGCAGCCGGATGCCGTAGGAGAAGTTGCGCGCCTGCTGCCGGGTGATGCGTTCGCATTCGTCGTAGGCCGCGCGGAGCGGACGCGCGGGGGTCACCGGGGTCCTCCCATCGCGTACAGCCGCCCCCATTCGGCGAAGGTGCGTGTCCTGCTCGGACGCACGTCCCCGCTCAACGGGTCATAGCCGGCACGGGTGAACGCGGCCGCGGTGGCCCGTCCGCCGGCGACGTAGCCGGCCACGGCGATGCGCGCCATGCCGGAGAGCCGGTTGACCAGTGCTGCTCCGACGTCGAGCACCCGGTGGGCGCGGTCGACTTCGAACCGCACGAGCCCGCGCAGGCGGGTCGAGGCGGTGGCGCGGGCGAGTTCGTCCTCGGCGCAGTGGAACCGCTTCAGGTCGGCCGCCGGGAGGTAGACGCGGTCCTGCCGCAGGTCTTCGGCGAGGTCCTGGCAGTGTTCGAGTATCTGCAGCGCGGTGCAGATGCGGTCGGACAGGCGGACGAGCTCCGGCTCGGCGCGGTCGAACACGTGCAGCACGGCCTCGCCGACCGGGTTGGCCGACAGGCGGCAGTAGTCCACCAGGTCGGTGAACGTGTCGTACCGGCGGACGTGTTGATCCTGCCGGTTGGCCTCGATCAACTTGACCAGGGTGTCGTACGGGATGCCACACTCGTGCACGGTCGGCTGCAGCGCGCGCATGACGGGGATCCGCGCGGTTGCCTGGTAGGCGCGTTTGAGGTCGACTTCGAGCAGGTCGAGCAGGGCGCCGCGGTCACCCGGGGCGTCGTCGCCGGCATAGTCGACGAGGCGGAAGTAGCCGTAGAGCGCGTGCAGGTGGCGCTGCGTCGTGCGCGGCAGGATCCGCGAGGCGACCGGGAAGTTCTCCGCGCCCATCTGTCCCAGCACGGCAGCTGTGCGCGGGAAGTCCCCCGAGCGCGGTAGCTCTTTCGAGGGTTCGGTATCCGCGTTCGGCGACGTGGGGTCGGGCAGCGATACGACCATGATCCTCCTCCTATCCGACGTCCAGGAGGCATAATCGGCATCCTAAGATCTCGTCGGGGACGACGCAGGACGAACCGCTGCGGCGCGTCAAGGCCCCGTTTCGCGATGTCGGGCTCGGACCAGCCGCGCCGCAGCAGTTCGGCGATCAGCCGCGGGCAGCCTGCGATCTCCTCGTTCCCGCGTAGCACGTCCGCGGTCCCGGCGTAGTCACCGCCGAGTCCACTGTGGCCGGCGGCGGATGTTCCGCGGTGAAGCGCCGCCGCCGACAGCTGGGCCCGGTACAGCCCTTCGCTGGTGATGAAGTCGACGAGGTGCCAGATGATCCGCTTCAGGCGCGCGTTCCAGCCCTCGTCGAACCAGCGCCCACCGAAGGCGTGCGCGATCGCGTCCTTCATCTGCGGATTGGCCGCGATGGTCACCGTGAGCGTGCGCCGGTCGGTGCCCAGTTCCCCGGCTCCGGCGCAGCCGCTGACCACCAGCAGCACGCCGGTGGTCAGCAGCGCGAGAAGACTGCGCCCTCCGCTGCGGGCCCGCGTCTACCACGCATCGGGCCCTGCCGGGCAGACCTGGATTTTCAGCCCCGTTCCGGCGCGCATCCGGGCGAGCGCGTCGTCGAAGTGCTCGAGCGGGAGCGTGTCGGTGACCAGCGCGTCGGTGTCGACCGCGCCGCTGCCGACGAGTTCGAGCGCGCGGCCGTAGCTGTGCAGCACGGCCATGGAGCCGACGATGGTGAGTTCGTCGTTGTAGATGCGAAACGGCGACAGTCGCACGCGCTCCTGTTCAGCGGCCACGCCGAAGATGAGCAGGCGCCCACCGCGGTCGA
Source organism: Bounagaea algeriensis (assembly GCF_054491375.1). Classification (NCBI taxonomy): domain Bacteria; kingdom Bacillati; phylum Actinomycetota; class Actinomycetes; genus Bounagaea; species Bounagaea algeriensis. The sequence goes on from NZ_CM137102.1 coordinate 2,320,351, forward strand.
GGGCCTCGCAGGCTCCTTCGATCGCGGGTGCTGCGCCGGTGCAGTCGATCGCGGCTTCGAAACGCTCGTCGAGCTCGGTGAGGTCGCCGGCGACGGCGTGCGCTCCGAGCGCGCGGGCCCTGTCGAGGCGTTCGGCGTTGCGGTCGACGACGGTGACCACGGCTCCGGAGCGCTGCAGCAGCTGTTGCATGATCAGTCCCATCGTGCCCGCCCCGGTGACGAGGAACCGCTCTCCCACTTCCACGCCGATGCGGCGGATGCCGTGCACGGCGCACGAGACCGGTTCGACCATGGCGCCCTGCTGGAATGTCATCCCCGCAGGCATGCGGTAGCAGGTCGCGGCGGGAACGGCCACGTACTCGGCGAATGCTCCGTCGACCGTGTCGCCGGTGGCGTTCCACGCGGCGCAGAGGTTGCCGTGCCCGGACCGGCACGGTCCGCAGCGGCCGCAGAACCGCGAGGGGTCCACGGCGACGCGGTCGCCGGTGCGCCATTCCCCGCGTACGGCCGAACCAACGGCAACGACCTCGCCGGCGAACTCGTGCCCGGGAACGATGGGGTACGGCGTGGGTGGGAACTCGCCGTCGGCGATGTGCACGTCCGTGCCGCAGATGCCGCACGCACCCACCTGCACCACGAGCTCGTCCGGTTGCGGCGCCGGATCCGCAACGGTATCCACCCTGAGCTCTCCGGGCTTGTCGATGATCGCCGCGCGCATGTTTCCCCTTTCGCTCTTCTGAGCATCATGTTCCCTGGTTGATTCGCGCTTGCCGGGGAATTGAAGAGGGAACGAGGCCAGTGCGTCAACTCCCGAAGCAGTTCGGCGTTTAAAATGCTCTTATGAGCACTCAATGGGACACCGATTCCGCACTGCGCGCCGCGACCGCGGCGCATCGCCACCTCGTGCTCGGCGAGTCCAAGATCGACATCGCCGCGGATCTCGACCTGAGCCGCTTCAAGGTCGCACGCCTGATCAGCGCCGCCCAGCAGAGCGGACTGGTGCGCGTGGAGTTCGACCTGCCGCTGCCGGTGGACCCGGGACTCGGCGACGCGGTCGCGCGCGCCTACGGACTGCGCCGGGTACTCGTGCTCGACCGCGCGCACACCGAGGACCCGCGGCAGGTGCTGCGCGAACGCATCGGCGCGCTCGCCGCCACCCTGCTCGCAGACCTGCTCTCCGCCGAGGACGTGCTCGGGCTGGCCTGGGCCCGCACGGTCAACGCGATGGCCGCCGCGGTCGGCGAACTACCGGCTTGCCCCGTGGTGCAGCTGTGCGGAGTGCACGCCGGCATGGACATGCGCGACCGCACCGTCGAAACCGTGCGCCACGTCGCCGCTTCCAGCGGCGGCACGCCCTACCCGATCTACGGCCCGCTCGTGCTGCCCGATCGGCGCACCACCGACGTGCTGCGCAGCCAGTCGGGAATCGCCGAAACCTTCGACCAGTTCGGCCGCATCACCACCGCCGTGGTCAGCATCGGCGCTTGGAGCAACGGCGAGTCCACGGTGTACGACACGATCGGCGAGTCCGAACGGGACGAACTCGCCCGCGCCGGCGCCGTCGCCGAAATCGCCGGGCGCGTCTTCGACGACACCGGTGCGCCCGTCTCCTGCGACCTCGTCGACCACATCCTCGCCATCGGCAGCGACCAGCTGCGCGAGATCGGCGAAGTCATCGGACTCGGCTACGGCACCGCGAAAGCACCGGCGATCGCCGCGATGTTGCGCTCGGGGATCATCACCAGCCTGATCATCGACACCGACGCCGCGCACCGGCTGCTGTCCGAGGTGTCCTAACCTGTGGTGATGTCGCAGCGCGAACTCCTCGTGCTCGGCACCGCCAGCCAGGTGCCGACCAAACACCGCAACCACAACGGCTACCTGCTGCGGTGGGGCGGCACCGGCTTCCTGTTCGACCCGGGCGAAGGAACGCAGCGGCAGATGACCTTCGCCGGCGCCCGGGCGCACGAGGTCCACCACCTCTGCCTGACGCACTTCCACGGCGACCACTGCCTGGGCGTGCCGGGGGTGCTGCAGCGGATATCCCTGGACGGCGTGGCGCGGCCGGTGCACGCGCACTACCCCGCCTCCGGAAGCGAGCACTTCCACCACCTGCGGCACGCGTCGGTGTTCTCCGACGGGCTGGACCTGCACCAGCATCCGATCCGCGAGGACGGGGTGCTCGCCTCGGGCGCGTTCGGCACGCTGCACGCGCGACGGTTGGATCACCGGGTCGAGACCTTCGGCTACCGCTTGGTGGAGCCGGACGGGCGGCGGATCCTGCCCGAGGAGCTGGCGCGGCACGGCATCAGCGGCCCGCAGGTCGGGCAGCTGCAGCGCGCGGGGGCATTGCAGCTCGGTGATCGCAGGGTCGACTTGGCCGAGGTCAGCGTGCACCGCCCCGGGCAGAAAGCCGCGTTCATCATGGATACCCGGTTGTGCGACGCGGTGTTCGCCCTCGCCGAGGGGGTGGACCTGCTCGTGGTGGAGTCCACGTTCCTCGACCAGGACGCGCGGTTGGCAGCGGAATACCGCCATCTGACCGCTGCGCAGGCCGCGCGCGTCGCCGCCGAGTGCCGCGCGGGTGCGCTGGTGTTGACGCACTTCTCGCAGCGCTACGAAGATCCGCAGTGGTTCGCTGCGGAAGCCGCGGCCGTGTTCGACGGACCGGTGCACGTGGCCGAGGACCTCAGCCGAGTGCCCCTGCCACCCCGGCGCCGCCCACAGCGCCGACCGGCTGGCCCCTCGCCGGCCGACTGATCCCTGGTACCAGCCGAGGCCGATCCCTCGATGCACCCCACACGGCCCACGATCGTGTGGGGAGGATTCATCCTGCAAACGTGTGGGGACAACTCCCAATTTTCATGAAAATTGTGCTCTCTGGAGTCGTTCCAGAAAGTGGGTGTGCGGCTGCACCGCTGGGAACTCCCTACGAGGAGGCGGTGCGGCGGAACAGGCGCGGGCGGCCTCGCCGCCGGTGGCGCCGAGCGGCGTGCCGCAGCTGCAGGATGCGGGCCGTTCCGATCAGTGCTACCAGCAGCGCGCCGGCCAGGGCTCCGAACAGCAACGCCACACCGGCGGGCAGTTGGCCTTGCATCCACAGGAACCGGACCGTGATGGCCTCGGAGTTCTGCAGGATGAACACCAGCAGGAAGGCGAGCACGACCGCCGCGACGACGACGGCCACCCAGATCCCGCCGGTGCGCGTGCGCCCGGCCTGACGGCGTTGCCCGGAACCGCGGTGAGCCTCGCCAGCACTTCCGGAGTCGTCCCGTTCGCTCATGCGGGCATCCTCGCGTTCCACCCGGCGGCCTCGGTGCGGCACACGGCCGGTTCCCACCCGATCGGGCGAACGTGGGCTACACGCCGGCGATGGCGGCCCGCGCCTGCGCGTACTCGGCCCGCACCGCCGCTCCGGTTTCGACGTCCTGCGGCTGCACCGCCCGACCGCGCAACGGCCACTCCGGGGGCTCGTCCTCCCCGCCAGCCACCCACGCGGCCTGCTTCGCCGCACCGAGCGCGACGTACTCGGCCGGATCCGGGATCTGCACACCGACGCCGAACAGCTCAGCCGCGACCTCCTCGACCGCAGCCGACTTGGCCGCACCGCCGATGAGCAGCACGCGGCGCACTTCGAGGCCGGTTTCGCGCAGCGCATCCACTCCGTCGGCCAAGCCGCAGAGCATCCCCTCGACCGCGGCCCGGGCGAGGTTCTGCGGGGTCATGTTCGCCCGCCGCAACCCGGCGAGCGTGCCGGTCGCCTCCGGCAAATCCGGTGTGCGCTCCCCTTCGAGGTAGGGCAGCAGGGTCAGCCCGCCAGCGCCCGGAGCGGCTTCGAGGGCGAGCTCGTCCAACCCGGCCAGGTCGGTGCCGAGCATCTCCGCGGTCGCGCTGAGCACGCGCGCGGCGTTGAGCGTGCACACCAGCGGCAGGTAGCGGCCGGTGGCGTCGCAGAAGCCGGCGACCGTGCCGCTCGGATCGGCGGTCGCCCCGTCGGTGACGGCGAACGCGGTCCCCGAGGTGCCCAGGGAGACGACGACGTCGCCGGGCTGCGCACCGAGCCCCAGCGCCCCGGCCATGTTGTCGCCGGTGCCGGGTGCCAGCAGCGCACCGGAGACCTCGGACAGCTCTGCGATGCCGCCGTTCTCGGCGGGGCCGAGCACGCGCGGCAGCCGCGGGCGGCGCCCGCCCATCGCGTCGGCGAGCAGGTCGGGCAGCCACGCGCCGGTGCTCGGGGCGAAGTATCCCGTGCCGGAGGCGTCACCGCGGTCGGTGCACACCTCGGTGCGCGCCCCGCCGAACTGCCAGGTGACCCAGTCGTGCGGAAGCATCACCTGCTCCACGCGGTCGGCGTTGCGCGGTTCCTGCTCGGCCAACCACGCCAGCTTGGTCACGGTGAAGCTGGGGACCGGGACGAGGCCGGTGCGCCGGGCCCAGGTCGCGGCTCCGTGGCGGGTGGTGAGGCCGCGCGCCTGCTCGGCCGAACGCGTGTCGTTCCACAGCAGGGCGTCGCGGACCGGCCGGCCCGCCGCGTCCACGGCAACCATGCCGTGCTGCTGGCCCGCGACGGACACGGCCGCCACGGACCGGTCGGGCGCATCGGCCAGCGCTTGGCGCACCGCCTCCTGCGCGGCGTCCCACCAGGCCTGCGGCGGGACCTCGGTCCCCTCCGGATGCGCTGCCTGTCCTTGTGCGGCGATCGCGCCGCTGTCGGCGTCGACCAGCACCGCCTTGGTGGACTGCGTCGAGGAGTCGAGACCGAGCACGTGCACGGAGCCCCTCCCTTCCAGCGCCGGAGAACCGGCCAGATCCTGCCACGGTGCGCACGCGCCGGGTCAACCGGGATCGCCGGTGGACATCGGGCCGTGCAGGGTCAGCCGCCGGAGGGAAGGGGTCAGCCGCCGTAGGGCAGGACCGGCGCGCCCGGGCCGACATCGGCGATCCGGAACAGCGCCCCGGCGTGCGGATGCTGCTCCAGGTCGGTGTCCACCTGGGAGGTGGTGATGAACAGCTCGTCGTAGTCGTCCCCGCCGAAGGTGCACGCCGTCACGCGCGGCGCGGGAACCTCGTAGGTGGCCACGAGGCGGCCTTCGGGCGTGTAGTGGCGCACCGCTGCCCCACCCCACAGCGCGACCCAGATGTCGCCCTGCGCGTCCACGGTCAACCCGTCCGGCGCGCCGTCGGCCGGATCGATGCGGACCACGGTGCGGCGCCGCTGCAGCTGGTAGTCGGCGTAGTCGAAGGCGTCGACGCACTGGGTGGGCGTGTCCACGTAGTAGGCGGTGCCGCCGTCCGGGCTGAAGGCGAACCCGTTCGACACGGTCACCTCGGGGATGGCGATGGTCACCTCCCCCAGCGGATCGAGGCGGAACAGCGATCCCTCCTCGGGGGCTTCGGACTTGGCCATCGATCCGCAGAACAGGCTCCCGTCGGGGGCGCATCCCCCCTCGTTCATGCGCACCGACGGGTCGGTCCACAGTGGTTCGAACGGGAACAGGTTGCCGAGGTCGTCGTCGGCGAGGGCGAAGCCGCGTTCCAGCGCCAGCACGACCCCGCCGGCCGAGCGCGGCCGCAGCATCGCAGCGACCTCGCCCACGTGGGTGCGGCTGACCTCGCCCGTGGCGCGGTGCAGGGTCAGCACGTCGCCCGCGTGCATGTCGACCCACCGCGGTCCCGGCCACGTGGGATGCCAGACGGGACCTTCGCCGTGATGGGCGCAGGCTTCGGTGATGGGCTCGGCGCGCTGGCTCATGCGCCCTCCGTTCGCGTCGCTCAGGGGTGCAGCACCACCCTCACCGTATCGCTCCGGCGCTGCCCCGAGGTGTGCCACGCGTGTCCCGCTTCGGGTGGCCGGGTCCGGCCGGGGTGGTGCGCAGGCGCTCGGGCCGTCGACGGCGACGGCGCGTGACTTCTTCCGCAGCTGCTGCGGTGAGGTCATGTTCCGGCGCTGGGCACGGCCGCTCCCGTGGCCGGCAGCGGGGACGGTGCGCTGTCCGGGGCGTAGCGGTGCAGCAGGTCCAGTCCGATGCGGGCGCGGCGCACGCGCTCGCGGGCCAGGGCCACGGCGGTGTCTTGCAGGTGCGTGCCGCTGGGGTAGATGTTCGGCGCGTTGCGCAGGCCGAACTTGACGTGCACGGGCGCGGCGACGCGGACGATCTCGGCGATTTCGTAGTGGCGCACGAAACCGCCGAGATCGTCGGGGGATTCGACGTAAACGTCGAGCGGCAGGCTCGTCGCATCCCGCAACGCTGCCAGCTGCGGGATGCTCAGGTCGGTGGGCACGTTGTAGGTGTCGGCCCCGAGCTCCTCGGCCAGGCGCACCGACACGGGGTTGGCCAGTCCCATCTGGACGCTGACCTTGAACTGCACGTCGGCGGGCAGGTCACCGGCTTCGCGCATGGCCGCGGCAGCGCGGAGCACGCCGAGGTCGGTGATGAGCACGCTGCGCACCCCGGCTTCGGCGCTGCGCCGGACGTCTTCGAGCACGTGCACCAACTGCTCGGTGCCGCGCGCTTGGGCCGTGACCGCCCCGCCGCCGGTGGCGGCGCAGAGCCCGCCGGTGTCCCAGCCGGCCAGCGGGCGGGCGAACAGGCTGAGTTCGACCTCGCGCGCGGCGGCGGTGGTGCTCATCCGCTCGAGTTCATCATCGGTGAGCAGCATGCTTCCGCTGCCCTGGGAGACGCGGTGGACGGTGACCTCGCGCCGGTCGGCTTCGTCCAGTACGGCCGCGAGTACCTCGGGACCTTCGGTGCTGGGGATTTCCACGCGGTACTGCGCCCCGTCCGGGAAGCGTTTCTCGCTGGTCGTGGGAGTGTCAGTGGCCGGACAGCCCAGTTGCCGCAGGAACTCGCGAGTCGCGCGCACCCTCACTCCATTCGGTATTCCGAACAAGGTCCCGGAAATCGTACGAATGTTTTCGAGTGCGGTCAACGCGAGACCGTTGCCCCGTCTCCTCCCCGGCCCACCTCGGCCGGCGGCGACGCGGCCCGGAAACGACGCGGGCCCGCGGGTGTCCGGGGGCAGCTGGGCTCAGTCGGCTGCCGTGGCTGCGCGCTCAGGCTCGCCGCGCAGCTCAGCCACGTGCACGGGACGGCCCTGCTGCAGGGACAGCTGCGCCGCCTCGGCGATGCGCAGCGCCGCCAGCGCCTCGCGCGGCGGGCAGCAGTTGGCCGACTCGCCGGCCACGAGCGAGGTGAACGCCTCGACCTCGGCGCGGTAGGCGGCACCGAACCGCTCGGCGAAGGTGCGGTACGGGCGTCCGGACGGCCAGGTGATGCCGTCCTCGACCGACGGCAGCGGCGCCCGCTCGTCGTGGCCGACGAACCCGGCCCCGTCCGAACCGCACACCTCCATGCGCACGTCGTGGCCGGCGCCGTTGTAGCGGCTCGCCGAAACGGTGGCCAGGGCTCCGCTGTCCAGAGTGGCCACCGCGACAGCGGTGTCGACGTCACCGCCCTCGGCGATGTAGGCCGCACCGCGATTGCCGCCTTGGGCGTGCACTGTGGACACTTCCGACCCGGTGATCCACCGGAGCATGTCGAAGTCGTGGATGCTGCAGTCGCGCAGCAGTCCACCCGAGGCGGGGATGAACGCCGCGGGAGGCGGTTGCTCGTCGGCGGTGACCGCCCGCAGGCTGTGGATCCAGCCGAGTCGCCCTGCCCGCGCCTGCTCGCGCACCGCCCGATACCCGGCGTCGAAACGCCGCTGCAGCCCGATCTGCACCGCCAGGCCGGCCTGTTCGATGCGCTCGACGAGCACGCGGGTGGCGGCCAGGTCGGTGGCGATCGGCTTCTCGCACAACACCGGTTTCCCGTGCTGCAGCGCGAGTTCGAGCATGACGGGGTGCGCATCGGTGGCCGCGGCGATGACGACCCCGTCGACACCGGCGCCGAACACCTCCTGCGGGCTGTCCACGGCAGCGGCCCCCAGTTCCGCGGCGAGGCCGCGGGCGCGCTCGGGTACCGCATCGGCCACGAGCAGTTCGTCGACGCGGGAGGCGCCGCGCAGGTTGCGTCCGTGCATCTGTCCGATTCGGCCGGCGCCGAGCAGTCCGATGCGCATGGGGATCCTCTTCCCGAACTCGTGCGGCAGGGCTACGCGTTGCACCTTTCCCCTGCGGCGGGGCCGCGAACCGGGCGCTCCGGTTTCCGCGGTCCCGAGTGGACCGCGCGGGACGGCGCCTCAGCGGAAGCCGGCGCCGCAGCGGCTGAGGTACTGCCGGGTGCGCTGCGCGATCGGCAGCGGCTGCTCCGGCGGGCACGGGAACATGTCCTGTTCCACGATCGCGAACATGTCCGCGTCGACGTCCGCGGCGGCGTCGATGAGCGAGTTCAGGTCCGGCTCGCCCTGCGGGGGTTCGCACATCACGCCGTTGCGGACGGCTGCGGCGAAGGAGGTGTCCGCGCGCCAGACCTCGCGGACGAGTTCGGGCTGCACCTGCTTGAGGTGCAGGTAGCCCATGCGCTCGGGGTATTTCCGCAGCAGCGCGAGGTTGTCGCCGCCGCAGTAGGAGATGTGGCCGGTGTCCAAGCACAGGCTGACGTGGTCGGGATCGGTGCTCTCCAGGAAGCGCTCCACGTTCTCCTGCGTGTCCACGTGCGTGTCGGCGTGCGGGTGGAACCGCAGGTGGATGCCGTACTCCTCGAACAGCGCGCGGCCGAGCCGGTCGATGCCGGCGCTGAGGGACTTCCACTGCTCGTCGGTGAGGTGGCGGTCCTCGACCCGTTCGCCGGTGTCCTGGTCGCGCCACATCCCGGGGATGACCACGAGGTTGCGCGCACCCATCGCGGTGGTCAGCGCGGCGACCTGCTGCACGTGCTGCCACGTCTCCGGCCAGACCGCGTCGCCGTGGTGGGTGGCGGTGAAGCAGGTGCCCGCCGAGACCGCCAGGCCGCGGCTGTCCAGTTCGTCGGACAGGCGCTGCGGGTCGGTGGGCAGGTAGCCGTACGGGCCGAGTTCGATCCAGCGGTATCCGGCTTCGGCGACCTCGTCGAGGAAGCGCCACCACGGGGTCTGGCGCTCGTCGTCCGGCATCCACACGCCCCAGGAGTCGGGCGCGGAACCGACGCGCAGGCGGGTGTCCTGGTGCGGGGCGTCGCTGGGCATGGCAACTCCTTTTCGAAGATCCCCGGGACGGGGACGCGGACGGTCGGCACTGCGGCGGCCGCTGTGACCTCGCTTCCCTGGCGAACGTCCGCAGTGTTGCCGTGCAGCCACACCCATGTCAAGATTTAGTCTTTACATATGGACTTTTAAGATCCGGGGTTGCACACGCAGGGCCGGTGGACGACGACCACCGGCCCTGCGTGGAAGCTGCGAGCGGGAAGCGCTCAGCCGTCCCCGCGCAGCGTCAGGTCGAACGAGTACCGCGAGGCGCGGTAGACGTGCGAGCCGAACTCCACCACCGCGCCGGTCTGGTCGTGCGTGGTGCGCTTCATCGTCAGCAGCGGCGCGCCTTCCGGTTCGTCGAGCAGTTCGGCGTCCTGGGCGTCGGCCAGGCGCGCGCCGATGTTCTGCTGCGCCACGTGCATGCGCACGCCCGCGGACCGCAGCAGCTGGTAGAGGCCGTAGCGCTCCAGGTCCGCATCGGCGGGCCGGAGGAGGTCCCGCGGCAGGTAGTTCTCCATGCGCGCGATCGGCTCGCCGCGCGAGTAGCGCACCCGTTCCAGGTGCAGCACCTGGTCCTGCCGCCCCGTCCCCAGCACCGAGGCGATCTCCGCAGGGACGTCGGTGGTCTCGTTGACGACCACGCGCGTTTCCGGCGCGGCGTCCATGTCGGACAGATCGTCGAACAGGCTGCTCAGCTGCAGCGAGCGCGTCACCCGACCGAAGGCGACCTGGGTGCCCGCCCCGCGCTTGCGCACGACGAGCCCCTTGTCGACGAGCGCACCGATCGCCTGCCGGACGGTCGGCCGCGACAGCCCCAGGCGCGCGGCGAGGTCCACCTCGTTGTCCAGCTTCGCCCCGACGGGCAGTCCTCCCGCATCGATCGCGTTCTCGATCTGGCTGGCGACCTGGTGGTACAGCGGCACGGGACTGGAGCTGTCCACCTCGATGTCGCGCGCGGGATCCCACTGGGTCGCCGCGCCCTCGGAGCGCACGGCTTCGGAGTTGTGTGCGGAGGACTTCACGGACGTACGGTAACAGGAACACGCAGCGCTGCGCATAATGTCTCGACGACGTAATGAACGGACATAACACCGCAGCCGTGCGCTCACCACCGCCCCCACGCGCCGACCGCCGGCGGCAGGCTCAGCTCACCACCCAACCCGGAGGGGCTCGCACGCTCCGCGAAGCGTCCTGGTGACGAGCGGAGTGCTCGCCACATCACCACGGGATGAGACCGCACCCGCGTCTTGACCCGCGAGGCGCACCTCACTATCGTTCGCATAAAGCACATACGTTCACTATGCGTACAGGAGTTGGTCAGGATGGCACGCATCCTGCGGCTCGACGAGGCCGTCGCCGAACTCGTCCACGACGGGGACGCGGTGGCGCTGGAAGGGTTCACGCACCTCATCCCCGTCGCAGCCGGGCACGAGATCATCCGGCAGCGCCGCACGGACCTGACGCTGGTGCGCATGACGCCGGACATCGTCTACGACCAGATGATCGGCGCCGGCTGCGCGCGCAAGCTCGTGTTCTCCTGGGGCGGCAACCCGGGGGTCGGCTCGCTGCACCGGTTCCGCGAGGCGGTGCAGCAGCAGTGGCCGCGTCCGCTGGAGATCGAAGAGCACAGCCACGCCGGGATGGCCAACCGCTACCAGGCGGGAGCCTCGGGACTGCCGTTCGCGGTGCTGCGCGGCTACATCGGTACCGACCTGCCCGAGCACACGGCCAACATCAGCACCGTGGAGTGCCCGTTCACCGGGCAGCAGCTCGCCGCCGTCCCCGCGGTCAACCCGGACGTCGGCATCGTGCACGCCCAGCAGGCCGACCGGCAGGGCAACGTGCAGATGTGGGGCATCACCGGCGTGCAGAAGGAGACCGTGCTCGCCTCGAGCCGTTCGCTGGTCACCGTCGAAGAGGTCGTCGACGAGCTCACGCCGCGCCCGGGCGCGCTCGTGCTGCCCAAGTGGGTCGTCTCGGCCGTGGCAGAAGTACCCGGCGGTGCGCGTCCCTCCTACGCTCAGGGGTACTACGAGAGGGACAACGACTACTACCAGCGCTGGGACCCGATCGGCCGCGACCGGGAAGCGTTCCAACACTGGCTCGACACGGAGATCTTCGCAGCGAGCGCGGAAGGGAGCCCGCGTTGACCGCCACCGAATCCAGCACCACCGCCACCGCGCGGTTCGACTCCGACGAGATGATGACCGTCGCGGCCTCGCGCAGCCTGCGCGACGGCGCCGCCTGCTTCGTCGGCATCGGCCTGCCCAGCACCGCGGCCAACCTGGCGCGGCGCACCCACGCACCCGAGTTGGTGCTGCTCTACGAATCCGGCACGATCGGCACCAAGCCCGACCGGCTGCCGCTGTCCATCGGTGACGGCGTGCTCGCCGACACCGCCGACTCGGTGGTCAGCGTGCCGGAGATCTTCAACTACTGGCTGCAGCCCGGCCGGGTGGACGTCGGCTTCCTCGGCGGTGCGCAGGTCGACCGCTTCGGCAACATCAACAGCACCGTCATCGGCGACTACGACGACCCGAAGGTCCGCCTGCCCGGTGCGGGCGGGGCCCCGGAGATCGCCGCGTCCTGCCGGGAGGTGCTCATCGTCATGCGCATGAGCCGCCGCAACTTCGTCGAACAGGTCGACTTCCGCACCTCGGTCGGCTACGGAAGCGGCCCCGGCGACCGGGAGAAGTTCGGCCTGCGCGGCCGCGGGCCGACGAAGGTCATCACCGACCTCGGCGTGCTCGAACCCGACCCCGGCACGGCCGAACTCGTGCTGACCCAGCTCAGCCCCGGGGCCACCGCCGAGCAGGCCCGCGAAGCCGCCGGCTGGGACCTGCGCGTCGCCGACACGCTGGGTGTGCAGGACGAACCCACCGACACCGAGCTCGGTGTCCTGCGCGAACTCAAGGCCACGTTGAACGGTGGAGGATCCCGGTGAGCGAAGTCTACGTACTCGACGCGCTGCGCACGCCCTTCGGCCGCTACGGCAAGGGCCTGGCCGGGGTGCGCCCGGACGACCTCGGCGCGCACGTACTGCGTGCGCTGCTGCAGCGCAGCCCCGGGCTGGACCCGTCCGCGATCGACGACATCCAGTTCGGCGACGCCAACGGTGCCGGTGAGGACAACCGCAACGTGGCGCGCATGGCCGCTCTGCTGGCCGGCGTGCCCACGAGCGTTCCCGGGGCGACCACCAACCGCCTGTGCGGTTCGGGCATGGAGGCCGCCGCCAACGCCAGCCGCACCATCCAGGTCGGCGACGCCGAGTTGGCCGTCGCCGGCGGTGTGGAATCGATGAGCCGCGCACCGTGGGTGCTGCCGAAGCCGGAATCCGGCTTCCCCCGCGGGCACGAAACGCTGCACTCCACCACGCTCGGCTGGCGCATGGTCAATCCGGACATGCCGGAGGAGTGGACGATCTCGCTCGGATCCAGCGCCGAGCTGCTCGCCGACCGCTACGGCATCAGCCGAGCGCGGCAGGACGAGTTCGCCGCCCGCAGTCACCAGCTGGCCGCCCAGGCCTGGGACGGCGGCCTCTTCGACGAGGAGGTCGTGCCGGTGCCGGGCACGGAAGTCACCCGCGACGAGGGCATCCGGCCGGACAGCACGACGGAGAAGCTCGGCGGGCTCAAACCGGTCTTCCGCGCCGACGGCACCGTCACGGCGGGCAACTCCTCCCCGCTCAACGACGGCGCCGCCGCGCTGCTGCTCGGCGGGCAGCAGGCCGCCGAGCAGCTCGGCGCCCGGCCACTGGCCCGCGTGGTCAGCCGCGGCGCCGCCGCGGTCGCCCCCGAGGTGTTCGGCATCGGACCGGTGCAGGCGGCCGACACCGCGCTGAAACGCGCCGGCATCGGCTGGGGCGAGCTGACCGCCGTGGAGCTCAACGAGGCGTTCGCCTCCCAGTCACTGGCCTGCCTGGCCGACTGGCCCGAGCTTGACCCGGAGATCGTCAACCAGCAGGGCGGGGCCATCGCGATCGGCCATCCGCTCGGCGCCTCCGGTGCGCGCGTGCTGGGCACCCTGGCCCACCAGCTGCGCCGGGCCGGCGGTGGCTGGGGTCTGGCGGCGATCTGCATCGGTGTCGGACAGGGGCTGGCCGTCGTGCTGCACGCCGAGTGACCCGGCCATCCGAAGGAGAAAGCATGACCGTCGACGACACCCGCACCGGCGCGGGTCTGACCCTGCCGTCCTACGCCTCCGACGAGGATTCGCACCCCGCGTTGGACACACCGGAGTACCGCTCCTCGGCGCTGCGCCATCCGAAGCAACCGCTGCAGGTGCTGCCGCAGTACCTCACCGAGGTGACCGGCCCGCTGCTGGGGCACGACCGCGTCGGCGAGCTCGACCACGACCTGACCGCCCAGCACGGGGGCGAACCGCTCGGCGAACGCATCATCGTCAGCGGCCGCGTGCTGGATTCGGACGGCAAACCCGTCCCGCGCACCCTGGTCGAGGTCTGGCAGGCCAACGCCGCGGGACGTTACCGGCACGCCGGTGACCGCCACCCCGCGCCGCTGGACCCGAACTTCTCGGGCACCGGCCGGTGCATGACCGACGAGCAGGGCAACTACCGGTTCGTCACGATCAAGCCGGGCGCCTACCCGTGGCGCAACCACGACAACGCCTGGCGGCCGGCGCACATCCACTTCTCCCTGTTCGGCCGCGCCTTCACCCAGCGGTTGATCACCCAGATGTACTTCCCGGGGGATCCGCTGTTCTACCAGGACCCGATCTTCAACTCGGTGCGCGACCCGGCGGCCCGCGACCGGATGATCTCCCGCTTCGACCTGGACACCACCGTTCCCGAGTGGGCGCTGAGCTACAAGTTCGACATCGTCCTGCGCGGTTCTGCGGCCACACCGTTCGAGGACGACGAGGAGGACGACGACTGATGAGCTCACGACCAGCGACGACGCCGTCGCAGACGGTCGGGCCGTTCTTCGCGCTGCCCGGCGGGATCCTGTGGGACGCCGGGCCGGAGGCGGTGCCCGAGGGCACGGCCGGCGCGTTCGTGCTGCGGGGACGCGTCCTCGACGGCAACGGCGACCCGGTGCCCGACGCCGTGGTGGAGACGTGGCAGGCCGACTCCCAGGGGCTCTTCGACCACGAGAACGACCCGCGCGGCGAGACCTCGCAGTGGCAGGGCTTCGGTCGCTGCGCCACCGGCACCGACGGCTCGTTCTGGGTGCGCACGGTCAAACCGGGGCCGCTGCCCACACCCGAGGGCAGCACCGAGGCACCGCACCTGACGGTGACGGTCCTCGCCCGCGGCATGCTCACCCGCGTGGTCACCCGGGTGTACTTCCCCGAGCAGGAGCAGGCCAACGCCGCCGATCCGGTGCTCGCGGCAGTTCCGCAGCAGCGGCGGCACACGCTCGTCGCCGCGGCCGACGGTACGGACTACCGTTTCGACGTGCGCCTGCAGGGAGATGACGAGACCGTGTTCTTCCGCGTGTAGCACCCCCGGTATCCGCGACCCCGCGTGAGATGAAGGAATCCGCTGTGGACAGCCTGTTCGGAGCGATGTTCAGCACGCCGCAGGCCACCGAGCAGACCGATGCCCGGGCTTGGCTCGCGGCGATGCTGGAGTTCGAGGGCGCCCTGGCCGGCGCGGAGGCCGACACCGGCCTCATCCCCACCGCAGCCGCCGCCGAGATCGACCGGCACTGCCGGGTCGAGGCGTTCGACCCGGCCTCGATCGCCGAACGCGCGGTCTCCTCGGCGACCCCGGTGATCGCGCTGGTGCGCGACCTGACCGGCCAGGTCGACGCCTCGGCCGCCCGATACGTGCACAAGGGCGCGACGAGCCAGGACGTGGTCGACACGGCGGCGATGCTGCTCGCCGCCCGCACGGCCGACCTCGTGCTGGCGGACCTGCGCGGGGCCGCGCAAGCCTGCGCGCAGCTGGCCGAACGGCACCGCGACACCCCGCTGGTCGGGCGGTCGCTGCTGCAACAGGCCCTGCCGACCACGTTCGGCGCCCGCTGCGCCACGTGGCTGACCTCGCTGGAGCAGGCCGCAGCGGCGCTGCGGCGGGTGCGCCGCCACCGGCTGGCGGTGCAGCTCGGCGGCGCCGCCGGCACCCTGGCCTCCCTCGGCGGGCACGGACCGGCGGTGGTGACCGGGCTCGCCGAGCGCCTCGGCCTGCCCGCCCCGGCCGTTCCCTGGCACACCGACCGCACCCGCATCGCCGAGCTCGCCGGCGCGCTGGGCACGGTCACCGGAGCGTGCGGCAAGATCGCCCGCGACGTCTCGCTGCACGCGCAGACCGAGGTCGGCGAGCTCACCGAGGGCCGTTCCGGTGGCTCCTCGGCGATGCCGCACAAGCAGAACCCGGTCGGCTCCGTGCTCGTCGGCGCGATCGCGCGGCGCGTTCCCGACCTCGTGTCCACTGTGCTCGGTGCGATGCCGCAGGAGTACGAGCGGGCAGCGGGAGCGTGGCAGGCCGAGTGGGAACCGGTGACGCAGCTGCTGCGGCTGACCGCGGCGGCCGCGGCGCACACCCGCACCGCGCTCGCCGAGCTGCAGGTGCACCCGCAGCGGATGGCCGCGAACCTCGACCGCACCGGCGGTGCGATCATGGCCGAGGCCGCCTCGTCCGCCTTGGCCGAGCACCTGGACCGCACCGAGGCGCACGAGCTCGTCGGCGAGGCCTCGCGGCGGGCCGCCGACCGCGGCAGCACGCTGGCCGAACAGCTGCGCGCCGACGAGCGGGTGCGGGCGGTGCTGTCCGACAGCGCCATCGACGCGGCCACCGACCCGGCCCACCACCTCGGCCACGCCCCGGAATTCGTCGACACCGCACTGCGCGAACACGCACGTCTGGAGCAGGAATGACCGTCCACCACGAACTCGCCGGGCCGCAGGACGCTCCGGTGCTGGTGCTGTCCAATTCGATCGGCACCGACCTGCGCCTGTGGGACGACCAGGTACCGGTGCTGGCCGAGCGGTTCCGCGTGCTGCGCTACGACCAGCGGGGCCACGGGCGCACCCCCGCGAGCACGTCCGGCCCGTACTCCATGGCCGACCTGGGCGGGGACGTGCTGTCCCTGCTGGACGAGCTGGGCGTGCAACGCGCCCACTTCGCCGGCGTCTCGCTCGGCGGCATGACGGGCATGTGGCTGGCCGAGAACGCCCCGGAACGCATCGACCGGCTGGCGCTGCTGTGCACCTCGGCGGAGATGCCGGCGCAGTCCTGGCACGACCGGGCCGCGCTGGTGCGCGAGAAGACCACCGAAGCGCTCGTCGAACCCTCGCTGCCCAAGTGGTTCACCCCCGCCACCGCCGAGGATCCGCAGGTCCGCGAACGGTTCACCGAGCAGCTGCGCGCCGCCGACGACGAGGGCTACGCCGGCTGCTGCGAGGCGATCGCGACGATGCGCATCCGCGAACACCTCGGCGCGATCGCGGCGCCGACGCTGGTCGTCGCCGGCGCCGAGGACCCGGCCACGCCCCCGGAGCGGTCCGCGGACATCGCCGCGGCGGTCGACGGTGCGCGGCTCGAAGTGGTGGAGGCGGCCGCGCACCTGGCCAACGCGGAACAGCCCGCCGCGATCAACCGCTTGTTGCTGGAGCACTTCTCCGCACAGGACTGACCGGGCAGAAACCACGTACGAAAAGGAGCGCCGTGCCCGAGAACCGAACCTCTGACCGGGACGACGCCACGCGCCGCGACGACGGGATGGGCGTGCGCCGCTCCGTGCTCGGCGATGAGCACGTGGATCGCGCGGTCGAGCGCACGACCGACTTCACAGCCGCGTTCCAGGACTTCATCACCCGCTACGCCTGGGGTGAGGTGTGGCACTCGGACGCGGTGCAGCAGCGCACCCGCAGCATGCTCACGCTCGCGCTGCTGGCGGGACTGGGCAACGAGGACGAGTTCGCCATGCACGTGCGCGCCGCGCGACGCATCGGCGTCACGCCCGAGGAGATCCGCGAGGTGCTCATGCACGTCGCGATCTACGCCGGCGTGCCCCGAGCCAACAGCGCCTTCGCCGCGGCGAATACCATTCTCGACGAGACCGGGTGAGCCTGTTCCGCACCCGCGTCCGCCCGAGCCGTGCCGAGCCGAGGAGTCCTGTCATGGAGCCCGAAACCGAGCCCGGCGGCTACGTGCAGTCGCTGGCCCGCGGACTCCTGGTGATCCGCGCGTTCGACGAGAACCACCCGGAGATGACGCTGGCCGAGGTGGCCCGCGAGACCGGGCTGTCCCGCGCGGCCGCCCGGCGGTTCCTGCACACGCTCGTCCAGCTGGGATACGTCTGGACCGACGGGCACGCGTTCGCGCTCACCCCGCGCGTGCTGGAACTGGGGTTCGCCTACCTGTCCAGCCGCTCGCTTCCGGAGATCGCGCAGCCGCACCTGGAGCGGCTGGTCTCGACCGTGGAGGAGTCGGCGTCGGTGTCGGTGCTGGACGACACCGACATCGTCTACGTCGCGCGTGTACCGACGTCGCGGATCATGACGGTGTCGATCAACATCGGCACCCGCTTCCCCGCTTTTGCCACGTCGATGGGACGGGTGCTGCTGGCGCACCTGCCGCAGGGCGATTTCGAGAGCTACCTCGGCCGCGCCGAACTCACGCGGTTGAGCACGCACACGGTCACCGCGGTCGAGCAGCTGCGCGAGGAGTTGCAGCAGGTGCGGCGGCAGGGCTGGGCGCTGATCGACCAGGAGCTGGAGCAGGGGCTGCGTTCCATCGCCGCGCCGATCCGGGATCGTGCGGGCCGGGTGGTGGCGGCGGTGAACATCTCCTCGCACGCCAGCCGCACCAGCCAGCAGGACGCGCGGGAACGGCTGCTGCCGTCCCTGCTGGACACGGCGAGCCGGATCGAGGCGGACCTGCGGGCCGCGCCGAGCGCACAAGCCGCGCAGTCCACTCCCGACACCGCCCCGCCCGGCAGTGCCCCGCCCGGCAGTGCCGACGTGTCCTGAACCGGTGCTCCGCGGGCGGCGAACTCCCTACCGCGTGAGATCCACGTCCGTGGGCAGCTGCCGGTAGAACCAGCGGATGTGCCCCTCGACGCGCTGTTCGGCGGCCGCACCGTCCCCGCAGCGCACCGCGTCGACGAGGCCGCGGTGATCGGCGCACAGCCGGGTGCGCACGCGATCCCAGTCATCGCCGAGGCGGTGGAACGCCGCGCGCAGCGGTTGCCGCAGCGATTCCCGGACGGCACTGGTCATCTCGGCGACGAGCCGGTTGCCGCCGGCCTCGGCGAGGGCGACGTGGAATTCGGTGTCGAGCTCGTTGAACCGGTCGCGGTCCACGGCGGGATCGTCCATGCCGTCGGCGATCCGATCGAGCGCATCCACTTGGGACGTGGTGGCGCCCTCGGCGGCGAGCCGCACGCTGTGCCGCTCGAGCATGACGCGCGCTTCGACCACGTCGACCGGTGGGAAGTTCGCCAGCGCCACGTGCAGCCGCAGGAACCGCTGCAGCGCGCGGCCCGGCAGGGCGGCGACGGTCGTGCCGGAGTCGGGACCGGTGCCCACGGACATGCGCAGCACGCCCTGGGCCTGCAGCGCTCGGTAGGCCTCGCGCACGGCGGCCCGGCTGACGCCGAGCATGCCGGCGAGGTCGCGTTCCGGCGGCAGGCGATCGCCGACGCGCAGATCGCCCGCCAGGATGCGTTCCTCGATGCGTTCGACGACGAGTTCGTAGGTGGGGGCGCGCGCGACCGGCCGCCACGCGGCCTCGCCCGTGGAGCGGTCCTTCTCCCCTGCGTCCGTCCCGCTCACGCTCCCCCTTCCGTCCTCGTGCCCTGGCTTCCAGGCTACGGTGCGGACTATGGTCTGACCACAACATGGTCGATGCGGTCCGGCGCGCGTGCTGCACCACGGGCAGCATGTGGTGCGCCGCGAGCGGACGAGGTGCGCGCAGCCCCGCCGACGGGGCGCGGAGCGAGGAGGTGGTGCATGGCCGAGGCCCCGCCGCGGGTGGCCCTGTTCGCGACATGCCTGGGCGACACGATGTTCCCGGAGGCGCCGAAGGCGACGGTGCGGCTGCTGGAGCGGCTCGGCTGCCGGGTGGAGTTCCCGCTGGCCCAGACGTGCTGCGGCCAGATGCACACCAACACCGGCTACCGATCCCGCGCGCGCTCGTCGGTGCGCACGTTCGTCGACGCCTTCGCCGACTACGAAGCCGTCGTCGCCCCCTCCGGGTCGTGCGCGGCCTCGGTGCGGCACCAGCACGCCATGGTCGCCGCCGACGACCCGGCGCTGGCGCAGGAGGTGGAACAGCTGACGCCGCGCGTGTACGAGCTGTCCGAGTTTCTCGTCTCGGCGCTCGGGGTCACCGATGTCGGCGCGTACTTCCCGCACCGCGTGACCTACCACCCCACGTGCCACTCGCTGCGGCTGCTGCGCGTCGGCGACCGGCCCACCCGGCTGCTGCGGGCGGTGCGCTCGCTGGAGTTGGTGGAGCTGCCGGAATGGGACCAGTGCTGCGGGTTCGGCGGCACGTTCGCGCTGAAGAACCCGGACGTGTCGGTGGCGATGGGCACCGACAAGGCCCGCCACGTGCAGGACACCGGCGCCGAGGTGCTCTGCGCCGGCGACTCGTCGTGCCTGATGCACATCGGCGGCCTGCTGAACCGGCAACGCGGCGGCGTGCGAGTGATGCACCTCGCGGAAATCCTCGCGAGCACGGAAGGAGACAGCCGGTGAGCAGCGCATACCTGGGCATGCCGGCCTTCCCCGAGGCGGCGCGCCGCGAGCTGGGCAACGCCCAGCTGCGGCACAACCTCGGCAACGCCACCGCCACGATCCGCCGCAAACGCGGCGAGGTCGTCGACGAGCTCGACGACTGGGAACAGCTGCGCCAGTCCGGGGCCGCCATCAAGGCGCACACCCTGTCGCACCTGGACGACTACCTGCAGCGCTTCGAATCGGCGGTGACCGCGGCCGGTGGCACGGTGCACTGGGCGCGCGACGCCGCGGAGGCCAACCGCGTCGTCACCGACCTGGTGCGGGCCACCGGCCAGAGCGAAGTGGTCAAGGTCAAGTCCATGACCACCCAGGAGATCGAGCTCAACGAGGCGCTCGAGCGGGCCGGCATCGACGCCCGGGAAACGGACCTGGCCGAGCTGATCGTCCAGCTCGACGACGACGCGCCGAGCCACCTCCTGGTGCCCGCGATCCACCGCAACCGCGCGGAGATCCGCGAGATCTTCCTGCGCGAAATGGGCAAGGCCGGCGCCGCCGCACCCGAGGACCTCACCGATGATCCGGAGCAGCTCGCCGAAGCCGCGCGCCACCACCTGCGGGAGAAGTTCCTCCGCGCCAAGGTCGCGGTCTCCGGGGCGAACTTCGCCGTCGCCGACAGCGGCTCGCTCGTCGTCGTCGAATCCGAGGGCAACGGGCGCATGTGCCTGACGATGCCGGAGACGCTCATCAGCGTCGTCGGCATCGAGAAGCTCGTGCCCACGTGGCAGGACCTGGAAGTGCTCCTGCAGCTGCTGCCCCGGTCCAGCACGGGCGAGCGGATGAACCCCTACACCTCCACGTGGACCGGCGTCGCCGACGGCGACGGACCGTCCGAGTTCCACGTGGTGCTGCTGGACAACGGGCGCACGAACGCGCTCGCCGACGAGCTCGGCCGCGAAGCGCTGCGCTGCATCCGCTGCTCGGCCTGCCTGAACGTGTGCCCGGTGTACGAACGCACCGGCGGGCACGCCTACGACTCGGTCTATCCCGGACCGATCGGCGCGGTGCTCACCCCGCAGCTGCGGGGCACCTCCACGGAACAGGACAAGGCACTGCCGTACGCCTCCTCGTTGTGCGGAGCCTGCTACGACGTGTGCCCGGTGGCCATCAACATCCCCGACATGCTGGTGCACCTGCGCACCCGCGTGGTCGAGCAGGAGCACACCGCGCGGGACGCCCCGCTGGACACCGCGATGCACGCCGCGAGCTGGGTGCTCGGCGACCACCGGAGGCTGGCCGCGGCGCAGCGGCTCGCGTCGCTGAGCCGGCACGTGCTGGGCCGGTCCGGCACGATCGGGCGGCTGCCCGGCCCGCTCGCCCGGTGGACCGACGCGCGCGACGCCCCGGCCCCGCCGGCGGAGTCCTTCCGGAGCTGGTGGCAGCGCACCCGAGGAGGGGAGTCCACGTGACCGACAGCAACGGCGCCCGCGCGCACGGCAGCGCCCGCGAGGAGGTGCTCAGCCGCGTCCGCTCCGCGCTGCACGGCACCGCGCGGGTCGAGGCCGGGGAGATCCCCCGCGACTACCGCCGGACGCGCCCGGCCGAGGACCTCGTGGCCCTGTTCCACGAGCGCGTCGCCGAGTACAGGGCGGTGGTGCGGCAGGTGCGGCCCGACGAGCTGACCGGCGCGATCGGCGGGATCCTCGCCGAGTCCGGAGCGCGCCGCGCGGTCGTGCCGCAGGGGGTTCCCGCGGCGTGGCGCAGCGCCGTGGCCGGGCAGCTGGGAACCGAGCCGGACGAGGACGGCGCGCTCAGCACGGACGAGTTGACCGCTGTGGACGCGGTGGTGACCACCGCCGCGGTGGGCATCGCCAGCACGGGCACGATCGTGCTCGACCACGGCCCCGGCCAGGGCCGCCGCGCGGTGACGCTCGTGCCCGACCTGCACGTGTGCGTGGTGCGGCACGAGCAGATCGCCGACGACGTGCCGGCAGCGCTGCGACGGCTCGACCCGAGCGGGCCGCTGACGTTCATCAGCGGCCCCTCCGCGACCAGCGAC
Organism: Bounagaea algeriensis; assembly: GCF_054491375.1. Lineage (NCBI taxonomy): Bacteria > Bacillati > Actinomycetota > Actinomycetes > Bounagaea > Bounagaea algeriensis. The sequence continues at coordinate 2,342,165 of NZ_CM137102.1, forward strand.
ATCGAGCTGAACCGCGTCGAGGGGGTGCACGGCCCCCGCACCCTGCACGTGCTCCTCACCCCGGAGGGCTCCTGACGGACGAGCCGCTGCTGTCACTCGATCCGGTGGGACGCGGAACGGATCGCGCCCCCGCCGAGTCCCAGGGGCACCATGCTGCCCCGGCGAGAGGAACCCGCGTTGGACACGACCGCTGTCCGACTGCTCGGCGGCCCCGAGGACGGGCGTGAAGTGACCGTGGCCGCCGACTCCGCGGGCACGCCCGTCCCGCGCATCACCCTGCCCGCCCCGGCGCGCGACGCCCGCGCGTTCGCACCGCAGCTGGCCTACGAGCGGCGCACCTGCCGGCCGGACGGGACCTGGCAGTTCCACTACGTCGGCACCGAAACCTGACGCTTTCCACGCGGCTCCACCGCACTGCCCGTTGACCGCACTGCCCGTTGACCTCGAGTGCACGTCAAGTTCGAGGATGTTCGTCGACGCCAGGGGCGCACCGCGCCACCGACGACGGAAGGAGTCCGGATGTCCACGAGCTGGGAGGTGATGCGGTCGTTCGCCAGCGAGCGGTCGGTGACGCGGCAGCGGCTCTCGGCCGGGCTGGTGCGGCGCATCGCCGGTTACGCCCGCCCGTACGTGCGCGAGATCGTGCCGTTCCTCGCGCTGGTGGTGCTCTCGGCGGTCGTCGGCGTGATCAACCCGCTGCTGTTCAAGGCGATCATCGACAACGGGATCGTGCCCGGCGAGCTCGCCGTGGTGCTCTGGCTGGCGGTGGCCGTCGCAGCCGTGGCGCTGCTCGAAGCGGCCCTGCAGCTGGGACAGCGCTGGTTCTCCGCACGCCTCGGGGAAGGGCTCATCTACGACCTGCGCGCGGAAGTGTTCGGGCACGTGCAGCGGATGCCGATCGCGTTCTTCCTGCGGGCGCAGACGGGCGCGCTGGTCAGCCGGCTGAACAACGACGTGATCGGCGCGCAGCGGGCGTTGACCAGCACGCTGTCGGCAGTGGTGTCCAACGTGGTCACCGTGGTGCTCGTACTGGCAACGATGTTCACGCTGTCGTGGCAGATCACGCTGCTCGCGCTGCTGCTGCTACCGCTGTTCCTGCCGCCGGTGCGATGGGTGGGCCGCCGGCTGCAACGCGTCACCCGCGAGCAGATGCAGGTCGACGCCGAGATGAGTTCGCTGATGACCGAGCGGTTCACCATCGGCGGTGCGATGCTGACCAAGCTCTACGGCGATCACGAGCAGGAGTCCGCGCGCTTCGACGACCGAGCGGCCCGGGTCCGCGACCTGGGCGTGGTCTCGGCGATGTACTCCCGGGTGCTGTTCATCGTGCTCACCCTGCTGACCGCGTTGGCCACCGCCGTGGCCTACGGACTCGGCGGTGGGCTCGTGCTGGCCGGCGCGTTCCAACTGGGCACGCTGGTGGCCTTGGCGACGCTGCTGACCCGGCTGTACGGGCCGCTGACCGCGCTGTCCAACGTGCACGTCGATGTGATGACCGCGCTGGTCAGTTTCGACCGGGTCTTCGAGGTGCTCGACCTGAAACCGATGATCACCGACCGGCCCGACGCCGCTCCCCTGCCGGAGGGCGCAGCCGATCTGCGTTTCGACCGGGTGTCCTTCCGCTACCCCGCCTCGCACGAGGTGTCGCTGGCCTCGCTGGAGTCGGTGGCCCGCCCGGACGACGCGCCGGAACACCCGGTGCTGCACGAGGTCAGCTTCCACGCCCGCCCCGGTGAGACCATCGCGCTGGTCGGGCACTCCGGCGCGGGCAAGACCACGGTCACGCACCTGGCCGGCCGGCTGTACGACGTCACCGCGGGGGCCGTGCGCATCGGGGGAACGGACATCCGCGAGGTGCCGCTGTCCTCGCTGTACACCACGATCGGCGTGGTCACCCAGGAGGCGCACCTGTTCCACGACACCATCCGGGCGAACCTGCTGCTGGCGCGGCCGACGGCCACCGAGGCCGAGCTGCACGAGGTGCTGCGCACCGCCCGGCTGGCCGAAATCGTGGGCGCCCTGCCGGACGGGTTGGACACGGTCGTCGGCGACCGCGGTTACCGCCTCTCCGGCGGGGAGAAGCAGCGGCTGGCCATCGCCCGGCTGCTGTTGAAAGCCCCGCCGATCGTCGTGCTCGACGAGGCGACCGCGCACCTGGACGCCACGTCGGAAGCGGCGGTGCAACAGGCGCTGCGCACCGCTCTGCGCGGGCGCACTGCGCTGGTCATCGCGCACCGGCTGGCCACGATCCGCGAGGCCGACCGGATCCTCGTGCTCGCCGAAGGCCGCATCGCCGAGCACGGCACGCACACCGAACTGCTCGCCCGCGGTGGCCGCTACGCCGAGCTGTACCGCACCCAGTTCGCCACCCCGGACGCCGAACGCCGAACCGGGTGAGGCCAGCTACCGCTTGGCCCAGGAGACGACCTCCTCGGCGGTGCGCGCGTTGACGATGCGTTCGACGGGGATCCCGGCCTGCTCCGCGCGGGCGCACCCGTAGGTCTGCCAGTCGAGCTGGCCGGGAGCGTGCGCGTCCGAGTCGATGGTGAACTCGCAACCGAGATCGCGGGCCAGGTGCAGCAGCTCGTCCGGCGGATCCGCGCGCTCGGGTCGCGAGTTGATCTCCACGGCAACTCCGCGGTCACGGCATGCGGCGAACACGGTGTGCGCGTCGAAGCTGGACCGGGCCCGCGGACTGGGACCCACGCGGCGCCCGGTGCAGTGGCCCAGGACGTTCACCAGCGGGTTCGCCACCGCCGCGCACAACCGCTCGGTCATTTCCCGGCACGGCATCCGCAGTTGCGCGTGCACGCCGGCCACCACCAGGTCGAGCTCGGCGAGCAGGTCGATGTCCTGGTCCAGCTCTCCCTCGGAATCGATGTTCACCTCGATACCGGTGAGCACGCGGAACGGGGCGAGGCGCTCGTTGAGCTCGGCCACCACCCGCAGCTGCTCGCGCAGCCGCTCCGCGGAGAGGCCGCGAGCCACGGCCAGGCTCGGCGAGTGGTCGGTCAGCACCAGCCACTCCAGGCCGAGCCCACGGGCCGCCCGGGCCATCTCCTCCAGCGGAGCGCCACCGTCGGACCAGTCGGAGTGCGCATGGCAGTCCCCGCGCAGCGCCTCGCGCACGTTCCGCCCTTCGACGGGCAACTCCACATCGGACCGCAACAGCTGCAAGTAGTCGGGCACGTCGCCGCGCACCGCCTGCTCGATCACCTGCGCCGTGGTGGTGCCGATCCCGTCGACGCGGGTCAGCGTCCCCCGTCGGGCACGCCCGGCCACGTCGTCGCGTTCGGCCGCGATCGCGGCGGCGCGCCGGAACGCACGCACGCGGAACGTGGGCGCCTGTGCCCGTTCGAGCAAGAACGCGATTTCGCGCAGCGCCTGGTCCGGTTCCACGGTTCCTTGGTAGTCGGTGTCGACGACGTCCGCACGTCCGATCCGTGCTGCGGTGCGTCAACCGCCGAACCGGCGTCCGACCGCGGCGCGGCGTACCGTTCCGTTGAACCCGCCTGCCGCTGCGTTCCGTCCTGCGCAGCGCGGGCGGACGCGGCACAGTGCTGCGGCAGCGCCGCGGCCGGGGCGGGCGTGTTGCGGGAGGCCTGATGACGCAGGGCAAGATCGTGGTCGGTGTCGACGGTTCGGCCGAGTCGAAAGCCGCCCTGTCCTGGGCCATCGACCAGGCGTGCCGGACCCGCTCGCGGTTGGTCGCGCTGACCGCCTGGGACAGCCCGCCGATCTACGGCTGGGAGGCCGCGCCGACGCGGCAGAACCTGAACACCGACGCGGCTCGCGGACTGGCCGAGGTGATCGACGAGGTCACCGGCGGACGGCAACCGGTGGAGATCGAACGCGAAGTGGTCAACGGGCACCCGGCGAAGGCGCTGCTGGCCGCGGTCGCGGAGGGGGAACTGCTCGTGCTGGGCAACCGCGGCCGCGGGGCGTTCACCGCGGCGCTGCTCGGCTCGGTGACGCAGTACTGCGCGCACCACGCCCGCTGCCCGGTGGTCGTCGTCCGGGCGCCGCGCGACGCGGAATGACCGGTGGAGTTCAGCCGTCCTTGCAGCCGACTCCGCACCAGGCGAGGCGGCGCGCCGCGGTGGGGTCGTCGAGGGCGGCGTCGGGGCGCCAGTCGGGGATGAACGTGACGCCGGGATCGAGGACGGTGAAACCGTCGAACCAGCAGGCGATCTCGTCGTGATCGCGCACGAACAGGGGGTTGCTCGTGTCCCGGTAGGCATCGGCGAACTCGTCGACGGCACGGGCCTGTTCGGCGGGGGCTTCGTCGTTGGCGATGTGGGTGAGGGCCAACCAGGATCCCGACGGCAGGCAGGCGGAGTAGCGGCGGATGATCTCCGCGGGGTCGTCGTCCGGGGACACGAAGTGCAGCACGGCGATCATGAGCACGCAGATCGGCTTCTCGAAGTCGAGCACGTGCAGCGTGCGCGGGTCGTTGAGCACCGCCTCGGCATCGCGCAGGTCCTGGTTGACCACGGCGACTTCGTCGCGGGGATAACCGTGCTCGTCGAGCAGCAGGGTGCTGTAGTTGAAGGCGACGGACTCGTAGTCGTCGTAGACCACCCGCGCGTTCGGCACCTGTTCCCGGGCGATCTCGTGCACGTTGCCGACCGTGGGCACCCCGGAGCCGAGGTCGAGGAACTGGGTGATCCCGGCGCTGATCGCGTGCCGCACGACGCGGCGGACGAAGCCCCGGTTGAACCGGGCGACCGGCACCACGTTCGGCCACAGGTCCATCAGTTGGTGCGCCTTGCTGCGGTCGGCCTCGAAGTTGTGCGCCCCACCGAGGTAGTAGTCGTACAGCCGTGCGGCGTTGGGCGTGTTCTCGTCGCCGATCAGCGACGCCTTCTCCGCGTGTTGCATAGCGTCCTCCATCCGGCGCGCGGTGACGCACTGGCGGGTCAACGTGATCACGGTAGCGATCTCGAGCGACACCCGGCCAGGCCTGTCGGGAGCGGAGGCGTACGCGGCGGGGGTCCGCCCTTCTTGGCTGTTCGTGCCGAGCCCGGTTGAACGAGTTAATTTCATCCAGTACTGAAATAACCAATGTAATTAATGCATTTTCGGCGCTCCGCACCACCGCCGGGACGCCCAGCTGCCGAGCGACCGTCGACGAGGGCGTCCGCGAACAGGTTCAGCGCCCGCTACTCCGCCATCGAGCGTTGTCCACAGCGACCACACGGCGCACGTACCGCGGCAACGGCCCGCTTCCGTGGCACGCTGCGAGGACAATGGTGCTCCGGCACCACCGAGCGAGCAGGCGCGGAGGCGTCCATGGATCTCGACATGGTCGTGGAAATCCCCGAGGGATCGCGGAACAAGTACGAAATGGACCACACGAGCGGGCGCATCCGCCTGGACAGGACGCTGTTCACGGCCACGCAGTACCCGGCCGACTACGGCTACTTCCCGGAGACCGTGGCCGAGGACGGCGACCCGCTCGACGCGATGGTCCTGCTCGACAGCCCGACCTTCCCGGGGTGCGCGGTCCGCGTGCGTCCGATCGCGGTGTTCTGGATGCGCGACGAAGGCGGTCCCGACGCCAAGGTCCTCTGCGTTCCGGTGGACGATCCGCGCATGGAGGCGGTGCACGACCTGCCGGACGTCCCGCAGCACCGGCTCAACGCGATCAGCCACTTCTTCCACGTGTACAAGACGATCGAACCCCGCAAGAGCGGCGAAGCCCGCGGCTGGGAAGAACGGGTGGCCGCCGAAGCCGTCATCGCCGACGCGCAGCAGCGCGCCGGCCGAGGCGAACACCTCGCCGGCGCACCGGCGCCCCGCTACGGCGTCCTGCCCAGCTGACCGCCACCGGGCCCGGATGCGCTTCGCATCGGGTTCGATGGATCATGCGGTGTTGACTTCCTCCCCGCCCGCAATGCCGAAGCTTCCAGCAATTGGAGAGTTAGTGTCCGATACCGCCCGCTGGACCTACCTAATGGACCTCAACGGCGTGCTCATGCGCGACGAACAACGCGTCGTGCCCGGAGCGCAGGAGTTCCTCACCGCACTGCACCAGCACGAGCTGCCGTACCTGGTGTTCACCAACGACTCGGCCTGCACTCCCCGCGACCTGCGCGCCCGCCTGCTGACCTGCGGTTTGGACCTCCCCGAACACGCCATCTGGAGTTCGGCGCTGGCCACGGCCTCCTTCGTCGCCCAGCAGCGGCCCGGCGGCTCGGCCTACGTCGTCGGCGAACCGGGGCTGACGACGGCGCTGACCGAAGCCGGCTACGTGCTCACCGAGCACGACCCGGACTACGTCATCCTCGGCGAGACCCGCACGTACAGCTTCAGCGCGATCACCAAGGCCATCCGGCTCATCGAGAACGGTGCGCGGTTCCTCGCCACGAACCCGGACGAGCTGGGACGCGACCGGGAGGGATCGCTGCCGGCGACCGGTGCGGTCGCCGCGCTCGTCGAGCGCGTGACCGGGCAACCGCCGTACTACGTGGGCAAGCCCAACCCGCTCATGCTGCGTTTCGCGCTGCGCACGCTCGGGGCCAGCGCCGACCGCACCCTGCTGCTCGGTGACCGCATGGACACCGACATCCGCTCGGGCATGGAGGCGGGCATGCGCACGATCCTCGTGCTCTCCGGCCTCTCCGGGCAGGACACGGCGCGCCAGTACCCGTTCCAGCCGGACCGGACGATCGCTTCGGTGGCCGACATCGTCGACCACGTGCGCGAGCCGTTCGGCGGTTGACCCGGTCTCGTCGACCAGTCCCGTTGCCCCGGTCCTGTTGCCCCGGTCCTGTGGCGCGGATCTCGTCCCGCCCGGAGCCGTTGCGGAACTCCACGGCAAGCGGGGTGCGCCCGCTGCGCGGAGCCCGCTGTGCGGCCGCTGCGGGCGCAGCGGTCTTGTCACAGGCCGCCGAGCGGGTAAGGTCATGCGTGCTGGTGGTTCGCACTGCCGTGCCGGGGTTTCCGGCGGACGGGAGTGCGAGGCGAGAGGGAACCCGGTGCGATTCCGGGACTGCCCCGCAGCGGTGTGCGGGAACGAACGCCGTCCCCGGCCGATGGTCGGGTGGGCACTGGGCCGAGCGCCTGGGAAGCCGACGGCGCGTAGGAACCTCGGACGAACTCCGAGAACGCCCGCGAGTCCGAAGACCTGCCACCGGTACGCGCGTCACCACGACGCGCGTATGTCCGAGGTCTCGAGGGAGGACCCCGCGGACGATCGGCACCGGCGCGGTCCGTGTTTGCGACCCCGCGTGCCGATGGTCGGGCACATCCCCCATCGGACTTCGGCGTCCTGTGTCGTCGAACCGAGGAGAAGCGTTGACCAGCACCATCGGATCGACCGTCCTGGGCTATCCCCGGATCGGTCCGAACCGAGAACTCAAACGTGCCCTGGAGCGGTACTGGAACTCCCGCATCAGTGAGGCCGATCTGCGCGCGACCGCGCGGGACATCCGCGTCGGCGCCTGGCGCACGCTGGCCGATGCCGGACTGGCCTCCGTGCCGAGCAACACGTTCTCGTACTACGACCAGGTGCTCGACGCAGCGGTGACGTTCGGCGCCGTGCCGCACCGCTACACCGCGCTGGGCCTGGGCCCGCTCGACACGTACTTCGCCATGGCGCGCGGCGTCGAATCCACGCCGCCGCTGGAGATGACCAAGTGGTTCGACACGAACTACCACTACCTGGTCCCGGAGATCGGCCCGGACACGCGGTTCGCGCTGTCCGACACGGCCGTGGTGGACCAGTACCGCGAAGCTGCCGACGAGGGCGTGACCACCCGCCCGGTCGTCGTCGGGCCGGTGACTTTCCTGCTGCTGTCGAAACCGGCCGAGGACGCACCGGAAGGTTTCGCTCCGCTGGACACAGTGGATGATCTCGTCAGCGCCTACGCCGACCTGCTGGCCGAACTGCACCGCGCGGGTGTCCAGTGGGTGCAGCTCGACGAACCCGCGTTCGCCGGGGACCGCTCCGAGGCCGAGCTGCAGGCGCTGCGTTCGGCCTACGCCCGGCTCGGAGAGCTGCAGGAGCGGCCGAACCTGCTCGTTGCCGGATATTTCGGTGATCTCGGCCAAGCGCTGCCGATTCTGGCCGACAGCCCGGTGGAAGGCCTGGCGCTCGATCTCGTCTCCAGTCCCTCCACAGTGGAGGAGGTCCCGAAGCTGACCGGTTTGCGCGGCAAGTCGGTGGTCGCCGGACTGGTCGACGGGCGCAACATCTGGCGCACCGATCTCGACCGGGCGCTGGAGACCGCGGAGCGGCTGCGCGGATCCGCGGGCGAACTGGCGGTCGGGACCTCGTGCTCGCTGCTGCACGTGCCCTACGACGTCGATGCCGAGACCGAGCTGGATTCGCAGGTGCGCTCGTGGTTGGCCTTCGCCGAGCAGAAGCTCGGGGAAGTCGTCACGCTGCACCGCGCGCTGCACGAGGGGCGCGACAGCGTCTCCCGCGAGCTGGCCGAAGCGCGCTCCCGCGTGGACGACCGCGCACGCGCCGCCCGGGTGCACGACGAGCGGGTACGCGCCCGGGTCGCTGCGCTGAAGCCCGGCGACGCCCGCCGGGAGGAGTACGCGCAACGTCGGCAGGCCCAGCAGCAGGCGCTGCGGCTGCCGCCGTTGCCGACCACGACGATCGGTTCGTTCCCGCAGACCGGCGATGTGCGCAAGGCGCGGGCCGCGTTGACCGCCGGCAGCATCGATCGGGAGAGCTACCGGCAGCGGATGCGCGACGAGATCCGGAACGTGATCCAGTTGCAGGAGCAGCTCGGACTCGACGTCGTGGTGCACGGCGAACCGGAACGCAACGACATGGTCCAGTACTTCTCCGAGTACATGGAGGGCTTCGTCAGCACCCGCTACGGATGGGTGCAGTCCTACGGATCGCGCTGCGTGCGCCCGCCGATCCTGTTCGGCGACGTGTCGCGGCCGGCGCCGATCACCGTCGAGTGGGCCACCTTCGCCCAGCAGCAGACGGACAAGCCCGTCAAGGGCATGCTGACCGGTCCGGTGACGATGCTGTCCTGGTCGTTCGTCCGCGACGACCAGCCGCTGGCGGACACGGCCAAGCAGGTGGCCCTGGCGATCCGCGACGAGGTCGCCGACCTCGAAGCGGCAGGCATCAACGTGGTGCAGGTCGACGAACCCGCGCTGCGTGAACTGCTGCCGCTGCGGGCCACCGACCAGCCCGCCTACCTGGAGTGGGCGGTGCACTCCTTCCGGCTGGCCACCTCGGGCATCGCCGCGGCCACGCAGATCCACACGCACCTGTGCTATTCCGAGTTCGGCGACGTCATCAACGCCATCGTCGACCTGGACGCCGATGTCACCAGCATCGAGGCGGCCCGGTCGCGGATGGAGGTGCTGGGCGATCTCAACGCGGTCGGCTACGGCCGCGGCATCGGCCCCGGGGTGTACGACATCCACTCCCCTCGCGTGCCGGACGCCGCGGAGATCTCCTCGCTCATCGACGAGGCGCTGCGCGCCGTACCCGCCGACCGGCTCTGGATCAATCCGGACTGCGGGTTGAAGACCCGCGGCTACGAGGAGGTCAACGCTGCGCTGCGGAACATGACCGACGCGGCGGCGAAGGTCCGTTCGACGCTGGCGCAGTGACCGCGCGTCGGTGATCGGGCACCGGCGATCGGACCGCGGACAGGCACGGCTCCCCACCACTCGCCGCCCCGTCCGCGGCCCGGTCGCACCCGAGGCACGCGCACGAACGCGGCGCCGCCCCGGCGAGCTCGCCGGGGCGGCGCCGCGCGTGTTCGGCGGGAAACCCGTTCGGCAGCTCAGCCCTGCTGGGCCGCACCGGCACCGCTGACCGGCAGAACCGGCTGCGCGATGGAGATGCCGTGGCGGTCCAGGTCGGTCTTGAGCTGGGCGCGGAGACGACGGCCGAGGTCCCACTGCTGACCCGGCTGGGTCTTGACGAGCACGCGAACGGTCACCGCACCGTTGCCGATGCCGACGACACCGCTGATGTCGGGACGTTCCAGGATCCTCGGCTGCGCCTCCGGGTCGGCGGCGAAGGTGTCGATGCTGCCCTGGATGACCTGCTTGGCGAAGTCGGTGTCGACGGAGTAGTCCAGCGGCAGCTCCACCACGGCGTTGGCCCAGTCCTGGTTCATGTTGCACACGCGCTGGATCTCGCCGTTGCGCACGTACCACAGGCCGCCGTTGAGGTCGCGGATCTTGGTCACGCGCAGGCTGACGGCCTCGACGGTGCCGACCGCGTCACCGGCGTCGATGACGTCGCCGACCCCGTACTGGTCCTCGATCATCATGAACATTCCGGCGAGGAAGTCCTGGACCAGGGTCTGCGCGCCGAAGCCGATCGCGAGGCCGAGCACGCCGGCGCTGGCGAGGATCGGGCCGATGCTGATGCCGAGCTGGCCGAGGATCGTCACGAACGCGATGCCGAAGATGAGGAACGAGGCGACGCTGCGCAGCACCGAGGCCATCGTGGCGGCCCGCTGGCGCTGCCGTTCCGCGCGGGTGGCCTCTCCCCCGTTCTGCACCACCGGTCCGTTCTTCAGCTTCGCCTTCGCCGCGGACAAGCGTTCCTGCGAACTGATCATCCGCTTGGTGGCCTGGTCGATCAGGCGGCCGGCGATCGCGCGCAGCACGAAAGCGAGCACCGCGACGATGATGATGTTGATCAGACCGCTGACCAGCGCGCCGGCGTTGTCGCTGAACCATGTCGTGATCGCGTTGGCTTGCGCCACGGAGCGATCAGCCGGTTGGGCACTCGGCGTGGACAATGTGTGCTCCCGTGTCGATGACAGACATTCGATCCGTGATCACCCCCAGGTCGGCCGGGAAGCCTCGCCGCGCACCTCCCGCGGGACCGAGCCGGCGAAGTTCTGCACGGGTAGTGACCAGGCGGGCATCATCGACGCCCGCCGGATCAGGGGCAACTCACCGCTCAGGCATTGTGTCAGAGTGCGGGCCCGTTCTTGCCGTAGCATCCCTCGCGGCTCGTTTTCCCTGCTCACGGACCGTTCACGTGCTACCGGCAGGCCGGGCAGGAGCGATCTCCTCCGGCAACGGGAAGCAACTGCGCACCGCGGGAACGAAATCGACTGAGCATTCTCATCCGTACGAGTGACAAAACAGCACATGGGCGTGGATGTCTGCATTCACAGCGTGTTCGCTTCGGTGTGCAGGTGAGACATCCCGACACGCGCGCACGGGTGGTCGCCACGGCCCCGGCACTTGAGATGCTCGGTGTCCGGGACGGCCACGAGCGGGACGGCCACGAGCGGGACGGCCACGAGCGGGACAGGGCCACGAGTGGAACAGGAGGTGTTGGCGATCCGGAACCTCGTTCCCGGCCGCGCGACGGGAGGCCGGCGCGCCGGGAGGCACCGGCAACGGCCTGAGCCGTGTAGGCCACACCACAAAAAACACCGCATTCGGTGGGGAATGTCGCAGCCGCTGTTCGCTCTACACGAAACCCGGGGAATTCGGATGGCGTGATGGTGTTTTCCGACCGGTGTTGACGCCAATACTGGGGGTACGCAGCCGCAGACAGGAGCGCCGTGAGCCACCCGGCTGGCGGCGACGCCAACAACCCGCTACGTCCGCGAGTCGGCCGGAATGCCAGGTCGACCGCCGTTGTTGACCGAGAAAGACCCAGCAATACGGACTGCCGGCGCAGCAGTCAGGGAGTGCGAATGTTCGAAAGGTTCACCGACCGCGCGAGGCGGGTGGTCGTCCTGGCCCAGGAGGAGGCCAGGGCGCTCAACCACAACTACATCGGCACCGAGCACATCCTCTTGGGGTTGATCCACGAGGGTGAGGGTGTCGCCGCCAAGGCGCTGGAGTCGTTGGGAATCGCGCAGGAGGGCGTGCGCCAGCAGGTCGAGGAGATCATCGGCCAGGGCCAGCAGGCCCCGAGCGGGCACATCCCGTTCACCCCGCGGGCGAAGAAGGTCCTCGAGCTGTCGCTGCGGGAGGCGCTGCAGCTCGGGCACAACTACATCGGCACCGAGCACATCCTGCTCGGCCTGATCCGCGAGGGCGAGGGCGTGGCCGCGCAGGTGCTGGTCAAGCTCGGCGCCGACCTCAACCGGGTGCGCGAGCAGGTGCTGCAGCTGGTTTCCGGTTACGGCGCGGAGGCGCAGTCCGGGGAGTCCGCCGGTGCGGGCGTGGGCTCCGGCGGGGAGAGCGGCCAGCGCGCCGCATCCCTCACGCTGGACCAGTACGGCCAGAACATGACCCAGCAGGCCCGGGACGGCCATCTCGACCCGGTCATCGGCCGCGAGACCGAGATCGAGCGCATCATGCAGGTGCTCTCGCGGCGCACGAAGAACAACCCGGTGCTCATCGGCGAGGCCGGCGTCGGCAAGACCGCCGTCGTCGAGGGCCTGGCCCACCGCATCGCCAAGGACGACGTCCCCGAACCGCTGCGGAACAAGCACCTGTACACCCTCGACCTGAGCTCGCTGGTGGCCGGCTCGCGCTACCGCGGTGACTTCGAGGAGCGCCTGAAGAAGGTGATCAAGGAGGTGCGCACTCGCGGCGACATCATCCTGTTCATCGACGAGATCCACACCATGGTCGGCGCGGGCGCCACCGAAGGCGCGATCGACGCGGCCAACATCCTCAAGCCGGTGCTGGCGCGCGGTGAGCTGCAGGTCATCGGCGCCACCACGCTGGAGGAGTACCGCAAGCACATCGAGAAGGACGCGGCCCTGGAGCGCCGCTTCCAGCCGATCCAGGTCGCCGAGCCCTCGGTCACCGACAGCGTCGAGATCGTCAAGGGGCTGCGCGACCGCTACGAGGCGCACCACCGCGTGTCGTTCACCGACGGTGCGCTGGCCTCGGCGGCGAGCCTGGCCGACCGCTACATCAACGACCGGTACCTGCCGGACAAGGCGATCGACCTCATCGACGAGGCCGGTGCGCGGCTGCGGATCCACCGCGCCACCAGCGGGGAGGAACTGGACACCGCCGCCGAGGTCGACGAGGAGCAGATCGCGGAGGTGCTGGCCCACTGGACCGGCATCCCGGTGTTCAGGCTGACCGAGGAGGAGACCTCCCGGCTGCTGCGCATGGAGGACGAGCTGCACAAGCGGGTGATCGGCCAGCACGACGCGGTCACGGCCGTCTCGCAGGCGATCCGCCGCACGCGTGCGGGGCTGAAGGACCCGAAGCGGCCCTCGGGCTCGTTCATCTTCGCCGGGCCCTCCGGTGTCGGCAAGACCGAGCTGTCCAAGTCGCTGGCCGAGTTCCTCTTCGGCGATGACGACGCGCTCATCCAGATCGACATGGGCGAGTTCCACGACCGCTACACCGCCTCGCGGCTGTTCGGTGCCCCGCCGGGCTACGTCGGCTACGAGGAGGGCGGTCAGCTCACCGAGAAGGTGCGGCGCAAGCCGTTCTCGGTGGTGCTGTTCGACGAGATCGAGAAGGCCCACCAGGAGATCTACAACACGCTGCTGCAGGTGTTGGAGGACGGCCGCCTCACCGACGGCCAGGGCCGCACGGTGGACTTCAAGAACACGGTGCTGATCTTCACCTCGAACCTCGGCACCGGCGACATCTCCAAGACGGTGGGCTTGGGCTTCTCCTCCGGCCAGGAGCAGGACTCCGACTACGAGCGGATGAAGGCCAAGGTCAACGAGGAGATGAAGAAGCACTTCCGGCCGGAGTTCCTCAACCGCATCGATGACGTGATCGTGTTCCACCAGCTCACCCGCGACGAGATCGTGCAGATGGTGGACCTGCTGAGCACGCGGGTGGAGAAGGCGCTCAAGTCGAAGGACATGTCGCTGGAGCTGACCGACAAGGCCAAGAGCCTGCTGGCCCGCCGCGGCTTCGACCCGGTGCTGGGTGCGCGGCCGCTGCGGCGTGCGATCCAGCAGGAGATCGAGGACAAGCTCTCCGAGAAGATCCTCTTCGGCGAGCTCGAGCCCGGCCAGGTGGTCGTCATCGACGTGGAGAACTGGGACGGGGAAGGCTCCGACGAGGGCGCCTCGTTCACCTTCCGCGGCGAGAGCAAACCCGCGCTCGTCCCGGACGCCCCGCCGGAGAACCTCACCCGCTCCGAGTGAGCCGCGGCGAGCTCCGCTCTCCCCCGTTGGTGAGCCTCGCGCAGGTCCCCGCGCTCGCAGCGCGGGGACCTGCGCATGTCCGACCCGGATGTCGAGCCGACGCCGCGGTTCGACTCGATCCGGCGACGTCTCGGCGGCACCCTGAACGGATGGGCCGATACTCCGCGGGCATCCTGCTCTACTCCCCCAGCCCGGTGGGCACGCGCGTGCTGCTGGTGCACCCGGGCGGCCCGCTCTGGCGCAATCGGGACGCGCACGCCTGGTCGGTGCCGAAGGGCGAGTACACCTCCGCCCAACAGGCGCGGGAGGTGGCGCCGCGCGAGTTCGCCGAGGAGACCGGTGCGGTGCTGGACGACACCGGCCTGCTCGATCTCGGTTCGGTGCGCCAGCGCGGCGGCAAGGAGGTCCGCGCGTGGGCCCGCGCGGGCGAGTTCGACGTCACTGCTCTGCGCAGCAACGAGTTCGAGCTCGAATGGCCACCGCGCAGCGGACGGGTGCAGCACTTCCCCGAAGTCGACCGGGCGGCGTGGTTCGACCTGGACACGGCCCGCGAGAAGATCAACGCCGCACAGGCGGTCTTCCTCGACAGGCTGCAGGAAGCGCTGGCCGAGCCGGAGCGCCGACGATGATCGCCGAACGGTCCCGTCCGGTAGGTTCTCCGCCGATGACGCGCTACCACACCGAAGTAGCCCTGTAAGGAAGCAGGAAGGAAGCGCCATGCACAGCCGCAGTGCCGAGCTGGAGACTCCTACGATGGCCGAGATGCTCGGCGAGGCCGCTGAGGCGCTGGATGCGTTCCTCACCGAGTTGGACTCCGCTCCGGCCGCGCAGGAGGCCGATCCGGCGGTGCTGGCCGCACTGCGCGCCGCCCCTCCGGAGCAACCGCGGGAATTCGGTGAACTGCTGCCGCTCGTGCGCGACGCCGCTGCTTCGGGGGTGGACACGGCCGGGCCGCGCTACTTCGGCTACATCCCCGGTGGTGGCCTGGCGAGTTCGGCGGTGGCCGAGCTCCTCGGCCGCACCTTCAACCGCTACACCGGCTTCTCCGATCTCGCTCCCGGCCTGGTCACGTTGGAGGATTCGGTGCTGCGGTGGATGACGGGGCTGTTCGGACTGCCGGAACAGGCGGGCGGGTTGCTGACCACCGGCGGGTCGCAGGCCGTGCTGTCGATGGTGCTGGCCGCGCGCGAGAACCGGTTCGGCGAGGCGGACTTCCGCCGCGGGCGCATCTACCTGTCCGAGCAGGCCCACCACTGCGTTCGCAAGGCCGCGCGCATCGCCGGCTTCCCGCCCGGGAGCCTGCGGCTGGTGCCCACCTCCGACGGCCGGCGCCTCGACCCCGACGCGGCCGCGCAGATGATCGCCGCCGACCGCGCCGCCGGGTACGTGCCGTTCCTGCTCGTCGCCAGCGGCGGGACCACGAATTCGGGCAGCGTCGATCCGCTGTCCGACCTGGCCGCGCTGGCAGCCGAGGAGGACCTGTGGTGGCACGTCGACGCCTGCTACGGCGGTTTCTTCCAGCTCACCGAGCGGGGTCACACCCGTTTGAGCGGAATCGAACGGGCGGATTCCGTTTCCCTCGACCCGCACAAGAGCCTGTTCCTGCCGTACGGGTGCGGCGCGCTGCTGGTGCGCGAGGCGCGCACGCTCACCGCCGCGCACAGCGCGGACGACGCCGAGGACTACCTGCAGGACGTCGGCAACGGCGCGCTGCCGGACTACGCCGCGCGGGGAACCGAGCTGACGCGGGAAACGCGCGGACTGCGGGTGTGGCTGCCGTTGCAGCTGCACGGGGTGGCGGCGTTCCGCGCCGCGCTCGACGAGAAGCTCGACCTGGCCGCACACGCCCACGACTCGCTGTCGGAGGATCCCGAACTGGAAGTTCCGGAGGTGCCGGAACTGTCCACGGTGGTCTTCCGCAGCCGCGGCGGGGACGCCGCGACGCGGGCGCTGCTGGAGCGGGTCAACGGCAGCCGCAGGGCGTTCTGCTCCAGCACGGTGCTGGACGGGCGGGTCACGCTGCGGCTGTGCGTGCTGTCCCACCGCAGTCACCGCGAACACGTCGACGAAGCGGTCGCGGTCATCCGCGAGGCCAGCGCTACGGTGGCACGCGGTTCGGTCTGAACGCCGCCCGCGGTAGCCGGGTCCGGTAGGCGGGGACTGCCAGGAAGTGGTGCGAACGCGGAAGGTGGATGCATGCGACGGCGTACTCTCGGTTCCACAGGGCCCCGGGTGTCCGCGCTCGGGCTCGGCCTGATGGGCATGTCCGATTTCTACGGGCCCGCGGACCGCGCGGAGAGCGCGGCGACCGTGCGCGCGGCGATCGACGCGGGCGTGACCCTGCTCGACACCGGTGACTTCTACGGCAGCGGGCACAACGAGCTGTTGCTGCGCGAGGCCCTGCGGCCCGCTGATCGGGACGAGGTGCAGATCAGCGTCAAGTTCGGCGCCATGCGCGATCCGGCCGGCGCGCTCATCGGTTTCGACGGCCGTCCGGAAGCGGTGAAGAACTCCCTGGCGCAGACGCTGCAGCGGCTCGGCACCGACCACGTGGACATCTACCGGCCGGCGCGGCTGGATCCGCAGGTTCCGATCGAGGACACCGTCGGCGCGATCGGCGAGATGGTCGACGCCGGCCACGTGCGCCACATCGGACTGTCCGAAGTGGGCGCGCGAACGCTGCGCAGAGCGGCCGCGGTCCGCCCCATCGCGGATCTGCAGATCGAGTACTCGGTGATCTCTCGCGGTATCGAACCGGAGATCCTGCCGACCTGCCGGGAACTGGGCATCGGCATCACCGCCTACGGAGTGCTTTCGCGCGGCCTGCTGTCCGGCCGCTGGAGCGAGCAGGATTCGCTGCGGGATCCGCGCGGTCACTTCCCCCGGTTCGCGGGTGAGAACTTGGAGCAG
Organism: Bounagaea algeriensis; assembly: GCF_054491375.1. NCBI lineage: Bacteria > Bacillati > Actinomycetota > Actinomycetes > Bounagaea > Bounagaea algeriensis. The sequence goes on from NZ_CM137102.1 coordinate 2,359,111, forward strand.
AACCTGGGGCTGGTCGACCGGCTCCGCGAGATCGCCTCCTCCCGGAACGTCAGCGTGGCGCAGCTGGCGATCGCCTGGGTGATGGCGCAGGGCGCGGACATCGTGCCGCTGGCGGGTGCGCGGCGCCGCGACCGCCTCGACGAGGCCCTCGAGGCGGTGGACGTGGAGTTGACCGCCGAGGAGCTCTCCGCGATCACCCGCGCCGTCCCGCCGGACCAGGTCGCCGGCGACCGCTACGACGCGGACGGGATGCAGCTGCTGGACAGCGAGCAATGACACGTCCACGCCCCCTGCATGCGGTGCGTGCGACCGCGCGGCGAACGTAGGCTGGGCGGGAGTTGATGCCGAAACCGCGGGCGCGGTGGCCGAGTACGGCTCCGGCGCCCGCCTTCTGCTGTGAGGAGCGTTCGATGCCGCAGGCGCATGCGCGGGTCCGCACGGACCGCCCGGACCGTTACCGCAAGCAGCTCGCCTCCCACTTGGGCAAGCGCTGCACGATCTCCGACGAATCGGACGGCGGCGTCCGCATCACGCTGCCCGCGGACGGCGGCAACGGTTCGTGCCTGCTGACGTGCCAGGCCGAGGAGTTGGCCCTCGACGCGGTGGGCGACAGCGCGGAGGACCTCTCCCGCGTGCAGGACGTGATCGGCCGCCACCTGGAGCGTTTCGGCGAACGTGACGGGCTGACCGTCACGTGGAACGCATGAGCGCGCACGGCTGCGCACGCCACCAGGAGATCGGCGGCGACGGTCGCCGCACGCGGCAGAACAGCTAGTCCTGCTGGCTGTCGGCGGGGAGTCCGGTGAACAGCCGCTCCATGGCGCGGTAGCGCTCGGTCAGTCGGCGGCGCTGGCCGGCGCCGAGCGCGGACAGCCGCGCGGGGTCGGCGTTGTGCGCGATGTCCTGCCGTTTGACCAGCAGCGCGCCAGGAGTGCCGAGGATGCGGCGGGCGTAGTCCGCGAGTTGTTCACCGGGCCGCTTGGTCATCGCGCGCACGACGGCCACGGCTTCCGGCGCGAGACCGAGCCGCTCCAGTTCGGCGAAGCACATCACGTCGTCCTCGACCGCGTCGTGCAGCCAGGCCGCAGCGATCTGCGTCGCGGTACCGCCGTGCGCGCGGACGCCTTCGACCACGGCGGCCAGGTGCTCGGTGTAGGGCCGCCCGGCCTTGTCGGTCTGACCGGCGTGCCGGCGGCGGGCCAGCCGCTCCACGTCGGACGTGCTCGGCGTGCGAACCCGCCGACGGCCGCTGCGCCCCGATCCGGTGCGGTACTGCAGGCGGCGCGCCCCGGCAGGCGTGGGCACGGTGCGGTAGATCGCGGCCAGCCGGTGTCCGACGGTGCGGTCCGGGTCGGCGAGCACCCGGCCGAGCCGTTCGGCCACGTGCAGGTCGTGCGAGTCCTCCTCGGCGCGGTGGCTCGCCGGGGTGTGGAACTGCACTTCGAACTTCTGACCGCTCGCGGCTTCGCGCCAGGAGGAGTTGATGCCGCGGTAGCCGTGCGCGGTCCAGGCGTTCTTCCACTTGATGCCGGTGAAGCAGTCGGCGAGGTCGTCGCGGATCCAGCGCACGAGGGCGGCGTAGTCCCCGTCGGGGAGCACGAACGCGTAGCGCACCGCGTCGCGGATGCGATCGACCGGCCGGGTTTCCGGCCGCGGTTGTTCCCGCATCTTGACGGCGAGTTTGGTCTTCAGCGACAGCTCGGTCTTGCGGTGCGTCCCCTCGGCGGGACCGAGGAGGCGCGCCTGCGGGCAGCGGCGGCGCACGCGGCGCTCAACGGCGCGCATGAGCGCGGTCAGTTCGGGCTCGTGCTGCGCTGCCTGCCGCAGCAGCGCATCGGCCTGCTCGTTGACCTCCGCCGGCAGGAACAGCGGCACCCCTCGACGCACGCCGACCCAGGAGCCGTCCGCCTGCGTGCCGGAACGCGCATCCAGCGGTCGGTCCTCGTCGCCGGCGGGAGTGTTCACGGGCCTGGTGCCTCACTCAGTGCGATCAACGTTCCGGTAGCAGCCAGTCCGCCCCACGCGCGTCGCGGGCTCGTGCGGAAGCGGCCGCACGCGCGTGTACGTTGCCCGCCGCGTGGGGCACGACTGGCGAATCCGTTTCCACGAGATGATTGTCGCAGCTGTTGGGAGCTGGCATTGAACGACTGGGCTGGCAGGAACGAGGTCGGCGGACGTGACCACCCCTCCGCGGGCGGATGCTCCGCCGTGCGGGAGCGGTCCGGTGAGGTCGCCCGGACAACTGCGCGCGGGCAGGCGGAGGCGGCGGAGCTCGAGGTCGATCAGGTGCGGGACGGGAAGGCCCGGGTCGGAACTGCCGCGGTCGAAGACCAAAGCGCCGGGAATCAAGACGCCGGGGACCTCGGTACGGCGCCGGAGTCGCACGAGCAAGCGGGTTCCGCCGCCGCGGAGGTCCTGGGCCTCGTGGCCGACCCGGACATGCCGACCCACGTCGCCGATCGCCTCGCCGCGGAGATCGCCGACTGGCTCACGGAGGCGCTCGGGGGCGAGTGGGGAACGGACGTGCTCTCAGCCCCGGTCAGCGCCGGCGAATCCGACCGGGCGGCGATCCTCGACGCGGTGGACGACCATCGCCGTGACCGGGGTTGGCGCTACGCGGTGTACCTGACGGACCTGCCGCTGTTGCTGCGGGAACGGCCTGTGGTCGCGACCGCGAGCCCGGAGCGCGCGGTGGCGCTGGTGTCGCTTCCCGCCCTCGGCGGACTGCAGCCGCACCGGCGCATGCGGCAGATGCTGCGGCAGCTGCTCGACGACCTCGTCGCGGAACCCCGGGACGGGAAGGTTTCCGGCGAGCACCGGCTGTCCAGCCGGTTGACGGACCTCCTCGCACCGGTGCACCGCACGCAGCTGTCGGAGACCTCGGCCGTCCGCTACACCGGGACGCGGACGCGCGGGTGGCTGCGGCTGATGTTCGGCATGGTGCGCACGAACCGCCCGTGGCAGCTGGTGTTCGGACTGTCGAGCGCGCTGGCCGCGGCGATCGCCACGAGCGCGTTCGGGCTGTCGTCGACCACCATCTGGATGATCGCGGACAACCTGAGCCCGCAACGTCAGCTGCTGAGCTCGGTGTTCTCCGTGGCACTGCTGGTGTTCTGGCTCGTGGCCGCGCACGGCCTGTGGGAGCGGGGACGTCGCCGCAGCGCCGGGTTCCGCCGCCTCGCGGCGCTGTACAACGGATCGACGCTGCTCACGCTCGGCCTCGGTGTCGGCACCATGTACGTCGGCCTGTTCCTCGTCAACATCGGCGCGGCGTGGTTCCTCCTACCGCCCGCGGTGCTGGCGAGCAATCTGCTGCACGCGCCCGGAGCGGGCACCTACGTCAACCTGGCGTGGGGGTTCGCCACGATGGGTGTCGTGGCCGGGGCGCTGGGATCGAGCCTGGAGTCCGACGGCGCGGTGCGGCAGGCGGCCTACGGTTACCGGGAGGAGCAACGCCGCGCCCGCGAGGCCGTGCAGAAGGGACAGCAGCGCGGCTGACGCGCACGGCCGGCACCGGTACCGCTGCGTCCCGGAGCTGCCGCAGGTCCGGGCTCGCCAGCGCCGTGGCCGCCGGGACGCCCGGACCGCCGGGACGCCCGGTGCGCCCCGGCGCGTGGCGATCACAGGTGGTGCCGCTGGTGCTGTCGCTGCTGTTCGTAGTGCTTGCGCGCCTGCTGCGTCGAATCCAGCGCGGAGATCTCGGCCACCGGCACGTCCCACCACGCCTCCGGCGGCAGCTGGGTCTTGCGCGGGTCGGTTTCCACGTACACCGCTGTCGGTGCGGTGGCGGACCGCGCCGCCGCAAGCGCCTGCCGCAGTTCGTCCACGGTGTCCGCCCGCAGCACCTGCAACCCCAGGCTCTCCGCGTTGGCGGCCAGGTCCACCGGCAGGGGTTGGCCGGTGAACAGCCCGTCGGAGTCGCGGTAGCGGTACTCGGTGCCGAACCCGCCGGCGCCGACCTTGCCGGACAGACCGCCGATGGAGGCGTAGCCGTGGTTCTGCACGAGCACGAGCGTGATCTTGATCCCTTCCTGCACGGCCGTGACCAGTTCGGTGGGTGCCATCAGGTAGGTGCCGTCACCGACGAGGGCGAACACCTCGCGGGTGTCGTCGGCCAGCCGCGCGCCGATCGCGGCGGGGATCTCGTAGCCCATGCAGGAGTAGCCGTATTCGACGTGGTACTGCCGCACGTCGCGGGCGCGCCAGAGCTTGTTGAGGTCCTCCGGCATCGACCCGGCGGCGTTGACGACCACGTCCCGATCGGCGACCACGTCGTCGAGCGCACCGAGCACCTCGGCCTGACCGGGCCGTTCCGCACCACCGGCGCTGCGGGTGGCCGCGTCGACCACCTCGGCCCACCGGCGCGCGCCCGCGCGGTACTCGGAGACGTAGTCCGCGGAAACTCGGTAGTCGTCCAGCTGTACGGCCAGCGCCTCCAGCGCGGTGCGCGCGTCGCCGATCACCGGTGCGGCGGACTGCTTGTGGGCGTCCGCACCGGTGATGTTGATGTTGACGAACCGCACCTCGGGGTTGGCGAACAGGGTCCGCGAGGCCGTGGTGAAGTCGGAGTACCGCGTGCCGACGCCGATGACGAGGTCGGCCCGACGCGCGATGTCGTCGGAGACGGCGGTGCCGGTGTGCCCGATCGACCCGAGCTCGTTGGGGTGGTCGAACCGCAGCGCTCCCCGACCGGCCTGCGTGGAGGCCACGGGGATGCCGGTGGTTTCGGCGAAGTGCCGCAGCTGCTCCTCCGCGGCGGCGTGGTGCGCCCCTCCCCCGGCGATGATCAGCGGGCGTTCGGCCGCGCGGATGCGTTCGGCGGCGGTGCGGACCGCCCGCGGGTCGGGCGCGGGCCGGGGGACCGTCCAGACGCGTTCGGCGAAGAACTCCTCCGACCAGTCGTGGGCCTCGGCCTGCACGTCCTGCGGCAGCGCCAGCGTGACCGCACCGGTCTCGACCGGGTCGGTGAGCACGCGCATCGCCTCGAGCGCGGCGGGGACGAGCGCTTCCGGCCGCCACACGCGGTCGAAGTACCGGGACACCGGGCGCAGGCAGTCGTTGACGGAGACGTCGCCGGCGTGCGGCGCCTCCAGCTGCTGCAGCGCGGGGTCGACGCGGCGGGTGGCGAACACGTCGCCGGGCAGCAGCAGCACCGGCAGGTGGTTGATGGTCGCCAGCGCCGCGCCGGTGACGAGGTTCGTCGCGCCGGGGCCGATGGAGGTGGTGCACGCGTAGGTGGACAGGCGGTTGCTCTGGCGGGCGTAGCCGACGGCCGCGTGCACCATCGCCTGCTCGTTGCGGCCCTGCAGGTAGGGCAGCTCGTCCCGCTGCTCGAGCAGGGCCTGGCCCATGCCGCCGACGTTGCCGTGCCCGAAGATGCCCCAGCACCCCGCGATGAACCGCTCGCGCACCCCGTCGCGTTCGACGTGCTGGTTCGCGAGGAACCGGACCAGGGCTTGCGCGACCGTCAGACGCTGCGTGCTCATCGTCCCTCCACTCCGGTCTCCTGCGGCGCCCGGTAGAGCGGCAGCCGCGGATCGACGTCCTGCTGTGCCCACGTGTCGCGCACCCAGGCGTGCGCCGGGTCGTCGCAGATCCGCCACACGCGCTCCGGCGACGGGCCGGCCATCACGTTGAGGTAGTACATGTCGTAGCCGGGAACGGCCATCGAGGGACCGTGCCAGCCGTCCGGGATGAGCACCACGTCGCCGGTGCGCACCTCGGCGAGCACGTCGGTGGTGCTGCCGGGCCCGGACGGGGCGACGCGCTGGTAGCCCATCCCCGGCGTGCCGCCCGCCTCGGCGATCTCGAAGTAGTAGATCTCCTCGAGCGCGGCTTCGCCCTCGCGTTCCTCGTCGTGCTTGTGCGGCGGGAACGACGACCAGTTGGCGGCGGGGGTGAGCACTTCGACGGCGATGAGCTTGTCGGCCTCGAACACGTGCGCCGCGCCGAAGTTGTTCACCTGGCGGCTGGACTGGCCCGCACCGCGCAGCTCGACGGGCACGTCCGAGGCCGGGCCGTACCGCACGGGCAGGCGGTTGTCGCAGCGCGCCCCGGTGAGCGCGAACCGCCCGCCACCGGAACTGCGCACGCGCACCTGCGCGTCGCGCGGGACGTAGACGAAGTCGCTGACGCCGGTGAACACGCTGCCGCGGCCGGCGATGTCGTGCACCTGCCCGTCGCACTCGACGGTGCAGCCGCCGGACAGCGACAGGATGATCCACTCGCTGTCGCCGGTGGCGTACTCGTGCTCCTGGCCCGGGGCGAGTTCGAGCACGCGCAGCGAGGAGTAGCCCCAGCCGGCCGAGTCCGGGTCGACGTGGGCGGAGTACGGGTGCCGCGCCGCGGATCCGGCGGGCAGGTAGTGCTGTTGGTCGGTCAACGTCGGCTCCTTCGGGTTCAGAGCAGGTTCACCGCGGTGTCCACCGCTTTGGTCACGTCGCCGTCGTGCGGGTACAACAACGTGCGTCCCACGACGAGCCCGCGGACCGTGGGGATCCGCAGGGCGCGGCGCCACCGCTCGTACGTCGCCTCCGGGTCGGTGCTCACGTCGCCGCCGAGCAGCACCGTCGGCAGCGTGGTGGCGGCCAGTGCGGTCTCGACGGTGTCGACGTCGTCGGTGACGGGGACTTTCAGCCAGGTGTGCGCCGAGGTGCCGCCGAGGCCGGAGGCGATGGCGATCGCGCGGGCCACGCCCTCGGCGGTCACGTCGTTGCGCACCTTGCCGTCGATGCGGCTGCTCATGAACGGCTCGACCATGGTCATCAGGCCGCGGCGGGACATCTCGTTGATGGCGTCGGCGGTACCGGTGAGGGTGTTCAGCGTGCCGGCGTCGTCCGGGGCGATGCGCAGCAACAGCTTGCCGGCGTCGAACCGCAGCCGTTCGATGTCCTCGGGGCGGTGCCCGGTGAACCGGTCGTCCAGTTCGAAGGAGGCCCCGGCGATCCCGCCGCGGTTCATCGAACCGATGGCGAGCTTGTTCTCCAGCGCCCCCATGAGCAGCAGGTCCTCGAGGACGTCGGCGGTGCCGAGCACGCCGTCGACGCCGGGGCGCTCCAGCGCGGTGCACAGCCGCTGCAGCAGGTCGGCGCGATCGGCCATGGCCAGGGCGTCGTGACCCGCGGCCAGCGCACCGCGCGCGGGGTGGTCGGCGGCCACGATCATCAGCTGCCCGCGCTCACCGAGCAGGTCGCGGCGAGCGCGCCGGGAGGCCGCCTCGGCCACGGCCTCGGGGCGCTGCGCCCGCACGGCGGTGAGTTCGGGGATGCTCAGTGCAGTCACTGTGGAAGCCTTTCGGTCAGACCGACGATCCGGCCGGGCTGTTCGGCAGCGCACGTGCCAGAAGATCGTCCACTTCGGACTCGGAGGGCATGGCGGAGGAGCAGGCCAGGCGGGAGGCGACCAAGGCGCCGGCGGCGTTGGCGAAGCGCATGGTCCGCTCGAGGTCCCAGCCGGACAGCAGCCCGTGGCACAGGGCACCGCCGAAGGCGTCGCCCGCGCCGAGCCCGTTGACGACGTCCACCGGCACCGGTGGCGCGACGGCGCGGTCGGTGCTGGTGCGCGCGAGCACGCCGTCCGGGCCCTGCTTGATGACGGCGAGTTCCACGCCGGCCTCGAGCAGCAGGTCCGCGGCTTCTTCGGGATCGCGCGAGCCGACGGCGCGCTCCACCTCGTCGAGGTTGCCGACAGCGGCGGTCACGTGCTGCAGCGCCTCGCGGTAGAAGCTGCGGGCCTCGTCGTGGTCGGTCCAGAACATGGGCCGCCAGTCGAGGTCGAAGACGGTGGTCCCGGACTTGGCGCGGTGCCGCAGGGCCTGCAGGGTGGCCGTGCGGCTCGGTTCGTCGGACAGGCCGGTGCCGGTCATCCAGAAGATCCGCGCCCGGGCGATCGCGTCGAGGTCGAGCTCCTCGGGGTGGATCTCCATGTCCGGCGCCTTCGGGTACCGGTAGAAGTGCAGCGGGAAGTCGTCCGGCGGGAACAGCTCGCAGAAGGTGACCGGGGTCGGGTACTGCTGCACCGCGGCGACGAAGCGGTCGTCGACGCCGAACTCGCGCAGCTGGCGGTGGATGTACTCGCCGAACGGGTCGGCACCGGTGCGGCTGATGACCGCGGTGCGGTGTCCCAGGCGCGACCCGGCCACCGCCACGTTGGTCGCCGTCCCGCCGAGGAACTTGCCGAACGACTCGACGTCCGCCAGGCCCACGCCCACTTGCTGGGGGTAGATGTCCACTCCGATCCGGCCGATCGTGAGCACGTCGAAGCCGTCAGCCATGTCGAGCCTCCGAGTTGGGTGGAACGGCGCCCGCGGCGGTGCGGACGCCCTGCATGCCGTACCCGGATGTCTACTGGACTGCACCTCATTTGTCAATACATTATGACTTGAGTGGGTGGTGGTACGGACCGTGGAAGCCGATCGCCAACGGGTTCGGGGTCACCCTCGGTGACCGTTGGTCGCTCCCGGAACCCGCTGATCGACGCCGCCGGAAGCACCATTGATCGGGCAGCCCGGAGAGGTCAGGAGCAGGTGCGCCAGAGGGCTTCGAGCGCGGCCAGCACCCGGCAGCACAGCCTGGTCTTCCCGCTGTTCGAGCACTACGGCGTCAGCATCTGGGTGCCCGAGGTCGGCGGAGCCATCGATCCCGCCTCCGAAGCCCACGAGTTGATCACGGGTGCGTTCGGCGGCATGTCCAAGGGTGAACGCAACCGGATCAAGGTGCGCGTCCGCACCGCTATGAGCTCGCAGTCCCAGCTCGAAGGCCGCTACCTCGGCGGCCGCCCGCCCTACGGCTACCGTCTCATCGCCGCAGGAGCGCATCCCAACCCCGGCAAGGCCGCCGAAGGCAAACGTCTGCACCAACTCGCACCCGACCCCGACACCGCCCCCGTCGTCCAGCGGATCTTCGACGAGTGCTGCTCGGGCCACGGCATCTACGCCATCGCCGAAGGACTCACCCGCGACGGTGTCCCCAGCCCAGCGCTCACGACCCCGCCCGCAACACGCACCGCTCCGGCACCGCCTGGCCCAAAGGCGCCGTGCGCGCCATCCTGCTCAACCCGCGCTACACCGGCCACCAAGTCTGGAACAAACAACGCAAGAAAGAAGTCCTCGTCGACGTCGACGACGTCTCACTCGGCCACCACAGCCGCCAAACCTGGAACCCCGCCGACGAGTGGGTCTGGTCAGACCAGCCCGCCCACCCCGGCCTGATCGCCATCGACACGTTCCGCCAGGCCGCGACCATGTACCACGCACCGAAACGCACCACCGCGGTGCGCAAACCGAACCGCTCGGCCAACACCTAGCTCAAGGGACTGGTCTACTACACCTGCTGCCACCGGAGGATGCAGGGCCAGTACAACCACGGCCGCGCCTACTACCGATGCCGCTACCCCCAGGAATACGCACTGGCCAACACGCTCAACCACCCGCGCAACGTCTACGTCCGCGAAATCGACGTGCTGCCCGACCTCGACCAGTGGCTGGCCACGCTCTTCGACGAGTCCCACCGGCACGCCACCCTGCAACGCCTTACCGAAGCCGCCCACCGCGAGCACACCGACAGCACCCCCGCCTCCAACGCGCGTCAGACTCTGCAGCAGTGCGACCGCAACTCACCCAGTACCGCCACGCCCTCGACAACGGCGCCAGCCCCGAAACCATCGGCCAGTGGATCACCGACGCCGAAGCAGAAAAAGCCAAAGCGCACGCGATCCTGCGCTACCACCAACCCACGGCTCAACCCGAACCCGAGACGGTCAACACGCTGTTTCGAGCCTGCCGCGAAGCCACCCGCACTCTCCAGCAGGCACCCTCCGAGACCAAGGCGTCCGCCTACCACGCCTCGGACTCACGATCACCTACCACAAAGAAACCCACACCGCGAAAGTCCAGGGCAACCCGAACCCTCACAGTGTGGGGATTTCACCGTGTCGGAGGGGCGAGTCGAACCGAATCCCCACGCTCGTGCCGGCCACAGAACTCCAACTGGGATACCGGTGTCGTGAGCAGGTGCGGACACGCCAGCGTGACTCATCGACCCCCGTGCAGTCGGCGTTGTCCCCCTCCCACGGACGCAGGAGGAGCATTTTGCCGTTGCTGCAGTTCAAGCGTTACGCGCCGGAGCTGGAGCATCGTTCGGCCGAGACAAGGTATCCATCACTCATGAAGCACCCTCCGAGGTCTGCGACCCTTTCACAGGCGCACCCAGGCGGTGGATCCGAGCAAGACTTCACTGTGGCGGAGTGGGGCCTCGTGGGCGGGTCCGTGGCACGTCGGTCCCGCCCACGAGCTCGCTGCCGAAGGCAGCTGTTCGCGCTCGGAAGTGCCTCAGCAGCGCTTTAATGTGAACGTGTCGCCCTCGTGCAGGGAGAACATTCCGGCAGCATTGCCGAGGTTGACGGCGATCGCAAGTCGGTCCGCGGAGTCGATGTGGGCGAGCGGTTCGCCCTCGGCGACACTGCCGAATGTCTTCACGAAGGGGACCGTGGCGGTCCGATCGCCGGAGGACACTTCGAGCTTGGCCCCCTCTGCGATCCCTCCGGTGTGCAGGAAACCTGAGTCCAGCGAGGTCTGGAGGTTGCCGAAGCGGTCTTCGACGACGACTTCACCGTGGAAGACGTCGTCGTCTTGGCGACGGACTGGAGCGGGGATGCGCACAAGGTCGGCGACCGGAACCTGGGCACCGAATTCCTCGGGTGCTGCCCCGGCGGCTAGATGCGCGGCTGCTGGAGCAAAGATGTCGCGACCGTGGAAGGTGTTCGAAACCCCATCGAGCTGGAACCGCGGATCGTCGAGCACGTAGGCGGCGTCTACCCCGCCCAGTTCTTCGGCCGCTCGAAGGAGTAGACCGTTGTCCGGTCCCACCATCAATTGCTCACCAACTACGAGCACGACAGGCTTGCGCGGGGTACCCACCCCGGGGTCGACCACGATCAGATGGACGGCTTCGGGCAGGTACGGAATAGCCTGTCGGAAAATTTCAGCACCGTGTCGAACGTCGCCGCGCGGCACCAGGTGAGTAACATCCAGAATCCGCGATTCCGGCGCTATTCGGGCGATGACGCCGTGGCACACGCCGATGAACTTATTCTCTAATCCGTAGTCCGTCAGGAATGTAATCCATTTTTTCTGGGTCATGCTGCTGATCCTGCTTCTCCAATCGGGGCGTACCATGTGCACCCACGAGGTGACACAACAAATCACCGAAGACTTTTGAGGTTTCCCGACACCGACTTCACTGCTTTGCGTGCACCAAATAGCGCGAGGCCGAGATAGCCGACCGGACCCACCTGGAGCCGCTGCTCGTATTCACCATAGGAGCGACTATTTCGTGCCGCATCATTAAAGTCAATCACTGTGATATTTGATTCTATTGCTTTAAGCCGAAGAGCGGGAAGTTCCTCCCGAGAGGCACCGAGCACAGGCAGGGGGCTCGTTCCGATGCCGGGGTGGTAGTGCCCGTCGACGTCCTGAAGTTCTGGACCCGCCTGGATCATGCCGTGCGCCCCGAGCGCGACACCCAATACGGCCGTGGTGTTGGCGGCCAGCCAGCGAGGAATCTCCTCATCGATGACGAGCACGCACAGCTTCTCGACGACCGTTGAGGAGCTGGTGGAGTGGCCGCTGGTGGACTGGGTCGGATCCGGGGCGCTAGGGGGCATCTGGGGACTCTCCTGGGAGACAGCAACGACGAGCCGCAGACGTGCTGATCGCGGCGTTCGAAGGTGACGGGGCTCTTTGGTTGTGCGAGTAGTGTGGGGGGATCACCGTGCACCGCGCCACTCCCTTCGGAGAGGATTCGCCGAAGCTCCCTCAACGGCGAACAGAATCCGAAAATCCCATCCTTCGGAGGAGGAAACCCGGACGCTGTTCGCTTCACCTAACGACAGCCACCCCAAGGGGGATCTGCACCCTGAACTAGTCCATTCGAGCGTTAATTTCAAGACGCGACGCAAGCTGTTGACATCACGACTCCCAACACTGAAAAGTGGTGCCGCAACTCGGGGGCGGGACAGAGCTGTCCCGGCAATGCGTCGTGCCGTTGTTCGCGGGCGCACTGAGGCACCTCCAGAACAATTGTCAAGCTCTGTTCGTTCTCAATGGCACGTTCCGTCCAGCGCGCGAAGACCGTGCGCTCAATACGCTCGTACCGATTGGATTATCGCTGGTGCTTACGGTGAAGCTCGTTCAGCAAGGCGTCTGGCACATGTCCAAGGAGTCCATGCCTCTTGCGGCCGGGTACTTGGCAGCGTCCGTGACCGACGATGCACGGCTCGGCAAGGAGTGTCAGGTCTCCATCGAGAACTTCCCGGGCAATGTCACGCCCATCGACATGGCGATCCGACTTCTGCACGAAGGCGTCCCGGATGTCGTTGGGTTCTCTGTGCTGGGGTGGAACGTCCACCAGTTCTCTGCAGTCGCCGAGGCGGTCAAGCAGGCAAACCCGCAGACCGTGATCGTTTTCGGAGGTAACCATGTCGCCAACCAGGCCGAACGCGTGTTCCGCCACTGCCAGGCCGTTGATGTGGTGGTCAACGGCGAGGGCGAGTTCACGTTCCGTAATATCCTCCATGCAGTACTGGCTGAGGAAGACTACTTCGGTATCGAAGACATTTCCTACCAGGACAACCACGGCCAACTGGTGACGACCCAAGCGCGAGACCGCATCACCGACCTCGATGAGATTCCCTCACCGATCCTGACCGGCGCGATCCCCTTGCTCGACGACGCCGGAAACTTCCGCTACGACGTCGCCTTGCTGGAGACCAACCGAGGCTGCCCGTATCACTGCGCGTTCTGCTTCTGGGGCGGGGCCGTGGGCCAGAAGGTTCGCGCGTTCTCCCGCGAGCGGTTACGCCAGGAGCTGGAGACTCTCGCCCAAGCCAAGGCAGAGACGATCGTGCTCTGCGGTGCGAACTTCGGGATGCTTCCCCAGGACATGGAGTTCGTCGAGGACCTCATCGCCGTCAAGGATCGTTACGGCTACCCGATGGCGCTGGAAACCTCATGGGCGAAGAACAAGAACGCGATGTTCTACAAGATCGTGCGTCTGATGCGTGATGCTGGTCTGCAAAGCTCCTTCACTCTGGCCTTGCAGACTCTCGATGCCGACACGTTGAGCAACATGAACCGGCGCAACATGAAGATCAACCACTGGCGGGAGTTGGCCGAGTGGCTGGCGTCAGAAGGGCTCGATGCCTACGCCGAACTCATCTGGGGAGCACCTGGGGAAACTCCCGGGTCCTTCTTGGAAGGCTATGACGAGCTGGCCAAGCACGTCTCCCGCATCGCGGCCTACCCGCTCTTGCTGTTGCCCAACACCGATTACACTGAGCGTCGCGAGCTCTATGGCTTTGTCACGGTGCGCGGCGAGCGCGACGACTTCGAGTATGTGCTGGCGAACAAGGACGTCACTCTGGAGGAAAACCTGCGCATGCAGCGCTTCCTGTTCTGGGCGCGGCTGCTGGCCGAAAACGTGGTTCTACGCAACGTTTTCCCCGTGCTTCGGGCCGTCGGTAGCTTGACGCAGTCGGAGGCGATCCTGTCCTTGGCCGACTATGTCGACGAACAAGCTGGAGCAGGAGCACGCTTGCTCACCCAGGCCGCCGAACGCTCGACGGCAGACCCGGACTCGCTGGCCCCTGCGTTGGAATATTGCTTCACGGAGCCGGAATTCGACGGACTCGTTCTCGACTGGTGGCACCAACAGGTGCGCCCGACGCTGCCCGAAGCATGGCGCGAGGCAGCTGGCGAAGTCCTGCGCTTCGACCTCGACACCCGTCCCCTGCCTTCCCCCGACAAGCGCGGACTGGGTGATGCCCAGCTGATTGAAACCGAGGCATTGCACTTCTGGGCAGTCGAACGGGAATACGCCTACGACATCCCCAAACTCGTCCACACGGCCAAGGCCACCGGCGAACTCGTGAGTGCGCCTGCCCGGAGGCCCACACGAATGCGACTGCTCTTCCGGGATGGCTTCGCTGAGCTCGCACGCTCGACCAACCACGAAGAAACCGCCCACTACGTCGCCCGGGTAGAGCCCATCCCGAAGCTGGCCTTCAACGAGAGCTGACACTGCTGTCAGCAACCTCACCGAACACAACACCAGGTGGAGGTCACGGGTTTCGTTCTCCACCGGGTCGTCCGCATGAACACAGCACCGCGAAGCTCCGAAGAATCACAGGCCACCGAACAAGGCCACGGCGCCCAGACCACCGAGAGCAGCTCCCGCTCCCACGTCGATGGCCGAACGTACCGAAGTTCGGGTCAGCGCCGCGCCCAACAAACCGATCGCCGTGACATACAGTGTCCACCAGCTCGCCGCGCACACCATCACGACAGCCCCCATGACCAACGTCTGAGCGAACACCGGTGTTCCCGGGACCAGGAACTGCGGCATGAACGTCAGATAATAGATCAGAGCTTTTGGGTTCAGCACGTTGTTGAGAAATCCCTGCACTGCCGGTGATCCGGTGCTGCGCGGTGGGGTCAAGTCGGCCTCCGGGTGCCGTCGCCGCCGCCATGCCGAAACCACCAGCATCCCACCCAACAACACCAGATAACTGCCTCCCAGGACACGCAAGACCATGAGCATCACGGTGTTGGCGGCCACGACCGCGGCGAGACCACTGGCCGCCACCAGCGTCAAGAAGGCCAACCCAGTGCAGATGCCCACGACGGTGAAGTACCCCTGGCGCCGATCGCCGGTGACGGCGTTACGTGTGACCACCACGAAGTCAGGGCCAGGCACCACCAGCATCAACAAGGTCGTCGCAACGAAGACGGGTAGATGTGCGATCATAAGCGTCCCATGCAGTGCGGAAGCGGAAATCACCAAAACGGCGGAACACCAGTCTCGCCAAAGAAGCAGCAAGGGAATAGCATCTCCGTGTAGAGTTCGGATGATGCCTCAATCAGTCAAACTAGATCCGGTTGACCTGCAGATCCTGGCAGTCTTGCAGAACAACGCCCGACTCCCCAACAAGGACCTGGCCGCTACGGTCGGCATCGCCGCCTCAACCTGCCTGGACCGCGTCAACAGGCTCCGTGAAGTCGGGGTCATCCTCGGCTACGGCGTCAAGGTCGACGCCGAGAAGCTCGGCAGGCCCCTGCAAGCGCTGCTCTCCATCCGCGTGCAGCCCCACCGGCGTCCGTTAGTCGATCCATTCGTCGAACACGTGCTGTCCCAACCGGAAACCCGCGAGCTCTACCACCTCACAGGTCCTGACGACTTCCTCGTGCACGTGGCCGCGGAAAGCGCCGACGCCCTGCAACGGCTCGTCCTCGACGAATTCACCGCCCGGGACGAAGTTGCCCTCGTACACACCAACCTCATCTTCCAGCGTTGGGAAGGCAGCCCACTACTCCCACCTACCGAGTAACGACAGGCCCAGCCCACCAACCAGTCTCGGTCGTCGCTGGGCAGCTGCTGGGCTGCGGCAACGCGCTCGTCGAGCCCGGCGAAGGGATCGAAGCGGGGCAGCTTCGGGTGCGTCGGCAGGCTGAGCGCGTGCAACGATCGCAGGAGGGCGCCGAGCTCGGCCGTCGTGGCCGGGCGATGCTCGCAGCTCCTCGACCTCTACCGCGAGGAGGAATGGTGACCCGTCTCGCCATCACAGGACACCAGGGCCTTCCGACTGCCACCGCCGAGGCCGTCGACCGCGAGTTGCGGCAGATCATCGCCGGCTGCAGCGAGCTCGTCGGGTTGAGCTGCCTGGCCGACGGTGCCGACTCGCAGTTCGCCCGAGCCGTCCTCGACCGCGGCGGCAGCCTGACCGCAATCGTGCCCGCCGCGGAGTACCGCGACGGGCTTCCGGCCGAGCACCACGCCACCTACGACGCACTGTTCGAACAAGCCACCGACGTGGTCCGCCTCGACCACGTGGAGTCCACCGAGCAGTCCCACATGAACGCGAGCGAAACCATGCTCGACATGACCGACGAGCTCATCGCCGTGGGGGACGGCCAACCGGCACGCGGGTTCGGCGGCACCGCCGACGTCGTCGCCGCGGCCCGCGACCGCGGACTGCCCGTCACCGTGGTCTGGCCCGACGGCGCCAGCAGGGACTGAGCGCTCGCGCTGCCAGTACCGCACGCGCTCGGGCCGATCGGAGCGAACACCACCGACCAGAACGGGCGCGGTTCCTCACGAGGCCGGCACGCCACCCGCGGACACCTCACCGGTGAGCGGAGCGAGCGCGTCGAGCAGTGCTTCGGCCGCAGCGGTGTCGTCCGGCCCCCCGGTTTCGAACTCGGCGAGTTCCACCCCGATCACCTCCCCGCCGGCAAGCGCGCACGCCATCGCGCGCAGGTCCGCCGGCCGCAGCCCACCCGGAACGCTGTAGTCGGTGGCCACGAGGCCCGGTTCCAGCACGTCGCAGTCCAGGTGCACGTAGACCGGACGGTCCTCGACGGCCGCGGCCACGCGCTCGGCGAACCCCGCTCCCGGTGGGACCGTCCGCACGCTCGCGTCCAGCAACGACCGCTCCCCCGCGTCGACGTCGCGCACGCCCGCCAGCACGATGTTCTCCAGCCGCAGCCCCGCGCCGAGCCCGGAGCGCCACAATCCGGCCGGTCCGGACAGCGCGAGCCCGCCGAGATAACCGCTCGGCGTCGTCCCCGGCGTGTTCAGGTCGGCGTGCGCGTCCAGCCACACCACGCACGCCTCCGGCCGGTACCGGACCACGGCGGGCAGCGTCGCCAAGGCAGCGGCGCAGCGGTTGAGCACCGTCACCGGAACGGCGCCGTCGGCGAGCACCTGCCCGAGGTGCGCGCCCAGTTCCGCAGCTGGGCCAGCGCCGCGTCGAGTTCGACCCGCCAGTCGGCGTTCAACGCCGGGCGCGGCGTGCCGAGCACCGCCGGTTGCAGGCCCAGCCGGCGGGACGCTCGCTCACCCAGCACGCGCGCCCCGGTCATGGCCCGATCGTTGTGGTCGCCCGCGCGTCCGGCGAACACCGCCAGCGCGCGTTCCCCGGGCACGTCAGCTGGGCTCGGCACGCCACGCTCCTGCCCCGTCTGCGCCCCGTCGTTCCGCCTGGTGCCCGTCGTCATCGCCTCGCGCGCCCCGCCCTCCGCTCGGGGCCGTTCCGTCGGGCGCACCGGCCGGCGCGCTGACGCGCTCCTCACACCACGGCCTCATCGGTCTCCCCCTCGTCGCCGGCCCCGCGCACGGGCAGCGCGTCGAACGCGGCCGGTGGCTCGCGCCAGTTGCGGCCGTCATCGCCGCGGCGGGCCGCCTCGATCGCCCGCCAGACGCGCTCCGGGGTGGCGGGCATGTCGACGTGCCGCACGCCCAGGTGCCGCAGGGCGTCGACCACCGCGTTCTGCACCGCCGGGGTCGCGCCGATCGTCGCCGACTCGCCGATGCCCTTCGCGCCCATCGGGTTGCTCGGCGTGGGCGTCTCGGTGTTGGCCGTCTCCAGCGGCGGCACGTCGGCGGCCGAGGGCACCGCGTAGTCGGCCAGCGTGGCCGTGGCGGGGTTGCCCTCCTCGTCGTAGCGCATGTGCTCCCACAACGCCTGCGCCATGCCCTGCACCGCACCGCCCTGCTGCTGGCCGCGCACGAGCAGCGGGTTGACCACGGTGCCGCAGTCGTCGACGGCGAGGTGGCGCACCGGGGTGACCATGCCGGTCTCGGCGTCGACGTCGACGACCGACACGTGCGCGCCGAACGGGAACGTCGCGCCGTCGGGGCTGAAATCGGTCTGCGCCCGCAACGGCACCTCCTGCTCGTCGGCCGCGGCGACGATCTCGCTCCAGGTCAACGTCGCGCCCGGCACGCCGGAAACCCCGAGACCGCCCGACTCGGCGACCTCGATGTCCTCCGAGGAGGCCTCCAGGCGCGCCGCGGCGACCTCCTTGGCCCGCTGCAGCACCTGCTCGCCGGCCTCCCGCACGGCGCTGCCGCCGAGCTGCAGCGAGCGGGACCCGCCCGTGCCGGATCCGCGCGGCACCCGCGCCGTGTCGGACTGCACGAACTCGACATCGGCCATGTCCAGTCCCAGCATCTCGGCGACGATCATCGTGAACGCGGTGGCGTGCCCCTGGCCGTGCGCGGAGGTGCCGACGGCGATGCGGGCGCCGTCGGCGTCCACCGCGACCTCGGCGTACTCGCCGGAACCGCCGCCGGTGATCTCCACGTAGGTGCTCACGCCGATGCCGAGCAGCGTCGTCTCCCCCGCCGCGATGCGCCGCTGCTGCTCGACGCGGAGAGCCTCGTGGTCGATCGCGCGCAGCGCTTCGTCGAGCGGGCGCTCGTAGTCCCCGCTGTCGTAGCGCGCGCCCACCAGCGTGGTGTGCGGGAAGTGCTCGGGCCGCAGGAAGTTCCGCCGCCGCAGCTGGAGCGGATCCATGCCGAGATCGGCCGCGGCGACGTCCATCGCGCGTTCCAGCATCGCGGCCGCCTCGGGGCGGCCCGCACCGCGGAACGCCCCCATCGGGGTGGTGTTGGTGAGCACGCCCATGGCGTCGTAGCTGATCTCGGGGACGTCGTAGACGCCCTGGGCCATCAGCCGCGTCGGCCCCAGGGGGAACGAACCGCCGAACCCGGCGTAGGCGCCGGAGTCCCCGAGCACGCGGCAGCGCATGCCCACGAGGCGCCCGTCGCGGCGCAGCCCGAGCTCGACGTACTGCACCTGGCCGCGGCCGTGCGGCATCGCCTGCATGTTCTCCGAGCGCGTCTCCACCCAGCGCACCAGGCGGTCGAACCGGCGCGCCAGGGCGATGACCACGGCGTGCTCGGGGGCCAGGCCGGCTTTCCCGCCGAAGGCACCGCCGACGTGCGGGGTGACGACGCGCACCCGTTCGGCCGGCCAGTCGAACGCGGTGGCCGCGGCGTCGCGCAGGCCGTGCGGCATCTGCGTGGACACGTGGATGGTGACCTCGACGCCGTCCTCGGCTCCACCGGGTTCGACGAGGATCGCGTTGCCCTCCATCGGCACGACGGCCACGCGCTGGTTCTCGATGCGCACGCGGCTGACGACCTCGGCCTCGCGCAGCACGTCCGCACCCGCGGCGTCGCGGAAACCGCCGGCGACGTTGCCGCCCAGCTCCGGGAACTGGGCCGGCGCACCGTCGGCGACGGCCTGCTCCGGGTCCACCGCGGCCGGCAGCGGGGTGAAGTCGACGTCCACCAGCTCGACGGCGTCGGCGACGGCCTCGGGGCTCTCGCCGACGACGACCGCCACGGGTTCGCCGACGAACCGCACGCGGCCGGTCGCCAGCGGCGGCCGCCGGCAGGCGGGGTTGAACTCCACGAACGGGGGCGGGGTCGGCACGTCGAGCTCGCTCGCCGACAGCGCCGCGACGATGCCGGGCGCGGATGCGGCGGCGGAGGTGTCGACGGCGTCGACGGACGCGTGCGCGACCGGCGAGCGCGCGAACCCCACGTGCAGCATGCCGGGCGCGGAGCGGTTCCCCACGTATCCGGCGCGCCCGCGGAGGAGCTCCGGGTCCTCGACTCGTCGGACCTCGTTGCCGAGCAGCGATCCCACCATGATCGCCACCCTAGTGCCCGTGCCCGCCCGACGGCACCACCGAGGTGCGCCATCGGCGCGTCGGGGACGTTCCCACCCCCGCGCGACGCTTCCCCGAGCCGCCGAGCGGTCCGCACCCCGAGGAATTCCACAGTGGACGTAACAATTCGGCGAACCCGCGCGTGCGAAATTTCGAACCGCGCGGTTTTCGGGCCCCGAGCAGTGCTCCGAACGGCGGAATTCGTCCGGAGGACTTTGCACCACGTGCAAAACCTGAGCGGCGGCATCCGCGCGGAATCCCCGGTTCCGCAACGGGGTGAATCAGCGTTGTTGACCCGGTCCCCCGGCCGCTGTAACTTGCGTCGGCAACGCAGCCGGATCCCCTCCACAACGGCGAAAACCACTGCCATGCCGACGCCAGCACGAAGGAGTGCTCCATGGCAACGCAACCGGCAACCACACGCGATCCCTACATTCCCACTCCCGAGGACGCGGTCGAGCCCCCGAGCGGATGGCGCCCGAGCCTGCGCTACCTCGGCCCCGGACTGATCGTCAGCGCTTCGATCGTCGGTTCCGGCGAACTCATCGCCACCACCGCGCTCGGCGCCGAGGCCGGCTTCGTCCTGCTCTGGTTGGTCGTTCTGTCCACCGGCGTGAAAGTCGCGGTGCAGGCCGAACTCGCGCGCTGGACGATCAGCACGGGCAAACCGGCGCTGAGCGGGTTCAACGACGTGCCACCGCGTTTCGGACGCATCGGATGGATCAACGTCCTCTGGATCGTCCTCGCGCTGTCCAAACTGATCCAGGTCGGCGGAGTCGTCGGCGGGATGGCGCTGTCGTTGAGCGTGCTCATGCCGGTCGGCGGCGCTCCGCTGAGCACCGCGTCGCTGACGTTCTGGACGGCCGTGGTCGTCTGCGGCAGCGCGGCGCTGCTGGTCACCAGCGGCTACCGGATGATCGAGCGCGGAGCGTTCGCGCTGGTCGTGCTGTTCTCCATCGGCACGATCGCGATCGCCCTGGGGCTGCCGCTGACCCCGTTCGCCTACTCCGGTGCGGACGTGCTCGGCGGGCTGAGCCTCATGCTCCCGGTCGGAGCGCTCGGCGCCGCGATCGCGATGTTCGGCCTCACCGGTGTCGGCGCGGACGAGATCACCTTCTACACCTACTGGTGCCTGGAGAAGGGCTACGCGCGCTGGGCCGGTCCACCGGACGGCAGCGCAGCGTGGCGCCGCCGGGCGCGCGGCTGGATCCGGGTCATGTACAAGGACGTGTTCCTGTCCTGGATCATCTACACGGTGGCCACGATCGGCTTCTACATCATGGGCGCGGCCGTGCTGCACCCGCGCGGACTCGTCCTCGAGGGCAACGAGATGATCACCACGCTCTCGCGGATGTACACCGACGTGATCGGCGAGGGCATGAGCGTGGCGTTCCTCATCGGCGCGGCCGCGGTGCTCGGCTCCACCCTGTGGGCTTCGATCCCGAGCTGGGCGCGCATGTTCACGAACCTGTTCGCCACCGTGGGACTGCTCGACTGGGGCAACGCGCACGTGCGCGACCGCACGGTGCGCGCCATGACGGTCGTGCTGCCGGTGCTGTGGGGCGCGGCCTACCTGTTCGTCAGCGAGCCGGTGATCATGGTGCAGATCGGCGGGGTGATGACCGGCATCTTCCTGCCGGCCGTGGTCATCGCCACCTGGTACCTGCGGCGCACCCAGGTCGACCCCGCGCTGCACGGCGGGGCGTGGTTCAACGGGCTGCTGCTGATCAGCTCCGTGGCGATCAGCCTGCTCGGCGTGTACACGGTGCTCAACGTCTTCGGCATCACGATCGGCGGCGCCGAGGTCACCTGAGCGCTGCCCGCACCACCGGCCCCGGTCGCCGCGCGGCCGGGGCTGGCCGCCGCTCACCCGGCGTGCTAGGGAATGCGGGGCACCGACGCCGAGGAACGAGGGGGCCGCATGACCGAGCCGCAGCGGACGCTGGTCCTGCTCCGGCACGCGAAATCCGCCAGGCCGGAGGGCGTGCAGGACCGCGAACGCCCGTTGAACGACCGGGGGCGCCGCGACGCGCCGGAGGCGGGCAGGTGGCTGCGGCAGCACGTGCCGCACGTGGAGTTCGTCCTGTGCTCGCCGGCCCGGCGCGCGGAGGAGACCTGGGAGCTCGCCGGTCGCCGCATGCCGGCCGCGCCCTCGGTGCGCCGCGCGGAGCGCCTCTACGAGGCGGGCGCGCAGGACCTGCTCGCCGCGGTGCACGAGCTCCCGGTGGTGCCGCTGACGGCGGTGCTCATCGGACACGACCCGACGATCAGCGAGTTCGTCGGCCTGCTGACCGGTCAGCCGGTGTCGTTGAAAACCAGCGGCATCGCCGTGGTCACGAGCGCGCAGCCGTGGAGCGCGGCGGGGGACGGCTGGGGGCGGCTCATCGAGACCGCCACACCGCGGGGGTGATCCGGCGGCGGGCACATCGCTGAACGTCGTGCACCTGCACGTGCAGGCACCGGGCGGAGTTCCGTCCCGCCCGGCCGGCGGTGGGATCCGCTCAGCGGAACCACATTTCGGGCAGCCCGGCGGCTTGCTGCGCCCGCCACGCGGACATGGTGCTGCGGTCGATGCCGAGGTGCCGGCAGTGCTGCAGCACGCGCAGCGCTGCGTGCGTACCGGACCACCCCGGACGGCGGCGCTGGCGGCGGCAGTCGGTGCACAGCGTGACGCACAGGACGCCGAGCGGCGTGTCCACCGCCATCGCCGCCAGATCAGCGCAGGACTGGCAGCGCTCACAGATGCGGTGGGTCGGACACCCGCTCGTGTCCAGCAAGTCCACGGCATCGGACTCTCGAGGGAGAACCACGGGTATTACCCCACATGTCGGGTCATCGCGGCCGAGCCTTCATCACACAACGAACACGGTTCTGCTGATGACTCGCCATCATAGCGCGCCTCGTTAACACTGTGGTGACACCGCGTACTTCTCTGCGTGCACATCGCCACTTCCCCCGCGCGCGGCGATGCCGCTCGGAGGCACCGCCGCGCATCGGTGCTCCCCGGCGAACCGCGGTCCGTGGCCTTCCGGGCTGCGCAGCACCGATCACTCCGATGTGGACATCTCCGAGAGCACGCGGAGGGTGCGGTTGGCGCTGACCGACAAGCGCTGCTCCCGGGCGGTGACGTCGATGTAGTTCTGGCTGGCGTTCATCGACGCGTGCCCCAGCAGCTTCGCGATCTCCGCGGCGTTCGCCCCGTCCTCGGCCAGCCGCGTGGCGAAGGTGTGCCGCAGCGCGTGCACCATCGCCCCGGGCTGCACCCGGTCCGCCACGCCGGCGGCGCGGAGGTTCTGCTGGACGAGGTACTGCAACGCGCCCCGGCGCAGCGGAGCACCGCGGGGCGTGACGAACAGCGGCTCCTCACCGCGCGGCTCACCGCCGAACCGCGCGCACCGCGACCGCAGGTAGTCGGCGAGCACGCCGTCGAGCGCGTCGTCGATGGGGACCGAGCGGTTCTTGCCGGCCTTGCCCCGCACCTGCAGGCGGCGGTCGCCGGCCCGCCCGGACAGCGAGTCGACCGTCAACGCCAGCAGCTCGGCGGAGCGCACACCCGTGCACAGCAGCGTCGCGAGCACTGCGAGATCGCGCTCCGGCCACGGGTCGCGCGCCCGCCGTCCGCGCTCGCCGACCTCGCGCAGCAGGCGTTCGGGGGTGTCCTCGCCCTGCAGCGGTTTCGGCGCCGGCGCGGCGCTGCGCGGTTTGGGCACCACCCGCATCGGGTTGCCGTCCACCACGCCCTCGACGACGAGGAACCCGAACAGCCCGTTCCACGTCGACCACGCCCGCGTCACGCTCGCCGCGGAACGGCTGCCGGCGAACCGGGCGAACGCCGAGCGCAGCCGCGCGGGGGTGACGTCGGCCAGCTGCGGGGTCGCGCCGAGCAGCTCGGTCAGCTCCGCGGTGACCGCCTGCAGGTCGCGGCGGTAGGCGCGCACCGAATTCGTGGCCAGCTTCCGCGCCTGCAAGTGCTCCAGGTAGACCTCGGTCCAGTGCGGGACCGTCTCGGCCACGTCCCCTCCTTCCGCCGGTTCAGGTGGGCATGCGCAGCAGGCGGTCGAGCACCCGCGTGCCGAACTGCAGCGCGTCCACGGGAACTCGTTCGTCCACGCCGTGGAACATCGCGCTGAAGTCGAGGTCGGCGGGCAGCCGCAGCGGCACGAAGCCGAAGCAGCTCATGCCCAACCGGCTGAACGACTTGGCGTCGGTGCCGCCGGACATCATGTAGGGCAGCGTCCGCGCGGCCGGGTCCTCTGTGAGCAGCGCCTCGCCCATCGCGTCGACGAGCCGGCCCTCGAACCGCGTCTCCACCGGCGGCAGCCCGACCCACTCCCGTTCGATGCCGGGACCGAGCAGCTCGGCGAGCTCCTCGTCGAAGGCCTCCTCCCGTCCGGGCAGGATGCGGCAGTCCACAGCGGCCTCGGCCGTCGAGGGGATCACGTTGTGCTTGTAGCCGCCGGTGAGCATCGTCGGGTTCGCCGTGTCGCGCAGCGTGGCACCGACGACGCGGGAGAGGTTGCCGAGCTTGGCGACGGCGCCGTCGACGTCGTCGGCGGGGAACTCCCAACCGGTCAGTTCCGCCACGCCGTCGAGGAACTCGCGCACCGAGTCGTTGAGCACGAGCGGGAACCGGTGCTGCCCGAGCTTGGCCACGGCCTCGGACAGCGCGGTCACCGCGTTGTCCTCGTGCACCATCGAGCCGTGCCCGGCGCGTCCGCGGGCGCGCAGCCGCAGCCAGCGGATGCCCTTCTCGGCCGTCTGCACCAGGTAGGCGTGCACGCCGTCGCGGAAGGTCACCGAGAACCCGCCCACCTCGCTGATCGCCTCGGTGCAGCCGCGGAACAGCTCCGGGCGGTGGTCGGCCAGCCACTGCGCGCCCTGCAGGCTGCCGGCTTCCTCGTCGGCGAGGAAGGCGAAGACGATGTCGCGCGGCGGGGTGATGCCGTCCCGCTTGAACCGGCGCGCCACGGCCAGGCTCATGCCGAGCATGTCCTTCATGTCGACCGCGCCGCGGCCCCACACGTAGCCGTCCTGGACGGCGCCGGAGAACGGGTGCACCGTCCACTCGGCGGGGTCGGCGGGCACCACGTCGAGGTGACCGTGCACGAGCAGTCCGCCCCGCTCGGGGTCGGCACCGGGCAGCCGCGCGATGACGTTGGCCCGGCCCCGCTGGTCGCCGGACTCGACGAAGGTCACCTCGTAGCCGACCTCGGTGAGCCGCTCGGCGACGTACTCGGCCGCCGGGCGCTCCGGGTTGAGGGTGTCCGGGTCACCGGTGTTCGAGGTGTCGATCCGGATCAGCTCGCTGGTGAGTCCGGCGACTTCCTCCTCGGCCCGACGCAGTCCCGCGTCCTCCGCTCGGTTGTCCACGTTGCGCTCGCTCACCGGGCCGTTCTACCACTCCGATCACCCTGCCGCCATCGTCGCCCGGACCGGGCGGAGGTGGGCGAAGCGCACCGGTGGTGGACGCGGGGCGGTCCCGCGGCCACCACCGGCCCCTCCCGGAGCGAGGTGAGCGCGCCCGCGGATCAGGCCCCCGTCCTCGCCGGGCGGGCCGGTTCCGCGCCGCTGCCGCGCAGGCCGAGCTGCTCGGTGGGCACCGCGTGCGTCTCGCGCCCGCTGGCCACGGCCACGATGTTCACCGCGCAGATGACGGCCGCGAAGGCCGAGACCGCCAACCACGCGTTCTCGCCGCCGCCGATCGCTTCGGCGATGCTGGGCGAGAAGCCGGCGAGCAGGAACCCGATCTGCGTGCCGACGGCCATCCCGGACAGGCGCACCCGGGCGCTGAACATCTCGCCGTAGAAGGCCGGCCAGATCCCGTTGGCCGCGCTGTAGGCCACGCCGAACATGAGGATGCCGGTGAGGAACACCAGCGGCAGCTGCTGGGCGTGGATCGAACCGAGGTAGGCGAACATGAGCACCGCGCAGGAGGCCGAACCGCCGATGAAGACGGGTTTGCGCCCCACGCGGTCGGCCAGGCGCGCCCAGGCCGGGATGGCGACCAGTCCCACGACGTTGGCCAGGATCCCCACCCACAGCATGGGGGTCTCGGCGATGCCGACGTCGTTCACGGCGTAGCTGAGCGCGTACACGGTGAACAGCGTCTGGATCGCGGCGATGACCGAGGCGGCGACGACGCGCAGCACGTCGCGCCAGTGGTCCCGGAACAGCGCCGCCACCGGCAGGTTCCCGGCGTGCTGCCCGGCCCCCGGGGACTCCTCGCGGAGTTCCGGGCTCTCCTCGCGGAACACCGGGGTCTCGTCGAGGTTGCGGCGGATGAGCACGCCGACGAGCACCACGACCGCGCTGAGCCAGAACGGCACCCGCCAGCCCCAGCTGGTCAGCTGGTCCTGCGGCAGCGCGGCGATCGGCAGGAACACGGCGGTGGCCAGGATCTGCCCGGCCTGGGTGCCGCTGAGGGTGAAGCTCGTGAAGTAGGCGCGGCGGTGCGCCGGCGCGTGCTCCAGCGACATCGAGTTGGCCCCGGCCTGCTCCCCGGCGGCGGAGAAGCCCTGCAGCAGCCGCAGTGCCACCAGCAGGGCCGGAGCGGCCACGCCGATCTGGTCGTAAGTGGGCAGGCAGCCGATGGCCACCGTCGCCAGCCCCATGAGCAGCACCGTGCTCATCAGGACGCGCTTGCGGCCGAACCGGTCGCCGATGTGCCCGAGGACGAACGCGCCGAGCGGTCGGGCCAGGTAGCCGACGCCGAACGTGGCCAGCGCCAGCAGCGTTCCGGCCGCCGCGGAGGTCGCGGGGAAGAACAGCTCGTTGAAGACGAGCGCCGCCGCCGTGCCGTAGATGAAGAAGTCGTAGTACTCCAGCGCACTTCCGACCCAAGCGGCGAGGGCCGCTCTGCGCGGCGTTCCGCTCGCGGTGGTGCGGGGGTGATCGGTCACGATGTGCTCCAGAAGTCCGTGCGCCACGATGCGCAGGCTGCCGTAATGAACCACCTAGTTAGTTCCCCAAGACTCTGAGGCGCGGTGCCCGACATGTCAAGACGCGCACCGGGACGACCGCCGTTCCGCAGGGCCGCCGAAGGCCCACCGCATCGGGCCGGCAGGCTCCGCGCGCACCGGGTCGGGCCAGGCGCCGGGCCCGCTCCGGGGTCAGCCCCGGCGGAGGTAGCCCACGACGAGCTCACCGAGCATGGTGCGGTAGTGCTCGCGCCACTGCGGGTCGAGCAGGTCCCGGTCGAAGATGGCGCGGAAGGTGTAGCGGTTGGCCACGCGGAACACGCAGAAGGAGCTGATCATCATGTGCACGTCGAGCGCGTCGACGTCCGCGCGGAACACGCCCTGCTCGCGGCCGCGGCGCAGCACCCCGCCGAGCACGTCCACCGCCGGACTGCCCAGGCCCCGCAGGACCTCGGACTTGGCGAGGTGCACGCCGCGGTCGATGTTCTCGATGCTGACCAGCCGCAGGAACGCCGGGTGCGACTCGTGGTGGTCGAACGTCGACTCGGCCAGTCGCCGGACCGCCTCCTCCGGGGCGAGCCGCTCGACGTCGACGTCCTTCTCCACCCCGCGGATGACCGAGTAGGCCTGCTCCAGCGCGGCGATGTAGAGCTGCTCCTTGCCGCCGAAGTAGTAGTAGATCATCCGCTTCGTCGTGCGGGTGCGCGCCGTGATCTCGTCGACGCGCGCTCCGGCGTAACCCTTGTCCGCGAACTCCTCGATCGCGACGTCGAGGATCTCGCCGCGCGTCCGATCCGCGTCGCGCTGCCGCTCGGGGCGGCCGGACGCGGCGGGCTCGGCGGAGGGCGACGGTTCGGCCACGGCAGGGGTCCTCGGGTCGGCTGGGCGATGACCTCCCCACTGTAGTGCAGAGTCCTGGTGCCGATCAGGGGCGACGCGCTAGTGTGTACTAACTAGTTCATTCATTGGAGAGGACGAACCACCAGCCGTGCGCACAACGGACAGCTTCCTCGTCGCGCTCATCGGCGCCGGGATCGGGCCGTCGCTGACACCCCCCATGCACGAACGCGAAGCCGACGAGCTCGGACTGCGCTACCTCTACCGCCGCCTGGACCTCGACGCCCTCGGGCGCACCGCCGGCGACACCGGCGAACTGCTGGCGGCCGCGCAGCTGGCCGGCTACGACGGGCTCAACATCACCCACCCGTGCAAGCAGGCCGTCGCGGCGCACCTCGACGACCTCGCCCCCGACGCCGCCGACCTCGGCGCGGTCAACACGGTGGTCCACGAACGCGGCCCCGGCGGTGCGGTGCGCGCGGTCGGGCACAACACGGACCGCTCCGGCTTCTCCCGCGCGCTCGGCCACGGCCTGCCCGGCGCGGAGCTGGCCCACGTGCTCCAGGTCGGGGCGGGCGGCGCGGGCTCCGCCGTGGCCTACGCGCTGCTCGAGCTCGGCGCGCAGCGCCTGAGCCTGCTCGACGCCGACCCGTCCCGCGCCAGCGCCCTCGCCACCGCACTGGCCGACCGCTTCGGCCCCGACCGGGTCACCGCCGCCGCTGCGGACGGGATCACGCTGGCCGCCGAGCTGAACAAGGCGGACGGCCTCGTGCACGCCACCCCCACCGGCATGGCCGCGCACCCCGGGTGCGCGGTGCCCGCAGAGCTGCTCGACCCGCGGACCTGGGTCGCCGACGTCGTCTACCGCCCGCTGGAGACGGAACTGGTCACCGCCGCGCGCGCCCGGGGCTGCCGCGTGCTGCACGGCGGGTGGATGGCGGTGTTCCAGGCTGTCGACGCCTTCCGCCTGTTCACCGGGGTCGAACCCGACGCCGAACGCATGGTGCGGCATTTCGCCGAACTCGAAGGAGTGGTCCTCGATGCCGACAGCTGAGAACCGACGCGCCATCGCCACCGTGTGCCTGTCCGGCACCGTGGAGGACAAGCTCGTCGCCGCCGCCGAGGCCGGGTTCGGCGGCGTGGAGCTGTTCGAGAACGACCTGCTCACCTCCGCGTCGAGCCCGGAGGAACTCCGGGTCCGCTGCGCGGATCTCGGGCTGTCCGTCGACCTGTACCAGCCGTTCCGCGACTTCGAAGCGGTACCGCCGGAGGTGTTCGAGCGCAACCTCCGCCGCGCCGAGCAGAAGTTCGACGTCATGGAACGCCTCGGCACCGACATGATGCTCGTGTGCTCCTCGGTCGCGCCGGACTCCGTCGACGACGACGCGCTCGCCGCCGAGCAGCTGCGCGAACTGGCGCGGCGCGCCCACCGGCGCGGCATCCGCATCGCCTACGAAGCCCTCGCCTGGGGCCGGCACGTCAGCACCTACGACCACGCGTGGCGGATCGTGCGCGCCGCCGACCACCCCGCGCTGGGCGTGTGCCTGGACAGCTTCCACATCCTCTCCCGCGGCAGCGATCTCGCGCTGATCCGCACGATCCCGCGCGAGAAGCTGTTCTTCCTGCAGCTGGCCGACGCGCCGCACCTGAACATGGACGTGCTGCAGTGGAGCCGGCACCACCGGCTGTTCCCCGGCCAGGGGTCGTTCGACCTCGACGCGTTCACCGAGGCCGCGCTGTCCACGGGGTACTCCGGGCCGCTGTCGCTGGAGGTGTTCAACGACGTCTTCCGCCAGGCGGACCCGGGCCCGGCCGCCGTCGACGCGATGCGCTCGCTGCGCTCGCTGGAGGAGTCGCTGCACCTGCCGGTCGCGGGCATGCCGCCGGCACCGGCGCTGCACGGCTACGCGTTCACCGAGATCACCACCGGCGAGTCCGAGCGCGAGCAGCTCACCGGCGCGCTGTCCGCGCTCGGCTTCGCCCGCAGCGGGCAGCACCGCTCCAAGGACGTGCAGCTGTGGCGGCAGGGCGACGTCCGGGTGCTCCTGAACACCGGCGAAACCCCCGACTCCACGGCGATCGGGGCACTGGCGCTGGAGAGCACGGACCCCGCCGGTTCGGCGCAGCGCGCGCAGGCGCTGCTGGCCCCGCCGATCCCCCGCACGCACGGTTCCGACGAGGCCGATCTCTCGGCCGTGGCCGCACCCGACGGAACCGCCGTGTTCTTCTGCCGCACCGGCGAGGACGCATCCACCGGTTGGATCGGGGACTTCGCGGCCACCGAGCGCGAACCCCTCGAGCACGGCCCCGGAGGCGGCCTGCTCACCGGCGTGGACCACGTGGCGCTGACGCAGCCGTTCGACCACTTCGACGAAGCCACGCTGTTCTACCGCTCGCTCATGGGACTGCGGCCGGACCCGCTCATCGAGTACGCCGCGCCGTTCGGCATGGTGCGCAGCCGCGGCATGCGCGACCCGGCGGACGCAGTGCGGCTCACGCTGGACGGTGCGCTCATCCGCCGCGGCGAGTGGGCGCCCGGCGTCACCGAACCGCAGCACGTCGCCTTCAGCACCGACGACGTGCTCACCTGCGCCGCGGCGTTCCGGAGAGCGGGTGGTCCGCTGCTGCCGATCCCGGACAACTACTACGAGGACCTCGCCGCGCGCACCGATCTCCCCTCCGAACAGGTGGAAGCCCTGCGCGCCAACGCGGTGCTGCACGACGCCGACGAGCACGGCCGGTTCCTGCACTTCTACACCGACCTGCTCGGCGGGCGCGTGTTCTTCGAAGTGGTGCAACGCCTGGACGGCTACCGGGAATTCGGCGCGGCCAACGCCCCGGTGCGCATGGCTGCGCACCGCAGGCGGCGCGCGGCCGGGAGCTGACTGGCCAGGACCCGCCGCCCAGCCGATCAGCGCGGCACCGCCGCCGAACACGCGTCCCGGTGGTGTGGACGCGCAGCCGAACGCGCTGGAGAATCCACCCTCAAACCGCGGCGCGTTCGCGCGGGTCCTGCCTGCCGGCACCGCGGTCGGGATGATCACCACCGGGTTCTCCTGCAGGCCCGGGTTCTCTGGGAGGCGCAGCCAATGGCGACCACCGATGCCACGCGTTTCGAACAGGCGCGGGACTTCCTGCTGCACCACGGAAACGACCACGACACCGCGTGCGCGGGGTTCAACTGGCCGGAACTCGAGGAGTTCAACTGGGCGCTGGACTGGTTCGACCGGCTCGCACGCCGGGAGGGAACCGCCGAGCGGAAGGCGCTGTGGATCGTCGAGGAGGACGGATCCGAGCAGGCCTGGACGTTCGCGGAGATGTCCGCGCGTTCCAACCGGGTCGCGAACTGGTTGCGCGGTCTGGGCGTGCGCCGCGGCGACCGCATCATCATCATGCTCGGCAACCGGGGCGAGTTGTGGGAGTCGATGCTCGCGGCGATGAAGCTGGGCGCGGTCATCATTCCGGCGACGACGCTGCTGACGGCCGCTGACCTGCGGGACCGCGTCGAGCGGGGCGACGTGCGCCACGTCATCGCCGATGCGGGCGTGACCGACAGCTTCACCGAGGTGCCCGGCGGCTACACCCGCATCGCCGTCGGCGGGGACGTTCCCGGGTGGCACTCGTTCACCGAGGCCGACGCGAGCTCGGAGCGGTTCCGGGCGGACGGCGCCACCCGGGCGGGTGACCCGCTGCTGCTGTACTTCACCTCCGGAACGACCGCGAAGCCCAAACTCGTGGAGCACACCCACGTCTCCTACCCGGTCGGGCACCTGTCCACGATGTACTGGATCGGCCTGACCCCCGGCGACGTGCACCTGAACATCTCCTCGCCGGGCTGGGCGAAGCACTCGTGGAGCAACGTCTTCGCCCCGTGGAACGCCGAAGCGACGGTGTTCATCCACAACTACTCGCGCTTCGACGCCTCCCAGCTGCTCGAACAACTCCAGCACAAGGGGGTCACGAGCTTCTGCGCACCACCGACCGTGTGGCGGATGCTCGTGCAGGCCGACCTGACGCAGGTCACCGCTCCACCGCGCAACGTGCTCGGCGCCGGCGAGCCGCTCAACCCGGAGATCATCGAGCAGGTGCGGCGCGCGTGGGGCGAGGTGCTGCGCGACGGCTACGGCCAGACGGAAACGACGGTGCAGGTGGCCAACACGCCGGGGCTGCCGTTGAAACCCGGGTCGATGGGACGACCCGTGCCCGGCTACACCGTCGAACTCGTCGACCCGGCGACCGGTGAACCGGCCGAGGAAGGCGAGATCTGCCTCGACCTCGCCCGCCGCCCGCTCGGGCTCATGGTCGGATACCGCGGCGATGACGACCGCACCGCCGAGGTGATGCGCGACGGCTACTACCACACCGGCGACGTGGGCTCGCGCGACGCGGACGGCTACATCCGCTACGTGGGGCGCACCGACGACGTGTTCAAGTCCTCGGACTACCGCATCTCCCCGTTCGAGCTGGAAAGCGTGCTGCTGGAGCACGAGGCGGTCGCCGAAGCCGCCATCGTGCCCTCCCCGGACGACATCCGCCTGTCGGTGCCGAAGGCGTACGTGGTGCTCGCGGCGGGCTGGTCGGCCACCGCGGACACGGCCTGCGAGATCCTCCGCTACGCGCGGGAGAACCTCGCCCCGTACAAGCGCATCCGGCGGCTCGAGTTCGCCGAGCTGCCCAAGACGATCTCCGGCAAGATCCGCCGCGTGGAACTGCGCTCCCGCGAGCACGAGGAGTTCGACGCCGACAGCCGCCCCGGCGCCGAGCACCGGCTCGACGACGTGGCGCAGCGTTGAACGGCCCCGCCCGTGCCGCGGGTTCGGCGGTACGGG
This sequence comes from Bounagaea algeriensis, assembly GCF_054491375.1. Lineage (NCBI taxonomy): Bacteria > Bacillati > Actinomycetota > Actinomycetes > Bounagaea > Bounagaea algeriensis. The sequence goes on from NZ_CM137102.1 coordinate 2,391,207, forward strand.
CGGGCCGTACCGGGCGGGTTCAGCCCAGGCCGAGGGCCGGGGCGAGTTCGCGCAGCGCGGGCAGCGGATCAGCGGAGGGGTCGTCGCCGAGGACTTGGACGAGCACGTGGTCGGCGCCGGCCTCCAGGTGCCGCCGCACGTGCGCGGCGACCGCCTCGGCATCGCCCGTGGCGACCATGCCCTCGGCCAACCTGTCCGAGCCGCCGACGACCAGGTCGGAGTGGTCGAACCCTTGGCGCAGCCAGGAATTCTGGTAGTTCGGCAGCTGCGAGTAGGTGTGCAGGTGCTGGTGCGCGCGCCGCAGACCGGTCTCCCGATCCGTGGTGAGCGCGACGGCCTGCTCGCTGACCACCCACTTGTCGGGGCCGAGCTGCTCGCGGGTGCGCGCGGTGTGTTCCGGAGTCACCAGGTACGGGTGCGCACCGTCGGCGGCGGTGGCGGATAGCGCGAGCATCTTCGGGCCCAGCGCGGCCAACAGCCGGGCCGGGCGCGGCCCGGCCGGTTCGATTTCGGCCGGGACCGCGTCCATGGTCTGCAGGTACTCGCGCATGGTGCTGAGCGGCTTGGAGTAGGAGCCGGCGTAGCTGCGCTCCACCAGCGGGGCGTGGCTGACCCCCAGCCCGAGCACGAACCGACCCGGATGCAGCGCGCCGAGCGTGCGGGCGCCGGATTCGCTGGCCGGGGCGCTGCGGGCGTGGATGTTGGCGATGCCGGTGCCGACCACCAGCCGCTCGGTACCGCCCAGCACCGCCGCGGCCTGGGTGAAGGCCTCCTTGCCGCCGGCCTCGCCGTAGAACAACGAGGCGTAGCCGAGCTGCTCGATCTCGCGAGCGCGGGCGACCACGTCGTTGATCGACCACCGGTCGCTGGTCCACCACACGCCGACGCGGGAACTGAAGTTGATCTGGGCCATGCCGCCGAGACTACCGACGTCGACCCGAGACGCGCATGATCAACGCGGTGCGGCCGGCCGATCTACGCCCGTCTGCGCACCGTGCGCGAGCCCCGAGGTTTCCGGGCACGCCCCCGCCGGGGCCCGCGTCCGGAAACCTCGGGGCACAGCAGAACGACCGGACCAACGGCCCGCAGCGGTCGATGCGGCAGCACCGCTGCGGGCCGAGGCTGACAACGGTGCGGATCACGTGCGCAGGAAGGCCAGCGTGCTCACCGCTGCTGCCTGCACCATGCGCGGCAGCGTCGGCTCGGGCGCGGGCGCGAAGAACGGCGAGTGGTTGCTCGGGACGTCCTCCTCGAGCGAACCGCGTTCCGCAGCGGCGTGATGGGCGTCCGGATCGGTGCCGCCGGCGAACCAGAAGCAGGACGGCACGCCGATCGCGTCGCCGAGCACGCCGAAATCCTCGCTGCCCATGAGCCGACCGCCCGCGCGCACCTGGCCGTCGGCGAAGTGCTCGTCCAGCGCGTCCGCGACGCGCTCGGTGACCCCGGCATCGTTGACGAGCTTCGGGAACCGGCTCAGTTCGGCGATGTCCGGCTCCGGGGCCCCCGAGGCGGCCGCTTCCGCGCTGATGATCCGCCGCAGCGCCCCGAGCACGCGCTGCCGCACCTGGTCGTCGAAGGTGCGCACGTTGAGCGTGAACATCGCCGAGTCCGGGATGATGTTCTCCTTGATCCCGCCGGCGACCTGCCCGACGGTCACCACAGCCGATTCGACCGGGTCGATCTCGCGAGCGGTGACGGCTTGGATCCGGGTGATCGTGTGCGCGACCTGCACGATCGGGTCGATCCCCCGCTGCGGCTGGGAACCGTGCGCACCGCGGCCGTGCGTGGTGACCTTCCAGGAGTCGGCCATGGACGCGGCCACGCCCGCGCGATAGCTGATGCGGCCGGCCGGTTCGGGGCTGACGTGCTGACCGAGGACCGCCTCGGGACGCGGCGCCCGGTCCCACAGACCGTCGTCGACCATCGCCTGCGCCCCGGCACCGACCTCTTCGCCGGGTTGGAAGACGAACACGGCCGTGCCGGCCCAGCTGTCGCGCGCCCGGCTGAGCAGTGCGGCGGCGGTGAGAGCGGCGGCGGTGTGCGTGTCGTGCCCGCAGGCGTGCATCACCGGGGTGCTCGTTCCGTCGTCGCGGATCGCGGTGGTCGCGGACGCGTAGTCGAGGCCCGTCTGCTCGGTCACCGGCAGCGCGTCGGTGTCGGCGCGGAAGGCGACCGTCGGCCCGGTGCCGTTGCGCAGCACCCCGACCACGCCGGTGCCGCCGCAGCGGAACGTCTCCGCGCCGAGCGCGACGAGCCGCTGTGCGACGAGCGCGGCGGTGGCGTGTTCGCGCATCGACAGCTCGGGGTTGGCGTGCAGGTGGCGGTACAGCGCGTGCAGATCCCCGGCGAGGTCTCCGTAGCCGTCCAGTACCTGCTGTTGCGCACCGGTTGCGGTGTTCTTCGCGGTCATTGGTATTCCTTTCGTTCCTCCTCGGCGACGCCGCTGCGGGCGCGCTCGCGGGTGAGCACGGCCAGTCCGATGGCGGCGAGCACGCACAGGGCCATCGCGTAGGTCTCCGCCCCCGGCAGGAGCGGCACGACCACGAACACACCCGCGAGACCGCAGCCCACCGCGATCGCGATGACGCGGAACCGCTTCGCGGTGAGGATCGCCTGAACCAGCACCGGGCCGAAGATCGCGGGCACCACGTAGTCGAACACAGCCTGCACCGAGGCGGGCAGAACCGAAACGATCCACGAACCGAGCACGCCGACGAAGACGAGCAGCGACAGCAGGTGCACCACCGCGGCGCCGACGATGGCGGTCACGGCGGTGATCTCGGCCTTCGCGGTGCCCTGCCGGGCGCCGACGGCGTTCTGCGCGGCCACGGCGGAGGGCAGGATCTTGTTGGCGATGTTGCCGATCATGAACGCCTGGTACATCGCCGCCGGTCCGAGCATCGGGTAGTAGGTGACCGGCTCGGCGATCCACAGCACCCCGAACACGGCAGCGACCGAGAGCCAGGCCTGCGCCGCGGGGCCGAGCCCGGGCCAGTGCCCCAGGCCGAACATGAACCACAGCGGTCCGAGGAGGGTGAGCACCAGCGCCACGGCCATCGTCGCGCTGCCCCAGCGGGCAGTGGTGCGCGCGAAGGCGTCGAGGGCGGGTGAGGACATGGGCAGCTCCTTCCCGGGTGGTCACATCGCCGTGCCGGCGGCGAGCAGGGCCACGGCCATGGACAACCCCAGCGACCACTCCCTGAGCCACTGCGCGCGCAGCAGTCGCGCAGTTCCGTGCGCGGCGAGCATGGCCAACCCGCCCGCGGTGAAGGCCACCAGGTGCACGCTCGACTTCCCCACCTCGTCCAGGCCCAGGTAGGTGAACCCGGCGATCATGCCCGCACTCGGCACGATCGCCATGACGGCGGGGTCGAAGCGGCGGATGCGGTGGTCGGCGCGCCGCAGCAGCGGTGTCAGCACCAGCGTGCTCACCATCCACGCCGCACCGCCCACGGTCATCGTGAACAGCACGAGCGCGAACGCCCCGTCGTCGTAGCCCGCACCGCCGAGCTCGACGCCGAGCGTGTCGGCAGCCGTGCGGGCCGAGAGCGTTTCGAAACTGGCGGATCCGATGAGGCCGATGCGCGTGAGCACGGCGGGTGTGCCGAACGCCGACAGCAGGCTGATCGCGATGAACACCACGGCCAGCGACGGTCCCAGCGCGGAGACCGCCCCGGTGCGCAGCGCCGTGACGTGTTCGGCACGGGTCATTCCGGCCGCGTCGGCGGCGCGGCGCGCCGCGCGCAGGTACACGACCGACTGCACGATGATCACGCCGAACACGCCGACCGCTGCGATCCACAGCAGCGGCGCGTCGGCCAGTGCCGGAGTGCGCACCTTCGCCTCCTCTCCTTGCGCGGCATCCCGCCCGGTCGTGGGCTGCTCTTCCCGGCGGCGGGTGCGGTGAGTATGGCCAGAGGTGGAAACCGGGCCTTGCGATCGCACGAATCGTCGGTTCTGGTGCGGGTTCATGCATGATTCCGCGAATCTGGACGAGACCGATCTGGCGTTGGTGCACGCGCTGCAGTTGCAGCCGCGCGTGCCCTGGACCCGGTTGGCCGAGGTGCTCGAGGTGCACCCGGCGACGCTGACGCGGCGCTGGGGGCGGCTCACCCGCGAAGGGCTGGCCTGGTTCTCCTGCTATCCGCAGTCCACGCGGAACTGGACCGCGCACGCCTGGTCGGCGGCCGCGTTCGTCGAAGTGGAGTGCGCCCCCGGTCGGCGTGGACAGGTCGCCGAGCGCATCGCGCAGCTGCACGCGGTGTAGAACATCGACGCGACGTCCGGGCCGCGCGATCTGATGTTGACGATGCTGGCTCCGAGCATTCTCGCCCTGGACCGCCGGGTGAACGAGGTGGTCGCGCCGGTGCCCGGCGTGCGGGCCACGCGCACGCACTTCTTCCGGTCGCTCGTGCGGGACGGCTCGCAGTGGCGTCTCAACGCGCTGACCGAGGGGCAGCAGCGCGCGCTGCGCACCTCGTCGCGGCGGGAGCCGAGCTCGCGCCCCGAGCAGCAGGACCTGGCGGTGCTGCGATTGCTGGGTCCTGATGCGCGGTTACCGGCCGCGTCGGTCGCTCGCGCGCTGGGGTGTGCGCACAGCACCGCCGGCCGCTGGATCGGGCGCGTGCTCGGTGCGCGCTTCACCTCGGTGCGCTGCGAGGTGGCGCATCACGTGGCCGGTTGGCACGTGGCGGCCACGTTGTGGCTCGAGGTGCCGCAGACGGAGCTGGTCTCCACCGCCGAGTCCATCGCGCAGCTGCCCGAGATCCGGCTGTGCGCCACGGTCAGCAGCGAGGCGAACCTGGCCGTGCAGATCTGGCTGCACCACATGGCGGATCTGGACCGGTTCGAAATGCTGCTGTGCACCAGGTTCGCCGGGACTCGCGTGCTGGACCGGTGGATCACGCCGCGGTTCGTCAAGCGGCTGGGGCACCTCATCGGCGAGGACGGCCGGCGGACCGGGTTCGTCTCCCCCGCCCCGAAAACCGTTGACCGCACCAACGATTGATGGTGCGCTCCTGCGCCGTGCTCACCGCAGGCCGAGGCACAGCGTCCACGCACGATCGGCACCGCTGCAGCTGAGCAGCATCGCCGCGGCCCCGCACGCCCCGTTCAACAGCGTGCGGTCGGCGCCGGCCAGCGCGGTCAGCTGCTCCGCTCGTTCGGTGATGTGCCGCCGAAGGTGTTCGGCCAGCACGCCCGCGCAGGCGGATCCGGCGTGGCGGTGGAAGCAGTCGGCGATGCCGAGAACGCCGGAGGCGCCGTGGCACAGCGTCAGCGTCTCCTCCGCTCCCCCGCCGAACAGGTGCCAGTCGGTGTCGTAGCGCCGCGCGAGCGAGTCGAAGGCGTTCGCGGCGAAGCGCTGGATCTGCCCGTCACCGAGCACCGCTCCCGCCTCCCACAGCGCCCAGGCAACGCCGGGGGTGCCGTAGCACCAGGCCTGCCGCCGCATCGGTCCTGCCGGGGGTTCTTCCCCGTCGAACAACTGCCCGCCGTACCAGCAGGTGACGCCGTGCTCGTCGGTGAAAGCCCGCGCCATCAACCACTGCGCGGCGTGCCGGAGGGGCGGGTGCAGTTCCGCGTCGCCGAGGTGGCGCGCCGCGGCGGCGAGAGCGAGCAGCACGCCGGGAACACCGTGCCCGACTCCGGTGTTCACGCGTCCCTGCATCCAGTCGAGGTGTTCGTGCCCCGCGTAAGCGGACACGCGCATCCCGTCGAGGTCCTCGGTGCCGCACAATGCGGCCAGGTGCGCCGCGAGCAGGGCGACGAGGTCGTCGGCGGCCGCATCGGCGGGCCGCTGCGTGCTCGGCCGGTCGACGAGTGCGGCGAGCAGGGTCCCCGCGGGGCCGATGATGAGGTCGTAGTCGCCGAATCCGCGGTCGCGGCGCCGCGCCCGCGCCAACTGCTCGGGAACGGACCGGTGCAGCGTGGCCAGCAGCTTCGTTTCCAGCGCGTGCAGCCGCTCGTCGACGTGCACCCCCATGCGCACGCCGACGAGCAACCCGGCCGCTCCCCCGGAGAGGCCGAAGTGCGGCTGCGCACGGCGCGGTGCCGTCGACCACGCCCGCAGCGCGGGTGCGGCCAACGCCTGCCCGTCACCGCCGTCGGCCAGCAGGCGGGCGAGTGCTGCCGGGGCGGGATCGCAGGGATCACCGCCGTCGCCGGCGAGGTGAGCGCGCAGCACGGCATCGGCGGTCGCGCGAACGTGATCCGCGTCAACGGGCGGGCGTTGCGGTGCCGTCATCGGCTGCACCTCCTGGCGGGGTCGGGTTTCCTGCCGGTCGGAACGGGGGCGATGCGCCGTGGGCGGGTCGACGAGCGGCACTGCGCGGCGCCACCCGCCGACCCGTCATTCCGAACGACCAGTCACGGTGGGCTCACGCGCAGATGAGCACCGTGCAGGCCAGCCCGGTCCCGCACAGGGCCGTACCTCCATCGGCCACGGCCGGGGCGTGATCTTCGGTCACCTGGGCATCGAGATCATCGATGAGGGTGTCCAATTCTTCCAACGGCAACGTCGATTCCATGACAATTCCTTTCGACAGGAGGGTTTTCACGCGCAGATGACGAGAGTGCACAGGGCGCCGGTGTTGCACAGCGCCGTACCGCCAGCGGCTTCCGGCACCTGCTCCTCGGTCACCTGGGCGTCCAGGTCGTCGATGAGGCTGTCCAGCTGTTCGAGCGGCAACGTCGTTTCCATGACAGTTCCTTTCCGGATGGAGCTTCACGTCGCACCGACGCGTTGGTGCGGTGCGTACTTCCGCGGCAGGATCCCCCTTTCTCCTCGGTTCGCACTCGGTTGTCGCGGTTCACTCCGGTCAGCGCGGCACCGGCACGTCGGTGCGCAACCGGTCGCCGGCGCGCCTCGCGAGCGTGCGGATGCTGTCCTCGCGGGGCAGGCGGAGCGCCACTTCGACCGCGTGGTGGGCGTGCTCGGCATGCGCACCGTCGCGGGCGAACAGGTGCCGCGGGCCCGGGAGCATCTCCTCGAACAGGAGCGCGTCTCCGCCGCAGCGCGCGGCCACGCGCTCCACCGCGCGCAGTCCGGGCAGCGATTCGAGATCCGCGGGTACGGCTTTGCCCTCGGACTCGGTGGAGACGAACACCCACCGCGGCAGATCGCGAGCGCGCCACAGCCGTGCGGCGTCGCGGATCTTGACCCAGTCGGACGCGCCGGCGTCCCACAGCCGCTCCGCGGGGATCCGCCAGGCTGCGGGCGAGAGCACCACGGATCCCGCGGTCAACCGCGGGGCGGACGGCGCGTCCGGGAAGGCCGTGATGAGCCGGTCCAGCCGGGTCTGGTGCAGCGCCCGCCCGGGCCCTGCGGCGAGCAGCAGGTGCAGCAGCAGGTCGTACGGCGGCAGCGGCGGGCGCGTCGCGTGGTAGACGGGCAGCAGCGGGGCGCCCGCGGACTCCGCGCGGACTCCGCCGCCGGAGCGGAACACCCGCACCCGTTCCAGCGGCAGGTACGCGCTGTCGGAATCCTGCGCGCGGTGGTAGGGGTACCGGTCGGCATCACCGGTCCACAAACCGGTGCACACGGGACGGCACACTGCGTTGGCCGCGCGTTCGTGCGACGGCGGCAGCAGCAGTTCCACGAACCGCGCTCCGCTGACGTGCTCCACTTCCCGCAGGAAACGGCGGTACCGCGCGGCGTTGCGGTACTCGCCGTGCGCCCGCGCGAACGCGTCGCCGAACCGCGCGTCCAGGTTGCCGGCCGGGGCTTCGACGACGAGCACCGCATCGTGCCGGGATCCGCGCACGGGCCGCATGAGGCAGTCAGTGGGCCACACCGGCTCTTCCCCGGCCGGAACACCGAGACCGTCCAGCGTGGATTCGGAGACGTCGACCTCCTCGGCGGAGAGCCGATCGTGCACGCGCTCGATCACCCGCCCGTACGCCTCGCTGGTTCCGGTGGGTTCGTGCCAGCCGGTGTAAGCGCGCTGCCGCAGCGCCGAGAGGTCCACGTCCGCGGCGAGCAGGTCGGTGAGCACCTCGGTGGCCGGACGCGGCTGCTCGGTGAGGTACCCGCTGAGGTCGACGCGGCCGACCGTGCCGTCGTCCTCGCGCAGTCGCGCCAACCGGTGGGCCGCGCGCAACGCAGCGTCCACTCCGGAGGGTTCACGGACGGAGTGCGACGTGGACCCGCTCTCGGAAGTGCCGATGCGCCGGTGGACGTCGACGAAGGCGTCGTCTGCCCCGGCGCGGTGCGCGGCGCGCCCGCCGGACGCCGCTTCGGCGGGCGACGCCCACGCGCCCCAGTTGCGCTGCGGCGCGCCGCACACCCGCAGCACGCCCAGGCGGTGCACGTAAGCCAGGAATTCCCGGACTTTGCCGACCTGCTCCGCGGCCGCTTCCGCACCGACGAACGCGCGCTGCACATCACCGAGCGGGCGGACGCCGTCGCGCAGGACGCGGCACAGGGCCTCCAGCGCGGCCGTGCGCCGCAACCGAATCTCGCGCATCCGCGTGGCGTCCTGCTGGTCGAGTGTGAAACAGCGGAATTCGGCGCCGTTCTCCGTGTACAGGTTCGCCAGCGCCAGCGGGGTTTCCACCGCTGCGCAGCGCAGGTCCGTCGCGTCGAGACGCGTCCGCAGCGCGTGCAGGTTCTCCGCGGTTTCGGTGGTCAGTTCGCCGAGCTCCACCCCCGGGGCGCGCCAGTCCCCCGCGGAGAGCACCTGCCGTGCGTCCGACATCGGCAGTGTTCCGACGTGGCCGAGCCAGCTGCGCGGGGTGGCTTTCGCCGCTCCGCGGGCGATGATGCGCCACAGGTAGTCCACTCGGTGCCGCAGGCGTTTGCTGGTCCACGCCTCGCCCGCGGCCGAGCGGCGCTCGATCTCCGCGACGAGATCGGCCGCGTCGGTGTCGAGGAACGCGGCCGCGATCGACGTGTTCCGCACGGATTCCCAAGCGAGTGGCCCGATCCGCGCGCGCTCGTGCTCCGCTGCCCGCTGCGCCCGGTCACCGGCGATGCGGTGGTCGACCGCGCGGCAGGCGAGCGCGAGCAGGTCGGCCGTGATCCGCGCGGGGACGGCCGGTGCACCGATCAGGTCGGCGAGCTCGTCCGGTTCGGGAACATCACCGCAGTGCAGGCGGCGGCGCACGACGAGCGCGGCACGCCGGTGGCTCTTGTCCAGCTCCGGCTCGGGAATGACCTCGTCGCTGATCCGCTCGGCCAGCTCGTGCGCCCGCGCGTGCAGCTCGTCGTGCTGCCGCCGGTGCACATCGACGGTGTGGAACAGGTCCGGATTGCCGCCGTCCGTCCACAGGTGCGCGGGGAAACCGGCCGTGCGGACGACGATCTCCGCGCCGATGGCGAGGTCGGCACCGTCGGCCTCGTGCCCGGACGTGCGCCCGTCCGGGAGCTGCGCGGGAACGGGCTCCGCGCGAGCAGCGGCGGGGCCTGGTTCCTCGAGGGCCTCGCGGTTCTCCTCGGGCTTCTCGTGCGGATCGTCGAGGACCTGGCGGGCACGTGGTTGCATGCTCACATCCCTCCGTCCCGGAGCAGAGCATCGGTCAGCAGGCACTGCCGGCTTATGGGGATCCGGGCACGGTTCCAGTGGAAGATCGTCCAGAAGGCGGCGGCGCGGCGCGGTCCCGTCCGCGCGTGCTCGCTTTCGAAGTACTCGCGGCGCCACCGCTGTGCGGCCTCGACCAGGGCAGCGCGGTGGTGCACGAGCTCGTCCCCGCCCGGTAGGCGCTGCAGTGCGCGTTCGCCGAGATCCCACTGCGCTCGGACGCCCTCGACGAAGCGCTCGTACCGGTCTTCGGGGACGTCTGCGGCCAACCGCCGTCCACCGTCGCGGCGGACGGTGTCCCACACGCCGCGGTGCTCCCACCCCACGATGCCGAGACCGTCGACGACGGCGCGCACGAGCGCCAGCGACACCGCCCAGTCCGGTGCGGCCTCGGCAGAACGCGCGCTGCGGACGTGCTGGTCGAGCCAGGCCAGTGAGTCCACCGTGAACGAATCGTGCACCAGGGGCATCGACCGCGGTCCACCGAAGAGGTAGGACTCGGGTTCGTAGACGCCCGATCGGACATCGGTGAACAGGTCGGTGCGCTGCCGGAACGCGTCGATCAGCGCGGGCGCGGCTGCGCGGGCGCCGTCCCGGAGCTGGAAACGCACCCGCAGACCGGGGGGTTTGTGCATGAAGAAGAAGTTGCTCGCTTCGGAGCGTTCGAGCGCGGTGCGCGCCGCGTCGGCGAGGAAGGCGTAGGCGTGCGCCCACTTGTCCGCGCGGACTTCGATGTTGAACTGGATCCACTCGCCGCACCTGGAAAATTCGTGCACTGCGGCGATTCCGGCGGCGAGGAAGGCTTCGCGCGCGGCGGCGTAGCTGGGGCCGCCCTGATCGGGGTTGCCGAGGGGGATGGTGTGCTGCGCCGCTTGCGCGGGCAGCTCGTGCAGGCAGTCGGCCAGTAATGTGGCCAGGTCGATGCCCGATGTCGGTGCGCCGGTGGCCTGATCCGCCTCAACAACCATCGAATGCCCTTTCGCAGCACGATCATCGCGGATTTCGTCCGCTGTTGGATTTCGCAGTTCGTCCGATCAGGACCGGTGAGCGGTCATCCTCGACCGCGGTGGCACCGCATGGCGCCTGCAAGTCCGGTCTGCGGGCCGGTGGTGCGCGTCTGCAGCGCAGCAGCTCGGTGATTGCGCATGTGAACCGGGGATCCGGTGGATTCTTGGTACGACCGGGTTCTCAGCGCTGACCTCGGTTTCGCTCCACTCCAGCGACAGTAGGCCACCGCGGGAGGTGGAACAACGTCATCACACCAGTTTCGTCACCAAGAGTGAGCGCTCGCTCCGCTATGTGCAGACGATCGGCCGCGGCCGCACGCACCGGCCACGGGACGGCGGCGACTCCCACCGCCGTGCGGGGCGATGCGTCGCAGATCGACACGGCACGTGCTGTCGACCAGGTGTCCGCAACGGACGTGCACACAGGACGGTTCCGAAAAGCACTGCGCACGGAGCACTTCCATGCCGGGCGGTGGGTGCTCGCGCATGTTCCGCCGTCCGTGCCTTCGGTGGAGGCGCCGGTTGCCGTGCCGGGCGCCACCGACGAGGCGGTTGACGCAGGTCGTGGGCAGTCGCAGGATCAACACGGTCCGATCCCCCACTCCTGCGGAGGTCACGTGCGTCAACTCGCCCTACTCGCCACCGGCGGCACGATCGCCACCCGGTCCGGCACGCGGGGACGCCAGGTCGCCGTCGGCGCCGCCGACCTGCTCGCCGCGGCGCGGGAGGTGCACCCGCTCGAGCGCGTGCACGTGCACGCGCGCGATGCTGCGGCGATCGTCAGCTTCGCCGCGACCGTGCCCGATGTGCTGTCGTTGGCCGCACAGGTGCGCCACGCGTGCGACGAGGCCGACGGGGTCGTGATCACCCACGGCACCGACACGATGGAGGAATCCGCGTTCCTGCTGTCGCTGACGCACGCGGGATCCGCTCCGGTGGTGTTCACCGGGGCGCAGCGCCCCTTCGACGACGCGGCGCCGGACGGTCCGCGCAACCTGTCCGCGGCCCTGCGCTGGGCCGCCGCGGAGGAAGCGGCCGGCACCGGTGTCAGCGTCGCCTTCGCCGACCGCATCCTGCCCACCGTCGGTGCGCGGAAAGTGCACAGCCTGGACCTGGCCGCGTTCGACGCGCCCGGTCGCGGACCGATGGGTCGCGTCGACGAAACCGGGGTGCGCAAGCACGCCCATCCGCGGTGGGAACCGCTGCTCGATCCGAGCACGCCCGAACTGCCCCGCGTCGACGTGATCGGGCAGTACCTGGGTGTGGACGGCGGTGCCGTCGAGCACGCGGTCGACGCCGGCGCGCGGGGACTCGTGCTCGCCGGGTTCGGGGCGGGCAACGCCACCCCCGCGACGGTGGACGCCTGCCAGCGGCATCTCGCCGCGGGCCTGCCGGTGCTGGTCACAACGCGCACCGGAGCCGGACCGGTGGCCCCGCTGTACAGCGGGGGCGGCCGTGCCCTGGCGGACGCGGGTGCGTTGTTCGCCGGAGACCTGCCGCCGTGGCAGGCGCGGCTGCTGCTGGCCGCAGCACTGGCCAGCGAAGGCGAACCGCGGCGCGCCGTGGTGCGATGCGAGCAGTGGCTGCGCGCGGTCGGCGCGCTGCCGAGCACGTGATCCGCGAAACGGGAAGGGTGTGTCTGCGATGGCCAAGGAAATCCTCGTCGCCTACGGCGTGGACGTGGACGCGGTCGCCGGCTGGCTGGGGTCGTACGGCGGTGAGGGCTCCCCTTGCGACATCTCCCGCGGCATGTTCGCCGGGGAGGTGGGCGTCGGCCGCCTGCTGCAGTTGTTCGAACGCCGCGGCATGCCGTCCACGTGGTTTTGGCCGGGCCATTCCATCGAGACGTTCCCCGACGAGTTCCAGGCGTGCGTGGCCGCGGGCCACGAGATCGGTGTGCACGGCTACAACCACGAGAACCCGATCTCGATGTCGCGCGAGCAGGAGCGCGACGTGCTGGACCGCTGCATCGGGCTGATCGAGCAGCGCGCGGGCACGCGTCCGACCGGCTACGTCGCCCCGTGGTGGGAGTTCTCCACGGTCACCAACGAACTGCTGCTGGAACGCGGCATCACCTACGACCACTCGCTGATGCACCACGACTTCCTGCCGTACCGGGTGCGCGTCGGCGACTCGTGGACACCGATCGACTACTCCCGCCCCGCGTCGGAGTGGATGCACCCGCTGCGGCGGGGCGCGGAATCCGAGCTGATCGAGATCCCGGCCTCGTGGTACCTGGACGACCTGCCGCCGATGCTGTTCGTCAAGGGCAACCCGAACAGCCACGGTTTCGTCAACCCGCGCGACATCGAACAGCTGTGGCGCGACCAGTTCGACTGGGTCTACCGCGAATACGACTACGCGGTGTTCACGATGACCATCCACCCGGACGTCTCCGGCCGGCCGCAGACGCTGCTCATGCACGAGCGGCTGATCGAGCACTTCAACGCGCACGACGGCGTGCGGTGGATGACCTTCGACGGGATCGCCGCGGACTACGCGCAGCGCACGCGGGCATGACCCGCTCGGCCAGTTCGCCGGTCACCAGTTCGTCAGCGAGGCCTCCACGATCGCACGCAGCTCGGCCTCGCCCACGTCGCGCGGGCACATCGTCAGCAGCCGCTGCTGCTTCAGCGTTCCGTCGACCAGCGTGGAGATGTCGCCGCCTCCGTAGCCGACCGCGGAGACCCCGTTTGCGATGCCGATGTCGCGCATGAGCGACACGAGCGCCGCCGGCAAGCGTTCCGCGCGATCGGCGATGTCCGCCACCGACGGGTCGAGCAGTTCGGCGGCGTGCACGTGCCGCTCCGGCGCGGCGGGGAAGGTGAAGCGGAACGCCGCCGGTGCGGTCAGCGCCACCGACTCGCCGTGCGGCACCATCGGCTCCTCGGCGGAGTAGTCCGGCGGGTGGAAGTCCGTGACCCGCCCGGCGATCGGGTAGGCGCACGCGTGCGGGATGTGCACCCCGGCGTTGCCGAACCCCATGCCCGCGAACGAGGCGGCCAGCATCATGTCCGTGCGGGCCTGCTCGTCGTGGCCGCGCATCACCGCGGGGCGCAGGCTGCGCGCCACCAGCGGGATGGCCTTTTCCACGAACGCGTCCGAGATCGGGTTGGCGCCGACGTAGGTGGGGCGTTCGGCCGCGCTGCGCCGCGGATACGCGTGGTGCGGGCGTGCGGTGTACGACTCGAGCGCGTGGCAGAGCACGTCCATGCCCGCGCACGCGGTCACGTGCGGCGGCAGCGGCAACGACAGCGTCGGGTCGACGACCGCTTTGACCGGCCGCAGACGCGCGTGGCTGATGCCCGACTTCACCTTCAGCTCCAACAGGTCCAAAATGCACACCGCGGTGCTCTCGGCGCCGGTGCCGGCCGTGGTGGGCACGGCGACCACGGGTTTGACCGGGCCGGGCGGGGCTTTGCCTTGCCCGATCGGCTGGTTGACGTGCGCCATCAGGTCGTCCGGGTACGTGGTCAGCAGCGCGATCGCTTTCGCGGTGTCGATCACCGATCCGCCGCCGACGGCCACGACACCGCTCCAGTCCCCGCCGGGGACGTCGTCGACGGCCTGGCGGATGCTCGCGTCGGTGGGTTCGCTGTGCGCCCCGTCGTAGATCCCGGCGCTGATCCCCGCGGCCTGCACGGCGCTGCGCGCGCGGTCGGCCGCGCCGGTGGCTGCCACCGCGCGGTCGGTGACGATCAGCACGCTGTCGAGACCGAGCTGCTCGCATTCGAAGCCGAGTTCCTCGACCGCGCCGGCACCGAACTTCAGCGGCGGCGCCGCCCAGGTGAACACGGTTTCGTTGGTGCGCTCGGACATGGATCACCCTTCGACGGTCGGTTCGCGCCCCGGCAGCTCACTCGTAGGCGTGCGGTGCGTGCTGGTACGCGGCCCAGTCCGCCGGGTCGTGCGCGATCCACACGGGCGCGTCGTGGGCCGTGGACAGCCGTCGCAGCCGGCGGATCGACTCGACGGCCTGCTGCGTGTTGAAGTCCGAGGGCATCGGCAGGTCCTCGTCGAGAGCGCTGCGCAGGTGCACCGTGTCGGAGGAGAGCAGGAACGCGCTGTGCTCGAGCTGCACCAGCACGCTGCAGTTGCCGGGCGTGTGGCCCGGCAGGAACAGGATGACGATGCTGCCGTCGGCGAACAGGTCGTGGTCGCCGACGAGCGGGTTCCAGTGGAACTTCCGCGTGGCGTCCAGGTCGGCGGGGTGGAAGAACGGGGCCGCACCCGGGTTGGGCCAGAACGCGTACGGCAGGTCGTCGGCACCGGCGTACAGCTCGGCGTGCGGGAACAGCCGCAGCCCGCCGGTGTGGTCGAAGTGGGTGTGCGAACAGATCACGTGGCGCACGTCGGTCAACCGGTAGCCGAGCGATTCGATCTGCCGGTCGACGCGCTGCTGGGGGCTGAACTCGATGTTCACCGCGTCGACCAGCGATCCGTACACCCCGTAGGGGTCGTCGGCGGCTTCCGGTGCCAACCCCGTGTCCACGAGCACGAGACCCCGGTCGTGTTCGACGAGGAAGGTGGGCACCGGCAGCGTGACCGTGCCCGCGTCCCCGAGCACGAGGGCGCTGCGCTGCATCGTCAGGCGCGCCCCGTCGAGTGCCCACAGCCGTCGTGCCTTGCCCATGGCGCATCGCCCCTCGCGCATCGCGGTTCGCCGCGTCCCGCGTCGCCGGCAACCGCGGCACGGTGCGGGTGGCCGTGAGCGGTGCCGACTCACGTTCTCCGCTCGAACATCACCCATCGTGGGGCGCGGGCGGCGGGCTGTAAATGCCCCCGCCCGAACGGGGTACGAACGGTGCATGCGCACCGGAGACCGCGCGCAGGGCGGTCAGAACACCACGGTCGTGTTCTCGTGCCGCATCACCCGGTCTTCGCAGTGCCACCGCACCGCCCGCGACAGCACGGTGCGCTCGACGTCGGCGCCGAACCGGACGAGATCCGCCGTGCCGTGCTGGTGTCCGACGCGCACGACGTCCTGTTCGATGATCGGCCCCTCGTCGAGGTCCTCGGTGACGTAGTGCGCGGTCGCTCCGATGAGCTTGACCCCGCGTTCCTTGGCCCTGCGGTACGGCCCCGCACCGATGAACGCCGGCAGGAACGAGTGGTGGATGTTGATCAGCGGGCAGCCGATGCGCGAGAGGAAGTCCCCGGAGATGATCTGCATGTAGCGGGCGAGCACGACGAGGTCGACGTTGCCGCGGAGCGCGTCCAACTGCTGCTGCTCGGCCTGCGGTTTCGTCTCCCGGCTGACCGGGATGTGCATGAACGGCACGTCGAACGACCGCACGTCCTCGGCCAGGTCCGGGTGGTTGGACAGCACCATGGCCACGGTCATGTCCAGTTCGCCACGCCGGTTGCGCCACAGCAGATCGAGCAGGCAGTGGTCGAGTTTGGACACCATGATCGCGACCCGCTTGGGTTTGCCCGCCTCGGTGAGCGTGAACTCCATGTCCATCGGCCCGGCGACTTCCGCGGCGAAGGCGCGTTCGAGTTCGGCGCGCCGCGCCACCAGCCCCGGCAGGTGAAAGACGGTGCGTTGGAAGAACGTGCCGTCCTGCGGTTGCGACGAATGCTGCCCGAGCGAAACGATGTTCGCCCCCGCTCTGGTCAAGAACGAGCTCACGGCCGAGACGATGCCGGGGCGGTCGGGGCAGTGCACGAGCAACCGCGCCACGTCCTCCGAGGGCACCGTGCCGTCGCCGGGTCGGTGCGTGGTGAGCGGGGAATTGCTGTCGCTCATGGGTTCGGGCTCCAGCGCTTGGCACGACGGGACGGCGACCGCAGCCCGGGCCCGCGGGGACACCTGCGGCGACCCGGGATGACGGTTGCATTCTAGTAGCACTGCTCCCCCCGGGCGCGGACCGCACGACCGATGATGCGGTCCGCGCACGCTCCCCGGTTGCCGCACGTGCCGGTTGCCGCACGTGCCGAGCAGATGCCGAGCAGCTTGCGCAACCGGGATTAGCGCGCTCGCAGCCGGGGTAATCACCGGTGGGCCCCGTGCCGCGCGAGAGCGGGAGGAACTGCCGATGGAAGCGGACATCACGCTGCACGTCGACGGGCAGCAGCACCGGCTCACGGTGGACACGCGCACCACGGTGCTCGACGCGTTGCGGGATCACCTGGGCAACACCAGCCCGAAGAAGGGGTGCGACCACGGGCAGTGCGGCGCGTGCACCGTGCTGGCCGATGGCCAGCGCGTCACCACCTGCCTGTCGCTGGCGGTTGCCAACCAGCACGTCCGGTTCATCACGGCCGAAGGACTGGCCGCCGGCGGGCTGCACCCGGTGCAGGAGGCGTTCCTCGACCACGACGCGTTCCAGTGCGGTTACTGCACTCCGGGACAGATCTGCTCGGCCGTCGGCATGCTCGCCGAAGCCCGTGACGGCCGCCCCAGCGCGGTCACCACCGACGACGCCCGCGCCGGTGAGCTCGACGACGCGGAGATCCGCGAGCGGATGAGCGGCAACCTCTGCCGGTGCGGCGCCTACGCCAACATCGTCGCAGCGATCCGCGAGGTCCGCCCGTGATTCCGTTCGACTACCACCGCAGCACCGACACCGACGAGGCGATCGCCACCGTGGCCGAAACCCCCGGGGCCACCTTCCTCGGAGGCGGCACGAACCTCGTCGACCACCTCAAACTCGGCATCGCCGCTCCCGACGTGCTCGTGGACATCACCGGTCTCGCGCTCGACACCGTGGACGGTCGCGAAGACGGCGGACTCGTGATCGGCGCGAACGTCAGCAACAGCGATCTGGCCGCCGAACCCGCGGTGCGGCAGCGCTACCCGGTGCTGGCGCAGGCCGTGCTGTCCGGTGCCTCGGGTCAGTTGCGCAACCTCGCCACGACCGGCGGCAATCTCATGCAACGGACCCGCTGCGCCTACTTCCAGGACCCGTCCACGCCGTGCAACAAGCGCGACCCCGGATCCGGGTGTTCGGCGCTCGACGGATGGACGCGCTACCACGCCATCTTCGGCGCCTCCCAGCAGTGCGTAGCGGTGCACCCCTCGGACATGGCGGTGGCGCTGCGCGCGCTGGACGCGGAGGTGCTGCTGCGCGGCCCACGCGGACAGCGCCGCGTGGCCAGCGGTGAGTTCCACCGGCTGCCCGGCCAGGAGCCGCAGCACGACACGGTCGCCGAACACGGCGAGCTCATCACCGCCGTCGAGCTGCCGCCGCTTCCCGCCGCGATGCACTCGACCTACCGCAAAGTGCGCGACCGCGCTTCGTACGCCTTCGCGCTCGTGTCCGTGGCAGCAGTGCTCCAGCTGCACGCGGGGCGGATCGACGAGGTGCGCATAGCTCTCGGCGGGGTGGCGCACAAACCGTGGCGCGCGACCAGCGCCGAGGAGGCGTTGCGCGGTGCACCGGCCACCGAAGAGCGGTTCCGCGCGGCGGCAGAAGCCGAACTCGCGCAGGCGGAACCGCTGACGGGCAACACGTTCAAGGTGCCGATGGTGCGCGCGGCCGTGACGGGCGCGCTCGCGGACCTCGCCAGCCAGCAGGAGGCGTCATGACCGAGAACCTCGCAGCTCGCGCCATGGGCACCGACCGGCGCCGCGATGACGGCGTGGCGAAAGTCACCGGTCGCGCGCCGTACGCCTACGAGCACGGCATGCAGGCGCCCTGTTACCTCGCCCCGTTGCAGTCGACGATCGCGCGCGGGCGCATCCGCGGCATCGACAGCTCCGCGGTGCGACGTCCCGGTGTGCTCGCGGTGCTCACGCACGAGAACGCGCCCCGCACCGCACCGGACGAGGATGCCGAACTGGCCATCCTGCAGTCGCCCGAGGTGCACTTCCGCGGGCAGTTCATCGGGGCGGTGCTCGCCGATTCCCCGGTGGTCGCCCGGCATGCCGCGGCGGACATCCCGGTGCACTACGAGCAGGACGAGCACGACGCGCACTTCAGCGCGGACCGCACCGACCTGCGGGCACCCACCGACGTGAGCTCCTCGTCGCCCGCGGACACCGAAATCGGGGATTCGAACGGGGCTCTCGCCGCAGCACCGGTCACAGTGGACGTCACGTACCGAACGCCGTACGAGTTCAACAACCCGATGGAACCGCACGCGACCGTGGCGATGCGCGCCGGCGCGCGGCTCACCCTCCACGATTCCACCCAGGGGCCGCACTCCGTGCGCGAGACGGTGGCGCGAGTGCTGGGGCTCGACCCGGACGGTGTCCACGTCGTCTGCCCGCACGTCGGCGGCGGTTTCGGATCCAAAGGGCTGCCGCACGCGCACGTCGTCCTGACGGCGATGGCGACGTGGTTGGTGGACGAGAACCGCCCCGTCAAGTACGCGGTGTCGCGGCAGAACATGTTCGGGCTGACCGGTTACCGCTCGCCCACCGTGCAGCGGTTGCGGCTCGGTGCCGATCACGAAGGACGCCTGTCCGGGATCGTGCACGAGTCGGTGGAGCAGACCGCGCGCATCAAGGAGTTCTCCGAGCAGAGCGCGGTGTCCACACGCAGCATGTACGCCGCACCCAACCGGAGCACCACGCACCGGCTGGCCGCCTTGGACGTGCCGGTTCCGTCGTGGATGCGGGCACCGGGCGAGTGCCCCGGCATGTTCGCCGGTGAGGTCGCCATGGACGAGCTCGCCTCCGCCTGCGGAGTCGACCCGGTGGAGTTGCGGGTGCGCAACGACACCACCGCGGATCCGAACAGCGGCAAGCCGTTCTCCAGCCGCAACCTGGTTGCCTGCCTGCGGCGCGGCGCGGAGCGGTTCGGCTGGGAAGGGCGCGATCCCACCCCGGGTGTGCGTCGCGAGGGCGACTGGCTCATCGGCACCGGGGTGGCGGCCTCGGCCTATCCCACGCATCGCCTGCCGGGGTCGACGGCGACGATCACCCGCACCCCGGACGGCTACCTCGTGCGCATCGGGGCCGCGGACCTCGGTACGGGAGCGTGGACGGCGCTGCGGCAGATCGCCGCCGATGCGCTCGGTGTCGACATCGAGGCGGTGGAACTGCACATCGGCGACACCGCGTTGCCGTTCGCGACGGTCGCCGGCGGGTCCTCGGGCACGACGAGCTGGGGAACCGCGGTGGCCGCCGCGGCCGAGGAATTCCGCAAGCAGCACGGGTCCGATCCCTCGGAGGGGGCGGAGGCCGAGGCGAGCGCGGAGAAGAACCCGGATGGGCGGCAGTACGCGATGAGCGCGTACGGGGCGCAGTTCGCCGAGGCGCGAGTCCACGCGCGGACCGGGCAGGTGCACGTGCCGCGCATGCTGGGCGTGTTCGCCGCCGGCCGCATCGTCAACCCGCGCACGGCGCACTCCCAGTTCCTCGGCGGAATGGTGATGGGTGTGTCCATGGCGCTGCACGAGGAAGGCGTGTTGGACACGCGGTTCGGGCACGTGGTCAACCGGGACTTCGCGCAGTACCACGTGGCTGTGAACGCGGACGTGGGCGACATCGACGCCGAGTGGATCGACGAAGAGGATCCGCACGTCAATCCCATGGGTTCCAAGGGGATCGGTGAGATCGGCATCGTCGGCGCACCGGCCGCGGTGCTCAACGCGACGTATCACGCGACGGGACGGCGCGTGCGGGACCTCCCGCTCACTCCGGACAAGTTCCTCGTCTGAGCCGCCGCTCCCCTCGAGGCCCACCGCGGACGCGGCAGCGGTCATGCGGTGTGGCGCGGCGCTGGAATGTCGCGCTCTCCGGCGATCCTGGAGCGTCGCCAGCGCGCTCCGTGCTCGCTCAGGTGTGGACGGTCGTGCAGGATCACCGGCGAGGCCAGCATCGAGCGGTCCGCACCGTGGTCGTCGGTGAGCACCGGCCAGAGCCGACGGTGAACGCAGTCCCGCGCGATCGCTTCGGCCCAGTCGGGAGGGTCGAGAACGGACAGGAACCGGCCACGGGTCACCGACAGCAGCAGGTGCGGGCTGAGCAGCGAGCGGTGCAGCGCGTGTTCCCGGGGCGCGTGCCGTGTCCGGTCGTGTCCGTCCCCGTTGGACACCGTCGTGTTGACCAGTTCGAACCGCAGTTTCAGCAGCCCGGGAGGCTGGCGCTCGACGATGACGCGCAGTCGGGCGTCGACGGGCTGGCGCGTGCGCGTGATCCGGCCGCGTTGCACGTCGCCGTCGCCGTGCAGGAGTGCGTACTGCCGGGTGCCGGGCACGTGCAGGGGCTGGTCCACGGGACTGCGCTCCAGATCCCCGAGATCGCGGACGAGCACCTGGAGGTCGTGTTCGACTTCTTCGCGCCGGCTCGACGAGCCCGCCCCGCAATCGCGTTCGGCGACCGGTGCGAGCTCCGGGGGCCCGTCGTGCCCGGAAACGCGCTGTTCGACGTCGCAGTCCTGCAGTTGCAGGAACCGCAGCCGCACGCGCAGTTCCGCCGCGGGCTCGTCGAGCAGCAGGCAGTCGGTCGCCATCGTCGAGTCCTCGCCGACGTCGCGGGCCGCCGCGTCCGAGGGGAGGAGCACGCCGAACTGCCAGCGTAACGACTTCGGGGAGTCCACTGTTCGAGTCAGGGAGAACCGGGATCCCCTGTAGAGGACCGCCGCGGCGATGGCAGCGGCGCGGTCCTGATCGGAGTCGGACATCACGCCTCCCGCAGCGCGGAATCCACCCGGAGGGCACACCGCCCGCACCGCAGGAGCGCTCGGGCGCGCTGCGCGGCGTGCGCACGCGGCTGAACTCGCCGAACAGTCCAGTTCCGGGGCTGCCCAGCGGAGCGCTGGCGTGCGCGGGGGAACCCTCGCGGACGAATGATTCTCGAAATTGGGCGCACCGGGTGAGTATTGGTCCGCCGCACCGCTCCCGCAACTGCGCGGACCGCGGACCAGGCCCCCGGCAAGGCGCCACCGATCACGGGCTGCACAACCGAACGGGGCGGTTCGGCGTTGCCGCTCGAACCGCCCCACCGACGATCGTGTTCCGCGGAGTCAGGTGCGTAATAAGTGGTCGGACGCGTACGCCTCGAACAGTGCGCACGCGCACCCGACTACCTCGCACTGCCGTGCCGTGTTGCCGAGCAACGTTTCACCGCCTGCTGTCGATTCCGCGCATCGTGGTGACGACGCGTATCTGTTCGACAGCACTGTCCTATCACGGCAGCATCGATTTCGCCCGCTGACGAGAAGGGCTCCGTCCTGGTGCGGCGGCCGGGGCACGATCCATCCACAGTGGCCGAAGCAGCGACCGCACGTGCTGGGAAGAGTTGTCCCGAACGCGTGGGCGAGGGTCAGTTGATCTCGCAGAGCACCGTGCCCTGGGAGACCGAGTCCCCGGCTTGCGCCGTGAGCCCGCTGACGGTGCCGTCCTTGTGCGCCGTCACCGGGTTCTCCATCTTCATCGCCTCGAGCACGACCACGAGGTCACCGGCAGCCACCTCGTCACCGTCCGCAACGGCAGCCTTGACGACCGTGCCCTGCATCGGCGCGGTCACGGCATCGCCCGAAACGGTGCTGGCGGCCTTGCTCGCGGAGCGCTTGCGCGGCTTCGCCCCCTGTTTCGCCGCCGGCGCGGGCGCGGCGAACTGGGCGGGCAGGGACACCTCGAGACGCCGGCCACCGACCTCGACGGTGATCGTCTGCCGCTCCTCCTGCTCGGCGACGTCGGTCCCGCCGGTGTGCGGCTCGATCGTGTTCTCCCACTCGGTTTCGATCCAGCGAGTGTGCACCGTGAAGCCACCGACGGCCGTGAACGCCGGGTCGCGCAGCACGGCGCGGTGGAACGGCACGACCGTGGCCAGGCCGTCGACCTGCATCTCGGCCAGCGCCCGGCGCGACCGCTCGAGCGCCTGCTGCCGGTCGGCGCCGGTGACGATGAGCTTGGCCAGCATCGAATCGAACTGCCCGCCGACGACGCTGCCGGTCTCCACACCGGTGTCCAGGCGCACGCCCGGACCGGCGGGCGCGTGGAACGCGGTGACGGTACCGGGCGTCGGCAGGAAGTTCCGCCCGGCGTCCTCGCCGTTGATCCGGAACTCGATGGAGTGCCCGCTCGGCGCGGGATCGTGGGTGACGTGCAGCTTCTCACCGCTGGCGATGCGGAACTGCGCACGCACCAGGTCCAGGCCGGTGGTCTCCTCCGTGACCGGGTGTTCGACCTGCAGTCGCGTGTTGACCTCGAGGAAGGAGATCGTGCCGTCCTCGCCGACGAGGAACTCCACGGTGCCCGCACCGTGGTAGCCGGCCTCGCGGCAGATCCCCCGCGCCGCCTCGTGGATGATGTCCCGCTGGGCATCGGACAGGAACGGCGCCGGGGCCTCCTCGACGAGCTTCTGGTGCCGCCGCTGCAGCGAGCAGTCGCGGGTGCCGGCGATCACGACGTTGCCGTGCTGGTCGGCCACGACCTGGGCCTCGACGTGGCGCGGACGGTCGAGGTAGCGCTCCACGAAGCACTCCCCGCGCCCGAAGGAGCCCTCGGCCTCGCGCACCGCGGAGGAGAACAGCTCCGGGATCTCCTCCATCGTGCGAGCGACCTTCAAGCCGCGGCCGCCGCCGCCGAACGCCGCCTTGATCGCGACGGGCAGACCGTGCTCCGCGGCGAAGGCGACGACCTCGTCGGCGTCGGCGACCGGGTCCGACGTCCCCGGCACCAGCGGCGCACCTGCGCGAGTGGCGATGTGCCGGGCGGTGACCTTGTCCCCCAAGTCGCGGATGGCCTGCGGTGACGGGCCGATCCAGATCAGTCCCGCCTGCTGCACCGCCTGGGCGAAATCGGCGTTCTCGGACAGGAAGCCGTAGCCGGGGTGCACCGCGTCGGCGCCGCTGCGCCGCGCGGTCTCGACGAGCTTGTCGATGTTCAGGTAGCTCTCCCCGGCCGTGGCACCGCCCAGGGCGAACGCCTCGTCGGCCAGGCGCACGAACGGTGCGTCGGCGTCCGGCTCGGCGTACACGGCGACGGAGGCGATTCCCGCGTCGGCGCACGCCCGGATGACGCGCGCCGCGATCTCACCGCGGTTGGCGACCAGCACCTTGTTGATCGGCGTCACGTCCACAGTGGCCCACTCCTCTTGTTCCCGGCGCGACGCCGGAGTGTCGTTCGATCCATCAGCACGTGCTTCCCCACCTGGCAGGCCCTGCCCGGCATGCCCTGATCGGCAGGCCCTGACCGGCGGGCGCCGTCACTGCCGCTGTCACTGCGGCAGTCACTGCGGCAGCGCGGAGGCGCGCCAGCCGTCCGGCCCGGGCCGCAGCGGCCGCCGGCCGTGCGGCCACCGCAGTTGGACGTCCTGCGCGCCCCACCGGTTCAACCGCTCCGGAGCGGCCTGCGCCGGGGCCCCGGAACCGGCGACGCCGTGGAGCGCGGCGACCAGCGCGGCGAGTTCGGCGTCGTCAGGATTACCGCGCACCACCCGCAGCTCGGGGCGGGAGGCGGCATCGGCGGTTTCGTTGTCGGCCATCGCTTCCCTCCGGCTCACAGCGGGATGTTGCCGTGCTTCCTGGCCGGCCGGTCGTCCCGCTTCGTGCGCAGCATGCGCAGGCCGCGGGCGACGTAACTGCGGGTGTAGGACGGCGGGATGACCGAGTCCACGTACCCGCGCTCCGCCGCCTGGTACGGGTTGCACAGCGTGTCCTCGTACTCCTGCTGCAACCGCGCACGCTCGGCTTCCACGTCCTGCCCGTTCTCGGCGGCCTCGGACAGCTGCCGGCGGTACAGGATGTTCACCGCGCCCTGCGCGCCCATCACCGCGATCTCCGCGGTCGGCCACGCGAAGTTGAGGTCGGCGCCGAGGTGCTTGGACCCCATCACGTCGTACGCCCCACCATAAGCCTTCCGAGTGATCACCGTCACGAGCGGGACCGTGGCCTCGGCGTAGGCGTAGAGCAGCTTGGCGCCGCGGCGGATGATGCCGTTGAACTCCTGGTCGGTACCGGGCAGGAAACCGGGCACGTCCACGAAGGTCAGCACCGGGATGTTGAAGGCGTCGCACGTGCGCACGAACCGGGCGGCCTTCTCGCTGGCGTCGATGTCGAGCGTGCCCGCCAGCTGGGTGGGCTGGTTGGCGACGATGCCGACGGACCGGCCTTCGACGCGCCCGTACCCGACGAGCATGTTCTGCGCGAACAGCGGACCCACCTCGAGGAACTCCCCCTCGTCGACGACGCGGGAGATCACCTCGTGCATGTCGTAGGGCTGGTTCGGCGAGTCCGGCACGAGCGTGTCCAGCTCGCGGTCGGAACCGGTCAGCGACTCGGCGACCGCGCCCTGCTCGGCCGGGCCGTCGAAGACCGGCGGCTCGGTGAGGTTGTTCTCCGGCAGGAACGACAGCAGCTCCTTCACGTAGGCCACGGCGTCGTCCTCGTCCGAGGCCAGGTAGTGCGCGTTGCCGGAGGTCGTGTTGTGCGTGCGCGCACCGCCGAGCTCCTCGAAGCTCACGTCCTCACCGGTCACGGTCTTGATGACGTCCGGCCCGGTGATGAACATGTGCGAGCTCTGGTCGACCATGACCGTGAAGTCGGTGATCGCCGGTGAGTAGACCGCGCCCCCGGCGCACGGGCCCATGATCAGCGAGATCTGCGGGATCACGCCGGAGGCGTGCGTGTTGCGCTTGAAGATCTCCGCGTAGAGCCCGAGCGCGGCCACGCCTTCCTGGATGCGCGCTCCACCGGAGTCGTTGATGCCGATCAGCGGGCATCCCGTCTTCAGGGCCAGGTCCATGACCTTGACGATCTTCTCGCCGAGCACCTCGCCGAGGCTGCCGCCGAACACGGTGAAGTCCTGCGAGTACACGCAGACCCGGCGTCCGTCGATCGTCCCGTAGCCGGTGACGACGCCGTCCCCGTAGGGCCGGTACTCCGCCATGTCGAAGTTGTCGCACCGGTGCCGCGCGTGTTCGTCCATCTCGATGAACGAGCCGGGGTCCAGCAGCATGTCGACGCGTTCCCGCGCGGTCTTCTTGCCCTTGGCGTGCTGCTTCTCCACCGCGCGCTCGGATCCGGCGTGCACGGCTTCGTCGTTGCGGCGGTACAGGTCCGCCAGCTTGCCCGCCGTCGTGTGGATGTCGGGCGTGTCGACCGGTGGCTCACCGACCGGTTCCGTCGCGCTGCTCATCAACCAACCCAGTTCTCGTTCCCTGCAGTCCGCCTCGTGCCGGGTCGCGCGCTCCCCAGGTGCGGCGACCGCCCGGCCGCTGCCGGCACGCGCTCGTCGCAGCTCGCAACATCCGGATCCGCGAGGCCCGGGCGCACCGCGCCTCGCGGAAGGCTAGCCCGCCGAGCGCGCCGCAGTCAATTTCCAAGTGAGTCCACCCTAGACGACACTTACGGTGATCAGTCGAGTGCCCAGCGGTTTCCCGGAGTAAGTGAATAGACACTAGCTCACCACAGCGCAATCGGATCCTCGAGGACCGAGTCCAGCATCAACGCTGCCGCCGTCGACTCGAGAGCTGCGAGGTGGCGCGCGGAGCCCGTGCGCGCCAGATCGTTGGCCAGTGTCAGCGCTGCCTGCACGAGCACCCGCGCCCGCGCCGCGTCCAGCCCGGACCGCGCCTCGCAGAGCAGCCCGACCCATTCGGCCACGTAGGCGTGCTGCGTCTGCCGCGCGCGGTGCCGCTGCTCGTCCGGCAGGTGGTGCACCTCGCTGACGAGGATGTCGATGAACCGGCCGTGGTCGAAGGCGAAGTCGGTGTAGGTGTGCTGCAGCGCCCGCAGGGCGTCCGCGGGATCCGCGTGCCGCGCGAGCGTGCGCTCCAGTTCCACTTCGAGCCACGCCGAACCGCGCATGATCACCGTGTTGAGCAGTTCCTGCTTGCTGGCGAAGTAGTTGTACAGGCTCGGTCCCGACATGCCCGCCGCCGCACCGACGTCCTCGATGGTGACCTGGGTGTAGCCGCACTCGGAGAACAGCCGTGTGGCCGCCGAGAGCACGAGGCGGCGGCGCGAGGCGCGCGGGGGCACGGCGGCGTGCCGCTGCGCCTCCGCGCGTTCGTCCGGACGGGTGAAGCGGCGCGGGGGTTGGTCGAGCACGACCGCGAGCATCGCCCGCAGCAGGTGTTCGAACTGCCCGCGCGGCAGCTCGGCGCGGTGGTAGGACGGGCTGGTCAGCACGCTGAACAGGCACCACGCCCGGAACCACGCGTCCTCGCGGCTGAGCTCGGGACGGCGGCACCGGGCCACGCGCTCCAGCGCCCGGGCGACGCCGCGCAGCTCCTCGCGCAGCGTCTCCCGCTGCGCTGCGGGCAGGTGTCGTGCTTCCCGCTGCCAGAGCACGCCGAGCTGGCGGTGGTCGAGCGCCTGCGTGGCCAGCTCCGCCACGACGCGGTCCACGTCGGAGACCGCGAGGTGCTCGGCCCCCGCGCGCAGCGGGCGCATCTCGTCGAGCACGACCTCGGTCAGCAGGTGCTGCTTGCCGGCGAAGTGGCGGTACAGCGCCGAGGAGCGGACTCCGACGGCTTCGGCGATGTCGCTCATCGACACCTGGGCGTAACCCCGCCGGTGGAACAGCTCGGCCGCCGCCGCGGTGATCAGCGCCCGCCGGTTGCGCGGACGGGTGTTGCGCGGCGGCGCGCTCGTGCTCTCGATCTTGTGCGCCGAGTTCCTGCCCGTGGCGTTTCTGCTCATACCGTCACCGGTGGAAACCCCCGGCCCGACCGTTGCGGTCGGCCAGCAGCCCGGCCACGGTGGCGATCGCGATCTCCGCCGGGGCGCGCGAGCCGATGTCCAGCCCGATCGGGCGGTGCACCCGAGCGATGTCCTCCTCGGCCACTCCGAGCTCGCGCAGCGCCCGCACGTGCGGACCCTCGTGCCGCGGGTTGCCCATGACGCCGATCCACCGCACGGGCTCGCCGAGCACGTCGCGCAGCAGCGGACCGAGCTCCTGCCGGTGGTGGTCGGTCACCACGACGTCGGCGCTGGGCGCCCAGCCCGCGGCCGCGGACAGCACCGGCGCGCCGGATCCGCGGAATCCCTCCGCACGCCCGGCATCCGGTTCCAGCAGACGCACGCGGAACCCCGCGTCGGCGGCGTAGCGCAGCAGGTGCTCGGCGACCGGGGAGGCGAACGCCGCGACGAGCTCGCGGTCCGGGTGCTCCTGCGCGCCGTCGCCGTGGGCCACCGCGCAGGCGGGATCGTGTGCCGACTGCTCCGTCATGGCCACAGTGTGCCAGGGCACCCGAGGTCGCCGGACTCGTGATCTACGACGCTCGAGCTCCGGCGCCTGCCGCGCGCTCCGCTGCCGCACCCCGCGACCCCGCAGCTATCCCGCAGCAGCACGCCGGGGCCGTGTTCATCGCGCGTGCGCGGGCGGCTGCTCGCGGCGGAGCTGTCGACGCCGTGCCCAGCATTCGCCGCGCGCACGCGGGGGCGGGCTTGCGGCGTCATCGCACCTCGCGGCTGGAATACCCGCCGCCCTCGCGGAGTTGTGCGGGGTGAACCTGCCGGATGCGTGGAGCGTGCTCAGCGCAGAGCAGTCCACCCGGCAACAACGTTGCGCGTGCTCACCACCCGCCCGGCACGCCCCCGTCCGATCGAGCAGAGGTCCGACCGGGGCGCACCGCTCGGTGCCGCGGAGCAAGCTCACGTCGAGGACGACGCGGACCGGCCGGGCAGCACTGGGCAACCGGGCAGCACTGGGCGTCGCAGTTCTGGCGACCCGAGCAGCACCGGATACCCCGAGCAGCACTGGATACCCCGAGCAGTACTGGGCGAGCCAGCGCCGGGCGAGAAGGGACCGCCCGCTCGGAACACCCTCCGTACTCCCCCGCTGTGATCCTCGTCATGATCACTCCCTCTTGGAATGCCAGAGCATGCGCTAACGTTACTTGATAACAGTAGGCTCAATTTGATGGCGGCGAAGCCTGGCAATGAGGCTCAGCCCGCCCTTGCGAGGAGGAGACCATGCCGACCTTCTTCGGACCCATGGGTTCCGGCCAGGGCCCGTTCGACGAGTACTTCGCCCGCTTCTTCGGACCGCAGGGAGGCGGCCCGGGCGGCGGCGACGAGGGACGTCGTGTCAACCTGACCGATCTCCTGACCGAGCAGACCCAGCAGCTGCTCGCCGAAGCCGCCCGCTTCGCCCGCGAGCGCGGCCAGTCGGAGCTGGACGCGCTGCACCTGTTGTGGGCCGTGACGCAGCAGCAGCCCACCTCCGGCGTGCTGCGCCAGGCGGGGGTGGACGTGTCCGCGTTCGCCGACACGATCCGTTCCAACCTGCCGCCGGCCGCGCAGGCGGGGGGTGACGAGGCCGAGGCCGAGGTCGCCCTGACGCCCGCCGCGAAGACGGTGCTGGCCGGCGCCCACCGCGTCGCCCAGACGCTGGGCTCGACCTACATCGCCCCGACGCACGTGCTGCTGGCCATGACCGCGAGCAGCGACTCCGAACCGGGCCGGCTGCTCAACAACGCCGGCGCGAACCCCGAGTCGGTGCGTGCCGCGGCGCAGGCGCCGCAGCAGACCGATGAGCAGGCCCAGCAGAACAGCGACACGCCGACGCTGGACCAGTACGGCACCGACCTGACCGCCCGCGCCCGCAGCGGCGAGCTCGACCCGGTGATCGGGCGCGACCAGGAGATCGAGGAGAGCATCGAGATCCTGTCGCGGCGCACGAAGAACAATCCGGTGCTCGTCGGCGAAGCCGGTGTCGGCAAGACGGCGGTCGTCGAGGGCCTGGCCCAGCGCATCGTCGACAACGACGTGCCGGAAGCGCTGTCCGGGCAGCGCGTGGTCCAGCTCAACCTGTCCGGCATGCTGGCCGGCACCCGCTACCGCGGTGACTTCGAGGAGCGGATGACCAAGGTCATCGACGAGGTCACCGAGCAGGACAACCTGATCGTGTTCATCGACGAACTGCACACGGTCGTCGGGGCCGGGGGCGCGGAAGGCGCCGTCGACGCCGGCAACATGCTCAAGCCCCGGCTGGCCCGCGGCGAGCTGCACATCGTCGGTGCGACCACGCAGGAGGAGTACCGCAAGAACATCGAGAAGGACGCGGCGCTCGAGCGCCGGTTCCAGCCGGTGCGCATCGGCGAGCCGAGCGTGGAAGACGCGGTCGAGATCCTGCGCGGACTGCAGGAACGCTACGCCGAGCACCACGGCATCCGCTACAGCGCGGACGCCCTGGACGCGGCTGTTCGGCTGTCCGACCAGTACCTGACCGACCGGAATCTGCCGGACAAGGCCATCGACCTGCTCGACCAGGCCGGCGCCCGCAAGCGCCTGCTCACGGCCTCGCCCGACAGCCGCGTCGGCCAGCTGCGGCAGCGCATCGAAAGGCTGGAGCAGCAGAAGGACTCGGCCGTCGCCGAGGAGGACTACGAGCGGGCCTCGGGGCTGCGCGACGAGATCAGCACGGCGCAGTCCGAGCTCGACCAGCTGTCCTCCGAGTCCGGAGAGGCGCACTCGGAAGTGGAAGTCGCCCGTGAGGACATCGCGGCAGTGGTCTCGCGCTCAACCGGCGTGCCGGTCGAGCAGATGACCACGGCCGAGAAGGAGCGGCTGCGCAACCTGGAGACCGAGCTGCACAACCGGGTGGTCGGCCAGGACGACGCGGTGCACTCGCTGGCCCGTGCCGTGCGGCGCTCCCGCAGCGGCCTCGGCGAACCCGGCCGCCCCATCGGCAGCTTCATGTTCCTGGGACCGACCGGCGTCGGCAAGACCGAGCTGGCCAAGGCGTTGGCGACCACGCTGTTCGGCGATGCCAAGCGCATGATCCGGCTGGACATGAGCGAGTTCCAGGAGAAGCACACGGCCAGCCGGCTCGTCGGGGCGCCCCCGGGCTACGTCGGCCACGGCGAGGCCGGTGAGCTGACCGAGTCCGTGCGGCGCAACCCGTACTCGGTGATCCTGCTCGACGAGATCGAGAAGGCGCACCCGGACGTGTTCAACACGCTGCTGCAGGTGCTCGAGGACGGCCGGATGACCGACGGTCAGGGTCGGACCGTGGACTTCAGCAACACGGTGCTGATCATGACCAGCAACCTCGGCGCGGACATCGTCTCCAGCAAGTCGGGCCCGATCGGCTTCAAGTCCGACGAGAGCTCCGAGTCCGACTTCGCGGAGCGGATCATGCCGCGCCTGCGGGAGGAGTTCCGCCCGGAGTTCCTCAACCGGATCACCGAGATCGTGGTCTTCCGCAAGCTCAGCAGCGACCAGCTGCGGACGATCACCCGGATGCTGCTGGACCGGACCGTGCAGCGTCTGGCGGAGCGCGACATCGACATCGAGTTCAGCGACGCCGCGGTCGACTGGATCGCCGAGCGGGGCTACCAGCCCGAGTTCGGTGCCCGGCCGCTGCGCCGGACGATCGAGCGGGAGGTCGACGACCGGATCAGCGACCTGCTGCTGGACGACGAACTCGACGAGGGCGGTCGACTGCGGGTCGACGTCGCCGACGGTGGACTGACCGTCACGACGAACACCCGGACGGCCTCGGCCGCCTGAGGCCGCTGAGGTCGCAACGGTGACGTCCCGGCGGTGACACCCCGGCGGTGACACCCCGGCGGTGACCAGGGCGGGCCCACCCGTGGTGGGCCCGCCCTTCGCGTGCCGCGGGCCGGTTCAGGGCACGCCTCCTGGCTCGGCGTCCCCGATGGGCACCGCGCCGGCGACGATCCGATCGATCTCGCCGAGGTCATCGGCACCCAGCTCGACCTCGGTCGCGGAGGTGCTCTCCGCGATGGTGCGGGCGTTGCGCGCCCCCACGAGCGCGACGTG
This sequence comes from Bounagaea algeriensis, assembly GCF_054491375.1. NCBI lineage: Bacteria > Bacillati > Actinomycetota > Actinomycetes > Bounagaea > Bounagaea algeriensis. The sequence goes on from NZ_CM137102.1 coordinate 2,422,362, forward strand.
CACCCCCGGCTGCGCGAGCACCCACGCGATCGCGAGCTGGCCGAGCGAGGTCCCCCTGCGCTCGGCCAGCTCGCCGAGACGGTCCACCACCACCAGGTTGCGGCGGAGCGCCTCACCGGCGAACGCCGGGGAGTGCTTGCGCCAATCGGCCTCGTCGAAGATCGTGTCCTCGCCGAGCCGCCCCGTGAGCAGTCCACTGGCCAGCGGATCGCCCGCGAGCACGCCGATGTCGCGCTCGCGGGCGCGGGGCAGCACGGCCTCCTCGAAGCCCCGCCGGAACAGGTGGTACGGCAGTTGCAACGTTTCCACCGCACGTGCGCGCTCGAAGGCCGCCAGCTGCCCGGCGTCCAGCTGCCCGGTATCCAGCTGCCCGGTATCCAGCTGCCCGGCGTCCAGCTGCCCAGTACCCAGCTGCCCGGTGTCCGTCCGCCCCGAATCCGGCTGGCCGGGACCGTGACAGGAGACCCCCGCGTGGCGGATCTTGCCCTCCGCGACCATTTCGCCGAGCGCCGCGGCGGTTTCCTCCGGAGACGCGTCCGGATCGGACCGGTGCACCTGGTACAGGTCGATGTGCTCGACCGCCAGGGCGCGCAGGCTCGACTCGACGTCCTGCCGCAACCGGGCGCGTCCCGCCCCGCGCGGAGGTTCACCTCCCGGGGCGGTCCCGCCCTCGGCGACGATGACCACCTCGTCGCGGTTGCGGTCCAGTTCGTGCCGCAGGGCGCGCCCTAGGATCCGCTCCGCCGGGCCCCGCGCCGTGTCGAACAGCGTGACGCCGAGCTCCCGGGCGTGCTGAACGGCGGTGATGGCGGCATCCTCATCGAACGAGCCCCGCTCACCGCCGAACTGCCACGTCCCGCAGGCGATGCGTGAGACCTCGAGGCCGGATCTGCCGAGAGTCGTGTACCGCATGGCTCCCATCGGACAGCAGCCTGCGCTGACTCGCAGCGTTCGAAAGGGAACCCACCATCGCCTTCCTCCGGGGCGATCACGGCACCGCCACCGACTCCCCCCTCCGCTCCACGTGACGGGCGCTGGTCCGCGCGGTCAATGCCGCGCGAGGATGTCCGCGCACCGGGTCCCGCCGGGCAGCGCCCCGTACTCGCTTCCCCGTTCCGGCCCGAGGCGGGAGGCGAGGAACGCCTCGCTGACGGCGTTCGGGCTGCAGCGGGCCAGCAGCGAGCCTTGCAGCGCCAGCGCCATCGTCTCGACCAGGCGCCGCGCGTGCAGCTGCGCGGTGCCGGTGTCCGACTCGCCCACCTCGCGCAGCAGCGCCCGCAGCCGATCGAGGTGCTCGTCGAGCAGCGGGTGGAACCCGCGGGCGCGGTTCACCTCGTGCTCGAAGGCCTCCACCGCGGCGGGCTCGCGGGCCATCGCGCGCAGCACGTCGAGCGCGATGACGTTGCCGGAGCCCTCCCACACGGCCATGACCGGTTGTTCGCGGTAGCGGCGGGCCAGCGGGAAGGATTCGGTGTAGCCGTTGCCGCCGAGGCATTCGAGCGCCTCGTAGGCGTGCTGCGGTCCGCGCTTGCAGACCCAGTACTTGGCCACGGCGGTGGCCAGGCGCCGGAAGCCGCGTTCGGTCTCGGCGGCGTCCGCGTCGTGCGCACGGGCCAACCGCAGGCCCGTGACGGTCGCCGCCTCCGATTCGAGGGCGAGGTCGGCGAGCACAGCGCGCATCGCGGGCTGGTCGACGAGGGTGCGGCCGAACGCCTCCCGCTGGCGGGTGTGCCACAGCGCCTCGGCGAGCGCTTCGCGCATCCCCGCGGCGCTGCCGAGCACGCAGTCCAGGCGCGTGCGGTTGACCATCTCGATGATGGTGCGCACCCCGCGGCCAGGTTCTCCGAGCAGGACGGCCAGCGTGCCGTCCAGTTCGATCTCGGCCGAAGCGTTGGACTTGTTGCCGAGCTTGTCCTTGAGCCGCTGGATGCGGAAGGCGTTGCGGGTGCCGTCGGGCAGCACGCGCGGCAGCAGGAAGCACGAGAGCCCTTCCCCACCGCGGCCCCGCGCCTGGGCGAGGACGAGGAACGCGTCCGACATCGGTGCCGAGCAGAACCACTTGTGGCCGGTGAGCAAGTACTCCGCGCCCGGCCCGCCGGCGCCGGCGGGCACCGCGGTGGTGGTGTTCGCCCGCACGTCCGAACCGCCCTGCTTCTCGGTCATCGCCATGCCGAACAGCGCCGAGGTCTTCTGCGGACCGCCCGGATCCGGCGCGTAGGAGCGGGACAGCAGGCGCGGCATCCACTGCTCGGCGACCTCGGGTTGCAGCTGCAACGACGGCACCGCGGCGTTGGTCATCGTGACCGGGCAGGCGTGTCCCGGCTCGACCTGCGCGAACAGCATGAACGCGGCGGCACGCGCCACGTTCGCCCCGGCACCCGGCTGCTCCCACGCGCCGGTGTGCGCGCCGTGGGCGACCGCGGCCGAGATGATGCGGTGGTACCCCGGGTGGTACTCGACCTCGTCGACGCGGTGCCCCCACCGGTCGTGCGTGTGCAGCGCGGGCGGTTGTTCGTGGGCCAGTTCGGCGTCGCGGCGGAACGCGGCTGTGCCGACGAGCACGCCGATCTCGGTGAGCCGTTCGCGCGCCCAGCCGGCGTCGTGGCGCTCCACGGCCTCGTCGAGCACCCGGTTCAGCGCGTACTCGTTGACGTCGGCGCGCGGGGCGGGCTGGTTGGTCACGTCGTGCGTGCGGTGCGCGGCCGGTCCCGTGCCGGCCTGCTCGGACGAGGTGGTCATGGCGCTCCCTGCTGCGTCGGGCGGCCGGCGGAGTAGGACGTCGGAGTAGGACGTCGGGGTGGAACGTCGGGATGGGACGCCGGGCGGCTGCGCCGCGGAACTACCGCTTGACTACCATCCTGCCGCCGCTGCGGGGAAGATCACCGCCGGCCGACCTCCCGGCGCGCTCCTCCGCCGCCTGCCGGGCCCGTCACCGTTCGCGTTGCAGCCCCGCGCGCAGTTCCGCGGCCGGCAGCGGGCGCGAGAACAGGTAGCCCTGGTACAGGTCGACGCCGAGCTCGGCGAGCGTGCGCAGTTGGCTCGTCGTCTCCACTCCTTCGGCCACGCAGGTGCGCTCGAGCACGCCCGCGATGTCGATGACCGCGCGTGCGATGGCGTGGTCGACCGTGTCGTCGTCCACGCTGGCCACGAAGCGGCGGTCGAGCTTGATGGTTTGGGCGGGAATGTCCTTGAGCCGGGCCAGCGAGGAGTACCCCGTGCCGAAGTCGTCGATGGCGAACCGCACGCCTCGCTCGGCGAGTTCCGCCATGGCGCGGTGCGCCACCGTGGTCAGCTCCACCAGTTCCGTTTCGACCATCTCCAGCACGACGCGTTCGGGCGAGATCCCGGATCCGGCGATGATCGCGGTGACGTCCTCGAAGAAGTGCGGGTCGGTGGGCAGCAGCCGTGCGAGGTTGACGGCCACGGCCGGTCGCCGGGCACCGTCGCCGGGCCACTGGGCCGCTTCGGTCAGCGCGGTGCGCAGCACCCAGCAGTCGAGCTCGCGCAGCAGATCGGCCTGCTGGGCCACCGGCAGGATCGTGTCCGGCGCGAGCAGCCCGCGCTCGGGGTGCGGCCACCGCAGCAGGGCCTCGAGTTCCACCACGGTGCCATCGGTGTCGACGATCGGCTGGAAGTACAGCGCGAGCTGGTCGGTGCGCATCGCCTCCCGCAGCTGGCCTTCCAGGTGCACCTGCGCTTCCACCGCGGAGATGAGCGCGGGGTTGGCCAGCGATACGCGCCCGGGCCCGCGGCTCTTGGCGTGGAACATGGCCATGTCCGCGTAGCGCAGCAGGTCCTGGCCGGTCATGCCCCCTTCGAACACCGCCGCGCCGGTGGAGGCGGAGACGCTGACGAGCTCCTCGCGCACCGGAACCACTGTGCGCAGCGATTCCGAAACGAGGGTGGCCACCCTGTCGAGTTCCTCGCCGGGTCCGACACCGGGGCAGACGACGAGGAACTCGTCCCCGGAGATGCGCGCGACGCTGCACTCCGGCGGCACCTCCTGCACCAGCCGGTGCGCCAGCGTGGTCAGCAGCTCATCGCCGGCTTCGTGGCCGAGCGAGTCGTTGATCCGCTTGAAGTTGTCGATGTCGCAGAACAGCAGCGCGGTTTGCCTGCGCTGCACGCCGGTGAGCTCGGCGAGGACGTCGTTGACGCCCGTGCGGTTGAGCAGGCCGGTCAGTTCGTCGTGCTCGGCCTGGTACCGCAGCTGGTCCTCGGCGGCGCGCTGTTCGGTGATGTCGCGCAGGATCACCTGATAAGCCGGACGACCGCGCCACATGATGCGCACGGAGACGGATTCGATGAGCACGGTGTTGCCGTCGAAGCGGTTGACGGTGACCTCCGTCGGTGGCGAGGTCGCCCCCGGGGTGTCCAGCTCGTCGATGCGTTCGCGCAGCGCGGGCACCGCGGCCGCGCCGAGGAACTCGGTGATGGGCCGTTCCAGGACGTCCGCGTCCGAATCGGCTTCGACCAGGTCCACGGCCGCGGAGTTGACGTAGGTGATCACACCGTCCTGGTGCACGCAGATCGCCACCGGGGTCAGTTCGGTGAGCAGCCGGTAGCGCTCGGCGAGATCGGCGAGTTCCCGGCGGTCGTGGTGCGCCTCGGAGGTGTCGGTGACCACGCCGCGCAGTTCCTCCTCGCCACCTCGGTCGTCGCGCCGGGTGCGGCGGGCGCGGAAGCGCACGGCGCGTTCGCCCCCGTCGGGGCTCTCGAAGGACCGCTCCAGTTCCAGCTCGCGCCAGACGGGTGCGGTGCGCGCGGACACGATCAGCGGCGATGCGAGTTCGCGCAGGCGGGCGTGCTGCTGTTCGGTCGTCGCGCCGGGAATGGCGAGCAACTGCTCGAGCCCCGGGGAGACCCAGCGCATCTCGTCCCGGGAGAAGCTGTACACCCACAGGACGGCGTCGTTGAGCGCGAGGGCCAGGTCCAGGAAGTCCCGATCCGCGACATTGCCCTCCGGGTTCGTGCCCGGGCCTTCCGGGTTCGTGCCCGGCTCGCCACCTGACGGGAACCAGTCGGCATCCCGGGGCTCAGACTGCATGGTCCCTCCGACCGCTCCGGCCAATGAGCGAACCGGTGATCACTCCCGGAACAACGCCCCCTACTCCATTCGAGTCCCCTCACCCAGGGTACTGGCACTCGGTGCCTGCCACCGGGCGGTGGTGTTCGGCGACACGGCTCCGACGAACACACTACGAACACAACGCACCTTCGAAGGCATGTCTGTTTTGTGTGATCTTAACCCAAAAGTGCCTAATCTATGGGACTGCGAACACATTTAGCAGTCACACCCGGCATTCTCTCATCACCGTCGGATGAAAGAGCGGGCGCAACAACCACGATCGAACGTTCCGGTGCGCTGCCGAAAACACGCTTGCCCTCTCCTCCCCTCGGCCGCGCACCGCCTTCCACCACGAGCAGCGGACAACGGAGGTGAACGTCCGATGACGACGCAACCCTGCGGCATCACCGGTATCGGCGCGGTCACCGGCTACGGCTGGGGCACGGCGCCGCTCTGGAACGGGCTGCGCAGCGGAGTACCCGCGGCCTGCCCGCACCCCGACCTCGACGCGGGAACGCACGGCGACGTCTGGGCCGCGACAGTCCCCGACGGCGGCTCCCCGGCTGACGGCCGCGGCCGCTTCCAACGGGCCATGCGCGCCGCCGCCCGCGAAGCCATCCACGACGCGCGCACCCGCGGTTGGCAACCGAGGGGCACCGTCGGCCTGCTGCACGCGGTCGTGCTCGGCGAGGTGGACCTGTGGAGGGACTTCTACCTCACGGACAACGGCCACCTGCCGGTGCGCGACTACCTCTCGCTCATGCCGTCGACGCCGGTGTCCACGCTGATGCAGGAGTTCGACTTCCACGGCCCGGCGATGAACGTCGGAGCCATGTGCGCCTCGGGCAACGCGGGCCTGCTCACCGCCAAGGCCTGGCTCGACGCCGGCCTCGTCGACGACGTGCTGCTCATCGCCAGCGACCTGTCGATCACCCCGGAGAACGTCGCGCACTTCCGGCGACTGGGCGTGGCCGTCACCGACACCGAACCGCTGCAGGCCTGCCGCCCGTTCCAGGAGGAAAGCCGGGGCTTCGTCATGGGCGAGGCCTCCGTCGGCATGGTGCTGTCGCAGCGGGCGACGAACCCGTACCTGCACGTCCGCGGCGGGGCCATGACCCACGACGCGCACCACGTGACCTCGATCGACCCGAGCGGTGGCGAGATCACCCGATGCTTCACCGAAGCACTGGACAACGCCGGGACCGATCCGTCCCGGGTGCGTTACCTCAACGCCCACGGCCCCGGGACGGCGCAGTGCGACCGCACCGAAGCCGCCATTGCCGACGAGCTCCTGCCGAACGCCGAGCTGTACTCCGTGAAGCCGCTCGTGGGGCACTGCCAGGGAGCGGCCTCCGCCGTCGAGGTCGCGGCGACCGCCCTCGGGCACGACTGCGGCGTCCTGCCGGCTCCGCGCCCCGTCGCGCCCGGGCACCCGCGCCTGCTGGCCGGACCGACCGCGGCGCAGCCGGGCACGACGGTCAAGTCCGCGATCGGCATGGGCGGGCACAACTCGGTGGTCGTGCTCGACACGCCCTGAGCGCCGCTCCGCAGAGCTCGGCGCTGCCGGGAACGACCAACTGCTGGCCGGCACCACCGCCGCGCCGCACACCGCACCGGCCGATCCGGCGCGGACACCGCGGCGCAGGCCTGCGCAAAGCTCAAGATCCGCCGAGCTCCGCGCGCAGGAACCGCACGGTGCGCTGCCAGGCCAGCCGTGCCGAATCCGCGTGGTAACTCGCGGGATTGCGGTCGTTGCAGAAGGCGTGCCCGGCCGGATACAGGTGAATCTGCGGACGTACCGGCGAGTCGCGCTCCACGTGCTCGCGCAGCTCGGCGATCGCCTCCCGGCTGATCGTGCGGTCGTGCTCGCCGAAGTGGCACAGCATCGACGCGGTCAGCCCGGAGAAGTCGGTCTGCGCCACCGCAGGCAGCCCGTAGAAGGGCACGGCGGCCCCGATGCGATCGCCCTGCTGCGCGGCCAGCACGATGGCGAACTTGCCCCCCATGCAGAACCCGACCACGCCGACGTCGGCGGAGGTCACCCGCGGGTGCTGCACCAAGTGGTCCACCGCGCCCGCCAGGTCCCGCGTGGCCTGTTCGACCGGCAGTTCCTGCATCATGTTCGCGGCTTCGGACGGGTCGTGCGTGGTGTGCCCGCCGTAGAGGTCCGGGGCCAGCGCCACGAACCCCTCGTGCGCGAGGCGGTCGGTGATGTCGACGATGTGCTCGGTCAGTCCCCACCACTCCTGGATGACGAGCACACCGGGCCCGGACGTCTCCGGTTCGGCGAGATACCCGTGCGCGGTGCCCCCGTTGCTGGGGAAGCTGACGTTCTGCTGCGACTGGCTGCCTTCGGTCACCATCGACCTCCTCGCTTCGCGTTCGACGGTCACATCATCCCGCCCGCGACCTGCCGGGCTGCGGCGCGGGACTCGATGTGATCACCGCGTGACCACCCGGTCGAGCACCGCCACCACCGCATCCCGGTCCACCGCCGCCGACTCGGCGGCCAACCAGCCGCCGATGTCGCGGACGAACCGCGCCGGCGTCATCAGTTCCACGCTCCCGGATCCGTCCTCGCCCGCGGAGATCTCGCCCTCGCGGTTCGGGTACAGCAGCGCGACACCCCGCACCTGGACATCGGGCAGCAGCTCGGCGAAGGCGGCCACCCCGTCGGCGAGCGTCGTCGCGCCCCCGCGGAACCGGTGGCCGTTGCGCCACACCGCCCCGTCCGCGTCGATCCCGTAACGGCCGGGCAACCAGCTCTTCGGCTCGACGAGCACCAGACGGCGGCCGCACAGCACCGCGTGCGGCACGTCCGCGAACACCGACCCCGGCCAGGCGAGCCCGTGGAAGATGCGCGCACCCGGCATCCGGGTGAAGTACCGCTTGCACAGGTGCGCCGTGAGCACCTGGACGCGCCGGTCGCGCTGGTCCGGATCTCCGAAGATCCGCTGGCCACCCAATCGGGTGTGGAACTCCCGCTCCCCGCGCCGCGCGCGGAGGTACCGCCGCAGCATCAGCACCACCGCCGCCGTCGAGGTGATCACCAGCGACAGCCACGAGGCCAGCAGCACGCCGCCCAACCGCACGGCCGAACCGGTGAGCAGCAGCAGGACCCAGGCGGCGGACATCGCCAACACCGCGGCGCGGTCCGGCCCGGACGCGGGCACCAGTCGGATCCGGTCGCGCGGATCGACCCGGTTCCACCAGGGCAGGTCCTCCGGACCGAGACCGGGCAACCGCGGTTCGTAGTGCGGGTCCTCGCCGAAGGCCGTCCGCTTCCAGCGGGCACCGCGCGGGAACGTGCCGGCCGAGGACGACGCGCCGGAGCGGCGCGGTTCCGGGGTCTGCGGCGACCCACCGGTGCGGCTCCGGTCGTAGCGGGCGCGGCTGGCCGGATCGCGCAAGGTGTCGTAGGCCTCGCGCAGCAACCGGAAGGTGCTCTCGGTCCCGCCGGCGTCCGGGTGCATGGTGCGCGCCAGCGAACGGTACGCGGATTTGATCTCGGCCGCGCTCGCTTCCGGGGACAACCCGAGCAGCTCGTAGTAGTCGGTCCCGCGCACGTGCTCGAAATACCTCCGTTCGCCCGCTCGGCGCCGGCCCGCGCCCGCGACCAAGATCGCAGATCGCCGCGCGGGACGCGATGGACCCGGTCGGAGCAACGCGCGGGCGCGGCGACCGGGCGGGGAGCAGCACGTGCGGCGTGGAAAAAACCCGCTGACCGACCGGGTCAGCGGGCTCTTCTCGCGGGTGACCGAGGCGATGCGCTCGCCTCTCCCTTCCGGTCACCCGGTCAGCCGCGCCCGCCCTCTGGCGCCTGGGCGGCGCGGCTCGTCCGTAGTCTGTTGTGCCTGCCGCTTCCGCGGTACCGCGTGCTCGCCCCTCCGAACGGAGCGATGCCGAATCCTACCATCCGATCCCCTGGGCAGAGCGCACGACGTCGCACTTCAGCACCGGACATTCCACCGGGCATTCAGCACCGCGCATTCGGCGTTGCGCCGCCCCGACCCGCAGCGACAGCGCGGGCGCGGTCGACCACCATGTCCGGTGTGGTGACCGCGAACGTGGTGCTGTGCGTCGATCCCGGGCTGCAGCTGTTCCTGCCCGCACGCCGCCGCGCCGGGCGCGTGGTGGTGCCCAGCGACGGCACGGCCACCATCGCGCACCTGGCCGAGTCGGTGGGGATTCCGGCGACCGAGCTCGGCGGCATCCGGGTGGAGGGGTCGCGGGCGGAGCCCGACCACCGGGCCGCACCCGGTTGCCGGGTGGAACTGCTGCCGGTACCGCGCCCGTCCACCACGGCCGAACGCTTCGTGCTGGACGTGCACCTGGGGCGTCTGGCGCGGCGGCTGCGACTGCTCGGCATCGACGCGGCCTACCGCAACGACGCCGCCGACGACGACCTCATCGCGCGTTCCCGCACCGAGCACCGGGTGGTGCTCACCCAGGACCGGCGGCTGCTGTGCCGCCGCTCCGTGCCGGCCGGGGCGTACGTCTACCCCAGGCACCCGGACGAGCAGGCGCGGGACGTGCTCACCCGGTTCGCACCACCGCTGGCCCCGTGGACGCGCTGCACCGCGTGCAACGGACGACTCGCACCGGTGTCCAAAAAGGAGGTTTCCGAGCAGCTGCCGGCCGGGACGCGGCGCTGCTACGACGTGTTCGCACGCTGCCCGGCGTGCGGGCAGGTGTACTGGCGCGGCGCCCACGCGCGCCGCATCGACGCGTTCGTGGCCGAAGCCCGCGCGGTGCACCCGCACGAAGGCGACGGTGCCGCCTCCCGCTCCTCCCCCGGGCCGTGAACGGCACGGTCGCCGACGCGGACCGGTCATTCGACCGCCGCGTCGAGCACGGGCAGGTAGCCGCTCTCGTGACCGGTGCTGTTGGGGTGGAACGACTCGCTGACCACCACGTCCGGGCCGTTGATCCACTCCTGCTCCCCGCACACGCCGTGGCCGTCGAACGCGGAGCGGACGTCGAGGTAGTCGAAACCGGCCCGCTGCGCGGCCTGTTCGATGACGTCGCTGAGCACGTCGGCGCCCGCGTTGAGGCGCTCGCGCTTGTGCTCGGTGAAGCCGGGGACGGGGCACGCGCCCGGTTCGGTCAGTCGCGGATAGCCGAGGACGAGAACCTGCGCGTTCGGTGCGGCCTCGGCGATGGCCCGGTAGGTTTCGTCGAGCGCCGCGGGCAGCTCGCCGCGGGCCCGCTGCTCACCCTCGGCCACCCGTTCGTCGCAGATTTCCTCGGTGCCAAGCAGGCACGCCGTGACGGTCCCGGCGAAGCCGATGTCGTTTCCGCCGGCGGAGACCGTGACCAGGTCCGTCGCCGCGTCCAGCGCGGACAGTTGCGCGCCGGTGACGTCCTCGGTGGTCGCGCCGCCGCAGGCGACGAAGTCGAACTCGGCCGGGTCGTGCTGCTGCGCCCAGAGCGCCGGATAGGCCAGCGGCCCGCGCTTGCAGTCGCCGCTGCCCGGGTCGTACTCGCCCGTGCCCACTCCGGAAGCGTAGGAGTCCCCGAGGGCCGCGTAATGCATCGCCGGCTCCACCGCCGGTTGCGCCACCGGCTCCGCTGCCGCCGCCCCGGTGCTGCCGGCGACTCCCAGAGCGACGGCGAACCCGCAGGCCAATGAGCGGAACCACCGCGACTTGTACCGCACGTCGTGTCCTTTCGTCCTCGCCCGTCCGCGATCACCGCGGATGATCACGGCCGCGAGTCAACCCGACATTCACGGCACGACGGCTCCCCTGGCGGGAATTCGCCGCACGCTCCACCCGGCTGGCGGACCCCGGCCGGGTGACCGGAAGACACCGCACCGGCTGACCGGTCCTGCCGGCCCGCGCGGCGCGGCAGCAGCACCGGGAAGAATTGCCCCGAGTCCACAACCGCCGTTTCACCGCTTCCGAAACGAGGCGGGCCGGAATCAACGCGAGACGCGCGGACGAGCGGGCAGTCAGCCTCGTTTCAGAAACGAATCGGTAACGTTCGCGCTCTCGCGCGCGTCATCCAGCCGGCAGTGCGCGCGTTCCGCCCTCCCGATGTGGTGCTGTGCGGTGCGAGATGTCAGCATCCCGTGGTCGAACTGCTCATACCCGGTACCGGGCGGGAATCCACAGAAGAGGGAGGGCGGAATCCCGTGCAAGTCCTGTGGGGAATCGGCGGCATTCTCCTGGTGCTGCTGCTCGCGGTCGCATTGTCCACCAACAGACGCGCAATCCGGCCGCGCACGGTTCTGGGCGCGCTGGCCATTCAGATCATCTTCGCCGTCATCGTGCTTCGCTGGGACGTGGGCAGGCGGGCGCTCGCGGCCGTGGCCGACGGCTTCCGCCAAGTCATCAACTCCACCGAAGAAGGCATCGACTTCCTGTTCGGACCGGTCATGCCCGAAGACCCCGATGAGACGGTCGTGGCCTTCCAAGTGCTCCCCGTCATCATCTTCGTCGCATCGCTGAGCGCGATCCTGTACCACTGGAACATCCTGCAGTGGATCGTGCGCATCATCGGCGGCGGGCTGCAGAAGGTGCTCGCAACGACGCGCGCGGAATCGCTCAACGCCACCGCGAACATCTTCCTCGGACAGACCGAGGCCCCCTTGGTCATCCGCCCGTTCCTGGCCCGGATGACGCGGTCGGAGTTCTTCGCCGTGATGGTCGGCGGCCTGTCCACTGTGGCGGGAACGGTGATGGTGGGCTACGCCCTGCTCGGTGCGAGCCTGGAGCACCTCATCGCAGCCAGCTTCATGGCCGCACCGGCCGGGCTGCTCATGGCCAAGATCATCATGCCGGAGACGGAAAGGCCGCGCAGCGACCTCGTGCTCGAAAAGCAGGAGGACAGCGGCGCCACCGGAGCGCAGGGCGGATCCGACGGCGAGGACGACGGCATGTCCGAGTCCGAACCGGACGACGCATCGCGGGACTCCGGGCAGAACGCGGCACAGCCCGACGAGGACACCGGGGACGGGCAGAAACCGCGCAACGTCATCGACGCGGCCGCGGGCGGCGCCCTCGACGGGCTGCGGCTGGCGCTGAACGTCGGCGCGATGCTGTTCGTGTTCGTCTCGCTCGTGGCGCTGGTGAACCTCATCCTCGGTGGTGTCGGCGGGTGGTTCGGCGCACCGGACATCACCCTGGAGCAGATCCTCGGCTACGTCTTCGCACCGGTGATGAGCGCGATCGGCGTGCCGTGGGACGAGGCGATCGCCGCGGGCGGCTTCCTCGGCCAGAAACTCGTGCTCAACGAGTTCGTCGCGTTCGCCGACTTCGGCCCGCAGATCGGCCAGTTCAGCGAGAAGAGCGCCACGATCATCACCTTCGCCCTCACCGGGTTCGCCAACATCGGCTCGCTGGGCATCCTGCTCGGCGGTCTCGGCGGGCTCGTGCCCAAACGGCGCAGTTGGATCGCCCAGTTCGGGATCCGCGCGATCCTCGGCGGAACGCTGGCGAATCTCCTCAGCGCGGCGATCGCCGGCATCCTGGTGTAACGAGGAACACCGAACGAGCGCGGCCGCGCGGGCGCAGCTGCCGGTGGCGATCGGCAGCTGCGCCCGCGCGGCCGCGCTGTGCCGGCACTCACCTCTTCGGACGCACCGCGGCCCGCCACGTGCTGTACCCGGCCACTGGCGAAACGCTATCCTTGCGCCCACTGCGCACACCGCGCGGACCAAGCAGCCGAACGGCTCCGAGGCGAGGAGGGAATTTCGTGGAACAGGTGGTTTTGCTCGATGACGCCGGAGCCGCCATCGGCGTCGCGGACAAGGCGACCGTCCACCACCAGGACACGCCATTGCACCTCGCCTTCTCCTGCTACGTGTTCAACGAGCGCGGCGAATTCCTGCTCACCCAACGGGCGCACCACAAACTCACCTGGCCCGGCGTGTGGACCAACAGCTGCTGCGGCCACCCCTCGCCCGCGGAGCCCGTCCCGGAAGCGATCGAACGCCGCCTCAACGACGAACTGGGCCTTGCCGTGTCCACTCCGAGCGTCGTGCTCAGCGGATTCCGCTACCGTGCGGTGATGGACAACGGCATCGTGGAAAACGAGGTCTGCCCGGTGTACGTGGCTCGTGCCCACGCCGACCCGCAACCGAACTCCGACGAGGTCGCCGAGGCGCGCTGGGTGGACTGGAAGGAGTTCACCGCCGACGTGCTCGCCGGCCGCGCCGCGGTGTCCCCGTGGTGCGTGCAGCAGGTTCCGCAGCTCGCGGAGCTCGGCCCCGAACCGGCCCAGTGGCCGAACGACTCCCAGGAGAAACTGCCCGCCGCCGCGCGCTGCCCGGTGTGACACCGGACAGCACCGGACGCGGCCGACGGCTCAGCGCTGGCCGTACGTGCTCAAGCGCTGGGCCACCCGGGCGATCTCGTCCGAACCGAGCAACTGCGGTTCGCCGACCTGGCTGGCGGTGAGCCACACCTGGCAGAGCCACTCCAGCTGGCGAGCGCGGTTGTAGGCGCTGCGCAGCGTGGGCCCGAGGGTGACCGTGCCGTGGTTGCGCAGGATGCAGCCGGACGCACCGGTCAGCGCGCGCGACATCGAATCGGCCAGTTCGGCCGAACCGTAAGTGGCGTAGTCGGCCACCCGCACGGTCCCGCCGAACTCGGCGAGCTGGTAGTGCACCGCGGGAACCTCGTCCCGCACGAGCGACAGCGCCGTGGCGTACAACGAGTGCGTGTGCACCACGGCCTCGGCCTCGTGCCGCGCGTGCGCGGCGAGGTGCATGGGCAGCTCCGAGGTGGGTTTCATCCGTCCGTCGACCACGTCGCCGTCGAAGTCGACGAGCGGGATGTCCTCGACGGCGAGTTCGTCGTAGTCCACACCGGAGGGAGTCACCGCGACGAGATCGCCGCACCGGACGGAGACGTTGCCGGACGTGCCCACCACGAGCCCGTCCGCGGCCATCCGGCGGCAGATCGCGATGACCTCCGCGCGCTGCTCACTCCAACCGGAGCTGCCCGACACCTGATCCTCCTCGACCTCACGCGGGGTGCGATTCCGCTTCGTAGGCGCTGATCGCGGCGACCTTGCTCGCCGAGGGCGACGTCTCGTCGAAGCGGTGCTCCAGCCATTCCGCGGCGAGCTTACGCGCCAGTTCCCGGCCGATCACCCGCTGTCCGAAGCACAGCACCTGCGCGTCGTTGCTCAGCACGGCGCGCTCCACGGAGTAGCTGTCGTGGGCGGTCACCGCGCGGATTCCGGGGACCTTGTTCGCGCTGATGGCCACGCCCATGCCCGTGCCGCAGACGAGCAGCGCGCGGTCCGCCTCGCCCTCGGCCACCATGCGCGCGGCGTGCACCGCCACGTGCGGGTACGCCGTGTGCTCGTCCGATCCGACGCCCACGTCGGTGACTTCGGCGACGCGCGGGTCGGCACGCAGGTCCTCGCGCAGCGTGTCCTTGTAGTCCATGCCCGCGTCGTCGGAGCCGACGACGATGCGCCACGTTCCAGCACTCATCACTTCGCACCTTTCCTTCGAGCTCACCATTCACGTCACCGGGTCGGATTCGCGCAGCACCGCGCCCACGCGGGTCACCACCATCGCCAGCGAGGTGGCACCTGGATCCGGTGTTCCGCGGCTGCGCTCGGCCAGCGGGCGGGCCCGCCCGGTCTTCGGCTCCAGCTCCGCGGTGGCTTCGGCCGCCCGCTCGGCGGTCTCCGCCGCGTCGCGCCACAGCGCGCACGGATCCGCGGTGGAGTCGTCCGGACGCAGCGCTTCGGCGAACGGCAGGAGGGCGTCGAGCAGGGTCTTGTCCCCCCGCTCGGCCCGCCCCAGCCGGCGCACCGCGTTCGCGGCCGCTTCGGCCGCCGCGCCCAGGTCGGCCGCGGTGACCGCGCGGTCGTCCGGGAGGTTCTCGCCGAAGGCCGCCAGGGCCGCGCCCCACAGAGCTCCGGACGTGCCGCCGGCGCGTCCTGCCCACGCGTCGCCCGCGGCCGTGAGCACGGCGGCCGGGCCGACTCCCCGCTCGGCTGCCTCCTCCGCGGCTTCCGCCGCGGCGGCGCTGCCCCGCGCCATGCCGCGGCCGTGGTCGCCGTCCCCGGCGATCGCGTCGAGTTCACCGAGCCGCTCGGCTTCCCGGTCGAGCTCCTCGGCCGCACCGCGCAGCGCGCGTGTCGCCTGCTGCGCGGTGCGCCGGCCGTCCGGACCGGCCGCAGGGGTCGGTGCGGCGGTCTCGGCGGTCTCCGGAGCATCGAGCTCGTCCGGGGCCTCCTGCGCGGCCGGCGCGATGCTGCCCTTGCGGTAGGCCGGGGTGTCCACCGGCGCGTGCCACAGGCGTTCCAGCTCCTCGTCGAGCCAGGTGAGCGTGAGCGAGCACCCCGCCATGTCCAGGCTCGTCACGAGCTCGCCGACCTCGGGGGCGACCACCTCGATCCCGGCTTCGTCGAGCAGCTGCGCGACCGTGCGCCACACGATGAACAGCTCCTCGTACTTCGTCGCGCCGAGACCGTTGAGGATCGCCGCCACTCGCGGGCGACTGCCGTCGGCGGGCACCGGTGCTTCCTCGAGCACCCCGTCGACGAGGATCTTCGCCAGCTCCGCGGCCGAGGGCATGTCGGTTTCGGACACCCCCGGTTCACCGTGGATGCCCAGGCCGAGCCCCATGCGCCCGTCGGGGACCTCGAACAGCGGCGAGTCCTGCCCCGGCAGGGTGCACCCGTCGAAGGCCACGCCGAGACTGCGGGTGCGGGCGTTGGCGTGCCTGCCAGCGCGCATGACCTCGTCGAAGGAGTAGCCCTCCTCGGCGGCCGCCGAGGCGATCTTGAACACGACGAAGTCGCCGACCACGCCGCGGCGCCGTTCGGACTCACCGGCGGGTGCGCTGGCGACGTCGTCGGTGACGACGAGGCTCTCCGCGCGGATGCCGGCCCGGCCGAGCCGTTCCGCGGCCAGGCCGAAGTTCATGTTGTCCCCGGCGTAGTTGCCGAAGGAGAAGATGACGCCGCCGCCGCTGTCGACCGTCCGGCCGACCGAGTAGGCGTCCTCGGCCGAGGGCGCGGTGAAGATGTTGCCGATCACCGCGCCGTCGGCGAAGCCGGGGCCGACCACGCCGCAGAACGCCGGGTAGTGGCCGGATCCGCCGCCGGTGACCACGGCGACCTTGCCCCGGCGGCCGCGCTGCGCGCGCACCACACCGCCGGGGACCTGGCGCACGTAGTGGGGGTTCGCAGCGACGAAACCGGCGGTCATGTCCTCTGCGAACGACGAGGGATCGTCGTACAGGCGAGTCATTCGCGTTCTCCTTCGCCAGCCGAATGCGCCCGCGCGGTCGGAAAGCGGGCGCCCCGGATCGTTGTCGGTCCTGGAATGTTCGGGAAACCTCCTGCTACACGGGAGTTTCCAAGCACATGCTGGGTGCGGCGGCCTGCCACAGCGGACGAGCGCGCTGCAGGCTCGCCAGGTACTCGCGGTAGCCCCGCTCGTAGAACTCGGCGGCCTCCGGATTCGGCGCGACCACGTGCCGCGCCGCCGCCCACTCCTGCCGGTCGATCGGCTCGCCGAGGGCCTCCCACGCGGTCAGCGCCGCTCCGCGCGCCCCGACGCCCTCCTCGTCCGGCACGTGCAGCGACTGCCCCAGCACGTCGGCGAAGATCTGGCTCCAGCCGCTCGACCGCGCCCCTCCGCCGCAGGCGGAGACGGTGCCGTGCAGACCGGCGGATTCCAGGTTGTGCCGCGCGGCGTAGGCCACGGCTTCGCAGATGGCCCGCACGAGATCGGCCGGTGTCGTGTCCAGCGACAGACCGGTGAACTGCCCGCGGGCGTGCGGTTCCACGAAGGGCGCGCGCTCACCGGAGGTCGACAGGAACGACAGGGCCGACACCCCGCCGGCTCCGGGGGAACTCGCCGCCAGCATCTCGTCCAAGCGGTCCACGGTGGAGTTCACCATGCGCAGCACCCAGTCGATGTTGGCCGTGCCCACCATCGCGGGCATCACCCGCAGGTACTGCTCGGGCCACGGTGTCGCCAGGTACATGCCGGCCGGTTCACCGCGCGGATCGATGACGACCTCCTCGCGCAGCACCTGGCAGCCGAGCGTGGTGCCGATGACCAGTGTTCCGTCGCCGAAATCGCTGATCCCGGAACCGAACGCGCAGGCGGGCAAGTCGAACGGTCCGGCCGAGACGGGCAGCCCCGCCGGCAGGTCGAGCAGCCGCGCGGTCTCGCTGTTGAGCGCGAACAACGTGCCGGCGGGTGCGGGCTCGGCGAGCAGGTGGCCGTACTGCTCGAGCCCGCACGCGGCCAGGGCCTGCTCCGAGTAGGTGCGCGCGGTCGTGTCGAGGAACGGCATCGACGCGTCCGAGGGGTCGACCGTGATGGCTCCGGTGAACCGCTGCACGATCGCGTCCACGCAGTAGCCGGCCACTGCCGCGCGGTCGAGCCGCTGCGGTTCGGTCTCGGCCAGGTGCGCCAGCAGCGGGCCGTGGGATCCGGGGAACATGCCCGAACCGGTCCGGGCGAACACCTGCTGGATGACGCCGGACTCGTACCAGCGGTCGAGCACGCCGGCGGCGCGACCGTCCATCCACGAGATCGCCGGCCCGACCGCCCCGCCGGCGCGGTCGCGCAGCCACAGGCCGTCGCCCTGGCCGGTCAGGGCCAGCGCCTCCACGGTTTCGCCGGCTTCGGCCGCCGCGGCGCCCACCTCGCGCACGACGTCGACGACCGCCCGCACGACCTCGTCGAGGTCCTGCTCGACACGACCGCCGGGCAACCGGTGCACCGTGCTGCGCACGCTGCGCGCCACCCGCGCGTAGCCGTCCCTGCCCAGCAGGGACGCCTTCGTCACCGACGTTCCCACGTCGACTCCGATGATCATGCCCGCTCGTTTCCGATCCGCTCGAAGACCTCGGGGTTGGCCGCGAACCGCGGCCGCTGCCCCTGCACGAATCGTGCCACGTCGGCGGCGACGATCTCGGCGGCGCGGTGCGCCGTCTGCCGCGTCGCCCCGGCGAGGTGGGGGGTGGTGATCACGTTGGGCGCGTCGAACAGCGGCCACTCGCGCGGCGGCGGTTCGATGTCGTAGACGTCCACGGCCAGCGCCCGCAGGTGCCCGGACCGCAGCATCTCCGGCAGCGGCGCGTAGTCGAGCAACCCGCCCCGCGCGGAGTTGACCAGCACAGCGCCTTCCGGGAGCAGCTTGAGGTTGTCCGCGTTGAGCAGGTGCTCGGTCTCCGGGGTCAGCCGCGCGTGCAGGCTCACCACGGAGCTGCGGCGCAGCAATGCTTCCAGGCCGACCGCCAGCACGCCGTCGGCGGCCGCGTCCTCGGCGCGGACGAACGGGTCGTGCACGAGGACTTCGGCGTCGAAGGCGCGCAGCGCCCGCGCCACGATCCGCCCGATCGCACCGTAGCCGACCAGGCCGACCGTGCTGCCCGCCAGTTCGCTGCCCGCGTTGTCGTAGGCGTAGTAGTCACCGCGCCAGTTGCCGGCCTTGAGCTCGGCGTCGGAGCGCGGGATGTGCCGCAACCCGGCGAGGATCATCCCGACCGCGAACTCGGCGGCGGCGGCCGCGTTGCGCCCGGGGGCGTAGCTGACGAGCACGCCGCGTTCGGTGGCGGTGTCCAGGTCGACGTTCACGGGACCGCCGCGGCAGACCCCGATGAACTTCAGCTGCGGGCACGCCCGCAGCACTTCCGCGGTGAAGGGCGCCATCTGGGTCGCGACGAGCTCCACGTCGTCCAGCGCGCCGAGCAGCTGCTGTTCGGTGCCGCTGGCCTCGGACACGTTCCCGACCGGCCCGAACGGTTCGACCGGCCAGGGAAGCCGCAGCTCGCGGCCGTGCGGGGCCTGCGGGCCGAGCTGCCGTTCGATCGCGCCGAGGAACACCTCCGGGGACACGAAGTGGTCGCCCGCGGCGAGAAGATCACTCATGCAGTCTGCTTCCTTTCGTGCGTGCCGCCGCCTCCGGACGCGGTCAGCCGCGGGTGGGCTGCGCCAGCTCCCCCACCAGGTAGTGCCGCACCTCCTCGAGCGACTCCGCCACGTAGGCGGCCCCGCCCAGCGCGTCCTCCGCCGGCGGGTAGTCCCGGTTGGGGTAGGCCACCACGGTCATCCCGGCCGCGACCGCGGCGCGCAAGCCGTTGCTGGAATCCTCCACGGCCAGGCACCGCTGGGAAACCCCGCCGAGCTGTTCGGCGGCCGCCAGGTACACGTCCGGGTTCGGCTTGCCGCGCGCGACTTCCGCGCTGGAGACGGTGGCGCTGAAACGTCCGTCGAGCCCGTTGCGCGCCAGGACCGCGTCGATGAACCGCCGCGGCGCCGAGGAGGCCAGGGCGATGGGGGCGATCTCGGAGACTTCGGTGATCATGCGGGCGGCGCCGGCGAGCAGCTCGATCTCGCCGCTGTCGAGCGCGGCGATCATGTCGTCGACGACCGCCCGCTCGGCCTCCTGCGGGTCGGCGGCGCCGCTGAACTCGGCCAGGAACGCCGCCCACTCGGGAGCGCTCATCCCCTGCACCCGGCGGGTCTGGTCCGCGGTCCACTCCTGTCCCCGCGCCGCCGCGAACCGCGTCCACATGCGTTCCCAGAGGTGCTCGCTCTCCACGAGCACGCCGTCCATGTCGAACACCACCGCGCGGAACGCCTCCGCTCCGCCCGCGAGCCGCCCGGCTGCCGCAGCGCTGCCGACCCCCCGGTCCGGTTGGGCCATGCCGCTCCCTTCGCATCACGTCAGCACCAGAAATTAACATGATGGTGTTTATTAGTCACTATCTTTCTGATAATCCCTTGGGTAGAACGCCGCACCGGCACGCCCGCACGCGGCCCGCCACGACGCGCGAGAGAAGATGAACGGCATGAGCTCCGGAGCGAAGAAGCAGTCACCGCGCCTCCTCCGCCAGCAGCGAATCGTCGACCACGTGCTCAGCCAGGGGTTCGCCAGCGCGACCGAACTCTCGACGCTGACCGGCGTCAGCCTGATGACCGTGCACCGCGACATCGACGACCTGGTCACGCGCGGCCTGCTGCGCAAGTACCACGGCGGCGTGTCAGCGCAGCCCTCGACGGTCTTCGAGAGCAGCTCCGACTTCCGCCTGCACACGCGCACGCGGGAGAAGGAGGCCCTGGGCGGTGCGGCCCTCCGGTTCGTCAGCCCCGGCATGTCGGTGCTGCTCGACGACTCCACGACCGCACTGGCGCTCGCGCGGCTGCTGCCCGACGTCGGCCCGCTCACCGTGGTCAGCAACTACCGCCAGGTGGCCGAGACGCTGCGGCAGGAGCCCGACGTCCGGCTCATCGGGCTCGGCGGCGAGTACTCCCGCACGCACGACTCCTACCTGGGGCTGCCCTGCAAGGAGATGGTCAGCACGTTCTCGGTGGACATCGCCTTCCAGTCCACCTCGGGGATGAACGGGCAGATGACCTTCCACCAGGAGCAGGAGGTGGTGCTGATCAAACGCGCCATGCTCGACGCGGCCGAGAAGACCGTGCTCATGATGGACGCCAGCAAGGTGGGCCGGGCCGCGCTGCACCAGCTCGCCCCGGTCGAGCGCTTCGACCACATCCTGCTCAGCGGGGACGTCGACGAGGAGCTGATCACCGGCATGCGCGAGCTGACCGACGTGCGCCACACGCCGGCCCCGGACTGACCTCATTGTTACTGCGAATCTTAACTGTGATAGTGATAGGCCACGACCGGGTCAGCTCCGGTTGTCGATCCGCACGGTGGTCTGCACCGGCCTCTCCCGCCAGGAGCGTCCGACGCCCGGTTGATCACGTCGACGAACCGCCCGTCCGCCCTGCGCCGCTGGTAGCGCAGCGTCAACTCCGCCGCAGCAGGGCGCAGGCCGTGCACGACGACGCGGTCCCCGCGCACCTCGACCCGGGCGACATCCGCCGGGGAGACCTCCGCCAGCACGCGGTTCGCCGGGTGCTCCAGCGGCATCGCCGTGCCGGGCGCCGCGGTCACCTCCACCCCCGCGGTGGCGCCGCCAGCACCGGGTTCGACCACATCGGTGTCCGCCCGCAGCGCGAACGGCGCGACACCGGAGGGCAGCGGTTCGTCCGCGGTGGACTGGTGGATCGCCAGCCGCGCCCGATCCGGATCGAGGCTCATGCGCTCGGTGTACAGGCGTCGGTCGGATTCCACGCTCGGCCGCCCGTGGTGGACGTAGAACAGTTCCTCGCCGTCGGGACTCGCGCTGACGCTGCCGTGCCCGGTGGAGAACACGCCCGCGTCGGCATCGGTGTGCAGCACGGGGTTCTCCGGGGCCTTGCGCCACGGCCCCAGCGGGTGTTCGGCCACGGCGTAGCCGACGCCGTAGTGCGGGCCGGCGTAGCTGTTGGCGGAGTAGGTCAAGAAGTACAGCGCTCGCCCTTCGCGCGTGCACGCCTTGAGCGCGGTCGGACCTTCCTCCCACCGGCGGTCCTTCTTCTCCCCGCCGCTGTCGTCGTAGTCGTGGACGTGGGCGTTCTCCCAGCCCTGCTCGTCGCTGCCGTAGTCGATGATCGGGGTGAAACCGTCCTTGCGGGCGGGATCGCCCGGCGCGCCGTTGGCATCGCGGTAGGCCTCGGCGATCCGCGGCGCCGTGGTGGCGGAGGGATCGTTCCAGAACGCGGGGTCGAGCTCGACCGCGTAGATGCTCGCTTCCTCGACGTACTTGTCCAGAACGCGGTCCCACACCCAGTTGCGGTAGGCGTTGCGCGAGAAGAACAGGTAGATGCGCCCGTCGTCGAACAGCAGGTTCGGATCGATCGTGGGGATGTAAGTGCCCAGCGGCGCCGTCCGCCCCTCTTGCAGGGTCTCGGGCGGTTTGCGCTCGGGTTCGTCCATGATGAGGTTGACGTCGTGGTACTCCGGGTCGTACGGGTGGTAGTCCAGCGGCCCGTCCCCCAGCGGCCGGAACGGCCCGACCGGGGAGTCCGCCGCGGCCGCGCCGAGCTTGCTCGGTTCCTCGAAGTCCGCGCACCCGAAGTGCTCGGCTGCGAGATCGCTGCGCAGCCGGGCGGAGTAGAACAGGAAGTACTTGCCCGTGGCCGGGTTGTGGTAGACCTCCGGCGCCCAGAACCAGTCGCGGCCCCACCGCTGCGCCTCCCCCGGCAGGGCACCACCGGGCAGCCGCTGCCACGTCACCATGTCCGGCGAGCGGTGGATCGCGAAGTGGTGGCCCGGGTCGACCCCTTCCGTGGAGTAGGCGTAGTAGTAGCCGCTGGCCGGATCGTGCAGCACGAACGGGTCAGCTCCCGGCGTCTCGCCGGCGTTGTGGTACGTCGCGTTCGACTCCCCGGTCATCACCGCATCCCCGCTTCCCCTGCACCGCACGCACCGCGCGTGGTTGTTCCGCGTTGTTCCGCACCGATCATGACGCTCCGTGCGCGGCGCCGCCAAGCGCCCGCAGCGCGACGCGGACGAGGGGGAACACCTGCGTGTCGTCGCGGGGACCGGACCTGGCAGGCTTTCGGTATGGCGTCCGAGTCGTTCCCCCGGCACAGCGCGCGGACACAGGGCTTCACGCTGGGAACCCCGCGCACCAGCACGATCTGCCCCGCCGCGAACCTCGTGGTCTTCCTGCGCTCGCACGGCCCCACCGATCGGCGCAACGCGCTGTGGGCGCTGGACCTGGACAGCGGCGCGGAACGACTCCTCGCCGATCCGAGCGCACTGCAGCGGGACGAGGAGCCCACCGAGGCGGAGAAGGCGCGCCGGGAACGCGCCCGCGAGCGGGCCACCGGAATCACCGGGTATGCCACCGACTCCGCCGGCGACCTCGCCGTGTTCGCCCTGTCCGGCGAGGTTTTCGCCACGCAGCTGCCCGAGGGGGCCACCCGCCCGGTCGTGCGCTCGGCCGACGCGGCCGATCCGCGTCCGTGCCCGCACGGACGCCACATCGCCTACCTCAGCGGCGGCCGCCTGCACGTGGCCACAGTGGACGGTTCGGACGACCGCGTGCTCTCCCCCGCCGAGGACACGGCGACCTGGGGACACGCGGAATTCATCGCGGCCGAGGAGATGCGCCGCTCCCGCGGGTACTGGTGGTCCCCGGACGGGGAAGCGATCCTCGCCACCCGCGTGGACGAAACCCCGGTCGAGCGGTGGTACTTGGCCGAGCCGGCCGAACCGGCCACGCCTCCCCGCGAAGTGCGCTACCCGGCCGCGGGCACGTCCAACGCCGACGTGCGCGCCGCGGTGCTGTGGCTCGACGGGCAACACGTCGACATCCGCTGGGACCGGGCGAACTTCCCGTACCTGGTGGCCGTGCACTGGTCACCGCACGGATCCCCGCTGCTGCTGGTGCAAACGCGCGACCAGCGCACCCAGGTCGTGCTCGCCCTCGACCCGCGCACCGGGGACACCCGCGAAATACACCGGGACACCGACGAGCACTGGGTCGAGATCAAAACCGGCTGGCCCGCGTGGACCCCGGACGGCCGACTCGTGCGCATCGCCGCCGACGGCGACCACTACCACCTCGTGGTCGGCGACGAGGCCTGGACCGCGGCACCGCTGCAGGTGCACCGCATCATCGACGTGGACGAGGACGTGCTCGTCGCCGGCGCCGAAGACGACCCGGCCGAGGTGCACCTGTACCGGGTCACCGCCGACGGGCCGGAACGGCTCACCCGCGAGCCGGGGGTGCACGGCGGAACGCGAGCCGGCGACATCACCGTCATCGCGCGCAACAGCATCGACGCACCGCGCACCACCACGACCGCGTACCGCGGCGGAGCGGCGATCGCCACGCTGACCAACCACGCCGACGCTCCGCGGCTGGACCTGCGGGTGAACCTGCTGCGGCTCGGCGGACGGGACCTGCGCAGCGCGCTGCTGCTGCCGAGCGGGCAGGCCCGCGCCGACGGTCCGCTGCCCGTGCTGGTCGACCCCTACGGCGGTCCGCAGGCGCAGCGGGTGCTGGCCCAGCAGCAGGGCTATTTCACCTCGCAGTGGTTCGCCGATCAGGGGTTCGCGGTGCTCGTCACCGACGGGCGCGGCACGGGCGGGCGCGGCCCCGCATGGGACCGCGCCGTGGCCGGCGACCTCGCCGGACCGCCGTTGCAGGACCAGGTCGACGCACTGCACGCGGCCGCCGAGCAGTACCCCGAACTCGACCTCGCACGCGTGGCCGTCCGCGGTTGGTCCTTCGGCGGCTATCTCGCCGCGCTCGGCGTGCTGCAGCGGCCGGACGTGTTCCACGCGGCGGTGATCGGGGCCGGCGTGGCGGACTGGCGCCTCTACGACACGCACTACACCGAGCGCTACCTCGGCGACCCGGCCGAAAACCCGGACGTGTACGCGGCGAACTCGCTGCTGCGGAAGGCCGGCCAGCTCACCCGGCCGGCGCTGGTCGTGCACGGCACGGTCGACGACAACGTGGCCTTCGCGCACGCGTTGCGCCTGTCGCGCGCGCTGACGGCCGCGGCGCGCCCGCACGCGATGCTGCCGCTGCCCGGGGTGACGCACATGCCGACCGACGAGTCCACCCTGGAGCAGCTGCTGCTCATGCAGGTGGACTTCCTGCACCGGTCGCTGGGGCCGGGCTGAGCACCAAGACGTGATTCAGAGGATCTCCAACGGCACCGGCCCGGCCGGGGCGGGGAAGGCCTCGTCGAGCTCAGCCACGTCCGCTGCGGACAGTTCGATGTCCAGTGCGCGCACGTTCTCGGCCACGTGCTCCGGTGTCGCGGCCTTGGGGATGGCGCACACCCCCTCGCGGGAGAGCACCCAGGCCAGGGCGACCCGGGCCGACGTGACGCCGTGCCGCTCGGCGACGCGCTGCAGCGCCGCGGACCCGAGCACGCGTCCCTGCTCGATCGGCGAGTACGCCATGACCGGCAGGGAGTGCTCGCGGCACCACGGCAGCAGGTCGTGCTCGATACCCCGGCGCGTGAGGTTGTACAGCACCTGGTTCGCGGCCACTTGCCGGCCCAGCTCGTGCTGCCACAGCTCCGCCATGTCGTCGGGGTCGAAGTTGCTCACCCCGAACGCGCGGATCTTGCCGTCGGCGCGGAGCTGGTCGAACGCCTCCAACGTCTCCTGCAGCGGCGTGCCACCGCGCCAGTGCAGCAGGTACAGGTCGATCCGGTCGGTGCCGAGCCGCCGCAGGCTGCGCTCGCAGGCCTCGCGGGTTCCCCGCGCCGTGGCGTTGTGCGGGTAGACCTTGCTGACCACGAACGCTTCGTCCCGGCGGCCGGCCAGGGCGGTGCCGAGGACTTCCTCGGCCCCGCCGCCGCCGTACATCTCCGCGGTGTCGATCAGCCGCAGCCCCAGGTCCAGGCCGTAGCGCAGCGCCGCCACCTCGTCCGAGCGGCGCGCCGCGCGCTCGCCCATGCCCCACGTGCCCTGTCCGAGCACGTCGATCCCGTCGTCACCCAGTGCGCGCACCATCGCCTCCCTCGTCACCGGCTCTTGCTGCTCTCCCGCACGCGGACGGAGAACCGCACCGGGCTGCCGACGAAACCGAACCGCTCGCGGAAGCTGCGTTCCAGGAACCGGCGGTAGCCCGGTTCCAACCGCCCCGTGCTGAACACGACCACGGTCGGCGGTTGCGCCTGCGCCTGCGTGGCGAACAGGATCTTCGACTGCTTGCCCCCGCGCACCGGCGGCGGCTTCGCCGCCACGAGTTCGCTGATCCAGGCGTTGAGCTGGCCGGTGGGCACGCGGGAGTCCCACGACTCCAGTGCACGGCGCAGCGTCGGCGCCATCTTGGACACCGCGCGCCCGGTGTGCGCGGAGACGTTGACCCGCTCGGCCCAGCGCACCCGCACCAGGTCCCGGTCGATCTCCTTCTCCAGCCGGCGGCGCCGCTCGTCGTCGACGAGATCCCACTTGTTGTAGGCGATGACCAGGGCGCGCCCGGCGTCCTCGACCATGCTGATCACGCGCAGGTCCTGCTCGCTCAGCGGTTCGGAACCGTCGATGAGCACGATGACCACCTCGGCGGCCTCGATCGCGTTGCGCGTGCGCAGCGAGGCGTAGTACTCGGTGCCGCGGGCGGTTTTCACGCGTTTGCGCAGGCCCGCCGTGTCCACGAACCGCCAGGTCTCCCCGCCGAGCTCCACCAGCGAGTCCACCGGATCGACCGTGGTTCCGCCGACTTCCTCGACCATCGCGCGTTGCTCGCCGGTGAGCTTGTTGAGCAGGCTGGACTTGCCCACGTTGGGCTTGCCGACCAGGGCGACGCGTCGCGGACCGGCGCTGTGGCCCTGGTCGCGGGGTGTTTCCGGCAGCGTCTCGAGCACCGCGTCCAGCAGGTCACCGGAGCCGCGCCCGTGCAGACCGCTGACGGGGTGCGGCTCGCCGAGACCCAGCGACCACAGTTCGTGCACCTCGTTCGCAGCGCGCTGATCATCGACCTTGTTCGCCGCGACCAGCACCGGCTTGCGCGAGCGGCGCAGCACGCGGACCACGGCCTGCTCGCCCTCGGTGACGCCCACCTGGGCATCGACGACGAACACGATGGCGTCCGCTGCGGCCGCGGCCAGTTCGGCCTGCTGCGTGATGGCGGCCTGCCGTCCGGAAGCCTGCGGATCCCATCCGCCGGTGTCCACGATCGTGAACCACCGGTCGTTCCACAGCGCGTCGTAGGTCACGCGGTCCCGGGTGACGCCCGGCGTGTTCTGCACGACCGCTTCACGCCGGCCGATCAGCCGGTTCACCAGGGTCGACTTGCCCACGTTGGGCCGGCCCACCACCGCCACCACCGGCTGCGGCGGTACGGACGACTCGCCCTCGGCCGGTTCGAAATCATCGGCCACCGCCCAGTCGGACTCGTCCGACCACGTGCCGTCCAGCGACTCGTCGGTCACGCTTGCTTCCCTCTCCGCTGATCGTTGTTCTGGTCGGCGACCAGCTCGTCGAGCGCGACCACCAGGTCCGCCAGTTCCGAGCGCACCCGGTCGGTCGCCGCACGCAGGCCGGCGCGCCCCTTCTCGCTCGGCAGCTCGACGGCTTCACCGAAGAGCACGTCCACCCGGGGCCGCAACCGCGGCCACCGGCCCGGCCGCGCGGTGCCCCGGCACGCCACCGGGAGCACCGGCGCCTGTGCGGTGCGCGCGAGCCAGGCTGCGCCGTTCTGCGCGTCGTCCACTGCGCCGGTGCCGCGGGTTCCTTCCGGGAACACGGCCACGGCCCCACCATGACGCAGCACGCGGACCGCCGCGAGCAGCGGGGTGCGGTCGGGCTCGCCGCGACGCACCGCCAGCTGGCCGATCCGCCGCAGGAACCACCCGACCGGACCGCGGAACATCTCCGCCTTGATGAGGAAGACCACGTCCCGGGGCAGCACACCGAACAGCAGCGGCCCGTCGATCAGGGCCGAGTGATTCGCCACGAGCACCACGGGCCCGGAACGCGGCACCCGGTCGGCCCGGTGCACGCGCAGCCGGTAGGCGGCGCCGATCATCCGCGCCACGCACCGCCCGCCGCGGTGCAGCGCCGGCCGCGCGCCTTCCGGAAGGTGCTGCTGCCCCTGCCCGCTCACCCGGCCGTCCGTTCCGAGGCCGACGGGGCGCAGTCCCCGAGCAACCCCCGCTCTTCGGCGAACCCGTGCAGCCGGGAGAGCACTTCGGTCACGCCGAGCTCGGTGGTGTCCAGTTCCACCGCGTCGCAGGCCTGCCGCATCGGCGAGACGCTCCGGCCGGCGTCGAGCTGGTCCCGGCGGTGCACCTGCTCCGCGGTGCCGGGCACGTCGCTGCTGCGGCCGGCGGCGGTGTCCTGGGCGGTGCGGCGCTGCGCACGCGCGTCGGAACTGGCCGTGAGGAAGACCTTCAGCCGCGCGTCGGGCACGACGGCCGTGCCGATGTCGCGGCCTTCGACGACGACGCCGCCGGGCGCAGCGAGGGCCTCGCGCACCTCCTCGCGCTGCTGCGCCACGAGCACCTCGCGCACCGCGGGAATCGCCGACACGGCAGAAACCGCACCGGTCACTTCGGCCCCGCGGATCTCCGCTTCCACACCGACCTCACCGAGCAGCACCGCGGGATCGTCCGGTTCGGTCCGCACGGCCAGCGAGGCGCTGCGCACGACGCGCTCGACCTCGACCGCGTCGGCCGGGTCGACCCCCGCGCGCAGGACCGCCAACGTCGCCGCCCGGTACATCGCGCCGGTGTCGAGGTACTTCGCCCGCAGCTCGAGCGCGAGCCGTCGAGCCACCGTGGACTTGCCGGTGCCCGAAGGCCCGTCGAGCGCCACCACGCCGCGTAGCTGTGTCACCGTCGCTTGTCCCTCCCTGAACTGGCGGTCCCGCCGAAGTCCATTCTGCCTGCCGGGCTGTGGCGATCCCCACGCGCATCGGCACCGGTGCGAGCCGGCCGCGCGAAGCTCCCGCGGGCCGTTGGGCCGACGTCACAGCCCGACGGACTTGTACAGCGCTCCCATCTCCCGCTGGTTGAGCGGCCGGATCGCGCCGGGCCGTTCGTCGGTGAGCCGCACGTCGCCGACCGCGGTGCGTACCAGCCGCTGCACGGGCAGGCCCACCTGCTTGAGCAGGCGGCGGACGATGCGCTTGCGGCCCTCGTGCAGTACGAGCTCGACCATGGCGCGCTTCGATACCTGGTCGACGACCTTGAAGCGGGAGACGTGCACCGGGCCGTCGCCGAGTTCCACTCCCTCGCGCAGCCTCCTGGCCATGTCCTTCGGCACGGTGCCCTGCACCTCGGCCAAGTAGGTCTTGGGCACCTCGTAGGACGGGTGCATCACCCGATTGGCCAGTTCACCGTCGTTGGTCAGCAACAGCAGCCCCTCCGTGTCCTGGTCCAGGCGCCCCACGTGGAACAGCTTGCCGTCCTTCTTGCTCAGGTAGTCACCGAGGCACGGACGTCCCTGGTCATCGGACATCGTGCAGAGGATGCCGCGCGGCTTGTTCAGCATGAGCAGCCGCACGTCGTCGGTGAGGAACACCCGCGCGCCGTCGACGTGCACGATGGCCGTGTTCGGGTCGACGCGAGTGCCCAGTTCGGTGACGGCCTCCCCGTTGATCTGGATGCGGCCCTCGACGATCATCTGCTCGGTTTCCCGGCGCGAGGCCACACCGGCGTTCGACAGCGCTTTCTGCAGCCGAACGCCTTCGGCGTCGGCGGAAACGGAAGGGTCCTTAGACGTCATCAATCGCATCCACTTCGGGCAACAAGGGGGCCAGCGGCGGCAGTTCCTTCAACGACGACAGGCCGAGTCGTTCCAGGAACAACTCGGTCGTGCAGTACAGGAGGCCGCCAGTTTCCGGATCGGTCCCGGCCTCTTCGACCAGGCCTCGGCCCACCAGGGTACGGATGACGCCATCGACGTTCACACCGCGTACCGCCGCCACTCGCGAGCGGGTCACGGGCTGGCGGTACGCGATCACGGCGAGCGTCTCCATCGCGGCGCGCGTGAGCTTGCTGCGCTGCCCGTCGAGCAGGTAGCGCTCGACGTACGGCGCGTAGCGCTCGCGCGTGTACATGCGCCAGCCGTCGCCGACGTGCCGCAGATCGATTCCCCTGTTCGCGGCCGCGTACCCGTCGGAGAGCCGGTGCAGCGCGGTGCGCACGCGGGCCACCGACTGCCGCAGGGTCTCGGCGAGCAGCTGCTCGCCGGCAGGAGCGTCGACGACGAGCAGCAGCGCTTCCAGCGCGCAGTCCAGCTCCTCGTCGGTGTCCAAGGCCGGTGGTTCGGGAGTGCTCTCCACGCCCCGGCGCGCCGTGGCGGACTGCGCTCCGGCCTCGGTTCCGGGCGCATCGGGTTGCGTCCCGGCAGCTTCCGCGCCAGCCGCACCAGGACCCGGTTCGTCCACAACGGACTCGTCCTGCACCATTGTGGACGGCTCCGCCGCCGACTCGCGATCCTGCGCTGGCGCGGGCGGTGGCGCACTCGGCTCCTCGTGCTCGTGGGCCTGGTTGCTCACCCGTACTCCTCATCGTCCTGTCGGGCCAGTTCCGCGTCCGCCTGCGCCCGCGCCTGCTGCAGGCTGCCACCCGCCCAGCGGATCGACAACGCCGCCAGCGGCGCCTCCTGCTCGAAGAGGATCACCTGCTCGCGATACAGCTCCAGCAGCGCCAGGAAGCGGGCGACGACCTCGATGGTGTGGCCGCAGTCGGAAACCAGATCGGCGAACGTCGCCTCACCGCGTTCGGCCAACCGCACCCGCAGCAGCGCGACGTGCTCCCGCACGGAGACCTGGTGCTGGTGCAGGTGCTCCAGCGACACGGCCGGCGCCGGCTGCGGCCGGAACACCGAGGCCGCGATCTCGGCGAACC
The DNA here is from genome assembly GCF_054491375.1 of Bounagaea algeriensis. Classification (NCBI taxonomy): domain Bacteria; kingdom Bacillati; phylum Actinomycetota; class Actinomycetes; genus Bounagaea; species Bounagaea algeriensis. The sequence goes on from NZ_CM137102.1 coordinate 2,452,583, forward strand.
GCTCCGGGCCGACACCCAGCCGCACCTTCGGCAGCAGGTCGGCGAACCGGTCCTCCAACGACACCGCGCGCGGATAGCGCCGCAGCGCCCCCGCTTCCAACTCGCTGAACAGCTCGGCGACCTGCTTGTAGGCACGGTACTGCAGCAGCCGCGCGAACAGCAGGTCCCGCGCCTCCAGCAGCGCCAGGTCCTCCTCGTCCTCCACCTCGGCCGCGGGCAGCAACCGGGCGGCCTTGAGGTCGAGCAACGTCGCCGCGACGACGAGGAACTCGGTGGTCTCGTCCAGGTCCCACTGCTGCCCGAGAGCCTTGGTGTAGGCGAGGAACTCGTCGGTGACCCGGTGCAGCGCCACCTCGGTGACATCCATCTCGTGCTGCGAGATGAGCTGCAGCAGCAGGTCGAACGGCCCCTCGAAGTTGTCGAGCCGCACGGTGAACCGCCCGCCGGAGCCGGACTCGTCGGCCTCCGGCTCGCTCGCGGCGAGTTCGGAGAGCTCGGAATCGGTCACGCGGCGGCCCCCTGTACGACGGTGTTCTCCGGCGGTGCCGCGGGCCACCGGCCCGCGTCCCGACCTCCCGGCGGTCCCGACCCGAGTCGTCCCGACCCGCGCCGAGCCCGACAGCACCGAGGACGCGCACACCGGACCTGCCGATGATACTCCGCTGCCACACCGCCCGAACCGCCCATGGGCCGGCCAGCCACCCCGCCCCGCTCTCCGCACGGGCCCCCCGAGCAGGCACGACGGGCGGCTCAGCGCGCGATGACCTCCCGCGCGAGCGCGCGGTACGACTTCGCCCCGGCAGAACGGGGCGCCCATCGGGTGATCGGCTCACCGGCCACCGTCGTCTCCGGGAAACGCACGGTCCGGTTGATCACGCTGTCGAAGACGATGTCGCCGAACGCCTCCACCACCCGCTGCATCACTTCCCGCGAATGCAGCGTGCGCGGATCGAACATCGTGGCGAGGATCCCGCTGATCTCCAGGTCCGGGTTCAGCCGGTCGCGCACCTTCTCGATCGTGTCGATGAGCAGCGCGACACCGCGGAGGCTGAAGAACTCGCACTCCAGCGGGATGATCACGCTGTGGGCGGCGGCCAGCGCGTTGACCGTCAGCAGCCCCAGCGAGGGCTGGCAGTCGACGAGGACGTAGTCGTACTCCTTGGCGGCGCCGCGCAGCGCCCGCTGCAGCGCCTGCTCCCGCCCCACCTCGGCGACGAGCTGCACCTCCGCCGCGGACAGGTCGATGTTGCTCGGCAGCAGGTCCATGCCGTCGACGGAGGTCTGCTGGACGATCTCCGTCAGCTTCGCCGAGCTCTCCATGATCACGTTGTGGATCGTGCGGTCCAGCTGGTGCGGCTGCACCCCCAGTCCCACCGACAGCGCACCCTGCGGATCGAAGTCCACCAGCAGCACGCGACGCCCGTACTCGGCCAGCGCCGCCCCCAGGTTGATCGTCGAGGTCGTCTTGCCCACACCGCCCTTCTGGTTGCACATGGCCACGATGGACGCAGGGCCGTGCCGCTCCAGCATCGGCGGCTCGGGGATCTGGCGGCGGGGTCGTCCGGTGGGCCCGAGCCCGCGGGTCGCCCCGGGCGCGAGGTCGACCTCCTCCTCGGAACTCGATCCCGTTCCGGTCGAATCCGGGGCGATGCTCAGGTCGACCGCGCCCCGGGACCGCCCGTCGGCGGAGGGCTGCGGTTGCGACATGGCGATCCTGACTCCTTCGTTAGCCGGTGGTGATCACAATGCAGCCTAGGTGGCGTTCACGACCTGCGGCAACGCGCCTCGCCGTGGTGTCGGGAACAACCGGCCCGGCCGACCCCGCAGCGCTAGCCGCGGGCGCGCGGATGCGATGTCGCGTAGACCTCGCGCAGCGTGGCCACCGTGACCATGGTGTACACCTGGGTGGTCGCGACCGAGGCGTGCCCGAGCAGCTCCTGCACGACCCGCACATCGGCACCTCCTTCCAACAGGTGCGTCGCGAAGGAATGCCGCAGCACGTGCGGTGAGACCTCGCGGGTGATCCCGGCGCGCTCGGCGACCTCCTTCAGAGTGTGCCACGCGCTCTGCCGCGACAGGCGCGTTCCGCGGGAATTGAGGAACACGGCGGAACTTCCGCGTCCCCGCTCGGCCAGAACCGGACGAGCGCGGACGAAATAGGCATCGAGCGCCTCGAGCGCGGGCCTTCCCACCGGGACCAGGCGCTGGTGCCCGCCCTTACCGGTGAGCACCGCGGTGCGCTCGTCCACGTCCAGGTCGTCGACATCCAACCCCACCGCTTCGGAGATCCGCGCGCCCGTGGAGTACAGCAGCTCCAACAGGGCCCGGTCGCGCAGCTCGTGCGGACGCTGACCGGCGACGTGCTCCAACAACCGCGCGACCTCGTCGACCGCCAGGGCGCGCGGCAACGACCGCGGCGGGGCCACCGGCGTCACCTCGCGCGCCACGTCCGCGGCCAGCATTCCCTCCGCCTGCGCGAAGCGGTGCAGCCCGCGGGCCGCGACGAGCGTGCGCGCCGTCGAGGACCGCGCCAGCGGACGGCGGTCTCCGCCCGGGTGGGACAGGTCAGCCTGGAAATCGGCCAAGTGCTGCGCCGTGACCGAGGCGAGGTCGGTGATGCCGCGTTCGGCCAGGAACGCTCCGTAGCGTCGCAGGTCCCGGCGATAGGCCTCGAGCGTGCTGCGCGCCGCGCCGCGCTCGACGGCCAAGTGGTCGAGGTAGCGGGTCACGGCGGTGCGCACCGCCTCCGGCAGGTCCTCCCAATCCGGCACGGCGACTCACTCCGCGGACGCGTGCCCGCCGGCCGCGCCGCGCCGCGCGAACTGGTGCGGCCGGTCCTGCCACGCCGCGTGCGCCGCCCGCGGCCGGTGGCTGCCGTCCCGCACGGCCCGTGCCGCCAGCAACCCGGACACGGCCGGGGCGTTGACGATCTCCCCGTCGAAGACCATGGCCACGGCCTCGTCGAGCGGCACGGACGTGACCGTCAGGTCGGCCTCCTCGTCGGCCGTGGCCGGCGGGCGGTCCACAGCGCGCAGCCGCCGCGCCAGGAACACGCGCACGCTCTCGTCGGTGAACCCCGGGGAGGACGCCACATCCACCAGCACCGACCACTCGTCGGCGTCCAGGCCGACCTCCTCGGCCAGTTCGCGGCGCGCCGCCTGCACCGCGCTCTCCGCGTCGACGTCGAGCAGCCCGGCCGGCAGCTCCCACAACCGCCGCCCGAGCGGGTAGCGGTACTGGTGGATCAGCGTGACCTGCTCGTCCTCGTCGAGGGCCAGCACCGCCACGGCACCGTAGTGCTCCACGACCTCGCGCCGCGCGCGGCGCCCGCCGGGCATGTCGACGTCATCGGCCCGCAGGGCCAGGATGGTGCCGACGTAGACGTCCTCGCTGCCGGCCACGGTGAAATCGTGCGCCCCGTTGGTGCGGCCCACGCCGTCCGATCCCCGACCGTCGGTGCCGGCCCCGGCGTTGTCGGTCCCGGAGTTGTCGGTTCCGGTGTTGTCCCCATGCACGCGGCCCACTCTAGTACCGATCAGCGCGCCGGAGCCCGCACCAGCAGCACGCGGATCCGACCCGCGCCGGAGGTGCGGAGCGAACCTGCGCCGAAGGCGCGCGGGGCAGACCGCGCCGGAAGCACGCAGATCAGGACGTGCCCGAAGTGCGCGGCTTTTCCGGCAGGTCCACGGGCAGCCGCTCAGCCGCGCGGTAGTCCACCGCCGCGCGCACGAACGCGGCGAACAACGGGTGCGGCCGGGTCGGGCGGCTCTTCAGCTCGGGGTGGGCCTGGGTTCCGACGAAGAACGGGTGCTGGTCACGTTCGAGCTCGACGAACTCGACGAGCCGCCCGTCCGGCGAGGTGCCCGAGCACAGCAGCCCCGCCTTGCGCAGGTCCTCCCGGTAGTTGTTGTTGACCTCGTAGCGGTGCCGGTGCCGCTCGGCGACGTCGGACTCGCCGTAGGCCTCGGCCACCAGCGAACCGGGCTCCAGCCGCGCCTGGTAGGAACCGAGCCGCATCGTGCCGCCCATGTCCCGGTCCCCGGTGAGCACGTCGCGCTGGTCGGCCATGGTGCTGATCACCGGGTGCTGGCAGGGTTCTTCGAACTCCGTCGAGTTCGCCCGCTCCAGCCCGGACAGCGACCGCGCCGCTTCGATGACCATGCACTGCAGCCCCAGGCACAGCCCCAGCGCGGGGATGCCGTTCGTGCGAGCGTAGCGAATCGCGCCGAGCTTGCCCTCGATGCCGCGCACACCGAATCCGCCGGGCACGAGCACACCGTCCATACCGGCCAGCGCCTGCGCCGCGCCGGCCTCGGTATCGCACGAATCGGACGGCACCCAGGAGATCTCCACCTTGGCCCGGTGCTGGAAACCGCCCGCGCGCAGCGCTTCCGTCACCGACAGGTAGGCGTCGGGCAGGTCGACGTACTTGCCGACCAGCGCGATCCGCACACGTTCGGACGGATTGTGCACGCGGTCCAGCAAATCCGTCCACATCGACCAGTCGACGTCGCGGAAGGGCATGCCGAGCCGGCGCACCAGGTAGGCATCCAGCCCTTCGGTGTGCAGCACGCGCGGAATGTCGTAGATCGACGGGGCGTCCGGGCAGGCGACCACGCCGTCGGTGTCCAGATCGCACATGAGCGCGATCTTGTCCTTGAGCTCCTCCGGCAGGTCGCGGTCAGCGCGGCAGACCAGCGCATCCGGCTGGATGCCGATGTTGCGCAGCGAGGCCACCGAGTGCTGCGTCGGTTTCGTCTTCAGCTCGCTGGAGGGGGCCAGGTAGGGCACCAGCGAGACGTGCAGGAAGAAGCAGTTGTCCCGCCCCACGTCGTGGCGGATCTGGCGGCAGGCCTCCATGAACGGCAACGACTCGATGTCGCCGACGGTGCCGCCCACCTCGGTGATCACCACGTCCGGTGCGCGCCCGCTGTCGTCCGGCTCGCCCATCGCCAGGATGCGCGCCTTGATCTGGTCGGTGATGTGCGGGATCACCTGCACCGTGTCACCCAAGTACTCGCCGCGGCGTTCCTTGGCGATCACCGCCGAGTACACCTGCCCGGTCGTGACGTTGGCGTTGCGCGTCAGCGCCCGGTCCAGGAACCGCTCGTAGTGGCCGATGTCGAGGTCGGTTTCCGCTCCGTCCTCGGTGACGAACACCTCACCGTGCTGGAACGGGTTCATCGTCCCCGGGTCGACGTTGAGGTAGGGGTCCAGTTTCTGCATCGTCACCCGCAGGCCACGAGCCGTCAGCAACTCACCCAGACTCGCTGCGGTCAGGCCTTTGCCCAGCGAAGAGGCAACGCCCCCAGTCACAAAAACATGCTTGATCGCGCGTGCGTGCGGCACCAAAAGCTCCCCGTGGTTAAGCCGTCGCCGGGCTGCGTCATCCCCGCCCGGTTCGAAGGGTCTCTCTGCACTGCGGCGGTTACAGCTTCGTGGCCGGTCCCGTCGCTTCCACGGGATTCCAGCCTATCGCACGAGTTCACCCGAACGCACCGCCTGGTGCAGGCCGCGTACACCGCCCGGCCGCACCGACTCGCAGCCGCGCCGCGGCCTGCCCGGCTGACTCAGCGCTGCGCAGCGACACCAGCGCGCCCGCGGTCAGGAGCGGCGCTTGCGGGTGCGCCCTCCGCGATAACCGGCCTTGTCCCGGTCAGCGGTGCGCAGCAGCTCATCGGCGTGCGCACGCCCCGTCTCGGTCGAATCCAGCCCGGCGAGCATGCGCGCCAGTTCGGCCACCCGTTCGTCATCGGCCACCGTGCGCACATCGCTGCGGGTGAGCCCTTCTTCCCCATCGCCCTTGTCGACCACGAGGTGGCGGTCGGCGTAGGCGGCGACCTGCGGCAGGTGCGTGACCACCACGACCTGGTGACTGGCGGCCAACCGGGCCAGTCGCCGCCCGATCTCCACCGCAGCACGGCCACCGACCCCGGCGTCGACCTCGTCGAACACGAGCGTGGGGACCGTGTCGGCATCGGCGAGCACCACCTCCAGCGCGAGCATCACACGGGAGAGCTCACCGCCCGAGGCTCCCTTGTGCAGCGGTGTCGACGCCGCCCCGGAGTGCGGCAGCAGCCGCAGCTCGACGTCGTCCACTCCGTCCTTGCCCGCGTGCAGCACCGCGTCACCGACGGTCAGCGCGTGCTCATCGCCGGTCTCGGCCGACCGCGGCCGCACCGCGGCCTCCAGCCGCGCCTGCGCCATGGCCAGCCCCTGCAGCTCCTCGGTCACCGCCGCGGCGAGGCGTTCGGCACTGCTGCGGCGGATTTCGGTCACCCGCTGCGCGTGCCCGGCCAGCTCGGCCGCCAGCTCGTCGCGCCGGCGCGCCAACCCGGCCAACGCCTCCTCCGAGGTGTCCAGCCCCGCGAGGCGTTCCCGCGCCTGCTCGGCCCAGCTGAGCACACCGTCCACATCGGCGGCGTACTTGCGCGTCAGCTGTTTCAGCTCGGCTTGGCGGGCCAGGACCTGCTCCAGGCGGTCCGGGTCGGCGTCCAACCGCTGCAGGTAGGCGCTGAGTTCCGCGTCGACATCGGCCAGCACCGTCGCGACCTCGGCCACGCGGGGTTCCAGGTCCCGCAGCTGCGGGTCCTCGACATCCCCGAGAGCACGCCGCACCTGCCCCAGCAGACCGAGCGCCCCCGGCACGTCGGGATCCCCGTCAGCGGCTCCGGACAGGGCGGTTTGCGCCGCCGCGGCCTGCTCGCGCAGCTGGTCCGCGTCGGAGAGCCGCCGCGCCTCGGCCACCAGGTCGTTGTCCTCGCCCGGTTCCGGACCCACCGACTCGATCTCGGAGAGGCCGTGCCGCAGCAGGTCGGCCTCGCGCGCCATCTCGCGGGAACGTTCCGTGCGTTCGGTGAGTTCGCGGATCGCCTCGGCCCACTGCTCCCGCACACGCCGGTACTCCGCCAACGGCTCGCGGATCTCCTCCCCGGCGAAGCGGTCGAGCACCGCGCGCTGCTCACCGGAACGCAGCAGCCGCAGCTGGTCGTTCTGCCCGTGCACCGCCAGCACCTGGTCGGCAACCTCGGCCAGCACGGTGTTCGGCACCGACCTCCCGCCGAGATGGGCCCGTGAGCGCCCGTCCCCGGACACGCTGCGCACGGCGATGAGGCTGCCGTCCTCGTCGGTTTCCGCGCCCGCCTCCGCCCCGACCTTGACCGCGTGCGCCGCCGCGTCACCCTCGAACCGGCCTTCCACCACGGCCCGCTTCGCACCCGCGCGCACACGCGAGGAGTCCGCGCGTCCGCCGCCGAGCAGGTGCAGCCCGGTGACCACCATCGTCTTGCCGGCCCCGGTCTCACCGGTCACGACGGTCAGGCCGGGATGCAGTTCGAGCGTGGCGTCATCGATGACGCCCAGTCCCTGGATGCGCATCTCCGCCAACACAGCAAGCACCCTAGCCGGTGACGTTGCGGAGCGGCGCGGCACCAGGCCTGACACCGACCGGCCGAGGGGATCCATCCGGGCGCGGACACCACGCGCGGCTCGCCGTTGCCGGTCAAGAACGCTCCGGTGGCACGGCGGGACCGCGCCAGCCCTGGACCGGCAGCTCGAACTTGCGCACCAGCCGGTCGGTGAACGGGGTGTCGTGCAACCGCACCAACCGCAGCGGCGTGTCCCCGGCGACCACCTCCACCCGCGCACCGGGCGGCAGGTCGACGTGGCGCTGCCCGTCGCAGGACAGCACCGCGTCATAGCCGTTGTGGTCGACCTCCAGCGCCACCAGCGAATCCTGGGCGATCACCAGCGGGCGCGCGAACAGCGCGTGCGCGTTGCTCGGTACCACCAGCAACGCGTGCACCTCCGGCCACACCACAGGCCCCCCCGCCGAGAACGCGTAGGCCGTGGACCCGGTAGGAGTGGAGCACAGCACGCCGTCGCAGCCGAACGCGGACACCGGGTGCCCGTCCACCTCGACGACGACGTCGAGCACGCGTTCCCGGCTCGACTTCTCCACGCTCGCCTCGTTCAACGCCCACGTGCGGCGCAGCACGTGGCTGTCCAGGCTCGCGGTGACGTCCACGGTCATCCGCTCCTCGACGGTGTAACGGCCCTCGACGACCGCGCGCACCGCCTCGTCCAGCGCGTCGGAATCGGCACCGGCGAGGAAACCCACCCGGCCGAGGTTCACGCCGAACACGGGCACGCCGCTGCCGTAGGCCAGGTCCGAGGCGCGCAACAGCGTGCCGTCACCGCCGAGCACGAGGACGAGTTCGGTGCCGACCGCCGCTTCCCTGCCCGGGGCGACGACCTTGTCGTAACACTCCGAGCTCAGCAGCGGGGCCTCTTCGGCCAGCACCCGCACGCGCATCCCCGCCCCGATGAGCAGCCCGGCGACCTTCTCCGCCGTGCGCAGGTTGTACTGCTTGCCAGAGTGCACCACCAGCAGCACTTCTCGGGTCAAGTGGCACTCCTCACCGGTGCGCGCTCGCATCGACGTTGTGCGGACCGGCGCGCACCGCCTCGCGCACCGTCGAGTCGGCATCCACACCGCTGTCCGCCGCCCGCAGCCAGGCGAAGAACTCGACATTGCCGGAGGGCCCGGGCAGCGGGCTGGCGACGACTCCGCACAGCCCCCAGCCGTGCTCCTCGGCGAACCGGACGACGTCCAGCACGGCCGCCGCGCGCAGGTCGTCGTCCCGGACCACGCCGCCGGAGCCGAGGCGTTCCTTGCCCACTTCGAACTGCGGCTTGATCATCGGCAGCAGGTCGGCGCCCTCGCGGGCGCAGCGCGTCAACGCCGGCAGCACCAGCCGCAGCGAGATGAACGAGAGATCCGCCACGACCAGATCCACCGGTTCACCGATCGTCTCGAGATCGAGGAACCGCACGTTCGTGCGCTCGTGCACCTGCACGCGCTCGTCCGTGCGCAGCTTCCACTCCAGCTGGCCGTAGCCGACGTCCACGGTGACCACACTGCCGGCCTCGCGCCGCAGCAGCACGTCGGTGAAGCCGCCGGTGCAAGCCCCGGCGTCGAGGCAGCGGCGCCCGGTCACCGACAGCCCCCGAGGTTCGAAAGCTTCGAGCGCCCCGAGGAGCTTGTGCGCACCGCGCGAAGCCCACCGGGGGTCGTCATCCGCGGCGACGGCGACCGGGGCGTCCCGCTCGATCGAGCTCGCCGCCTTCCGGGCCACCACGCCGTGCACCGTGACGCGTCCGGCGGAGACGAGGTCGTTCGCGTGTTCGCGCGAACGCGCCATTCGGCGGCGAACCAGCTCAGCGTCCAAACGAGCCCTGCGCGGCACTCCAGTCAGCTCCTGTCACCACTCGTGCCCGACAAGTACGTGTCCGCGGTGCTCAACGCGTCCGTCAGCGCGCTGTGCACCGCTTCGAAACGGCGCACGTGCTCGGCCACCGGCCGGTCGCGCGCGGCGTCGAGCTCCGCGAGGGCCGTGTGGATGGCCGCGATCACCGCCTGCTCGCCGCCGTCCGCCTGCTCGCCGCCGCCCGCCTGCTCGTCGCCGCCCGCCGGGGCTGCGGCTTCCGCTGGGGTTGCGCCGTCCGCCGGGGCTGCGGGGTCCGAATCCTGTGGACCTGTCATGCGTCCACGCTAGCGGAGTCGCTCCGCGCGATGACATCACGTCCGCGACCGCGTCCCGGTCGAGTCGTTGTCCCTCCGAGCACGTCACCGGAGCACTCCCGTTCCGGGACCTACGACAGTCCCAGCCGCGCGAGCACCTGCCGGGCGCTCGCGTCCCGCGCCTGGACCGCCACCGGACCGCTACCGATGCTCCACCACGCCGCGCACAGCGACCGCAGCGCGGCGAGCTCGTCCGCGGCCGCGCGCTCGTCGGAACACGCCAGCTCGACCCGGTCCGCCCGCGCACGGCACGACCACGCCGGGTGCTCGGCGATCCGCACCTGCGCGGCCGGTTCGCGCAGCCCGGACAGGTCCGCGGCCAGATAAGCGGGCCGGTGCTCGACCGCGGCGGCGAGCAGGTCACCGGGACGACTGACGCCGGTGAGCACGAGCATGCCGGGTATGTCCGCGCGCACGGCCCCGGCGATGTCGGTGTCCAGGCGGTCCCCGACGAACAGCGGAGACCCGGCACCCGCCGAGCGCACCGCCGTCTCCAGCAGCGGCCGTTCCGGCTTTCCCGCCACGCGCGGGCTGCGGCCGCTGGTGGCCCGCAACGCGGCGACCAGCGACCCGTTGCCGGGCAGTTCACCGCGCTCCGTCGGCAGCGTGGCGTCCATGTTGGTCGCGATCCACAGCGCACCACCGTGCAGCGCCAGGGCGGCTTCGGCCATATCCGACCAGGTGATGTCCGGAGAAAGCCCCTGTACCACGGCAACCGGCGCCTCGTGGTGTGTCCGAACCGGACGCAGCCCTGCCTCGTCCACTGCGGACTCGAGTGCGGAAGACCCGAGCACGAGCACGGTCGAACCCGGGGGCAGCTGCTCGACCAGCATCGCCACCGCCGCCTGCGGACTGGTGCTCACCTCGGCACTGCGCACCGCCAGCCCCAGTTCGCCGAGCTGGTGGGCGACGTCCGCAGCGGACTTCGTCGCGTTGTTCGTGACGTACCGGAGCGTGACGCCGCACTGCTGCACGTCGCGGATCGCGTCCGCGGCGTGTTCCACCAGAACACCGCCGCGGTACACGGTTCCGTCCAAGTCGAGCAGCACGGCATCGTGCTCGGACAGCACGCTCGCTGTCACGCGCCCGATCCGTCCTCGGATTCACCGGCATCGGCGTCGGCGCCCTCGATGGCCTGGTTGACGAGGTCGTTGGCAGCCTCCGGGCCGCCCAACCGTTCCACCAGTTCGTCGAGGCGTTCCGGCGCGTCGGTGTCCTCCTCGTCATCGGCGTGCGCCGCGTGCACGAACCAGGTGAAAGCCTCCTGAACGCGGCCGGCCGCCAGCAGGTTGTCGGCGTAGGCGTAGAACAGTCGCGCGCTCCACGGATCCTGGCGCTGCGGATCCAGTTCCGGGGTCTGCAGGCTGACCACCGCCGCGTCGACCTCGCCGAGATCGCCCCGCGCACCTGCGGCGACGATCCGCAGCTCGATCGCCTCGGCTTGGTCCAGCTGCCGGGCTTCCGGGCTGCGCGTGAGCTCGATCGCCCGTTCCGGGCGGCCCATCGCGCGTTCCGCATCGGCCATGAGAGCCACGTGACCCGGCCCGCCGGACAGCCGACGGGCGGTGCGGAGCTCGTTGAGCGCTTCGTTCCACTCGGAAACGTTGTAGGCGGCGATACCGTTGGCTTCACGCACCGACGGAATGCGGGAAGCCCGTTTGCGCGCGTACCGCGCGTGCTCCAGGGCCTGTTGCGGATCGCTGTCGAGCAGATAACCCGTGGCGACCAGGTGGGCGGCGACGTTGTCGGCCACGTGCTTCGGCAGCGCGCGCAGTTCGCGGCGCACCTCGTCTTGCACGTCCGCCGGATCGATCTCCTCCGGCAACGTCGGCTCGACCGGTGCGGAACTGCTCTTCTTGGGCGCTTCGGCACGCGCCGGAGCCGAACGGGACTTCTCGGTGCGGGACTTATGCGGCGTCCGATCCTGCCCCTGCGGGGGCTTCGCCCCCGCAGCGTTCTTCGAGCCGGTCTTGGCCCCCGACGGGTTCTTCTTCGGTCCCCGATCGCCCTTCAGGCCCTGACCGCTCTTCGGGCCTTGGCCACCCCTGGGGCCCTGGCTGCCCTTGAATCCCTGGCTGCCCTGGCCTTTGGGCTTGTCGAAACTCTTCTTCCCCTCGCGGTGCGGGGGTCGTCCCGCACCACCGCCGGAGCCGGCGAATCCGGGTTTGCCGCCCTGCTTGTTGTCCCGAGGACCCTGCCTGTCAGGTGCTCCCGGCTTGCCACGGGAGTGTTGCGGCTTCTTCTGCTCATGACCGCGATTGTGGTTCTGACCACGGCCGGCACCGGCCCCATGGCGAGCGCCGCTGCGCCTGTCTTCGGAACCGGACACCGAACCTCCTGAACTCGTGAAAAATCGATCGCTCACAGCGTGCACCCATTTTATCGGGTCCGGCGCAGTCCCGGCGCTGCCGCACCCGCATCAGGTGCGCAGGCACCGGCAGCCGGCTGTCGGGCACGGGTGGACGCCACCCAACGAGCAGGAAAGGTTGCCGCCTTCAGCACCGCACGCAGTCGGTTTGAACCGCACTGCGCGGTGCCGCCGCGAAGACCGCACCCACCGGTCGAGGCGGAGGCGGCGCCGCACTCGCGCGGTGAGGTCCCGATCCCGCGCATGAATCACTGCCGGCTCCGACCGAGCCGGCAGCGGGTACGCCCGTCATGCGGAAACGAGCTGGAACGAGACGCAGACCAACCAAAAAGGAGGGGTTGGGGTGGGACCCGTGGCACCCGAATGTCGGGTGGCGGGCTCTCCCAGCCCCAACCCCTCCTCTCCTTTTGGTGTGTGTCGGCGGCGACTTACTCTCCCACACCCCACCGGGTGCAGTACCATCAGCGCTGGGAGACTTCGCTACCGGGTTCGGTATGGGATCCGGGCCTACCCCTCCCGCTATGGCCACCGACAACTCACAAACCCCCCACACCCGCACCGGGGTGGGGGGTGGGTGGTTGAGAAGCCGATCAGCAGGTGTGAACACCCCACCACCAGCAATACTGGCGCGTCGTGTCCGTGATGCTCGAGGATTGTGCCCTCACAAGAGGGGGTAAGCCGCTCGGCCGTTTAGTACCGGTCGGCTGAACTCGTTACCGAGCGTGCACCACCGGCCTATCCACCCAGTCATCTCCTGGAGGCCTTAACCCACATGGGGCGGGACACCTCATCTTGAGGCTGGCTTCCCGCTTAGATGCTTTCAGCGGTTATCCGTACCGAACGTAGCTAACCAGCCGTGCCCCTGGCGGGACAACTGGCACACCAGAGGTCCGTCCGTCCCGGTCCTCTCGTACTAGGGACAGCTCCTCGCAAGTGTCCTCCGCGCGCGGCGGATAGGGACCGAACTGTCTCACGACGTTCTAAACCCAGCTCGCGTGCCGCTTTAATGGGCGAACAGCCCAACCCTTGGGACCCACTACAGCCCCAGGATGCGACGAGCCGACATCGAGGTGCCAAACCATGCCGTCGATACGGACTCTCGGGCATGATTAGCCTGTTATCCCCGGGGTACCTTTTATCCGTTGAGCGACACCCCAGCCACCTGGAAGTGCCGGATCACTAAGACCTGCTTTCGCACCTGCTCGACCCGTCAGTCTCACAGTCAAGCCCCCTTGTGCCCTTGCACTCACCACCTGATTCCCAACCAAGCTGAGGGGACCTTTGTGCGCCTCCGTTACCCTTTAGGAGGCAACCGCCCCAGTTAAACTACCCACCAGGCACTGTCCCCAATCCGGATCACGGACCCAGGTTAGATGCCCGGAACGGCCAGAGTGGTATTTCACCAACGACTCCGCGCACACTGGCGTGCCCGCATCACCGTCTCCCACCTATCCTACACAAGCCGCACCACACACCAATGCCAAGCTGCAGTAAAGGTCCCGGGGTCTTTCCGTCCTGCCGCGCGAAACGAGCATCTTAACTCGTCGTGCAATTTCGTCGAGTCCGTGGTCGAGACAGCGCCCGATTCGTTACGCCATTCGTGCGGGTCGGAACTTACCCGACAAGGAATTTCGCTACCTTAGGATGGTTATAGTTACCACCGCCGTTTACCGGCGCTTCGGTTCAGAGCCTCGCCCCCCACAGGGGGCTCACCCCTCCCCTTAACGTTCCGGCACCGGGCAGGCGTCAGTCCATATACTTCGCAACCACGCTTCGCATGGACCTGTGTTTTTAGTAAACAGTCGATCAGGCCTCGTCACTGCGGCCGGCCCGCGCTTCCGCCGCCACGGGCGTACACGCCAACCGGCTCCCCATCTCCCGAAGTTACGGGGACAATTTGCCGAATTCCTTAACCACGGTTCGCTCGCTCGCCTCGGTATACTCTACCTGGCCACCAGTGTCGGTTTCGGGTACGGACCACCGACGCGTCCGCTAGAGGCTTTTCGAGACAGCATGGGCTCACCCACTTCGCCACTCAGGCTCGGCATCAGGTCTCAGGCACCCGGTGCACGGATTTGCCTGTACACCGCCCTACACCCTTACCCCGGCACAACCACCGGCCGGGCTGGACTACCCTTCTGCGTCCCCCCATCGCGGGCCCGCACACCCAGCGCGGCGCCACGGCCCGCCACGACGCGCAGCCCAAAGGCCACACGCCGCACGAACGATGACACCACCACCACGATGCCGGGCGGATCAGCGCCGGCAGGTACGGGACTATCAACCCGTTGCCCTTCGACTACGCCTGTCGGCCTCGCCTTAGGATCCGACTCACCCAGGGCGGATCAACCTTCCCCTGGAACCCTTGGCCATCCGGCGGAGGAGATTCTCACTCCTCAAACACTACTCATGCCTGCATTCTCACTTCCGGCTCCTCCACACCCGGTTACCCGGCATGCTTCACCGTCACCGGAACGCTCCCCTACCCAAACAACCCCCCACCAGGGGGCTGCTTGTCGCGGCTTCGGCGGTGTGCTTTCCAGCCCCGCTGAATTTTCGGCGCAAAGTCGCTTAACCAGTGAGCTATTACGCACTCTTTCAAGGATGGCTGCTTCTAAGCCAACCTCCTGGCTGTCCCAGCGACCCCACATCCTTTCCCACTCAGCACACACTTCGGGGCCTTAGCCGACGATCTGGGCTGTTTCCCTCTCGACCATGGAGCTTTTCCCCCACAGACTCACTGCCACGCTCAAACCCAGGCGTATTCACCGTTTAGCTGATCTCGGTAACCCACCGGGCCCCTCGACCAACCAGCGCACTACCCCACCCAGGAACCACGCAACGCTGCACCTAAATGCATTTCGGGGAGAACCAGCTATCACCGAGTTTGATTGGCCTTTCACCCCTGCCCGCAGCTCATCCTCCAGGTTTGCAACCCTGGTAGGTTCGGGCCTCCACCCGGTATTACCCGGGCTTCACCCTGACCACGGGAAGATCACTCGGTTTCGGGTCCAGAGCACGCGACTCCACCGCCCTCTGCAGACTCGCTTTCGCTGCGGCTACCCCACACACGGGTTAACCTCGCCACGCACCACTAACTCGCAGGCTCATTCTTCAAAAGGCACGCCATCACACCCCGCAGGTGCTCTGACGGCTTGTAGGCGCACGGTTTCAGGAACTCTTTCACTCCCCTCCCGGGGTACTTTTCACCATTCCCTCACGGTACTGATCCACTATCGGTCACCAGGGAGTATTTAGGCTTACCAGGTGGGCCTGGCAGATTCACACGGAATTCCACGGGCACCGTGCTACTCGGGAACAACCCAGACTTCCACGACAACTTTCACCTACGGGGGTCTCACCCACTCCGCCAGCGCCTTCCAACGCCTTCGGCTAGCCACGCTTCCATCCCCCGGAGCGGCAGCCCCGGAACAAGCCGTCCCAACAACCCCGGACACGCAACGCCTGCCGACTCTCCCACGCACCCGGTTTAGCCTCTTCCCCTTCCGCTCGCCACTACTCAGGGAATCGCTCTTGCTTTCTCCTCCTGCAGGTACTGAGATGTTTCAGTTCCCCGCGTTACCACCCACTGCCCTATACATTCAGACAGCAGCGACCGGACAACACTCCGGCCAGGTTCACCCGTTCGGACACCCTGGGATCACAGCTCGGTCGGCAACTCACCCAGGCTTATCGCAGCCACCCACGTCCTTCAACAACTCCTGGTGCCAAGGCATCCACCGTACGCCCTTCACAACTTACCACCACGAAGGACCACAACCAACAACACCACGACAGGATGTTCACACCCACTATCCACTTCTCAAACACCCAGAAACACCACCCCAGCCGGGCCGTGTTCCCTCACAACCCGACAGCGAATGCCTGTGCCACCACGCGCACGAACCCCAAAACACCACAAAACCAACACGAAACCCACACCACACGCTCCGAGGACACTCCCCGAAACACTCGCGGGCTTCTCCTTAGAAAGGAGGTGATCCAGCCGCACCTTCCGGTACGGCTACCTTGTTACGACTTCGTCCCAATCGCCAGTCCCACCTTCGACCACTCCTGCCGGACGCATCCGGTTGGGCCATGGGCTTCGGGTGTTACCGACTTTCATGACGTGACGGGCAGTGTGTACAAGGCCCGGGAACGTATTCACCGCAACGTTGCTGATCTGCGATTACTAGCGACTCCGCCTTCACGGGGTCGAGTTGCAGACCCCGATCCGAACTACGACCGGCTTTGCGAGATTCGCCCACCCTTGCGGGATCGCCACCCTCTGTACCGGCCATTGTAGCATGTGTGAAGCCCTGGGCATCAGGGGCATGATGACTTGACGTCGTCCCCACCTTCCTCCGAGTTACCTCGGCAGTCTCCCGTGAGTCCCCAACCACATTGCTGGTAACACGGGACAAGGGTTGCGCTCGTTGCGGGACTTAACCCAACATCTCACGACACGAGCTGACGACAGCCATGCACCACCTGTCCACCGGCCCCAAGGGAAACCCCATCTCTGAGGCGATCCGATGGATGTCAAACCCAGGTAAGGTTCTTCGCGTTGCATCGAATTAATCCACATGCTCCGCCGCTTGTTCGGGCCCCCGTCAATTCCTTTGAGTTTTAGCCTTGCGGCCGTACTCCCCAGGCGGGGCGCTTAACGCGTTAGCTGTGGCACGGAAACCACGACGGTCCCCACACCTAGCGCCCAACGTTTACGGCGTGGACTACCAGGGTATCTAATCCTGTTCGCTCCCCACGCTTTCGCTCCTCAGCGTCAGGCACGGCCCAGCAAGCTGCCTTCGCCGTCGGTGTTCCTCCCGATATCTGCGCATTTCACCGCTACACCGGGAATTCCGCTTGCCTCTACCGCCCTCAAGTGTGCCCGTATCGGCCGCCCGTCCGCGGTTGAGCCGCAGGATTTCACGGCCGACGCGACACACCGCCTACGAGCCCTTTACGCCCAGTAACTCCGGACAACGCTCGCGCCCTACGTATTACCGCGGCTGCTGGCACGTAGTTAGCCGGCGCTTCTTCTGCCCCTACCATCACCTTTGTCAGGGCTGAAAGAGGTTTACAACCCGAAGGCCGTCCTCCCCCACGCGGCGTCGCTGCGTCAGGCTTTCGCCCATTGCGCAAGATTCCCCACTGCTGCCTCCCGTAGGAGTCTGGGCCGTGTCTCAGTCCCAGTGTGGCCGATCACCCTCTCAGGCCGGCTACCCGTCGTCGCCTTGGTAGGCCCTGACCCCACCAACCAGCTGATGGGCCGCGAGCCCATTCCGGACCGGGCACCGCACCTCACAGCACGGCACCTTTCCGTCCCCCCGGATGCCCGAGAAGACGGCTATCCGGTATTAGCCCCGGTTTCCCAGGGTTATCCCCGAGTCCAGAGTAGATTACTCACGTGTTACTCACCCGTTCGCCGCTCGGTTATCTCCCGAAAGAGACACCTCGCTCGACTTGCATGTGTCAAGCGCGCCGCTAGCGTTCGTCCTGAGCCAGGATCAAACTCTCCAACAACAAATCCCAGCAAAAAAACAAGGGCCACGCACACGCGTGCACACAAACATCCGCTGTCGAGTTCTCAAAGAACACGCCACCACAACCCCGCGGCGGCACCACACAACCCTAACAAGCCACCACCAACCACCCCCACAACGGGGGCCCGCAGCAGAACGCCACCATCACACCAACAGCAGCACCCACACCACAGCAGCAGCAAGCTCAGGTATTCCACTCTAACAAACAACACCCGACAACACCGGACCGGCCCCGCACACCTCGGAATCCTCGAGGGGATCGACCCCGGAACCCCGAGACGCTGGGAATCAGTCCGCCGTCACCGGCACCAGAACAATTTACCCGCACTCGGCAACGCCGTCAAACAGCGGGACCAAACCCCCGAAAGCATCGCGGAACGCCTGGTCAGCGCCGCCTCCCGGGGGCTGACTCGCAGCTTAGTACACGACCTTCGCGCCCGCAGTGTGACGCTTGCCACGCCGGAGGACCAACCACCCCCCCGGGAGCAGATCGTCCCTGCCGGGCGTCCACGTGTCCTCGCCGACCTTGCGGTTGTTCACGTAAGCACCGCCTTCGCCCACCGTGCGCCGGGCCGCCGACTTGCCCTGCACCAAGCCCGTCCGCACGAGCAGATCGACGATGCTCGGTTCGTCGGCCAGCCGCACCTCGGCCGTGGGAGCTTCGGCCATCGCCGCGTCCAGCGTCGCCTCGTCCAGCTCGGCCAGCTCCCCCTTGCCGAACAGCGCCTGGCTGGCCGCGATGACCTTGCGGGTCTGCTCCGAACCGTGCACCAACGTGGTCAGTTCCTCGGCGAGCTTGCGCTGTCCCGCCCGCAGCTGCGGCCGTTCGGCAGTGGTGCGCTCCAACTCCTCGATCTCCTCGCGGTCGAGGAAGGTGAACAACCGCAGGAACGTCCCCACATCGGCGTCCGCGGTGTTCACGAAGTACTGGTACCAGGCGTACGGGCTCGTCATCGACGGGTCCAGCCAGAGGTTGTCGCCACCGGTGGACTTGCCGATCTTGCGGCCTTCCGAATCAGTCACCAGCGGCGACGTCAGCGCGTGCACCTGCTCGCCGTCCTGCCGGCGCACCAGGTCCACACCGGCGACGATGTTGCCCCACTGGTCCGAACCGCCCAGCTGGAGCTTCGTGCCGTAGCGCCGGTGCAGCTGCACGAAGTCGTTGGCCTGCAGCAACATGTAGCTGAACTCGGTGTAGGACATGCCGTCGGTTTCCAAGCGCCGTTTGACGGTGTCCCGGGACAACATCGTGTTCACCGAGAAGTGCTTGCCCACGTCGCGGAGGAACGCGGTCACCGGCAGCTCGGCGGTCCAGTGCGCGTTGTTCTCCATCACCGCGCCGGTCGGCGAGTCGTCGAACTCCACGAACTGCGCCAGCTGGCGGCGGATGCGCTCGGTCCACTCGACGACCGTTTCCTCGTCGTGCAGGTTGCGCTCGCCGACGTCGCGCGGATCACCGATGAGGCCGGTAGCGCCGCCGGCGAGGACGACCGGGCGGTGCCCAGCCCGTTGGAACCGGCTCAGCAGCAACATCGGCACCAAGTGCCCCGCGTGCAGGCTCGGCCCGGTCGGATCGAAACCGGAGTAGAGAGTGAGCGGGCCGGCGGAGAGGTCCCGTCGCAGAGCGTCGAGTTCGGTGGACTGCGCGATCAGGCCGCGCCAGGACAGTTCGTCAAGGATGTGCTCACTCACGTGCACCAGTCTGGCGCACCGCAGGAACGGTTTTACGGCCGGGCCCGCGCCCTGCTGCGCCGGCCTCCGCGGCGGTAGGAGCTCACCGACGGGGAATCGTCCACCCACGAGCGCCAGGGCAGGTCCATCGCGGCAGCGACACCGACCCGCGGGCCGCTGCGCACGTCGTCCTCGTCCACGTCGCCGCCGTGGTACAGCCGGACCGGCGAGTCGGGACCGGTCAGGTCGACACCGTTGTGCTCGCGGGACACGCCCAGCACACCGGCCAGCCGAGCCGGACCGCTGGCCAGGTGCACGTCCTTGCGCACGGCGGGGCGACGTGCGCGCGCCAGTTCCACACCGGTGGTGACCTCCCCGGCCCGCAGCAGCACCGCGCCCGGTACGCCGTCGGTCAGGCACACGACGTTCATGCAGAAGTGCAACCCGTACACGAAGTACACGTACAGGTTCCCGGCCGGGCCGAACATCACGGCGTTGCGGTTCGTGCGACCGCGGTAGCAGTGCGAGGCGGGATCGTCCTGGCCGCGGTACGCCTCGACTTCGACGAGGCGCACGCGGACCTCGCCCTCCGGGCCGCTCGAGTGCAGCTCGCATCCGAGCAGCCACCGCGCCACCCACAGGGGGTCGTCGGCGAGTTCCGCGCAGTTCACCTGTTGCACGGCCAGCACACTACCGGCCGCGCGCACGCGCAGGTCATTCGCCCAGCGACCTCATTCGCCCAGCCACTCGCGGTGCTGCCGCACCGCCTCCGCGACTCGGGCGCGCTGCTCGGCGACCCGCTCCGGTGCCGTGCCCCCGTGCGCGTTCCGGGAACCGACCGAGCCGGCCACGGTCAGCACCTCCCGAACTTCCGGGGTGAGGGCGGGGTGCGCGGCGGCGAGCTCCTCGTCGCCGAGCTCGTCCAGGCCGGCACCGCGCGCTTCGGCCACGCGCACGCAGGCGCCGGAGGCCTCGTGCGCTTCGCGGAACGGCACGCCGCGGCGGACCAGCCACTCGGCCAGGTCGGTGGCGAGCGTGAAACCGGCCGGGGCGAGCTCGGCCATCCGGTCGGTGTCGAACGACACGGTGCGCATCATCCCGGCCAGTGCGGGCAGCAGCAGGTCCAGGTGCGCGACGGAGTCGAACACCGGCTCCTTGTCCTCCTGCAGATCCCGGTTGTAGGCCAGCGGCAGCGCTTTGAACGTGCTCAGCAGGCTCGTCAGGTTGCCGATGAGCCGACCCGACTTGCCGCGGGCCAGTTCGGCCACGTCCGGGTTCTTCTTCTGCGGCATGATCGAACTGCCGGTGGCCCAGGCATCGTCCAGTGCGATGTAGCCGAACTCGGCCGTGTTCCACAGGACGACCTCCTCGGCCAACCGCGAGAGGTCGGTGCCCAGCATCGCGAGGACGAACGCGGCCTCGGCGGCGAAATCGCGCGAGGACGTGCCGTCGATCGAGTTGTCCACGGCGTCGGTGAACCCGAGTTCGGCCGCCACCGCGCGCGGATCGAGGCCGAGCGAGGAACCGGCCAGCGCACCGGAGCCGTAGGGCGAGTACGCGGTCCGCTCGTCCCAGTCGCGGAAGCGGCTCACGTCGCGCAGCAGCGCTTGGGCGTGGGCGAGCAGGTGGTGCGCCAGCAGCACCGGCTGCGCGTGCTGCAGGTGGGTGCGTCCCGGCAGCACCGCGTCCGGGTGCTCCTCGGCCTGCGCGACGAGCGCGTCGATCACGTCGAGCGTGCCCGCGGTCACGCGGCGCACCGCCGCGCGCAACCACATCCGGAACTGCGTGGCGACCTGGTCGTTGCGGGAGCGTCCCGCGCGCAGCTTGCCGCCGAGCTCGGCACCGACGCGTTCGATGAGACCCCGCTCCAGGGCGGTGTGCACGTCCTCGTCGGCGACGACCGGCTCGAACCGCCCGGCTTCGACGTCGGCGGCCAGCTGGTCCAGCCCCGCGTGCATCCGCTCCAGTTCGTCCGCGTCGAGCAGTCCGGCGCGGTGCAGCACGCGGGCGTGCGCCCGCGAGCCGGCGATGTCGTGCGGCGCGAGGCGCCAGTCGAAGTGCGTGGACGCGCTCAGCTGGGCCATGGCCTCGGCCGGGCCGGATTCGAACCGGCCGCCCCAGAGCTTGGTGGGTTCGCTGTCCTGGGTCACGCGGGTCCCTCGGTGTCGGTGTCTCGGTGGTTCGTGCGGTACCGCGTTCGGGCGCGGTGCGGCGGCCCGCGACAGCCGTGCGACCGTCGCGGGCCCGCCGCGGTCAGGAGGGGTCAGCCCTGGTCGCGCTTGGCGGCGATCTTGCTGGGCAGGCCCCACAGCTGGACGAAGCCCTTGGCCTGGCTCTGGTCGAAGGTGTCGCCCTCGTCGTAGGTGGCCAGGTTGAAGTCGTACAGCGACCGGTCGCTGCTGCGGCCGGTGACGACGGCGCGCCCGGCGTGCAGCGTCATCCGGATCTGGCCGCTGACGTGGCGCTGGGTGTCGTCGATGAACGCGTCGAGGGAGCGCTTCAGCGGGGAGAACCACAGGCCGTCGTAGACCAGCTCGCCCCACCGCTGGGCGACCGTGCGCTTGAACCGCGCCTGGTCGCGCTCGAGCGTGACGTCCTCGAGCTCCTGGTGCGCGGTGATCAGCGCGAGCGCACCGGGGGCTTCGTAGATCTCGCGGCTCTTGATCCCGACCAGGCGGTCCTCGACCATGTCGAGCCGGCCGACGCCCTGCGCGCCCGCGCGCCGGTTGAGTTCCTGCACGGCCTGCAGGGCGGTGACGGTCTCCCCGTCGATGGCCACGGGCACGCCCTGGTCGAAGGTGACGACCACCTCGTCGGCGTCGCGCGCCTGGCTCGGGTCGGCGGTGTAGGAGTAGACGTCCTCGACCGGGGCGTTCCAGATGTCCTCGAGGAAGCCGGTCTCCACCGCGCGGCCCCACACGTTCTGGTCGACCGAGTACGGCGAGGACTTGGTCACGTCGATCGGCAGGTCGTGCTGCTCGGCCCAGGCGATGGCCTTCTCCCGGGTCCAGGCGAAGTCGCGCACCGGGGCGATGACCTTCAGGTCGGGGGCGAGCGCGCCGATGCCGACCTCGAAGCGGACCTGGTCGTTGCCCTTGCCGGTGCAGCCGTGCGCCACGGTGTTCGCCCCGACCTGGGCGGCGGCGTCGGCCAGGTGCTTGACGATCAGCGGCCGGGACAGCGCCGAGACCAGCGGGTACCGGTCCATGTACAGCGCGTTGGTGCGCAGTGCCGGCAGGCAGTACTGCTCGGCGAACTCGTCGCGCGCGTCGGCGACGACGGCGTCGACCGCGCCGCACTCCAGCGCCCGCTTGCGGATGGTTTCCAGCTCCTCGCCGCCCTGGCCGACGTCCGCGGCCACGGCGATGACCTCGGCGCCGGTCTCCTCGGCGATCCAGCCGATGGCCACGGAGGTGTCCAGGCCACCGGAGTAGGCCAGCACTACCCGGTCAGTCATTCTCGTTCTCCTCGAAGTCCGGTTCGGTCGTGTCGTTTCCCTCCGGCGCGGCGGCTGCGCTGCCGGTGGCCATGGCCGTGAAGTGATCGGCCAGGTCGAGGCCGGTCAGCGGTTCGCGGGCGACGACCATGACGGTGTCGTCACCGGCGATGGTGCCGACCGCCTCGGCGAGGGCGGCCCGGTCGATGGCGCTGGCGAGGAACTGCGCCGCCCCGGGAGGCGTGCGCAGCACGGTGATGTTGCCGGATCCGTCCGTGCTGACGAGCAGTTCGCTCAGCAGCCGGCTCAGCCGGGAGGTCCCGCCTTGGACGGCCCGCACGGGACTGCCGTCCTCGGGGATCACGTACACCGCCGTTCCCCTGTCGGCGCCGCGCAGTTTCACCGCGCCGAGCTCGTCGAGGTCCCGGGACAGGGTGGCTTGGGTCACCTCGATCCCGTCCTCGGCCAGGAGCGTGGCCAGTTCGGTCTGGCTGCGGATCTCCCGCGAGCTGACCAGGTCCACGATCCGCGCCTGTCGTGCCGTCCGTGTCATCACTGTCGTCGCACCATCCAGGCCAACAGTGCTTTCTGCGCGTGCAGCCGGTTCTCGGCCTCGTCGAACACGGCGCTCCGCGGACCGTCGAGCACCTCGTCGGTGATCTCCCACCCGCGGTGCGCGGGCAGGCAGTGCAGCACGCTCGTGTCGTCCTTGCCCGTGGCGGCCAGCAGGTCGGTGTTGACCTGGAACGGCCGGAACGGGCTGACGCGGTCCTTGCCGTCGTTCTCCTGCCCCATGGACGTCCAGCTGTCGGTGCTGAGCACGTCGGCACCGTCCACGGCGGCGCGCGGGTCGTGCACCACGGTGATCGACCCACCGGTCCCCGCGGCGCGCTTGCGCACCGCGGTGAGGATCCAGTCGAGGGGTTCGAATCCCTCCGGCGCGGCGATGCGGACGTGCATGCCCGCGGTCACCCCGCCCAGCGCCAGCGAGTGCGCCATGTTGTTGGCCCCGTCGCCGAGGTAGGTCAGCGTCAGTCCGGCGAGCGCCCCGTGCCGTTCCCGGACGGTCTGCAGGTCGGCGAGCACCTGGCAGGGGTGGAACTCGTCGGTGAGCGCGTTGATCACCGGTGCGCTGCTGGCCGAGGCCATCGCGTCGATGCGGGCCTGGGCGAACGTGCGCCAGACGACGGCGTCGACGTAGCGCGCCAGCACGCGGGAGGTGTCCTCGATGGTCTCCTCCCTGCCGAGCTGCATCATCGTGCCGTCGACCATCACCGGGTGTCCGCCGAGCTGTGCGATGCCGACTTCGAAGGACAGCCGGGTACGTGTCGAGTTCTTCTCGAACAGGACGGCCACGGTGCGGGGGCCGGCGAGGTCGTCGCCCCGGGGCGAGCGCTTGAACTGGTCGGCGAGGTCGAGGATCTCGGCCTGCTCCTGGGGATCCAGGTCGTCGTCGCGGAGAAAGTGCCGCATCAGCCGTGCACCTCCAATTCGTCCAGGATCGCGGGGAGATCGCTGAGCAGCTTGTCCACCTGGGACTTGTCGATGATCAGCGGCGGGGCGAGCCGCAGCACGTCCGGCTGGACCCCGTTGATCAAGTATCCGGCCGCCCGCGCGGTGTCCACCGCCTGCGCGGCAGCGGAGTGGCGCAGGCCGATGCCGACGAGGAGGCCGGCCCCGCGGACCTCGCGCACGAGCGGGTGCTCGAGCCCGCGGATGCCGTCGCGCAGGTATCGGCCCGTCTCGCGCACGTGGGCCAGCAGGCCGTCGCGCTCGATCGTGTCGAGCACGGCCAGTGCCGCCCGCGCGGCGACGGGATTGCCACCGAAAGTCGTGGCGTGCTGACCGGGCCGCAGCAGTTCCGCGGCGTGTCCGACGCCGATGCAGGCGGCCATCGGCAGGCCGCCGCCGAGCCCCTTGGCCGTGGTGAGCACGTCCGGGGTGATACCGGCGTCCTGGAAGGCGAACCACGCACCGGTGCGGCCGACGCCGGTCTGCACCTCGTCGAGCACGAGCAGCGCGCCGTGCTGCTCGGTGATCTCGCGTGCGCGCCGCAGGTAGCCCTCCGGCGGTAGGACGACGCCGTTCTCGCCCTGCAGGGGTTCGAGGAACACGGCCGCCGTGTCTTCGTCCACAGCGGACTCGAGCGCTTCGGCATCGCCGTAGTCGATGTGCTCCACACCCCCGGGCAGCGGCGCGAACGGTGCTTGTTTGCCGGGTTGGCCGGTCAGCGCGAGCGCGCCCATGGTGCGGCCGTGGAAGCCGCCGTTGGTGGCGATGACCTTCCTGCGCCCGGTCAGCCGGGCGATCTTGAACGCGGCCTCGTTGGCCTCCCCGCCGGAGTTGCAGAACATCACGCGACCGCGCGCGGAGAGACCGGCGACCTCCAGCAGGCGTTCGGCCAGGCGCAGCCCGGGTTCGTGGGCGTAGAGGTTCGACACGTGGCCGAGACGTCCGATCTGCTCGGCCACCGCCTCGCACACGGCCGGGTGGGCGTGGCCCAGCCCGTTGACCGCGATGCCGCTGAGCAGGTCGAGGTACTCCGCGCCGCCGGCATCGGTGACCACGCACCCCGAACCGCCCGTCAGCAGCGTTCCCGGCGTGCCGTAGTTGTCCATCATGGACTGTTCCCAGCGCTGGGTGAACTCGTCGCTGGCGGTCATTCGTCTTCCTCCCCTGAATCGCTGGGCACCACCATGGTGCCGACGCCGGCACTGGTGAACACTTCCAGCAGCACCGAGTGCGCCAGCCGCCCGTCGATCACGTGGGTGCGGGGGACGCCGCCCCGCACGGCGCGCAGGCAGGCCTCCATCTTGGGCACCATCCCGGAGTTCAGTTCCGGGAGCAGCCCTTCCAGGCGCTGCGCGTCGATCTTGGAGATCAGCGAGGAGCGGTCCGGCCAGTCGGTGTAGAGCCCTTCGACGTCGGTGAGCACGACGAGCTTCTCGGCGCCGAGGGCGACCGCGAGCGCGCCCGCCGCCGTGTCCGAGTTGACGTTGTGCACCACGCCGTCCGCGTCGGGCGCCACGGTGGAGACCACCGGGATGCGGCCCGCGTTGATCAGGTCGGCCACGGCCGTCGCGTTGACCGTGTCCACGTCGCCGACGAGCCCGACGTCGACCGGTTCGCCGTCGACGACCGCGTTGCGGCGCCGCACGGTGAACAGTCGCGCGTCCTCACCGGACATGCCCACGGCGTACGGGCCGTGCTGGTTGATGAGTCCGACCAGTTCGCGTCCCACCTGGCCGACGAGGACCATCCGCACGACGTCCATCGTTTCGGGTGTGGTGACGCGCAGGCCGCCGCGGAACTCGCCTTCGATGCCGAGCCGATCGAGCATCGAGGTGATCTGCGGACCGCCGCCGTGCACGATGACCGGGTGGATCCCGGCCAGGCGCAGGAACACCATGTCCTCGGCGAAGGCGCGCTTGAGGTCCTCGTCGACCATGGCGTTGCCGCCGTACTTGATGACGACGGTGCACCCGTGGAAGCTCTGCAACCACGGCAGCGCCTCGACGAGGACGCTGGCCTTCTCGGTGGCGCTGGCGAGCCGGTCCGATACCTGTTCAGTCATGAGCTGTACGCGCTGTTCTCCTCGACGTAGTCGTGCGAGAGATCCGTGGTCAGGATCGTTGCCTCGCTGCCCGCGAGATGCAGGTCCACGACGATTTCCACCTCCCGGCCGGACAGGTCCACTTCGGACCGATCGGCCGCTCGCGCACCGTCGGCGAACAGCGTCACCCCGTTGACGGCGATGCCGGCCCGGTCCGCGTCGACCTCCGCTTCGGCCCGACCGAGCGCCATGGCGATCCGGCCCCAGTTCGGGTCGGACCCGAACAGCGCCGTTTTCACCAGGTTGTCCTCGGCGATCGTGCGCCCGATGCGTTCCGCCTCGGCGGTGCTGCTCGCACCGCGCACGACGATGTCAACGGTTTTCGTCGCCCCCTCGGCGTCGCCCTGCAGCTGACGCACGAGGTCGTGGGAAGTGGTGGTGAGCAGTTCCGTCAGCTCCTGCTCGGTCGGCTGCACGCCGGAGGCTCCGGAGGCGAGCACGAGGACCGTGTCGTTGGTCGACGTGCCGCCGTCGACGTCCAGCCGGTTGAACGTGGTGTCAGCAGCCGCGCGCAGCGCGCGGTCGAGCACTGCGGGTTCCGCGACCGCGTCGGTGGTGAGCACGCTGAGCATGGTCGCCATGTTCGGCGCGAGCATGCCCGCGCCCTTGGCGAAGCCGCCGACGGACCAGCCCGCGGAGTGCGCGTGGTGCGCTTGCTTCGGCTTGGTGTCGGTGGTCAGCACGGCGGTGGCCGCGGCCCGGTCGGTCTCGGCGCCGCGCGCCAGCTCGCCGGCCGCTTTGTCCACACCGGACAGAACCGCTTCGCGCGGGAGGGGTTCGCCGATGAGGCCGGTGGAGCAGACGGCGATCTCGATCCCGCCCGCATCGAGCACCTCCGCGGCCTTCTCCGCGGTGGCGTGGGTGTCCTGGAATCCGCGCGCTCCGGTGGCCGCGTTCGCGCAGCCGGAGTTGAGCACCACGGCTCGCAGTGCGCGCTGCTCGAGGACCTGCTGCGACCACAGCACCGGAGCCGCCTTGACCCGGTTGGCGGTGAACACGCCGGCGGCCTCGCGCCGCGGTCCTTCGTTGACCACGAGGGCCAGGTCCAGCGCGTCACCGCTCTTGATGCCCGCGGACACCCCGGCCGCGCGGAACCCTCGCGGCGCCGTCACGCTCATCGTCGCTCCCGTCTGCTGTGCGCTCGTCACGGGGCCACCCCGGTGGCGGGAAGGCCGGTGGTCTCGGGAATGCCGAGCGCGAGGTTCATGCACTGCACGCCTGCTCCGGCGGTTCCCTTGGTGAGGTTGTCCTCGGCCCCGACGACCACGAGGCGGCCGGCGTCCGGGTCGACGGCCAGCTGCAGGTGCACCGTGTTGGCCCCGAGCGTGGCGGCGGTCTGCGGCCACAGCCCCTCGTCGAGCAGGTGCACGAACGGTTCGGCGTCGTAGGCGTCGCGGTAGACCTCGCGCACCGCTGCCACGTCCGTCGCGGAGCGCAGCGGCGCGGTGCAGGTGGCGAGGATGCCGCGGGACATGGGCGCCAGCACGGGGGTGAACGACACCCGCACGTGCTCGCCGGCCGCAGCGGAGAGGTTCTGCACGAACTCCGGAGTGTGCCGGTGGTCGCCGCCCACGCCGTAGGCGCTGGCAGACCCCATCACCTCGGCCGAGAGCAAGTGCGGTTTCAACGCCCGACCCGCCCCGGAAGTGCCGGTGGCGGCGACGACGACCGCGTCCGGTTCGAGCAGGCCCGCGGCGAACGCCGGCGCCAGCGCCAGCGAGGACACTGTCGGAAAGCACCCGGGCACGGCGATGCGCGTGGCACCGGTGAGCGGTTCGCGGCCTCCGGGAAGTTCGGGAATGCCGTAGGGCCAGCTGCCCGCGTGGTCACCGCCGTACCAGCGCTGCCAGTCGGCTTCGTCGGACAGCCGGTGGTCGGCACCGCAGTCGATGACGACCGCCTCCGGATCGAGCTCCGCCGCCAGGGCGGCGGAGTGACCGTGCGGCAGCGCGAGGAAGACGACGTCGTGCCCGCGCAGCTCTGCCGCGCTCGTCTCGACGAGCTTGCGGTCGGCCAGCGGCGTCAGCTGCGGGTGGTGCTGCACGAGAGCGCTGCCCGCGTTGCTACCCGCGGTCAGGGCACCGATCTCCACCTGGGGGTGCGCCACCAGCAGGCGCAGCAGTTCCCCGCCGACGTAGCCGCTCGCGCCGGCCACGGCCACTCGAATCGTCATACGGATAATTATGCAAAGAGATGCAAAAACAATCAAGCAACCCGCAGCGCGGGAGAGCAGGATCACAGCGCGCCCGCGAACGGGCGCAGCGGGCGCATCATCGGCGGCCGCCTCGTCCGCACACCGCTTCCCCGCGCGGTCACGGCCTGGATCGGCACGGCACCATCAACGTTGATGCCGATGCCCCCGGAGCGGTCCGCGACGCGCACCACGCCCGCGTCGCGCGGTCGGCACGCCTGGTCGCAACCCGCCTCCTCCCGGAGGAGCCCCCGTGATTCCATGGCGATCATGCAGCCAAGCTGGCTCGGCCGACAGGTGCAGCTGCGCGTGCTCACCCCCGAGGATCGGCAGACGCTGGTGCACTTCGACCGCGAAGCGACCCGCAACGGCGGCAGCAACGCGGGGTACCGGCACTGGGCGGCGCACCGCGCCGCCTCCGGGGCCGGCGACGACGACGCCCGGCTGGCCATCGAAACCCGCGCCGAACGGCAGCTCGTCGGCTCCCTGTGCACCACTCCGACCCAACCGCAGGACCAGCAGTTCAGCTACGGCATCGGCATCGGCCCGGCCCACCGGGGCCGCGGGTACGCGGCCGACGCGCTGGGCGCGCTGCTCGCGTTCATGTTCGGCGACCGCCACTACCACCTGTGCGAGGTGTCCATCTACGCCGACAACCACTCCTCGCTGCGCCTGCACCGCAAACTCGGGTTCCACGAGGTCGGCCGCGGCCGCGACACCGAGCACCCGATCCAACCGGCGCCGTGCCTGGTGCGGATGACGCTGGGCGCGGCCGAGTTCCTCGCCACGCACCGCCCCCACTAGCGATCCGGCGGCCGGCCCCACCTGGCGAAGGGGGACCGGCTGTCCGGCACGTCAGCCGCGCAGCACGGCCCCGAACCGCTCCGCGGCAGCGGTGACCGCCGCGTCCCGGGCCCGCGTGGCCTCCTCCTGCTTGAGCGTGCGGTCCCCGGCGCGGAACCTCAGGGCCAGCGCCAGCGACTTCTTGCCCGCACCGACCTGCTGGCCGGTGTAGACGTCGAAGAGCCGCACGTCCTCCAACAGCTCACCACCACCGGTGCGGACGGTCTCGACCAGGTCACCGGCCGGGACCGCGTCGTCGACGACGAGCGCCACGTCGAGCAGCACCGGCGGGTACCCCGAGATCGCGGGAGCCGGCCGCCGCGCGCTCACCGGCAACGCGTCCAGATCCAGTTCCATCGCGCAGGTGCGCTTCGGCAGTTCCAGCGCCTCGACCACCTTCGGGTGCAGCTCCCCGGCATGGCCCACCACCGCGTCGCCGACGCGGAGCTCGGCGCACCGACCCGGGTGCCACGGCGCCAGCTCGCCCGCCGAGACGGACAGCTCCACCCCGGCCGCGTGCGCGACCCGGTGCGCGGCCGCGACCGCATCGGCCCAGTTGGCGTCCCGACCGCTGCCCCACCAGCCGGCGCGCTCGCGCTTGCCGGACAGGACCGCACCCACGTGCCGCGGCTGCGCGGGCAGCGAACCGTGCAACGCGGACAGCTCCGCGGCCGAGGGCCGAGCGCGCACACCGACGTCGGGCACCTCGCCCAGCTCCGCCGAGGGCTGCACGACCTGCCCGATGTGGAACAGCGCGAGGTCGCGCTGTCCGCGGGAGACGTTGCGCCG
Organism: Bounagaea algeriensis; assembly: GCF_054491375.1. Lineage (NCBI taxonomy): Bacteria > Bacillati > Actinomycetota > Actinomycetes > Bounagaea > Bounagaea algeriensis. Next base: position 2,482,623 of record NZ_CM137102.1, read on the forward strand.
CAACGTGTCCACCAACCCGGTCAGCAGCGTGGTCGACAGCCGCGCGTGCTCGGCCTCCAGCGGGTTCTGCAACGACAGGGTGCGCCGTCGCGGGTCGTCCTCGTCGAGGCCGAACGCCTCGAGCACCTCGTCGCCGGTGAACGGGAACGGCAGCACCTCGACGTAGCCGTCGGCGGCCAAGCCGCGCGAGACGGCCCGTTCACGGCGCTGCTCCTCGGCCAGCCCGCGCCCCGGAGGCGCCGGCGGCAGCACCGACGGAACCGTGTGGTAGCCCTCCAGGCGCAGGACCTCCTCGACGAGGTCGGCAGGCTGCTGCAGGTCGGGCCGCCAGCTCGGCGGAGTCGCCGTCACCAGACCGACGCCCTCGTCCGAAGTGCTCACCTCGATGGCGCAGCCGATCTGCGTCAGACGCCGGGCCGTCACGCCGCGGCCGTAGGACACGCCGGCGATCCGGTCCGGCAGGCCCAGCGGCATCGTCACCGGTGCGGGCAACCGCGGTTCGCCGACATCGGTGCGTTCCGGAACGATCGTGCCCTCGCCGTAGCGGACGAGCAGCTGCGCGGCGAGTTCCGCTGCCACCGGCGGCAGCGCCGGGTCGACAGCGCGCTCGAAGCGCTTGCCCGCCTCGCTGGGCAGCTTGTGCCGCCGCATCACCCGGGCGATGCTCGCCGGGTCCCACGAGGCGGCTTCCAGCAGCACGTCGTGCGAGTCGTGGCTGATCTCAGTGGAGGCACCGCCCATGACGCCCGCCAGCGACACCGGCCCCGTCTCGTCGCAGATGACCACGTCGTCCGGGTCGAGGTCCCGGGCGATGCCGTCCAATGTGGTCAGCTTCTCGCCGGATTCCGCACGCCGCACCCGGACGTCGCCGGACAACTTGGTCGTGTCCCAAGCGTGCAGCGGCTGCCCGAGTTCCAGCATCACGTAGTTCGTGATGTCCACGGCCAACGAGATCGAGCGGATCCCGGCCAACGTGAGCCGCCGCCGCATCCACCACGGGGTCGGCGCGGTGGGGTCCACGCCCGTGACGCGGCGGAACACGAACCGCGAACACGCCGAAGCGTCCGCGATGGACACCGTCCGCGACGAGCGTTCCTCCTCCGGGACCTGGCGCCCGCCCGGGTCCCCGAAGGGCACGTCCAAGGCGTTCGACAGCTCCCGGGCCAACCCGCGCACGGAGAAGCAGTACCCGCGGTCGGGCGTGATGGACAGCTCGATCACGGTGTCGTTGAGGCCGACGAGCTCGCGCGCATCCGTTCCCGGGGTGGCGGCCCCGGCCGGCAGCACGAGGATGCCGTCGACGTCCTCGCCGATGCCCAGTTCGGACGTGGAGCAGATCATGCCCTCGCTGGTGCGCCCGTAGGTCTGGCGCGCCGAGATCTCGAACTCCCCGGGCAGCACGGCACCGGGCAGCGCGACGACGACGAGGTCGCCCTCGCGGAAGTTGGTGGCGCCGCAGACGATGCCGTTCACCTGCGGCTCCTCATCGGACGAGCCGACCTCCACCCGGCAGTACCGGATGGGCTTTTTGAACTCGGCGAGCTCCTCGATGTCGGTCACACGCCCCACGACGAGCGGGCCGCGCACCCGCGTCAACGGTGTGACCTCCTCGACCTCCAACCCGATTCGGACGAACGCGTCGGCCAGCTCCTCCGGCGTCGTCTCCTCGGGCAGCTCCAGATGCTCGGCCAACCACGAAACCGGGATCCGCACTTGGGTCAGGCCCTTCTGTCGTCGATGGGGTCGTTTCAGGGATGTTCAGGATTCGATCCCGAACGGCAGGGTGAACCGCACGTCGCCTTCCACCATGTCCCGCATGTCGGGGATCCCGTTGCGGAACTGGAGCGTGCGTTCCAACCCCATGCCGAAGGCGAAGCCGGTGTGGACCTCCGGATCGATGCCGCAGGCGCGCAGCACGTTCGGGTTGACCATGCCGCAGCCGCCCCACTCGACCCAGCCGGCGCCGCCGCGCTTCTCCGGGAACCAGACGTCCATCTCCGCGGACGGTTCGGTGAACGGGAAGAACGAGGGCCGCAGGCGGGTGCTCGCGTCCGCGCCGAACATGCCCCGGGCGAACGCGTCCAACGTGCCCTTCAGGTGGGCCATCGTCAGCCCCTTGTCCACCGCGAGGCCTTCGACCTGGTGGAACACCGGGGTGTGCGTGGAGTCGAGCTCGTCGGTGCGGAACGTGCGGCCCGGGCAGACCACGTAGACCGGCAGCTCGCGCTGCAGCAGGGCCCGCACCTGCGCGGGCGAGGTGTGCGTCCGCAGCACCCGTCCCGAGCCCTCGGGGGAGACGTAGAACGTGTCCTGCATCGTGCGGGACGGGTGGTCCTTGCCGAAGTTGAGCGCGTCGAAGTTGAACCACTCGTTCTCCAGCTCAGGGCCTTCGGTGACCTCCCACCCCATGCCGAGGAAGGTGTCCTCGACGCGTTCGATCAGCTGCGTGATCGGGTGCCGCGCACCGGAGGGGACGCGTTCGACCGGCAGCGTCACGTCGACCGCTTCCTCCGCCAGGACGCGTTCGTCGCGCTCGGCCCGCAGGACCGCCTGCCGTTCGTCGAAAGCGGTCTGGATGCGCTCGCGCGCGTCGTTGACCCGCTTGCCCGCTTCGGCGCGTTCCTCCTTCGACAGCGCGCCGATGGCGCGCCGCGCGGTCAGCAGCGGCGACCGCTCCCCGAGGTGGGCGGGTTTGACCCCGGCCAGCGCATCGAGGTCGGTGGCGCCGGCGAAGTCCTCCGCCGCACGTGCCACCGCGTTCTCCAAGGTCTCCGGGGACAACGCGGCGCCCCCCGCGGTGTCGTCCTGCTCATTGGCTGCGGACATCGTTCGTGCGTAACTCCCGTTGCTCCGGTTCGGCGCGCCGGTCGGCGCGCGACGTCGCCACCCCTGTAACCCTTCGAGTCTAAGCGACCGGAGGAAGCGGATTCCGCGGTGATCCCGCGTGCCCCTCCGCACCGCATCCGGGCATCACCGGTCACGCCGCAGGGCTCGCGCCGAGGTGTACAGGCACACGGCCGTGGCCGTGGCGAGGTTGAGGCTTTCCGCCCGGCCGTACAGCGGCACGCGGCGCAGCGCGTCCAGCTCGGCGGACACCGCTGCGGGCAGGCCGTGGGCCTCGCCGCCGAGCACCCACGCCGTGGGGACGTGCCACTCCCCCCGTTCGGCGGCGCTGTCCACATCCACCTCGGCAGCCCCGTCGGCACCGACCAGGCGCAGTCCCGCCTGCCGGCACTGCGCCAGCACCGCCGCGGTGTCGCGCTCCCGCCCGATCGGCAGGTGGAACAGACTGCCGGTCGAGGCGCGCACGGCTTTGCCGTTGTAGGGGTCGACGCACTCGCCGGCGAACAGCACCGCATCGGCACCCACGGCATCGGCCACGCGGACCACCGTGCCGGCGTTGCCCGGGTCGGCGATGTCCACGAGCACCGCCACGAGGGTGGGCTCGCCGGCCAGCGCCGCGGCGACCCCGCCGGCGGGGAGCGCGCACACCGCCGCGACGCCCTGCGGCGTGACGGTTTCCGAGAGGTGTTCCGCAGCGCGCTCGGTGATCTCCCGCACGGGAATGCCGAGCGCGCGAGCAGCCGCGGCCTCCTCCTCGTGCCGCGGGTCGGCGGTGCGGAACAGCTCACGCATCCGCAGCTCACCGGAATCGTGCGCAGCCAGGGCTTCCCGGACCGCCTGAGCCCCCTCGGCGAGAAAAGCGCCGGCCTTGTTCCGGCCGGCGCGACGCGTGAGCTTCGCGGCGGAGACGACCCGGGACGAGCGCTGGGTCAGCGCCGCCCCGGGCCGGGCCGCGGAAGCGCCCGAGTCGATCAGGACGTCCCTTCCGGCAGGCTCTCCCGCGCAACTGTGACCAGCTGGGAGAACGCCTGCGGGTCGTACACCGCGAGCTCGGAGAGCATCTTGCGGTCGACCTCGACGTCGGCGGCCTTCAGCCCCTGCACGAACCGGTTGTAGCTCATGCCGTGCTGCCGGGTGGCGGCGTTGATGCGGGTGATCCACAACTTGCGGAACTCACCCTTGCGGGCCCGCCGGTCCCGGTAGTTGTACTGCTTGGAGTGGAGCATCTGCTCCTTTGCCTTGCGGTACAGGCGGGAACGCTGCCCGCGGTACCCCTTGGCCGACTCCAGCGTGCTGCGGCGCTTCTTCTTGGCGTTGACCGCCCTCTTGACGCGTGCCACGAGTTCGTCCTGTCAGTCTCATCAGGGGCGTGCTCCCGGCGTGCCCGCGGGCACCCGGGTAACCGCCCGAGCGGTTGCTGGATTTGCGTACAAGGGCGCCGAGTGCGCCGACGCGCGCTGGACGCTCGACGCCGCGGCGCAGCGGGGCTCTCAGCTCCGCAGCAGGCGCTTGACGCGCTTGACGTCGTTCTTGGCCACCGACTCGGTGCCTTCCAGTCGACGCTTCACCCGGTTGGACTTCTTCTCCAGGATGTGGCGCCGGCCTGCCTGCTCGCGGCGCAGCTTGCCCTTGCCCGTCACGCGGAAGCGCTTGGAAGCGCCGCTGTGCGACTTCTGCTTCGGCATCGTCGTCCTCGTTTCGTACTGACGCCGGGCCGGAACGAACCGCCGTTCCGACCCGGCTCGTTGGGTACGAGTCTTGCCTCGGCTCCGCATCCGCGGTGCACCGCCGGTGCACCCGCTCAGGAAGCGTTCGCCTTGGTCTTCGACTTGTTGTTCTTGTGCGGCGCGAGGACCATGATCATATTCCGACCGTCCTGCTTGGGATTGGCTTCGATGAAGCCCTTGTCGGAGACGTCCTCGGCCAGTCGCTGCAGCAGGCGGAACCCCAGCTCCGGACGCGACTGCTCACGACCGCGGAACATGATCGTCACCTTGACCTTGTGACCCTGGCCGAGGAAGCGGGACACGTGCCCCTTCTTCACCTCGTAGTCGTGCGGGTCGATCTTCGGTCGGAGCTTCTGCTCCTTGATGACGGTCTGCTGCTGGTTACGGCGCGATTCGCGAGCCTTCTGCGCGCTCTCGTACTTGTACTTGCCGTAGTCCATGAGCTTGCAGACCGGCGGGCGCGCCTGCGGGGCGACCTCGACAAGGTCCAGATCCGCTTCCTGGGCAAGCCGCATAGCGTCCTCGATGCGAACGATTCCGACCTGCTCACCGTTCGGTCCGACCAAGCGGACCTCGGCCACGCGGATGCGATCATTGATGCGCGTCTCGGGGATGGGGCCTCCTCGGTTCGATGATTGGTGTTTACTGCTGCACCGTGGCTGTCGAGCTCGCCCCGGAAGGCCTCGCCGAACCCGCCGCAACGGCAGGCACGGGCGCAGTCTTCCACCGATCGAACCGCGTACGCGACACCGTTCGAACCGCCGACGGAACACCGCCGGCAGGACCGGAACCCGGAGGCCTCTGAGCCGGCCACCACGGGTGGGAGCGAACTCCGCTTTCGCCGCCCCCGGAACGCGGGGGCTGGTAGCACGTGACAGGCTAGCAGGCGTGACCGAGAGCCAACCAACCCCCGTGGATCCGATCGGTTCCTCGGGCCACGATGCCGACTCCCAGGACAACGTCCGCGCGCTCACAGATGTTCCCAGCATCGAAGTGATCAGCCGTGCCGCTGTGATGCTCATGTCCTCGGCGGCCGAGAAACTCGGCCTCGCCGACGACGATCCGGACGCCTCCCCCGAGCGCGACCTCGACGAGGCCCGCCGCCTCATCACCGCGTTGGCCGGGCTGGTCATGTCCTCGGTCGAATACCTCGGACCGCACGCCGGAGCGCTGCGCGACGGCCTGCAGACCCTGCAACGCGCCTTCCGCGAGGCCTCGACCGTCCCCGACGCGCCCGGACAGGGTCCGGGCGAGAAGTACACCGGCCCGGTCCACTGACCCGGCGGAACCGGTTGCGGTTCCGCTCCGGCGATGTCCGCCCGCGATCAGTCCGCGGTTTCCGCGGTTTCCGCGCGGGCGGGTCGCCGTCCCAGCGCGCGTACCGCCCTGCGCAGGCCCGCGGCGGCGGCAGCCCCGTCGCGACCGGCGAGACTCGCCAGCAGGACCTGCGCGAGCACCAGCGCCACCACCGGCACCAGCAACAGCCACGGCGCGCTGGCCAGGTGGTCCACCGATTCCGCGAGCATCGACCCCCACTCGGGGGAGGGCGGTGGCGGTCCGAGCCCGATGAATCCCAGCGCGGCCACCGTGTTGACCAGCGCCGGCAGCCGCAGCACCGCCAGCTCGGCACTGGCCGGAACCACCCGCGGCAGGATCGAGCGCCACCAGATCCGCCCCGTGCTCGCACCGACGGCGCGGTGCGCCGTGACCCACGGTTCACTGCGCAGCGCGGCCGTCAGCGCATCGGTGTGCCGGGCGAACGGCAACCAGGCCACGCCGATGAGCGCCAGCAGCAGCGTCACCCGGCTCGGCCCTGCGACGAGGCTGGCGACCAGGGCCACGAGCAGCGGCGGCAGCGCGACGACGACGTCGACGACCGCGCGCACCACGCGTGCGCCCCGCCCGGACGACCACCCCGTGGCGCAGCCGACGAGCACGCCCACCGCGGCGGAGACGACCAGCGCCGCGACCGCCGTGCCCAGCGTCGCCGGAGCGCCGTGCGCCAGCCGGGCCAGCACGTCGCGGCCCAGTTCGTCCGTGCCGAGCGGGAACCGCGCGTTCGGCGGCTGCAGCACCGAACCCAGCCGCGTCCGCCACGGATCGCGCAGCATGCCGGCGACGAAGCAGACCGCGAGCACCGCGGCCAACCCCGCCTGCCCGATCCAGCGCTTCATGCGTCCGCCTCCCGGGAACGGGGGTCCACCAGCAGGCGCAGCCCGTCGGCCAGCGCCCCCACGGCCAATGCGATCGCGGCGGCCACGAGCAGCCCGCCTTGGACCACGGGGACGTCCTGCGCCTGCACGGCGTCGACGAGCGTCCAGCCGAGCCCGGGAATGTCGAAGACGACTTCGATGGCCGCGGTGCCGGCGATCATGCCCGCCGCGTTGTAGGTCGACACCGACAGGGCTCCGGGCAGTGCGGGGCGCGCCAAGTGCAGCAGGCGCACCCGCCACTCGCCCACCCCGCGGGAGCGCGCGGCGGTGAGGAAGGTGGCTCCGCGCAGCTGCCGGGCGTGCTCCCGCGTCGTCGCCGCCACCGGCGCGGCCAGCGACGGCACGAGCGAGAGCACCGGCAGGAGCATGGAGGCGGGCCCGCTCCAGCCCGAACTGGGCAGCAGGTGCCAGGTGACCGCGAACAGGGCGACGAGCAGCGGAGCGAGCGCGAACTCCGGCACCGCGGCCGCCATCCGGCTACCGGTCCGGACCAGCCGGTCGACCACCGACCCCGGGCGGTAGCCGGCGAGCAGACCGGCGAGCGCCCCGCCGAGCAGCGAGACCGCCAGCGCGGCGGACATGAGGCTCAGCGAGACCGGCAGCGCCCTCGCGAGGATTCCCGCCACGGGCGTGCCGGAGATCCAGGACACGCCGAGGTCGCCGGTGAACAGCCCGCCGAGGCGTTCGGTCACCCGCACCGGCAACGGCCGGTCGAGGCCGAGCTGGGCGTGCAGCGCGGCGAGCACCTGCGGATCGGGGTCCGCTGCGGAGTAGCGCTGCGCCAGCACGGCGCGCGCCGAATCCACCCCGGTCAACTCCGGCAGCAGCATGGCGACCACGGCAACGGCGGCCAGCACGACCGGTGCTACCGCGAGCCGCGTGAGCGCTGCGCTGCGCACCCCGCCACCCGTCACGGCTGCGGGGCGCGTGCGCTCAGCAGGAAGAATCCCGGCGCACTCGGGTACGGCGCGGTGTCGAACAGGCCCGTGTGGTCGCAGACGCCGCCGAAACCGGCCTGCGCGGCGAGCTCGGCGCAGGTGGAGAAGTCCAGTCCGTCGCCGAGCGGGAGCCCGTCGCGCTGCGGGGCGTAGCTGGCCGCGAACCGTTCCTGCACGCTCGGGTCGTTCGCGTCCGCCCAGCCCCAGAGCGCGTCCGTGACCAGCAGCAATCCGCCCGGGCGGAGCTGGGCCCGCCAGGATCGCAGCGTCCGCGCGGGTTCCGGCAGCGTCCACAGCACGTTGCGGGTGACCACGACGTCGAACGGGCCGGCCGGCGGCCCGTCGGCGCTGCCGAGCAGCCAGGTCGCGGCCACGCCCTCGACCGCGGCGTTCTCCCGGGCGACGGCGAGCATGCCGGGTGAGGCGTCCTGGCCGGTCACCCGGTGCCCCTCCGCGGCGAGCAGCCGCGCGAGGAAGCCCGTGCCGCATCCGCTGTCCAGCACTCGGGCGCGCGGTCCCACGGCGTCGGCGACGAGCGGGGCGATCCGCTCCCGCCACACCGGACGGGCGGGGTTCTGCCCCGGCTGCTGGTCGTAGCCGTTCCTGGCCCGCACGTCCCAGTAGCCCACGATCGTTTCGACAACAGCGGTCATCGGACGGAGACCTCCTCGGTGAGCAGTTCCTGTTCCAGTGGATCGGCGGGGATGCCGTGAACCCCGGCGCGGTGGGCGATCTGGGCCTGTTCGTGGAACAGCGGGATGCCGACTTGCTGCTCGGCGAGCAGCGCGTCGGCGCGTCGGAACAGGTCGGCGCGCTGCGCGGGACCGGCCACCTCGCGCAGCCGGTCGTTGATCCGCTCCATCCGCGGGTCGCAGAAGTGGTCCAGGTTCAGCGACCCGTCGCAGCTGAAGTCGCTGTGCAGGTAGCTGCTCGCGTCCGGCATGTCGACGAGGTAGTTGCGGGAGTACACCACTCCGTCGAGCTCGCCGGAGAGCATCCGCTCTTCGAGTTCGGTGGAGGGGGCCTGCACGATGCGCACGTCGAAGCCGGCCTTCTCCAGCTGGTCGGCGGCCGCCGTGGTCGCCGCGGGCAGATCGGGCCGCTCGGGGTAGGTGCCGATCGTGACCGAGGGGTGCTGCTGCCCGGCCTCGGCCAGCAACCGGCGCGCCTGCTGCTGGTCCGATCCGGAAGGCCGTGCTGGGCTGCTCCAGGGCACGGCGGGACCGAAGTAGCGCGCGGCGGGCTCCCCGCGTCCGCGCAGCACCCCCTGCACGATCGCCGGGCGGTCGAGCGCGCTGGCCGCCGCGCGGCGCACGCGCTCGTCGGCGAAGGGGCCGTTTTCGGTGTTGGTGTGCAGCGCGCTGGTGCGCGGCAGCTCCACGGTGGATTCGCGCAGCTCGGGATCGGAGGAGACTTCTTCGGCCTGCGAGACCGGGAGCTTGTCGATGAGGTCGAACTCGCCGCTGCGCAGACCGTTCAACCGGGCCGAGGGGTCTTCCACGAAGCGGACCCGAGCGCGGTCGAGCTCGGCCTTCTTGCCGCGGTAGTCGTCGAATCGGCGCAGATCCAACGACTTCCTCCCGTCCACACCGGTGATCTCGAAGGGTCCGGTGCCCGCGCCGGCGTGGATGTCGACTCCGCCGTCGCCGCGCAAGGCCGCGGGGGCGAGGATCGCCGAGTTCGCGCTGCCCAGGCGCAGCGGCAGGATCGGGTCCGGCACCTCGGTGCGCACGACGAGGGTGCGCGGACCGGCTGCTTCCGCACCGCTGACGATTCCGCGCATCGTCCGCGGCGGAGTGCTCGCGTGCGCGACGTTGTTCAGCGACCGCGCTGCGGCCTGCGCGGTGAACGGTTCACCGGAGTGGAAGCGCACTCCCTCGGCGAGCGTGAAGCGCCATTCCCGTTCGTCGTTGCGCTGCCAGGACGTGGCCAAGTTCGGGTGCACGCGGCCCTGCAGGTCGACGTCGGTGAGCGGTTCGGTCACCCCCAGCTGCATGAGCAGGATCGCGTCGTCCGAGGCCGGGGACCACCCGGACCGCGGTGGAATGCCGATGGCCGCGTGCAGCGCGTTGTCCTCGCTGCTGGCGCCCGTGAACCCGCAGCTGGCCAGCAGGACCGCGATGAGCGCCAGCGCCGGCAGCCCGAGCCAACGTCGCAGGCAATGCAACTGCCACCTCCTTGCAACAACCGACCGGGGAATTCTGGCACAGCACGTGCGGTGTGCGGGAACGAACGCGTGCGTGATCACAGCGGGCGGTGGTGGACGTCGTTCGACGAGACCGATGTGCGCGTGCTCGGCGGGGAGTGCGTCGGCTACTCCGCGGGTGAGCACGTGTTCACCGACGAGCACTCCGAGAAACCGGACCTGGTCGCGGATCTCGCGCGGGCCCAGCGCAGCGTCTTCGCCACCAACGCGGGGGTGAACGAACGGGCGGCGAACACCGACGTGCCCACCTACACCGTGGTCTACCTCGGCATCTTCACCGCCGCCGGCATGGGCGGCAGCTGGAGCAACACCCGGAGCGCCATCCACCGCCTCGGCCGCGCGGGGCTGCCGATGATCGGGACGACCACCTCAGCGGAAACGCTCGCGCAGAGCAGCGAGCTGTTCCACCAGATCCCGCCGGGGAACCAGCGCGAGGCCGAGGTCCTCGCGCACTACATCAGCAGGAAGCCGGACGTGCCGGAACACGTCCAGATCTACCACAGCGCCGCCGACGCGGATCCGTCCAACCTGGACCTCTACAGCTCGGCAACTCACCCAGGCTTGAGGACCTCGCGGTCAAGACGAAGCAGGCGCTCGAGCGCCGCGGCATCCGCGCCACGCTCGTCGACGAGACGCCCGCAGTGCAGAGCAACATCGACTGCGAGGGTGCGCTGTTCTACGCCGACCGGTCGGCGGGGCTCGACCACTTCCCGTACTCGGTGCAGAACGCGTGCACGGCGGACTCGTTCCCGCACCTGCTCGCCAGCGACGACACCTCGAAGTACGTCCTCGGCGAGGAGTTGTCGAAGTACCGCGAGATCACGCTCGACTACGTGTCGTTCGTCGGGCCGCCGACGCCCAACGGTGCCGACGGGCCACGGGTGGACTCCGCGGAGCAGCGGGCCTACCTCGCCTACGACGCGGTCTACCTCGTCCACCACGCGGTGAACACCGTCCTGGCCGGCCAGAACCCCGGTCGCAACGGCACGGGCGGCGCCCCCACCGAACCCATCGGCCCGGCGACGATGTGGCGCGGCCTGGCGGAAGTGGACCTGAACAACGCGCTCTACGGCAGCAGCGGCGATCTCGCCCACTGGCAGCCGAGCGGTTCCGGCGGCGAGCACCGGCAGATCCCGGTGGACGGGATCCTCGCCATTCGCCGCATCACCGCGCAGGAGCACGGCACCGCGCAGCCGCAGGACCGCCTCGTGTGCCGACTGGTCGGCGGCGATCCCGATTGCCCGAACACCCGGGAGCAGTGATCGCGGCGCACCCGACGAACCCGCGGGACCCGCGGTGCGCAGGCCCGCGGGGCGGTGCGTCAGCGTGCGCCCGTGCGCTCGACCGCGTCGGAGGCGGCGCTCGCCTCCGGCTCCCACACCTGGATGCCGGTGACACCGGGCAGGCGGTCGCGGGTGAACACCGGATCGATCCCCTGCTTGCGCTGCTGCACGTAGTCGTCGAGCAGCTTGAACAGGATCCCGCTCAACGGGGCGAGCGCGGCGAGGTTGACCAGTGCCATCACGCCCATCGAAGTGTCGATGAGGCTCCAGACGAGCTCGGCCGAGCCGATGCCGCCGAGGAAGACCGCGAGCATCACCAGCACCCGGAATCCCGTCAGCACGTGCTTGCTCCGGGTCAGGAAGCCCACGTTGGCCTCGCCGTAGTAGTAGTTGCCGAGGACCGTGGTGAACGCCACGAGGAACAGGAGCACCGTCAGCAGGTGCACCGACCAGCCGCCCAGCGCGGTCTGCAAGCTGGCCTGGGTCATCGCGGCGCCGCTGTGGTCGCCGTAGGTCGGGTTGCCGAGCAGGATGATCATGGCGGTGACCGAGCAGACCAGCAGCGTGTCGATGTAGACGCCGAGGCTCTGCACCAACCCCTGCTTGACCGGATGGCTCACCGACGCCGACGCGCCCGCGTTCGGCGCGGAACCGAGACCTGCCTCGTTGGAGAACATGCCGCGCCGCACGCCCTCGACGAGCGCCGCGCCGAGGCCGCCGGCCACGAATTCGCGGAAACCGAAGGCACTGGCGAAGATCTGCTCGAACACGCCCGGGATGCGTTCGGCGTTGAGCGCCACGATGACCAGTCCGAGCAGGATGTAGAACAGCGCCATGAACGGCACGAGCAGCTGCGCCACGTGCGCGATGCGCCGCACACCACCGAAGATCACCAGCCCCACGAGCGCGGCCAGCAGCACCGCCAGCGCCGGGCCCAACCAGCCGAGATCCAGGCCGATGTCGGTGAAGGACGTCCGCGTCGCCTCGATGATCGTGTTGCTCTGCACGGCGTTGTTGATGAGACCGAAGGTGATGGTGATGACCACCGCGAACAGCGCGGCCATCCAGCGCGAACGCAGTCCGTGCATGATGTAGTACGCGGGGCCGCCGCGGTATCCCGTGCTGACGCGCTCCTTGTACAACTGGGCCAGTGTGGACTCGGCGAAACTCGCGGCCCCGACCAGCATGCCCATCAACCACATCCAGAACACCGCACCGGGCCCGCCGAGAGCGATCGCCGTGGCCACACCCGCGATGTTGCCCGTGCCGATTCGCGCGGCCGCCGAGATGGCGAAGGCCTGGAACGAGGAAACCGCCTTTTTGCCGTCCTCGGCCGTTTCGGCCCGGCCGAACATGGAACGGACCATCTCGGGAATCATCCGGAACTGCACGCCGCGGGAACGCACCGTGAAGTACAGGCTCATCAGCGTCAGAACCGGAATGATGAGGTAGAGCCAGAAGGCGTCGTTGAACGCCGTGATCGCCCCTTGGAGCGTGTCCACCGAAAATCTCCTCCCTGCCGCGGACGTGGCGCTCGTGGCGCCCCCGCGAGTCGGGCGTCAAGCACCGCGGGGTCCCCGCGGCGGTTCGACAACAGCCGTTCGGCCCGCGTCGGCCGGGAGCGCGAGGATGTGCGGCGACCGGCGGCCGAATTGGCTCACCACCGTAACCTCTCGCGGCGGTGATTCGAAGAGCGATTCGGAAATTTCCGCGACGCAGCGGCGTTCACGGCGGGCATCGACGTGCCTGTTTCCCCAGCGCGCGGGCCGCGACCGCCGCAGCCGCACCGAGCACGAGAACGCCTGCGGCACTGGAAGGCCCGCACCGGGCACAGTGGAACAGGACGGGCACGCTGCGTTGCTCCCTGTCGTGCAGCGCACGCGCGCACACGCACTGTGCTCGCTCGCGCGCGGGGTCGGGGTTTCGGCCGGGAACGATCCCCGGCCGGCTGTTCCGCTCCTACCCGACGACCGGACGCAGGAACCGACCGGTGTGGCTCTCCTCCACCTCGGCCACGTCCTCCGGGGTGCCTTCGGCGACGAGGCTGCCGCCGGCCGCACCGCCTTCCGGGCCGAGGTCGATGATCCAGTCGGTGGTTTTGAGGATGTCGAGGTTGTGCTCGATGACGACGACCGTGTTGCCCTTATCGACGAGGCCGTGCACGACCCCGAGCAGCTTGCGGATGTCCTCGAAGTGCAGGCCGGTGGTCGGCTCGTCCAGGACGTACACGGTCTGCCCGGTCGACCGCTTCTGCAGCTCGCTGGCGAGCTTGACCCGCTGGGCCTCACCGCCGGAGAGGGTGGGTGCGGGCTGCCCGAGCCGCACGTATCCCAGTCCCACGTCCACGAGGGTCTGCAGGTGCCGGTGCACGGCGGTGATCGGTTCGAAGAACTCCGCGGCCTCTTCGATCGGCATGTCCAGCACTTCGGCGATGGACTTGCCCTTGTAGTGCACTTCGAGGGTCTCCCGGTTATACCGGGCGCCCTTGCACACCTCGCAGGGCACGAACACGTCGGGCAGGAAGTTCATCTCGATCTTGAGGGTGCCTTCGCCCGCGCAGGCCTCGCACCGGCCGCCCTTGACGTTGAAGGAGAACCGGCCCGGCTGGTAGCCGCGGACCTTGGCTTCCGTGGTCGCGGCGAACAACTTCCGGATGCGGTCGAACACGCCGGTGTAGGTGGCCGGGTTGGACCGCGGCGTGCGCCCGATCGGCGACTGATCCACCTGCACCAGCTTGTCCACGTGCTCCAGGCCCTTGATCCGCGTGTGCCGACCGGGGACCTGGCGGGCCCCGTTGAGCTTGTTGGCCAGCGCCGAGGCCAGCACATCATTGACCAATGTGGACTTGCCCGAACCGGAGACGCCGGTCACACCGATGAACGCACCCAGGGGGAAGGAGACGTCGAGCTTGCGGAGGTTGTTCTCGCGCGCACCCACCACGGTGAGCTGCTTCTTCCTGTCCCGCGGCCGGCGCAGCTCGGGGACGGGGATCTGCTTGCGCCGCGTCAGGTAGTCGGCCGTCAACGAGCCCTCCTTGTCCAGGAGCTCCTTGACCGGGCCGCTGTGCACCACCTGACCACCGTGCTCGCCCGCGCCGGGGCCGATGTCGACGACCCAGTCAGCGCTGCGGACGGTGTCCTCGTCGTGCTCGACGACGATGAGCGTGTTGCCCAGATCCCGCAGCCGGGACAGGGTTTCGAGCAGGCGGTGGTTGTCCCGCTGGTGCAGCCCGATCGACGGTTCGTCGAGCACGTAGAGCACCCCGACCAGTCCCGAACCGATCTGCGTGGCCAACCGGATGCGCTGGGCCTCACCTCCGGAGAGCGTGCCCGCGGCGCGATCCAGGGTCAGGTAGTCCAGGCCGACGTCGAGCAGGAAGCCCAGCCGCGCCTGCATCTCCTTGAGCACCCGGCCGGCGATCATCTGCTCGCGCTCGCCGAGCACCAGCGCGCGCAGGAACCGGGAGCATTCCTGCACGCTCAGGTTGGCCACCTGCGCGATCGACAGCTGCCCGTACTCGGCGCCCTGCAGCGTCACCGCGAGGATTTCGGGCTTGAGCCGCGCACCGTCGCAGGCGGGGCAGGGCACGTCGCGCATGTACCCTTCCCACTTCTCCCGCGCGTAGTCCGATTCGGTCTGCTCGAGGCGCCGTTCCAGGAACGGGATCACGCCTTCGAACGTGGCGTAGTACGAGCGCGTGCGGCCGTAGCGGTTGCGGTAGCGCACGTGCACCTGGTCGTTGCTGCCGTGCAGCACCGCCTTCTTGGCCTTCGTGGGCAGCTGCCGCCACGGCGCGTCCATCCGGAAGCCGATCGCTTCCGAGAGCCCCTTGAGCAGCCGCGTGAAGTACTCGGCGGGCGGTCCGCTGGCCCACGGCGCGACCGCGCCCTCCTCCAGGGAGAGGTCCTCGTCGGGCACGACCAGCTCGGGATCCACTTCCTTGCGGAAACCGAGGCCGGCGCAGTCCGGGCACGCGCCGTACGGCGAGTTGAAGGAGAACGAGCGGGGTTCCAGCTCGTCCACCCCGAGCTCGTGCCCGTTCGGGCAGGCGAGGCTCTCGGAGAACCGGCGTTCGCGCGCCGCGTCCCCCTCGGCGACGTCGACGAACTCGAGCACGACCAGGCCGTCGGCCAGGCGCAGCGCGGTCTCGACCGAGTCGGTCATGCGCTGCTTCGCACCGGCCTTGACGGTGAGCCGGTCGACGACCACCGCGATGTCGTGCTTCTCCTGCTTTTTCAGCTTCGGCGGTTCCTCGAGCGGGTAGATCTGCCCGTCGACGCGCACGCGCGCGTAACCGCCGGTGCGGAGCTGCTCGAACAGGTCGACGTACTCGCCCTTGCGCCCCCGCACGACCGGTGCCAGCACCTGGAAGCGAGTGCGCTCCGGCATGTCGAGCACCTGGTCGACGATCTGCTGCGGCGTCTGCTTGCTGATCACCTCGCCGCAGGTGGGGCAGTGCGGCTTGCCGGCGCGGGCGAAGAGCAGGCGCAGGTAGTCGTAGACCTCCGTGATCGTGCCCACGGTCGACCGGGGATTGTGGCTGGTCGACTTCTGGTCGATCGACACGGCCGGCGACAGCCCCTCGATGAACTCCACGTCGGGCTTGTCCATCTGCCCGAGGAACTGCCGCGCGTAGGCGGACAGCGATTCGACGTAGCGGCGCTGCCCCTCGGCGAAGATCGTGTCGAACGCCAGGCTGGACTTTCCGGACCCGGACAGCCCGGTGAACACGATCAGGCTGTCCCGGGGAAGATCGACATCGACCCCGCGCAGGTTGTGCTCCCGAGCGCCGCGGACAACAAGGCGGTCAGCCACTGTGATCCTTTCGCCGAAATCCTGTCGTTGGCGGGCCGTGGACGCACCACCACCGGCCGCCTCCCAGCGGTCTGCCGGTCCCGCAGGCCCGCAGGCGACCGGGCAGCCCTCGTCATCTGCGCGGACCATGCTAGGGGCCGCCCCCGACAGGCCCCGCTGTCGGCCCGCGGTGAGCGCAGCGCCGGGAGCCGCCCCGAACCGGACCGCACGACCGCGGCTGCATCGGCACGGGCCGCACCCGGTGGAACGGGCGGGCGTGGTGACCGGCGTGCGTGCCACGCCCGAGGATACGCCTCCGCGCAGCAGCGCCGGCACGAACCGTGGTGCGACCCGCACGCAGCGCCGCGCCCGCCGGGTGCTGCGGGTGTGAAACGCGCCGCACGGCCGGATAGGCTCCGGGCGTGCAGGTTCGAGAGGATTACGACGGACATGTCGAGCCGGGCGGAGCTCCGGCGCGACGCGAACTCGCCGGCCTGAGCATCACCAAGATCTCGGTCGGTCCGATGGACAACAACGCCTATCTGCTGGTGTGCCGCAACACCGGCGACGCCCTGCTGATCGACGCGGCGAACGACTCGGAGCGGCTGGTCGACCTGCTCGGCCACGACGACGAGCGCCCGCGCCTGCGCACGATCGCCACCACGCACCAGCACGGTGACCACTGGCAGGCCCTGCCCTCGGTCTCCGGGCAGACGGGCTCGTACACGGCGGCCCACCCGGACGACGCCGGGGGACTGCCGGTGCCGCCGGACCACCTGGTCGAGCACGGCGACGCGCTCGGCGTCGGCGACTGCCAGCTGGAGATCATCCACCTGCGCGGGCACACACCGGGCTCGATCGCGCTGCTGTACCGGGACCCGAGCGGGCACCCGCACCTGTTCACCGGCGATTCGCTGTTCCCGGGCGGGGTCGGCAAGACCACCTCGCAGGAGGATTTCGAATCGCTGCTCAGCGATGTGCAGGACCGCGTCTTCGCGGTTCTGCCGGATGAGACGTGGTTCTACCCGGGCCACGGCGACGACTCCACCCTCGGGGCGGAGCGCCCCAAGCTGCCCGAGTGGCGCGAACGGGGCTGGTGAGGTCCAGGCTCGCGCGTGCGGCACTCGCTTCCCCGCGCCGGGAGCCGGTCCCCCGCCTCGGGAGACCGGTTCCCCGCAGAAGTGCGCGGGCGGCGCAACTCCTCCCCGCGCTCATGCGTCACCCGAACGTGTCACCCTCGCAGTGTCGGAGACACACGACAGCATGACGCGCGAGGAAGTGAGTCGATGAGGATCAAGAAGAGCTCTGCCCTCGGGTTAGCCGCACTCGTCGCGGGTGGCCTGTTCAGCGGGGCCGCGGCCGCGCAGGCCACCGGCGGCAGCCCGAGCCCGTGCGACCCCTCCGCGCGAGCCTGCGTGGACCTGGCCACGCAGCAGGCGTGGCTGCAGCAGGACGGCGGCACCACCTACGGCCCCGTGCCGCTGACCGCCGGCAAGCCCGGTGCGGAGACCCCGCCCGGCACGTTCCAGGTGCAGTGGAAGGACGCCGACCACCACAGCAGCGAATTCGACGCACCGATGCCGAACGCGGTGTTCTTCACCAACACCGGCATCGCGTTCCACGAGGGCAGTCTGCAGGAGCAGTCGAACGGCTGCATCCACCTGTCCAGCACCGCCTCCGAGCGGTTCTTCGGCAGTCTGCAGCCCGGCGACGAGGTCCAGGTCCTCCCGCAGGACCGCGTCTGAGCAACCGCTGCCCCCGGCGGTGTACGTTTCTCGAGAAAAGTCGCGGACTTTTCTCGAGAAACGTGCACACCCCAGGACGTGTCACGGAGTGGCGCCGGTGAACACCGTCACCCGCTCCTCGGTGAGGTCGAGCATGGCCGCGTGCACGCCTTCGCGCCCGGTCCCCGACTCCTTGACCCCGCCATAGGGCATCTGGTCGGCGCGGAAACTCGGCACGTCACCCACGATCACCCCACCGACCTCCAGCTCCGCTGAAGCGCGGAAGGCCAGGTTCAGATCGTTGGTGAACAATCCGGCCTGCAACCCGTACCTCGAGTCGTTGACCCGCTCGAAGGCCTCGTCCGGCGAGTCCACCGGGTTGACCACGAGCACCGGGCCGAAGACCTCCTCGCGGGAAACGCGGGCGTCCTCGGGCACGTCGACGAGCACCGTCGGCGCGCAGGTCGCCCCGGTGCGCTCGCCCCCGGTGACCACGCGCGCCCCGGAATCGACCGCTTCGCGCACCCACCGCTCGACCTGCGCGGCCGCGTCCTCGGTGATCAGCGGCCCCACCCGGGTCGCCTCGTCGACCGGATCACCCGTGCCGAGCCGCTCGACCCGGTCGACGATCCGGGACAGCAGCTCGTCGTGCACGGACCGCTCGGCGTAGACGCGCTGCACGCCGATGCAGGACTGCCCCGCCTGGTACATCGCGAAGGTGGCGATGCGGTCGGCGGCGTGCTCGAGATCGGAGCAGTCGGCCGCAACGACCGCGGCCGCGTTGCCGCCGAGCTCCAGCGTGACGTGCTTGCGCGGGACCGCGTCCCGGATGGACCAGCCGACCGGTCCGGAACCGGTGAACGACACGACCGGCAGCCGCGGGTCGGCGACGAGTTCGGACGCTTTGGCGTCGGTGGTGGTCAGCACCGACCACGCACCGGCGGGCAGCTCGGTCTCCGCGAGGACCTCGCCGAGCAGCAGCGCGGACAGCGGCGTCTTCGGCGCCGGTTTCAGCACCATCGGTGCGCCGACGGCCAGTGCGGGGGCGAGCTTGTGCGCCACGAGGTTCAGCGGGAAGTTGAACGGCGCGATGCCCAGCACCGGGCCGCGCGGCACCCGCCGCACCCAGGCCACGCGGCCGTTGGCCGAAGCGTCGGTGTCCAACCGCTGCACCTCACCCGACCAGCGGCGGGCTTCTTCGGCGGCCCAGCGGAAGGTCGACGCGGCACGTCCCACCTCCACGCGGGACCACGCGATCGGTTTGCCGTTCTCCGCGGTGATCAGCTGCGCGAACTCCTCGGCCCGCTGCACGATCCGGCTGTGCACGTGCTCCAGCGCGGACGCGCGGACGTGCGCCGGAAGCGTGGCGAACTCGTGCCGCACCGCGTCCGCCGCGGCCACCGCCTCGTCCACGTGGGCATCGCCGGCGTAGCAGACCCTGGCCACGAGCGAGCCGTCGTAGGGGTGGCGCACCTCGAACGAGTCGTCCGTGCTCACCCGCTGTCCGGCGGCCCAGCATCCGGTGACCGATGACATCGTCTTCCTCCCTGTCCATCCGTCCTGGCTTCCGCCCCGTCTTCCGTCCTGTCGCGCGGAGCCGTGCTGACGGTATGCGCTCACCGCGGCATCTCGGCATCACCGATTCGGACAGCGCGCTCGGTGCGATTGGCCAGATCAGTGACCCCCGGGCAGGATGCTCAGCATGTCGTAGATGACGTGCGCGGCGGCGATTCCGGTGATCTCGGCGTGGTCGTAGGCCGGGGCCACTTCCACCAGGTCCGCCCCCACGACATCCAAATCGGACAGTCCGCGCAGGATTTCCAGCAGTTCCCGGCTGGACAGTCCGCCGGCCTCGGGAGTTCCCGTGCCGGGCGCGAAAGCGGGATCGAGCACGTCGATGTCGATCGACAGGTAGACCGGCCGGGCGCCGAGCCGGGTGCGGATCCGGTCGATGATCGTGTCCACCGGGGTGCGGGCGAACTCGCGGCAGTGCACCGCGGCGAACCCGAGGCGTTCGCTCTCGTCGAGATCCAGCTTGGAGTACAGCGGTCCGCGCAGACCGACGTGCATCGAGTGCTCGAAGTCGATCAGGCCCTCTTCGGCGGCCCGGCGGAACGGGGTCCCGTGCGTGTAGGGCGCGCCGAAGTAGGTGTCCCAGGTGTCGAGGTGGGCGTCGAAGTGCAGCACCGCGGCCGGGCCGTGCCGTTCGTGCTGCACGCGCAGCAGCGGCAGCGCGATCGTGTGGTCCCCGCCGATGGTGACGAGGGTGCGCCGCGTGCCGGACAGCTCCCGAGCTGTGGATTCGATCGTGCCGATGGCCTCGGTGATGTCGAACGGGTTCACCCCGATGTCGCCGGCGTCGGCGACCTGGCGCCGAGCGAACGGTTCGTCACCGGTGGCCGGGTTGTACGGCCGCAGCAGCCGGGAGCTCTGCCGCACGTGGTTGGGGCCGAAGCGGGCCCCGGGGCGGTAGCTGACACCGGTGTCGAACGGCACGCCCCACAGCAGCAGGTCGGCATCGGACACCTCCCCGAACCAGGGCAGCCGGGCGAACGTCGTGTCGCCCCCGTAGCGCGGGATGCGCGTGGAATCGACCGGTCCGATCGGATCGTTCATGTGCTCCTCCACCTCGTTGTCCGGCAGGCCGACGCGCCGAGTGGCGCTTCGTCATCGTGCGGTGCGTCATGCCCGGGAAACCATGCACGGATCGGCCGGAAAGCGCGGTCGCTGTTGGCGGATCGCACAACACGGCAGTCCCGGTGCGGCACGCGCCTCCGATCGTGCGGTCAACTGCGCCGCAGGGCGCGCTACGTCGAAGGCGAGCCCGGGGTCGTCGAGCAGATCTGCGACGAGCACCACGCGTCCCGCCTCAGCGGTCCGGGCGGTCGAGGATCTGGAGGGCGAACCAGAGCTCGGCACGCACACCGGGCTGGTCCAGATCGCGGTCGAGCAGTCGGCCCGCCTTCCGCACCCGGTTGCGCAGGGTGTGCCGGTGCACGCCGAGCCGGCTCGCCGCCGGGTCCCACTGCCCGTGCTGGCGCAGCCACGCGTGCAGCGCGGTCAGCAGCGCGTCGTCCCCGCGCAGCGGCCCGAGCAGCGACTCGGCGAACCCCCGCGCCGCGGCGGCGGGCAGCAGGTCGAGCACGCCGCTTCCGGACAGCTCGCCGAAGTGCACCGGTCTGCCTTCGCCGGCCGCGCGGTGGGCGTGTTCGGCCTGGCGCAACCCCTCCGGGAGAGTCGTGTAGTCGCAGAGGTCCGACGCACCGACGGCGCCGTCGGGCTGTTCGGCCAGCCAGTCGAGCGCGGGGCCCGCGGCGACGAGGCCGGTGACGGTGCTGCCGCGGATGGCGAGGAAACCCGCGTCCGCGGGCCGTTCGGCCTGCCACCGGGCGAGGAGATCCGCCGACCGGGGGCCGCTGAGCACCACCACGTGGAACGGTTCGCCGGGCAGCTGCTCGCCCAGGCGGGCCAGCACCTCCGCCACCGGCTGGCCGCGCAGCAGCAGGTCCAGGCTCGCCGAGCACAGCCGGGCGCGGGTCTCGTCGTACACGGCGGCCTGCTCGACCGCGAGCGTCAGCAGCGAAGCCGCCGAGTTGATCACGTGCTGGTCGGTCGTGCTGAACGGGTGAGCCCGCCCGACCGCCAGGTAGCCGCGGCCTTGCCGCCCGAGCACCTGCATGTTCACCTCGTCACCGCCGAGGTGCAGGCCCGCGGCGGCCGGTCCCTGCTTGCGGCGCAGGCCGGCCACCGCGTCGTGCAGGTGCTCCGCGCGGGCGTGCGCGGTGCTCGGCGCGGCGTGCACGGGCCGGGCGCGCTCGTCGAGCAGCAGCACCCAGGCGTCGAGCAGCTCGGCGAGCGTGCGCACCAGCGCCGCCCGCCCGTGCCGCCGGCCCGCGGCGTGCGCGAGTTCCTGCTGGGCCTGGCTGGTCCAGCGCAGGCCGGCGTACTCGGCGGCGGCGACCGCCCGGGAAACGGCTTTGCTGATGGCGATGAAGGGCGTGCGGTGCGGCACTTCGACCAGGGGCAACCCGCTGCGGGCGGCCGCGTCGACGAGTCCGCCGGGGATGGTGCGGTGGATGATGCCGACGCCGAAGCCGAGCGCGGCGATGCCCGCTTCGACGAGGCGCTCGACGAAACCGGCGGGGTCCTCCAGCCGCATGCCCGTGGTCAACAGCAGCTCCCCGCCCTCCAGGAACGGGGTGGGATCGGGCAGTTCGCTGGTGTGCACCCAGGTCACCGCGGTGTCCAGGGCCGGTGCCCCGGTGCGGATCGTGAGCCCCAGCGCGGGGTCCGCGATGAGGTCCCGCAGCGTCGACGACATGCGCTCCCCTGCCACTCTGGCGATGATTACTGCCGAAAATAACCACGTCGGAACCTGTCGTTCACGGCCGCCGGGGGTGACGCTGGGCGAACCGGGTGAAGGGCGAACCAGACGACAGGGCTAACCAGGCGACAAGGAGAGTTGCAGTGACGAGCGCGAAGTCCCAGGCACGCGAGCTGCGCACCGAGGTCCCCGGACCGCGGTCCCGCGAGCTGCAGCAGCGCCGGTCGGCCGCGGTCGCCGGCGGCGTGTCCAGCATCCTGCCGGTCTACGTCGAGGACGCGGCGGAAGGGCTGCTGCACGACGTCGACGGCAACACGCTCATCGACCTCGGTTCCGGAATCGCGGTCACCAACGTGGGCAGTTCGGCGCCCGAGGTGGTCGAGTCGGTGCAGCAGCAGGCGGCGGCGTTCACGCACACCTGCTTCATGGTGACCCCGTACGAGAACTACGTGCGGGTCTGCGAGGAGCTCGCCGAGGTCACGCCCGGTGACCACGAGAAGCGCAGCGCGCTGTTCAACTCCGGCGCCGAGGCGGTGGAGAACGCCGTCAAGGTCGCCCGGCAGGCGACGGGTCGCAACGCCGTCGTCGCGTTCGACCACGCCTACCACGGGCGCACCAACCTCACCATGGCGCTGACCTCGAAGTCCGTGCCGTACAAGCACGGGTTCGGCCCGTTCGCCCCCGAGGTGCACCGGGTGCCGATGTCGTACCCCGCGCGGGACGGCCGCGATGGGGCGGAGCTCGCCGCCGAATGCCTCGACCGCATCAACACGCAGGTCGCCGCCGACGAAGTGGCGGCGGTGCTCATCGAACCCATCCAGGGCGAAGGCGGTTTCATCGAACCCGCACCCGGGTTCCTGCCCGCGATCGCGCAGTGGTGCCGCGACAACGGCGTGCTGTTCATCGCCGACGAGATCCAGACCGGGTTCTGCCGCACCGGTTCCTGGTTCGCCTGCGAGCACGAGGACCTCGTGCCCGACCTGATCACCACGGCCAAGGGCATCGCGGGCGGAATGCCGCTGGCCGCGGTCACCGGCCGCGCCGAGGTCATGAACGCCTCCCCCGCCAGCAGCCTCGGCGGTACCTACGGCGGCAACCCGGTTGCCTGCGCGGGTGCGCTCGGCGCGATCGAGGTCATGCGGCAGCGGGATCTGGCCGGTGCCGCGCGGTCGATCGGCGAGACCGCCGGTGCGCGGCTGCGCTCGCTGGCCGCGGACACCGACGCGGTCCTCGACGTGCGCGGTCGCGGAGCCATGATCGGTGTCGAGTTCGTCCGGCCGGGCACGACGCAGCCGAATCCCGAGCTGACCAAGCGCATCGCCGCCACGTGCCACGAGCAGGGCGTCGTGGTGCTCACCTGCGGCACCTACGGCAACGTCATCCGGCTGCTGCCACCGCTGGTCATCTCCGAGGAACTGCTGACCGAAGGCCTGGACGTGCTGGAGAAAGCCGTTCGCGAGCACACCGCCTGAGGCCGCTGGGCGTGGAGGCGGACCGGCCGCCTCCACCTCCTACTGCCCCACCGTCCGTTGCGGTTCGGTCGCCTGTGACGGCGGTTCGCCGACCGGCTCGCGCACGAGCAACGCGTAGCTCAACGCGCCGAGCACGGCCACCGCGCTGGCCGCCAGCAACGCGATCACGAACGAGCCGGTGCGGTCGACGAGCACACCGGTCACGACGGGGGCGAACGCACCACCGAAGTAACCCCCGAAGTTCTGCAGACTGCCCAGGGAGGCGACGACGCGCTGTTCGGCGGCCACGCTCGCCATCGCCCACCCGCCACCGCTGGCCACGTTGAGGAAGAACTGCGCCCCGGTGATCGCGGTCAACGCCAGGCCGGTGCTCGGCACGAGTGCCACCGGGACGGTGCACAGGCCGCCGAGCAGCAGCCCGCCGATCACGGGGATCTTGCGCGCGGTCATCGACGACACCCCGCGGCGCGTGAGGACGTCGCCGAGCGTCCCGCTCAGCAACGATCCGACGGCACCCACCAGGTACGGGAGGATCAGCGCCAGTCCGGTGCTCGCGAGGCTCAGCCCCCGCTCACCGGCGAGATAGGCGGGCAACCAGGTCAGGTACAAGTAGATCGAGTACACGACACCGGAGAAACCCAGCACCATGCCCCAGGTGCTGCGGTAGCGCAGCAACCGCAGCCACTCGCGCAGCGAGACCGGCTGGTGCTGCTCATCGGCGGCCTCGGCCGGTCGATCGCGGTAGGCGCCGAACCAGACCACCGCTAGCACGATGCCGGCTGCGCCTGCGACGAGGAACATGACGCGCCAGCCGAACGCGAGCATCAACCACGTCAGCAGCGGCGGAGCCAGGGCGGGTCCGAGCGAGGACGCCGCGTTGAGCAGACCGATCGGTGCGCCGCGGGCGTGCTGCGGGAACCACGTGGCAACGACCTTCGCGTTGGCCGGGAACGTGGGCGCTTCGCCGGCTCCGACGAGGAAGCGGGAGACCAGCAGGTGCTTGGCGTTGCCGGCCAGACCGCCGAGCGCCTGGGCCAGGGACCACAGCAGAAGTCCACCGCCCAGCACTTTCCACGGCCCCCACCGGTCCAACATGCCTCCGGCGGGCAACTGGGCGAACGCGTACGCCCAGGAGAACACGCCGAGCAGCAGGCCCATGGTGCTGGCGCTGACGCCGAGGTCGTGCTGGACGGGTTGGTTGGCGATGGCCAGGGTGCTGCGGTCGACGTAGTTGATGATGCCGATCAACAACAGCAGCACCATCATGGTGGTCCGCGTGGCGCGCAAGCTCCTCGGAAACACCCTTGTCCCTCCCCGTGCGGCGGCGCCGTGCCCGCGGGGAGGCTAGGACCGGTGGCCGCGGAGATCACCTCTTGCGCGTGATTCACCGCCGGTTGCCGGCCGGATATCCATCGAACGGAGCAGCCCGCAGGAGGGCTCACAGGTCGAGCTGGGGCCGGATGGCGCCGCCCGCGGCGCGGGACAGCGCGGTCAGCACCTCGTCGACGGGCACCTCGTGGCCGCGCACCTGGGCGTGGGCGATGCGGAGGTTGACCGCGTGCCGTTCCGCGTCGAGCCAGTCGGGCCAGCCGTCGCGGGCCTGCCGTTCCAGCTCCGCGAAGTCCGGGGCGGGCTCGTCGGTCACGTCGAGCAACCACCGCAAGTAGGCGCGCATGTCGGCGAGCAGGGTCCCCGGATCATCCGGGATCGGCCCGTGGCCGGGGACGAGGCGCGCGGCGCGGAATCCTTCCAACCACTCCAGCGCATGCAGCCAGCCCGGCACGGAGGCGAACGCGGCCAGCGGCGTCACACCGTTGAACAGCAGGTCCCCGGCGTAGACGACGCCGTCGTCCGGGACCGCCACGACGAGGTCGCCGTCGGTGTGCGCCTGCTGCGGGACGGGTTCGAGGCGGGCGGTCACTCCGCCCAGGTCCCGCTCGACGGGCTCGTCGAGGTGTTCGACCACCTCGGGCGGGTCGATCGCGCCCCAGTTGTCGTAGTCGATGAGCATCGGGAAGGTGTGCGGCCCGGCACCCACTTCGTCGGCGGCCGAGGGTGTGGCCACCACTGCGCCCCCGTCGGCGGCGACGAGGCCGGCCCCGTTGGCGTGGTCGCCGTGCGCGTGCGTGAGCACCGCGGTCAGCGGGGTCGTATCTCCGGCGGCGCGAACCGCGCTGAGCAGCCGCCGCGAGCGCGCCTCGGTCGCGCAGGTGTCCACGAGCAACGTCCGGTCCTCGCCGCGGATCCAGCCCGCATTGTTGAGGAACCACCCGCCGGGCAGCTGCAGATAAGCGGTGCAGCGCGCGGACAGGGCCACGACGGAGGGTTCGGGGGATTCAGCGGGCACGGCACCGTCCTCTGCTCGCGGGAACTGCGGTCGGCCTCAGGATGCACGATCCGGTGGTGCTGCCACCACGGCCTCATCCGCACCGCAGGCGGTACAGCGCGATGCCCGCGGCCACCGAGACGTTCAGCGAATCCTTCGTGCCGAACTGGGGGATTTCGAGCAGCACGTCGCAGCTGCTGCGCAGTTTGTCCGAAATCCCGCCGGTCTCCTCGCCGAGCAGCAGCGCCACCTTCTGCGGCGGGGCGTAGTCGTCGAGGCGCACCGCGCGGTCGTCGCGTTCGAGGCCGGCGATGGTGAACCCCGCTGCCCGCAGTTCGGTCAGCAGGGCGGGGATGCCCGGGTGGAACCGGCACGGAACGACTTGCTCCGCACCGAGCGCGGATTTGCGGATCTTGTGCGTGAGCTTGTGGATCAGCCCGGGCGTGCGGGTGTCGTCGGCCTGCTCCGGGTACGGGGTGTAACCGGTGCAGTACACGGTGGACAGCGAGAAGACGTCGGCGGTCCGCAGCAGCGCCCCGACGTTGTGCGCCGAGCGCATGTCGTGCGCGATCGCCACGACCTCCCGCGGCAGCGCCGGTTCCGCGCACCGCGCCGCGGAAAAGGCGGCCGTTCCGGGAACCTGCTGCTGCCCGGGAAACTGCTGTTCTCCCGGAAACTGGGGGACCGAGTCCGACACCTGCGAGCACCTTCGTCGTCACCGATCGCGCGATCGCGCCCCGGCAGCACCACGTGCACCGCGCCGCGCGATCCCGCTGCGCCATCGCCCGCCATGCTACCCGCCGCACCTCGCTGCCCAGGAACGCAGGTGCGCACGTGCGCCCCAGCGCGACCGCGAGCGCCTGCGACCACGAGCACCTGCGACCGCGAGCACGGGCGCCCCGCCCGCGCAGGCGCCGGCCCCCGCGGCGGCGTGCGCAGGCGGGCATAGCATTGCCCCCGTCCGGTGGCCGTCGACCGCCGGCCGCACGCGGGCGAAGTACCACCGTCGTTTCCGGGAGAGCTTGTGCACACGGAGAAGTCCGGGCTGAGCCGGGGGTTGACCGCGCGTCACATCAGGTTCATCGCACTCGGTTCGGCCATCGGCACCGGGTTGTTCTACGGCTCGTCCGAAGCCATCGGGCAGGCCGGACCGTCGGTGCTGCTGGCCTACCTCATCGGCGGGGTGGCGGTGTTCTTCGTCCTGCGCTCGCTCGGCGAGATGGCGGTGCGGGACCCCGTTCCCGGTTCGTTCGGCGAGTACGCCGCACGCTACCTCGGCCGGTGGGCCGGGTTCATCACCGGCTGGACCTACACCTTCGAGATGATCATCGTGTGCCTCGCGGACGTGACCGCACTCGGCGTGTACATGGGGTTCTGGTTCCCGGACGTGCCGCGGTGGATCTGGGTGCTGGCGGCGCTGGGCGTGATCGCCGCGGTCAACCTGCTCAGCGTGGCGGTCTTCGGCGAAGTCGAGTTCTGGTTCTCGCTGATCAAGGTGCTCGCGATCATCGCCATGATCCTGGGCGGTGCGGCGATCCTCGTCTTCGGGCTGCCCGCCGGAACCGGCGAGGCCGGGTTGAGCAACCTCTGGGAGCACGGCGGTTTCTTCCCCGCCGGCGTGGAAGGGTTCATCGCCTGCTTCGCCGTGGTCATGTTCGCCTTCGGCGGTACCGAGATCATCGGCATCACGGCCGGCGAGGCCGATGAACCGCGGCGGACGATCCCCCGCGCGGTCAACACCGTGCCGGTGCGGATCCTGCTGTTCTACGTGCTGGCGCTCGGCGTGATCATGGCGGTCACCCCGTGGAACACGATCGGCTCCGAAGGCAGCCCGTTCGTGCAGATCTTCGACGGCGTCGGACTGGCCTCGGCCGCGACGGTGCTCAACGTCGTCGTCATCACCGCTGCGCTGTCGGCGATCAACAGCGACATCTTCGGTGCCGGCCGCATGCTCTACGGCATGGCCCAGCGCGGGCAGGCGCCCGCAGCCGTGCTCCGGGTCTCGCGCGGCGGCGTGCCGTGGGTGACCACCGTGCTCATGACGAGCGCCCTGCTGGTCGGGGTGGTGCTGAACTACCTCATCCCGGAACGGGTGTTCACGATCATCGCGTCGCTGGCCACCTTCGCCACCGTGTGGGTGTGGCTGATGATCCTGCTGGCGCAGCAGGCTTCCCGCAGCCGGATGAGCGGCGAGCAGCAGCGCCGACTGCACTTCCCCGCGCCGCTGTGGCCGTACGGGCAGATCGTGACCACGGGCTTCATCGTGTTCGTCATCGTGCTGCTGGGCTTTTCCGCGGACACGCGCATCGCGCTGATCGCCGGCGCGGGGTGGCTGGTGCTGCTGACCGCCGCCTACCTGCTGCGGTTCCGCGGACGCGGCGCGCCGAAGGCCCCATCGGCCAGCGCGGATGTCGACGGCGAACGCTCGCCGAGCAGCGACTGATCCGGCTCTTCGGGGCCGAAAACTCCCACGCATCACCGAGAGTGCCGACCTGCTCCGACCCGCGTGACCGCAGCGGTCCCCTCTCGCAGTGCACCGCGGCGATGTGCCAGGTCGTCTGTGCTCGCGCGGAGCGGACCTCTACGATGCGCGGGGATCTGTGACGACTCGCGGAGCGCCCCGGCTGGAGGGCGCCCCGGGAACGGTTCGGGTACGGAAAGGTGACGATGTCTGCCAACACCATTGGTTTCGCACTCCTGTTGCTGGGGGTGCTGCTGCTCGCTGCCAAGCTGATCCGGATGCGGTGGCGGTTGGCGCAGCGGCTGTACCTGCCGACTTCGATCATCGGCGGGGGCATCGCACTGATCCTCGGGCCCGACATCTTCGGCAACGTCGCAGCTGCTCTCGGCTACGACGGCTTCACCGAGGGCGGGCTGTTCGGTTCGCAGATCCAGGAAGTGTGGTCCGAGCTGCCGGGACTGCTCATCTCGGTCGTCTTCGCCGGGCTGTTCCTCGGCAAACGGTTGCCGAAGGGACGCGAAGCCGGCCGCATGGCGGGGCCGCAGGTGGCGCTCGGGATGACGCTGGCCTCGGGCCAGTACGTCATCGGCCTCCTGCTCGCCGTGCTGGTGCTCGCACCGGTCTTCGGCCTGCCGCCCCTGACCGGTGCGCTCATCGAGATCGGCTTCGAAGGCGGCCACGGCACCGCCGGCGGGCTCGGCAACACGTTCGCCGAGGTCGGGTTCCCGGAGGGGCAGGACCTCGCGCTCGGACTGGCCACGATCGGTCTGCTCACCGGCATCATCGTGGGCATCGCGCTGGTCAACTGGGGCGCGCGCTCCGGTCGCCTGGCCGAGCTGGGCGCGGGGAGCAAGCCGTCGTCCAACGAGCAGCGCGGGCTGGTGGACCGGGAGCACCGGCGCCCCGCCGCCACGCTGACGATGCACCCCTCGTCCATCGAGCCGTTGACGATGCACTTCGGCCTCATCGCCCTGGCGATCCTCATCGGGCAGCTCATGCTGTGGGGCCTGCAGGCGCTGGAGAACGCGCTGTGGGTCGACACCATCGAGATCTTCGGCTACGTGCCGCTGTTCCCGCTGGCCATGCTGGGCGGCATCGTGCTGCAGATGTTCATCGGCCGGTTGGACAAGGAGGAGATCGTCGACCGGGCCATGATCGAGCGCATCCAGGGCTTCGGCCTGGACGTGCTGATCATCGCCGCGATGGGCACGCTGTCGCTGCAGGTGCTCGCGAACCACATCTGGGCGGTGATCCTGCTGGCCGTCGGCGGCATCGCGTGGGGCGTGCTCGTGTTCCTGTTCCTCGCGCCGCGCATGCTGCCGGACTACTGGTTCGAGCGGGCGCTCGGCGACTTCGGCCAGTCGATGGGCGTCACGCCCACGGGGTTGATCCTCATGCGCATCGCCGATCCGGAGCTGCGCACCCCGGCCTACCCGGCGTTCGGCTACAAGCAGCTGATCCTGGAGCCGTTCTTCGGCGGCGGTCTGGTGACGGCGGCGGCGATTCCGCTGGTCGTCCAGTTCGGCGCGGTTCCGATGCTCTTGGTGATGCTCGCGTTGCTGGTGCTGTCCATCGCCAGCGGTCTGCTGTACTTCGGACGCCGCAACTCCGCGGTGGGCACCTCGGAAGAAGCCGAGCCGACGCAGTCCTGACGCGCGGGGCATCCACCCCGGCCAGGTCCGCGGCGGGCGCGTGCACGTTGGACGTGGGCGCGCCCGCCGCTTCTCGTGCGCCCGCACCGGTCCGCGGAGTCACCGCGGGTCCGCGTGTGCGGCGATACCGCACCGCCCGCCGCGCACGCGCGCATCAGGTCGGTGCCGCGTGCTCGACCCCACCGCGGACGGACCCGCGGTGGGAACTGGCCGCGCGGCTGCGCGTCAGCCCATCCCGGTGGCGATGGAGCCGCCGTCGCCGACGGGCCCGAACAGCGACTCGGAGCGCAGGGCCGCGTAGCCGGGCTTGATCACCTCGTTGATGAGCGCGAGCCGCTGGTCGAAGGGCAGGAACGAGGACTTCATCGCGTTGACGGTGAACCACTGCAGATCGTCCAACGTGTAGCCGAACAGATCGACGAGTTCGGTGAACTCGCGGCTCATCGACGTCTGGCTCATCAGCCGGTTGTCCGTGTTCACCGTGACCCGGAAGTGCAGCCGTCGCAGCAGTCCGATCGGGTGCTCCTCCAGTGACGGGATGGTTCCGGTGTGCACGTTGGACCGCGGGCACATCTCCAGCGGGATGCGGCGGTCGCGCACGAACGAGGCCAGCTGGCCGAGTTTCGCCGTGCCGTCCTCGTCCAGCGTGATGTCGTCGACGATGCGCACGCCGTGGCCCAGCCGGGCGGCGCCGCAGTACTGGATGGCCTCCCAGATGGACGGGAGGCCGAACCCCTCCCCCGCGTGGATGGTGAAGTGGAAGTTCTCCCGCCGCAGGTACTCGAAGGCGTCCAGCGACTCCGTCGGCGGGTGCCCGGCCTCCGGGCCGGCGATGTCGTATCCGACCACTCCCGCGTCGCGGTAGCGCACGGCGAGTTCGGCGATCTCGCGCGAGCGGGACTCCTGCCGCATGGCGCACAGCAGCAGTCCCACCCGGATGCGGTTTCCGGCGCGGGCGGCCCGCTCGGTGCCGGTGCGGAAACCGTCGAGGATCGCCTCGACGACCTCGTCCGGGGCCATGCCGCCCTGCGTGCTCAGTTCCGGCGCGTAGCGGATCTCCGCGTAGACCACGCCGTCCTCGGCGAGGTCCTCGACGCACTCGGCCGCCACGCGCTGCAGCGCCCCCGGGGTTTGCAGCACGCCGACGGTGTGGGTGAAGCGCTCGAGGTACTCCTCCAGCGATCCGGCGGTGGTCGCTTCGGCGAACCACTGCGCGATCTCCGAGTGGTCGGTCGTGGGCAACCCCTGGTACCCGGTCTGCTCAGCGAGCTCGACGACGGTGCGCGGACGCACTCCACCGTCGAGGTGGTCGTGCAGCAGGGCCTTGGGGGCCCGCTGGATCTGGTCCGCGGTGGGACGTGTCTTCATCTCCTGCAACGTCGAACGTCTCCTCGACTCGGCATTCCCTCTCCGCATTCTGCACCGGTCCGCCCGGTCGACCGCGCAACACGCGCCTCGACGGCGCGGATCACCCGCAGCTCGCGACGGCGCGAAGCCGGGCACGACCGCCTCCGCCCCGCGCGGGCAGCACCGTCGCCCTCCGAGCGACAGGTCTACTTGTCAGACAAGCGTGATCGGAACGGCGCACCTTGTCAACCGGCCACGAGCTTGATCACTGGAACGATACTAGCTGGAAACGGCGTCAACCACGTTACTGCGCGGTGCACGCCGGATTGACGCATCCCCCACTGGGACCTAACTTGTCTGACAGGAAAGCTGCGCCAGCGAAGGGGGAGCCGTGCCGAGTCGGGGAGTCGGACGCCGGCCGTCGGTCGAGCTGTACGAGCGCATCGTCGCGGCCGTCCGCGACGGCACCTACCCGCCCGGCTCCACGCTGCCCGCCGAACCGGCGCTGGCGAGCGCACTGGGCGTGAGCCGCCCCGCCCTGCGGGAGGCGCTCATCCTGCTGCAGGAGGACGGTGTGATCACCGTGCGCCGCGGTGTCGGCCGCACCGTCACCGACAACCGCCCGCAGCACGGCTTCGAACGGCTTCCCCCGATCGAGCGGCACTTCACCGGCAGCACCACGGCGCAGCCGCTGACGCGCGCCTTCGAGGAGCCGACCGACCTCGTCCTGCAGCACCTGCCCGCTCCCGCCGCCGATGAGGTCCGCTTCTGGGAGACCCTCGTCCGGGTCGACGGTGCACCCGCCTGCCTCGCCCAGGAGTGGGCGCTTCCCGACGAAGCGCTCGCCGAGGTGCACCCGGCGCTGCCGGCGTCGCTGCGGCGGGAGGCCGAACGCGAGAGCTCCATGCTCGGAGTGATCACCGCCGAGCACCCCGAGTTGGCGCTGCACGCCTCCAGCGGCATCACCGCCACCGTGCTCGGCAGGCAGCGGGGATCCGTGTTCGAACGCTCCCCGGACACTCCGGTCGTGCTCATCACCCAGGTCGCACGTGCGGGCGGCACACCGCTGCTCATGACGAAGTACGTGCTGCCCAGCGGGGCTCCGTCCCTCTCGCTGTCGCAGACGAACTGACGCCCCGCCGGCTCACCGCGCAGGGACCGGCCGGCCCCCGGGGTCCGCAGGACAAACGGGGCACAACGGGGCGCGGCCGGCGAGACGCTGCAACGGCGCGGCACCCGCCCGAGCACGGGTGCTGCTCATCCGCGGCCGCGCCCGTGCGCCGCGGATGAGCAGCGCGGCGGGTGCGCGGGCCCCGCGCACCCGCACGGCTGATCAGCGGGCGGTGAAACCGCCGTCGGCGCGCAGCTCCGCGCCGTTGACCATCGCCGCCTCCTGCGAGGCGAGGTAGGCCACGGCCGCCGCGATCTCGTGGGGTTCGGCGAAGCGTCCGGCCGGGATCTCCTCGCGGTGCGCCTCGCCCTTGGGGTTGTCCCAGGCCGCGCGGCCGAGTTCGGTGAGCACGACGGTCGGTGACACGGCGTTGACCGTGATGCCGGAACCGCCCCACTCCAGCGCGAGCGTGCGCGTCATCCCGAGGATGCCGGCCTTGGAGGCGCAGTAGGCCACGTGCGCGTCCAGGCCGACGCTGGCGGCCTGCGAGGCCAGGTTGATGATCCGCCCGCCTCCGCTGCTGAGCATGCCGTTGCCGACGGCCTGGCACATGAGGAAGCTGCCGGTGAGGTTGACGTCCAGCGTCCGCCGCCACTCGGCGGGGTCGATCTCGGCGGCGGGTGCCAGCAGCGCGACCCCGGCCGAGTTGACGAGGACGTCGATCCGACCGTGCCGCTCGGCCACCTCCCGCACGCACCTGCCGACCGATTCCTCGTCGGTGACGTCCACCTGGTGCGTGGATGCGCACTCCGCGGGGAACTCCGGCAGCCGGTCGGCTCCGGCGACCGCGGCTCCCTGCTGCGCCAGGGTCCGCACCACCTCGGCTCCGATCCCCGAAGCCGCGCCGGTCACGAGTGCCACACGCCCTGTCAGTTCGAACACGGTTCTGCCACTCCTCGATCTGCTCGTGTCGGCCTCAGGCGGGCGCATTCACCGCACGGGTGCGTGCGGACTTCTCGTCCTCGGGAACGCGGAGGAAGTGGACCATGACGAACGCCGCGGCGTAGAGCAGCACGAAGGCCCAGACGATCGCGGTGTTGCCGAGCCCGATCCAGTAGACGACGGTGACGACGGCGGAGCCGAGGAAGGCCGAGCCGCCGGCGGCCGTGGTGTACATGGCCATGGCCGCGCCTTTGTACTGCGGTGCCAGCGCGGGCATGATCGCGCCCATCGGAACGAACCCGGCCAGCAGGCAGCCGAACAGGCAACCGGCGGCGACGGCGAGCCAGAAGCCCCACGAGGATCCGGCCGGAACCCAGTGCGGCACGTACCACCAGGCGAGCAGCCCCACCGCGGAGCCGAACACGCCGAACCACTGCACGGTCAGCCGCCAGCCCCACCGGTCACCGATCGCGCCGAAGAGCGCGTTGACGAGGATGTTCGTGGCGTACACCAGCACGCTCATGGTCAGCCAGCGGCTCTGGCCCCATTGCAGCTGCTCGGCGATGACCGCGGGCAGGATGATGAACATGCCGTACTGCGGCGCGGTGTTGATCCAGCGCACGAGAAAGCCCATGAAGATCTTGGGCTGGCGGTAGCTCAGTCGCACGCCCTCGGTGATGACCCGCGCGGCGGGCACGCCCCGCGGGGCCAGGCGCCGGTCGCCGTGTGGCTCCGTGACGGCGAACTGCGCGAGCAAAAAGCCGATCAGCACCAGGGCCGAGGAGGCGATCATCGCGCCGGTCTCACCGCCGGTGCCGCCGCCGAAGGCCGGGATCGCGCCGAGCGCGAACAGCGAGCCGAGCGTGGGCAGGCCGCCGGTGAACATGACGTAGAACCAACCGACGGCCGCACCCTTGCGCTCGGACGGGGCGACCACGTTGACCCACACGAGGAAGGCGAACGCGAACAGCGGGTAGCCGAAGCCGCGCAGGAAGTACGTCGCGAAGACCAACGGCAGGCTGCCGGCCGACAGGCTGATCAAGAACAGCACCTCGAAGCCCAGCCACACGGCCGCGCCGAGCTGCATCACGCGCCGCGGACCCCACAGGTCGGCCAGCGCGCCGGAGAGGTAGCTACCCACGAACACGGACACGCCGTACATCGCGATGATCGCGCTGACCGTGGCGGCCGTGCTGCCGAGCACGCTCTCGATGTGCGGCGAGATGAAGTTCGTCTCGGTCCCGTTGCCGGTCATGAAGATCAGCACGGCGAGGAAGCCCCAGCGCAGGGAATGCGGGATGCCGACCCGGTCGAGCCAGGTCTCGGTGCGTCGATTGGCTGCGTCGGTACTCATCACGGCGATTCCGGTTCCACTCGTCGGGCAGGAGGACGGTCCAGCGAAGCGAACACTTAACTTTCTGAAGTTTAAGTATCACGTCTAACTTGTGACTTTGTATGCGGAGAAGCTTGTCTCGTCACGCGCGCTTTGTCAAAGCCCCCGGCGGCCGATGCCAACGCACCCGCGTTGACCTGCGCAATCACTACTCCCCCGAGAACCTCCTGCGCTTCCGAACCGTTCCAGCTCCGCGATCACGCCCCACACGGGAACTGCGCCCGGACACGATGAGCTTTCCGCTGGACACGAACACCACAGGCAGCGAGTTCGCCTGAACACAATCGTTGTTAAAACGACACGGGCGCGCCGCGCGGCACGGCTCCGGCAGTGCGGAGCATGCGCCGCGCGGCGCGCCCGGCAGGACCGTTTCGGCTCGCGGCCGGTCAGTCCTCGATCTGCGACATCACGTGCTTGACGCGGGTGTAGTCCTCAAGCCCGTACATCGACAGGTCCTTGCCGTGACCGGAGTGCTTGAACCCGCCGTGCGGCATTTCCCCCACCAGCGGGATGTGCGTGTTGATCCACACGCACCCGAAATCCAGCTCGCGGGACATGCGCAACGCCCGGCCGTGGTCGGCCGTCCACACCGAGGACGCCAGGCCGTACTCCACGCCGTTGGCCATCGCCACGGCCTCGTCTTCGGTGTTGAACCGCTGCACCGTCAGCACCGGGCCGAAGATCTCGGTCTGCGCCGCCTCGTCACCCTGTTCGAGGCCGGAGACGACGGTCGGCGCGTAGAAGTAGCCGCGCTCGCCCACCCGGCAGCCGCCGGTGTGCACCGTGGCGTGGTCCGGGAGCCGGTCCACGACGCCTGCGACGTGGGCGAGCTGGTCGGCGTTGTTCAGCGGCCCGTAGAACGGCTCCGCGGCCTGCGGTCCGGTCTCGGTCGCCCAGGCCCGCTCGATCAGTGCCTCGAGCAGCGCGTCGTGGACCTCCGGACCGGCCAGCACGCGCGTAGCCGCAGTGCAGTCCTGGCCCGCGTTGAAGAACGCCGCCTCGGCGATGCCCTGAGCGGCGCGCTGCACGTCCGCGTCGTCGAAGACGACCACCGGTGCCTTGCCGCCGAGCTCGAGGTGGACGCGTTTGACGTCGTCCACGGCCGCTTCCGCGACGTTCTTGCCCGCCCGCACGCTGCCGGTGACCGAGACCATGTCCGGTTCGGAGTGCGCGGCAAGCGCGGCTCCCGCGTCGCGCCCGCCGCAGACCACGTTGAACACCCCGGCCGGGAGGTGTTCGGCCATGAGCTCGGCCAGGTACAGCGTCGATGCCGGCGTGGTCTCGGCCGGTTTCAGCACGACCGCGTTGCCCGCGGCCAGGGCCGGTGCGAACTTCCACACGGCCATCAGGATCGGGTAGTTCCACGGCGTGATCTGCGCGCACACCCCGACCGGCTCGCGGCGCACCCACGAGGTCAACCCCGGCAGGTACTCCGCGGCGGCCCGGCCTTCGAGCACGCGTGCCGCGCCGGCGAAGAACCGGGTCTGCTCCAGGATCATCGGCAGTTCCTCGGCGTGCGCCACGGCGGTCGGCTTGCCGGTGTTGGCGCACTCGATGCGCAGCAGCTCGTCGGCGTTGCGCTCGATGTCGTCGGCGATGCCCAGCAGCGCTCGCTGCCGCTGAGCAGGGGTGCGCCTGCTCCAGTCGGCGAAAGCGGAGCGCGCCTCCTTCATCGCGGCGTCCACATCGGACCGACCGGACACGGCGACGTGCCCGTGCACCTCTTCGGTGGCCGGGTCGATGACCGGTTGCGTGCGCCCGTCCGCCGAGTCGACGAACGCACCTCCGATGAAGTTGCGGAAGACGCGGGGTTCCTGCACGGTGCGGTACCTCCTGGGATGCGGCGGCGATGAACGGGATCCGCCACCGGTCGGCGGCGGGTTCCTCGTCGGTCCGGTCAGAGCTGTTTCCACGCTCCGGTCAGCACGGTGCGCAGGATCTGCTCGATCTCGTCGAACTGCTGCTGCTCGCAGATCAGCGGTGGTGCCAGCTGGATGACGGGCTCACCGCGGTCGTCCGCCCGGCAGTACAGACCGTTGGCGAACAGCTCCTCGGAGACGTACCCGCGCAGCACGCGCTCGGACTCCTCGGCGGTGAAGGTCTCGCCCGTGTGCTGGTCCTTGACGAGTTCGACGCCGTAGAAGAATCCGGCACCGCGCACGTCGCCGACGATCGGCAGATCGCGCAATTGGTCCAATGTGGCCTTGAACGCGCTTTCGTTGGCACGCACGTGCGCGTACAGGTCCCACTGCTCCATCAGATCGAGGTTGGCCAGCGCCACCGCGCACGACATGGGGTGTCCGCCGTAGGTCGACCCGTGCGCGAACATCGTCGTGCCGTGCTGGAACGGTTCCGCCACCCGGTCGCCGACGAGCACCGCCCCCAGCGGCGCGTACCCCGAGGTCATCCCCTTGGCGGTGGTGATCATGTCCGGTTGGTAACCGTAGCGCTGCGCGCCGAACTCGTGGCCGAGCCGGCCGAAGGCGCCGATGACCTCGTCGGAGACGAGCAGCACGTCGTAGCGGTCGCAGATCTCGCGCACGCGCTCGAAATACCCCGGGGGAGGCGGGAGGCACCCGCCGGTGTTCTGCACCGGCTCGAGGAACACGGCAGCGACGGTGTCGGGGCCTTCCATTTCGATCGCCTGCGCGATCTGGTCGGCGGCCCAGCGCCCGAACTCGGCGTAGTCGTCGCCGTGCTCGGCGGCGCGGTAGAAGTTCGTGTTGGGCACGCGCAGCACGCTCGGCACGAGCGGTTCGAAATCCTGCTTCGCGCCGGGAAGTCCGGTGATCGACAGCGCGCCGGCCGAGGTCCCGTGGTATGCGAGCGAGCGGCTGACGACCTTGTGCTTGGTCGGTTTTCCGGCGATCTTGAAGTACTGCTTGGCGAGCTTCCACGCGGTCTCCACCGCTTCCCCGCCGGAGACGGTGAAGAAGACGCGGTCGAGATCGCCCGGTGCGCTGTCGGCGAGGCGTTCGGCGAGCCGGATGGCGCTGGGATGCGCGTGCGACCAGAGCGGGAAGTAGGACAGTTCCCCGAGCTGGTCGGCCGCGGCGCGCGCCAGCTCCTCGCGGCCGTGTCCGACTTGGACGGCGAACAGGCCGGCCAGTCCGTCCAGGTAGCGCTTTCCCCGCTCGTCGAAGATGTAGGCGCCGTCACCGGAGGTGATCACGGGGACGCGCTCGCACTGTTCGCTGTGCACGGCGTGCCGGGTGAAGTGCATCCACAGGTGGTCCCGCGCGGTGTCAGCGAGCGGGGCCCCGGCGCCGGGGGTCTCAGTGGGGGCCATCGATGTCCTCGCACTCGTTCAACGACGTTTCCTATACGGGTATCGCATAGATGCGCCCACTATAGCAAGTTTTCCGCAGAATCTAACCTTCAACACAACGGAAAACGTTGAATCAGTCGTTGACGGCGACGACACCCCTGCGGGTTAATGACCCCTCGACGCCCCGGCGCCGAGGCGCGCCGGCGCCCACCGGGCCCCTGTCCGCACGGCCCCGCCGCAAGGGAGTGCCGCTCATGACGACCGGGAGCACACTGCAACGTTCGCTGGGCATGTGGGCGATCGTCGCCCTCGGCCTCGGATACATGACGCCGACCGTCGTGTTCGACACCTTCGGCATCGTCTCGGAACGCACGCACGGCACGGTGCCGCCCGCGTACCTCATCGCCCTGGTGGTCATGCTGTTCACGGCGATCAGCTACGGCAAGATGGTGCGGGTCTTCCCCAGCGCGGGCTCGGCCTACACGTACACGCGCAGGACGATGCACCCCGCCGCCGGATTCCTCGTCGGCTGGGCCGCCCTCCTCGACTACCTGCTGCTGCCGCTGGTCAACGCGCTGATCATCCGGCAGTACCTGGAGTCGCTGTTCCCCGCCGTACCAGCATGGGCCTGGGTGTTCGCCTACGTCGGCTGCGTGACCGCGGTCAACGCGTGGAGCATGCGCTCGACCGCGCGGCTGAACACCGCACTGGTCCTGTTCGCCGCCGGCATGGTGGTGCTCTTCCTCGCGCTCACCGCGGTGCAGCTCGTCGGCGGGCTCGGCCAGGGGACCGTGTTCACCCTCGAACCGCTGTGGAACGAGGGCACGCAGCTGGCGGCGCTGCTCGCCGGGTCGACGATCGTGGCCTTCTCCTTCATCGGATTCGACGCGGTCACGATGTACACCGAGGAGGCGCGCGACACGCGCACCGTCCCGCGGGCGATCCTGCTGACCGTGCTCATCGGCGGGGTGCTGTACTTCGTCGGTTCGTGGTTCACCCAGGCCGCCTTCCCCGCCGGCGCGACGTTCGCCCAGCCGGACAACACGACGCCGGAACTGGGACTGCTCGTCGGCGGCCCCGTGTTCCAGGCGCTGTTCCTCGCCGGAGCGTTCGGCGCCACCGCGGCCTCCGGCCTCGCCTCGCACGCCAGCGTGGCCCGCCTGCTGCACGTGATGGGCCGCAACGGCGTGCTGCCGGCGAAGCGGTTGTTCAGCCACGTGCACCCGCGCACGCGCACACCGGTGCACACGGTCGTCTTCGTGGGTGCGGTGAGCCTGCTGGCCGTCGCACCGAGCCTGGAGCTGATCGCCTCGGTGATCAACTTCGGTGCGCTGATCGCGTTCACCTTCGTCAACCTGGCCGTGCTGGCGCACTACGCCGTGCGGCAGCGGCGCGTGCACAGCGCGCCCGAAGTGCTGCGGTACGTGGTCGTGCCGCTGACCGGGGCCGCGTTGACGGGAGTGCTCTGGTACTTCCTGTCCGCCGACGCGCTGATCGCGGGACTGGTGTGGACGGCGCTCGGGTTCGTCTACCTGGTGGTGCTCACGCGCGGGTTCCGGCAGCCGCTCGAGGCCCCGGACCTCGACGAGGAGCCGGAGTCCTCATCGACGGCACCCGAGCCCGAGGCCCCGGATCAGCGGGTGCCCCACTGGTAGGTCTGCTTGTACAGCTTCAGGTACGGCAGGGTCTCCGCGTCCCGGACCCCCTCGATGGCGCGCACCTGCCGCGAGACCACCTCGAGCAGGTGCTCGTCGTCCTCGCAGACCGCCTCGCAGAGGAGGTCGTAGCGCCCGGCGCAGAGGACGACGTAGCTCATCTCCTCCATCTGCGCGATCTCCTCGGCGACCGGTTCGATCGGACCGTCCACTTTGATGCCGACCATGGCCTGGCGGAACATGCCGACCTGCATCGGATCGGTCACCGCGACGATCTGGATCACGCCGGCCTGCGTCAGCCGCGCGACGCGCTGGCGCACTGCCGCCTCGGACAGCCCCACCGCCTTGCCGATGGTTCCGTAGGGTCGGCGCCCGTCCTCCTGCAACTGCTCGACGATGCGCTTGGAGACCTCGTCCAGGGCGCCCTGTCCGGCGTTGTCGGCGTACTCGTACCTGCGCTGCACGCACAGCATGATCCAGGTCGCGCGCGCCCGCCCGCAAACGCCCGTGGCGCGGGACACGTCGCAACAGGGGCGCATCAGGTCCTAATGTACGGACAAATATTGACATCGACTGCTCGCGGAGCGTAGACAGGCACCATTCGGAGGGGCCGGTCACCGGCACGGACACCTCCCAGCCGCGAGGAGCGAACGAAGCATGAAGACCATCCAGCACTGGATCGACGGCGCCACCGCCGAGGGAACCTCGGGCCGCTACGCCGACGTCACCGAACCGGCGACCGGACAGCGCACGGGACGGGTCGCGCTCGCCGACGCGACCGATGTGGACACCGCCGTTTCCTCCGCCGCCAAAGCCTTCCCGGACTGGGCGAGCACGTCGCTGACCAAGCGCACCGGGATCCTGTTCGCCTACCGCGAGGCCCTGCACCGCCACCGCGACGAGATCGCCGAACTCATCACCGCAGAACACGGCAAGGTGCACTCCGACGCGCGCGGCGAAGTCGCCCGCGGTCTCGAAGTCGTCGAGTTCGCCTGCGGAATCGGCCACCTGCTCAAGGGCGAGACCTCGACCGAGGTCGCCACGCGCGTCGACGTCGAATCGCTGCGCCAGCCGGTGGGCGTGGTCGCGGGCATCACCCCGTTCAACTTCCCCGCCATGGTGCCGCTGTGGATGTTCCCCATCGCGCTGGCCTGCGGCAACACCGCCGTGCTCAAACCCAGCGAGAAGGACCCCTCGGCCACCTCCCGGCTCGTCGAGCTCGCCACCGAGGCCGGCGTGCCGGACGGGGTGCTCAACCTGGTCCACGGCGACAAGCCCGCGGTGGACCGGCTGCTGGAGCACCCCGACATCGACGCGGTGAGCTTCGTCGGGTCCACCCCGGTCGCCCGCGCGGTGCACAGCACCGCCACCGAGCACGGCAAACGGGTGCAGGCCCTGGGCGGAGCCAAGAACCACATGCTCGTGCTGCCCGACGCCGATCTCGACCAGGCCGCCGACGCGGCCGTGTCCGCCGCGTACGGCTCGGCGGGGGAACGCTGCATGGCGGTGTCGGTCGTCGTCGCCGTCGACCCCGTGGGCGATGCGCTCGTGGACAGGATCGCCGAGCGCGCCCGCGGCCTGACCGTCGGCCCCGGCACGGACCCGGACACCGACATGGGGCCGCTGATCACCGCCGAGCACCGCGACCGCGTCGCCTCCTACATCCCGCAAGCGCGCGAGGAAGGCGCCGAGGTCGTCGTCGACGGCACTGATGTGCAGGTGCCCGGCCACGCCGACGGGCACTTCATCGGTGTGAGCCTGCTGGACGAGGTCTCCTCCGAGATGACCGCCTACCGCGACGAGATCTTCGGACCTGTGCTCTGCGTCGTGCGCGTGCGCTCCTACGAGGAGGCGCTCACCCTGATGAACGCCTCGCCGTGGGGCAACGGCACCGCGATCTTCACCCGCGACGGCGGTGCGGCGCGGCGGTTCAAGCTCGAGGTGCGCGCGGGCATGGTCGGCGTCAACGTGCCGATCCCCGTCCCGGTGGGATACCACTCCTTCGGCGGGTGGAAGGACTCGCTGTTCGGTGATCACCACATCTACGGCACCGACGGCGTGCACTTCTACACGCGCGGCAAGGCCGTCACCACCCGCTGGCCCGACCCCGGCGAGGGCGGTGTCGACCTCGGCTTCCCCAGCAACTCCTGACCCGCACCAGGGACTTTCGCCCCAACGGCGCGGCCGGCGCGCTGACCGGCGCCGAGCGCGAGCACCGGTCAGCGCGCCGGGTTCGCCCGGTGCAGCACCGCCGCGGTCCGCCGCCACCGCCCCCAGGCGACCACGGCGGCGAGCAGGCCGAGCACCAGCGACAGGAACAGCGTCCCGCCGAGCGCGGGCACGACCAGGTGCGTGAGCACGGCGCCGAGCATCACGCAGGCCAGGCCGATCCCGGCCAGTCCCGCCAGCGCGGGGACCACCAGGCCGAGCGCCCCCAGCAGCTCCAGGCCGCCGGCCAGGTACCGGAACCACTGGCCCGCGCCGATCCGGTCGAACATGTCCACGGCCGAGGCCGTGCCGACGAGCTTCGGCACGGCCGCGTTGACCGCGAAGTACAGCGCCAGCAGCACCTGCAGCACCCACAGGGCGATCTCGCCGACGCGTCCGCGTCCGCTCCGCGCTTCCGTTCCGCGCGCGTGCATCGCGCCCTCCCCGCCACGTGTCGCCCCGGCCGCTGCGCCGGTCGCCCGACAGGACCCATCGTCGCATCGAACGAGGCGGGAATCACCCGTGCGACCGGCGCCGGCGGGGCGCAGCGTTACCGGTTCGGCAGGATGGACACCTTCACCGACTCGCCCGAGGTGTCGGCCACCAGGTCGAGCGCCTTCTGGAAGTCCTCCAGCGGGAACTGGTGGGTGCAGATCTCGTCGACGGGCACCATCCCCTGCTCGAGCATCCGGATCGCCGCTGGCCAGCAGTACGGTCCGAGGTGCGCGCCGAGCACGTTGAGTTCCTTGTCGTCGGAAATGATCGACCAGTCGACGGTGACGTCCGAGCCGAACACCGAGTACTCGACGTAGGTGCCGAGCTTGCGCAGCAGGTTCAGCCCCTGCCCGACGGCGGCGACCGCGCCGGTCCCCTCGAGGTAGACGTCGGCGCCGTAGCCGTCGGTCAGCTGCGCGATCTCGGCGGTGACGTCCTGCTTCGCCGGATTGAGCACCACGTCCGCTCCGCACCGGCGGCCGATGTCGAGCTTGTCGTCGTCGAGGTCGAGGGCCACCAGCGTCATCGGGTTCTTCTGCCGCGCTCCGCTGATCAACCCCAGCCCGATCGGCCCGCAGCCGGCGACGACCACGACGTCGCCGAAACCGATGTTCGCGCGTTCGACCGCGTGCAGCGCGCAGGACAGCGGTTCGGCGTAGGCGGCGTGCTGCGGGGCGAGCTCGTGCGAGACCCGGTGCGCCCGCGCCTTCGGCGGGACGATCACGTACTCGGCCATGGCCCCGTGGTAGTTGCGGAACCCGAACATGTCGTGCGGGGCGCACATCCAGTACTGGCCGCGTGCGCAGTAGCGGCACT
The DNA here is from genome assembly GCF_054491375.1 of Bounagaea algeriensis. Lineage (NCBI taxonomy): Bacteria > Bacillati > Actinomycetota > Actinomycetes > Bounagaea > Bounagaea algeriensis. Next base: position 2,525,822 of record NZ_CM137102.1, read on the forward strand.
CCTCGCACGGGACGATCTGCTCGCACGCGATGCGGTCGCCGGGAGAGGCGCCGTGGCGCCGCAGGGCGTCGTCCGCACCCGAGACGACCACGCCGACGAACTCGTGTCCGGGGGCGATGCCGGACTGCGCGTACTGCGCGCGGTTCTCGTCGCCCCAGAACTTCGCGGCGCCGTGGTAGCACTTCAGATCGCTGGCGCACACGCCCACGGCCTCGACCCGGAGCAGCAGTTCCCCCGCGCCGGGAGTGGGCACGTCGACTTCCTCCAGCCGGTAGTCGCCGGGACCGTGCATGACCACGCTGCGCATCCGTTCGGGCACTGCATAGGACATCTCTAACTCCAATGACGTTAACTATCACTACAGCTATGTGAATAGTAGCGTGTCGCTCTTTCGGGGCCGTGTCAAAGCCCCGCGGAAGCAGCCCTCTGACCAGCACCGAATGCCGCAAGTGCGGTCACGACCGCGAACACAGCCGCGGTGTTGTCGAGCACCCGGCGCTGCACACCGCGGTCATCCCGCGAGCCCACCGCCGGTCACGTGCAGCACCCGGTGGTTCCAGCGCCACCGCAGCCAGCGGTCGTGCGAGGCGATGACGATCGCGCCGGGCGCCGCGCCGAGCGCGTCTTCGAGCTCCTCGACGAGGCTCAACGACAGGTGGTTCGTCGGCTCGTCCAGCAGCAGCACGTGCGGTGGTGCGGCGAGCAACCGGGCCAGGGCCAACCGCCGCCGCTGGCCGGTGGAGAGCTCGCCGACGCAGCGGTCGAGATCGCGCGGGGCCAGCAGACCGAGATCGCACAGCGACGTGCCGTGCGCACCGGCGCCGCCGTCGTAGAGCTGCCGCGGTGTGCGGCGTTCGTCGGCGAATGCCACCTCCTGCTCCAACATGCCGACCCGAACGCCGCGCCCGCGGTGCACCGCTCCCGCATCCGGTGCGAGACGCCCCGCGAGCACGTGCAGCAATGTGGACTTCCCGGCACCGTTGGGACCGGTCACCATGATCCGCCCGCTGGCGGGAAGATCCAGCTCGTCGACGCGCAACCGGCCGGTGAGGCGGACTCCGCGCAGCGCCAGCGGGAGATCGCACACCGGCGCGCTGGTCAACGTGCCCGCGAAGGCCAGCGGAACCGGGGGTTTGCGCACCTGGTTGCCGGTCAGTTCGGCGAGTCTGCGCTCGGCATCGCGCACGCGGCGGGAGACCTGCTGCTGCACGCGATCGCCCCGGCGTCCGTGGGCCATCTTGTTCTTGTCGCGCATCTCGCGGTTGTGGCTGACGTCGCGCGCGGTGACCGCCAGCGCTCGCCGCTGTTGCGCGATCTCGTCCTGCTCCGCCCGGTACTGCTGTTTCCAGCGGACGCGCTCGCGGTGCTTCTCGACCAGGTGGTCGCTGTAGGAGCCGCCGTAGCGGGTCGCACCGTTGCGGGACGGATCGAGGTCGAGGATGTCGGTGCACACCTCGTCGAGGAACATCCGGTCGTGCGAGGCGAGGAGCACCGCGCCGGGCAGGCCGCGGAGGTGGCGTTCGAGGAACCCGATCGCCGCGTCGTCGAGGTGGTTCGTCGGCTCGTCCAGGACCAGGGCGCGCGGTTGCCGGATGAGCAGTGCCGCCAGCGCCAGCCGCGAGCGCTCCCCACCGGAGAGCGTGCCGAGGCCGCGGCGCGCATCCGCCGTCGCCGCAGCGAGCCCGAGTCCTTCGAGGACGCGCCGCGCTCGCCGGTCCGCATCCCACAGGTCGTGCTCCTGGGCCCATTCCACGAGGTCACCGTATTCAGTGAGCAATGCGGTGTCCGCGGGCGCTTCCCGCATCCGTCCGGTGAGGACGTCCATGCGGTGCTGCACCCGGCGGATGTCGGCCAGCGCATCGTCGACGACGTCCTGCACCGCGGCCTCCGGCGGGAAGGGCAGCTCCTGGTGCAGGAAGCCGCAGTCGGCCGGGCGGCGCACCGTGCCGGTGTCCTCCTCCTCGACGCCGGCCAGCACGCGCAGCAGCGTCGATTTGCCGACGCCGTTCTCCCCCACCACGCCGACGCGGCGGCCGGCGGGGGCCGACACGGTGACTCCGTTGAGCACGCGGCGGTCCCCGTAGTGCTTGACGACATCACGAGCATGCAGGAAAGCAGCATCGGACACGGTGGATCTCCCGGAATTCCGGTCGTGGAAGCAGCAGCAGAAAAACCGGAGTGCGCACGGGGACGCTTCCTGGCGGAAACGATGGGGTTCGACCGCGAACGGGCGTCCGGCGCGTGCTGTCAGGAGATCATGCTCCGAGGTTACGAGCGGCACCAGCGGCGGTCAAACGGAATTTCCGCTCGCGCGTGGTAACGTCCGGCACATGCTGCGTTGGCAGCCTGTTCCGCTGACGCGCTCCGCAGGGAGCCACCTCCGGGCGATCCGCCCCGGACGCGAGAGCATGCCCGCATGATGCGCGCTCCCACCGTTTTTCCGACCACCTCGCGTGAAAACGCGGAGCACCGACATGACTGCTGATCACCAGGATCCGTTCTCCCGCTGGCTGCAGCACAACGCCGCGTCGCTCGAGGGCCTCGATCCCGAGGCCGACCTCGACGACCTGGAGCCGCTGCGCGCGATCACCGGCGACGCCCGCGTCGTCGGCATCGGCGAAGGGGCGCACTTCGTCGCGGAGTTCACCGCGCTGCGCCAGCGGGTGCTGCGCTTCCTCGCCGAACGGTGCGGCTTCACCGTGCTGGCCTTCGAGTTCGGTTTCAGCGAGGGCTACCAGCTGGACGGCTGGCTGCGGGGCGAGGGCGATGCCGACGCGCTGAGCGGGCTGAGCGGTACGACGGCGGCCGGCGCGAACCAGGGACTGGCGCGGTGGCTGCGCCGGCACAACGCGGGTCCGCACCCGCTGCGCTTCGCCGGGCTGGACGTGCCGATCGCCGGTGGTTCGCTCCGCCCCGCGCTGGAGCCGGTCGTCGAGTACCTGCGCGAGGTCGATCCGGACCTCGTGCCGCAGGTGCAGCGGGCGCTGACCGTCAGCGACCGGATCGAGGGCAGCTCGGTGGCCGCCGCAGCACCGCGGTGGGCGGAGCTGGCGGCCGCCGAGCAGGACGCCCTGACGGCGGCGCTGTCGCGCCTGGTGCTGCGCGTGCGGGCGCTCGAACCGCACTACGTCGCGCGCAGCGGGCAGCAGAGCTTCGACCGCGCGCTCCGGCGGCTCGAAGCGGCGTGGCACGCCGACTACATGTTCGCCGCGATGCGGGACCTCTTCGCCGGGCAGGACCGCCCCGGGGACACGACGGTGCGCGAGCTGTTCCTGGCCGAATCGCTGCGCTGGCACCTGGACCGCGCGGAGCCGGGGACGCGGGTGGTGCTCGCCGCGCACAACAACCACCTGCAGCGCACCCCGATCCACCACGACGGGCAGTTGCGCACGCTGCCGATGGGATCGCACCTGCACCGGATGTTCGGCGAGGACTACCGGCCGCTGGCGGTGACGCACACGGCCGACCGCGTTCCGAAGATGCGTCTCGACGGGACGGGAGAGCTCGGCTACACGATCGCGGAAGCGCCGCTGCCGGCCCCGGAGCCGGGCAGTTTCGAAGCCGGTGTGCTGGGTGCCGGCCGCGGCGGTGAGCTGCTCGCGGTGGATCTGCGGCGTGCCCGTCAGCAGTTGCCCGCAGCGCAGCTGCCGGCGCGGATCCGCTCGCAGAGCGAGTTCATCGCCGCACCGGTCGCCGAGGCCTTCGACGGCGTGCTCAGCGTGCCCGCGGCAACCACCGATGACACCGTCGGGTTCTGAGCCCCGCCGTCACTCGACGTCGAACCTGCTGGCGAGATGCCGCATGGCCGCGTCGATGGCGCCGCACAGCTCGACGTCCGGGTGGCGGAGCCAGTGCTCGTACGCGGCCAGTGCGGCGCCGAGGCAGGCGTAGGCGACGGTTTGCGCCATCAGCGCGTCCGCGGCGACGCCGAGCCGGCGCGCGACGAACTCGGCGACGATGGCCCGCCATTCGGCGTAGCGCAGGGTCGAGTGCGCCTGCAGCGCCGGCACCTGCAGGATCAGCTCCAGGCGGCGCCGATGCCGGGACGCCTCGGCGGGGTCGATCCTGTTGAACTCGACGATGACCGTGCGCAGCGCTTGCATCAGCGGCTGGTCGTGCGGGCAGGCGAGGAACTGCGCCCGCATCCCGTCGAGCTGTTCGCTGAAGTTGCCCCAGACCACGTCGTTCTTCGAGTCGAAGTACCGGAAGAAGGTGCGTCGCCCCACCCCGGCGGCGCGTGCGATCGCGTCGACGGTGGTGGCCTCGAAGCCGTGGTGTTCGAAGAGGTCGAGCGCGACCCTTTCGAGTTCATGGCGGTTCGTCGCGGGCCGCCGGCCCGGCCCGTTCATCCGGACGGTGCTTTTCGAAGCTCGTTTCGCCATAACCCTTCCATTCTGACACGGGATGCCATTAATTTGGTGTTCGACGTCACACGACGCGGAGGAGTTGATCGCCCATGAGCGAGTCCGAGGACGTCGAGGCAACACCGGCGACGGAGACCGTTGAGGAGGACCTCCTCGTCGAGGAGGTTTCGATCGACGGGATGTGCGGTGTCTACTGAACCCCGCTGCTCCGGGGCCGCGGCGGCCCCGGAGCAGCCCACCCCGGAGTTCGACCCGGACGGTGCCTACCGGCTCAGTCCGCAGGTGGCGCTGCGCCCGGAGCGTTTCGGCGCGTTGGCGTACCACTTCGGCACCCGCAAGCTCTCGTTCCTGAAAACGCCGCAGTTGGTGGAGATCGTGCGGGAGCTGAACCAGCACAGCTCGGCCCGGTCGGCCGTGGAGCACCTCTCCGGGGCCGAGCAGGCGAGCTACCTCAAAGCCCTGGCCGCGCTGGCGCGCACGGGCATGATCGTGCCCGCGTGAGGCGCGCCCGGCGCAGCGGGGCCGTACCGACGCGGTCCTCGGTGCCAAAGACCGGGGTTTTCCCGCGGATTGGAGGTCGCATGAACGCGCCGTTGAAGACCAGCACCGCCGGTGGCTCCGAGGTCCTGCCGCTGGTCGAGCAGTTCAAGTACGGACTGGACTCGCCGATCTGCCTGACCTGGGAGTGGACGTACGCCTGCAACCTCTCCTGCGCGCACTGCCTGTCCTCGTCCGGGCGGCGCGATCCGGACGAGTTGAGCACCGGTGAGATCAAGGCGGTGATCGACGAGCTGGAGCGGATGCAGGTCTTCTACGTCAACATCGGCGGCGGGGAACCGACCGTGCGCGGCGACTTCTGGGAACTGGTCGCCTACGCCGTCGAGCACAACGTGGGCATCAAGTTCTCCACCAACGGCTACCGGATCGACGAGGAACGCGCCCGGTGGCTGGCCGCGACCGACTACGTGGACGTGCAGATCTCGTTGGACGGTGCCACGCCGGAGGTCAACGACGCCGTGCGCGGGCCCGGTTCGTACGACACGGCGATGGCCGCGATGGCGAACCTGCATGCGGCCGGGATGCGCGGTTTCAAGATCTCGGTGGTGATGACCAGCCAGAACATCGGTCAGCTCGACGAGTTCAAACGCATCGCCGACTCCTTCGAGGCGCAGCTGCGCATCACCCGCCTGCGCCCGTCGGGGCGCGGCGCGGACGTGTGGGACGAGCTGCACCCGAGCGCCGAGCAGCAGTACGCGCTCTACCGGTGGTTGCTCGAGCACGGCGAGGACGTGCTCACCGGCGACTCGTTCTTCCACCTCAACGCCCTGGGCTCGGAACCGCTGCCGGGGTTGAACCTGTGCGGCGCGGGACGCGTGGTGTGCCTGATCGATCCGGTCGGCGACGTCTACGCCTGCCCGTTCGCCATCCACGACGCCTTCCACGCGGGCAACGTCCGCGCGGCGGGATTCGGCCCCGTGTGGCGGGATTCGGAACTGTTCAACGAACTGCGCCGGCCGCAAACGGGCGGGGCGTGCCTGTCGTGCTCGGCCTACGACGCCTGCCAGGGCGGTTGCATGGCCGCGAAGTTCTTCACCGGACTCGACCTGGACGGACCGGACCCCGAGTGCGTCAAGGGCCACGGCGAGGCGGCACTGGCCCGGGTGGACGCGGACGAGACGCCCCGCCCGGCGCAGGACCACTCCAAACCCAGTGCGAAGCAGCAGCAGGTGATGCTCGGGCTGCCCGCGCTGCGCCGGCCGGACCGGGCCTGCGACGAGAGCCCGCTGGCGGACATGACCTGACCACGCCACCTGACCACGCCGGGGCCTGCCCGCACACCCGCCCCGCTGTCCGGAAAGGAAGACCTCCCATGGCCGACGGCTGGTTCGAAACTGTCGCCGAAGCGCAGCGCCGAGCACGCAGACGGCTGCCGTACTCGGTGTACGGAGCGCTCATCGCCGGTTCGGAGAAGGGCGTGACACTGGCGGACAACCAGGCCGCCTTCGCGCAGCTGGGCTTCGCCCCGCACGTGGCGGGCCTGCACCACGAGCGGGAACTGGCCACCTCGGTGATGGTCCAGCCGCTGTCGTTCCCGGTGCTCATCTCCCCGACCGGGGTGCAGGCCGTGCACCCCGACGGGGAGGTGGCCGTGGCGCGCGCGGCCGCGAACCGCGGCACCGCCATGGGGTTGAGCGGCTTCGCCAGCAAACCCGTGGAAGAGGTCACCCGGGCCAACCCGCAGACCTTCTTCCAGACCTACTGGGTGGGCAGCCGCGAGGACATCGAACGGCGCATGCAACGCGCCCGCGACGCGGGTGCCGTCGGGTTGATCGCCACCACCGACTGGTCGTTCTCGCACGGGCGGGACTGGGGCAGCCCCGCGATCCCGGAACGGATGAGCCTGCGCACGATGGCCAAGTACGCGCCGCAGGCGCTGACGCATCCGCGCTGGTTCGCCCCCTTCGCCAAACGGCGCCAGATCCCGGATCTGACCGTGCCGAACATGCACTCGCCCGGCGGCGCCGAAGCGCCCACGTTCTTCGGCGCCTACGGCCGGTGGATGCACACGCCGCCACCGGGGTGGGACGACATCGCCTGGATGGCCGAGCAGTGGGACGGCCCGTTCATGCTCAAGGGCATCGGACGCGTCGACGACGCCAAACGCGCCGTCGACGCCGGGGTCACCGCGATCTCCGTGTCCAACCACGGCGGCAACAACCTCGACGGCACCCCCGCGAGCATCCGCACCCTGCCGCGCATCGCCGATGCGGTCGGCGACCAGGTGGAGGTGGTGCTCGACGGCGGCGTCCGCCGCGGCAGCGACGTGGTCAAGGCGCTGGCGCTGGGCGCGAAGGCCGTCATGATCGGCCGCGCCTACCTGTGGGGGCTGGCGGCCAACGGGCAGGCCGGGGTGGAGAACGTCCTCGACATCCTCCGCAGCGGCGTCGACTCGGCGCTGCTGGGGCTGGGCAAGTCCTCGGTGCACGAACTCGACCGCTCCGACGTCATCGTCCCGGCCGGCTTCGAAAGCGGCCTCGGCGGCGCCGGAACTGTCGCGGCCGGGTGAGACCACCGGTGTCCGCGCAGCAGGAGCACGTGCTGGCCGAGCGCTCGTGGTGCGAGCTGTCCGGACGCGCACCGACCGTGCTGCTCCCGCTCGGCGCGTGCGAACAACACGGTCCGCACCTTCCGCTGGACACCGACGCGACCGTGGCGGCGGAGGTCGCCCGGCGCGGTGCGGCGCTGGCGGCGGGTGCGGCGGACGTGCTCGTCGCGCCCGCACAGCCGTACGGGGCCAGCGGGGAGCACGAGGGCTTTCCCGGCACCGTCTCCATCGGACACGAGGCCTTGGAGCAGCTGCTGGTCGAGCTCGGGCGGTCGCTGTGCCGCTGGGCGCCGCGGCTGCTCGTGGTCAACGGGCACGGCGGCAACCGCACCGCGCTGACCCGCGCGGTGGCGCTGCTGCGCGCGGAGGGTCGGGACGTGGCGTGGTGGCACTGCCGCGTTCCCGACGCCGACGCGCACGCCGGGCGGACCGAGACCGCCCTCATGTCGGCACTGCGGCCGGGGTCCGTGCGCACCGAACAGCTCGGCACCGGGCGGACCGAACCGCTGCGGCAACTCATGCCCGCGCTGTCCCGGCACGGCGTGCTCGGGGTGAGTCCCAGCGGCGTGCTCGGCGATCCGACCCGCGCAACGGCCGAGGACGGTCGCGCCGCGATGGCCGACATGGCCGGGCGGCTCGCCGCGGCAGTCGTGCGGTGGTCCGTTGAAGACGGCGTGCTGACCGAGACCGGGAACCAGGAGGGAGGACGGGTTGGCTGAACCGCGGGTGGCGGTGGTGACCGGGGCCGCGCGCGGCATCGGCGCGGCCGTGGTGCGGCGGCTGGCCGGTTCGGGCTGGCGGGTGGTGGCGGTTGATCGCTGCGCCGACGACCCGGCGGTGCCCTACCCGCTGGGCACCGCCGAGCAGTTGGCGGCACTCGCAGGCGAATTCCCCGACCGGGTCGTGCAGGCCGTCGCCGACGTGCGGGAGACAGCCGCGCTGCGCGAGGCGGTGGCCCTGGCCGAGGACCGCTTCGGCGGGCTGGACGCGGCCGTGGGCGCGGCCGCGCTCATGGCCGGGGGTGAGCCGTTCTGGGAGGCCGACGAGTCCGAGTGGGACGTGCTGTTCACCACCGGCGTGAACGGCGTGGCCAACCTCGCCCGCGCCGCGATCCCGGCGCTGCTGCGGCGTCCGGAACCGCGCACCGGCCGGTTCGTCGCCCTGGCCTCGGCGGCGGCCCACCGCGGGCTGTGGCGGTTGACCACCTACAACGCGGCCAAGCACGCGCTCGTCGGCCTGGTGCGCGGGTTGGCGACCGACCTGCGCGGCACGGGCGTGTGCGCCACCGCCGTCTCGCCCGGTTCCACCCGCACCGACATGCTCGATGCCACGGCCGCGATCTACGACCTGCCCGACGTCGAGGACTTCGCCGGGCACCAGCTGACCGAACGCCTGCTGGAGCCGGACGAGGTCGCCGCCGCGGTGGAGTTCCTGTGCTCACCGGCGTCCTCGGCCGTCACCGGCAGCGTCGTGCACGCCGACGGGGGGTTCACCGCTTGACCGCCACCTCTGCCCCACCCGCGGGAACGGCCCTGCGGCCGGACGCCTCGCTGCGCCGCTTCGCCGGGGATTCCGTGCTGCTCGGCGGGTCTCCGCTGCGTCTGCTGCGGCTCGGCTCGCGCGGAGCCGCCGTCGTCACCGGCTGGTTGAACGGCGAGCCGCTCGGCTCCAGCGCTGATGAGCAACGTCTGGCCCGGCAGCTGATCGACGCGGGACTGCTGCACCCCGACCCACCGCCGGGCGAGTTCGACGGCCGCGACGTCGCGCTGGTGACGCCGGTGAAGGACCACCCTGCCGGGGTGCACCGGTTGTGGCAGGCCACGACCGAGCTCGCCGAGCAGGTGCTCGTCGACGACGGCTCGGCCGAACCGGTGCCCGGTGCGGCGGTGCGCCACGAGGCCCCGCGCGGTCCTGGTGCTGCGCGCAACGCGGGGTGGCAGCGCGTCGGCACGGACGTGGTGGCCTTCGTCGACGCCGACGTGCAGCCCGAACCGGGCTGGCTCGACCCGGTGCTCGCGCAGTTCGCGGACCCGCTCGTGGCGGCGGTGGCACCGCGCGTGCGCAGCCGTGCCGGTGCGGGCGCGGTGGCCCGCTACGAGCAGGAGCGGTCCGGCCTCGACCTGGGTGCGCAGCCCGCGCCGGTGCGCCCGATGAGCCGCGTCAGCTACGTGCCGAGCGCCGCGCTGGTGGTGCGCCGCAGCGCCCTGCGCGCGGTGGGCGGCTTCGACGAGCGGATGCACTTCGGCGAGGACGTGGACCTGGTGTGGCGGCTGCTCGACAGCGGCTACTCGGTCCGCTACGAGCCGCGCTCGGTGGTCCGGCACGATCCGCGTGCGGACGTGTCGGCGTGGCTGCGCCAGCGGTTCGACTACGGCACTTCGGCCGCGCCGTTGTCCGCGCGGCACCCGGGACGGTTGACCTGTGCGAAGCTCTCGGGTGCCAGCGCCCTGTCCTGGGGACTGCTCGCCGCCGGACGTCCCCGTTCGGCGCTGGCCACCGCGGTGGTGACGGCTGCGCTGTTCCCCCGCAAGCTCCGCGGTCGCGGCCTGCCCGCCGGGCAGGCGCTGCGGCTGGCGGGACTGGGGCACCTCGGCGCCGGCCGGTTGCTCGCCGAGGCCGCCCGCCGCGCCTGGATGCCCGTGCTGGCGGTGGCGGCGGTGTTCAGCGGGCGGGCGCGGGCGGCGGTGCTCGCCGCGCTGCTGCCGTGCCTGTTCGAAGCGGCAGGTCGCGGTGGGACCTGGGCCGCGCTGCGCGTGCTCGACGACCTGGCCTACGCGGCCGGCGTGTGGCGCGGCTGCCTGCGCGAACGCACGCTCGACCCGGTGCTGCCGCGGTTCACCGAGGATTCGCTGCGCTGAACGGGTCTCGCCGAATGCGTGTGGGGGGGAACCCGTTCACAACTCCGCGAGCAGCGCGTGCAGGGCGGGGTTGCCGTTGTCCGGGCGCCACGCCAGGTGCAGCTCCACCGGGTCCGGTTCCGGCAGTTCCACCTGCCGCAGCACGACCCCTTCGAACCGCAGCCGTGCGGCAGTGGACGGCACCAGGGACACGCCCAGGCCGACCTCGACGAGGGCGAGGACGGTGTGCACCTGGCTGACGTGCTGCACGTGCACCGGCCGCACCCCGGCCGCGGAGAAGATGCCGGCGAGCAGCTCGTGGAAGTAGCGCGCCTCGGAGGGCGAGTAGCCGACGAGGTCGGCACCGTGGAACTCCGCGAGGCCGAGGGGTTCGGCGACATCGACCAGCGGATGGCTCACCGGTAGCGCGGCCAGCAGCGGTTCGCTGCGCAGCCGGCGGGAAGCCAGTTCCGGCCGCGCCGGTGGACGCACGAGCCCCAGGTCGAGCGCCCCGGAGACGATCCGCTCGAACTGGTCGCGGGTGACGAGCTCCTGCAGCACCACCTCCACGTGGGGCAGCTGCTCGTTCGCCGTGCTCAGCAGCGGACCGAGCACGCCGTAGGCCGAGGTCGCGGTGAAGCCCACGCGCACCGCGCCCGCCTGCCCCGCGGTCGTGCGGCGGGCGGACAGGGCGGCGTTGTCCGCCTCGTGCAGCAGGCGTCGCGCGTCGCGCAGGAACGCGCGTCCCGCGGGAGTGAGCCGCACCGCGCGAGCGCTGCGGTCGAACAGCGGCACCTGCAGTTCCTTCTCCAGCTGCTGGACCTGGCGGCTCAGCGGCGGCTGCGTCATGCGGAGCCGTTGCGCGGCCCGGCCGAAGTGCCCTTCTTCGGCGACGGCGACGAAGCCGGCGAGCTGGGTGAGCGTGAACATCGATGCTCTCCCGGTATCAGCGGATGCCCAACGGGAGTTGGACGTGCATTGATCGGCGACTCTACCGTCATTTCCAGTCAACGCACGGATTTTGGAGGAGCACGCACCGATGTCCCGCTTCACTCCGCCCGAAGTCGCCCAGCGGTTGGCCTCCGGGCTGCTGTCCTTCCCGGTGACGCACTTCCGCGCGGACCACTCCTTCGACGAGCCCGCCTACCGCGACAACATCCGCCGGCTCGGATCGCTCGGCGCGGCCGGACTGTTCGCGGCCGGCGGCACCGGGGAGTTCTTCTCGCTCACCCCCGCCGAAGTCGAGCAGGTCGTCACAGCGGCGACGCGGGAAGCCCCGCGGGACGTGCCGATCATCGCCCCCGCCGGCTACGGCACCGCGCTGGCCGCCGAACTGGCCCGCGCGGCCGAACGTTGCGGTGCCGACGGCGTGCTGCTGTTCCCGCCCTACCTCACCGAGGCCGACCAGGAAGGCCTCGCCGCGCACGTGCGCGCGGTCTGCGCGGCCACGAACCTCGGCGTCATCGTCTACAACCGCGCCAACGCCACCTACACCGACACCACGGTCGCGCGACTGGTCGAGGACTGCCCGAACCTCGTCGGTTTCAAGGACGGTCTCGGCGACACCGAGCAGCTGACCCGGCTGTACTCGCGCGTGGGCGAGCGGCTGACCTACATCGGCGGACTGCCCACGGCGGAGACGTTCGCCCTGCCGTACCAGGAAATGGGCATGACGACGTACTCCTCGGCGATGTTCAACTTCGCGCCCGAGTTCGCGCTGCGCTTCTACGCGGCCGCGCGCGAACGCGACCGGGACGCCGTCTACCGCTACCTCGACGAGTTCGTCCTGCCCTACTGCGACATCCGCAACCGCCGGGCGGGGTACGCGGTCAGCATCGTGAAAGCCGGCATGACCGTCGTCGGGCGCTCGGCCGGACCGGTGCGCAGCCCCCTGGTGGAGCTGGACGAGGACGAACGCGCCCGACTCGCCGAGCTCATCGAACGCATCCCGGAGACGTGACCACCACCCCGGCAGCACCGCCGGTCCGAGCGCCCCTCGACGGGAACCGGGCCGGCGCCCGAGACCCGGGACTGCCCAACGCCTCGGGACTGCCCCAACGATGCGGAGGCACTCATGGCACACGCACAGCGGCCCCCGGTGGTCACCGGGATGCGCGTCATCCCCGTGGCCGGGCACGACAGCATGCTGCTCAACCTCAGCGGGGCGCACGCGCCGTTCTTCACGCGCAACCTCGTGGTGCTCGCCGACTCGGACGGGCGCACCGGGATCGGCGAGGTGCCCGGCGGTGAGGCGATCCGCGCCACCCTCGAGGAAGCAGCCGAGCTCGTCACCGGCGCACCGGTGGCCCGGCTGCGTTCGGTGCTCACCGCTGTGCGCCGCCGCTTCGGCGGACGCGACGCGAGCGGGCGCGGCCGGCAGACCTTCGACCTGCGCGTGGCGGTGCACGCCGCGACCGCGGTCGAATCGGCCATGCTCGACCTGCTCGGCCAGCACCTCGACGTTCCGGTCGCCGAACTGCTCGGCGACGGGCAACAGCGCGCGGACGTCCCGGTGCTGGGATACCTGTTCTACGTCGGCGACCGCAAGCGCACCGACCTGGCCTACCGCGGCCCGGATGACGAGTCCGCCGGCGCGGACGACTGGCTGCGGTTGCGGCACGAACACGCCCGCACCCCGGAGTCGATCGTCCGGCTGGCCGAGGCGGCGCAGCACCGCTACGGTTTCCGGGATTTCAAGCTCAAGGGCGGTGTGCTGCCGCCGCACGAGGAGGCCGCCGCGGTCACCGAGCTGTCCCGCCGCTTTCCGCGGGCGCGGATCACGCTGGACCCGAACGGGGCGTGGTCGTTGGACCAGGCGGTCGAGCTCGCCCGGGAACTGGACGGAGCTCTCGCCTACGCCGAGGACCCGTGCGGTGCGGAGGACGGGTATTCCGGACGGGAAACGATGGCGGAGTTCCGCCGCGCCACCCGCATTCCCACGGCGACGAACATGATCGCCACCGACTGGCGCGAACTCGGTCACGCGGTGCGCGCCGACGCGGTGGACATCCCGCTGGCCGACCCGCACTTCTGGACCATGAGCGGTTCGGTGCGCGTGGCGCAGCTCTGCCACGAGTGGGGGCTGACGTGGGGATCGCACTCCAACAACCACTTCGACGTGTCGCTGGCCATGTTCACCCACGTCGCCGCCGCGGCACCGGGTGAGATCACGGCGATCGACACGCACTGGATCTGGCAGGACGGACAGCGGATCACCCGGGATCCCCTGCCCATCGAGGACGGCCTGCTCCGGGTGCCGGATGCTGCCGGCCTCGGCGTGGCGCTCGACGAGGAGCGCGTGGCGGCCGCGCACGAGCTCTACCGGGCCGAAGGACTCGGCCCCCGCGACGATGCCGCAGCGATGCGGTACCTGGTCCCCGACTGGACGTTCGACCCGAAGCGCCCGGCCCTCGATCGGGCCTGACACCGCCGGGCCGGGTGGTTCCACCGGATCGCGCCGCAACCCGCTCCGTGGGGAGCACCGCTGCCGCACCACCGGCCCTCCACATCGGACAGGAGGCGACGATGCCTGCCAGAACACTGCTCGAAGCTTCCCGCGTCACCGACGTCCGGGTGACTCCCGTCCTGATCTCCGATCCGCCGTTGCTCAATCTGCCCGGAGTGCACCAGCCGCTGACTCCCCGCACCATCGTCGAAGTAGAGACCGCATCGGGTCACGTGGGTCTCGGCGAAACGTACGGCGATCAGTACTACCTCTCCGCCATCCGCACCGTCGCCGCGCAGCTGCACGCCGCCGACGTCTCGCGACCCAACGCCCTGCTCGCGCGCGTCGACGAAGCTCTGGACGGCCCCGGCAGCGCCGAGGTGGGAGTACCTTCCTCGGCGCTGCGCGGCAAACACGACCTCACCAAGCTCAAAGCCACCGTGCACTCCCTGTTCGAAGTGGCCTTCCTGGATGCCTGGGGCAAGATCCTCGGTGCTCCGATCCATGCGCTGCTGGGCGGGAAAGTGCGTGACCGCGTGGACTACAGCGCCTACCTCTTCTACAAGTACGGCGCCCACCCGGGCCGAGCACCGGATGCGTGGGGAAGCGCGCTGGATCCTGACGGGATCGTGGCGCAGGCACGAACGTTCGTGCAGCACTACGGTTTCTCCTCCGTCAAGCTCAAAGGCGGCGTGTTCCCACCGGACGAGGAGATCGCTGCGATCCGCGCTCTGCGCGCGGCCTTTCCCGAGCTGCCACTGCGCCTCGACCCCAACGGCGCGTGGTCGGTCGACACGGCCATCCACGCAGCACGCGAACTCGACGGCACGCTCGAATACCTGGAGGATCCGACCACCGGCTCAGAGGACATGGCGCAGGTGCACGCCAGGACCGGCATGCCGCTGGCCACGAACATGTGCGTTACCGGATTCGACGAGATCCCGCAGGCGTTCGGCATCGACGCGGTGCAAGTGGTGCTCGCCGACCACCACTACTGGGGCGGCTTGCGCCGCACGCAGGAACTCGCGGCGCTGTGCCGCACCTACGGCGTCGACGTCTCGATGCACTCGAACACGCACGTGGGCATCAGCCTCGCAGCGATGACCCAGGTGGCAGCGACCGTGCCGAACCTGCATCACGCCTGCGACACGCACCGCCCCTGGCAGGACGAGGACGTCGTGACGCATCCGCACACCTTCGATGGCGGGGCGGTCGCGGTCAGCGATGAACCCGGACTCGGGGTCGATCTCGACCACACCGCCCTGGACCGGTTGCACGCGCGGTGGGCCGGCAGCGAGGTCCGAGCGCGCGACGACGCCGCGGCGATGCGGTCCTACGACCCCTCTTGGACCGCTCCGGACCTGCCGCGCTGGTAACCGGTGTCCCGGGCGGCCGCGCCGCTCGGAACGTCATCCCGTTCTCACCCGCCGTGCACCTCTCCTGGCCCGCCCGCGGGGTGCGCATCCCGACGAACTTCGAACTCCCGCTGATCCCGGACTCCGCGGAAGGTGGACGCCCATGTCGTTCGTGCCCGCACACCCCGCATCGCTCGTCCTCGCCCAATCAGACAGCGCGAACATCACGCCCGCCTGGAACCTGCCCGACTGGGCGCTCGTGCTCAGCGTGGCAGGTGGCATCGCGCTGCTGCTCGTGCTCGTGCTCGCCCTGCGATTACACGCCTTCGTCGCGCTGCTCGTCGTCAGCATGGCCGTGGCGCTGGCCTCCGGCATCCCGCTGAACCAGATCCCCACCGTGCTGGAGAACGGCATGGGCGAAATGCTCGGCAGTTTCGCCATCATCGTCGCGCTCGGTGCGATGCTCGGTCGCGTCATGGAGCAGACCGGCGGTGCGCAGGCGCTCGCCGAGCGCCTGCTGTCCCTGTTCGGCGAACGCCGCGCTCCGCTGGCGATGGGCGTGACGGCACTCGTCGTCGGCATCCCCCTGTTCCCCGACGTCGGTTTCATCCTGCTGCTCCCCCTGGTGTACGCCGTCGCGGCCAACGCGGGCCGTTCCCTGATCAGCATCGCACTGCCCACATTGGGTGCTCTGGCGATGCTGAACGCGGTGCTGCCCCCGCATCCCGGACCGGTCGCTGCCGCGGAACTGTTCGGCGTCAACCTCGGATGGCTGACGATCATGGGCCTTCTCTGCGGCCTGCCAGCGTGGTTCTTCGGCTCCTATCTGTTCGGCAAGTGGATCGGCGACCGCACCTTCACCCCGGTCCCCGAGCAGCTGTCGCTGAGCGTGTCGGACGAGGCCGGCCAGCGCGCGCAGAACCAGCGCCCGCCGTCCCTGCCGCTGACCGTGACGTTCATGGTCCTGCCGGTCGTGCTGATCCTGCTCAACACGTTCTCGGACGTGTTCCTCCCCGAAGGTCCGGTGCGCAGCTTCTTCCTGTTCCTCGGAGACCCGATCAGCGCGCTGACCATCTCCACCCTGCTCGCCTTCTGGATCCTGGCCCGCCGCAGCGGGTTCACCCTGCAGGGCGTCGAGAAGGCCGCCTCGGCCTCGCTGGGCCCCGTTGCGATGGTGCTGCTGGTCACCGGGGCCGGTGGCGTGTTCGGGGCCGTGCTCGAGGCCACCGAGGCCGGTAATGCCCTGGCTGATGCGATCGGCAGCGCCGCGCTGCCCCCCACCGTGCTGGCCTTCCTCGTCGCCGCGGTGCTGCGCGTGGCTCTGGGCTCCAAGACCGTGGCGATCGTGACGACCGCACCGATCATCAGTCCTTTCATCGAATCCGCGGACCTCTCCCAACCGGAGATCGCCCTCATCGTCATCGCCGTCGCCGGTGGCGGAACCGTGCTCTCGCACGTCAACGACTCCGGGTTCTGGCTGTTCAACCGCTACCTCGATCTGGACATCAAGAGCACGCTGAAGACCTGGACGGTCATGGAGACCATCATGGGCCTGCTGATGTTCCTGATCGCGCTGGTGATCAGCGTCGGCATCACCGCGTTCGGTTGAGCGGCCAGCGCTCCCGCGCGATTCCCGGATCGCTCTGGCACGGCACAGCGAACAGGCAGCGGTTCCGCCACCGAGGGACACCGCACGACAACGGATCACGTGCACGGAGAGGAGCTCCATGACACCCCGACCAGGCAGTCCTACCATCCGGCCGTCCACCAGCGGCCACGACGAGGTGCCCACCGATGCGATCTCGAAGGTGCACCTCTCGTTGGTCCGCCTGCCGCTGGAGGCCCCGATCAGCGACGCGAAGGTTCTGACCGGCAGGCAGCAGCCGTTGACGGAGATCGCGCTGCTCGTCGTGGAGATCAGCACCGAAGCGGGGTGCGGCGGTGTCGGCTTCAGCTACGCGAAACGCGCGGGCGGGCCGGGCATGTTCGCCCACGTCCGGGAGATCGCCGACGAGCTGATCGGGGAAGACCCCAACGACACCGCCCGCCTGTGGGACAAGCTCGTCTGGGCCGGTGCCTCGATGGGCAGGAGCGGACTGGCGACCCAGGCGGTCGGCGCCTGCGACATCGCGCTGTGGGACCTCAAGGCCAAGCGCGCGAACCTGCCGCTGGCCAAACTGCTGGGGGCGCACCGCGATTCGGTCCCCTGTTACAACACCTCCGGTGGCTACCTGTCCACGTCCACCGAGCAGCTCTTCGAAAACGTGGACCTGTCCCTCTCGCGCGGCATTGGCGGCATCAAGATCAAGGTCGGACAACCCGACGTGCGAGAGGACCTGCGGCGCGTCGAGGCCGTGCGCGAACACCTCGGGGACGCGTTCCCTCTGATGGTCGACGCCAACCAGCAGTGGGACCGGGCCACCGCGCAGCGCACCGGTCGGGTGCTGGAGCAGTTCCAGCTCACGTGGATCGAGGAACCGCTCGATTGCTCCGACGCCGCGGGACATGCGCGGCTCACCGCGGCGCTGGACACGCCGATCGCCACGGGCGAGATGCTGACCAGCGTCGACGAGCACTGGAACTTCATCCGGCAGGACGCCTGCGACTACGTCCAGCCGGACGCTCCTCGCGTCGGCGGAATCACGCCGTTCCTGCGGATCATGGCCCTGTCCGAGCACCGCAGGTTGTCGCTGGCACCGCACTTCGCCATGGAGATCCACCTGCACCTGGCCGCGGCGTACTCGGGTACCACCTGGCTCGAGCACTTCGAGTGGTTGGAGCCGGTGTTCAACGAACGGCTGCAGCTGCACGACGGGCGGATGGTCGTGCCGAACCGTCCCGGCCTCGGTTTCTCCCCGTCGGAGCAGGCACGGGCGTGGACCAGTGCGGAGGCCACGGTAGAGGCTCCCGCCTGACCGGGGCGGAACGGTACCGGCGCGCAGCCCGTTGGCGTCCACCAGCGCCCCCGAGGTCCGGATCATCGCAGAGCGCTCCTCGTGGGTGCAGGACGCGGGCAATTGCCGAACCCGTCGCTGGCCGCCTACGTCCCGTGCCATGAACACCGACGCGCGGGCCGTTCCGGACGAGCGGGGCGGGAGCGCTGCCGAACTCGCACGTGCGACGCTGGCGAACCTGGACAGTGGTTTGATCGACTCGCTGCCGCAGCAGGAAGTCAGCCGCGAGAAGGGAATCTGCACCGATGACTGCCGTGACCGGAACCTGGGTGAACATCGCCACCACCGACGGCGTGGCCGACGCTTACCTCGCACACCCCGATGACACCGCCGCCCACCCAGCCGTGCTCTTTTACATGGACGCGTTCGGGCTGCGCCCGCACCTGACCGCCATGGCCGAGCGGCTCGCCGCGTCCGGCTACACCGTGGTGGTGCCGAACGCGTTCTACCGGGACGCGCGCACGCCCGTGGCCGATCTGCCGGAATTCATCGACCCCGGCCGGCGCCCGGAGATCTTCGAGCAGATCGGCCCGATGATGCGGGCGCTCGCACCGGACCGCGTGGTGCGCGACGCCGGCTCCTACCTCGAGTGGATCAGCACGCGCCCCGAGGCCGCCAACGGACCGGTGGGCGTGACCGGGTACTGCATGGGCGCCGCGCTCGCGATGCGCACGGCCGCCGCCCACCCCGAGCGCGTGGCCGCCGCGGCGGGCTTCCACGGCGCGAACCTGGCCACGGCGGATCCCGACAGCCCGCACCTGCTCGCCGACCGGATCACCGCGGAACTCTACTTCGGACACGCGGACAACGACCACGCCCTGCCTCCCGAGCAGGTCGAACGGTTGAACTCCGCGCTGACCGACGCGGGGGTGCGCTTCCGCGCCGAGGTCTACGAGGGCGCCGAGCACGGCTACACGCAGGCCGACACGTCCAGCTACGACGAGGAAGCCGCCGAACGGCACTGGCGGGAGCTGCTGGACCTGTTCAACCGCAATCTGAGCTCGTAGGAGAGTCCCTGCCCGGCAGGGCCTTCGCAGCAGGACGGGCGATTCTCAGCTGGGCGAACAACTCTCAGCTGGAGGGGCGGACGGTGTAGCGGATCGGCAGGTGCTTGAGCCCGCCGACGAACGTGGTCGCGACCCACTCCGGATCGCCGAGGAGTTCCACCTCGTCCAGCCGCGGTGCGAGTTCGGCGAAGAACGCCCGGGTTTCCATGCGCGCGAGCGTGGCACCCAGGCAGTAGTGCGCGCCGAACCCGAACGCGAGGTGCCGGTTGGGATCGCGTCCGACATCGAAGCTGAAGGGGTCGGCGAAGACCTCCTCGTCGCGGTTCGCCGAGGGGTACGACAGCAGCAGCGAATCCCCCTCCGAAATGCGCACGCCGTCGAGGTCGTAATCCGCGGCGGCGGTGCGCAGGAACGCCTTGACCGGCGTGGACCACCGGATCATCTCCTCGGCCGCGGTGTCGACCAGTTCCGGGTGGCGCTGCAACCGGCGGAGTTGCTCGGGGTGTTCGGTGAGCGCGTGCATCCCGCCGGAGATCGTGGAGCTGGTCGTGTCGTGCCCGGCCGTCGCGATGATCACGTACAGCGAGGCGGCGTCGAGGTCCGACAGCGGTTCCCCGTCGATGCGGGCGTTGGCGATCGTGGAGGACAGGTCCTCGGTCGGGTGCTCGCGGCGGTCGGCGGTGATCTTCTGGAAGTAGGCGAAGAAGTCCGTCACCACGGCGGCCATCTCCTCGGCGCTGCGCCCGCGTTGCAGTTCCTCGTCGGATCCGCCGAACAGTTCCTGGGTCAGTTGCAGGATCCGGCCGAAGTCCGACTCGGGCAGCCCGAGCAGCGAGAGGATGACGTACAGCGGGTAGTCCACGGCGATGTCGCGGACGAAGTCGCATTCCCCGCCGAGCTCGACCATCCGGTCGACGTAGCGCCGGGCGAGAACCCGGATCTGCTCCTGCATCCTGCGCAACGCCTTGGGCCGGAACCAGTCGGCGACGACACCGCGCATCCGGGCGTGCTGCGGGTCGTCCATGTGGATCAGCGTGTTGAGCAGCTGCCCCTCCTGCTCGGCGCGCAGGTCCTGCTCGGCCGGGACGAGGACGGGCCGCGGCGCGTTGCGGAACAGGTGGTGGCGGCGTTCCACCTCGAGGATGTCGGCGTGCCGGGTGAGCAGCCAGAACGGGTTGTACTCCGGCGACGGGTCCACCCGGTGCACGGGGGCCTCGCGCCGCAGCGCGGCGAGCGCCTCGTGCAGGTGCCGTTCGTGGGCGTAGGCGGCCGGGTCGGCCACCGCCAACCCGGCCCGGTGCACGTCGATGGCCACGGGAACGCCCTCCCTCACTGCGCGAACATGCCGTGCGACCGCTCCCGGTGGCACGGGAGGCCCGGGCACCGGGACTCTCCCGGGGCGGGGACGGCCTCGCCACCACGTTGCGCGGCAGGCCGAACACGTCCCGCACGGGACCTTTCCGGCGAAACTACACGGGCTGCACGACACGGCAGAAGACTTCTCCACCGATCAGCCGGACGACCACGGCGGCGTCGGCCCGGTCGAGTGGCGACCGGTGCGCGGATCCACGGGCAGCGTTGACCGTCGGGATGCGCTGCACTCCGCGGACCGCCTCGTGACTCCGGGTCCCGCCGTCGCCCGCTCCCCGCCTCCGGTGGGCGAAACCCGGCAGCGGTTTAAGTCACCCGTCTGACTTACGCTGGCGGTGGCCGCTGGCGCGGTCGAACGCCGACGACAGCCCCGTCATCGGCAGCACGCACGAACCCGCGCGCCCCGGCGCACGCGGCGAGTTCCGCGGCGGGGCGGCCGACCGTTCCAGCACGGAGCGGCCGAGCACGTCGGCGCCGGTGCGCGCACCACAGGAAGGACGAGGCGATGGCGGACGAACGCGCACCGCTGACCGGTCGGAGCCCGGTCGGCACGTGGCTCGACCACCCCGACGGCGGCCCGCTGATCCGGGAGCTGCTCGCCCGGGGCGGCTTCGAGGAGGAGGCGCTCGCCCCGGTGCGGCAGACGCCCCTGGGAGATCTGGTCGCCATGAGCGGGGGCGCGCTCTCGCAGGAAGTGGTGGACGAGCTGGTGGCCCGCGCCAACGGCGGTGTCATGCCCGACTCGACGGAAGCCGAAGGCGGCTGGCAGGAGCGGATCGTGCCGGGGCGGTTCGACGGCAAGACCGTCATCGTCACCGGCGCCGCCTCCGGCATCGGCCGCGCCACGGCTTCCCGCATCGCCCGCGAAGGCGGCCGCGTGGTCGCCGTGGACATCGCGGCCGGGAGACTGGAGGAACTCGGCACCGAACTCGGTTCCGCCGACGTGCTGCCCGTGCGCGCCGACATCACCGACGCGGACGAGCTCGAGCGGATCGTCACCGCGGCCGGACCGCGGATCGACGGGCTGGCGAACATCGCTGGGGTCGTCGACGACTTCGGCGCTGCGCACGAGATGACCGACGAGCTGTGGCAGCGCGTGTTCAGCATCAACGTCGACGCGCCGTTCCGCCTCACCCGCGCCGTGCTCCCCGCGATGCTCGAGGCGGGGCGCGGGTCGATCGTCAACATCGCTTCCGAGGCGGCACTGCGCGGGGGCGCCTCCGGCGTCGCCTACACGGCCTCCAAGCACGCCGTGGTGGGGCTGACCCGCAGCACCGCGTTCATGTACGAACCATCGGGCATCCGCGTCAACGCCGTCGCTCCGGGTGGCGTGGCCACCAGCATCGCCGGTGGCATGACGAACACGGCGGAATTCGGCTCCGCGCGCCTGGGACCGTTCCAGCAGCGGATGCCGCCGGTCGTGACAGCGCCCCAGCTCGCCGCGTCGATCACGTTCCTGCTCAGCGACGACGGGGTCAACGTCTCCGGGGCGATCCTGCCTTCGGACGGCGGCTGGTCGGTGCAGTAGCGCGTCCGAACGCTCATTCGCGCGGGCCCGGCGAACCCCCCGGTGCGCAGCGCGCCTCGCGTTGCGTACCGCCCGCGCCGGGAAACCGGCCGCGCAGCGCGGTGTCGAGGGTTTCGGCCCACTGGCGCACGATGCGTTCGCGGCGCGCGGAGTCGTCGGTGAGCACATCGGCCAGTCCCAGTCCGCGGGCCATGTCCAACGTTCCCTGCACGAGGCGCCGCGTCACGGGGTCGGTGTCGTCGGCTCCGAGCAGTTCGATGGTGACCTGGTGCGCGATCCTGCCGAACTTCGCCTCCAGCGGCACGATCCGCTGCCGGAGCTTCTCGTCGGCAGCGGCGGCGGTCCACACCTGCAAGGCGGCCTTGAACAACGAGTCGGAGAAGTAGTCGACCATCCGCCGCACGACCGCTTCGGTCCGCTCCGGCCCCGTTGGCAGGTCGCTGCTCTCGGCGCGGAGTTCGCCGATGCGGTTGTCGAAGATCACTTCCAGGGCCGCGGTGATGAGCTCCTCCCGCGTCGGGAAGTGGTGCTGCGCCGCACCGCGCGAAACCCCGGCCCGTTGCGCCGCAACCGCCACCGTCGTCGCCGCCCACCCCTCGGTGGACAGGCATTCGACCGTCGACTCGAGCAGGCGCTGGCGCGTCGCCCTGCTGCGCTCCTGCTTCGGTTCGCGCGGCGGCACCGCTGCCCTCCTCATCAGCTCGGACGTGTGCGGCACGGCGCCGGCCGCAACGCCGGCCCGTGCCCGCGGACCATGGTCTCCCGCCGATTGCCGCGACCGGCCACCGCCTCGGGTGCCCCTCAGTAGGACTTCGGCAGCCCGAGGCTGTGCTGGGCGACGAAGTTCAGCACCATCTCGCGGCTCACCGGCGCGACGCGCGAGATGCGCGCCATGCCGAGCATGGCGGCGAGCCCGTGCTCACTGGTCAGGCCCGACCCCCCGTGGGTCTGGACGGCCCGGTCCAACGCGGCGATGCTGGCTTCGGCGGCGGCGTACTTGGCCATGTTCGCGGCTTCGGCCGCACCGTCGTCGTCCCCGGAGTCGTAGAGCACCGCGGCTTTCCGCGTCATGAGCTCGGCCATCTCGGTGTCGATCTTCAGCTGGGCCAGCGGATGCGCGATGCCCTGGTGCGCGCCGATCGGTTGTTTCCACACCTGCCGGGCGTTGGCGTAGTCCACGGCGCGGGACAGCGCGTACCGGCTGGTGCCGATGGCCATGGCCGCGCCGAGGATGCGTTCCGGGTTCAACCCGGCGAACAGCTGCATCAGCGCCGCGTCCTGCTCGCCGACGAGCGCATCGGCGGGCAGGCGCACCCCGTCGAAGAACAGCGTGAACTGCCGGTCGGGGGCGATGATGTCCATGTCCATCGGCTGCGCGGTGAAGTGCTCCGCGTCAGTGGGCACGATGAACAGCGCCGGGCGCAGCTTGCCGGTGGCGGCGTCCTCGGTGCGGGCGACGACGAGCACGGCTTCGGCCTGGTCGATGCCGGAGATGAAGACCTTCTGCCCGTGCAGGACCCAGCCCGCCCCGTCGCGGCGGGCGGTGGTGGTGATCTCGTGCGCGTTGGATCCGGCGTCGGGTTCGGTGATGCCGAAGGCCATCCGGGCCGACCCCTTGGCCAACGCGGGCAGCCAGCGGGATTTCTGCTGCTCGGTGCCGTACTTGGCGATGATCGTGCCGCAGATCGCCGGTGAGACGACGACGAGCAGCAGACCGGCCCCCTGTGCGGCGAGCTCTTCCTGCACGAGAGCGAGTTCGTAGATGCCGGCGCCTCCGCCGCCGTACTCCTCGGGGAGGTTGACGCCGAGGAAGCCGAGCGCTGCCGCCTCGTTCCACAGCTCGGTCAGCGGCTCGCCGGCGCGGGCTTTGGGCAGCACGTAGTCGAGGTAGTTGTAGCGCTCTGCCAGCCGGGCGACGGCTGAGCGCAGTTCTTCCTGCTCGTCGGTTTCGATCAGGCTCATCGGTGTTCCTCCGCTGCAGTGCGTTCCGACTCCTCCGCTCGCCGCGCGCCGTCGACCGCGTCGTCGACCACGGCCAGGACCGCGCCCATCTCGACCTGCTCGCCGGCGCGCACGCGCAGTTCGGTGAGCACCCCGTCGGCGGGTGCGGCGACGGTGTGCTCCATCTTCATCGCCTCCAGCCACAGGATCGGTTGTCCGCGGGTGACGGTTTCGCCGATCTCGGCGGCGAGGCGGACGACGTTGCCGGGCATCGGCGCCAGCAGCGATCCCGCGGCGAGGCGGGCGGACGGGTCGGTGAACCGCGGCTGCCGGCGCAGGGCGACCGGGCCGAGCGGCGAGTCGACGCAGACGAGCCCGCCGTGGTCGACCACGTCGAACGTGCGGCGCACCGGACCGTGGTCGCCGGCGACGTCGAGCACGACTCTCCCCGGACGCGCCTCGACCGGGTCGACTCCGGGTTGTCCGTCCACCGCGATCGCGCCGCGCCGGTGCAGGTACCGCACCTCGATGTCGGAGCCCTCGGGGCCGGTGTAGATCTTGGATTGGGACTGCGCGGGCAGGTTGCGCCATCCGCTCGGGGCGAGCGCGTTCACGGGTGCGGCGCGGCGGTTGGCGGCGGCTTCGGCGAGGGCCGCCGCGATCGCCGAGAGCTCGACCGCGCGCTCGTCGGCGAGCGGGCGCGCGAGCGCGTCGAGACCGTGCCGATCGAAGAAAGCGGTGTCGGTCTCGCCGGCGAGGAACGCCGGGTGGCGCAGCACGCGCACCAGCAGGTCGCGGTTGGTCACCAGGCCGTGCACCCGCGCCCGCGTCAGGGCGCGGGCCAGCAGGTGCGCGGCTTCGTCGCGGGTGTGGCCGCAGGAGATGACTTTGGCGAGCATCGGGTCGTAGTGGATGCTGACCACTTCACCGTCGTCCACGCCGGAGTCGAGCCGGATGCCGGGCTCGGCCAGCGGGGCGAAACCGCCTGCCGCGTCCGGAACGTCGAGACGGTGCAGCGTGCCGCTCTGCGGACGCCAGTCCTGCCTCGGGTCCTCGGCGTAGAGTCGTGCTTCGATCGCGCAGCCGTGCCGCGGCGGAGGTTCGGCGGGCAGCGCGTGGCCGCGGGCGATCTGCAACTGCCACCGCACCAGGTCGACACCCGTGGTGTTCTCGGTGACGGGGTGTTCGACCTGCAGGCGCGTGTTCATCTCCAGGAAGAAGAACTCCCCGGACTCGTCGGCCAGGAATTCCACCGTGCCGGCACCTTCGTAGCCGATCGCGGCCGCGGCCTGCCGCGCTGCGGTGAACAGCCGCTCGCGCATGCCCGCCCCGGCCGCCTCCAGACGTTCCACCAGCGGCGAGGGTGCTTCCTCCAGCACCTTCTGGTGCCGCCGCTGCAGGGAGCACTCGCGTTCGCCGACGGCCCACACGGTGCCGTACCGGTCAGCGAGGACCTGCACTTCGATGTGCCGGCCGGTTTCCAGGTAGCGTTCGCAGAACACCGTGGGATCGCCGAAGGCGGATTCGGCTTCGCGGCGGGCCGCGGCGAGCTGGCCGGGCAGTTCGTCGAGGGTCCGCACCGCGCGCATGCCGCGTCCGCCGCCGCCCGCGGAGGCTTTGACGAGCACGGGCAGCTGCTCGGCGGTGACCGATTCGGGGTCGAGTTCGGTCAGCACCGGCACGCCGGCGTCTGCCATCAGTTTCTTCGCCTCGACCTTCGAGCCCATCGACTCGATCGCCGCCACGGGTGGTCCGATCCAGGTCAGCCCGGCCTCGAGCACGGCGCGGGCGAAACCGGCGCTCTCGGACAGGAATCCGTATCCGGGATGGACCGCATCAGCTCCGGCGGCACGGGCGGCCTGCACGATCGCCTCGCTGCGCAGGTAGGTCTCACCGGGCGTGTTGCCGGGCAGGCGCACCGCGGCGTCGGCTTCCCGGGTGTGCGGGGCGGCCGCGTCGGCGTCGGAGAACACGGCGGTGGTTCCCAGTCCCGCGCGGCGGGCGGTGGCGAAGACGCGCCGGGCGATCTCACCGCGGTTGGCGACGAGGACGTCGGAAATCGGCGCGGCGGGGAGGTTGGACATGGCCGAAGCTCCTCACATCCGGAAGACGCCGAAGCCCTCGGCGCCTGCGATCGGGGCGTTGTGGATGGCCGACAGGCACATCCCGAGCACCGTGCGGGTGTCCCGCGGGTCGATGACGCCGTCGTCGTAGAGCCGGCCGGACAGGAACAGCGGCAACGACTCGGCTTCGATCTGCTTCTCCACGGCTTCCCGGGTGTCCGCGTCGGCTTCCTCGTCGAACGGTTGGCCCTTCGCTTCGGCGGCCGCGCGGCTGACGATCGAGACGACACCGGCCAGCTGCGCCGGACCCATGACCGCGGATTTGGCGCTGGGCCAGGAGAACAGGAAGCGCGGATCGTAGGCGCGGCCGCACATGCCGTAGTGGCCCGCGCCGTAGGAAGCGCCCAGCAGCACCGACAGGTGCGGCACGGTCGAATTGGACACCGCGTTGATCATCATCGCGCCGTGCTTGATGATGCCGCCCTGCTCGTACTCCTGGCCGACCATGTAACCGGTGGTGTTGTGCAGGAACAGCAGCGGCGTGTCGGTCTGGTTGGCCAGCTGGATGAACTGGGCGGCCTTCTGCGCTTCCGCGGAGAACAGGACGCCGTGGTGGTTGGCGAGCACGCCGATCGGATAACCGTGCAGTTCGGCCCAACCCGTGACGAGGCTGGACCCGTAGCGGGCCTTGAACTCGTCGAAGTCGGAACCGTCGACGACGCGGGCGATGACCTCGCGCGGGTCGAACGGCACCTTCAGGTCCGCCGGTACCACGCCGAGCAGCTCCTCGCTGCTGTAGCGGGGTTCTTCGACCTCCGCGCGGGGTTTCGGGCCCTTCTTGCGCCAGTTGAGCCGTTTGACGATGGAGCGTCCGATGCGGACGGCATCGGGCTCGTCGACCGCGTAGTAGTCGGCCAGGCCCGAACTCTGCGCATGCACGTCGGCACCGCCGAGGGCCTCGTCGTCGGAGTCCTCACCGGTGGCCATCTTCACCAGCGGTGGCCCGCCGAGGAACACTTTGGACTGCTCCTTGACCATGACCACGTGGTCGGACATGCCGGGGATGTAGGCACCGCCCGCGGTGGAGCTGCCGAACACGAGCGCGATGGTGGGGATGCCGGCGGCCGAGGCCTGCGTGATGTCGCGGAACATGCGCCCGCCGGGGATGAACACTTCCTTCTGCGTCTGCAGGTCCGCCCCGCCGGACTCGACCAGGGCGATCACCGGCAGCCGGTTGCGCATGACGATCTCGTGCGCGCGGAAGGATTTGCGCACCGTCCACGGATTGCTGCTGCCGCCGCGCACGGTCGGGTCGTTGGCCACGAGCATGCACTCCACGCCCTCGACCACGCCGATGCCCGTGACGACCGAGCCGCCCACCTGAAAGTCGCTGCCCCAGGCCGCCAGCGGGCACAGTTCCAGGAACGGCGAGTCCTCGTCGAGCAGCAGCTCGATGCGTTCGCGCGCGGTGAGTTTGCCGCGCCGGCGGTGGCGCCGCACCTTGTCCTCTCCCCCGCCGGCGAGGGCCTTGGCGTGCTCGGCCTCGACCTCGTCGAGTTTGCTGCGCATCGCCTCCTCCGCGCTGGTGAAGTCGGCGGAGGAGGTGTCGAGCGCGGACTGCAGAGCGGTCATGTCCGGTACCCCAATCGATTCGCTGCCAGACCGGTGAGGATCTCGCTGGTGCCGCCGCCGATGCCGAGGATGCGCATGTCGCGGTACTGGCGTTCGATCTCGCACTCGCGCATGTAGCCGAGCCCGCCGAACAGCTGCACGGCCTCGTTGACCACCCACTCCCCGGCCTGCACGGCCGTGTTCTTGGCGAAACAGGTCTCCACGGTGAGGTCCTCCTCGCCGGCCGCGGCACGTTCGGCGAGCCGGCGGGTGTACACCCGGGCCACGTCGATGACGCGTGCCATCTCGGTGAGCGTGTTCTGCACGGACTGGCGGCCGATCAGGGCGCGTCCGAAGGTCTCCCGGTCGCGGCACCACTGTTCGGCCAGTTCCAGGCACCGCTGCGCGCTGGCGTAGGCCTGCACGGCGAGGCTGAGCCGTTCGGTCACGAAGGCGCGGGCGATCTGCAGGAAACCGGAGTTCTCCTCGCCCACCAGGTTCGCCGCGGGCACGCGTGCGTCCGCGAAGGACAGTTCGGCCGTGTCGGAGCAGTTCCAGCCCATCTTCTCCAGCTTGCGGCTGACGGTGAAGCCGGGCGTGTCCGCATCCACCACGAGCAGCGAAATGCCCTCCGCGCCCGGACCTCCCGTGCGCACCGCGGTGACCGCGAAATCGGCGCGGCAGCCGGAAGTGATGAACGTCTTGGCACCGTTGACGACGTAGTGGTCGCCGTCGCGTTCGGCCTTGGTGGCCAGATGCCCCACGTCGGATCCGCCGCCGGGTTCGGTGATCGCCAGCGAGCCGATCTTCGCACCGTCCAGCGTGGGCCGCACCCAGCGATCGACGTGCTCCTCGTCGCCGGCCCACACCATGTGCGGCAACGCGATGCCCGAGGTGAACAGCGAGGCGAACAAACCGCCCGCGGCGCCGGCGTGGTGCATTTCCTCGGCGATGACGGTGGCGTCGACGAGATCACCGCCGCCTCCGCCGACCTCGGTGGGAAAGCTCGCCCCGAGCAGGCCGAGTTCCCCGGCCCGCCGGTGCAGGCTGCGCGGCAGCTCGCCGGCGCGTTCCCACTCGTCCTGGTGCGGCAGCACGTCACCTTCCACGAACCGCCGGACGGTCGCGCGCAGCTCTCGCCGCTGGTCGGTGTCCCACGTGGTCAAAGCAACTCCTCAGCAACGGCGATGTGCCGGGACCGCAGCCACTCGCCCAGCCCCTTGGCCTGCGGATCGAAACGGGCCTGTTCGGCCACACCTCGGCCCAGCAGGCCGGTGATGACGAAGTTGAGCCCCCGCAGGTTCGGCAGCACGGTCCTGGTGATGGGCAGTTCGGCGGTTTCGGGCAGCAGTTCGCGCAGCCGCTCGACGGTGAGCGCGTGCACCAGCCAGCGCCACTGCTCGTCGGTGCGCACCCAGACTCCGATGTTCGCGTCACCGCCCTTGTCACCGCTGCGCGCCGCGGCGAGCGCGCCGAGCGGTACGCGGCGGGTCGGTCCGGCCGGCGGCGCCGGCGGCAGTTCCGGATCAGGCGGTGGCCCCGGCGTGCGCGTTTCGGCGGCGGAGGCGATGTCCACCCGGTTCCCGTCGGGCAGCACGGCGGTGTGCGGCACGCGGTCGGCGTCGACGTATCCGGGTGTGAACACTCCGTACGGTGCGGCTTCGCCGGGCGCGCCGGTGAGGCTGAAGCCGGGGTAGCTGGCCAGGGCGAGTTCGACGGCGACGTTGGAGAACGCGCGGCCGACGACGTCCGCGTCCGGGTCGCGGGCCACGCAGCGCAGGACCGCGCTGGCCCGCTCCTCGGTGTCGGCATCGGCGCGGTCGAGGCGGGCGAGCGTCCAGTTCAGCTCGGCGGGCTGCTTCTCGAGCCCGCCGGTGAGCTGTCGCTGCACGAGATCGGCCTTGGCTTCGATGTCGAGTCCGGTGAGGACGAAGTCCATCTCGTTGCGGAACCCGCCGAGGGTGTTCAGCGAGACCTTCAGCTGCGGCGGTGGGGCTTCGCCGCGGGTTCCGGAGATCCGCACGCGGTCGGCGCCGTCCGCGGCGAGCTGGAGGCTGTCGAGGCGCGTGGTCACGTCCGGTCCGGCGTAGCCGGCGTGCTGGATTTCGTACATCAGCTGCGCGGTGACCGTGTCGACGGTCACCGCGCCGCCGGTGCCCGGGTGCTTGGTGATGACGCTGGAGCCGTCGCGGCGGATCTCGGCCAGCGGGAAGCCGGGGTGGACCGGGTCCGGGATCTCGGTGAAGAAGGCGTAGTTGCCGCCGGTGGCCTGCGCACCGCACTCGATGACGTGCCCGGCGGCGACCGCGCCGGCCAGCGCGTCGTAGTCGGTGCGCTGCCAACCGAAGTGCGCAGCGGCGGGGGCGACGGTCACCGAGGCGTCGGTGACGCGGCCGGTGACGACGACGTCGGCCCCGGCGTCGAGGCATTTGACGATGCCCCAGGCACCGAGGTAGGCGTTGGCGGTCAGCGGTTCGCCCAGTCCGAGTTCGGCGGCGCGGTCAGTGAGGTCGTCGCCTTCGACGTGCGCGATCCGTGCCGGCACGCCGAGCCGCTCGGCGAGTTCGCGCAACTGCTCGGCGAGGCCGGCGGGGTTGAGCCCGCCGGCGTTGGCGACGATGCGCACGCCGCGGTCCACGGCGCGTCCCAGGCACTCCTCCATCTGCCGCAGGAACGTCTTGGCGTAGCCGAGATCGGGGTCTTTCATCCGGTTGCGGCCGAGGATGAGCATCGTGAGCTCGGCGAGGTAGTCGCCGGTGAGCACGTCGAGCTCACCGCCGTCGAGCATCTCGCGCATGGCGGCGAACCGGTCACCGTAGAAGCCGGAGCAGTTGCCGATGCGGATCAGCTCGGGATCGGTGGCCAGCGGCCGGGGTGGCCTCATGGGAACTGCCTTGCCTTCCTGCCCGTTCCGGGCGCGCCGGCGAACGCTTGGGCGATGGTGAGCCAGTGGGCCGCGTCGGGGCCGGTGGCGGTGACGGCGAGGTCGTCGCGGTGGCGGCGCTGGGTGACCAGCAGGCAGAAGTCCAGTGCGCGCCCGGTCACGCGCTGGCCCGCGTCGGCCGGTCCCCAGGTCCACTGCTGGTCGTCGGGTCCGGTGAGCTCGACGCGGAACGGCTCGTCGGGCGCGTCCTGTCCGTGCAGCGCGTAGGCGAAGTCGCGGGTGCGCACGCCGATGTGGGCGACGTGTCGCAGCCGGCCCGTCGGCGTGCGGACCGCTCCGAGCGCGTCGGCGACGTCCTGGCCGTGCGCCCAGGTCTCCATCAGCCGTGCGGTGGCCATCGACGCCACTCCCATCGGGGGCCCGAACCAGTCGAGCTTGCGGTCTGCCGGTGCGCGGTGCAGCGCCTCGCGCAGTCGTTCGCGTCCGCTGCGCCATTCCACCAGCAGCTCGGCCGGCCGGGTGTGCGCACGTTGTTCGGCAGCCTCGTCGACGAACCCGAGGGGGTTCTGCCGCGCCTGCTCGACGACCGCGGCGAAGGCGGCCGGGTCGGTGGCCGATGTCAGCGCGACCGAGTCGGTCCAGGTCAGGTGGGCTATCTGGTGCGCGATGGTCCAGCCGGCGGCCGGGGTCGGCAGTGCCCACCGCTCTCGTGGCAGCTCGGCGACCAGGCTGTCGAGGTCTTCGCCCTCGGCGCGCAGGTCGTCCAGCAGTGCTTCGACGTCCGTCACGCACTGGAGCGTGGCACCAGGTAGCCAGAAAAATCAAGCACGCTTGATTGTTTTGATTCCCGGTGTGCGATACCTTTCCTATGATTCGGCACACACGCTGACCGAGGGGCGCGCCATGACTGGAATGCACGCTGATCTCTCCGGTGTCGATCCGCTGGTGGCGAACCTGACCCACCGAGCAGTGATCGGCGACATGCTCACCCGGTGCGCGCAGACCTACGCCGACCGGGCGGCCGTGATCGACGGCGAGCACGCCCTGTCCTACCGGCAGCTGGAGGATCGGGCCAACGCGGTCGCGCGCGGCCTGCTCGATCACGGGCTGGACCGGGGCGACGGGCTGGCGCTGCTCCTCGACAACCGGTGGGAGTTCGTCGTCACGTTCTTCGCCTGCGCGAAGATCGGCGTCGTCGCACTGCCGCTGAACACCGCGCTGGCTCCGGAGGACATCCGATACCAGCTCGCCGACAGCGGCGTCCGGACCGTGGCCGCGGAACGAGCCCGCCTGCCCGCTCTGGAAGCGGCCCTGCAGAACGGCGACGGCACGGCGGTGCGCGCGGTGCACGTCATCGGCGGCGTCGCCGGCGAGGCCCCCGACGACGTCGCCGGCCGTCCGGCGCACGCGTGGTCGCACCTGCTCGAACACGACACCGCGGTCGTCGAGCGGATCGTCGACGACCGCGACATCCTGCACTGCCTGTACACCTCCGGCACCACCTCGCGCCCCAAAGGCGTGGTGACCAGCCACGTGGCCGTGCAGATCGCCGTGCTGACATCGGCGCTGCACCTGGGGCTGCGGCCGGGCCGCACCGGACCGGTCATGCCCGTCGTGCTGCCGATGTTCCACGTCACCGCCCTCGACGTGCTGCTGCTGCCGGTGCTGCAGCTCGGCGGAACCGCGGTGCTGCACCGCGGATTCGACCCCGCCGCGGTGCTGGAGGACTTCACCCGCCACCGGGTCAGCCACATCGCCCTGCTGCCCGCGATGTGGGCGGCGATCCTCGACCACCCGGAACTGCCCGAAGTGGACACCACGAGCCTGCGGACCGGCTTCTACGCGATGGCGCCCATGCCCGAGCAGTTGCTGCGGGCGCTCCGCGCCGCGTTCCCGCAGGCCGACATCCTGCTCGGATCCGGGCAGACCGAAACCACCCCGCTGTCGCAGATGCAGTGGCCGGAGCACCAGGGCGAGAAGGACGGCTCGTGGGGTTCGGCCGTGGCCACCACGGACGTGCGCATCATGGCGCCGGACGGCCGGCTGCTGCCGCCGGGCGAAGAAGGCGAGATCGTCTACCGCGCACCGCAGCTGATGGCGGGCTACTTCAACGCCGCCGAGGCCAACGCCGCGGTCTTCGCCGACGGCTGGTTCCGCGGCGGCGACGTGGGCTACCGCGACGAGGAAGGCGTCGTGTGGTTCACCGATCGCACCAAGGAGATGCTCAAAACCGGCGGCGAGAACGTTTCGTCGGTGGAAGTGGAACGTGCGGTGCTCGCCCACTCCGGTGTCGCGGAGTGCACCGTGGTGGGTCTGCCGGACGAGCGGTGGGGCGAGGCCGTCACCGCCTTCGTCGTGCCTCGCGCGGACGAGCGGATCACGGACGAGGACCTGCGCGCCCACTGCAAGGAGGCGCTGGCCGGCTTCAAGGTCCCCAAACGGTTCGTCCTCGTCGACTCGCTGCCGAAGACGGCCACGGGCAAGATCCAGAAGCACCGCGTCCGCGAGGAGCACCGCCCGCACCACTGACCGCGCCGTCCCACCCGTCCCCACTTCGCGAGGAGCTCACCGATGACCACCGCGCAGCCGCCGATGGACCTCGGTTCGTGGATAGCCCGCCGAGCCGCCGCGACACCGCACCTGCCGGCGATCACCTTCAACGGCACCACCCTGGCCTACCGCGACTTCGCCGACCGGATCGACCGGCTCGCCGCCGAACTGTCCGCAGGTGGAGTGCGGCACGGCGACCGCGTCGGCTACATCGGCCTGAACGACCCGTCGTTCCTCGTCGCCCTGTTCGCCACCGCGCGCATCGGTGCCGTGTTCGTCCCGATGAACTTCCGGCTGACCGCACCGGAACTCGGCCACATCTGCACCGATGCCGAGGTGCACACCGTGCTCGCCGATGCCGACCGCGCCGCCGTGGTCGACGCGGCCGCCACCGGTGACGTCCCGCAGCGCCGGATCGCGCTGACCCCGGTGCCGGGGTGGGAATCCCTCGAGGACCTGCTGTCCGCGCGGGAGCCGCTGGCCGATCCGGTGCATCCGGGATCGGACGAGGTCGCCGTGATCATGTACACCTCGGGCACCACCGGCCGCCCCAAGGGCGCGATGCTCACCCACGGCAACCTGTTCTGGAACAACGTCAACGCGCTGCTGTCCTTCGACACCAGCCAGCACGACGTCTCGCTGGTGTGCGCCCCGCTGTTCCACATCGGCGGGTTGAACGTCACCACGTTGATCACGCTGCAAAAGGGCGGGCACATCGTGATGATGTCGACGTTCGAACCGTCCCGGGCGCTGGAGCTCATCGCCGAGCACCGCGTCACGACGATGTTCGGCGTGCCCGCGATGTTCCTGTTCATGAGCCAGGCGCCCGAGTTCGCCACGACCGACCTGTCGAGCGTGCGCTACTTGATCTGCGGCGGCGCACCGGTGCCGGAGGCGCTGATCCACCGCTTCGGTGCGCGCGGGGTCCCGTTCGCGCAGGGTTACGGGCTGACCGAGACGGCACCGCTGGCGCTGGTGCTGCGCACCGACGAAGTGGACGTGAAGATCGGCGCGGCCGGCCACCAGGTGCTGCCGCTGTCGGAGGTGCGCCTGGTCGACCCGGCCAACGAGCCCGTCCCCGTTGGCGAAACCGGGGAGGTCTGCGTGCGCGGGCCACAGGTGATGGCCGGCTACTGGCGCGACCGCGAGGCCACCAACGCGGTCATCGACGCCGAGGGCTGGTTCCACACCGGCGACCTCGGCGTCGCCGATGCCGAGGGCTACGTGTGGATCGTCGACCGCGTCAAGGACATGATCATCTCCGGGGGAGAGAACGTCTACCCCGCCGAGGTGGAGGACGTGCTCTACGGCCACTCGGCCGTCGCCGAAGTCGCCGTGCTCGGCACCGCGCACGACACGTGGGGCGAGGCGGTCACCGCGGTGGTCGCCACGCGTTCCGGCGCCACGCTCACGCTGGACGAGTTGCGGGAGTTCGCCCGCGACAAGATCGCCGGCTACAAGATCCCGCTGCGGTTGGAGTTCACCGACGCCCTGCCCCGCAACACCACCGGCAAAGTGCTCAAATACCGCATCCGGGAGCAGCTCGCTGAGGCGTAGCCCACAATGCTGCGCCATTCAGGGGGGACTGCGGGGTCACCCGGATGCGTGCGGCCGGGGGTAGCGAGTGGACTGGGGGCATGCGTGCACGTCCCCCCACCGGCAGCAGCGAGCACGTGCTGCCGCACTCGACCGCAGCCGCTGAGGCAGTCCGGGCCGCAGGGACCCCGGGGAAGGTCCGGAGGCAGGAGCCGGGCGCGTGACCGGCGCCCTGAACATGCTCGAGCAAGCGATCACCTCGCCGTGGGTGTACGTGGTGCTGTTCGTCCTCGCCGCTCTGGACGGTTTCTTCCCGGTCATTCCGGGCGAGACGGCAGTGGTCACCGCCGCGGTGTTCGCCGGCGCCCACTTCCCCGACGTGCCGGGGATCATCACCGCGAGCGCGGCGGGGGCCTTCGTCGGCGATCACGTCGCGTACGCGCTCGGGCGCAGCCCGGTCGGCCAGTGGCTGATCGCACGGCTGCGCTCCCGCCCACGTGGCCGGGCGGCCTTCGCCTGGGCCGACGCCACCCTCGGCGAGCGCGGAGGGCAAGTGCTGCTCGCGTCCCGGTACGTGCCCGGGGTGCGCACCGCCACCACGCTCACGCTGGGCGGGGTGCGCTACCCGTGGCGGAAGTTCGCGCTGTTCGACGTCCTCGCCGCCGGGTTCTGGGCCGTCGGCTGGACGCTCGTGGGCTACCTCGGCGGCGCCGCTTTCGGCGGTGACGAGCTCACGTCGCTGGGAATCGGCATCGGTCTGGCCTGCGCGCTGATGGCTCTCAGCGAGATCGCCCGCCGCCTGTGGCGGTACTGGCTGCGCCGGCGCAGCCGGGCCGCCGAAGGTGCGGTCGCGGAGGGCGACAGCACGGCCGCGGCGGACCACGGCGCGACTGCGGCGGACGAAGACGCCGCCGCGGGGAACGACGACGCCGCCGCGGAAAAGCCCCGCAGCAGCCATTAGACGTGCCGCTCGGGAAAGTTGGTGACGGGTCGGACGTAGACCTCGTCCGAGACCTCGGCACCTGCGCTCATCGCCCCGCCGAGCGCAGGTAGCGCAGCGCTCGCAGGGCGGCGTGGTGGCCGCACATGCCGTGCGCGCCCGGGCCGGGCGGGGTGGCCGCCGAGCACAGGTAGTGGCCGGCAACGCCCACGTCGTAGGGGTGCAACGTGGTGCGCGGACCGAAGACCAGCTGCGGGAAGTCCTTGGCGCCGGTCATGATGTCGCCGCCGGCGAAGTTCGCGTTCTCCGCGGCGAACCGGGCCGGCGGGCGCACCTCACTGTCCACGATGCGCTCGCGGAAGCCGGGCGCGAAGCGCTCGACCTGCGCGGTGATCGCCTCGGTGGCATCGCCGGCGTAGTCGTGCGGGACGTGGGCGTAGGTCCACACCGGGTGCACCGAGCCCGCCGAGCGCTGCGGATCGGCGAGGTACTGCTGGCCCACCAGGACGAACGGCCGCTGCGGCATCCTGCCGGCGTTGACCGCGCGCTCGGCGGCCGCGATCTCGCGGAAGCTGCCGCCCAGGTGCACGGTTCCGGCGCGCCGCGCGGCCGGTGCCGTCCACGGGACGCCGCCGTCGACGGCGAAGTCGACCTTGAACGCCCCGGGGCCGCGGCGGAACCGCGAGTAGGCCCGCGCGGTCCGCGGCGGCAGCCGGTCGCCGAGCAGGGCGGCCACCAGCGGCGGGGCCAGGTCGTGGAGCACGACGTCCGCGGCGGGCAGGTCGGCCGCGCTGCGCACCGGTGCGCCCCGGACGATCGTTCCGCCGAGGTCGTGCAGCAGCGCGGCGAGCGCGTCGGTGACCCGCTGCGATCCGCCTTCGGCCACCGCCCAGCCGTACCGGTGGCCGGCGGTGAGAAGGCCCAGGCCGACGGCGGCGCTGAAGGGGCGGTGCAGCGGCCGGAAGCCGTGCGCGGCCACTCCGCCGAGCAGGGCGCGGGCCCGCTCGGTGCCGAACAGCTTCACCAGTGCGGCGGCCGGCGCGGCTGCGGGGATGCCGAAGCGGGCCAGCAGCAGGGGATGCCTGGGCACGTGCAGCAACGGGCGCAGCACATCGCTGCGGAGCTCGTCGTAGGCCGCCGACGGGTTGCCGAACAGGGTCCGCCAGCGCGTTCCGTCGGACCCCAGCTCCCGCGCCGTGTCGTCGACCGAGCGGTGCAGCACGCCGGCGTCGCCGCCGTCGAGCGGGTGTGCGCAGTCGATCTCCGGGTAGCGCCAGCGCAGCCCGTAGCGGGCGAGGTCCCGCCGCTGCAGGAACGGCGATCCCACGCCCATGGGGTGCACGGCCGAGCAGCGGTCGTGCACGAGTCCGGGCCGGATCGCCTCGTACGAGCGGGTTCCGCCACCGACCTCGTCGGCCGCTTCCAGCACCGTCACGGCGACGCCGCGTTCGGCGAGGGTGACGGCGGCGGCCAACCCGTTCGGTCCGGCTCCCACCACCACGGCGGTGCTCATTCCAACACTGCCCCCACCCGGCCTCTCGGTGATGCCTGGCGCAACCGCGGCGCGTCCGGCCGCCGCCGGTGGCGGCCGGACGCGCCGTCACCGCGGTTCAGCGCCTGAGGACGCTGCGCAGAGCGCCGAGGAGCATCTCAACGCGGTCCAGCCCCGCGTTCTGCCCCATCAGGCCGATGCGCCACACGCTGTTGGCGTACGGGCCGGCGCCACCGCCGATCTCGATGCCGTAGTCGGTGAGCAGCTGTTTGCGCACCCCGGCGGAGTCCACGTCGTCCGGCACGACCACGCTGGTGAGCTGGTGCAGCCGGTGCCCCTGCGCCGCGAACAGCTCCAGCCCCATCTCCTGCAGCCCGTTCTGCAGCGCCTCTCCGGCCGAGCGGTGCCGCTCGGCCACGGCGGGCATGCCCTCTTCCAGCACGCGCCCGAGGGCCGCGTGCAGGGACGCGACCATCGCCGTGGGGGCGGTGTGGTGGTACGCGCGCCCGCCGGAGGAGCCGCCGGTGACGTAGTCGCCGATGAGTCCGAGATCCAGGTACCAGGTCGTCGGCTTCTCCACCCGGCGGTTCCACGCCCGTTCGGAGACCGTGAACGGCGCGAGCCCCGGCGGCACGCCGAGGCACTTCTGGGTGCCGGCGTAGGCGATGTCCACGTTCCACTCGTCGAGCTGCATCAGCTCGCCGCCGATGGAGGTGACGGAGTCGACGAGCAGGAGCGTGCGCTCGTCGCGCTGGCGCAGCGCGCTGCCGAGCCGCTTGATGTCGCTGCGCACGCCCGTGGAGGTTTCGGCGTGCACGGCGGCGACGATGGACGGCGAGGGGTGCGCCTCGAGGACGCGGTCGACGTCCACGGGTTGCCCCCAGGCGTGGTCCACGCGGACCACCTCGGCGCCGTAGCGGGCAGCGACGTCGCACATCCGCTCCCCGAACAGTCCGTTCACCGCCACGACCACGACGTCACCGGGACGCACGAAATTGACGAAGGCCGCTTCCATGCCGAGCGATCCGGTTCCGGACAGCGGGAGGGTTCGGAGGTTCTGCGTCCCCCACACCTGCCGCAGGCGGTCGCCGGTCTCGTCCAGCATCGCGAGGAACTCGGGGTCCAAGTGCCCGAGCATCGGGCTCGCCAGACCCGCAGTCGCCTCGGGGTAGGCGTTCGACGGCCCCGGGCCCAACAGAGAACGTTCCACAAGTGCCATGCCGGCCATTCTATGTGGCGCAGATCCCATGCCGACGAAGCGGATGGGTTGACAGCAGGGCCGCAATCGTGCCCCCAACCGCACCACACCGCCGTTTTCGGTGGCTGCGCAGGAGCGATCCCGCGGCCGGCGAGGCACCCGCCGCGGCTCGAGCGGGATGCAAAGCATAGGCTGTTGCAACTCATTATCATTAGTTCGTCCGCCGAGCGCGGTCGCGCCGCGGACGCCGTCCGCTCCCACCGCGACGGCGCGCGCACCCCGCCCCTGCGGCCCCGCGGCCGGAAGCCGGTGCGAGCGGCACCCGCCAACCACACCCGCGCCCCGAAGGAGTCCCACGTGACCGCCACCGGCACTCGCCGCGCGGCCCTCGTCCAGCGCTGGTCGCTGTTGGGCCACGTCACCCGGCTTCCCGGCATCGTCCGGTTGCTGCTGATCACGCAGATGGTGTTCAACATCGGGTTCTACCTGGTGGTGCCGTTCCTGGCGGTGCACCTGTCCGAGGACCTCGCCATGGCCGGATGGGCCGTCGGCATCGTGCTCGGGGTGCGGACGTTCAGCCAGCAGGGCATGTTCGTGGTCGGCGGCGCGCTGGCCGACCGCTACGGCGTGCGCCCCACCGTGCTCGCGGGCTGCGCGCTGCGCGTGTTCGGGTTCGTGGTGCTCGCCGCGGCGGGCACGTTCGCCACCGTCCTCATCGGAACAGTGCTCATCGGCTTCGCCGCGGCGTTGTTCTCCCCCGCCGTGGAATCGGCGCTCGCCTCCTACGGGTCCGATTTGGAGCAGCGCGGCACCATCACGCGCACCGAGCTGTTCGGCTTGTTCGCGGTCTTCG
Source organism: Bounagaea algeriensis (assembly GCF_054491375.1). NCBI lineage: Bacteria > Bacillati > Actinomycetota > Actinomycetes > Bounagaea > Bounagaea algeriensis. The sequence goes on from NZ_CM137102.1 coordinate 2,564,857, forward strand.
GCGAAATCGGGTCGGTGACCGGACCGCTGCTCGGTTCGGCACTGCTGACCGTCGACTTCGGACTGACCTGCTCGGTCGCAGCGGGCGTGTTCGTGCTGGTCCTGGGCGCGCACGCGCGGTGGCTGCCGCGAAGCACCAGCGAGAGCCGCCGCCCGCTGCTGCAGGGGTGGACGCGGATCACGCGCAACCGGACCTTCCTCGTCTTCGCCGCCGCCTACAGCGCCTACCTGCTCAGCTACAACCAGCTCTACCTGGCGCTGCCCGCGGAGCTCGGCCGCGTCGGCGCCGAGTCGGCGCTGGGCTGGATGTTCGCGCTCGCCTCGCTGATGGTCGTGCTCGGCCAGTTGCCGCTGGCCTCCTGGGCCCGCACGCGCCTGGGCGCGGCGCGGGCCCTGCCGATCGGCTTCGGGCTGCTGAGCCTCGCGTTCGCCGCGGTGGCCGCCTGGGCGCCGTGGACACCTCCACCGGAGCCGTTCGGTGTGCTGCCGGCGGTGTGCTTCGTCGTGCTGCTGACGTGCGGGCAGATGCTCGCGGTACCGCTGGCGCAGGACCTGGTGCCGCGGCTGGCCGGGGAGGACAACCTCGGGGCGTACTACGGCTTCCTCGCCTCGGCCGGCGGGCTCGCCGTGCTCATCGGCAGCGGCGTGGCCGGCGGCCTGCTGGACTTGGCCGCCAGCCCGGGCGCGCAGGCGCCGGTGCCGTGGCTGGTGCTCGCCGCGCTGCCGGCCGCGGGCGGGCTCACCCTGTTCGTGCTCGCCCGCGGCCGCGTCGGCGCGGCCGCGGCACCCGCTCGCGAGAGCAGCGTCTCGTAACCGGCGAGCAGCCGGCGGCGCACGGCGCTGGCGAACCGACCCGCTGCGGTGTGCCCCGGTGGGCGGGCATACCGGCAGTGCCGAGCTGCCGGCGTGCCCGGTGGTCAGCCGTCCCGCCCGCAGCGGGTCTTCCGGGGGGTCTCGACTCCGCACTTCTGCAAATGGTTATCATTTGTAGTGTGAGTGGTGATCACGCAACCCGCACCCCGGCCCCGGTGGACCGCGCGCCGGTCCTCGACGTCGCAGGCCTGTCCGTGGACATCGGCGGACGCCGACTCGTCGACGACGTGCACTTGCAACTGCTGCCCGGCCAGCGGCTCGGACTCATCGGCGAGTCGGGATCCGGCAAGTCCCTGACCGCTCTGTCCCTGCTCGGGCTGCTCCCCCCGAAAGCGCGCACGACCGGCAGCCTCCTCCTGCACGGCCGGGAGGTCGCGCGGCTGCCCGAATCGGAGTGGAGACGGTTGCGCGGTGCCCGCATCGCCATGGTCTTCCAGGACGCGGTCTCCGCGCTGAACCCGCTGGTGCGCGTGCAACGCCACATCGCGGAACCGCTGCGGAAACATCGCGGCATGGCAGGCCCGCGAGCGCGGACGCGAGCACGCGCCCTGCTCCACCGAGTCGGCTTCTCCGACGCGGAACGGGCGGCGCGGTGCACGCCTGCGCAGCTCTCCGGCGGACAGCGCCAACGCGTCGCGCTCGCAATGGCACTGGCCTGCCGCCCGGCGGTCCTCGTGGCCGACGAGCCCACCACGGCACTGGACGTGACCGTCCAAGCCGAGATCCTCCAGCTCCTCGCCGACGTCACCGGCGGCGAGGACGGGCCGGCGCTGCTGCTCATCTCCCACGACCTGCCGGTGGTCGCTCAGCTGTGCTCGACGGTGATGGTCATGCACGAAGGCGCGGTCGTCGAGCGCGGAGCGCTCACCGAGATGCTGCGCGGCCCGCGGCATCCGCGCACGGCCGCACTCGTCGACAGCGCCCGGCAACTCGAATCCCCGCGGGCCCGCGCGCTTCCGGAGCGGGCGGCACGGGAGCGAACGGCATGAGCACGTTGCGGGCCCACCAGCTGCGCCGCACCTACCGCGATCCGCACGCCGGCATCCGCACCGCAGGCGGCGGGGTCACGGCGGTCGACGGCGTGAGCGTCGAGCTCGCAGCGGGCGAGCGGCTCGGCCTCGTCGGCGAGTCCGGCGGGGGCAAGTCGACGCTGCTGCGCCTGCTGCTCGGGCTCGAAAACCCGGACGAGGGCGGCGTCGTGTGCGGTGACCGCGCCGTGCGTCCCGCGAGCGCGCGGTCGCTGCGCTGGTTCCGGTCCGAGGTGCAGGCAGTGCCGCAGGACCCGTGGTCCTCGTTGAACCCCCGGATGCGCATCGGCGATGCGATCGCGGAACCGCTGCGGAGCCTGCGGGTGGCCGGATCGCACGGCGCACGGGTCGCCGAGGTGCTGCGCGCCGTCGACCTCGAACCGGACATGTCCGAGCGGCTGCCGGGCTCGCTGTCCGGCGGCCAACGCCAGCGCGTCGCGATCGCCCGCGCCCTCGCTCCGGCACCGCGGTTCCTGCTGGCCGACGAGCCGGTCAACGCGCTGGACGCCTCCGTGCGGACGCACGTGCTGCGCCTGCTGGAGGAGCTGGCCCAACGCGAGGGACTCGGACTGCTGCTGGTGACCCACGACCTCCCCGCCGTGCGCATGATCTGCGACCGCGTGCTGGTCATGCGGCGCGGCGAGATCGTGGAAAGCGGCTGCGCGGACGACGTTTTCCGCGCTCCCCGGCACGAGTACACCCGCGCCCTGCTCGCGGCGACCCCCCGGCTGCCCGCCGTGTAGCCGTCCGACCCCACATCCGAGGAGGTGTGCGCTGTGGCCGTGCGTACCGAACGCGCCCGCTGCGCGACCGGATTACTGGCCAGTGCCCTGGTTCTGAGCGGCTGCTTCGCCAATACCGGCGATCGCGGCGCGGACGACCGCATCGACCTCGCCCTGGCCTTCCAGCCCGCGGCCGACATGTCGCCGTACAGCGATGATTCGGTGCTGCTGAGCAAGATCGGAACCACCGAGACCCTGACCGCGCTGGACGACGACGGCGCACCGCGGCCCGCCCTCGCGGAGAGCTGGCAGCGCACCGCACCGAACGCGCTGCGGATGACGTTGCGGCCCGGGGCCACCTTCCACGACGGCACGCCGGTGACCGCCGAGAACACCGCCTCCGCGCTCCGGCACGCGACCGAGGCCCCCACACCGCCCCGCGCGCTCGACGGTGTCGAACTGGACGCGGAACCGGTCGGCAAGCGCACCCTCGAGATCTCCACCGGCCGGCCCGACCCCGTTCTGGCGCACCGCCTCTCGGCTCCGGAGCTCGCCGTGCTCGCGCCCGCCGCCTACCGCGAGGACCCGGCTTCCCCGGATCCGGTGCGCGCGGGCACCGGCCCGTACGTGCTCGACGTGGTGCACGGCAGCACCGGCGCGTCCCTCAGCGCCAACCGCGAGTACTGGGGAGGCAGCCCGCGAGCTTCCGGCGTGGAGGTGCGGTTCATCGCCGACGGTTCGACCCGGACGAAAGCCCTGCGCGCAGGTGAGGCCGACGTCGTCGACGCCGTCCCGGCCGCGCAGCTGACCACGCTGTCCGAGCACGAAGTGCTCGACGTCCCGCTGCCGCGGTTGGTCAGCACCCACTTGAACACCGCGCGGGGACCGTTCACCGACCCCGGTCTGCGGGCTGCGGCGCGCGAGGCCGTGGACGGGCGCGCGATCGCCGACGCCGTCTACTCGGGCCGGGCGGACCCGGCGCGCGGGCTGTTCGGCCCCGCCAGTCCCTGGGCGGAGAGCGCTCCGCAGCGCGCGAAGACCCCACCGGCCGAACCGCGGGGGCGATCGATCCGGATCGCTACCTACGACGAGCGACCGGAACTGCCCGAGACGGCGAGCGTGGTCGCCGAAATGCTGCGCGCGGCCGGATTCCGCGTCGAGGACGTCGTGGTGCAGGAATACTCCACGATGGAGTCGGACCTGCTCGACGGTGCCTACGACGTCGTGATCGGGACCCGTTCGTACGGCCTCGACACCGGCGATCCGATCAGCTACCTGGGTACGGATTGGACGTGCGCGGGCAGTTACAACCTCTCGCAGCTGTGCGACCCGGCGATCGACTCCGCCGTCGCCGAGGCGGGTCGAGCCGACCCCCGGCAGCGCAAGCAGGATGCGATGCGGATCGCCGAACGAGTGCTCAGCACCGACGCGGTCATCCCGCTCGCCCACGAGCGCACGCGCATCGGCCTGCAGCCGGACGTGCGAGGCGTGGCCGAGGACAGCTTCGACCGCCGCCTGATCACCGAGGAAACGGCGGTGGGGGCATGAGTTCCGCGGTCCGCCTTTCCGCAGCGATCCCCGCGCTGCGGAGATGCCTCGTCGTTGCCGGCGCGCTGACGGGTCTGGCGTTCCTCGTCGGCGCGTTGCCGTGGCTGAGCGGGGACGACCCGGCTCAGACGGTGCTGCGTGCCCGCTCGGCCGAGCGGGAGCTCAATCCCGCCGTGCTGGAACGCATCCGGCAGGAGGCCGGCATCCCGGACGACCCGTTCACCGGCACGGTGAGCTGGCTGGCGGGCGCGCTGCAGGGTGATTTCGGCCGGTCCTGGATCACCGGGGATCCCGTGTCACCGGCAGTGGTGCAGGCATTGGGCTTCTCGATGACCCTGGCCGCGGCGGCCAGCGGAGTTTGCCTCCTCGGCGCTGCGCTGGTGCTCGCCCCGAGCCTGTGGCGAGCCACCCGCACCGGCGAGCCCACCGGCACCGGTGCTGCGGCCGCGGGTGCGGTGATCGCGGCCCTGCCGGAGTTCCTCGTGGCCGCGGTGCTGCTCAGCGTCGTAGCCGTGCATTGGGGACTCGCACCGACCGCAGGGTGGTCGGGCCCGAGCAACGTTCCGCTGCCGGCCCTGGCGCTGGGAGCGCCCGCCGCCGGCGTGCTCAGCCGCGTGCTCTCCTCGGCCGTGGACAGCACGCTGGCCGAGCCGTGGGTGCGCACGTGGCGCGCCACCGGTTTCCGACGCGCGGCCCTGGCCGGCGCTTTGGTGCGCCGCGCCGTCGCGATCGCCTTGCCGCAGGTGGTTCTGCTGTTCACCGGACTGCTCGGCTCCGGCGTCATCATCGAGACGATCTTCACCATCCCCGGATTGGGTGCGACCGCGCTGGAAGGAGTGCTCGCGCAGGACCTGCCGCTGGTGCAGGCCTGCGTGGCCGTGCTCGTCCTGCTCGGGCTCGGGCTGGGAGCGCTGGGGATCCTCGCGCACCGAGCGCTGCTGGGGCCGGCGCTGCGCACCGCGGGCATGGCGCCGAGCGCTCCGACATCGCGCGGCGCTCCCCGGTGGGCGCTGGTCCTGGCGGCCGTGCTGTGCGCGGTCATCGCGCTCGGCCTGCTGCGGGACCCCTACGCCCTCGCGTTGGACCAGCGGCTGGGACCACCCGCGGCGGCGCACCCCTTCGGCACGGATGAGCTGGGGCGCGATCTGCTCGCCCGGTTCGCCCACGGAGCACTGGTGAGCATCGGCCTCTCGGTGGCGGTGAGCCTCGTCGCACTGGTCATCGGGGTGTTCGCCGGCGCGCTCGGCACCCGCTCGCGCGCGGGCGCGGCCGACGTGCTCAACGCCGTTCCGCCGGTGCTCGTCGGCATCGTGCTCGTATCGATCACCGGACCGGGGCTGCTCAGCGCCGCTCTCGCCGTCGGCTCGGTCGCGTGGGTCCCGCTGGCGGTGCACGGCCGGACGCTGGCCGCGGAAGTCCGCGCGTGCAGTTTCGTGCAGGCAGCGGTGATCAGCGGTTCGGGGCGGGCGACGATCTTCCTGCGGCACCTGCTCCCCTCGGTGCTTCCCGGTGTGGCGCGGCACGCGTTGATCCGGATCCCGCACAACGCGCTCGCGCTGGCCGGCCTCGGCTTCCTCGGCCTGGCGGGTTCGCACGACTCGCCCGAGTGGGGCGCGATGCTCGCGGAATCGCTCGACTACGCCGAACTCGCCCCCTGGACGGCGGCAGCGCCCGCGGTGGGACTCGCGCTGCTCGGCGTCGTCGCCGGTTCGATCGGCACGAACCGCACCTGACAGCGCGGGGTCCGGCCGTTGCGACCGGGCCCCGCGGCGCGGCGTTCGTCAGCGCGGACGGGCGACCAGCACCGAGTTGACGACGTCGTTGCACGGGTGCACCTCCAGCAGCGGGCGGAACCCGTGCAGCTCGTCCACCGAGACCACCGGGTACAGGGCCGCGCGCATGCGGTGCGCGGAGCGGACGAGCAGCGTCGTGCCCGGGTGCAGACGTCGGGCGAGCACGTCGAGCACGGGGCTCTTGCCGCTGCTGTCCTCGCCCACGAGGGCGGCGAGCACGACGACGTCGGCGGTGGCGACGTCGCCGCGTTGCGCGGCCGCAGCCGCGTCCGCGTGCACGGTGCTGACCCGGTCGGACAGCCCCAGCGCCCGGGTGGTCCCGGCGGCCAGGGTGCAGGCCCGCTCGTCGCAGTCGACGTTGACCACGCGCGTGCCGTGGTCGTGGGCGTGCACCAACCCGGTCAGCGGTAGCGGCCCCGCGCCGAGGAACGCCACCGTGCGGGGGTTCCCGGCGCCGGCAGCCGCTGCCGCGGCCCGTTCGACGCGCACGAGATCGCGGTAGTTGTCCAGGTACGGGAACCTGTGCAGCACCGCCCACGGATCGGTGGACTCCACGAGTTCACCGGCCCAGTGCTGCTCGAGCAGGGTTTCCCCGTCCGCGCTGATCCGGCGCAGCGAGCGCAGCAGTTCGGTGATGCCCGGACGGGCGAGCACTTCCCCCGCCGTCCGTTCATCGGTCGAGGTGCACAGCTCGACGAGGCGCCCGAAGGTCGCGTCGGTCTCCGCCGACGGGCGCAGATCGGAGCGCTGCAGCCGGTCGTTGAGGCTGCGCAGCTCGTCGAGCAGGTGGCAGGCGGATGCGGGTTCGGGCAGCGTGGCCGCGGGGGCGGACGACTCGGGAAGATCCATACGCACAGCGTAGATACAAACGAGTATCATTTTCATTAGTGCGTGCGAGTGTCATCCGCAACACCTCACGGCAGCATCCAGGCCAGCACCGGTGTCGCCTGCAGCCCCACGAGCAGGCAGATGCCGACCAGCAGCACCGCGCTCCAACCCACGACGCGGCGCAGCAACTCCCCCTCGCGCCCTTCGAGGCCCACCACGGCCGCGGCGATGGCCAGGTTCTGCGGCGAGATCATCTTGCCGACGACACCACCCGAACTGTTGCCCGCGGCCAACAGCTGCTCCGACAGCCCCGTCTGCTGCGCCGCGGTCATCTGCAGCAGCCCGAACAGCGAGTTCGCCGAGGTGTCCGATCCCGTCACGGCCACCCCCAGCCAGCCGACCACGGGCGAGAGCAGGGCGAACACGCTGCCGGCCTGGGCCAGGAACAGCCCCAGCGTCACCGTCTGCCCGGACAAGTTCATGACGTAGGCCAGCGCGAGCACCGCCGAGACCGTGACGATCGTCCACCGGAACTGCGCGATCGTGGCGCCGTAGCTGCGCAGCGCCCTGACCGCGCGCACGCGGTAGACCAGCGCGGTGAGCGCACCGGCCACCAGCAGCACCGTGCCCGCGTTGAACAGCTCGAACTCGAACACGACGCTGGAGACCGCTTCCCCGGACTCGTCGAGCACGTGCACGCCGGGCCAGGCGAACTCCCAGGCCGCGTGTTCCGACAGCCAGTCCGACACCGCGCCGAACGTCGTCACCGCGAACAGCGCCACCACGATCAAGTACGGCGCGAACGCCCGCAGCGCGGACCCCTTCCCCGCGCGGCGGTCCATGGCGGTGTCGAACTCCTCGCTCGGCGCCGTGCCGTCGCCGCCGGCCACGGCCGGCACCTTGCCCGTCACGGCCAGCCGCTCGGTCGGCTGCCACACCCGCAGCAGCGCGACCACCGCGAACGCGCCGGCGAAGGCCGCCACGACATCCGCGATTTCGTACGCGATGAAGTTGGCGGCGACGAACTGCGCCACGCCGAAGACCACACCGCTGACGAGCGCGGCCGGCCACGTCTGCCGCAACCCGCGGCGACCGTCCACCATGAACACCAGGAAGAGCGGGACGACCACGGCCAGCACCGGTGTCTGCCGACCGACGACCGCACCGATCTCGGCCGGGTCCAGCCCCGTGACCTCCCCGAGGGTGGTGATCGGCACTCCGACCGCACCGAAGGCCACCGGTGCCGTGTTGGCCACGAGCGCGACCGCGGCGGCGCGGAACGGCTGCACGCCGAGCGTGACCAGCATGGCCGCCGAGACCGCCACCGGCGTGCCGAACCCGGCCAGGGCCTCGAGCAGCGCGCCGAAGCAGAAGGCGATGATCACCGCCTGGATCCGCTGGTCGTCCGACAACGAGCCGAAGGCCCGGCGCAGCACGCCGTCCCAGCCGGTCAGTTCGGTCAGCTTGTAGATCCAGATCGCGTTGAGCACGATCCACAGGATCGGCACCAGCCCGAACGCGGCCCCCTCGGTGCCCGCGAGCGCGGCCTGCACCGGCGGCATGCCGTAGCCGAGCACGGCCACGGCGACAGCCACGGCCAGCGCCACGAGCGAGGCCTTCCACGCCTTCCACCGCAGACCGCCGAGCAGCACGAACAACGTCAGCAGCGGCAAGGCGGCGATCAGCGCGCTCCACCCGAGCGATCCCCACAACGGCGCGTAGGTCTGCTCGTAGGCTTCCATTGGTCCTCCCCGCGCACCCGAGAGCGGCAGACGTGGTGGCTCACTTCACGTACGATTGTCAGACAATGGCGTTCGTCTGCCGGACTGTCAACAGTTCACGGGGAGGTTCGCGGAAGGGCGCAGACGGATCGTCGAGGAGGCGGCATGGGGCGCACCACGGGACATTCGCTGGCGACGGTGTCGGTCGTCGACGCGCTCATCGCCTCGCTGCGCGACCGGGTGCTCGACGGCGAACTGCCCGCCGGAACCACGCTGGCCGAAAACGAGGTCGCGGCGGAGTACGGGGTTTCCCGCCCCACGGCGAAGAGCGCTCTGTCCACACTGGTCAACCAGGGACTGCTGCACCGCGAACCCAACAAGCCGGCCGCCGTGCCCCACCTCGGCCCCGCGGACATCGAGGACGTCTTCCTCGTGCGCGCGCCGCTGGAACTGGAAGTCGTGCGCGCGCTCGCGACGCAGGGCAACGCTCCCGTGCGCGAGGCCGAGCGCGCCGTCGCCGACCTCGGCGCTCTGCAGGACGCCGCATCACCGAGCGCGTTCGCCGGAGCCGACCTGCGATTCCACCAGCTGCTCGTCGACGCGGTCGGCAGCCCCCGCCTCACACGCCTGTACCAGGAGATCCGGGGCGAGATCCACCTGTGCATGGTGCAAACGCGCCACACGCTCGGGCGTGACCGGATCGCCGCGGAGCACACAGCAGTGCTCGACGCCCTGCGAACCGGCGATGCCGACGGCGCGGTGGCGCGGATGGGCGAGCACCTCGACGGCGCACGGCGCTCGCTGCAGGGGGACTTCGACGATCCGGCCCGCTGAGCGGCGCGGTGCCGCGCCGCTCAGCGGCCGTTCGCGCCCCTCGTCGCGGAGCGGCCGCAGTGGAACCGCGCCGGCACGCCCGCTCGCTCCGGACGAGCCACCGCGACGCGGCATCCGCGGCTACATCTGCTGCGCTCCCCTCTTGATCGCCTCGCGGATGCGCGGATACGTGCCGCACCGGCAGATGTTGCGGATCTCGTCGAGATCGGCATCACCGACCTCGTGGCCTTCGGAACGCGCCTGCTCGACCTTGGCGACGGCGGCCATGATCTGGCCGGGTTGGCAGTAGCCGCACTGCGAGACGTCCTGCTCGAGCCAGGCGTCCTGCATCGGGTGCAGGTCCCCGCCAGCCGTGTCCGCCAGTCCTTCGATCGTCGTGATCTCGTCGTCCGCGCCGATGTCCGACACCGGCACCGCGCACGGGTTGAACGCCTTGCCGTTGTAGTGGGACGTGCAAGCCTTGCAGACGTTGATGCCGCACCCGTACTTCGGCCCGGTGACGCCGAGGAGATCGCGCAGCACCCACAGCAACCGCACGTCGTCCTCCACGTCGACGGTGACGCGCTCGCCGTTGAGGATGAAAGATTGTTCGGGCACGAGGTCCTCCTCAGTACGCGTGCTGCAGACCGTCGGTCGGCGACGGTGGGAGCGGCGGTTCCTTCGGTTTCGGGTCGAAGCTCAACGTGTCGTGGTTGATCGGGAAACTGGTGGGCATCTCGCCCACGGCCCGCGCGTAGGCGCAGGCCACGGCGGACATCGAGGAGGCCACGCCGAGCTCACCGGCACCGCCGGGTTCGCCGGTGGTCGGTGGCATGACGATGAAGTTCACCTCCGGCGGGACGTTCCACTGGCGGGTGTAGAAGTAGTCGTCCCAACTGCCTTCCAGGAACAGGCCGTCCTTCAGGTGCAGGCTCGAGGTCAACGTCAGCGCGATACCGTCCATGAGGCAGCCCATCATCTGGGCTTTCAGCCCCTGCGGGTTGATCGGCAGCCCGACGTCCACAGCGGACACCGCCTTGGTCACCCGCGGACCGGCCACCGCGTCGCGGATCCGTCGACCCGTCGTCTCCGGGCGGCAGTCGATCTCCACCAGCACGGCGTTCACGCCGTAGTACTCGGCGTGGAAACCGATTCCCTGGGCAGTGCCGGCAGGCATCTTCTTGCCCCACTCCCCGACTTCGGCCACCTTGTCGAGCACCGCGCGGGCGCGGTCGTCCTTGAAGAACTCGCGGCGGAACTCGTACGGGTCCTTGCCCATCTCACCGGCGAGCCGGTCGACGATCAGTTCCCGCGCGCAGGTCACGTTCGGCGAGTAGACGTTGCGCATGCTGCCCGTCGGGAAGTCGTCGTAGGTGAAGACCTCGTTGAGCAGCTGGTCGGCCACGCCGAAGTTGTACGGCACGTGCTGAGTTGTGGCGAAGATCGTCTCGGACAGCGTCAGATTCGCGACACCCGGCGGGAGCTTCGCAGCCATCGCGGTGACGATCTCGCCCAGGCCGTGGGTGAAGTCGGTGGCCACGCTGGTGTGCCGCTGCTCGTAAGTGAGCACGTCGCCGCCCGAAAAGGACACCCGGATGCGGGAGGTGTTCATCGGATGGGTGCGCCCGTGCCGGGAATCGTCGGTGCGGTGCCACATCAGCTTGACCGGTTTGCCGAGCTGCTGCGAGATCTCGGCGGCCTCGATGGCGGCGTCGTGGAACAGCTTCCGCCCGAACGAACCGCCGCCCTCGGTGACGTGCACCGTCACCGCGTTCTGCGGCAGGCCCAGCTTCTTGGCGATGAGCCCCTGGGCCGCGATCGGCACCTTCAGGCCGCTCCAGATCTCCGCGCGGTCGGGTTTGACGTCCGCGATCGCGCTGTTCGGTTCGAGCGCGCTGTTGCTGTTGAAGTAGAAGGTGAACTCGCCCTCCACGGTCTTCGCCGCCGGATCCACGTCCGGTACGGCCAGCGGGATCTCACCGGCTTTGAGCTTCTCCAGCACGGTCTCGTCGGATTCGCCGTCGACGCTGCCCGCGCCCCAGGAAACCTCCAGCGCGCGCACGGCGTCGATGCACTGCCCGAACGTCTTGCCGCGCACGGCCACACCGGTCGAGACCGGCACGGCATCGGTGATCCCCGGCATCCGCCGCACCCGGTCGAGGTTTCCCACCGATTCGACGGGCGCGTTGAGCCTGGGCGGGCGGCAGACCATCGTCGGCAGCGCGTCCGGAACGCTCAGGTCCGTGGCGAACTCCTTGCGTCCGGTGACGATGTCGCGCGCGTCGATGCGGTTCTGCGGTTTTCCGATCACCGAGAAATCCGCGGAGGGTTTCAACTGCGTGGAAACCTGCTGCGTCTCCTTGGCCGCGGCCTTCTCGGCCAGTTCCCCGTAGTCGACGCTCCCGCCGCCCGGCGCGCTGATGACTCCGCCCTGCGGGGTCAGCTTGCCGACGACCTCGTCGAGCTGGGCGGAAGCGGCCTGCAGCAGCTTCCCCTTGGCGATGGCGGCGGCGGTGCGGATCGGGTTGTAGGTCGCGATGGTCGTGTTGGACCCCCCGGTGAGCTGGTTGAACACGAGCTCCGGGCGCGCGTCGGCGAGGCTGATGTGGACCCTCTCCACGGGCAGGTCCATCTCCTCGGCGATGATCATCGCCGTGGAGGTGGTGATGCCCTGCCCGACCTCCGCGCGGGGCAACGCGAACGACACCGTGCCATCGCTGTTGACCTGCACCCTGATCAGGTTCGACGTGGCGCGGGCGGCGTCGGTCAGCATGTCGTTGAGGTCGTATATCTCCGCCGGTTGCGGTGGGGAGGGCACGGCGGCCGCGGCCTTCGGCCCGGATCGCCCCGCCACCAGCTCCGCCGCGGACACGAGTGTCGGAGCGGCGAGCAGGTAGCCCAGGAACCGGCGCCGTCCCAGGTCGGATCGCCCATCACCCAGGTGCGGCAGTTGCGAGTCCTGTGCCATCGATCGTTCCTTTCAACGCGTACGACACCGCGGGGCGCGCGAGCTCGCACGGGGCAACTGATCGCCGATGAGGATGGTGGGCGATGCGACACCGCACTACTGACGAACATCAGTAGTGCTCGCCATCGGAGCGCGGTCACGAACCGCTCGGCCCCGCGCAGCGCAGCGGGCAGCCACTGCCCGACGGATCTCGACACGGATCCGTACGCTGGGTATTCTCCCGTGATCCTCGTTGGATCAACTGCATCGGAGCAGTCATCGCGGCGGCGAAGGGGGATGCATGAGCCACGAGCCCAAAGCGCCGGATCACACCCGGCTCGACCGCGTGCTCGCCGACGTCCAAGCTGCGACCGAAGTCGACACGACTTTCGGCGGCCTCGCCACCTCCGGCTCCACGGGATTCACCATCACCCGTACCTGCGGAACCCGCACGAAAGCCTTGCGCAACCTGGGAATCCGGAGTGGACTCGGCCTCGGCGGGAAGGCGATGAGCATGCGCAGCCCGGTGTGGGTGCGCGACTACACCGCGGCCCGGGGCATCACGCACGACTACGACACGGCCGTGCGGAGCGAAGAACTGCGCGCGATCTTCGCCGTCCCGTTGACGATCGGCAACGACGTCCGCGCGGTGATCTACGGGGCGCTGCGCCAGGACGTTCCGCTGGGCGACCGCACGATGCAGGCCGCCGAGCTCGCCGTGCGCCGCTGCGCGCGCGGGATCACCGACACCGCGCAGGCCGCGCCGCTCGCGGAGCAGGAAGCGCCCGAAACCGCGGGAGGCGGCCCGGAGAGGACGGGGGCGACCCTGCAAACCCTGCGCAGCGCGCACGACGAGCTCGTGACCATCGCCCACGCGGTCACCGACGAGCAACTCCGGCAGCGCCTGCACGACGTCTGCGCGCAGCTGCGCAGTCCGCTGCGGCGCGATGCGAAAACGCCCGCGGTGCACCTGTCCCCGCGCGAGCTCGCGGTGCTCAGCCAGGTCGCCGAAGGCCGCAAGAACAGCGAGATCGCCGAACGTCTCGACATCCTGCCCGGGACGGTCCGCGCCTACCTGCAAGCCGCGGCGCGCAAGTTCGGCACGAACAACAGGGTGCAGACCGTCAACGCGGCCCGCGAAGCCGGCCTGCTGCCGTGAGCCGCGCTCTCCGGCACCAGCCACTGCCCTGGTCCGTCCCGGATCCACCGCTCGTCGCGGCCCGCTGCGGCGATCAGCTGCACGACGACGGGCAGCGCGCGCTGACGTACGGTGGTCCCGAGGTGCGGCCGGGTCGTGCGGCCGGCAGCACAACGCCGAACGACGCGAGGAGCGAACGGTAGTGGCAGCGGAGGAGCGCACCGCAGTGGAAGCGGACGAGCGCACCGCGGTGCGCCGTTTCTGGTCGGAGCTGGATCTTCCCGGCCTCGTCGACGTGCACACGCACTTCATGCCGCAGCGCGTGCTGACGAAGGTCTGGGAGTACTTCGCCGCCGCGGGACCGCTGGTCGGACGTCCGTGGCCGGTCCGGTACCGCCAGGACGAGGACGCGCGGCTGGAGACGGTGCGCGGGTTCGGCCTGCGCGCCTTCACCTCCATGGTGTACCCGCACAAGGCGGGGATGGCGGAGTGGTTGAACTCCTGGAGCGCCGACTTCGCCGCGCGGACGCCGGAGTGCCTGCACACCGCGACGTTCTTCCCGGAGCCCGGGGCTGCGGACTACGTCCGCAGCGCACTCGACTCCGGCGCACGCGTTTTCAAGGCGCACATCCAGGTCGGCGACTACGACCCGAACGACCCGCTGCTCGACCCGGTGTGGGCGCAGTTGGCCGAGGCGGGCGTTCCCGTGGTCACGCACTGCGGTTCCGGCCCGCAGCCCGGCAGGCACACCGGGCCGGAACCGATCCGCCGCCTCATGGCGCGGCATCCGCGGCTGCGGCTGGTCGTGGCGCACATGGGCATGCCGGAGTACCGCGAATTCCTCGACGTGGCCGCGGAGCACCCGAGCGTGCTGCTGGACACGACCATGGTGTTCACCGACTTCATCGAGCAGGAGGCACCGTTCCCGCGTGAGCTGCTGCCGCGGCTGACCGACCTGGGCGAGCGCATCCTGCTGGGCACCGACTTCCCGAACATCCCCTACCCGTACTCGCACGGCCTCGACGCGCTGGCCCGGCTCGACCTCGGCGCCGACTGGCTGCGGGCGGTCTGCCACGACAACGCGGCGCGCCTGTTCCGGCTCTGACGGGCCGCGCCCGGCACGGTGCGCCGCCGCTGTGCGCCCGGTTCGAGGCGGTGCTGAACGAGTTGGAGCGGAAGCTGCGCGGAGGTCGACGAGCCGCCGCGGCGCGGCCGTTCACGCGGGCGCGGCTCCCGATCAGCGGCGCGTCGCCCGCAGGTGCCACATCTGCCCGCGGATCCGGCCGTGCTCGTCGGTGTTCGCCACCTCGGGGTTCACGATCATCCCCGCCTCGCGCAGGTTGTCCAGCCCGATCCGCTCGAAGTCCGCGGCGGTGAACGCCACGGTGTACTCGGTGGCCGCGATCTCCCGGATGTTCCAGTGGCTGCCGAGGTGCGCATGCAGATCATCGGGGCTGATCGTCATCGATTCGTCCAGTCGGAAACCCTCACCGACGTCGGCGAAGCAGAACACGTGCAGTTCGGCCCCGGGCGCTGTCACCCGGTGCAAAGCTGCGGCGTAGGCGGAGCGCTGCTGCTGATCGAGGCAGTGGTACAGCGCGCTGTCCAGCACCGTGTCGAACGGGCCAGCAACGCCCTCCATCGTCGTGACGTCGGTGCGCGCGAACTCGACGTGCACGCCGCGCTCCTCGGCCCGCCGGCGAGCCGTGGCCACCGCTGTCTCGGCGCCGTCGACACCGGTGACCGCGATTCCGCGCTCGGCGAGGAAGATCGCGTTGTCCCCGGTCCCGGAGCCCGCGTCGAGCACGACGCCGCGCAGCTGTCCCGCGTCGGCGGCGGCGATCACGGCTGGTTGCGGCCCGCCGATGTCCCACGGGACCCGGTCGAGCGGCAGCTGCACTCCTTCCACCGGGGATCGCCCCTGGTAAAAGGCTTCGAAGTCGACTTCGTCCGCGAACCCCGATGTCATCGCACGCCCTCCTTCTCCGTGGGTGGCCCGTCCGTGCAGAGCTACCCCCAGGAAATGACATGCCGTGCCACTTGTCAATGCGGTAGCATATTTCCGGCGTGAAGGGAGGATCCGCCGAGCATGGACCTGCGCGAGCGCAAGAAGGCACTGACGAGAGCGGCGATCGAGGACGCCGCGATCCGCCTGTTCGCCGAGAACGGTTACGACGCGACCCCCATCGACACCATCTGCGAAACAGCGCTCGTCTCCCGCCGCACGTTCTTCCGCTACTACACCGCGAAGGAGGACGTCGTGCTCGGCCACGCACGCGACGCCTACGCGCTCGCAGCGGAAGAACTGCGTCGGCGTCCGGACGACGAGCCCTGCCGGGACTCGCTGCGCGCCGCGTTCGAGCTGCTCGATCCGCTCTTCGAGAACGACCGGCAGCGGCAGCTGCAACGGGTGCGCCTGGTGACGGGCGTGCCCACCCTGACAGGACCGTTCCTCAACACCCTCGCCGAATTCGAGGCGCTGCTGGCCGGCTTCCTCGCCGAACGCAGCGGTCGTGCGCGCGACGACGTGCGGGTGCGGCTCGCCGCCGCCGCGACGACAACGGCGTTCCGGGTCGCCGTCGAGATCTGGCGCGACCACGACGGCGAACCGGCCCTGGCCGCGCTGGCGCAGGAGAACCTGGACCGCCTGCTACCTGCCGACGTGTGAGCCCGGCGGTCATTCCACACTGCCGGCCGGATCGCGCACGTCCGGGCCGGTGTAGTCGGCGAGCTGCGAACGGGGGATCGGCCCCTTGATGCGCGCGCCGCTGCACCGCTCCTCCCAGGCGTGCGCGAGGATGCCGACCGAACGGGACAGGACGAACAGCCCGCGCCCGAGTTCCGGCGGGAAGCCGAGTTCGGCGTAGATGACCGCGGTCGCGCCGTCGATGTTCATCGGCACGGGTTTGTCCGCCCGCGCCGCGAGCCGCGCTTCCAACTCGAGCGCCGCGGCCAGGTGCTCACCGGGCACGACCCCGTCGGCCACCGCCTCCGCCGCGAGGTCCAGCAGCGGGTCGCGCCGCGGATCGCGCGGGTGGAAGCGGTGCCCGAAACCCGGGACGTAGTCCTGCTCGTCGAGCACCTGCTGCACGGCTGCGCCGAGTTCGCACCCGCTGACGTGCACGCGGTGCAGGACGTCGTCGAGCAGCGCCATGCACTGCTGCCCCGCGCCGCCGTGCACGTCGCCGAGCAGGTTCACCCCGGTGGCCACCGCGTTGTTCAGCCCCACACCGCAGGTGGCGGCCATCCTCGCCGAGGCGATCGAAGGGGCCTGCGGGCCGTGGTCCACCGCGGCGGTCAGCGCGGCTTCGAGCAAGCGCGAGGCACCGGGGCCCGGCAGCTCACCGCGCAGCATCAGCCAGATCGTGTCGACGAAGGAGACCTCGCCGATCAGCCGCTCGATCGGACGACCGCCGAGGGCGATCTCGCCCGGTTGGATGCGCACCAGGCTCGTGGCCCAGTGCGCGGAAGCATCGGTGTTCATACCACTCCGGCCTTCCGCAGTCGGTCGACGTCGACCTGGGCGTAGCCCAGTTCGCCGAGCAGTTCGTCGGTGTGCTGGCCGAGCACCGGTGCTGCGCCGGCGGGGGCGCAGGCCTGTTCGTCCACCCGCACACCGCTGCCGAGGACGCGCATCGTCCCCTCGTCGCGGCCGGGGTGCGGCAGGGTGTGCACGAGTTCGCGCTCGGCGATCTGGTCCAGCTCGACGACGTCGGCGACGGTGAGCACGCGCGCCGCCGGAACGCCCCGCGCCGAGAGCGCCTGCTCCCAGTGCAGCGCCGTGCCGGCGCGCAGACCGCTCTCCAGCTCGGTCCGCAGCAGTTCCCGGTTGGCCTTGCGGTCCTCCCGCCCTGCGAAGCGCGGGTCGGCGGCCAGCTCGGGCCGCCCGATCTCCACGCACAGCGACTCGAACTGCTCCTGCTTGTTCGCGGCGATGTTGAGGAAACCGTCCGCGGTGCGAAACGTCCCGGACGGTGCCGCGGTGGCGTTCTCGTTGCCCATCGGCTGCGGTTCGACGCCGGCGATGAGGTAGTTCGACACGGCCCATCCCATCGCCGTGACCGCAGTATCCATCATGGACAAGTCGAGAGCGGTTCCCGCACCGGTGCGTTCCGCGCGCAGCAGTGCCGCGGCCACGGCGAACGCCGCGGTCATGCCGCCGAGCGTGTCCGCGACCGGATACCCCGCTCGCAGCGGCGCGGTCTCGCCGGTGCCCGTCGCGCTCATCATGCCCGACAGCCCTTGGATGATCTGGTCGTAGGCGGGGCGATCGGCCATCGGGCCGTGCTGGCCGAACCCGGAGATCGCGCAGTAGACCAATTTCGGGTTGAGCTCGTGCAGCCGGTCCGCGTCGAAACCGAGACGGGCCAGCACACCGGGGCGGAAGTTCTCCAGCACCACATCGGCGCCGCGCACCAGTTCGGCGAAGATCTCCACGCCCTCGTCGCTCTTCAGGTCGAGCGTCAGCGACCTCTTCCCGCCGTTCTGCGCCAGGAACGAGGTTCCCAGCCGCGCTTCGTTGAGCTCGCCGTCAGCACCGAGCTGGCGGGCGAGGTCACCACCGTCCGGTGCTTCCACCTTGACGACGTCGGCACCGAACAGCCCGAGCTGGTAACTGGCGAACGGTCCGGCGAGCACGTTGGTCAAGTCGAGCACCCGCACGTCGTCGAGCAGTCCGCTGGTCACGTTTCACCCCCGAGTCCGATCCGGGACATCCGCACGGCCGCATCGACCACCGCCCCGCCGAACTCCTCCACCGCCTGCTCGGTGAACCGCGGCGTGGGCCCGCCGATGGCGAGCGCGGCGAGCACCTGGCCGTGCGCGTCGACGACCGGCGCTGCGACGCCGGAGGCGCCCACTTCGCGCTCCCCGTGGCTGACCGCGAATCCGGTCTGCGCCACCACTGCGATCTCCGCGCGCAGTCCGGCGACGGTGTGCCGGTTCGGGTCGTTCTCGAGCACCGCTGCGAGCACGTCGTCGTCCACGTCGGACAGCAGGACCTTGCTCGCAGCACCCGCCCACAGCGGCAGTTCGTCCCCGACCCGCACCAGGTGCCGCACGGTGCCGGTGCCCTCCTGCTGTTCGATGCAGATGCGGGAGTGGTCCGCGCGCACGTACAGGTTGACCGTCTCCCCCGTCGCGGCGGCGAGTTCGCGCATGGTGCCGCGCGCGGACTCCGGCACCTGCCACGCGCTCCGGGCCAGTTTCGACCACCGCAACAACCCCGGGCCGACGGTGATGCGCCCGTCCGGCTCGGACCAGAGCAGGCCGCGCCGCTCCAGGGTCGCCACCAGGCGCAGCACCGTGGTCTTGGCCAGCCCGCTGACCGCGGTCAAGTCGCGCACGGTCCAGGACAGGCGCTCCTCGGTGAACAGAGCGAGCAGATCCAGCGCGCGGAGCACGCTGCGCACGCCCGCGTCCGCTCTCGCTTCCCCGGGGACTTCGGCGGCACTGGACATGCGATCACCCTCCCCGTGATTGTTGCCACACAGCTGCCTCCCCGTTAAAGTACCACACTATCCGCTTGACGGACCTACCGATCCGTCAAACGGACCGACGCTAGCTCGTCCCGCGCCCCACGACGCACGCGAAGGAGCTCGGAGTGACCACGACCGATCAACCGGAGCGCCCGCGACCAGCCCCCGGTCCACGCGCGAAACGCCTGGTGGTTCGCGGCGTCGCCACCGTCCTCGGCGTCGCGCTGGTGGCGCTGGCCGTCGTGGACGCGCACAGCGGAGCCCAGACCGGCGGCGGTCCGCGCGAGCGCCTGCAGATCACGGTCCCAGCAGCTCCCGGCGGCGGTTGGGACAGCGTCGGCCGCGAGATCCAGTCCGTCGCGGACGACCGCGGGCTCGTCGGCACCACCGAGGTGCAGAACATCCCCGGTGCCGGCGGAACGATCGGACTGTCCCAGGTGGTCAGTCAACGCGGCAGGGGCGACGCCCTGATGATCACCGGAACCGTCATGATGGGCACCATCGCCGCCACGGAATCACCGTACGACCTCAACGACGTCACCCCCATCGCACGGTTGGCCGACGACTACGGGGTCGTCACGGTGCCGGCCGACTCCCCGATCCGCACGCTGGAGGACCTCTTCCGGGCATGGCGCGCCGATCCGGGATCCGTCGCCGTCGGCGGTGGTTCCGTCGGCGGAACCGACCACCTCCTCGCCGGCATGCTCATGGACGCCGGCGGTGTCAATCCCCGCGATCTGAACTACATCCCCTACCCCGGCGGCGGCGAGGCCGTCGCGGGCATGCTCAACGGCAGTCTCGACGTCGGCGTGTCCGGCTACGACGAGTTCGCCTCCCAGATCGAATCCGGACAGCTGCGCGCGCTCGGGCTGTCGGCGGCAGAACCGGTCGAGGGCATCGACATCCCGACGTTCCGGCAGCAGGGCGTCGACGTGGAACTGGCGAACTGGCGCGGGGTGGTCGCCCCGCCCGGGATCTCCGACGAGCAGCGCGAGCAGCTGCAACGGTTCGTCGAACAGGTCCACGCCTCCCGGCAGTGGCAGGACACGCTGGACAAGCAGGAATGGCAGGACACATTCATGACGGGCCGCCGGTTCGAGCAGTTCGTGGCCAGCGAGACCGCCCGGATCACCGAGATCAGCAAGGAGCTGGGACTCGCATGAGCACCGCACAATCAACTGCAACGACCGCACCGGACACGCGCCGCGCGAAACCGCGGGGTGAGCTCGTCGTCGCCCTGCTCGTCGCGGCGATCGGGGCCGCGCTGCTGGTCGGCACGGCGACCATGGACGTGCCCGGCACCAGCGGCTACCTCGGTCCGCAGTTCTTCCCCGCCGTCGTGGGTGTTCTGCTGCTGGTGCTCAGCGTCCTGCTCGTGGTGCAGCACCTGCGCACGCCGGCTCCCCGGATCGAGCAGACGTCCCAGGCGGGCGAGGAACCCGCCGCAGCCGAATCGGCACCGACCGAGACGACCGGCGCACCCGGCATCGACTGGAAGCCGTTCGGCATCGTCGCGCTCACGCTCGTGCTGCACGTGCTGCTGCTGGAACCGCTCGGCTGGCTCATCGCCGGCGCCGGCCTGTTCTTCGGCGTGTCCTACGCGCTCGGTGGTCGGCACGTGCTGCGCGACATCGGCATCGCCTTCGTGCTGTCCTCGGCGGCGCAGCTGGCCTTCTCGGCCGGACTGGGCATCACCCTGCCGGCCGGGATCCTCGGCGGGGTGATCTGAGTGGACACGATCTCCCTGCTGCTCGGCGGATTCGCCGAGGCCGTCACCCCGGTCAACCTCCTGCTGTGCCTGGTCGGCGTCGTGCTCGGCACCGCCGTCGGCGTCCTGCCGGGACTGGGCTCGGCGATGGCGGTGGCCCTGCTGGTGCCGCTCACGTTCACGCTGGAGCCCACCGGGGCGTTCATCATGTTCGCCGGCGTGTACTTCGGCGGCCAGTTCGGCGGCGCCACCACGGCGGTCCTGCTGAACACCCCGGGGCAGAGCTCGTCGATGGCCACCGCCTTCGAGGGCTTCGTCATGGCGAAGAACCGGCGGGCCCCGCAAGCGCTCGCCGCGGCGGTGCTCGGTTCGTTCGTCGGCAGCATCATCGCGGTGACCGCGGTCGTCTTCTTCTCCCCGATCATGGTGGACCTGGCGGTGAGCTTCGGCCCCGCGGAGTTCTTCGCGCTCGCGGTCTTCGCCTTCGTCGCCACCTCGGCGATCGTGTCCGGCGACAAGCTGCGCGGTCTCACCACACTGGGTCTCGGCCTGGCCATCGCGCTGGTCGGCATCGACGAGCAGAGCGGTGCGGTGCGGTTCACCCTCGGCTCGCCCCAGCTGCTCGACGGCATCAGCATCGTCGTCGTGACCGTGGGGATGCTCGCCATCGGCGAAGTCCTGCACGTGGCCTCGACGGCGGAACGCACCCCGGCCGACGAGACGGTCACCTCGGGCCGGCCGTGGCTGTCCCGGCGGGACTGGAGCCGCTCCTGGCGGCCCTGGTTGCGCGGCACGGCGCTCGGCCTGCCGTTCGGCGTCATCCCGGCGGGCGGATCCGAGATCCCGACCTTCCTGTCCTACGGCTTGGAGAACCGGCTGTCCACCCGCCGCGGCAACAGCGAGTTCGGCCGCGGCGCGATCGAAGGCGTCGCCGGCCCGGAATCGGCGAACAACGCGACGACGGCGACCTCGCTGGTCCCGCTGCTCGGGTTGGGACTGCCGACCTCGGCCACCGCGGCGATCATGCTCGGCGCGTTCCAGCAGTACGGCATCCGGCCAGGACCGATGCTGTTCACCGAGGAGAGCGACCTGGTGTGGGCGCTGCTGGCCAGCCTGTTCCTGGGCAGCGCGATGCTGCTCGTGCTGAACCTGCCGTTCGCGCCGGTGTGGGCGAAACTGCTGCAGATCCCGCGCCACTACCTGTACGCCGGCATCGTCGTGTTCGCCACGCTCGGCGTGTACACGGCGAAGTCCTCGATCGCCGACGTGGTGCTGCTGTACGTGGTGGGACTGCTCGGGTTCCTGCTGCGGCGGTACGGTTTCCCGATCGCACCGGTGCTCATCGGCGTCATCCTAGGCCCGCTCGCCGAAACCGAACTGCGGCGCGCGATGGCGATCAGCCAGGGCGACGTCGGTTTCCTGTTCGACAGTCCGGTCGCGCTCACCCTGTACGGGCTGCTCGTCGTCGCACTGGTCGTGCCGCTGGTCGTGCGCGCCCGGCGGGCGCGCACGAGCGAGACCGCAGCACACCGGTGAGGCCGTGCTGCGCAACGGCGTTCCGCCACGTCGGTGCGGCTCGCACGGGCGAAGCGGGCCGCACCGATGCGATCTGCTGATCGCAGCACCCGGATCGCCTGCCGCACCGGCCCGGCCGCACGAACCCGGAAACCGTGCCGGTCGGTGCCGGGGCGGGCACCGGTGCGCCGCGACGTGACGCACAGCTCCCGCTGATTACTCGTCACCCATCCCGCCGGCTGGGGCCGAGGGTGAGCAGCGGACCGGTGGTGTCGGCGAAGAAGTCGTTGCCCTCGTCGTCGATGACGACGAACGCCGGGAAGTCCTCGACCTCGATGCGCCAGACCGCTTCCATCCCCAGTTCGGGGTATTCGAGCACCTCGACGTGGCGGATGCACTCCTCGGCCAACCGCGCGGCCGGTCCGCCGACCGAGCCCAGGTAGAACCCGCCGTGGTCGCGGCAGGAGCGCACGACCTGCGCCGAGCGGTTGCCCTTGGCGAGCATGACCAGCGACCCGCCCGCGGCTTGGAACCGCTCGACGTAGGAGTCCATCCGCCCGGCCGTGGTCGGCCCGAAGGAACCGGAGGCGTAGCCCGCGGGCGTTTTGGCCGGGCCCGCGTAGTAGACGGGGTGTTCGCGCAGGTATGCGGGAAGCGGCTCACCCGCGTCGAGTCGTTCGGCGATCTTGGCGTGCGCGATGTCGCGGGCGACCACCATCGGACCGCTCAGGGACACGCGGGTCGCGACGGGAAGGCGCGACAGCTCGGCGCGGATGTCGTCCATCGGCCGGTTCAGGTCGATCGCGGCGCTCTCGTCCGGCAGTTGCTGCTCGACCACGTCCGGCAGGTACCGCGCCGGATCCGGCTCCAGCTGTTCGAGGAACGTGCCCTGCTCGGTGATCTTGGCCTTGGCCTGCCGGTCGGCCGAACACGACACGGCCAGGGCCACCGGCAACGACCCGCCGTGCCGGGGCAGTCGGATCACGCGCACGTCGTGGCAGAAGTACTTGCCGCCGAACTGCGCGCCGATGCCGAGGTCGCGGGAGATCTCCCAGACTTCCTGCTCGAACTCCGGATCGCGGAATCCGTGGCCGAGTTCCGAACCTTCCGTCGGCAGGGTGTCGAGGTCGTGCGCCGAGGCGTACTTGGCCGTTTGCAGCGCTTGCTCCGCGCTGGTTCCGCCGATCACGAGCGCCAGGTGGTACGGCGGGCAGGCCGACGTGCCCAGGGCGCGCAGCTTCTCCGCGATGAACTCGCGCATGCTGGCGGGGTTGAGCAGTGCCTTGGTCTCCTGGAACAGGAACGTCTTGTTGGCGCTGCCGCCGCCCTTGGCCAGGAAGAGGAAGTCGTACTCGTCGCCGCCGGTGGCTTGCAGGTCGATCTGCGCCGGCAGGTTCGTGCCGGTGTTGACTTCGTCCCACGTGGACAGCGGCGCCATCTGCGAGTACCGCAGGTTCAGCGTCGCGTAGGTGTCGTGGATCCCGCGGGA
Source organism: Bounagaea algeriensis (assembly GCF_054491375.1). Taxonomy (NCBI): domain Bacteria; kingdom Bacillati; phylum Actinomycetota; class Actinomycetes; genus Bounagaea; species Bounagaea algeriensis. Next base: position 2,588,456 of record NZ_CM137102.1, read on the forward strand.
GAGGTGCTCCGCGTCCTCCTCGTCGGTGAGCACGCGTTGTCCGCGGCGGCCCATGACGATCGGTGTGCCGGTGTCCTGGCACATCGGCAGCACCCCGCCGGCGGAGACGCACGCGTTGCGCAGCAGGTCGGTGGCCACGAACCGGTCGTTGGCACTGGCTTCGGGATCGTCGACGATCGTGCGCAGCTGTGCCAGGTGCGCGGGCCGCAGCAGGTGCGAGATGTCGCGGAACGCCTCGGCGGCCAGCGTGCGCAGCACGTGCGGTTCGACGGTCAGGAACGAGCGGCCGGCGGCTTCGGTGCGCCCGATGCCGTCGGTGCTCACCAGCCGGTACGCGGTGGTGTCCGCGCCGCGGGGCAGCAGCGGTGCGTAGGCGAACGCGGTCATGGCTGCTCCCCGATTTCGGCGAGAATGGCGTCGGTGTGTTCGCCGAGGCCGGGGACGGCGTCCATGCGGGGTTCGCGACCGGGTACGGTGACGGGAGGCTGCAGCGCCCGCAGCGGCCCGGCCGGCGAGTCGACCTCGCGCCAGCGGTCCCGCGCGGCCAGCTGTGGGTGCTCGGCGAATTCCTGCACCGTGCGCATGCGGGCGTTGGCGATCTGCGCCCCGTCCAGCCGTTCGACCACTTCCTCGCCGGTCAGCTGCGCGAAGGCGGTTTCGATCGCGGTGGTCAGCTCCGCCTCGTTCGCGACGCGGTCCGGATTCGTCGCGAACCGCGCGTCCGCGGCGAGTTCCGCGTCGTCGAGCACGGTCTCGCAGAGCTTCGTCCACTCGCGATCGTTCTGCACCGCGAGGAAGACCTGCGCGCCGTCACCGGTGCGGAACGGGCCGTAAGGCGCGATGGCCGCGTGCTGCGCGCCGGTGCGGGCCGGCGCCTGACCGCCGTAGGTGGCGTAGTAGTAGGGATAGCCCATCCACTCGCCGAGCGCGTCCAGAAGGGACACTTCGAAGGCGGATCCCGCACCGGTGCGTTCGCGTTCGTACAGCGCGGTGAGCACGCCGGTGCAGGCGTACATGCCACCGGCGATGTCCGCGACGGAGATCCCCGCTTTCGCCGGTTGCTCGCTGCTGCCGGTGATGGACACGAGCCCCGTTTCGCACTGGACGAGCAGGTCGTAGGCCTTCTTGTCGCGGTACGGGCCGGAGCTGCCGTAGCCGGACATGTCGCAGACGATCAAGCCGGGGTGGCGGGCGCGCAGCTCCTGCGCGCCGAAGCCGAGCCGCGCGCTCGCACCCGGTGCGAAGTTCTGCACGAACACGTCCGCTCCGGCGAGGAGCTTGTCCAGGGCGCGCCGGCCCTCGTCGGACTTCAGGTCCAGGACGATGCTCTCCTTGTTGCGGTTGAGCCAGACGAAATGGCTCGCCATGCCCTTGGCCGTGGTGTCGTACGCCCGAGCGAAGTCCCCGGTGGGACGTTCGACCTTGATCACCCGCGCGCCTGCGTCCGCCAGCTGGCGGGTGGCGAACGGAGCGGCCACGGCCTGCTCCAGGGCGACGACGGTGACGCCTTCCAGCGGCAGCATGCGGCTCCCTTCCCCACCAGCACGAGCACGAGGCGGTGCTCGCGGTGCGCGCGCGAGCGGTTGTCATGCATGATAACATCAGATCATGCATGATGTGTGAAGGCATGCGCACCACCACCGCTGCACCGACTCAGTGCTGGCGAGCCGGTCAGTCGGCCTCGAGGTCGAACGGATCGACCCCCTCCTCGCCGGACAGGTGTTCGGTGATGGCGATGTAGCCGCGGCGGATGTGCGCCTCGGTGGCTTCGGCGACGCGATCCGGATCACCGGCCCGGACCGCGTCCAGGATCACCCGATGCTCCTGGTGCGAAGCGGCGGCGCGCTCCGGCGAATTCAGCAGCAGATCCCACGGGAACGCCTGCCACATCGCCTCGATCTGCTGGCTCAGCGCGGGCACACCGCACCGGTCGTAGAAGAAGAAGTGGAACTGCTTGTTCGCCTCCCGGATCGCCGCCGGATCCTCGACGGCCTGCGCCTGCTGCATCTGGTCCAGCAGGTTCCGCGCAGTGGCCATGTCGCGGCGCGAGACCCGCAACGTCGCGCGCCGCATCGCGTAGCTCTCGCTGAGGCGCCGCAGGATGTAGGTGGCCTTGATCTGTTCCAGGTCCACCCCGGCGACCCGCACGCCCCGGTGCGGCTCCGAAACGACCAACCCGTCGGCCTCGAGCAGACGCAGCGCCTCCCGGACAGGGGTGATGCTGGCGTGGAACCGGCGCGCCAGCTCGTCCTGCCGCAGCCGCGCTCCCCTCTCGAGCTGTCCGACCAGGATCAGGCGACGGATCTCGTCGAAGATCTGGTTCCGCTTCGTGTCCGACGGCGATCCCACACCGAACTCCTCTCCGCGCACCGGCGACCGGGCCTGATCCTGGCATTCCGCGACCGGGTCCTGCGCCCTGACGCCGTCCGCGACAGCACGAGGCCGGCCCGGCAGCAGCCGGACCGGCCGAGAGGTGCACCTGGCGGAGACGTGGATCGTGCCGCTACGACTCCTCGGTCGCGCTGACGGCGGATTCGCCGCGACTGCGCTGCTGCCACACGCGCCTGAAGGCGATGGCGGCCTCGACGACCATCCACAGCGCCAGCAGGAAGATGACCGCGTCCAGCGGCGCCAGGAAGAACACCTGCAGCGGATCGTCCGAGGCGAGGAACTGCGCGAACTGGACCACCAGCGCCCACGAGGTCATGACCACCAGGAAGACCCAGGGCACGAGGATCGCGAGCGGGTTGCGGTTGCTCTTGGTCACCCACACCGCGATCACGGCGAGCGCCAGGCCGGCGGTGAGCTGGTTGGTGGTGCCGAACAGCTGCCACAACGTGCCGAACGCGAAATCCCCCGGCAGCAACGCGATCGCCAGCGGCAGCACCACCGCCACGCCGGTCGCCGCGGTCAGGTTCCGCGCCAGCGGCCGGACGTGCGCCAGTTCGGCGATCTCCTGCACGATGTAGCGCTGCAGCCGCACCGCGGTGTCCAGACTGGTCGCGGCGAAGCTGATGACCACCAGCGTCGCGAATATCGCGCCGATGCCCACCGGCGCCCCGAGGTTGCCCGCGAACTGGGCCACGCCGTTGACGAAGTAGCTGGTGGCGCTGTCGGAGGCCTGGTCGAAGTTGGCGTAGAGCTGGTTCCACTGGCCGCTCGTCGCGGCCACGCCCGCCGTGCAGGCGAGGATGGCGCACAGGGCCAGCAGCCCTTCGCCGGACGAGGCCAGGTATCCGACGTAGCGGGCGTCGGTCTCCTTGTTCAGCTGCTTCGCCGTCGTGCCCGAGCCGACGAGGCTGTGGAACCCGGACACGGCGCCGCAGGCGATGGTGACGAACAGCAGCGGGAACCACGGCGGTGAATCCGCGGGCACGTCGTTGACCGCCGGAGCGACGATGCTGTCCCAGCCGACGGCGACCCCGAGGATGATCACCAGCAGCGCCACCACCATCTGCATCTGGTTGATGTAGTCGCGCGGCTGCAGCAACGTCCACACCGGCAGCCGCGAGGCGAAGAAGGTGTAGGCGAAGATCAGCACGACCCACAACGTCTCGGCGCCGAGGCCGACGGCGTTGGCCAGCGGGTCGACCGTGATGGGCATCATCTGGCCCACGGGGATGCTCAGGTAGATCAGCGCCATGGCGATCAGCGCGGGCACGAACGCCTGGGAGCGCCTGCGGTAGATGTACTGCCCCAGGCCGATCGCGAACGGCACGGTGAGCAGGACCGGAAGCACCGCCTCGGGATTCTCCGTGAACAGCTGCGCGATGACCACGGCGAACACCGCGTTGACCATCGTCAGCAGGAAGAAGATGATCAGCAGGAACAGCGTCCGCGCGCGACGCGTGATGATGTCGCTGGTGAGCGTGCCGATGCTGCGCGCGCGGTGCCGCACGGAGATCACCAGCGAACCGAAGTCGTGCACACCGGCCGCGAAGATCGTGCCGAGCACCACCCACAGCAGCGCCGGCCCCCAGCCCCAGAACACGGCCGTCGCCGGCCCGACGATCGGTGCGGCTCCCGCCACCGAGATGAAGTGGTGGCTGAACACGATGTGCTTGTTGGTGGGAACGAAATCGACCCCGTCCCGGTAGGTGTGGGCGGGGGTGACGGCGTTCGGGTCGAGCGCGTAGACGCGCTTGGCCAAGTACGCCGAGTAATAGCGGTAGGCCAGCGCGAACGCCGCGATCGCGACGACCAACACGACTACTGCGGGCATGGAATTCCTCGTATCGCACTGCGGTTGTCGAACCCCTCCGGACCGGTGCGCGCACGGCTCGGGCCGGCGCAGTCATTCCGGAAGGACCGACTAAAGTTCGCCTGGAAAGATAGCAACTCACAGCGCCGATACATAGGTTCCATGGCCGACGAGATGATTGCGGCTTGGTCTCAGGCCGCCACAGCCGAGATTCTGTGGACCACCGCACGGGGGGCGCACGGCATGCCCGTCGTGCCGCTGAACTGGCCGGAGGAACGCACGCCGTGCGCTGCCGTGCCGCTGTCCCAGTTGGACGACGTGGCATCGCTGGCGCACCGCGCCGCGTTCACCGTCCACACGCGCGACGAGCCGGGAGAGACGCTGATGGCAACCGGCCGCGTCGCGGTCCGGTGGGACCTCGAAGGTGCGGAGTTCGTCGAACACCTCCTCGCCCAGGAAGTGGCGAAGCACCCGCCGACACGACTGCGCGCCGACAGCATCATGGCCCGCCGGGAGAACTGGTGGTGGGTCCCGCGCGTGCTGGTCACGCTCGAGGAGACCGCACACGTGACCGCACTTCCCGCACGGACCCACGCCGAGGACGCGCTGCTCGTGCGCCAGTCGCCGGGGGATGCGGAGCGTGCACCGCGCACGAGCGTCGTCACCGCCGCACACTGGCCCGCACCGGGGCAGGGCTCGCGCGTCGAGCTGTGGCCGCGCGACGGCGCCGCGCTCGACGGCGCAGGCGAGTCCGCGCTCGTGCTCGGGCACCGGCACAGTCCCGACTTCGAACGCTGGGAACGCTGGTACCGCAGCGGCGCCGTGCACGGCGAAGTGCTGCACGTCTGGGCCGGCGACGGCGCGCCGCAGCCGGGCGATGCGGAACCCGGCGCGGCCGAACCGTTCGGACTGGTCGACAGGCTGCGGCAGCACCACCGCGTGGCGAAGGCCTGCAAGGACGGCATCCACCGCGCGGAGAAGCGGCAGCGCCGGTCCTGAGCGCGCTCTTCGGCAGACCCCGCCCTGCTCCGCGGTGCGTTTGCGATGCCGCCGAGGACGACTGCGCACAGTTCGCTGCGGACGTCGCAGAACGGGACCGTCCCGCACTTGCTCGGCTCCGGACGTCAGCCCCGCCCGCGGTCGATCACCGAGGCGGAACCGCGGACCGGCCGATCCGCCGGGCGGCGGTGAGGCCAGCGGCGAGCAGCGCGCCGGCCACGGCGGTGACAGCACCGCGGTGCCGGGACAACCACAGCTGCCGGCTCCTGCCGTGCGCGGAGGCGTCGAACACGCCGTGCGCGCCGTAGTCGCGCCCGTCGGGACCGTCCGCCGGTTCCCACAGGTTCGCGGCTTGCCACGGATCCTCGACCTCGGAGTTCTGCTGGCCGTCGTAGCCGGTACGGGCCAGGTAGCGGTCGATGATGCCGGGCGCCAGGGTGTGGGCCAGCAGCGTGCCCACGGTGCTGCCGCCGACCCAGTGCTCGCGCCGGCCCGGATGGTCGGCTGCGTGCAGCACCCCGCGCGCGGCGACCTCCGGTTGGTAGATCGGCGGCACCGGCTGCGGATGCTCCGGCAACCGGCTGAGCACCCAGGAGAACTGCGGCGTGTTCACCCCGGGCAGTTGCACCATGGTCGTGCGCACACCACTGCGTTCGTGCAGCAGTTCGCAACGCAGCGATTCGTGGAAGCCCTGGATGGCGTGCTTGGCGGCGCAGTAGGCCGACTGCAGCGGCACTCCGCGGTAGGCCAGCGCCGAACCGACCTGCACGAGCGTGCCCCGCTCGCGCGGACGCATGCGGCGCAGCGCCGCCAGGCTCCCGTGCACGAAGCCGAGGTAGGTGGCCTCGGTGACGCGGCGGAACTCCTCCGCGGTGATCTCGTGGGCCGGGGCGAACACGGTTGTGAACGCGGCGTTGACCCACACGTCGATGGGGCCGAGCTCGGTTTCGACGCGCTCGGCCGCGGCTTCGACCTGGTCGGCATCGGCCACGTCCACCGGGATGCTCAGCGGCTGCCCACCGCTGTCGCGCACGTCCTCGGCCGCCCCGGCAAGCCCCGTCTCCCCGCGGGCAAGCAGGGCCACGCGCGCACCGCGCCGACCGTACAGGCGCGCGAGGGCCCGGCCGATGCCGGCGCTGGCGCCGGTGATCACCACGACGTCGCTGTTACCGCTCATCGTCCACCACTCCTGTTGCCGTACGACGTCGCGGGGCACTGCCGCCGTCCGGGAACGCAGCCCGGACCTCGGCCGGGCGGAGGCGGCGCACGAAGAAGCCCGAGACGCGCTCGGCCGTGCGATCGCTCCGAGTTCCGCTGCGGGGTCGGTCCGGCATCCGTCTACCCGACCGCCGGGACGGCTCAAACGGACCGGCCGCCGAGCCCGGCCGGACGCTCGCGTGCGCGGCACCGCTGTGATGCACTCGTCCTGATGAACGATGAGGAGCGGGAGGACGAGGACGCGTCCGAGGAATCTCCGCTCGTCAGCGAAGGGCGTTTCGAGGTGTTCGGGCGCGGTGTCCGCACTGCGCTGCGCAACAACGCCACGGCCTACGGGTTCTCGATCTCCTTGACCGCGGCCTACGGGTTGGTCAACAACGCCAGCGGCGCCGGTTCTGCGCTGGAGACGATCTCGTTCGCCTTCGGCGCGGCCGTCGCCTTCGTCCTGGTGGGCGGGCTCTCCGTTGCGTACTTCCCGCACGGACGGCTGCGCGAAGGCGGCCAGGTGACCACGTTGGCCGGGGGTTTCGACATCCTGTCGGTGATGGGTGCGATCACCGCCGCCTACGGCTCCTCGCACCTGCCGGGCCTCGCGGCCTGGCCTGCGACGGCCTTCGCCACCGTGGTGGCCTACCTGCTCGTCGGCGGGGTCGATGTGCTCATCGCCCGCTGGGTGGCCCAGCGCAGTTCGTTCGGCGAGTCCCAGTGAGGCGAACCCCCGATGAGGCGGGTTCCGGCGGGTCGCAGCGCGATGGCGTCCGCGAGCCGCGGCGGGCGGCGGACTCACTCATCGCTGTGGCTCGCGCCGGCCCCACCGCAGTGGCCGCCGCGTTCGGCCGGCAGGTCGAGCATGGGATTGCCGTCGAAGAAGCCGAACGGTTTGAGGTGCATGTTCACCCGGGTCACCGGCATCACCGGCCAGTCCTCCGGCCGGACCACGTGGTGGGCGCACAGGGTGCACCACAGCACCAGGTCCGCGTCCTCGAGGCTGCGGTCGCCGGCGGTGTAGGCGGGCAGCCCGTCACCCCCGCTGTTCTGCGCGACGTACTTGCCGGCGGCGAAGTACTCGTCCGGTGCGTACGGCGTCGCCCACAACTGCCGCGTGGCGAACCCGCCGCGGTGCGCCTGTTGCGACCCCTCCTGCCACAGCGGGCTCGTGTAGGCACCGGGTTCGACCTTGTACGCGGTCGGCTTGCCGAGCGGCCCGGTGCGTTCGGCGCTTTCGACCAGCCAGGCCCGCCCCGCCAGCGGATCCGGCAGGCGCTGCGCCTCGTGCTCGGACCGCAGTTGGCGTTTGCGACTGCGCCAGGCGTTGCCGTGCGGATTGTCCGGTCCTGGTGGGTCGGCGACCGCGTCGACCTCGTGGAGGTTGTTGCGCTCGCCGTCGACGCGCACGTCCAGGCGCACGTTGAAGTAGTGGTTGTGGTTCGGGCCGTACAGCCCCGGAGCGACCGTGGTGCCGAACTCCGGTGTTCCACCCGCTTCGAGCGCTCCCGTGGAGAGGATCCCGGTCAGCTTGATCTCGAACTCGATCGACCCGTCCAGGTACAGGTTCCAGTAGAAGCCGTACTCGTAGTTGCCGACGGTGGCGACGAACGAGATCACCAGGCGCCGGTTGCGGCGCACCTCGGCGCGGCCGGTGCGGAAGTCGGTGTGCTTCCACCCGAGCGAGGCGTCCTCCTCGTGCATGCACACAGCGTTGGTGATCGTCGTGGGCATGCCGTCCTGGTCGTTGAGCACCGCGTCGAAGTAGTGGATCTCGCCGAGGCAGTCGCAGCCGAGTTCGAGCGAGTTCGCCATCCACCCGAGGCCGTACTCGCCCTCGTCGAAGACGTTCTTGTTGTGGTGCGTCGCCGTGGGGTCGCCGTAGGGCACGTACATCTCCGCCAGGGAGGCCCGGTGCAGCACCGGTCGCAGCTCGCCGCGGTCGACGTAGCCGACGTCGTGCAGCACCAGCCCCTCCCGCGGGGAGAACCCGATGCGCAGCCGCCAGTTCGACCAGGACACCGCGTGCCCGTCGACGGTGAACGACGGCCCTTCCGGCTGGGTGATCTCGATCGGTTTCAGCGGCTCGCGGGCAGCCGGGAACGCGGGCACGTTGCCGTCGGCGAAGGCGAACTCCGGGTAGTAGTTGCCCGGTCGGGCGGGCAGCGGCACGGCGCCGTGGTCGGCCACGTCGAGCACGCGCATCTCGTCGAGGTCGACGGTGACGATCAACCCTTCGACGGGACGTGCGTATCCGTTGTCGTCGGGTTGCGCCCGCAGGAACGTCAGCGGCCGGGCCAGGCGGTGGGCGCCGGGATCGTCGGCCGGCCCGGTGTAGCCCGAGGCCCAGGGGTCGATCATCGCCAGTTCCAGGTCCTGCGCTCCGCGCGCCCGCATCGCGGCGATCCAGCGTTCGTCGGCGCGCACGAGCTCTTCGCAGGCCAGGAACTCCTCGCGGGTCATCGGTGCCTGCGCCCCCTCCACGACCTGCCAGTCGAGCACGGCGCGGCGGCTGAGCGACACGACGACTTCGGTGGTGCACTTGGCGACCGGGTCGCGCAGCAGCACAGCGGCTCGACGGTCCCAGGCGGCACCGGGCGTGAAGGTCCGGAGCACGTCCTTGGGTGGTTCGGACAGCTCGACGTAGACGAAGCGCGCCGAGGGCGAGAACTCGGCGGCGGCCTGCACGATCGCGGCAGCGGTGCTGATCTCCTCACCGGTGAGCGGTTCCAGCGGGTGGGCTGGCAGCGACTGCGCGGTTTTCCGGGATTCCTCCAACGCGGTCATCGGTGACCTCCTGGCGGGTGGTGGTGGTCAGCGCCGGGTGCCGACGCCCGGGTGCTCCAGCACCCGTCCGTGCGAACCGCGGGCGACGGCTTCCGCGAGCACGCCCCGCGAGACCGGCAACGAGGCTTCCCGCGGATCCATGCATCGTGACGGTACGCGTTGCCGGGGTTGATCAGAAGTCGCAGCGCCGAGCTGCTACCCCCGCAGGTGGTCGAGGGGCACTGGGCTGCCCGGCAGCGGGGTGTGGGCGTCGGTGCGCAGACCGTCGAACATGATCGCCACGGCGCGTTCCAGCCCTTCCTGCTGCGGGTCTTCCGCGGCCGGTGGTTGGCGCAGCATGAGGGAGAACAGCAGCGCGATGTCACCGGCCTCGACGTCGCGGCGCATCGTCCCCTCGGCCTGCGCGGTGGCGAGGATCCGGGCGAGTTCGCCCATCAGCGCGTCGCGCAGCTCGACGGTCTTCGGGTCGTGCCGCAGGATCTCGCGCGCCCGCTGCGAGACCAGCGCCAGCTGCACGCTCACCTTGAGCCGGTGCGACCGGCTGATCAGGCGTTGCAGCGCGTTCCAGCCCGTCGACTCCTCCGCGGCGGCCGCGCGCGCGTCGGCGAGCACGTGCGCGAAGCTCTCCTGGGCCACCGCGCGGATGAGCGCCTCGCGGTCCGGAAACCGCCGGTAGAGCGTGCCGATCCCCACACCGGCCGTGCGGGCGATCTCCTCCATGGGCACGTCCGGGCCCTGGCCGGCGAACACCTCGCGGGCGGCGGTGAGGATCTGCTCGCGGTTGCGCTGCGCATCGGCGCGCAACCGAGGCGTCGAGTCGGTCGTCATCGCACCCTCGCTCGTCATGGAGGTCGATTGTCCCACGTGCGCAGGCGGACGGAAATCTTCCGGATCGGTAGCGTCAGCACCAGCAACCGGGACGAGGACGGCACCGTCACCGTCCTCATCGAACACCCCGAAGGCGAACAAGCGCGCAGCGCACGCGAATCCGTAAACCTCCGCCCGAGCCGAGCACTGTCCCTCGAGGACCAGCAGCGACTAGCAGCACCGCGGTAAGGCCCCGGCCGCGCGGTGCGGAGCCGCGCAGGCAGCGGCCCCTCCCCGCTACTCGGCGTCGGTCCAGGTCTCCGGGGCCACCACGTGCAGCGCATTGCGGGCGATCGAGAATCGCTGCGGTGTGCTGTCCACCACTTCCCCGTCGATGTTGATCGGCAGCGGCCCGTCGGTCCGCACGTCGACCGCGCGGGTTCGGAAGTGGTCGACCTGCGGGCTGGGTGCACCGGTTCTCAGCTCCCGCACGACGGAGGCGAGATCGCGCAGACCTCCCTGCCTGATGACCGTGACGTCCAGGGTGTCGTCATCGATCCCGGAATCAGCCGCCGCGATCTGCCCGCCGCCGAAGAACCGACCGTTGGCCACGGAAACCTGCAGGAGCCGGTCGTAGTCGACCGGTTCGCGGTCCCCTTCGGGAAAGCTCAGACGCGCCGGGAACGGGCGGTGCGCGAGGAACGCCCTGAGCGTGGCGACCGGGTAGGCCAGTGGCCCGATGCGGCGTTTCAGACGCGGTGACATCTCCTGGGCCACGCGGGAGCCGATCCCCACCGAAGCACGGTTGACGTAGTAGTTGTCACCGCACAGTCCCAGGTCGACGTCGACGATGTGTCCGCGAGCGATCGTGCGGCAGGCCTCGTCGAGCCCGGTGGGGACGTGCATGGTGCGGGCGAAGTCGTTGGCCGTACCCAGGGGGAGCAGGCCCATCGGCAGTTCGCGGTGGGCGAGCACGTCCACGATGGAGCTGACGCTGCCGTCCCCGCCGCCGAGGACGACCAGGTCGTGACCGGCCTTCGCCGCATTGGCGACGGTTTCGACCAGCCGGGACGGATCGTGCAGCGGGTAGGTCGCGGCCAGCGGAACGCCGAGCGCGCGCAACCGTTCGACGGCGTAGGAGTACGCCTCGGCACCGCTGCGCGAGTGCGCGTTGACCACGAGGGCGGCTTTGGTGGCCGGTTTGTCGACGCGAATGGTTCGCCTCCCGGAGGTTTTCGGTTCGTGCTCCGCAGACCACGAGGCGGTGCGCACAGCACAGCACCGCACGCGCCGCCCTGCCGACGGGCGGTGCCGTCCGGCCGCAGGCAGCGCGGGCGGCGGACACCGTTGCCCACTGCCCGCACTGTGCCACGCCGCCGCCACACTACCGCCAGGGCACCTCCGGGGAACCGCGGAGCGCCTCCGGAGCACCGGGCGGGGCTGCGTCAGCTGCCGACGCTGCCGGCGTTGGGGTCGAGCACTCCGGCCCAGATCAGCCCGAAAATGGCGAGTCCGGCCAGCACGCGGTAGACGACGAAGGCGGTGAACTTGTGCGTGCTGATGTAGCGCAGGAACCACACGATCACGGCGAAACCGACGACGAACGCGACCGCGGTCGCCAGCAGCGTCGGCCCCCAGGCGGGCACGCCCTCCTCGCCGATCTTGGTCAGTTCCAGTCCGCCGGAAGCCAGCACTGCGGGCACGGCCAGCAGGAAGGAGTAGCGCGCGGCCGCCTCGCGGCGGTAGCCCAACAGCAGCCCGGCGGTGATCGTGCCACCGGAGCGGGACACGCCGGGGATCAGCGCCAGCGCCTGCGCGAATCCGTACCCGAGGGCGTGCGATGTGTTCAAATTGGACAGCGTGCGCTCGTTCCTGCCGACGTGGTCGGCAGCTGCGAGGATCAGTCCGAACACGATCAGCGTCACGGCCGTGACGCGCAGATCGCGCAGCGCGCCTTCGATCGTGTCCTGGAACGCGAAACCGAGCACGCCGATCGGTATCGTGCCGAGGATGACGAACCAGCCCATGCGGGCATGGGGATCACCGCGGCGTTCCCGCTTGACCAGGGACACCGCCCACGCTCCGATGATGTTGGCGATGTCGCGGCGAAAGTACAGCAACACCGCGGCTTCGGTGCCCAGCTGCGTCACCGCGGTGAAGGCCGCGCCCGGATCGGGCCAGCCCGCCAACGCAGCGGTCACCCGCAGGTGGCCGCTGCTGGAAATCGGCAGGAACTCGGTGATTCCTTGCACGATCCCCAGAACGACCGCTTCGAACCAACCAATTGACAAGCGTTCTCCCGTTTCTGCTCCTCCGCGGAGGACAGGGCAGCGACACCGCGGATCGGTGAAACGGCGCGGACGCACCCCGCTGCGCCAGATCTCCGCGGTGGTGCGGGCGCGCGGGTTCGCGGCCGTGCCGATCACGTGCGCCACACCTTAACGAGGGAAACGCGGGTGCCACGTGCGGGTCTCCCACACGCTCGGTGCGGCCGGAAACGCCGTTGCGCTGCGGTGCGCAGCCCGGAACCGCCGGCGCTCGCGCGGCGGGCACGGGCAGGCAGGTGCCGGGTTCCAGTTCACGCCCCCTCGCCGACACGCGGAGACCGAGAAGTGTTCACCTCGCATTCTTCCCGTCATCGGATGGCGTGGATCTACGGCGCGCACGACGACTGCGGTGATCCGGGGCCGCCCGCCGGTCGTCGCGGGCGCCCCCCCGGGTGTGGTCACGGACGCGGCTCGCCGCGGTAGTAGCCGAACGACCAGAGGTTGCCCTCCGGATCGCGGAGGGAGAATTCGCGATTGCCGTACTCCTGGTCCGCGATGTCGCGGATCATCTCCACCCCGGCCGCGCGCAGGCGCTGGTACAGCCCGTCCGGGTCGGCGGTGACGACGTACATGCCCGCGGTGCCGGGCCCGCGGGACCAGTCGTGGTCCGGTTGGTGGGAGCCGAGCATGATCCCGCCGCCTTCCGGCCAGTCGAGCTGGGCGTGGGCGATGCGCTCGCCGTCGGCGTAGGCGGCCGTCTTGATGAATCCGAGGGTGTCGACGAGGAAGTCGATGAGCGCGTGGGCGTCGGTTGCTTGCAGGGTGGGCCAGACGGTCGGCGCCGGCCTCGTCTCAGTGGTGTTCATACCCGAATTCTTCGCCGTGCTGGGCCGCCCCGGCTTGGATGTTTCGGAATTCCTCGGCGACCCAGCGGGTGGGGCTGGCGCCGGCGTACTGACGGAAGTCGCGGACGAGGTGCGAGTGGTCGGCGTAGCCGCAGTGGTGAGCCGTGGCGGCGAGCTCGAGCGGCAGTCCCCGCCGGACGCGGTGGCCGACGTGCTGGCGCGCGTGTTCGAACCGCATCAACCGGGCCACCGACTTGGGCGGGAGTCCGAGTTCGGCGCGGAACAGCGTGCTCAGCTGCCGCTCGCTGAGGTGCACGTGGCGTGCGAGCGCTGCCATCGACCCGTTTCCCCGGTGCCAGGCGAGCCACTTCCACGCCTCGACGATCTCGGCGCGCGGGGCGAGGCGCGGCGCGGCACCGCTCAGCCGGTGGCGCAGGTAGTCACCCAGCGCGGAGAACCGCGCCTGCCAGGTGGGCAGTTCGCCCATGCGTTCCCGCAGCAGTTCGACCTGCGGACCGAGGACGTCGCGGGCGTGAACCGTGTGCTCGCGCAGCTCGGCGGCCGGCACGCCGAACAGCGCAGGTGCTGCCAACGGCCGCACGGCGAGCTGGACGCCGGTCTGCACCGCGGGCTGGGCGAGGTAGGTCGGGCGCGTGTGCAACCCGCCGAGCACGATGTCCGCCGAGTCCGCGTGCGGCCCGAACGCCTGCTGCGGGCTGGGTCCGGACACGACGGGTTCGTCGAAGGTCAGCACCAGTGTCAGTCCGGGTGACGGCAACCCGCGGTGCAGCGCTGGCCGATCCAGCGCGGAGCGGTAGCCGACGGCGGACACGACCGCCTCCGGCGGGAGCCTTCCACTGCTGACGAACTCCCACCCGGTGGCCGCACCGTTCTCGGTCATGTCGCCATTGTGCTCTGCACGTCCGACAACGCAGGGGCGCCGCCGAGGCACGAATGCGCTCTCGCGGTCAGCCCGGCCGCACGTGCCGGTCGCGCCCGGTCGACAGGTCCTCGAGCAACTCGGCGATGAGGCGTTCCTCCGGCACGGCGACGCGGTAGGTCTCCAGTTCACGCGCGAGATCCTCGTCCCAGGAGGCCGGGGTGATCCGCCCGGGGTCCGGGCCGTGGGGCCTTCCCTCGATTTCCCGGAGGTAGTCCGCCGCGGACAGGCGCCACGGAACCGCACCCGTCTTGGCGATGACGTAGGAAGCGATGCGGATCCCCTCCCCGTCCAGATCACCGTGGTAGCGCAGCGTGCTCGCCGCGGCGGCGAGCGCGCGCAGCAGGAGGATCCCCGCGCTGTTGGGCCAGCCGGCGGTGCACACCAGCGGCGGGCAACGCGACCCGAAACGCCGCAACGCCGCCGACAGCACGCTCGGGTTCTCCACGATCCACACGTCGGCGTGGGGCACGCGCAACCCGGCGGCCTCCCGCAGCTGGCCGAGCGTGACCGATGCGGCGTGCCCGGCGTCCGCGCACGTCCGCAGGATCCCGGGGACCAGACCGTCGCCCTCCGGGCGGATCCCGGCGGCCAGCACGGTGGCCGACAGGTCGTCCTCGGACACTCCGACGGATTCCCACAGCGCGCGGCGCTGCTGCGCGTCTTCCGGGGGGTCGGCGCCGCGCATGGCCGCGACCGCGCGGAGAACGAGGCGTGTCAGGCGGGTGTCGTCGTCGAGCCCGTGCGGGTCCCCCACGGCGGACTCGGCGAAGGCCGGAAGCGGCGCACCTTGCGCGGGCAACCGCTGCAGCACGAACAGCGCCGATTCGAGCAGGTCCCGCATCTCGGGCACGGATCCGTTGACCAAGCCGGCATTGCGCGTCCGCGCGACCCAGCCGCGCAGGGCCGGTTGGGCGGCCACCACCTCGTGCTGCTCCAACCAGTTCCACAGGCGTTCCCGTTCCGCCGCGGCGTGCGCCTTCCGGGCGGCGCGGTCGTCCACCGGGCCGATGATCTCGCTGACCGCCGCGGCGGTGTCGACGTCGGCTGACTCGGCGAGGACCCGGTCGAGGGTGGACAGTGCGACCGTCTCGTACTCCCGGGCGTAGCGGGACATGCCGAGCAGGTCGGCCACCGCCTCCCGCTGCTCCGGCGTCAACGGACCGATGCGGACCCTGCTCACCTGCTTGCCGGAGGACAACCGGTGATGCACCGACCTCCACAGCGGCGCCAGCGCGGGCGCGTGCAGACGCGCCGGCAAGCTCACCGCGCCTCCTGCTGCTCGTGCAGGTCCTGTCCGTCCCAGATGAACCGGGCGGTGGTGACGGCTTCGTCGTCGCCGGTGATCAGCTGGTGCACGGCGATGCCGTCGAGCTCGGCGTAGGTGCACCATTCGTGATCGGAGGTGAGCACCAGGTCGAGGTCCAGCGAGGACAGCAGCTGGAAGACCTGGCCGCGGTTGAGGGCGTCGACACCGACGAACACCTCGTCGAGCATGATCGGCCGGGGCGCGCTCGGCGCGGACTGGTAGTGCGCGGCCACGGCGGCGAACAGCGGAAGGTGCAGCGCGATCGCCTTCTCGCCGCCGGAGAGCGCCCCGTGCAGCTTCTTCGTCAGGGGCTGCCACCCGGTGTCGCCGCCGCGGTTGATCTTGACCACGAACCGGTGCCACGCGGCGTAGTCGAACACCTGCGCCAGTTGCTGCTCCCATCCTGCGGAGGTGTTGTCCTCCCGCGCCTGTTCGATGCGTTCGCGGAAGAACCGGTGCAGCGCGGCGCGGTCGTCGTCGGTGAGCCGCACCGGGTCCTTGAGCAGCAGGTCCCGTGCGGTTTTGGTGCCCTCCGGCAAGTCCGGATCCACCTCCCACACCAGACGCACCGCGACGTCCGAAGCGGTGCGCACGCGTTCCAGCCGCGCGTTCATCTGCTCGACGAGCTCGCCGGCCTGGCGGATGCGGTCGGCCAGGTGGCGACGCGTGTCCCCGGTCAACGTCCGGTCGAACAGCTCGCGCTCGCGTTCGGTGATGTCGCCACGGCTGCGCTGCACCTCGTCTTGCAGCTTGGCGACGAGACCGGCGGCCCCGACTCGGACCCCGTCGATCGACGCGGAGAACACCTGGACGTCCTCGTCCGAATCCAGGACGAGATCGGCGCGGTGCAACGTGTCCCGGCTGTTGTGCACCGATTCCGAGAGCCTCGTGAGCGCGTCGCCGATGTTCTTGGGCTCGTGCGGAACGTTCGGCCACTGAGCCGCCACCGCGCGAGCGGTTTGCAGCGTGTTGCGCACGCCGTCATCGGAACCGAGCGTGCTGTCCAGGCCCGCGTCCGCGGCGAGGCTGCTCAGGACCAGCCGGCGCAGCCGCGCTGCGGCGGTGTCGCGCGCTGCGACGGCCGCATCGCGCCGTTCGGCGTCCTGGGCGCGCTGCTGCTCCAGAGAACCGATCTTCTCCGCCAGTTCGAGCAGCGTGCCGTCATCCCCTTCGATTTCCTCCGCGGCCGCGCGCTGCTGTTCCCGCAACCGGCCGATCTCCGCCTGGACCTCGCGGAAGGGAGCGCCCATGGTGCGTTCGACCGCCGCGTAGCGCTCGCTCGCGTCGCTCGCTTCGGCTTCGGCCTGCTCCGCCGCCGTCGCCTGCTCCTCGGCAGCGGTCTGGCTGCGCCCAGCCCGCTCGGCGCAGTCCTGGGTGCGCTGCTGAGCGCGGACGTGCTCGTGGTGCCGGTCCAACCAGGTGTCCGCGAGGTCGCGGAAGTGGTCCACGACCTCGCGCAGCCTGGTCAGGGCTGCGTGTTCGGCGGGCATCCCGTTGCCGGCGGCGCGCTCGCTCAGCGCGTGCAGGGCGGAGCGCACCGCCTCTTCCCGCTGCCGGACCGTTTCCAGCACCGTCGACACCGCGGAGTCGGCCGCCGCTTCGTCCGCTTCGGCCCGGCGCAGCGCGTCGTGCGCGCGGTTGAGCTGGTCGTAGCCGGGCCGGGCGTCGAGCTCCTGATCGAGCTGGCGACGCCGCTCCGCCACGTGCGCGAGCCTCTCGTCGAAGGTGCGCAGAGCGTTGTCCAGCTCGTCGATGTGCCGGTCCAGTTCGGCGAGGCGCCGCTTGCGGGCCCGTTCGCGAGCTTCGGCTCCGATGTGCGCCGCCTCCGGTTTGCTCCAGCTGCCGGTGGCGACCTCCACCCGCCACTGCCCGTCCGCGCCGATGGCGACCGGCTGCCCGGCGGGCAGCGCCGAACCGCAGGCGACCGCGGAGAGCACCCGGTGCAGCCGTTCGGCCGGCACCGCCGGCTCGTCCTCCGGACGCAGGACGTCCTCGAGCGTCGGCCCCGCGACGGGTTCGGCCCGCGCCGTGTCCAGGAACACGTCGTGCGCGGTGACGACCTCGTCCTCATCCGCCGGTACCCACGCGTCGAGCAGACCGCTGGCCTGCAGCGCCGCTTCGACCCCCGCCCGGGTCTCGGCGGACAGGCCGTCGCGGAACGACACCAGTCGCCACAGCGGCGCGCCGGACATGCTCGAGCGATCGGAACCGCGGGTCGGCGGCGGCTCCGGTGGCAGGTCGGCGGCCGTGCGCAGGTGTTCGGCCTCAGCGGCCAGCGCGTCGCGTTCCTGCTGCGACTTCGCGCGCTGCGCGGTCGTGGTGGAGTTCTCCGCGGAGAGCGCGTGCACGGCCGCCGCGTACACCGGGTTCACCAGCTCCACCACTGCCGATTCCGATTCGGCGCGCTCGGTGAGCGCGCCAGGATCGTCGAAGCGGAGCTGGACCGCGGATTCAGCCCACCGGTGCAGCTGTTCGGCCTGCTCCTCCACTGCTGCCTGGTACGCCTCGGCGCGTTCGGTGCGCTGGTCCGTGGCTCGCGACAGCACGTGCCGGGATCGTTCCAACTGCTCCTCGGCGTCGGTGCGCCGCCCGACCGCCGTCTCGTAGTCCTGCACAGCGCGCAGGACCTCGGCGATCTGCTCCTTCCTGCTGGACACACCGGCCCGCACGAGGGACCGGGGATCACCGTCGGCCTCGAGCGCGCCGGCGACCTCCGCGCACACCGCGTCGAGACCGGCGTGCTGCGCGGCGTTCGCGGCGTCCTCGCGCGCGGCGGCCAGGTTCTCGGCCGCGGACCGTTGCACCTGCTCCGCCGCGGCGGCGTCCTGCTGGTCCGTGCGAGCTCGCTGCTGGGCCCGTTCTGCCTTGTCCCGTGCCGAACGCGCCGCGGCATCGGCGTCCCGGGCCTGCTGGTGCAGCGGCTCGAGCTGCCGCCCCTGCCGGTACTCCTCGCTGTCCTGCAGCCCCTGGATCCGCGACTCCCACCGGGCGTGCTGCGCCCGCTGCTCGTCCCGGTGCTGCTGCACCTCGACGCGCTGCTGCGCGGCGCTGCGGTATTCGGCGTCGGACTCGCGCGCCCGCCGGGTCAGGTTGTCCATTTCCGTGGTCGCCGAGATCAGAGTGGCCGAACCGGCGCGCAGCACCCGCTGCGCGTAGGTTTCCTGGCGCCTGGCCACGGTCGTGGCGGCTGCGAGTTCGTCGTCGAGGCGCTGCAGCTGTTCGCGTTGCCGGTCGAGCCGTTCGAAACCCTCGGCGAGCTCGCTGATCTCGGTCTGCCCGAGCGGCGGCAGGGCCATCGACAGCAGGTGGGACAGCAGCTTGGGATCGAGCCGTTGCGACAGCTTGGGTTGGCGCAGCTGCAGCAGCGCGGTGATCAGCGCGTCGTAGCGCTGCTCCGTCAGTTCGGGGTACAACGTCCGCCGCACCTGCGTGCGGTAGTCCGCGGCCGTGGGGTGCACCGCGCCGCACTCGCCCAGCGCCTCCTGCAGAGCCGCTTTGGTCAGCGGCGCTCCGGAGGAGTTCGTCAGCGCCACGTCGTGCTCCGCACCGAGGCGTTGCGACGTGGTGAAGTAGTCGACCGCAGGAGACTTGGTGTGCTGGCTCGCCTGCAGCCGCGCGTCGCAGCAGAACCACTCGGGACCGTCACCGCCGTCGCGGGCGAACTCCAGCCAGACGTAGCCCACCCGCGTCTTCCCGGTCGCCCCTTCGCCCATGAGGTTCCACCACATGTCCCGGTCGCCGGTGCCGAACGTGGACAGCCGGTGCGGCCGGATGCTGGCGTCGAGCAGGTACGGCAGCAACAGCTCGAGCGCCTTCGACTTGCCCGTACCGTTCGGCCCGCGCAGCAGCATGCGGCCGTTGTGGAATCCGAACACCTCGTCGTAGTAGCGCCAGACGTTGAGGATGCCGGCGCGACTCGGTTTCCACCGGGTCGCGGTGTGCTCACCGCGTGGATCCTCCGCGCGGCGCGGAAGTTCGGTGACCGTCATGCTCGGCTCCGTTTCGTCGTGCCGGAGTTGCCGTCCCTGCTGCGGATGGCGGCGAGCCGGTACCGCGCCGCAGCGGGCAGCGCCTCCACGTGGTGCCCGGAGCGGTGTGCGAGGCCGAACTGCTCCAGCACGGCCACGGCATCGGCGGACAGGCGCTCCGGGCCGTCCTCGGAGTGGTACGTCCGCGCCCAGCCGGGAAACCGTTCCAGCAGTGCGCTCGTTTCACCGCGCAGCTGCTCGGGCGTCATCCCGCCGGTGGCGGCGGTGAGCGCCTCCAGCAGGTGCAGCGCGGCGACCTTGGCGACGCTGGAATCGTCGGGGAACTTCCCGTCGGTGGCGAGCGCTTCGGTGTCGACGAACAGCCACCCCTCGGCGCGTTCCTCCAGCGCGAATCCCGCTTCCTCCGCGGCTTTGCGCAGCATTCGACGTCCGGTCGGCGAGGTCAGGTACGCCAGCTGCGCCGCGGACAGCTCGTTGCGGTACACGACCGGTTCGTCCAACAGCCGTCGGAACACCGAGTGCCGCAGCCACAGGTTGCGCTGCGTTTCCGAAGCGCTTTCCTGCTCGCCCGCGCCGTCCGGCACTCCGTAGCGCGGTTCCGTGGTGATCACCTCGAGCAGTTCGTCGAAGCGTTCCGGAACCTCCTCGGCGGGCACTGCCGAGCGCGACGGACCCACCGGTGCCGACAGCAGGCGCATCAGCAGCGCGCTGTCCACCCGGTAGAGCACCTTCGCCTCCGCGGACTCCACGAAGGACTCCGTGCTCCCGTCCACGACCTCGACAGCGCCGCAGGACTCCAGCAACCGCAGCGCGTCCACGTAGGCGCGGCGTTCGGGCCGCTGGGCGGTGTCGAAGCTCGGGATGTCCGGATCCACCGCCGTCGCCCGGGCGACCTGCTCGGCCAGCAGGCCGACCGTGGTCACGGGCGCGGTCAGCAGTTCGGCGGCGACGATGCAGAACAACGTGTAGCGCCGCCGGTCGAAGGCGGCGCGCCCGGAGCGCTGCCGCCTCGCCGGACGGGTGCTGTCCGCTCCGCTGCGCACCTTCGCCAGGCGCGCGTAGCCCATCCGCGGCTCCACCGTGAGCGACCAGCCGCAGTAGTGGTCGAACCACTTCGCCAGCGGGTCCTGGCGGCGGCGGACCAGGTCGAACGCCTCGGGGGAGCCGCGTTCGGTGATCAGCGGTTCGGCCAGCAGCAGTCGGATGCCGCGGGCGATGTCGTGCCGTTCCGCACTGGCCAGCTGGTTGCCCAGGCTGCTCATCCGACGTCCCCCTCCGCTGCCGAGACGTGGCGGTCCCCGCCAGGTGCGCGGACCTCGACGAGGTAGTCCGGCCCGGTGAGCGTGCCGCGCGGGCTGCGCAGCACCGCGTGCCGCGTGTCCGGTGGTGGCCACAGCACGATCTCGATCTTGCCGTCGCCGGTGACGCCGCGCCGCGCCCCGGTCGCATCGGCGCTGCTGGCCAACGCGCGTCCGAGGAGGTCGAGCAGCCGGTCCAGCGTGGGGTGGTCGAGATCTCCGAAGTTCGACAATCGGACACGCCCTCCCGTGGCGAGGCGCTGCCAGGCCGCCAGCAGTTCGGCCCGCGCGGCCCTGGCGTGCTCGGCGCGCTGCCGCTTCAACTCGGAAACGTCCCGGACTTTGCCCGTGCGGGCGAACTTCTCGGTGCGCCCCGAGGTTTGCAGCAGCTGGGAAACCTCGATCCGTTCGGCTTGCCACCAGCTTTCGGAGGCGCTGATCAGTTCTGGATCGGAGTGCGCCAGGTGGGCGTGGCGCGCGGAACCGAGGCCGAACGCCGTCGCCCACAACCGGTGCAGCGCGTCCTCCGAGGGGGCGGCAGCGAACCACCGGGCGAGCTCGCGGAAATCCGCGACCGCGTTGGAGGAGCGGCGGCGTGACTCGGTGATGCGCTCCAGCACCTGCAGCAGCGACACGATCGCGCGGCGGGCGACGTTGCGCAGCTCGTCCACGCGCGGCGGACTGCCATCGGTCGGCGCGAACCAGGCTCGCAATCCTTCCCACCTGGTTCTGCGGTGCTCCAACCACTCGGGGGTGGGGTCCGCACCGATCAGCTGCGGCAAATCGGCCCCGAGCAGCGCCCGCTGGTGCAGCAGGCTCACTCCGTGCTCGTCGATGCGCGCCACTCCGGTGGCGATCGCCTGGGCGCGCTGATCCAGGTTGGTGAGGAATTCTTCCAGGTAGGCGACGGTCGAGGCTTTGACCTCGTGGAACGTGGTCAGGTCAGCCCCGTCGGCACGCAGCAGCCGCTGCAGCTCCCCGTTGAACTGCTTGGTGTTGCCCCGCAAAGCGTCCAGGTGGTTCTCCAGCTCGGTCAGGGTGGAGAACACGCGGCGGTTCGTCGAGTTCGGGTCGCCGAGCAGCGCGTGCAGGCTGTCGAGCCGGTCGGCGATGGCGTCGAGAACCGCGGTCTGCAGCGCCCCGCTCGAGGAGAGGGCCACCAGTGCCTGCTGCACGCCGACGAGCGCTGCCTCCCCGCGTTTGGTCAGCGAGTACTGGAGGTTGTGCTGCTCGTACTCCGCTGCGGTGCGGTAACTCTGCCCGTGGTTTTGGATGACGTCCAGCAGCTGCCACTCGCGCAGCTGGTTCAGCGCACGGGTCACATCCGCTTCGTCCAACGCGTCGAACCCGCCGACCGCTCGTAGGCGGTCTCGCACGGCGTCGAGACCGAGCGCGGTTTCCAACCGTTCGTTGGCCTCGCCGAACGTGCGCAGGATCGTGGTGTGCAGCTGCGCCTGGCTGCCGGTGGTGAACCGGAACATGTCGCTCGGCACATGGCGGTTCTGCTCCATCGGTCCCCTCTCACGCGTGCGGCATCCCGGCACCCGCACGATCCCGGCGCCCGCACGCGGGCGCCGGGCCTGGCGCGCCGGCCACGATACCGACGTCCACCGACAACACGCGGCTGCTGCACAAGCGCCTTCCCCACCTCCCGTTGAAGGCTCCCGTTGGCGGCGTGGGTGCACAATCAGGAATGCTGATGGAATTGAGCGGAGTTCCGCCCGGTTCGGAGCGTCGAGACCGAGCGAGCACCCCGGGTGCGGAGGAGTGCGAAGATGACCGGCGTGGACGAGCACACCGACCGAGCGGCGGAAGCCGACACGCCGCTGACGCTGTACCTGGTCAAGCAGCTGGAGCTGGTCGCGCGGTCGCTCATGGACGATGCGCTGCGCCCCCACGGGCTCACGACGCTGCAGTACACCGCGCTGACCGTGCTCGCCTCGCGCGACGAGCTCTCCTCGGCGCAACTGGCACGGCGCTCGTTCGTGACGCCGCAGACCATGCACGAGATGGTGCGCTGGCTGGAGCACCGCGGCCTGGTCGAGCGCCGGCGCGACGAGGCGAACCGCCGGGTGCTGCTCATCAGCCTCACCAGTGCGGGGCACGCGACGTTGTCCGCCTGCGACCCGATCATCCGCTCGTTCGAGCAGCGCGTCCTCGAAGCGATGAACCCCGGCGAACGCGCGGTGTTCCGGGAATGCCTGCACCGCAGCTACGCGGCGCTCGCCCCGCTGGCGAAGCAGCCCCCCGAATCGCCCGAGATCTCCACCGACGTGCCCTGACCCGCGGCCGACCCGGCCAGCGGCGACCCGCCCGCTCCGCCGGGCGGGACCTCTTGCGCACTCGCCTGCTGGGAGTTCATCATCAGGTTGCCTGATAAAAAAAGCGTCCGGTGTCGGCGGCTGTCGGCGACAGCTTCCGGTATCGGCACCGCAGTGCGAACCGGAGCGCGGTGCGCCGGCAGTCGGCCCCGCTCCCCTCCCGAGGAGATCTCCTGTGCCCAGTGCGAGCGCATCGAGCCCGAGCCAGTACGAAACCGTCGAGGTGGAGGTCGACACCTCCGGCATCGGATGGCTGTCGTTCAACCGCCCCGACAAGCGCAACGCGATGAACCCGACGCTCAACCACGAGATGATCCAGGCCCTGGAACAGCTCGAGGCCGACGAGCAGGCCCGGTGCGTCGTCCTGACCGGCAAGGGCCAGGCCTGGTCGGCCGGCATGGACCTCAAGGAGTACTTCCGCGAGGTCGACGCCTCCCCACCGCACGTGGAGACCCGGGCGCGCCGCGAGAGCGCGGAATGGCAGTGGCGGCGGCTCATCCACTTCGCCAAGCCCACGATCGCCATGGTCAACGGCTGGTGCTTCGGCGGCGCGTTCACCCCGCTGGTGTGCTGCGACCTGGCCATCGCCGCCGAGGACGCGACCTTCGGGCTGTCCGAGGTGAACTGGGGCATCCCGCCCGGCGGGCTCGTCTCCCGAGCGCTGGCCGAAACCGTGCCCACCCGCGACGCGCTGTGGTTCATCATGACCGGCGAGACCTTCGACGGTCGTCGCGCCGAGCGGATGCGCCTGGTCAACGAAGCGGTCCCGGCCGAGCAGCTGGCCGAGCGCACCGTCGAAGTGGCGTCGAAACTGGCCGGGATGAACACCCACGTGCTGCGCGCGGCCAAAGTCGGGTTCAAAAAGGCCAAACGCCTTTCGTGGGACGAGGCCGAGGATTACCTTTACGCGAAGCTCGACGCCGCCACGGGGCACGACCCCGAGCAGGGCAAGCAGCGGGGCCTCGAGCAGTTCCTCGACGACAAGAGCTACCGGCCGGGCCTGGGCACCCGCGAAAACCAGGCCTAGCAGAACCGGTCCCGCCCGAGGGCACCGGCACGATCCCCTCGTCGGAGCGGACAGGCACTTGCGCGGTGGGAAAGGGGCAGCCCATGCACGACCACGGTCTGGGTTCTTGGCCGGAGCGGCGCGCCCGCAGCACGCCGAACGCCGTGGCAACGGTCCACGGGGACAGCACGCTGACCTACGCCGAGCTGCGCGACCGGGTGCGCGCGCTGGCCCGCGGCCTGCGCGCGCAGGGCCTCGCCCGCGGCGACCGGATCGCCTACCTCGGCCCGAACAGCCCCGCGTTCCTGGAGGTGCTCTTCGCCGCCGGCGCTCTGGGCGCCGTGTTCGTCCCGCTGAACACGCGACTGGCCGCCGAGGAGCTGGCGTTCGTGCTCGACGACGCGGGTGCTGCGCTGCTGGTGCACGACCACCGCCACGCAGACACCGCCCGCCGCTTGCAGCACCGCGCCGGGATGCAGTTGCTGTCCGTGGCCGACGACCCGCAGGAGGGAGGCCTCGAGGAGCTCATCCGCTCCCGCCCCGCCGAGCCGGTCGACGAACCCGTCGCCGAGGAGGATCCGGCGATCCTCCTGTACACCTCCGGCACGACGGGCCGACCGAAAGGCGCTCGGATCAGCCACGGCAACGCCGTGTGGAACGCGCTCAACGTCGTGGTGGACGTCGACATCGCGAGCACCGAGGTCACGCTGGTGAACGCTCCGCTGTTCCACACCGCGGCGTTGGGGATGACCTGCCTGCCGACCGTGCTCAAGGGCGGCACGCTCGTGCTGGAGGAGTCCTTCGACGTGCAGCGGACCTTCGACCTCGTCGAGCAGCGGCGGATCACCCTCGCGTTCGGCGTGCCGACCATGTTCGACGCGTTGAGCCGCTCACCGCGGTGGCCCGGGGCCGACCTGTCGAGCCTGCGGTTCCTCATGTGCGGCGGTGCTCCCGTTCCCGAGGAGCTCATCCGCCGCTACCGCGAACGCGGGCTCACCTTCATGCAGGGATACGGCATGACCGAAGCCTCCCCGGGTGTGCTGCTGCTCTCCGCCGCGGACAGTCCGCACCGGATCGGGTGTGCCGGCAAACCGCACTTCTTCACCGATGTTCGCCTCGACCGGCGAGAGGCGGCGGCCGGGGGTGGCGCGGAGCCGGGCGAGGTCCTCGTCGAAGGTCCGCACGTCGTCGACGGCTACTGGCAGCGTCCCGAGGCCAGCGACGCGGCCTTCACCGGCGACGGCTGGTTCCGCACCGGCGATGTGGCCACAGTGGACGACGACGGGTTCTACCGCGTCGTGGACCGGGTCAAGGACATGTTCATCTCCGGTGGTGAGAACGTCTACCCCGCCGAGGTCGAATCGGTCCTGCACGAACATCCCGCACTGGCCGATGCAGCAGTGATCGGCGTCGCCGACCCGGCGTGGGGCGAGGCCGGCAAAGCCCTCGTCGTCGCCAGCTCCGGCACCGAACCCACCGCCGCCGACATCACCGGGTTCGCCGCCGAACGCCTCGGCGCGTACAAAGTCCCCAAAAGCGTCGAGTTCGTCGCGGAGCTGCCGCGCAGCGCCACCGGCAAGCTCGACAAGCTCGCGCTCCGGCGCGAGCACACCTGACCGCACCGTCCGGCCCGCCTGCGCCCTCCGCCGGCGGCGCCGGACGGACGAACCGCCCCACGGGGCCGAATCCCTGCGAGGTGCAACATGTCCCTGCGTTCCGCCCCACCGTTCCGCGCCGACCACGTGGGAAGTCTGCTGCGGCCGCGCGAACTGCGCGAAGCCCGCAAGCAGTACTCCGACGGCGAGATCACCGCCGAGCAGCTGCACCGGGTGGAGGACGAAGCGATCCGCCGCGTGGTCCGACGGCAGGAGGAGATCGGACTTTCCACGGTCACGGACGGGGAGTTCCGCCGTTCGTCCTGGCACATGGATTTCATCTACCAGCTCGACGGCATCTCCCGCTCGGACGAGCAGATGCACGTGCAGTTCCAGAACCCCGACGGCACCATCGATTTCGCCCCGGCGGCGACCGCGGTCACGGGCAGGGTCGGACTGGACCGGACGATCTTCGCCGACGCGTTCCAGTTCCTGCGCGAGCAGACCGACGCGACGGCGAAGCTGACGATCCCGTCACCGAGCATGGTCCACTACCGGGGCGGTTCGGCCCAGATCGACCCCGCGGTGTACCCGGACATCGACGAGTTCTGGTCCGATCTGTCCACTGCGTACGCCGAGCAGATCCGCGGCATCGCCGAACTCGGATGCCGCTACCTGCAGCTGGACGACACGAGCCTGGCCTACCTCAACGATCCGCGGCAGCGCGCCATGCTGGCCGAACGCGGTGAGGACAGCGAACACCAGCACGAGCGCTACATCCGCCAGATGAACGCGGCCCTGGCGGGACGACCGGACGGCATGCGGGTGACCACGCACATGTGCCGCGGCAATTTCCAGTCCTCCTGGGTGGCCGAAGGCAGCTACGAGTTCGTCGCCGAGGTGCTGTTCAACGAGCTCGACGTGGACGGTTTCTTCATGGAGTTCGACGACGAGCGCTCCGGCGGCTTCGAGCCGCTGCGGTTCGTGCCGACGGGCAAGCAGGTCGTGCTCGGGCTGGTCACCACCAAGCGCGGCGAGTTGGAGTCCAAGGACGATCTCAAACGCCGCGTGGAGGAGGCCAGCAAGTTCGTACCGCTGGAACAGCTGTGCCTGTCGCCGCAGTGCGGGTTCTCCTCCACCGAGGAGGGCAACGACCTCACCGAGGATCAGCAGTGGGCCAAGCTCTCCCGCATCGTGGAGACCGCGCGGGAGATCTGGGGCTGACCCGCTTCCGCCGCACGATTCGACCCGCCCCGCTGCGCGCAGGTGCGCGCGCGGAGCCACCTGGTGCACAATCCGGCGAGGGCTCCGGTGCGAACGGGACCTGCAGCACCGTCGGTCGAGCGCGGAGGGAGCCATGCGGTCCGCATCCGGCAACGTGGAGCGGCTGCGGCGCTACTGGGACAAGCACGCGCGGACCTACGACCGCCAGATGGGCTTCGCCGACCGGCGGTTCTTCGGCAACACCCGGTCCTGGTTGTGCCGGCAGGCCGAGGGCGCGGTCCTCGAAGTGGCCGTCGGCACGGGTTTGAACCTACAGCTGTACCCGGTGGACGCGCAGCTGACGGGCATCGACTTCAGCCCCGGCATGCTCGAGCACGCCCGGCAGCGCGCGGAGACCTCGGGGCGGTCGATCGAGCTCGTCGTCGGTGACGCCCAGCGGTTGGACTTTCCCGACGCGTCGTTCGACACCGCCGTCTGCACGTTCTCCCTGTGCGCGATCCCGGACGAGCGCGCCGCCGTCACCGAGATGCACCGCGTGCTCAAACCGGGTGGACTGCTGCTGCTGGCCGACCACGTCATCAGCACGTCACGAGCCGTGCGGGTCGTGCAGGGGCTGGTGGAGGTCGTCACGATCCCGGTGGGTGGCGAGCACTTCCGCCGCCGCCCGATCCGCCACGTGCGCACCGCCGGATTCGACGTCGAGCAGCACGGTCGGTTCAAAGCCGGCGTGGTCGAACGACTCGCCGCCCGCAAGCCGCGGGCGTAGCGCCACCTGACGCTGCTGCAACGGCGACAGCGGTGCATCCGCGCGGGATGGCCGCTCACCGGCAGGGGCGCGGACGTCCGGCCCCGATCGTCAAGCGTGCACGTCGAGCCAGCGGAGCACGTGCGTGATGCCGCGCCGGTATCCGCGCGAGCGCGGCCAGGAGAGGAACCCGTGCCACGTGCCGGGCACGACGACGTGCTCGGTGGTGACGCCGGCGGAACGCAGCTCCGCCGCGAAGGTCTCGCCGGAAGCGCGCAGCGTGTCGCGGTCGGCGTCGACGAGCAGGCTCGGTGGCAGACCCTCGAGCTGCCCTCCTCCGGGGAAGGCCACCCGGTCGGACAGCAGCGCTTCGGATCCGACGTAGTTGACGTTCATCCACCGCACCATGCCGGGGGTGAACTGCAGCCATCCGAGCGGGCCGCGTCTGCGCGAGCGCACGGACTCCGGCAACCTCGGCAGTTCCGCGTGGAACGTGCCGTAGGCGAGGACCAGCGCAGCGGGCATCTCGCCGTCGCCGTCACGCAGCCCCAGCGAGGCCGTGATCGCCAGGCAGGCGCCCGCGCTCGCGCCGCCGAGCGCAACGGGCCCGTCGACGGTGCGCATCAGGTCGACGGCGGCGGCGCGGACGTCCTCGGCAGCGGCCGGGTACCGGTTCGCCGATGGTCGCAGTGCTCGGTTGCCCAGCACGGGTCCGCGCGGCACGAGCCGGTAGTCCACGGTGCGCACCCTCCTCCCCGACCGGGCGATCGAGAGGGCGACGGCGTGGGACTCGGCCATGTCGAGGCTGCCGGAGTGGAACGCGCCGCCGTGCATCCACAGCAGCGGCCGCTCGCGAAGCCCCCGCACCGGCACGTAGTCGCGCACCGGCACCGCACTGCTCCGACCGGGGACGACGCGGTGACTGACCCGGACACCGACCGCCTCCGCGCGGCGCAACCGTCCGCTCCATCGCATGAGTGCACGCTTTCCTCGCACGAGTTCGGGCGCAACCCGGCTGATCCCAGCGGCGCCGTGACCGTGCCGGTGCTCAGTGCTGCTGCTGGCGCACGTCCAGCCCGCGGGGGACCAGGGCGTAAACCACCCCCGCAGCGACGAGCGTGCTCAGGCCTCCGATCAAGCCGACCTGCACCAGGGAGTCGGAGAAGGCCGAACCGGCCCGCGCCGCCAGCTCGGAACTTCCGGTGCGTCCGGCGACGTCCAGCGCTCCGCCCAGCGACTCCCGCGCAGCGGCGAGCTGGCCACCGTCCAACCAGAACAGCCCGGAGGTGTCGAGCCGCGAGCGGTACAGCGCGGAGGCGATGCTGCCCAGGATGGCCACGCCGAGCACGTTGCCGACGTCGTAGGCCGTTTCCTCGATCGCGGCGGCGTTGCCGGCTTTGGCCGCGGGGGTGCCGGACATGATGATGGCCGAACCGATGGCCAGCGATCCGC
Source organism: Bounagaea algeriensis (assembly GCF_054491375.1). Taxonomy (NCBI): domain Bacteria; kingdom Bacillati; phylum Actinomycetota; class Actinomycetes; genus Bounagaea; species Bounagaea algeriensis. The sequence continues at coordinate 2,617,444 of NZ_CM137102.1, forward strand.
CCCCGGCTCCCAACAGCACCATCGCCACCAGGATCGGCGGATAGGACAGCGGGGTGGAGGCCGCCGCGAGGACGAGGAAGCCCACGCCTGCCACGGCCAGCCCACCGGCGAGGGTCGTGCGCGCTCCGATGCGCACCGCCAGCGCGGGGGCCAGCGGGGAGACCACCATGGTGGAGGCGGCCATGGGTGCCAGGTAGACGCCGGCCATCAGCGGGGACAGCCCCAGCACGAGTTGCAGCCATTGCGCGATCAGCAGCAGCAGTGCCGCCATGGTCAGCATCGCCGTCAGCGCCGCCAGCACTCCGGCGGTGAACGCGCGCCCCGTGAACAACCGCACGTCCAGCAGCGGGTCGGGCCGGCGCAGGCAGCGGCGGACGAACCACGTCAGCACCGCCGCGGCGGCGACCAGGACGGTCCAGCCCAAGGGGTCGGCGACTCCCGCCTCGGCGAAGTGCTTGACGGCCCACACGAAAGCGACCATGCCCGCCACGGCCTGCACGGTGCCGAGCACGTCCCAGCGTCCCGGTGCGGGATCGCGCGCCTCGGGCAGCAGGAGAAGGCCCGCGATCATCGCCGCGATCATGAGCGGCACGTTGACCAGGAACGCGGCGTGCCAGGAGAAGCGCTCGAGCAGCAGCCCGCCGATGATCGGGCCCACCGCCATGCCGACGGAGGAGATGGCCGCCCACACGCCCAGCGCCAGGGCGCGCTCGCGCGGGTCGGTGAAGACGGTGCGGATCATCGACAAGGTCGTGGGCATGATCATCGCCCCGCCCGCGCCGAGCAGCGCCCGCACCGCGATCACCGCTGCGGGATCGTCGGCGGCCAGCACCAGCAGGGAAGCGCCGCCGAAGACCGCGAAACCGGCGAGCAGGAGTTTCTTGCGCCCCCACCTGTCGGCCAGCGCGCTCATCGGCACCAGCAGGCCCGCCAGCACCACGGAGTACACGTCGACGATCCACAGCTGCTGGTCCGCGGTGGGGTGCAGGTGCGCGGCCAGGTCGGGCAGGGCCACGTTGAGCAGCGTCATGTCCATGGCGACGACCAGCAGGCTGGCCGAGAGCACGGCCAAGCACGACCAGCGACGCCGATGGGACAGTTCACGAGGTGGGCTCTGGACGGTGCTCATGTGGCGTTCTCGGTGGCTCCGGCGATCAATGCCGCAGCGGCCTCGACGATCACCTGCCTACGACCGCGGGAGTCCCGACGCGCCCGCTGCGTCGGCGGGCTCGTGGCGGGTTCGTGCGTCATGAATGCCCTCTCCTCATACAGCACGAGCATACATGTACACCTGTACTCCCTCGTTGCGAGGACCGCGGTTCGCAGCGGCGCGCGGTGCTAATCTCACAGCCGTGTCGAGAACGGACGAGCCACAGCTGCTGACGAACGAGGACCACGCCCACTTGCGCCGCTGCGTCGCGCTCGCGGAAGCGGCGCTCGCCGCCGGGGACGAACCCTTCGGCTCCGCACTCGTCGACACGCACGGTGCGGTCCGCCACGAGGACCGCAACCGCGTCAGCGGCGGCGACGCGACGCAGCATCCGGAGTTCGCGCTCGCCCGGTGGTCGGCGGCCCACCTCACACCGGCCGAGCGCCGCACGAGCACCGTCTACACCTCGGGCGAGCACTGCCCGATGTGCAGCGCCGCGCACGCCTGGGTCGGACTCGGGCGCATCGTCTACGCCACGAGCAGCGAACAACTCACCGCGTGGCACCGCGAATGGGGTGTGCGCCCCGGCCCGGTCGCCCCGCTGCCGATCACCGCGATCGCACCGGACGTGCCGGTGGTCGGGCCGGTGCCGGAGTTCGCCGGCGAGATCCGCGATCTGCACGCCCGCATGCACGGAGTTGCCACCTGACCGGACTCGGCCTCACCCGTGCGGGACTGCTCGCGCCCGTTACTCATCGGCCACCTGACCTTGGCTCCCTGCTTCTTGGTCACCGTCGCTCGTCGGTGGTGCACTCGGAGGTGCACCGAATCCGTGCTCGTTGCGAAGGAGGAACCATGGCTGACGACACCATCGACCCGGTGAACGAGGAAACCGCTTCCGACGACGGCTCCACCGCAGCGGAGGCCGAAGAGGACACGACCGGGGAAACCGGCGCGTCCGCCGACGAGGAGTGAACCCGAGGTTCTGCTCACTCCTTCTTGGACAGTGAGCCCTGCCGGGACGGCGACGCGTCCGCCGGACCGTCGCCGTCCGCAATGGCTCGGCGGCGAACCGCTGATCGCACCGGAGCAGCGCGCAACTGCCCGACCCCGGCGGAACGGTGATCCGCAGCACCGCACGCGGCACCGGTGCTCACGACTCGTCGCCGCCGAGCAGCCGATCGAAGGCCCCCGCGGGGCGGGCGCGGGTCGGCAGGGCCGCCACGAACGGCAGCAGTTCCCGCTTCGCGACTTCGTAAACCCGGCGGAGTTCGACGACCGGCTCGGAGTGCTCGTCCACCCGCAGATCCAGCTGCGGATACGGGTGTCCACCGTGCACGTACAAGGCGGCGCTCTGCTTGCCACGCCAGTCCCCGCCGGCCTCTTGGCCGGCTTCCAGGGCCGTCAGCAGTCGTTCCGCCAACGAGTTCGACGCCGAAGCCTCGAACTGCTCGGCCATGGCGTCCACAGTGCCCCCGTCGAAGAGGGTGTTGCCCGCCACCGCGTACCCGTTGCCGGATCGGTGACCGCTCCACGGCTGGGTTTCCGATCCGGTGTGGACGGCGGGACGTCCCGAACTGTCCACCACGGCGATCTGCCGCGCTTCCGCGGCGGGATCCGCATCGCGAACACGCCGCAGCGTCTCCGCCGCGGAGTGGTGCCCGAGCAGCTCCAACCCGTCCGCACCGGCCAGCGGGTTGATCAACGCCTGGGTCGCGATCGCTCCCGCGCCGACGCGGGCGAACACCGCCAAACCGCCGATCGCCGGCATCCGCGTACTCACCGCAACACCGCACGTCGCGGACTCGGTGTCGTAGGCCGCGATCGAGAAAGTACCCGCGCGCATCCGCCTGATCCTACAGCGCGGCTCCTCCCCGCCCCGGCCGCGGAGAGGATCGCCACGGGCTCGGTGATCCACCGCTGTTGACGTGCTGTCTAACATGACAGCATGTCTCACAGCCCGGTGCGGGCAGAACGGAAGGGTGGCGGCATGAGGTCCAGCGAGGTCACCGCGACGGACGATGTGCACCTGGCCGTGCAGGAACACGGTGATCCTGCCGCCCCGACCGTGCTCGCCGTGCACGGCTACCCCGACGACCACTCCGTGTGGGACGGCGTGGTGCTGACGCTGGCTGAGCGCTACCACGTCGTGACCTACGACGTGCGCGGAGCCGGGCGCTCCGGCGCGCCGCACCGGCGATCGGCGTACGCCCTGGATCAGCTCGAACAGGACCTCGCTGCCGTCGCGGCCGAAGTCAGTCCGGACTCGGCCGTGCACCTGCTCGCGCACGACTGGGGGTCCATCCAGGCCTGGCACGCCGCCACCGGCGATCGGATGCGCGGGCGGATCGCCTCGTTGACCTCGATCTCCGGGCCGTGCCTGGACCACGCGGGATTCTGGTTCCGCTCCCGGCTGCGCCGTCCCACCCCGCGAGGGGTGCGCGAACTCAGCACGCAACTGGCCTGTTCCGGTTACATCGGGTTCTTCCAGCTGCCGGTGCTGCCCGAGCTCGCCTGGCGCAGCCGGCTGCTGCCGCGCCTGCTGAGCGCGCTGGAAAAGCTCGACCCCGCCAGCCGCGGTCCGGGGCCGCGGCCGAACACCGGCGATGGTGTGCGGGGCTTGGCGTTGTACCGCGCGAACGTGCCGGCCCGGTTGCGGCGCCCGCGCGAGCGCTGCGCGGACGTTCCGGTGCAGGTGCTCGCGCCGACCGGGGATCCGTTCGTCTCGCCACCGTTGCAGACCGACATCGGCCGGTGGGTGCAGCAGCTGCGCGTGCGGCGGCTGCCGGGCGGGCACTGGCTGCCGCGCACCCGACCGGACGTGGTCGCCCGCTGCGCGGATGAGCTCGTCGACCACCTCGAGCGCGGCGAGGAGGGCGCTTCGTGAACGTGCCCTCGGCGGCGTCGACACGAGGAGCGGGGACGACCGGCGGCGCCGACACCCCTGGTGGCCGCCCGCCGCGGCGCATGTCGCCGCAGCGACGCCGCGATCACCTCATCACGACCGCGCTGGGGCTCTACGGTCGGCAAGCGCCCGAAGACGTCTCCGTCGACGACATCGTCACCGCCGCCGACGTGTCCCGCGCCCTGTTCTACCGCTACTTCACCAACATCCGGGAGATGCACCTCGCAGCACTCGGCCGCGTCGTCGACGACCTGATCGACCGACTGGTCCTGCTTCCCGGCGAGGACCTCCGGCAACGCCTGCGGGCCACGGTGGCGGAGTTCATCGCGTTCACCGAGACCTACGCGACCAGCTACACCGCCTTGCTGCGCAGTGGTTCCACGATCGCCACCAGCGCCACCGACACCCTCGTCGACCGGGTCCGCGAGCACGTCCTCGGACTGTTCCGCACGCTCCTCGAACCGGACGCGCCGAGCCCCATGCTCGAGCGAACCGTGCGCGGCTGGATCTCCGTGGTCGAAACCACCGTGCTGTCGTGGCTGCGCGCCGGTGATCTCTCCCGCGACGAGCTCGCGGCGTGGTTGGTCGACCAGTTCTTCGCGATGCTCGCAACGACCGCCGCACACGACGGGGCCGCCGCGGAACAGGCCGGCCGTCTCAGCCCCGCGGCAGCGCAACCGCCGGGCTGATCCGCGGCGAGGACGTGCGGAGAGGCCGTGACGGCGGCCCGATCAGCAGCCGATGCCGTCGCCGACGGCGGCGCCGACGGCGGCGCAGCCGGTCAGCCACGAGCCGGCTCGCGCCCGGAAGCGCTCCGGAGCGAGACCACCGGCGCCCTCGGGGAGGGCGCCCACGACGGGCACAGCGGTGACGCGGGGCAGCTCGGTGAGGTTGCACCGCTCGGCCAATCCGAGCCCCTCCGGCACCGCACCGAGCACCAGTCCCGCCGGTTGCAGCTCTCGTGCGCGCAGCACCTCCACGGTGAGCGCGGTGTGGTTGAGGGTGCCGAGGTCCACTCTGGTCACGACGTACACGCGCACCGGCTGGTCCCGGGCGAGTTCGGCGGCGAGATCGGCCAGGGTGCCTCCGCGGGTGTCGAGCCGGACCAGGAGTCCGCCTGCGCCCTCGACGACCACGGTCTCGCGGGTCCGGGCGAGCTCCCGGATGCGGGCGGCGTGCTCGCTGATCGACGCGATCTCGACCCGTTGCAGCCGGGCGGCCGTGTCCGGCGCGAGCGGATCCTCGAGCCGGGTGAACTCGGCGACCTCGCAACCGGCCAGGCGTTGCACGGCGGAACTGTCCGGCTCGTCCGCGCCGAGGCCGGTCTGCACGAGCTTGACGGCGAGCGCGTTCGGTCCGGAGCGCACGGCCAGCGCCGCCGTCGCCACGGTCTTGCCCACACCCGTGCCGGTTCCCGCCACGATGGTGATCACGATTGCCTCCGGTGCTCGTCGACGACGCCGCGGAGCACCTCCACCGCACGCCCCCAGTCCCGGTCGGTGAGGCCGGCCCCGCAGGTGATCCGGAGCCGGGAGATCCCGTCCGGAACGGACGGTGGTCGGAAGCAGCCCACCCGCACTCCGGCCGCCAGCGCCGCGTTCTGCGCCGAAACCGCCGCCCGCGGCGAGGGCATCGGCACCGAGAGCACGGCACCTGCCGATCGCGGCACGCCGAGCCGGTCGGCCAACTCGCCGGCGCGCCGGTGGATTCGCGACGGGAGGTCGGGGTGACGGCGCAGTTGGCGGAGGGCGGCCAGCGCGCCGGCCGTGGGAGACGGTGCCAGCCCGGTGTCGAAGATGAACGGACGTGCCCGGTTGGTGAGGTGGTCGATCAGTTCGGCGCGGCCGAGGACCGCTCCTCCCATCGCGCCGAGCGATTTCGACTGCGTCGCGGTCATCACCACGTGCGGCTGCTCGGCCAGGCCGTGGGCGTGCACCAGCCCCCGGCCGCCGTCGCCGGCCACGCCGATCCCGTGCGCCTCGTCGACGACGAGCAGCGCGTCGTGCTCGGCGCAGGCCGCGGCCAGCTCCACGAGCGGAGCGGCGTCGCCGAGCACGGAGAAGACCGATTCGGTCAGCACGATCGTCCTTCGACCACCGGCCGCGGCCAGCGCGGCCCGGACCGCGGTCACGTCGTTGTGGCCGACCACCTCGATCGCCGCCCGGGACAGCCGTGCGGCGTCGATCAGCGAGGCGTGCACGTGCGCGTCGGAGATGATCAGCGAGTGCTTGTCGACCAGCGCGGTCACCGCGGACAGGTTGGCCTGGTATCCGGTGGAGAGGACCAGCGCCGCCGCGCGTCCGGTGAACTCGGCGAGCTCGCGCTCCAGGTCAGCGTGCAGCGTGGTGGTACCGGTGACCAGGCGGGACGCGCCGGCGCCGGCTCCCCAGGCGAGTGCGGCGTCGGCGGCCGTGCGCCGCACCTCGGGATCTCTGCTCAGCCCCAGGTAGTCGTTGCCGGCGAGGTCGATGACGTCCTCGTCGGCCGCCCGGGCGCGCAACGTGCGCTGCAGGCCGGCTCCTTCGCGGGCAGCCCGCTGCTCGGCGAACCACTCGTTCCAGCGGTTCATCCGGCCTCCGCAGCTGCCCGGATCCCCGCGCAGATCGTGGCGACCTCCTCGTCGGTGCACACGTAGGGCGGCATGGTGTAGATCAGATCGCGGAACGGGCGCAGCCAGACTCCCCGGGAAAGCGCCGCTTTCGCGGCCCTCTCCGCGTCGACGGCGCGGTCGAGCTGCACCGCGCCCACCGCGCCGAGCACGCGCACGTCCACTGCGTCGATTCCGCGCAGCGCCTGCAGACCGGCGTTGATCCGCCGCACGTCGGCGGCCCAGGCACCGGTGGCGAGCAGGTCCAGGCTCGCCGAGGCGACCGCGCAGGCGAGCGGGTTGCCCATGAACGTGGGCCCGTGCATGAGCACCCCGGACTCGCTCGTGGACAGACCGCGTGCCACTTCGGCCGTGCACAGCGCGGCGGCCAGCGTCATGTAACCGCCGGTGAGCGCTTTGCCCACGCACAGCACGTCCGGTGCCACCCCACCGGCCTCGGCGGCGAACAGCGTTCCGGTGCGGCCGAATCCGGTGGCGATCTCGTCGAAGACCAGTACCAGCCCGTGCTCGTCGGCGACTTCCCGGAAGACGCGCAGGCACTCGGCCGAGTAGACGTGCATGCCGCCGGCGCCCTGCAGCAGCGGTTCCACGACCAGTCCGGCGAGCTCGTCCGCGTGCTCGGCCGCGAGCGCGCGGAAACCCGCTGCCCAGGCCTCGACATCACCGCCCGGTCGCGGCGGGCGTTCGCCGAACACCTGCTCGGGCAGCGCACCGGACCACATCGCGTGCATGCCGCCCACCGGATCGCACACGCTCATGCAGTCGAAGGTGTCACCGTGGTAGCCGCCGCGGACGGTGAGGAACCGGGTCCGCTCCGGCCGCCCACCACCGCGCTGGTACTGCATCGCCATCTTCATCGCCGCCTCGACGCCGACCGATCCGGAGTCGGCGAGGAAGACGCGGTCGAGACCCGGCGGCGTCAGATCGATCAGGCGCCGCGCCAGTTCTACTGCCGGCTCGTGGGTGAGTCCGCCGAACATCACGTGCGCCACCTCCTCGAGCTGGCCGCGCACGGCCTCGTCGAGCGCCGGGTGCCGGTAGCCGTGGATGGCCGACCACCACGACGCCATGCCGTCGACGACCTCGCCGACGCCGTCGATGCTGATCCGGCTGCCGCGGGCACCGGTGACCAACCGCGTCGGCGGAGGGTCGGTCATGGACGCGTACGGGTGCCACAGGTGTTCGCGGTCGAACGCGAGCAGCTCTTCGGGCGTTGCCATCAGGCGTTCGGCCTGACGTCGGTGCCCGCTCCGCGGCGGCGGATGGACGGGTCGGTCGGCTCCGAGCGACCCGTCCGCTGGGCGAGCTCCTCCTCGGAACCCAGCACCACGAAGCCGTTGTCCCGGATCATCTCCAGGTCCGCTCCGGCGTCCTGGCCCTCGGAGGTGAGGTAGTCACCGAGGAAGATCGAGTTGGCCACGTGCAGCGCGATCGACTGCAGCGACCGCAGGTGCATCTCGCGGCCGCCGGCGATCCGGACTTCCCGGTCCGGGCAGGTGAACCGCGCCATCGCCAGGATCCGCACGCACCGCGCGGGTGTGAGTTCCCAGGTGTTCTCGAAGGGCGTGCCGTCGAACGGCATCAGGAAGTTGACCGGGATCGAGTCGGAGTCCAGCTCCCGCAACGCGAACAGGGCCTCGACCAGCTGCTCGTCGGTCTCCCCCAGTCCGGCGATCAGGCCGGAGCAGGGCGAGAGCCCTGCTCCCTTCGTCTTTTCCACGGTGTCGACGCGGTCGGCGTAGGTGTGCGTTTGGACGATGTTGCCGTGGTTGCTCTCGGCGGTGTTGATGTTGTGGTTGTAGGCGTTCACGCCGGCGTCCTTGAGCCGCTCGGCCTGGTCCTGCCCGAGGAATCCCAGGCAGGCGCAGACCTCGACGTCGGGGTGCTCCTGCTTCACCGCCCCGACCATGTCGGCGACCTTGTCGATGTCCCGCGAGGACGGTCCGCGACCGGAGGCGACCAGGCACACCCGGCCGGCTCCGCCCTCGATGCCGGCGCCGGCCTGCCGCAGCGCCTCCTCCCGGGACAGCCAGGAGTACTTGAGGACGGGGGCCTGGGAACCGAGCGCCTGCGAGCAGTAGTTGCAGTTCTCCGGGCACAGTCCCGACTTGAGGTTGACCAGGTAGTTCACCTTCACCGTGTTGCCGAAGTGCGCTCGGCGCAGCCGGCCGGCGGCCGCTACCACGGACATCAGCTCGGTCTCCTCGGCCCGCAGCACCGCGAGGGCGTCGTCGGTGGTGGCCGGTGTCCCGGCGAGGACCGAATCGGCGAGCTGCTGGAAGGTGGAGCTCATCACTTCTCCCGGTGTCGACTGGTGCAACTTCCTGAACAGCGTTCACCTGAACAGCGTTCAGGCTAGACTGGGAGGGTCGTCCGGTCAACCGGGAAGGGGTCACGTGCGCTACCACCGAAGCGACGTCATCGACCGCGCGCTCGCGGTCCTCGACGAGTACGGGCTGGAGTCGCTGACGATGCGGCGGCTGGCCGCCGAGCTCGGCGTGCAGCCGAGCGCGCTCTACCACCACGTGCCGAACAAGCAGACGCTGCTGGCTGCGATCGCCGACGAGATCGTGCGCCGGGGTCGAAGAACCCGCCGGGCGAAGGCCTGGGACCGGCGCGTGGTCGAGCTCTGCGACGAGCTCCGGGACGCGATGCTCGCCTTCCGGGACGGCGCCGAAGTGGTCGTCACGGCGCACACCTTCGGCCTCGGCGCCGAGGAACCCGTCAACCGGTTGCGACAGGCCCTGCAGGAGGGGAACCTGCCCGACGACCTGGTCGACGTCGCCACCCGCACCCTCCTGCACCTCGTCTTCGGGCACACCGTGCAGGAGCAGACCGCGCTGCAAGCCTCGAGCGCCGGTGCCATCGACCGCCCTCCCCGGGAAGCGGACGACTTCGAGCGCGGGATCGAGCTGGTGCTCGCCGGCCTCCGGTCCAAGGTCGACGGATGACCGCGCCCGGCCCTGCCGCCGCGGCTGCACCGGCAGCACGCTCAGCCCGCGCGCTTCACCGATCCCGTTCGTCGTGTTGACCGGAATCGCGGCGGCGGATGATGATCCGTGGAACAATCATCCTGGCCCGTTGCGCGGCGGCTCGCCGGTGAGCACGCGTGATCGCCGAGCGCGGCGGGGAACGGTGCGGCTTCGGTCGTTTCCGGACCCGGTGCTGCGGCACCGGCCGGTGCTGCCTGGTGCGCGGAAGGTGGGGACGTGTCGTGGCACGCGAGATGTTCAAGAGCAGGTTCGCCTTCATCGCCGCCGCCGTGGGCATGGCCGTGGGCACGGGGAACATCTGGAGGTTCCCGCGCGTCGTCGGCGAGTGGGGCGGTGGCTCCTTCCTGATCGCCCTCGTCGTGGCCAATCTGGTCTGGGCGGTACCCATCCTGATGGCGGAGTCCCTGCTGGGCTCGAGGGCGCGGCTCGGCACCGTGGGCGCCTTCCGCGACTTCATGGGGCGGAAGTTCGCCTGGGTGGGCGGCTTCATGGGTTTCGTCGGCGTGGGCATCCTCTTCTACTACTCCGTGGTGTGCGGATGGGCGTTGCGCTACTTGGTCTACGCGCTCACCGGCACGCTGGGGCCGGGCGTGAACACGGAAGCGCTGTGGGAGGGGTTCAGCTCGAGCCCGCTGCAGACCATCGGTTTCCACGCGGTGTCCATCGCGCTGGTGGGCCTGGTCGTCTACCGCGGACTCAGGAAGGGCTTCGAATCGCTGCTGCAGGTGGTGATTCCGGCGCTGTTCGTCATCCTCGCCGTGCTGGTCGTCCGCGCCGTCACGCTGCCCGGCGCCGTCGAGGGACTGCAGCACATGTTCGTCCCGGAGTGGGGCCGTCTCGGTGAGGCCCAGGTGTGGTTGCAGGCGGCGACCCAGATGGCGTTCTCGACGGGAGCGGGTTGGGGTCTGTACCTGACCTACGCGGTCTACTTGCGCCGGCGGGAGGACCTGGGCCTCAACGCGTTCGTCGTGTGCGGCGCCAACCTCATCGCATCGCTGATGGCGGGGATCGCGGTGCTGTGCGCGGTCTTCGCGCTTCGCAACGCCGAGTTCGCCGCCGCGGCGGCGGAATCGGGAAACCAGGGCTTGGCGTTCATCTACTTCCCCGAGCTGCTCGCCCAGATGCCCGGCGGCAGGTTCTTCGCCGCGCTGTTCTTCCTCGCGTTGTTCCTGGCCGGGATCTCGAGCCTGATCGCGATGACGGAGCTCGCCACCCGCAACGTCGTCGACATGGGCGTATCGCGCCGCCGCGCGGTGCCGTGGGTCGTGGTGGTGGCGTTCATCGCCGGCCTCCCGTCGGCCTACAGCGTCGGCTTCCTGACCAACCAGGACAACGTGTGGGGGATCGGGCTGTTGCTGGGCGGACTGTGCGCGGCCTCGGCCGTGATCAAGCACGGCGTGCGGCGGGGGCGGCAAGACATCGACTCCGTCAGCGACATCCGGGTCGGCTGGTGGTGGCAGCTGTGCATCTACGCGTTCCCGGTGATGTTCGCGGTGTTGTTCGGCTGGTGGATCCTGCAGGCCGTCGGTGAAACGCAGTGGTGGAACCCCTTCCAGGAGTTCAGCCTGGGGACGTTGCTGCTGCAGTGGGGGCTGGTCGTGATCGTGTTGTTGCTGCTCAACCGGTTCTTGGCCAACCAGGTCGGCGCGGGGCCGATGACCCCGCAACCGGCGCGCGGGACCGGGCCCGCGCACGCCGAGTCCGACGAGGACGGCCGGACCGAATCCGATGAGGACGACCGGGGCGGTGATCGGCAGGCTCCGCCCGGGGGGACGTGACGAATGGTGTCCACGGTCGAGCTCGGACTGGCCGGGGCCGTCGGCTGGATCGCCGCCTACCCGAACGCGCTGCCGGCGGCCGGCCGCAGAGGCGGAGACTGCCGCCCACCGCGGCGCCCGCTCGAACCGGAGGTCGTCGAGCGGATCACCGCCGACACCGAGGCGGTCCTGGCGAAGGGCTACCGCTGAACCCGTCCGAAGCAGCGCGCGGCGTCCCGTCGTCCGAGGAGGACGGGACGCCGCGCGCGGTGCGACGGGGACCGCAACGCCGCAGGAAGTGGGAGGACTGACAGTGACGACCCGACTGCCCTACGTCGATGCCGACCAGATCACCGCGCTCGTCCCCGGCGGCCGAGCCGTTGACCTCATGAGCGATGCGCTGCGCTCGGGATCGGTCGACCCGGAATCCGACCATCCCCGGCTGTCCTCACCCGCCCCGAACGGCGAGTTCCTGCTGATGCCCACCGCTCTCGGCGAGCGGTCCGCGGTCAAGGTGGCCACGGTCGCTCCGGAGAACCCGGCCGCAGGACTGCCGAAGATCCAGGGCGTGTACGTGCTGTTCGATTCCGCGAGCCTGGCACCGGTGGCTCTGATGGACGCGGTCGAGCTGACCTTGATCCGCACGCCGGCGGCCACGACGCTGGCCGTGCGGCAGATGTTGGCCGCCGGTGGTTCCAGATCGGTGGCACGGCTGGTCGTGATCGGCACCGGACCGCAAGCCGAGCGGCACGCCCGGTGCCTGCACGCGGTGCTCGGCCCCGACGAAACCGTGATCGTCGGTCGTCGGGAGCAGGCGGCCCGCGACCTCGCGGCACGTTGCCGCGCTCACGGGATCGGTGCACGCGCCGGAAGTCTCGACGACGTCCCGGAGGCCGAGGTGGTCGTCTGCGCCACCTCCTCGCCCGAGCCGCTGTTCGAGGACGAACTCGTCAGTGCGGACACCGTCGTCGCCGCCGTCGGCGCGCACGGGCCCGAGCACCACGAGCTGCCGCCGGCGTTGTTGCGGCGCGCGGACGTCGCGGTCGAAGGCAGGGCCTCGGCGATGCGCGAAGGCGGCAACCTGCTGGCAGCGCGGTCGGCGGCGGAGTGGGAACACGTCGACGTGGCCAACCTCGCCGACCTCGCCGCCGGACGCTTCACCCGGCACGCGGACCGCCCCGCGGTGTTCTCCGGCGTCGGCATGGCGTGGGAGGACCTGGTCGTGGCGAGCGCGGTCGCCGATCGGCTGCACGACGAGCGCGCCGAGTAGGAGGCACGAGCATGCGGACCAGCAGACTCATCAGCGCCGTCGACTCGCACACCGAGGGCATGCCCACGAGGGTCGTCACCGGCGGGTGGGAGTCATCCCGGGCGATTCGATGGCCGAGCGGCGGCAGTGGTTCGTGGAGAACTCCGATGACCTGCGCAGCCGCGGCCGGGCGGGTCCGTGGGCGTCTCGACCTCGATCAGTGCCCCGCGGAGGAAGTCGACGAGCTCGTGGTGCGCGTCGAGGGGCAGAACGTGCGCGACGTGCTGGTCCGGGCGGACGACCACGAGAGCTCCGCGTTCCCGGTCCAGACCGCGCAGGTCGAAGATGTCGGTCGCCGGATCGGGGCAGAAGACCTTCTCGTAGTCGATGAGCCCGAACGGTCCCTTGCGGGGCAGGAGAACCGGCGGCACGTCCTCGACGGTGACGTCGCGATGTCCCTGCTGCAGCACGGCCCGCACGTCGATCACCGAGTCGGGATCGGCCTCGGACGGGGTGAACCGGGCGATCGGTGAGTCCTCCGACGCCAGGAACTCGGCCAGCTCCCGCAACCGGGAACCAGATCCGCTCGGGTGGGCCGGATCGGCGAACGCGTAGAGGCGCCAGGCGCCGTCGGCCCGGGCCGCGTGGCCCAGCTGCACCGGTTTGGCGTCGGCCAGTCGGATCACCGGTGCGGAGTGCAACCGCATCCCGATCGGCAAGCCCTTCGCCAAGTGCTGGTGCGTGGGCGTCGCGGTGAGCACGGAGGGCTCGTAGCGAACCGCGACCCCGGCGGTGAACCGGCCCTTGTCGCGGAAGTAGCGCTGGAACCGCGTCGGGTCGGCGTCGCCGTCCGGCCGCTCGCTGAACAGCGCTGCGAACTCGCGGTCGAAGTCGATGAGTTCCCGGGCGACCTCCTGGCGTTCCGCGGAGTACGTGCGCAGCACCTCCGGCCGCGACGTCCCGCGCAGCACGGTGCCGAGCTTCCACCCGAGGTTCCAGGCATCGGCCATCGAGACGTTCATGCCCTGCCCGGCCTTCGCGCTGTGCGTGTGGCAGGCGTCGCCGGCGAGGAACACCCGCGGCAGGCGGGTCTCGACTTCGGGAACGTCGTCGAAGCGCTCGCACAGGCGCTGGCCGACCTCGTAGACCGACCACCAGCCGACGTGCTGCACGTCGATGCTGAACGGGTGCAGGATCCGGTTGGCGACCGCGGTGAGCTTCTCCGGGGTCGCGCTGCGGTTGTGCAGCATCTCGGCATCGCGCTCGTTGTCGAGCTCGATGTAGAGCCGCACCAGGTAACCGCCCTCGCGCGGGATGATCAGGAGACTGCCCTGCTCGGACTGGATGGTGGACTTCAGGCGGATGTCGGGGAAGTCGGTGACGGCGAGGACGTCCAGCACGCCCCACGACTGGTTGGTCTCGTCGCCCTCGAGACGGCGGCCGATGGCCTCCCGCGTGGCGCTGCGCGCGCCTTCGCAGCCGACGACGTAGCGGGCGCGGACGGTCGACGTCTCCCCCGTCGGCTCGAAGTTCTCAACGTGCTGCAACGTGACCGCCACCGGGTACTCGGCAGTGGTGCCGGTATCGACCTGCACGTCGGTGGCGTGCAACCCGTGGAAGGGCTCGGCACGGGCGGCGGAACGCCGCATGTGGTCACGCAGGTAGGTCAGCATCCGCGCCTGGTTGACGATCATGTGCGGCATCTCGGACAGGTCGTCCTCGACGTCCTCGATGCGTCCGGTGCGCACGATCGACGTGCTGTCCGCGGGATCCGGCCGCCAGAAGGTCACCTCGTTGACCTGGTAGCCCTCGTGGACGAGCTGCTCGGCCAGGCCGAACGCCTCGAAGATCTCCACCGTGCGGCACGCGACGCCGTCGGCCTGGCCGACCTCGAGCGGCCCGTCCCGCCGGTCGACGAGCACGGTGCGAAGATCGGGGAACTCGGCGAGCTGGGCCGCCAGCAGCAACCCGGCCGGACCGGAGCCGATGATCACGACATCGGCCGTGTCCGGCAAGCCGCTCGAGCGCTCGACCGCGGACGGGTGCGGATCCGCGACGAACGGGTCACCGGGCTTGTAACCGTCGAGGTAGAACTGCACTGCTCAGGCTCCTCCGGGACGTCGAACTCCCCCGACCGCCGGACAGAGGCCCTCGCGCCCTGCCGCGGACTGCCGGATGGCACGTTCCATCGTGCGGCAGTCGCCCCCTCGGGTACAGCCTGTTCTGCCATGGAGAGCCCTTTCCCGTGGCCGCGGCCGAGCCCGGGTCGAGCACCGCGCTCGGAGCTGGCTCGCCGGGCATCACCGGCGCGGACTGGGTTCCGGTTCCGCGCGTACCGGAGCAACGTGCGGGGTATCCGTTGGCATGACTGATCAATTCCGAGGGGAACCGGACGGAGGTGAGGTGGATGGCGGAGCAGGTTGATGTCGTCGTCCTCGGGATGGGGGTCGGTGGCGAGACGGCGGCCGGCACCCTGGCCGAAGCCGGACTGGCGGTGGTGGGTGTGGAGGCGAACTTGCTCGGCGGCGAATGCCCCTACTGGGCCTGCATCCCGAGCAAGATGATGCTGCGCGCGGGCGAGGTGCTCACCGAGGGCAGGCGGGTGCCCGGCATGGCCGGGAGAGCCACGGTGACACCGGAGTGGAAGCCGGTGGCCCGACGCATCCGGGAGGAGGCCACCTCCGGCTGGGACGACCGGAGCGCCGTGGACCGGTTCGTCGGCCAGGGCGGTCGGTTCGTGCGCGGTCACGGCCACATCAGCGGCCCGGGCGAGGTCACCGTCGGCGAGGAGGTGTTCCACGCGCAACGCGGGATCGTCGTGGCGGGCGGCACCCGGACGATGGTGCCGCCGGTGGCTGGTCTGCAGGACAGCCCGTACTGGACCAATCACGAAGCGATCGAAACCGAAACCGTGCCGAACTCGCTGGTCGTGCTCGGCGGCGGTGCGGTCGGTGTGGAACTGGCGCAGGTGTTCGCGCGGTTCGGAGCGGAAGTCACCCTCGTGGAGATGGCCGAGCGGCTGCTGCCCGCCGAGGAACCCGAGGCGTCCGACGCGCTCACCGCAGCGTTGCAGCGCGACGGCATGAGCGTTCGCACCGGAGCCGCGGTCACAGCTGTGGAGCACAGCGGCACCTTCACCGCGATCCTCGACAGCGGCGAGCGCGTCGAGGGCGAGCAGCTGCTGGTGGCCACCGGTCGGCAGGCGGACCTGGCCGGACTCGGGGTGTCGAACGTGGACATCGACGAAGACGCCGGGTGGATCCCGGTCGACGGGCACCTGCGGGCCGCCCCGGGGGTCTGGGCCGTCGGGGACATCACCGGCAAGGGCCTGTTCACCCACGTGGCCGTGTACCAGGGCGAGATCGCCGCGGCCGACATCCTCGACCGGGAAGTGCCGGCCGCGGACTACACGGCCACGCCCCGCGCGGTGTTCACCGACCCCGAGGTCGGCGGCGTGGGCCGCACCGAGGCCCAGGCCCGCGCGGAGGGTGCACGCGTGCGCACCGCTGTCGGCGACTTGAGCACACGGGGGTTCCTGCACGGTGCCGGCGGCGGAGGGCTGATCAAACTCGTCGCCGATGCCGACCGCGACGTGCTGATCGGAGCGACCTCGGTCGGACCCGCCGGTGCCGAAGTGCTCGGCCTGCTGACCCTGGCGGTGCACGAACAGGTGCCGCTGCCCCGCCTGCGCCGCATGATCCACGCCTTCCCGACGTTCCACCGCGCCGTGCACGAGGCCCTGGGCGAGCTGCGCTGATCCACGGGCTCCGACCGCGCAGCCCTCCCCCGAGGAGGAGCAGCACGAGCGCCAGCACATCGCCACGCGGTGGACTGCGTGGTCACGCGTTCAGCAGCCAGATGGAGCCGTTGAGGACGGTGGCGAACAGCGTCCAGCCCGCGTAGGGCACGAGCAGCAGTGCGGCCACCCGGTGGATTCGGGCGAAGAGAACGATCGTGGCCAGAAGAGCCACCACCAGCAGGATGATCTCGGCGAAGGCGGCTCCGTAGAGACCGGCACCGAAGAACAGCGGAGGCCAGGCCAGGTTCAACACCAGTTGCACGGCGTAGACCGTCAACGGGGTGCGCGCAGCGCCCACCGATCCCGCCCGGCGCCACACCAACCAGCCGGCCAGGGCGATCATCGCGTACAGCGCGGTCCAGACCGGGCCGAACAGCCACGACGGTGGAGCCCAGGACGGTGTGCGCAGCTCCGCGTACTCCTGCCCCGTCGAGCCTGCTGCCAGCGCTCCCACCACGGCGACGATCACCACACCGGCCGCGAAGGCCGCGGCACCGGTGAGGTCGCGCTGCAGGGACCTGCTCGGAGTCGTCATCGCACCTCCACTGAGTTCGTCGAGGAAGGTACAGCATCGACGCGCGGGTCACCGGGCTAGCGACGATGGCCGAACACCGGCGACCGTTCGCTCCGCGGGCGAATGCTCCTCCACCGGTGGCTCGGACGCGACTGCACCGCGCAGACCTGCAGGCCTCTGAACCGGCGAACGCGCGCGCCCGCCGTTAGCCTCAGATGGCATGGTCGACATCACGCAGCTGATCCCCAACGATCACGAGTACTTCCGGCGGCAGTTCGCCGCGATGGACGACCTCACCGATCCCCGCCAGCTGGAGGGGTCTGGCGGGCACTGGCCGATCTGCTCGACGTGCACGCCAAGGCCGAGGAGGACGACGCGCTGGCGGACTTCCGCCGTCACGCGGACCCGGGGCTGCGCGAGGACCTGGGCCGTCGGTTCCAGGCGTTCAAGGGAGAACACCCGGATGCGGCCGGACCCGACCCCAGCGATGTCGATCCGCAGCACTACGTCGAAGCCGTGGACGAGCTGCGCCGGGCCGCTATCGAAGGTCCGTACGGCCTGGTCATCGGACCGGACGGCTACACGCACATCAGTCGGGACGACCGAGCACGGCGGGTACCTGCTCATGGACCACCTGCGTCGCGTCCTCAGCGGCGGCAGCGTGGTGCGCTCACCGGGCGTGGACGGCGCCGTCGTGCTGAGCCTGCGCGGTGGGGACTTCCGGTTGGAGGTCGGCCAGGACCTGTCGGTGGGCCACGAGCGCCACGACGACACGGCGGTGACCTTCTACCTCGCGGAGAGTTTCACCTTCCGCGTGCTCGAACCCGACGCGGTCATCGCGCTGACGCGGTGAACGGCGGCAGCGGAAGGGGGTACTCCGTGGTCTCGCAGCGAGTGGATGTCTTCCCGTTCCGGTTCGATCGTCGCTACCAACTGGCCGCACTGCCGTTCGGTATCGCTCCGCCCACGACCGGAGTGACGATCAACGAGGACGAACTCGTGGTGCGCTTCGGACCGTGGCGCCTCCGCAGCTACCGGTCCAACATCACTTCGGTCTCCACGACCGGCCCGTACCACTTGGTCAAGACGATCGGTCCGGCGCACCTCTCGCTGGCCGACTGCGGGATGTCGTGCGTGACCAATCCCGATGAGGGAGTGTGCATCACCTTCGCGGCCCCCGTTGCAGGCATCGAACCGTTCGGGGTGCTGCGGCATCCCGGTGTGACCGTGACGGTGGCCGACTGCCAACGCCTGGTCGAGGCGCTCGCCTGAACACGCGCGGTGCAGCCACTACGCTTTCGCGCGTGCGGTGTACACGTCGACACCCGCCCGCATCCGCCCCCGGGACAGCGTGCAAACACCGGCGCAGTAGTGGGACCACAAGTACGTTTGCATTTCCTGCAGCAGCACGAGCTTGTCGTACAGGAGGTCGGCCAGCCAGTCGCCGCTGCGCGCCCAGGACTCGATCTCGAAGACGACGTCCTCGCCGCGCGGACGGGCGCGGAACTCGATCTGCCCCGCTTCGAGGTGGCCGGCCAGGGTTACCAACCGGAAGGAGCACCTGTCGATGTGCAGCACGCGGACCGGCCCGTCCCAAGGACCCGGCATGCGCACGACGAGGTCTTCCGCCGGGCGCAACGCCGCGTCCTGAACGCATCGGTCGAACACGGCAGCTTCCCTGGGAACCACGCAGTTCGGCTCCCGCACGAGCCGGTGCATCATCTCGTCCGGGCTCAGTTCCCCGGCCGTGATGCACGCTCGGTAGCGACGGTGGAAGGCGGGGCCGACCCCCATCTCCGGTGTTTGGACATCGTCCCCGCAGGGTTCGGGAAGCTCGGGGAACACGACGTCGACACCGCGCTCATCTGTGCGGTGCACCGGCACACCAGTCGTCCAGTAGCGCAGCGCGCACCACGCCACTCTCGGCGACCACCACACCGCCTCGTTGAGCATGTGCATCGCTCGCTTTCCGCGATTCGGTGAAGGGCCGTGCGCGCAGCGACAATCGCCTCGGCGAGGGGCAGCGGAAGCCGGGACGACCACGGTTCCGATCGCTTCAGCGCGCTACTCCCCGGGTTCATCGCTGACGGTGCCCGCACCGCGCTCAGACCGCAAGATGCGGATGTGGCGGGACGTGAGTACAACGTCAGTCCTCACCCACTGCGGGAGATTCGCCGAGCAGCCGGAGAGGGCTGCAGGAAGGGGAGCACGGCGTTTCGGAGCAACGAGCACCGGTCCCGCGCGTGTCGGCCCGGAGCGCTGCGGGTAGTCCACGCAGCAGGCCGTCGAGAGCAGCACAGGATGCGAGGAAGGGCGATGAGGATGCTTACCGTGCCGCGCCCGGGCGTCAGCGTGCTGCGGTGGTTGTTCGGCATCGCGCTGGTGTCGTGGCGCTATCTGTGGCAGATCACCCCGCTGCACCGCACTGAGCGCCGCGGCGATCCTCGTGACGATGCACCGCCCCCGCTGCCGGTGGCGCAGCTCGACGATCAGGTGCAACTCGCCGACGACGGCGTCGGTACGTTCTTCCACCGGCGTTTTCACGTGGAGATCACGCAGACCGCGATGTCCGCCGAGCAGCTGGTAAGGCGCATCATGTGCGACTTCCAGCGGTACGTGCCCTCCGAGGTGGTGACCGTGCGCGAGTCAGCGGATTCCAACGCACCGCTGCAGGTGGGCGATGAGTTCGTCATCGAGATGCCGGGCCCGTGGAACGGACCGGTGCGGGTCGTGTCCACCACCTCGACCTGCCTGCGGCTGGCCACGTTGCGCGGTCACTTGGAGGCGGGGCAGGTGCAGTTCAGCGCCCACGACGAACGCGCGGGGCTCAGCTTCGCCATCGACGCGTGGGCGCGTCCCAGCACTACCCAGGTGCGATGGCTGTACGGCGTGTTGCGCCTGGCCAAGGAGGTCCAGCTGAACATGTGGGTGCGCTTCTGCAAGGCCATGGCCGCCGATGCCGGTGGTCACCTGCAGGACGGTGTCTGGATCCGCACGCTGGGACTGCCCGCAGGAACGCGAGTGCAAGCGGTGCGCTGAGCACCGCGCGGATCGGGACGTCGTGGCGGGGGGATCGAATTGAACGTCGCTCTCGAACGCAGCGCGACTGCGTCAGTGACGCGTGCTCCCGGTAACGCCGCTCATTCGTGGTCGTGCTCGTGAGGCAACGCGGTTCTGTCCGGATCAATGATGTGCACCGCCATGCGGTCGGACCTGTGCTCTCGCGCGTCGGAAGGCGCGACCAGGATCGTTGACGTGCCGCGGGCCGCAGCCGCTGAACCCTGCCGCAGGGGTTCGCGGGTCAGCTCCTGCATGCGTTGTCCGCAACGGCGGTAGAAGCGCAGTTGCAGCCTGCGACCGAACAGCGCCCACCCCAGCCGCAGCAACGGGCCCAGGTGCGGGGAGCGCTGCGAACAGGACGTCATCACGAACTCGACGTCGCCGGTGTCCTCGCGCTTGACGACCTCGTAATCGAGCCGCCCGCGTTCCAGGTGCCCGTCCAGCGTCTCGTAGCGAAAGCCCCACACGCGCTGCTCGGGGTGGCGTCGTTCATCGAGCACGGCGGTGATCCGCACACCCAGGTACAAGCGCACCACGGCGAAACGTCCCTCGAGAAGCATGGTGCGTCCGAGCAGGTCTTCGTCCGGGGCGTAGGCGGCGCGCACCAGCTCGGGTGGGGAGAATTCGTAGTCGGCCACCCGTCGGCACGCTGCCTGCCACGCACCGTCCGGAGCGGGACCCCCCGGGTGTTCCCGGCCCAGCTGGACGCGCCGGACGTCGACGTTCCAGGAGGCGGTCGAGATCTCCTCGGGGCGGTAGTTGACGCTGCGGGTGCGCAGCCTGGTCAGGAAGCGCCGGGCGCTGGTCACCCCGAGTCCGAACGCGGCTCGGTGTCTCATTCGAGATGCCGCAGTGAGTCACCCATCAACCAGAGGGTTGGCGGCCACAAGCCGACGAACAGCGCTCGCCGTTCGGCGTTGCCGCGCTCGGTCTGGTCCACCGTCTTGGCCCGTATCCACAGTCCGATGCACAGCGCCACCGCACCCATCGACAGCAGGTGCAAGTGGTTGCTTCGAAGACCTGTCCTGTGAATCAGCTGAAGCAGCATCACGCCTCCGTGCGGACAGCAGATCTTTCTTACGTGCGACGGGACCGGCTCGGACAGTGATGACTCAGCAGGCGACCGTGCCGGTGACAACGTCCGGTGCGGCCATCCTGCTCGCCGCCGGTCAGGAGATACGTTGGCCGTTGGATCCTTGATGGCTGCGGCGCCGGGCGGCGACCGCAGCATTCGGCAACCGTATCAAGTGTGAGGGGACGTGGCCGTGAGCGACGAGCGGGAGCCGGCGCTGACCATCGGTGCGGTGGCGCGCCGACTCGGCCTTGCGGTTCCGACGCTGCGCAGCTGGGATCGCCGCTACGGGCTGGGGCCGAGTGCGCACGAACCGGGAAAGCACCGTCGCTACACCCGTGATGATTTCGCGCGGTTGCGGCGCATGAGCGAACTCACCGGCGAGGGGGTGCCACCCGCGTCGGCGGCGCGGATCGCCCTGGGCGCCCCGGTGGCCGAGCAACCGCAACGCGATGGCGGCGGCACGGGTGTCGTCGGGGTGGGGCGCGCCGAACGCGGTGTGCGGGGGTTGGCCCGCACGGCCAGGCGGTTGGACGTTTCCGGAGTGCGGCACCAGGTGGCGAACCACCTCGACCAGCGCGGAGCGGCTCGAACGTGGGAGGAGTTGCTCGTCCCACTGCTGCGAAGCATCGCGGAGAGCTACGAAGCCGGCGATGAGAACGCCATCGCAGTGGAACACGTTGCGACGGCAGGCATCCTGGGGGCGTTCCACGCCCGTGAGCCGGTGTCCGAATCGAGACGGCTACCCGCTCTGCTGAGCTGCGCGCCCGAAGAACAGCACACGATGCCGCTCGAAGCGTTGCACGCGTCCTTGACGGACCGTGAGGTTCCGCCGCGCTTTCTCGGTGCCCGAGTTCCGTCCGCGACCCTCGCTTCGGCGGCGGAACGGATACGGCCGCGCATCGTCGCCGTGTGGGCGCAGAGCCCGAGCACCGCACGAAAAGTGCGTGTCGGCTCGATCGTCGCGTCGGGTGCCGAGCTCGTGCTGTGCGGTCCCGGCTGGCCCAGCACGCGCGTCGCGCGTGCTCACCTTCGCCCGAACTCCCTGCGAGAAGCGATCGCGAGCGTCGTGGAACGAGTGCCCGACGGGGACGGAACCGGCCACCCGTGATCCGGGTCCGGACGGCATCATCCCGTGTTTCGCCCGCGCGGCGAACGCGTCGGATGCGGGGCTGCACCTGTTCCACCATCATCGGCGGAGGACGCCGAGCGGTCCGCAGCACGGGGCGTCGTGACCGGCGCTGCTCGACCATCGGGTTGCAACGATTGTGCATTGGTCGCAAAATCGGGTTCGTGCTCCAACGAGGTGAATCCGCCTCCCCTGATGGCTCGATAGCGGCCGACCGCTCGTCGGATGGCGGACGTGGACCTGTCGACGATGTCGCACTCGCCCCGAGTTCGGTGCACGTCGTGGACGCGCACCGTCCTCCGGTGCGGCGCGGAGTCCGCCGGAGGCTCGGTCACGAGCGGAAGTAGGAGCGGAATGCGGACCGTGACGGGAAGCGCCGACCACGTGGTCGTGGTCGGCGCCGGACTTTCCGGACTCGCGGCAGCCCTGCACCTCGCCGGACACGGCCGGCAGGTGACCGTGCTCGAGCGGGAACAGGTCCCCGGTGGCAGGGCGGGACGGCAGGACCGCGGTGGGTACCACCTCGACACCGGTCCGACGGTGCTGACCATGCCGGAAATCGTCGAGGACACGCTGGCCGCGGTGGGCGAAACAGCGGACGACCGGGTGCCGATGGAACGCGTGGAACCTGCCTACCGCGCCGAATTCGCCGACGGCAGCGGCATCGACGTGCACAGCGACGGCGACGCGATGGCCGAGGCGGTCGCGCACTTCGCGGGACCGGCCGAGGCCGATGGCTACCGCCGGCTGCGCGCATGGCTGCACCGGCTCTACGCAGCGGAGTTCGACCGGTTCATAGCATCCAACATGGACTCCCCCGCCGATGTGCTCACACCGGACTTGGCCCGGTTGGCCGCACTGGGCGGCTTCCGCGGACTGGATCGCATGATCGGGCGATTTCTCCGCGACGAGCGTCTTCGCCGGGTGTTCAGCTTCCAGGCGCTCTACGCAGGTCAGTCCCCGCAGCGCGCCCGCGCCCTGTACGCGGTGATCGCGTACATGGACACCGTCTCCGGGGTGTACTTCCCGCGCGGAGGCATGCGGACCCTCCCGGACGGACTGGCGACGGCTGCCGCCGGCGCGGGCGTGCAGTTCCGCTACGGCGAAACCGTCACGGAGCTGGAGCGCACCGGACAACGAGTGCGCGCCGCGCGCACTGCTGAAGGTGAACGGATCACCTGCGATGCAGCGGTGCTGACCACCGAGCTGCCCGCGGCCTACGAGCTGCTCGGCCGAAAACCCCGCAGGCCGCTCCGGCTGCGCGCTTCGCCTTCGGCGGCGGTGCTGCACGCGGGCAGTCGCAGGCAGTGGGCGCACACCCACCACCACACGCTCCTGTTCGGACACGCCTGGGCGCGGACGTTCCGCGAGTTGACCGTCGACGGTTCGCTGATGAGCGACCCGTCGCTGCTGGTGACCCGGCCGACAGCGACCGACCCCGGAATGGCTCCTCTGGGAAGGGACCTCTTCTCGATCCTCGCGCCGGTGCCCAACCTGCACCACGGTCGCGTCGATTGGCACCGGTGGGGCGAGAAGTACGCCGAGCACGTCGCACAGGAGGTCGAGCGGCGACTGCTGCCGGGCTTCACGCGCGACGTGGAGTTCTCCCACATCATCACCCCGGCGGACTGGGCGCAGCTGGACATGGTGGCCGGTACGCCGTTCTCGCTCGCCCACACCCTCGGGCAGACAGGGCCGTTCCGGCCGCACAACATGCCGCGCGGGGTGGACAACGCCGTACTCGCCGGAGGTGGCACGATTCCCGGCGTCGGCGTGCCGACAGCACTGCTCTCCGGTCGACTGGCCGCCGACAGGGTCAACGGCAACGGGACGAGAGCAGCACGCAGGAGAGCCGCCCCCGGTGCAGGAGGTGCGGCGTGAGCGCGACCGAGCTGGATGCGGCCGGGGTGTGGGATCCGCAACTGCGGCGGTCCTACCTGCGCTGCCGCTCGCTCAACGCGCAGCACGGCAGGACCTACTTCCTCGCCACGCGACTGCTCGCCCCGGCCCAGCGCCCTGCCGTGCACGCGCTCTACGGCTTCGCCCGCTGGGCCGACGACATCGTCGACCACCCGCCGGGCAACGGAACCGCCAGGAGTGCTCCCGAGCGCCTCGAACAGCTGGGCACCCAGCTCTTCCGCGGTCTGCGCAGTGGGGACAGCGAACATCCCGTGCTGGCCGCGGTCGTGGACACCGCGCGCCGGTACCGCCTCGACACCGAGTTGTTCAGCGACTTCCTGCGGTCCATGCGGATGGATCTCACGGTGCGCGACTACCCCGACAGGACAGCGCTGGACGACTACGTGCGCGGCTCGGCCGAGGTGATCGGTTTGCAGCTGCTGCCGGTGCTGGGCACAGTCGGTTCACCTGCACGGGCAGCGCCGCACGCGGCGACGCTGGGCAAGGCGTTCCAACTCACGAACTTCCTGCGCGATGTCGCCGAAGACCTCGACCGCGGGCGCGTCTACCTGCCCGCTGACGAACTGGCCGTCCACGGTGTGGACCGCGAGCTGCTGGAGTGGTGCAAGCGGCGGGAGCGGACCGAGCCGCGGGTGCGGGCGGCGCTGGCCGAGCAGTACGCGATCACCACGGAGAGCTACCGGTACGCGCGGCGGGGGATCGCGATGCTGGACCCGGTGTCGCGGCCGTGCATCGCCACGGCGGCCACGCTCTACGGCGGAATCCTCGACGAGATCGAGGCGAGCGGTTTCGCGGTGTTCTCCCGCCGGGCCCGGGTCGGCGCGGTGCGCCGCGGCCGGGTGGCGGCCACCGGGCTGGCCAGGGCCCTGTGGGCGCGCCGCGGAGGGCGTGCGAACCGGACCGCGGAAGCGACAGCACGGGAGGTTTGACCGTGAGCACCGTCGGGCACAACGGCCTGCACCGGGCCGCCGTACCGGCCGCCTTCGACGTCGGCGCGGCGACGTACGACCGGCTGGTCGGGATGAACCCCGGTTACCACGAGCACCTGCGGCTGTCGGCACGCAGACTCCGGATCCCGCAGGACGGTGCCGGGATGCGGCTGCTCGACGTGGGGTGCGGGACCGGTGCCTCCACGGCGGCGCTGGCCTCGGTCGCACCGCGGGCCGAGATCGTCGCGGTCGACGCGTCCGCGAGGATGCTGGCCGTGGCGCGGAGCAAGCACTGGCCCGATTCCGTCCGGTTCGTGCACACCAGCGTCGAGGCGTTGAACGCCGGCGCGGTGGACGGGCCCTTCGACGGAGCGCTCGCTGCCTACGTGATCCGGAACCTGGCCGAGCCGGACCGGCAGCTGCGCGCGCTCGCCGCGCTGCTGCGTCCGGGATCGCCCCTGGCCGTGCACGAGTACTCGGTGCGCGATTCGGTGCTGGCCCGGATCACGTGGCACGCGGTGTGCTGGGGCGTCATCATCCCCGCCGGCCTCATCGCCAGCGGCAGCTCCGCGCTCTACCGCCACCTCTGGCGCAGCGTCGCCACCTTCGACGGAGCGGCGCGCTTCCGGCGCAGGCTGCTGCGAGCCGGTTTCACCGGGGTGCACAGCGAGACCATGACCGGTTGGCAGCGGGGTGTCGTGCACACCTTCCTCGCGAGCGCACCTCGAACAGGGGGTTCCACGTGATCCGACCGGGAACCGACCCGAGGTTCGTTCGGCACCGCGCCCCCGCGGGTGCAACCGATACCAACGCGCTCGGCGAGCCCAGGCGCGCCGTCGTGGTCGGCGGGGGCATCGCCGGGCTCGCCGCGGCCACCGGGCTGGCCGAGCGCGGCGTCACCGTCGAGCTCCACGAGCGCGAAGCCCAACTCGGCGGACGGGTGGCGAGCTGGCCCGAGCAGCTTCCCGGCGGCGCGCACGTCAACATGAGCAGGGGTTTCCACGCCTTCTTCCGGCAGTACTACAACCTGCGCGCCCTGCTGCGGCGGACCGATCCCTGGCTCGACCGGCTGAGCCCGGTGGCCGACTACCCGCTGCTGGACGCTCACGGCAGGATCGACACGTTCCGCGACCTGCCGCGCACGCCTCCGTGGAACGCCTTGACGTTCGCGCTCCGCAGCCCGACCTTCAGCCCCGGCGACCTGCTCGGGCTCAACGCCAGAGCGGCCTCGCCACTGGCGGCGGTGTCCGTGCCGCGGATCTACGAGCAGCTCGACCACGTCGACGCGGACACCTTCCTGCGCCGCATCAACTTCCCGGACGCCGCGCGCCACCTGGCGTTCGAGGTCTTCGCCCGCAGCTTCTTCGCGTCACCGACGGCGCTGTCGGCCGCCGAGCTCGCGACGATGTTCCACCTGTACTTCCTCGGCTCCTCCGAAGGGCTCATCTTCGACGTGCCCACCGACGACTTCGGCACGAGCCTGTGGTCCCCGCTGCACCGCCACCTCGTCCGCCTGGGTGCGGCCGTGCACACCGGCAACTCGGTGCACGGCGTGGAGAGGACGGACGACGGGTTCCTCGTGCACCACGACGCGGGCGAGACGCGGGCCGACGCGGTCGTTCTCGCCACCGACGTGGCGGGGCTGCAACGGATCGTCGCCGATTCGCCCGACCTGGACGACCCCTCGTGGCGGGACCGCGTGCGTGCGCTGCGCCGTGCTCCCCCGTTCCTGGTGCGCCGACTGTGGCTCGACCGGCCGGTCGCCGCGCACCGTCCCGCGTTCCTGGGCACCGGAGGCCTCGCCCCGCTGGACAACATCAGCGTGCTGGAGCGCTACGAGGGCACGGCCGCGCGCTGGTGCCGGGAGCACGGCGGCTCGGTGGTCGAGTTGCACGCCTACGCGGCCTCGGAGGCCAGCGGGGTGCGGGAGCTGTCCGAGCGGTTGCTGGACAGGATGCACCAGGTCTACCCGGAAACGGCGCGGAGCCGCGTGGTGGGCGACTCGGTGCAGTGGTGGGCGGACTGCCCGCTGTTCGGCATCGGCGATTTCGCCGCGCGCCCCCGGGTGCGCAGTCCCTTCGCGGGTTTGGTGCTCGCCGGCGACGGCATTCGCATCGACCTGCCGGTGGCGCTGATGGAGCGCGCCGCCAGCACGGGGCTGCACGCGGCCAACTGCCTGCTCGCCGAGTGGGGTCTCGCGGGGCACGAGCTGTTCTCGGTGCCGACCGACGGGCGGTCCACGGTGCTGCGCCACCTCCTCGGCAGCGGACTCATCGGAAGCGGAAAGGCGATGTCAGGCGATGGATGAGACCAACCGCACGTCGCGGGTGTGGCCGACGCGTTGGCCGCTGCAGCCCATCCCGCGCACCCGCTGGAGCGCGCAGGAGCCCACCTACCGCGCCGCCAAGCCGGCGCTGATCGAGGCCGCCCGCAAGCGCGCCGAGGCCCGCCCCTCCGGCAACTGGTACGTGCTGGGTGCGAGCAGGCAGATCCGCAGCGACCGCCCGTTCGGGATCACCGTCGCCGGCACGGAGCTGGTCGCCTGGCGGGACGAGCACCGACGGCTCCTGGTGGGGCCGGGGGCCTGCCCGCATCTCGGGGCACCGTTGGCGCAGGCCACCGTGGACTGCGGGGAACTGGTCTGCCGGTGGCACGGGATGCGGCTGGGGCCGGCTCGGTCGGGCTGGCGAACGCTTCCCAGCCACGACGACGGCGTCCTCGCCTGGGTGCGCCTGGACAGCGTCGAAGGCGAGGAACCACTGGCCGAACCCGTCGTGCCGTGCCGCCCCACCGGAGCTCGGTTGGACGCGGTTGCCACCATGACCGGCGTCTGCGAACCCTCCGACATCATCGCGAACCGGCTCGACCCGTGGCACGGCGCGTGGTTCCACCCGTACTCGTTCACCAAGCTGGACGTCCTGTCCACGCCGGACGAGTTCGACACCGACGAGGAGGACGACCGGTTCGTCGTCTCCGTCACGTTCCGCGTCGGCGCGGGCCTCGGTGTTCCCGTGCTCGCCGAGTTCACCTGTCCGGATCCCCGCACGGTGGTCATGCGCATCACGCGCGGAGAAGGCGCGGGCAGCGTCGTGGAAACCCACGCCACACCGCTGGGCCGAACGCCCGACGGGCGCGCCCGCACGGCCGTCATCGAGGCGGTCGTCGCCGAGTCCGGCCGCCCCGGCTTCGCAGCGGCCCGCGCCCTCTCCCCCGCTCTGCGCCCGCTGATCCGGCGCACCGCGGCCCGGCTCTGGCGCGACGACCTGGCCTACGCCGAACGCCGGTACGCGCTCCGCTCGCGCTGACGACGAGCCCGGCGCGTGAACTACCCGCTGCCGCGGCGTTTCGAAGCCGGTCGACCGCTGGAGGGTGCCCTCGAGCTCTCGTGGCCCTCGAAAACGTCCGGGGTGGAGGGACCACCTCGCGCACCGCACGGGATTTTCAAAGGTGTTCTCCGATCAGGGCGCCGTAACCCTCGCGGTAGGTGGGGTAGGTGAAGGTGTAACCGGTCCGTCGCAGCCGGTCGCCGCGGCAGCGCTTGCCGCGTCCGCGTCCCGACTGCTCGGGGGCGACCGGGGGTTCGGGAACGCCCAGCCGCTCGGCCACGAACCGCAGCACGGCGGCACGTTCCGCCGGCTCGTGATCCGCTCCGATGTACAGCGGGTCCGGGTTGGCCACGCGCGTGGCCAGGTGCACGACCGCTGCGGCCGCGTCGTCGCGGTGGATCCGGTTGGTGAACATCGGCGTCGCCGGCACCGTGGCGGTGCCGTCGCGCACGCTGGTCACCAAGCGTCCTCGACCCGGGCCGTAGAGGCCGGCGAGTCGCAGCACGACCGCCTCCGGACGCCGGGCGTGCAGCCGCTGCTCAGCAGTGCGGAGCTCGCCAGCGGCGGCGGAAGCGGGCGACGCGGCGCTGCGCTCGTCGACCCAGCTGCCGTCGGTGACCCCGTGCACGGCGGTGGAGGAGACCAGCAGCACGCGCGGCGGCACGGTCACGTCGCGGTCGATGGCGTCGAGCACGCTTTCGAGTCCCGTGACGTAGGTTTCCCGGTAGCCCTGCGCGGTGTACGAATCCGCCGTCAGCGCCACCACCACCAAGTTCGTGTCACCGGGCAGCTGCGGCTGCTGCTCGCGCAGGTCCACCGCCTGGCCCTCGATTCCCGCGGGCAAGCGCGCGGGTGTTCGCCGCAGTCCCAGCACTCGGTATCCGAGCGGGGCGAGTCGCACGCCGATCCTGCCACCGAGATCACCGCAGCCGGCGAGCACGGCGGTCGGGGCGTGCGCGGAGGTGTGCGTGTTCAGCTGGTCCACGACTCGATGATGACGGGTTCCGGATCGCCCGGTGCACCCCACCTCGGCACGCGCAGCGCCCCGGGACGTTTGGCCCCGTGTCGTGCGGGGCACTCCCCGGGCAGCGCCGGTTGAGCAGCGAGCCGCGTGCAGTGCAGTTCCGAAGAACCTGTGCGGCGGCCGCTGCTTGGCGCTGCGAGACGTCCCGGCATGGCCGGCGCCGGTTCTTCCTGCGGGAAAGAGCGGGAAACGATGAAACACCACGACTACGACACGGCGATGCTGGGACTTCGCGACGAGTGGCACGAACTCGTCACCGCTGCCGAGGCAGCTGGCCGGTGGTCGGCCCGCGAACTCGCCCAGCGCTGCACGAGCTGGCAACTGGGCCGTGCCGGCACGGTGCACGTGCAGGTGGAGCCGCTCGAGTCGCCGGTGGCGACGTGGCTGTACCTCACCGGCCGCGGTCGGTACCAGGGTGCCCGAGTGATCACCCCCGTGTTCGTCACCGCGAAGGAATTGCGACCGGCGCCGGAAGCCGCGGAGAAGGTGAACTCGCTGCTGGTGCGGCGCGCCTACGCATCCGCCTACTGCAGCGTTCTGGCGGAACAAGCCGGCGTGGCCACCGAGATCGTCACGGCGCCCATCCTGCCCTCCGCGCCCGAAACCGACCGGGCCGCGCTCGAAGCACCGGGCCGCCCCACACCGGTGGGAGAGGCCGCGCTGCCGGTCGTCGCAGCGGACCAGGAGCGCCACTGCTCTTTCAGCTCTCCAGCCTGATCGGCCGGTCGGGCCGCTGTCGGTCAGCGGAGCCGCTCCGGGATCAAAGCCGTGCGGGGCCCGCGCACACCATCGGGCCAACAACACCGTTTTGGATGAAGCAACGCGTTGCGTATTGCGCGTGATATACCTACTATACACCTGTGACCGAATTCACAGGTGCCTCTTCCGGGTTGGGCGGCCACCAGCTGCCCGACCTGGTCACGCTCGAACCGGGCACGCACCAGGTGAGCAGCCTCAGCGAGAAGGCGTACTACCTGCTCCGGGACCGGCTGATCACCCTGCAGATCCCGCCGGGGGCGACGATCAACGAGCGGGTCCTGCAGGAGGAACTCGCGGTCGGCCGAACGCCCCTGCGCGAGGCACTGCGCAAACTCGCCGATGACCGGCTCGTGCAGATCGTGGCTCGTCGAGGGACGTTCGCCACCCAGCTCGACCTCGGCGCGCTCAGCGCCATCAGCGAAGTGCGCGCCGAACTCGAATCCCACGCCGGTTACCTCGCGGCGACGCGATCCACCGACGACGACCGCGACACCATCACCGGTGTCCTGGAAGCGCTCGAGACGCGCTCAGTCCACTCCGGCCACCGAGAGCTGATCCAACTGGACCTGCTCATCCACCGCGTCGTGCACCGAGCGACGCACAACACCTACCTCATCGCAACGCTCGACGAGTACTACGTGCACAGCCTGCGGATGTGGTTCCTCGTGCTCCATCGCCTCGACCGATTCGGGCACGCCCTGGACAGCCACCGCGACCTGCTCACCGCCGTGGCCAAGGGCGACGCCGCGGCGGCGCAGCAGATCCTGCGCGATCACGTCACCGCGTTCGAACAGGAAATACGGGCGGTGCTCTAGCACGGCCGACAGGCACGACAACCCGATTGGAGTCGCCATGAACACCCTGCCGGACGGAGCCGACGCCGTTGTCATCGGCGCGGGAATCGTGGGCAACTCAGTTGCCTACCACCTCGCGCAAGCCGGCTGGAGCAACATCGTGCTGCTGGACAAGGGGCCCCTGCCCGACCCCGGGGGCTCGACCGGCCACGCGTCCAACTTCATCTTCCCCGTCGACCACTCCAAGGAGATCACCGCGATCACCGTGGACTCGATGCACCAGTACGAGAAGCTGGGCACGCTGACCACTTCGGGCGGCATCGAGCTCGCCCGCAACGACGCGCGCGTCGAGGAACTCAAACGCCGTATGGCCTCGGCGAAGGCGTGGGGCATCGACTCCGAGCTCATCAGCCCCGAGAAAGTGGCCGAACTCGTGCCCTTCCTCGACTCGAGCATCGTCAAGCTCGGCTTCTGGAGCCCCTCGGCGGCAGTGGTCGACCCGCTGCAGACCGGGGCGCTCATGCGCGAGCACGCCCAGGAGCTCGGAGCGCTGACCGTCTCGGCCAACACCGAAGTCACCGGCATCGACAAGCAGCACGGCAGGGTTTCGAAGGTCCGCACCGACCGCGGCGACGTCGAGACCGACACGATCGTCGTCGCATGTGGAGTGTGGAGCCCGCGCATCGCCAGGATGGCCGGCGCCCGGATCCCGCTCACCCCGCTCGTGCACCAGCTGATCGACGTCGGCCCCATCCCGGAGCTCGCCGAGACCCGCTCCGAGATCGCCTATCCGATCGTGCGCGACATGGACCCGCTCATGTACGAGCGGCAGAGCGGCGCCGACCTCGAGATCGGCTCCTACGCGCACCGGGCGATCCTGCACGAGCCCGACGACATCCCCTCCTACGAGGCCGCGCAGCTCTCACCCACCCAGCTGCCGTTCACCCAGGAGGACTTCGACCCGCAGATGGAGGACGCCCTCGAGCTGTTCCCCGGCGTCCTGAACGCCCCCGGGGCGGGGATCCGGCACTCCATCAACGGCCTGCTGTCGATGACACCCGACGGCGGTCCGCTGCTGGGTGAGACACCGGAGGTGAAGGGCCTGTGGTCGGCGGCCTCCGTCTGGATCAAGGAAGGCCCCGGTGTCGGCAGGTTGCTCGCCGAGTGGATGACCAGCGGCAGCACCGAGATCGACATGCACGGCGCGGACATCGCCCGGTTCTACCCGAACCAGCGCACCCCGACGCACGTCCGGGCGCGCGCTGACGAAGGATTCATCAAGATCTACGGGATCGTGCACCCCAACGAGCAGTGGGAGTCCAACCGCGACCAGCGGCTCTCCCCGTTCCACTCCCGCGAGGTCGAGCTCTCGGCCAAGTTCTTCGAAGTCGGGGGTTGGGAACGGCCGCACTGGTACGAGTCGAACAGGCCGCTGCTCGAGGAGTACTCCGACCGCATCAGCGACCGCCCGCACGAGTGGGACGCCCGCTGGTGGTCGCCGATCATCAACGCCGAGCACCTCGCCATGCGCGAGCGCGTGGCCATGATCGACCTGACCGCGTTCGCGCAGTTCGACGTGTCCGGACCGGGCGCCGTCGACTACCTGCAGCGCATGGCGATGGCCCAGGTCGACAAGGACGTCGGCAGGATCATCTACACGCCGATCCTGGACCACGCCGGCGGCTTCCGCAGCGACCTGACGATCGTCCGCCTGGACACGGACACCTTCCGCATCATCGCCGGTGGTGCCGACGGTGCGCGCGACAAGAAGTGGTTCACCGACCACCTGCCCGCGGACGGCTCCGTCGTGTTCACCGACATGACCTCGGCGGTGTGCACCATCGGTCTCTGGGGACCGCACGCGCGCGACGTGCTCTCCGCCGTCACCGAGGACGACGTCTCGGCTGAAGCGTTCCCCTTCGGCACGGCGCAACACATCGATGTGGACGGAGTGCCCACCCTCGCCCTCAAGATCTCCTACGTCGGCGACCTCGGATGGGAACTGCACGCCCCGTTCGAGCAGGGACTGAAGTTGTGGGACACGCTGTTCGAAGCGGGCCGGCCGCACGGCATCGTGCCCGCCGGCATCGGCGTGTACGGCACGACGGGACGGTTGGAGAAGGGCTACCGGCTCATGGGTGCCGAACTCGAGGGCGAGTACAACCCCGTGGAAGCGGGTTTGGCCCTGCCGAAGGTGAAATCGCCCGATTTCAACGGCAAGGAACCCTACCTCAGGGCCAGGGAGGAAGGACCCGGCGCCACGTTGTGCACGCTGAAAATGGACCGCCACACCGACTCCGCGGGAGTGCGCCGGTATCCGCAGGCGAACTCGCCGATCCTGACCGCTAACGGCGAACGGGTCGTCGACAACAAGGGCCGGGGCAGCTACGTCACCAGCGCCGGCTCAGCCCCCTCGCTCGGCGAATACCTGCTCATGAGCTACCTGCCCGCTGCGTACGCGGAGGAGGGCACCGAGCTGCTCGTCGAGTACATGGCAGAGCGCTACCCGGTCACTGTCGCGCGAGCCGGGCGCACCCCGCTGTTCGATCCCGACGACGAACGGATGAAGTCCTAGGAGGAGCGGCCATGAAGATACTCGTCTGCATCAAGCGGGTGCCCGCACCCGGCGGCAAACCGTCGCTGACCGAGGACGGTCTGGACATCGACACCCGCCACCTCGGCTTCACCATCGGTCCCCACGAGGAGTGCGCCGTGGAAGAGGCCGTGCGGCTCGTCGCCGAGCGCGGCGGCCAGGTCACCGTGCTCAGCGCGGGACCGCCCGAGGTCGCAGAGCAACTGCGCTACGCGCTGTCCATGGGGGCAGGCGCAGCCGTGCACGTCGAGCAGACCCAGCAGGATCCGGAGGCCACGGCGGCGGCGTTGACGGAGACGATCCAGACCCTGGAATCCGACGACGGCCCGTTCGACCTCGTTCTCTTCGGCAACGAGTCGGCCGACGCGGGCAACTACCAGGTCGGCATCCGGGTCGCGTGCGCGCTCGGGCGTCCCGTGGTCGGCGGCATCAAGGGCATCGAGATCGCCGACGAGGGCGCGCACGTCTCCCTGCGTCGGGAGAGCTCCGACGGGCTCGAGATCTACCAGGCGCCGCTGCCGGCGGTGGTCGCCGTCAAGGAGGGCCTCAACCTTCCGCGCTACCCCAGCGTGCAGGGCAGGCTCAAGGCGAAGAAGGCACCCCTGCGCACGCTGCAGCCGGAGGTGCCCCAGGGCGGCCTGCGCACGGTACGGCTGCGCCACCCCCCGGAGAAGGAGCAGGAAACCGTCGTCCTCGGGTACGGAGCCGACGCCGCCGACTCCGTCGTCGACCTCCTCGCCCAGAAAGGAATGGTGTGAGCCATGCTGCTCGTCCTCGTCGAAGACGAAGCCGGAGCCGTTTCCGACGCTTCGCGCGAGACGCTCACCCTCGCCCGCGAGATGGCGACGAAACTGGACGTTCCCGTGCACGCCGCCACTTTCGGCGCGGGTGGTGACTTCACGAGCACGCTGTCCGCGCACGGAGCCCGCACGCTGCACCAGATCGAAGGGCCGTTCGCCGAGGAGTGCTCGCCCGAATGCCGGGGCGCCGCGCTCGCGGAACTGGTCGACCGCGCCGGAATCACCGGTGTCCTCGCCCCCGCGAGCGAGTGGGGCAACGAGATCGTGGCCCACGCAGCCGCACGCGCGGGCGAGGCGTTCGCCAGCAACTGCATCGCGGTGGAAGCGGGTCAGCTGTGGAGCCTGACGCGGGTCCGCGGTGGTGGCATGCTGCTCGAGGACGCCGAGCTGTCCGGCGCGGTCAAGTTCGTCAGCCTCGCTCCCGGCTGCGTCGAGCCGGCCGAGGTGGCCGTGCCCGGCGACGTCGCCCTCGAGACGTTCGTTCCCGAACGCAGTGACGGCCTCGTCCACAGCAAGCTCGTCGACCGCACTGCCCGCGGTTCCGGTGTCTCGCTCGCCACGGCCCGGGTGGTCGTCTCCGGCGGGCGCGGTGTCGGTAGCACCGAGGGCTTCTCGGACCTGGAGGAGCTGGCCGGGCTGCTCGGCGGCGCCGTGGGGTGTTCCCGAGTTGCCACGAACAGCGGGTGGCGACCGCACAGCGACCAGGTCGGGCTCACGGGTACGAAGATCTCCGCCGACCTCTACATCGCGTGCGGCATCAGCGGCGCCAGCCAGCACTGGGTGGGCTGCATGGGTGCCAAGACCATCCTCGCGGTCAACACCGACCCCGAGGCTCCCCTGGTCACGCGGGCGGACTACGCGGTCATCGGCGACGTGCACGACGTCCTGCCCGCGGTGCTCGAACGGGCCCGCGCGCACAAGCAGACCCAGGGAGCCGCCTGAAGCCCATCGCGGAAGTTTCGTTGAAAGCGGCGGCTCCTCGTCGAATCCGGGGTGAAATTCGATCCGTCGAAAACCACACGACGAATTTCAGGGCGGCGAACGCGGATTCGTCGCCCTGAACCACGACCGCGACCGCTGCCACGAGCTCGCCCAGCTGACCGGTCGATCCCGACGAGCTGCACCCGCCGCTGGATTGCGACCGCAGTCGTCCCACGAACTGCGAGCAACCGGGTCGCGATCCGACGCAGCGTGCCGTTGCCGCCCTCGAAGACTGCCGCGGTGGATGCTCACTGCGCCTCGACCGGTGCCTCGGAGCGTTCGCGCTCGAACGTGCGCAGCAGCTCGGCAGCGACGCTCACCGCGATCGTCGCGGGGTCCTTGCCGGTGACCTCGGGCAGTCCGATGGGGGTCTTGATGCGGGAGATCGTCTCGGCGTCGTGTCCGCCCTCTTCGGCGAGCCGACGTTGGAAACGCGCCCACTTGCTCGCCGAACCGATCAGACCGATGGAGCCGAACTCTCCCTCGCGAAGCATCGCGTCGCACAGCGCGGCGTCCTCCGCGTGATCGTGCGTCATGACGAGCACGTGGGTGCCCCGGGGGAGTTCGCCGAGCGCGACCTCGGGCAGCACCGGCAGGTGGTGCGCGTGCACCTGAGCGGCCGAGCCCCTCAGCGAAGCCAACCGTTCGTCGGAGAGCTGCTCGGCGCGCGTGTCGATCACGTGCAGCTCGATGTCGTGGCGGGCGAGGATGCGGGCCAGTTCGAACCCGACGTGCCCGAACCCGAATATCGCGACGGCGGGTACCACCGGCAGCGGCTCGAGCAGCACGGTGACCTCTCCCCCGCAGCACTGCACGCCGTGCTGGTACGCCGCCTTGTCGGACAGCTTGGACGTGTGCAGCTGCGGCGCCGCACCCGAGGATGCCAGCAGTTCGCGGGCACGCTCGACGGCGACCGCCTCGACGTTGCCACCACCGATCGAGCCGAACACGTCCGTGCGAGTGACCACCATCTTCGCGCCGGCGTCGCGCGGTGCGTGACCGCGGACGTTGACGACCGTCATCAGCACGGAAGGCTCGCGCGCGGCGCGCAGCCGCGACACGGCCGCGATCCAGTTCTCGTCAGACACCGCTCACCGCCTGGCTCGGCTCGCCGCGCTCCGCTGCGGGCGCCGACGGTTGTTCCGGCTCGGCGCGGTCTCGGCAGCTTCCCGCGTCGCCTTCGGCCGTGCGATCGAGCGCCAGCTGTCCCCGTGCCTGCTCGATGCTCCAGTACACCGCCTCCGGGGTCGCCGGGCCTGCCAGGTGCACGCTGGCGCCAGCAGGGCCGAAGGCCGCCGCGGCCTGGCGCAGCGCCTCGCGCACGGAGAACGCCAGCATCAGCGGAGGTTCCCCGACCGCTTTGGATCCGTAGACCACGCCCTCCTCCTCGGCGTGGGCCAGCAACGACACGTTGAACTCCGCTGGCATCTCCGAGAAGCTGGGCAGCTTGTACGTGCTGGCGGCCTGCGTGAGCAGCCGACCGCGGTTGCCGCCGTCACTGGTGTCCCAGCGCAGGTCCTCCAGGGTCAGCCAGCCCGCGCCCTGCACGAAACCACCTTCGATCTGGCCCGTGTCGACCAGCGGTGAGAGGCTGTCACCGACGTCGTGCACGATGTCGACCCGACGGGTGCGGTACGCGCCGGTGAAACCGTCGACCTCCACTTCAGCGGCTGCCGCGCCGTAGGCGAAGTACTTGAACGGCGACCCCCGGAAAGTCGCCGAGTCCCAGTGCAACCCCTCGGTGCGGTAGTACCCGGCCGCGAACAGCTGCACGCGCTGCACGTACGCCGAGCGGATCAGGTCGTCCCAGCCCACGGTCTCGCTGCCGCCGAGCGCCCGGGCGACGCCGTCGACGATGCGCACCTCGGTCGGGTTGCAGCCCAAGCGGCTCGCAGCAACCACGAGCAACCGCTCGCGGATCTGTTCGCAGGCGTTCTTCACCGCGCCACCGTTGAGATCGGCGCCGCTGCTGGCCGCCGTCGCCGAGGTGTTCGGCACCTTGTCGGTGCGCGTCGGCGCCAAACGCACCTTGTGCAGGGGGATGCCGAACGTGGTGGCCGCGACCTGCAGCATCTTGGTGTGCAGGCCCTGCCCCATCTCCGTACCGCCGTGGTTGATCAGCACCGAACCGTCCTTGTAGACGTGCACGAGCGCACCGGCTTGGTTGAAGGCGGTCAGGTTGAACGAGATGCCGAACTTCACCGGGGTCACCGCGAGACCGCGCTTGGTGTGCTCGTGCGCGGCGTTGAACGCCGCGATCTCGCGCTGGCGGGCCTGGACATCGCCGTTGTCGATGACCTGGTCCCAGACCTCGGCGAGCCGCTCCGGGTGTCGGACGGGTTGCCCGTACGGCGTGGTGTGTCCCTCGCGGTAGAAGTTGCGGCGGCGCAGTTCCATCGGATCGAGGCCGAGCAGCGGCGCGCACCGTCCGAGGATGTCCTCGAACGCCAGCATCCCCTGGGGCCCACCGAATCCGCGGAAGGCGGTGTTCGACTGCTTGTTGGTCTTCGCGATCCGCCCGTGCACCCGCACGTTCGGAATCCAGTAGGAATTGTCCACGTGGCACAGAGCCCTGGCCAGCACGGGTGCGGACAGGTCCATGCTCCAGCCGCCGTCGGCGGTCAGGATCATGTCGAGAGCTCGCACATGCCCGCGTTCGTCGAAGCCGACGCGCCACTGGGCGTGGAAACCGTGGCGCTTGCCGGTCATGGTGAGGTCCTGGGTCCGGTTCAGCCGCAGCCGCACCGGGCGGTCGGTGATGCTCGCGCCGAGCGCCGCCACCGCAGCCAGTCCGTGCGGCTGCATTTCCTTGCCGCCGAAGCCGCCGCCCATCCGCAGGCACTGCGCGGTGACCTCGTGGCTGTGCTTGTCGAGGACGTGCGCGACGATCTCCTGGGTTTCCGTGGGGTGTTGGGTGCTGCTCTGGACGAAGATCTGCCCGCTCTCGTCGACGTAGGCCAGCGCCGCCTGCGTTTCCAGGTAGAAGTGCTCCTGCCCGGAGAACTCGAACTCACCGCTGTAAACGCGGGTGGGGCCGGCGAACCCGTCCTCGACGTCGCCGCGCAGCAACCGGGGTTGTGCGCCCTGGAAGCTGTCCGCCTCGATCGCTTCGGTCACCGTCACCAACGCGGGCAGCTGTTCCACCTCGACCTCGACGGCGTCCGCGCCCTGCCGTGCGGCTTCGAGCGTCTCGGCCAGCACCCAGCACACCGCGTGCCCGTGGAACATGATCTCGCTCGGGAACAGCGGTTCGTCGCCCGCCACGCCGGCGTCGTTGACGCCTGGCACGTCGGCGGCGGTGAGCACCTTGACCACACCGGGCACGGCCATCGCCGGTTCGGTGCGCAGCGCGGTGATCTCGGCATGGGCGTGCGGAGCTTGCACGGGGTGGGCGTGCAGCACGTCCTTGGTGCGGTGGACGAGGTCGTCGGTGTAGAGGGCGGTGCCGGTGACGTGTTGCGCCGCGCTCTCGTGCGAGACGGCAATACCGACGGAGGGTTTGTCCGGTCGCTCCGACAGTGCGCTCATGCCGGCACCTCCTGCGAGTTCTCCGCGTGCAGTTTCATCAGGCTCTGGCCGAGCATCGCCGATCGGTACGACGAACTCGCCCGGTGGTCGTCCATCGGCGTGCCCTCTCGTTGCAACACCTGCGCCGCAGCGCGCACCGTCTCGGCCGTCCACGGCCTGCCCTCCAGCGCGGCTTCGGTGTCCAGCGCCCGAACCGGTGTGGCCGCAACACCCCCGAGACCGATGCGCGCCTTGCGCACGTGTCCGTCGTCGAGCTCGAGCGAGAAGGCGACCGCGATGCTGGAGATGTCGTCGAAACGCCGCTTCGCGATCTTGTAGAAGGCGGCCGTGCCGGAGCGGGGCCGCGCGATCCGGATCGCGCGGATCAGCTCGTCCGGGCGCCGAACGCTCTGCCGGTACCCGGTGAAGTAGTCGGCCAGCGGAACTTCCCGTTCACCGTCGGCGTCCGCGAGGACCAACCGGGCTTGCAGCGCCAGCAACACCGGTGGGCTGTCGCCGATCGGGGAACCGGTGCCGAGGTTGCCTCCCAGGGTCGCCCCGTTGCGGATCAACCGGGAGGCGAACTGCGGGAAGAGCTGGGCCAGCAGCGCAACGGAACCGTCGAGCCGGCGCTCGATCTCGGTGAGCGTCAGCGCGGCGCCGAGTTCGATCTCGTCCGCCTCGACGGCCAGCCCCCGCAGTTCGGGGATCCGGTCGATGGCGATGACGTGCTCCGGGCGGACACCGCGCAGGTTGATCTCGACGCCGCGGTCGGTGCAGCCGGCGAGGATCGTCGCGTCGGGGTGTTCGCGCAGTCGACGCAGCGCGTCAGCCAGCGTCGGCGGGCGGACGAACGTACGACCGTCCTGAGTGTGCTCCGTGGCGACCGGATCGGGAGGGGCTGCGTCGCGGCGAGCCGCCAAACTGTCCTCAGTGGATGGATTCCCGACGGCGAACGCGGCGTCGCGGATGGGGCGGTAACCCGTGCAGCGGCAGAGGTTCCCGCTCAGCGCGTGGAGGTCGAACCCGTTCGGTCCGCACTCCTCGTCGCCGGAGCGCTCGAATTCCTCGGGCTCCGGCGCGCGGTCCGGGCGGTAGTACTCGGCCGCCATGCTGCAGATGAACCCCGGTGTGCAGTAGCCGCACTGCGACCCGCCCCGCACGGCCATCTCGTGCTGGACGACGTGCGGGTTGTCCGGTGTCCCAAGTCCTTCGGAAGTGACGACCTCCTGACCGTCCAGCGCGGCGATCGGCACCAGGCACGCGTTGAGGGCGACCCATTCGGTCGGGACGGTGACTCCGGGCCGGGCCACCAGCACCGAGCACGCGCCGCACTCGCCCTCGGCGCAGCCTTCCTTGCAGCCGGTGAGCCCCAGTCCGCGCAGGAATTCCAGCACCGTCGTGTGGATCGGCACGTTCGCGATCGACCGGGCTCGGCCGTTGACGTTCACTTCGGGAGTCACCATCACATACTCCATCGGGACGTTCGTTCCTGCCACCGGTTTTCGCCGTCACAGGCGTTCGCCGTCGCACTGCCGCGCGCACGGCTGATCGGCGCACCGGGGCGGCTGGTCGTCCACGCGGCCGCCCCCTGTCTGACGATCGACCGTACAACTTGGTCACCGCGAACGGAAGCACCATGCGAAACCTAGGTTTCATATTACGAAATACTCCGGGTTGGCCGCGGCAGAGGCAGTCAGTGCTCAGCGGCGCTCTCCCCGCCATCCTGGGAATTTCGCACAACCGAGCGGGCCGAGTGCGCGCGGTTGAGCGACGTTGTCACCGTAGACGCTCGTCGAAGGGGCTTTTCAAGGGCCGGGCGACCGACGGTGCGAGCCGATCGGGCGAGCTGCATTGCCGAACCCACGGCGGGTTGCTAGAGTGTGCTCGCACAACCGAATGTGGCCGGTTCGTAGCGAAATCGTGCAGCCTATTCCCGCGTGTTCCTCCCGCGTGCGCGATACTCGCCTGACTTCGTGATTCGCATCTTCCTCTGGACGCACCGAGCGTGCGGTGGGTTCCGCCTGTCCACGTGCCGAGTGACGCTTGCCGCATCACATCGGCGTTGCTGGATCATCGCGGCCCACAACTCGCCCGTTGCGCTGGCCAGTTCGGTTGGAACGGGGGTTTCGTCTTGCCGCTGGTCGTCCTCTGCGGACTGCTGG
The DNA here is from genome assembly GCF_054491375.1 of Bounagaea algeriensis. Taxonomy (NCBI): domain Bacteria; kingdom Bacillati; phylum Actinomycetota; class Actinomycetes; genus Bounagaea; species Bounagaea algeriensis. Next base: position 2,658,478 of record NZ_CM137102.1, read on the forward strand.
CTCTGGTGTGCGCGGAGATCCTCGCTCGCCCAGTGCCGACTCGAACGCTGGCGAATGCGGGCGATTACCCGCGATCGATCCCGAACGTCGCGCAGCGGCGCTTCGGTCTACTGGGAACTGCTTTCCGAGGCGCGTTTCGCCAGTCGTTCCCGTTGCGGGGCGACGGTGTACTGCGGATCGCGCGCCGAGGCCATACCCGCCTCGAACGCTCCGAACCGGGTGCACACGGCACCGGCGGTGAGGCTCAGGCCGGCCAGCGCCGACAGCGAGCGGCTGCGCCCGGCGAAGGCCGCGGCGATGCCACCGAGCGCGGTGCACGTCCGCGCGATGCGCATCAGCTTTCCCGCCCGGCCGTGCTGATAGGCCTGACCGGCCAGCCCGATGCGCTTTTCCAGCACCGCTTCCGCGGCGATCTCCAGTCCAGCTCCGCCAGCGGCCAACCTGCGGGCCGGGCCGGCCTCGCCGACCGGGACGGCCACCAGGGCCACCGCCGCCCCGCTGGTCAGTGCGCTGCCCGCGAAGACGAACGGCAATTCGCGATGGCCTTCGTGCCAGGCGGGCACGGCGGTGTCGGCGAGCAGGACCGCCGTGTACGTGAGCATCGCGGGTGCCAGCACGCAACCGGCCGCTCCGCTGACCCGGCCCAGCACCGGCAGCAGCCCCGTGACCTCGCTGGCCGCTGTCGCCGCGGTGAGCCCCGAGAACGGAGCCAGGATCCACGAGCCGACGCTCAACGGGGAGGTCGGTTTGAACACGCGGAGCATGTTGAGGAACCGCTCGGGGCGGCCGAGATCGTGGATCAGCGCTCCGACGCTGGCCAGCGACCCCGCGCTCGCGGCTATCCGCCCGACCCGCCGCAGCCGGGAACGTCCCGTCCAGGCGGCGAGTTCGCCCACCAGCGAGGACGCACCCGCCGTGCCACCCAGGTACAGGTAGGCGGGCACGTCCGGCACCTTCCACACCGGCGGTTTGATCACCGGACGTCCGTAGTAGGACGCGAACTGCGCATCCGGAACAGTGGTCTGCTCCCCCTGCCGGGAGGACTTGCGGCGAGGTTCGCCGCCGGGGCTCCGCTCGTTCACCGGCGACCCCCTGCGAACGCGAGCGCCACGCCCACCGTCGCGACCGCTGCGGCAGCTCCGGCCGCCGCCCACATCGACGGCAGGTCCCGCGTCGTGACCACCGGGTCCGGTGGCAGCCCGTACACCTCGGGCTCGTCGAGCAGCAGGAAGAACGCCCCGTCACCACCGACACCATCGGTCGGATCGTGGCCGTACAGACGCGCCTCGGTGACGCCGCGTTCCTGCAGCGTCTGCACCCGTTCGGCGGCACGCTCCCGCAGTTCGTCCAGTGGTCCGTACTGGATGGAGTTGGTCGGGCACGCCTTGGCGCAGGCGGGTTCGAGCCCGTCGGACAACCGGTCGTAGCACAGCGTGCACTTGAACACCCGGCCGTCGTCCGGACGCTGGTCGATGACGCCGTACGGGCAGGCCGGCACGCAGTAGCCGCAGCCGTTGCAGATGTCCTCCTGCACGACGACGGTGCCGTACTCGGTGCGGAACAGCGACCCCGTCGGGCAGACGTCCAAGCAGGCGGCGTGCGTGCAGTGCTTGCACACGTCCGAGGACATCAGCCAGCGCACTTCGCGGTCACCTTGCAGAGCTCCTTGCGCGCCCGGCGTGACGGGTGGGCCGACGCCGGGCATGCCCAGGTCGGCGCCGCGCGTGCCCGCGACCTCCTCCGCAGTGCTACTCGCCGGTGTGGGCGAGCCCTCTTCCGCACCGGCGCTGCGCGCCGCGGAGAGCGAACCGAGCAGGTCGGCGTCCTCGTGGATCGGCACGCTCTGCTCGATGAAGGCCACGTGCCGCCAACTGTTCGCCCCGAGTTCGGTGGTGTTGTCGTAGGACATCCCGGTCATGTCGAGCACGTCGCCCGGAACCAGGTTCCACTCCTTGCAGGCGACCTCGCAGGCTTTGCACCCGATGCAGACGCTGGTGTCGGTGAAGAAGCCCATCCGGGGCTGAGGGGCTTCGTATCCTGCTTCGGCCGGGTCCTCGAGCGGCCCGGCCGAGCGCTCGTAGGTCGTGTACGTCCCGTCCGTCACGGTGCGGTCCCTTCGGTTCCGGTTTCCGGTTCGATCCCCGCCCGACGGCGGTAGTCGGCCACGAACGCGGGCAACTCGGGCCCGCGCGGCCGTCGCCCGGGGCGGATGTCGCAGGTCGCGGCCTTGCTCTCCTGGATGTGCACGTTGGGATCCAGCACCGCGGACAGCAGCTCGTTGGCTCCGTCTCCGGTGCTGAGCCCGTTCGCACCCCAGTGGTAAGGCAGGCCGACCTGTTCCACTGGACGTCCGTGCACGGTCAACGTCCGCATCCGGTCGGTGACCACCACGCGCGCCTCCACCGCGGTGCGGGCGGTCACGATCGTCGCCCAGCCGAGGTGTTCCAGCTCGCGCTCGGCGGCCAGTCGCGGCGAGATCTCGCAGAAGAACTCGGGTTGCAGCTCCGACAGGTAGGGCAGGGTGCGGCTCATCCCGCCCGCGGTGTGGTGCTCGGTGAGGCGGTAGGTGGTGAACACGTACGGAAAGACCTCGATCGAGGCGTTGGTGTGGGGTTGGTACGGGTTGCTGCGGTGCTGGATCTCCTCCCGGGTCGGATTCGCCTGCTGCCCGTAGAGCGGGTTGTCGAAGGGCGACTCGAACGCTTCGTAGTGCGTGGGCATCGGCCCGTCGGCAAGACCGCTCGGCACGTAGAGCCAGGCGCGCCCGTCGGTCTGCATGATGAACGGGTCCGTGCCGGCGATGGCGTCCTCGGACCGGGCCCCGGACGGCGGGGTGTAGTCCGGGGACTTGTTCCGCTCGAAATCCGGGTTGTCGTGCCCGATCCAGCTACCCTGCTCCTCGTCCCACCAGACGTAGGCCTTGCGCTCGCTCCACGGTCGTCCCTGCGGGTCGGCCGAGGCGCGGTTGTACAGGATGCGCCGGTTCAACGGCCACGCCCAGGCCCATTCCGGTGCCACCCACGACTGCTCCCGCCCGGGCTTGCGCCGCGCCGTCTGGTTCACCTCGTCGGCGTAGGACCCGCAGTAGATCCAACACCCGCAGGCCGTGGAGCCGTCGTCCTCGAGCTGGGTGTACGACGACAACGCGTCGTTGTTGGCGTCCCAGCCGCTGATCTCCCGCAGCACCGCTTCGGCGTCGGGCTCGGCGATGTCCCCCCGCGCGGGGTAGTTCCACCGCAGCTGCAGCAGCGGGAGGTCCCGTTCGCGCTGCTCGGCGGTGCGTTCGTGCTGGCGCTGTTCGAGCTTTTCCCGGATGCGACGTCCGAGGTGGTAGTAGAACCACAGATCGCTGCGGCAGTCCCCCTGCGGTTGCACGGCCTGGTGGTGCCACTGCAGCAGCCGCTGCGTGTTGGTGAAGCTGCCGTCCTTCTCCGTGTGCGAGGCGGCCGGCAGGAAGAAGACCTCGGTGCCGATCTCCTCGGTGCGCAACTCACCGGTTTCGATCTCGGGTCCGTTCTTCCAGAACGTGGCCGACTCGATCATGTTCAGGTCCCGCACCACGAGCCAGTCGAGGTTGGCCATTCCCAGCCGCTGCATCTTGGCGTTGGCCGATCCCACGGCCGGGTTCTCGCCGACGAGGAAGTAACCCCTGACCTTGCCCTCGATCTGGTCGGCCACGGTCTGGTAACTGCTGTGGTCCCCCGTCAGCCGCGGCAGGTAGTCGAAGCAGAAGTCGTTCTCAGCCGTCGCGTGCTCACCCCACCACGCTTTGAGCAGGCTCACCACGTAGTCCTGCATGTTGCCCCAGAAGCCGGTGCTGCCGGAGTCGGCTTCGACGAAGGCGGCCAGGTCTTGCTGGAACTCCGCGTGGGGCATCGGGATGTATCCCGGAAGCAGGTTGAACAAGGTCGGGATGTCGGTGGAACCCTGGATGCTCGCGTGTCCGCGCAGCGCGAGGATTCCGCCACCCGGCCTTCCGACGTTGCCCAGCAGGGCCTGCAGGATCGAGGCGGTGCGGATGTACTGCGCGCCCACGGTGTGCTGGGTCCATCCGACCGAGTAGACGAACGCGCTCGTGCGCTCGCGCCCCGAGTTGGCCACCAGCGCCTCGGCCACGGCGTGGAACTGCTCGCGGGAGATGCCGCACGTGTGCTCGACGAGTTCGGGCGTGTAGCGCGCGAAGTGGCGTTTGAGGATCTGGTACACGCAACGCGGGTGCTGCAGGCTCTCGTCGAGCTCCGGCTTGCCCGCTATCGGCGGCCCGCCGGAACCCACGCTTTCGGCGTGCGCGCTCGCCTTGTGCGCGTGCCCCCTGGTCTCCTGCGGCTGCTCGCCCTCCTCCCCGTCAACGTCCTCAGCTCTGTGCCGCTTACCCGCTGCGGGTGCCGCCACGGCCCCCTCGTACTGCCAGCTCGACGTGTCGTAGTGCATGTCGTCGGGGTCGTATCCCGAGAAGAGCCCGTCGAGGTCCTCGGTGTCGGCGAACTCCTCGCGCACGATCGCCGCCGCGTTGGTGTAGGCGACGAGGTAGTCGTGGAAGGCGCGGTCGCCTTCCAGCACGTAGTTGACGAGCGCGCCGAGGAAGGCGATGTCGGTCCCCGCCCGCAGCGGAAGGTGCATGTCAGCGAGGGCGGAGGTGCGGGTGAACCGCGGGTCGACGTGGATGACCGTCGCACCGCGCTCCTTGGCCTCCATGACCCACTGGAACCCGACGGGATGGCACTCGGCCATGTTCGAACCCTCGATGATGATGCAGTCGGAGTTCTGCAGGTCTTGCTGGAAGGTCGTGGCCCCTCCCCGGCCGAAGGAGGTTCCCAGACCGGGAACCGTGGAGGAGTGTCAAATGCGGGCCTGGTTCTCGACCTGGACCGCGCCGAGGGCGGTGTAGAGCTTCTTCATGAGGTAGTTCTCCTCGTTGTCGAGGGTCGCACCTCCCAAGCTCGCGATGCCCATCGTCCGACGCCGACGCCGCCCGTAGGGGCCGCGTTCCTCCCAGGTCTCGTCGCGAGTGGCGATCACCCGCTCCGCGATCATGTCCAGGGCCGTGTCGAGATCGAGATCCTCCCACTCGGTGCCGTGAGGTCGCCGGTAACGGACCGAGAGCTGCCGCGTGGGCGAATTGACCAGTTGCTCGCTCGCGGCGCCCTTGGGGCACAACCGCCCGCGTGAGATCGGGCTGTCGGGATCGCCCTCGATCTGGGTCACCCGATCATCTTTCGAGTACACCAACTGTCCACAACCGACCGCGCAGTACGGGCACACCGATCGCGTGACCTGGTCGGCGCTTTCCGTCCTCGGCGAAAGCTGACGGGTGTGTTCGGACTGCGCCGCTGCGCCCCTGCCCCAGGCGTCGCGGCCGGTGAGCTGACGCAGGAGAGGCCAAGACGTGAACCAATTGCCCATCGGCCACCTCCCGAAACGCCACGGCTCCACCGTCATCGTGCTGGCCTGAACAGCGCCACGCAACCCGGGAAGACCCGTCGCTGGCGCTGCACCACCTGCAACCCCGCGGAAGGGCGGTTCGCGCCAGCAGGCGGCAAGGACTCTCCGGCGGCGATGACCCGATACCGCTGGGTCGACCGCTGGGGCACCCGGCAAGCCCTCGCTCTGTTCGTCTCGAAAGTGCGCACTGATTGCTCATCTGTGCAGTCAGTTGTGACCGATGTTCACCCGGGAACGACCCGTCACGACTCGAGTGTTAGCAAGGATACCGGTGTGAGCTGCCACTCAGGGCGCTGCCAGCAGTCAGCTCCCCGGGGAGCGGCGGCCGCACCGAGCGATCAACTGTGCAGGATTCCTGCGCCGTGCTGGTCGCAGTGAACAGAAGAGCACATTGAGGTCAATCCGTTCAGGAGTGTTCGTGATGGCGACGAATGCTGCGGTCGACGCCGGTCCGGGGCAGTCGCCCCGCTCGGCGCGTGTCCGCAACGCGTTGGTGTGGGTGTTCGGCGCGCTCGGCGGGATCTTGTGGGGTTATGACACCGGCGTGATCTCCGGGGCGCTGCTGTTCATCAAGCGCGACATCCCGCTGTCGCCGCTGACGCAGGGGATGGTCGTCAGCGGGTTGTTGGTGGGCTGCATGCTCGGTGCCGGCGTGGCCGGGCGGCTGTCCGACCGATGGGGACGGCGACGCCTGATCCTGGTGTCGGCCGCGGTGTTCGTGGTCGGCACGCTCGCGGCCACGGTCGCCGGATCCGCCCCCGCGCTGATCGCGGGGCGGTTCGTGATCGGAATCGGTGTGGGCGTGGTCTCCGCGGTGGTGCCGCTGTACCTCACCGAGCTCGCCCCGGCGCACATGCGCGGGCGGCTGACGTCGCTGATGCAGATCTTGGTGACCACCGGCATACTCGTGGCCTACCTCGTCGACTACGTCCTGTCCGACGCGGGCGCGTGGCGCTGGATGCTCGGCCTCGGCGCGGTGCCGGCAGTGCTGCTCGGCGCGGGCATCGCTTTCCAGCCGGAAAGCCCGCGGTGGCTCGTCAAGCACGGCCGCGTGGACGCCGCACGCACCGTGCTCCGGCGGTTGCGGCCGGACGCCCGGACGGCCGAGCACGAGCTGGACGAAATACAGCGCACCAACCGCGCCGAGGCCGAGCAGCGGCAGGTGCGGCTGCGCGAGCTGGTGGCACCGTCGTTGCGGCGCAGCACCGTTCTCGGCATGGTGATGGTGTTCTTCCAGAACTGGATGGGGATCAACACCATCATCTACTACGCCCCGACGTTGCTGACCTCCATCGGGTTCGGCGCTTCCGGGGCGATCGTGGCCAACGTCGGCGTGGGCCTGGTGAACCTGCTGATGACGTTGCCTGCGCTGTGGTTCATCGACAGGTCCGGACGACGTCCGCTGCTGACGGTGGGCAGCATCGGCATGGTGATCGGCATGCTCGGACTGGCCGCCGCCCAACTGGCAGGCGGGCAGAGCGGAACGCTGCTCACGATCGCCACGTTGATCAGCCTCGCGGTCTACGTCGGCACCTACGCGATGTCGTGGGGGCCGGTGCAGTGGGTGGTGCTGCCGGAGTTGTTCCCGCTGCGAGCGCGCGGCACCGCCGTGGGGGTGTGCATCATCTTCAACTGGCTGTTCAACATGCTGCTGTCGCTGATCTTTCCTGCGCTGCTCAGCACGTTCGGGGCCACGGCGATGTTCGCGTTCTTCGCGGCCACCTCGGCACTGGGGCTGTGGTTCACCCGGCGGGCGCTGCCGGAGACCAAGGGCCGCAGCTTGGAGAGCCTGCACGACGACGAGGGCACGACTGCCACCGCGAGCTGAACCGGGTGCGGGCCGCCCCGAGTTGGGTTGCGCCTTCCGCGCTTCAGCGAGCTGCTGCGTCCGTGCTGGAGCAGCTGCCGGGCGGCGTGGCGGTCCCTTGGATGCGAGAGCGCGCTGGGCGTCGCTACGCTGGCCACCTGATTCGACCCCTTGTTGGCACGGCGAGTGGTGGAGGTGGTCATGGCACCGAGCCGGAGCGTTTCCCGGAACGAGATGGTCGAGCGCCTGCGCGGCGCCGGGATCGGCGACCGGCAGGTGCTCGAGGCGATGGCGACCGTCCCCCGGGAACGGTTCGTCTCCGGCGAGCACGCCGGCCAGGCCTACAGCGAGCGGCCGCTGCCGATCGGTGCCGAGCAGACGATCTCGGCCCCTGACATCGTCGCCATGATGACCGCGGGGCTGGAACTGGCAGGCGGCGAGAACGTCCTCGAGATCGGTACGGGCAGCGGGTACGCAGCGGCTGTCCTGTCCCGCTGCGCCCGGCGGGTCGTCACCATCGAACGCCACCGCGTCCTGGTCGACCGAGCCCGGCAGGTGCTCGCCGAGCTCGGTTACGACAACGTCGAGGTCCGCCACGGCGACGGGAGCCGCGGTGCGCCCGACCGCGCCCCCTTCGAGGGGATCTCGGTGACTGCCATGGTCGAGGACGTGCCCACGGCCTTGACCACCCAACTCGCCGATGACGGCGCCCTCGTCTGCCCCGTCGGCACCGGCGGGGTGGGCGAGCTCGTCCGCGTCCGCCGCGGCCAACGGGAACACCTCTCACCAGCAAGCTTCGTGCCCCTGGTGACCGACGGATAACCCGCTCGAACAGGAGCTGCCCCGGCCGTGAGACCACCGCAGGCGTAGCGGAGGACCTGCCCGTTGACGAAACCGGCCCGCTCGTCGAGGAAATGGCCCGCGCCGTAGGCGACGCACACGTCAGGACCAGCGGGACAGGCCCGAGGCCACGAGGTACCGGGCGTTGGTGTCGAGCAACTCGTACGGGTCGTGCTCAGTCGTGTCGATCTCGGTGACGTGCCACCAGCTCGACCCGGTTTGTTCCAGTGCGGGGACGGGATTCGCCTCGCCCGTCCCCAGCGGTGTCTGCGGCTGATCTGTTCGTGCCGGCCCGTCCTTGAGATGCACGGAGACGACGCGCGTTCCGAGTTGCGCCAGAACCGCTGCGGGATCGGCCCCGGCTGTGGCTGCCCAGTAGAGGTCGACCTCGGCGAGGACGTTCTCGCCCGCGCGGCGCCAGAAGCGCTCCCATCCCGGGGTGCCGTCCGGCAACGCGGCCCATTCGAACCAGTGGTTGTGGTAACCGAGCTGCAGTCCGTGAGTGGCGCCGTGCTGCGCCAGCCCGGTGATCGTGTCGGCGAAGGCGTCGACGCGGTCGGGGTCGGTGAAGGTGTCGGCGTCGAAGCCCGGGACGAGCTTCGGGTGCGGAATGATGGCCGTGCGGGTTCCGAGCATGGCGCATTCCTCGGCCAGCTCCGTGATGCTGGGCGGGACGGCGGCGTGCACGGCGGAGACGGTCAGGCCGGCGGCGTCGAGTCCCTTGCGCAGGGATCGGACCGCGATGAGGCGTTCGGTGTAGGACTTCTCCGGTGAACCGAGGCCGAAGGGTTCGACGTAGCGGAAGCCGAGCTGCGCCAAGCGCTGCAAGGTAGCGTTCTGATTGGCGGCGAGCTGCTCGCGGAGGCTGTAGAGCTGAACGGAAAGCGGTGCGGTGCGGGCCATGGGAGATCTCCTGGGCTCAGCTGAGGATGAGCGGACGCAGCGTGCGGTGCGCGATGGTCAGTCCCCGGGTGACGCGCTCGGCGTCCCCGCTCCACACGGGGTCCTCGTGCTCGACGGACAGCGTGCCGGTGAAGCCGTGCTCGTAGAGCCGGTCGACGACGCGGGGCCAGTCGACCTGGCCCAGGCCGGGAACGCGGTAGCGCCACCAGCCCATGTCCCACGGGTCCTCGTCCTTGCGTACTTTGCCGAAGAACCCGTACCGCTGCCGTGCTGCCGGGTCGAGCTCGACGTCCTTGGCTTGGGCGTGCACGATCCGGTCCGCGTACGGCGCGATGGTCTCGACGGGGTCGATGCCGATCCACGTCAGGTGCGAGGGGTCCCAGTTCAGGTACAGGCCCAGGGAGAACATCCACTCCCACAACTCCGGGGAGTAGGCGAGATTGCCCGGATAGCCGTCGGGGTGCCAGCCCTCCATCACGCAGTTCTCGATGATGAGCGCGACGTCGCGCTGGCCGGCGTAATCCACCAGTTCCCGAAACACCGTCTCGGCTTCGGCGAGGTTCTCGGCGACCGGTTTCGTCCAATCGCGACCGATGAACGTGCCGACGTAGCCCACGCCGAGGGCCTGCGCGGCGTCGATGGTGCGTCGCAGGTGGGCGTGGATTTCCTCGCGGCGGCCGGGATCCGGGTGCAGGTTGTTCTCGTAGTAGGCCAGCGCGGACAGGTTCAGCGAGTGCTGCTCGAACAGGGCGAGCGTGTCGTCCGCGCGTTGTGGGCCGAAGTCGGCGACCGGCAGGTGGCTGGCTTCGAACTCGCGGCCCCCGGTGCTGGGCCAGCAGGCGGCTTCCAGGGCCTCATATCCCGAGTTTTCGGCCCACTCCGCGATCTGGTGGAGTGTCCACTGGGGCAGGCATGCTGTGAGCATTCCGAGTTGCATGATCACACCTTCGTCCACGTGCCGGTGCGGGAGGATGTCAGGACGGCCTCGACCAGGCGGGCCGAGCGCAGTCCGTCGACGAACGTGGGAAGCCCCTCCGGGACTTCGCCGTCGATCGCGGCGTAGGTGTCGGCCACGAACGCCTCGAAGCACTGCGCATATCCCTGCGTGTGCCCGCCGGGAAGATGCGACAAGCGCTGTTGCTCGTCCGAGCCGCTTGCGAGGTCGCGAACGAGGACACGGGCTCCGTCCGGCGTTCCCAGCCAAGCCCGCTCCGGGTCTTCCTGGTCGAACACGGCGCTGGAACGCGCGCCGTCCAGCTCGAACCACAAGCGGTTCTTCCGCCCCGCGGCGACCTGCGAGATCGTGGCCGAAGCCAGCACGCCGCTGCCCGTGCGCAGCACCAAGGCCGCCGAGTCCTCAGTGGACACTGCAACGCGGTCTCCGCCACCGGCCTCCGCCGCGGGTGATGCGAACGAGGGGCCTGCGGCGGTGGGCCGGTGCGGCACGGCCACCGAGGTCGCGGCCAGCAGTTCGGCGAACTGCTCACCGGCCACCCATTCGACCAGGTCGCACCAGTGCGAGCCGATGTCGGCGAAGGCCCGCGACGGCCCGCCCGAGTCGGGATCCACGCGCCAGCCCGACGCGTCGGGCGGGAGCATCCAATCCTGCAGGTAGCTGCCGTGGAGCAGGTTCCAGTCCCCGAACTCCCCCGCCATCCGCCGGGCGCGGAGCTCGCGGACGATCGGGTGGTAGCGGTAGACGAACGGCACGGTGGCCACGAGCCCGCTGTCCGCGGCGAGTCCGGCCATGCGCTCGGCTTCGTCGGCGGAAACACCGAGCGGTTTCTCGCAGACGACGTGCTTTCCGGCCCGCAGCGCGGCTTCGGCGTACGACGCGTGGGTCGCGTTCGGCGTGCAAACGTGCACCACGTCGACGCGGTCATCGGCAAGCACGTCGTCGAGCCCGTCGTAGGCGGTCGGCACGCGCCACTGCTCGGCCACGTGCCGCGACCGCTCCGGGGAGGATGCGAGCACACCGGTGACCTCGGCACCGGCCAGCAGGGCAGCCCGCCGATGCACGGAGGCGATCATGCCGGCACCGAGGATGGCGATCCGGCGGGTCCCGGCATCGGGATCCGTCCGATCGGCGTAGTTGGCAGCGGGTTCCGGGCTCACGCAGAGCCTCCTTCCGCGGGGTTCGACAAGAGTGCGGGTGTCTCACGCCCGATTTCCGTCGTCATGGACGATATACAGGGTCGATTTGTGCCATCAAGATCTATAATTTATGTTCTTTTCAGCCATTATTCGGTCACAAATCAGCCAGGAGCGCGGATGGTGAGCTGGGATCCGGTCCGGTTGGCAGTGCCGGCGATGTCCGGTCGGGCCGACGGCAGCCTGGTGTACAGCTCGTTGGCCCGGTTGATCGCCTCGGGAACCGCGGCCAGCAGGGCTGAGCTGGTGCGGGCCACGGGCCTGGCGCGCTCGACCGTGAACACGCATCTCGAGGCGCTGCTCGCAGCGGGAGCCGTGGTCGAATCCGGCGGTGCCGGCAACGGCGGACGAGGACGCCCCGCCCACCGGCTGAGGCTCGCCGCCCGCGCCGGGGTCGTCCTGGTCGCTGACGTCGGGGTGCACAGCAGCCGACTGGCCATTGCCGACCTCGGGCAGACCGTGTTGGCCGAACAGCACGCATCGCTCGACGTCACTGACGGACCCGAAGCAGGACTGGACACGCTGACGGAGCACTTCCGCAGCCTGCTCACTTCGGCCGCGGTGGAGCAGGCCGAGGTCAAGGCGCTGGTGATCGGTCTTCCCGGGCCGGTCGACTCGCAGGTGGGCGCGCCCGTGCGCCCACCGATCATGCCCGGCTGGGACAGCTTCCCCGTCGGCCAGGTGATGGGCGAACGCTTCGGCTGCACCACGCTCGTGGACAACGACGTCAACCTCATGGCACTCGGCGAGGCTCGTGCTCTGCCCGCAGCTGCGGCCCCCTTGCTCTTCCTGAAGATCGGCACCGGCATCGGCGGGGGCGTCGTCTCGGCCGACGGCGAGTTGCACCGCGGAAGTGACGGCGCTGCCGGCGACATCGGCCACATCCGCGTGTCCGGTGCCGATGACGTCGTGTGCCAGTGCGGCAACGTCGGATGCGTCGAAGCCGTCGCCTCCGCCGGTGCCGTGCTGCGCCACCTCCACGCGGAGCAGGACGGCGCGGAATCCTCCGTGGCGGATCTCGCCCGGCTTCTCCGCGATGGTGACCCCGCGGCGGTGCACCTGGTCCGTTCCGCGGCCGAAACCCTCGGCGAGGTCGTGGCCATGCTGGTACACTTCTACAACCCGAAGACGATCGTCCTCGGTGGACTCATCACCGTGGCCAGCGACGACGTGCTCGCCGGCATCCGCAGCGTCGTCTACCGCCGGGCCCTGCCCCTGGCCACCAGACACCTCGCACTGCGACACAGCCTGCTCGGCCGCTCGGCCGGACTCGCCGGCGGCGCGGTCGCCGGGATCGAGGGCGTCCTGTCCCCTCCGGGCATCTACGGCCTGGTGAACCGTCCCGGGGCTTGACACCGGCACAACTCGACGCCAATCATGTGCTTCGTCTCACATCCCGGTTCTGTCCGGAAAGCGCCCGACCAGCGGCGTCCACAGGGGACTCGCTGGGTCGCAGCCCTGCGCTGCTGACCGACGAACCGCGAGGTGGAGACACCATGACCGACGCCCGCCAGCCCGCACGCGTAGGAATCCTCGGCACCGGCACCATCTTCCGCGCCTACGCCCGCGGACTCACCCGCTACGAGAACCTGCCCGTGGTGCGCGTCGCCGACCTGGACCAGAAGCGCGCCCGCCAAGCGGCCGAAGCGTGGGACATCCCGGCCTGGGGAACCGTCGACGACCTCTGCGCCGACCCGGAAGTGGACATCATCGTCAACATCACCCCACCGGCAGCACACGCGATGCTGACGAACGCAGCGCTGCGCGCGGGCAAGCACGTGTACGTGGAAAAGCCGCTGGCCGCCACCACCACCGAAGCGCACGACAACCTCGTCGTGGCCAAGGAAACCGGCGCGGTTCTGGGTGGAGCACCCGAAACCTTCCTCGGCACGTCCGGCCAGACCGCTCGCGCTGCCATCGACGGTGGGCTCATCGGACGACCGTTCGCCGCCACCTCGTTCGTCCGATCCTCCCGAGCGGAGACGTGGCATCCCGATCCGTCCTTCCTCTACCAGGACGGCGGAGGTCCGGTCATGGACTTCGGGCCGTACCACGTCGCGGCCCTGGTGAACCTGCTCGGCCCCGTCTCCCACGTCGTCGGCGCCACCAGCAGGGCACACGACACACTCGAAGTCACCGCAACCAACCGGCGCGTGGACCACGTCGACGTGACCGTCGACACCCACGCCGCCGCAGTCCTGCAGTTCGCCTCCGGCGTGCTGGCCACCGCGATGTACAGCTTCGACGTCTGGGACACCACCCTGCCGCACCTGGAGATCTACGGCACCGACGGCACGCTGCAGGTCCCGGACCCCAACCGCTTCGACGAGCCGGTGCTGATCCGCCGGCGCACCGACGACGCCTGGGCCGAACTTCCCCCGGTGATCGGACGAACCACCCCGGATCCACCACATCCCTTCCGCGCGTTGGGCGTGGTCGACCTGGCCGCGCACCTCGCCGGCGACGAGCACCGCGCCAGCGGTGACTTCGCCTACCACGTCCTCGATGTGCTCTCCGCCCTGCGGAGCCGCGCCGTGTCCGCCGGCTCCACCTCCGTCACGAGCACGGTCGAGCGCCCCGCCCCCGTGCGCGGCTCCCACTCGCCCGCCTGACGCGGCCGGCAGCAACGGAACCCTCCTCACCTCCAGCCAGCGCCGGCTCGCCGCACGGCTCTGCGCAGCCGGTGCTGACGTCGCCGACGGCACCGACGAAGGAGTCACCTGTGACCTCGCCTGCGCAACCGCCCCTGCCGGAAAGCCCCGAACGCAGACATGGCGTTGCCGAAAGCTCGCCCGAACGCCTCATCCAGCTGACCGGTCAACCGGTGGGCATTCGCTTCGTGACCCTGTACATCCTGGCCATGCTCGGGCTGTGGGTCGCGTTGATGACCCCGTCCTCGGTCACTCTCTCGCTGCGCGTGGCCGAACTCGACCCCGCGGGCAAGACCGGTTCACTGGCGATCGTCACCGGCACGGGGGCGATCTTCGCCGTGATCGCCAATCCCGTCTTCGGCCACCTGTCCGACCGTTGCACCTCGCGCTTCGGGCAGCGCCGGCCCTTCATGCTCGGCGGAGCCGTGCTCGGCGCTGCCGCACTGCTCGTGATCGGCACGGCACCGAACATCGCCGTCGTGACCCTCGGGTGGTGCCTGACCCAGATCAGCCTCAACGCCGCGCTGGCGGCCATGGTCGCCCTGCTTCCCGAACGGGTTCCGGACGAGCGGCGCGGCAGGGTCTCGGGCCTGATGGGCATGACCAGCCAGATCGCCCAGGTTGCGGGCACGTTCCTCATCCAGTTCACCGGAACGTCGGGAATCGGGATGTTCCTCATCCCCACCGCCGTCGGCCTGGCCTTCCTGGTGGGTTTCACCTGCTACCTCAAGGAGGTCCCGAAAACACGGGCCGAACTGCCACGACGGTCCTGGATGGACGTTCCGCGCAGCCTGTGGATCAACCCGGTCGAACACTCCGACTTCGCCTGGGCCTTCGCCAGCCGGTTCCTGGTGTGGATCGCCTGGGCACTGCTGAACACCTACAAGACGTACTTCCTCATCGACCGGCTCGGCTACAGCAGTGCGCAAGCTGCCGGCATCCTGCTGTGGACGATGCTCGTGCTGGCCACGACCGTCACCCTCGGCAGCACGATCTGCGGCTGGGTCTCCGACCGCGTGCAGCGCCGCAAGGTCTTCATCGCGGCTGCTGCCGTCCTCTTCGGACTCGGAATGTTCGTCATCGCCTTCTCCCATTCGGTGGCGGGATTCATCCTCGGAGTGACGATCGCCGGCATCGGTCAGGGAATCTACGCGGGCGTGGACTACGCGCTCGTGGCCAGCGTGCTGCCCAGCAGCGGGACCGAGGCGGCCAAGGGCATGGGCGTGTTCAACATCGCCAGCGCCCTCCCGCAAACGGTGGGTCCCGTGCTCGCCCCGATCTTCCTGGCCATCGGCGGAGGCGGCAACTACACGGCGCTCTACCTCGGCGCCGGCCTGTTCGCCGCGGTGGGTGCCGTCGTGGTCCGGTTCATCAGGACAGCGCGATGACGCGCACCGCCCGCAGCGGACGATCCGAGCACCCTGCTGCGGGCGGCGCCCGAGAGCTGCGGGGAACCGGCGAGCGGCGGTCCGCGGCGATTCACGCCATGCCGAGGCCACGTCGCCCGTTCTCGTTGAGCTCCTCCTCGGTGAAGCGGCCCACCCAGTCGCGTTCGTAGTGCTCCGGCGGGAAGTCGGCCGGGCTGGAGCCGGTGCGGAAGGCCTCCCGCACGCTCTTCGCGTACTCCTCGTTGCGCGGGCACCACGGCGCGGCGGGGATGTACATGACGTTGCCCCAGCCCTGCTGGTCGGTCACGAGCGCGACGCTGTGGACCACGTCGCAGTGCCACCACACCGAGTCGCCCGCACGCACGTCCGGCATGCCGGTCAGCGCTTCCAGCAACGGTGCGTGCCACTTCTCGTTCACCGGGAAGGTCCGGCCCACGGTGACACCGCACATGTCGTCATCGGGCACCCCCGGCAACAGCGGGCGCAGCATCAGGTACGCCATGGCTTCCGGGATCGGCACCGTGTGCAGCACGCCCTGGTCGTGGTCCATGTCCGAAAGCGCCGTCCAACCCTGGAACGTCCGGAAGGCCGAACACATCGTGGACCCGGCGTACTGCGGTCCTTCCGTGCGGAAGGCCGGGTCCCAGGGGTCGTGCTCCTCGGCGGTGCCGTCGAAGAGGTGGCCGAAGGCCTGCTGGTAGTGGCGGGTCATCCACAGGTCGAGCGTGCCCGGGTCGGAGTGCGTGCCGAGCCCGCCGGAGTCGGTGCCCGGCGGGCGGCGCCGCACCCGGTCAGGGTAGATCGCGTTGCGGTCCGGGTCGAACCACCGCGCACCGTGCGACTCGTGCTTCCAGAAGGAGTTGAGGAACGACTGCACGCGGGCCATCCGGTCGCTCTGCCGGGCCTGCATCTGGGCGCGGGACCAGTAGATCGGGTAGATCTCGGGTGTGGAGTCCACGCTGGCGAAGAAGTCGTCGCCAGGCCCGGCGTAGTTCTCGAAGAACCGGTTCCGCTCGACGTAGTCGACGATGTCCGCATCCCAGTCCTGCGCCTGCTCCCGGTCGAAGTGGTTGCGCACGAGCAGGCAGCCGCGCCGGGCGATCTTGTCGCGCTGGGCGGTGCTCACGCTGCCGCCCGCGATGTCGGCGTAGTCGACGACCGGCCAGACGCTTTCGCCGCGTTCCCCGTCGGCCTGGATCTCGGCCACCCGTGCGGCGACGCGGTCCTCGACGGCGGCGAAGACCTCCTCGATGCTGCGGCCGGAGGCCTCGATGCGCGCTCGCAGCGCCGGCTTGACCCGCCGGATCGCCGCGGTCAGGTCCGCAGGGGTCGTCTCCCAGTGCGGCAGCTCCGGCACGGGCGTGTGGGCGAGGGTCATGTCGATCTCCTTTGAGTAGGAGTCCTAACTTATTCTGCACGGTAGCGCCTGGCCACACCTCGGGCAAGACTCCTGACTAAACTTCGGGCCATGGCGGCCGCCAAGCCCTCGCTGCAACTGCTGCGCTCGCTGACCGACGAGCACGTGCTCCGCACGCTCATGGCGGAGGGAGCGCTGACCAGGACCGACATCGCAGCACGCACGGGGATTTCCAAACCGACGATCTCGGAGAGCGTGCGCCGGCTGAGCGAGGCGGGCCTGGTGGTCGACACCGGGCAGCGCACGACGGGGCGCGGCCGCGCGGGTTCCTACTACACGCTCGCCGCCGACTGCGGGGCGGCGCTGGTTGCGACGATCCGGCCCTGCGGTGTTCTGACCGAGGTCGTGGACGCCTTCGGGCGGGTCGTCGCCGAGGCCGCGGAAGAACTGCCCAGCGCACTCAGCCCGACGGCCGCGGCCGAAGCACTCGCGGCTGCGGTTGCGACGTGCGCGCGAGCCAGCCGGCTCCGCTGCGCCGCGGTGAGCGTGGCGGACCCGGTCGACCGCGACACCGGCAGGGTCGTGCGGTTACCGGACGCGCCGTTCCTCGTCGGCGAACTGGACCCACCGGCCGTCCTGCAAGGCGTGGTGGACGGACCGGTACAGGTCGACAACGACGTGAACTGGGCGGCACGCGCCGAGCGCGAGGCGGGCTGCGCGGCCGGGATCGACGACTTCGCTTACGTCCACCTCGGGGAGGGCCTCGGCTGCGCCGTGGTCACCGACGGCGAAGTGCGCCGGGGACAGCACGGGCTCGCCGGGGAGATCGCCCATCTCAGCACGGCGGGGCCGAACGCCCGCGCCATGCCGCTGACCGAAGTGTTCGCCAGCCTCGACCTCCGCCGCGCCGGCTCCACCGCGATCGACGACAACGCGGTGCGCACTGCGATCACCGCGGGAGATGCGGCTGGTACCCGGATACGCGAGGTGCTCGCACGCGCCGTGTCCGGGGCGCTGTCGGCCGTGGTCGCACTCGTCGATCCACGTCTGGCGGTGATCGGTGGGACGTGGGGCACCGAACCCGCCATGCTGCAGGCGATCGAGGAGTGCTTCGACGCGGCGCCACGCACCGTCCCGATACGCCCGGCACAGCTCGACGCGCCCGAAGTCGCGGGGGCACGCGCCCAGGCCGTCGCGGAGTTGCGGGACCGCATCGTCGCCGCACCGCGATCGGCGTGAGGCCGGCCGTCGCCCGGTTGCGCCTTGTAGGGCGGCCGTGGAACGTCGTAAGTTCTGTGAAAAGTCGTTCACTCTCACGGAGAACTAGCCGAGGATCAGCCGCAGCAGCAAACCGGCGGTAGCCGGGCGGCGGAAGTCCAGCTGCGGCTCGGCCGCGTCAGCTGCTGTTTCGACCAGCGTGGGGAGGAATCGCGCATGCCGAGCAACGACGCCGGCGCCAGCGTGGCGTCCACCCGCCGGATGTCGCACGGGGAGCAGCTCGCCCGTGCCTCCCGACGCTTCCCGCAGCGAATCGCCTTCCAGCACGGCGACGTGCGACGGACTTACGCCGAGACGGACGAGCGCGTCACCCGCCTCGCCCGCGCACTGGCGGACCGGGGCGTGTCGCGGGGCGATCGAGTCGCGGTGCACATGACCAACCGGATCGAGGTGGTGGAGAGCTACCTCGCCGCCTGCCGCCTGGGTGCGATCGCGGTACCGATCAACTTCCGGCTCGTCGCGGACGAGGTCAACTACGTACTGGCCGACTCGGAACCCGCCGCACTGGTGGTGGACCACGAGATGGCCAGCACGGCCGCGGCCGCTCGCGCCGGCCTGTCCGGACTGCGCACCGTGCTGGTGACCGGCGGTGCGGAGGCCGAAGCGGGTCCGGGAGCCGAGCCCTACGAGCACGCCGTGGCGAACGCGAGCGCGGAACCGCTGGACATCGACGTGGCGGAGCACGAGCCCGCGTTCATCATGTACACCTCGGGCACCACCGGGCGCCCCAAGGGGGCGGTACTGTCCCACCTCAACCTCGCGATGAACAGCGCGAACATCATGATCACGCAAGGCATCTCCGGCGACGACGAAGTTTGGCTGTCCGGGTTGCCGCTGTTCCACATCGGCGGGTTGAACGGAATCCTGTTCTACCTGATGTCCGGGGGAACCTCGATCATCCTCCGGTCCGGCGGATTCGACGCGGCCGAGGTCGTGGACCTGATGGAGCGCGAGCAGGTCACGTCGTGCTACTTCGTGCCCACCCAGTGGAAGGAGATCTGCGCGGTCCCCGACATCCGCGAGCGGGATCTGGCGCTGCGCCGGATCTCCTGGGGTGCCGCGGTCGCGCCGCCGTCCGTGCTGGAGGCGATGGCCGAGACCTTTCCCGGAATCCCGAACTTCAACATGTTCGGCCAGACCGAGATGAGTTCGGTGACCTGCGTGCTGCGAGGTGAGGACGCGGTCCGCAAGATGGGCTCGGTCGGCAAACCCGTGGTGAACGTGGAAGCCCGAATCGTGGATGCCGAGGGGAACGACGTCGCAGACGGGGAGGTGGGCGAGATCGTGTACCGCGGCCCCACCGTGATGCAGGGCTACTGGCGCAACCCCGAAGCCACCGCGGACTCCTTCGCCGACGGGTGGTTCCACTCCGGCGATCTGTGCGTTCGCGAGGAGGAAGGCTTCATCCGGGTCGTCGACCGGAGCAAGGACATGATCGTCTCGGGTGGCGAGAACATCTACTGCGCCGAGGTGGAGGCCGCGATCGACAGCCACCCGAAGGTTTCCGAAGCGGCGGTGATCGGCGTGCCGCACCCCCGCTGGACGGAGACGCCCCGCGCCGTGGTGGTGCCGGTGGATCCGCACGACCCGCCCGGTGAGGACGAAGTGCTCGACCACTGCCGGCAGCGGCTCGCGTCGTACAAGAAACCCACGTCGGTGGTGGTCGCGGATGCGTTGCCGCGCAACGCTTCCGGAAAAGTGCAGAAGTTCCGGTTGCGCGAGCGGGCAGCGGACAGGCGGGTGTCGTGATAACTGGGTGGCGAGCGTTCAGGAGAGAAGATGGATTTCGAACTGCCCGATGAACTCAGCGAGCGCCTCGACGACCTGGATGCGTTCATCGACGAGGAGATTCGACCTCTGCAGGAGCAGGACGACAACGAGCGCTTCTTCGACCACCGGCGGGAGTACGCCCGGACCGATTTCGAGGCCGGCGGCACCCCTCGGCCGGAATGGGAGGCGCTCCTCGGGGAGATGTTCCGGCGCGCCGATGCCGCGGGCTGGTTGCGCTACGGGCTGCCGAAGGAAGTCGGTGGCAGCGGGGGCTCGAACCTGGACATGGCGGTGATCCGCGAACACCTGGCGCGCAAGGGTCTCGGGTTGCACAACGATTTGCAGAACGAGTCCTCCGTGGTCGGCAACTTCCCGTTCGTGCACATGTTCCTCGCGTCCGGCACGCAGGACCAACGCGAGGAGTTCATCGAGGACGTCATCACGCACCGCAAGCGCGTCGCCTTCGGCCTGACCGAACCGGAACACGGCAGCGACGCGACCTGGCTGGCAACCCGCGCCGTCCGCGACGGTGATGACTGGATCATCAACGGCGCCAAGCGGTTCAATTCGGGCATGCACTCGGCCACGCACGACGTGGTGTTCGCGCGCACGTCCGGATCGGACGGTGAGGCGCACGGCGTGACCGCGTTCATCGTGCCGACCGATGCGCCGGGCTTCTCGGTGGACTTCCACTGGTGGACGTTCAACATGCCCACCGATCACGCCGAGGTGACCCTGCAGGACGTCCGCGTGCCGGGTTCCGCCGTGTTCGGCGAGGTGGGCGGCGGTCTCGCGGTGGCCCAGCAGTTCGTGCACGAGAACCGGATCCGCCAGGCCGCTTCCGGGGTCGGTGCCGCGCAGTTCTGCATCGATCGCAGCGTCGAATACGCGTGCGAGCGCACCACGTTCGGCCAACCCCTGGCGAGCAAGCAGGCCGTGCAGTGGCCACTCGTCGAGCTGCAGACGGACGCCGAGCTGGTGCGCAACCTGGTGCGCAAGACGGCGTGGGAACTGGACCGCGTGGACCACCTGGAGATCAGCGACCGGGTCTCCATGTGCAACTACCGCGCGAACCGGCTGGTGTGCGAGGCGGCGGACCAGGCCATCCAGGTGCACGGCGGGATCGGCTACACCAGGCACGCCCCGTTCGAGCACATCTACCGGCACCACCGCCGCTACCGGATCACCGAGGGATCCGAGGAGATCCAGATGCGCAAGGTGGCGGGCTACCTGTTCGGGTACGCGGGTCCGCACAAGCGAGCAGCGAACCAACGGCAGGACACGGCATGACGGGCTTGCGCGCGCCGGGCGAGCTGAGCACGCGCCGGTGCTCCGGGAGTACTGGTGACCGCGATGAGTGACGCGGAGGAGCTGTCGGCCCAGCTCGCCAACAGGCTCGGTGAACTGTGGCGCACCCGGATCGGCATCAACGGTCTGCACCGGCTCAGCGGCGGGGCCAGTCGGCAGACCTGGGAGTTCGAAGCGCAGCCGGGCGGCGGTGAACCGGTGCGTCTGGTGTTGCGCCGCGACCCACCTGGCGAGGGCCGGCCGGAGTCGATGGCGCTGGAGGCTTCGGCGCTGCACGCCGCCGCCGAGGCCGGTGTACCGGTGCCGCAGCTGCTGGACCACGGCACCGACGAGGCCGTGCTGGGCGCGCCCTACGTGCTGACCGAGCACGTGGACGGGCAGACGATCCCGCGCCGCCTGCTGCGAGACCCGGAGTTCGCCGAGGTGCGGGACACGCTGGCCACCGAACTCGGACGGGTGATTGCCCGGGTGCACCAGGTCCCGGTCGGCTCGGTTCCCGGCCTCGACCGGCCCGATCCGCTCCAGGCCCTGGTGGAGACCTACGACTCGTTGGGCGAACCGCTGCCGTCGGTGGAGATCGCGCTGCACTGGCTGCGGGCCAACCGGCCGGAACCAGCGGCGGACACCGTGGTGCACGGCGACTTCCGCAACGGGAACCTGATCGTGCACCCGGACGGGCTGCGGGCCGTGCTGGACTGGGAACGGGTGCACCGGGGCGATCCGATGGAAGACCTCGGCTGGTTGTGCGTGAAAACCTGGCGGTTCGGCGCGGCACCGCCCGTGGGCGGTTTCGGCACCCTCGAGCAGCTGTTCGACGGCTACATCGAGGAGTCCGGCCACCGTCCGGACCCCGGTGCGGTGCACTGGTGGCAGGTGTACGGCACCGCGTCGTGGGCAGTGGGCTGTCGCAGGCAGGCCGAGCGCCACCTCGACGGCAGCACCCGGTCCGTGGAACTCGCCGCAGTGGGCCGCCGGGTGTGCGAGCAGGAACACGACCTGCTGCTCGCGCTCGGCGTCCCGGAAACGGGCACGCCGCAGCGCCCGGACCCGGCGCCGGTTTCGGACCTGCACGGCCAGCCGAGCACGACCGAGCTGGTGGCCGCGGTACGCGAATTCCTCCGCGAACAGGTGCAGCCCTCGACCGAAGGCTGGCTGAGCTTTCACACCCGTGTCGCGGCGAACGTGCTGGACACCGTGGAACGGGAGCTGGAGCTTGGTCCCGCGTTGGAACGGGGGCACGGCGAGCGGCTCGCCGCGCTCGGTTTCAACACGCAGGCCGAGCTCGCGAGCGCGTTGCGCACCGGCGAGCTCGCGCCCGACGACCCGGACGCGCTCGCTGCGGCGCGCGCGGCGGTCACCGACCGGCTGCTGGTGGCCAACCCGCGCTACTTCGACCACCCGAGCTGACCCTGCCACGTCCGGACCGTGCCGGGAAGTCCGGTCAACAACCACTTCCACCAACGCAGACCCACCGCGCACCCGAGGAGCAGGAGGGAAAAGCCCGATGCCCACGTCCGAACCACTCGTGCGAGCCGCCGTGGTCCAGGACGCGCCGGTCGCGTTCGACTTGGCGGCGACGTTGGACAAAGTCGACCGGCTCGCCGCGGACGCGGTCGGCGACGGCTGCGACCTGATGGTGTTTCCCGAGGCCTTCGTCGGCGCCTACCCGCGAGGCGTGACCTTCGGAGCGACCGTCGGGAACCGGAGCTCGGCGGGGCGGCGCCTCTACCGCGAGTACTGGGAGAACGCGATCGAGGTCCCCGGCCCGGCCACCGAACGCCTGGGCGCGGTCGCTGCGCGGCACGGCACGCACCTGGTCATCGGCGTGGTCGAACGGGACGGAGGGACGCTCTACTGCACCGCGCTGACCTTCAGCGCCGCGGGAGAGCTGCTGGGCAAGCACCGCAAGCTGATGCCCACCGGGGCCGAGCGGCTGGTGTGGGGATTCGGCGACGGATCGACCATGCCGGTGCACGAGACCACGATCGGTCGCATCGGCACCGTGATCTGCTGGGAGAACTACATGCCCGCGATGCGGATGCACATGTATTCCCAGGGCGTGCAGCTCTACTGCGCGCCGACCGCGGACCCGCGGGACAGCTGGGTGGCGAGCATGCAGCACATCGCCTGCGAAGGACGGTGCTTCGTGCTCGCTGCGAACCAGTTCGCCCGACGGTCGGATTATCCCGCGCACTACCCCCTCGATCCGGAACTGGCCAGTGATGCGGTGCTCAGCCGGGGAGCCTCGGTCGTCGTGGACCCGCTCGGTGAGATCCTCGCCGGGCCGGCGACGCAGGGGCCGACCGTGCTGCGGGCAGAGCTCGACCGGGGGCGCATCGCCGAGGGGACCTACGACTTCGACGCCACCGGCCACTACTCGCGCCCGGACGTCTTCCAACTGCACGTCGACCAACGCCCGCAACGACCGGTGACCACCTCGCACACCCCGAACACCGGCAGGACCGGCAGCGGTGAGGTCTGATCCGGCACGCTCACCGCGCCATGAGTTCCGCGAGCCCGCGGTCGATGAACGCGGCGGCATCGGGGTCGTATCCGAGACCGGCGAAGTGGCCGTAAATGCTGGGGATCACGCGGACCTCGCCGTGCGGGACGAACTGCACCCAGTGCTGTTCGTCCTCCGGAGGGAAGTACAGGTCGGTGCGGCACGGCATGTCGATCAGCGGGCAACGCACGGAGCGCAGCGCGGCCTCGGTGTCGCCGTCGAAGCCGGGCGTTCGCCCGACGTCGCCGGCGTTCCACACCTGCAGCATCGCGAGCAGGTTGTTGGGGTCGCGCCCGTCGAAGAAGAACGCCTCCCAAAAGCCGGTGAGGAACTCCTCGAGGTCCGAAAAGCCCAGGTCCCGATAGGACTGCTGCCAGTAGAAGGCTTGGGAGAGCCCCCAGCCGGCGTAGATGCGGGCGAAGGCGCGCAGGCCGGCGGTCGGGGGCTCGTCGGGATGGTAGCGGCCGCCGGCGAAGTCCTGGTCCGCGGTCAGGGCAGCACGCAGACCGGCCAGGAACACCTGGTTGTGCTCGCTGGTCTTCGGTGAGCCGCAGATGGGGGCGGCGCGGGCGACCATCTCGGGGTGGCTGACGGCCCACTGGTAAGTCTGCGCGGCGCCCATCGAAGAGCCGAGGACGAGCGCGAGTTCGGTGATGCCGAAGTGCGCGGTGATGAACGCGTGCTGGGCGGCTATCTGGTCGCGGAAGCTCAGCACGGGGAAGTCGGGCCCCCGAAACGGGTCGGGCGTGTTGCTCGGCGCGGAGGAGAGCCCGTTGCCCAGCTGGTTGGGCATGATGATGAAGTAGTGCTCCGGATCGAGGGTCCTGCCCGCACCGATCAACCACTCGTTCTCCGTGTGGTAAGCCGAGAACCAGGTCGGGAACAGCACGGCGTTGGACTTGTCGGCGTTGAGCGCGCCGAAGGTCTTGTACGCCAGCTTCGCCCCGGGCAGCGTCGTTCCACCGGCCAAGCGCAGGTCCCCGAGGTCGAAAGTTTCGAAGTCGGTGGGAGGCGGCATGTCGGTACCTCCTTCGGAGTAACGACGGTTCGGCGTCTCGCTCCGGGCCTCGGGACCGGTGCAGACCTCGGGCGGCATTCCGCACCGACCAGTCTCGCCGGCACCGAGCAACATCACCAACCGACGAAGCCCGGTGTGGTACGCGGCCGGTCCCACCTGCACTCCCCCGCAGCGTCGTCCTCGCAGCGCATCGGTCGCCGGGCAGGGCGCTCGCGGGCTGCGAGCTGGTGTTCCCGCCGGACGCGCCACCTCGTACGAGTTCGTCCGAGCTTGTCCGCGCTGCTGGCGCGCGGCAGCATGACGGGCAGCGCCCCAACGCGGTCCTGGCCGAGGAGGACCTCGACGCCTGCGGCTGCCGGAGCGCACGGCGCAGGCTCGCACCAGCGACGAGCAGGTCGTGGCCGCGGATCACTGCTGCGGTGGGAGGAAACGCTGATGGAGGTCATCGAGTACAGCCCTCGGCCCGAGCAGTACGCCTGGACCTTCGGCGGTGCGGCACCGACACATCGGGTCAAGCCCGGGTCGCTACTGCGGTTGTGGACGGAGGACGCGTTCTGCGGCCGACTGCGCCACGTTTCGGACGCGCCGAGCGCTGCGCTGAACCTGCCGTACGTCAATCCGCAGACCGGTCCGTTCCACGTGGAGGGGGCGGAACCGGGAGACACGCTGGCGCTGCACTTCGTCGACCTGTCCCCGGCGCGGGATTGGGGCGCTTCCACCACGATTCCCTTCTTCGGCGGGCTGACCAACACCCCGCGCACCGCGACGCTGCAGGATCCGCTGCCGGAACGCACCTGGATCTACCACGTGAACAGCCAGCGGCGGACCGTCGAGTTCGCCGCGCAGGCCAGCGGGCACCGGCTGGAGCTACCGATGGCCCCGATGCTCGGCACGGTCGGCGTCGCACCGGCCGGCGGTGAAGCCCGTTCTGCGCTGGTGCCGGACTCCTTCGGCGGCAACATGGACACGCCCGAAATGCGGGCCGGGGTCACCTGCTACCTCGGGGTCAACGTGGAGGGTGCCCTGTTCTCCGTCGGGGACGGCCACTACCGCCAAGGCGAGGGCGAGGCGTGCGGCACCGCGGTGGAGGGGGCGATGCACGCGACGGTGCTCGTCGAGCTCATCAAGGGCGGAGCCCCCGCGTGGCCCCGGCTGGAATCCGACGAGCACTTGATCGTGATCGGTTCCAGTCGGCCGCTGGAGGACGCCTGGCGTGCCAGCCAAGTCGAGATGATCACGTGGTTCGGCGAGCTGTGCGGTCTGGACAGGCTGGACGGTTACCAGCTGCTGACCCAGATCAGCCAGGCACCGCTGGCGAACGTGGTCGACGCGAACTACAGCGCCGCGACCAAGGTCGCCAAGGCGCTGCTGCCGGAAGCCGAGGCGTACGGCGGGATGCACCGGCACCTGCGCGAATTGGCTGCAACCATCACCTGACCCGACGGGGAGAAGTGGCCATGGATCTGCAACTGGACGGGCTGCGCGCCCTGGTCACCGGTGGCACCAGGGGAAACGGCCGCGCGATCGTGCGCACGCTGGCCGAGGAGGGCGCCTCGGTGGCGTTTTGCGCGCGCACCGAAGCGGACGTCACCGCGTGCACCGAACTGCTCGCCGGCGCGGGGCACGCGGTCAGCGGGCGCGCGGTTGACGTGGCCGACGAAGCCGGCCTGCGGCGGTGGGTCGACGACAGCGCCGCCGACCTCGGCGGACTGGACATCGTCGTGGCCAACGTCAGCGCGCTGGCGATCAGCGACGAGGAGCGGAACTGGCAGCGGAGTTTCGACGTGGACATGATGCACACCGTCCGGCTGGTCAACGCCGCGATGCCGCACCTGGAACGCAGTTCAGCGGGATCGATCGTGACGATCTCCAGCGTCTCCGGCCGGGAGGTCGACTTCGCAGCGGGACCGTACGGCACGTTCAAGGCCGCCCTGGTCCACTACACGCAGGGCCTGGCGCACCAGTTGGCGGGCAGGGGAATCCGCGCGAACAGCGTGTCACCCGGCAACACCTACTTCAAGGGCGGCATCTGGGGGAACATGGAGGCCGACGACCCGGAGTTCTTCCAGCACGCGCTGTCGCTCAACCCCACCGGCCGGATGGCTACCCCCGAGGAGGTGGCGCGCAGCGTAGCGTTCATCGCCAGCCCCGCGGCCAGTTTCACCACCGGGTCCAACCTCCTCGTGGACGGCGCGCTGACCAGGGGAGTGCAGTTCTGACTCCGCTGCGGAGCGTCCACTTCGGCTACTGCTGCTCCCCCGCCTCGCACTGGGTGAACGGCAGCACGAGCCGGGACGGGCGGGCGTCGCGGTGCTGTTCCCGCACCTCCTGGCCGAGGCGGAAAGAACCGTGCGGACACCGCGGCAGGCGGCAATACTGTCGCCATGGCAACCGATCTCGCAGCAGCCGAAAAGCTCGCCGCCCGGGACAACCACCTGGCCGTCGTGGCAACCACCCGCGCGGACGGAAGCATCCAGTCGTCGGTGGTCAACGCGGGAATCCTCCGGCATCCGGTGAGTGACCGCCCCGTCGCTGCTTTCACCACCTACGGGCGTGCCAAGCTCGCTCACCTGCGCGCCCGGCCGCGCACGGCGCTGACCTTCCGCGCGAGCTGGTCGTGGATCACCGTCGAGGGGAGCGCGGACATCGCCGGGCCCGCAGATCCGCTGGAGGGCGTGGACGCCGAGCGCCTGCGGCTGCTGCTGCGCGAGATCTTCACCGCCGCGGGCGGTGAGCACGACGACTGGCAGGAGTACGACCGGGTGATGGCCCGTGAACAGCGGGCCGCCGTGCTGGTCACTCCGGAGCGGGTCTACGGCGTGTGATCCCGCGGACACGCGCCACCCGTCGACGGGGCCGTTCCGATGAGGCGTCCCGGCGTCGACGCGCAGCTCCGCGGCAGCGCTGTCCCGCGCCTGCTCTCCCCAGCGCTCCACCGCAGCACCACCCCCGGCACGACCATCGCGTCCGCCGGGCAACGAGCCACCGCCACCACGGCGAAGTCGGGCCCGGGGCTCGCCGAGCGAGCCCCGGGCCTGCGCATGCGGCCGGTGCACCTGCTCCGCCGCTCGGAGCGCGGAGGTGCACCGGCCGCAAGGCCGAACCGTGCGAGGCCCGGCACTCATCCGCGGGCCGGATGCGGTGAACGATCGGTGCTGATCACCGCAGCGGTCCGGGATCGGTTCGGGCCGCGGTTCAGCCCCGCTCCTGGCCGGGCTCGTAGCGCCCGTCCCGCGCTGCCGCGTTGAGCTGCGCGCGGTGGGCCAGCGTCTCCTGCGCCCGCTGCACGTTCTCGCTCTTGCCCGCCCACTCGTGCAGTGCGGGTGCGAGCAGCCCGCGGCCGAAGGAGAAGGTGGCCTGCCACGGCAACGGGGCGCGCTGGTTGATCGCGTTCAGGTTGACGGTGGCCGTCTCGTCGCTCTGACCACCGGAGAGGAACGCGATCCCCGGCACCGCCGGTGGCACCGTGCGCTGCAGCGCACGCACCGTCGCGTCGGCGATCTCGCCCTCGCTGGGCTGCACGGGGTTGCCCTTGCCCGCAACGACCATGTTCGGCTTGAGGATCATCGACTCGAACTCGACGCCCTGGCCGGCCAGCTCGTCGAACACCCGCCGCAGCGTGCTGGTGGTGGCTTCCTCAGCAGCCTCCAACGAGTGGTCCCCGTCCATGAGCACCTCGGGCTCGACCATCGGAACCAGCCCCGCCTCCTGCGACAGGGCGGCGTAGCGGGCGAGGGCGTGCGCGTTGGCGTGCATGGCCCGCGGACTCGGGCGCTGTTCGCCGATGTCGAGGACGGCACGCCACTTGGTGAACTTCATCCCGAGCTGCGCGTACTCCTCGAGGCGCTCCCGAAGTCCGTCCAGCCCCTCGGTGACCTTCTCCTCAGCGCTGCCAGCCAGCGGCTTCGCGCCCTTGTCGACCTTGATGCCGGGGGTGACGCCGTTGTCGATCGCGAGCTGGTACAGCGGAGTGCCGTCCTGCGACGTCTGCCGGACCGTCTCGTCGAAGAGGATCACGCTGCTGATCCAGTCACCGAGCTTCGGGGTGGACACGATCAGCTCCCGGTACTGCCTGCGCACCTCCTCGGTGGTGTCGAGACCTTCGCCCTGGAGCCGCTTGTTCATCGTGCCGGTGCTCTCATCGGCGGCGAGGATCCCCTTGCCGGGCGCCACCATCTGCTGCGCGGCAAGCCGCATGTCCTCCCTCGGCATGTGCTCTCCTCCTGCGGTGTTGTCACGGCGACGACGCACCTGCGTCGGTGCAGGTGCGTCGTCGAGGGTATTGGCTTGTTTACCAGAATCAGCGCACCCCGGCTGCCGGTGACCACCGCCCCGCCGGGCCCACTGCTGCCCCGCTCGCGGAATTGCCGTGTCACCCGGTCGGCGAAACCCGCCGGTACCTGCCCGCGGAGCAGGCGATGACGGGGCACCAGCAAAGCAGGTTGATCGGGACGAACCCCGCTTGCGCTGGGCGTTCTCGGCAGCCGTGGATCGGCGCGCGCACCGGCACGGGCCGCGGATGTGCCCGGTGCCCGTCCGCTCACCCCGGGCACGGCCGCATCGACTGAACCGTTCCCGTTCTGCGGAAGGGCCGAGAGCAGCGATCGGCTCCCCGCGGCGGAAACCGCTTCGTGGCAGTCGCGCACCGGACGGAGCACCGCCGAGCACCGCAACCGCGCGGTGGTCCTTCGCGGCGGGCCTTCGTCACGAGGACACGTAGTAGCTGCCGTTCATGCCGTCGACGAGCACGCGGAGCTGTCGTCCCCGGTGCACCAACGGAACCACCCAGTTGGGTTTCCACACGCGGTCGATGACCCCGGCCTGCTGGAGAACACCGGGATCGAGCAGACGCCGACCCCGCAGCAGCTGGGTCGACACGGCCGCCGTGGCGCGGCGGACGGCTTCAACGGTGGTGATGTCGCCGCTGGGGCCGGGAAAGCCGTCGTGCCGTTCGAGTTCCGGCCACGGCTCGGTGAGGTAGGTGCGGCCTCCGACGGCGTCGACGAGGGCGTGGACGCGGCGGGACGGCGAAGTGCCGGACGCCCGACGCCGGAACAGGCCCCTCCTGGTCCGGATCACATCGAAGGCGACGGCGACGAACGGGTGGTAGTGCAGTTCGGCGTCGGCGACCTGCGCGCGCGGTGCACGTCGTGCGCACAGGTCGACCGCCTCCTGCGCCGGGACGCGGACGGGCAGTGCGCGGGCCGTCATCGCGGGGGCACCTGTCCGGCCAGGTCGTGGTTCTGGTCGGCCAGCATGCCGGCCGGGATCGCACCTGCCCTGCCCGCTTCCGCGACCGCCTCCCGCACGCGCGGCGGTACCGGGTGGGACCGGGCGGTGACGAGGCTGCCGATGACCATGGCCAATGTGGACGCCAGAATTCCGACCGCCATCGCGTCGATGCCGAGCAGGGAGTCGAGGCCGGCGGCGATCCAGAGGACCACCGCGGCGGTGCCGGCGACCATCGAGCTGACGGCTCCGACGGTGTTGGCCCGCGGCCACCACGCGGCGGCGACGTAGGCGGGCACGAACGCCGCCCCGAGGATCGTGGTGGCGAAGATGACCACCGCGGCCACCGCGGGCGGGTCGTTCACCGCGATGAGATATCCGACAGTTCCCAGCACCAGCACGGTGATGCGCGAGACCCACACCCGCTGCCGCTGCGTGAGGTCGGCCCTGACGAACCGCGCGAAGAGGTCGTGGCTGGCGATCGTGCCGCCCTGCAGCAGCAGCGCGTCGGCGGTGGACATGATCGCGGCCATGATCGCCGCCATGACGATGCCGACGGCGAAGTCGGGCAGGACGGCGTCGGCGGTGGCGAAGATCGCCAGCTCCGGGTTCGCCAGGCCCGGCACCACCACCAGGGCGAGCACACCGACGACGTAGGGAGCGGGGATGAAGAGCAGGTTGAAGACCATCGAGTAGACCCCGGCCATCCGCGCCTCCCCGGGCCTCCTCATGGCCATGTGGCTGACCACGACGTGCGGCCAGCCCATGTAGCCGATGGAGAACACCAGCAGCGCGCCGAGCACCAGGCCCCACTCGCCCTGGTGCTGCAGGCCCCGCCCCCACATCGTCAGCAGGGTCTCGTCGATGTCGGCGACCTTCCGGTGGCCCGCGGTGGGCCCGCCCACCGCGGTCAGCGTCGCGATGAGGATCCACAGCACGCCGACGAGCATGACGATGGCCTGCACGAAGTCGGTGTAGGCGACGGCGAGGTAACCACCGAGGAAGGTGTAGAGCACGATGATGCCGATGGCGGCCAGCAGCGCCGCCGGGTACGGCACGCCGGTGACCATCTCCAGGCCGCGCCCGCCCGCGATGAACTGCGAGAGCACGTAGAAGAACAGGCAGAACAGGGCGATGGCGGCCGCGACGATCCGCGTCCACCGCGACGGGTACCGGTGCTCCAGGTACTCGATGGAGGTGATCGACCCCAGGATCTGGGAGAGCTTGCGCATCCGCCGGCCGAGGACGGACAGGTTGAGGATGCCGCCGCCCAGATCGCCGAGCGCGTACCACATCCCGAAGTATCCCTGGGTGTACGCCAGGGAGCCGGCCCCCAGGAACATGTAGCCCGACATCGACGAGCTCTGCAGGCGCAGTGCCGTGACGGGCGCTCCCAGCGTGCGGCCGCCGAGGAGGTAGTCCTCGGCCCCGCCGGAGCCCATCCGCATGGTGGCGACACCGATGCCCGCCATCGCGGCGAAGTACAGGATGAGGAAGAGGAGTTCGGTGCTCACCGGTGACCCCCTTCGTCCTCGCGCTTCCAGTGGCGGGTGCGCCACACGAACACGGCCGTGTAGAGCACCCAGAACAGCGCGACCCCGGCGATCACGGCGACCGTGGTGATCGGCAGCCCCAACATGGCCAGGTCCCTCCACGTGTCCGTCTGCGGCGGAGGGGACTCGTCGATGCTGGCCGGTCCGCGGTTGAGCTCCCCTTCGCCGATGGCACCGATCCCCCTCGATCACGCGCATCCTAGAGCGCGGTGCGATCCGCGCGTCAATGAGCGGATTTCGGTGAGCGGTCCACTCCCACCGCGCGAAGTCCGCACTTCGGGCGGAGTCGTCGGACCGGCGCTCCCGCGCCGAACCGATCGACCGCAACGCCGAGATCCGTTGCTACCTGCGCGATCCCGATGGCCACCTCGGCGCAGTCCGGTTTCGCCGGTGCCGCGGTGGCAGCTCCGCCCCTGGAACTGCGCCGTGCGCTCGCGGTCGTGCTCGCACGTCAGGGGACGCGGCCGACGGCGCACCACCCGCAGCCGCGGACCTCCTCCCCCTCGTCGGCGTCACCCTCGTCCGGCTGCCAGTCCGGCAGCGACACCACACCGGGCGAGAGCAGCTCCGTCTCGGCGAACCAGGTGCGGATCTCGTCGTGACCGCGCAAGTATCCGGGGTTTTGCGTGTCCTGGTACGCCTCGGCGAATCGCTGCAGCTGGTCGTGCTGCTCCTGCGGGGCGGTGTCGTTGGCGATGTGCGAGATCGCCACCCAGCTGCCCGAGGCCAGGCGCTGATGATAGCCGGCGATGATGGCAGGCACGTCGTCCTCACCGCCGACGAAGTGCAGCACGGCCACCATCAGCACGCACACCGGCCGGTCGAAATCGATGAGCCGACGCACTTCCCCGGAGGCGAGCACCCGTTCGGGACGGCGCATGTCGTCTTCCACCACGCCGACCCAGTGTTGAGCTCCCTCCTTTTCAAGGATGAGGTTCGCATGGGCGGCCGCGACCGGCTCGTTGTCCACGTAGACCACACGAGCGCCCGGGTCGTCGCACCGCTCGGCAACCACCTCGTGCACGGCCCCGGCAGTGGGCACTCCAGCTCCCAGGTCGAGGAACTGGGTGATGCCCGCGTCCAGCGCGGCGCGGACGACCCGCCGCAGCCACATGCGGTTGTGCCGTGCCAGTTTCGGTATCAGCGGGAACGTGGCCATCGCCTTCCGACCGAACTCCCGGTCCACGGCCCAGTTGCACAGCCCGCCCAGGTACCAGTCGTACACCCGCGCCGCGCTCGGCCGCGACAGGTCCACCCCAGCAGGCGCTTCCGGAGTGTGCGCACCGGTCATCGCAACCACCTCCATACCCGATCGTGATCACCGAACACAGTAGTACGACTCCGCTGCGGACAGAACACGCTGCGGCATCACCTGTCCGCCCGCGGTGTCCTCACCCGCACCGAACCGGTCACCGGCATCGGGGAAGTTCGAGTGGATCACCCGGAGATCTGGCCGCGTTCTCGGTCGTTCAGCTCGGAGGGTGGATGCCGTACCGGGCGATCTTGCGGTAGATGGTGGCCCGGCTCAGACCGAGGACTTCGGCAGCGCGGGTGATGGTGGTTCCCGGAGTGGTGAGGCATCTGGCGATCTCGTCGCGTTCGACGGTTTCGATCCGCGTCAGCGTGCGGCTCGGTCCGCACAGCACTTCGGGAGCCAGGTGGTGCGCGTCGATGACATCGCGCCGAACTGCGGCTTCCCGGGCGATCCTGCGCAGCTGTTCGGCGTTTCCCGGCCAGTGGTAGGTACGCAGCGCGCGGGCTGCCGCCGACGTGAACCGGACCTCGCGGCCGCGTGCTTTCCCGCCGAAGTGCTGCGCCAGCGGGACGATGTCATCCGGACGTCGGCGCAGCGGCGGGAGCTCCACGACTGCGTCGACGAGGCGCGCCAGTTCCGCCGGGATCGTGCCCGCTTCGCGGGCGGTGACGGTGAGTGGTCGCCGCGCTTGTGCCCGCACGGTTGCCGCGATCTCCGCGACACCCCGTGATGGCAGGGCATCCACGTTCGCGACGATGGCACTGGTGTTGTCCTTGCCCAGTTCGCGAGGCCACAACGACAGCCACGATTCGATATCGCGCGGATCCGGCGGCCGGGCGTTCAGGATGCGGTCGCGGGGAAGCGCGCGGCGCAGGGCCGTGGCGAGCAGAACCGTCTTGCCGCTGCCGGGCTCACCGGTGACTCCGACCGACAGTCCCGCGGTCAGCGCCGTTTCGACTTCGGTCAACGAGGCTCGCCAGGTTTCCGACAGCTGCGGTACGGGTGCGCACTG
This sequence comes from Bounagaea algeriensis, assembly GCF_054491375.1. Classification (NCBI taxonomy): domain Bacteria; kingdom Bacillati; phylum Actinomycetota; class Actinomycetes; genus Bounagaea; species Bounagaea algeriensis. The sequence goes on from NZ_CM137102.1 coordinate 2,691,943, forward strand.
GGAGTGCGCCGTGGACACTTGGAAGACCTCGCCGCGAGGGGTGGGGCGGGGTTCTCCACCGCGGTCGCGGGCCAGCAGCAGTGCCGAGGTGTGCCCGGCAGCGGTCTCGGCCAGCGCCAGCAGCAGGCCCGCGGCCCGCTGCGACCAGGTGGTCAGGTTGATGCTGCCGAGCAACCACCCGTGCACGGGATCCAGGACAGGTGCCGCCGCGCAGGTGTAGCGCCACAGGCCCGTGCAGTAGTGCTCGTCACCGCGGACCAGCGAGGAGGCCCGGTCCGCCAGCGCGACGCCGAGCCCGTTGGTCCCGGCTTCCCGCTCGGAGAAGGCGAAACCGGGGGCCAAGTAGGTGTTGTCGAGGGCCTCGACGAGCGCGCGGTCGTGGCAGGTGCGGCTGAGCACGTGCCCGTCGTGGTCGGTCAACATCGCGCTGACCGGCTCGCCCGCGAGCCGGTCCTCCAGACCGCCGAGGACCTCCTGCCCGCACCGGAAGAACAGCGATTCGTCGTCGACGGAACCGATGTAGACCGGGGCGATCTGCTCGATTGGCGCCCCGTAGTCCTCGCTGCGCTGCCAGGAAGCGGACAGCCGCGGCGTGGGCGCGACCGGGGTGCCGCCCGTGCGAGTGCTGCGGGTGGGCTCGTCCATGCGCACCTCCTCGTACGCTCGCCAGCACCTGTCCAGGTTGTGGCACGGCTCGCTCGCGAGCCAACAGCCGCACGTCTCAAATTGAGACGCAACACCCCTTCGCGGACGGGTCCTCGGGGCCTAGCGTGCTTCTGCGAACTCCCACGCGGCGGCATAGCGTGAGAAGGCGCGGTGATCGGGGCGACGAGGCGTGTTTTCGCCGCGCCGCCCCGGGCCGATACCGAGCGACGAGCAGGCTGTGGCTCTCGTGGAAGGAGGAGGTAGCTGATGAGTCTCCTGTCTGATCACGATCGGCGCACGTTGGTGCGCATGCTGGAAGTCATGTTCCCGCACGATTCCTTCCCCAAGGACCCCTACGAGCGCACGGCCCGGGAGGTGCTCGACGCGACCGTTGCCGATCCGCGGAGCCTGGCCCAGCTCTGCCAGGGCCTGCACGACCTGGACCGGCTGCGTGAGGTGCCGTTCGTGCAACTCGACGACGCGGTGGCGCTGACCGTGCTGCGCGGTGTGCAGGACGCGCCGTTCTTCGCGCACGTCCTCGGGATCGCCTCGGTCAAGCTGTACGACGATCACGAAGTGTGGGGCCTGCTGGGATACGAGGGGCCGTCCTTCGACAAGGGCGGCTACATCGAACGGGGATTCAACGATTTGGACTGGCTCCCCGAGCCGCGCATCGAGGAGGTGGCGGAATGACTCGATTCGACTATGACGACGAGGACGTCGTCGTGGTGGTGGGTTCCGGTGCCGGCGGCGGCACGTTGGCCAACGAGCTGTGCCAGCAGGGGTTCAAGACGGTGGTGCTGGAAGCGGGACCCCACTTGACCGCGGAGGATTACCACAACGACGAGTGGCAGGCCTTCGCCCAGATGTCGTGGGGGGACACGCGGACCACCTCGGGCAGTTGGCGGATCCACCAGGACTTCCCCGAGCTGCCCGCCTGGATCGTCAAGGCCGTCGGCGGGACGACGACGCACTGGGCAGGCGCCTGCCCGCGGTTCAAGCCCCACGAGTTCCACGCGCGCAGCACCTACGGCGACATCGACGGCGCCAACCTGCTCGACTGGCCGCTCACGTTGGGCGAGCTGGAGCCGTACTACGACCGCGCCGAGATCAAGATGGGGGTTTCCCACCGGCACGGCCGTCCACCGCTGCCGGCCAACAACAACTACAAGGTGCTCGCCAACGGGGCGGCGAAGCTCGGGTACCGCCAGTACGCGACCGGCCCGTACGCGACGAACGCCGAACCCTACGACGGGCGGCCGGCGAGCGTGCAGGACGGCTTCAACTTCCAGGGCGACAAGCAGGGATCCAAGTGGTCCACCCTGGTCGCCGAGCTGCCCAAGGCGCGCCGGACGGACAACCTGGATCTCCGCCCGGACAGCCATGCGGCGCAGATCCTGCACGACAGCAACGGGCACGCCACCGGCGTGGTCTACGCCGACCGCAACGGCACGCTGCGTCGTCAGCGCGCCAGCGTCGTGTGCCTGGCGGGCAACGCGATCGAAACCCCGCGGTTGTTGCTGCTTTCCCGGTCGGCGCTGTTCCCGCAGGGCTTGGCGAACTCCTCGGGCCAAGTGGGCCGCAACTACATGAGTCACACGACCGGCACCGTGTGGGGCCAGTTCTCCAAACCCGTGCGGATGTATCGCGGTGAGACCATGGCCGGGGTGGTCTCCGACGAGTCCGTCCTGGACACCGACCGCGGTTTCGTCGGCGGCTACTACCTGGAAACGATCGCCCTGGGGCCGTCGTTCTTCACCACGTTCGTCGCTCCGGGCGGTTGGGGTCCTGAGTTCACCACCTACGTCGAGGACTACCTCAACACCGCCGGCATGTGGATCGTGGGCGAGGACCTGCCCCGGGCCGACAACCGCGTGACGCTGAACGACGCGGTGCTCGACCAGCACGGGTTGCCCGTGGCCAACGTGCACGTCGACGAGCACCGCAACGACCTGGCGATGCGCGATCACGCGCAGCGGCAGGGACGTGCCATCTACGAAGCGGTCGGCGCGAAGCGCACCATCGAGACACCGCCGTACCCCTCCACCCACAACCTGGGAACGTGCCGCATGAGCGAGCGCCCCGGCGATGGTGTGGTCAACCGGTTCGGGCGCGCGCACGACGTGCCGAACCTGTTCGTCTCCGACGGCAGCCAATTCACCACGTCAGCGGCGGCCAACCCCACGTTGACCATCGTGGGCCTGGCGATCCGCCAAGCCAACTACATCACGACCGAGCACCGGAAACAGCGTTCCTGAACAGCGCGCGGCACGGACCCATCTGCCCGCGCGAGCGGAGGATGCCTTGACCCAGCGCCCCAACCCGTACGAGTTCCTGACCCCCGTTCCTCCCTTCACCGTGAGCAGCCACGACGTCGGTGACGAGGTGCCGCTTCCCCGGCCGCAGGTGAGCGGCATCATGGGCGCCGGTGGCAGCGACACGTCGCCGCACCTGGCCTGGCGCGGTTTCCCGACCGCCACGGCGAGTTTCGCGGTGACCTGCTTCGACCCGGGCGCGCCGACGCCGAGCGGCTTCTGGCACTGGGCGGTGTGCGACATACCCGCGGAGACGACGGAGCTGCCGGCCGGAGCAGGAGACCCCGACGGCGCCGCGCTGCCGGAGGGGGCTTTGACCCTGCGCAACGACGCCAGCATCCGCCAGTACCTCGGGGCCGCGCCGCCCGGGGGCAACGGCGTCCACCACTACTACTTCGTCGTGCACGCCGTCGATGTCGCGAAGCTCGGCATCAGCAAGGAGGCGACACCGGCATTCCTTGGTTTCAGCCTCTCGGGGCACACGCTGGCGCGGGCGATGCTCACCCCGATCTACGAACGTTGATGGCTGCCCACCGCACTCGGGAACTCCGGTGCCCAGCAGTCCGCGCCGTCGAGAGGACAGATTGGAGGGACGGGCGATGAAGGCCGTCCGCGTCCACGCGTACGAAACGCAGCCCGCCGTGGAAGAAGTACCCGACCCGCAGGTGTCCGGCCCGTTCGACGTGCTCGTCGAAATCGGCGCCGCCGGGGTGTGCCGGACCGACCTGCACGTCATCGAAGGGCAGTGGGCCGACAGGATGGCGCCCCGACTGCCGTACATCATCGGCCACGAGAACGCCGGCTGGGTCCGCGAGGTCGGCTCCGCCGTCACGAACGTCGCACCAGGAGACCCCGTCATCCTCCACCCGCTGGTCACCTGCGGTCTCTGCCGCGCTTGCCGCGCCGGCGACGACGTCCACTGCGCGCAATCCGAATTCCCCGGAATGTCCCGCGACGGGGGCATGGCCGAGTACATGTTGACCAACGCCCGTGCGATGGTCAAGCTCGACGCGAATCTGCAACCCGCCGACGTCGCCGCGCTGGCCGATGCAGGCCTTACCGCCTACCACGCGGTGCGCAAGGCCGCGCCGCTGCTGCACCCGGGATCGTTCGTCGTGGCCATCGGCGCGGGCGGTTTGGGGCACATCGGAATCCAATGCCTCGCGGCGATGACGACGGCCCGGATCATCGTCGTGGACCTGTCCGACGAGGCGCTCACCTTCGCCAGCCAGCTGGGCGCGCACCACACGGTGCGGGCCGACGGTGATCCGGTCAGCGCCGTGCGGGACATCACCGGCGGCCTCGGTGCGCAGGTCGTGATCGACTTCGTGGGGGAACGAGGCGCCGAGCACCAGGGGATCGCCATGCTCCGCGAGGCCGGCTCGTACTTCACCGTCGGCTACGGCGGTGCGCTCAACCTGCCGACGATCGACATCATCTCCCGGGAAATCGACATCATCGGCAACCTCGTCGGCAGCTACAACGACCTCGACGAGCTCATGGCCCTGACCGCGCGGGGCGAAGTCAGGCTGCACACCACCACCTACCCCTTGACCGCGGCCAACGACGCCCTCAACGACCTCGACAACGGTCGGGTGCGAGGCCGGGCGATCCTCGTCCCCGGATCCGCTTGAACCTTTACGCAGAACCCTCAACGGTTCAGCACCCCACTGCACGCACCCGCGGATCGCGCGGGTGCGTGCAGGCGGAAGCACACCGGAAAGCACGTGCAGCCCGGGAACCGCAGGTCCGCTGAAACCGCGCTCACCCCACCGCACGTGCTCTCGTCGACACGTCTAGCCTCGGGTCCGTGCGCACCGATTCACCAGGCCCGGCGCACCGGGCGGAGGACCCGGTCCGCGCCGGAGTTCCCGAGCACGGCCGGGTCCCGCTCCACTACCGGGTCAAAGCGGAGCTGCTCGGGCTGCTCCAGGAGTTGGGCGAGGGCGCGGCGCTGCCGGCCGAGCGCGAGCTCGCGCAGCGCTACGAGGTTTCGCGGATCACGCTGCGCCAGGCCGTCAGCGAACTGGTGCTCGAGGGGAAACTGCTGCGCAGGCACGGGAGTCGGACCGTGGTCGCGCCACCGAAGGTGCTGCAGCCGCTGTCGCTGCGCAGCTACACGGAGGGGATGCGCGAGCAGGGCATGGAGCCGGGCCGAACCGCGGTCACGACCGAGCGGATGCGGCCCGACGGCGACCTGGCGCAGCAACTGCACGTGGAGCCCGGTGGCGAGGTGGTCCACCTGGAGCGGGTCCTGCTGGCCGACGGCGAGCGGGTCGGGCTCGAGTCGACGTACCTGCCGCTCGGCCGCTTCCCGAACCTGCTGGAGGACTTCGATCCGAACCACTCCCTCTACGGCTACCTGCACGAGGTCCTCGGGGTGGTTTTCGAGGAGGCCGAGGAACGCATCGAAACGGTGCTGGCGACACCGCGGGAAGCGTTGCTGATCGGCACCAACTCCGCTGTTCCGATGGTGCTGCTGCACCGGGTGTCGTGGAGCCCGGACGGCGCGCCGATCGAGCGGGTGCGCTCGTTGTTCCGCGGTGACCGCTTCAGCTTCGTCACCCGGCTGCACCGCTGACGGCCGCTCTTCCGGCGGTCTCGGCATCCCGCTGCGCTGGGCGTTCTCCGCGCACATCGTCCGCCTCCCGACCCGGGGATAACGGATCGATAACTCGTCCAGTCCAGTGTTCGGTACCTGTTCACCGCGAATTGGATCCGGGGGCACATCTGGTTCCTCCGGTTCGGTGACCGTGGACGTCGTGCGAGTAGTGGTAGTTGGCGGTGGCGTGCTCGGCACCATGCACGCCTGGAAAGCCCTCAACAGCGGACACGACGTGGTGCATCTGGAGCGGGAACCCGAGGCACGAGGCGCCTCGGTCCGTAACTTCGGGCTGATCTGGCTCAGCGGTCGCGCCCCGGGTGCGGACCTGCGGATCGCGCTGCGCGCGCGACGCTCGTGGCAGCGCCTGGCGGAAGACGTCCCGGGACTGGGCTTCCGCCCGAACGGCTCGGTGACCGTGCTGCGCACGGAGGCGGAGCTGGCGGTCGCCGAGGAGTTGCTCGTGCAGCCCGAAACCGCCGAACGCGGCACGAAGTTGCTGTCGCCGGAGGAGGTGAGGGAGGTCAATCCCGCTCTTCGCGGGCCGATGCGCGGGGCGCTGTGGTGCGAGCAGGACGCCGCCGTCGAACCGCGCACCGCGCAACCTGCGATTCGGGAGCACCTGGCCACTACCGGGCGCTACACCTGGTTGCCCGGCCGCGAAGTCCGGGAGGTCGCCGAAGGGGCGGTCCGCGATGAGACCGGCCAGCGCCACGGCGCCGACGCCGTGGTGCTGTGCACGGGGGCTGCGCTCGGGGGCCTGGTGCGCGAGCTGGCGCCCGAAGCGCCGGTGCGGCGCGTGCGGCTGCAGATGATGCAGACCGAGTCGTTGGGCGAGCCGCTGCCGACCTCGGTGGCCGATGCCGACAGCCTGCGCTACTACCCGGCCTACCGGGGTGCCGCGCTGGACGCGCTCAACCGCGAGGAGCCCCAGCCCCCGGTGGCCGCGAACAACGGGATGCAGCTGCTCATGGTCCAACGCGCCGACGGCGGACTGACGATCGGCGACACCCACGGCTACGCCGAGCCGTTCCCCTTCGACGTGCACGAGGACCCGTACGAGCACCTGCGGGAGCGGGTCGAGGAACTGCTCGACCGGCCGCTGCCGCGCGTGGTGCGCCGGTGGGCTGGTGTCTACGCCCAGTGCACGGATCCAGCGACCGTCGTCCACCGCGAGCAGGTGCTGCCCGGGGTGTGGCTGGTCACCGGCCCGGGCGGGCGGGGCATGACCGCATCGCCCGCCATCGCCGAGGACACCGCCCGCGAAATCGGTTGGGAGGAGCAGTCATGAGTCCCGACATCCGACTGGCCGTGCTGGACATGGCCGGCACGACCGTGGTCGATGACGGGCTGGTGGAGCGGGCCTTCACCGCCGCCATCGCCGAGGTCGGCGTCACCGAGTCCGACGACGCCTACCCGCGCCTGCTGGAGCACGTCCGCCGCACGATGGGCGAATCCAAGATCACCGTCTTCCGCGCGTTGCTCGACGGTGACGAAGACCGCGCGCAGCGGGCCAACCGCGCGTTCGAGAACGCCTACGGCGAGCTGATTTCCGGCGGGGAGTGCACCGGGATCGACGGTGCCGTCGAGGCCATCGAGCGGCTGCGCAACTCCGGCGTGGCCGTGGCGCTGACCACCGGCTTCGCCGAAACGACCCAGCACCGGATCCTCGACGCCCTCGGGTGGGGCGAACTCGCCGATCTGACGCTCACCCCGGAACGCGCCGGTCGCGGGCGACCGTACCCGGACATGGTCCTGACCGCCGTGCTGCGCCTGGGCGTCGACGACGTGCGCCAGGTCGCCGTCGTCGGCGACACCAGCTACGACGTCCGCACCGGCCTGCGCGCCGGAGCGGGAATCGTGGCGGGCGTGCTCACCGGAGCGCACGACCGGCACGCCCTCATCGGCGCCGGTGCCTCCCACGTCCTCGAATCAGTCCGCCAACTCCCCGATCTCGTCCGAGCCTGATCGGACCGCCCCACCCGAAGGAGAGTTGCGCTCGTCATGCCCACCAGGAACAGACGTGCCGGTCTCGCCGCCGCAGCGGCCGCGTTCGCGCTGCTGCTGTCGGCCTGCGGCCCCAGCGCCGCCGACCAGGGCGGCGGATCCCCGCACGAGCTCGTCTTCGCCGCGGTCCCCTCGGAGGACTCGGCGAACCTGCAACAGGACTACGCTCCTACGATCAAGATGCTGGAGGACGAAACCGGCAAGGAGGTCCGCTTCCAGCAAGCCACCGATTACGCCGCGATCATCGAGGGGCAGCGCGCCGGCAAGATCGACATCGCCAAGTACGGCCCGTTCTCCTACATGCTGGCCCGCGAGAAGGGCGTCGAGGCCGAGGCGGTGGCCGCCCAGGCCGAGGAGAAGGGCAAGCAGCCCGGTTACCAGTCCTACGGCATCACCAGGCCCGGCACCGGCATCGACTCGTTGGCCGACTTCCGGGGCAAGAAGGTCTGCTTCGTCGACCCCACCTCCACCTCCGGCTACCTGTACCCGACGGCCGGGCTGATCGAGTCCGGTGTGGACCCGAAGACCGGCATCCAGCCGATCATGGCCGGGGGGCACGACGCCGCGGCCCTGGGCGTGGCCAGCGGGCAGTGCGACGCCGGGTTCGCCTTCGACACCATGGTCGACCACCAACTGATCCAGCAGGGTGAGCTCCAACGCGGCCAGCTCAAGACCGTGTGGCGCTCCGAGGTCATCCCGGGCGATCCGGCCGCGGTCTCCCCCGATCTCGATCCGGAGCTGCGCGAGTCCATCACTTCGGCACTGCGCACCAAGGCCAACAGCGACTACCTGCGCGCCAACGGCTACTGCGCGGGCGCATGCCGGGTCGGCGACACCGGCGGCTGGGGATTCGCCCGGGTCGACGACTCCTACTACGACAGCATCCGCCGCGTCTGCGAGACGACGAGGAACGAGCAATGCAACTAGAGCACGGCGAGACCGTCGTGGACTTCGACGGTGTGAGCAAGCGATTCGACGGTACGACCGCGGCGCTCGACGATGTCTCGTTGCGGGTCGCAGCCGGTGAGTTCACCGTCCTGCTGGGACCCTCGGGATCGGGCAAATCCACGCTGCTGCGTCACGTCGACGGACTGCAACGCCCCACCGCGGGCGCGGTGACGGTGCTGGGCAGTGATCTCGGTCGGATGCGCGGACGGGCGCTGCGGCAGCTGCGGCGCCGGATCGGGTTCGTGTTCCAGCAGTTCCACCTCGTCGGAGCGCTGACCGTGCTGGAGAACGTGTGCACCGGAGCGTTGGGCGGTCTGCGCGCTCCGCGCCTGGGGCTGGCCACGTATGCCAAGAGCGTTCGGCACGACGCGATGGACCAGCTCGACCGCGTCGGGTTGACCGAACAGGCCCTGCAGCGGGCCGACACGCTCTCCGGCGGGCAGCAGCAGCGGGCCGCCGTGGCCCGCGCGCTGCTGCAGCGCCCGGACGTCCTGCTCGCCGACGAGCCGGTCGCCTCCCTGGACCCCGACTCCTCGGAGCAGGTGATGGCGCTGCTCGCCGAAATCAGCCGGCAGGACCGGCTGACCGTGGTGTGCAGCCTGCACCAGCTGGAACTGGCCATGAGCTGGGGCGAGCGAGTCGTGGGGTTGCGCGCCGGCAGCGTGGTGCTGGACAGCCCGGTCGAGGGGCTCAGCCGGGAGTCGGCGATGGCGGTCTACACCGCGGCCGGCTCCGAGAACCCGCAGTTGACGGCGGTGGGGTGAGGTCGTGATGTCCACAGCGGAGCTGGCTCGCACCTCGGCGCCCACACCGGCGTCAGGAGACCGCCGCACCCTGCCCCGCCCGAACCCGCGGAGGGTTCTCGCCCTGCTCGCCGCGTTCGCACTGGTGCTGACGGCGGTGTGGGCGACCGTCGACCTGCGCCTCAACATTGCGACCGTCGTCGACAGCGCTGACAACGCCGCCGACTTCCTGTCGCGGACACTGCCGCTGGACTTCCCGCCGGTCGCACAGCTGCTGTCCTCGATCGGCACGACGCTGGCGATCGTGATCTGCGCGACGCTGCTGGCGGCGCTGCTGAGCGTGCCGATCGCCGTGCTCGGAGCGAGCAACACCGCCCCGCACGTGCTCGGCAGGCACGGGGCACGCGCGCTCATCGTGGCCTCCCGAGCGGTTCCGGACGTGGTGCTGGCGATCCTGTTCTTCCGGATCTTCGGCTTCGGCGGTCTGACCGGAGTGCTCGCGATGGGCCTGCACTCGGTCGGCATGGTCGGCAAGCTCTACGCCGACGCGATCGAGCAGATCGACGAAGGCCCCCGCACGGCCATCCGAGCCGCGGGCGGATCCCGCCTGCAGGAGCTGTTCGGAGGGGTGATCCCGCAGGTGTTGCCGTCGTTCGTGGCCACGTCGCTGCACCGCCTGGACATCAACCTGCGCGTGTCGGTGGTGCTCGGCTTCGTCGGCGTGGCCGGCCTGGGCCAGGACATCGCCAACGCACTGCGCACACTGGACTACCAGCGCGGAATCGCCCTGGCGCTGGTGGTCTTCGCGCTGTGCGTGCTCATGGAACTGCTCTCCGGTGCGATCCGCACGCGGTTGATGAACACCGGTGGCGAACGGCCGCGCAGCCGCACGTTCGCCCTCGTCACCGGCCGTTCCCGGCGTGCGGGTTCCCGGCGTGCGGGTTCCCGGCGTGCCACGGACTTTCCACCAGGCAGTGCGACGCAGGAGTCCTGCGTGCGGGCCCGCACCGCGCGGATCAGCCACCCGTGGACGCCCGCGCGGCTGCGCAAGCTCGCCTACTGGTTCATCACGGTGCTCGTCGTGGTGGCCTCGACGTGGCAGCTGGGACTGACGCCGGAGCAGTTCGCTCGCGGATTCCGCGAATTCTGGCCGACGCTGGCCCAGTTCTGGCCTCCCGAAACCGGCGCCATGCTGCCAACCCTGCTCGCCGAACTGCTGGTGACGGTCGAGATCGCGCTGGCTGCGACCCTGATCGGGGCCGTGCTGTCCCTGCCGATCGGGGCACTGGCGGCGGCCAACGTCGCTCCCCGCCCCGGCATCGCCCGCGCCTTCCGCGGGGCGGTGCTGATGATCCGCGGCGTTCCCGAACTCGTGCTGGCCATCATCTTCGTGGTGATCACCGGGCTCGGCCCGGTCGCGGGCGCGTGCGCACTCGGCGTCGGCTCGGTCGGACTGCTCGGCAAGCTGGTGGCCGACTCCGTGGAGGAGGTCGACCGGGACGTCGAGCAGGCGCTGCGCGCCACGGGCGCCACCCGGTTGCAGGTGTTCTTCTCCGCTACCCTGCCGCAGGCCGCTCCGGCGGTGGTCGGCCACCTGCTGTACCAGCTCGACACCAACATCCGCTCGGCCACGCTGCTCGGGCTCGTCGGAGCGGGCGGTATCGGCTACTACCTGCTCAACGCCTCGCGGGTGCTGGAATTCGGGGTCGTCACCACCGTGCTGCTGCTGACCTTCGCCGTGGTGATGCTCGTCGAGCTGCTCGCGCTCTGGTGGCGCCGGATGCTTCCCGGGGGCACGACCGCGCGGTGACGCGCTCCGGCAGCTCGGCTGGTCTTCCCTGCTGTCCGGCCCGTTGCCCTGGGCATGACCGGAATCGCCGCGGCCGACGAGTTCGAGCAGCCCTCCAGCCAGGTCGGCTCCGAGGGCGCCTCGACCAGCCAGGAAGATGACGACGAGGCTCACTGCCCCTCCACCACCACGTAGTCGCGCTGCAGCTCCTCGTCGCCGAGGAACCGGTGGATGCTGTCCTGGACACCGGCGGCGTAGCGCTGTTGCGCCTCGAGGGATGTTCCGGACACGTGCGGGTCATGGCGTGGTTCGGCATGGTCCGCCACGGGTGATCCGCCGGTGCCGGCTGCGGATACCACACGTCGCCGGAGTAACCACCGAGCTGCCCGCTCTCCGGAGCGGACACGAGTGCGTCCCGTTCGACGATGTGGCCGCGCGCGATGTTGACCACGCCCCGGCCGCGTCGCGTTGAGCCGCTCGCTGCCGACCCCGTACGAAACCGTGTACGGTCCTTCGCGGGCGTTCACACGCATGTTCGCCCTGAGTCTCCGCGAGGAACTGCGCGGCAGCGGTGTGACCGTCACCGCGCTGATCAACCGCATCCTGCCCGAACCGCTCAAGGTCGCCCGCCACGCCCGCAAGGCCAAGCCGCGTCGTTGAGCACGCCGCCCATCGGACAACCCCGACTCTCTTGCGCGCGGGAACGCACGCACACCAATGACGCCGGGAAGAGCGCGCCGCGCTGCGGCGCCGGCTCCCCGCCTTCGCATCTGCCGATCGAATGATTCGCCGGTTCCCGCTGTTCGCGCGGAATCGCCTGTCCTGCACAGACTGAGCTTCATTCGTCCACGAGAGCCGCGAGCCGAGAAGAGCAACGGTTGACCTCGCCCGAGGTCGGGTGCATGCTGCCATCTACTGGTCAGACCGGCAGCGTCGCGACCGGGCGGGGCCGAGTTCCCGTGCTGGTCCGGAAACCGTCACCTTCCCACCCCTCGGCAGAGGTCGATGTGCGCCGACACCCGGCTTTCGCGGTCGGTCCGCACTCACCTCGTGCACCTGCCACGGACAACGTGATTGCTGGACAGGACTACTCACCGAGTGCGAAAGAGGGCTCATGGATTACACACACTTGTTCCGGCTCGACCGGCAGACAGCGTTCGTCCTCGGGGCCGGCAGTGGCATCGGACGAGAAGCAGCGGGGGCGCTGGCCGCTCATGGCGCGCACGTCGTTTGCGCCGACCGCGACATCGTTGCGGCCAAGGAGACGGCAGCACAGCTCGACGGTCGATCCGAGGCGTACCAGGTCGACGTGCTGGATCCAGACGCAGCTTCGGCAGCAGCGGCGGATTTTCCCGATGCCGACACGCTCGTGTTCACACCGGCCACCAATGTGCGCAAACGGCTGCTGGAGTACACATCGGAAGACTACGACCAGGTCACGGGACTGAACCTGCGTTCCAGCTTCGACCTGATCCGTGCCTTCGGCGGGAACATGGTGCAGCGTGAACGCGGCAGCATCATCGGCCTGTCCTCCATCCGGCACCAGGTCGTCGAGCCCGGCCAAGGTCTCTACGCGGCGAGCAAGGCAGCCGTGGTGCAGTTGTTGCGCACCGCGGCAGCGGAGTTCGGCCCTTCCGGGGTGCGAGCCAACGCCATCGCTCCGGGTGTGGTCGACACGCCTTTGACCACGCCGATCAAGGACCAACCGGACTGGTACCAGGCCTACGCCGAGAAGACGGCGCTCGGCCGCTGGTCGAAGCCGGAAGAAGTCGCCGGAGCCGTGGTCTACCTCGCCTCCGAAGCAGCCAGTTACGTCACCGGCACCGTCGTCTACGTGGACGGCGGCTGGACCGCCGTGGACGGACGGTACGAACCGCCCTCGGCCACGTGACGGGTGCCACGGGCGTCCGGGAGGACTCCGCAGGAGAGTTGCGACCACGACAGGAGCCGCTGAACTGATGCCCTTTCAGCCGGTGGAACCGGGCCATGCATACCAGCAGGTCGCTGACCAGATCGAAAGTGCCGTCCTCGCCGGTGAACTCAAACCCGGCGATCGTCTGCCCGGCGAGCGGGAGCTGGTGGAGCAGTTCCAGGTCGGTCGCTCCACCGTGCGGGAGGCGCTGCGCGTGTTGGCCAGCAACGACCTGGTGTGGTCCCGGCCGGGCGACCCGCGCGGCCCGCTCGTGTTGCCGGTGTCGGCCGATCCACTGCGCAAGACGATGACCAGGTTCGCCGCTGGTCCGGATGGAAACTTCACGGCATTGGTGCAGTTCCGGATGATCGTGGAGAGTTCCGCGAACCTGCTCGCGGCGCAGAACCGGACCGAGGAACACCTCAGCGCCATGGAAAGCGCCAACGCGCGAATGCGGGCCGGTATCAACGGTGATCTTGACGAGTTCAGCGAGGCCGACGTCGAGTTCCACCAAGTGGTGGCGCAAGCCAGCGGCAACCCGCTGCTCGAGGTGTGCGGAGACGCCATCCGGCGTTCCGCGCTGCACCTGATTCGCAACAAGCTCGTCGACACCAGCGACCAGCGGAGCCAGATGTGCGAGTCCGTGCAGCACCACGACGAGGTCATCACCGCCATTCGTCGTCGTGAGGGGCCGGAAGCGGCATGGCTCGCCCGTGAGCGCCTGTACTCGTACTACTGCGACTACATCGACGAGGAGGAGCGGCCCGCTCTCCGCGCCTTGGTCCACGAGTGTGACCGAGGCTGATCCACGGCCGACCTGCGCCTCCGCCGGAAGGAGCACCACGTGAACAACGCCCCCATGACCGCCGAACAGGAAAGGGTGCTCAGCGCCGTAGACGCGCTCACCGACACGCTGATCGGCACCGTGCGCGAGATGGTGCGGATCCCCACGGTCAACCCCCCGGGCGAACAGTACGAGCAATTCTGCCGCTACTACGCGAATCTCATGGCAGAACTCGGTTACGACACCGAGACCGTGCACGTCCCCGCTTCCCGCCTGGCCGAACTGGCCCCGCTCGGCGACGGCTCCGCTCGACCGAGCGTGCTCGCCCACGTGCAGGGACCGCACGGTCCGGGCAGGCGGGTGCACCTCAACGGTCATTACGACGTCGTCCGCGTCGGCCACGGTTGGACCCATGAGCCGTTCGGCGGTGATCTGGTCGACGGCCGCATCTACGGACGCGGTAGCGCGGACCAGAAGAGCGGGCTCGGGGCAGCGGTGATCGCGGTGGAAGCGCTCCGGCGAGCTGACGTGCGTTGGGGCGGCACGATCAGCCACAGCGCTGTTCCGGACGAGGAAACCACGGGCGTGCACAACGCCGGTACCGGTTACCTCGTCGAAACCGGCCACATCACCGCTTCCAACACCGATGCGGTGATCATCACCGAACCGTTCTCACCGAGCGGCGTCGGCATCGGTCACAAGGGCGCCATCTGGGGCGAGTTCACCATCACCGGCAAACAGGCGCACGGCAGCTCCCCCAAGCTGGGCGTGAATGCGGTGGAGGCCATGGCACGCGCGCTGTCCGCCGTGGAAACGGAGTTGCAGCCGAAGCTGGCCGAGCGCATCACCGAGTACGGAGTTACCCCTGCCGAATCGACTTCTGCGACGCTGTCGTTCGACACGATCCAAGGTGGCGAAGCCACCAACATCGTGCCGGACCAGTGCAGCGTCACCTTCAACCGCCGTCTCATTCCCGGTGAGCGGCTGCAGGATGCGCGTCAGGAACTCCACGAGCTGTTCTCCTCGGTGTGCGCGTCCGGCACCGGCCTGAATCTGCACTACCACGAGAAGTACCACACCGAGCCCGTCCTGGTCCGCGAGGACGAGCCGCTCGCGACCAGTGCCCGCAACGCGATTCGACGCCTGGGACGGGAACCCCGCGCGCTGATCTCAGCAGGCAGCGACGATCAGCGCTTCGTCGTGCGCGACGCGGGCATCACCAACTCCGTGGTCTACGGTCCCGGTCAAACCGGCCTCTCGCACATCAGCGACGAGTACATCGAAGTGGCCGATCTCGTCGCAGGTACCAAGGGACTCGCTCTCATCCTGCTGGACCAACTCACGTGAGGTGGAAACACGTGTCGAATCGGCGGAAAAGCATGTTCGCCGGGCGGAGGTCGTTGTGGTGGCTGTCGGGGCCGGTGGCGCTGTACGTCCTGGCTCTGCCGCTCTACAACAGGGTTGAACCAATCGTCCTCGGACTTCCCTTCTTCATGGCTTGGACGCTGCTGGCCACTGTGCTCACACCGGTCTGCGTCTGGCTGGCGGCTCGCAAGGACCCGCTCTTCCAAGCCGATCGCAATCGAGACAG
This sequence comes from Bounagaea algeriensis, assembly GCF_054491375.1. Classification (NCBI taxonomy): domain Bacteria; kingdom Bacillati; phylum Actinomycetota; class Actinomycetes; genus Bounagaea; species Bounagaea algeriensis. Next base: position 2,707,279 of record NZ_CM137102.1, read on the forward strand.
GAGTGAGCCGAGATGAACACCGATGCCGTCATCTCGGTGGGCATCCTCGCCGTGTTCATCCTCGGTGCAGTACTGCTGGGCCTGCTGTCCCTGCGCGGCAGGGACAAGTCCGACCTCGCGGAATGGTCCATCGGCGGGCGCAGCCTCGGCACCGTGTTCATCTTCATGCTCATGGCCGGCGAAACCTACACGAGTTTCAGCTATCTCGGTGCCGCAGGATGGTCGTACGACTACGGCATGCCGGTGTTCTACCTCGTGGCGTACTTGGCGATCGGGTTCGCGGTCGGATACGTCGTCGGACCGATCCTGTGGCACTACGCCCACCGCCACGGGCTGCACAACATCACCGACATCGCGGCGCACCGCTTCAACTCTCCCTGGGTGGGTGCCCTGGTCGCCGTGCTGACGACGCTGTTCCTGCTGCCCTACATCCAGCTCCAGATCACCGGGATGGGCGTGGTCGTCTCGACGATCAGTTACGGCACGATCAGCCTCGGCCTGGGATACGTGATCGCTTTCGTGGTCAGCGAAGCGTTCGTCATCGCCTCCGGACTGCGGGGCAGCGCCTGGGTCTCGGCCCTCAAGGACATCATGGTGATCGTGACGCTGCTGGTGGTGTTCATCTACGTACCGGTGCACTACTTCGGTGGTTTCGGTTCGATGATGGACCGCCTCGTGGCCGAACGTCCGGAGTGGCTGGTCCTGCCCGGCCACGGCGACGAGTCACTGGGCATGATGTGGTTCGCCACGACGGGGCTGCTCAACGGTGTGGTGTACACGATCTTCCCCACCACCGTGGCCGGCTACCTCGGCGCGAAGAACCCCGCAGTGCTGCGCCGCAACGCGATGATCATGCCATTCTACCAAGTCCTGCTGTTCGTGCCGATCCTGCTCGGCCTGGCCGCCCTCTTCGTCGTTCCGGGCCTGAGCAATTCCAACCTGGCGATGTTCCGACTCGTCGTCGACTCGATGCCGGCCTGGGTCGTCGGATTCGTCGGGGTTGCCGGGGCCTTGTCGGCGATCGTGCCGATGGCCGTGTTCATGCTCGTCATCGGCACGATGTGGGGCCGCTCGATCCTCGGTGCCCACCCCCGGACGGCGCCGCACCAGAAGCGCCTCTCGCAGTTGGTGACGTTCCTGCTCGGGCTCGTGGCGCTCCTCTTCACCTTCCTGTCACCGAGCACGCTGGTACAGCTGTCCGTGCTGTCGTACCAGGGGCTGGCGCAGATGCTGCCGGTCGTGCTGGCTTCCCTGCTGTGGAAACGCATGTCCAGATCGGCAGCGGTCGCCGGGTTGTTGGCCGGTGTCAGCACCGTTATCGCGCTGATCACCACCGGGCACGACACCGTGCTGGGCATCAACGCCGGCGTGCTCGGGCTCGGCATCAACCTCGCCGTCAACATCACGTTGAGTCTGTTGCGGCCCGCCACGACTCCAGCAGACCGCATGGCCGTCGACGAACTCGCCGAGGACGCCGCCCCCACGACCCCGACACGAACCGGACCGTAGCTCGCCGCTCCGGCAATCGACCGGGGCGGTGCACCATCCGAAGAGGCCGCCCCGTCCAACATCCTCCGGAGCTCGCACAGCTACGTCCGCCGGAGTTCTTGGCGGCGGACGACGGCCCACGGGTGGCGGAGCAGGGCGGCATCGGTGAAGGGGTCGCCGTCGACGAGCAGGAGGTCGGCCGGCGAACCGGGAAGCACCCGCCCGGCGGCGGACATCCCCAGGGCGTCCGCCGCCGCCGAGGTCGCCGCCTGAAGTGCTTGCAGCGGGGACAGCCCGTAGTCCTGGAGCTTCGTGATCTCGTCGAGCAGACTCGGATGGGCCATGCCGGGCGCCCCGGCGTCGGTCCCGGCGATGACGGGGACACCCGCCTCGACCGCCCGGGCGACGCTGCTGCGGTGCGCCTCGACCACCTCGCGGGCCTTGCACACCGCGTAACCGGGTGCCTGCCCGTCCGCCACCCGCCGGTACACCTCGACGGTGGGGCACAGCACGGTCCCCCGCCGCACCATCTCCTCGATCACGTCATCGGCCAGAAAGATGCCGTGCTCGATGGTGTCGATTCCGGCCCGGACCGCGTTGCGCACGCCCTCCTCGCCGAGCGCGTGGGCGGCCACCCGCCGTCCGCGGCGGTGCGCCTCGTGCGCCAGGGCGGCCAGCTCCTCGTAGGTCAGCTCGCTCTCGCCCACCTCCTCGCCACGGGCCTGGCCGTAGACGCCACCGGTGGCCGCCGTCTTGATCACACCGGCCCCCTTGGCCACCTGACCCCGGACACCGCGGACCACCGCGTCCGGACCGTCGCAGGGAACTCCCCAGAACGGATCGTGTCCACCGGTCATGATCACCGTCTGGCCGGCTGCCACGATCGTGGGCCCGTCGAGGTGCCCCCGGTCCACAGCCGTGGCGAGCGTGATGGCGACGTCCCAGTTGCCGCCGAGGTCGCGGACCGTGGTGATCCCGGCGGGGACGTAGGCACGGGCGTGCTCGGCGGCGCGCACGGTGGTGAGCTGTTCGCCGTCCTCGGCGACGTGCGCGACGGGGTCGGTACCGCCGTCCCACACCAGGTGCACGTGGGAGTCGACGAGCCCGGGCAACACCGCGCATCCGGCGAGGTCCACCTCGAGGTCCGCGGCGTCCGCCCGGGCCGTACCCGGCTCGACCACCTCCCGCACGAGGCCGTCCTCGCACACCACGTCGGCGGGGCTCAGTTCGGCGGCCAGTCCGTCCCAGACCCGCCCGTCGCGGAGCACCAGCGCGTTCGTCATCTCACGGCGCTCCGGCGACGAGCGCACCGCCCTGCAGCACCGCGCGCAGGTGCTGCTCCGGCCGCGCGAGCACCTCGACGTCCGTCAGCGGGTCCCCGTCGACGAGCAGGATGTCGGCGGCCGCGCCCGGGGCGATGACGCCCAACTCGCCTTGGCGTCCCAGCAGCGCGGCGGCGTTCACCGTCGCCGCGCGCAGCACCTCGTGCGCGGGCTGGACCCGACCCCGGATGCGGAACTCGTCGTTCTGGTGGGGGTGCATGTCACCGAGCAGGTCGGTGCCGAAGACCAGTCGGACCCCGCCCCTGTGGGCCGAATCCAGGGCGTGCAGGCCGGCCTCGAGCACGTCGGTCACCTTGGCCTGGCTGGCCGGGGGAAGCCCCGCGGCGGCGCCCTCGCGGTGCAGGTACTCGTAGGTGACCAACGTGGGCACCAGGAAAGCCTGGTGCTCGACGAAGAGCCGCACGCTGGAGTCGTCGATGAGGTTGCCGTGCTCGATGCAGCGCACGCCGAGCTGCAGGCCCCGGTTCACCGCAGCAGCCGTGTAGGCGTGCCCGGTGACGTAGCGGTTGGCGTTGCGCGCCTCCTCCACGACCGCCTGGATCTCATCGGCCGAGAACTGCATCGAGTCCACCCGGTCGGTGGGTGAGGCGACTCCGCCGGAGAGCATGACCTTGACGTGGTGGGCACCGGTCCGCAGCTGGTGCCGTGCGCCGCGGCGCACCTCGGCGACACCGTCGCAGACCAGACCCATGCTGGGGCAGCAGGCGTGGTCGTCGAGAACCTGCCTGCCGGCGCTGCGCAGGTCGGCGTGCCCGCCGGTCGGCGACAGGGCCTTGCCGCCGAAGACCACGCGCGGACCGGACCAGAGCCCTTCGGCCACGGCCGCGGCCACGCCGTGGTCGGCACCGCCGACGTCGCGCACCGTGGTGAAGCCGCGCTGCAGCATCTGCCGCAGGATCCGGCTCGTGCGGGCGGCCACGTAGTACGGGGACTGGTCGGCGACGCTTCCGAGATCGGCGCTGGCGGCGGTGGCGTGCACGTGCGCATCGACGAGACCGGGGACCAGGTGACGTCCGGCGACGTCGATCTCCTCGGCCGATTCCGGGGCCCGCAGCGCGCTGCCCACTTCCTGGACGCGGCCGTCGTGCACCAGCACGTCAGCCGCCCGCGCTTCTCCTGCGGCAGGATCGCACACCACGCCGCGACGAAGGAGGAGAGCGTTCGAGGTCATGATCTCCCTTCCCGCCGCCTTCCCGGGCTCCTGGGTGTGCACATCGTGCCAAGCCCGCCCCACTCGTGCAATATTCGTTGCACAATAACGGGCATGAGTCCAGATGAGGAGGAAGCGGGCCGGGTCCGCGAGCAGGAGCTGCCCGGCTGGCTGGCGGCGCGCCTGGGTGATCGCCGTCCGTCCGCAGGTGCGCGGCGGGTGCTGGCGGTGATCTCGGCCCAACCGCGGCAGATGTCCTATGCCAGCACGTCGTCAGCAGCGGCCGAGGCCCGGGTCAACGTCGCGACGGTGGTGCGCACGGCCCAGCAGCTGGGTTTCGGCGGCTGGCCCGCGCTGCGGGCGGAGATCCGCTCGCGCTACCTGTCGGGGCTGTCGGCCTCCGAGGTGCTCAGCGAGCACCACGAGGACGCGGGCCACGGGCCGGCGTGGTCCACGCTGCGCCGCGACCTGCACAACCTGCAGGAGCTCGCCTGGCTGCTGGACGAGGAGCAGGTGCAGCGGGTCGCCCGCACCCTCCGCGCGGCAGGCACGACGCTCGTCCTGGGCTCGGGCAGCTTCGCCGCCCCCGGCCTGCAGCTCTCCCACTTGGCGCAGACCATCGGCCACGACGTGCGGCTGCACCGGCTCGGCGGGACCGCGCTGTTCAACGCGGTGTCGCTGCTGGGCCCGCACGACTGCCTCGTCGTCTTCCAGCTCTGGCGCACGCCGCACGAGATCCTGCACGCCGTGCAGGTGGCGGCCGCGGCCGGCGCGTCGATCGTGCTGGTCAGCGACCAGGTGCACGAGGACGTCCGCGAGCTGGCCGACGAGCTGGTGACGATGCCCAGCGAGGGGGCCAGCATGTTCCCCTCGCTGGCGGCCGCCACCACGCTCGTGCAGGCCGTCCTCGCCGCGCTCGTGGCGTGCGATCCGGAGGCCGCCGCGGCGTGGAGCGACGGAGTCGAACGGCTGTGGTCGCGGTACGACCTCTTCCCCGCCCCGGGAGAAAGATTGCAATAACTATTGCGTCCAGGTGCTCGGAGCCGGTTCCATGGGCGCGCCCGGACGAGGCTGCCCCTGGTCTGCCGGGTCGCCGCCCGCACGGTCGACCCCCGAGCGCCCCGGAGGCGTCCATGCCGACGACCCACGTGATCGTCCTCGTGCTGTACCTGCTGATCCTGGTGGGTACCGGTGCCTGGTTCAGCCACTCCAAGAAGGTCGCCACCGGCGACGACTTCCTCTTCGCGGGCCGGAGCCTGCCCCGCCCGGTGATGATCGGCACGCTACTGGTCACCTGGGTGGGCTCCGGCACGATCATCGGCGGCGCCAGCTTCGCCTACAGCTACGGCCCGCTGGCCTCGATCTTCTTCCTCGCGGGCACGCCAGCGGGAATCGTGGTCCTCTACTGCCTGGCGCACCGCATCCGCCGGGAATCGACCTACACCGTCCCCGAGCTGCTGGAGCGCCGCTACGGCATGGCGGTCCGCATGATCGCGGCGATCATCACCGTGCTGGCCTACACCGGCATCACCGCCTACCAGTTCACCGGCGGTGGCCGGATCATCAGCGTGATCGCGCCGCTCTCACCGCAGCAGGGATCGATCGTGGTGGCGCTTCTGGTCACCTTCCTCGCAGCTGGCGGCGGTCTGAAGTCGGTCGCCTGGAGCGATTTCATGTCCGCCGTGGTGATCGTGACGGTCCTCATCGCTTCGCTGCCGCTGGTGCTGGGGGTGGATCTCGGCGGCGTCGCCGACTACTGGCGGAACCTGCCCCCGAGCCACACGACGCTGAGCGGCGGGCTCACCGCGCTTCAGCTGCTGGGTTACTTCTTGCCGCTGTTCCTGCTGATCCTGGCCGACCAGAACATGTACCAACGGCTCGGTGCCGCCCGCAACGAGTCCGAGGCGCGCAGGTCGACGGGCGGCTTCTTCTTGTCCAGCTTCCTGGTCACCGTGCCCGTGGCGCTGCTGGGCTCGGCCGCGGTCATCCTGATGCCCGGCATCGAGCCGGACTCGGCGATCCTCTCGCTCGCGGGTGAGGGCTACCTGCCCACCGTGATGGGTGGTCTGCTGCTGGCGGGCGCGCTGGCCTTCATCATCACCACGGGCTCCTCCTTCCTGCTCTCCGGCGCCGGCAACGTGGTCCACGACGTGACGCAGCGGCTGTTCGGCGTGCAGATGGACGACCGCCGGCGCCTGGTGCTCCACCGCCTGGCCGTGCTGGCCATCGGCGCCGTGGCCTACCTGCTCGGCCGGTACTTCCCCACTGTGCTGGAGCTGCAGATGTACTCCTACACCGTCTACGGCGTCGCCCTCGCCCCGCCGGTCCTCGCGATCTTCCTGTGGCGGCGGGCCAGCACGCGGGGCGCGCTGGCCTCCATGGGGATCAGCACCGTCGTGACCATCGCCTGGGAGCAGCTGGGCCAGCCCTACGAGCTGAACTCCGTGCTGATCTCGCTGCCGGTGTCGGTGGTCACGCTGGTCGTCGGCAGCCTGCTGCTACCAGGACGCGGCCCACGCGAGTGCGGCACGACCGTCCACAACGGCACCGTCCACACCGAGGAGTGACATGTCCTTCGATCTGACAGCGTTCCGAGTCCTCAGCTTCGACTGCTACGGCACCCTCATCGACTGGGAGCGGGGAATCACCGACGTGCTGGTGGCCTGGGCTCGCGAGCGGGGACTGGAGCACGGCAGCGAGGCGCTGCTGGAAACCTACGCCGGTCATGAGGCGGCGGTGATGCGCGAGCACCCGACGTGGCTCTACCCCGACGTGCTCGCCGAGGCCTTCAGGCGGACCGGATCCTCCGCGGGCACCGGGGTCAGCCGGCAGTGGGCGGAGCGGCTCGGCGATTCGGTACCGGACTGGCCCGCCTTCCCGGACTCGGCGGACGCGCTGGCAAGGTTGCGCCGCCACTACGAGCTGGTGATCGTGAGCAACGTGCACCGCGCCGGCTTCGCCGGCAGCAACGGTCACTTGCACGGCGACTTCGCCCGGATCATCACCGCCGAGGACGTCGGCGCCTACAAGCCCGCCGATCAGCACTTCGAGGCGCTGGACAGCGTCCTCGACGAACTCGGCCGCGGACGCGACGCGCTGCTGCACGTGGCGCAGAGCCTCTTCCACGACCACGTGCCGGCCCGGCGCCGCGGACTGGCGTCGGTGTGGATCAACCGGCGCCACGACCGGCCCGGCTGGGGCGCCACTCCGGAACCGTCCGAGGAGTGGGGCTACGCCGCCGAATTCCCCTCCATGGCCGCCTTCGCCGACGAGGTCGACCGCCAGCACGGCTAGTCCTGTTCACTCCCAGGTCATGTCCGGGTCGCCGAGGACGTCCTCGTGCACCGCGATTCCCAGGCCGGGCGCGTCGCTCGGCAGGATCCCGCCCTCGGTGTAGCGGGCATCGAGTTGCGCCGTTGCGAGCGTGACCATCTCCTGGCAGTTCAGGACGCACCGGAGCAGGTTCGGGGGCACGGTGGCGCCCAGGTGGACGATCGCGGCGAACGCGATGGACGATCCGACGGTGTCCTGCACGCTGGCGGTGAGCCCGGCGGCGCGGCAGATGTCCCGGTGGCGTCGTGCCGGGGTCAATCCGCCGGCCTTGGAGATCTTGAGCCCGATGCCGTCCGCCAGGTCTTCCGCCGCGATGAGCGCGATGTCCCCGTCGTGTTGGGCGAGTTCGTCGAGCACGACGGGGTAGGGGCACCTGCGGCGCAGCGATGTCGTTTCGCGCCACGTGGCGCAGGGGGCTTCGAGGGCGAAGTCCAGCCCGCGGGGCAGCAGCTGGATCATCCGCAGAGCCGTTTCCGGAAGGAGTCCGCCGTTCGCGTCGACGACGAAGAACTCGCCGGGGCGCCGGTCTGCGAGGCATGCGGTGATGCGCTCGGCGTCGAGCGCGGGGCCGCCTTCGCCGTCCAGGGCGCCGATCTTGATCGAGTGGCCCCGGTAGCCCTTGGCGCGGTGCTCGGCCACGCGTGCCCGCATCTCCTCCGGCTCGCCCGCGTGGATCGAGGAGATCATGGGCGCGGGGACGTCCGTCGAGCCGCCGAGGAGCTCGCACACCGGTAGGCCGACCGACTTGCCGAAGGCGTCCCAGCACGCGACGTCGAGCGGGGTCTTGGCGTGGTTGTGCCCGGCCAGCGCGCTGTCCATCGCGTCGGCGATCCGGTCCGTCCGGCGGGGATCCAGACCCAGCAGCGCCGGGGCGAGCTCGGCGACGCCGGCGCGCGTCCCCATCGGGTGCGCGGCGATGTAGGTCGAGCCGAAAGGTGTGCTCTCGCCCCAGCCTTCGGTGCCGTCATCGCAGGTGACTCGGACGATGGAGGCCTCGAACGACTCGAACGTCCGCCCGCCCGAGAGGCGGTACACCCCACCCGCGTACGGCAGGGTCACGGTGTGGAGATCGATCCGCGAAATCTTCATCCTTCTCCCCTCGTCACCACTCCGGTGCTGGACGTGCTGCTCACGCGGACGGGGTGGGCGGAACGAGCACCAGCTTGCCGGGGTGGGCCTTCTCGAGGAAGTCCTGCTGTGCGCGGGTGATCTCGCCCAGCGGATATGTGCGGGACACGACCGGCCGCACCTCGTCGCGCTCGATGTAGGAGATCAGGTTCTCGAACACCGCGTCTTCCTGGAACGTGCAGCCGAAAAGCGACAGGTCCTTGAGGTAGAGCGTCCGCAGATCGAGTTCCGCCATCGGACCTCCGATGGCGCCGGAGATGGCGTAGCGGCCACCGGGACGCAGCAGTTCCAGCAGGTGCGAGCACTGCGGACCGCCCACGAGGTCGATGACCACGTCGACGGATCCGCTGCCGAGCACGCTGATCAGATCCGCACCGCGGTCCACGGTCCGATCAGCGCCCTGCGCTCTCACGTCGGCGGCCTTCGCGTCCGAGCACACCGCGATGACCGTCGCCCCTCGGCGTTTCGCGAGCTGCACCGCGGCGAGCCCCACTCCGCCCGAGGCACCCGTCACCAGCACCCGCTCCGGGGCGACATCGGCCCGGTGCATCATGTTCTCCGCTGTGGAATAGGCGCACGGTATTGCCGCCAGTTCCTCATCGCTCCAGTCGCTGCGGACGCCGTACGTTTCCTGCGCGGGGGCAACGGTGTACTGCGCGAACCCGCCGTCGCACTCGCTGCCGAAGGTCCAGCACTCGAACGGCCGGTAGTCGACGGGCGTGCGCAACATGTTCCGCACGAGAACCCGTTCACCGACTCGTTCGGGCGAAACCCCCTGCCCCACATCAACAACACGACCGCAGACGTCCGCGCCCTGGATGCGCGGGAACTCGAGAGCGGCTCCCGACCACGTGGCATCTCCGTCGTCGACGGCGTCGAAACCCGCCGCTGCACCGTCCCCCGTCCCCGAGGTGACGGCCTTCGAGTACCACCCCACCCGGGTGTTCACATCAGTGTTGTTGATCCCGGCCGCGGCGACCTGGATCAGCACCTCCCCCGGTCCGGGATGCGGAACCTGCACGTCCGCGCGGTACTCGAGCTTGTCCAGTCCACCGTGTCCGGTGAGGAGAACGGCAGCCATCGTGCTGGGCGGCAAGATGTGAGTCCTTTCGACATCGGCAGGCAGAGAACCGGCAATGACGAACGCTTCCTCAGACGAGTTGCTGCAGAAGATGCCCCATGCGATCCCGTTTCGCTGCCAAGTAGGTGGCGTTGTGCTCGTTCGGCTGAGTTTCGAGAGGTTGGCGTTCGCTGATCGCGACTCCGCACTCCGCGAGCGCGCGGCACTTGTCCGGGTTGTTGGTCATCAGTCGTGCTGAGGAGATGTTGAGGTCGGCGAGGATGCGGGCGGCCGGGATGTAATCGCGGCCGTCGATCGGCAGGCCGAGCGCCCGATTCGCTTCGAGGGTGTCCAACGCGTGGTGCTGCTGGAGCTCGTAGGCCTGCAGCTTGTGCCCCAAACCGATTCCCCGTCCTTCATGTCCCCGCATGTAGATGATGATACCCCGCCCCGCAGCGGCGATTGATTCCATCGCCATCCGCAGTTGCGCGCCGCAGTCGCAGCGCAACGAGCCCAGGAGATCACCGGTGAGGCACTCGCTGTGCAAGCGGACGGGGACGTCCCGGCCGTCGTCGATGTCGCCCATCGCCAGGGCGAGGTGTTCGACGCCATCCGATTTGGACCGGTAGGTGGTGGCGTGGAAAATGCCGCTGTCGGTGGGGATCGCGGCCTGGCCGGTTCGCTCGACGCTGGCCTCGTCGTGCATCCACTGGACCAGCTCGGCGATGGAGACCATCGGGATGCCGTGCTGCGCGGCGAAGTCGTCCAGCCCCGGCCGGCGCATCATGCGCCGCCGGTCCGGAGTCACGATCTCGCACAGCAGGGCGGAGCCGCGCAGCCCCGCCAGGCGGCACAGGTCCACTCCCGCTTCGGTGTGCCCGTCGCGCTCCCGCACTCCGCCTGCCCTCGCTCGCAGCGGCATGACATGTCCGGGACGCGCCAGATCCGTCGGCTCGAGCAGCGGGTCGGCCAGTGCGCGGATGGTCGACGCCCGGTCCCCAGCGCTGATTCCCGTGCTCGTCCCGTGCCGGTAGTCCACGCTGACGAGGAAGGCCGTTCCCCGGCTCTCGGTGTTGGTCGACACCATCAGGTCGAGGTCGAGCGCGCTGGCGCGCTGCTCGTCGATCGCGACGCACAGGAAACCCGAGGTGTACTCGAGGAAGAAGGCGACGTCATCAGTGGTCGCGTGCTCGGCGCCCATGATCAGGTCGCCCTCGTTCTCCCGGTTCTCGTCGTCCACGACGAGGACTTTCCCGCCCGCTGCGAGCGCATTGACAGCTTCCGCGACGCGAGTCGACGACATCGGACCTCCTCCTGCCAAGTAGTTCGGTTCGGGGCGCTCGAGGCCCACCTCTTCACCGCGCGTGCCGGTTCTTCACCGGCACCCCGGTCGCAGCTCCGCGCGGGCACCGGCCTAAGCAGTCTGCTGCGCGATTGCGTTCATATTCTGAACACTATATTCAGTAACAATAGACTCCAGGCAGGCGCACCGTCAAGCGCTCCCCACGAGGGCACGCCGCGCACGACTCCGCGTGAACACCCCGGCATGTCTTGACGGAAGCAGTATCGCAGACCACAATGAGCTACGTATTGTTCAATATTTGAACATAACGTCCAATTATGCATATGAGTAGCAGCCAGCCATGAGTAGCAGCCAGCCGCGCAACGCCGAGTACCAGGGAGTGCCAGTGACCGAGGAAGCTGACGTCGTCGTGGTCGGTGGCGGGATCGCCGGCCTGATCACCGCTCGCGAGCTCAGTCGGCGGCAACTGCGTGTTGTCGTGCTCGAAGCCAGGGACCGCCTGGGCGGGCGCGTGTGGACGGATCACCGGCTCGGTCGGGATCTGGAGATCGGTGGCACGTGGCTGCACTGGGTGCAGCCGCACGTGTGGGCCGAGATCACCCGCTACGGGCTCGACGTGACCCGGGGGCCGCGTCCCGAAAAGGCCTACTGGCTGGCCGGCGACGCGGTCCGCGAAGGCACGCTCGACGGTTTCATGGAGCTCATCGACCCGGGAATGCGCCGACTCCTGGCCGACACGATGCGGTGGGTCCCCCGTCCCGACAAGCCGGCCTCGGAAGCGGAACTGGCCTCGGTCGACGGCTGCACAGTGCGGGACAAGCTCGACGAGCTCGACCTCCCGGTGGCGGAGTACAACGCCAACGAGGCCGCGTGGGTGGGGCATCTCAACGCCTCCCCCGACCACGCCGCGTTCGCCAGCGCCCTGCGCTGGACCGCGGCGACCGCCGGTTCCTGGCACCTGATGCACGAGGCCTCCGCCGTTTTCCGCCTGGCGTCCGGCACCCGTGCGCTGGTCGACGCGATCGTGTCGGACACCAGCGCCGACATCCGCACCGGCACCGAGGTGCGCAGGATCGAGCACGACGCGAGCGGCGCTGCAGTGACCACCGCGGCCGGGGAGGTCATCAACGCGCGACGCGCCGTCGTGACGTTGCCCCAGAACATCCTCGGCGATTTGGACGTCTCCCCCGCGCTGTGCGACGAGAAGCTCGCCGCGAGTCGCGAGAAGACGGCTTCGCGGGGCATCAAGGTGTGGATCCGCGTGCGCGGTCCGATCGAACCGTTCTTCGCCTACTCCTCCGCGAGCCACCCGCTGTCGGTCGTGCGCACCGAGTTCGTGGGGGAGGACGACGCGGTCCTCGTCTCGTTCGGCGCCGACGCCGGGAAGATCTCCGCCCACGACCGCGACGCCGTGCAACAAGCGCTGCGCGTGTGGCGCGACGACCTCGAGGTCCTGGAAGTCACCGGACACGACTGGATGGCCGACCAGTACTCCGGTGAGACGTGGCTGATACAGCAACCGCACCAGCTCACCCGGTACTTCCGAGCCCAGCAACGACCTGAAGGCGCATTGCACTTCGCCGGAAGTGACTACGCCAACGTGTGGGGAGGCTTCATCGACGGAGCCATCGAGAGCGGCCTGCACGTGTCCAGTGAACTCACCGCGCAGCTCGACCCGCGCTGACCGAGCCGATCCGAGACCGGGAGGGAACCGAGCATGACCATCTCGCCTTCGACAACCATCGACCAGCACCACTACCGGAACGTGATGGGGCACCTGCCCACCGGCGTCGTCGTCGTGGCCGGGCGCGAGATGCGCACCGGAGGTCCGGCCGGACTCGTCGTCGGAACCTTCCAATCCCTGTCGATGGACCCGCCCCTGGTGAGCTTCAGCGTGGACCGGAGCTCCAGCAGCTGGCCGAAGATCCGCCCGGCAGCGCGGTTCAGCGCCAGCGTGCTCGCCAGCGGGCAGAACGACGTGTGCCGGGCGCTGTCCAGCAAGCGCGACGACAAGTTCGCCGCCGTGGACTGGCACGAATCAGTGGACGGCGCTCCGCGGATCTCGGGCGCGCACGCGTGGATCGACTGCACCGTCGAGCAGGAACTGGAAGGCGGTGACCACCTCATCGTGCTCGCGCACGTCTCCGCCATGGAGGTGGGGGACGGAGAACCCCTCGTCTTCCACCGCGGCCGCCTGGGCGGATATCGCGACATCTGATCCTCCAGCAGCACATCCGACCGATCACGAGGAGCTGAGAGCACACGCCGATGACCACGATCGACCAGACCGAACCCGAAGAAACGCAGGAGCAGCTCGAGCGGTGCCTGCACGCCGCAGCGGCCGCCGGATCCGTCTGGGGGCGGCAGACCCCTCGCCAGCGGGCGTACGCGCTCTCGGCGGTCGCCGACTCGCTGGACGCCGAGGCAGCGACCCTGGTCCCCGAGGCCGTGCGGGAAACCGGACTCACCGAAGCCAGGCTCACCGGCGAGCTGAAGCGCACCTCGGTCCAGCTGCGCATGTTCGCGGACGTGTTGCGCGACGGTTCCTACTTGCGGATCGTCATCGACCGGCACGATCCCGAGTTCATCCTCGGCTCCCGCCCCGATCTCCGCCGCTGGTTGGAACCCGTCGGGCCGGTGCTCGTGTACGCGGCGAGCAACTTCCCGTTCGCGTTCTCGGTCGCCGGCGGCGACACCGCCTCCGCGCTCGCGGCCGGCTGCCCCGTGGTGCTGAAGACCCATCCCGGACATCCGCGCACCTCGCAGCGAACGGCGGAGAGCGTCCGCGCGGCCCTGACCGCGAACGGCGCACCCGAGGGGACCTTCGAGGTGATCACCGGCCGGCAGGCAGGTGTGCAGGCCCTGCAGGACCGCCGGGTGGCCGCGGGCGCTTTCACCGGCTCGGTGGCCGGCGGTCGGGCGTTGTTCGACATCGCCGCATCCCGCGAGCGCCCGATCCCGTTCTTCGGTGAGCTCGGCAGCATCAATCCCGCGGTGGTCACCGCCGAGGCGGAGCGCGAGCGCGGCGAGCAGATCGCCGAAGGGTTCGTGGGTTCCTTCACCCTCGGCGCGGGACAGTTCTGCACCAAGCCGGGAGTGCTCCTGCTGCCGCGGGGAACGGAACTGCCGGCACGCCTGACCGAACGGCTCGCCCACGCCCCGGCAGCACGGCTGCTCACCTCCGGGATCGCCCAGCGCTACCGCGAGCGGATCGACGAGATCGCGAAAACCCCCGGCATCGAGGTGCTCACGAGCGGGAGCGAGTCGCCGGACCCGTCCGGCGTCCCCGCCTGCACGCCGACCTTGTTCCACGCGGGCTCGGTGAAGAACTTGGACGAGCACCGCTCCGTCCTCCTGGAGGAGACCTTCGGCCCCTCCGCCGTGGTGGCCGAGTACGACTCCGCGGAGGAACTGCAGGACGTCCTCGCCGCCGTGGCCGGAAGTCTGACCGTCACCGTGCACACCGCCCAGGTCCCTGGCGATGCCGAGCGGGAACGGCTCTCCGGGATCACGGAGGTGGCAGCGGAGCACTCCGGCCGGGTCGTGTTCAACGAGTGGCCGACCGGAGTGTCGGTGACCCCGGCTCAGCAGCACGGCGGACCGTATCCCGCCACCACTGCTGTTTCGCACACCTCCGTCGGCACGGCTGCGATCGACCGGTTCCTGCGCCCGGTGAGCTATCAGAACGCGCCGGACTCGCTGCTTCCTCCCTCGCTCCGCGAAGGGAACCCGCTCCGTCTGCCGAGGACCGTCAACGAGCCGGGGATTTCTCATCGCTGGGACTCGCAGCAATGACACCCGCAGCGCCAGCGTGAACTGGTCGCTGCACCCGGAGCGGTGATTCGTCGCAGAAGCCGGTGACAACGCCGGCTTCTGCGACGACGGTCCATGCGTGGACGGTCGCAGCGCTCAGGGGCCTTCGCGGGAGTGTCGGCCGACCGCTCCGCCCGACCGCCTCACCGTCATCCGGTCCCCGGAGCCACGCAGGGCAGCCACGTCGATACGCGGTCCCTGCGGAAGCTGAGCCTTCGGCGGCGAATACGGCGGCTTCGCCCAGTTCGCCATCGCCCCGGTGTCCGATCCCCCGAAGTGCCCTGCGATCGTGTAGTGGTCTGCGATTGGGCCGACGTGGACTCGCCTCGGCCCCTATCCCTGCTCCAGCAACGAGAACATGCTGCACCGCACCATTGTGGAGGTCGGACGTTGAGGATCGCTGAAATCCACATCTACCGGCACGGTCTGCCGGTCCACAACGGCCCCTACGCGATGTCGCACGGGCAAGTCTGGTTCCTGTCCACGACGCTGGTCAAGCTGGTGGCCGACAACGGGCTCGTCGGCTGGGGCGAGACCTGCCCGGTCGGCCCCACCTACGCCGAAGCCCACGCCGCCGGCGCCGTGGCGGCACTGTCCGAAATGGCGCCGGGACTGAGCGGCACCGAGGTGCTGCCGGTGCCGTTGCACCGGCGCATGGACGGTCTGCTCCACGGCCACAACTACGCCAAGGCCGCCGTCGACATCGCCGCCCACGACCTGCTGGGCAAACATCTCGGCGTCAGCGTGTCCGACCTCCTCGGCGGTGCGGTGACGGATCGCGTGCCGTCCTACTACTCCACCGTCGTCGGCCCGCCGGACGACACCGCCCGCCTCGCAGCGGAGAAGCGCGCCGAGGGGTACCCGCGCCTGCAGGTCAAGATCGGCGGGCGACCGGTCGAGGAAGACATCGAGACCGTCCGCAAGGTCTGGGAGGTCATCCGCGGATCGGGGATGCAGCTGGCCGTGGACGGCAACCGCAGCCTGACCACTCGCGATGCGCTGCGCCTCAGCCGGGAATGCCCGGACGTCCCCTTCGTCATGGAACAGCCCTGCAACACCACCGAGGACCTGCAGAAGATCCGCTCGCAGGTCAACCACGGCATTTTCGTGGACGAGAGCAGCACCAGCCTGAACACGGCAGTCACCGCCGCCGGCACCGGACTGGTCGACGGCTTCGGCATGAAGGTCACCCGGCTCGGTGGGCTGCATCCGATGCGCGCGTTCCGCGACCTCTGCCAGGCGCGGAACCTGCCGCACACCTGCGACGACGCCTGGGGCGGGGACATCATCGCGGCCGCCTGCACCCACATCGGCGCAACGGTGGCACCTGAGCTGCTCGAAGGCGTCTGGCTCGCAGCCCCCTACATCGACGGTCACTACGACCCGGACCACGGGATCCGCATCGAAGACGGCCACATCGAGCGCCCTGAAGGCCCCGGTCTGGGCGTCGTGCCCGATGAAATCCTCTTCGGCGCCCCGGTGGCCTCCTTCTGAAGGACAGCGCGCTGGCGAAGATGGCGCGGGAACGCGAGTTCGCCGACTCGTTCGTCCTCGTCACGGATCCTCCTCGTGATCTGCGCGGCTGGGTCCCGGGCGCGTCCGCCACGGTGCCGGTGGCTCAGGCGCGCTCGTCCACTTTGGGCAGGGGCGCCAGGAGCATGGTCGACGTGTCCAAGCGCTCGTTCGTGTCCTGGCCGTCGACCAGCTCTCGGGCCTCCTCGGAGCTGGAGACCACCGGGACCGATCCGCGCAGCGGGCGCGAGGCGGACTCCCGCATGAACAGGGCGGCCACGACGGCGATCGCGGAGAAGAACATGACGTAGAAGGCGGGCGCATAGCTGTTCCCCGTCAGCTGCACGAGCAGTTGCGAGACCAGTGGCACGGTGCCGCCGAACAGCGAGGCCGCGATGTTCTGCACGAACCCGACGGCGCAGTACCGCGACGCGGTCGGGTACAGCTCGGCCATGATGGCCGCGTTCATGCACAGGAACAGCGTTCCCGGGATCATCACCAGCGCCAGCGCAACGTAGAGCGCCCAGGTAGTGCCCAGGTTCATCAGCGCGAAAGCGGGGACCAGCAGGATCAGGTTGCCGAAGGCCGCCATGAGGTAGACCGGCTTGCGGCCGAGCTTGTCCGACATCCGCCCGAAGACCGGCAGCAGCATGGCCTGCAGGATGAGAATGATGACGGTGGCGACCGCGGTGTGGGTCGTGGCGATCCCGGCCTGGGTTTCCAGGTACGTGGGCATGTAGCTGGTCAGGGTGTACGACGACGCGCCGTCGGCGCCGATGAGGGCGATACCGATCAACACCTGCGGCCAGTAGTGCTTGAGAACCCCGGGCAGCTTGTGGCGCACGAAGATCGGGTTGTCCGCCTGCTCCTCGGTCTTCTCCTGGGCGGCCTTGAAGGTCGGCGACTCCGCGACCCTGCTGCGCAGCAGGAGCGCGATGATGCCGAGGACGAACGCCACGAGGAACGGGACGCGCCAGCCGCCGTTGACCATGGCGTCCGGCCCCCAGAAGTGGGTGGTGATGCCGCTGGTCGCCGCGACAACGCCGGCGCCTGCCGCGAAGCCGAGCTGCGAGCCGCTGTTGAGCAACGAGGTCCAGAACCCGCGGTTCTTGTCCGGTGAGAACTCCGCGACGTAGGTCGACGCGCCGGAGTACTCGCCGCCGGCGGAGAAGCCCTGGGCCATGCGCAGCAGGTAGAGGAGCACGACGGCCCAGGCGCCGATTTGGCCCGTCCCCGGCAATACGCCGATCAGCGTGGTGGCAGCGGTCATGAGCGCGATGGTGAAGAACATGACCTTGCGGCGGCCGATCTTGTCCCCCAGCGGGCCCAGGATGATGCCGCCGAGGGGGCGCACCAGGAACGACACGGCGAACCCGAGCAGTGTCACGAGCAGGCCGAGCCGCTCGTCCATGCCCGCGGTGAACACCTGGGTCAGGGTGACGGCCAGGTAGCCGTAAACCCCGACGTCGTACCACTCGATGAAGTTGCCCACCCCGGCGCCGATCTGCGATCGGATGAGCGCTGGCTTGTCGACGACGATGCAGTCCTCCTCGCGGAGGCTGCGCGTGCCATTGGGCGCTCCGGAATGGCCACTTCTATCTGAGTCGGACATCGTTGTCCCTCGTTTCTGACGATCGATGCGAGTCAACGTGGCGTGGTCCTGCAAGCGGTCTCGGATATGTCGAGGTGAGGACCGCGGCGGTTCCGCGGTTGGCCAGCGGACGGAGCCGGAAGCAGTTCATGAGCCGGCGGCGCGATCCTGCCCCGTGGACGATTTCGTTCATATTTCGAACGCGATGACCAGAAACACTCGCAGAGCCCGGGCGGCCGAGTCAAGCATTTCTGCGCACCATCCGGACTCCCGCGCAGAGCTCTCGCGGTTCTCGAGTACAGCTCGGCCGAGCGGACACGCCAGCAGCGATCCGAGTGCGCGTCCAGTAAGTGAACGCGGACGTTATACTGCCCATGTGCCCTGGTCCAGCGGGGCATGCACAGCGAGGCCGTCCGAGGAGGAGAAGGTGGGCGAGAGCCCCGAGCAGCCGGAGATGACCAACAAGTCGGTCACCAAAGCCATCCGCCTGCTCCGCGAACTGGCCGCTCAACCCCGCGGGGGCGCCACTGTCACGACGCTCGCCAAGGCGAACGGCCTGAGCCGGCCGACCGCGTTCCGACTGCTCTACAGCCTCGAGCAGGGCGGCCTCGTCGATCGCCTCGGCACCAACTACGTCCTCGGGTGGGAGCTCGCCCGGCTCGGGCGGCATGCCGATCCTTACGCCGGGCTGGTCGCGCACGCCCAGCCGCTGCTGCAGGAACTGGCGGACACGTTCAACGAGTCGGTGACCCTCTCCGTCCCGAACCCGCAGGACGGCCTCGACCTCATCGCCGAAGCCGTGGGTTCGCACGTGGTCGGCGTCCTCTCGCAGAACATGGTCGGCCAGCGCTACCCCATGCACGCCAGTTCCACGGGCAAAGTGCTGCTCGCGGAGCAACCCGCCGACAAGCTGGAGCGGATGCTGCCCGACAAGCTCGACGCGTTCACCCCGCACACCATCACCGACCGCGCAACGCTGGTCAAAGAGCTCGAGCAGGTCCGGGAGCAGGACTTCGCCATCATCGACAACGAGCTCGAGTACGAACTGCTCTCGCTGTCCCGCCCGATCAGGGATTCGGCGGGGACGCTCGTCGCGATCCTGACCCTCAACGGCCCCAGGAACCGGTTCGGCCGCGCGCAGATCCCCGAGGCCCTGCAACAGATGCAGAGCACGGCCGACCGGCTGACCGACCTGTTCTGGCGCGACGCGGCAGGCGACTGACCGCATCGGCCGCCAGCGCGATCCACACCCGCGTCCCGGAGTTCCGCGGGGCGTCCGAGGTCACCGTTTTCCCCGCTCATCGCCACACCGGGGCGCCAGCGGCCACTTCTGCCCGACCGCTGGGCGCAGTACGCGGATCCGTTCAGCGAGGCGATGACCGGGGGCGTGCTCGCCCCTGGTCGCACGCGCGCATCCATGCGCCCTCCAGCCGGCGGGAACCTCGCCGCAGCTGGCGATCGCAGACGGTCCCGCTGCGCAAGAACGGCGCAGCGCGCCGCCTCCAACGGCAGGCGCACCTGTTCCGGCCGCTCTTGACGAGCTGACTCGCCCCGCTTACATTGACATCCAATACATGAACGGTCAGTTCACATATTGAACAGGGTGGTGACGATGACACGACGGATGCGGCTGTTCGCCTTCGAGTTCCAAGGCCCTGCGCACCTCTCTGCGGGCATGTGGCGGCACGAGCACGACCGGGGACACCGCTACAAGGACCTGACCTTCTGGACCGAGTACGCCAAGCTGCTCGAAGAGGCCCGGTTCGACGGGGTCTTCTTCGCCGACTCGCACGGCTACCACGACGTCTACGAGGGCAATGCGAACGCCGCCCTCGCCGATGCCGCGCAGATCCCGTCGCTGGATCCCACCCTGGTGATCTCGGCGATGGCGGGCGTGACGCAGAACCTCGGATTCGGCGTGACCGGCTCGACCACCTACGAGACCCCCTACGCCCTGGCTCGCAAGTTCGCCTCGCTCGACCAACTCACGAACGGACGGGTGGGCTGGAACCTGGTGACCTCCTACGCGCAGAGCGCGGCGCGCAACTTCGCGAGCGGGCACATGGTTCCCCACGACGAGCGCTACGACATGGCCGCCGAGTACCTCGACGTCTGCTACAAGCTGTGGGAGACCTCGTGGGAGGAGGACGCCGTCGTCCGCGACGGGGAGCGCGGCACGTACGTCGATCCCTCGCGGGTGCACGACATCGAGCACCACGGGCGGTACTTCGACGTGCCCGGCTTCGCGCTCTGGGAACCTTCACCCCAACGGACGCCCGTGATCTTCCAAGCCGGCGGATCGCCCAGAGGCCGGGTGCTCGCGGCCTCGAGCGCCGAAGCGGTGTTCGTCAACGCCGTGTCCACTCCCGCGCTCAAACGACAGGTCGACTCGCTGCGCGAGCTCGCCGCCGAACACGGCCGCGAACCGCAGAACCTGAAGGTCCTGCAAATGCTCAACGTGGTCTGCGCCCCCACGGACGAACTCGCCCGCGCCAAGTACGAGTCCTACCGCGAACTCGTCAGCTACGCCGGTGCGATGGCCCGCTACAGCGGCTGGACGGCCCTCGACATGGCCCAGTTCGACCCCGACGTTCCCCTCGAGCACGTCAAGACGGACGCCGGGCAGACCATGATCGACCTCTTCTCCAAGATGGACCCGGACAAGCAGTGGACACCGCGCGACATCGCGAAGTTCCTGGGAGTCGGCGGCAGCGGCCCGACGATCGTCGGATCCCCCACCACCGTCGCCGACGAACTCACGCGGTGGATGGACGAAACGGGCATCGACGGGTTCAACCTCGGACACGCCGTGAAGTACCAGGACATCGCCGACTTCGCCGAGCTCGTCGTGCCCGAGCTGCAAAAGCGCGGCGTGATGTGGTCCGACTACGAAAGCTCGACGCTGCGGGAGAAGCTGTACGGCCCCGGAGCCGTGCGGCTGCGCGACGACCACCCGGGGCGCAGGTTCGACCACGCCGCCGTCGGCGCCGCGCGCTGACACCGCCGAGCCGGCGGGAAGGGCGATGGGGTCACGGGCGCCAAGCCGGTGGGGATTCGAGGGGACCGCAATGCAACTGGAAGGCAAGACCGCCCTGGTGACCGGTGGCGGACGGGGAATCGGCCGCGGCATCGTGGATCGCTACCTCGAGGAAGGAGCGCAGGTCGCGGTGGTCCAGCGTGCAGAACTGGACGCCGCCCTGCAGGATCATTCCCGGGTCGCCCACGTCCACGCCGACCTGAGCGATCCTTCCTCGATCGACCCGGCCGTCGAGCGCGTCGGCGAACAGTTCGGCGCCATCGATGTCCTGGTCAACAACGCCGGGATCATGTTCGAACGCAGCGTGTCCGAGATCCGGTCCGACGAATGGGATCTCATGATCGCCGTCAATCTGCGCGCCCCGCTGTTCCTCGCCCAGGCCGTGCTACCGCACATGCGCAAGCGCGGCGGCGGGAGCATCATCAACATCGGCTCCATCGAAGGCCTCGGAGCGAACCCCGGCCATGCCGTCTACTGCACGTCGAAAGCCGGTATCCACGGGATGACTCGCGCGCTGGCGGTCGATCTCGGTGAGGACCACGTCCGGTGCAACGCGATTGCACCCGGATGGATCACCTCCGAGCTCAGCGAGGGTTACCTCTCCTCGCAACCCGACCCGTCGGCCGCCCGCGACGCGTTGAACCGCTTGCATCCGCTCGGAGAGGTGGGCCAGTCCACCGATGTCGGCGATCTCGCGGTGTACCTGGCAAGTGACAAGGCGAAGTTCCTGACCGCGGAGACGGTGGTGCTCGACGGCGGCAGGACCGCAAAGCTGCCGACACCTTCCTGACCACCTTCACGCACACCGCGTTGCGAGGAGTTCCGGTCAGGGGCTGCTCCCGGCCGGAACTCGTCGCGCTGAAAAGCACTGCCACTGCCCATCGGCAGCCAGTGACCGAGTCGAAACACTGAGGATGTTCCCTGCATGCCAGCACAGCTGAGCGGTATTCTCTCCGCCCTTCCCACTCCGTTCACCGCGAACGGGCAGATCGACGTGAACGCCCTGGGCCGTTTGGTCGACCGCAACGTCGACGGCGGCGTGGACGGCCTGGTCGCCTGCGGTTCCACCGGCGAGTTCGCCGCGATGAGCAACGCGGAACGCCGCCTGGTCGTGGAAACCGTGATCGAGCGAGCGGCCGGACGCGTCCCGGTCATCGCGCAGACGGGGGCCGTGAGCACGACCGAAGCGATCGAACTGTCGCAGCACGCGCAAGCCGCCGGCGCCGCGGTCCTCATGGTGGTGGCCCCGTACTACGAGCCGCTCACCCACGACGAGACGGTGCACTACCTGCGCACGGTCGCCGGAAGCGTCGACCTTCCGGTCATGCTCTACAACCTTCCGGGCGCCACGGGAGTGGACCTAACGCCCGAGATGGTCGGCCAACTCGGCCGCGAGGTCGACAACATCCGCTACATCAAGGACACCGGGGCCGACCTCTCGCAGATCCGCCAGCTGATCCACCACTGCGGTGACGTCGTTTCCACCTTCGGCGGCTGGGACACGCTCACGCTGTCCACTCTCTCCGAGGGGGCTGCCGGTGTCGTGGCCGGAACGGCGAACGTGGTCCCGAGCGAGCTCGCTTCCATCCACCGCGCCTTGCGCACGGGTGAGATCGAGCGCGCACGCGCTGAGTGGTCGCGGATCTACCCGTTGCTGGATACGATGATGTCCGTCCCGTTCATTCCCGCCATCAAGACCGTGCTGCGCGCCCTCGGCGTCTCCTGCGGCGCCCCCCGACAGCCGCTGCTAGACCTCGATGACGTTGCGGCAGAAAAGGTCTCGTCCCAAGCGCTCGCGCTGACGCCGCAGTCTCCGCGCAGTTCAGCCGCGACGGGAACCGCCGCGGTCCGCCGCGCCGGGGACGTACCGCCGTGGGGCACGACCCTCAGCTTTCCCCCGTCCCGGCACTTCATCGATGGGGAGTTCACCGATTCCGCATCGGGCCGGGGAATTGAGGTGGTGGATCCGTGCTCGGAAGGCGTGTTGTTCCACGCGCCCGACGGCACGGCTGCCGACGTGGATCGTGCGGTGTCGGCCGCTGTAGCGGCGAAGGACGAGTGGGCGCGGAAGGTGCCCAAGGAGCGTTCGGACCTGCTGCACGCCGTCGCGGACCGAGTGGCCGAGAACACCGAGTTGCTGGCCGGTTTGGAAGCGGCCAACACCGGCAAACCATTCGAGGTCGCCCGTGACGACATCGCCGGTACTGTCGACTCGTTCCGCTTCATGGCCGGGGCCGTGCGCGCGAGCACGGCCATGGCCGGTGGTGACTACGTGCAGGACCACCTGTCGGTGATCCACCGGGAACCGCTCGGCGTGGTGGGTGTGGTCACGCCGTGGAACTACCCGCTGATGATGGCCGCCTGGAAGATCGCGCCGATCCTGGCCGCGGGCAACACCTGCGTGGTCAAACCCTCCGAGCACACCCCCATCACCACGCTGAAGTTCGCCGAGCTCGTCACCGACCTGCTCCCGGCCGGGGCGCTCAACATCGTCATCGGACGCGGCGACCCCGTCGGCGAGCGACTGTCGTCGCATCCGGACGTGGACATGATCGCGCTGACCGGCTCGGTGGGCAGCGGACGCGCCGTGGCCCGCAACGCCGCCGAGGGCCTCAAGCGCGTGCACCTCGAACTCGGCGGCAAGGCCCCGGTGGTCGTCTTCGACGATGCCGACCTGGCCGCGGCCGCTTCCACACTGCGCAATGCCGGATTCTGGAATTCCGGGCAGGAGTGCGGGGCGGGCTGTCGCGTGCTCGTGCACGAATCGGTCGCTGAGCAGTTCGTCGAGTACCTGGCCGGGGAAGTCAGCAGCCTCACCGTCGGTGAGCCGCGTGCCGGAAGTGCGGTCGAGCTCGGCCCGGTGGTCTCCGAGGCGCACTACGAGCGCGTGCTCGGCTATCTCGACCGCGCACAACGCGAAGGTGCCCGTACCGTCGTGGGCGGCGGTGCCCTGGACGGGACGGGCTACTTCATCGCACCCACGGTGCTCGTCGACGTACCCGAAGGCGCCGAGATCACGCAGGAGGAAGTTTTCGGGCCCGTCGTCACGGTCGAGACCTTCCGCGACGAGGACGAAGCCGTCCGCCGGGCCAACGCCGTGCCCTACGGCCTGGCGGCTTCGGTGTGGACCGACAACGCGCGCCGCTCGCACGCGCTCGCAGCGCGCATCGACGCCGGCACCGTGTGGGTCAACTCCCACCTCGTCCTGGCCACCGACGTCCCCTGGGGAGGCTTCAAAGGCTCCGGCTACGGCCGGGACCTGTCCATCTACGCCTTGGACGACTACTCCCGCACCAAGCACGTCATGCACAACCACGCGCACTGAGCGCACCGTTGACCGGTGGTGCCACGTGCGAGCGCCGCGGTCGGGCTGAACCGGACCTGTCTCGGTCTCCTTCCGGGCAGGTGCGAGCGACGGCAAACCACAGCCGTTCGAGCAGGTCCGGTTACACGCCCACTCGGGAATGCGGGAGTCGGCGATTCAGCGGCGGTGCTGGATCAGTCCACCGTGACCTCGTCGTGCACCCGCATGCGACCACCGAGCCATCCACCGAAGCCGGTGAGCACCGACAACGCGATGAGCAGCAGTGCCACCGACCAGGATTGGTCCCCGCTGGCGGCGAGCACGGCTGTTGCGAGCAGCGGCATGAAGCCGCTCACGACGCCACCGAGGTTGAAGGCGATGGAAACGCCGCTGTAGCGCAGGTGCGGCGGGAACAACTCCGTCAACAACGTTCCGGAGACCGCGTAGGACACCGACAAGCAGGCCACGCCCACTGTGACACCGAGGACGACGAGCAGCGGGTTCTTCGTATCGATCAACCAGAACACGGGAAACGCCACTGCAGCGGAAGCGATGCCGCCGGCCAGGCACACCGTGCCGGCTCCCCACTCCTCGGCGATCCGGCCGAAGACCAGCAGAATCGCCACTTCGACCGCGGCGGCCACGAGCGTGGCGGTCAACATCAGCGATTTCGGCAGGTTCAGCGTTTCCGTCCCGTAACTGATGATGAACGTGGTCAGCAGGTAGAAACCACCGACGCCGAGCAACGCCGCGCACATGCCGACCAGGACCCGGCCGATGGAACGGCGCACCACCTCGAACACCGGTAGCGGTGCGCGTTCGCGCTGCTCGAGCAGTTCGGTGAACAGCGGCGATTCCTCGACTCTGCGCCGCAGGTACAGCGCCACCACCAGCAGCGGGATCGCCGCGAGGAACGGCAGACGCCACCCCCAGGAATCGAAGTCCTCCGGCGGCAACAGGGACACCAGCGCGAACGCGCCGGACGAGAGCAGTGTCCCGATCGGCGAACCCAACTGGGGCATCACGGCGAAGCGGCCACGCTGCTGTGGTGGGGCGTGTTCCACGGCCAGCGTGACCGCGCCGCCCCATTCGCCGCCGACGGCAACGCCCTGCAGGACGCGCAGCAACGTCAACAGCATCGGAGCGGCGACACCGATCGAGGCGTACCCGGGCAGCAAGCCGATGATTCCAGTTGCCAGACCGATCAGCGTCACGGTGATGATCAGGCACAGGCGCCGGCCCAGTCGATCACCGACGTGGCCGAAGATCACCGCACCCACAGGTCGCGCGACGAAACCGACTGCGAAGGAGGCGAACGCGGCCATGGTTGCCACCAGCGGATCACCGGTGACGAAGTACAGCCGGTTGAACACGATCGAGGCAGCAGTGCCGTAGAGGAAGTAGTCGTACCACTCCAGCGTGGTGCCGACGAAGGCGGCGAAAGCGATCTTCTTCGCTTCCGCCGCGGTGACCCGCGGGGCATCCGGCTTGGCGGAACTGGTGGTCATCGGACGGCTCCTCGTGGGGAACGCGAGGCGGTATCGCGAGGCAACGCGCCGGTGGCAGCATCGTCGAGACCGGTCGCTCCGCGCATGCTTTGACCAGTGACGAAGGTGGCGCGCACCGGAATCGATCCGATCCGGCCGCTGAGGGCGGTGACCAGGACCTCGTCGAGCGCGACGCGGTCGGCGAGCCGACCGAGCGCGAAGCGACCTCGGCGGTGTTGCTCATCGACGGCCGAATCGAGCACGACGCGCTCTCAGGCCAGGTTGTGGACACGGGTCAAGGGCAACGAGTCGGCGTGGTGCCGGTCGATCGCCGCGCCATCGATGAGCACGGGCTCCGGCCCGTTCGGCACCTCGACGCTCGGTGTGGCGGTGTTGGCGATCATGTCGCCGCGAGCCAGCCCCCGACTGCCTCGAACTGCGGCGTAGCGCACGCCGGTGGGCAGTTCCGCCCGCGCCCGCGAATCCTGCAAGCACTGTTCGGAGACGAAGACGGAGGCCAGCTTGTGGGGCGCGGCGCCGTGCCCGCCGAAGAAGGGCCCCATCTGTCGGGGTTGGGTGAGGCGCGTCGAACCGGATCCCGAGCCGCCGGCTCCCCAGGCCACGAAACCGGATTTGAGCACGAGTTCCGGCTGCGCGCCGAACCACGCCGGATTCCACAGCGCGATGTCGGCGAGTCGACCGGGTGCGAGCGTTCCGACCTCGTGCGACATGCCGTGCGCGATTGCCGGATTCGTAGTGATCTTGGCGAGGTAGCGCAACACCCGGGCGTTGCACGGGTGCTCCGGCCCCGTCGGCCCGGCAAGCCGCGCTTGCACATCGGCGAGCTGCCAGGTTCGTCGTGCGGTTTCGGCGATTCGTCCCATTCCCATGGAATCCGAGTTGACGATGCTGATCGCACCCCGTTCGTGCAGCGCGTTCTCCGCCGCGATGGCGTGCTCGCGCAGCCGGCTGCCCGCGATCGCAACATCGCTTTCCAAGCCGGCGTGGCCCTTGTGGACGGTCATGGTCATGGGCAGCAGCTCGGACATCGTGGCCGGGGTCAACGGAAGCGTTGGCGTGGTCGACGAGGTCAACACGTGCGGACAGGCAACGATCTCGAGCAGGTCCGGATGTCCACCGCCCCCTTCCACGTGATAAGCGTGCACCGTGCGACCAGCGGTCGCATCCAACGTGTCGGCCAGGAAACCGGATTCGTTGAGCGTGTCGGTGTGCAGGGCGACGGGCAGGTCGGCATCCTCGGCGACGCCCAAGCAGGTGTCCACGATCCGCGGTGTGGCGCCCCAGTCCTCGTGGATCTTGAATCCGCCCGCGCCGGAAAGCACCGCCTGATCGAGCAGATCCGCCGAGGACGAAGAACCTCGTGCCAGGAAAGCGGCGTTGACCGGAACATCGCGCCACGCCTGGATCAACGTGTGCAGGTTGTGCCTCGGGTTCGCGCCGACGTCCCACACGCCGCCGAGACCCATCCCGACCAGCGAGGTCACCCCCGCGCTCAGCGCCGAGGGAACGACCTCCGGGCTGGACAGGTGCACGTGCGAGTCCACCACGCCGGGAGTGGCGATCAGCCCTTCCCCGGTGACCATGGCCGTGTGCGAGTCCACCACCAGCTCGACATCGCTGGAGGTGTCCGGATTGCCCGCGCGTCCGGTCGCGACGATGCGCCCGTCCTTGACGCCGATGTTGGTCTTGCGCACCCCCAGCAACGGATCCAGGACCAGCACTCCGAGCACCACGAGATCCAGCGCGCTGTCCCTGGGCGCTTTGCCCGCCACCAGCAGGCCGTCCCGTGCGGTCTTGCCGCATCCGCCGAGGAGTTCCTCTCCCGGCTCGGTGACATCGCCCTCGACCTCGACCCACAGTCCCGTGTCGGCCAGCCGCACGCGATCTCCGGTCGTGGGGCCGTACAGCGAGGCATACCGCTCGCGCGTGAGCCGTGCGTTCACTGATCACCACTCCTCGCTACCACTGTGACGGTGCGGGTTTGCTCCGGCGGAAATTCCAGCGACGTCCCGGCCGGCAGATCCAGCCGGTGCCCGGCGGCGGAGTCCCGATCCATCTCCAGCGCCGGGTTCGCCTCTTCCAGCGGAAAATGGGAGGACAGCCAGATCGTGCGGCCACCCCGGTTGCGGACGTCGATCCACTTGCGCGCCCGCCCCGGCGCCAGCTCGATCTCGCCGGCCGCGGAGCGCACCGCACCCGCCTCCCCGGTCGCCGGCCCGAACGGCTCCGCGACGTGGACCAGTGCGCTGCCGTGCGGGAACAGCGCCTCGACCTGGATTTGCGGCACCGCCGATGCGACACCCGGCAGCACTTGGTCGGACCGCACCACCTGTTGGGCTTCGGTCACCACTTCGTCGATGTCCATCCCGTCCCAGGCCATCTCCAGGACCTCGTCGCACACCAGCGCGGTGGCCTCGGTGGCTCCGAGCCGAGATCCGCGGGCGAGACGCTTGCGACCGAGCTCGGCAGCGGTGAACAGCGTGAGCCGTTCCCGCTCACGCGGCGTGAGATGCATTCCTGCCCCTTGCAGCGCGCAGCACGAAAGCCGAAGTGTCGACACAGCCTGCCGGAAGACAACTACCCAGAACAATGGTGGTGTGTCGTCGATTGGGGCGGGACAATTGGGCATATGCACAATTCGGTGGACTCCGCACCTCCGCTGCACGCACTGGCCCAAGCCTGTATGGACGATCTCGACGAACTCGTTGAAGCATTCGTCGCCGAACTCGCCGAGATGCCGCCCTACCAGGCGGAATCGATCCCGTGGCCGGAGGTGCGCAGGGACGCCGAAGCCAGTTTCGAGATGCTGCTGCAGCGGATCGCTGACCAGTCACTTCCGGATCGGTTGGCCGACATCTCGGATCGCATCGGCCGCCGCCGCGCACAGGCCGGGGTTCCGCTGGAGATGCTGCTATGCGCCGTTCGCCTCGATTTCCGCATCCTGTGGGCCGCGCTGCTTCGACGTGCCGCCCCGGACGCGCTCCGCCCACTCGTCGACGGAGCGGTCACCGTCTGGGAAGCCGTCGAGGAGCACACCGTGGGCGTCCACGTGGCATACCTCGACGAGGCGGCCGTGCTGACAAGGCAACGAGAACAGGAGCGCAGTCAACTCGTGGCCGCGCTGCTGGCCAGCAACGGCCGTGATCCGGCGATCCGCGCCCAGGTCGCCACCGCACTGGAGCTGGATCCGCACGAGCGCTTCGTCGTCGCTGCCAGTCATCCGGCCAACGAGCGAACCATGCGGGAGGCCGTCCAACACCTGCGCTCGGGTGCTGCGAACGCGCACATCCACATCGAGGACCGACGCCCCCTGCTCATCGCTCAGCTTCCCGATGGTTCGGGAGGTCTCCCCCGGCATTGGCTGCACGACGTGCCTTGCGCACTTGGCCCGATCGCGGACGGCCTCGTGGAACTGCCGCGCTCGGCACGCATCGCCACCGAAATCGCCGATGTGCTTGGTCCGGACGTGGCCGGTCCGCGGCGCCTGTCCGATGTGTGGCCGGCAGTGGTCACGCACCGGTTGGCCGGGACAGGAGAGGCGCTCGCGGACGAGGTTCTGTCCGAACTGGACACCGTGACCGAGCACGAGCGGGCCCGCCTCGTCGAAACGGCGAACGCGTTCTTCGCGTCCGGATCGGTCACCGAGACCGCGAAGACGTTGTTCTGCCACCGCAACACCGTGCTCAACCGGCTGCACCGGCTCGGCGAGCTGACCGGCGGGCAGCTGACCCGACCGAACCACGCCGCACTCGTCGCGCTGGCCCTGCGCGTACGCGCTCAGCCAGGCCACACCGTTCCCTCAGCGAGTGCGCATCTCTCGACACCCGTGACACGGTGATCTCGGCCGCATCGACCACCGGGCTGGTTCACGATTCCCTTGCCAGTGCAAGCCGCTGCTCGCCCTCGACCGGCGTTGCCGGTCGGCGCTCGGAGCATCACGGATGTGGGCCAAGCGAATGGAATGAAGTGTGATGCACAGCACTCCCATCCGGTGGAGCCGGGCCCTGCGGACGCATGGCACGCGTGCCTGAAAACACCCTCCGAACTGGGAAAACGGCTCGTAACCCGCAACACCGCACCCGTTCTCCGAACGACTCCTCCGACGTCGCAGAGCACCTGATCTCGGCCGGCATGATCGTTAAGCTCGACGTGCTGACAGCCGATCAGGGACGGAGGCACCAGTGCGGCTGGAGGGACCGGCCAGCCCACCGGTAGCTGATGCCCGCGCAGGCGGGGTGCGGGTTCCGCAGTTCGACGTGGCTCCGCACCCCGGCAGCGTCACCGTGAGGGGGACCATGTCTGACAGCGATGGCCGTGCTCCGGAGCAGTCGAGCCACACCCCGCCACTCATCAGCCTGCAGGAACTCCGACCACGTGCAATCGCGCAGACCACGAAATCCCACTGGCCCGCTGACTTCACGGGCACCTTGCTGGTCCAGTGCGCCGCCACCGGCGGGTGGGAAGCCTCGTCCCTCGTAGCGGAGAGACCCGACGCTGGGCTGGTGCTCAGCGGAACCCAGGCACCGTGCACAGCTCGCGCGCTGCAGAAGCACGGCTTCAACAAACCGCTGCTGTGCGATGCCGAGCGTTACCGGGGCAAGAACCGCGCGGTCGCTGAAGAGGAATTCGACGCCCGGTGGATCTCGAAGCAGCGCGAGTTGGGGATTCCGGTCCTCACCGACTCCGGCTACGTGGGCGAAGGCGACGTTCCGGGCCTGGAGAGCATCCTGCGCCGCTCTGCGCAGCTGGGGGAGGACGTCATCGCCTGCCTCCCGCTGCACGCGAGCTGGCTGACCAACAGCGCCTCGCTCGAACACCTGCAGGCGGTGGCGCGAGAAGCTGGCGTCGCCGTCGCCCTGGTGCTGGAGCACCCGGGCGACCCGCTCGGCGTCCAGCAGGCCCTGCGCGGCTTGCTCCGGTTCCTGAGCACCGCCACGAAGCCCGTGCTGCTCTTGCGCAGCGACGTCTCCGCCCTGGGCGCGCTGTGCTTCGACGCGTCAGCCGCAGCAGTGGGCACCACCTCGGCGCTTCGCCACCTCTATCCGTGCACGAGCGGTGGCCCCGCACGAGCACCGCAGGTGTCCGTGCTGGTCGAACACTGCCTCTCCTACGTAGGTGCGGACAAGGTGGCGGCAGCGGTGCAGGCGACGCCGGACCAAGCACACCATTGGACATGCACCTGTCGCACCTGCAGCGGTCGGACGATGGACCACTTCGCGACGATCCGGGACAGGAAGGAAGCGGACAGGGCCGCGTTCGGGCACTCGCTGGAGAAGCTCCTCGACGTCCACGAAGACCTGTTCTCCCGACGGCTCACGCAGCGGCAGCGCCAGAACAGCTGGATCCAGCAGTGCAGTGCGGCCGGTTCCTACCACCAGGAGATCGACAGCCTGCTGGCACAGGGCTGGAACCCACCGGCCTTCTTGAAAGCCTGGCAATCGGTGGGCACCGAATTCCTCGCGGAGGACGTCAATCAAGCATTCCCGCGTCGATGAGTTCCTGGTAGACGAGCTCTTCGATCCACCGGTCCAACGTCCGCCGCCGTGCCCGCGGAGCCCGCCCGTCGCGGGCCGGTTCCACCAGACGGAGCCGGCCCGATTCGCCGTGCTCCAGCACACCGACGCCGTGCAGCTTGCACTCGAGCAAGCACTCATCCCCCACTCGCGGCGGGGCGAGCAGCACTGCCGCACTGCAGAACCCCCGCAGCCGCGCTGCTCCCGCCAACGCCGAACGCCAAGCGCGCGCGGTCGGCAGCACACCGCGCAGCTTGACCACCTCGGGTGCCCGGACAGGAGCCGCCTCGGTCCACTCCCACATCGCCAACACGTCGTGGTCGAGCACCGGGTGTTGGTCCCGCCGCTTCCGCACCGCGTGGGCCCGTTCGTCGATCTCGACCACCGGGTGCACCTCGATGCCGAGCAATTTCGTCCGCGGAGCCAACCGCCCTGCCCAACCGAGCACGTCCGCAGCCCGCCGCACATCGGCGGAAGACGGTTCCGACGAGCTGGTCGAAGCGCGCTGGTGCTGCGGGAACAGGCCCGGCTGACCACTCGTCATGTACGAACTCCCTCAGCACGAGCGCGCTACCACGTCGATCATCGAACCACCCGAGCACAGCTGACCCCTTCAGCACAGCTCGTGCCCGTCACGCCGGCAACAACCTACTCGCCCCCGGCCCCGCACGACGAACGCCCCAACCAACCCGTGCTGGTGACTCCGGTGTCGGGGTCCTGGTCGCTCGGTGCGGCATGATCGAGGAAGCTCGTTCCGGGGTGGGTATTCGCCGATTCGATATGCTTCGGCGGTGGTACCCCGTGCGCCGGAGGTGACGCTGATGGAACTGCTGACGTTCGGCCACGGCACCGCATCGGAGGATGAGATCACCGCGTTGTTGCACGGGGCCGGGGTTCGTTCCGTGCTCGACGTGCGCAGCGCGCCGGGAAGCCGTCGCAATCCGCAGTTCGCCCGCGGTGAGCTGCAACGGTGGCTGCCGGAGTCGGGGATCTCCTACCGCTGGGACAAGCGCCTCGGCGGCTTCCGCAAGCTCCCGAACGATTCCCCGGACTGGGTGTTGCGCAACGACGCGTTCCGCGCCTACGCGGCGCACATGCGCACCCGCGAGTTCACCGACGGCGTCGACGAGCTCCTCGACGAGCTGGCCCGAACGCAGGTGGCCGTGATGTGCAGCGAGAGCCTGTGGTGGCGCTGCCACCGCCGAATGATCAGCGACTTCGTGCAACTCGTCCGCGAAGTTCCGGTGGCGCACCTCACGCACCGGGGCGAGCGCGACGAGCACGAGCCGATCGACGGCGTGCGCGTCAACGACGACGGATGCCTCGTCTACGACGCCGGCCAGTCGATGCTGTAGCGGGCCGCTGCGACGAGCACGTGGCGGTTCGGTCGAGCACGCCCGGCTGAACGCGCTCTGTTCTCGGGAACGCGCTTGCAGGTTCGAGTGACCTCGCCCCGCTGGACGGACGCTCCGACCAACACGAGCGCTCGCTCCAACGGGGGAAGTCAGTTCACTGCTGGCCCGCGAAGCGGGCGGGCTCGAGGTCCGGCAGTCCGGATCGGCCGATCAGGCGATCGGGGCGGAAACCTGTCAGCTCCTCCGAGGGGGTGCCGGTGCGGAGCTCATGTGCCGCCAGCCGCCCGAGGAGCGGACCCAGCGTGATGCCGCTGTGGGTGGCCAGTACGTAGATCTTTTCGCTGTCGCCGAGGAACCCTGCGACAGTCAGACCATCCGCGGGCATGGCGCGCTGGCCGACTCGCAAGGCCTCCAAACGGATCCCGGCAGTACCCGCGAGCAGGGTGCTCAGCCTGTCGCACAGGTCGTGCGCGTGCTGGCCATCGGTGTCCGGCGGATTGGCGGGATCGGCCTGCGCATCGAGGTCCAGTCCTTGCACGACCAGGCGCCCCCCGCCGTCGGGGCGCACGTTGAGCTCCGGGGTGGTCAGCACCCGGTTCAGCCTCGTCGGAAGCGGCGGGGTGTAGCCGAGGAATCCGACGGTTGCCGAGCCGGCCGCATCGGGTGCGGCCATCGGCACCTGGTGCCCGACCGCGGCAGTCAGCTCCTCGGTCCACCGACCCGTCGCGACCAGTACCGCGTCGAACTCCGCGACCTCGTCGGAGAGGGCGACCCGAACCTTTCCACCAGCTTCGGAAACACTCGAAACCGTTGCCGGACAACGCA
The DNA here is from genome assembly GCF_054491375.1 of Bounagaea algeriensis. Taxonomy (NCBI): domain Bacteria; kingdom Bacillati; phylum Actinomycetota; class Actinomycetes; genus Bounagaea; species Bounagaea algeriensis. Next base: position 2,740,542 of record NZ_CM137102.1, read on the forward strand.
GCTGAGCACCGTGCTCGCGTGCTTCGCCCCACAACCGTGCCAGGAGCAGGGCGGGGACGACGTGGCCTTCCGTCGGGTAGAAGGCGATCCGGCTGACCGCGGCAGGCACCCGCAGATCCGGGACCAGGTCGCGAGCGCGTTCCGGATCGAGCCACTCGACGGGATAACCCCGCTCGTCCAGTTCGGACACCGAAGCGGCCAACCGTTGTGCTCCTGCGTCGTCCTCGGCCCATTCCAGGTTGCCGGTGCGCACGTACCACGGCGGCAGTGGACCGGGATCCGCGGAGAGCGCTTCGTGCTCGTTCATCCCCGCGACGTTGAGCTCGTGGTAGGCCTGCGGGTTCTTGCGGTGCGAGTTGGTCCAGGCGAACGAGGTGCCGGAAGTTCCGGCGAGTGGTGCGGCGCGTTCGAACACCGTCACTTGCGCGCCCTCGAGGGACAGCGATCGCGCGGCGCTCGCGCCCAGCACTCCGAGTCCGATCACAGCGATCTTCATGCGTTCCTCACCATTTCACGAGGTGTGCTTTTTGGCCGCCTGCAGTGGGGATCACGAAAGATGCCCGCACCGCAGCGGAAAGTGGCACCAGTCTAGGGATGCACTTCGAAGACCAGCGGCACGAGCGTGACCATCGCCAGCGCGATCAGGACGAGCCCGATCACGTTGAGCCAGATGCCGCCGCGGATCATGTGCCGGATCGGCAGTTCACCGGTGGCGAAGGCGACCGCGTTCGACGAGGTCGCCACCGGCAGCATGAACGCGCAACTGACTGCCATCGCCACCGCGACGGTCATCAGCAGCGGATCCATGCCACGCCGACCGCCACCGCGCCCATGATCGGGAAGAACGCCGCTGATGTGGCCGTGTTGCTGGTCAGCTCGGTCAGCAGCAACACCGTGATCGCGACGACCACCAGCAACAGCAGCGGGGCACGGGCAGCCCGGCCACCTGCGTGCCGAGCCACTCGCTCAACCCGGTCTCGGAGAACCGGTTCGACAGGTCGAAATCGACAGGATGGTCCAGTACGCGGCGAGCAAGGGCTGGACGGACGAGAACGGCACGCGCATCCGCGCCCACGTCGAGCGGCGCTGACCGCCCACGCTGGCCTCGTCGTTCGTCGGCGGCGCCGCGAGCGGCTCGCTCGGGCCAGGTGCTCCATCCCAGTCGATCTCAACGTCGTCGAGGTCCAACGCCTGCTGCAGCACCGTCCGCAGCGCGGGGTTGTGGTCGTCGCGTCGCCACGCCATCCGCAGATCCGCATCCAACGCAGATTCCAGGGGCACGAATGCGATGTGCGGGTCGTGCGGGTTGCGTGCCACGGACGCGAGGGTGACGTGGCAGCCGACTTCGGCGCTGACCAGTGCCAGCGCGGTCTAGGTGTCCGGGCGATCTGCACCACCTCGGCCGTGAAACCGCTCTGCCGGGGCAGCCGCCACAGCCGGTCGGTGAGCACGGCGCCCTCGTGCGGTGGCAGCGTCACGAACCCGGCATCGGTCAGTTGGGCGTTCTCCAGCCGGTCGGCACCCGCCAGCGGGTGCGTGTCCGGCAGTGCGACCACGAGCGCGTCACACATCACCACCTGAGCACGGACCTCGGCAGGAATCGCGTCCCAGCGCCCCAGCGCGATGTCGGTCTCGCCGTGGAGGAGCTTCTGCAGCGCGGGCTGGGCGAAGTTCTGGCTGGACAGCTCCAGCTGAACGCCCGGTTTACGGGAGCGCACCGCCCGCGCCAGTCGCGTGCACAACGGCGCTGGCGGGTCCGCGGACATTCCCGTCGGCGATCAGGCCGCCGCAGCGGCGCTCGCGTCGTGGGAGTGGATCCACCGCAGCGTGTCCGGGATGCCGTGCAGATCGCGGTCGCGCTGCTCGGCTTCCGGCCCGTCGGGCAGGTGCAGCAGGTCCGAGGCGACCCAGGAACTGCGCTGCACCGCACGCGTGCGAGCGCGGCGGAGGCGTTCGTAGCGGGCCAGCGCCTCGTCGCGACCATGGCGGTCGAGGCACTCGGCCAACGCGGCCGCGTCCTCGATGGTCTGGTTGGCGCCTTGTCCGTGGTGCGGCAGCATCGCGTGCACCGCATCACCGAGCAGCACGATCCCGTCGCGGTGCCACCGGTTCAGCGGCCGCTGCCCGAACAGCGCCCAGCGCTGGTGCAGCGATGTGCTGGCGATCAGCTCGCGCACGCCCGGGTGCCAACCCTCGAAGAACCCGGTGATGCGTTCCGGGGACATCTTCTCGACCCAGCTCGCCGACTCCCACTGCTCCGGCTCGTGCACCACGGCGAGGAAGTTGACGATCGAACCGTTGCCGATCGGGTAGTGCAGCACGTGCGCGCCCGGCCCCATCCAGAACTGGATCGCGCCCGGATCCGGCAGGTGGGGCAGCTGCTCGAGGGGCACCAGCCCGCGGAAACCGCTGGTTCCGGAGTACACGGCCGGGTCCTCGTCGAGGATCCACCGCCGCACGGTGGAGTGCACGCCGTCCGCTCCGACCACGACGTCGGCTCCGGTGACCGCCCCGTTCGCGAATTCCAGGCGATAGCCGCTCCCCGCGGGGGTCAGGGCGACCAGGCGGTGGTCGAGGCGCACGCGCTCGGGCCCGCACGCCTCTGCGAGCATTCCCTGCAGGTCGGCGCGATGGACTCCGTAGTAGGCGGCACCGAAGCGCTCCTCGTAGCCGTTGGCGACGTCGTAGGCCACGACGCGGTCGCCGGATTGCCACTTCCGGTAGATCAGTTCGGTGGGCATCACGCCGCGCTCGGCCAGTCCTTCGCGCAATCCCAGCTCATCCAGCACACGCGTGCCGTTGGCCGACAGCGCTACCGCCGCGCCGACTTCCCGAAATTCCGGCGCCTGCTCGTAGACCACCGCGTTCATGCCGTGACGTCGCAGCGCCAACGCCAGCGTCAACCCACCGATTCCTCCGCCGATGATCGCCACTGACGTCGTCTTCGACATGACCACCCCTCGAGTGCGCAATTCCACGGCCGAACGTACTGATCGATACAAAAGCGGGACGTTAGGTGCAACGCACAGCACGGTCAAGCCTCCCGACGAAGCTTCGCCGTCCGATCCCGTTTTCGCCTACCATATCGCCGATTTCGCACCACGAGCGCCGCGTTCCCCGAACCAGCACCCACAGATCGATACATTTCGAATGCAAATGCATAGCGCGCCAGTATTTGTTCTGCGTGAACGGCGTCACGCAGCCCTGCCGAGGTTCAGCGCACCGCTGTGAAAAGCCCTCGACGAGGATCAACACCGCCTTCGCCGGCTCCGCCCGCGGCAAGACGATCGAACCCGTGATCCGTTTCGCCTACTGACTGGAACAGGCCGACCGTTGAGTGAGTCGAACCGCAGCGCCGTGCAGCAGCCTTTTGAATGGTGGGCAACCTCCGGCACGCACGTTGCGGCAACGACGAGCGCGGTTCGGGCGGTCAGTACCAGCGTCGTGGTAGCACGGTCGGTGGCCCAGCTGGTGGCCCAGTTGGCGGAAGCACCTCGGGTCGCGACCAGCCGCGGCATCCCATCACCGGTGTCCAGGCAGCAGCTGCATACCAGTCGGAACCTCACGGCTCTCCCCGTCGCGTGACGTACCCGTCACCCCGTGTTGGAAGGCCACCGGCCTCACTCGCGTTGCAGAGCACGTGGAAACGCAACCGGTGGATGTCGTGGTGATCGGGGCCGGCCAGGCCGGCCTGTCGACTGCGTATCACCTGCAGCACTACGGCTTCGCCCCGGAGACGGGTTTCGTGGTGCTGGACGGCAATCCCGCCCCTGGTGGTGCGTGGCAGCACCGATGGTCCGACTTGCGCCTGGGTGACGCGCACGGCATCCACGCCCTGCCCGGCACGGGGTTCGCGCCCGCGGACACCGAGCGACCGGCCGCCGAGGTGGTCGCCGAGTACTTCGCCGATTACGAGCGCCGCTTCGCTGTGCCTGTGCACCGGCCTGTGCAGGTCACGGCCGTGCGTCGGGTTCGCGACCAGCGACTGCGGGTGGAATCGACCTCCGGCACCTGGACGGCGCGCGTGGTGATCAACGCGACCGGCAGCTGGACCAAACCGTTCGTGCCCCACTACCCGGGAATCACCGAGTTCCGCGGATGGCAGCTGCACACCGTCGACTACCGCACCCCGGAGGTGTTCCGCGGCCGCCGAGTGGTCGTCGTCGGCGGTGGAATCTCCGCGGTCGAACTGCTCAGCGCCATCTCGGAGGTCGCCACCACCACGTGGGTCACCCGCCGCCCACCGGAGTTCACCGGCAGCGAGTTCACCACCGAGGACGGGCGGCGAGCGGTCGCTGCGGTGGAACAACGCACCCGTGCCGGGCACCCGCCGGGCAGCGTGGTCAGCGCCACCGGCCTACCGGAAACCCCCGCCATCCGCCAGGCACGTCACCGAGGCGTGCTCGACCACCGGCTGCCGATGTTCGACCGCATCACCCCCGACGGGATCGCCTGGAACGACGGGCGCTCCATCCCCGCCGATACGATCCTCTGGTCCACCGGGTTCCGGCCCGAGCTGGACCACCTCGCGCCGCTGCAACTCCGCGAACCCGGCGGCGGGATCCGCCTCGACGGCACCCGAGCCGTCGGGGAACCACGCCTGCACCTGGTTGGTTACGGCAGTTCGGCCAGCACCGTCGGTGCCACCCGGAACGGCCGCCTCGCCGCACGCGCCACCGCGCAACAACTGCGTCCGCAAACGGCGCAACCTGGCGCACAACGCCCAGCTGCCTCCAGATGCAGAACAGCTAGCAGCGTTCGCCTCCCGAGGTCGTGAATGGGCGGCACGGACCGGACGACCGCGGGTTGAGTGGAGGCCGTCGGTACAGGCGTGGATCACCACGTCCGCACCGCCGCCCCAGCAGGCCGTCACGTGCCACCGCAACGTCCCGTTGACAGGGATCGGCGGGCTGCGCCCGGCCCGCATCGCCGGGTTCCTCATGTCACGGCGCCATGCTCAGAGCCGGATCCTCGCAGGCGAGACGCAAGTGCACGCGCTCGTGCCGACCGCTGGTGAGGACACCGCGATCGCTGAGCGCCCAGCAGTCGTCGGGTGTTTCCGACCGCACTGCCGACACCACGGCCGTCGGCAGGTCCACGATCAGCGGAAGAGCCTTGACCAGCTCGGCGGGGCCGGGATGTCCGAGTGCCAGGACACCGTCGGCCCCGCTGGTGATCGCGATATCGGCGGTGGCGAACACGGCCTGCGGCGTGGGCAGGTCGTCGGCATCGTCGACGACCGCGACGACCCGGCTGCCGAGCACACCGGCCACCTGCCCCAAGGCGCCCGCTGCGTCCTGGGAGCGGCACACGACCACGACCTCGTCCATGCCGAGCCGCCCCAGCGCGCGTCCCAGCTCCTCGAGCACGCCGGTCCCCGACAGGAGCAGCGGCCGCTCGCCCGCGGCATCCGGGCCGGTGGTCCGCATGATGGCCTCCTCACGGATCATCCCTGTTCAAACGAGCAGCTGAGGTGAGCGGGCCCGGCCAGTTCCGACCGGGCCCGCCTGGTGATCAGCAGTTGCCGTGGACCGACACGTCGCCGGGGTTGAACAGGTCCGGTGCCGTCCAACCGTCCAGGTCGTACTCGGCCATGCACTGCTCGGCGAAGCCCTTCATCTCGTCGGCCTTGCCCGAGTTCTGGTGCGCGTAGAGCATTTCCGCGCGCACGCCCTCGTGGTTGCCGGAGTAGTTGACCTCGTAGAGCTCGTGCCGGCTGCCGAACTCACTGCCGATCGAGTCCCAGATCAGCTTCATCAGCTTGACCCGGTCCACGGCCTCGTAACCGTTCGACCCGCGCACGTACTGGTCCAGGTAGGGCCGGATCGCGGGCTGCTTGAAGTCCCGCGCGTGCGAGTTGAGGTAGATCAGCGAACTGCCGAGGTCCTTCTGGATGATCTCCTTGATGCGCGGATAGCCCTGCGTCATGAACCACCGGTAGGCCATGCCGTAGTCCACGTTCGGCAGGACCGTGCCGTCCTTCCACGCCTCCGGGGTTTTGGCCATCGCGTCGGTCAATCCCCAGAACATGTTGCGCCAGGCGAGGACTTCGCCGACGCGGGTCTGGATGCCGCGGAAGTCCTTGGTCCCGGTAACCTCGACGCCCTTCATGAGCAGACCGGCGATGAAGTCGAGCTTGACGGACAGCCGGGTGACGCCTTGGAAGGTGAACCGCGGCAGGAACCCCGAGTTGGGCATGAAGGTGCTGGCCTTCTCGGTATCACCGTAGATGAACACGTTCTCCCACGGGATCTTGACCCGGTCCAGGATGAAGATCGTGTCGTTCTCGTCCATGCGCGAGGACAGCGGGTTGTCGAACGGGCTGCCCATCACCTCCGATTGCATGGAGTACGAGTGGCGGCAGATGAGCTTCATCCCCGGCGCGTTCATCGGCACGGTGCAGACCAGGGCGAACTCGCGCTCCTTGATCGGCAGGGCGTAGTGGCCGAGGAAGTTGTAGTGCGTCAGCGCCGAACCCGTGGCTACGACCTTGGCGCCGCTGACGATCAGCCCGTCATCGCGTTCCTCGTTGACGTGCATGAACACGTCCTTGACCTCCGACGGATCGCGGTGCCGATCCACCGGTGGGTTGATGATCGCGTGGTTCCAGTACAGCACCTTCTCCTGCGATTCCCGGTACCAGCGCCGGGCGTTGTCGGAAAAGGGTTCGTAGAAGTCCGCGTTCGCACCGAGCGTGCCGAGGAAGCTGGCCTTGTAGTCGGGACTGCGGCCCATCCACCCGTAGGACAACCGCGCCCACTCGGCGATCGCGTCGCGGTCGGCGACCATGTCCTCGGCGCTGCGCGGGGCTCGGAAGAACGGGTGCGTGAACCCGTTGTTGCCCGTGTCCGTCGGCCGGGTCAGCACGTCCTGCTTGTCGGGATCGTGCAACGCGTCGTAGAGCCGCGCGGTCATCCGCACCGGGTTGCGGAACGCCGGATGCTTGGTGACGTCGTCGACGCGTTCGCCGTACAGCCACAATTCCCGTCCGTCGCGCAGGCTCTCGATGTACTCGTCACCGGTCATCGGCCGCTGCTGGGCGTCGGGAGCGACCGCGGGGTTGCTGGTCCGTTCGTCCTGCTGGGTCATAGGGTGCTCCTCTTCTCGCGGATTCCGTTCTCTTCCGGGGTTTCGGTGGACCGAGCCGCGCGTCCGCCGGGGGCGGTTCACGACAGCACGAAACGGGTTTGGCCCGTGGGGCAGTCGAGCGATTCCAACCACGGTGCGGTTTCGAACGCCTTGCCCAGGTGCCGGAACTTGCCGAGGTAGAACACGAGCGGATCGCCCCCGGCGAAGGCGAAGGACTCCACTCCCCCGAGGTGGATCACGTGGTCCCCGCCGTCGTAGGACCGCCACAGCCGGCACGAGATGTGCGCGAGCGAACCGCCCAGGTACGGGGCCGCCCCTTCCGGGCGGATCCATTCGATCGGCTGCTCCGCGGGTTTGCCCGCGAAGTGCGACGCCACCGCGTCCTGTTCCTCGCGCAGCACGTTCACCGCGAACGGCCGGTTCTCCAGGTGGCTGCAGGCTTTGCTGCGGCGGTCCAGCGACACCAATACCAGTGGTGGGTCCAGCGACACCGCGCTGAACGCGTTGACGGTCGCACCGTGCGGGTTCCCGTCGATGTCGCAGCTGACAACGGTGACGTCGCTGGCGAAGTGGCCGAGGTAGGTCCTGGGTTGGCGCGGGTCCAGGTGCATGACGTCTCCAGTGGCGATCGGGGGGTCGCAGGACCCGGCCGCGGTGGGCGGGTCCCTTTCCCGGTCCGTGGGTGTCCGGAAGACTGGCCCACCGCGCCGCGCGGTGAAAGACGTCACCACGGCCATGTCCGCTGAGTGCGAAAGCACGGCGTCTCAGTGCGAAGCGGTGCGGAACTGCTGCCGCGCCCGGCGCGGTGTCATGTCGAAGCGGTTGCGGAAGGCGCGGCTGAAGTAGGTGTGCGAGGAGAACCCCACCCGCGGGGCGAGCTCGCCCAGGGCGAGGTCCTCGGCCTCGGAAGTGGTGAGCAGCTGCCACGCCCGGTCGAGGCGGCGGTCACGGATGTGGTCGCGCACCGTCAGATCCGCTTCGGGGATCTTGCCCGCGGTGCTTTCTGGATGTCCGGTGCCCGAGGACGCGGAGGCAGCTGGCGGGCGGTGGGTGCGGCTCGGCACCGAGGGCGACGTGTCCGACGTGGATGGCGACTGAACGCGGTGGCTCGATAGCATCGCTGTCGACGTCACGGTCCCGCCCGCACTCCTACGTCGCCGCGCCGGCCACGCACGCAGCGCAGCTGCGCACCTGCCTCGACACCCCTTGGACGTGCCGCGCCTGACCACCAGCGCTCGCACGCCGGCCGTAGTCGAATGGAAGGGACAGCCCCATGAGCACGGTTTTCGAGCACGTCACCCTCGGCCAACGCGTCCGGTTCGGCTCCGACCGCGCGGCGGACAACCTCGCCGCGGAAGTCGCTCGACTCGGCACCGAACGCGTCATGGTGATCGCCGCACCGTCCGCGGCCGCGCTCGTCGAAGCCGTCACCGCGCACATCGACGTGGTCGTGCACCACGACGACGTGGCTCCGCACGTTCCCCTCGACAAGGCGGAGAAGGCTCGAGCGGTCGCGGCCGAGCACGGCATCGACCTGCTGGTGAGCTTCGGCGGGGGTTCGACCACCGGCCTGGCCAAGGCCGTGGCGATGAGCACCGGCCTGCCGATCGTCGCCGTTCCCACCACCTACGCCGGTTCCGAAGCCACCAACGTGTGGGGGTTGACCGAGACCTCCCGCAAGACCACCGGTGTGGACGACGCGGTCCTACCCACCACGGTGATCTACGACGCGCAGCTGACGCTGTCGCTGCCGGTGGACCTGTCGATCGCCTCGGGGCTCAACGGCATGGCCCACTGCATCGACGCGATGTGGTCCCCGCGCGCCGACCCGATCAACCGGGCCCTGGCAGCCGAGGGCATCCGCGCCCTCGCCGGCGGCCTGCCCGCGATCAAGCACGACCCCCGCGACCTCCCCGGCAGGGAACGGGCCCTGTACGGGGCGTACCTGTCCGCGGTGGCGTTCACCTCAGCCGGATCCGGCCTGCACCACAAGATCTGCCACGTCCTCGGCGGGGCCTACGACCTGCCGCACGCCCAGACCCACGCCATCGTGCTGCCCCACGTGCTCGCGTTCAACGCACCCTCCGCACCGGAAGCGGAAGCACGCATCGCCGCAGCGTTCGGCGCTGACTCCGCGGTGGCCGGGCTGCAGACCCTGCGGTGCGCGCTGGACGCTCCCCGGGCGTTGCGCGAGCACGGCATGGTCGAGGAGAACGTTGCCCAAGCCGCCGACCTGGCCCTGCCGGCCGTGCCGGAATCCAATCCCCGACCGGTCACCCGTGCCGACCTGGAAAACCTGCTGCGCGCCGCCCGCGCCGGCACCGCCTCCGCCCAGTGAGAGGAACAACAGCATGACCAACGCCTCCGAGAACGCACCGACCTCCGCCGAGCAGACCGCCGTCGAGGACCGGCTCGTCGACACCGTCCTCGCCTCCTTCGGCAACACCGCTGATCCGCGCCTGAAGCATGTGCTGGAGTCGCTGACCCGGCACCTGCACTCCTTCGTCCGCGACGTGCGGCTGACCGAGCAGGAGTGGAACGCCGCGATCGAGTTCCTCACCGCGGTCGGCCACATCACCGACGACAAGCGTCAGGAGTTCGTGCTGCTCTCCGACGTGCTCGGCGCCTCGATGCAGACCATCGCCGTGAACAACGAGGCCTACGCCGAGGCCACCGAAGCCACCGTGTTCGGCCCGTTCTTCACCGACGACGCCCCCGAGATCGAACTCGGCGACGACATCGCCGGCACCGCCCCCGGCCAACCGTGCTGGGTCGAGGGCACCGTCACCGACACCGACGGCAACCCGGTCCCCGGCGCGCGCATCGAGGTGTGGGAGTGCGACGAGGACGGCCTCTACGACGTCCAGCACACCGACGGGCGCGTCGCCGGACGAGCCCGCCTGCGCTCCGACGCCAACGGCGAATACCGCTTCTGGGGACTCACCCCCGTGCCCTACCCCATCCCGCACGACGGCCCGGTCGGCAAGCTGCTCGAAGCCGCGGGCCGCTCCCCGATGCGTGCCGCACACCTGCACTTCATGGTCACCGCAGACGACCTGCGCACGCTGGTCACGCACATCTTCGTCGAAGACGACCCGCAGCTCGCCATCGGCGACAGCGTCTTCGGCGTCAAGGACTCGCTGATCAAGCGATTCGAACAGCCGGGGCCCGGAACGCCCACTCCCGACGGCCGCGACCTCGGCGACCGGAGCTGGAGCAGGGTCCGCTTCGACATCGTGCTGGCTCCCGCCGAAACCTGACGCCGGAGGTGGCGTTCGCACGAGCCGAGAACGGATCGCCTCCGCCCGCAACTCCCTGCTCGTGCCCGGACGTCGTGATCTCGAAGTCCGGCATCGGCATCAGGTCCACCGCCGCTGCGACGTCCTGTTCGCTCCGCTCAGAGAGAACCGAGTGCCAACCACAACCAGCTTGGCCAACCCCATAGCCCCGGACGAGTGAGGGGATGTACCGCCGCGCCCTGCGTCTGCCGTGCGCGGCGGCGACACTGCGGCACGGTGGGTTCTACGGCGCCCACCCGGCGGGCAGCCCGCGCGGGAAGCACAGCGCGGCAGCGCCGCCGTTCCCGCTCACCCGACGAAGGCGGTACCGATGCGGCGTTCCGAGGCCACGGAAGCCATTCTCGAAGCCAAGCGCACCAAGGAGCTCTCCTTCAGCGGCATCGCTGAACAGCTCGGCACGGACCGGGTGTGGACGACCGCCGCCCTGCTGGGGCAGCACCCCTTCGACGAGAGCACCGCACGACGCCTGCAGGCCCTGCTGGAGCTGCCCGAGGACGTCTTCGCCGTGCTCCGCGAGATCCCGACTCGCGGCAGCTTCGACGAGCTGCCTCCGACCGACCCGACCCTGTACCGGTTGTACGAGGCCCTGCAGGTGTACGGGCCGGCCTTGAAGGAGCTCATCCACGAGGACTTCGGCGACGGCATCATGAGCGCCATCACCTTCCGAGCGAACGTGCAACGCGTCGACGCCGACGAAGGGCCTCGCGTGCAGATCACCTTCGACGGGAAGTTCCTGCCCTACAAGTGGTGAGCGGCAGAACGCGTCGAACGGAACCGAGATCCCCGGCACGGTTCGCGTCAGCTCGGTCACGGTTGCATAAACTCACCGCGAGCTGCTGGTGGTGCCTTTACGAACCACGGACTCCCGTGGTTCTATCCTCCTCGATGTCCACGTCGATCCTCGTCACGGGCGAGGCGAAGGCGCCGTCCAGCAACCCGATCACCACCGGTTCGGCATGTTCCACGTCGCTTTCGCGGTTGACGCGGACAGCCACCGGATCCTGGATGCGGAATGCTCCGCGACGTTGGCGCTGACGGACGCGTTCGTCAAGAGCTCGTGCGCGAGAGAGCGCATCACGGACGAAGGCCGCCTGGCGGAGCGGATCACCACCTGGTATCACCCCATCGGAACGAGACCCGGTCGGGAACATGCCACGCGCGCACCTGGCGTGCCGTGCTTGTTTCCGACTTTTCGCGTTCCGCAAAACCGGCCCGGTCGCAGGAAGGACGGGGACGACGACCAGATGATCACTGATGGCTTCCTGTACCTGGGCGTGCTGCTGGCGCTGTCCGGCGTCATCGTGTTCGCAACCCATCGGACCAACGTCCGGCTGTTCACCTACGTGCCCGGGTTCGTGCTGCTGTACCTCGCCGCTGCGGGGCTGAACACGGCAGGCGTGTTCGGCGAATCCGAGTCGATCGAATCGACCGGCGGTGCGGTGCAGGATGCGCTGCTGCCCGCGATGATCCTGCTCTTCCTGTTCAAGTGCGATCTCCGCAAGATCATCAAGCTGGGCCCGAAGCTGCTGCTGACCTACGCAGTGTCCGCACTGAGCATCGTGTTCGGCTTCGTGGTCAGCTACTTGGTTTTCCAAGCGGCATTGGCGTCCGAGGCGTGGAAGGCGCTGGCCGCGCTGAGCGGCTCGTGGACCGGTGGCTCGGCGAACATGGTGGCGGTGCAGGGCGTTCTGCAGGCCCCGGAGAACGTGTTCGGCTACGCGCTGATCGTGGACACTGTGCTGTACTCGGTGTGGCTGTTGTTGATGTTCGGGTCGGTGAGCTTGTCGTCCCGGTTCAACAGGTGGGTCGGGGCGAACACCGCGCAGCTGGACGCGCAGACCGGTCTGGACGAGCACCAGCGCCCGATCGATCTGGTCTCGCTGATGACCTTGATCGGCTTCGGCCTGTTCATCTCCGCCACCGCGGGCTGGGTCGGCGACCAGCTACCGGAAATCGGCGTGGTCATCACCAGCACGACGTGGACGATCCTCATCGTCAGCGTGCTCGGCTTGATCATCGCCACGACGCGGCTGGGGAAGACGGCGGGGTCGTCGGAGGTCGCGATGGTCATGCTCTACGTCCTCATCGGCATCATCGCCTCGGGGTCGGACTTCGCCTCGCTGGCGCAGGCACCTCTGTACCTCGTCGTGGGGATCGTGGTACTGCTCGTGCACCTGGTGATCATGGTCAGCTATGCCAAGCTGACCCGCACCGAGCTGTTCAGCCTGGCGGTGGCCAGCACGGCCAACATCGGCGGTGTGGCCTCGGCGCCCGTCGTGGCCAGCGCGTTCAACCGCCAGCTCGTGCCGGTCGGTGTGCTCTACGCCCTGATCGGGTCGTTCGCCGGCACGTTCCTCGGGTTGACCGTGGCGCAGATCCTCTCGGGAGTGTGACATGCCTGGTACACCGCGCAGCGGCCTCGCGATCACCGATGTGCGCACCCGGGACTACACCCGCAGCTTGACTCATCCGTTCGTGACTTCCCGGCGCAGCGTCGAGGAGATCGCCGGGCTCCTCGTCGAAGTCGAACTGGACGACGGGACCGTCGGGCGCGGTTCAGCAGCCCAGACGCTCGCCGTCACCGGCGAGTCGGTCGAGTCGATGCGGGCAGTGCTGCACGGACCGATCACCGAGGTCCTGACGGCCGAGCCCGCGGATCGCGGAGTGCGCGGCCACGCCGATGCCATCGCCACCGCGTGCGCCGGAAACACCAGCGCGAAGGCGGCAGCGGACGTCGCGCTGCACGACGCCTGGGCGCGCCGGCTCGGCGTACCGCTGGTCGAAGCGCTGGGCGGGGACGCGAGCGCGGTGTTGCGCACCGACATGACCGTCAGCCTGGCCAGTCCGGATGCCATGGCGCGTGCGGCGACGAACGCGTTCGACGACGGCTTCACGGTGCTCAAGATCAAGCTGGGTCATGACTGGCGCGCCGATCTCGACCGATTGCAGGCGGTGCGAGATGCCGTCCCGGAAGCGGAGTTCCGCCTGGACGCCAACCAGGGGTGGGACGCGAAGTCGGCGGTGCGCATCATCCGCGCGATCCAGGACGCGCAGATCCCCTTGCAACTGGTCGAGCAGCCGGTGCCCAAGCACGACCTGGGGGCGCTGGCCGCGGTGACGGCGGCTGTGGACGTCCCGATCATGGCGGATGAAGCGCTGAACTCGCCGCGGGACGCCTTCGAGATCGCCCGCGCGGGCGCCGCCGACGTGCTGAACGTCAAACTCGCCAAGTGCGGCGGGATCGGCCACGCCCTGGCGATCGCGGACGTGGCCCGCGCCGCAGGACTGCGGTGCATGATCGGAGCGATGATGGAGCCCCGGATCTCCATCACGGCTGCGGTGCACGTGGCCGCGGCGCACCCGGCGATCACGCTGGTGGACCTCGACTCCGCCGAATGGATCGACGAGCGCGAACTGGCCGGGGGCTACGCGCTGCACGGCGACCAGCTGCACCTGTCGCACGCCCCCGGCCTCGGGTTCGGATCAGAATCAACGGAAGGAATCGAACGATGAAGGGGTTGCGCATCGTGACCGCGGCGCTCGGCGCGTCCCTGTTGTGCACGACGGGGACCACGGCCGCGGCATCGCCCGCATCCGACGACCTGCAAGCAGGCGACCGCGCGTTCGTCGACGTCACCGCTGCGACGCTCTGGGTAGAGCCGAACACGGCACGCGAGGTGGACGCGCCGTCGCTGACCAACCCGGTCGATCTGGACCAGTGGAACGCGAACATGCCCGACGCCGAGACGCGCCGGTGGCTGACCGGCAAGCTGGAAAGCCAGGCCGTTCTCGGGTCCGAAGTGGAGATCACGGAAATCTCCGGCGACTGGGCGCACGTGGTCGTGCTGGACCAGCCGACACCCCGGGACGAGCGGGGCTATCCCGGCTGGGTTCCGATCGACCAGCTGGCGGAGAGCGACGAGTTCGCCCGGCAGGCCGAGCACTTGCCGTGGGCGCAGGTGACGGCGAACCGGACCTGGCTGACCGACGAACCCACCGGCGAGCAGCGGCGCCAGGAGATCAGCTTCAACACCCGGCTTCCGGTGCTGGACACCACACCGCGGGCGCTGCGCGTCGCCCTGCCCGACAACTCGGCGGCATGGCTGGACCGCGACGACGCGGACGTCTACGCCCCCGGTGACGAGCCGGCCCGGCCGACCGGCCAGGACCTGGTGCGCACGGGCGAGCAATTCCTGGGGCTGCGCTACCTCTGGGCGGGCGTGTCCGCTTTCGGGTTCGACTGCTCCGGGTTCACCTACTCAGTCTACCGCGCGCACGGCATCACGATTCCGCGGGACGCCTCGGACCAGTCCACGGTCGGCACGGATGTCGCCGTGTCCGATCTGCAGGCGGGCGACCTCCTGTTCTTCGCCCAGCCGGGTGGCGAAGGCTCGGTGCACCACGTGGGCATGTACGTCGGCGACGGCAAGATGATCCACTCGCCGAACGCGTCCTCGAGCGTGTCCATCGTGGATTGGGACCGGTGGGACGAGAACGACGAGTTCGCAGGAGCCAAGCGGATCCTGTGAGCGAGTCGGACCGGCCGGGACGGCCGCATCGATGCGCTCGGTGCGGTCTTCCCGATCCACATCCGTCCTATGCGGACTGATCGGCCGGATCCGGCTCCTCGGCCGCTTTGGCCAGATCCACGACCGTGCGAGCTGCCTGCCCGATGACAGCGGCCGCCGGGCCCGATCCGGTGCCATCCCCGGCATCCGGCAGGTCGCTGCCCATGGCCGCGAAGGCGATCTCGCGCCCATCGAAGCGCAGAACACCGACGTCGTGCCGGATCCCGGCCAGCTCACCGGTCTTGTGCAGGCACAACGTGTCCGGATCGAGGCGGCTCGGCATCCGGTCGTTGATCTGCTGTCCGGCGAGGGCGCGCATCGCGACGCTTCGCAGGTCACTGCGCAGGAGATCGGTCGTGCACAGCTGGTCGAGCAGGGTTGCCATCTCCCCCGCGGACGCCACGTTGTCCCGCCCCGCGTCGCGCGCGTCGTGATCGAGCATGTGCCTGCGCAAACGGGTGCGTGCCAGCCCGAGCTCGCGAAACCTGCCCAACAGCGCGTCCAGACCGATCCGGTCGATGAGCACGTTGGTCGCGGTGTTGTCGCTGATCGTGATCATCAGCTCGAGCATCTCCGCCAAGGACAGCGCGGAAACCGACGGCAGCATCCGCAGCACGCCGCTGCCGGGGGTGCGCTGCTCGGGCACTGGAAGCGGTTCGGAGAGCTCGCAAGCACCGCGCGCGACGTCCTCGAGCACCGCGATCAGCAGGGGCACCTTGATGGTACTGGCGGCCGGGTGCACGAGATCGGGTTGGACGGCCGCCACCGCCCCGCCCTCGGCGACGGCGAACGACCAGCTGCCACCAGCATCCCGCGCCAGGCGGTCCAGTCGCGCGGCGAGTTCCTCGCGAGGTCCGGCAGGCCATCGGGTTCGACTGCTCATGCCGGCGAAACTACCGGCTCGCCGATTTCCACCGGAACGCCCGGCGGAGGTCCGACAGCGGGCCTTCGCGCCCTGCCGAAGGCCCGTCCGGCACGCGAGGATCCCGGCCCTCCGCCCTGACCCCGTCGGCACCGTCGTGTTGATGCTCAATCGGAAGCGTCTTCGCCGGGCAGTACGTCCAGGCCTGTGACCGGCTCGCAGTCGTGGTTCACTGTTCGACGGAGTGCTTGTGCGCCCACCGGAAACACCGACAGCGAGGAGTCCCAGATGAGCGTCCCCAGCAGTCACGCCGATCTGCTCGACAAGCCGGGGTTCGTGCACGTGGCCACGCTCGGCCCCAGCGGCGAACCGCAGTCCACCCCGGTCTGGTACGACACCGACGGCGAGTTCGTCAAGATCAGCCAAACCACAGGACGCCAGAAATACCGCAACCTGCAACGCGATCCTCGCGTAGCGCTGTCGGTCACCGATCCCGACGATCCGTACCGCTACCTCGAAATCCGCGGCCGGGTGGAGCGTTTCGAGGACGATGCGGACAACGCCTTCATCAACAGCCTGGCCCGGAAGTACCTCGGACAGGACGAGTACCCCTACCACCAGCCCGGCGATGAGCGCGTGACCCTCTACATCTCGATCCAGCACACCACCCGGATGTAGCCCCTGCGAGCGGGCGACCGCGGACGGACCTTGTCAGCTCGACGTTCGCTCCCGATGGCTCCGCTCGACGGTATCGCGCTCGAAGCCGCGGTAGCCGCCTGCGGCCACGTCGTCGCAAATGCGAGCGTAGGCGGCCATGCCACCGGCGTAGGGCATGAACACCTGCGGTTTGCCCGGGACGTTCGAGCCGAGGTACCAGGACGTTTTCGCCGTGGGCATGAGCGTTGCGTCGGCGACCTCGTTGGCGTGGGCGCCCCAGGACCGTTCGGCATCGGCGGTGGCTTCGATGCGGTCGAGGCCGTGCACGCGCAGGTGGAGCAGGCAGTCGGTGATCCAGTCGACGTGTTGCTCGATCGCTGTGGGCATGTTGGTCAGCACCGACGGGCTCCCCGGCCCGGTGATTGTGAACATGTTCGGGAACTCGGCGACTTGCAACCCGAGGTAGGTGTGCGGCCCGTCCGCCCACTTCTCCCGCAGCGTCTTGCCGTTGCGGCCGCGAACGTCGATCCGCAGCAGCGCCCCGGTCATCGCGTCGAAGCCGGTCGCGAACACGAGCGCGTCCAGCGGGTATTCGGCATCGCTGGTGCGGATGCCGGCGGGGGTGACCTCCTCGATCGGCGTGGCTCGCACGTCCACCAGGTCGACGTTGTCCCGGTTGTAGGTCTCGAAGTAGTGCGTGTCGATCGGCGGGCGCTTCGTCGCGAACGGATGGTCCGTCGGCACCAGGGTCTCGGCGGTCTCCGGATCATCGACCGTCTCCCGGATCCTGGCGCGGATGAAATCCGATGCGGTGTCGTTGGCGGCTTTGTCGGTGAGCAGGTCCTTGAACGAAGCGCGGAACTTCAAACCGCCGGCATCCCAGAACTCCTGGTAGATCTTCGCGCGCTCGTCGGACGGCACGTCCAGGGCGGATTGCTCGTTGATGCGGAACGGGTGACCGTTGCTCGTGGAGCGCTGCAGCTCCCGGATCTCGTCGTAGTGCTCCTTGACGTACTCCTGGAACTCGTCGGTCATCGGACCGTTGCGAGCTGGGATGCTGTAGTTCGGCGTTCGCTGGAACACCGTCAGGTGCCGGGCTTCTCCGGCGATGACCGGGATGGTCTGGATGCCCGTCGAACCGGTGCCGACGACGCCGACGTGCTTGCCGGTGAAGTCCACACCGTCGTGCGGCCACTGCCCGGTGTGATACCAGTTCCCCTCGAAGGAGTCGAGACCGTCGATCGCGGGGACGTTGGCCGTCGACAAGCAGCCGACCCCGGTGATGAAGAACCGCGCGGAAATCTGCTGGTCGTCCGCTGTGCGGATGTACCAGCGGTTGGATCCTTCCGCGAACTCGGCTTCGGTGACCCGGCTGCGCAGCTGGATGTCGCGGCGGAGGTCGAAGCGGTCGGCCACGTGGTTGAGGTAGGCAAGAATCTCGGATTGCTCGGGATAGCGCTCGGTCCAGCTCCACTCCTGCTGCAGCTCCCGGGAGAACGAGTAGGAGTAGTAGTAGCTCTCGGAGTCGCAGCGCGCACCCGGGTAGCGGTTCCAGTACCACGTGCCACCGACACCGTCGGCGGCCTCCAGCACGAGGGCGGAAAACCCCGCCCCGCGCAGGCGGTGCAGTATGTACAGCCCGGAGAACCCGGCACCCACGACGACGGCGTCGAAATCGCACGCACCGCGGTCGTCGACGTCGCGCTCCTGACGCGGCAGAACGGTCATGGCCACCTCCGTCCCTCGTGGCTGCCATGCTGCCAACGGAGGAGCTGGCCGGACAACACTCGGGTTGACCCGCGTCTGCCCGCGGCGTAGCACGGTCCCATGCCCTTGGATCCACAGCTCGCGAGCGTTCTGGAAAGCCTCAACACCCACGGCTGGTTGCCGCTCACCGGCGGCGAGGCGGTCGATGCCCGAGCGCACTACCGGGAGCTCTCGCTGGCCAGGCGCGGCCCCGACTACACTCCCGAACCCGTCGCCGACGTCGCCGAGGACGTGGTCACCGGTCCCGCTGGGCCCGTTCCCGTGCGGCTCTACCGACCCGAGCAGGCGCGGGCCGCGGTGACCTACCTGCACGGCGGCGGTTGGGTCCTCGGTGACCTGGACACCCACGACCCGGTGTGCCGCTGGATCGCGAACCGCCTCAACGCGGTCGTCGTGGCCGTCGACTATCGCCTGGCACCCGAACACCCCTTCCCCGCCCCGCTCGAGGACGCCGTGGCGGCTGTGAACTGGACAGCGGCGCAGCACCCCGGTCTGCCGCTGGGCGTGGCCGGGGACAGCGCCGGCGCAAGCCTCACCGCCGGAGCGGTCCTGCGCGCCGCGGACTCCGGCGCGCCGGCGATCGCCGGGCAGCTGCTAGTGTACCCGGCCACCGACATGACCATGTCGCAACCATCGGTCACCGCCAACGCCGAAGGCTACTTCCTCACCGCCGCGGACCTGCGCTGGTTCATCGACAACTACCTGCCGAGCCCGGACCTGCGCGCGCACCCGTGGGCCGACCTGCTGCGGGCGCCCGACCTCGCGGGCCTGCCCCCGAGCGTGGTGGCGACCGCGGAGTTCGACCCGCTGCGCGACGAAGGACTCGCCTACGCCGATCGCCTGAGCGAGGCAGGCGTGCCGGTGCGGACCTTCACCGGCACCGGTCTCACGCACGGCTACCTCAACCTCGCCGAGCTGGTCGACGCCGCAGCCCGCGAGCGCGACGCGGTGCTGCAGTCCTTCCACGACCTGCTCCTCGCACGATAGGAGCGCCCGTCGACCGGCATGGTGCCGAGCGATCCCGCCTCAGCGGCGATCGCCCGGCACGCTGCGCGCCGCTGCGGCTGGGGCGAACCGCCGACCCCGGGCAGCTGCGGCCGAAGCGAAGGCGCCCGAGAGGCAGCGGCCGTACCGTTGATTTCGACGTGTACTACCGATAGGACTCACGATGAGGCCACTCGCGGCCCCGAGCGCCGTTCTGCACCCTGACCGAGGCCCGAGGGCCTCTCCCCGAGGAGCGACCGATGCGCCTGCAGGATTTCGAGCACTACCCGCTGCTGTTCGGCACGAGCCCGATCCACCCGTTGCAGCGGCTCAGCGAACATCTCGGCGGAGCCCGCATCTGGGCGAAACGCGAGGACTGCAACAGCGGCCTGGCCTTCGGCGGCAACAAGACCCGCAAGCTCGAATACCTGATCCCCGATGCGCTGCAGCAGGGCGCTGACACCCTGGTCACCATCGGCGGGGTGCAGTCCAACCACACCCGGCAGGTCGCCGCGGTCGCCGCAAAGCTGGGGCTGAAGGCCGTGCTGGTGCAGGAGAGCTGGGTGGACTGGCCCGACGCGGTCAACGACAAGGTGGGCAACATCCTGCTCTCCCGCATCATGGGTGCCGACGTCCGGTTGGTTCAGGCGGAGTTCGGCATCGGCGTCAAGGACAGCTGGCAGCAGGCCCTCGACGAGGTCCGGTCCCGCGGCGGGGCGCCGTACGCGATCCCGGCCGGGGCTTCCGATCACCCGCTGGGCGGACTGGGGTTCGCCAACTGGGCCGGCGAGGTGCAGCAGCAGGAGCGCGAGACGGGCGTCTTCTTCGACACCGTCGTGGTGTGCAGCGTCACCGGCAGCACCCACGCGGGCATGATCGCCGGATTCGCCGGCCAGGAGCGGCCGCGCCGGATCATCGGCATCGACGCCTCGGCCCGTATCGCCGAAACCCGCGCGCAGGTGGAGAAGATCGCCCGCGGCACCGCCGAGACCATCGGCCTCGGGCGGAGTCTGCGCGACGACGAGATCACCGTCCTCGACGGCTGGGCCGGTGACGCCTACGGCATTCCCGCACCGTCCACCGTGGACGCCATCCGCCTCACCGCCCAGCTCGACGGCGTGATCCTCGACCCCGTCTACGAGGGCAAGTCGATGGCCGGTCTGCTCGACCTCGTCCGGGGCCGCGACATCCCCGCGGACTCCAACGTCCTGTTCGCGCACCTCGGCGGGCAACCCGCCCTCAACGCCTACAGCGGCGCCCTCACCTGAGGCGTCGTGCCGCGCGCGAGCACCCGGGCGCCGAGCTCGACGCCCGGAACAGCACCACCGTGCGCACGAATCCGAGGAGCTCGAGGCAACGCACCGGGGTCGGCGAGCGCATCCACCGCCTGCAGTCCGCGATCGAGGTCGACGCCGACCCGTTGCCGTTCAGCCTGGCCGATTTCATGGCCGCCGAGGCACCTGCCCGGGCACTGCGGTGCGATGGTCCGCGGCGCTCAGCCGATGAGGACGCCGGGGTTGAGCACGCCTGCGGGGTCGAGGGACTGCTTCGCGGCGGTGAGGGCTGCGGCGAACGGATCGGGCCGCTGGCGGTCGTACCACGGGCGGTGGTCGCGGCCGACGGCGTGGTGGTGGGTGATCGTGCCGCCGTGCGCGTCGATCACCTCGGAGACCGCGGCCTTGATCTCGTCCCACTGCGCCACGGTGCTGCCCCACCTGCCAGGCGCGTAGATGCCGTAGTACGGGGCGGGACCGTCCGGGTAGACGTGGGTGAACCGGCAAGTCAACAATCCGGTTCCGGTGATCTCGCGCAGGGCGCGGTTGGCCTGCTCGGTCACGGCGCGGTGCAGCTCGTCGAAGCGATCCCAGGTGCAGGCCGTCTCGAAGGTTTCCACGATCAGTGCGCGGCGGGCGAGCGCGTCCCGGTGATACGGCATGCGCAGGAACGCGGAGCGCCACGTCCGGTCCGCGCCCGAACCGTCCGACTCGGACGGCGTGCCGCCGTGGTCGCGGCACAGCTCGACGGCCCGCTCCAGCGCGGCATCCACCGGATGGTCAGCGGACTCGAAACCGAGCACGAGCACGCCGCCACCGACCGAGCTGCCCGCGTTGAGGAATGCCTCGCCGGGGTCGAGCAACCGGCAGTTCGCCGGGTTCAGCCCGCTCTGCGCGATCATCCGGGTCGCGGTGACGGCCGCGGTGAAGTCGTCAAAGCGCACCGATGCGCCTGCGCGCCAGCGCGGCCGGCGCCGCACCCGCATCCAAGCCTCGGTGATGACACCGAGCGCGCCCTCCGAACCGAGGAAGAGGCGGTCGGGAGAGGGTCCGGCGCCGGATCCGGGCAGCCGCCGCGACTCGCCGATGCCGCTCGGCGACACCACCCGGATCGACTCGACCATGTCGTCGATGTGCGTGAGCAAGGTGGCGTAGTGCCCGCCGGAGCGGGTCGCCAGCCAGCCGCCGAGCATGGAAAACTCGAAGGACTGCGGGAAGTGCCGCAGCGTCAACCCGTGCGGCCGCAGCGCGCCCTCCAGGCTCGGGCCGAGCGCGCCGGCCTGGATGCGGGCGGCGAGGCCGGTGGCGTCGATCTCGGCGACCTGATCGAGGTACCCGATGTCGAGGGTGACCGCGCCCGGGAAGTCCGGGCACCGCGGCTCGATCCCGCCGACCACCGACGAACCGCCGCCGTAGGGGATCACGGCCACACCGGCGCGCGTGCACCAATCGAGCAGGTCGACGACGTCCTGCTCGGTCCGCGGACGGGCGACGAGGTCGGGCACGTGCTGCAGGTCGCCGTGCAGATTGCGCACCACGTCGCGGAACGACTTGCCGTGGGCGTGCGCAGCGCGGTCGCCCGGCTCGCCAGAGCACAGGTGCACCAGCGACTCAGGTGCGCCCACCCGAGGTTCGGGCAGGTCGAGAGCGGAGATCTCCGGCGGCGGATGATCGCGCAGCTCGGCTCCCGGTAGCAGCTCGGCGACCCGGTTGAGCAAGCTGTCCAGCTCGTCGCCTCGCACGGCGACCTCAACCGCTCCCCAACCCCACCAGGAACGCATCACCGCACCACCTCCCTCGGCTCGGCGGAGAAACTACCACGCACCCCCACCGGGGAACGGAAAAGCGTGAAAGATCCACTGCGGAGTCCCAGTGGCGCACCAGTGCCCCAGCTCGGCACCTTCGAGCGGAACCGCTCCCACACCGAACTCACGTCCACACGCGGCCCTGCCCAGATGCGATATCCCTGCTTGAGGTGAGCACACACCGCGCGGTCGCACCTGCCAGGCGTTCGACTGCCCTGCGCAACCCGTGCCCTGCGGACCCGAAGCAACCCGAGCCGCGGTATCTGACGCCGGACAACGGACCATCGCACGAAGCGCCGGCTTCCCGGACACCCCGAGCCGTTGGCCAACCCTGGCCTCGCTCGCCCGAACGTCGTCACGTCGGTGTTTCAGATCGGAACAACCGAGCAGGGCAACGACGTATCACCGTGAACGGCATCGCGGAGCTGTTCCGGCTGCACGGGCGCCATCGGAGCTCGTCCGTCCACGAATGCGAAGGAGCGTCGCCAGCGTACGCGAGGTCAGTTCTCCACACCCGTGGTGGGGATTCGCCGTGGGCTCGGCCGCAAGTCGCCGCAAGCTCACCGCCCATGTCGCTCAGGGTTCGGCGCCGCGGCATCCGTCCGAGGGAGCGAAGCAGGCCGGCGTCAACGTGACGCCGTCAGGCCGAGACGATGTTGTCCCGCACCGGCGCGCCCCTGGTCGACATCACGGCACGCTGCGGCTTCTCCGACCAGAGCCACATGACTCGGGTGTTCCGCAAGTACGTCGGCACCACCCCCGGTCGCTACCGGGTCCGCATGACCGAGCCGGCGGACCGCACGTTCGTGCAACGAGTCAGCTCGGACGTTCACGTGCGAACGTCGGCACGGAGGAACGAAGTCGCCGCGATCCTCGAGGACATCCGTCCCCGTGCGGCGAAGGTCGGTCCGCGCATCGGCGCTCCGCGCGCACGGGCGGCAGTGAGATCGTGCAGGAACGCCTCGGGAGGATCACCCTGCTTCGCGCGGCCGCCCGCACCAACCGGGAAGATTCGCCTACTGGGCTGCGTATCCACCGTCGACGAGGTGGTAAGCGCCGGTGATGAACGAAGCGGCATCGCTGGCGAGGAAGGTGACCAGGCTCGCCACTTCCTCGGGTGTGCCGAGGCGGCCGACAGCGTGCTTCCCGCGCAGGAGTTCCAGTGCCTCCGCATCGAGGCTGGTCTCCAACAACGGAGTCCGGATGAATCCTGGACCAACGGCGTTGACCCGCACACCCTCGCGCGAGTACTCGAGCGCCGCGTTGCGGGTGATGCCGACGACACCATGCTTGGCCGTCACGTAGGAAGCCTGGGTTTCGAACGCGGCACACCCCAGCACCGAAGCCATGTTCACGATCGACCCACCACCGGCTGCGGTCATCGCGGGAATCTCCGCTCGCATGCAGTAGAACAACGCGTTCAAGTCGACATCGACGACCCTGCGCCAGTCGTCAACATCGGTATCGGCTATGGGAGCGGCCTGCCCTCCGATTCCTGCGTTGTTCACCGCGATGCGCAGTGGGCCCAGATCCCCAGCCGCTGCAACCATCGCCTCGACGTCCTGCACTTCGGTGACATCGACGGCGTGCGGTTTCGCAATCCCCCCTGACGAAGCGATTTCCGCCGCTACCGCCTCAGCCCCGTCCGCAGCGATGTCCGCCACCAGCACCGATGCCCCGCTGTCGGCGAGCTCGTGTGCCACGGCCCTGCCGATCCCGGACCCGCCTCCCGTGACGATCGCAGACCGGTCCCCGACGTCGTACCGTGCCATAGCGGCCTCCCCACGCTCCGACGAGCGAACTCAGAACATGATTATGATAACGATGTTTCGGGCCGCAAGCGAGGCTCTCGCCGACACGCACTTCGGCTCCGATCAGGAGCCGGGCCACCGCCACGCGCGGAGAACGGACACCGCTGGACATTCCTTGTCATAATTGTCATGGTCTTCATCGGGCTTCCGGGTCCGGCTCGATACCGTCGAGGCAGAGGAGGACCCACGTGGGGAGATCATCCACTGCGGGTACCGGCACCAGCAGCGGAACGCTCGTGGCCGTCATCTGCTGCTGCGCGGTGATCTTCGATGGTTACGACCTGTCCGCCTTCGCGACCACTATCCCGGCGTTGCTCGAGTACGAGGCGTGGGACCTCGATCCGGTGCAAACGGTTTTGATCGCGAGCTACGCGTTCATGGGAATGCTCGTCGGCACGCTGATCTGCGGACTGGCTACCGACCTGCTCGGCAGGCGCGCCGGATGCTGATGGCGACCATGATCCCCGCCGCGATCGGCATCGGTCTGGTGCTGCTGCTCCCCCGTCGGCACCTGGGCGGCCGACCACTCGGCACCGCTCGTGAGTCTGCCACCGTGCGAGGAGGATCCGCATGAGCACTCCGGAGGACATCGCGATCGCGCAGACGGCTCTGCACCGGTACGCCCGCGCCGTGGACCGCGGCGACGCGGAACTGCTCGCGGAGGTGTTCACCGAGGACGTGGTGCTGGAACGCGCCGACGGCGCGCGCGAGGGGAAGGACGCGGTGCTCACGTTCTACCGGCGGGTTTTCGAGGGACCAACGGTGTGGAGCAAGCACCTGATCACCAACCTCCTCGTGCAACCACGTGCCGGCGGGCTCGCCGCGACGTCCTGTTTCCAGGCCGTCTCCCGTACCACCAACGACGCGATCGCGATCTTCGGTGAGTACGAGGATCTGCTCGTGCCCTTCGACGCGGAGATGCGCCTCGCCCGCAAACGCATCGATGTCCAGCAAACCTTCCGGATGGAGCCGCGCGATGCCTGAGGCCGTCGTCGTCACCGGCGCCGCGCGGGGAATCGGGGCCGCCATCGCGGCACGATGATCGGCGCGCAACAAGCCGCCGCGCGGATGCCGTCCAGCGGCGCCCTCGTGATGATGTCCTCGCTCAACGGAATCGTGGGTTTCCCGCAGCGGACGGCGTACGGTGCGGCGAAAGCCGGTGTGGCCGGCCTGGTCCGCGACCTCGCGGCGGAATGGGCACCGCGGGGGATCCGCGTCAACGGCATCGCCCCCCGGACCGATCACCACGGAACTGTCGACCGAGTTCATGCGTCGCGGTGTGTTCGACGAGAGCGCGTTTCTCAGCAGGATACCGATAAACCGCTTCGGCGAACCCGCCGAGGTCGCCGAGCTGGCCCACTTCCTCGGAACCCCTGCCGCGTCGTTCATCACCGGTGTCGTGACCCCGATCGACGGTGGCTGGAGCGCACAGGGCATCGACCAGTGATGAGCGCAACGGTCGATATGCTCCGGAACCACTCGATCGTCCCAATCGGATCTGATTGACGCCCGAACACGGCTGTCTATAAAGTAAATTCGTCAACGTGGAGACTGCTTTCTCCTGCATGGTGGGCGCGCACCGGTCGACAGCTTCCCCGTACTGACTCGCCTGCGGCGAGGACAGGAGGAACGCCTGTGTGTGACACCGATCATCTCGAACCCAACGACGGGATGTGCCGCCGCGGTTTTCTGGGTCTGGCCGGAGCGGGCACAGCGGGTGCGGTCACCGCCGGCCTGGGCATCGGGGCGGGCATGGCCGATCCGGCGATGGCGGCCACGACCGGCTTGGCCGCCGAGGCGAAGAACCCGAACGCCGACGACTACGAGCCGCCGTCCGGCCTGGCCAAGGACAGCCCCGCCAAAGCGGGCGCGCTGGACTGGATCGACCGCGGTGACCAGGACATCATCGGCCTCAACGACCGCATCTGGGAATACGCCGAACCGTCGCTGGCCGAGTGGAACTCGGCGCTGGCCGAAGCCGATTTCCTGCGCAAGCACGGGTTCACCATCGAGTGGGGCGCCGGCGGGTTGCCGAGCACGTTCGTGGCCACGTTCAGTCACGGCACCGGCAAGCCGGTGATCGGTTTCAGCGGGGAATACGACGCGCTGCCGCAGCTGTCGCAGAAGCCCGACTCCACCCAGCACGACCCGCTGGTCTACGACGACGACCCGTACACCCCCAACTACGGCTACGGCCACGGCTGTGGCCACTCCGCGCTGGGGGCGGCCGCAGCAGGCGGAGCGGTCGCGGTGGCGCAGGCGATGAAGCGACACCGGCTCGACGGCGCGCTGAAGTTCTTCGGCTCCACCGCCGAGGAACAAGTGGTGGGCAAGGCCTACGCGGTGAAGCGAGGTGTCTACAACGGACTCGACGCGTTCGTCGACTGGCACCCCTCGAGCACGAACAGCGCCGGCTGGAGTTCGTCGAACGCGCTGCGCTCGATCGCCTTCAACTTCACCGGCACCAACGGGCACGGCGGCAGTCCGCTGGGCAACAAGAGCGCACTGAACGCCGCCCGGGCCACCGCGCTGCTCAGCGACATGATCCGCGAGCAGCACATGGACGGCACCGCGCGGCTGCACTTCACGATCCCCGACGGCGGAGCGGTGCCGAACGTGAACCCCTCGTTGGCCGGGATCTGGTTCTTCGTGCGCGAGGGCAGCCCCGAACGGGTGCGGATCCTGTCCGAGAAGATCATCGACTGCGCCCGAGGGGCCGCGCTGGCCACTCAAACGCAGATGCATCACCGCACCACGGCCGCGGTGTGGAACGTGCTGCCGCTGCAGCTGGGCGCGGAGCTCATGCACGACAACATGCGACAGGTGGGTCCGCCGGTGTTTTCCGAGGCCGACCAGCGCTACGGCCGCGGACTGCAGGAGAGCGTGGGCGTGGAGCCGACCGGCTTCGACGGCGCGATCAGCGAGCTGAAACCACCGGAGAACGTCTACACCGGCGGCGGTTCCACCGACGTGGCCGACATCAGCTGGAACGTACCCACGATCCGGATGGGCACGGCCGGCATCCCCATCGGCACCAAGAACCACTCCTGGCTGCGCACCGGCGCGACCGGCTCCCACGCCGGGCACGTGGCTATGCTTGCGGCAGCCCGTTACCTGGCCGCGGTCAGCGTGGACCTGCTCACCCAGCCCGAGCTGCTGCGCGGGCTGAAGGAGGAGCACGCCGCGCGCACCAGGAAGACGACGTGGCGCAGCCTGCTCCCCGAGGATTACCAACCTCCGGTGCACCGGCCGCCGGAGTGGTTCTTGAACCGCACGCAGCAGAGCTGGCCACCGGAGGGCGTGACCTGGCCGCCACCGCGGATCGTGGCCCAGGAGAAGTACTCGCCCATCGGTCCGGACCTACCACCGGCGAACATCCCACCCAAGGAATGAGCGGCTGACGCGACCGATGATCTGCTCGCAGCAGGCGAGGCCGCGGCCGGGAGGACGTTCACCACCAGTTGCGGTGTTCACAACACCAACCCCACACCCATGATCAGGACCAGCGAGACCAGTGACGCCAAGGAAGTCACGAACGTCAGCGCCTTCAGCGTTCCCCTGGTGGTGACTCCGAGCAGCGACTGGAACATCCAGAAGAAGTTGCTGTTCAGCTGAAGCGCGAACAGCGCGCCCGAACCTATTGCCAGCGCGAGCACTTCGGCCGGGATGCCGAGGCCGCCCATGATGGGGGCGATGATGCCGGCCGCGGCGATGCCCGCCACGGAGATCGACCCGATGGCGAAGTGCAGGACCGCTGCCACCAGCCATGCGAGCAGGATCGTCACCACGGCCGGCACGCCCGCGTCCGCGGAGAACATGCCGGACAGGACGCCGTCGAGCGCGGTCTCTTCGATGACCGCACCGAGCGAACCGCCGACACCGGTGACCAGCAGGATCTGACCGGTGGAGTTGAAACCCCGCGTCATCGTGTCGAGGACCCGTTGGCCGCCGAGCACTCTGCGCGCCATGACGTAAGCACCGAGGAGACCGACGAACAGCGCGAACACGGGGTCGCCGAGGAACGCGAGCACATCGGAGCTCACTCCAACGGCCTCCGCGATCGCGCCCGCGGCGATCATCAGCAGCGGGATCACGATGGGCAACAACGACACGGACAGCCGCGGGAGCGTGCGCACCGGCCGTTCGGTGACCGCGGTCGGCGCCCCCTCGGAGCCGCCCGGCTCGACGGGCGCAGGCCCGCGCTCGGCGTCCTCGCCGAGGTTCTCGGGACCGGCGCCCTCGATTTCGTCCTTGTGCTTGTTCCAGAACCCGCGCTGGAGCAGACGGCTGTAGAGGAACACGGTCAGCAGCGCGGTCAGCGGGCCGAGCACGAAGCCGTACAAGAGCATCGTGCCCAGCGGGACGTTCAGCAGTCCAGCGATCGCCACCGTTCCCAGACCCGGTACGACGAACACGTAACCCACGAGGATGCCCGTGGTCAGCGCGCCGCCCATCATCGCGAGCCCGTTGCGTCCCAGGTGCGGCGCGGCCGATCGTGCCAGCGGTGCGGCGAGCACGAGCTGAACGTCCACGTAGATGGCGGGAAAGACGGTGCTCAGCGCGACGGCCAGCGCGTACGGCAGCTTGTGCGCGCCGAGCGCCCTCAGCAACTTCTCGACGACCTGCCGCAACGCACCCAACTCGTGCAGCAGGGAGCCCAGCAGCACACCGAATCCGATGAGCAGGCCCACTTCGGCCATGATGTCGCCGAAGCCCTCAGCGATCGTCGTGATGGTCTTCTCGAAGCCCAGCCCAGCTGCCAGCCCCAAGTAGACCGATCCGACGACGAGCGCGATGACCGGATCGACCCGCACCACCAATATCAGCGCGATGACCGCGGCGATCGCGATCGCCGCATGCAACACAACCATTGCGCCAAACCCTCTCGCCACGTCGTCACGGGACCGTCACGACGGGGTGCCGCGCTGCTCCCGCCACGTCCCCGCACGCTTCCCGCGTTGTCAGCCCACGTGATCCAAACACAGAAGCGCAGGATCCGGTAGACGGTGATCTCCGGCAGCGCGAGCACCTCGCCGCACGCGCCGGCATCGACAGCTGATGCTGTTTCGGCACCTCGCCACCAAGCCACATCAGTGCGATGCGCGGAGGACCCCGAGCTCGCGGTACGCAGTACGCAGTACGAACCAATCACGCCCCACGTCAGCGTGAACGGTCTACGCCTTCACCCGCGCGGGCGGCAGCGAGTACCACTACGCCGATCGCGCGCTCGTGCGCAACCACGCGGCCATCCGCCCGCTTGCGGACGTTCCTCCGTTGACACGCCATGTGGTTTAGCTCATGATCTCCGCTATCTGCCATGCGTACGGATTGCCCACTATGCGTACAAGCTTGCGGAGGCGTGCATGTGCACAGGCTGCGCATCAACGGAACCGTCCGGCACGAGCCGACGCCGAATGCTCCTCGGTGCGGGCGGACTTGCCGCCGTAGCGGGTTTGTCGGCCTGCTCCACCGGAGGCGCCGGAACGAGACACGAGAAGTCATCGAACGCACCCGAAGTTGCCCGGACGGCCTCGGATCCGACCTCCCCGCTGGAGCTGGTGTTGCTGGAGACCCAGGCAGGACCACCGATCGAAGCAGCCCGCGCGGGAATCGCCTCGGTGCTCCGCGTGGAGGGAGCTTCCTACCTCGTCGACTGCGGACGCGCGGCCGCGACGCAATACGTGCGTGCGGGGATCCCGCTCAAGTCCTTGGATTCCCTGTTCCTGACGCACCTGCACGCCGACCACCTGATGGACTACTACAACTTCTTCCTCGGCGGTGGGCACATCCCGAACATGCAAGGTGACACGCTGCCAGGTCCGATCGCGGTCTACGGGCCCGGGCCGGCGGGCGGGCTGTCGCCGCGCTTCGGCGGCGGCGAGGCGCCGACGATCAATCCGGACAGCCCCACTCCGGGTACCGCCGAGATGACCGCCAAGCTCCACGAGGCTTACGCATACAGCACCAACGTGTTCTCCCGGGACACGCACATCCGCGATGTTCGCGAGATGGTCGACGTCCGCGAGATCGAACTGCCCGATGTCGGTGCCAGTTTTGCGCAGACCTCGCCGAGGATGCGCCCGTTCACGGTGATGCGCGACGATCGAGTGCACGTTACGGCCACGCTCGTTCCCCACGGCCCCGTGTTCCCGTCCTTCGCGTTCCGCTTCGACACCAGGTACGGATCGGTCACGTTTTCCGGCGACACAGCTGCAAGCGACAACCTCGTCCAACTCGCCCGGGGCACCGATCTGCTCGTGCACGAGGCGATCGGGATCCACGGCGAGAACGTTACTCCTGCGGCGAAGGAGCACATGCTGCAGTCCCACGTCCTCGTCGAGGACGTGGGCTCGGTCGCGCAGCAAGCCGGTGCCGAGAAGCTCGTGCTCTCGCACATCGCCGAGGTTGGTGATTCCTCCCTCGATCTCGACATGTGGCAGAAATGGGCGCAACGCGGCTACGACGGACCGGTCGTCATCGGCGAAGACCTGCAGCGCTTCGCGGTAGCCTGATGCCTGGTGCCAGTCCGCCCGCGACAGCTCAGCGAGAGCGCTGTCGCAGGCGGAAATCGCTCACCAGTTCTGGTTGGTAGCGGCCCGGGGCCATTCCTCCATGGTGGACAACCACGCCTTCTGCCCCGCGCGGCTCGCCCCGGCCCTCCGAAACTTGAGCTCTCGAAAGGCGCCGCCACGCGCTTGGCAGCGGCGCGCAGCTACGGCAGACTAGCGTCGTGCGTAGCGAACTCGGCCCTTCCGACCTCACCGGACGTGCCGGTTACCGGCTGCTGACCTCGGTGGTCGTCCCTCGACCGATCGCCTGGGTGTCCAGCACGTCCGGTGACGACGTGGACAACTTGGCGCCGTACTCGTTCTTCAACGTGAGTTGCACCGAGCCGCCGATCGTGCAGTTCAGCTCCGCCGGCCGCAAGGACACGCTGCGCAACGTCGAGGAGACCCGGGAATTCGTGGTCAACCTCGCCCCCTCCGGGCTGTTCGAGCGGATCAACGCCACCGCGACGGATTTTCCCCGTGGTGTCAGCGAATTCGACGAAGTCGGGGTGGACCGCGAGTGCGCGAAAGCGGTTCGCCCGCCGCGGGTGGCGGAGTCGCCGGCGGCGCTGGAATGCGAGCTGCACAGCACTGTGCGGCTCGGCGAGTCCACCGTGGTCTTCGGCCGCGTGGTGCACGCGGCCGTCGCCGAATCGGCGCTCGTGAACGGACGTCCCGCAGTGGATCACCTGCAGCCGCTCGCTCGGCTCGGGGGTATCGAGTGGTCGGAGGTCGGTGAGCTGCGCGAGATCACCCGCATCAGCCACGCCGACTGGCCGGGCCACTACGTCCGCGGCACATGAACGCTTGCGGTAGCCGAGACGGCTCGCACCGGAACGGATTCTCCTCGCCGGCACCAGCAGTCGCATGGCGTGGAGCTCGGTCCCGTTGCTGAACTGCGCTCGCTGGTAGACGGGTTCCGAGTATCGCACTAACGGGGGCATTGACGCAGGGCGGACGTGCCCGCATAGTACCCAGCCACGATTGCGTGCCACTGCCCCGGGGATTCATACGCTGAGCGTATTGGCGGGGGCTTGGTAGGAAGCGGGGGTAGCGCCATGTCGGAGCAGCACGATGGGCAGTTGGTCCATCCGCGGGCTTTGCGTTTCACGACGCGGGGTATTGCGCCGGCGAGCCGCGTGCGCTTGTGGGAGCACCACAACGCGCGTGCTCTCATTCCGCTGGACATCCGTACGATCGACGAATCGCCGTTGCAAGCGCGTGAGATCAACCTGCATCTGCCGCATTTGAGTCTGGCGCAGGTGAACGGTTCGCCGCAGATCGTGGAGCGGTCCGAGTCGTTCATCGGTGACAATCCCCGCGACGCGGTCGCGGTGTACTTCGCCACCCAGGGCGAGGCGTTCTTCTTCCACCGCGGTGGCACCGAGTCGCTGCGGCCGGGCCAGGCCATCATGTACGACACGGACCTGCCGTTCACCCGGGGGTTCGCCCGCGGGTTGGAAGAGCTGGTGCTGACGATTCCGCGCGCGGTCTACCGCGAGCTCACCGGAGAGGAATCGCTGCGCGAACCCGTGATCTTCCCGTTCGAGTCCGGATCGGAGGCCACCGCGCACGCGCTGGCCAAGCTGGTGCGCGCCACGGTGGCGCCGCAAGCGGACGGCAGCGCGCCGCAGGCCCCGGTTCGTCCGGACGTCGAGCGCTGCCTGCTCGATCTCATCCGGCCCCTCGTGGTGCACCGGCAGGCCGGTGAGGCTCGCTGCTACGTGACCGCGGCCAAGGACTACGTCGAACGGCACCTGGCCGATCCGGACCTGTCCGCGCAGCAGGTCGCGTCCGCTGTCGGCATCAGCCCGCGCCACCTGGCCCGCGCGTTCGCCGAAGCCGGCCTGACGGTGCGCGACCACATCCGTGACCGCCGCCTCGACCGGGCGTGGCAGCTGCTCACCACTTCCGAGGCCGAGGACCTCGCCCTGGGCGAGCTCGCCCCGCGGGTGGGGTTCTCCTCGCACACCTACTTCAGCCGCGCCTTCCGCAACCGCTTCGACATGACACCGCGCCGGGCGCGGCAGCAGTTCCGCACCGCTTCGCACTGAGCCGCCGTGCTTTCGCACTCAGCGGACATGGCGGTGGTGACGTCTTTCACCGCGCGGCGCGGTGGGCCAGTCTTCCGGACACCCACGGACCGGGAAAGGGACCCGCCCGCCGCGGCCGGGTCCTGCGACCCCCGATCGCCACTGGAGACGTCATGCACCTGGACCCGCGCCAACCCAGGACCTACCTCGGCCACTTCGCCAGCGACGTCACCATCATCAGCTGGCGACGTCGCCGACACCCCCGGACAGCAGGGAAACTGCTCGAGTCATGCGAGCGGCGGTCCGGACGGGTGGTTGCCGAGCTCGGCACTGATGTGCTTCGCGGTGTCGGTGAGCACGGGTACGACGTCTTCGCGGAATCCTTCCGGCGTCGCTCGTCCGGCGGAGGTGGACGAGGTGACGGCGGCGACGACGTCGCCGGCGTGATCGCAGATGGGTGCGGAGAGCGCGATGAGCCCTTCTTCGCGTTCGCTGATCACCATGGACCAGCCTTGTTGGCGCACGGTGGCGAGGATGTCGTGGAACTGCGCCGGATCCGTGACCGTGTGCGGGGTCAGGCGGGGCATCCCGGACTCGGCGAGCACGCGTTCGACCCGCTCAGCCGGCTCCCAGGCCAGCAGCACGCGCCCCAGCGACGTGGCGTGGACGGGCGCTCGCGTGCCGGGAGCCACGGTCACGCTGAGCACGCGCCGCACCGGCACCCTGGCGATGTACACGACTTCGTTGCCGTCCAGCGTGGCCAGCGTGGCGGACTCGCCCGTCCGCTCGGCCAGCTGCATCAAGTGCGGCTGGGCCAGCTCGGTCAGCGCGTGGGTGGCGGTGTAGTGCTGCCCGATGGAGAGCACTCGCGGTGTCAGGGTCCACCGCCCGCCGGAGGTCGCCACGTAGCCGAGGTGTTGCAGGGTCAGCAGGACCCTGCGCACCACCGGGCGCGACAGCTGGGTCGCCGTGGCGAGCTCGGTCGTCGTCCGGGTGGGATGTTCCGCGTTGAACGCCTGGAGCACCGCAAGCCCCCGCTCCAGGCCTTGGATGTGGTTCTGGCTGCTTCTCTCGTCGTTCGCTGAGGCCATGGCCGACCCTTTCTTGACAGCTCGGTGTGAAGCACCGCACTATAACTCGATACGGACACTAATCGTTCGATATGTACACATAGTGTACGAGGAGGTGTCAAACCTTGCCCGTCGATGCTCGAGAACTTCGACGCTGCCTGGGGCACTTCGCGACCGGGGTCACGGTGATCACCTGCGACGGGGACTCCGTGCCGCACGGGGCGACGGTCAACGCGTTCAGCGCGGTGTCGCTGGACCCACCGCTGGTGCTGGTCTCGCTGGATCGCAAGACGAAGATCTGCCGCTACGTCGACGAAGCGCCGTTCGCGGTGAACGTGCTCACCGAACCGCAGGACGAGGTCGCGATGCACTTCGCGGGCAAACCGATGAGCGGTGAGCCGGAGTGGCAGCGGCCCGACCCCGAGTTGGCACCGCAGCTGGCCGGTGCGCTGGCCACCATCTCGTGCACCCCGTGGCGGTCCTACGACGGCGGTGACCACGTGCTCCACCTCGGCCAGGTCCAACACTTCAACGTCACCACCGGAGATCCGCTGGTGTTCTACGCCGGTGGATTCCGCCACCTCGGTCCCGTCTTCGAAACCCTTCCATGGCTGGAATCCGGCGACTGCCCCGAACAGTCCTGGTTCCCACTGCCGGCCTGAGCGCTGTCTGCCTGGACAGCAGCACCCGAAACAATCGACTCGGAGGAGCCTTTCATGACCACCCAGGAAGAGGTGCCAGCCAGCCCGCAGAAGTCCGCTGCGAAGCAGGGCGGCGAGTGGGCCTCGCGGCCGTTCACCGGTGAGGAGTACATCGAGAGCCTGCGCGACGGGCGCGAGGTCTTCATGTACGGCGAGAAGGTCAAGGACGTCACCACGCATCCGGCGTTTCGCAACGTCGTGCGTAGCACTGCCCGCCTCTACGACGCGCTGCACGATCCGGACAAGCAGGACGTGCTGACCACGCCGACCGACACCGGCAGTTCGGGGTTCACCCACCCGTTCTTCCGCACCCCGCACAACAGTTCCGACCTGTTCCAGGATCGCAACGCGATCGCGGAGTGGGCGCGGATGTCCTACGGGTGGATGGGCCGCAGCCCGGATTACAAGGCCTCGTTCCTCGGCACGCTCGGTGCGAACGCGGACTTCTACGAGCCGTTCGCGGACAACGCGCGCCGGTGGTACGAAGAGTCCCAGGAGAAATGCCTCTACTGGAACCACGCGATCGTGCACCCACCGGTGGATCGCAACAAGAACCCGGACGACGTCAAGGACGTGTTCATCCACGTGGAGGAGGAACGCGATGACGGTCTGATCGTCTCGGGCGCGAAGGTCGTGGCCACCGGATCGGCGATCACGCACTACAACTTCATCGCCCACTACGGCCTGCCGATCAAGAAGCGCGAGTTCGCCCTGGTCTGCACCGTGCCGATGGGTGCTCCGGGCATGAAGCTGATCTGCCGCAACGGGTACTCGGACAAGGCGGACACCTCCAGCCCGTACGACTACCCGCTGTCGAGCCGGTTCGACGAGAACGACACGATCTTCGTCCTGGATCGGGTCAAGATCCCGTGGGAGAACGTGTTCATCTACGGCGATCCCGAAAAGGCGAGCACCTTCTTCCCGACGTCAGGATTCCTGCACCGGTTCACCTTCCACGGTGTGACGCGCCTGGCGGTCAAGCTGGACTTCATCGCCGGGCTGCTGATGAAGGGCGTGGAAACGACCGGCACGAAGGACTTCCGTGGCATCCAAACCCGCGTCGGGGAGGTCATCGGTTGGCGCAACATGTTCTGGGCCCTCTCCGACGCCATGGCGGCGAACCCGGACGAGTGGGCACACGGCTCGGTGTTGCCGCACCTGGACTACGGGTTGGCCTACCGCTGGTTCATGACGGTCGGCTACCCCCGGGTTCGCGAGATCATCATGCAGGACCTCGGGTCCGGGCTGATCTACCTGCCCTCCAGCGCAGCCGATTTCCAGTCCCCGGAGGTCCGCCCGTACCTGGACAAGTACGTCCGCGGCACCGGCGAGATGGACTCGGTCGAGCGGGTCAAGCTCATGAAGCTGATCTGGGACTCGATCGGCAGCGAATTCGGCGGCCGCCACGAGCTCTACGAACGCAACTACTCCGGCAACCACGAAGGCGTGCGCGCGGAACTGCTCACCGCCGCGCAACAGTCCGGCAGCGCAGACGCGATGAAGGGCTTCGCCGAGCAGTGCATGGCCGAGTACGACCTGGACGGTTGGCGAGTTCCGGACCTGTTCAACAACGACGACGGCTTTGCCGACCGGGGCGCGCGCTGAGCAGCGGAAGGAGGAAACAACGATGACGAAGGCAGAGCAATCCCCGACGGCGGCGGGCTCCGGTGCCTCGGCGACCGAGGCCTTCCGCTCCAGCCGGCAAGAGTCCGCAGCCGAGGCGGTCTCCCCGCAACGGGTGTCCACTGTGGTGCGATCGATGCTGGCCGGAATACACGGGGCCATCCGCGAGCACCAGGTGAGCTACCCGGAGTTCCAGGCCGCCAAGCAGTGGCTCATCGACGTCGGCGACGGTGGCGAGTGGCCCCTGTTCCTGGACGTGTTCGTCGAGCACGAAGTCGAGGACGTGGCCGCACAGCAGCAGCAAGGCAGCAAGGGCAGCATCCTCGGGCCGTACTACCTGCCGGACGCGGCGAAACTGCCCGCGGTGACCGCGCTGCCGATGCGCGCGGACGAGCAGGGCACTCCGCTGGTGTTCGCCGGGCAGGTGCGCGACACCGGTGGGAACCCGCTTCCCGGCGCCGAGCTCGACATCTGGCACGCCGACCACGAGGGCTACTACTCGGGTTTCGCTCCGCACATTCCGGAGGGCAACCTGCGCGGCGTGGTGGTGGCCGATGCGGACGGCCGCTTCGAGATCAGCACGATCGAACCGGCCCCGTACCAGATCCCCACCGACGGGCCGACCGGACAGCTCATCGAGGCCGCCGGCTGGCATCCGTGGCGCCCGGCGCACCTGCACCTGATCGTGCGCGCACCGGGATACCGGCCGATCACCACGCAGCTGTACTTCACCGGGGGCGACTGGCTGGACACCGATGTCGCCGAGGCCACCAAACCCGAGCTGGTCCTGGATCCGCGGCCGCAGGCCGATGGTCGGCGCCGCTCGGATTACGACTTCGTACTCGAACCATCCCCATGACCTGCGACTCGCGGGTGCTTGCCGGCCGTCCCGCCAAGCACCCGCGGTCTGATTGGAGAGTCCCCGTGGTGAGTGATCTGCAGGTCGATCGCGTCGAAACCGTGCTGCTGGACGTGCCGCTGCGGCGGGCGCACCGCTTCGCTCGTGTCGGCATGGACGCCCAGCCGGTGCTGCTGGTGTTCGTGCGCACCGCAGGCGGGATCACCGGTGTCGGCGAGGGCGTCGTGCCCGGCGGTCCGTGGTGGGGTGGCGAGTCGGTGGAGACCATGCAGCTGGTCATCGAGCGCTACATGGCGCCCCTGCTGCTGGGCCGCACCGTCGACGACATCGCCGGCATCCAGCGCGACATCGACGACGTGGTCGCCGCGAACCTCTTCGCCAAGACCGCGATCGAGGTCGCGCTGCACGACGCCTGGGCGCGCTGCCTCGACGTCCCCGTGCACGTGCTGCTCGGCGGCCTGACCCGGCGTTCGGTGCCGGTGACTTGGGCGCTGGGCACCGAATCCGCCGAGGTCGTCGCTGAGGAGGCACTGGGCAAGCTCGACGCCGGCCACCACCACAGCTTCAAGCTCAAAATGGGCGCACAAGCCCCGGCCGACGACATGGCCCGAGTCTGCGCGGTCGCCGAGAAGCTGGCCGGGGTCGCGAGCGTGCGCGTCGACATCAACGCCCGGTGGGACCGGCTCACCGCGCTGACCCACCTGCCGCAGCTGGCCGATGCCGGAGTCGACCTGGTGGAACAGCCCGTCCCGGGCGAGCAGGTCGAGACGCTCGCGGAGATCAACAAAACACTGCCGATTCCCGTGATGGCCGACGAGAGCCTGCGCACGCCCGCCGATGCGCTGCGGCTCGCCGAGCACCGCGCCGCCGACGTCTTCGCCCTCAAAACCACGAAATCCGGGGGGCTGCGGCGCACCAAGGCCATCGCCGAGGTCGCCGCCGCCGCGGACATCCCCTGCTACAGCGCTACGTCCATCGAGAGCCCGATCAGCACCGCGGCCTCGCTGCACCTGGCCTGCGCCGCCCCCGCCGTCACCTGGGGCAGCGAACTGTTCGGCCCGCTGCTCATGCGCGAGGAACTGCTGACCGATCCGCTGCGCTACGAGAACGGCGAGCTGCACCTGCCCGACGGTCCGGGCCTCGGCGTCGAGCTCGACCCCGACGCCGTCCGAGCTTTCACCAGGAGCTGATGCCACCATGTTGTTCCACGTCAAGATGGACGTCGCCATCCCGCACGACCTCGACCCGGCCGAGCGCGAGAAGCTCCTGGCCGACGAGAAAGCACGCGCGCTCGAACTGCAGCGGGCCGGGAAATGGCCGCACCTGTGGCGCATCGTCGGCCAGTACAGCAACATCAGCGTGCTCGACGTCGAATCGCCCGACGAGCTGCACCAGATCCTGTCGGGCCTGCCGTTGTTCCCGTTCATGCGCATCGAAGTGTCCGCGCTGACGCAACACCCCTCGGATCTGGCGGTGCAATCATGAGCGCGCCGGTCGCGCAGGCGGTTCCGCTGTGGCGCGGGATTGGCGCAGTACCGGTCGATTTCGGCCCGTGCGTGGAGTTCACCGATCGGAAGGAGCCGCGATGAGCGCCGTCGAACAACGGCTGCAACGGCTGGAGGACATCGATGCGATCCGCCAGCTCGACGCCGCCTACTGCCGACTGCTGGACAGCGGGGACTGGGACGGACTCGTCGAACTGTTCACCCCGGACGGCGAGTTCATCGGGCTCGACCGCGTCCGCGGCCAGGACGAGCTTCGCCGCTTCTTCAGCACGCTCGCCGAGGGTGGGCTGACCGCGTTCTGGCACCACGTCACGAACCACGAGATCACGATCGACGGAGACACCGCCGAGGTGCGCTCCGCGCTGTGGCAGCCGTGCGTGCAGAACGGCGTCCCGCACGTGGCGGCGGGTGCCTACCACGACCAGTTGGTGCGCCGGGACGGCCACTGGCGCTACAGCAGCAAGCAGGTCGCGTTCGACTACTTCGCGCCCCTGGCCGACGGGTGGGATCACGGCCGGTTCACCGTCGCATCCGCCGAGCAGACCTACGGAGCACTCCCATGACCGACATGCAGCCCGTTTTCGACGGACCGGTCGACGCCCCGGTGGTGGTGCTCGGCCCCTCGCTGGGCACCACCACCGGACTGTTCGACGCCCAGGTCGCCGCGCTCGCCGATCGGTACCGCATCGTGCGGTTCGACCTGCCCGGCCACGGTGGGGCACCGACCGCACCCGGGCCGTACACCATCTCCGGAATGGCGGGCGAGGTCCTCGCGCTGCTGGAGCGCCACGGCATCGAACGGTTCCACTACGCCGGGGTCTCCATCGGCGGTGCCATCGGCCTGCAGCTCGCGCTCGACGCCGGCGACCGCCTCGTCAGCCTGACCGTGTGCGCCTCGGCCGCGCGGTTCGCCGACCCGTCCGCCTGGCCGGACCGCGCCGCGAAAGTGCGCGCCGAAGGCACCGAAGCCATGCTCGCCTCCCGTCCCGGCACCTGGTACACGCACGATTTCGCCCGCAACGCGCCGGACGAAACCGAGCGGCTGCTGGCCATGCTGCGCGCCACCGCGGCCGAGGGCTACGCCGGGTGCTGCGAGGCGATCGCCGCGTTCGACGTGCGCGAACGCCTGGGCGAGATCCGCGTCCCGACGCTGGCGCTGGCGGGCGCCGAAGACCCCGCCACCCCACCCGCGATGTTGCAGCAGATCACCGATGCCGTCCCGGGATCGCGGCTGGCCGTCGTGCCGAACACGGCGCACCTGCTCAACGCCGAGGCACCCGGAGCGGTCAACCACGAGCTCGCCGCGCACCTCGCGGACGCGCACAGCGAGGTGAGCCATGGATAAGACGGTCCCGAGCGGACTCGAGGCGGTCGCCGACATCGCCGATGGTGCCTCGCTGGCCGTCGGCGGATTCGGGATGTGCGGGGTGCCGACCGCGCTCATCGCCGCGCTGCTGGAGCAGGGCGCGACTGAGCTGGAGACCATCAGCAACAACCTCGGCGTCGACGGTTTCGGGCTCGGCACGCTGCTGGCCGCCGGGCGGATCCGCCGCACGATCGGCTCCTACATCGGCAACAACAAGGAGTTCTCCCGCCAGTACTTGGCCGGCGAGGTGGAGGTCGAGCTGACCCCGCAGGGCACGCTGGCCGAGCGGTTGCGCGCCGGCGGCGCCGGCATCCCCGCGTTCTACACCCCGACCGGTGTGGGCACCTCGGTCGCCGAGGGCGGGTTGCCGTGGCGCTACGCCGCCGACGGTTCGGTCGCCGTGGCCTCGCCCGCGAAAGAGGTCCGCGAGTTCGACGGGGTGCAGTACCTGCTCGAGCACGCGCTGACCCCGGACTACGCGCTGGTGCACGCGTTCAAGGGCGACCGGCACGGCAACCTCGTCTACCGGCGCACCGCCCGCAACTTCAATCCGGACTGCGCGGCCGCGGCCGGGGTCACCATCGCCCAGGTCGAACACCTCGTCGAGCCCGGCGAGCTCGATCCGGACGCCGTGCACACCCCCGGCATCCACGTGCACCGCGTGGTGGCCGTACCCGAGATCGACAAACCGGTCGAATTCCGCACTACCAGGGAGGCATCGTGAGCCGCACCCGCGAGCAGCTCGCCGCCCGCGTCGCCGACGAGCTCCCCGACGGTTCCTACGTCAACCTCGGCATCGGCATGCCCACCCGCGTGCCCGCGCACATCCCGCCGGAGCGCACCGTGATCATCCACTCGGAGAACGGGGTGCTCGGCGTCGGCGCCTACCCGGAGGAGGACGAGGTCGACCCGGATGTGATCAACGCGGGCAAGGAAACCGTGACCGTGCGGCGCGGAGCCAGCTCGTTCGCGTCCGCGGAGAGTTTCGGCATGATTCGCGGTGGTCATCTCGACGTCGCGGTGCTCGGTGCCATGCAGGTCAGCGCCACCGGTGATCTGGCCAACTGGGCCGTCCCGGGAAAGATGATCAAGGGCGTGGGCGGGGCCATGGATCTCGTCCACGGGGCCCGACGCGTCATCGCCATGACCGAGCACGTCACCCGTGACGGCGCCCCCAAGATCGTGGAAAGCTGCACACTACCGCTGACCGGCCGGGGCTGCATCGACCGCATCATCACGGACCTGGCCGTGATCGACGTGACCGAGCACGGCCTCGTCCTCGCGGAATGCGCGCCCGGCACCACTCGAGCCGAGGTCGAAGCGGCCACCGCAGCGCCGCTGCACACCCAGGCGCCCACCACGGCCACCCGCTGAGCAACGGAGGAACCCCGAATGGTCGATGCTGTCATCTGCGAACCCCTGCGCACCCCGGTCGGCGGCCTCGGCGGCGGCCTGCGCGACGTGCCGGCCCAGGACCTGGCCGCGACGGTGTTGCGGGAACTGGTCGCGCGCACCGGGATCACCTCCGGCAGCGTCGACGACGTCGCCTTCGGGCATTGCTATCCGACGATGGACGCACCGGCAATCGGCCGGGTCGCCGCGCTCGATGCGGGACTCGAGGTCACCGTGCCGGGCATCCAGGTCGACCGCCGCTGCGGGTCGGGGCTGCAGGCCGTGCTCTACGCGGCCATGATGGTGCAGACCGGCGGCGCCTCGCTGGTGCTCGCCGGCGGCACCGAGAGCATGTCCCGCGCCGCGCACTACTCGCACCAACCGCGGTGGGGCGTCAAGGCCGGCAGCCTCGAATTCACCGACTCGCTCGCCGCCGGTCGGACCACCGCCGGCGGACGTCACCACCCCGTGCCCGGCGGCATGCTCGAAACCGCCGAGAACCTCCGGCGCGACTACGCGATCTCCCGCGAGGAGCAGGACGCCCTCGCAGTGCGTTCGCACGCCAAGGCCGCAGCCGCGCAGAAGGAGGGCCGGTTCACCGACGAGCTCGTACCGGTCACCGTGCACGGCCGCAAATCCACCACCGTCGTCGAGGCCGACGAACACGTCCGCCCCGACAGCTCCCCGGAGGCACTGGCCCAACTGCGCCCCGTCCTCGGCCGCGAGGACGCCGAAGCCACCGTCACGGCCGGCAACGCCAGCGGGCAGAACGACGGCGCCGCCGCCTGCGTCGTGACCACCCCGCAACGCGCCGAACAACTCGGCCTGCGCCCGCTCGTGCGACTGGTCTCCTGGGGACTTGCCGGCGTAGCACCGAAAACCATGGGCATCGGCCCCGTGCCGGCCACCGCGGCGGCGCTGGAACGAGCTGAGCTGCGCTTCGACGACCTCGACGTCCTCGAGCTCAACGAAGCGTTCGCCGCGCAGGCCCTCGCCGTGGCCCGCGAGTGGCACATCGACCCGACCGCCGACGAGCGGCTCAACCCCAACGGCTCGGGCATCTCGCTCGGCCACCCGGTCGGCGCCACCGGCGTGCGCATGCTGGCCACGCTCGCCAGGGAGATGCACCGCCGCAACGCCCGCTACGGCCTGGAAACGATGTGCATCGGTGGCGGACAAGGCCTCGCCGCCGTCTTCGAACGCCTCGCCTGAGCCGCGCGTTCGTCCACCCCGAGTGCACTCGAGATCCGGAAGGAAGTTCCCGTGAGTTTGCTGACTGGTATGCGCGTGGTCGAGGTGTCCAGCTTCGTGGCCGCGCCGCTCGGCGGGATGACGCTGGCCCAGCTCGGAGCCGAGGTGATCCGCGTCGACCCGATCGGCGGCGGCCCCGACCGGGACCGCTGGCCGCTGGCCTCCTCGGGCACCTCGCTGTACTGGGCCGGTCTCAACAAGGGCAAGCGGTCGATCACCGCCGATCTGCGCTCGCACCAGGGGCAGGAGCTCGTCTCGCGCCTGATCACCGCGCCCGGGCCGGAGGCGGGCATCGTGCTGACCAACCAGGGCGGCAGACCCTGGCTGAGCTACGAGCAGCTGTCCCAACGGCGGCACGATCTGATCCACGTCGGCATCCAGGGCCACCACGACGGCTCCGCGGCCGTGGACTACACGGTCAACGCCGAGACCGGATTCCCGCACGTCACCGGGCCACCCGAGCACGCGGGCCCGGTCAACCACGTGCTGCCCGCCTGGGACATGGCCTGCGGGCTGCAGGCCGCGCTGGCCATCCTCGCCGCCGACCGGCAACGCCTCCGCAGCGGGCAGGGCCAGCAGGTCCAGCTCGCGCTGGCCGATGTCGCGCTGGCGATGGCCGGACATCTCGGATTCCTCGCC
This sequence comes from Bounagaea algeriensis, assembly GCF_054491375.1. Taxonomy (NCBI): domain Bacteria; kingdom Bacillati; phylum Actinomycetota; class Actinomycetes; genus Bounagaea; species Bounagaea algeriensis. The sequence continues at coordinate 2,783,645 of NZ_CM137102.1, forward strand.
GAGGCGCAGGTCAACGGAGTCGACCGCGGCAAGGTCGGCAACCACCTCTACGGCAGTTTCGCGCGCGACTTCGCCACCGCCGACGGTCACCGGGTCATGGTGGTGGCGTTGACTCCGCGGCACTGGAGAGACCTGGTGGCGGTCACCGGCCTGTCCGAGGCGATCGCGGCGTTGGAGAGCAGCCTGAAGGCGGACTTCTCCACCGAAGGCGACCGGTACCGCTACCGCGAGGTGCTCACGGCGCTGCTCGAACCGTGGTTCGCCAACCGGCCGCTGTCCGACGTGCAGGAGGCGCTGGACCGGACCTCGGTGCTGTGCTCGCCCTACCGCAGCTTCACCGACCTCTTCTCCGGCGGCGGCCAAGCGCTGCGGGCCAATCCGATGATGGACGACATCGACCAGCCCGGCATCGGCGAGCACCTCGCTCCCGGATCGCCGCTGTCGCTGGCCGGGCAGGCGCGTCAGCCGGCGGAACCAGCACCGCAGCTCGGCGAGCACACCGACACCGTCCTCGGTGACCTGCTCGACCTGTCAGCTGCCGAGCTCGCCCAGCTGCACGAGCAAGCGGTCGTGGGCGGCCCCTCGTAGCAGGAGCGCATCCACGACCGGGCACATCGCCCGAGGACCACCAGAGGGAGATCCCGCTACTCGGTCCTGCCAGACATCGATTCGGGAGCGATCCTTCCCCGGAGAACGCGTGAAAAGGAGCCGGCATGGCCCGCCTCGCCCAGACCCCCGGTTTGACCGACGTGCAGTCCGAAATCCTGTCCACCGTCCGCTCCTTCGTGGACAAGGAGATCATCCCGCACGCCCAGGAGCTGGAGCACGCCGATGCCTACCCGACGGAGATCGTCGAAGGCATGAAGGAGATGGGCCTGTTCGGCCTGACGATCCCCGAGGAGTACGGCGGCCTGGGTGAATCCCTACTGACCTACGCCCTGGTGGTCGAGCAGATCGCCCGCGGCTGGATGAGCGTCTCCGGCGTGATCAACACGCACTTCATCGTGGCGCACATGATCGCCCGGTACGGCACGGAACAGCAGAAGCAGCACTTCCTGCCGCGGATGGCCACCGGCGAGATCCGGGGCGCCTTCTCCATGTCGGAGCCCGACCTCGGCTCCGACGTAGCGGCGATCTCGACGAAAGCCGCCCGCGACGGCGACGAGTACGTCATCGACGGTTCGAAGATGTGGCTCACCAACGGTGGCACGTCGAATCTGATCGCGCTGCTGGCCCGCACCGACGAAGGAGCGGACAAGGCGCACCACAACCTCACCGCCTTCCTCGTGGAAAAGCCCGAAGGCTACGGCGAAGTCGCAAAAGGCCTGACCATCCCCGGGAAAATCGACAAGATGGGCTACAAGGGCGTCGACACCACCGAGGCCGTGTTCGACGGCCACCGCATCAGCGCGGATCGGGTGCTCGGTGAGACCAGCGGCAAGGGTTTCGCGCAGATGATGGACGGGATCGAGGTCGGACGGGTGAACGTGGCCGCCCGGGCCTGCGGCATCGCGCTGCGGGCCTTCGAACTCGCCATCGACTACTCCCAGCAGCGCACCACGTTCGGCAAGCCCATCGCCGAGCACCAGGCCATCGGGTTCAAGCTCGCCGAGATGGGCACGAAGGTGGAAGCGGCGCACCAGATGATGGTCAACGCCGCCAAGCTCAAGGACAGCGGAGAACGCAACGACACCGAGGCCGGGATGGCCAAGCTGCTCGCCAGCGAGTACTGCCACGAGGTCACCCAGGAGTCCTTCCGGATCCACGGCGGCTACGGCTACTCCACCGAGTACGAGATCGAGCGGTTGATGCGCGAAGCACCGTTCCTGCTCATCGGCGAAGGCACCAGCGAGATCCAGAAGACCATCATCAGCAAGGGACTGCTGCGGGACTACCCGGCGCGCGGCTGACCGGTCGACATTGACGGGCACACCGATTCTTCCACCGGAGGTGACCAGTGCAACTGGCGGAAAGCGGGCTCGGGACGCACGTGCAGTCCTGGCAACCCGAGGCGATCATCGACGAGGACGTGCTGTCCCGCGGCCCGGTCGCGGCGTTGTCGGCGCTGCTGGACCAACCGGACTCGGTCGCGGCGCAGGGTGAATCGCTGCCACCGCTGTGGCACTGGCTCTACTTCCTGCACTGGCACCGCCAGGACGAGCTCGGCCCCGACGGCCACCCCCAGCGGGGGCACTTCCTCCCACCCATTCCCGATCGGCAGCGGATGTTCGCCGGCGGACGCTGCGAGGTGGTCGAACCGTTGCGGATCGGCGAGCGCACCGAGCGCCGCAGTGAACTGGCGAACGTGACCCTCAAGCACGGGAAGACCGGCGAGCTGATGTTCGTGACCGAGCGCCGCGAATTCCGGCAACGCGGGCGCACGTGCGTCATCGAAGAACAGGACATCGTGTACCGCTCAGGGCGCAGCGCAGCACAGCACCCCGCTGAACTGGACACGTCGGCCGAGCCGGGGGACCACGCACCATGGCACCTCGGTGCCCATCCCGGGCCTTCGCTGCTGTTCCGGTTCAGCGCGCTGACCGCGAACGCCCACCGGATCCACTACGACCTCCCGTACGCGCGAGAAGCCGAGGGCTACCCCGGCCTCGTCGTGCACGGCCCCCTGCTCGTCCTGCTCATGCTGGAACTCGCGCGCCGCAACGCCGGCAGGCAGGTGCGTTCGGTCTCCTACAAGCTGCGCAGCCCCGTGTTCGCCGGTGAGCAGCTCGCTGCATGTGGCGCACCGTCGGAAACCGGAGCGCAGTTGCACGTGGCGACCCACCGCGATCCGCGGCACGCCACGGCGGAGGTGACGTTCGCATGAGCACGAGTCGAGAGCAGCTCGCCACCGCTCGCAGCTTCCTGTTCGTCCCCGGCCACCGCTCCGACCGGTTCGACAAGGCCGCCGCCTCCGGCACCGAGGTCGTCATCGTCGATCTCGAAGACGCGGTCGCAGAAGCGGACAAGCAGCGGGCGCGCGCCGACGTCGACGCATGGCTCGAACGCGGCAACGACGCCGTGGTCCGGATCAACCCTCCCGGAACGCCCTGGTTCGATGCCGATCTCGAAACGGCGCTCGACCGCGGTTGCCCCGTCATGCTGCCCAAGTCCGAGAACACATCCCAGCTCGCCGACATCGCACGGCGGGCGCAGGACCGGTCTCCGCTGATCCCGTTGATCGAAACCGCCGCAGGAATCGAGCAGGCCGCGGACGTGTGCGCCGCTGCAGGCACGGTCCGCGTCGCCTTCGGCAACGCCGACCTGGCCGTCGAACTCGGAATCGCGCAGGACGACCACTCCGCGCTCGCCTACGCACGCTCCAAACTCGTCGTCGCCTCCGCGGCAGCGGGCCGCACACCGCCCATCGACGGCGTGACGCTGTCCACCGAGGACGAGGCCGCGGTAACCGCCGACATCGCGCACGCCCGCCGATTCGGCTTCACCGCGAAACTGTGCATCCACCCCGGCCAAGTTCCGCACGTCATCGACGGATTCACCCCCTCCGAGAGCGAACGTGCATGGGCCCGCACCATCACCGAGACCACAGGCTCAGCAACGCAGGTCAACGGCCACATGGTCGACAAACCCGTCCTCGAACGCGCGCGCAGGATTCTCGCCGCGGGCGGGGAGGGCCGCACGCGCGGTGGAGCAGGCCCTGCAGGTGCAGGAGGCGCACCGCGGTGAGATCACCGCGGTGCGCATGGGCGCGGACCGGGCCGCTGTGCAGTTTCCCCGAGACCGCGGAGATTTCCTGATGCTGCCTCTCGGTCGAGGGCGGTGTTCCCGCAGTTGATCGGGGATCGTCCGCCGGCGACTCTGCGGCGGCGCTGCGGGAGCGCGGCATGAGGCGCCGCACACCGGCACCTTCAGTCCTGCACCGCCTTCCGGTCCGCGGCGACCAGGCGCGCGTAGCGGACCCCGGCCGCGAGAAGGACGAGACCGGCGCACAGGAACGCGACCACCCGCGCGAGCCCGTCGAGCGTGCCGAGGTCGAACAGGAACAGCTTCGCCAGCGACACCCCGATCAGGACCAGTCCCGCCACCCGCAGGTGCGGGACTCGAATCCCGCGCAGCAGCAGCACGATCGCGAACACCACCCAGCTCAACGTGATCAGGGTATGTCCGAAGAGGAAGGCAGTACGGTCTTCGCGCACCATCAGCACGAGCGCCATCGTCGCGCTCGCCGTTCCGTACAGCAGCAGGATTCCGATCATCGTCCACAGCAGACGGGCCTCCGGGAGCTTCGGCAGCGCTTCGAGGCGCACCGCGGCGGCGGAGAGCGCCCCCGCGGCGATCGCGACCAGCAGCCCGGCCAGCGCTCCGGAAACACCGGTCGCCTCCGCTCCCGGACGGCTCGCGTCCAGCAGCATGGACGGGGGAATCTCGTGGAACAGCGCCACGAGGAACCCGACCCCGGCGTAGCCGGTCGCCCCCAGCATGCCGGCCCTGCTGCGGATCTGGTGGGAACCCGCCGTCAGCAACAACGCCTCGATGAGCAGGACGGTTCCCCACGAGGACTCGTCAACGAGGATCATCGTGGCCTGCAGTGCGGCGACCATGCCCACCGCACCGGCGGCGACCCGCATCCGGTCGGGCAGTCGCCGGTGCAGCGCGGGAACGAAGCGGGCCAAGCCCCAGAGCGCGGCGAGCAACGCCGCCACTGCACCGGCGAGAGCACCGGCGGCGTAGCGGTCCAGCAACGGCGCGGCCAGCAGCGCGGGAGCCGGCGCGGCGACGAGCGTCGCGACGGCGGTGGCGTCGTTGCCGGCGCGGACGGTCGCGCTCGTGGTCGCGAGCACCACGCCCAGGAGCGCGACCGCACCGGCGGCCCACACCGTCGCGGAGGGATCGGGCATCTGCAGCGACCAGAGATCGGCGATCACCGCGGCGAGCACGCTGGGAATCGCCGCTGCGAGGGTCAGTCCCCGCCAGTCGTGCCGGAGCTGGCTCGGCGCCGCCGCGATTTGCAGCAGCAGGAGGAACGCGACCAACCGCGCGTCCGGTTCTTGCGTGATCAGGGGGGCGCACACCGCGGACCCCAGCACCACACCCAGCGCGAACGGCTGCGCCCGCCACCAGTCCGCGAGCAGGATCCCGGCGACGGCCACGGCCAGCCCCGCGCCCAGGCCGGCTGTCGCGGGCAAGTACTGGTACAGCGCCGTCGCGGCCACCACGTCGAGGTACAGGGCCGCGAAACCTGTCGCCGCGAGGGCGTATCCGCCGGCCCGGCCGCTGGGACGACGATGCGACCACCACCCGGCCGCGACGAGCAGCAGGGCCAGGACTGCGCCTCCGCCCACGCGCAGCTCAGGGCCGAGCCAGCCGCGCTGCGCGACCAGAACCAGCAGGAACACCACACCGAGCAGCGTCACCGCCGAACCGAGCCACGCCAGCACGCGGCTGGGCTCCCACGCCACCCGCGGAGCACGCCGCCGCTCGGCACCAGAGCGCCGTTCGCGCCACACCATCGGCATCGCGTCCTCCGGAGCGGGCCTCGTCGGCGAGGGCTCGGCCCGCTCGGATGGAGCGTGTTCGGAAGGGGTGTGTTCAGGTGCGGTGCCTCCAGGCGGGGAGGTCGGCCCACTCGCCGGAGCTTCAGCGGTCTCCGAAGCCGCTGACGGCGACTCGACGGCCTGCGCCTGCACCATCGTGCTCAGCTCGGTCAGTCGGCGGCCGATGGCGGCCATTTCCCCTGCCACCAGCAGCAACGTCTGGCGGGAATCCGGTTGGGACATCGCCTCGCAGTCTGGGCAACCACACCGGGACCGTCATCCGTGACACTACTCAGATCCCGGGATCGGGCAGCGCACGAGGGGACCTAGACCGGGCTGATCTCCTCGAGCCGCACCGGTGCGTCTTCGGTCCGAATGCCGCGCCCCGGCCGTCCGCTCAAGCGGGAACGGCCCACCCTGGCCCTCGGAGCAGCCGGTTCCTCTTCGCCTTTCGGAACGTCTCCGAGAACGGCGTTTCGCCTGGCCACGCTGGTGATCGAAAGTATCCTGGACAGGTCGTCCACTTTTCCTGCCACGAAATATGGACAGGGTGTCTAAGTTTTGGCATGCTTGCCCTATCCAGCGGCGGTGACGCCGCGCCCCAGCACCGGCAACCCGCACCGACAGGACGGATCGCATGAGAGTGGATGACGCCATCGCAGTCGTCACCGGAGCCGCTTCCGGCATGGGCCTGGCCACGGCGAAAGCGCTGACCGATGCCGGCGCGACCGTGTACGGCCTCGACCTGCGGCAGGAAGATCTGGACCGCGAGTTCACCGCGCTGCCGCGCGCCCGCGGCTTCGCCGTGGAGGTATCCGACTCGACCGCCGTCGACGAGGTCTTCGCCCAGGTCGGGGCCGACCACGGCAAGTTGGACGTCCTGGTCAACGCCGCGGGCGTGTCCACCCCGGGCGCACAGCAGCAGGCCTGGGTCGACGGCATCAACGACCGGATGGTCAACGCCGCCAAGACCGGCGAGACCTTCCACCCCGAGTTCCTGGGCGGCATCAGCGATGCCGACTTCGACCGGGTGGTCGCCATCAACCTGGGCGGCACCTTCTACGCGATCCGCGCGGCCGTCGACCTGCTCAAGAACGCCGGCGGCGGGGCGATCATCAACTTCGCCTCGGTCGCCGGGCTCATCGGCCTGCCCATGCCCGCCTACTACCCGGCGTCCAAAGCCGCGATCATCGGGTTGACCAAATCCGCGTCCGCCGAACTGGCCCCGTTCGACATCCGCGTCAACGCCTTGGCCCCCGCCGGCGTCAACACCGCCATGTTCACCGCCTCCGGCGAGGACCACGTCGAAGCCCTGCTGGCGCTGCAGCCCCTCAAACGAGTGGCCGAACCCGACGAAGTCGGTCAGACCGTGCTGTTCCTCGCCTCCGAGGCCGGTCGCCACTTCACCGGCCAGACCCTGTCCCCCTCCGGCGGCGCCCTCATGGTGTGACGCCACGTGGCGCGGCGGCGCGGTCCACCGCCACGCCCCGAGCCCCGACGACCGGCATCGCCCCGCACGAAGGGAAGCACCGTGTCCGACGATCACGCGCACCAGGTGAGCATCACCGATGTTCCCGGACTGGAACGCCGCTTCCTCGACGTCCTCGACGAGACCATCCGCGAGGACATCGCGCGCGGCGACTACCACGGCGCGAACGTCATCGTCGCCCGGCACGGCAGCGTCGCACTGCGCGGCAGCTACGGCCACGCCGAGGCGGCCATCGCGCGCCCCACCGCCCGCACCGACATCTACCGCGTCCTGTCGATGTCGAAGGGCTTCACCAACGCCCTGGTGTTCCGCGCGCTCAGCGAGGGCAAGCTGATGCTGTCCACGCGCGTGATCGACCTCATCCCGGAATTCCTCGGCGAGGAACCGTTCCGCGCCGTCCGCAAGGACCGGATCAACCTCGCCCACCTGCTCACCCACCGGGCCGGCATGCCCGCCACCCCCAACCCCGGACTGGGCCCGGACCGCTTCGCCGTGCTCGCCGACGTCATCGGCGCCCTCGGCTCCCTCGACGTCGTGCACGAACCCGGCACCAACCTGAACTACTCGCCAGCCATCAACCACGCGCTGCTGGGCGAAATGGCCTGCCGCGCCTACGGGTTCGAATCGTTCCGGCAGCTCGTGCACGACAAGGTCTTCGCCCCGGTCGGGATGCCGCACACCCGGTTCGGCCTACCCGCCGAGTGGCAGGACCGCGCCGTACCGCTGAAAGTCGTCGCCGCCAACGACTCCTGGCTCAAACCCGACGACATCGAATGCCTCAACGAGGTCACCACCCGCGCCGACGCCGAAATGCCCTGGGTCGGCGCGGTGTCCACCATCGACGACGTCTTCGCCTTCACCGAGATGTTGCGCAACCGCGGCCGCACCGCCTCCGGCGAGCAGCTCATCGGCGAATCCGTGCTGGACGTCGCCACCACCAACCAGACCGGCGACGAGATCAACGACCTCTACGGCATGGTCGCCGACGCTCGCAAGTGGGACCAACCACCCGGCAACATGGGCCTGGGCATGGCCCTGGCCGGAACCGGAACGCACGCCCGGTTCTTCGGGCCGTTCGTCTCCCCGCGCACCTTCGGATCCTACGGCGCCGGATCCTCCCTGCTGTGGGTCGATCCCGCCTCCGGAGTGTCGTTCTGCTTCCTGTCGTCCGGTGTGATGGACGAAGGCGACAACGTCGCCCGCTTCCAGAAACTGTCCTCGATCACCGCATCCGCCGTCCGCTCCCTATGAGGTGGCCACGATGACCGCTGCGCACGACGCGACCGGAGGCTGCCCGGTCGCCCACGGTTTCGACGTCATGTCCGAGGCGTACTACCACGACCCCGCGCTGCACCTGGCCGCAGCTCGGGAGGACACTCCGGTGTTCTGGTACGAACGCCTGCACGGCTGGGTCGTGACCCGGCGCGAGGACGCGTTGCACATCCTCGGCGACTGGAAGACGTTCTCCTCCGCGGCCAACACCGCAGCGCACGTTCCGGAGAAGTACCGCGACGTGTATCCGCCGGAGCTGGTGTCCAGCATGATCGTGGGGCAAGATCCGCCGGGGCACACCGAAACCCGCAGGATCGCTCAGCGCGGGTTCCTCAAGGACCGCATGGACCGGCTCCGGCCCGAGATCGAGGCCCGAGCGCACCGCATCGTGGACCGGTTCGAGAACAACGGCTCCGGCAACATCGTCGAGGACTACTGCCTGGAGCTGACCACGCAGACGATCATGGCGCTGCTCGACCTCGGATACGACAAGGCGCCCATGCTGCGCCAGGTGCGCGACGACCTGTTCGTCGTGCTCTCCAGCGCGCACGCCGACATCACCGAGGAGGCCAGGCTGGAGGTCTGGGACCGGTTCGTGGCCGCCAACCTCGAGTTGCGGGAGATCATCGAATCCCGGCGCGGTTCCGATGCCGACGATCTCATCTCGGTGTTGGCCTCGGCCCGCGACGCCGACGGGTCCTGGTCCCTGGACACCGCGCGCATCGGCCTGCACATCGCCGAGTTCGCCGCCGCCGGTACCGACACCACGGCCCAGGCGATGGCCAACGCGATCCTGTTCCTGTCCCGCAACCCCGAGTCCCTGCAGGATGCGATCGCCGAACCCGAGCTGTGGTCGCGGGTGTTCGAGGAGACCGTGCGCCGCCGGCCCTCGTCGACGTTCACCTCCCGCCGCGCCACCACCGACGTCGAGATCGGCGGGGTGGACATCGCCGCCGGCGACATGGTTCACGTGGCGTTGAGCAGCGCGAACACCGACCCGGCGCACCGCGACCGACCGTTCGAGTTCGACATCCACCGCCCCGATCCAGGCGATCACCTCGCGTTCTCCACCGGGCGGCACACCTGCCTGGGCAACCCGCTGGCCCGGGTGCAAGGTCCCACCGGGCTCAAGGTGCTGTTCGAGCGGCTGCCGTCGCTGCGCCCCGACGAGCCCGTCGAGCTCGACTTCCGCCCCACCGCCCTGGTGCCGATCCGACGAAGCCTGCAGGTCAACTGGGACACCGCCGACGTGCAGCGCTCCCGCAAGCGCACCGTGCGCACCCTCGACCTCGATGTCGTCGCGCGCGAGCAGGCCGCCGACGAGGTGGTCGCGCTGACACTCGCCCACCCCGACGGCGGGGAGCTGCCCCGCTGGAAGCCCGGGGCGCACATCGACCTGCACCTGCCCGGCGAGGACGAATCGCTGGTGCGGCAGTACTCGCTGTCCTCGGCCCCCGAACAGCGCACCACCTACCGGATCGGTGTCCTGCGCGAGCCCGACGGACGCGGCGGGTCGGCGGCCGTGCACGACACCCTGGCGCCCGGTTCGACGGTCACGGTGTCCTGGCCCCGCAACAACTTCCGGCTGGCACCGGCATCGCGGTACGTGTTCGTCGCCGGCGGCATCGGCATCACCCCGATCCTGCCGATGATCACCGAAGTCGACCGCGCCGGGGCCGAGTGGGAACTCGTCTACGGCGGGCGCAGCCGCTCCTCGATGGCCTTCCTCGACGAACTGGCCGCCCACGGTGATCGGGTCACCCTCGTGCCGCAGGACGAGTTCGGGCCGATCGACGTGCACGAGCTGCTCGGCACGGTCCGCGACGACACCCTGGTCTACGCCTGCGGCCCCGAACCGCTGCTGCAGGCTGCGGAGGAGGCCATGGCCGACTGGCCGAAGAACTCCCTGCGACTGGAACGGTTCGCCCCGAAACCGGTGGAACGCTCCGAACCGGACACCCCGTTCCAGACGGAGTTCGCCGAATCCGGGGCGGTCGTCGACGTCGGCGCCGACGAGACCATCCTCGACGCCGCCGAACGGAACGGGCTGCCGGTGATCTCCTCGTGCAAGACCGGCACCTGCGGTACCTGCGAGACCCGGGTCGTCTCCGGCAGGGCCGATCACCGGGATTCGATCCTGTCCGACTCCGAGCAGGAGGACGGAGACACCATGATGATCTGCGTGTCCCGCGCCGCCGACGGATGTTCCCGGCTCGTGCTCGACCGGTGACCCCCGGCTGCCACGTGGCTCACCGGATCGGCCCCGAACGGAGAGGGCTCACCGGCCGAACAGCCGCGCCCACTGCGCGGCCAGCGCGGACAGGATCCGCTCCTCCTGTTCGAGGCCGTTGCGCACGTAGAGGAAGTAGAACGTGTGCTCGAGGCCCAGCATCAACGTGAGCATGTGCGCCTCCCGGTCCAGCCGCTCCTCCTCGGACGCGCAGTCCCGGTGGAGGGCGATCTGCGCCCGGCACAGCCGGCGCAGCAGCCCCAGCCACTCCTCCAGGACGTCCGGTTCGGCACTCATCGCCTGGGAGATCGCCTCGAACTCGGCGGCGTACCGATGCCACATCCCCCGAGCCCGGTCGACCCAGCCCCGCATCGTCTCCGGTCCGTGCTCCGGCAGCGCATCCAGCGCCGAGTACAGCTCGGTCACCTCCGGCTCCAGCTCCCGCATCCGGGTCAGCACCAGCTGCGGTTTGCTGTTGAAGTACAGGTAGAGGTTGGCCCGGCTACCGCCCGCGGCCTGGGCGATCTGAGCCATCGACGTCTGCGCATAGCCCGTCTCCCGGAACACCTGCAGCGCCACGTCCACGAAATGCCGCCGCGTGGCGGCGCTGCGCGCGGTGCGATCGCTCATCGGGTGGCCCAACCGTGCCTCGGCGACGTCCTGCGACCGCCATCTTGCCGTACCCGCCCGACCACGCGGGCGGCTGGTGGCCGGCGATCGGAGAGATTCAGCCCCGGTAGCCGCACGACCTGCTCCGCTCGGACTGCAACTGAGCTTTCCGGCGGCGTTGTCATCACCGAGGCTGGAAGCACACCCGTGGTTGGAGGACGACCGGGATCATCACCAGCCCGAAGTTGATCGAACCCGACCAGATCTTGCTCGCCATCGCCTACTCCAGAATCACGCGGCACGCTGCAGCGAGGGCTCACCTCCTGGACATCGTCCTCTTGTCCAGTCGAGCAAGCCCGTCCGGAGCGGACACCCCGACTCAGACATCCGTGGACCTCGCCGCGACCACGTGCCGGCAGTCCGCGGAGTTCCTCACCGCGGGCCTGCCCCGCCACATCGCCCCGATGTACTGTTCCGCGAGTGCAGCTGCGGTGGGCGTTGCCCAGCGCCTGCATCGGTTGCTCGTGCGCAGGTCGGCGAACAGATCGACGCGACGTGCGTGTTGCTTCGCCGCGGGTACCGGGTAGCCGGAGAGCATGAGCACGGACCTCGAGTTCTTCTTCGACCCGCTCTGCCCGTTCTGCTGGGTCACCTCGCACTGGGTGCGCGAGGTGTCCCGGCAGCGCCCGGTCGAGGTGCGCTGGCGCCCCCTGTCGCTGGCGATCCTCAACGAGAACACCAGCTACGAGGAGCGCAAGAGGGCCTCCCCCGAGTATCCCGAGAGCCATCTGCGCGGCCTGGAGATGCTGCGAGTGGTGCACGCCGCCCGCGAGGCCGCTGGAGCGGAAGTCCTCGGCGACCTCTACGAGGCCCTGGGCGGGCTGGTGTGGAACTCCGAGGCCCCACCAGGCGACGACTTCGACGCGGTCATGCGCGAGATGGCTCGCCCGCGCGACCTCCGCCCGGCGCTCGAACGGGTCGGCCTGCCCGCTGAACTCGCCGAGGCGGCCACCGACGAGGCCCGAGACGCCGACCTGCGGGCCGAAACCCGCGAAGCCACCGATCGCTGCGGCGGGGGCGTCGGCACACCCGTCCTGTCCTTCGCCCCGCCCGACGGTGCGGCACTGTTCGGACCAGTCATCGATTCCGCTCCCACCGGCGGCGCAGCGCTGCGCCTGTGGGACGCGGTGACCACACTCGCCACCTGGCGCGGTTTCGCCGAACTCAAGCGCAACCTGCGCTCCTTCCCCGACACCCCGCTCTCGGCGAAGCTGGCCAGAACCGATACCCAGGTGCGCTGACACCGCTCGGCGGCGGGCGTGCGGTGGCCTGCGTCGACGACGTGCGCAGGCCTTACGCCTTCATCATGATCGGGGCACCACAGCCCGAGCGGGAACCCCGAGGAGGTGTTGCTGTGGTCCACCCGCAACGTGGCCCGTTACGCGGGGGAGGACAACGTCGAGCGCAACGCCGGTGCGGGAATGATGCTGGTATGCATCACCGAGGTCCTCAGCGAGGACGTGACCGAGGAGTGATCCGCGCCGGGAGGGAACGCATGGAGATCGGGTACGTCATCTCGGCCGAAGAGCAGGATCCGCTCAACCTCGTCCGCAATGCGCGCCGTGCCGAGGAAGTGGGGTTTGCCTACCTCAGCGTCTCCGACCACTACGAGCAACTCGCCTCCGAGGTCAGCGAGGATCGGGTGGCCGCGCACACCCCCTGCGGCAGGGCCTCGGCAAGGTCGTGGTCGGGGGGTTGTGACCTGCGGTGATGGTGACGATCTATGTAGATCTGGGGGGAGTAGGGCGGGCATGAGTCCGGCGGTGATCATGAAGGGTGTTGAAGCCATCTGCTCACTGTGAGGACCCATGCCCGCCGCACCATCATCGCCGATGCACCCTGTCTTGGAGCAACTGGCCCGTGTCGTGGCCGACCGCGAGGGCACCGGAAGTGAGTTGCTGGCTGCGTTGTCGGCGGTGCCGGATCCGCGACGTGCCCGTGGCCTGCGTCATCGTCTGCCGGTGATCCTGGCGGTGGCGCTATCGGCGGTGCTGTCCGGGGCTCGGTCGTTCACCGCGATCGGCGAGTGGGCCGCGGACGCCTCTGCCGAGGTACTTCAGGCGCTGGGTGTCGACGGTGCCCCACCAGACGAATCGACGATTCGGCGCACTGTGCAGCGCCTGTCCGGCGATGCTCTCGACACCGGAGTCGGTGGCTGGTTGGACGCCCGCACTCGAGTGCCCGGCGGTCGGCGTGCACTCGCGATAGACGGCAAGACCCTGCGCGGCTCGGGCGGGACGGAGGGTCCGGCTCGCCACCTGATGGCCGCGATCGACCACCACACCGGAGTCGTTCTCGGCCAGGTCAATGTGGACAGTAAGACCAACGAAATACCGCTATTTTCCCCACTGTGCGACCAAATCGGCAACCTACAAGGAGTAGCGGTGACCATGGACGCACTGCATTGCCAGACTGCTCACGCCGAACACCTCCTCGGCGAACGTGGTGCCCACTACCTGGTCACAGTCAAGGGTAACCAGCCCGCGCTGCGCGCTCAGCTGCACGCTCTGCCCTGGAAGCAGGTGCCCGTGGGCCACACCGAGCGCGGTCACGGACGCGTCGAAAAGCGCACCCTCAAGGCCGTCACCCTCGCCGCAGGAATCGCCTTCCCACACGCGGCCCAGGCCATTCAGAGCACCCGCAAGACCAGCACCCTGAGCAGCACCACGCGGCGCACCGAAACGGTCTACGCCGTGACCAGCCTGCCCGCCGACCAGGCCAAACCGGACGAGCTCGCCGCCCTCGTCCGCAGGCACTGGTGCCTCGAAAACCAGCTGCACTGGGTCCGCGACGTCACCTTCGCCGAAGACCACTGCCAGATCCGCGCCGCAAGCGGCCCCCGCGTGATGGCCACCCTACGCAACCTCGCCATCAGCCTGCTCCGCCTCACCGGCGTCACCAACATCGCCCAAGCCCTCCGACACCACGCCCGGGACCCACTCAGACCCCTCGCCCTGCTCCTCATGACCAGCTAAAACACGACCTTGCCGGAACCCTGCCTGAAGGCCGGAGCTTGCGCCGATTTATGGCCTGGTCAGGAGAGCGGCTCCGCGCAACGTTTCGTGATCGCTGAGGTGGTGCTGAGCTTTGCTGCTGAGCCCGTCGAAGCCTCCGCGCTACGCAGAACTCTGCTCCCGGGGCCGCTGTGCGCGCTCCGGAGCATCCGCACCTCGCACGAAACCTTGAACAACAGACCCGTGAGATCAACACTCCGCAGTGGGACGGTCATCGACTTTCACGTTCCTGAAGGAGCGATCACACTGGCGAGCGGGGGCAGCTACGTGAACGAATGCGAAACCGGCGAACAGGGAACATTTCGAATGGTAGGTGCCGCGCCGGCTGCGGACCGTGATGCGGGCTGGCGGAAACGGCCATGGAGGGCAGGTGCGCGCGCGGCCTGCGAGTGGGAGCTTCGCATGAACTTCGCGGTGGTCGACGTGGGCAGCGACTTCGAGTCCGCCAACGGCGGTTCGGTCCCCTTCTCAGGCGGGTTTCCCGTTGCCGGTGGGTGGCCGGATGGTGGGTGCGTGTGGCGGGCAAGCGGCCGTTCCTGCCGAACCGCAGACGGCAAGATCCATCCACCCCCGTCGTCCTGGGGACCAGGGCACCTGACCTGAATACCTACGATCTTAGGGAGCGGCCATGAAGGCTGTGGTGTATCAGCGTCCGTTCGAAGTGGCGGTGCAGGAGGTGGAAGATCCGCGGATCGAGGCCCCCACCGACGTGCTCCTGCGGGTCACCACGAGCGCGATCTGCGGCTCCGACCTGCACATGTACGAGGGCCGCACGGACGCTCAGCCAGGAATCGTCTTCGGCCACGAGAACATGGGGGTCGTCGAGGAGGTCGGTTCCGGTGTCGCCACGCTGCGGCGCGGGGACCGAGTGGTGATGCCGTTCAACGTGGCCTGCGGGTTCTGCGCCACGTGCCGGGCCGGCAAGAGCGCGTTCTGCTTGACCGTCAACCCGCCGGGTGCGGGCGGTGCCTACGGCTACGTGGGGATGGGCCCGTACAAGGGCGGGCAGGCCGAGTACCTGCGGGTGCCGTTCGCCGACTACAACTGCGTGCCCCTACCGGCGGGCGCGGAGCACGAAAGCGACTTCGCCCTGCTGGCCGACATCTTCCCCACCGGTTACCACGCCACCGAACTCGCCGGGGTGGCACCAGGCGAGACCGTCGCCGTCTACGGCGCCGGCCCGGTTGGGTTGATGGCGGCCTACTCGGCGCTGCTCAAGGGCGCCTCCCGGGTCTTCGTGGTCGACAAAGTCGCGCACCGCCTGCAACTCGCCACTCAGATCGGTGCTGAGCCGATCGACTACACGCAGGGTGCCCCGGCTCAGCAGATCGCCGACGCGGTCGGTGCGGTCGGAACCGATCGCGGCATCGACGCGGTCGGCTACCAGGCCACAGCGGTCGAAGGCGAAGAACAGCCGGCCCTGGTGCTGAACCAGCTGGTGGACACCGTGCGGTCGACCGGCTCGATCGGCGTTGTCGGGCTCTACCTGCCCTCCGACCCCGGCGCACCGAACGAGAACGCTGCCCAGGGGCAGTTGCTGTTCAAGGTCGGGCGCTTCTTCGAGAAGGGGCAGAAGATGGGCACCGGCCAAGCCGATGCGAAGCAGTACGCCCACCAGCTCCGGGACATGATCACCGCTGGGCGAGCCACGCCCAGCTTCGTCGTTTCCCAGCGGCTCCCGTTGACCAGCGCGCCCGATGCGTACGCCCGTTTCGACAAACGCGAGGAAGGCTACTCGAAGGTGCTGCTGCACCCCGATCGGAGCGAGTGACGGCGGTGATCCGAGGGGCGCAGTCCGCGCGCCCCTCAGCAGCCGGAGCACGCCGAGCCCCGCGTCCCACGGTGGGGTCTCGGTCGCAGCATGGACTCGAGGCCGCCGCAGTGGCGAGCTACTGGCGCACGGCTTCGACGTTCATCTCGATCGTGACCTCCTTGCCGACCACCCAACCACCGGTTTCCAGCGCCTGATTCCAGTTCACGCCGAAGTCCTCGCGATTGATCTTGGTCTCGGCGGAGAACCCGATGCGCGGCTGCTGCTGGTCGCCGAGCACGTCCGGTCCCGCGCCCTCGAACTCCACCTCCAACGTGACCGGACGGGTCGCTCCACGAATGGTCAGCTCACCGTGCACCTTCCATTCATCACCGGCCGGTTCGATCTTGGTGCTGCGGAATTCCAACGTTGGATGGTTCGGCATGTCGAGGAAGTCGTTCGATCGAAGATGCTCGTCACGCTGGGACTGCCCGGTGTCGATGCTTGCCGCCTGGATCGTGAGCTCCGCACTGGTGTCGGCCTCGGTCTCGCCGAGCGTGATCGTGCCCTCGAAATCCGAGAAGGTTCCGCGCACCTTGGACAGGCCCATGTGCTTGACCGAGAAACCGATCCTCGTGTGCGCCGGGTCGATGTGGTATCTGCCGGGCACAGGAGCTTCCTGCCCCTGCACCGTGCGGGTGAAACCAGTCATGTCGCGCCTCCTTCGATCCACGTTCGGCCACCCCGGTTCCGGAGCTGCTCACCCGCAGTCTCACGCGCACCCCGATCGCTCGCTCGCTGATCACCCGACTGGTGGTGGCGGCTCGACCGGTGATGGACGAACCGCCGCCGAGTCCGCGGTGGCTATCGCAGGTGCAGCGACGCTCAGATCGTGAATGCGCCGAGGCCCCAGTCACCCACGGTGGCGTTCCGGTCGACGTCACCGGGGATCCCCGGCACAGTGCCGGATGCGCTGTGCTGGTGCAGCGCCAGCCGAGGATGGCCCCATCCCGGATTGCCGGGATCGCCGTTATACCGAGCGATCCACAAGAGCACATCGTCCCCGGCCCACAGGTTCGGGTCGATGATGTTTCGGAACCAGTTGAGGTTGGCGTAGACGAGGACCCCGGGCACGCCCGTTGCCGCACGCAACTGGCGGATGAACTCGGGGATGAACGCGTTGGGATCGGGGATTTCGGTGTCTTCCATGTCCAGCATCGGCCACAGGTTGCCCGGTTCCTTCAGCCCGTGCTGGCCCAACCACCACGCGAAATGCCCCACCTGCGGGTCGATCCCGCCCGGCCGGGCGAAGTGGTAGCCGCCCGTGACGATGCCGACGCTCCGCGCACCCGCCACGTGCGCACCCGCCTGGTCATCGACCCATGTCCGGCCTTCGGTCACCTTCGTGCACGCGTAGGTGATGTTGTTGCCCCGAACCGCGTGCCAATCGTCGACCTGGTTGTAGTGGCTGATGTCGATTCCGTAATCCACGTGAGCCTCTCTGCTGTGTCCGGGGGCGCAACGATGGGAGCGCTCAGGTACATCTAACGTTCCCGTCGGGCGCACCGGAACCCGATGTCGAGATCTCGCCAGCAGACACGCGGCGCACCCTTCGCACGGTACTGCAGCAGGTCTCGCAGCTGGCAGCTCGAACCGGATCGGCACGAGCGCCGCGGAGTTGCCCCTGCGGTCGCACTCGGCGTTGACCCTCTGCGACCTCGTCCCCGTTGGGTTTCGGGAAACCGAAGCGGCGGCGCGGGCGAACCGGGTACCGGCTTCGGATCCGAATAGGACAGTTGGCCGGAGGCCCGCCGAAACGGGGACGGCGCTTCCCGCGGGGTGCCACTACTGACGTGGCGATCCCTCCGTCTCGTGCCCGCTTGCCGGGCCCTGTCCGGAACCGCTGCCCCGGCGGGAGGTCCTGTGGTGGGAGGAGCCGACGACGTCGCCGGCCTTCCATTCCTCCCAGCCCGGCTGGTCGGCCATGAACGCCTCGATCGTGGCCTTGTCGGCTTCGAGCTTGGGGTCGTGCCTGAGGTAGTGCTTGGTCTCCCGGTAGATGAGGTTGGAGAGGACGAGGATGCCGATGAGGTTGGGCAGAGCCATGAGCCCGTTCATGACATCGGAGAACGTCCAGACGACCTCGAGCTCCGCGGTGCATCCGACGAAGACGACGAGGCAGAAGAAGATGCGGAACGGCATGACCACTGCCCGGCCGAAGAGCCGTTCGACGTTGCGTTCGCCGTAGTACGACCAGCTCAGCAGGGTGGAGAAGGCGAAGAGGACGATCCCGATGGTGACGATCCAGTGGCCCCATTCCCCGGGCAATCCGTGGGTGAAGGCCTGGCCGGTCATGAGCGAGGCATCGAGCTGCTCGCCGGTGGCGGGGTCGGTTTCGTACCAGGTTCCGGTCGTGATGATGGTCAGCCCGGTGAAGCTGACGACGAGGATCGTGTCGATGAAGGTCTGCGTCATCGACACGAGCCCCTGCCGGACGGGGTGGTTCGTCTGGGCCGCAGCAGCGGCGATGGGCCCCGAGCCCAGCCCCGACTCGTTGGAGAACATCCCGCGGGCGACGCCGAATTGGATGGCGATTATGAGAACCGATCCGGTGAAGCCTCCCACTGCTGATGTGCCGGTGAAGGCCTGCGTGAAGATCGCGCCCAAGGCGCTCGGCACATCACCGATGTTGGCGACCAGGATGTAGAGGCCGCCGAGGACGTAGCAGACGATCATGACCGGTACGAGCGCGGCCGTGACCCGGCCGATGGACTTGATGCCGCCGATGAGCACGACGAGCGCCAGCACGGTGAGGACGATCCCGGTCACCCACGTCGGCACGTTCCAGCTGGAGGCGACGTTCGCGGCGATCGAGTTGCCCTGCGTCATGTTGCCGATGCCGAAGCAGGCGAGAACGGCGAAGACCGCGAACATCAGGGCCAGGACCTTGCCGAACCGGTTCTTGATGCCGTGTTCGAGGTAGTGCTGCGGACCGCCGGACTTCTCGCCGGCGACGTCGGTGCGGCGGAAGCGCACGGCGAGGAAGCCCTCGGCGTACTTCGTCACCATCCCCAGAAGACCCGTCACCCACATCCAGAGTAGGGCGCCGGGTCCGCCGATGCCGATGGCCGTGGCCACGCCGACGATGTTGCCGGTGCCGACCGTAGCTGCAAGCGCCGTGGTCAGTGCCTGGAATTGGGAGATGTCGCCTTCGGAACCCGCATCCCTGCGCTTGACGAGCCCCAATCGCATGGCCGGGGCGAACCGGGTGAACTGCAGCCCGCCCAGTCGGATGGTCAGGTACAGCCCCGTTCCCAGGAGGAGCGGAATCAGCAGGTACGGCCCCCAAACGAAGTCACTGATGCCCTCGAGCACACCCAGGACCGCCTCCATCGGGCCCTCCCATACACGTCTAGGTGAAGCAACTCGCGGACAAAATACAGAACGGGGGCGACCCTCCAGCCGAGGGCGCGGTCGTGCGCCTGCCGCACTCCTGGAGCGGCCAGCACCACCTGCCCATAATGTTGACGGTTTGACAGAAAAGTGGGACAATAGCGCTATTTCAGCGTTTCACTGTCCACAACGTCTGTCCGAACACGACACCGGCGCAGTGATCGATCACGACCATCAGATGCCGACCCCGGATCCGATACCACCGAGGTCGCACTCCCATCACCAACTTTGCCTTCTGCTCATCGTGACTGCGGTGGTCGTTCAGCGCGAAGTAGCCCGTGGCGGCGTGCTCGGGCTCGCTCCAGTTCAGCCAGGAGGCGTTGGTCGGGTGAAGACCGGCTCGATGTTGTTGACCGCGGACCAGGCCGGACTTCGGGGCGCTTGCGCGGCTCGAAGACGTCCAAGCTCGGACGGAGCCGCTGGCCGAGCCAGCGGCGGCGCAGCTGCTCGCGGCAAATGAGGACTCGCTCAGCGTTCGCGGCCCCGGATGCCGCACGTGCGGTTCGGCACCGAGTGCGAGGACCTCGGCCCGGTTGGCCTGGCCCGCCAGCGCACGTCCCTGGAGGAACACCTGGTCAAGTTCCTCACCGAGGGCGAATGGCGACGAGAGCGCAGGTCGTGAGCGCGAAGCGGTGCGCCCCCCGAAGGAGTTGTTGACGCACTCGAAGCGCCACCCGCACGATTGCGTCATCAGCAATAGGGTGCGCAATGAGCAACACTGGTCTCGTGCGTTGCGCCGGTCTCGAGCTGCGGGGCGCGCTGTTCGTTTCAGGAGGACCACCCGGCGCTCGTGCGTACCGACCGGGTGCGGATGTCTCGCAAGACACTGGAGGGGCCGATGAGGATCCTGGTGGCCGACTCCTTTCCCGAGGAGCACCGGAACCGGCTCGCCGAGGCGCACGACTGCGCCTACGAGCCGGACACGACCGCGGACCAGCTGCCCGACCGGCTCGTCGGGTGCGAGGTGCTGGTCGTGCGCAGCACCCGCGTCACCGCCGAGGCCCTGGAGTCCGCCGACGCCCTGCGCCTGGTGGTCCGGGCGGGTTCGGGGACCAACACCATCGACCGCGACGCCGCCTCCCGCCTGGGAATCCACGTCTCCAACGTGCCCGGGCGCAACGCGATCGCGGTCGCCGAGCTGGCCTTCGCGCTGTTGCTGGGCCTCGATCGCAACGTTGCCGACAACGTCGCCGACCTGCGCGCCGGGCGGTGGGACAAGAAGCGCTACTCCCAGACGCGCGGGCTCTTCGGCCGCAACGTCGGCGTCGTCGGCCTGGGTCAGATCGGTCTCGCGTTCGCCGAGCGGGCCGCGGCCTTCGGCACGCACGTGCACGCCGTGGCCAAGCCCGGCCGCGACCGTGAAACGCTGGACCGCGCCCAGGCCATCGAGATCACCTTCGTCGACGACCTTCCCGAGCTCGCACGCACGTGCGACGTGTTGTCGCTGCACGTGCCCGCCGCTGACACCACCCGGCACCTCGTCGACCGGGCCCTGCTGGAGCAGGTTCCCCCCGGGGCGATCATCCTCAACACCTCGCGCAGCGACCTGGTCGACGAGGACGCGCTGATCGAGGCGATGGACACCAAGGGCGTGCGGGCCGGGATCGACGTCTTCGCCGACGAGCCCGGCACCGGCACCGGCACCATCGACTCCCGGTTGGCCGCGCACCCCAACGTCTACGGCACCCACCACATCGGAGCGTCGACCGAGCAGGCGCAGGAGGCGGTGGCCGCCGAGGTCGTGCGCATGGTCGAGGAGTTCGCGTCGGGCACCGTGCTGCACTGCGTCAACTCGGAGGCGGCCCGCGAGTTCGCGCCGCCCCTGTCCATGAGCGAGGCGTCATGAGCTCCCCGCGCACCGAGGCCCCGGCCGCAGGGGTCACCGCGCGGCTGCCGCGCAGCCTGGTGCTGGACCGCCAGTGGGGTGAGTACCCGGGTGACGCGGCGCGGATCCGGGAGTCCTTCAACTCGGGTCGGTACCCGCTCCTGCCCGAAGCGGCAGTCGTCGTGTACCGCATCGCGGAAGGAGGGCACGAGCAGACCGGCGTCGTCGTCGAGGTGTCCGTCGACGACTACCGGGCCGGGCGGGTCCGACGGCACGAGGCCACGCAGCCCGAGCGGGAGCGGCTGCTCGACGAGTTCACCGAACTGTCCGGGATCGAGCAGATGCCCGTGACGCTCGCGCACTCCCCCAACGACGCGCTGCGGTGCGTGACCGAGCGGATCACCCCGACCGGTCCCGACGTGGATCTCACGACCGGGGACGGAACCCGGCACACCGTGTGGGCCCGGCGGGATCCCGAACTCGCGCGGGCGGTCGAGTTGGGCGTCAGCGGGATGGACGCCCTCTACATCGCCGACGGCCACCACCGGATGGCCGCGGCCGAGCACTACGCCACGCGACGCCACCACCTCGGCGCGGACCATCCGGCCGCGTTCACGCTCGCCGCGCTGTTTCCGCGCGACGAGATGCGGATCTTCGGCTACCACCGCTGCCTGCCCGTGCCCGGCGGGTCCGCGGCCGGGGTGTTCGAGAAGCTGGTGTCGCTACCCGTGACCGCGTGGTGGGAGGAGTGCACGAGCGCGGTCCCGGAACCGGGGGTCGTGGTGGTGCGTTTCGCCGACGAGTGCTACCGGCTGGGCCTGCGGCCGTCCGGCGCGAACGGGCACGTCCGCGCGTCGCTGGACGTGGTCACCCTCGACGAGGAAGTGCTGCCCGAGCTCGGGATCGCGCCGATCTCGTGCGGCAACGGCGCGCCCGAGAACTGCCGGCACCCCGCCGACGAAGCGGTGCAGTTCATCGCCCACCCGCCGAGCATCGAGCAGATCATGGCGGTCTCGGACGCGGGCCTGCTGATGCCGCCGAAGTCGACGTGGTTCGCCCCGAAACCCACACCCGGCCTGTTCCTGCGCGACCTGACCGGCCTCGCCTGATCCGCGCGACCCGACGACGCCCGCGCCGGCTACCGGTGAAGTGTTCCCGCTTGAGCGGACACTTCACCCAAGTCCGCAGCACATCCGGCAGCAACTCTGGGCGTCAGCCGGTCGAGGACATCGCCGCACACGTCCACGACGAGCAGATTCGTCGCTGATATCCGCACTGGCGCGAGTACGTATCCTGCAGCGGCCACTGTCGTTTCGCGCGGACGTGGCATCCTCGCTGGTGCCAGGCGGCGGTGACACCGCCGCCGCATCCGCCCGACGCGCGCGCAGGAGGCCGTCCATGTCCGATGAGCCGCAGCTCGAGCAGGAGTTGGCCGCCATCACCGGTGCCGCCGACCTAGACCGGCCGAACGCGGCGCGGATGTACGACTACTACCTCGGCGGCTCGCAGAACCTCGCACTCGACCGCGAGGCCGCGGAACAGGCTTTGAGCCGGTTTCCACACACCGCCCGCAGCGCGCAAGCCAACCGCGCGTTCCTCACCCGCGCGGTGCACTACTGCCTCGACAACGGGATCCAGCAATTCCTCGATCTCGGTTCCGGCATCCCCACCAAGGGCAACGTGCACGAAGTCGCCCACGCCCGCGACGCGGACGCGCGCGTCGCCTACGTCGACATCGAACCCGTCGCAGTGGCCCACGCCCGCCGGCTGCTGCACCCACTGCCGCAGGTGACCGTGACCCAAGCCGACCTGCGCGATCCGCAGCAAGTGCTCACCGCCCCGGGAGTGGCAGACCTGTTCGACTGGCACCAGCCCGTGGCCGTGCTGTGCGTGGCAGTGCTGCACTTCGTCAGCGACCGCGACGATCCCGGGACGATCCTCGCCCGCTACCGCCACGCCCTCGCCGCTGGCAGTGCCCTGGTGCTTTCGCACGTCAGCGACGACCAGCCCACCGAAGAACTCGCCGCACCCCACCGGGCCGTGGCCGAGGTGTACCAGCACAGCAACACGCCGGCCTACCTGCGCGACCGCGCCAGCATCGCCGCACTCCTGGAGGACGCTGCCCTGGCAGAACCCGGCCTCGTGGACGCACTGCACTGGCGACCCACCACCCCCAGCAACCCCGCCGACCGGTGCGGCTTCTATGCCGCAATCGCCCAACTCTGAGATCATGACCGAGCTGCTGCGTCGCTACATGCCCGACCAGCCTCCCGTGTGGACCAACGTGGGCGTTGCGGCCCTGGGATCCGAACATGCGGGTCGAGATCCGCGTGACCGCCACCTCCCGGGCTGACACCCGATCGCAGCACGATCGAAGCACAGCACGAGAACAGCCGACTCTTCTGCAAGTGAGGACCGTTCCTTGACTACTCCCCGCCCTGAAGGGCGGGGATTCCCTTCCGGCTCGCGCCAGAAAGTTCCTGCTTCCCAGCCAGTTGCCCCGTCCGGGAGGACTCCCGTTGAGGTCTCACACCGGCTCCACAGGCCGACACCGCCAGCCCGGCGGCCTTGATGTTCGTCGCGGCGTTCACGTCGCGATCGTGCGTGGTGCCGCACCCGGAGCAGGTCCAGGTGCGCAGGTGCAGTGGCATCGCCTCGGCGAGCCGGCCGCACGCGGAGCACGTTTTGCTGGAGGGGAACCAGCGGTCGACCGCGACCACCTCGCGGCCATACCAGGTGGCCTTGTACTCCAGCATCGTGCGGAACTCCGACCACGACGCATCGCTGATCGCGCGAGCGAGACTATGGTTGCCGAGCATGTTGCGCACCTGAAGGTCCTCGATCACGACCGTTTGGTTCTCACGGACGAGTCGAGTGGTGACCTTGTGCAAGTGATCTTTGCGGCGGTCGGTGATTCGCGCGTGCACGCGGGCCACCTTCCGCCGCGCCTTGGCCCGATTGTTCGAGCCCTTGTCCTTGCGGGACAGCTCCCGCTGGGCCTTCGCCAGCAGTTTCCGGTCCCGGCGTTCGTGCTTGGGGTTGGTGATCTTCTCGCCGGTCGACAGGGTCGCCAGCGAATCCAACCCGGCGTCGACGCCGACCGCCGTGTCCGTCGCGGGCAGGTGTTCGGTGCTGGTTTCGACCAGGAACGACACGAACCACCGGTCGGCCGCGTCGCGGGAGACGGTCACCGTGGACGGCTCCGCACCCTCAGGAAGCAAGCGGGACCACACGATGGCGAGGGGTTCGCGCATCTTCGCCAACGTGAGCTGCCCGTCACGCCATTTGAAGCCGGACTTGGTGTACTCGGCCGACTGGCGCGACTTCTTCCGCGACTTGAACCGCGGGTAGCGCGCCTGTTTCCCGAAGAAGTTCGAGAACGCGGTTTGCAGGTGCCGCAAGGCTTGTTGCAGCGGCACGCTGGACACCTCGCCCAGATACGACAGCTCGTCGGAGCGTTTCCACTCCGTCAGCAGCTTCGACGTTTCCGCGTAGTTCACCCGGCGTTGTTCGGCGAACCACGCGCGGGTTCGGGCTTCCAGGGCGAGGTTGTAGACCTTGCGGACACAGCCGAACGTGCGCAGCAGCTCGGTGCGCTGCTGCTCTGTTGGGTAGAAGCGGTACTTGTAGGCCCGCTTCACCTGCGTCCGACTCATACTTACATGCTAGCAACTTTGTACGTGAGAGATCGTTCTCGGTTGGTCACCCGGAACCACTCGGGATCGGCTCCTCCCCGGCGTGAACGCCGGGGTTTCCGCCGATTGGACCCCGGATGACCTCTCCCCACCTGTCGCCAGCTGGCGCCCCCCATTCCGATGACGCCCACCTGCGCCTGGTCTGGCCGCAATGGCAGGGCGCCGGCACCTCCAGCGTGCAGGCATTCGCCTCCGAGTTCCCGCTCGAGATCGCACACCGCGGCTATGCCGTGGGCACAACCGTGCTCGACGCGATCCTGCCGCCGCACGAGGGACCCACCGCGACCGTGCCGGTGACGATGTCCGACCACGGTCTGGCCGAACGCGACGGCATCGAGGCCAAAACCGTCGTCGTCGAGCAACTCGCGCGTGCTGTGGAGCTCGTTCGTGAGCACGAGCCGGCGCGGATCACCACGCTCGGCGGCGAGTGCGCCGTGAGCGTGGCACCGTTCGCCGCGCTCGCCCACCGCTACGGCGACGACCTGGCCGTGGTCTGGATCGACTCGCACCCCGACAGCGAGTACCCCCGACAGCGAGTACCCCGGTTATCACGCCATGGCCGCTGCCGTGCTGACCGGCCACGGTGCTCCCGAGGTGCAGCAGTTGCTGCCCGCGACCGTGCCGCCGGAGCGGTTCGCCCTGGCCGGACTGCACTCCTGGACCGACGACGACGTCGGCAACGTCGCCGCATGGGGCGTCACCTCGTTCAGCCCCGACGAGCTCCGCGCCTCCACCCAGCCGTTGCTGGACTGGATCGCGACCACCGGCTGCTCGCGCGTGGCCGTGACTTCGACGTCGACACCGTCGACAGCAACGAGGTCACCCTCGGCCTCGGCGCCGTACCAGGCGGGCTGTCCAGCACCGAAGTGCGGCGCATCGTCGCCGACATCAACGACTCCGCCGACGTCGTCGGGCTCACCATCGCCGAATTCCTCCCCCGACAAGTGATGCACCTGCAGCAGGTCCTCGACGGCTTCCCGCTGCTCCCGTGAACTCCTGCCCGGCAACGGCTCCGCATGACCGGCCTGAGCACGCCCGTCCCGCAGAACCGGCGGCTCGTGTCACGGCGACACCACAACGCCGCCGGTTCGGCGCGACGACGCCACCAGAGTCGTTGCGCGGCCGCCGGCCCTGGACGCGGACGAGCATCTTCTGGTGGCCGGCGTCGGAATCGAGCACAGGTTGAGTGGCGGCTCATGCCGTGTTCCTTACCAGGCATCCGGTGCATCTCGCGCGCAGCGCTCTGCCCGGACGGCTGGCACATGTCTCATCGGATCAGCTGGATCTCCACGTCGAGATCCAGCTTCCTCCATTCCTGGTCTGCTGTGAGCGCTGGAAGCCCGAGGCGGCGCGCCAGCACCAGGCACGCCCGGTCGCCGAGGGAGAGTCCGTGTTCGCGAGTGCGCGGCCACAGCTCGGCGGTGGCCAGCGCGTCCTCACCGGCGAACGGCGTGAGGGTCAGCCCCATCCCGAGGGATTCGGTGGCTGCCCGGCTTCCGTCACCGCCGTGCTGACTGATCTTCTGCGCGGCTTCGCTGAGGTTCACAGCGCCGATGACGCCGCCGTCGAGGTGCTCGTCGACCTGCTCGGCTCCGTCCTCGTTGCGCAGCCAGGCCAGCAGCGCGGAGGCATCGAGCACGCCGCTCATGCGAGGTCCTCGCGGGCGGCCTCGGCGCGCCGCTCGGCGATCAGTTCGTCGGACTGCGCCCCCGTGCTGCCGTCCGTGGGGGCCGCGAGCGCGCGGATGCGCCGGATCCGCGCTTGGCGGGTTTCCAGGACGAGCTCGCCGCTCCTGTCCGTGTGGATGTAGAGCGTGGCGCCGGGCTCGATGCCGGCAGCGTCCCGAACGGCCTTCGGCAGCGTCACGCGTCCTTGACCATTGACACCGACCACTTCTTCAATCTGCCCCCCGTAGCTGTATGACATGTCCTCATTGTGAGCAACACAGCTCATCATGTAAAGACACTGCACCCAATACTATGTCACTCCTCGTGCACTAGTAACACGTTTGCGCACGAGAAGTGGCTGATTTGGTCGCCCACCACCGCATCAGCGCGCTGTTCGCGATGCTCCGCGACGGCACTTTCCACCGGCCCAGAACCCCGCACCCCAGAACCCCGCACCCGCTTGCCGAAGGCATGGAGGCGCCCCGACGCGCTGTCCATGCCTCCGATGCGTTGCGCCGCTGCTGCTCACCGGACGTTGCGTCGCAGCCGCATCGTGGCGTCGCGGGTGATGACGGCGACCTTGTGCTGCAACATGAAATCTCCCGATGAGACGTTCAGAGCGTGTCCGCTGTGCCGAGCAGTGCGGTGACCTCGCTGGAGAGCACTCCGCCGTTGCCGTGCGCGAGGGCGACCTCGGCGCCTTCGACCTGACGTTGAGCACAACCCCCGCGGAGCTGGCGGACGGCTTCGATGACGGTGAAGATCCCGTACATTCCCGGGTGGCAATACGACAGCCCCCCGCCGTTGGTGTTCACCGGGAGCTTGCCGCCCGGAGCGATCAGGCCGTCGGAGACGAACGCACCGCCTTCGCCCTTGGTGCAAAACCCGAGATCCTCCAGGAAGAGGATCGGGTTGATGGTGAAGGCGTCGTAGAGCTCGACGACGTCCACGTCCTGCACGGTCAGTCCAGCCATGTCGAACGCGGCACGCCCGGACTCGGCAGCCGCCGTGACCGTCAGATCCGGCATGGCCGAGATGCTGCGGTGCCAGTTCGCTTCTCCCGCTCCCAGCAGGTACACCGGCGCAGCTGCTCCGTCGGGGGCGCGATCCGCCGCGGTCAGCACCACCGCTCCGCCACCATCGGTGACCAGGCAGCAGTCCCGGGTGGTGAGCGGATCACTGACCATGCGTGCCGCGAGCACGTCCTCGCGGGACAGCGGTTCGCGCGCGAAAGCAGCAGGGTTGAGCCGGGCCCACTCGCGCGCGGCCACGGCGACGTCGGCAAGTTGCTCACGCGCGGTGCCGTACTCGTACATGTGCCGCGCAGCGGCCAGAGCGTACATGCTGACCGGGTACCGTGGAGAATAAGGAGCCTCATACGGGTTGGGCTTGGACGGCGAGACCAGTCGTCCCCCGTCGGAGCGTTGAGTGCTGCCGTAGACGATCAGAACCGTCGTGCACAGCCCGGCGTTGATCGCCGATGCCGCATGCAGCAGGTGGGAGACGAACGAACTGCCGCCGATGTTTGAACTGTCGAGGTAGCTCGGTGTGATGCCGAGGTACTCAGCGGTGTCCATGGCCGCCATGGGGTAGTAGGATGAGGCCGTGAACAGTCCGTCCACAGCGGACTTGCTGATTCCCGCGTCAGCCAAGGCCCGCACCGTCGCCTGACCGACCAGGTCCAAGGGCGTCAGGCCGGAGGCAACCTCACCGAGGTCGGACTCGGCGACCCCGACCACCGCAGTGGTGCCACGCATGCTCATGACGAGCGCTCTCCCTCCCGGAACACCGCAACCGGCGTCCCCTCGTCGTCGGCGACGGCGAACGTGACCCGGGATCCGATGACGACCTGGTCGGGCTCGATGTCGTCGACCCGCGACATCATCCGGAATCCCTCATCGACATCGACCAGCACCACGTTGTGCATCCCGTGGCGGGAACGCACCGCAGTCGTCGAGTAGACGGTTCCGTGACCGTCGCTGCGGTGCCATCCCAGCTCCTCGCTTCCGCAGGACGGACACAGCACCCGCGGCTGGAACACCGCTGCCGAACAGGACCGGCACCGTTGGAACCGCAGTTCGCCCTGGGCAAGCCCCTCGCGGAACACCACGTCCGGAGCCGCGTCGCCACGGGTCCTCGTCTCGCTCGTCATCCGTGGTCCTTCCCTCCGTGCGTGAGTACCGCCAGGCAATCCACAGCGATCGCGCCGTGTCCGTGGGCGCCCAGCAGCAGCGGATTGATGTCGAGTTCGGTGATGTCATCAGCGAGATCGAAGGCCAACCAGGACAGACGGGCCACGATGTCCGCAGCCGCGTCGAGGTCACGGGGCGGCTGCCCCCGGACGGCGCCGAACAATCGGCTTCCGCGGAGTGACAGCAGGAGCCTCTTGGCCGCGTCGGGATCGAGCGGAGCCACACCGACTTGACTGTCGGCGAGGACATCCACCAGGACGCCGCCGAACCCGACAACCACGACCGGCCCGAACGAGGGGTCGTGCTTGATACCGACGATGAGTTCTGTCTCCGCGCGTTCCATCCGCTGGACGAGCAGGCGTGCACTGCTGTCGCCGTTCTTCCCGGCGACGCCCAGCAGGTCTTCGGCCGCGGTTCGCACGGACTCGGCTCCGGAGACACCGAGGCGCACACCGCCGATGTCGCTCTTGTGCCCGATGCTCTCGGACAAGAGTTTGACTGCCACGGGTTCACCCAGCTCCGCAGCGGCGGAGACCGCCCCGTCGGGGGTGTCGACGCAGAGCGCACCCGCGCACGGCACGCCGTAGGCCGCGACCACGCGGCTGGAGTCGTATTCGTTGAGCTGGCTGCGGCCCGCATCCCGTGCTCGCGCGATCACAGCGCGGGCGACGGCATCATCGATGTCGGCGGGGCGTTCAGCCGACGACAGCGGTGGGCGGAGGCTGAAGTCGGCGAGCACTCCCAGCGCCGCCGCCGCACGGCCCGCATCGGTGTAGCACGGGATGCCGAGCTCCCGCAGCCGTCGACGGGGCCGGCCGCTGCCGCCGGTCCACACGACGACCAAGGGTCGATCGGTGCGGTGGTGTGCCTGCTCGATCGCGCCGATGAGCGCTTCGGAACCGGTGTCCGCGTTGCCGAGCAGGACGGCGATCATGTCCGTGTCCGGATGCTCCACGGCGACTTCCAGGCCACGTCGCAGCAGTTCCGGATCGCTGACCAAGGTCGCGGTCAGGTCGATCGGATTGCGAGGTGACCCGTAGGTCGGGATCACCTCGGCCATCCGCTGCTGCCACCTCTCTTCCCAGGTCGGGACCTCGACGCCGTGACCATTGGCCATGTCCGCCATGAGGACACCGGCGCCACCGGACAACGACAACGTGGTCAGCCGCCGTCCCCGCGCGCGCCGGCCGGTGGCGAACAGTTGCGCCGCGTCGAGCAGGGATTCGGTGCCGTCGAGGCGGATCACGCCGGCCTGCCGCATCGCCCCGTCGAAGACGGCGTCCTCCCCGGCCAGAGAAGCGGTGTGCGACTGCGCTGCGCGCGCGCCGGCGGCCGAGCGGCCGACTTTCACGGTCAGCAGCGGCTTGTTCGACTCGTGCGCACGGCGGGCCACGTCCAGCAGTTCCCGTCCGTGGCTCACACCCTCGAGGTAGGCCAGCAGCACCTGCGCCTGCTCGGACTCCACCAGACCACCGAGGATCTCCGCGACCGACAGGTCGACCTCGTTACCGGTGTTGAAGTAGTGCGAAATCCCCACGCCCGACTGCTGGGCCTCGCTGAAGACGAAGGAGCCGAACGCCCCGCTCTGGCTGACGAACGCCACCGGTCCCTCGTGCAGGTCGACGTCCTCGTCCAGGGCCGAGGTGAACGTCGCCATCGCCCGGTCCCGCACGCTCATCATGCCCAGGCAGTTCGGGCCGAGCACCCGAACACCGGTCTCGTCGATCGCGGCCTGCAGTTCCTCCTGCAAGACCGCACCGCGGCCGCCGACTTCGGCGAAGCCGGCCGCGCCCACGATCACGACCTCGATGCCGTGCTCGGCACAAGCTCGCACACCTTCGGCCACGTGCTCGGCCGAGAACATGATGAACGCGAGGTCGATGTCGCCGTCGACATCCTCGAGGCTGCGATGGCTGGGCAGGCCCTGCACCTCGGTCCGAGTGGCATTGATCGGCAGGATACGTCCGGTGAAGCCGAACCGCTTCAAATAGTCCACCGGCCTGCCGGACAGTTTGATGGGGTTGTCCGAAGCGCCGAGCACCGCGATCGAGCGCGGGTGGAGGAGTTTCTCGATGACCTGATCACGACTGTCAACACCGGACATGACCTCGGTAGCACTCACGGTGCTGCCACCTTTCTGCTGTTGCACCGTCATGCGGCAGACCGGCTCAGGAGCTGCTTGGCGATGATGAGCTTTTGCACCTCGCTGGTGCCCTCGTAGATGCGAAACACCCGGGAGTCGCGGTAGAAGCGTTCCACCGCCACACCGCGCATGTAGCCGGAGCCACCGTGCACCTGCACCGCACGATCGGCCACCCGCGAGACCATCTCGCTGCAGAACAACTTCGCGCTCGACGGTGCCATGCGGGCATCGGTACCGGAGTCGAACTCGCGAGCCGCCTCGAGCACCATCGACCGGCCGGCGTAGAGCTCGGCCTGCGACTCGGCCAGCTGCGCCTGCACCAGCTGGAAGCGACCGATCGGGGCGCCGCCTTGCTCGCTGGTGGCGGCGTACTGGACTGCCTCGTCGAGGATCCGGGTCGCCATCCCGACGCAGAGAGCGGCGATGTGCAACCGGCCCCGCGTCAGCGACGCCATCGCCGCCCCGAACCCGGTGTCCTCCTCTCCGCCGACCAGCGACTCCGCGGGAATCCGCACGTCATCGAAGAAGACCTCGGCGGTGTGCGCACCGGACTGGCCCATCTTGGCGTCCGGCTGCCCGATCCGCACCCCGGAACGGCCCGTCTCCACCAGGAACACCGAGATCCCCTTGTGCGGCGCAACGTTCTCGTTCGTGCGGGCGAAGACCACCAGCACATCGGCTTCCGGGGCATTGGTGATGAATCGCTTGGTTCCGGTCAGCACGTAGTCATCACCGTCGCGCACGGCCCGCGTTCGCACCCGGCTTGGATCCGACCCCGCGCCGTCCTCTGTCAGCGCGAACGAGGCGATGGCGTCTCCGGACGCCAATCGAGGCAGCCACTGCTTGCGCTGCTCCTCGGTGCCGAAGCCGACCAGCACCTGTCCGGCGATCCCGTTGTTGGTACCGAACATCGACCGCAGCGCCGGAGTCGTGTAGCCGAGCTCCATCGCCAGACGTACGTCCTCGCTCGTCGAGAGCCCTAGCCCGCCGTACTCCTCGGGCAGTGCGAAACCGAAAAGTCCCATCTCGGCAGCGGTGTCCCGCAGGCGCTGCGGGATCGCGTCGGCCGCCTCGATCTCGTCCTCGCAGGGAATCACCTCGCTGCGCACGAAGTCACGGACAGTCCGCAGCACGTCGTCGAACAGTTCCGAATCCATCTGTCCCGTTTCCTTTCACCTGATCAGGCGTGCGTGGTAGCGGAAACCCCGTCGGCCTCGGCGGTTTCCTCCCGCTTGGAAAGACCCAGCAGCGCACGGGCACCGAACAGCGACGTGAGCACCGTGGCCAGGGCATAGGCGATCACCGGGACGATCGATCCGAACGCCGTGAACAGCGACTGCATGAGCAACGGGGTCAAACCGCCCACCAAACCGGTCAGCTGATACGTCATCGACACCCCGGTGTAGCGAACCCCGGCCGGGAACGCCTGGGAGAGCATGCCCGCCACGAGCGCGTAGTACATGACGTCGGGCAGTGTCGCCAGAATGGTGCCCAATACGGCGAAGGCGATGCTGCCCGTTCCAATCATCATGAACATCACTGCCAACGCGGGGATTTCGAGGATCAGCAGCAGTGTGACGGCCTTCCGGGGGTTCCAACGACTCGCCAGCACCGCGCCGAACGGCTGCACCAGGAACTGCACCGCCGCGCTGATGAGAAGAATGCTCAGGAAGGTGTCCTGGGTGAAGCCGACCTCATTGGTGGCCCACGACAGCGCGAACGCGTTCTTGCCGTATGCCACCGTGAAGATGACGATGACCGCGCACATGCCGATCAGCACGGGTTTCGCGTGTGACCTGAACAGCGTGATCAGCGGTATGCGCTCCTTCTTCTCCTTGGAGGCCAGCTCGGCCATGGCCGGAGACTCCGTGATGCTCAACCGAACTACGAGTCCCACCACCACCAAGGCAGCAGAAGCCAGGAACGGGATGCGCCAGCCCCAGCTCAGGAACGCCTGCTGCGGCATCAACTGCGAGGCGGACACGAACGCCGCCCAGGCGAGCAGCTTGCCTGCGGGCGATCCCTGCTGGGCAAACGCCCCGAACAGGAAGCCGCGCTCCTTCTTCGCGTGCTCGGTGGCGATCAGCACCGCGCCACCCCACTCGCCGCCGACGGCCAGTCCCTGGACGAATCGGAACAGCGTCAGCAGCACCGGTGCGGCCACACCGATCTGGGCGTAGGTCGGGAGCAACCCGATACCGACCG
Source organism: Bounagaea algeriensis (assembly GCF_054491375.1). Lineage (NCBI taxonomy): Bacteria > Bacillati > Actinomycetota > Actinomycetes > Bounagaea > Bounagaea algeriensis. The sequence goes on from NZ_CM137102.1 coordinate 2,816,741, forward strand.
CGCTGAATCCCATCAGCAGCAGTGTCGTGACGAGCGCCGCCTTGCGTCCGGCGCGGTCACCGAGGTGCCCGAAGACGATCCCGCCCAACGGCCGTGAGAGAAATCCCGCCCAGAAAGTGGCGAAGGAGAGCACGAGTCCGATCGACGGTGGCACGTCCGAAAAGTACAAGGGTGCGAACACCAGGGCCGACGCCGTACCGTAGAGGTAGAAGTCGTACCATTCGATGGTGGTCCCCACGAACGAGGCAATACCCGCTTTGCGAGCCATCTTCTCGTGCTCGGGGAAAATCTTGTTACGCATGGTCGATGCCCTCACAATGCCCTGTGGACGTCACCGGCTCACGGAAGCGGTGCATTGACCCGGCTGCGCGTTACCGGGATCCGGGCGGTTCACGCCGAGGCACCGGCCGAATGCCAGGGCGCTTTTCGATTGATATGAAGTTAGGACGTCGACTGTGCGCTGTCCAACACCGAGTCGGTGCACACGTGATTGCCTCGGGCGACATAATCTCGCGTACCCAGGGAGAACAGAGTCAGCCCGGGGCGTGCCATCCGCGCTCGTCGCGGACCGGAGGTCTCGGCGATGTCCGTCGGCGCACTCCACCGCGCCGGGCCCTAGACTTCCTCGACGACCTCGTGCAGCAGGTCGACCAGAGCGTGCAGTGCCGGATTGGGATCGTCCTCCCGCCACGCAAGCGCCAACGGTATGGCCGGTGCACCGGGCAGGGGGACCAGCACGACACCGGGCAACTCGAGGTGTCCCGCGCTCGCCGGTACCAAGCCGATCCCGGAGCCGGCGCCCACCAACGACAGGATGGTGTGCGTGTCGGGTGCCTCCTGTGCGAAGTGAGGGCTGAATCCTCGCTGCAGACAAGCCGCCTGCACGATCTGGTTGACCACCGACCCCCTGCCGGTGGGGTAGGTGATGATGGGTTCGTCCTTGATGTCATCGAGGCTGCCCTGATCCTGCTCGGCCAGCGCATGCCCGGTGGGCACCGCCATCACCAGCGGATGTCGCTGCAACTCACGAACGTTCAGTCCCCTCTCCGACGGGATCGGCAACCGCAACAGCCCCGCATCCAGCTCCTCCCGGTTGATCCGCTCGACGAGCTCGCCGCCGTAGAGCGGGCTGACGATCTCGAAGCGGACCTGCGGGTAGCGCTCGCGGAACTTTCGGACGATCAGCAGAAGCGCCTCGTAGGAGGTGGGCCCACTGAAGCCGAGGCGGAGGGATCCGATCTGCCCTGCCGCGGCCTTGCGCGCCACCACCGGCGCCGCATGCGCGGCGGCGAGCATCTTGCGCACCTCACCCAGGAAGGCCTCTCCCGCAGCGGTCAGGGCGACATGGCGGGTCGTACGCCACAGCAGCGCTACCCCGACCTCACCTTCCAGGCGCTTGATCTGCTGCGACAACGGCGGCTGGGACATGTGCAACCGTTGTGCCGCCTTGCGGAAGTTGAGTTCCTCCGCCACGGCTACGAACATCTCGAGGTGACGCAGTTCCACGTGCACCCTCCAGTTCCGTGATGCTTCCGCCCAAGCGCAAGCCGATTATGTCGCCGTGCCGACAGAAACGACACCCGGTGTTCTGGTCGAAGGCCACGACCTGCTTCAGCTCGTCGTTCAACTTCCGCGTCGGGTTTGGTGCCCTTTTGTGGTGGACAGGGCGGGTGTATGCCTCACCGGTGGCGAGGACGCGTCCCACGTCGTAGCGGGCGGCGCGGTGGCGGCTTCTCGAGCTGGGAGGGCGTCCGGGGACGGCTCGGATGAGTTTTGGTGCATGCGCTGGGCACGGCGTCGTCACGCGCAGATTGCGAAACCCCCGTCGCAGCCGGGCGGGGGGTGAAGCGGCTCGGCGAAGTGGGGCGTTCCCACGGCCGCCTGAGGTCGGGCGTGAGCGACCGCAGCCCCTCTTCGACCGCGAGAGTGTATCTTCAACCGGGCAGCAACAGGCCAGCTTGCGTCGACGTGCTCGAACCGCTCGACCGTAGCCGGCGAGGAGTGGTCACTTGGTTTGCCGGTTCGGGGTAAGCAGGGACCCGAGGGTGACCAGGATTTCCACGCCGCCGACGATCCAGAGCACGTTGCCGAGGGTTGTCAGGTTGACTGGCCCGACATCGGTGTCCCCGCCGTAGACGCGCAGCAGGATTCCGACGAGCACCAGGGCTGCGCCGAGCAGGGCATCGACGCGGTCAGCGTGCGCACCGTGGCCACCGCGGCCGGGCGCTCGCCCGGCGCGGTGCAGAAGTACTTCGCCACCAAGGACGAGATGCTCACGGCCGCGCTGGAGCTCTACTGCGAACGGTCCGGCGCGCGCATCGACGCCGTCCCCCGGGACGGCGACCCGGTCGAGACCGTGACCGCGCTGGTGGCCGCAACCCTGCCGCTGGACGAGCCACGCCGGGTGGACACCCTGGTGCTGCACGAGTTCGCGCTGCGTGCGGCACACGATGAACGGCTCGCCGACCGGCTGCGCGTGCTGGACCAGCAGATACAGGACGAGCTCACCGCATACCTGGGCACCGCGCCCGAGACGGCCGCAGCGATCATCGCCCTCTCCGACGGGCTGGCCATGCGCCTGCTCTACGGTTCCCACACGCCGTCGCAGGCCCTGGCCACATTACGCACCGGGATCGCCGCCGTGCTCGCGCAGCCCCAGCAGACTGAAGGCCGGCTCAACCCCCTGCCGGAAAAGCCGCACACGCCCACGACAATCGACACGGCACGGACGATCCCATCCCCATCGGAACCCCCGGCACGCCCATGAAACCCCGAGCTTCCGCATCCGTCCCGGCGTGACGGAGCTGCACGACGCATCACGGGCCTGTCCGGGTGACCAGCACCCCACCCCGGGAACGTCCGGAGTTGTCGAGGCCGAGGGGGCCTTGCTGCTCGATCCCCTCTCGTCCGGCTGAGTGCCTGCGGGCGCTCTCCTGTGCTCCGGCGGCGTTCCTACTGCCTCATCCTTCTTGCGAACAAGCTGGACTCCCGGCCTTCACGACCACTGCTGGTAACTCGGATTGGAAAGCGTCGGCGAGCGCGTCCCGGCGATCGCCAAGCGCATACACCAGCCGATCTCGTCGCACAGGGCATTCTTCCGGAACGGTTCTCGTATGATCGACCGGCCAACACGTGCGGAAGCGGGACGCCCCGTTCACACCGCACCGGGCACGACCAGGAATGCCCACGCGCAGAACGGGCCGATGGCAACGATGGTGCCGGTGTATCCGAGCAGTTGCCGGTAGATTCGCGTTCTGTCCGAGCCGTTGGCGTTGCTCAGCACGAGGGCACCGTTGCTGGAGAACGGCGAGGTGTCCACGATCGTGGCCGACACTGCCAGCGCGGCGACCAGCCCCGCTGCGCTGAGGTCGCTGGACAGCAGCAGCGGAACCGCGATCGGGATGATGGCGGTGAGGATGGCGGTCGACGACGCGAACGCGGAGACCACGGCGACCACGAGGCACAGCAGCAACGCCACCAGCAGCGGACTCCCCAGGCGGGACGCGCCGTGGGAGATCCCGTCGATGGTGCCTGCCTGCTCCAGGATCCCCACGTACGTGATCATCCCACCGATGAGCAAGATCGTAGACCAGCTGATCCCCTCGATCGCCCGGGATTGCCGGTTGATGTCGATCAGTGCGAGGAACGCACCGGCCCCCAGCGCGAGGAAGCCGATCTCCAGCTGGAACACCAAGGCGCCGAGGACCAGCAGGACCAGCATCGCGAGGGTCAGTGCCTGCCGCCAGTCGACCGCCCCGGCGGCGTCGGCCTCGTCCTGGTCCGGATCCTGCTGGGGCGTTGCAGGCTCGGCTCTCCGGTGACCGCGCAGCACCAAGAAGCTCACCGCCGCGATCAGGACGTTGAACGCGAAACTGGCCAACAACAACGCGGACGGCGCCACGTGCAGCGGCGTCTGTTCGATCATGCCGAGCACGAGCGCGCCGGATACTGCGATCGGGGAGAACGACCCGGCGTGTGCGCCCGCCACCAACACCGCACCGATGAGCAACTGGCTCATGCCGTAACGTTGCGCGAACTTCAACCCCGCGGGGGCGAGCAGCGCGATGGCCGCGGTGGGGAAGGTGCCGAGCGCGGACAGCATCCCGCACACCGCGAAGAGCACCCAGGGGATCAACGCGACTTTGCCGCGCACGAGTTTCACCCCGGACCGCACCAGCAGGTCGACGGTGCCGTTGCGCTGGGCCACCGCGAACAAGTAGGTGACCCCGGCAATCGTGACGAACAGTGACGCGGGGAACCCCGCGAGGATCTCCTCCTCGGTCAGGTTCAGGGAGGTGGTACCGACGAGGAACGCGCCGATGAACGCGAGGATTCCGATGTTGATGGGAAGTAATGTCGCGACGACGAACATGGCGCCGAGCGCGACGAGCGGAATGATCTCAGACATCGCTGTCCTACCACTGGTCTTGGTTGTCCCGGGCCGAAAATCGCCGGCCCGCGGCTGTTGCGCCGTGACGACGCGCCGTTGCTTCCGGTGCGGTGGAGCTCGTCAGGCCAGGGAACCGGCCCGGCGCCCGAACACGGCGCCCGAGGTGAGCCCGGTGCCGCCGGGGTAGTTGCCGCTGAAGAGGCCGCCGAGCATTTCGCCGCAGACGAACAACCCCGGCAGGTGCCCGCCGAGCTCGTTCAGCACCCGCCCGCGGGTGTCCGCGCGCAAGCCGCCGAAGGTGAACGTGATTCCGCACGTTACCGGGAAGGCGTAGTACGGCGCGGTTTCCAGCGGAATCGCCCAGTTCGACTTCGCCGGGGCGACGTGTGCCACCCGCCCGTCGAGGGAGGCGATGTCCAGCGGGACGGAGCGGTCGATCGAGGCGTTGAAATCAGCGACGGTGCTTTTCAGCGCGGCTGCTTCCACGTCCATCCCCGCGGCGAGGTTTTCCAACGAGTCCGCCGCGACGACCGAGGCGTCGGGCATGTCGTACTCCTCGGCGCGCAGCCAGCCGCGGGTGGTGGCGTCGAACAGTTGGAAAGCGACGCCACCCGGCTGCTGCAGGATCCGGGCGCCGTACTTGGCATAGGTGAGGTTGCGGAAATCGGCGCCTTCGTCGAGGAAGCGTTCACCGCGCGCATTCACCACGATGCCGAGCGGGTAGCCGCCCCGGGTGAGCTGGTTGGTGAAGCCCCGGTTGCTTTCATTGCCCTGGTGCCAGGCGTCCCACGCGACGCTGTGGCAGGTGTTCCAGTCGCCGTGGGAGGCCGCACCTGCCTCGAACGCTGCGCTCAGCATGTCGCCGGTGTTGTGCGGGGTGCCGCGCACCTTGGCGTGGCGCCAATCCTCGCCGAGGTGTTCCGCACGCAGGTCGGCGTTGGCTTCGAACCCGCCTGCCGCGAGCACCACGGAATCCGCGTGCAGCACACCTGATCCACCTGCTTCGTCGGTCCACTGCAGACCGATCACCGCACCGCCGTCCAGCACGAGTTCCTGCGCGCGCACGCCGTAGCGGATGTCCACCCCGGCCCGTGCTGCGGCACGCGTGTGCTGTTCGACCAGTCCTTTGCCGCCACCGGTACTGCCGACCGCGAGACCACCCCAGAACACGTGTCGTCCCTGATCGTCCGGGTACGCCTGTCGTTCGTACATCAGCCGGAACCGCAGTCCCTTGCGGTGCAGCCAGCGCAGCACTTCTTGGCTGTCATCGACCACGGCCCCGGTCAGAGCCGGATCGTTGCACCCACCGGTCACCTTCGCCACGTCGCCGGCGAACTCCTGCGCGGTGTAGGGCTCCAGCAGAGAGGCGGAGTGGCGGTCGTCATCGTCGAGCAGATCGGCGAGTTCACCGAGACCGTGGTGCGCGATGCGGAACGCACCTGCGGTGTAGTAGCTGTTGCCACCGGCCGCACCCGGCTGCGCCTTCTCCAGCAGCAGCACGTGCCGCCCGCGTTCGGCCGCGGCGTGCGCGGCGCTGAAACCGGCGTTGCCGCCACCCACGACCACGACGTCGTACTTCTCACCAGACTGCATCATTCCTCCTCAGTTCGGTTCGGCGCGGACGCGCTAAAGACGCGGTGCAGAAGGCGCGGCCGGTTCGGGCACTCGGATCTCGGCATCGCAGAGGATCCGGGCAGCGCGTTGGACGGCGACCCGTCGCGGCAAGCGGTCGCGAAAGTCCGCGCATCTGACCGCGACGACACCGTCGGGTATGCCGATCCGCAGCGACGACGCCTCGCCAGCGGTGGAGTGGGCGGCAACGACCGACTTGCACAACGACCCCGCGACGGCGACGGCGACCGCCGAAGTCAGGCCGATCGTCGGATGCGGTGCGTTCATCGACAGCATGCGGACGCACACGTCGACCTCCGTCGAACCGGACGGCGGGCTCCCCGCGATTCCGACCTTCGGAATCGCGTCACCGCTGGGCAGCCCGATCCGTTGTGCGGCCGCCCGGCGCACCCGGCGGAGCCGCTCGACGAGCCCCGGTGTGATCGGCTCGCGCCCGGTCAGCCCGAGCGAACCCGCGTCGACCAGCACCACCGGTGCTCCGGCGTCGATCATGCTCACCCGCAGCGGAACTTCGTCGACGAGCAGCTCGTCCACCGCGTTCCCGGTCGGCAGTGCGTGCCCTGTGGTGTTGCCCGCGGGGTCGAGGAAGGCCAGCCCCACTCCGACCCCGCCCGCGTCCGTACCCGGCACTGCTTCCGCTCCGAACTCGTGAACCCGGCCACCGGTCGTGTCGACGTCGGCTTCCAGTACGGCACCGGTGTTGCTGTTGCGCAGCACGACCGTGGTCCGATCCCCCGCAGGCGCGACGAGACCGCGAGTGACCGCCCACAACGCGATGGCCGTTGCGCAGTTGCCGCAATTGCTGCCCCATTCGACACCCGCGACGCCGATACCGACCTGCCCGAAGAGGTAGTCGACGTCGATTCCCGGTTGGTCACTGGACTGCACGAACGCGGCTTTGGAAGTGGTCGGGGTAGCCCCGCCGACGCCGTCGATGTGGGCCGGATCGCCAGCGCCGTAGGCGTTGACCAGCAATCGGTCCAGACTCGGCAGGTCGAGGTCCATTCGGTCGCGCAGTGCAGCGGTCTCGAACAGCCAGCACTTGCTCGTGCCGCCACGCACCAAGCTCGCCGGTACCCGCACGGTGCACCTCCCTTCCTTCCTGGCGCGGGCGCTGATCGCCGCGCTGGATGCAGAGGACTGTGGCACCGGGGAGCATTTACAACAATGTTCACGTACTTATCCTGCATTAAGCACAGCTCATACCGAGGGGAGTGCGCATGGACGTGCGCCGCATATTGCTGTTGGCCGAAGCATCCGACCGCGGATCGCTCAGCGCGGCGGCGGAGGCGCTCGCGATCACGCCCTCCGCCGCGTCGCAACAGATCGCGCGGCTGGAAGCGGAAGCGGGCCAGCCGCTGGTGGAGCGGTTGCCGCGCGGTATTCGGCTCACGGACGCGGGCGAGGCGATGGCTGTGCGCGGGCACCGCATCCGCAGCGAACTGCGGGGAGCCCAGGCGGACCTGGATTCGTTCGCGCGGTTGGACCGGGGCGAGCTGAAGATGGGGGCGTTCCCGACCGCCAGTTCCTCGTTGCTCCCGCTCGCGTTGACTCGGTTCTCCCGCAAGCACCCCGGCGTTCGGGTCACCGTGCGGTCATCGCTGCTGACCGGCCTGCTGGACTTGCTCCACTCCGGGGACGTGGAACTGGCGATCCTCTGGGACTACGAGTGGAACCGGATCGAGGACGAGTCTCTGCAGGTGACGCACCTGCTGGACGATCCGACGGTGCTGGTGGTCCCGGCGAATTCCGAACTGCTCGAACAGCCTCGCGTGGAGCTGTCCGAGCTGGCCGACCAGCAGTGGATCACCCGCGCGGACAACCATCCGGTTGCCGAGGTGCTGCACCGCAGCTGCCGTCTGGCGGGATTCGAACCGGCGATCTCCTACGAGTCACACGACTACCAGGAGGCTCAAGCGATGGTGGCAGCGGGACTCGGTCTCGCCATCGCACCGCGGCTGGCGCTGACCAACCGCCGCCACGACGTTCGGCTGATCAACTTCGATGCCAGGGTGCCCGCGCCGACCCGACGGATCCTGCTGGCCCGTCCGACAAACCGAGCACCCACGCCCGTCGCCGAATTCATGCTCGAAACACTGCAGGCAGTGGCACCGAAGTTCGCGGATACCAACCTGCACCTGACCCAGCTGGGCACCGTCCACGTCACCCCGCGCCAAGAACGCGACTCAACTTGACCCGGTCAACATTCGAGTCTGCTGGTCTCGTGGACCGCGCCCGCTGTGGTGGACGGTCCACGAGTAGCGATCGCCCGGTCAAGCGGGAACGTTCCACTCCCATGCCAACACCGGGACCCAAGACGGGATCTCAGCTTGTTGTTTAACCAGGTGGTGCTGATGTGTGCCCCCAGTTAATCATGAGTGAAGCCCTTGGGTAATCATTCCTTCTTGCGACAGACGGAAGATCACCCCGCAAGACGCGCCACCCGTGCCTCCGATGCGTTGCGCCGCTGCTGCTCATCGGACGTTGCGTCGCAGCCGCACGCGGTACGAATAGTGCTCGGGCAAGAAGTAGCTCACCGCCAGCTCGACCGGCTGGCCCGCCGTGGACTGGTAGAGGCGGTCGATCCGCAGCAGCGCCCGGCCCGGTTCGCAGCCGAGCTGCTCCGCGGTCTCCTCGCCGGCGTGGTCGACGGTGATGCTCTGCTCGGCCTCGGCGATCGGATCGGGCAGCTTGCCGTCGAGCAACCCGATGATCGTGACGTCGCTGTGGGAACCGACCTCGGTCAACTCCGGACGCGACTCCACCAGCGCACCCGCGGACGGCGGCAAGTAGACCGTGGTCAGGCAGAACGGCGTGGCGTCGTGCAGGCGCAGGAAGGCCAGCGTGTGCACCCGGTCCGAGTGCAGTTGCAGCCGCCCGGCGGCGTCGAGCTGGACCTTCCGGTGCATGGGGGTGACCAGCCGCATGGTGGTGTCGATCGAAAGCCCCATGAGGTCGTCGACCGAGCCGAACTGGCGCAGGTACTGCTCCTCGCGCGGCGCGGGGAACGTGCCCCTGCCCGGCACCCTGTAGACCATGCCCTCGGCGACCAAGTCTTGGAAGGCCCGGCGCACGGTCTGGCGGCTCACTTGGTAGCTCTCGGCGAGCTCGGCCTCCGTGGGCAACCGCGCGTCCTGGTACCGGTGTTGCAGGATCGCGGCTCGCAGCTCACGCGCGAGGCGGAGATAGGCGCTCTCCCGGGCCTTCGACGGCATTCCTCCCCCTCACTCTGTCGCTTCCGGACAGTAACCGACCGCGACCGGGAACCGAGCAGCGGTCCGCTCGCGGGCCTTGCCGCGGAGAGCCGACGTCGTTGCAGACCGGATGCCCTCTTCGTCATCGGAGCAACCGCCCCGCAGCCGGAGGACCGCGCGTGGCCTACGCATCGAGGCCGCCGCGGGCGACGAGCTGGGAGGCGATGACGTTGCGCTGGATCTCGTTGGTGCCCTCGCCGACGATCATCAGCGGGGCGTCGCGGAAGTAGCGCTCGACGTCGAACTCGGTGGAGTAGCCGTAGCCGCCGTGCACCCGCACCGCGTTGAGCGCGATCTCCATGGCGGCCTCGGAGGCGTAGAGCTTGGCCATGCCGGCCTCCATGTCCACGCGCCGGTCCGCGTCGTACTCGCGCGCGGCGTGCAGGGTGAGCTGGCGGGCGGCGGTGAGCTTGGTGGCCATGTCGGCGAGGTAGTTGCCGATGGACTGGTGCTTGTAGATCGGTTTGCCGAAGGTTTCGCGCTGCTGGGCGTAGTCCAGCGCGTCCTCCAGCGCGGCCCGGCCGACGCCGAGCGCGCGGGAGGCGACCTGGATCCGGCCGGTCTCCAGGCCCTTCATCATCTGCGCGAACCCGTGTCCTTCCTGCCCGCCGAGCACGGCATCCGCCGGTGCGCGGTAGTCCTCGAAGGACAGTTCGCAGCTCTCAACACCGCGGTAGCCGAGCTTGTGCAGGTCGCGGGAGACGCTCAACCCGGGCCCGTGCTCGACGAGCAGGATGGAGATGCCCCGGTGCTTGGGTTCGGCCTCCGGGTCGGTCTTGCACAGCAGCGCGATCAGTTGCGAGCGCCGGGAGTTGGTGATCCAGGTCTTGGCGCCGTTGATCACGTACTCCTCGCCGTCGCGACGCGCGTGGGTGGCGAGCGCCTGCAGGTCCGAGCCGCCACCGGGCTCGGTCAGCGCCATGGTCGCGCGGACCTCACCGGTGGCCATCCGCGGCAGGTAGCGGCGCTTCTGCTCGTCGGTGCCGAACTGCAGCAGCAACTTGGAGACCACGGTGTGCCCGCCCATCGCACCGGCCAGGCTCATCCAGCCGCGCGCCAGCTCCTCGGTCACCAGCGCGTAGCACGGTGTGGACACGGCCGTGCCACCGTGCTCCTCGGGGATCGCCAACCCGAAGATGCCCAGCTGCTTCATCTGCTCGATCAGCGTCTCGGGGTAGGTGTCGGCGTGCTCCAGCTCCCGCACCACGGGGCGCACGTCCGCGTCCACGAAGCCCTGGACGGTCTCCACGACCATCCGCTCCTCGGAATCGAGAACGTCCCACGTGCTCATAGCTCTCCCGCCTCAGATCGCGCCATCGGCGCGCATGGTTTCGATTTCCCGTTCATCGCGCCCGACAGCGGTCAGGCTCGAGGTGTTGTGCTCGCCCACTTCCGAGCGCGGGAAGGTCGTCGCCAGCAACTCCCGGGTCGACTCCCAGTCAGCGGCGGCGAGCAGACCCGGGACATCCCCGCCGCAGGCGGCGAGCTTGGCGTCCAGTTCGGACTCGCTCGGAGGCCGGGACGGCGATCCAGGCGGGTGCGCCAACCGCACCCGCATCGCCTCGTCGCCGTGCTCGACCTCGATGTCGACCTCGCCGGTGAGCAACCCGGATCCGCTGCCGCTGGTTTCCAGCTCCACCGTGCGCAGGAGTTCCTGCGCCGCGGAGCGTTGCACGGCCTCGTCGGTGAACGCGGCGAAGTCCGGGTACGGGTCCAGCAACGCGGTCGCCACCGCGTAGCCGAGGCTGAACTTGCCCTCCAACCCGGTCCGCGGCCGGTCGTGGATCAGCGGCTGCACCGCGGGCTCCGGCGTGCGCACCCGCACCCGGCGCACCTCGCCGGCCACGTCCTCGCGCAGCTCGCGGAGCGCGGCGATCGGGCGCTGCATCGCGTAGCAGCACGGGAAGGTCTTGATCGCGAGCCCGCCCGGCACGGCCGGACCTGCCGGGTCCACCGCGTCGGGATCACCGCCCACCAGCCGCAACCACTCCTCCAGCGCGCCCGGGTCGGCGCTCGCGCCGGCCCGCACCAGCCGCGCGGCGCGGACCCCGGCATCGGCGGCGAACCCGACCTGCAGCGATTTGCCGTGCGTGCCGAACGACCGCTGCACCCCACCTGCCGCCGGCACGGCCAGCGCCATCGCGGCAGCCAGTTCCGCTGCGGACAGCCCCAACGCCCTGCCCGCCGCGACCGCGGCCGCCGGAGCACCCGCCGTGCACGTCGCGTGCCAGCCCGCCGAGTAGTGCGACCAACCCAGCGCAGTGCCCAGCCGCGCCATCACTCCGGCGCCCGCCAGGTACGCCTCCGGACCGCCACCCGTGGCGAGCGCGGCCGGCACGACAACCGCGCTGATGTGCGTGGTCGACTCGATGTGCAGGTCGTCGAAATCCAGCACGTGCGCCGCGGCAGCCCAGCGCGCGGCGTCCGGCAGCGCGGCGGCGATCCCGGTCACCGGGTGCTCGCGCGCGGCCAGCGCCACCGCCGCGGTGTCGGTCAGCGATCGCTGCGCCAGGGCCACGTCCTCGACGCCGGGGTCGAGCTCGCCCGCCCAGCGGGCGAGGGAGTCCGCAAGAGTGCCCATCGTGCCTCCCTCGGGCTCGACGTGGTGTGCCACTACATTGGTACGGCCAATTCATCGCCGGGTCAATGCGCACCATCTGTCACGCACACCAGGAAGACTGAACGACGACTTGACATGACTAAGCTCACATCTGAGTATTTGTACGACCAATCGAAGGGAGTGGCCGTGTCCAGTCTCGACGAGCATCTGCAGGGGTGGATCCCCGAGGACCTGGTCGACTCAGATCCGCTGCCGACCGGACCCGCCGACGCCCTCGCGGCCGTGCTCGACACACCCGAGCACCCGTCCAACTCCGGCACATTGCCGGCGCTGTGGCACTGGGTCTACTTCCTCGAATGGGCCCGACATCGCGAGCTCGGACAGGACGGCCACCCCACCGAGGGCCACTTCCTGCCGCCGGTCCCCGACCGCAGGCGCATGTTCGCCGGTGGGCGGTTGACCGTGCACCGGCCGCTGGCACTGGGCCGCAGCGCCGAGCGCACCCGCTCGCTCGCGAACGTCTCGGTCAAGACCGGCCGGTCCGGCGAGATGGTCTTCGTGACGGTCCGCAGCGTCTTCGACCAGGACGGGCGAACCTGCCTGACCGAGGAGCACGACTACGTCTACCGCTCGGGCGAGAGCATCGCCAAAAACCCGGATTCCACCCGGTCCGAGGAACTGCCCACCTCGGACGCGCCCTGGCAGCAACCGTTCACCGGCGATCCCGTCCGGTTGTTCCGCTACAGCGCCCTGACCGCCAACTCGCACCGCATCCACTACGACGCGCCCTACGCCCGGGACGTCGAGTACTACCCCGACCTGGTCGTGCACGGGCCACTGCTGGTGCTGCTCATGGTTGAACTGACCTGCCAGAGCTCACTTCAACGCGTGTCCACCCTGGACTACCGGCTTCGCCGACCGGTATTTTCCGGGGATCCCGTGCTGCTGACTGCAACTCCGGACGGAAACTCGGCCAACACTGCCGTACTCAACGGCGAAGGCGCCGTGATGGTCGAGGCGCAATTAGGCCTCGACGGTTAGCGCCCGAAGAGAACACGCATCTATCTCGCAGTCGCCTCTGCAGCAGCTGCACAACTCGGTCGTAGGACAAAAAGCGCGGCAGTTTGATCTTACTATCCAACCACGCGGCGACATGCCATGCCGCATCAGTCGTCCACTAACGGTCTCGTACGACCGCTACACAGGAGGCAATCGATGAAGACGCGCGCTGCAGTGATGGAACGGGGACGCACGGAATTCGAGCTCGTCGAGCTCGATGTCGACGAGCCGAGCTTCGGCGAGGTGCACATCAAGTTCACCGCCTCCGGGCTCTGCCACTCCGATCTCCACCTCGTCGAAGGCGTCTACGGCAACTCCCCCCGGTTGCCGATCGTCGCCGGGCACGAGGGAGCCGGTGTCATCGAATCGGTCGGACCCGGCGTGACGCACGTCGAGCCGGGTGACCACGTCGTGTGCAGCTTCATGCCCAGCTGTGGTTTTTGCCGGTACTGCGAAACCGGGCGCACCAACCTCTGCAACATCGGAGCCAACATCTTGAAGGGCAACATGCCCGACGGGACGTTCCGCTACCACCGCGATGACAGTGACCTGGGCGGCTTCTGCATGCTCGGCACGTTCTCCGAGCGAGCCACGATCCCGGCCCGGTCCGCGGTGAAGGTGGACCCGTGGCTTCCGCTCGAGGTAGCGGTGCTGGCCGGCTGCGGTGTTCCGACCGGCTGGGGCTCGGCCGTCAACGCCGGCAACGTACGGGTCGGGGACACCGCGGTGATCTACGGAGCCGGTGGTGTGGGGATGAACTCCGTGCAGGGTGCCGCCTACGCCGGCGCCCAGTACGTGGTCGTCGTTGACCCCGTGGAGTTCAAGCGCGAGATCGCCTTGAAGTTCGGCGCAACGCACACCTTCGCCGACCCGGAGGAAGCCGACCGCAAGGTCAAGGAACTGACCTGGGGCGACGGCGCGGATCAGGCGATACTGACCGTCAGCGTCATGGATGCAACGGTCGTCCGCCAAGCTTTCGACATCATCGGCAAGGACTCCACGGTCGTGGTCGTCGGCCAGGCCAATGTGGAGGATGACACCATTCAGATCCCGAGTGCGCTGCTCACTCGCAGCGAGAAGGTCATCAGGGGTGCGCAATTCGGCTCGTGCAACCCGCAGTACGACATCGTGAAGCTGCTCCGGATGTGGAACACCGGCCACCTCAACCTCGACGACCTCATCACCAAGACCTACACCCTCGACCAGGTCAACGAGGGCTATCAGGACCTGCGCGACGGAAAGATCATCCGTGGCGTGGTCATGCACGAGTAGCAACCACGGCGCGAACGAGGCGGGCCGATTCGCGGCCTGTCATCCACAACGGGCCATTCAAGAGCAGCGGTGACTGGATCGTGCAAAGCCAGTCCGCACAGGAACACCGCGAAGGAGTGACGACACATGACGACCACGACCACCGGAACTATCAAGCGTCTTTGGGCCCTGGACGGCGCCACCCTCACCTTGGACTCGGGCCTGCTGGTCCTCGGCGCTGAAGGTGAGGTCACGATCCCGGTTCCGACCTTCCTCATCGAGCACGATCGCGGCCTCGTCCTGTTCGACACCGGGATCGTCCCGGAGGCATCGGTCGATCCGGAGGGGGTGTACGGAGACCTGGCCGAGCACATCGGCCTGCAATTCACCCCGGAGCAGCGCGTCGACCGGCAGATCGAAGCGCTCGGGTACAAGACCTCCGACGTGACGCACGTGGTGCTCTCGCACGCGCACTTCGACCACACCGGCGGCATGTACCTGTTCCCGCAGGCCAAGTTCTACATCGGCGCCGCGGACCTGCCGTACGCGTTCTGGCCCAACCCGGCGGCCTCCGTGTTCTTCCGCCAGCCGGACATCGAGGCCACCCGCTCCTTCGACTGGCACCCCTTGCAGGGCGACCACGACCTGTTCGGCGACGGCAGCATCACCGTGCTCGCGATGCCGGGTCACACACCGGGCAACACCAGCCTCCTCGTACGCCTGCCGGACCGGTACTTCATGCTCACGGCCGACACCGTGCACCTGCGCTCGGCCCTCACCGACACCCTGCCGATGGGCTCGGACTACAACACTCGCGACTCCGTCGAGTCCATCCACCGGCTCCGCCAGATCTCGGAGAGCCACGACGCGCACATCTGGATCCCCCACGACCCCGAGGACTGGGAGCACTTCGCAGCACCGAAGTGCTACCAGTGACGAGGAGCGCATCCATGCCAATGCTCATCGACTACCAATGCGCATCGTGCGGCACCCGGGCCGAGCAGTGGGCGCGCCAACCGGTGGCCCCCCAGTCGACCTGCGCGGCCTGCGGCGCCACTGCCCACCGCCGCTTCAGCGGAGCAGCACTGCTCGCGGAAGCGCCGACATCAGCAGCACCGCCCGCACCCACCGGAGGACACTCCTGCGCCGACCACCGGGGCGTGCCGGGAAGCTGCACGTTGACACCGACCGCGAGCCGCATGCTCGCCGCCCGCGCCAGCGGCGATCCACGGGCCGTGGACCGGGAACTCGCACGCCAGGAGACAGCGATCGCCGCGGGAACCCTCGACCCGAAAGCACCGGTCACCAGCGCCTCCCCAGCACACCACAGCACGGGAGCGCCGGCCGGCGAGAACGCGGAGTGAACCCAACGTCCACCGAGGACAAATCGTCCTGGTGCCCATCGGAGATTTTCGGTACGGGCCACCCGGGCGGCGGCGCCCACGGGGACCCGGTGCACCGATGATCGAATCGGCCGCCCGTGGTGGCCGCGACCGAGAGGCGGCGCGGCTGACGAACTCGACGTGGACTCGTCCAACTGCGATTTGGCAGTGACGGGTGCACTGCGCGAGCTCGTCAGCCTTCGCCCACCGGGAGCAGCTGCGAGCTGGCCCTGCACCGCGTGAGGAGACCACCATGGCAGAGCTCGAACAGTTCCGGATGCTCATCGGCGGCGAGCCCGTCGAAGCCACCTCCGGCGCAACCTTCGAGAGCCAGAACCCCTACACCAGCCAGTCGTGGGCCCGGATCCCCGACGGCAGCACCGACGACGTGGATGCCGCGGTCGCGGCCGCTCGGAGCGCTCTCGACGGCGACTGGGGGCAGAAGACCGGCTTCGCACGGGCGGCCCACCTGCGGCGTCTCGGCGATCTCGTCGGCGAAAACGCCGAACGTCTCGCCCGCCTCGAGGTCAACGACTCCGGCAAGCTCTACCGCGAAATGCTCGGGCAACTCACCAGCTTGAGCTCGTGGTATTACTACTACGCCGGACTGGCCGACAAGATCGAAGGCCGCCAGATCCCGGCACCGAATCCGAACTACCTCGTCTACACCCGGCGCGAGCCGGTCGGCGTCGTCGCGGCGATCACCCCGTGGAACTCGCCGTTGCTGCTCATGACCTGGAAGGTCGCGCCCGCTCTGGCGGCGGGCTGCACCGTGGTGATCAAACCCTCGGAACACTCGCCCGCCTCGACCCTCGGCTTCACCGAACTCGTCGAACAGGCCGGACTGCCGGCCGGGGTCATCAACGTCGTCACCGACCGGGCGGGCGCAGCCGGCGCGCACCTCGCTTCCCACCCCGACGTCGACAAGGTCGCCTTCACCGGCTCCAGCGCCACGGGCAAGATCGTCGGCAAGGCGGCGATGGACAACCTCAACCCCGCCACTCTCGAACTCGGCGGGAAGTCGCCGCAGGTCGTCTTCCCGGACGCCGACCTGCGGGCCGCTGCGAACGGGCTGATCGCGGGAGTGTTCGCCGCGACCGGGCAGACCTGCATGGCCGGCTCACGACTCGTGGTCCACGCCGACGTGCACGACGAACTCGTCCGACTCATCGCCGATCGCGCCGCCCGGATCAAGCTCGGCGACCCGAACGATCCCGAGACGGAGATGGGACCGATCGCGAACGCGCCCCAGTACGAGAAGGTGCTCAACTACCTCAACACGGCCAAGAGCGAAGGAGCCGCAGTCGCCCACGGGGGCGCTGCCGCTGACGACCTGGGCGGATACTTCGTCCAGCCCACGATCCTGTCGGTCAAACCGACCGACACCGTCTTCCGCGAAGAGGTGTTCGGGCCCGTGCTGTCCGCCGTGACGTTCACGGACGAGGACGAAGCCATCAAGCTCGCGAACGACACCCCCTATGGCCTGGCCGGCGCCGTCTGGACCAAGGACGTCCACCGTGCCCACCGGGTAGCCGCGAAGATCAAGGCCGGCTCGGTGTGGATCAACGCGTACCGCACCGTCGCCCCGAGCATACCCTTCGGCGGGTACAAGCAGTCCGGGCTCGGGCGGGAGAACGGCATCGACGCCCTGGACCCCTACCTCGAGAACAAGTCCGTGTGGGTCGAACTCACCGGCGAGACCCGCGACCCCTTCACCCTCGGCTAGCATCCGGCCGAGGTCCGCGACGACGGGATGGAGCTCGTGCGGTACTCGGGCCGCTCGTCCGCCTCGATGTCCCGCGAGTCGGGGATCGGGAGACGCTGCGGCACCGGGTGCGCAGCAGCGCGAGGATCAGCGGACCGAACGGTTCCAGGAGCCCCATGCTGAACCCGGCTGTTCGCACGGGCACCACGGGTCACCGCGGAGCGGTGTGACCAGGGGAACCGCATCAACCGCAAGCGCGTGCCCCGCCTGATGCGTGCCCGCGGCATCGTCGGCCGGCACCCGACACCTCGCCGACCTCGACGCTCGAACGAGCAACGAAGACCGCGGTTGAAGACGACCGGCCGTGAACCTGACATCCGCCGCGGTCCGATCTGGTGTCCATCCCGCCTCGGCCCGAACGCCACCGGCTCCACGGCCCCGCGCGAACCGAGCACCGACGCAGCGAACAACCGAACCCGCGCAGCACCGAGCGTCCCGTGCAGGCGAACCGACCACGCTTCGAGAAGGAAGGCCCATGGCACATGAAAACCTCCGCCGACCTCAGCGACGAGTCCACCTCGACGTCTTCGGCCGCGCCCGGTGAGCCCGGCACCGCCGAACAGCGGATGCCCCTACGTCGAGTCATCGGGATCTTTCTCGGTCCCGCACTGGGCTTGGCCACGTTCCTGCTCACCTCGTCGACGGCGGAGGCCTTGAGCCCGACGGCGTGCTCGGTCGCCGGTGTCACCGTGCTCATGGCCGTGTGGTGGATGACCGAGGCGGTCCCGTTCGCGGCGACGGCGCTGCTGCCGTTGGCGCTGTTCCCCGTGCTCGGCGTCGCGGAACTGGACACCGTCGCAGCGCCTTACGCCTCCGACGTGGTGTTCCTGTTCCTCGGTGGTTTCGTCCTCGCGCTGACGATGCAGAAGTGGGGATTGCACCGGCGCATCGCGCTCGCCGTCGTGCTGGCGGTCGGAACGCGGCCCACTCGGCTCATCGGCGGGTTCATGCTGGCGACCGCTTTGATCAGCATGTGGGTCAGCTCGACGGCAACGGCGATGATGATGTTGCCGATGGGCCTGTCCATCGTGACCCTGCTCAGGCGAAACGGCGAGGACATCGACCGGAACTTCGCCATCTGCCTCATGCTCGGCATCGCCTACGGCGCCACCATGAGCACCACCACCACCATCGTCGCCACACCGGGCAACGCTTTCGTGGTTGCGTACCTGGCGCAAAATCACGGCATCGAGATCACGTTCGCGGAGTGGATGCTGGTCGGCACCCCGTTATCGCTGGTCTTCCTCACCATTGCTTGGTTCTTGTTGACGCGGATGATCTTCCCTCCCCGCATCGACGAAATTCCCGGAGGTGCCGCACTGATCCGCCAGCAGCTCCAGGAGCTGGGTCCGCTCGGACGCGGCGAACGGTTCATCGCCGTCGTGTTCGTCGGCACGGCGTTGTGCTGGATCTTCATCCCCCTGCTCAGTGACTGGCCACCGGCCGCGAACCTGTTGCCATGGCTGGGCAACGTCTCCGAAGCCGGCATCGCGGTCATCGCTGCGATAGTGTGCTTCCTGCTGCCTGTCCGGCCTCGGCGCGACCAAATGCTGATGCGGTGGGAAGACGCCAGCGACGTGCCCTGGGGGATCCTGCTCATGTTCGGCGGTGGGCTCAGCATGTCCGCGATGATCACCCAATCCGGGCTTAGCGACTGGTTGGGCAGCCACGTGGCCGGGCTTCGGGGTGTGCCACCGATCTTGTTGGTCATCCTCGTCGCAGGACTCGTCCTGTTCCTCACCGAGCTGACGAGCACCACCGCGACCATCGCGACCTACGTGCCGGTGATGGGCGGGATTGCCGCAGGCCTCGGGCAGGAACCGATGACTCTGGTCTTGACGACCGTGTTCGCGAGCGGCTTCGCCTTCATGCTGCCCATCGCGACACCCCCGAACGCGATCGCGATCGGGTCCGGATACGTCACGATCGGTCAGATGGTGCGCGGTGGCCTCTGGCTGAACCTGGCGGCCATGATGCTGGTCCCGATCACCATGTACACGCTCGCCGCGTGGGTGTTCGAGCTGGGGTTCTGAACAGGTCCCGATCAGCGACGCGAAGGTCCTGAGCGGCCGGGGCGGCGAGTTCAGACCCCGGGATGCACGCACACGACGCCCTGTGAAGGCGCGGAGACGAAGCCCTGGTCGTTGACCGCGTGCAGGCGGTACTCGCCGGGTTCGGCGGGAGCGCGCAACACGGCCCGGTCGCCGTGCACGGCTCCGCGGCTGCCCGTACGTTCGTCCGCGGCCAGCAGCAGCCGATCCTCCCGGTCCCATCGACCGATGCCGGCCCAGTTCGCCGGCAGCAGGTAGGCGCGCGCGGCCGCCGGGGCCCGCACGTCGCGGATCGGCCCACCGGGCCGCACCGTCTGATCCGGCAGGATGGCACCGGGCTGGTGCCGCAGTCCGCTGTCCCGGCCACGTCGGTCGGCCAGGCCGGACCGGGTGCGCACGTAGTGGTTCATCACGTTGCGGTAGTTGACCGCCTCGCTGAGCTGGCGACGCAGCATCCACCGCACAGCCAGCCACACGGGCTCGTCCACCTGGCCGTGCAGCCGCTCCCACCGGGTGACGAGTTCGCGCACCCCGTCCACACCGGCGAACGTGCTGTCGTAGATGCTCTGCGCCAGGGTCTCACCGGTGTGCGGCAGCACGGCGTCGTAACGCACGTGGTGCAGGAACAGCACGAGATCCTGCGGTGTCCTCGCCAGGTGCTCGTAGCGCCGCGCGATCGGTGCGGGGTACAAAGCGCTGTAGTCGGTGCCTGCGCGCGTGCGGTCCACGCCGATTCCGGCGGAGGTGGCGCCGTTGGCTGATTCCTCCCAGGCTTCCGGCTCGTTCTTGAAGTGGTATTCCACCGAAGACGTGAACGGAATGCCGAGTGGTTGGTAGTACTGGCGGTACGCCTCGTCGGCGGTGATCAGCCAGTCGGCGACCTCGACGCCCGCACTGCGATCGGTGTGCAGCGCCAACCGCGCCCACTGCACGGCCAGCTCGCGAGCCGAGGAGCGCGGATTCCACGCGAGTACGCCGAACCCGTACCAGTTGCACTGGTCCAGCGGCATCCGCGTCCAGTTCTGGTCCGTGCCGGGGTTGTTCACCGCCACCGCCAGGGTGCGGGCGTAGCCGAAGGTGCTGCCGTCGACCACGTCGGCCACCGTGTGGCCGCTGCCGCGCGCGTGGGTGTCGAAGGCGAAGACTCGTTCGAAGTAGGCCGCCGGGTAGTTGGCGTGCGTGGTGTGGCCGGTGTACTCCTTCATCAGTGGCAGTTCGATGCCCAGGTTCGTGTTCGGAAAGCCGCCGAACACCGGCGTCACCGGTTCGCGAGGTTGGAAGTCCCAGGGTCCGTGCTTGCTCTGCAGGATGACGTTCTCGGCGAAGTCGCCGTCCTGCGGCTGGAACAGCTCGTAAGCCTGCTTGGCGCGGTCAGGGTCGGGGTTCTCGAGGGCTTCGCCGTAGACGAACATCCGCCACAGCACGACACCGCCGTGCCCGCGGAGGATGTCGGCGAACATGTTCGCCGCCTGCGCGTGCGAGCGACCGTACCGCAGCGGCCCGGGCTCCCCCTCCGAATCGCCCTTGACCAGCACACCGCCGAAATCCGGGATGTTCCGGTAGATGCGCTCCAGCGCGCGTCGCCACCACCGACGCACCCGCGGGTCCAGCGGGTCAGCGGTGTCCAGTTCGTTCGTCGCGATCGGACTGTCGAAGCGCAGCGCCAAGTAGACCTGCATCCCGTAGGGTCGCAGCGCATCGGCGAGCGCTGCGATGCGCGGGAGGTTGTTCGGGTCGATCCAGTCCACAGTGGCGTTCGGGTTGTTCAGCACCGTCCCATTGATGCCGACCGACGCGTTGAGGCGCCCGTACTCCTGGTAGCGGTCGACCACTTGGGATGCCGGAAGGTCCAACTGCCACGGCGAGTGGCCCGCGTAGCCGCGTTCGATCGTTCCCCACCCGTCGCGCGCCGCCGTCGAGGGGAAGTTGTCCCAGTGGTGGTTGAGGCGGTAGCGAATCGCCGGGGCGTCGGTGAGATCGACCTCGTCGAGGTCCTCACCGAGGCGCAACATGCGCAGCATGCGGAAAGCACCGTAGAGCACGCCGGACTCGTCGGTGGACGTCAGCAGCACCGTGCGTCCCTGTTCGTTGCGCAGACTGGCCAGGAGGTAGCCCTCCGGTCCGAGTTGTCGCACCGCGTTCTCGCGGCCGGAATCGCGCAGCAGGCCACGCACTGCGGGTGCGTCCGCCGTCCCTACCAGGATGCCACCGTCCGCGGGCTGCGCCCGCTCGTCGACGGGAACGTCAGCGCCGAGCAGCACGCCCAGCGCGGAGCGGAGTTCGTCGGCGGCGGCCTGCAGCACCGGCCCGCCGGACTCTACGGACAGCCGCTGCGCGTGTCGCTGCGCTGCGCGGTGGGCGGAACCGGTCAGTGGTGCGTAGCGCAACCACAGGCCGGAGCCGGCCGTGCTGACCGCCTCGGGCGCGGGGGGACCGAGGTCGCCGACGGGGTCCTCGGTGAACAGCACGAGTTCCGGCGCGCCAGTGGAGTCGGCCCCGCCGAGGGTCAGTGCCCAGTCCTTGTCCGGGAGTCCTTCCACGCGGAAGGCGATCGGCTCGCCGGCGGCGGTCCGCGCCGCCACGTGGCCGGTGACGTCGATTTCGTGCACCCCCCGCGGGTCGGCGTCAGCGGCGGAGCTGGCGTCGACGAGCGCCAGCCAGTCGCCGCCGTGCCGCGGGGAATCGCTCCAGGTGATCGTATCGGTGTTCCAGCCGCGCGCGTCTACGGCGTAGACCTCGAACGGCCAGTACCCGCCGTCGCTGTTGTGCTGGGCGGTGACCGCGAACCGCAACTTCGCCCGCTGCACCGGCCGATCCGGAACCGGGTCGAACCTGAGGAAGGCCATACGGCGTCCGCGGGCGAAGTGCGCTTCGCCCGCGGGGAGCGGAGCCCGCGGACGTTCCGCGTCGATCCCGCCGGTCGCTGTGGCGGGGAAGGCTCCGCTACCACGTGCGGACTCGGCGACGGCGCGGGAGGCGGTGGAGGTCGATCCGGACAGCACGGTGGCTGCGGCGGCCATCTTCAGCACGGTGCGGCGTCGTACCACCATGATCCTCCCTGGTGGGTCGACGGGCCGTCCACGGAGTCGCGGAGGTGCGGCCGGGTACGCATGGGAGATCACCAACGCCACCGGCACCGGTCAAGCGGTTGCCGCTGTTGCCAGCACGGGAAAGTTGCAGGCGATGCCTACGGACGCGTCCAGTGGTTGGTTGTTCCGGGAGGACGAGCGCATTCCCGAGCGCTTCTGGGGCGCGAGAGCCCTCGCGCACTGCCGGCGGAGGAGGTACCACGGCACCACGCCGTCGTGAGTGGCGTGCGCCTTCCCGCGTTCGTCCCGTCATTTCGACGAGAACTTCGGCGAGCTGGCGACGAGGAGCACCACCGCGGTCTTGAAACCGCCTCGTTGGGGACAGGGCCGGCTTCCGCGCTCTGCGATGTCGGGTCAGGAGCTCGAGACCGCGTTGGCGCCGCGCGGGATCCGAAATCCCTCGTGGTGGTCAGTCGAACTGGCTCAGGTACTGGTTGACGGCTGCTTCGGCCGCGCCGAGCAGGCCGCCGTGCTCTCCCAGCTCGGCCCGGCACAGCTGCAGCGGCACGTCCGGGCCGCGGAACTCCTCCAGCGCGGTGTCCAGGTCCGCCCGGGCGTGCTGCAGCAGCGGGGCGAGCAGTCCGCCGAGGATCACGCGCTCCGGGTTGAGGATGTTGGCCAGGTTGGCCAGTCCCTTGGCGACCGGCGTGCACAGCGTGCGCAGCGCCTGCACGGCGTCGGTGTCGGTGGCGGCGCGGGCGAGCAGGTCGTTCAACGCTGCGTGCCGGTCCGCCGGGGAGTGCACGCCGGCGTGGCGCAGCAGCGCGTCGGCGCCGATCTCGGTTTCCCAGCAGCCGCGCCCGCCGCAGCGGCACCGCCGTCCCCCCGGGTCGGTGATCATGTGCCCGATCTCGCCGGCATATCCGGTGTGCCCGGTCAGCACCCGGTCCCGTGTGATGATGCCGCCGCCGACGCCGACTTCGGCGGAGACGTAGACGAGTTCACCGCAGTCGCGGCCCGCGCCGCGGCGCTGTTCGGCCAGTGCGGCCAGCCGGGCTTCGTTGCCGACGATGGTCGGCAGTGGCAGCGCCGTGGACCGGCGCAGTTCCGCACCGAGGCTCAAGTCGTGCCAGTCCAGGTTGGGTGCGTGCATCACCTGCCCGTCGGCGCTGCGCACGAGTCCGGGCACGGCGACGCCGAGCGCGATCAGCTCCTCGGCGCGGCGCGCGCGGTCGGCGATGAGCTCGGTGATCTGGGTGAGGCTGCGCGCGGGCGCACCGGGTTCCCAGTCGTGCGGCACGTGCTCCTCGTCGAGCAGCGTGCCGCCGAACCCGACGCGGCTGATGCGGATCGTGTCCACTTCGATCGCCACGGCCAGCACCTGGGCGCGGTCACCGCGCGGGGAGACGATCCGCGGCGGACGGCCGCGTCCGCCCTGCGGTCCCGCGGCTTCGCCTTCGGTGACCAGGCCGCGGTCGGCGAGTTCTCCGACGAGGTCGGCCACCGCACTGCGGGTCAGTCCGGTGACCTCGCACAGGTCAGCGCGGCTGGTGGGCCCGTGCAGGTGCAGCTGTTGCAGGATCGTGCGCAGGTTGTGGCGGCGCAGGCCGGCCGGGGCGCGGCCCGACGTGGTCGAAGCACTCACTGGTTCCTCGTTTCGGCGGCTCCCGGCCAGTATCGCCTATGTCCGGGGTTGACGGCGCGAGCATTTTATTTTTTCCTCTTTAAAATCTTATATGTCGGAGATCGATGCGCCAGCAACGACGCGACGAACCTGAACCGCCTCGGACGGACCTGCATTCCGACCCGGCGGAGGCCCCGGAACGCCCGAGAGCGCCCAGCCCTTCCCACTGACCGCGACGAACCGCCTGGAGGTCACCGTGCGCCCCCGGAGGAAACGACCGCTCCTGCTCGCCACGGCGCTGAGCCTGTGCCTCACCTGCGTCGGGACGACCGCCTCGACCGCGGCGGCCGAACCGCCCGTCTACCGCGACCCGTCCTACGCGCCCGCCGAACGCGCGGCCGACCTCGTCTCCCGCATGACGGTCGAGGAGAAGGCCCGGCAGCTCACCTCCAGCAAGGCGCCCGCGATCCCGCGCCTGGGCGTCAAGGACTACGGCTGGTGGAACGAGGCCATCCACGGCGTCTCGCGGGAGCAGACCAACGACGGCGACGACCCGCCGGATCTGGTCAACACCACGTCCTACCCGGTGAGCCTGTCCATGGGATCCACCTGGGACCCGAAGCTCGCGCACGAGGTCGCCGAGCAGGTCTCCAG
Source organism: Bounagaea algeriensis (assembly GCF_054491375.1). Taxonomy (NCBI): domain Bacteria; kingdom Bacillati; phylum Actinomycetota; class Actinomycetes; genus Bounagaea; species Bounagaea algeriensis. Next base: position 2,841,392 of record NZ_CM137102.1, read on the forward strand.
CGAGGCCCGGGAGGTGGTGCGGGACAACCGCCTCAACCTCAACTTCTACTCGCCGACGATCAACCTCGGCCGCGATCCGCGGTGGGGACGCAACGACGAAACCTACGGCGAGGACCCGAAACTCACCGCGGCACTGGCCGCGCAGTACGTCAACGGCATGGAGGGCAAGGACCGCAACGGTCACCTGCGGCCGGACAGCGGCGGATACCTCAAGACGAGCACCACCATCAAGCACTTGGCAGCGAACAACACCGAGTACAACCGCACCACCGGATCGTCCGACATGGACGAGAGCACGCTGCGGCAGTACTACACCAAGCCCTTCGAGGAAGTCCTCGAGCGCACCCAGCCGGGCTCGATCATGACCTCCTACAACCGCGTCAACGGCGTCCCGGCCACGGCCAGCACGCACCTGCTCGACACGCTCGCGCGCAAGACGTTCGGCTTCCGAGGGTTTATGACGACCGACTGCGACTCCGCCCGCGAGATGCAGCACGGGCACCACTGGCAGCCGCCGGGCCAAGACGAACCCGTCGGACCGGTGCAGCGCAACGCCTACGCCAACGCTGCCGGGGTGGACCTGAACTGCAACCAGGGCCTGCACGACGAGCACCACTACGGCAACACGCTGCCCACCGCGGTCGAACAGGGCACGCAGACCTCGAACGGCGCCTACACCGAGAACTTCCTGGACGCTTCGCTCGTGCGGCTGTTCACCACCCGCATCCGACTGGGCGAGTTCGACGACGACGCGAACAACCCGTGGGTGCAGCGCGCCCACGACCGCGTCCCGCGCGGCAGCTGGGAGAACTCGGAGGCCAACAAGGCCGTCACGCAAACCGAGGAGCGGCTCGCCCTGGCCCGCCGCGCCGGCAGCGAATCGCTCGTGCTGATGCAGAACGACCCGGCGGCCGACGGCAAGAAGGTCCTGCCGCTCGACGTACCGCGCAACGGCCCGTTCCGCGTCGCCGTCATCGGCGACTACGCCAACCCGGAACAGATGTATCTCGGCGGCTACTCCAGCGAGCAGGGGCCATCGGGACAGGCCAACAGCGTCAACGGCTTCGAGGGCGTCAAACGGGCGATCAAGCGGATCAACCCGCAGGCCACTGTGGACTACCTGCCCGGTACCGATCCGCAGGACCCCACCAAGGCCAACGCCGACTCGGTCCGCAAGGCCGCGGACTACGACACTGCCCTGGTCTACGCCGGCACTGACGACGACCACGCGAAGGAGGAGAAGGACCGCGAGACGCTGCAACTGCCCGAACCGCAGACCGACTTGATCGAAGGCGTCGCGGACAGCAACCCCAACACCGCGGTATACTTGGAAACCGTCGGCCCGGTCGACGTGACGCGCTTCGCCGATGACGTGCCGGCGATCCTGTGGAGCTCCTACAACGGGCAGCGCAAGGGCCAAGCCCTCGCCGACGTGCTCACCGGCGCGCACAACCCGGGCGGGCACCTGCCGTTCACCTGGTACCGCAACGACGAGCAGCTGGGCCAGCCCGGTGACTACGACATCCGGCCGCACGAGGGCGATCCCGGCCGCACCTACCGGTACTTCCAGGGCGATCCCTCCTACTCCTTCGGCCACGGACTGAGCTACAGCGACTTCGACTACGGCGACCTGCGCGTCGACAGCGAGAGCGTCGACGCCAACGGAACCGTGACCGCGCGGGCCACGATCACCAACCGATCGAACAGGGCCGGATCCGACGTCGTGCAGCTCTACTCGAGCTCGCAGCAGCGGGGCGGTAGCTCGCAGCAGCGGGGCGGGGACGCCCCGCGTCCCGACAAGCGCCTGGCCGATTTCCAGAAGGTGCAGCTCGAACCGGGCGAGAGCACCGAGGTCACTTTCCACGTCCCCGTGCACGAGCTGGCCTTCTTCGACGAGCAGCGCAGCCGCGAAACCGTCGACGACGCCTACGAGCTGCAGCTGGGTCGCTCCAGCGGGAACGCGGCCGACGAGCAGCACCTGGATGTGACCGGCGCACTCGTGCCGAAACCGGAGTCCGTGTCGGTGACACCGCAGGCCGAGGGCGACCCGGAGGACAACAACGCCTCCCGCGTGATGTACGCGCCGGGGACGAACATCGCTCCGCGGCCGGCAGTGGCGATGTCCGACGGCACCCGCCGCGGCTACGACGCCGAAGGCACCGCCGCACCGCTACCACCGGGAATGCGCATCGACTACGAGTCCAACCGGCCCGAGGTGGTGCAGGTCGACGGCAACGGTGCGCGCACCCGCTCGCCCGGGGTCGCCACGGTGACCGCAACCATCGAGTACCGCGGTGCGAAGCAGCGAACGAGTTTCACCGTCCACGTCGGCGACGGAGCGTGAGCCCACGGGCGGCCCGTCAGCGGGGACGACTCCGCTGGCGGAGGATCCGCCGCCGCGAGCGCCGCGGCGGCTGGGTCAGGGCCGGCCTCGCCGCGAGACCGGCCCTGACCGCCGAACGGTGCCCCCTTCAACGATGAGGCGGTCCGAAACCATGTGCACAGCGGTCGACGGTGCCAGCGCCGCGGTGCGGAGCGCCGACCAGGAGGTTGACGACGAGCCGCACGGTGACGGCGGCGGAGCGCAGCGGCAGGTGACGATCTACGACGTGGCGCGGCACTGCGGCGTGGCCGCCTCGACCGTCTCCCGCGCCTTCTCCCGACCTGGCCGGGTCAGCGCCCGCATGCGCGAGCGCGTCTACACCGCCGCGCGCGTGCTCGGCTACGTGCCACCCGAGCGGACGCGAGCGGCCGCGGGAGTGCGCGAGCGGGCGGTGATGCTGGTCGTCTCCGACATCGCCAACCCGTATTACGGACCGCTGGTGAAAGCGGCCCAGAGCCACGCGTTCGAGCGCGGCTACACCCTCGCGCTGGCCGACAGCGACGAATCGCCGCAGCTCGAAGCGAGCAACGCCAAGCGCCTGCTCGCCGCCTCCGCCGGGGCGATCTTGGCAACCTCGCGCCTGTCCGACGACGTCGTCGAGTCACTCGCCCGCACCGTCCCCCTGGTCATGCTCAACCGGGCGTCCACGCGCGTGCCCACGCTGATCTGGGACACCGCCGGCGGGATGCACGAAGCGGTGCAGCACCTGGCCGAACTCGGCCACCGGCGCATCACTTACCTCGCCGGACCGCGCAACTCCTGGATGAACAGCCAGCGGTGGCGCGCCGTGCGCGCGGCATCCGCGCAGCTGGGCATGCGCACCGCCCTGCTGGGGCCGTGCACCCCCACGCTCGACGCCGGCTACGAGGCCGGCGCCGAGCTGGCGGACGTGGCGGCCACCGCCGTGATCGCCTACAACGACCTGGTCGCCCTCGGCGCGACGCGACGCCTCCTCGCAGCGGGCGTGCGCGTTCCCGAGGAGGTGAGCGTCGTCGGGTGCGACGACATCTTCGGTGCCAACCTCACCGCGCCCGGGCTGACCACCTTGCGCGGCCCGGCAGCGGAGATGGGGGCGAGCGCGGTGGACGTGCTCCAGGAGTGGTCCTCCTCGCGGGCGGCGCAACCGCGCTGCCTGACCTTCGCCGCCGAGCTCGTCGTGCGCGGTTCGACCGGATGCGCGCCGGACCGCGGCAACTGAGGGCAACTCGTTGTCGGCGCGGGACTTCCACCCGAGCATGCGGGCATGCGCCAACGGGAGGACCGCGTTGCAGCACTGCGGCGAGCACCACGCAGGGCGGTGCGGAGCCGCTCGAATCGCGCCCGGAGCGGCCGTTGCCGACCGCCCCGGCGCAGCGATCGATCACACGCCAGTTGCAGGAGCACGTACGCGATCCCCCGATCATCAGCTCGCACCGACACGTCGATCGGCTCTGCTCGGGGTACGCGCATTCCTCGGACGAGGCTGCCGCGAAGATGCGCGACCCGGTCGAACGCCCGCCAAGAGAAGCCTTCTGCCTGTGAGGAGTCCGCATGCACGCGCTCGACTGGATCACCATGGCCGGCTACCTCGTCGTCGTCGTCCTCATCGGAGCCTGGGCGCGCCGGCAGGTGTCGAACACAGGTGACTTCTTCGCCGCCGGCGGCCGGATGCCCTGGTGGCTTGCCGGGATTTCGCACCACATGTCGGGTTACAGCGCGGTGATCTTCGTCGCCTACGCGGGAGTGGCCTACGACGAGGGCATCGTGTCGTACGTGGTGTTCCTGTTCCCGCTGTCGGTGGCTACCGGCATCGGTGCGTTCCTGTTCGCACCGAAGTGGAACCGGTTGCGGCGCAACTACGCGATCGCCTCACCCCTGGAGTACCTCGCCAGCCGGTTCAACGTGCCCACGCAGCAAGTGCTGGCCTGGAGCGGGTCGCTGCTCAAAGTGTTCGACGTCGCGGCCAAGTGGTCGGCGGTCGCGCTGCTGCTGAACACGTTCGCCGGAATCCCGCTGATGTGGGGCATCATCGGCACGGCTGCGGCGACACTGGTGTACTGCACCGCCGGCGGCATCTGGGCGGATGCACTGGTCGACGCCGGACAGTTCCTGATCCAGGCTGTTGGCGCGGTGGCGATGCTCGTGGTGGTCGGCTTGGCGCTGTCCGACCGCGGACTCGGTTACGCGAGTTTCTGGGCCGCGCTCCCCGAGGGGCACACCGATCCGGCCACGAGCACGTACCCGGGCTACTTCGTCGTAGTCTACATGCTGGTGAAGACGTTCGAGTACAACGGCGGGATGTGGAACCTCGCGCAGCGCTACATGGCCACGCGCAGCACTGCCGAGGCGCGCCGCACCGCACTGCTGTCAAGCGGGCTCTACCTGCTGTGGCCGTTGGTGCTGATGCTGCCGATGTTCGCCGCACCGCTGCTGGTCGACGTGGCCGACCCGGAGAACGCCTACGCTGCGATGGCGCTGCAGCTGCTACCGGCCGGTTTTGTGGGGCTGATCCTCGTCGGCTTCTTCTCGCACACGATGTCCATGGTCGCCTCGGACGCGAACGCGATCTCCGCGGTGCTCACCCGGGACGTGCTGCCGAGGCTGTCCGCGCGGCTGCGGGAACTCGACGGCAGGCGTGAACTGGCCCTCGGACGGTTGCTGACGGTCTCCTTCGTCGCGCTGAGCGTGGTGATCGCCCTCAACGCGGACCGGCTCGGCGGTGTGCTGGGGATCATCCTCGCGTGGGTCGGCGCGCTGATCGGGCCGATCTCGATCCCGCTCATGCTCGGCATGCTGCGACCCTTCCGCAGGATCGGGCCGAGCGGGGCGATCGCCTCCTGGGCGGCAGGTCTGTGCACGTTCGGGGTGGTCAAGTACGGGCTGGGTGCCCCGGAGGCCGTCACCGTCGCCTCCCCGGTGCTCGTGTCGTTCGCGGTGTTCGTCCTCGTCGGCGGTGCGCGTCGGGACGCGCCGGCTGCGGCGCGCGAGATCGTGGACACCCTCGCCGGAGGATCTGTGTACGGCTCGGCCGGTGCGGAGGCGGGCACCGGTTCGCAACTTCGAAAGGGATTGTGAAACCGCGTACCTGGCGCGGTTCTGTCCTGCAACAACCTGATGCCCCGGAATCCACCGAAACTTCCGTGGAATTCCGCGGCATGACGCGATCGTGCAACACGGGTCGACGCGGTGGAGGTGATGGCTGCTCAGAGCGCGACGTGTTCGCGCGCCAGCAGCACGGCGCCGTCGAGTTCGGCGTTGCTCAACGAGCTCGCCGCCAGGCGGCAGGCGGACTGCGGCAGCGAGGAGTGCCGAACGGCCTGTTCCAGCGGGCGCCACAGCACTTCGCCGACGCCGGCCACCGCGCCGCCGAGCACGACGAGATCGGGATCGAGCACGTTGAGGAGGTAGCCGATCCCGCGCCCCAGTCCGGTTCCGGCGCGCTGCACCGCAGCCACCGCCGCGGTGTCACCGCGCGCAGCTGCTGCCAGTACGTCTTCGATGTCGCAGGCGGATGCGAGCTCGGTGGCCGTTCCTTCAGCGGCTTCGCGTGCCGACTGCAGGATCGCGGGCTGGGAGGCCACGCTCTCGAGGCATCCGATGTTGCCGCAGGCGCACGGCCGACCGTCGTCTTCGACACGGCAATGGCCGATCTCCCCGCCGATTCCGGCGGCTCCGGAGAACAACCGGGAATCGAGCACGACACCGGCACCGACGCCCGCGCTGACCATGATCCGCACGAAGTTGGCGACACCCTCGCCCCGGCCGAAGCGTTGTTCTGCCAACGCACCGGCGTGGGCTTCGTTGTAGATCACCGCGGGGACGCCGAACAGCTCCTCGACCCACTCTCGCAGCGGCACGTCGTGCCAATCCAGGTTCGGGGCGAGCAGGCAGCGCCCGCTGCGGTGGTCGACCAGACCGGAGACCGAGACCCCGACCGAGGCGATGCGGTCGGCGGGCACGCCCGCTCGCTCGGCCGTCCCGCGGACCAGCGGCCCCAGCTGGCGCACGCCGGCTGCGGCGTCACCGACCGCGCTGGGCACGGCCGCTTGCGCCAGGGTCCGGCCGAGCGCGTCGGCTACCGCGACCGAGCTGCGCCGCACGCCCAGGTGCACGCCGACGTAGGCGCGCGCGTCCGGGTTGAAGACCACGAGGTTCGGCCTGCGGCCACCGACGACACCGGCCTCGCCCACGCCGGCGGGGACCAGCAGCTCCTCCTCCAGCAGGGAGTCGATGATCGATGCCACCGAGGGTTTGGTCAGACCGGTCGCGCGGGCCACCGCCGCGCGCGAGCGCGCTCGCCCGTCGCCGAACAGCTCGAGCACGTGCTGCCGGTTCATCTGCCGGACCGTCCGGGGGTCGGCCATGCTGCGAAACCTCCTCGTGCGGCCTGCGCAGCCGCTGCCAGCCGCGAGCACCGCGGTTCTCGACGATCTCCGCCCCATCCGCTCGGCGACGGGCAGTTTCCATCTTGACAGAAGTTGGTAAGGATATGATCCTTACTAACTACTGCTGAGCGCTCGCCCCACCACTGCAATGGAGCACCGATGTCCGTCCATTCCACCACCGGCTCCTCAAGTTCCAGACCCCGCTCCAGCCCGCTGCGCACGGTGCACTTCGCCACGGTCGCCGCGCTCGGCGGTTTCCTCTTCGGCTACGACACCGCCGTGATCAACGGGGCCGTCACCGCCATTCAAAGCACCTTCGAGGTCGGCGCCGCCGTCACCGGGCTCGTCGTGGCGACGGCCCTGATCGGCTCGGCCCTCGGGGCCTGGAACGCCGGAACGCTCGCCGACCGGTACGGCCGCCTGGCCACGATGCGCACCGCTGCCGTGCTGTTCCTGCTCAGCGCGATCGGCTCGGCGCTGCCGTTCACGATCTGGGACTTCACCCTCTGGCGACTCGTCGGCGGTGTCGCGGTCGGCATGGCCTCGGTGATCGCACCCGCCTACATCGCCGAGATCTCCCCCGCGGCCGGCCGAGGACGTCTCGGCTCGCTGCAGCAGCTGGCCATCGTGCTGGGAATCGCGATCTCCCAAGCCGTCAACTGGATCATCGCCGGCGCCGCCGGCGGAGCCGAAGAGCCGCTGCTGGGGCTCGACGCGTGGCAGTGGATGCTGGCCGTGGAGGCGATCCCGGCAGTCCTCTACGGCTTGCTCGCCTTCACCATCCCCGAATCGCCGCGCTACCTGGTCACTCGCGGACGCGCGGACAGCGCCCGCCAGGTCCTCAACACCACCGAAGGGGGCGACGTCGACACGCGGCTCGCCGAGATCCAGCAATCCGTGGCCAACGACCACCGGCCGCGGGTGCGGGACCTGCGCAACACGCGCACCGGCCTGCTCCCGATCGTCTGGGTCGGGATCGTGCTGTCCGCGCTGCAGCAGTTCGTCGGGATCAACGTCATCTTCTACTACTCCTCGGCGCTGTGGCAGTCGGTCGGGATAGACGAGTCCAGCTCGCTGCTGCTGAGCCTGTCCACCCAGATCTTCAACATCGCCGGGACCGTCCTCGCGCTGATGGTTCTGGACCGGGTCGGACGTCGTCCCCTGCTGCTGACCGGCTCGGTGGGCATGGCGGTCATGCTGGCGGTCGCCACCTACGCCTTCAGCCACGCGGGCACCGTGGACGGCGAGCCGAACCTGGCCGACCCCTACGGCCCGATGGCGCTGATCGCCGCGCACGTGTTCGTGTTCTTCTTCGCCATCTCGTGGGGTCCGGTCGTCTGGGTGCTGCTGGGCGAGATGTTCCCGAACCGGTTCCGCGCTCCAGCTCTGGCGGTGGCCGCAGCCGCCCAGTGGCTGGCGAACTTCGCCATCACCGCCACGTTCCCGCCGCTGTCCGAGATCAGCTTGTCGATGACCTACCTCGGATACACCGCATTCGCGGCCGTGTCGGTGTGGTTCGTCCTCAAGTGGATCCCCGAGACCAAGGGCCGAACCCTCGAGGACATGGACCGCACCGCGCTGACGCGGACGGGCTGAGCACCCGACAGCATCCCCTCCCCAACCCGACACCATCCGAGACGAGGAGAGCACATGGACCTCACCCCCACGCCCCAGGACCGCTTCGCCTTCGGCCTGTGGACGATCGGCTGGCGGGCCAACGACCCGTTCGGCGACCCGACCCGCGAACGTCTCGACCCGGTCGAGGCAGTGCACGGGCTCGCCGAGATCGGCGCGTACGGCATCACGTTCCACGACGACGACCTGATCCCGTTCGGCACGCCGGAGGCCGAACGCACCGCGATCATCGAGCGGTTCCGCAAGGCGCTCGCCGAGACGGGGCTGACCGTGCCGACCGCGACCACCAACCTGTTCGGACACCCGGTGTTCAAAGATGGTGCGCTGACCGCCAAGGACCGGGACGTGCGACGCTTCGCCCTGCGCAAGGCGGCGCGCAACATCGATCTGGCCGCCGAACTGGGCGCGCAGACCTACGTGTTCTGGGGCGGTCGCGAGGGTTCGGAGGCCGAGGCCGCCTACGATCCGGCCGCGGCCCTGGACCGCTACCGCGAGGGCCTCAACGCGCTGACGCACTACGTCAAAGAGCAGGGCTACCAGCTGCGCTTCGCCGTGGAACCCAAGCCGAACGAACCGCGCGGCGACATCCTGCTGCCGACCGTCGGCCACGCCCTGGCCTTCATCCAGACGCTGGAGCATCCCGAAGTGGTCGGGGTCAATCCCGAGGTCGGTCACGAGCAGATGGCCGGGCTCAACGCCGTGCACGGCTACGCCCAGGCGCTGTGGCAGGGCAAGTTGTTCCACATCGACCTCAACGGCCAGCACGGCCCGCGCTACGACCAGGACCTCGTGTTCGGGCACGGCGACCTGATCAACGCGTTCTTCCTCGTCGACCTGCTGGAAAACGGCGGCTACGACGGTCCCCGCCACTTCGACTACAAGCCGCTGCGCACCGAGGACAAGGCCGGCGTGTGGGAGAGCGCACGGTCCAACATGCGCACCTACCTGATCTTGCGCGAGCGGGCGCGGCAGTTCCGCCAGGACCCCGAGGTCGCCGAGGCGCGCAGGGCCGCCCGCCTGGACCAGCTGTCGGTGCCCACTCTGGACGAGGGCGAGACCGTCACCAGCGTCCGCTCCGAGGGACTCGACGTGGACGAGGCGGCCGAGCGGGGCGCGGCCAACGCCCGCCTGCAGCAGCTGGCCGTGGAACACCTGATGGGAGCGCGCTGATCATGCCCCTGGTCGCGGGTGTCGATTCGTCGACCCAAGCCTGCAAAGTGCTCGTCCGCGACGCCGACACCGGCGCGCCGGTGCGTGACGGCCACGCCGAACATCCCGGCGGAACCCAGGTCGACCCCCGGCACTGGTGGACGGCGCTGCACACCGCCGTCGACCGGGCCGGCGGGCTCGACGACGTCGCTGCGATCTCGGTGGCCGGCCAGCAGCACGGACTGGTCTGCCTCGACGAGGACGGCGAGATCGTGCGCGCGGCGTCGCTGTGGAACGATCTCGCCCCCTCCGCAGCGGCCGAGGAGCTCGTGGCCGAGCTCGGCCCGCAGCGATGGGCCGAGGTGGCCGGGATCGTTCCCCGAGCCTCGTTCACCGTGGCCAAACTGCGGTGGCTCGCCGAGACCGACCCGGTTTCGGCCCGGCGCACCGCGGCGGTGTGCCTACCGCACGACTACGTGACGTGGCGGTTGGCCGGTAGTGGTGATCCCGCCGACCTCACCACCGACCGGGGCGACGCCTCCGGAACGGGATACTGGTCACCGCGGACGGGCAGCTATCGCGAGGACCTGGTCGAGCGCGCGTTCGGCTCGGTGCCGCACCTGCCCCGGGTGTGCGGACCGGCCGAACCGGCTGGCACCACCACCGGCGGTGCCACCCTCGGGCCGGGCACCGGTGACAACATGGGTGCCGCCCTGGGGCTGGGCATCGGGCCGGGCGACGTCGTGATCTCGCTCGGCACCTCGGGCACGGTCTTCGCCGTCGGGCAGGAGCCGGTCGCCGACCCGAGCGGGAACATCTCCGGTTTCTGCGATGCCACGGGCCGGTTCCTGCCGCTGGTGTGCACCCTCAACGCCGCGCGCGTGCTCAGCAGCACCGCGGAGGTGCTCGGCACCGATCTCGACGAGCTGAACCGGCTCGCCGCGCAGGCAGGGCCCGGGGCCGGCGGGCTGACGCTGTTGCCCTACCTCGAGGGCGAACGCACGCCGAACCTCCCGGAAGCTGCGGGCACGATCACGGGGATGCGCACCACCAACATGACGCCGAGCAATCTGGCCCGGGCCGCCGTCGAGGGCATGCTGTGCGGACTCGCCGACGGCCTGGACCGACTGCGCGAACACGGCGTGTCGGTCAACCGCGTGCTGCTCACCGGCGGGGCCGCCCGGTCACCGGCGGTGCAGCACGTGGCCCCGGCCCTGTTCGGCGCGGACGTGGAAGTGCCCACGCCGGGCGAATACGTGGCCCTCGGCGCCGCACGGCAGGCAGCCTGGAGCCTGTCGGCCGCGGAGGAACCTCCGAACTGGGAAGTCGCCCGCAGCCGCCTGCCGGCGGGCGACCCGGCGACGCTGGTGCCGGTGCGCGAGTCCTACCGGCAGGCGCGCGACCGGATGCACCCGGCCCAATCCAGCAGCACTTCGTGATCATGGCTGGTGAGGGGCCTGTGCGCAGGTGGATCGTTCCCGCTGCGGCGGACGCTCGATCACTGCTCTCGGCTGTCCGCTCGAGCGGGAACGGTCCAGTTCGGCATCGCTGCGAGCGCAGCGCGCGGGCGCAGCGCTGACTTGACGTGGCTACCCGGCAAGATGGGTTCCACTCCGAGCGAGCTCGGCCACAGCAGTGTTCTCGCGGTCGAAGTGGATTTCGGTCATGCCGAGATCCGCCACGATCGCCGCCGCTGCGCCGGCTTCGACCGCTGATGCGGCCACCGCTCCGTCGCAGTCCGGTTTCGTTGCGGTATCGGCGGTTCCGGAGTCGTGGCGGAGGTATATGACGGCCCCGCCGTGCACAGCGGTGTTGGCCAAGGCTTCGTCGAATCGGCGGCGGCAGTCGCAGTCAGCGTCACCCAGCACGTCACCGGTCAGGCACTCGACGTGAACCGCGACCAGCGGCTGTCCCGCAGGTGGGGTCGGGCTGAGGAGCGCGAGATGCCCAGCACCGGTGACGTGATCGTGGTAGCCGATCACGTCGAACTGGCCCTGCGATGTGGACACGCTGCGGCGCGTTCCGCGTGCGACTCTGCCTTTCCGGCCGTCGCCGTGGACGAGGCGGTACTGGATGAGCTCGCCCACCGTCACAACTGGTAGCTCGTACCGCTTCGCGAGCGCAGCAGCGCCATCCCACCCCTCGGCAGGTTCGGTCACGGCAGCGATGAGGCCGATCGGGGAAAGGCCGGCCAACGTGCACAGATCGACGGCGGTCTCGGCGAAGCCGCGGTGCCCGAGAACGCCCTCGGCACCCGTCCTCAGCCCCAGCACGTGCCCTGGGCGGATGAGATCATCGGGGTCGGAGTCCGGGGCGGCCAGCACGCGGGCCGTGCGGGCCCGGTCGGCGGCGCTGATGCCGGTGGTGACACCGCGGGCGGCGTCGACCGCCACGGTGTAGACGGCACCGGTGGAGGTACCGGGCCGCACCATGGGAGGCAGGTCGAGCCAATCGGCCCACTCCCCCGGTAGCGCGGCGCACAGCAGACCCGAGGTGTACCGGACGGCCCACGCCACCCAGGTTGCTTCCGCCAGTGCCGCCGGCAGCACGACGTGGCTCGGCCAAGCCGGCTCCCGCTCGTCGGCCACCAGCACGGGACGGCCGGAACGCAACGAGGCCAGAGCGTCCTCGACGGTGCCGAGCGCGTCGCCCGCACACCGGTCGGCCGCGACCGTCGCGGCACTCATGACGCCTCTTCCAGCACGGAGAGCGCGTGGAAGTTGCTGGCGTGGAACACCAGGGGCCCGTGCTGCGGGTGGACGCATTGGCGGTGCACCCGGAACTGGACGAATACGTGGTCGCCCGCTGTGACGGTGTTTTCGACGGCGCAGTCCAGCCACGTTGTTGCCCCGTGCAGGAACACGGCCCCCTGGTCCGTGGTTTGCCAGTCCAATCCGGCGAAACGGTTGCTGCTGCGACTGGCCAGCTGCCGGCACGCGCGGTTCTGGGAATCCCCGAGCACCGACAGTCCGATGCGCGGGCGGTGCTGCAGGCTTGGCCAGGTCGTGGAGGTGTGCTGCACGCACAGGCCGACCAGCGGTGGATCCAGCGAGACCGGGACGAACGCGCTCGCGGCGATGCCGAGGGGCGTGCCCGCCTCGTCGAGCGCGGCCACTGCGGTGACGCCGGTGGGAAAGCGTCCGAAGGCGGTGCGGAGTCCGGTTTCGTCGACGGCACCGTCCGTGCCCACGGTCGAGGTCAGTTCCGTCATCGGAGCCTCCTTCGAATCAGGACCGCATCACGAACGGGTCGCCTGCGGGTTCGTCGCTGGTGTTGATCCACACGCTCTTCAGGCGCGTGTACTCGCGGACGACCTCGGTGCCGTGTTCAACGCCGAGGCCGGAGGTTTTGAAGCCGCTGCGCGGCGACATCGGGGACATGGCGCGGTACATGTTGACCCAGACCGTGCCGGCCTCGAGCGCGGCCGCGACGTGGTGCGCACGACCCAGGTCCTTGGTCCAGATGCCCGCGGCCAGGCCGTAGCTGGTGTCGTTGGCGATGCGCAGCGCCTCGTCTTCGTCGTCGAAGGGGATGATGGCCACGACCGGGCCGAAGATCTCTTCCTGGCAGGTGCGGGTCTCGTTGCCCAGTCCGGTGAACACGGTCGGTTGGTGGAACCATCCGTCGAGTCCGGTGTCGGGGCGGCCGCCGCCGTAGGCGATGGTGCCGCCTTCCTGCTGGGCGGTGGCGACGTAGTTCTCCACTTTGGTCTGCTGCTCCGGGGTGGCCAGCGGGCCCAGTTCGGTGTCCGGATCGGTGGGGTCGCCGATCCGGATCGTGCTCGCGCGCTCGACGACGCGGCTCACCAGTTCGTCGTGCACCGAGCGGTGCACCAGCACCCGACTTCCCGCGATGCAGGTTTGCCCGGCAGCGGCGAAGATCCCGGCGACGACGCCGTTGGCGGCGCTGGTCAGATCGGCATCGGCGAAGACGAGCTGCGGTGATTTCCCGCCGAGTTCGAGTCCGGCCCGCACCAGTCGCTTGCCGGCCCGCTCGGCGATCCAGGCGCCGGTGGCGGTACTGCCGGTGAACGAGAGCTTGCCGATATCTGGATGATCCACCAGCGGCGACCCGGCACCGGCGCCGAAGCCGGTGACCACGTTGACGGCCCCGGCGGGAAAGCCCGCCTGCTCGAACAGCGGCGCCAGCGCCAGCATCGAGGCGCTGGTGTACTCCGAGGGTTTGATCACTGCCGTGTTGCCGCAGGCCAGCGCCGGGGCGATTTTCGCCGTGGTCAGCAGCAGCGGCGAGTTCCACGGGGTGATCGCTCCGATCACCCCGACGGGTTCGCGCAGGGTGTAGTTGAGCACGTCGACGTTGTTGGCGGGGATCGTCTCGCCGTGGATCTTGTCGGCCAGGCCCGCGTAGTAGTGGTAGTACTCGGGAATTCCGGCGAGCTGGGCTTTCATCTCGCGCAGCAGTTTGCCGTTGTCGGTGGTTTCGGTGCGCGCGAGTTCGTCCGCGTTCTCGGCGATCAGTTCACCGACGCGCCGCAGCAGCGCTCCCCGCTGGGACTGGGACAGCCGCTGCCACGAACGGGACTCGAACGTTCGCTTGGCCGCGCCCACGGCACGTTCCACGTCGGCGGAGCTGCCTCGGGCGGCTTCGTACCACGGTTGTCCGGTGGCCGGGTTGTCGCTGGTGAAGTACTCGCCCTCGGCGGGTGGCACCTCCTCGCCGTTGATGTAGTGCTCGTAGTGGGGAAGGCGGTGCGCTTGCGCTGCGGATGCAGGTGGGGATGCCGGTGCGGTCATCGTTGTCACGCTCCTGATGGGTGTACGAGCTGGCGGTTCTCGACGTTCGCGAGGACGGCGTCGGCGACAGCACCCGGGCGCTCCAGTGGTAGCAGGTGGCGGGCGCCGGGCACGGCGGTCCACTGCCCCCGTGGCACGCGCTGAGCTATCGCGGCCGACATTTCCGGTGTGGATCCGGGATCGTCGGACCCGGTGAGCGCCACCAGCCGGGGCGCCAGGTGCGGTAGGCGCGGCCACAACGCGGCGTCGGCTTCGGCGAACACGGCGTAGCAGGCCAGGTACGATGTGGGGCGGTTCGTCTGCAGCACAGCGCGAACCCGTCGCACCAGTTCCGGTTCCGCGGCTTGCCACGTCGGTGAGAACCACCGTTGCAGGGCCGCCTCGAACGTCGCCGGAAGGTCCTGGCGTGCTGCGGCCAAGCGGTTTCGCACCGCGTCCCGCTCGCCAGCGGATCTGCCTGCGACACCGCTGACGAGGGTCAGCGACGCCACCCGTTCCGGTTGCTCCAGCGCGAATTGCGTCGCCACCAAAGCGCCGAGCGAGAACCCGACCAGGTGGACCCGGCCGGAGACGGGCACCACCTGGTGCAGTGGCGCAGCGAGGTCGGTGAGCGTGGTGCCCGGTTGCGCATCGGGGGCTTGTCCGTGTCCGAGCAGATCCGGAGTGCTGGTCCTGCAGTGCGGCGCCAGGATCTGCCGCACGCGTTCCCACATGGTGTGGTCCAAGCCCACACCGTGCAGGAGCACCACGTCCGTCGAACCGGTCATTGGTTCGCGAGAGGGGCCAGTCGCGCCTGCGGCCGCCCTTGCGCAGCGGCGGCGAGGCCGATGATGATCTCGTCCGCCCGCGGGGCGTCGGGAACCCGCGCCTCGATGGTTTGGTGGTGCGAGCGGGTCGTCGCATCGGTCACGTGCTTCAGCGGGATGTCGAAGACCGTGCCGGCCGCGGCGCGTTTCTCCACCGCCGGCAGCAGCGTGCTCGCCTGCGCCGCCTCGCGGAAGTGATCGCCGAACTGCAAGGTGTGGATCAGGCCGGAGCCGTGTTCGATCTCGCCGTCCAGGCCGACGATCGCGGCCTTGCCGTAGGCCTCGACGGGCGCGTCGAGTGCCGTGACGACGCGATCGCTGAGCACCTTGCCCAGATCCGGGGCGACGGCCTCGATGCCCGGTCCGAGTTCGTCGACGAATCCCCGTCCGGACCACGGATTCTCGATCACCGCGAGCACGACCGCGACCCGGGCGGACGGATCGACTGCTCGACCGCCTTCGGTCAGGGTTTCGTCGATCGTGGTCGAGATGCTGCGGATAGTGGCACTCATGAGGCATGCTCCAAATCGGATTGAGTGAGAACGGCGTCATCCACGGCCGCGTCGGTCGTGCGGTCTCCGATGCGGGCGTTCGGGCGGGGCCCGTCCGACGCGGCGGCGACCACGGCGATCTCTCCCGGTCGCGGACCGTCGGGGACACGCACGGGAAGCGTTTGGTAGTGCGAGCGCGTAGCTGCGTGGTCCTTGTGCCACAGCGGAACGCTCAACGTGGTCCCGGCCGCGGCCCGCTGGTCGGAGAAGACGATGATCGACTCCCCCTCCGTGCGGTTGCGCAGCACGTCGCCGAAGTACGGGGTGTGGATCAGCGCACCGGCGTGCTCGATCTCGCCGTCCAACCCCACGATCGCGGCCTTGCCGAACGCCTCGACGGATGCGGCACCGCCCAGGGCGGCGAGCAGGCGCTCGGACAACGCGTGCGCGATGTCCGGCGCCAGCCGCGCGGACTCGGCTGACAGGTCCTCCTGCACACCGGCGCCGAACCACGGGTTGGCCACCACCGCGACAGCCGCTGCGCGGCGCGTCGGAGTCCGCACGGGCTCGCCCAGTTCGTGCAGTGTTTCGTCGACGATCGTGACGATCCGGCGGATTTTCCCGCTCATGCGTTCGCTCCGGAAAACTGCGGCATGACCTTTTCGGCGAAGAGTTCGAAGCTGCGCATCGCTTTGCGGTGTTCCAGGCCCGGGTGCGTGGTCCACAGCATCAGATCCTGCAGGTTCAGCTCGTCGCGGAGTTCGTGGATCTTCTCGGCGACGTAATCCGGGGTTCCGACGAGGAGGTTGCGCTCGGCGAGGAAGTCGTAGTCCAGGTCGCGCCCGGTGATGTCCTCCTCGGGGCCGCTCAAGTTGCCCAGTCCGCGCCAGTGGCAGACCCACCGGTACGAGGTCAGCACGGCTTCTTCGAAATCGGCACGTGCTTGTTCCATCGTGTCGGCGACGTAAACGTCGCGCACCAGCGACAGTCCTTTGCCGAGCGGCTGTGCGACGCCGGTCGCCTCCGACGACGTGTCGCGGTAGAGGGCGAAGCGGCGTTTGAGCTCGGAGACCGGCGGCATCCAGAAGATGCCCTTCATCCCGTCGCGCGCCGCGCTCTCGATCGACCGGGGTGAGTCGATCACCTGCGACAGCGGAGGGTGCGGGCGCTGCAGTGGTTGCGGAACGACCTGCAGCTTCGTGATGGTGCCGTCGTCGTCCGTGAACTCCGGGGAGGCCGGCGACATCGGATGGTTCCAAGGGACCCCGCCAGCGGGGATCTGGTGGAACCGCCCTTGGTGTTCGAAGAAGTCGCCGCTCCACGCCTTGCGGAGGAGTGCGAGCGTCTCCTCGAACAGGGCGCGGTTCTGCTCGGCATCGCGCGGGTCCGCGGTCGGGTTGAGGTTCATGGCCTCGCGCCCGTACAGGCCGCGCCCGACTCCGACTTCTGCCCGGCCGCCCGAGAGCTGGTCGAGCATGGCGATGTCTTCGGCCAGCCGCATGGGGTTCCAGAACGTCACGGTGTTCGCGGCCTGCCCGATGCGGATCCGCGATGTGCGGGCTGCGATGTCGGTGCCCATCAGCACCGGGTTCGGGACCAGTTCGAAGCCCTCGTGTCCGAAGTGGTGCTCCGTGTACCAGATCGAATGGTATCCCGCAGCGTCGGCGAGGGTCGCAACCTCGCGCATCTCGTCGAAGACGGCCGCGACGTCGTGCAGCCGACCGGGGGCTCCGACGTTGTGGAAAATGGAAAACCGCATCGCTACAACTCCTCTCCGGATGGGTCACCACCGGCGATCGGATCTTCGGCGGACATCGTTGCTCGTTCGCTGGAGCGAACGTGGTCGCGCATGGCGAATTCCGCGCCGAACCCGTCCTTCTCGCGAATCAGTTCGAGCACGCGTCTGTGTTCGGACAAGGAGTCACCGAGCCGCCCGGGACGCGTCAGCGAAGCCGCCACCAAGCGGTGGTAGGCCAGCTGATTCATCAAGGTCTGGTAGTGGGCGCTGAGCCGCGTGTTGTCAGCCCCGGTGACGAGCAAACCGTGGAATTCGTGCACCAGCGTCGAGTAGCCCTCGGTGTCGCCTCGCGCAACGGCTTGGCCCGAGTTCTCGATGTTCTCCTCGAGCTGATCCAACACCGGAGTCGGGCCGCGGGCCGCCAGCAGCCGGGCGGCCATGCCTTCGAGGACTTCCTTCAACTCGAACAGCTCGACGATCTCGCGGCGGGAGGGCTCGCGCACGAACGTCCCCACGCGCGGCCGGATCTCCGCCAGTCCCTCGATCTGCAGCTGCTTGAGCGCCTCCCGCACCGGGGTGCGGCTCACCTCGTACTCCGCAGCCAGCGCTATCTCGGACAACAACTGCCCCGGTTGGTAGGACCCGTTGACGATGGCGTGCCGCAAGCCGTCGAGCACTCGGGCCTGGGCGCCGCTCCCGCTCGACATCGTCGCACCACTGGCTGGCGTCTCTTGCATGCAAGTAACCATATCCCGCACCCCCGACGGGGTCAACCATCACAACGACGAGAAATACCGATACCAGCATATTTTTCAGCACTGCACGAAAAAGTGGGTGGGTCGGTTCGTATCGCGCTGTACCTCGCTGACCCATCTTGTTGCATGCATGTCCAACTGCCACGCTGACTCGGAGGAAGTACGTCCGACATGCCCAGCATCGATCGACGCGTCATTCGGTTGAGACGGCAGTGGGGACGGCCTCGGAGACGTCATCCGCACGCGCCTTCTCGGCAGGATCCTCGGGCCGACGTTCGACTTCGCGCTGCGACGTCGGAGCTACAGACGAAACCACGTCCGCAGACAGGTCTTTCGACAGCGAGATCGCCACGCCCAGCACGACGAGCAGAAACGGTGCTGAACTGACGATCACCATCTGCTGCAGTGCTTGCAAACCACCGGCGACGAGAAGCGCACTCGCCGCGGCACCGGTCACCACGCCCCACAGCGCCAGGATCCGGGCCGGTGGCTGCTGACTACCGCGACTGGTCAACATGCCCAGGACGAACGTGTTCGCATCGGCACCGGAAACGAAGAACAGCGCGACGAGGAGGATCGTCAGCGCCGAGGTGAGCGACGAGAGAGGCAACGACTGCAACGTCGCGAAGAAGGCCGAGTTCGCATCCGCTGCGGCCGCTGCTGCGATCTGAGTGGTACCGGCCAGGTCGCCGTGGATCGCGGTGCCGCCGAAGACGACGAACCACACCGAGAACACCACGCTGGGTACGAGCAGCACGCCCACGATGAACTCGCGAACCGTGCGCCCGCGGGAGATGCGGGCGAGGAAGGTCCCGACGAAGGCGGCCCACGACAGCCACCAGGCGAGCATGAAGTAAGTCCAGGACTGCATGAAGTCCAGATCCCCGCTGGCCGGGGTGATCAGACTGGTCGACACCAACTCGCTGAGGTAGCGCCCGACGGATTGCACGTAGAGGTTGACGAGATAAACGGTCGGACCGGCCACCAGGACGAACACGAACAGCACCGCGCCCAGGCCCATGCTCGTCTGCGAGAGATAGCGAATGCCGCGGGCCACACCGGTCAACGCGGACGCGGTGAACAGCAGGGTGATGACAGCGATGATCGCGAACTGCACGAGCACGGAGCCGGGCACCCCGAACAGGGCGGTCAACCCGCCGTTGATCTGCATCGCACCCAGTCCGAGCGACGTCGTCGTGCCGAACAGCGTCGCCAGAACCGCGAACACGTCGATCACGACGCCCAGGCCCCCATCAACGCGGCGCCCGAGCAACGGCCGGAACAACGCGCTGACCAGCCCCGGACGGCCGCGGCGAAACATCGACCACGCCATCGCCAGCCCGACAACGGCAAAGATGCCCCAAGCGTGCAATCCCCAGTCGAAGAACGAGAACTGCATCGCGCGCACCGCTGCCTCCGACGTCATCGGATCGGCCAGGCCGTGCGCGGGCTCAGCGAGATGCGTGATCGGCTCGGCAACCCCGTACGAGATCAACCCGATGCCCATCACGGCGGAGAGGATCATCGCGTACCAGCTGAACCGGTGAAACACCGGACGCTCATCCGCACGTCCGAGACGCAGCCGGCCGTACCGGCTGCAGGCCAGGAAGACGAGGAAGGCCAGAAATCCCAGCGAGACCAGCAGATAAGCCCAGCCGAACCCGCCGGTGATGCCGTCCAGAGCGGCAGCGCCAACGCGCGAGAGCGTGTCGCCAGCGGCAACGCCCCAGACGACGACGGCAAGAGCCAAGGACAGCGAGAGGTACAAGACGGCGCCGGGGCGCCAGCGCTCCGGCCGCGCAGAAGAGGGATCAGACATCGTTGTCTCCGTGAGCTGGCGGGAAGGGCAGTGCGACGAGCCGCCCGCGAAGACGAGCTCGCGACACGATGCGCGCTACTGTTGCATGCAAGTAGTATCTGGTCAATGCCGAATCTTGCGGCCTCCGCTGCGACAGATATCCGCCTACAATCCGATTAAACTCCACTTAATCGCTCACGTTGACAGCCAACGGCGGAGCTATTGACGGACACTGCGGCATGCATTCAGCATGCTGTTGCATACAAGATGGAGCATTCAAGGAGAGGTGGACCAGCACACGTCTGCCTCCGCCGACCCCACCGGGCGCCTCCGGCGAGGAGGCGCCTCTTCGGTACTGCGATCAACGGCGCGGAACACGACGGTGCGGAACAGCGCGGACAGCTATTGCGCATCGGCCTGCATCACCACAGCTTCCGGGACGGCGATCACGGATGCCGCCGCCATCTCACTGCTTTCCGTGCCACGCGCGAGGCATCGCGTCCCAGAGGCGCACTGCTCCGAGAACAGTGCCGACGTCGGCCAGTGCCGATCGCCAGCACGAGGACGGTCCAGGTCTCCGTCGTGGGGAACAACGCTCCGCCCAGTGTGCACTCCCCGGGCGGCGGTGCTGCCCAGGCGGCATCATGGATCCGCGTGGCCCGCGGCTTCGGCCCGCGTCCGTGCTGATCCGTGCGGTGTGGTGCTGTCGTCACGACCGGTGGCCGAGCGCGACGTAGCAATTGCTGCCGGCGACGGTGTCCTCGTCCGGCGTCGTCTCGGGATGCCACAGCGGGGCGGGCACCAGCCCCGGTTCCACGAGCGCGTAGCCCTGCAACAGCCGACGGATCTGCTCAGGGCTGCGTTCCCGCTCCGGCGTGGAGGTCTGCGCGGACACGGCCAGCAGGGCACGCATCTGCTCCTCGGTCCAGCCCAGGCGGGAAAGGTGGCTGATGGCGAGGTAACTGCCGCGGCAGGTGGCCTGGCGGTAGGCAGACAACGCCTGCAGGGCCTGCTCGTCATCGAGGAACGGCACCACGCCCACGGCCAGCACGGCGACCGGGCGGGTGCGGTCGAGCAGCTCGGCCACGCCGGGTGCGGACAACACGGTCTCCGGCTCGCGCAGATCAGCTTCGGTGACGCTCACCCGCGGGGTGCCGCCGAGCAGCCGACGCGCGTGGTGCACCGCGATCGGTTCGAAGTCCACGTAGGCGATGCGAACCTGCGGATTCTCCGCTTGCGCGATCTCGTGGACGTTGCCCTTGGTCGGGATCCCCGAACCCAGGTCGAGGAACTGGTCAATACCGCAGTCGGTGACCAGGTAGCGCACCACGCGGTGCAGAAACGCCCGGTTGCTGCGGATGTACACCTCGTTGTCCGGGATCGTGCCCGCCAACGCGTCCACCGCCTGCCGATCCACGGCGAAGTTCGCCGACCCGCCCAGCAGGTAGTCATACATCCGCGCGGTGTTCGGCCGTTCCGTTTCCAGATGCGCATCCCAATCCGACACAACCCCAGCACTACCCCATCGCTGCTGGCCACGTCGAGCAGCTCCAATCGCCCACCCCGCGTCGCACACGCAACAGACCTCTCCAGCCGCACGGACGCCCCAGCCGACCGGGCGCTCGCCGACGATCCATCAACTGGTTCCACTGCCGTGGCTGAACAGCAGGAAGAGCTGCCCGAGCTTCCAAGGGGATTCAGGGCAGGAGCCCCACGGCGCCGTGGACGTTGCCGCGGTGGGCTTCCTCGTCGGTGACCGGCCGGTCGGGCCGCCACTGCGCGGCGGGCACCACACCGGGCTCGACCAGGCGGTAGCCGGGCAGCAGCGCGGCGACCTCGTCGGGTGTGCGCAGGTGCAGCTGCGGCGTGGACGTGCCGGCCAGCAGCGACCGCAGGCCGGCGACCTCCTCGTCGGTGCGGCTCAGCTGGGCGTTGTTGGACACCGCCAGGGCACTACCGGACGCACAGGCGTCGCGGTACGCCGCGACCAGCGCGGCTCCGTCGGAGCTGGGAATGATGTCGAGCACGCCGAACGCGAGCACCGCCACGGGGCGGGTGAAGTCGAGCAGGCCGGCCACACCGGGCGCTGACAGCACCGCCTCGGGCTCGCACACGTCGGCTTCGGTCACGCTCACGCGGGCGTCGTCGCCGAGGATGTGGCGCGCGTGGTGGCAGGCGATGGCCTCCCAGTCCACGTAGGCCACGCGCACCTCCGCGTCGCAGGAGCGGGCGACTTCGTGCACGTTGCCCACCGTGGGCACCCCGGACCCCAGATCGAGGAACTGGTCGATGCCGGCCTCGGTGACGAGATACCGCACGGCGCGGGCCAGGAAGCCGCGGTTGGCCCAGCAGTAGTCCCGCTCGGTCGGCGCGATCCGCAGCGCCTGCTCAGCTGTTTCCCGGTCGATGGCGAAGTTCGCCGAGCCGCCGAGGTGGTAGTCGTACATCCGCGCGATGTTCGGCTGGTGAAGATCCGCGTGGGCGACCGCGGCCTGCAACTCCGCATCCTGCGACATCACCAGCAGGATACCGCTTCCCACCAGCAGCACCCAGCCGCCGAACAGCCGATGTTCACCGGCATACGCGGTGTCGACGACGGCGCAACGCACGATGGCTGCCCATGGTCCTGGAACGTTCCCGCTTGCACAGGCCGCCGGAGTGCTGATCGACGATCCACCACAGCGGGAACGGTCCACGGTTCGCGCGGGGCTCGACGCGGTGATGCGGTGCTCGCCGGCGGATTCCGCATCTCGTCCACGGTGTTGTCGTGCTGCGCGCACCTGCGCGTTCTCTCTGACAGGCCACGTCAGCAGCCCGTGTGCTGCGGTTACGGGCCGAAGGTGGCTCGCCACCCGATGGGCAGCGTGCGGGTGCGGCAGGTGGTATCTCCGGTTTGGCGCAGTTCGTCGGATGTGCGCCGTTCTGCGGCCTCGTGCTCGGTGTAGACGGCGATCCCGATCGGATCGCGGTGCTCGGCCGCCACATCACCGATCAGCACCACGTGCACCACCTCGCCGTCGACCAGCGGTGCCGTGCGGCCGGCAGCACCTTGCAGCGGGTGCTGTTCCCAGGAGGCGTACCGGCCGCGGATGGCACTGGCCTTCCTGAGGTCCTCGGCCTCGTCTTCGGTGGCGCACACCGCGATCAGCGGTTCAACGCCACCGTCGACACCCGGCGCAGCGGTGCGTTCATACACCAACCGCACGATCGGCTCACGCACCGCACCTCCCCCGCCGCAAAAACGGAACCCGCAGATCAAGTTCGCTGCACTGCTTCGACTACGGACTTTCCGGCCTGGGACTCGGTGGGCGACTGGCGGACGAGCATGCTGCCGACCACGCAGATCACCAGGTTGAGCCCAAGACCGACGAGCCCTCCGTGCACGCCGTGGAGCGTCTCCACTCCGGTGAGCGTCATCGTCCCTGCGAGGGTCGCACCGGCGGCCATGCCCCAGAACACGGGTCCGGAAGCAAGCCGCTGCCAGTACAGGCCGAGGACGAACGCGGGAGCCAGCTGGACGAGCAACTCGATCTTGAGCACGAAGATGTCCACGAGCGTGGCGGGCGGGTTCCACGCCAGCACGAGGAGGGCGAAGACCACCCCGACGCCGACGGCCTTGCCGATGACCACCTGCCGGTGCTCGCTGATTTCCCGTCTCGCGTAACGGGCGTAGATGTCCTTGGAGACGAGGGAGGAAAAGCTCAGCAGCGCCGAGTCCGATGTGGAGACGATGGCCACGACGACACCGCCGACGAGAAGCAGCATCGCCAGGTAGAACACCGGGTTGATCCCCGCCACTTCATTGGCGAGCATGCCGACCAGCTGCTCCGATTCGGTGTCGGACAAGCCAGGAAAGATCTGGATGGACATCATACCGACGCAGAACACCGCACCTGCGGTGATCAGCGGCATCCACACCATCCGCTTCAGCGAGCGCTTGAGGGTCCTCTCGCTGCGCGCCGAGTAGATCCGCTGGATCGCGTGCGGGTACATCGTGATGCCGATCCCCACGAGCAGAATCATCGAGAACCAGTTCACCGAGTCCTGCAGTGCGGGGACGGCCACCGCGTCCGGCTGCTGTTCCACGAAGTGCTGCGTGGTGTCGGACCAGGATCCGCCGGCGAGGACGAACGCACCGATGAGCATCACGACGATGCCGACCAGCAGTGCGATGCCCTGCATGACGTCGGTCAACGCGACCGCCCGCATCCCACCCATCCACGAGTAGGCCAGCATCACGCAGACGAACACCACGACGCCGACCTGGTAGGGCACGGTGTCACCGGTCAGGCCCGCGATGGCTTGACCCATCGCGATGAGCTGCTCGAGCAGGTAGCTGGCCAGTCCCCACAGCATGAGGACAGTGGCGAGCAGTGCGACGGCCGGCGAGGAGAACCGGTGGCGCACCCAATCGGTCGGGGTGATGAAGGAGTGCTTTTTCGCCATCACGTACAAGCGCGGTGCGAACAGCATGTAACCGGCCATCACCACGGTGAAGAAGGTGACCGACTGCCACCACGCGAATCCCTCGCGGTAGGCCTGCGGGGCGTAGCCGATGACGGTGTTGCCGCTGTACTGCGTGGCGTAGAGCGTGAAGAAGAGCACCAGGACGCCGAGGTTGCCGCCCGCGAGGTAATAGCTCTTCATGTCGTGCCGCATACCTGGCCGCCCCCGGCCGGAGAAGTAGCCGGTAAGCAGCATGAGCACCGCGAATCCCAGCAGGACGCTGATCCCGGTCCAGCCGCCGAAGGTCAGGTTCTCCACGAGTCACCCCCGTCTGTCGATGCTGGATCCGGGGATTCCTCCGCGTCCTCCACCAGGTTCCAGTGCCGGGACAGAGCCCAGTGCAGGAAGCCGCTCACCCCGATCGACGAGGCCACGGCCACCAGCGTCCACATCGGCATCCCGAACACGAGCGGGTGCAACGTCCCCGGCGGCAGATACCACGGGATGCCCACCAGGATGATCGCGATGAGCCCGATCCAGATCCACGGATTGCGGATCGGCTCCCTCCTGCGAGATCGGCCCGTTTCGGACACAGCCGACTCCTCTCCTGTGGCGGACCGGTGCTGTCGGACAACTCCACCACGGCCCCGCACTGCCGAGCGGACTCATGCGCGGGCACGCCGAACTGACCCCGGGAGACAACGCCACCGCGTTGATGCACCCAGGGCAACGTCCTGCGATGTGAGCCAGGTATCCATCATGTAGGTGCCAAGCATGCGAAGGATGATCCGATTCGTCAAGGCTCGGACCTCCCGGCACATCGACAGGCGTGTCCAGAACGCGGGATCAGTCGTGGTAGCCGATGCTCGCGGACACCTGCTTGGCGGCGCTGATCACGAGCGGTGCGATCCGTTCGGCGTCGGCCTCGGCGAAGCGCTGGATCGGTGCGCCGATGCCGATCGCTGCCGCGATGCTGCCGTCCATGTCGAAGACCGGAGCGCTCAGTGATCCTGCGCCGGTAGCGCGTTCCTCGAACGTCGCCGAGTAGCCGCGCTCGCGGACCTCGGCAACCTCGCGCTGCAAGTCCTCGAGGTCGACTGCCCGGTTGTCCTCCGCGCCGCCCCCCAGGCCGAGGCCGATGGCATCGCGCCACGCGCTCGGGTCGTGCGCGAGGAACACCTTGCCCGCCGAGCCGACGTGCAGCGGCATCACCATCCCGACCATGAATCGGCGTATCACCACGTGCCGGACCTCGGAGAGCGAAACGATCGTGCGATAGGGCCCGTCGCGCACCTGGAGGAAGGACGTCTCGCCCACAGCATCGCGCAGCTCGTCCAGGACCGGGCGGGCGAGCTTGACCAGGTCCATCCCGTACGCACCGGGCGCGGCCCAGCGCACCATGCCGAGCCCAATCCGGTAAGCGTCGCCGTCCTTGTCCAGAAAGCCCTCGCTCACCAGGTTCTGGACCAGCCGCTGGCACGTGCTCGGCGGCAGCCCGGTGCGTCTGGTGATCTCCCGGAGTTCGAGTTCCGGTTCGTCCAGCGTGAAGCATTCGAAGATCCTTCGAAGCTTCTGCAGCACCAGGACCGGGCGCGCCGAGCCCCCGGAAGCCTCCATGCCGCCGGAGCCTTCAGGCGTGTTCGGAACGTCGGTCACTGGCGCGCTCCTCCTCGTGCGTTGACGCCCCGATCGTACCGCCATGTGGGAAACCGGAAGCGGGCGGCGGCCCTGGGGGCAATCCTTGACACCCATGAACAACCTACATTGTAATTCTTCAAACCACATTGCGAGCGCTCTCGCCCAGGAGGGTGCCTGATGGACGACTCCGCAGATTCACAACCCGGCTCCCAGCCGGGTCCGCTTGCCGGCATCACCGTGCTGGAGATGGGCAACTTCATCGCCGCCCCCTCGGCGGGCCGGTTGCTCGCCGAGTTCGGCGCCGAGGTGATCAAGATCGAGCGGCCGGGCACCGGCGACGAGCTGCGCGGCTGGCGCCAGTACGGCGCTGACACCTCCCTGCTGTTCCGGCTGCTGGGCAGGAACAAGAAATCCTTGACTTCCTCCCCGCCCTCAAGGGGCGGGGATTCCCATCGGGCTCACGCCCGATCGTTCCTGCTTCGTTGCCGACTGCCGAAGGGAAGACCCTTGCGGACTCACACCAGCTCCACAGGCATCGCCGGGGTGCTGCCCGGCTACCGCTCGACCAGCGGCACGGATGTTCTTCGCCGCGTTGCGGTCCCGGTCGTGCCGGGTGCCGCAGTGCGGACACGTCCAGTGCCGCACGGACAGCTTCAGATGGTTCAGCAGGTGCCCACAGGCGGAGCACGTTTTCGAGCTGGGATAGAACCGGTCCACCACGACCACGGTCTTGCCCGCACGGGCGGCCTTGTACTCCAGCTGACGCCGGAACTCGCCGAACGCGGCATCCGACAGGCGCCGATTCAACCCGGCTTTGGACCGTACGTTACGTCCGGGCTCGTCGACGGTGCCACGCGCGCTGCTGGTCATGCCCGCCACGTGGAGGTCCTCGATCGCGATCGTGTCGGCCCGGCGGAGCAGGTTCGTGGACGTGCGGTGCAGAAAGTCCTGCCGCGCGTGGCGGACCTTGCGGTGCGCCCGTGCCACCTTGCGCTTGGCCTTGCGGCGGTTGTTCGAGCCCTTCTGCTTGCGGGCCATCATCCGCTGATACCGCTTGAGGTTGCGCGCCTTGCGGTCCAGGTGCTGCGGGTTGGCGATGGTTTCGCCCGTGGACAGGGTGGCGAAGTCCTTGACGCCGAGGTCCACGCCGATCGCCTCCCCCGTCGGTGCGGCCGGTTCCGGCTCGTCGGTGTCCACGGCGAAGGTCACATACCACCGGCCGTCGGGTTCGCGGGACACGACGGCCATCGTCGGGCTCAGCTCGGCAATGTTCACGTCCGGCCAGGACCAGACGAACTCCAGCGGCGCTGCCTGCTTGGCCAGCGTCAACTGTCCGTCGCGCAGCGTGAAGGCGCTGCGGGTGTAGTGCGCCGACTGCTTACCGGTGCGGTTTTTGAACCGGGGGTACTTGGCCCGGCTGGCAAAAGAAATGCGCAAACGCGGTGTGCTGATGCCGCAGCGTCTGCTGCAACGGCACCGACGAGACCTCGGACAAAACCCCAAGTCCTCGGTCTTTTTCCACGCGGCAAGCTGCGCGTCGGTTGCCTTGTAGGAGGTCGTCGTGCCGTGCGCGTGGTAGCGCTGATGCCGCTCGGCGAGGGTCTTGTTCCACACCAGGCGCACGCACCCGAACGTGCGGCCCAACTGGGCCGCCTGCTCGGAGTCCGGGTAGGCCCGGCACTTGTACGCCGTCCGCATACCCATCATTTTCCACGACAATCGACCACGAGTAAGCACGGGTGCATGGTTGCCCGGAACCACTCGGGATCGGCCCCTCCCCGGCGTGAACGCCGGGGCTTCCGCCGATTGGAGAAAAGGTGATCGGCGGCAACAACGACGGCATCTTCGGTCGCCTCATGCGGCTGATCGAACGACCGGACCTCGCCGACGACCCGCACTACGCGGCTCGGGCCATGCACGAACAGCGCACCGTGAACATCGATGACCAGCACAGCACCGAGATATCCGTCACGGGCATCGTGCCGAAGCTCTCGAACACGCCAGGAAACACTCGATGGCTCGGTCCTGAACTCGGCCACCACACCGCCGAAGTCCTCACCGGGATCGGCATCGAGGAGTCCGAACAGGACGCACTTCGCGCGGCGGGGGTGATCTGAAGTGGCCGACGTGCTGCTCACCGAGACGGCGCTGCGCGACGGGTTGCAGAACGAAGCCGGGACCGTGCCCACCGCCACCAAGGTCCGGCTCACCCGCATGCTGGCGACGGCCGGTTTCACCTCGCTGGAAATCGGTACTTTCGTCCGCCCGGACCGAGTCCCATCCATGGCCGACACCGACGACCTGGTCACCGCACTCGGCGCGGTTCCCGGTGTGACGCTGCACGCCCTGGCTTTCAACTCGGCCGGCGCCGAGCGGGCGATGGCGTGCGGAGTGGACAGCGTGCGGATCACCGCATCGGCCAGCGACGGGCACAGCCGCTCCAACACCGGCGCCGCCACCGCGCGGGCACTGGACCGTCTGGGCCGGTGCGCGGAGATGCTCGCCAGCTCCAGCATCCGGCTGGAAGCAGCGATCGCGACCGCGTTCGTGTGCCCGTTCGACGGCGATACCGATCCGGCGCGTGTGGCACGCCTGACGGACGGCCTGATCAAACTGGGTGCCGAGCGGATCCACCTGGCCGACACCATCGGGGCCGCGCATCCAACCCAAGTCGGCCGCACGATCGGCACCGTCCAAGATGCCCACTGAGGTGGCCCGAGGTCTCCGGACACGGACCCAAGTAGGGTTCGGGTGAGTCCGGAAAGGAAGAGGGTTGAGCAGTAAGCAGCGGAAGTACTCGCCGGAGCTGAAGGCCGAAGTGGTCAAGTCGGTTCTGGATAGGGGATTGACTCCGGCGCAGGCTGCGCGGGATTTCGGCTTGGTTGCCGAGACGGTGCGGAATTGGGTGCAGCAGGCGCGAAAGGAGCGTTCGGGTGGGACTACCGAACAGGCCCAGTCTTCGATTGATCAGGCCCGGTTGGCGGAGCTGGAACGGCGCAACGCTGAGCTCGAATCAGAAAACGCGTTCCTAAAAAAGCGGCCGCCTTCTTCGCGAAGGAACAGCGGTGAGCCAGCGCTTCGAGCTCATCGCCGCGGAGAAGGAGAACTTCGACGTGATCATGATGTGTCGCTTGCTGGGAGTGTCTACCTCGGGGTTTTATGATTGGTTGGATCGCCCGGCATCGGCCAGCCAGCAACGCCGTGAGAACCTCAAAGTGCTGATCCAGCACAAGTTTCATAACTCGGGTCGAACGTACGGGTATCGGCGTATCTGTGGTGAGCTCAACCGCCAGGGTGTGGCCGTCGACGACAAGCTGGTCCGTACGCTCATGCGTGAGCTCGAACTTACTCCAGTGCAGGTCAAGCGATGCCGCAAGGGGCTGACCGTGCCCGATCGGCAAGCCGCCGAACTGCCAGACCTGCTCGGCCGGGACTTCACCGCCGACCTACCGGGCGGCGCCATGGTCGGTGACATCACCCAGATCGACACTGCCGAAGGACCCTTGTTTGAGCCTTTTCCATCCTGATTGATGCTGGTCAGCAGGGGCGGAGGATGCAGAGGCAGAAGAAGCTCCTGGTAGGCAGGGAGTCGACCAAGACCTACCCGAGAGCCACCAGGAGCTTCAGTGCTTTCTTACCCGTCGGCGATGTCGTTGTCCAGCTCGACGCTGCGGTATCTGGCCGGTCTGCTCCGGCGCCACCGGCGTCGGATCCCGTCACCGTGGCGGCGCCTGTCGGCCTCACGGCAAGCGCTGTTGGTGCTGGCGCATCTGCGTAATGGCGACACGTACGAGCAGCTGGCCTGCGGTTTCGGTGTCGGGGTTGCCACCGTGTGCCGCTACATCCACGAGGCCGTCGCGCTGTTGGCCCGTCGAGCTCCGAGTCTGCAGGCCGCCCTGTGGCGGGTGTGCTCGAGCGCGTCGAACTACCTGATCGTCGACGGCACGGTCATTGCCATCGATCGGCTGGCCGCCTACGACCGGATGGATCCTTTTCCGGCAAACACCGCCACCACGGGCTCAACCATCAGGGCTTGATTGATCACGCCGGACGCCTGGTATGGATCTCACCCGGCCTGCCTGGTTCCGTGCACGACGTGATCGCTGCCCGCACGCACCGCATGCTCAGCACGTGCCGGCAAGCCGGCGTCATGGTGCTCGGCGACAAGGGCTATCAGGGCGATAGCTGCGGAACCCTCACCCCCGACAAGGGCCGGGAACTACCGGAGCCCTACCGGCAGGCCAACCGCGCCCACGCCCACGTCCGCGGGCCCGGCGAACGCGGCTTCGCCACCCTGAGCCACTGGCACATCCTCGACCAACTCCGCTGCTGCCCCCTGGCCGGGGCCTACTATGCCCCCGCCACCCTCACCCTCGAAAACCAAGAATGACGATGGAAAAGGCTCACTGTGTCCTGAAAGGCAACAAGAAGACTGGAACCAGCCCTAGAAACCACGCCCGGCGTGCTACGCACACCGACGAGGTTGCAGAACGAGGCAGGCAGTCTGGCTGAGCCACCACAGTCAGTACCGATACCTGCTACGGCGAGATTTGCCGCTATACCTGCCGCGGTACCGGCACTGGAACCACCGGGATCGTGATCGAGCTTGTAAGGGTTCTTGGTTTCACCGCTGACAGATGAGTACGAAAATCAGGAGGCGGCAAAATCGGGAAGAGTGGTCTTAGCGAGGACGATAGCGCCTGCCTCGCGCAGGCGGTGAACAGCGGTAGCGTCCTGTTCCGGCCGATAACCTTCTAGAGCGATCGAGCCGCACGTAGTGTCCACCTCAATTGTCTCGATATTGTCCTTTACGAGAACGGGAATGCCGTGCAAGGGGCCAATCGGTCCACCGGAGCGCTTCCACTCCTCATCCAGCACGCGGGCCCGTTCCACGGCTCCGTTGTTGACAGCCACGACAGCGTTGAGGTTCGGCCCACTACGGTCATAGCTCTCGATGCGTGCCAGGTACTCCTCACAGAGTGCTTGGCTGGTCAGGACTCCAGCGGACATCGCCGCGTGTATACCCTCGATCGTGGCTTCTTCGACTGACTCCTGAAAATCCTTCATGAAACGCTCCTCAAGCTTCGGTTCCTCGACAAATAGCCACGGCCAGCGAGCGACCCGCCATTGGGCCCTCGAAGACCATAACCTTTATCAACCCGTCCCGCGACTTCGCTGGCGGGCCAATGGAGCGATCTCAGCAATTCGCCTCATGTCGTTTTCATAGCGAGGGTGGAGCGTTCTACTTGAGCGAACGGTCGATCACTACTTCGACCGTTCGCCAATGTGGGAACGTTTCAGGTGTCGAACGGGCTTTTGTTAGCCAGGAGGCCGGCCAAGGCATCGCGCACGTGGTCGGATGAGTCGGTTTATACCAGTTTTCGCTAATCTCCGGACATGGTCTCTTCGAAGCGGAGCGCGGCTTGCAATGCCACGTGTTCGTGCCAGGGCGCCGCGCTCAACTGGAGTCCGACGGGCATTCCCGAACCCGGATGCTGGCCGCACGGCACGGTGATCGAGGGCCCGCCGTACATCGCCCACGTGTAGGTGAAGCGGGCTATTTCGGTAGTAGCTGCGGCCAAGTCGACATCGGCGATATGCGGGACATCGATGGGGATTGTGGGACTCGCGACAACATCGAGTTCCTGGAACATCACGTTCAGGTCGGATTGGAAACCACGTCGCCACTGCTGTGCGGTCTCGATGTCCCGTTCGGCCGTAGCTTCGCCGATCCGCAGTCGCCTCAGCACATCGGGGTCGAACGTCGAGGGAGCTGTCCGCAGCCGTTCCTGATGGAACTGCGCCGCTTCCGGGTACATGATGGTGAGCATCTGCTGCTGCGCTTGTTCGGCACCGGGAACCCGGACCGGGACGATTTGTGCCCCGAGCTGGGCGAACGTGTTGATGGCGGACTTGACCGTGCTGGCGACACCCTCATCGACACCGTCGAAGAAGAATTCCTGCGGCACGCCGACACGCATCCCACGCACATCGACGTCCAGCGCACTCATGACCGGAGTGCGTGTCCCTTGACGCGAGGTCGAATCCAGCGGGTCGAATTGATCCAGCGCGGCGATCATCCGTGCGAGCGTGTGGACATCGCAGGCCACAGGGCCGACCGTGTCGAAGGTTTTGCTGACCGGCAACACGCCGCGGTTTGAGATGCGGCCGATCGTGGGTCGTATCGCCGCGACACCGTTAACCGAAGCGGGAATCCGCACCGATCCGCCCGTGTCAGTGCCGAGCGCGATGGGCACGATGCCGGAGGCCACCGCCACGGCGGAACCACCACTGGAACCTCCGGAGATGCGTTCGCGGTCCCTCGCGTTGCGGCAGTCGCCGAACGTGCGGTTCTGGTTCGTGGCTCCCATGGCACATTCGGACATGTTGTTTTTCGCCACGATGATCGCACCCGCCGCGCGCAGGAGTCCGGCAACCGTGGAGTCGGCTTCTGCCGGGTGGGCACCGAGGAAGGATGAGCCCGCGGTGCTGGGAATCCCGGCGACGTCGATGTTGTCTTTGACGGTCACCGGAGCGCCGAACAGCGGGCCTCGTGGCGCATCCTTGGCATCGAGCCGTTCGGCTTCCTCACCGGCGTCCTCGCCGCGTAGCGTGGTGATCGCGCGCAGCTCGGGGCCCCGCCGCTGCGCACGATCCAACGCCTGCCGCACCCGCGTGCTGGCTGGTGCCATGCGGCCATCCCCTCCTCACGTGCGGGCCGCGGTTGACCGCTCTGCCGCTGTGGCTGCGTGATCCACCGTCATCGTGTCCTCGTCGATGATGACTCCGTAGTGTTCACGCGCGTCGGTGACGCTGACAAAGTCATCCAGCACGTCCTCCATGACGCTGTCGGCATCGCGCAGGAACGGATCACCGTACCCGCCGCCGCAGGGAAGTTTGATCTCCAGCGTGTCGCCGGCGACGCAGACCTCTTGGGTCACTTTGGAGTAAAGGGCCTCCGCTTGTTCGGTTCCTGCGTTGCGAGTGAACGATCCCGCCAACCCGGGGTGGCCGCCTTCGAGCCCGCTCGGGGGGTCATTGCGGTTGTCAGCTTCCGAACCGATGAACGTGTCGGTGAACATCTGCCACTTTCGTACGCTACCGATGCCACCGCGCCATCGTCCCGGGGCAGGCGGCTCGTCGCGGAGTTCGTAACGCTCGGCCCGCATCGCGTGATTAAGTTCGACCTCCTCGATCGGATTGTTGCGCGTGTTCGCCATCAAGGTGTCCACGCAATCCAATCCGTCCTTGCCGTTGCGGCCTCCATAGGAGCCCTCGTTAATCTCGATGTAGACCCAATAGGAGCCATCGTCGGCAAGCCCCGAGTAGGCGACTCCGGTGAATGCCGCCGACGATCCGGCTACCGCGTTGTCGGACAGCACACCGGACAGTGCGAGATTGACAGAGTCGAAGATCCGGTTGATTTGCGAGAATCGTGCGAAGCACGACGCGGGAAAGTCCGGATTAAACAGGGATCCAGTTGGTGCGTAGGCCTTCGCGGGACGGAAACAGCCGTCGTTTTGCGGAACGAACTCCTCAGTGAGCGATTCATCGAGCAGCAACGTACGTACGGCCGAGGCGATCGTTGGCAGGACTGATCCTTCGAACGGAACGTTAAACGCGGTTGGTACCTGTTGGTTTGACCCACTCAAGTCCACCACAACGTCGTCCTCGTCGATCGTGACGTTGACAGCGACCTTAATCGGCACGCCCCGGTTCTTGCCATCGTCATCGAGGTAGTTCGGCGGTGCTTCGTACACGCCATCCGGGATCTCACGGATCTTGCGACGCACCATGTGCTCAGAGTAGTCCATCCATTGGCTGGCAGCGGACATGACGACATCAAGCCCGTAACGGCCCAGCAGCTCGGTGAATCGCCGTTCGCCGATGCGTGCGCAGGCGATCAGCGCTTCGAGGTCACCACTGTTTTGCTCCGGCGTGCGCACGTTGTCCAGCACGTGTTGGATGAGTGGATCATTGCGCACACCGGCGTCGTAGATCTTCATCGCATCCAGGAGCTTGCCTTCAGCCCACACGTCAACGACATCCGTGCACAAGCCGGGGAAGTTTCCTCCGATGTCGGAGACGTGTCCAGTGGAACCGGCGAAACCGATATGCTTTCCGTCCCAGAACAGCGGTATCAGGATCCCATAATCCGGTGAGTGCGCCGCCCCGTAATACGGGTGGTTGTGCAGGATCACGTCGCCAGGTTGGTAGGTGCCAGCCAGCCTGCGGTTGACGCCTCGCACGTAGGCGGGAATCGAGCCACAGTGCATCGGTGTGGAATCAGATTCGCACAGTTCTCGGCCCTGCGAATCGAAAATCCCGGCACCGAGATCTTCCGATTCGCGGATCAGGCTAGAGTAAGCCATCCGGTAGAGGACTTGCGCCATCTCCTGGGCAATGGAATTCAGCGCACCTCCGATCACTTGCAAGGTGATCGGGTCGACCTCGACATCGGTGTGATCGCCGGGGGCCGCCCCGGCTAGCGACACGCCGGCAGGGTCGAGTTCAGTCATGACTGTCCTCCTTCGATGATGATGTGGCCCACCTGGTCCACACTGGCACGCTGGGTCGGGCCGATAATCGTGGTGGAGTCGAACTCCTCAACGATCGCCGGGCCATTGAAGCTATTTCCGGCTTTGAGCAGGGAGCGGTCGTAGACGGCTGTGTCGTAGGAGATCGGTTGGTTGTCGTCAGTCCAGAACAGGGCACTTGTATGGGTTTTGAGAGCTCCGGAGGAATCTGCTGCGCCTGAGTCGATTTCGGCGAGCGATACGTGTCCGACCTTGCCGATTGCGGTGATCCGCACGTTGACCAGGTGCACGGGCTTGTCATCGGAGCGCTGCGAGTAAGCGCGCTCGTGCACCGCGTGGAAGGATTCAGCGGTGCGAGCGACCCAGTCCGCATCGATGTCCCCGTCCGGCGCGGGTACCCGCAGCTCATAGCCCTGACCGAGGTAACGGCAGTCCACGCTGCGTTCCAGCACGACGTCTTCGGCTGAGAGGCCGTCGGAGGTGAGCTGTTCCAATGCGAGCGTGGACAGACGGTCGAATTCGGCCGAGATGCGGTCGATGTCAGGGTTGGTCGAGGACGTCCACACCGTGGCCGCGCTCTCGTAGCGGACGTCGGTGGACAGCAGCCCCATCGCCGAGGCAATGCCAGGATGGTTCGGGACGATGACCCGTGGGATGCCGAGCTGCTGGGCAATGTGCCACGCGTATAGCGGGCCAGCGCCGCCTTCGGCGACCAGCGAGAAGTCGCGCGGGTCGTAACCCTTGCGCACCGAGTGCAAACTGATGGCTTCGGTCATGGCGTGGGCCAGGATCTGGAAGACCCCGATCGAGGCGTGCTCGATCGAGGTGTTCAATCGGTCGGCGACGTGTTCTTCGACGGCCTTGTTCGCGAGCTCGGGTTGGATCGTCATGCTGCCGCCGAGGAAGTTGTTCTCTCGAAGCCAGCCCAGTACGACCATCGCATCGGTGCTGGTGGGTTCGGTACCACCACGCGCATAGCAGGCCGGGCCCGGGGTCGCGCCTGCGCTGCGCGGGCCGACCCGGAACATGCCGCCCTCGTCGACAAACGCGATCGATCCTCCGCCGGCACCGATCGTGTCGACTTCGGCCATCGGCACCATCGCGTGATAGTCGCCGATCTTGGTGTCCAGTAGGTGTTTCATGCGTAGCCGGCCGTCCGGAGCGACTCCGACATCGGCCGAGGTGCCGCCAACGTCAAGTGTGATGACGCTCGGATAGCCGGAGGCCGCGCCGATGGCGCAACCGCCGAGCAACCCGGCCACGACCCCGCTAGCTACCAGCAGCACTGGGTTCCGCGCACCGCCCGCCGAGGTGATCAATCCGCCTGCGGAGGTCATCAAGTGGATGTCGCTGCGCACTCCCGCGTCCTGCGCGGTAGCAGAGAGGTTGTCGAGGTAACCGGCGACTTTCGGGCCCACGAATGCGTTCAGCGCCGTCGTGGAAAATCGCTCGTACTCGCGGTATTGTGGCGCGACCTCGCTGGACAGCGAAAGGAACACGTCCGGGTATTCCTGCTCGACGATGCGTTTCACGGCCTGCTCGTGGACTGGGTTGCGGTACGAGTGCAGGAAGCATACAGCGATGGCGCGCACCCCACGGTTTTTGAGGAGGCGCACCTGCTCACGGACGGCGTCCTCGTCGAGCGGGGTTACCACCTCGCCAGCGGCATTGATGCGCTCCGGGACTACACGTCGGTTGCGGCGGCGCACCAGTTGCCATTTTTGCCACGGCAGGTCCTGGTGCGTGGAGTAGTTCAGGGGACGCTTTTTGCGGGCGATGTGCAGGATGTCGCGGAACCCCTCGGTCGTGATCAGGCCGACCTCCGAGCCGTTGTGCTGCAGCACGATGTTCGTGGCGACGGTCGTCCCGTGCAGGAACATGTCGAGCTCGTCGACCGAGACACCGGCCTGATCGACCAGTTCGCTGATCCCGCTGACCGTGGCTCGGGCGGGGTCGTCCTGCGTTGAGGGGACCTTGTGTACAGCGAGTTTGCCGTCGGCATCCCAGTACATGAGGTCGGTGAAGGTGCCTCCGACGTCTACTCCGATCTGTTTCATGTCATGGCCCTCCTTGACCACCACTTGTCGCACTGTCCGCTTGTCTGGTAGCTGCAGTGTGGGGAGAGTGCGCTTCTCGATGTTTCCGGGTGCTTCCCGGAAGCTGCCGGTCAGACCGCCTGTTCCCGGTGATCCGGTGTGGGGCGACAGCAGCGGCTGGCCGCCTCCGTTCACCAACCGATCCGACCGTCTCCCTGAAACAACGACTTCGAGATGACCGTGCGCATCACGTCACTGGTCCCCTCCCCGATGGGCATAAGGATGGAATCCCGGTAGAGCCGTTCGATCTCGAATTCCGCGGAGAAGCCGTATCCGCCGTGCACACGCATCGCGTCCTGCGCGGCCTGCAGTGCGACTTCCGAGGCGGACAGCTTCGCCATGCCGGTCTCCAGGTCGCTGCGCTGCCCTTGGTCCAATTTGGAGGCCGACCAGTAGGTGAGCAAGCGCGCCGACTGCAACTGGGTCGCCATCTCGGCAATGCGGATCTGGATGGCTTGGAAATCGGAGATCGGCCGGCCGAACGCCTCGCGTTGCGCGGCGTAGTTGAGCGCTTCGTCATAGGCGCGCTGAGCGATCCCGAGGCTGCGGCCTGCGATGTTCAAGCGTCCGGTTTCGAGGGCGGACAATGCCTGCTTCATGCCCTTGCCCTCGACGTCTCCAAGGAGGTTTTTGGCGGGAACGCGCACGTTGTCGAAAAGCACTTCGCACGACTCCGTGCCTTTGTATCCCAGTTTCGGAATGTCCTTGGTGACCTCGAATCCGGGTGAATCCGCATCAATGAGCAGCACACTCATCCCGCGATGCGGCGGCTGGGCGTGCTGGTCGGTCTTTACCAGCACCGGAAGCGGATCAGCGTGCCGCGCGTTAGTGATCCACACTTTCCCACCGTTGACGACGTAGTCGTCGCCGTCGCGTTCGGCGGTCGTGCGAATGCCCTGCAGATCCGTTCCCGCGTCGGGTTCAGTCAACGCGATGCCAGTGCGCCGCACGCCGGTCGCCAGTTCGGGAAGATATCGCTGCTTCTGCTCAGACGTGCCGTGCTGGGCAATCATCCAGCAGGACAGCGAGTGGCTGCCGAGGATGCCGGCGATGGCCATCCAGCCACGCGCCAGTTCTTCGAACACCAAGGTGAACGAGGTGAAATCCGCCGCCGCGCCCCCGTGTTCCTCCGGCACCATGAGCCCGAACAAGCCGAGCTCCTTCATGTGCTCGACGATCTCTGTGGGATAGCGCTCCGCGTGCTCCCACTCGTTGGCAACCGGCACGATCTGTTCGTCCACGAACTCGCGCAGGACGCGGCGGAACTGCTCCTGATCCGACGTCAGTTCGAAGTCCATGTCGTGCCTCCTTCCGCCCCGAACGCGCCGTCCCGCACGTACTCACGAAACTGGTCCGAACCGAGCTGCAGCAGACCGGACAGCACCGACTGTGTGTGTTCGCCGAGCCGCGGGGCGCGGTGGTGCTCGGCGCGGGCCTCACCGGCACGCACTGGTGAGGCGACCTGCTGCACGGCACCGAAGCGCGGGTGCTCGGTGGCAACGACCATGTCGCGTGCAGCCGTGTGCTTCTCGGCGAGTGCTTCGGGGACAGTGTTGATCCGAGCACACGGCACGCCGGCCCGTTCCAGCCGGTTGAGCCACACGTCCGTGGTGTGCGCGGCGAGTTCCTCTTCCAACCGGGCGACACAGTCCGTCGCGTTCTCGTATCGGTCAGCCGGTGTGGCAAAACGAGGATCGTAGCACCAGTCTGGTGAGCCCATGGCTTCGACGAGGCGGTGCCAGAACTTGTCTTTGGCACATCCGATGACGATCCACGAGTCCGCGGTGGGGAAGTTCTGGAACGGGACGAGGCTCGGGTGCGCCGAGTGGTGCGTGCGCGAGGGTTCGAAACCACCGTTAAGGTTCCAGGTCGCCAGGTAGGTCAGCATCCCGATAGCCGTGTCGTAGAGACTGACGTCGCAGTCCATGCCCGTACCGTCGCGGCGAGCGGCGTGGACACCGGAGAGCATGGACAACGCGGCAACGAACCCACCCGAGTAGTCCACCATAGACAATCCCGATTTTGTGGGCGGTCCGTCCGGCTCGCCGGTCACCGACATCCATCCGGCCAGCCCTTGCAGCATGTAGTCATAACCGGGCTGTTCGCTGCGGGGACCGGTCATCCCGTAGCCGGACAGCGAGCAGCACACGATCTGCGGGTTGAGGTGCTTGAGGTCCTGGTGGCGAATCCCCATCTTCTCGGGGACATCGCCGCGCAGGTTCGAATACACCGCGTCGCTGACCTTGACCAGCTCCTCGAAGACCTCGCGACCTGACTGGTTCTCCAGGTCCAACACGATGGACTGCTTGTTGCGGTTGAAGGCCTCGAAGAACAGCGAGTCGTCGCCCTCGGCGTAAGGCGGTGTCTGACGCCCGACATCCCCGCCGAATCGCGGGTCTTCGATCTTGATGACCTCCGCTCCCAGGTCGGCCAGGTGTACCGAGCCGAAGGGTCCGGCCCCGTACTGCTCGATAGCGAGA
The DNA here is from genome assembly GCF_054491375.1 of Bounagaea algeriensis. Classification (NCBI taxonomy): domain Bacteria; kingdom Bacillati; phylum Actinomycetota; class Actinomycetes; genus Bounagaea; species Bounagaea algeriensis. The sequence goes on from NZ_CM137102.1 coordinate 2,880,462, forward strand.
ACGCGAAGGTCTTGCAGTGGCAAGTGGCTGTTCATGCTGAGGAGTCCTTTTCCTCGAGGCGCAACGGACCGTTCTTGGCCTCCGGGAACGCCTCGATCTGCTCGGCCTGCGACTTCCGGTAGATCAGCACGGTGCGGTCGAAGGACAGGCACTCATCGCCATCGGCATTGAGCGTGCGGCTGTGCACATGGACGACGCCGGCGTAGGGCTTGGACGTGGATTCCCGCTTGCCGGTGCAGATCGACTCGGCGTACAACGTGTCGCCCACGTACACCGGGTGTGTGAGCTGCACATTCGTCAGCGCCAGGTTCGCTACCGCACGCTGGCTGACGTCCGTCACGCTCTGGCCGATGAGCATGGCGATGGTCAGTCCCGAGTTCACCAGCGGTTTGCCGAACGGCGTCTTCGAGGCGTAATGCGCGTCGAAGTGCGCCGGATGGGTGTTCATCGTGAGCAAGGTGAACCATGTGTTGTCGGCTTCGGTGATGGTGCGTCCCAACGGGTGGCGGTACACATCGCCCACCTCGAAGTCCTCGTAGTAGCGGCCTTGCCAACTGTCGTGCACGACCACTCGTGCACCTCCCCTGACTGTCGTTGTCCGGATGAGCGAGATGGCGGTAAGTATGCGTCGTGAACAGTGCGAAGGCAATACGTCTGACTTTTTCAGTGAGTGCGGTCCGCTCCAGCGCTTGGCCTACACTGGCTCGGTGGGCCGGGAGGTGCACCTGTCGGGGAACGAGGACGAGGAGACCAGGCATGGCCAAGCCGAACACCGCGCGCGACGGTCTGCGTGTGCAGCGCATTCAGGCCGCATACCGGCAGGTCGCCGATCAGCTCAAGAGCCAAATCATCAGCGGCGCGCTCGCCTCCGGGACGCGGCTACCGAGCGAGTCAGAGCTTGCCAGCATGTTCGGCGTCAGTCGCAGCACGGTACGCGAAGCACTCCGCCTGCTGGCGAGCCAAAACCTCATCGACACCACGCGAGGGGTGAACGGCGGCAGTTTCGTCGCTGTGCCGAACACCTCCGCCGTCGCCGACGACCTCGGTGGAACGCTCGGTCTGCTGGTCAACTCGGAGAACCTGACCGTGGCGCACTTGCTGGAAGCGCGGTTAATCCTGGAACCAGTAGCCGCGCGCCTGGCCGCAGAGCACGGCGACAAGACCACGTTGGCCGAGTTGCGCCAAACCCTCCAGAGCACTCCGGACCGCGACCCGTCGCGCGGGTTCGAGGTGCGCTGGGACTTTCACAGCACGCTCGTCGCTGCGACGGCGAATCCGCTGCTGCGCATGATGTGCCAGCCGATCAACGAGGTGTTGCACTCGCGGTTGCACCGGAACCGGATCGCACAGGAGGCCTGGGAGCGGATCGATGGGGAACACGTGTTGATACATCAGGCCGTCGAAGAGGGGGACGGCGCGAAAGCCGAACGGCTGACGCGGGAACACCTGCACAGTCTCCGGCCGCTCTACGAACAAATGGGCGAACCGGACGACTGAACAGCAGCCCAGTTAAGGTCTGATGTTTTATTGCGTCGACCCTCTCGCGCTCGGCACACTACGGTTTCGGAGCAGACGATCGGCTGGCGTCGGCGCCGCCGGCGGCGGAGGAGGCACCATGCAGGCGTCCGCAATGGCCGGGCAGTCCCGAGCGGACCAACACGTCGAGCCGGACGAGCCAGCAGTGGTGGCCGAGCAGATCGGCAAGTTCGCCGCCGAACTGCGCATCGAGGACGTGCCGCCGGAAGTGCTCGACTATGCCCGCTACCTCATGCTCGATTCCGTCGGAGTCGCCTTCGCGTCGTCAAAGCACGAGTTTGCGACTCGCGCCCAGCACGCCGCTGCATTACTCGGTAGCGGCGATCAACCGGTCCTCGCACTGCCCGATCGGCTCGCGCCGCGCGAGGCCGCGATGCTCAACGCGACACTGATCCACGGTCTGGACTTCGACGACACCCACACCGGCTCAATCGTGCACGTCTCGGCGTCGGCACTTCCCGCCGCGCTGGCCTCAGCTATTCAGTTCGACCGCTCCTACGAAGAGCTGTTGTTGGCCTACGTACTGGGCATCGAGGTCAGCGCCCGCGTCGGCCTCGTCGGTCACGGCGGATTTCACACAGCCGGTTTTCATCCCACGGGCGTCGTCGGAGCTTTCGGCGCTTCCGTGGCGTCCGCACGCTTGGCGGGACTCGACTCCGCGGGCATCACCCGCACCCAGCAAATCGTCGGATCCATGGCATCGGGCATCTTGGAATTCCTGGAGGACGGCGCCTGGACGAAGCGGCTACATCCCGGCTGGGCAGCTTCCGCGGCGCTCAGCGCGACCGCGTTCGCCACAGCGCACTGGCCCGGCCCATGCCGGGTCTACGAAGGTCGGTACGGCCTCTACGTCACTCATTTGGGGGCCTCTGACTGGGACACCAGCCCCGTCGTGGCGGATCTCGGTGACCGCTGGGAACTGCTAGCCACGGCCGTGAAACCCTACCCGAGCTGCCACTTCACGCACGCCTACGCCGACGCGATCCTGCTGCTACGCGAACAACACACGTTCACAGGCGAGGACGTGGCGCGTATCCGTTGCCTAGTGCATCCCACTGCAGCCGCGGCGGTATGCGAGCCGCTAGAGAACAAGCGCAGGCCTCGCGACGACTACGACGCGAAGTTCAGCATTCCCTTCGTCGTCGGAGCGTGTTTGCAGCGCGGTCGGCTCACCCTCGATGAATTCGACGACGAGGCATTGGCAGACGCGGCGATCCACGTACTCGCCGACCGCGTCGAGATCGCCGACGACCCGGACAGCAGGTTCCCGGAGGCCTATAGTGCAGCGGTGCAAGTCGAACTGCGCGACGGAACCGTGCTCGAACACCGCGAGGAAACCAACCGCGGACACGCCGAGCGGCCATTGACCCGAAAAGACATCACGGACAAATTCGCCACCAACATGGAAACCGCCGCCGCTACCGGAATCGCCGAGGACGTGCGCACAACCCTGCTCAATTCGACCCCGGAACGCCCAGCGGCCGCGCTCGCGACTATATGCACGCAACCAGGCAAGATACCCGGCAGCTAAAGACGCACCACTCCCGCTTGAGCGGACAGTCGATCACTACTCTCGGCTGCCCGCCAAAGCGGGAGTGGTCCAGGCTGCCGTATGTGGGTCAACGACGTCCTCGATGACCATCTGGTTTGGTCCTCGGAAAACCGCTGCCTGCATGAGGGTTTCTCCCGTTCGTGTCCTACTTGGCCGTCCAGCCGCCATCGACCGGAAGGATGGCACCATTGACGTAGGAGGCTGCATCGCTGGCGAGGAAGACTGCGACGCTGGCGACCTCGTCAGGACTGCCAAGCCGTTTCATGGGATTGTCATCACGCACACCTTTCGCGTACTCCGGCTCTTGCAACGCCTCTGCGATCATGGGGGTTTCAATCCCACCGGGGCACGTGCAGTTGACGCGGACGCCGCGCGCACCCCATTCCACCGCCATTGCGCGCGTCAGCGCAACCACGCCGCCTTTCGCCGCAGTGTAGGCATCGGCACCCAGTACTGCCGCGATGCCATTCGTCGATGAGTTGTTGACGATAGCGCCACCGCCCTGCTCAACCATCGCCGGAATAGCATACTTGCAGCCAAGCGCGGCGCCCTTGAGATTGATCGAGAGGATGCTGTCCCAGTCTGACTGATGTTTTCTGATCATGTGGTGGGGCATGTCTGGGGTATGCAGGCAGTGGAGCGTTCCCGCTTTGTCGACAGCGATTTAGGCTGCCAATTCGGTGATGTGCCTGTATCCTAGTTCATATTCTCGTGGTGTCAAGTATCCGAGTGTGGAGTGCCTCCTGCGTCGATTGTAGCGGCTTTCGATCCAGAGGAATGTTTGTTGCCGAACGTCGGTAACGGTGTTCCAGGGTCGGGTGTGAATGAGTTCTTTCTTGTAGGTTGCGAAGAAGGATTCGGCGACGGCATCGAAACATGTGGCCCGCCGGCCCATGGAGCGTCGAATGCCGTTTTCTGCGCAAAAGTTGGCGAATTCTTTCGAGGTGTACTGCCCTGGCAACCGCGGTCGCTGTGAAAGATCACTCCTTCCGGGGGTTTGCGGGTCACCAGGGCCGCGGTGAGTGCCTCGAGGACCAGGCTGGTGTCAGTCGGTGGTCGGCGACCGCATCGCCGACGACAGTGCGCGAGTACACGTCGATGACGGTGGCGGTGTAGGCCCAGCCGTCCACGGTACGCACGGAGGTGATGTCGCCACACCATACGGTGAAGTGATCTCAGCGAGTTAAATCATGCTGTGTTCGTAGTGGGTGAGGGTCAAGGCGGCTGCGACGACGTCGCCAATGCGGCGAGGACTGACGGTGAGATGCTGCAGGGTGCGCCACCATTGGGTGAGCAAGGCGAATCCGCGTTCGCCGAGGCCGCGCAGGCTGCGTAGGAGGGCGTTATAGGTCCGGTTGTCCGGGTCCAGCCGCTGGGCGCCGACAGGCTGTTTGAGCGGGGTATGCACCCCGATGCCACTACCCTGGTAGCCACTGTCGGCCAGGGTGGGCAGTCCCTGGGAAGCGGCGGCGTAAAGGGCGCCGAGGGCGTGCTGGCGGGCGCAGGTCAGGTCGTGGGTTGAGCCGGGTTCGACGTCTCAAGGTCCACAGTGGGGTCCCGCTCGGAGCGGACAAAGCTTGGATGTTTCCGCCGTGCTGGGCGGCTTTGCCGGAGTAGCGGGCGTCGATGGTGTAGCCCTGTGTACTGGTGGTGGTCTCGCTGCAGCGGTCGGACGAGAGCACGCTGCCATCGAGGAGCACATACTCCATCCCTTGGTTCTGGGCGTGGTGCAGGGCCTGGTGGATGTCCGGGGCCTGGGCGGCCAACACCGCGATGACCTCATCCAAGTAGCGGTAGCTCGTGGCTCGCGAGACTCCGTGATCGCGGCCCAGTCGGGCCGGGGCGAGGCGGTCGCGGAACCAGCGCAGCCCCAGCACAGCCTGCCAAAAACACGTGAGCGCCCGGGCACCTGACGGTGTCCCGCGGCGGCAGCGTTCGGCGAACAGCAACCAGGCCACGTACTGGGCCAGTTCAGTAGAGACATCCAATGTGGCACGATGAGTAATCACGCAGAGCCTCCACGGCAGACTGTGTTCTGTGGCAAGACCAGCCCTACCAAGGGGCTCTGCGTCTACCCCTTCTCCCCAGGGACTACGCCAGCACCACTCACCGTTGAGATCACTTCGATGTATAGCCTCGGCGAGGAAATCCATGTGGGTGCATGGCCGAGCTTCTCGGTGTACCGAGGAGCCGCACAAGCACTCGGTCCCGAGGTGAACACCGCAGCCAGCCTCATGTACGCCGTCGAAGGGCAAACGTTCGTGCTCGCCCCCCTGCGCCGTGATCGGGCAAGCCGCACATGACCTGTTCTGCGACACCGGACAGAAACAGCAGCTGCTGCAACGTGGGGGTGGTTTCGCCCGCATCTACGGCCCCGAGGGATCCGTCCTGGCCGAGCCACTGGCCGAGACGGAGGAAGGCATCCTCTCCGCCGACCTCGACCCCGCACTGCTCGCGATCGCCAAGTCAGCCGCCGACCCGGTGGGGCACTACTCTCGGCCCGATGTGCTGCGGTTGCTGATCAACCGCCGCCCGGCTTCAACGGCTACCGAAGCACCCACCGAACCCACCGCGGTCGTAGCCGGACCACAGCCCGGAACCGACGAATCCCCACCGACCACGACACTAGGCTGAACGAGGCCCCGACACGTTCACGGCCGAGTGACAAGGGCGCGGATCGTATGGCCAGCGAGTGCCCATCAGCTCTTGTCGCTCTTCTGCGTATCAGCTGACCATCCGGCTCTTCGCCGATGCCCACTCTTGCACCGGGATCCTGTCCGCCCAGCTGTCCCTAGCTTCGCGAGAGGGACTGTCACCTACTTACTCCGGCCGGCGGCGGTGCCGGACCGTGAGTAGCTGCAGAATCACCCTCCGATATAGGACATTTCGACCTTCTGCTGCCCGGCGGTTTCGGCGGTGCGTATCTCGGAGTAGCGGTCCGTGCGCTGCCCCCAGATGGTGCGCAGCCGTTGTTCGAGCTCGCCCTCGCTGGTGCCATCGCGGAGCAGGGTGCGCAGGTCGTGCCCGGCCGAGCCGAACAGGCAGGTGAACAGCTCGCCTTGGGCGGACAGGCGTGCGCGGGTGCAGGTGCGGCAGAACGGTTGGGTGACCGAGCCAATCACGCCGACCTCGCCGCTGCCGTCGGTGTAGCGGAACCGCTCGGCGACTTCGCCGGAGTAGGCGGGCTGAATGGCCTCGATGGGCCACGACGCGTGGATGCGCTGCACGATCTCACGGGCAGGAGTGACCTCGTCCAACCGCCACCCGTTGGTGGTGCCCACGTCCATGTACTCGATGAACCGCACGATGCGGCCGTGCTCACGACCGAACGCGGCGAGATCGAGAATGTCATCCCCATCGTTGAGGCCACGCTTCACCACAGTGTTAATCTTGACCGGTTCCAGCCCCGCCTCTTCAGCGGCCGCGATCCCGTCCAGCACGCGCGCAAGCGGCACGGGGGTGTCGCTGATCGCGGCGAACCGTTCCGGCTCGACGGAGTCAAGGCTCACGGTGACCCGCGACAGCCCCGCCGCGCGCAAGGCCGGCGCCTTCCCGCGCAGCAGTGAAGCGTTGGTCGTCAACGCGATGTCGGTGATCCCCTCCACCTCGGCGATCATGCCGACGAGCCGTTCGAGCTCGTTACGCAGCAGCGGCTCGCCGCCGGTCAGCCGGATCTTCGTCACCCCCAAGCCCGCGACGAGCCGTACCAGCCGAGTGATCTCCTCGAAACTCAGCAGCTCCGCACGCGGCAGAAACTCGTGCTGCCCAGCACCGAAAAGCTCACGCGGCATGCAGTAGCGGCACCGAAAGTTACACCGGTCCGTCACCGAAACCCGCAGGTCCCGCATCCCCCTGCCAAGCTGATCAACCGGAGCGTCCATCGTGCTCCTTCCCCGGGCCGCACCACCCCCATGACGAGCATGCCCATAGTATGCAGCGTTCCCACTGGCACGAACAAACGCGGCTCGCGCTCAACTGCCCGTCTCACCGGGAACACGTCAACTGCCGATCGAGCGCGAACACAGAAGACTCACCGATCCAGGAAACCCGACTCCCCAGTGGTAACGGTCCACGAGAGACCATCAGATCGGTTTAGCCGGGTTCCCCGTCGGCGTGTGCGTGTGGTGGATCGGTCGGGCCTGATGGCGTATCGGGAGCGAGGTCGGCGGCCGGTGGGGCGGGCCAGCTCACGGCGATGGCGGGAAGTTGATCGAGGGCAACGAGACCGCTGTCGGCGAGGATGACGTGGGCCGGACCGCTCGCGGTGGCAGTGACCTGGATGCGCTGCAACATGCCCTGTCCGGTGACAAGTGACAGATGTGCGGCATCAACAAGTTGACCGCTCCACCAGCGGTGGGCATGCATCTCCGTGACAGCCTGCCAGGGGCTGGCGACGGGAGCGACCTGCCAGCCGGCCTGCTGCAGCTGACCCACACAAGCCAATACCGCGTCTGGCTGCATCCGTGCGCCTCCTGTACCGGACGGGACGGGGATTTCCAGCCTCCGTTCCTCCGAGGGCCCGGTCAAACAGAACCGCCCACCCGACAGGACCGCCGCAGCACAGCAGCTCCGCTCCGGCGCAGCGGATGCGCGCGTCCATGCCCGTGAATGGCCTGGTTAGTGGCCGTGGGTGAGGATGTGGGCGCGTTGATGCAGCCAGTGCGCTACTTCGCTGCGGGTCGTGGCAGCATCACCGTCGCGCAGTAGGTCGGTGGCTACCGTGTGCAGCGCGTGGACGGCCACGGCTCGTTCGACGCGATAGTCCGGCGCGGTCACGCTGGTAATCGCGACGGGTTCCTCCAGCGTGGTGCTGTAGATGGGGTCCGGCGAATCCATTGCACCTCCTGAGAGGGCTGTGGTGCATCGCAGCTCGTGCCGGTTGATGTAGTTGGCGCGGTATTCGTGCTCGAAGCGTTCGTCTTCCCTCTCCGATACACGTACTGCACAACCAACACGGGAACGGTCCACACGACAAGTTAGAGACCGATTTGGCTCCATTGAGCGCTGATGCGTGGATCGGTCGAGACCACCGGTTCCTCGCGGTCAACCCCGTGGCGCACCGCCGAAATGCTTCTGGTGGGTTTTCTTCGCTGTGCACGTGGCCAACGCCTGTGTGATCACAGGAGGATTGCCGAGGGCGTGAGGAAGCGCGGAGTTGTCAACGACGTAGAGCACGCCTACGGCGTGGGCTCTCCTCAGGCGCGCAGGGTGATGGTGCGGAGCGCGTTGGCTCATGCCACTGCGCTGGTGGTTGCGATGCAACGCAGATGCAACGGGCACGCAGTACGCTCCTTCCTAAAGTGATGTGCAGCACACCTCTCGTGGGTGCGCTGGGAAAGGAGCGAACCATGTCCACTATGAAAGCTGCCGTCGTGCAGGACTTCGGCCAGCCTCTGCAGATCGAGGAGATCCCCATCCCGCGCCCGGGTCCGGGTCAGGCGTTGGTCCAGGTCGAGCACACCGGGGTGTGTCACACGGATCTGCACGCCATGGAGGGGGACTGGCCGGTCAAACCCACACCGCCGTTCGTGCCCGGCCACGAGGGCCATGGACGAGTGGTGGAACTGGGATCCGGGGTAGCCCACCTGCAGGAGGGCGACTGGATCGGTAACGCCTGGCTGCACACGGCCTGCGGCGAGTGCGAGCACTGCCAGAACGGCTGGGAGACCCTCTGTGAAAGCCAGGTCAATTCCGGGTACACGACCAACGGGAGTTTCGCCGAGTACATGCTCGTCGATCCGCGTTTCGCCGGTCGCATCCCGAGCAATGCGGATCCGGTAGCCGTGGCACCGATTCTGTGCGCCGGTGTCACCGTCTACAAGGGCCTCAAGTTGACCGACGTGCAACCAGGCCAATGGGTCGCGATCTCGGGCATCGGTGGGCTCGGGCATCTGGCGGTGCAGTATGCGCGCGCGATGGGGATGCGGGTCGCCGCCATCGACATCGACGACGCGAAACTCACGCTCGCGCATCAGCACGGTGCCGAGGTGACCGTCAACGCATCGCAGAACGATCCGGCCGAGGTGTTGCACGACACCATTGGTGGTGCGCACGGCGCGCTCGTGACTGCGGTCAGCACGGCGGCCTTCAAGCAGGCGATCGCCGTGGTGCGGCGTGGGGCGACGATCACGTTCAACGGTCTGCCCGCGGGTGAGTTCGGATTGTCGATCTTCGACGTGGTGCTGCGTGGCCTCACGATTCGGGGTTCGATCGTGGGGACCCGGCGTGACCTGGCCGAAGCTCTCGAGTTCTACTCCCGCGGGATGGTTTCCTCGACCGCCGCAGCCGAACCGTTCGACTCGGTCAACGACATCCTGGACCGGATGCAGTCCGGCACCCTCCAGGGCCGGGCGGTCCTGGAGCTGTCCCGCTAGATCGCAGCGGCGGGGTTGGCGGACAGCTTGTCCGCCAACCCCGCGGCGTTTCCGCCCCGTCTCGCGGCGGCTGACGCGGAGGCGCTGCCCATGCCGTGTCTGGCACACATGGGCCTTGACGCCGACGAGCTCGGTCACCGTCGTCGGGCATCGAGCGCGCCACCCCGCGCGGACCGCGCGGGATCACACCGCGTTCAGCTGCTCCTCATCGGTCAGCAGCCGCGAGCGGATGACGAACCGCACCCCCTCCGGGGCTTCGATCGAGAATCCGCTGCCGCGTCCGGAGACGAGGTCGATCGTCAGGTGCGTGTGCTTCCAGTACTCGAACTGCGCACCGGACATCCACACCGGGATCGGTTCGTCGACGCCGCGCACGTGGAGGCTGCCCAGCAGCACGTCCGAATCGCCGGTGCGGAACTCCCCGTGCGGATAGCACATGGGCGAGCTGCCGTCGCAGCAGCCGCCGGACTGGTGAAACATCAACGGCCCGTGCTCCGAGCGCAGGTAGCGCAGCATGTCCGCCGCCTCGTCGGTCACGGCCACACGCTCGAGCTCGGGCATCAGAACAGCCCCATGGGGTTTTCCGAGTAGCTCACCAGCAGGTTCTTCGTCTGCTGGTAGTGGTCCAGCATCATCTTGTGCGTCTCGCGGCCGATGCCGGACTGCTTGTAGCCGCCGAAGGCCGCGTGCGCGGGGTAGCTGTGGTAGTTGTTCACCCACACCCGGCCGGCCTGGATGTCGCGGCCGGCGCGGTAGGCCGTGTTCCCGTCGCGGGACCACACGCCGGATCCCAGGCCGTAGAGCGTGTCGTTGGCGATCTTGATCGCCTCGTCGTAGTCGGCGAAGCTCGCCACGGACACGACCGGGCCGAAGATCTCCTCCTGAAAGACCCGCTGCTTGTTGTGCCCCTCGAAGATTGTCGGGGCGACGTAGTAGCCGCCTGCGAGGTCGCCGCCCAGGTTGAGGCGTTCCCCGCCGGTGCGGACTTTGGCGCCTTCCTGCTTGCCGATGTCGAGATACGACAGGATCTTCTCCAGCTGGTCGTTGCTGGCCTGGGCCCCGAGCTCGGTGCTCGGGTCCAGCGGGTTGCCCGTCTGGATGCGTTCGGTGCGTGCCACGGCGTCGGCGAGGAAGTCCTCGTAGATGGAGGCCTGCACCAGCGCCCGGGACGGGCAGGTGCACACTTCGCCCTGGTTGAGGGCGAACAGCGTGAAGCCCTCCAGGGCCTTGGAGTAGAACGCGTCGTTCTTCGCGGCGACGTCGTCGAAGAAGATGTTCGGGCTCTTGCCGCCGAGCTCCACGGTGGCCGGGGTGATGTTCTCGCTGGCGTACTGCAGGATCAGTCGGCCGGTGGTGGTCTCGCCGGTGAAGGCGACCTTGGCGATCCGCGGGCTTGCGGCCAGCGGCTTGCCGGCCTCGGCGCCGAACCCGTTGACGATGTTGAGTACGCCGGCCGGAAGCAGATCCGAGATCACCGACAGCAGCACGTGGATCGATGCCGGGGTCTGCTCGGCCGGTTTGAGGATCACCGCGTTGCCGCCGGCCAGCGCCGGGGCGAGCTTCCACGTGGCCATGAGCATCGGGAAGTTCCACGGGATGATCTGGCCGACAATGCCCAGCGGCTCTTGGAAGTGGTAGGCGACCGTGTCCTCGTCGATTTGCGAGATCGAGCCTTCTTGCGCGCGCAGCGCGCCGGCAAAGTAGCGGAAGTGGTCGACGGCCAGCGGCACGTCGGCGGCCAGCGCCTCCCGCACCGGCTTGCCGTTCTCCCACGATTCGGCCACGGCCAACCGTTCCACGTTCTGCTCGATGCGGTCGGCAATCGCCAACAGCGTGTTCGCGCGGTCGGTCGTGGAGGTCTTGGCCCAGCGCTGCGCCGCGGCCTCGGCGGCATCCAACGCGCGGTCGACGTCCTCGCTCGTGCCGCGGGCGATCTCGGTGAAGTCTTGGCCGGTGACCGGCGTGGGATTGCTGAAGTAGCGACCCTGGACTGGGGGCACGTACTCGCCACCGATGAAGTGGTCATAGCGGGTGGCGTAGTCGACGATCGAACCGGTGGTGCCCGGTGCGGTGTAGGCGGTCATGGGTGCGCCTCCTTGTCGGCAACGACACGCCGCAACCAGCGACGTGTCGGTGTTCACGTGTGAGGCACATCCTGTGATCCTTGGCGTTGCATCCCCGTTGCATCTCCGTGCGCAGGGCAAACACCGTTCTTCCTGGCGAGGCTTGTTTGTTAGCCCGATCACGAGCATCCTGGGTCGGATCAATGACGGCAACGGAGGCAACCTGGCTGTGATCGCCCTTCGCGCGGTGGCCGTCGCGGGCCTGCGGCGAGAGGCACGTTGAACGAGCAAGGTGCGCACGACGATGCGAGGAACAAGCCACAACGCAACGAATGACCACGGCGAGCAGGTGCACCTGCTCCGCGACGTGCACGAGGACGTGCTCTCGGGTGCAACCACCGCCGCACGGCCGCGCGAGCTCGTGTACGACTCGTGGCAGCGTTCGCTGTCCGCCGAGGTGGACCCGGACGCGGAGCAGCCCCCGGTCACGTTGAACACCGATCAGCTCCACGGCCTCCGCGATCAGCACCCGCTGTCGCGGAGCGTGTCGACGTTCCGGCACACGCTGTTCGACTCGGTCGGCGACATGCCCTACATCATGATCGTCACCGATGAGCAGGGCACGATCCTGTGGCGCGAGGGACATGCGCGGGTGTGCCACGCGGCCGACCGGGTGCTGCTGGCCGAGGGCACGCGGTGGTCGGAGAACGTGATCGGTACGAACGCGATGGGCACGGCCCTGGCCACCGGGGATGAGGTGCAAATCCACTCCGCCGAGCACCTCGTGCGCACGTACCACGCATGGACCTGCGCGGCCAGCCCGATCCGCGATCCGGAGACTGGGCGGCTGCTCGGTGTGCTGGATCTCAGCGGCCCCGCGCACACGGTGCACCCCGCGCTGCGGGCGCTGGTGACGGCAACCGCGCGGCTGGCCGAAAGCCGCATCGAGCACGAGGCCCGGCTGCGCGACGAACGGATCCGCGAGCGCCACCAGCACGTGCTGCGCACCCAGCACGCCGCACCCGCCGCGCTGCTCAGCCCCACCGGTCGGGTGATCGACTCCATGCCCGGCGACACCGCCCTGCCGGAGCGGCTGCTGCCGAAAGGGCCGTCGGAGGCAGTGGCGCTGGCCGACGGTCGCGAAGCAGTGCTCGAGCCTCTCGACGAGGGCTATTTGCTACGCGTGCCGCAGCACAGCCGTGGCCGCTGCCGCGATCCCGTGCTGCAGCTGCGACTACTCGGAACCGGCAAGCCCATTGCCGAACTAGACGGCCGCATCATCCCGCTGGGCATGCGGCACGCCGAACTGCTCACCACACTGGCAATGCGCCAAGACGGAGCCAACGCCGAACAACTGGCACTGCTCCTGCACGGCGAACAAGGCAACCCGGTGACCGTGCGCGCCGAAATCCACCGACTGCGCACCCATCTCGGCGCGGATCTCGTGCGCACAAAACCGTACCGACTCGACGTTCACGTGCAGGCGGATTTCCAACAGGTGCGCGAACACCTGCAGCGCGGCGAGGTGCGACAGGCCCTGCAGCAACACGGTGCCGGACTGCTGCCCGACTCCGAAGCTCCGGGCATCGTGGCCGAACGCGCAGACCTCGCCGTCAGCGTACGCACGGCAGTGCTACACACCGACGACCCAAACCTACTGTGGGACTACATCACCGGCGAGTGCGGCACTGACGACGTGCAAGCCCTACAGCGACTGCAACAGCTGCTGCCCACCGGCGACTGGCGCAGCGGCAGCGTGCACGCCCGACTCGACCAAGCCGACACTGCCGACTCCTGACACACCACAGAGGCGGGGCGAGCCGCCAGCCAAATAGCTGACGGCCCAGTGGCAGACAGGTGAAGTGTTCCCGCTTGAGCGGACACGTCACCCCTGTGGTGTCTGTCTGGTCGGGAAGTCCGGGGGCTACGTCAGCTTGCACATAGTGCATGTTTGCGTACACTGCAAAATAGATGAGTGGCGTGGGCACCTCGTGGGGTCGGCGCGAGCAGAACAAGGTCAAGACCCGTCGGGCGTTGAAGGACGCGGCACTGGACCTGGCTCTCGAGCAGGGGATGGAGTCCCTGACGGTCGAGGCGATCAGCGAGGCCGCCGAGGTGGCTCCACGGACCTTCTTCAACTATTTCGCCTGTAAAGAGGACGCGCTGATCGTCGAGGCGGCAGAAGTCGCAGCCGACCTGCACCGGATGATCACCGAACGGCCGTCGGCCGAACCGCCGCTGCGTGCGCTGCGCGCGGTGATCGCGCAGAGCGACGTCTTCGGCGCGGTGCACGCGGACCGGAAACGGATCCTGGCGCGGCAGCGACTGGTCCATGAGCATCCGTCGTTGATGTCGCGGCAGCTGGCGCAGTACGCGCGCGTGGAGCGGATTTTCACCGAGGCACTCGCGGAGCGGCTCGGCGTGGACCCTGAGCAGGATCTGCGCCCGGAGCTACTCGCGGCACTCACGGTGAGCGTGCTGCGGGTGGCGATGCGCCGCTGGACGGCTGATGGGCAGCAGCCGCTGTATCAGCAGATCGACGCAGCCTTCGATCTGCTTGAACGAGGCGAGCTGTCCGAACCACCACCTCGGCTCACCATGTGACGGTCGCGGACAGGACCATCGACGAACTACCAGCGGCCCTGGCAGACGAATGACCAGGGCAGCACGACGCATGAGAGAGGTCATCGCGGTTGGCCAGCGAAACCAACGGGTCCATACCTGCCGGGAGCTTCCCGGGCGAGGCTAGCGCGGACGGCGAGCCCTCGACGGCGAAACGAGTCAACCGCAACGTCGTCCTGGCCGTTTTGATATCGGGCGCCTTCGTCGTCATCCTGAATCAGACGCTGCTGAGCACGGCGCTGCCCGCGTTCATGAGGGATTTCGAGATCACCGCGAACTCGGCGCAATGGGTGACGACGATCTTCATGCTGGTCAACGGAATCATGATCCCGATCACGGCATTCCTGATCCAGAAGTTCACCACGCGCGCCCTGTTCCTCACCGCGATGGGCCTGTTCACCGTCGGAACACTCGTCTGTGTCCTGGCACCCGCGTACAGCGTGCTGCTCGTCGGCCGCGTTATCCAGGCTGCCGGCGGCGGGATGATCATCCCCCTGATGCAGACCATCCTCTTCGCGCTCTTCCCGATCGACAAGCGCGGCACCGCCATGGGGACGTTCGGGCTCGTCATCGCTTTCGCCCCGGCGATCGGGCCCAGCCTGTCAGGTTGGATCGTGGACCACCTCCCGTGGCAAACCCTCTTCGTGATGATGCTGCCGATCGCCGTGATCACCGTGATCATCGCCTACTTCATCCTCAAGAACGTCACCGAGCGCACATTCCCGCGCCTGGACGTCCTCTCGATTATCCTGTCGTCGTTGGCTTTCGGCGGCCTCCTGTTCGGCCTTGGTACGGCCGGGAACACGGGTTGGGCGAGCGCCCAGGTCCTCGTGCCCCTCCTCCTCGGCTCGATCGTGCTGGTCTGGTTCCTGCGGCGTCAGCTGACGCTGGAGGAACCGATCCTCGAGTTCCGGGTGCTCAAGTACCCGATGTTCACCCTCAACACGGTGCTGGGCATGTGCGTGTTCATGGTGATGATCGGAGGCATGACCATCCTGCCGCTCTACATGCAGAACATGAGTGATTTCTCGGCGATGGAGTCCGGGCTGACCCTGCTACCCGGAGCCGCGGTCATGGGACTGATGTCCCCGATCACCGGATCTATCTTCGACAAGTTCGGGGCGAAGTGGCTGGCCATGATCGGGTTCACCCTCGTCACCGGCACGACGTTCATGTTCGCGATGCTGACCCCGGACACGTCGTTTGCTTACCTGGCGGTGGTGAACGCGGTGCGCATGCTGGGTACGGCGATGGTCATCATGCCCGTGACCACGGCGGCGCTCAATCAGCTCCCCCAACGGCTCATCCCGCACGGGACAGCGCTGAACAACACCCTGCGTCAGATCGCCGCCTCCGTCGGGACGGCAGTACTGATCACCGTCATGACCGCAGCTGCCCGTGCCCCGGAAGAGTACGGCGCGGCCGGCCTCGTGCACGGCGCGAACGTCTCCTTCCTCGTGGCCGGGATGATCGGCGTCCTCGGCATCATCGGCTCGTTCTTCATCGGAGAGTCCCGGCCCGGACGGCATGGCACGAGCCTGGCCGAGCCCGCGAGGAGTCACCAGCAGTGAGCTGAGAGGGGCGCCGCGGTGTCGGCATGTCGGTAAGGACAGTGTGATGCGCCGCAAGCACAAGCATCAGTGCTGATGAGAACACCAAAAACGAGTCGAGTGCTGCTCCGTCATGGTGCTCCAGGATGATCCCCTGGAGCCCCTGTGGCCCCAGCACCGAGACCTCTCATTTGCGGCCAGCGACGCACTCCCTACCAACACCCACCTCGCTCAGCCCGCGGGCCACTCGTTCGCCCGCACCCCGGCTGTTGCAGACTGAGCGGCGCCGGCGCGGTACTCGTACGAGCGCGCGGGCGTTAACGTGTTTCTGGCAGGCCGTGCTCGGGTTTCGCTGATGTCTGCGAGCGCACCGATCCGGAGACGTTGGGCCGTGACCACCGGGTGTCCCGTGCGACGGCGTATCGCTCTCGCTGAGGTCATCGCGGTACTGGCTGAGGAGGCTCAGAGACCTGCATCAGGCGTTGCAGCAGGCTCATGAGCAGGGCCTAGCGTATGTGACCCTCGACGGTACCGTGATCACGACCGATCGCCTGAGTGAGAAAACCACCAGTGTGCAGGGAAAACCACCGATCTGGGCTAATCCGGCAAGGCCGGCGAACACGGCGGAAATGTGCAGGCCCTGTCAGCACCGGACGGATTCCCGCTGTGGACCTCGGACGGGGAACCCGGCTCGGTCCATGACGTGACCGCCGCGCGTGACACGCACTGGGCGCGCTGTCCACCGCGGCGTCCCAGGGCCTGCCGACCCTGGCCGACGACGGCTACACCGGTAGCGGTGTCGGTGTGCACACTCCATTCGCACAACCATCCGGCCCCCCAGGTCCTCGAGGCCGACAACTGCACCGACAACGCCCTGGACTGTTCCCGATGCAGCAGACACCCGATCACCACTCCCACCTACCCCCAAAGCGGGAACGGTCCAATAGCTCCACCCAGACATTCCCCGTGTTTCAGATCGGAACAACCGAACACGGTGGCGGAGTACGACGGTGAACTCCATCACGCGACCGTTCCTGATCGGGATTGGTCTGCACCTCAACGTTTCCGATTAAGGTTCCAAAGGAGTATCGACGTGACACCTACTCTTGCTACCCGTGTGCCGGAGGTTTCGGAGGAAGCCCAGTTCCTCGAACACCTCTACTCCGAGTGGTCTCAGGCCATGGCCAGCAATCCTGAGCTGTCCATGCGGCTTCTGCGAAGCATTTTCGATGAGTGGCACCAGCCGGCGCGCGAACCCGAGGACGTCACCTACCAGGAAGAAACGATCGGCGGGGTTCCCGGGATCTGGGCGCTGCCGAGCGGGGCAGAGCGGTCGAAGGTGCTGCTCTACACCCACGGGGGTGGCTTCGCCGTGGGTTCGGCGGCGAGTCACCGCAAACTCGCTGCGCACATCGCTCAAGCGCTCGGCGCCACCGCGCTGGTCCTGAACTATCGTAGGGCGCCGGAGCACCCCCACCCGGCGCAGGTCGAGGACGGCGTCGCGGCCTTCATCGCGTTGACCAAGCGCGGTATTGCACCCGAGAACATCACCACCATCGGTGACTCGGCCGGCGGAAACCTGGCTGTTGCAATCCCGCTTGCACTGCGCGAGCAAGGTAGCCCCTTGCCCGGGCGGATTATCGCGTTTTCGCCGTGGCTCGATATGGAGAACAAGGGCGAGACCCTCACCACGAACGACGCGACCGATGCGCTGATCACCGTCGGGTTGCTTGAAGGCATGGCTGCCGGCGTGCTTGGTGACTCCGTCGACCCGACCACCCCGCTGGCAAATCCGCTGTACGCCGACCTCACCGGTCTCCCGCCGCTTTACATCAACGCTGGGTCCGTCGAAGCACTGGTCGACAACGCCGTCCGCCTGTCCGACCAGGCGAAGTTGGCCGGTGTCGCCGTGACGCTCTCGGTTGTCGAGGGCATGCAGCACGTCTTTCCGTGCTTGGCCGGCCGTGCCTCGGAGGCCGACGAGGAGATCCGCAAAGTCGCTGCCTGGTACCGCGGCTGACCAACCTTTCCACCGCACAATCCAGAACAACAGAGGAGCTTACAGTCATGACGGACATGCAGACGCGGACCGACTTCGACGCCATCGTGATCGGGGCCGGCTTCGGTGGTATCTATATGCTGCACAAACTGCGCAACGAGCTGGGGCTCAGTGTTCGTATCTTCGACCGTGCCGGTGGTATCGGTGGGACGTGGTACTGGAACCGTTACCCCGGTGCCAAATCGGACACCGAGAGCTTCGTGTATCGCTACTCCTTCGACCAGGACCTGCTGCAGGAGTGGAGCTGGGAGCACAGCTACCTGGAGCAGCCGGAAATCCTGGCCTACCTCGAACACGTGGTGCAACGTTACGAGCTGGGCCGCGACATCCAGCTCAACACAGGCGTCACAGCCGCATACTTCGACGAGGATCGCACTCTGTGGGAGATCCGGACCGAGACCGGCGAGGTGTTCACCGCGCGGTACCTGGTGAACGCGGTGGGGCTTCTGGCAGCGACGTACCTGCCGGATATCCCGGGAGCGGACACGTTCGCCGGGGAACTGCTGCACACCGGTGCCTGGCCCGCAGATGAAGACCTCACCGGTAAGCGAGTCGGCGTGATTGGCACCGGCTCCACGGGCACGCAGTTTATCTGCGCGGCCGCTCCCCAGGTGGAACACCTGACTGTTTTCCAGCGGACCCCGCAGTACAGTGTTCCCTCCGGTAAGAGGCCTGTGGATGCAGCCGAGCTCGCCGAGATCAAGAAGAACTATGACCAGACCTGGGAGCACGTGCGCAATTCGACCACCGCGTTTGGTATCAAGGAAAGCACCGTCCCGGCAATGAGCGTCTCCGAACAGGAGCGTCAACGCGTGTTCCAGGAGAACTGGGAGCGCGGTAACGGATTCCGCTTCATGTTCGGCACCTTCAGCGATATCACGACGGATCCGGATGCCAACGAGGCCGCCGCGTCGTTCATCCGCTCGAAGATCGCCGAGATTGTCAAGGACCCAGAAACTGCCCGCAAGCTCACCCCGACTGGTCTCTACGCCAAGCGACCACTGTGCAACGAGGGCTACTACGAGACCTACAACCGCGACAACGTCTCCCTGGTCGATATCAAGGAAAACCCGATCATCGAGATCACCCCGAACGGAGTGCGCACCGAGGACGACATGGAGCACGAGCTCGACGTCCTGGTGCTCGCGACCGGCTTCGATGCCGTCGACGGCAACTATCGGCGCATGGACCTGCGCGGCCGGGGCGGACAACACATCAGCGAGCACTGGCAGGATGCGCCCACCAGCTATCTGGGGATCGCGACGACGGGGTTCCCCAACATGTTCATGATCCTCGGACCGAACGGACCCTTCACGAATCTCATGACGGCCCTCGAGGTGCAGGTCGAGGGGATCTCGGATCTCATCGGAGACGCCGAGCAGGCGAATGTGGCCGTGGTGGAAGCGACCCAAGAGGCCGAGGATAACTGGACGGCCATCTGCCGAGAGGTCGCCAACGCCACGTTGTTCCCTCAGTCGCAGTCATGGATCTTCGGTGGCAACATCTCCGGTAAGACCAACACCGTGATGTTCTACCTGGCAGGCATGAGCGCCTACCGGCAGCAGCTGATCGAGGTGCGCGACAACGACTACACGGGTTTCCACCTACAGAAGGACGCGCAGCCCGTGTCAACGTGAACAGTCCGTGACCCTATGAGCAGGCAGCAGCGGAGCACCCTCAGTAGCGATGGTCCTCCGTGGCTGCCTGCTTAGATACCAGACGCGTAGAGATTCGCTTGTGCCACCTGAGACAACCTCAGATATACTGTGATGCACACCACGCATATCGCTGAGTTCCTGCGAGCAAGGCGAGGAGTGATCGCGCGTCATGAACGGCGTCAATAAGATCGATCAACCGGCTCCTGTGCCCTTCGATGGGGAAGCAGTACGGCAGGCCAAGGAGAGGCTGTGCAGCAACGGGCTGCTTACCGCGCCAGCAATGCAGCCTGGGGTCCGGGGTGTCATTGAACGGAGCTGGCGACGCTGTATCGGTGAAGGAGTATCGACGCAACCGCGCGCCATCTCTGCCGGCGACGTTGGCGAACGGCAACCGGCGCTTCTCAAAGCCGCACAACCCGTGCTCGAGCGGCTCAGTGAGCATCTGACCGATGCGCGGGTCGCGCTGGTCCTGAGTGACGACCGGGGACACATCGTCATGCGCAAGGCGCCAGACTCTCGCACGCGTAACCAGCTCGACAACGCAGCGGCCGTTGAGGGGGTCGATTTCTCCGAAGGTTCGATCGGCACCAACGGTCTCGGCACGGTGATCGCAGAGCGTCGGCCGCTGCTGGTTCGAGGCAGTGAACACTACAACGATGCGCTCGAGCCGTTGACCTGTGCTGGCACTCCGATCTTCGAACCCTTCAGCCAGCGCATTCTCGGCACCTTCTCCCTGGCCTGCAAAACTGAGGACGCCAGTTCATTGATCACTGCTATCACGACCGACGTCGGCCGACAAATCGAAAGCAATCTAACCACGAGGCTCAGTGCCGACGAACGTGTACTCATCCAGTCCTATCTGCTAGCGAACAAGACGGAAAAGCACCCGGTCATCGTGCTCAACGAACGCACCGTCTTCGCCAACACGCGGGGACTTCGCCATGTGACCCCTGAATCACACGCGCTACTGTGGACCCACCTGGAGGACTTCACTGGCCAGCGGCAACCGCTGCAAACCCATGTGCCGCTTCCGTCGGGGTGGCACGACGCGATCGTTGAACAGATCGACGGTACCAGCGGGGAGCATGCGGCGTACTGTGTCCGTCTCCTACCCCGGCAACCTGACGAGACCGACGAACCTCGTCGTACCTCCGGAAGGATCTCGCGTGCCGGGGCCGGTTCCTCAACAGAATCCGTGCACCCGCGGCAGGACATCGACGAGCAGCTCTCCACCGCGATTCGGCACCGGGAATGCCTCGCTTTGGACGGTGAGCCCGGTACGGGCAAGCGCCACGTGGCCTCCACGGTGTTCGCGAAGCACTTTGCCGGTACGTCGCCGCTCGTGCTCGACCTCTCAACCTACAATCCCGAGGATGGGCACAGCTGGTTCACCTCGGCAATGGACGCGTTGACCGCTGGCAGTGGAGTGCTGCTGCGTCACCTGCAGGACATCGCTCCGGCGGACGCGAACCGAGTCAAGGCGATCGTCGAGCGTTCCCATAACGAGCACGGCGGAAGCCCGGCTCCGCTCGTCCTCACCGTCGACACTGAGAACGCTCCAGAACACACCCGTGCCCTCGTCAACCAGCTGGTCACAACAGTGCGGCTGCCTACGCTCGCGGAGATGTCCGAGCATCTACCCGCACTCATCACCAGCATCCTTGCCTCGATGCCCGGGAGCCAACACAAGACCGTGTTCTCCTCTGAAGCGCTGCAGCTGCTAATGCGGTGGTCCTGGCCCGGCAATATCGCCGAACTCCGCCGGACCATCGAATTCCTCGCCCACCGGATGCCTGGCAAAACCGTGGCAGCTGGTGACCTGCCGACCCGAATGCAGCAAACCGCCAGCCAACGGCAGCTAACCATGATGGAGACCGCAGAACGTGACTCCCTCGTCACCGCTCTGCGCCAGTCGGGCGGCAACCGGACCCAGGCCGCATCCGCGCTGGGAATCGGCCGGACCACGCTCTACCGCAAGATGCGGTTCTACCGTCTCGAGTGGTAAGCCCATCCCTGTACCCGTTCCGCGCCCCATCACCGCGAAGGGACAGGGACGGGCAGGGATGGGACTGAGGCTCAGCGTGGAATCCGGACGAGCTTCTTGTTCGCGAACTCGTCGATGCCGAACTTGGAAAGTTCGCGTCCCACACCGGAGCGTTTCACACCCCCGAACGGCAAGTCGGGGGCGCTCTTGCTCGTACCGTTGATCCAGACCATGCCGCTTTCCAGATCCGTGGTCAAGGCACGGGCCCGTTCAACATCGGCCGAGTAGATGGAGGCCGCCAACCCGTACGGCGATTCATTCGCCAACGTGATGGCCTCCTCAGCCGAAGAAGCCTTGTAGACCACCGCGACCGGGCCGAACAACTCCTCGGAGTAGGCGCGCATATCCGGAGTCACATCGGTGAGCACGCCGGGCTGATAGTAGGCGCCCGGGCCATCGCTGCGCTCACCTCCCGTGTGCAGAGTCGCCCCTTTGGCAAGCGCATCGTCCACCTGCTCCACAAGATCGTCCACGACGCTCTGCGAGGACAACGGGCCGAAGCGCGTGGCCGGATCGTTCGGGTCCCCGGGCACGGACTCCCGCATCGCTGGGACGAACTTGTCCAGGAACGCGTCGTAGACGTCGTCCAGCACGATGAAGCGCTTGGAGGCCGTGCACGCCTGACCACCGTTGAACAGACGGTTGTTCACCGCCCCGGACACGGTCGCGTCCAGATTCTCGGCATCGAGCACGATGAATGGGTCAGAACCGCCGAGTTCGAGCACGTACTTTTTCATGTGTCGACCGGCGACCTCGCCGACAGCGGAGCCGGCGCGTTCGGACCCGGTCAGTGACACACCCTGCACCCGCGGGTCCCCGATCATTCGCTCGATCTGCGCATTATCGGCGAACAGGTTGAGATAAACCCCGTCCGGAGCTCCGGCTTCGGTGATCAGAGCCTCGATCGCCAAGGCCGACTGCGGGCAGTTCCGCGCGTGCTTAATACTGCAGCCGGACTTTGGTGATCGTGGCTGGTGAGGGCCGGTGCAGACGAGGACGGCCACCACGTGATCATGATCAGGTGTGTCGACTCATCAAGATCGTGTGGTGGCCGCAAGCCACAGCATAGACCCTGCCGGGTGGCAGGCGGAACTGGACATGTTGATGCAGCGAGTGGCCGACCGGTTCGCCCGTATCGAGACCCGCAAGCGCGCGCGGGCGCTGGTGCAGGGCCTGATGGCGGACTTGCCCACCAAGAACTGCTGGTCGTTGGCCGAGCACGCCGGGGACGCCTCGCCGGATGGGATGCAGCACCTGCTGCGCAAAGCCGTCTGGGACGCCGACGTAGTCCGCGATGACGTGCGTGACCTCGCTGTGCAGCATCTCGGCGATCGGCAGGCGGTGCTGGTGCTGGACGAGACCGGCGACCTGAAGAAAGGCCGGCACACCGTCGGGGTGCAGCGCCAATACACCGGCACCGCTGGCAGGATCGAGAATGCCCAGGTCGCGGTGTTTGCCACCTACGCCACCGAGGCTGGGCACACGTTGATCGATCGGGAGTTGTATCTGCCCCGCTGCTGGGCCGACGACCTGGACCGGCGTCAGGCGGCCGGGGTGCCCGAGGACGTGGAGTTCGCGACGAAACCGCAGCTGGCCGCCCAGATGATCACCCGAGCGGTGCAGGCTGAGGTTCCGGTCCGGTGGGTGGCCGCCGACGAGGTCTATGGGGGTAACACGACCCTGCGCAGGCAGCTGGAAACCCAGCAGCTGGGCTATGTGCTGGCCGTATCGTGCGATCACCGGGTACGCACCAGTGCGGGGACTACCCGGGCCGACACCGTGGTCGCGAGCCTGCCGAGACGGGCCTGGCAACGTGTCTCGGCCGGAGCCGGGGCGCACGGGCAGCGCTACTATGACTGGGCCCTGGTCGAGCTGGACGAGCCCGACACAGTCGGGAGGCGGTGGCTGCTGGCCCGACGCAACCGCCGCACCAGGGAGCTGGCCTACTACCGTTGTCACAGCCCTTCCCCGGTGCCACTGTCCACACTGGCCCACGTGGCCGGACGACGGTGGACCGTCGAAGAGTCCTTCCAAACCGCCAAAGGACACACCGGGCTCGACCAGCACCAAGTACGCCGGTGGCACTCCTGGTATCGCTGGACAACGCTGGTGATGCTGGCCCACACCTTCCTGGCCATCACCACCGCCGCCGCCCGCGCACGACCCGCGCCAGCCGAACAGATCCCGCTGACCCTGCCCGAGATCACCCACCTGCTGCACGCCATGACGGGCGCCTCACCCGAACAGGCCGCCCACATCCTGACCTGGTCCACCTGGCGACGGCGCCACCAACACCGCGCCCGAAGAGCCCACTACCAGCGACAACGCAACCGCGAACCATGAACTACGGCTGCAGTACTAGCCGCCAAAGGCCTGACCACCGGTGAAATTTCGGCGCATCTGGCCGAGGTGTACGGCACCGAGGTGTCCAAGGACACGATCTCGAAGATCACCGATCGTGTCGTTGAGGAGATGACGAGTTGGCAGGACCGGCCGCTGGACCGCGTGTATCCGGTGATCTTCATCGACGCCCTGGTGGTCAAAGTCCGCGACGGGCAGGTCACCAACCGGCCCGTCTACACCGCCGTCGGGGTGACCGTCGACGGAGAACGCGACATCCTCGGCTTGTGGATCGGCCAAGGCGGCGAGGGTGCGAAGTTCTGGCTCCAAGTCCTCACCGAGAGTTCACAAACCGCGGTGTGGACGATGTGTGCTTCGTCGTCTGCGACGGACTCAAGGGCCTGCCGCAGGCGATCGAACAGACCTGGCCGCTGGCCATCACCCAGACCTGCGTGCTGCACCTAATCCGCAACACCTTCCGGCTGGCCAGCCGCAAGTACTCCGACGCGATGTCCAAGGACCTCCGGCCCGTCTACACCGCCGCCACCGAAGCCGCCGCCAAGGACCGGTTCAGCGAGTTCGCCGACACGTGGGGCGAGCGCTACCCGGCCATCATCCGCCGGTGGGAGAACAGCTGGACCGAATTCGTACCGTTTTTGGACTCTCGTCCCCGAGATCCGGCGGGTGCTCTACAGCACTAACGCCATCGAAAGCCTCAACGCACGGCTACGCCGGTCGGTCAAGGCCCGCGGGCACTTCCCCACCGAGCAGGCCGCGTTGAAGTGCCTGTATCTAGCGATCCGATCACTGGACCCGACCGGCACCGGCCGTCGCAAGTGGATGATCCGCTGGAAACCTGCCCTCAACGCATTCGCCATCGCCTTCGAAGGCCGTATCATCCCCACCACTGATCAGTAACCGCACGCACCACGGTTACACCGTTTTCCTGACAGTCCCTTGTGGCTCACTGAGGTGATCTCAGCGAGTTTCACGTTGTGCGGTGTTCGCGGTAGGTCAACACGAGTGCGGCTTGGATGATGCAGCCGATTTGCTCGGACTGGCGGTGATGCGGCCCAGGATGCGCCACCGGCTGGTCAGCAGGGCGAAGCCGCGTTCGCCGAGGCTGCGCAGTCCGGGCAGCAGCGCGTTGTAGGTGCGGTTGTTCGCATCGAGGACCTGGTGGCCCGATGGGTGTTTGACCGGGGTCTGGACCATTCCCGCTCCGGACAGTTCACCTCGCTGGAGCGGACATTCGTGTTGGTTGTGCAGTGCCCGCCCCAGAAGGAGGTCACGCGGCACGGTCTGGGGCTGTGCCGGCGGTAAGGAGGTCTCCGGTGGCCGTCTGCGCGTGGGGGTGGCGTTCGGGGTAGTCCACGCGTTCTGCCAGCCGGTCGACGAGGAACACGGAGTTACCGTGGCTGAGCACGTGGTATGGCAGGTGGAGGTGCTGGATCGCTTCGAAATCCAGGTCCTGGATGTGCGTGGGGCGGTGGCGCCGCACGATCTGCTCGCGTGCGAACTCCCGCAGCGCGGACTCCGGTGTCTCCGCGCCGGCTTGCACGATCTCTGCTTCCGGAACGGTGACTGTTTCCGGTTCGCGCACCGGGAGGTCGAGGACGCCGTGGTGGGCGGTGACGGCGTCGCGGGCGATCGGTACAGCAACGCGTCGGGGTGCGTGGAAGGGCAGTTTCACCGTGGCCGCGGCGAGTGCGAGCTCGATCGGCCAGTACAGGCTGCCGTGGAGGCGCGGTGTGTCCGCGCCGCCGCGAAGGCACCGCAGCAGCCAGCCCGGTCGCCGCTGCACTACCCGGCGGGAGCGTGCGACGCCGGTGTCCACGGGAACGGCCCGGATCTCTCGTTCGGCCACGTTGTCACGCCTTCTGCGAGTGTTCGGGTGTTTCGGCGCCGGAGGGGCCGCGGGAGCGGTGGGTGGTCAGGGCGCTGCCCATCCCGGTGCCGAGTACCCCCGCGATCGCGCCGACCGCTGTTGCGGCGAAGGGGTTGTCGTTCCACGGGAACGTGCCGGTGTAGAGGCCGAACTGGGGGCCCAGGTGCAGGGCGGCGTACACGGCGAACCCGCTCAGCATGCCGAGCAGCGCGCCGGTCGTCGTGGTGGCACGCCACCACACGCCGAGGAACAGCGGCCCGGTCAGTGCGGAGATGACGCCGCCGATGCCGACCCACATCCACACGGCGAGCAGGTCCGGTGGTGTCCACACGGCCGCGACCGCGACCACCCCGGCGGCGAGCACCCCGGCACGGCCGATGAGCAGGGACCGGCGATCGACCGCGGGATCGTCGGGGTCGTGGCCGCGCCAGGGCACCCACGTCTTGCGGTACAGGTCGTTGGCGAAGATCTGCGAGATGCTCATCAACAGCCCATCTGAGCTGGAAATGATCGCCGACAGGATCGCCACGCTCAGCAGCGCGGCCAACCAGGCAGGTGCCATGTCGATGAACAGTGCCGGCATCACGGCATCCGGATGCGCGGGTTGCACACCGGTGGCGCGGGCCAGCACACCGCCGAGGAAGAGGAAGCTGACCGTGAATCCGGCGAGGCTGGAGGTGACGACGAACCAGCGGATGTGCGCTGTTCCTCGCAGGGCGAAGAACTTGTTGCCCAGGTGTGGTTGCACCACGAATCCGAGGTGGGCGACGAACAGGAGCACGATGACCCACCAGTTGGCGAAGGTGGAGTCCCCGGCCGGGTCGGTGTGCACGTCCCACCGCATGTTCTCCGCGAGCGCGGCATTGACCGCACCGGGACCGAAACCGTCCACGCCGAACCCGATGAGGAACCCGCCGATCACGACGACCGCGATGACCAGCATGAAAAGCCCTTGGATCGCGTCGGTGACGATGTCGCTGTGGGTGCCTCCGAAGAACATGTAGCACAGGATGATCACCATGGCGATGGTGATGCCCCATTGGTACGAAATCCCGAACAGCGTCTCGAACATTTGCCCCGAGGCCGCGAGCTGGGCCATCAGGTAGTAGATGAGGAACAGCGACAGCAACGCCGCGAGACCGCGCAGCAGCGGGCTGCGGAACAGGTCGCCCAGGAAATCGGGCACGCTGACCGAGCCCATGCGGTCGCCGGAGCGCTTCATCCGCCGGGCGACGAGCATGACGCCGATGTAGGCCCCCACCGGGTACAGCAGCGGGTAGTACGCGGCCTTGAAACCGGACTCGTAGGCGATGCCCGGCATGCCCATGAACGTCGAGCCG
The DNA here is from genome assembly GCF_054491375.1 of Bounagaea algeriensis. NCBI lineage: Bacteria > Bacillati > Actinomycetota > Actinomycetes > Bounagaea > Bounagaea algeriensis. Next base: position 2,907,488 of record NZ_CM137102.1, read on the forward strand.
CTGGCGATCATGGCCATGAAGCTCAATCCGAGCAGCGGGCCGCTGTAGGAACCGCGCGCGGTCGCGTACGAGTCGGCACTGCTCGTGCGACGCATGCCCACATAGCCCAGGTAGAACATCAGGGCCACGTAGACCGCGAGGAACACCCAGGCCCACACGGCAACGCTCATCGCTTCTCCTCTCCGGCCGCGGATGCCGAGTTTTCCTCATCGAGCAGCTGGTCGTAGCGGGTCCAGAGCACCATCAGCACCAAGTACACGGCCATCACCGCCAGGCCCACGGCCAGCACGTTCATCGTGACGTCCTCTTTCTCTGCGGGACGGGGAGCGCGGCCCGAAGCAGCCGTGCGACCTCCTGCGACGCCAGGCCGGGCCGGACCGGTGCAACGCAGGCGGGCGGCAGACCCGCCCCCCGCCTGCACCCGGGGGCGGATCTGCTACGCCCAATCAGGCGTCGTTGCAGCATTTTTCGCCGCCCGGACGTCGCCGGAACGGGCATGCCCTTCGAAGTGCTCGGCACGGGCCGCCCGTCCGCACACCTCGCCCAGGTGCGCACTGCTGCCCGGATCGGTGACCTGCTGGTAGGTGACGGTCTTGAGGTACTTGCCGACCCACAGGCCCCCGGTGTAGCGCGCAGCGCCCCCGGTGGGCAGGACATGGTTCGTCCCGATCACCTTGTCCCCGTAGGACACGCAGGTGCCCGCGCCGAGGAACAGCGCGCCGTAGTTGCGCATCGTCTCCAGCGCCACTCGCGGCTGCTCGGTCAGGATCTGCACGTGTTCGCTGGCGTAGGAATCGGCGAGCGCGTAGGCGGACTCCAGGTCGTCGACGATGCGGACTTCCCCGTGCTCGCGCCACGACTGCTCGGCGAAGTCCCGCGTGGGCATGCCCGGCAGGAGCCGTTCGACGTGCTCCAGGGTGGCGCGGCCGACGTCCGCGGAGGTGGTGATCAGCGCCGCAGGCGAGTCGGGCCCGTGCTCGGCCTGGCTGAGCAGGTCCACGGCCACCGTGAACGGATCGGCGTGCTCGTCGGCCACGATCAGGATCTCGGTGGGCCCGGCGATGAGGTCGACGCCGACCTCGCCGAAGAGCTGCCGCTTCGCTTCGGCAACGTAGGCATTGCCCGGCCCGGCCAGCATGTCCACCGGCGCGAGCGTCTCCGTGCCCAGCGCTTGGGCCACCACGGCTTGCACCCCGCCGAGCAGGTAGATCTCGTCCGCTCCGGCGAGATGCATGGCGGTGACCGTGGATTCGGGAACGGAACCGCGAATGGGCGGCGTGCACGCCACGACCCGGCCCACCCCCGCGGCCTTGGCGGTGAGGATCGTCATGTGCGCCGACGCCAGCAGCGGGTAGCGTCCCCCGGGCACGTAGGCACCGGCGGCGGATAAGGGGATGTGCTTCTGCCCCAGGTGCACACCGGGCAGCGTTTCCACCTCGAACTCGCGCATCGAGTCGAGCTGATACTGCGCGAACTGCCGGACCTGCCGTTGCACGAACTCGATGTCGTCGATGAGGTGCTGAGGCTGCCGAGCCACGATCCGCTCGACCTCGTCCGGCTCAACGCGGAACGATTCCGGCTCCCACTGGTCGAACTTCGCGGAGTACTCGCGGACCGCGGCGTCACCGCGGGAACGGATATCGGCGATGACCGACGCGACGCGCTCCCGCACGGCAGCCCGATCCGGGCCGGAACCGGTGGCCCCGGAGGCAGCCTTCAACACGTGTGCCATGTCGCGGACTTCCCTTCATGTGTACGTATTCATAGGAGAGTAACCCGCTAGGATGAATACGTAAACAACGATGGACCGATCCAGAAGACGTGAGGACGCGCAGTGGTCACCAGCCGCGACATCGCAACCCGCGCGGGCGTTTCGCAAGCGACCGTGTCCCGGGTGCTGCAGGGCAACGTGCGGGTCTCGCCTGCCACACGCGAGCGCGTGCTGGCAGCGATGCAGGAAGCCGACTACCGCCCCCACGCCGCCGCCCGAGCGATGAAAACCCGCCGCTCGCACACCATCGGCGTCGTCATCGCCGACATCACCAACCCCTTCTACCCCCAGCTGCTGGAGGCCGTCAGCCACGCCCTCGACCAGGCCGGCCAACGCATGCTCCTGTGGAACTCCGCAGGCCCCGGCGAGCACAGCGCGCTGCAGGCCATCCGCGAAGGCTCGGTCGACGGTCTGCTCTTCACCACCGTCCTCGCAGGAGCCGCTCCCCTCACGGAAGCGCTGCTGCACGACGAACCCGTCGTGCTCCTGCACCGCGGACTGGAAAACGCCGAGTGCGACCAAGTCGTCAGCGACAACGTCGCCGGCGGCAGCACCGTCGCGGACTACCTCGTCAAGGCAGGCCACGAACGCATCGGCTTCCTGCAAGGACCCGAACTGCCCAGCACGGCAGTGCACCGCGAACACGGGTTCCGCCACCGGCTGGCGGAACTCGGCGTCGAGCTGCAGACAGACCTCGTCCAGCGCGCCGGCTTCGAACACGACGCGGCCCGCGAGCTGACGCGCTCCATGCTGCAAGCCCCCGCTGCCCCCACGGCCATCTTCTGCGCCAACGACCTCGCCGCGTTCGGCGCCATCGACGGCGCGCGCTCACTCGGCCTGCGCGTTCCCGACGACGTGTGGGTCCTCGGCTACGACGACATCGCCATGGCCGCGTGGGACTCCTACGACCTGACCACCGTGCACCAGCCAATCACCAACCTCTCCCACACCGCTGTGCAGTTCCTACTGGAACGCATCACCCAACCGGAACTGCCAGTGCGCCGCGAAGTCTTCACCAACTCCCTCACAGTGCGAGGCTCGACTGCACACACCCCGCTGAAATAACCTCGGCGAACTGCACGGGTCCGGCAAAGTCGTTTGGCCCCGGATGCATGTGCGGGCACGGCTACAGGTGATCATGTGGAGTGTCGAAGTCCCATGATCATGTGAGAGAGCCGTGCCCGCGCCCCCATCATGCCTGACTGGTGATGTGCTGCAGCCTTTGACCCCGCCGGAGGAGGTGGATTCTTCTCGCTGGTCCACCGAGGGCGGTGTCTCGGACCTGCGGGAGTGTCTCGCCGAGATACGTGATCCGCGGTGTCGGCGGGGCGTGCGGCATTCGTTGGTGTCGATTTTGGGGCTGGCTGCGGCCGCGGTCGCGGCCGGGGCCCGCTCGTTCGCCGCGATCGCCTGCTGGGCTCAGGAAGCGCCGGAGGAGGTGCTGGCCCGGCTCGACGTCCGGCGTGGTGCCGATGGCCGGCTGCAGGTTCCTGATGAGGCCACGACCCGGCGAGTGTTGGCGCGGGTGGACGGCGACGAGCTGGACACAGCCTTGAGCCGATGGCTGGCCAGTACCCCTGGTCAGGACGATCTCGCCGGCCCGCGGGTCCTCGCGGTCGACGGGAAGGCCCTCCGCGGAACCTATCCCCGCAGCGGTGGCACCGGAAACCGTCTGATCGCCGCGTTGACGCATGACACCGGTGCGATCATCGCCCAACGAGACATCCCCCGCGACGGCAACGAACGCAGCGCATTCCAACCCCTGCTCACCCCCTTGGACCTGGGCGGGCGGATCGTGACCGCTGATGCGCAGCACGCCACCCCGCACCAACGCGCACAACATTCACCACCGCGGCGGCTTGGACGTGTTCACCGTCAAAGAGAACAACAAGCATCTCTACGGCCAGCTCGCCCAGCTTGCCTGGCACGCCCTGCCCACCCACACCACCCACGAGACAGGCATCGCTCACCCCGAGCCGGCGTTGCGCGGCGAAGACGAGATCATGCAGCGGGCCGACGAACTGAACAAGCTCCGCGACAGCGGTGACTACGTCGGCGGTCAGATCCACGCCCTGGCCTGGACCCAAGGACTGGCCGAGTTCACCCCCGGCACCCGCACCGAGTGGGGCAAGGACCGCCGCCCAACGCCTGAGCAGGCCGACGCCGAACACCACTTGATCACCGGTCGCGTCTATCTCGGCGGCGACATATTCCGCCGCGACTTCTTCAGCGGCGCCGACGAGACACTGTGGTGGGCGCTGATCCGGTGACCAGACCCAAGCTTCACCCGAAGAGCGGGGTCCGGCCGTTTCCCCACAGTTTCGATCCGCTGGCCGGCGAACCGCTTGTCGGCGACCGGCTGCCTCGCTCACCCGCTCGCGCTTTCTTACCTGCCAGGGGCGACAAGATCCCGAATGCTCACGACTTGTCGAAAGTCAGGGGCGTGAACCGGCCCAGGGCTTCCGCCGGTTTATGTAGCGTTCTCACCGTGGGAGGTCCCACGACGGTTCACTTGTTCAAGCGCCATGATCAGCGGGACCCGTTCTTGTTCGATACGGCGGTGTCGATCCCAGGCTGGTGCGATGAGTTGGTGGTACAGGGTGCGTTCGGCCTCGGTCAGGTGCGGTACCGGCCGCGCGGGGCGCGGTCCGAGCGGTTTGCCGTACCGGTCGAAGCTTGTGCCGAATCGTTCCCATGCTTCGTAGGAGTCCGGATCCATCAAGATCGACGTGGCTGGCACTCCCGCGCTGCGGAACTCGTTGAGGATCTCGAGACCATCGGCGTCCATGTCACCCCAGTAGAAGACTTGCGGAGCTCGCGTGATCCAGTCGAATGCCGCAGTTGTGCTGCCACCGCGGCCGACACCCTCCACCGACACTCCGCCGGCGAGCTCGGGGAAGTGGATAGCGGTGTCCTTGTTCTCGGAGATGATCACGATGTCCGGCTGGTAGGGCATCTGGATGCTGTCGCCCACCGTGGCGGAGTCGTGCAGGCGACCTCCAGCGGCGCGGTGGGCCGGATCGAGATAAGTGAAGTGAATACGGGCCGGGTGTGCTGGTCTCAGCCCCAGGTCCTCGACGCCGGCGAGGTCTTTCACCAAAGCCTGTCGGGTATTGAGCCATTTCGCGTGCAGACCTGCGATCGGCACTTGGCGAGGTGTCAGCCCGGTCGCGTCGTTGCCGGCAAACCAGTCCGCGGCTCGGCAAAGCAGATCGAAGTCAATGTCAGAGAGGCCATCAACGGCGGCCAGCGTGCGGTCCGGCTGGGCGAGGTGTGGGTAGCGTTCGCCCAGGAGCGCAGCTCGCCGCCGCCCTCGAGCGATGCGGGCTGGCCACTCGGCCGCGCAGACGCGGGCCGCGATATCGATATCGGGCACGTGAAGGTGGGTGGGCAGCTCCTGGTCCGTACCAGCGACGCGGCGGGAACGGAACTGCAGCGTGAGGTCATGCGCGGTGGCCCACTCCCGCCACGTGGTTACCAGCTTGGTGACCGCGGTGAACTGGGCTGCAAGCTCGGTGGAACTCGGTTGCCCGATGGGCAATACCAGTGGCCATACTGGCCCATCGGGCCCGCCGACCAGGGTTGCTGCCCAGGAGTTCTTCAGCTGGCGCGCGAGATCGGTGACCACCTGGTCAGGTGTCTTCATGCGCGCCCCCGTCATCAGGTTCCTTGATGTGCGCGACGAATGAGTAGCCAGTCTCGGTGTCTTTCGTGATTGCGAGCAGCTGGTCCATGTGCGGCTCCAGTGCGGTCACCTTGTCCAGCGGTGCGCCAACGATCAGCTGAAAGCCCAGGCCCTTCCACGCTTGCACGGCGCGGCCTGCGAACTCGGAGTCGGACTTGACGAATCCTTCGTCGAGGAATACCGGTGCGAACCGCGGTCGGGCCCGCAGCTCGTCGCCGAGGCGGAACCGCAATGCGGCCCCCACGATGAAGGCGACGAGCTCCTGGCTCTCGCCGCCGCTTTTGCCACCCAGCGCCGAGTGCACGCTGAGCAGAACACCGTCGGGGCTGTAGCGCTCGGCGGTGATCTCCACGTGGCGGCGTACGTCGAGGAGCCGGTCGCGGTCGGTGAGCTCTGCGTTGGCGCGTGGGTCGTTGCGGCGCCGGAGCTGGGCCATGAACTGTTGCAGTTCAGCGAACCGGCGCTGCATGTGGCTTTCCTCGAGTCCCTTCGTCGCTGTCGCCGACAGCACTCGCAGTTCGCGGCGGAACTGCGTCACGTGGTCGGGTGTGAGTCGGCGCAGTTTGATGCGTAACCGGTCGCGGCCGGCGCCGAAGGGCAGTGCGGTGAGGATGTCGTTGATCGGCGCGAGCCGGTCCTCGATGTCCTCGATGGCGGCGTCCATGGCGCCTGATAGCGGTACCAGGTCCTGGCCACTCCATTGGGTGAGCCGACGGCGCCATTCGTCGCGTCGCTCGTGCAGGCCAGTGGTGATGATGTTGTCCAGGATCTGGGCGTAGTCCGGGTAGGAGGCGGCTGTCGTGCCCAGGTTGGGGTCCTCCCACAGGCGCTGGTAGTTCTGGAACGTTCGTGTGAGTTCGGCTTCAGTGCGTTGCACCTCGTGCTGCGCCTCGGTCACGGCCTCGGTGAGCCGCTTGTGCAGACGCCCCAGGTTGGTGGGGAACTGGTCGAGGCTGGAGGGGTCCGCCGGTGCCACAGCCGCGGCGAACTCCTTGTTCAGCCGGGCGATCTGCTCCTCGTCAAGGACCACCGTCTGCTCATCCTGGATCCGGTGGAGCTCGTGGCTCACCTCATCCTGCCGTTCGGTGAGGCTGGCGTGCTGCGCTGCGAGTTCCTTCTCGCGTCGTTGCAGCGTGAACCGGTGTTCTTGAGCCTTCTCCAATCGGTTTTTGAGGCTTGTGATGCGCTCTTCGAGGGCGTGCAGGCGGTCGTTGGCGTTGAGGATCGCGCGTCGGTTGGCTTCCAGCTCGCGGATGCGGTGCTCGCTGCCTGCGACGTCAATGTCGTCCCAGGCGACCCGGCGAACCTCCTCGTATGCCCGACTGGTCTGCCCCAGCGCGGTCCGCTCCTGTTCCACCCGCATCCGCTGGGAGTCGAGCGTGTCGAGTTCGAGCTTGAGTTCGGCGAGTTCCCGGTCGATGTCGGCGATCGCCTCGGCATTGGAGAACCCGATGATGTTCGAGTTGTCGTTACGGCCGTGGCTTCCTCTGGTGCCTCGCCGGGTCTGCCCGGCGAGGGTGACCCGGTAACCGTCGCCCGCCAGCTCTTCCGCGGTCTCCACACAGAGCGCGTTGCGCACCGGGTCGGTCACGTGTCGAACCACCCATGCGCTGAAGGGGTGGTTCTTAAACAGCAGCTTGCCTGCGATGGTGTCCGGGTCGCCGGTCGTCTCACGGTGCTCGGCGGACGGGATACCCTCGAATGTCAGCCTCCCCCGCAGGTGCAGCGAGTCGATCCTGCGGGAAAACTCATCCAGCTGTTCGTGCGGCACCAGCAGCAGGCGGGCGCTGCCGCCGAGAACAGTTTCGATCGGGGTGCGCCAGCGGGCGTGCTCGGGGGCGACGTCGATCAGCTCGGCGAGGAAGAGCAGTTCCTCAGGGTCCATCCCCGCGGCGGCGGCGACTTGCCGACGCATGTCGTCGAGGACCTTCGGTACCCGTCCGGCACGACCGGCGAAGGACGCCCGTTCGTCGGTCAGCCGCCGTTGGCGTTCCAAGAGCGGGAATTGCTGCTGCATCAGCTCGTCACGCCGCTCGCTCAGCTTGGTGTCGGCGTCACCGTAGCCAGCAAGGAACGCCTCAGCGGCGCTGCGGAGCTTCTCGTAGTCTTCGCGGTTGTCCAGCGGTGCTTCCAGCACGACCGTCCGCTCAGCGAGGTTGCCTCGACGATCCAGCTTTTCGTCGCGTCGGCGCTGCGCGGTCGTGATCTCGTCTGCGAGCCGCTCGAGGTCGGCGCCGCCGCTGTCACGGTGCGTCTTTCGAGCGGCCTCGAGATCGCGCGTGAGATCAGTCTCGTCGTCGCGTGCCTGCTTCAGGTGGTCGGCATTCGTTGCGCGTGCGTTCCGGTTGGCGTCCACGGCATCGGTGAGCAGCGCAGACTCGGTGCGCAGGCTCCACAAACCGATGGGGCTGTCGGTGTGGAGGGTCAGGCCGAAAGTGCCGATCGTCTCGACCTCAGCGCGGGCAGTGAGCAGTCGGTGGTGCAGGTCGGTAATAGGAGCAAGCAGGTCAGCCTTCTCCTGCTCGGTCTGCATCGCCACGTAGGCGGCCTCGAGATCGTCGAAGTGCTCGATGGCGCGGTCGGCGGCTGCGAAAGTGACCGGTCGCTCCAGGACCATCTCTTTGTAGAGCTCGTCGACGGTACGGATCTGGTGGCCGGACTGGATGCGCACGAGCAGGCGCAGTGCCTTCGAGCCGTCTCCGTTGGCGCCGATGCCCAGTCGGGTGTGCAGGATGTTGGCGAAGGCCGCATAGCTGTCCCAGGTCTTCAGTCCTGGAAATGCGGCTTTGAGCGCTTTCGGCGCGAAGGCCTGGTCTGCGTGCCCGGCCAGGTCGGCGAGGTCAAGAACACCGTCGAAGGTGGCCATGCGCATGGTGAGTTCGCTGCTGCGCCGGGTGCGGGCGGGCACGTAATACACCCTGAGAGCGGTGAAGCGTCGTCCGTGGTCGTCGACGAAGGTCATGCCAACTGCGCCCCAGGTGGTGCTCCGATCTCCGCGGAGCACCTTCGGCTTTTCGTGGCCGTCGGCACCGGCGGTGGTGTCGGTCTGGCCGCGCAGGTAGCTGAGCAGGTTGCGTTGCTCGGCACTGCGGGCGCGGCCACCGATCGCGTCGTTGGAGGCTCCGTTGAACGGCGTGTCCGACGGCATCATCAGCGCGATGTAGGCGTCCAGCAGCGTGCTCTTCCCGGTTCCCGAGGCCCCCGAGAGCAGCGTCGAACCTGGGTGGAAGTCGAACCGAACGCGGCCTTCGAATCCACCCCAGTTCACAAGTTGGAAAGTCTCGGCCTTCCACTGCAGGGTCCCCTCGGTGGCGCCCTCGATGTGAAACAGAGCCCCGGGTTCGGAGACCGATGCGGTTGCGGGTCGGCGTTGAGAGTCGGGTCGATGCCGAGCACGTCACGGTAGTCGCTCGTGGTCATCACTCAGCTCCCGTTCTCGTCGACGACCGAGGCACCGGAGCGGGCGTCGGGTTCGGCCGGGGCATCTTCGGAGCGGTTCTGGTCGCGCAGCCAGGTCAGCAGTTCAGTCAGCTTCTCCATCGGCAGCAGGACTTCGATCGCAGCGCTGACCTCGAAGCGGTCGGCGGTGCGGGGTCCGATGAGCAGGCCGGCCGTGCACAGCGCCTCGATGGCCTTGACGGCGCGTTTGGCGTCGCCCGCCTGGTCGGTGGCGTGCTCGGGCCGGTGCTGGTCGATGAAGTCGAGCATGTCGTCGCGGTCGACGAATACCCGGTTGGCGCCGGTGGCCTGTTCGCTGCGGAACTGGGTGCGCAGGAAGACAAGCAGAATTGTGTCCTCACGTCCCCACGGCGCGTCGTAGAGCAGGGTGGGAAATGGTCGGCCGCCGCCTTCCGGAGCGACCTGCCGCTTGTAGGCCACCTCGCGCTCGGTGTCCACGTGAAGATGGAGGAAAAGGTCGTTGAGGCGGGCGCGGATGGGCCGCGGGTTGCGGGTGAGTGCTCGCCATTCCTTCGGATGGGTCCGTCCGCTGATAAACCGCTGCTTGAGCAAGACGACAAGTGCCCGGCGCTGGTCGAGTTCCAGGCCACTCTCATCACCCTCGAACAGGGCTACCGTGGAGGTGTTCTCCCGTTCCGGGTCATCCACGTCGGCAACGTCGGCGAAGCCAGGGACGTCCGGAACGCCACCGATCGACTCGGGCGCGGTCATGGAGCCTCCTCAGCAGTGCTGGCCTGGGTGGTGGCGCCGGTAAGTGGTGAGTTGTGGGTGGCGTCATGGGGCGCCACACGCGGCACGGTCAGCTCACGGGTGGAGCCATTGGGCCGGATCGCACGGTAGGGCTCGGTGTCGTCGTGCCGATCCCACTGCATCAGGTTGGTCGCCAAGTGCAGCAGCCCGAAGATTTCCACAGGGCGTCGCAGATCGGGTTCGAGCTTGTCGAACAGCGCGCCAAGCGAGGTCAGTGGTTGGGGACCGGTCAGTGCCCGGTCGAGCTCGCGGCGTAATGAGTCCAGTGACGGGCCGCCTTGTGCGAGCAGGTCGGTCAGGGAAACCGCGTCTGGCCGGTGCCCGCTGACGTCGTTCAGTGGCGGGGGGTCGGGGTCGGTGTCGGTGTTGTGGAACCGTTCCCGTAGGTGGGTGATCTCGATACGGGAGGGGAGCAGTTCCAGTGGTACTGCGGCGCGGGGGCCCGCGGTCGTCATCCAGGTGGCCAGCTCGGCGTCGAGCTGGCGCAGGGTGGCGTCCAGCTCGCGGTTGCGCGTGATGTCGTGGGTCACGATGTACTCGCGTAAGGTCGCAGTGACTCGATTTCGCCGCGTCAGCACCTGTTCCATGCCACTGCGGATCAAGGCGACGGTGCCGCGCAGCTCGCGACGGTCGGCATCGAGCAAGATCTCATCGGCCAGCGGGTGCGCGAGCAGCGCCGAGAGGTCCTGGCGCAATTGCAGCAACAGCTCATCGTCGCTGAGCAGGGCGAACGCGCCCTCGAACGCGCGCCCTTCGGCGGTCGCGGTCATCAGCGAGTCGGCGCGGGCGAGGTAGTCATCGATCACCTCGCCGGCGGCCCGCTGCTCGGCGCGGAAGGACGCGAGGATGTCGCCGCGCAGTCTGGTGAACGCCTCTTCCACTCGGGCGAAGTCGCTCGGGAGCGCGGCGATGAGCTGGATGAGTTCGCCGAAGCCCTCCAGCATGTAGTCGGTTGATACCTGGGGAAGTTCCCCACCTTCGAGGAGACGGTCGCGTTCTGCCGTCATGCGCGCGATCTCGCTGTCGAGGATGTCCACGCGGGCCGCACGGTCGGGGTTGACGTCGGTGTTGAAACGGCGAACGGCGTTGACGATCGTGGCGATGCGGTGCTCAGAGAGGCTGGCGCGCTCCCGGGTCAGGCTGGTGACCAGGGCAAGGGCATCCTGGGCGTGCGACGTCAGGGAGTAGACCTCGGTGCCGTCGTCGTTGGTGCTCCGCACCAGCCACTGGCCGCGCATCCACTTCAAGCACAAGTCGCGCCCCGACCCGGTCGGCAGTTCTGGGACGCCTGCCAGTCTCAGCTCATCGAGGTAGGTGTCGACTTGATCGTGGAGCCGCGGTGCCGGGATGGTACGGACATCGCGGCCGAACGAGCTGCGAAAGATGGCGATGATGACCGGCGCCAACCGCTGGTGCAGCAGTGTCAGCGTGGGCTGCTCGTAGGCGCCGCGAACACGAGCAAGCTCGCCGGCTATGTCGCTCACAGTCCTCCTGTCACGTGCGGTCAGGATGTACGTCGCTACGGCCCGAGTGGGATGTCGGGAGCATCGTAGAAGCAGGGCACGACACTCTCATCCGAGACGACGATGCCCCGCCCTGCTGATGGGCTGGCAGCACGACGCGATCATTGGCTTCACCGCCGATTCAAATCATCGTCTTGACTCACCATGCCGCGGTTGCCAACGCGGCCCGGCAGTTGCCCGGCACATCCGTCTCCGTCCACGACCTTGCCGGAACCGTGTGAAACGGCGATCAGTTCCGGGACCTTCCTCGCCGCCGTCGTCGGCGCGCTGGGCAACCCGGTGCTGACCAGCAACGTGACCTCCTTTATCGCGCTGCTCGTCACAGGGCTGCGGTTGGACGTCACCGTCGTCGAACCGCTTCCGATCGCCGCGCCCACGGCGGCGGCCTGTTTTTCCTGCTGATCTCCCTCAGCGTGGCCTCCTACTTCACCGCACCGACGCTGGCTCCAGCGGCGGCCAAGGCCGGGATGCGCCCTGCCGGAGGCAAATCTGATTCCCGGTCGTTGGGTTAGTCGTACAGCCAGGCGCACCCGAGCTCGCTCGCTGGGGTGTTGGTGACATAGGCACGCCATACCGCCTCGTCCGATTTGGCGCCCGTCGGCTCCCTGTAACCGTTACACGCGGCGCACAGCATCCCGCGAATCAATCCCGTGTCGTGGTCGTGGTCGAGGTGAGTACCGGGCGCGATGACCGGAAGTTCCTCGGCTGGTGTTCCCGCGCGGATCGTGCGCCAATGCCGACGGCGGATGGAGCACATCGCACACAAGCCGGCTTGCCCGGCAGTGAGGATCTCGCGGGCGGTTTCTCTCCGTGCGTGCGGTGTCGCAGGCACGTCGTTGAGCACCGCGACCGGTTCGGTGAGCTGGGCCTCCGGATGGAGCCAACGCCAGACGCCGTCCTTTCGAGCCTGCGGAGGTTCCAGCGCAGCCTGAATACCCGTGTAGCGCAGCCACGTGAACCACGCCTGAGAGCCCGCGGCCTCGTCAGGTTCTGAGCCCCAGGTTGCGCGAAGAGCGCCCAGGGTGAGGTCACGTGCAAGCTTCTTGCCGCCGTACTCGTACTGGAGATCTTCGGGCAATGTGGTCAGCACGGCGCTGTAGGCCAATACACCGTCACCGGACGGTGAGATGAACGGGATCAGGCGCACGCCTCGCTCGTGTGCGAGCCGGACGAAGTCGGCTTCGGTCAGCGCCCGGACCGCTGCGTCTCGGACCTGCCGTTCCACGATGTATCGAAGCGGTTCGTCGAAGCCGCGCCGACGAGCAAGCTCCATCTCGCCTCGGTGGTAGTTAGCTCTGGGCGGGACGTTCGAGTCTCCGATGCGCGGTTGGGTGCGCGGCCAGTCGAGTACAGGTGCCTCCTCTTGCAGTACGTCGATGACCTCGTTGGCTTTCGCGATGGTCATCTTTCCCACTAGAGGCTCCAGGTGAGTAGCCAGGTATACGGGACCGCCCTGGGCGAGCCACTCATCGAGATCGAAAGATGCGGACAAGCTGTCAAAGGCTACCTTGTCGACGAGGCCGCAGGTCGCTGCGATGCGCAGTGCCTGGTGTGCTTCCGATGCTTCATCAAGCGGATCCCACCAGACGCTGTTGCGGCATCGTTCAGCAACAGCAAACACCTGCGCCGCGCACTGATGGCAGATCTCCTCAGCTTCTCCGTGATCGCACACCGAGCACGCGGTGCCTCGAAGGACCACGTGAAGGAGCGAGGCGATGCAGTCCTCGCCAACGAGGTAGCAACGTCCGCAGCAGACGAGACTAAGAATCGGCATGAAACCTTCAGGAACGCAGATGGGGTCGCCCGCCCACCAGCGAGTCGTAGTTGAAGCCATCTAGTCCGGTCCTCCGTTCGCCATCGTGGGATGGGAACGTAGCGGTGACCACCGACGGCTCGCAGGCACACTGCACACAAGGCCGACAGACCCGGTTGCGCTCTTCACTGGTCGCTTTCCCGCCGTCCAGTTCTGTCGGGGTGGCGTCGATCTCGTGCAGGTATCGCCGCTGGGCCAGTGGAGGAGGAACGTTCCCAGCGCATCATCGATGAGGCGCTCGCGGTCGGTTTGGTTCTCCGTCGTCCCCGATGCGCTCTCTGAAAGCGTCAGAGGGCGTCTTGATAGGCGGTTCCGCGGGACGCGTGTACGGGTACACCCCGATTGACCTGCAGCAATCACTTGCTCCCGCCTGGAGAGACGTCGGAGCGGATTGCATCTCGCAGGGAGACACAAGCATCCACTCACCGTGATAGCTGCAGCATCTCCTGCGCGCGGTCGTTGGCTTGCGCCGAGCCGCGCAGCACGGAGTGGGCGATGCCGTTGTACACGAGGTCCCACAGGGCCTGGTGCTGCTGGATCTCGCGCAGGGACACCCCGGCGAAGCCCCCGTGCTGGTCGCGCAGCTCCAGTCCCCACGCCTGAAGGCCCGGCGGGTTGGTCACCGTCACCTCGGTGAGCTCGTAGAGCTTGACGTAGCGCTTCTTGCTGGTGGCGAACCAGTCCGCCCCCGCCGCGAAACCATCCCCCTGGCCACGCAAGTAGAAGATCACCAGGGGTGCGAGCACGAACAGCCAAAGGGACCACGAGGAGGCCCAGTCGATGCCCCAATCCTTGAGGGTCAGGAACCCGGCGATGAACAACGAGCCGAACATCCCCGTCACCACGGAATCCCATCGATGTTCCTGGTACCACTCCAACATCGGCCCCTCACCCGTAGGCGTAGGCAGAGGCTGCCGCCGTGACAGCCCCCGACCTTTGCCCTTGGGCGCGACGTTCAACGGTGCGCGAGGAGGCCTCGGTTCACCAGTGGCGACGTCCGGCTGCGGCGCGATCTGTGGCACGACGTCCTCCCCGCCCATCAGTCGAAGAAGTTCCAGGTCTCGTCCACGGCGAGCCCGACCCCGATTCCAACGAGAGCGCCCACTCCAGCACCGATGGGGCCGCCGATGGCAGCGCCGGTGAGCGTCGCACCCGCCAAGGACGCCCCGCCGGAGACGACTGCCTGGGTCGGATCCTTGCCGTTCTCGATGTCGTACATCACCCCGGCTCCAGTCGCCACAGCCCGACGACCGGCACGCTCTTTCCGACCTTGGTCGCCCCTTTCAGGATCGTGTTCGTCGGGGTTGGAACCTTGTGCGGAATGACCCGCGTATCCAAGTACTGCGCGAAGCGGTCGGGCACGTACTTCTCGATCCCGACCGCGATCCGGTTCGGGTACGCCTTGGCCAGGTTCGACGCCCTCTCCGCACTCCGGTTCGCCGCGATCTCGGCGGCCCGGAATCGGCCCCACGCGCTCATCTTGTTGTTTAACCCGTTTGTTGGGGTTTGGTGGTGTGGGTCTGGTTGGTGTTGAGGGCTTTTCCGACGTCGTAGCGGGGTGCTCGGCGGTGGTTGCGCGTGCCGGGTGGTCGTCCGGGGCCGGCTCGGGTGGGTTTTGGTGCTTGTGCTGGGCACGGGGTCTTCGTGCGGATGTTGCGAAACCCGCGTCGCACGCGGGCTGGGGTGAGTCTGGCCGGTGCAACGGGGCGTTCCCAGGGTCGTCGGAGGTCGGCCGCCAGGCCGCGGGCGAGTCGGAGTTGGGTGTGGCAGGCCAGGATCAGCCAGGTCCAGCGGTCGGCGGCTTCGGGGTCACGGATCTTGGGAGCGGTCCAGCCCAGGGTCTGCTTGAACAGCCGGAAGGTGTGCTCCAGGTCGAAGCGGCGCAGGAAGGCCTGCCAGCAGCGGTCGATGTCGGCGTCGGTGGCGTCGACGCCGGAGTACCACAGCCAGACCGGTTTGTTGACTCCGCCGCTGGGCAGGTGGTCCACCTGCAGGCGGATGACGGTGCCGGCGATGATCGGTAGTGGCCGGGCGTGGGCCGCCCAGGCTGATCGGCGGGTCAGTCTCGGGTGCAGCCGGTCCCAGGCTCGGGCGGTAGCCTGCCCGTAGAGGCGGGTGGCGGTGGTGGTCACGACCTGCTCACTGCCCCAGCTGTCGGGGTCGGCGAAGGCGAACTCGCCGCCGTGCTTGGCAGGTCGTCCGCCGAGTGGGTGGTAGGTGCGGGGCGGGGTTGAACGGCGCAGCACGCGGTCCGACCGCATGCGACCGAGGACCTGCACCGACAGGTCCTCCAACAGATACGCGATGCGTGGGGCGTCGTAGCCCGCGTCGAACACCACGAGGATCTCCGGATCCCCATCAGTCCACTGGCCCGCCGCGATGAGGCGTTCGACGACCTCGCGAACCTGTGCGGCGGTCACGGCCGCGACATCGGCACCGGGCTCGAGCCGCAGGGCATCCAGCACCGCCGTCCACGACGTGCGCCCGGTTTCCAACGCGGCGATGATCGAATACGGCCAGCCGGGAATCATCTGCGCCGACCCACTCGCACGCCCATAGGTATGACAAAACGAGCGGTCGGGACACCCTGCGGCGTCCGGCCGTAGCCATGGCGACACATCCACGCCCAGCACCACACGTCCCTCCGCTGAGCGCGGTAGCGGCTGCGCGGCCAGCACTGCCCGGAGACTGTCCACCTCGATATCGCCGCAGTTGACCGCGTCGTAAAGGGCACCATGCCCCCGGCGATGCTCCGGCGCCAACGACAAGTCCACCAGGGTGCGCACCGGCCCGTCGGTGCACAACACGGCCTCGGACAGTTCGAACAACGCATCCGCCCCGCGCCGGCAGGCACTCGGAGAACTCCTGCCGGAACCGAGCCAGCTCCCCCAGTGCCGACTGGCGGTCGACATCATGCACACTGATCATTGCAGCCCTTGGTGTCGATCGTCCTTGTGTCGCAACAGGAATGATCACCCAAGGGCTGCGTTCATGATCAATCGGGGTCGCTACAGCAACAGCAGAGGTTAAACAACAAGCTGAGGGGACTTCCGAGGAGGTGCCCGATGACGGATGAAATCAGCGCAATCCGTGGGCGAAACTGGACGAAGTCCTCGGCGTCGAGGTCGAGGACCACACCGACGCCGAGCTCGGGGCAGTGGCCTTCTACGGGCGGTGCTCGACCGAGGACAACCAGGATCCGGAGACGTCGCACGATTGGCAGCTGGGCAACGCGCAGAAGTTCGTCGAACCCCTGGGCAGATCCATCGTCGCCGAGTACTTCGACGTCGGCCAGTCGCGCTCCGTCCCGTGGGAACGCCGCCGCGAAGCGAACCGGCTGCTCACCGCACTGAAGGATCCGAACCGCGGTTGGACGGCCGTGGTCTTCGGCGAAGGGACCCGGTACTGGTTCGGCAACCAGTTCTCGCTGGTGGCCCCGAAACTCGCCGCCCACGGCGCGGACCGTGAACCTCCGCGAGAGCGACGTGGCGGAGCCGGTGAACAGGTGGATCGGCCAGCTGTTCGCACCGCAGCACCGCGACCGCACCGTTGCCGCGCTCGTCGGTGCCCAAGAGGATCCGCAGCAGCGCACGGAAAGCGGCGAAAGAGCGACTGTCCCGAGCCCAGACCCAACTGCGGCGCCTCCAAGACGCCGTCAGGGCCGGCGCCGACACGGGCGCACTGGTGGACGCGATCAACGACGCCCAAGCCGAACGCGTCGCCGCGCAAGCGGAACTCGACAACACCCCGGACTCGAAGACCCTCAGCGAGGACGAGGTCTCCGCGATGATCGACTCGCTGGGAGACGTGGGCGCAGCGCTCACCGACGCCGCCCCGGAACGCCTGGGTCGACTCTACGAGAGCCTCCAGCTGGGCCTCACATACGAACCACACGCGAGGATCGTGGAAGTAACGATCGCACCGCGTGTGGTGAACGAGCGTGTCGGAGGGGGGACTTGAACCCCCACGCCCTGTCAATAGGGCACTAGCACCTCAAGCTAGCGCGTCTGCCGTTCCGCCACTCCGACGCCTCGAGGCGTGTTCGTCCGCCCCGCTGTGTTGTGCCTACAGCTTAACCCATGGTCAGCCGAGCCACGCACACCCCCCTCCGCGTGTGGACCACACCAATGATCCGAACCATGACCTGCAGAAACGCAGGAGAATGAGCTGCAGCGCACGCGTCAACGAGGGCTCATTCGCACACGAGTACGACACGTATCTCGCGACCGGTGGGCCAACCGGAACCGAGGCAACTCCACCTCACCGCGGTCAACGACCGGCCCGCCGCGCCGCCCGCCGGCGCGGGCCGAGTCGCAGCGCCCGCCGCCACCAGGGCGCACGGGCGCCCGCGTCCGGCTCGGCCGCGTGCTCCACGAGTCCGGACTGCTCCTGCCGGGGCCGTTCGGCCGTCCGGTGCGGCTCCGCCTGCTGCGTCGCCTGCTCCTGCCGGGACGGCCCCGCTGTCCCGCGCGGCTCCGCCTGCTGCGCCGCCTGCTCCAGTCGAGACTGCCCCGCTGGCCGCTCACCTGCCGTTGGTCCTCCCGCCTGCTGCGCGGACCGGGCCTGCCTCCGCTGCTCGCGCCACTGCCGCACGAGTTCCTCCACGTCGACGGGAGCCAGCCGCACCCGCGGACCGGTGGGCGCGCGCAGCTCCGCCGCGATGCGCCGGTTGAGCGCGGTGGCGGTCTCGCGCACGGCCTGCTCGTCGGGCAGGTCGCGGACGGTTTCCGGCAGCCGCTCGATCTCCTTGCGCAGCCGCAGCGGGGCCGGCAGCAGTTCCTCGGCGGACATCCCCTCGCGCTGCACGCGTTCCTTGATCCACCACGCCTCGCCGGTCCTGTGCAACCCGCTCAGCGGTCGCCCGGCGCCGGGGAGGTCGTCGAACTCGCCGCGTTCGGCCGCCTCCCGGACCTGGCGGTCGATCCACGACTCGAAATCGAGGTGCGGCGGCTTGCGCTCGGTCATACGGCCATCATTGCAGGACATCAGCGTCCCGTACAGCTGCGACTCCACCGCGGCGCCCACCGGCGCCACCGGTGGGCGCAACCGGGTGCCCGGACGGCACCGCTGCACCCGTGCCGCCTCCCGACGCACGTACCCCGAGCAAGATCATGTCCGATACAGTTCCCGCATCGTGGCGTCCACGGGCGGGGCCACCGCGGACGGAGGGCAGTGCGAAACGGTTACCGGTCGAGCGCGGAAAGGGGCGGCTTCCAGCAGTACTCGGACATGACGCGCCCGCTCCCGCGCGGCGCTGCCGGCTCGAACCCGGCCGGAAGTAACACCCGGAAGTAACACGCGGCACCGCGCACGCGACACCCAGCGCGAGGCTGCACTGCCAGCGCTGATCCGCGCGCCGGTCGCGGGAGCGGCGCCGCGTCGGCACGTGTGCGCACGGCACGTCCCCGCTCGTGCGGCGCTGGACGCAACGGAGGAAGTACGAGAAGAAGTGGTAACCCAAGACGAGTCCTCCCCACTCCCCCCGCGCCGTTCGAAACGGGCGAACAGGCGTGACAGATCGATCAAGTCGCGCCTGACCTGGACGATGATCATCCCGTGGATCGTGGTGGGCGTGCTCTGGACCATCGGGTGTTCGCTGTTCGCCTACGACGCGATGTACACCCAACGGATCGGTGCGGGCGTGCGGCAGCTGTCGCTGCCCGCGGTGTCGACGATGGAAGCGCTGCAGCAGGAGCGGCAGGCGAGCTTGCAGTTCGCCAGTCGCTCGAACGCCGATCCCGCGCAGCTGGACGAGGCGCGGCAGCGCACCGACGACGCCGCCACGCGGATGCAGCGCGAAGCGGACTCGCTGCTGGAGTCGGCACCGCAGCAGGTGCGCGCACCGCTGCAGCAGCTGACCGAGGACCTGGACAGGTTGTCCGAGGTCCGCTCCGGCATCACCAGCGGCAGCACTTCGGTCGAGGGCATCCGCGGCTACTACGACGGCGTGTTCGACACCGCATCGCAGCTGTTCTCCACCCAGGCGCGCATCGTGCCGGACACCGACACGCTGCAGGGCGCGCAGTCCGCGGCGGCGTTGTTCCGCGCCTCCGACCTCGCCGCGCGCGAGGCCTCGACCGTGTCCGTGGCCCTGCGCTCCGGCGACCTCTCCGCGGAGCAGTACCGGCAGCTGGTCTCCTACATCAACACCAGCCGCGCCGAACTGCGCAACGCCGTCGACGACATGCGGCCGCAAACGCGTCAGCGCTTCGACGAGCTGCGGGCCGACCCGGCGTGGCAGCGGTTGCACGACTTGGAGAACCGCATCGTCGAAGGCGGCGTGTTCAGCGGCGACGACGCACCGGTCGACGAGCAGGTCTGGGCCGAGACGACCGGCTCCGTGGTGGGGGCGCTGTCGGACATGGTGCGGCTGCAGGCCGACGGCGTGTCCCAGCAGGCCGTGGACAAGGGCAACGAGGCGCTGCGCGCCGTGGCGATCGGCAGCGCCATCGCGCTCGCGGTGGCCGTCGCGTCGTTCTTCATCGCGCGCCGCGTCTACCGCGCGGTCGTCGACGAGGCGCTGCTGACGCGGCTGCAGGATCTGCGCACCGAGTCGCTGGAACTGGCCAAGCGGCTGCCCGATCTGGTCCGCCGCATCCGGGACGGGCAGCAGATCGATCCGAACGCCGAGTTGACGCGGCTGCGCCAGTACGGCGACGACGAGGTCGGCCAGGTCGCCAACGCGATCCAGGTCTTCCACGAGGAAGCGGTCACCGCCGCCGTGCGCGAGACGAAGGCGCGCCGCGGCGCGCGGGCCGTGTTCGTCGGCATGTCCTACCGGGTGCAGCAGCTGTTGCGCACGATGCACGGCACGATCGACGATCTGGAGCGCTACGAGGAGAACTCCGCGCAGCTGAGCCGGCTGTACGAGTTGGACAACTCCACCACCCGCGCGCGGCGGAAGGTGGAGAACCTGCTCGTGCTCGGTGATCAGCAGCCGGGCCGGCGTTGGACCAAGCCGGTGAACCTGCTCGACGTGCTGCGCGCCGCGGTTTCGGAGATCGACCAGTACGCGCGGGTGACGATCGGGCACGTGCCGGACACCTCGGTCGCGGGCGCCGCGGTGGGCGACACGATCCACCTGGTTTCCGAGCTGGTGGACAACGCTGCGGCGTTCTCCCCGCCGGAGACCCAGGTGCAGCTGAGCGCTTCGCTGGTCGCCCGCGGTGTGGCCATCGACGTGGCCGACCAGGGCCTGGGGATGGACGAGCGCTCGCGGAACTGGGCCAACGAGATGATGTCCAGCGCGCCGCGTTTCGACCAGCTCGTGCTGGACAACAACCGCGCCGAGCAGTTGGGGCTGTTCACCGCGGCCCGGTTGGCCGAGCGGCGGTCGATCTCGGTGGAGTTCGGCGTGTCCGCCTACGGCGGTACGCGCGCGACGGTGCTGCTGGGTCAGCACCTGCTCGCCTCCCGCAATTCCGAGGACGTGCCCACTGCCGCGGTAACCGTGCCGGCGCAGCCGGCCGAGGGCAGCACTAAGTCCACAAAGGACGGTTCCGAGGCGGAGACCGAGCGGACCGCCCTGCCCGAAGACGGGGTGCTTTCGACCGGTGCTGCGACGGAGGACCCGTTCGACGAGGTCGCGGCCGGTGCGGCCGCGACCGAGCAGGAATCCGGTGCCGGCGGGCACACCTGGCCGAGCGCCGAGCAGGCTGACGAGGCGGCGCGCGGCGGGGACGGTGCGCAGCAGTGGCCCGCGATCTCGGGCGCGTCGTTCTCCACGCGCGGATCGCTGCCGCTTCCGGGCGGCGGCACCGCCGCGGTTCCGTCGAGTTCGGACTCCTCGGGCGAGGAAGCCGCGCCCACCGGGGCCAGCGATGATGACCGTCCGGCACTGCCGCGGCGCGTGCCGCAGAGCCACTTGGTGGAGGGACTGCGGGACGAGCCGGAGGAGCACAGCGACACCGCCATTGCCCAGCCGAGCCGGCTGGCGTCGTTCGGACGCGCGTTCCGCAGCGGCGTTTCCAGTCAGCACAGTTCCCGCGAGCAGAACGACGAGGGTGAAACGCATGACCGAGACCAACGGTGACACGAAGCTGAGTTGGCTGCTGGACGGTTTCGTCTCCGACGTGCACGATGCGCACAACGCCGTGGTGCTGTCGAACGACGGACTCGTCATCGCCCGGTCCACCGGTTTGGACCGGGACGCCTCGGACAAGCTCGCCGCCGCCGCTTCCAGCCTGCGCAGCATCGCCAAGGGTGTGAGCCGGGATTTCGAACTGGGCACGGTGCGGCAGAACCACGTCGAGATGGAGCACGGCCTGCTGTTCGTCTCCGCGGCGGGCAACGGCGCCTCGCTGGCGGTGCTGACCTCGGCGGAACCGAATGTGGAGGAGGTGGCCTACCAGATGGGGCGCCTGATCACGCAGGTCGGTTCGTTCCTCACGGCAGCTCCGCGCGAGGCGGCCGACGTGACCTCGGAGAGGGCCTGAGCATGGGCGAGGCGTGGTTCGACGAGGAGGCCGGGCCGATCGTCCGGCCGTACCTGATCACGCGGGGCCGCACACCGGGCGGGACGACGCAGGTGGATCGCGCGAGCCAGGTGGTCACGGTGCAACCGTGGCCGCAGACCCCGCGGCTGGAGCTGACTCCGGAGCACCGCGCGATCCTGGAGTCGTGCCGCAAACCGGCCGCGGTCGCCGAGCTCGCGGCGATGATGGGCCGTCCGCTGGGCGTGGTGCGCGTGCTGTGCGGCGATTTGCTCGAGCACGAGGCCGTCGTCGTGCGCTCACCTCGGACCCAAGTCAGCAGACAGATCCTGGAGCAGGTTTACCATGGGCTTTGCAGGCTCTGAGCCGAAGTCCGACGCGACCTCCGCGGCTCCGCTGCCGTTGAAGTTCGTCGTCGCGGGCGGATTCGGCGTGGGCAAGACGACCTTCGTCGGTGCGGTGAGCGAGATCGCTCCGCTGAGCACCGAGGAGGAGATGACGGTCGCCAGCACCGGTGTGGACGACCTCACCGGGGTGGAGCGCAAGGGCACGACCACGGTCGCGCTCGACTTCGGGCGCATCACGATCTCGGACGAGCTGGTGCTGTACCTGTTCGGCGCTCCGGGGCAGAACCGGTTCTGGACGCTGTGGAACGACCTGGTGCTCGGAGCCGTCGGCGGTGTGGTGCTGATGGACACGCGCAAACTCGACGACGGGTTCGCCTCGGTGGACTTCTTCGAGCGGCGCGGGATTCCGTTCGTCGTGTTGGTGAACTGCTTCGACGACGGTTACCACTACGAACCCGCGGAGATCCGCGAAGCGGCGGCGCTGTCACCGGAAACCCCGGTGCTGCTGGGAGACGCTCGGCAGCGGGGCTCGTGCAAGGAGGCGTTGACGACGCTGGTGCAGCACGCGATCAGCAGGTTGCCCAGCACGACCGCCAGCTGAGCAGCACGACCGCCAGCTGAGCAGCACGACCGCCAGCTGAGCAGGACCGCTGCCGGTTGAGCAGGGCGGCTGCGGGACGCAGCAGTACCGCTGCGAACTGACGCAGCCCCCCGCACGGCGATGCGCGCGGAAGGGGTTCGGCCGGCGCGACCGAACCCCTTCCGCGTCGTCCGCGGGTCGTTCAGCCGGCCAGCGGCGCGGTGCGGCAGCGGAAGTGCCGCAGCGTCGCCGGTGCGTGCGTGAAGCGGTAGCCCGGCACCTGCTCGGGGTCCTTGGCGATGTCGGCGAGCAGCTCGGCCACGTACTCCAGGTGGCTGTGGTCGTAGACCCGCCGCGGCAGGGCCAGACGCACGAGCTCGAACGGTGCCGGCGTTGCCAGTTCCGCGTGCTCGTCGAGTTCGCCGAGGTACAGCGATCCGAGTTCGGCGCAGCGCACACCACCTTCCCGGTAGAGGTGGCAGGCCAGGGCGTGGCCGGGGAACCGGTGCGGCGGCAGGTGCGGCAGCAGCCGCCCGGCGTTGAGGTAGATGCCGTGCAGCCCCGCCGGCCGAACCGTGTCCACACCGGCCAGTTGGGACTGCTCGGCGAGGAACGCGGCCTCGTGCTCGCGGTCGGCCAAGTAGTGCGGATCGAGGACTTCGCGCAGTCCGCGCGCGAGGACGTCGAGCGTGTGCCCGGTGAGGCCGCCGTAGGTGCGGAAGCCTTCGGTGGCGATGATGTCCACTTCGCACCGGTCGGCCACGGCCTCGTCGCGCAGCCCGATGATGGCGCCTTCGGGAGCGAGTCCGTCCTTCTTCAGGCTGGCCACGCACCCGTCGGCCAGTTCGAAAGCGCGGCGTGCCACGTCGATCGGCGCGTGTTCGGCGTAGGCGGGGTCGCGGCGGGTGACCAGCCAGGCGTTCTCGGCGAACCGGGCCGCGTCGAGGATGAACGGGACCCCGTGTTCGGCGGCGAGCGCGGCGGCCTGCTCCAGGTTCGCCATCGAGACCGGCTGTCCCCCACCGCCGTTGTTGGTGATGGTGACGAGGACCTGGCCGATGCGCTGGGCGTCGGGGCCTTCGAGAACTTCGCGCAGCCGCGGGATGTCGATGTTGCCCTTGAACG
The DNA here is from genome assembly GCF_054491375.1 of Bounagaea algeriensis. Taxonomy (NCBI): domain Bacteria; kingdom Bacillati; phylum Actinomycetota; class Actinomycetes; genus Bounagaea; species Bounagaea algeriensis. Next base: position 2,930,973 of record NZ_CM137102.1, read on the forward strand.
GTTCCGCGCTGTCGAGGTCCGCGGATTCGGCGCACGGCAGGTCCCGGGCTTCGGCGCCGAGCAGTTCGACGTTGGCGCGCGTGGTGTCGAAGTGGGTGTTGCTGATGCTCACCGAGCCGGGCCGCAGCAGCGCTGAGAACAGCACGCGTTCGGCGGCACGTCCCTGGTGCACGGGGAAGATGTGCGGGTAGGGGACGATTTCGCGGACGGCGTCCTGGAAGCGGTAGTACGACTCGGCTCCCGCGTAGCGCTCGTCGGCGCGGGCGGAGGCGCCGTGCTGGTCGATGGAGATGGCGCCGGTTCCGGAGTCGGACAGCAGGTCGATGCTGACCTTGTCCGCGGGCAGGTTGAACGGGTTGTGCCCGGCCCGGTCGAGTTCGGCGGTGCGTTCGTCCCGCGTGGTCACCGGGATGGGGCGGACCACGGCGGAGACGTAGGGACGCAGGTGGGGCACGTCTGCCTCCTCGGTGCTGTTTCGGGGTGATCGGGGCGTTCTGCGGGGGACGTCGCCGCCGGCGGGTTCAACGGGTTCCGCCGTACGCCTCGGAGGAGACGTAGAGCGTGGTGCCGGTGTCGCCGGGGCTCATCCGCAGCGAGACGTGGGCGAGCAGCCCGCGGTTGTCGGTCAGCGGCCGGGTCGCAACGGCGCTGATGACGTCGTCGATCTCGGCGGTGTCGACGCCGTGCGGGGCCAAGGCGCGGATGACGCGCCGGCGGGCGACGGCGTCGTCGGGCACGTAGTCGCGCACGGGCACGTAGAGGCTGTAGTTGCTCGGTGCGCTCGTGTCACCGTCCACGAAGGAGTAGCTGGACACGAGGGGGCGGCCGTCGAAGACGGCGGTGTCCTCGCCGAGGGCGGCGCAGAACTCGTGCACGCGCTCGTGCTCGATGCCGGGCACGGCTTCGGCGGCGCGTGCGGCGTCCTCGGCGGTTCCGGACAGGTGGGAGACGTAGAGCTTGACGCGGGCCTGCGGGTCGGAGTCCAGGTCGACGGCGAAGAACGCGATGACGTCCGAACCGAACCGGCGCAGCGCGTGCTTGTGCACCGTGGTGTGGGCCTGCGGCAGGCCCAGGCGCGCCAGCGCTTCCTCGACCAGTGCCGGCGCCTTCTCCGCGCCGTGCACCGCGGGGTTGAAGTACACCTTGAACTTCGGCGGCCCGCCGGGGGAGAAGATCATGGAGTACCACCAGCTGAAGGCGCCCTGCGGCTGGTCGGTGCGGAACAGGTCCTGCACGGCGTGCAGTTTGTCGAGCGCGACGCCGTCGCGTTCGTGGATGGTGTCGATGAACTGTTCGGCGGCGCGCGTGTTGGCCGTGACCGAGGGGGCCTCGGCGATGGTTTCCCCGAGCACGCGGAGCTTGCGCCGGCCGCCGCCGTCGAAGGCGACGGAGAACTCCAGCGGGGTGGCGTCGTCGGCGACGTCGGAGGGCCAGGCGGGTGGCTGCTGCACCGGCCGGTCGGCGACGGGGCCGAGCAATCGCGTCACCAGTCGTTCCGGTTCGTGCGGCGGGATGTCGTAGCTCCGGCAGAGTCCGCGCAGCTGTGCGCATGTGAACTCCTGGAGTGTGGCGCCGGAATCGCGCATGGGCTCCGATCCGTTTCGTGGGGAAGCACGTCGTGCGCGGCCACCCTAGTGCTGTTGATCATGCCTCGGTACCCGTTCCGGGGTGATCTTGGACGCTGCTGCGGCGCGGCGAACGGCCGCCGGGATTGCACCGTTCGTCGCAGCGTCGGGTGGGCGGCCGGCGGACGAGCGGCACGGCGGACAGCCGGCACGGTCGGCGACCGGGGCAGCGGGTCACCGGGGTAGCGGGTCACTGAAGCGACGAGTCACTGAAGCGGGGTCACCGCCGCGGCGGAGCTGCCGGCGCGCGGGAGACGGTCAGCGCAGGAGATCGGGTCAGCGCGGGAGATCGGGTCAGCGCAGGCGTTCCAGGTCCGCCGACAGCGCGGCGACCTGCTCGGCGAGCTTGCGCACCTCGCCGTTGCCGGCCCCGTCGTCGACGGCCGTGACGATGTCCTCGGCGGCGCAGCGCACTTGGAACACCCGGTCCTGCAGGTCGGCCAGTTCCCCGGCGGAGAGCACGACGGCGTCCTCCGGCAGCCCGCCGCGCTGCACCGCGGTGCGCCGCTCGTAGGCGCGCTGCCGACACGAGCGCGTGCAATACTGCTTCGGCCGCCCCTGCTTGCCGCCTGTCGCGACCCGCTGGCCGCACCAGGAGCAGTAGCGCGCTCGGCGAGACCGTTCGCGTCGGGTGTCGTTGGCATCGGTGTCCACGAGCAGCGAAGCGTATCCGCCGTGGCGGGGTGAGCACACGCACGGCGCGCCGTGGCGCGCAGTGATGTGTGCGGCCGCACGGGTTCGCCTCGTGACGGTGCTGTTCCTGTGCGCCTACTGGATCTACACCGACGGGATCGCGACGGTGACGCAGGGGGCGGCCCAGTACGGGGCCGTGGAGCTGCGGCTGGCGCGGGAGCCGCTGTTCGCCGCGCTGCTGATCGTGCAGGGTTCGGAGGCCTTCATCTGCGGAATATGCCAACACGTACTGTCGTAAGGGGAAGGGCGCAGCATCGTCACGATCCGTGATCACGCTCGTCGCGCTGTCGGCACGACCCCGTGATCTTCCCCGCAGTCCGCAACCGTTCCAGGATCCTGTTTGGCGAGCACGACGCCGCCTCTGGCAGTATCACTCATCCGAGTGAAGCTGTGCTCGACAGCCGACCAACGCGTCACGAACACGGACCGACTGCATCTCCAGAGAGAAACCTCGTTGACGAGTGAACGACGTCACCGAGGGCAACCAGTACCCCCGAACCGGGAACACACGGCAACGACACGTCGTTGCACTCGGTGAGCACAACCGCCCGGGGAAACACCCGGGCCGACGTGAAAGGACCCGTCATGGCCGATCGCGTTCTGCGTGGCAGCCGGCTCGGAGCAGTCAGCTACGAGACCGACCGCAACCACGACCTCGCTCCGCGCCGGACGGTGCGCTACGCCTGCTCCAAGGGCCACGAGTTCGAGGTGCCGTTCTCCGACGACGCGGAGGTGCCTTCGACCTGGGAGTGCCGACTGCACGGCACCGAGTCGAAGATCGTCGACGGCAACCAGCCGGAACAGAAGAAGGCCAAGCCACCGCGCACCCACTGGGACATGCTGCTGGAACGGCGCACCATCCCCGAGCTCGAGGAACTGCTCAACGAACGGTTGCAGGTCCTGCGCAACCGCCGCGGGGAAACGGACTGAGTGCTTCGGGACCAGCGACGAGGGGCGTCCACCGGGCGCCCCTCGTTCGTGTCTCGGGTCCCGTCCGCCACTCCAGCCGGCGCTGCTGCCGCGGAACGGCTCCACAACAGGGCGGGCCCACCAGCCACGACGCCGTCACCGCCGGCGATTCCCGCCCACCGCGCGCAGCACGCCGGCCAGCTGCCCCATCCGCCGGTGCAGGCCCCAGCACGTCACCCGCACCAGCGCCTCGCGCACGATCGCCCCGCTCATCTTCGACTGGCCCACGGCGCGTTCGACGAACGTGATCGGCGCTTCCACCACGCTGAAGCCCGCATCCACCGCGCGCCGCGTCAGGTCGACCTGGAAGCAGTAGCCCTGCGACGTCACCGAGTCCAGCGCGAGCGCCCGCAGCACCTCCGCGCGGTAGGCGCGGTAGCCGGCGGTGATGTCGTGCACCCCCACACCGAGCGCGATCCGCGAGTAGACGTTCGCGCCGCGGGACAGCAGCTGCCGGTACCACGGCCAGTTCACCACCCTGCCGCCGGAGACGTACCGCGAGCCGATGACCACGTCCGCCGAACCCGGCTCGTCGCCGAGCAGCCGCACCAACCGCGGCAAGTCCTCCGGCGGGTGCGAACCGTCCGCGTCCATCTCCACGACCTCCCGATAACCGCGCTGCAGCGCCCACCGGAACCCGGCCACGTAGGCCGCGCCCAACCCGGCCTTGCCGGTGCGGTGCAGCACCGACACCCGGCTGTCGGCGGCCGCGAGGTCCTCGGCGACCCGCCCGGTGCCGTCCGGGCTGGCGTCGTCGACCACGAGGACGTGCGCGGCGGGCACGGCATCGAACAGCCGAGTCGTGAGCGGCTGCAGCGTGTCCCGTTCGTTGTAGGTGGGAACCACCACCACGAGCGATGCGACTGCTGCGGTGGAGTCCGCGGACTCCCGCCCCTGGGCCATGCACGTCCTTCCTACCCGGGAGCGCACCCCCGGTCCCCGACTTGCGCGTCCCGCTCACGCGGGCCATTTCCCCTGCTACCGCCGCCCGAGCGGCCTCATCCCGCGATCACCCGGCGCTGCGGCGGCAGCGCCACAGCGCCGCGGCGAACGCGGCGGCGGCCACCGCCGCGATGATCCACGCGGGCACCGCGCCGAGCCGCGTGGCCAGCGTGTCCGCGGAACGCAGCGGCACCTCGTCGACGAGCGCGTCCGCGGTGAACAGCTCCGTGCTTCGCGCCACGGTTCCGTCCGGTTCGACGATGGCGCTGACGCCGCTGGTGGCCGCGACGACCACGGCGCGGTCGTGCTGCACCGCGCGCAGCTGCGACATCGCCAACTGCTGGTAGCTCATCCCGGAACGCCCGAACCAGGCGTTGTTCGTCGGCACCGCCAGCAGGTTCGCCCCCTGCCGGGCTGCTCCGGTGAACACGTCGTCGTAGGCGACGTCGTAGCAGATGCCGACCCCCAGCCGCACCGGCCCCGCCGGCAGCACCCCCGGCTCGTCACCCGGCGTCATGTCCTGCTGGAAGCGGTCGACGAACGGCGTGACCGCCCGGGCCACCGACCGCATCGGGATCGTCTCGGAGAACGGCACGAGGTGCTGCTTGGTGTAGGCATCGCCCGGTCCGCTGCCCGGATCCCAGCGCACCACCTGGTTGCGCAGCTTCCCGTCGGCGCCGTCGGCGAGTCCGCCGACGAACACCGGCACGCCGAACCGGTCGGTGAGCGCGTCGAGCTCCGGGTCGACGTGGCCCGGCCCCCAGCTACCGACCTGTTCGGGAAGCAGCACCACGTCGGGCCGCGGCACCTCGCCCGCATCGACCCGGTCGGCCAGGCGCTGGGCCTGCCGCACGTGGTTGTCGTGCAGCACGTCGTCGGCGTGGAGCAGCCCGAGACCGAGATTGGGCGCGTTGCCCTGCACCGCGGCCACCCGCGCGCTCCCCGCGTCGGCCCCGGCGCCCACGGTGGGCCACACCGCCAGTCCCGCCAGCACGGGCACGAGCACGGCGCCGACCGGTGCGGCCCACGCGCCCGGGCGCGGACACCGCCGCCGACCCGGCAATACCCCGCGGCCCGGCAATACCCCGCGGCCCAACAGCACCACGCGGGCCAGCCCCGCCGCGGTCACCACGACCGCGAAACCCACGAGCACGCTGCCGCCGACCGAGGCCAGCGCCATGTACGGCCCACCGGTCTGGGTGAACGCCACCTTGCCCCACGGAAAGCCCCCGAAGGGGATGTGCCCGCGCAGTTCCTCCGCGGTGACGAGCACGGCCGGCGCCCACACCACGCTGCCGGGCAGCGCGCTCACCCGCGCGGCTGCCAGCCCGCCCACGCCGAAGAACACCGCCTGCAGCAGCGCCACGCCCAGCCACGGCCACGGACCGAACTGGGCCGACAGGAAGTCCTGCAGCCACCCCAGAAGCGGCAGCAGGTAGCTCGCGCCGAAGACGAATCCGAGCGCGAACCCGGCACGCATCCGCTGCCGCCAGAGGACGAGCAGCAGCACCGCCACGGCCAGCGGAGCCAGCCACCACCGGTCGCTCGGCGGCGAAGCGAGGTACAGCGCGAACCCGCCCGCTGCGGCCACCGGCGGCCGCAGCCACCACGTCCCGGGACGCCGCCCCCCGCGCTGGCCGCGCGTGCGCTCGTCCTGCCACGGACTCGTGGTGGCCACCACCGTTCAACCTTTCACCGATGCTGCCGGGATGCGCGCGAAACCTGGGACATCGCGGGGCGCGGCACGCGGTCGCGAGCACGCGTGGCGCCACCCCGGTCAATGTACGCGCCGCCGCGCTGCCGGGGACCGCCCCGCTCCGCCCGAGCGGGCGGAGATCACACGGCGTACAGGTCGTCGTCCTCGGTGTCGCGTTCGTAGAGCGTCTCGCCCCGCAGCACGGTGCGCAGGCACCGCGGCCGCGGAGCGTGCGGCCCCAGGTCCGGCAACCCGGGCACCCCGGCCCGCGGATCCGTCGACCACCGCTGCACCCGCGAGTCCGGCGCGGCGGTGACCAGTTCCCCCGCGTTCCACACCGCGTAGGTCGCCGGTGCTCCCGGCACCAGCGTGCCGGTGCGGCCGTCCTCGACACCGGCCGCGCGCCAGCCGCCGCGGGTGTGCGCCATGAACGCCGCCCGCGGCGACACGCCGTAGCCGTCGGTGCGGTGGTTGACCGCCGCAGCGACCGCATCCCACGGGGCGCACGGGGTGACCGGGGCATCGGAACCGAACGCCAGCAGCACCCCGTCGGCGGCCAGCCGGGAGAACGGGTTCATCCGCGTGCCGCGCTGCGCGCCGAGCCGCCGCGCGTACATCGCCGTGGACCCGCCCCAGGCCGCGTCGAACGCGGGCTGCACCGAGGCGACCACGCCGTAGCCCGCGAGTTCCGCCGCCTGGTCCTCGCCCACCATCTCCAGGTGCTCGAGGCGGTGGCGCATGCTCGCCAGCGCCGGCACGCCGATGGTCTCGGCGGCCTTGCGGAACCCGGCGCAGACCTCGGCCACCCCGGCGTCACCGATCACGTGGAACCCGGCCTGCATCCCGTTGCGCGTGCAGTCGACGAGGTGTTCGGCGATCGCCTCCGCGTCGAGGTAGAGCACGCCGGACGTGCTCGGGTCGTCCACGTAGGGCTCGCGCAGCGCCGCGGTGCGCGAACCGACCGCGCCGTCGACGAACAGGTCCCCCGCCAGCCCGCGGGCGCCGAGCTCCCGCGCGCGCTCGACCGCGCCGAGCTCGCCCCAGTAGCCGATCACTTCCGGCACCCCGCCCTGCCGGGAGATCGCCATCAGGTCGCGCAGGTCGTCCTCACCGGAGATGTCCGGGCCGGCGCACTCGTGCACGCAGGCGATGCCCTGCTCGGCCGCGTGGCGCAGGAACGCGCGCTGCGCCTCGCGGCGCTGCTCCGGGCCGAGCGATTCGCGGGCGGCTCGACGCACGTGGTGGTGCGCCACGCGGGTCAGCGGCCCGGTGCTGCTCCACCCCTCGGCGTCCTGCGCCAGCGGTATCTGCCGGACGAGCGCGCTCGACACCAGTGCCGAGTGCACGTCGATCCGCGAGAGGTACACCGCTGCCCCGCCGCACGCCTCGTCGATCTCGGCGCGGGTCGGCGGGCGCTGCTCGGGCCACCAGGTCTCGTCCCAGCCGTGCCCCCAGACGAGCGTGTCCGGGTACTCCGCGACGTGATCCCGCAGCGCGTGGAGGAACTCGGTCAACGACGCGCAACCGGTGAGATCCAGCCCGTTGAGCAGTAACCCCGCGGACGTCGCGTGCACGTGCGCGTCGACGAAGGCGGGCGCCACGAACGCGCCCTGGAGGTCGACGATTTCGGCACCGGGATGCAACGCCCTGCCGACCTCGTCGCCGCCGATCCACGAGATGACGCCGTTCGTCACGGCCATCGCGGTGGCATCGGCGTCGGCGGGCGAGTGAATTCGGCCGCCGAGCAACAACGTGGTGTCGGACATGTCCTTCGCTATTTCCGTGTTCCGGGTCTCCACTGCACGGGTCGGTAGCGGCCGAGAGGCGGCCCCGGCCACGATCGCTCACGCGAGCTTACCGGGGTCGATTCAGCAACCGACGAGACGGAGACCTTAGCGCGCGGAACGGCCGCTGCCGCTCGCCCGTCGACGGGGCGCAGCCGTGCCACCGTGCCCGTTGCCCGGTGTTCACTCGCAGGTCAGGCCGTGCTGGGGCCGCGGCGCGGCGGCAGCGCGTCCGGGTCCGGGCCGTCGTCCTCGGAGTCCGACCGCTGCTGCGGCGACTCCGCGTCGTCCTCGGAGACCGACACCACTTCACCGTCGATCACGTCACCCTCGGAGGTGCCGCGGCGCCCCGCGGGCCCGCTGCCGGAGGGGGCGTTGCCGAACGGACCCGCGCCGGCAGAACCGCCCGGGAACGACCAGCGCACCTGTTCGCGCATGGCCTGCGCACGCCGCTCGGCGGAGCGCTGCATGCGCCGGCGCAGCAGCGAGCGCGTCGGCGGGAGCACGCACGCCAAGGCCGCGACGTCGCTGAGGAAGCCCGGCACGAGGAACAGCAGCCCGCCGCCGGCGATGAGCACCCCGTCGGAGACCTCGCGGTCGGCGGACCGGCGGGCCGTGGCCGCCTCGCGGGCCTGGGCGAGCATGCGGCGACCCTCGCGCTTGACCAGCCACGTGCCCAGCAGTGCGCCGGCGAGCAGCAGCCCCAGGGTGGGCAGCACGCCGATGGTCTGGGCGACGAGCACGAGCACCGCGATCTCGGCGGCGGCGCCGATCAGGAGCACGGGGAAGATGGGCACGGCGGCGGGAACCTCCGGGGTCGCGGGGCAGTCACCGGGACAACGACACAGCACGCCCGCGTGATCCCGCCTGTGCCGAAATGCACCGATTCCGCACGGGATCACGCACGGGCGGCGCGTCGCCCGGCGCCGCAGCCCCTAGACTGCGTGGCGTGCGGGCGACCAGGACGACCACGCTTCTCGTGTTGGCACTGTGCGGTGTACTTGTGGTCAGCGTACTCACCAGCGACCGCTACCTGCCGACGGTTCCGGAACAGCCGGAACGGCTGCCACCTGCCGTGGTGACCCTCGGGGACAGCATGGTCTCCGGCGAAGGCTCGGGGCAATACGTGGCCGGCACCGACGGCGCCGACGGCAACTGGTGCCACCGCTCACGCACCGCCACCGTGCACCAGCTGCCCGTGCCGCAGGGCGTGACCACGATCAACCTGGCCTGCTCCGGCGCGCAGGCCGGCGCCGTCGGCGACTCGCCGAAGGCCGCCTACCCCGAGAAGCCGCAGTCGCAGCAGCTGGCCGAGATCGCCCGGCACTACCGCATCACCAACGTGATCGTGCAGGTCGGGGCCAACGACGACCCGAGCTTCGTGGACACCGTCAACCGGTGCGTCGAAGCGTGGGGCCGGCACGCTCCCGAGGGCTGCTCGGCCGAGCTGCGCGAACTCTGGCCGCAGCGGGTGGACCGGATGCAGCCGAAGGTCACCGACGCGCTGCGCGACGTGCGCGCGGCCATGACCGCGGCCGGCTACACCCCCCGCGGCTACTCGCTCGTGGTGCAGTCCTACCCCTCCCCCGTGGGCCCGGGCGTGCCCGACTCGCTGCAGGACCTGTCCGGCTGCCCGTTCCTGCCCGCGGACCTGCGGTGGATCCGCGACCGCGCCGTGCCGCAGCTCAACGAGGCGCTGCGGGAGGTCGCCGAGCAGGCCGACGCCCGGTTCCTCGACCTCTCCCGCGCCGGCACGGGCCGCGAGGCCTGCACCGGTGATCCGCAGACGGGTGAGGGCGAGTGGTTCACGCGCCTGACCGTCGACTGGCGCAGCCTCGAGGACGAGGCCCGCGCCGGCCACGCGATGCAGGAGTCGTTCCACACCAACGCCGCCGGTCACGCGCAGATCGCCCGGTGCCTCGGCCAGTTCCTGGCGGGGCGCGCGCAGCAGGCCGAGTGCCTGCCGAACGAGCACGGCGACCTGCGCGCCGTGACCGCGGAGGAAGCCGCCGCCCTGCACCGGCCGTGAGCTGCTCGCCGCCAGGAGGTCGGTGGTTGCCGGATGATGCGCCGACGCCGGCGCGCAGGATGACCGTTGCCCGCGGGAGCGCAGCTGCAAGCTTGACCAACCCCCTGGCTGGCGAGCGTGCGGCACGCGCGCAGCACGTGCGCGGGCTGCGGGTGTTGCGCCGGGGCCGTTGCGCCGGGGCACCACTCACTACCCGGCTGGCGTGCTACCCGAACGGGTCGTTGTGCCCGGAACAGTCGTCCCGGTCGATTTCTGACCGGGGATGTCGTCGGGCTCGGCGGCGCTGCGAGGCGGGGGTTGCGCTCCGTGCAGCACGCCCGTGAGCGCCACGATGGAACCCCACGACGAGAGGTCGGTAACGGCAGGCCCCTGGCCCAGTCCGTCATCGGGCAGCGTACGCGGATCGGGAGGCCCTGCCGGCTCGTACCCTGACGTCCGAGGTGACATCGTTCAATGCTCCTTCCCGGTGCGCAGAAGGCTGGTCAGCCCACGGGTACCCGTCCCCGGAGCGGCCCAACCGACCAGCGGCGAACAGCGCGCCTCAGCAGCCGGTCGGCACGGGGCGCACCGGAAAGGGCGCCTGGATGCGCCGGTCTGCCGCAGACCACCGGGCAGACGTGATCGTTGGCTGGCGATCGCTCAAACCTGCGTTGAGCCTCTCCGCGGGGCCCTGCTCGATCACCGGACGCACTGGCCACCGACTCAGGCGCCGATTCCAGCGATCGACACGCCCGTGATGGCGAGAACGGCAGCGATCGCGCTCCACACGACCGTGCCGGCGCCGATCCAGGCGAATGCGGCCCGTGCTGTGGTGCCGATGCTGACGGCGACGAGCGCGGACAGCTGCGTTCCCAGCCCCAGCGGCCCGAGCGCGGCGAGTGCCGGGAGCCCCCATCGACGCGCGATGCGTTCCGCTCGCTGCCCCCGCTGGGCCCTCCGCCCCTCGTGCCCCGCCGGCTCCTCGTCTCCCCTCCGCGCCAGCCGCCGCTTGATCCACCACGTCCGGATGCGCTCGCCGAACCACGCCGCCACCGCAACGGTCGCCAAGTTGCCCACGATCCCGGCGATGGCAACCGGCATCGCGTGCCCGCCGGCGAGGATGCCACCGGGAATCACGACGATGGCCTCCAGCCACGGCGTCGCACCGCCGACGAAGACACCGAACAGGATCGCGACGTGCGCACCGGTCATCGCCGCACCTCCGCACTCCCCGGGGGGTGTCCCTATGGGTTGGGTCAAGCCGGTTGTGGGGTGGGTGGTTGGTAGTAGGTTCCGTCTCGGAGCATGGCGAAGAGGACGTCGCAGCGGCGGCGGGCCAGGCAGATGAGGGCGGCGTTGTGGCGCTTGCCTTGGGCGCGTTTGCGGTCGTAGTAGGCCCGACTGGTGGGGTCGGACAGGGCGGCGAAGGCGGCGAGGAAGAAGGCCCGTTTGAGCTGTTTGTTGCCGCCTTTGGGTGGACGTTCGCCGCGGATGCTGGAGCCGGATCGGCGGGTGACTGGGGCCAGCCCGGCGTAGGCGGCCAGGTGCCCTGGGGTGGGAAAGGCGGAGCCGTCGCCGACGTCGAGCAGGATGCGGGCGGCGGTCCTGACGCCGATGCCGGGCATCGAGGTCAGGACGCCGGCAAGAGGGTGCGCATCGAGCACTTTCTCGACCTGGTCGGCGACGTCATTGCGTTGCGTGAGAACGGTTTTCAGCGAGGCGGCCAGTTTCGACAGGACGGTCTCGGCGGTGGCCGTGCCGGGCACGGTGACGGTCTGCTCGCCCAGGGCCTGCCAGATCTGCTCGGCCCACTCGGCGCCCTTGCGGGGTGCGTGTTTGCTGGCCAGGTTGCGCAGCTTGCGGGGCCCGGCGGTGCGGATGCCGTCGGGCCCGCCCAGGCGGGTCAAGATCTCCAGCACGGCCGTGTGCTGGATTTTCGGGCCCAATACCCGTTCCAGGCTGGGGTGGATCTGGGTGAGCAGCCCGCGGATCCGGTTGCCCACGCGGGTGGCCTCACTGGCGAGGTCGTCGTCGAAGCCGACGAGCACTTCCAGCTCGGCCAGGGCTTCGTCACCGACATCGACCCGGCGCAGGGTGTGCGGCATGCTGCGGGCGGCTTCGGCGATGACGGCCGCGTCGCGGGCGTCGGTCTTGGCCTGGCCCGGGTGCAGGTCGGCGATGCGGCGCATCGCCAGCCCGGGCAGGTAGGCCACCTCGCAGCCACTGTCGCGGGCCACCGCCACCGGCAGCGCGCCGATCGAGGCGGGCTGATCCACGACCACGAGCACCCGGCCATGCTGGCCCAGCCGGTCGAAGACGTCGCGCAGCCCGGCTTCGGTGTTAGGCAGGGCAGCATCGTGCACGCGCACGCCCTCAGCCGTCAGGCCGGTGGCGTGATGGTGCTCCTTGCCCACGTCCAGACCGCAGAACACGTCGAACCCACTGGTCATCGCAGCGTCTCCCGATGTGCTGTTGTATGTTCCCGGTCGCTGATCCGACGCCGGCAGCCGACACCCACATTACGACCAGACCACCCGGATAAACCGGTGGGCACGTCCCTATTCAGCGGTCCACAGGCGCCTCCCGGTGTGGTGACACCACCCCCCCGGATCATGCGAGCGACAGGGGGCACCAGTCATGCCACACCGAGCGACCAGGAGCTCCAAGATCGGAGCCACCAACACGGTAATGGGGGTCAGCAGATGGCACACCGCCAACCTCGCCGCGGTCGTCACCGCCTCCCGGGTCACCCCGCACCGAACCCTCCAGCGCAACACCGGCGAGCACCTCCCTCGATCAACGCCTGGCGTTGCTCAACCTTCGCACGGTCCTCCCCAGGGCCTCGCAGTCCCTTTCCGGCATACCCGGCCCCGCTCCGTTTTGGCGCCGTACTGGTCGGCCGAACAGGATACTGTCAAGCTATTCAGTAATCTGGTTGCCCGACGAGGAGAAGGTTCGTGGTCAAGGGGTCGTTCATCGAGGAGCAGCGGCGTCGACAGATCGTCGATGCCGCGATCGACACGATTGCCGAGCACGGAGCGGCCAATGCATCCTTCTCGAAGATCGCCACTCGCATCGGGATCAGCCCGAGCCTGATCTCGTACCACTTCGCGTCCCGGGCGGAACTGGTGGCGGCGGTGGCGAACGTCTTGAACGCGGACCTGGACGCGGCGCTCGAGCAGACCACCGAGGGTGCGGATTCGTACCTGGCTGCCGCGCGCTGCATGGTCGAGGGCTTCGTGCGCTACGCGGACCGCAATCGCAACCAGATGCTCGCGATGTTGCAGCTGACCGTCGGCTCCAGTCCATCGGATCGGGAAGCAGCGGCGGTCCTCAACCAGGAACACGCCATCGCGGAGTGGGAGGAATTCCTCCGCGAGGGCCAGCAGGCGGGCGAGTTCCGCGATTTCGACCTGCGCACCGTCGCGCTTTGCCGGCATGCGCTGTTGGCGGGCGTGCCACGGGAGTTGTTCGCGAACCCGGATCTGGACGTCGAGCGCTTCGCCGCGCACGTGGCCGACTTCGCCGAACGGGCCATCGGGAAAGCGTGACCGCGAAGGAGGCACGACCATGACCGGTCCCGCGGCCTTCCGGCTGGACGGTTCGACGAAGGACTCCTCCGGAACGCGAGCGGCGGACGCCGCGAGCCTCGACGTCCCACGCGGTTCGCTGATAGGCCTCGTCGGGCCGAACGGGGCGGGCAAGACGACCTCGCTGGCGATGGCGGTCGGCCTGCTGCGGCCTGACACCGGTACGGCTTTCGTGCACGGCGTTGACGTGTGGGCGGATCCCACGCGCGCCAAGATGATGCTCGGCGTGCTGCCCGAGGGGCTCGCTTTGCCGGAACGTCTCACCGGTGCCGAACTGCTCACCTACTGGGGCGTGCTTCGCGGGGTGGGTCCTCGCGCTCGCCGCGTACGCTCTGCTCATCGGACCACTGTGGACGGTTCTGGCCGCTCTGCTGGCTGCGGCGCCGTTCCTGGTCCTCGTCATCTCAGCTTCGCGCGCGGTGTACGCGGTGCTCGGGGCGGGCAGCGGAGTCGCCGTACTCGCCTCCGTGCTCGGTGCGACCCCGGGCGTCGACCCGCATCGCCGCGTCAACCCGACGGATGCGGGCGAGAACAACGTCGCGCTCCAGATCACCGCGGGCTCGACGATCGTGCTCGTGCTGCCGACGCTCGGCATGGCGGTCCCGCTCGCGTTCGCGCCGGTTCCCGCCTGGTTCCCGGTCGCTACGCTCGTCGTCGCCCTGCTCAACGGTGGTGTCCTGGGCTGGGTGCTCGGACGACTGGCCGCGCGCCGCTTGACGCACCAGCTCCCCGAGACGTTCGCACGGCTCCGCTACCCGGGCGCCCAGCGGACGCCCGGGAGGTATCACAGACGTATCGCAAAGCTCCGGTCCACCATGGACCACACCGTCAACTGCGGATGAGCTTCTTGTTGAGGAACTGCTGGATGCCGTCCTCACCGAGTTCAGTGCCGAGGCCGGACCGCTTCGTGCCGCCGAAGGGCAGGTCGGGTTCGGTCCAGGTCGCCTTGTTGATCCACACCATGCCGGTGTCGACGCGGCGAGCGACCTGCTGCGCGTGCTCGACGTCGTCGCTCATGACGCTTCCGCCGAGCCCGAAGCTCGATTCGTTGGCGAGGTCGATGGCTTCGTCCTCATCGGCCACCGGGTAGACGACGGCTACGGGACCGAAGAGCTCCTCGCCGAAGGCGCGCATCTCGCGGGTCACACCGGTAAGCACCGTGGGCTCCACGAAGGCCCCGGAGCGGTCCACCCGGTGACCACCGGTCCTGACGGTGGCGCCCTTCTCCACGGCGTCGTCGACCTGTTCCATGAGCTTCTGCGCTGCTTCCTCGTCGTGCAGCGGGGCTACGTCCGTGTCCTCGTCGGTGGGGTCACCGGGTTGCAGCGCGGCCATCTGCTCGGTGAGCTTGCCGACGAACTCCTCGTAGCGCCCCTGGGGCACGATCAGCCGTTTGGAGGCGATGCAGCTCTGCCCCGAGTTCGTCATCCGGCCTCGCACGGCTTCGGTGACGGTGGCGTCCACGTCGCCGCTGTCGAGCACGATGAAGGGGTCGCTGCCGCCCATCTCGAGGACGACCTTCTTGAGATGTTTGCCGGCGGTCTCAGCCACCGCGGAGCCGGCCCGCTCGGATCCGGTCACCGAGGCGGCCGCGACTCGATCATCGGCGATCATGCCCTGGACCTGCTCGTTGGTGGCGAAGAGGTTGATGTAGGTACCGGCCGGGAACCCCGCATCGGCCATGAGTCGCTCGAAAGCGAGGGCGGACTGCGGGCAGTCCTGCGCGTGCTTGAGCAGAACGGTGTTGCCCGCCACCAAATTCGGACCGGCGAACCGGGCGATCTGGTACTGGGGGAAATTCCACGGCATGATGCCCAGCAGCGGACCGATGGGCTCGTTGACGACTACGGCGTCGCCGCCGCTGTCCGGTTGCAGCTTCTCGTCAGCGAGAATGCGCGGTCCCTGCTGGCCGTAATACTTGAGGATGCTGGCCGAGATCTCGATTTCGCCCCCGGCCTCGGAAGGGAGCTTGCCCATCTCCAGCGTGATGAGTCCGGCCAGCTCCTCCTTGCGCTCGAGCATGAGCTCACCGGCCCGCTCCATGGTCGCTGCTCGCTGGTCGACGGGGGTGCGCTGCCACGACCCGAAAGCCTTGTGGGAGGAGTTGACCGCTTCTTCGATTTCCGCGTCGGTCGCGGTGGCGAACTCCTTGACGAGTTCACCGGTGGCGGGATTGATCGTCTTGTACGTACTCAATTTCACCTAACCTCCGCTGATTTCCACGTGCGGCCCGTTGGTGCCACTTCACCGGCCGAGACGTCCCGGATCGATCGGCACGGCTTCACGGCTGAACGACCCGCTCGGAGCGCAGCGGCCCGTGCACGCGCTGGGTTACCCCTCAGCGGCTCGCGGCACGCGCCCCGCACAGCGCGGACAGCGATAACAGGTGTCCGAGGCGCTGCCCGCGCTGCTCGCACCTCGGATTCAACCAACGCCGACCGTCAAGCGGTTCTGCAGCAGCTCCTCGGACCGATCACCGGCCTGCTGTCCACTGTGCTGACTCCTGCGGAACCACTCGGCGAGCTCAGCATCACTCTGCTTCTCCGCGCCATCGGCGTAGGTTTCCATCTGCCGCGCAGCGGCGCGGGTGCGGGCCGGTTCGGCGAAGTGTCGTGCCGAATCACCCCGGCATCTGCCAACGCTCCCCGTCCCCGCCGGCACACGGGGAATACCCCGGCCGAGCACACCGCTAAACACCCTCGACCGCCCGTGAACTGATCCCGCGGACTGCTGCGCTGTTGCCCGCCGCGGCCCTGCCGGCCGGCCCCGTGCTGGAACGCGGTCCCCTTGCGCAGCCCCCGGAGGGCTGTGCCGCTGCGGCGTTCCTACCACCAATGCGGTCGCGGCAGCGTGCTGACCGGCCTTCCCCCTGGCGCAGCACCGTGTGCACCGTCCCGAACGCATCGGACGCCGATTCCGCGTTGGTAATATCCGGCACGATGAGTGCTGGGCCCACCGATCGTGGCTCCGACGAGCGGCCACTGCGTCGGGACGCCGAACGAAACCGCCAGCGCATTCTCGCGGCGGCGCGGGAGGTCTTCGCCGAACGCGGGCTTACCGCCACGCTCGACGACGTCGCCCAGCACGCGGGGCTCGGGGTCGGCACGGTCTACCGGCGTTTCACGGACAAGGAGCGCTTGGTGGAGGCCCTGTTCGAGGACCGGATCGATGAACTGGTGGCTCTGGCCGAGGCGGCCATGACCGAACAGGACTCCTGGGGCGGCTTCGTCGGCTTCCTGGAACGCTCCTGCGCGCTGCTGGCCGCCGACCACGGCCTCCGCGATGTCGTGCTCGGCAACACCGCCGAAGGATCGAAAATCTCGCAGGCGCGCGAGCGGCTCGCTCCCGCGGTGCGGCAACTGCTACGCCGGGCGCAGGAGGACGGCTACGTGCGACCGGATCTGCGGCAGGTCGACGTGCCCATCATCGACCTGATGATCGGATCGGTCGTCGACTACACCAACTCCCTGCAGCCGGAGGCCTGGCGCCGCTACCTCGCGCTGATCGTCGATGGGTTGCGCGCCCGGGAGGACGGGGCTGCCCTGCCGGAAGCGCTGGACGAGGATCAGCTCGACGAGGCCATGCAGACCTGGAGCTCGAAACGCTCCTGATACCTCCCGCACTCCCGGCCGCGCTCCGGATCGAACTCCGCCGTCGACGTCAGCGCACCCTGGCCTCGACGATACCCAGCACGGAGGAGGTTTCGGTGGCTCCGACGTAGTCGAGGCCGGCCCGCTCGCACAGCGCGGCGTATTCGGAGGCCGTGCGCTCGTTGCTGCCGAACAGCACGAACATCTGCATGTCGAACATGGCGGTGAAGTCCGAAACCGCGCCGTCCTGCGGCAGAATCATTTCGGCGATCAGCACCCGAGCGCCGGGCTTGGCGTTGTGCGCGCAACTGCGCAACAGCCGCACGCAACTGTCGTCGTCCCAGTTGTGCAGGATCATCCGGAACACGTACGCGTCCGCTCCCGACGGCACGGCGACCCGAGCGTCCCCTTCCTCGATCTCGCACCGCTCCGCGAGCGCGCCGGATCGCAGCTGCTGATCGACGTCGGTCAGTGCGTGCCCGATGTCGAACAACGTGCCGCGCAGCTGGGGGTTCGCGTGCAGGATGTCGCGCAGCAGCGTGCCCTGCCCGCCGCCGACGTCGACGATTTCGGCCGTCGAGCTCAGGTCCAACGCCTCGACCACGGCTTCGTTGGTGGATCCGATGCCTTGCGTCATCGCCGCGTTGAAAGCCGCAGCCGAGTCCGGGTCGTCCTGGTCAAGGTAGTCGTAGAACGGCTTGCCCATCGCCTTCGGGAATGCGGCCTGTCCGGAGCGCACCGCCTCCGGCAGGTGCTCCCACGTCCGTGCCGCCCACTCGTTGCGGGCGAACGCCTCCAGCATGGCGCTGCCCCCGTTTTCGGAACGCAGCATGGTGGAGGCGGCATTGTGCGCGAAGCAGTCCTGCCCGCTGGGCTGGAAGATCCCGATGCTGGACAACGCGTGCAGCAACTTGCGCAGGCCGCGGGGTTCGGCCTGGACGCGCTCGGCAAGCGTGGCCACCGCGGTGCCCGTGGGCTCCACCTGGTCGGCGAGTTCCAGTTCGAACAGCGTCTGAATCAGATAACCGGAGTGCAGGTGGACGAGGACGGGGAACAGCGCTTCGAGCGGGTCACCTGCGCCGGCAGGAGATACGGCGCTGGTGGTCTCCGGCATGCGTCGTGTCCTTTCTGATCGCCGGTCCGGCAACGCGGACCGTGGCAGGTATCCGGAGCAGGTATCTCCACTTGCATCCGCAGGCTAACAGAATAACCGGAGGAGAGCCCTCCGTTTTATCCGTTACCGCCGCGATGACGTGCTTTCCGTTCCAGGAACCGGGACCGGGCCTGGCAACGAGCGGTCCCAGCCCTTCGGCAGCGGGCCAGGTGACGTGCCCGCTCGAGCGGGAACACGTCGAGTCGCTCGTGGACGGTGTGCGTGCCGCACTTCCCCGATCGGTGCACGAGTGCCGTTGCGGGTAGGCCGCGGGGATGTTGTTGCACGTCATGGTGCGATGATGGAGTTGTGGTAAGGGCGGTTCGCCGCTGAAACAGCGCGTGCGAGGAAGGAAAACCATGCGTGCCATCCAGTTCGGCGAGTTCGGTGGTCCTGACGTGTTGCGGCTCGACGAGGTCGAGCAGCCGGAACCGACCTCCGGGCAGGTGCGCGTGGCAGTGCGCGTGGCAGGCGTCAACCCGGCCGACTGCAAGATCCGCGCCGGCGAGATGGGCGAGCCCGCACTGCCCCACCGCCCCGGGCTGGAGATGTCCGGAGTGGTGGACGCGGTCGGCCCGGACGCCGCGTTCTCCGTGGGTGACGAGGTTTTCGGCTGGGCGCAGGGCGGTTCCTACGCCGATTGCGCGCTGGGCAGCGTGCTGGTGTCGAAACCCGGGGACCTGGACTGGCGCGACGCCGCGGCATTGCCCGTGGCCGGGGAAGCAGCCCTGCGCGGCCTGCGCCTGCTGCAGCCGCAGCCCGGCGAGGTGCTGCTCGTGCACGGGGCGAGCGGGGTCGCCGGGGCGATCGCGACGAGTTTCGCGGTGCAGCGCGGCGTGACCGTGATCGGCACCGGTGGCGAGGCGAACGCGGAATACATCGCTTCCCTCGGTGCGACGCCCGTCCGCTACGGCCAGGGGCTCGTGGAACGCGTGCGGGCAGTCAGCTCCGGTGTGGACGCCGTGTTCGACGCGGCCGGTGGCGGCGCCTTGCCCGACTCGGTCAGCCTGCGCGGCGAAACCGCGGAACGGATCGTGACCATCGCCGATCCGGCGGCGTTCGACCTGGGCATCACGTTCTCCAGCGGCAATGCCGGGGACAAGAACGCCGACGTGCTCACCGAGCTGGCCAAGAGCGCGCGCAACGGGAGCCTGCCGCTGCGGCACGCCAACAGCTACCCCCTCGCCGATGCCGCACGGGCCCAGCAGGAAGTTGCCACCGGGCACAGCGGCGGCAAGGTGACGCTGCGGGTCAGTTGAGGGATCGGCTGCTCCCCGCCCCGGCATCGTTCGCTCCGAGCTCCCGGCTCTGAAGAGCGCTGGGCGCGGACGTGCGAACATCGATGATGACTTCTCGCGGAGGCGACGACGTCCGTGGCCGATCCGCCCTGCCCGGGGTGGATGCGGCCGCCCGCGCGCTGGAGCGGCTGCGCGCCCGTGTGCCGCTGGTGCACGCCCTGACCAACGCACCGTCGGCGGGCCTGCTGCCGAACGTGCTGCTGGCCGCAGGTGCGACGACGGTGCTCGTGGACAACCCGCACGAGGCGGGCGTGGCCGCCGAGGGTGCCGACGCCGTGCTGATCAACCTCGGCACCCCCACCGAGGACCGCGTCGCGGCGTTCCCGGAAGCAGTGCGTTCCGCGCGAGCGTCCGCTCGGCCCTGGGTGTTGGATCCGGTGGGCGTGGGAGGGTTGCCGTGGCGCACCCGCACCGCCACCGAACTCGTGCAGCTGGGCCCCGCCGCGGTCCGGGCCAACCCTTCGGAGATCAACGCCTTGGCCGGCTCGGGAGCGCGTGGGCGAGGCGTGGACAGCTCCGAGGACTCCGCAGCGGCCGAACCGGCGATGCGGGCACTGCTCGCGGAGGCGGGGGCCGTCTCCGCCTCCGGCCCCGTGGACCGGGTCCTCGGCAGCACGCCCTCCGGCGGCATCGGCATGCTCCGCGTGCGCGGTGGCAGCGAGTTGCTCGCACGCGTGTCCGCCACCGGCTGCGCGCTGGGAGCGTTGTGCGCCGCGTACCTCGCGGCCGAGCCCGATCGGCTGACCGCTGTGGTAGCAGCGCACGTGCACTACGCCGTCGCCGCGGAGCTGGCCGAGGGGTCCTGTCGCGGGCCGGGGACCTTCGCGCCTGCGTTCCTGGATGCGCTCGCGTTCGTGGGCTCCGAGCAGATCCGGGCGCACGGACGTGTCGAACCCGCCTGGCACGCCGAAGCAGGAGGAGCGTGACGCGCGCTCCACGTCGCGAGCCGGTGCGGTCCGGAACCGGCCACGCCAGGTCCGCTGCCGAGGTTCGCCCCCGAGGCGGTACGGATCGGAGGCCACGTTCGCATCCGCACGCCCGTGGAGTTGGGCGAACCCGCTGGGTGCATCACTTCACCGCGAAGTGGTACACTTTCGCTATGCCGACCGCACGGCCCCGCCATCAGATCACCGAGACGCCCGAGGTGGCACGCGCCCTGGAGCTCGCGGCGCGGCGATGGCCTCGCGAGTCCCGTTCCAAGCTGCTGCTGCGCCTGCTCCGCACCGGCTGCGCGGCTCTGGAACAGGAACGGAGCGAGGTGAGCCGTGGCCGGCTGGAGGCGATCGAGGCCTCCAGCGGTAAGTACGCCGATGCGTTCGGCGAGAACCACCTGGCCGAGCTGCGGCAGGACTGGCCGGAATGATCACCCTCGATGCCGGCCTGGTGATCGCGCACCTGAACCCCTACGATGCCCATCACCAGGCGGCCACCACCTATCTGCGAGATTCGGCGGGCGAGCCCTTGTGCATCCACTCGTTGAACCTTGCCGAGGTGTTGATCGGCGGGGTGCGAGCGGGACGGGGCCAGGAGATGCTCTCCGACCTGCACGCCCTCGGCGTTCGCGTCGCCGACCGCGCCGAAGGGGAGCCTCTACGGCTCGCCCGTTTGCGCGTGACGTGCGGGCTCAAACTACCCGACTGCTGCGCACTGGACACTGCCCTGGCCACCGAGTCCGTCCTGGCCACCTTCGACGACACCCTGGCCCGAGCCGCACGCGCTCAAGACATCACCGTCGAACCCGATCCCGATTCTCCCACCACCGGCCCGTCTCGCTGAGGGAACGGCGCGGGCCGTTCCCGCTTTGGCAGCCCGCGAGCAGGACGGCGCCGGTCCCAGCCAGGAATCGGGCGGATCAGGTCGCGGTATCCACCATGGACCGAACGCCGTCACCCGGCATCCGATCCGCGTCCCCGCCGCCGCGGGTGCCTTGGCGCTGCCCGAATGCGTCCTCGGTGCACATCCACTGTGGATCTACCTCGAACGCCGCACGACGAAGAACTCGCTGAGAGCACTACTTCCGCACCCCCGGCTGTTCAACCCAACCCCCGCACGAAGCAGGTTTCCAACGTTCGCGAAACACCCGTGCCGCACTGGAAGCGCTCCCACCGCACCAGCTGCAGCACGTTCCCCTTCGGCGACGTCCCGTCGTCGCCCGGTGGTCAGTTCACCCGATCGGAGCGAAACCGCACCTGTCTGCCCGGTGATCTGAACTCGAATGTGCTCTCGTCGGGGGTGTGGTGCCCGTCCCCGCACGGTGGATCGAACCTCATCGACGTGCTGCACGTCCCGGAACACCTCGATGCGACGCCAGCAGATGACCGGACCACCTTCACGTGACCCCCGGAGCAGCGGAACAGAAGTGAGGAATCGTCGTGAAACAGCCCCACATCCGCCCGATGGATGAGATCGATGTCCCTGCAGTGCACCAATTGAAACGAGGATGTCGCGCCGGGTCCCCCGATGACGGCACCCCGGCCTCCGCGGACGACGTGGCAGCGCTGCTGGCTGCATCGCCGACCGCGTGCTGGGTCGCCGTGGTGGACGTCGACCACACCGCCCAGTGGCTGGTCGGCTACGTCCTGGCAAGCGCATCATCCAACGACGACTTCGAGACCGGGTCCATCGCAGGATTCGGAGTGCACCGTGCCTACCGCGGCCAGGGACTGGGCACGACCCTGCTGCAGACCACGGTCTCCTTCCTGGAGAAGGAAGGATGCCGCCGCATCCGCATGGCCTGCGATGATCAGCAAACCGCGGCCAAGGCCGCCGGTGCGCACGTTGGCTTCACTCCACTGTGGAGCATATCGCACTACGTCGTGGAACTGTGATGCAGCGATCCTGCATCAGCCCAGCGACCTGCTTCCGAGGCCGGCCTCCCCTCGTGCGCGTCCCGCTCCGCCCGGAGGGCTCGCGTGCGTTGATCACCAAGTGTCATCGGTTCATCCGGGGGTGATCACTCGTTTGCAGCTTTGCCGCTCGTTCGACCGCTGAAAGACTGCGCTCGCAGCACAAGATGATCTTGATCGGACGGGCGATTGGTACAGGTGCGATGACGGCTATTGGGTCGGAGCAGTCGGACGCGAGCGCGGACAGCGATCCGCTGAGCCTGGGGACCGCGGCAGCGCGGAACTTGGCGACGACGACGAAGACGCCACCGCAGATGCAGTCGGTCACCTCGCGGTGGCTGTTGCGCCTGCTGCCGTGGGTGCAGGCCGCGGGCGGTGCGTACCGGGTGAACCGCCGGTTGACCTACACGCTCGGTGACGGGCGGGTGACCTTTTCCAACACCGGTGCCGACGTGCGGGTGGTTCCGGCGGAGTTGCGCGAGCTGCCACCGCTGCGGGGCTTCGACGACACCGGTGCGCTGGACGCGCTGGCGGAGCGCTTCAGCCAGCGCGAGTACGAACCGGGCGATGTCATCGCTGCCGAGGGCGATCCCGCCGACGCGGTGGTGCTCATCGCGCGCGGCAAGGTCAACCGGTTCGGCACCGGCGAGTACGGCGACCGGACAGCGCTGGGAGTGTTGGCCGACGGGGCGTTCTTCGGCTCCTCGGTCCTGATCGGTGCCGAGGGGACGTGGGAGTTCACGGCCGAGGCGGTCACCGCGTGCACGGTGCTGACGCTGCCCCGCGAGTCGTTGCTGGAACTCCGGGACCGCTCCGAAGCGCTGCGCACCCACCTCGACCAGGCCGCGGCCGCCGCTCCCGCCGAGCACAACGCCGACGGCGAGGCCGCGATCAAGGTGGCCGCCGGGCACGCGGGCGAACCGGAACTGCCGGGCACGTTCGTCGACTACGACCTCAAGCCCCGCGAGTACGAGCTCAGCGTCGCCCAGACCGTCCTGCGGGTGCACACGCGGGTGGCGGATCTGTACAACCAGCCGATGGACCAGGTCGAACAGCAGTTGCGGCTGACGATCCAGGAACTGCGCGAGCAGCAGGAGAACGAGCTGGTCAACAACCGCGATTTCGGCCTGCTGCACAACGCCGACCTGCGGCAGCGCCTGCACACGCGCGGCGGGGCGCCGAGCCCGGACGACATGGACGACCTGCTGTCGCTGGTGTGGAAGGAACCCAGCTTCTTCCTGGCGCACCCGCGAGCGATCGCCGCGTTCGGGCGGGAGTGCAGCCGGCAGGGGCTGTACCCGCAGAACGTGGACGTCGCCGGGCACCAAGTGCCCGCGTGGCGGGGAGTCCCGCTGTTCCCGAGCAACAAGCTGCCGATCAACTCGCGCCGCACCAGCTCGATCCTGCTGGTGCGCGCCGGTGAGCAGAACCAGGGCGTGGTGGGGCTGCACCAGACGGGGATCCCGGACGAGTACGAGGCCGGTCTGTCGGTGCGGTTCATGGGCATCAACGAGAAGGCGCTCATCTCGTACCTGGTCAGCACCTACTACTCCGCGGCCATCCTCGCCGGCGACGCGGTGGGTGTGCTGGAGAACGTCGAGACCGGCCGGGAGAGCTGACCGAACCCCATGGGCAAGCAACCGTTTTCGCTGCCGGAGTGCTACCTGCCGTGGCCCGCGCGGCTGAATCCGCACCTGCACGCCGCGCGGGAGCACAGCAAGGCGTGGGCGCGCGAGAGGGAGATGGTCGCCCCGGCCGAGGCCGCGAGCAGTCGCGGTGGCACGTTCGTCTGGGACGAGGTCGCGTTCGACTCGGCCGACTACCCCCTGCTGTGCGCCTACACCCACCCGGATGCCGCCGCGGAGGACCTGAACCTGGTCACCGACTGGTACGTGTGGGTGTTCTACTTCGACGACCACTTCCTCGAGCACTACAAGCGCACGGGAGACCTGGCCGGGGCGCGCGAGTACCTCACCGGCCTGGCGGCGTTCATGCCGGCGGAACCGGGCCGGACTCCGCCGGCTGCGACCAATCCCGTGGAGCGGGGGCTGGCGGACCTGTGGGCGCGCACCGCGTCGATCATGTCCGCCGACTGGTTGCGGCGGTTCTCCGAGAGCACCCGCAACCTGCTCGAGGACTGCGTGTGGGAGCTGGCCAACATCACCGCGGACCGGGTGCCCAACCCGATCGACTACGTCGAGATGCGGCGCAAGGTCGGCGGTGCGCCGTGGTCGGCCGACCTCGTCGAGCTCGCCGCGCGGGCGGAGATTCCGGAGAGCATCGCCGCAACCCGGCCGATGCGGGTGCTCAAGGACACCTTCGCCGACGGGGTGCACCTGCGCAACGACCTGTTCTCCTACCAGCGCGAGACCGAGGAGGAGGGCGAGCTCAACAACGGGGTGCTCGTCGTCGAGACGTTCTTCGGCTCCACTCCGCAGCAGGCCGCCGAGTTGACCAACGACCTGCTCACCTCGCGGCTGGAGCAGTTCGAGAACACCGCGCTGGCCGAGGTTCCGCGGCTGTGCGAGGAGCACGGGCTCGACCCCGAGGCCCGCGCGAACGTGCTGACCTACGTCAAGGGACTGCAGGACTGGCAAGCCGGCGGGCACGAGTGGCACACCCAGTCCAGCCGCTACATGAACGCCGGTACCACCACGCCGCCCGCCGCCGGGGTGCTGGTCGGACCGACCGGGCTGGGCACCTCCGCGGCCCGGGCGTTCTCGCGGCTGCGGCCCGGTCTGCGGCGCCGAACGCAGCAGCACTCCCACGAGCCGTGCCAAGCGGTGGGGCACCTGACGCTGCCGGAGCTGCACATGCCCTACCCGTTCCGCACGAGTCCGCACCTGGACGCCGCGCGGCGCCGCGCGGTCGACTGGGCCCGGCGGACGGGCATGTTCGACTCCGTTCCCGGCGTGGAACGCGGCGGGGTGTGGGACGAGCGGCGCTTCCTCGGCTTCGACTTCGCCCACTGCGCGGCCATGATCCACGCGGACGCGAGCGCCGAGGCGCTCGACCTCTCCGCGGACTGGCTGGCGTGGGGCACCTACGGCGATGACTACTTCCCGGTGGTGTTCGGGGCCGGCCGCAACCTGGTCGCCGCGAAGGCCTGCAACGAGCGGCTGTCGGAATTCATGCCCCTGGACGCCGGTTCAGCCCCGGAGCCCGCGAATCCGCTCGAGCGGGGCCTGGCCGACCTGTGGCGGCGCACCGCCGGCCCCATGTCGCACTCGGCTCGCCAGCAGTTCCGCACGGCGGTGGAGGAGATGACCGCCAGCTGGTTGTGGGAACTGGACAACCAGGCGCAGCACCGCATCCCGGACCCGGTGGACTACATCGAGATGCGCCGCAAGACCTTCGGCTCGGACATGACGATGAGCCTGTCGCGGTTGGCGCACCTCGACGCCGTTCCCGCGGAGATCTACCGCACCCGCGTCATCCGCGAGATGGAAGCCGCGGCGCAGGACTACGCCTGCTTCACCAACGACCTGTTCTCGTACCAGAAGGAGATCGAGTTCGAGGGCGAGGTGCACAACATCGTCCTGGTCGTGGAGAACTTCCTGGGCACCGACCGGTGGAGCGCCCGGGACATCGTGGCCGACCTGATGGCCGCGCGCATGCGGCAGTTCGAGCACGCCGTCGCCCACGAGCTGCCGGTGCTGTTCGACGAGTTCTCGCTGGACGCCCCGGCGCGCCAGGTGCTGACCCGCCACGCCGACGAGCTCAAGGACTGGATGGCGGGGATCCTGGAGTGGCATCGCCGGTGCGCGCGCTACACCGAGACCGAACTCCGGCGCACCCGGGCAGGAAGTGTTGCGCACCTGCCCGACGCCGCCGGGACCCGAGACTCCGCCGTGCGCCACCGCCTGTCCGGTCCCACCGGGATCGGCACCGCAGCCG
Organism: Bounagaea algeriensis; assembly: GCF_054491375.1. Taxonomy (NCBI): domain Bacteria; kingdom Bacillati; phylum Actinomycetota; class Actinomycetes; genus Bounagaea; species Bounagaea algeriensis. The sequence continues at coordinate 2,957,064 of NZ_CM137102.1, forward strand.
CACGCATCACCTCACCCGACGTGGGCCGCAGGCCGTAACGCCCGCCCGCAGAAGCTCTCGCCCGCACGACACGCGATTGGTGCACGCACATGACGCAACCCCACTCCGCCCCGGCGTCCGAACAGGACGGTGCGGGCCAGCTCAGCCTGAGCACCGCGGCGGCGCGGAATCTCGCGACTACGACCAAGACCCCGCCGCAGATGCGGGCGATCAGCCCGCGGTGGCTGCTGCGCACCCTGCCGTGGGTGCAGACCTCGGCCGGCTCCTACCGCGTCAACCGACGGCTGACCTATCAGCTCGGCGACGGTCGGGTGACGTTTTCCAACACCGGTGACCAGGTGCGCGTCGTCCCCCCGGAGCTGCGCGAACTTCCCGCGCTGCGCGAGTTCGACGACGAGGACGTGCTGAGCGCGCTGGCCGAGCGGTTCGCCCGGCGCGACTGCGCCCCGGGCGAAGTCCTCGCCACGGCGGGCCGACCCGCCGACGAGGTCGTGCTGCTGGCCCACGGCAAAGTGGGCACGTTCACCACCAGCGAGTACGACGGGCAGGCCGCGCTGGACGTGCTCGCAGACGGGGCGTTCTTCGGTGACCAGGTCCTGACCGGAACGCAGCAGTCCTGGCACGTGACGGTCAAGGCGCTGACCCCCTGCATCGTGCTGAGCCTGCCGCGGCAAGCGCTCGAGGAGGTGACCGGCCGGTCCGAGGCGCTGCGCACCCACCTGCAACGAGTGGCCACCAGCGCCAGACCCGCGCAGAACAAGCACGGCGAGGCCGCCATGGCACTGGTTTCCGGGCACACCGGAGAACCCGAGCTGCCCGGCACCTTCGCCGAGTACGACCTCGCCCCGCGGGAATACGAGCTCAGCGTTGCCCAGACGATCCTGCGCGTGCGCACACGCGTGAGCGACCTCTACAACCAGCCGATGGACCAGCTCGAGCAACAGCTGCGGCTGACCGTCGAGGAACTGCGCGAGCAGCAGGAGCACGAGCTGGTCAACAACCGCACGTTCGGCCTGCTGCACAACGCCGACCTGCGGCAGCGTCTCCAGACCACCGGCGGGCCGCCGAGCCCGGGCGATCTCGACGAACTGCTCTCCCGCCGCCGCAGGACCGAGTTCTTCCTGGCCCACCCGCGCGCGATCGCCGCCTTCGGACGCGAGTGCAACCGGCTGGGGCTCTACCCCGACAGCATCGACGTGGAGGGCACCGCACTGCAGGGCTGGCGCGGCGTGCCGCTGCTGCCCTGCAACAAGATCCCCGTCACCGAGCGGGGCACCAGCTCGATCCTGGCGCTGCGCACCGGGGAGGAACACCAGGGTGTGATCGGCCTGCACCAGACCGGCCTGCCCGACGAGTACGCGCCGAGCCTGAACGTGCGCTTCATGGGCATCAGCGACAAGGCCGTCACCTCGTACCTCGTCAGCGCGTACTACTCCGCGGCCGTGCTCACCCCCGACGCGCTCGGTGTGCTGGAAAACGTCGAAATCGCCCGTTGAGTGAGGAGACCGGTATGACCACCACCGGAGCCAGGCCCGCCGACGTCACCGCGCACGAGGTGCTCGACCGCGGCCGCCAGCTCGTCACCCCCGCGTTGCGCAACGCCGTGGACACGCTGCCCGAAGACATGCGCCACATCGCCGGCTACCACTTCGGTTGGTGGGACGAGCACGGGCGATCCACCGATGCGAACGGGGGCAAAGCACTGCGGGCCACCCTGGTGCTGCTCTCCGCCGAGGCGGCGAGGGCGGAAGCGACGCCAGCCCTGCCCGCCGCGGTGGCCGTGGAACTCGTGCACGGCTTCTCGCTGCTGCACGACGACGTCATCGACCGCGACACCACGCGGCGCCACCGGCCGAGCGCGTGGAGCGTGTTCGGCACCAGCGCGGCCATCCTCGCCGGCGACGCGCTGGTGAGCCTGGCCACCGGGGTGCTCGCCGACAGCGAGCACCCCACCGCGCTGCGCGGCATCCGGGTGCTCAACACCGCAGTGCAGGACCTCATCGAGGGCCAGATCATGGATATCGCCTTCGAACAGCGCAGCGACGTCGACCTGCCCGAATGTCAACGCATGGCCCAGGCGAAGACCGGAACCCTGCTGGCCACCGCGTGCGAGCTCGGCGCCCTGTTCGGCAGCGGCACCTCCGAACAGGCCCAGCACCTGCGCGCGTTCGGCGCGAACCTCGGACTGGCGTTCCAGCACGTCGACGACCTCCTGGGGATCTGGGGCGATCCCGCCGTCACCGGCAAACCCGCCTATTCCGACCTGCACGGCCGCAAGAAGACCCTGCCCGTCGTAGCAGCCCTGCAGTCGCAGACCCCCGCCGGAAGCGAACTGGCCGCGCGGTACGCGCAAGACGCGCTCGAACACGCCGAACTGGTCGAATCCGCCGCACTCGTCGAATCCGCAGGCGGCCGCGCCTGGAGCCGGGCCCAAGCCGACCAGTTGCTCGCCGAGGCGCAGCACCACCTGCACGCAGGCCGCCTCCGCTCGCGAACCGCCGAACTCGACGCGCTGGCACAGCTCATCACCCACCGCGAGCACTGACGTCGTGCGACGCAGACAGCCCGGTGCCCCCGCGGGGCGGTGGGACGCGCTCGCGGGCATGAAGCGGGAGAAGGGCGTCATCGAACGTCGTGTCGTGCTGCCGATCTCGCATCCCGAGCAGGCCGAGCGCCACGGGGTGCTGCCACCGCAGGCCATCACCGAGTTCGAACAGGACATCGACACGTACACGAGGCTGTGACGTGCCAAGTCTCCTACGCTCGGCTCAGCGCGAGAGGGCCCCGAGCGCTCTGGGCCGTCATGGAAGGAGGGAGCTCATGTCCACCTCATCCGCTTCGGGCAAGGGCGGCGGAACCGGAACCGCGGTGTTGCACATCGGGCACGGCGAACTGGTGATCCGCCAGCGCTACGAAGTCGTCAGCATCATCAACGATCTGCTGATCGGAACGTGGTTTCTCATCGGCAGCTTTTTCTTCTTCTCCGAAGCCCTGATGACCGCCGGGACCTGGCTTTTCGTGCTCGGCAGCATCGAAATGCTGATCCGGCCCACGATCCGCTTCGTCCGCCGGGTGCACCTGGCGCGGTTCCACCCGCGCACGCCCGGCACCGCCGACGCCGCCCACGACTTCTAGCAGGACGGCACCGAGCACGGGCCGCTGCTGTGCGAGTTGTGCTCGTGCAGTGGCATCGACGATGCCGTTCAGATGTCGGGCGGGCGGTTCTCGAACGGGGTGGACAGCACCACGGTCGTGCGGGTGGAGACCTTCGCGGCCTCCCGGATCTGGCGCAGCAGCTCCTCCAACCCCTGCGGCGAGGGCACGCGCACCCGCAGGATGTAGGACTCGTCGCCGGCGACCGAATAGCACGACTCGATCTGCGGCAGGTGCCGCAGCCGGTCCGGGTAGTCGTCCGGGGCCGCCGGGTCGGTCGGGGTGAGCGAGATGAACGCCGTCAGCGGCAGACCGATGTGCTCGCCGTCCACTTCGGCCGCGTACCCGCGCAGCGCCCCGCGCTGCTCCAACCGCCGGACGCGCTGGTGCACCGCCGAGACGCTGAGCCCGACCCGCTCGGCGAGATCGGTGAAGCTGCACCGACCGTCGTGGGCCAGTTCCCGCAGGATCGCCCGGTCGGTCGGCTCCAGCTCGCCGGACGCGTGCTGCGTCTTGTCGCTCATGTGTCCAGCACCACCAACTCGTGCGGCTGGTTGTTCACGCTCTCCACACCGTCCTCGGTGACCAGCACGATGTCCTCGATGCGGGCGCCCCAGCCGCCCTGCTGGTAGATGCCCGGTTCGATGCTGAAGGCCATGCCCGGTTCGAGGGCGAGGTCGTTGCCCCCGACGATGTAGGGCTCCTCGTGCACGTCCAACCCGATGCCGTGGCCGGTGCGGTGCACGAAGTGATCACCGAATCCCGCGTCGGCGATCGGCCGGCGGGCGGCCTCGTCGACGGCCTCGGCAGTAGCGCCGGGACGCACCGCCTGCACCGCGGCCCGCTGGGCGGCTTCGAGCACCGCGTAGGTCCCGCGCACGTCCTGCCGCGCGGGCTCGCCGAGCGCGTAGGTGCGCGTGCAGTCCGAGTTGTACCCCTCGGGCGTGGGCCCGCCGATGTCGACGACGACCACGTCGCCGCGTTCGAGCACCCGCTCGGACAGCGCGTGGTGCGGACTGGCCCCGTTCGGCCCGGATCCGACGATGACGAAATCGGCCTCGCGGTGGCCCTCCTCCTCGATCGCCGCGGTGATGGCCGCGCCGGCCTGCGCCTCGGTGCGCCCCGGGCGCAGGAACTCGCCCATGCGCGCGTGCACCCGGTCGATGGCGGCACCGGCGGTGCGCAGGGCTTCCAGCTCAGCTGGGTCCTTGCGCATGCGCAGGTGGCGCAGCACCGGCCCGGCCAGCACCTGCTCGGCCCCCGGCAGCGCCGAGCGCAGCGGCAGGGCGTGCAGTGCGGGCATGCCGTCGGCCACCGCCACCCGCCGCGGGGCGTTGCCGCCGCGGTGCAGCAGATCGGTGACGATGCCGTGCGGATCCTGACCGTCCACCCAGGTCACCATCTCCACGCCGAGCTGCTGGGCGGGCACGTCGGCGTAGCCGAGCTCTTCCAGCTTGGGCACCACCAGCGTCGGCGCGGCCTCGGCACCCGCGGCCGGCAGCACCAGGCAGCTGAGCCGTTCGAACGACTCGCCGGCCGCGCCGAGCAGGTAGCGCAGGTCCGAGCCGGGGGTGATCAGCAGCGCGTCCAGATCGGCGTGCGCGGCGGCCTCGGCCGCCCGGTTCAGGCGCGCCGACAGCGCGCTCGACGAGTTCGGGCTGTTGTGCGTGCTGGCCATGCTCGCCAGCGTAGCCGCAGGCACGCGTCTTCCGAGCACGGGTGCCTCGGCGGCCGCGCGCGTGTCGTGGCACGCTGAGCGGCCATGACAGGTGCGCTGATGCTCGTCGACTCGGCCGGGTTGTGGTTCCGCTCGTACTACGCGCTGCCGGACTCGCTGGCGGCGCCGGACGACACGCCGGTGAACGCGGTGCGCGGGTTCTGCGACATGCTGGGCAAGCTGCTGACCGAGCAGCGCCCGGCGCGTGCGGTGGCCTGCTTGGACAACGACTGGCGGCCCGCCTTCCGCGTGGCGGCGCTGCCCTCGTACAAGGCCCACCGCGTCGCCGAGGAGGTCGCCGAGGAGATTTCCGAGGAGGACACCCGTGCCGAGGAGGTGCCGGACACGCTCAGTCCGCAGATCCCGGTGATTCTCGACGTGCTGGCCGCGGCGGGCATCGCCACCGCCGAGGCCGCGGGCTACGAGGCCGACGACGTGATCGGCACGCTCGCCGAGCGGGAGCGGACCGGGCCCGTCGAAGTGGTCACCGGGGACCGCGACCTGTTCCAGCTGGTGCGCGCCGAACCCTCGCCGGTGCGGGTGCGCTACGTCGGCGCGGGGCTGTCCAAAGCCCAGGACTACGGGCCGGCGGAGCTGGCCGAGCGCTACGGGTTGACCACCGCCCGGGCCGGGGCGGACTACGCGGACATGGCGGTGCTGCGCGGCGACCCCTCCGACGGCCTGCCGGGCGTGGCCGGCATCGGGGAGAAGACCGCGGCGCGGCTGATCACCGAGTTCGGCTCGCTGGAGGCGTTGCTGGCCGCGGCCGGCGAACAGCAACCGGCGGGCGCGGGCAAGAGCGCGCTCACGCCGCGGCTGCGGGCGAAGATCGCCGAGGCCGCCGAGTACCTGGCCGCCGCTCCCCCGGTGGTGCGGGTGGTGCGCGAGACCGACGTGGTCGTCGACCGCGACGACGCGCTGAGGGCGTCCACTGTGGATAACGAGCGCCTCGAGGAGCTCAAGCGGCAGTGGGGGCTGGGCGGCAGCATCGACCGGTTGCGCGAGGCGCTGCACGCCTACGCCTGAGCCGCCACCTCCCGTGCTCCGGACCGCTGCATGATCGGTGCTGGCGGTGAGCGGTCCGCGGACGAGAGCGACCACCACTCGTCCCCGAACAGCTGCGCTCCCAGCGAAAAGGCCTCGTGTTCCCGGACGTTTCCGGGATCGAACCGATCCGGCCCGTGCTGCACGCGGGTTCGCCAGCACCCGTGCGATGCTGGCGAACCCGCGCTGCGCTCATGCGGAGCCCTTTCGTCGATCGGCTGCTCCGACGTCGTCAGCGACCGCCGTCGGAGGCGTACTTCTGCAGGATCCTCTCGGTCTCGTGCTCGGCCCCGGCGGCGGATGCGGTGAACTCCGGGGTGTCGAAGACTTCACCCGCGATGGGGTCCTGGAGCGCGGAATCCCCGTCCCACTCGATGGCGCCGGTTTCCGCGTCCACTGCGGTGGCATGCTCCGGGACGTCGTAGATGGCCAGCACACCGGAATCCGTGCCGTTCGTCGTCGAACCGGACGACCTCTCGGCTGCGGCCGCCTCGAGTCCACCGAGCGCCGCCGAAGCGCGCGGGAGGTCACCGCGGGAGGACGTGCCGTTGCTCTGCGCCTTGAGCAGCTCGCGGAGACCGCGCTGCAGCTCTTCCTCGTCGTCGGCCTGCTCGCGGGCGGTCGAGACGAGCGCTGACGGGCTGGCTTGCGGGCGGATGCGCACGTAGCGGGGCATGGCCGCCGTTTCGCAGCGCAACGTCCGCACCAGTGCGATCACGGCGAGTGCGTAGATGACGGACAGCGGTGCCGCACCGGCGATCGAACTGACCTGCAGCACGGTGAGCGCGGCCTCGCCGCCGGCGAACAGCAGCAGCCCCCCGGCGACGCCGATCATCACCGCCCAGAACAGGCGGGTCACCCGCGGGGTCTCCGTGCGGCCGCCGTGCGAGAGGACGTCGACCACCAGCGAACAGGAGTCCGAGGAGGTGACGAAGAACAGCGTGATCACCAGGATCGCGACCACGGACAGCGCGGCAACAACTCCCCCGCTCACGGGCAGGTTCTCGAAGAACACGAACAGCGAGGTGTCGGTGTCGATGGAACCGTCCGCACCGACCATCGCGCCGCCCCGCAGCTGGTAGAGAACCCCGCTGCTGCCGAAGACGGTGAACCACAGGATCGTGATGACCGTCGGCGCCAGCATGACGCCGAGGATGAACTCGCGGATGGTGCGGCCGCGGGAGATGCGGGCGATGAACATGCCCACGAACGGTGCCCAGCTGAGGAACCAGGCCTGGTTGAACAGGGTCCAGTCCAGTGTCCACCCGTCGCTGGTCCCGGCGCCGGTGACGAACGCCAGCTGCGGTATCGCCTGGACGTACTCGCCGGTGTTCTGCACCACCGACTGCAGCAGGAACACCGTCGGGCCGATCAGCAGCACGCAGACCGCCAGCACGCCTGCCAGCGCCATGTTGGCGTTGGAGAGCCAGCGCAGGCCCTTGTGCAACCCGCTGACCACCGAGAGCGTGCCCACCGCGGTGATCAGCGCGACCAGCCCGACCAGGAGGCCGCTGGAGGGCTCGAACCAGCCGAGGTGGGCCAGCCCCGCCTGGATCTGCAGCGCCCCCTGCCCCAGCGAGGTGGCGACGCCGAAGATCGTGCCGACGATGGCGAAGACGTCGATGGCGTGGCCGACCCAGGATTCGATGAGCCTGCGCCCGAAGATCGGCTCCAGCAGCCACCGGACCGACAGCGGGCGGCCCCGGCGGAACGACATGTAGGCCAGCCCGAGGCCGACGACGGCGTAGATGCCCCAGGCGTGCAAGCCCCAGTGGAACAGGGCCTGTCCGATGGCGTCCCGGCCGGCTTCCGCGGTGCCGGGTTCAACGCCGGCGACCTCCGGCGGGGAGATCAGGTGGTTGAGCGGCTCGGCCACGCCCCAGAAGACCAGGCCGATCCCCATGCCCGCGGACAACAGCATGGCGAACCAGGAGAACCGCGAGAACTCCGGGCGCTCGGCGTCACGACCGAGCCGGATGGTGCCGGCCTTCGACAGCGCCACCCAGAACGCGAAGACCAGCAGCGTCGTCACGACCAGGACGTACCACCAACCGACCGTCTCACCGATGCTGTTTCGCAGGTTCGTGAACGCGGTCGCGGCGTCCGCGCCGTAGGCGGCCCCGTACCACGAGGCGAAGGCCAACGCGGCGATGATGATCACCAGAGCTGGGACGAACACCGGCTTGGAGAGACTGCGCCAGGCTGCTGTCAAGAGATTCGCCTCGCGCTCCGCTTCTGCTCGAGAAGCCACGAATACTCCTATCTCCGGGTGCAAGGTGGCGATCAGTCACACGACGCCGGTCGGCGCGACGAGCCGGTCGGAGCGGCGTCCCGGTGACCAGCGGCCACCGGGACGCCGTCAGCAGCACCGCCAGAACGAGCGGCCTGCCGGCCGCACTGCCGGGCAACGCGTCCCGAACCGCGTGCGGCGAGCGCAGCCGGGCGAGCTAAACGCGTTTTCGCATCCGGACAATGCTGCGCCTCCGGCGCCTCGTCCCGCGTGCAACGGCGTGCGTAGACTGTCGCCGAGCTCGTCATCAGACCAGGAACGAGGGACCGACCAGACGCTCGCGGCGAGCGCAGTAGCGATACGCGCGTTCGGAAACCGGCAAGCCGTGGCGTATCGCGCTGCTGGCATCGACTGCCAGGGCTATCTCGCGAAGGACTCCGAGCGCGCGTCCGAGTCGCCGCGACATGACACCTCCTATACTGGTCTGTGTAAGTGGACCCCAACTTATTTACACAGATCTGTGAAAGTCAAGGTGCTGTGGCGTGGAGCATGGCGGAGCGAACATCCACGATCTGACCCCGAGGGCGCGGCGGATACTCGACGTCTCCTCCGAACTCTTCTACAGCCGCGGCATTCACGCGGTGGGGGTCGACACGATCGCCGCCGAGTCGGGCGTGACCAAGCGCACCCTCTACAACAACTTCGGCTCCAAAGACGCCCTGGTCGCCACCTACCTGAAGAACCGCCACTCGGGATGGTGGCAGGACCTGGAAGAGCGCCTCGCCGCTGCCGAACCACCCCGCGCCCTGACGTTCTTCGACGTCTACGCCGAAGACGCGCGCACCATCACGCGCGGGTGCGCGTTCCTCAACGCGGCGGCCGAACTGTTGGCGGATCACCCCGCCCACGCCATCATCTGCTACCACAAGCGGTCCATCGAAGAGCGGCTCGGCGAACTCATCGCCGAAGACCAGCCCACGGCAGCAGAACCGGAACGCCTGGCCAGGCACCTCTTCCTGCTGCTGGAGGGGGCGTTCGCCCACCACGGCATCCACGGCACGGGGCTGCTGGCCGAGGCGCGCGAGAGCGCCAGGGGTCTGCTCGCGTAGCCGTCCAGCGGAGGTGCAGCGGTTTCCCGGTCGTCCACAGCTGTCGCGCCCCGGGGATCCGACGGTTCACCAGGCGGTGCTGTCACGAACTACCGCTGGAGCACGAGAACTAGAAGCTCGTGCCGCACCAGGGAACTCGACGGGTGCGGAACAAGTAGTCCACAGTGGGCACCGCGTCGGGGTCGTCGACGGTGACGCGCCCCGCATCGGCCATCCGCGTCATCGACTGGTCACCCAAGTAGAGCGCGCCCAGAGTGGACACATCGCACCGCAGCTGCGGAACATCGGCGCACCGGCGGACACCGTCCGGGCCGATCCGGTAGCAGCCGCTGTTGTCCGGCAGGAACGGGTCGTCGATCGCGAGCACCACCGGATCGCCCGACGCGTACGACCGGGCGCGCAGCGCGGTTTCCACATCCACCAGCCGCAGCCACAGGTCGTCGTCGAGGCGGGTGGTGCGGCACTCACGGTGGTCGGTCAACCACCACTCCAGCGGCTCGTCGATCGGGCGCGCCGCCGCGAGCACGACATCGGACAGGTCCACGCCGAGCAGGAAGCTCCACAGGCCGGCCGCGGCGCCGGCCTGCGGAGCCTGGAAGTCGAGCACGCGCAGCGTGGTCTCACCGTTGTCGAACCGGTGATCGGCCGCGGCCGGTTCGTAGGCCGCGAAGCCGTCCGCGGCGCCCGAGTCGTCCCGGTGCACCGCGGTCACCGCGGCCTCGCTCCGGTGGCCGAGCGCGCGGTTCCACCAGGCCGCGGAGCGCTCGATCATGCCGGGGCGCTCGCCTGCGATCCGGCGGTAGGCCTCGGGCAGGACCTTCGCCACCTCGTCCGGCGGCACCAGGTCCACGCGCCCGCCGACCGGGGCGGTGGCGGCCGTGCGCGCGGTGCGCGCATCCACCTGCACGCGACGGCTCCGCGTGGCCAGGCCGTAACCGAAGCGTTCGTAGATCCCGGTTTCCGAAGCGTGCAGCATCGCAACCGGTTCCCCGGCGCGCCGGGCGTCCTCCAGCTGGCGCCGCATCAGTGCGCGCAGCACCCCGCGCCGCGTGCGGTCCGGGCGCACGCCGACCCCGGTGATCGCCGCGGCCGCGAGCGTGCCGCCGGGAACGGTCAGTTCCTCCCGGGTCGACCGCGCGGTGCCGGCCAGCTCCCCGTCGAGGAATCCGCCCAGCACGCGGTCCTGCTCGTGCAGCGGCCGCACGCGCTCCCACTGCGCATCGTTCGGCGCGGCCATGTGCAGCGTCCGCATGAACAGCCCGTTGGCCTCGCGGAAGCGTCGTTCCTCCAGCGCCTGCACCTCGACGTTCGTCACGCGGTCGATCCTGCCCGCAGCGGGCACCGGTGTCCACGACGGGTCCGCGAGCTCACTTCGGATGCCCGACCTCGTAGACCCCGCGCTCGTTCTTGACCGAGATCGTCACCACTCTCGCCTCCCCGCCGATGCGCACCCGGCAGTCGAACCGGCTGCCCGCGGCGACGCGCTGCCCGTCCGGGCAGCGCACCTGCTCGACGTCGCCGATCCGGTAGGAGTCGCGCAGCGTCTGCGCGATCCCCTTCTGCACGCCGGTCGCGTCGAACACCGGGCGGACGAACCAGCCCGGGGTGACGAAGCCCAGCACCGCCACGACGCCCAGCACCACGAGGGCAGCACCGCCGCCCAGCAGCCACGGCAGCCGCCCGCGCCGACGCCGCGGGGGTTCCGGGCCCGGTCCCGCGGGGGCGCCTCCCGGCCCCGCGAAGGCCCCGGGATCCGGGTCCTCCCCGGGCGGGGCGGCCGGCACGGGGCGGTGCTGCGGCGGTTGCCACTGCGGACCCCACTGCGGCGGTTGCTGGGGTTGCGGCGGTTGTTGGGGGTGCGGCGGTTGCTGATGCGGCGGTTGCTGATGCGGCGGGGGCTGTCCCTGCGGCACCGGCTGCTGCTGCGCGGGCTGCTGCCCGGATCCGGGCTGCTGCGGTGGGTACTGCTGGGGGTACGGCTGCTGCGGATAGGACTGCTGGGCCGGAGACTGCTGCGGTGACCGGGACGGCGGTCCACCCTGCCAGACCGGCTGCCCGGAAGGCGGGCCGTACGGGCTGGACATGCTGCACCTCCGGATGCTCGCTGGAGCTCGCCCGACCGCGTCACGCGCGCGGAGACGTCGGCGCGGCACGCGACGCGGAGGTGATCAAACCACACCGGCAGCAGCGGGCACCGGCCGGTCACACCGATCCGGCGGCCACGACGCCGCGGCGCACCGCGTTGACCGCGTACCGCGCCTTCTCCCCGACCGGATCCTCGGTACCGCAGACCACGCGGATCTGGTCCAGCAGGTCCACCACCTGCCGGCACCACCGCACGAAGTCGCCGGCGGAGAGCTCGCCCGCCTCGTCGGTGAGCACCGTCTCCAGCTCGGCACCGCTGGCCCAGGCGTACACAGCAGTGGCGAAGCCCGCATCGGGTTCCCGGGTGCGCTCGATCTTGTGCCGCTGCTCGTCCTCCTCCAGCTGCGCCCACACCCGGTAGGTCGCCTGCAGCGCGTCGTGCACGGCGTTGTTCGGCGGCCGCGGGGCGCTCACCGCCTCCCGCCGCGACTCGTACACCAACGCGGAGACCACCGAGGCCAGCTCGGCCGGGTCCAGCCCGTTCCACACGCCCTCGCGCAGGCACTCGGCGGCCAGCAGGTCCGATTCGCTGTACAGCCGCGCGAGCCGCCTGCCGTGCGGCGTGACCGGCTCCTCGACCTCGTCCGGGCGCACGTAGTCCCGCTCGGACAGCAGCCCGAGGATCCGGTCGAACGAACGTGCCAGCGAATGCGTCGTGGCCGAGACCTTCCGGCGCAGCTGCTCGGTCTCCTGGTTCAGCCGGTCGTAGCGCTCCGCCCACCGGGCGTGCGTTTCCCGCTCGGGACAGCCGTGGCACGGATGCGCCCGCATCCGCCGCCGCAAGTCCTGCAACTCCTCGTCGTCGGTGGCCTCCGACTTGCGCCGCCGGTTGCGCTTGGCCGGCGCGACGATGCCCGACTCGCGCAACGTGCCGGCCACGTTGCGCTTGGCCTTCGGCGAGCGGGTGTCGACGAACTTCGGCACCGTGATCCGCCCCAGCGCCTCCACCGGAGCGGGGAAGTCGGCGACGTTGAGCCTGCCGGCCCACCGGTCCTCGGTGACCACGAGCGGACGCGGCTCCTGCATGCTGTCCACACCCGGATCGAGCACCACGGCCAGACCGGACCGGCGGCCGGAGCGCACCTCGATGACATCGCCCTTGCGCAGCTTCTCCAGCGACTTCGCCGTCTCCGCGCGGTCGTCGGCCCGCTTGCGCTTGGCCAACTGCTTCTCGCGCTCGTTGATGCGCTTGCGCAGCTGGAAGTACTCGTCGAAGTCGCCTTGCTCGCAGTGCATGGACTCGGCGTAGCCGCTGAGCGCCTCGGCGTTGCGCTCGACCTTGCGCGACTGGCCCACCACCGAGCGGTCCGCCTGGTATTGGGCGAAGGACTGCTCGAGCAGGTCCCGCGCCGCCTGGCGGCCCACGCGGCCGATCAGGTTGACGGCCATGTTGTAGCCGGGGCGGAACGACGAACGCAGCGGGTAGGTCCGCGTCGAGGCCAGTCCGGCGACGTGCTTCGGGTCGACACCGGGCTGCCAGAGCACGACGGCGTGGCCTTCCACGTCGATGCCGCGCCGCCCGGCACGGCCGGTCAGCTGGGTGTACTCGCCCGGGCTGAGATCCACGTGCGCCTCGCCGTTGAACTTGACCAGGCGTTCCAGCACGACGGTCTTGGCGGGCATGTTGATGCCCAGCGCCAGGGTTTCGGTGGCGAAGACCGCCTTGACCAGACCGCGGACGAACAGCTCCTCCACGGTCTCCTTGAACGCGGGCAGCAGCCCGGCGTGGTGTGCGGCCACACCGCGTTCGAGGGCCTCGCGCCACTCCCAGTAGCCGAGGACTTCCAGGTCCGCCTCCGGCAGCGACGAGGTGTACTCGTCGATGACCTCGCGGATCTCGTCGATCTCCTCCCGCGTGGTCAACCGCAGCCCGGAGCGCACGCACTGCGACACGGCCGCGTCGCAGCCGGCGCGGCTGAAGATGAACACGATCGCGGGCAGCAGTTCCCGGTCGTGCAGCCGCCGCAGCACGTCCACCCGCGACGGCGGCTGGAACCGGCGCGGGCGGGGCTTGCGGTACTTGTCCGGCGGGCCGCCCCGGCCGCGCTGGGGTGTGTGCGCGCGGACGAGCTCCTGCGTGTGCCGCAGCAGCTTCGGGTTGACGCGCAGCTCGTGGTCACCCTTCTCCCCGGCGAACAGGTCGAACATCCGGCCGCCGACGAGCACGTGCTGCCACAGCGGCACCGGGCGGTGCTCGTCGACGACGACCGTGGTCTCCCCGCGCACCTCCTGCAGCCACTCGCCGAACTCCTCGGCGTTGCTGACCGTGGCCGACAGGCTCGCCACGCGCACGTACTCGGGCAGGTGCAGGATGACCTCTTCCCACACGGCCCCGCGGAAACGGTCGGCGAGGTAGTGCACCTCGTCCATGACCACGTAGCCGAGCAGGTCCAGGCTGTGCGAGCCGGCGTAGAGCATGTTGCGCAGGACCTCGGTGGTCATCACGACCACCTGGGCCTCGCCGTTTATCGACGTGTCGCCGGTGAGCAGCCCGACCGCGTCCTCGCCGTAGCGTTCGCACAGGTCGGTGTACTTCTGGTTGGACAGCGCCTTGATCGGGGTGGTGTAGAAGCACTTGCGCCCCTCGCTCAGCGCCAGGTGCACGGCGAACTCACCGACGACGGTCTTGCCCGCGCCGGTGGGCGCGCACACCAGCACGCCCCGACCGTCCTCCAAACCCTGGCAGGCGGTGCGCTGGAAGGGGTCGAACGGGAAGGACATCTCCCCGGCGAACTCGGCGAGCCGCGGATGGCTCTGGCGCGTGCGGTGCGCCGCGTACGCCTCGGCCGGGGAGGGTTCATCGCTAACAGTACGGCGGCTTGCCACGTCCCCCAGGCTTTCATATCCGCGCGGACCGCGTCGCACCTGCTGGGCTGCGCAGCACGCCCCCCGCGCGTCGGTGGGGTCACCCGCCCGGAAGGCCGACGAGCGGGCCTTCCGGGCGGGTGGGTGAAGGTCAAACGTTGTTGGAGCGGTCGTTCACCGAATCGCCGCCCCCCGGATCCATCTGCGAGGGCCGGTGGTCGACCTTCGAGGCCTCGTCCGGGGCGAGGCCGGCGAACTCGTCGCGCCGGTGCTTGCGCGTGTCGTGCACGCGGGAGATGAGCAGGGCCGCCGCGTACAGCAGCGACAGAGCCCCGCCCAGGGCGAGCAGCGAGAACGGGTCCTGCGGCGTGACGACCGCGGCGAAGATGAACAGGCCGAAGACCACCCCGCGCCACCACCTCCTGAGCTGCTCGTGGCTGACGACGCCGGCGAAGTTGAGCATCACCAGCACCAGCGGCAGCTCGAAGCTCACCCCGAAGATGAGCAGCAGCAGCAGCACGAAGTTGATGTAGTCGCCACCGCTGAGAGCGGTGAAGAAGCCGTCGCCGCCGAGCCCGACCATGAACCGCAGACCGATCGGCACGATGAAGTAGGCGAGCACGGCACCCGCGATGAACAGCACGCTGGCGCAGCCGACGAACACCTGCGCGAAGCGCCGCTCCCGCGTGTGCAGCCCGGGAGTGATGAACGCCCACAGCTGGTACAGCCACACCGGGCTGAGCACCAGCGCACCCACCGCGACACCGACCTTCATCCGCAGGAAGAACACTTCGAACGGACGGGTCTGCAACAGCTGGCACTCGCCGTTCGGGCTCAACCGCCACTCGGACGGCAGCGCGCAGTACGGCCCCAGCAGCAGGTCGTTCAACGACGGGACGACGAAGATCGAATTGGTGAACCACCAGAACCCGAACACCGCGCCGACGGCGATCGCGGCCAGCGCGACGCCCAGGCGGTAGCGCAGCTCGTAGAGGTGCTCCACGAGCGTCATCGTGCCGTCGGGGTTGTGCCTGCGACCCCAGCGACGGCGGTCTGCGCGGAACGGGTTCAGGCGCGGAAGTGGACTAGCGGCCACCGAGCGTCCCCGTTCGCGTCACTGGTTGTTGGTCGTGCTGTCGCGCTGCTGCTCCTGCGGCGTGACCGGTGGAGTGGCACCCCCGTCACCGGAGGTGAGCTCCGTGTCCGGCCGGTCCGTCCGCTCCGCGGACTCCCGCTTCGCCTTCTCGTCGTCCTCGCGCAGTCCCCGCGCCTCGGCCTTGAACGCGCGAGCGGACTGCCCCAACGAACGAGCCATCTTCGGCAACTTGGAGGCACCGAACAGCGCCACCAGGATCAACACGACGATGACGAGTTCCCAGCCGCCGGGCATACCCATGTTCCGCAACCTTCCGTGACTGCCTCTTCGCCGTCATGCTACGCGGCGAGAGGTCCGCCCCATAGGGACTTGGTTCAGCTCTTCCACCGCTCGGACACCGCGACCCGCAGCGCCGCGGCGCGCGCCTGCAGCAGTCCGATGCGGGCGCGCACATCGGCGACGACCGCGCGCTGCCCGGTGCGGAACCGGTTCTGCCGGCGCACGGTGCGCACCACGACCCACGCGAGCAGCACCGAAGCGGCGAGCACCAGCACAAGACTCCACACATAGGGCACGGTCCCACAGCGTAGCCGCCTCACGTGTCCGGCCGGTGACGCGTCCGCGCCAACGCGGCAACAGCCCGGTGACGCACCTCCTCGGCCAGCGCGGCCGGCTCCACCACGCGCACCGCGCCGCCGAGCCCGAGCAGCAGGCGCACGATCCACGAGCGGTCCGCGTAGTGCACGCGCACTCGCAGGCCGCCGTCCTCGCGGTCGGCGAGCACCTGCACCGGGTAGTACTCGGCGACCCAGCGCGCGTCCAGCGCCAGGTCGAGCACGGCATCCGGCTGCTCGGAAACCGCGGGGAACGAGCCTGCGGTGACATCGGTGAACTCGGCCTGCGCAGGAAGTGCGGAGGGCTCGTCCAACCGCTCGACCGCGTCGATGCGGTCCAGGCGGAACAGGCGCACCCCGGCGGCCCGGCGGCACCACGCCTCGAGGTAGTGGTGCCCGTCGAGCAGCAGCATCCGCATCGGGTCGACGGTGCGTTCGCTGATCGCGTCGCGGGAGGCCGTGTAGTAGCGCAACCACAGCGCCCGCTGCTGCTCGACGGCCCCGCGCACCGCCTCGTGCACGCCGCCGGCGACCCGGTCGGGCGTGTCCAGCCCGAGCGCGACCCCGGTGGGACGGGCCTGGCCCACGGCTTCCTCGATCTTCGCCGCGGCCCCGCGCACGGCGGCCGCATCGGCCGTTCCGGGCGTGTCGGCCAGGGCGCGCAGCGCCACCAGCAGCGCGGTGGCCTCCCAGGTGGTCAGCCGCAGCGGGCGGCGCATCCCCGCATCGAAGGTCACCGTGACCGTGTCGCTGTCGAAGGACAGGTCGATGAGGTCGCCGGGGCCGTAGCCGGGCAGGCCGCACATCCACAGCAGTTCGAGGTCGCGGCGCAGCTGCTGCTCGGTCACGCCGAAGTCCGCGGCCGCCTCGGCGATGCGGATCCCCGGGTGGTTGAGCAGGTACGGCACCAGGGTGAGCAGCCGCGGCACCCGTTCGGTCGCGCCGGCGGTCATTCCGGCACCTGCGCGGCCCGGTGCAGCTCGTCGACCGCTTTGCACAGCGGTTCCGGGGAGAGCACCAGCGCATCGGGGCCGTATCCGGCGAGCCACGCCGCCGCTGCCTCCGGCGACTCCACGTGCAAGTGCAGCACCTCCCCCGCTTCGCCGTCGATCGTCCGCTGCCGCACGACCGTGCCGTGCCGCCGCAACCCGTGCGCCCGCCCGGCGACGACCCACACGGCGGCTTCCACACCGCCGGCGGCCTCCCGGTCGCTGCCGGCGACGATCCGCAGCAGGTCCACGTCGGGAGGTTGGCGCACCTGCCCGGCACGTCCCGTCAGCCGCACGTCGCCGAGGATGCGCGAGAGCCGGAAGCACCGCGTGGCCCGCCGGTCGCGGTCGTGGCCGACGACGTACCAACGCCCCCGCCAGGAGACCACTCCCCACGGGTCGAGGCGCCGCGCAGCCGCCTGCCGGTCACCGGGCCGCCGGTAGTCGAAGGTCACCGCCCTGGCCTGCCGCACGGCCGTGACCAGCGGGGAAACGGCCGGTTCGCCGCGCACGCGGGGTTCGACCACCGCCGGGACGCTCTCGTCCACGTCGACCCCGGCCGCCCGCAGCTTGCGCAGGCCGCTGCGGGCCGCGGCGGTGAACTCCGGAGCGTCCCACAGGCGCACCGCCACGCCCACGGCCGCGGTCTCCTCCGGCGAGAGGGCGATCTCGCCGAGCTCGTAGTCCCGCCGGGCGATCCGGTAGCCGTCGACCTGATCGACGATCGAGTTGCGCCCCGTCTCCAGCGGAACCCCCAGGTCGCGCAGTTCCGCCTTGTCCCGCTCGAACTTGCGGTAGAACGCCTCGTCGCCGGCGCCGTCGGCGTAGCCGGGCACCGTCGCGCGGATCCGCTCGGCCGTCAGGTACTGCCGCGTGGACAGCAGGCACAGCACCAGGTTCACCAGACGTTCGACGCGCGCGGTGGCCACGCGGCGACGATAGCGCGCCCGGCTTCGGTGGGCGGAGGGCACGCCGCCGCGGTTTCCCCGCGAAGATCGACGAGCGACTACGCTGGTGCCCATGTCCGACCCCGTGCTGCTCATCACCGGAGCCTCCCGCGGAATCGGCGAGGCCACGGCGCGCCTGGCGGCCTCCGCCGGCTACCGGGTGGCGCTGCTTTCCCGCTCGACGGGAGCGCTGAGCGCGCTCGTCGACGAGCTGGGGCCCGACCGCGCGGCGGCCTGGCCCTGCGACGTGACCGACTGGACGAGCCTGACCGCCGCGATCGCCGAAGCGGAAACCCCTGGCATGGTCGAAACGGACTTGACTACTCCCCGCCCTGAAGGGCGGGGATTCCCTTCCGGCTCGCGCCAGAAAGTTCCTGCTTCCCAGCCAGTTGCCCCGTCCGGGAGGACTCCCGTTGAGGTCTCACACCGGCTCCACAGGCCGACACCGCCAGCCCGGCGGCCTTGATGTTCGTCGCGGCGTTCACGTCGCGATCGTGCGTGGTGCCGCACCCGGAGCAGGTCCAGGTGCGCAGGTGCAGTGGCATCGCCTCGGCGAGCCGGCCGCACGCGGAGCACGTTTTGCTGGAGGGGAACCAGCGGTCGACCGCGACCACCTCGCGGCCATACCAGGTGGCCTTGTACTCCAGCATCGTGCGGAACTCCGACCACGACGCATCGCTGATCGCGCGAGCGAGACTATGGTTGCCGAGCATGTTGCGCACCTGAAGGTCCTCGATCACGACCGTTTGGTTCTCACGGACGAGTCGAGTGGTGACCTTGTGCAAGTGATCTTTGCGGCGGTCGGTGATTCGCGCGTGCACGCGGGCCACCTTCCGCCGCGCCTTGGCCCGATTGTTCGAGCCCTTGTCCTTGCGGGACAGCTCCCGCTGGGCCTTCGCCAGCAGTTTCCGATCCCGGCGTTCGTGCTTGGGGTTGATGATCTTCTCGCCGGTCGACAGGGTCGCCAGCGAATCCAACCCGGCGTCGACGCCGACCGCCGTGTCCGTCGCGGGCAGGTGTTCGGTGCTGGTTTCGACCAGGAACGACACGAACCACCGGTCGGCCGCGTCGCGGGAGACGGTCACCGTGGACGGCTCCGCACCCTCAGGAAGCAAGCGGGACCACACGATGGCGAGGGGTTCGCGCATCTTCGCCAACGTGAGCTGTCCGTCACGCCATTTGAATCCGGACTTGGTGTACTCGGCCGACTGGCGCGATTTCTTCCGCGACTTGAACCGCGGGTAGCGCGCCTGTTTCCCGAAGAAGTTCGAGAACGCGGTTTGCAAGTGCCGCAAGGCTTGTTGCAGCGGCACGCTGGACACCTCGCCCAGATACGACAGCTCGTCGGAGCGTTTCCACTCCGTCAGCAGCTTCGACGTTTCCGCGTAGTTCACCCGGCGTTGTTCGGCGAACCACGCGCGGGTTCGGGCTTCCAGGGCGAGGTTGTAGACCTTGCGGACACAGCCGAACGTGCGCAGCAGCTCGGTGCGCTGCTGCTCTGTTGGGTAGAAGCGGTACTTGTAGGCCCGCTTCACCTGCGTCCGACTCATACTTACATGCTAGCAACTTTGTACGTGAGAGATCGTTCTCGGTTGGTCACCCGGAACCACTCGGGATCGGCTCCTCCCCGGCGTGAACGCCGGGGTTTCCGCCGATTGGACCCCGGATGACCGCCGGGCGGCAGGACGTGCCGAAGCTGCGCGCCGAGGACATCGCCAACGCCGCGCTGTACGCGCTGGAGCAACCGGGCGGCGTGGACGTCAACGAGATCACGATCCGCCCCACGGGGCAGGACCCCGAGCGCTGAAGGTCGGCTACAGCGAACTGATGAGGCGTTCCACGCGTTCGTCCACGGCCCGGAACGGGTCCTTGCACAGCACGGTGCGCTGGGCCTGGTCGTTGAGCTTGAGGTGCACCCAGTCGACCGTGAAGTCCCGCCCGGCCGACTGGGCCGCCGCGATGAAGTCGCCGCGCAGCTTGGCCCGGGTGCTCTGCGGCGGGGTGTCCTTGGCCGCTTCGATCTCGCCGTCCTCGGTCACCCGGTCGACCAGGTCCTTGCGCTGCAGCATGTCGAACAGCCCGCGTCCGCGGCGCAGGTCGTGGTACGACAGGTCCAGCTGGGCGATCCGCGGGCTCGACAGCTCGAGCCCGTGCTTGCTGCGGTAGCGGTCCAGCAGCCGCAGCTTGATGGCCCAGTCGATCTCGCGGTCGATGCCCGAGTAGTCCTGGTATTCGACCGCGTCCAGCGCACGGCCCCACAGGTCCATGATCCGGTCGGTCATCGGGTCGGAACCGCGCCGGGCGACGTAGTCGCAGGCTCGGGAGTAGTACTCGCGCTGGATGTCCAGTGCGGAGGCCTCCCGGCCGCCGGCGAGGCGCACGCCGCGCCGCCCGGTCAGGTCGTGGCTGATCTCGCGGATCGCCCGGATCGGGTTGTCCAGGGTGAAGTCCCGGAACTGCATGCCGTTCTCGACCATCTCGAGCACGAGGTTGGCCGTGCCCACCTTGAGCAGCGTGGTGACCTCGGACATGTTCGAGTCGCCCACGATGACGTGCAGCCGCCGGTAGCGCTCGGCGTCGGCGTGCGGTTCGTCGCGGGTGTTGATGATGGGCCGCGACCGCGTGGTGGCGCTGGAGACGCCTTCCCAGATGTGCTCGGCCCGCTGGGACAGGCAGTACACCGCCCCGCGCGGGGTTTGCAGCACCTTGCCCGCCCCGCAGATGAGTTGGCGCGTGACGAGGAACGGCAGCAGCACGTCCGCGATGCGGGAGAACTCGCCGGAACGGCCCACCAGGTAGTTCTCGTGGCAGCCGTAGGAGTTGCCCGCCGAGTCGGTGTTGTTCTTGAACAGGAAGATGTCGCCACCGATGCCCTCGTCGGCCAACCGCCGCTCGGCATCGGCGAGCAGGTCTTCGAGGATGCGTTCGCCGGCCTTGTCGTGCGTGATCAGCTGGGTGATGTCATCGCATTCGGCCGTGGCGAATTCGGGGTGCGAGCCCACGTCGAGGTAGAGGCGGGCGCCGTTGCGGAGGAAGACGTTCGAGGAACGCCCCCAGGAGACCACCCGCCGGAAGAGATACCTGGCCACCTCGTCCGGGGAGAGCCTGCGCTGACCGTGGAAGGTACAGGTGACCCCGAACTCGGTCTCGATGCCGAAGATCCGCCGCTGCATGCCTCCACACTAGGCGCAAATCGCGAATTTCGACGGTCCGCCGTTCGGGCCTGATCGCCGTTTTCCCTCCGCCCACCGGAAAATCCCGCCCGTCGCCGGCGCGTCGAACACGCCCCGCGCACAGATGCGGGGGTGTCCGCACCGATTCCGGTCAAGCGGGGACCGCCAGTTCGACACGCACCGCTCACGTGAGCTGAATCACTGACTGCCGGCGGGCGGGCCGGTCCCGCCGTCTCGCGGACGGCGGGGCCGGTCACGAGCCGGCGGAACCGCTCGCGCTGTCGTTGCCGTCGCCGTCACCGCCGGACTCGCCCTCGCCCGAGCCGGACTGCCCGCCGGTGTCGCCCGGCAGCAGCCCGCGCAGCGCGGCACCGCGGATGCGGCGGAAGGTCCGGTTGTCACGCTCCCGGTCGAGCACGGCGACCTCGAGCTGGTCGACACCGATCTCGCGGTTGCTCTCACCACCGGCCGACAGCGCCCGGATCGCCACCCCGGTGGCGGTTTCCAGATCCATGCCGTCGGCGAAGGTGTCCTTGAGCTTGCTGGTGATCGTGTCCACCTGACCGCCCATCACCACGTACTGCGGCTCGTCCACGATGGAGCCGTCGTAGGTGAGGCGGTACAGCTGGTCGCCCTCGGCGGTGCGGCCGACCTCGGCCACGCAGATCTCCACCTCGAACGGTTTGATCTGCTCGGTGAAGATCGACCCGAGGTGCTGGGCGTAGGTGTTCGCCAGCGACCGACCGGTCACGTCCCGGCGGTCGTAGGAATAGCCCCGCACGTCGGCGATGCGCACGCCGGCCACGCGCAGCGCTTCGAACTCGCTGTAGCGGCCGACCGCGGCGAAGCCGATGCGGTCGTAGATCTCGGAAACCTTGTGCAGCGTCGGGGACGGGTTCTCGGCGACGAACAGCACTCCCCCGGCGTACTTGAGCACGGCCACGCTGCGACCCCGAGCGATGCCCTTGCGGGCCAGCTCGGAGCGCTCGCGCATGAGCTGCTCGGGGGAGGTGTAGAACGGCATCGTCACGGGTGTGCACTCCTGGGTCGGATCGGCTCGCCTCGTGGTGGACGCGAGCGGCGGGACGAACGAACGGGAAAGCGGCGCCTCAGCCGCCGGGGTTGTCCTGCCGGCCCGCGATGACCTCGGACACGATCTCGGCCGCGCGCTCCTCGGACAGGCGGACGGCCCCCTCCGCCGCGGTCACCGTGACCACCGAGGGGTAGATCCGACGCGTCACGTCCGGTCCACCGGTGGCCGTGTCGTCATCGGCGGCGTCGTAGAGCGCCTCGATCGCGGTCCGGACGGCCGCGTCCGCTCCCTCGTCCGCGTCGTAGCGCTTCTTCAACGCCGATTTGGCGAACACCGAACCGGAGCCGACGGCGTGGTACCCGCTGATCTCGTTGTAGCGCCCTCCGGTGATGTCGTAGGAGACGATGCGCCCGGCCCGGTCGGGGTCGGCGGCCTCGGGGTCGAAACCCGCGAACAGCGGGACGACGGCCAGCCCCTGCATCGCCCCGCCCAGGTTGCCGCGCAGCATCGTGGCCAGTTTGTTCGACTTGCCGTCGAGGGACAGCGGCACGCCCTCGAGCTTCTCGTAGTGCTCCAGTTCGACCGCGAACAGGCGCACGAGCTCCTGCGCGATCCCGGCGGTGCCGGCGATGCCGACGGTGGAGTAGGAATCGGTGACGAACAGCTTGTCCATGTCCCGCTGCGCGATGAGGTTGCCCATCGTCGCCCGGCGGTCCCCGGCCAGCAGCACGCCGCCGCGGAAGGTCAGCGCCACGATCGTCGTGCCGTGCGGGGCGTCCACGGAACCGTTCCCGTTCGCATCAGGTTTCGCCTGGCTCCCCGGAAGCATCTCGGGAGCCGCGGACCGGAGGAAGTCGGTGAACGAGTTCCCCGGAGCCAGGTAGGCGTCGGGCAAGGCCGGACCCGAACCTCGGGTCGCACTGGAATCCATCGGCGACATCGTCTCCTGCTCGAACTCGCGGGTGCTCGCACATGTCCCCGCACCTCCGGCCCGCCCGCGGACCGGAGGTCGCGGCGATCGTCAGAGTGCACTGTAAATCGTCGATCACGCCCGGCGACGTCGGGCGCCTACGGGGCGAGGACGGCTACTGGCCACCCTTCTGCACGTAGGCGCGGACGAAGTCCTCGGCGTTCTCCTCCAGGACGTCGTCGATCTCGTCGAGGATCGTGTCGACGTCCTCACCGACCTTCTCTCGCTGTTCCTGGCCGGCGGCGTCGGGACCCTGCTGTTCCTCGTCGTCGCCGTCGCCGTGGCGTTGCGCCTTCTCCTGGGCCATGTCGCCCTCCCGGTGGTCGATTGCGCGGAGGTCGCCGCTCCGGCGGAGTGCGCCTCCTCTGCGCAGATTACCCATCCGACCAATCGTTCGCCCAGAATCTCGCGGGCGTTGTCTCGATCTTCACGCTCCCGCATCATCCCCGCGTGAGCGAGTCCACCAGCTCCTCGGCGCTCTGCGCGGATTCCAGCAGCTCGCCGACATGGGCCTTGGTACCACGCAACGGCTCCAGCGTGGGGATGCGCACGAGCGATTCCCGGCCCAGGTCGAAGATGACCGAGTCCCACGACGCGGCCGCGACATCGGAGGGGTAGCGCTCCAGGCACCGCCCCCGGAAGTAGGCGCGCGTGTCCTCCGGCGGGTCGGTCACCGCCGTGCGGACCTCCTCCTCGTCGACGATCCGGCGCATCGAGCCGCGCGCCACCAGGCGGTTGTACAGCCCCTTGTCCAGGCGCACGTCCGAGTACTGCAGATCGATCATGTGCAGCCGGGACGAGGCCCAGCCGAGGTTCTCCCGGGTGCGGTAGTTCTCCAGCAGCCGCAGCTTGGCCGGCCAGTCCAGCCGGTCGGCGCAGTCCATCGGATCGCCCGCCAGCACGTCCAGGACCTCTCCCCAGGTGTTGAGCACGTCCCGCTCGGCCGGCTCGACGCCCCGCCTCTCGTAGAAGTGCACCGCCCGGTCGAAGTAGGCGCGCTGCAGGTCCAGGCCGGTGAACCGCCGCCCGTCGGCGAGCTCGACCGTCTGCTTCAACGAGGGGTCGTGGCTGATCATGTGGATCGCCTGCACCGGGTCGGCCAGGCGCAGGTCCTCGAATCGCTCGCCCGCCTCGATCATGTCCAGCACCAGCGCGGTCGCACCGAGCTTGAGGTAGGTCGAGGTCTCCGCGAGGTTGGCGTCGCCGACGATGACGTGCAGGCGCCGGTACTTGTCCGCGTCGGCGTGCGGCTCGTCGCGGGTGTTGATGATGCCGCGCTTGAGGGTGGTCTCCAGCCCCACCTCGACCTCGACGTAGTCGGCCCGCTGCGACAGCTGGAAGCCGGCCTTCTCCCCGGCCTGGCCGATGCCCACGCGGCCGGAACCGCACATCACCTGGCGCGAGGCGAAGAACGGCGTCAGGCCCGTGATGACGGTGTTGAACGCCGTCGAACGCGACATCAGGTAGTTCTCGTGCGCGCCGTAGCTGGCACCCTTGCCGTCCACGTTGTTCTTGTACAACTGGATCGGTGACGTGCCGGGCACGCTCACGGCGTGGCCGGCGGCGTCCTCCATCACGCGCTCGCCGGCCTTGTCCCAGATCACGGCGTCCCGCGGGTTGGTGGCCTCGGGCGCCGAGTACTCGGGGTGGGCGTGGTCGACGTACAGGCGCGCCCCGTTGGTCAGGATCACGTTGGCGGCCCCGAGGTCGTCGCCCTCGTTGCCGTTGTTCTGCTGGGTCGTCGCCGTCAGGTCGAACCCGCGGGCGTCCCGCAGGGGCGATTCGACCTCGTAGTCCCAACGCGCTCGGCGCGCCCGCGGGATGTCGGCCGCCGCTGCGTACGCGAGCACGATGTGCGTCGAGCTCAGCACCGGGTTGGCGCTGGAGTCGCCGGGCACAGCGATGCCGTACTCCACCTCGGTTCCCATGATCCGCCGCATACACCGCAGCGTACGGGTTTCTGGTAAATAGGCAGAGTGTGAGCTTCCCCCTCGCGTGCGGAATGCGAGGATGCGTCCGTGGGCAGCGGGGAGCAGGTCGCCGTGTATAACCCGAACGGGTGGCTGATCGGGGCGGCGCCGCGGGAGCGGATGCGCCGCGAGGGCCTGTGGCACGCGGCCGCGTTCGTGCTCGTGCGCTCGCGCACCGGCGAGTCCGCGTACGTGCACCGGCGCACCGCGAGCAAAGACGTCTACCCCGGTCTGCACGACTGCTGGGCGGGCGGTGTCGTCGCCGCCGGCGAGACCCCGGACGAGACCGCGCGGCGCGAACTCGCCGAGGAACTCGGCATCGACGCCGTCCCCGAGTTCACCTTCCGCTCGGTGCACGTGAACGGCACCGTGCGGTTCCACGGCTTCTGCTACGAGGTCCGCTCGGACGGGCCGGTGCACCACCAGCCCGAGGAGATCGCCGCGGGCTGGTGGATGCCGCTCGCTCAGCTGCGCAGCCGCCTGGACGGGCCGCACCTGCCGTTCGTGCCGGACGGCAGGCAGTTCCTCGAGGAGTGGTTCCAGCGGTTCGACCAGCACCCCGCACAGCCCTGCTGAGGCCCTCGCGAGGCGCACTCGCGTGGCTACCCGATGTCGAGCGCCCCGGAGCGAGAGCCGTGCGGGAGGTTCCGCCACAGGGCCCCACTGCCAGCAGGCGGCCCAGTCTTCTCCTCAGTGCCAGGTGAGCTGGGCTCGCTCCCCCCAGTACCCCGCCGGCTCGGTGGCAAGCCCGGCCAGCTCGTCCTGTTCCGCTCCGGAGAGCAGCACCTCGCGGGCGGCCAGGTTCGACTCCAGCTGGGGCACGCTGACCGGGCCGATGAGCACGATGTCGGCCCAGGGCTGGTGCAGCGCGTGCGCCAGGGCCACGGCGTCGGTGGTGACCGCGTGTTCGCCGGCGACGCGCCGCAGCACCTGCGGCGGGTCCACCGCCAGGCGTCCGTTGGCCAGGGTTTCCTTGAGCATGACCCGCCATCCGCCGGTGTGGACTTCGGCGAGGGTGCGGCCGACCGAGGGTTCCAGCGCGTTCCACGTGGACTGCACCGCGCTGAACAGCTGCCGCCCGCCCACTTCGAGCTCCCAGGCGCGTTCGATGGTTTCGGCCTGGCCCGCGCCGCTGGTGGTGAATCCCAGGGGTGTGCCGTTGTCGCGGATGCGGGCCAGGGCGTGCTGCAGCGCCAGGTCTTCGAACAGCGGGCTGCTGACGGTCAGCGAGTGCACCTGGTACAGGTCCACGCGTCGGCCGAGCAGCCGGCGCGTCTCGTCCCACTGGCTGCGCAACCGCTCCACCGAGTGCTCCTTGACCTCGTGCACTTCGGTTTCGACCTGCCACTGGGCGACGTAGGCGTAGCCCCACTTGCTGGAGACGGTGACGTCGCCGTGTTCGTGAGCGGCCAACCAGTGCGCCAGGTACTGCTCGGCGCTGCCGTAGGAGCGCGCCGCGTCGAACCAGCGGATGCCGCGCGCGTGGGCGGCGTCGAGCACGGTGCGGGTGCGTTCGCGCATCGCTTCCTCGGTGCGCTGCGGCGGTAGTTCCGGTTGGCGCCCGATGTTGATGTAGGCGGGCCGCCCGAGTGCGGCGAGGCCCAGCCCGAGCCGTCGCGTCGGCGGGGTCATGGCGTCAACGTAACGGGTGCCGCGCGGGGACGACACTCGGCGCGCAGCCGACCACCCGCTCGAAAACGGCACACCACCGGCGGACGCGGTCCCGGCCGCCGACGCACGCGTGGTGGGGCGGTGCTGCGACCGCCCCACCACAGCGGCGTTTCGGTTACAGGTACTGGCCGGTGTTCGTGGCCGTGTCGATCGCCCGGCCGGACTCCTGGTTCTTCCCGCTGACGAGCGTGCGGATGTAGACGATCCGCTCGCCCTTCTTGCCGGAGATGCGGGCCCAGTCGTCCGGGTTGGTCGTGTTGGGCAGGTCCTCGTTCTCGGTGAACTCGTCGACGATCGCGTCCTGCAGGTGCTGCACCCGCAAACCGGAGTAGCCGTTCTCCAGCACGCCCTTGATCGCCGACTTCTTCGCCCGGTCCACGATGTTCTCGATCATGGCGCCGGAGTTGAAGTCCTTGAAGTACAGGATGTCCTTGTCCCCGTTGGCGTAGGTGACCTCCAGGAACTGGTTCTCCTCCGTTTCGGCGTACATCCGCTCGACCGTGGTCTGGATCATCGCCTCGACGCACGTGGCCTTGTCCCCGCCGAACTCCTTGAGGTCCTCCTCGTCGATCGGCAGGTCCGGCGTGAGGTACTTCGCGAAGATCTCCTTGGCGGCCTCGGCATCGGGCCGCTCGATCTTGATCTTCACGTCGAGGCGGCCGGGGCGCAGGATCGCGGGATCGATCATGTCCTCCCGGTTGGAGGCACCGATGACGATCACGTTCTCCAGCCCCTCGACACCGTCGATCTCGCTGAGCAGCTGCGGCACGATCGTGGTTTCCACGTCCGAGGACACACCGCTGCCGCGGGTGCGGAAGATCGAGTCCATCTCGTCGAAGAACACGATGACGGGCGTCCCCTCCGAGGACTTCTCCCGCGCCCGCTGGAAGATCGTGCGGATGTGCCGCTCGGTCTCACCGACGAACTTGTTGAGCAGCTCGGGGCCCTTGATGTTGAGGAAGTAGGACTTGGCCGCAGCGTCCTCCTCCCCGCTGGCCGCAGCCACCTTCTTCGCCATGGAATTGGCGACCGCCTTGGCGATCAGCGTCTTCCCGCACCCGGGCGGCCCGTACAGCAGGACGCCCTTCGGCGGCTCCAGCCGGTACTGCACGTACAGGTCGGAGTGCAGGAACGGCAGCTCCACGGCATCGCGGATCTGCTCGATCTGCCCCCCGAGGCCACCGATGCTGTGGTACTCCACGTCCGGGACCTCCTCCAAGGTGAGGTCTTCCACCTCGGATTTCGGGACCACGTCGTAGGCGTACCCGGCCTTGCTATCGACCAGCACCGAATCGCCGGACCTCAACTGGGCCTCGGCGAGGGGCCCGCCGAGCCACACGACCCGTTCCTCGTCGGTGTGCCCCAGCACGAGAGCGCGCGGGAAATCACCCGACGTCCCTGGGAGGAGCTCCCGGAAGGTGCAGACCTCACCCGTCCGCTCGAACGAGCCGGCCTCGACCACCGTCAACGCCTCGTTGAGACGCACCGACTGGCCGAGCTGCAGTTGCTCCACGTCCACGTTCGGCGACACCGCCACCCGCATCTTGCGGCCCGAGGTGAACACGTCGACCGTGCCGTCCTCGTAGCTCGCCAGGAAGACGCCGTAGCCGCTCGGTGGCTGTGCGAGGCGATCCACTTCCTCCCGCAGCGCGGTGAGTTGGCTTCTGGCTTCCTTGAGGGTTTCGGTGAGTTTGGTGTTCCGTTCGGTGAGTTGGCTCACTCTCTCGGATGCCTCGGCAAGCCGCTTTTCCAGCACCCGGACCTGTTGGGGCGATTCGTTGAGCTTGCGTCGCAGCGTCGCCACCTCGTCCTCGAGCAGACGGATCTGGTCCCGAAGCTCGGCGTTGCTGCGGTTCTGCTGCTCACCGCCCTGCTCAGGCAGGTTGCCGGGACGGTCGTGCTGCATGTCGGCACCCTCCTCCCGTGCTCGTACCACCACGGTACCGGCGATCACCGACGACGGCGGCGTCGTGAATGTGCACCGGATCGCCCAGCGTGCCACAAAAATCGGCCGATACCCATGCAGTGCGCCAACTTGACGCCAACTCGGTCCGCCGCAGTGGCCCGGCTGCTTCACCAGCCGGCCACGGTGCGTCGATGATCATCCTCCGGACACCCCGACGACCCGGGCCCGCCGCGTCGCACACCACCGCGCGGAGCGGTCGTGACGACCAGGAGTGGGCACGACGGGACGGACATTCGGGTGTTCCTTGCGGCATCCGGGTGATGATTTCTCCTTCCTCCCGCTGCACGCGATGCGCGTGCACGCGGCGTGCCTGCGCCCGGTGTCCTGCGCTCGGTGTGCCTGCGCTCGGTGCTCGTGCACCCGACACGCCACTCCACGTCCGGTACCCGCCCTCCGGGCAGACCATGCGCCCCGAGCCATGACCCCCGAGCCATGACCCGAGGGCCGCCGGTGCGCACGGCTCCGCTCCGGCCCACATGACGGGACGCGGTGCTCCGAAATGTTCCCGATAGGGTCTTCGCGCACGATTCACCGGTTCGCGGTCGTGCGGGCCGAAGCGCCGACAACGGTCAGGCGCAGTGTGAATCGCCCCGGACAGAGATCGCATCCGGGCAGAGAACCACCGGGCAGAGACCGCACCGAGCAGAAACAGCACCAGGGGAGATAGTGAGCCACCCACCGCAGCAACCGGGTCAGGACAACTGGGGGCAGCAGCCCGGCGGCTGGGGGCGACCGCAGCCGGGTGGGCAGCATCCGCAGAGCGGTCCGCAGCAGCAGTGGCCCCAGCAAGGTGGGCAGTGGCCCCAGCAGGACGGGCAGGCCGCGGGAGCCCCGCAGCAGCCGGGAGGCGGCCTCCCGCCCGGCGGTGCGCAACAGGGCTGGCCGCAGTCCGGCGGCTTCCCCCAGCAGCCCGGTCATCCCCAACAACCCGGTCATCCCCAGCAGCCGGGACAACCCGGCTACGGTGCGTTCGCCCCGCACCCGCAGCCGGGCGGTTTCGGCAACCCGTACGGCGGGCCGCCGAAGAGGTCCAAGACACCGTGGATCATCGCCGGCGTCGGCGGCGGCACGTTCGTGCTCGCCCTCGTGGCCGTCGTGCTCGTGCTCACCCTGGGTGGCAACGACGCCGAGGAGGTCGCCGCCGACTTCGGCGACCTCATGGAGCGCTACGAGCAGGACCCCACCGCCGTGCCGGTCCAGGAGTTCGAACCGATCCTCTGCCAGTCCTTCTACACGTTCCTCGAGACGCAGGAGGAGGGCGCGGCTCCCGGCTGGGACGACGGAACCGAAGGGCTCACGGTCGACCTGAACCGGGTCGAAACCGACGGTGACCAGGGCCGCGCCTACTACGACATGGCCTCGCCCGGCGAGGACTCGCAGCTGATCTGGTTCTCCCTGACCAAGGAGGACGACGGCTGGAAGGTCTGCGAAGCGAACTGAACGACGTCGGCGCCGGCCGCCTCAACCCTTGCTGGGACGCCGCTGCGGGCGCGGCGGCGTCACCCCGTCCGCCAGTCGCCGCGTGATGAGCAGGAACGCGGTGTGCGCGATCATGCGGTGCTCGGGCCGCACCGCCATGCCGACCGCGTGCCAGGGACGCAGCAGCGTCTCCCACGCCTGCGGTTCGGTCCAGTTCTGCTGCTCGCGGATCGCCTCGGTGATGCGTGAGAGCTGGGTCGTGGTGGCCACGTAGACCACGAGCACCCCGCCGGGAACGAGCTTCTCGTGCGCCGTGTCGAGCACCTCCCACGGGGAGAGCATGTCCAGCACGATCCGGTCCACCTGCCCGCCGTCGTAGGCGGCGAGGTCCTCGACGTGCAACGACCAGTTGTCCGGCCGCTCACCGAGGAACCGTTCCACATTGCGGACAGCGTGCTCGGCGTGGTCCTCGCGCGACTCGTAGGAGATCACCTGGCCGTGTTCACCGACCGCGCGCAGCAGCGCCAGCGTGAGCGCCCCCGATCCGGCTCCGGCTTCGAGCACGCGCGCCCCCGGCCGGATGTCGCCCCAGGTGATGATCTGCGCCGTGTCCTTCGGGTAGATCACCTGCGCCCCGCGCGGCATGGACAGCACGTAGTCGGTCAGCAGCGGCCGCAGCGCGAGGAACGACATCCCCCCGTTGGAGGCGATCACCGAGCCCTCCGGTTGCCCGATGATCTTGTCGTGGGCGAGCACGCCGCGGTGCGTGTGGTACTCCCCGCCGGTACGCAACACGATCGTGTAACGCCGTCCCTTGGGGTCGGTCAACTGCACCCGGTCGCCCGGTTCGAACGCACCGCTGACGGGGTTGGTCACCTTGTTCCTATCCTCCCTGCCCGACTGCATCGGCCTCGACGCGACGCACCATCGTCGCAGAGGGGGCCGCGCCCGCTGCGTCCAGATCCGGCCGGTCCGGTCTCCCCGGGAACTCGCCGGCACTCAGCGCGCGGCTCACAGTCCTGCGGGCCGCTGCCCGCGCAGTGCGCTGCGCACGTCGACGCGTCGCAGCACCCCGCTCGGGCGCCCGTCCGCGTCGACCACGAGGAACTGCCAGGCATCCACGCTGCGCAGACGCTCCAGCACGTCATCGGAGCTGTCGTCCGCGAGCAGCACCGTCTCGGGCAGGACGGGTTCGGCGGCCCGCTCGGCCGGTTCCGCCGGATTGGCGGCAACCACCTGCTCGGCCGCCTTCTCGTCGAGCAGGCCGACCGCGATCCCGTCGGCGCGCACCAGCACGACGCCGCGTCCGGCGGCCGCGGCGAGCGCGTCGCCCACCGGGCACTCGGCGGGCAGCTGCAACACCGGACGCACCAGCCGCCGGATCGGCAGCTCACCCGACCAGTGCCGTTCCTGCTCGGCCGCGCGCTCGGAACTCGCGCCCGCCACGACGAACCACGCCATGAGCACCGCCACCCCGAGCCGCAGCCACTGGTCCTGCGCACCGGTGACCAGTCCCGCCATCGCCCAGACGAGCAGGCCCGCGGCCACGATCCCCGCGCCGACGACACCGGCGGTGGTCCCGCGCCCGCGGTTGCCGGTCAGCGACCAGGTGGCCGCGCGCACCAACCGCCCGCCGTCCAGCGGCAACCCGGGCAGCAGGTTGAACACGCCGACGGCGAGATTCGCCACGCAGGTCTGCGCCACGAGCAACCACAGCGCTCCGTCGGGTGCGAGCGCGAACCAGCCCGCTCCTGCCAGCACGCCCAGCGCGAGCGACACGAGGGGGCCGGCCACGGCGACGACGGCCTCCTGCCCCGCGCGGGGCGCGTTGCGGTTCATCTCCGTGAGCCCGCCGAGCAGGAACAGCCGCACCCGTCGCACCGGCAGGCCGAGTCGCAGCGCGACCACGCAGTGCCCCAGCTCGTGCAGCAGCACGGACACGCCGAGCAGCACGGTGAACGCGGCCGCGATCAGCGCGCTCTCCCACATCCCGGCGTGCGGCAGGATGCGTCCCACCAGCGGTGCGTACAGCAGCACGATCACCGCCGCTCCGATCCACCACGACCCGGACAGCTGCACCGGCACGCCCGCGACGCGGGCGAGGAGCAAACCGCCGGAACCTGCCGACCGCGGCGACTCGCTGTGCGACGTGGTGGCCATGGTCGCAGGGTATCCGCCGTGCCGCGGACGAGCCGCTGACAGCTCCGGACAGCTGTCCCACGCAAGACAGCGCGTACTACGATTCGTTGCACGAGCACGCTTACGATGCGCACTGATCCAGAGGTGGAGCGGGCCCTGGAGTCGTTGACGAGCGAGGGGCAGTCACGTTCGGAGGCGGTTCGATCGGACGGCGCGCAGCATCGTTCCGACCGGAGATCGAGACCAACGGCACCCGGACGCGCGTGATGGTCGAACGGCTCACCGTGGTCGACCCGCAGACGCGCCTCGGCGAGTTCGCCGGCCGGCTCGACGGCGCCGGAATGCACGCCGTCGACATCGCCCTCCAAGCTGTCCTGGCACTCGACTAGGGTTTCGGGGCATGACCGAACCATCCGCCGAGCCGAGCGCCACCGCGTCGACGGCCCCGCCCGCTCCGGAGCAGGCGGAGTCCGCGAGCGCGGACGTGAGCACTGCCACCGCCGCCCGGTCGCACCGCCGCCCGGCGCTGTCGCCGTCCCGCGCGAGCGACTTCAAGCAGTGCCCGCTGCTGTACCGCTTCCGCGCGATCGACCGGTTGCCGGAAACGCCGACCCGGGCGCAGGCGCGGGGCACCGTGGTGCACTCGGTGCTGGAGCAGCTGTTCGAGCTCTCCCGCGCCGATCGGCGGTCGGGCCGGGCACGCGAGTTCGTGCGGCCTTCCTGGGAGCGGCTGCAGCAGGAGCAGCCGGAACTGGCCGAGCTGTTCACCGGGCCGGACGATCCCGAGCTGGAGCCGTGGCTGGATTCGGTGGAGAAGCTCGTCGACGCCTACTTCGAGCTGGAGGACCCGCGCCGCCTCGACCCGGAGGCCTGCGAGATGCGGGTGGAGACCGAGCTGGACTCGGGCCTGCTGCTGCGCGGGTTCATCGACCGCGTCGACGTCGCTCCCACCGGCGAGGTGCGCCTGGTGGACTACAAGACCGGCTCCGCCCCGCCGGAGGTCGGCGAGGCCCGGGCGATGTTCCAGATGAAGTTCTACGCGCTGGTGCTCTGGCGCAAGCGCGGCGTGGTCCCGCGCCAGCTGCTGTTGCTGTACCTGGCGAACAAGCAGGCGTTGACCTACACGCCCGACGAGGCCGAGCTGCGGCGGTTCGAGCGCACCTTGGAAGCCATGTGGCAGGCGATCCAGCGCGCCGGCAGTACCGGGGACTTCCGCCCGAATCCGAGCAAGTTGTGCAACTTCTGCGATCACCAGGCCGTGTGCCCAGCCTTCGGCGGCACGCCCCCGCCCTACCCGGGCTGGCCGGGAGGTTCCGCGGACGGCACCCGCTCCGACGCCGAGTAACGGGCCGCGCCAAGCAACGGGCCCACGCCGAGCAACCGGCGCCACACCGGACGACCGGCCCGGCGCTCGGTGCTCAGCTCGGCACCGAGCGACCGGCCCGGCGCCGGACGGCCGGCCCGGCACCGAGCAACCGGCGCCGCACCGCAGTACCGGTGCTGCCCGGAGGAGCCGACAACCGCCGGGCGTCCGGCCCGGCGGTTCAGCACCAGGCGGATGCGCTGATCGGCGGTCGTTCGCTCGGCCGCACCGGTTCGTCAGCGAAGCTGAGCGGCGGAACCGCTGAGCCGGACCTCAGTCGTCGTAGGGGTCGAAGTTGGCCGCGCTGCCGAACTCCCCGGCCTGCGTGGGGTCGACGACGGCGAACCGGGCGCCGGCGGGATCGCGCAGGACCGCCGCGCGCCCGATGCTCGAGTCGTAGGGGTCGACGCGCACCCGAGCACCCGAACCAATGGCTCTGCGGACGAGATCGTCCACCCCGACCTCCGGATCGGCGCCGAGGTACAGCAGCCAGTGCGGCGCCGTCGCCGGGGTGATGTGCTCGCGGATCATGCTCACCCGGGCGAGCACGGACTCCCCGCCGAGGTACCACACCGAGTAGTCGGAGCGGTTCTCCGTACCGAACTGCTCGGCGTCGTAGCCGAACAGTTCCTGGTAGAAGTGGTCCGCCGTCTGCGCCTTGATCGTGACCAGTTCCGCCCACATCAGCGTGCCCGGCAGCCCCACGTCGAACTGCCACGACTCCTCCGGCTCGAGCAGCCCGACCTCGCCTTCCGCGGGGCCGTTGAGCACGGCCTGATGACCGACCCCGGGCAGGTGCCCGCGCGGCACGAGCAATTGCGCCCCGAGCTCCTCGGCGCGTTCCGCGCTGCCGTCCAGGTCCCGGGTGGCCAGGTACAGCCGCCACGCGGACTCCCCGTCGGCGGACTCGCGCAGGCTCGCCACCGGGTAGCCCTCCCGGTGCGCGATGACGTGCACTCCCGCTTCCGGAGCCTCGGGGCGGGCGAACGTCCAGTCGAACAGCTCCCCGTAGAACTCGGCGACGCTGTCGACATCAGCGGTGGCGAGTTCGATCCAGCAGGGCATGCCTGCGTACAGTTCCCACCGCGGCGGAGTTTCCCCGGGAACGATCACCGTCATGACCACACCCCCACCGAACGCCCGGCCCCTCGGCGAGCCGGCCGGCCTGAACGTCTTCCACGACGGCGCCACCCGGGCGGGTTGCCCCGGTCGAACACGCCCGTGATCGACGCCGTGCGCCTCATTATGCGCACAGATCCGACGGAACGGGACGGGGGAAGATCAATCGACCGGAACACCCCGGAAAATCACCTTCGCCGGATCACAGGCGGCAGGCGCGGATGTCCGAGGACAGGATGGCCTTCGCGCCCAGCGCAGCGAGCCGGTCCATGATCGCCGGGGCCTGCTTGCGCGAAACCATGGCGCGGACCGCCACCCAGTTGTCGTCGGCCAGCGGCGACATCGTGGGCGAGCCCAGCCCCGGGGTGGTCCGCGTCGCCTCGGGCAGCAGCTCCCGCGGGCAGTTGTAGTCGAGCATGACGTACTGCTGGGCGTACACCACGCCCTGCAGCCGCGCGATCAGCTGCTCCTTGGCGCGATCATCGCTCTCGGAGTCCTCGTCCTCGGCCGCCACGCGCCCGGAGCCGCTTTCGAGCACCACGGCCTCGGACACGCAGATGTCGTCGCCGAAGGAGGCCAGCCCGTGCTGGCGCAGCGTGCGGCCCGAGCCGACGACATCGGCGATCGCATCGGCGACGCCGAGCTGGATGGAGATCTCCACCGCCCCGTCGAGCCGGATGACGTGGGCGTCGATGCCCTGCCGCCGCAGGTCGTCGCCGACCAGCTTCGGGTAGGACGTGGCCACGCGCTTGCCCTCGAGATCGGCCGCGGTCCACTCGCGCGGGCTGGTGGGCGCGGCGTAGCGGAACGTCGACCCGCCGAAGCCCAGCGACAGGCGCTCGTTCACCTCGGCACCGGAGTCGAGCGCCAGGTCGCGGCCGGTGATGCCCAGATCCAGCCGGCCGCTTCCCACGTAGACCGCGATGTCCTTGGGTCGCAGGAAGAAGAACTCGACGTTGTTGACCGCGTCCAGCACGGTCAGGTCCCGCTGCTCGTGGCGCTGCCGGTAGCCGGCTTCCGCGAGCATGTCGGAGGCGGGACCGGCCAGCGTGCCCTTGTTGGGCACCGCCACACGCAGCATGGGACTACGAACTCCTCGTCTGGTCGGAACGGGTCGGGCGCTCGGTCACAGGTACCGGTAG
Organism: Bounagaea algeriensis; assembly: GCF_054491375.1. Taxonomy (NCBI): domain Bacteria; kingdom Bacillati; phylum Actinomycetota; class Actinomycetes; genus Bounagaea; species Bounagaea algeriensis. The sequence continues at coordinate 2,992,878 of NZ_CM137102.1, forward strand.
ACGTCCTGCGGGCAGAGGCCGCGCTGCACCATGATGACCTGCACCCTGTACAGCAGCTGCGAGATCTCCTCGGCCAGCTCGCCGTCGGACTCGTGCTCGGCGGCCAGCCACACCTCGCCGGCCTCCTCCAACACCTTCTTGCCCTGGGCGTGCACCCCGGCGTCGAGCGCGGCGACCGTCGACGAACCCTCCGGACGGGTGCGGGCGCGGTCGCGCAGCTCGCTGAACAGGTCGTCGAAGGTCTTCACACCCGAATCCTTGCATCCCGCGTCCGCGGGCGTGACAGCGGACCCGCCCGCGTGCGGGCCCGATCACGCGGGCGCGCCCGCGGGCTCGCCGAAATCGTGCTGCTCATCGCCGAGGCCGCCGGGATCACGCGGGCTCGCCCCGGACTCCCCGCGCCTCGCGGTCTTGCCGCGTGCCCGCGGCCTCGTACCGCGTGCCCGCGGAACCACTGCGCGGGCGGGCGGAGTCACGCCGCCTCGCGTGCGAGCACGTCGAGCGCACCGAAATCGATCCCTTCCAGGGACTCCCGCAGCACCCGCCGCGGCCCCGCCGGCACGGGCACCTCGCACGGCACGACGAGCACGAGGCAGCCGGCGGCCTCGGCCGCGGCGACCCCGGTCGGCGAGTCCTCCACCGCGAGGCACCGCTCGGGTTCGAGGCCGAGCAGTTCGCAAGCCCGCCGGTAGGGTTCGGGCTCGGGTTTGTTGCGGCCGCCGACCTCGTCACCGCACACCGTCGCGTCGAAGTGCTCGCGCCCCACCGTCTGCAGCGCCTGCTCGGTCAGCGAGCGGATCGTCGAGGTCACCAGGGCGGTGCGCAGCCCCTGCGCCCGCACGGCGCGCAGCGCCTGCTGCGCTCCCGGTCGCCAGGGCAGCCCCGCGGCGAACAGCTCGCGCATCCGGCCCGCGACCCACTCGCCCGCGGCGGCGATGTCCTCCTCGGCCGCGGGCAGGTGCAGGTCCTCGAGCATCAGCCGCATGCTGCGCGGCATGTTCGAGCCGACCATGGTCTCCCGGACTTCCTCGCTGAGCGCGCCGCCGCGGTGGGCGGCGTAGTCCTCGAGCGCCACGCCCCACAACTTCTCCGAGTCGACCAGCGTGCCGTCCATGTCGAACAGGACGGCGGCGATCCCCGTGGCAGCGGGTGCGGTCGTCATCGCGCGGTGCACTCCTCTCGGGCGGAACCTCGTCCGCCCCAGTAGAGCATCGACACCGGCGCCGGCACCCGCGAACGTGGCCAAGCACTCGCGGCCGCGGGCGTGCACGTGCCCGCGGCCGCGCTGCGCCGTACCCGGCTACCTCTCCTGCTCGGGCGGCGACTCGGTGGTCTCGGTCTCCGCGCGCTCCTGTTCGAGCTGGCGGCGCCGGCCGATGTCGGCGCTGACCCGCAGACCCGCTCCGGGAGGCGGCTCGGCCTGCACCACGCTCATCCGCTCCTCGGACAGCCCCTTGACCAAACCGAAGCACATCGCCAGCAGCACGATGCAGAACGGCAGCCCGGCCGCCAGCGAGGCGGTCTGCAGCGCGGTGAGCGCGTCCTCCCCGCTGGCCGCGCCGGCCAGCAGCAGCGCCACGGCGATGACCCCCTCCAGGACCGCCCAGAACAGGCGTTGCTGCCACCTCGGGTTGGGATCGCCGCCGTTGGTGAGGATGTCGACCACGAGCGAGCCGGAGTCCGAGGAGGTGGCGAAGAACAGCACCACGACGATGATCGCCACGACCGAGGCCACCGTGTGCAGTATCGCGCCGATGGGCAGCTGGTTGAACAGCACGAACATGGCCGTTTCCGAACTCGCCTCGGCCAGCGGGTTGGCGGGGTTCATCAGCAGCAGCCGCAGCGCCGACTCGCCGAAGACCGTCAGCCACACGAACGAGGCACCGACCGGGGCCAGCATCGCGCCGAGGATGAACTGGCGGATCGTGCGCCCGTAGGAGATGCGGGCGATGAACATGCCGACGAACGGCGACCAGGAGATCCACCACCCCCAGTAGAACAACGTCCACTCCCCCTGCCAGGACTGGCCCGCCGGGTCGTTGGGGAAGGTCTGGAAGCTCATTCCCGGCAGGTTCTGCAGGTACGTCCCGATGTTCGCCGCGACCGAGTTCAGCAGGTTCAACGAGGGACCGACGGCGAAGACGAACACCATCAGCGCGAACGCCAGCCACAGGTTGATCAGCGACAGGTTGCGGATGCCCTTGTCGATGCCGAGCATCACCGACACGACCGCGATCGCGGTGATCGCCAGCACGATGATGACCTGCAGCGTGGGGGTGTTGTCCACGCCGAACAGCGTGTTGAAGCCGGCGCCGACCTGCTGGCCGCCGAGCCCCAGCGAGGTGGCCAGCCCGAACAGGGTGCCGAACACTGCCAGGATGTCGATGATGTGCCCGGTCCAGCCGTAGATCCGCTCACCGATGAGCGGGTAGAACGCCGAGGCCGGCCGCAGCGGCATGCCGCGACGGAAGGCGAAGTAGCCCAGCGAGAGCCCGAGGATGATGTAGATCGCCCACGGGTGCAGCCCCCAGTGGTAGAAGGTGTACTGCATCGCGCCACTGGCGGCCGCGTCGGTACCGCCGGCTCCCGTGGGCGGGCTGGTGAAGTGCGAGATCGGCTCGCTGACGGCGAAGTACACCAGGCCGATGCCCATGCCGGCGGTGAACAGCATGGCGAACCACGCCTGGCTGCTGTACTCCGGTTTGGAGTCCGAGGGTCCGATGCGGATCGTCCCCCAGCGGGTGAACAGCAGGATCACCACGAAGACGACGAACAGGCTCGCGGCGATGATGTAGAGCCAGCCGAAGGTCGACGTGATGAACGTGTTCACCGCCGTGGCGACGTCGGACAGCGATCCGGGGGCGAGCACTCCCCACAGGACGAACGCCACCGCGACGACCCCCGAGATGAGGAACACCGGAGGATTCGTGTGCGATCGGATGTAGCTGTACACAGTGGTCACCTTCCGCCCGTCACGGATGGCCGGCCCACGCCGGCCGGAACTCGGTGCTGTGCCGATGCGTCGCGGACGCGGGTCCGCCGGTGTGCCCCTCCTCGGCGAGATGTTCGTGCGGTTCGCGGAAACTGCCACTTCTCGGCGCGGCTGGCCGCCCCGCCGGGGTGAAAATCCGACACCGGGAACATATGGCGTTGTTCCTGGGATGAGTATCGGCCACACCCACCGCCTCTGCAAGACGCCGCGGCCGCTGCCAGCACGGGCTCCCGCGCGTCCGGCAGGGGCGGTCGCAGCTGCGCACCGACCAGCGCGAGCACGGGTCACGTGGTCGAGGCAGGCACCTGTCCGGCACCGGGCACGTGTCAGGTGCCGGGTTCCGCGCGCTCGGCGCCGAAGGACGGTCCTCGGCTGCGCCCGCGGCTCGCAGCTGCTCCCGCGGCTCGCGGTGGCGCGCACGTGGGCGCCCGCGGAGGGCGAGCCCCGGCTCCGGCCGATCACGCGGCACTTCTCGGCATCGCACCGGCGCCGCTGCCCAGGTCACCGCTCAGGTCACCGCTCAAGTCGCCGCTCAGGTCGCCACCGGGAGAGATCGAGGACCGCCGGCGACACCACCGGCACCTGCCCCGGGCAGGCCCGGCGCTAGGCTGCGGCGCATGCCTCGATTCGACGCGGTGTTCTTCGACATCGGTGAAACCATTGTGGACAAATCGCGTGACTACGCGGCGATGGCGGCATTCCTCGGTGTTGCACCGCACACGTTCTCGGCCGTGTTCGGCGGATTGCTGGCGCGCGGAGCCGACTTCCGCGAAGTGGTGCCGCTGCTGCGCCCGGACCTGAGCTGGTCCGCGGCGCGCGCGGCGGGAGCGGGGCGCACCGACGTCATCGAGGACGACCTGTACTCCGACGTGCGACCGGCTCTCGGCAAGCTGCGCGAATCGGGGATCTTCGTCGGTGTGTGCGGCAACCAGGACCCGGGATTGGCCGAGAACCTCCGGGCGCTGGGCCTGCCCGCCGATCTCGTGGCCACCTCGGCGGAGTGGGCGACGGCCAAACCCGCCCCCGAGTTCTTCGCGCGGATCGCGCAGGAGTGCGACCTGCCGTCCGAGCGGATCGCCTACGTCGGCGACCAGTGGGACAACGACGTGCGCCCCGCCGCGGACGCCGGCATGGCAGCCGTGCGGCTGCGCCGGGGTCCGTGGGGCGCCCTGCACGCCGATGACGCGTCCGCGGCGCAGTGCCTGGCCGTGATCGACGGGCTCGACGAGCTTCCCGGGCTGCTCGCGGGCGGAACGTGACGGCGGCGGGCTGCTCGCGGGGCGCGCCGCCGGTCCGGCGACGCGCCCGCCCCGCCGTCAGTACATCATCCGCGGGTCGTAGTAGTGCTTGAACTCGAGCAGGTTGTTGGACGGGTCCTTGAGCACCACGGTCAGGTGCTCCTCCACGGACCCCTCGAAGCGGCTGCTCGGCTTCACGAAGAACTCCAGCCCGCGCGTCTGCGCCAGGTTCACCAGCCGGTCGAAGTCCTCGCGGTTGCGGAAGGTGACGCCGAAGTGCCGCGGGTACAGCTGCGGCGGATCGGTGCCGATGTTGTCCGAGAGGTGGCACACGACCTGGTCACCGAAGAAGTCCAGCGTGATCCGGTCGTCGTAGCGGCGGGCGAGCTTGCAGCCCAGCCCGGTCACGTAGAACTCCTGCGCCGCGTCCAGATCGTGCGTCGGGATCGCGAGGTGGAACGCGTCGTGCATGTCGCGCATGGTGTGCGGGCTCCTCAGAAATCGTTGAACGTGTCGGCGCGCAGCCCCAGGCGCAAGGTCTCCACACCGACCACGTCGTCCGGACGGATGTTGCCGAGGTTCGTCTGCGGCCCCAGCTGCCCCAGGAAATACGTCTGCAACTGCTTGGTGGGCGCCTCGAAGACGAGGCTGTTCAGCTCGATGTCCGCTTCGGCGATCTCGTCGATCAGCTCGTGCCGGAGGTCACCCCCGGCGCTGCAGATGCCGCTCAAACCGCTCTCCCGCGCCTCGGTGATGACGCGGCTGGCCCCGGCGTCCAGGTCGCGGCGGATGCTGTCGACCCACTCCTGCGCCGACAGCTGCTGCGAGCGGGCCGGGTCCTTGAAACCGACCTCGGAAAGAACGCGGAATTCCTCGGAGAAGCGCCTGACGTACCGGGCTTTCTCCGCGTTGGTGAGTTCCACGCTCCCGTTCGAGATCTCCACCGTGCCCGCACCGCTGTCAAAGCACAGTTTGTACCATTCATCGACGCGGTCCCGCTGCAGGAACTTCTCGAACAGCGTACCGCCGAAGAAGAAATCAACCCCGTTGTCCGCCGCGGCCGCGACTTTCTCCTCGATGCCCGGGGTGGCCAGGCACGTCCCCCAGCCGAATTTGACGAGATCGATCAATTCGCCGAAGCTGGCCATGATGTCACGGAAGTGGCTCGTTGCCAACCCGCTGTCGATGACCATCGTCAAGCCGCGGGCACGCGGCTTGGTGTCCCGCGCCGGCAACGGGATGGAATGTTGGTGCGGCGCAGAAACAGCTTGCAACATGGCCTCCTAGGTGCACTGGAGCGCGGCCTCCCGGAAAGCGGACAATTGCGGGCGCACGCGAAGGTGTTTGCCGATCCGTGATTGCACGATATGAAACCTACCAGGCCCCGCCGCGCATTCCCAACGGGTGGATGCCAGCAGAATTGGCGCATTGCGCACCATCAGGAGAAAACGGAGATCAACCAGGCAAAGCAGACGCACCTCATTGCGGGATGCGCGAGTGCTCCCCGAGAATTTTCCGACCGGAAACGCACCGACGCGTCCGTTGCACCGCTTTCCCGCTGATCGGCGCGATGCGTATTTGTCCGCTCGCGGAACGCACCCACCGGCGCCGGGATACCCCTCGCCGTAACCGCGGCCGCGAGCGCCCCCGCAGGCACCGCCGCACGCACGGGCCGCGCACGCCTGCGCACGCCGACCCGCGAGGCCGCCGAACGCACCAGCCATCCACAGGATTGCGCACGTGCGCGCACGCCACCGTTCGCCCAGAGCGGACACCCTCCGGCCCCGCCGCCCGCCGGGGGCAGCAACACGCCGCCGCACCCCCGCACCGGGCGGTGGCACGTCGGAACGACGCAGCGCACACGCCGCACCCCGGCAGCGACTGCGCTGTGCACAGCGCCCAACCCGAGGAATTAGGCATCCCCCGGGGGTGACGTCGTAGGCTGGCGCCGTGACCGATCGCGACCTATCCTCCACGGACCAACAGCGCGCCGAGCTCTCCGAGCTCACCGATCCCATCGTCGTCTGCGCCTTCGAGGGCTGGAACGACGCGGGCGACGCGGCCAGCTCCGCGATCGAGCACCTTCAGCTCATCTGGGACGCGACATCGCTGAGCGAGATCGACCCGGACCCCTACTACGACTTCCAGGTCAGCCGTCCCACGGTGAAGCTCGTCGACGGCATCACCAGGGAGGTCACCTGGCCCACGACGCGGTTGACCGTGTGCCGCCCGCCGAGCAGCGAGCGCGACGTGGTGCTGGTGCACGGGATCGAACCGAACATGCGCTGGCGCGCCTTCTGCGCGGAGCTCGTGGACCTCATGGAGCGAGTGGGCGCTCGCACCGTGGTCACCCTCGGCGCGCTGCTGGCCGACGCACCGCACACCCGCCCGGTGCCGGTGACCGGCGCGGCCTACGACGCCGAATCCGCCAGCCGCTTCGACCTGGAGCGCTCGCGCTACGAAGGCCCCACGGGCATCCTCGGCATCTTCCAAGACGCGTGCGTGCAGGTCGGCATCCCCGCCGTCTCCTTCTGGGCGGCCGTACCGCACTACGTCTCGCAGCCGCCCTCGCCGAAGGCCACGCTGGCGCTGCTGCACCGCGTCGAAGAGGCGCTGGACGTGGAGGTCCCGCTCGGCAACCTCCCCGACCAGGCCGACGAGTGGGAGCAGACGGTCAGCGAGATGGCCGAGGAGGACGAGGACGTGCGCAACTACGTCCGCGCCCTGGAGGAACGCGGTGACGCCGAGGTGAAGCTCACCGAGACCAGCGGCGACGCGATCGCCGCCGAGTTCGAGCGCTACCTGCGCCGCCGCGGCCCCGGCGGTCCCGGCAAGGGCCCCACCGGCCCCGGGCCGGGCTGAGGCCCCGGCGACAGCGCCCCCGGCCGGGTGTTGCACGCCTCCGGCCGGGTCTTGCGCGGCCCCACGCGCAACGGTGCCCGCGAGCTGTCGGCTCGCGGGCACCGTTGCGTCTGCCGCCTCGTTCTCCCCCGCCTCGTTCCTCCGCGCCCCGGGGACGGGCGAGGACCTCCTGCTGCGCCGGAGTACGCGCCGGGTCCGCGCGAGCTCGCAGCCGCGCGGGCATCACGAGCGCGGCCGCCCGCCGTCAGCACGCCGAGGACGAGCGCGGGCGCTGCCGCGGCGAAGTCGAGCACGACGCCGGCCGAGGCCGAGCCCGCGGCGTTGCCCACGCCGAACGACGTGATCACCCAGGCGTGCGCCCCGGTGGTCGCGTCCTCCGGTAGTCGTGCCCGCCACCAGCGCGAAAGCCGACAGCAGCCTGGGCACGTACCGGGCGCGCAGCACCTCCCGGGCCGCAGGACTCGCCCGCCGCGTCGTGTTCACTCAGCACCTCGGTGGTTCGGTGTCGCCCGCGTCGTCTCCGCGGCGCGGAGAGGACGATCAGTGCACCTACGACCACCGGCACCGATCAAAGGCGCACGCCCAGCAGCGCGTCCACGGCCGTGCGCAGCAGTGCAGGGGATTCGGAGTCCTCGCCGCGCCCCGCCAGCGCCTGATCGGCCCACTCGTCGACCACGGCCAGGGCCCCCCGGGTGTCCAGATCGTCCGAGAGGCGCTCGCGCAGCCGGTCCAGCACGGGTTCGGCCGGCGGACCGCTCGCGGCGGACACGGCCTGCCGCCAGCGCGCCAACCGGGCGGTTCCGGTGGTGAGCACGTCGGCCGTCCACGACCGGTCCGCGCGGTAGTGCCCGTCGAGCAGGCTCATCCGGATCGCCATCGGCTCCACCCGGTCCCCGCGCAGCCGGGACACGAAGACCAGGTTGCCCTGCGACTTCGACATCTTCGACCCGTCGAGTCCCAGCATCCCCGCGTGCGCGTAGTGCTTGGCGAACGGGAACTCGCCGCAGATGGCCTCGGCGTGCGCGGCGCTGAACTCGTGGTGCGGGAAGATCAGGTCCGATCCGCCGCCCTGCACGTCGAAGCCGAGGCCGAGCCGGTTCAGCGCGATCACCGAGCACTCCAGGTGCCAGCCGGGACGTCCGGGGCCGAGTTCCGAGTCCCACGAGGGCTCGCCCTCGCGCTCGGCGCGCCACAGCAGGGCGTCCAGCGGGTGCTCCTTGCCGGGGCGTTCGGGGTCTCCGCCGCGTTCGGCGAAGTACTCGTTCATGGTCTGCTCGTCGTAGCCGGAGGCGTAGCCGAACCGGCCGGTGGCCTGGTGGCGGAAGTAGATGTCCGGGTGCTCGGGATCGTCCACCCGGTAGGCCGCGCCCGAGGCGAGCAGCTTGCCCACCGCCTCGGTGATCTCCTGCATGGCCTCCACCGCGCCGATGAAGTCGGTCGGGGGCAGCACGCGCAGCGCCGCCATGTCCTCGCGGAACAGGGCGGTTTCGCGCATGCCGAGCACGACCCAGTCCTCGTTGTCGTGCGCGGCCCGTTCCAGCAGCGGATCGTCGATGTCGGTGACGTTCTGCACGTAGTGCACGCGGTGGCCGTTGTCCAGCCAGATCCGGTGCACGAGGTCGAACGCCAGGTAGGTGGCGGCGTGCCCGAGGTGGGTCGCGTCATAGGGGGTGATGCCGCAGACGTACATCCGCGCCACGTGACCGGGGTCGGTGCGGTGCACGGCTCCGGAGGACGTGTCGTACAACTGCAGCGGACGAGGCGTGCCCGGCACCTGGGGCACGGGAACCGACGACCAGGGTTGCATGCCTTCGACCCTAGCCGCCGCGCCGCAGGACGCGCCGCTGCCATCCGCCCCACCGACCGCACCGGCCCGACCGCACGGCGTCGGTTGCGGACATTTCTCGAGAAATGTCGAGAACTTTTCTCGAGAAACGTCCCTCCCTGGCGGCGGCGGTCCCCCCGCTGCGCGAGGGTTGCAGCGGTTTCGGCAAGGACCCGGCGGGCGGTAGAAAGATCGGGGAGCTGCCTACCGGCGGCAGCGAGTGCAACGGCGACTGAGGTGACGGCATGGACATCGAGGTATCCCCCGGCGAGGTCGGTTTCGACGCGGCGCGGCTGCGCCGGCTCGACGAGCACTTCGCCCGCTACGTCGACGACGGGCTGCTGCCCGGCTGGCTCGCGCTCGTCACGCGCCGCGGCAAGATCGCCCACCTGTCCACCCGGGGATGGCAGGACCTGGGCACGGACACACCGGTGCGTCCCGACACGCTGTTCCGCATCTACTCGATGAGCAAACCGATCACCTCGGTGGCGGCGATGATGCTGCACGAGCAGGGCGTGTTCGAACTGACCGACCCGATCAGCCGGTTCCTGCCCGCGTTCGCCGAACCGCGGGTGTACCTCGGCGGCACGCCCGACGCGCCGCAGACCCGGCCGGCCACCGAACCGATCCGCATCTGGCACCTGCTCACCCACACCGCCGGGCTGACCTACGGTTTCCACCACCGCCACCCGGTGGACGCGATGTACCGCGCGGCCGGCTTCGACGAGCGGATGGCCAAGGGGCTGGACCTGGCCGAGTGCTGCGACGTGTGGGGCGGTCTGCCGCTGCTGTTCGACCCGGGCTCGGGGTGGAACTACTCGCTGGCCACGGACGTGCTGGGGCGGCTGGTCGAGGTCGCCTCCGGGCAGCCGCTGGACGCGTTCTTCCGGGAGCGGATCTTCGAACCGCTGGGCATGCACGACACCGGGTTCAGCGCCGCCCCGGCCGACGAGCAGCGCCTGGCCACGCTCCACGTCGCCGACGAGGCCAAGCGCGCGAAGCCGCACCCGCGGGCGCAGCGCGCGCACGAGCTGTCGCTGGAGCAGCCCAAGATGCTCTCCGGCGGCGGAGGCCTGATCTCCTCGGCGCACGACTACCACCGGTTCACGCAGATGCTGCTGCGCGGCGGCGAGCTGGACGGGGTGCGGCTGCTCGGCAGCCGGACGGTGCGGTACATGACGCGCAACCACCTGCCCGGCGGGGCCACGCTCGAATCACTGGCGATGGGGTCCTTCTCCGAGGCGAGCAACGCCGGCACCGGGTTCGGCCTGGGGTTCTCGGTGGTCGAGGACCCGGTGGCGGGCAAGGTGCCCTGCTCGGCCGGCGAGTACGCCTGGGGCGGGGCGGCGAGCACGGCCTTCTGGGTCGACCCGGCCGAGGAGATCACCGTCGTGTTCCTCACGCAGCTGCTGCCCTCCGGTGCGCACCCGCTGCGCTCGCAGTTGCACCAGCTCGTCCGCCAGGCGCTGGTGGACTGAGGTGCCTCCGCGGGTCAGCGCTCGGCCGAGTTACCGGCCCCCGGCTGCGGTCGGTCGCCGCGGGGCCGCCAGCGGCCGAAGCCGCCTTCGGTGTTGAGCACCTGGCCGGTGATCCAGCGCGCCTCGTCGGTCACCAGCCACGCGATCAGCCGCGCCGGATCGTCCGGTTCGCCGAAACGGCCGAACGGGAACATGGGCGCGACCTGCTGCCACGTGTCCGCGTCGAGGTAACCGGTGTCGACCGGGCCGGGATTGACCGCGTTGAGGGTGATGCCGGCCTCGGCCAGCTGGTCCGCCAGCGTCAGCGTGATCTCCGCCAGCGCACCTTTCGACGCGGCGTAGGCCACCTCGCCCGGCATCGGTCCCTGCTGCTGGCCGGAGGTCATCAGCACCACCCGCCCGCCGGCCCGTCCGTCGTGGCGGGCGGCGAACTCCTGGGCAAGCAGGATCGACGAGCGGGTGTTCACCGCCCAGTGGCCGTCGAGCACGGTCGCGTCGAGCTCGCCCAGGGCGCCGTCGGAGCCGCTGCGCGCGTGGTTGCACACGAGGACGTCGACGTGGCCGTGCGCACGCACCGCCGCGTCCAGCACGTGCCGCGGCGCGTCCGGCTCGGCCAGGTCCGCGGCCACTGCCGTCAGCCGGGCGTCGCCGGACAGGCACTCGCGCACGCCACCGAGCACGGAGTCGAGGTCGTCGGCTCCCCACGGCTGCTCGGCGTCGTGCGGCTGGTGGTGCTGCAGCAGCAGCGAGGCACCGCAGGCGGCCAGCCGCCGGGCGAGGGCGAAGCCGATACCGGCGCGCCGGCTCACTCCGGTGACCACGGCCGTCCGGCCGCGCAGCGGATGCGGATCGCGTGCGGGTTGTTCGACCACGCCCACCAGTTTCACCCACCCGCCCACGGGTTTTCCCCGAGCAGGCGGAGAGCACGCTGCCCCAGATCGACCGCGTGCGCAGGCGAATCCCGCAGCGTGCGCACCGCGCAGCTCCACGTGCCCGCATCGCACGACCCCGCGTGCGCGCACGGCCCGAGTAAGCGGACGTGCGGATTGGCGGCCGCTTGCTCGGCCGCACCGGTTCGCCAGGCAAGCGGCGGACTCCCGAACGGGGAGGACTTCACCTGCGCCGCCGCGGAACCACCCGCGTCTCCCCCACCGCCAGGTCCCACCTGCGCTGCTCGTCGAGGCCGAGCCGCGACCAGTAGGCGCGGAACCGCTGCAGCGGTTCGACCGCGGGCTCGCGGCTGAGCGGGAACGTGCCCCAGTGCATGCTCGCCCCGTAGCGCGCGCCGAGGTCGCGCACGGCGTGCACCGCCTCCTCCGGGCTCATGTGCATCTCCCGCAGGTCCCGCCGCGGTTCGTAACCGCCGATGGGCACCATGACCGCGTCGATGCCGGAGTACCACCGACCGATCTCGGCGAAGTGCCGTCCGTACCCGGTGTCGCCCGCGTGCAGCACGCGGCTGCGGCTGCCGGTGATGACCCAGCCGCCCCAGAGGCTGTCGCCGGTGTCCCACGGCATGCGGCGGCTCCAGTGCCGTGCGGGGACGAAGGTGAACCGCAGACCGGAGATGCGGACGGACTCCCACCAGTCCAGTTCGACGGCGTAGGTGAATCCGCGGCGTTCGAACCACCGGGCGAGACCGGCGGGCACGAGCATCGGCGTGTTGCGCGGGAACCGCTGCAGCGTCGGCGCGTCCAGGTGGTCGTAGTGGTTGTGCGAGATGAGCACCGCAGCGATCGGCGGCAGGTCGCCGAACTCGACACCCGGCGGGGTCAGCCGTTGCGGCACGCCGCGGATCTTCGTCGACCACACCGGGTCGGTGAGCACGGCGGCGCCCTGCATCCGGACGAGGTAGGTGGCGTGGCCGACCCAGGTCAGGGCGATGTCGTCCTCGCCGACGGGAGCGAGTTCGCCGCGGTGCACGGGGATGTCGTCGGCGGGCTCCTGCCCGGCGCGTTCGTCCGCGGTCCAGGCGAACCGCAGCACGTCGAACCACCCGGGAGGCACGTCCGCGAGACGATCCGCGTAGGAACCGCGCTGCGGCCGTAGCGGGAACCGTCGCTGCTGGGAGTGCACACCGGCAGCCTGCCCGTTGCAGCCGGATGCGGCGAGCTCGGCGGCCTGCGGGTCCTACGACCGGAGGAGCCGCGGACGCCACCGGGGTTCCGCGGAGGAGACGGACCGGCGCGTACCCGGCCGGGGCCACCCCCGGGGCACCAGCCCCAGAACGCTGTTGAACCAGAACACCGGTCGGATCAGAACGGCGGCCAGGGGATCGGGGGCCAGGAGTCCGACGGTTCCGGGAAGGCGCCGGTCTGCAGCAGCCGGTCCACGCGTTCGGCCGTCGCCCGGATCTCCGCGGCGTCGATGTGCTCGGCCAACTGCGCGGCCAACGACCCGTCGAGCAGGCCGCGCAGCTCGCGGAGCCGCTCGACGGCCCACGCCGGCAGGGGTTCACCGGTCCAGCCCCACAGGACGGTGCGGAGCTTGTCCTCGGTGTGCAGGCTCACGCCGTGGTCCACGCCGAGCACGCGACCTTCAGTGGTCTGCAGGACGTGCCCGGCCTTGCGGTCGGAGTTGTTGATGACAGCGTCGAACACGGCCATGCGCTGCAGGCGTTCGTCATCGGCGTGGGCGAGAGCGACGGGTTCGCCCTCCTCGTCCTCGGCGTGCAGCACCACCCGCCAACCCGCGGGGACCTCCTCGGAGCGGAACACGTCGACGAGGTCGGCATCGCCGTGGTCGTCGATCCACAGCTGCACCATGCCGGGCCCGAACGGGCCGTCCCGCAGCAGCGTGGGCGGGGTCAGGTGCCACCCGAGCGCATCGGAGACGAGCGCCGCTGCCACTTCGCGACCGGCCAGCGTGCCGTTCGGGAAGTCCCACAGGGGGCGTTCCCCGCGCACCGGTTTGTAGACGCACTCGGCGCGGGCACCCCCGGATTCCACGCCGCACAGCATCGTGGCGTTGGAGGCGGCGACGAGGCGGCCGCGCACGTCGAGCCGCCCCCGGCTGAGCAGTTCGCGGGCGTGCTCGTCGGTGTGCAGCACGCCGATCACACCTCTTCGCTGCGCCGGTAACCGTTCTGCCGCGGGCAGATGTGTCCCTCCGCGTCCAGCGGCTCGTTGCAGAGCGGGCAGGGCTTGCGTCCGGCGTTGATGATCCGCTCGGCGCGTTCGGCGAACGCGCGGGCGTACACCGGGCTGAGGAACACGCGCAGCGCGTCGGGACCTTCCTCGGTGTCGTCGAGGACGATGGACTCGTCGATCTCCTCCTCGGTCATCGCGAGGACCTCCACGACGACGGCCTCCGTCTCGGCGTCCCAGCCCAGGCCCATCGTGCCGACGCGGAACTCCTCCTCCACCGGCACCTCCAACGGTTCGCTGTCGAGCACTTCCTCGGGAGTGTCCGAGGGGAGTTCGAGTTCGAACCGCCGCTGCACCTCGTCGAGCAACGCGCTGATGCGTTCCGCGAGCACGGAGACCTGCTGCTTCTCCAGCTGGACGCTGACGGTGCGCAGACTCTCGGTCGCCTGGAGGTAGAAGGTGCGATCCCCAGGTTCCCCGACGGTTCCGGAGACGAAGCGGTCGGGTTGACGGAAGACGTGGATGACACGAGCCATGGCACCGTCGACACTAAGCCACGCCGGCCTCGGCGTGTGCGCCCGGGCCCGGTTGCACGGCCCGCGGGCGCGGGCCCGTGCCCGGGCGTGTTGCCGCTCGCCGCCGGTGCGCTGCGCCGATGGCAGGATGCAGGTGGTTTCGCCGTACGCGAACACGTGCGCGCGGTGCCCCCGGCTGGAGCACTTGACCGGGACCGGTGCCCGGCGGGTCGCGGACCTGCAGCGGCCTGGTGCGCCCCGGACGTGCGCGCGGTGCTGCGGGAAGCGGGATCCGGCCGCTGCGCCGGGCAGCTCACGGTACCGCTGGGGCGGTGACCGAACTCGACGCCGAGCAGCACCAGTTGCGGCTGACCGGGCCCGCGCTGCGCTGATACCGGCCCGCGGTCGGTGCCGCAGCTCGCGCGCGGTAGAACCGGGGCATGCGCGTGCGCTCGCTTGCCCGGCAGGACCTGCTGACCGAACTGGCCGACCGGATCGACGCGGCGGGCGGCACGCGGCTGCGGGTGGCCGTCGACGGTGCTTCCGGCCTCGGCACCGGCGAACTGGCCGATGAGCTGGTCGCGCCGCTGCGCACGCGCGGACGGGAGACCGTGCGCGTGCGGATGCGCGACTACCTGCGCTCCGCGTCGCTGCGACTGGAGTTCGGGCAGCAGGACCCGGAGTCGTACTACAGCGGCTGGTTCGACCTCGCCGGACTGCAGCGGGAGGTGCTCGATCCGGCAGCCGAGGGCGGTCGCGGCACGGTGCTACCGGCGCTGTGGGACGCCGAGCGCGACCGCTCACCCCGGATGGCGCGGGTTCCGCTGCCGCCGCGCGGCGTGGTCCTGGTGGACGGGCCGCTGCTGCTCGGCGCCGGACTGCCGTTCGACTTCGCGGTGCACCTGGGAGTACCGGACGCGGCCTTGCCCAAGCGGGTGCCGGACGACGAGCAGTGGACCCTGCCCGCACTGCACCGCTACGGGGCCGAGGTGCTGCCGGAACGCTGCGTCGACGTGGCGGTGCGCGTGGACCGCAGCGAGCGCCCCGCCGTCATCGACGCGCTTTGAACCACCGGGCCGATACCACCGGGGCGCCCCGCAACCTCAGAAATCGCCCCACCGTGCGGTCTGCCACGGGAGCGCCTCGGGCCGCTGCCCGGTGCGGACGAACTCGTCGAGGGCGCTGCGCAGCTGCCGCAACGGCAGCACCGCGTCGCGGGGGAACTGCAACGCGCTGCCCGCGTCGAAGTGCAGCCGCGGCGCCTCGGCCACGGGTTGCGCGTTCTGCGGCTGCCAGGAAGCCAGCTCGCCGTCCTCGAGCTCCTCGGTGTAGTTGAGCGCACCGACCTCCGCATCGGTGTCCACGACCACGCGGAGCTGCACGCCCGGTGCCGGGCCGTCCTCGTCCTCGTACGGCCGGTCCCACACGTACAGGTGCCGCGCCCGCGGTCCCGGAGTGCTGAGCACCTGGTCGACCAGGGAGGCCTTGTCGGCCGAGGTGTGCGCGTAGTGCCGCCCGCCGTCGACGACCGCGGTCGTGACCGTCACGTCCAGTTCGGTGTTGCGGGCACCGGTGGCTTCGGCCCGCAGCCCGAGCAGCGAGTCCCGCGCCTCGTGCATCGCGCGCAGCGCTGCGCCCTGGTGGAAGACGAGATGACCCCAGTACGGGTGACCCATGACCTTGTTCAGGTCGTCGTAGACGGCCTGCGTCGTCTCGATCAACTTGTCCACCGCGTCAAGCGGAACGTCGGCGAGCCGCGCGAACACCACGGCCGGGGCGTCCGACCCGCCTGCGGGGTTGTCGTTGGCGAACTCGTTGTCTGCTGACGGATTCGACATGTTCTCCGCAATCACTCCCGGTCGGTGGCGGCCCTTCCCCAGCGCGTCCGAGTATCGCTGGCCACACGCGGTAATGAGGCTGCGTCCGCGACACCAGCCGGGCGCAGGTTACCGCGCGTCGCCTGATCACCCCGAACCGCCACCGCTCAACTGGCTCGTCCGTCGACCAGCCCCATGATCGAGGTGGCGCTCGGCGGCAGGTTGCGCGATGCGGTCAGCAGCGCCCGAGCGAGCAGGTCCGCATCGTCGAGCCCGCTGCGCTGCAGCGTCTTGCGCGGCAGGCTCAGCGCGGACAGGGCCACCCCCAGCATGCCCGCATCCAGCAGGGCCGCTGCTGGGCGGCTGAACTGCTGGTCCACCTCGGCGTGCAGGGCCACCGCGGTGTCCGCGTTGGCCTCGGCCATGTCGCCGAGGGCGGCGCTGACGTCCGCGTCGCGCACGGCTTCGAGGTGCAGTTCGAACAGCGCGAGGAACCGGCTGCGCGCACCGGTGGTCATGCGCCGCAGCATCGAGGCGTACAGGGCGGTGATGTCGTCGGGCGCGAGTCCGGCCGGCGCGGTCTCCCGCAGCTGCCGCATCGCCGCCGCGTGCTCGGCGGCGACGTGCTCCGCCACGGCGCGCAGCAGCGCGCTGCGCGCGACGTAGTAGTTCTTGGCGGTGCCTTCGGGAAAGCCCGCTTCACGGTCGACCGCCCGGTGGGTCAGTCCCCGGCCACCGTCGCGGGCGAGCACCGCGATCGCGGCTTCGGCGAGCGCTGCTCTGCGGTTGCCTCGGTGCGACATGGATACCCCCGGCCGGAGCTGATCGACTTCTCCCCGCGCGAGGATATCCCGGATGCCGCGCAGCTCGGCGCACTGGGATCTCGTCGACCGGGGCGGGCCGCTGCTGCACATCGCCACCGGCACCGTCATCCCCGACGCGTTCAGCCAGCCCCCGGGGGGAAGGCGGGATCTTCAACATCCCGGCCGTGGCCGTGGTGCTGCTGGCCATGTTCCTGCTGCTCGGCGGCGCGCGGGAGAGCGCACGGGTGAACGCCGTCATGGTCGTGGTCAAAGTGGCCACGCTGCTGGTGTTCTGCGGCGTGGCCTTCCTCGCGGTGCGCGCGCAGAACTACGCGCCCTTCGCACCACTGGGCCTGTCCGGGGTGAGCGCGGCGGGGGCGACGCTGTTCTTCTCCTGCATCGGTTTCGACGCCGCCTCCACGGCGGGCGAGGAAGCCCGCAACGCCGAGCGCGACCTGCCCCGCGCGCGATCACCCTGTCGCTGGTGATCGTCACCGCGCTGTACTGCCTCGCCGGGCTCGCCGCGGTCGGTGCCGTGCCGTGGACCGACTTCGCCGGCGGCGAGGCGGTGCTCAGCCAGGTGCTGGCGAGCCCCACGGGTGCGGGAGCGCTGCGGTCGGCGGTGCTGGCGCTCGGTGCGCTGGTGGCGGCGGAACGCGGTACCGCCATCGCCTACGGCTATCCCGAGCGGGACGGGGAGCAGGTGTACAACGCGGTCCGGATCGTCGACGAAGGCGGTCACGAAGTGGCCCACTACCGCAAGACCCACCTCTTCGGGCAGTTCGAGCGCACCTGGTTCGCACCGGGAACCACTGCGCTGGTGCAGGCCGATCTGCGCGGAGTCCGAATCGGACTGCTGATCTGCTACGACGTGGAGTTCCCCGAGATGGTGCGCGCCCACGCGCTCGCCGGCACCGAACTGCTCGTCGTTCCCACCGCCCTCGCCCGCCCACACGAGTTCGTCGCCGAAACCGTCGTTCCCGCACGCGCTTTCGAAAGCCAGCTCTACCTCGCCTACGTGAACCGGTGCGGCGGGGAGAACGCGAGCACCTACTGCGGGCGCAGCGTGCTGGTCTCGCCCGAAGGCGCCGAGGTGGTCCGCGCCGGCGCCGAACCGCAGCTGCTCACCGCCGAGGTCGACCCGGCCGCGCTGACCGCAGCCCGCGCGAACAACACGCACCTCGCCGACCGGCAGCCGCACCACTACGTGGGTGTGGCGCCGGCGCCCCGCCCGTGACCCCGCAACACCAGGAGATTGCGAGCGTGTACTCCAGTCCCGCTGCGCCCGGCGCGCAGGAACCGATCACGATGCTGTGCCCCGACTTCCCCTTCCCCTACGACGACTACCTGGCGCACCCGGCGGGTTTGGGATCCGTGCCCGCCGAGCGCCACGGCACCGAGGTCGCCGTGATCGGCGGCGGCCTGTCCGGCATCATCACCGCCTACGAACTCATGAGAACCGGGCTGCAACCGGTCGTGTACGAAGCCGACGAGATCGGCGGACGCATGCGCAGCGTTGCACTGCCCGGCTGCCCGGAGGACGTGGTCGCCGAAATGGGGGCGATGCGCTTTCCGGCCTCGGCCACGGCGCTGTTCCACTACATCGACGAGGTCGGCCTGGAAACCGCACCGTTCCCGAACCCGTTGAGCCCCGGCGCCCGCAGCACGGTGATCGACCTCAAAGGACACTCGCACTACGCCCGCACCCTGGAGGACCTGCCGGCGGTGTTCTCCGAGGTCTCCCGCGCGTGGGAGCGCACCCTGCGCGACCGCGCCCAGCTGGCCGAGGTGCAGGACGCGATCCGCAGACGGGACACCGCGCGGATCAAGGAGCTCTGGAACCGCCTCGTGGTCGAGCTGGACGACCAGTCCTTCTACGGCTTCCTCAGCACCTCACCGGAGTTCGCCTCGTTCACGCACCGCGAAATCTTCGGCCAGGTCGGTTTCGGCACCGGCGGCTGGGACACCGACTTCCCGAACTCGATGCTGGAAATCCTGCGCGTGGTCTACACCGGTGCGGACGAGGACCACCTGAGCATCATCGGCGGGTGCCAGCAGCTGCCGCAGCGGCTGTGGCGGCACGAGCCGGACAAGCCGGTGCACTGGCAACGCGGAACGAGCCTGCGCTCGCTGCACGGCGGAGTTCCGCGCCCCGCGGTCACGGAACTGCGCCGGCAGGGGGCCGGCCCCATCGCCGTCACCGACACCTCGGGGGAAACGGCGCACTTTGACGCCGCCGTGTTCACCGGGCAGAGCTGGATGCTGCTGAACAAGATCGCCTGCGACGAGTCGCTGCTGCCCATGCAGCAGTGGACGGCGATCGAGCGGACCCACTACATGGAGTCGTCGAAGACGTTCGTCCCGGTCGACCGTCCCTTCTGGAAGGACGCGGATCCGCGCACCGGACGCGACGTGCTCAGCACCACGCTCACCGACCGCATGACGCGCAGCACCTATCCCCTGGACTTCGGCGCGGACCGGCCCGCTGCGCTGTGCCTGTCGTACACCTGGTGCGACGACTCGTTGAAGTGGCTGCCGCTGCCGGCGGCGGAGCGGATGTCGATCATGCTCGGCTCCCTGGGGGAGATCTATCCGGAGGTCGACATCCGCGAGCACATCATCGGCGATCCGGTGACCGTCTCGTGGGAGGACGAGCCCTACTTCACGGGCGCGTTCAAGGCGAACCTGCCCGGGCACTACCGGTATCAGCGGCGCCTGTTCACGCACTTCGCGCAGGACGACCTCGCCGAGCACCACCGCGGATTCTTCCTCGCCGGCGACGACGTGTCCTGGACGGCGGGCTGGGCCGAAGGCGCCGTGCACACCGCGCTGAACGCGGTGTGGGGCGTGCTGCACCACTTCGGCGGCGGCACGGACGGCACCAATCCCGGTCCCGGTGACGAGTTCGCACGCCTCGCACCGGTGGAACTGCCGGATGCGCTGCCGCCCGCGAACCCCGCAGAACTCTGACCCGCCATTCCCCCGGGCAAACGGGAAAGCACCCGCGGCGCGCGTTGCTCGGGCGGCGACGGAACGAGTGGTTGCACCGCAGATGAAGCAACCGTAGGACGCCCGGGCGCGGGTGGCGCCGCGGCGCGGCTGGGGATCATTCCCAGCCGTGCCGTTCGGCCAGGTCTCCGATGCAGCGCAGCTGGGCGGAGCGTTCGGCCGCGAGCTGCTGCTCGGGGTCGACGGCCTCGTCGGCGTCCTGCGACAGCAGCGCGAGCGTCTCGCGCAGCGCCGTTTCCGGAAGCCGGCAGGCCGTGCTCACCATCCGATCCACTTCGCCGTCGAACTGCTCGATCGGCACGACGGTGTTCACCAGGCCGATGCGCTCGGCCTCGTGTGCGGACACCTCCCGTCCGGTGACGCACAGCTCGACGGCCCGCGCGTAGCCCACGGTCTGCACCAGCGGACGGGTCCCACCGAGATCCGGTACGAGCCCCAGCTCCGTTTCGTCCACCCGCAGCCGCGCCCGCTCCGACACGATGCGCAGGTCGCACGCCAACGCCAGTTGCAACCCCGCTCCCACGGCGGGGCCGTCCATCGCGGCGATGGTCAGCCGCTCGGGATCATGCAACCACGTGAAACCCTGCTGCGCCGTTTCGATCTCCCCGTCGGCCAGTTCCGTGGGGCGACGCACGAGGTCCGCGAGCCCCGACATGCCGTCGACCGCGTCCTCGTCGAGCAGCCGCTGGTCGAGGCCTGCGGAGAACACGCCTCCGGTGCCGCGCACCACCACCACGCGGATCGCCGGATCCAGATGCGCACCGACCTCCCGCAGCGCCCGCCAGGTCAGCGGGGTCTGCGCGTTGCGCGTTTCCGGCCGATTCAGGGTGACCGTGGCGTGCCGCTGCTGCACGGCCAGGTCAACCCCGGCCCGCGCCAACAGCTCGGTGTCCATTTCCGTCTTCGGCACCGGCCGCCTCCGTCAGGGTGGCCGGGTCGTGTGCGCAGCACGCCCGGGCACGAACTGAGCGGCCACGCCCGAGAACGACCGGGCGTGGCCGCCGTTCACTTCTTTTTGGACCGCGTCGCACCGCCCCGGCCGCGAAGCTGCACGCCGGATTCCGTCAACACCCGGTGCACGAACCCGTACGACCGTCCGGTGGATTCGGCCAGGGCGCGGATGCTCGCTCCCTTCTCGTACTTCTTTCTCAGGTCAGCGGCAAGTTTGTCGCGTGCGCTTCCCGTGATGCGCGCGCCTTTCTTCAGCTCAGTCACAGTGTCCCCGCCTTCCCTCCGAGCAGGTCGGGCCTCGCGACCCCTGTCAGCGCAATGATCGAACAGGAAAAGCGCGAACGCCAGGTGATCATGAAAAAAAGATCGGCCAATAGTTGAAATCGGGGGCTTCCGATCACCGGAACGCACTAGGCCATCCGGCGGCACAGCAACGGTGCGTACTCAAGTGACGACCCGTTTCACACTCGCCCAAGCGACAAGCCCACCTACACGGGTGATCTTTGCGCGATCACACGCCAAGATCCTTGACACGCCGGTCCAAGGGCGCGCATTCGGCGAGTTCCGGCATGATCCGCCCGCGAAAAAGTGGCATTCACCACGACCGAGGGGATCACCGGCACTCATCCGGAACACCGCACCGCGCGCGGCGGTGCGGAGGCGGATCAGTGCAGTTGGACCAGGTCGAGGTACTCCTCCGACCAGTGGTCCTCGCTGCCGTCCGGCAGCAGGATCACGCGTTCCGGCTGCAGCGCCTCGACCGCGCCGGGATCGTGGGTGACGAGCACGACCGCACCCGTGTACGCGCGCAGCGAAGCCAGCACCTGCTCGCGGCTGGCCGGGTCGAGGTTGTTGGTCGGCTCGTCGAGCAGCAGCACGTTCGCGGCGCTGGAAACCAGGCCGGCCAGGGACAACCGGGTCTTCTCACCACCGGAGAGCGAACCGGCGGGCTGCTGCAGCTGCTCGCCGCGGAGCAGGAACGCGCCGAGCAGGTTGCGCAGCTCCTGCTCCGAGGTGTCCGGAGCGGCGGTGCGGATGTTGTCCCACACCGAGGCGTCCGGATCCAACGTTTCGTGCTCCTGCGCGAAGTAACCGGTGCGCAGCCCGTACCCGGATTCGACCTGGCCGGAGTCGGGGAGCTCCTTGCCCGCCAGCAGCCGCAGCAGCGTGGTCTTGCCCGCACCGTTGAGGCCGAGCACGACGACCCGGCTACCGCGGTCCACGGCCAGGTCGACGCCGCTGAAAATCTCCAACGAACCGAAGGACTTCGTCAGGCCCGACGCGCGCAGCGGTGTGCTGCCGCACTTGGCCGGTTCGGGGAACCGGATGTTCGCGATCTTCTCGCCGGGGCCTTCGGCTTCGGTCTCCTCCAGCATCTGCTCGGCGCGCCGCGCCATGTTCTTGGCCGCGACGGCCTTGGTGGCCTTCGCCCCCAGCTTGTCGGCCTGCGCCTTGAGCGTCGCTGCCTTCTTCTCGGCGTTCGCGCGTTCGCGGCGGCGGCGCTGCTCGTCGGTGGCGCGCGCCTCCTGGTAGCGCCGCCAGTTCATGTTGTAGACGTCGGCCTCGCCGCGCATCGGGTCGAGGTACCAAACCTTGTTGATGACGTCGTCGAGCAGCTCCACGTCGTGGCTGATGACCACCAGCCCGCCCTCGTGGCCCTTGAGGAACTCGCGCAGCCAGCTCAGCGAGTCCGCGTCGAGGTGGTTGGTGGGCTCGTCGAGCAGCAGGGTCGTGGTCGAACGTCCGCCCGGTCCGGCTTCGGCCGCGGCGAAGAGAATGCGTGCCAGCTCGACGCGACGGCGCTGCCCACCGGAGAGCGTGCTCAGCGGCTGGTCGAGGACGCGCTGCTCCAAGCCGAGGTTGCCGCAGATGCGGCCGGCTTCCGCTTCCGCGGCGTAACCGCCGCGCGCGGCGAAGCGCTCCTCCAGCCGGCCGTACTTCGCGACGGCCTTGTCCCGCTCCCGTTCGTCAGCGAGCTCGGCCATGGCCGACTGCGCCTTCTCCATCTCCCGCAGCAGCTGGTCCAGACCGCGGGCCGACAGCACCCGGTTCTTGGCGGTGACGCGCAGATCCCCTTCCCGCGGGTCCTGCGGCAGGTAGCCGATCTCGCCGCTGCGCTGCAGCGTGCCGCCGTAGGGCTCTTCCTCGCCGGCGAGGACGCGCAGCGTGGTGGTCTTGCCCGCGCCGTTCCGGCCGACCAAGCCGATCCGGTCGCCGGGCTGCACGCGCAACGTGGCGTCGGACAGCAGGATGCGCGAGCCCGCGCGCAGCTCCAGGCCGCTGGCAGAAATCAACAAAAGCTCCGGGAAAAGTCGTGGTCAAGTACGAACGATCGGCGAAAGCGAGCAACCGCGCGGACAGCGGTCAACCCACGTCTGCGGGGCTCTTCACCACTGCTCTCGACCTGCGGACCACGGACCGAGTGTACCCGTCGAGGCGCCACACCGTTGATCCGGGCGGAAACCGCGGTGCTCACACCTCGTGCACCTCGATCTCCACCGCCACCGCCCGCCGGGCCGCCTCGTCGAGGACCGCGCGGCGCGGTTCGCCCACGTCGAGCAGGCGCGGCTCGGCCCGCGCGAACAGGTCGGCCAGGCGCCGATCGGCGGCCAGCTCGTCCAGCGCGCCGCGGTCACCGCCGAGCACCACGCCGTCGAGCCTCGGCAGCTCCGGCACGAGCGTGCTGGCCACGGCCTCGGTGGCCGCCCGCAGCGCTTCGCGGGCCTGCCCGGCGCGGCGGCGCGCGTAGCGCTGCTGCGACCAACCGCCCGCTTTCGTCCTGCCCTGCACCCGGTGGCGGTCGGTGCTGGAGCGCACGACGCGCCCGCCGTCGGCGATGCCGATGCTGTGCGCGCCGCGACGCACCAGTACCAGCCCGATCCGGCGGTCGCGGCGCAGGTGCTCCACGAGCGCGGAGATGCCCAACCCGGCCACCGCGCCGTGCGGGCCGGGCAGCGGGCCGAACGGCACGGCCACCGCGGCGGTGGAGCCGTCGACCGCGGTCACCGTCACCCGCTCGGCGCTGCGCTCGGTGCGCTGGACGCCGCCGTGCCGCTCGGCGAAGCGGTCGAACCAGCGCGCGACCCGTTCGGGCTCGACCTCGACCGCCCGCCCGCCCCCGCCCAGCTCACGCACCCTCGCCACGAGACCTCCTCTGCCGCTTCACCGCGTTCACGCGTGGAGGCGGTCACTGCGGAAAGGCCGCTCAAAGCACGAAGGCGTCGTTCCAGAGTTGCGTGGTCCGCCCGGACAACGACTCCAGCAGCGCGGCGGCCTGGTCATCGGTCAGCGAGGCGACGAAGTCGAGCACCGCGCGGCCGCGGGCCATCCGCTCGACGGTCTCCGCGCGCTCGGCGGCCGTCCCCGCTCGCGCAGCTTCGTCGCTGAGCTGCTGGTACACGTCCCACAGTTCGGTGGTCTCCTGCCGGGCGAGGTCGAACAGGTCGCGCAGCCGGTGCGGCAGCCGGGCCACCTCGCTGCGGTCGATGACCCAGTTGTCCAGCGCCTCGACCAGTTTGCTCAGCAGCCGGTCCTGGCCGCGCTGGTGCAGCGCGAGGTCCGGGCGCTGCAGCACGAACCGGCGGTGGACGAACTTCAGCACCTGCACCTCGTGCCACTGCTCGGGTGCCAGCAGCACGTGCCCGGAGCGGGTGGAGGGCTTCTCCTCGACCTCGACGCCTTCGACCAGCCGGCGGGTCCACTCGCCGGAGAACTCGGCGACCGCCCGCTCAGCCTGCTGGGAGCGGTCGAACGGTGTCCACAGCAGACTGCGGACCAGCTTGTCCCGCACGCGTTTGACCGCGTTGACGAAGGCCTCGTCGCTGGCGATCCACGCGTCCTTGTCGCGGATGCGGCGGCGCAGCGCCTCCAGGGAGGCGCCCGGCCGCTGCTCGTTCTCCGCGAGCTCCGCGTCGGCGACGCCGGCGAACATCAGGGAATCGCCCAACCACTGGGTCAGTTCGCTGTCGACGTTCGCACCCTGCAGCACTCCCACGCGGTGGAAGTCCTCGAGGTCGTGGATCGCGTAGGCGATGTCGTCCGCGGTGTCCATGATGGACGCTTCGACGGTCTGCTGCCAGTGCTCCAGCTCGTCGAACGGAGCCCGCGCGTGCCGCAGGTCCGCGAGTTCGCTGAGGTAGCCGGAGAACTTCACCGAACCCGTTCCCGCGGCGTCCGCCGGTTCCGAGGCGCCGCGCGGCGGGCCGGCCACCCCGCGCGGATCCGGCGCCTCGGGATGCGGCACCCGCGTCCACGGGTACTTCAGCAGCGCCGCGCGCACCGCCGCGGTCAGGTCCAGGCCGCTGCCGCCGGTGCCGTGCACGTCGATCCGCGTGACCACGCGGTAGCTCTGGGCGTTGCCTTCGAAACCGTCCACCAGCCCGAACCGGTGGCGACCCAACCGGTCGAGCACGACCTCACCGAGATGCCCGAACGGCGGGTGCCCCAGGTCGTGGCCGAGCGCGGCCGCCTCGACCACGTCGAGGTCGCAGCCGCCGAGCCGGTCCAACGTGGTCGCGATCTCCTGCTCCGCCAGCAGGCGCTCTCCCACGGCGCGGGCCACCTGCGCCACCTTGAGGCTGTGCGTCAGGCGGTTGTGCAGCAGCAGACCGGGGCCGCCGGGGCTGACGACCTGCGTCACACCGCCGAGGCGGGCGAAGAACGCCGAAGTCGACACCCGGTCCCGGTCCGCGCGGAACGGACTGCCCGCCAGGTCCTCGGTCGAGGCCGCACTCGCGTTCCCCCCGAAGCGGCGAGCGCGGAGTTCGGAACGTGTCGGCATGGTGTCACGCTACCGGGAGCGCCGGCGCGCACCGGCCAGGGGCTGCGCACCGTGCCGGAGAGGCCATGATCTGATGCGGAGCGTGGTGGATGTCCTCGTCGCAGGCGCCGGCCCCGCGGGCCGTTCGGTAGCCGCGGCTTGCGCCGACACCGGACTTCAGGTCGCGCTCGTCGACCCCAACCCGCGGCGCGGCTGGCCGCACACCTACGCGGCCTGGAAGGCGGAACTGCCTCCCGCGCTGCCGGAAGCGGCCATCGCCGCGGCCATGCCCCGGGTCCGCGTGCACGGCACCGACTGGCACACCTGGCACGGCCCGTACGTGGTGCTCGACAACACCGTGCTGCGGGAGCACCTGCAACGCCCCGGCATCACCGAGGTCACCGGCCGCGTCGCCGGCGCCGAGCACGGACCGACCGGGTCGACGGTGCACCTGCGCGACGGGCGGTGCCTGGCCGCGGCCGCGGTCGTGGACGCGACCGGCGCGGCCCGCGTGCTCTGCGGCGGGCGACCGCCGCGCACTCCCGCGCAGCAAAGCGCCGTGGGCGTCGTGCTCGCGGCCGAACAGCTGCCGGACGGCGAGGACGCCGACGTGTTCATGGACTGGCGTCCGCCACCTGACAGCGACGGCGGCTGGCCCACCTTCCGCTACGCCGTGCACACCGGGCCGGGGCGCCTGCTCGTCGAGGAGACCGCGCTGGCGCGCCGGCCCGCGCTGCCGCTGGCGCTGCTGCGCCGACGGCTGGCCGGACGACTGGCGGCCGCGGGCGTCGACGTCGACCAGCGCCTCGCCGAGGAGCGCGTGCGGTTCCCGGTCGACGACCCGCTGCCCAAACCCGGGCGGGTGGTCCCGTTCGGCGCCGCGGCCGGCATGGTGCACCCGGCGAGCGGCTTCAGCGTGGCCACCTCGCTGCGCCGCGCACCGTGGCTGGCGGCGGCCATCAGCGCCGGGCTGGGCAGCGGACCGCAGCAGGCCGCCCGCGCCGCCTGGGCGATGCTGTGGCCACCGCGCCAGGTCGGTGCGCACCTGCTGCGGCGGCGGGCGCTGGACGCGATGCTGACGCTTCCGCCGCGCCTGGTGCCGGAGATGTTCGAAGCGTTCTTCACCTTGCCCCCGCGGCACCGCGCGGCGTTCCTCGCCGGCGACGGGGATCCCGTGCGCACCGCAACGGCGATGTCCGCGATGTTCCGGACCGCCCCCGGGCGGGTGCGGCGCCGCCTGGTGTGGGGCAGCGTGCGCCCGGGCCGCCCGGTCGCGCGGCACGGCTTCGGCCGCACCGGACCACACGAGTTGTAGCCGCGCCGCCGCGTTCGGTTGTGTCCATGGCCACAACCTGCCCGTGAGGACGGTGTTACGCACTGCTCAACCGCGCTAGGTTGGTCCGGAGTGGGAGGCGGACGTTCCTTCACCGCAGTGGAGGACTGACATGTCACGGAGCGGTTCGTGCACAGCACCGGCGAGACGATGTTCGCAGGCAGTGCGGACTCCGTGCGCGCGTTGCTCAACGCCGTGCGGTTCGGTTTCCAACCGGTCGTCAACGTCCGCACGGGTGCCATCGTCGCGGCGGAAGTGCTGTCCCGGCCGGCCAGCGGCAACGTGGGATCGCTGTTCCGCGCCGCGGCGCGGCAGCGCCGGCTCGCCGACCTCGACGTCGCGCTGGTGACCTCGGCGCTGGGCGTGGCCGCCGAGCACGAGGCGCACGTGCCGCTGCACGTCAACGTCTTCGCCGGCACCATCGTCGAGTCGACCGAGCAGGTGCTGGCGCTGCGCGATCACGTCCGCGCCACCGGACGGCACGAAGCCGACATCACCCTGGAGATCGGGCCGCCGTTCACCCGGCTGGACACCGACCGGTTCCTGGCTGCGGCGCAGCAGCTGCGCGAGGCGGGCTTCCGGCTCGCGCTGGACGACATGGGCAGCGGCGACGTCCCGCTGAAGGTGATCACCGACCTCGTCCCGGATCTGATCAAAGTGGACTCCTCCGTGGTCGCGGGAGTGCCCGACGATCCGCACCGGGTGGCGACGCTGGAAGCCCTGGCGCACCTGTGCCGCAGCATCGACGCGCGCCTGCACGCCGTCGGCGTGAGCTCCGAACGGCAACTCACCGCACTGCGGCACAACGGCGTGCGCATGGTCCAGGGCAACCTGCTCGGGCCCGCCGCCCGGCGGCCCCCGGCCACGCGCACGGTCCCCGGTGTGGCCGCGGAGGTCACCGATCCGGGCTCGACGCAGGTGCGCACGCTCGCCGCGGGCCCCCGCGTGTCCGAGTTCCTGGTTCCGGCCGTCACGCTGTCGCACGCGGTCCTCGCCGACGAGGTGCGCGAAGTCTTCGCCCAGCAGCCGGAGGTCAGCGGCGTCGTCCTCGTCGACGAGCACAACGCTCCGCAGTGGACGGTCGAGCGCAACCGCTTCCTGCTCGCCGTCACCGGCCCGTACGGGCACGCGCTGCACGCGAAACGACCCGCCTCCCGGCTGGCCGACGAACCGCGGGTGGTCACCACCGCCACCACGGCGATGGAGGCGCTGGGCCTGGTCACCGAATCCAGTCAGAACCGGATGTACGACGACGCGGTCGTCGTCGACGAGGACGGCCGCTGCCTCGGCGTGATCCAGGCCGGCGACCTGATCCGCGGCATGGCCGACCTGAAGGTCGAACAGGCCGCGACGCTGAACCCGCTGACGCGGCTGCCCGGGAGCGACGCGGTCGCCCGCGACGTGGCGCGCCGCATCGCCGCCGGCGAGGTGTTCACGGTCAGCTGGCTCGACGTGGACGGGTTCAAAGCCGTCAACGACGAGGTCGGGTTCTCCGCGGGCGATGAGCTGATCCGCGCCCTCGGGCGGGCGCTGACCGACGCCGCCACCGCGTTCGACTCGGTGGCCGTGGGCCACGTCGGCGGCGATGACTTCCTGCTCGTCGCCGATGTCGACGACGTCGTCGCCCTGTCCGAACGGGTGCTCGACCCGCCGCGGCGCATCGGGGACGTGGAAGTGGGCCTGTCCCTGGCGACCGTGGTGTGCACCCCGTCGACGGTCACGTCCTACGAACAGGCCTCGCAACGCCTGGCCCCGCTCAAGCACGAGGCCAAGTCGCTGTCCGGCTCCAGCTGGGTGCTCTCCCGCCCCGGCTCGGAGCAGGTCAACGTGCTGCGCGGCACGCCGAAGAACGGTTCGGAAGTGCCGCGGCAGAGCAACAAGCGCAGCGTGGACGAGAGCTTCGCCGGGGCGCTGCGGCGGACCGTGCGGGCCGCCGAGTCCGGCAGCGACCCGGGGTCTGCGGAAGATCCGTGACGACGGCGCATCGCTGCCGGGCACGACGACCACGCCGCCGGAGGCGATGCGCGCCCGCTCCACCGCGCGCAACGCGCACGACAGCGGCTCGGCCGGCGCCGCGTGCTGCGGTCGCAGTTCGGCCGAAGCGGACGCGCCCCGGCCTTGGCCCGGTACCATCGCGTGCTGGGCCATCGCTCCGTTGGATCCGCGGAACCGGTGCACACCGGCGTGCCGACCGGGCGTGTGAAATGGACCTCCCCGCTGATTAGCGCCGCGCTCACGAGGTACCCCGCGGGCATGACGACTGCGAGGACCGAGTCCGCGAACCACCGCATCGCGATCGCCACGGACGACGCCGGTGTCGCGCTCCGCGACCACCTCGCCGCGGCACTGCGGAACGACCCGCGGGTCAGCGAGGTGCACGACTTCGGAGTGCGCGACCGCAGCGACACCACCCCCTACCCGGTGCCGTGCATCCGGGCGGCCGAAGCAGTGCGCGACGGGCACGACGATCGGGCCGTCGTCCTCGGCGGGACCGGACTGGGCGAGGCGATCTCGGCGAACAAGGTGCGCGGGATCCGGGCGGCCGTGGCCACCGACCCGTTCTCCTTGGAGCGCTCGGTGCTGTCCAACAACTGCCAGGTGCTCGCGCTCGGCGAACGGGTGGTCGGTTTCCAGCTCGCTGAGCGCCTGGTCACCGACTGGCTCGGCTATCAGTTCGACCCGTCCTCCGCGTCCGCGGAGAAGATCGCGGTGATCACGAAATACGAGGAGACCGGCCGGCTGGAGTCTTGATCGTGCTGCTGCTGAGGCGGGCATCTTGACGGAGTTGGCCATACGGTCGAAAGGCTACTGGGGATATGACCAGGCGTTCCTTGAAGCGTGCCGTGACGAACTGACGTTGCACCCGGAAGAGCTGGAGGCGCGCCGGGGAGTCATCGCGGACAGCGGGGGCGAACCCGTGGGCTTCCACAGCTTGGAAGGGCAGCCGCCTGAAGGCGAGCTGGGCAGTCCGCGGACGCAATCCATCGGTCGAGGCCTGGGTAGCGTCGATTCCGGCAACTGACCAGTTCGTGACTGCCACGACGATCGCAGAGATCGAACGCGGTGTCGTCGCCAAGGAACGAACCGACGCGGCACAAGGCGGGGTCCTGCGCCGGTGGCTCGAGGAGCGCGTCTTGCCGGCATTCGCCGACCACGTACTGCCGTTCGACCTGCCAGCCGCGCGGATCCTTGCCACCTTTCGGTTCCCGAGCACGCACCGTTGGACGGCGTCCTCATCGCCCCCATCGCACAGGCGGCAGAGATGATCGTCGTGACGGGAAACACCAAACACTTCGAGCCCCTCGGCGTTTGCTGCCACAACCCATGGAGTCAGGTCGGGCATACGAGTTCGCGTCCGTAACGGGACGGCAACCGGACGCGGGGTCAGGTGATGAGGTCGACGCTGCAGCGAGCCCCGCTGGCTGCGGCGAGCTTGCCGTCTGCGGTGATCAGCGCGCCGTCGAGGCGTTCGGCCAGTGCGACGTACGCAGCGGCGTAGGACGTGATGTTGTCTTGGAGCTCCCAGATGCGCTGCAGCAGCAGGAGCCAGCGGCATGCGCCGAATGGGGAACTCCGCCAGATGCTGCAGGGCGGCGGGTACTGCGGCGTGCAGCACGGGGCTGCGGCGGGCCGTGCGGCGCAACGCGGAAACGACCTCAGCATCCACGTGGGCAGGGGCAACCAGGGCGTCGCCGGTGGCCAGGCGTGCCGCGACCGCGTCACGGCGAGGATCGTCGGCTGCGTAGAAGGCGGTCAGGACGGAAGCGTCGATCACGGCCAGGCTCACGACGCTTCGCGCACCTCCCGCACCGCGGCGGTCGCGTCGTCGACGGTGAGGCCGCTGCCCTGGGGTGGCCGGTAGGAGGCGACATAGCGCTCCGGGGCCACCGCCGGGTCTGCGGGAAGGGCCACCGTGGCCGCGATGGAACCGCCCACAATGATCCCGACCAGCAGCAGGAGCAGCCCGATCAGTCGTGGCCACGACGTGATCCGCTCCGTCCGCCCCTGCGGCGCCTGCCTCATCGACTCCCCCACTCCGACCCTTGGTACGCGGCTGCCGCTCAGGCTGTGGGCGGCTGCGCGAGCACGGCGGCGATCCCGGTGCGTAGCGCTGCCAGGGCCTGCGACGGCGTTTGGGAACCGTAGAGCAGCCGCATGGCCAGACCGTCGGAGAGGGCGATGATCGCTGCGGCCGTCTCGGGCGCGGTGCCCAGGTATGCGGTGAGCTCGTCCTGTATCTGCTGGTCCAGCACGCGCAGCCGGTCGGCGAGCCGTTCATCGCGTGCCGCACGCAGCGCGAACTCGTGCAGCACCAGCGTGTCCACCCGGCGTGGCTCGTCCAGCGGCAGGGTTGCGGCCACCAGCGCGGTCACGGTCTCGACCGGGTCGCCGTCCCGGGCGACGGCGTCGATGCGCGCGCCGGACCGTTCGCAGTAGAGCTCCAGCGCGGCCGCGAGCATCTCGTCCTTGGTGGCGAAGTACTTCTGCACCGCGCCGGGCGATCGCCCGGCCGCGGTGGCCACGGTGCGCACGCTGACCGCGTCGATGCCCTGCTCGGCGAGCACCGACAGCAGCGCGGCGGCGATTTCCCGACGGGCGGCCTCTCGGTCCACGAGCTTCGGCACATATTCGAGAATACAGCCGTATCCCCTTCGGGTGTACCCGCAGCTCCGCCCGTTGAGATACAGTCGTATCTCAACAGTGTTCGGAGGAGGTACGTGGTGTTCGGCGTCAAATACATCCTGCTCGGCGCAGCCCTGGTGCTCGTCGGAATCCTGCTGCGCGTCTACGGCGGGGACACCGATGTCGGGCCGGTCAACCTGACAACCCTCGGCAACGTGCTCTGGATCGTCGGCGGCGTGGAAATCCTGGTGACCCTCGGGTCCCTGCTTTCCCCGAACCGGCAAACCAAGTGACTCGAGGCAATGATCACCCCCGGCTCGCCGTGCGGCAGGATGATGCCTGCCTGCTGGGGCTGTCCCCAGGCAGGCCAGGTCGGCGGCCAGCCGTACCTCCGTGCCGGCCGCCGCAGCATCACCGGCGCGGGCGGGTCGGGCCCTCGCCCTTCCCCCCTTGGCCCGCCCCGCCCGCGCTGTGGCTCAGCGCGGGCGAGTCACCGCAACGTACGCATCCTCGCAGGTGGGGCTTCGCGGGTAGCAGCGACGCGGCCGCGGTGAAAAAGAGGAGGAAGGCGTGGGCCACGTCGTCCCGCGCCTGCGGGGTGCTCGCGACCCCATGCGAGCGGCTGCGAGCACCCCAGCCCCGCAGCCGACAGCCGCTCTCCGCCGCCGGGCATGTGCGCCCAGCGACACAGGCCCGAACCCGGGCAACGTGCTCATCGAAGGTTACGCAAACCCCGGATCGCGCCGAACCTCGGCGAGCAGGTCGCCAACAGCACCGAGAACCACGGTGAGATCGTCAGTGGGGACCTCTGCCACAGGACCCTCCACGATCAACAGTGACGTCACCGAACAGTATTGGTGCAAGCCGACACCCGACGGGATCCCTGTCATGGCCACCGACGGGCATCCCGCTGCCAACGGTGGTGCCACACAGTTCCGCGGCGGGTCTCGTCTCGGCGGGTCCGCCCGCTCCAGGTCGATTCACCTCGCCAGTGACCGCAGGGCCTCGTCGAGCATGTCGAACATCGCGTCCGAACCGCCGTCCCCATCGAGTGCCGGGTCGGGCTGGCCCGGCGCGGGTGCCCACAACCACCAGAGGTTGTGCCAGGGATCGAGCATCCTGCCGAGGGTCGATTCACCGTAGAACGGGATCGGGTCGGTGACCGTGGCAGCGCCCTGCGCGGTGGCCCGCTCGAGCACCGTTGCCACATCCCGAACCCACACCTGCAGCAAGCCGGGCCATGCTGGCCAACCCTCGAGCCGGTCGGCCAGCATCACATCGACGGTGCCGAGCCGCAGCTGGGCATGAATCAGCTTCCCATCAGGCATGGGGGTTCTGGCCTCGGTCGTCTCCGGAACGCCGAAGACCTCGGAGATGAAAGTGATCAGGCCGGCCGCATCATCCACGATGACGAACGGGTTGAGCACGGCACCGGCGTCGGGAACGGAGTGAGCCGGGAGCACGATCTCCTCGTTGGTGTCCATGCCACTACCCTGCCCGCACCCCCCGACAACCCGGCGTCCGCAGCGGAATCCCCACTGAGTCTCTTTGGGTGCATTTTGCACCCACCTTCGTATGATTGGTGGCATGTCGAAGGTCATGCACATTCGCGACGTACCCGACGAGGTTCACGACGCCCTGGTCGAGGCCGCCCATGCGCAGGGACTCTCGCTGACCAGATATCTCCAGCGCGAACTCGAGCACCTCGCCAAGCGAGCCCAGGTTGTCGGGCACAACGCTGGGGTGATTCGCCGGACCCAGGCCAGCGTTCGGGGACGATCGGATCGCGACACGATCTTGTCGGTGCTGCACGAGGGTCGCGGCGAGTGAGGATCGTCCACGCCGGCGTCGTCGTGGAGCTGTTCGCCGGAAGCCTCGCTCCCGAGCGGCTCGGCGACGAAGAACTGGCGGCTCCGCATCTGATCGACAGCGAAGTCACCCACGTACTGCGAGGCCTTGTCCGCCGCGGCGCCCTCAGTGATCAGCAAGGAGACCTCGCGCTGCAGGGGTTTACCCAGCTCACGCTGACCAGGTTCCCAGCCGACTGGTTACGACCGCGGATGTGGGCGCTGCGGCACAACCTCAGCGCCCACGACGCCACCTACGTCGCCTTGACCGAACTGGCCGACGCCACCGCATTGCTGACCACCGACGCCCGGCTGGCAAACGCGCCCGGCCCCGAATGCCACATCGAGCTGCTGTGCTGACTACCGCGTACGCGAGCGGATCGGCAAGTGAGATGGCGTCGACCCTGGCGTGCTGACGTGGTTGGCAACTTGGCCTAGTTACATGTAACCATGGGAACATGGCTGAACAAGAGACCCCTCCGGTTCGGCAGCGAGTAGCCGCGCACCGGGCACGGCTGCGCCGCCAGGGGTTGCGGCCAGTGCAGATCTGGGTGCCCGACGTGCGGGCACCCGGGTTTGCCGCCGAGGCTCATCGCCAGTCTGCGCTGGCGGCCGCCAGCCCGCATGAGCCCGAGGACCAGGCGTTCGTCGACGCCATCTCGTGGTTTGATGACGAAGGCGACGACGAGGATGAGGAGTGAGGCGGGGCGAGATCTGGACCGCCTCCGGGGAAACACACTACGCGGGTAGACCGCGCCCGGTGCTCGTCGTCCAGGACGACCGGTTCGACGCCACCGATTCGATCACCGTCTGCCCACTGACCAGTGACCCCACCGAAATTCCGCTGCTGCGGATTCCCTTGGAGCCCGAACCGGGCATTGGGCTGACCAGGAGCAGCAGCATAATGGTCGATAAGCTCACCACCATGCCCCGGTCCAAGCTCGGCGAACGGGTCGGCGAGGTCTCCGATACCGACATGCTCGCCCTGGGCCGCGCTCTGGTGGTCTTCCTCGGACTCGCCTGACACAGCTTCCCACAGCCCGGCCGTCTTCGTCCGGGGACGGCGCCGCTGCGGCACCAGTCGCAACCCCAGACGTGTGTCCGCTTACCGTTCCGCTGCGGACGCGCTTCCCAGGCTTCGTTCTCATTCGTGCTCTGGGATCGCGATGGTTTCCGCAATGTGTTGCAGGACGAGTTGTGGCTGTTCCAGGGTGAGCTGATGGGTGGCGTGCTCTGCGAGGACGACGCGGCCACTGGGGGCGAGATCGGCCAGCTGCTGATGGCTGGCGTCGAGGTGCTGGCGATGCTTGGCCGGCATGCGCTCTGGCCGTATCGCGGCGGCGAGCACCGTGGTGGGTACGTCTGGGAATGGCGGCCTCGGGATCGGGATCGGCGGGCACGGTCGTGATCAGCGGAATGAGGGGGTAGGTCGCGACCTCCTGGATCAGGGGCACGTCGGACTCACCGAACCCGCGCAGCACCAGCGGCGCCTCTTCCAGACGAGGCAACGCGGCGGGCAGAGACGTCGGCACGCGTGCAGACTGCCACGGCCGAGCAAACGCTGGGGCGCCGACACCTGCAGGCGCGAACAGTATGTGGGTCCGTGGCTGCCGGAGCCGGTGGGCACTGAGGGCGGGCTCTGGGCCCGGTCATGACCCACGTGCGGATTCTGATCATTGGCGGTGACGTGAGTTACGCTCAGCCCTGTGGTGAGGGTGCAGGTGCAGGAGACGGTGCGCGCCACGCCGGAGGAGTTCCTCGGTCTGGTCATGGACATCGAGCGCTATGCGCAGGTCGACAAGAAGATCAGCCCGGTGCTGTGGCAGCGCCGCGACGGTGACGTGGTCGAGTTCGCCTGCCGCCCCAAGCTCGCGGGACTACGCCAGCCGAAAGTGATCCAGTACGCCCGGCTGACACCTGGCCACCGCATCGACATCGCTCTGACGCCGTTGCCAGCCAACCGCATCGCGCACGCCCTCGCGCAGTTTCAGGCCAGCTTCGAGTGCGAAGCAGTCGAGGCAGGCACTCGGGTGGTGCGCACGCTCGAGTTTCGGTTCACGCCGCTGGCGCGGTGGCTGCTGGAACCGCTGTTTCGCCGCCGCCTCGAACGCGAGGTGCGCGAGGAGCTCGCACTCGCCAAGCACTACCTCGAACACCGGCAGCACTAGTCAGGCGCTGGCAGAACAGCTCAAAGGCGCCCGCCACGTCAGGGCGCCCCGGAGCGCATCGGACCCGAGCGCTGTTTCGGCGAAGATCCGTCCTGCCCCGATGTGCACCAGGCCGGAGTAGTGCTCGCTAGCGTTCACCGGCGAGGCGGCAGCGCATGTGCAGGAAGAACGGGCTCCGCGTCGCGGCGGCGAGGTCAGGGACACGTTCGACGGCGGCGGGATCGGGGCGCGGCTCGTGCAGTTCTTCGATGACGAAGCCCGCGGCGCACAGTGCACGTGTGTACGCCTCGAACGGCCTGTTGATGCCGACGAACGTCATCCGCAGCCCGTTCTGCTCGATTTCGTCCCTGTTGCGATGCTCGGTGAAGTAGTCCTCGAGATGTTCGCTCGGGCGATTGGCCGGATGGACGATCGCGATGCAGAACGGCGAACCGGGTTGCAGCACGCGCGCGACCTCGTGGATGGCCTGGGGCATGACGGGCATGTCGTGCAAGGCCATGAACGCGACAGCCCCGTCGAACTCGTCGTCCGGCCAGGGCAGTGAGGCGGCGTCTCCGCACACGAGCTCGTCGTAGCCACCCGCTGCCCGCGCGCTGTCCACCAGCGTGGGCGCGCTATCGATGCCGGCCACCGAGTGGCCTTCCTCGGCCAGCCACCGACCCACCCGCCCCTCGCCGCAGCCGATCTCCACCGTGCGGCGACCCGGCCCCGGCACGATCTGGGTGAAGTGGGCTTTGGGGTTTTTGGGTTTCGGCGTGTCAGCGTGACGTGGGTTGATCATGGAAAGGAGCATCGGCGGTTGCTCATCACGTCTCGGTAAGGAGAGTGCCGCCGATGCTCCGGCCGGTGAGGTTACCCGGTTCGTTCGCGGTGTTGGTGGAGGTGTTCCGGCCGTGTTTCACGGCGCCGTCGTTTGCCACGTTTGTCGTGCTGGTGACGGGCATGATCAGTCAGACCGGTCGGGCCACGGTGTGCGGCATGCTCACCGCGGCCGGCCTGGCCCGGCGGTGGCGCCATGAGCGGGCGCACTGGTTTTTCTCCCGCGCGGTGTGGAGTGTCGACCGGGTCGGGCTGAAGCTGCTGTCGGTGATCGTCGACCGGGTGCTGGGCCCGGAGGAGCCGGTGCGGGTGGCCGTCGATGACACGCTGTTCCGCCGGGCGGGGCGTAAGACGCATGGCACCGCGTGGCACCGAGATCCCACCAGCGCCAGCCCGGGCGCGGCCAGCGCGTGGGGCCACACCTGGGTCGTGGCCGGCGTGCTGATCACGCTGCCCTTCGCCACCCGCCCGGTGTGTCTGCCGATCCTGGCACGGCTGTGGAACCCCCGTGCCGAGCAGGCCCCGTCCAAACCCGCCCTCGCCCGCGAGTTGATCACACAGATCGCGGGTGCGTATCCGCAACGCCGGGTGCATGTCGTCGCTGATGCGTTGTACGGCACCCGCTACTGGCGCGGCATGCCCCCCACGGTGACGGTGACCGTGCGGCCCCGGAGCAACGCCGCCTTCTACGCGGTGCACACCCCCCAACCCGGGGTCGGTCGCCCGCGCTACAAGGGCCCCAAGATCGGCACACCGACCGCGATCGCCGCAACCGGGCCCTGGCGAACCGGAACCGTCACCCGCTACGGCCGCACCGCGGCCATCGACATCTGTGAACGCCGGTGCCTCTGGCCCGGCGTGCTCCGCGACCAGCACATCCGCCTCATCTGCGTCCGCGAACCCACAGTCACGCGCAGCCGCAACCACGATGTGGCGCTGGTGACCACCGACCTCGACAGCCCGGCCGAGCTCCTCATCGAACGGTACGCCGCCCGGTGGGCCATCGAAGTCACCTTCCACGACGCCAAACACCTCGCCGGCGTCGGCCACGCCGAAAACCGCGTCACCCACGCCGTGGAACGCACTGTGCCCTTCGGACTGATCACCTACAGCCTCACCACCGTGTGGTACACGCTGGCCGGCCACAACCCCAGCGATGTGCAACAACGACGCCAAGCCGCCCCCTGGTACACCAGCAAGACCGAACCCGCCTACCAAGACATGCTCGTCAAGCTCCGCCGCCTGATCATCGCCGCACAATTTCAACCAGAAACCCAGCGCACACCCACCCCACAGGAAACCCTCGCCATCCACCAAGCCTGGGCCGAAGCAGCCACATAACCCCCAAAGCCCACGGGTGAAAGCCGGGTGCTGAAAATGCCGGAAGAACGCGTCGTTATCGGGAGTTCGAGTCCAGTCGATCCAGTCGTTCGCGTTGTCTTCCCAGGCTGCCGAGACGTCTTCCGTGGAGCTCATCGCGCGATGCTAGCGCGCCCCTTCGACGGTCCCGTCTGGGTAGCCCAGCGCAGGAGCGCGACGTCGACGTAGACGTGCAGGAAGGGGCAGGAGCTGCTGTGGCGGATGCGCACGGATGCCCACCGCATCCGGGGGTACTCGCTGAAAAAGACGATCAACCGAAGGTGCAAGCACATGGGTACTGTTGCAACAGGTGCTCATCCTGGGAGGTGGCCAGTGACAACTCGTCGGTCGGGTCGGCACGGGGTCACTGCGGCGTTGCTGACCGCGGCCCAGCTCGGGCAGGCGCAGTGGTTCTTCGGCAATCTCTACGAGGCCCTCGCGCACATCCCCGATCGCCTGGCCGTCGAGGTGGACTCCAGCATCCGCAGCGAACGGCCGAGCTTGTCCACCGTGCTCCGCCCGGGCAGTCCCGCGCGCTACTGGCTGCCGGTTGCGCCGGTGGTGGTTGCCACCTCCGTGGGTGCGCTGATCGCAGGATGGGACAACCCCCGCGAGCGGGCCTGGCTCGGAGCAAGCGCTGCGAGCACCGTGTCCGGTGCCCTGGTGACGGCCTACGCTGTCCGCGGCATCAACCACGAGCTGCTCTTCGCAGCCCAGCCCCTCCCGCCCACCAACAGGCAAAAGCTGCTGCGCCGCTGGCATCGGCTCAACAAACTGCGCCTCGCGTTGTCCGGCATCGCCTGGCTGACCGCCCAGAAGGCGATGCCCGGGTCCCACTGACGGATCCCGGTCGACGGCTGAGCGCACCACGGCGAAGATGAGTCTCCATCGAACCGTCACGAGAAGGATGTCCGCACGGGAAGACCATCCTTCACCCAGGCACACCGCGGGGTGCACGTGGAACACACCTAAGGTGTAGAGTACGTGTATGTCGAGGGTGCGGACGAACATCGAGCTCGAGGACGTCTACGTCCGGATGATCATGGACCGGTACGGGGTGCACACCAAGACCGAGGCCGTGGAGCTGGCGTTGCGACACCTGGCCGGCCAGCCGATGGGTCGGGAAGAGGCGCTGGCGATGCGAGGAGCGCACGCGATCGAGGCGCCCCCCGAGGACATCGCTCCGCGCGGGGCCGCATGATCCTGGCCGATACCTCCGCCTGGATTGAATACGACCGGGCCACCGGCAGTGCGGTCGACAAGCGGGTGGCAGCGCTGATCGCGGACGAGGAAGCCTTGGCGATCACCGAACCGGTCATGATGGAGGTCCTGGCCGGGGCGCGCACCCAAGCTCGCGAGGACGACCTGCGCCGCTTGCTGCTGCGCTTCGAGCTGCTGCATTTCGATCCCGTCACCGACTTCGACGCCGCCGCACGCATCTACCGACGGTGCCGCCAAGCCGGAATCACGCCACGCGGGTTGCTGGACTGCACGATCGCCGCCGTGGCGTGGCGCCGGAACGCCGTCCTGCTGTCCTACGACGCCGACCTCGCCCGGCTAGCGGGGGTGACCGGGCTCGAACTCGACGACGCATCGCTGCGCGCGTAGCAACGTGCGAGGGTCGAGGCAGGCAAACCGCGCCAAGCGTCCGTGATCAGCGGCTCGCGCAACACGCGAAACGCGGCCGGTGCCACAACTTCGCACCGGCCGCGTTCGCGTGCCTGGCAGCGTTTCGCGTGTCTGGCAGCGTGCTGTCAGATCGTGAAGCCGAGGGCGCGCAGCTGCTCGCGGCCCTCGTCGGTGATCTTCTCCGGGCCCCATGGCGGCATCCAGACCCAGTTGATCCGGAAGTCGCGGACCAGCCCGCCGTTCGGCCCGCCCAGCAGCACCGAACCGGCCTGTTCCTCGATGACGTCGGTGAGCGGACACGCCGGCGAGGTCAACGTCATGTTCACCGTGGCCGTGTTGTCCTCCTCGACGGTGATGCCGTACACGAGGCCGAGGTCGACAACGTTGATCCCCAGCTCGGGGTCGACGACGTCGCGCATCGCCTCTTCGCAGTCTTCGACCTTGGCGAGCTCGGCGGCCGGGGCCGGCGGTTCCGGCATGCCTTCGGCCCCGCGCTGCACGGAGTCCTCGGCGGCCTCCGCGTCAGCCGCCGCCTCCGGGGCACCGGCCCTGTCCTGAACCTGGGTTTCGTCCGTCATGACGCTCCCACTCCTGTCCTGCGGCTGTCTTGCCCGCAGCGTCCCAGTCTGCCCTAGGACGCCTCGACTTCGACAACCCGCGATACGGCGTCTTTGAAGGCCATCCACCCCAGCAGGGCGCACTTGACCCGTGCCGGATACTTCGCCACTCCGGCGAAGGCGATGCCGTCCTGCAACACGTCCTCGTCCGGTTCGACCTGACCGCGCCCGTGCATCATCTCGTTGAACGACGACTCGGTCAGCATCGCTTCCTTCACGGACCGGCCGACCACGAGATCGGTCATCACCGATGTGGCCGCCTGGCTGATCGAACAGCCCTGGCCGGCGAAGGACACGTCCTCGACGGTCGCGTCCGGGCCCGATCCGGCCACCCGCACCCGCAGCGTGAGCTCGTCGCCGCAGACCGGATTGACCTGGAAGGACTCCGCGTCGTACGGCTCGCGCAGACCGCTGCAATGCGGGTTGCGGTAGTGGTCCAGGATGATCTCCTGGTACATCTGCTCCAGTTGCATCGATCAATCCTCGCTACGCGACCCCGAAGAACCGCCGCGCCTCATGCACCGCGTCCACCAGGGACTTGACCTCGTCGAGCTCGTTGTACAGGTAGAACGAGGCGCGCACCGTCGCGGGGACCCCCATGCGCCGGTGCAACGGCCAGGCGCAGTGGTGTCCGACGCGGCCCTCGACGCCCATGCTGTCGAGGACCTGTCCGGCGTCGTGCGGGTGCACCCCGTCGATGACGAAGGACACGGCGCTACCCCGGTGTTCGGTGCTCGTCGGACCGATGATCCGCACACCTTCCACCTCGGACAACTCGCGCAGGGCGAGCTCGGTCAGCTGCCGCTCGTGCTCGGCCACGCGCTGCATGCCCACCGCGGACAGGTAGTCCACGGCCGCCCCGAGGCCGATGGCCTGCGAGGTCATGGGCACGCCCGCCTCGAACCGCTGCGGCGGTTCGGCGAAGGTCGAGTGGTCGATGTAGACCATCTCGATCATCGAACCGCCGGTGAGGAACGGCGGCATGGCCTGCAGCAGCTCCCGCCGCCCGTAGAGCACGCCGATACCGCTGGGGCCGAGCATCTTGTGCCCGGAGAACACGGCGAAGTCCACCCCGAGCTCGGCGAGGTTCACCGGACCGTGCGGCACGGACTGGCACACGTCGGCGACGACGAGCGCGCCGACCGCGTGCGCCCTGGCCACCACCTCGTCCAGGGGGTTGACCGTGCCGAGCACGTTCGACTGGTGCGTGACCGCGACGACCTTGGCCCGGTCGGTGATCACGCCGTCGATGTCGGACAGGTCGAGGCGTCCCTCGTCGGTGACGCCGAACCAGCGCAGCGTGGCACCGGTGCGCTGGCACACCTGCTGCCACGGCACGAGGTTCGCGTGGTGCTCCATCTCGCTGACGACGACTTCGTCGCCGGGGCCGAGGCGGAAGCGCTCGGCCTCCGCCCCGGCGGTGGCCGCGTTGCTCATGGCGTAGGCGACCAGGTTCACGCCCTCGGTGGCGTTCTTGGTGAACACCACCTCGTCGGTGCCCACGCCGACGAAGTCGGCGATCTTGCGCCGCGCCAGTTCGTAGGCATCCGTCGCCTCCTCGGCGAGCTGGTGCGCACCGCGATGCACCGCCGCGTTGGAGCTCTCCAGGAAGGAGCGCTCCGCGTCGAGCACCTGGCGCGGACGCTGCGAGGTCGCGCCGGAGTCCAGGTACGCCAGGGGGCGGTCGTCGCGGACCGTGCGCCCCAGGATCGGAAAGTCCGCCCGGATCGCCGCGACGTCCAGCGACGCGGTCTCCGAGGCAGTGCTCGCACCCGTGGTACGAGGAGGCTGGATGCTCATGACTAGACCGCTGCCTCCTTGCTGCCGGTGAACTGCTGGTAACCGTGCTCCTCGAGCTGGTCGGCCAACTCCGAACCACCGGACGCGGCGACCTTGCCGTCGGCGAAGATGTGCACGTAGTCCGGCTTGATGTGCTTGAAGATGCGCGTGTAGTGGGTGATCAGCATGATCCCCTTGTCGCCCTTGCCGGCGAAGCGGTTCACGCCCTCGGAGACGACGCGCAGCGCGTCCACGTCGAGGCCGGAGTCGGTTTCGTCGAGCACGGCGAACTTCGGGTCCAGCAGGTCCAGTTGCAGGATCTCGTGGCGCTTCTTCTCACCGCCGGAGAAGCCCTCGTTCACGCTGCGCTCGGCGAACGAGGAGTCGATGCCCAGCTTGCCCATCGAGTCCTTGACTTCCTTGACCCAGTGGCGCACCTGCGGAGCCTCC
The DNA here is from genome assembly GCF_054491375.1 of Bounagaea algeriensis. Taxonomy (NCBI): domain Bacteria; kingdom Bacillati; phylum Actinomycetota; class Actinomycetes; genus Bounagaea; species Bounagaea algeriensis. The sequence goes on from NZ_CM137102.1 coordinate 3,034,837, forward strand.
CCGCGGACGGCGGTGGCGGCGCTGCGCAGGAAGTTCGACATCGACACGCCCGGCACCTCGACCGGGTACTGCATGGCGAGGAACAGGCCGGCGCGAGCGCGCTCGTCCACGCTCATCTCCAGCACGTCCTCCCCGTCCAGCAGCACCGAGCCGGAGGTGATCCGGTACTTGGGGTGCCCGGACAGGGCGTAGGCCAGGGTCGACTTGCCGGAGCCGTTCGGCCCCATGATCGCGTGAATCTCATCCGAGCGCATGGTCAGGTTCACGCCGTTGAGGATCGGCTTCTCGCCCTCTTCGGTGGCGACCGATCCGTGCAGGTCCTTGATCTCCAGAGTGGCCATGTTCTTGTTCGTCTCTCCCGGTGTCTGCGAAAGCTGGTGTGCGGGCGGGTCAGGCGCCGACCGCGTTGAGCTCTTCCTCGATGGAGGCCTCGAGCCGCTCGCGGACCTCCGGCACGGTGATCTTCTGCAGGATCTCGCCGAAGAACGCGCGAACCACGAGCCGCCGCGCCTGGTCTTCCGGCAGTCCCCGGGAGCGCAGGTAGAACAGCTGCTCGTCGTCGAAACGACCGGTGGCGCTGGCGTGGCCGGCACCGATGATCTCGCCCGTCTCGATCTCCAGGTTCGGCACCGAATCGGCGCGGGCGCCTTCGGTGAGCACCAGGTTGCGGTTGAGCTCGTAGGTGTCGGTGCCCTCGGCCGCGGCGCGGATGAGCACGTCCCCGATCCACACGGTGTGCGCCGAGTTGCCCTGCAGCGCGCCCTTGTACAGGACGTTGCTGCGGCAGTTCTGCTCGGAGTGGTCGGCGAGCATCCGGTGCTCCAGGTGCTGGCCCTCGTCGGCGAAGTACAGCCCGAGGAGCTCGGCGTCGCCGCCCTTGTCGCCGTAGGAGAGGGTGGTGTTCACCCGCACCAGGTCACCGCCGAGGGTGACGGCCAGGTGCTTGAACTGCGCGTCGCGCCCCAGCTTGGCGTGCTCCGAACTGACCTGGGCGGCGTCGCCGGCCCAGTCGTGCACCGACACCACGGACAACCGCGCCGAGTCCTCCACGACGAACTCGATGTTGTCCGCGACCGTGCCGCTGCCGCGGTAGTCGACGACCACGGTGGCGTCGGCGAACTGCTCGGCGCGCACCTGGACGTGCCCGTAGGCGGTCTCGCCCTCGCCGGGGCCGTGCACGGTCACGGTGATCGGACCCTCCGGACGGGTCTCCTTCGGCACCGTGACGACCGTGGCCTCGGTGAACGAGCTCCAGGCCTGGGCGGCGACCCGGTCGGACGGGGCGCCGCCGGAGCCGAGCCGCGAGTCGTTGCGACCCACGGTCTCGGCCTTGGCCTCGGGACCGTCGACTTCCACCCGCAGCGCTCCGGTGGCCGCGGCGGAACCGTCGTGCAGGCCGCGCAGCCGCTTCAGCGGGGTGAAGCGCCAGTCCTCCTCGCGGCCGCCGGGGACCTCGAAGGCCTCGACGTCGTAGGAGGTGAAGCGCTCCCCGCGGGAGACCTGCGGCACGGCTCCGTGGGAGTGCTCGCCCAGCCCGTGCTGAGCGGGCTCGGCACCGTCGGTCGCGGTGGATGAAGACCCGGTCGGGTCGAGCTTGGTGTCTGCCATCTCAGCCGACGGCCCCTTCCATCTGCAGTTCGATGAGCCGGTTCAGTTCCAGTGCGTACTCCATGGGCAGCTCGCGCGCGATCGGCTCGACGAAGCCGCGCACGATCATGGCCATCGCCTCGTCCTCGGTGAGACCGCGCTGCATCAGGTAGAACAGCTGGTCATCGCTCACCTTGGACACGGTCGCCTCGTGGCCCATGGTCACGTCGTCCACCCGGATGTCCACGTACGGGTACGTGTCCGACCGGCTGACGGTGTCCACCAGGAGGGCGTCGCACTTGACGTTGGACGAGGAGTGGTTGGCGCGCTTGGCGACCTTGACCAGTCCCCGGTACGACGTACGGCCACCGCCGCGGGCGATCGACTTGGACACGATCGACGAGGACGTGTGCGGAGCCATGTGCTCCATCTTCGCGCCCGCGTCCTGGTGCTGGTCCTGACCCGCGAAGGCCACCGACAGCACCTCGCCCTTGGCGTGCTCGCCCATGAGGAACACCGAGGGGTACTTCATGGTGACCTTGGAGCCGAGGTTGCCGTCGACCCACTCCATGGTCGCGCCCTCTTCGGCCTTGGCACGCTTGGTGACCAGGTTGTACACGTTGTTCGACCAGTTCTGGATGGTCGTGTACCGGCAGCGGGCGTTCTTCTTGACCACGATCTCCACGACCGCCGAGTGCAGCGAGTCGCTGGAGTAGATCGGAGCGGTGCAGCCCTCGACGTAGTGCACGTAGGCGCCCTCGTCGACGACGATCAGCGTCCGCTCGAACTGGCCCATGTTCTCCGTGTTGATCCGGAAGTAGGCCTGCAGCGGGATGTCGACGTGCACGCCCTTCGGCACGTAGATGAACGAGCCGCCGGACCACACCGCGCTGTTGAGCGCGGAGAACTTGTTGTCGCCGGCCGGGATGACCGAACCGAAGTACTCCTTGAAGATCTCCGGGTGCTTCTGCAGCGCCGTGTCGGTGTCCAGGAACTCGACGCCCTGGGCCTCCAGGTCCTCGCGGATCTGGTGGTAGACGACCTCGGACTCGTACTGCGCGGCGACGCCGGCGACGAGGCGCTGCTTCTCCGCCTCGGGGATGCCGAGCTTGTCGTAGGTCTTCTTGATGTCCTCGGGCAGGTCGTCCCAGGTCTGGGCCTGCTCCTCGGTGGACCGGACGAAGTACTTGATCTTCTCGAAGTCGATCTCCGAGAGGTCAGCGCCCCAGGTGGGCAGCGGCTTGCGGTCGAACAGGCGCAGGGCCTTCAACCGAGCCTGCAGCATCCACTCGGGCTCGCCCTTCTTCTCCGAGATCTCCCGGACGACCTCTTCGTCGACGCCCCGTCGCGCGTTGGCACCCGCGACGTCCGGGTCGGCCCAGCCGTACTCGTAGTTGCCCAGCGTCTCCAGAGTTTCCTCTTGGCTGAGCTGGCCGGATGTGGTGGGTCGCTGCTCCGCAGCGGCAGTCATGTGGACTCCCCTCCGTATGGACTCGGGGCAGGTTCCCGCGTCTCCGCTACCGGATCCGCGGAAGTCTCAGGTGAACCGGAGCGGCGCCCGCCGCTCCGCTTCGCGTGCTGGCTGTGCGGCACGTGGGTCGTGCACACCGCGTCGCCGTTGGCGATCGTGGCCAGCCGTTGCACGTGGGTGCCGAGGACTTCGGCGAACGCCGCCGTCTCGACTTCGCACAACTGCGGGAAGTCCGCAGCTACGTGCGCCACCGGGCAGTGGTGTTGGCAGATCTGCTCACCACTCCCGACGTCCCGTGTCGTCGCAGCGTATCCCTCCTTGGACAAAGCGCGAGCGAGGACCTCCGCCCGCTCGACGGGGGTCCGCGCGGCGTCGAGCGCCGCTCGGTGGTCGGCCATGAGCCCGGCCATCCGACGTTCGGCGAACTGACGCACGCCCTGCTCACCCTTCTCCTCGGCGATGAACCGCAGCGCGGCCACCGCCAGGTCGTCGTACGCGTGCCCGAACCGGGCACGGCCCACTTCCGTCAGCAGGAACAGACGAGCCGGCCTCCCCCTGCCGCGCCGGCTGCGCGGGGAGGCCTCCCGCGAGTACGCCTCCCCCTCCGCCACGAGGGCGTCGAGGTGCCTGCGCACCGCGGTGGGACTCACTCCGAGCTCGGCGGCCACCTCGGCGGCCGTGATCGGCCCCCGCTGCAGCAGCAGCCGCGCGACCTCGGTGCGCGTCCGTCCTTCGCTGTGGGACACGCCGGACCGGGCCGGATCGGTTTCCGGTCCGGCCGAGGACTCCCCTGCGCGGGACTCCGCTACACGGGACTCCGCTGCTCGGGACGAAGCTCCGGCGTTTTCCACAACAGTGATGTTATCTAATTTGGCAAACCTCGTCATGATGTGGTCCGAGCCGGCATCCGCACCGGTGTGGTGATCCGAGTCACCCAGTACGCTTCATCGACGTGGCGTCAGGTGAAACGTCCGGAGAGCCGACACTCGACCGGGCCCCCGAACAGCGGGCGGACCGCGCGGAACGAGCGCGCGAACCGGAAGCGCTCGGCGCGCGGGAGCAGCGGCACTACGACGTCGTCCGCCGGTTCGGCACCGCGGGATCGATGATCCTCGCCGTCGGCGCCATCGGCGCCGGCGCCAACCCGGTCCACAACCCCACCACCGGGCTCCCGGTGCTCGGCATGTTCCCGCGCATCCCCACCGTGTCCATGGCCTGCGCCTGGCTCGGCGTGTTCATGCTCGTCGGCGCCTGGCTCTGGCTCGGCACGCTGGCGCGACCGGGCCTCGGCCGCATCCTGTCCATGGCCCAGACCGGGCGCACGCTCGTCATGTGGGCGCTGCCACTGGCCGTGGCCCCTCCCCTGTTCAGCACCGACATGTACTCCTACCTGGCCCAGAGCGAAGTGGCCGCCCGCGGGTTCGACCCCTACGTGCTCGGATCCGACGCCGCGCTGGGCATCGAGCACCCCTTCACCGCCAACGTCCCCAACATCTGGCGCGACACGCCCTCGCCCTACGGACCGCTGTTCCTCATGTTCGGCCAGGTGGTCTCGCGGGTGATCGGCGACAACGTCGTGCTCGGCGTGCTCGTGTGGCGCCTGGTCATGCTGCTGGGCCTGGCCGCGGCCATCTGGGCCGTCCCCCACCTGGCGCGCCGCTGCGGGGTGCACCCCGTGCCGGCGATGTGGCTCGGCGCGCTCAACCCGATCGTGCTGCTGCACGTCATCAGCGGCATGCACAACGACATCCTCATGGTCGGCCTCGTGCTCGCCGCCTTCGAACTGGGCCTGCGCTGGAACACCTGGGCCGGCACCATCGTCGTCGGCGTGCTGCTCACCATCGCCGGGGCGATCAAGTTCCCCGGCTTCGTCGCGCTCGGGTTCTTCGGCATGGCCCTGGTGGTGCGCCGCAGAGGCGGCTTCGGCGAGCTGCTGCGCGTGGCCGCGGTGCTGCTCGCCGTGTTCCTCACCACCATGACCCTGATCACCCTCGCCAGCGGCTGGGGACTCGGCTGGCTCGAAACCCTCGACGTGCCCAACCGGGTGAAGAGCTTCCTCGCCCCGCTGACCGCCTTCGGCATGACCGGCGCCGGCGCGGGCATGCTGCTCGGGCTCGGCAACCACACCGAAGCGATGCTGGAGATCACCAAGTACTTCGGCTACGCCATCGCCGGTGTGGTGTGCCTGGGCATGCTGTGGCAGACCTTCCGCGGCCGCGTCACCCCGCTGGTCGGGCTCGGGCTGACGTGGCTCGTGCTCGCGCTGACCGCGCCCGTGCTGTGGCCGTGGTACCTGCTGTGGGCGGTCATCCCGCTCGCCCTGGCCACCAACGACCGCCGGTTCCGCATCACCGCGGTGGTCATCTGCGCCGCTGTGTCGCTGTTCATCCCGCCCACCGGCGCCGGGTTCGTGCTGCGCGCCTACCAGGTGCCGCTGGCCGTGATCGCCGCCCTGATCGTGTTCGGCGTGCTGACGTGGACCCTGCGCAACCGGTTGCCCTGGCCCGCACCTCTCCGCGGCCGCTTCGGCCTGCCCGAGTAGCGCCCGCGCACCACGAGGGGTGGGGGGGGGGGAGGGGGCGGCGCGCCCGGCACCCGCGACAGCGAGCTTCACGGCACGGCCTAGGCTGGGTTCCCGTGAACAGTGCCGACAGTCCGGCCGTCCACCTCCGCGGGATGACCAAGCGCTTCGGCGACACCCGAGCCGTCGCCGAGCTCGACCTCGAGATGGACCGCGGCAGCGTGCTCGCGCTGCTCGGCCCCAACGGGGCGGGCAAGACGACCACCGTGGAGATCTGCGAAGGGTTCCAGCGCGCCGACAGCGGTGAAGTGCGCGTCCTCGGGCTCGACCCGGCCGCCGAGGCGGCCCGGCTGCGCCCGCGCATCGGCGTGATGCCGCAGGGCGGCGGCGCCTACCCCGGCGTGCGGGTCGACGAGATGCTCGACCTCGTCGCCTCCTGCGCGGCGAAACCGCTCGACACCGGGTGGCTGCTCGACATCCTCGGACTGTCCGGCGCGCGCCGCACCCCCTTCAAGCGGCTCTCCGGCGGCCAGCAGCAGCGCCTGTCCCTGGCCTGCGCCGTCGTCGGACGGCCCGAGCTGGTGTTCCTCGACGAACCCACCGCCGGCATGGACCCGCAGGCGCGGCGCCTCGTCTGGGACCTGGTCTCGGCACTGCGCCGCGACGGCGTCGGCGTCCTGCTCACCACCCACCTCATGGACGAGGCGGAGGAACTGGCCGACCGGGTCACCATCGTCGACCACGGCCGCAGCGTCGCCGCCGGCACCGTCGCCGAGCTCACCGCGCCACCGGACGGGCGCCAGCAGCTGCGGTTCCGCTCCCAGCCGGGCCTCAACCTCGACCTGCTGGTGGCCGCGCTGCCCGAGGAGTGCTCGGCGCGCGAGCTGCGCCCCGGCGACTACGTGGTGCACGGCGACGTCGGCCCGCAGATGCTGTCGACCGTGACCTCCTGGTGCGCCCAGCACGGGGTCCTGGCCCAGGAACTGCGGGTGAGCAGGCGCAGCCTGGAAGACGTGTTCCTGGAGCTGACCGGACGGGAGCTGCGATCTTGAGTGCGGACCCCGAAACCAACCTGCGCGGTGACACCGCGGTGACCGCAGGCGGCGCGTCCGGCGGCCGCGACTCGGCGTTCCCCCCGGGCACCTTCCTGCCCGCCCCCGGCCGCGGCAGCGCCGCGCGCATGCTGGCGCGGCAGACCCGCATCGAGACGCTGCTCATCCTGCGGCACGGTGAGCAGGTGCTGCTGACGCTGATCATCCCGCTGTTGATGCTCATCGGCCTGAGCCTGCTGCACCTGGGTGACCTGCCCGAACCGCGGGTCGACTCGGTCACCCCGCGCATCCTCGCGCTGGCGGTCATGTCCACCGCCTTCACCGGCCAGGCGATCGCGCTCGGCTTCGACCGCCGCTACGGGGTGCTCAAACGCCTGGCCGCCACCGCGCTGCCGCGGTGGACGCTCGTGTCCGGACGCGTGCTGGCGACCCTGCTCGTCGTGGCGATCCAAGCGGCGGTGCTCGGCGTGGTCGCCGCCCTGCTCGGCTGGTCGCCGCACCTGCCGGGCATCGCTCCGGCGGTGCTCATGCTGGTGCTCGGCACGCTGTCCTTCGGCGGGCTCGGCGTGCTCGTCGGCGGCACGCTGCGGGCCGAGATCGTGCTGGCCCTGGCGAACGCGGTCTGGCTGGTGCTGGTCTTCGCCGGCGGCCTGGCGCTGCCCGCCGAGCAACTGCCGGCCCACCTCGGCACCATCGTCGGCTACCTGCCGTCCGGGGCCCTGGCCGAAGGGCTCGACGCGGCCCTGCTGCACGGCGCCCCGCCCGGCTGGGGACCGGTGCTGGTGCTGCTCGCCTGGGGCGCGGTCACCGGGGGCCTCGCCGCCCGCACCACCCGGCTGACCTGACCGCGCCCCGATCCGCCCGCGCCGCTGCCCGACCCGAACGGTCCGGGTGCGCGCGCCAGCGGGCTCGGGACTTTCCCGACTGCGCGTTTTAGGGTTCGCCCATGACCAAGATCGCTCGCCGAGCAGCCTCCGCGCTGCAAGCGCCGCACTCGATGATCTACTTCGCCCCGGAGGCCGAAGAGGCCTTCGCCGAACTCGGCCTGGGCCGCGGACGCATGGCCTACTACGCCGGCCGCGCGGCCGCCATGGGGCCGGTGGACCCCGGTGTCGTGGCGGCGACCTTCTACAACTTCAACCCGGAATCCGTCGCCCGGGCGATCCCGCGCGCCTGGTCGATCGCCTCCCCGGAGACCATCATCGCGACCCGCTACCGGACCGCCGAGGCCGCGCTGACCCGCATCGCGGGTGCCGACACGCTCGCGGAACCCTGGATCGCCGAAGCGGCGGACCTGGCAGAACGCGCCGCCCGGGCCTGCCCCGTCGCGGGCAAACCGCTGTTCGCCGGGCACGCCGACGTGGCCTGGCCCGAGCAGCCGGCGATGCGACTGTGGCACGCGATCACCCTGCTGCGGGAGTTCCGCGGCGACGCGCACGTCGCGGCGCTGCAGCAGGCCCGCCTCGACGGGCTCTCCGCGCTGGTGCTGCACAGCTGCACCGGCAAGGGCTTCAAGCCCTCCGCGGCGAAGTCGCTGCGCGAGTGGTCCGACGAGCAGTGGGAGGCGGCGCTGGAGGAGCTGCGCGAACGCGGCCTCGTCGACGCCGACGGCGAGATCACCGAAGCCGGCGCGCAGCTGCGCGAGGAGGTCGAGGCGCACACCGACGCGATGTCGATGCCGCCGTGGGAGGCGATCGGCACCGACGCCACCGAGACGCTGTCCGGGCACGCCGAGCGGCTGTCGCGCCTGGTCAGCGAGGCCGGCGGCATTCCGCTGGGCCTGTTCGGCCGCGACTGAGACCCGGTGCCGCGCGGCGGCGGCGAGCCCCGGATCACGCCGGGGCAGCCCGGCGATGGGGCGTCGAGGGCCCGGTGCTTACCATCGTTTCCGTGCCCACGGTGCCTGCGCGAATCTCGAACTCCGCTCCCGCCGCCGCGCGCGTGTTCGCGCTGCTGGTGGTGATCAGCCAGGCGCTGATCGCGACCACGGGCGCCACCGTGCGCGTCACCGGATCCGGGCTCGGCTGCCCCACGTGGCCGCAGTGCTTCCCCGGCAGCATGGTGCCTCGGCAGCACCCCGAGGTGGCGGTGCTGCACCAGGTCATCGAGTTCGGCAATCGCATGCTCACCCCGGTCGTGGGCATCATCGCGCTGCTCGCCTGCATCGCCGCGTGGCTGGTGCGCCCGAAGCGGCGGCGGTTGCGCACCTACGCGCTGATCATCCCGTTCGGCGTGCTCGTGCAAGCGGTGATCGGCGGCATGACCGTGTGGGTGGACCTGCTGTGGTGGAGCGTGTCCATCCACTTCATGGTCTCGGCCGTGCTGATCTACGTGGCCACCCAGCTGTTCAAGGCCACCCGCGAGGGCGACGGGCCGCCGACCTGGCTGGTACCCGCCCGCTCCCGCCGCCTGCTCGCGGCGCTGGTCGTGGTCACCTTCGGCCTGGCCTTCGCGGGCACGCTGGTCACCGCCGCCGGGCCGCACGCCGGGGACGCGGCCACGCCGCGGCTGGACCTGCCGGTGCCGCGGCTGACCGAAACGCACGCCATCCTGGCGATGGCCTACGTGCTCATCCTCGCCGTGTTCGGCGTGTGGCTGCGCGGCACGCGCCCCACCAAGGGCCTGCTCCGCGTCTACGGCGGCGCCGCGGTCCTCGTGCTGGCGCAGGCAGCGCTCGGCTCCGCGCAGTACTACCTCGGCGTGCCCGAGCTGCTCGTCGTGCTGCACGTGCTCGGAGCCACGCTCGTGATCATCAGCAGCGGTCTGCTGTGGAGCGAGGCGCGCTACCGCGGACCGGCCTCCGCCGACCCCGCGCGGGAGAGCGCTACCCTCCGCACCGGCAGCGAGCACCCGCAGCTGAACGCCCAGTAGGACGTTGTTGAGTCCCCACCGGTCGCTGTTCGGAGGCCGCACGCCCTTCGTCGTTTCGGTGCGACGGCTTGCAGCTCGCGGCTGCATCGACCGCCGACCCAACTCGCAACCGGACCCACCCTCAACGGGCAAAACGCCTTGACGATGTCCCACTAGCGGTTTCCTGCCAAGCGCGGATCAGCGCCCCCGCTGTTCCCGCTCCCAGCGGCGCCACAGCTCCGGCAGCTCGGCGGAGAGCCAGCGGTAGAACTCGTGCACCGTGCGCAGGCGGCGGGCCCGTTCGGTTTGCCCGCTGAACATGCGCAGCCCCTGCTCGGTGAGCTCCTCGATCTCGGTGACGCGGCGCATGCGCAGGCGCACCAGTTCGGGCCAGTGGTCCTCCTCCACCCGGTACAGCGCGGCCTCCCTGCCGTGCCGGGTGGTCTTGGAGACCACGCCGAGCCGCATCAGCAGGCGCACGTTCGTGCTAACCGATCCGGTGCTGGCGCTGAGCGCGTGCGAGAGTTCCGCGGCCGTGCGTTCCGGCGGGTCGCAGATGAGCAGGAAGGCCAGGATCCGGCCCGCGATGAGCGGCATCCCCTCCGTGGCCTCGAAATGCGCCGCCATCTGCTCGACCCACTCGGACATGGCGGGACGATCGGTGCGCTGGACGTACTCGGCCACGACACCTCCCCGAGATCGAATTCAGTAACTACTGAAAACGTAATGCACGTGGAGCGTGTGGCCAAATCCGGCCGGCCAGGCCGGCGCGCACCGCCGAGGCGAAGCGCTCCAGGGCGGCCGCCGCGTCGGTCTGCGCGAAGCCCAGAGCCGGCTCGGTCACCTCGAGCTCGAGCAGCAGCGGTGCGCCACCGGCATCGCGCACCAGATCCACCCGGGCGTAGAGCAGCTCCGCCCGGCCGAGTCCGAGCACCCGGCAGGCCGCGTCCAGCGCGTCCTCGCCCGCGCGTCGCAGGTCCTCGGCCGGCCGGCTCGGCCGCAGCTTCTCCCCCGCGAACAAACCCGAGGGGTCCGGCGCGGCGGCGTCCTCGTCCGGCAGCATCGGCGCCTTGCCGAACGCGTGCGAGTACACCCCGTTGAAGAAGACCAGGGCGGTCTCGCCCTCGCGGTCGACGGCTGGCTGGTAGGGCTGCACCACCGCGCGGGTCCCCTCGGCGCGCAGCGCGCTCAGGTGCTCGGCGGCCGCGCCGTGCTCGGCGGGCCGGAACCGGCTCGCCCCGCGCGAACCCGCGCCCACGGCCGGTTTGACGACGAACTCGCCCTCCGGCCACTCCGGACGGTCCGACGGGCCGACGATCTGCGTCGGGATCACCGCAACGCCCTGCTCGGCCAGGTCGAGCAGGTAGGCCTTGTCAGTGTTCCACCGCGCCACGTGCGCCGGATTGGCCAGCCGCGGAACCGACTCGCACCACTTGAGGAACTCCTCGCGGCGGTGCGGGTAGTCCCAGGTGGCGCGCAGCACGACCAGGTCGGCCGCGGCGAAGTCGGTCTCGGCGTCGTCCCAGGGCGCCCACGCGGCCCGGAGGCCGAGCGCCTCCAACGCGGCGACGAGGCCCGACTCATCCCCGTCGGAGCTGGGCAGGTCGGCGCAGCTGGCGAGCAGCACCTGCGGCGAGGTCACCGGCGCACCCCGCCCATGCGGTAGCGGTGCTCCGGCCCGATGCGCAGTGCGCCCGTGGTCTCCGCGTCCCACTCGTGCTCGGAAAGCCCGTCCACGGCGGCCACCAGGGCCCGTCCCGTGGCCACGTCCGCGACGACCACGTCGCCGAAGGCGCCGTCCTCGCCGATCAGCACGACGCGAGCGCCCGCCCGGCCCATGTTCTCCACGACGGCGCGCGCCGACTCGCCGTGCGCGCGGACGAACTCGCTCGCCGCGGCCACGTCCTTCTCGGACGGATTCACCTGCTGTTCCTGCGCATCAGACACACCCTGATCGTAGCCGCGGATCCGCCCGGTCCGGAGCCCGGGAGTGGCGCACGCCTCCCACCCGCGCGGGTGCCCGCAGCAGGCGAGCGCACCGGGCCGAGATCGCGCGCGGGCGAGCGCGAACACTACGCTGGTGCGGTCCGATCAACGCGTGGAAGGTGGGCGCATGCGCGCAATACAGGTACGGGAGCACGGTGGGCCGGAGGTGCTGGAGACGGCCGAGGTCACGCCGTCCGAACCGGGACCGCGCGAGCTGCTGGTCGAGGTCACCTTCGCCGGGGTGAACTTCATCGACACCTACCAGCGCAGCGGGCTCTACCCGATGACGCTGCCGTTCACCCCGGGCGTGGAAGGCGCCGGGCACGTCGTGCAGGCCGGTGCCGACGTGACCGAGTTCGCCGCGGGCGACCGCGTCGCGTGGGCCATGACCCCGGGCGCGTACGCCGAACGCGCCGTGATCCCGGCCGACAAGGCGGTGCGCGTGCCCGCGGGGGTGGACGACCGCACCGCAGCGGCCTCGCTGCTGCAGGGGATGACCGCGCACTTCCTGGTCACCAGCACCTACCCGGTCTCCACCGGGGAGACCGCGCTGGTGCACGCCGCCGCGGGCGGCATGGGGCTGCTGCTGACGCAGCTGGTCAAAGCCGCGGGCGGCAACGTCATCGGCACCGTGTCCACCGACGAGAAGGAGCGCATCGCCCGGGACAACGGGGCCGACGAGATCATCCGCTACACCGAGGAGGACGTGGCCGCGGAGATCTCCTCGCTCACCGACGGCCGCGGCGTGGACGTGGTCTACGACGGCGTCGGCAAGGACACCTTCGAGGCGAGCCTGTCCAGCCTGCGCCCGCGCGGTGTGCTCGCGCTGTTCGGCGCGGCCAGCGGGCCGGTGCCGCCGATCGACCCGCAGCGGCTCAACTCCGGCGGCTCGCTGTTCCTCACCCGGCCGAGCTTGGCGCACCACATCCTCACCCGCACCGAGCTGCAGTGGCGCGCCGGGGACCTGTGGAACCGCATCGAGGAAGGGCGGCTGCGCCCGCAGATCGGCCCCAGCTACCCGCTCGCCGACAGCGCTCGGGCGCACCGCGACCTGGAAGGCCGGCGCACCAGCGGCCAACTGCTGATCCAGCCGGGCGAGTAACCCAGCTGGCCGAGCAACACCGCCGCACCGCGCTCCCGCTCGACGTGCCGCGGACCGCCCCGCGCTGGTCGGCGTGTCACGCGGAGCGGGAGGGCTGCGCGCGGGAGGGCTGCGCGCGGGAGCGCTCCCACCGCACCCCGAGCGCGGCGCTGACCAGCAGCACCGCTCCGGCGATGAGCACGACGACCGGCCCGCTCAGCATTCCCCCGGTGAGGTCCCACACCGCCTCGGGCACTCCGATCGTCAGCCCGACCACGCCGCCGGCGAGCAGGACCTGGTCGCGGCGGGCGAAGAACCCGGCGAAGCACAGCACGGCCAACGCGAGAGTCAGGCCGTACCCCCAGGGCAGCGCGACGCCCTGCAGCCACTGCGCGCCGACCAGGGCGATGATCAACCCGGCGCTGGTCGGCAGCGCACGTTGCGGCAGCGCCCCCGTCTGGGCCAGCACCGCCCAGACGACTCCGAGCAGCAGCAGCGCCGTGCCCACCGCACCGGCGCCGCTGCCGTACTGCTCGACGAGGGCACCGGTCAGCAGCGCGCTGAACAGGCACGTCAGCAGCACACCGGGTGCCGCGGGAACGAGCAGGTAGCCGAGCAGCACCGCGACGAAGCCGGTGGCCGACCAGTCGACGTTGCCCACGTGGCCGGAGTCCGCGATGCCGACCGCCCCGGCGAGGGCGATACCGGCGAAGGCCAGCAGCAGCGAGACGATGCGCTGCCGCGACCCGGACAACCGCGGCAGCGCGCGCGGCGGACCGCCGAAGGCGAGCGCGGCGAACAGCAGCACCGCGGTGATCACGCCGAGCACGGTGACCTGGCTGGTGCGGCCCAGCTCGCCCCAGGTCAACGAGAACACGGACACGGCAGCGCCCAGCACGAGAGCGCCGCCCACGTAGGCCAGGACTTCGAAGAGCACGCCGCGCCGGGAACGCCCCCGCCGCGGCGCGGTGCCGCTGCGCTCCCGCTCGCCCGTTCCCGCACCGGGCGACGCGTCCGGGTCCTGCCCCGCCGTCGGGTGTTGCAGCGCCGTGAGCACGGCGTCCGCCTGCTCGCGGCCGAGCGTCCCCTCCTCGACGAGGCGGTGGACCGCGGCGCGCTGCTGCTCGGTGAGCCGGGGTTCCATCAGGACCACCTCATGCTGTTCAGCTTAGGACCGCGCAGTTCTGCTCAGACAGGCCAGCCGAGCACGGCCAGGCTCAGCGCGGAGTCCACCGACAACGCCACCGACACGATCATGAGGTAGGTGTTGGACATGTGGAACAGCCGCATCGGCTTGGTCCGCTCACCGCGCTTGGTCCGCGCGTGCAGCCGGTGGGCCATGCCGACGAACCACGCCCCGGCGAGCACGGCGCAAACCGCGTAGAGCCAGCCGGCCACCGGCACGAGCAGCAGCGACCACACGACCATGAGCCAGCTGAACAGCAGGATGCGGCGGGAGACGTCGGCGGCTTCGGCGACGACCGGCAGCATCGGCACACCGGCGCGGGCGTAGTCCTGCCGGTACTTCATCGCCAGTGCCCAGGTGTGCGGCGGCGTCCAGAAGAACACGATGCCGAACATGACCAGCGCGGGCCACTCCACCCGACCGGTGACCGCGGCCCAGCCGATGACGGCGGGCATGCAGCCGGCGGCGCCGCCCCAGACGATGTTCTGCGTGGTGCGGCGCTTGAGCAGCAGGGTGTAGACGAAGACGTAGAACAGGATCGTGGCCACGGCCAGCGCACCGGCCAGCAGGTTCGCCGTCACCCACAACCAGGCGAAGGAACCGGCGCCGAGGACGAGGCCGAACACGAGGGCGTGCCGGTTGGACACGGTGTGCTTCACGAGCGGACGCGCGCGCGTCCGGTGCATCACCTGGTCGATGTCCGCGTCGGCGACGCAGTTGAGCGCGTTCGCGCTGCCCGCCGCCATGCCGCCGCCGACCAGCGTCGCCAGCACCAGCCCGGGCTGCGGGATGCCGCGCTGGGCCAGCAGCATCGCCGGGATCGTGGTGACCAGCAGCAGCTCGATCACGTACAGCTTGATCAACCCGGCGTAGGCCTTGAGCAGCTCGACGGGACGCCGAGCGTGCCGGACGGGGTTTTCGAGCGTGCTGGTCACGACGCGCTCACCAACGGCTGGCTCCTCGCTTCTCGACTGCCGGCGCTTCGCACCTGTTTCGCACGAAAACTCCGGCCTCCCCGAATAGTAGGCGCGCTACGCGAACGTGCGTGCCCGGGGCTGGCCCGAGCGATCAACCCGGCTTCCACGTGCAGCAACCGTACGGGCGTACGCTGGAAGGTGGTCCCGCGCAGGCGGGGACCGCCGCGCGGCCCCGACACCGATCCCGGCGATTCGACCACGTCCCGCCGCGCTTCGAACCCGGCCGGGCCGACCGCGAGCGCCTCTGCAACGATCCCCGGCGAACCGGTCTGCTACGCGCGCGGGTCCGCACCGCCCTGCGCGGCCGACGGCAACACCGGCGGGTGGGCCGTGCCCGAACCGGCACGATTAAGCTGCCCGTCGGACGAGGACAACCGCGGTGGGTACAGGCACGCCCACCGCGCCGAGGGAACTACTGGAGCTGCGTCCGTGTCCGTCACCGACGATCTTGAACGCTTGACCACGAAGCGCCTTCCCGACGATTGGTCCGAGTTGGACCAGCGCGCCGTCGACACGGTCCGGGTCCTGGCCGCCGACGCGGTGGAGAACCGCGGCAACGGCCACCCCGGAACCGCGATGAGCCTGGCCCCCGCCGCCTACGCGCTGTTCCAGCGCGTGATGCGGCACGATCCCGGCGACCCCGACTGGCTCGGGCGCGACCGCTTCGTGCTCTCCGCCGGGCACTCGAGCCTCACGCTGTACTTGCAGCTGTTCCTGTCCGGCTACGGGCTGGAACTGGACGACATCGAGGGGCTGCGGGCCTGGGGGTCGAAGACCCCGGGGCATCCGGAGTACGGCCACACCACCGGCGTGGAGACCACGACCGGACCGCTCGGCCAGGGGCTGGCCACCGCCGTGGGCATGGCCATGGCCGCGCGCCGCGAGCGGGGCCTGTTCGACCCGGAGGCGGCGACCGGCGAGAGCGTGTTCGACCACCAGGTGTACGTGCTCGCCTCGGACGGCGACATCGAGGAGGGCGTCACCTCCGAGGCCTCCTCGCTCGCCGGCACGCAGCAGCTCGGCAACCTCACGGTGATCTACGACGCCAACGAGATCTCGATCGAGCACAACACGGACATCGCCCTGAGCGAGGACACCGCCAAGCGCTACGAGGCCTACGGCTGGCACGTGGTGACCGTGCACGGCGGCGAGGACGTGCAGGGCCTGCTCGAGGCGCTCGAAGCGGCCAAGGCCGAGACCGACCGCCCGAGCCTGGTCGTGCTGCGCACCGTCATCGGCTACCCGGCGCCGAACAAGATCAACACCGGTGACGCGCACGGTGCGGCGCTCGGGGCCGACGAGGTCGCCGAGGTCAAGAAGGCGCTCGACTTCGATCCGGAGCAGTCCTTCCAGATCTCCGAGGAGGTACTGGCCCACGCCCGCCAGGTCGCCGAGCGCGGCAAGGCCGCCCGCGCCGCGTGGCAGCAGCGGTTCGACACCTGGGCCGCGGCCAACCCCGAGCGCCACGCGCTGCTCGAACGGCTGCGCAAGCGCGAGCTGCCCGCCGGCTGGCAGGAGAAGCTGCCGAGCTTCGAGCCCGACGCCAAGGGCGTGGCCACCCGCAAGGCCTCCGGTGAGGTGCTGTCGGCGCTGGCCGACGTGCTGCCGGAGGTGTGGGGCGGTTCGGCCGACCTCGCCGGCAGCAACAACACGACGATGAAGGGCGTGGACTCCTTCGGCCCGGAGAGCATCTCCACGCCGCAGTTCACCGCGCAGCCCTACGGCCGCACGCTGCACTTCGGTATCCGCGAGCACGCGATGGGCGCGGTGCTCAACGGCATCGCGCTGCACGGCGGCACCCGCCCCTACGGCGGCACGTTCCTGGTGTTCAGCGACTACATGCGCCCCGCGGTGCGGCTCGCCGCGCTGATGCGCACCCCCGTGGTCTACGTCTGGACGCACGACTCGATCGGTCTCGGCGAGGACGGTCCGACGCACCAGCCGATCGAGCACCTCGCCTCGCTGCGCGGGATCCCCGGCCTGTCGGTGATCCGCCCGGCCGACGCCAACGAGACCGCGGCCGCGTGGCGGACCGTGCTGGAGAACCCGACCGGTCCGGCCGGCCTGGCGCTGACCCGGCAGGGCGTGCCGACGCTGGAGGGCACCGACGCCGAGGGCGTCGCCCGCGGTGGATACGTGTTGGCCGAGGCGGGTGACGGGAACCCGGAGGTGGCAATCATCGCCACCGGTTCCGAGGTGCACCTCGCGGTCGAGGCGCGGAAGAATCTCGAGGCCGACGGCGTTTCCACTCGTGTGGTGTCCATGCCGTGCGTGGAGTGGTTCGACGCGCAGGAAGCCGCGTACCGCGAACAGGTGCTGCCGTCCGCGGTGCGCGCCCGGGTCTCCGTCGAGGCCGGCATCGCCCAGCCGTGGGAACGATTCGTGGGTGACGCCGGCGAGGCGGTCTCCCTCGAACACTTCGGCGCTTCGGCGGACTACAAGACGCTGTACGCCGAGTTCGGCATCACCAGCGACGCGGTCGTCGACGCCGCCCGGCGCAGCCTGAGCAACACACGCAACGCGTGAGCGGAGGAACACCAGTGACGAGCAACGCGAACCTCACGGCGCTGAGCCAGGCCGGGGTGTCGATCTGGCTGGACGACCTGTCCCGCCAGCGCATCGAATCCGGCAACCTCGCCGAACTGATCCGCGACTACGCGGTCGTGGGCGTGACCAGCAACCCCACGATCTTCGCCAAGGCCATGTCGAACGAGGCCGACTACGACGCCAAGATCCGCGAGCTGGCCGCCCGCGGTGCCGGCGTGGACGACGCGGTGCGGGAGCTGACCACCGCCGACGTCCGGGACGCGGCCGACGTGTTCCGGCAGACCTACGAGGCCACCGGCGGCGTCGACGGCAAGGTCTCGCTCGAGGTGGACCCGCGGTTGGCCCACGACACCGAGCGCAGCGTCTCCGAGGCCCTGGAGCTGTGGAAGGCCGTCGACCGGCCGAACCTCATGGTCAAGATCCCCGCCACGGAGGAGGGCCTGCCGGCGATCACCCGCACGTTGGCCGAGGGCGTCAGCGTCAACGTGACGCTGATCTTCTCGGTCGAGCGCTACAAGGCGGTCATGGACGCGTTCATGGCCGGCCTGGAGCGGGCCAAGGCCAACGGCCACGACCTGAGCGCGATCTTCTCCGTCGCGTCGTTCTTCGTGTCCCGCGTGGACTCCGAGGTCGACAAGCGGATCGCCCGGATCGACGGCGGTGACGACCTCACCGGGCAGGCGGCCATCGCCAACGCGCAGCTGGCCTACGCCGCCTACCAGGAGCGCTTCTCCACCGAGCGGTGGCAGGCGTTGGCCTCCGCCGGTGCGCACGAGCAGCGCCCGCTGTGGGCCTCCACCGGTGTGAAGGACCCGTCGATGTCCGACACCCGCTACGTCGACGGGCTGGTCGCGCCGAACACGGTCAATACGATGCCGGAGGACACCCTCTACGCCACCGCCGACCACGCCGACGTGCGCGGCGACGTCGTCAGCGGCACCGCCGAACGGGCCCAGCAGGTCTTCGACCGCCTCAGCGAGCTGGGCATCGACCTCGACGACGTGTACGCGGTGCTGGAGCGCGAGGGCGTCGAGAAGTTCGCCAAGTCCTGGAACGAACTGCTCGACACCGTGGCCGACCAGCTGCAGCGGAGCGGCTGACCGCCCCTCCCGTCCGTTGGGATCCGGGCCGGTGCGGCGCGTGCTGCCTGCCGCGCCGGCCCGGATGGGCGACACTGTGGTCGCTGCCCGCCACATCACCGATCGTGCAAAAGGAACGACATTGGCAACCGATCTTTCCGTCGACATTCCCGATGTGACGCTGGCGGCCGAGGCTCGACCGCTGGTCGAGCGGCTCGCCGCCGAGGAGGTTGCCGGCAAGCTCGCGGCGGGCGACCCCACGCTGTGGGGCCCCGCGGCCGAGAGCGAGGCATCCGTCCGGCTGTCCTGGACGACGTTGCACGAGAGCTCCCGCCCGCTGCTGGCCGAGATCGACGCGCTGCGCGCCGAGCTGCACGCCGAGGGCCTGGACCGCATCGTCCTGGCCGGCATGGGTGGCTCCTCGCTGGCGCCCGAGGTCATCGCCGCCACGGCGAACGTGCGGTTGACCGTGCTGGACACGACCGACCCGGGTCAGGTGGCCGATGCGCTGCAGGGCGACCTGACCCGCACCGTCCTCGTGCTCTCGTCGAAGTCCGGCACCACCGTGGAGACCGACAGCCACCGCCGGATCTTCGAGAAGGCCTTCTCCGACGACGGAATCGATCCTGTGAGCCGGATCATCGTCGTCACCGACCCGGGCTCGCCCATGGAATCGGCCGCGCACGAGGCCGGTTACCGCAAGGTGTTCACCGCAGACCCGAACGTCGGCGGCCGCTACTCGGCGCTGACCGCCTTCGGGCTGGTCCCGGCCGGGCTCGCCGGCGCGGACATCGCCACGCTGCTCGACGACGCCGCCGCCGTGTTCGACCGGCTGCGCGCCGACAGCACCGACAACCCCGCCCTGTGGCTGGCCGCGGCGCTGGGCGCCGCGCACGGCGGCGGCGCCGAGAAGGCCGTGTTCGCCGACACCGGCTCGGACCTCTCCGGCTTCGGCGACTGGGTGGAGCAGCTCATCGCCGAATCCACCGGCAAGAACGGCACCGGCCTGCTGCCCGTCGTCGTGGAGAGCCCCGAGTCCCCCGGCTTCAGCGACGCCGGCTCCGACGCCACCACGATCGCCGTGGGCCCCGCCGCCTCCGGCGCGGCCGTGTCCACCACCGGCCCGCTCGGCGCCATGTTCCTGCTGTGGGAGTTCGCCACAGCGGTGACGGGCCGGCTGCTCGGCATCAACCCGTTCGACCAGCCCGACGTGGAGGCGGCGAAGAAGGCCACCCGCGCGCTGCTCGACGGGCCGACCGGCGGCCCCGCGGCCACGCCGGCCCTGGTGGACGGCTCCATCGAGGTGCACCCCGGCGGCGACTGGCTCAGCGCCGGCACCGGTTCGGTGCGCGACGCGCTGCGCGTGTTCCTGGCGCACGCGCCGAGCACCGGCTACGTGGCCGTCCAGGCCTACCTCGACCGGTTGGAGGACGCCTCGGCGACCGTGCTGCGCTCCGAGATCGCCCGCCGCACGGGCCTGCAGACGACCTTCGGCTGGGGCCCGCGGTTCCTGCACTCCACCGGCCAGTACCACAAGGGCGGGCACCAGAACGGCGTGTTCCTGCAGATCACCGGTTCCTCCGAGCAGGACCTCGAGGTGACCGACCGCTCGTACACGCTGGGCGGTCTGCAGCGCGCCCAGGCGCTCGGTGACGGCCAGGTGCTCGCCGAGCGCGGCCGCCCCGTGCTGCGGCTGCACCTGACCGACCGCGCTGCGGGACTCGTCGAGCTCATGCAAGCGATCCAGCAACTCCCCCGAGGGGGTGCGGCGTGACCGCCTCCACCGAGAACAGCAATCCGCTGCGCGACCCGCGCGACAAGCGACTGCCGCGCATCGCCGGCCCGTGCGGGTTGACGATCTTCGGCGTCACCGGGGACCTCTCCCGCAAGAAGCTGATGCCGGCGATCTACGACCTCGCCAACCGGGGCCTGCTGCCGCCCGGCTTCGCGCTGACCGGCTTCGCCCGGCGCGACTGGGAGAACCAGGACTTCGAGCAGATCGTGCGGGAAGCCGTCAAGGAGAACGCGCGGACCCCGTTCAGCCAGACCGTGTGGGACCGGCTGGCCGAGGGCTTCCGGTTCGTCTCCGGCTCCTTCGACGACCCCGACGCGTTCGACCAGCTGGCCGACACCGTCAAGGAGCTCGACGCTGACCGGGGGACCGGCGGCAACCACGCGTTCTACCTGTCGGTGCCGCCGAACGCCTTCCCCACGGTGCTCACCCAGCTGTCCCGCTCGGGCCTGGCGCAGCAGTCGGAGGACAGCTGGCGGCGCGTGGTCGTGGAGAAGCCCTTCGGCCACGACCTGGAAAGCGCCCAGGAGCTCAACCGCATCGTCAACGAGGTCTTCCCCGAGGAGTCGGTGTTCCGCATCGACCACTACCTCGGCAAGGAGACGGTGCAGAACATCCTGGCGCTGCGGTTCGCCAACCAGATGTTCGAGCCGCTGTGGAACTCGCACTACGTGGACCACGTACAGATCACCATGTCCGAGGACATCGGTCTCGGCGGCCGCGCCGGCTACTACGACGGCATCGGCGCCGCCCGCGACGTCATCCAGAACCACCTGCTGCAGCTGCTGGCGCTGACGGCGATGGAGGAACCGGTCTCGTTCTCCCCGCAGGACCTGCGGGCGGAGAAGAGCAAGGTGCTCTCGGCGACGAAGCCGGTCGGGCCGTTCGACCAGACCACCGCCCGCGGCCAGTACACCGGCGGGTGGCAGGGCGGCTCGCTCGTCCCCGGCCTGCACGAGGAGGGCGGTTTCGCCTCGGACTCCACCACGGAGACCTTCGCCGCGATCACCCTGGAAGTGGAGAGCCGGCGGTGGGCGGGCGTGCCGTTCTACCTGCGCACCGGCAAGCGGCTGGGCAGGCGGGTCACCGAGGTCGCCGTGGTGTTCAAACGCGCCCCGCACCTGCCGTTCGACAGCACGATGACCGAAGAGCTCGGACAGAACGCCCTGGTCATCCGGGTGCAGCCGGACGAGGGCGTGACCATGCGCTTCGGCGCGAAGGTGCCCGGCAGTTCCATGGAGGTCCGGGACGTGACCATGGACTTCGGCTACGGGCACGCCTTCACCGAGACCTCGCCGGAGGCCTACGAGCGCCTCCTCCTGGACGTGCTGCTCGGGGAGCCCTCGCTGTTCCCCGTCAACGAGGAAGTCGAGCTGTCCTGGCAGATCCTCGATCCGGTGCTGGCGCACTGGGCCGAGCGCGGAAAGCCCGAGCAGTACAAGGCGGGCACGTGGGGCCCGCAGTCGGCGGACAAGATGCTGGCCCGCAGTGGACGCTCCTGGAGGCGACCGTGATCATCGACCTGCCGTCGACCACCACGTCGCAGGTGAACAACAAGCTCGTCGAGCTGCGCGAGACCGGTGGTGCGGTCGCGCTGGGCCGGGTGTTGACCCTGGTCATCGTCACCGGGGACGGCACCGAGGTGGAGCAGTCCATCCAGGACGCCAACGACGCCAGCCGCGAGCACCCCTGTCGGGTGATCGTGGTGGCGCGCGGGGCCCGGCAGGCCGCTCCGCGGCTGGACGCCCAGATCCGCATCGGCGGTGACGCCGGGGCCTCCGAGGTGCTCGTGCTGCGGCTGTACGGCCCGCTCGCGGACGAGGGCGCGGGCAGCGTGGTGCCGCTGCTGCTGCCCGACACCCCGGTGGTGGTCTGGTGGCCCTCCGACTCCCCGGAGACGCCGGCCAAGGACGCGATCGGGGCGCTGGCGCACCGGCGGATCACCGACGCGGCCGCCGAGGTCGACCCGATCCAGGCGCTGCGGCAGCGGGCGAAGTCCTACGCCGGTGGTGACACGGACCTGGCCTGGACCCGGTTGACCTCGTGGCGCGCGCTGCTGACCGCCTCGCTGGACCTGCCGCCGCACGAGGGCATCACCGGGGCCGCGGTCACCGGTGCCGCGGACTCGCCGTCGACGGACTTGCTGGCCGCGTGGCTGGCCAGCAACCTGAACATCACGGTGCGGCGCCAGGAGCACGAACGCGGCCCCGGCATCGTCTCTGCCGTGCTGGAACGCCCCTCCGGCAACGTCGAGATCGTCCGGCCGGACGGCCAGACCGGCACGCTCACCCAGCCCGGGCAGCCGGAGCGGCGAGTGGCGCTGCAGCGCCGGCACGTGCGGGACTGCCTCACCGAGGAGCTGCGCCGCCTCGACCGCGACGAGATCTACGAGGAGACGCTGGGCTGGCTCGACCGGGTCGACCGGCAAGGCCCGGACGACGCGCAGAGCTCCGAGCAGGAGCAGGCCGCAGCAGGAACGGAGACCGGAGCATGACCACCGCCCTCGTCCACGACAACGGTGATCTGCTCGCCGCTGCGGCCGCAGCACGGTTGATCACGAAACTGGCCGACGCCCAGGCCGAACGCGGCACCGCCTCGGTCGTGCTCACCGGCGGCGGCACCGGCAACGCCGTGCTGGAGCACGTCCGCGCGGCCCCCGCCCGGGATGCGGTGGACTGGTCGCGCGTGGACGTCTACTGGGGCGACGAGCGCTACGTGCCCGCGGACGACGCGGAGCGCAACGAGGGGCAGGCGCGGAAGGCGCTGCTGGACGACCTGCCGCTCGACCCGCGCCGCGTGCACTGCATGCCGCCCGCGGACGGGGCGTTCGGCGAGGACGTGGAGGCGGCCGCGGCGCACTACGCCGAGGTCCTCGCCCAGCACGCTCCGGAGGACGCGCACCCGCAGGTGCCGCGGTTCGACGTGTGCCTGCTCGGGCTCGGCGAGGAGGGGCACACGGCCTCGCTGTTCCCCGACACCCAGCACGTGCGGGAGTCGGTGCGCACCGTCGTCGGCGTGCGGGACTGCCCGAAACCGCCACCGACGCGCATCTCGCTGACGCTGCCGGCGATCAACGCGGCCTCCGAGGTGTGGCTGATGACGACCGGCTCCGGCAAGGCCCAGGCCGTGGCCGCAGCGCTGTCCACGGCCACCCCGCCGGAGGACATCCCCGCCGCGGGCGCGCGGGGGCGGCAGCGGACGTTGTACCTGCTGGACGAGGCGGCCGCGGCCGAGCTGCCGGCGGGCTGACGTCCCGTCTCGTGCGCACAGCCCTGCTGATCACTCAGGACAGATCCGGCGCCGGTGATCACCGCTGCCGGGCGCAGGATCGCGGAAGCCCGGCTCGGGCGAACAACGAGGCGCAATTCCGCCCGTTTCGCCTCGCGTTGACGGGTTGTTCGCCCGAGCGCTTCCGAATTTTCGCGCAGCGCACCTATTTTCAGGATATGCGCGGCATCGCGCAGGAACCGGACACGAGTATCCACTGTGGATCGTCAAGGGACGTGTGACGTATTCCCGCGAGACGGGCGTCCCGCACCGGTCGGAGATATATTCGATCGTGACCGAGTTGATACCCGACCGCGTCCACCGGAGGCGCATTCCTGAGCAGGTTCCCGCGGACCGCCGCGGACGGCTCGCCTCCCGGTGAACACGTCCTGTCGGAACAGGTCATCGGCATTCCACAATGGAGTGCGCTGTTGCCGGTGGCCGCACGAGGACCGGCCCGTCCGGCCGGGAAAGGTGCGGCGAACGTGCCTCAACCGCTTACTGCTTTCCACGGGTTCGCCCCGATGCTGACCGTTCTGCTGCCGACCGGGCTCGCGGCGTGCGCGCTCTCGGCGCTGCTGCGGCGCGGGCGCGCACCACGGGTCAACCCGAGCGATCCGATGATCGACGGCGCCCTGGTGTTCGCGGCCCTGTCGGTGGCGTTCCTGGTCGGCACACCGCAACCGGGCCCGAGCAGCCCGGTCGGGCCGGGCCCCGGCACGGACCTCGCCACCGCGCTGTCCGCAGCCCCGGACAACCTCCTGCCGTGGGTGCAGCTCGGCGGCAACCTCATGCTGCTCCTGCCGTTGGGGATGCTCGCACCGCTGCGCCTGGGCTGGTTCCAGCACATCGGCAGAGCGGCGCTCAGCGGTCTGCTGCTGAGCTGCGGGATCGAAATCGCCCAGTTCTTCCTGATCCCCGGCCGTGTCGCCTCCACCGACGACATCGTGCTCAACACCACCGGAGCCGCGGTCGGCGCGCTGCTGACGATCGCGCCCGGACGGATCCGGGCCGCGTTCGCAACGACCGAGCACCGGATCACCGGCGATCTCCGGACGCACCCCGCGACCCACCGGCCGCGACGCCTCGCGCGGCAGCGCGCCACCAGCACCGCCTGACCCCGCCTCCCGAGCCGCGCGCCGCCGGGGCCGCCGGTAGCCGGCACAGACCGCACGGGCTCCGAGGAGGCGGAATCGGCGCAGCGGCGAGCCGGTTCAGGTGATGTCGGAGAAGTGTTCCACGGCCCGCGTGTTGCCGGCGACGATGAGCACATCGCCGTGTTGCACCACGGTCGAGGGTGTGGCGTAGGTGAACTCGTGCCCCGGTGTTTTGATGCCCACCACGGTGACGCCGTACTTGTGCCGCAGCTGGCTCTCGCCGAGCGCGCGGTCCACCGCCTCCGCCGGCGCCAGCGTCTTCGCCAGCGCGTAGTCCTCCTCGATCTCGATGTAGTCGAGCATCCGCCCGGTCACCAGGTGCGCGACGCGCTCGCCCATGTCGTGCTCGGGCAGGACCACGTAGTGCACGCCGACCCGCTCCAGGATCCGGCCGTGCTGGCGGCTGGTCGCCTTGGCCCAGATCTTCGGGATGCCGAAATCGACCAGCAGCGAGCTCGTGAGGATGCTGGCCTCCAAGCTGGTGCCGATGGCCACGACGGCGCGCCGGAACTGGTGCACGCCGAGCTGGCGCAGGCTCTCCGGATCCGTGGTGTCGGCCACGGCCGTGTGCGTGAACGAGTCGGCGCGCCGCTGCACCACCGTGGGGTGGGTGTCGATGCCCATGACCTCGGCCCCGCCCTGGAGGAGCTCGCTCGCCAGCGAGCTGCCGAACCTGCCCAGGCCGATGACGACGATCTGGTTCTCCGTGCCTCGTCTAGCCAACGATGGGTCGCTCCTCCGGTCGTTCGTAGCGGCGCGTGCGCTCGCGCAGCGCCAGCGCCGAGGCCAGCGTGATCGGACCGAGCCGCCCGGCGAACATCAGCACCACCAGCATGACCTTGCCCGCCGCGGGCAGATCCGCGGTGATCCCCGTGGACAGCCCCACGGTGGCGAACGCCGAGATCGACTCGAACAGCACCCGGTCCAGCCGGAACGGAGTGATGGCCAGCAGCACGATCGTGGAGGCCACGACAGCGGCCACGCCGATGAGCACGATGGTCAGCGCCTGCCGCTGCACTCCTTCGGGAATCCTACGCCCCATCACGTGCACGCTGGGTTCCCCGCGGACCTCGGCGAGCACGACGAACGCCAACAGCGCGAACGTGGTGACCTTGATGCCGCCGGCAGTGCCCGCGCTGCCCCCGCCGATGAACATGAGCACGTCCTGCACGAGCAGCGTCACCGAGTGCATCTCCCCCACCGGAACGGTGTTGAACCCGGCCGTGCGGGGCATGACGCCGGCGAAGGTGGCGGCCAGCAGCTTCTCCGGCACGGGCAGCGGCCCGAGCGTGGCGCTGTTGGTCCACTCACCCGCCATCACCGCGACGATGCCCACCACGAAGAGCACGCCCGTGGCCAGCAGCGTGATCTTGGTGTGCAGGCTCCAGTGCCGCGGCACGCGGAACCGGCGGAACAGCTCCAACCACACCGGAAAACCGAGCCCGCCCGCGACGACGGCGACGATCACCGGCACGCAGATCCACGCATCGCCGACGAAACCGCTCAAACTGTCGGAGTACAACGCGAAACCGGCGTGGTTGAACGCCGACACCGCGTGGAAGACCCCCTCGTACAGCGCCCGCGGCCACTCCCGCCCGTAGGCCACGTGCAGACGCGTGACCAGGAAAACCGCCGTGACCGCCTCGATCGTCACCGCCAGCGCGAGGATGCGCCACACCACACCGCGCACCTCGCCCAGCCCGGCGGTCTTCGTCTCGGTCTGCGCGCTCAACCGCATGCGCAGGCCGAACCGCCGGAACACCGCCACACTCAGCAGCGAGGCCAGCGTCATGATGCCCACACCGCCGATCTGGAACAGCACCAGCAGGACGACCTCGCCCGCAGTGGACCAGTAGGTCGGCGTGTCCACCACGATCAGCCCGGTCACGCACACGGCCGAGGTGGCGGTGAACAACGCGGTGACGAAGTCGACCTCGCCGGTCTCGGTCGCCATCGGCAACATCAGCACAGCAGTGCCGACAGCGATCATCAGGGCGAACCCGACCACGACGAGAACGGGCGGTCGGCGCAACAACGCCGCACCCCGCCGTTGCGCACTCGCCAAAGGCGTGTTCACCGACGCCATGCCTGCCGAAAACACCCGCGCAGAGTACTCCCGGACCGTGGTGCTCAGAACACGAGGTCGGCCGTGACCACCACGCCGTCGCCGTCGCAGACCACGTGCTCGCCCGGCGTGAAGCGCACCCCGCCGAGTTCGACCGGAACGTCGCGTTCGCCCTCGCCGGTTTTGGAACTCTTCCGGGGATTCGTACCGAGGGCCTTCACACCGAACCGCATGTCGGCGAGCACGGCGGCATCGCGCACCGCGCCGTTGATGAGCACACCGCTCCAGCCCTGCGCGCGGCCGGATTCGGCGATGAGATCGCCCATCAGGGCGGTGTGCAGCGAGCCGGCACCGTCGATGACGAGCACCGCGCCCTCGCCCGGCTCGGCGAGGACCTTCTTGACGAGGCCGTTGTCCTGGTAGCAGCGGACCGTGCGGATGGGCCCGGAGAAGTGCACGGTGCCGCCGTAGTCGCGGAACTGCACATCGCAGCTGCGGACCGATTCGCCGTCGCGGTCCGCGAGATCCGTGGTGGCAGGGGTCATGACTCACCTCCGCGTAGACGCGCCCGACAACGCACTGCGCCGAGCGTGGCACTGCACCGAGCGTGGCACTGCGCCGAGCGTGCCGGAGCGCTTTCCGAAACGGCGAGCCTAACCCGGTGACCGCAGCGTTGACCTTCCGCCTAGACGTAAGCCACACACGCACCCGGAGGGGCGGACATTTCTCGAGAAATGTCGGGGACTTTTCTCGAGAAACGTCCAAACCCCTGGGCAGAGGGGCACGCGGACCGTGGTGTCGCGGGTCAGGATTCGCCGCGGCGGGCGCGCAACCGATTCAGCGCCTCGCCGAGCAGGGCTGCGCCGTCCTCGTCGGTGCGGCGTTCCTGCACGTAGGCGAGGTGGCTCTTGTACGGCTCGGTGCGCCTGCTCTGCGGCGGAGTATCGCGGTCACGGCCCGCAGGCCGGCCGCAGCGCGTGCACTCCCACTCCGCGGGCGGTGCGACCTCCGCGGCGAAGGACGGCCGGGTCCGGTGCCCCTCGGCGCACCAGTAGTCCACCCGCTGCCGCGGCGCGGACTCGCCGCGCTCGGTCTCGCTCACGACCGGGCCGGAACCGACCCGCACTCCGCGAATGGCCTCGCCACCAGTCATCCCTGCTCACCCCACCGTGTGGCCTGCGCGAACGTGCGGCCCGCGCGACCGGTCTCCGCTGCGTTCACCGCTGTGCTCTTCGTGGCGTCGGCGCACCGGCACTGGTGCCGTCGGCGCCGCGTCGACAGCGCGATCGCGGTTCGCAGCCGCTCGTGCTAACCGCCCATCTTGATCACCAGGCCGGTCCCCACGATGCAGATCACCCACAACGCGATGACGAACAGCGTGAAGCGGTCGAGGTTCTTCTCCGCCACGCTGGAACCGGCCAGGTTGGATTGCATACCGCCGCCGAACAGCGAGGACAGGCCGCCGCCCTTGGCCTTGTGCAACAGCACCAGCAACACGAGCAGCACGCTCAGCGCGAGCAGCGCGATCTGCAGAATAAGAGTCATCTCGTCCTCGTTCGTACAGCGGTTCGCAACACAGCGTACCGGGCTTCCCACCGCAGGTGATCACCCGGTCGCGCGCGGCCACCCACGCGCGGTGCGGTACGGCGCCAGGGTAACGAGACGCCGCACGCGCCGGTGCGCACGGGCACCCGCGCCGACGAAGTGGGGCGCCGGCCCGAGCGGACTCGTGACCGGCGCCCCGTCAACGTCCCTCCGCGAGCCCCCGGCGGGAGGTGCACCGCAACCGGGTCACCGCACCCGGCTCACGGCAGCGGGCCACCTGCGGCCATCGCGCTCATCTTGGCGAACTCGTCGCCGTTGAGGCTCGCGCCCCCGACGAGCGCGCCGTCGATGTCCTGCTGACCGATCAACTCGCCGATGTTGCCCGACTTCACCGAGCCGCCGTAGAGGACGCGAACCTCCTCGGCGACCTCCGAGCCGTACTTGTCGGTCAGCGCCTGCCGCAACGCCCCGCAGACCTCCTGGGCGTCGTCGGAGGTGGCGACCTTGCCGGTGCCGATGGCCCACACCGGTTCGTAGGCGATCACGCTGCCGCGCACCTGCTCGGCCCTGAGGCCCTTGAGCCCCTCGATGAGCTGGCCGGTGCAGTGGGCGACGTGTTCGCCGGACTCGCGCACGTCCAGTGCCTCGCCGACGCACATGATCGGCGTGACGTCGTTCTTCAGCGCCGCCCGCACCTTGCGGTTGACGACCTCGTCGGTCTCCGCGTGGTGCTCGCGCCGTTCGGAGTGGCCCACCACGACGTAGCTGCAGCCCAGCTTGGCCAGCATGCTCCCGGAGACCTCACCGGTGTAGGCGCCGGACTCGTGCTGGGAGACGTCCTGCGCGCCGTACTTGACCAGCAGCTTGTCGCCGTCGACGAGCGTCTGCACGCTGCGGATGTCGGTGAACGGCGGCAGCACGGCCACCTCGACCTTGGAGAAGTACTTCTCCGGAAGGGCGAAGGCGAGCTTCTGCACCAGGGCGATGGCCTCGAGGTGGTTGAGGTTCATCTTCCAGTTGCCCGCGATCAGCGGCAGCCGGCTCATCGCTCACCGCCTTCCAGCACCGCCACGCCGGGCAGCGTCTTGCCTTCCAGGAACTCCAGGGAAGCGCCGCCGCCGGTGGAGATGTGCGAGAAGCCGTCCTCGGGCAGGCCGAGCTGGCGCACCGCGGCGGCGGAATCGCCGCCGCCGACGACGCTGAACGCCGCGGAGTCCACGATGGACTGCGCGATGGCGCGGGTGCCTTCGGCGAAGGCGGCGAACTCGAACACGCCCGCGGGCCCGTTCCAGAACACCGTCCGGGCCCCGCCGATGACCTCGGCGAAGCGCTGCCGGCTGTCCGGGCCGATGTCCAGCCCCATCCACTCGGGCGGAATCGCGTCCACGCCCACGGTGCTCGTCCGCGCGTCGGAGGCGAACCGGTCGGCGACGACGACGTCGACCGGGAGCACGAGCTTGTCACCGTGCTCGCGCAGCAGGTCGCGGGTGCTGTCCAGCTGTTCCTGCTGCACCAGCGACTGGCCGACCTCGTAGCCCTGGGCGGCCAGGAACGTGTAGGCCATGCCGCCGGTGATGAGCAGCTTGTCCACCTTGGGCAGCAGCGCCTGGATCACGCCGAGCTTGTCCGAGACCTTCGAGCCGCCGAGCACGACCACGTACGGCCGCTGCGGATCGCCGGTCAACGTGCGCAGCACGTCCACTTCGGACCGGACGAGACCGCCGCCGTAGGCGGGCAGCAACTTCGCCACCTCGTAAACGGAGGCCTGCTCGCGGTGCACCACGCCGAAACCGTCGGAGACGAAGGCGGCGTCGGACCCCACCAGGGCCACGAGCTCATCGGCCAGCGCGGCCCGCTCGGCGGCGTCCTCGCTCGCCTCCCGCGGGTCGAACCGCACGTTCTCCAGCAGCACGATGCCGCCGTCGGTCAGCGCCTGCACCTCGGCCTGCGCGAACTCGCCGACGACGTCGCCGGCCAGGTCCACAGTGGTGCCCAGCAGTTCACCCAACCGCTGGGCCACCGGGCGCAGCGAGAACTGCGGGTCCGGTTCACCCTTCGGGCGGCCCAGGTGGGCGGTGACGACCGTGCGGGCACCGGCCTGCTGCAGCTTCCGCAGCGTCGGCAGCACCGCCTGCACCCTGCCGTCGTCGGTGATCGTCTCGCCGTCCAGCGGAACGTTGAGGTCGGCGCGCACGAGCACGCGCCGACCCGCAACGCCCGCGGACAGCAGATCGTCCAGGTTCTTCACGATCCGCTCCGGATTCCGAGTCAGGAGGCCTTCTTGCCGATCAGCGCGGTGGTGTCCACCAGGCGGTTGGAGTAACCCCACTCGTTGTCGTACCAACCGACGATCTTGACCTGGTTGCCGATGACCTTGGTCAGCGGCGAGTCGAAGATCATGGAGTGCGGGTCGGTGATGATGTCGCTGGAGACGATCGGGTCCTCGCTGTAGCGCACCACGCCCTGCAGCCGGCCGGCGGCCGCGGCCTCGCGGAACGCCTGGTTCACGTCCTCCTCGGTGACGCCGCTGGCCGAGACCGTGGCGGTCAGGTCGGTGACCGAGCCGGTCGGCACCGGCACGCGCATGGCGTAGCCGTCGAGCTTGCCGTTGAGCTCCGGCAGGACCAGGCCGATGGCCTTGGCCGCACCGGTGGAGGTCGGCACCACGTTGACCGCGGCGGCGCGCGCGCGGCGCAGGTCCTTGTGCGGGCCGTCCTGGAGGTTCTGGTCGGCGGTGTAGGCGTGCACCGTGGTCATCAGGCCCTGCTCGATGCCGAAGGAGTCGTTGAGCACCTTGGCCATCGGCGCCAGGCAGTTGGTGGTGCACGAGGCGTTGGACAGGATGGTCTGCGAACCGTCGTACTGGTCGTCGTTGACGCCCAGCACCACGGTGAGGTCCTCGCCCTTGGCCGGCGCCGAGACCAGGACCTTGCTCGCGCCGCCCTCGTCGACGTGCTTGCGCGCCTGGTCGGCCTGGGTGAACAGGCCGGTCGACTCGAGGACCACGTCCACACCCAGGTCACCCCACGGCAGCTTGCCCGGGTCCTTCTCCGCGAGGATCTTGATGAGCTTGCCGCCCACCTCGATGCCCTCGTCGGTGACCTTGACCTCCTCGTCGACGCGCCCGAGGACGCTGTCGTACTTCAGCAGGTGCGCCATGGTCGCGACGTCGCCGAGGTCGTTGGCGGCCACGACTTCGATGTCCTGGTTGCTGGCGGCAGCGGCGCGCCAGAAGTTCCGACCGATGCGACCGAAGCCGTTGATCCCTACGCGAATGGTCACGCTGATCTCTCCTCGTGACTGACCCAGCCGCCGCGGCGGTGGGTGAGGTTGCTGGTCTCGGGTCCACCCTATCTGTCCCGCGAGCCGGCGCACCCGGCGGGCGCGCGGCGCCGATCACCCTCCCGCCGCACGTCAGCGCCCCTTCCGAGCCCGCCCGAGCAGGTGCGCGAGCCGGCCGCAGGGCGCGGAGGCGGCCGGCGCGCGCCCCGCACATCGTTGCCGCCCGCCCGGGGTGATCAAACCTCGGCTTCGAGCATCTCCTGCGTCACGGCGGAGTCGGTGTCGGGCACGCCGAGCTCGCGGGCGCGCTTGTCCGCCATGGCCAGCAGCCGCCGGATCCGCCCGGCGACCGCGTCCTTGGTCATCGGCGGGTCGGCGAGCTGGCCCAGCTCCTCCAGGGAGGCCTGCCGGTTCGACAGCCGCAGCCGGCCCGCCACCAGCAGGTGCTCCGGCGCCGTCTCGCCGAGCAGCTCCATCGCGCGCTCCACCCGCGCGGCCGCGGCCACGGCCGCCCGCGCGGAGCGGCGGAGGTTGGCGTCGTCGAAGTTGGCCAGGCGGTTGGCCGTGGCCCGCACCTCGCGGCGCATCCGCCGCTCCTCCCAGGCGAGCACGCTGGTGTGCGCGCCGAGCCGGGTGAGCAGCGCACCGATGGTGTCCCCGTCGCGGACGACGACGCGGTCGGCGCCGCGCACCTCCCGCGACTTGGCCTGCACCCCGAGCCGCCGGGCCGCGCCGACGAGCGCCAGCGCCGCCTCCGGACCGGGGCAGGTCACCTCGAGCGAGGAGGAGCGCCCCGGTTCGGTCAGCGAGCCGTGCGCGAGGAACGCACCCCGCCAGGCGGCTTCGGCGTCGCACTCGCCGCCGGAGACGACGTGGGCGGGCAGCCCGCGGACCGGTCGGCCGCGCGGGTCGAGCAGACCGGTCTGCCGCGCCAGGCTCTCCCCGCCGGAGACGACGCGCACCACGTACCGGGTGCCCTTGCGCAGGCCGCCCGAGGTGATCACGTGCACGTCGGAGTGCTGCCCGAACAGGTCGTGGATCTCCTTGCGCAGTCGGCGCGCCGTGGAGCCGCTGTCCAGCTCGGCCTCGACGACGACCCGCCCGGCGACGATGTGCAAACCGCCGGAAAAGCGCAGCAGGGAGGACACCTCTGCCCGCCGGCAGCACGTCTTGGTCACCGACAACCGACTCAATTCGTCTTTGACCGCTGCGGTCATCGCCACCGGTCCATCCTCCTTTCCAGCGCGGTTCGCAGACTCGCCGCCAACGCCTCCGGGTCGTGCCGCCCGCGGGCGCTTCCGGAAGCGATGGAGCACAGCACAGTCTGCGCACCGAGATCATTCGCCGCAGTGCGAAGGCGGCCCGGAGTCGGTACGGAGGCGGCGTCGGCCAACACCGCGTCGACCCGCAGCTGCGGCGCGTGCTGCGAGAGTACGTCGAGGTGCTGTTCGGGCGAAAAACCCGCTGTTTCACCTGGTTGAGGGACAAGATTGAGCACGACGCACCGCTGCGCCCCCGTGGCCACGAGAGCCTCCCGCAGCTCCGGGACCAGCACGTGCGGCAACACGCTGGTGAACCACGATCCGGGACCGAGCACCACGAGATCGGCCTCGAGCACGGCCTGCACGGCCTCCGCGCAGGCCCGCGGAGCCTCGTCCCCCGTGGCGGACAACCGCACCTGTTTTACACGACCGGGTGTACTTGCGATGGCCACCTGGCCGCGGATGGACCGCACCGCGTCCGGATCGGAGTCGAGCCCGACCACGTCCGCCTGCATGTCCAGCGGGCTCCGCGACATCGGCAGCACCCGCCCCGCGGTGCCGAGCAGCGCGCAGGCGTGGTCGAGCACCCGCACCGGATCGCCCAGCACGTCCAGCAGCCCGGCCAGCACCAGGTTGCCGACCGCGTGCCCGGCCAGCGCGCCGTCACCGCCGAAGCGGTGCTCGAACAGCTGCGCCCACAGGTGTTCCGCGTCGTCCGGACCGGCCAGCGCGGCGAGCGCCTTGCGCAGATCCCCCGGCGGAAGCATGCCCAGCTCCTGGCGCAGCCGCCCCGAGGAACCGCCGTCATCGGCGACGGTGACCACCGCGGTCGCGTTCGGCGTGATCCTGCGCAGCGCGGACAGCGTGGCCTGCAGACCGTGCCCGCCGCCCAGCGCCACCACGCGGGGGGCCGCGCCGTCGGCCGCTTTCCGGTGCTCGTCCGTTTCCGCGTTCACTCACGCCCCAAATCCCGATGCACGGTCTTGACCACGGTCCCGTCCTCGCCGATGCGGCGGGCCAGCTCCTCGGCCAGGACCACGCTGCGGTGCTTGCCACCGGTGCAACCCATGGCCAACGTGAGGTAGCGCTTGCCCTCGCGGTGGTACCCGGCACCGACCAGCTGCAGCAGCTCGCGGTACCGGGTGAGGAAATCGTCGGCGCCCTCCTGGCCCAGCACGTAGTTGCTGACCTCGTCGTCGAGGCCGTTGTACTCGCGCAACTCCGGGATCCAGAACGGGTTCGGCAGGAACCGGCAGTCCATCACCAGATCCGCGTCCATCGGCAACCCGTACTTGTAGCCGAACGAGAGCACCGTGACCCGCGTGCTCGTGTGCGCCTCGCTGCCGAAGGCGTCCTCGATCTTCGACCGCAGCTGGTGCACCGACAGGCCCGTCGTGTCCAGCACCAGGTCGGCCTCGGCGCGCAGTTTCGACAGCAACGACCGCTCCGCGGCGATCCCGTCGGCCAACCGGCCCTCGCCCTGCAGCGGATGTCCCCGCCGCACCTGCTCGAACCGCCGGATCAACTCCGCGTCGGTGGCCTCGAGGAAGACCACGCGCGGCTTGTACCCCCGCGCGTCCAGATCCTTGATCACCGAACCGAGATCCTCGGTGAAGGCCCGACTGCGCACGTCCATGACCACGGCGACCCGCGTGATCGCCCCGCTCGACCGCGCCCCCAGCTCCACCATCGTCGAGATCAGCTCGGGCGGCAGGTTGTCCACCACGAACCAGCCCAGATCCTCCAGGCACTTGGCCGCGGTGCTGCGGCCGGCGCCGGACAAGCCGCTGACCAGCGCGACCTCGATGCCCGACTGCTCGTTGTTCACGTGCTCCCCCTTGAGTGCTCGCCGAGATCAACCCGTGCCGCTACCATTCTGCTGCCCCGCGAGCGCGGCGTGCACGGTTTCTGCGATGCGCCGCCCGATGCCGGGCACCTGCGCGATGTCGTCCACGCTGGCCTGGCGCACCTTGCGCACCGAGCCGAAGTGCTTGAGCAGCGCGGTGCGCCGTGCCTGCCCCAGCCCGGGAATCGAGTCCAGCTCGGAGGCCGTCATGCGCTTGCTGCGCTTGCCGCGGTGATAGCTGACCGCGAAGCGGTGCGCCTCGTCCCGCACGCGCTGCAGCAGGTACAGGGCCTCGCTCGTGCGCGACAGGACCACCGGATCCGGCTCGGCCGGCAGCCAGACCTCCTCGAGCCGCTTGGCCAGCCCGATGACCGCCACATCGGTCACTCCGAGCTCCGCCAACGCGTCGGCGGCGGCGTTGGCCTGCGGCGCACCACCGTCGACCACGAGCAGGTTCGGCGGGTAGGCGAACTTGCGCGGCTTGCCGGTCTCCGGATCGATCCCCGGCGCGGAGCCCTCCGCCTCCGCGCTCTCGCCGGGCCCGTCGGTCGCCACTGCACCCCCGGTGCCCGCGGACCCACCGGTCTCGTCGGCATCCGCGATGTCGGGGCGCTCCTCCGAGCCGGAACGGCCGGCCCGCTCGCCGCCGGCTCCCGCGCCGAGCTCCGCACCGGGCTCTTCCTCCCCGGAGTCCGCGCCGGGGGTCTCCCCGGTGACCTCCTCCCCGGCGGGTGCGAACCCTGCGGCGGCTTCGCTCGTCGCATCGGGCTGCACCCCCTGCGGAGTGCCGCCGGTCTCGGCGAGGTAGCGGGCGAACCGGCGGCGCACGACCTCCGCGATCGAGGCGGTGTCGCCGCCCTCGGCACCCTCGCGGACGGAGAACCGCCGGTACTCGGACTTGCGCGGAACCCCGTCCTCGAACACGACCAGCGAGGCGACCACGTCGCTGCCCTGCACGTGGCTGACATCGACGCACTCGATCCGCAGCGGCGCGCTGTCCAGCGCGAGCGCCTCCTGCAGCTCCTGCAGCGCGGCCGAGCGCGCGGTGAGGTCCCCGGCGCGGCGCAGCTTGTACTGCTGGAAGGCCTCCTGGGCGTTGCGCTGCACCGTTTCCAGCAGGGTGCGCTTGTCGCCGCGCTGCGGCACGCTCACCGCGACCTTGCTGCCCCGCAGCTCGCCGAGCCACGAGGAGATCGTGTCGACGTCCTCCGGCAGCTGGGGCACCAGGATCCGCTTGGGCACGGGGCTGCCGCCGGCGTCGGCCTGATCGGCCAGCGCGGCCTGCTCCCCGTAGAACTGGGTGAGGAACTGCGCCGTCAGCCCCGCCAGATCGGTGTCCTCGACCTTGTCGATGACCCAGCCGCGCTGTCCGCGCACCCGGCCGCCGCGCACGTGGAACACCTGCACCGCCGCGGCCAGCTCGTCCTCGGCGAAGGCGGCCACGTCGGCGTCGGTGCCGTCGCCGAGCACCACCGCCTGCTTCTCCATGGCGCGGCGCAGGGCCTCCAGGTCGTCGCGCAGCCGTGCGGCCCGTTCGAACTCGAGCTGTTCGGACGCCTCGTTCATGGTGCGTTCGAGGCGGCGCATGAGCTGATCGGTGCGCCCGGAGAGGAAGTCGCAGAAGTCGTCGACGATCGCGCGGTGGTCCTCCGCGCTGACCCGGCCCACGCACGGCGCGGAGCACTTGCCGATGTAGCCGAGCAGGCACGGCCGCCCCATCTGCGTGTGCCGCCGGAACACGTTGTCCGAGCAGGTGCGCGCCGGGAACACGCGCAGCAGCGTGTCCAGCGTTTCCCGGATCGCCCACGCGTGCGCGTACGGGCCGAAGTAGCGCACGCCCTTCTTCCGCGGCCCCCGGTAGACGTGCAGTCGCGGGTACTCCTGGTGCAGCGTCACCGCCAGCACCGGGTAGGACTTGTCGTCGCGGTAGCGGACGTTGAACTTCGGGTCGTACTCCTTGATCCAGGAGTACTCCAGCTGCAGCGCCTCGACCTCGGTGTTGACGACCGTCCACCGCACCCCGGTGGCCGTGGTGACCATCTGCTGCGTCCGCGGGTGCAGCCGCGACAGATCGGCGAAGTAGTTCGCCAGCCTGCTGCGCAGGCTTTTCGCCTTGCCAACATAGATGATCCGCCCGGAGGCGTCGTGGAACCGGTACACACCGGGCTGATCCGGGACGGTTCCGGGTGCGGGGCGATAAGTGGACGGATCGGCCACGCCCCCACCCTACGTGTTCGACCCCGGCACTCCTGCGGGGCAGGCGGGTGGGCGATGGGCCGCGCCACCTCAGCCGTGTCGCCCCAACCGAGCCACCTCAGCCGCGCCGCGGCGGTTCCTGCGGCGGTTCGTAGCGCTGCATCCGGTGCAGCAGGCGGCGGATCCGCACGCCGTGCACCGGCGACAGCGCGTAACCCGGGTAGCTGGCGAACCAGCTGGCGCTGCCGAGGCTGACCGCGTCGGCACCGGCCCAGAAGTACTCGCGGCAGTCGTCGAACGTGCGCACCCCGCCGGTGCCGATGATCGGCAGTCGCACCCCGGCGTCGCGCAGTTCGCGCACCACGCGCAGCCCGACCGGCTTGATCGCCCGGCCGGAGACCCCGCCGAAGCCGTTGGCCAGCAGCGGCGCGCCCGTGTCCGGGTCCAGCCGCAGTCCCTTGACCGTGTTGATCGCCGTCAGCGCGGACACCCCGTGCCTGGCGGCGAGCCGCGCGTGGCCGAGGTAGTCGTAGTCCGGGGAGAGCTTGAGGATCACCGGGTGTGCGCTGCGCGGAACCGCTTCGGACAGCACCGACTCGATGATCGCGCCGAAGTCGAAGTTGACGTTGTGGCAGGAGACGTTGAACTCCACCGCCGCGATGTCGCCGGCGGGCACGGCCGCGTTGATCCGGTCGACGAGGGTGACGAACTCCTCGGCGGAGAACCCGCCCACCGAGATGATCGTGTTCTGCCCGCGGGTGCGCGGGTAGTAGTCGCGCAGGTAGCCGTCGATGCCGACGTTGCACCAGCCGAACGCGTTGAGCCAGCCGCCGTCGACCTGGCGCAGCGCGCGGCCGTAGCGCTTGAGCAGCGCGGGCAGCTCACGCGGCGACCACTGGTCACGGGTGGTGAAGTGGCCTTCGCGGGGCTCGACGGTGAGGGTGCGGGTGGTGACCGCGCCGAAGCGCTCCAGCGGCACGAACTGGGAGATCGGGCTCATCCCGTAGGCCATGACGCGGGCGTTGGACACCCCGTAACCGAGCAGGCTGGAGGCGGTGACCAGGCGGTTGCGCAGCTGGATGTCACCGAGCCGCACTCCGTCCCCCGCCGGTTCGACCATCGCGCCGTCACGTTCCGCGGTTGCGCTCACGATCCCCTCCACCTGGGCTGACCTGCCACCGCCCATTGTCACCCATCCGGGCGCGGGTGCGAGCACCGGTCGATGCGAGCTCGGCAGGAGTGCGGCAGGACGCGGATCCGACCGCGATCCGCTCCGCCGCGCGGGAGCAGCCGCGCGGCCGGACCCGAGCAGGACCGCGCCCGCGTACGTCGCCGGAGGTGTTCGACCTCGCGCGCAGCCGGAGCGGAACGCTCGGCGCAGCGCGGCGGTCACTCCGGTCGGGCCGCCTCGACCGCAGCTGCCAGCCGGGACCGGGCGGTGGCCACCAGCTCCACGAGCTCCGCGGGCTCGCCGGGCAGCCCGGTGAGCAGAGCGTCGATGCCGTCCAGCCCGGCGCGTGGCAGCAGCCGCTTCTCGTTCGTGATCCACTCGCCGCGCGCGGCGAGCACGGCGTGCGCCGCTTGGCAGGCCGCCTGGGCCACCGCCCCCGCGGTCTGCACCACCCGCCCGGCCGGGGCGTGGTTCTGCCGGGCGTAGGACAGTCCGAGGTCGGCCTGCTGCCACCACACCTCGGGGGCGCTGCGGCGCAGCTCCGCGGGGAACTCGGGCCGCGGCAGCTCACCGCGCAGCACCCGGTTGATCGCCAGCTCGCCGACCACCAGGTAGCCGGGGATGCCGGCGAGGTGGAACAGCAGCGGTTCCCAGGCGAACCGGCCCTGCCGCGCCTCGGCCAGGTGATGCTCCACGTCGTCGAGGTCGCGGTAGTGCACGTCCACCGGGCGGCCGTCGACCTCCAGCCAGGCACCGCCGTTGAACACCCGGCCCCAGTCCCCCGGATCGAACACCTGACCGGGCCAGTCGAGAGCACGCAGGTGGTCCGCGTCGAACTCGCCGCGGTAGTACAGCGCGACGTCCCAGTCGCTGTCGGCGCCGTGGGTGCCCTCGGCGCGCGAACCGCCGAGGCTCACCGCGAGCACGCCCGGCAGCGCGGCCAGCCCGTCCGCGACGTGGTCGACGAACGCGGTCTCGTCCATGATCGTTCCCCTCCTGCGCCACGCGTCCGCGCGGTTCCTTCGCGAGCGCCACACCTGACCAGGGGTTTGCACGTTTCGCGTGAAATGCGCAAACCCCTGGTCAGAGGCACGCGGCGGGCGCTCGCGCGTGCGCTCCCAGCGGTCCGCGCGCTTCGCGGGACCTATTGCTCGGAGGAGCCCCGCCGGCCCGAACTCCCTGCGTCGGCACTCCCCGCATCGGCATTCCCCGCGTCGGCGTCCTGCTGCTTCGGAGCCTGCTGCACCGGGTCCTGCTCGGCTTCGACGGTGCGGCGCAGTTCGCGCAGCCGGCGCATGACGGTCACGGCGTACTCCCCGTCGGTGGCTTGCACAGCCAGCAGCGGCGCGTACTCGTCGTCGGGCAGCTCCACGCGCGCCCACGAGGCCCCGTCCGGGAAGGTGATGGCACGCACCTCGCTCCACGGGTAGTGCTTGGCCACGAACGCGTTGCGCACCTCCACCCCGGAGCGATCGGCGCGCAACCGCGGGAACGTGGGCACCAGGGCGGCCGCGCCGAGCAGCACACCGAGCAGCGCCATGGCCACCTGGTCGGACACGCGGAAGTACACGCCGGTGGGCGTCTCCCGCAGCAGCACCGCCACGACGACGAACAGCGCGACGAGCACGACCGCCACCGGGACGGCCACGCGGCGCACCTTGCGGGGACGGGCCTCGACTCGCTGGACGCTCACAGGAATCCGCGCTCCCCGATGTCGCCGCCGCGGAGGTCGCGCAGCACCAGCGCGGTCTCCAACGCCGCGGCGGTGGCCTCGAAGCCCTTGTCCTCCGCCGAGTCCTCGAACCCGGCGCGCACGAGCGCCTGCTCGTCCGTCTCGCAGGTGAGCACACCGTTGCCGACCGCGGTGGACTCGTCCAGGGCGACGCGGGTCAGTCCCTGGGTCACCGAGTCGCAGACGTAGTCGAAGTGCGGGGTGCTGCCGCGGACGACCACGCCGAGCGCGACGACGGCGTCGTAATCGTGGGCGAGCTGCTGGCACACCACGGGCAGTTCGACCGATCCGGGCACCCGCACCACGGTGGGCTCGGCGGCGCCGGCCTGGCGGCTCGCCTCCTGCGCCCGCTCCAGCATCTGCCCGACGAACTGCTGGTGCCAGCGGATCGCGGCAATACCGATGCGCAGTCCTTCCGCCCGCGGTACGTCGATCCGCGGGCGCCCCTCGCCACTCATGCCGTCACTCCCGTGTCGCCGATCGAGGAGTCCTCGCCGTCCTCCAGATTGTCCAGGTCGTGCCCCATCCGGTCGCGCTTGGTCCGCAGGTAGCGCAGGTTCTCCGGGTTCGGCCGGACCGGCAGCGGAACCCGGCCGACGATGCGCAGGCCGTAACCCTCCAGTCCGACGCGCTTGTCCGGGTTGTTGGTCAGCAGCTGCATCGACTTGACGCCCAGGTCGCGGAGGATCTGCGCGCCCTGGCCGTAGTCGCGGCCATCCACGGGCATGCCGAGTTCGACGTTCGCGTCCACCGTGTCGGCACCGTGGTCCTGCAACTGGTAGGCCTGCAGCTTGTGCAGCAGCCCGATGCCGCGGCCCTCCTGCCCGCGCACGTACAGCACCACGCCGCGGCCGGCTTCGGCGACCTTGGCCAGCGCCGCGTCGAGCTGCGGCCCGCAGTCGCAGCGCAGCGAACCGAGCACGTCGCCGGTGAGGCACTCCGAGTGCACCCGCACGAGGATGTCCTCGCCGTCGCCGATGTCACCGTAGACCAGCGCGATGTGCTCGATGCCGTCGAGGGTGCTGTCGTAGCCGAACGTGCGGAACGTGCCGTGCACGGTGGGGATGCGCGCTTCGGCCACGCGTTCGACCTGCTTTTCGAAGCGCCGCCGGTAGGCGATGAGGTCCGCGATCGTGATCAGCGTCAGGTCGTGCTCGGAGGTGAACAGGTCCAGCTCGTCCCGCCGGGCCATCTCGCCCTCGTTCTTCTGGCTGACCACCTCGCAGAGCGCTCCGGCCGGGCGCTTGCCGGCCAGCCGCGCCAGGTCCACCGCCGCTTCGGTGTGACCGGGCCGGCGCAGCACCCCGCCGTCCCGCGCGCGCAGCGGCACCACGTGGCCGGGGCGGGTGAGGTCGTCCGGCGTCGTGGCGGGATCGGCCAGCAGCGCCGTGGTCCGGGCCCGGTCGGCGGCGGAGATGCCGGTGGAGACGCCTTCGGCCGCGTCCACGGTCACCGTGTACGCCGTGCCCTTGTGGTCCTGGTTCCAGTGGTACATCGGCGGCAGGTCGAGCCGATCGCAGTCCTGACCGGTCAACGCCACGCAGAGGTATCCGGAGGTGTAGCGGACCATGAACGCGACGAGTTCGGGCGTCGCGTGTTCGGCGGCGAAGATCAGATCGCCCTCGTTCTCGCGGTCCTCGTCGTCCACCACGACGACGGGCCGCCCTGCTTCGAGGTCCGCGAGGGCGCGTTCGATGCTTTCCAAGGAGCTGGTGTCCACGGTGCCGTGCCTTTTCCCGTCTGGCCTGCCGGCCTGCTCGTTGTGAACCCCACCGCGCCGCTAGTGCGGTGAGATCCCGTCATTGCCATTGTCCTCTCCGCACGCCGCGGCGTCGGGGCGGACACGGCTGAGTTGTGCTGCGGACAACCGTTCCACGTGCTTGGCCAGCACATCCACTTCGATGTTGACCACATCACCCGCGGCGCGGTTGCCGAGCGTGGTGAGCTCCTCGGTGGTGGGGATCAGCGCCACGCCGAAGTCGGTCTCGTCGAGCGCCGCCACCGTCAGCGACACGCCGTCGAGGGTGATCGAGCCCTTCTCCACCACGTAGCGGGCGAGCTCGGCGGGCAGGTCGAAACGGGTGAGCCCCGCTGCGTCGGTGCCGCGGACGGCGGCCGTGCCGTCGACGTGGCCCTGCACGATGTGCCCGCCCAGGCGGTCCCCGAGCGCCATCGCCCGCTCCAGGTTGACCCGGTCGCCGACCACGCCGCCGCGCAGCGAGGAGCGCCGCAGCGTCTCCTCGACGACGTCGACGGTGAACCGGTCGCCGTCGACGTCCACGACGGTCAGGCACACGCCGTTGACCGCGATGGAGTCGCCGTGACCGGCATCGCCGGTCACCAGCGGTCCGGACACGGTCAACCGGCTGCCGCTGTCGCCGGGCTCCACGGCCACGACCGTGCCGAGCTCCTCGACGATTCCGGTGAACACCTGCTTCCTCCTCGCTCACACGACGCTGTTGCCGGGGCCATCATCCCGCCGTCGGGGCCGTCATGACGCAGTCCCGCTCGTCCGGGGCACCGCACTGACGCGCAGGTCCTCCCCGGTGCGGGTGACGTCCTCGATCTCCCAGTGCGAGGCGTCGGCGAGCGTGCCGACGCCCGCGTCGACCAGCGCGGCCGGGCCCGCCCCCAGCAGCACCGGGGCGATGTAGGCCAGGACGCGGTCCACACGTCCGGCGCCGACGAACGCCCCGGCCAAGCGCGGCCCGCCTTCGAGCAGCACGTCGACGACGCCGCGTTCGGCGAGCTGGGCCAGCACCGCGGCCGGGTCGCCACCCGGCAGGTGCACGGTCTCGGCCGCGGCGTCGGTGATCCGCGCGCCCGCCGGGATCTCGCGGTCGCCGAGGACGACGCGCAGCGGCTGCCGCGGCAGCGGCGCGCCGTCCGCACCGCGGGCGGTCAACTGCGGATCGTCGGCGAACACCGTGCCGGTGCCCACCGCGATCGCGTCGACGGCGCCGCGCAGGCGGTGCGTCTCGGCCCGCGAGTCCTCGGAGCTGATCCACTGGCTCGTGCCGTCGGCGGCCGCCGCCCGGCCGTCCAGGCTGGCCGCGTACTTCCACGTCACGTGCGGGCGGCCGGTGCGGGCGAAGTGCAGCCACGCGCGCAGCGGACCCGCGGTCGCGTCGGCGCTTCGCAGCCCCGAGCGCACCTCGACGCCGGCGGCGCGCAACCGTTCGGCACCGCCGGCACCGGAGGGGTGCGGGTCGGACACGGCGTGCACGACGCGGGCCACGCCCGCGTCCACGAGCCTGTCCACGCACGCCGGTGTGCGCCCGGCGTGCGCGCAGGGCTCCAGCGTGACCACCGCGGTTGCGCCCGCCGCTCGCGCGCCGGCCTGCTCCAGCGCGCGGGCCTCGGCGTGCGGCCCGCCGGGCGGGCTGGTGGCGCCGCGACCGGCGACGCGGCCCGCGGCGTCGAGGACGACGCAGCCGACGGGCGGGTTGGGGCTGGTGGAACCGCGCACGCCCCGGCCGAGCTCGATCGCCTCGAGCATGGCCGCGTCCCAGGCGTCAGCGGGCGCACCGCCCCCGGCCGGATCGTTGCGCTGGCCCTGCGGTTCCCGCTCGTGCACGGGTCAGTGCCTCGAGCGCGCGAAACCCGGCGCTGCCTGCTCGCGCAGCGCGCGCACGGCTCGGTAGGGGTCCTCGGCGCCGTAGACGGCGGAGCCGGCGACGAAGCAGTCCACGCCCGCCTCTGCCGCCTGTTCCACGGTGTCGTTGTTGATGCCGCCGTCGATCTCGACGAGCAGGTTGAGGTGGCCGGTGTCCACCATCTGCCGCGCGGCGCGGACCTTCTCGAGCACGTCGGGCATGAACTTCTGCCCGCCGAAGCCC
The DNA here is from genome assembly GCF_054491375.1 of Bounagaea algeriensis. Taxonomy (NCBI): domain Bacteria; kingdom Bacillati; phylum Actinomycetota; class Actinomycetes; genus Bounagaea; species Bounagaea algeriensis. Next base: position 3,078,328 of record NZ_CM137102.1, read on the forward strand.
GGCTCCACCGACATCACCAGCAGCGTGTCGTAGTGCGCCAGCACGTCGACGTACTGCTCGAACGGGGTGTTCGGCTTGACCGACAGCCCCGCCTGCGCGCCGGCCGCGCGGAGGTTCTTGGCCAGCCCCACCGGGTCCTCGGCGGCCTCGACGTGCACGGTCACGTTGTGCGCTCCGGCCTCGGCGTAGCCGATCGCCCACTGGTCCGGGTCGTCGATCATCAGGTGGCAGTCCATCGGGATGTCGGTGGCCTTGAGCAGGGATTCGACCACCGGCAGGCCGAGCGTCAGGTTCGGCACGAAGTGCGCGTCCATCACGTCGACGTGGACCCAGTCGGCGCGCTGGCCGGGCTCGCCGTTGATCGCGGCGAGTTCGTCGGCGAGCCGCGCGAAGTCGGCCGACAGGATGGACGGGGCGATGAGCGGTTGGGCGGTTCGCTGTCCGTTCGACACAGCGGGATTGTAAATCCCCCGTCCTGCTACATTCGGTTCCGGCCACGGGAACGCCCGCGGCACGAGCGGAAGGTGAGCAGCGGAAGGTGCGCGATGGCCCCCGTTGACGACAAGCGCGCCGCGGTGGCGGCTCTGGGTGAGAACAGCACCGTTCCGGCCGCGGCTGCCATGAGCGTGGACGCGCTGCGGCACAAGGTGCGGCAGCTGGTGATCACCGAGGAAACCGCGCAGCCGTGGGGCGACCTGCGCGAGCGCGCCGCGGCCATGAACCCCGAATCCGCCGCCGAGCTCGCCGCCCTGCTGGAAGCGATGATCGACGCGCCGACGCAGCCGTCGCCACCGCGCGGATGGTTGGAGGCCGACCTCGCCGGGCTCGACTGCGCCCGCGCGGTCACTTCCGCGCTGGCCGAGTCCGCCGGCGCGGCGAGCTGAGCGCGGTTCCGCCCGCGAATCCAGCGTCCTGCCCGCGTTGCGGGCTTCCGCATCGCGGGATCCCGCCCACACCGCGCGTTTCCGCCGCGCTTCTCCGCCCGCGCGGTGGGTCCCGCCCCGCCTGGCGGGTTCCGCCTACGCACCGCGCGTCTCGCCCGCGCGCTTCCGCCCGCGCGGTGGGTTCCCGCCTACGCGCCGCGCGCTTCCACCAACGCGCTTCTCCGTCCGCTCCGCGCGGAGCCGCGCGGAGCTTGCGAGCCGCCCGGCGGAGGCCGCAGCGGCGGGGACCGCTCAGTCCGCGGGCCAGCTGTACTCGAGCTCGTAGCGCTCGGCGGGCATGACCATGTCGTTGCACTCGACCACGCGCGCGCCGGAGTAGGCCAGCCGTCGCACGTGCAGCACCACGGTGGTGCTCAGCGCCGAGCGTTCCGTGCTCGTGGCCGTCCGCCCGCCGACGCTCTCGGCGAAGCGGGTCAGCCCCACCGACTCGTCCAGCCGCGCGTAGGCACCGCCGGCGCCGGTGTCCGCGGTTTCCAGCGCCGTACCGCGGGTGACCGCACGCGGCAGGCGGGAGGTGGCCAGCTGCACCGGCTCGCCGTCGGCGCGCAGCACGCGGTCGCGCACGCAGACGGCCTCGTCCGGGCCGATGCCGAGAACCGCGGCGTAGGTGTCCCCGGCGGCTTCGAACCGGACCTTGACGTTGCTCGCCGCCCGGAAGCCGTACCGGTCGGCCTCGGCGAGGAAGGCCGCCACGTTCGCCTGCCGCCGGGCCCGCGACAGCCGTTCCTGCGAGTTGACTCGTGTGATCCGCTTCGGTGGTGCCACCACGACCCCCTTCCCGCGGGCAATGGTGAGCACTCCTTCGTCGCGGAGCGCGTCGAAAGCGGAGCGGATCGTGATGCGGCTGACGCCGTAGGCCTCACCGAGCTCGGGTTCGCTGGGCAGGCGCGCACCCGGTGCGTACTCCCCTGCCGCGATGCGTTCCCGCAGGTCCTCGGCGATCTGGGCGTACCTGGCAGCCATCTCCGTCCCGCGCCCCCGAATTGCCCGCGCCTGCGCGTGTTTCCGCGGCTCCCCCAGCGTGCAGCAGCCGCGGTGGCGCGGAAACGTCCAGTCGGGTGCGACCGGCCGGTGGGGTTGTGCGTTTCGCGCGAAACGCACAACCCCACCGGGGTATGAGGGCCCGGTCAGCTCCGGCTCTGGTGGTGGCGCCGCACCACCACGTACGCCACCACCAGCAGCAGCAGGAACGGCACCCCCGACTGCCAAGCGGTGGCGAACTGCTCGGTGAACGGCATGGTCGCCAGCACCGCGACGAGGAACAGCATCGCCAGCACCGCGGTCACCGGCGCCCCCGGCAGCCGCACCGGGGAGGCGGGCTCCCCCTCGGCACGCCGCCGGCGGCGGAACGCCAGGTGACTGGCGAACACGATCAGCCACGTCACCAGCGCACCGAACAGCGCCAGCCCCACCATGAACGGGAACGCCGTCTCCGGCGAGACCGCGGAGACGACCGCGGCCAGCACCAGCCCCGCCGCGGACAACCCCAGCGCGCGCCGCGGCGCCCCGTTGCGGCCGACCCGGGCGAACCAGCGCGGGGCGTATCCGTCCAGGGCGAGCGAATGCCCCATGCGGGAGGAGACGTACAGGTTCGTGTTCACCGCCGACAAAGCGGCCGTCAGAACTACGAAGTTCATGACGCCCGCCGCTGCGGGCACGCCGGCCATCGCGAACAGCTGCACGAACGGGCTCTGCAGCACGTCCTCCTCGGTCGAGACCTGATTCCACGGCAGGATCGCCACCACGACGAACATGCCGAGCACGTAGAACAGGGCCAGCCGCAGCACCATCCCGCGCGCTGCCCGCGGCACGTCCCGCCCCGGCTCCTGCGACTCGGCCGCGGCCACCGCCACGGCCTCGGTACCCAGGTAGGAGAACGTGACGATCGTCAGCGCCAGCCACACCGCGCCCGCACCGTTCGGCAGGAACCCGCCGTGCTCGGTCAGCGCGGCCAGCCCGGCGGGTTCGCGACCGGGCAGGCCGACGAAGATCCCGAGCAGGCCGATGGCGATGAACGCGATGATCGTGACGACCTTGACCATCGCGAACCAGTACTCGAACTCGCCGAAGAAGCGCACCGCGCCCGCGTTGACCACCAGCAGCAGCGCGGAGAAGACCACCACGGGCAGCCACAGCGGCAGTTCCGGGTACCAGAACTGCATGTACAGCCCGGCCGCGACCACGTCGCTGCCGATGTTGACCACCTGGGCGGCCCAGTAGATCCAGCGCTGCACGAACCCGGCGAGCCCGCCGAGGTAGCGCTGGGCGATCGGGCCGAACCCACCCGCCTCCGGGTGCACCACGACCATCTCGGCCAGCGCGTACGCCAGGGCCAGCGCCGCCAGCGCCGCGACCAGGTAGGCGATGATGACGGCGGGACCTGCGATGGAGATGGCCAGACCCGAGCCGAGGAACAGGCCGGTGCCGATCGCCCCGCCGACGGCGAGCATCGTCACCTGACGACCGCTCAGCTCCCGCCGCAGTCCCGGCGATGCCGTCTGCTGCGGCGTGTGCGCGGTGTCGTCCACGTGCTCAGTCCCCCGGTTCCCGACCGTCGGCGATGTCGAGGTGGATCGGGGTGCCTTCCTCGACGGTGCGGCTGACGGTGCAGTACTTCGCGATCGCGCGCTCGACCGCCGCGACGAGCTTCTCCCGCTGTTCACCGTCGTCGATCTCGTCGAGCGCCGCGCGCAGCTGCGTCTGCACCGAGGCGAACCGGTGCTTGTCGTCGGCGTTCTTGCTGCGGTCGGCGTCGACGGTGATCTCGGCGTCCGCGCCCAGCCGACGCACCAGCAGGTTCTCGCTGGTCACCGCCGAGCAGCCGGCGATGGCCGCCAGCAGCAGCTCACCGGGGGTGAACGAGCCGGGCATGCCTTCGCGGCCGATGGCGACCTGCGCGCCGCGCTCGTTGACGGCGGTGAACGCGTGCTCGCCGGTGCGGGTCACGCGCACCGGAGTGCCAGCCGCGGAACCGCTCTGCCCGCTGGGGTCCGCTCCCGCGTCAGCGCTCTGCTCGGACATCACCACCACCTGTTCTGCTCGTCTCGGCGCGCGGCCCGGTCGCACGCGCCGTGCGCGACGGCCGCGCCGTGCGAGGTCATTCTCCGATGTCTTCGTTCCACAGCTCCGGGCGCCGGGCGATGAAGTCGGCCATCATCCGCCGGCACGCCGCGTCGTCGAGAACTCCCACGTGCACCCCGTGCCGGGCCAACCAGTCGTGCCCGCCGTGGAAGTTCCGCACCTCCCCGATCACGACGCGGCCGATGCCGAACTGCCGGACCAGGCCGCTGCAGTACCAGCACGGGGACAGCGTGGTCACCATCGTCGTTCCCGCGTAGGAGCGCTGCCGCCCCGCAGCGCGGAACGCGGCGGTTTCCGCGTGCGCCGAGGGATCGTCGTCCTGGACGCGGCGATTGCACCCGCGTCCCAGCAGGTTCCCGTCGGCGTCGAACAGGGCCGCACCGATGGGGACGCCGCCTTCGGCCTCGCCGGCACGTGCCTCCCGCACGGCCACGTCGAGCCACGCGGTCCAGCGCTGCGCTTGCTCCGGTGTGGGCGCGTAGTCCGAACTCATGGTGCTCACCGCTTCCGCAACAACGCGCAGTACATCGCGTCCGTGCCGTGCCGGTGCGGCCACAGCTGCACCCCGGGACCGTCGCCGAGCTGGGGCACTCCGGGGAAGTACGGCCGCGCGTCGAGCTGCTCCACTCCCCCGTCTCGGACCCCGTCTTGGACCACAGTGGACACCACGCCCCCGGTCTCAGCGAGGTGCGGCGAGCAGACCACGTAGGCGACGACGCCGCCGGAGCGGGTCAGGCGCACCGCCGAACGCAGCAGTTGCCGCTGCAGCTCGGTGAGATCATCGACGTCGGAGGGCTGGCGCCGCCACCGGGCCTCCGGTCGGCGCCGCAGCGCGCCGAGCCCGGTGCAGGGCGCGTCCACCAGCACCCGGTCGTAACCCGGTTCGAACCCGGGATCACGTCCGTCCACTTCGTACACCTGCACCGAGAGTTCCTCGGTCGCGCGGCGCACGAGGTCCGCGCGGTGCGCGGTCTGCTCCACCGCGTCCAGCCGGCCGCCGTCCATCGTGATCAGCGAGCCGAGCAGGTTGGCCTTGCCGCCGGGTCCGGCGCACAGGTCCAGCCAGCTGCTGTCCGGGCCTTCGCCGAGCTCGGCCTTGGCCAGCGCGACCGTGACGAGCTGGCTGCCCTCGTCCTGCACACCGGCGAAGCCCTCCTGCACCGGCTCCAGCTCGCCGGGATCGCCCGCACCTGCTTCCAACCGCACCCCGTACGGCGAGTACGGCGCGGGATCACCGCCGGTGATCGCGGCGAGTTCGTCGGCGTTGATCTGCCCGGGGCGGGCGACGAGGTGCACCTCCGGGCGCGCGTCGTCAGCGGCGAGGACGTCGCCCAGTTCAGCGGTGGAGCCGAGCGCGTCGGCGAAGGCCTGCGCGATCCAGCGGGGGTGCGCGTGCCGCATGGCCTGGTTCCCGACCGGATCCTCGGCCGCGTCCGGGGCGACCCGGTCGATCCACTGCTGCTCGTCGCGCTTGGCCGCCTGCCGCAGCACCGCGTTGGCGAAACCGCCGGGCCGGTCGCCCATGACCGCCCGCACGAGGTGCACGGTCGCACCGACGGCCGCGTGCGTGGGGATGCGCGTGCGCAGCAGCTGGTACACACCGATGCGCAGCGCGTCGAGCAGTTTCGGCTCGATCTCGCCGAGCGGGCGGGAGCTGCACTCGCCGATGATCGCGTCGAGCAGGCCCTGCGCCCGGCTGGCTCCGTAGGCGAGTTCGGTGGCCAGGGCCGCGTCCCGGCCGGTGATGTTGCGCTGCCGCAGCAGGTTCGGCAGCGCCAGGTTGGCGTAGGCGTCTCGCTCCCGAACCGCGCGCAGCGTGTCCAGTGCGGCCAGCCGCGCCGGATCCTTCTCCTCGCCGGATCGGTTGTCGCCACCGGGGCGCTGGTCCTCGTTCGCCGCCCGCCGCCCGGGGCGCTGGTCCTTTCCACCGGACCGAGCGGCCTTGCCCGACCGGCGGTCGTTGCCGCCGGAGCGCGCGTCGCGGCGCGGCTCACCCGTGCGACGGTCCTTGCCGCGGTCGTTCAACTCAGCTGCTCTCCTCGTTCGATCCTCGTGCCGCGCGCCCAGTCCGACGCGGCCATGCGCTTCTTGCCCGGAGCCTGCACTTCGCCGAGTTCGACGACGTCGGTGCCGGTGCCGACGAGCACGCGCTTGCGCTCGACGGCGATCTCGCCCGGTCGCAGCCGCGGCTGCTCGGGCAGCGGCCGCACCGGGCCGAGTTTGAGCCGCTCTTCGCCCCGCCAGGCCCACGCGCCCGGCTCGGGCGTGACCGAGCGGACGAGTCTGTCGACCAGGTGGGCGGGGCGGGTGAAGTCCACTTTGGCGTCGTCGGCGGTCACTTTGGACGCGTAGCTGACGCCGTCGTCCGACTGCGGGCGTGCTTGCAGCGTTCCGTCCTCGATCCCGTCCATCGTGGACTCGAGCAGGCGGGCGCCGGAGTCGGCCAGGCGCACGAGCAGTTCCCCGGTCGTGTCGCGCGGGCCGACCTCCTCGGTCACCACGCCGAAAACCGGCCCCGCGTCCAGGTCCGGCACGATGCGGAACGTGCTCGCCCCGGTGATCTCATCGCCGTGCCGCAGCGCCGCCTGCACCGGTGCGGCCCCGCGCCAGGCCGGCAGCAGCGAGAAGTGCAGGTTGACCCACCCGTGCCGGGGGACGTCCAGCGCCTGCTGCTTGAGCAGTGCGCCGTAGGCCACCACCGGGCAGCAGTCCGGGTCGATCTCGGCCAGCCGCTGCAGGAAGTCGGGATCATCGGCCCGCTTCGGCGTGAGCACCTCGACGCCGTGCTCCTCGGCGAGCTTTCCCACCGGGGAGCGTTCCACCCTGCGCCCCCGGCCGGTCGGCGCGTCCGGGCGCGTCACCACGGCCGCGACCTCGTGCCGCGGCGAGGCCAGCAGCGCGCGCAGTCCCGGCACGGCCGCCTCGGGCGTGCCAGCGAACACCAGCCGCATGTCACCGCCCCCCGAAGGACGGGTGCGGATCCTGCTTGATCACCGGTTCGGTGCCGTCGAACCACTCGGCCTGCCGGATCTCGCGCAGCGCCTGCTCGCGCGTCGCCGGGTCCAACCGGTCGACGAACAACACCCCGTCGAGGTGGTCGGTCTCGTGCTGGACGCACCGGGCGAGCAGGTCGCTGCCCTCCACCTCGACGGGCTCACCGTGCATGTTCCAGCCCCGCGCCACGACCCGGCGGTACCGGAGGCAGTCCCAGCCCATGCCCGGGATCGACAGGCAGCCTTCGAGGCCGAACTGCTCCTCGTCGCCGACCACGTCGAAACCCGGGTTGATCAGGTGCCCGGCGAAGCCGTCGCAGTGGTAGGTGAACACGCGCAGCCCCACACCCAGCTGGGGAGCCGCCAGGCCCGCTCCGCCCTGGTCCTCCATCGTGTCCCACAGGTCCTTGACCAGGGTGCGCAGCTCCTTGTCGAAGTCGACGACCTCCTCGGCGGGAGTGCGCAGCACGGGATCGCCGAACAGGCGGACGGGCTGGACGGTCACGGGGGCTCCTGGTCTCGACGCGCGGTGACTGCCCACCGAGTCTACGGAGACGCCGCCGCGGAGGGCGCCCGCGGGTACCGGCCGAGGCACCGGCGATGCCCCGGGCGGAGCCGCGGGGTTGATCAATCTGCGGTCTGTCCGACCTGGTTCGCTTTCGCCGAAACAGTTGTGCGGCCTGCTTTCGGCATTAGCGCGGCGGTGAGCACGGCCGTGGCCGCGAGAATGGCCGTGGCTACGGTGAGTCCGATCGTGAAGCCGTGGACCGTGGCCGTGGCTGCGCTCTGCGGCGAGGCCGCGTGGTCGGCGAGGTAGGACGCGGTGGCTGTGGTCGCGATCGTGTTGAGCAGGGCGGTGCCCAGCGAGCCGCCGATTTGCTGAGCAGCGTTGACCGTTGCTGAGGCGGCTCCCGAGTCCTGCGGGGCCACGCCGGCGGATCGGCGTGGGTCGCCGCGACGCCCGCACCGTAGTGACGCTTTACGTTAGTAACGCGTCACGTTACTATGGGGTGTGTGATTCGGTCGTTCGCGGACAAGCACACCGAACGTGTGTGGCATCGCCTGCGCACCCGGTGGCCTGTCGATGTGCAGCGGCGTGCCTGGAACAAGCTGGCCATGCTGAATCAGGCGGCAACGCTCGAGGATCTGCGGGTGCCGCCAGGCAACCGCCTGGAGCAGCTGCGCGGGGATCGGGTCGGCCAGCACAGTATCCGGATCAACAAGCAGTGGCGGATCTGCTTTACCTGGACCGATGCCGGTCCGGAAGATGTCGAGATCACGGACTACCACTGAAAGGGGGTGCCGGCACATGGCCGGCGAGGATGAGGTGGTCATGACGCCGACGCACCCGGGTGTGCTCCTGCGCGAGGAGTTCCTCGAGCCGATGGGCATCAGCGAGTACCGCCTCGCCCAGGACATCGGGGTGCCCCAGACGCGGATCAGCGCGATCACCAAGGGAAAGCGCAGCATCACGGCGGACACCGCATTGCGGTTGTCGCGCTACTTCGGCATGTCCGAGGGGTTTTGGACCGGGCTGCAGGCTGACTACGACCGTGAAGTGGCCAAGGACGCGCTCAAAGACCAACTCGACGCGATTCAGCCCGTGCGCAGCGGGCAGTGATTCACGCGGCAGACGAAGCGCCCGCAGGCGTTCCCTGCGGGCGCGGTCCCTGCTCGCGGTCTGCAGTACTTTTCGAGTCCGGTGAAGCCGTGATCCTCAGGGCAGAGGTTTGATCCGCATCAAGCAGCGTCGTGTGTGGTGACTTGGTGGACTTTGATGCGTCCTTCGTAGCCGTCGATGACGAGGTACCAGTGGTCGTCGTGGGGAATGTCCAGGTCGACGGGGCTTTCCTGCCAGACCCCGCCGTAGTAGGTGCAGTCGCCGTCGTCGAGGTAGTCCTGGAAGTTGGCCGCGTCCATGAGGCGAACGAAGGCCTCAACACCGCTGATCTCCACTTCCACGGTGAGGCCGGTGGTGCACAGTCCGAGATCCCAGTAGAGGTATTCCACATGCCTATCCGTACATGATCTTGAGGAGCATGATCGAGTGCCGGGTTTGTTCCGGTTGGCTCGTCTTGTGGTGCTGACTGGATCGCTGTTGCTGTGAGTGTCCGCAGACGGATCCTTGAACCGTCCTGGGTGGGTTGGAGGCTCTGCCGCCCTCACCGAGGCGGCGTGAACCGAGAGTCTCCAGCCACTCCAGGACGGTTCATAAGACCACCCCGAACGGTGGCTGCGGAGCAGCGCAGCAATACGTAGCTCAGGAAGTGCACGCTTTTACACACTTTCTGAACGGTGCGGCTGCTCACGGTGCGGATGCGGGAACGACCACCGCGGCCGATCCACCGCCGCGCCGGGTCGGTTCGGCCGCGGCGGCCCACCGCCCGTCGGGCAGCCGGCGCACACCGGTCGCCGCACCGATCTCGTCCGCCGCCGCGAAGCGGTGCCCGCGCGAGCGGAGCTCCGCGGCCTCCGGCCGGGCGAGGAACGCGGGTTCGGCTTCGGTCTCGGGCTCGTTGCGCTGCGAGGCCCGCGGTGCGGCTATCGCGTCCACCAGCGGCCGGCCGCGGTCGAAGTGCTCGGTGAGCAGCTGCGTGACGGTGCTGATGATCGTCGTCCCACCCGGGCTGCCGAGCGCCGCGACGGGGCCTTCGCCGTCGGTGACGATCGTCGGGCTCATCGAGCTGCGCGGGCGCTTGCCCGGTTCCGGCAGGTTCGGATCCGGCACTCCGGGGGCGTCCGGGGTGAACGAGAAGTCGGTGAGCTCGTTGTTGAGCAGGAATCCCCTGCCGGGCACGGCGATCCCGTTGCCGCCGGTCTGCTCGATGGTCAGCGTGTAGGACACCACGTTGCCCGCGGCGTCGGCGACCGTCAGGTGGGTCGTGCTCGGCCCTTCCGCGTCGGGGCGCTGCGGCGCGGTGCCGCCGCGGCAGTCACCGGATTCGGTCGGGTCGCCCGGTGCGACCGGGGTCGGCAGCGCCGAGCCGTCGTCGATGAGGCATTCCCGCGCGGCGGCGAACCGCTTGTCGAGCAGTCCTTCGGTGGGCACGTCGGAGTACGCCGGATCCCCGACCCACCGGTTGCGGTCGGCGAAGCCGATCTTGGTGGCCTCGAACAACCGGTGCAGGTAGCTCGTCCGGTCCATGCCGCCCAGGTCCGAGCGCTCCAGGATGTTCAACGCCTCGCCGACGGTGGTGCCACCGGAACTGGCGGGGGCCATGCCGTGGACGTCGCGACCCCGGTAGGTGGTGCGCGCGGGTTCGCGCTGCAGGACGCGGTAGTCGCGCAGGTCCTGCCGGCTCATCCCGCCCGGGCGCACGGTGCGGTCCGCGCCGGGGCGCACCGGCGGGTCGTTGACGGTGTCGGCGACGTCGGCACCGATCGGTCCGTCGTAGAACGCCTCCACCCCCTCGCGCCCCAGCGTCCGGTAGGTCTCGGCGAGGTCGGGATTGCGCATCCGGGTGCCGACCTCGGGCGGTTCGCCGCCGGGCAGGAACAGCTCCGCCGTCGCCGGGAAGTCCCGGAACCGCTCGGCGTTGTCCCTGGTCTGCTCGCGGAACGTCTCGTCGACGGTGAACCCGTTGCGCGCCAAGCGTTCCGCGGGGCGCAGCGCCTCGGAGAGGTCCGTGTTCCCCCAGCGGTCGAGCGCCTCCTGCCAGAGCATCGGGGTGCCGGGCACGCCCGCGCTCAGCCCGCTGGTGACGGCTTCGTCCCGCGGCATCGGCTCTCCGTCCACGGTGAACATGCGCTCGTGCGCCGTGGCCGGCGCGGTCTCACGACCATCCAGAGTGGACACTTCACCGGTGTCGGCGTCGTAGCGCACGAAGTAGCCGCCGCCACCGATGCCCGCGGAGTACGGTTCGGTCACCCCCAGCGCCGCGGCCACCGCCACCGCGGCATCGGTCGCGCTGCCGCCGCGGCGCAGCACGTCGACGCCCGCACGCGTGGCGTCCGCGTCCACGCTGGAGACAGCTCCGCCGTACCCCACGGCCTCAGGCCGCTTCGGCGGCACGGGCACGTGCCGTTCGGCAGCACCGGTCGCCACCGGCGTCGCCGACATCGTCAACGTCCCCGCGCACAGCAGCCCCAGCAGCACCCGTCCCGTCGACATCCGCACCTCCACGCAGCAGTGATCTCCCAACTCTGCCCACCACCGAGCGCACGCACAACACCACGCACCGTGCAATCAGGATTGCTCCGACCGGGGCAGCGGTTCCGGAGGCACCCGGCACCCGCGCGGACCGCGCTAGGGTCGGTGGCATGGCCAAACTCGGAAGCAGCGACCTCGACGTGTTCCCGCTCAACCTCGGAGGCAACGTCTTCGGTTGGACCGCTGACGAGGAGCAGTCCTTCGCCGTGCTCGACGCCTACACCGCGGCTGGCGGCAACTTCATCGACACGGCGGACGTGTACAGCGCGTTCGCCGCGGGCAACTCCGGCGGCGAGTCGGAGACGATCATCGGCAACTGGCTGCAGCGGCGCGGTCGGCGCGACGACGTCGTCATCGCGACCAAGGGCGGCGCGCTCCCGCCGAACAACGGGATCTCGGCACCGACGATCCGCGCCGCCGCGGAGGATTCGCTGCGGCGGCTGGGCACCGACCACATCGACCTGTACTACGTGCACTTCGACGACCCGTCGGTGCCGGTGGAGGAGACCCTCGGCGCGTTCGACGAGCTCGTCCGCGCTGGCAAGCTGCGCCACGTCGCAGCGTCGAACTTCAGCGCCGAGCGGCTGCGCGCCGCGCTGCACGCGGCCGACCGGGACGGTCTGCCCCGCTACGTCGCGCTGCAGCCGCACTACAACCTCGTGGAACGGGACTACGAAGCGGAACTGGCCGACCTCGCCCACCGCGAGGGCCTCGGCGTGCTGCCGTACTACTCGTTGGCCAAGGGCTTTTTGACCGGCAAGTACCGCACGAACGACGGCGCGGCCGGCGGTCCGCGCGCGGAAGGCGCGCTGGCCTACCTCGACGAGCGCGGGGAGCGCGCGCTGGCCGCGCTCGACGAGGTCGCCGCCGCGCACGGCAGCACGCCGACGGCCGTGTCCCTGGCCTGGCTGCGGCAGCAACCCACGGTGACGGCGCCGATCGCCAGTGCCCGCGACCTGCGCCAGCTCGAGGCCCTGCTGGCCTCGGTCGAACTGGAGCTGACGCAGGAGGAGCTGACCCTGCTGTCGAAGTCCACCGGCTGACGCCGGCGCGTTCGTGCTGCGCGCGGGCCTGCTCGAGGTGCTCGCGCGGCGCTGCCCCCTGCCCACCGGCCGGGCACCGACCCGGTGCAGCCGGGCTGGTCAGGAGCGTCCGCGCGAGCCGGATTCACCGGTTCCGACCCCATCGCCCGGGCCGAGGTTGTATGCTCCGCTGCGGATCAAGCACTGATCGCGCGAGCACATCCAGCAGGAGGACGCCGGAGCGATGGCCGACAACACCGATCCGAACGCGGCGCCACCGCCGCTGCCGCTGGCGAGCACCGACACCGCAGGAGGCGCCGTGCCGCCGCTGGCCGGCCTCGGGCTGCTGCAGCAGAACGGCGCCGGCACACCGCAGGCACTGGTGAACACGCACGTCAACGACGGCAGCGGCGGCGTGCAGCAGGCCTCGTTCAGCGTCGACGTCGAGCAGATCCCCGACCTCGTCGCCAAGTACAAGGAGGCGCAGGACAAGCTGCGGGGAATCCTCTCCAAAACCACTGACATGCAGAAGATGACGGGGCCGGGAACCGATGAGGTGAGCCAGAAGATTGCCACATCTCTGAATCAGATGGCCGGCGAAGAACCTGGCAACCTCGCCTGGGTTGTGAACAAGACGATTGAGCGTCTTCAGAATCAGATCGAGCAGCTCGAGGCCGCGCAGCGCGACTACCAGTCCACCGACGAGGAAGCCACCCCCCGGCAACTGTGAGGACCCCGACCGTGCTCCGCCGCACCAAACTCCGCCACCCCACGCTCCGCCGCACCACACTGGCCACCACCACGGTGCTCGCCGCGCTCGGCCTGGCCAGCTGCGCCACGCCCACGGACAGCGGATCGCAGCCCGAGCAGCCGCCCACCAACCAGCAGGCCACCTCGGGGCAACAAGACGCCGCTCTCAGCATCGACCAGCCGAAAAACCTGCGCGCCGTCAAAGACCCGTGCAGTCTCCTCACCCCGGAACAGCTCCAACAACTGGGCGAAACAGCTCAACCTGAGCCGACAGAGTCGGGGTGGGGAGGACCGGCATGCGACTGGTCAGGAGAGCAATTCGCTGTGACAGTCACTCCGGACACACAGCTGGGAACAGGTCCACAGCAAATGTATGCGAGCGCCCAATCGTCCGGTGACTTCCACCCGACCAAGCTGCACGGCTACCCGGCCCTGCACAAGAACCGGCAGAGCCTGCTGTGCCGGACAGAAGTCGCGGTCTCCAAGGACGCCTCGTTCTCAGTGGATTACACGCGCTACGCAGGCGACGCACCCGAAATGCAGGACTCCTGCGGCTACGCGGACAAGATCGCCGCCGAGGTCCTCAAGAACATCCCCAACGCCTGATCCAGCGGCCATCCCCGCTCAACACCGGTGCAAAACCGCATCGAACGACCGAGAGCTCACATCAGCAACGCGCGCCCAGCGGAGCGCCATCAAGGCGGGAACGCCATCAAGGAAACCGCTGGGCGCACCCATGCGCTGCCATCGCCGACAAGAGTCCGAGAACCGACTACACCACGTCAACAACCCGGAACCAGTGAGAACCACGACCGTGCTCCGCCACCCCACACTGGGCCGCACCGCACAGGGCACCACCGCGGTGCTCGCCGCGCTCGGCCTGGCCGGCTGCGTCACGCCCACCGACGCCGGCTCGGAGGATCAGCAGCCCAGCAGCCCAGCCGAGTCGACGCCGAGCCAGCAGCAGAACACCCCGCAGATCGACCAGCCCAAGAACCTGCAAGCCGTTGGCGGTGCGTGCGAGCTGCTCACCCCGGAGCAACTCCAGCAACTCGGTCTCGGCGGCGAACCACAACCGGACGAATCGATGTGGGGCGATTCCTCCTGCGACTGGCGAAACGACAACGCCATGGCCTCGGTAACCCAGCTGAACCGGACCAGCCCCGAGACGATGTACCAGAACGCCAAGACGTTCGACGAGTTCCACCCCGCTAAGGTGCAGGGCTATCCGGCCAACCACAGGGACCGCATGAGCAACCTCTGCTCCGTCGACGTCGGCGTCTCCGACAGCGCATCGTTCCGGATCGACTTCACGCGCACCGGCGGCGACGCACCCGAAATGCAGGACCCCTGCGGCTACGCGGACACGATCGCCACCGAGGTCCTCAAGAACATCCCCAACGCCTGATCCAGCACTTCCCCATCAACACCGGTGCAACAGCCACGCCGGGTCACCAGCCACCCGCATCAGCGATAGCCATCGCACTGGCGCCCAACTGCACGTCTCCACACGGCCGCTGGGCACCTGCACGTGGAACAAGACGCGCACCTGAGCACTGAACGTCCAGCTCGACATCGCGCACGGCGACCCGCTAGATCATCTCCAGCGGGTCGAGCCGGACCCGCAGCTCACTGGCCTTCCGCGCGGCGCGCGCGACCTGCGCCGCGTGCAGGGCCCGCGCCAGGGCGCGGCTTTCGCTGCGGTCCACGCGCACCAGCAGGCGTTCGCGCTCGTCCTCCTCGTCGACGGGCTCGGCCGCGCCCGCGACCTCGCCCAGCGGCACGGGACCGAGCACTTCGGCCGTCTCCGGCAACTCGGCGGAGCCCACCAGCGACTCCACGGCTTCGGGCGTGCCGTCGACCGCGGCGACGCGGCGCGCGGGCGGGAATCCGAGCTGTGCGCGTTCGGCCAGTTCCAGCTCCGCGTACCAACCCGGATCCCAGCGCACCAGCGCCTGCACGGGTTGCAGCTCGGAGTCGGACATGACGACGACGCGCCCGCCCGAGCTCGCCGGCCGCACGAGCGCCGCCGCGGCGAACCACAGCCGCAGCGCGGTCTCGGTCGCGCGCAGTTCCGGCCTGCCGAGCAGGGCGCCGCCGTCCAGCAGCAGCGCCGCCCCGTAGCCGCCTTCCGCGGCCGGCTCCGCCCCCGGTGTGGACACGATCAGCGCGGGTTTCGCGGGCACCGTGGCCAGCACGTCCCCGGCCGCCGAGGTGCGCACGGGCACGTTGCTGAACGCCCGGCCGAGTTCCTCGGCGGTGCGTTCCGCGCCGACGGCGACGGCGCGCAGCCGCCGCGACCCGCACTGCGGGCAGCGGAACGCGGCCTCGGTCGCCCCGCACCAGCGGCACGCCGCCGGGCGCGTTCCGCCCTCGCCGTGCGACAGCGCCAGCGGCCCGGCGCAGTGCCGGCAACGGGCCCGTTCCCGGCAGTGCCCGCAAGCCAACGCCGGCACGTAGCCCTTGCGCGGAACCTGCACGAGCACCGGGGCAGCGCGCTGCAACGCAGCGCGAGCCGCGTCGAAGGCCACCGACGGCAGGCGCGCCGCGCGGGCGGCGGGGTCGCGGGCGAGCTGGAAGTCGTCCTCGCCGATCGCGGTCACCCGCGGGGACGCCGCGCGCACGGTGTCGCGGTCGGCGGTGATCTCCGGGGCCCAGCCGGATTCGATGAGCAGCTGCGCTTCGGCGGTGCGGGCGAACGCGCCCACGAGCAGCCCGGCACCGTTGGCGTGCGCGCGGTGGGTGAGCACGTCCCGCACGTGCGGGTAGGGCACCTGCGGATAGCTGTGCAACTCGTCCCCGTCGTCCCACACGGCGGCGAGGCCGAGGTCGCGCACGGGGGCGAACATGGCGCCGCGGGTGCCGATGACGACGCGGGCGCACCCGCGCAGCACCGCCAACCACCGCCGGTACCGCTCGCCCGGGGGCAGTTCACCGGTCAGCGCGGTCACGCCTCCGGTTCCGAGCAGCTCGACGCAGGCCTCGTGCAGCCGCGCCAAGTCTCGGTGGTCGGGTACGACCAGCAGCGCACCCCGGCCGGCGGCGGCCGTGGTGGCCGCGGCTTCCGCGAGCCGGCGCGGCCAGTCCTCCCCCGGCAACGCCTGCCACACGGCGCGGGGACCGCGTCCGCCGGCGAGCGCGTCGAGGAAGGCGGGCCCGCGGAGGTAGCGCTGCCACGCCTCGGCAGCGGGTCGGGCGGGTGCGGCGGCGGGCTCGGTCGGCGCGGTCTTCTCCCCCGAGGCGGAACGCGGCGGCACGGCCAACCGCACCACGTCCGCGAGCATGCCGCCGTAGCGGGCGGCGACACCGCGGCACAGCTGCAGCAGCTCCGGCGTGAGCACCGGTTCGGCGGCGGCGACGCGTTCCAGCCAGGCGAGCTTGCCGGGGAAGTCGGTGCTCTCGGCGCGTTCGAGGACGAACCCGTCGGCGAGCTTGCCGCGGAACCGCACCCGCACCCGGCAGCCCGCGTGCGCCGTGGCGGACAGGTGCTCGGGCACCTGGTAGTCGAAGGGGCGGTCCAAGTGCGCGGGCAGGGCGATGTCGACGAGGACGCGGGCGATCGGCAGGTGCTCCGCCGGAGTCCGCTGCTGAGACTCCCCCCGCGTCGACTTCCCCCGCGTCGCCATGCTCCTTGCATACCAGAACGCGGCGGGACGCCCGCGCGCGACCGCCCGGCGCCGGTCCGCAGCGGCCGCGCACACGGCTGCGGCGGCCGGTGCGATACGGTTCGAGGTGTTTCACGTGGTCTTCTACCGGCCGGAAATCCCCGGCAACACCGGCAACGCCATCCGCATGGCGGCCGGGTGCGGGGCCGCGCTGCACCTGGTCGAACCGCTGGGATTCGCGGTGGAGGACGCGAAGCTGCGCCGGGCGGGCCTGGACTACCACGACCGCGCTCGGCTGCACGTGCACCGCGACCTGGCAGCGGCGTGGGCGGCGATCCGCCCCCCGCGGGTGTTCGCCTTCACGGTGCAGGCCGAGCAGTGCTTCAGCACCGCGTCCTTCCAGCCCGGTGATGCGCTGCTGTTCGGCCCGGAGTCGGTGGGGCTGCCCGCCGAGGTGCGCGCCGGGGTCACCCGGGAACTGCGCATCCCCATGCGCCCGGGGATCCGCTCGATGAACCTGGCGAACTCGGCGGCGGTGGCCGTCTACGAGGCGTGGCGCCAGCAGGGCTACGCGCTGCCGTCCGCGGCGGAGGCGATCACCGCGGCACCGGAGACCACGGCCAGCGGCCCGTCCACGGACGCGTGACCGCCGCCCAGGCGCACGCGCCGAGCAGCAGCGCGACGGCGAGATACCAGGGCCAGCCGCCGAGCAGGTCCAGCAGCGAGGGGTTCTCCGGCTTCTCCGTGACGTAGCCGTAGTTGCTGCCCGCCCAGGCGTTGAAGCCGAGCATCGCCACCCCCCAGCCCGCGGTGACCAGCAGCGACCGGCCGCAGTCCCGCCACGTCGGCCGCATCCCCAGACCCCACGTGAGCAGCACCGCCGCCCACACGACGAGCAGGTGCTGGCCCCAGAACTCGATGAACACCCAGTGCGGGAAGTCCGGCGCGTCCAGCGCGGGCGTGATCACCGCCTGCGGGGTGAGCGTCAGGCCCCAGTAGTAGGTCAGCGCGTAGGCCCACTGCCGCCGCGTCCACAGCGCGTAGGCCGCCACCGGCCAGGCCAGGTCGCACAGGTGCAGCGGCAGCGACTCCGTGAGATCCCACCGGGGCGGCAGCATCCGCCACACCAGCAGCGGGAGCTGGAACGCGACGATCACCACCGCGAAGCCCCGCGCGAATCCGGTCCGCCGCGCACCGAGGCGCCTGCCGAGCAGGACCACCAGCACTCCCCCGACCAGCAGCAGCGCGATGAGCACCCAGTGCGACGGACCGTACGGTTCGAAGCTCCGCTGCACCGCCGCGAGCCCGCCCATGCACCCACGGTAAACGCGGTGGTACCTCCCGGTCAGCGCCTCAGCGCCGAGGACCTGCCGCCGGGGGTGCGCCGTTCAGGGCCTGCTGGTCGGGGACCTGCGATCAGGCCGCTGCGGCCTGCCGCAGTGCCGCGGCCCGATCGGTGCGCTCCCACGGCAGGTCCACGTCGTCGCGGCCGAAGTGGCCGTAGGCCGCAGTCTGCGCGTAGAGCGGGCGCAGCAGGTCCAGGTCGCGCACGATCGCCGCCGGACGCAGGTCGAAGACCTCGTTGATCGCGGCCTGGATCTTGACCGGGTCCACGTTCTCCGTGCCGAAGGTCTCGATGAACAGGCCCACCGGCGCGGCCTTGCCGATCGCGTAGGCCACCTGCACCTCGATGCGGTCGGCCAAGCCCGCCGCCACGGCGTTCTTGGCCACCCAGCGCATCGCGTACGCCGCCGAGCGGTCCACCTTCGACGGGTCCTTGCCGGAGAAGGCACCGCCACCGTGCCGGGCCATCCCGCCGTAGGTGTCCACGATGATCTTGCGGCCCGTCATGCCGCAGTCACCCATCGGACCACCCACCACGAACCGGCCGGTCGGGTTGATCAGCAGCCGCATGTCCGAGGCGTCCAGCCCGAGCCGGTCGACTTCCGGCTCGACCACGTGCTCGCGCACGTCGGTGGTCAGCGTGCCGCCCAGGTCGACATCGGCCGCGTGCTGCGTGGACAGCACCACCGTGTCCAGCCGCACCGCCTGGTCACCGGCGTACTCCACGGTCACCTGGGTCTTGCCGTCCGGGCGCAGGTACGGCAGCACCCCGTCCTTGCGGACCTTGGCCAGGCGGCGCGAGAGCCGGTGCGCCAGGGCGATCGGCACCGGCATGAGCTCGTCGGTGTCGTTGCAGGCGTAGCCGAACATCAGCCCCTGGTCGCCGGCGCCCTGCTTCTCGATCTCGTCCTCGGAGCCACCCACACGGGTCTCGTGCGCGTCGTCGACGCCCTGGGCGATGTCCGGCGACTGCGCGTCGATGGCCACGTTCACACCGCAGGAGTTCCCGTCGAAGCCCTTGGCCGAGGAGTCGTAACCGATCTCCAGCAGCGTGTTGCGCACGATCCCGGGGATGTCGGCGTAGGAGCCGGTGGTGATCTCACCGGCGACCTGCACCTGGCCGGTGGTGATCATGGTCTCGGCGGCCACCCGCGAACGCGGGTCGGTGCGCAGCAACTCGTCCAGGATGGAGTCGCTGATCGCGTCCGCCATCTTGTCCGGGTGACCCTCGGTCACCGACTCGCTGGTGAACAACCTGCGCCCACCGCGCAGGTCCGACTGCTCGGTCACGGCTCTCCCCTAGCTTCGTCCTCCGCTGGGCCACCCGAAGTCCAGCTGTTCCCGCACAGCATCCCACACAGCGGCGGCGAGCCGGGATTTCGCACCGTGCTGGATGGGGCGCTCGGTCCCGTCGGCGGCGAGCAGCCAGCCGTCGTTGTCCTCCACCTCGAAGGCGCGTCCGTCGCCGACCGCGTTGACCACGAGCAGGTCGCAGCCCTTGCGCGCCAGTTTCGCGCGCCCGTGCTCGAGCACCGTCGTGTTCGGATCACCCGTCTCGGCGGCGAACCCGGTGATCACCCCCGTGCGCAGCCCGCCCTGCCGCCGCGCGCGGATGAGCTCGGCCAGCACGTCCGGGTTGCGGGTCAACCCCACCGGATCCGGATCGCGGTCGGTCTTCTTCACCTTGTGCTCGGTGCTGTTGACCGGCCGGAAATCGGCCACGGCGGCGGCCATGACCACCGCGTCGGCCCCGTCGGACTCCTCGAGCATCGCGGTGCGCAGCTCCTCGGCGGTGCCGACGCGCACGATGCGCACCCCCGCCGGATCCGCCAGATCAGCCGTGTGCGCTGCGACGAGGGTGACTTCCGCGCCGCGCTGGGCGGCCACCCTGGCCAGTGCGTAGCCCTGCCGCCCGGAGGAGCGGTTGCCCAGGTAGCGCACCGGGTCCAACGGCTCGCGGGTACCTCCGGCGGAGACGACGACCCGCCGTCCCTCGAGATCGTGCGGCAGCCCGCGAGGTTCGGCCAGCAGCAGTCGGGAGAGGTCGGCGATCTCCGCCGGTTCCGGCAGCCTCCCCTTGCCGCTGTCCGGGCCGGTGAGCCGGCCCCGGTCGGGTTCGGCGACGGTCACGCCGTGGCTGCGCAGCAGCGCCACGTTGTCCCGGGTGGCCGGGTGCTCCCACATCTCGGTGTGCATCGCGGGCACCATCAGCACCGGGCACCGCGCGGTGAGCAACGTGGAGGTGAGCAGGTCATCGGCCTGCCCGTGCGCGGCGCGCGCCAGCAGGTCCGCGGTGGCGGGCACGACGACCACGAGGTCGGCCTGCTGGCCCAGGCGGACGTGCTGCACTTCGTCGACCCGGGTGAACACCCCGGTGTCCACGGGTGCACCGGACAGGGCCTCGAACGTGGCCGCGCCGACGAACTGCAGGGCCGCCTCGGTGGGCACCACCCGCACGTCGTGACCCGTCTCGGTCAGCCGGCGCAGCACGTCGCACGCCTTGAAAGCAGCGATACCGCCGCTGACCCCGAGCACCACGCGCGGGCGGCGCTCGGACTCGGCGCCGGTCATTCGCCTTCGGTGTGTTCGAGAACGCCGGAGTGGATCTCGCGCAGGGCGATCGACAGCGGCTTCTCACGCGGTCCCGGCTCGACCAGCGGGCCCACGTACTCCAGCAGGCCTTCGCCGAGCTGGGCGTAGTAGTCGTTGATCTGGCGCGCGCGGCGGGAGGCGAAGATCGCCAGCGCGTACTTGGAGCTGACCTGCCCGAGCAGGTCGTCGATCGGCGGGTAGGTGATGCCTTCCGCGGTGTCGGTGGTCGGGCTGCTGTTCAGCGCGGTCAGAGCGCTCGGGGTGCTCACGTGGGTGGCTCCTGCTCTCGTACGTCGGACAGCGGCACCGGACGGTGCCGCGCGGCGGTGGCGCCGGAATAGGCCCCGGTTACTACCCCGGTGACTACCGCGGTGCGACTCCCGCGGCCAGTATCCACCCGGCCGCAACGACCAGTGGTCGCAACTACGATGACTGCCAGCGACTGCGCCGGCCCGTGACCGCGCCGCCGGGGACCGGGCGGAGGACCGTCCGCGGGTACCGGCCGGCCCGCCGGGAACTCGCGGGCTCCCGGCGGGGCTTCACCGACCGGGGCCGCCTATCAAGCTTAGCAATTCCCGCGTCGCGGAACGCAGCTCGGTGTTGACGACGCTGGCGTCGAACTCCGACCGGGCCGCCAGTTCCGCCCGCGCGGTCGCCAGCCGACGTTCGACCACCTCGGGGTCCTCGGTGCCGCGGCCGGAGAGCCGCTGCACCAGCTCGTCCCACGACGGCGGCAGCAGCATGACCAGCTGGGCTTCCGGCATCGCCTGCCGGACCTGCCGGGCCCCTTGCAGCTCGATCTCCAGCACGGCGGGATGCCCCGCGGCCAGCGCGGCCTCGACGGGCTTGCGCGGCGTCCCGTACAGGTTGCCGGCGTAGCGGGCGTACTCCAGCATCTCGCCGGAAGCGATCATGCGCTCGAACTCCGCGGTGTCCACGAAGTGGTAGTGCACGCCCTCCTGCTCGCCCTCCCGTTGCGGGCGGGTCGTCGCGGAGACGCTGAAGTACACCCCGGGCGCATTCGCGCGCAGCTCCTCGAGCACGCTGGACTTGCCGACGCCGGAAGGGCCGGAGACGACGGTGAGCCGAGGCCCGCCCGGATGGGCGCGCCTCGGCTCAGCGCCGGCTTCCGCGTCGCTCACTCGCCGGTGAACTCGGCGAGCAGGGCCTTGCGCTGCCGCTCACCCAGCCCCCGGAGCCGACGGCTGTTGGCGATCTCCAACCGCTCCATGATCTGCTGCGCGCGGACCTTGCCCACGCCGGGAAGGGCTTCGAGCAGCGCGGAGACCTTCATCTTGCCCAGGACCTCGTCGTTGTCCGCGGTGTCCAGGACCTCTGCCAGGCTGGTTCCGCCTCGCTTGAGGCGCTCCTTGAGCTCAGCTCGGGCGCGACGGGCGGCAGCCGCCTTTTCCAGCGCTGCGGCCCGCTGCTCCTCGGTCAGCTGGGGAAGGGCCACCATGTCCTCCGTGATGTGGGGTTTTCTTGATCGGTGCGGCGACGGTATCGACCCCGCGCAGCCGGGCCCCACCGGGGGTCCCGGTCTGTCCGGCGC
Source organism: Bounagaea algeriensis (assembly GCF_054491375.1). Classification (NCBI taxonomy): domain Bacteria; kingdom Bacillati; phylum Actinomycetota; class Actinomycetes; genus Bounagaea; species Bounagaea algeriensis. The sequence continues at coordinate 3,100,361 of NZ_CM137102.1, forward strand.
GATTCAACCAAACCGCCGCACGCCCCGTGACAGCCACCCGTGCACGGCTTGCACGGGCGCCACGGCCGCTGCAAGTACTACCAACGAAGCCGCTGAAGTGCACCAACCCTCAGCAGAACTCTTCCGTTGTGTCCCATTTTCGCGCAGTGCGCACGAGGTTCGGCGTGCGCACCGGCGTACTCGCAGGTCAGGCGGACACAGCATACGCAGGAGCGCAACGTGAGCAAGACCTCGCACCGGCGCGTCCCTCGAACCGGGGATGAATCGTTCCTGCCCGGCGACCGCGGCCGCCCGCCGGCGCGAGCCCCCATCGGCGACGCCCGGCACCGGGGGAATCGCTGACCAGCTCCCGGCGCGAACGGACAAAACCGCGCTCGCCGGCGCCGGGACCGCGAAACGCCGACGAATCGTTTCCGCGCCGCACCGACAATTCCACCCGGAACGGTTTTTCCGGAAAACCGACAATTCAGCACGCCGGAAATCCGGTGCTCGCCGCGCACGTCGCGCACCGAACCGCGACCGGCACCGCACCTGCGATCGCGCACGCCACGCCACGAACCGGACGATTCGGGTTTCTGCTGGGCACGGCGCGGCAACTCGCCCACCCACCGCAGTGCGCCTGCTACTATCCACGAACGGGAGCCGCCAGGCGGCTCGCGTCAGCATTCTCGGCACAGATTTCCGGACGAACCCGCGAGAGCGGTCGGCCCGCACCGAACGCGGAGCCATTCCGGTGATCCCGGACCGCTTCCGGGTCGTGTTTGATAGGAATTGATCGTGACCTCCCAGCCCACACGTTCCGATATGTCGCGGATGACCAGAAGGACACCGCGACTCGCACGTTGGGTCCTGCTGTGCCTGCTGAGCTGGATGGCGACGTTCGTGGTGTTCCTCGTCTCCACGGAAGGCGCGATCGCATCGCACCTGCTCGGCAGCAACAGCATCGCGATCACGCACACCGCCCGGGTGGAGCTCCGCCACGGAGAGCCCTTCGGACTGGTGAGCGACCGCGAACCACCGGTGCACTGCCACATCGCGCCCGACCGGGGCATGCCGCGCAGCCTGCGCGCCGGTACGGCACCGAACTCGTTCAGCCTGCACAACCCGGCTCCGCAGCGCACGGACTACGCGTGGTTCGACGGCGGGGCCGACATCCGCTGCACCGCTCCGACGACCTACCTGCCACCGGAGCGCTACGACGACACCGCGCAGCGCGTGCTGCTCGCGCTGAGCGCGACGTCCAGCCTGCTGCTGGTGGTCGTGCTCGTGCAGGGTGTGCGCCGCATGCGCACCACCAGCGTGCGGTGACCCGACAGCTCCAGCCGCTCCACCTGCCAACCGCACCCCACCTGACCAGGTGTTCGTGCATTTCGCGCGAAACGTTCACCCGGCGGACCGGGCAGCGGGGTACCGGCTACCGGGACAGCACTCCGGCGAGTTCGTCGTTGAGCCGTCCCGCAGCGGTGCGCAGCTTCTGCGGATCGGGCCCGTACCGGAGCACTTCCCGCGCCGCCACCGGGAGCACCCGCGGCAGCGCCGCCCCGAACACGGCCCGCAGGCTCTGCGCCGTGCCGCCCTGGGCGCCGAGGCCCGGAGCCAGGATCGGCCCGTTGAGGTGGGACAGGTCCAACTCCGAGGAGCGGTTCGTCGCCCCGACGACCACCCCGACGTGCCCCATCGGACGCGCCTCGGCGTTGACCTCCGCCGCGGCGTCCACGATCGACTGCGCCACCCCGCGTCCGGACTCCTGCTGCGCCCGCTGCAACGTCGCACCCTCCGGGTTCGACGTGCGGGCCAGCACGAACACGCCCCGCCCGGTCTGCTCGGCGATGCCGAGGGCCGGCGCCAGCGAACCGAAGCCCAGGTAGGGCGACGCGGTCACCGCGTCGGCCGCCAGCGGGGCGCCCTCCTCCAGGTAGGCCTTGGCGTAGGCGGCCATGGTGGAGCCGATGTCGCCGCGCTTGACGTCCAGCAGCACCAGCGCACCCGCGTCCTTGGCGGCGGCGACGACTCGCTCGAGCACCGCCATGCCCGCCGAACCGTGGCCCTCGAAGAACGCGGCCTGGGGTTTGAGCACCGCGACCTCCTCGCCCACCGCCTCCAGGGCGGTCATGGCGAAGCGTTCGACCCCCGCGGGCGTTTCCTCCAGGTCCCAGGCGTGCAGCAGGGACGGGTGCGGGTCGATCCCGACGCACAACGGCCCCCGCGAGCTGACCGCCTCGGTCAGCCGCTGTCCGAAACCGGCCCGCACGCCAGCTGCTGTCACCGGTGCTCACCACCCTGCCGCAGCGTCGACTGCAAGTCCTGCACCGTCCGCACGCCGATCGTGCCACTGATCCCGGCCTCGATGCCCTGCACCGCGGCCGAAGCGCCCTGGACCGTGGTCACGCACGGCACGTCGCGGGAGACCGCCGCCGTGCGGATCTCGTAACCGTCGACGCGCGGCCCCGGGTTGCCGTACGGGGTGTTGATGATCAGGTCGATCTCCCCGGCCTTGACCAGCGCGACGATGTCGCGCTGGTCCGCACCGGCTTCGGTGTGCTTGGGCACGACCGCGGCGGAGATCCCGTTGCGCCACAGCACTTCGGCGGTACCGCGCGTGGCCAGGATCTCGAAGCCCAGGTCGGCCAGCCGCTTCACCGGGAAGATCAGCGCGCGCTTGTCCTTGTTCGCCACGGACACGAACGCCCTGCCCGAAGCGGGCAGCGAACCGTAGGCGCCGGTCTGCGACTTGGCGAAGGCCTCGCCGAAGGACACGTCCAGCCCCATGACCTCGCCGGTGGACTTCATCTCCGGCCCGAGCAGCGAGTCCACCCCGTAGCCCTCGCGGGTGCGGAAGCGGTGGAACGGCAGCACGGCCTCCTTGACCGCCACCGGCGCGTCCACCGGAGCGTCCGCCCCGTCGCCGACCGGCGGCAGGATGCCCTCGGCGCGCAGGTCGGCGATCTTGGCGCCGAGCATGATGCGGGAGGCCGCCTTGGCCAGCGACGCCCCCGTGGCCTTGGACACGAACGGCACGGTGCGGGAGGCGCGCGGGTTGGCCTCGAGGACGAACAGCATGTCGTCCTTGAGCGCGTACTGCACGTTCAGCAGCCCGTGCACCCCGATGCCGCGGGCCAGCGCCTCCGTGGAGGCCCGCACCTTCTCGACGTCCTGCCGCCCCAACGTGATCGGCGGCAGCGCGCAGGCCGAGTCACCGGAGTGCACACCGGCCTCCTCGATGTGCTCCATCACGCCGCCGAGGTAGACGTCGGTGCCGTCGCAGAGCGCGTCCACGTCGATCTCGATGGCGTCGTCGAGGAACCGGTCGACCAGCACCGGGTACTCGGGGCTGACCTCGGCCGCGCGCGAGATGTAGTCGGACAGCGAGTGCTCGTCGTAGACGATCTCCATGCCGCGTCCGCCGAGCACGTAGGACGGGCGCACCAGCACGGGGTAGCCGATCTCGTCGGCGATGCGCCTGGCGCCTTCGTAGCTGGTGGCGGTGCCGTACTTCGGCGCGGGCAGGCCCGCGCCGCCCAGCACGTCGCCGAACGCGCCCCGGTCCTCGGCCAGGTTGATCGCCTCCGGCTGGGTGCCCACGACCGGCACCCCGGCCGCGGCGAGCCGTTCGGACAGCCCCAGCGGGGTCTGCCCGCCGAGCTGGACGATGACGCCGACGACCGTGCCGGAGGCCTGCTCGGCGTGCACCACCTCGAGCACGTCCTCGAAGGTCAGCGGTTCGAAGTAGAGCCGGTCGGCCGTGTCGTAGTCGGTGGAGACGGTCTCCGGGTTGCAGTTGACCATGACCGTCTCGTACCCGCGGCCCGAGTTGTCCGGGGACTCGCGCAGCGCCATGGCGGCGTGCACGCAGGAGTAGTCGAACTCGATGCCCTGCCCGATCCGGTTCGGACCGGAGCCGAGGATGATCACCTTGGGCCGTTCGCGCTGCTCGACGACCTCCGACTCCGCGGCCGGATCGGACTCGTAGGCCGAGTAGTGGTACGGCGTGCGGGCGGCGAACTCGGCCGCGCAGGTGTCCACGGTCTTGTACACCGGGCGGATGCCGAGCCGGTGGCGCAGCGCGCGCACCCCGTCCTCGCCGGCGAGCTCGGGCCGCAGCGCGGCGATCTGGCGGTCCGACAGCCCGGCGCGCTTGGCCCGCCGCAGCAGCTCTGCCTCCAGCACGGGGGCCTCGACGATCTCGCCGCGCAGCTCGACCCACGCGGCGATCTGGTCGACGAACCACGGGTCGATGCCGGAGGCGTGGTGCACGGCCTCCACGTCCGCGCCCAGCCGCAGCGCGCGCTCCACCGTGTACAGCCGGCCGTCGTGCGGCGTGCGCAGCTGGTCCAGCGTGGACTCGAGCGTGCTGCCGGAGGGGTCCGGGGTGGTCCAGAAGCCGGCGGCCTTGGTCTCCATCGACCGCAGCGCCTTGCCCATGGACTCGGAGAAGCTGCGGCCGACGGCCATGGCCTCGCCGACGCTCTTCATCGTCGTGGTCAGTTCGGTGTCCGCCCCGGGGAACTTCTCGAAGGCGAACCGCGGCACCTTGACCACCACGTAGTCCAGCGTCGGTTCGAAACTGGCGGGCGTTTCGCCGGTGATGTCGTTGCTGATCTCGTCCAACGAGTAGCCGACGGCGAGCTCGGCGGCGATCTTGGCGATCGGGAAGCCCGTGGCCTTCGACGCCAGCGCCGAGGAGCGCGACACCCGCGGGTTCATCTCGATGACGACCATGCGCCCGGTGCGCGGGTGGATGGCGAACTGGATGTTGCACCCGCCGGTGTCCACCCCGACCTCGCGCAGCACCGCCATGCCCACGTCGCGCATGTTCTGGTACTCGCGGTCGGTCAGCGTCATCGACGGCGCCACGGTGACCGAGTCGCCCGTGTGCACGCCCATCGCGTCGACGTTCTCGATGGAGCACACCACGACCACGTTGTCGGCGTGGTCGCGCATCAGCTCGAGCTCGTACTCCTTCCACCCGAGCACGCTCTCCTCGATGAGCACCTCGTGCACCGGGGACTCGGACAGCCCGAACGAGGCCATCCGCTCGAGCTCCTCGTGGGTGTGCGCCATGCCCGAACCGAGGCCGCCCATGGTGAAACTGGGCCGGATGACCACCGGCAGGTCGTGCTTGTCGACGAAGGCGCGCACTTCCTCCATCGACCGGCACACCGCGCTCTCCGGCACGCCGCCGCCGATGGAGCGCACGATGTCCTTGAACCGCTGGCGGTCCTCACCGCGCTGGATCGCCTCCACGTCCGCGCCGATGAGCTCGACGCCGTAGGAGTCGAGCACTCCCCGCTCGTGCAGCTGCATCGCCGTGTTCAGCGCCGTCTGGCCGCCGAGGGTGGCCAGCAGGCAGTCGATCGGCCGCCCCGCCGCCTTCTCGCTGGCGATGACCTTCTCCACCGACTCCGGGGTGATCGGCTCGATGTAGGTGGCATCGGCGAACTCCGGGTCGGTCATGATCGTCGCGGGGTTCGAGTTCACCAGCGAGACCCGCATCCCCTCGGCGCGCAGCACCCGGCACGCCTGCGTGCCGGAGTAGTCGAACTCGCACGCCTGACCGATCACGATCGGGCCCGACCCGATGACCAGCACGTGCTCGATATCCGTCCTCTTCGACATCAGCGGGCCTCACTCATCAACGTCACGAACTCGTCGAACAGGGGGGCGGCGTCGTGCGGACCGGCGGCCGCTTCGGGGTGGTACTGCACGCTGAACGCGGGCCGGTCGAGCATCCGCAGCCCCTCGACCGCGCCGTCGTTGGCGCAGTGGTGGCTGACCATCGCGCGGCCCAGGTCGCTGTCGAAGACCTCGCCCGGCTCGCCTTCCACGGCGAAGCCGTGGTTCTGCGCGGTGATGGCGACCTTGCCCGTGTGGTTGTCGATCACCGGGATGTTGATGCCCCGGTGCCCGTACGGCAGCTTGTACGTGCCGCGGCCCAGCGCGCGGCCGAGGATCTGGTTGCCGAAGCAGATCCCGAACAGCGGCAGCCGGCGGTCGACGGCCTGCCGCGCCAGCTCGACCTGGCCGTCGGTGGTCGCCGGATCGCCCGGGCCGTTGGACAGGAACACCCCGTCGGCGCCGGTTGCCAGCACCTCGTCCAGCGTCGCCGCCGCGGGCAGCACGTGCACCTCGATGCCGCGCTCGGCCATCATCCGCGGCGTGTTCGACTTGATCCCCAGGTCCAGTGCCGCCACGCGGAAGCGGGTCGCGCCCCGGGCGGGCACGACGTAGGGCTCGGCGGTGGTGACGTCACCGGCCAGGTCGGCGCCGACCATGCCGGCGCTGCCGGTCACCCGCCGCAGCATCTCCTCGTCCGAGCCGAGCTCCGCGCCGGAGAACACGCCGCCGCGCATCGCGCCGAACTCGCGCACGTGGCGCGTCAGGGTGCGCGTGTCGATGCCGGCGATGCCGACCACGCCCTGGCGTGCGAGCTCGTCCTCCAGCGAGCGGGCGCTGCGCCAGTTCGACGGGCGCCGCGCGGGGTCGCGCACGGCGTAGCCCGCGACCCAGATGCGCTGCGATTCGTCGTCCTCGTCGTTCCAACCGGTGTTGCCGATCTGCGGGGCGGTCTGCACCACGATCTGCCGGTGGTAGGAGGGGTCGGTCAGCGTTTCCTGGTAGCCGGTCATCCCGGTGGTGAACACCACTTCGCCGAGGGCGCCGCCCACCGCGCCGTAGGCCTGCCCACGGAAGATCCGACCGTCCTCGAGTACCAGCGCGGCCGGCGCCTGCGCGGTCATGCTCCCTCACCTCTCTGCCGCGGGCCGTCCGCCCGCCCGTTCGCCGTCTGCTCGCCCATCTGCTCGTCCGTCTGCTCGTCCCGCTGCTGCACCGGGTGGGCGAAGGTCTCGACCGCCTCGGCCCACCGCCGGTGCTCCTCCTGGTCGGTGCCGCGCACACCCGTGTCGAGTTCGTGCTCGCCGAGCCGCCAGGTCACCACGACCAGGCCGATCCGCGGCACCACCTTGTTCGCCAGCTTGTGGTCCACCCGGGCGCGCGCGATCGCTTCCGCGGGGATCCACACGTCGTCCGCGCCCTCGCGCTCGATCAACATCCCGGCCGCGTAAAGCCGCGCGGTCGCCGAGGCGCGGGATCCGAGGCCGGACGCGGCGATGCGGTCCTGCCAGTCCCCGGCGCGGACCGTTCCCACGTACAACCCGCTCAGCGCGGCCACCAATTCCCCGCCGAGCTCCGCCGGCGGCTGCGGCAGCTCCGGCAACGCCGCCTGTCGGCGCGCCCGGTTCCGCCACCCCCGGCGCATCCCGTACACGCACAACACCGCCAGCGCGGTCAGCGCCAGCACCCACAGCGCGCGACTCATCAGCCCCTCCCACCGTTCTGCGCGACGACGCGGCCTTCGTGCGCGGTGACCTGGCCGCGCAGCACGGTGGCCAGCACGCGCCCCGGCAGCGTGAGCCCCGCGTAGGGCGTGTTCGCCGCCGTGCTGGCCAGTTCGGCGCCCCGCACCGTCCACTCGGCGTCCGGGTCGACGAGGGTCAGGTTCGCCGGTTCGCCGACCGCGATCGGCCGGCCCTGGTCGGGCAGGCCAGCGATCTCCGCCGGGCGTTCGCTGAGCACGCGGGCCACGCCGCGCCAGTCGAGCAGCCCGGGGCGGTGCATCGTCCGCAGCACCACGCCGAGCGCGGTCTGCAGGCCGAGCATGCCGGGGCGGGCCGCGGACCACTCGCTGTCCTTGTCCTGCTCGGCGTGCGGCGCGTGGTCGGTGGCCACGCAGTCGACGGTGCCGTCGGCGAGCGCCTGCTGCAGGGCCGTGACGTCGCGGTCCTCGCGCAGCGGCGGGTTCACCTTGTTCACCGGGTCGAACGTGGCCAGCCGCTCGTCGGTCAGCAGCAGGTGGTGCGGAGTCACCTCGGCGGTGGCGCGCCCCGCCCGGTCCTGCGACTTCCACCAGCGCAGCAACTCGACCGCACCGGCGGTGGAGACGTGGCACACGTGCAGCTTGCCGCCGGTGTGCCCGGCCAGCAGGCAGTCGCGGGCGACGATGGACTCCTCGGCCGGTGCGGGCCAGCCCGCCAGGCCCAGCCGGGCGGCGTTGGCGCCCTCGTGCGCCTGCGCACCCGAGGCCAGCCGCGGCTCCTCGGCGTGCTGGGCGATCACCCCGCCGAAGGCGCGGGTGTACTCCAGCGCGCGGCGCATGATCAGCGGGTCGTGCACGCAGCGGCCGTCGTCGGAGAACACGCGCACCCCGGCGGCCGAGCCGGCCATCCCGCCCAGTTCGGCGAGCTTCTCCCCCGCCAGTCCGTGCGTGACCGCGCCGACCGGGTACACGTCGACCAGGCCGACTTCGCGGCCGCGTCGCGAGACGTGCTCGACGACGACCGCGTTGTCCGCCACCGGGTCGGTGTTGGCCATGGCGAACACCGCGGTGTAGCCGCCCAGGGCGGCCGCGGCGGCGCCGCTGTCCACCGTCTCGGCGTCCTCCCGGCCGGGTTCGCGCAGGTGCGTGTGCAGGTCCACGAAACCGGGCAGCAGCACCGCGCCCGCGGCGTCGATCCGTTCGTCGGCGGTGGCGGAGCTCTCCGGCGCGATCTCGGCGATCACGCCGTCGTCGACGAGCACGTCCTGCGGTTCGCCGGCGCCGTAGGGCCGGACCCCGCTGAGCAGCACCCGGGTCATGCGGTGGCCTCCTCTCCGGCCAGCAGGTGGTAGAGCACCGCCATGCGCACGTGCACTCCGTTGCGGACCTGCTCGGTCACGGCGGCGCGCGGCGAGTCCGCCACCACCGGTGCGATCTCCATGCCGCGCAGCATCGGACCGGGGTGCAGCACGACGGCGTGCTCCGGCAGCCTCGCCAGGCGGGCCGCGTTCATCCCGTAGGCCAGCGAGAACTCGCGCTCGGACGGGAAGAAGCCGCCGTGCATGCGCTCGGCCTGCACCCGCAGCACCATCACCGCGTCCAGCTGCGGCAGCTCGGGGTCGAACTCGTGCACGATCGGTGCTCCCCAGGATTCCACGCCGGCGGGCACGAGCGTGGGCGGTGCGACGAGCACCACGTCGGCACCGAGCGTGCGCAGCAGGTGCACGTTGGACCGGGCCACGCGGCTGTGCAGCAGGTCACCGACGATGGCCACGCGCCGGCCGGCGAGCCCGCCGAGCCGTTCGCGCAGGGTCGCGGCGTCCAGCAGGGCCTGCGTGGGGTGCTCGTGCATGCCGTCGCCGGCGTTGACGATCTGGGTGCTGGTCTCGTCGAGCCACTCGGCCAGCCGCTGCGCGGCCCCGGAGGCCGGGTGCCGGGCGATGACGCAGTCGGCGCCGGTCGCCGACAGGGTCAGCGCGGTGTCCCGCAGCGACTCGCCCTTGCCGACCGAGGAGCCGCCGGCGGAGACGTTGACCACGTCGGCGCTCATCCACTTCCCGGCGAGCTCGAAGGAGACCCGGGTGCGCGTCGAGTTCTCGTAGAACATCGTGATCACGGTCCGCCCGCGCAGCGTGGGCAGCTTGCGGACCTCGCGCCCCAGCAGGGTTCGCTTGAGGCTGTCGGCGGTGTCCAGCACGGCGGTCGCCGCGTCGGCGTCCAGGTTCTCGGTGGACAGCAGGTGGCGCATCACCGCTTCTCACCCCGCCGCAGCAGCACCGAGTCCGCCTCGTCCACCTCGGCCAGGCGGACGGCGACGTCCTCGTGCCGGGCGGTGGGCAGGTTCTTGCCGACGTAGTCGGCACGGATGGGGAACTCGCGGTGCCCGCGGTCGACGAGCACGGCCAGCTGCACCACGCGCGGGCGCCCCTGGTCGCGCAGGGCGTCGAGCGCGGCGCGGACGGTCCGGCCGGAGTACAGCACGTCGTCGACGAGCACGACGAGCGCGTCGTCGACCCCGCGGGCGGGCACGGTGCTCGGTTCGAGCGGGCGGTTCGGCCTGCGCCGCAGGTCGTCGCGGTAGAGCGTGATGTCGAGCGCACCGGCGGGCACCTGCACGCCGCTGAACTCGGCGATGCGTTCGGCGAGCCGGTGCGCGAGCGGGGTGCCGCGGGTGGGGATGCCGAGCAGGACGACGTCGCTGTTGTCGGAATCCAGCGCGGTCTTCTCGATGATCTGGTGCGCGATCCTGGCGATCGTGCGCGCAACGTCACCAGCCGCCAGCAGCTCCCGCTGCTCGGCCGGGTCCGTCGCGCCCGCCTGTTGGCGTGACGCCACGGTGTGACCTCCTTCCCCGCCTCACCGGACGGGTCCTTAAAGGATGGTGTGCGATCGCCCCTCAGCAGCGGTATCGGGTGGTGGCGCTGCCCGTCGGGCTGGCATGTACGCTATCAGCATCGGGAGGTCAAACGTCCGGGTGGTGTGGTGGTCCTCGCTTCGCAGTCGAGGAAGACCAACTTGACCTGGTGACGCTCACGAGCGAACATTACTCTCCGTATTGATTTGAGCTTTCCTCCTCGGTGATCAGTGTCGACTGACGGGGCGAATGGGAACGGAGAAACGCCACATGGGCGACTACGCCAAAGCGCTGGGCAGCAAGCTCCGCGCGATCCGCCAGCAGCAGGGACTGTCGCTGCACGGTGTTGAGCAGAAATCGGGCGGGCGGTGGAAGGCCGTGGTCGTCGGGTCCTACGAGCGCGGCGACCGAGCGGTGACCGTTCAGAAGCTGGCCGAGCTGGCCGACTTCTACGGCGTCCCGGTCGCGGAACTGCTCCCGGAGGGCCGCGTGCCCTCGGGCGCCGAGCCGGCGACGAAGGTCGTGATCAACCTCGAGCGGTTGCAGCAGCTGCCCGCCGACAAGGTCGGACCGCTGGCCCGCTACGCGGCCACGATCCAGAGCCAGCGCGGGGACTACAACGGCAAGGTGCTGTCCATCCGCACCGAGGACCTGCGTTCACTGGCCATCATCTACGACATGACCCCGGGTGAGCTCACCGAACAGCTCATCGACTGGGGAGTGCTGCCACCGGAGGCGCGGCCCGCCCGCGAGGACTGATCTCGCCGCGCGCCGCGTGAGAACCGCCACGGTGGGAAACGCCACCGGTGCGATGCCGGGAACGCGCCCGCGCGGCAGCGGTGCGCCGCCCGGCCGAGCTCGGTGCTCCCCTCGGGCGCTCCCGCTCCGCGCCTGATCGGACGGCCGGCATCTCGACGGGCCGGCACCGCGGACGGCCGGTACCTGCGAAACGCGGCGGCGGGCCGGACCCGTGAAAGGTCCGGCCCACCGCCGCGTTCGTGCCGTTCCTGCGGACGATCACCTCACCCGTCGGCCGCGTCAGACCCCCGCGACTCGGCCGAGGGGGCCCGCTGCGCCTGCTCGGACGGCTCCTCCTCCGTCTCCGCGCCGTGCGCCTGCTCCGACGGGGAGTCCTGCCGCTGCGGCTCGGTCGCACGGGCCTGCCCCTCCAGGCGGTCCTGCTCCTCCCGGCGGTCCTGCTCCTCCTGGCGCAGCCGCGGCGCGAGTTTCGCGAGCCGCCCGAGGACGCCGTTGATGAAGCGCGGCGAGTCGTCCGTCGACAGTGCTTTGACGATCTCCACGGCCTCGTCGATGACGACGGGACCCGGGACGTCCTCGCCGTAGAGCAGTTCGCCCACGCCGAGCCGCAGCACCGAGCGGTCCACCGCCGGCATCCGGTCGAGCGTCCAGCCCTCGGCGTGCTGGTTGAGCAGTTCGTCGATGCGCTCGCGGTGTTCGGAGACGCCTTCGACGAGTCGTTGCGTGTACTCCTGGATCGGCGTGACCTCGGTCGCCCCGATGCGGTCGGCCAGCAGCGTCACCGGGTCCATCTCGCGCTGGTCCGCTTCGTAGAGCAGATCAACCGCGCGTTTCCGGGCCTTGCTCCGGGAACCCACCTCACACCCTCTTTCCGGCCGTACCTGGTCGCCGCGCCACGGACGCGAATACGTCGGCGCGGACGCTCACTTGGTGCTCACACGGCTGAGGTAGCGACCGTCGCGCGGGTCGACCCTCAGCGTGTCGCCTTCATTGATGAACAGCGGGACGGAGACCTCCGCACCCGTCTGCAACGTGGCCGACTTCGTGCCGCCGGTCGAACGGTCGCCCTGCACGCCCGGAGCGGTCTCGGTGACCTGCAGCTCGACCGCGGCGGGCAGCTCGATGTACAGCGGCTCGTCGTTGTGCCGGGCCACGACCACGCTGCTGTTCTCGAGCATGTAGCCGGCCATGCCGCCGACCACGTTCGGCCCGACCGAGACCTGGTCGTAGGTCTCCGGCTCCATGAACACGTAGTCGTTGCCGTCGAAGTACAGGTACGTCATCACACGCCGGTCGACGTTGGCGGTGTCGACCTTGACGCCGGCGTTGAACGTCTTGTCCAGGGTCTTGCCGGAAAGCACGTTCTTCAGCGTGGTCCGCACGAACGCGGCACCCTTGCCGGGCTTGACGTGCTGGAAGCTCACGACCGACCACAGCTGGCCGTCGAGATTCAGCACCATTCCGTTCTTCAGGTCGTTTGTCGTCGCCACGTGGAAGTCTCTCCTGTAGATGACTGGGACAGGTTTCCTCGGTGCGCGATTGGCGAACTCGCGCGATCTGGCACACCGCGATCAGACGGCGAGGAGCTCCTTGGTCGTCAGCGTCAGGAGCTCCGGCGTACTGGGACGCACGATCAGCGTGTCCTCGATGCGGACCCCGCCCCGCCCCGTCAGGTACACCCCCGGCTCGACGGTGACCGCCATTCCTGCCGCAATTTTACCGTCCCCTCGTGCGGACAGCGCCGGTGCCTCGTGAACCTCCAGCCCCACGCCGTGCCCCAAACCGTGCAGGAACTGCTCGCCGCAACCGGCTTCGGCGATGACCGAGCGCGCCGCCGCGTCCACCTCCCGGGCGGGGACGCCGTCGCCGAGTGCGCGCCGGCCCGTCGCCTGGGCGCGCGCGACGAGCTCGTACAGCTCGCGCTGCCAGTCCGCGGGCGCGCCGAGCACGACCGTGCGGGTCATGTCCGAGTGGTACCCGTCCACGAGCGCACCGAAGTCCATCTTCACGAAATCACCGCGGGCCAGCTGCGCATCCGTGGGGCTGTGGTGCGGGATCGCCGAATGCGCCCCGGCAGCGACGATCGTGTCGAACGCAGGACCGGACGCGCCCTGGTCGCGCATGCGCTCCTCCAGCTCGCGGGCCACCTCGCGCTCGGTCCGCCCGGGGCGCAGCCCGCCGTGCTCGAGCAGCTCCGCCAGGGCCCGGTCCGCTGCGGCGCAGGCGGTGCGCAGGGCCTCGACCTCCTCCTCGTCCTTGACCGCGCGCAGCTCCTCCACCAGCCCGGGAGCGCGCTCCAGCAACACCGTTGCAGCGGCCTCGGCCAGCGCGTCACGCTCGTCCACGGTGACGTGCCGGCTGTCGAACCCGACGCGCCGGTGCGCCCCGGCCCGCTCGCGCGCGTGCTCGGCCAGGGCGACAGCGCTGGACCGGGCGATCACGTGCGCCAGCTCCGGAACTTGCCGGGCGGCCTGGTCCCGATAGCGCCCGTCCGTGCACAGCACCGTGCCCCGCTCGGAACCCTCGTCGGCGACGTGCACGAGCAGCGCGGCGTTGGACCCGGTGAAGCCGGTGAGGTAGCGGACGTTGAGCAGGTTCGTCACCAGCAGCGCGTCGAGGTCCTCCGCGCGCAGCGAAGCGCGCAGGCGCTGCCGGCGGCGGGCGTGCATATCAGGCATGCCGGCAGCCTAGCGGGCCCCGCGGTGCCGGCGAAGTCCGGATCGTCCTCATGTGCGGTGCTCGCGGTGCTGCGCGCTCGCCGGTGCTTCCGCCGCACCGGCCCGAGCCGCGAGCAGGTAGTAGGCCGTGCGGTGCGTGCCGAGCACCACGGGGACCTCCCGTTCGCAGCCGTTGCCGAACGCCGCCCGCAGACCCGCGAGCAGCTCGGGTGCGGACTCGGCCGACCAGACGGCGAACAGACCGCCGCGGCGCAGCGCGGCGCGCCAAGCCCGCAGCCTCGAGGCCTCGTACAACGCGGTGTTCGCGGTGTGCACCAGCTGGCCCGGACCGTTGTCCACGTCGAGCAGCACCGCGTCGTAGGCGCCGCCGGCAGTGCGAGCCGCCCGGGCCGCGCCCGCGGCCCCGTCCACGTCCGCAGCCTCGTCCACGTCTGCTGCCCCGTTCACCTCCGCAGCCTCGCCCACGTCTGCTGCGTCGCCCACGTCCGTGACGTGGAGGTGCACCCGCGGGTCGGCGAGGATCCCGTCCGCACCGGGCACGATCCCTTCGCGGAACCACCGAACGAGGTCGTCTTCGATCTCGTAGACCTCCACCGCCCGCACCCGCGGGTCGGTGAGCACCTCGCGCACGGTGAACCCCAGGCCGAGACCGCCGATGAGCACGCGCAGCCGCCGCCGCGGTGCGGATTCCAGCATCGTCGCGGCGAGCAGCCGCTCGGACTCGGTGTGCACGGTGTCCATCACGAACACGCCGTTGACCCGCAGCTCCACTGCGCCGTCGCCCGGACGGCGGCGCAGCAGCAGCTCGCCGCGCTCGCTCGTGGCGCGCGCGAGGTCCTCACCGCCGGTCATCGACCCCAGAGTAGCGCGCTGGCGTCAGCGGACCCCCACCCGAAGCACTCCCCACACTGGACGAGGTGGCACAACAGCAGCCGTGCCGGGGTTTTCCACACCCGCGAAGCTGACACCTCGAGTCCGGGAACCCCCGTGGGTCCGGGCCCCGCGAATCCGGCACCCCGCGAATCCGGCACCCCGCGAATCCGGCACCCCGCGAATCCGGGACCCCGCGGTTTGGCACCGGGGGTTTGGCACCGGAGGTCTGGCACCGGGGGGGGGCAGCAGCCGGCGGCGCCGCGCTCGCCTCAGCCGCGGCCGGCCAACCAGCGCAGCGCGAGCGGGTAGCCCTCCACCCCGAACCCGGCGATCACCGCGGTGGCGACGTCGGAGAGGTAGCTGGTGTGCCGGAACGTCTCCCGCCGGTGCACGTTGGAGATGTGCAGTTCCACGAGATCGGCCCGCAGCTGTGCCGCCGCGTCGCGCACGGCGACCGAGTAGTGCGTCCACGCGGCCGCGTTGAGCACCACCGGTGCCTGCTCGTCGGTCGCCTCGTGCAGCCAACCGACCATCTCGCCTTCGTGGTCCGTCTGCCGCACCAGCACGTCCACCCCGAGCTCACCGCCGGTGCGCTCGCACAGCCCGACGAGGTCGGCGTGGCTCGCCGTGCCGTACACCGAAGGTTCCCGCGAACCGAGCCGCCCCAGGTTCGGCCCGTTGAGCACGTGCACCCTCACAGGAACACCTCCGTGCTCGGACGCTGCTCCGCATCGCCGGTCACCGCGGAGTACGCGGCCGCCAGCAGCGACGGGTCGGGACCCTCCAACCGGCCGGGCTTGGCGAGCTCGTCGAGCACCACGAACCGCAGCATGCCCGAGCGGGTCTTCTTGTCCGACTGCATGTTCTCGATGAGCTCGTTGAGCGCGCCGGCGTAGTACTTCGTCGGCAATCCCAGCGCGTCGAGCACGCTGCGGTGCCGGTCCGCCGTCGCGTCGTCCAACCTGCCGGCCATGCGGGCCAGTTCCGCGGCGAAGACGAGACCGATCGACACCGCGGCACCGTGCCGCCAGCGGTAGCGCTCGCGGCGTTCGATGGCGTGCGCCAGCGTGTGGCCGTAGTTGAGCACCTCCCGCGAGTGCGACTCGGTGAGGTCCTCGGCCACCACCGAAGCCTTCACCTGGATGGCCCGGCTCACCAGTTCACCCAGCGTCCGCCCCGCCGGGTCGAGCGCGGCCGCGGGGTCCCGCTCGATGATGTCCAGGATCTCCGGATCAGCGATGAAACCGCACTTGACCACCTCGGCCATGCCGGCGATGACCTCGTTCTGCGGCAGACCCTCCAATGTGGCCAGATCGACGAGCACGGAACTCGGCTCGTGGAACAGGCCGACGAGGTTCTTGCCGCCCTCGGTGTTGATCGCGGTCTTGCCGCCGACCGCCGCGTCCACCGCGCCGAGCAGGGTCGTGGGCACGTGCACGACACGCACCCCGCGCATCCACGTCCCGGCGACGAAACCGGCCATGTCGGTAACAGCGCCACCACCGAAGGCGACGACCACGCCGTCGCGGTCCATGCCGATCTTGCCGAGCACCTCCCAGCAGAAGCCCGCCACGGCGAGGCTCTTGCCCTCCTCGGCGTCCGGCACCTCGACCCGGTGGGCGTCCACGCCCGCCTCGGCCATCTCCTCGCGAACGTTCTCCACCGTGGTCGTCAACGTCGGCTGGTGCACCAGCGCCACCGTGGACGCCCCGCGCACCTGCTCGATGAGATCACCGAGCATGCCGCGCCCGATGAGCACTTCGTACGGCTGCCGGGTCGCGACGTTGATCCGCACCGGCTCGGTCATCCTCGCCCCTTTCCGATTCGGGGGTCCGCCGACGGGTCAGCACCGGTCAGCGCGGCGTCGACGCGCCGCGCCACCTCCACCGGTGCGAGCTCGTCGGTCTCGATCTCCACCGTCGCCACCTCGCGGTACAACGGCATCCGCGCATCCAGCAAGGCCTTGAACGTCGCCCGCGGGTTCACCCCCGAGAGCAGCGGCCGCGCCGTGGACAGGCCCGTGCGCCGGGCTCCTTCGGGCAGGCCGACCGCGAGGAACACGACCGGGTGCTCGGTCAGCAGCCGCCGCGTGCGGTCGGACAGCACCGCACCGCCGCCGAGGGCGAGCACGCCGTCGGAGGTCAGCGCGGTGGCCACCGCGCTCTCCTCCATCTCGCGGAAGGCCGGCTCGCCGTCGACGGTGAAGATCTCCGCGATCTCCCTGCCGCTGGAGGCGCGCACCTCCTCGTCGGTGTCCCGGAAGGGCACGCCCCAGTGCTCGGCGAGCAGGCGGCCCACCGTCGTCTTGCCGCTTCCCGGCGGGCCGATCACCACCGCGCGCGGTGTCATGAGCGTTCGGACCTTTCCTGCGCGCGTTCCGCCAGGCTATCGAGGTAGCCGCGCATGTTGCGCCGCGTCTCGGAGAGCTCGTCCCCGCCGAACTTCTCCAGCGCGGTCTCGGCGAGCACGAGCGCGACCATCGTCTCGGCGACGACCGCGGCGCGCGGCACGGCGGTGACGTCGGAGCGCTGGTGCATCGCGTGCGCCGGCTGCCCGGTGGACACGTCCACGGTGTCCAGCGGGCGCGGCAGGCTGGAGATCGGTTTCTTCGCCGCGCGCACGATGAGCGGTTCCCCGTTGCTGATGCCGCCTTCCACACCGCCGGCGCGGTTGCTGGAGCGGGTGACCCACCGCGCCCCCGAGGCGGGATGGATCTCGTCGTGCGCGGACGAACCGCGGCGCCGCGCGTTCGCGAAACCGGCGCCGATCTCCACGCCCTTGATGGCCTGCACGCTCATCAGCGCCGCGCCCAACCTGCTGTCCAGCTTGCGGTCCCAGTGCACGTGCGAGCCCAGTCCCGGCGGCACGTCGTGGGCGATGACCTCGACGACACCGCCGAGGGTGTCCCCGTCGCGCTTGGCCGCTTCCACCTCGGCGGTCATGCGCTCGGTGGCCGCATCGCCGAAGGCGCGCACCGGGTTGTCGTCGATCGCCTCGAGGTCCGCCGCCGTCGGCAGCGTTTCCTGCTCCGCGTCCACGTCGCCGAGGCTGACCACGTGGCTGACGATCTGCACACCGCACAGCTGCTGCAGGAACGCCCGCGCCACCGTGCCGACGGCCACGCGCGCCGCGGTCTCCCGCGCGCTGGCGCGTTCGAGCACCGGCCGCGCCTCGGTGAAGCCGTACTTCTGCATGCCGGCGAGATCGGCGTGCCCCGGGCGCGGCCGGGTCAGCGGCTCGTTGCGGGCGAGCGACTCCAGTTCCGCGGGATCGACCGGGTCGGCGGCCATGACCTTGTCCCACTTGGGCCACTCGCTGTTGCCGATGCGGATCGCGAACGGGCCGCCCTGCGTACGACCGTGCCGCAAACCGCCGAGAACCTCGAGTTCGTCGGCCTCGAAGTTCATGCGCGGGCTGCGCCCGAAACCGAGTTTCCGGCGTTCCAGCTGGGTCGCGATCTCGCCCGTGGTCACCTCGACGCCCGCCACCATGCCTTCCAGCATCGCGACCAGGCCGGGACCGTGCGACTCTCCGGCAGTCATCCAACGCAGCACAACTCATCATCCTGTCACGTGCGCAGGCACGGGCAGGCCTCCGGGGTGCCGGCACCCGCCGGGTACAGCGCACCGCGAACACCTCGCCGCGGCGGCGAGGTGTCACGGGCCGAGGACGGTCAGCAGCCATGCGGGCGCGAGCAGCGCGGGGCCGTGCGGCACATCCCGGCCTTGATCACGGCACCGCAGCAACCGCCCCAGCAGGGCGGTGAGCACCGCCGAGACCACCACCATGCCGGCCACGGCCTGCAGCGAGACCCCGCCGACGGCCGCGCCGAGCGCGCCGGCGAGCTTCACGTCCCCGGGTCCGAGCGCGTCGCCGAGCACCAGGCGCACGAGGAGGTAGGCACCGCCGCACAGCACGCAGCCGACCGCGGCCGTGGCCGCGAGACGTGGTCGCCCGGCCCCGAACGAGGCGGCGGCGAGCAGCAGCCCCAGCACCGGGTACAGCGGCAGGGTCAACCCGTCCGGCAGGCGGCACGCCCGCACGTCGCAGACGCCGAGCAGCACGCCGAACCAGGCCAGCACCAGCGGGACCGGCAGCCACCACCACGAGACCCCGGGCAGGAACCACCGCACGGCGGCGACCGCCCACAGCGCAGCGGTGCCGAGCTCGCACCACCCCGCCGGCGGGCGCACGCCCCGGGACAGCCGCAGCAGGACGGACCGGCCGAGACGGCCCGCCGCAGCGCCGAGCAGGCCGCACACCGCGGCGACCGCGACCGCGCCCGCCACGCCGCAACCGGAACCTGCGCTCCCGCAGTCGAACGTCGTCGTGTCCACCGCCCCAGCCTGCGGGCACGTGCGTCGCAGGCCGCGCCTCCGCGCACCGCGCAGGCGCGTGTCGGGAGGGTTCCCCCGGTGCGGTCAGTCCACGGCGAACAGCACGTCGCCGGCGCCGACTTCGCCGTCCTCCCGCCGCTCGCTCAACGCCTCCGGCCCGACCTCGAGGACCACCACGGGGCAGATCGAGGCGTACCCGGCCGCTTCCACCGCGGAGGGGTCCCACGTGACCACGCTGTCGCCGGCTTCGACGCTGTCGCCCTTGGCCGCGTGCACGGTGAAACCCTCGCCGGCGAGCTTGACCGTGTCGATGCCGAGGTGCACCAGCACCGCCGCCCCGGTGGAGGCGGCGATGACGAACGCGTGCGGGTGCAGCGTCACCACCGTGCCGCTGATCGGCGCGACCGCGGCGGCCGCACCCGCCGCCGGCCGCACCGCCACGCCCGGGCCCACCACGGCCTGGGAGAACACCGCGTCCGGAACCTCGCTGAGCGAGGTCGCCAGGCCGTCGACCGGGCTGCCCACTTCCAGGCTCACCGCAGGTCCTCGATGTCCTCGGCGATCGTGTCCGCCTCCGGGCCCACGACGACCTGCACCGCCGTGCCCTGCAGCATCACACCGTGCGCGCCGGCCGCTTTGAGCCTCGCCTCGTCGACCTTGCCCCCGTCGCGCACCTCGCAGCGCAGGCGGGTGATGCACGGTTCGATCTCCACCACGTTGTCCCCACCGCCGAGCGCGGTGAGGATCGCCGTCGCCTTGTCCTCGGCCACCGCGGCCTCCCTTCCGTCCGGACCGCGCTGACGCGGTCCTGCCGATGATCCTGCGCCGCCCGGTGTCGATACGGCAACGAAGGAGCGCACCTCTTGACACCCGTTGTGGCGACCACGCATCGTTCGCTACTGGTTTAGACCGGACAGTACCAACGTCTGCCAGCCCGAGCGCCGAGTCGCCGCGCTCCGCGCACCGGCATCGTAGACACTCCGTTCGGACACGCGTGTCGACGCGGGCCCGGTGGCCACCGGGTCCGCGTGGAGAAGGAGAAGCCTTGACTAGCGCCGAGAAGGCGTCCGGCGGCAGCAGCGGATTCGCACTGCTGCAGCGCCTGGGACGCAGCCTCATGCTGCCCATCGCCGTGCTGCCCGCCGCGGCGCTGCTGCAACGGCTCGGCCAGGACGACCTGCTCGGCGCCATCGGCCCGCTGCAGCCCGTGGCCGGTGTCATCGGCGCCGGCGGCGGGGCGCTGTTCGACAACCTGCCGCTGCTGTTCGCCGTCGGCGTGGCCATCGGGTTCGCCAGGAAGTCCGACGGCTCCACCGCGCTGGCGGCGACCGTGGGCTACGTCGTGCTGGCCGGGGTCATGTGGGAGATCACCGGTCAGGAGGACGGCACGGTCTACAACGAGGGCCCCTACGGCGTGCTCGGCGGCATCGTCGCCGGGTTGACCGCGGCCTTCCTGTGGCAGCGCTTCTACCGGATCAAACTGCCCCAGTACCTCGCGTTCTTCGGCGGCCGCCGCTTCGTGCCGATCATCACCGCCTGCGCCATGCTCGTCATCGGCGCGATCCTCGGCGTGCTCTACCCGCTGTTCGACGCGGGGCTGACCGCGTTCAGCAACGCGATCACCGCCAACGCGGTCATCGGCGGCGGGATCTACGGCGTGGTCAACCGGCTGCTGCTGCCACTGGGCCTGCACCACATCCCGAACAACGTCGTGTGGTTCCTGTTCGGCGACTACCAGGGCCAACACGGCGACATCTCCCGCTTCTTCGCGGGCGACCCGACCGCCGGCACGTTCATGACCGGGTTCTTCCCGATCTTCATGTTCGCGTTGCCGGCCGCTGCCCTGGCGATCTGGCACTCGGCCAAGCCCGAACAGCGCCCGGTCGTCGGCGGCATCATGGTCTCGGTCGCGCTGACGGCGTTCCTCACCGGCGTCACCGAACCGCTGGAGTTCTCCTTCGTCTTCGTGGCCTGGCCGCTGCTGCTCATCCACGCCGTGCTCACCGGCAGCTCGATGGCGCTGGTGAACGCGCTGGACATCCACAGCGGCTTCGGGTTCTCCGCCGGCGCGATCGACTACGTGCTCAACTTCGGACTGTCCACGCGGTCGCTGTGGCTCATCCCGATCGGACTGGGCTACGCCGTGCTGTACTACGTGATCTTCCGCTTCGTGATCGCGAAGTGGAACCTGCCCACACCGGGCCGGGAGGAGGACGGGCCGGAGCAGACATCCACTTCCGAGGCGGATACTGGCGGCGGTGCCCCGTCCGGCGGGTCCCCGTCCGGTGGGGCCTCGTCCGGTGGGGCCTCGTCCGGTGGGGCCTCGTCCGGCGGGGCCGGCGGACGGGGCGATTCCGCGGGAGACACGTCCCGCGACCAGCAGTGACGCCGGTCGGTGCGATCGGCAGGTGGAACGGAGCGACATTGGCCGAACGACAGGTGACGGTGGCGAGCAAGGTCGGGCTGCACGCGCGGCCCGCAGCGCTGGTGGCCAAGGCCGCCGCCCAGCAACAGGTGCCGATCAAGATCCGCAAGGAGGGCACCGAACCCGTCGAATGCGGCAGCATCCTCGGTCTCATGGCGCTGGGGGCCGCCGGCGGCGACGAAGTCGTCCTCTCCGCCGAGGGCGACGGTGCGGAGACCGCGCTGGAGCACGTGGCCGAGCTCGTCGCGTCCGAGCTGGACACCAGCGCGTGACAGCCGACGAGTGACACCTCCCGCGGCCGCCGCGCACCGCGGCGGCCGCGGATCAAAGCTCGGCGAGCGCCTGCCCGCCCGTGGCCTCGGCCAGAGCGGCCCGCATCGCCGCCCGCGGCGCGGGCAGACCGGTGAACCACTCCACCTGCCCGAAAGCCTGGTGCAGCAGCATGTCCAGACCGGTGGCCAGGCGACCGCCGGCCGCCGAGACCGCACGCGCCAGCGGTGTGGGCCACGGGGCGTAGAGCACGTCGAGCACGTGCGGCGCGACCGCCGAGTGCTCGGCCGCAAGGCCGTCCCAGGCGCCCGCGGGCAGTGCGGACACCACCACGTCACTGGCTCCGGCCAGTTCGGACAGTGCTGCGGTGTCCAACCGCTCCACCCGCACCCGCAACCCGAGGCGTTCGGCCGTGGCGACGGCCGAACGCGCACGTGCCGGTTCGCGCACGGCGAGCACGCTCTCGCTCATGCCCAGTTCGGCGAACGCGGCCAGCGCGGCCGCGGCCGTTCCCCCGGCACCGAGGACCAGCCCGCGCTCAGCACCCGGTACCGCGCCCAGCGCGCCCACCACGCCGTCCACGTCCGTGCAGTCGGCCAACCAACCGTCCGCCCTGCGCACCAGGGTGTTGGCCGCGCCGACCGCCGCCGCGCGTTCGGTGCGCACGTCCGCCAGCCGCAAAGCCGCGTGCTTGCCGGGCATGGTCACCGACAACCCCGTCCACTCCGGACCGAGCGCGGCGACGAAGCCGGGAAGTTCCTGCTCGGTGACCTCGTGGCGGTCGTAGGACCAGCCGAGCAGGCCGAGCTCGCGGTAGGCCGCGGTGTGCAGCACCGGCGAGAGCGAATGCGCGATCGGCGAGCCCACCACGCCGGCCCGCCGCGCTTGCGCGGTGCTCCGCTCGGACATGTGCGCGGTTCACCCTCCTCGTTCCTCGACCGGGTGGACATTTCTCGAGAAACGTTCCCGACGTTTCTCGAGAAATGTCCACCGCTCACCGATGTCGGACCCGGACCGGCCCGGCGTTGCCAGCTTCAGGGGCCGTCAGAACGCCCCGCGTTCCTGGGCCTGCTGGATGTAGCGGTCGTGCTCCTCCTGCGTCGCGGCGAAGCACGACGTCCCGTCCGGGTAGCACTTGACGAAGTACTTCCAGTCGCCCTCGGCCGGTTCCTTCGCCGCGGCGATCGCCTCCTGGCTGGGCGCGGAGATCGGCGTCGGCGGCAGCCCGTAGTTCTGGTACGTGTTGTACGGGCCGGGCCGGTTGCGGTCCTCCGGTTTCGTCAACAGGCTGGGCTTGTCCAGCGGGTAGTTGATCGTCGAGTCCATCCCGAGATGCATCCCCGGCGGGTTGAGCCGGTTGTACACGACCCGGGCCACCTTGGGGAAGTCCTTCTCGATGCTCTCGCTCTGCACCAGCGACGCGACCGTCAACAGCTCGTACGGGGAACGACCGGTCTGCTCCGCGGCCTGCGGCACACCGGCGGCTTCCAGCTTCGCCGTGGAGCTGCGCAGCACCGAACGCAGCACGCTCGCCGCGTCGCCACCCGGTTCGATGTCGTAGACGCCGGGTTGGATCAGACCCTCCAACCTGCGGAAACCCTCTCCCTCGGCGGCTTCGCCGCGCAGCCACTCCGGCACGCCCAGCTCGGCGAGGTCCGCGGTCGCGGCGGCCTGGTGCATCTGCTCGGAGGTGACGCACTCCTGCGCACCGCCGGTGCAGGTGGCCTGCGCGAGCCGCGTGAGCACGCCCGGTTCGCGCCCGCCGTCGGGAGTGAGCTGGTCCTCCAACCGCATCCCGCCGCGCACCTCGACACGCCCCACCTGGGCCTCGTCGGAGACGATGTGCTCGACAGCGGCGCGTCCCGACATCTCCCTGTTCATCAGGTAGTAGCCGGGCTGGATGCTGTTGATCCGCTGGTTCTCCTCGGCAGCTGCGACGAACGCCTGGGCGCTGGCCACCACGTTCTTCTCGCTCAGGGTGGATCCGATGGCGCTGATCGTGTCGCCGGAGGCCACTTCGATGACGACGTCGCCGTGACCGCCGCCCTCGTAGTCCTCGTAGGACCGCAGCTCGCGGATCTGGCTCACGCCGTACAGCGCACCGGCCACCACCAGGACGAACACGCAGACCCCGGCGATGGCGGTCACCCAGCGGCGCCGCTTGCGCCGGCGGAATAATCCCGGACCGCGCTCCGTCCGGGACGGATCGTCGTCATCGGGGTCGTCCGCGAACAATCCGAGATCGTCGCTCACCAATTGTCCCTTTCCGCACTACGCCCCCGAGCGTCCAACCATGCTTGCAGGATCTCCACGGCCGCGGCCTGGTCCACCACGGCGCGCTGCTCCTTGCCCCGCACCCCCCGCTCGCTCAGCATACGGCTCGCGGTGACGGTGGTCAGCCGTTCGTCGGTGAACCGCAGCGGCACCGGAGCGATCCGAGGCGCCAGAGCGTCGCCGAACCGCCTGGCCATGCCGGCGGAGTGGCCTTCCTCCCCCGCCATCGTCACGGGCAGTCCCACGACGACCTCGACCACGCCGTACTCGGAGACGAGCGCGGCCAGCCGCCGCAGGTCGCTGCCGCGACGCCGGTCCCGCCGAACCGTTTCCACCGGGGTGGCCAGCACCGGCGCGGGATCGCTGATCGCCACGCCGATGCGCGTTCCGCCGACGTCGACGGCCAGCCGCCGCCCCGGACCGGGATCCGGGCAGTCGGCACTCACCCGAGCATCACCCGGCCGATCTCCTCGCGCAGCGTCGACGCGGCGGCGGTGATGCCCTCCGGGTTGGAGCCGCCACCCTGGGCCATGTCCGGTTTGCCGCCGCCGCGGCCGTCGACATCGCCGGCGAACACCGGCACGAGCTTGCCGGCTGCCAGGCCCGCGTCCCGCCCGGCTTCGTTGACGCCGACGACGAAGTTGACCTTGCCGTCCTGCACGGAGAACAGCGCGGTGACCGACGGGCGGCTGCCGAGGCGGCCGCGCACCTCGCCGACGAGCGAGCGCAACGCGTTGCCGTCGACGCCGTCGGCGACCCGCTCGGCCACGAAGGTCACCCCGTGCACGTCCACGGCCTTCTCGGCCAGATCCCCGGCCGAGGACAGCACCTGCTGCACGCGCAACTGCTCGAGTTCCTTCTCCGTGTCGCGCAGCCGCGTGACCGTCTGCTCGATGCGCCCGGGCAGTTCCTCGGCGGGCACCTTCATCTGATCGGCGATCTGGCTGACCAGCATGTGCTCCTTGTTGATGTAGCGCATCGCGTCCATGCCGACGAGGGCTTCGACGCGGTGCACCCCGGAGCCGACCGAGGAGTCGCTGACCAGCTTGACCACCCCGAGCTGGCCGATGCTGCCGACGTGGGTGCCACCGCACAGCTCGCGCGAGTAGTCGCCCATGTCGACCACGCGCACCTGGTCGCCGTACTGCTCGCCGAACAGCGCGATCGCGCCGAGCTCCATGGCCCGGTCCATCGTGGTGCTGTAGGACTGCACCTCGACGTCGTTCTGCAGGTACTCGTTGACCTCTTCCTCGACACCGCCGAGCACGGAGGCGGACACGGCCGAGGGGGCGGTGAAGTCGAAGCGCATCCGTCCCGGCGAGTTCAGCGAGCCCGCCTGCGCGGCCCGCTTGCCGTAGGCGCCGCGCACCGCCGCGTGCACCAGGTGCGTGGCCGAGTGCGAACGGGCGATGGCGCGCCGGCGGTTGGCGTCGACCTCGGCCTCGAGCACGGCGTCCACGCCGACCTCACCGGCCAGGACGGTGGCGCGGTGCACGAACAGGCCCGGCACGGCGCGCTGCACGTCGTGCACCTTGACCTCCGCACCGCTGCCGACGAGCTTGCCCGTGTCGGCGATCTGCCCGCCGCCTTCGGCGTAGAACGGGGTGCGGTCCAGCACCAGTTCCACCTCGGTGCCCGCACCGGCGGTCTTGGCGGGTTGGCCGCCGACGAGCAGTCCCAGCACGCGGCTCTGCCCGCCCAGGTCGGTGTAGCCGATGAACTCGGTGGTGCCGTGCTGGTCGAGCAGATCGCGGTAGGTGGACAGGTCGGCGTGGCCCTGCTTGCGGGCCTTGGCGTCCTCCTTGGCGCGCCGCCGCTGCTCGTCCATCAGGCTCCGGAAACCCTGCTCGTCGACCGACAGCCCCTGCTCGGCGGCCATCTCCAGCGTCAGGTCGATGGGGAACCCGTACGTGTCGTGCAGCTGGAAGGCCTTGTCGCCCGGCAGCTGGGTACCGCCGGCCTTCTTCGTCTCCCGCGCGGCCGTGTCGAAGATCTTCGACCCGGTCGAGAGCGTGGCCAAGAAGGCCGACTCCTCGTTGCGCACCGCCGAGTCGATCCGGTCGAACTCGTCGACCAGTTCCGGATACCCCGGAGCCATGGCGTCGCGCACGACGGCGGCGAACTCGCCGAGCACCGGTTCGTGCACGCCCAGCAGGCGGGCCGACCGGACGATGCGGCGCAGCAGCCTGCGCAGCACGTAGCCGCGGGCCTCGTTGCCGGGTGTGACGCCGTCGCTGATGAGCATCACGCCGGAACGGGCGTGGTCGGCGATGACGCGGAATCGGACGTCGTCCTCGTGCGAATCGCCGTAGCGCCGGCCGGACAGCTCCTCGGCCTTGGCGATCACCGGGCGGACCAGGTCGGTTTCGTAGACGTTGTCCACGCCCTGCAGCAGGCAGGCGACCCGTTCGATGCCCAAGCCGGTGTCGATGTTCTTCGTCGGCAGCTCACCGAGCACGGGCGCGCCTTCCTTCGGGCTGCTCTCGCCTCGGATGTCCTGCATGAACACGAGGTTCCAGATCTCGATGTAGCGGTCCTCGTCGACGACGGGGCCGCCCTCGTGGCCGTACTCGGGACCGCGGTCGTAGTAGATCTCCGAGCACGGGCCGCCGGGACCGGGCACGCCCATGTCCCAGTAGTTGTCCTCGGCGTCGCGGGTCTGGATGCGTTCCGGCGGCAGACCGGCGACCGACCGCCACAGCTCGGCGGCCTCCCGGTCGTGCTCGTAGACGGTCACCCACAACCGGGCGGGGTCGAAGCCGAACCCGCCGTCAGCCTGGGACTTGGTCACCAGGTCCCACGCCTGCGCGATCGCACCTTCCTTGAAGTAGTCGCCGAACGAGAAGTTGCCGGCCATCTGGAAGAACGTGTTGTGGCGCGTGGTCTTGCCGACCTCGTCGATGTCCCCGGTGCGCACGCACTTCTGGATGCTGGTGGCACGCGGGTACGGGGCCGGGGCGTCACCGAGGAAGTAGGGCTTGAACTGGACCATGCCCGCGTTGACGAACAGCAGCGTCGGGTCGTCCAGGATCAGCGACGCGCTCGGCACCACGGTGTGGCCGGCGGCGCGGAAGTGCTCGGTGAAGCGACGGTTGATTTCGTGGGTCTGCACGGTGAAGTCCTCAGGCGATGGTCGAAACGAGCTCTCGGCGGGACGAGCGGCGCTGCGCTGGAGCGTTCAGCGTCCAGCCCGGCGCGCTCGGCGCTGGTCGGCCGCCGCAGCACCGGCGCCGGGAGTGTTCGCAGTGCGCTCCCCCGGCGTCGCGGCGGCCGCGCGCGCCGCCTCGGCGACCCGCCCGTCCTGCGCGGCCTCGTCGAGCTCCTGCTCGCGTTCCCGCATCCCCGCGCGCACGTCGGCGCCGAAGGCGCCCACCGAGTCGGCCAGATCGCGCATCGCGCCGCCCAGCTGCTCGGCCACACCTGCCGGCGTGGCCTTCCGGGTGGTCGCGTTGACCTTGCGGGTCACCGCCACTCCGGCCGCGACCCCGGCACCGAACCAGAACAGGCGCCTCACTTGGGTCCTCCTTTGCCCCTGCGGCGGGAATGCCGGCCCGTGGGAGCCGCCTTCCTCTTCCGGCGCGCCCGCACGGCCTTGTTCACCCCGTACGAGAAGGCGGCCGTCTTTACCAGCGGCCCTCCCAGTGTAGCTGTGAACAGCGAGGACAGCGCCGAGGCGTTGCCGCTGACCGTCTTGGCGTGCGCGGTGATCCCGTCCACCCGCTCCAGCTGGGTATTCACGTGGTTCAGCGTCGAGTTCGCGCCGGTGAACAGGGGGTCGGAGTTCTCGTGCGCCTTGCGAATCGCGGTGGTCGCCGCATCCAGCGTGCGGCCGAGCTTGACCAGCGGGATCGCCAGCAGCACGACCAGCAGCACGAACGCGCCCGCTGCGATCAGCGCGGCGATCTGCGTGGGCGTCACGTGCCCTCCCGAAATTTCGACGACGTACTGCGACCACCGGTGCCGGCTCGCACGCGGGTGGCCTTGTGATCGCCGTCAGGCTACCGCGTCGCTTCGGGTTGACCGCTTCCACCCGCGCGCGTGCCGGAAAGATCTGGTGCCGGGTTTGCTGCTCTCAGCCGCCCACCGGGGTGACCGGGGTCCCGGACTCGAGCACCCCGACGACGTTGCGCGCGGCCAAGTCGGCCATCGCCCCCCGCGTCTCCCGGGTCGCCGACCCCAGGTGCGGCACGGCCACGACGTTGTCCATGCCGAGCAGCTCCGGCTGCACCTCGGGTTCGCGCTCGAACACGTCCAGCGCGGCACCGGCGATCTCCCCGGCCTGCAGCGCGCGCACGAGGGCGCGCTCGTCCACCACGGGCCCGCGGCTGGTGTTCAGCAGCACCGCCTCCGGCCGCATCGCCCGCAGCGCCTCCTCGTCGATCAAGTGCCGCGTCCGCGGGGTCAGCGGGCAGTGCGGGCTGACCACGTCCGCAGTGCGCAGCAGCTCGTCCTGACCGAGGTAGGTGGCTTCGAGCTCGCGTTCCACCTCGGCGTCGGCCCGGCTCCGCCCGGTGTAGGCGATGTGCATGCCGAAGGCGCGGGCGCGCCGGGCGACGGCGCGCCCGATCCCGCCGAGCCCGATGATGCCCAGGGTCTTCGCCTGCAACCCGCTGCCGAGCATGAAACCGAGGTGGAAGTTCCACGGTTGCTGCGCGCGCAGCAACCGCTCGCCCTCGCCGAGCCGGCGGGTGACCATGAGCAGCAACCCCAGCGCCAGGTCGGCGGTGGCGTCGGTGAGCACGTCGGGGGTGTTCGTCACGACCACGCCGCGTTCGCGCAGCGCGGCCACGTCGACGTTGTCGTGCCCGACCGCCACGTTGGCCACCACGCGCAGGTTCGGACCGGCGGCCTCGACCAGCTCGGCGTCGACGCGGTCCTGCACCATCGTCACCAGCGCGTCGGCCCCGCTCGCCACCTCGTGCAGCTCGGCCCGCTGCAGCGGCCGGTCCTGGCCGCACACGTGCACCTCGCCCGCTTCGGCGAGACGCTGCCGCGCCTGCTCGGGAATCCACCTGGTGACCACGATCCGGTTGGGCACCGCGACCTCCTCGCGCCGGGTTCGGCGGGCAATCTACCGCGCCGCGGCCGCTGGCAGGCCACCGGTGACCGGACGCCCCGCGCCCGGCTGCTCTCAGGACTCCGCCTCGCCGCGCACGTCGCCGCGCACGTGCCCGCGCAGCTTCGGCACGCGGTCGGCGAGCGTGCGCTCGCCCCCGTGCGTCGTGGGCCGGTAGTAGTCGCGGCCGACGAGCTCGTCCGGCGGGTACTGCTGCGGCAGCACACCCTCGGGCCGGTCGTGCGGGTAGGCGTAGCCCTGCGCGTTGCCGAGCTTGCTCGCCCCCGCGTAGTGGCCGTCGCGCAGGTGCGGCGGCACCGGTCCCGCCTTGCCGGCGCGCACGTCGGTGACGGCCTCGTCGATAGCGGTGATCACGGCGTTCGACTTGGGCGCCGTGGCCAGGTGGACCGTGGCCTGGGCCAGCGACAGCCGCCCCTCCGGCATGCCGATGAACTGCACCGCGTGCGCGGCGGACACGGCCGCCTGCATCGCGGTGGGGTCGGCCATGCCGACGTCCTCGCTGGCGTGCACCACCAACCTGCGGGCGATGAAGCGCGGATCCTCGCCGGCGTCGACCATCCGCGCCAGGTAGTGCAGCGCCGCGTCCACGTCCGAGCCGCGGATGGATTTGATGAACGCGCTGGCGATGTCGTAGTGCTGGTCGCCGGTCTGGTCGTAGAGCACTGCCGCCCGGTCCACGGTGGCCTCCACCGTGGCCAGGTCGATGCGCTCACCACCGGTGGAGAGGGTGGACTCGGCCGCGGCCTCCAGCGCGGTCAGCGCGCGCCGCGCGTCGCCGGCGGCCAGCGCGACGAGGTGGTCCTCGGCGTCCTGCTCGACCGACACCGCGCCGTCCAGCCCGCGCTCTTCGGCCACGGAGCGCCGGAGCAGCCCGCGCAGGCCGTCCTCGGTGAGGCTGTGCAGTTGCAGCACCAGCGAGCGCGACAGCAGCGGGGAGACCACCGAGAAGTACGGGTTCTCCGTGGTCGCCGCCACCAGCAGCACGGTGCGGTCCTCGACGGCGCCGAGCAGCGCGTCCTGCTGGGTCTTGGAGAAGCGGTGCACCTCGTCGATGAACAGCACGGTCGCCTCGGCGGAGCGACCGAGCCTGCGGCGAGCCTCCTCGATGACCCCGCGCACTTCCTTGACCCCGGACGACAGCGCCGACAGCGCGACGAAACGGCGGCCGGTGGCCTGGGAGACGAGGTTGGCCAGCGTCGTCTTGCCCGTCCCGGGCGGGCCGTACATCAGCACCGAGGCGGGTGCGGCGCCTTCGACGAGGCGGCGCAGCGGCGCTCCGGCGCCGAGCAGGTGCTCCTGTCCGACGACCTCGTCGAGGCTGCGCGGACGCATCCGCACCGCCAGCGGCGCGTGCTCGGTCAACTGCTCTTCGGCGCGCTCCTCCGCATCGGCGCCGAACAACCCCTCGTCGAACAGGCCATCGCTCACGGCCCCGACGCTACCCGCCGCAGCGGACACCCCGGCCGCCGCGGCCCGCGTCCCGCCCGCGCACGCCGCGCCCCCGCGTGGAACATTTCTCGAGAAATGTCGGCGACTTTTCTCGAGAAATGTTCCACCTCACCGCGGGGTGAACACCTGGCGCCGGGCCTGTTCAGCGAGTGGTGGCCAGGCCCCGTTCCCCCTCGTGATCGTCCTGCTGGTGCGGCAACGCGACTTCGACGTCGTGCTCACTCTCACCGCGCCGCTGGCTGGCCCAGCTCTGCACGGCCTGCTGGCAGGCGTGGTCGAGGTGGCGCACCCGCGTGAGGTCCAGGCGCACGTGCCGCTCGCTGGGCAGCCGCTCGAGGTGGTCCAGCAACCGCGGCAACCGCAGGAAGGTGGCGTTGCCGCCGAGTTCCACCCGCACCTGGTTGTGCTCCTCGTCGTGGTGCGAGCGCAGCGACATCCGGGACATTTCGAACGCGCTCTTGACCACGGCCAGGGCCAGACCGGTCAGCGTGCCGATGAGCAGGTCCGTGCCCACGATCATGCCGGTGGTCACCAGCAGCACGACGGCCTCGGCCCTGTTGGTGCGCACCAGCCGCACGACCTGGCGCAGGTCGAGCAGCTTCCACCCGGCCTGGATGAGCAGGGCGGCCAGCACCGCGTTCGGCATGAACGCCAGCACCTCGGGCAGGAACACGACGAACAGCAGCAGCCAGGCGCCGTGCAGGATGCGCGAGGTCTTCGTCACCGCCCCCGCGTTGACATTGGTCGAGCTGCGCACGATGACCGCCGTCATCGGCAGCGCGCCGAACACGCCGCAGACGGCGTTGCCGGCGCCCTGCGCGGCGAGCTCCTTGTTGTAGTGCGTCTTCGGACCGCTGTGCATCCGATCGACCGCGGCGGCGCTGAACAGGCTCTCGGCCGAGGCGATCAGGGTGAACGTGAGCACGGTGCCCCACAGCGCGGGGGTGAGCAGCTCGTCGAACGCCGAACCGTGGAACGGCATGTTCACGGCCTCCAGCAGCGAACCCACCTCGACGGTGCTCACGGGCAGCGCGAACACCGCCGCGGCCGTGCTGACGACGACCACGGCCACGAGCGGAGCGGGCACGGAGCTGAGCGGTTTCGGCAGCTTCTTCCACGTGCCGAGCAGCACGAGCGTGGCCAGCCCCAGACCGAGCGAGGCGAGGCCGGTGGGCGCGGTCAGCGCGTGGCCGACCAGATCGGGCACGCCGGAGAACTTCTCCCCTGTGGTGGCGGGCTGCTCCTGCCCGCCGAACGGGTAGATCTGGCCGAGGATGAGCACCAGGCCGATGCCGGCCAACATGCCCTGCACCACGGCGGGTGAGATCGCCCGGAACCAGCTGCCGAGCCCGGAGAGGCCGAGCAGGATCTGCAGCAGTCCCGAGATGAGCACGATGATGCCGAGCGTGGCGAGCCCGTGCTCGGCCACGGCCGAGGACACCACCACGGTCAGTCCGGCTGCGGGCCCGCTGACCTGCATCGTGCTACCGGGCAACAAGCCCACGACGAGTCCGCCGACGATGCCGGTGATCATGCCGAGTTCGGCGGGGACGCCGGAGGCGACCGCAACCCCGACGCAGAGGGGCACGGCCACGAGGAACACGACGAGGGAGGCGGAGAAGTCCGCCAGCAGGGTTTGTTTGGACCAGGAGCGGGAAGGCGCGGGGCCACCGCTCCGGTTGGATGGCTTCCGAGTCTCGTTCTGAGACGTTCGAGTCACTGTGCACTCCAGGCGCGTCGACAGGACGGCCCGACTCGCGGCGGAAGGAGGCGCACTCCTCCCCGTGCCCGGGTCGTCCGCGGCTTCACAGGGGGTGGAAGACAGCCGTGTTCGCGTCGGCTGCGTCGGAGCCACACTCCAATGTGTGGACTCGACCGGTGTCGAGTTCGAAGAACCAGCCGTGCAGGCCGAGTTCCCCATCGGCGATCCGGTCTCGGATGAAGGGGTATTCGCGCAGCTTGGTGAGCTGATCGCGCACGTGCTGCTGGCTCGCGGCGCGCACCGCGGGGTCGACCTCGGTGTCGTCCCCGCCCGGGTCGTTCCCGTCCGCACCACCGGTGAGCTCGAACCAGGTGCACAACGCGGGCATGTCGGACAGGCCGCGACCGGCGGTGGCCATCGCGGTCACCGCTCCGCAGTGCGAGTGCCCGCACACGACGATCTCGGGCACGCGCAGTCGCAGCACCGCGTACTCGATCGTGGCCATCTCACTGCTGCCCGCGTCGGGCAGGTAGGCCGGTACCACGTTGCCCGCGGTGCGCAGTTCGAACAGCTGGCCCGGTTCGGCGCCCGTGAGCCGGCTGGGGATCACGCGGGAATCCGAGCAGGTGACAAAAAGCGCGTCCGGACTCTGCCCGGCGGCGAGCTCGTGGCAGTACTCCTCGGTCACCGTGCTCGCATGGTTTTTGACACGCGCGAGGTACGCTTCGAAATTCACAATTCGCCTCACAGTCGTGTTCAGCGACGTCGTCGGCACCACCTGTTGCAAACAGGGCGGAACTGTTTTCGAACCGACGGATTCACAGTCGGAACACGCTGAGCACGACTGCCGGAGGTCTCTTTCGCAGGCCCAGTTGGTGCGAATTGTCACCAAAAACGAGGTGCTCCTCCGAGGACAGCACCTGGTCGGCACCGGAGAAGGAGCGGAAATTGAATTCGAACAAGCACGGCGGAGCATGGCCCGGTACGACGAACCGTCGCTTGAGCACCTCACCGGAAGCATGCTCGCGCTGCTGCTCCTCCTGCTCAGCGCTCTGGGTTTTCGCTATTTCCGCGGTGGAGCGTGATTTCGTCATTTCCGCCACGGTGTACGGATCCACTTCTGCGGTCGCGGCCAGCGGCGAGAGCACGACCAGCCCCAGACCGAGCAGCACCCAGACCACCACTCGCGCAACACGCCGAGTTCCGCACACCCGAGCCTCCCGGAAACTACAGCCCAACCTTCGCTGGCGACCACCCTGGCCGAAGGAAATGACGAAGGGCTGAACTCAGGGTAACCGATCGCACTCGTGATCCCGCAAGCCACGGAACGGGTGATCAACGCAACGGATCCACCCCGCCGCCCACATTTCGGGAAAGCGCCGAAAGCCTCGTCCGAAGCACGCGTCGCGACACTTCCCGCGATGGTGGTATGCGCATTCGACTACACGTGAACGCGGTGTTTCCCGACGCAGCACTCTTGGTCGTGCGGCACGCGAATTAACCGAATCGATTTCATTTTCGGCGGTGCCGCCCGCTTCAGCCGCGCTCTCCCTCCCCGAACGCGGGGTACGGCACGAGATGCAGCGCTCCGGCGCCGAAACGTTCGACGAGCGCGTCCACGACCGCCCCGGCGAACTCGGCGAGATCCCCCATCTCAGCCCCCTCGGCGCTGGACCGCACGTGCCGCCACCGGTCCACGAGTGCCGTGCTGCGGCGCGGCGAGGGCATTTGCAGGTCGACCGGCCGGTCGTTCTCACCGGCACGCGGCAGGAACCACCACGTGGACACCCACACCCAGAGCAACTCGGCCTCGAACAGGCGTGGCATGAGCACCGCATCGTCGTCGAGCTCCGGCCACACCTGGGAGACCTCGGAACGCCAGGTGTCCAGCATTCCGCGCGCCACGTTGTCCGGCAGCGCGTAGGAGCACCACGAGGACGGGAACGGATACTGCAGGTAAGCCGCGTCCAGCACCACGTCGCGCACGCAGCCCCCCTCGAAATCGAGGAAACGCCCCCCGGTTTCGGTCACTAAACTGTTGTCCGGGCAGATGTCGGAAGGACTGAACGCCCGGTACCGCCCCGAGGTGAGCAACTCCGTGGCCGCGGCCAGCCGCTCCGACACGCTCGCCGGAACCGTCACGCCCAGCGTGTCCGCCAACAGGCCGGGAAGTTCCGAACAGGCCTGCAGGATGTCCTCGGTGACCGGGTCGCTCGCCTGCTGCGAACCGAGACGGCGCATGAGCGCGTCGAAATCGGCGTCGCAGCCGGCGGTGGTGCTGTGCAACTTGCCGAGCGCACGCGCCCAGGCCAGCAGCGACCGCTCGGCCGCGCGCGCGTCATCGGCGAAGAGCACATCGGCCAGCGTGGACCCGCGCCCCAGGTCTTCCAGCACCAGGATGCGCTGCGCAGCGTCGTGCGCGATGAGCTCCGGCCCGACCCGTGCTTCCGGTGACAACGCTGTGGCGAGTTGGCAACTCGCCGCCTCGTGCGCGAACGGGTCCGACCGCGCCTGCTCCGAGCAGGCGCCGTAATGCTTGACCACGAGCGTACGAGGCAGGTCGAACGGCGATTCGGCGACCCGCACGCGGAGCACGACGGACCGGCCACTACCTCCCAGGTCCTCGGCGTCGGCCAACCGCACCGCGGCCCCGGTCCACTTGCTCAGAACCGCCTCCGCGGTTCCGACCGTGTCGGTGACCTCCCCGCCGGCGGCAGCGCGAATCTCCGGAGGACCGCTGGTGATCTCTACGCTCATCGTCTCCCGACACTACCCCGACTCGTCCGGGCACGGCTGCGCATGACCGGTCAAGTTGATCATTCCGGACACGTGTACCGACCACGTGTTGTGCTCGCGGCCCGCCGCGCATGTGCGCACCGCGCCGCACCCACCACATGATCAGGGGAACAGTACACACACCGCGTCCGCGGCGTCACCGGATCCGTACAGGTTCAACCCGAACAGGGGCACACCGCCACCGCCCCGGCCGACAGCGGTGACCTTCAACACCCGCCGCCGCACGCCTGATCGCGCGTGGCGCGAATCTTGCCACCGGCCGCTTACGCCTGTCCCGGTCGACCCGGCACGTGCCACTCGTCTGGCAGGTACTACTTGTTCGATGCGTTCTTCTGCGTCGATTTCGCGTCCACGCCCGCTTCCTTGCGCTGCTGCGCGGTAATCGGGGCGGGCGCACCGGTCAAGGGGTCGAAACCGCCACCGGTCTTCGGGAACGCGATCACGTCGCGCAGCGAGGAGGCCCCGGCCAGCAGCATGCAGATCCGGTCCCAGCCGAACGCGATACCGCCGTGCGGCGGCGGGCCGTACTTGAACGCCTCGAGCAGGAAGCCGAACTTCTCCTGCGCCTGCTCCTCGCTGATGCCGAGCACGTCGAACACGCGCTGCTGAACGTCCGAGCGGTGCACGCGGATCGATCCACCACCGATCTCGTTGCCGTTGCACACCAGGTCGTAGGCGTCCGACAGGGCACCGCCCGGATCCTGATCGAACTCCTCGACCCACTCCGGCTTCGGCGCGGTGAACGGGTGGTGCACCGCGGTCCAGTTGCCGGTGCCGACGGCCACGTCGTCGGACTCGGCGGTGGACTGGAACATCGGCGCGTCCACGATCCACGCGAACGCCCAGGCCTCGTGGTCGATGAGCCCGCACAGCTCACCGATCTCCAGCCGGACCGCACCGAGCAGCGCCCGCGAGGGGCCGGGTTCACCGGCGGCGAAGAACACGCAATCACCCGGGTTGGCGCCGACCGCCTTGGCCAACCCCTCCCGCTCGGAATCGGAGAGGTTCTTGGCCACCGGCCCGGACAGCGTGCCGTCCTCGCCGACGAGCACGTAGGCCAGCCCCTTGCCGCCGCGCTGCTTGGCCCAGTCCTGCCACGCGTCGAGCTGCCGGCGCGGCTGGTCCGCCCCTCCCGGCATGACCACGGCGCCGACGTAGGAGGAGCGGAACACGCGGAACGGGGTCTCCGCGAAGTACTCGGTCAACTCGACCAGTTCCTGCCCGAACCGCAGGTCCGGTTTGTCCGTGCCGTACTTGGCGACGGCGTCGGCGTAGCTGATCCGCGGGATCGGCAGCGGGATCTCGTGCCCGCGCAGCTCCCGCCACAGCCCCGCCATGATGGCCTCGCCGAGCTCCATCACGTCATCGGCCTCGACGAAGCTCATCTCGATGTCCAGCTGGGTGAACTCCGGCTGCCGGTCGGCGCGGAAGTCCTCGTCGCGGTAGCAGCGCGCGATCTGGAAGTAGCGCTCCAAGCCGCCGACCATGAGCAGCTGCTTGAACAGCTGCGGCGACTGCGGCAGCGCGTACCAACTGCCCGGCTGCAACCGGGCCGGAATGAGGAAGTCGCGCGCCCCCTCCGGCGTGGAGCGGGTCATCGTCGGCGTTTCGACCTCGACGAACTCCCGGTCGGACAGCACATCACGCGCGATCCGGTTGCTCTCGCTGCGCAGGCGCATGATCCGCGTCTGCTCGGGCCGCCGCAGGTCGAGGTAGCGGTGCCGCAGGCGCACTTCCTCACCGGCCTCGAGGTTCTCGTCCAGCTGGAACGGCAGCGGGGCGGCCTCGGACAGCACCTCCAGGTCGGTGGCGGTGACCTCGATCCAGCCGGTGCCGATCTCGGGGTTCTCGTTGCCCTCCGGGCGCTGCACGACCTCACCGGTGACGCGCACGCAGAACTCCGCCCGCAGCCGGTGAGCGCGTTCGGCCATCTCCCCTTCGCGGAAGACGACCTGAGCCACCCCTGATGCATCGCGCAGGTCGATGAAGATCACTCCGCCGTGATCGCGGCGACGCGCCACCCATCCGCTGAGGGTGACGGACTGCCCGGCATGACCGGCGCGCAGCGATCCGGCCTTGTGCGTGCGCATCACGGGACTGTGCTCCTTGCGGGTCGCGGCTTGCTCGAGTTCCTCGCTCGCGTTCGCTGCCTCGCTGCGCGGTTCCGCCACGCGGTGGACCTGCACAGCGGGCACGCGAGGCCTTCAGACTATCGGCAACTCCCGGCGCTTCGTGACCAGCCCCGTCCGGGAGTGACCGCCCCTGCTCCGACGGCCCTTCCGCCGGCAGTCCTGCTTCCGGCAGGCCTCGCCCGGCGGCCCCCTCGAGCCCCCTCGGAACGGCTCAAGGGAATCGGTTCGGCCACGACCGCGGGGCGGGCTTCACAGCAGCGCGAGTTGCTCCTGAACCACCGCCGCGTCGGGCGCGGAGGGCTCTTGCGGAGACCCGCCGCGGGCCGGACTCCCACCTTCCGCCGATTCCTCGCCACCAGGGCGGCGGAACGACTCGCCGGCCGGCCCTCCGAGCCCGTGGCGCCGCTCGGCCTCGCGCACCCGCGCCAGCACATCGCGCTGATACGACTGCGGCGCGTACGCCCCGTCGCCGTACAGCCGCGCGTACAGCGGCAGCAGCTCGGGGTAGGCCTCCCGCAACCACTCGCGGTACCACTCGCGAGCGCCCGAACGCAGATGCAGCACGATCGGCGTGAT
Source organism: Bounagaea algeriensis (assembly GCF_054491375.1). Classification (NCBI taxonomy): domain Bacteria; kingdom Bacillati; phylum Actinomycetota; class Actinomycetes; genus Bounagaea; species Bounagaea algeriensis. The sequence continues at coordinate 3,137,878 of NZ_CM137102.1, forward strand.
GCTCGCAGCACCGGCCCGCGCCAGCGCGGCGACCGTCCCGTCGATGTGCTCCTCCCCGTCGGTCAGCCCGGGCAGGATCGGCGCCATCAGCACCGAACACCCGATACCGGCCGCGGCGAACTGCCGGACCACGTCAACGCGCCGCAGCGGCGAGGGCGTGCCCGGTTCCACCTGCCGCCACAACCGCTCGTCCACCGAACCGATGGACACGGCCATGGAGACCGAGGTCGCAGCGGCCGCCTCGCCGATGAGGTCCAGATCCCGCAGCACGAGAGTGCCCTTGGTGAGGATCGAGAACGGATTGGCGTGATCCCGCAGCGCGGCGATGATCTCGCGCATGAGCCCGTAACGCCCCTCCACCCGCTGGTACGGATCCGTGTTCGTACCCAGCGCGACCGGGTCGCCCCGCCACCGCGGGGAGGCGAGCTCGCGGCGCAGCAGCGAGCCTGCGTTGACCTTCACCACGATCTTGCTGTCGAAGTCGTAGCCGGAATCCAGCTCGAGATAGGTGTGCGTTCTGCGGGCGAAGCAATAGCGGCAGGCGTGCGTGCAACCACGATAAGGATTGATCGTCCACTCGAAGGGCACCCGCGAAGCGCCGGGAACGCGATTGAGGATCGACTTGGCGCGGATTTCGATGGCGTAGGCGTCCTGCTCCCCCGCTTCGATCGGCACCGGATCCGGCAGCCGCAGCCCCGCACGGCGATCCCCGCGCTCCGACTGCGACGCCGCGTCCGGCACCTCCAAGGGCAGCTCCGCGGTGCGTGGCCGTCCGGCCGTGCCGGCGGAGCCCGCTGCCGGCGGGGATGCTGCCGATGTAGAAGCTGCCGGCGGAGATGCTGTCGGTGTAGAAGCTGCCGGCGGGGATACCGGAGGGTGCACTCGCTGCTGTTCCCAACGCATAGATCTATTCGAACAAACAATCGAAAACCTGTCGAGGTGCTCCGCGTCCCGCGATCGAGTGGACTCCGCCGCAGCTGCAACACGGCCGCGAGCGCAGCACCGCCCACCGGCCCGCCCGGCTCACGTTTGCCCGCCACCCGCGACCGGGTACATCGCTCCTACCGATGACGGCCCGGTGCGGGACGTCCAGCGGCGCACACCAGAAGGGCGCACCGCAGGAGGACGCACCGCAGCTCCGGGACGTGCGAACCGGAACGAGCACACGCGGCTGGCACGCCCAGCCGGGAAGAAGGTGATCCGCCACGATGGCGAACAACGCCCACTTCGTCACCTCCCAGGCAGGCGCACACGCACGAGTGACCGTCCGCGACGACCGCGGCGCCCCCGTCACCGAGCTGGATCTGCCCGCAGGAGTGAACGAGCCGACGCAGGCCGATGCGGAACTGCGCGCGGCCGGTTGGACGCGGCGCCCCGACGCCGAGTGGACGCAGGCCGACGACGGCTGGGTGGCTCCGGTGGTGCCGACGTGACCGCTCCCGGAGCAGCACGCGACCGCTGACCTTCGACGAATCGGGAGGGCACGATGCAACTGTCCCCGCTGCGGCACGTGTACGGCAGGCAGGGCCCGTTCGCCACGGTGTACCTGGAAAGCCGCCCCCCGGCCGAGGACGCCAACGAGCAGTTCCGCCTGCGCTGGAAGGCGCTCCGGGAGCGCCTGCAGTCCTGGGCGGCGAACGAAGCCGCGGTGAGCGCCCTCGACGACGCCCTGTCCGGCGCGACCCCCCGTGAGGCGCAGGTCGACGGGCGCGTGCTCGTGGCCGACGACTCCGGAGTGGTGCTCGACGAGCAGTGGGACGCCGCTCTCGGCGCCGGGGACGCCGCGCACTGGACCAACGTGCCGGAACTCGGTGCGTACGTGCGCGAGCAGGCTCGGGCCGTGCGCGAACTCGTCGTGCTCATCGACCAGGAAGGCGCCCAGGTGCGCCGGACGGTCGTCGCCGAGCAGCACAACCCGCGGAACGTGGACTCCGAAGTCGTCGAGGGAAGCGCGCAGACCGGCGTGCACAAGCCCCGCGGTCAGGCGCTGTCGCACAAGCACATCCAACGGCACGCCGACGAGAACCTCGGCCGCAACGCCAAGGACATCGCCTCCCGCGTGAGCGACCTGGCCGCCGACTTCGCCCCGGACGTGCTCGTCCTGGCCGGCGCCCCCCAGGCGCGCACCAAGCTCCGCGAGGTGTTGCCGCCCGACCTGGTGGGGATCCTCACCGAGACCGAACGCAGCGGCCGCAACGAGGGCGCCTCGGAGGACGTCCTCTCCCAGGAACTGGTGACCACCGCGCAGAACGCGAACGAGCGCCTCCGCAGCGACAACTCCGCGCGACTGGAAACCGGTCTGGCGCAAGGGAATTCGGCGCAGGGAGCCGAGCGCGTCGCGCAGGCCGCCGAGATGGCGGCGGTCGACACGCTCCTGTTCGAGGACGGGGCCGAAGCCGAACGGGAGGCTTCGCTGCTCAAGGCGTGCGCGGAGACCGACTCGCAGCTTTCGCTGGTCGCCGGCGGAACCGCTCTGCCGGACGGCGTCGGCGCCCTGCTGCGGTTCCCGACCCACGGCTGAGGCGCTTTCGCCCGCGAGGAGGGCACCGGCCGCTTCACCGGCGGCAGTCGGCGCACCGGTGAGCGTCGCGAACGCACGACCACGCGGCCAGCCCTCCGACCGCGCCCGCGCATAATGATCGGGTGCCCGAGCGACGCCCGTCGGAACCGCACCGGTCCCGCACCCCGCACTCGTCCGAGGCGCACCGTTCGCTCGCGAGGCATCGGGAGTCCGCCGAGACGCACCGGGACCACCGCACCTCGCCGCACGCACGGCCGCACTACTCGCCCGCGGAACACGGCCCGGACGCGCACACCGCCGCCCCGAACGCGGGCCACGGTCACGGCCCGGCCGCTTCGGCCTCCCCGCGCGTGCGGGCAGTGCTCACCGCCGTGCTCGGACCGGTGCTGCTGGCCGCGCTCATCGGGATGCTCGTGCTCCACCCGTTCGGGGAACGGCCCCGCTCAGCTGCGGGCCCGGGATTCGACACCGCATCGGTGCACGGCGAGGTCGTCGCCGCCGAACGCGGCTCCTGCACGCTCGGCAGCACCGGCAGTTCCAATAGCTCCGGCAGTTCCGGCGGGGACTGCGCCCGGTTGCGCGTGAGCATGTCCGACGGACCCGCGGCCGGGAACACGGTCGAGCAGGTCGTGCCGGTCGACTCCGGCACGCCCCGCTTCGGAGCGGGCGACCGCGTCGTCCTGTCCTACTCCGGTGCCGCTCCGGAAAGCGCCGGCTCGTACCAGGTGGTGGACTTCCAGCGCGACCACGGCCTGCTCGCGCTCGTCGCGCTGTTCGCCGCCGCGGTGCTGGTGCTCGCCCGGTGGAAGGGGCTGCGCTCGCTGCTGGGCATCCTCGTGAGCTTCGCCGTCCTCATCGGCTTCGCCCTGCCCGCGATCCTCGCCGGGCGCGATCCGCTGCTGGTGGCGCTGGTGGCCTCCGGAGTGATCATGTTCGCGGTGCTGTACCTGGCGCACGGACTGTCCGCGCGCACCTCCACCGCCGTGCTCGGCACCCTCGCTAGCCTGGGCCTCATCGGCCTGCTCAGCGCGGTGTTCTCCGGCGCGACGCGGTTGACCGGCCTCGACGAGGAGACGACCCAGCTCATCGGGGCGCTGAACGCGCCGATCGACGCGCGGGGCCTGCTGCTGGCCGGGATCGTCATCGGTGCGCTCGGCGTGCTCGACGACGTCACCGTCACCCAGACCAGCGCGGTGTGGGAACTGCACGAGGCCAACCCCCGGCTGAGCTGGCGGCAGCTGTACCGCGCCGCGCTGCGCATCGGGCGCGACCACGTCGCGTCCTCGGTCAACACCCTGGTGCTGGCCTACGCCGGTGCCGCGCTGCCGCTGCTGCTGTCCTACAGCCTCTCCGGCGGCGACTTCCGCACGATCGCGACCTCGCAGGACGTCGCGCAGGAAGCCGTGCGCACCCTCGTCGGCAGCATCGGCATCATCGCCGCGGTGCCCGTCACCACCGCGCTCGCCGCGGCCGTGGTCCGCAGCGGGTCCGCAGCCGGTCCGCACCCCGCCGTGCGGGCCGTGCGGGCGGGTGCGGCGGCGTCGGCGCGGTCCGCCACCGCACAGACGGCGCGCGCACCCCGATGAGGGCACCGCCGAAACGCGCAGCACCGAGCACCCAGCCCAGCACCAGCAGCGGCATCCGGAGCGGACGGCACCGCGCACCGGGCGGACTCAGTTGGTCAGCTGTCCAGCGCGGCCACGAAGCGCGCGACCGCGGACGGGTCGAGCTTCTGCGCCACGCGGCCTTCCGGTGCCATCGAGCCGAGGCGGTACAGCGGGCGCTCCGCGGCCGCGTCGCCGCGGGCTTCGGCCCGCAGCTGGGCCACGATCAGGTCGGACAGCACCAGGGCCTGCGCCGTGCCGATGCCCGCCAACGTGTCGGCGATCCGGCGCAGCGCGAGGATGTCCAGCTCGCGCCCACCGGTCCCGGCGTACATCGCCAGCGCGAGGGTGACCGTCTTGTTCTTCGGCGGACCGGTCGCCAGCAGGCTGATCGTCCGCGCCCCGCGCACGTCGGTGACCAGCAGGTCCAGCTCCCCCGCCCGGGCGAGGTCGACCACCCGCGTGCCCAGGGCCCGCACCCGCACTTCGGTTCCGCGCAGCGACGTGTCCCGGCGCGCTTCGGTAAGCGCCAGCAGCAGCAGCGGCACCGCCACGACCGCGAACGGTACGACGAAGCCGAGCGGCCCGGCGAACAGTCCGATCACGCCGCCCAGCGCCGCCCCGACGATCACCGCGGCGATGGCGACGTTGCGCGCCCGGGCCCGGATGAGCGAGCGGTCGAGCAGGTTCAGCGGCACCGATTCCTCGGTGGCACTCATCGCGCCTCCGCCAGCGCACCGAGCACCTCGTCGCGCACGGTCTCCAGCGCGACCGAGCGCTGCTCACCGCTGTCGAGCTCCTTGAGCTGGACCGTGCCGTCGGCGAGGTCGCGTTCGCCGAGCACGAGGGCGAACCGCGCACCGGACCGGCCGGCCGCCTTCATCGCGCCCTTCAGCCCCTTGTCGCCGTAGGACATGTCCACGCGGGTCCCGGTGCGGCGCAGCTGCCCGGCAACGGCCACCAGCCGGCGCTTGGCCTGTTCGCCGAGCGGCACGCAGTACACGTCGCAGTGCGCGGTCTCGCCGATGTCCAGCCCCTCGGCTTCGCAGGCCAGCAACGTGCGGTCCACGCCCAGGCCGAAGCCGACGCCGGAGTGCTCCGCCCCGCCGAGCTCGGCCATGAGACCGTCGTAGCGACCGCCGCCGCCGATGCCCGACTGGGCGCCGAGCCCGTCGTGGACGAACTCGAACGTCGTCTTCGTGTAGTAGTCCAGACCGCGCACCAGCCGCGGATTCTCGGTGAACGGCACGCCCAGGTCGGCCAAGTGCTGCTTGACCTGCTCGTAGTGCTCCTCGGCCGAGGCCGACAGGTGATCGGCCATGAGCGGCGCGTCGGCGAGCAGCTCGCGCACCTCGGGGCGCTTGTCGTCGAGCACGCGCAGCGGGTTCAGCTCCGCCCGCTGCTGCGTCTCCTCGTCGAGCGGCAGCCCGCGCAGGAACTCCAGCAGCTTCGCCCGGTAGGCCGGGCGGCAGGTGCTGTCGCCGAGCGAGGTGAGCTCGACGCGGTAGCCGGTCAGGCCCAGCCGCCGGTAGGCCTCGTCGGCGATGGCGATGACCTCGGCGTCCAGCGCGGGGTCGTCGACGCCGATCGCCTCGACCCCGACCTGCTGCAGCTGCCGGTACCGACCGGCCTGGGGGCGTTCGTAGCGGAAGAACTGGCCGGCGTACTGCAGCTTCACCGGCAGCTGCCCCTTGTCCAGGCCGTTCTCGATGACCGAACGCATCACCCCGGCCGTGCCCTCCGGGCGCAGCGTCACCGAACGGCCGCCGCGGTCGGGGAAGGTGTACATCTCCTTCGACACGACGTCGGTGGCCTCGCCGACTCCGCGGGCGAACAGGGTGGTGTCTTCGAACAGGGGCAGCTCCAGGTAGCCGTACCCGGCGCGGCGCGCGGCGTCGGCGAGCGTGTCGCGCACGGTCAGGAACGCCGCCGACCGCGGCGGGTAGTACTCCGGGATGCCCTTCGGGGCGGTGAATGTGCTCATCGGTCTCGGTTCTCTTCGAAGTGCCGGCGTGTCCTCAGGCGTTCTGCAGGAACGGGTTGCCCGCGCGCTCCTGGCCGATCGTGCTCGTCGGTCCGTGCCCGGGCAGGACGACGGCCTCGTCGGGCATGCCCAGCAGGGTGGTGTGCAGCGAGTCCAGGATTTCGCTGTGCTCACCGCCGGGCAGGTCGGTGCGGCCGATCGCACCGGCGAACAGCGTGTCGCCGGTGAACAGCAGCCGCCCGCCTTCCGCGGTCTCCGCGCTGTAGACGACCGCACCGCCGGTGTGACCGGGGGTGTGCAGCACGTCGATGCGCAGTCCGGCGAGGTCGAGCCGCGCGCCCGCGGTGGCCTGCCGCACGTCCTGCGGCGGGTGGGCGGCGAAGTCCTCGCCGAACAGCTGCGTGCCCATCGGGCCGAGCGCCGCCGCCGGGTCGGCGAGCATGTACTCGTCGTCGGGATGGATCCACGCCGGGACGGAGTGGCGCTCGCAGACCTCGCCCGCGGAGAGCACGTGGTCGAAGTGGCCGTGCGTGAGCAGCACCGCCGCCGGCGTGAGGCGGTGTTCTGCCAGCCGCGCGTCCAACTCCTCGGTCGCGTCCTGGCCCGGGTCGATCACGACGCACGGGGCGTCGTCGGAGGCAGCGAGCACGTAGCAGTTGGCCTGCAACGGTCCGACGGGGAATCCCAGCACTAGCACGCCAGCCGGTCCCTTCTCGTTTCCGCGGTCTTGGTGGGCGAACCCGGGGCTGCGAGGTGCACGCGACAGCCGGGAACCGAAGCCACCCTAGAGTACCGCCCGGTGGCGGCGGCCCCCGGCGACGGGCGGTACCGCACGCGTACCGGGCAGTACGCGTCCTTACACTCCCGGGCGGAGGTCACCACGTTCGCCGGAGGTGCGCATGACCGGGACCGGTCACGACAACGAGGAGCGTCGCCAGGAGGCCAAGCGCAAGCTGCGGAACGAGCTGCAGCAGCGCGCCGAGCGCACGCGTCGGCGCCGCGTGGTGACCCTGGTGGTCACCGTGCTCGTGGTCGCGGCCGCTCTCGCGGGCGGCTACGTCGTGCTGACGCAGTCCGACCAGCAGGCGCTGCCCGATCAGCAGGCGGTGGGGGCCGGGGCGGGCGTTCCCGCAGCTCAGGTGGCACCCGCGGATCAGGTGGCCGAGGTGACGCGGTAGACGTCGTAGACGCCTTCGATGTTGCGCACGGCCTTGAGCACGTGGCCGAGATGCTTCGGGTCGCCCATCTCGAACGAGAAGCGGCTCACCGCCACCCGGTCGTTGGAGGTGGCCACCGAAGCGGACAGGATGTTCACGCGCTCGTCGGCGAGCACCTTGGTCACGTCCGACAGCAGGCGGTGCCGGTCCAGCGCCTCCACCTGGATGGCCACGAGGAACACCGAGGAGGCCGACGGCGCCCAGTGCACGTCGACGAGCCGTTCCGGTTTGCTGCGCAGGTCGTCGGCGTTGGTGCAGTCGGTGCGGTGCACGCTCACGTATCCGCCGCGGGTGACGAAGCCGAGGATGTCGTCCCCGGGCACCGGGGTGCAGCAGCGGGCGAGCTTGGCCCACACGTCGCCCGTGCCCGCCACGACCACGCCGGAGTCGCCGGAGACCCGCCGCTGCCCCTGCAGCGTGGAGGGCGTGGCGCGCTCGGCGACCTCGTCGGCGGCCTGCTCCGGCCCGCCGATGAGCGACACCAGCCGCTGCACGAGGTGGTGCGCCGAGACCTGGCGCTCCCCGACCGCCGCGTACAGCGCGGTCACGTCGACGTAGTGCATCTCCTTGGCGACGGCACCGAGCGACTCGGAGGAGACGAGGCGCTGCACCGGCATGCCCAGCCGGCGCACCTCCTTGGTGATCCACTCCTTGCCGTTCTCGATCGCCTCTTCGCGGCGTTCCTTGGCGAACCACTGCTTGATCTTCGTCTTCGCCCGCGGTGAGGCGACGAACGACAGCCAGTCGCGGCTCGGCCCGGAACCTTCGGCCTTGGAGGTGAAGATCTCGACGACCTCGCCGTTCTCCAGCTTGCGCTCGAGCGCGACGAGCCGGCCGTTGACGCGGGAACCGATGCACCGGTGCCCCACCTCGGTGTGCACCGCGTACGCGAAGTCCACCGGGGTCGCCCCGGAGGGCAACGTGATCACATCGCCCTTGGGCGTGAACACGAAGATCTCGCGGGTGGCCAGGTCGTAGCGCAGCGATTCGAGGAACTCGCCCGGGTCGGCGGCTTCCCGCTGCCAGTCCAGCAGCTGCCGCATCCAGGCCATCTCGTCGACCTCGACCCCGGACTGCCCGCTGCCGTTGCGCCCCCGCGTCTCCTTGTAGCGCCAGTGCGCCGCGATGCCGTACTCGGCGGTGCGGTGCATCTCGTGGGTGCGGATCTGCACCTCGAGCGGTTTGCCCTCCGGGCCGATCACGGTCGTGTGCAACGACTGGTACACGCCGAAGCGCGGCTGGGCGATGTAGTCCTTGAACCGCCCCGGCATCGGCTGCCACAGCGCGTGCACCACGCCCATGGCCGCGTAGCAGTCGCGCAGCTCGTCCACCAGGATGCGCACGCCGACGAGGTCGTGGATGTCGTCGAAATCCCGACCGCGCATGATCATCTTCTGGTGGATCGAGTAGTAGTGCTTCGGCCGCCCCTCGACCTTCGCCGAGAGCTTGGCCGCGTCCAGGTGGCCGGACAGCTCGTCGATGACCGTGCGCAGGTACGTGTCCCGCGACGGCGCCCGGTTGGCGACCAGCCGCACGATCTCGTCGTACTTCTTGGGCTGCAGGATCGCGAAGGCGAGGTCCTCCAGCTCCCACTTGATCGTGGCCATGCCGAGCCGGTGCGCCAGCGGCGCCAGCACCTCGAGGGTCTCGCGGGCCTTGGTGGCCTGCTTCTCCGGCGGCAGGAAGCGCATCGTGCGCATGTTGTGCAGCCGGTCGGCCAGTTTGATCACCAGCACCCGCGGATCGCGGGCCATGGCGATGACCATCTTGCGGATGGTCTCGGCCTCCGCCGCCTGCCCCAGCTTGACCTTGTCCAGCTTGGTCACCCCGTCGACCAGGTGGGCGACCTCCTCGCCGAAGTCGGTGGTGAGCTTGTCCAGCGAGTACTCGGTGTCCTCGACCGTGTCGTGCAGCAGGCCCGCCACGAGCGTGGTCGTGTCCATCCCCAGCTCACCGAGGATCGTCGCCACCGCCAGCGGGTGCGTGATGTACGGGTCCCCGGACTTGCGCTGCTGGTGGCGGTGCGCGTGGGCCGCGGTGTCGTAGGCGCGCTGCAACACGCCCAGGTCCGCCTGCGGGTGCACCTCGCGGTGCACCGCGGCCAGCGGCTCCAGGACCTGCTTGACCGGTGTGGCGCGCTGCGCCGTGATCCGCCGCGCCAACCGGGCGCGCACCCGGCGGGTCGCGGAGGCACCCCGCGGCTGCGCGGACGATCCGGATGAAGCGGGGGATTCCACGTGTTGACTCACCGCACGCTCCCGAGGCACTGGCGACTGTGGCGTTCGGCCCGGGTCGGTCGTAATGGCCCGGGCATTGAGAATAACGCCGTTCGCCGCAGTGACCTTCCCCCGCCCGCGCGTGTGTCCGGCGAGCGGTCCCGTACCGCTGCGAGCGACAGCACCACTTCGCCCGCACCGATCAGCCGCACACCCGTCGGCGACGACGAGCGGGCCCGGTGCACTCCCGGCACCGCCTCCAACACCACCGCCCACCAGCGCCGACGCACGCCCCCGACACTCCCGCACCGACCGCGCTCCCGCACGGACCGCTCCTCCGCGCCGGCCACGATCCCGCGCGGGCGGAGGTGTCACGCGCTGAACAGGGCGTGCGGCGGGTACGTGCCGAAGCGTGCACGCCCGCCCAGCGCGCTCAGTTCGAGCACGACCGCCAGACCCGCGACCGAGGCCCCCGCCCGCTGGACCAGTTCGGCCGCCGCGGCCAGCGTGCCGCCGGTCGCCAGCACGTCGTCCACCACGAGCACCCGCCGGTCGGAACGCAACGTGCCCGCGGGCAGTTCGAGCGAGGCCTGCCCGTACTCGAGTTCGTAGTCGACGCGATCGGCCACCTCGGGCAGCTTGCCGGGTTTGCGCAAGCCGACCACGCCCGTGCCGAACGCGTGCGCCACGGCGGCGCCGACGAGGAAGCCACGCGCCTCCACGCCGGCCACCAGGTCGAACTCCGCACCGTGACCCAGTTCGCGCACGATCGCCGCCAGGGCGCGTGCATCGGCGAACATCGGGCTGATGTCCTGGAAGAGCACCCCGGGTTCCGGGAAGTCCGGTACCTCGCGGATCAGCTCGGCAGCCCGCTGCAGCTCCGCGTCGCTGCCGGCCACCGCGATGTTCTCCGTCGCCCGCATCAGACAGTCACATCCGTCCCGTGCTCACCGGCCGCCCCGCGCTCACCGGCGGCGCTTGCCGGACGGTCGGCCCGCCTTGCCCGTGGGCTTCGCCGCCTGACCGGACCTGCCGGTCCCGCCGGCGGGTTTGCGTCCCGGACGCGGTTTCCTCGCCGTGCCGCTGCGCGCGGACGTGCCGGCACCGCCGCCGGTGGCGTTCACCGGGACGCTCCAGGTCTCGGGTTCGTGCTGCGCGGGCGCCTCCTCGCCGGCCTCCCGCTGCCCGGTGGCACCGGCCGGCTGCTCGTCCCCGGTGGATCCGGCACGCCGCTCGGTCCCGCCGGACCCGGCGCGCCGCTGCACCACCTTCTCGGCGTGCTCGCGGTAACGCCGCTCGCGCATCTTGAAGGTCACCAGCAGCGGCACCGCCAGCAGCACCGAGGAGAACGTGCCGACGAACATCCCCACGCCCTGCACCAGGCCGAGGTCGCGCAGCACGCCCACGCCGAACAGCCACGCACCGATGATGAGCAGGCCGAGCACCGGCAGCAGCCCGACGACCGAAGTGTTGATCGACCGCATCAACGTCTGGTTGATCGCGAGGTTCGCCGCCTCGCCGTAGGTGCGGCGGTTGGCGCCGAGCAGACCTCGGGTGTTCTCCTTCACCTTGTCGAAGACGACGACCGTGTCGTACAGCGAGTAGCCGAGGATCGTCAGCAGACCGATCACCGTGGCCGGGGTGACCTCGAAACCGGTCCACGAGTACACACCGGCGGTCACCGACAGGTCGTACAGCAGCGCGAGCACGGCGCTCACGGCCATCCACCGCTCGAAGTAGAACACCAGGAACGCCGTGACCAGGGCGAGGAAGACCACCAGGGCGATGACCGCCTGCCGGGTGATCTCGCCGCCCCACGTGCCGCTGACCGCGCTGTCGCTGATCACCTGCGGATCCGCGTTGCCCTGCGTGTTGTGCGGACGCAGCTGGTTGAACAGCGAGTCCTTGACCTCGTCGGTCTCCTGGGTGTCCAGCGTCCGCGACTGGAGCTCGATCGTCTGGTTGCCGCCCGCGCCGACGATCTGGACGTTCTCCGGCACGTATCCCAGCGCGTCGCGGTAGCCGTCCTCCACCTGCTGGGTCGTGATCCGCCCGTTGTCGCCGGTGGCGGGCACCGTGATCTGCGTACCGCCGACGAAGTCGATGCCGAGGTTGAACCCGCGCAGACCGATGCCGGCCAGGCAGATCACCACCACCAGTCCGAGCGCGAGGAACCACCGGCGGCGCTGTCCGACGATGTTGAACGCGCCGGTTCCGGTGTGCAGCTGGTGGAACACGGAGCCGCGACGCGCGGACGCCTGCTCGCTGCCCTGCTCGCTCCCTGTCGTCTCGGTGCCGGGGGTCGTCACCTCACGCCTCCTTGGTGTTCGCGGTCCGCCTGCGTTGTCCGCGACTGGCGGCGGCGATCCGCTGCACCGCGCCCAGACCGGTCACGCCGGGTTTGGACAGGGCCTTCTTGCGCGACGCCCACGCGACCAGCGGGTGCGTGACCAGGAACACCACGATCAGGTCCAGCACGGTCGACATGCCCAGGGTGAAGGCGAAACCCTTCACCTCGCCGACGGCCAGGATGTAGAGCACGACCGAGGCGAGCACGCTGATCGCGTCCGAGGCGAGGATCGTGCGGCGTGCTCGTTCCCAGGCTCTGGGAACGGCGGAGCGGAACGTGCGGCCCTCGCGTATCTCGTCCTTGATCCGTTCGAAGTACACGATGAACGAGTCCGCGGTGATGCCGATGGCGATGATGAACCCGGCCACGCCGGCCAGGTCCAACGTGAACCCGATCCAGCGCCCCAGCAGCACGAGCGCGCCGTAGACCACGGCGCCGGACAGCACCAGCGACAGCACGGTGAGCACACCGAGCAGGCGGTAGTAGACCAGGCAGTACACGGCGACGAAGGCCAACCCGATGGCCCCGGCGATGAGCCCCGCCTTCAGCGCGGCCACACCGATCGTGGGGGAAACGGTCTGCGCCTCGGACTGCTGGAACGCCAGCGGCAACGAGCCGTACTTGAGCGTCTCGGCCAGCTGGGTCGCCGACTCCTGGTTGAACTGGCCCGTGATCTGCGTGCTCGAGCTGGAGGGGCTCTGGATCCGCGGCGCGGAGACCACCTCGCTGTCGAGCACGAACGCGGCCTGCTGCCCCTGGTTGGCCGAGGTGAACTGGCCCCACTTCTGCGCGCCCTCCGGCTTGAACCGCAGGTTCACGGTCCACTGCGGGTCCTGCTGACCCGGGGCGCTCGCCTGGGCGTCCTCGATCTGCTGCCCCTCGAGCAGCACGGGTTCCAGGATGTACTTGTTGCTGCCGTCGCGCTTGCAGGTGACCAGCGGCTTCGTCGGGTCGGCGTGCCCGCGCAGCGGGTCGGGCGCGTTGCAGTCCAAGTTCTGCGCCGCCTGCCGCAGCACGTTCGGATCGCTGCTCTGCCGCGTCTCCTTCGCCGCGGCGATCCGCTCGGGCTGGTCGCCGACGTTCTGCTGTTGCTGCTGTTGTTGAGGTTGCTGTTGCTGCGGCGGCGCGTTGTTCGGCACCTGCTGGGCGACCTGGCGGATCTGGAGCTTCGCGGTCTGCCCGAGCTGGCGCGCCTGCTCACCACCCGCACCGGGGACCGTGATGACGAGGTTGTTCCCGTCCCGGCTCACCTCGGAGCCGCTGACGCCCATGCCGTTGACCCGCGTCTCGATGATCTGCCGGGCCTGGTCCAGCGACTCGTTGCTCGGCGGTTCTCCCGTGGGGGTCTGCGCGGTCAACGTCACGCGGGTGCCGCCCTGCAGATCGATGCCGAGCTTGGGGGACGGATCGCGGTCCCCGGTGAAGAACACCAACGAGTACAGGACCGCGATGATCAGTGCGAAAACCGCGAGATAACGCCCTGGGCGGATGTGACCGGCCGGAGGTGCCACGCTTTCTCGGTCTCCTGTTCACGCGGATGGCAGAGTGAGCGGCCACCCGCGCACACCGACACCGGGAGACCGCACGGGACCAGTCTGACAGGACCGCGATGCATCCCCTCCCCTGGGTGCACACGGTGTGTGCCCAGGGGCGACGCACCGGAAGCGACGGAGGCGACAGGGCGGACGCAGCAGGCTTCGCGGACACCGGCGTGGGGTGGCACCGGGGTGCAGGTGGCACCGGCGTGGGTGGCACCGGCGTGCGGCGACATGCGCATGCGCCGGCGGACCGGCGCCTTCCACGTGGCACGACCTCCGCCGGCACGCGCGGTCCCCGGGAGCCGCAGCACCGCTCCCGGGCCCGTGCCTGCGATCAGTTCTTCTGGTTCTCGATCGGCTCGGCGAACTGCGCGTTCGAGTCGGAAGCCGTCGTGGCCGGCTCGGCTTCCGCGGAGCCCTGCGCCGCGGAGTCCTGGGTCGAGGAGTCCGCGGCGTCGGTCTGCTCGTCGTTCGCCTTCTGGCGAATCGCCTGCCGCAGCCACGTGGTGGTCACGCCGGGCGCGAGCTCGAGGTCGACCGTGTCCTCGGCGGTGGCGGTGATCGTGCCGTAAACCCCGGAGGTCGTCATGACCCGGTCACCGACGGTGAGCGAGTTCTGCAGCTTCTGCTGGTCCGCCATCATCTTCTTCTGCTTGCGGACCTGGAAGAACAGCATGAGACCGATCGCGAGGATCAGGACGATGGGAAGAAATTCCATGATGCTCCGTTCAGTGAACACGTTCCGGGCCGCCCCGACCACGACGAGCACCGACCCGAATTGTGCGGATGTCCAACCTCTCAGTGTGCCGGAAACACCCGGAGTTTTCGAAGCCCCGCCCCACCGCTGGTGCGACCGGCCGCGATGTCACTCGTCGAACAGGCTCGGCGTCGCCTCCCCCGGAGCGTGCTCCGGAGCGGTGAGACCGAGGTGCCGCCAGGCGGCCACCGTTGCCACACGCCCCCGTGGCGTGCGCGCCAGCAAGCCTACGCGGACGAGGTACGGCTCACACACCTCCTCCACCGTGCTCGACTCCTCGCCCACGGCCACGGCCAGGGTGGAGATCCCGACGGGGCCGCCGTGGAAGGAACGCACCAGCGCACCGAGCACGGCCCGGTCGAGGCGGTCCAGCCCGATCTCGTCCACGTCGTAGACCTCCAGCGCCGCGCGCGCCACCTCGAGCGTGACCACGCCGTCCGCGCGGATCTCGGCGTAGTCGCGCACCCGGCGCAGCAGCCGGTTCGCGATCCGCGGGGTGCCGCGGGAGCGGCGCGCGATCTCGGCGGCCCCGTCCTCGCGCAGCTCCACGCCGAGGATCCCCGCCGAGCGGCGGAGCACCTCGTCGAGCTCGGCGGACGCGTAGTACTCCATGTGCGCGGTGAAGCCGAACCGGTCGCGCAGCGGACCGGTCAGCGCCCCGGACCGCGTCGTCGCACCGACCAGCGTGAACGGCGCGAGCTCCAGCGGGATGCTCGTCGCCCCCGGCCCCTTCCCGACGACCACGTCCACCCGGTAGTCCTCCATGGCCAGGTAGAGCATCTCCTCGGCCGGGCGGGCGATCCGGTGGATCTCGTCGATGAACAGCACGTCGCCGGCGGTGAGGTTCGACAGCATCGCGGCCAGGTCGCCGGGTTTTTCCAGCGCCGGGCCGGAGGACACGCGGATCGAGGCACCCAGCTCCGCGGCGATGATCATGGCCAGGCTCGTCTTGCCCAGTCCGGGCGGGCCGGAGAACAGCACGTGGTCCGGCTGGTCGCCGCGCCGCACGGCCCCGTGCAGCACGAGCTCCAACTGCTCGCGCACCCGCGACTGCCCGACGAACTCGGACAGGTGCCGCGGCCGCAGGCTCGCTTCGAGCTCGTGCTCGGCCGGCTGCTGGTGCGGCGTGAGCGCGACGGAACTGCCGGCGTCCTCCGCACCGCCAGCTTCGAACGCGTCCTGCCCAACCGGCTCGTCCTCGTGCATCGCTCTCCGTCCGGGAAACATGTCGATGTCGTCGAACTGCGCTGGCGAGCCGCGACCGCACCCCCGGCCCGGACCAGCGCGGGTCAGCTCGGTCCGAGCGTGGCCAACGTGCGGCGCAGCACCGTGGCCGTGTCCGCCTCCCCATCGCTCTCGTCGAGCACCGCCTGCACGCTCTGCTCGGCCTGCTTCGCCGAGAAACCCAGCCCGACGAGGGCTTCGGCGACCTCGGTGCGCAGCTGCTGCTGCGCCCCGTCGGCGACCGCGGTGCTGCCCGCGACAGCGCCGACCTTGTCCCGCAGTTCCAGCACGAGGCGTTCCGCGCTCTTCTTCCCCACACCGGGCACCTGGGTGAGGATGCTGATGTTGCCGTCGGCGATGGCGTTGCTGAGCTGCTCCGGCGCGAGCACGGCCAACGCGGCCAGCGCCAACCGCGGCCCCACCCCGGAGGCGGTTTGCAGCAGCGTGAACAGGTCGCGCGCCTCGGCGTCGGCGAAGCCGTACAGCGTCAGCGAGTCCTCGCGGACGATCAGCGCGGTCCACAGCCGGGTCTCCTCCCCGCGCCGCAGCCCGGCCAACGTCGCCGGCGTCGCGTACACGGCGTAGCCGATGCCCTGGACCTCGATCACGGCGTGGTCCAGTCCCACGGACAGCACCGGCCCGCGCACGGAGGCGATCATGCTCGGAATCCCTTCGTCTGCCGCGCGGTGGTCCCCGAACCCCTGCCGCGCTGCGCCGCCTGCTGCAACCGCGCCCGGTGGTTGCGCGCCATGCGCGCGGCCTCGGCCTCGGCGTCGGCGAGCCGCCCGACCATCGGTGACCGCCAGGCGTGGCAGACAGCCAGCGCGAGCGCGTCCGCGGCATCGGCCGGTTTCGGCTTGCTGCCCAGCCCGAGCACCCGCGCGACCATCGTGGTGACCTGGTCCTTGCCCGCGCGGCCCGAGCCGCTGATGGCGGCTTTGACCTCGCTGGGCGTGTGGAACGCCACGGGCATCTGGCGCTGCGCCGCCGCGAGCGCGACCACGCCGGAGACCTGCGCGGTGCCCATGACGGTGCGCACGTTGTGCTGGCTGAACACGCGCTCCACCGCGACGACCTCGGGGGTGTAGGCGTCGAGCCAGTGCTCGACCGTCCGGCTGATGGTCAACAGGCGGTCGGCGAGCTCGGACTCGGCGGAGCTGCGCGCGACGTCGACCGCGACGCACTGCACCTGGCCGCCGCGTCCGCTGTCCACGACGCCGAGCCCGCACCGGGTCAGCCCGGGATCGATCCCCAACACCCGCACACCGCACCTGCTCCCTGCTGTCACTGGCGCCCTGCTGTCACTGGAGCCCTGCACCACCGGCTTGCTGTTCCCCCGAGACGTGGGCATCGGCCCATTCCACCGGGAACGTTCGTTCGAATCCTACCGGACGGGCGGGGTGCACCGCCGACGACACGCCGAGGCCTGACCAGGCCCGCGCCACCGCCGGCACCCCGCGCAGCTCTGCTGCGCACCGCCGCGCGGGGCCGACGCCCCGCGGCTCACTCACCCTGCGCACCAACGATGCACTCCGCCGGCGATGCCGCGCACCCCCAGGACGCGCCGCGCGCACCGGCCCTCGCCCCACGGACCGGTAGCCAGCCACCTCCTCACGGACCCGTGACGCCGGGTGTCCAGCTTTCCGGGGCACCGCTGCCGGTGAGCACCGGCTGGTACGCGGCGAACCCGCCCGGGGCGTCGTCCTGCCAGGGGAACTTGCCGCCCGGGGAGGCCACGACGAGCTGGATCGCCGGGAAGTCGTCGCCCTCGTAGAGCAGCATCGCGCTGCCGAGGAACTGCGGGTAGTGGCCGTGCGCCACGTTCTCCGCGACCACGGGCAAACCCTTGAGGAAGCCCTCGTACAGCTGCCCGGGCACGAACCGCTCACCGGCGGCGACGCGACGCGCATAGGTGTTGATCACCGAGTGCGCCACCTCGCGGGGCAGTCCGATGACCACCACCTCGGGCTTTCCGAACCGGCGCCACACCCCCGCGGAGAAGGCGAACGGCGCACCGGAGTCGTCACCCGCCACGTGCAGCACCGCGGCGCCGTGCTCCTCGGCGGTCCGCACCATCCATTCGCGCAGTTGAGCATCACTCTCGGCCACGAGCGCCATTCTGGCGGACGGCGCCACCCCCGTCGGCGTGCGGGGCGTGCGCGGACGCTTGCACCGCGGACCCGTTCGGACTCGCCCGCCTGGAGCACCGTTCACCCCTCCTCGGCCGCGGCCAGGTCATCGCGCAGTTCCGGCAGCGTGCGCAGGACTGCGGGGACGGCGAACCCGAATGCCTCGCTCAGCGCCCCTTCGACCCGCGCGGTCAGCTCGCCGCGATCCGCCCCCGGTGCGGTGAAGAAGGCGTTGCCGCTGTTCAGATACGTCCGCACGGCGTCGAGATCCAGCCCGGCGAGGGCCTCCCGCAGGCGGGCCATCGCGACCGTCCGCCCGCCCACGTTGACCGCGCGCAGGAAGGCGACGCAGCGCTGCTCGCTCATGCCTGCTCCCGTTCCCCTCCCGGATCAGCGCAACCGGGGCCTCCGCGGTCGCGTTCGGCGGCGCGCTCCCCGCAGTCCTCAGCGGCCGCCAGCGTGCTCGGCGACATCTCCGGCAGGCACGCGAACAGGTCGAACGCGGCGAGCACGTCCACCGGCACGGTGGTGTGCGCGTGCCGCAGGCTCGTCGGCCCCGCCTCGCCGCGCGCCGGCCGCAGGTCCAGCAGTACTGGCTCCTCCGACGCGACCGCACCTTCCAAGCTCCCCTCCTCGGGCAGGTCGAGCGTCCGCTCGCTCACCTCGATGCCGTGCCGCGCGGTTTCGTCGACCCGCGCTTCGGTCGTGCTGCCCGCGCGTGCGGTGAGACCCAACACGACGTAGTCGTCGTCCAGCTCGTCGGCCAGGTAGCTTCCGGTCGGGTCCACCTGCACACCCGGCACGAGTTGCAGCGGTGCGCGTTGCGCGTGCCCGTTGTGCAGCAGCAGCACGATGCGCTCGTCGTGTCCGTGCAGCTCGCGCAGCAGTCGCGCCGTTTCGGCCATGTACACGTCCCGCGAGGACACCGCCCGCTGCGCGGGACTGCTCGAATCGCGGGAGAACAGCGCCGCGAACTCCCGGAGTTGCTCGTCGAGGCGCAGCGCCGCGAGCGCGTGGTGGCGCGCCACCCGGTGCGCGCACCGGTCGGCACCGGGGACGAGCGCGTCGAGTCGCAGCACCAGGCGAGTCAGCGCAGCGGTGGCGGTGTTGCGCTGCACGTCGTCGAGTTCGGCGTACAAGCCGAGCGCGAGCCCGTTGTTCGCGGCTGCGTACGGTGCGCTCACCTCGATCGCCGCGTCCGCCAGCGGAACAGCGTCCGGGGCGTGCTCGACGAGGTGGGCGCGCACTCGCCGCAGCGCGGGCTGCGCCGAACCGCCGGAGGCGGGCAGGTCGAGTCCGGCGAACCGCACCCGGCCGCCCGCGGCGTTGTGCGCGCGCAGCCAGCGCAGCACAGCGCGCATCTCCTCGGAGTCTCCGCCGCGGAAGGTGAGTCCGTCGCGGGCCACCGCGTCGAGCTCGGCCGAGCAGCCGCGGATCCACGCATCCACCAGGTTCCCCTCGACGAAACCCGATTCGCACGCGAGCACGCCGAAGTCCATCTCGGTCACCAGTCGCCGCACGATCCGGTGGCGCAGGGCGGTGAACTCCCCGATTTGGTGGTTGTTCTCGCCGATCGCGACGACGCGGGCGTCGCCGATCAGCTCGGGCAACTCCGCCACTGCCTCGTCCAGCGGCATCTGCTGGACGGCTTCCGGCAACGACATGGCCACTCCCCGAATCGGTGCGGTTGCGAGGCGAGCAAGCCTACGCTGTCGGCCCGACAACCGGTGTCATGCCACGCGGCGCGCGAAATCTCGGGAAACGCCGGGATGAGAGCAACCGAGTCCCACCCGGCGGGGCTTTCCGGTCCCTCGGTGCCGAGAATCCCGATCAGCCCTGGTGAGGACGCAGGGTGTAGCCGTGCGAGTAGGGCCGGCCCGCGGGCAGGCGGTACTCCGGACGCGGGCGGCCGGAGCTGACGAAGCTGTTGTCACCAACGCCCATCTGGCGGTGGTTGAGCTGCAGCGTCGTCGCGGAGCGGGTCAGCTCGTGCGGATGCCGGCTGGCCTCCAGGTCCTCCGTCGTGAAGTGCAGGGCGTTCAACTCCACGAGTCCGTCGGCCTCGACCTCGAGCCCGGAACCGTCGTCGCCGGTGATCCGCGCCCACCGCACGTCCGTGACGTTGCCCGTCTCCTGGCACCGCGCGTACGGGACGAACCGATCGTCGACGGTGCTCTCATGGCGCCCGACGAACGCGCTGTCCCTGCGGTCCCAGTAGTTCTCGTGCGGGCCGCGCCCGTACCACGTGAGGTTCTCGAAGCCGTCGGCCACAGTCATCCGCGTGCCGACCAGTGGGAGGTCGGCGAGTCCGGATCCTGGCGCGAGCGTGGCGAGCACCTCGACGGATCCGTCGGGGGCGATCGTGAAAACCATGTCGTGCCGCCCTTCGTGCGCACCGAACTCGGCCGACGAGCCGGGCTCATCGGTGCCGCGGCGAAGGCCCAGGACCACTGGGACTCCACCAGAGCTGCCACGAGCACCACTTGAGGAACGGACCATGCTCGTCACGTGCGAATGAATTCGCTGCCCGGCAGCGGTTTTCGGCAGCGTTCCTTCGTGTTCCGGGAGATCCGACCGGTTCGGTCGAGTTAGACCGCGCGGCCATCCAGCACGTCACCGCTGGCTTCGACGGCGTGGCACCCGCACGAACGTGCGCGCGTTAGCTCTGCGTGGCCACGGGAAATTCGGTGTTTGTCGTATGCGTACAACCAACAGGGGGTCGGCGGCAGCCATGGTTGTCCTTATTTCCAAATGAACTGTCAACAACTTGGACTCTGCGTGCGTGCCAGTGTTGGTTCAGTGGATTCTCCTTCGGGGAGTTGCATTTTCGAACTGAGGTTATAAGCTGTGCTTCCCCGACAAGACATGATTGATGTTCATGTTGTGCTGCAGAACCCCGAAAGGAGCACACGTGCTCACCAAGCAAGTGAACCGGAAGATCGGAGCCGCCCTGTTCGGGCTGGTCATGGTGACGACCCCGGTGTTCACAGCCGGCGCGGCGCAGGCCCACGGCTTCACCCAGAACCCCCCGAGCCGGCAAATGTTGTGCGCCGACGGCAAGGTCGGCGACTGCGGGCCGATCCAGTGGGAACCGCAGAGCGTGGAGGGGCCCGGCAACTTCCCCCGGGGCGGGCCCGCTGACGGAAACCTGTGCAGCGGCGGCAACGAGCGCTTCGCAGCCCTGGACGATCCCCGCGGAGGCGCCTGGCCGGCCAACGAAGTGCAGGCCGGACAAACGGTCCCGTTCAAGTGGAAGGTCACCGCCGCACACGCGACCGAGTCGTTCCGGTACTACGTCACCAAGGACGACTGGGACCCGACCAAGCCGCTGACGCGGGACCAGCTGGAACCGGCAGCGTTCCAAACTGTCGACTTCGGAGGCAAGAAGCCCGGCTCCACTGTTGCGCACGAAATCACCCTGCCCGAAGGCAAGAAGGGCAAGCACATGATCTTCGCTGCCTGGGAGATCGCAAACACCAGCAACGCCTTCTACTCGTGCTCCGATGTCAACTTCGGCTAAAGCCGAACTTTGGTGATCGTGGCCAAGAAGCGCAGCCATGTTGATGCAGCACGGTGTCCTACCATGAGGCCATGAGTACCGACGCTGCCACGCACCGGCTCGCGGTCCGCGACCTCGACCCGGACGATGTCGCCGCGCTCAAGGCCGCAGCTGCGGCCGCCGGGCAGTCGTCGAACGCCTACCTGCGCGAGCTACTGCGCGCCCGCGTCGAACACGACCGCGCGGTGCTGCAGACCCCGCCCACCGAGCCCACGCCGGCCCTGACCGGCCTCCGACGCTCGCGCGCTGCGCTTCGCATCCGATGCTGGGAGGGGGCTCCGTGTACGACGTCGTGTACCGAACCAATGACGGAGACTCCGAGTCGCACGTGTTCGTGACCGCCATTTCCGAGCAGCACACCGCCGAACACATCGCCGTCCAGCTCTTCGACGACGGGTTCGTCTCGGCCTCCTGGGTGGAGGAGAAGACCGGCGAGCGGTGGACCGCCCGATAATCGGCCGACCCTGCACGCCCTCATACGGCCCCGAGGTGATCTCGGGAACGCATGTAAACGTGCTCACCGCGCGACCCGTTGGTGAGCGGAGACGCCGGTGAACCTCGACCGCAACAACGACCAAGAACTCCACGAGGAACCACTCGCTCGTCTCAGAGGCGAGTCGGGCGGAAACATCAGAGCCGCCGAGGGCGGCAGGTGGATCGAGCTGAGCGGGCAGTGGGACGATCCAGAAATCCCCGCCACGCTCCGACTGCACATCACTCCGCACGTGCTGGGCGATCACCTTCGGTACCTGGAAGATGGCGTCGAATTGTTCCCAGCGCACGTCGAAGAGACGGTCTTGACGCGCAAGTGCGGGGAAACGGAGCTGGTCGTGCGCCCCGGTGGTGTTGGAAGCGTTGCCCGGATCCGTTCTGCTGTCTGCAACGGGATGTTCTCGAGGGGCAGGCAACCACGTCTGGGGCCTGCTTCCCGCCGAGCCCGAGCGGCCCCGGTCTCCCGCTCCGCCGTCCGGCCGCAGGCCGAACAAGGCGTTGTGCGGAACCACCCTCCGCGCCACTCGGTCCAACCGGCGGGCGCGGAGGATGTCCGACTCCGCCGAGCACCCGGGGCCGAGCACTCAGGGCCGAGCACTCAGGGCCGAGCACCCGGGACCGAGCACTCAGGCGGCAACCGCGGTCGGCGACTCCGCGCCGCTGCTTCCGCGTCGCTGCTGAGCTGATCCACCTCGGAACCGGCGCGGCAACTAGCTCTGGAGTTGCAGCATCGTCTCGTCCGACACGTCGAAGTTGGCGTAGACGTTCTGCACGTCGTCGCAGTCCTCGAGCGCGTCGATGAGCTTGAACACCTTGCGCGCGGCCTCGGCCTCGAGCGGGACGTTGACGCTGGCGAGGAAGCTGATGTCCGCCGAGTCGTACTCGATCCCGGCCTCCTGCAGCGCCTTTCGCACGTCCACGAGGTCGCTCGGCG
Organism: Bounagaea algeriensis; assembly: GCF_054491375.1. Taxonomy (NCBI): domain Bacteria; kingdom Bacillati; phylum Actinomycetota; class Actinomycetes; genus Bounagaea; species Bounagaea algeriensis. Next base: position 3,160,403 of record NZ_CM137102.1, read on the forward strand.
AGGTGAGGATCTCGAAGTTCTCGCCGAGGTCGTTGACCTCCTCGGCGCCGGCTTCCAGCACCGCGTCGAGCACGTCGTCCTCGGTCAGCCCGTTCTTCGGCAGGATGATGACACCGCGCCGGCTGAACAGGTAGGCGACCGAGCCCGCATCGGCCATCGAACCGCCGCCGCGGCTCATGACCGTGCGCACGTCGCCGACGGCGCGGTTGCGGTTGTCGGTGAGGCACTCGATGAGGATCGCCACACCGTTGGGCGCGTAGCCCTCGAACATCACGCTCTCGTAGTCGACACCGCCGCTCTCTTCGCCGGATCCGCGCTTGCGCGCGCGCTCGATGTTGTCCAGCGGCACGGAGTTCTTCCGCGCCTTCTGGAGCGCGTCGTACAGGGTGGGGTTGGCTTCCGGGTCACCACCGCCGGTCCGCGCGGCGACTTCGATGTTCTTGACGAGCTTCGCGAAGAGCTTGCCGCGTTTGGCATCGACTGCGGCCTTCTTGTGCTTGGTGGTGGCCCACTTGGAGTGGCCGCTCATCTCTCCTCCGTCTTCCTCGGACGTCGCCTCCGCGCCGGTCGGGGCAACGCCTCCCCGGCGCTTCTAGGATGCGCGTACGGTCTGCACGAAATACCGGTGCACGCGTTCGTCACCGCTGACCAGCTCCGGGTGGAAAGCGGTCGCGAGCACGGGCCCCTGCGCAACGGCACGATCCTATCGTCGCCGTCAGCACCGTCGACGCTGTCCGGGGATGGCACGGTCGCCAGGACGTCGACTCCGGTTCCCGCCTTGACCACCTGCGGGGCCCGGATGAACACGCCGCGCACGGGCGGACCGGGGATTCCCGCGACGTCGAGGTCGATCTCGAACGAGTCCACCTGGCGGCCGAACGCGTTGCGGCGTACCACGATGTCCAACGCCTGCAGGGGCCGCACGTCTTCCCGCTGGTCGTCGTCGAGCACGCGTTCGGCGAGCAGGATCCTGCCCGCGCAGGATCCGTGGGCGAGCACGCCGATCCTCGGTCGCGTCGTCATGGAACCGCATTCTCCCCGCCGTTCTCGGCACCGGAAAACAGGCGGTCAGCGCGGCAGACGATCGGGGCAGCAGCCGGTCAAGGCAGCAGCCGGTCAAGGCAGCAAGCGGTCAGGGCGGCAGCCGGTCAGCGCGGCAGGGCCAACCGCAGCAGCGCGGTGGTGGCCGCGGCGGCGAGCACGACCAGGGCGAACGGTGCGCGGCGCCAGGCCAGCACCCCGCCCACGACGACTCCGGCCACGCGTTCGACGCCGGCGAACTCGCCGGCGTCGAACGCGGCGCTGGTGACCACGAAGGCGCCGAGCAGCGTGATCGCGCCGATCGACATGCCGCGCTCCCAGCGCTGGGACAGGCGCATCCGCTCGCGCAGCAGCGGTCCGGCCAGCCGCAGCAGGTAGGTCCCGCAGGCCAGCGCCAACACCACGGGCAACGTCATGAGCGCACCTCCCCGGAGGCCTCGGCGCAACCACCGCCGGCGGGCGGGTCCCCGCCCTGCGCGGGCAGCGGCAGCGCGGCGGCCACGCCGAGCAGCGCCACCAGCACGGGCAGCCCTTCCGGCAGGACGGGCGTGGTCACCACGGCCAGCACGGCGCCGAGAGCGGCGGCGCGGAGCACGCGGTGTTCGCGCAGGGCCGGGGCGATGAGCGCGAACAGCGCCGCGGGCAGGGCCGCGTCGAGCCCCAGCACGTCGGGATCGCCGATGGCCCGACCCAGCAGCCCGCCGAGCAGCACCCCGGGTCCCCAGGCGCTGTACAGCAGTATCCCGGTGATCCAGTAGGCGCGGGTGCGCTCGCGCGGGTCCTGCTGGGCCAGCGCTGCGGCCACGCTCTCGTCGACCATGAGGTGGGTGGCGAGCAGGCGTTTGCCCCAGCCGTACTCGCGCAGCAGCCCGCCGACGGCGAAGCCGAACGGCAGGTGCCGCGCGTTGAGCATGAGCCCGCCGGCCACGGCGGTGACCGCGGAGGCACCGCCGGTCATCATGCCGACGACGAGGAACTCCGAGCCGCCGGCGAAGACCAGCACGCCCATGACGGTGACGAGCCAGAGCGGCACGCCGCTGGTCACGGCGATCGCGCCGAGCGAGGCGGCGACGATGCCCAGGGCGAGCGCCACGGACAGGGCGTTGCGGACCGTGGAGTCCCGCCACACAGCTGCTGTTCGCTGTAACGTACGCACGTCCACTATAATGAACGCACGCGATGTGTTCGTCAAAGACGACCGAATGTACGTTCCAGCGAACGCAGTCTCTCGAACCGGAGTCCCGATGTCCGAGGCCGACAGCCCCCCGCTCGCCACGATCGCCGCCGCGCTGCGCCGGGAGCGGGACCGCGCCGGCATGTCGCTGACCGGGCTGGCCCGCCAGGCCGGCATCGCCAAGTCGACGCTGTCGCAGCTGGAAAGCGGCACCGGCAACCCGAGCGTGGAAACCCTGTGGGCGCTGGCCGTGGCACTGCAGACCCCGTTCAGCCGCCTCGTCGACCCGCCGCGACCGCACCTGCACGTGCTGCGCGCCGGCGAGGCTCCGGTGGTGCGCTCCGAACAGGCGCCCTACACCGCGGCCCTGCTGTCCTCCTGCCCGCCGGGGGCGCGGCGGGATCTCTACCTGCTCGAACTGTCCCCCGGCGAACCGCGACTGGCCGCCGCGCACAACCCCGGAACGGTCGAGCACCTGCTGCTCACCGCAGGTCGCGCCCGGGTCGGCCCGCAGGAGCAGCCCGTCGACGTCGATCCGGGCGACTACGTGACCTTCTCCGGCGACGTACCGCACCTCTACGAGGCGCTGGCGCCGGAGACCGCGGCAGTGCTGATCATGGAGCACACCTGAGTCCGACGCCGCCGCGCTCGGTGCCACCGGCCGGGCCCGCAACCCACCGGCCCGCGCACCGGGCTCACCGCCGCGGGCTCACCATCCCCGCTGGGCGAGGCGTTGCTGCTCGTCCAGGCCGTCCGCGTTGCGGCCGACCATCGCCTCCCCGAGCCCGCTGGAGACCTTGGCCAGCACGTCCGGGTCGTCGTGGAAGGTCGCGGCCTTGACGATCGACTCGGCGCGCCGCGCCGGCTCCCCCGACTTGAAGATGCCGGAGCCGACGAAGACGCCTTCCGCGCCGAGTTGGCGCATCATCGCCGCGTCCGCCGGAGTGGCGAGGCCGCCCGCGGTGAACAGCACCACCGGCAGCCGGCCGCTCGCCGCGACCTCGCGCACCAGCTCCACCGGAGCGCGCAGCTCCTTGGCGGCGACGTAGAGCTCGTCGTCGGACAGCACCGAAAGCCGCCGGACGTCCGCGCGGATCTGCCGCATGTGCCGGGTGGCCTCGACGACGTCGCCGGTGCCGGCCTCGCCCTTGGAACGGATCATCGCCGCGCCCTCGGAGATCCGCCGCAGCGCCTCGCCGAGGTCGGTGGCGCCGCAGACGAACGGCACGGTGAACGCCCACTTGTCGATGTGGTTGTCCTCGTCGGCCGGGGTGAGCACCTCGGACTCGTCGACGTAGTCGACCCCGAGGGACTGCAGCACCTGCGCTTCGACGAAGTGGCCGATGCGGGCCTTGGCCATGACCGGGATGGACACGGCCTCCACGATGCCCCGGATCATGTCCGGGTCCGACATCCGTGCCACACCGCCGTCGGCGCGGATGTCGGCGGGCACGCGTTCCAACGCCATCACCGCGGCGGCACCGGCCTGCTCGGCGATGCGCGCCTGCTCAGGCGTGACCACGTCCATGATCACACCGCCCTTGAGCACGTCGGCCATGCCGCGCTTGACGCCCTCGGTGCCGGTGGTGCGCGCGTGCCCGTTCGCGGGAGTAGTCACCGGTGCTCCCCTTCCGCTCGTGACTGCCTGGACACCCGTCACGCTAGGCGGTGCGCCGGACTGGTTCACGGGCCAATTCCGCCCTGTTTCAGCAGTCCACTGCGAGCACTCGGCCTGCGCGGCAGATTCACACCGCTCCGCTGTTGCGCAAGCCATGAACACCGGGTGTGATCGGTGACACGAGGAGGCACATCGGCACACCGCGAGCGGAGCAGCGATGAGCAGCAAACACTCCAACGGCAGAACAGGTGATGCAGCGGGCGCGCCAGCGCCCGCCGAACCGGCGAGCATCCGCAACGTCGCCCTCGTCGGCCCTTCCGGTGCCGGCAAGACGACGCTGGCCGAGGCGCTGCTGGCGGCGAACGCGACGATCGCGCGCCCCGGTTCGGTCGTCGAGGGCAGCACGGTCTGCGACTACGAGCCCGCCGCGAGCCAGCAGCAGCGCTCGGTGGGCATGGCCGTGGCGCCGGTGCAGTACGGCGAGCTGAAGATCAACTTCATCGACACCCCCGGCTACGCCGACTTCATCGGCGAGATGCGCGCCGGACTGCGCGCGGCCGACGCGGCCCTGTTCGTGCTCGCCGGAGCCGAAGGGGTCAACGCCGCCAGCCGCGCGATGTGGCACGAGTGCGCCGAGGTCGGCATGCCGCGCGCCGTGATCATCTCGCGACTGGACCAGGCGCAGGCCGACTTCGACGCGGCCCTGGAAGCGTGCCAGGGGGTGTTCGGGGACGGGGTGTTACCGCTGTACCTGCCGCAGCGGGACCTCGGGGGCCAGCACACCGGCATCCGCGGACTCATCACCGAAACCGTCTCCGGCCAGGTCGAGAGCCTGCCGGACACCGCGCCGGAACGCGCCGAGCTCTACCGCGGGCAGCTCATCGAGGCGATCATCTCCGAAAGCGAGGACGAATCGCTCATGGAGCACTACCTCGCCGGGGAGGAGGTCGACGAGGACACGCTCATCACCGATCTGGAACGCGCGGTCACCCGCGGAGGCCTGTTCCCCGTGCTGCCCGCCTGTTCGGCCACCGGCCTCGGGCTGGCGGAGATCCTCGACGGCATCGCCCGCGGCTTCCCCTCCCCGCCGGAGCGGCCGATCCCGGACGCGGTCGAGCTGCGCACCGACGCCGCCCGCACGTTGACCACGGACCCGTCCGGTCCGCTGGCCGCCGAAGTGGTGCACACCTCCGCGGACGCCTACGTCGGACGGGTCTCGCTGCTGCGCGTGTTCTCCGGCTCGCTGCAGCCGGACACCGAGATCACCATCGCCGGTCAGGGCGTGGACGCGCAGGGCCACGAGGAGCACACCGCCGAGGAGCGCGTCTCGCACGTGTACTCCCCGCTGGGCTCGCGGCTGCGCCCCGTCGGCCGCTGCGTGGCAGGGGACGTGTGCGCGCTGACGAAGCTCAGCTCCGCCGAAACCGGCGACACCCTCTCCGCACCGTCGGATCCGCTGCTGGTGCGGCCGTGGGCCATGCCGGAGCCGCTGCTGCCGATCGCGGTGACCGGTCGCGGCCGCGGCGACGAGGACGCGCTGGCGCGCAACCTCAACCGCCTCGTCGCCGCCGACCCGACGCTCCGGTTGGAGCGGGACACCGAAACGCACCAGCTCGTGCTGTGGTGCATGGGCGAGGCGCACGCCGACGTGGTGCTGCAGCGGCTCCGCGACGGCGGGGCGACGGTGGAGACCGAACCGGTCCGCGTGCCGCTGCGGCAGACCTTCGCCGCCGCGGCCAGCGGCCACGGCCGGCACGTCAAGCAGTCCGGCGGGCACGGCCAGTACGCGGTGTGCGACGTGCAGATCGAACCGCTGGAGCGCGGGTCCGGCGTGGAGTTCGACGAACGCATCGTCGGTGGCGTCGTGCCGCGCCAGTACATCCCCGGCGTTGAGAAGGGGGTGCGCGCCCAGCTCGCCAAGGGGCTGGCCGAGCGGTGGTGCCCGATCGTGGACGTGCGGGTCACTCTCGTGGACGGCAAGTCCCACAGCGTCGACTCCTCCGACGCGGCGTTCCAGGCGGCCGGGGCGCTGGCGGTCAAGGCCGCCGCCGAGAAGGCCGGGCTGGTCACCCTGGAACCCGTCGACGAGGTCGAGGTCCACCTGCCGGACGAGCACCTCGGTGCGATCCTCGGGGACCTCTCCAGCCGCCGCGGCCGGGTGGTGGGTACCGAACCGGAGGAGCCCGGCTGGACGGTCGTGCGGGCGCACGTGCCCGCCAGCGAGCTCGTGCGCTACGCGGTGAACGTGCGGTCGCTCAGCTCCGGTGCTGCGCGGTTCACCCGGCGGTTCGACGGTTACGAGCCGATGCCGGAGAGCCTGACCCGGCAGGATTGAACCGCAGGCGGGTCCCCGGTGGCGCGCACGGCGGCTCGGTGCCGGGACGCAGCCCGCCGGAGCCAGCGCCGAACAGCACCCCGGGATCACCCGCCCGCGGACGTGGCCACGGTGTGCAACCGCTGGAGGACGGTCCAGGCGGAAAGCACGACGAGCCCCCAGATGGCGACGTCGAGCACGACCGGCACGCCGAAGCCGTGCAGGCCGGTACCGACGAGGATCACCAGGAACCGCTCGGCGCGTTCGGCCGGCCCGCCGTCGGCGGCGAACCCGGCGGCTTCGGCGCGGGCTTTGACGTAGGAGATGACCTGGGCGAGCACGAGGCAGACCAGCAGGCCCGCACCTCGGCCGGGACTGCCGTCGTGGACGAGGGCCCACCACACCAGCGAGCCGAACAGCACCCCGTCGACGATGCGGTCGCAGGTGGCGTCCAGCACCGCACCGAAGGCCGAGGCGACGCCTCCGGCGCGGGCCATGGCCCCGTCGAGGAGGTCGAACAGCAGGAAGACGGCGACGACGAGCGTGCCCGCCACGAGGTGGCCGCGCGGCAGGAGTCCCAGCGCCGCCACCGAGGCGGCGACAGCACCGGTGAGCGTCACCGCGTTCGGGGTGATCCCCGCCCGCACCAGCACCATGCCGACGGGATCGGTCAGCCGCGCCAGGGAAGCCCTCGCGAATAGGTTCAACATCGCCCGAAGTCCGCACCGTGCCCTGGGATCGTCCGCTGCCCTCGAATGCCTGTGCCTCCCGCAGACTAGCTCCCGTGCCGTCCTCCGGCGATCAGCACCGGGGCGCGGCGAGTCCTCCGCCACCGTTGCGCCCCCGCGAAGCGCGTGGAACATGATCTCAGACACACCTCGATGCGCGAGGAATGCGCCCGGCATCCCAGGAGTTGGAAGTAGATGACATGTCCACTTCAATGCACGAGGAGACTGCTGCATGACGGCCACGTCCACGATCCCCGGCTACACCACCGGCACCTGGGACATCGACGCGGTGCACTCGGTCGTCGAGTTCACCGTCCGGCACATGGGGGTCGGCAAGTCCCGCGGCCGGTTCGACAGCTTCCGCGGGGAGATCACCACTGCGGACAACCCGCTCGAGTCCACGGTGACCGCCACGATCGACACCGACTCGATCAACACCGGCAACGCCGACCGCGACAACCACGTCCGCAACGCCGACTTCCTCGACACCGCCAACTACCCGACCATGACGTTCACCTCGACCGGGGTGCGCCAGGACGGCGAGGACTTCTACGTCGACGGCGAGCTCACCCTGCACGGCGTGACCAAGCCGGTCACCCTCACGGTCGAGCCCGGCGGTTTCAACGAGGGCATGCTCGGCCTGTCGGCGAGCACCACGATCAACCGCCGCGACTTCGGCGTCGGCCCCGAAGGCGGTGCCATGATCAGCGAGAAGGCCACCATCACCCTCGAGATCGAGGCCCAGCAGCGCAACTGAGACCGCGCCGCGAGCGACCGCACGACCGCGGCGACACGCCAACGCGCGACGGAAGTCGGCGTCGGGAATCGTTCCCGGCGCCGGCTTTCGCAGCTGACGGGGGAGCCACCGCGCCCTACGCCTGCTGCCAGGCCCGGGCGAGCAGCTCCTGGGTCTCTCCCAGCAGCTGCGGCAGCACCTTCGTGTGCCCGATGACCGGCATGAAGTTCGAATCACCGCCCCAGCGCGGTACGACGTGCTGGTGCAGGTGCGCCGCGATGCCCGCGCCCGCCACCGGCCCCTGGTTCAGCCCGATGTTGAACCCGTGCGGCCCGGACACGCCGCGGATGACCCGCATCGCGCGCTGGGTGAACTCCGCCACCGCCACCGTCTCCGCCGCGGTGAGCTCGGTGTAGTCGGCGACGTGGCGGTAGGGCAGCACCATGAGGTGCCCGGGGTTGTACGGGTACAGGTTGAGCACCGCGAACACGAGCTCACCGCGGGCCACGATCAACGTGTCCCGGTCCGGTTCGAACGACTCCAGCAGCCGGCAGAACGGGCAGCCGTCGCTGGTCTCACCTTCCGGCCTGTTCTCGCCCTGGATGTAGGCCATCCGGTGCGGCGTCCACAGTCGCTGCAGAGCGTCCGACACACCGACACCGTCCTGCTCGGTGAGTTCGACGCCCTCTGGCTTGCCGTGCGGCTCGCTCACTCCACCTCCGCTTGGAAGTTCTCCGCGCTCGGCGAGTCGTTGACCTGGCGCTGAACCCAGTCGACGATGCCCGCCACCGCGCTTTCCACCCCGACGCCGTTGAGCTGGCTGCCGTCGCGGAACCGGAACGACACCGAGTCGCCCTCGACGTCGTCGTTGCCGGCGATGAGCATGAACGGCACCTTCTGCGTGGTGTGCGTCCGGATCTTCTTCTGCATCCGGTCGTCACCGGCGTCGACCTCGACGCGCAGTCCCTTGGCGCGCAACCCCTCGGCCACCCGCTGCAGGTGCTCGATGTGCTCGTCGGCCACCGGGATGCCGACGACCTGCACAGGCGCCAGCCACGCGGGGAACGCCCCGGCGTAGTGCTCGGTGAGCACGCCGAAGAACCGCTCGATCGACCCGAACAGCGCCCGGTGGATCTTGATCGGACGCTGCTTGCTGCCGTCCGGCGCGGTGTACTCCAGGTCGAACTTCTGCGGCAGGTCGTAGTCGACCTGGATGGTCGACATCTGCCAGCTGCGGCCCAGCGCGTCCTTGGCCTGCACGGAGACCTTCGGCCCGTAGAACGCGGCACCGCCCGGGTCGGGCACGAGTTCCAGCCCGGAGTCCTCGGCGGCGTGCCGCAGCGCCTCGGTGGCCCGCTCCCACTGCTCGTCGCTGCCGGAGTACTTCTCCTCGTTGCGCGTGGACAGTTCGAGGTAGAAGTCCTCCAGGCCGTAGTCGCGCAGCAGGCCGAGCACGAACGACAGCAGCGACTTCAGCTCGCCCTGCAACTGCTCCGGCATGCAGTAGATGTGCGCGTCGTCCTGGGTCATCCCGCGCACCCGGGTGAGGCCGTGCATCACGCCGGAGCGCTCGTAGCGGTACACCGAGCCGAACTCGAACAGCCGCAGCGGCAGCTCCCGGTAGGACCGGCCGCGGGAGCGGTAGATCAGGTTGTGGAACGGGCAGTTCATCGGCTTCAGGTAGTAGTCCTGGCCGGGCTTGCGCACCTCGCCGTCGGACGTGCGCTCCTCGTCCAAGTGCATGGCCGGGAACATGCCGTCGGCGTACCAGCTGAGGTGCCCGGAGGTCTCGAACAGCGCGCTCTTGGTGATGTGCGGCGAGTTCACGAACTCGTAGCCGGCCTGCTCGTGCCTGCGCCGCGAGTATTCCTCCATGATGCGCCGCACCGTGCCGCCCTTCGGGTGGAACACGGGCAGGCCGGAGCCGATCTCGTCGGGAAAGGAGAACAGGTCCAGCTCCTGGCCGAGCCGGCGGTGGTCGCGCCGCTCCGCCTCTGCCAGCCACTCCAGGTACTCGTCCAGCCGTTCCTTCGACTCCCAGGCGGTGCCGTAGATCCGCTGCAGCTGCTGGTTGTTCTGATCGCCCATCCAGTAGGCGGCCGCCACGCGCATGAGCTTCACCGCTGGCAGGAACCGGGTGTGCGGCACGTGCGGACCGCGGCAGAGGTCGCCCCAGACGGTCTCGCCGTGCCGGTCGATGTTGTCGTAGACGGTCAGCTCCGCGGAATCGCCCTGACCGACCTCCATGATTTCGCTGGTGTCGAGACCGCTGGCCGCCTTGGCCCCGATCAGCTCGAGCTTGTACGGCTCGGCGGCGAGCTCCTCCTCGGCCGCTTCCACGGATTCCAGGCGCCGCCGGCTGAACTTCTGCCCGGACTTGATGATCTGCTTCATGCGCTTCTCCAGCGCCTGCAGGTCCTCCGGGGTGAACGGGCGGGCCACGTCGAAGTCGTAGTAGAAGCCGTCGGTCACCGGCGGCCCCACGCCCAGCTTGGCCTCCGGGAACCGCTCCTGCACCGCTTGGGCGAGCACGTGCGCGGCCGAGTGCCTGATGACCGACCGGCCGGCCTCGGTGCTGGCCGGGACGGGTTCGACCTCCGCGTCGACCTCGGGAGCCCAGGCGAGGTCGCGCAGGTTCTGCTCCTCGTCCCGGACGACGACGATCGCTTCCGGCCCCTTGGCCGGCAGCCCGGCCTCGGCGACCGCCTCGCCCGCGGTAGTGCCCGCCGGAACCTTCACCCGGGCGGCGTTCTGGGCTTGGGCAGGCAGTACGGACACGGGTCACTCCTCGGCTGCTGCCGGCTCCACGGCCGGCACGACGGTTGCGTTGGACACTGTCGATGCTATCGAGGCCAGGCACGCCGTTTCCGCACCGGTTTCGGTCGCGTCGCCGAGACCACCCGCCCGCGCGCCGCGCACCGCGGTCCGCTCGACACCGCGCTGCGCACCGCTGCCTCGAACGGGTGGACGGCGGCGATCAGCCCCGCAGCGCGGCGCTGACCTCCAGCGCGGAGTGCAAACCGCCGGTGTGCTCACCCTGCGCGAGCGCGACCCCGCGGGCGCGCAGCCGTTCGGCCTGCACCGCGGTGCGCACCCCGGTGGCGAACACCGGCAGCTCCAGCAGGCCCGCGGCGGTGGTGAGCGTGCGCAGGTGGTGCTCGTCGAAGACCTCGGGCCCCGCCTCCTCGGCGAAGCTGTCCAGGTAGCTGCCACCGATCTCCACGGCGTGCACGGGCAGCTGCCGCATCCCGCGCAGCCGCGTCGGGTCCTCGCCGAAGCGGTGCACCACCACCCGCACGCCCATGTCGGCGAAGATTTCCACCACGTCCACGGGATCGCCGTCGGCGTCGAACAGCGCCGACTCGGGCAGGCCTAGCGCCAAGCGGTCCGGCCGCACCCCGCTACTGGTCAGGATACGCTGCACGTCGCCGATGACCTCGGCGTCGCGGCAGTGCCGTTCGGACAGGCGCACCAGCGCGACCGGGCACTGCTCGGCGAGCTGCTCGGTCCAGGTGGCCACGTGCTCGCACACCCGCTCCAGCATCCAGTTGCCCAGCCGGGTGATCATGCCGGTCTCCTCGGCCAAGCCGAAGAACCGCTCGGCGTGCAGCTCGCCGAACTCCTCGTGGTCCCACCACACCTGCGTGTCGACGGCGACCACCCGCTCGCTGCCGAGCGCCCGCACCGGCAGGTACTCGACGTAGAGCTGTTCGCCGTCGAGGGCGCTGGGCAGGTCGGCCGAGAGCCGGAACCGGTCGCGGGCCGCGGCGTTGTGCTCCGCGTCGAACAGCACCCACTGGGCGCGGCCGTCGACCTTGGCCCGGTAGAGCGTGATGTCGGCATCGCGCAGCAGCTCTTCGGCATCGGTGTCCGCGACGGGCCGCTCCACGACCCCGACGCTGGCCTCCGCGGTGAGCTCGTGCTGGCCGATCCGCACCGGCCGGGTGATCTCGGCGAGCATCTCCTCGACCCGCCGCACGAGCGGTTCGGCACCTTTCGCGTCCGGCACCAGCACGACGAACTCGTCACCACCCATGCGCGCGGCCAGCGTCCCCTCCGGCTCGGTCAGCGCCTGCAGCCGGTGGGCGACCTGGCGCAGCAGTTCGTCCCCGACAGGGTGACCCAGGCTGTCGTTGACGGCCTTGAACCCGTCCAGGTCGAAGTAGCAGATGCCGACCCGGCGCCCCGGCGGGGCCGGCAGCAGCGCCGACTCCATGCGGCTGGTCAGCAGCGTCCGGTTGGCCAGCCCGGTCAGCGGATCCCGCGTGGCCTGCCGCCGGAAGTGCTCCTGCAGCATGTGCCGGTGCGTGATGTCCTCGTACAGCAGCACCTGGTACTCCGGCTCGCCCCGCTGGTCGCGCACCAACGTCGCCGACAGCTGCGTCCAGACCTCCTCGCCGTCGCTGCCGGTGAAGCGCAGGTCGATCTGGTGGAAGTCCTGCTCGCCCGCGGTGACGACCTGCTGGCCCTCGCGCAGTTCCTGCTCCCACTCGCCGTCGGCGAGCCGCACCACGTGCGTGCCGAGCAGCTCCTCGGGGAAGGCCTGGAAGATGCGGTGCATCGCGGGGTTCGTCTCCTCGACGAACCCGTCGAGACCGGCGATCGCGATGCCCACGGCGGAGGCTTCGAACACCGTGCGCGAGCGGGTTTCGCTGGCGCGCAGCGCCTCCTCCGCTCGGTCGCGGGCGTTCATCACCGCCTGTTTGACGTTCTCCTGCTGCTGCAGGGTGGTCTCGCGCAGTTGCCCGGCGAAACCGGCGGCGAACGAGGCCAGCGCCGCGTTCAGCTGCCGCGGGTCGGCATCGGAGCGGCACGCGGGCAGGCGGTCACCGAGCAGCTCGAGACTGCGCTCCAACGCCACCGAGCGGGTGAAGTGCAGCTGCACGAGGTGCCGGCCCACCTCGACAGCCGCGCGCGCCGGCCGCGCCAGGCCGGCCACGTCGAGCAGCGTGTCCACGTGTCCGCGCAGCAGCGCCGCGATCTCCTGGCGGGACAGCGGCACGTAGCTGGTCGCCAGGATCCGCGAGGCCCACTCCCGCGCGAGCGCGTCACGTTCCGGGGACTTCGCACTCGCGTCCGCGCCTTCGTCGGTCACCGCACCACCTTGCGTCCCACCGCCGTGTGGATGAGCGTTTCCGCCGGATCCGCCGCGCGGTCCTCGGGGCTTTCCGCGCGCCACTCCGTCACCCAGCTGATTCCGGGTTCGACGAGCTCGAAGTCTCGCACGAGTTCGGCGACTTCCTCGCGGCTTCGGGTGACCAGCGGCGTGTCACCGGCAGCGTAGAGGTTCGAAACCGCCTCCACCGCTGCGGGGTTGCCGTCGGCGGTGCCGTGTGACAGCGCCAGGTAGCTGCCGGCGGCGAGCCGGTCGTGGTAGCTGCGGATGACCTCGTCCGGCCGCTGCTGGTCGGGCACGAAGTGCAGCACGGCCACCAGCATCACCGCCACCGGCTGCGAGAAGTCCAGCAGCTGCTGCGTCTCGGGGTGCTCGAGCACGCTCGCCGGGTCGAGCAGGTCCGCCTGGATCGCCGTGGCGGTGTCCACCTCCGCGAGCAGGGACCGGCCGTGCGCGGCGGCGACGGGTTCGTTGTCCACGTAGACCACGCGGGCCTCGGGGTCGACCGCGTGCACGATCTCGTGCACGTTGCCCGCCGTCGGGATGCCGGACCCGAGGTCGAGGAACTGCCGGACGCCCCGGTCCAGGCAGTACCGCACCGCTCGCCGCAGGAACGCCCGGTTGTTCCGCGCGATGTCCTGCACCTGGGGAACGGCGGCCACGACCTGTTGCGCGAGTTGCCGGTCGACCTCGAAGTTGTGCGCCCCGCCCAGGTAGTAGTCGTAGCACCGCGCCGGACTGGGTCGGTCCAGATCGACGTCCGCGGGCAGTCGGTTCGCGTCCTGCGTCATCAGCGTTCTCCGTCCTGGTTATGGCGGCCTGGTTCTGGCGGCCTGCCGGCTGCGGTGCTGGGTCAGTCCTTGTACCCGACGGCTCCGTAGACGATCGAGCGCTCCGGGTGGTCTCCGACGTCCCCGGGCGCGTCGGGCCGCCACTCGGGGGCGTAGACCACGCCGGGGTCGACGAGGGAGAAGTCCGACAGCAGCTGCTCGACGCGGGAGCGGCTGCGCAGGGTCCCCGGGTTGGAGCTGTTCTCGTAGAGCTCGACCAGCCCGCGGGTGCCTTCCGGGTAGTCGTCGCCGGTGACGTGCGAGAAGCCGAGATAACTGCCCGGTGCCACCCGCTCGTGGTAGCGGCGGATGATCTCACCTGGTTGCGCGTCCTCGTCGACGAAGTGCACGACCGCGATCATCATCACGGCCACCGGCCGCGAGAAGTCCAGCAACCGCTGCGTTTCGGGGGCGCCGACGACCTTGTCGGCGTCGAGCATGTCCGCTTGGATCACCGTCGCGTTGGGCTCCTCGGCGAGCATCGTTTCGCTGTGCGCGACGGCGACGGGTTCGTTGTCCACGTAGACCACGCGGGCCTCGGGGTCGACCGCGTGCACGATCTCGTGCACGTTGCCCGCCGTCGGGATGCCGGACCCGAGGTCGAGGAACTGCCGGACGCCCCGGTCCAGGCAGTACCGCACCGCTCGCCGCATGAACGCCCGGTTGTTCTGCGCGATCTCCCGGATGTTGGGCACGACCTCCATCACCTCGCGGCCGAGCTCGCGGTCGACCTCGAAGTTGTGCGCCCCGCCCAGGTAGAAGTCGTAGCACCGCGCCGCGCTGGGTTTCTCCAGATCGATGTCGGGCGGCAACCAGTCGTTTCGCTGCATGCTCAGCGTCCTCCCGTTCCCGGGATCCGGCGCCGCCCCGAAGCCCGCGCTGCACGCCGTAATCCCACAGAGTGACTCCTTGATCGACTCGAATCCTAGCGACACGAAGCGCGGTCGGTCACCCACCTGGTGTGGCTCCAGCTTCACGAGCAGCCAACAAAATGCCGAACCTGGTTCGACATCCCGCACACGGCTGCGCGCCGTGTACTACCGTGGCGGTGAACGCCGTCGCACCGGAGGAAGGCACCGTTGACCGCCACCGATCCCCTCGTCAACACGACACCGGAAGAACTCGACGCGATCCTGACGCGCGCCACCGAAGCCGCCGAGGCCTTCGGCACCCAGCCCCCGGCCGACCGCGCGCGGCAGCTGACCGCGGTCGCCGACGCGCTGGACGCCGCCTCCGCCGAACTCGTACCGCTCGCCCAGGAGGAATCCCACCTCTCCGAAGGGCGGCTGACCGGCGAGCTGAAACGCACCACCTACCAGCTGCGGATGTTCGCTCGGGTGCTCGACGAAGGCACCTACCTCGGCGCGACGATCGACCGCGCCGACGGCGACTTCCCGCTCGGACCGAAACCCGACCTGCGCCGCGTAAACCAGCCACTGGGACCGACGCTCGTCTTCGCGGCGAGCAACTTCCCGTTCGCGTTCTCCGTGGCCGGCGGGGACACCGCCTCCGCCCTGGCCGCCGGCTGCCCGGTCGTACTCAAAGCCCACCCGGGGCACCCGCGCCTGTCCGTGCGCACCGGTGAGATCGTCACCGAAGCACTGCGCGGCGCCGGCGCTTGTGACGGGACGTTCGCCGTCGTGCTCGGCTTCGAAACCGGGACCACGGCGCTGCGCGACCCGCGGATCGCCGCCGCGGCGTTCACCGGATCCGTGCCCGCCGGACGCGCCCTGTTCGACATCGCCAACGCTCGGCCCACGCCGATCCCGTTCTTCGGCGAGCTCGGCAGCATCAACCCGGCCTTCGCCACCGATGAGGCCGTGCGCGCCCGCGGCGAGGAACTGGCCAAGGGCTTCGTCACCTCGTTCTCCGGCAACGCCGGGCAGCTGTGCACCAAACCGGGCCTGCTGTTCCTGCCGGAGGACCACGGGCTCGAGGACACCCTGGCCGCGGCATCCGCCGCGGTGCCCGGGCACGCGCTGCTCAACGACCGGCTGCACGAGGGCTACTGCGGACGGCGCTCCGAGATCACCCAGGTGCCAGGCGTGCGCGTGCTCACCGCGGGCACCGCCGACGAGCAGCCGACGCCCACGCTCGTGACCACCGACGTGCGCACGCTGCTGAACAACCGGGAAACGCTCCTCGACGAGGCGTTCGGCCCACTGTCCATCGTGGCCACCTACCGGTCCGAGCAGGACGCGCTGCTCGCCGCCGAGGAGCTGCACGGCAACCTCACGGCAACCGTGCACACCGAAACGAGCGGCGACGGCGACGCGGACGCGGCGTTCAGCCGCGAACTGGTGCGCCGACTGCGCGGGCGAGCCGGACGTGTGCTCGTCAACGGCTGGCCCACCGGCGTCGCCGTCAGCGACGGGATGCAGCACGGCGGTCCGTACCCGGCCACCACCGACTCCCGGTTCACCTCGGTCGGCACGGCGGCCATCGAACGCTTCCTGCGGCCGGTGACCTACCAGAACACCCCGGAAGCCCTGCTGCCCACCCCCGTGCGCAGCGACAACCCGTGGGGCGTACCGCAAACCGTGCGCTGAGCACACGCGGCCCGCTTCGCCGGACACCACACCCGTTCGGCCCACCCGACCGAGGGGTGAGGACATTTCTCGAGAAAAGTACCCGACTTTTCTCGAGAAACGTCCCTTCGCCACCACCCGCGCCGGGCCTACTGTCCGGTGCGGGCGGCCTGCGGTTCGGCACGTGGGCGGTACACGCCCAGCGTCACCGCCGCCGACACCTCCGTGAACCGCCCGCGCGCCGCCACGCGCTCGGCCGAGCTCTGCGCACCCGCGTGCCACGC
Source organism: Bounagaea algeriensis (assembly GCF_054491375.1). NCBI lineage: Bacteria > Bacillati > Actinomycetota > Actinomycetes > Bounagaea > Bounagaea algeriensis. The sequence continues at coordinate 3,176,772 of NZ_CM137102.1, forward strand.
GCTCGGCCCCATCCCCACGAGCGCGCGCACCTCGTCGGCATCCAGCCGCATCCGGAACGTGCAGGCGCGCTGGTCGACCTGCGTGAAGTACGCGCCGAGCCGGCGGTCCAGCCGGTCCTGCTTGCCCTCCTCCACCGTCAGCAGCCCCAGCCCACGTACCAGTTCCGCCAAGTGCCCGCTCCGCGGCGTCACCACGAACAGGCGCCCCACCGGCCGCAGGACGCGGTGGATCTCGGCCGCATTGCGCGGGGCGAACACGTTCAACGCCGCCGCGACCGCACCGTCGCGGACGGGGATGTGCCGCCACGTGTCGGCCACCACCGCTGCCACACCGGAACGGACCTTCGCCGCGCGGCGGCAGGCGTACTTCGACGCGTCCAACGCGAGCCCCGCCTCGCCCGGGCGGCGGTCGAGCACACGCGCCAGGTAGTAGCCCGTGCCCGCACCCACGTCCGCCACCGGACCGGAAGGGGCGTGCGCCGCCACCTGCGCCGCGAGCAACTCGGCGATGGGTTCGTAATGACCGGCGGCGAGGAACGCGGCCCGCGCCGCCACCATCTCCGCCGCATCCCCGAGGCTCGACGAACCCGTGGCGAGGTTGACGTAGCCCTGGCGTGCGATGTCGAATCCGTGTCCGGCAGCGCAGCACAACCTCCCCGGCTCGGCGACGAGCCCGCCCCCGCAGTGCGGGCATGCCAACAACCCGACCAGGTCGTCGAGCACGCTCTCCTCCTCGTCGATCACCGGCGGCGCCACCGCGGGGCCTGCACGCCGCACCGTCGGGTGACCAGTCTATCCGCAGCTGCCGGCCCGCCGCGGCCAACCGGCGCCCCTGCGGCATGACCGACTGCGACACGGACCACCCCGGGGACCGGCACGGTCGAGGCGACTGGTGCGCCCGCGCGGTCCGCTCGTCCTAGACTGGGCGCACGCAGACTGGGCGCACGCAGCCGCTCACGCTGTGACACGGCACCGGTCCCGCCCCGCACATGCGGAAGGAGGACGTATGTCGGCGGTGCTCCGGCCGCTGCGCCGGACCGTCCGCCGCGGTAGCCCGGACGGTTCCGTCGAGCGCACCGAGGTGCGGACATGACGTGGGAGTGGTTCACCGCCGAGAACTACTGGGCGGCGCGCTTCGTGGTGCAGCGGCTGGTGGCGCTGCTGTACCTGCTCGCGTTCACCTGCGCGCTGAACCAGTTCCGCGGCCTGCTCGGGCAGAACGGGCTCACCCCGATCCCCCGCTACCTCGCCGCCACGGGTTTCCGCGGCAGCCCCAGCATTTTCCACTGGCACTACTCGGACCGCGGGTTCGCCGCCGTGGCGTGGGCCGGCATCGCCCTCAGCGCGCTCGCCCTGCTGGGACTCACCGAAATCCTGCCCGTGTGGGCGAATCTGCTGTGGTGGCTGCTGCTGTGGGCGCTGTACCTGTCCATCGTCAACGTCGGGCAGATCTGGTACTCGTTCGGCTGGGAATCCCTGCTGCTGGAAACGGGCCTTCTCGTGGCGCTGCTGGGTCCCGCGCACGTCGCCGCGCCGGCACCGACGATATGGCTGCTGTGCTGGCTGCTGTTCCGCGTGGAGTTCGGTGCCGGACTGATCAAGATCCGCGGCGATCCCGCCTGGCGGGACCTGACGGCGCTGTACTACCACCACGAAACGCAGCCGATGCCGGGACCGTTGAGCCGCTGGTTCCACCAGGCGCCGAAACCGCTGCACCGCGTCGAGGTGCTCGCCAACCACGCCACCCAGCTCGTCGTGCCGTTCGCGCTGTTCCTTCCCCAGCCGGTGGCCGGCATCGCCGCGTTGTGCGTCATCGTCACGCAGGCGTGGTTGATGCTGTCGGGCAACTTCGCGTGGCTGAACGCGGTGACGCTCACCCTCGCCGTGTCCGCGCTCGACGACCGGTGGCTGGGTGCGCTCGTGCCCGTGCCGCAGGACGTGTCCGCGCCACCGGTGTGGTTCGCCGCGCTCGTCGCGGCGGTCACCGTGCTCATCGTGGTGCTCAGCTACTGGCCGGTCCGCAACATGCTCGGACGGCGGCAGGTGATGAACCGTTCGTTCAACAAGTTCCACGTGGGCAACACCTACGGTGCCTTCGGTTCGATCACCCGCAGCCGCTACGAGGTGGTGCTGGAGGGCACCAGCGACCCCGAGCAGGGGTGGTGGGAGTACGAGTTCCGCGGCAAACCGGGGGATCCGCAGCGGCGACCGCCGCAGATCGCGCCGTACCACCTGCGCCTGGACTGGTTGATGTGGTTCTGCGCGATCGCCCCCGGATACGGGCGCGGATGGCTGCCGCGACTGCTCGACGCGCTGCTGCGCAACGACCGGAACGTGCTCCGGCTGCTGCGGCACAACCCCTTCCCGGACGAGCCGCCGGTGCTGGTGCGGGCGCGCATGTTCCACTACCGCTTCACCACGCGCGAGCAACGCCGATCCAGCGGAGCGTGGTGGGCGCGCGAACCCGTCGGCGAGCTCATCCCACCGCAGACGCGCGAGGACCTCGCACGCTGACGACGGCCCCGGTCGACCACGAACCCCACTGGCCAGGATTCCCACTGACCAGGAGCCCCGGCCGAGGTGCTGCCCGAGCCCGCGTCCCGTCCGCGGCCCCGTGGTGGAACATTTCTCGAGAAAAGTCGCCGACGTTTCTCGAGAAATGTACACACCCCCGGCCGCGGCTTCCCCGGCAGGAAGGGTGCTGGGATGCCGGGACGAGGTGTTACCAGTCCGGGCGCAGGGGCATGCCCGAGGTGGTTCCGTCGAGCTTGACTCCCAGGATCTGGTGCAGCTGGACCACGTTGCGTTCGAAGCCGATGCGGCAGGCCGCCATGTACAACCGCCACACGCGCGCCCGCTGCGGTCCGACCTCCGCGACCGCGGCGCTGTAGTTCCGGTCCAGGTTCGCGCACCAGCCCGCCAGCGTCTTGGCGTAGTGCTCCCGCAGGTTCTCCTCGTGCCGGATCTCGAACCCGTTGTCGTTCATCTCGGAGGCCAGCGTGCCCACCGGTTCCAGCTCGCCGTCCGGGAACACGTAGCTGCCGATGAACTTGCCCGCACGGATGCCGTAGCCGTCCTGCGGACGGGTGATGCAGTGGTTGAGCAGCCGACCGCCGGGCCGCAATTTCGCCGCCATCGAGCGGAAGTACCCGGCGAGCTGGTCGCGTCCGATGTGCTCGGTCATGCCGATCGAGCTGACCACGTCGAAACCGGACTCCGGCACGTCGCGGTAGTCCAGGTGGCGCACCTCGGCCAGCTCCGTGAGCCCCCGCTCGGCGATCACCTTCTGCGCCCACTCCGCCTGCTGCCGCGACAGCGTCACGCCGAGGGCGCGGACGCCGTAGTTCTCAGCAGCGTGCACGACCATGCCGCCCCAGCCGCAGCCGACGTCCAGCAACCGCATCCCGGAACGCAGCCCCAGCTTCCGCGCGACCAAGTCGTGCTTGGCGTGCTGGGCTTCGTCCAACGTGGAATCCGCGGAGGGGAACACCGCGCACGTGTAGGCCATCGACGGCCCCAGCACCCATTCGTAGAACCGGTTGGACACGTCGTAGTGGTACGACACGGACGTGCTGTCCCGGCGCTTCGAGTGGCGCAGTCCGCGCAGCAACCCGCGTGGCCGGTGCTCCACCTCCGGCACGGACACGGGCCACCACACGCGGTACGCGGCCAGTTTGGTCAGCAGCTCGGTGCGCAACCCGGCCGGCAACTCCCCCAGCTGCGGGGTCGGGAAACCGGACAGCGCGGTGTACATGTCACCGCGCACGTCGATGGCACCGCTGACGTAGGCCCGTGCCAGACCGAGTTCACCGGGGGCAGCCGCGAGGTGCGCCAGTGCCAGCGGGGACGTGATTTCCACCCTCGCTGCCGCTCCGGTTCGCCCGGTGCCGCTGCCGTCGAAGGCCGTGACCTCGACCGGGAGATCTTCGCCGAACACCCGTCGCACCATGTCTGCCCAGCCCATGATCGCGACTCCTCCCCTGCTCGTTCGATTTTTTCTTTCTTCGCCCACCTTGTGGAAAGTCCACGCAGGAGGCCTCGCCGCGCAGGACGCTTCGCTCAGCGTTCGCGCACGCACTTGTCGTACAGGTCCGGCAGCCGCCCGTCCGCGTCGTACTCCTGCTTGAGCGCGCGGTAGGACTCGGCGTTGTACAGCTGCCAGAACTCGTCCTCGGTGTAGTAGGCGTTGGAGTACAGCGATTTGTGCCCGCCGAGTTCGCGCACCGCGGTCTCGATGCGCCGGTTGTACGTGCCCGGTGCTTCGCCGGGCCGCAGCGGCACCATGGACCAGAACCCGACGTTGACGTAGAGCGTGTCCGGATCCATCGGGTACAGCGGCCAGCCCTGCGCATCACGCAGCGCCACCGGGCACAGCCACACGGGGCTGATGCCGATCTCGCGGTCGAAGAACTCGAGGAACTCGGCCAACCGCTCGGCGGGGATCTCCACGTCCTGGATCACCGCTTCGTTGCCGCCGCGTCCGCGCAGCACGGAGATCCGGTCGGTCAGCGCGTAGCGCCGGTCGAGCGAGACCAGCTTGCGGTACACGTCGGAGCGCCGGTACTTCTTCGGCCACAGAGGACGGATCCACCGGTTCTGCGTGCCGAAAGCCCGCGAACACCAGAACCAGTCGGTGTCCCAGCGCCAGACGTAGTCGTACGTCCGCAGGTAGTCGACGTGGCGCTGCCGCAGCGACAGGTAGTAGATGTCCTGACCGGTGTAGTCGCTGGTGTAGGGCGCGTCCTCGGTGTAGGTGCCCACGGTCAGGTACAGCTCGTCCGGACCGAACACGGTGCCGTCGAGGAAGTCGACCCGGCGCCCCTCGCAGTCGCGCTCGGTGCACAGCCGCACGAGCTCGGCGACGCACTCGGCCGCGGAGGTGAACCGCAGGTGGCGCAGCCGCACGTAGGGCGCGACGCGTTCCAGCTCGATGTCCAGCCGCAACGAGTACCCGAGCGTGCCGTAGGAGTTGGGGAATCCGCGCAGCAGCGCGGCGTGCTCGTTGTCCGGCCGTGCCGTGACCACGCGGCCGTCGCCGGTGAGGATGTCCATCTCCCGCACGGATTCGTGCGGGAGTCCGTTCCGGAACGAGGTGGATTCGATGCCCAGCCCGGCGACCGCACCGCCGAGCGTGATGGTCCTCAACTGCGGCACGACCTTCGGGATGTATCCGGACGGCAGCAGTTCGTCCACGATGGACTCGTAGGTCGCCATGCCCTCGACCTGGGCGCGGTCGGCGTCGCGGTCGATCTCGAGGACGTGGTCGAACGGCGCGACGTCGAGGCCGGGACGGTCCTCGGTGGAGCGGAAGCGGAACAGGTTCGACGTCGGCTTGGCCAGGCGCACCGGCTGTCCGGACGGGATGGCGGAGTACTGGCGGCGCAGGTTCTCGACCCGGTCGGCGTGCGCGGGCGTCGCGGAGGTATCCGGCATACCCCGACTCTAGGGCGCCGACCGCCGACGAGCAGCCCCCGGCATGCGGCTATGCCGTGCCCCACGTTCGCCGGCGCGCCCGGCCTTCGCTCGTCACCCCGGGGCGCCACTCCTCCGGACGATGGTGAGGGTGCGAACGGCGCACTCGCTCGTCAGTTCGCCCGCCGCAGCGCCCAGGCCCGCACGCCGCGGAAACTGGGCACCTTGTGCGGTCCCAGCGGGGCGAGGCGGTAGGTGCCCACGGGGCGCAGCGCCTCGGCCAGCTGCTGGTCGACGAGCACCGACGCGGGCCGCGCCACCGAGGTCAGCCTGCTGGCGATGTTCACCGTCGAGCCGTACACGTCGCCGAAACGGCTGAGCACCGTGCCGCGGGCCAGACCGATGCGCAGCGGTGGCAGCTCGCTCTCGGCGATGCGCTCGTTGAGCGTCAACGCGACCTCGGCCGCGTCGCCGGGGCGCTCGGTGACGAACAGCACCTCGTCACCGACGGTTTTGACGATGCGACCGCGGTTCTCCGCCACGACGCCCGTGGCCAGCTCCTCGAACGCGTCGATGAGCCGCGCCAGTTCGAGCTCGGTGAAGTCCCTGATCAGCCGCGTGTAGCCGACGATGTCGGCGAATCCGATCACCTGGACGCGCTCTTCCGAGGACGCGGTGTCGGAGAGCTCCCGCGCGGCGGTGGCGGCCAGGTGCCGCCGCCACACGTAGCTCTGCATCCGCTCCATGACCGGCAGGATCGCCCGGGCGACTTCCGCCGTGGTCGCCGGGTCCTGGGTGAACGTCTCGCCCAGCACCGAGCGGAAGATGCCGACCTCCCACTCGGCCAGGCGCGACATGGTCTGCGCGAGGCTGCGCGCGACCGCGGTCTCCAGCTCGGGGTGGATCACGTCGGCGGAGACGAGCTGCACCAGCGCGCGCAGCGCGCCCACGTCGGCGTCGGTGAACACGACGTCGTCGTCGCCCACGTGGGAGAAGCCCATGGCCTGCCAGAGGCGTTCGGCGCGCTCGAGCTCCACACCGGCCGCCGCGGCGACCTCGGCCTTGCGGTACTGCGGCTCGCTGCCGAGCAGGACCTCGGCGACCTCGTCGGCGTGTCCGCGGAACTCAGCGTGCTGTTCGGACGACGAGGACATCGCACTCCGCTCGGCGGGATACTTCGGAGGGCACGGACCCCAGGATGCGCCCCTTGAGGGTGTTGAGGCCACGGCTGCCCACCACGAGCAGGTCCGCCGCGTTGTTCTCGGCCTGTTCGAGCAGCACCCCGATGGGGTTGCCCACCTCGGCCGCGGTGCGCACCTGCTTCGCACCGGCGGCGCGGGCGATGTCGGCGGCCTCGCGCAGCGTGTCTTCGGCGGGTGTGGAACCGACGACCTGGAAGGCCTCGTCCCCGAGCTCGTCGCGGGCTTCGTTGATCTGCCGCTCGTCGTTCGGGGTGTAGGCGCACACCACCACGAGCTCGGAGGCGGCGTCGCGCACCACCTCTGCGGCCCTGCCGACCGCCTGCAGCGACGGCGGCGATCCGTCCGTGCCGACGACGACCGTGGCGTAGTTGGACATCGACTGCTTCCTTCCGCTGAACACGATCCCCTGGCGCCGTGAGAACCGGCGTGAACACTAACGATCGCGGCCAACCGCGGTCACGCAGGGCGCACGAGCGCACCGTTCCGCGTCGCGCGACACGCCCCGCGCAGCCACCCTTCATCTGATCGCCCAACCGATCGCGATCAGGGTTGTGCACTCGTACAACACCACATCTCCGGTGGCGGCGTACGTTTCCCGCCGAATTGGGAGGTGAACTGCTTTCTCGGGGCAACTCCCGAAGAATCACTGCTCCCGCTGGCGCCGAGAGTGCTCGCGGAGCTGCTCCCGCGCATCCTCCAGCCGGAACCGGGCCTGCCCGCCCGGCGTGTACAACTCCGGAGCCAAGATCCCCGCCGACACGTACCGAGCGATCGAGCGGCGAGAAACGCCCAGCATGGAACGGGCTGATCCCGTTCACCGCCGCAACCCACCTTGCATGTCTTCAGCCGCCTGCTCGTCGGTAGCACGGTAGTCCTTCGACGCACCCTCGAACGCTTCGGCATCTGGTTTCCCATCGCTCTCGCGGTCCACTTCGCCTGCAGCTACCGGCATTCGGCGCTGCACCGCGGGCAGTGATCCGGCGGCGACCACCGGTGCCGTTCGGTGGCCGTCGCCGCACGGGCCGCCCCTTCAGCTGCCCGCGCAACTGCGCGGCGCGTTGTTCCGTTGCTCTCACAGTGCAGTGGATCACTGCACGCGGTGAACGTGCGGGTCTAGCCTTCCGGCGTTGCCGCTGCGGCAGCACGGGTCGTTGTTGTCCCCGCCTCATCGTCGAGGGGTATAGCGTGACGCGCGTTCGCGAGCAGAGCCCGTACGTCGAACTGCACCGCGAGCAGTGGCGAGAGCTGCGCGACAGCCTGCCGCTGCCGCTGACCGAGGAGGAGCTCGACCGGCTGCGCGGCCTGGGGGAGCCGGTGGACCTCCCCGAGGTCGCCGAGGTCTACCTCCCCCTGTCGCGGCTGATCAACCTCCAGGTGGCCGCCCGGCAGCAGCTGCACACGGCCTCCACCACCTTCCTCGGGGACGGCGGGAACACGGCGAAGGTGCCGTTCGTCATCGGCATCGCCGGCAGCGTCGCGGTCGGCAAGTCGACGACCGCGCGCATCCTGCGCACCCTGCTGGCCCGCTGGCCCGACCACCCGCGCGTCGACCTGGTCACGACCGACGGGTTCCTGCACCCGAAAGCGGAACTCGTGCGCCGCGGCATCATGCACCGCAAGGGCTTCCCGGAAAGCTACGACCGCCGCAAGCTGCTGCGGTTCGTCACCGAGGTGAAATCCGGCGAGCCCGAGGTCTCCGCGCCCGTGTACTCGCACCGCGCCTACGACATCCTGCCCGAGGAGCGCCAGGTCGTCCGCCAACCCGACATCCTCATCCTGGAAGGGCTCAACGTGCTCCAGCCGGGCCCGAGCCTGACCGTGTCGGACCTGTTCGACTTCTCCATCTACGTCGACGCGCACACCGACAACATCGAGCAGTGGTACGTCGACCGGTTCCTCGCGCTGCGCGGACTGGCGTTCGCCGACCCGCAGGCGCACTTCCACCACTTCGCCGACCTCTCCGACCAGGAGGCGCGCAACGAGGCGCGGCACCTGTGGAAGACCATCAACGAACCGAACCTCGTGGACAACATCCTGCCCACGCGCCCGCGGGCGTCGCTGGTGCTGCGCAAGGATGCCGATCACTCCATCAACCGGGTGCGCCTGCGCAAGCTCTGATGCCCGGTGCCGAAGGCCCGCAGTTGCAGCTGGGCGTTGAGGCGTTCGGAAGCGTCGCCGAGGTCGACACCGGCGATCTCGGCCGCCCGCCGGACGCGGTGCCGCAGCGTGTTCGGATGCACGTGCAGCTGCGCGCTGGCGCTGCGGACATCGCCGAACGCGTCGAGGTAGGCCAGCAGCGAGCGGGTCAGTTCGGCCCCGTGGTCGGCGTCGTGCCCCCGCAGCGCGTCCAACCGCGCGTCGCGGAACCGGTCCTGGCTCCGCAGCACCGACAGCGCCTCGCCGAGCAGCACGTGCGCGCGCACGTCGTCCAACGTGGCGATCTCCGGACCGTCCTCGGCCGACAGCGCGCCGAGCACGCGGTCGGCCTCCGCGCGCGACTCCGCCGCTTCCTCGAGCGTCCCCGCCGCTGAGCCGATGCCGGCGCGGATCCGCACCCGCAGGTGCTGGCGCGCCGCCTGCGCGATCTCCTGCACGAGCCCCAGCGCGGACGTCCCGGCGCCGCGTGCGGGCAGGTCCGGCAGCAGCACGTACACCCGCGAGCCGAGCACTGTCACCAGCGCGCTGCGCCGGTAGGCGGCCGCGTGCACCGAAATGAGACTGGTCAGTTCGGCCCGTTGCAGCTCGCGCGCCGCGTGGTCGGACGCGAGGGCCTCGGCCGGTCGCAGCGTGCACACCGCGACCGCGGCGGGCCGGTCCACGTCGGCGCCGATGTTGTCGGCCACCGAGCGGGCGTCGACCCGCCCGTCGAGCAAACCGGTCAGCAGGTTCTCGCGGAAGCGGGGGCCGGCGCTGGCCTCGGTGCGCTGGCGGATCAGGTGCAGCGCCGCGACCCGGGCGGCGCCGAGCAGGGCGCGTTCCGAGTCGGGGGCCAGTTCGCGGTGCCCCTCCTGCACCCAGATCGTGCCCAGCGGCTGCGCGCCGGCGTGGATGCCGACGGCCATCCGGCCGCGGATGCCCAGCTCGGGGTGCTCGTCGATGCGCACGACTTCCTCGCTGGAGCGCAACCGCTCGTACACGCCCCACTCGCGCAGCATCACCAGGTACGACTCGGGGCCCTGCCTGCCGAGGATGGACAGGCGCCGCAGCTCGTCGACGTCCTCGTCGGAGCGCGAGTAGGCCAGTACCCGGTTGGCGGTGTCCTCGATGCTGACGCTGCCGCGGGTGATCGCCGCGACCGTCTGCGCCAGGGAGAACAGGTCGCCGATGGACTCGGCGGCTTCGGCGTCGGCGGCCAGCCGGGCGTGGTGCAGCGCCGACCGGGCGAACGACTCGAGCTGCTCCCAGCGCACCTCGCCGCGCACGCCCAGCAGGGCGATGCCCTCGTCGATGGCCGAGTCGCGCAGCACCCGCGCGTCCTGGTCGCTGGTCACCTTGACGGCCACGGCCACCGCGCCCGCGCGGGCGGCGGCGCGCACCACACGCAGCGCCGCCCGCCCGCGCGCGCCGATGACGAGGACGAAGTCACCGCGGTGGCTGCTGATGTCCTCCTCCGGGTCGAGGATGACGACGTCGGCGACGGCGGCGTCGAAGCCGCGGGGTGCGGCGAGCACTTCCACCAGCGGGTCGCCCACGGCGATGAGCAACTGCCGCAGCGGCACCTCGCGTTCCTCGCCCGCACGCGCGTCGTGCTCCTGCGCCCCGCTTTCCCGGGCAGGGCGCTGGGCCGGCTCATGCTGCGCCGCCGGGTCGCCCCGGTCCGACTCGTGCTGAGTCCGCTCGCGCCGGCCCGGCTCGCCCCGAACTGAGTCACGCTGACCCGACTCGCTCACTTCGTGCTGTTCGTCCACTCCCACACCTTGGTCCGTTCGTGCAGCAGTACAACCGAGTCGGGACAACAATAGACGATCGAACAACACACGTGACGTGGAAAACACCTAATCTTCCGGTACGAGCGAGATACGACCACCCGCGAACCGCGCGATGAGGAGGATGGCCATGGACGCGCTCACGTCCGTTCCGGCACCCGCCAACGAGCCGGTGCACGAGTACCGCCCCGGATCGGCGCAGCGGGAGTCGCTGCAGAAGCGCATCGCCGAGCTCGAGGCCGACCGCGTCGAGCTGACCTGCACCATCGGCGGCGAGCAGCGCATGGCCGGCGGTGCGCGCTTCGACGTGGTGCAGCCGCACGAGCACCGGCACGTGCTCGGCACGTCCGCGCAGGCCACGGCCACCGACGTCGCCGACGCGGTGTCCGCGGCCACCGAGTCCGCCGCGGACTGGGCCGCCACGCCGTTCGACGAGCGGGCCGCGGTGATGCTGCGCGCGGCCGACCTGCTGTCCGGGCCGTGGCGGGACACGATCAACGGCGCGACCATGCTCGGCCAGTCCAAGTCGGTGCACCAGGCCGAGATCGAGGCGGTCTGCGAGTTCGCCGACTTCCTGCGGTTCAACGTGCACTTCGCCCAGCGGATCCTCGCCGAACAGCCCCGTTCGGTGCCGGGCGAGTGGAACCGCATGGACTACCGGCCGCTGGACGGCTTCGTCACCGCGATCACGCCGTTCAACTTCACCGCGATCGCGGCGAACCTGCCCACCGCGCCGGCGCTGATGGGCAACACCGTGGTCTGGAAGCCGACGCCGACGCAGCAGTTCGCGGCCCACTACTCGCTGCGGATGCTGGAGGCCGCGGGCCTGCCACCCGGCGTGATCAACATGGTCACCGGCGACGGCCAGGCCGTCAGCGAGGTCGCGCTGAGCGATCCGCACTTCGCCGGGCTGCACTTCACCGGCTCCACCGCCACGTTCCGCAAGCTGTGGCGCACCATCGGCGAGAACCTCCAGACCTACCGCAGCTACCCGCGCATCGTCGGCGAGAGCGGCGGCAAGGACTTCATCGTGGCCCACCCGTCGGCCGATCCGGAGGCCTTGGCCACGGCGATGGTGCGCGGCGCGTTCGAGTACCAGGGGCAGAAGTGCTCGGCCGCCTCCCGCGCCTACGTGCCGCGGTCGCTGTGGGAGTCCGGGCTGCGGGAACGCGTCGCCGACACCGCCCGGACCATCTCCTTCGGCGACGTCACCGACTTCTCGCACTTCGGCGGGGCGGTCATCGACCACCGCGCGTTCGCCAAGCACAAGGCCGCGCTCGACCGCGCGGCGCGCGAACCCTCGCTGGAGGTGCTCGTCGGCGGCGGTTGCGACGACACGACCGGCTACTTCGTCGAACCGACCGTGCTCGTCGGCAGCGACCCGAACGACGAGGCGTTCACCACCGAGTACTTCGGCCCGATCATCGCGGTGCACGTCTACGACGACGCCGCCTACCCCGAGGTGCTCGACCAGGTCGACGCGAGCAGCCCGTACGCGCTGACCGGCGCCGTGTTCGCCACCGACCGGGCCGCGGTCGAGCAGGCGCACCAGCGGCTGCGGTTCGCCGCCGGCAACTTCTACGTCAACGACAAGCCGACCGGGTCGATCGTGTCGCGCCAGCCGTTCGGCGGCAGCAGGGCCTCCGGCACGAACGACAAGGCGGGGTCGATGTTCAACCTGCAGCGGTGGATCAGCCCGCGGGCGATCAAGGAGACCTTCGTCGCTCCGACCGAGCACACCTACCCGCACATGGGCTGACGCGGCCCACGCCGGTTCCGCGCTGACACCGAGCGCGGAACCGGCCCGCCACCGCTGGTGCCGAACCCGCTCCGCCGCGAGCGGGTCCGGCGACGGTCTCCCACCTGTCCGCATCGACTCCAGGAGAGCAGCCATGTTCCGGAGCACCCTGCTGGCCGCCGCGCGCTCGCCGCAGATGCGTCGTCTCGTCGAATCCAACCCGCTGACCAGCGCCGTGGTCGACCGCTTCGTCGCCGGCACCACGACCGAACAGGCCGTGTCCGCCGTGCACCGGCTCGTCGACCAGGGCATGACCGTCAGCCTCGACCACCTCGGCGAGGGCGCGGTGGACCGGGTTCGGGCCGCCGACGCGGTCCGGGCCTACGAACAGGTGCTCGGCGCGCTGCACGCCGAAGGGCTGGCCGAGCAGGCCGAGGTGTCGGTGAAGCTCTCGGCGGTGGGCCAGTTCCTGGCTCCCGACGGCGAGAAGATCGCGCTGGACAACGCGCGCGCGATCTGCGAGGCGGCCGCCGCTGCGGGCACCACGGTGACCCTGGACATGGAGGACCACACCACCATCGACTCCACCCTGGGCATCCTGCGGGACCTGCGGGTGGACTTCCCCTGGGTCGGTGCCGTGCTGCAGGCCTACCTGCGCCGCACCGAGGGCGACTGCCGGGAGCTGGCCGCTGGCGGGGCGCGGGTGCGGCTGTGCAAGGGCGCCTACGCCGAGCCCGCATCGGTGGCGTTCCAGCAGCGGCACGAGGTCGACCGCTCCTACGTGCGCTGCCTGCGGGTGCTCATGGCTGGCGACGGCTATCCGATGGTGGCCACGCACGATCCGCGGCTGGTGCCGATCGCCTCCGAACTGGCCGCGCGGTGCGGGCGCGGCGCCGGGGACTTCGAGTACCAGATGCTCTACGGCATCCGCCCGGACGAGCAGCGGCGCATCGTTGCCGAGGGCAACCGGCTGCGCGTGTACGTGGCCTACGGCGCGGACTGGTACGGCTACTTCATGCGCCGGCTCGCCGAACGCCCCGCCAATCTCGGCTTCTTCGCGCGTTCGCTGATCACCCGCGGCTGAGCGGTTCAGCGGCTGAGCCGCTGAACGACCGGCGAGTCAGGCCAGGATGTTGAAGAACATTTTGCCCATCGGGTCGGCGGGGTCGTAGACCTGCCCGCCGAGGGAGAGCTTGATGCCACGCTCGGCCAGCGCGTCGCCGATAGCGCGGGCGTCCGGCATCGATCGGGCCAGCCGGTCGAGCTTGGGGACCGCGAGCCGACAAGTGAGATTTTCACCGGACCAGGTATGTGAGACGCCGCAGGCCACGGGCCGTGGAACACCGCCTCAGTGGCTGTCCGGTGGGGGTTGGTCCGGTGCTGGTTCAACGGTGCAAGGCAGGGCCGGAGCGTTGGCCAAGCGCTGGTCGGTCGTGAGCAGAGACAGTTTCAGCCGAGCGGCAAGTGCGACATAGAGTGCGTCGTAAAAGGTGAGGTTCTCGCGCAGTCGCCAGGCGGCATCGGCGAGCGGGCCGTGTGGGTAGCGATCGCGGATGAGGGCGTGCGCCACGTGTAGCAGTCCATGTGCTTGTGTCGCGCTGATATCGCCGCGGCGCACCTGCTTGCGCAGCACGCTGCCGACTTCCGCGTCGAGGAGATGGGGCGCATGGCAGATGGTGTCGTCTAGACGCGCCCGGAGGGCGACGGCGGCATCGCTCTTGCTGGTCAGGGCCTCGATCAGCGTGGAGGCATCGAGCACGCGATCAGTCGTCGCCACGGAGTTCTCGCAGGTCGTTGATGATCTGGTCGTGCGTGGCACCCGGGGTGTTTTCCGAGGCAAGAATGGTTTCCACCGACTGCCACAGGTCAGCGGGGGTAGGTCGGTTGGCCACCTCGATCACCTGGTCGCGCATGTAGGTCTGGATCGACACGCCCGCCGCGCGTGCACGCTTGCGGATCGTCTCGTAGGCCTCTTCCGGGATTTCTCGGATCTGGATCGTCGCCATAGCGCTACAGTAGCGCAACAGCGCTGTCGGGTAAACTGCAAAGACCGATCAACAGCCTGTGTCCGTTGCCGATCCACATCCGGATGGCGTCTTCCCACGAGTCCGAGCTTTTGCCGTCCGCGCGGATGCCGCGTTCGACCTCGAGCGAGGCGGTCCAACCTTGCAGGTCAGGGCACGAACTTCGTGTTCGTGCACCTTGCCGCGCCATTCATCAGCCCAGCGCAAACGACGCTGCTGCGCGTGACGTTCGGCCTCGTGCCCATCCTGATCTTCGCCCGATCTGACCGGGATCACCGCCATCGCGCACGACCCGGTCGCGTTGATCCTGGCCGCCGCCGTCATCACCCAAACACCGTCCCGCTCCACCACGCTGCAAGAGCACAACGAGCAGCCACAACACCCGGACCGCCAAACCTCATCGGCATAAACGGGCGGATCTCTCGGGGATCCTTACCGTACATACGCAAGCCGGATTCGCTTACGGACGTGTCTGGCCGAGGTCGAGACGGCTGTTCATGTTCAGTTCGAATTCGCCGTGCATGGCTACGTGGCCCAGATCAACGGGATGAGGCCGCGGTAGTCCTCGCTGCTGAGCAGGCGCGCCCATGCGTCCTCGGCGAGCACGTCCTGGAGCATGCGGGTGTTCACGTAAAACCCCAGATCAGCAACCGAAAGCTGCAGCTGCTTGGCCACGAACTCCACCGCCGCCGGCGGCAGCTCACTGCGCCCACGGGGAAACCGACCACGGGCAGCGAAGAACTTCAGCAACAGCGCGAAGCCCAGCTTCGCCGCGCCGCGCTTGCCCGCCACCCGGTCCAGATCGTCACCGATCAGCGTCCAGTGCTCGACCAGCTCGTCCTGATCCAACTCCCGCGCCATGCGCGAACGCTACCGATCACCCGAACCGAAACGAATGGCGGCTGGCGACACGTTCCTCCGGCATCCCGAGTTCCGCGGTTGCTCAGTTCTGCGGCGCGCTGCCGCGCACATCACACACCGCACCGGAATCCGGGACCTTTCGCCTCGGTTACGGTTGGACTGTTTGTGCGTCCTGATCTCGGGGGTGGGGTGTGCGCGGCAGTTTGCTCGCCGGCTTCTATCGCGTCGTGGTCGCGTTGCTCGCCGTCGCCGGCGTGGTGCTCAACGTCCACGAGCACGGCGCGGGTGATTCCCTCGTGTTCTTCACCGTGCAGAGCAACGTCCTGCTGGCCGCGGCGTTCGCGTGGTCGGCCGGGGGCTCGTTCGGGCGGGGCGCGCCGCTGCCGGGCTGGCTCAAGAGCGCGGCCACCCTGTACATCGTCATCACCGGACTGGTGTACAACTTCGTGCTGGCCGAGGCGCCGGCGGACACGTTGGAGGGCGGCGATGCCGCCCCGACCGCGGCGATGGAACTGTCGACCTGGCTGCTGCACACCGCCGTGCCCGTGCTGGCGGTGCTCGACTGGCTGCTCTTCGACGAGCACCGCCGCTTGCGCTGGCGCCACGGGTTGTACTGGCTGGCCTATCCGGTCTGCTACTTCGTGTTCGCCCTCGCGCGCGGCGCGCTCATCGACGCCGAGCTGCGCTACCCCTACCCGTTCATCAACGTCGACATGCTCGGCCCGGCCGGGGTGGCGCAGAACGTGGTCCTCTACGGCGCGGCGTTCTGGCTGCTGGGACTGCTGTTCGTGACGCTCGACCGGTTCCTGCCGCGCAACGCGGGAAAACGCCGGACCGAGGAACCCGCCGTGCCCGTCGGCACCGGTTCGTAGGGCCGCGCGGCACCGAGCAGACCGCCCTCGGCCAGCGCGCCGCGCTCGACAAGGCCACCCTCCCCCGCTGCTGGTGCGCGTGGAACGCCGAGGACGGGCCCGAACGCCGAACAGCACACGCGGTCCCGGTCCCCGGCCCGGCGGAGGTACCGGCGCACGAGCTCAGGCGGTCGTCGGTGGGCAGCGCTACGGTCGGCGCACGACGAACGCACCCGTGCGCCGACGCACCCTCCACCACCGCACTTCCCCCACCCCGCGCATCCCCCACCGCGGAGCAACGCCATGCCCGATACCGCAACCGCGTCCGACTCCATCACCGCAGCGGCGCGCTTCATCACAACCCACGCGGCAGAGCCCCTCCGCCTCGGCGACGTCGCCGACCACGTCGGCTACAGCCCCTACCACCTGGCCCGCACGTTCGAACGCGCCATCGGGCAACCACCCGGCCGCTTCCTCGCCGCGCACCGCTTCCAACGCGCCAAAGCGCTGCTGCTCGCCGGCGACGACCGCGTGCTCGACGTGTGCCTGGCCGTCGGCTTCGACTCCCCGGGAACCTTCACCAGCCGCTTCGCCCGCGCCGTCGGCATGAGCCCCACCGCGTTCCGCCGCCTGCCCGACGTGCTCACCGAGAATCCGCACGAGCCGATGCACCGGCCCGGCGGGGCACGCCGCGGCGCCACCGTCACCGGCACGGTGGCGCTGAGCGCGGCCGCGCTGGCCCAGCTGCCCGGTGCCGCGATCTACGTCGGCCTGTTCGGCCAACGCAGCCCCAGCGGCGTGCCCGTGACCGGGTCACTGCTCGACCGCCCGGGAACATTCACCTTCACCGGAGTCCCCGCCGGGCAGTACTGGCTGCTCGGCACGGCACTGCCCGCCGTGGCCGACCCGCGGGCGCACCTCGCACCCGCGCAGCAGGCCGTCGGGCAGTGCCCGCACCCGGTCCGCGTGCGGGCGCAGCAGGTCAGCACCGGCCACGCGATCGCGCTCGACATCGCCCCCGAGTGGACGTCACCCGTGCTGGTGGCACTGCCGCCGCTGGCCGCGCGAACACCGCAAAATCGAAGAAGACCGGCCGCTGCGGCGCGCCATACGGTGATGGCGCTCGCCGAGTCCGGCGGGACCGCGCACGATGCTTGAGGAGAAGGCATGACACAGGTCCGGGTTCTCGTCGGTACGCGGAAGGGCGCGTTCGTGCTGCGCTCCGACGGTGATCGCAATTCCTGGTCGGTCGACGGCCCCTACTTCGCCGGTTGGGAGGTCTACCACCTGGCCGGCTCCCCCGCCGATCCGGACCGGCTGTACGCAGCGCCGTCGATGGGCTGGTTCGGCCAGTTGATCCAGCGCTCCGACGACGGCGGCACGACGTGGGAGCCGGTCGGCAACCACTTCTCCTACGCCAGCGAACCGGGCACGCACCAGTGGTTCGACGGCACCCAGCGCCCGTGGGAGTTCACCCGGGTGTGGCACCTGGAACCGCTCAGCAGCGACCCGGACACGGTCTACGCGGGGGTGGAGGACGCGGCCCTGTTCCGCACCACCGACGGTGGCCGAAGCTGGCAGGAACTGCCCGGGCTGCGCGAGCACGGCACCGCGCCCGACTGGCACCCGGGGGCCGGCGGCATGTGCCTGCACACCATCATCCCCGCCCCGGACGATCCCGAGCGCATGTACACCGCCATCTCGGCGGCCGGGGCCTTCCGCACCACCGACGGCGGCACGAGCTGGCAGCCGATCAACCGCGGGCTGCACACCGACGGCATCCCCGACCCGCAGGCCGAGGTGGGCCACTGCGTGCACCGCATCGCGATGCACCCGCGGCGGCCGCAGGTGCTGTACATGCAGAAGCACTGGGACGTGATGCGCAGCACCGACGGCGGGGACTCCTGGCACGAGATCAGCGGGGACCTGCCCAGCGACTTCGGCTTCCCGATCGCGGTGCACCCGCACGAGGAGGACACGGTCTACGTCGTGCCGATCACCAGCGACTCGCTGCACTACCCGCCGGAGGGCCGGTTGCGCGTGTACCGCAGCCGCACCGGCGGCGGCGAGTGGGAACCGCTGACGAAGGGGCTGCCGCAGCGGAACTGCTACGTCAACGTGCTGCGCAACGCGATGGCCGTGGACACGCTGGACGTTCCGGGGGTGTACTTCGGCACCACCGGTGGTCAGGTCTACTCCTCCGCCGACGAGGGCGACAGCTGGACACCGGTGGTCCACGACCTGCCCGCGGTGCTCTCGGTGGAGGTGCAGACGGTCTCATGATCCGCGTCAGCCTGCCCGCGCACCTGCGCACGCTCGCCAAGGTCGACGAGCACGAGGTCGCACTCGACGTCGACGGGAACGCGACCCAGCGGTCCGTGCTGGACGCGCTGGAAGCCCGCTACCCCATGCTGCGGGGGACCATCCGCGACCAGGACACGTACCGGCGCCGCGCGTACGTCCGGTTCTACGCCTGCCAGCAGGACCTGTCGCACGAGTCCCCGGACGATCCGCTGCCCACCGAGGTCGCCGCCGGCAGGGAGCCGTTCCTCATCATCGGCGCCATGGCCGGCGGGTGAGGCTCCGGATCCCGCTGGTCGCCGGCGAACGCAGGACAGGAGCCCCCCGCCCGTGCGAGACTCCCCGACGGAAAAGTTGATCACACCCCTGGGGAGGGCTCCCGATGGTTTCCTGCATTCCGTCCGATGAGATCGACACGAGCGTGCCGCACTCAGCACGCGTGTGGAACTACTGGCTGGGCGGCAAGGACAACTACGAGGTCGACCGCGAACTCGGCGATGTCATCCACCGCGACTACCCGAGCATCAGCGCGATGGCGCGCGGCGGTCGGGATTTCCTCGTCCACGCCGTGGAACGCCTGACCGACCTCGGCGTGCGGCAGTTCCTCGACATCGGCACCGGTCTGCCCACCGCGAACAACACCCACGAGGTGGCCCACCGCAGCGCCCCGGGATGCCGCGTGGTCTACGTCGACAACGACCCCCTCGTGCTCGCGCACGCCCGTGCGCTCCTGCGCTCCGCACCGGACGAGGAAACCCGCTACGTGCACGCGGACCTGCACGACGCTCAGCAGGTCCTCGACCGCGCCGGTGAGACGCTCGACCTGAACCAGCCGATCGCAGTGCTGCTCATGGGCATCCTCGGGCACATCGAGGACACGGAGGAGGCCAAGAAGGTCGTCGACGCGCTGCTCGCCCCGCTGCCCGCGGGCAGCTACCTGGCGCTCTACGACGGCAGCAGCCTCGACGAAGGCGTGGTCGAGGCGGAACGCCGCTACAACGAGAGCGCGCCGGTGCCCTACCACCTCCGCACCCCCGAACAACTCGACCTCCTGTTCGAAGGCCTGGAGTACGTTCCGCCGGGCCTCGTTCGCTGCGCGGAGTGGTGCGGAACCGCGGAGCAGGAACCGGCGGCGATCATGGGTGCGGTGGCGCGCAAATCGGCGTAGCAGGCGAAAACCGGCGTTCGAATCGCCGGAATTTTCGGAACTCGCACAACGCGGGCGGAGCGACACACGGTCCTCACCTGCGCGGTCTTCGACGAGGTCCACCGTTTCCGCTAGTCTCGGGTCCGACACTCGCCGCAATCGGGCTCGCGGGACATCGGATCAGCAGACCGAATTCATCCGCTCGGGCCCGACCGGAAACGCACCCGAACACCGCGCGGAGCAATTCCGCGCACGGAAGGCCGTATGACGACTCCACCGAACGACTCCGGGGACCGGACTCCGGAGGAGAACGAGGAAAGCACCGCGCCCGCGGCGGGCGCGGCCGGTTCGGAGCCAGAATCCGACCCGCAGGGCGCGAACGCCGCGGACGAGTCCGGCCAGACTGCGCCGGATTCCGGATCGGCCGAGGAGAGCACGCGGTTCCTCTCCGCCACCGATCCCGCGCAGTCGGCCGACGGCGAGGAGCAGGCCGACGGGGCCGCCTCAGCCGACGGGGCCGCATCGTCCTCCGCCGACGGCGGCGAGCAGGCGGACGAGACGATGCGGATGCAGCAGCCCGCGCCGCCGGAGCCGTCCGCTGAGCAGCCCTCCGGTGAACAGCAACCGCAGCAGCCGCTGTCGCCGCAGCAGCAGGTGTGGCAGCAGCTGCCGCAACAGGCCGGACCGTCCGGACAGCGGGGCAAACGGCGCAGTCGCAAGAAGATCGGCATTCTCGTCGGTTCGATCGCGGCCGCGGTGATCGTCCTCGGCGGCGGCGCGACGGCCGCGTACTTCTTCCTCTTCGGCAGTTCCGCCGAAGCGGCGGCCCAGCGCTACGTGGATCTGACCGCGCAGGAAACGCAAGAACCGCGCAGCGTCAACGCCGATGATTACCGCGCCGTGGTCTGCGACAAGGCGATGCCGCAGATCGAACAGATCCAGCAGCAGAAGGAGCAGTACCTCAAGCAGGCCAACCCGCAGCAGCTGGAACAGGTCAAGCAGGTGCAAACCGAGTTGGAAGGCGTTCAGCAGAACGGCGACAAGGG
The DNA here is from genome assembly GCF_054491375.1 of Bounagaea algeriensis. Lineage (NCBI taxonomy): Bacteria > Bacillati > Actinomycetota > Actinomycetes > Bounagaea > Bounagaea algeriensis. The sequence continues at coordinate 3,197,280 of NZ_CM137102.1, forward strand.
AACGGCGAAGATCAAGACGACCGTTCCCGGCCAGCAACCGCAGTCCTCGGAGCTCAACCTCATCAAGGAGAACGGCGACTGGAAGCTCTGCGCCTGAGGCCGCTGCCACTGGCACCGCCGGTGCGCGAAGTGGTGCGCGCACCGCTTCGCGCACCGGCGATCCTCGTCCAACCCGCGCACGCCGACCGAGTCGACGCGGAAAGACCGAAAGCCGCTGCCCCGCCCGCGAGCGGCACTGATCACTGCGGACCGAGCCGCCACAGCGAGACGGTCTCGCCCGCGCGCGCCTCGTGCAGCGGATCGTCCTCATCGGACGCGCGGGGATGCCGCGGCTGGCCGTCGCACCGGTCCAGAACGTCCACACCGGACTCGTCGAACAGCTGCAACAACCGTTCGCGCGTGCGCAAACCCAACCGCTCGGCCAGGTCGGAGAGGACCAACCAGCCCTCACCACCGGGAGCGAGCCGCTCGCGCAGGCCCCCGAGGAAACCGCGCAGCATGGCGCTGCCCGGATCGTAAACCCCCTGCTCCAGCTGCGAAGTCGGCTTGGCGGGAACCCACGGCGGATTGCACACCACCAGCGACGCGGTGCCCACCGCCGGGAAGAGGTCGGCGCCGACCACGTCCACCCGATCACCGATCCCCAAGCGCGCCAGGTTGTCCCGGGCGCAGTCCAGCGCCGCGCCGCTCGAATCGGTCGCGGTCACCGGTGCCATGCCGCGGCGGGCCAGCACCGCGGCGAGCACACCGGTACCCGTGCCGATGTCCCACGCCGCACGACCCTGCGGCAGCGGCGCTCGGGCGACGAGATCCACGTACTCGCTGCGCGTGGGAGCGAAAACACCGTAGTGCGGGTGGATGCGCTCCCCGCCCAGCGCCGGCAGCGCCACACCTTTCCTGCGCCATTCGTGCGCACCGATCATTCCGAGCAGGTCGCGCAGCGGCAACGCGCAGGGCTCGCCGGTGTCCAGGCCGGCTTCGGCGCACGCGGCGGAGACCTCGGGGGCGCGCCGCAGCGGCACCGCCCCGCCGGGCTTGAGGGGCACCAGCAGCAGCGACAGCACGCGGGCCCGCTGCGCCTGCCGCTGGCGGTGCTGGTGGAACGCGGTGGCCGGGTCGGCGGAGTAGCTGCGGCGCTTCCGGTCGACGCGCCGCCGCATCGCACCGAGGAGTTGCCGCGCGTTGTGGAAGTCGCCCTGCCAGAGGATCCCGGTGCCCTCGCTGGCCATGCGGTGGGCAACGGGGGCCGGCAACCGGTCGTCGCCGATGACGACGCGCTTCGGCGCGGGGAAACCGCCGGCGCAGCTCCACCGGGCGGTGTGCTCCGCCCCCGCGGCGTCGGTCCACGCCACCACCTGCGCGGCGCCCGTCATCGCAACTCCAATCGGCGGTGCGCCAACGGCTGATCGACGAAGCGGATCGACGCGTCTTCGGCACCCGACCGGCATGCGAACACAGCGCTCCGCTTCCGCTGCACGAATTTTCGTAACGGAGATTCCCGCTGCTCAGCGGGATCGCACGTTTGGTCAACCGCCGCTGCCGACCGCGCAGCTGCCCCACCCCTGCCCGAACACGCGGAAAGGGCCTGGCCCCGCCCCTCATCGAGGCGTTGACCAGGCCCTTCGCTGGGTGGGCGATGCTGGGTTCGAACCAGCGACCTCTTCGGTGTGAACGAAGCGCTCTCCCGCTGAGCTAATCGCCCTCGTCTGCCGTGCGGCAGTTCGATTTGGCGTCGCCGCCTCTTTCGTCGGCGACACGGGAAACTCTACACGGCCGATCTCAGACCCCGAAGAGGGGGGAGGACAACCACGTCCAGTGCAGACCGAACCACGCCCCGACCAGTTGAAACGCACCCATGACCCAGAGCGTGGCCAGCACGACGGCGCCGGTGCTCGCGGCGACGCCGAGCTTCACGACGGTGTGCTGCCGCCCGAGCCAGCGCACCCAGCGGTGGTACTGCCGCCCGGCGAAGGCGCTGACGCGGTGCGCCGTGGCGAACTCCGTGGCCAGGATACCGAGTCCGGCGAACACGATGAGCCAGCCCGGCCCCGGGTACGGGATCAGCACGAATCCGCACAGCAGCACGGCGGTGCCGAGAATGCCGACGAAGAAGCGGTAGCTCCCGTTCAGGGCGGGCCTGCGGCGGATGCGTTCCCGATGCGCACGCAGGCGCTCCCGCGCCGCCCGCGCGCCATCGCGCGCCGGACCAGCGCCCTCTCCCGTCGCAACGCCTTCCGCCGGATCGTCCTCGTGGCGGTTGCCCGGCTCGTTCAGCACGTCCTCCTCGTCGGTCGGCACTGGGACGTTCGGATGACGCCAGCGTAGTGTGGAAGTGGCGGCTCGACCACGACCGAGGCGCGCCAGACGCCGGGGTCCAGGTGCCGGGGGCCAGGCGCGGGGATCCAGACGCGGGACTTCAGGGACCGGAGCTTCAAGCACCGGGGCGCCAAGCGGCCAAGCGCCGGGATCCAAGCATCGGGGCGCCAAGCACCGGACTCCAAGCACCGGGGTTCCGGGCGCGGCGGAGACCGTCACCGGAAGCCGCCGAGGCGGCGTTCAATCCTCCGTTCACCCCCCGCAACCGTCAGGACGGACGGGATTCGATTCTCGTCACATTGTGACCTCGGCCTCAGCTCCGGGCCGGACGGCAGGCCCCGGTGACTCCGGAGCGAAGCGAGACATTAACCCGTTCTGATGAAATTCCGTGGTCAGCATCTCAGGCACGTGCGCATTCGGCAGCGTGCCCTGGTGACAAGACCCCTATCCTGGACGTAGCGTTCGGCGAGTCGATGACGTGCGGCATCAGTACGCGATCGACCGTCGGTCGGCGCCCACGGCGGGGTGCGCACAGCGTGACCGTCGATGCCGTGACACCGGAAGAGCCTTCACCGAAGGTTGCGGTTCCGGGTCGCGCGCTCGACGGTTCGCGGGAACTCCACCGCGGGCGGAGCCGGATGCGCCTCTGGGGGCCGTACGGCACTGCGTACCCACCGGCATCCAGCACAGCAGAACAACGCGTGCCACCGCCCCGATGAACCACGGTCGAGTCGGTGGATCGGCAACCACGTTCCTGCCCCGTTCGGGTGATCTCTGTCGTTTTGGCGAGTGTGCGGGCGGGACACGGCGTCACAACTGTGAAGCTTGGGCCGCGAATCGGCCGAGCGGTAGCAGGAAGGGGAGGACAATGCGCAACGATCACGTGACCCTGCGCTCCACGGCAGTTTTCGATCTGCTCGCACCGCAAGCGCCCGCGGTGCCCGTGCAGGTGGAGCTGCGCTACGACACCCGCGATCCGTACGCCGTCGTCGCGGCGTTCCGGACCGGACGTGCCGGCTGGGTGGAATGGGTCTTCGCGCGTGACCTGTTGGCGGACGGATTGATCGCGAACGCGGGCGAGGGCGACGTCATGATCCGCCCGGCGGCGGACGACCCCGAGGTCGTCGTCGTGGAACTGAGCTCGCCCTCCGGACACGCGATGTTCGAGGCCTCGGCGCAGGAGCTCGCGGACTTCTTGGACCGCACCTACGACGTCGTGGTCCCCGGCAACGAGAACCAGTGGGTCGACGTCGACGAGGCGCTCACCCGCATGCTCCCGCACGACCTGGGCTGACCTCGGAAGACCCGGACCGCGGACACCGCACCGCGGGGATGCTCGACAGCGGAACCGACCCCCCTTTGATCACCGTTAATGCCGTGTTCTAAGGTATTTCGTGCGAGCGGTGCACGGCCGCGGTCGGTTCACCCGGGGATTTCCCCGCGAGTCGCGTGTCGCGAGCTAGGCGGATGTAGCGCAGCGGTAGCGCATCAGCTTGCCAAGCTGAGGGTCGCGGGTTCGAATCCCGTCATCCGCTCTGCGGTTTCGACCTTGTCACGCTGTGCCGTGACTTTCGGCGGAGTGGCCGAGTGGCTGAGGCAAGGGCCTGCAAAGCCCTGTACACGGGTTCGATTCCCGTCTCCGCCTCGCGCGATTAGCTCAGCGGGAGAGCGCTACCTTGACACGGTAGAGGTCGCTGGTTCGATCCCAGCATCGCGCACGCACGAAGTCCCTTGATCGCACCACGGGTTCGATCAAGGGATTTTTCGTGCCTCGGCGCGGCGCTGACTCCGCTCGGCTGCCGAAACCACCGGCGCTCCGCGGTCGGAAGAACTCACCCGGCGGCCTTGTGCAGGGCCGGCAGCAACTCCTCCTCGGCGAACGCGAAGAACTCGTCCTGCGTTTCGTCCCCGCCGATCTGCACCAGTGCGAGATCGGTGTAGCCGGCCTCCCAGAACGCGGAGGCGGCCTGCACGATCGGCTGCACCTCCGGCCCGCACGGAATCGCGGCGGCCACGTCCTCCGCACGCACGAACTGCGTCGCACCGGCGAACGCGGCCGGTCCGGGCAGTTCGGCGTTGACCTTCCAACCGCCGGCGAACCACCGGAACTGCTCGTGGGCGCGGCGCACGGCGGCGTCGCGGTCGCGGCCGTACGACACGGGCAGCTGCCCGATCTTGCGGCGCCCACCGCCGGCCGCGTCCCAACCGCGGCACAGCTCGGACCGCGGCTCGGTCGAGATCATCGCCTCGGAGACCGGTGCGAACCGCTGGACCGACTGCTCGCCGGAGACGGCCACACCGATCGGGACCTGCTGGTCCGGCAGGTCCCACAGCTTCGCCGAGTCCACGCGGTAGTGCTGGCCGGTGAAGTCGACGTACCCGCCGCCGAAGAGCTCCCGGATGATCCCGACGGCCTCGGAGAGCATCTCGTGGCGCACGTTCACCGGCGGCCAGCCCTGCCCGATCACGTGCTCGTTGAGGTTCTCCCCCGCTCCGAGACCGAGCGTGAAGCGATCGCCCGACAACAACCCGATCGTCGCCGCCTTCTGCGCCACGACCGCCGGGTGGTAACGCATGGTCGGGCACGTCACGTAGGTCATGAGCTCCATCCTCCCGGTCGCCTGCGCGACCGCGCCCAGCACGCTCCACGCGTACGGGGAGTGCGCCTGGGGCACCAGCCACGGCGAGAAGTGGTCGCTCAGCGCGGAGAAGTCGAAACCGGCGCGTTCGGCCAGCGGCGCGTGGCGCACCAGCTCGCGCGGGCCGGACTGCTCGGTCATCAACGTGTAGCCGAAACGCGGCATCGCTCACCTCTGCGCAGAGCCATCGGGATCGTCGCCGTGCCGTGCCACCGCCGCTCGCCGCGGAGCGGCACTTGCCGATGGCTACCCGCTGGACCGGGCGCCGACACGCACCGTCCCCGCCGGCGTGCGGATCGCTGCGCTGGCGGAGCGGTACTCCTCCGGCGGGTCGGCGCGTCTTCGGCAGCTCCGACCGGTGCGGGAATGCCCTCGGACCGCGCGACGTTGCGCACACCGGGTGCGCCCACCAGCGCCGACCGGAACGAGCGGAGAAAGCAGCGATGGAGACCGTGTGGAGCGGCGACGCGCTCGACCTCGCCGCCTACGTGCAGCGAGTCGGACATGCGGGTCCGCTCGAGCCGAACGCCGCGACGCTGTGCGCCCTGGCCAGCGCGCACGTCGCCGCGGTGCCGTTCGAGAACCTCGATGCCGTGCTCGGCCGCGAGATCTCCCTGGATCCGGAGGCGGTGCAGCGCAAGCTGGTGCACCAGCAGCGCGGTGGCTACTGCTACGAGCACGTCGTGCTCTTCGCCGCCGTGCTGGAGCGGCTCGGGTACTCCTTCACCGCCCACTCCGCCCGCGTGCGGCTGGGCTCGGACCGCTGCACCCCCGCCACGCACGCACTGCTCGCGGTCGATGCGGGCCCGCAGCGGTGGCTGGTCGACGTGGGTTTCGGAGCCGGCATGCTGGCACCGATCCCGCTGCGCGACGGCGAGCAGTCCCAGCAGGGCGAGTGGACGTTCCGGGTGCACTGCGAGCACGACGGCACCTGGGTGCTGCAGCGAGCCCGCCCCGACGGCTGGTTCGACCTGCACGCGTTCCCGGAACTTCCGCAGTTCCCGGTGGACTTCCGCGTCGGCAACCACTACATCGCCACGCACCCGCGGTCGCCGTTCTCGCAGCGACCGATGCTGCAGCGCGTGCACGAGGACCGGTTTCGCACCCTGTTCGGCACGACGCTGCACGTCGAACATCCGGACGGCACCTCGCAGGACGCGGCCCTCGAGGCCGCCGAGGTGCCGCAGGTGGCCGAACGCGACTTCGGCGTGCGGCTGGACGACGAGGATGCGCACGCGCTCGCCGCACTGCTGCGCGCGAGCTGAGCGCCCCGCCCGCGGCGTTCCTCGCGACGCGTTGCCGCGAGTCCTGCTGACCGGTGTCGCCGGAGCCCCGTTCGTGCCACCGCGCAACGCGACACCCCGGGCGCAGCTGGTGATTGAATCGTTATACCCTGGACTGAGGAGGGGTTTCCGGTCAGCAGTGGAGGACGGGTGTCGACGAGCGGCGAGGGCAATCGGACCGTCAGCATCAAGGACGTGGCGCGAAGCGCCGAGGTCTCGATCGCGACCGTGTCCAACGCCCTCAACCGCCCCGAACTGCTCTCCGCCCCCACCCGCTCCCGGGTGATGTCCGCGATCGACGAACTCGGCTACGTGCGCAGCGAGTCCGCCCGCCAACTGCGCGCCGGGCAGAGCCGGATCCTCGGGCTGCTCGTGCTGGACATGCGCAACCCGTTCTTCGTCGGCCTGGCGCACGGCGCCGAACGGGCCGCTCGGGCCGAAGGCCTCGGCATGATGCTCTGCGACAGCGCGCAGGATTCCGCCGCCGAGGAGCTGTACCTGTCGCTGTTCGCCGAACAGCGCGTGCGGGGTGTGCTCGTCACCCCCACCGACGTCTCCGCCGGCCACCTGGACCCGCTGCGGCGGCACGGGATCCCCTACGTCTACGTGGACCGGGTCGCGAACGAGGACGAGGCCTGCTCCACCTCGGTCGACGACGTCGCCGGTGGTGAACTCGCGGTCGGCCACCTCCTCGAGCAGGGTCACGAGCACATCGCCCACATCTCCGGTCCGATGACGCTGGCCCAGTGCCGCGACCGCCGACAGGGCGGGTGGCAGGCCTGCGACGCCGCGGGCGCGGACCGACGAGCGCTCGCACTGCTGGAAACCACCAGTCTCGACGTGGACGCCGGACGGGACGCCGGGGCGCGGCTGCTGGGGCTGCGTCCGCGTCCGACGGCGGTGTTCTGCGCCAACGACCTGCTCGCGCTGGGCGTGCTGCAGGCCATGGTCGCGGCCGGGGTGCGCGTGCCGGACGAGATGTCCATCGCCGGCTACGACGACATCGACTTCGCCTCGGCCGCCGCCGTCCCGCTGACCTCGGTGCGCCAGCCCGCCTTCCGCATGGGTGAGACCGCCACCGAACTGCTGCTCCGCGAGGACACCGGGCACGAGCACCGCCACGTGGTGTACCAGCCGGAGCTGGTCGTCCGCGAGTCCACGCTCCGCCGCTGACCGCCGCGGGACACCGGCACTCCCAGCGCTCACCCGTTCGTGACCCCCACCGACGCGCCGGAGCCCTGGGGACAACCCGCACCCCTGTGGACAACGTGTGCTCCACCCGTGTGGGGAGAACTCCCAATTTTCATGAAAATTGTGCTCTCTGGAAGGAGTCCAGAGTAGGCGGTGGTTCCGCATCAGCACCGCGGGTTCCGCTGGCAGCAACCGAGAGCGGACCTTGCCCGTTCAACGCTGCGCCTGCGCGTCCAGCCGAGTGAACCGTTTTCGGGCGGGTTCTTGTGTTGCCGCAACACCGCCCTTATCGTTCTTTAAACGATTTAAGCTCCTCGGGCGTCCAGGGCTCGAACTCAGGCGCCGGTGAACAGGAGGACCGATGGGACTCCGAGCGGGACGCAAACCCACGACGGGCCGGCGGGCGGCGATCGCCGTGGCCATCCTGCACCGGCACGGAGACCCCGACATCTCCCCGCACACCCCGCGCCAGCGGGTGAAACGGATCGTGCAGGAGCGTGCTTCGCGGCCGGAGGAAACTGCTCCTCCCGAACCCCAACCCGCCGGTGTCGCGGACGGCGAGCGAAACATCCTTGCTCACACGATCAGTGATGACCAGTCGTGATCAGCGAAAAGGAAGCAGAATGATGAGCAACCCGCCCCGCTTCGCCGACATCACCGGCACGCTCGAGCGGCTGTCGATCGAGCTGCCCAGCTGGGCGTTCGGCAACGCGGGCACCCGGTTCAAGGTGTTCAGCACCCTCGGCACCCCGCGCAGTACCGAGGAGAAGATCGCCGACGCGGCGAAGGTGCACGAACTGACCGGCTCGGCCCCGCGGGTGGCGCTGCACATCCCGTGGGACGAGGTGCACGACTTCGACGCGCTGCGCACCTGCGCCGAAGACCTCGGTGTGCAGCTGGGCACGGTCAACTCCAACACGTTCCAGGACGAGAGCTACAAGTTCGGCAGCCTCACCCACTCCGACCCGGCCGTGCGGCGCAAGGCGATCGAGCACCACTTCCGGTGCATCGACATCATGCACACCACCGGCTCGACCGACCTGAAGATCTGGCTCGCGGACGGAACCAACTACCCCGGCCAGGACTCGATGCGCGCCCGCCAGGACCGGCTGGCCGAATCGCTGGCCGAGATCTACGCGCGGCTCGGTTCCGAGCAGCGGCTGGTGCTGGAGTACAAGTTCTTCGAACCGGCCTTCTACCACACCGACGTGCCCGACTGGGGAACATCGTTCGCGCAGGTCAGCGCGCTCGGTGAGCAGGCTTTCACGTGCCTGGACACCGGCCACCACGCCCCCGGAACCAATATCGAGTTCATCGTCATGCAGCTGCTGCGGCTGGGCAAGCTCGGCTCGTTCGACTTCAACTCCCGGTTCTACGCCGATGACGACCTCATCGTCGGTGCCGCCGACCCGTTCCAGCTGTTCCGCATCCTGCACGAGGTCATCGCAGGTGGTGGTCTCGACGACGACTCGCCGGTGCGCTTCATGCTCGACCAGTGCCACAACATCGAGGACAAGATCCCCGGCCAGATCCGCTCGGTGCTCAACGTCCAGGAGATGACCGCCCGCGCACTGCTGGTCGACCGCCACGCGCTGGCCGAAGCGCAGCAGCGGCACGACGTGCTCGGAGCCAACGAGGTGCTCATGGACGCGTTCCACACCGACGTCCGCCCGGCGCTGGCCGAGTGGCGATCCTCGCGCGGTCTGCCGGCCGAGCCGATGCGCACCTACGCCGAATCCGGTCACCAGCAGCACCTCGCCGCCACGCGCGTCGGCGGGGTACAAGCCGGCTGGGGTGCGTGAGCAGGAGCGGAACGGCGAAGAACCGATTTCGAGAACGACGGGCGGGGAAACCGCTCCGGCTTGTGCGCTCCCCTGCGCACCACTGCACGTGAAGCACACCCGAGCCTCGAGGGAAAGGACGGAATGACCTCCGACGCCGACCGCATCAAGCGGGAACTGATCAGCAGGAGCAACCGCCTCGGCTCCGAGCCGAAGAACACCAACTACGCCGGCGGCAACACCTCGGCCAAGGGCACCGACACCGACCCCGTCACCGGCGGCCCCGTCGACCTGCTGTGGGTCAAGGGCTCCGGTGGGGACCTGGGCACGCTGACCGAAGGAGGCCTGGCCGTGCTGCGGCTGGACCGGCTGCGCGCCCTGTCCGAGGTCTACCCCGGCGTCGACCGCGAGGACGAGATGGTGGCCGCGTTCGACCACGCCACGCACGGCAAGGGCGGCGCGGCCCCGTCCATCGACACCGCCATGCACGGGCTCGTCGAGGCCGCGCACGTGGACCACCTGCATCCGGACAGCGGCATCGCCATCGCCACCGCCGCGGACGGACCCGAGCTGACCCGCCAGATCTTCGGCGAGAAGGTGGTCTGGATCCCGTGGCGCCGCCCCGGTTGGCAGCTCGGCGAGGACATCGCCGCGATCAAGCGGCGGAACCCGCAGGCGGTCGGCACGATCCTCGGCGGGCACGGCATCACCGCCTGGGGCGCGACCAGTGAGGAGTGCGAGCGCAACTCGCGGTGGATCATCGACACCGCGGCCGAGCACATCGCCCGCCGCGGCGAGCCCGAACCGCTCGGCCCGGTGCTCGACGGCTGCGAACCGCTGCCGGAGCACGAGCGCCGCGCGAAGGCCGCCGCGCTCGCACCGCTGCTGCGCGGCCTGGTCAGCACCGACAAGCGCCAGGTCGGCCACTTCACCGACAGCGCGGAGGTGCTCGACTTCCTGTCCCGCAGCGAGCACCCGCGACTGGCCGCGCTCGGCACCAGCTGCCCCGACCACTTCCTGCGCACCAAGGTCCGCCCGCTGGTGCTGGACCTGCCGGCCACGGCCGCGGTCGAGGAGTGCACCGCGCGGCTGCAGGAGTTGCACGAGCAGTACCGGGCCGAGTACACCGCCTACTACGAGCGCTACGCCGAGCCCGACTCGCCGCCGATGCGGGGTGCCGACCCGGCGATCGTGCTGATCCCCGGCGTGGGAATGTTCAGCTACGGCGGGGACGCGCAGACCGCCCGCGTGGCCGGCGAGTTCTACGTCAACGCGATCAACGCGATGCGCGGTGCGGAGGCGCTGTCGAGCTACTCCCCCATCGAGGAGCGGGAGAAGTTCCGCATCGAGTACTGGGCGCTGGAGGAGGCCAAGCTCCGGCGCCGCCCAGCGCCGAAGCCGCTGGCCGCGCGCATCGCCCTGGTCACCGGGGCCGCTTCCGGCATCGGCAAGGCGACCGCCGAGCGGTTGGCCCGCGAGGGCGCCACCGTCGTGGTGGCCGATCTGGACCTGGAGCGGGCGCGCGAGGCGGCCGCGGAACTCGGTTCCACCGACGTGGCCGTGGGCGTGCAGGCAGACGTCACCGACGAGGAGCAGGCGGCCGCTGCGGTGCGCCGGGCGGTGCTGGCCTTCGGCGGGCTCGACCTGGTGGTGAACAACGCGGGCATGTCCTTGTCCAAACCGCTGCTGGAGACCACCGAGGCCGACTGGGACCGGCAGCACGACGTGATGGCCAAGGGCTCGTTCCTCGTCAGCCGCGAATCCGCGCGGGTGATGATGCAACAGGGCATGGGCGGTGACCTCGTCTACGTCGTGTCGAAGAACGGCGTGTTCGCCGGCACCAACAACATCGCCTACTCCGCCACGAAGGCCGACCAGGCGCACCAGGTGCGGCTGCTGGCGGCGGAGCTCGGCGAGCACGGCATCCGCGTCAACGGCGTCAACCCGGACGGCGTGGTGCGCGGCAGCGGCATCTTCGCCGGCGGATGGGGTGCGCAGCGCGCCGCCGCCCACGGAGTGGCCGAGGAGGAGCTCGGCGCCTTCTACGCGCAGCGCACGCTGCTCAAACGGGAAGTCCTGCCGGAAAACGTGGCAGCCGCCGTGTTCGCCCTCAGCGGCGGGGACCTCAGCCACACCACGGGTCTGCACGTCCCGGTCGACGCCGGGGTGCCCGCCGCGTTCCTGCGTTGAGAGGAGGTTCCATGGGCGAGGCCGTGGCCGCGGTGGATCTCGGCGCCACCAGCGGACGGGTCATGCTCGGTCACGTCGGATCGGAGGAGCTGCGGCTGGAACCCGTCGCCCGGTTCGACAACCGGCCGGTGCGCACCCGCGACGGGTTGCAGTGGAACGTCCTGGAGCTGTACCGGGACGTGTGCTCCGGACTGGCCCGGGCGGCGTCGCAGGTACCGCTGGCCAGCATCGGCATCGACTCGTGGGCGGTGGACTACGCCCTGCTGCGGGGCGGGCGGATGCTGGCCACTCCGCAGCACTACCGCGACGAGCGCAACACCGCGGCGGCCGCGGCCGTGCACCGCCAGATCGACCCGGCCGAGCTGTACCGGATCAACGGGCTGCAACACCTGCCGTTCAACACGGTCTTCCAGCTCGCCGCCGACCGGGAATCCGACCTGCTGGAGGCGGCCGACGGGTTGTTGCTGCTGCCCGACCTGTTCGGCTACTGGCTCACAGGCGAACAGGTCGCCGAACGCACGAACGCGTCGACGACGGGGCTGCTCGACGCCACGACCGGTGAGTGGGCCGAACCACTGCTGCAGCGGCTCGGTTTCGACGTCAGGATGCTGCCGCGGCTGGTCGACGCGGGCGAACACCTCGGCCCGTTGACCGGGGAAGTGGCCGAACAACTGGGCGCAGCACGGGTTCCGGTCACCGCGGTGGGCTCGCACGACACCGCGTCGGCGGTGGTGGCGGTGCCGGCCGAGCACGAGTCCTTCGCCTACATCTCCTGCGGCACGTGGTCGCTGGTGGGAGTGGAGGTGGACAGCCCGGTGCTGTCCGAACAGGGCCGGGCGGCCGACTTCACCAACGAACGCGGCGTCGACGACCGCATCCGGTACCTGCACAACGTCATGGGCCTGTGGCTGCTGAGCGAGTCGGTCGAGACGTGGCGGGCGGGCGACCCGTCGGTGTCGTTGGCGGAGCTGCTGGCCGAAGCCGAGGCGGTGCCCGACGATCAGGTCGGTGTGTTCGACCCGAACGAAGCCCGGTTCCTGCCGCCGGGGGACGTGCCGTCGCGCATCGCCGCGTGGTTCGGCGAGCACGACCGCCCGGTTCCGCGCAGCCGCGGGGAATTCGTCCGGTCGATCCTGGAGAGTCTCGCCACCGCGTACGCCGAGTCGCTCGACACCGTCGAACGCCTCACCGGACGCGATGTGTCCACAGTGCACTTGGTGGGCGGGGGCGCGCGGAACGCGCTGCTGTGCCAGCTCACCGCCGACCGCACGGGACGCGAGGTGGTCGCCGGTCCGGTGGAGGCCACGGCACTCGGCAACGTGCTGGTGCAGGCACGTGCCGCCGGGATGCTGACCGGCAGCCTGGAGGCGTTGCGCGCGCACGTGCGCCGCGTGGTCGACCTGCAGCACTACACACCGCGCTGCAGCGGGCGGTGACCCGCAGCCGGTGCCCGCTCCTCCGGCGCAGGTGCGGGCGCCAGCCGCATCGGCGGTGCTCCAGGCAAGGTGGTGCCACGCGATCAGCGGCTCCGCCGCAGCTCCGGAACCAGCGTCGTCCACGACCACAGACGGTACGTGCCGCCCGCTTGCCGGGCACAGCTTGCATCGTGACGCCGATTCCTCCCGAATTCACCGTATTGGCGGTACCGACGTGACTCCTGCTTCCGCGAGGCTGACGCGCCGAGCTGGGGTTGATCATGAACTGGACGACGTGGGGGAAGCATGCCGGACGACGACCCGCCGATCCGTACCGACAAGTTCGGCCGCAAGTATCCACTCCGCGGCGGAAACGGCGGTGGAAAAGGAGGCGGTACAGCTACGACCATTGCAGCCGGTACTGCATTGGCCATCTGGCTCGCCAATGCCGGCACCGGCGGTATCGGTGGGTCGATCGGCGGTACGGCCGGGTCTTCGGCGATGTCCACGGCCGAATCGACGGTCATGCGGCAGATGGGCAAGAACCTCACCAAGGCGCAGAGGACGGCCAAGCGGGGCAACCCGAAGAAAGCGTGGCGGGAGCTCGGCCTGCGCCGCGGCCGCAAGGAACAACGCGTGAACCGCAGCTCCGCGGAGTGCGCGGTCCTCTCGTACGGTGAGGTCCAGCAGTTCCTCGGCGAGAACGGGTGCCGCGGGCTCAACCGTTGGCAGGCACCGCTGTCCTACGAGGACGGTTCGATATCGGTGCTCGTCTCGCGCGTGCGGTTGCGGTCCACTCGGGACGCCGGCGAGTTCAAGCGCCTCATCGACCGGCACGGCACCGGCGACGTCCGACCGGTGCTGCCGGAACCGCACTTCACCGGTCACCACTACGACTCCCGGCGCGCCGGAAGGACCGTGTTCGTCGCCGAAACGGAACCGACCGCACCAGGCGTACCCGATGAGCTCCTGGACACCACGGCCGAAACGGCCATCGCGCTCAGCCACGCCGTGCGGCGCTGATCCTGCGCGAGCGGTCCGAGCAGTGCGGACTACGACGGCTGCCTCACCGGCTCCGCGTCCGTCGTTCGCAGCAACCAGCGTGCGACGTTCCGCACGGCGCCGCCGGAACGATCAGCACTGCGTCCGGCGCAACGCATGGTGGTGCCCAGGGCTGGGCGAGAACAGCGAAACGCAGGCGAGCTGTCTCAGCATGTGCACCAGGTCTCGACAACGGCGCAACCGTGGGACGCTGAGGGTGTCATCCCCGTTGGCCGAGGAGGGATCGATGGACCATCCCGCCAGCATTGACCCGACGTTCTACCGCAGCGCCGCCGAAGCGATGGCGGCGCCGAGCGAAACCCTCGCCTACGTGGTCGGTTTCGACCGCGCCGCGCAGCAGCCGGACGCGCTGTTCGTGATCGACACCGACCCGTCCTCCGCGTCTTGCGGTCGCGTCGTCGGCCGCTCGGAGTTGCCGACGAGCGGGGGCGAACTGCACCACTTCGGGTGGAACGCGTGCAGCAGCGCTTTTGCCCACGCCGGACATCACTCGGACGGACTACAGCGGCGGTACTTGTTGGCGCCCGGGCTGCGTTCCTCCGACATCCACGTCTTCGACACCCACCCCGATCCGCGGCAACCCCGGTTGTGCCGCACCATCCCGGCAGCCGACCTGGCATCGAAAGCCGGCTACTCCCGCCCGCACACCCTCCACTGCGGACCGGACGGCATCCTGCTGTCGTGCCTCGGCGCGGCCGACGGCTCCGAGGGTCCGGCCGGAATCGCCGTGCTCGACCACGACACGTTCGACGTGCTGCGGGCGTGGGAAACGGACCGCGGGCCGCAGTACATGGCCTACGACGCGTGGTGGCACCTGAACAGGAACACGCTGATCAGCAGCGAGTGGGGAACCCCCTCCATGGTCGAGGACGGCGTCGTTCCCGAACAGCTGCTCGGCCACGAGTACGGTCACGCGCTGCACTTCTGGAACCTCGCCGACCGACGCCACGAACAGCGCGTCGACCTGGGCGAACAGCACCAGATGGTGCTCGAACTGCGCCCCGCGCACGACCCGGACGCGACGTGGGGGTTCGCCGGTGTCGTGGTCAGCACCGAGGACCTCTCGGCATCGGTGTGGCGCTGGTACCACGACGGCACGCAGTGGCGCGCCGAGAAGGCGATCACGATCCCGGCCGAGCCCGCCGACGTCGATGCCCTGCCGCCCGTGCTGCGCCCCTTCGGGGCGGTGCCACCGCTGGTGACGGACATCAACCTCTCGGTCGACGACCGATTCCTGTACGTGTCCTGCTGGGGCACGGGTGAGCTCAAGCAGTTCGACGTCACCGATCCGGCGCATCCGCGCGAGACGGGGTCGGTCCGGCTCGGCGGCATCGTGGACCGCACTGCTCACCCGGCTGCGCCGTCCGAGCCGCTGTCGGGCGGGTCGCAGATGGTGGAGGTCAGCCGTGACGGGCGGCGGATCTACTTGACGAACTCGCTGTACGGGGCGTGGGACGACCAGTTCTACCCGGACGGTGTGGGTGCTTGGATGGCCAAGATCGATACGGACCCGGACGCCGGCGGTGGTCTCACCCCCGATCGGAGGTTCTTCCTGCGCGGTTCGGACTTCGGCGGGCTGCGAGTGCACCAAGTCCGACTCGAGGGCGGGGACGCCTCCTCCGACTCGTACTGCTACAGCAAAGAACCCTCCTGATTAACTGGACTCGTTCCAGAGAACACAATTTTCATGAAAATTGTGAGTTGTCCCCACACGAACAGAGCACAAAGCATCCCCACGTGATCGGGTGAAGAGACAGGAGGATCGCGCTGCACATGACGAGTCCGCTCGCTGGTGCAGCACCCGCGAGCAGCACCCGCGAGCTGCGCCAGCGGACTCACAGCTCGACGCACGCCTGATCCTCATGTCGAACACGTCACCCCCGAAGAGCGTTTGTGCATTTCGCGCGAAATGTACAAACCCCTGGTGACGCGGTAGTGCGGTGGCGCGCGGCGTGCTGATCACAACCCCGGCCGGGTGTCACTCGTGCGTGCCAGCTCTCGCGGGACGACCGCAGCTGGCCCGCGGGACCAGGCGTGCGGGTGTGACGATCTCCTCCGCAGGAGCGGATCCTTCGGCGCGCAGCACGGCCCGCTGCACGGCCGTGCGCGCCAGTGCCGCGGTGTCCTGGCTGACCGAGGTGAGCTGCACCGTCCGCAGCGCGGCCGCGGCGGTGTTGTCGTATCCGACGACGGAAACATCACCGGGCACGGCGATTCCGCCGGCGCGCAGGGTGAGCACCAGTCCGATGGCGATCATGTCGTTGTGCGCGAGGAGCGCGTCCGGCAGCGCGGCCGTGCCGTCGACGTAGCGCGCGGCGATGTCGACTCCGCACTCCTCGGTCGGGGCCCCGTCGAGCACGCGGACCGCACCGCCGAGGCCGTGCCCGGTCATCGCCGCGCAGTAGGCCTCGCGGCGGGTGCCGCTCATGGCGCTGGTGCCGCCGTCGACGTAGGTCACCGACCGGTGGCCGAGGCGGACGAGGTGGTCGACGGCGTCGGTGACGCCCTGCCGGTCGTCCGAACGCACGGAGTCGACGCCGGACGCCGACGCGTCGGAGCCGATCGCCACCACGGCGGCCTGCTCGCCCGCGGCGGCCAACTGCTGCTCGTCGAGTTCGGGGCTGATGAGCACGAGCGTGCGGCACTGCTCGCGCAGCAGGTCGTCGACGGCGCGCCGCCCTGACCGCTCGGCGGTGGTGACGCTGAGCACGAGGTCGTAGCCGAGTTCGTCGGCGGCGCGGTAGAGCTCGTCGAGCACGTCGACGTGGAAGGTCTGCCCGGCCGCGAACGTGACCCCGAGCAGATGCGGGTCGCGCTGCCGCAGGTGCCGGGCGCGCTGGTCGGGGCGGTACCCGAGGTGGTGCGCGACGTCGAGGACGTGGGCCCGGGTCCGCTCGGAGACCCCGGATTCCCCGCGCAGCGCCACGGATGCGGTGGACACGGCGGTTCCCGCGGCTCGCGCCACGTCGGTGATCGTCGCCTTGGTGTTCCTGCTCGGCACGTGACCCCTCATCCCAAATATGTCTTGACATGCGGACCAGAACATCCCTAGTGTTCCGAATCACCGGAAACCGGAACGTTTCGGCCCAGTGCACAGCTTCCCACACCAGTCGGGAACCCGATCCCGACGCACCGCGGACACCGCTCGCCCGCAGCGCGACTCCCAGGGAGGACCGCCCCATGACACAGCCACCCCTGTCCGTCGCCGTCATCGGCGCCGGCATGGCCGGACGCAGCCACGCCGCCGGATACCGCCAGGCCAACACCGTCTTCGGCGAAGGACTGCCACCCGTCCGGCTCGCCGCGATCGCCGATGCCGACACCGCCCTGGCCCAGGACGCCGCCCGCCGGTACGGCTTCGAGAAGTCCGTGCCGAGCTGGGAAGAGATCATCGAGGACCCGTCGATCGACGCAGTGAGCATCGTCGTCGGCAACGCGCTGCACCGCCCGATCGCCGAAGCGGCCATCCGATCCGGCAAGCACGTGCTGTGCGAGAAGCCGCTCGCCGGAGCGATGGACGACGCCGAAGCCATGGTGGCCGCCGAGGAAACCGCGGACGTGGTCACCGCCGTCGGCTACACCTTCCGCCGCTCCCCCGCGATCACCGCCATCCGCGATCACGTGCGCGACGGCGAGCTCGGTGAGACGACCCTGCTGCAGGGACGCTACTGGGCCGACTACGCCACCGACCCGAACGGCCCGCTGACCTGGCGCTACACCGGCGAACCCGGCAGCGGCGCCCTCGGCGACGTCGGCGCGCACCTCATCGACGCGGCCGAGTACGTCTGCGGGCCGATCAGCGCCGTCTCCGGTGGGGTGCTCACCACGCAGGTCCCGCAGCGCCCGCTGCCGCTGGGCAACGTGGTCGGGCACAACTCCGCCCCCGTGAGCTCGGAGACCGGCCCGGTGGAGAACGAGGACACGGCGGTGTTCACCGCGCACTTCCGCAACGGGATGAGCGGTTCGCTGTCGGTCTCGCGCACCGCCTTCGGCATGCCCAACGGACTCGCCTTCGACGTGTGCGGCCGCTCCGGCCGCGCGGCGTTCGACTGGCACCGCCCCGCCGAGTACACCTTCGACGATCCCCAACCGGCCTCGCGCACCCGCGGCGCGCGCCAGGTCATCGCCGGTCCGCAGTTGCCCTACTTCGCCGGCGGCTATCCGATGGAAGCGCCCGGCGTCGGCGGCGGCAACGCCGAGCTGTTCGTCTACCAGACCCGCGCGTTCCTCGACGCGGTGGCGGGCGCGCCCGATCCGCTGCCGGCGTGCGCGTCGTTCGCCGAAGCCCGGCACACCATGCGCGTCATCCGCGCCGTCGTCGAATCCGCGCAGCGCAGCGGTGCCGCCGTCGACATCGCCTGATTTCCCGCCCGTCCCGGTATCCCCGTCGGAAGGATCCGCCATGCCGCTGAAGCTCGGCGCCTACACCGCCTGCCTGCACGACCGCGACCTCGACCAGGCGCTCGACACCCTCCGGGAGCACGACCTCACCTCGGTGGAGGTGAACACCGGGGGCTTCCTGCCCGCACCCCACTGCCCCGTGGACGCGCTGCTGTCCTCGGGCAAGGCCCGGCGCGAGTACCTCGACCGCTTCCACTCCCGCGGGATGGAGCTCACCGGTCTCAACTGCAACGGCAATCCGCTCAGCCCGCTGCCCGGAACGGGCCCCAAGCACGCCGAGGACCTGCGCCGCACCATCCGGCTCGCCGGAGAGCTCGGCGTGGGCACGGTGGTGACCATGTCCGGCACGCCCGGGTCCGACCCGGACGCGAAGTACCCGTCATGGGTGGTGAACCCGTGGGACGGCGCGTACATGGAGGTGCTCGACTACCAGTGGGACGTGGCCACCCGGTTCTGGCGCGACATCGCCGCGCTCGCCGCGGAGTGCGACGTGCGGGTCGCCGTCGAGATGCACCCGCACAACCTCGTCTTCTCGCCGGTGACGCTGACCCGGCTCATCGAGGCGACCGGGTCCGACCGGATCGGCGCGGAAATGGACCCCTCCCACCTGATGTGGCAGGGCATGGACGTGGTGGCCTGCATCCGCCACCTCGGTCCGCGGGTGTTCCACGCAGCGGCCAAGGACGCGATGCTCTGCCCCGGGGTCGACATCCGCGGTGTGCTCGACACGTCGTTCGGCCGCGTGCCCGCGGACGCGCCGGGCAAGGTCCCCACCGGAATCGGGACGTGGTGCAGTTCCTGGCCGGAGGATCCGGCGTGGCGGTTCGTCGCCGTGGGCGTCGGCCACGACGCCGAGTACTGGGCCGCTTTCCTGGGCGCGCTGGCCGAGGTGTCGGCGGACATGCCGGTGAACATCGAGCACGAGGACGCCGCCCACGACACGGCGGAGGGGCTCGCGACCGCTGCGAAGACCCTGCACGCGGCAGCGGCGAAGCGGTGACCCCTGCTGGTGGGCGCCCTCTCGGACGGCGGCGCCCACCAGCCCGCCAGCGGCGGGGCGGCCACCCGCCCGTTCCCCGCGCCTGCGGAGCTGTCCCCGCGGCGCTCCGGACGAACGACGGATCCGGCACCGCGCGGTGGTCAGCGCTCCAGGCCTGCACCGGGACGACGTTCCCGGACCGGCCGGGCGAGCCGCAGCGCCGCACCCGACCACCTGCGCCGTGCGCGCGACCACAGCGCGGAGCTGTCACGTTTCCTCCTGCTACGGACGTCTCCCCGGTGCGACGACTCCCCGATCGAGGCCGGCTCTATCGGGGACTCGTCGGCCGATCCGGAGAAACTGCGCGCAGCCGCGCGAATCGAGGAGGGACAGCATGGTTGAACGCGTCGATCTGGCCGCCAGCACACCGGGGATCTACCGGGCGATGGCGGCGTTGGAACAGCAGACCCGGGAGTCGGTCGACCCGGTGCTGCACGAACTGGTCAAGATCCGCGCGTCGCAGATCAACGGCTGCGCGTTCTGCATCGACATGCACACCCGCGAGGCGCGAGCGGCCGGTGAGACCGAGCAGCGCATGCACGCGTTGAACGCGTGGCGGGAGGCACCGTTCTTCACCGAGCGGGAACGGGCTGCGCTGGAGCTGACCGAGGCGGTCACGCTCGTGCATCGCGACCAGGTCCCCGACGAGGTGTACGAGCGGGCGCGGGCGGTCCTCGACGAGGACGAGCTCGCCGCCGTGGCGTGGAGCCTCGTGACGATCAACGCGTGGAACCGCATCGCGATCACGACGCGCTCGACGCCCGGCACCGACCCGCGCGTTCCCGCGGAGTGACCCCGGACGAATGACCCCGGACGAATGATCCCGGCCCCCGGGCGGAATGGCCCAGGTTGACGGGCGCACCCGCCCGGTGGTTGCCGGTCCGCCCCGGTGATCGCCGACCCGCCTGTGGTCACCAGCCCGCCGGGAACCACCGGAGGTCACGCGGAGGAACGCACGACCGCCCGTCGGTCACCGCACCGGCGGGAGGTCACGCGTGCGCTGCGCCCAGCACCGGCCGAGGTGCCGTGTGCACGCAGTCGGCCACGCGGCTGACGATCAGGTTCATCTCGTAGGCGATCTCGCCCGGATCCACGTCGACGTCGGCCAGCACGGCCAGGCACGCGCCGGAGCGCGTGGACGTGACGAACAGGAATCCGTGGTCCATTTCGACGAGGGTTTGGCGCACTCCCCCGCCGGCGAAGCGCCGGCCGGTTTCGCGGGCGACGCTCTGCAACGTCGAGGCGAGAGCGGCCAGGTGCTCCCCGTACGAGGCCGCCAATCCGCTCGACGAGCCGGCGAGCAGTCCGTCGAGGGACAGGGCGATGGCGTGCCAGGTTCCCGCAACGCGGTGCACCAGATCGTCCAGGAGATACGTGAGCTCGTCGTCGCGTTCGAACATTCCCGGCCACCCCTTCAGCGTCGGTACGCACGCGGTCGTGGTGTCGAACCTTGCACAGGCTCGACCTGTTCGGTTGTCGGCCTTGCACGGCGAGTCGCCGCAGCGGGGACGGCCAGGTTATCGCGCCGTGGCGAGGGGGTTACCCGCGGTGCTTCCGCAGCCACCGCAGCATCCTTCCCCGGGTACCGCCGAACCCGACTACACCGCGCAGCACACCCCACGCTGCGTGAAAAGACCACCGCACAGGGGGCACGTCCCGTTCGGACACGCGCCGCACCGCGCAGCAGCCGCGTGCACCCGGAGGCCGCCCAGCGAAACGACGAGCACACCGCACGCGAGTTCGCAAGTCCCTGCGGGCGAGCAAATCACCCCGCAATCCCACCCGTTCGAGGGACGATCTCAATCGGTGTCGAAGCGGGGGACCGCGTTGAGGAGGAAGGACACATCGGATTCGGGAGGGACCTCCTGCGGTTCGGCCCCGCGCTGGAACAACCGCGCACCGGTCGTCCCGCCGAGCACCGCGCGAGCGTCGCGCACACGCACCCAGGAACCCTCGCGCACGCCGAGCACCGGCACATCGTTGTCCTCGAGGAACTCCAGCAGCCTGCGCTCCCGCGTCTCACCCATGTGCGTGCTGTCCGGGTCGGCGTCGAGGAAGTGCGGGTTGATCTGGAACGGCACGAGCCCGGTCGCGGCGAACGACCGCGGCTGCACGATCGGCATGTCGTTGCTGGTGCGCAGCGAGGGGCAGGCCACGTTCGTGCCGGCACTGGCCCCGAGGTAGGTGGTGCCGTGCTCGACCGCC
Source organism: Bounagaea algeriensis (assembly GCF_054491375.1). Classification (NCBI taxonomy): domain Bacteria; kingdom Bacillati; phylum Actinomycetota; class Actinomycetes; genus Bounagaea; species Bounagaea algeriensis. The sequence continues at coordinate 3,218,802 of NZ_CM137102.1, forward strand.
ATCCGCAGCGGCCCCACCAGCTCCTGCGCGTGCAGCGCGGTCAGCAGCCGAAACGAGTTCCCGCCGCCGACGAAGACCACTTCGGCCTCGCGCAGCGCCGCGTGCGGGTCGTCGCAGCGGTGCAGGCCGTGCACGGTCACGTCCAGGTCCACCAGGGCTTCGGCCGCGCGGGCGGTGTAGGCGTCGTGGTCGCGCTGGGCGTAGGGCACGAACAGCAGGTTCTTCCGCCCGGCCAGCAGCTCGGCCACCGCGTCCAGGGCGTGCTCGAGGAATCCGGAGCCGTGCTTGGCCCCGCTCGACAGCAGCAACAAGTCCGCGGTCTCCGCGCCCTCCAATGCGGCCTCCTCCCACGGGCGTAGCGCCGAGGACTTCTTCCGGCCCGGCGGCTTCCGACAGCAGCGCGGTGATCATCCTCGCAGACCGCCGGCCGCCCGGCCCGCTCCGCCTCAGACCCGTTCGACAGACCCCTCCGACGTCTCAGACCCGTTCGACGTCGCGGTGCCGCACGAAGCTGCCGAGAGCCGTGCTGACCAGGGACACGATCAGCGCGCCCCAGAACGCGGGCCAGAAACCGTCCACGTGGAACGGCAGGGCCAGCTGCCCCGCGAGGTAGCTGGTCAGCCAGAACAGCAGTGCGTTGACCACGAGCCCGAACAGCCCCAGGGTGAGCACGTAGAGCACGCACCCGAGCGTCCGGGCGATCGGCTTGAGCACCGCGTTGACGATCCCGAAGAGCGCGGCGACGACCAGCAGCGTGCCGACCTTGGTGGCGGTGCTCTCGCCTTCCAACGCGATCCCGGGGAGCACGGTGGCGATCCAGACGGACACCGCCGTGATGAGGATGTGCAGGACGACTACCACGCTGTGCCTCCCCGCTCGACGACCGGAACACCTCCGACGCTACCGATCCCGGGCCCGGGCGTGCTCGCCGCTGCGGACGCGCCCGCTCCGACGGCCACGCCGCCGCTCGGGCTACCGCACACCTTTACGCATCGGTAACCTGCGCGCAACGAGGTCTGCCGCAACCCCTTCCGGCAGCAGGAAAGGACGAGCATGCGCATCGGAATGCCGCTGAACTACAGCGGAGGCTTCAGCGAAACGGTCGCGGAGTTGAACACCTACGAGCAGGCCGGCCTGGACATCGTCTACGTGCCCGAGGCGTACTCCTTCGACGCGGTCAGCCAGATGGGCTTCATCGCGGCGCGCACCGATCGCTTGGAAATCGCCTCGGGGATCCTGCAGATCTACACCCGCACGCCCACGCTGACCGCGATGACCGCAGCGGGCATGGACTACGTCTCCGGTGGGCGGTTCACCCTCGGCATCGGCGCGTCCGGACCGCAGGTCATCGAGGGCTTCCACGGCCTGCCCTACCAGGCGCCGCTGGGGCGCACGCGGGAGATCGTCGACATCTGCCGGCAGGTCTGGCGCCGCGAGCGCGTGCACCACCAGGGCAAGAACTACACGATCCCGCTGCCCGAGGACCAGGGAACCGGCTTGGGCAAGCCGCTGAAGCTGATCAACCACCCGGTGCGCGAACGCATCCCGATCATGATCGCCGCGATCGGGCCGAAGAACGTCGCCATGACCGCGGAGATCGCCGAGGCCTGGGAACCGATCTTCTACGTCCCGGAGAAGGCCGACATGGTCTGGGGGGAGTCGCTGCGCGAGGGCCGGCAGCGCCGCGATCCGGACCTGCCGCCGCTGGACGTGGTGGTGCAGGCCCCGCTGGCGATCGGCGAGGGGCTCGACGAACTGCTCGACCTCGGTCGTCCGCAGCTGGCGCTGTACATCGGCGGCATGGGCGCCAAGGGCCGCAACTTCTACAACAACCTCGCCCGCCGCTACGGCTACGAGGAGGAGGCCGAGCGCATCCAGGACCTGTACCTGGACGGCAAGAAGGACGAGGCGGCCGCGGCGGTGCCGCGCGAACTGCTGGAGAAGACTTCCCTGGTCGGTTCGGAGGGGCACGTCAAGGAACGGCTCGCCGCGATGAAGGAATCCGGCGTGACCACGCTCAACGTCACCCCCATCGCCCAGGACGCCACCGAGCGCGCACGGCTCATCGAACGCGTCAAGCAACTCGCCGACGAGGCGTGAACCCGCGCTGTCAACCAGCGGGGGCAACCAGCGGGGCAACCAGCTCGCTCGGGCAGGCCGCACCGCGGCGGCACGGTCTGCCCGAGCATCGCCCACTCTGGATCCGTTCCAGACAACTCAATTTTCATGAAAATTGAAACCCGTCCCCACGCGGTCAGGTGACAAGTTGTCCACAATGCACGTCGTGTCGGGCGTTGACTCGGAGTGCGTACCGCTACGCGGGTGATCTTGGCGAGAACACCGTTCAGAAGTGCTCGCGCAGCAGCGCGAACGCCTCGACGGAGCGGAACTTCGCGTGCTCTTCGGGGATCTCCTCGGCCTCCAACGACCACGTCATCGGGTGCGGCACGAGCACCGCGCCGAGACCCGCCTTGAGTGCGGGCCAGACGTCGGAGCGCGGTGAATTGCCGATCATCCAGGTCCGCTCGGCGTCCAGCCCGCGTTCCTCGACGAAGTCGGCGTAGACCGCGGTGTCCTTCTCCGGCACGATCACGACCTCGGAGAAGTACCCGGCCAGTCCCGAGACGTCGACCTTCCCGGACTGCTCGATCCGGTCGCCCTTGGTGATGAGGAACAGCCGGTGCCGCTGGTGCAGCTCGTGCAGCGTCTCGCGCACCCCGTCGAGGAGTTCGACGCGGCGTTGCCGGATCGGCGCGCACGCGGTCGTGACCAGCTGCCGGTCGGCGCTGTCCGGTTCGCGGAAGACGGCGAGGCATTCGCCGAGGCTGCGTTCGAAGACGTCGACGCCGTAACCGTGGCGACGGCTGTTGACCGCTTCGATCTCGTCCAACTGCGCCCGGACCTGCGTGCGGGGCAGGTCCGGGCCGGCGACGTGGTCGAGGATCAGGTCGATGGCCCGCTCGAAGAGGAGGTTGTTCTCCCAGAGGGTGTCATCGGCGTCGAAGAGCAGGTTCTGCTGCAACGCAGCTCCTTTCACGGGCTGGCCTGCCACGGATCTGCCTGTCACGGGGTGGCCTGTCACGGATCTGTCTGTCACGGACCGAGAACGCGGGCCCCACCGCGCCTGCCCGATGTTTCGCTCACCGGTGCGGATGACCGGGCAGCTGGCCCGCGCGGGAGGTTCCGCTGCGGAATCTCGCAATAGTCCTAATGAGACGAACCTTCCGCGGGAACGACCGCGAACGCGGCTTCGCGGGCGTTGCTCTGGCAACGCCGCTCGTGATCGTGGTTCCACCCGAAGTGCTCGGTCATGCGGGCGAACTCACGGTCCAACGTGGTGTCCGATGTGGATCGAGCGTCGGTGTTGACGGTCACCGCGATCCCGTCGGAGAGCATCCGGTCGGCGGGGTGCGCGGCGAAACCGGCCACCGCTCCGGTTTGCACGTTGCTCGTCGGGCAGGTCTCCACCGTGATTCCGTCGGAACGCAACCGCCGCAGCAGCGCGGGGTCCTCCGTGGAGCGCGCGCCGTGACCGATGCGGACGGCGCCGAGCGTGTCGAGAGCCTCCCACACGCTGTCCGGGCCCGCGCCCTCACCGGCGTGGATCGTGACTCCGAGTCCGGCGGCACGGGCCACGTCGAAGGCCGCGCGGTGCGGCGCGCCCGGACAGCGCTCGTCCCCGGCCAGGTCGATACCGGCGACGACGTCGCGGTGCTGCACCGCGAGTTCGGCGACCTGCCTGCTCGTCCCGGGAGCACCATCGCGCATGCAGCACAGCACCAACCCGGTGCGCACCCCGGTTTCCGCCGCGCCGTCGGCGAGACCGGCAGCGACCGCGGTGATCGCCCCTTCCGAGGAGAGGCCGGCGCGCGTGTGCAGCTGCGGGGCGAAGCGCGCCTCGCCGTAGACGACCCGGTCGGCGTGCCAGTCGTGCACGAGTTCCCGCGCCACGCGGCGCAGCGCCCGCGCGGACTGCAGCACGCTGATCGCGAACTCGACGTGCGTGAGGAACACGGGCAGGCTGCCGCATTCCGGCGGTGCGATCACGAGTTCCCGCGCCGGACGCGTCACCGGCACGCCCTGCTCGAGGGCCAGTTCGGCCGCCGTCTCCGGCCGCACGCTGCAGTCCAGGTGGCAGTGCAAGTCGTACCGGGGCAAGTCGTACCGGGGCAGGTCGGGCCGGGACAGGTCGTGCTGGGGCAGGCCGGGCCGGGAAACAGCGGTGCGGGGGACCTCGGACCGCGACGCCCCGGGCGGAACCGAACCGCGCTGCCCCGGGTTTTCCTCCTCGCTCATGAGCACCTCCCGTTCACCGCCTGAGTCTAAACGATTAGAATCAGCGTGCACACCCGTGCGAAGGGGGTTGGCCGTGGCGGTGACGATGAGCGATGTGGCCCGGCGCGCCGGAACCTCCGCGGCCGTGGTCAGCTACGTGCTCAACGGCGGACCGCGACCGGTCGCGGCGGCGACGCGCGAGCGCGTGCTGCGCGCGGCCGACGAGCTCGGGTACCACCGCAACCGGATCGCCGCGGCGCTGCGCTCGGGGTCCTCCGGCATGGTGGGACTGGTCCTGCCGGACACGCTCAACCCCTACTTCGCCGCGCTCGGCCGGCACTTGGAGCGGGCGCTCGGGAGCGCCGGCGCGTTGACGCTGATCGCCAACGCCGACTTCGACCCCGCCCAGCACGACGCGGCGGTGCGCGCGTTCCGCTCGGCTCAGGTGGACGGCCTGGTGCTCGTCCCCACGGGGGAGGAGGCCGACGAGGTGGTCGACACGGGCGCGACTCCGGCGGTGTACGTGCACCATCGACCGGCGCGGTCCTCGCTGCCGCTCGTGGCCACCGACAACACCGCCGCGGTCGCCGAGGCGGTGGCGCACCTGCGGGGCCACGGCCACGACGACATCGGGTTCCTCGCCGGCGCGCACGACCGCGGACCGCTCGGACAGCGGCGGGCGGCTTGGCAGGACGTGCGCCCCGGCGGGCCCTTGCTGCGGTGCGCCGCGGAGCGCGCGGCGGCCCGCGACCTCACCGCCGATCTCGCCGCGCGCGGCGAACTCCCGCCCGCACTCGTGGTCGCCACGGACGAGCAGGCGATCGGCGTGCTGGCGGCGGCAGGCGCCCGCGGCCTCGCCGTGCCCGGCGAACTCGCTCTGATCAGCTGCGACGGCACCGGCGATGCGGCCTTCACCGTGCCCGCGCTGACGGCGATCCAGCAGCCGCTGGTGAGCATGGCGGAGGAAGCGGTGGCCTCGCTGCGCTCGCCCGCGGCACGCGATCGCGTTCCCGCGGCGCAGCTGGTTCCGCGCCGCAGCTGCGGCTGCTCGGATGCCACTTGATCCCAGCAGCTGACCAGTTCGTCCCTGCCACGACGATCGCGGAGGGGGCCACGCCGCGTAGACGAGGTCGCCGCAGGCGGACCGCCCGGACGTGCCGGGCGGTCCGCCTGCGACGGTGCGCCGGTCAGTGCGCGGACGACTCCGCCACCGCAGCCGTCGAGCGGCGCCCTCCGGTCAGCGTCTCCGGCAGCAGTGCGGCCGAAGCCAAGGTGACCAGCCCCATCAGCACGAGGAACGCCGAGACCGCGGCCGTGGTGCCGGTGGCGGCCAGCAGCGCCGTCATCAGGAACGGTGTGCCGCCGCTGACCAGGATCGCCGCGAGCTGGTAGGCCATCGAGGCCCCCGAGTAGCGCACCCGCGGCGCGAACAGTTCGCTGATGTAGGCCGCCAGCGGGCCGTAGTTGAAGCTCGAGGCGATGCTGCCGACCGCGGCGGCGATGGTCACGCCCACCATGGTCGCGGTGTTCGTGAGCCAGAAGAACGGGAACGCCCACAGCACGAGCAGGCCGCTGCCGATCCACACGAGCGGTCGCCGTCCCCACACGTCGCTCAACCGTCCGCTGAGGAAGATGACCGCCACGCCGACGACCGAGCTGAACAGCGTCACCGTGAGGATCGCCGTGCGTTCCATGCCGAGTTCCCGGGTGGTGTAGTCGAGCATCCCGGAGATGCTGATGTAGAAGATCGAGTTCGAGGCGAACAGCAGGCCCGAGCCGAGCAGCACGGTGCGCCAGTGCGTGCGCAGCACCTCCAGCAGCGGGGCCTTGGGCTGGGCGGCTTCGGCGTGCTCCTTCTCCGAGCGGAGGCGCTGGAACACCGGAGTGTCCTCGACGCGGAGCTGGATGAACAGCACCACCGGCGCGAGCACGGCGCTGGCGATGAACGGCACCCGCCAGCCCCAGCTCAGGAACGCCTCGCCCGGCGCGAGCACGCCCATGAGCAGGAAGGCCGCATTGCCGAGGAAGACGCCCATCGGCACGCCGACCTGGCCGAACGATCCGGCCATCCCGCGGCGGGAGGACGACACGTTCTCGGTCAGCAGCAGCACGATGCCGCCCCACTGGCCACCGACGGCCAGCCCCTGCAGGAACCGGAGCACGACGAGGATGATCGGTGCGGCCACGCCGATGGTCGCGGCGCTGGGCAGCAACCCGATGAGGAACGTCGCCGCGCCCATGAGGATCAGCGAGGTGACGAGGGCGGGCTTGCGGCCGATCCGGTCTCCGAAGTGGCCGAACAGCAGTCCACCGATGGGGCGGGCGACGAAGCCGGCCCAGAAGGTGGCGAAGGACAGCAGCACCCCGATCAGCGGCGTGCTCGCGGGGAAGAACAGGGGGCCGAACACGAGGGCGGCCGCCGTGGCGTAGATGAAGAAGTCGTACCACTCGATCGAACTGGCGACGAGTGCCGCGGCGCGGAGTTTGCGCGGGGCTTGCTGGTGGCTCGCGGTCATTGCGGGCTCCACTTGATCAACGTTCTGACGGGCGGACCGACTGGTTGGTATGACCGTGTTGCACGCTTCGCCCCACGTCAAGCGGGCTTCCGGTAGCCGAGAACGGCCGGTTCGGCCCCCGCCTGTCAACATCCCGGTTACGACCTACGTCACCCCTGCTCAACGAGGTCCCCACCGAAGCGGGACCCCCGGCGAGCTGCCGCGCAGCCCCGCGCCGCCGCGGCGGAGGCGTGTCAGGTGTTCGCCCCGTTGAGCACCCGCACCGGCGCACCGTCCAGGTAGCCGCGGATGTCCTCGACGGTCTCGGTGTAGAAGGCGCGGTAGGTGCCGTCGGTGACGTAACCGAGGTGCGGTGTGAGCACCGTCCGCGGCGTGCTGCGCCACGGGTGGTCGACCGGCAGCGGTTCCCGCTCGAACACGTCGATCCCGGCCCCGGCGATCCGCCCCGCGTGCAGCGCCTCGCGCAGCGCCGCCTCGTCGACGATGGGGCCGCGCGAGGTGTTGATCAGATACGCCCCGGGGCGCATCAGCCCGATCTCGTGTTCGCCGACCAGCCCGCGCGTGCGCCGGCTGAGCACCGAGTGGATCGTCAGCACATCGGCGCCGGTGAACAGCTCGTCCTCGTCCACCCGGCGCACCCCCACCGCGGCCGCGTCCTGCTCGGTGAGGTTCTGGCTCCACGCGATGACGTGCATGCCGAACGCGCGGCCGATCGTGGCGACCTGCTTGCCCAAGCGCCCCAGCCCGAGCACACCGAGGGTGCGCCCGTGCAGTTCCAGCCCCACGCTGCCCTGCCACTGGCCGGCGCGGACGCGCGCGTCCTCCTGCGGGATGTTGCGCAACAGCGCGAAGATCAGGCCCCAGGTCAGCTCGGTCGTCGGCACCCAGGCCGCCTCCGGGGTGCCGCTGCTCGTGCCGCAGACGGTGATGCCCAGTTCCCGCGCGGCGTCCAGATCGATCGCCGCGTTGCGCATGCCCGTGGTCACCAGCAGCCGCAGGTTCGGCAGGCGCTCCAGCACCTCGCGGGGGAATCCGCTGCGTTCCCGCATCGCCGCGACGATCTCGAACGGCTGCAACCGCTCGACCAGCTCGTCCGGGCCGGAGACGGCGTCGGTGAAGAACTCCGCCGTCGCGGGCAGGGAATCCCAGTCCGCGTACTCCCGGGCGACGTTCTGGTAGTCGTCGAGCACCGCGATCCGCGCCATGCCGTGCACCTCCGTTGACGTTCCGCTGCCGGTCCTCGGTGTCGGACCAGCCTGCCAGGGTCCGGGCCAGCCCTCCCAGGGGCGCAGCACGGACGGCGAACGCGGCCGATCCTGCCGCGTCCCACGGCGGAACCGGCCGCGTTCGGTACCGATCCGTACCTGCGCCGTAGCACACCCTGCATCATCCACAGCGGACCGCCGGGGGAGACTGGCACCGTGATCGGATCGACCGTACTGCACCTGCTGCCGTTGAGCGTGTTCCAGGCCGAACGCACCGAACCGCTGCGGCCCGCGTCGCTCGACCACGAGGGCTTCGTGCACTGCTCGCCGGATCTGGCCACCACGCTGGCCGTGGCGAACAACCTCTACCGGGACGCGAACGAGCCGATGATCGCCGTGGAACTCGACCCGGAGCGCATCGACGCACCGCTGCGCTGGGAAGCCGCTGCTCCCGCCCCGCCGCCGGGCGTGCACCCCGACACGCCGTTCCCGCACGTCTACGGTCCGGTCGACCGTTCGGCGGTGGTCAGCGTGTACTACGCGCGCTGCGGCCAGGACGGCACTTTCCTGTCACTGGAGACCCGCAGCCACACCGCCGAGGAGTTCGACCTGCTCCCGCATCCGGAGGGCGGTTGGTACCGGCGCACCTGGACGAGCCCGTTCACGCTCTCCCGGGACGGGGCTCTGCGCCCGTCGGCGACGGCGATCTACTTCCTGCTCACCGCCGGCGAGTCGTCCCGGTGGCACACGGTCGAGTCGGCCGAGCTGTGGATGTGGCACCGGGGCGGTCCGCTCAGCCTGTACCTCGGCGGCGAGGGCGAGCTCCCCGCGGAGCACCCGGAGCACATCTCACTCGGCGCGGGCGCGGGCCAGCGACCGCAGGCCTTGGCCCCGGCGCGCACGTGGCAGTGCGCCAGTGCCGCGCCGACGGTGGAAACCCTGGTCAGCTGCGTCGTCTCCCCGGGGTTCGACTTCGCCGACTTCCACGTGCTCACCGAGGGCCCCTGAGACCCGTCCGACGGGTGAGCCCGACCGAACCAGCAGGTGCGCCCGTCGGGCGCGCCGCTGCGCGGTGCCGGCGCGCCGGTCGGTGTCGATCAGCGGATGCGCCTGCCCGCTCCGGGAAGCCACCGTCAGCAGCAGGGCCAGCAGCGCGACGCCGGTGGAGGCGGCCGGAGTGATGCGGCGCGCGGCCGGCAGCGGTGCCGCACCGACCGGTGCGCTCTCGACGGCGGGCTCCCGCTCCCCGGATGCGTGATCAAGAGGTCCTCGCTCGGAGGACGCTCGTTCGGTCGGGGATCGATCGGCGGGCACTCCACCGGCGGGCGGGGAGTGCTCGGCGCCGGGCCCCGGTGCGGGCGCCGGCGCCGCCGGGTCGCAGCGGTGCCGGTGGCCGGCGGCGGTGCGCCGTGCGGGACGCGTGCCGAGCATGCGGTGCTCGTACCAGCACATCGCCAGCGAGGCACCGAGGATGACCGTGATCAGCACCCCCGCGAACGCGGCGAATGCGGTCAGCGAGTTCAGCACTCGCCCCACCCCCCGAAGCGCAGCAGATCGTTCTTCGAAACGCCCGTGGACCGACGGGCGTTTCGGGCCCGCGCGTCCGCGTTCGGTCGGCCGCCCGCGGCGGGGGCGGCTTCGACGTGCGGAATTCCGACGCGTTCGACCTTCCGCGTCGACGGTAGGGCCTGCACGAAGGCTTCGCTGGACACGAAGCCGGTTCACGCCCTGACGGGTGATGCGCGGTGGTGCGGATGCGCCGCGGCTCGCGACCACGCCCTGCCGACACGGACAAAACGATCAACCTGGGCGAGTACGATGGGAGGGCAGTTTCGTCACCGTCCTCCCCGACCGTTGCCCACTGCGCCGCACGTGCGAAGCAGCGGGGAGCGCGGGCGATGCCCACCGCGGCGGTGACCGCGCTCGGCGTAACACGCGCACGGCGCGGTCCGACGGTGTCGGGGAGTGCACCGCTTCACGGGACACCGACGCAGGAGGTCACTGACCGTGCAGGGCTACGGCGTTCATCTGCTCTTCCACGTGTTGGCAGCCGCGTGCGGCGCGGGCTGCGGCGTGGCGGCCGCCCTGTGGTGGCACGAGTCCCTCACGTTCGCACTCGTGCTCGCCGTCGCCGCGTTCGTGGTCGGCCTCCTCGTCCTCCTCGCCCAGGGCCGCTACATCGCAGCCCAGCGACCGGACCGCCCGGCATCGGCCGCACCGGGCGGTGCGCACGCCGCGTCCCGGCGGCACGGCACCCGACCGGATCTGCCCGCGGATTCCGAAGCACCTGCTCATCCGGCCCCGCGCACTCGCCAGGACGTGCCGGCCGAACCGACGCGGACGGACGACGGAGCGACCCGCGCCGCGTCAGGCGGGACCACCGCCTCCGAACCGACCCGGCGCGCGGACGAACCGCGCCGCGGCGACCGCTGAGCAGCGGCCGTTGAGCGGCGACCGCTGAGCAGCGGAGCGCTGGACGGCGCCCTCGCTCGGCGTCTTCCCGCGGAGCACCGCGCTGTCACGTGCAACCTGCGGCCGAGCGCTCCCATCGGCCGAGATTCCACTTGACCGCGCGGCCTCCTCAGACTCCGAGGTAACCGAGCTGCGAGGACAGTTCCTTGGCCGCCACGCGCATCGAGCCGACGACGTCGCGGACTCGGCGTCGCGAGAAGCGGTAGGACGGCCCCGAGGCGCTGAGCGCAGCGACGACGGAACCGTCCTGGTTGTAGACGGCCACGGCGGCGGCGTTGAGTCCGAGTTCGAGCTCCTCGAAGGACGCCGCGTAACCGTCACGCGCGATCACATCGAAGTCCTTGCGCAGCTGTCCTGCATCGACCACCGTCCTGTTCGTGTAGCTCTGCAGCTCTAGCGCGAGGATGTCGTCCTGGTCCTCGGCCGGGGCGTGCGCGAGCAGGACCTTGCCGCTGGAGGTCGCGTGCAGCGGGGTGCGCTGCCCGACCCAGTTGTGCGCGGTCACCGCGGCGGTGCCGCGCGCTTGGCTGATGTTCAGGGCAACGTCGTTGTCGCGGATCGCGATGTTGACCGTTTCCCCGAGCTCGGAGGCCAGGGAGTCGCAGAACGGCCGCCCGAGCCGTGGCAGGTCCATGCGTTCGGTCGCCGCTCCGGCCAACCGGACGACGCCGAACCCGATCGTGTACTTACCTCGCTCGCTGAGCTGCTCCACCATGCCGCGGGACTCGAGCACGCTGACCAGCCGGGAAGCCGTGGACTTGTGCACTCCCAGCTCCGCGGCGATCTCGGTGATGCCGGCTTCTCCGTTCCGCGCCAGCAGTTCCAAGACGGTGACGGCCCGGTCGACGGACTGCACCAGAGCGCCCGAGCTCCTTCCGTGTGTCTCCGCTGAACTATCCACGGTCCAACCGTATCCGTTCCACACGCCATTTCCGGAACCATCTGGGATCCCTCTTGACGCTATCGGAACACAAGAGCGAAATTTGTTGCACATATTACCCTGGGTTCTGGATGGTGCAACGGAGGTGCGTGTGAGCCGTTTCGGGGTGCCCGGCGCATCCGGGCGTGCGGTATGAAGTCGATCGCCGTCGTCGGAACGTCCATCGCGGGATGGCGCGCCGCGCAGGAGCTGCGGGAGCAGGGGTTCGACGGGCGCCTGGTCATGATCGGCGAGGAGTCGCACCGCCCCTACGACCGACCCGTGCTGTCGAAGGACTTCCTGACCGACGGACAAGCCGCGGACGAGCTCGCGCTGGCCACCGAGAAGGAGGAGGACGCCCTCGACGCGGAGTGGCGCCCCGGCACCAGAGCGATCGGGCTGCGGCCCCGGCAGGGGTGCATCGCGCTCGACGACGGCACCACCGTCGCTGTCGACGGCGCCGTGCTGGCCACCGGCGCCCGCCCGATCACCCTGCCCGGAACGGAACAGCTCGGGGGCGTGCACTACCTGCGCACGCTCGAGCAGGCGCGCGCGCTGCGCACCGAACTCGCACCGGACACGCGCGTCGTCGTCATCGGCGGCGGACTCATCGGCACCGAGATCGCCTCCGCCTGCCGCAGCCGCGGAGCGCGCGTCACCCTCGTCGAAGCGCAGCACATGCCGCTGGCGCGCACCCTCGGCATCGAGCTCGCCCCCACGTGGCTGGCACTGCACGAGGAGCACTGCGTGCACCTGCGCTGCGGCACACCGGCCAGCAGGGTGCTCGGCCGGGACCGGGCCACCGGGGTCGAACTCGCCGACGGACGGGTGCTGCCCGCCGACCTGGTCGTGGTGGAGGTCGGCAGCCGCCCGACCACCGAGTGGCTGCGCGGCTCGGGCGTGAAGGTCCGCGACGGGGTGGTGACCAGTCCCGGCGGCGTCACCGCCGTGCCGAACGTGGTGGCCGTCGGCGACCTCGTCCGCCACTTGCCGGCGCAGCGCGGTCGCACTGCGCGCAGCGACCACTGGTGGACGGCGATGAACCAGCCGCCCGTCGCCGTGCGGAACCTGCTCGCCGGGTGGACCGTTTCGCACTACGCCGCGATTCCCCGGTTCTGGTCGCGGCAGTACGGCAACCTGCTGCAGTTCGCCGGGTTCTCCGGTCCGAAGGACAAGGTCCGCGTCGTCGACGGGTCCCTGCACGCGCGCCGCTTCGTCGCCACCTACCACCGCGGCGGACGCACCGTGGCGGTGTGCGCGTTCAACAACCCCAAGGCGTTCTCCCGCTACCGCCGCCGCCTGTCCACGGCGCTGCGCCAGCAGTAGCAGGGCGCTGCCGTGCGGGCGGTTTCCGCGCGGGCCGTCGACCAGGACCGGGCCGAGGAGGCACCGGCGCAGCAGAACCGCCAACGACGGGAAAGCCTCAACAACGGGCTCATCAGCGACGGGGCGTCGGCGACGGGCGCACCGGCAACCGGGGTCACCAACAACTGATATGTCAGTGTGTGGGTTAGACTGGGAAGCATGGCTCGTGGCGTCGATCAATCCGCCGGGCGGGCGGGGCGCGGCCGTTCGACCGGAAGCGACGGCGCGCGGCGTACCCGGCAGGACCGCAGTTCGCAGGCGGAACGCGCCTACGGAACGCTGCGCGACCGGATCCTCACCCTCCAGCTCGCCCCGGGCACTCCGCTGCAGGAGGACGAGCTCACCGCCGAGCTGGACATCGGCCGCACACCGCTGCGGGAGGCGGTCAAACGACTGCAGCTGGACTCGCTGGTGGCGATCTACCCGCGCCGCGGCACCTTCGTCACCGAGGTCAACATCACCGATCACGCCCTGATCGCCGACGTGCGCCTGCAATTGGAGGGTCATGCGGCCCGCCGCGCGGCCGAGCGCGCCACCGAGGCCGACCGGTCCGAATTGGACGATCTCCGGAAGCTTCCCGGGTCCTCGCCCCGCCCCGAGCGCGCGAGCGTGATGGACGTGGACGCGCGCGTGCACCGGGCGATCTACCGCTGCACGCACAACCACTACCTCGAGAGCACGCTGGGGCACTACTACAACCTGGCACTGCGGATCTGGTACCTGTTCTTCGACCGGCTGCCGAACATGGACGATCACGTGGCCGAGCACGCGGAGCTGCTCGAGGCCGTCGTCGCCGGCGACGTCGAACGCGCGGAACGCACCGCGGTGGCCCACGTCGACCACTTCGAACAGACGATACGGAACGTTCTCTAACCGGAACTCTTTCGTCTCGGTATAACGCCACCCCGACATCTGTCACCCGCTCGGATTCTCCTTGGCAACCCCGGAAGCCTCGCTCCGCCAGGAGCTTGACGAACCTGGGCGCAATAGCGCACTGTTGCGTTACACGCAGAAGGTTGTGGTGAGCGCAACACCATCCCCCTCTGCTGCAAAGGACCAACGCTGACGCAACGGGGCGGCAGTCATGGATTCGAGCGCACGGGTACTCGTCCTCGGCGCCGGCATCCTCGGATGCAGCGCGGCGCACCACCTCGCCCGGATCGGGATCACCGACGCGGCCGCGGTGGAGCGGGGTCCGCTGATCGCCACCGGCGGCACGAGGAGCACGTCCACGCGGTGTTGATCTCCACCCGCTCGGACGCCTCGTCCTCGAAAGTTCCGCATCGGCCGTGATTCTCCGAAGGCGCGGTAGCTCTCGACGAGCACTGCAGTCCAATTCGGACCTACAATCGAAGAAGGGCACAACTGCACATCGCGCCCCACCCAACATCCCGCACGGCCCAAAGGAGTGCCCGATGAGCATCAACCCCAACCCGGGTATTCTGCTCTACCCGCGGATCAGCAAGTCGCCGTTCTTCTACGCCTCGCGTCAGCACGGCGTCGGGCTCTACAGCGTCTACAACCACACCTATCACGCTCGGCACTACGGCGACCCGATCGGCGAGTATTGGGCCCTGCTGGAGGGTGTGACCCTGTGGGACGTCGGCGTGGAGCGGCAGGTGGAGATCACCGGCCCCGACGCCTTCGACTTCGCGAACATGCTCGTGCCGCGCGATCTGCACAAGTGCAAGATCGGGCAGTGCAAGTACGTGTTCATCACCGACGAGCACGGCGGCATCATCAACGACCCGGTCCTGCTCCGCCTCGGTGAGAACCACTTCTGGCTGTCGCTGGCGGACTCGGACGTGCTGCTGTGGGCCCGCGGACTGGCCTACAGCCTCGGCATGGACGTCACGATCCGCGAGGCCGACGTCGGGCCGGTGCAGGTGCAGGGCCCGAAGTCGCGGGAAGTCATGGTCGACCTGTTCGGCGAGGACATCCTGGACGTGCCCTACTACTACGCGGTCGACCGCGAGCTCAACGGCATGCAGGTCGTCGTCTCCCGCACCGGCTACACCGCGGAGCTCGGCTACGAGATCTACCTGCACAACGCCAGCCGCGACGGGACGAAGCTGTGGAACACCGTGTGGGAGGCCGGCGAACCGTACGGCATGCGGGTCATCGGTCCCTGCCACATCCGCCGCATCGAAGCGGGAATCCTGTCCTGGGGCTGCGACATCACGCAGAACACCAACCCGTTCGAGGTCGGCTACGGCTTCGAGAAGACCTGGATGGTGGACCTGGAGCAGGAAGCCGACTTCATGGGCAAGCAGGCGCTGCAGCAGGTCAAGGAGCAGGGCATCTCCCGCAAGCTGGTGGGCGTGGAGATCGGCGGGCCCGGCGTCGGCTCCTTCAACGACGGCGAGATGATCGACATGTTCGATGTGCACGACCCCAACGGCCTGCGCATCGGCGAGGTCACTTCGGCCTGCTACTCCCCCCGGCTGGAGCGCAACATCGGCTTCGCGATGGTGCCGATCGCCTACCACCAGGTCGGGACCGAGCTCGTGGTGGCCACGCAGCACGGTCGGCAGGACGCGGTCGTGGTCGAAAAGCCGTTCCTCGACCCGACCAAGGACATCCCGAAGCGCGCCCTGCGCGAGACGGCCGCGTAGCGGGAAAGGGGTGAGCACGATGACCACCCAGGACCGGTTCTCCCGCTCGCTGGAAGCGGCACGCTACGAGGTGCTGCCGCTGAGCGGGGTGTTCGACCAGGTCACCTCCCTTTCCCCGGGCACGTGCGTGACGATCACCTCCACGGAGTCCAAGGGCATCGACGCCACGCTGGAGACCGCCGAGCAGCTCGCCCGGCGCGATCTCCAGCCGGTGCCGCACCTGGCCGCGCGCCTGGTGCGGGACCGCGCGCACCTGGAGCAGATCCTCGACCGCATCGACGCGGCCGGGATCGGCGAGGTGTTCGTCATCGGGGGCGATGCGGCCGAGGCCGGCGAGTTCGGCGACGCGCTGTCGCTGCTGCGGGCGATGGAGGAGCTCGGGCGCCGACCGAACCGCGTCGGCATCGGCGGCTACCCGGAGCGGCACGCGTCCATCCCGGACGACGTGCTCGCGCAGGCGCTGGAGGACAAGTCCCGCTACGCCGACTACGTCGTCTCCCAGATCTGCTTCGACGCGGAGACGACCCTGGCGTGGGTCAAGGACGTCCGCGAGCGCGGGTTGGCACTGCCGATCTACATCGGCATGCCGGGCGTGGTCGACGCGCGCAAGCTCATGCGGATCTCGCTGAAGATCGGTCTGGGCGAGTCGGTGCGCTTCCTCCGCAAGCAGTCCGGGATGGTCGGCAAGCTGCTCACCCGCTACACGCCGCAGAACATCATCGACGAGCTCATGCCCTACCTGGACGACCCGGGGCACGGCATCGCCGGTTGGCACCTGTACACGTTCAACGAAGTGTCGAAAACGGTCGAATGGCGGCAGGAAACGGCCCGACGAATCGGAGAGGTCCCGGCCTGACGCCGCGGGTGGTGGGCGCGCCGGGCGCCCACCACCCCCGCAACACCCCGCCAACCGCAGTGGAGTCACCATGAGCCTTCCCAACGACCTGGACATCTCCCGGGCGACCGAGCTCAAACCGCTGACCGATGTCGCCGCCGACATGGGCATCGGCCGGCACCTCCTCGAACCGTACGGGCACAACGTCGCGAAGATCTCGCTGGACGCCACCGAGGAACTCGCCGATCGTCCACGTGCCCGGTACGTGGTGGTCAGCGCGATCACCCCCACTCCCCTGGGCGAGGGCAAGACCACCACGACCGTCGGCCTGGGCCAGGGATTGCACCACCTCGGCAAGCGCAGCGCCGTGGCGGTTCGGCAACCGTCGATGGGGCCGACTTTCGGCATCAAGGGCGGTGCTGCCGGTGGTGGTTACAGCCAGGTCGTGCCGATGGAATCGCTCAACCTGCACCTGACCGGCGACATGCACGCGGTGACCTCCGCGCACGACCTGCTGGCCGCGATGGTGGACAACCACCTGCACAAGGGCAACGAGCTCGGCATCGATCCGCACCGGATCACGTGGCGGCGCGTGCTCGACGTCAACGACCGGGACCTGCGCAACATCGTCAGCGGGCTCGGCGGCAAAGCCGACGGCGAGCCGCAGCAGACCGGTTTCGACATCACCGCGGCCAGCGAGGTGATGGCGATCCTGGCGCTTTCCACCTCGCTGCAGGACATGCGCCAGCGCATGGGCCGGATCGTGGTCGGCTACACGCGCGAGGGCGAACCGGTCACCGCCGAGCAGCTCAAGGCCGCCGGCGCGATGACGGTGCTCATGCGCGAAGCGTTGAAGCCGAACCTGATGCAGACCACGGAGAACACACCGGTGCTCGTGCACGCGGGCCCGTTCGGCAACATCGCCCACGGCAACTCCTCGATCGTCGCCGACCTCATCGCCAGCCGCGGCAGCGACTACCTGGTCACCGAGGCCGGTTTCGGCGCGGACATGGGCGCGGAGCGGTTCTTCAACATCAAGTGCCGCACGTCCGGGATGCGGCCGGACGCGGCCGTGCTGGTGGCGACGGTGCGCGCGCTGAAGGCCCACTCGGGCCGGTTCAACGTAGTGGCGGGCAAACCGCTGCCCGCCGAGCTGCTGCAGGAGAACCCGGACGACGTCTCCGCCGGGGCGGACAACCTGCGCAAGCAGATCCAGAACATCCGGATGCACGGGGTCACGCCGGTGGTGGCCATCAACGCCTTCCCCGGCGACCACCCGAGCGAGCACGCCAGGATCCGCGAGATCGCCGAGGACGAGGGCGCCCGGGTAGCCGTCAGCGACCACTTCACCGAGGGCGGCAAGGGCGCCGTGGAACTGGCCGAGGCGGTGGTGGAAGCAGCGGAGGAACCGCGCGAGTTCGAGCTGCTCTACCCGGACGAGGCGGATCTGCGCACCAAGATCGAAACGATCGCGCGGAAGGTCTACGGCGCGGACGGCGTCTCGTTCCAGCCGGCGGCGCAGCGTTCGCTGGAGAGCTACGAGGCCAACGGTTTCGGGAACCTGCCGGTGTGCATCGCCAAGACGCACCTGTCGCTGAGCTCCGATCCGAAGCTGCTCGGCGCTCCGACCGGGTGGACGCTGCCGGTGCGGGAGGTGCGCGCCTCCGTCGGCGCCGGGTTCGTCTACCCGATCTGCGGTGACATGAGGACCATGCCCGGGTTGGGGTCATCTCCGGCGGCTGAACGCATCGACATCGACGAGCGCGGCCAGGTCGTCGGTCTGGACTGAACGGCGCCACCGCCCGAAGACGGGCGTCGGCGGACACCGCGTCGCCGGCGCCCCGCTTTCCGCCCGGGCGGCCCTGGACCAGCCGACCGGCCGCAGCCAGCCGGTCGGACACGTCAGCGGGCCGGTCGCGGGCTCAACCGGTCAGGTGCGGGACCCGCCCGCTGCGGCGCAGCTCGGCGATGAGCGCGCTGGACCTGCCCGCCAGCGCCCCGGCCACGTAGCGGTCGATCCCGGGAAGGCGCGCCAGTGCCAGCATCGCCCGCCGCAACCGCAGCTGCCGTTCGGAAGCGGGCAGGAACCACCTCGCGGCCGTGCGGCCGACCTCCTGCTTGTCCTCGACGACCGGCCGCCACAGCCGCTCGTGGTCGGCCAGCCCCGCCGGTGCGGAATCCGCCCGGGCGAGCCGGTCGGCCAGCACGTACGCCCCGGCGATCGCCAGCGACGCGCCCTGACCCGCCAGCAGTGAGACGGCGTAGCAGGCGTCGCCGAGCAGCACCACCCGACCCGAGCTCCACTGCGGCATGCGCACCTGCGCGACCCGGTCGTAGTAGATCTCCTCCGACGGCGGGCACCGGTCGAGCATCTCGGGCACCACCCAGCCCATCCCGCGGTAGGCCTCGTGCACGGCCGAGCGCGGATCGGTGGGCAGCTCCGGATTCGCCGAGCGGTGCACCGCGAAGGCCGCCACCCCGCCGTCGCGCAGCGCGTAGCAGCCCACCTGCCGGTCGATCGTGTCGCTCAGGCAGAACCGCCCCCGCACGGCGGCGTGGATCCGCGGCGCGTCGAAGGTGAACGCCGCGGTGTGCATGCCGAGATCGCGCAGGAACCGGGACTCCTCGCCGAAGACCAGCTCGCGCACCGAGGAGTGGATGCCGTCGGCACCGACGAGCAGGTCGGCGGTGAGCTCCGTGCCGTCGTCGAGTCCGACGCGCACGCCGTCGGGCTCCTCGCCGAGACCGGTCAGCCGCGCACCGAAGCGCAGGTCGACCGCATCCGGCAGGGCTTCGCGCAGCACGCTTTCCAGGTCCGGCCGCATGATGCTGCACAGGCGTGCGCCGCCGAACTGCGCGGTGCGCATCCGGGCGCGGCGCCGGCCGCGGGCGTCGAAGAAGCAGGCCTCCTCGACGTCGTACGCGCGCTCGGCGATGGCGGGCAGCAGCCCCATCGCCTCGGCGGCGTCGTAGCCCGGCCCGAAGAAGTCGATCATGTAGCCCTGCGGGCGAGGACCGGGCGCCTGTTCGAGCACCACGACCTCGCCGCCCAGCGCCGCGATCCGGTTCGCCAGCGCCAGCCCGGCGATCCCCGCACCGCAGATGATCACCCTCATGTCCGCGTCCCCTCCCGCGAGTCCGGTTCGACCAGCCGCAGCAGGACCTGTTCGGGCGCACCGCCGCCGGGCCCCGCCCCGAGGCCGCAGTGCAGCAGTCCGTCGAGCGCGGCGACGGCGGCCGCCTCCTGCGCGGCGGGCACCCCGTGCGCTACCGCACCACGAGGACCGGGCACTTGGCGTGGTGCACCAGCTTCGAGGCCACCGAACCGACCATCATGCCGGTGAACGCGCCGTGCCCCTGGTGGCCGAGCACGAGCATGTCGGCCTGCTTGGACAGGACGATGAGCTCGTCGACCGGGTGACCCCGCAGCAACCGCGGTCTGATGTCGACGTCGCTGAACTCCTTGCGCAGCGGTTCGACCACGTCGTCGAGCTCGCGCCGCGCCTGCTTCTCCAGCTCCCCTTCCGAGGAGGGCAGACGGTAGCCGAGCTGCACCGGCTGGTGCCACACGGAGATCGCGTGCACGATCCCGCCGGTTCCCCGGACGTATTGCGCTGCCCAGCGCAGGGCCTGAGCCGATTCGGAGGAACCGTCGATGCCCACGGCAACGGTCTGCGGAACCATGCGAACTCCTTCACGCGACGACCGGTGCGCCCCGGCGCCGGGGTGCACCGCGGCGGAGGTTCCGCCGCGGGCGTGCAGCATAGGGCAGTTGATCGGTGTGCGCGAGCATCACGCACGTCTGCTCCGGGCGGGCCTCCTCGGCGGGCCTGCTCCGGCGGACCGCGGCGCGAAACGGATGGGCGCGGGAGCACCGCGCCGCTGCTCCTGCACCGCGCTAGTGCAGGAGCAGCGGCGCGTTTTCCCCGCACCAGCGAGCCGCGCCTACACCGCGGCGAGCTGGTTCACCCCGGTCACGTGCACGACGGCGTAGCCGACTTCGTCGCACTCGGCGAGGTCGATCTCCGCGCTGATGCCCCAGTCGTGGTCACCGGCCGGGTCGGCGAAGACCTGCCGCACCAGCCACCGCTGCTGCTCCTCGGTGATGAGCAGCAGGCGCGGCCCGCGGGCATCGGCGTCGGTGCCGATCTCGTCGTGCTCGGCGAAGTAGTCCTCCAGCGCGGCGGTCCAGTCGTCGACGCCCCAGCCGTCCGCACCGTCCAGTTCGGCCAGTTCGTCGTAGCGCTGCCGCGCGCACAACTCGACCCGGCGGAACATCGCGTTGCGCACCTGCACGCGGAACGCCCGCTTGTTCTCGGTGACGCGGGCGGGCGGCTGCGCGTCGGACTCGACGGTGCCGCCGGCGTGGGCTTCGGCCTCGTCGTCGGGGTTGCGCAGCTTCTCCCACTCGTCGAGCAGGCTGGAGTCGACCTGGCGCACGAGCTCACCGAGCCATTCGACGACGTCGGTGAGCTCCTCGGTCTTCTCCACGTCGGGCACGGTGTGCCGCAGGGCCTTGTACACGTCGGCGAGGTAGCGCAGCACGAGCCCTTCCGAGCGCGCCAGCCCGTAGTGGCGGACGAACTCGACGAAGTTCATCGCCCGCTCGTACATGTCGCGGACCACGGACTTGGGTTTGAGCTCGTGCTCGGCCACCCACGGGTGGCCCTTGCGGTAGGTCTCGTAGGCGGCTTCGAGCATCTCCTCGAGGGGTTTGGGGTGGGTGATCTCCTCGAGCTGCTCCATGCGCTCCTCGTACTCGAGGCCGTCGGCCTTCATCTGCGCGAGGGCCTCCCCGCGCGCCTTGTACTGCTGCGCGGACAGCACCGGCCGCGGGTTCTCCACCGTGGACTCGATGGTGGAGACGACGTCGAGCGCGTACGTCGGCGACTGCTCGTCGAGCAGTTCGATCGCGGCCAGCGCGAACGGTGACAGCGGCTGGTTGAGCGCGAAGTCGAACTGCAGGTCCACGGTCAACCGCACGCGCCGGCCCTTCTCGTCCGGTTCGTCGAGCTGTTCCACCACTCCGGCGGCGAGCAGGGCGCGGTAGATGGCGATGGCGCGCAGGATGTGCTTGCGCTGCGCGGGCCGGTCCTCGTGGTTGTCGGTCAGCAGCCGCCGCATCGCGGCGTACGTGTCGCCGGGGCGGTTGATGACGTTGAGCAGCATGGCGTGGTTGACCGAGAAGTTCGACCGCAGCGGTTCCGGTTCGGAGCCGACGAGCTTGTCGAAGGTCTTCTCGCTCCACGACACGAAGCCCTCCGGTGGTTTCTTGCGCACCACCTTGCGCTTCTTCTTCGGATCGTCACCGGCTTTGGCCAGTGCCCGTTCGTTCTCGATGACGTGTTCCGGCGCCTGCGCGACGACGAATCCCGCGTCGTCGTAGCCCGCGCGGCCGGCGCGGCCGGAGACCTGGTGGAACTCGCGGGCCTTGAGGTGGCGGGTGCGCTTGCCGTCGAACTTGGTCAGTCCGGTCAGCAGCACGGTGCGGATGGGCACGTTGATGCCCACGCCGAGCGTGTCGGTGCCGCAGATGACCTTCAGCAGCCCCTGCTGGGCGAGCTGTTCGACCAGCCGGCGGTAGCGCGGCAGCATCCCCGCGTGGTGCACGCCGATGCCGTGCCGCACCAGCCGCGCCAGCGTCTTGCCGAAGCCCGCGCTGAACCGGAAACCGCCGAGCGCTTCGGCGATGCGGTCGCGCTGTTCGCGGTCGGCGACCTTGACGCTCATCAGCGCCTGCGCCTGCTCCACGGCCTGCTGCTGGTTGAAGTACACCACGTAGATCGGGGCTTGGTGGCCGCCGAGCAGTTCCTCGATCGTCTCGTGCAGCGGCGTGGTGGCGTAGCGGAAGTTCAGCGGGACCGGCCGTTCGGCGGAGCTGACCACCTTGGTCTCCCGGCCGGTGCGGCGGGTGAGATCGTCCCGGAAGAACGACACGTCGCCGAGCGTGGCCGACATGAGCAGGAACTGCACCCGCGGCAGTTCCAGCAGCGGCACCTGCCAGGCCCAGCCGCGTTCCGGTTCGGCGTAGAAGTGGAACTCGTCCATCACGACCTGGTCCACGTCGGCGTCCGCGCCGTCGCGCAGGGCGATGTTGGCGAGGATCTCCGCCGTGCAGCAGATGATGGGCGCGTCCGCGTTGACGCTGCTGTCGCCGGTCATCATGCCGACGTTGTCCGGGCCGAAGGTCTCCGCGAGCGCGAAGAACTTCTCCGAGACGAGCGCCTTGATCGGTGCGGTGTAGAAGGTGCGGCGGCCGGTGGCCAGGGCGGTGAAGTGGGCTCCGGTCGCGACCAGGCTCTTGCCGGATCCGGTGGGCGTGGACAGGATCACGTTGGCGCCCGTGACCACTTCCATCAGCGCTTCTTCCTGCGCCGGGTACAGCTCGATGCCCTGCTCGGCGGTCCACGTGGTGAACGCGTCGAGCAGGGTGTCCGGATCGGTCTCGGCGGGCAACTGGTCGGTCAGCGTCATCGTGCGGAAATCGTCCCCGGTCAGCTTCGGCTCGTCGCATCCGGGGTCGCGGCCACCGCCCCGCGTGAGCACCGGGCGCGCACGGCTCGTCACGGGTGGTGGTCCGCGGGGAGAATCGGATGCGGAAACGATCGGACGGCGGCCCGGACGGGAGGAGCGCCGATGACCGACCGCACCGTGCTGTTCGTGGGCGGCCCGCTCGACGGCCGCCGGCAGGAGCTGCGCGAATCCGAAGCCACCAGCGGCCGTGTGTTACGTCACATCCACCTGCACGAGGGTCCGAAGATCGTGACGCAGTACGAGCTGCACTACACCCCCGCCGACGGCTGGGAATACCGCTTCCGCGGCCCCGCACCCGAGAACTAATCCCCGGGCAGCTTGCTTGCTCGGGTGCAACGCCCGCGGGAGGGGCGCTCATCCGGCAACCGGACGAGTGGGGCACGGGTCACAGAACTGCTCGGTTCCCCGCGCGCTCCTGCCGCCTACCATCGCAGCCATGGTGACGCACTCAATGTCGAGCAGCGGTCCTGCCGACCGCGCCCCCGGACTCGCGCTCGGCGCCGAGTTCGGCGCAGCGACACGTGCCGAGTGGCGCGAGCAGGTCGCGGCGGCGCTGCGCCGGACCGGGCAGCTCAGCTCCGCCGCCGACGCGCCCGAAGCGCCGGAGGAGCTGCTCGCCACCAGGACCTACGACGGCTACGCGCTGCAGCCGCTGTACACCGAAGCACCCGAACAGCCCGGCACGCCGGGACTCTCGCCGCACACGCGCGGCGCGCGGGCGCAGGGGTGCGTCACCGGGGGCTGGGACGTGCGCCAGCACCACGGCCGGCCCGACCCGGCCGGCGCCAACGAGGAGATCCTCACCGACCTCAACGGCGGCGCGACCTCGCTGTGGCTGCGCGCGGGTTCGGCCGGCCTGCCCGTCGACGGGCTCGCCGACGCGCTGGCCGAGGTGGAGCTGGGCATGGCCGGCGTCGTCCTCGACGCCGACCACGAAGCCCCCGCCGCGGCGGAGGCGCTGCTGCAACTCGCCGCCGACCGCGGCGTGCGCCCCAGCGCTCTGACCGGCAACCTCGGCCTCGACCCGCTGGGCACGCAGGCCCGCACCGGCCGCGCCGCCGATGCCGACGCCGCGGTGGCGCTCGCGCGCCGCTGCGCCGAGACGCAACCCGGCATGCGCAGCTTCGTCGTCGACGCCCTGCCGTACCACGAGGCCGGCGGGTCGGACGCCGATGAGATCGGTGCCGCGCTGGCGGCGGCGGTGACCTACCTGCGCTGGCTCACCGAGGCGGGCGTGCCGGTGGAGACGGCCGCGGGGATGCTGGAGTTCCGCTTCGCCGCCACCGCCGACCAGTTCGCCACGATCACCAAGTTCCGCACGGCCCGCCGCCTGTGGGACCAGGTCACCCGCGCCTGCGGCGTGCGCGGCGCAGCGCAGCAGCAGCACGCGGTCACCTCGCCGGCGATGCTCACCCGCTACGACCCGTGGGTGAACCTGCTGCGCAACACGATCGCCACCGTCGCCGCCGGGGTCGGCGGAGCGCAGGCGGTGACGACGCTGCCGTTCGACGCCGCCATCGGCCTGCCGGACGCGTTCGCCCGCCGGTTGGCGCGCAACACCCAGGCCGTGCTGCTGGACGAGTCGCACCTGGCCCAGGTCATCGACCCGGCGGGCGGGTCCTGGTACGTGGAGTCGCGCACCACCGAGCTGGCCCGGCAGGCCTGGAACCGGTTCCAGGAGTTCGAAGCGGCCGGCGGTTGGCCCGCCGCCTGGGGTTCGGGGCTGCTGGCCGAACGCCTCGAGGCCACCTGGCAGGCGCGGGCGCAGGCACTGGCCCACCGCACCGACGCGGTCATCGGGGTGAGCGAGTACCCCGACCTGACCGAGGAGCCGGTGCAGCGCACCCCGGCGCCGCCGCAACCGGTGGGCGGGTTGGCCCGGCACCGCTACGCCGAGGGGTTCGAACGGCTGCGCGACGCGGCCGAAGCCGCCCGCGAATCCACCGGGCAGCGGCCGACGGTGTTCCTGGCGACGCTGGGCGCGCTGGCGACCTACACCGCGCGAGCCTCGTTCACCCGGAACCTGCTCGCCGCAGGTGGCGTGGCCGCCACCGAAGCAGGGGCGACCGAGACCACCGCCGAAGTGCTCGAGGCCTACCGGAGCTCGCCCAGTCCCGTGGTGTGCCTGTGCTCCTCGGATGCGACCTACGACGAACGCGCGGCCGAGACCGCGCGCGAGCTCGCACGCGCCGGCGCCGCCCACGTGCTGCTGGCCGGGAAGCCGGCCGAGCTGCCCGAGGGCGTCGACGGCTGCATCTTCTCCGGTTGCGATGCGCTGAGCGTGCTGCGCACGGTCCAGCGCGAGTTGGGAGTGGCGTCATGAGCCAGCGAACCCCTGTGGACCCGCAAACCCCGATGACCAGGCAGATTCCGAACTTCGCCGACGTCGACCTGGAATCGCCCGCCGCGGCGGAGGCGCCCGAGGCGTGGAGCGCCGCCGTGCTGGCCGAGACGGGCAAGGCACCCGACGCGCTGCAGTGGGAAGCGCCCGAGGGAATCGCGGTCAAACCGCTGTACACGGCGGCCGACACCGAGCAGTTGGACTTCCTGCGGACCTACCCGGGGCTGGCGCCGTACGTGCGCGGGCCGTACCCGACGATGTACGTGAACAAGCCGTGGACGGTGCGCCAGTACGCGGGCTTTTCCACGGCGCAGGAGTCGAACGCGTTCTACCGCCGCAACCTGGCCGCCGGGCAGAAGGGGCTGTCGGTGGCGTTCGACCTGGCCACGCACCGCGGCTACGACTCGGACCACCCGCGGGTGTCCGGGGACGTGGGCATGGCCGGGGTGGCGATCGATTCGATCTACGACATGCGGCAGCTGTTCGACGGCATCCCGCTGGAGAAGATGAGCGTGTCGATGACGATGAACGGCGCGGTGCTGCCGGTGCTGGCGCTGTACATCGTCGCCGCCGAGGAGCAGGGCGTGCCGCCCGAGAAGCTGGCGGGGACCATCCAGAACGACATCCTCAAGGAGTTCATGGTCCGCAACACCTACATCTACCCGCCGCAGCCGTCGATGCGGATCATCTCGGACATCTTCGCCTACACCTCGGCCAAGATGCCGAAGTTCAACTCCATCTCGATCTCCGGCTACCACATCCAGGAGGCGGGCGCGACGGCCGACCTGGAGCTGGCCTACACCCTGGCCGACGGGTTGGAGTACGTCCGCGCCGGTCGGCAGGCCGGGCTGGACATCGACTCGTTCGCCCCGCGGCTGTCGTTCTTCTGGGGCATCGGGATGAACTACGCGATGGAGATCGCGAAACTGCGCGCCGCGCGGCTGCTGTGGTCGAAGCTGCTCGCGCCGTTCGAGCCGGCCGATGCGAAATCCCTGTCGCTGCGCACCCATTCGCAAACCTCCGGGTGGTCGCTGACCGCGCAGGACGTGTTCACCAACGTCGTGCGCACCTGCGTGGAGGCCATGGCGGCCACCCAGGGGCACACCCAGTCGCTGCACACCAACGCCCTCGACGAGGCGCTGGCGCTGCCGACGGACTTCTCCGCGCGCATCGCCCGCAACACCCAGCTGGTGCTGCAGGAGGAGTCGGGCACCACCGACGTGATCGACCCGTGGGGCGGCAGCTACTACCTGGAGCGGCTCACCCAGGACCTGGCCGAGCGGGCGTGGGAGCACCTCACCGAGGTGGAACAGGCCGGCGGCATGGCCCAGGCCATCGACGCGGGCATCCCGAAGCTGCGCATCGAGGAGGCCGCCGCCCGCACCCAGGCGCGCATCGACTCCGGCCGCCAGCCGCTGATCGGGGTGAACAAGTACCCGTTCCAGGGCGAAGAACCCGTCGACGTGCTCAAGGTGGACAACGACCGGGTGCGCCAGGAGCAGGTGGACAAGCTGCAGCGGCTGCGTGCCGAACGCGACGGCGAGGCCTGCTCCGCCGCGTTGCGGCGGCTGACCGCGGCCGCCCAGGCCACGGTGGACGACCAGCGCCCGGACGACCTGGAGCACAACCTGCTGACGCTGGCGGTGGACGCGGCGCGCGCCAAGGCGACCGTCGGCGAGATCTCCGATGCGCTGGAGGCGGCGTTCGGCCGGCATTCGGGGCAGGTGCGTACGATTTCCGGCGTGTACCGTGAGGAATCAGGATCGACCGGATCCATGGCGAGCGCTCTGTCCGAAGTGGAGCAGTTCGCGGCCGAGGAGGGGCGCCGTCCGCGCATCCTGGTGGCCAAGATGGGGCAGGACGGCCACGACCGCGGGCAGAAGGTGATCGCCACCGCCTTCGCCGACATCGGCTTCGACGTGGACGTCGGACCGCTCTTCCAGACCCCGGGCGAGGTCGCGCTGCAGGCCGCCGAGTCCGATGTGCACCTCGTCGGCGTGTCCAGCCTCGCCGCCGGGCACCTGACGCTCGTGCCCGCGCTGCGCGAGGAGTTGGACGAGATCGGCCGCACGGACATCATGATCGTCGTCGGCGGCGTGATCCCGCCGGCCGACCACGAGGCGCTGCACCGGGCCGGGGCCGGCGCCGTGTTCGGCCCGGGAACCGTGATCTCCGACGCGGCGCGGGACGTGCTGGCGCAGCTGCGCACGCAGCTCGCCGAGGGATGAGCCCCGGCCGCACCACCGGGGGCGTGCCGCACGTCCGGAGCTGCCCCCGGCCGCGGCGGGCCGCCGCGCCCGCCGCGGCCGCGCACGCACAGCCACGACCGGCGAGGTGAGAGAAGCTCCATGCCCCGTTCCATCGACATCGACGAGTACGCCGACGGGGTGCTCGCCGGTTCGCGCACGATGCTCGCGCGGGCGATCACGCTCGTCGAGTCCACCCGCGAGGACCACCGCCAGCAGGCCCAGGAACTGATCACGCGGCTGCTGCCGCGCAGCGGGGGTGCGCACCGGGTGGGCATCACCGGGGTGCCCGGGGTGGGCAAGTCCACGTTCATCGAGTCGCTCGGCGGCATGCTCACCGGCGCCGGCCACCGCGTCGGCGTGCTCACCGTCGACCCGTCGTCGACGCGCACCGGCGGCAGCATCCTCGGCGACAAGACGCGCATGGGCGCGCTGGCCGGCGACCCGAACGCGTTCGTCCGCCCCTCCCCTTCCGCCGGCACGCTCGGCGGCGTCGCCCGGGCCACGCGGGAGACGATCGTGCTGCTGGAGGCCGCGGGCTACGACGTGGTGATCGTGGAAACCGTCGGCGTCGGCCAGTCCGAGGTCACCGTGGCGGGCATGGTGGACTGCTTCGTGCTGCTGAGTCTCGCCGGCTCCGGGGACCAGCTGCAGGGCATCAAGAAGGGCGCGTTGGAACTGGCCGACATCGTGGCGGTGAACAAGGCCGACGGCGACGAGGCCGACCGCGCCCGCAAGGCCGCGCGCGAACTGCGCGGCGCGATGCGGATGCTCACGCCGACGAGTCCGGCGTGGACACCGCCGGTGCTCACCTGCAGCGCGCTGGAGGGCTCCGATGTGGACGCCGTGTGGGAGAAGGTGCGCGAGCACCGCACCGCGCTGTCCGACAGCGGCGAGCTGGACCGCAAGCGCAGCGAGCAGCGCATCGAGTGGACCTGGAGCCTGGTGCGGGACCAGTTGATGAGCGAACTGACCGGGCATCCGCAGGTGCAAGCGATCCTCGACGAGGTCGAGGACCAGGTGCGCGCGGGGAAGATGCACGCGGGCACGGCCGCCCAACGGTTGCTGGACGCTTTCCGGCAGCATTGAGCCATGCTCGTCGAAGTGGACCCCGATTCCTCGGTCGCCCCGTTCGAACAGCTGCGGGCGGGCATCGCCGAACGCATCAACGACGGCCGGCTGCCGGTGGGGGCGAAACTGCCCACGGTGCGGGCGCTGGCCGCGGAGACCGGCGTGGCGGCGAACACCGCGGCGCGCGCCTACCGCGAGCTGGAACGGGCCGGGCTGCTCGAAACCCGCGGGCGCTCCGGCACGTTCGTCAGCGCCGCGGAGGACACCAGCAGCCGCCGCGCCGCCGAAGCGGCCGCCGAGTACGCGCGGCTGGTCCGCAGTCTGGGGCTGGGCCGGCAGCAGGCCGGTGACATCGCCACCGCGGCCCTGGACGCCGAATGGGGACGTTCCTGAGCGCTCCCCCGCAGCGCGCCGGCGGTGTCCGCGGCGGTGCCTATCCGGTCCCCTCGGGGCCTTTCCGGGCCTTCCCCAGGCAGAACCGCTGGGCAGAACCGCCGGGCAGAACCACCGGGCAGAACCACCGGCGTTCCCGCTCACCCGGCCGGGCGGCGGGAACCGAGCGGCCGTGCGGTGCGGCTCACCCCTTGCTGCGCGCGCGCCGCCGCAGCCACGGTTCGGCGGGCAGGCCGAAGAACGCGCGCACGCCCGCTTCGTGCAGCAGGCCGAGGGTGGAGCCGAGCGCGAGGTTGATCACGATCGTGGCCCAGGCCTGCATCTGCAGCGCGTTGTACAGCGATCCGAGACTGATCGCGGCGAGCACGAGCAGCACCATCCGCGCCCAGCGCTTGCCGCGCGGCAGGGCGAGTGCGGCGGGAACGGCCAGGGCGGCCTGCACCAGGGTGATCACCAGGACGGTCATCGTCAGCGGTGTCACGGCGAGCGCGGCGATGTAGGCGCCGCTGAGCACGGTCAGCGCGGTGCCGATCAGCCAGATCCACTGCGTGATGCGCACGTAGCGCGGCACCGCCCGCTCTGCGGATGCGGACGCGGGTGCGGTCATGTCGAGTCCTCCCAGTCGCTCGCCGTGGTGCTGTCCTCGCCTGCTGCGATCGCAGCGGGCGCGGGGCAGTCTGCCGCACGATCACGAACGAACACGTACGGGGGATCGAGCACGTGCGGTGCGTTGCACCGACATCCGGAATGCAATATATTGCATTCCGGTGGAGGGAGCTGCCATGGCGAAGCTGGGACGGTCGGTCTCCCGGGAGAGCGCGTCCGAACAGGTCTACCGCATCCTGCGCGCCAAGATCGAGGACGGCTCGCTGGCGCCCGGGGAACAGCTGGCCGACGGGGAACTCGCCGAAGAACTCGGGGTCAGCCGCACCCCGGTGCGCGAGGCGCTGCGCAGACTCGTCGACCAGGGCGCCGTGGAAACCGCGTCCGGCCGCCACACCCGCGTGACCGGTGTGCAGGAAACCGATGCGGCGCAGGTGTTCCCGCTGCTGGGCGTGCTGCACGAGTTCGCGGTGCGCTGCGCCCTGCCGCAGTTGACGGCCGCGGACCTCGACGAGATGCGAGCGGCCAACCAGCGGATGGGCACCGCGATCGAGGCCGGCGACGCGGCCGCCGCGCGCGAGGCCGACCGGGAGTTCCACGCCGTGCTCCTCCGGCGGGCGGACAACCCGTACCTGACCGCCTCGCTGGACATGATCGGCCTGCACGCGCGGCGCCTCGAGACCGCGTACTTCCAGGACCGCGAACCGGGCCTGCAATCGCACCACCAGCACCAGCAGATCATCGAGGCGCTGCGCAACGAGCAGGAGGACACGGCATGCGAGCTGGTTCGCGCGAACACCCGACGCGGCCCCGGATACCGCTGAGGACCCGCGACCCCAAGGTCACCGGTGTCCTGATCGCCCTCGCCTCGGCCTGCTGCTTCGGCGGTTCGGGGCCGTTCGCCAAACCGCTGATCGAAGCCGGCCTCGGCCCGCTCGGCGTCACGTGGTTGCGCGTGGCCGGCGGCGCGCTGCTGATGTTGCCCTTCGCGATCCGGCACGCCGGCGTCGTGCGGCGCGCCCCGAAGCTGCTGCTGGCCTACGGTCTCGTGGCCATCGCCGGGGTGCAGGGCTTCTACTTCGCCGCGATCGCCAGCATCCCGGTGGGCGTGGCGCTGCTGATCGAGTTCCTCGGCCCGGTGATGGTCCTCGGCTGGTCCCGCTTCGTGCTGCGCAGGCCGGTCTCACCGCGCGCGGCGATCGGGGTGGCGCTGGCCGTGGTGGGCCTGGCCGGGGTGGTGCAGGTCTGGTCCGGGCTGAGCTTCGACCCGCTCGGGCTGCTGCTCGCCCTCGGAGCGGCCTGCTGCCAGGCGGCCTACTTCATCCTGGCCGACACCGGTGCGCGGGTGGATCCTCGCGGGCTCGCCGCCTACGGGCTGCTCGTCGGGGCGGCGGTGCTCACGCTGATCGCGCGGCCGTGGTCGGTGGACTGGTCCGTGCTCGGCGGCACGGTCGCCTTGAGCGGCCACGAGCTGCCGGCGGTCGTCGCGGTCGTGTGGATCGTGCTGGTCAGCACCGTGTTCGCCTACCTCACCGGAATCCTCGCCGTGCGCCGGCTGTCCGCTCCGATCGCGGGCGCGATCGCCTACCTGGAACCCGTCGTCGCGACCGTGCTGGCCTGGTGGCTGCTCGGCGAGCAGCTCGGCGCCGTCCAGCTCACCGGTGGCGCGCTCGTGCTCGTCGGCGCGTACGTCGCGCAGCGTTCCGCGACGGCGCGGCGCACGAGCGCCGAACCCGTCCCCGATGCGGTGCACTGATCCGGGCAGGCGCGGCCACCGAGGTGATGTTCACGGAACTGCCGGGGGAGCCTGCCGCGGCGTGGCTCTCCGGGACCGCTGTGCCGTGGCCCCGGCCCGGCACACGGCCCACTGCCCTCACGCCTCCGCGGAGCGGAGCATCGCCCAGGTGCGCGGACCGCCGTCGGGAACGTCGACCTCAGCGGTCACCGCGAAACCGAGGCGCTCGTAGAAGGCGACGTTGCTCTCCGTGGACGTTTCCAGGAAGGCGGGAACGCCTTCGGCGGCGGCCGCCTCGATACCTGGTGCGATCACCGCACGGCCCAGACCGCGGCCCTGCCGGTCGGGATCGACGCCGACGGTGCCGAGGAACCAGGCCGGTTCGGTCGGCCGGTGCGGGGCCATCGCGGCTTCGGCCGCCCGCTGCTGCTGGAGCCGATCACCCGCAAGTTCGGCGAAGCGCGGGCCGAGTTCGGCGAAAACATCGCCGGCCCGGGCGGTTTCGGGCGTGGTCCACACCGCGACGGCATCGCCGTCCGCGACGACCCAGACGCGGCCGTGCGGTAGGCCGATGCGTTCGATGAAAAGCCTGTTGAACTCCGCCAGCCGCTCGAGGTGCCGGTCGGCGCTGATGATGTGCCGGGTCCACGGGTAGTGCTCGAACGCGCGGCCGAGCGTCGACACGGCGCGCGGGATGTCGGCCTCGGTCGCCGGGCGAACCCCCGGCGAGTCCTCAGTGATCACTGCTCTCCTCTGCGCGGATCTCAGGCGCGCCCCGACCGGACGCGGCTGCCCGGCCAGCGGATCCAGCTTCGACCGCAGCTTTTCGGCATCCATGCGCGCGTCATAGTCCGTGTCCTCCCACTGACTACGGAAGTGCGGAATGCGCCGAGACTTTCGTCCGCCCGAGGCACGAGGCGCTGCACCCGTGGACATCACGAGCCCCTCAACTCCTGCCGTGCGTATTGGCACGCGGCAGCTGGAATGTGCTGCGCGCCACGCCGTTCACCTCGGCACCGCCGAGCACCACCGAGTGCGCCATCCCGTTGTACACCAGATCCCACATGTCCCGATCCTCCTGCAGGTGATCCGACTGCACCATCACCTTCCGCCCGGAACTGTCCACCAGGTCCAGATGCACCGCCGCACTCCGGCTACGGCCCTTGATCTCCGTCAACTCGTACAACCGCACCCACTGCTTACCCACCTTCAACCACTCAGCACCCACAGCAGGATTCACGACGCGGAGCGTCCCATAGATGAGGGCCGACCCCACCAGCAGGATTAACCACACATACCAGAACTGCATCCAGCGAAAATCGAATCCCTGCATCAGGGTAATGCCCACTACGAGGATGCAGAACGCTGTGAACCCTACAGCCAATGCTTTACGTTGACTGTGTCGATACCACGCCAGCACCGGACCCTCACCCTCCGGCGGAGTCGGCTTGCGACTCAGACGCGTGTCCCGGTCCCGATCCAGCTCCTTCGGCGGCTTCTCCTCCTTGCGAAGCCCCGGAGCCCGCGGCGGACGCGGCTCCCCCGTGGACGCATCCGGCTTCGGCGGTAGCTCCTCGGGCGTGCGCGGTGCAGTGCTCATCACTTCTCCCGGTTCGTCATCATCAGAAAACTGATCATTCGAGCGCGTTGACGCCCTTCTTCGCCGCCCAGCTGCCGATGATGCCGCCGGCGACACCGCCGATCACCGTGCCGACTCCGGGGAAGACCGAACCGAGCGCCGCGCCCGCAGCGGCACCACCCGCGGCACCGCCTGCGATCTCGGCACCGGTGTCCTTGGCCGCCTCCCAGGGATCCTTGCCCATAGCAACGTCTGCTACTCCAGAACCAATTGACAGGGTCGTCCCCAATAGCGGCACACCGCGCACGACATTCTGCCCCACCTTCCCAACTTTGGATGTGGCCTGCATGTACTCGGCTGGGTTCGCCATGATTGCCCGCCGAGCGTTGTCACCGACCGGCCCACCCATCTTCTGCGCACGTGTGGCCTGGGTACGCGCTGTCGCAGCCTTCTCCCTGCCGGCCTCGGCCGCCTTGTCGGCGTACTTCGCGAACCCCGCGGGCTTGGACTCGGCGCGTGCCTGGATCTCCGAGGCGGCGGAGTCCCAGCTGCGTGCCTTGTCGAACAGCGCGTCGGCCGCCTCGGTGGAGGCCTTGATGGTGTTCAGCCCGTTGGTCAGGACGAACATGCCGTACGTCTTGGTCTGCTTCACGGCCTCGAGCGGGTCCTGCATCGACTTCTCGAGGGCCTCGTGCGCTTCCTTTTCCTTCTCGCGCGCGTCCTCGACCGTCTGGCGGGCTTCTTCGAAAGCCCGCTTCTTCTCCGCGTGGGCCGCGTGCGCCGCTGCGTCGCTCGCCGGCTGGCGCGGGTCGGTGCCGCCCGGCCCGCCCGCCGGAGCCTGCGGACCGCCGCCGGGGCCGCTGCGCGGGCCGGGCCCGGGCGGCAGGATCTCCGTCGGGGTGACGATGAGCTTGCCGGCCCGTGCCTGCTCCCGCGCCTGCTCCATCCGGCGTTGAACGGTGTCGATCTCCCCGGCGAAAACGTTCAACGCGCTCCCGGTCTTGCCGACGAGCTCGTCGAGCTCGTCGCTGTCGTGGCCCTGGCGACCCAGCGTTGCGCGCGCGGCTTCGGCGGCCGGGCCGGTCCAGAACCCGTGCGAGGCGCTGCGCTGCCCGTGCACGGCGTCGCCGATGCCCTCAACCGCACCGTTCACCTTTCCCAACCAGTCGGCCGTGGTGCGGCACGACTCCGGGTCGTCGAGCACTTCGGTGTTCAGCTCGCCTGCCATGCCCTCGGTTCCTCCCCTCGCCCGACGGGCGGTTGCTCGTGTGCAGAAGTCGCGCAGCCGATCACGGCCCCAGGCCCGCGGCCGGCTGGTGCAGCTGCTCGGCGCCGGTGTTGTCCACCTCGCCGTAGCTGCCGTCGGCGACGTCGATCTTGCCGGCCGTGTCCTCCACCGACGCGGCGAGCGCCGCCGCCGTCCTGGTGATCTCCGAGAGCGTGTGCCCGACCTTCTCGGCCGAGGTGCTCACCTCAGGCATGTCGGGCATCGACGAGGCCAACTCGCCCAGGTCGTCAGTGCTGCTGCGCAGCGTCCGGGCCATCGACCGCAGACCGCTCTGCTCGACGTGGATGCCGTCTCCGGCCACCTTCAGCTCCTCTCTTCCACCCCGTGCCGCAGGCGCTTCGGCAGCGGCGTGTCCAGGCAAATCGTGTGCGCGCCTGCCGCGCGGCGGGCCTGTCCGAGCACGCCGGCGGGAATCGGCACCGAGTGCTGGTGCGGACCGCAGGAGGCTTCGACGGCTTCCGGCGACGTGTAGGCCATCATCGCGAGCAGCTCGCCGGGCATCGGCTGCAGTTCGGGGCGCACCTGGTCGACCTGCTCCTCGGTGTAGGGCTGGCAGGCGACGTGCACCAACGTCCAGTCCTCGGAGGACTCGTCGTCCCAGCGGGCCTCGTCACCGGCCAGTCCACCCGCTGTTCCGCGCAGCTCGGCGGGGATCGCCATGTCGAGCAGGATGCTGAACCGGAAGCTCGGCGGTTCCCACGCGGAGCCGCCGCTGCCCTCCTCGTGGGCCATGCCTGCCAGCCGCGCGGTCGGCATCGCCAGCCACGGCTGGTCCGCCCCGCAGCCCTCGATGAGGCCGCCCAGCGAGGAGTAGGTCAACACCGCCTGCTGCTGCCGCACCTCGCGGGTCTCCAGCATCACGCCGCCGTTGTCCTCGTCGGGACGGCAGGCCACGTAGACCCGCTCCGGCATGGAGTCGGTTTCGTCCGGATCCAGCAGTGCCGGCTGGTTCGTCACCGCAAGCCACCTTCCCTCGACGCACCGTCCCGCGCGTGGCGCGGACCAGCGAGGACGATAACGAACCGACCTCGAGCGCGTCTCACGTTCCGCGCGATCGGATCGATGGCGTCCGCCACGTCTGCTCGTCTTCCCGGACGGATGACTGCCCGTCAGTGTGGGCCGGGGTCGAAAAATGGCGTGCGTGCCGACTCGACGCCAGATCACGTGCGGCACGCCAGTGTGCTTCTCAGGGTCGTACTGCCAGGTGGCCCGCCCGTCCGGCGCCCAGCTCATCTCGAAGACGCCGGGGCCGCCTGGACACGCTTGACTCGCAGTCCCGGCCGGAACCGGCCGGCCTGCAAATCAGGCACGAACTGGTCTCTGACTACCCGATGGAACCGCGCTCGCTGCTCATCGGTGAGCTTTTGGTAGTCCTGGGCGAAGCGCGGCGTGATTTCGAACGTCGGCACGGGCGGTCACCGATCCAGGTCGGAGAACATCGCCTCGGCGTCCTCGTAGATCGTGGTCTCGCCCGCGGCGATCTGCTCGGAGGCCTCCTGCTCCCCGGCCTGCCAATCGGCCTGCCAGAACCACCGTTGATCGGCCGGGATCGTGGTCGTCCCGCGGACCGTGACGACACCGGCCTCGTCGAGGTCGAATTCGAGCTGATCCCCTTCTTCCACCCCGAGCGCCGCAGCTATCGCCTCGGGCACGGTCACCTGCCGCTTGGCGCGCACCTTCGCTGATGCATGCCGCGGCCAAGCTGGGCGGTGCGGGGGATCAGGACGACTCCCGCGGTTCTCGCACGCGTCCCGCACCGCTCCCCTTCCTGCGTCTGACTAGTTCAGGGAATGCGACAGTCTTACTCTCCAGCTATAGCGCTTTCTTGCCCGGGCGTGCCCAGACACCTGTCGACAACAGCTACGCACAGGTGCGTGGGACCGGTGCACTGCGGAACTTCGGACGGCCGATCCACCTTCGTCCACCGCCCGGGCCAACGCACGCCGCGCACACACGCGTTGACCCCGCCCGAGACCGACTCGGACACGGGTCGACGAGACACGGGTCAGAGGTCGAACGAACCGTTCTTGACGGAGGAGAGAAACCGGGACCAGGCAACACGCTCGAAGGCGAGCACGGGACTGCCCTCGCCGAGCTTGGAATCGCGCACCCCACGTGCCTCGAATGCGAAGCCGACTTCGACGCACTGAGCGCCTCCGCCGTTGCTGCGACTGCTCTTGCGCCACACCGC
This sequence comes from Bounagaea algeriensis, assembly GCF_054491375.1. Taxonomy (NCBI): domain Bacteria; kingdom Bacillati; phylum Actinomycetota; class Actinomycetes; genus Bounagaea; species Bounagaea algeriensis. Next base: position 3,254,985 of record NZ_CM137102.1, read on the forward strand.
ACTGGACACTGCGCCTAACTCCGCCATCCCTTTCGCTCCCTTACTCGCTCGCGAGCTCGTCGAACCTGTTCTTGAGCACGTTCATTGTCCCCGCGGGATCCAGAGCGACGGAGCTGAGGACGTGGAAACTCTGCACGTACTGCTCGACCTCCGTCTCGTCTTCGACGTAGATGCTGCTGCTCAGAGTGTCGAGGCACACCACGTCGTCTTCCTCGTCCCGCGGGAAGCTCAGCACGGCGAACGGTGACCCCATCGCCGGGTAGGAACCAGCCGTGTAGGGCAGCACTCGCACGTCGATGTGGGGTGACTCCGCCGCACGCAGCAGATGCCCCAGCTGCTGCCGCATCACGTCCGCACCACCGACGCACTGACGGATCGCCGTTTCTCCGATCACGGCATCCAGCCGGAGCGGGGCGTCCTCCCACAGCCGTGCTTGGCGTGCTCGACGGAGCTGCCACCTGCGGCGGACCGTTTCCTCGTCCGCGCTCGGAAGCCAGCCGCGACCGAGCGCCTCCATGTAGGCGAAGGTTTGCAGGAGCCCGGGAACCAGGTCGATCTCGAAATTCCGCACCGACACGGCTTCGGACTCCAGTCCGATGTACTCCTCGAAGTCCGCTGGCGCAGCATCGGGACCGTACTTCTTCCACCAGCCGCGCTGCCGCGCCTGGCCTGCGAGCGCCGCACACTCGTCGCGCTCGGATTCATCGACTCCGTAGACGGTCGCCAGAGCGATCACTTCGGCAGGCCCTGGCGTGGTCTCGCCGCGTTCGATCCTGCTCACACGTGCTTTCGACCAGGTGAGCATGCGTGCAACGTCCAACTGGTCCATCGCGGCCTGCACCCGCCAACGCCGTAGCGTCCGCAGGACCTTCCGCAGCCGAACGGTCGGGCTCACCCGCTGCTCGCCGAGTTCCTCAGGCAACGCCGAAGCCTCCTGCCCGTCATTCGCGTCCGACTGCTCCCCGGGAGCCTACGCAGTATCTACCGGCTCACCTCTTCAGGTGTTCATAACGAGAATCTCGATTAGAGATATATACATACCGAGATTCTCGGTCAATCATGATCACCAAGCGAGACACACCCCACGGAGGTGCACATGGTTTGGCCGCGTCCGTTCACCTGGGTCCCCGCTGCGGGGCATCGGCACGCGAGCAGCGACGACAAGCCGCCGGGCCGCGAGTTCCCGCCGGACACGAACGTGGCGACGCTGTGCGGGCGGGTCGTCGTCTCGGCCGCCGGCGACCTCGCCTGGTTGTGGCCCACCTGCGGCGACTGCGACGAACAGGCCAGGGCGCTCGTCGCCGTGCCGCCGCGCTCCGCCCGCCGCCCCACTGCGCAGGAGCAGCCATGAATCGGCGCATCAGGATGGCGACGCTGCTGCTGAAGGGAGAGTGGCTGCTCGACGACGTCGCCTACCGGCTCGGCGGCGACCGCTGCACGCCCGAGGAGTGCCGCGACACGGCCCGGGCGCTCGAAGAGCTCGCCGGAGCGCTGCACGACTACGCCCGCCGGAGCGAACTCCAGCCCGCGGAAACCGACTCAGCTCGCGCGCAGCGCGAACGCAGTCCGCAGTGGACGGAAAACCGTCCGCAGTAGACCCGGCACGCCGGTGGCGGGACGTGCTGAGCACCCCTGAACAGCAACCGCTGAACAGCAACCGCTGAACAGCAACCGCTGAACAGCAACGGACGAGCAGCGACCGCCGAGTGGCGCAGCAACCGCACCGACCCGGCCGGGCGCGGACCCGCCGGGAACGGCCACCTCAACCACCGAGTTCCCGACCGATCTCGTGCATCTTCGCGATCTCGCCGGTCTGCGTGGTCAGCACGTCCTGAGCCATCGCCTTGATCTGCTCGACCTTGCCCTCCTCCAGGTAGGCCTTGGCCATGACGAGCGCACCCTCGTGGTGGCGGATCATCAACCGCAGGAACATCCGGTCGAACTCACCACCGCGCGCCTGCGCCAGCTGCTCCATCTGCCGCGAACTGGCCATGCCCGGCATCCGCTCGCTCGCCCCCTGGTCGTGCCCGCCGGCCTGGTCCCCCGTCTGGTCGCCGGCGTGGCCGTGCCCGCCGCCCGGTTCGACGCCGTGGTTGCTCAGCCAGGCGCGCATCATGCCGATCTCCGGGCGCTGGACGCGGTCGATGCGCTCGGCCATCGTCCGCACGCGCTCGTTGCTCGCGTGCTCGCGCGCCAGGGCGGTCATCTCCAGCGCCTGCCGGTGGTGCGGGATCATGCCGCGCAGGTAGCCGATCTCCTCGGCAGTGACCTCGGACGGCTCGTACATGCGGTCCACTTCGGCCTCGTCGGCCACCCGCGACTCCCCTCCCGGAGCGCCGGGCTGGACAACAGGGGCCGACTGGCTCCCGCACCCGCCCAGCAGCACACCGGCCAGCACGCCCGCCGCGATCCGTCCGCCCCGCATCCGCGCCTCCCGTCGAAGGACAAATACGCCCGCCCGGTCGATTGGTGAGGCGGCGCGTGGCCAAGATACTGAGGATCGCGCCCGCTCGGGTACCTCCGCACGGGCAGACCCCCCGGATGTCGGAGACGAGGTGGTGGCATGCGAAGCCGACTCAGCCGCCGGGCACGGCTCTTGATCAGCCTCGTGGTGGCCGTTCCGCTGCTGATCGTGCTCGCCGTGGCCCCGTCCGCGACGCGGCAGCCCGCCGCGACCGGGGACGCCCCGGAGGAGCAGCGCGTGCCCGACTCCGCCGTGGAACGCGAAACGCGCTCCAGCGACAACATCGAGCAGACGGCGCAGCTGCCCAAGCAACCGCCGTTCGACGGGCAGGAGTCCTGGGGCACCGACCTCGCCTTCCAGGGCGGGTTGGCCTACATCGGCAACTACGACGGTTTCAGCGTGGTCGACATCTCCGAACCGGACGACCCGACCCCGGTCGCGCAGGTGCACTGCCCCGGCGGGCAGGGCGACATCTCCGTGTCCGGCGACCGGCTGTACCTGTCGGTGGACTACCCGCACACGGACAACACGTGCCGGGGCGAGGAGACCACCGAGGCCGACCCGAACGGTTGGGAGGGCATCCGGGTGTTCGACATCAGCGATCCGGCGCGTCCGCAGTACGTCTCCGCCGTGCCCACGGCGTGCGGCTCGCACACGCACACGCTCGTGCCCGGCGAGGACGGCAGGACCGACTACCTGTACGTCTCCTCCTACGGGCCGGCCGAGGAATTCCCGAACTGCCAGCCGCCGCACGACAAGATCTCCATCGTCGAAGTGCCGCACGACGATCCGGCCGCGGCGGAACTCGTCGACGCGCCGGTGCTGTTCCCCGGTGGCGGCAACGCGGGCGAGTCGGCCTCGCGGGAAACCACCGGCTGCCACGACATCACCGCCTTCCCCGAGAAGGACATCGCCGCCGGCGCCTGCATGGGCGACGGGATCCTGCTCGACATCTCCGAACGCGACCACCCGCGGGTGATCCAGCGGACCCGCGACGACCGCAACTTCGAGTTCTGGCACTCGGCCACGTTCAACAACAGCGGCGACCGCATCGTGTTCACCGACGAACTCGGCGGCGGCACCGCGGCCACCTGCAACGAGCAGGTCGGACCGGAACGCGGGGCCAACGGGATCTACCGCCTCACCGGCTCCGGCCAGCACGCGCGGCTGGAATTCGCCAGCTACTTCAAGATCCCGCGGCACCAAGCCGAAACCGAGAACTGCGTGGCGCACAACGGATCGCTGGTGCCCGTTCCCGGACGGGACATCATGGTGCAGGCCTGGTACCAGGGCGGCGTGTCCGTGTGGGAGTTCACCGACCCGAACAACCCGCGCGAAATCGCCCACTTCGACCGCGTGCCCTACGACCCGGACGAGTTGCGGACGGCGGGATCCTGGTCGGCCTACTACTACAACGGGCGGATCTACTCCAGCGGCATCCAGGAAGGGCTCGACGTGCTCGAACTGAACGACCCGCGCACCGACCCGGCCGAGGACGTGAACCACGACCAGTTCAACCCGCAGACGCAGCCGGTGTACTGACCGCTACTCGGAGCGGGTCGGCGCGGCCTCGGCCACCCGCTCGATCAGGTCGGGAACGTCGAACGACAGCACCGCGGGACCGAACAGGTCACCGCCACCGACGTCGCAGCCCAGCGCCCGCCACCGCGCGGCGTGCTGCTGCTCGGCGAGGTCGCCGACGCAGACCCGCGCGCCCATCTCGCGGATCAGCGGCACCAGCCCCCGCGCCAGCCGCACTTCCGGCGCCCCGCTGGATTCGGGCTCGTTGGCGACGCGGAGGAACTCCTCGCCCAACCACACCATTTCGATCGGGAACTCGCGCAGGATCCGGAACTCCTCCGGTGTGCCGCGGAAACCGTGCACGGAGGTGCGCACTCCGCAATCGGCGACGTGGCCGAAGTTCTCCCGCACCTCGTCCCGGCTCCCGCCGAGCAGCGCGTCGACCGGCACGCTCAGCCGCAGCGCGGACGGCGGGACCTCGCCACCGCTGAGCACGGTGCGCACCACGTGCACCAGATCCGGGTCCACGGCCTGGTTCTCGCTCAGCGACAGCACGACCTGCACGTCCGAGCCCTCCGAGCGCCAGTCGGCGAGCTGTTCGAAGACCGTGCGCAGCAGCCAGTCGCGCAGCGAGAGGTTCGCTCCGGAACGCTCGGCCAACCGCAGGCACTCGTGGTGGCCCACCGGCCCGTGCTCGGCGGGTTCCCACACGAGCTCGGCCTCGACGGCCTCCAGTTCGCGGGAGTCCAGCGACAGCAGCGGCCGGTAGAGCACGTCGATCTCGCCGAGCGCGAGACCACCGGGCATCGTCGCGGCGAGCTTGGCCTCGATCCGCTCCTCGGACGCGCGGTCGGGGTCGAACAGCGCCCACTGGCGCTTGCCGGTGGACTCGGCCCGGCGCAGCGCCACGTCCGCGGCCCACAGCATGTCCGTGTGGTCGGTGTCGGCCACGCGGCGGCGGACCACGCCGATGTTCGCCGAGGCCGCCACGCCGTGCTCACCGAGGTAGATCGGCTCGGCCAGCGTGCGGTTGAGAACCGCCGGGAACTCCGAGACCGGGGACGTGTCCGGCCCTTCGACGACGAAGATGCCGAACTCGTTGCCGCCGAAGCGCGCGAGCACCGCGTGCTCACCGGCCAGCAGCCGGCTGAGCCGCCGCGCCACCGCCTTGATGACCTCGTCGCCGCTTTCGTAACCGAAACCGTCGTTGATGAGGTCGAAGCTGTCCAGCGCGAGGTGGTACGCGGCCACGTGCGCGCTCGCCGGCAGGTTCGCCAGCTGCTCCTGCAGCTGCGTGGTGAAGTGGTGCCGGTTCGGCAGGCCGGTCAGCTGGTCCTGCAGGGCCTGGTCCTTGAACCGCTTCTGCAGCAGGTGCAGGTCGGTGACGTCCTCGACGATCGTGACGACCTGCGGTCCACCGTCCTGCGCGAGCACCGACAGCGCCAGGTACACCCAGGACAGTTCGCCGTTGGCGCGCACCAGGCGCGTGCGGTCGTCGTCGAGCCGCACCGAACCGCCGGACTCGACCAGTTCGCCGTAGACGGCGGTCAGCTGCTCCGCGTCCTCCTCGTGGAAGAAGTCGTGGATGCGCATCGCCCGCAGCTGCTCGCGGGAGTACCCGAGGTTGCGCACCAGGGCGGAATTCGCCTGCAGGAACGTCCCGTCCGGTTGGCAGATCGCCACCCCGACCGGTGTGCTGCGGAAGACCTCGGTGAACCGCGCCTCGCTGGCCGCCAGGTTGCGGTCGGCCTGCAGCTTCGACCGCAGCAGCGCGCGTTTGAGCGTCTCCTGCTGCTGGAACGTGCTCTCCCGGTCCGCGACCACGTAACCCGTGGCGATCGAGGTGAACAGCGCCATGAGCGCGTTGCTGCGGCTGTCCGAGCCGGGGACCAGCTCGTCGCGCAGCAGCTCCAGGCTCGACGAGAGGCAGCGCTCGCCGGTGGCGTGCATCCCGACCAGCCGCTGTCCGACCCAGGGGCCGACGTCGTCCATTTCGGACTCGCCGCCCAGCGCGGCCAGCAGCGCGTCCAGCACTTCGCGCAGCGCGCGTTCGAGTTCCAGGCGCGACAGGGGGATGTAAGCCGTGGTGCTGAGCAGCCGCGCCCAGCGGGACGCGATCTCATCGCGCCGCTGGTCGTCGACCTCCGCGGCGGGGCTGCGCAGTTCACCCACCGTCGCTTCACCTGCCCGTGCTCTGCCCGGTAATGGCCCTCACCACTGTGCCACTCGGGGTTCCCCCGCGTCCCGGTCCGCCCCGCGCGTTCACCGCCGCACGCCGACACCGGCGTAGATCTGGTCGCCGCCCGGCTCGCCCGCAGCCAGGTCCGGGCATTCCGGGCGCCACATGGCCGTGCCCACGATGCCCGGTTCGACCAGGTCGAAACCGGTGAACAGCTCGCCGATCTCGTCGTAGCCGCGCGGGTGCACCGGATCGGCGCTGCGCTGCATGACCTCGACGACCCCGGCCATCTCCGCGGGGCTGATGTCCGCGGTGAAGTGCGACAGCGCCAGGTAGCTGCCCGGGACGAGGCCGTCCCGGTACCGCGCCATGATGGCGGGGGCGTCCTGCTCCCGCGGGACGAAGTGGAAAACACCTGCCATGACCAGCCCGATCGGCCGGGAGAAGTCCAGCAGCCGCCGCGTTTCCGCCGCCTGCAGGACCGCGTCGGGTTCGCGCATGTCGCCCTGCACGATCGTGGCGTTGTCGTTCTCGGCCAGCAGCATCTCGCTGTGCGCCACCGCCACCGACTCGTAGTCCACGTAGACCACGCGCGCGGCGGGGTCGATGCCCTGCACGATCTCGTGCACGTTGCCGACCGTGGGAATGCCCGAGCCGACGTCCAGGAACTGGCGCACGCCCCGCTCGGCCATGAACACGACCGCGCGCCGCAGGAAGGCCCGGTTCAACCGCGCGACGTCCAGCGCGCTGGGCAGGGCCTGCAGGAACTGGTCACCCAGCCTGCGGTCGGAGGCGAAGTTGTGCCGGCCGCCGAGCAGGTAGTCGTAGAGGCGGGCGGCGCAGGGGGTTTCCTCATCCACGTCGACGGACTCCCAGGTCGTCACGGATTCGCTCATCGCCGAAGTCCTCACTGTCGCGTCAATGCGTGGTGATCACCCTACTGCGCGAGCAGGCCGGCAACGACAGGGCGTGCTCGGATCGTTCCCCGGTGTTTTCGCTAGACGGTAGGGGCCAGCAGCAGCAACCACGCGCCGAGCACGAGCGCGGCGCAGGCGATGAGCAACCACAGCGCCCACCACACGCCGCCGGCCACGCCGGTCAGCCGGGCGAGCTGGTCGGCATCGGAGTCGCCGGCGCGTCGGCGCCGGCGTTTGCGCTGCAGCTCGAGCAGCGGTCGGATCCCGCCGAAGAGGAGGAACCAGGCGAGCACCGCCGCGCACCAGCCCTGCCAGGTCGGGGTCGCGTACCAGGACAGCGCGAACAGCGCCCCGCCGGTGACGAGCACGGACAGCGCGCCGTAGACGTTGCGCACCGCCACGAGCACGAGGGCGAGCCCGCCGATCGCGATCCACAGCATCAGCCGCACCCGGTCCTCGGCGACCAGCCACGCACCGCCGAGCCCGAGCAGCGACACGGTCGGATAGCCCGCGAGCAGCGTGAACACCATGCCGGGACCGGTGTTCTTGCCGGTGGAGACGGTCAACCCCGAGGTGTCGGAGTGCAACCGGATGCCGTTGAGCTTGCGGCCGCTGAGCAGCGCGACCAGGGCGTGCCCGCCCTCGTGCGCGATGGTGACGACGTTGCGCAGCACCAACCAGACCGCGCGGTAGGCCACCAGGGCCAGCGCGAGCAGGCCGGTGAGCAGTTCGGGCAGTCCCGCCGTCGACAGCAGGTCGGTCACTTCGTCCACTTCAGGCACTCAATCTTGCGGTCGGGGCGGGGTTTCCTGCGCAGCGGCCGCACCGCGACACGGGCAGGTCCGTCATTCCTGCCGCGAGCCGGTCGCGGGCCGCGGATCACGCGTCGAAAACGGTGGCGGGATCCACTCTCCCCGCGGCGCGGAACTCCGCGTCCACCGCCCCGCGCAGCTGCTCGTCGGCGAGGTAGTCCAACGCGGTCAGCGCCAGGCCCACGGCGCCGTCGACGACGGCCCGGTCGCCGGACTCGCCGCGGGCGGCGGTGGCGAAGTTCTGCGTGTGCAGGGCGAGCCCTTCGCCCGCGAGACCGAGCATCGGGTGGATCGCCGGGAGGCGGTGGCTCAGGTTGCCGAGATCGGTCGAGCCTGTGAGGTACTCGGGCACGACGCCCTGCGGCAGCGCGGTCCGCCCGCGGCGCCGCTGGTGCTGGGCCCACCGGCCGACGAGGGCGTGGTTGTGCCGGATGGGCAGGTAGCCCGGTTGCGGGTCCCAGCGCAGTTCGACGCCGCAGCCGGTGGCTTCGGCAGCGCCGTCCGCGATGGCCGTGAACCGCGCGGCCAGGTCCTGCAGCGCCCCCAGTTCGGACGAGCGCAGGTAGAACAGCCCGGCCGCCCGCTCCGGAACCACGTTCGGACGCCGCCCGCCGTCGGTGATCACCCCGTGCACGCGGTCCGGCGGCGGCAGGTGCTGCCGCAGCGCGGCCACGCCCTGGTAGGTCGCCACCAGCGCGTCCAGCGCGTTGCGTCCCATGAACGGTTCCGCGGCGGCGTGCGCGGCGATGCCGTGGAACACGACCTCGACCTGGCGGCGGCCGGTGAACGGGTGCGCGCCGATGTCGTGCGAGAACGGGTGCAGCATCACCACGGCGTCGACGTCGTCGAAGACGCCCTCGCGGGCCAGCAGCTCCTTGCCGCCACCGCCCTCCTCGGCCGGGGTGCCGACGAGGCTGATCCGACCGCCCAGGTCGTCCACGGCCGTGGCCGCACCGAGGAATCCGCCGACACCGCTGGCGGCGATGATGTTGTGCCCGCAGCCGTGCCCGATGCCGGGCAGCGCGTCGTACTCGGCGAGCACGGCCACGTGCGGGTGCCCGCTGCCCACCTCGGCGCGCAGCGCCGTGTCCAACCCGCCGACCCCGGTGTCCACGGGGCAGCCGTAGTGCCGCAGCACGTCGGCGATGCGGGCGGCCGCCTCGGTTTCGCCGAAGGCTTCCTCCGGGTGGTCGTGGACGGTGTGGCTGAGCTGCACGAGCTCCGCGGCGTGCCGGTCGAGCCAGCGTTCGACCGCGGACCGCGTGGCCTCGGACACACCCGCGAAGGCGGAGGCGATGGGCTCGGCCTCGGCGGCCGCCCGCTCGGTGGCCTCGCTGACCGAGCGCAGGTACGAGCCGTCGGGCGTGGTGGGTTCGCGTCGCACGGGGTCGACTCTAATACCACCAGGACCCGCCGCTGCGGAGAAGCGAGGCGTCACCTGGACACGCGGCGGGTGCGGCGCACGTGGCGGGTCACGCGCGTCGCTCCGGCACCGCTGCGCGCCCGGGTGCGCCCCCAGTCCTGCTCCGCCGGACGCGAGGCGTGCAGCCGCAGCAGCGCCACGTCCGGGTTCTCACCAGCGTGGCACTCCCACAGCAGCCGCAGGAGTTCGTCCTCGGTGAGCTGCCAGCGTCGTTCGAACACGCCCTCGTCGTTCATGACGGCCTCCGGGTGCATCGCGTGGCGCCGCATCCCACGGTACTCGTGCGCTGACGCATCGTGAGCGGTTCGCCGCCGATCGGTTCGCCAGCCCGGTTCACAGCCGCCCGGTTCGCCGCTGCTCGATCCACAGCCGAGCCGCCACGCCGCCGGCGCGGTCGTGATCCCCCTCACCGCCCGCTCAACCGGATTGGGCTCCCCCGCGCCCGGTTATTAAGGTTAGCCTTGCTTTTCGAGTAGATCGACGCAGAAGGATGCGGTGATGAGTCTTTCCTCAGCGAGGGCGGCGCGCGCCTCGGTTCCCTCCCTCAGCCGTCGCGGGTTCCTCGCCGGAGCCGTCGGCGCTACCGCCGCGGGCCTCGCGTCCTGCGCGGGAGGTGGCAGCGGCTCCGGCGACGCGCCCCGGGGAGGACCGGGCTTTCCGGTGCGGATCCCGAACCGCTACGGCACGGCGGAGATCCCCGGCAAACCGCGCACGATCGCCAGCCTCGGCATCACCGACCACGACGTGCTGCTCCCGCTCGGCGTCCTGCCCGCCGGTCTGACCCAGTGGGGCCCGTGGGACAGCGGCGTCGGCCCGTGGGTGCAGGACGCACTCGACGAGCAGCTCGCCAACGGCGGCGAGGAGCCGCGCCTGTTCGGCAGCGAACTCGACCTGGAAGGGGTCATCGGACTCGAACCGCACCTCATGGTCGGCGTGCAGAGCGCGCTCACGCGCGACGAGTACCAGCGGTTGAGCTCGTTCAACCCGGTGCTCGCCCAACCGCCGGAGAGCATCGACTACGGCGTGCCGTGGAAGCAGCAGACCGAGATCATCGGCAAGGCCCTCGGCATGGGCGACGAGACCTCCCGCCTCATCACCGACACGCAGGGCGCGATCGACCGGACCCGGCAGCAGCACCCCGAGTTCGAGGGGCGGACGCACGTGACCGTGCGCACCGACGCCCAAGGCACCTACGCGGCCTACACGCGGCAGGACGCGCGCACCGCGCTGCTGGAACAGCTCGGTTTGCAGCTGTCCCCGGCGATCCAGCGGCTCGACGACGGCGGCGAGTTCAACGTCAAGGTCTCCAAGGAGCAGGTCTCGCTGCTGGACGCCGACGTCGTCGTGGTGACCACCGCGCAGCCCACGGACGTGGAAACCGTGCGCAAGGACCCGCTGCTGCACAACCTGCCGGCGGCCCGGCGGGGATCGCTGGTGCTGCTGGACGACTACGACCTGACCATGGCGCTGGGCTCGGCCACCGTCTCCAGCATCCCGTGGGTGCTCGAACGGCTGCCGGAGAAGCTCTCGACGGCGCTGCGCTGAGACCTGCCCACCGCCCCTGCTGCCCCGCCGGTCATCGCTGCTACGGCCTGTTTCATAAGCGGTGCAGTCACTGTTTTCTGCCGTCATCCGAGCAACGACAGTGCCCGCGGGTTCTCAGCGTTTTCCTGGCGAGGACGGTCCCGACGCTGTGTAGGTGGCTACATGAGGAGGGGCACCCGCAGTCCAGGGAAGCGCTGAGGTTCCGCCACCGACCTCGCTACGCAAACAACATTTGAAACACTTCCTAGGCCGGTACCGGGCGAAAAAAGACCCCTCCCGCGAGAGGCTCGTCATCGCGGGAGGGGTCGTCCTGCGCGGGGCGTCGGCGCCGCCGCACGACGAGGGCCGCTCGGGGTCAGGCCACGATCCGGACCGGGTCCTCCAGCAGCGCGGTGAGGTGCTGCAGGAACGCCGCACCGACCGCGCCGTCCACCGCGCGGTGGTCGGCCGAGAGCGTCACCCGCAGGATCGAGCGGGCGACGAACTCGCCGTCGCGCACCTGCACCTCGTCCTTGGCCGCGCCCACGGCGAGGATCCCCGCCTCCGGCGGGTTGATCACCGCGGAGAACTGCTCCACCCCGAACATGCCCAGGTTCGAGATCGAGAACGTGCCGCCGGACATCTCGTCCGGTTTGAGCTTGCCCTCGCGGGCGCGCCCGGCCAGTTCCCGGCTCTCCTCGGCGATCTGCGAGACGCTCTTGCGGTCCGCGTCGCGCACGACCGGCACCACCAGACCGGAGTCGATCGCCACGGCCACACCGAGGTGGACCCGCTTGTGCTGCAGGATCTTGTCCCCGGCGAAGGAGGAGTTCACCGCCGGGTGCGCCCGCAGCGAACCGGCCACGGCCTTGACGACCAGGTCGTTCATGCTGACCTTGCCGCCGCCGACGGCCTGCAGCCGCGCGTTGAGGTCCGCGCGGAACGCGCTCAGGTCGGTGACGTCGACCGCGCTGGTCAGGTAGAAGTGCGGCGCGTTCTGCTTGCTCTCGGTGAGCCGCTTGGCCGTGACCTTGCGGATCTGGTTCAGCGGCACCTCCTCGACGTCCTCGTCGGCCGCCTGCTGCGGTGCGGCCTGCGACTGCGGCTGCGCGGCCGGGGCTTCCGCCGCCGGAGCCGCAGCCGGGGCCGAGGCCGCCGAAGCACTCGCCGCGGCTTCCACGTCGACGCGGATGATGCGCCCGCCCGGACCGGTGCCCTGCACCGTGCTCAGGTCCACGCCCTGCTCCCGGGCGATCGCCTTGGCCAGCGGCGAAGCCTTCGGCTTGTGCCCGTTGACCGGCTGCGCACCGGTCTGCTCCTGGCCCTGTTCGGACGCGGCGGCCGGGGCGGGCTGCTCCTGCGCAGCGGCGGTGGGCTGCGCGGCGGGTTCCTCCGCCTGCCCGGCGGGCTCCCCGGCCTGCGCGGCCGATGCGGTCCCCCCACCGCCGGCCGCGGCCTCGGCCGCCGCGCCCGAACCGTCGCCGAGCACGGCGATGGGCGTGCCGATCGGCGTCGTCGCGCCCTCCTCGACGAGGATCTTCTCCAGCACGCCGGCGTCGTAGGCTTCCATTTCCATGACGGCTTTGTCCGTCTCGATATCGGCCAACACGTCTCCGCGGTCGACCGCGTCCCCGACCTGCTTGCGCCAGGACGAGATGACGCCCTCCTCCATCGTGTCGGAGAGCCTCGGCATTTGGATCTCGGTCATCGACTATTCCTCGGCAGCGAAAAGGGCTTCAGCGGCGGTGCCCAACGGCGTCCAGTGTCTGGTGCGCGGCCTCGATCAACGAGTCCGCGGAAGGCAGTGCGGCGCGCTCCAACGGTTTCGCGTAGGGCAGCGGGACCTCGGCCGAGGCCACGCGCCGCACGGGCGCGTCGAGGTGGTCGAACGCACCGTCCGAGATGGAAGCGGCGACTTCCGCTCCGATACCGTACGTCAGCCAGTCGTCCTCGGCGATGACGGCGCACCCGGTTTTGCGCACCGACTCCACCAGCGTCCGCCGGTCCAGCGGCCGCAGGCTCCGCAGGTCGATCACCTCGGCGTTGATGCCTTCCTCGGCCAGCTTGTCCGCGACCTGGTCGGCGATCACCGCCATGCGCGAGTAGCCGATGATCGTGATGTCGCTGCCCTGCCGCGCGACCTTCGCCTTGCCGATCTCGGCCGGTTCGACCGCGTCCGGCACCTCGCCCTTGGTGTTGTACAGCGCGAGGTTCTCCAGGAACAGCACCGGGTCGTTGTCCCGGATGGACGCCAGCAGCAGCGACTTGGCCTCGGCCGGCGTGGACGGCGCGACGACCTTCAGGCCCGGCACGAACGCGTAGTACAGCTCGATGTTCTGCGAGTGGGTCGCGCCCAGCTGCTGCCCGCCGCCGCCGGGCGTGCGCATCACCATCGGCACGCTGGTCTGCCCGCCGAACATGCCGTAGATCTTCGCCGCGTGGTTGACGATCTGGTCCAGCGCCAGCAGCGAGAAGTTGATCGTCATCAGCTCCACGACGGGACGCAGGCCCATCATGGCGGCGCCGACCGAAGCGCCGACGAAGCCCTCCTCGGCGATCGGGGTGTCGCGCACCCGCTTCTCGCCGAATTCCTGCAGCAATCCGGCGGTGATCTTGTAGGAGCCCTCGAAGACCCCGATTTCCTCGCCGATGAGGAAGACCTCCTCATCTTTGAGCATTTCTTCGCGAAGCGTGTCGTGCAACGCTTGGCGGTACGTGATGACGGCCAAGATCGTTCTCCTGAACAGGACGGGCCGCGGGCCGGCGCGGTGCGCGCGCGGCCCGCGGTGTCGTTGCGAGTGGACGGTCGCGCGCCCCGCCGTTCGGCCGGACGGGTGCGAACGGGCGGGCGCGGTGCTGGCGGCGCTCGGCGCTTTCAGAACACCGGGTCCGCGGGCAAGCGCCGGGAATCGTTGTCCACCGGCGTGGCGTAGGTGTGGTCGAACAACGTGGCCGGGTCCGGGTGCGGGCTCTCGTCGGCGAACGCGACGGCCTCGTCCGCCTCGGCCTCCGCCGCGTTCTCGATCTGCACCGCGGTGTCCTCGTCGAGGACGCCGGCCTCGACCAGTTCGGCGCGGAACTTCGCCACCGGGTCGGATTCGCGGGCCCTCGCGGCGTCCTCCTCGTCCCGGTACTTCTGCGGGTCGACGACCGAGTGGCCCTTCATCCGGTCGCTCACCGTCTCCAGCAGCACCGGTCCTCCGCCGTTGCGGGCCTTCTCGACGAGCCGGTTGGACGCGTCGCGCACCGCCAGCACGTCGGTGCCGTCGACGCGCTCGCCCTCCATGCGGAAGGCCTCGCCGCGCTTGAACAGCTCCGGTTCGGCCGAGGAGCGGTCCACTGTGGTGCCCATGCCGAGCTGGTTGTTCACCACGACGAACACGACCGGCAGGTTCCACAGCGAGGCGATGTTCAGGGCTTCGTGGAACGCGCCGATGTTGGTCGTGCCGTCGCCCATCTGGCACATCACGACCTGGTCGCCGCCCCGGTAGTCCACGGCCATCGCGGCACCGGTGGCCAGCGGGATCTGGCCGCCGACGATGCCGTACCCGCCGAGCAGGCCGTTGTCCACATCGAACATGTGCATCGAACCGCCCCAGCCCTTGGAGGTGCCGGTGGTGCGGCCGTACAGCTCGGCCATCACGCGGCCGGGTTCGATGCCCTTGGCGATGGCGTAGCCGTGCTCGCGGTAGTTGGTGAACAGCAGGTCGCTCTTGCGCAGCGTGCGCATCAGCCCCACGACGGTGGCTTCCTCACCGAGGTTGAGGTGGCAGTAGCCGCCGATCTTGGCCTGGGTGTAGCCCTGCGCGGCGCGCTCCTCGAACCGCCGGATCAGCGCCATCTGCCGGTAGTAGTCCTGCAGCATCTCCGGCGACTCACCGGTGAACCGGCCGCCGGAGCGGGCGGGCGAGCCGCTGCGGCGGCTCTTCGAGCGGGTGGAGGACGGTTTGCTGCGAGTAGCCGTCTGTGCCATCTCGGATCGCTCCCTTTCGATGAGCTCGCCTCAGCGTTTCTTGGCCGGCGCGGTGTGGACGGGAAGTCCCAGCGCGGCCATCGATGCCTCCATGCCGACCTCGCCGAGCGTGGGGTGGGCGTGGACGGTGTCGGCCAGTTCGTCCAACGTGGCCTCGAGCGTGAGCGCCAGCGCGCCCTCGGTGATCAGATCACTGGCCTGCGGGCCGATGATGTGCACGCCGAGGACCTCGCCGTACTGCTTGCCGGCGACGATCTTCATGAACCCTTCGGTGTCGCCGTAGGTCTGCGACCGCCCGAGCGCGGCGAACGGGAACCGGGCGGTGACGACCTCGTGGCCCGCTTCGGTCGCCTGGGCCTCGGTCAGCCCGACGGTGGCGATCTCGGGGTGGGTGAACGTCGCCGCGGGGATGACGCCGTAGTCGATCGCCGCGTGGTTGCCGGCGATCGTCTCGGCCGCCACCACGCCCTGGTGCGAGGCCACGTGCGCCAGCAGCGCCTTGCCGGTGACGTCACCGATCGCGTGGACGTGCTCGACGTTGGTGCGCAGCGCGCCGTCCACTGGGACGAAACCGCGCTCGTCGGTGGCCACCCCGGCCGCGGCGAGATCCAGCTGGGCGGTGTTCGGCTTGCGCCCCACGCCGACGAGCACCACGTCGGCGTCCACCGTTTGCGACTTCTTGCCGTCGACGGAGACCCGCAGGCCGTCCTCGCCCTCGTCGATGCGCGAAACCGTGGCGTCGGTGAGCACCTTGATGCCGCGCTTGCTGAACGAACGGCCGAGGGCCTTGCCCACCTCGACGTCCTCGGCGGGCACCAGGGTGGACTGCATCTCGATGAGGCTGACCTCGCTGCCGAGCGAGGAGAACAGGCTCGCCCACTCGGCGCCGACCGCGCTGCCGCCGATGACGGCGATGCGCCGCGGCACCTCGTCGAGCCCGAACGCACCGTCCGATGTGATCACCCCGGGCAGGTCCGCGCCGGGAAGCGGCAGGTGGACCGGAACGGACCCGGTCGCGATGATCACGTCGGTGGCGCTGACCCGCTCCTTCGCGGAGCCGGTGGGCTCGGTCGCGTAGCGCGGGCCGTCGGGGCCGAGCTCGGGCTCGCCGATCTCGTGGACGTCCACCGTGGTGGCTCCGGTGAACCGGGCGTGGCCGTCGATCACGGTGACGCCGTTGGCCTTGAGCAGGCCGGCCACACCGTCGGTGAGGCCCTTGACGACGCTGTCCTTGCGCTTGGTGACCGTGCCGTAGTCGAGGCTGACGCCGTCGACCTGCACACCGAACTCGGCCGCGTGCAGCACTGTTTCGTACACCTCGGCCGAGCGCAGCATCGCCTTGGTCGGAATGCATCCCCAGTTCAGGCACACACCGCCGGGCCGCTCCTTCTCCACGACCCCGACCGACAGGCCGCGCTGCGCGGCCCGGATAGCGGCGACGTACCCGCCGGGTCCGCCGCCGACCACGAGAAGGTCGAACTCCTGCACTTCGCTGTGCTCCTTTGTGTCCCGCGCGCGTGGCTTGCGCTTCACCCCGGTGTCACCGGGGCGATCCTCGGGCACGAGTGTCGTGACAACGCCCACGTGCGCGCCATGCCCGTTCGCCCAGAGTTCGGGACACGCAACTGTGCAACCCGCACATTCAGCCCGGGCCGGATCCGACACGTCGCCGACCCGCCACCGTCCGCGCACGGAGGGGCCGCCGCACCGCTGGGCGTCTGCCTCCCGCACCCGCGCAGGCGGGAGTCCTCAGCCCCACCGCAGCTCGGGCGGTGCGCCGCGGATGAACTCCTGCGGGCGGTTCACTCCCGCAGCCGCAGCGCCGACAGGGCCAGCGACAGCGAAACGTAAGCGGCGCGCCCGTGCAGCGGTTGCCCCACGAGGGAGGTGATGCGGTTGAGGCGGTTGAGCACCGTGTTGCGGTGGCAGTGCAGCCGCACAGCCGCGTTCGCGGTGGAGCAGTTCTCCTCCAGCCAGGCGCTGAGCGTGTTCAGCAGCATCTCGCGCTCCTTGACCGGCAACCGCAGCACCGGACCGAGCAGGGACTCCAGCAGCCGCTGGGCCAGGTCCGGCGACTGCACCAGCAGGGCCTCCGGAAAGCGCTCCTCCAACGTCACCAGCCCCACGTCGCCGTAGGACTGGGTGCCGAGCGCGGTCAGCGCGAGCTGGTGCGCCAGCCCCACCTCGGCCAGTCCGCGCACCTGCGCGGACACGCCCACGCGTCCGCGGGCGAGCGGCCGCAGCACGTCGAGCGCCTGCTGCGGCTCCCGCTGCTCCAGGGCGACCAGCCCGACGAGCGTGTCGGCGCGCACCTGCCAGACCGAGCGGACGTGCACCGCCGCCAGCGCGTCCTGCTGGCCGCGCAGGGCGAATCCGCCGTCACCGCACATCTCCGCCACCACGGCGAGGTAGCGGCCGCCGGTGGGGAGGTCGAGCTCCTTGGCCGTGCGCTGCGCGAACGCCGTGTCCCGGGCGCGCCCGCTGAGCAGGTCCTCGACCAGGGCGTGGCGGCGCTGGTCGTTGCGGCGCAGCCGTTCCAGCTCCGTGGTGCGATAGGCGGTGGACAGCGTCGAGGACAGCCCGTCGATCACGGTCCACATCGCCGTGGCGACGCCGAGCACCGCGTCCGGATCGGCGCCGTCCCGGTGGGCCTGTTCTACGAGCGCCTCCCAGACGATGCGCCCGCCGAGGCGGAAGGTGCGCAGCATGACCTCCAGCGGCACGCCCTGCTCGGCACGGCGCCGCCCGATCTCGGCGGCCACGTCGTCGCCCTCGGGACCGCCGGCCTCGCCGGAGAGGATCTGCAGCACCCGCTCCAGGTAGTGCAGGCAGCCCTCCCACAGCTCTTCGCGGGGGACCGGGCTGTAGTCCGTCCACTCCGGGTTGTCGGTGAAGATCGCCGCCATGAGCTGCTCGGTCAGCGGTTCCACGTCGTCCAGCCGAGCCGCGGCGAGCGCGTGGGTCACACCGTCCGGGCGGGCGAGACCAGCTGCCGCACCGACCACGGCACCGGCGTCCGCGTCATCACCGGCGTACTGCTCGTTCGCACGCTCCGCTCTCACCCCGTCCACGATACCGGTCGGCACCGCCGAGATCCGCTCGTGCGCACCGCGCTGGCAGCGCGCCGAACGCGGGGTGGCGCGGCAGCTCCGGACAGCGCCCGGACGGGCGGCTCGCGGTCGCCGCGCCCAGCAACCGGTCACCACAACTGGTCACCACAACTGGTCACAGCGCCCCGGCAACTGGTCCAGCACCCCGGCAACGGTCGCCACAACGGGCACAGCGGCCACAGCGGCCACGTCGAGCACAGCGGCCATCGAGCGGCCCGCCACGTTCCGCGGTCGCCCGCCGGCTCGCGCGGCGGAGCGCGGAACGCGCGGCGAGCCCGTTCCTCCCCCGAATCCGTTTTTCTGTGATTTTCCTGTGCATCCCCTGTGAAAACACACCCCAGTGCCATACCCGAACAGGTGAGTGCGCGAGACTGAACGTGCTCTTGTCACCCCGCGTGCACGTCCTCGCGAGCCGACAGACGAAGGTGCAGCCTCGATGCCGAAGAAGACGAATCCGCTGACGCAGAAGAGCGGCTTGTCCACCAACATCCTCCTGACCGTGGTCGTCGTGGTGATCGCGGTGCTGGTGATCGGTGGCATTCTGCTGTTCAACCGGGGAGGCGGCGCGAACGGCGATACCGTTTCCTCCGAAGTGCTCAACCCGCCGAACGCGAACAAGATCCTCGACTCGCAGGACGACAAGGTCGTCGTCACCGAGTTCCTCGACTACCAGTGCCCCGCCTGCTACCAGTATTACCGGGGGCTGACCAAGCAGATCGAGCAGGAGTACGAGGGCAGGATCACTTTCGTCGCGCGGAACAAGCCGATGGAGCAGGCCCACCCGCTGGCGCGCCCGGCCGCGCAGGCCGCCGAAGCCGCGGCGATGCAGGGCAAGTTCAGGGAGATGTACCACCAGCTGTTCGACAACTACCAGTCCTGGGCGATCGGCGCGAACGGCAAGCCCTCGGGCGACACCGCGCGCGCGAACCAGCAGTTCACGCAGTTCGCGCAGGACATCGGCCTGGACATGCAGCGGTTCAACTCCGACCGCCGCTCCGACCAGGTCGACCAGCGCATCGACGACGACGTCGCCGACTCCGAGCAGGCCCAGGTCACCGGCACGCCGACGCTGTTCATCAACGGCGAGAGGTTCGAACCGCAGGCGCAGAACTTCCAGCAGCTGAAGCAGTCCTTCAGCGACCGGCTGGACCAGGAGTTGCAGCAGTGACCGCGGACACGGCGACGAGAGCCGCCCGCCCGAGCTCCGCGCCGGCCGCGCCGCCGGCGCGGCCGGCAGGGCTCGGCTGGCTGTACGTGATCGGCGGCGCGATCGGACTGGTGTCCGCGTTCGCGCTGATCTTCGAGAAGCTGCGGTCGCTGACGAACTCGGACTACGTGCCCTCGTGCAGCATCAACCCGGTCGTCTCCTGCGGTTCGGTGATGGACAGCTCGCAGGCCGCGCTGTTCGGGTTCCCGAACCCGCTGATCGGGATCGCCGCGTTTCCGGTGGTCGTCACCGCGGGCGTGGCCCTGCTGTCCGGCTACACCGCTCCCCGGTGGTTCTGGTTGGGCATGCAGGTGGGCACGACGTTGGCCCTGGTGTTCATCCACTGGCTGATCTGGAGCTCGCTGTACGACATCGGGGCACTGTGCCCCTACTGCATGGTCGTGTGGGTCGTGGTCATCCCGCTCTTCTGGTACACGACGCTGCACAACCTGCGCGCCGGGCACTTCGGCGGCGGCCGCGCCGCGGGCGAGGCGCTGACCCGGTTCCACAGCCTGGTGCTGGCGGTGTGGTTCTTGGTGATCGTCGTGCTGATCCTGCAGCGGTTCTGGAACTTCTGGATCACCCTGGTGTGACACCTGCCGGGCGGGCGTTCAGCGCGCCCGGCTTCAACTCGGGCCGCTCGGCGTGGATCATGTGGCGCGGAATCGGCGAACGGAGTGCGCGATCTTCGTTTGTTCGATGTTTACGGTGGGTACCAGATGACTGCGAGTGAGGTGCGTGAGCACCTTCGCCACGACCGAGGTAGAGGTGGCCCGGGAATGAGCGTGGAAGGGGAGACCGTGCAGGTCGAGCCGGAGGCGGCGACGAACCTCGTCGAGGTCCGGGTGGCCGCGGACCCGACGCAGCTGCCGGTGCTGCGGGCGGTTGCCGCCGACCTCGCGATGCGCGCCGATTTCGACGTCGACTCCGTCGCCGACCTGCGACTCGCCGTCGACGAAGCCTGTTCCTCCCTGGTGCGGCTGGCGATCAGCGACACCCAGCTGCACTGCCGGTTCCGCACCTGGGAGGACAGCCTGTCCATCAGCGCCGAAGTGGCCAGCGAAGACAGCTACGGACCGCGCAAGGACACGTTCAGCTGGCGCGTGCTCAGCGCGTTGGCCGAGAGTGTGTCAACCTCGGTTGAGGCCGACACCAGCATCAACGGTCGGCACCAGGTACGTATCGAGCTGACCAAGGGACGGACGGCGCAGGTGTGAAGCGAGCGGATTCGGAACCACCTGTTCACTCGCGCGACGATCGGTACGACGAACTGGCCCCTCTGTTCACAGAGCTGTCGAGCCTGGACAGGCAGAATCCGCGTTACGAGGAACTGCGGGACCGGCTCGTGACCGAGCACCTGCCGGTGGCCGAGCACATCGCGCGTCGCTTCAGCCACCGCGGGGAGTCGCACGAGGATCTCATGCAGGTCGCCACTCTCGGGTTGATCAACGCGGTCGACCGCTTCGACTCGAGCCGCGGGGTGGACTTCCTGTCCTACGCGGTCCCCACGATCATGGGTGAGGTGCGCAGGCATTTCCGGGACACGGGATGGGCCGTGCGGATGCCGCGGCGCCTGCAGGAACTGCACCTGTCCGTGTCCGCCGCGATCGCCACGCTCTCGCAGAACCTCGGGCGCGCCCCCGCACCCAGCGAGATCGCCACCCACCTCGGGCTGAGCACCCACGAGGTCTATCGGGGGATCGAGGCCGGGGACGCCTACCGCAGCGCGTCACTGGACGAGCTGCTCAGCGACACCGACGAGATCCCGCTCGGCTCGGCCATCGGCAGCGATGACGCCGAGCTGGCCGAGGTCGAAAACCGCGAAGTCATCCGCCCGCTGCTGCGGGAGCTGCCCGAGCGGGAGCGCCGGATCGTGCTCATGCGCTTCTTCCGCGGGATGACGCAGACGCAGATCGCCGAGAACGTGGGCATCTCGCAGATGCACGTCTCCCGGCTGCTGGCCCGCACGCTCAGCTGGCTGCGGCAGCGGCTCGAGCAGGAGACTCCGGCGCCGGTCGAGGACTGAGCAGGCGCGGCGCACCACCCGGCTAGTAGGACATCGTTCAGCCGTTTTGGTGTGGACGTCCGCGAGTCGCCCTGCCCGTCGACGGCGGATGGGGCGGACCGCACCGCGAACGCGGGTGCGCACGCTCGTGCGAGGTGCGCACCCGCGGGGTCGCGCCGTCAGACGGTGATGCCGCGCTCCTCCAGCCACGGCTGCGGGTCGATCTTCGAACCGTCCTCGATCACCTCGAAGTGCAGGTGCGGGCCGGTGGACTGACCCTCGTTGCCCATCGTGGCGATCTGCTCACCGGCCTCGACCTGCTGCCCGACGCTCACGGTGAACGAATCCACGTGTCCGTAGACGGTGATCGTGCCGTCGTCGTGCTGCACGCGCACCCACTGGCCGAAGCCGCTGGCCGGACCGGCGTTGATGACCTCGCCGGCGGCGACGGAGTGGATCGGGGTGCCGATCGAGTTGGCCAGGTCGATCCCGTTGTGCATGCTGCCGCCGCGCATCCCGTACGTGGAGGTGAGTTCACCCTCCGCGGGTTTGACGAACTCGGCACTGCCCTGCTGGGCACTGCTCTGCTCGGCAGCGGCTTGCTGCTCCGCGGCGGCTCGCTGCTCGGCCTGCGCCTGCCGCTGCTGCTCGGCGCGGCGCTGGGCTTGCGCCTGCCGCTGCTGCTCGGCGCGACGCTCGGCTTCGGCCCGCTCCCGCTCTTGCTGGACGGCCTTGCTCTTGACCAGCCGCTGCAGTTCGAAGCCGCCGTCGGAAGGCTGCTGCAGCGCGAGCAGCCGCACCGAGCCCGGGCCGTGCTGGTTGCCCGTGACCGCGTCGCGCAGCTGGTGCTGCGGTTCGGCTCCGGCCTGCCGCTCGGGGGTCTGCTGCTGGTGGGCCTGCCGCTCGACACCGCCGGCGGAACCGCTGTCGGCGTGCGCGAACGGCTGGCCCACCGCTGCGAAGGCACCGGTGGCCACGACGGCCGCCATGATCTTGTTGCGCGCGGGCAGTCCATTGCGGACGCGTCGGGAGGCGGAGGACCGCCCGCGGGCACCGTCGGTTGTTCCTGTCAGCTCGGAGACGTGGAGGCGGCCAGTCGGGGGATGGTCCGCCTCCATTCGGTGCTTGCCCAATGTTCACCTTTCGATTTCGGGGGCACGGCCGGCCACTGCCCGTCGGGGGAGGCGGGAGTGCCTCGCGGGGGATCGAGACACTGTCGTAACCGAACCGTGATATCGCGCCGTGAAAGTAGCTGAGAGTTATCAGCTAGCGCAAACTGATCAGTGATGATGCAGATCACGCCCACGTGCGACAACAGATCAACTACTCAGAGTTGCTGTTGTGGTGAACATCGGATCACGGTGCCGCGGTAGCGGCAACCGGGAACGGCACCATTCGGAGAATCTGCCCGATCGGGCGAAACCCGGCTCGGCGAACCGGGCGGCAGCGCGCAACGCGCCGAAAACGATCGCGAAAAATCCGCGATGACAAGGATGTTCGCAGGACATGCAACGTCCACTGCGGAAGGAAAAAGGCTCGGAGGGGTCGGCCGCGGTGGCGCCCCGGGTGCCGAACCACCGTCCGTGCCCGGGACACCGCTCCCCGTACCGCGTGACCACCGGCCGCCACCCGAAAGCGTGCAACGACCGCGTCCTCAGTCTGCCCCGCGGGCATGGAATATTCCAGTCCACCACGCGGTGGACGCCGTTGCTCCGCGCCGGAGGCCCGCGCTCCGGCGCACGAGGGCGCGCGAGCGCGCGAACGGCGGATACCGGCAGCAGGTGCGTCCACCCGCAACGGACAACGGCTCGACAAAGTCCTGCTGCTGGCGGGCTGCACAACCGGTGAGCGGTGGCCGCACGGGCCGCTGAGCGAGGGCCGCGCGGGCCGCCGAAGCGACCCGCGCGGCCACCGCGAGGATCGTCCGGCCGTTCCGGACGGATCCGCGGGTCGTTCAGGCGTCCTCGCGCACGGGGCTCGAGGCGGTCCGCCAGCTCACCGTCGGACGCATCGCCGCGAGGTCCGCGCGGTGCCGGTGCTTGTCCACCACCCCGAACAGCGAGTCGATGAGTGTGTTCGACAGGTGGTGCGGCTGCAGGCCCAGGTCCACGAGACCGGTGTGCCGCACGTTGTAGTAGTGCTCGCCCTGCTCGACGCGCGGGTTGTCCAGGTACTCGATCTTGACCTCGTTGTCGTGGCTGTCGGCCACGACCTTGGCGATCTCCTCCACGGAGAAGCTCTCGGTCATCTGGTTGAACACCCGGAACTCGCCGCGGTCCGCCGGGTTCTCCGCGGCCAGGCGGATGCACTCCACCGTGTCGCGGATGTCGATCGTGCCGCGGGTCTGCCCACCGCTGCCGTAGACGGTCAGCGGGTGCCCCAGCACGGCCTGGATGACGAAGCGGTTCAGCACCGTGCCGAACACGGCGTCGTAGTCGAACCGCGTGGCCAAGCGGGCGTCCCGCACCGTCTGCGGCGTCTCCTGACCGTAGACGACCCCCTGGTTCAGGTCCGTGGCCCGCAGGTTCCAGATGCGGCAGGCGAACTCGATGTTGTGGCTGTCGTGCACCTTGCTCAGGTGGTAGAAGGAACCCGGCTTCTTCGGGTACAGCACGCGGTCGGTCCGGCCGTTGTGGGTGACGTCCAGCCAGCCTTCCTCGATGTCGATGTTCGGGGTGCCGTACTCGCCCATCGTCCCGAGTTTCACCAGATGGATTTCCGGGTCCACCTGCTGAATGGCGAACAGCAGATTTAACGTGTTGACCACGTTGTTGTACTGCGTGTACACCGCGTGCTTGCGGTCGATCATGGAGTAGGGCGCGGCCCGCTGCTCGGCGAAATGCACGATCGTGTCCGGGCGGAAATCACGCAGCAACTCCACGGCGAACTCGTCGTCGACGAGGTCCCCGTAGTAGCTCTTGATGGTCTTGCCGGAGACCTCGTGCCACGCGTCCACGCGCGTGCGCATGGGCTCGATCGGCACCAGGCTCTGCACACCGAGCTCGTGATCGTAACCGCGCCGCGCGCAGTTGTCCGCGATCGCGACCTCGTGACCACAGTCGGACAGATGGAGAGCGGTCGGCCACCCGAGATAGCCGTCCCCCCCGAGAACGAGAATTCGCACGCCTACTCCTCCGTGTCGTAATGCGGCTTCCCACACACCGGGCGCGTGTTCCCCGGAGCACCCGATATGACCTCGCCGATCAGATAAGGCGAGAAGATAATCTCATCCCCTGTCGCTCCCGTGCGAGCGATCCCCGCGGACCGCCCCGCAGCCGTGTCCGGTAGGCACCCTCCGGTGCGGCGGCTGCCCACCCTCCCTATGGTGAGGAGACCATGATGGCGCAGGACAGCACCGGCAGCACGCCGCGTCCTGGCGGAGCAGGTGCCGCTCGCGGGCGCGCTGACCGCTACCGCCGGCTCGTCACGCGCTTCGCCGCGGCGTCCCTCGTCGCCACCACGATCAGCCAGCTCGTCTTCCTCTGCAGCTACGCCCTCGGAGCCGCACCCGCCGCCGCGACCGTGCTGGCCCAGCTCGCCGGCGCCGTCCCCAACTTCCTGCTGAACCGGCGCACGTGGGGCGGCGGCGGACGCGACGCGCTGCGCGGGGAGATCCTGCGCTTCGCCGCCGTATCCGTGACGACCGCCGTGCTGGCGGCCCTGGCCACCAGCGGCGCGGAACTGCTCGCGGTGCGGCTGTTCGACGCTCACATCATCCGCGTGGCCATCGTCTGGGGCGCCTTCATCGGCACCTACGCCGTGGTCTTCGTCGTGAAGTTCCTGCTCATCGACCATCTCGTGTTCCCTGCTCACCGTAGGCAGCGCTCGGAGTCGTCGACGGGCTGAACCGCGAGCCCGCGGTCCGGCGCGTGCGACTCTCCCGCCACCAGGTCGCAAGCACCACTCGGCAGAACCGGAGGCCGTAGAGCAGGTCGCCGCCCTTCTTGCTCTCGCCGGCAGTGCGCGGGCGCATCGTCATCGGCTGCTCCACGACCCGGTAGCCGCGCAGCAGAACACCGATGAGCAGCTCGGACGCCTGGTACTGCTGCTGCCGCAGCGTCACGCTCATCGGCACGGCGACCTTCATGCCGCGGAACCCGAACGTGGTGTCGGTGATCTGCCTGCCGGTGAGCAGGCTGACCACGCCGGCGAACACGTGGGTACCGATGCGGCGCAGCAGCGCCGGGCGCTCGTTGCGGCCGAGCCGGCGCGAGCCGGTCACGAAGTCGGCCTCGTCGGCGATCAGCGGCCGCAGCAGCGCAGCGATCTCGGACTGGTCGTACTGCCCGTCCGCGTCGGTGGTGACGACGTACTGCGCCCCGCGAGTGGCGGCGAGGTGATAGCCCAGGCGCAGCGCGGCCCCCTGACCGCGGTTCACCGGCGCGACGCACACCTGCGCGCCGCAGCGCCGCGCCACGTCGGCCGTCGCATCGGTGGACCCGTCCACGACGACGAGCGGCTCGACGGGCAGGCCGTGGCACTGCCCGGGCAGCTGTCGGAGCACGTCACCGATCGCGCCCTGCTCGTTGTACGCGGCGATGACCACCACCACCGGGCCGAACCGGTGCGTGCCGTGGCTCAGCTCGTACTCGTCGAGGGCCGCGCGGTCCACGGCGTCCGGGAACTCCGCCAGCACTCCTCCCCCTTCCGCACGTCCGGCCGCCGCGGTCGGCACCTCCCGGCGCCCGCGCGGGTCGCGGTAGCCGGTCACCGCGGTGAGCGCGAGCCCCCCGGCGAGCGGCAGCAGCACCAGCCCGGGCAGCTGGTACCGCCACGAGAACTCCATCGCCGCAGCAGTGCCGATAACGGTAACCGCCAGGCCCGCGGTGAGAAGACACGCACCCCGCAGTCCGGAGCCGCGGGCGGCTCCGGCACCGCACACGGCCACGACCGCGAGCACCCCCATCCCACCGAGCAGCACCCCGGGCGTGTAACCGCCGCCCAGCTGATACCCGCGCAGGAACGCCGCCAGGTCGGGGTCCACAGCGATCGGCCCCCCGCCGGCAACAGCGACCCATTCGGCGACGTACCACTCGTCGCCGTAGAACGGGTACTCCGTCTGGAAGTGCCAGCGCTGCAGGGGAACGTCGCCGGGCACCTGCGTGCGCATCGGCGCGAAGCCCTTGAGGAAGTCGTGCGCCATGCCGTACACCACCTCGCCCGGCTGGTGCAGCAGGACCTTGCGCGCGAACGTGTCCTGCGCCTGCGTGAAGGACGCCTCCCCCGGCGCGTCGACGAACTCCTCGACCGGCTTGTAGAAGTGGATGTAGTAGTCGATGCCCTGGGCCTGCCGCTCCGGCACGGTTTCGTCCGGGCACAGCACCTGCTCCCGCGGGGTGAGGTCGAGGGTCTCGCACTGCGCGACGGTGGCGGCCCGCCCGTACAGGACGTTGCCCTTGCCGCCGCCCAGGGCGAACGTCCCCGTCCAGGCCAGGTGGTACAGGCCGTACCCGCCCACCACGACGACGAACCCGAGCACCAGCGCACCAGCGGCGCGCAACCGTCGCCGCCAGCCGTCCGCGGGACGCAGCCCCGCGGCGAGCACGACGAACACGACCGCGGGCACCACCAGCGTGATGCCGACGATGCGCACGATCATGGACACGGCGAGCAGCACGCCCGCTAACGCCGCCAGCCGCGGCCCGGGAGTGCCCCACCAGGTCAGCACGTACACCGCGAGCAGCAGCAGCACCTGGAACAGCAGATCGGACATGACCATCTGCTCCAACTGCAGCTGGTACCCGTCCAGCAGCACCGGTGCGGCGGCCACCGCGGCGATCCACGTGCGCACGCCGTGGCGCCGCAGCAGCGCGTAGACCCCCACGCCGAGGGCCAGCCCGAGCAGGTGCTGCACGGCGACGACCCCGGCGAGGTCGCTCACCAGCAGCACCGGCCCCAGCAGCAGCACCTCGTAACCGACGGGGTTGCGCCCACCGGGGAAGAACACGCCGAGGTCGTTGAGGTAGCGGAAGGAGTCGATGTACAGCAGCGCCGGCTGGTAGGCCAGCTGCGCCACCACCCGAAGCGCCAGCCCCGCGAGCAGCAGCAGCCCCAGCAACCAGTGCCGTCGCAGCATCCAGGCCCTCCCCATCCTCGTCGGCACCGCGCGTGCCGACCACGACCGCCGGAAGCCCCGGCCGTCGCTACTCGGCGACGCGGAAGTCCTCCCAGACGGTGCGCAGCCCTTCCTTCAGCGGGGTCACCGGAGCGAACCCCAACTCCCGCTGCGCCCGTCCGGCGTCCACGATCACCGCCGGCATCTCACCCTGCTTGGCCGGAACGTGGGTGCTCGGCACCGAACGCCCGGTCGTCGCGCGCACCGCGTCGAGCAGTTCGAGCACCGACACCGAGCGCCCGGACCCGATGATCGCCGTACCACTGTAGTGCTGGTCCCACGCAGCGAGGACCCCGCGCACGACATCGGAGATGTGGACGAAATCCCTGCGCTGCGCACCGTCGCCGTACACCTCGACGCCCGAGTCGGACAACGCCGCACGCATCAGGCGCGGGACGAAGCTGTCCTTGTGCCCCATCCCCGGGCCGTAGATGTTGGTGAACCGCAATGCGCACGTGCTCATCCCGTACGCCCCCGCGTAGCCGGACAGCAGCATCTCGGCCGCGGCCTTGCTCGCGCCGTACGGGGTGAGCGGGCGCACCGGCAGCTCCTCGGAGATGGTGCCGTGCCCGATGTCGCCGACCACCGCGTTCGTGGAGGCCAGCACGAACCGCCGCACCCCGCGCTGCCGAGCCACCTCGAGCAACCCCTGGGTAGCCGCCACGTTAGTCTCGTAGGTGTCCTGCGGGTGATCCATCGAACGCAGCACGGACGTGATCGCCGCGAGGTGCACCACCCCCGCGGTGCCCTCGGTGACGGCGGCCTCGCGGACCTCCGGATCGCGCAGATCGCCGCGGAGGAACGTGACGAGATCACCCCCGGGACGCTCCGGAACGTCACCCCGCCCCTGCGGGCAGGGTGGTTCCACGCGGTCGACGATGGTCACCGGGGTGCCACGCTCGACGAAGGCGCGCACCACGGCACGCCCGACGAACCCGGAACCGCCGGTGACCACGACACGGCTTGCCTGGGGGGTGTCAGTTTTGGACGGATGCATGGTTGGCACGGCCAAACTCTAACCGCTGTTGGCCACAACAGGGGCGGTAGCTGGTCCTGGCGTGTGAAAGCACCGTGAAAGCGGTTCGCGCACCGGATCCGCCGGACACGCGCCGCCGGATGGGAGGTCCCCATGTCCACCGAGACGCTGCAGACTCTGCTCGATCGCAACGACATCGCGGGGATGCAGCACTGGATTTCCGAACGGAGGCCCTATGAGATCGCCGACGAGATCGGTCGGCAGGGCGAGGTCGAGGCGGTGCTGCTGTTCCGCCTGCTGAGCAAGGACGAGGCCATCGAGGTCTTCGAGGAACTCGACCCGATCGCGCAGCAGAAGATCCTCGACGGCCTGCGCGACCACGCCTTCCGCGAACTCGTCGAGGCCATGGATCCCGATGACCGGGTGCGGCTGCTCGGCGAAGTCCCCGCCAAGGTGGCCCAGCGCGTCCTCGCCGGGCTCAGCCAACGGGAACGCGACACCACCGCCGAAATGCTCGGCTACCCGGAAGGCTCGGTCGGCCGGTACATGAGCCCGGAAGTGGTGATCGTCCGCCACGACCTCACCGCCGGCCAGGCCCTGGACGTCGTCCGCGGCAAAGGCCTCAGCGCCGAAACCGTCTACACCCTGCCCGTGGTCGACGACGAACGCCGCCTGCTCAGCGTGGTCAGCCTCCGGGACCTGGTGCTCAGCGCCCCCGGGCGCCCGCTGCAGGAACTGCTCGACGAGGAGCCGGTGTCCGCCGCCGCCACCGACGACGCCGAGAACGCCGCGCGCGTGATGCGCGAGTCGAACCTGCTGGCCCTTCCCGTTGTCGATAGTGAACAGCGCGTGGTCGGTCTGCTCACCATCGATGACGCCATGGAAGTGCTGGAATCGGCCGAAACCGAGGACTTCGTGCGGCAGTCGGCGACCACGCCGTGGCAGGGCCACTACGTGGCCGCCAGCGTGTTCCAGATCGCCCGTTCGCGCATCGCGTGGCTGTTGCTGCTGCTGGTGGCCGCCACGCTCACCGTCAACGTGATGCAGTTCTTCGAGGCGACGTTGGCGCAAGTGACCGCCTTGGCGCTGTTCATCCCGCTGCTGACCGGCACCGGCGGCAACGCGGGAGCGCAGGCGGCCACCGCCACCGTCCGCGCGCTGGCCGTGGGCCAGTTGCGCACCGGCGACGTGCTGCGGGTGGTCTGGCGCGAATGCCGGGTGGGCGTGCTGCTCGGCGTCATGCTCGCCACCGTCGGCCTGGGCATCGGCACGTTACTGGTGGGGTTCCAGGTCACCCTCACCGTGGCACTGTCCATCGTGGTCATCTGCACGTGGGCGGCCATGGTCGGGGCGGCCATGCCGCTGCTGGCCAAACGCGTCGGCATCGACCCGGCGGTCGTCTCCGCTCCGCTGGTGACCACGCTGGTCGACGCGACGGGGCTGATCATCTACTTCTTCATGGCCCACCTGGTGCTCGGCGTATGACCGGTGCCCGGGCCCGGCTACCAGCGGTCGCGGCGGGCAAGCCGGGCCCGGGCAGCGCACGTCACCGTTCGAAGTGCGTGCGCAGGGCTTTCAGCCCCGCCCCGAACACGCCGCGGCTGAAGGTCTTGTCGAGCTGCGCCTCGTCGGCCGCGTCGGCGTCGTAGTCCGCGTACCACTCGACGAACGAGGTGTCGTCGGCCGTGACGGGGATGACGCGGACGGTCGCGCGGTACTTCCGCACGGGGAACGGACCCTCGAGGATCTCGTAGCTGTAGGAGCGGGCCACGTCGTCGAGATCCACGAGCTGTTCCCGGACGACGGACTCGTCGGGCATGGTCAGGTAGCGGACGCAGCCGACCGCGTCGGCGGGACGACCGCCCTCGATGCTGCTGGTCGCGATTCCCGGGTGCCACTGCGGCAGCCCGTCGAAGTCGCGCACCACCCGCCACACCGCATCGGCCGGAGCCTCGACGGTGGTACTGGCGTAGGACCGCGGCATGCTATCTCCTCCTCGGATCGTTGCGGCGCTATTCGCCGCTGCTGCGGGTGAAGGCCCGGGTCGTCTCCGCGATCGCCTTCTCCGTGGGCAGTCGTTCCATGCTCGAGGCGCCGAAGAAGCCGTGGCAACCGCTGGTCTCCGACAGCACGTACTCGGCGTCGGCCGGTGCGGAGATCGGGCCGCCGTGGCAGAGCACGAGCACGTCCTCGCGCACCTGCCGGGCCGCGTGCGCGAAGGCGTCGATGTCGGCGACGCAGTCGTCGAGGGTGCGGGCGGTCTCCGCGCCGATGCTGCCACCGGTGGTCAGCCCCATGTGGCAGACGATGACGTCGGCGCCGGCCCGGGTCATCCTGCGCGCGTCCGCGGCGGAGAACACGTACGGCGTGGTCAGCAGGTCGGCTTCGTGCGCGGCGGCGATGAGCTCGACTTCGCGCTCGTAGCTCATGCCGGTCTCTTCGAGGTTCGCCCGGAACGTGCCGTCGATGAGCCCCACCGTGGGGAAGTTCTGCACGCCGGAGAAGCCGAGATCGGCGAGCCGGCCGAGGAACCGCTCGGGCATGAGGAACGGGTCGGTGCCGTTGACGCCGGCGAGCACGGGCGTGTTCCGCACGACCGGCAGCACTTCCGCCGCCATTTCCACGACGACGTCGTTGGCGTTGCCGTAGGCCAGCAGCCCGGCCAGCGAACCGCGCCCGGCCATGCGGTAGCGCCCCGAGTTGTACAGCACGATCAGATCGATCCCGCCGCTCTCCTCGGCCTTGGCGGACAGGCCGGTGCCCGCTCCGCCACCGATGACCGGTTCACCCCGGTCGACCTTGCCGCGCAGCCGGGACAGCAGTTCCGAACGTTCGAAGCGCTTCGTCATCGGACCTCCACCATCGTGTGCGAACCGGTACGTCCCCGCGTCACTGCGAACACCGTCACCGCGACCGCGCAGCGGTGCTGATGCCCACTTCCTCCGCCGCGGCCACCACGGCGTCGGCGAACTCCGCGTCGTTGATGTTGTGCGGCACGCGCCGCACCCGCTCGGCCCCGTGCACGTTCCGCTCGATCGCGTCGAACAGCCGCTCGTCGGCGGTCGGATCGCGAAACGCGGCACCGGGGGCGTCCAGCAGCGACACCCCGCCCGCGGGCAGCAGGAACCGCACGGGCCCGGCGCAGGCGTTGATCTTGCGGGCGAGGAACTCGCCGATGCGCTCGCACTCCTCGGCAGTGGTGCGCATCAACGTCACCTGCGGGTTGTGCTCGTACAGCAACCGCCCGCGGAACCTCTCCGGCACGGTGCCGACGGCTCCGAAGTTCACCATGTCCAGCGCGCCGCACGAACCGACGTAGGGCACCCGGGTGCGCGCGATCGCGTCGAGCCGCTGTTCGCCCGCGCTCATCACCCCGCCGACGAGCAGATCGGCGATCTCGGTGGTGGTGATGTCCACGACCGCCTCGACGTAACCGTCGTCGACGAGCTTCTCCATGGCGCGCCCGCCCGTTCCGGTGGCGTGGAAGACCAGCGGGTCGTGCGTGGTGCGCATCCTGTCGGCGACGGCGGTCACGCACGGGGTCGTCACGCCGAACATGCTCAGCGCGAGCGCGGGTCGGTGGCCGGTGTCCGGGATGTCGTGCGTCAGCGAGCCGAGCAGGGCGTGCGCGGCGTTGCCGAGCACGCGGCGGGAGATGCGGTTCAGCCCGGCGATGTCGGTTACCGAGGGCAGCAGCACGAGGTCGGAGGAGTCCACATAGGCCGAAGTGTCACCGGAGGCCACTGTGGACACGATCATCTTGGGCACGCCCACGGGGAGAGCGCGCAGACCGCGGCTGATCAGCGCGGTGCCGCCGGAACCGCCGAGTCCGAGCACACCGTCCGCCGGCTGCTGCGCCAGGAAGCGTTCGAAGGCGACGGCCATGGCGGACACGGCCGCACCGCGGTCCGATGTGAACACCGCCGCCGTCCCGTCGGGGTGGTGCGCGGCGACCTGCTCGGCGGAGACCTCCGCCGCGCTCGCCTCCGCCGATCCGGTGCTGACGTCGACGGTGGTCACGGCGCAGTGCGGGGCCAGCAGACCCGCCACGTAGCGCAGGTCTTCCCCCTTGGTGTCGAACGTGCCCACCACGTACGCCCTCGGCATCGGCCACCCTCCAGCACGGCTGCGCGAACACGGCGCACCCTACTGCGGTGGCGCGGGGCGTGCCCAGAGGCGCGGCCTGCAACCGCGGTCACCGCAGCATGATCGAGCCACCGTCGGCCATCAGGGTCTGCCCGGTAATGTAGCGGCTGTCGTCGCTGGCGAGGAAGACCACGACGGGCGCGATGTCGCGCTCGGGATCGCCCATCCTGCCCAGGGGGATACCGCTGGACACCTGCTCGTACTGCTCGGGGTGGGTCTGCGCCCAGGCATCGACCCCCGGAGTGCGGGCGATGGGGGAAACGAGGTTGACGCGGATCCCGTCGCCGGCCCACTCGTGGGCCGCGACCCGGCTGAACCCCCGGATGGCTTCCTTGGCGGCTGCGTAGGACGCCTGGTCGGGCTGCCCGTTCAACCCTGCACCGGAGGCGAAGTTGACGACGCTGCCGCCGCGCTCGGCCAGGTGCGGGTGGCACGCCCGCATCAAGTGGTAGGTGGCGAAGAAGCCGCTGTTGAAGGAGAGCTCGAACATCTCCGCGGTGTGCTCGAGAACGGGGGCCTGCCGGGAGGCGTGGGCGTTGTTGACCAGCACGTCCACACCGCCGAAGGAATCCACGGCGGCGGCGAGCACGTCGTCGGCGGATTCGGACCGGCTGATGTCGCGGGCGAGGAAGGTGACCTGCTCCTCTGCCGCGGGGCCGGTTTCGGTGAGCTCGCGGGCGGTCGCGGCGGCGGCGTGCTCATCGATGTCGACGAGCACGAGGTCGGCGCCTTCGGCGACGAGGGCAGCGCAGATGCCGCGCCCGATGCCGCCGGCCCCGCCGGTGACGATCGCCGTCTTGCCGCTCAGTCGCACGGGTGGTGCTCCTTTCCGAGGTGGATGCCGGAACCGTTGCCGCCGACGCCGGGCGTTGCGCTCATCAGCGACACCGACGTGCCCGCGCGATGGAGGTGGGCGAGGCGTCGAGCAGCTGCTGCAGTGGCGGGACAGTGGCGGGACGAGGCGGACGACGAGGTCCAACGGGTTCTGCAGCGCGGACCGGCCGCGACCACGACACGCCGTGCCCTCCGGCCGCACGTGGCCGTGCCCTCCGGCCGCACGTGAAAGCGGCCCGCCGGTCCGCGGGGGACGGCGGGCCGCTGGGCGTCACCGGCCGGGATGTCACCGACCGATGTCACCGCTGGGCGTCACCGGCCGGGTCTCATCGACCGGATCACCGGGACCGGATCACCGGCTGGACTTGCTGCCCTTGAGCAGCTTGTTCTTCGCCTCGTCGATCTTCGCCCGGGTCTTGGGGTCCTGGGCGTACTTCTTCGCCTGCCGCATCATCCGGCGCCCCTGCGGGCTGCTGGCGAAAGCGGCGATCTTCTTCATCAGCGACATGTCCGCTCCTGGTCGGTCCTCAGCGCGCGGCCTGTCCGTCGAAGTGATGACCGGCGCGTCGCCTGGGGATCAGGCGCTGTCCAGCCTACCGAGGAGTTCGGCGGGGCGACACCGCCTCGGCGGGGACTCAGCCGAGCACTCCGCTGACCGAGTGGTGCCCCTTGAGGACGTTGCGGGCGATGGTGCGGCGCTGGATCTCGTCGGTGCCCTCGAAGATGCGCAGCAGGCGCAGGTCGCGGAACCAGCGTTCCACCGGCAGCTCGCGGGTGTAGCCCATGCCGCCGTGGATCTGCATCACGCGGTCGACGATCTCGTTGGCCCGCGTCCCGCCGTAGAGCTTGGCCATGGACTGCGCGTGCCGCGAGTCCATCCCCTGGTCGACCTGCCAGGCGGCCTGCAGCACGAGCCACCGCAGCGCTTCGATCTCCACGGCCGAGTCGGCGATCATCCACTGGATGGCCTGGCGGTCGGCGATGGGCGCGCCGAAGGTCTGGCGGTTGTTGGCGTAGTCGGCGGCCATCTCGACGAGCCGTTCGCAGGCACCGAGCGCGTGCGCGGGCAGCATGTAGCGGCCGCGGCCGATCCACTGCATGGCCAGCGAAAAGCCCTGGCCGATCTCGCCGAGCACGTTCTCCTCGGGAACGCGCACGTCGTCGAACACCAGCGAGGCGGGTTGACGCTCCCACTCGCCCATGATGTCGATGGGTTCCGAGGTCCAACCCATGTCGCGGTCGACGAGGAAGCAGGTCACCCCGCCGTCGGCGCCCTTGGACTTGTCGGTGACGGCGAAGACCATGGCGAAGTCGGCGTCGATGCCGCCGGTGATGAAGGTCTTCTCGCCGTTGATCACCCACTCGTCGCCGTCCTTGCGGGCGGTGGTGCGGATGTTCTTCGCGTCGGACCCGGCGCCGGGCTCGGTGATGGCGAAGCAGGACTTCCGGGTGCCTTCGATGGTGGGCAGCAGGTAGCGCCGCTTCTGCTCCTCGTTGCCGTGGTAGAGGATGTTGTCCGCGTCGCCGCCGAACTGGAACGGCACGAACGTCCGTCCCAGCTCGATCTGGATCAGCGCCGTCAGCACGGCCGGCAGGTCCATCCCGCCGTACTCCTCGGGGGTCTGCACGCCCCAGAACCCCGCCTCGCGCGCCTTGTTCTGGAGGTCGGCCTGCTCCTGCTTGGTCAGTCCCCGCGCACCGGCGCGTTCCCGGTCCAGCACTTGCTGCTCCAGCGGCATGAGCTCGCGCTGGACGAAACGGCGCACCCAGTCGCGCACGTCGCGCTCGGTGTCGGACAACGAGAAGTCGACCATTGACCTGCCCTTCCGTGTGACGTACTAACTAACAACGTTAGTTTTATGGCAGCCTAGAGTCCCTCGAACCGCCCTCGCAAGAGGCGTTCCCCCAGGCCAGCAACGTGGAGAAACCGTGCCCCGTCCGAGCCGTCCCCTCCTGACGACCGAACGCATCGCCCGGGTCGGCCTCGAGATCATCGACGCCGAAGGGCTCGAGGCGCTGTCCATGCGCCGCCTGGCCGAACGCCTCGACGTCCGCGCGGCGTCGCTGTACAACCACGTGCCGAACAAGGACGACCTGCTGCACACGATCTCCGACGAGGTCATGACCCAGGTCGACGTCTCCGACTTCGAGACCGACTGGCCCACCGGCCTGCGCACGTGGGCGCGGTCCTACCGCGCCGCCCTGCGCGCCCACCCCAACCTCGTGCCGTTCCTGGCCTCCGGCCCGGCCCACCGGGAGAACGCGTTGCGCCGCGCCGACCGGGTGCACGGCGGGCTCGTGCGGGCCGGCTGGCCGCAGCGGTACGCGACGATGATCGGCGCGTCGACGAAGTACCTCGTCGTCGGCTCGGCCATGGCCTCGTTCGCCGAGGGCTTCCCCGCCGACGCGAGCATCTACGACGAGCGATTCCCGCACCTCGACCGCGCCCACCTGCTGCCGCAGCACACAGAGATCGACGCGGACAGCTTCGAGCTCGCCCTCGGGGCCCTCATCGACGGGCTGCGTGAGGTCTACCGCACCCTCGCCGCGACGACGCCCGAGGACGCGGTGTCGGCACCGCAGCACCCGCGCCGACCTCCGCGCGCAACCGAGTGAGATCAGCCTCGCGTTGTGGTTGACTGCCCGCGGGGTCCTCCGTAGCGTCACGCTCTGTCCAGAGAACAACCTGCCCGGGGGGCAACCTGTCCAGGCAACGCCCGGGCAGCTGGTCCACAACCGAACACCGCGCCGTTGACTCCGTGCGGGAGAGCTCCCGGCCCGTCGGGACGCCGAAGGAGCAAGCACTCCCCAGCAAACTCTCAGGCACCACCTACCGCACGGCACGAGGCGCAACGGGAGGAAAGCAGGAGCGGACCGCTTCTCGCCCACGGTGCAAGCCGTCGACGACGGTGAAACTCTCAGGCCCATGACTCCAGGGGAGACCGCCCGACGTGCGTACGACCGCGCAGGTGGCGAACGCAGCGGTCCGATTACGCTGGCAGGATCCGATTGCGCAGTTTCGGACCCGCGACCGCCGACCGGCGCCGCCCCCAGGAGGAGTCCAGACACGATGACGTCACCGAGGCAGACGCCCCTGCACCGGATCCACGAGGAGCTGGGCGCGACGTTCACCGACTTCGCCGGCTGGCAGATGCCGGTCCGGTACTCCGGCGACACCGCCGAGCACAACGCGGTGCGGGGCAGCGCCGGGCTGTTCGACCTCTCGCACATGGGCGAGCTCCACATCCGCGGGCCGCAGGCCGCGGAGGCCTTGGACTACGCCCTGCTGGCCCACGCCTCGGCGATCACGCCCGGCCGCGCGCGCTACACGATGATCTGCAACCACGACGGCGGCGTGCTCGACGACATCATCGTCTACCGGCTGCGCGAGGACGAGTACCTCGTCGTCGCCAACGCCGCCAACGCCGGCACCGTCTCCGCGGCACTGGCCGAGCGCACCTCCGGGTTCGAGGCCGAATTCCACGACTACTCGCACCGCTACGCGCTCATCGCGCTGCAGGGGCCGAACGCGGCTGCGATCCTCGCCCCGCTGACCGAAACCGACCTGTCG
Organism: Bounagaea algeriensis; assembly: GCF_054491375.1. Lineage (NCBI taxonomy): Bacteria > Bacillati > Actinomycetota > Actinomycetes > Bounagaea > Bounagaea algeriensis. Next base: position 3,291,762 of record NZ_CM137102.1, read on the forward strand.
ACCGTCAAGTACTTCGCCGGGTACTACGCCACCGTGGCGGGCTGCGAGATCATGCTCGCCCGCACCGGATACACCGGCGAGGACGGTTTCGAACTGTTCACCGCGCCGGAGGACGCCGAGTCGATCTGGCAGGCGCTCACCGAGGCCGGCGCGGGCTACGACCTCAAGCCCGCCGGACTGTCCTGCCGGGACACGTTGCGGCTGGAAGCGGGTATGCCGTTGTACGGCAATGAGCTCAGCGTCGAGTTGACGCCGTACCACGCCAATCTCGGCCGGGTGGTCAAACTCGACAAACCCGATGACTTCGTGGGCAAGGCCGCGCTGGCGAAGGTCGCCAAAGGCCCCACCGACCGGACGTTGGTGGGCCTGAGCACCGACCAGCGGCGCGCGCCGCGACACGGGTACTCCGTGCTCGACCCCGAAGGCAACGAGATCGGCGAGGTCACCAGCGGTGCGCCCTCCCCCACATTGGGGCACCCGATCGCGATGGCCTACGTGGACCGCGCGCACAGCCAACCGGGCACCGCGCTGAACGTGGACGCGCGCGGCAAGTCGCTGCCGGTGGAGGTGGTGGAACTGCCGTTCTACCGCCGCGGCAACTAACAACAGCGCCGTTCGACCAGAGGTCCGCAGGGCCGTCGCAGACAGAAATCAGGAGGCAACACCAAATGTCCACACCGGACCTGTTCAACGACCAGCTTGCTGCGGTGGATCCGGAGGTGGCCGCAGCGGTCGGTTCCGAGCTGGGGCGGCAGCAGAACACGTTGGAGATGATCGCCTCGGAGAACTTCGCATCGCGGTCGGTGCTGGAGGCTCAGGGGTCGGTGCTGACGAACAAGTACGCCGAGGGCTATCCGGGCAAGCGCTACTACGGCGGCTGCGAGCACGTCGACGTCGTCGAGCAGTTGGCGATCGACCGGGCCAAGGAGCTGTTCGGCGCGTCGTTCGCGAACGTGCAGCCGCACTCGGGGGCGCAGGCCAACGCTTCGGCGATGTTCGCGCTGCTGTCGCCGGGCGATACGATCATGGGGCTGGATCTGGCCCACGGTGGGCACCTCACCCACGGCATGCGGATCAACTTCTCCGGCAAGCTCTACAACGTTGTGCCGTACCACGTCGACGAGTCCGAGCACCGCGTGGACATGGACGAGGTGGCCCGGCTGGCGCGGGAGAACCAGCCGCGGATGATCATCGCCGGGTGGTCGGCGTACCCGCGCCAGTTGGACTTCGCCGCTTTCCGCGCGATCGCCGATGAGGTCGGGGCGTACCTGCTGGTGGACATGGCGCACTTCGCCGGGCTGGTCGCGGCGGGGCTGCACCCCAATCCGGTGCCGCACGCGCACGTGGTCACCACCACCACGCACAAGACGCTGGGTGGCCCGCGCGGCGGAGTGATCCTCTCGGCCGATGCGGAGTTCGCCAAGAAGTTCAACTCGGCGGTGTTCCCCGGTCAGCAGGGCGGCCCGTTGGAGCACGTCATCGCCGGCAAGGCGGTGCTGTTCAAAACGGCCGGCAGCGAGGAATTCGCCGACCGGCAACGCCGCACCCTCGAGGGCGCGCAGCTGCTGGCGCGGCGGTTGCAGGCCGCGGACGCGGCCGCGGCCGGGGTGCAGCTGGTCTCCGGTGGCACCGACGTGCACCTGGTGCTGGTGGATCTGCGCAACTCCGAGCTGGACGGCAAGCAGGCAGAGGACCGGCTGCACGAGATCGGCATCACGGTCAACCGCAACGCCGTGCCGAACGATCCGCGGCCGCCGATGGTGACCTCCGGGCTGCGGATCGGCACCTCGGCACTGGCCACCCGCGGCTTCGGCGCCGAGGAGTTCGGCGAGGTCGCCGACATCATCGCCGAGGCCCTGCAACCCAGCCTGGACGAAGCGACCACGACGAAGCTGCGCGCCCGCGTCGAGGCGCTGGCCGCGGCCAAACCGCTCTACCCCGGCCTGTGATCCGCCGCTCGCAGATCGGCTACTTGTAGTTCGGTTACTTGCAGATCGGTTACTTGTAGTTCGGTTACTTGCAGATCGGCCGCTGTGGATCGCCGGCCGTAGATCGCCGGCCGTAGATCGCCGGTCGTAGATCCGTCGCTCGTAGATCGCTGGTCGTAGAGCGCCGGCCGTAGATCCGTCGCTCGTTAGTTCCGCCGCGGGTTTCCGGGCACCGGAGACCCGCTGCAGGCCGTTCGCGACAGGGGCCGTTCGCGACAGGGGCCGTTCGCGACGAGGGCCGCGCCCACTACCGAGGCGCGGCCCTCGTCGCACATCGGAGCGCAGGACCCGAAACCGACGCCGCCCTCGGTGCGGACATTTCTCGAGAAAAGTCCCCCAACGGTGCGTGGGGTGCAGGGCAACGTCCGTGCGGCGCTCGGGCGAGAAGACGAGCGAACCGCCAACGCGAGGCGGTTACCGATGGCATCCTGCTGGACCATGGACACGATCATTCATGAGGTGCGGATCGCGCGCGATCCCCGCGGCGTGCGGCGGATGCGGTGGTCGGCGGGAGTGGCGATCGGCGGCGCCGTGCTGGCCGCCTGCTTCAGCAGCGCGAGCCTGCTCCTCTCGTGGCAGGACGGGAGCTTCCGCCAGTACTTCACCGCCGCTGCCCTGGCGATGCTCCTCCTGTCGGTGGTGCTGCAACTGCGCGCGTGGCTGCCGCCCCTGCGGACGCAGGACTTGACGATCACGTTCACCGCGGGCGGGCTGACCTACCGCACCGAGCACGAGCACGGGACGGTGCGCTGGCCGGACGTGCGCTGGGTCCGGCTGAGCCAGCAAGCCATCATCGGCCCGTACCTGCACGTGCGGGTGAACGCACCGCAGGGCAGCACCCAGCGAAACGGCCTGCTCGTGCCGCTGGGCTCCGAAGCACCCCCGCTGCACGAGCTGCACCGAAGCCTGACCCGGCTCAGCGGCAACACGCTGCGGGTCAAGACCTGACCCCGCGAGGAGCTACCCGCCAGCCCGCGTGCACATTTTCGCGAAATGTGCGCACCGCTGCGCACGCGCGCTCAGGCGGCCTGTTCGACGTCCTCGTCGCGCACGACGGTCTCGTCGGTGCCCTGCTGTTGCGCGGCTTCCTGCTTGCGGGCGCGCCGGTGGCGCCAGTACCAGGCGGAGACTCCCGCGACGACCAGCACCGTGGCGAACAGCCAACTCGCCTGCCCCAGCGCGTGTTCGATCGCCTTGACCGAAGTGCCGGCCGCCCAACCCACGCCGACGTGCAAGCCGGACCAGCTGGCGGCCCCGATCAGGGAGGCGAGCAGGAACCGCCCGTAGCCGAGTTGGCTCGTGCCCGCGGCCGCGGGCACGAGCGTGCGCACGACGGGCAGGAAGCGGGCGACGAGCACCGCGCCGATGCCGAAGCGGCGCAGCAGGCCGGTGGCCCGGTCCCAGTGCTGCTGGCCGAGCTTGCGCACGGCCTTGGTCTCGCGCACCCGGATGCCGTAGCGGCGCCCCAGCAGGTAGCCGATGTTGTCGCCGACGGCGGCGCAGACGGTCACCACCAGCGTCAGCGAGAAGAAGAAGCCCCAGCTGTCGACCGTGGCCGCGGATATGAGCAGCCCGCTCTCGCCCGGCACGAGGAAACCGAGACCCAGCGTGCACTCGGCGAGGACCAGCCCACCGGTCACCAGCACCAGAAGTGGTCTGGGCAACCCGGCCACGAGGGCCAGGAAGTCGCTGATGAACGCCACGTAATCACCTCGGGGAGCGCACCGGCGGGCATTTTCTCGCCACGCTACCGGCCACGTGCACGAGCGCACTCAGGGATGGCACCCAGCCAGAGCCCGGAGAAGCAGCGCCATTTCGCCCCGGGGACACCGTTCCCGACATCTTCTCGCTGCACAGCGGCCGCTGCGCACATCACGATTCCACAACGAGAGGCCGCCGCGCATCGTGTCACCCCTCACCGGTGGCCCGCGCCCTCCGCGTCGACCCTCGCGCATCGAAGCACGCCCACCCGCCGGTCGATCCTCCGGTCGAGCACTCGGTCAGCTCATGGCGATGGACCCGGCCATCACCAGCAGCGCACCACCGCAGCAGCGCTCGAACACGCGCCGCCGCCGCGGCTTGGCCAGCAGCGCGGACAGCCGCTGCACCGACGGCACCACGACGAGCCACCACGCGGCGAACGCGCTCACCGCGACCGCGCTGAGCAGGGCTGCCTGCGGCATCGGCGCGGCATCGGAGTCCATGGCCTGCGGCAGCAGGGTCAGGAAGGTCAGCATGACCTTCGGGTTGAGCACGTCGGTGAGCAGCGCACGCAGGAACACCGCGCGTCCGGTCTGCGCGGCGTGCACGGCTCCGTTGCCGCTGGTGCGGGGAACGGCGCTGTCGACCGCTTCGCCGGAGCGCTTCCGCCGGGTGCCGTAGAGGATCCGCAGCCCCATCCAGCAGAGGTAGGCCACGCCGAGACCCTTGACCACCCACAGCGCGGCCGGAACCGCCGCGACGAGCGCGGACAGGCCGAGCGTCGCGGCCGCCGCGTGCACCACGAGTCCCGCGGTCACTCCCGCCGCCGCCAGCCACCCCCAGCGGCTGCTGGTCGCCGCATTGCTGGTGACCAGCACGAAGTCCGGTCCCGGAACGATCACGATCACCAGCAGGGCCAGCAGGAACGGCCCCCAGTCGATAGTCACCACACCTCCAGCTAGTCATTCGTTCGAGCAGTAAGCCCATCGTGCTCTGTCAGTTCGCTCTTCCGCCACTGCTCACATACGATGTTCGACGATGAGCGAAACTGTGGAACTGGATTCGGTCGACTGGCGGATCCTGGAGGAATTGCAGAACGACGCGACGCTGCCGAACCGCACCCTGGCCGAACGCATCGGCCTCGCACCGTCGAGCTGCCTGCAGCGCGTGCGACGACTGCGTGAGCGCGGGGTGATCGTCGGATCGCACACCGACGTCAACCCGGCGGCCACCGGACTGCCGCTGGAAGCGATCGTCTCGGTCAACGTGCGCCCGCACACCCGCGATGTCGTCGACAGCTTCCGCGAGTTCGTGCTCTCCCAGGCCGAGACCCGTTCGCTGCTGCACGTCAGCGGGCAAGCGGATTTCCTGCTGCACGTGGCGGTGGCCGACACGACCCACCTGCAGAGCTTCCTCGTGGACAAGCTCGCCAACCGCACCGAGGTTCGGCACTTCACCAGCTCGATCGTGCTCGAGCAGGTGCACACGCGCGCGTTGACGCCCCCGCCGCAGCTGCGCCCGCAGCGGCGGCGCCGCGAGTGACCCGCCGGGGAACACGACAGCACTACCGGGGCCGCACCGACGCGCCCGCCACGGCCCGGACGCGCGCAGCACGGCGGGCCCGGCCGGGACGAGGCGGCCCGTGCCCGCCGGGTACGCGGACGCACCCCAACCGGCCGACACGCGCACCACCGCGCTCGAAACCCGTGCGCGAAGCACCGGGGCTCTGCAAGACTGCGCCGCCATGGACCAGCGCACGCACGTGATCACGCTCGCCACCGATGACCTGCACGCGGCCCGTTCGTTCTACGTCGACGGGCTCGGCTGGCAACCCGCGCTCGACGTCTCCGGCGAGATCATCTTCTTCCAGACCGCACCGGGCATGCTGCTCGGCCTGTTCGAAACCGAGCGGTTCTACGGCGACACCGGTTCCGCGGTGGCGGGCAGAGGCGCGTCCGGGATCAGCCTGGCGCACAACGTGGACAGCGCCGAAGAGGTCGACGCGACGGTCCGCGCCGCCGTCGACGCCGGGGGCTCGCTGGTCAAATCGCCGCAGCGGGCGAACTTCGGCGGCTACCACGGCCACGTCGCCGACCCCAACGGCGTGCTCTGGGAAATCTGCTACAACCCGTGGCTGCGGTTCGCCCCGGACGGCACGGCGGAGTTCATCGAGGGCGAGTGAGCGCGTGATCGCCGCGCTCGACGCGCGCGAACGAGCGGCGCTTCAGTCCGCGACCCGGAGCAGGCCTTCCTGCACCACGGTGGCCACCAGCCGACCGTCCCGGGTGAAGAACCGACCGGTGGCCAGTCCCCGCGCGCCGGAGGCGGCCGGCGAGGAGCAGTCGTACAGCAGCCACTCGTCGGCGCGGAACGGCTGGTGGAACCACATGGCGTGGTCGAGGCTCGCGCCGGAGACCTCGTCCACTCCCCAGTACACGCCGTGCCGGCCGAGGACCGAGTCGAGCAACGTCATGTCCGAGGCGAACGCGGCGACGCACACGTGCAGCTGCGGATCATCCGGCAGGGAACCGTCGGCCCGCATCCAGACCTGGCTCTTCGCCTGCCGTCCGCCCTGCTCGCGCCGCACCCACGGCGGTTCGGTCACGTAGCGCACGTCGATCGGTCGGGGCTGGTCGCGTCCCAGCCTCTTGGCGAGGTCGCCGATCTGCTCGCCGAACGTGGGCAGCGAGTCGGGGGCGGGCACGTCCGGCATTTCGTCGGCGTGCTCCATCCCTTCCTCGGCGACCTGGAAGGAGGCCGACAGCGAGAAGATCGTCTCGCCGCGCTGCTCGGCGACCACGCGGCGCGTCGTGAACGAACGGCCATCACGCGTGCGGTCGACCTGGTAGACGATCGGGATGTCCGGGTCGCCCGGGCGGATGAAGTAGGCGTGCAGCGAGTGCACGCTCCGGTCGCCGGGCACCGTCCGCCCCGCGGCCACCAGCGCCTGCCCGGCGACCTGGCCGCCGAACACGCGCACCGGCGAACCGGGCGGGCTCACACCGCGGAAGATGTTCTCCTCGATCCGCTCCAGATCGAGCAGGGCGACCAGCCCGTCGACCACCGGCTGGCCGCACGGCATCCCGTTCACATCGCGGGGGACGTCCTCGGCCTGACCGGTCGCTGCCAGATCAGCAGCCGCGGCTCGCGCTGCCTCGGTCACTGCGGACTCCTTGCGTTCGGGCGCCGCGCAGGCGCCGCCGGCCCGGAACGCGAGCGCCCGGCCGCCCATCGCTCGTTCGGAGCGGTGCGACCGGGCGCTCGTGCCGTGCCGACTGCTGTCGGTCGTTCACACGTGGTCTTCTTCGCCCAACCGGTGCACCCGGATCAGGTTGGTGGAGCCGACGGTTCCCGGCGGGGAACCGGCCACGATCACCACCATGTCACCGCGCTGGGACCGCCCCAACGACAACATGGCCTGGTCCACCTGGCGCACCATCTGATCGGTCGTGTCCACCTTAGGCATTTGGAAGGTCTCCGTCCCCCAAGTGAGAGCGAGCTGACTACGCACGGATTCCTCCGGGGTGAACGCCAACAGCGGCAGGTGCGTGTGCAGCCGCGCGAGCCGGCGCACCGTGTCGCCGGACTGGCTGAAGGCCACCAGCGCCTTGGCGTTGAGCCGCTCCCCGATGTCGCGGGCCGCGTAGGAGAGCACACCGCGCTTGGTCCGCGGGACGTGGCTCAGCGGCGGCGGTGCCGCCGACCCGGCCTCGACCGCTTCCACGATCCGCGCCATGGTCTGCACCGTCTCGACCGGGTAGTCGCCGATGCTGGTCTCACCGGAGAGCATGACGGCGTCGGTGCCGTCCAGCACCGCGTTGGCCACGTCGGAGGCCTCGGCCCTGGTGGGCATCGAGGCGTGCATCATCGAGTCCAGCATCTGCGTGGCCACGACCACCGGCTTGGCGTTCTCCCGCGCGATGCGGATGGCCTTCTTCTGCACCAGCGGGACGTGTTCGAGCGGCAGCTCCACGCCCAGGTCCCCGCGGGCGACCATGATGCCGTCGAAGGCCAGCACTACGGCCTCCAGGTTGTCCACCGCCTCCGGCTTCTCCAGCTTGGCGATCACCGGGACCCGCCGGCCGACGCGGTCCATGACCTGGTGCACCTGGTCCACGTCCGCGGGACTGCGCACGAACGACAGCGCGATGAAATCCACGCCCAGCCGCACCGCGAACTCGAGGTCCTCGACGTCCTTGTCGGACAGTGCCGGCACGGAAACGTCCATGCCCGGCAGCGAGAGGCCCTTGTGGTCGGAGACCTCCCCGCCCTCGGTGACCTCGCAGACCAAGTCGTTGCCCTCGACGGCGGTGCAGGTCAGCCCCACCCGGCCGTCGTCGACCAGCAGGCGGTCGCCGGGCTTGGCGTCACCGGCGAGCCCTTCGTAGGTGGTGGATACGCGATCGTGCGTGCCCTGGACGTCGTCCACCGTGATGCGGACGACCTCGCCCGTGCGCCATTGCACCGGGCCGTCGGCGAACGTGCCGAGCCGGATCTTCGGCCCTTGCAGGTCGCCGAGAATGCCGACCGCGCGCCCGGAGTCCTCGGCCTCGGCGCGCACCAGGTCGTACACGTGCTGGTGATCCTCGTGGGAACCGTGGCTGAAGTTCATGCGCGCCACGTTCATCCCGCTGCTGACGAGCTCAGCCACCTTCTCCTTCGTGGCGGTGGCGGGGCCCATGGTACAAACGATCTTCGCCCGTCGACTCACGTTATTCCAGCCTAGTCTGTTGACCGATGTCCGCAGCACTCCGCCGCCTCGATCCGAGCCGATCGAGTGCGCTCACTCCCGGTCGAACGTCGTTTTTCATCACCGCGGCGGCAAGCCTGTTCATCCTATTCCTTCCCGAATCCGGAGTGCCCACCGCACCCGCCGGCAGCGACAAGGCGGTGCACGTTGCGCTGTTCGCAGCGCTGGCCGCCACCGGCGGCTGGGCCGGATTCCGCAGTCGAGTACTGCTTTCGGCGCTGACCGGTTACGCAGTGCTGTCCGAAGTGGTCCAGCACGTGCTGCCGCTGGGCCGGACCGGCGACCCCGCAGACGCGCTGGCCGACGTCTGCGGAATGGCCGCGGGATGGGTGCTGGCGAACGGTGTCCGCAGAGTCGCACGCCTCAGCCGCCGGCGCAGCCAGCGACACGGCTAGCAGCGGCACTGGCGGTCAGCGGCGCCGGCGTTCGGTGACGCCGATGTGCGCGGCGCACCACTCGTTGAGCGGACGCAGCTGCTGCCAGCAGTGCCGCACCCGCTCCAGGCAGGAGCGGCTGTGCAGCACGTCATCGGGTTCGGCGGCCCACCAGGCGTGGAGCGTGCGGTGCCGCAACAGCTCCAGCCGCGGATGGTCTGCGGGCACGCCGCGCGGCCGGGTCGCCAACCGGTCCCCGGCCAGGTGCCACCCCTGCTCTGCGAGGTCGTCGACGTGCCGGCGCAGCCGCTCGCCGTGCAGTTCGGTGTCCACGGCCGCGCGGAACCTCGCCAGCTGGTCGGGTTCGGTGTGCAGGCAGCCGCCGGCGACGAGCATCCCGGCGGCGCTGATCTCGACGTAGAACGCACCGCTGCCGCGGCCCGGTTCGACGACGGCGGCGCAGTGCGTCTTGTACGGGGACTTGTCGTTGCTGAACCGCACGTCCCGGTGCGGGCGGAACACCTTGCCCGCGCCGAATCCGGGGGCGAAGGCGGGTTCCAGTTCGGCCAGCAGCGCCGCCATGGGGCCGCGCACGTGCTCGCGGTAGAGCGTGCGGTTGTCGTTCCAGTACGCCTTGGAGTTGTCGGCTTCGAGACCTTCGAAGAAGTCGACCGCCCCGTCGCCGAATCCGTCGAACCGCCGCTGCTCGGCGTCACCCGCCACCGAACCTCCCGCATCGCCGTGCACGTCGTCCCGCGCAGGTGCTCTCCGTGCCACCTCGGTCGCATCCCACGCCGCCCCGAGCGGCGCCGCGCAGCCAGCCGGCAGCCAGCCCGCGCAGCGCACCCGGCAGCGCAGCCAGTCCGCGCACCAGTCTGCCAAGAGCTCGACCACCTGTTCCCGAGGGCTGCGCACCGCCCGCAACTCGGATCCCCGCAGGCGTGCGCGAACTCACACGCCTACCTGGGCGCACAACAAGATCGCAGGTCACAGGGCTCGTACCGGGTTACGCTCGGGGCGTGGTCTCCATCGCGCGCGCCCGCCCCGGCGAGTCCTCGGGCAACCTCCCGGCCGACGTAACGACGTTCGTCGGCCGGCGTCGTGAGATCACCCTGACCAAGCGGCTGCTGGCCGAGTCCCGCGTGGTGACGCTCACCGGCCCGGGCGGCGTCGGGAAGACGCGCCTGGCGCTGCGCGTCGCGGCGAACATGCGCCGCACGTTCCGCGACAAGGCTTGGTTCGTGCAGCTGGAGGACCTCCGCGACGAATCGCTCGTCCCGGACGCGGTGATCGAGCAGCTCGGCCTCGGCGGACCGTCCACCTCCGATGTCACCAAGACCGTCGTCGAGCACCTGCGGCACCGGGAAACCCTGCTGGTGCTGGACAACTGCGAACACGTCGTCGACGCGGTGGCGCAGCTCACCACTGACATCATCCGCTGGTGCCCGACCGTGCGGGTGCTGGCCACCAGCCGCCAGTCGATCGGGATCGACGGGGAGAGCACGATGGTCGTGCCGCCGCTGCAGGTCCCGGACGTGGACCACCTGCCGCCGCCGGAAGCCTACGAGCAGTTCGCCTCGGTGCGGCTGTTCGTCGACCGCGCGCGAGCTGCGGTTCCGGAGTTCGAGGTGAACTCGGACAACGCGCCGGCGCTGATGCGGCTGTGCCACCACCTCGACGGCAATCCGCTGGCGATCGAGATGGCGGCGGTGCGGCTGCGTTCGCTGTCGCCGCAGCAGCTGGAGCAACGGCTGGCGGAGCGCTACGACGTGCTGGCGGAGGGGCGGCGCAGCGCTCCGCCCCGCCAGCGGACGCTGCGCGCGCTCATCGACTGGAGCTGGGAGCTGTGCTCGGAGGCCGACCGGCAGATCTGGTCGCGGGTGTCGGTGTTCTCCGGCGGGTTCGACCTGGAGGCCGCCGAGCACGTCTGCGGCGACGGGCTGTCGGAAACGGAGGTGCTGCGCACGCTGCACTCGCTGGTGGACCAGTCGATTCTCGCCCGCGAGGAGGAAGGCGGCGTGGTCCGCTACCGCCTGCCGCACACGCTGCGGGAGTACGGGCAGGACCGGCTCGCCGAGAGCGGCGAGCAGGACCGCGTCGCCCACCGGCACTGCGCCTGGTACCGGGGACTGGCGGCGCGGTTCGCCGCCGAGTGGGTCGGCCCGGAGCAGGTGGAGTGGGTCGAGCGCATCCGCCTGGACCAGAGCAACCTGCGGGTGGCGCTGGACACCGCCGCCGCGGACGCGGCGACGACGTCCACCGCGCTGCGGATGGCGGTGGAGCTGAGCACGTACTGGGCTGCCCGGGGCCTGGTGGGTGAGGCGCGGCACTGGCTGCAGATCGCGCTCGACGGCGCGCCCACCGACGATGCGGAGCGGCCGCTGGCGCTGCGCATGACGGCGTGGTTCGCCCTGCTGCAGGGCGACGTAGCCGAAACCGACGGGGTGCTGTGCCAGGCGGAGGCCCTGATCAGCGGGGACGAGTCGGCCGTGCCGTGGGCGCACCTGGCGCTGATCCGCGGGTTGCGGCTGCTCTCCGGCGGCGAGCTGGACGAGGCGACCGCGCACCTGGAGCGGTCGCTGTCCGGTTACCGGCGCGGCGAGCTCGTCGAGGGGCAGCTGGCGGCCCTGTTCGCGCTCGGGCTCACGCACGGGCTGCGCGGGCAGGTCGAGCGCGGGCTCGGCCTCATCGGCGAGAACATCCAGATCAGCGCGGAGCGCGGCGAGCTGTTCTGGCGCTCCTACGCGCTCTGGGCCGCCGCGCACGTGAACTTCCAGCGCGGTGAGCGCGAGCGGGCCGAGGAGGCGGCCAAGGACGCGCTGCGCATGCAGCGCCGCATGGACAACCGGCTCGGCATGGCCTTCGCGCTGGACACGCTCGCCTGGGTGGCCCGGGCGCAGGGGCGCAGCGCGCGTGCGGCGCGGTTGTTCGGCGCGGCCGCGGCCGCGTGGGAGGCGGTGCGGGCGCAGCCGGGCTTCTACGCGACCTTCGCCAGCACGCACGCCGAGGAGGAGCACGCCGCCCGGCAGGACCTCGGGGAGACGGCGTTCCAGGAGGCCTTCGACCGCGGGTACCACACGCCGCACGGTCAGGCGATCGATCTGGCCCTGGAGAGCAAGAGGCACACCCGCGCCCGCAGCGAGAACGTGCACCCGATGCCGCTGACCCGGCGGGAGCGGCAGATCGCCGACCTCGTGACCCAGGGCAAGACGAACAAGGAGATCGCCGAGGGTTTGGTGATCGCCCAGCGCACGGTCGAAGGGCACGTGCAGAACATCCTCACCAAACTGGACTTCACCTCGCGGGCGCAGATCGCCGGGTGGGTGGCCGGACAGCGCGCGGATGAATCGGGTCACGCAGAGTCACAAGATCGTTAACACTCCCCGTAATCGTTATGTCTTTTTTCGTCACCCTTCGGTGCGCATCTAGGTACCGATGCACGTAGGAACCTCCATGCGCACACACGGTGAGTATCGGGAGTCTCGGAGCCATGACCCCCGATTCATCTCGTTCCCCCGAAGACGAGGGTCGGACGTCCGCCCGAGCGGGACGGCGCCTCTGGGAGAGGGTGGCGCACCCCGCCCGCCAGTCGACCCAGCGGACGTGCGACTGGTTCCGCACCGCGTTCGTCGACCAGCACGGCCAGTACCGCGTACCACCCCGGATGCGCTCGGTGCAGGTCGGCACCGCCGCTGTCGCGGTCGGCGTGCTCGGCGTGCTCGCCACCCCGAGCGGGCACGAGCCGCAGGCCGAACCCCAGCAGGCAGCCGTGCACCAGGCGGCCGAGGTCGCACCGCTGAGCGCCCCCGACCCGCACGGCGCCTCCTTGCACGCCGACTCCTCCGCCGGCGGCAACGGCGGCAACCGCGACTCCGCCCAGCAACGGAGTGGTGACCAGCAACGGGGCGGTGACCAGCAGCGCGATGGCGACCGGAAGCAGCAGGGCGACCGGAAGCAGCAGGGCGAGTGGGACCGCAGCGACCGGCAGCAAAGCGACGACAAGCAGGACGGCGAGAAGGGCGACCGCAAGCAGGACGACAAGCAGGGCGGCGAGAAGGGCGGCGAACGCCAGCAGTCCTCCGCCGACCAGTCGAAGGACCAGATCGATCGCTGGATCGACCAGGCCACGGCCGTGCTGGAGCGCAACGGCGTGCCGCGCGAGCAGCTCGACCACGACGCCATCCGCACGATCATCGAGAAGGAGTCCGGCGGCGACCCGAACGCCGTCAACAACTGGGACTCCAACGCCTCGGCAGGAACCCCGTCCAAGGGGCTGATGCAGACGATCGAACCGACCTTCGAGGAGCACTCCGTGCCCGGCCACGGCAACATCCTCGATCCGGTGGACAACATCGCGGCCGCCACGAAGTACTCGATCGAACGGTACGGCTCGGTCTCCGAGGTCCCGGGCGTCGAAGGCGTCCGCTCCGGAAGCTCCTACCAGGGCTACTGATCGCACCAAGACCCGACACGGGAACGGAGTGGGCGAGCCGTGCCACTCCCGATCGGTTCGGGGTTTCGAGTTTTCCGTGTCACACGGGCACCTCCGCCGCCCGGCGGAGGTGCCCTTCTGCTCGGCACCACGTCCGCGGACCCGGCACCACGAGGCAGGCCGTGACCCGTTCGCGGAAACCAGCACCGGCGAGCACCGCGGTATATTGGAGCGTCGGACGCCGTGCCGAGCGGCCCGGTGACCGCATCCTCGTTGCCGAGCTGGAGCTCCAGTAAACCGTGACAGTATCGCCCGAATCCGTTTCGTCCCAGGACCGGGACGCCACCCGTGCGCAGCACATCGCCGCCGAACAGGAGTACGTGGCGATGCTCTACGACAAGCTCGACGCGGTGCGGGAGGACACGACACGGCGGCTCAAGGCGACGCTCGCCGAAACCGGGGGTCCGCCGCAGGCCCGCACCGAGCGGGACATCTCCGCGCGCATGTACACCGAGCGGCTCAGCCAGCTCAGCGCGGTCGAGCACGGCCTGTGCTTCGGCCGCATCGACCTCGACAGCGGTGAGCGCTTCCACATCGGACGCCTCGGCCTGTTCGACGAGGAGAACGAGTACGAACCCCTGCTCGTCGACTGGCGCGCCCCGGCGGCCCGGCCCTTCTACCTCGCCACCGCCACCTCCCGCGACGGCGTGTGGCGGCGCCGGCACCTGCACACCGGCTGGCGCCGGGTCCGCGACGTCGAGGACGAGGTCCTCGACCTGGACGCCGCCGAGGAGAGCAGCGATCTCGGGCTGGCCGGCGAGGCCACCCTGCTGGCGCGGCTGGACGCCCGCCGCACGGGCCAGATGCAGGACATCGTGGCCACCATCCAGGCCGAGCAGGACGAGATCATCCGCGCACAGCTGAACGGGGTGCTCGTCGTGCAGGGCGGTCCGGGTACCGGCAAGACCGCGGTGGCCCTGCACCGCGCGGCCTACCTGCTGTACACCTTCCGCGAGCAGCTGACCAAGCGCGGCGTGCTCGTCGTCGGCCCGAACACGACGTTCCTGCGCTACATCGAGCAGGTCCTGCCCTCGCTCGGCGAAACCGGCGTTCTTCTGTCCACAGTGGGCGGTTTGTACCCGGGAGTCACCGCCACCTCCGAGGACGCGCCCCGCGCCGCCGAGATCAAGGGGCGCGAGTCCATGGTCAAGGTGCTCACCAGCGCCGTGCGGGACTACCAGCAGGTGCCGAAGGAGTACTTCGAGGTCACCTTCGACCGCGAACCGGTGCTGGTCGACCGCAAGGAGGTCAGCAACGCCCGCACCAAGGCGCGGCGCACCCGCAAACCGCACAACGTGGCGCGCAAGACCTTCCGCAACGAGATGTACTCGGCGCTGACGCTGCGCGTGGCCGACCGGCTCGGACGCGACCTGCTCGACAGCCGCGACCTCGACGACATCGACCGCGAGCTCCGCGCCGACTCCACTGTGGACCAGGCACTGGAACGGCTGTGGCCGCAACTGGAACCGACCCGCGTGCTCGACGAACTCCTCTCCGATGCCACCCGGCTCAAGCGGGTCGCGCGCAAGCAGCTCGACGAGGACGAACGCGCCGAGCTCGTCCGCGAGCCCGGTTGCCCGGTCACGCCGGCGGACGTGCCGCTGCTCGACGAACTGGCCGAACTCACCGGCGAGGACGACAGCGCGGCCCGCGCCGAGCAGGAGCGCCAGGAGCGGGAGGAACTCGCCTACGCCGAGGGCGTGCTGCACATCATGGAGGAGGACGACGAGATCCGCGACGAGGAGCGCCTGCGTGTCAAGGACGTCCTCGACGCGGAGCTGCTCGCCCAGCGGCACCGCACGAGCAGCGATCTCAGCGCCGCCGAACGCGCCGCGCAGGACCGCACGTGGACGTTCGGGCACGTGATCATCGACGAGGCGCAGGAGCTGTCGGCGATGGCCTGGCGCGTGCTCATGCGGCGGTGCCCGAGCCGCTCGATGACCGTGGTGGGCGACACCGCGCAGACCGGGGCGCTGGGCGGCGCGAGCACGTGGGACGAGGTGCTGCACCCGTACGTGCAGCGGCGGTGGCGGCTGGCCGACCTGACGGTCAACTACCGCACTCCCGCGGAGATCATGGGCATGGCCGGCAACGTGCTGGCCGCCATGGACGCCGACGCCGGCACGCCGACGTCCGTGCGCAGCAGCGGGCACGAACCCTGGTTCCGGCGATCGGCCGTCGGCGAGCTGGTCGAGGACCTGCCCGCGGTGCTCGCGGCCGAGCGGGACGTGCTGGGAGACGGCAAGCTCGCCGTGCTCATGCCGGGCGAGCTGCTGGCCGAGCACGGTGAGCAGCTGGCGGCGAAGCTTGACGAGGCGAGCGTGGGTGCCGATCCGGAGAACCTGGAGTCCCCGACGGTGCTGCTGACCGTGGAGCAGGCCAAGGGGCTGGAGTTCGACTCGGTGGTGCTCGTCGAACCCGCGGCGATCCTGGCCGAATCCGAACGCGGCCACAACGACCTCTACGTCGCGCTCACCCGCCCGACCCAGCGGCTCGGCCTGGTGCACACGGGCGACCTGCCCGCGGAGCTGCAGGAGGAACCCGCGGAGCTGCAGGAGGGCTGAACCGAGCGGACCCGTCCGAGCGGCGGGTCTCGCCCGGGACACCGGGCATCGCTCCCACTGCGGGAAGAGGCCCTGCGCATGCAGCGCTTTCTGTCCGGCGGACAGCTGCTGACCGAGAACGCGATCCTGCGCAACCGGCGACGAGTCACAGACCACCGAACAAGGCCACGGCGCCCAAACCGCCGAGCGCGACTCCGGCTCCCACATCGATCGCCGAACGCACCGAGGCCCGTTCCAGTGCCCCGCCCAACAAGCCGATCGCCGTGACGTACAGCGTCCACCAGCTCGCCGCGCACAGCACCACCAAAGCCCCCATGAACAGGGTCTGAGCGAACACCGGTGTGCCCGGGACCAGGAACTGCGGCATGAACGTCAGGGAGAAGACCAGAGCCTTCGGGTTGAGCACGTTGTTGAGAAAGCCCTGCACTGCCGGTGTTCCGGCGCTGCGCGGCGAGGTCGGACCGCCCCCGGGACGCCGTCGCCACGCCGAAGCGAGCAGCGTGCCACCCAGCAGCACCAGATAGCTTCCGCCCAGGACGCGCAAGACCATGAGCATCGTGGTGTTGGCGTCCACCACCGCGGCGAGACCGCTGGCCGTTATCAGCGTCAAGAAGGCCAACCCGGTGCAGATGCCCGCAGCGGTGCGGTACCCCTGGCGCCGGTCGCCGGTGACGGCGTTGCGCGTGACCACGACGAAGTCAGGGCCGGGTATTACCAGCATCAAGAAGGTCGTCGCGATGAAGACGGGCGAGTGCGCTATCATGAGCGTCCCATGCGGTGTGGAGGCGGACAGCACCCAACGGCGGAACGCCAGTCTCGCCGAAAAAACGGCCAGTGAATAGCATGCCCGTGTAGAGTTCGGGCAATGCCTCAATCAGTCAAATTGGATCCGGTCGACCTCCAGATCCTGGCAGCTTTGCAGAACAACGCCCGACTGCCCAACAAGGAACTGGCGGCCGCAGTCGGCATCGCCGCCTCGACCTGCCTGGACCGCGTCAACAGGCTCCGCGAGGCCGGGGTCATCCTCGGCTACGGTGTCCAGGTCGACCCCGAAAAGCTCGGCAGACCCCTGCAAGCCCTGCTCTACATCCGCGTGCAGCCGCACCGGCGTCCGTTGGTCGATCCCTTCGTCGAGCACGTGCTGTCCCAACCGGAAACCCGCGAGCTCTACCACCTGACCGGCCCTGATGACTTCCTCGTGCACGTGGCTGCGGAAAACGCGCACGCCCTGCAACGACTCGTCCTCGACGAATTCACCGCCCGCGACGAAGTGGCCCTGGTGCACACCAATCTCATCTTCCAACGCTGGGATGGCGGCCCACTGCTACCGCCTGCCGAGTGACGACGGGCACGGCGCCGAGCTCCTCGACTGGCTCGCCAACACGCTCGGTGGCGGTGGGTGAGCCGCCCGATCCCGCCCACCCGAGTGAGCTGGTGGAACATTTCTCGAGAAATGTCGGCGACGTTTCTCGAGAAATGTTCCACCAGCCAGAATGCGGATCGGCTGCCGCGGGATCACTCCCCGGAGACGTGCGCAGCCTTGGCGGCCTCGTTGCCCACGCCGCGCCGGGCGGCCAGGCGCAGGCACACCGCGTCGAGCAGCACGAGAGCGCACTGGTCGAACAGGCTCGACAGCGGTTGCGCGCTCGCCGCCTCACCCGCGCGGCGGTGCTTGGTCGCGGCGGGCACGAGCAGCACGTCCCGCGCGAGGCCGGCCAGCGGCGAATCCTCGTCGGTGGTCACGGCGAGCACGCGCGCCTCGCGGCCGGCGGCGTCCTCGGCCGTGCGCACGGTTCCGGCGGTGCCCCCGGAACCGGACACCGCCACGAGGGTGTCGCCCGCGCGCACAGCAGGTGCGGTGGCCTCGCCCACCACGTGCGCGGCCAGTCCCAGGTGCACCAACCGCATGGCGAAGGCGCTCGCCACGAACCCGGAGCGCCCCGCCCCGCTGACGAAAACGCGGGAGGAGGCGTCGAGTTCGACGGCGAACCGCTCGACCACCTCGCGGTCGGTCTCGGCGAGCACGCCGGTGATCTCGTCGCGGATGAGGTCCAGCGGATCGGTGGTCATGACACTCCTTCCACGGCAGCGGTGAATTCGCGCGCCCGCGCCGCGGGTTGTTCGTCGCGGGTGATCGCCGAGCCGACGATCACGCGCAGGTGCGGGTATTCGCGCAGTCCCGGCAGGTCTTCGCGCCGCAGCCCGCCGGCCAGCGCGACGCGGCGGTCCCGCGCCCACGAGCCGAGCGCGTCCGCGGCGGCACCGCCGTCCTGCACGTCCTTGCCGAGGTGCGCGGCGAAGACGACGTGTTCGGGCAGGCGTTCGAGCAGCTCGGCGCGGCGCGCCTCGTCCACGGCCAGCAGGTCGACCACGACCTCCGCTCCGGCCTCCTCGGCCAGCCGCACGCACCGGTCGAGGGTCGCATCGGCCACCGCACCGAGCACCGTGGCAGCGCGGGCTCCGTGCTCGAAAGCCATGGTGAACTCGGTCGCCGCGTCGTCGGCGGTTTTCAGGTCGGCCAGCACCGGCACGTCCGCTGCCGCCGCGGACACCTCGGAGACGCTGCGCATGCCGTAGCGCTTGATCAGCGAAGTGCCGACTTCGATCCAGTCGGCGTGCGGCGCCGTCGCACCGGCGACGTGCACCGCCTCGTCGAGGCCGAGCCGGTCCAGTGCCACTTGCAGCTGCATCCTCATCCTCCTCCTGCCGCCGCCAGCTCGTCCAGGGCTCGGCGGGTGGGCATGCCGTCCATGTCGCCTTCGCTCGTGGTTGCCAGCGCGCCGACCGCGCAGGCCCGCCGCAGGGCTCGTTCGTCGTCCGCCCCGTCGAGGCGGGCGCTGATCCAGCCGGCGGCGAACCCGTCCCCGGCCCCGACGGTGTCGACCACGTCGACGGGCAGCGCCTGCTGCCGGACGACACCGGCGGGCCCGTGCACCGCGGCACCGGCACCGCCGAGTTTGACGACGACGTGCGAAGCCCCGCGGGAGCGGTAGAACGCGGCGATGCCGTCGGGATCCCCGGTGCCGGCGAGCACCTGTCCTTCGTGGACACCGGGCAGCACCCAGTCGGCGCGGGCGGCGAGTTCGTTGAGCACGGCGATCATCTCCGCCCGGTCCGGCCACAGCGCGGACCGCACGTTCGGATCGAACGACACGCTCGCTCCCGAACTCCGCGCCGTCTCCACCGCGCGGAAGGCGAAATCCCGCGTCCGCGCGCTCAGCGCCGGTGCGATGCCGGTGAGGTGCAGGTGCCGCGTGCGGCGCACCGCGTCCTCGGCCGCAGCGCTCCAGTGCAAGCGGGATCCGGCCGAACCGCGGCGGAAGTACACGACCTCCGGGTCGCGGCCGAGGACCCGCTCCTTGAGCTGGAAACCGGTCGGGGCGTCGGGATCCGTTGACAACGCGGAGACGTCGACCCCTTCGGCCCGCAACCGCGCGCGTGCGCGCCGGCCGAACGGGTCGTCGCCGACCAAGCCGAGGTAGCGCACGCGATGCCCGAGCCGGCTCAACCCGACCGCGACGTTCATCTCGGCACCGGCCAGCCGTGCCTCGAAGCGGTCCACTGCGGACAGATCTCCACCCTCGCGGGCGACGAACATGGCCATGACCTCGCCGAAGGTGAGCACTTCGGTCACCGGTTCGCCGCCTGCGACTGCTCGCCGCTGCCGGTGCTCTCGTACGAGCCGGCGCGCACCAGCGGTGTCAGCACCGCGGAGAGCACGAGAGTGCCCGCCATCAGCACGAACGAGGCGGCGTTGCCGCCGGTGGCGTCGTTGAGCCAGCCGACGAAGTAGGTCCCGGCGAACCCGCCGATGGAACCGGCCGTGTTGACCACGGCCACCCCGGCGCCGGCGAAGTTCGCCGGCAGGCTCTCGGAGACGTAGGCGAAGTACGGCCCGTAGGGCGCGTACATCGCACCGCCCGCCACCACGAGGAGGACGAACGCGATCCAGAAGTGGTCCGGTCCGACCACGTAGGACAGGAAGAAGACCAGGCCACCGAGCCCCAACCACGGCCACACGTACCGCGGGCGGCTGCCCGCCCGGTCCGAGGCCCGCGAGTTCACCACCATGGCCAGGGCGGCTACGGCGAACGGGATGGCCGAGAGCAGTCCGCTCATCCCGATCCCCTGCCCGGTGCCCGCGGTGACGATGCTGGGCAGCCAGAACACGAGGCCGTACACGCCGATGCTCCACAGCAGGTACTGCACCGACAGCACCACCACGACCCGCGAGCGCAGCGCGTCGAGGAACGAGCTCGCCGGTGTCCTGTTGCCGCGCTCGGCGGACAGTTCCGCGGTGAGCCCGCGCCGTTCGGGTTCGTTGAGCCAGCGGGCCTGCTCGGGGTGGTCGGTGACCAGGGCGCGGAAGACGAACGCCCACGCCAGGGCGGGCAGGCCTTCGATGATGAACATCTCGCGCCAGCTGGTGAGTTCGATGATGTAACCGGACACCGCGTTGAGCCACATCACGGTGACCGGGTTGCCCAGGATGAGTATCGCGTTGGCGCTGCCGCGCTCGCGCTTGGTGAACCAGCGCGCGAGGAACACGACCATCGCCGGCAGCACGGCGGCTTCCACAGCACCGAGCAGGAAGCGCACGAGGACGAGCAGCCAGGCGGAGTGCAGCAGCCCCTGGACCGCCGCGAGCGCACCCCAGATGAGCGTGCACCAGAAGATCAGCTCGCGGACGCTGCGGCGTTCGGCGTACAGCGTGCCGGGGATCTGGAAGAGGCAGTAGCCGAGGAAGAACGACGCTCCGATGAGCGCGGACATCGCCCCGCTGAGCTGCAGGTCCTGCTGCAAGCCCCCGGCGACGCCGATGGCGAAGTTGGACCTGTCGAGATACGCCAGCGAGTACGTGACGAACGCGACCGGGAGCAATCGGAACCAGCGTTGCCTGCCGAGCTCGGCCGGCTCTGCCGCGGAAGTGTTCACGGGCCGACTCCTTCGTCGCTATTTACCGCGATACGGGAAACATTCCTGTATGATGAAAAGCTGCGGTGACTTTACGAAGCAGCCTCAACGCGGTCAACACCACTGCCTGCACCGATACGATCCGCGACGGTCGACGACGCGAGGAGGACCAGTTGCCGGACACGTCCGAGGACCCGGCGCCGCCGGAGCCCCCGCGCGGGGACATGGCGGCGAAGGCGTTGCGCCTGATCGTGCTGCTCAGCGAACAGCCGCACGGAGTCGCGCTGTCCGACCTGGCCCGCCAGGCGGGCTATCCCGTCAGCACCACCCACCGACTGCTCAACACGATCGCGCGCGAAGGGTTCGCCGCGCTCGACGAGCAGCGCCGCTGGACGCTCGGACTGCGCATGTTCGAGGTGGGCCAGCGGGTGCTGCAGGCGCGCGGGCTCGCCGACATCGCCAACCCGGTGCTGCAACGCGTCACCCGGCACACCGGCGAATCCACGCTCATGTCCGTCCTCGACGGGCAGCACCAGCTGTACGTGCACTTCGTCGAAGGCACCGGGCAGGTGCAGATCACCGGACAGCCGGGCAAGCGCGGGCCGCTGCACTGCACCTCCATGGGCAAGTGCCTCATCGCCTTCGCCCCGGAGAACGTCCGCGAGGAACTGCTGGCCGGACTGGAACTCACCGCGCTCGGCCCGAAAACCATCACCGACCGGACGCGGTTCCGCGCGGAGATCGACGCCGTCCGGAGCGACGGCTGCGCCATCGCCGACGAGGAGCACGAGCAGGGCATCCTGGCCGTCGGCGTGCCCGTGCTCGGTGCGACCGGCGTCGCGGCCGCGGCGGTGTCCACCGCCGTGCCCGCCTTCCGCAGCACCACCGAGGAGCTGCGCGCACACCTGCCGGTGTTGCAGCAGGCCGCCCGCGAGCTCGCGGTCGGACTGCCGCGGCGTTGAACCGCCGGCGTTGATCCCCCGACGCAGGACGCACCCTGGCGCGGCATCGACCCCTCGACGCACGCGGCCGGGGCGTCCCGCACCGGCCGTCGATGAACTCCCCGCCACCTCCCGCGGATCGGTGCAGGACGGAGTGAGAATCGCCTCTCGTCGGCGCGCTCACCGCGCGATCACCACCGCCGACGGGCAGCCCGCGTTCCGTCGCCGCAGCGGAACCCGCACGCCTCGGGCTTCGCCAGCGGACGCGACCAACCGATCGTCTCCTGGTATCTTTCCAGCTCAGACACTCGTCGCCACGGGTGCGCAGGAAGCTGTCCCGGCCCGGCCACGCATCCGGGGGGCCACGATCGCAACCGATCCGAGGAATGAGATGACCCGGTTCCGCCGTCTGCTCGCACTGTTCTTCGCCCTGCCGCTGCTGTTCGGGTTCGGCGCCTGTGCCAGCCGGCCGCATTCGGACCCGCAGCCCCCGGAGCACGATCCGGCCTCCGCGTTCCCGGTCCGCGTGGAACTGCCCGGCCAGGACCCCGTGACCCTGCCGCAGCAGCCGAAGCGCATCGTCTCGCTGTCGCCGACCGCGACCGAGACGCTGTACGAGATCGGTGCGGGCGACGAGGTCGTGGCCACCGACAAGGACTCGAACCACCCGCAGCGGGCGCCGCGCACGGAGCTGTCCGCGCTCAACACGGACGCGGCCGCCGTGGCCGGGCACAACCCGGATCTGGTGATCGCCCCGGGCAGCGCGCGCGATCTGGCCGAAGGTCTGCGCGCGGCCGACGTGCCGGTGCTGCTCACTCCCGCGGCCAACAACCTCGACGAGGCGTACCAGCAGGTCGAGGCGCTCGGGCAGGCCACCGGGCACGGGCAGCGGGCCGAACGGCTCACCCAGGAGATGCGCACCGAGATCGACCGCATCATCGAGGAAACGCCGAAGCCCGACCGGCCGCTGAGCTTCTACCACGAGGTCAGCCCCGACGGGTACACCGCGGGTCCGGACAGCTTCGTCGGCAGCATCTACGAGCGCTTCGGCCTGCGCAACATCGCCGAGCAAGCCGGGCCGTTCCCGCAGTTGTCGGAGGAGCGCGTGGTGCAGGCCGACCCGGACCTGGTCTTCCTGGCCGACACGAAGTCCACCCCGGCGACCGCCGAGAACGTCGGCAACCGGCCCGGCTGGGGCTCGCTCACCGCGGTGCGGCGCGACAACGTCGTCGAACTCGACGAGGACGTCGCCTCGCGGTGGGGCCCGCGCGTGGTCGAGCTGGTCCGCAGCATCGGCAAGGCCGTGACCGAGGCGCAGGGACCGACCGCCACGCAGAGCCCCAGCGGGAGCCAGACCCCCGGCGGGGCCCAGAACCCCGGCGGGGCGCAGCCGAGCGGCGCGGAGAACCCGGGCGCTCCGTGAGCCAGACGACCCGGCGCATCCCCCGGCACGCGGCCCAGTTCGCCCCGCGTGCACCGTGGTCCCCGTGTCCACACGCAGGGCGAGCACGAACGCAGTGAGCGAGGACGGCGCGCACCCCCGCCACGACCGGGACGACGCGCGCACGCCCGCGCCCGTGCCCCGGCGCTCGCGGCTGCGCCCGCAGCACCTGGTGATCGCGGTCGCCGTCCTGGCGGTGAGCACGCTCGCCTCGCTCGTGCTCGGTGCGGCCGAACTCGGTGCCGACCGCGTGCTCGCCGAGATCGGCGCGCAGCTCACCGGCGGTGTCTCCCCGCTCTCCGAACGCGAAGCCGCCATCCTTTGGGAGCTGCGGGCCCCGCGCGTGGTCCTCGGGGTTCTCGTCGGCGCCGCGCTGGCCGTCTCCGGTGCCGCGTTCCAGGGCGTGTTCCGCAACCCGCTGGCCGACCCGTACCTGCTCGGGGCCGCCTCGGGCGCCGGGCTGGCGGTCACGATCGTGCTGGCCACCGCACCCGCGGCCGGTTCCTCCGGGATCGTGCAGCTGGTGGCCTTCGCCGGCGCGCTCGCCGGTGTCGGGTTGACCTGGGCGGTGGGCCGCTCGGCGGGGCGGGACACGGGCACGCTCGTGCTCGCCGGCGTGGCCGTGGGCGCTTTCCTCACCGCGGTGCAGAGCTTCACCCAGCAGCTCAACCTGGAATCGCTGGACGCCGTCTACCTGTGGATCCTGGGCCGGCTGAGCACCACCGGCTGGAGCGAAGTGCTCATCGTGCTGCCGTACCTGGCGGTGGCCGCGGCCGTGCTGCTGCCCTGCTCCCGCCTGCTCGACCTGCTGGGCACCGGGGACGAAGAAGCCAGTGCCCTCGGCGTGCGCCCCGGCAGGGTCCGCCTGCTCGTGCTGGGCGCGGCATCGCTGGCCACCGCCGCCGCGGTGTCGGTGGCCGGGCTCATCGGATTCGTCGGACTCGTCGTGCCGCACCTGGTGCGG
Source organism: Bounagaea algeriensis (assembly GCF_054491375.1). Lineage (NCBI taxonomy): Bacteria > Bacillati > Actinomycetota > Actinomycetes > Bounagaea > Bounagaea algeriensis. The sequence continues at coordinate 3,315,891 of NZ_CM137102.1, forward strand.
CTGGCCGCGGGCGGCAGTTTCCGCGTCATCGTGCCGCTGTCGCTGCTGTTCGGCGGGATCTTCCTGGTGTTCGCGGACATGCTGGCGCGCACCCTGCTCGCCCCCGCGGAGATCCCGATCGGCGTCATCACCGCGTTCACCGGTGCCCCGTTCTTCGCCGCGCTGCTGCACCGGAGGCGAACATGAGCGAGCTGCGCATCGCCGGCCTCAGCGCCGGCTACCGCAACACGCCGGTGTTGTGCGACGTGTCCGCCGAGGTGCCCGCCGGGGGCTGGCTCGGCGTCATCGGTCCGAACGGTTCCGGCAAGTCCACCCTGCTGAAGACGATCGCCGGGCTGGTGCGCCACAGCGGCGAGGTGTCGGTGGACGGGCGCTCGGTGGGCGCGCTGTCGCGCCGGCAACGCGCCCGCGTGCTCGGTTACGCCCCGCAGATCCCGCAACTGCCGATCGGGCTCACCGTCACCGACTACGTGCTGCTGGGCCGAACGCCGCACCTGGGCCCGCTCGGCCGCGAGGGACGCGCGGACCTGGAGCTGGTGCGCGAACTGCTCGACCGGCTCGACCTGACGCGGCTGGCCGAGCGGTGGTTGTCCACCCTCTCCGGCGGCGAGCGGCAGCGGACCGTGCTGGCGCGCGCGCTGGCCCAGCGCGCGGGGGTGCTGCTGCTCGACGAGCCCACCACGGGATTGGACGTGGGCCACGCGCAGGGGCTGCTGGACCTCGTCGACGAGCTGCGGCACGAGCTGGGCACGACGGTCGTTTCCACGCTGCACGACCTCACCCTGGCCGCCCAGTACGCCGAGCGGGTGCTGTTCCTGCACGAGGGCGGCGTGGCCGCCGCGGGCGCACCGAAGGACGTGTTCACCGCCGAGACGCTCGGCGAGCGATACGCGGCGCGCGTGACCGTGCTGCGCACCCCGGGCGGAGCGCCCGTGATCGCCCCCGTGCGCGCGGACGGGGCCTGAGCGCGGACGGGTCCGGGGCTGCCGACGCCCCCTGCTCTCGGGGGCTTGGCCAGTGGATGATTTCTCGTTCATATGGGATGAACATGCACCGGCCGAAGTTCCTGAACCTGATGGACCGCATCGAGGACGGGCAGGTCGAGCATCTGCTGGCGATCGTGCACACCTTCTCGTGCCGGCTGTCCGGGCTGGACCGCTACGAGAAGCAACTCGAGGACGAGTTCGGAGCCGAGCGGTGACGGTCACCCGCACCGCCGGCAGCGATGACCTGAATCCGGGCAAGCGCGCCGCGCTGGCGAGCAGGCTCGGCGTCCGGGTCAGCTCGGGGCCGCGGCGGCGGGTGTCGTCGCTGACTCGAATCGCACTGCCGGTCGACATCGACTGTTGACGAATTCCGTCAACAGTTCTCGTCGACGGCCGAGGCGGAACCGCGGGCGGTCGTGCCGCGCCGAGGTCGGGGAAACCCACCGGGCCCGCTGCGCGCCGCTACGCGGAGCCGCCGGTGTCCTCGCCGGATCGCCGCTCGCGTTCGGCGGAGCCGGTGTCGGTCCCCTGCCCGCTCTCGACGGACGTGCCGCCCGCCGGCTCGTCGCCGTCCCGCGCGGCGAGGTCCTGCTCGTCCTCCTCGCCCGGCATCGGTCGGCCACGCAGCTCGGACGGCTCCTCCCGCCGACCGCGGACGAAGAAGAGGTAGGCCACGGCGAGCAGGAACACGGCGGCCGCGGTGAACACGTTGATGCGCACGCCGAGGAGGTGCGTCGCCTCGTCGGTGCGCATCATCTCGATGAAGAACCGGCCGAAGGTGTAGCCGGCGACGTAGAGCGCGAACACCCGACCGCGGCCCATGCGGAACCTGCGGTCGAGCACCACGATGGCCGCGCACACGAGCACGTTCCACACGAGCTCGTAGAGGAACGTCGGATGCACCACGGCGATCGGGGTGTGGTCCAGCGCGACCCCGCCGATCGGGTCGGCCAACCCCGTGGACGGATCGATGCGGCGGTAGATCTCCAGCCCCCACGGCACGTCCGTGGAAGCGCCGTAGAGCTCCTGGTTGAACCAGTTGCCGAGCCGCCCGATGCCCTGGGCGAGGACGATGCCCGGAGCCACGGCGTCGGCGAAGGCGGGCAGCGGGATGCGCCGGCTGCGGCAGCCGAACCACGCGCCGAGCGCGCCGAGCGCCACCGCGCCCCAGATGCCGAGACCGCCCTGCCACACCTTGAGGATGTCGAGCGGGTTCTGCCCCGGCCCGAAGTACTTGTCGTAATCAGTTGCCACGTGGTACAGGCGCCCACCGACGAGGCCGAACGGGACCGCCCACACGGCCACGTCCACGACGGTGCCCGGCCGCCCGCCCCGGGCGACCCAGCGCCGGCTGCCCCACCAGACGGCGATGACGATGCCCGCGACGATGCACAGCGCGTACGCGCGGATCGGGATCGACAGATCCAAGCCAGGGATCGGGATCTGCCACACTCCACGATCCGGACTGGGGATCGTGGCCAGATACGCGCTCGCCGAGGCGGCAACCGGGGCACTCACGAGGCACAGCGTATCGCTCCGCACCGCCCGCACCGGGCCGGGGCCAGCGCCGGTGATCCGCAGCGGCGGGAACCGCCCGGCGCCCAGGAACGGGCCGGGCGAACCGGACGGCGCAACGGCGGCTGCGGCTCAGCCGCGCACGGCCTGGCGGCCGCGCGCCACACCGCCGGCGAGCTCGGCAGCGAGGTCGCGCACCCGCTGCACCGCCTCGTCGGTGGAGCCGGCCGAGCGGACCCGGTCGACGAACGCCGACCCGACGATGACGCCGTCGGCGAAGCCGGCCACTTCCGCCGCCTGTTCCGCCGACCGCACGCCCAGTCCCACGCACACCGGCAGGTCCGTGTGCTCCCTGGTGCGGGAGACCAGCCCGGAGGCCGCAGCGCCGACGCTGTCGCGGGCACCGGTGACGCCCATGACCGAGGTGGCGTAGACGAAGCCGGTGGTCGCCTTCGTCGTCAGCGCCAACCGCTGCTCCGTCGAGGACGGGGCGACGAGGAAGATCCGCTCCAGCCCGTGCGCGTCCGTGGCGGCGATCCACTCGGACGCCTCGTCCGGGATGAGGTCCGGAGTGATCGCACCGAGGCCGCCGGCCGCGGCGAGGTCGCGCGCGAACGCGTCCTGGCCGTAGTGGTGCACCGGGTTGAAGTAGGTCATCGTGACCGCGCGTCCACCCGCCGCCGACACCGCGGAGACGACGTCGAACACGTCCGCGGTGCGGAAGCCGGCGCGCAGCGCCGTTGCACTGGCCGCCTGGATGGTGGGCCCGTCCATGACCGGGTCGGAGAACGGGAAGCCCACCTCGACGAGATCGCAACCGCCGTCGACCATCGCGCTCAGCAACCGCTCCGACTCGGCGACGGTGGGGAAACCGGCGGGCAGGTAGCCGATCAACGCGGCCCGCCCCGCGTCGCGGCACTCGCGGAACATCGCGTGCAGGCTCACGCCGTCTCCTCCCCGTCGACCAGCCCGAAGTAGTGGGCGGCGGTGTCCATGTCCTTGTCGCCGCGTCCGGAGAGGTTCACCAGCACGACCCCGTCCGGCCCGAGCTGCGGGCCGACCCGCAGGGCGCCGGCGAGCGCGTGCGCCGACTCGAGGGCGGGGATGATGCCCTCCGTCCGGCACAGCAGCTGGAAGGCGTGCATGGCCTCGTCATCGGTGACCGAGTGGTACTCGGCGCGGCCGCTGTCCTTCAGGTGCGAGTGCTCCGGCCCCACGCCCGGGTAGTCGAGCCCGGCCGAGATCGAGTACGCCTCGGTGACCTGCCCGTCGTCGTCCTGCAGCAGGTAGGACCGCGCGCCGTGCAGCGTGCCGGGGCTGCCCTCGCCGAGGGTGGCGCCGTGCTCCCCGCTGTCGATGCCGTGCCCGGCGGGTTCGCAGCCGAGCAGGCGCACGCCCGGGTCGTCGAGGAAGCCGTGGAAGATGCCGATGGCGTTCGACCCGCCGCCGACGCAGGCGGTGACGGCGTCCGGCAGCCGGCCGAGCAGCTCGCGGCTCTGGGCGCGGGACTCGTCACCGATGACCCGGTGGAAGTTGCGCACCATGAGCGGGAACGGATGTCCGCCGGCGACGGTGCCCAGCAGGTAGTGCGTCGAGTCGACGTTGGCGACCCAGTCGCGCAGCGCCTCGTTGATCGCGTCCTTGAGCGTGGCCGAACCGTTCTCGACGGGCACGACCTCCGCACCGAGCAGCCGCATGCGGGCGACGTTCAACGCCTGCCGCCGGGTGTCGACCGCGCCCATGTAGATCACGCAGTCCAGCCCGAGCAGGGCGCAAGCGGTGGCCGTGGCCACGCCGTGCTGGCCCGCGCCGGTCTCGGCGATGACGCGGCGCTTGCCCATCCGCCGGACGAGCAGCGCTTGCCCGAGCACGTTGTTGATCTTGTGCGAACCGGTGTGGTTGAGGTCCTCGCGCTTGAGCAGCACCCGCGCACCCGCGTGCTCGGCGAACCGGCTCGCCTCGGTCAGCAGCGAGGGGCGCCCCGCGTAGTCGCGGAACAGCCGGTCGAGCTCGGCCAGGAACTCCGGGTCCCGCTGCGCCTTGGCGTACTCCTCGGCCAACTCGTCCTGCGCGGCGACCAGCGCCTCCGGCAGGAACCGGCCGCCGTACTCGCCGAAGTGCCCGGCCGCGTCGGGGTCGTGCCCCTCGGGGACCGGCTTGCCCGGTTGGTGCGCACGGCCGAGGTTCGCGCCGCTCATCGCTGCTGCCTCCTGCTTCCGGTCAGCGACTCGACCGCGGACAGGCGGGGTGCGATCCCGCCGTGACCAGCTGGGTCACTGCCGTCTTGGGATTGTCACTGGTCACCAGGCCTTCACCGACCAGCACCGCGTCCGCACCGGAACCGGCGTAGGCCATCAGGTCGCTCGGCCCGCGCACCCCGGACTCGGCGACCTTGAGCAGCCCCAGCGGCAGACCGGGGGCGATGCGCCCGAACACGTCCCGGTCGACCTCCAGCGTGTGCAGGTTCCGGGCGTTGATGCCGAGGATCTTCGCCCCGGCCTCCATCGCCCGGTCCGCCTCCTCGGCAGTGTGCACCTCGACCAGGGCGGTCATCCCGAGCGACTCCACCCGGTCCAGCAGCGCCTCGAGGACGTTCTGCTCCAGCGCGGCGACGATGAGCAGCACCATGTCCGCGCCGTGCGCCCGCGCCTCGTGCACCTGGTACGGCGTGACGACGAAGTCCTTGCGCAGCACCGGCACGTTCACCCGGCTGCGGACCGTGTCGAGATCCGCCAGCGAGCCCCCGAACTTGCGGGGCTCGGTGAGCACGCTGATCACGCGCGCCCCCGCGGCCGCGTAGTCCGCGGCGAGGTCGGCGGGCTCGCCGATGTCGGCCAGTGCGCCCCCCGAGGGGCTCTGCCGCTTGACCTCCGCGATGACTCCCACTCCGGGTTCGCCGAGCGCGGCGAGCGCGTCGCGCGGTGGCTGAGCCAGCGCGGACCGCCGCTTGATCTCCTCGAAGGAGACCGCGGCCTCCCGCTCGGCCAAGTCCTCGCGAACGCCGTCGATGATGGATTCCAACACGCTCACGCGAACACCTCGCAGGCCGATTCCCGAAGAACCCGCGGTTGTGCGTTGACGAACTCGTTGCGCCAGATCACGACACTCCCCTTCCCGCCGTGCCGTCGCATCGCTGATGCTAAACCTCACGCGCCGCCGGTCCGTGCCAGGGGTCGTCCGAACGTCCCAGCACACCGGGGACCTTGGTCCCGCGCGGCGGTGGTTGCCCGCGTGCCGAGTGCCCTCCGCGTGCGGGCGCCGCACCCGCACCGCAGCCCTGCCGCCCACCGCGCCTGCCCGCGCGAGAGCAGCACCGGAGACCGTCCGATCTGTCCTGCTGTGGGCCCCCTGACCGATTCAGTGATTCTTGTCGTCATCCCGAACCGTGGGATCGCGCCCTTCGTCCAACTCGTCCCACAACACCCGATCGGGGTCCTTCGGCCGCTCCTTCGCCGCGCCGGGGGCCGAGTACTTCGCCCCCATCACGGGCAGGCGGCGCGCCCAGCCGGCCACGAGCGCACCGGCGACGAGCAGCACCACCCCCGCGCCCAGCGCGAGCAGGGACCCGGCCAGGTGCACCTCGGGCCGGGCCAGCGGCGTCGTCCCCGGCGGGACGCGATCGCCGCTGAGCGCTCCGCTGAGCACGCGGCCGGCGACCCGCCACACGAGCAGCACGCCCGCCAGGGCGACGAGCACGCCCACCAGGCGCCGCAGCCACCGGGCCGTCGCCAGCACCGCCGCGATCGCCGTCAGCGCGGCCAGCGCGACCGGAACCAGCTCCGGGAACAGCCGCGCACCGTCGGCGGTGACCGCGTCCTGCCGCCCGAAGGTGTCCCGGTACGCCTGCTCGACCCAGGTCATGGAACTCGCACCCCAGAGCAGCCCGGCCGCGGCGAGCGCGAGCAGGATGACCGCGCCCAGCAGCCCGCGACTCGGTGTCCGGGGCGCCGAACCGGTGCTCAACCTCGTCCTCCCTGCAGTTCCTGCTCCGCGGGCATTCCATGATCAGCGGGCAGTTCCTGCTCCGCGGGCGGTTCCCGGTCCGCGGGCAGCCGCAGCGTCTCCGCGGTGGCCACCGCGTTCAGCACTGCCCGGGCCTTGTTCAGGCACTCGTCGTCCTCGGCCGCCGGGTCCGAATCGGCGACGATCCCACCGCCCGCCTGCACGTGGGCCGTGCCGTCCCGCACGAGCCCGGTGCGGATGGCGATGGCCGTGTCGGCGTTGCCCGCGAAGTCGAGGTAGCCCACGACCCCGCCGTACAACCCGCGCCGCGTCGGCTCGAGGTCCTCGATCAGCTGCAGCGCGCGCGGCTTCGGCGCCCCCGACAGCGTCCCCGCCGGAAAGCACGAGGTCACCGCGTCGAAAGCCGTGCACCCCTCGGCCAGCTCCCCGGTCACGGTGGACACCAGGTGCATGACGTGGCTGTAGTGCTCGATCCGGAAGAAGTCGGTGACGCGCACCGACCCCGCCCGGCACACCCGCCCGAGGTCGTTGCGCCCCAGGTCGACGAGCATGAGGTGCTCGGCACGCTCCTTCTCGTCGTTCGCGAGCTCCTTCTCCAGCCGCAGGTCGTCCTCCTCGTCCGCACCGCGCCACCGCGTGCCAGCGATCGGGTGCGTCGTGGCCTGACCGTCCCGGACGGTGACCAGCGACTCGGGACTGGAACCGACGATGTCGAACGGCGCCCCGGTCTCGTCGCTCATGCGCAGCAGGTACATGTACGGGCTGGGATTCGTGGTGCGCAGCACGCGGTAGATGTCCAGCCCGTCGGCCCCGGTGTCCATCTCGAACCGCTGCGAGACCACCACCTGGAAGGCCTCGCCCGCGCGGATGGCCTCCTTGGCCCGCTCGATCGCGGCGAAGTGCTCCTCCTGGGTGCGCCGCCGCCGGAAGCCGGGGCGGGGCCGGGAGAAGGTCGCCACGGTCGGTTCGCTGGCGGTGCACAACCGCTCGGTCATCTCGTCGAGCCGGCGCACCGAGTCGTCGTAGGCGGCGTCGACCCGCTCCGGGCTGTTGTCCCAGTTCACGGCGTTCGCGATGAGCGTGACCGTGCCCTCGTGGTGGTCCAGCGCCGCCAGGTCCGTGGCCAGCAGCATGCCCATCTCGGGGATGTGCAGGTCATCGGTGGTGTCCGCGGTGATGTCCTCCAGTCGGCGCACGATGTCGTAGCCGAGGTAGCCGACCATCCCGCCCGTCAGCGGAGGCAGCCCCGGCAGCGGTTCGGTGCGCAGCAGCCGGTCCGTCTCCCGCAGGGCCGCCAGCGGATCGCCGTCGGCGGGCAGCCCCACCGGCGGCGTGCCCGTCCAGTGCGCCTGCCCGTCGCGCACGGTCAGCGCGGCGGCGCTGCGGACACCGATGAAGGACCACCGCGACCAGGAGCGCCCGTTCTCCGCCGATTCGAACAGGAACGTGCCCGGACGGTCCTCCGCCAGCTTGCGGTACACGCTCAGCGGCGTCTCCTCGTCCGCCAGCAGCCGCCGCACCACCGGGATCACCCGGTGATCAGTGGCCAGCTCGCGGAATTCCGCACGTCCCGGGCTGACGCTGCCGATCTCGCCGTCACCGACCATGGCAACATTGTGCCTGCCGCCCCGTCCCCGCCCGGTGGCGGCTCCGCCGCGCAGGCCGTTTCCCCACCACCGGTCTTCCGCACCCACCGGCGCGGAGGGCTTTGCCGCGCCCGCACGCACCGACGAGGATGCACCCGTGCACGATTCCGATTCCTCCGACCGCGGAGCGCGCCGCGGGCGGCGCGGCGGTGAGGGCGACACGCGCACCGCGCTGCTGGACGCGGCGCGCGCGGTGTTCCACGAGCACGGCTACGACCGCGCCACGGTGCGCCTGATCGCCGGACGCGCCGGAGTCGACCCCGCCATGGTCAACCACTGGTTCGGCGGCAAGGACGGGCTGTTCACCGCCGCGGTGGCGCTGCCGATCAACCCGGCCGAGCAGGTCTCCCGCGTGCTGCAGGGGGATCCCGAACGGCTCGGCGAGCGCATCGTGCGCCGGTTCCTCACCGTCTGGGACGAGGTGGGCGGCGGCGCGTTCGCGGCGCTGGTCCGCAGCCTGGCCGGGCACGAGCAGGCTGCGGCGATGCTGCGCGAGTTCCTGCAGACCGCGTTGTTCGAGCAGGTCACCACGTGGCTCGGGGCGGACCGCCCGCACCACCGCGCGGCGCTGTGCGCCACGCAGATGATCGGCCTGGGCATGGCCCGCTACGTGCTCCGGCTGGAACCGCTGGCCACGGCCGAGCACGACGCGGTGGTGGCGTCGATCGCCCCGAACGTGCAGCGCTACCTCACCGGCGAGCTGCCCGCCGAGGTCATCGCGGACGAGCCGGACTGAGCGCGACGCTACTGCTGCTCCTGCTCGAGCAGCACGTCCCGGTCGAAGCAGGTCCGGTCCCCGGTGTGGCAGGCACCGTCGACCTGGTCGACGAGGAGCAGCACCGCGTCCCCGTCGCAGTCCAGCCGCACCTCGTGCACGTGCTGGGTGTGCCCGGACGTCTCGCCCTTGACCCAGTAGCTGCCGCGGCTGCGGGAGTAGTAGGTGGCGCGCCGGGTCGTCATCGTGCGGTGCAACGCCTCGTCGTCCATCCACGCGAGCATGAGCACCTCGCCGGTGCCGCGCTGCTGCACGACCACGGCCACGAGCCCCTGCTCGTCGCGTTTGAGGCGGTCGGCCACCGCCGGATCGAGTGCGCTCATCGCACCGTGATCCCTTCCGCCGCCATGGCCGCCTTGACCTCGCCGATCCGCATCTGTCCGAAGTGGAACACGCTGGCGGCGAGCACCGCGTCGGCCCCCGCGCGAACCGCGGGGGCGAAGTGCTCCACGGCGCCCGCGCCACCGCTGGCGATCAGCGGCACGCTGACCACCTCGCGCACGGCGCGCAGCATCTCCAGGTCGAAGCCGGCCTTGGTCCCGTCCGCGTCCATCGAGTTCAGCAGGATCTCGCCGACGCCGAGCTCTTCCCCGCGGCGGGCCCACTCGACGGCGCACGTCCCCGTGCCCTCGCGACCGCCGTGCGTGGTGACCTCGAAACCGGAGGCCGTCCGGTCGTCACCGGTGCGGCGCGCGTCCACCGACAGCACGACGCACTGGGCGCCGAAGCGCTCCGAGGCCTCGCGCAGCAGCTCCGGGCGGGCCAGGGCGGCGGTGTTCAGGCTGACCTTGTCAGCCCCGGCGCGCAGCAGCCGGTCCACGTCGTCGGTGCTGCGCACGCCACCGCCGACGGTGAGCGGGATGAAGACCTGCTCGGCGGTGCGGCGCACCACCTCGAAGGTGGTCTCGCGGTCCGCGGAGGAGGCGGTCACGTCCAAGAAGGTCAGTTCGTCCGCGCTCTCTCCATTGTAGACGTGCGCCAGCTCCACCGGATCGCCCGCGTCCCGCAGGTCGGCGAAGTTGACACCTTTGACGACTCGTCCCGCGTCGACGTCCAGACACGGGATCACGCGCACCGCAACGGTCATGCCCGCAGGGTACCGGGCCGAGCGCGCGCACCGGCGAGCCCGCCGCACCGTGCGGTGCGGCGGCACGCGCCGAAGGGGGCCGCTTCACGAAGTCCTACGAGCGCTTTGCTGCGTCACTGCTGCGTCACTGTCCTAGTCGCCCGCAGCGACAGCAGGCGCGGAATGCTCCTCGGGCCGCGCGGTCGTGGGGATCACTGCCGCTGCGGTGCGTCGGCAGAGGCGGAGGACGCAGCGGGGGTGGTGAACCACCGTCGGGCGGCCAGCGAGACGTAGACGAGCCCGACTAGGACGGGGACCTCGATCAGCGGGCCGACGACGCCGGCCAGGGCTTGGCCGCTGGTCACGCCGAAGGTCGCGATGGCCACGGCGATGGCGAGTTCGAAGTTGTTGCCCGCGGCGGTGAACGCCAGCGTCGTCGAGCGCTCGTACGACATCCGCAGTCCCCTGCCGAGGGCGAACGTGCCCGCCCACATGATCACGAAGTAGATCAGCAGCGGCAGCGCGATGCGGGCCACGTCGAGGGGCTGGCTGGTGATCGCGTCTCCTTGCAGGGCGAACAGCACGACGATGGTGAACAGCAGTCCGCACGGCGCGATCGGACCGATGGTGGGCAGGAACCGCGTCTCGTACCAGGCGCGGCCCTTGGCGCGTTCCCCGAACCGGCGCGAGAGGTAGCCGGCGATCAAGGGGATGCCGAGGAAGATCAGCACGGATTGGGCGATCTGCCAGGCGGAGACGTCGAGTCCGACCTGGGACAGTCCGAGCCAGCCGGGCAGTACGTTGAGGTAGAACCAGCCGAGCCCGGCGAAGGCCAGGACCTGGAACACGGAGTTCAGCGCCACGAGCACGGCGGCGGCCTCGCGGTCGCCGCAGGCGAGGTCGTTCCAGATGATGACCATGGCGATGCAGCGGGCCAACCCGACGACGATCAGGCCGGTGCGGTACTCGGGCAGCTCGGGCAGGAAGGTCCAGGCCAGGGCGAACATCACCGCCGGGCCGACCAGCCAGTTGATGACCAGCGAGCTGACCAGCAGCCGCTTGTCGGAGGTCACGGTGTCCAGGCGGTCGTAGCGGACCTTGGCCAGCACCGGATACATCATCACCAGCAGCCCGATGAAGATCGGCAACGAGACTCCGGAGACCACGTGCAGCGAGTTCAACGCCGCGTCCAGCCCGGGGAGGAACCGGCCGGCCAGCAGACCGAGCACCATGGCCGCCCCGATCCAGATCGGCAGGAACCGCTCCAGGATCGACATGCGGCCCACCACCGTGGACGCGGGTGGTTCTGCCACCGTCCGGGTCACCTCGGCACCTCTCGCTCGAGTTCGCGTTTCGCTGGGTGATGCGGGAACGTCCCGCTCACCTGGGTTTCGTCGGGCGCGTGCAGCTCAGGCGGATGCGGCGGCAGGAGCCGGGCCCAGCACGGCGGAGAGCTGCTGCAGCGCCTCCGGCAGCACTCGGTAGTAGATCCACGTGCCGCGCCGCCGGCCGGTGATGACACCGGCTTCGCGCAGCACCTTGAGGTGGTGCGAGATCGTCGGCCCGGACAGCTCGAACGCCCCGGTCAGATCGCACACGCACGCCTCACCACCGGCGTGGGCGGCGATCAGCGACAACAGCCGCAGGCGCACGGGATCGCCCAGCGCCTTGAACACCGCCGACAGATCGGCGGCTTGCTCGGCCGACAGGGGGTCGCCGGTCGTCGGCGAGCAGCACCACCGCTGCGCATCCTGCGACTGTTTCGACATGTCTCTATATTGACAGGCATCAACCCAAGGAGCAAACTACGACTGTTGGTTCGACAAGAATCTAATCAGGGAGTGGTCATGTCCCGGATCCAGCTGGCCCTGCGGGTCGGTGACCTGCAGAGCTCGATCGACTTCTACAGCAAGCTGTTCGGCGCCGAGCCGGCCAAGCTGCGGCCCGGCTACGCCAACTTCGCCGTGGCCGAGCCACCGCTGAAGCTCGTGCTCCTGGCAGGCGAGCCCGGTCAGGCCACCGTGATGGACCACCTCGGCGTCGAGGTCGCCGACAGCGACACCGTCCACGACGCCACCCAGCGGTTGTCCGAGCTGGGGCTGTTCACCCAGGTCGAAGACGACACGACCTGTTGCTACGCCACCCAGGACAAGGTCTGGGCGCACGGGCCTGGTCGCGAGCCCTGGGAGATCTACGTCGTCAAGACCGACTCAGCCGAGTTCGGCCAGGACACCCCGACCACCGAACCGGCCGAGTGCTGCGACTCGGAGTGCTGCACCACCGAGACCACCTCGGCCGTCGCCAGCGCCTGACCCGACTTCCCGTCGGGCCCTTCGGCCGCATCCGCGAGGGCTCAGCACCCCCACCAACCAGACGGCGCCCTCACCTTCTCGGGAGAACGATGAATCCGCGCGGCCAGCTGCCGCCTCCCCACGTGCTCGCGATCCGCGTTCACCGCCGCCGAACAAGGTGCGGCGACTGAAACTGCCGAACTCGTGCGCACCCAGGGGCGTGCGCGGAACGACTCGCCAGCGTCCTGCTACGAGCCGGAGACGGCGGCGAAGGCCTCCTGCAGCGTGAAATTGCCGGCGTAGAGCGCCTTGCCGACGATCGAGCCCTCGAGCCCCTCGCCGGACAGCTGCGCCAGCGCACGCAGGTCGTCCACACTGGACACCCCGCCGGAGGCCACCACGGCCGCATCGGTGCTGCGGCACACCGCGCGCAGCAGCTCCGTGTTCGGACCGCCGAGCGTGCCGTCCTTGCTGACGTCGGTGACGACGTAGCGCCGGCACCCGGCGGCGTCCAAGCGGGCGAGCACCTCCCACAGGTCGCCGCCCTCGGAGGTCCAGCCGCGCGCGGCCAGCCGGTGGCCCTGCTCGGTGATGCGGACGTCGAGCCCGACGGCGATCCGCTCGCCGTGCTCGGCGACGACGCGGTCGGCCCACGCGGGGTCCTCCAGCGCCGCCGTGCCCAGGTTCACCCGCGCGCAGCCGGTCTCCAGCGCGGCGCGCAGCGAATCGTCGTCGCGGATGCCGCCGGACAGCTCCACCCGCGTGTCCAACCGGCGCACCACGTCGGCGAGCAGCTCGCGGTTGCTCCCGCGGCCGAACGCCGCGTCCAGATCCACCAGGTGGATCCACTCGGCACCGGACCGCTGCCACGTCAGCGCGGCCTCGAACGGGTCGCCGTAGGAGGTTTCGGTTCCGGCCTCGCCACGCACCAGGCGCACTGCCCGGCCATCGGCCACATCGACTGCGGGAAGCAACGTGAAACTCACGGAACCAGCCTACGACGCCCGCGGCCGCACCCGACGCGCGGTCCGCACGCCGACCGGCGACGGCCAGCAGCGGTCAGCGGCGCTCGGCGCGCGCCACCGCGTACACCGGCAGGCCGACGAGGAGCATCGCGAGCACGAGCACGAGCCACATCGGCACACCCGCCTGGGACAGGTGGGGCAGGCCGAAGCCGGCGGCGAGCCCGAACACGAGCAGCACCGCGATCATGCGAGTCGCCTTGCCCTGGCCCATCAGTCCGTAGCGTCGTGTCACAGCGCCGCCACCCAATTCCGCAGCAGTTGGCCTCCGGCTTCACCGGACTTCTCCGGGTGGAACTGGGTGGCCGCCAGCGGTCCCTGCTCCACCGCCGCCGCGAAGGCACCACCGTGCTCGCCCCAGCTCACCCGCGCCGGCGAGAATCCGGAGTCCGCGGAGTTCCAGTCCAGCACACCGTAGGAGTGCACGAAGTAGAACCGCGTCCCCTCGTCGAGACCGGCGAACAGGGTGCTGCCGGCGGGGAACTGCACCGTGTTCCACCCCATGTGCGGGAGCACCTCGGAGTGCAGTCGCTGCACCGTACCGGGCCATTGGCCGCACCCGTCGGCGGTTATGCCGTGCTCGACGCCGCGCTCGAACAGCACCTGCATACCGACGCAGATCCCCAGCACCGGTCGCCCGCCGGAGAGCCGCTGGTCGATCATCTTGTCGCCGCCCACGGCGAGCAGGCCGCGCATGCACGCCGCGAACGCACCCACCCCGGGAACGACGAGCCCGTCGGCCTCCACGGCAGCACAGTGGTCGGAGCTGACCTCGACCTCGGCACCGGCGCGCTCCAGCGCGCGCTCGGCGGAGCGCAGGTTGCCCGACCCGTAATCCAGTACGACCACTCGTGTCACGGACCTCAGAGTACCCGCCGTTCCCGGCGCGCAGGCCGTCCACCCCGTGCATCTCTGAAGTATGGTCGAAGTCCGCGTAGGCTGCGGGCATGACCAAGCGAGCGGAGCAGCTGACGATCGGCGAGGTCGCGCGGCGCAGCGGGGTCCCGCAGACGGCGCTGCGCTTCTACGAGGACCGCGGCCTGATCACCGCCAGTCGCACCAGCGGCAACCAGCGCCGCTACGAACGCGCCGTGCTGCGCCGGCTGGCGTTCATCCGCGCCGCCCAGCGCGTGGGGCTCAGCCTCGAGCAGGTCGCCGAAGCGCTGGACACCCTGCCGCACGAGCACGCACCCACGAAGGCCGACTGGGCGCGCCTGTCGCGGCGCTGGCGCGACGAGCTCGACGCGCGCATCGACGGGTTGCAGCGCCTGCGCGACCGGCTCACCGGCTGCATCGGCTGCGGCTGCCTGTCGCTGCGCGCCTGCTCGCTGCACAACCCGGACGACGCGCTCGCCGCCCAGGGGCCGGGTTCACCGGTGCTGCAACCCCGCGCCGACCGCCGCGGCCGCACCGGCGAGCGCCCCGCCCCGCACGCGGAATGACCCGACAAAGTCCCTGCTGCGGCCTGTTTCATCAGCGGTGCAGCCGCTTGCTCTGACTCGTCTGAGCAACGACAGTGCCTGCGGGTTCTCAGCGTTTTCCTGGCGAGGACGGTCCCGACGCTGTGTAGGTGGCTACATGAGGAGGGGCACCCGCAGTCCAGGGAAGCGCTGAGGTTCCGCCACCGACCTCGCTACGCAAACCAATTTGAAAAACTCCTTACTGGGTAGTCACTCCGCGTCGGCCCACTGGTAGGTCACGGCCGGCCTGCCCACGCCACCGTAGTGCGGCGCACGCACCACCACCGCCTGCTGCGCGAGGTACTCGAGATACCGGCGGGCGGTCACGCGCGAGGCTCCGGTCTCCCTTCCGACCTCCCCGGCCGAGACCCCCTCCGGGTGGGCGCGCACCACGGCGATCACCGCGTCCAGCGTCTCCTCGGCCATGCCCTTGGGCAGAGCGGTCGGACTCTCCTCCCGCAGGGCGGCGAAAGCGCGGTCGATCTCGGCCTGCCCACTGACGTCCCGGTCGTCGCCGAGCGTGGCGCGGAACCGGGCGTAGCGCTCCAGCTTGTCCCGCATGGCGGCGAACGTGAACGGTTTGAGCAGGTACTGCACCACGCCGCTGGAGACCGCCGCGCGCACCACCTTCAGGTCGCGGGCCGAGGTGACCGCGATCACGTCGGTGCCGCTGCCGGTGGTGCGCAGCGCCCGCGCCACCCGCAGCCCGTCCATGTCCGGCAACCGGACGTCCAGCAGGACGAGGTCGACCGGATGGTGCTCGACGAACCGCAGGGCCTCCTGCCCGGTGGCGGCCCTGCCCACGACGGTGAACCCGTCGATGCGGCGCACGTAGCTGTCGTGCGCCTGTCCCGCGACGGGGTCGTCCTCCACCACCAGCACCGAGATCAAGCCTGTCCCTCCGTCCGGTCGCTCCCGCGCCCCGCGTCGGGGTCCTGCTCCGCGTCGGGGTCCTGCTCCGCGTCGGGGTCCTGCGCCTCCGCCCCGTGCTGCGCACCGGCGCTGCCCGCGGCCGGCAACCACGCGGTGAACACCGCCCCCTCGTCGTACTGCACGTCAACGCTCCCGCCGTGACGGCGCACGGCCTGCCCCACCAAGGCCAGCCCGAGGCCGCGGTCGGACCCGCCGCGCGTCGACCAGCCGCGCCGGAACAGGCTGCGCACGGACTCCGCGTCGACGCCGGGACCGTTGTCGGCGACCTCGAACCACACCCCGTCGGGTTCGGACCGCGCGTCCACGGTCACCTGCGGATTCGACCGGTCCTGCACCGCTTCCACCGCGTTGTCGACGAGATTGCCGACGATCGTGACCAGGTCGCCCGGTCGGACGTGCTCGATGATGGCATCGTCGACCTCGATCTCCTCGGCGAGCACGAGCTCCACTCCCCGAGCGGCGGCATCGGCGCTCTTGCCCAGCAGCAGCGCCGCCAACACCGGTTCGGTCACCGCCCCGACGACGCGGTCGGTGAGTTCCTGCGCCGCGGCGAGCTCCGCCGTGGCGAACTCGACGGCCCGTTCGGTGCGGCCGAGCTCGACCAGCGAAACCACCGCGTGCAGCCGGTTGGCGGATTCGTGCGCCTGCGAGCGCAGGGCCTCGGCGAACCCCCGCACCGAATCCAGCTCGCCGCTCAGCGCCTGCAGCTCGGTGTGGTCGCGCAGGGTCACCACGGTCCCCTCCTGCATCCCGGAACTGCGCACCGGGGACACGTTGACTACCACCACCCGGTCGTCGGTCACGTGCACCTCGTCGCGCACCGACTCGTGGCCGGCGAGCGCGTCCGTCAGCTGCGCGGGCAGGCCGAGCTCGACCACCCGCGCGCCCTCCAGCTGTTCGACGGGCCGGGAGAGCAGTTCGGCGGCGCCGTCGTTGCACAGGCCCACCCGACCGCGCGGGGAGATCAGCAGCAACCCCTCCCGCACCGCGTGCAGCGTCGCCTCGTGGAAGTCGGAGCGCCGCGCGAGCTCCTCCGGGGTGAGCCCGTGGGTGTGGCGGCGCAGCCGGGCGCTGACCAGCGCGGTGAGCGCACCGCCGACGGCCAGCGCACCGACCGCCACGCCACCGAGGGCGAGCAGCTGCGTGCGCAGCTCGCTGCCCAGCACTTGCAGCTTGATCCCCGCGGAGACGAACCCGTGCAGCCCGCCCGCGTCGTCGTTGACCGGCACCACCGCCCGCACCGACGGTCCGAGCGTTCCGGTGTAGGTCTCGGTGAGCTGCCCGCCACCCCGGGGGATGTGCCCGACGAAGTGCTCGCCGATGCGCCGCGGGTCGGGATGGGTGTAGCGCACGCCCGCCGGCGACATGATCGTGATGAAGGCGACTTCGGTCTCGGCGCGCGCCTGTTCCGCGAGCGGCTGCAACGCCCGGCTCGGCTCCGGCCCGCGCACGGCGCGTCGCACCTCGGGCAGGGACGCCAGCGTGCGCGCCACCGCAGCGACCTCTTCGGTGGCCTCGCGATGGGTGCGCCGGGACGCGTCGTACCAGGCCAGACCGGCACCGGCCAGCACGACGACGGCGACGACCACCACCTGCAGCACGAACAGGCGGCGCGCCAGGCTCCACCGCCGCAGCCGCGCCGGACGAGACCACCCGCCCGGTGAGCGCGCGGTGTCGGCTCGATGACTCGAACGTGAACTCAATGAACACAACCGTGACGACGGGGACAACCGGCTCCGATAGTTTCCTCCGGTTTGTGGCGTGACCCGCGACACGGTCCGTGAACGCGCGGGTCACGAGCCCCTTCGGCGGCAAAGGAGTGTGCATGACTGCGCGTGCAGCGGCGCCCGCGCGGCGCCGGGACCGGACGCATTACCTCTACATCGCGGTGATCGCCGCGGTGCTCGGCGGGATCGCGCTGGGGTTCGCGGCCCCGGACGCGGCAACGGCGCTGAAACCGCTGGGCAGCGCCTTCGTCGAGTTGATCAAGATGATGATCTCACCGGTCATCTTCTGCACGATCGTGCTCGGCGTCGGCAGCATCCGGCAAGCGGCGAAGGTCGGCAAGGTCGGCGGGCTCGCGCTCGCCTACTTCATGGTCATGTCGATCGTGGCGCTGATCATCGGCCTGCTCGTGGGCAACGTGCTGCACCCCGGAGAGGGGATGCAGATGACCCAGGAGATGGCCGGCCAGGGTGCGCAGCAGCTCGACGGGGGCGGCGAGTCCACCGCGGAGTTCCTGCTCGGCATCATCCCGACCTCGCTGGTGTCGGCGCTGACCGACGGCGAAGTGCTGCAGACCCTGCTCGTCGCGCTGCTGACCGGCTTCGCGCTGCAGGCCCTCGGCGACTCGGGCAAACCGATCCTGCGCGGGATCGAACACCTGCAGAAGCTCGTGTTCAAGATCCTGTCGATGGTCATGTGGATCGCTCCGGTCGGCGCGTTCGGCGCCATCGCCGCCGTGGTCGGCGCGACCGGTGTGGACGCGCTGCAGGGCCTCGCGGTGATCATGCTCGGCTTCTACGTCACCTGCGTGCTGTTCGTGTTCGTCGTGCTGGGACCGATCCTGTGGCTGGTCGCCCGGGTGAACATCTTCACGCTGCTGAAGTACCTCGCCCGCGAGTACCTGCTCATCGTGGCCACCTCCTCCTCGGAGGCCGCGCTGCCGCGCCTGATCGCCAAGATGGAGCACCTCGGGGTGAGCAAACCGGTCGTGGGCATCACCGTGCCGACCGGCTACTCGTTCAACCTGGACGGCACGGCGATCTACCTGACCATGGCCTCGCTGTTCGTCGCCTCGGCGATGGGTGATCCGCTGTCGGTCGGCGAGCAGGTCTCGCTGCTGCTGTTCATGATCATCGCGTCGAAGGGCGCCGCCGGCGTCAGCGGCGCGGGCCTGGCCACCCTGGCCGGCGGCCTGCAGTCGCACCGCCCGGAACTCGTCGACGGCGTCGGCATGATCGTCGGCATCGACAGGTTCATGTCCGAAGCCCGCGCGCTGACGAACTTCACCGGCAACGCCGTGGCCACCGTCCTCGTCGGCGCGTGGACCAAGGAGATCGACCGCGACCGCATGAACGCGGTGTTCGCCGGCGCGGAACCGTTCGACGAGGCCACCATGCAGGACTCCGCGGACTCGGCGGACCCCGACGGCTCGGCGGGCGCCGCGGACTCGGCGGCCCCCGACGGCTCGGCGGGCCCCGGGGGCTCGGCGAAGAACACAGCTGCTTCCTCTGCGGCCACTCCCGGCCCGCCCCCGAGCAGCAGGGACGCCAATGACGACGGACAGGAGGCGAGCTCCACCGACCCCGCCCGCGCCGTTCGCTAGTTCCCCGGAAGGGAGGCGGACATTTCTCGAGAAATGTCGGCGACTTTTCTCGTGGGTGCTCAAGGGGTGGGTGCAAGACTGGCGGTATGCCTACGAGTGTGTCGTCGTTGCAGCAGCAGCGGGTGTGGTGGTGGCATCGTCAGGGAGCGACCGTGGCCGCGATTGCTCGGCTGGTTGCGGTGTCGTCTACGGCGGTGGAGGGTGTCCTCAATGCGCATGGCGGGATGGCGCCTGCGCCGCGGCGGCGGCATCCGCAGGCGTTGACGCTGTCCGAGCGGGAGGATATTTTCGCTGGTCTGGCCGCTCAGCAGACGTTTACCGCGATCGCGGCCGGACTGCGCCGGTCCGTGTCGACGGTCTCGCGCGAGGTGGGCCGCAACGGCGGTCGGGAGCACTACCGGCCGGCCCAGGCCGAGCAGGCCGCCGCCGATCGGGCGCGGCGGCCGAAACGCTCGGCCCTGGCCGAGCGGCCGCAGTTGGCCGCCTGGATCGCCGACCGGTTGGTCTACGACCGGTGGTCGCCGCGGCAGATCGCGGCCCGGCTGCCGCAGGAGTTTCCGCATGATGAGGACATGCGCACCTCGCACGAGACGATCTACCGCAGCCTGTATGTGCAGTCCCGCGGCGAGTTCCGCCGCGAACTGACCCGCTACCTGCGGCGGCGCCACTCCCGCCGCCGGCCGCAGACCCGTGTCAGCGAAACGCGGGGCCGGCTGCCGGACGCGGTGCCGCTGTCGGCCCGGCCGGCCGACGCCGAGGACCGCGCCGTGCCCGGCCACTGGGAAGGCGATTTGATCCTCGGCCGCGGTGGCTCAGCAATCGCCACCCTGGTCGAGCGGCACTCCCGCTTCGTGATGCTCACCGCCCTGCCCCACGGCAAAACCGCCGACGCCGTCGCTGAGGCGCTGGCCAGCATCATCACCCGCCTGCCCACCCAGCTGCGCCGCAGCCTCACCTGGGACCAGGGCAAGGAAATGGCCAACCACGCCCACTTCTCCGTCGCCACCGGCCTGCCCGTCTACTTCTGCCCACCCGGCACCCCCTGGCTCCGCGGCAGCAACGAAAACACCAACCGACTGCTCCGAGACTTCCTGCCCAAAGGCACCGACCTGGCCCAACACAGCCAAGCCGACCTCGACACCATCGCCAACAAACTCAACGCCCGCCCCCGCTGGACCCTCAACTGGGCCACCCCCGCCGAAACACTCCACCCCACCCTTGCACCCACCCCCTGAACCCGCCCGAGAAATGTCCGCTACCCGAAGAGCCAGCCGATTCCCGCGACCGCCGCCATCACCGCAGCCGCGGTGAGCACGATCGCCATGCCCCGCGCGGTTTTCCACGTGGTGTAGGCACCACCGCCCAGGAAGCCCGCCAGCCCCAGCAGCAGGATCGGCAGAAAATCTCGCATGAGCCCTACAGGCTTCCCTTGGTGGAGGGGACCGCGTCGGCGAACCGCGGATCCGGTTCCACGGCCGCGCGCAGCGCACGAGCGATCGCCTTGTACTGCGCTTCGGTGATGTGGTGCGGATCCCGCCCGTGGATCACCCGCGCGTGCAGGTTGATCTGCGCGTGGAAGGCGATCGACTCGAACACGTGCCGGTTGAGCACGAACGGGTAGTTGCCGCCGATGGTGAACGCGTCGTACTTCTCCGGCTCCCCGTCCAGCACGCAGTACGACCGGCCGGAGACGTCGACGGCCGCGTGCGCCAGGGTCTCGTCCATCGGGATCCACGCGTCGCCGAACCGCCGGATCCCCCTCTTCTCGCCCAGGGCCTGGCGCAGCGCCTGCCCCAGCACGATGGCGGTGTCCTCGACGGTGTGGTGCGCGTCGATGTGCGTGTCCCCGCCGGCGCGCACCGTCAGGTCGAACGCCGCGTGCGTGCCCAGCGAACCGAGCATGTGGTCGTAGAACGGCACCGTGGTGTCCACATCGGCCTTCCCCGTTCCGTCCAGGTCCACTTCGACCTGGACCGAGGACTCCTTGGTGGTGCGTTCCACCCGTCCGACGCGGGTTCCGGAAGCGAAAGTCGTCACTGTGCACCTCGTTCCAGTTCGTCGAGCACGCCCTTGCTCGCCGCCAGGAACGCGTCGTTCTCCTCCGGCGTGCCGACGGTCGTGCGCAGGTAGTGCGCGATTCCCATGTCGCGGATGAGCACATCGGACTCGAGATACCGCTGCCAGGCCCGGTGCTGTTCGGTGAACCGTCCGAACAGGATGAAGTTGGCGTCGCTGGGCACCACGTCGAATCCCATCTCGCGCAGCGCAGCAGCGACCCGGTCGCGCTCGTCGGCGAGCCGCTGCACCGAGCCGAGCGTGGCCTCGGCGTGCCGCAGCGCGGCACGCGCAGCGGCCTGGGTGGGCGCCGACAGGTGGTACGGCAACCGCACCAGCAGCAGCGCCTCGATCACCGCCGGCGCCGCGGCCAGGTAGCCGAGCCGCCCGCCGGCGAAGGCGAACGCCTTGCTCATGGTGCGGCTGACCACCAGCTGGGCGGGGAACTCGGCGAGCAGGGTCAGCGCGCTGGGCTCCGCGGAGAACTCGGCGTAGGCCTCGTCGATGATGACCAGGCCCGGAGCTGCCCGCAGGATCCGCCGCAGCTCCGCCACCTCCAACGACTGACCGGTGGGGTTGTTCGGGCTGGTCACGAACACGACGTCCGGCCGCTTCTCCGCCACCAGCGCGGCGGCCCGCTCCCCGTCGAGGCCGAAGTCCGCGCGGCGCGGCGCGGACAGCCATTCGGTGCGCGTGCCCGAGGCCAGGATCGGGTGCATCGAGTAGGACGGTTCGAAGCCGAGCGCGGTGCGCCCGGGACCGCCGAAGGCCTGCAGCAGCTGCTGGAGCACCTCGTTCGACCCGTTGGCCGCCCACAGGTTCTCCGTGCCCAGGGACACCCCGGTGGCCCGCGTGAGGTAGGCCGCCAGGTCGGCGCGCAGCGCGACCGCATCGCGGTCCGGGTAGCGGTGCAACGCGGTCGCCGCCTCGCGCACCGACTCGGCCACGTCGTCGACGAGCGCCGCCGGCGGCGGGAACGGGTTCTCGTTCGTGTTCAGCCGCACCGTCGTCTCCAGCTGCGGCGCGCCGTAGGGGCTGCTGCCGCGCAGGTCCTCCCGCAGCGGCAGGTCGGACAGCGCGGTGCCGCTTCCCGGCAGGCCCGTGCCAGGCAGGTCGTTCATCGGTTCAATCCTCGGGTTGTTCGGCGAGCCCCGGCGCCCGTGCGGGCGCGGGGCCGACTGGTGCTCACCCGCGGCGCGTCACTGCTCGCCGCGGCTTTCCAGGGCGGGATCGAGTTCGGCGGCCAGTGCCCGGTACTCCGCCGGGAAGCGCAGCGCGACGGCCTGCCCGTGCGCGGGCAGGTCCTCGGCCGCGGACAGCGCGACCACGTGGTCGGCGCTGTCGCGCAGGGCCTGCTCCGAGTAGGAGACCACGTGGATGCCGCGCAGGAAGCTCTGCACGCCCAGCCCGGACGAGTGGCGGGCACAACCGCCCGTGGGCAGCACGTGGTTCGACCCGGCGCAGTAGTCGCCCAGCGACACGGGGGCGTGCGGACCGACGAAGATCGCCCCCGCGTTGCGCACCCGCGCGGCCACGTCGTCCGCGTCGGCCGTCTGGACCTCCAGGTGTTCGGCGGCGTAGGCGTCCACCACGCGCAGCCCGTCCTCGACGCTCGACACGAGCACGCACCCGGACTGCTGCCCGGCCAGCGCGGTGCGGATCCGCTCCTCGTGGCGGGTGCGCGCCGCCTGGCGCCGCAGTTCCGCGTCGACCGCGTCGGCGAGCCGTTCGGACGTGGTCACCAGCACGCTCGCGGCGAGCGTGTCGTGCTCGGCCTGGCTGATCAGGTCCGCGGCGACGTGCACGGGGTCGGCGCCGTCGTCGGCGAGGATCGCGATCTCGGTCGGACCGGCTTCCGAATCGATGCCGATGACGCTGCGCAGCCGGCGCTTGGCGGCGGTGACGAACACGTTGCCGGGGCCGGTGACCATGTCGGCCGGGGTGAGTTCCGCGCCGTCGGTGTCGTGGGCGCCGTAGGCGAGCAGGGCGACCGCCTGCGCTCCGCCGATGCCCCACACCTCCTCGACGCCGAGCAGCTGCGCCGCGGCGAGCACCGTCGGGTGCGGCAGCCCGCCGAAGGCGTCCTGCGGCGGGCTGCACACCACCAGCGACTCGACCCCGGCTTCCTGCGCGGGCACGACGTTCATCACCACGCTGGACGGGTAGGCGGCCAGGCCGCCCGGCGCGTACAGCCCCACGCGGCTGACCGGCACCCAGCGCTCGGTCACCGTGCCACCGGGCACGACCTGCGTGCGCACGTCGCTGCGGCGCTGGTCGCGGTGCACCGCGCGGGCACGGGCGATGGACTCCTCCAGCGCCTTGCGCACGGCCGGGTCCAGTTCGTCGAGGGAGCGGCGCATCGCCGCCGCGGACACGCGGACCGACTCGGGACGCACTCCGTCGAAGCGCTCGGTCAGCTCCAACGCGGCCTCGGATCCGCGCTGCCGGACCGCCTCCAGCACGGGCTCGACCTCGTGCCCCACGTGTTCGACGTCCATCTCGGCGCGCGGCAGGCTCGCGCGCAGCTCGACGGTGGACGGGGCACGACCGCGCAGGTCGGAACGGCTAAGCATGGGCATCCTTCCAGAACCGGGACCGTCCCTGTTCAGGGTAGTCGCCGGTGAGCAGCGCCGGGCACGCTCCCGGCGCACGCCACACCAGCATCCGGCCGCACGGGCCTCGTTCGCGGCTCCGCGGAGACGCAGGTCACAGTGCTGCTCGGCGCGAGGGGTGCACGACCGGTCGGACCGGGCGGCCATACTGGCGCCATGAGCACCGAATCCTCCACCTCCGGAACCCCTGCTGCCGAGCCGGCAGCCGCCGGCGGGCAGGCCGCGGTCGGACGCACCGTACGGGCTTCCGCCTGGGTCCGCCGCGGCGCGTGGGTGCTGATGCCGGTGGTCGGCGCGGTGATCGCCCTGCTCGTCCGCCTGGCGGCCGAGTGGATCAGCACACTGGAGTGGTTCCCGTTCCAGGGCGTGTTCGAGCTGGCGGTGTACTTCGACGAGCCGTGGGCGAGCACCGTCGCCGCCGCGGTGGGGGCGGCGATCGGTGCGGGCTTTCCCGGGCTGTGGGCGCGGGAACGGCTGAGCCTGACCGTCTCCCGCGAGGCCGTGGAGGTGCACCAGGGCACGCGCACCCGGCGGTTCGAGGCGGACGCGATCGGCATCGCGTTCCTGGACGGGCGGCAACTGGTGCTGCTCACCCCGCGCGGCGCGGAGCTGGCGCGGTACGCGGCGAATCTCGACGCGCGGCAGTTGCGGCTGGCGTTCCAGGAGCACGGCTACCGGTGGTCCGCCGAGGATCCGCACGCCGGTCGGTACCGGCGGTGGGACGAGGACGACCCGGAGTTGCCACTGCGCGCGAACGCGCTGCTCGCCGAGCGGCAGCGGGCGTTGCGGCCGAACAACCACGCCGATCCGGAGGCGCTGCGCCTGCGCCTGCGCGAGCTCGACGTGGTCGTGCGCGACCGCGACCGCGAGCAGTACTGGCGTTTCGCCGAGCCCCCACCCGACCCGGCGGGCTGACCCCTTCCACCTCCGCGGCCCCGTCCGCGACCGCACCCCCGAGCGAGCAGCTTTCTGGAACCATCCCAGAGAACACAATTTTCATGAAAATTGCGAGTTGTCCCCACGCGTCTGGAGGACAAATGATCACCACACCATCGGATTAGCTGCGGAACTGCATCTGCCAGACTGCGCCGCATCGGGCGGTTCCTGGAAGAGCACGGCCGGCCGGAGACCGGCAGCGAGACGGGCGGCGAGGAGGCGGTGAGATGACCACCGAGCGGGTCGACCTGCGCGGCGCTGCGGCGACGTTGCTGGTGATGCTGTACATGCGGGCGCGGGACGCGCGGTCACCGCACCCGATCCTCGGTGACCGCTACGCCGCCGACGTGCTGGAACGCATCGACTACGACTCCGCCCGCCTGCGCCTGGTCGCCGCCGGCGACGCGCCGGTGATCTGCGCCCGAGCGCGGTGCCTCGATGCCTGGACCGAGCAGTTCCTCGCCGAACATCCGCACGGCCAGGTGCTGCACCTCGGATGCGGCCTGGACAGCCGACCGCTGCGCGTGGCGCGGCCGGACTCGGCACGCTGGGTCGACGTCGACTACCCGGACGTGATCGAGCTGCGCCGACGCCTGTACGACCTGCCTTCCTCCGTGGAGGAGATCCCCTCCTCGGTCACCGATCCCTGCTGGTGGGACCGGGTGGCGCGCGATCGCCCGACGCTGGTGCTCGCCGAGGGCGTGCTCATGTACCTGCACCCGCAGCAGGTGCACGCGCTGCTGGAGCAGGCGGTGAGCACGCTGACCTCCGGACGGATCGCCTTCGACACCGTGGCGCCGTGGACCGCACGCGCCGCCGAGCTCACCAGTCGCGTCCTGCCTCAGGACATCCGGTTCCACTGGACGTACCGGCAACAGGAGTTCGCCGCCCGCCGTCCCGAACTGCGGCGCTGCGACGACCGCAGCGCGGCCGCGCTGGCCACCGGGTCCGTGCACGACCCGCTGTTGCGGGCGATCTTCCGCGCCTACACCGCGGTGCCCACCTTCCGCGACGCCATGCGCCTGCACCGGTTCACCTTCGGCGCGGGCTCCGGCGGCTGATCACCAGCTGCTCCGGCGCGGCTGCGCGGTACCGGTCGGCAGCGCCGTGCCGCGCCTCGCGGACTGCACGTGCAGCGGTCAGCAGCGGTGCCCCCGGTTGCCACCCAGCTGGATCGCGCGGACGAGTGGGCGCATCTCGCGCGCGTCGCCCGCCGCCCACTTCCGGTCTGGCGAGAAGTGAGCTGCCGGAGCGCACCTGCGCACGGGGTCGAACGCTCGGTGTGGATCTCCGCGCGATGCGAGACTCGGCCGATGAGCGGTGTCGTGTGGAACCTGCTACTCGTGCTGGTGTTCGTCCTGATCGGCGGCTACTTCGCCGCGGCGGAGATCGCGCTGGTCTCGTTGCGCGACAGCCAGCTGCACCAGCTGGAGCAGCGCAGCAAACGCGGTGCCCGCGTGGCGAGACTGCGGGCCGATTCGAACCGGTTCCTCTCGGCGGTGCAGATCGGCGTCACCTTCGCCGGGTTCTTCGCCTCCAGCTACGGCGGCGCGACCATCGCCGTGCGCCTGGAGCCCTCGCTGAGCGACTGGGGACTTCCGGCAGGTCTGGCCGCATCCGTGGCACTGGTCGTGGTGACGCTGTTCGTGTCCTACCTGTCGCTGGTGTTCGGCGAACTCGTTCCCAAGCGGCTGGCGCTGCACCGCACGGAAGCCACCGCCCTGGCCGCGGCCGACGTGCTGGACCGCATGGCCACCCTGGCCCGCCCGCTGATCTGGCTGCTGTCGGTGTCCACGAACGCCGTGGTGCGCCTGCTGGGGCTCGACCCGAAGGCGGCGACGCAGACGGTCTCCGAGGAGGAGCTGCGCGACATGGTGCGCACCAACGAACAGCTCAGCGTGGAGGAACGGCATCTGCTCACCGACACGTTCCACGCCAGCGGCCTGGTCCTCGGCGAGGTCATGGTGCCGCGCACGGAAGTGGACTTCCTCGACGAGGCGCTGCCGCTGGAAGAGGCGATCAGCGAGATCCGCGGCAAACCGCACTCGCGCTACCCGGTGCGACGGGAGACCGCCGACGACGTCGTCGGCTTCGTCCACGTCCGCGACCTGCTGCTGGCCGACATCACCGCGACCACCACCGCGACGGGCGGCCGAGCCCACCGCGTGGGCGACCTGGCCCGTCCGGTCACGTCGCTGCCGACCAGCAAACCCGTGTTGCAGGCGTTGTCGTTGATGCGCCAGCACGGGCACCTCACCGTAGTGATCGACGAATACGGTGGCACCGCGGGCATCGTCACGGTCGAGGACCTGGTCGAGGAGGTCGTCGGGGACATCTGGGACGAATACGACCCGAACGCCGCCCCGGTGCGCCCGGTCTCCGCGGGCGGTTACGTCGTGGACGGCCTGCTGCACTGCGACGACCTCGCCGAACAGGTGGGTCTGACCCTGCCCGAGGGCCCCTACGACACGGTTGCCGGTTTCGTGCTCAGCAGGCTCGGCAAACTACCGACGTCCGGCGACACCCTCGATGCGCTGGGGCACCGCTTCACGGTGCGCGCCATGGACGGGCACCGCATCGCCCGACTGCACATCCGACCGCTCGACGCCCCGGCTTCCCCGCAGTCGGAGCGCAGCTGAGCAGCGATGGTCTCAGCTGAGCAACAGCACCAGCGATCCCAGCACGATGGCGGCGACCACCACGATCACCCCGATCATCAGGATCATCCGGAACCGCGGCGCGTCCTCGCGCGTCTCGGACTGAGCCCGTTCCTTCCACTGCAAGAAGGTGGTCCCGTCGCCCTCACTCATGAACCGACTCCTCGTCTCGTCGTGCGCGGGGTCCTCGTGCCGTTCGCCGCGCGCGGTCCTTCCAGCCTGTCATATCGGCCGGAACGCGCGAACGTTGACACGTGCCGCAACTGCACCACCACATTCAGCGATGCGTGTGACCGGGAGCGGTCACCTCTTCCGCGGATCCTGCCAAAACCGCGTTCCCGCCGCGCGCCCAAGGGTCCGAGGGCCAGGCACCCGGGACCGGGCGTGCGCACGGGCGCAATCCCCGTCCGTACGAATGCGTTTCACGCTCGTTCCGCCCACTGTGGACGCGCACCGCGCTCGCCGCACGCGCGCGCACGCCGCGCTCCCCTCCCCGAGCACCGGCCACGCTGGTATACACGCCGAGAAGTCCGCGAAGAGAGGGAGGCGACATGCGCATCGCATCGTGCCAGATCGTGTCCACCCCAGACCCCGGCGAGAACCTCGAACTCGTTCGCGGCCGCGTGCGCGAAGCGGCCGAGGCCGGGGCGCAGGTCGCCGTGTTCCCCGAGGCGACCATGGCGTGCTTCGGCGTGCGCCTGGCACCGCTGGCCGAGCCGCTCGACGGCCCGTGGGCGAACGAAGTGCGCCGCACGGCGCGCGAGGCGGGACTGACCGTGGTCGCGGGCATGTTCACCCCGGGCGAGGACGGACGCGTGCGCAACACGCTGCTGGCGACCGGGCCGGACGTGGAGACCTCCTACGACAAGATCCACCTCTACGACGCTTTCGGCTTCGCCGAGTCGCGCACCGTCACCGGTGGCGAGGAGCCCGCCACCATCACCGTCGGCGCGACCACGCTCGGTCTGAGCACGTGCTACGACGTCCGCTTCCCCGGTCTGTACACCGCGCTGGCCGACCGCGGCGCGACGGTGGTCCTCACCGCCGCCTCGTGGGGCGCGGGCCCCGGCAAGCGGGAGCAGTGGGAACTGCTCACCCGCGCACGTGCGCTCGACTCGACCACGTGGGTGCTGGCCTGCGGCCAGGCGAACCCGCGCAGCATCGGGCGCGAGCCCAGCGACAAGGCCCCCACCGGCATCGGCTACAGCCTCGCGGCCACGCCGTTCGGCGAGATCCGCGCGCAGGCCGGCGAGAGCCCCGAGGTACTCGTCACCGACGTCGACCAGGAAACCGTCGACGAGGCGCGCTCGAGCCTGCCCGTGCTCGCCAACCGCCGGTTCTGACCACGTCGGAGGCAGCACTCCGCAGGGCGCGTCGTGAACCGCGCGACGTGCGCCGCGAGACAGCCGAGCACGACAAGGGGGATGAACTGCCCGCGGCCCCCGGGGTGCCGCTCACCTCCGCCGGATCCGCCGAATCCAGCTGGACCCACGGCGTTCGGGCCTGCGCAGCCCCAGCAGGGCGTGCTCTCTGGAAGAATCCCCGGCGAGTACGAGGAGGAGTGGTTTTGAGCAGTTTACTTCCGGAGAGCCTGGACCAGGGCGCGGCGCGCGCCCTGCTCATCTCCGCACCGAACGCCCGGGTCATCGACGTGCGCACCCCGGCCGAGTTCCGCGCCGAGCACATCCCGGGTGCGCGCAACGTGCCGTTGGACCTGCTGCGCGCGCACAGCCACCACCTGACCGGCGCGCACGACGATCCGCTGCTGCTGGTGTGCGGCTCGGGGGCGCGGGCCGAGGAGGCCCGCAGACTGCTGGCCGGGACGGAGCTGGGCGATCCGGTCGTGCTCGACGGCGGTATGGCCGCCTGGCGGCAGCAGGGCGGCCCGGTGGAACACGACAGGCAGAAGTGGGCGATGGAGCGGCAGGTCCGCCTCGCCGCCGGGAGCCTCGTGCTCACCGGCGTGCTCGGCAGCACCCTCGCGCCGAAGGCGAAGTGGCTGGCCGCCGCCATCGGCGGTGGGCTGGTGTTCTCGGCGGTGACGAACACCTGCGGTATGGCCCGACTGCTGGCACTGCTGCCGCACAACCGCGAACCCGCGGCCGAGGAGCCGGAGCGGTTGTCGGCGGTCACCCTCCCGCGCAGCACCGTGAACTGACCCGTGGCGGCCGGGCCCGGCTCGGGACCACACCCGGTTCTCGACCACTGCCCGAGGCGTGCTCACCGGGAGTCCCCGACGCCCGCGGTCCGGGCGCGTCGCCGGACCAGCACCACCGCGACCAGCAGTGCTGCGAGCACGAGCGTGGTGATCGCGCTGCCTTCCACGCCGAACCCGCCACCGGTGATCGGGGCGGCGCCGGCGGGATCGGCGGAGACGTCCCACCAGGTGGTGCCCAGGTCCATTCCGGACACTTCGATGCCGTAGACGTTGCCCTGCGCCCAGTTCCACACGGTGTGGAAGGCGCACACGCCCCACAGGCCTCCTTCGGTCACCGCCCAGAACCCGAGCAGCACGCCGATGAGCAGGATGTTGACCAACGCGATGACGCTGACCTCGAGGTTCGTCACGTGCAGCAGCGTGAACAGCACCGCCTGCACCGCGAGCGCCGCCGGCAGACCCCACCGCCGGTGCGTGATCTGCAGCAGGTAACCGCGGGTGAGGACCTCCTCGGTGCTCGCCTGCACGGCGAATGCGAGCAGCAGCGCGAGCACCATCGCCGAGGCGCTCACCGCGCGCACCTCGTACTGTCCGCCGAGGAGGTTGATGGCGACCGGCAGGCTGAGCGCGACCGCGGCGACCGCGGCACCGACCAGCAGCACCGCCGGCACGCGGCGCGTGGCGGGGAAACCGAGGCTGCCGAACGGACGAGCTTCCTTGAACCGCAGCCACAGCGCCAGCAGCACCAGCGCTCCCGCACCGCTGAGCAGCATCGCCGCCTGGTCGACCGGTCCGACACCGCCGCGCAGCACGGCCAGCGGCGAAGCCCCGAGCAGCGGGTACAGCACCAGGCCGGTCAGGTACTGCCCGGCCAGCAGGCACGCGAGGACCACCACCACACCGAGCACGGGTCCGGTGATCCTGCGTCCCCGCGCCGGTCCGTCCAGCAGCGCGTTGCTGCGCTCGGCCGCGTTCATCGCGACACCGCCCCCTTTCGGCCGCGTGCGGTGCGGCCACGCGCCGCACGACCCGCACGGCGCGATCATGCCCTCCGCGGGTGCGCGCGGACGCGCCGGGGCCGCTGCACGGCCGCGCACGCGCGACTCGCGGCACGGCTACATGTCCAGTCCCACGTCCAGCGCGAGAGCGGAATGCGTCAGCCGCCCCACCGCGAGGTAGTCCACACCGGTGTCGGCGTAGTCGCGGGCGCGCTGCAGCGTCAACGCTCCGGAGGCCTCCAACCGCACCTGCTGGGCGCTGCTGCGCGTCCGGCGCACCGCCTCCGCGCATCCTGCGGGCGTGAAGTTGTCCAACAGCACCAGGTCCGGGCCCGCTTCGAGCGCCTCGACGAGTTCCTCCAGCGTGGACACTTCCACTTCCAGCGGCAGCCCCGGGGCGCTGCGACGGCACGCGCCGATCGCCTCGCCCACCGAACCGGCCGCGGCGATGTGGTTGTCCTTGACCAGCAGTGCATCGCCCAGCGCCATCCGGTGGTTGACCCCACCGCCGCAGCGCACCGCGTACTTCTGCGCCGCGCGCAGCCCCGGCAGCGTCTTGCGGCTGTCCCGGACGCGGCAGCCGGTGCCGGCCACGGCCCGCACCCACTCGGCGGTCGCACCGGCCACACCGGACAGATGGCACAGCAGGTTCAGCGCGGTCCGCTCGGCGGTCAGCAGTCCCGCACCGGGCGCGCGCACCCGCAGCACGCGGTCGCCCGCGGCGACCGCGTCCCCGTCGGAGCGGTCGCGGACCCACTCGTAGTCCGCCCCCAGGACCTGGTCGAAAACCTCGCGGACGAACTCCAGCCCCGCCAGCACTCCGTCACCGCGCGTGTGCATCGCCGCATCCAGCGGCGCCTGCCCGACGGTGGCGCGCGTCGTCGCATCGGGGCCCCGGGCCAGGTCTTCGTCCAGGGCCGTGCGCACGAGGGCGCGGACGTACTCGGCGTCCAACCCCGCACCGCTGCCGGTCATGCCGCCGTCCTCGCCGATCCCGCGTCCGCGGTGCGGATGAGCGCGCCGGAGACGTCCAGCCGCAGCACCACGCTGCGGGCCTGCTGCGCATCGGCGTCCGGGAAGTCGCCGCGCCGGTGGCACCCGCGCGACTCGGTGCGCAACCCGGCCGCGGTGAGCATCGTCCGCCCCGCCAGGGCCAGCGCGGAGTCCTCCGCGGTCCTGCGGTCCTGCAGCGGCCGCACCACGGCGGTGCGGTCCAGCGCGTCGACGGCCTCCCGCAGGCCCTCGGCAGAACGCTGCAACGCGGCGTGCCGCGTCATGGTGCGCTGCAGCAGCTCCCGGTTCACCACGGGGTGGGCCGGGATCTCCGGATCCGCCGCGCGGCAGCGGCCGTGTTGGCCGGACGCGTCCCGGGCGACCGCGCGCGCCGCGCGCTCGCCCACGACGAGACCTTCCAGCAGGCTGTTCGAAGCCAGCCGGTTCGCCCCGTGCAGCCCGGTGCGGGCCACCTCGCCCGCGGCGTACAGCCCGGAAACGCTGGTGCGCCCGGACAGGTCGGTGACGACCCCGCCGCAGGCGTAGTGCGCGGCGGGCGCGACCGGGATCGGTTCGGCGGTCGGGTCGATGCCCGCTGCGCGGCAGGCCTCGGTGACCGTGGGGAAGCGCTCGGCGAACCGCTGCACGCCCGTGGCGTCGAGGAACGCGCGGCTGCCGCCGGTGCGGCGCAGGTGCTCGTCGAGCGCTGCCGCGACCACGTCGCGCGGCGCGAGGTCGGCGCGCGGGTCCGCGCCGGCCATGATCCGCCGTCCCCCGTCGTCGACGAGCACGCCGCCTTCGCCGCGCACCGCTTCGGTGATCAGCGGCCGGCTGCCGGCTGGGGCGTCGGGCGCGCGCAGCACGGTCGGGTGGAACTGCACGAACTCGACATCGGCCACGCACGCCCCGGCGCGCAGCGCCAGCGCCAGCCCGTCGGCCGCGGCGATGCCGGGGTTGGTGGTCACCGCGTACAGCTGGCCGAGTCCACCGGTGGCCAGCAGCACCGCCGGGGCGCGCACCACCCCGGGGCGGCCGTGCTCGTCGAGCACGAGCACGCCGGCCACGGTTCCGCTCTCACCGCGCAGCACGTCGACGACGCAGTGCCGCTCGAGCACGGGCGTGCCCGCACCACGGGCGCTGCCGGTCAGCGCCCGGTGCACCTCCGCGCCGGTGGCGTCACCGCCGCAGTGCACGACGCGGAACGCGGTGTGCCCGCCTTCGCGAGTGCGAGCGAGCCCGCCGTCGGCGTCCCGGTCGAACCGCACACCGCTGTCCTGCAGCCGACGCAGCGCACCGCCGCCCTCGGCGAGGACCCCGTGCACCGCTTCGGGCGAGCACAGGCCCGCACCCGCGGTCAGCGTGTCCGCGACGTGGCGCTGCACGCTGTCCCCGCCGGGGCCGGTGCCGTCGACGCAGGCGATGCCGCCTTGGGCCCACGCGGTGCTGCCGGTGCTCAAGTCGGCCTTGCTGATGACGAGCACCCGCAGACCCGCCTGGCGGGCGGTGCGGGCTGCGGTGAGTCCGGCGACGCCGCTGCCCACCACGACCAGGTCGCACCGGGTCTCCCAGTTCACTCGCCACCCCCGGGGGTGCCGATCGTGACCATGCGTTCCACCGCGCCGCGCGCGCGTCGCGCGATCTCGGCGGGCACGTCCACCTCGTCGGTGCCGTCGGTGAGGCAGCGCAGCAGGGCCCCCGGCGTGATCATCTTCATGTAGCGGCAGCTGGCCCGCTCGTTCACCGGTTGGAAGTCGACCTCGGGGGCTGCCCGGCGCAGCTGGTGCAGCATGCCCACCTCGGTCGCCACGAGCACCGAGGACGCCTCGGCCTGCTCGGCCGCGTCGAGCATGCCCCCGGTGGACAGGATTTTCACGCGTTCGTCCGGCACGCTGCCCGTGCCGGCGAGGTAGAGCGCCGAGGTGGCGCAGCCGCATTCGGGGTGCACGTACAGTTCGGCGTCCGGGTTCTGTTCGGCGCGACGCGTCAGCTCCGGACCGTTGATGCCGGCGTGCACGTGGCATTCACCGGCCCACACGGCCATGTTCTCCCGTCCCGCGACGCGCCGGACGTGCGCGCCGAGGAACTGGTCGGGGCAGAACAGCACGGGCTGCTCGGCCGGGATGGAGTCGACCACGTCCACCGCGTTCGACGAGGTGCAGCAGACGTCCGTCTCGGCCTTCACCTCGGCAGTGGTGTTCACGTAGGACACGACCACCGCGCCGGGGTTGTCGGCCTTCCACTCGCGCAGCTGTTCGCCGGTGATGGAGTCGGCCAGCGAGCAACCGGCTCGTTCCTCGGGGATGAGCACGGTCTTGTCCGGGCCGAGGATCTTCGCCGTCTCGGCCATGAAGTGCACTCCGCAGAACACGATGGTGCTCGCGGTGCTGCCGGCCGCGATGCGGCTCAACGCCAGGGAGTCACCGGTGTGGTCGGCGATGTCCTGGATCTCCGGCAGCTGGTAGTTGTGCGCGAGGATGACCGCGTCGCGCTCGTCCGCGAGCCGGCGGATCTCCCGCGCCCACGTTTCGTCCGGCACCACGTCGGCTTCCGCGGCCCGGTCCCGGAGCTGGGCGTCAGCGGCCATGCGAACCTCCCGTCCCGAACGACGCCCCCGGCCGGTCGGCCGGTTTCTGCACTGCGTCGTTTCGCCGCCGCAGTTTTCGCCTTACAATCGAAAACGTGCCTCATCCTAGCAACGGAACCGATCCGACGGGGAGCGAGATACGTCACGAAGTTCTGGCCGCGGTGCTGCAGGTGCACGACGCGCGCCTGCACGTGCTGCTGTGGCAGCGCGCCCGCCCGCCGCACGAAAACCGCTGGTCACTCCCGGGAGGACGGCTCAGCACCGGTGAAGAGGTGGCCACCTCGATCCGCCGCCAGCTCGCCGACAAGGTCGACGTGCGCACGCTCAGCCACCTCGAACAGCTCCAGGTCTTCAGCGGTCCGCAGCGCGTGCCCGGCGCACGCGTGCTCGCCACCGCGTTCCTCGGCCTCGTGCCCAGCGACACCCGTCCGGCGATCCCCGCGGACACGCAGTGGCGGCCCGTGGACGCGCTGCCGAGCACCGCCTTCGACCACGACCACATCGTCTACGCCGCGCGCGAACGACTGCGCGCCAAGCTGTCCTACACCAACCTCGGATTCGCCCTCGCCCCCGGCGAATTCACCATCACCGAACTCCGGCGGCTGTACTCCGCCGCCCTCGGGTACGAAGTGGCCGCCACGAACCTGCAGCGCGTGCTCACCCGCCGCGGCGCGATCACCGCCACCGGCCGCACCGTGCCCGCGGGGCGCTCCGGCGGCCGCCCGCCCGCGCTGTTCCGCTTCACCCACCACGAGCTCGAAGTCACCGACCCGTTCGCCGTGTTCCGCCCGCCGGAGGCCGGCAACCACCCGCGGGCCGCGCCGGACTGACCGGTGCGCCCGCGGCGGGCCGCCCTTCCGGCCGCGGATGCGGTCCGCGAGCGACCGCCACGGCGATCAGTTCGAGCTCGAGTCCTGGGAGAACTCGGCCAGGGCCGCGGGCACCGCACCGAGCCGGTACCGGAAGAACGTCTCCTGCCGCACCAGCCGGTTCGTCAACCGCAGCCGCTCCAGCGGATCCGTCTCGGAGAGCACGTCCTGGCGGTCCTCGGAGCTCAACACGCAGTCATCGGCGAGCCGGTAGGACAGCTGCGCGACGTCCTCGGGACCCTCGCCCGTCCCGGACGCCGCGGCCGGTTCCGGATCGCCCGGCTGGTGGGCCGACTCCGCGACGGCCCGGTACTCGCGCCGCACCCGGCGGGCCGATTCGGCCAGCTGTGCGCGCCGCTGCGGGGAGTCGGACTCCGACTCGGTGTCGGGCAGCGGCTCGACGTGCGCCATCAGGTACGGCGCGGCGTGGTAGTCGACCTGCAGCAGGCGGAACCGCTGCTCGCCCGTGGCCGTGATCTCGTACTGGTCGGCGGGCAGCGAGGTCACCTTGGACATCCGGGCGATGACGCCGATGTCGTACATCGCATCGACGTTGTCGGTGCCCACTTCCCACCCCTGCCGGATCGTCACGATCCCGAACCGGAAATCCGGCACGACGTGCTCGCACAGATCGCTGACGAGCTCGCGGTAGCGCTTCTCGAAAACGCGCAGCTGGAGGGATCCGCCGGGCAGCAGCACGCTGTTGAGCGGGAACAGCGGAAGATCCACAGTGGCCTCGCACATCACACCGAAGGACGAGTCGTGATGCGTGCTGGAAGCAGGCATCAGCCACACGATAACCGAAGCGCAACCCCTCCTCGTTCCCGCGAGGAGGTGATCAACCGGTGCGCCTGCCGAGGTCGTCCCGCCCGTTCCACGCCGCGGCCAACGCGTATACCAGCACGAACGCCATCGGCTGCGCCACGAGGACCCACGCCGTCGGCGCCTCCGGCGGCGTGGTGAGCACGTCTCCCGGCCGCGGCTGCTCGACGGAGGGCGACCACAACGCCGCGAACGTCACACCCAGCTGTGTGCCCAGCCACGACGCCCCGACCGAACCGAGCACCCCGGCGATCACGTAGACCGGACCCCGCCGACGGCGCACCATCCACATCACCGCGCCCGTCCACACGCCGGCCGTCATGGCCAGCAGCGCGAAGATCGCCACCGCGTCGAACGCGTGGTAGGTGTCCGTCAGCAGCGGCACCAGCTCCCCGCTCGGCGCCACCTCGCGTTGCCGCGACGGGGTCAGCAGCGACCACACGAGCCCCAACGGCACTCCGAGCAGCGCCACCAGCGACACCGCGCTGAGCCCGGGCAGCAGATCCGCCTTGACCACGGCGCGGGGCCGCGGCGCCGGCGCGGTGAGCAGGAAAGCGTCATCGGCGGGCCCTGCCGGTGCGGCCCAGGACGACGCGGCGCGCGAGCCGTTCTCCGGTTCCTCGGGCACCCGCCAACCTCCTCCGGGGTGAAACGCTGCACATCGTTGAACGGCCGTGCTCGCACAGCCTAACCGCCCGCCCGCGCCGGACCCATCACCCGTGACCCCGGCGGCGCACCGACATCCACTATTCTGCGCGCACGCCCCGTGCCTGACGCGAAGGACACGAGATTGACCGGAATCCTGCCGAGTTCCTTGCTGACCGGGCCGGACCCGGTCGATGACCGCGGTGCGACCGTCCGCCTGCCCCTGCGCACCACGATCGCCGAACTGCTCCTCGGCATCGCGGTGAGCGCGGTGGTGAGCCTGCTGATCCAGTTCGTCATCACGCGGTTCACCATCATCGAACCGAGCAACGCCCCGGAAGCGCTCGCCGTCGTCAGCGGTGCGCTCGTGCTGGCAGCCCTGCTCGGCGCGCTGACCTTCGGGCGGCGGCGCCTGCCGCGCTGGTCCCACCTCGGTGGAGTCTGGGTAGGACTGTCCACATTCGTCACTTTTGTCCTCGCGATTCCGCTGCAGTCGACCCGCTTCTACTTCGGCGGGTCCTCAGTGGACAACGGGTTCCGGCTGCAGTACATGACGCGCATGGCCGAGAACGCCGGTCTCGTCGACATGAACTACGCGCACCTGGCGCCGTACTACCCCGCCGGCTGGTTCTGGCTCGGCGGCCGCTTCGCCAACCTGATCGGCTGGGACGGCTGGGCCGCGTACAAGCCGTACGCACTGACCTGGGTGGCGGTCACCGCCGTCGTCGCGTTCACCCTGTGGAGCCTCGTCGTGCGACGGAGGCTGGCGTTCCTCGCCGCGCTCGTCACCGCGCTGGCCGGCATGCTGCACGGCATCGAAGAGCCCTACGCCTGGCCGTCGGCGGCGTGGCTGCTGCCGATCGCCGTGCTGGTCTGGCAAGTGCTGCGGCACGAAAACCCCTCGCCGCGGTGGGTCTACGGGCTCGTCGGCTGCTACGTCGGATTCGCCGCCGTCACCTACACCCTGCACTTCGGATTCGCGGTGCTGCTGGTGGTGACCATGGCCGTGGTCATCGGCGCGTTCCGCATCCGCTCCGGCCACCCCTGGGGTGCCACGATCCGGCGGCTGTTCCTCCGGTTGCTGCCGATCGGCCTGGTCAGCCTCGCGCTCGCCCTGCTGGTGTGGACGCCGTACCTGATCGCCACCGACTTCCTGCTGAACAGCCCCCGCAGCGCAGCCCAGCACTACCTGCCGGAATCCGGTGCGTACCTGCCGATCCCGATGTCCGAGGCCAACGCGCTCGGTGTGCTGGCCCTGATCGGGCTGGTGTGGCTGATCCTGCGGTGCCGCCGCAACGCGGTCGCCGCGGCGATGCTCACGATCGTGCTCGCCGTGTACGTCTGGTTCGTCCTGTCGACGTTCGCGCTGATCGCCGAAACCACGCTGCTGGCTTTCCGGCTGAACGTCGTCCTCGACGCCGCACTCGCCGTGACCGGTGTGTTCGCGCTCGTCGACATCGCCTCGCGGGTGCACCGGAGCGTGCCGGCGCACCACGCGGTCCGCGTCAGCGCGGTCAGCTTCGCCGCGGCGTTCTTCGGTGCGATGACGCTCGCGCAAACCGCGGTGGGTGACGAGCTCGCCACGTCGATCACCACCGCGCACGAGGACTACTACCCGAACGGCACCAACGCCTTCGGCGGCACCGACCGCTCGGAACCCGGCGCCGAAACCGCCGCGGTGGACCGGGCGATCCGCTCGATGACCGGACGCGCGCCGCAGCAGAACATCGTCCTGACGACCGACTACAAGATCATGTCGTTCCGCCCGTACTGGGGCTTCCAGCAGGAGACGCCGCACTACGCCAATCCGCTGGCCGAATACGACCGGCGCGCCGCGGAGATCGAACGCTGGTCCGATGCCCGCAACGGCGAACAGCTGGTGCGCATGCTCGACTCCAGCGAATTCCCCGCGCCGAACGCCTTCGTGCTCCGCCTGCCCGAGAGCGGCCCCGCGAGCGGCTCGGCCGCGCCGCCGGACGACGCCACCGATGACCTGAGCCTGCAGCTCAAGGCCGATGTCTTCCCCAAGGATCCGAACGTGGACGACTACGAGGTGTTCTTCGACCCGGCCGTGTTCAACTCCCCCGAGTTCGAGCACCGCGACGTCGGCCAGTACCGCGTCGTCGTCCGCAGCTGAACCGCCGTCCGCAGCTGAACCGGACCCTGCGGCAGTGCGCCTGCGACCGGGAGCCGCGCGAGCTCGGATCCGCAGGACGCCGGCGGCCGGACACCGACGGTCGGACACCGGCGGGTAGACGCCGGCGGGCGGACACCGACGGTCGGACGGTTGCCGGTACCCGCCGGCCTACACGGCCTCGAAGCAGCCGGCGCCGAGCAGCCCCTTCAGCTCGCCCTGCAGACCGTTCTCCGTGGAGACGAAGAAGTCGCTGGACAGGGCCATGCGAGTGGTCCCGCGCGGGCTCTGCAGCTTCACGTGCACCGGAGTGGTGCCGGAATGCGCCCGCAGGGTGCGCTTGAGCTCCTGCACCAAGGACTCGTCGACCCGGCTGACCGGCACCTTGATCACGAAGGCCGGTTCGGCCCCCGGGTCGGTCTCGGCCGCCGAGATGTCCACCGGAACCGCGTCGGAGGCGAAGACGCTGATGGCGCCCTCCCGCTCGTTGATGCGGCCCTTCACGGCGATCGCCGTGTCCTCCACCAGGCAGTCGCCGAACATCTCGTAGGCCTTGGGGAAGAACAGCACCTCCACGCCCGCGTCGAGGTCCTCCAGGGTGACGATCGCCCACGGCTGCCCGTTCTTGTTGATGCGCCGCTGGATTCCGGAGATCATGCCCGCGACGCGGATCTGCTCCTTGCCGGACCCGCTCGTTTCGCGCTCCCCGCTGACCAGCTCGGCGATGCCGGTGTCCTGGTACGGCGCGAGCAGCCGCTGCGCCCCGTCGAGCGGGTGCGCCGACACGTACAGCCCGAGCATCTCCCGCTCGTAGGACAGCAACTGCTTGCGCGGCCACTCCTCGGAGCTGAACCGCATGTGCGCCAGCGGTGACGACTCGCTGCCGCCGTCCTCCGTGTCGCCCCCGCCGAAGAGGTCGAACTGGCCCATGGCCTGCTGCCGCTTGATGCCCGTGACCGCGTCCACAGCGGCTTCGTGCTGCTGCACCAGCCCCATGCGCGAGTGCCCGAGCGAGTCGAACGCGCCGGCTTTGACCAGCGACTCGATGACCCGCTTGTTGCACACCACGATCTCGGACTTGTCGAGGAAGTCCGTGAACGAACCGTAGCGGCCGACCTCCTGGCGGTTCGACTCGATCGCGGAGACCACGTTCGTGCCGACGTTGCGGATGGCCGACAGGCCGAAGCGGACGTCGCCGTTGACGGCGGCGAACGTCTCGCGCGAGTCGTTCACGTCCGGCGAGAGGACCCGCACGCCCATCCGGCGGCACTCGGCGAGGTACACGGCCATCTTGTCCTTGTTGTCGCCGTTCGACGTCAGCAGGGCGGCCATGTACTCGGCCGGGTAGTTGGCCTTGAGGTAGGCGGTCCAGTACGCGATGAGGGCGTAACCGGCGGCGTGCGACTTGTTGAACGCGTAGCCGGCGAACGGCAGGACCGTCGACCACAGCGTGCTGATGGCCTCCTCCGAGTAGCCGTTGCCCCGCATGCCGGCGTGGAAGTGCTCGTACTCCTGGTCCAGCACCTCCTTCTTCTTCTTGCCCATGGCGCGGCGCAGCAGGTCGGCTCGTCCCAGGCTGTAGCTGGCCACGCGCTGCGCGATGGCCATGATCTGCTCCTGGTAGACGATCAGGCCGTAGGTCTCGGCCAGGATGTCGGCCAGGTCCTCGGACAGCTCCGGGTGGATCGGTTCGACCGGCTTCTTGCCGTTCTTCCGGTCGGCGTAGTCGAGGTGCGCGTTGACCTCCATCGGGCCCGGCCGGTACAGCGCGTTGGCCGCCACCACGTCGCCGAACTCGGTCGGCTGCATGCGCTTGAGCAGCTCGCGCATGCCGCCGCCCTCGAGCTGGAACACGCCGAGGCTCTCCCCGCGCGCCAGCAGCTGGTAGGTGTTCGGATCGTCCAGCGACAGCGTCGACAGGTCGATCTCCAGCTCGTGGTTGTCCCGCACCATCCGCAGGGCGTCACCGAGGATGGTGAGGTTGGACAACCCCAGGAAGTCCATCTTCAGCAGACCGATGGCCTCGCACGAGGGGTAGTCCCAGCCGGTGATGATCGCACCGTCGTCGCGCTTCCACAGCGGAACCGTGCCCAGCAGCGGCTGCGAGGAGAGGATCACCGCGCAGGCGTGCACACCGGCGTTGCGGATCAGCCCCTCCAGGCCGCGCGCGGTGTCGAAGATCTGCGACACGGACTGGTCGTTCTCGATGAGACCGCGCACCTCGGCCGCTTCGGCGTAGCGCTCGTGCTCGGGGTCCACGATGCCTTCCAGCGGGATGTCCTTGGCCGCGACCGGCGGGGGCAGCGCCTTGGAGATCTTGTCCGCGATCGCGAAGCCCGGCTGGCCGTGGTGCACGCGGGCCGCGTCCTTGATCGCCGCCTTCGTCTTGATCTTGCCGAAGGTGATGACCTGCGCGACCTTGTCCTGCCCGTACTTGTCGATGGCGTACTCGAGCACGTCGTCGCGGTGCCGGTCGTCGAAGTCGAGGTCGATGTCCGGCGGGGAGTCGCGCTCCGGGTTGAGGAACCGCTCGAAGATGAGCCCGTGCGCCAGCGGGTCGAGGTCGGTGATGTACAGGACGTAGGCCAGCAGCGACCCCGCCGCGGAACCGCGGCCCGGTCCCACGTGGATGCCTTCGGACTTGGCCCAGCGGGTGATGTCACCGACGACGAGGAAGTAGGCGCAGTAGCCCTTCTGGTCCAGCACGTCGAGTTCGAGCTCGATCTGCTGCCGGCACTGCTGCGTCGGCCCCTCCGGGTACCGCGACGGCAGGTAGTGCTCGATCTCCGCGGCCAGCTGCTCGCGTTCGCTCTTGCCTTCCGAACTGGCGATGCGGGGCATCCGGTCCTGGTAGGTGTAGGCCTGTTCGTAGGACTCGACCTGCTCCATGACCCGCAGCGTGTTGTCCGCGGCGCCGGGGACCTCGCTGTCCCAGTACCCGCGCATCTCCTCCGCGGACTTGAGGTAGTAGCCGTCGCCGTCGAGCTTGAACCGGTTCTCGTCGCTGAGCGTCTTGCCGGACTGCACGCACAGCAGCGCGCCGTGCGAGTCGGCCTGGTCGGCGGTGACGTAGTGGCTGTCGTTGGTCGCCAGCGGCGGGATGTCCAGTTCCTTGCCGATTTTCAGCAGGTCCTCGCGCACGCGCCGCTCGATCGGCAGCCCGTGGTCCATCAGCTCCAGGTAGAAGTTGTCCGGACCGAAGATGTCGCGGTAGTCGGACGCGGCCTGCATGGCCTCCTTGAACTGGCCCAGGCGCAGCCGCGTCTGGACCTCGCCCGAGGGGCAGCCGGTGGTGGCGATGATGCCCTCGGCGTACTCGGACAGGAGCTCGCGATCGCAGTTGTGCAGCGCGAAGTCCGTGACGTAGGAGTGGTCGTCGGCGACTTCGATGTTGTGGACACGACCGGTGTAGGTCTCGGTGACGACGTCCCGGATCGGCACGTAGACGAACTCCTCGTCGCTGCGGGCCTCGCTGTGCCGCAGCCCGGCCCCCGGTGCGAAGTTCCCGCGTGCGAAGTTCCCGCGACGGCCCCGGGCGAGCTCCTCCGCGGGCCGCTCGTCGGGTGCGATGTCGACGAAGTCGGCGTGCAGCCGCGCCGCGAGCGTGCGCAGCTGCCAGATCAGGTCCTCGGAGACGGCACCGAGCGGCACCACGCCGTCGCGCTGCTGCGAACCCCCACCGGCCAGGACGCCGTCGAACGCGCCGCGCTGGAAGGACTCCGGGGCGTCGAAGAGGAAGTCGGGCAACTGCTCGCTGCCCGCACCGCTGCCGCACAGCGATTCGATCAGCGCAGCGAGCTCGGCGGAGGCGGCGCTGGCGGTGACACCGCGCTGCTCCGGCCGGTCGTGGACGGCGACCCCCTCGCCGGTGCAGCGCTCCACCATCTTCGCGCAGAAGTCCACCAGGTCCTGTTCGGACTCGTGGAAGTGCCACCGCACGCACGCACCGCGGTCGATGCTGCCTGCGGCGGCGCAGAGGCCGAGGAAGCGGCCGAAGTCGTAGTCGAGCGGAATCGTCTCGGACAGCCCCGCGACGTGCTCGGCCGTGCGCACCTCGTCGATCCGCGGCGCGTCCGAGCGCGTGCGGGGCAGGCAGACCCAGCTGGTGCAGTGCTCGGCGCCCCCGCGGGTGCCCGAACCTGCGCCGACGAGGTCGCGCGCCCGCACCCACGAGCGGCTGCCGTCCCGGCCGCGCACGAGCACCGGGTGCTCGCCGGTCATCCACGTGACGCGGTCGTAGCGGCCGTTCAGCCGCACACCGTAGATCTCGCCCTCGTGGTGGTTCTCCATCACCTCGGTGACGCGGCGGAACCGCCCGCGGTGGGTGAGCACCTCGTCGCCGACGCGCACGTTCTCGATGCGCTTGAGGCCCTCGCGCGTGGTGATCTCCTGCCCCGGCAGCAAACACCTCGGTTTCTTGTAAAAACCTTCGAAACTGGCGCGGCTGGACAGGGTGAAGAGGTTGCGCAGGCCGGTGGCGCTGGCAGCGAGCATCGTCATGTGCGTGTACGCGCCGGCGCCGGAGACGTCGCCGCCCTCGCCGAACTCGTCGGTGGCGCGCTGTTTCGTCTCCCCCCAGAACACCGGCTTCTTATGGTACCGGCTGTTCGGCGCGATGTAGGCCTCGATGCCGATGATCGGCTTGATGCCCGCTTGCCGCGCCTGCTGGTAGAACTCGTCGGCGCCGAACATGTTGCCGTGGTCGGTCATCCCGACAGCGGGCATCTCGAGCCGTTGCGCTTCGGTGAACAGCGCGCCCACCTTCGCCGCACCGTCCAACATCGAGTACTCGGTGTGTACGTGCAAGTGGACGAAGGGGTCAACAGACACGGGTCCTCCTTCGCGTGCTGACGGGAGCGGCGGCTTCAGCCTACCGATCCG
The DNA here is from genome assembly GCF_054491375.1 of Bounagaea algeriensis. Taxonomy (NCBI): domain Bacteria; kingdom Bacillati; phylum Actinomycetota; class Actinomycetes; genus Bounagaea; species Bounagaea algeriensis. Next base: position 3,359,220 of record NZ_CM137102.1, read on the forward strand.
CGCCCGCGGGACCGGCGACCGGCCGCCGGGTGTCGCGCGCACAGTCCGGACCAGCGCGGCGCTCGCGCGAGCCACCTGTTGTCAGCGAACCTGTCACCGGCCAGCCTGCCACCGGCCAGCCTGCCACCGGCCACCGACAGTCCGCCGCGAACGCGAGGACCGGTGCGGCCGCGCCGGGGACCCGCGCGCGGCCTCCCCCATTCACCTCCTGGCTCCGGTCGGCGCGCTCCACGGGGACCCGCGCCCGCGCGGCCTCCCCCGCCCGCTTCCGCCCTCGCCCGCTTCCGCGTGTCGAGCGGGTAGCGTGGCACGACGTGGCTGGTCCGGATCCGGTAGACGTACGACTGCTCAGCGCCCTCGCGGACGCGGGCGACACGACGGTGCCCGAGCTCGCCGGACGCCTCGGCATGGACGTGCGCGACGTCGCGGCGCGACTGGCCGCGCTGTCCACGACCGGCCTTGCGCTGACCGTGCAGGTGGACTGCGACCAGCGCGGCCTGCGCAACGCGGTCGCCCAGGCGCAGGCGTTCACTGCCGCCCCACCGGCACCGGGGATGCCGCCGAACGCACCGCAGCCGCCGGGAGCACCGTCACCGGGGGCGCCGCCGCCCGTGACCGCCAGCGGCGGCTATCCCGTCCCGCCGCCCGGGCCGCCGCACCAGCACCCCAGCGGGGGTTATCCGGTACAGCCCGCACCGCCGTCCCCGTCCGGCCCGCCCTCAGGACCGCACTCGGGACCCCAGCAGATGGGACCCCAGCAGTCCGGACCGCAGCAGATGGGACCCCAGCAATCAGGACCGCAGCAGTCGGGACCGCAGCACTCCGGACCGCAGCAGATGGGTGCTGCACAGCCCGACCCGATGCACACGTGGGGGCCACCCGCCGGGTCGACGGGCTGGACGCGGGGAGAGCACTCCGCCCCGGGACCGCAGGCGGGCGGCAGCGCCGTCGACCCGCTCGCGGCGGAACGCACCCGGCCCGCGATGAACCCGCGCCGGGGAAAGACCGGCAGCACGCTCGAGATCGCAGGCCCCGGCGGGGAGCTCGCGATCCAGCTGGTGGAGGTCGTCGACCCCGCGGACTACTTCTTCAGCGCCGCCGGGCACGGCCTCGGCGCGGAGGAACGCGCCGTGGTGGTGCACACCGAGTTCACCAACCGCAGCCCGGTGGCCTACCAGCAGGTTCCGGACGAGCACCTCCTCCTCGTCGCCGATGACGGCACGACGTTGGACAAGTCGGCGACGACGCTGACCTCACGTCCCCCGCACGGCGCCCCGATCCAGCCGGGCGCCACTGCCGGCGGCCACACCGTGTACGTGGTGCCCGAATCGACGCGGCTGGTCTCGGTGCGATGGTCGCCCACCGCCGAGGACACCTGGTGGACCCTCACCTGGGACATCACCGACCTGTAGTGGAACTTCGCCGGGCCGCTCCGTCCGCTGGGGGCGGGCGGGACGACTCGGCGAAATTCTCCGCCCCCGGCTCACTCGGGACGCAACCAGCGGTCGAACATCCCCTTCCCGGAGGACTCGTCCTCGGAATGGGAACGCTCGCGCTGCAACGTGGGCCACTCCCCCGGGCCTGCGGAGGAGTCCGGATCCGGTGCGGCGCCGAGCACGCTCGGCGCCGCGGAGCCCATGTCCTCGGCCCTGATCACGTCGGCCAGGTTGTCCGCCCCGGAGGCCTGCTCGAGGTCCCCCAGCGCGGACATGCCCGCCGGCGGCGTGGCGGTCTCGTCCTCGAGCGGTGCGCCTTCCCCACCCGGGGTTTGCTCTTCGGGATTCGGCCGGTTCATGGGGTTCCTCCGTCCGCGGTCCGCACCGTCCGGGCCACCTGCCCGGAGCCGGCCCGGACGGTCTCGCTGATCCGCAGAAGCCTACCCTTCCGGCTCGCGCAGCAGGGCCACGGCGCGCTGCAGATCATCCGGATAGGGGCTGTCGAAGGAGACCCGGGTGCCGTCGGCGGGGTGATCGAACACGAGGGTGCGCGCGTGCAACCACTGACGGCTCAGCCCGAGCTTGCGCGTCAGCACCGGATCGGCACCGTAGGTCAGGTCGCCGACGCAGGGGTGGCGCATCGCGGCGAAGTGCACGCGGATCTGGTGGGTGCGACCGGTTTCCAACTTCACGTCGAGCAGCGAGGCCGCCCGGAACGCCTCCACCGTTTCGTAGTGGGTGACGCTGGGTTTGCCACCGGTGACGACGGCGAACTTGTGGTCCTGCCGGGGGTGACGGTCGATCGGCGCGTCGACCGTGCCGCGCGTGGGATCCGGGTGCCCCTGCACCAGCGCGTGGTAGTGCTTGTCCACGGTGCGCTCCTTGAAGGCGCGCTTCAACGCGGAGTAGGCGCGTTCGCTCTTGGCCACGACCATGACGCCGGTGGTGCCGACGTCGAGCCGGTGCACCACGCCCTGGCGTTCGGGCGGTCCGGAAGTGGCGATGCGCACCCCGGCTGCGGCGAGCCCGCCGATCACGGTGGGCCCCTCCCACCCCGGGCTCGGGTGCACCGCGACCCCGATGGGCTTGTGCACGACGACGATGTCGTCGTCCTGGTGCAGGATCTCCAGTCCCTCGACGGGCACCGCGACGACCTCCGGCGGCCGCTCCGGCTCGGGCAGGCTGACCTGCAGCCAGCTGCCGGCGATCAACCGTTCGGACTTGCCGAGCTGCGCGCCGTCGACGACGACGTCGCCGGACTCGGCCATGGCGGCCACGGCGCTGCGGGACAGCCCCAGCAGCTTGGCCAGTCCCGCGTCCACGCGCATGCCGTCCAGCCCGTCGGGCACCGGTAAGGATCGAAGGTCGCTCACGTGTCGTCCTCAGCTCGCTTTCCTCGCTTGCGCTGCACGGTTCCGTCGTAGTCGCGCCCCAGCAACGACAGCAGGATCACCAGCGCACCGCCGCAGACGATGCTGGAGTCGGCGATGTTGAACACCGGGAAGTAGGCGCCGTTCGGGGCGAAGACGGAGATGAAGTCGACCACGTGCCCGCGCAGCGGACCCGGCTCGCGGAACAACCGGTCGACGAGGTTGCCGCAGGCGCCGCCCAGGATCAGGCCGAGACCGATGCTCCACCCCGTCGAACGGAGCTTGGGGGCCAACCAGACGATGCCGGCCACGAACCCGATCGCGAGCAGGGCCAGCACCCACGTCATGCCGGTGGCCAGGGAGAACGCGGCACCGGGGTTGCGCAGGACGTCCAGGTAGACGAGTCCGCCGAGCACCCGCACCGGCGGGCCGCCTTCCAACGTGGCGACCACGGCGACCTTGGTCAACACGTCCAGGACGAGGGCGCCCGCTGCGATCCCGAACAGGACGGCGAGCAGGCGACGCGACCCGCGCTCGCGGGTGGTGTGCTCCCCGCCGCCAGCACCGGTGCCGCCGGGCTCGGCAGCCCGGCCGTCCCCGCCCGATGATCGCTCCCCGTCCGATGATCGCTCCGGCTCCGCGGCGGAGCCCTCCGCGTCGCGCGGCTGCTCCGAGGGGGGCTGTTCTGTGCTCACCGCACCATTGTCGCGCAGTGCGCGGGTTACTCGGTCGAGCGGGCCGACGCAGTGTGGTCCGGGTGGTCCGGGTGATCTGTGTAGTCCGGGTGGATCGGCTCGGCGTGCTCCTCCTCGATGCGGCGCCGCATCTGCAGCGGCACGTTCTCCGCGGTCCGCACGGCCTGCGCGGTCGTGCGCGGGGCGGGGGCCGGCTCGGGCCGGACCAGCTCACCGAGCCGGTCGCGGAGGTAGTCGCCGAGGGAGCGGCCGGCGGCCCGCGCCTGCCCCCGCAGTTCCCGGTAGACCTCGTCCGGAACGTCGTCGATGCGCATCACTACTGCCATACCGGACATTGTCCGGCAGCGGTCCGGATCTCCGCAGCAGCGGTGATCAATTCGACGCGAGCCCAGGTGTGCGTACTTTTTCGCGAAAAGTTCAAACCACTCGACAGGGTGACGTACTTGCCCCCGGCGATGGCGGTTCACGCCTTGGCCACGTGGATGCGGATCTGCGCGCCGTTGCCGACGCTCCCGGTGAACCCGTCCTCGACCGGGCCGAACTCGACGGCGCGCGCGAGGGTCTCCCCGGCGATGAAGGAGCGGTGCGCGGAGACGTCGGCGAGCACCTCCTCCGGTGCGGACACGGTGACGGTGACCCGGTCGGAAACGTCGAGGTCGGCCTCGCGCCGCGCCTGCTGGATCGCGCGGACCGCGTCCCGGGCCACGCCTTCCGCGGCGAGCTCCGGGGTGACCTCGGTGTCCAGCACCACCAGGCCGGTGCCCGAGGGCAGGGCGGAGGCGGCGCCGGAGCCGGTGGACACGAGGTGCTCGGTGAACTCGCCCTCCTGCAGTTCCACCCCCGCGGCGAGCACCGTGCCGGCCGCGGTGCGGGTCCACTCGCCGGATTTGACCGCCTTGATGGTCTTCTGCACATCGCGGCCCAGGCGCGGCCCGGCGGCGCGCGCGTTGACCGAGACCTCGAAGTGCCCGTGGGCGGCCACGTCTTCGGTGAGCTCGACCTCCTTGACGTTGACCTCGTCGCGGACGAGGTCGACGAACGGCCGCAGCGCTTCCGCGTCGGGCGTGGCGACGACGAGCCGGGCCAGCGGCAGGCGCACGCGCAGCTTGTGCGTCTTGCGCAGGCCGAGCGCCGCCGAGCACACGCGCCGCACCTGGTCCATGGCGGACACGAGCGCCGCGTCGGCGGGCAGCTCGTCGAACAGCGGCCAGTCGGCCAGGTGCACCGAGCGCCCGCCGGTGAGGCCGCGCCACACGGCTTCGGCGGTCAGCGGCAGCAGCGGGGCGACCACGCGGCAGGTCGCCTCGAGGACCGTGTGCAGCGTGTCGATCGCGTCGCGGTCACCGCTCCAGAAGCGCTCCCGCGAGCGGCGGACGTACCAGTTCGTCAGGACCTCGAGGAACTCCCGCACGCTCGCGCATGCTCCCGCCAGGTCGTAGACGTCCATGCTGGCTTGCACGTCGCCGACGAGTTCGTGCGTCTTGGCGAGGATGTAGCGGTCGAGCACGTGCGTGCTGTCGGCGCGGGGTCGTCCGGACAGGCCTTCCGCGTTGGCGTACAGCGCGAGGAAGTACCACGAGTTCCACAGCGGCAGCACGGCCTGGCGCACGGCGTCGCGGATGCCGCGTTCGGTGACGACGAGGTCACCGCCGCGCAGGATCGGGCTGGACATGAGGAACCAGCGCATCGCGTCCGCACCGTCGCGGTCGAAGACCTCGTTGACGTCCGGGTAGTTGCCCTTGGACTTCGACATCTTCATGCCGTCGTGGCCGAGCACGATGCCGTGCGCGACGACGTGCTTGAACGCCGGCCGGTCGAACAACGCGGTGGCCAGCACGTGCAACGTGTAGAACCAGCCGCGGGTCTGGCCGTTGTACTCGACGATGAAGTCGCCCGGGTAGTGGTGCTCGAACCACTCGGCGTTGTCGAACGGGTAGTGCACCTGCGCGAACGGCATCGACCCGGACTCGAACCAGCAGTCGAGCACGTCGGGCACCCGCCGCATCGTGGACCGCCCGCTCGGGTCGTCCGGGTTCGGCCGGGTGAGCCGGTCGATGTTCGGCCGGTGCAGATCGGTGGGCCGTTCGCCGAAGTCGCGTTCCAGCTCGTCCAGCGAGCCGTACACGTCGACCCGCGGGTGGTCCGGGTCGTCGGAGATCCACACCGGGATCGGCGAGCCCCAGAACCGGTTGCGCGAGATGTTCCAGTCGCGGGCGTTCTCCAGCCACTTGCCGAACTGGCCGTCCCGGACGTGCTCGGGGACCCAGTCGATGCGCTGGTTGAGCTCGACCATGCGGTCGCGGAACTGGGACACCGCGACGAACCAGGACGACACGGCGCGCTGGATCAGCGCGTTGTCGCAGCGCCAGCAGTGCGGGTACGGGTGGTCGTAGGTCTCGTGCCGCAGCAGCAGCCCGGCCTCCTTGAGGTCGCGGATGATGTTGCGGTTGGCGTCGAAGACCTGCTGCCCCTCGTACGGGGCGACCTCGGCGGTGAACCGGCCGTGCGAGTCGACCGGCACGACCGGTTCGATGCCGGCCGCGTCGGTGACGACCTTGTCCTCCTCGCCGAAGGCGGGGGCGATGTGCACGATGCCCGTGCCGTCCTCGGTGCTGACGTAGTCGGCCTCGAGCACCCGGTGGGCGTTCTCCCGCCCGCGGAAGAAGTCGAACGGCGGCTCGTAGCCGGTGCCGAGCAGTTCGTCCCCGGAAAACCGCGCGACGACGTGGTCGGCGATGTCCTCGCCCAGTTCGCGCTCGTAGACCGGCAGGCGGGCCTCGGCGAGCACGTAGCGCTCGCTGCTGTTGGGCGGGGCGACGACGACGTACTCGATCTCCGGGTTGACCGCGGCGGCCAGGTTGGACGGCAGCGTCCACGGCGTGGTCGTCCACACCAGGGCCAGCGCGCCGTCGTAGGACTTGCCGGAGGCCCGCAGGCGCAGCCCGACGGTCACGGCCGGGTCCTGCCGCTGCCGGTACACGTCGTCCATGCGCGTTTCGGTGTTCGACAGCGGTGTTTCGCAGCGCCAGCAGTACCAGAGCACGCGGAAGCCCTGGTAGACCAGCCCCTTGTCCCACAGGGTGCGGAACGCCCACATGACGCTTTCCATGTAGTCCAGGTCGAGCGTCTTGTAGTCGTTCTCGAAGTCCACCCAGCGGGCCTGGCGGGTGACGTAGTCGCGCCACTCCTGGGTGTAGCGCAGCACCGAGGTGCGGCAGGCCTCGTTGAACTCGGCCACGCCCATCGCTTCGATCTCGGCCTTCGAGGTGATGCCGAGCTGCTTCTCCGCTTCGACCTCGGCGGGCAGGCCGTGGCAGTCCCAGCCGAAGCGGCGTTCCACCCGTTCCCCGCGCATCGTCCGGTAGCGGGGCACCACGTCCTTGACGTAACCGGTCAGCAGGTGCCCGTAGTGCGGCAGGCCGTTCGCGAACGGCGGGCCGTCGTAGAAGACGAACTCGTTGGCCCCGTGCTGGCCCGCCGCGCGCGCTTCGACGGAGGCGCGGAAGGTGTCGTCAGCCTCCCAGTAGTCGAGGACCCCACGCTCGATCTCCGGGAAGGATGGTTGCGCGGCGACCCCGCCCTCCGGCGCTTCCGCGCCGCTGAACTGCACTTTCGGATACGTCATCGCGGCTGTGCTCCTCGCGGTCCGTCCTCGACTCCGCCGACACGGCGACCCTCGGTCACCTGGGCGGGGACGGCGCCGGTCGCGCACCGGTCCGCGGTACCACCCCGCTTGCCATTCCCGCCGTGCTCCGCGGGAATGGCCGCTCGTCCGGCTGTGACGGGCCGTTCCCGTTCGGTTCTACTGGGGTGCTCCGCACCCGTTCTTCCGAAAGCTCCCCGGTGATGGCCGGATCATCGCCGTGTCGTGCCAGCATAGCGCAGCTGTTTCACGTGTCGCCGTAGCGGCGCGCGACGTGCTCGTCCGGGCCGCACCGCGCGCACGGGGTGAAGCCGAGTTCGTGGGCCTTCTCCACGGTCAACCCCATGGGCCGCGGACCTGCCTGCTCGGCCAGCCAGGGGCAGTCCTCGAGGTGGTAGCGGGGACGCTCGTCGACCACGAGCACCCGCGCGCTGAGCTGGGCCCGACTGCGCACCCCCACGGTGACGCGTTCCACACCGGGATCGAACGAGGCGGATGCCGCGGTGTGCCCAGCGGAACCTGAGGCGCCCGCGGAACCTGAGGCGCCCGCGGAACCGGCGGTGCCCGCGGACCCGGCGAGGACACCGGACATGTGCGCGGCCCCGCCGCGAGTCGAGACCGCAGCGCTGCCCGCACCACCCGCGGTGCCGGCGATGCTGCCGACCGGTTCCGAGCTGCGCGGATCGCGGCCGCCGGCCGACTCCCCCGGCGGAACCCTCGGCTGCGATCCCGCGTCCTCGGTGGACCACCGCACCCGGTGCCGCCCGCTGGACCGCTCGAATCCGCCCGCACGGCGCCTGCGCCGCCTCTCCAGCACCAGGAGCAGCACCCCGCTCAGCGCGGTCAGCAGCAGCGATCCCCACGCCAACTCGGGCGTGTGCAGCACAACCGCCGCGACGAGCGCTCCGGCGGCGAGCACCACGAGCAGCAACACGACGAGCACGTGGCGTCACTCCCCGATCGGGCGGGCCGTGCGCACCGACGCGGGCACCGTCACCGGCGAGACCGCACCGGAGTGCGGCCCCCGCCGGAGGGGTGCGCCCGCGGCGGCGTCAGCCCGCCTCTGCGCGTGCACTGAAGTTGTAGCTGGTCGCACTCTGCTGGCCGGACGCCGAGTGGCTCGCCGAGGAGGAGTGGTTGGACGAGAGTCCGTCCCCGTTCTCGGCGGCCGGAGCCGCCGAACCGCGGTCCTGCAGCTCGCGCAGCTGCGATTCGAGGTAGGTCTGCAGCCGAGTGCGGTATTCGCGCTCGAAGGTCCGCAGCGTCTCGATCTTCTTCTCCAGCGCGTTCTTCTCCTGCGTGATGTTGCCCATCACCTCGGCGTGCTTGCGCTGCGCGTCGCGTTCCAACGTGGAGGCCTTCTCGCGGGCCTGCTGCTCCAGGGTCTCCGCCTGGGTGCGGGCGTCGTTGAGCAGCGTCTCGGCACGGCTGCGCGCGTCGTTGACCATGCTCTCGGACTTCGTCCTGGCCTCGGACAGCAGCTGCTCGGACTTCGTCCGCGCTTCGGACAGCATGCCGTCGGACTCGGTCTTGGCCTCGCCGGTGAGCCGATCGGCCATTTCCTGGGCGAGTCCGAGCACCTTGGCGGCCTGCACGTGGTGATCACCACCCGAGCCGCCCTGCTCGCCCGAAGCGGACGACGACGCCTCCGCGGGGACCGGGGCGAGACGGCGCGGCTCCTCCTGCGCCGTCGCAGCAGCAGTCGAGGACGGGGCGGACTGCGCCGCCGGCTGCGCCTGGGTCTGCGCCTGGTTGCGCGCCTCTTCCAGGTCGGACTGGGTCGTCTGCAGCTGCGACTCCAGCTGCTCGACCTGGCTGCGCAGGTCGTTGTTCTCCTCCACCAGCCGGGCCAGCTCGGCTTCCACGAGGTCGAGGAAGGCATCCACCTCGTCCTCGTTGTAGCCGCGCTTCCCGATCGGGGGCTTGCTGAACGCGACGTTGTGCACGTCGGCGGGCGTCAGACCCACAAGATCACCTCACGCACTCCTCGGCTGCGCCTTCCCGGGTTCCCCGTTACCCGGGCTGAACCAGTCGCATCAGTATGAACACGACCAGCATCAGCACCATAATCGACAGGTCCAATCCGACACCGCCGATCCGAACGGTCGGGATGATCCGACGCAGCAACCGGACGGGCGGGTCGGTCACTGTGTAGATGGTCTCCAACGCGATCGCAACCCCCCCGGCGGGTCGCCAATCGCGCGCGAACACACGTACCAGCTCAACCACAATACGGGCTACCAGGAATAGCCAGAAGAAGAACAGAACGTAGAACAGGACGATCTGCACGGGATACACGCGTCAACTGTGCCACCCTTCACCCGTAGTTGAAAAACGCCCCCTCCGCGAGGCGTCGTTTGTCCTCCGCAGCGACGTCCACGTTCGGCGGTGAGAGCAAGAACACGCGGCTGGTGACCTTCTCGATCGAGCCGCGCAGCCCGAAGGCGAGCCCGGCGGCGAAATCGACGAGCCGCTTGGCGTCGGCTTCGTCCATCTCGGTCAGGTTTATGATCACCGGAGTTCCGTCGCGGTACTGCTCACCGATCGTGCGCGCCTCGCTGTAGGAGCGGGGGTGCAGGGTTGTGATCTTGCTCAAGTTGTACTGGGTGCCGGTGTCGGTGACGGCGCGCAGCCGGGACACCGCCTCGCGCGAGACCTCGGCACCGCCGGTGGCGCGCGCGGGTTGTTCGGCGGGCCACTGGCGACGCGAACGCCCCGTGTCGCGGTACTCCTCGTACCCGTCCTCAGCACCATCGGTCTCCGGCTGGTAGCTTCCGCGCACGCCGGTCATCCGACGCCGCCCGCCCGTCCGATCGGCGGGGACGTCGTAGGCGTCCGAATCCGCGTACCGGTCGCGGTAATCGACCTCGTCGTCGTACTCGTCGACCTCGTCGGCCGGGACCATGCCGAAGTAGGCCTTCAGCTTGTGCAAAGCACTCATCGGCATGCCCTTCCTGTGCGACTCTCTCGTACCGAGCGCGAGGCGGCCGACCACACGACCGCCGGCTGGCGGCTACGGCGAGGTTAACCGGCGGCCGCCGAGCAGCGCTGTTCCGACACGCACGCGCGTCGAGCCGTGCGCCACAGCGGTCTCGAGGTCGCCGCTCATCCCCGCGGACATATCCACAGCTTCGGGGTGATCGCGCCGCAAGCGCTCCGCCACCCGCGAAAGTGTGCCGAAGGACACAGCGGGCTCGCCGGTCAGCGGAGCCACCGCCATCACACCACGCAGCCGCAGCGTTTCGGAACCGGCGATCACGCCCGCCAGTTCCGGCACGTCGTCCGGAGCACACCCCCCACGCCCCCGCGTCCCATCCAGTCCGACCTGGATCAGCACGTCCAACACGTCGTGCCGCTCCCCCGCTTCGAGCGCGTTCTCCGCGGCACGACCCAGACTTTCCGTCAACCGTACGCTGTCGACGGATTCGACCACGTCGGCCCACCGCACCACCTGGCGGGCCTTGTTCCGCTGCAGCTGCCCGACCATGTGCCACCGCACCGCCGCCCGCGGGCGCAACGTGCCGAACTCGGCGACCTTCGGCCCGGCCTCCTGGTGGCGGTTCTCCGCGAACGCGCACTGCCCCGAGTCCGCCAGCAGCGCCGCGTCCGCGGCCGGGAACGTCTTGGTCACCGCGAGCAGTTCGACCTCACCGGGCGCGCGACCCGCCGCGTGGCAAGCCCGGTCCACCCGGCCGCGCACGTCCCGCAACGCCGCGGCCAGTTCCGCGCCGCGTTCGCTCACACCCGTTCCCCTTCCCGCTCAGCAGTGCCCTCGTCCGGGCCCTCGTCCGGGCCCTCGTCCGGCTCGCACCACACCACGGCCGCGAAACGCCCGGTGCGTCCCTGCTCGCGCCGATGGCTGTACAGTTCGGACGATTCCACCGTGCAGCGCGGATCAGCGCCGATGGCGGCGATCCCGGCACCCGCGAGCTGTTCGGCGAGCCCCGCCCGCAGGTCCAACCCCGGCGTTCCGCTGCGGGTGGTGCAGGCGCTGCCGGGCAGGTGCTCCTCCACGTCCTCGCGCATCTCGCCGGGCACCTCGTAGCACTTGCCGCAGGCCGCGGGACCGAGAACCGCCTCGACGCGGTCGATGCGGGCACCTGCGCGCTGCATGCTCCGCAGCGCGGACACGAGCACGCCAACGCGGGCGCCGACGCGCCCCGCGTGCACCGCGGCCACCACCCCGGCTTCCGGATCTGCCAGCAGCACCGGCACGCAGTCGGCGACGAGCGCCGCCACCGCGAGGTTCGGCTGCGCGGTGACCAGCGCGTCGGTGGCCTCCACCGGAGTGGACCGCGGTCCGTCCACCACCGTCGCGGTGCGCCCGTGGATCTGCTCCATCCACACCACGCGGTCGGTGGGCAGCCCGATGCCGTCGGCGAGTTTCCGCTCGTTGGCCGCAAGCGCTTCCGGGTCGTCACCGACCGCACCGCCCAGGTTGAACGAGTCGAAGGGCGGGCGGGAGCTCCCACCCGCCCGCGTGGTGAACACGCGTCGAATCCGCACTGCTGCCCCTTCTCCGCCGGCGTGCCCCGGCACGCCGCTCGACATGGTTCGACACCGGAAGCGCGTGCGGCGCTTCCGGTGTCGATTCTCGCGCATGCCCGTTCCGGCGCCGACGGCAGCGCTGCCGACGCCGGTGCGGAGCGTCAGCGCCGCATGAACGGCGGGATGTCGACGTCGTCGTCGGTGTCGTCGTTCACCGGGATTCCGCGGTTCGGCAGCGACCCCGAGGCGCTCTGATTCGCGCTGGGATTCGTGCCGGTGTGCGTCGGATATCCGGATCCCCGCGACGAACCGCCGGAGGGAGCGGAGTGCATCGGGTTCGGTCCGGACACGGGTGCGGTCGGTGAATTCGCCCCACCGGCCGGGTTCGGCGCCTCTCCCGCGACGCCGTTGTCCGGTGCCGGGTCCTGTCCGCCACCGTGCGCGGTCGGCGCGGCGGGCACCGACGCGGAGTGCTGCCCGGCGGCGGAACCGTCCCCGCCGACCGGGCCCTGCTGGGCCGGCTCCGCCCGCCGGGGCTGCTGCGGTGCCTGCTCGTCACCCTGCGCGCTCGGTTGCGGCGCAGCAGGGGCGCTGGGGGCGGCAGGAGCGCCCGGCGCCTGCTGCCCGGACGTCTGCTGCGGTCCCGGCACGCTCTGCCCCGGTGCCTGCGCGGGTTCCTGCCGGACCTGACCCGCGGCGGTCTGCGCACCCGCCGGACGGCTCTGGTCGACGGCCTGCTCGGCCCCGGCGCTGCGGGTCGCTTCCCGCGTGACGCTGGTCTCGCCGAGGCTCTCGCCGTCGACCTGGCCCGTCTCGTCGGCCGATTCGTCCTCGCTGCCGCCGACCTTGGTCGGATCGAGCTTCTTGTGCGTCGGCGTGCCCGCGTCGAAACCGGCGGCGATGACCGTGACGCGCACTTCGTCGCCGAGGGAGTCGTCGATCACCGTGCCGAAGATGATGTTGGCTTCGGGGTGCGCCGATTCCTGCACGAGCGAGGCGGACTCGTTGATCTCGAACAGCCCCAGGTCGGAGCCGCCGGATATCGCCAGCAACACCCCGTGGGCCCCTTCCATCGAGGCCTCCAGCAGCGGCGAGTTGATCGCCTTCTGCGCTGCCTGCACCGATCTGCCCTCACCTCTGGCCGAGCCGATGCCCATCAACGCGCTGCCCGCGCCGGACATCACGCTCTTCACGTCCGCGAAGTCCAGGTTGATCAGACCCGGTGTGGTGATCAGGTCGGTGATGCCCTGGACACCGGAGAGCAGGACCTCGTCGGCCTCGCGGAACGCGTCCATCAAGCTCACGCCCAGATCGCCGAGCTGCAGCAGGCGATCGTTCGGGATGACGATGAGCGTGTCGCACTCGTCCCGGAGCGTCTTGATGCCCTCTTCGCCCTGCGTGGCTCGGCGCTTGCCCTCGAACGAGAACGGGCGGGTCACCACGCCGATGGTCAGCGCTCCGAGCTTGCGGGCGACGGATGCGACGACCGGCGCCCCGCCGGTGCCGGTGCCACCGCCCTCGCCGGCGGTGACGAAGACCATGTCGGCACCTTTGAGGACCTCCTCGATCTCTTCGCGGTGGTCCTCGGCAGCTTTCTGACCCACTTCGGGCGCCGCACCGGCGCCCAGGCCGCGGGTGAGCTCACGGCCGATGTCGAGCTTGACGTCGGCGTCGGACATCAGCAGGGCCTGCGCGTCGGTGTTCACCGCGATGAACTCGACACCCTTGAGCCCGACCTCGATCATGCGGTTCACGGCATTGACGCCGCCGCCTCCGATGCCGACGACTTTGATCACCGCGAGATAGTTGTGCGGGGGCGTCATCGGATCCGCCTTCCTGATCTTGGCTCTGTGCTCTGTACTGCGACCGCCGGAACGATCACGATGGGGCTGCGGACACTCGCGCTTTCCGGTGACGCCGACGACACCCCGTCGGGAGGATCGCCCGCAGCGTCGCCTGCGTGAACGACACCGAGCCTGCTCGAGCAGACCGTAGGCACGTCCTCGGCCCCGCGTCCAGCAGCCACGCCGAGCGGTTCTTCCCGGCGTGTCGCGCCGTTCCAGCCCCGCAACTCCCGCCCGAACCGCCGCTGGTCCAGGTGTTCTCCGACCCCCAGCGGCACACCGAACAGAACAGTCTTCTCCCCTTGCAGTGCGATCACCTCGCAGTGCGAACACCTTGCAGTGCGATCACCTCGCAGGGCGATCATCTCGCAGCATGATCACCTTGCAGGGCGATCACACCGCGATCACACGAACGTGATCACACCGCACACCGTATCGCGATCATCCCAGCGCGGTGGAGCCGCTCGCCACCACGAACACGGATCGGCCCCAGAACCGGCCCCAGGATCAACCCCGGAATCGACCCGGGATCGACCCGCGACCGCCCGGCGGTGACCGACTCGCCGGGACGCGTCGGACCCGTCAGCACCACCCCGGCTCACGCACGATGATCACCAGGCGCCGCCCGGGACGCCGGGCCGCGGGGCACCGCAGGCGACGCGGCGGCGGGAACGCAGCGGCCGAAGCACGAGGGGGAGCGCAGCGGCGCGCCGCAGGACCGAACCGCAGGACCGAACACCGCGAGCAGGGGATGGAACATGGCACGGAACGCAACCGCCCGCGCGGGCGCACTGCTCGCAGCGGTCGTGCTCTGCCCGGGTATCTTCACCGGCAGCGCCGCACCCGAACCAGCGCACCGAACCACGCTGCTCGTGCACGGACACGCCGCGGACGCGAGTCTCGACTGCACCGCCGTGTGGGGCCGCACGAAGCAGCACCTCGCCGAACACGGGCTCTCCCGGGAGTCGCTGCGCACGATCGGCTACTACCGCGGCGACCGCAACTGCGACAGCAGCATCGCCGACGCCACGACGCGCACCCCGATCCCGGAACTCGCAGCACGCCTGGCGCAGCACATCCACCGCCGCTACACCGACCGCGGGGAAGCGGTGGACGTCCTGGCCCACTCGATGGGCGGTCTCGTCGCGCGGCTGGCCGTGCTCGGAACCGCCCGCGACTGGCGCGGGTTCCCCGAAGGCGAACTGCGGGTGGGCGAGGTCGTCGCGCTCGGCACACCGCACAGCGGGGTGATCGCCTCGAACCGCTCCCGCGACGTGCAGTGGGAGTCCATGCACGCCGGATCCGAGCTGCTGCGGACGCTGCACGAACCGGCCAACCGCCTGGACCGCGCGTGGGCGGCCGGGACCGAATGGACGCTCGTGGGCTCGGACTTCGACGACCACGTCAGCGGCGGGTCCGCTGTGGACAGCGGCCACCCCGCTGACCACAAGCACCGGTACCTTGCAGGTGGCGAGGTCTCGCACACCGGACTCGTCGAGCGGCGCCCCGGTTCAGGACCGTTCCCCCTGCGCTGGTGGAACGCCTCCGAAGGCGTGCAACACGAGACCCCGGACGGGCCGGCGCCCGTGGAAACGATCCGCCGAGCCCTGGTCAGCGGGTAGGCGAAGGCAGCTCGCCGAGACCGCTGCTGCAGGCGCGTCGGGACGGGGGCCGGGGCGACCTCGCTCAGCGGGCGCCGACCAGCCCGGTGTCGACCGCCGCGAACCGGGGCGGGCCACCACACTGGGCGCGCTGCACCGCATCGGCGTCCTGCAGGAAGTCCGGGCGTTGCGGTTCGGTGTCGTAGTAGCGGTGGAACACCGGTGTCTGCGCGCCGGACATCGGCGGCACGATCCAGCTCCAGTCCACCGGGCAGCGCCGCCCGGCTTCCTCCTCGCGCTCGAGGTGGCGCAGGAACCGGTGCGATTCGGTGTGGTGGTCGGTGATGGTCACGCCCGCCGTGCGGAACGAGTGCAGCACGGCGCGGTTGAGCTCCACCAGCGCCCGGTCGCGCCAGAGGGTCTCGGCGCTCGAGGTGTCCAGGCCGAGCCGCTCGGCCACCACGGGGACGAGGTCGTAGCGGCCGGTGTCTGCGAGGTTGCGCGCGCCGATCTCGGTGCCCATGTACCACCCGTTGAACGGCGCCGCCGGGTAGGACACGCCCCCGATGGTCAGGCGCATGTGGCTGATCACGGGCACGGCGTTCCAGCGCAGCCCCAGTTCGGCGAACCACGGGTGCTCGGGGTGGTGCAGGCGGACCTCGCTGATCGCGCTGTCCGGCAGGGCGTACATGTGCGGCCCTTCGGCAGCGGTTTCCACCACGAGCGGCAGCACGTCGAAGGCGCCGGGCTCCACCGGGGGTTGCCAGCCGTAGGCGCGCATCGCGGTGGTGAATTCGCGGTAGGCGGGATCGCCGAGCACACCGCCGTCGCCGCGTTCGTGGCCCGCGTAGCGGATGAGCTGCTCGTTCCAGATCCGCGGCGCGGGCCGTTCGGGCGTTTCGGGCGGGAACACGCTGATCACCGGGCGGATCTTGCCGCCGTTGGCGGCGCGGCGCAGGTGCTGCACGCATTCCTGGGCCACGCCGTCGACGCCGTGCACGTGGCGCAGGTCGCGGACGAGGAGGCTCTGCCAGTAGAGCCTGCCGATGCAGCGGGCGCTGTTGCGCCAGGCCACGCGAGCTCCGAAGGTGAGTTCTTCCGGGGTGTGCTGGTACCAGCCGTGCGTCTCGACGGCGCGGCGGACCTGTTCGAGGCGTTCGTCCAACGACAGCGGTCCGGGGTCGCGGCTCTCGGCGTGGAACAGCCGGAGGAACTCCTCGGCCTCGTCGAGGTCAACCGGTTCGATCACATCAGCCCCCTCTCACCCACTAGGTATCACACCTCGGAGTGAAGAGCGGCTATTCGGTGATGGTCGGCAGATCCGGCGTCGCGACGTCGTACACGCGACCGGGCTGCGTCAACAGCGGCATCAGCACCTGCGCCTTGCGGTCCGAGCCCCGCGGCGCGCCCCACTGCACCTCGCGACCACCGGCGAGGTGCATCCGCAGATCACCGGGGCTGCGCAGCGCGATCCGCTGCACCTCACCCCGCAGGTCCTGCGGCAGGGAGCGCAGCACCCCCATCACCGCGCGGGTCTTGCCCTGCTGCGCACCGGGCAACCGCAACTCGGGCAGGCCGGGCGGCGGACGGTCCGCCCGGGCGAACCGCACCCCGTTGAGGTCGACGAGATCGACCTGCCCGCCGCGCTCCTGGTACGCCGCGGCCGCACGCTCCCGCACGCGGATCTCGACGGTGGCCGGCCACTGCCGCGACACCTCGGCGCTCGCCACCCGGGACAACCGCGCGACCTGCTGCTGCGCCCCGTCGGTGTCGACCCGCAGCACGGGTGTTCCCGTGCGCACCCCGGACGCGGCGAGCACCCGCTGCTCGGACAGCGCACCGGCACCCGTGACGCGGATGTCCCGCACCGCCAGCACCGGGGTGAGATAGCCGACCAGCACCAGCGCGGTCACAGCGGCGAGCACGCCGAGCACGACCCAGCGCCGCCACGAGGGACCACGTCGGGAACCGCCCCGCACCGGGCGTCCGCGCGTGGTGCGGGGCCCGGGGCGGTTCGTCCTGCGGCGGGTCGCCTCGCTCACCCGCGGCCCTCCCCACCGATGTCCTCGTCCCCGGCGCGGTCCAGCTCGGCCAGCAGCTCCGGCCCGAGCATGGTCACGTCCCCGGCGCCCATCGTCACGACGAGATCACCGGCGCGCACCAGCCGGGCGGCCCTCTCCGGCACGTCCGCCAGGGACGGCACGTAGTGCACGCGCTCGCCCGGCAACGGCACCTGCCCGGCGATGAGCTCACCGCTCACGCCCGGAACCGGGTCCTCGCGGGCACCGTAGACATCGAGCACCACGACCTCGTCGGCCGCGCCGAGCGCTTCGGCGAACTGCGCGGCGAACGCCCGGGTGCGCGAGTACAGGTGCGGCTGGAACAGCACGACCACCCGGCCAGCCTCGGCGACCGACCGGGCCGCGGCCAGCTGTGCGGCCACCTCGGTCGGGTGGTGCGCGTAGTCGTCGAAGACCCGCACACCGCCCGCTCGACCCTTGTACTCGAAACGGCGCCGCACACCGCCGAAAGCGACCAGCCCGGCGCGCAACCCGTCGAGATCGGCACCGAGCTCGAGACCGGCCAGCAGCGCGGCCACGGCGTTGTCCGCCATGTGCCGCCCGGGCGCGGCGACCCGCACATCCATCGGTTCCCCGGACAGCGCGGGGAGCAGCACCGTCACCACGCCGAGCCCGTCCTCGGTGCGGTAGTGCACCAGCCGCGCGTCCGCGTGCCCGGAGGCGGTGCTGCCGTAGCGGCGCACCCGCACCCCCGCGGCCTCGGCCCGGTCGGCCAGTGCCGCGGCCCCCGGGTCGTCCACACCCGCGACCAGCACCCCGTCCGGGTCGATGCGCTCGAGGAACTCGCCGAACACATCCGTGTAGGCCGCGGCCGTGCCGTGGTGGTCCAGGTGGTCCGGCTCGACGTTGGTCACCACGGCGACCGAGGGCGAGAACACGAGGAACGACCCGTCGCTCTCATCCGCCTCGGCGACGAACACGTCGCCACCGCCGTGGTGCGCGTTCGCCCCGGACTCGTTGAGGTCGCCGCCGATGGCGAAGGACGGGTCGAGCCGGCAGTGCTGCAGCGCGACCGTGAGCATCGACGTGGTCGAGGTCTTGCCGTGCGTGCCGGCGACGCAGGCCACGCGGTGGCCCAGCATGAGTGCCGCCAACGCCTCCGCCCGGGCGAGCACCGGGACGCCGCGCCGCCGCGCCTCGGCGACCTCCGGGTTGTCCTCGCGGATCGCCGTCGAAGTCACCAGCGCCGTCGGCGGTTCCCGCTCCTCGAACAGGTCGAGGTTCTCGGCCCGGTGCCCCACGGCGATGTGCGCGCCCTGGGTGCGCAGCGCGAGCAGCGTGCGGCCGTCCCGCGCGTCCGAACCGGACACCGCACCCCGCCGGGCGAGGAGGATGCGGGCGATGCCGCTCATCCCGGCGCCGCCGATGCCCACCAGGTGCACCCGGCGCAGCAGCTCAGTGGCCTCGGCGCGGGTCCGCGGCAGGTTCGCCTCCCCCGCCGGCGTGTCGGCAGTCACCGTCCCACCACCTCCAGCACCGTCCGCGCCAGCACCTGGTCCGCCTCGCGGTGCCCGCTGCCCAACGTGGCCCTGCTCATCGCCGCCAGCCGCTGCGGATCCCGCACCAGCGGCAGCACCTCGTCGATCACCCGCTGCGGCGTCAACTCCTCGTCGGGGACGAGGACCCCGCCGCCGGCGGAGACCACCGGCTGCGCGTTGAGCGCCTGCTCACCGTTGCCGTGCGGCAACGGCACGAACACCGCCGGCAGCCCCACCGCGGAGACCTCGGCGACGGTCATCGCCCCCGACCGGCAGACCACGAGATCGGCGGCGGCGTAGGCCAGGTCCATCCGCTCCAGGTACGGCACCGTGACGTACGGCGGGGCCGAGGGCACCTGCTGCACCGCGACCGTGTTCTTCGGCCCGTGCGCGTGCAGCACGCTCACCCCGGCGCGCCCCAGCGCGTCGGCCGCGCCGGAGAACGCGGTGTTCAGCGTGCGCGCGCCCTGCGAACCGCCGAAGACGAGCACCGTCGGCGCGTGCGGGTGCAGTCCGAAGTGGGCGCGGGCCTGCGCCCGCAGCTGCGCCCTGTCGACCTGGGTGATCGCCTCCCGCAGCGGGATCCCGATGACCTCCGCCCCGGACAGGCCGCTGTCCGGGGTGGCCGCGAGCACGCGTTCGGCGAAGCGGGCGCCGAGCTTGTTGGACAACCCGGCGCGCGCGTTGGCCTCGTGCACGACGATCGGCAACTTGCCCCGCGCCGCGAGGTAGGCGGGCAGCGAGACGTACCCGCCGAAGCCGACCACGACGTCGGCCTCGACGCGGGTGAGCACCTCGCGAGTGCGCCGCACCGCGTCGCGCACCTTCCACGGCAGCCGCAGCAGCTCCGGAGTGGGCTTGCGCGGCATCGGCACCGGCGGCACCAGCTCCAGCTGGTAGCCGCGGGCGGGCACGAGGCGGTTCTCCAGGCCCCGCTCGGTGCCCAGCGCCGTGACGCGGGCGTCGGGCCGCTGCCGCCGCACCGCGTCGGCCAGCGCCAGCGCGGGCTCGATGTGCCCGGCGGTTCCGCCTCCCGCCACGACGACGGACGGGGCTTTCCGCGCCGCCGCACCCGTGTCGATCCTGACCGTGTCGTCACCGGTCACCGGTGTCCTCCTCGTTTCTGTGTCCGAGCCCCGGGGCCGTTGCGCGGTCGCCGCTCACCCGGTCGCGCCTTCGCACCGGAGCCGGGACGTGCGGGCGCGCCGGTGGCCCGCCCCTGCCGCCGCCGGGCCGGTGGCCGGTACGGCTCGGGGGTCGGCAGCCGCAGCAGCTTGCCGACCCGGCCCGGCCCCAAGGACCGTAGCGCGGCGATCGCCTCCGGCTCGTTGCGGGCGAAGTTCGCCAGCAGCCCGAACACGAGCATGCTCGCCACCACCGACGACCCGCCGGAGGAGATCAGCGGCAGCGGCAGTCCCGTCACGGGCAGCAGCCCCACGACGTAGCCGATGTTGATCGCCGCTTGGCTGACGATCCACAGCGTCAGCGTCGCGACGACCATGCGGATCCACGGGTCGGTGTTGCGCCGCGCGATGCGCATGCCCACGTAGCCGGTCGTGGCGAACAGGGCGATGACGACGGCGCAACCGACGAAACCGAGCTCCTCGCCGATCACCGCGAAGATGAAGTCGTTGTGCGCGTACGGCAGGTACTGCCACTTCGACCAGCCCTGGCCGAGCCCGCGGCCGACGAGCCCGCCGTCGGCGAGCGCGAACAGCGCCTGCATCGACTGGTAGCCGCTGCCCGAGGGGTCCGCGGCGGGGTTGAGGAACGTGGTCAGCCGCGCGACGCGGTAGTCCTCCAGAAACGCCAACGCGACGGTTCCGGTGAGCCCGCCGAGCACGGTCACGCCGAACAGCCGCAGCGGCGCGCCCGCGAACCACAGCAGCGCCAGCAGCACGACGAACAGCGTGCTCGTCGACCCCAGGTCCGGCTGCATGACCACGAGCGTGAACATCACCAGCGCTGCGGGCACCACGGGCACCAGCAGGTGCCGGTACTGGCCGAGCAGCGCCCGCTTGGTGACCAGCACGTGCGCGCCCCACAGCGCGAAGGCGATCTTGGCGAACTCCACCGGCTGGAACGACGCGCCGGGCAGCGCGAACCAGCTCTGCGCACCGTTGACCTCGGTGCCCAGCGGGGTGAGCACGAGGACCAGCAGGGCCAGGCAGACCACCATCAGCGGCATGCTCGCCCGGCGGATGATCCGCACCGGGGTGCGCAGGGCGATGTAGAACAGGACCAGCCCCACGGCGCAGTACAGCACCTGCTTGCCGAACGTGGTGTACGACGAGCCGTCCTGCGTGTACGAATCCACACTGGACGCCGAGAGCACCATCAGCAGGCCGAACACCGTCAGCAGGCCGAACACGGCCAGCAGCAGGTGGAAGGAGGCCAGCGGGCGCGTCAGCCACGCGGTCAGCGGGTTGAGCACGCCGCGCGCGGAGCGGCGCTTGCTGGAGTCGGTCCCGGTGGCCACCACGGGGCTCACCCGCCGTGCGCCGGCCGCGCGACCCCGTCCGGTTCACCCGCGATCGCGTGGACCGCGTCGGCGAACGCCCGGCCGCGGTGGGCGTAGTCGGTGAACATGTCCATCGACGCCGCCGCGGGCGCGAGCAGCACGACCGCCCCCGGGTGCGCGAGTCCGCTCGCCAACCGCACCGCCTGCGCCATGCCGGCCGCACCCCCTTCGGTCGCCTCGCGCACCGGTACGTCCGGCGCGTGCCGGGCGAGGGCCTCGGCGAACGGCGCGCGGTCGCGGCCCAGCAGCACGGCCGCGTCGAGCCGTTCCGCGTTGGCCGCGACGAGCTCGTCCACCTCGGCACCCTTGAGCAGCCCGCCCGCGATCCACACTACCCGGGGGTGCGCCCGCAGCGCGGCATCAGCGGCGTGCGGGTTCGTCGCCTTGGAATCGTCCACGTAGGACACACCGCCGGACTCGGCCACCGGCACCGAACGGTGCGCCCCCGGGTGGAACTCGCGCAGGCCCGCGCGGACGTCCTCGGGCGCGCACCCGTGGCCGCGGGCGAGCGCGGCCGCGGCGAGCGCGTTGACCGCGTTGTGCGGTCCCGGCGGGTGCACGTCGGCCACGTCGGCGAGCACGCTCTCGGGGCCGAAGGCGCGGTCGACGAGCAGGCCGCGCCCGTCCCGCCCGCCGGGCAGCACGCCCAGCAGGCCGGTTGCCGGCTCGGCCAGGGTGATGCCGACGGCACGCCCCGCGTCCGGCACCGGCGCCAAGCGCGGCGCGTGCGCGTCGTCGGCGTTGTAGACGGACACGTCGTTGCCGCGGTAGATGCGGGCCTTCGCCGCGCCGTACTCGGCGAGCGCACCGTGCCAGTCGAGGTGGTCCTCGGCGAGGTTGAGCACCGCGGCCACCCGCGGGGCGACCGTCCGCGACCAGTGCAGCTGGAAGCTGGACAGCTCCACGGCCAGCACCCGGTGCTCCGACCGCACCGCGTCGACCACGGGCAGGCCCACGTTGCCGCAGGCGACCGCGTCGACCCCAGCGGCGCGCAGCATCGCCTCCAGCATGCCGACGGTGGTGGTCTTGCCGTTGGTCCCGGTCACCGCCAACCACGTGGCCGGCTGCGCCGACTCGCGATCCAACCGCCAGGCGAGCTCCACCTCGCCCCAGACGGGGACGCCCGCTCGCGCGGCAGCGCGCAGCAACGGCGCGTCCGGGCGCCAGCCGGGACTGGTGACCACCAGGTCGGTGCCCGCCGGCGGTTCGTCCAGCCCGGGCTCGAGCCGCACGTCCTGAGCGCGCAGCGAGGCCAGCGCGGCGAGCTGTTCGCCGGAGGAGTCCGTGACCGTCACCGACGCGCCGGCCGCGGCCAACGCTTCCGCCGCGGACCTGCCGGAGACCCCGGCGCCGGCGACCACCACCCGGCTGCCGCTGAGACTCGCCACCTCGTCGCCTCCTCGTCGCCTACCTCGTACTGGGGCCCGCGCCGCAACACGTGGCGGGATTCGACCGACCGCCGCGCGGGCGCCGTCCGCGGCGCCGGGAGCGCCCGGCCCGCCCGGTGCGGTGCTGCGCCGGTGCACCGCCCAACGCCATGGTGCCGGGTGGATCAGCGCGCCCGGTCACCACCCCGGCACCTCCGCCGACCGGCCGGAGCTCGGGTCAGAACGTCGCGCCCGCCCCCGCCAGCCAGTCGGCGTAGAACAGCCCCACGCCGAACATGCAGCTGATCGACGCGAGGATCCAGAACCGGATGATCACCGAGGTCTCGGCCCACCCGGCGAGCTCGAAGTGGTGGTGGAACGGCGCCATCCGGAACAACCGCCTGCGGGTGGTGCGGAACACCACGATCTGCAGCACCACCGACAGGGCCTCGACGACGAACAGCCCACCGATGATGATCATCAGCAGCTCGGTGCGGGTGACCATGGACAACCCGGCCATGAGTCCGCCGAGGGCCAGCGATCCGGTGTCGCCCATGAAGATCTTGGCCGGAGCCGCGTTCCACCACAGGAAACCGACGCACGCCGCCATCGCCGCACCCGCCACGATCGCGATGTCCAGCGGATCGCGCACCGTGTAGCAGGCGGGCATCGGGCCGGACGGCGGCGAGCAGGAGTTGCGCAGCTGCCAGAACGAGATGAGCACGTAGGTGGCCAGCACCATCGCCGCGGTCCCGGCGGCCAGGCCGTCCATGCCGTCGGTGAAGTTCACCGCGTTCGACCAGCCGCTGATGGCCACGTAGGCGAAGATCACGAACCCGACCGCGCCGAACGAGATCACCGTGATGTCGCGGATGAACGACAGGTGGTCCGAGGCCGGGGTCACCCCGTTGGCGTCCGGGAACTGCATCGCCAGCACCGCGAACAGCACCGCGGCGGCCAGCTGGCCGACGAGCTTCGCCGTCTTGTTCAGCCCCAGGTTGCGGTGCTTGCGGATCTTGATGAAGTCGTCGAGGAAGCCGACCAGGCCGAGCGCGGTGGTCAGCCCCAGCACGAGCAGCGCGGACGCGCTGGGCGGCTCCACGGACACGCTCAGGTGGGTCACGATGTAGCCGGCCCACATGGCGACGATGATCGCCATGCCGCCCATCGTGGGCGTGCCCCGCTTGGAGGAGTGCGAGGCCTGCACCTCCTCCCGGATCTCCTGCCCGAAGCCCTGCTTCGAGAACACCCGGATCAAGTAGGGGGTGAACAGGATCGACACCACCAGCGAGACCGCGGCGGCGACCAGAATTGCCTTCACGCCGAGCCCTCCTGGTTCGCGAGCAGCGCGTCGGCGACCCGCCACAGCGCGGCGGAGTTCGACGCTTTGGTGAGCACGACGTCACCCGGACTCAGTTCGTTGCGCAGCAGTTCGAGTGCCGCGTCGACATCCGGCACCAGGACGGACTCCTCTCCCCAGGACCCTTCGTGGCACGCCGCTCGGTGCATCGCCCGCGCCTGTTCACCGACGACGACCAGCCGCTCGATGTTGAGCCGCACGGCCAGCCGGCCGATGCCGTCGTGGGCCTCGGTCTCCTCCTCGCCGAGCTCGGCCAGCGGTCCGAGCACCGCCCACGAGCGGCCCGAGCCGTGCCGCGTCATCTCCGCGAGGGTTTTCAGCGCGGCCCGCATCGACTCCGGGTTGGCGTTGTAGGCGTCGTTGACGACGGTCACCCCACCCGGTGTTGCGGTGACCTCCATGCGACGCGCCGACATCGCGCGCACATCGCCGAGCCGCTGCGCGATCCACTCCGCGCTCGCGCCGAGCTCGGTGGCGACCGCGGCGGCGGCGAGCGCGTTGCTCACGTGGTGCTCGCCGTGCAGCGGCAGCGCCACCTCCGCCCGGCCGCCCGCAGCGGCGAGCGTGAACCGCGGCCGCGCCTGCTCGTCGACGCGGACGTTCTCGGCGCGCACCTGCGCCTGCGGCGACTCGCCGAAGAACACCACCCGCGCGGCGGTGCGTTCGGCCATCGGGGCCACCAGCGGATCGTCGGCGTTGAGCACCGCCACGCCGCCGGCGGGCAGCGACTCGGGCAACTCGCCCTTGGCCCGGGCCACGGCCTGCTGGGAGCCGAACTCGCCGACGTGGGCGTGGCCGACGTTGAGCACCACGCCGATCTGCGGCGGCGCGATCCGCGTGAGCGCGGCGATGTGCCCCGCGCCGCGCGCGGACAGCTCCAGCACCAGGTGCCGGGTGTCCGCATCGGACCGCAGCACGGTCCACGGGTGGCCGAGCTCGTTGTTGAACGAGCCGGGCGGGGCGACGGTCGGCCCCAGCGGTTCGGTCAACTGGGCCACGAGGTCCTTCGTGGACGTCTTCCCGGACGAGCCGGTGAGGCCGATGATCGTCAGCTCGTCGAGCCGGTCCACCACGTGCCGGGCCAGCTTCGCCAGCGCGTGCAGCACGGCGGCGCCGGAACCGTCGGTGTCGGCCGCCAGCGCCATCACGTCCGCGCTGCCGGACGGCACCGGTGGCACCAGCACGGCGGGAACGTCCACCGCGCGCGCGGCGAGAACTCCGACCGCGCCGTCGGCCACCGCCTGCGCGGCGAAGTCGTGCCCGTCGACCCGTTCACCCGGCACGGCCGCGAACAGGCCGCCGGGCCGGATCCTGCGGGAGTCGAATTCCACGCTCGCGGTGACGGTTTCGGAACCGTCCGCGTGCACGAGCTCTCCGTCGACCGCCCGTGCGATCTCCGCGAGGCTGAGCCGGATCACCTTGCCTCCTCATCGCCCTGCACCCGGGTGTGCAGCTCGGGGCCGTCCCCGGTGGGATGCGGGGCTGCCGCACCGCCGCGCCCCCGCAGCGCCGCGGCGAGCTCGTCGCGGTCCGCGAACGGGTGCACCACGCCGGCCACCTCCTGCCCCGTCTCGTGTCCCTTGCCGGCGACGACCACGATGTCGCCGGCCTCGGCGCGCCGGACCGCCGCGGCGATCGCCGCGCGCCGGTCACCGATCTCCCACACTTCACCACGTTCGGCCCGCGGCACCGTGTGCGCCCCGTCGATCACCGCGTCGCGGATCGCCGCCGGGTCCTCTCCCCGGGGATTGTCATCGGTGACCACGAGCACATCGGCCCGGCGCGCCGCCGCTTCGCCCATCAGCGGCCGCTTGGCGGTGTCCCGGTCGCCGCCGGAGCCGAGCACGACGAGCACGCGCCCGGCCACCTGTGCGCGCGCGGCCTCGAGCACGGCGGCCACGGCACCGGGTTTGTGCGAGTAGTCCACCACCGCGGTGAAGTCCTGGCCGGCCGCGACGCGCTCCATCCGGCCGGGCACGTCGACCTCGGCCAGGCCGCGGGCGAGCGCCTCGGGCGGAACGTCGAGCGCCTCCACCACGGCCACGGCCAGCACGGCGTTGGCGATGTTGAACCTCCCCGGCAGCCGCAGGTGCACCGGCAGCGCGCGGCCGTCGCGGTGGTGGGCGGTGAAGGTCTGCTCGCCGGTGGTGTAGGCGGTCACGTCGGAGACCGACCACGTGGCCGCCGCTGCGGGATCCGCTTCCGCGCCCGCCGTGCACGCGCTGACGGTCGTGGTCCGCGGTCCGACGAGCCTGCGGCCCCAGTCGGTGTCCGCGGAGACCACCTCGCGCGCGGCGCGGCCGTCGAACAGCAGCGCCTTCGCGGCGAAGTAGTCCTCCATGTCGCGGTGGAAGTCCAAGTGGTCCTGGGAGAGGTTGGTGAAGGCTCCGACGGCGAAGCGGGTTCCGTCCACGCGGCCGAGCGCCAGCGCGTGGCTGGAGACCTCCATCGGCACGTGCGTCACCCCGCGTTCGACCATGACGGCGAGCAGCGCCTGCAGGTCCGGGGCTTCCGGCGTGGTCAGCGCGCTGTCCAGGCGCTCGCCGGCGACCCGGGTCTCCACGGTGCCCACGAGCCCCGTGGTGTGCCCCGCCGCCCGCAGAACGGACTCCACGAGGTACGTCGTCGTGGTCTTGCCGGACGTTCCGGTGATGCCGACCACGTTCAACTCGTGCGAGGGGTCGCCGTAGACGGCGGAGGCGGCGCGCCCCAGCACGCTGCGCGGGTCGTCGTGCACCAGCAGCGCGACCGCGCCCGAGCGCACCGCGTCGTCGGCGCGGGCGCGTTCGACGCCGGCCGGATCGGTGAGCACCGCCGCGGCACCGGCCTGCACCGCCTCGGTGAGGAAGTCGGCTCCGTGCGCGCGGGATCCGGGCAGCGCGGCGAAGAGGTCGCCGCGCCGCACGTGCTGGGCGCGCAGGGTCGCCCCGGTGACGGCGCGTGCGGCACCGGTCGTGGCGCCGTCGTGGCGGACGAGGCGCGCGCCGACGGTCTCGGCGAGGACCGCGACGTCGACGGGAGTGACGTGACCGGGCCTGGGCGGGGCTGTCGCGACCGGGGATGGCACGTCCGTGAAGGTTACCGGTCCGCCCCCGCGATCCCGCGCAAGGTCGCACCACGGGTGCGCCGGTGCCACCTGCTCCCGCTCGGGCCTCAGTGCCCGTCGCGGGGGACGTAGCTGCCGGAACCGCCGAGCAGGAAGTCCAGGTCGGCGCCGTCGGAGGCCTGCATCACGTGGTCCCAGTACAGCCGCTGGTAACCGCGCGGGTAGGGGTTCTCGGGGGCGCGCCACTCGGCACGCCGCCGTTCGAGCTCCTCGGCGGGGACCTCGAGGTCGAGCGTCCGGCCCGGCACGTCGATGACGACCGGGTCCCCGGTGCGGACGAACGCCAGCGGCCCACCGGCCGCGGACTCGGGCGTGACGTGCAGGACGACGGTGCCGTAGGCGGTGCCGCTCATGCGCCCATCGGAGATCCGCACGATGTCGTCGAACCCGCGGTCCTGCACCTTCTTCGGCACCGGGACGTTGGCGAGTTCGGGCATGCCGGGGAAACCCTTCGGCCCGAGGTTGCGCACGACGAGCACGCTGTTCTCGTCCACGTCGAGGTCGTCGTCGCGGCAGACGGCGTAGTAGTCGTCCACGTCGTCGAAGACGACGGCCGCGCCCTTGTGCTGCAACAACCGCGGTGCGGCGGCGGACTGCTTGACCACCGCGCCGTCCGGGGCGAGGCTGCCGCGCAGCACGGCCGTGCCGGACCCGTCCGGTTGGAACGGTTCGGAGCGCGGGGTGATCACCCGGCGGTCGTGGACTTCGGCGTCGGCGATATTCTCGGCGATCGTCGTTCCGGTCACCGTGCGCGCCGTGGTGTCGAGCAGGTCGTCGAGCTCCCGCATGACCGCGGGCACCCCGCCCGCGTAGCAGAAGTCCTCCATGAGGTATTCGCCGCTGGGCATCAGGTTCACCAACGTGGGCACGTCGCGGGCGAGCCGGTCGAAGTCGTCGACGCCGAGGTCGACGCCGACGCGGTGCGCGATGGCGATGAGGTGGATGGCTGCGTTGGTGGAGCCGCCGATCGCGGCGTTGACGCGGACGGCGTTGTCGAAAGCGGTGCGGGTCAGCAGGTCGGAGGGTTTGAGGTCGTCACCGACCATGTCGACGATGCGCTGGCCGGTGCGCTGGGCCGTGGCGTAGCGGCGCGCGTCGACGGCGGGCCAGGCCGCGGCACCGGGCAGCTGCATGCCGAGCGCTTCGACGATGCTCGCCATGGTCGAAGCGGTGCCCATGGTCATGCAGTGCCCGTTGGAGCGGGACATGCACCCTTCGAGGAAGTAGCACTCCTGCTGGGTGATCCGCCCGGCGACGAGGTCGTTCTCGGCCTGCCACACGGCCGTTCCCGAACCGATCTCGCCACCGCGGTACTTGCCGTTGAGCATCGGCCCGCCGGTGAGCACGACCGTGGGCAGGTCGACGCTGGCCGCGCCCATGAGCAGCCCGGGGGTCGTCTTGTCGCAGCCGGACAGCAGCACGAGCCCGTCGAGCGGGTTGGCGCGGATGGTCTCCTCGGCCTGCATGGCCAGCAGGTTGCGGTAGAGCATCGCGGTGGGGCGCATGAGCGTCTCGCCGAGGGCCATGTTCGGGAACTCGAGGGGGAACCCGCCGGCCTGCCACACGCCCTGCTTGACGGACTCGGCGATGCGCTGCTGGTGCGCGTTGCACGGCGCGAGTTCGGACCAGGTGGTGGCGATGCCGATGACCGGGCGGCCGTCGAACACGTCGTCGGTGTAGCCCTGGTTCTTCAACCAAGAGCGCGCGTGCATCCCGGCTCGTCCGAACGCGCCGAACCATTCCGCGCTGCGCCGCGAGGTGCTCATCCGTTGCCTCTCCGCTGCTTGCCGGGAACCCGTCGTGCACGGCGAGACAACCAGGAGCGCACCTGGCGCGGCAAGGACCCGCGTCAAAAATATCCGTGTCCTCGGATAGCGACCGCAATGCCGAACGTGCTGCGCGGAGATTCGATCCCACAGCACCGCCCCGAACGGAACAAATTCCCCCGCTTTTCCCGACGAATCCGGAACCGCACCGGGCGCCGTCACGTCACAGCACCGTGACCGCCGAGCCGCGCAGCACCGGCTCAGCGCGCCCAGCTCCCGACGAGACCGGACCGCACGATGCAGCGCCGACCAGCACGTTCCCGACGCAACCGCCCCGTGGCCGGGCACCACCGCAGCTCCCTGGAAAGCACCCGCCCCACCGCGCGCCGGCCGCGCCGCCCCCTGCGCCGCATCGGCGTGGCAGTGGGATCGGTGCTGGCCGCCCTCGGCGCGATCGCCGGGATCTTGTCGCTGGTGTTCGACCACCGCACGAGCACCGAAGCGGGGGTGGCGATCATGCGCCACTCCCTCACCAACACCACCGACGTCGCGCAGGAGGCACAACACGTCGTCGAGGGGACGACCTCGCGCACCACGGCGAACACCACCGCCATCGACGTCGTGCTGGAGAACAGCCACGATCAGCCCGGGGTTGTCACGGAACTGGAACTCGTCGTCAAAAACCGGGATCGGCTGCGGACGTGCACCGGTGCCGGTCCCATCTCGATCGAAACCCAGTACGACTTCCGCGTACCGGACGACTTCGACGGCACCAGCATCCGCAAACCGGTGCTGCACCAGATCCCCGCGCACGATCAGGAACGCCTGCTGGTCACCGTCGGCCCGGAGAACGAGGCCCCCAACAGCTGGGGCACGATCTTCACCGTCGACCTGGTCCTGAAGGAGGAGTCCGGAAAGCGCCACGCGCTCCGCGACCTGACCATCATGCCCTCGTGGCAGGACGACCGGACCATCGCATCGGTCGTGTCCTCCGAGCACGGCAACGGATGGTCGCAGTCCCCCTCCTGCCTGCGGGGGAACATGCGCACCCTCGACAACGCCCTCGATCGCCCCGGCGAGCACTCGCCGGCCATCGCGGAACTCCGCGACCGGCTGCGCGCCGCCGGCGCCGCCGGCGACGTGCCCGGCGTGTGGGTCGTCGCCCTCGGCAGTCCTCCCGGGCAAGCGCCCACCGCGCAGCGCCAGCTCGCCGACGAACTCGACGCCCCGGTGAACCAGCTCTCCACCGAGGACGGCACGCTGCTGTACCACCCCGGCCCCTTCCCCGACGCGCAGCGGGCGCTGCAGTGGTGCCGGCAGCACGGATTGCCGGCGCCCGAGCTGTGCCGTCCCCGCTACCTCGACGACGGGGACTGAGCGCACCGCTGCTCCAGCGAGCACGCGCTCCCGCTGTTCACAGCGGCTTGTCCGCGCGCAGCTTCTGGTCCGGCGCCGGCGGTGACAGCGGCAGGTGGTGGCGCTGCGCCAGGTAGCCCGCGATGTCGTGGAACAGCGGTGCGGCCGTGCTCGCCTCCTCGCCGCCGGCGGACGGCGCGTCGAGCATGACCCCGATGACGTACCGCGGATCCTCCGCCGGGAACATCCCCGCGAACGTGATCCAGTACTTCGACTGGCTGTAGCAACCGCACTCCGGGTCGACCTGCTGCGCGGTTCCCGTCTTGCCCGCGACCTGGTAACCGGACAGCGCCGCCTCCGTTCCCGTGCCCTCGTGGTTCGGCGTGTCCTGCACCACGGCGCGCAGCATGTCCCGCACGGTGCTCGCCGTCTGCGGACTCACCACCCGCGTGCCCTCCGGCGGCCGGTGCCGCACCGTCGTGCCGTCCGGTCGCGACTCCGACTGGATGATGCGCGGCGGCACGCGCACCCCGTCGTTGGCGATCGCCTGGTACATGCTCGCCATCTGCAGCACGGTCATCGACAGGCCCTGCCCGATCGGCAGGTTGGCGAACGTGCTGCCCGACCAGTCCTCGCGGTCCGGGTACGTGCCCGCTGTCTCCCCGGGCAATTCGATCCCGGTGCGCTGGCCCAGCCCGAACTTCTCGGCGATCCGGTTGAACCGCTCCGGGCCCAGCTTCTGCGCCACCTGCAAAGTGCCCACGTTGGACGACTTGCCGAGCACGCCGGTGAACGTCAGCGGAATCGTGCCGTGCTGCCAGGCATCGCCGATCGTGCGGTCGGCCACCTCGATCTGCCCCGGCACCTGCAGCACCTGCTCCGGGCGGACGATGCCGTTCTCGATCGCCGCCGCGGCGGTGATCACCTTGTTCACCGACCCCGGCTCGAACGGCGAACTCACCGCAGGGTTGCCGAAGTTCTCACCACTCCAGTTCTGCGCGCTCGGATCGAAGGTGCGGTCGTTGGCCAACGCACGCACTTGCCCCGTCTTGGCATCCAGCACCACCGCGCTGCCGCTTTCGGCCTGCACGCGGCGCGCGTAATCCGAGAGCTTGCGCTGGGCCATGAACTGCAGGTCAGCATCGAGCGTGAGCCGGAAGTCAGAACCCGGCACCGGGGGCTGCAACTCCTGGGTTCCCGGGATCACCACGTCCGAGGAACCGCGCGCGGTATCGGCGATCTGCACCCCGTTCTTGCCCGCGAGCTCGTCGTCCAGGGCCATCTCCAACCCGATCAAGCCGCGGACCTTGTGCTCGTCCATGCGCCAGTTCGCACCACCGATGATGTCGCCGGCCACGTTGCCCGCCGGGTACTCCCGCGAGGCCCGGTACTCCGAACCGATCTGCGAGTACTCCTCGGTGATCTTGCGCGCCTGGCCGGAGTCGATCGGCGTGCCGAAGTAGGTGAACTTGTCATCGCTGAACAGGGCCTCGCGCACTTCCTTCGCCGGGATCCTGTTCGCCGTCGTCTCGGCGATGAACCGCGCGACCTCGTTCTTGTACTGCTTCGGCGTGGGCGCGGACGGGTCCTTGGCGCGCTCCTCGCGCAGCGTCTCGGTCAGCTGCTGCGGATTCGCGTACAGCTGCCGGCTCTCCCCGCTGAACGCCAGCACCGTGCCGCGATGGTCGCTGATCGTGCCGCGCTCGGCCGGCACGGCCTGCTTGCTGACCCGCTGCTGTTCGGCCTGTTCGGACAGTGCGCTGGCCTCGAAGGCCTGCACGTGCACGAGCTTGACCGCGGTGAGCAC
The DNA here is from genome assembly GCF_054491375.1 of Bounagaea algeriensis. Classification (NCBI taxonomy): domain Bacteria; kingdom Bacillati; phylum Actinomycetota; class Actinomycetes; genus Bounagaea; species Bounagaea algeriensis. The sequence continues at coordinate 3,391,139 of NZ_CM137102.1, forward strand.
GAGCAGCGTCACCATGAGCACGGAGACGGTCCGCAACCGCGTCCGGCTGCCCCCGACCTCAGGCCGCTCGGACTTGTTGCGCCGCAGGAAACCCCGTCGGCCACGCGCCATCACCGCGCCCCCTCGGCGGGTGCATCAGCGGCGTGCTGCGCACCCGGCGCGGGCTGTCCCTCGCGCTGCTGGCCGCCGCCCTGCTGGTCGCCTTCCTGCTGGCCGCTGTCCTGCTGGTTCCCGCCGCCGGCCGTCCGGTCATCGCCGGCGGGGCCGGCGGCCTGGTTCGGCTCGCCCTGAGCCGGCCGCCCGCCGTCCTGGGCGGATTGCGGATCGCCCCCGTTCGGCTGCCGACCGTTCTGCTCGCCCTGCTGGCCGGCGGGCTCGCGCGGCGGTGGCGGAGCCGGGGCCTGAGCCTGCTCCGGATCACCGATCACCTGCACGGAACCGTCCGGGCGTTGCACGAGGTGCGCCGGCATCGGTCCGGGGACCATGCCCTGCTGCTCGGCGCGCTGCTGGATCATCGGGCTCGAGTTGAGCGTGTTGACCTCGCGCATCAGCTCCTCCTTGCGCTCGCTCAACGAGTTCAACTCGGCCTGGCCCTGCTGCAACTGGTAGCTGCCGCTGACCGCTGCGATCGACAGCCACAACGTGGCGGCCAGTCCCACGCCGAGCAGCGTCATGACCACGCCCACCAGCGGGATGCGGTCCAGCGCGCTGCGCACCCGCAGCACCACGGGTGACGACTGCGGTGCCGCCGTTCTGGACCGCGGCGACTGCTTCTTCGCCGTCCGCTGCGTGCCCTGCTGCGTCCGCGTCCCGGACGTGGCCGCGCGGGACTTGGTGGCCTGCCCCGTCCGCGCTGCGGATGTGCCGTTCTGCGCCTTCCCCGATGGCGTGGACTGCCCGCCGCGACCGGAGCTGCGTCCGGTGCGCCCCTCGCGGCGGGAGGGGGCACGCCGTCCCGTCCCGGAGCCGGAGCGTCGCTCCTCGCGGGGGGCGGTGTCCTCCGTGGTCTTGCCAGCACCCTTCCGCGGGGTCTCCGCGCCCTTCCGGGAGGACCCAGCGCCCTTTCGGGAGGATTGGGACCGCTTCTGCCCGGTCCGGTTGTTCCGCGTCGGTGCGGTCATCACGCCTCCGTAGCGTCGTCGGCGTCCGGCGGAATGCGCTCCACAGCACGGAGCCGCACTGACGCCGCTCGTGGGTTGGCCGCTTTCTCCTGCTCACCGGCCTGCTCGGCACCGCGGGTCAGCAACCGCAGCTCCGGGCCGTGCCCCGGTAATTCGACGGGCAGGTCCACCGGGGTGCGGGAGCGGGCGCGCTCGGCGAACTCGCGCTTGACCGCCCGGTCCTCGAGCGAGTGGTACGACAGCACGGCCATCCGCCCGCCCGGCGCCAACGCGTCCACGCCCGCGGGCAGTGCCCCGGCCAGCGCCTCCAACTCGCCGTTGACCTCGATGCGCAGCGCTTGGAACGTGCGTTTGGCCGGATGACCGCCGGTGCGGCGCGTTGCGGCGGGCACGGCGTCGTAGATCAGCCGCACGAGGCGCTCGCTGCGGTCGAACGGCTCCTTGGCACGTTCCCGCACGACCGCCTGCGCGATGCGCGCGGAGAACCTCTCGTCACCGTAGGCCCGGAGCACGCGGGTGAGCTCCCCGGCGGAATAGGTGTTGAGCACCATGGCCGCGGTGCGCTCGGCCGTGGTGTCCATCCGCATGTCCAGCGGCGCGTCCTGGGCGTAGGCGAAACCGCGCTCGGCCTCGTCGAGCTGCAGCGAGGACACGCCCAGGTCGAACAGGACGGCATCCACAGTGGAGATTCCGCGTTCGGTGAGCACCTCGGACAACCGGTCGTACCGGGCGTGCACCAAGTGCGTCCGCTCGGCGTGCTCGCCCAGTCGCTGCTCGGCCAGCCGCAGCGCCGCCGGGTCGCGGTCCAACCCGACCAGCGTGGCTCCCGGGTGCGCTCGCAGCAGCGCCAGCGCATGCCCGCCCATCCCCAGGGTCGCGTCGACGACCACGGCGGACTTCCCGCGCAGCGCGGGATCCAGGAGTTCCAGCGTGCGCTCCAGCAGAACCGGAACGTGCCGGTCCGCGGGAGACGCCCCGGATCCCCCCTCGTCTCGTCGTTCGGCCACGGCTGTCCCCCTTCTCTCCCGTGTGCCGGAATGCGGTGCACCGCCCGGACGTGCACCTGCGGTGCGCACGTTCGACTGTTCGGTTCGGTCCGCGGCGCAGCCCTCGCACCCGCGGGCGGATGTCCCCTGCCACGGCACTCCCGCGTGGCGAAGACGAATTCCGGAAATGCCCAGCGACGTGTCCGCGGGGCGCTACGCCTGCAACAGCGCACCTGCAGCAGCTCCAGCCACCGAACACGCCTGCACGCGGAACCTCCCACCTGCGCGCACGTCCGTGCGTGCCGACGCCCTCGTCCTCGCGTGACGGATACCGCCAGGTCCCCGCCCGCTCGTCGCGTCCTGACACCGGGGAAGGTGCGTCAGGCATGCGATTACCGAGCGGACCGAGGCCGAACGGCACCCGAAACGGCGCCGCGCTGGAAGCTCCGGCCTCAGAACACGCCGGGCAACACCTCCTCCTGCGCCTGCGCGTAGGCCTGTTCGTGCTCGTCCAAATAGGACTGCCAACGCTCGGCGTTCCAGACCTCGAGGCGGTTGATCGCGCCGATCACCACGCACTCCTTCTGGAGACCGGCGTACCGCCGCAGTTCCGCAGCGATGGAGATGCGGCCCTGGCCGTCGGCTTCCTGCTCATCGGTTCCGGAGAACAGGTAGCGCTGATAGGCCCGCACGGCCTCGTTCGTGAACGGGGCCTCGGCGAGCTTGCGCGCCATCTGCTCGAACTCCGCGCGGGGGAACACGAACAGGCAGTGGTCCTGCCCCTTGGTGACCATCAGCCCCCCTGCGAGCGCTTCCCGGAACTTCGCCGGCAACGTGAGCCGACCCTTGTCGTCGAGTCGCGGGTGGTGGGTTCCGAGGAACATCCCGGTCCACCTCCCGACAGTGAGGACACTCCGCGCCGTCCCGACCGAACACACCGGTCATCCGAGGGGCCCCGGACCGCCGCGGAAGCACCGGTTCCCGGCGACGGGATTTCCGATCACTCCCGGCACGACCACGCTTGGCACGGCCACGCCCGGAACGACCAGCACCCCGCTCGATTCGATCTCCCCACTGCGCACCACAGTACCCCACTTCGCTCCACCGTCAACACGAAACCCCGTGGCACAACCGTCCGTGTCGAAGTCGTTTGTGCTGGTGAGGACTGGTGGGCAGCGGTGGGGACGCGGGGAGGAGCCGCAACGCACCGGGCGCGTCGCGCCCACCCCGCGCGGAGCGAACCGCGGTACTCCGCGCGGAGCGGACAGGGCGCCTCGCGCGGAGCGGACGGCGTGATCCAGCTGGCACGTGCAGCGGTTATGCTCGAAGGTCGCCCCTCGGACCGGTCGCCGGCGGAACCGTGGGCAACGCCGCGCCACCGGCCGAGCAGCACGGTGCAGCACTCGATGCGCCCACGCGGCCGCGAGCGGCCCTCGTCCGTGCACGAACGCCAGAGTCCGACCCGTCCCCGAGTCCGACCCACCTTTGGAGGCACTCATGCGCGACCCGTTCCCCTCCCGGATCGCCGAGACGAGCGGGCAGGTCGACGGGAGCAGGCAGGTGGAGTCCGGGCAGGTGGGGTCCGGGCAGGCGGCCTCCGCCAGCGGTCGAGCCCACGGCGAAAGCACCGAGCACACCCCGGGATCCGCGCGCTCCGCGGCGGGCGAGCAGGCAGGCCCCGACCGGACCACCGGGACCAACCGGGACACCGGGAGCGGCCTGGACACCGGGAGCGGCCAGGCCAGCGCTCCGGACGCGGCGGCCCTGGCCGACACCATCCACCGCATCGCCGAGAACGTGGAGCGCGTCGTCGTCGGCAAACCCGAAGTCGTGCGCCTCGCGCTGATCACTCTGCTCTCGGAGGGACACCTGCTCGTCGAGGACGTGCCCGGGGTCGGCAAGACCTCGCTGGCGAAGGCGCTGGCGCGCTCGATCGACTGCTCGGTCAGCCGGATCCAGTTCACACCCGACCTGCTTCCCAGCGACGTAACCGGCGTGTCGGTCTACGACCGCAACTCGGACTCCTTCGAGTTCCACCCGGGAGCGGTCTTCGCGAACATCGTCGTCGGGGACGAGATCAACCGCGCCTCGCCCAAGACCCAGTCGGCGCTGCTGGAGTGCATGGAGGAGGACCAGGTCACAGTGGACGGCCAGACGTACTCGCTGACCGCGCCGTTCATGGTGGTGGCCACGCAGAACCCGGTGGAGCTGGAAGGCACCTACGCGCTGCCCGAAGCCCAGCGCGACCGGTTCACCGCCCGCGTGTCGGTCGGCTACCCGGCAGCCGAGGCGGAACTGGCCATGGTCGACGAGCACTCCGGCCACCAACCGCTCGAGAAGCTCTCGCCGGTGACCGACGCCGAACGGGTGCGCGAGCTCGCGCAGGCCGTGCGCGCGATCCACATCAGCACCGAACTGCGCCGCTACGTCGTCGAGCTCGTCGCGGGCACCCGGTCGCTGTCCGAACTGCGACTGGGCGCCTCGCCCCGCGCCACGCTGCACCTCGTGCGAGCGGCCCGCGCGCACGCCGCGCTGTCGGGGCGTTCCTACGTCATCCCCGACGACATCCAGGACCTCGCCGTGCCGGTGCTCGCGCACCGGCTGGTCCTCACCAGCGAAGCCCGCTCGGCGCGCAAGTCCGCCGCGGAGCTGGTGCGGCGACTGCTCCGGGACACCCCGGTGCCGCGCAGCGCAGGATAGGGTGCACGTGCCGGAGGTCCCGCGGCGTCACCACCGTTGCACCGCGTGCGATTCCGAATGAGGGGCGAGACTGATCGTTGATGCTGTCGGGCCTGACGATCCGCGGGCGCTGCCTGCTGGCGGCCGGACTGGCCGCGGTGGTGAGCGCGCTTCTGCTCGACGAGCGCGACCTGCTGCGCGTGGCCGCTTTCGTGCTCGCCCTGCCGCTGCTGGCAGCGGCGTGGACCCTGCGCACCCGGCGCGCGCTGCACGCCCGGCGTGAGGTCGCGCCGGCCCGGGTGGAAACGGGGCAGCCGGTGCAGGTGCGCCTGGAGGTCGCCGCCGCGAGCCACCTGCCCTCCGGCGGCCTGGTCCTGTCCGACCGCACCCCGCACGGCCTGCCGGCGGCGAGCCACTTCCGACTGGACGCGCTGCCGCGCAACGCCCCCGCAGCGGTGCACTACACCGTGCACCCCCGGCTGCGGGGCAACTACCGGTTAGGGCCGCTGACCACCCGCGTGGCCGACCCGCTCGGCATGGCCGAGGCGCGCGAGGAGATCGCCGAACCGTCCCGGCTGACGGTGCTGCCCCGAACCGTGCCGCTGCAGGGGATGTCGCCCGGCACGGGCCACGGGCAAGGAGCCCGCGGCAGCAGCCGCCCGCTGCCGGGGCGGGGCGTGGACGACGCGATGGTGCGCGAGTACCGCCGCGGTGACGACCTGCGCCGGGTGCACTGGAAGTCCACGGCCCGCCGCCAGGAACTGATGGTCCGGGTCGACGAGCACCCCTGGCACGGCGGCACCACCGTCCTGCTGGACCTGCGAGGCCCGGCCCACCGCGGCAGCGGCGCCGAGGCGAGCCTCGAATGGGCCGTTTCGGCCGCCGCGAGCATCTGGCTGCACCTGCGCTCCTCGAAGCGCCCGGTGCAGCTGATCACCGACGACGCCCAGCAGCTGGACACCGCGGCGGCCGGCCCGGACGGCAACGACCGGGTCCTCGACGCGCTGGCCGGGGTGCGCACCAGCGCGCACCGCGACCTCGGTTTCACCGACGACCCCGGCGACGGGCAGGAACTCGTCGCCGTGCTCGGCGAGCTCACCGCGTCCGGGGCGGCCGAGCTCAGCCGACTGCGTCCGGAGGGGGCGCAGAGCCTGGCGCTGCTGCTGGACGTCGACCGCTGGTCGGGGCAGTCGGACGGCAGCGCCGGCACGCACCGCGCCGCCGACCGGCTGCGGGCGGCCGGTTGGACCGCTGTGGTCGTCACGCCCGACATGTCCGTGACGACGGCGTGGCAGCGGCTGTGCTCGGTCGACGGGACGGAGGCCGCGGAAGGAGCAGCACCGTGAACCCGCGCTCGTGGCGGCTGGACACGTCGCTGGTGACCGCGCTCGCCGCGGCGGTGGCCGTGTTGTGCGCGTCGGCGGCGTTCGCCGGTGTGCTGGCCGACGCCTCCTGGATGGCGCCGACGTTCGGCACCGTGCTCGGCGTGGTGCTGGTCAGCGTGCTCACCCGCACCCTGCGCTGGCACCCGGCACTGGTCGCGCTCACCCAGCTCGCCGCACTGGTGCTGCTGCTGACCGCGTTGTTCTCCGACCGCGCGCTGCTCGGGTTCGTCCCCACTCCGGAGAGCCTCGGCGAATTCGCGGAGCTGCTCGGCCGGGCCGGTGAGGTGATCAGCACCGGAGTGCCACCGGTACCGGCGGAACGCGCGCTGCACTTCCTGCTGTGCCTGAGCCTGGGGATCGTGGCGGTCGCGGTGGACGCGATCGTCCTCACCGCCCGCGCCGCGGCCGTGGCCGGGCTGGTGCTGCTGTGCGTGTTCGCGATCCCCGCGGCGCTGTCGGGGGAACTCCTGCCGTGGTGGACCTTCGCGCTGGCCGCAGCGGGCTTCTCCCTGCTGCTCGCCGCCGACGCGCGGCAGCACCACTGGCGCAGGCGGGAACGGCCGGGACGCGTGCTCCGCGGCCTGTTCGGCCCCGTCGGGGTGACCGCGGCGGCGATGGCCGTCGTACTCGGCCTCGTCAGCGGCGTGGCGTTCACCGGAGTGGGCACGCAGGGCCGCTTCCCCGTCGGCGGCCCCAACAGCACGACCCGCACCGAAGGCATCGGACTGCGCCCGTTCACCTCGCTGCGCGGCCAGCTCAACCAGGACGATGCGACCGAGCTGTTCCGCGTGCGCGGACTGCCGGAGGGCACGTACCTGCGCGCGATGACGCTGCGCGACTTCGACCCGCGCCGGGGCTGGTCGCTGGCCGGGCTCACCCGCGGTGTCCCGGCCGGTTCGCAGCTGCCGATGCCCGAGGGAACCTCGATCACCGAGGGCGAGAGGGCCCGGGTGCGGATCCAGCCGGTCAGCTACCGCGACCCGTGGCTGCCGGTCTTCGGCGTGCCCACCGGCGTCTCCGGCATGGGCCCGGAGTGGCGCTACGACCCCGCAGCCGGGATCGTGTTCACCCAGCACCAGCAGGACAGCCAGGCCTACACCGAGCGGATGGTGCTGCCCGAGCCCAGCGCCGAGGACCTGCGCAACGCGGACGGCCCGGCAGCGGTCGCGCCCGCCTACCTGGACACGAGCGGGATCCCGGACCGGGCGGGCGAGCTCGCCCGGCGGATCACCGCGGGCGCGCCCACCGATTTCGACCGCGCGGTGCGGCTCAACCGGTTCTTCACCGACGGGGGCAACGGTTTCACCTACGACGAGAGCACCGGCCCTGCCTCCGGATCCGACGGTCTGACCGACTTCCTGTTCCACAACCGCCGGGGTTACTGCGAGCAGTACTCCTCCGCGATGGCGGCGCTGCTGCGGGAGGTGGGCATCCCGTCGCGCGTCGCCGTCGGCTTCACCCCCGGCACGCCGAACGGCGACGGGGAGCGCAGCATCACCACGCAGGACGCGCACGCCTGGGTGGAGGCCTACTTCCCCGGTTGGGGGTGGCAGACGTTCGACCCGACGCCGCTGGACGACGGGCGCACCGACGTGCCGCAGTACCTCGACCAGCAGTCACCTCCCCCCGCGGAAGCCACCCCGCCGAACGAGGAGGACTCCCCCGCACCGGACACCGACGCTCCCGCACCCCAGGACCCCTCGGCCCCTCCGCCGCAGGAGACCGCGGAGGACCACGGCGGCGCCGCCTGGCCGGCGGTGCTCACCAGCGTGGTCGTGCTCGCCGCTGCCGCGTGCGGTGTTCCTGCCGGTGTGCGACGCCTGCGGCGCGAACAGCGGCGCCGCGACGCCGCGGCGGGCGGAGCCGAGGCCGCGGCGGGCGGAGCCGAGGCCGCGGGGCAGGCGTGGCGCGAGGTGGAGGACGCGTTCGCCGATCGCGGGGCGAGGCCCGGTTCCGCCGAAACGGCGCGGATGGCCGCGACGCGCCTCGCCGAGGAGCACGGGCTCGACGAGCCGAGCCGGCGAGCGCTGCGGCAGCTGGTCCACGTCGTCGAGCACGCCTGGTACGCCCCGGCCGGCACGCCCGCCGTGCCGCAACCGGCCCCGAAGGAACTGCGGACCGCGTTGGACACGGCCCTCGACGGGCTGCGGCGCGCCGCACCGCTGCCGTGGCACCGCCGGCTGTTCCCGCGGTCGGTGCTGGCGGGACCGCGCGGTCTCCTCCCGCGGCGCTGAGGGGCCCGGCAGGCACCGCGCACGAATTCGCCGGCCGCGACTCGGCACGGCCGGCGAAGGCACGGTACTGCGGGGATCTACCGTTCGAACCGCCGTCGGAGGCGATCCTCCATGCGCTGCGAAAGCGAACTTCGGGAACGTGACTCACGTTTTTTTCGTCCGCCCCCGCCATCCTGCTCACCTGTTCCCTGTGCACCGTTCTCCTCGTCGTCACCGCCACGCATGGCGGTGAGGGCGAACACTGCTCCGGCGAACATCACGAGGAAGCCGACCACGCTCACGACGGGAATATCCGCCGGTTTGACCGGTATCACCACACCGACCACCAGCAGCACCAAGCCGAGCGCGAACACGACACCGCCCTGCAGGCGGCGCCGGCGGGACGGCCGGTGCACTCGTCCGCGCACGGTGGACGCGAACTTCGGATCCTCGGCGTAGAGCGCGCGCTCGATCTGGTCGAGCATTCGCTGCTCGTGCTCGGAGAGTGGCATAGCTCCTCCTCCGGCACAGGTCTCGGTGGCGCCGGGAACCCGCACCATCCGTTCGGTCGCGAGCCGGTCCGGCGAACGCTTGGGGGCGTCACTTACGAGGATACGGTGCCCGCGACGCAACGACTACCCGGTCTCGCAGCCGGGGCGGTGCGAGGTTGCCGACATCATCCCCTCGGGGCAATGATCTTGCCATCGGGACGGTACGCCAGCGCAGCCGGGGGACACCCCGGCGTCAGCCGACCACGCGTCCGATGCCGTGCAACCGGGTCGCGATGTCCCGCAACGGGGACTGCGCCGAGGACGCGCGCTCCAGCTCCAGCAGCGCCTCGAGCGCCTTCGGGTTGGTCTCAACGGTGGATCCGGGCACCAGGTCGCTGAGCACGCCCTGCCCCTGGATCAGCTCCACGTCCAGCCCCCCTTCCGTCAACGCCGCGGTGAGGCTCTGCGTGTCGAACCGCCGCTGCAGCGGCTCGGCCGAATCCGCCACCCGGCCGTCGGCGTTCCGGTACAGGTTCAACGCTTCCGGCAGGTGCCCAGCGAGAGCGCGCCCCAGCACGGCCGCGTACCGGTTGGCGACGAGGACCGACACCGCACCGGACGGCGCGGTCACCGCGATCATGGTGCGCAGCGACGCCGCCACGTCGTCGACGTACTCCAGCAGCCCGTGACCGAGCACGAGGTCCGCCCCGCCTTCCGGGGACAGGCTGCGCAGCGCATCGGTGTCGCCCTGGGCCGGGTTGATCCACTCGGAAACGCCCGCCTCCGCCGCGCGGCGCTGCAGCATCGCCAACGCGTTCGGGCTGGGGTCGACGACCGTGACCACGCAGCCCGTCGCCGCGAGCGGCACGGCCCACACGCCACTGCCGCCGCCGACATCGAGCACCTGGGGCGGGTCACCTCCCCGCCGGTGCCGCGCCTCGGTGAGTTCGTCTTCCAGCACGCGGTGAACGGCGTCGGATCGCATGGCCCGAGCGTAATCCGAGCCGGCCGCGCACCTCGCGGCGGCGTGCCGATGCGATCACGACGCCTGCCCAACACGCCCGAGCAGCCCGTAGGCTGCGGAACCGTGCAGACGGTGGCAGTGCTCAGCCTCAAAGGCGGCGTAGGCAAGACGACCGTGACGCTCGGACTGGCCTCGGCCGCGATGCGCCGCGGAGTGCGCACCCTCGTGGTGGACCTCGACCCGCAGTGCAACGCCACGGCGTGCCTGGAACCCGGCGAGACCGAGGCCGACCTCCGCGACGTCCTCGCCGATCCCGGGGCGGAGACGTTGCGCGCCGCGATCAGCCCGACCTCCTGGGACGACGACGTCGACGTCCTCGTCGGTTCCGAAGACGGCGCGCAGTACGACGACGGGGCGCACCTCGGCCGGCTGACAACGGCGCTGTCGGCGCTGGACGAGGCTGCCGACCCGGGCGGCGGACCGCCATACCAGCTGGTGCTGCTGGACTGCCCACCGTCCCTGGAGCGGATGACCCGCTCGGCGCTCGTGGCCGGCGACCGCGCGCTGCTCGTCACCGAACCGACCATCTTCGCCGTTTCCGGGGTCCAACGTGCCTTCGAAGCGGTGCAGGCCGAGCGGGAGGAGCGCAACCCGGCGCTGCAGCCGCTCGGGGTCGTGGTCAACCGGATCCGCGCGCGCTCGCAGGAGCACCAGTTCCGCGTGGAGGAGCTGCGCGAGATCTTCGGCCCGCTCGTCATGCCGGTGTCGCTTCCGGACAGGCTCGCCGTGCAGCAGACCCAGGGCGCCTGCATGCCGATCCACCGCTGGGACACCCCGGGGGCGCGGGAGATCGCGCTGGCATTCAACCTGCTGCTGGCCCGGACCCTGCGCGCCGGCGGCCGCACCGACCCCGCCGCCCAGGAGCACCCGGATTCGCAGGAGGACCCGGACGCGCAGGAGGCCCCGGACGAGCAGGAGACCCCGGGCGCGCAGGAGACCCCGGACGAGCAGGAGACCCCGGGCGCGCAGGAAAATCCCGCCGCGCAGGTGGCCGAAGACCACGAGGAGCTCGACGAGGAGAACCTCGAGGCCTAGCATCCGCTTTCCTGCCACGAGGCTTGCCGCAGAGCGCACGGACCGCTGATTCCCACCCTCGGACCGCGGCGCACCACCTCCCAGTTGAACCCCGCCCGACCAGGAGTTTGGACATTTCTCGAGAAATGTCGGCGACGTTTCTCGAGAAATGTCCGCTCGGCCGGGCCCGCCTCGCAGCCCGCCTCAGCCGCGCAGCCCGCCTCAGCCGCGCAGGTCGGCGATCCGGCGCAGCAGCGGGTAGAGCACGACGATACCGACCGAACCCCACACCAGGCCGGGGATGCGCAGCCCGCCGAGCGACAGCGTCAGGTCCCCCACCGCGGCGAGCAGTGCCGTGCCGAGCACGAGGAGGTTCACCGGGTCGGCCAGGTCGACGGCTGATTCGGCGAGCACCCGCACCCCGACCAGCGCCAGCAGTCCACCCAGCGCGAGCAGCACACCACCGACCACGCCGGGCGGCACCGTGTTCAGCAGTGCGCTGACCTTCGGGCAGAACGACACGAGCACCGCCACGACCGCCGCGACGAAGCACGCGGCCGTGGAGTAGACGCGCGTGGCGACCATGAGTCCCGCGTTCGGCCCGTAGTTGCTCAGCGCCGCACCGCCGCCCGCCGCGGACAGCGCGCTCGCAGCACCACCTCCGATGAGCGCGTTGCCGATGTGCGGATCGAGGTTGCGGCCGCTGCTGACCGCGACCGCTTTGATGTGCGCGACGTGCTCGGCGACGAGGACGATCACCAGCGGCAGCACGTAGGGCATCACCGACAGGTGCAGCTCCGGCGCGACGACTTCCGGCAGCCCGACCCAGCTGGCTGCGTTCAGCTGCGCCATTCGCTCGGCCGGGATCGCCCCGGTGAACGCGCCGCAGATCCAGCCCGCCGCGATGCCGAGCAGCACGGCGTTGCGGCGCAACATGCCCCGGCTGCACACGGCGATGAGCACGATGGTGCCCACGGTGACCACGCCCGGCGCGGCATGACCGTCGAACGCGGACACCGCGCGGGGCGCGAGGCTCGCCCCGAACATGAGCACCACGGCCCCCGTGACCACCGGCGGCAGGGCGGCTTCGAGCAGGCGTACCCCGAGCGCCTTCACGGCCACGCCCACGGCGAGCACGGCCAGGCCCACCGTCACGATGCCGCCGAGCAGAGCCGCCGAACCGGCCGCCCCGTGTTCCACCGCCGCGTTCAGCGGCACGACGAACGCCAGCGAGGCGCCCAGGTAGCCCGGCACGCGGTAGCGCGTGAGCACCAGGAACAGCAGCGTTCCCAGTCCGGAGAACAGCAGTGCGGTGGACACGGGAAATCCCGTCAGCAGCGGAACGAGCGTCGTTCCGCCGAACATGACCACCGCGTGCTGGACCCCGAAACCGATCGTGACCGGCCAGCTCAGCCGCTCCTCGGTAGCGACGACAGCATCGTGCAGCGGGCGTCGACCGTTGCCGTGCACGGTCCACAACGCCACGTTGCCTCCCCCGACACATTCCAGGCATCCGAACGATCTGTCACGCCTAGTAGCGATATCGGGGAGATTACTCGATCAGCTCGCACAATCAAGCCATCGAGACGGGCGAGACGCACCGTGCTGTTCTACGACGGGTAGCCGGTTGGACGAGTAGCCGGCGGACGGCCGGTGTAGCTACGCCGCACCAGGCCGCTGCCGGTGATTCAACGGGAATCGTCCCGCCACGAGGGCGGTTCCAGCGACCGCTCGGTTCCGTTCGCGTTCCCGTCCTCGCCGAGGACCTCGCGCAATCCTGCGGCGAGACCGGCCAACCGGTCGGTCGCGTCCTGCAACAGGTCCCGCTGCTCCGGCGCGTCGCTCGCCGCGACCGCGCGCCCGGCAGCGGCCACGAGCTTGCCGTACTCCTCGACGCCCTCGTCCAGTTCGCCGCGCAACCGCCGCACGTCCCCGTCCAGCTGCGCCCGCTGCTCGCTCGGGGCGTGCTCGCGCGCTGCCTCCACGGCGACGAGCCGGTCCGCGCCGTGCCGCAGCTCGCGGGCCGTGGCATCCGCCGTGCCCCGCGCCTCGGTGACCGCGACGCTGTCGGAGACCGCAGTGGAGCGGTGCAATCCCTCCAAGGCCTGGTGCAGGCTCTGCTCCGCGTCGCGCAGCCGGCGCATCGGCTCCCGCGCCGCGGAATCGCTCGGCGGCAACGCCACCGGCTCCGGAGCGGCTTCGGGCAGTGGTTCGCGCTTGAGCCTGCGGTAGCGCATGCCCGCTCCCACGGCACCGGCACCGCTGAGCACGGCCAGACCGCCGAAGCCCGTCGCCGCGGAGTACTGCAGGACGGGCACGAGGAACTCGGCGGTGGCCGAGCCCACTGCGCCCACGCCGAACACGCCCGTGGCGACGCCGCTACCGGCGGCCGTGCGCTTGCTCCAGCGGCGCTTGCGCAACAACCGGGCCCGGGGGTCGCGCCACCGCGCGACGCGCTTGCGCACCTCGGGCAGCACTTCCTGCCCGACGCGTGTGGCCGTGGAGAGCCCCCACTCGACCAGCTCGTGCTTGCCCCGGCCCACGGCGCTTCCTCTCAGGCTTGGTCGGCCTGCGGGTTCTGCCGTTGCTGCGGCTGAGCCGCCGGCGTGTCCGCAGCACCGCTCGTTCCCCCGGTCACCTGCTGCTGATCGTTCGTACCGCTGCTGCTGCCCAGCGAAGCGCGCAGCTGGTTGAGCCGGTTCGTCCCCGCCGCGTCGATCGAGGCCTGCTCGACTTCGGCCATGCGCCCCTCGACGCTGTTCTGCGCCAGCTCGGCCTCGCCCAGGGCGGTGCTGTACCGGCTCTCGATCTTGTCCCGCACCTCGTCGAGCGTCGGCGTGCTGCTGTCCGCGGTCGACATGTTGTTCATCTGCTTGAGCGAGGACGAGACCTGCTCCTGCATCTTGGCCTGCTCCAGCTGGCTGAGCAGCTTCGTGCGCTCGGCGATCTTCTGCTGCAACTGCTGGGAGTTGCGCTCCACGGCCTGCTTGGCCTGGTCGGCGGCCTGCAGGGCCTGATCGTGCATCGACTTGAGGTCTTCAACGCTCTGCTCAGCGCTGACCAGCTGGCTCGCGAACTGCTGCGCGCTCTCCTCGTACTTCTGCGCCTGCTGCTCGTCCCCCTGCGCGCGGGCGTCCTCGGCCATCTGCAGAGCCTGCTTGGCCGAAGACTGGAGCTTCTCCACCTCGCCGAGCTGGCGGTTGAGCTTCATCTCCAACTGCCGCTGATTGCCGATGACCGAGGCGGCCTGCTGCTGGAGGTCCTGGTGCTGCCGCTGCAGTTCCTCGATGGCCTGCTGGACCTGCACCTTCGGATCGGCGTGCTCGTCGACCTTCGACGAGAACGACGCCATCAGGTACTTCCAGAACTTCACGAACGGGTTGGCCATCTCCTCCGCCTGCCTTCTGTCCCCTGCTCGGCTGCCGTCGCCGGACCACAGCACGACCACGTGCACGTGGGGCGTACCCACGGGTCCATCGTGTCAGGTGACCGCCACCGCTTCCACCGAGCCGGGAAGATCTTCGGAAATTTGCCGCGAGCTTAACGATGATCGCCGCGCCGCACCCGCAGGGGCCGCACTCGCAGCTCCCTGCGTTCCCAACCCCTGCGTTCTCAACCCCTGCGTCCGCAGCCCTGCGTTCGCCAGCTGCGCCTTCGCCGGTCCCTGCGTTCACCAGCGGCGCGTTCGCCAGCCCCCGCGTTCGCGGAGCACCACCGCCCCCGGCAGGCGCGCACCGCGGCCTCCGCAACTACCGCCGGTGCGCAGGCGGCGCGCTCCAGCAGCACACCCGGTTCAACAGCATCCGGCGGCCAGCACCTCCGCACCCCGCGCACAGCTGCGACCGGGCGCACGGCTGCGACCGGAGTCCGTCCGGCGCGGGGTGCGGCCGCATCCCGCGCCGGACGGGGCCCGCTGTTCAGGCGGGAACGACGTCCTTGCGCACCGATGCGTCAATGCGGTGGCTGAGCATCGACTGGAGCCGCAGGTCCCCGGTGCTGCCGTCCGCACTGGCCCGTGGCTCCGCCTCGACGAGTTCATCGGCCCACTCCGATCCGGCCACTCCGGACCGGGTGGCCGCGCCGGCCAGCTCGCCCTCGGGCAGCTGCGCACCGAGCAGGCTCGGCACGAGCTGCTCGCCCTCGGTCGCGCCCTGTCCGACGACCTCCGGAGCGACCATGCCCTTGTCCAGGTCGCCGGCGACGGTCACCAGAAGTTCCGGAAGTGGGAGGTCCAACGCGTCGCAGATGGACGAGAGCAGCTCGCTGGAGGCTTCCTTGCGTCCTCGCTCCACCTCGGAGAGGTAACCGAGGCTCACCCGTGCCGCACCCGAGACGTCCCGCAGGGTGCGGGACTGAGCGGCCCTGGCGCGGCGCAGCCGTTCTCCGACCGCTTCCCGCAACATCACGGTCATCGCGCGCCTCCCTTCGTCCGTCGCCTCCGTCGCGACGTGTGAACGCACCCTACGTTACTCATCCAGCGGCCTTAACGAGAACGATCCAAGCCCAGTCCGCCGAGGGCGAACGACTCGCACGCGTGCACAACCCTTCCGTCTCGGGATCCTCGCTGCGGTTCCAGTCGACCCGGTTCCAGTGGAGTCAGAAGCCCACCCCCAGTGCGATGGTGGAAGCGGCGCTCCCCGCCCCCACACTACTGGGTAGAACGCACCGACCGGTCCAGCTGTTCCAACGCCACCCGAACGGCGGCAGCGCGGACCTCGTGCCGATCTCCCGCCAGGCGGACGCTGCGCACCGCGCTCGTCTCCGGGCCGGTCACGCCGACGTGCACCGTGCCCGGCGGAACACCGTCCTGAGCACGCGGGCCGGCCACCCCGGTCAACCCCACTCCCCAATCCGCTGCGCAGCGCCGGCGCGCTCCCGCGGCGAGCATCCGGGCCACCTGCGGGTGCACCGCGCCGTGCTCGTCGAGCACCGCGCGGTCGACCTCGGCCAACTCGGCCTTCAGGTCCGTGGCGTAGACCACGAGACCACCTCGGAGGACATCGCTCGCCCCGGCGACGCCGGTCAACGTGGCGGCCACCAGTCCCGCGGTGAGCGATTCGGCGGTGGCCACCGTCGCGCTCCGGGTGCGCAACCCGTCGAGCACGCGCGCCACCGCTGCGGGGTCGAGCCCGAGGTCCTCCGGGATCATCCGCCCGCCCTGTTGCGGCTGTTCGTCCCGCTCCGGCGGTTCGCGGCGCGGAGGCGCACCGCCTGCACGCAGTAGTCGAGGCCCGTGATGACCGTCACCAGCAGCGCGGCCGCCAGCAGCGTCCAGCGCGCGGGGGCCAGCGCGTCCACGGGGACCAGGTAGAGCACGATCGCGACGGTCTGCAGCAGCGTCTTGAGCTTGCCGCCCCGGCTGGCGGGTATCACGCCGTGCCGGATGACCCACAGGCGCAGGCCGGTGACCAGCGCTTCTCGACCGAGGATCACGGCGGTTGCCGACCACCACAGCTCGCCGAGCGCGCTGAGACCGAGCAGGGCCGAGCCCGTCAGGGCCTTGTCCGCGATGGGGTCGACCACTTTGCCGAAGTCGGTGACCAACCCCCGCCTGCGGGCGAGGTCGCCGTCGACGCGATCGGTGACCGCGGCGAGCACGAACACGGTCGTGGCCACGACGCGCCAGAGC
This sequence comes from Bounagaea algeriensis, assembly GCF_054491375.1. Classification (NCBI taxonomy): domain Bacteria; kingdom Bacillati; phylum Actinomycetota; class Actinomycetes; genus Bounagaea; species Bounagaea algeriensis. The sequence continues at coordinate 3,407,681 of NZ_CM137102.1, forward strand.
GTGTCCTGACCGCCCGCCCAGAACAGCGCCAAGAGGAACACCGGCACGAGCGCGAGCCGCGCCACGGTCAACACGTTGGCGATGTTGAGCAGCGGGACGGGAGTCGCCCCGGACCCACCAGCCCCTCCGGCTGCCGGGTTGGATGCCGCGCGGTCGGCCGTCATCGTCACTCCCCGAACCGTGCTCTCGAAATCGCGGTCGCCACTCTTGCTCCGACAGGTACTGCTCACATCTCCGTGATCACGCCGTGTCACCCGTGATCGCGCGACAGCGTGACACAGCCCGCGTCACAGCCCCGCGTCACAGCCTCCGGGACACAAGCAGCCCCCGTGAACTACATCGGCAGCGTGAGATTGCGCCACTGGCGCCCCTCCCAGGATCGAGCACGGGGTGCGGGCCGTCCACGTCGGGGTCCGCCTCCGGGCGAACCGGACCCGGTGCGAAGCTCCCGCCGCGGCTCCGCCGACCACCCGCAGTGGCCGCCAGTCAGGGCGTTAGCCTGGGAAAACGTGATTGAATCGGTACAGTCCCGTCCTGCGCTGGCGGCGGACGTCGACGCCATCAAGGAACTCGTCGACCACTACGCGGGCACGGCCGTCCTCGGCACGGACCTGGCCACGCTGCACGAGAACCTCGCGGAGTTCTCCGTGGCCGAGATCGGCGGCACCCTCGTCGGCTGCGGCGCGCTGCACGTGCTCCGGTCCGACCTGGGTGAGATCCGCACGATGGCGGTCGATCCGCAGCACCGCGGCGCGGGGATCGGGCGCGCGCTGATGGACCAGTTGCTGCAGCGCGCCCGCCGAGGAGGCCTGCGCTGGCTGTTCGCCCTGACCTTCGAAACCCGGTTCTTCGGTCGGCACGGCTTCCAGCCGGTGCGCGAAACACCGCTGTCCGCCGACGAGACGGCGGAGCCGGCGCACTCGGAAGGCGTCGCGCAGTACCTCGATCTCGCCCGGGTCAAGCCCAACACGCTGGGCAACACGCGCATGCTACTCGAGCTCGACGCGCGGTCTACGATGAATGCATGAATGACTATGCAGGAACGGACATAACCATCCGGCGTGCGCGGATCCGCGACGTTCCCCGGATGAAGGAGCTCGTCGACGCCTACGCCGGCCGCGTCCTGCTCGCCAAGGAACTCGTCACCCTCTACGAGGACGTCCAGGAGTTCTGGGTCGCCGAACACGGCGACACCCTCGTCGGCTGCGGCGCGCTGCACGTGCTCTGGGAGGACCTCGCGGAAATCCGCACCGTCGCGGTGAGCCCGGCCGCCCGCGGGCGCGGTGTCGGTCACCGCCTCGTCGGACGGCTCATCTCCCTGGCCGAGGAACTCGGCCTGCCTCGCCTGTTCGTGCTCACCTTCGAAACCGCGTTCTTCGCGCGGCACGGCTTCCGGGCGATCGAGGGAGCCCCGGTCAGCCGCGAGGTCTTCGCCGAGATGCGCCGCTCGCAGGACGAGGGCGTGGCCGAGTTCCTCGACCTGGCCCACGTGAAACCCAACACCCTCGGCAACACGCGCATGCTGCTCGACCTCGACGGGCGGTGAGCACTTCGCAGCGCGGAGCCCGGCGACATCGCGTCCACATCGGACACTGTCGAGCGGCGCGGGTCAGCCCGTCCGCGCCGTCTGCGGCGACTGCCGCCTTCCGCGCGGCCGACGAGTCCGTTGTCCCGCCCCGCACCGCGCGCTGACACCACCGCGCGCAGCGGCCCCCGCCGGCGTCCGGTTCACTCGCCGGAGTCCTCGGCCGGACCGCCGCGGATCGCGGTCAGCGCGCTGTCCAGCTCCTCCGGTTTGATCAGCACCTCCCGCGCCTTCGATCCCTCGGAGGGGGCGACCACGCCGCGCGACTCGAGCAGGTCCATCAGCCGACCCGCCTTGGCGAACCCGACCCGCAGCTTGCGCTGCAGCATCGACGTCGATCCGAACTGGCTGCTGATCACCAGCTCCGCTGCCTGCAGCAGCACCTCGAGGTCCTCGCCGATGTCCGAGTCGACCTGCTTGCTCTCCCCGCTCGACTTGGTGGTGGTCACACCGTCGGCGTAGTCCGGTTCCGCCTGCTCCTTGGCGAAGGCCACCAGGCGATTGATCTCCTCGTCGGAGACGTAGGAGCCCTGCGCGCGGATCGGACGCGCAGCGCCCATCGGCAGGTAGAGCCCGTCACCCATGCCGATGAGCTTCTCCGCACCCGGCTGGTCCAGGATCACGCGCGAATCGGTCAGCGAGGAGGTCGCGAACGCCAACCGCGACGGCACGTTCGTCTTGATCAACCCGGTCACCACGTCCACCGAGGGGCGCTGCGTGGCCAGCACCAGGTGGATCCCCGCCGCACGCGCCTTCTGCGTGATCCGCACGACCGCGTCCTCCACGTCGCGCGGCGCGGTCATCATCAGATCCGCCAGCTCGTCGACGATCGCGAGGATGTAGGGGTACGGCCGGTACTCGCGTTCGCTGCCGGGCGGCGCGGTGATCTCGCCGGAGCGGACCTTCGCGTTGAAGTCGTCGATGTGCCGCACCCGGTTGGCCTGCATGTCCTGGTAACGCTGGTCCATCTCCTCGACCAGCCACGCCAACGCCGACGCCGCCTTCTTCGGCTGGGTGATGATCGGCGTGATCAGGTGCGGGATCCCCTCGTACGGGGTCAGCTCGACCATCTTCGGGTCGATGAGGATCGCCCGCACCTCCTGCGGCGTCGCCCGGGCCAGCAGCGACACCAGCAGCGAGTTGACGAAGCTGGACTTGCCGGAACCGGTCGAGCCCGCCACGAGCAGGTGCGGCATCTTCGACAGGTTCGCCGTGAGCATCTGGCCCTCGATATCCTTGCCCAGACCCATCACCAGCGGATGCGCGTCCTTGGCGGCCTCGGACGAGCGCAGCACGTCGGCCAGGTGCACCACTTCGCGGTCGGAGTTGGGCACCTCGATGCCGACGGCCGACTTGCCGGGGATCGGGGTCAGCAGCCGGATGTTGTCGTTGGCCACCGCGTAGGCGAGGTTCTTCGACAGCTGGGTGATCTTCTCCACCTTCACGCCCGGGCCGAGCTCGACCTCGTAGCGGGTCACCGTCGGCCCGCGGGTGAAGCCGGTGACCTGGGCGTCCACTTTGAACTGCTGGAGCACCCCGGTGATGGCCTCGATCACCGCGTCGTTGGCCTTGCTGTGCGTCTTCGGCGCAGCACCTTCCTCGAGCATGTCCAGCGGCGGGAGCTGGTAGTCGCCCTCGACCGTACGGCTGATGCGCAGCTTGCTGCCCCCGTCGTCGGCGCCGCCACCGTCCGCGCCGCCGTCCTCGGCACCGGTGCCCTTGGCGGGCGCGCTGCGCTTCCCGCTCGACGCGCTCGCGGCCGGTTCGGCGGCCTCCGCCGCAGCGGTGCGCGCGGTCGCCGCGTGCTCCTCGGCCGCGGCGGTGTTCCCGGCGCCCTCGCGCTCTTCGGCCATGGCGCCCTGCCGGCGGCGCGCGGGACGACGCAGCGAGACAGCTGCGGGCTCGACCTCGCCGTCTTCGCTCCGCTCGCCCTCCCGGCGTCGCGAACCGCCGGGTTCCTCCTGCTCGGCCAGTTGCCGCAGCCGCCGCGGCACCTCGCGCACCGGGGTGCCCGTGAGCACGAGCAGTCCGAACAGGCCGATGAGCACGAGCACGAGCACGGCCACCCACCCGGACAGCCCGCGCGCCAGCGGGCCGCCGGCCACGAAACCGAGCGCACCTCCCGCCTCGGGCCACCGATCCGGCTGGAACGGGTTGCCGGAGGCGATGTGCAGGACGCCGAGCACGGCCAGCACCAGTACTGCGGACCCGACCACGACGCGCGGGCGCGCATCGGGGTTCGTCTCGGTGCGCATGAGCAGCACCGCGGTCAGCGCCAGCACGATCGGCAGCACCACGACCGCCGAGCCCACGGCCGCGCGCAGGCCGCGGTCCACCCACTCGCCCACCGGGCCGCCCGCGTGCGCCCACACGCCAGCGGCCGCGATCACGGCGACGGTCAGGAACAGCAGCGCCAAGCCGTCCCGGCGGTGCGCCGGGTCGATGTCCCGAGTGCGGCCGAGCGCGCGCAACACCCGACCAGCGGCACGCGCGGCACCGTTCGGCCGGTGCGTCCGCTTCCGGGCCGAGCCCCCGGAGCGCCCGCCGCGGCTGCTCGGGGAAGCCTTCGCCGGGGACTTCTTCGCCGACGAGCCGTTGCTCTTCGACGCGGACCCGCTGCCCTTCGACGCGCCGCCGCGCGCACCGGTGGAACGGTTGCGCGTCGATCCGCCGCCGCTCTTGCCGGTGGTTTTCGATCCGGTGCTCTTCGACCCCGTGCTCTTCGCTCGGGAGCCGTTGGAACGCGTCGCGCTCGCCCCGTTCGACGTTCGGCTCGCCATGCCCCACACGGTATCCCCGCCTGACCACTACCGTCACACCAGCCACAGCCGTGCCCGCACGCGGTGCCGTCGGGCCGCGGCACCGGGCCGCGGCGTGCGATCCTGTGGTCATGGTGGCCGTTCCACCCGCACCGGAAGAGCCGACACGCCCGGCGGCGGGCAAACCGCGGCGGAACTCCCCACGCCGCGCAGCGCTGCGCCGCGCAGTATCGGGCCGCCCAACTCCGCGCCGCACAGCGCTGGACCGCGCCGAAGCGCCGCTGCTGTGGCGAGTGCTCATCCGACTCGACCGCGGGATCGTCGCCGCGACCGGGCGGCTCGAGGTCACCGGCGCCCTGCCGGAGCACGATCCCCGCAGGCCGCTGCTGCTCGTGTCCAACCACATCGGCAACGCGGACGCGCTGGTCGTGCTCGCAGCCTGCCACCGCCGCGGAACGGCGCCGCGGTTCCTCGCCACCAGCGGACTGTTCGACTTCCCCGTCCTCGGCGCCGTGCTCCGCCGCTGCGGGCACGTCCGCGCCGACCGGGGAAGCCGGCACGTCACCGACGCGCTGTCCGCCGTCGTGGAGACGCTGCGGCAGGATCCGCGTCCGATCGTGGTCTACCCGGAGGGGCGGATCACCGCGGAACCCGGGATGTGGCCGGAGCACGGCAAGACCGGCGCGGCCCGGACGGCTCTGGCCACCGGCGCCACGGTCGTGCCGGTCAGCCAGTGGGGCGCGCACGAGATCCTGCCCTACGCACTCCCGCACGTCGCCACCGCTGCCGAAGCCTGGACGGTGCTGCGCAGCTGGGTCCGGGGCATGCGCAGGCGCCCCGAGCTGCGCGTGCGGTTCGGTCCAGCAGTGGACCTCGACGGGCTCGATGCCGCCAGGACCGGCGATGCCGCCCGCGCGCACGCGCGGATCATGCGCGCACTCACCACGGGCGTGGCGCGGTTGCGCGCGGACGAACCCGAACGGCCGCACCACCAGGACCCCACGCGCCCGGCCTCGGGAAAGCCCTGCCCCTGGCGGGGATGACGCGGAAGTCCGCGCTGGCCGTGCGAGGCCGGGGCGATCAGCGCACAGCCCCGGAGATCGTCGTGCCCGCCCCGCCGGCAGAACACCCCGCCGCAGAACACCCCGCCGCAGAACACCCGCGGCCGAACGCTCCCCAGTCGGCCACCCCGCGGCCGCGGGTGCGTCACTCGTTCACCGGCAGCACGTTCGGCACGATCATCGGACGGCGGCGGTACGTCTCCCCGACCCAGCGGCCGACCACCCGGCGCACCGCCTGGGCGATGCGGTGCGTGTCGGTGATGCCCTCGGCCTCGGTCCGCGCCAGCTCCATCTCCACCATCGGCACGACCTCGTCCAGGGCCTTCGGGTCGTCCGAGAACCCGCGGCCCGCGATCGTCGGCGAGGACACCGCGCGCCCGGTGCCCTCCTGCACCGCGACCGTGATCGAGATGAACCCGCCCTCGCCGAGGATGAGCCGGTCGGACAGGGTCGATTCGCCCACGTCGCCGACGGACAACCCGTCCACGTAGACGTGACCGACCTCGACCCGTCCGGCGATGCCGGCGACCCCGTCGACCAGGTCGAGCACCACGCCGTCCTCGGCGATGAGCACCTGCTCGCTCGGAACACCGGTGAGCTCGGCGAGTTCGGCGTTGGCCTTCAGGTGGCGCCACTCGCCGTGCACCGGCATGACGTTGCGCGGCCGGACCGCGTTGTACAGGTACAGCAGTTCACCCGCCGAGGCGTGGCCCGAGACGTGCACCTTCGCGCCGCCCTGGTGCACGACCTGCGCCCCCAGCCGCACGAGCCCGTTGACCACGCCGAACACCGCGGTCTCGTTGCCGGGGATGAGCGAGCTGGCCAGCACCACCGTGTCCCCGGCCTGGATGCTGATCTGCTTGTGCTCGCCCCGGGCCATGCGGGAAAGCGCCGACAGCGGCTCGCCCTGCGAACCGGTGGAGACGAACACGACCTCCTGCTCGGGCATGTCCATGGCCTCGTCGAGGTCCACCAGCAGCCCCTTGGGCACGTGCAGCAGCCCCAGGTCCGCGGCGATGTTCATGTTGCGCATCATCGACCGCCCCACCAGGCACACGCGGCGGCGGTGGGCCGCGGCCACGTCGAGGATCTGCTGCACGCGGTGCACGTGGCTGGAGAAGCACGCGACGATGACGCGCTGCTGCGCCTTGCCGATGACCCCGTCGAGCACCGGGCCGATCTCCCGTTCGGGGGTCACCACGCCGGGCACCTCGGCGTTGGTCGAGTCGACGAGGAACAGGTCCACGCCCTCGTCGCCGAGGCGGGAAAAGCCCGCCAGATCGGTCAGTCGTCCGTCCAGCGGCAGCTGGTCGAGCTTGATGTCACCGGTGTGCAGGACCGTCCCGGCGGGCGTGCGGATCGCCACCGCGAGCGCGTCCGGGATCGAGTGGTTGACCGCGAAGAACTCCAGCCCGAACGCCCCGCGCTGCTCGCGCTGCCCTTCGGCGACCTCGACGAGCACCGGGGAGAGCCGGTGCTCCTTGCACTTGGCCTCCACCAGGGCCAACGTGAACTTCGAGCCGACGATCGGCATGTCCGGACGCTGCCGCAGCAGGAACGGCAGGGCACCGATGTGGTCCTCGTGCCCGTGGGTGAGCACGATCGCCTCCACGTCGTCGAGGCGATCCTCGACGAATCCGAAGTCGGGCAGGATGAGGTCCACGCCCGGCGCGTCGTCCTCCGGGAACAGCACACCGCAGTCGACGATCAGCAGGCGCCCCTCGTGCTCGAAGACCGTCATGTTCCTGCCGACCTCGCCGATGCCGCCGAGCGCCACCACGCGCAGGCCCCCGCTCGCCAACGGGCCCGGCGCGGGCGCCGACTTCGACACGGCCGCGGTCTGGCCGTTCTCCGTGGACTTGTCGCTCACCGCTGGGTCCCCTCCACCGCCGTGTCCGGACTCACCTGTACGAGACCAGCTTCCCACAGATCGCTCGTGATCAGACGAACCTGGTCATCGGTCGCCATCGGGATCGGCAGCCGCGGCTGCCCGGCCCGGACTCCGCAGGACCGCAGCGCGGTCTTGGAGAACAGCACGCCGCCGGCCACGTTCATCGCCCGGTGCACCGGCAGCAGGTCGTTGTGCACCTGGCGCGCACCGGCCACGTCACCCGCCTCGTAGGCGTCGATCATCGTGCGCAACCGGTCCGCCACGACGTGGCCGATCACGCTGACCACGCCGACCGCACCGACCGACAGCCACGGCAGGTTCAGCGGGTCCTCGCCGGAGTAGTAGACCAGGTCCGTGCCGGCCATGACCTCGCTCCCGGCGAGCAGGTCGTGTTTGGAGTCCTTGACCGCCACGATGCGCGGATGCTCGCCGAGCCGCTTGAGCGTGTCCACCTGGATCGGCACGACCGAGCGCGGCGGGATGTCGTAGAGCATCACCGGCAGGTCGGTCGCGTCGGCGACCTCGCGGAAGTGCTGGTACAGCCCTTCCTGCGGCGGACGCGAGTAGTACGGGGTCACCACCAGCAGCCCGTGCGCGCCGGCGTTCGCGGCGGACTTGGCCAGGTCCACCGAATGCGCCGTGTCGTTCGTCCCCGCGCCGGCGACGATGTTCGCCCGGTCGCCGACCGCCTCGACCACGGCGCGCACGAGGCGTTCCTTCTCCTCATCGGAGGTGGTCGGGCTTTCACCGGTGGTGCCGTTGAGGATGAGCCCGTCGTTGCCGAGCCGGTCCACGAGGTAGGTGGCGAGCTCCTGGGCGGCCGGAACGTCGAGCTTTCCGCCCTGGTCGAACGGGGTCACCATCGCGGTCAGCACGCGACCGAACGGCCGCCCCGCGATCGCACTCGGAGTGGTAGTGGAGCTGTCGGTCATAACTCCTGACGCTACCTCGTCGGACCGCAGGTCAGCGCGCCCGTCTCGGACCTCCGCGGCCGGTGCGGACCCGCCGCCCGACCTCCCGGAAACTCCGCGGCCGCAGCGCGACCACCGCGGATTCTCTTGCGGCACAATCGTCTTCACCCCCAAGGTTTCCGCGCTGCGGTCCGGGTGCCGCACCGCCGTCCCGGTGCGGCACCGCGGCGGCCGCGGTGCCCGAAAACCGCTGCCGCAAGCCCCGTCAGAAGCTGCGCCGCAGATCCTCGACGGCGAGGACGTCGGCCTCGCTGCCTTCGAACTCCACCTGGGCCTGCTTGCGCCCGAACGCGCGCAGCAGCAGTTCGCTCGGCTCACCGAGCAGCCGCACGGTCCGCGGGCCCTGCTTGGCGGCGATCTCCGTGCCGTCGGGCCGCCGCAGCACCACACCGACCGGGCTGCGCCCGTAGAAGACGCGGGCGACGCGGCCGAGCGCCTTCCACAGGGTCTCCTCCCGGTCGGCGTCCGCCGCGCGCGGCCGCCAGTCCGGCTGCGCCCGCCGCACGTCCTCGTGGTGCACGAAGAACTCGGCGGAGTTCACCGCCTCGTCGACCGCGCCGACGGTGAACGGGTGCCACTTGGGAGCTCCCGCCCGCACCCGGTCGACGAGGTCGTGCCACGGCAGGTCGTGGAGCTCGCGCTCCACCCGCTGGCCCCGCTCGGCCAGCGCCTTGACCACGCGTCCGGCTACCGCGTCCGGACGCCGTTCCCGCACCACCAGGTGGACCGCGAGGTCCCTGGTGGCCCAGCCCTCGCACAGGGTCGGTGCCTCCGGCCCGACCTGTTCGAAGAGATCGCAGAGCTGTCGACGTTCATCACTGGCCACACCCATGCGTTCACTGTAGCCAGCGCCGCTCCGGAAGCGGCGGATGATCAGCCGCGCATCCCGGCGCCGCAGTTCACAAGGCAGTTCACAAGCCCACCGGCGTGTCGGGAGCGGGTGCGCCGACCCCGTGGAGGGCGCACCGACGCCACGGACGTCGCGCCAACCCCGTCGACGTGCGCCACCCCCGTCGAGGTGCGTCAGCCCTCGTTGACGTAAGGGCTGGCGGCGACCTCGCTGCCGTCGGCGAGCTCGGTGATCTCGAAATCGCCGAACACGTTGCCCGCGACCTTCTGCAACTGCCGCAGGCACTCCACCGCCAGCGCGCGGATCTCCACGTCGGCGTGCTCACTGGCGCGCATCGCGACGAAGTGCCGCCAGGCGCGGTAGTTGCCGCTGACGACGATGCGGGTCTCGGTGGCGTTCGGCAGCACCGACCGCGCGGCCTGCCGGGCCTGCTTGCGCCGCAGCGTGGCCTTGGGCTCGTCGGCGAACTTCTCGTTGAGCGACCGCAGCAGCTCGCTGTAGGCGTCCACGCTGGCCTGGGTGGCCGCCTCGAACTTGGCGTGCAGTTCCGGGTCCTCGGCGATCACGTCGGGCTCCACCATCGCCGCGTCCCGCTCCGGCACGTACCGCTGCGACAGCTGCGAGAAGGAGAGGTGGCGGTGCCGGATGAGCTCGTGGGTCAGCGAACGCGACATGCCGGTGAGGTAGAACGTGGCGGTGCCGTGCTCCAGCACGGACAGGTGCCCGACCTCGAGGATGTGCTGCAGGTACCCGGCGTTGGTGGCGGTGGCGGGGTTGGGCTTGTGCCACGACTGGTAGCACGCCCGGCCCGCGAACTCCGCGAGGGCCTGTCCGCCGTCGGCATCGGTCGACCAGTCCACGTCCTCCGGCGGGAAGAACTCGGTCTTGCCGATGAGCTGCACTTTCGGCGGCACGATTTCGGTCACGGCGGGCGGGCCCCTTTCCTGTCACTGCGGCTGCCGGACACTGCGCGGCGCGGCGGCGCCGCACCGGACCCGGGCGGCGCGTCGACTCCCCTGCGTCGACTCACCTGCGTCCGCGTCGAGGATAACCGCCGCGGGGGAACGATCCGCGCAGCACCGGCGGGCCGACCAGGACTGCGCAGGACTGCGAACGGCGCCGGACGCGCCGGTGACGTCACGACGGGATTGTGCGACGTCACGAACAGCGTCATAGTGATGTCATGGACCTCAGCCCGTACATCAACCAACTGCGCGAGGATCTCAGCTCGGCCGCCTCCGTCGGCGACGAGCACACGCGGCACACGGCCGCCGCGCTGACCGCAGGCCTCGAGCCCGCGGCGCGCCTGGCGATCATGAACGCGCTGTCCGACCTCGCCGCCGAGATCACCACCCAGCTCGACGGCCAAGTCGTGGAACTGCGCCTCGACGGTCGGGACGTGCGCGTCGTCGTCAGCGGAACGGGCCCGCCCGAGGAGGACGTGCCCGACGAGCCCCCGCCACCACCACCCGGCGCCGACAGCGGCGACAGCGGCGACATCAGCCGGATCACGCTGCGGCTGCTCGACGGGATCAAGACCCAGGCCGAGCAGGCCGCCGCCGGCCAGGGGGTCTCGCTGAACGCGTGGGTCGCCCAAGCGGTCCAGGAAGCGCTGCACGGCGGCCGCCCCCGCGGCCCGTGGGACCACCACCATCCCGGCCGCCGCCCCGCGCGGGCCCCGCACGCGGGCCGCACCCGGTGGAACGAGGGCTCCGACGGCGCGGGCTCCCGCATCCGCGGCTGGGTGCAGAACTGACGCCGGGACAACGGAAGGAACCCCCATGACCGACGAACACCCCACCAGCCCGGACGAGCCGCAGGACGCGTGGGCGCACGCGGACGAGACCGACGAGTCCCCCGGCCTGGTCCGCAGCCTCGACTTCGACACCCCGCAGCCGCTGACCCTCGACATCAGCGACAGCCACGGCCCCGTCGCCGTCGAACTCACCGACACCGCGGTCACCCAAGTCGAAGTGCGGCACGCCCCCGACGCGAACGCACCCGACTGGCGCGGCGGCCTCGCGGGCCTGCTCAACTGGGTCACCGAGCAGTTCGGCGAAGCGGGCGTGCGCACTGGCCGGGACACCGACCGCGGCCGCGAACGCGAACCGGCGACCGAAGCGGTGCGCCGCACCCGCGTCGAACTCACCGGCAACCGGCTCGTCGTGCGCACCCCCAGCACCGCCCCGCTGCGCAACATCCCGCTGGCCGTGCGGGTCCAGGCCCCGGCGCACTCCGAGCTGTCGGTGCAGGCCGGATCCGGCGACGTCACCGTGACCGGCACCGCCGTGCGCGCCCAGGTGCAGTCCGGCGGCGGCGCCGTCTCGCTGGCCGAATCCACCGAACGCGCCACGGTGCGCACCGGTTCCGGCCACCTCCGCCTCGGGCGGATGCCCGGCGGGGTGCACGCGCGCAGCGGCAGCGGCGACGTGGAGATCACCGGCCTGTTCGCCGCGTCCTCGGTGGTCACCGGCAGCGCGGACGTGTGGCTCGGCGAAGTCGGCGCGGACGTGCTCGTGCGCTCCGGCAGCGGCGACCTCAGCATCACCGACGCCGCCTGCGGGGAAGTCGAACTGATCACCGGTTCCGGGGAGATCCAGGTGGCGCTGCGCCGCGGCAGCAGCGCCGAAGTCGATCTGACCTCCAGCGCGGGCTCGGCGCGCAGCGACCTCGACGTGCACGACACGCCGCCCGGGGAGAATCCGAACCTGCACGTGTACGGCCGGACGGGCACGGGCGATGCCGTGCTCACCTCGGCACTGTAGGCCCTGGCAGAACTTCGTTCAGTCATCCCACCCGTTGGGGTGGGTGGTCGGGGCGGCTGGGAGGGACCTCCTGCACGGCTCTCGCTCCGGGTGCTCGACCTCGAGCAGCCGCGGAACGAGGCGAAGCTCGCGTTTGCCCCGGGATGTCAGCGAACAGTGACGCGAAAAGGGCCCACTGGGAGCTGGTGCGCGGCCGGACAGCACTACACCGCGCCGGCCAGCTCGCGTGCGAGCGGACCGACGAGGTCGCCCCGCTCGCCGACCGCGACGTGCTCGAGCCCGAGCCAGTCGGCCATGGCGCGGAGTTCGGCGGCGAGTTCGCCGGCCACGTGATCGCGCCGCTGCTCGGGCTCGGCGAACGCCCCCGGAACCCGCAGCGTGCCGGCCCGGCGGTCGGCCTTGAGGTCCACGCGGGCGACCAGCTCGCCGTCGAGCAGGAACGGGAAGACGTAGTAGCCGTACTCGCGGCGCTCGGCGGGCACGTAGATCTCGATGCGGTAGCGGAAACCGAACAGCCGCTCGGTGCGCGCGCGTTCCCACACGACCGGGTCGAACGGCGCGAGCAACGCGCGACCCGTGATCACCCGCGGTGTGCGGGCGGTGACGTGCCGGTAGGCGCGGTTGCGCCACCCCCGCACCGCCACGGGTTCCAGCCGTCCTGACTCGACGAGTTCGACCACGGCGCGGCGCGACTGCTGCGGGTGCAGCCGGTAGTAGTCGCGCAGGTCGGCTTCGGTGCCGATGCCGAGGGATCGCCCGGCGCGGTCGACCAGCGCGCGCACCGCTTCGTCCTCGGCCACCTCGCGGGTGAGCACGTCCGACGGCAGCACCCGCTCGGGCAGGTCGTACTTGCGCTCGAACCCGCCTCCGGAGCCCGTGCCGTCTCCCGCGCCCCGGCCGGCCCGGGTGCCCGTGGTCAGCTCGCCGCGGGCGAAGAGCAGTTCGCAGGCCCGCTTCGTGTCGCTGCGGTCCCACCAGGCGCCGCGGCGGGCCTGCTGCCCGGCCAGTTCGCGTTCGATCGCGCCCGCACCGATCGGCCCGCACTCCTTGACCGCAGCGAGCACGTCGTCGACCAGCTGCGGTTCGCGATCGGCCACCTCCGCCAGACCGGCGCGCCAGGACCCGCCCGCTTCCCGCATCCGCCACCGCAGCAGCGGCCAGTCCTGCACCGGCAGCAGCGAGGCCTCGTGCGCCCAGTACTCGACCAGCAGCCGCGGACGCCGCGCGGAATGCCACCAGGCCGCCTCGTCCACCAGCTCCCCCGGGTAGGCCCCGAGCCGGCTGAACAGCGGCATGTAGTGCGCGCGCACCGCCACGTTGACCGAGTCGAGCTGGATGAGGTTGACCCGCGACAACACCCGGCGCAGGTGCCGCCGGTCCACCACCCCCGAGGGGCGGCGATCGGCGAACCCCTGCGCGGCGAGCGCGGTGCGGCGTGCGGCATCGGCGTTCATCGTCTGCACGCCGCAGATCCTGCCACCGGTCGCCGACACCGCCGCGGCACGTCCGCGGACGCGGAAAGTGACCGGGCAGTGACGCGGGAAGGCCCGCCGCGTTAGGTTCAGCACATGGCCGATGCCGAGGTGCGTGCCGCCACCACAGCGGACGCCGCCGAGATCGCCCGCATCCAGCTGTCGACGTGGCGCACCGCCTACGCCGAACTGCTGCCCACCGCCACGTGGGAAGCCCTCGACGAGCAGGAGATCGCGCAGCACTGGGCGGAGACGATCAACGGCGGACCCGCGCACGTGCTCGTCGCCACCGAGGGGCCGTGGACGGTCGGGTTCTGCGCGGCCGGCCTCGCCCCCGAGTCGGAGTCCGCCGCGGCCGACGGAACCCCGGTCGCGGACGCCTCCGCGGTGGCGCTGCTCAGCACGCTGCTGGTCGAACCCCGCTGGGGTCGGCGCGGGCACGGCGGACGCCTCGTCGCGCGCACCGGTGAGGTGCTGCGGCGGGAGGGGATCGCTCGCGGCATCACGTGGGCGATCGAGTCCGACTCGGCCTCGATGTTCTTCTTCCGCCGCGTCGGCTGGGCGCCGGACGGCACGGTGCGTACGTTGGAAGCCGACGGGCAGACCGTCCGGGAACTGCGCCTGTCCGGCGATTGGGACGTACCGCTGCAGCAGGAGAACCCGCACGAGCGGACCGCGCGAGCCGACACCGCAGACATCGACGCCGTCGGGCGCGCGCGGGACCTGTTCGACCTGCCCGGCCAGTGAGCCCTGCCAGCGGTGAGCCCTGCCAGCGGTGAGCCCTGCCAGCGGGCCCTGCCCGATCAGCAAACCCCGCCCGGCCGGTGAGCGCCGCGGTACCGCAGCGGCATGACACGTGGCCGGCCCGGCCCGCGTGCGCGCCCGGTGGACTCGGCGTTGCGGCACCACGCGAGAGGTTGAAGTGGCCACGGTACTCGGACTGCTCTGCGCCGCTCTCGGCCTCTCGGTCGTCTCGGCCGTGTTCCCCCTGATCAGCATCGAAGTCTTCGCGCTCGGGGTGCTGCTCGGCGGTGCGGACGTGCCGTGGTGGGCGCTGGCACTGGTCATCGCGGTCGGGCAGATCACGGGCAAGACGCTGCACTACGGCGCCGCCCGCGGCGCCGTGCGCCTGCCGAAACTGCTGGGGCGCACCGGCCGCCTCCCCCACCGGCGGGAGCGGACACGCGCGGCCGCGCTGCTCGACCGGTTCCGCACCACCTGCCAGCACCGCCCCGTGGCCAGCGGCGGTGTGCTGCTGGCCAGCGCGGCCGCCAGCGTGCCGCCGTTCGCCGCGACCGCGGCGGTCGCCGGGTGGGCGCGCGTGTCGCTGGCGCTGTTCCTCGTCACCGGATTCACCGGCCGCCTGATCCGGTTCGGGGTGCTGACCGCCGCCCCCTCGCTGATGCAGGGAGCTGGGGCCTGATCGAGCGGGGCCTGACCGCGGGAACCCGCCGCCGAGCCGGACCCGCGCGCAGCGCTCCAACCGAGGAGGGCGGCGCGTCACGCGCCGGACTCGCGCTCCAGGTCGATCGCACGCCGCATCGCCCGCCGGCCGCGGTTGCGGTCACCCGCCAGATCGTAGGCCTCGGCCAGCGCGTACCACCGGCGCCAGTCCTGCGGGTCCTGCCCCAGTTCCGCCTGCTTCTGCTCGAACCACGCGTCGGCCGCCTCGCGTTCGACGCGGCCGGACGGGCGCCGCGGCAGGTGCGACACGTCCGGCAGCGCGTCCTCCGCGTCCAACCTCCGCGCGAGCCGCTCGGTGCGCACGCCGAAGCGCAACTGGTCGTACACGAGCAGCGCGCCGATCAGCGGCAGCACCAGCACGCCCACCCCGAACAGGACGAACGCCCAGCGTCCGCTGGTGATGAGCACGAACGCCCGCTCACCCATGAGCACGAGGTACACGACCAGGGCGAACGCGGCGACGAACGCCGCCGTCCGCGGCGTCCACCACCGGCGCTGCCGCACCTGCTGCTCGCTCACGCGCATCCTCCCCGTGCCGCTCAAAGCCCCATGAGGGTGTCCAGGCCGACCGTGAGGCCCGGGCGCCGCCCGGCCTCGCGCACCGCCAGCAGCACCCCGGGCATGAAGGAACGCCGGTCGTAGGAGTCGTGCCGGATGGTCAGCGTCTCCCCGTCCGTGCCGAACAGCACCTCCTGGTGCGCCACGAGCCCGGCCATGCGCACCGCGTGCACCGGCACGCCGTCGACCTCGGCGCCGCGGGCCCCGTCCAGCTGGCTGCTCGTCGCGTCCGGGGCCGGACCCGCACCCGCATCGGCACGCGCCTGCGCCACCTGGCGCGCCGTGCGGGTGGCAGTACCGGAGGGCGCGTCCACCTTGTTCGGGTGGTGCAGTTCGACGATCTCGGCGGACTCGAAGTAGCGCGCCGCGATCTCGGCGAAACGCATCGACAGCACCGCGCCGATGGCGAAGTTCGGCGCGACGATCACACCCACCTGCGGGTGCTCGCCGAGCCGGCCGCGGATGGTCGCCAGCTCGTCCGGGCCGAGCCCGCTCGTGCCGACGACGACGTGGATGCCGTTGTCCACGCAGAAGAGCACGTTCTCCAGCACCGATTCGGGGCGGGTCAACTCCACGGCCACCTGCGCGTCCGCCTCGACCAGCCCGGACAGCGGGTCCGCGCGGTTGACCGCGGCGACGAGTTCCGCGTCGGGCGCCTCGCTCACGGCCCGGACC
This sequence comes from Bounagaea algeriensis, assembly GCF_054491375.1. Classification (NCBI taxonomy): domain Bacteria; kingdom Bacillati; phylum Actinomycetota; class Actinomycetes; genus Bounagaea; species Bounagaea algeriensis. The sequence goes on from NZ_CM137102.1 coordinate 3,423,732, forward strand.
GCTTCCGAACCCATGCGCCCCCGGGCACCCAGGACGCCGACCTTGAGGGGGGAATTCACGTCACGTCTCCTTTGCTGACCCGTCCTGCCTGCGCTGCGCGCGCTGCCGCGGGGCACCACGCCGAGGGCGGACCCCACCGGCCCGGTCATCCCGGCGCCCCGGTCATCCCGGCGCCCCGGTCATCCCACTGGCCCGGACCCCGCCGGCCCGGTCACCCCGGCGGGCAGGTCGGCCCGCCGCTCGTACGGGCCGACGACCGCCGTGGCCGAGGGCCGGCTGAGCAGTTCCCCGGCGAGCGCGGCGACCTGCTCGGCGGTGACCGTGTCGATGCGCTCCAGCGCGTGTTCCACGCTCTCGTGCTCTCCGCGGTTGAGTTCGCGCTTGCCGATGCGGACCATCCGCGCAGCGGTGTCCTCCAGTCCGAGCACGAGCCCACCGCGCAACTGTCCCTGTCCGCGGCGGACCTCCTCCGCGGACAGCCCTTCCCGGGCGACCGTATCGAGCACCTCGCGGACGAGAGCGCACACCTCGCCGAGACGTTCCGGCGCGCACCCGGCGTACACCGAGAACATCCCGGTGTCGGAGAACGCGGTGCTGTCCGAGTGGACCGCGTAGGCCAGGCCGCGGTGCTCCCGCACCTGTTGGAACAGCCGCGAGCTCATGCCGCCGCCGAGCGCGGCGTTGAGCACGCCGAGCGCGTGCCGCCGCTCGTCGTAGCGGTCGAGACCGCGGCAGCCGACGAGCACGTGCGCCTGCTCCGTGTCCGCCGACTGCAGGGCCAGCGGACGCTGCCGCGGCATCCTGCCGCCGCCGGTGCGCAGCGGTTGCGGGGCCTGCTCGCTGCCGAAGCGCTCGCCCAGGGCCCGCCGCACCTGCCGGAGCAGCCGCGCGTGGTCGACGTTGCCCGCCGCGGACAGCACCATCCGCGGCGGCCGGTAGTGGCGCCGGTAGAAGCCGTGCACCCGCGCGCGGCTCATGCCCTCCACCGACTCCTCCGTGCCCAGCACGGAACGCCCGAGCGGGTGGCTGCCGAACAGCGACTCGGTGAACAGCTCCCCGAGCGCGTCCTCCGGGTCGTCGTCGCGCATGGCCATTTCCTCGAACACCACGCGGCGTTCCATCTCCACGTCCCGCGCGGTGTTGCGGGCTGCGAACACGACGTCGCAGAGCACGTCGACCGCCAGCGGCAGGTCGTCGTCGAGCACCTGCGCGTAGAAGCAAGTGTGCTCCTTGGCGGTGAACGCGTTGAGCTCCCCGCCGACCGCGTCCATCTCGGCGGCGATGCCGGCAGCGGAACGCCGCTCGGTGCCCTTGAACAGCAGGTGTTCCAGGTAGTGCGCCGCACCGGCCTGCGGCCGCGTCTCGTCCCGGGAGCCGACGTCGACCCACAGGCCCACGCCCGCCGAGCGCGAACCGGGCACCTGCTCGGTCACCACGCGCAGCCCGTTCGGCAGCACGGTGCGCCGCACCGTGGCGGTCTCCGACCGCACCAGAACCCGCGTGCTGTCAGGTCGCTGCTCTCGTCCCATCGTCCCGTCACGTCCGCCGCGGGTGGTGAACACCCGAATCGTCCCCGCCGAACGATACGGCCCGCCCGGAAGCTCCGAGCGGGCCGTTCCGTCCGGTGTTTCACCGGTCACGTCGGGGTCAGCCGGTCACTGCGCGGCTTCCGCCGTCTCGTCGGACTGGTCCTCGGCCGAGTCGCCCTCGCCCTCGTCGACCGGGACGAGGCTGATCTTGCCGCGGCTGTCGATGTCGGCGATCTCCACGCGCAGCTTGTCGCCGACGTTGACGACGTCCTCGACCTTGCCGATGCGCTTGCCGTTGCCCAGCTTGGAGATGTGCACCAGGCCGTCCTTGCCGGGCAGCAGCGAGACGAACGCGCCGAACGCGGCCGTTTTCACCACGGTGCCGAGGAACCGCTCGCCGACCTTCGGCAACTGCGGGTTCGCGATCGAGTTGATCTTCTCGATCGCCGAGTCCGCCGACGGGCCGTCCGCCGCGCCGACGTAGATCGTGCCGTCGTCCTCGATGGTGACCTCGGCACCGGTCTCCTCGGTGATCGAGTTGATCATCTTGCCCTTCGGGCCGATCACCTCGCCGATCTTGTCGACCGGGATGTTCACCGAGGTGACGCGCGGAGCGTGCGGGCTCATCTCGTCCGGCTCGCCGATGGCCTCGGACATCACGTCGAGGATCGTGAACCGCGCGTCGCGGGCCTGCTCCAGCGCCTGGCCGAGCACCTCGGACGGGATGCCGTCGAGCTTGGTGTCCAGCTGCAGCGCCGTGACGAACTCGCGGGTGCCGGCGACCTTGAAGTCCATGTCGCCGTAGGCGTCCTCGGCACCGAGGATGTCGGTCAGCGCGACGTAGCGCCGCTCACCCTCCACCTCGTCGGAGACCAGGCCCATCGCGATGCCCGCCACCGAGGCCTTCAGCGGCACACCGGAGTTGAGCAGGGACAGCGTGGAGGCGCAGACCGAGCCCATCGAGGTCGAACCGTTCGACCCGATCGCCTCGGAGACCTGCCGGATCGCGTACGGGAAGTCGTCCCGCGACGGCAGCACCGGCACGATCGCGCGCTCGGCCAGCGCGCCGTGGCCGATCTCGCGCCGCTTCGGCGTGCCCACGCGGCCGGTTTCCCCGGTCGAGTAGGGGGGCATGTTGTAGTGGTGCAGGTACCGCTTCGACGTCTCCGGCGACAGCGAGTCGATCGTCTGCTCCATGCGCAGCATGTTCAGCGTGCTCACGCCCAGGATCTGGGTCTCGCCGCGCTCGAACAGCGCCGAACCGTGCGCCCGCGGCACCACGCCGACCTCGGCGGAGAGCTGGCGGATGTCGGCCACCCCGCGACCGTCGATGCGCACCTGGTCGCGCAGGATGCGCTGGCGCACCAGCTGCTTGGTCAGGTCCTTGAAGGCGCCGCCGATCTCCTTCTCCCGACCGGCGAACTCCTCGCCCTCGCCGACGCCGACGCGCTCCAGCGCCGCAGCCTTGATCTCGTCGAGGCGCTCCTCGCGCTCCTGCTTGCCGCCGATCTTGAGGGCCTCGGCGAGCTCGTCGGAGACCGCGCGCTCCACGGCGGTGTAGACGTCCGGCTGGTAGGCCGGGAAGACCGGGTACTCCTCGGCGGCCGAGCCCGCGGCGTTGGCCAGCCGCTGCTGCGCCTCGCACAGCGTGCGGATGAACGGCTTGGCCGCCTCCAGGCCCTCGGCGACCACGCTCTCGGTCGGCGCCTGGGCGCCCTCGGCGACCAGGTCGACGGTGTGGTCGGTCGCCTCGGCCTCGACCATCATGATCGCGACGTCGTCACCCACGACGCGGCCGGCGACGACCATGTTGAACACGGCGCGCTGCAGCTGCTCGTGCGTCGGGAAAGCCACCCACTGCCCGTCGACGAGGGCCATCCGGGTGCCGCCGACCGGGCCGGAGAACGGCAGGCCGGACAGCTGCGTGGACGCCGAGGCGGCGTTGATCGCCAGCACGTCGTACAGGTCGCCCGGCCGCAGGCTCATCACCGTGAGCACGACCTGCACCTCGTTGCGCAGGCCGTCGGCGAACGACGGGCGCAGCGGGCGGTCGATGAGCCGGCAGGTCAGCACCGCGTCGGTGGAGGGGCGGCCCTCCCGGCGGAAGAACGAACCGGGGATGCGCCCGGCCGCGTACATCCGCTCCTCGACGTCGACCGTCAGCGGGAAGAAGTCGAACTGCTCCTTGGGCTGCTTGGAAGCGGCCGTGGCCGACAGCAGCATCGTCTCGTCGTCCAGGTAGGCCGCGGCGCTGCCCGTGGCCAGCTTGGCCAACCGGCCGGTCTCGAAGCGGACCGTCCGCTTGCCGAAGGCGCCGTTGTCCAGAACGGCGGTCGTCTCGTACACGCCCTCCTCGGGCGATTGGGTCTCGGTCAATCTGACTCCTTGCTCCTCGCGAGGCTCACGGCGAGCAGCTGGAGTGCGGTCCGAAAGGGCCGGCCATCGATCGAAGCCCCCGGGGGACTCGTCGCCCGAGGACCACTACCGAGGACCGGCGGAACGCCTTCCGCTGACACCGTGAGCACTCTGTTCAAGCATCCGGCACCGCGGCGCCGGACGCCCCCGTACTGGAGGCGGTGTTCCGTTGTTCGCACCGTGCGCGCACCGCTCGCCGCACCCCGCGGGGTCGCCGGGCGGGCACGAGCACGGCCCCATATGCCGAGGGGAGCGGCCGCAGCCGCTCCCCTCCGCGCGATTCAGCGGCGCAGACCGAGTCGCTGGATCAGCGAACGGTAGCGCGCGATGTCCACCTTGATCAGGTAGTTGAGCAGCCGGCGGCGACGCCCGACCATGAGCAGCAGACCGCGCCGCGAGTGGTGGTCGTGCTTGTGGAACTTCAGGTGCTCGGTCAGCCCGGTGATCCGCCGGGTCAGCAGCGCGACCTGAGCCTCCGGCGAACCGGTGTCGCTCTCGTGCACACCGTACTCGGCCAGGACCTGCTTCTTCTCCGCAGTGGACAAAGCCACGAGTGAACTCCTTGTCAAAACGTCCCGTGGTTCCCGTCAGCCCGCATCACCCGGGCCACGACCCGCGGAACCGGGCTCCGCACGAACGCGGGCCCTCCACGGGTCACGGACCCGCCGCGGGTCACAGACCCTCGCAGGTCGCGGGGCGGCCGCCACGGACCGCAGCCGTCCCGCCATCAGGGTATCAGGGGCGCTGCGCCGGGCAGCCGAAGCTGCCGCACACCGCGGCTGCCGCACCCCGCGGCGCCGTCCCGCGGGGTTCACCCCGACGAGCCCGCCGAGGAAGCGGTCCCCACGGGAACGCGGTGCAGCACGCCGTACTCCGGACCGGACTCGCCGGGATCGCTGCGCACCAGGGTGATCTCGGGCACGTCCCACTGCGGCCCCGCGTACCCCTCGAAGAACCCGGTCAGCGCCCGCCCCGGTTTGCCGTTGCTCCAACGCGCGACCGTCAGGTGCCCGCGGTAGCCCTCCGGGTCCCCGCCCGCGATGCGCACGAGTTCGCCGAGCACCGCCGCGTCCGCGTTCGTGGCGGGCTCCACCCCGATCCACAGCACGCTGCGGAACGCGCCGGCACCGGCCAACCGCAGCCGCGGCGGCGCGACCTCGGCCTTCACCAGTTCCGCCGCCTCCCTGTCCAGTCGTTCGGCGATCTCGTCGGGATCGGCGGCATCACCGTGGAAGCACAGCGTCAGGTGCCAGCGGTCGGCCGGTATGAAGCGGAACTGGCGCAGTCCCCGGGACAGCTCGGCGACCTGCCGCTCCGACAGTTCCGCGATCTCCGCCGCCAGGTGGTCGACCGCCACTTCCGAGGGCCACAGCGCGGTGAACAGCCGCATACGCCTTCCGTGCCTCGTCGCGAACTCGCCTCGAGCACCTCCGCCCGGCGCGTTCGGTGCTGCCGCGGGCGGACGCGTCTCCTTCGGTGTGCTGTCCCATCGTGCCCCGACGCCCCGGCCGGGCGCGATGCCCCCCGCCGGTCGATGCCCCCACCGGGCGCTCCCGTCAGACGCGGCACCGTTCAGGCTCTCCCGCCCGGGTGCGGCACCCGTCACCAGGTCTCCGGGCGCACCGCCCGCCGCAGGAAATCCGCCAACTCCGGATGCCGGGAGGCCAGCAGCCGGGCGGCCGACTGCAGCTCCTGCGGCTCGGCCACCTCGCGCAGCACCGAGCACGCGATCTCCTCCCGCGCACTGCTGGACACCGGTAAGTCGTCGCGGCCCACGGTCGGTTGGGAGTGCCGCACATCCTCCAGAGCCCGTCCGATCGCCTCCGCGTCCCCGCAGGCGACGCCGGGGATGAGCACCTTGCGCTCCAGCATCACCAAGCGCGCCAGCACCGACGGGTTGCCGATCTTCGCGCGGCCGCCGCTCATGACCTGGCTGAGCATCGGCGGGCTGATGCCCAGCACCCCCGCCAGCTGCGACTGCGAGATCCGGAAGGCCACGACGAGCCGGCGCACCCGATCGCCCAGCGGTTCCCCATACCACTTCCGCTGCAACTCGCGGTTCCGCCGCACGGTGTCGCGCTTGGCCATCGTTCTCCCGGATCGGCTTGCCGACCGCGCTCGCGGGCGGCTTCGGGCCTGAATCCTGCCAGCCCGGCAGGTCGAAAAGGTCCGGAATCGCCAAATCGCTCCGCGCGGAGCCCGTTCGTCCCGCCGCGTGCCGCGCCGCTGCGGAAACTCACCCCGCCGCTGCGGCGACTCACCCCGCGGCGAGCGCCGTCCGCGTGTCGGCGACGTCCTGCCGCATCTGGTGCATCAGGGCCTCGGTGGACTCGTAGCGCTCCATCGGGCGCAGCCGCCGCACGAAGTCCAGGTCGACGTACTCGCCGTAGAAGTCCCCGGACGCGTCGAGCACGTACGCCTCGACGGTGCGCTCCGTGCCGGAGAACGTCGGGTTGCTGCCGACCGAAACCGCGGCGGGAAGCGGCGCGCTGCCGTCCTCCTCGCGGTCGCGGCGGTGCGTGAACCAGCAGGCGTACACGCCGTCGGCGGGGATCGCCGCGAACTCCGGCATGGACAGGTTCGCCGTGGGAAAGCCCAGTTCCGCGCCGCCGCGGCCCACACCGCGCACCACGATCCCCTCGAGCCGGTGGTAGCGGCCCAGCGCCGCCGCAGCGGCCACCACGCCCCCCGCGTCCACGCAGGACCGGATGAACGTCGAGGAGAAGGTCACCTCCGCAGCGCCCGCTTCGTCGCGGGGCGTCGGACCGGAGAGCAGGCTGTCGGTGGCCACGTCGAAACCGAACCGCTCCCCGAGCTGCGCGAGCGTGTCGATCGTGCCGGCGGCCTTGTGCCCGAAGGTGAAGTTCTCACCGACGACGACCTCGGCCACGTGCAACCGCTCCACGAGCAACTGGTGCACGAAGTCCTCCGCGGAGACCCGCGCGATCTCCTGGGTGAACGGCAGCACGCAGAACACGTCCACGCCGAGCTGCTCGACCAGTTCAGCACGCCGGCGCAGCGTCGTCAGCTGAGCCGGGTGGCTGCCCGGCCGCACCACTTCCATCGGGTGCGGGTCGAAGGTGAGCAGCACGCACGGCACACCGCGTCGGCGGGCGCGGCGCACCGCGTGGTGGATCAACTTCTGATGCCCTCGGTGCACCCCGTCGAAGACGCCGATCGTCACCACGCACCGGCCCCAGCCCGCGGGGATCTGCTCCAAACCACGCCATCGCTGCACGGCTCGCAAGCCTATCCCCGATGCTCCGCACGCCGCCGGGCAGGCACGCTCGCGGGCGCGGCAGCCACCGGAACGACCCGCGCGCACGCGCGACAACTGCCGCGACAACTGCGCTGCCCGGCGTGCGGAGCAGCGCCCGGTGCGCACCGACCGCACGCGGTGCGCGCACACCTCACGCGGGGTTGAGCACGAGCACCGGCTTGGCCTTGCGGCCCTCGTCGCGGACGAGGGCGACCACCGAGCCCTGCGGGTCGAACACGCCGTAGGTGCCGGGCACCTCGGCGGCCGGCACGGGCTGCCCGTGCGCGAGGGCGCGCGCAGTGCGCGCGTCCACGTTGCGGCGTTCGAAGCCGGTCTCCACCGAGCGGTCCAGGTCCAGCGAGAGCTCCGGCCGCTCCGCCAGCTGCTCGAGGGTGCGCGCCGCGGCCAGACCGAACGGGCCCACGCGGGTGCGGCGCAGCTGCGCCACGTGCGCACCCACCTCCAGCCGGGCGCCGAGGTCGCGCGCCAACGCGCGCACGTAGGTGCCCGAAGAGCACTCGACGAGCACGTCGACGTCGGTGGTGCGCTCGTTGCGGTGCACGGCGAGCACGTCGAACCGCGAGACGGTCACCGGACGCGGCTCGAGCTGGACCTCGTGTCCCTCGCGGGCCAGTTCGTAGGCGCGCCGCCCGTTGACCTTGACGGCGCTGACCGCGCTGGGCACCTGCTCGATCTCGCCGGTCAGCGCGGCCGTTCCGGAACGGACGGCCGCCTCCGGCACGGCCGAAGCGTCCTGCTCCGCCTGCACCTGCCCGTCGGCGTCCTCGGTGCTGGTGCTCACGCCGAGCCGGAGCGTGGCCAGGTACGCCTTGGTGTCCATGGCCAGGTGGCCGAGCAGCTTGGTGGCTCGTTCCACGCCGAGGACGAGCACGCCCGTGGCCATCGGGTCGAGGGTGCCCGCGTGCCCGATCTTGCGGGTGCCGAGCAGGCGCCGCGCCCGGGAGACGACGTCGTGCGAGGTCATGCCGCCGGGCTTGTCGGCGATGAGCAGGCCGGGCGGCACGGCGGGCCGTTGGGAACGGGGTTTGCGGGCGGACACGGGTTTCCATCTTCCCGCATGCCGCGACGGCACCGCCGCGGGGCCGGGTTCACGCACTTCCGGAAGGCGCGGTGGCGGATCGTAGAGTGGCATCCCGGTCAGCATCGGTCCGCAGAGGCAGAGGAGTGCACGCGTGCCTGTCCGTCCCATCCGCACGTTCGGTGATCCGGTCCTGCGTGAGCACACCGCACCGGTGACGGTCTTCGACGATCGGCTGCGGAACGTGATCACGGATCTACTGGACACCGTCGACCATCCCGGTCGGGCCGGCCTCGCGGCACCGCAGATCGGCGTGAGCGTGCGGGCGTTCAGCTACAACGTCGACGAGCAGTTCGGCTACGTCATCAACCCGGAGATCGTCGAGCTCTCCGCGGAGGAGCAGGGCGACGAGGAGGGGTGCCTGTCGCTGCCGAACCTGAGCTTTCCCACCCGCCGCGCGCAGCGGGCCGTGGTCCGCGGTGTGGACCTGCACAACGAGCCGGTGACCGTCGAAGGCGAGGGCCTCATGGCGCGCTGCCTGCAGCACGAGGTCGACCACCTCGACGGCACGGTCTACATCCAGCGGCTCGAGCCCGGGACGCGCCGCGAGGCCTACCGCCAGGTGCGCCGGCAGGACTGGTTCTGGCAACCGGCCTGATCCTGCGCCCGGCGGATTCACCAGCCTTGGTCACCCGTTGGCGCGGTCAGGAGCCCGCTACGGGGTCGCGGATTGGTGGTCGGTGCTTTGGTCGCACCGTTCGTCAGGTAAGCGGCGGAGCCGCTTCCCCTCCGCACAGGCAGGCCGAGCCGCCTGAGGTTCTCCCACCCGACCCACAACGCCAGCCAACCCGCGGACTCTCTACGGGGTCGCGGTCGAGGCGGGGGCCACGCCCACCACCGCCCAGCGGCCCGTCCACCAGCGGGCCAGCAACGTGCCCAGGCGCAGCAGCATGAACAGGCTCAGCCCGGTCCAGATCCCGGACAGGCCCCACCCGAACGCGAGCGAGATCCAGATCATCGGCAGATACCCGGTTGCCGCGCTCAGCAGGGTCGCCGTGCGCAGGAACGCGGCGTCCCCCGCGCCCAGCAGCACACCGTCCAGCCCGAACACCACGCCCGCGACCGGCTGCAACGCCACGAAGAACCACCACGCGTGCGGCACCGCGGCCAGCACGCTCGCGTCATCGGTGAACAGCCGGGGCAGCACACCGGACAACGCGGCGAACACGATCCCCAGTGCGATGCCGAAACCCAGCGCGTAGGTGGCGATCTGGCGCGCGATGCCCTTCGCGTTGCGCGCGCTGCCCGCGCCGAGCGCAGCGCCCACCAACGACTGCGCGGCGATCGCCAACGAGTCCAGCACCAGCGAGAGGAACGTCCACAGCTGCCACACGACCTGGTGCGCCGCGGCCGTGTCGGCACCCGTGCGAGCCGCCACCGAAGTCGCCGAGACGAAGCAGATCTGGAACCCGAGCGAACGCAGCACCAGGTCCCGCGCCATCCCCAGCTGCGCCCGCATCGTGCCGAAATCGGGGCGCAGCGGGACGCGTTCGACCGCGAGAGCCCGCAGGAACAGCGCAGCGCTGAGCGTCTGGCCCGCGACGTTGGCCAGTGCGGACCCCTCCATCCCGAACCCGGCGGGGTAGACGAGCAGCGGGCACAGCACGGCCGAGAGCGCGTTGCCGGTGAGCACGATCCGCAGCGGCCGCACGGTGTCCTGCACACCGCGCATCCACCCGTTGCCCGCCATGGTCACCAGCACCATCGGCGCGCCGAGCACGGCGATGCGCAGCCAGCTCGTGGCGGCCTCGGCGATCGGGCCGGCGCCGGCCATCGCACCGGCGACGGGGCCGGCGGCGAGCTGCGCGATCAGCAGCAGCACCAGACCGACACCGACCGCGAGCCACGTGGCCTGCACGCCTTCGGTGACCGCCTCGCCGCGCCGGTCGGCCCCGTGCAACCGCGCTGCCCGGGCCGTCGTGCCGTAGCTGAGGAACGTCAGTTGGCTCGACACGAGCGTGAACAGGGTGCCGCCGAGGGCGAGACCGGCCAGCGGAACAGCCCCCAGATGCCCCACGACGGCGGTGTCCACGAGCACGTACAGCGGCTCGGCCGCCAACACCCCGAGCGCGGGCACCGCCAGCGCCAGGATGCGCCGGGGGGAAACACGCCCCCGCGCAGCGTCGCGATCCACAGCGGCGCCGCGATCCACCGCGGCATCCCGGTGCGCAGCGGTGTCCTGTTCCGCGTCCGTCACACCCGATCTCCGTTCCACGCCGTGTCGATCTCCAGCGTCTAGTCTCCAACGCGCCGCCCGCGGCATCCTCGGACGATCACCACCCGTGGTTCCCCGCGGCTGGTTCCCCGGCGTCCGGTGGCAGGGGCGTCGGCAGTTCCCCGGCGTGCCGATCGCCGGCTGCCGAACCGCCCCGGCCGAGCGCATCCGTGCACAACCGCCGCGGACCCGTGCGCTCACTCCGGTGGCCGCGTCCCGGCATCCTCGGCACGGGCGCACACGGCCAGCGGCTCACGCGGGCAGGCGGACTCACCCCAGTCGCGGTGCCTGATCCAGTGCCGCGCGCAGCCGCCGCAGCACCTCGGCCCGCGAGCCGTCCATGGTGAAGCCGGAGGCGAGCTGGTGACCGCCCCCACCGCAGGAGCGCGCCGCGTGCGCCACGTCGAGCGCGCTGTCCGCGCGCAGCGACACCATCCAGCGGCCCTCGCCGATCTCCTTGAGCACCGCCGCCACCTCTGCCTCCTCGGCGCAGCGCAGCAGGTCGATGACGCTGTCCACATCGGAACCGTGCAACCCGCGGGCGGCGGACCGGCGGACCACGGCGTGCACCAGTCCCCAGCCGTGCGCCGCGGTCGGTTCGAACTCCGCGTCGGCCAGCACGCCGGAGAGCATGCCCAACCAGCGGTACGGGTGGCTGTCCATGAGCACCCGGGTCATGGCGGCCGGATCCACCCCGGCCTCGATCAACCGCGCCGCCACCCGATGCGCCTGCGCACCAGCGTTGCGGAACCCCCGCGTGTCGGTCACGAGCCCGGCGTACACGCAACGCGCGCGCACCTCGTCGAGCGGAAACCCCAGGGCGTCCAGCGTGCGCAGCGCGAGCAGCGACGTGGATTCGGCCCGGTCGTCGACCACGTGGACCGTGCCGTCGACCGCATTCGCCGTGTGGTGGTCGATGACGACCACGTCCCCGCCGGCTTCGCGCGTCGCCCGGACTCGGTCGGCGAGACCGCCGAGCCGGTGTTCAGCACCCGTGTCGCAGACGACCAGGGTGGGCGGAACGGCCGGAACCCGCTCCGGCGGCACCACCACGCCGTTGGTGTCCAATGCCAGCAGCGCCGGCGCGGGCTCGTTGATCGTGTCGAACGAAACCCGCACCGCCCGGCCCGGGGCCTGCAGCGCACCCGCCAGGGCGAGTGCGCTGCCGAGCGCGTCCGCGTCCGGGTTGATGTGCCCGAGCAGCGTGACGTCGGACGCACCGCGCAGCACGCGAGCGGCCGCGACCACCGCCTGCTCCACGTCCTCCGCCACGTCCTCCGCCGCGGCCGGCGCATGCTGGCCCGCAGGCGAATGCTGACTCACAGGCGAATGCTGACTCATGGAGTCACCTCTCGGACGGGTGCCGTCTCGTGCAGCCCCATCGGATCGCAGGCCGAGCCTCAACCTTCCTGCGCGGGTCCCCGGTCCACCTGCGCCTGCTCGGCAGCGGCCGCTTCCCCGGACTCGGCCTCGTCGGTCTCCTTCTCGGACCGGTACGGATCCGCCTCGCCGGCGGGGCTGGCGTCCGCGGCCAACCGCGCCACTTCGGCGTCGGCCTCCTTCGCCTGCGTCAACAGCTCGTCCAACCGCCTGGCCTGCGCCGGCACCTCGTCGGCCACGAACGTCAGCGTCGGCGTGAACCGCACCCCGGTCTGTTGCCCCACGCGAGACCGCAGCACACCCGTTGCCCGGGAGAGCGCGGCGACGACGCCGGAGTGATCCGCCTCCTCACCGAAGACCGTGTAGTACACGGTCGCGTCCCGCAGGTCCGGTGTCAGCTTCGCGTCAGTGATCGTCACCCTCGCCAACCGGGGGTCCTTCACCCGGTGTTGCAGCTCGGAGGCGACGATCTGGGCGATGCGCTTGGCGAGTCTGCGGGCGCGCGCCCTGTCGGCCACGGCGCACCTCCTTCACGAGAAATCCTGAAATCGCTACGAATGGTCAATCCTCGGGTCCGAGCACGCGCTGCCGCGCCGTGAGCAGATCGAGTTCGGGCCGAGCGGCGACCAGCCGTTCGCACGCTTCGAGCACCTCGCGCACGTGCCCCGCGTCCGCGGCCACCGCGGCGATGCCGAGTTCGGCGCGGCGGTAGAGCCGCTGGCTGCCCGTCTCCGCTACGGCGACGTCGAAACGCCTGCGCAGTTCCGCCAGCACGGGTCGCACGGCCGAGCGCTTCTGCTTCAGCGACCGGACATCGCCGAACAGGACATCGAGTTCGAGGGCTCCGACGAACATGGCATCCCGGGGAGAGGATCGAACAGAAGCCGGGGGTCACCGGCAGTCCCGGTGACCCCCGATCACGGCATCAGGTGCGCGGCTTCTCGCGCATCTCATAGGTTTCGATGATGTCGCCCACCTTGATGTCGTTGAACGACCCCAGGGTGAGACCGCACTCGAACCCGTCGCGCACCTCGGTCGCGTCGTCCTTGTACCGCTTGAGCGAGTTGACCGTGAGGTTCTCGGAAACCACCACGTTGTCCCGCAGCACTCGGGCCTTCGCGTTCCGCCGCATGATGCCGTCCGACACCATGCAGCCGGCGATCGTGCCCACCTTGGACGACTTGAAGGTCTCCCGGACCTCCGCGTGGCCGAGCTGGGCCTCCTCGTACTCGGGCTTGAGCATGCCCTTGAGGGCCTGCTCGATGTCCTCGGTCGCCCGGTAGATCACCGAGTAGTACCGGATCTCCACGCCCTCGCGGTTGGCGGCCTCGGCGGCCTTGCCCTCCGCTCGGACGTTGAAGCCCAGCACGATCGTGTCCTCGGCCGTGGCGAGGTTGATGTCGCTCTCGGTGATGCCGCCGACACCGCGGTGGATCACCCGGAGCTTGACCTCCTCGCCCACGTCGATCTTGTTCAGGGACTCCTCCAGCGCCTCGACGGTGCCGGAGTTGTCGCCCTTGACGATCAGGTTCAGCTGGTTGGTCTCCTGCAGCACCTTGTCCAGGTCCTCCAGGCTCACCCGCTTGCGGTTGGCGGCGTTCTGCGCCTCCCGAATCCGGGCGACCCGGCGGTCGGCGATCTGCCGCGCCACCCGGTCCTCCTCCACGACCAGGAACGTGTCCCCGGCCCGCGGAACGGAGCTGAACCCGATCACCTGGACCGGACGTGCCGGAGTCGCCTGGCGGACGTCGTCCTCCTTCTCGTCGGTCATGCGCCGCACGCGGCCGTAAGCGCCGCCGGCGACGATGGAGTCCCCGACGCGGAGGGTGCCCCGCTGCACCAGCACGGTCGCCATCGGGCCGCGGCCCCGATCGAGGTGCGCCTCGATGGCCACGCCCTGCGCCGGCAGGTTCGGGTTCGCCCGCAGGTCCAGCGTGGCGTCCGCGGTCAGCAGGATCGCCTCGCTCAGCGACTCGATGTTCTCGCCCTGCCTGGCCGAGATCTCCACGAACATCGTGGAACCGCCGAACTCCTCGGCGACCAGCCCGTACTCGGTCAGCTGCTGCCGCACCTTGGACGGGTTCGCACCGGGCACGTCGATCTTGTTGATCGCGACCACGATCGGCACCTCGGCGGCCTGGGCGTGGTTGATCGCCTCGATCGTCTGCGGCATCACGCCGTCGTCGGCGGCCACCACGAGCACCGCGATGTCCGTCGCCTTCGCACCGCGGGCACGCATGGCGGTGAACGCCTCGTGACCCGGGGTGTCGATGAACGTGATCGGTCGCGTGGTGCCCTCGAGCTCGCTGAGCACCTGGTAGGCGCCGATGTGCTGGGTGATGCCGCCGGCTTCGCGCGTTTGCACGTCGCTGCGGCGGATCGTGTCCAGCAGGCGGGTCTTGCCGTGGTCGACGTGCCCCATGACGGTGACCACCGGCGGCCGGTACTCCAGCTCCGCATCGGAGCTGCCCGGATCGCCGAAGTCCACGTCGAAGGACTCGAGCAGCTCCCGGTCCTCGTCCTCGGGGCTGACGATCTCGACCTTGTAGTTCATCTCCTGGCCGAGCAGTTCGAGCACGTCCTCGGAGACGGACTGGGTCGCGGTGGCCATCTCGCCCAGGTGGAACATGGCCTGGACCAGGGCCGCCGGGTTCGCGTTGATCTTCTCGGCGAAGTCGGTCAGCGAAGCACCACGACGCAGGCGCACGGACTCGCCGTGTCCGCGCGGCAGGCGCACGCCGCCCACCGACGGCGCCTGCATGTTCTCCATGTACTCCTGGCGCTTCTGGCGCTTCGACTTGCGACCGCGCTTGCTCGGGCCGCCCGGTTTGCCGAACGCACCCGCGGCACCGCCGCGACCGCGGCCACCGCCGCCGGGACGGCCGCGGAAACCGCCGCCGCCACCGCTGGGGGGACCGCTGGCCGGGGCACCGCCACCGCGGCCGCCCTGGCCGCCGCCGGGACCACCGCGGCCACCGCCGCCACCGGGACCGCCGCGACCGCCACCGCGGCCACCGCCGCCACTGCGACCACCGCCGGTGCCGGCACCGCCACCGCGCGGCGGGCGGGACGGCATCATGCCCGGGTTCGGACGCGAGGGCATCATGCCCGGGTTCGGACGCGAACCGCCCTCGGACTTCGATTCGGAACCGGCAGCGGGAGCCGTGCTCTCCTGCTGCTGTCCGCCCTGGTTCGACTTGCCGCCGCCCTGCTGGGGCTTGCCGCCGCCCTGGCCGCCTTGCCGCTGGCCACCGCCGCGACCACCACTGCGGCCGCCCTGGCCGCCGCCGCGCTGCTGCGGTGCGCCGCTACCGACGCCGAACGGGTTGTTGCCGACCCGCGGCGGACGCGGCCCCGGCTTGGGCGCCTGCGGCTTCGGCGGCACCACACCGGTCTCGCCGTCGCCGCCCTGCGACTGGGACCCGCCGGACTTCGGACCCGGCTTCGGGCCGGGCTTGGGCGCCTGCTTGCGCTCCTTGTCCTGCTGCTCGGGCTTGCCGCCGCTGTCCTGGGCAGCGGGCTTTTGCCGCTGCTTGGGACCGGGCTTGGGGCCCGGCTTCGGTGCGGACTTGGCCTGGTCCTGCTCCGCCGAGGCGGCGGGCTGCTGCTCGGGCTCCGGTTGCTTCGGGCCGGGCTTGGGCGCCATGTCCGACGGCTTCGGCGGGGCCGACTTCGCCTCCGCACCCTGGCCGTCCCCGGCTTCCTGGCCGGATTCGGCCGCCGAGGGCGCCGCCTTGCCCGGTGCCGCCTTCTTGCCGGCACCGGAATCGGAGGGACCGAACGCATCCCGCAGTCGCCGGGCCACCGGGGATTCCACCGTCGACGACGCCGACTTGACGTACTCGCCCTGCTCCGCGAGCTTGTTCAGTACTTCCTTGCTGGTGACACCGAGCTCCTTGGCGAGCTCGTGTACGCGGGCCTTGCCTGCCACTGCTCTCCTCGTCTGGTGAGGCCGGGCGGCAGTCCCGCACGACCTCGTCCTATCGCCGATGCGCGTTCATGGCTTCAGCTTCACGGCTGATTCATGACGGGTCGACCTGCTTTCTATCCGTCGCCTGACATGGGGATCTCCCCACGTCGGTCACACGATGAGTCGCCCGCCCGAGGCGGGTGCTCAGGTGCTCTCGCACCGCCGACGCGTCGACGGCACCTCGCACCCGCAACGCCCGGGAGAACGCCTTGCGGCGCTCCGCACGTTGCAAACAGTCAGGATCGGGGTGCAACCACGCTCCTCGACCCGAATGCCGACGTCGTGGATCGGGAACGGCGACCGGCCCTGCCGCGCCGCTGCCCGCCACCACTCGCAAGAGTGCATCAACCGACGCCCGGGACCGGCAACCCACACAGGTACGGACCGGCCCCACTATCCGGTGGCCGGACCTGTTCGCGTGGATCATGCGCTCCCTAGTGTCGATCCTGCGGGGATTCTAACCCCTCACCCTCATTCCGCCGAACCCACGGTCGGCATCTCGCCCACACCCGGATCGAAGCTCGCCGCCTCCTCCGGGGCGACCGGCACCTGCCCGGCCGTCGTGGTCGGCGAGCTCGGATCGGCATCGCTGCGGATGTCGATGCGCCACCCGGTCAACCGCGCGGCCAGCCGTGCGTTCTGACCTTCCTTGCCGATCGCCAACGACAGCTGGAAGTCCGGCACGATCACGCGCGCCGTCTTCGTCTGCTCGTCGACGACCTCCACCGATACAACCTTCGCAGGCGACAGCGCATTCCCGACGAAGGTGGCCGGGTCCTCGGAGAAGTCGATGATGTCGATCTTCTCCTGGCCCAGCTCGCTCATGACGTTGCGCACACGCTGCCCCATCGGACCGATGCACGCGCCCTTGGCGTTCACCCCGTCGAGCGTGGAACGCACCGCGATCTTCGAGCGGTGTCCCGCTTCCCGCGCCACCGAGGGCATCTCCACGGTGCCGTCGGAGATCTCCGGAACCTCCAGCGCGAACAGCCGCCGGACCAGGTTCGGATGCGTGCGCGACAGGTTGATCTGCGGTCCGCGGGCACTGCGCGAGACCCCGATCACGTAGCACTTGATCCTCGTGCCGTGCTCGTAGTTCTCCCCCGGCACCTGCTCCGCGGGCGGGATGACGCCCTCGCTCTCGCCGAACTCCACGACGATCATGCCGCGCGAGTTCGCCCGCGCGTCGCGCTGGATCACACCACCGAGGATCTCGCCCTCCTTGGTGGAGAACTCGCCGTAGGTCTTCTCGTGCTCGGCGTCCCGCAACCGCTGCAGGATGACCTGCCGGGCGGTCGTGGCCGCGATCCGGCCGAATCCCTCCGGAGTGTCGTCCCACTCCTCGGCGACGGAACCGTCCGGGGTCAGGCTGTGCGCGATCACCCGGACGATGCCGGTCTTGCGGTCCACTTCCACGCGGGCATGCGGCTGGTGCCCTTCCGTGTGCCGGTATGCGGTCAGCAATGCCGATTCGATCGCTTGCAGGACCGTTTCGAACGGGATGTCCTTGTCCCGCTCGATCGCCCGCAGCGCCGCGATGTCGACGTTCACCTCGACTCCTCCGTGTCCTCCCGGTCGTCCCCGTGTTCGGAAACGCCGCCCGCAGCCCGCTCGAGTTCTGCCAGTTCCCCCGCCGGTGGCTGCTGGAATTCCACCTCGACCACCGCGCGCTCAACCTCACGGTAAGCCACCCGGCGGATGTTTCCACCAGCCAGCACGGTCACACCCTCGTCATCGGCCTTGCCGACACGTGCTGTGATCGATTCCCCACTCGTCAGAGTGATACTGACCAGGCGGTGCCGGGAGCGCCGCCAGTGGCGCGCGCGAGTGAGCGGCCGGCTCACCCCCGGAGAGGTCACCTCGAGGGTGTACGACCCGGTGAGCACGTGCTCGTACCCGTCCAACACCTTCGACACCGCGCGGGAAACCTCGGAGATCGCATCGGTCCCCACCCCGCCGTCGGCGTCGACGACGACCTTGACCAACCGGCGGCGGCCCGCGGACTGGACGTCGAGCTCCTCCAGGTCGAAGCCCAGCGCCGCCACCGCTTCGGCGACCACGGGCTCCAGTTGCGCAGTGACCGCACCACTCGGCGGACTGGACACGTCGGGCACTCCTCGATTTCGTCATCGGGGCCTCGGCGAGACCCCCGGGGCTGCGGGTGCGTTCGCGGCGCTGACGTCCCCGTCCGTTCGGCGCCACGCCGGCGGAACGCGGAACTCACGAGCGGAACTCACGACCAGTGCTGCACGTGCCGGCCGCGGCCGTCCAGCGTAGCGCGTCGCCCGGCAGCGTGGCGCGCCGCGGGACCCGCCCGTCGACGTGCGGGCGTCCGGTGTCGACGAATCGCCGTTGCGGTTCCCCTCGACCGATCATCGCCGAGCGGCGCTGGCACGATAGTGCCCCGTGAACGTTCCCCCGCGCTCCCCCGGCCGGTTCGACCGGCGGGGCCTCCTGCGCGCCGTCACCGCCCTGCCCGCGGTCGTGGTCGGCGCCTCCGCCGCGGCGACCGGCTGCTCCGGCGAGGAGGGGCCGGATCCGCTGCTTCCCGCCGCCGAAGCCGCGAAATCCGACGCCGCGCTCGCCCGCGCCCTCGGCGAACGGCACCCCGACCTCGCCGGGGCCGCGTCGGAAGTCGCCGACGCGCGCAGCGCGCACGCCCGAGCCCTGCGGCGCGAGATCGAGCGGGTGCACCCGCCCGAGGCCGACGCACCGCCAACGCTGCCGGACGTGCCCGCCCCCGAGGTGCCCGCCGATCCCGCGGCCGGGCAGGAGCGACTGCGCCGGGCGCTGGAACGGGCCCGCGACCAAGCGGCCGCCTTCGTTCCGGGAGCGCCGCCGAACCGCGCCGGGCTGGCCGGGTCCGTCTCGGCCGGCTGCGCGTGCCTGCTGGAGGTGTTGCCATGACTCGCCTGTCCGATCCGGCCGCGCAAGCCCTGCGCAGCACGCTGAAGGCCGAACACGCCGCGGTGTGGCTGTACGGCCTGGCCCGCGCCCACGTCACCGAGCGGTCCGCCTCGGAGGCCGTGGACGAGGCCTTCGACGAGCACGAGCGGATGCGCGACGTCGCCGACCGCACCCTGCGCGAGGCCGGTGGGAACGCCCCTCCCCCGGCGCTGGCCTACGACGCGGGGGAGGACGTCGCAGACCAGACCTCGGCGATCCGCGCGGCCCTGCTCGCCGAACGCGACTGCCAGGTCGGATGGCGCTCGGTCCTGGAGAACTCGCACTCGCCCGAGCTGCGCCGCACCGCCCTGGACGGGCTCACCACCGCGGCCACCCGCAGCACCCGCTGGCGACTGGCGCTCGGCCGGTCGCCGGCAGCACCCGAATTCCCCGGCCAGCCTTGAGGGAGTTCGCGCGGCGAGGCCGGTAGCAGAACCTCCTGGGCAGCCGACCCGCGGAGCCGTCCCGGTCAGCCCTGGTCGCGGTCCTGGGGCCAGCCGAGCTGCAGTGCTTCGCCGGTCACGTCCAGCAGGCGCGGATCGTCCTTCGGCGTGTCCTTGCCGAGGTAGGCGGAATCGCCGATCACCACGAGCTCGCCCTGCTGCTGCGAACCGTAGGCCTTGTCGCTGAGATCGGGCAGGTCCCCGTTGGTTTCCATGCCCTCGTCGACCAGGTCCCTGATGTTGCCGGTCCCGTCCCGGGTGAGCAGTCGGTCCAGCCGAGCGGCCTGCTGCTCGTCCGCCATGAGCACCGTGACCACGCTCGTCACGACCCGGTCACCGTTGGCCAGCGTCGTGGTGTACAGCGCTCGCGTGCGGTGCACGCATTCGTGCTGCCCGAAGAACTCGGCGATGCGGTGCGTCGACACCTGGGCGCAGCCGGGCAACCAGCCCTCCTTCTGCAGCATGTCGAAGCGGTACTTCGTCCGCTCCGCGGACGGCGGCGTCCCGTCCTGCGCCTGCTCCTGCCCCGAGGAACCGCCCGGACCGAACGCCCACCAGGCGACGCCGGACAGCAGCGCCACACCGAGCAGCACCAGGCCACGCACCGCCCACGTCCACGCCGGCGAACGGCGGCCTGGACGCGCCGGTGCCCGCTGTGCCGCGCCGTGGTCCTGCGCGGCCGCGGGCGGCCCGGGGTGTGGATTGCCGCGGATCGCAGGCACGGGCTGGGCGACCGCCGTGCCGCCCGGCGGAGCTGGCTGCGCCGGAGCTGGCTGCGCCGGTGGTGAGGCCTGCGCCGGCGGGGCTCCAGGTATCGGTGGTGGGGCAGGTGCCGGCTGCGCGGCGGGCGGTGGCCCCTGTGCGCTCGGCGCAGCCGCAGCGGCCGCCGGCTGGTGCGCTCCGGGGTGGGGGGCGCCGGCTCGCTGCTCGTGCGAAGGCGCCGGGGCCACCGCGGGGAAGCGGTCGGTGTGCGGTTCCGCCTCGTCCGCTGCAGTGGCCCGGTTCGCCGCTGCCGCGGGCTGCGGCGCCGCAGCCGAGCCCGAACCGGTCGGCGGTGCGGAGACCTCCGTTGCGGACTCGGAGTCCTCGCTCTCCTCGGCCGGCACCGCCGTCGAGCCGGTGCCACCCTCCGGATCCGCGGTGATCCGGGAATTGTCCCGGCGCAACGGGGTCGTGTGCCGCTGCGCGCCCGGGTCCGGATCCGCTGGGGAGGCCTCGTCCGCTCCACGTGGTGTTTCCGACACGGCAAACAACAGTAGCCGGGGCGGGCAACCGCCCGAGCACGGTGTCAGCACAACCGCGCGGGCGGTGCGGCACAGTCACCGCGCGTCACCGACCGCCGCAGCACTGGACCACCGGCCACTGGCCCGCTGCTGGGTCACCGACGCAGCGCACGAGCGGCCAGGTCCACGTCCTCCTCGGTGTTGTACAGGTGGAACGCCAACCGCGCTCCACCCCGCCGCACCGCGGCCCGCACTCCGGCCCCCTCCAGCCGCTGCCCGGCATCCGACCGGGGCACGCTCACGATCGCCGCATCACCGGGCGGCATGTCCAACGCGGTGCGCAACCGATTCGCCAGCCCGATGCAGTGCTCCGCGATCGCGGCGAGGTCCTGCTCGGCGAGCCAGCTCATCGCCGCGCTCGCCCCGACGTGCGCCAACCACACCGGGGAGAGGTCCAACCCGCGCGCTCCCGCGGCCAGCCGCAGCGGCAGCCCGTAGGCCGCCTCCCAGGGACTGTCCGCCGCGTACCAGTTGGCGCTGTGCGGCAGCAGCGCCGGCGCCTCCGGGTGCACGGCCAGCCACGCGGCCCCGCGAGGTGCGAGCAGCCACTTGTAGCCGGCACCGACGACCCAGTCGGCCCAGTCCAGTTCGAGCGGCATCCACCCGGCCGCCTGGGTCACGTCGAGCAGCACGCGGGTGCCGGAGCGGCGCGCGGCTCGCAGCCCCTCCAGGTCCGCCCGGCGCCCGTCGCTGGACTGCACCGCGCTGACCGCCACCAGGTCGTAGTCGGCGGCGTGCCCGGCGAGGTGTTCGAGCGGGACTTCGTCGACGCGCACGTCGCGTTCGCGCTGCGCGGCGAACGGGAAGCCGACGCTGGTGAAATCGCCTTCGGCCAGCAGCACGCGGCTGCCGTCCGGCAGACTCGCGGCGACCAGTCCCACCAGCTGCGAGACGGTGGCGCCGATCGCCACGTGCTCCGGGCGGGCGCCGACGAGCGCGGCGAAGGCCGCTCGCGCGGTGGCGACGGCGTTGTCGAAGTCCCCGGCGTCGTCCCGCCCGCTGCCCCAGCGGGCGACCGCCTCGCTCACCGCTCGCACGGTCTTCACGGGTGGGATGCCGATGCTGGCCGTGTTCACGTATCCCGCGGGGACGTCGAACATCGCCCCGAACGCTTCGCGCATGGCGACGATCGTGCCGGAACCGAGGTGCTCCTCGCCATGCCTCGTCCCGGGACCTGGTCGTGCACGGCGATTGTCCGGGCGGAGCGCCGGGACCGGACGCCGTGCGCTCGAACGCCTACGGTGAGGGGCATGCACACCGATGTCATCGAGATCCGGACCGGCGGCCAGGAAGCCGTCCGCGACCTGAACCACGAGTGCCAGGAGTTCCTGCGGTCGGCACCGGCGCAGGACGGGCTGCTGCACGTGTGGGTGCCGCACGCGACGGCGGGGCTCGCGGTCATCGAAACCGGCGCGGGCAGCGAGGAGGACCTGCTGCGCGCGCTGCAGGACGTGCTGCCGAAGGACGGGCGCTGGCAGCACCGCCACGGATCACCCGGGCACGGACGGGACCACGTGCTGCCCGCGTTCGTGCCGCCGTACGCCTCGGTGCCCGTGGTGGGCGGCCGCATGGCGCTGGGCACGTGGCAGTCCGTGTGCCTCGTCGACACCAATGTGGACAACGCCGCGCGGAACGTGCGGCTGAGCTTCCTGGCCGGCTGAGCCGGTGTCCACACCGGACGCGCAGCGAGTCCTTGGTAGGCGGTTTCCGCGGGCACCGCGTTTTGGCAGTATGGTTCGTGTGAGCAAGCGACGACTCCTGCTGTGGGACGTGGATCTGACGCTGGTCGACTTCCAGGGCTTCGGTACCCGCTGGTACACGCGCGCGCTGTCCGAAGTGGCCGGACTGCGACTGGCGCACATG
Source organism: Bounagaea algeriensis (assembly GCF_054491375.1). NCBI lineage: Bacteria > Bacillati > Actinomycetota > Actinomycetes > Bounagaea > Bounagaea algeriensis. Next base: position 3,446,134 of record NZ_CM137102.1, read on the forward strand.
CCCGAGACCGCCGGTCGCACCGAACGCGCCATCACTGCGGACGTGCTCCGGCGGCACGACGTCGCGGTCACCGCGGAGACGATCGAGGCGATGTTCACCGCGCTGACGCGGGCCGTGCTGGACACGGAGGTGGAGCTCGGCCGCGGCGGGAGCGCCCTGCCCGGGGCGGCCGCACTGCTGGCCCGGCTCGCCGCCGACGGGTTCACGCAGAGCGTCGTGACCGGCAACCTGCCCGTGGTGGCCGGGAAGAAGCTCGGCGCGTTCGACCTCGACCGCCACGTGGATCTCGACATCGGCGGTTTCGGCAGCGAGACCGAACACCGGCAGGAGCTCGTCGCCGGGGCGGTGGCCAAGGCCGAGCGCAAGCACGGGGCGGATTACGAGGAGGTCTTCGTCGCCGGCGACACACCGCGCGACGTCGCCGGCGCGCTGGCCTGCGGGGCCCGCGCGGTCGGCGTGGCCACGGGCAGCAGCGGGGCGGACGACCTGCGGGCCGCGGGCGCCGACATCGTCCTGGAGGACCTGAGGTCGGCCGAACCGCTCCTGCACGCCCTGTCCAGCTGACTGCCCTCTCCAGTTGACCGGCCCTGTCCAGCTGACCGCCCGACCAGCCTGTCCTGCCCGGCGGAGCGTCCTCTCCGGTGAACTCAGCCTGACCAGTCCCTTCTCCCGGCGGACCACCCGCCCTCTCCGGCTTGCGGGGTCGGTCGCGGCCATGCACCACCACCGCAGCGCTCCACGCGCACGTGGACTCCGCCTGACTACCCGCATCGCGGAGCATGCTCCGGCTGTTGCCTCGCGCACCTCAACCGAACGGGGTTTACGCGTTTCGCGCGAAAACGTACAAACCGCAGCGCACGGACCCGCTCGGGCGCAGCGTCACCAGGTTCGGCGTCACCATGATCGGCGTCGCCGGGGTCGGAACAGCTTCCCCGGGCGGGCACCCTCCGGAGCCGCGAGACCCGGGCCCGGATCAGCGGGCGAGGCCGGCGATGTGCTGGGCGGCCTGCTCCAGGGAGACCTCGGCGCGCTCCCCGCTGCGGCGGTCGCGCACTTCGACGACCCCGTTGGCCACGCCCTTGCCGACGACGACGATCGTGGGCACGCCGACGAGCTCGGCGTCGGCGAACTTGACGCCCGGGGAGGCGGCCCGGTCGTCGAGGATCACCCGCACGCCCGCCTCGTCGAGTTCCGCGGCGAGCCGCTCACCCGCCGACCACACGCCGTCGTCCTTGCCCGCGATGACCACGTGGGCGTCGGCGGGGGCGACGGCACGCGGCCAGACGAGCCCCTGCTCGTCGTGCGACTGCTCGACGATGGCCGCGACGAGTCGCGAGATCCCGACGCCGTAGGAACCCATCGTGATCCGCTTCTGCTTGCCGTCCTGGCCGAGCGCGTCGAGCTGCACCGCGTCGGCGTACTTGCGGCCCAGCTGGAAGATGTGGCCGACCTCGATGCCGCGCGCGGAACGCAGCACGCCCTTCCCGTCCGGGGACGGGTCGCCTTCGCGGACGTCGGCGGCTTCGACGGTGCCGTCCGGGGTGAAGTCGCGCCCGCAGACGAGGTCGACGACGTGGTGGTCGAGCTTGTCCGCACCGGTGGCCCACGCGGTACCGGTGACCACGCGCGGGTCCACGAGGTAGCGAACGCCGTTGTCCTGCAGGGATTTCGGGCCGATGTAGCCCTTCACCAGGAACGGGCTGGCGGCGAAGTCGTCCTCTTCGAGCAGGGCGACCTCGGCCGGTTCGAGCGCGGCTTCGAGCCGCTTCATGTCGACGTCGCGGTCACCGGGCACGCCGACGGCGAGCAGCTGCCACTGCTCGGCACCGGGCTGGCGCGTTTTGACGAGCACGTTCTTCAGCGCGTCCGCGGCGGTGAACACGCGGTCGGTGTGCTCGTTGAGGTAGTCGACGAGCGTTTCGATCGTGGGCGTGTCCGGCGTGTGGTGGACCTCCGCCGCCGGCCGGCCCTCGAAGGGCAGCGGATCCGGGGCGATCGTGCTGAGGGCTTCCACGTTGGCGGCGTAGTCCGACTCGCTGCTGCGGACGAACGTGTCCTCGCCGGTTTCGGTCTCGGCGAGGAACTCCTCCGACGCCGAACCGCCCATGGCTCCGGACATGGCCTTGACGATCACGTAGTGCAGGCCCACCCGGTCGAAGATGCGGATGTAGGCGTCGCGGTGCAGCTGGTACGACTCGGCGAGGCCCTCGTCGTCGAGGTCGAACGAGTACGAGTCCTTCATGACGAACTCGCGCCCGCGCAGGATGCCGGCCCGCGGCCGCTCCTCGTCGCGGTACTTCGTCTGCACCTGGTACAGCACCGCCGGGTAGTCCTTGTAGGAGCTGTACTCGCCCTTGACGGTGAGCGCGAAGAGCTCCTCGTGCGTCGGGCCGAGCAGGTAGTCACCGCCCTTGCGGTCCTTGAGCCGGAACAGCGCGGGGCCGTACTCGGTCCAGCGGTTGCTGGCCTCGTAGGGCTCCTTCGGCAGCAGCGCGGGGAAGTGGATCTCCTGGCCGCCGATGGCGTCCATCTCCTCGCGCACGATCTGCTCGACGTTGCGCAGCACCCGCAGGCCCAGCGGCAGCCACGAGTAGATGCCCGGCGCCACCCGTCGGACGTAGCCGCCGCGCACGAGCAGCTTGTGGCTCGGCACCTCGGCGTCGGCCGGATCCTCGCGCAGGGTGCGCAGGAACAACGTCGACATCCTCGTGATCACGGCTGCTCGCTCCTCGACGGGGCCGGTTTCGACACGTGCAGCGTAGCGGCCCTGCTCCCGGACGCGCGCAAAGCCCCCGATGGCGGCTTGTCGCGGGCCGCGCGGAGCGGTACTCCGGGGAGGAGACCCACGGAGGTGCCGCATGCCCGTCGACGAAAGCGTTCGCAGCACCGCCCGCGAGCTCGGCCTGCGCGCGCAGCTGGTGGCCTACGGCGCGGCCGGGTGGGCGCAGGCCCGGCTCGGCGAACCGGTGGCGCGCCTGCTGCACCGGCCGTGGCGGGACGACCCGTACCCGGTGTACCGCACGCTGCGGCGGCGCGGGCCGTTGGTGCGCAGCCGCCTGGGCATGTGGGTGGCGTCCACGCACGGGATGTGCGACGCGGTGCTGCGCGACGGCCGTTTCGGCGTGCGCACCGCGGAGGGGGCCCCGTCCCAGCCGTTCGCCGAGGAGCTGGGCCAGGACCTGTCGCTGCTGGAACTCGACCCGCCCGACCACACGCGGCTGCGCCGGCTGGCCGCGCCCGCCTTCCGGCCGCGCCGGCTCGAGAACTACCGGGAACGCATCACCCGCGTTGCCGAGGACCTGGTGGATGCGGCCCGTCGGCGGGGCGAGTTCGACCTGATCCGGGATTTCGCCGCACCGCTGCCCATCGCGATGATCCAGGAGCTGCTGGGGCTGCCGCCGTTGGACGCCGAGCGGCTGGCCCGGCACGGACGCGTGCTCGGCGGTGCGCTGGACGGTGTGCGGTCGGTGCGCCAGTTGCGACGGTTGCGGGAGTCGACCGCCGCGCTGGCGCAGCTGTTCGACGCGTTGATCGCGCAGCGCCGCGCCGAGCCCACCGAGGACGTGCTCGGCGACCTGGTGCGCGCCACCGACGAGCAGCGGCTCACCGGTGCGGAACTGGTGGGGCTGTGCAACCTGCTGCTCGTGGCGGGTTTCGAGACCACGGTGAACCTGATCGGCAACGGCACGGCCGCGCTGCTGGAGCACCCGGAGCAGTGGGAGCGGCTGTGCGCGGAGCCGCAGTGCGCGCCCGCCGCGGTGGAGGAGACGCTGCGCTGGGACGCTCCGGTGCAGGCGACGGTTCGGATGGCGCACGAGCCGGTCGAACTGGGCGGATGTGCGCTGCCGACGAACGCCATGGTGCTCGTGCTGCTCGGTTCTGCCGGCCGCGACCCGCGGCAGCACGCCGAGGCGGAGCGCTTCGACATCGCCCGCCGCGACCGCGGGGAACACCTGGCCTTCGCCGGTGGCCGGCACTACTGCCTGGGAGCTCCGCTGGCCCGGTTGGAGGGCGAGATCGCGTTGCGGACCCTGGCGACGCGGCTGCCGGACCTGCGGCGGGCGGGACCGGTGCGCCACCGCGCGAGCTCGATCATCCACGGCCTGTCCGCGCTGCCGGTACGCGTCGGGGGTGCCAGCCGGTCCACCACCGCCGTGCGGACGTGACGGCCGGGCACGCCCGCCGGACCGGCCGGTGCGCGCGGGCGCCTACCCTGGTGCCGTGCTCATCGTGCTGCCTCCCTCGGAGACGAAGACGACCGGCGGCGAGGGCGCTGCCCTGGAGTTGGAAGCCCTCTCGTTTCCGGAACTGAACGACACGCGCCGCGCGCTGGCCACCGAACTGTCCACATTGGCCGAGGACGTTCCGGCGAGCCTGTCCGCGCTCGGCATCTCCGAGCGCCAGGTGGACCAGGTGCGGTTGAACGCGGAGCTGTGGAAGGCCCCGACGACGCCCGCGCTGGAGCGCTACACCGGCGTGCTCTACGACGCGCTCGACGTGCGCTCGCTGCAGGAGGCCGAACGCGGCCGGGCCGATCGGCGCTTGGCCGTGGCCTCGGCGCTGTTCGGCTTGGTGCGCGGCACCGACGAGATCCCGCCGTACCGGATGTCGGCCGATGCGAAACTGCCCGGGACGGGAGCGTTGCGCCGGGTGTGGCGGCCCGTGCTGGAACCGGTGCTGGACGGGATGGACGAGCTCGTCGTCGACCTGCGCTCGGGCGCCTACGCCGGGCTGGCGCGCGTTCCCGCCGCGGTGGGCGCGCGCGTGCTCTCGCAGGGCTCCAGCGGCGAGCGCAAGGTGGTCAGCCACCACAACAAGTCCTACAAGGGCCGCCTGGCGCGCAGCCTCGCCACGACCGGAACTGATCCCACCACAGTGGACGACCTGCTGGACGTCGCGCGCTCCGACGGGTTCGAGGTGGAGCGCGAAGGCGAGCAGGGCTTCGCGATCATCGTGCGGTGACGGGAACTCCGGCCTGGCCCGCTCGACGTCGGCTCGTCACCCCGCAGGCTCCCACCACTTCGGACGGAGCTCGCGCTTGCGGCCGGTTCTCACTTGAGACCGGCCACCGGACCGATGACGACGATCGCCGGCGGCGCCACGTCCGCCTGCTCGGCGTCCTCGGCCACCTCGCCGAGCGTGCTGCGCACCGTCCGGTGCCCCGGCATGGTGCCTTCCTGGATGACCGCCACCGGGGTGTCGGCCGGACGGCCGTGGCGCAGCAGCACGCCGGCGAACGCGTCGAGCCGACGCACCGCCATCATCAGCACGAGCGTTCCGCGCAGTCGCGCCAGCGCGGGCCAGTCCACGAGCGACTTCTCGTCGTCCGGCGGCGCATGGCCGGAGACGACGACCACCTCGTGCGCCACGCCGCGGTGCGTCACCGGCACGTCCGAGACAGCGGGAGCGGAGAACGCGCTGGTGATGCCGGGGACCACCGTCACCGGCACGCCCGCCTCGGTGCAGGCCAGCAGCTCCTCGAAACCGCGACCGAACACGTAGGGGTCACCGCCCTTGAGGCGCACCACGAACTTCCCGGCGCGGGAGCTGTCGATGAGCGTGCGGTTGATGACCTCCTGGTTCGCCGCCCGTCCGTACGGGATCTTGGAGGCGTCCATCACTTCCACGTGCGAACCGAGCTCGTCGAGCAGCTCGCGCGGGGCGAGGTGGTCGGTGAGCACCATGTCGGCCTTGGCCAGCAGTCGCCGCCCGCGCACCGTGATGAGGTCGGGCGCGCCCGGCCCGCCGCCGACGAGTGCGACACCGGGGGACGGTGGTTCCGCGTGCTCGTCGACCACCCCGGACTGCATCGCTTCCACGAGACCGTCGCGCACCGCCACCGACCGCCGGGGCTCGCCGCCGGCGAGCACGCCGAGCAGCAGTCCGTCGTGCTCGCCGACGGCGGGCGTGACGGCATTGCCCGCCGCGGCATCATCGGCGCGCACGCAGAACACCCGGTTGCGCTCGGCTTCGGCGCCGACGGCGGCGTTGACACCGTCGTCGGAAGCGGCCGCCACGACGTACCACGCCTCGGCGAGGTCGCCCTCGGCGAAGAGGCGGCGCGTCCAGCGCACCTCTCCCCGATCGGCCATGGACTCCACGGCTGGGGTGGCTTCCGGTGCGATCACCTCGATCTCGGCGCCGGCGCCGATGAGCCGCGGCAGGCGCCGCTGCGCCACGGTGCCCGCGCCGATCACGACGACGCGTCGCCCGCGCAGGTCCAGCCCCGCGAGGTAGTGGTGCTCGGTCGGTGTGTCAGTGCGCGTGCCCATGTCCGTGTCCGTGGCCATGCCCCTGTCCGGGCGGTTCGTCGTCCGGTCGGGTCGTCCGGGTGGTGCGGTGTCTGCCGGCTGGCCCGGCTCGCCCTCGAACCCGGGCAGCAGCGCGGTACTCGCAGGTATCGCGGTTCATCCGGAGGTCGCCGAGGACGGCCGACGATGCCAGCGGGGCAACGATGTTCCCACGGTGGCGAAGCCGCCGGTTGACTGCAAGAGCCCTGAGACCTTGGCCACCTCGGCGTTCGCGTCCGGATCCGCGGCTGCGCGGCCGAGGAGCACCGCGACGGCCTCCGTCCACTCCGAACACGAGACCGCCGCTGCGATGATTCCTCCGCACTTGACCCCTGCACCCGAACCCCTGCATTGGCACCGGTTCCCGCAGCGGATGCGCCGACGGCACCGCCCCGTTCGGACGGCGTGCTCGCGGCGGGCGGGTCGTTCCGCCCAACGCGGGTTCCGCCTCGGCGGCGCCGGCGAAGTCCACCGCCACCCGATGACGAGCGCCGGAGCCCCGCCCGCGAACCGCGCGGGCTCGAAGCAGGGGGTTCGAGCACAGTGCCGGCGAGCCCGACTCTAACCCGGATGGGTGACACGTCGGGTTCCGTTGCGCCCGGGCAATCCGCATCCTGGAGTCACCGTGGTGGCGCTGTCCAGCACGGCCAGGGAGGCGACCATGAACGAGACGCACACGATCAACCTCGATCTCCAAGTCGTCGAGCAGGGCTCGAAGACGACGTGCGATGTCGGGTTCACCATGCCGAACGGCCAGATCGTGCACGGTCACGGCACGGCACGGCGGCATCCCGACGATCCTGAGGTCCCCCAGATCGGGGACGAAATCGCGACGGCCCGTGCGCTGTTCGAATTGGCGCACAAGCTGCTGGACACGGCGGCGGCCGACATCGGCCAGCAGCTGAACCGCCACGTGCGGCTGCCCGTCTGAACAGCACGGCGACGCGGCCGGGAGTCCTTTCTCCCGGCCGCGGTGCTGCGGACACGCCCGGCTCCGGCAAGCGGCCGGCATCGGCCGGGCAGCTCCCCGCGCCCGGTGCTCCGAGCGGCCCGACGAACAACCGGGAGCGCAGCGCGCCCGAGCACCTCGGCGAGAACCGCGGGCGGCGCAGTCGCTGGTGATCATGCACGGGGCATCAGGAACCGCTGGTCATCCACCGGTACCCGCGCGGCGTGACGAAGCGGTGGCCGAACATGGCCGACTGCGACGAGCCCGCGATCACGGTGGTGTGCACGTCCACCGGAGCCGGATCGAACTCGGCGATCGGCGCGTACCAGACGCTCTGCTCGGGCCGGTAGGCCTGCCGCACGGCGCCGACCGGCGTGCTGGCCGGACGAGACTCGGCGAGGATCTCCAGCGCACGCCTGAGCTGCCAGTCGCTTCCCACCGACCGCGAGTGGTAGAAGCACACCACGAAGTCACCTTCCGCTGCGGCGCGCACGCGCCGTTCGACGACCTCCCACGGCGTGTGCAGATCGGAGAGGCTGACGAGCACGTGGTCTTGACCGAGCGGCGCGCCGAGCAGCGCCGCAGCCGCCAGCGCCGCGGTCACCCCGGGGACGGCGACCACCTCGATGTCCGAAGCGGCTCTCTCCAGCGCGGGGCTGGCCGCGGCGTACACACCGGCGTCACCGGAACCGAGCAGCGCCACGGCGTTGCCGGACCGCGCCAGCGTCACCGCCTCCTCCGCCCCGGCTTCCTCCCCGCCGAGGGGAGCGCTGCGCAGGTCGGTACCCGGCCGCAGCAGGTGCCGCACCTGGTCGAGGTGCTGGTCCGATCCGACGACCGCGGAGGAGCGGCGCAGTTCCGCCTCCACGCGCGCGCTGCGCAGGTCTGGTGCGCTCGGGCCCAGTCCGAGGACGGCCAACCGACCCCGGGGTTGGATCCGGGCGGCGGCGACGGTGACGCCCGCACCCCTGATCTTGCCCGCGACGAGCCGCACCTCGCCGCCGCCGGCGAGCTCGGCGGCGCCGGTCAGTGCCGCGGCCTCGGACACGCTGGGCGTGCCGGTCTCGGCACGCACGGCCTCGCTCGGCCCGGGGACGGTGACCTCCGCGAGCTGCTGCGCCGGGTACGTCAGCAGCGGCAACTCGTCCCCGCCGTCGCTGGAGTGCCAGAAACCCAGGTCCTGCACCGCCTGCAGGATGTCGGCCTCCTCGGCTTTGAGGTCGACGCTGGCCGCGGCGCGGATCGCCCGCGGATCGAGGCCGTGCTCGGATTCCACCCGGGCGAGAGCTTGAACGACCGCGCTGCGGGAAACACCGCTGGCCGAGCCGACACCGACCACGAGCGTCCGCGGCACCAGCCGCAGGACGTTGGCCGCGTCGTCGAAGTCCGGGCGGTGCCGGTCCTCCACCAAGACCGTCCACTGTGGCTTCTCGATGTCGGTGCGAACGTTCGCCGGCAGCGCGGGCAGCGGGAAGCCGTGCGGATTGACGACCAACACGGCCTCGCCGTTGAGCACGGCGGTCCCGCAGCCGGGGAGATCGCCGTCGACCACGGCGTCCAGCGCCTCGACGACCTCGTCCAGCGGGGTGCTGCCGGCGGCATCGCCGGCCGTGGTCACCACCGGCGTCGCACCGAGCACATCGCCGACCTGCTCGGCCAGCGCGTTCGCCCCGCCGGCGGGCCCGCCGACGAGCGCGATGGCGCAGTGCCGCGCCTCGTCGACGCACACCACGCCCGGGTCGGTGTGCTTGTCCCGCAGCAGCGGAGCCACCAGGCGGATCGTGGCCCCGCTGGACAGGAAGAACACCGCACCGTCGAGGTGGTCCCACATCCGGCGCACCGCCGCGGGAACCGGACCGTCCGCGACGACCGCCTCCGGCCCCATCCGGGCGGCGAGTTCGGCCGCGGCGCGGCGTCCCGGCGCGGTGACCGCGAACAGGCCGATCACGACTGCTCCTCGTTCGTCGTGCGGGACCGGGCGCTTTCCGGCGAGGCAGGGCTGTCGTGCGCGCGTCCCGTCAGCAGCACGACGGGATCGGCCGCTCGCAACCGCGCCGATCCGTCCGGCAGGTCGGCGAGCCTGCTCGCCGAGACCTGGACGCCTTCGACGTCGTAGCCCGCGCTGCGCAGCGCATCGCGCGCCGGAGCGACCCGGTCCAGCGCCGCGAGCGCGACGACCACGCGGTTCGCGCCGACGTTCGCGCACGCGGTGACCACCTCGCTGCCACCGCCGCCGACGAACACCGCGTCCGGCCGGGGCAGCTGCCGCAGGGCCTGCGGCGCCTGGCCCTCCTCCACGCGGACGTCCACCCCGTGCCGGGCCGCGTTGGTGATCATCCGCACCGTCTGCGCCTCGTCCGACTCCACCGCGATGGCGGCCGCGCCCAGCCGCGCGCACTCCACGGCCACCGAGCCGCAGCCCGCGCCGACGTCCCAGACGAGAGCCCCCGGCCGCGGTGCCAGTTTCGCCAGCGCGACCGCGCGCACCTCGGATTCGGTGATCACGCCGTCGCGGTGGGAGAACTCGTCCTCCGGCAGACCCCACCCCGCCGGGGGCAGCGGGGCGCCGCCGGCGAACCAGCCCAGCTGCGGCACCGCGTCCTGATCGGCCAGGCACAGCACGATGTTCGGTTCCTGCCACGTGCGAGCAGCCGCCTCGGCCGGGTCGAGCGTGACCACGGTCTCGAACTCCCCGCCCAGGTCCTCGGCGACGGTCATGGTGCGCCGCCACCCGATCAGGCCGGAGCCGATCTGGGCCGGCCCCGCGCCGGGGGCGGTGAGCACTGCCACGGCCGGGCGGGCGCGGCAGACGTTGATCGCACGTGGCAGCTCCCGGCCGTGCGCGCTGACCACCGTCACGTCGTCCCACGGCCGTCCCGTGCGCGCCATCAGCCGCTGCACGCTCGAGGTCGCCGGCAGCACCGAGCAGTGCACGCCGCGTTCCTTCAACGCCCGCAGCGCGCCGAAGAACCCGGGGTCGCCCGCGGCGAGCACGACGGCGTCCTCCTCGGCGGCCAGGGCCGACAGGGCGTTGAGCGCGGGTTCGAGCGGGCCCAGTTCGAGGGTGCGGGCGTGGTCCGGGGCGTGCGCGCGCAAGTGTCGCCGCCCTCCGATCACGAGCTTCGCCGAGTCGACGAGCTCCGTTCCGCCGTGGGGAAGCTCCGCCCCGTCGACGCCGATCACTGTGACGGCCACGTCACCCACCTCGCCTCTGTCGCCGCTACCACGTACTCGCCGCTGAAATTCGGCTTCACCGCACGCCTCGGCCTCCGCCGGCGGCAGTGCTCGGTGAACCGCTCCAATACTGCAGCCCGCTGCCCGCGCAGCCGTTCCGCACACGCCGAGAGCGCGCCGGTGTGCTGCCGTCGCTACTGCTCATCCCGCTTCGCGCTGTTCGCCTCCGCGTTCGCAGCGGAGCGGTGCCTGCCGTTCTTGCCGCCGCTCGACTTGCCCGACCGGCTGTTCCTGCCCGACTTGCCCGAGGTGGACTTGCCCGAAGCGGTCTTGCCCGATGTGGACTTGCCGGAGGTGGTCTTGCCGGGGGTGGACTTGCCCGAACCGGCGGTCTGCGCGCTCGTCCCACCAGCCGCGTCCGCGGTGCCGGCCGGCGTGTTCGCGGACTCGGCGGCGTGCACCTGCTCCGGTCGTTCCTCCGGCGCCGTGTCCGCGGCCGTTCCGGTGACCGCGTCCTCCGCGGTTTCCACGTCCGCCGCGGTCCGCGCGTCGGCCGCAGTCTCCACATCGGCTGCGGTCTCCACGTCCGCCGCGGTCCGCGCGTCCGCTGCGCTCGCTGCGCCGGGGTCCGCCTCCTCGACGTCCACACCGAACAGTTCGGACTGCGCCTGATCCGTCCGGGTCGCACGGGCGCGGTTCTGGTTCCCCCGCGCAGCCGAGCGCGCCTCCTCCTGCCATTCGCGCACCGCCCACCAGGCGATGTCGGGATCCACCGCGCGCGACTCGGTGTTCGCGGTCGCCGGCGCTGTTTCGGTCACCGACGGGGCCTCGGTCACCGGTGCGGCCTCGGCCGGTGCGGTTTCCGCGGCAGCGGATTCCGGCCGATGAGGGGTCTTCGCGCCGGTGGGCTCGCCCGCGCCCTCGCGGGAGCGCTGCGTCCACCGAGACCGCAGCTCGCGCCGCGCTTTGCGGTCGGCTTGCCGAGAGGTGTGGAAATGACCCGCGTGGTACTGGTGCGAGCGCGTTGTGCCCGCGGTCAGGCCCTCGCCGACGAGGTACAGCGTGTGCCGCCAGAGCTTGTGCTCCTTGACCGTCGCCTCCAGCTCGCCGATGGTCGTGCGCAGCAGCAGCTCGTCCGGCCAGCTCACCTTGTGCGCGACGAGCACCGGCGTGTCGTCGGAGTAGCCGCCGGCGCGCAGTTCCTCGACGAGCTGCCCGGTCCGCGCGGCGGACAGGAACAGGGCCATCGTCGTGCCGTGCTTGGCGAACTCGCGGACCTTCTCGTTCTCCGGCATGGGCGTCTTGCCGCCTTCGAGCCGGGTCAGCACCAGCGACTGGGCAACTTCCGGCACGGTCAGTTCCCGCCCGACCGCGGCGGCCGCCGCGGAGAACGCGGCCACGCCGGGCACGATCTCCACGTCGACGTTCATCCGCGCGCAGGCGTCGTACTGCTCCTGCACCGCGCCCCAGAGGGAAGGATCACCGGAATGCAGCCGGGCGACCTTGAGCTTCTCCTGCTCGGCGCGCCGGTAGATCTCCAGGGCGTGCTCGTGCGTCATCCGCGAGGAGTCCACCAGTTCCGCATCGCTGCGCGCGTGGTCGCGCACGCACTCCGGCGTGACCAGGCTCGCCGCCCACACCACGACGTCGGCTTCGGCGATCCGGTTGGCTCCGCGCAACGTGATGAGGTCCGCCGCGCCCGGCCCGGCACCGATGAACGAGATCCGGCCACTCACTAATCAGCTCCTCCCGCCTCTGCAGGCAACGACCGTACCGCGCCGGCGCAGCGCGTCGCGCAACGCGGACGCGTCGGGCACCACCGCTTCGACACACTCCTGCTCATCCTCACCCGACAACGGGGACGGCCTCGACCTCGCGCAACGCGGCCACCGTCAGCGGGCAGGAGCGCCGAACGACCTCATCGCGCGCACCCCGCGACGAACCGGTCGACCATCCCCGGCGCCCCCGCGGGGTGCACGTGCAGGTACGAGGCGTGGACACCGCCCGTGACGTGGCCCTCGCTGCGGAGGTCTCCCCCACCGTCCCGCCACTGCCACGCGGGGGGATCACCACCCGCCGGTTGCAGGAGCGTGCGGTGGAACTCGTGCCCGTTCACCTCTTCTCCCCGCGCGGCGACGCTGGAGTCGCAGACGGCCACGGCGGAGCGGTAGCCCAGCGTGAGGCGCTCGGACATGCGCGCCCGCGCGGGCAGCACGCCGCACATCGGATGCCCGTCCAGTTCTTCGCCGAGGTAGAGCAGACCGCCGCACTCGGCGTGCACCGGACCGCCGGCACGCGCGAACCGCGCGACCTCCTCGCGCAGCGCGGCGTTCGCGGACAGTTCGGCACGGTGCTCCTCGGGGAAGCCCCCGGGCAGCACCAGACCCGCGGTGCCTTCCGGAAGTGCCTCGGCGTGCAGCGGATCCACCACGCGAACCCGCGCACCCGCCGCTTCGAGCAGTTCCAGGTGCTCCGGATAGCCGAAGGTGAAGGCCGGACCGCCCGCCACGGCGACCACGGGATCACCGGCGTGCGGGGACACCTCGTCCGCCGGGTACCAGCTGGGACCGTGCACCCCGGCGGCGGCGAGGGCGAGCGCGCGCACCGCCTCCAGGTCGATCGAACGGGCCACGAGCTCGCCCATCGCCTCGACCGCGCCGGCGGCCTCGTCCCCGCGTTCGACGGCGGTGACCAGACCCAGGTGCCGGGACGGCACGCGCAGCGCCTCCTCCCGCGGGATGGCGCCCAGCACCGGCACGTCCACGGCGCGCGCGGCATCGGTGAGCACCTGCTCGTGCCGCGCCGACCCCACGTGGTTGAGGATCACCCCGTCCAGCCGCACGCCCGCGCGGTAGGTGCGGAAGCCGTGCAGCAGCGCAGCGAGGCTGTGTCCCTGGCCGCGCGCATCGACGACCAGCACCACGGGGGCGTCGAGCGTCTCGGCGACCCGCGCGGTGCTGCCTTCCTGCGCCGCGGACCCGCCGGCCGGTGCGATGCGCCCGTCGAAGAGCCCCATCACGCCTTCGATGACGGACAGCTCGGCGTCCGCGGAGCCGTGGCGGAACAGCGGGGCGACGCGCTGCTCACCGACCAGGACGGGATCGAGGTTGCGGCCCGGCCGCCCGCAGGCCAACCGGTGGTAGCCGGGGTCGATGTAGTCGGGTCCGATCTTGAACGGCGCGACCTGCGTACCGCGCTGCCGCAGCGCAGCGAGAAGCCCGGTGGCCACCGTCGTCTTGCCGTGACCGGACGCGGGGGCGGCGATCACGACGCGTGCGTCGTTCACCACTCGATGCCCTTCTGCCCCTTCTGCCCGGCGTCCATCGGGTGCTTGACCTTGTCGGTGCGCATGACCAGATCGGCGGCGTCGAGGAGTTCCTGCGGCGCGTTGCGACCGGTGATCACGACGTGCTGGTACCCGGGACGCGTGCGCAGTGCCTCGACGACGCGCTGCACGTCCACCCAGCCCCAGTGCAGCGGGTAGGTGAACTCGTCGAGCACGTAGACGGTGTGCTGCTGCGCCTGCAGGCGCCGCTCGATCTCCTCCCAGCCTTCGAGCGCGGCGGCCGCGTGGTCCTCGCTGGTGGACTTCTTGCGCGCCCACGACCAGCCTTCGCCCATCTTGTGCCACTCGACGGGGCCGCCCTCACCCGTCTCCTCGTGCGTGCGCCCGAGCGCGCGGAAGGCGCTCTCCTCGCCGACGCGCCACTTCGCGGACTTCACGAACTGGAACACGCCGATCGACCAGCCTTGGTTCCAGCCGCGCAGCGCGAGGCCGAAGGCGGCCGTGGACTTCCCCTTCATTTCGCCCGTGTGCACCATGACCAGCGGGCGGTTGCGTCGTTGGCGCGTGGTGAGCCCGTCGTCGGGCACTGCTGTTGGTTGTCCCTGCGGCATAGTCAGACCCTAACCAACCTCCCCGTGCACGCCGATGCGTGCAGGAGGAGGCTCACTTCTTCCGAGGAACCGGGTGGCCGGAGCGCCCGTTCGCGCACCGCGGTCAGCCCGGTGGGATTGCAGCGGAACCAGTTGCCGCTCGCGCACTTCCGGAAGGCACCAGGTGGAGCGCGGTTCCGCGTGAAGAAGGCCCCCACGCTCAACCGGCCTGGGGGTCACCGGGAGCGCAGGGGCACTTCAGTGGGTCCACCCCTGGGGGTCAGGTGGACGATGATCACTGTAGCAACTGCGCGGCATTTCCCAAAATGCGATTAGTGTTCACGTCTTACGCGCTCATGCTGCGCGCCGAGCTGCCCCCGCCGGCTGCTGCGCCGCACGCACCACGCCGGCCACCGCGTCGGCCGACAGCTCCTCCAACCGCAACGCGGAAGCACCGAGCGCGGTGGCCACCTGACCGGCCAGTCCGAGCCGCACCACCCCTCGCTCGCAGTCCACGACCACACCGGCCACCCCCTGCTCGGCGAGCGCGCCGGCAGCGCGCACCGCATCGGCGTTCGCCTGCCGCGTCCGCTCCCGCGAACCGCTCGGAGCATTCGCCGCGTTCGCCGGGACCGTCGCCTTGCCGTCGGTGAGCAGCACCAGCAGCGGCCGGCGCTGCGGATCGCGCACCCGCTCGGTCTCCACGACCCTTCGGGTGCGCAACAGCCCGTCGGCCAGCGGTGTGCGACCGCCGGTGCGCAATTCGCGCATCCGCGCCGCCGCAACGTCCACTGAGGACGTCGGCGGCAGCACGACCTCGGCCGACTCCCCGCGGAAGGAGATCACACCGACCTTGTCCCGGCGCTGGTAAGCATCCCGCAGCAGCGACAGCACCGCACCGCTGACCGCGGACATCCGCTCCCGCGCGGCCATCGAACCGGACGCGTCCACGGCGAACAGGACGAGATTGCCCTCCCGCCCCTCGCGCACCGTGTGGCGCACGTCCTCGCCGCGCACGACCAGACCGGGGCCGTTGCACCCCCGTGCTCGCTGATGCGGAGCAGCGGCGACCACAGTGGACGGAAGGTGGATGCCGTGCCCCTCGTGGGCCGAGGCGCGCACTCCCCGCCCGGTGCGTGACCGGGCGCGGCTGCGCCTGCCGGGCGCTCCCTCGCCCATGCCGGGAACTTCCAGCAGCCGCGCGCGGAACTCGGAGCCGGGATCCGGCGCGCGGCGTTCCTTCGGCGCCGGCGAGGAACCGTCCGAGTCCTCGGGCCCCTCCCCCTCCGACTGCGAGGACGTCGAGGTCTGCTGTTCCTCCGGTGCAGGCGCACCGCCCCCGGGGCCGTCGTCCTCGGGCCCGCCATCATCGGGGCCGCCATCATCGGGGCCGCCATCATCAGGACCGCCGTCATCGGGACCGTCCGGTTCCGGCCCACTGCCACCCGGACCGCCCGGGTCGCCGCCGTCACCACCACCGCCGTCGTCGTCCGAACCGCCGTGCTGGTCGTCCTCGGGATCGTCCGCGTGCTGCGCGGCGTCGTCGAGGGCCTGCTGCAGCTGATCGTCGTCCACGCCCGGCTCGTCGAACGGATCGCGGCGCCGCCGGTGCGGCAGCACGAGTTTGGCCGCCGTCTCCACGTCGGCGGCGGCCACGGCGTCCGCTCCGCGCCACGCCGCGTGCGCCACCGCGGTACGCGCCAGCACGAGGTCAGCGCGCATGCCGTCCACTTCGAACGACGCGCACAACGCCGCGATGCGGCGCAGTTCCGCATCGGGCAGGGCGACCTTGGCGACCTGGTCGCGCGCCCGCGCGATGCGCTCGGCCAGCTCGGCCTCCTCCGCCGCCCATCGGGCGGCGAACGTCTCCGGGTCCTCCTCGAAGGCCAGGCGGCGACGCATCACCTCGGAGCGGGTCCCGACCTCGCGGTCGGCGCTGACCTCCACCGCCAACCCGAACCGGTCGAGCAGCTGCGGACGGAGCTCCCCCTCCTCCGGGTTCATCGTCCCGACCAGGACGAACGAGGCCGCGTGCGAGACGGACACGCTCTCCCGCTCGATGTGGGCGCGGCCCATGCCCGCCGCGTCCAGCAGGACGTCCACGAGGTGGTCGTGCAGCAGGTTGACCTCGTCCACGTAGAGCACGCCCCGGTGCGCCGCGGCCAGCAGGCCGGGCTGGTAGGCGCGCACGCCCTCGGACAGCGCCCGCTCCACGTCCAGCGACCCGAGCAGGCGGTCCTCGGTGGCACCGACGGGCAGCTCCACCAGACGCGCCGCGCGGTGCTCGGACTCGGCGGAGGTGTGCGGACCGTCCGGGCACTGCGCGTCGGGTTGCGCGGGTGAGCAGGCGAAGCGGCATTCGGGCAGCACGTCCAGCGTCGGCAGCAGCGAGGCCAGCGCCCGCACCACGGTCGACTTCGCCGTGCCCTTCTCCCCGCGCACCAGCACACCGCCGATGCGCGGGTGCACCGCGTTCAGCAGCAGCGCCAGCCGCAGGTCGTCGTGCCCGACGACGGCGGAAAACGGAAAGCGCGGGCTCGTGCGCGACGCCTGCGGCGAGGCGGTCATAGTTGAGGTCTTCCTTCCTCCGGTCTCGGACGCCCGGGGTTTCGGGGCGAGGGGCGGCAGTGTCCTGACTCCCGGATCCTCGCGTCCCTCCGGCCTTCCCGGGGCGGCTCGCAGCCGCTGCCCGGTGGCCCGCGCGGGAGGTCCGCTCCCCGGTCACAGTGGCGCCGGCCGTGCCGGATTCGCACCGGCTTGCCTGGCCGCACCCTCGTGGAACCGTTCCATGCAGGTCCGCCAACATCCTGGCAGAGGGCGATCACGGGTCCAACACAGCGGGAACGATCGGAGAGAAGTCCCACGGTGGACGGGACCGTTCGGGCGTCCGCTTCACTCGGCCAGACGCATGTCGACGTGCGGAATACCGTCCTCGTCGTGCACCGGCCCGCTCTCGGCGAAGCCGAAGGAGCGGTAGAAGCCGGCCTTGTCCACTTGCGCGGACAGCACGGCCGGACTGCGCCTCGTCTCGGCGAGCGCTGCGAGCATCAGTTTGCGCGCCAGCCCCATGCCCCGCGCATCGGCCTTGGTGCACACCCGGCCGATGCGGTACGTGCCGTCGGGTTCCTCCAGCAGTCGGAGGTAGCCGAGGACGAAACCGTCCGCGGAGTCGATCCAGAAGTGCCGCGTGGTCTCCTCGAGGTCGCGGTCGTCCAGCTCGCGGTACGGGCAGTTCTGCTCCACGACGAACACGTCAACCCGCAGACGCAGCATGCGGTAGAAATCGGCCGCGTCCAGATCGGCGGTGTACGCCCGATGGACAGCAGTCGCGAGCGGCTGAAGTATCACCTGTTCGTGGATACCACAACAGCGTCCGCCCGATTCACCGGCCCTGCGGCGCGGATTGGACGTTTCACCGCGCGCAACACGGCACAGCTGACCCGCGAGCAGCGGCACGTATCCGAGGTGCGGGTGCACACGCCGGGCGTGCCCTGGCGGCCGCACCCGTGGCCGCAGGAGACGCGCCCGTTGACCACGCAGGGCCCACCGGGACCGCCGGTGCAGGAATCCACACCACCCCGGTGTGCTCCCGCGCCGCGCACGAACCGGCCGGAACGAGGCACAACTCACACCATGTTCGGAAGAAATCCCGTTATGATGGAGCAAGCGCGGAAATTTTCCTCTTTTCTGGCGCGTTGAGCACATGGATGTGCGCACTGGGGGACTTCCATCGAACGGGGCGGCACCGACTCTCCCCGACCCGCGCCGGCCAGCCGTCGGCAGATCGAACCTGATCGCGTGAGGAGGAAGACGTGTTCGTGGATCTCAGCACGGTGCCCGCGTTCCTGATCGCCAGCCTCGTCGTGATCCTCACCCCCGGGGTGGACACGTTCCTCCTGCTGCGCACCTCGTTGCACCAGGGACGCGGCGCCGGTATGCGCGCCCTGCTCGGCATCCACAGCGCCAGCGCGACGCAGATGGCCGTGGTGATCTCCGGACTCGGCGCGCTCATCACGCAGCAACCCGCGGTGCTGTCCACGTTGAAGTGGATCGGCGCGGCCTACCTGCTCTACCTGGCCGCCAGCATCCTGCGCGGGCTCTGGCTGACGCGGCGGGAAGCCCGCAGCGGAGTGCCCGCACGGCACACCGAGACGGCGAAACCGTTCATCCGCGGCTTCCTCAGCAACATCACCAATCCGAAGATGCTGCTGTTCAGCCTGGCCTTCCTGCCGCAGTTCGTCGGCGCCGCCACCTCGCCCGCGGCGCAGCTCGTCACGCTGGGCGTGCTGTTCCTCGCCCTGGCCGCCGTTTGGGAGCTCACGATCGTCCTCGGCGCTGGTCACATCGCCGACCGGCTGCGCAGCCCCCGGATCGGCCGAACCCTCGACCTGGTCAGCGCCACCGCTTTCGTCACGATCTCGATCGGCCTGGTGACGGGCTGAGGCGGCGGACCTCAGGCGGCGAGCACAGCGGAAGCACGGCGCTGCCCCGCACGCTCGTCTCCGCACGCGCTCGTCCCCACCCGCTGCGCGGCGGCTCGAGAAACCGTTCCCGCGCCGCCGCGCCTGCCGCGCCCGTGCCCGTGCCCGTGCCCGTGCCCGTGCCCGAGGTGATCACGCGTTCAGCTGGGCGGCCACGTCCTCCTGGTAGCTGGCCATGCGGGTGTAGACCCCTGGCGAACCCGGCCGGGCGCACCCGTCGCCCCAGGACACGATTCCGATCAGCCGGTCACCGGCCACCAGTGGCCCACCGGAGTCCCCTTGGCAGCTGTCCACTCCCCCTTCGGGCAGACCCGCGCACACCATCGCGCGGGCGTCGAAATCGCGGCCGTAAGCCTCGCCGCACCGCTGGTCGTCGACCAGCGGCACCTCAGCGCTGCGCAGCACGTCGGAGGCCTGCCCGCCTTCGCTCGTCGTACCCCAGCCGTACACCTTCGCGGGCGTTCCTGGCTGGTACAGCTGCTCGTCCTGCGGCGTGGCGAGATCCAGCGTCGGCTGCGCCAGTCCGTCGGCGAGCGTGAGCACAGCGACATCGGCTCCTACCTGCGGGTTCCGATAGGACGGATGTGTCCACACTGAGGTGACGTCCGTCACCTTTCCCGCATCGGTGTTCTTGTCCTCGCGCCCGGAAACGACCTCGACCGAGCCCGCGGGCTCGCCCTCCACGCAGTGCGCTGCGGTCACCACCTTGCCCGGGCGCACCAACGCGCCCCCGCAGAACTGGTTGCCCTGGGCATCACTCAGGTACACCACCCACGGACTCTCGGCGATGGGCGCGGGTTCGCCGCCCACGATCGGCGGCGCCTGAGCCGCGGCCGGAGACGCCTCAGCAGCGGGCTGCTCCGGAGCGGCATACGCCGTGCCCGCGATCCCGGCCGCCGCGATCGATCCCGACATCATCCCGGCCGCGGACAACACCGCCGTGATGTGCCTGCTCCTCCGCGAAGTACTGCCTCGCGCCATGACTTCCTCTCCTCCCTGGTGATGCCGTCGCCGGCACGGACGCCCGCGTCCGCACCGGTCTCGGCGAGTGTGCCCGCTCAGCAGCGTCACAGCGCGAGAAGATTTCAGCACCCCCGTTACCCACCACTCGATCCGGTGAAATCGAGCGGCTCGAACATCACACCTCAGGACACAGTGGACATATTGATCCGCTGGCACAGGGCCGAAAAACGATCGCTCACGGCAGACTCGGCATGCGGACCGCGAACACCGGTCCGGTGATGCTGCCCGACACGGCGCGGTATGTCGGGCCGGTCGCACCACGCAGCGGGCGACGCGGTGCGCCACACCGGTGCGCCGCTCAGCCCTGCGCGCCCGCCCCACCGACGAGGTCGGCCAGCCGGGCCAGTTGCTCCGAATCCTCCAACGCCGAACCCACGGCAACCACCGAGGCCCCGGCCGCGAGGTACTCCTCCGCGTTGCCCGCGTGCACGCCGCCGGTGGCGACCAGCCGCATGTTCGGGAACGGACCGCGCATCGCGCGGAACCACCCGGCGGACAGTTCGGCGGCGGGGAAGACCTTCACCCAGGTCGCGCCCAAGCGCTGGGCCCACTGCACCTCGCCCGGTGTGGCCACACCGGGCAGGTGCGGCAACCGCAACTCCTCGCTGGCGCGCACCACCTCGGAATCCAGCCCAGGAGCGACGGTGAACGCCGCGCCGGCCGCCTGCGCCGCGCGCAGCTGGTCGGGAGTGACCACGGTGCCGGCTCCGACGGGACGTCCGCGCCGCCCGCCCGCATCAACGGCGGCCCGCAAGGACGGTTCGGCCTGCTCCGTTTCGATCGGCACTTCCACCGCGCGGATGCCCAGGTCCCACGCGCGTTCGGCGAGGTGAACCGTGCGCTGCGGATCCATCCCGCGCAGGATCGCCATGACCGGGACGGCGAACAGCTCGTCGAAGGTGTGCATCTCAGCCCTTCCCGAATCGGAGTGCGCGCCAGTCCTGCTCGGAGCCGCCCAACCAGTCGGCGAGCGCGGCTTCCTCCGGCATCGCGTTCTGGTCGGTGGTGCTGAGCAGGCTGTGCGCGGCGAGCAGGTGGCCGAACCGCAGACGTCGCTGCGGGCCGAAACCGCGGAGAACGCCCGCGAGGTAGCCCGCGGCGAAGGCGTCGCCCGCGCCCACGGGTTCCACGACTTCGACGCGCGGTGCGGGCACGGACACGGTCCGCGCGCCCAGCTCCCAGGCAGCGTTCGCCGCGTCCTTGACGACGATGGTCTCGGGACGCGGCAGCAGCGCCCGCACGCCCTCAGCGGTGTGCACGTCCCACAGCGCGGCGGCTTCGTCGAGGCCGACGAACACGATGTCGGCGAGGTCGGCGAGCTCCCGCAACCGGGGCGCCGCCCGCCCGGCCGGCCACATCGCGGGGCGGTGGTTCACGTCGAACGACAGCCGGTGGCGGCGAGTCCGCGTGAGCAGGCGCTGCACCATCCGGTCGCAGGCTGCGGACAAGGCCGGGGTGATACCGCTGACGTGCAGGACCTCGGTGGTCTCGAGCACCTCGTCAGCGAGGAAGTCCTCGTCCATCGTGGAGGCGGCGGACCCGGAGCGGTAGTAGTGCACACGCGTGCCGTCCGGGCCGGGGTCTTTGAAGTAGACCCCGGTCGGTGCGCGTGATTCGGTCGTGACGAGGTCGGTGACCACGCCCGCGGCGGCGATGTCGTTGACGAGGCGACGCCCGAGCGGGTCGTCCCCCACTTTGCTCGCCCAACCGGCCCGGTGTCCCAGTCCGGCCAGGTGCATCGCCACATTGGACTCCGCGCCGCCGGCGGAGAGGGTGAACCGCGCAGCGCTCTCGAGGGCGACCGGCTGTTCCGGCGCGATCAGCGACATCGTCTCGCCCACGCACAGCGTCTCGAACGCCCCGGACGGTTCGGCGGACACGCGGCACTCCCTCGCTTTTCGTGTTCGGTTCGACCGGCGCGGCCGACCAGTTCCTCGCGCGGCGGTGCGAGCGGGCGCACCGACCGCCAACAGGCTAACCACCCGGAGTGCGCGACTCACAACGGCTGTGCACATGTTGCAGTCATCCGCGCGGCGCGGAGGCGGGGTCGACCTCTACGCTGGGCCGGGGCGATCAACGAACCACGTCCGTAGGCAAAGGAGACCTCATGAGCCTTGAGCGCCCGGTTGACCCGGACCCGTACTCGCTGTTGCCCGAAGTGCCACAGTTCACCCTCACGTCCACCGACGTGACCGACGGGCAACCCATGGACCAGGCCCACGCCTACGACGGCATGGGCATGGGCGGCCGGAACCACTCGCCGCAGTTGAGCTGGAGCGGTTTCCCCGACTCCGCGAAGAGCTTCGTGGTGACCTGCTTTGACCCGGACGCGCCGATCCCCGGCGGATTCTGGCACTGGGCCATGGTGGACATCCCCGCCTCGGTCACCGAGCTCCCGGCGGACGCCGGCAACCGCAACGGCCAGGGCGTGCCCTCGGAGGCGTTCCACGTGGCCAACGACTTCGGGGAGCGCGCGTTCGGTGGCGCCGCCCCGCCGGAAGGCGACCGCCCGCACCGGTACTGCTTCGCGGTCATCGCCGCGGACACCGAGAAGCTGGGCGTGGACGACACCGCCAGCCCGGCCGTGGTGAACTTCATGCTCGCGTTCCACACGGTGGGCCGCGCGGTCATCGCCCCGACCTACCAGCTCTGAGGCAGGTCCTTCCAGCTGCTTCCGCCCCGGTACGCCCTCGCGGCGTACCGGGGCTTCTTGCATTCCGGCCGGGGCTCGCCCACCTCTCTGGACCCGTTCCAGAGAACACAATTTTCATGAAAATTGTGAGCTGTCCCCACACGGACAGAGCACAAGCTGTCCCCAAGGGCTCCAGTTGTCCCCAAGGGCTCCAGTTGTCCCCAGGTTTCCCGCGTGTCGGGGGTGATCTCATGCGTGTCGGGACTGCGGTGGGGCCTGGCAGCCAGCAGCCAGCAGCCAGCGGCTGCCGCGCACTGCTCTGACCACGTCACGTACGACGCAGTGCTGATCTGGACGCGCGACAGGGGTGAAGATCACCCGTCCGGGGTGCATCCGCAGCGCTGCGTCCGCCCTCTTTCCCAGTGCCGCGTGCAGGAGTGCCGCGTGCAGGAGTGCCGCGTGCGGGGAGGAGGCAGCGATGATCGCGACCGCGCCGGCCGTGTCCGCCGCAGTGCTCACCGCAGTGATCGCGACCTGCCTCTTCGCCCCGTACGTGGCCACCGAACACCGGCTGCACGGCCGACTGCGCCCCCGGGCGGTCCTGACGCGCACGGCGGCGCTGCTCTACGCCGTGGCCGTGGCGTACTACGTGCTTCCGCCCGAGCCCGGCGCGGCCTGCCGCAGTCCGCGCTGGGTCCCGCTCAGCCACCTGAGCCCGTCCGCCACGGACCCCGCGGTGGTGCAGTTCCTCTGCAACATCGGCCTGTTCCTCCCGTTCGGCGTGTTCCTCGCACTGGCCGGAAACCGCCTGCCGCGCGCGGCCGCGTGGGCCGCGGCCTGCTCGCTGCTGATAGAAACGACGCAGCTCACCGGCCTGTGGGGTCTCGCGCCGTGTCCGCACCGCGTGTTCGACGTCGACGACCTGCTGGCGAACACCCTCGGCGCGGTGCTCGGGACGCGGCTGGCCGGCAGACGACCGCGGGGAGCCCCGGCCGGGGAGGCAGCCGCGGACCGCACCGCACCGCATCCGGTCACACCTGCGCGGCGACTGCTCGCACGCTGCTGCGACCTCCTCGCGCTGTGGTGGTCGGGCAACGCCCTGCTCGCGGTGCTGTCGCTGCTGCGCGGCACCGGTGCGTTCCCGCTCACCGACCCCCGGATCGCGGAGGCCACCGCCCTGTGGTTCGCCCCCGCCGCGCTGCTGCTCGTGCACACCGTCTGCGCCGGTGGCACACCCGGACATCGCGCGACCCTGCTGCGACTGCGCGGTCCGGTGCCGTACGCCCGCGCGGTGGTGCACTGGGCGACAGGCGTCGGGGTGCTGGCACTCAGCCAGGGCGTGGCCGGACTCGTCGCACCGACCTGGCACGCACCAGTACTGGCGGCCGGGCACGTGCTGCACGCCTGCGGCCTGCCGTTGCGCCTGCGCACGGCCTCACGTAACGATCACGGCCGTGCCCGTTCAGCCGGCGGACCGGCACACCCCGCCCCGGCGGCGCGGCCGCAGCGGGCACGCCCGAGAATCGAGCCACGACGCGGAATGCCCGCACAGCACGCGCTGTTGTCCGTAGTCGACGCACGAGCACCCCAAAGCGGCGAGCGGTAAGGCAGGCTGGAGCAGTGCCACACTTCGACCTCATCATCCTCGGTTCCGGATCCGGCAACACGATCGTGGACGAACGGTTCGCGGACTGGAACGTCGCCATCGTGGAGAAAGGCATCGGTCCGGAGGACTCCTACGGCGGAACGTGCCTGAACGTGGGGTGCATCCCCAGCAAGATGTTCGTGCACGCCGCCGACGTCGCCGCGACCCCGCGGCACTCGAGCGAACTCGGCGTCGACCTCGCCGAACCGCATGTGCGCTGGCAGGACATTCGCGACCGCATCTTCGGCCGGATCGACGCGATCGCGGAGGGCGGCCGTCGCTACCGCGCCGAGGAGAACGCCAACGTCACGCTCTACCAGGGCTACAGCCGGTTCACCGGCAAGAAGGAACTGACCGTCTACGGCGCCGAGGGGCCGGAAACGCTCACCGCCGACCGCATCGTGCTCGCCGCGGGCAGCCGGCCGAGCATTCCGGAGATCACCGGCCTCGAGGGGGTCTGGTACCACACCAGCGACACGATCATGCGGTTGGACGTCCTACCCGAACGGATGATCATCCTGGGCACGGGCTTCGTCAGCGCCGAACTGGCGCACGTGTTCCACTCCCTCGGCGTCGCGGTCACCGTGATCGGCCGGTCCGGCCGGATGCTGCGGGCCGAGGAGGAGTCGACCTCCGAACGGTTCACCGAGATCGCCGCCCAGGAGTGGGACCTGCGGTTGAACCGCTCCATCCGCAGCGTCGAGCAGGACGACGAGTGCATCCGCATGTACCTCGACGGGCCCGACGCCGGCTGGGAGGCGGTCGAAGCCGACGAGCTGCTCATCGCGACCGGGCGCATCCCGAACACGGACCTGATCGACGCCGCGACCGGGGGCGTCGAAATGCACCCGGACGGCCGTGTGAAGGTGGACAGCACCCAGGCCACCTCGCAGGAGGGGGTGTGGGCTGTCGGCGACATCAGCTCGGAGCACGAGCTCAAGCACGTCGCCAACCACGAAGCCCGCGTCGTGCAGCACAACCTGCTGCACCCGGACGATCCGCAGCAGGCCGACCACCGCTGGATCCCGCACGCCGTGTTCAGCGCCCCGCAGATCGCCTCGGTCGGGCTGACGGAGCGGCAGGCCCGCGAGCGGGAGGTCGACTACGTCACCTCGCAGCAGGACTACGCGGGCATCGCCTACGGCTGGGCGATGGAGAACACCACCGGCTACTGCAAGCTGCTGGCCGATCCGAACACGGGCGCGCTGCTCGGCGCGCACATCATCGGTCCGCAGGCAGCAACCCTGGTGCAGCCGCTGATCCAGGCGATGGTCTTCGGCCAGCACGCGCGCGAGCTCGCACGCGGGCAGTACTGGATCCACCCGTCGATGCCGGAACTGCTGGAGAACGCGCTGCTGAACCTGCCGCTGAACGAGCAGGCCCGCTGAGGCCGCGGGGTGCTCGCGGCGGCCGGCGAGCACCCCGGGCCTGTGCCCCGGTCCCGAGCGGCCTATTCGCCGAGCAGCCGCCGCACCGCGTCCGTGTCCAGGTGCTGTTCAACGAGATCACCGAGCAGGTCGAGCTGCTGTTCGCGCACCGCGGCGAAGCACACGTCGGTGGCCGGCCGGAACCCGTCGCGTCCCGCGCGTTCAGCAGCGGTGCCGAGGAACCGTCGGCGGAACCCGTCGTTCTCGAACAGCCCGTGCCAGTGGGTGCCGAACACAGCGCCGGACACGCCGCCTTCGGCCGTGCCGTCGGAGTGCTCGATCAGCGGCCGCAGGTCGCCGCGCTGGGCCTGACCGTGGTGGATCTCGTAGCCGCTGACCGGCTCGCCCCAGGCCGTCCCCCGGGCACGTGCGAGCGTCTTCTCCGGGGCGAACGCGATCTCCGCGTCGAGCAGTCCGAGCCCCTCGACCTCGCCCGCCCGGGATTCGACGGAGTCGGCGATGCGCCGGCTGAGCATCTGGAATCCACCGCAGATTCCCACGAGCGGTTTGCCGGCGCGCGCGTGCCGCGTGATCGCATCGGCCAGTCCGGTGCGGCGCAGCCACGCCAAGTCGTCCACAGTGGATTTAGATCCGGGCAGCAGGACGACGTCGGCGTCCGCGATGCGCGACGGTTCGGTCACGAACCGGGCGGAAACACCGGGTTCCGCCGCCAGGGCTTCCGCATC
The DNA here is from genome assembly GCF_054491375.1 of Bounagaea algeriensis. NCBI lineage: Bacteria > Bacillati > Actinomycetota > Actinomycetes > Bounagaea > Bounagaea algeriensis. The sequence continues at coordinate 3,472,317 of NZ_CM137102.1, forward strand.
GGTCGCGTTGGAAATGCGGGGCAGGCGCACCACGGCCACCCGCAGCCACTCCTCCCCCCGCGGCGGGCCGGGCCGACCGATCACGCCGTCGGCCACATAGGACAGCGAGTCCTCCGCATCGAGCCACAGATCCTCCGCCCAGGGCAGCACACCCACCGTGGGTCGTTCGGTCAACCGCCGCAGCTGCTCCAAACCGGGGTCGAGCAACCGCCGGTCGCCGCGGAACTTGTTGACCACGAATCCGCGCAGCAGTGCCTGGTCGGCCGGGTCCAACAAGGCCAACGTGCCGTACAACTGCGCGAACACCCCGCCCCGATCGATGTCACCGACGACGAGCACCGGCAGCTGCGCCGCACGCGCCAACCCCATGTTGGCGATGTCGTGCTCGCGCAGATTGATCTCCGCCGGCGAACCCGCACCCTCGCAGATCACGTGGTCGTGCTCGGCACGCAGCTCGGTGAGGGCCCGCACCACGATGTCCAGCAGCGCGGACTTGCGTTCGCGGTAGGACAGCGCCGTGACCTCGCCGGCCACTCGTCCGAGCACCACCACCTGGGAACTGCGGTCGCTGCCGGGTTTGAGCAGCACCGGGTTGAACCGCACCGATGGCTCGACCCCGCACGCGGCGGCCTGCAGCACCTGCGCACGCCCGATCTCCCCGCCGTCGAGGGTGACGGCGGAGTTGTTCGACATGTTCTGCGCCTTGAACGGTGCGACCCGCGCGCCGTCGCGGGCCAACCAGCGGCACAGTCCCGCGGTGAGCACGCTCTTGCCGGCGTCGGAGGTCGTCCCGGCTACCAACAGTGCGGACACGTGCCTTTCCTACCGCAGGCGATCGCCCGCGAGCGGCACGCGTGCGGGGAAATGTGCCGTGTCCCACCGCCACCACGTGCCCGGCGAACCCCGGCCAGCCGGCACCGCGCGATCCGGCGGCCGCCATCGGTGGCCGCCGGAGGCGGTCCTCACGGTTCGGTGAGGATCTCGTTGCCGTCCTCGGTGATGAGGATCGTGTGCTCGAACTGGGCGGTCCAGCTCTTGTCCTTGGTCGTGACCGTCCAGCCGTCTTCCCAGATGTCGTAGTCGATGCCGCCGAGGGTGATCATCGGTTCGATGGTGAACGTCATCCCGGGCTCGATGGCGGTCTGCACCGACGGTTCGTCGTAGTGCAGCACGACGAGTCCGCTGTGGAACGACCGGCCGATCCCGTGCCCGGTGAAGTCGCGGACGACGCCGTAACCGAACCGCTTGGCGTAGGACTCGATGACGCGGCCGATCACGTTGAGCTGACGCCCCGGTTTGGCCGCGCGGATCCCGCGCATCGTCGCCTCGTGGGTGCGTTCGACGAGCAGCCGCGCGTCCTCGGAGGCCTCCCCGGCGAGGAAGGTGGCGTTGGTGTCGCCGTGCACGCCGCCGACGTAGCCGGTGACGTCGACGTTGACGATGTCGCCGTCCTGGATCTCCGTCGAGTCCGGGATACCGTGGCAGATGACCTCGTTCAACGAGGTGCAGCACGACTTCGGAAACCCGCGGTATCCGAGCGTGGAGGGGTAGACACCGTGGTCGCAGAAGAACTCGTGCACCACGGCGTCGACGTGGTCCGTCGTCACCCCGGGGCGGATCGCCTTGCCCGCTTCCACCCGAGCCTGTGCGGCGAGCTTGCCCGCGACACGCATCGCCTCGATGATCTCGGGCGGCTGTACGTCCGGATCCGTGTTCCGGGCCGGAGCGGACTTGTCCACGTACTCGGGGCGCTCGATGTGCGAGGGCACCGGCCGACGCGGCGTCTGCACACCTGGCTCTAGCGGGGCTCGAACGGGCATGCCCTCACTCTAGAACGTCGTGTCACGGTGAGGTCGCGGCCCAGGGGACCGCGCAGGGCAGTTATGACGAAGCGCACACGCTGCGGCGTCATCCTTCACCCGCGCGTGGTCGTCGACTGCTCCAGTCCCGGCGAGGCCGTGGGCAGACCGTTCCGCGCGGCCTCCTCCAGCAGCGCTGCGTCATAGCTGACGTAGGCGAGCAGCTCGGTGCCGAACTCGCGCGCGGTCGCCAGGTGCACAGCCCCCGTGGTGCTCACACCCACCGGCAGGTCCGCCGCCGCGGCGACCACGTCCGGCGAGACGGCCACCGACTCGATCTTGTCCAGCACGATCGCGGCCAGGTCCTCCGCCGCGGGTCCCGTTTCGCGGAACCCGCGCAGCACGTCCACCCGTGACAGGCCGCTGGTGACCCGGGAATGGTCCCAGCGCGCCCGGATCCAGTCGCTCAGCGCCGCGCTCTCGGCTTCCGGTGCGATCAACTTCACCAGCGCGGAGGAATCCAGATAGATCATCACCGCTGCCCACTCCTCCCGTTCCGCGTGACTGCCGAGGGAACTCCCCCGCGCCGCGGTACCGGAGGCGGGGTCCACACCTCCGGTACCGCCGTCGAGCCGTTTCAAACGTCGGAACGTAGCACGGTGATCGCGGGCGGTGACAGATCAGTCGCCACGGATCATCCGATCGCGCCGAGGAAGTCGCCGGCCGTGCTCACGGCGGGCTCGGAGGAGCCCGCATCGGTGAGCAGCACGGCGAACGCGAGATCGCCCCGGTAACCGGTGAACCACCCGTGGGACTGCGAACCGTCGCCGTACTGCGCCGTGCCGGTCTTGCCGTGGACCGCACCCGAGCCGGACAGTTCGCTCGCCGTACCGGAGGTGACGACCTCGCGCATCATGCCGCGCACCTGGTCGAGCACCGCCGGCGACGGCGCCTCGCCGGCCGGCTTCGTCGTCTCCGTGGGCGCACCGCGCACCAGCTTCGGCGTCGGCATCTGGCCGTTGGCGATCGTCGAGGTCACCAGCGCCATGCCGAACGGGCTGGCCAGCACCGTGCCCTGCCCGATGCCGTTCTCCGCGCGTCCGACCACCCCGTCGGAGGGCTCGAGCGAACCGGTGATCGTCGTAGCGCCCGGCATCTTGAAGTCCGCGCCCAAGCCGAGCTTGCGCGCGGTCCTCGGCAGCGCATCCGCCGGTTGATCGACAGCCAGCTGCGCGAACGTGGTGTTGCAGGACTGCGCGAACGCCGTGTGCAGCGGCACCCGGCCGAGGTCGAACTCGTCCTCGTTCGGCAGCACACGCCCGTTGAACGTCTTCCGCGGCGGGCACGCCACGGGCGTGTCGGGGGTGAGCCCGCCCTGACCGGACAGCGCAGCGGTGGCCGTCACCATCTTGAACGTCGACCCCGGCGGGTACTGGCCGGTCAACGCCACCGGGCCGGACGCATCGGCCGCACCGTTCTGCGCGATCGTGACGAGTTCGCCGTCCGACGGGCGCATGGCCACGAGCATCGCCGCCTCGCCGTGCTGGTCGAGCACGTCTTCGGCCGCACGCTGCATCGACATGTCGAGCGTGGTGCGCACCGGTCGCACCGGCTGCGGCCGCTCCTCGTGCAGCGTCGCGGCCTGCGCACCGGAGTTCATCTGCTGCGCGGCCACCTGCCAACCGGCGTTGGCCTTCACCTGCTCGTCGACGCGGTCGGTGATCCCGGACAGCACCTGCGTCCCCATGCTGCGGTCGGCCGTGACGAGCTGGGTGCTGGCCGGGAACCGCACCCCCGGCAGGTCGTAGATGCTCTCGCGCACCCGCTGGTAGTCCGCATCGCGCAGCGAGACCACGGTGTAGGGCTGCCCCTGCGGAGCCTGGCGGGCGCCCTCGACGATGGAGCGCTGCGTGACGCCGGGGGCGACCCCGCCCAGCGCCCCGGCGAGCTCACCGGCCACGGCCTGCACGTCGCCCGCGGCTTGCGGGGCCAGTTGCACCGTGACGACCCGCTGCGGTGACATCAGCTCGGTACCGGAGCGGTCGTACACCGGAGCCGGATCCGGGCGTTCCTCGTTGAACGACAGCGACTGCCCCGGCGCCAACCGCGGGTGCAGCGCCTGCGGTGACCAGCGCACCTTCCAGCCCTGCTCCTCGTCGGGGACGAGTACCGCCGAGGCGTCGTAGCGCCACACCTCGCCCTGCCCGAAGTCCCAGTGCAGTCCGTAGTGCGCGACGGTCTGGCCGCGGTCGTTCTCGGTCACGTCGTGCAGCTGCGCCCGCGCCGACTCGGCACCGAGGCCCTGCCGGCTCTGTTCGATCACCGCGCGGGCCGCCGCCGGGTCGGTGGTCCGGTTCGCCGCATCGCCCGCCTCGCCCGTGGTCATCGCGGTGAGGAAAGCGCGCGCGGCGTCCTCTTCCGAGGGCCCGCCCAGCGGGCCGCAGCCGGCGAGCGGGATCGCTAACAGCAGCACCGCGCCGGCTCCGATGGAGCGGGCAACGGTCCGCCAGAGCCGAGTTCCCGTCGAACGCATCCTGCGAGTGTAGAGCGCGGGTCCTGCGCCTCACGAAATCCCGACACGCGCCCGCACGTCGGCTACGTCCCGTAGTTGACCCGTCCCGTAGTTGATCCCGCCCGTAGTTGATCCGTCCTGTACCTGACCCGGCCGTACCTGACCCGGCCCGTCCTGATCCGGTGTGGCCCGCGCCAGCGCGCACCACCACCGAGTCCACCACCGCGCCCACCACCGCGGTTGCGGCGCCGCTTCAGCTCAGCAGCACGGTGCTGAACGTTCCGGCGCGGTGGTAGCCGACCTTCTCGTAGGCCTGGCGGGCCGCGACGTTGAAGTCGTTGACGTACAGGCTCGCCGTGCGCCCGAATTCCCGCACGAGGTGCTCGGTCACCGCGACCATCCCGCGGGTGCCGAAACCGCGGCCGCGGCAATCCGGGTGCACCCAAACCCCCTGGATCTGGCCGACACCGCGGGACAACGCCCCGATCTCGGCCTTGAACACGACTTCTCCGCCCTCGAAGCGCGCGAAGGCGCGCCCGGCGCGGATGAGCTCGTCGATGCGGGCCCGGTAGGCCGCCGCGCCCGCTTCCCTGCTCGGGTCGACACCGACTTCTTCGGTGAACATGGCCACGGCGGCGGGAAGGTACCGGTCGAGTTCCTCCCGCCGCACCTGCCGCACGAGCGGATCACCCGGGATCGACGGAAGATCGGAGCAGACCATCAGCGGCTGGTCGTCGCGCACTTCCCGGGCAGGCCCCCAGTAGGGGGCGAGGCGCTCCCACAGCGGCAGCACCTGCTCGGCGGGCCCGACGAGCGAGGAGCACAGCCGGCGGCGCCGCAGCGCGCGGTCGGCGAAAGCGTCCCAGGCGCGGGTGCTGCCGCGCAGCGGGACGAGGTTGGCGCCGGAGAAGCACAGGCCGTCCAGACCGCCCCCGTAGCCCCACATCTCACCACCGAGCCGCACCGGGTGCAGGCCGACGTGCTCCACCCGGGAAGCCACCATGCAGGCGGCCAGGGGCATGGACGACAGGACTGCTTCCACCTCGACCGCGTCGCGGTCGTCGAGGAGCCTGGCGCCGGCTAGCTTGAGCACGCGCCAAGGGTGCCAGAAACCGTCCGTGCTCGGCTCCCCCGATGCCCGCGGACGGGTCCGCCGCCCGCCGGGTGCGCTTCCGGCGGGCGTCCGCGCGAGCGGGCCTGCACGAGAACCCGCTGCGGAGGACCTGGTCAGCCGCCCACGGTGACGTCGGGCTGGGCGCCCTCCTGCGGTTGCATGTCCTCGGCGATGCGGTTGGCCTCTTCGATCAGCGTCTCGACGATCTTGTCCTCCGGGACGGTCTTGATCACCTCGCCCTTGACGAAGATCTGCCCCTTGCCGTTGCCCGAGGCCACGCCGAGGTCGGCCTCCTTGGCCTCACCGGGACCGTTCACGACGCAACCCATGACGGCCACGCGCAGCGGCACCTCCATGCCCTCCAGGCCCGCGGTGACCTCGTCGGCGAGCTTGTAGACGTCGACCTGCGCGCGGCCGCAGGACGGGCAGGAGACGATCTCCAGCTTGCGCGGCCGGAGGTCGAGGGATTCGAGGATCTGCTGGCCGACCTTGACCTCCTCCACCGGAGGTGCGGACAGGGACACGCGGATGGTGTCGCCGATGCCCTGCCGCAGCAGGGCGCCGAAGGCGACGGACGACTTGATCGTGCCCTGGAACGCCGGTCCGGCCTCGGTCACGCCGAGGTGCAGCGGGTAGTCGCTCTGCTCGGCGAGCAGCTCGTAGGCGCGGATCATCACCACGGGATCGTGGTGCTTGACCGAGATCTTGATGTCGTGGAAGTCGTGCTCGCCGAACAGGCTCGCCTCCCACAGCGCCGACTCGGCCAGCGCCTCCGGGGTCGCCTTGCCGTGCTTGGACAGCAGCCGCGGGTCGAGGGAGCCGGCGTTGACGCCGATGCGGATCGGCGTGCCGTGGTCCTTGGCGGCCTGCGCGATCTCCTTGACCTGGTCGTCGAACTTGCGGATGTTGCCCGGGTTCACCCGCACACCGGCGCAACCGCCCTCGATGGCCTTGAAGACGTACTTCGGCTGGAAGTGGATGTCGGCGATCACCGGGATCTTCGACTTCTGCGCGATGATCGGCAGCGCCTCCGCGTCGTCGGCGCTGGGGCAGGCCACGCGCACGATGTCGCAACCGCTCGCGGTGAGCTCCGCGATCTGCTGCAGCGTGCCGTTGATGTCCGTGGTGTTCGTCGTGGTCATGCTCTGCACGGAGACCGGGTAGTCACTGCCCACTCCGACAGGGCCGACGTGCAGCTGTCGCGTCCTGCGCCGCTCCGCCAGCACCGGAGCGGGGTTCGCGGGCATGCCGAGATCGACCGTCATCGATTCCTCTCCACCTCGTAGGTTGGCCACCGCGCCCCACGGTACCCACCGCGGCTCCTCCGCACGGATGGCAGCGACACCGAGGTGCACCTCCATGACATGTCCCACACGAAGAGGTGATCCGCCCGCCGGAGGGCGATCGCCCTAGAACAGGCGGACCGGGTTCACGATGTCGGCCACCGCCAGCAGCAGCGAGAACGCGATGAGCACCATGCTGAACCCGTAGGCGATCGGCATGAGCTTGGCGGTGTCGAACGCACCGGGGTCCGGGCGCCGGAGCAGCTGGTTGAACCGGCGCCGGATCGACTCCCACGCCGCGCCGAACACGTGCCCGCCGTCCAGCGGCAGCAGCGGCAGCAGGTTGAACACGAACAGCGAGAGGTTCACCCCGGCGAGCAGGTTGAACAGCAGCATCACGCTCGCCCGGCCGTCGAGCTGCTCCGAGGAGAGCACCTCGCCGCCGAGGCGGCTGGCGCCGACGATGCCGACCGGCGAGTCCTGCTCGCGTTCCCCGCCGCCGATGGCCTGCACCAGGTCCGGCACGCGCTGCGGCAGCTGGACGACCTTCTCGGCGGTGATCGACACGTACTGGCCGATCGCACCAACCACTTCGCCGAAGTCCTGCCGGACGTAGGGCTGCGTCGGTTGCACGCCGAGGAAGCCGACCCGCACGGTCTCGTCCGGATCGTTGAGGCTCCGCTGCTCGGACTGCATCAGGTTCGCCTGCAGCGGCACGCGCTGCCCGTCGCGCTCGACGACGAGGTCGGCGGCGCCGTGCGAGTCGCGGATCGCCCGCTGCAGGTGCTCCCAGGAGCTCACCGGTTGGCCGTTGAACTCGACGATGCGGTCACCCGCCCGCATGTCGGCCGCGGCGGCGGGCGAAGGCGGTGCGCCCGGCGGGCAGTTGCTCCTGTCCTGCACGTCGGCGGAGACGACGCACTCGCTGACCTCCCCCACCGTGGTGGTCGGCTGGGGGATGCCGTGGCCCATGAGCAACGCGGTGAAGACGCCCACGGCGAGGATGAGGTTCATCGCAGGCCCGGCCAGCATGACGATGATCCGCTTCCACGGTTTGCGCTGGTAGAACTGCCGGTGCGAATCCTCGGGGCGGACCTCCTCGGCCGACATCTGCCGCGCGTCCTCGATCATCACCCGCCACGGGGCCGAGGAGGCGGTGCGCCCGTACTCCTCGTCCTTCTTCGGCGGGAACATGCCGATCATCCGGATGTAGCCGCCGAGCGGGATGGCTTTGACCCCGTACTCGGTCTCGCCGATCCTGCGCGACCACAGGGTGCGGCCGAAACCGACCATGTACTGGGTGACCTTGACGCCGAACATCTTCGCCGTGGCCAGGTGTCCCAGCTCGTGCCACGCGATGGAGAACAGCAGGCCGAGGAAGAAGATCACGATGCCCACGACGACCAGCATCTAGTTTGCCCTCCCGAGCAGTTCGTGGGCGCGCTGCCGTGCCCACCGTTCGGCCGCGAAAACCTCGTCGACGTCCGCCGGTGCCTTCTGCCACTGGTCGGCATCGGCGAGCACTCCGCTGACAGTGTGCACGATGCCGAGGAACCCGAGACCTCCGTCGACGAACGCGGCCAGCGCCTCCTCGTTCGCCGCGTTGTACACGGCTGGCAGGCATCCGCCGATGCTGCCGGCGTGCCGCGCGAGCTCGACGGCGGGGAACGCCTCGCCGTCCACCGGTTCGAAGGTCCACGACATCGCCGCGGTGAAGTCCAGCCGCGGAGCCGCCTGCGGCACGCGGTCGGGCCAGCCCAGCGCCAACGCGATCGGCAGCCGCATGTCCGGCGGGCTGGCCTGCGCCAGCGTGGAGCCGTCGGTGAACGTCACCATCGAGTGCACGATCGACTGCGGATGCACCACGACGTCGATCCGCTCATAGCCTACGCCGAACAGCAGCTGGGCTTCGATGAGCTCCAGGCCCTTGTTCACCAGGGTCGCCGAGTTGATGGTGACGACGTCGCCCATCGCCCACGTCGGGTGCGCCAGCGCCTGCTCGACGGTGACCTGTTCCAGTTCAGCGCGGCTGCGTCCGCGGAACGGTCCGCCGGAGGCGGTGAGCACGAGCCGGTCGACCTCGGTGCCGCGGCCGCCGCGCAGGCACTGCGCGAGCGCCGAGTGCTCGGAGTCGACGGGGACGATCTGGTCCGGTGCGGCGCGGTCGAGCACGAGGGGACCGCCCGCGATGAGCGACTCCTTGTTGGCCAGCGCCAACGTCGCCCCGGTGTCGAGAGCTGCCAACGTGGGCGCCAGCCCCCGCGAACCGTCCATGCCGTTGAGCACGAGATCGGCCCGGGCGGACTCGACGAGCTCGGTCGCCGCCTGCGGCCCGGCCAGGATGCGGGGCAGCCGCACTGCGCCCGCGCTGTAGCCGTGTCGCTGCGCTTGGGCGTACAGCGCGAGCTGCACGTCCTCGACGGCGGTGCCGCGCGCCACGGCCACCGCCTCGACCTGGAACTCCCACGCCTGCGCGGCGAGCGCGGCCGGATCGCTGCCGCCCACGGCGAGACCGGCGACCCGGAACCGGTCGGGGTTGCGACGCACCACGTCGAGGGCCTGGGTACCGATCGAACCGGTCGAACCGAGCACGAGCACGCTGCGCATCCCGCCGGAGGGGGCATCATCGGACTGCATCGGCATCATTGTCCCGCGGCCCGCCCGGGTGGTGACGCTCGGTCGCCCCGGTGCGCGGCCACTGCCCTGGGCGTGCCGGTGCAGGGGTGCGGTGTGCGAAGATGAGCCCGCGCGAAGATGATCCGCAGTGAGCTGCCGGCAGCGCCTGCGGTGTCCGAGAGCGTCCTCCAGCAGGGTTTTCGAGCAGTGGCTCAGCCGGCGGAGCACGCGGGCACCGGTCCGCACGGCCGGACGTGGCAAGGAGGGGAACGTGGCGAACACCGAGCTGGAGAAGAAGCCCAGCGAGGCCATCGACCCGGCCGAGGAACCGTCGGTCGAGTGGGGTTGGCACGGGGGCTTCCCGAAGGGCACTCAGATCGCCGGCTGGTTCTGCACGGCCGCCATGCTGCTCATGCTCATCGGCAACCACCAAGGCGTGCTCATGACCGGTCAGATGAAGGTCGCGGAGTACTTCCTGATCATCATCGCCGCGTTCATGGTGCTCGGACTGCTGGTGGACCTGCGCCGCAAGAAGAAGTCCTGGCGCAGCCAATAGCCGCGCGGTGGCATCCGCCACCTGTGACTTTCCCGGCACCTCGCTGCGGGCGGGGTGCCGTTTTCATGCGCCGGGCCCCGCTCAGCGACGGAGGCGGCGGCGCAGCAGGCCCGCTGCGGCGGTCAGCGCGACCGCGGCGAGGACCAGGGCGCCGAGCAGCGGCCCCCAACCCCAGTGCTGCAAACCGACCTCCCAGACCTGGCGCACCGCGGTGTCCGGGTTCGCGAGCAGCACGACCACGAGCACCGCGGCCAGCAGCACGGTGGCGCCGGCGAGCACCTCGCGGAGGCGGCCGAATCGCACTCCGCGGCGCAGCACCACCCGTGCGACTTTGAGCAGTCGGCCCACTTTGAGCACCTGCACCGCAGCCACCACGCGGACGAGCCGGAGCACCTGCGCGGGTCCGATGGCGAACACGACGGCGGGAATGCTCACGAGCGTGACGGCGACGATCCACCAGTGGTCCCGCAGCCAGCGCAGCCGGTCGGGACTGGCCAGGAACAGCAGCACGGACTCACCGGTGAGCACGAACATGGACAGCCAGTTGACGATGGTGCCGGCCACTCCCGCCGGGCCGTCCAGCGCGCTGAGGAACACCCCGGGAACGGACATCGCCGCCGCGATGAGCACGGGGATGTGCAGCGCCTCTTCGAGCTGCTCCACGCGCTGCTGCGCGGCGTCGACAGGCGCCTCCACGTGAGCGATTCTACGGACGTACCGCCCTTGAACGGCAAAACGGGCTGCTCACCAGCGGCGCCGCCGCAGAGCCGCCGAACTCACCACAGCCCGACTCACCACAGCCCGACTCACCACAGCCCGACCGCCGACCGGCGCCGTGCCGCGCCGAGGCGGGGAGCTGCCCCTCCCGGTGGCCGCACGCCCACCGCAGGGGCTTCCGCCTGCCGGGGCGGGCCGGCCACCTGCGCGGGCGATCGCGCGTCAGCGGGGCAGCACCTCGGCCAGGCCGTCCATCGCCCGCGCGATCGCGGCCAGGTCCTCGTTGCAGGTCTGCTCGTCCTCCGGGCTCGGCGGCAGGCACTGGTCGTCGTACAGCGTCTGCACCGCACCGCCCAGATCGCGCGCGGCGGAGCGAACCTCCGGGCTCGCGACGGGGGAGTCGGCCGCCGAACCGGCGATGTTGCGCACCTCGACGAGATAGCGCTCGCAGTTCGTGGGGCCGTGCTGCACAGGCCGCTCGTAGCACGGGTCGTGCTGCACCAGCTCGACCTTGTGCGCCACGTTCGCCAGCGAGATCTCCTGCGCGGGCTGCTGCGTGGCGGTCGGTCCGGCTTCGTTCGCGCACGCGCTGAGCAGCAACGCGGCGCCGGCGAACACGGCCGCGGCGCCGGTGCGGCTCCTTCGCACGAGGCCCGTCATAGTGCGGGCCCCGCCATCGCGGCATCTCCCGTCATCGCGGTGTCCCCCGTCATCGCGGCATCTCCCGTCATCGCGGCGTGTCCTCCCTCGTGCTCGATCGGCGCCGGCCGAAGCGCAACCCGCCGGCGGCGGAACCGCTCGCCCGTTCCCGGCGGCCGTCACTCCTCGTCGGCGGCGAGCTGTCCGCACGCGGCCGAGATGTCCTGCCCCCGCGTGTCCCGCACGGTGCACGGCACCCCGGCGTCCTGGACGCGGCGGAGGAACTCGCGCTCCACGGACTTCGGGCTCGCGTCCCACTCGCTGCCCGGGGTCGGGTTCAGCGGGATGAGGTTGACGTGCGCGAACCGGCCGAGGTGTTCGTGCAGCAGCCGGCCGAGCAGGTCGGCGCGCCAGGGCTGGTCGTTCTTGTCGCGGATGAGGGCGTACTCGATGGAGACCCGGCGGCCGGTGTGCTCGGCGTAGGCCCGCGCGGTCTCCAGCACCTCGGCGACCTTCCAGCGATTGTTCACCGGCACGAGGGTGTCGCGCAGCTCGTCGTCCGGGGTGTGCAACGACACGGCCAGAGTGACCTGCAGGTCCTCCTCGATCATCCGCCGCATCGCCGGCACGACCCCGACGGTGGAGACGGTCACCGAACGCTGCGACAACCCGAGTCCGCCCGGCTCGGGGTCGCAGATCCGGTGCACCGCGGCGAGCACGCGCTTCGGGTTGGCCAGCGGTTCACCCATGCCCATGAACACCACGTTGGACAGGCGCCCCGGCCCGCCCGGCACGTCGCCGTCGCGCATCATCGCCGCGGCCTGGCGCACCTGGTCGACGATCTCCGCGGTGGAGAGGTTGCGCTGCAGCCCGCCCTGGCCGGTGGCGCAGAACGGGCAGGCCATGGCGCACCCGGCCTGGCTGGAGATGCAGACGGTGGCGCGGTCCGGATAGCGCATGAGCACGCTCTCCAGCAGCGTGCCGTCGTGCGCGCGCCACAGCGTCTTGCGCGTGGCCCCCTCGTCGGTGTCGACGTGCCGCGTCGGCGTGAGCAGGGTCGGCAGCAACCGCTCCCCGAGCGCCTCCCGGCTGCTCGCGGGCAGGTCGGTCATCTGCGCGACGTCCCCGGTCAGCCGCGCGAAGTAGTGCCGGGCCAGCTGCCGCGCCCGGAAGGGCTTCTCGCCGAGCTCGGCGACGGCCTCCTCGCGCTGCTCGGCCGAGAGGTCGGCCAGGTGGCGCGGAGGCATCCCGCGGCGGGGAGCTTCGAAGGCGAGCGGAAGGGAAGTCGCAGTCATAGCACCGCCAGTGTCCCATACGCACCACCCCGGGGATGGTGCGCCTGCCCCCGCACAGGTACTGTTTTTCGCCGTGGCGAAACCCGTTCGGATGCTGCGGCGAAACATTGCTCTCGGCATGGCCGTCCTGCTCCTCGCGGGTGCTTGCACGCTCCCCGAAAAGGCCGGGAGTGACCAGCGCAAACAGGTGGTCACCACGTTCACGGTGATCGCCGACATGGCGCGCGCCGTCGCCGGCGAGCACATCGCCGTGCACTCGCTGCTCGAGCCCGGTGCCGAGGTGCACGACTACGAGCCGACCCCGAGCGACATGCTCACCGCGGCCAAGGCCGACCTGGTGCTCGACAACGGCCTCGGGCTCGAGCGGTGGTTCCAAAGATTCGTGCAGCGCAGCGAGGCCCGCCACGTGACGCTGACCGAGGACGTGGACCCGCTCCCCCTGCACGGCGACGTAACCCCCGGCGGCGCGGTCAACCCGCACGCCTGGATGTCGCCCCGGCAGGGCAAGACCTACGTGGCCGCCATCCGCGACGCGTTCACCCGGCTCGACCCGTCCCACGCCGCGGACTTCCGCGCGAACGCGCAGCGCTACACCGCCCGCCTCGACGCCGTCGACCGGTACCTGCGCGGGCAGCTGGCCCGCATCCCCGAACAGCACCGCTGGCTGGTGACCTGCGAAGGAGCGTTCTCCTACCTCGCCCGCGACGCGGGTCTGCGGGAGGCGTTCCTGTGGCCGGTCAACTCCGAATCGGGCGCCACGCCGCAGCGCATCACCGCCACGACGCGGGTGGTGCGCGAACACGACGTCCCGACCGTGTTCTGCGAATCGACCGTGAGCGACCGCGCGCAGCGGCAGGTCGCCCGCGAAACCGGCGCTGAGCTCGGACCGAAGCTGCACGTGGACTCGCTGTCCGAACCGGGCGGACCCGTGCCCACCTACCTCGAACTGCTCCGCCACGACGCCCGCGCCATCGTCACCGGACTCCGGCAGGAGGCGAGATGACCGCCGTCGACACCCGCGAACTGACCGTGCGCTACGGCGAAACCCTGGCGCTCGACGACGTGTCCCTGCACATCGGCGACGGCGGCGTGTGCGGACTGCTCGGCACGAACGGATCCGGCAAGTCCACACTGTTCAAGGCCCTGCTCGGCCTCGTCCCCGCCGAGCGCGGCCGGGCCCTGCTGCTCGACCGGCCGCAGCGGCGGGCCCGCGCGGACGCGCTGATCGCCTACGTGCCCCAGTCCGAAGCCGTGGACTGGCGCTTCCCCGTCACCGTGCAGGACGTGGTGCTCATGGGCCGCTACGCGCACATGGGGGCGCTGCGCCGCCCGCGCCGCGCGGACCGCGCCGCGGCGCACGAGGCGCTGCGGCGCGTCGGCCTGTCCGAGTTGGCGGCACGCCCCATCGGCCACCTCTCCGGCGGGCAGCGCAAACGCGCCTTCCTCGCCCGCGGCATCGCCCAGGGGGCGCGCCTGCTGCTGCTCGACGAACCGTTCGCCGGGGTCGACCGGTCCTCGCAGGCCACGATCACCGAACTGCTGCACGAGCTGCGTTCCGAAGGCCGCACGGTGGTGCTGTCCACCCACGACATCGCCGGCGTCGGCGAGCTCTGCGACGAGGCCGTGCTGCTGCACCGCAGCGTGCTCGCGCACGGCCCGGTGCACGAGGTGGTCACGCCCGACGTCCTCGCCCGCGCCTTCGGCGCGGCACCGTCCGCATTCGTGCAGGACCCGTCCGCGGAGGCACGATGACCGACATCGCCGGCTGGCTGCTCGAACCGCTCCAATTCGGCTTCATGCGCCGCGCGCTGCTGGTCATCCTGCTCGCCGGACTGGTGTGCGCGGTGCTGTCGTGCTGGATCACGCTCATCGGCTGGTCGCTGCTCGGCGACGCCGTCTCGCACGCCGTGCTGCCCGGTGTGGTGCTCGCCTACCTGTTCGGCCTGCCGTTCTCGGTCGGCGCGTTCCTGTTCGGGGTGCTCGCGGTCGCGTTGATCGCCGGAGTGCGCAGCACGACCCGACTGCACGGGGACACCGCCATCGGCGTGGTGTTCACCGCGCTGTTCGCCTTCGGCGTGGTGCTGCTGTCGCGCACGCCGAGCCAGGTCGATCTGGACCACATCCTGTTCGGCAACGTTCTCGGCGTCACCGACGCCGACATCGGCCAGGTCGCGCTCATCGCCGCGGGCGTGCTCACCGCCGCCCTGCTCAAACGGCGCGACCTGACGCTGTACGCGTTCGACCCGACCCACGCGCACGCGCTCGGCCTCAACCCGCGGCGCATCGGCGCGCTGCTGCTGACCATGCTGGCGCTGACCGTGGTGGTCGCGCTGCAAGCGGTCGGCGTCATCCTCGTCACCGCGATGCTCATCACGCCCGGTGCCACGGCGTTCCTGCTGCACCACCGCTTCCCCGCCATGCTCGCCACCGCTTCCGGGGTGTCGGTGCTCAGCTCCGTGCTCGGCGCGTACCTGAGCTTCCACGTGGACGCCTCGACGGGCGGGATGATCGTGCTGTGCCAGGCCGCCCTGTTCACCGCGGCCTACCTCGGCGCCCCGCGGCACGGGCTCGTCCCCCGGCTGCTGCGCCGCAGGATTCGTCACGACCGCTCGCCAACTCCCGCCGCACCGCCCGTATCGTGAAAGCATGAGCACTACCGCACGCCCCTCGCCGTCCGTGGAGGACTACCTCCGCACCATCCACGGGCTCGGTGAACGCGGCGCCGCGATCACGAACACGACCGTGGCACAACGACTGGGGCTGAGCCCCTCGTCGATCTCGGGGATGCTCAACAAACTCGCCCAGCTCGGTCTCGTCACCCACGTCCGGTACCGCAGCATCGAGCTCACCGAGCAGGGCCGCGAACTCGCCCACGACGTGCTCCGGCGCCACCGCCTCATCGAGACGTTCCTCGTCGAAGAGCTCGGCTACACCTGGGACGAGGTGCACGACGAGGCCGACACCCTCGAACACGCCGTGTCGGACAACCTCGTCGACCACCTCGCGGCGAAGCTGGGCAATCCCACGCACGATCCGCACGGCGATCCGATCCCCGCGGCCGACGGCACGGTGCACACCCCGCCGAGCCAGCTGCTCGACCAGATCTCCCCCGGAACCGTGGGCACGGTGGCGCGCGTGTGGGACACCGATCCGGAACTGCTGCGGTACCTGACGGACAACGGCCTGACACTGGGCACGCGCATCGAACTCGTGGAACGCCAGCCGTTCGGCGGTCCGCTCGTGGTGCGCGTCGGAGATGCCGACGCGGCCGAGACGGTCTTCCTCGGCACCGAGATCGCCTCGGCGCTGCTCATCGACGTGCACCGGTGAGCGCTGCTCATCGAAGCGCACCGGTGCGGACGGCGCGCGACAGAGCCCGCCCCGCGGCCGGGGTAGGCGAGCCGGTCAAGCGGCCCGGTCAAGCGGCGTCCTCGCTGCGCTCCGCCTCGGCGGTCGCGGGATCGGCGGTCGCGGGATCGGCGCCGTAGATCTGCTCGGCGAGCAGGTGCCGGTGCAGCTCATCCGTGCGGTGCGCGCCGAGCACCGCCAGCAGCAGGTCGAACCGGTTGTTGGTCAACACCACGGTGGCCGCGGCGAAACCGGCGAGCCCGAGCAGCACCAGGGCGATGACGACCCACAGCGCCGCCCCGTCGGCGAGCAGCAGCACGGCCAGCAGCACCACCACGCTGGAAGCGAACACCACACCGCGCGCAACCGTGACCGTGCGCAGCAGCGAGCGGAACGCCGGGTAGTACTCGCACAGGTGACGCACGATGCGGGCACGCTCGCGACGATCGAGCTCGGCGAGCCGGTGCAGTCCCGCAGTGACCGGCTGTGCTGCGCGCGGAGCCATGCCCTCACCCCCACTACGTCCCGGACCTGGCAGTTGATCACGAACTCGCGCGGTGTTCAAGAGCGCGGTGTTCAAGAGCGCGGCAGCGGGGAATTCCGCACCGGCCGGGGTGCACACCGGTCCGACCGGCCCGCGCCGGGATGCGCCATGCTCGACGCCTCACCCGCTCGGGTGTGCGAGCGGTGCCAGTCGTCACGCCACGAGCCAGTACAGCATCATCCAGGCCACGGCGGCCGAGGGCAGCAGCGAATCCATCCGGTCCATCAGGCCCCCGTGCCCCGGCAGCAGGGTGCCCATGTCCTTGATGCCGAGATCGCGCTTCATCAGCGACTCCACCAGGTCGCCGATCGTGGCGCTGAGCACCAGCGCAGCGCCGAAGAGCATGCCTTCCCACCACTGGCCGCCGAGCAGGAAGGTCACGGACAGCGCCCCGGCCAGCAGCCCGACCGCCAACGATCCCGCGAACCCCTCCCAGGACTTCTTCGGGCTCACCCGCGGGGCCATCGGGTGCTGGCCCAACCACGCGCCGGCCGCATAGCCGCCGGTGTCCGAGGCCACCACACCGATCATGAAGCACAGCACCCGGAACGCCCCGTCCTCCGGCCGCACCAGCAGCGCGGCGAACGACGCGAACAGCGGCAGGTAGGCGGCGGTCAGCACGGAGGCGGACACGTCGCGCATGTAGTTCTCCGCACCGGCCCAGAACCGCCACGTCAAGCACGCCAGCACGGTGATCACGAAGCACAGCAGCGCGCCGCGCAGCCCCAGGAACCAGGCGGACCAGAGCATCGCCTGGCCGCCGAGCAGGACCGGCAGCCGACTCACCCGCACGTCCGCACCGCGGCGCAACGCGCCCGCGAATTCCACCGTGGAGATCGCCACGGCCACGGCCACGATCACCACGAACAGGACGCGCACGGTCAGCAGCGCGGCGATGATGCCAGCGCCCAGCAGGACGCCGACGGCGATCGCCGCGGGAAGATCACGACCGGCCCGTTCCGAATGCGAAGACGAGCCCAGCGGTGAACTGGACATTCCGGACTCACCTTCGCGTTGGCCGGTCGTCACCACTCAGACCTCGAGGAGCTCGGATTCCTTGTGCTTGACCAGGTCGTCGATCGTTCCGACGTAGCGCTGGGTGAGGTTCTCCAGCTCCTTCTCCCCGCGCGCACCGTCGTCCTCGCTGACCTGGCTGTCCTTGACCGCCTTGTCGATCTCGTCCTTGACCTTGCGGCGGACGCTCCGCACGCTGATGCGCGCGTCCTCGCCCTTCTGCCGAGCGAGCTTGACCATCTCCTTGCGCCGCTCCTCGGTCATCTGCGGGATCGCGACGCGGATGAGCTTACCGTCGTTGGACGGGTTCACGCCGAGGTCCGAGTTCCGGATCGCCGTTTCCATCGCCTTGAGCTGGCTCTGGTCGTACGGCTTGACCACCACCAGCTGCGCCTCCGGCACGCTGATGCTGGCCAGCTGGTTCAGCGGAGTGGGGGAACCGTAGTAGTCGACCACGATCCCCGAGAACATCGCGGGATTGGCACGGCCGGTGCGAACGGTCGCCAAGTCTTCCTTGGCCACCGTCACCGCCTTTTGCATCTTCTCCTCGCCTTCGAGAAGAGCTTCGTCGATCACGGCTGCTCCTTCGAGTACGGCCACCGGTGGACATGGCAGCTGCCGCCCGCTGCACCGAGCGACCACGAATATCGGTCCTACCCACTCAGGATCGCAGCTGACCTAGGCAGACGGTGCCGCCGGGGTCCGCACCAACGTGCCAATTTTCTCACCGCCCACCGCTCGGGCGATGTTGCCTTCCTGCAGCAGGTTGAACACCAGGATCGGCAGGTGGTTGTCCATGCAGAGGCTGAACGCCGTCGAATCCGCCACCTTCAAGCCCTGCTCGATGACCTCGCGGTGGGTGATGGTCTCGAACAGCGCCGCGTCCGGCGTGGTGCGCGGATCCGCCGAGTACACCCCGTCCACGCCCTTGGCCATGAGCACCACCTCGCAGCCGATCTCCAGCGCGCGCTGAGCGGCGGTGGTGTCGGTGGAGAAGTACGGCATTCCCGTGCCCGCGCCGAAGATGACCACGCGGCCCTTCTCCATGTGCCGCATGGCGCGGCGCGGGATGTACGGCTCGGCCACCTGGCCCATCTCGATGGCCGTCATCACGCGCGTGTCGATCGCGTGCTCCCGCTCGAGGAAGTCCTGCAGCGACAGGCAGTTCATCACCGTGCCCAGCATGGCCATGTAGTCGCCGCGGGCGCGCTCCATGCCCCGCTGCTGCAACTCCGCACCGCGGAAGAAGTTCCCCCCGCCGATGACGATGGCCACCTCGACCCCGTCTCCGACGACCTCGGCGATCTGGCGAGCGACCGCACCGACGACGTCGGGGTCGATCCCCACGTCGCCGCCGCCGAACATCTCGCCGCCCAGCTTCAGCAGAACCCGGCCGTAGCCGCGGTGGGCCGGTTCCTCGTCGCTCACTTGGCATCCTCCTTGCGGTGATCAGCTGACAGCCGCTGCTCGCCGACGAGCAGCCCGTCCCGGTCGGCCCGTGCCCAGCACCTCCGCCGACAGTTCCCGCGCCGGTGGCGAGCTCGCCGGTGACCTCTGGGCGGTGGCGCCCTCGTCGCCGGCAGCGGCGCCCCGTCGGTGACGCCGGGCGACCCGCGAAAGCGCCCCGCCTTGGCGCACAAGGCGGGGCGCCGAACGCACCATGCCAACGCGGGCTTCCCGCCACCCGATCCGCAGCGGGAAGCCGCGCCGCGAGCCCGCAGGACCGGGAACGAACCGGCCACCGCCGGCTCGAAGCCGCTCAGTCCTGGCCGACCTCGAAGCGGACGAAACGGGTGACGCTCACCCCGGCCTCGTCCAGCAGGCCCTTGACGGACTTCTTGTTGTCCTGCACCGCCGGCTGCTCCAGCAGCACCTGGTCCTTGTAGAAGCCGTTCAGCCGGCCTTCGATGATCTTCGGCAGGGCCTGCTCCGGCTTGCCCTCGGACTTGGCGGTCTCCTCGGCGATCCGCCGCTCGTTCTCCACGGTGTCCGCGGGCACCTGATCGCGGTCGAGGTACTTCGGCTTGAGCGCCGCGATCTGCATGGCCGCACCGCGCGCGGCCTCCTCGTCCGAGCCGGTGTACTGCACCAGCACACCGACGGCCGGAGGCAGACCGGAAGCGCGGCGGTGCAGGTAGGTGGCCACCTGGCCGTCCAGGTTCTCCACGCGCCGCAGCTCCAGCTTCTCACCGATCTTCGCGGCCAGGTCCTGCACGGCCTGGTCCACGCTCTTGCCGTCCACCTGCAGCGCCTTCGTCGACTCGAGGTCGGTGGCCCCGGCCTCCTTCACGGCGGCGACGATCCGATCGGCCAGAGCGACGAACTCGTCGTTCTTCGCGACGAAGTCGGTCTCGCAGTTCAGCTCGATTATCACACCGCCGTCGGCCGCCACGAGACCCTCGGCCGTGGAGCGCTCCGCGCGCTTGCCCACGTCCTTGGCGCCCTTGATGCGCAGGTGCTCAACAGCCTTGTCGAAGTCGCCGTCGTTCTCCTCCAGCGCCTTCTTGCAGTCCATCATGCCGGAGCCGGTCATGTCCCGAAGGCGCTTGACGTCGGCCGCGCTGTAGTTCGCCATCGTGCGTGTGTCCGTCCTTTTCCGGAATGTGTAGCGAAGGGAAAAAGATCACGGGCGCCGTCGTGCGCCCGGACATGTGAGTCGTCGCGCCCGCAGGCGCGGGCGCGACGACCGATCAGCGTGCGTCAGGACTGCGCAGCCTGCTGCTCGCCGGCCTGCTCGGCCGACGCCTCGGCGGAGGCGCCCTCCGCCTGGCCGCTCTCCAGCAGTTCCTTCTCCCACTCGGCCAGCGGCTCGCTGCTCTCCTCGGAGCTCTCCGCGGCCGCGCCGTTCTCCCGGCTGCTCCGCGCCATGAGGCCGTCGGCCACACCGTCGGAGACCACGCGGGTCAGCATGGCGGCGGAACGGATCGCGTCATCGTTGCCCGGGATCGGGTAGTCGACCTCGTCCGGGTCGCAGTTGGTGTCGAGGATGGCCACCACCGGGATGCCCAGCTTGCGGGCCTCGCTGACGGCGATGTGCTCCTTCTTGGTGTCGACGATCCACACCGCACTCGGGACCTTGGCCATGTCCCGGATACCGCCGAGCGTGCGCTCCAGCTTCTCCTTCTCGCGGGTCAGCATCAGGATTTCCTTCTTGGTGCGACCCTCGAAACCGCTGGTCTGCTCCATGGTCTCCAGCTCCTTGAGCCGCTGGAGCCGGCGGTGCACGGTCTGGAAGTTCGTCAGCATGCCGCCCAGCCAACGCTGGTTCACGAACGGCATCCCGACCCGCTGGGCCTGCTCGGCGATCGCTTCCTGCGCCTGCTTCTTCGTACCGATGAACAGGATCGTCCCGCCGTGCGCGACCGTCTGCTTGACGAAGTCGTACGCGGTGTCGATGTACGACAGGGTCTGCCGCAGATCGATGATGTAGATCCCGTTGCGCTCGGTGAAGATGTAGCGCTTCATCTTCGGGTTCCAGCGCCGAGTCTGGTGTCCGAAATGCACGCCGCTGTCGAGCAGCTGCTTCATGGTGACGACGGCCATAGCCTGATTCGCACCTCGTCGATCGGGCGCGCCGGAGCGCGCGGGTTTCCGGTTGCCGCGGTGAAACCTGGTCACCGCCCTGGTGCTCCTCGGACCCCGCCCGTGCGCGCACGGGACCGCGGGGATCCGACAGCCCCTTGAGCACCTCCGCGGCGCGAAGGCCCGATCCGCAGCGCAGACCGGGGCGATCCGGGACCTGCGGGCGGAACGCAGCACTCGTCACCGCGGTCGACTCGGGACCGCGCGGAGCACGCGAAGTCAGCTCGCCTTGCGCCACGGCGGCGGCACCGGCCCGCGAAGGCCCACCCCACCTCGTGCGAAGCAGCGGGAAGGTGCGGGACACAGCTAGTGCGGTTCGGTACCGCGGACACCGGACACAGGCGGCCGCGCCCCGAGTGTACTGGACAAGCGGCGGACACCCGATCGCGGACCCGAGTTGTCCACAACGGCGCCACCTGTCCACAACCAGAGCACTGGTCAGTATCGTCGCCGCGCCCTCGCACGCACGCTGAAGGGATGCAACACACCGGCTCACACCCGCCGCAGCGGATCCGCGTCCTGGGCCTGCTGCTCAGCACCCTGCTGCCGCTGGCGGTGGTCCCGCCGCCCGAGCCTGCGCGGGCCGGCACCGGACCCCCGGGGGAAGTCGGAACCGCGGAGGAAGTCGGAGCCGCGGGGAAAACGGCAGCGCCCCCACCCGCGCCGCACCGGACCTCGGCCGAGCGGCACAGCACCGCCTTCGACTGGCCACTGCAGCCGCCCCGACCCGCACGTCCGTTCGACCCGCCGACCACCGAGTACGGCCCCGGCCACCGGGGCGTCGACCTCGCCGGAACGACGGGACAGCCCGTCCTCGCCGCCGCCGACGGGCACGTCGCCTTCGCCGGGCCCGTCGCCGACCGCGGGATCGTCTCCCTCGAACACGCCGGTGGACTGCGCAGCACCTACGAACCCCTCGTGCCGGAAGTTGCCGCGGGCGAGCCCGTCGCACGCGGGGAACGGATCGGCAGGCTGGCACCGGGGCACCCCGACTGCCCACCCGCGCCCACCGCGGCAGCCCACGCACCCCTTCCCCAGACCGAACGGGCGTGCCTGCACTGGGGCGTGCGCCGCGGGGAGACCTACCTCGACCCGATGCGATTGGTGCACCACGTCACGATCAGACTGCTGCCCTGGGACGCGAACGAGAATTGACCGATCGGGACCGTGCCCGCACCGACGTCACCGCCCGGGCGGGCACCTCAGTTCTGCTCGGCCAACTTGCCGCGCAGGCGCAGCACGGCGCGCGTGTGCAGCTGGCACACCCTCGATTCGGTCACGCCGAGAACCTTGCCGATCTCCGCCAGCGTGAGGTTCTCGAAGTAGTACAGCGTCACCACGACCCTGTCGCGTTCGCTCAACCGCTTGACGGCCTCGGCCAACTGCCTCCGGCTGTCCCGGTGCAGCAGAGCGTTCACCGGGTCTTCCGCGCGCTCGTCGCGCAGCGTCTCCGCCAGAGACATCTGGCCGGCGCCACCACCGCCGATCAGGTCGTCCAGAGCCACCACGCTGGTCATCTGCAGTTGCGCGAACAGCTCGCGCAGCTCCGCGACGTCGAGTCCGACTTCCTCGGCAAGCTCCGCGTCCGTGGCCGTGCGCTGCAGACGCGCTTCCAGGCGTTCCAACGCTCGCTCCACATCGCGGGCACGGCTGCGCACCGAGCGCGGCACCCAGTCCAGCGCGCGCAGGTCGTCCAGGATCGCCCCGCGAATGCGCTGCATGGCGTAGGTCTCGAACTTCAGCCCGCGTTCCGGCTCGAACTTCTCGATCGCGTCGACCAGCCCGAAAATGCCCGACTGCACCAGGTCGGAGACTTCCACGTGCGCCGGCAGGCCGGTGCCGACACGACCCGCCACGTACTTCACCAGCGGCGCGTAGTGCAGCACGAGCCGATCCCGCAGGCGCTGGTCACGCCGCTCGCCGAACGCCCGCCACAGGGCCACGATCCCGGCTTCCACATCGTCGTGCGCGGCCACGTGCTCCGCACCGCCATGGCCCGGGCTCCGCACCGCGAAGATGTCGGAATGCGCCCCGTCCGCATCGACGCCACCCAACGCTCCCGTCGAGCGCTCGCGACCGATCCCTCCCGCATCCGCGATTTCGGAGGCGGGGTCGAACCACGCGGCCGCCGCCTTCTCAGCGCCCTCCTCGGTGCGCACGGCAGCACCTCGGCGATCAGCACCGTCAACCGCGCGCTCCGCACCGACCGCACGCCCACCCGATCTGCCGGCGGAACCACCGTCCACCGCATCCGCCCGCACCCCGTCGCCGCCGCGCGGGGAGACGACGCGCTGCCGGCCCGAGTGGCCGTCCACACCGCGGGACGTCGCACGCGCCGGACCCGGCCGCGCGGGCCTCGGATCGGCGCCGCCCCCGGCACTGTCAGGAACGGGGGTGGGTTCGCTCATGAATCGCCTTCAGCCGTTCGACGGTCACATGCGTATAAAGCTGGGTCGTAGCGAGCGTAGCGTGACCAAGCAACTCCTGAACGCTACGGAGGTCCGCACCGCCCTCCAGCACGTGGGTCGCCGTCGAGTGCCGCACACCATGCGGTCCCAGCTCAGGAGCTCCATCGACTGCGTCGAACGCCGCGCGGACGACCCGCCGCACCACGCGGGCATCGAGCCGGCCGCCGCGCACGCCGAGGAACAACGCGGCACCGGAGCCGCTGCGCACGAGCCCCGGGCGCCCCTCGGCGAGCCAACGCTGCACCGCCCGTGCGGCGGGCTGCCCGAACGGGACGTACCGTTCACGACCGCCCTTGCCCCGCACGCGCACCACGCTGCGGTCGCGGTCGACGTCGTCCACGTCGAGACCGCACAGTTCCGACACCCGCACACCGGTGGCGTACAGCAGTTCCAGCAGCGCGTGATCGCGCACCGCGGCCGGATCACCCTGTTCGGCGCCCAGTGCGGCCGTGCGCATGACCTCGCCCGCCTGGTCCGCGCGGGAAACGCTCGGCAACGTGCGCCGCTCCCGCGGTGCCGACAGCCGCGGCCCGGGGTCCGCGGGCAGCATCCCGGCCCGGTGCGCCCACGCGGTGAAGGTGCGCGCGGAGGCGGCCCGTCGCGCCACGCTCGAACGCGCGGTGGTCTCCTCGTGCTGCAGGGCCAACCATCCGCGCAGCGCGTCGAGATCCAGCGCCGCCAGCTGCGCCCCGGGACCGTGCCGGTCGCACAGGTATGACAGCAGCGAGACGACATCGCCGAGATAGGCCCGTACGGTGTGCCCGGACAACCCCCGTTCCGCGGACAGGTGCCGTTCGAACCGGTCCACGGCACCACCCAGTGTCTCCGGCAGCTCCGCACGTGCAGCGCGGAGGTTCGGGCGAGTGGATCGGGAACGCCTGTGGACCATGCGGTCGACGCTCGCGACTTGCCGGGACCGCGTCAAGCACCGCGGATCGGCGCGTCCGTGTCGCCGTGCTCGGCTGCGGAACCCGCCAGGCACCACCCCCAATCGGCGCGCTGGACGAACCCGGCGAGTTCCAGATCCGGCAGCAGAGCCCGCACGGTGCGCAACGGCACGGCCGAATGCCGTGCGACCTCCTCCGCGGCGGTCATCCCGGCTTCGAGCGCGTCGAGCACGTCCCGCGCCTGCGCCGGCAGCAGGTTCCGCCTCGGTCCCGCCGGTTGTCCCGCGGTCTCCTCCCGTCCCGCGGGCGTTTCGGAGTCCGGCCCGGGAACCGCGCCGAGCGGTTCCAACAGCTCCAACAGGTCGCCCGGTCCGGTAGCCAGCACGGCCCGGCCGCTGCGCAGCAGGTCGTGACAGCCGACCGAGTTCTTCGCGGTCACCGGACCGGGCACGGCCATGACGGGACGACCCAGCGTGTCCGCATGATTCGCCGTGTTCATCGCACCGCTGCGGGCCCCGGCCTCGACGACGGCCGCGACCTGGCCTGCCGCCGCGATGAGCCGGTTGCGCACGAGGAACCGGTGCTTGCGCGGTTCCGTTCCCGGTGGGTATTCGCTGAGCACGACACCCTGCTCAGCGATCACCTGCAACAGGCGGCCGTGTCCGGCCGGGTAGTCCCGGTCGATGCCGCAGGCCAGAAACGCCACGGTCCGCCGGTCGGCGCTCAACGCTCCCCGGTGCGCTGCGCCGTCGATGCCGTAAGCGGCACCGGACACCACGGTCCAACCGGCACGCGCCACACCGTGCGCGAGTTCGGCGGCGACATGTTCGCCATATCCCGACGCAGCGCGTGCCCCCACCACCGCGACCGCGCGCTCCAGCAGCACATTCGCTGCTGCCCGCCCACGAGCCCACAGCGCGAGCGGCTCGGACTCGCTGGCCACCCCCACCGCGCGGGCGCGGGCCAGCACGGCGAACGATTCCTCCGGCCACTCGGGGTCCTCCGGCACGAGCAGGCGGGCGCCCGCCTGCTCGGTCGCCGCGAAGATCTCGTCGGCCGAGACCTGCCGGGCGGTGAGGTCCGCACCGACCTCCTCCGGCTCGCGCCCCTGCTCGATCAGCTCCACCGCCCGCACCGGACCGCACTCGGCCACGAACGCGGCCAACGCGGCAGCCGGCGGTTCGGCAGCAGCGGCCAGGTACGCCCGGGCCCGGCGCATCCGCTCGTCGCGCATGCTCATCGTTTCCCCCTACTCGTCCCGTCCACCCGGAGCTCGTCGTCCGGGCCGCGTCATCCACCCGGAGCTCGTCGTCCGGGCCGCGTCATCCACCCGGAGCTCGTCGCCCACCCGGCCCGCGCCACGCACCACCCCTCCAGCCGCGAGGTACCGCTGCCGAGCGGGGAAACCTGGCCGGTCCCACACCGCCCGCTCATCACGGCCCCTTCCGCTCCCTGAAGTCGAGGGCGGCGGAGACGTGCTCGGCCGCGGGACGCTCGCAACCTTCGAGATCCGCCAACGTCCAGGCCAAGCGCAGGCACCTGTCCGCGCCCCGCGCGGTCAGCGCGCCCGTCTCCAACCCGCGGTCCAGCGGAGCGGTCGCCCCGGCGGGCAAGGCGAACTCCCGCCGCAGCGCCGGCCCCGGCACTTCCGTGTTGCAACGCCACCCGTAAGCGGCCCAGCGCTCCCGCGCGGCACCGCGCGCCCGCGCCACGCGCTCCCGCACGACCTCGGTGGATTCGGGATCGGTGTCGACCGTCCGCGCCATCGCCGTCACCGGACGCATCGACACCCGCAGGTCCACTCGGTCCAGCAACGGCCCGGAGAGCTTGCCGAGATAGCGCCGGCGCGCCTGCGGTGGGCACTGGCAGTCGACATCGCGAACGGGTGCGCACGGGCATGGGTTCGTCGCGAGCACGAGCTGGAACCGCGCCGGATACCGAACGGTGCCGTCTCCGCGCGCGAGCCGAACCTCCCCTTCCTCCATCGCTGTGCGCAGTGCTTCCAGCCGCTTCACCCCGAGTTCGCAGGCTTCGTCGAGCATCAGCACCCCTCGGTGGGAGCGGCTGACCGCGCCCGGACGGGCCCACCCCGTACCGCCGCCGATCAACGCCGGGACGGTCAGGGAGGAGTGCGGTGCGGTGAACGGCGGCGTGCGGCTGACGTGTCGCTCGGCCCCGTCGAGACCGTCCATCAGATCACCCGCCGCGGAGCGCACCGCGGTCACTTCGAGTGCTTCCTGCCAGGTCAACTCGGGCAGCAGTCCGCACAGGCGCCGCGCCAGCATGGTCTTGCCGGTGCCCGGCGGCCCGACCATGAGCAGGTGGTGCCCGCCGGCAGCGGCGACCTCGAGCGCCCACCGGGCCTCCGGCTGCCCCACGACATCGGAGAGTTCCGGAGCCGCCTGGCCCGCATCGGGTTCGCAATCCTCGGGTTCGCGCTCCAGTTCGCCGAGTTCACGCAACCACGCCAAGACCTCGTCGAGACTCCTCGCGCCGAGCACTTCCACGTCGTCGACGAGGCGTGCTTCGGCGAGGCCGGAAACAGGCACGACGGCGCGGGTCATCCCTCCCCGCCGCGCCGCGAGCAGCGCGGGCAACAGCCCGGGCCCGGACCGCAGCCGCCCGTCCAGGGCGAGCTCACCGAACAACAGGGTGCCCGACAAGCGGTGCGCCGGCACGCGTTCGGCTGCGGCGAGGACCGCACAGGCCAGTGCCAGGTCGTACGAAGTCCCGGTTTTCGGCAATGCGGCGGGCGACAACGCGAGCGTCACACAACTGTCCGGCCACTTCTCCCCGCAGTTGTGCACCGCCGCCCGCACCCGATTCTTCGACTCCTGCAGCGCGGAATCCGGAAGCCCCAGCAATTGCACGGACGGAAGCCCGCCGGAACGGACGTCGGCTTCGATTTCCACGAGCACGCCGTCGACCCCGAACAGAGCTACCGACCAGGTTTTCCGCAGCATTCAGAACACCCCTTGGAAATGTTTCACGTGCGGAGCCCGGCCTGGCGGCCACAGCACGGCGAGCACGTCGAACCGCACGCAGCATCCGGTGAGTCCTCGCTCGTGCAGCCAGCGGCGGGCCAACGCGCGCACGCGGCGGATCTTGTCCGCTCGAACGCTCTCCTCGGGTGTCCCGTAGTCTGCGCAGGAGCGCGTGCGCACCTCGCAGAACACCACGGCATCGCCGGTACTGGCGATGATGTCCAGTTCGCCGTAGCGGCAGTGCCAGTTCCGCTCCAGGATCGTCAGACCCTGCCGCTCCAGCGTGTGCGCGGCGACGCGTTCCCCTTCCGCGCCGAGTTCGTGGCGCCGGTCGCGTGTGTCGTCATCGGACAGGTTGCCGGTAAAAGCGCTGACCACGGTGCGTCCCTCCCGGATCGGTGATCGTCGTGGTTCCACTGTGCCGGGAGGAGAAGGGTCGCACCACGACGTCCGATCAATCTGTGGACAACTCGCACCCCTGGGGACAACTCGGCTTTTTATCGGAGTTCTCTCACTCTTCCGTGAACCACTATTTGGCGATACTCGCCGACACGCCGGAGAAGGCCATCACGCCGGATAAGTCCGCCACGCTGGAGAAGGCCATCACCTCGGAGAAGTCCGGGCAACGGCATTTCACTGCGCTTACTGGACGCGCAGATTGGCGGCCGTTTGCTTGGCCGCACCGGTTCGTCAGGTAAGCGGCGGAGCCGCTTCCCTTCCGCGCAGGCAGGCCGAGCCGCCGGGGGTTCTCAGGCGTTGCCTCGCGAGGACAGCTCCGAGGGTGCTCCATTTCCGCTGTTCGGGGCGGGTGGCCGGGGGCAGCTGGGAAGCGCCTGAGGTTCTCCCACCCGATTCACAATGCCAGCCAAACCGCGGACTCTCTCACGTACACGCGGGAACTCACGCGGTCGCGGCAGGAGGCGTGCTCAGCAGCCAGCGGGCCCGGTCGACGCACGCACGACCGCGCCGCGGCGGCTCCCCCAGGGGCGCCACCGCGGCGCGATCCTTCGAACATCGAACCCGCTCGAACCCGCTCGAACGCCGCAAGCGCTGATCGCAACGGTCGGAGGGACGTCACCCGCCGAACGGGCCGCCCTCGGGCAGCCGCAGATCGGGCTTGTCCAGCTCCTCGACGTTGACGTCCTTGAACGTGATCACGCGAACGTTCTTGACGAAACGAGCGGGGCGATACATGTCCCACACCCACGCGTCCGACATGGCGACCTCGAAGTACACCTCCGAA
This sequence comes from Bounagaea algeriensis, assembly GCF_054491375.1. Classification (NCBI taxonomy): domain Bacteria; kingdom Bacillati; phylum Actinomycetota; class Actinomycetes; genus Bounagaea; species Bounagaea algeriensis. Next base: position 3,500,918 of record NZ_CM137102.1, read on the forward strand.
TCGGAGTTGCGCACCTGCACATCCACCGCGTTCGCGAGGTAGAAGCGCCGCTCGGTCTCGACGACGTAGGTGAACTGCCCGACGATGTCGCGGTACTCCTTGTAGAGTTGCAGCTCCATCTCGGTTTCGTACTTCTCGAGATCCTCGGCGCTCATCGCTCTGCGGGCCCTTCCCCGTTACCGATCGGACGACTTGCCATCATTCCTCCACGCTACCCGTGGAAGCATCGAGCAAACCGGGTTTTCCCAACACGTGACGCGGACAGCGGACACCGGTCCGCCGAGCCGCGTCCACCACGTTCGCGTACGACCACCGGTGGTGGGCGCACGGACCGAGCTCGACCAGCCGGGCAGTGTGCGCCGGGGTGGTGTAGCCCTTGTGCTCCGCGAAACCGTACCCGGGACGTTCCCGGTCCAGCTCCGCCATGATCCGGTCGCGCGCCACCTTCGCCAGCACCGACGCCGCGGCCACGCACGCGGCCACGAGATCCCCCTTGACCACGGCCACGCTCGGCGAGGGCAACCCCTGCACACGGAAACCGTCCGTGAGCACGTAGCCGGGGTCCACGGACAACCGGGCGACCGCGCGGCGCATCCCTTCGAGGTTGCACGCGTGGATACCGCGCGCGTCGACCTCCTCGGCCGATACGACCACGGTCGCAAGACTCCGCGCCCGCTCGGTGATGCGATCGTGCAGCCGTTCCCGTTCCTCTGGGCTGAGCACCTTGGAATCGGTCAGACCGTCGAACCGCCGCGCGTCACCGGGTCGCAGCATGCACGCCGCCACGACGAGCGGCCCCGCGCACGCCCCGCGACCGGCTTCGTCGACACCCGCGACGGGGCCGAGTCCGGTCCGGTCCAGCGCGCTCTGCAGCGCCCACGTTCCGCTGTCACGACGGATCACCGCACGCGGTGGCCACGCTCCCGGCTTGCGGTCCGCCGTCGAAGCCACCCTCGCCAACGTCAGTACCGCTCCCGCTCCCGTGCCGCTCTCGCTTCCGCGGTCACTCCGCGCGTCACCACGCCACCAAGCCTACGACCCGCCCACACGGTCGGGAACGCCGCAGCGACTCCCACGGCCGGCGGGACACCCCGCTGCCAGGCCGGTGCGCTCAGAGCCTGGGAGGACTGCTCCTGCGGATTCGGCTCGGGCACACCCTGCCAGCGGGTCGGTGGCAGCACGATGACCTGCGCCTTGCCGATGACGTTGTCCACCGGCACGGCGCCGTTCACACCGCCGCCGCCCTGCAGTCGCGAGTCGGCCGAGTTGTTGCGGTTGTCCCCCATCACCCAGAGGTGCCCGGGCGGAACCGTCACCGGTTCGAACGACCGCTGCTGCGGTTCACCCTGCCAGTGGATGTAGGGCTCGTGGAGCGGCTCGCCGTCGACCACCACCCGGTTCTGCGGGTCGCAGCACTCGACGGTCTGCCCTTCGGTGGCGATGACGCGCTTGACGAAGTCCTTCTCGCTGGGCGAGCCGAACCCGATCAGCGACCCGAGGTAGCGGACGGCGCCCACCACCGGGTTCGTCGGTTCCGAACTGCTGACCTCGCCCTGGACCCAGGGCTGCGGACCGCGGAAGACGACCACGTCACCCGGCTCCGGGGAGCTGAACCGGTAGGTGACCTTGTCCACGAGCACCCTGTCGTTGTTGCACCCGGGGCAACCGTGCAACGTCTCTTCCATGGACTGCGACGGGATCAGGTAGACCCGCGCCAGGAACACCTGGATGAGCACCGTCAACACCAGGGCGGTACCGATGAGGATCGGCAGCTCGCGCCAGAACGAGCCCTTCTTGGCTTTCTTCCGCCTCTTCCGGCTCGACCGGTCACGCGCGGGATCTTCTCGCTGCGAGCCCTGCTCGTCGGACTCGGCGGGTTCCTCGGGACCGGTCGGTCCACCGGAGCGCATCACATCGGCCACCGGGCCAGGCTACTGGACCGGACGGGACCGCGAACGAGCTCCCCCGGGCCGATTCCCGCCGCGACCGAGCACGCACATCCCGGATGACGTGCGCATTCACTCCTCCGCTGGCAGCGATTCGGACGAAACTCGCGAAGCGTTCGCATCGTGATCACTCGAAAGTGGTTGCCACCCGATGCACCGCCCCCCGACACACCACGACCCGGGTGCGTGCACCCGGGTCGTTCGGCAGCAGCTGAGCCGGCCGGCGGTCAGGACTTCGCGAACTGCTTCTCCTTGATCTTCGCCGCCTTACCGCGCCGGTCGCGCAGGTAGTACAGCTTCGCGCGCCGCACGTCGCCGCGGGTCGCGACCTCGATCTTGGCGATGTTCGGGGTGTGCACCGGGAACGTCCGCTCCACGCCGATACCGAAGGACACCTTGCGGACGGTGAAGGTCTCCCGAATGCCGTCGCCTTGACGACGGATCACAGCGCCCTGGAAAACCTGAGTCCGTTCGCGCGAACCCTCGATGACGCGGACGTGGACCTTCAGCGTATCGCCGGGCCAGAAATCCGGGATATCGGAACGCAGCGACTTGGCGTCCAATGCGTCCAAGGTATTCATCGGTCGTCCGTCCTCATCCGTGTCGATGGCACCCGTGTTCTCGCATGTGACCCAACCGCACGGTGGGCAACCGTCTGACACGGGGTGAACTTGCGCTCAGCACGTCGGAAACCGCTCCCGACGGCAGCAACCCTTCCAGTGTGCCACGCGCGGATTCCGCACCTCACCTCGGGGTGGAGTCCGACGCGCCGCGGCCGGGGCCTTCCCGCTACTGCCCCTGCTGCGGGGGGTGCGAGCGATCGTCCCGGAGCTCCGCTGCCGAACGGTCGGCCCCCGCAGACCGGTCAGGCTCGGCCAGTCCATCGAGCTGCGCCCGGTCGGCCGCATCGAGGTCCTCCGCGGCGAACCGGTCCAGCAGATCCGGCCGCCGGTGATAGGTCCGCTCCAACGCGCGGTCCCGCCGCCACCGCGCGATCGCGGCGTGATCGCCCGAACGCAGCACATCCGGGACGGCCCGCCCGCGCCACACCTCGGGACGCGTGTAGCTGGGCCCTTCCAGCAGCCCGCCGGAGAACGAGTCCTCCACCGCCGACCGGGGATTTCCCAGCACTCCCGGCAGCAGCCGGGCCACGGCCTCGACCATCACCAGCGCGCCGACCTCGCCGCCGACGAGCACGTAGTCCCCGAGGGAGACCTCCTCGACGGGCATGCGCGTCGCCGCGTCCTGCACCACGCGCTCGTCGATGCCCTCGTAACGGCCGCAGGCGAAGGCCAGCCACGGCTCCTGCGCCCAGCGCGTCGCCGTCTCCTGCGTGAACGGCCGACCCGCGGGGGTGGGCACGATCAGGCGCGGCACCGCGCCCTGCTCGTCCGGGGCGCAGACCTCGTCGAGCGCCTCGCCCCAGACCTGCGGCTTCATCACCATCCCCGGACCGCCGCCGTACGGGCTGTCATCGACGGAACGGTGCACGTCGTGGGTCCAGGCACGCAGGTCGTGCACGTCCACCCGCACGCGCCCCGCGTCGATTGCCTTGCCGAGCAGCGCTTCCCGCAGGGGTGTGAGGTAGTCCGGGAAGATCGTGAGGATGTCGATGCGCATGGTCGGATCCCGCCGTTCGCCGGTGCCGTGCGGTCTCGCGAGCGCCGCGCCGCACAGCTGGTTCATGGCCGCACGCCGGAGCACGGGCTCATTCCGCGTCGAACAGGCCCTCCGGCGGCGCGACCACGACGCGCCCCCGCTCCAGGTCCACCTCGGGCACGATCTCCGCGACGAAGGGCACGAGCACCTCCGCTTCCTCCGGAGTGCGCACCGCGAGGAGCTCACCGGCGGGCGTGTGCACGATTTCGCGGATCGCACCGAGCCGCTGGCCGGCCTGGCCGTCCACCCGCAGACCCTCCAGCTGGTGGTCGTGGAACTCCTCCGGGCCGTCAGCGGTCTCGCCCGGGTCGATGTGCGCGACCAGCAGCACGCCCCGCCACTGCTCGGCCTCGTCGCGGGAGGGGACCTCGTGCAACGACAGGAGCATCCGCCCACCGTGCGGGCGGGCGGATGCCACCGTCACGTTTCGCGTCGTCCCGCCGCGACGCCGCGCCTCGAGCGCGCCGCCCCGGACGAAGCGCAGCTCGGGACTGTCCGTCAGCGGCTCGACCACGAGCTCGCCGCGGATGCCGTGCGCCTTGACGATCCGGCCGACGGCGAGTTCGAGGGAATCGCGCCCAGTCATGACGCCAGTGGAACTCACCGGTCCGTGTCCACCACGTCGACCCGGACACCGCGACCACCGACGCCGGAGATCACGGTGCGCAGGGAGGTCGCGGTCCGGCCGTTCCGCCCGATGACCTTGCCCAGGTCATCGGGGTGCACGTGCACCTCGAGCGTCCGACCGCGGCGATGGGTCGACGCCTGGACGCGGACATCGTCGGGGTTGTCGACGATGCCCCGCACCAAGTGCTCCAGCGCGTCCGCGAGGACCGTGGTGGTCACTCCTGACCTTCCTCGCCCCGGCCGGCGGACTCCGCATCCTGGGCCGACTCGGAGGACTGGGCCGGCTCGGAGGACTCGGCCTTCTCCTCCTTCTTGCCGCCCTTCTTCTTCGGCGTGACGGCCTCGACGCCAGGCTCCTCGTAGGCAGCGGCCAGCGCGGCCTCGAAGCGCTCCTGCTTCGAGGTCTTGGCCTCCTTGGTCTGGAGCTTGCCCTCCTCGCCCGGCAGCCCCTTGAACTTCTGCCAGTCGCCGGTCACCTGCATGATGCCGCGGACCGGCTCGGTCGGCTGCGCGCCGACACCCAGCCAGTACTGAGCCCGCTCGGAGTTGAGCTCGATGTGGCTCGGGTTCTCCTTCGGGTGGTACTGGCCGATCGTCTCGATCGGACGGCCGTCCCGCCGGGTGCGGGCGTCGGCGACCACGATGCGGTAGTGCGGTTCGCGGATCTTGCCGATCCGCGCAAGCTTGATCTTCACAGCCACGGCTGGTGGTGCTCCTCAGCTCTTGTTCGTGCGTCGGCGAGCATGCCACTCCGCGTGGGGAAAACGGATGGAACGCTCGTAGATCTACCAACCGCGGGCGGTGAGAGGGACCCGCTCGCGGCGAACAACTTCCCATTGTGCCAGACGGCCCCCGACACCTCCGCCAGGTGCCCCTCCCCGCGGTCCTCAGGCGGGCAGCAGCCCCAGCGACACCAGCAGCAGCCCCAGCGCGGGCAGGAAGTTGCTCACCTGGTGCGCGACGATGCTGGCGGTCAGCCGCCCGGTGACCATGCGGGCGATGCCCACGGGCACCGCGATCACCACGAGCAGCCAGGTGCGTTCCGGTTCGAGATGCCCGATCGCGAAGATCGCCGTGGTCAGCACCAGCACGTTCGCCCGGCTCCAGCGCAACCGCTCCATGGCGCCCCAGAGCAACCCGCGGTAGAGCAGCTCCTCGCACAGCGGTGCCACCAGCCAGACGTACAGGAAGACGACCACGGCCAGCGCGGGCGGCAGCTGCAGCTCGTCGAGCACTCCGGTGACCGCGGAAGTCCCGCCGGACGGCCCGTACCGCGTCCACAGGCCGGTCGCGATCGTCGTCGTCACCAGCCCCGCGCCGCCGATCGCCAACCCCGTCACGACGTCGGAGCGGCGCCACCGCAGCCCGAAGTCCACGCGCGGCCCGTTGCCGCGCACGACGGTGATGAGCACCGCCACCCCGCCGGCCACGAGCGTGGGCAGCACCAGCATGAGCACGAGCTCCAGCTCGTCCGGGCTGGCCAGCAGCGCGGCCAGCACCACCGAGACGAGCAAGAACACGGCCTGCGCGAGGAAGAACGCACCGAGCCCCCAGCGGTGCTCGCGCGCGGCCCCGCCCGTCCCCTCCGAAACGTCCGAACCCGCACCGCCGTCGCTGGCGGGCTTCTCCGGGTGTGCGCTCACGCGTTCCGCGCTCCTCCGTACGACCGGCGCCGGCAAGGCCTGCCAGCTTAACGATCGACCCGCGGCAGGGCGAGAACCCGATCGGTGCCGTTCAGGAGGGCGCCGTTCAGGATCCCGCCGTGGCGAACAGCAGCAGCGCGGGCAGGAAGTTGTTGGCCGCGTGCGCGACCATGCTCGCTCCCACCCGGCCGGTGATCATGCGGGCCGCCCCGATGGCCAGCCCGCCGAAGAGCAGCACCGGGGTGCGCCACATCTCCTGGTGGATCAGCGCGAACACGAGCGCCGTGAGCACGAGGATCACCCAACGCGGAATCCGGTAGTGCTCCAGCGCTCCCCACAGGGCGCCGCGCATGAGCAGTTCCTCGGTCAGCGGGGCGCCGAGGAAGGCGAACAGCGCGAAGACGAACAGCCAAACCGTGCGGTCCCCGCCCATCAACCGGCTCATCTCGGTGTCGGGAGGCGGTCCGCTCAAGCTGATCAGCACGATCGTCAGCAGCCAGGACCCGAGCAGGGCGATACCGCCGCAGGCCAGTCCGACCTTCACGTCCCGCCACTTCGGCACGATGCCGAAGTCGGAGCGCAGCCCGTTGCCGCGGCGCCAGGAGAACAGCGCGGGCAACAGCCCGAGCAGCACGTTCGGCGCGAAGGCCAGCAGCAGGACCGGCCCGGCGTTCGGCGGTTGGGCGGGGTCGAAACCGCTCGGCTGCGTCTGCTGGACGAGCGAAATGACCAACCCGGCCAGGTAGTAGCCGCCGTAGCCGAGGAAGAAGGCGGCGAATCCCCAGGCCAGCGAACCCCGTCGGGCGGCTTCGAGCTGCGCCTGCCAGTACCAGCGATGCAGGCCGCGGTCACGCACGTCATCGGCCTCGCCCATCGCCGGCAGGTTCCAGATGCCCGCCTCCCCGGTATCACCGGTGGCCGCGGCGGCCCCGCTCTGCGAGCCGGCCGCGGGGGTGCCGGTGGGGCCGCCCGCATCCGGAGTCGCCCACTGCGGTGCCTGCGCGCCGTCCTGCGCGTCGTCGCCGGATTCCTCTGCGGGCTGTCCCTCTCGCACCACTCGCACTACTCCCTCGCTCGACCCACCGCGAACGCGCGCCCGGCACGGCACGGCGTCCGCCACGAACCACATCCGACCCGCACGGGGTGCGCGTCAACGCAGCACACGCCCTCGCAGGAGGATGCGTCGCGGATGGCGCAGCACTGCGAGGTCCTCGCGCGGATCGGTGTCGTAGCACAGCAGGTCGGCCACGCCGCCGGAAACGCCGGCGGCGGCACCGAGCCAGTCGCGCGCGGCCCAGGAGGCCGCGCCGAGCGCCTGTTCGCGGGACATGCCGACGCGGTGCAGCGCCTGCAGCTCGTCGACGAGCTCGCCGTGGCGGATGTTGCCGCCGGCGTCGGTGCCCGCGTAGACGGGCACGCCCGCCTCGATCGCCTCGGCCACGGTGGTGTGCGCGCGCTCGTGCAGCGCCGTCATGTGCTCGGCGTAGGCGGGGTACTTCGTGGCCGCGGAGGCGAACGCGGGGAAGTTCTCCACGTTGACGAGCGTCGGCACGAGCGCGGTGCCGTTGCGCGCCATCTGCTCGATCGTGTCGTCGGTGAGCCCGGTGCCGTGCTCGATGCAGTCGATGCCGGCGTCGAGCAGGCCGGGCAGCGCGTCCTCGCCGAAGACGTGCGCGGTCACCCGGGCGCCTTCGCGGTGGGCCGCGGCGATCGCGTCGGCGAGCACGTCGTCCGAGAACACCGGAGCGAGATCGCCCGCGGTGCGTTCGATCCAGTCACCGACGAGCTTGACCCAGCCGTCCCCGGCACGCGCCTGCTTGGCCACGAGTTCGGGCAGTTGCGCCTCGTCCTCGAGCTCCTCGGCCAGCGAAGGGATGTAGCGCTTCGGTTTGGACAGGTGCCGCCCGGCTCGGATGATCCGCGGCAGGTCCTCCCGCGCGTCGAGGGAGCGGGTGTCGATCGGCGCACCGCAGTCGCGCAGCAGCAGCACCCCGGCGTCCCGTTCGGCCTCGGCCTGCTCGGCGGCCTCGACGAGGTCGACCGGGCCGTGCGGGCCGATGCCCACGTGGCAGTGCGCATCCACCAGCCCCGGCAGCACGTAGCCACCGCGGAAGACGGTTTCCGCGTCGGGAACCGGTTCGGTGCGCACCGCACCGCCGCTGATCCACAGGTCGTGGTGCTCCCCGCCGGGCAGCACCGTCCCGCTGAGGTGGAACGCCGTCACTTCTTCTTTCCGAAGTTGAGCTTGGAGGGGTCGAAGCCGGCGGGCAGATCGTTGAGGCCCTGTTCGAGCTGGGGCGCGTCCTGCTTACCGCCCCCCGGCATGCCGCCGGGCAGACCAGGCATACCACCGGGCATCCCGCGTCCGCCCTTCGGCTGCGTGGGGCCCTTGCTCTTGCCCTTCTTGCCCTTCTTGCCCTTCTTGCCCTTCTTGCTCTTCGTCGCGCTGCCGCCGCCGAGGCCGTACTGGCCGGCCATCTGCTGCATCATCTTGCGCGCTTCGAAGAACCGGTTGACCAGGTCGTTGATATCGCTGATCTGCACGCCGGAACCGCGCGCGATGCGCTGCCGCCGCGAGGCGTTGATCATCTTGGGGTTGGCCCGCTCATCGGGCGTCATACCGCGGATGATCGCCTGGACCCGGTCGAGGTGCTTCTCGTCGAAGTTCTCCAGCTGGTCCTTCATCCCGTTCGCGCCGGGCAGCATGCCGAGCACGTTCTGCAGCGGACCCATCCGCCGCACCGCCTGCATCTGCTCGAGGAAGTCCTCGAGGGTGAGGTCGCCGGTGCCGAGCTTCTCCGCGGCCTGCTCCGCCTGGTCCTGGTCGAAGGCCTGCTCGGCCTGCTCGATGAGGGTGAGCATGTCGCCCATGCCGAGGATGCGGCTGGCCATCCGGTCCGGGTGGAAGACGTCGAAGTCGTCCACCTTCTCGCCGTTGGAGGCGAACAGGATCGGCTCACCGGTGACCTGGCGGACCGACAGCGCCGCACCGCCGCGGGCGTCGCCGTCCAGCTTCGTCAGCACCACGCCGCTGAACCCGACGCCGTCGCGGAACGCCTCCGCGGTGCTCACCGCGTCCTGACCGACCATGGCGTCGAGCACGAACAGCGTTTCGTTCGGCTCGACCGCGTCCCGGATGTCCGAGGCCTGCTGCATCATCTCCTCGTCGACACCGAGCCGGCCGGCCGTGTCGACGATGACGATGTCGTGGTGGCTGTGCCGGGCTTGCTCGACGCCCTGCCGCGCCACGGCGACCGGGTCGCCGACGCCGTTGCCCGGCTCGGGCGCGTGCACCGGCACCCCGGCGTGTTCACCGACCACCTGGAGCTGGTTGACCGCGTTCGGCCGCTGCAGGTCGCAGGCCACGAGCAGCGGGGTGTGGTCCTGCTTGACCAGCCACTTGGCCAGTTTGCCCGCCAGCGTCGTCTTCCCCGAACCCTGCAGCCCGGCGAGCATGATCACCGTGGGCGGGTGCTTGGCGTGGTCCAGCCGGCGGGTCTCGCCACCGAGGATGTTCACCAGTTCCTCGTTGACGATCTTGATGACCTGCTGGGCCGGGTTGAGCGCCTGCGAGACCTCGGCGCCCTTGGCCCGCTCCTTCACGCCCTTGATGAACTCGCGGACGACCGGCAGCGCGACGTCGGCCTCCAGCAGGGCGATGCGGATCTCCCTGGCCGTGGCGTCCACGTCTGCGTCGGTCAGGCGGCCCTTCCCGCGCAGGTTCTTCAGGACCGAAGTGAGCCGGTCGGAAAGTGTGTCGAACACGGGGTCACAGGCTCCAGAGTCGATACGTGTACCTCGGCACCCTTGAAGGGTAACCGGCGCGCGCCAGCACCGGACGCGGGTGGCGGTTCCCGCCCCCGCGCCCGGCAGGTGTTCCTACATCAGGAGGTGCTGCGCGGACGGCGCTTGTCGAACCGCCCTGTGCGCCCGTCCTTGCGCGGCCCGGCGCCGTTCTTGCGTCCGCGGTCGGCACCGCGGCCCCGGTTCGGCCGCCCGCCGCGCCGGCCGACGAGCTCGTCATCAGCGCGGCTGATGTGCAGACCGCGTCCGGCGACCTGGGTGCGGCCGAGCTTGCGCAGCAGCTGGTCGGGCAGGTCGGCGGGCAGCTCGATCAGCGTGTGCTCGGCGCGGATGTCGATGTTGCCGATGTACTTGCTGGCGAGGCCTCCTTCGTTGGCCAGTGCCCCGACGAGGGCCTTCGGGGTCACGCGGTTCCGACGGCCCACCTCGACCCGGTAGGTCTCCTTGTCGGACTTGTTCGGCTCGAAGTCCGGGCTCTCCAGCTCCTCGGAGGAGTCGAGCAGCAGCGGCCGGTCGCCCTGGACCATGCTCGCCAGCGCCGCGGCGATCCGCACCGGGTCCACGTCGTGCTCGGCCTGGTAGTCACGCACCAGGTTCTCGAACACCTCGAGGTCGGCACCGGCGAGCGTGTCGCCGATCTGCCCGGCGAAGCGGGCGAGCCGCTGCTTGTTGACCTCGTCGACGCTGGGCAGCTGCATCGGGGTGATCGTCTGCCCGGTGGACTTCTCGATCCCGCGCAGCAGTCCGCGCTCGCGCGGCGAGACGAACAGGATCGCCTCGCCGGTGCGGCCGGCGCGGCCGGTGCGGCCGACCCGGTGCACGTAGGCTTCCCGGTCGCGGGGGATGTCGTAGTTGAACACGTGCGAGATGCGCTCGACGTCGAGGCCGCGCGCGGCCACGTCGGTCGCGACCAGGATGTCGATCTTGCCGTCGCGCAGCTGCCCGATCGTGCGCTCGCGCAGCTGCTGCGGCACGTCGCCGTTGATGGCGGCAGCGCGGAAGCCCCGGCTCTGCACGTACTCGGCGAGCTCCTCGGTGAGCTGCTTGGTGCGCACGAACACGATCACGCCGTCGCACCGCTCCGCCTCGAGCACCCGGGTCAGCGCGTCGCGCTTGGCCGAGTCCCGCACGGACAGGTAGCGCTGGTTGACCGTGGCGGCCGTTCGCGTGGAGCTCTCCACGGTGACCTCGACCGGATCGCGCATGTAGGACTGGCTGATGCGGCGCACCGCCTGCGGCATCGTCGCGGAGAACAGCGCGGTGCGGCGCTGCGCCGGCGCCGAACTCAGAATGGTCTCCACGTCCTCGACGAAGCCCATGCGCAGCATCTCGTCGGCCTCGTCGAGGACGACGTGCTCGAGGCCGCTGAGGTCGAGCGTGCCGCGGTTGAGGTGGTCGATGACGCGGCCGGGCGTGCCGACGACCACGTGCGGACCGCGGCGCAGGCCTTCCAGCTGCGGGCGGTAGCTCTGGCCGCCGTAGATGGACAGCACGCGCAGGCCGTCGAGGCCGGCGGCGTAGCCCTGGATCGCGTCGCTGACCTGGATGGCGAGTTCACGGGTCGGGCACAGCACCAGCTCCTGCGGGTGCTGCCGGTCCACGTCCACCGTGGACAGGATGGGTAGTGCGAACGCCGCGGTCTTGCCGGTGCCGGTCTGGGCCAGGCCCAGCACGTCGTTGCCTTCCAGCAGCGGCGGGATCGTGCGTTCTTGGATGGGGGTCGGTGTTTCGTGGCCGAGCTCGCCCAGTGTTTTCAGTACCCTGGGGTCGAGGTCGAGGTCATCGAAAGTCGGCATGCTGAACGCGGGTCTCCTCGTAGGTCGATCGGGGCTGGATCAGTTCCGAAGCGGCCCTACGCGGCACGTCCGGGGTAAAACAGCGCAGTGTGTTGACACACAGTCGACCACGTGTCGACGCCACCCAGCACATCCCGCGGGTGGCCGCACCATGCACCGGGATGGGGCACCCCGTTGCCAGTCACTCGCAGCTCGATGATCTCAGCCGGAACGGCGGAGTCTGCCCGCCGCACAGTCCTCCAGCCTAACCAGGACGATCGCTGCTGCGCGCGCCGCCCCGGCCAACGGGGACGAACGTCACCGCGCGCAGGCCTCTCGCAGCTATCCGGACACGTCGATGCGGATCCCGCTGCCGATCTGATCCCTGCTGAACGCGTGCACCCGCGGCCAGCCGCGCAGGCCGATCCCGGTCACGAGCAGCCCCTCGATGCGCACCGCGCGCCGCACGTGGCGGGCGAACGAGCGCGCCCCGATCAGGCGGCCGCGGGCGCGTTGCCCGGCGAGCGCATCACCGGGGTCGACGCGCAGCCACACGAGCACGCGTTCCCGCCCGCTCAGACGCGCGCACAGCGCCAGCAACGCGCGGCTGCTCGCCCGGGTGGCCGGCTCGTGCGCGGCGACCGGCCCGCGGGCGAGAGCGCACCAGCGGATGATGCGCAGCCCGTGCAGCAGGTGCACCGCGGGCCGGTACCAGTTGCAGCGGATCCAACCGGGCAGCCCTGCGCGCAAGTGCTCGCGCACGTCGTCCGAATCGAGCACGGTCGGTGCTGCCGGCGCCCCGCGCGCGGGCCCGCCGGTGTGCGCGGCCAGCCGGTGCAGCACGGTGCTCTTCCCCGCGCCGGGGATTCCGGCGAAGACGACGAGCGAACGCCGGGGCACGCGGAGGACCGGAATGTGCTCGGACGAGGGCGCCGCGGAAGGGTCCACGAGCTCAACAGGCTACGCGACGATCTTGGTGGGCCGCGGGGCGCCGGGCCTCGGCAGCGGTACCCAGCTGGTTCCGCTGCTCGTCATCGAGGCCGTCCAGCGCGAGGCGCTCGCGTTCGGCCGGTGCGAGCCGCGATGCGTCCGGCGCTCCACCGGGTAGCCGATGCGTCCGGCGCTTCACCGGGTAGCAGCGTCACCCCGCCCACCGGCCGCGCCGCACCAGCAGCGGAAACCCCGCCTCCTGCAGCCAGCGCAGGTCGCGAAGCACGGTCCGCACGGACACGCCGAGCTCGCGGGCCAGGTCGGCGGTGGTCGTGGACTCGCGGCTCTGCAGCGCGACCAGCAGGGAGAAGAAGCGGTCCGACGGCAACCTGATCCGCGTCGCACCGGTTGACTGACGGCGGGCGGAAAGAGATCGCGGAGCGGCCCTTCCCCCATGTGCGGGCCGCTCCGACCTCTCCCCCGTGTTCCCCCTCTGTCCCCCCTGCTGCACGGCCGCCGAGCATTCCCCGCCCGACCCCCAGAACGGGCGGGGAATCGCCCTGGCTGCCCCGGCCTTCCCTCTGCGCCGTGCACCAATGAGTTTGCCGGTCCGAGCGGGGGCGGCGAGAGCGTGAACCCCCGTGGGTTGATCTAGGTAGAGATACGCATTCCGGATGCGTAACCCCTCCCGACGCGCCGAGCGCCTGGGGACAACTCGCCCCCTTGTGGACAGCTTGTGCTCTATCCGTGTGGGGACAGCTCACAATTTTCATGTGGGTGCTCAAGGGGTGGGTGCAAGACTGGCGGTATGCCTACGAGTGTGTCGTCGTTGCAGCAGCAGCGGGTGTGGTGGTGGCATCGTCAGGGAGCGACCGTGGCCGCGATTGCTCGGCTGGTTGCGGTGTCGTCTACGGCGGTGGAGGGTGTCCTCAATGCGCATGGCGGGATGGCGCCTGCGCCGCGGCGGCGGCATCCGCAGGCGTTGACGCTGTCCGAGCGGGAGGATATTTTCGCTGGTCTGGCCGCTCAGCAGACGTTTACCGCGATCGCGGCCGGACTGCGCCGGTCCGTGTCGACGGTCTCGCGCGAGGTGGGCCGCAACGGCGGTCGGGAGCACTACCGGCCGGCCCAGGCCGAGCAGGCCGCCGCCGATCGGGCGCGGCGGCCGAAACGCTCGGCCCTGGCCGAGCGGCCGCAGTTGGCCGCCTGGATCGCCGACCGGTTGGTCTACGACCGGTGGTCGCCGCGGCAGATCGCGGCCCGGCTGCCGCAGGAGTTTCCGCATGATGAGGACATGCGCACCTCGCACGAGACGATCTACCGCAGCCTGTATGTGCAGTCCCGCGGCGAGTTCCGCCGCGAACTGACCCGCTACCTGCGGCGGCGCCACTCCCGCCGCCGGCCGCAGACCCGTGTCGGCGAAACGCGGGGCCGGCTGCCGGACGCGGTGCCGCTGTCGGCCCGGCCGGCCGACGCCGAGGACCGCGCCGTGCCCGGCCACTGGGAAGGCGATTTGATCCTCGGCCGCGGTGGCTCAGCAATCGCCACCCTGGTCGAGCGGCACTCCCGCTTCGTGATGCTCACCGCCCTGCCCCACGGCAAAACCGCCGACGCCGTCGCTGAGGCGCTGGCCAGCATCATCACCCGCCTGCCCACCCAGCTGCGCCGCAGCCTCACCTGGGACCAGGGCAAGGAAATGGCCAACCACGCCCACTTCTCCGTCGCCACCGGCCTGCCCGTCTACTTCTGCCCACCCGGCACCCCCTGGCTCCGCGGCAGCAACGAAAACACCAACCGACTGCTCCGAGACTTCCTGCCCAAAGGCACCGACCTGGCCCAACACAGCCAAGCCGACCTCGACACCATCGCCAACAAACTCAACGCCCGCCCCCGCTGGACCCTCAACTGGGCCACCCCCGCCGAAACACTCCACCCCACCCTTGCACCCACCCCCTGAACCCGCCTGAAAATTGTGCTCTCTGGAACGAGTCCAATCACGCCAGGCGCCAAGCCGCGGGCCAGGTGCGACGACCGGTCAGGAGCTCGTTGCCCGGGTGACGGACTCCACCTGCACCGGGCGTCCGGCGAGCATCCCGGCGACGAAGTACCCGGCGCAGCACGCCCACAGCAGCACCAGCGGCGCGACCCAGTTGCCCGAGACGTCGTGGATCAGTCCGATCAGCAGCGGGCCGGCAGCAGCGATGAGGTAGCCACCGCCCTGGGCCATGCCGGACAGGGCCGCGGTGGTGTCGCTCTCCGGTGAGCGCAGCCCGAACAGGGTCAGCGCCAGGCCGAACGCGGCGCCCTGGGCGATGCCGAGCAGAACGGTCGCCACCCACACCCCGGCCGGTGCCGGAGCGAACACGATCCCGGTGAAGCCGACGGCGATGAGCACGGCCAACGTGGCGGCGATGAGCCGCTGGTCGCGGGTGCGGCGCACCAGCACCGGCACGCTCATCGACCCGACGGCCTGCACCGCGGCCTGCACGCCGAGCGCCAGGCCGGCCATGCCCGCGGTGAACTCGCGGCTTTGCAGGATGCTCGGCAGCCACCCGAACACGACGTAGGCCATGGCCGATTGCAAACCCATGAACACCGTGACCTGCCAGGCCAGCGGCGAGCGCCAGAGCCGCCCCGGGCGCGAGGGCAGCGGCACCGGGCCGGAACGGCCGCGCAGCACGAACAGGCTGATCACCAGCGCGATCGCCACCGGGACGGCGAGCAGGCCCAGCGGGGCCCGCCAGGCCGAACCGGTGACCTCGGCGATCGGAACGACGACGCTCGCGGCGATCGCACCGCCCAGCGTGAGGCACACGGTGTACACGGCGGTGATCATCGGAACGTTGTCCGGGAAGTCCCGCTTGATCAGCCCGGGCAGCGCCACGTTGGCCACGGCGATGCCCGCACCGACGACGACGGTGCCCAGCAGCAGCGTCGACACCGGGCCTGCCGCGCGCAGCAGGTTGCCCACGACCAGCACCACCAGGCAGCCCAGTAGCACGCGTTCGTCGCCGAACCGCTGGCGCAGCTTCGGCGCGAGGAAGGCGAACGCCCCCAGGCACACCACGGGCAGCGTGGTGAGCACGCCGCCGAACGAGGAGGACAGCCCCAGGTCGTTCTGGATGTTCTCCAGCAGTGGCGCGACGGAGGTGAACGGCGGCCGCAAGGCCACCGCGACCAGCACGACGAGCACCATCGTGGCGATGACCGCGCTGGAGCGCCGCCGCTGGTGGTCGTGCACTTCGGTTCGCGTGCTCACAGTTCTGCCCTGCATTCCCTTCTCCGTGCGCTGCTGTGCCGCCCGTTCGACCGGCGGCTACCGGACCGGTCGGTCCGGTGGGAGGTTCCGCCGCGTGTCCGCCCCGCAGGCCCCACCGTCAACGGTCCCCGTCGATGGCGCCGCGCAGGGAATCGAGGCCGGGCTCGATCACCGCCTGCGCGGCACGGGCCGCGGCGTCCGGATCACCGGCGGCGATGGCGTCCACCAACGCGCGGTGCGCGTGCGGACCGGACTCGGTCAGCTCGTGCGCCGCGCGCAGGGTTTCGAGGCTTTCCCGCAACCTGCTCAGCAGGTACCGGTACATCTCCAGCAGCAGCGGGTTGCCGGCGGTTTCCACCACGGCCTGATGGAAGTCGATCTCGGCGGCACCGAACTCGTCGGGAGTAGCGGCCTCGTCGCGCCCCCGCAGCAGTTCCCGCAGCCGCGCGATGTCGTCGTCGGTGCGGCGTGCCGCGGCGAACCGGGCCGCGGTCATGTCGTAGCCGAGCTGGACCTCGAACACCTCGCGCACCCGTGCCAGGTTGAGCTGCCGCAGCATGGGGGTGGGATCGGTCGCGCTGACGACGTAGGTGCCGGAGCCCTGGCGGCTCTCCAGCACGCCGAGGTGCACCAGCGCGCGGACGGCTTCGCGGACGACGGCGCGGCTGACGTCGAGCTCACCGCTGAGTTCCTGCTCGGTCGGGATCCGCTCCCCGGGGCGCCAGGCGCCCGCGGACAACTGCTCGGTGAGCCGGGCGATGACGTCCTCCACCGAGGAGCGCTTGCCCGTTTTCATGCCGGATCCTCGCACTTCCCCCGTGGAACGCACCGCCGCGCGGCGAGCGGGCTCGCCGCTCGAGCCCGCAGACACCTCGAGCCCGCAGACGCGGTGCCTCGGACGCGGTGCCGCCTTCCGGCGCCGCACGGCGAGCGTAGAAAAATCACCAGTCGTCTGACAAATTTTCGCGCCGTGGGCTCGGGCACACCCGGAGAAGAGCACGGGGACGAACCGGAGACGAACACCGCCCCGGCACCGAAGGCCGGCACCGGGGCAGCGGAGATCGAATCAACGAAGACCGGGCTCGTCGGGAAGACCGGGCTCGTCGGGACGGGCAAGGGCACGAGCAGCACCGGCCGGATGAACGCCGGAGGGCGGACCGGACCGGGTCCAGCTCACAACCGCGGCCGTTCCAGCCGCGGCCTCACTCGAGCAGCGCGTCGACGAACGCGTTCGGTTCGAACGGGGCCAAGTGGTCCGGTCCCTCGCCGAGCCCGACGAGCTTGACCGGCACGCCGAGTTCGCGCTGCACCTGGAACACGATGCCGCCCTTGGCCGTGCCGTCCAGTTTCGTCAGCACGATGCCGGTCACGTCGACGACGTCGGCGAACACCCGCGCCTGGGCGAGCCCGTTCTGGCCGGTCGTGGCGTCCAGCACCAGCAGCACCTCGTCGACCTGGGCCTTCTTCTCCACGACGCGCTTGACCTTGCCGAGCTCGTCCATGAGCCCGGTCTTGGTGTGCAGCCGACCGGCCGTGTCCACCAGCACCGCGTCCACGCCCGTCTCACCGGCCCGGCTGACGGATTCGAACGCCACGCTGGCCGGATCAGCACCCTCGTTGCCGCGCACCACCTCGGCACCCACGCGCTCGCCCCACGTGCCGAGCTGCTCCACCGCGGCCGCGCGGAACGTGTCGGCCGCGCCGAGCAGCACCGAACGCCCGTCGGCGATGAGCACGCGGGCGAGCTTGCCGGTCGTGGTCGTCTTCCCGGTGCCGTTGACGCCGACGAGGAGCACCACGGCCGGCTTGCCGCCGTCGGCCGGATCTCCGTGCGGCAGCGCCCGCACCGAGCGGTCCATGTCCGGGCCGAGCGCGTCGATGAGCACCTCGCGCAGCAGCGCGCGCACCTGCTCCGAGGTGCGCACCCCCCGCCCGGCGATCTCCGAGCGCAACCGCTCGGAGATCTCCGTGGTGGTGGCCGCGCCGAGATCGGCCATCAGCAGGGTGTCCTCGATCTCCTCCCAGGAGTCCTCGTCGAGGTCACCGGCGCCGAGCAGGCCGAGCAGGCTCTGCCCGAGCGTCGAGCGGGAGCGGGACAGGCGGCCGCGCAGGCGTTCCAGCCGCCCGCTGGTCGGTTCGATCTCCTCCGGTTCGGCCGCGGGCGGGGCAGTGCTCGGCGCCGCCGCGTCGGCAGCGGCGGTCGCGCTCTCGGCGGTTTCCCGCTCGGGCGGGGCGGTCGGGACGGCCGGAGCTTCCTGCTCCGGCACCTCCGGCGCGGCCTTCTGCTCGGCGACCTCCCGCTCGGCAGCAGCCGTTTCGGCCGCCTCCGGCGCCACCGGCTCCGCAGTGCTCGTCGCGCTGTCCGCCGGCGCGGCCGTGGCCGTGTCAGCCGACTCGGCGGCTTCCACGGTCTCGGCTTCCGCGGTCTCCGCTTCTGCGGTCTCGGCTTCCGCGGTCTCCGCTTCTGCGACCTCCGCTTCTGCGGTCTCCGTTTCGGAGGCCTCGGCGGTTTCCCGCTCGGGCGGGGCGGTCGGGACGGCCGGAGCTTCCTGCTCCGGCACCTCCGGCGCGGCCTTCTGCTCGGCGACCTCCCGCTCGGCGGCGGCCGGCTCAGCCGCCGCGTCCGGCAGGTCGACGTCGACGATGCCGCGCCGCTCGCTGTCCCGGGGGACGGCGGCCTCGTCCCCGACCGTGGGTTCGCCGTCCGTCTCGGTGCGGCTCTCCACCGGCTGCTGCTCGGGCTCGGCGGTGGCCGTCGACGATCCGGAACCCTGCTGCGACGGCCCGCCGCTGGACAGGCTGATCCCGCTGCCCGTCTGGTATCCGGTGCGTTGCTGCGTCTGGGACGACGCGACCTCGTCGCCCTGGTCCTGCCGCTCACTCAGGCTGATCCGGCGCCGGCGCGTCAGCAGCAGCCCGGCGGTCACGGCGATCAGCAGTGCCACGAGGACCGCGGCGACGATCACGATCACGGTTGTGCTGGTCACGATTCCCATCCTCGCACCCGCGGCGGCACCCTCCAGCACGAGCCCCGCGGCGCGGGCAACGTTTCGTGCCCGATTCCGCAGCGAAACGGGCGAAACGCTTGCACATCGCACGCCGTGTGGACTAGACCACGGGACGTGCCCACTTGGCGATCGATCGGGGTGCTGTCCGGCACCTCCCTGGACGGCGTGGACGTCGCCGCCTGCGCACTGCGCCCGCGCGGGGAGGTGCTGGAGCTGGAGCCGCTCGGACACACCGAGATCGACTACCCGGATTCGCTGCGCACCGACCTGACCAGCGCACTGCCGCCCGCCCCGGTGACCGCCGCGCAGGTGTGCCACCTGGACACCGCCGTCGGGCAGTGCTTCGCGCTCGCCGCGCGCCGCGGCGTCGAGCTCGCCGGGGGCCGCGCCGACCTGGTCGCTTCGCTGGGGCAGACCCTCTACCACTGGGTGGAGCAGGGCACCGCGCTCGGCAGCCTCCAGCTCGGCCAGCCCGCGTGGATCGCCGAAACGACCGGCCTGCCCGTGATCCACGACTTCCGCGCCCGCGACATCGCCGCAGGTGGGCAGGGTGCACCGCTGGCGAGCGTCCTGGACGCGCTGTGGCTCGCCGACCGGGCGCAGGTGCACGCCGCGTTGAACATCGGCGGCATCGCCAACCTCACCGTCGTCGACGGCGACCGCCTGCTGGCCTTCGACACCGGCCCGGGCAACGCGCTGCTCGACGTCGCCGCCTCCTGGTACACCGACGCCGCACGGGACACCGGCGGGGAACTCGCCGCCCGCGGGCACGTCCGGCGCGACCTGCTCGACCGGCTGCACGCCGACCCGTACCTGCGCCGCAGGCCGCCGAAGTCCACCGGCAAGGAGCACTTCAACGCCACCTACCTGCGCGCCGCCCTGGCCGAGCTCGAGAAGGTCGCGCCGAGCGACCTGCTGGCCACGCTGACCGAGTTCACCGCGGCCACGATCGCCGAGGCCTGCGAGCAGCACGGGGTGGACGTCGTCGTGGCCTCCGGCGGCGGGGTGCGCAACCCCGCGCTCGTCCGCGCGCTGCGCGAGCACCTGGGCGTGCACGGGCGGCGCCTCGTGCGCAGCGACGACCTCGGCCTGCCCGCTTCGGCGAAGGAGGCCTACCTGGCCGCACTGCTGGGATTCCTCACCCTGCACGGCCTTCCCGGCACGGTCCAGGGCGGAACGGGCGCGCGGGGTCCGCGCGTGCTCGGCTCCATCACCCCGGGCGCGGGACCTCTGCACCTGCCCACCCCCGCCGAACCGCCCCGGCGGTTGCGCATCGGCGGCCTGTCGGAGGATTGACCATGCGTTCGGTGGACATCGCGATCATCGTCGTCTACCTGCTGGCGATGCCGGCGCTCGGCGTGCTGCTCAGCGGACGGCAGCGCACCTCCCGCGACTACTTCGTCGGCAACCGCACGCTGCCGTGGTGGGCGGTGTGCCTCTCGGTGGTCGCCACCGAGACGTCCACGCTGACGGTGATCAGCGTGCCGACCGTGGCCTACCTGGGCACGTTCAGCTACCTGCAGCTGGCGATCGGCTACCTGATCGGGCGCGTCGTCGTCGCGTTCTGGCTGCTGCCCCGCTACTACGCCGGGGACCTGGTCAGCGCCTACTCGTTCCTGGGCCAGCGCTTCGGCGGCGGCCTGCAGACCACCGCCTCGGTGACGTTCCTGGTGACGCGGCTGCTCGCGGACGGGCTGCGGCTGTTCGCCACCGCCATCCCGGTCAAGGTCATGCTCGACGCGTTCGGGCTGGAGACGTCCTACTGGCAGATCATCCTGGCGCTGGCCGTGCTGACCGTCGTCTACACCTACTTCGGCGGGATCCGGGCGGTCGTGTGGGTCGACGTGATCCAGATGTTCCTGTACGTGCTCGGCGCGCTCGCCGTGATCGCCTTCCTCGTCACCCGGTTGCCGGAGGGGTGGTTGGGCAGCCTCGCCGACGCGGGCAAGTTGCAGCTGTTCGACCCCGGCGCGCCGATCCTCACCGACCAGTACTCGCTGCTCACCGCCGTGCTCGGCGGGGCGCTGTTCGCCATGGCCTCGCACGGCGCCGACCAGCTGATGGTGCAGCGCCTGCTGGCCTGCCGCACCGTGCAGGACGGGCGGCGCGCGCTGATCGCCAGCGGTGTCGTGGTGTTCGTGCAGTTCGCGCTGTTCCTGTTCGTCGGCGCGCTGCTGTGGGTCTTCTACCGCGGTGCCGCACCCGAATCGATGGGGCTGCAAAGCGACGACGAGCTGTTCCCGAGGTTCATCGTCACCGAGCTGCCACCGGGGCTGTCCGGCATCCTCATCGCGGGCATCCTCGCCGCGGCGATGAGCACCCTGTCGTCGACGCTGAACTCGCTGTCGACCTCGACGGTCACCGACATCTACCGCAAGGTCACCGGCAGCGATTCGCGCGCCCTGCGGCTGGGCAAGGTGTGGACGCTGGTGTGGGCGGCGGTGTTCGTCCTGTTCGGCATGATGTTCAGCAACACCGACAACCCGGTCGTCGAGGTCGGCCTGGAGATCGCCAGCTACACCTACGGGGCCCTGCTGGGGGCGTTCGCGCTGGGGTTGTTCGTGCGCCGCGCCCGCCAGTCCGACGCGATCGCCGCGTTCGTGGTCACGCTGGCCGTGGTGGCCGTGCTCGGCTACGCCGTGCGCCTGCCCGACGGGGAGGGCGGCACCAGCGGTTTGGCCTTTCCCTGGTACACGCCGCTCGGCGTGCTCGTCACCCTGATCGTCGGCACCGTGCTGTCGCTGCTGCACCCGGCGCCGCAGCAGCGCGGCGAGCGCGCCGAGCACGAGTGACCCGGCGGGGCCCGAGCGCCCCCGCGAACCCACGTCGAACGCGGCTGCCGGCCGCTCGGCTCACGCGGGGGCGTCGTCGCCGCTCTCCACCGGCTCGCCCGCGTCCGCACCGGTACCCGCGGCGACCTCGACCGGGTCGGCGCCCGCCGTCCTGCCGACCTCCGCTTCGGAGCGCAGCCGCTGGGAGATCACCTCGGTGATGCCGTCGCCGCGCATGCTCACGCCGTAGAGCGCGTCGCCGATCTCCATCGTCGGCTTCTGGTGCGTGATGATGATCAGCTGCGAGGTGGTGCGCAGCTGGTCCAGCAGGGTGATCAGCCGCCGCAGGTTCGTGTCGTCCAGCGCGGCCTCGACCTCGTCGAGCACGTAGAACGGGGAGGGCCGGGCGCGGAAGATCGCCACGAGCATCGCCACCGCCGTCAGCGACTTCTCCCCGCCGGACAGCAGCGACAGGCGTTTGACCTTCTTGCCCGGCGGGCGCGCCTCCACCTCGACGCCGGTGGAGAGCATGTCCTCCGGGTCGGTCAGCGTCAGCCGCCCGGACCCGCCGGGGAACAGCACGGAGAAGACCTTCTCGAACTCGGTGGCGACGTCCTGGAACGCGGAGGAGAAGACCTCCAGGATCTTCTCGTCGACCTCCTTGACCACGTCGAGCAGGTCCCGCCGGGTGGCTTTGAGGTCCTCCAGCTGGTTGGACAGGTACTTGTAGCGCTCCTCCAGCGCCGCGTACTCCTCCAGCGCCAACGGGTTGACCTTGCCCAGCTGCTGCAGGTCCTTCTCCGCGCGGTTGGCCCGGCGCTCCTGCTCAGCGCGGTCGTACGGCACCGACGGCGGCTCGCTGACCTGATCGCCGCGCTCCTTCGCCGCCTCGTACTCGGCCATCTCCGCAGCGCTCGGCGGCACCGGCACGTCCGGCCCGTACTCCGCGGCGAGATCGTCGAGGGCCACGCCGAACTCCTCGACGACCTTGGTCTCCAGCTGCTCGATGCGCATCCGCTGTTCGGCGCGCACGACCTCGTCGCGGTGCATCGCGTCGGTGAGCTTCTCCAGCTCGCCGCTGAGCTCGCGCACCTGCTGGCGCGTCGTGTTCAGCGCCTGCTCGTTCTCCGCCTGCTTGCGCTGCGCCTCGTCCCGCGCTTCGGTGGCCGCCCGCAGCGAGGTGCGGATGCGTTCCGCGGCCTGCTCGGCGCCCTCCACCACGGCGCCGGCGACGCGGGCGCCGCGTTCGCGGGCCTGGCGCGCGGCCTCGGCGCGGGCGCGGGCCTCCCGCTCGTGGCGTGCGGTGCGGCGCAGCTGGTCGGCGCGGCCCTGCACCGAGCGGGCCCGCTCCTCAGCGGTGCGCAGGGCCAGCTGCGCATCCACCTCCTGCTGGCGCACCTGGGTGAGTTCCTCGTTGAGCCGGTCCCGCTCGGTGGTGTCCGGCTCGGCCGCCTCTTCCTGCTCGGTCTGCACCGAGGCCAGCTGCTCCTCCAGGGCGGCCAGCCGCATCTGGGACTTCTCCCGCGACTGCTCCACCTCGGAGCGCTGCTTGGTCAGCCGCTGCACCTCGGCCTGGGCGGACTCGGCGGCCTTGCGGAGGCTGTTGATGCGCTCGCTGCTGCGGGCGCGGCGCACCTTGGCCTCGTTGATCTCCTCCTGCACCGAACGCAGTTCCGCGTCGCGCGCCTCCTCCTCGGCGCGGGCGCCCGCCAGCGCTGCCGAGTGCTGCTCCAGCCGGCGCTGCGCCGCGGCGAGCTCCTGCTCCGCCTCGTCGACCGCGGCGCGGACCTCGAGCGTGCTCTGCGCGTCCTCGGAGCCGCCGCCGGCCCAGTGCGCCCCGAGAACGTCCCCGGAGGTGGTCACCGCGCGCACCTCGGGATGCCGCCGGACCAGGTCGGAGGCGGTGTCCAGGTCGTCGACCACGGCGACGCGGTCCAGCGCCCGCAGCACGGCCGGGCGCAGCGCTTCCGGCACCGCCACCAGGTCGACCGCCCAACGGCCGGCTTCCAGCGCGGGCCAGCAGCCGCGGTCGACGGTGCTCGCCTCCGAACCGACGAGCATCGCGGCGCGTCCGGTGTCGTCGTCGCGCAGCAGCCGCAGCGCGGCGACCGCGTCGTCGACGTCCTGCACCGCGACCGCCTCGGCGACGCCGCCGAGCGCGGCGGCCAGCGCCACCTCGGCGCCGCTGTCCACGGTCAGCAGCGCGGAGACGGCGCCGAGCAGGCCGGGCACGCGTTCGCCGGCCTGCAACAAGGCGCCCGCGCCGTCCTTGCGGTTGAGCCCCGCGGACAGCGCCTCCACGCGCGCCTTCCAGGAAGCGATCTCCTGCTCGGCGGTGCGCTCTTCCTTGCTGAGCTCGGCGACTCGTTCCCGCGCGGCGTCGCGGCCCTGGGTGGCGCTGGTCAGCCGGTCCTGCAGGTTCTCCTCGCCGGAGTCCTCCTCGCCGGTGGTGTCCTCGGCGTCGGCGCGGGCGCGTTCGGCCTCCTCCGCGCGTTCGCCGGCCTCCTGCAGCGAGGTGGTGAGCCGTTCGATCTCGTCGGTGGTGGCGCTGAGGGTGCTGCGGGTGGATTCGACCTCGCCGGAGAGCTTGGCCAGGCCTTCGCGCCGGTCGGCGATCGCGCGGACGGCGGCGAGGTGCTCCTGCTCGGCCTGCTGGGCCGCGGTGTCGAGCTCCTTGCGCCGCTCGGTGGTGCGGTTCAGCTTCTCGCGGGCCTCTTCGGTCTCCTCGCGGAGCTCGATCTCCTGCTCTTCGGCCTCGTCCGCCTCGGCTTCGAGCTCCTGCGGATCGCGGCCGGGCCGCTGCTCCTCGGTGGGGGCGGCGCTGAGGTGGCGGTGCCGTTCCTGCGCCAGCCGCAGCGTGCCGCCCAGGCGTTCCTCCAGGGCGGACAGCCGGTACCAGGTGTCCTGCGCCTCGTTCAGCCGCGGCGCGTCGGCGGCCGCCTGCTCCTCGAGCGACTTCTCCGCGGCCTGGGCGTGCTGCAGCTGGGTTTCCACCTCGGCCCGCTTGGCGCGGGCCGCTTCCTGATCGGCTTCGTCCTTGGCGAGGTCCTGGCGGGCGGAGACGAGGTCGTCGGCGTGCAGCCGCAGCCGCGCGTCCCGCAGGTCCGCCTGCACCGTCTGCGCCTTGCGGGCGATCTCGGCCTGCTTGCCCAGCGGTTTCAGCTGCCGCCGCAGTTCGCTGGTGAGGTCGGTCAACCGGGTGAGGTTGGCCTGCATCGCCTCCAGCTTGCGCAGCGCCTTCTCCTTGCGCTTGCGGTGCTTGAGCACGCCCGCGGCCTCCTCGATGAGCCGCCGGTGCTCCTCCGGTTTCGCCTGCAGGATCGTGGACAGCTGGCCCTGGCCGACGACGACGTGCATCTCCCGGCCGATGCCCGAGTCGGACAGCAGTTCCTGCACGTCCCGCAGGCGGCAGGTGTCGCCGTTGATCTCGTACTCGCTGGCGCCGTCGCGGAACATCCGCCGCGTGATCGAGACCTCGGTGTACTCGATCGGCAGCGCCCCGTCGGCGTTGTCGATGGTGAGCGTGACCTCGGCGCGGCCCAGCGGTTGGCGCCCGGAGGTGCCCGCGAAGATGACGTCCTCCATCTTCCCGCCGCGCAGCGCCTTCGCGCCCTGCTCACCCATCACCCAGGTCAGGGCGTCGAGCACGTTCGACTTGCCGGATCCGTTCGGGCCCACCACGCAGGTGATGCCGGGTTCGAAGCGCAGCGTGGTGGCCGAAGCGAAGGACTTGAACCCCTTCAGCGTCAGGCTCTTCAGGTGCACGGCGTCGATCGACCTTCCCGCGTTGCGAGTTGCCGCCGGTCACGGCGTTCCACCGGCGAGAGCTTACCCGGTGCTCCCGGGGCCGGTACCACCTCGGCCGCCCGCGTGGCGCGGTGGTGGCGCGCCAGCGGCACCAGGCCACTACCGCTCGACGAACTCCGTCAGCTCGCCCCTGGGTTCCGCCCACTGCTCCACGACGTTGTCCACCCGCCCCGGGGTGTCGCCGGACCGCAGCGCGTCCAGCAGCTTCCGGCAGTCCTGCCGGGGGCCTTCTGCGACCACTTCCACGCGGTCGCCCGGCTTGTTGGCGGCGCTGCCGACCAGGCCGAGCTCCAACGCACGGGCCCGCGTCCACCAGCGGAAACCCACGCCCTGCACGTGTCCGTGCACCCATGCCGTCAGTCGCGCGTGCTCTGCTTCGGTCACGTCCGCATCATGCCTGACCCGCCGCGGCTGCGGCACACCACCGCGGCGCGCTCGGCCGCACCGGTGCGGACCTGCGGATCATCGCGGTTCGCCCGGTCGCTACGGTGTTGCTCCGACCACCCGAATCCGCGAGGACCGCGATGGACGAGCAAGACCCGGACGCCCGCCCGAAACGCCTGTTGCTGCTGGTCGCCACCGGCGTGGGCGTGGCCACCGTTTTCGCCGCGGTTGCGGCGATGGTCGCCACGTCGCAGCGCCCGGACGAGGCGGGGCCGGACATCACGCTGCAGCCGACCTCGGCCGTCGAGTCCACCACGCCGGGGTCGCGGCCGCCGCAGCCGCCACCGCTCGCGCCCTCCTCCACGTCCTCGCCGGCTGCGCGGTCGGGAACCACCTCCGCGGCATCGGACTCGGGGGAGACGACCGCGTCCTCCGCGCAGGAGCGGCCGGAACCGGACGTGCCGGAACGGCCGCCCGCACCGCCGCCGGAACCGCCGGGGACCGGAACCAGCGCGCCCCCACCGCCGACGAGCACCGGGGATCCGGAACCGACGAGCGACTCGCCGACGACCTCGCACCCGACGGAGCCGAGCCCGCCGCCGACGAGCGACCCGCCGACGACGAGTACGGGGCCGACGAGCACGGGGCCGACGGAACCGCCCGAGCCGACCGGCTCACGGCATCCGGGGCCGACGAGTCCCGGCAGCCCCTCGGCCGGGTGAAAACTGCTCGGTCCGCGGCCCCGGTCGAGCGGACGTGGCCGCGCGCTGCCGTCAGCGGAGCACGTTGATGGTGGCCTGCTGCTCGGGCGCGGGGTTCTCGCCGCACAGCGCCGTGCCCACGACCTGCTGCGTCGCCCGTTGCAGCCGCGCAGCGTCCTGCGGGTCGCCCGAGTCGGTCGCACCGCTGGTCACCGACATCTCCAGGCGCTTGTTCCCGTCCGGGCCGGCGAACAAGAAGGAGATGTATCCCGGCACGCCGCCGGTGTGCCCGAGCACCGTGCCGCACGCACCGAGGTCCATCTCCATCAATCCGAGGCCGTAACCCTGGCCCGCTTCCGCGGGGCGCATCTTCCGCATCTCCTCGAGCGAGCTCGGGGACATGAGCTTGCCGTCGAGGAGCGCGGAGAGGAACTCCTCCAGGTCCTCGTTCGTGGAGATCACTTCCCCCGCGCCGTAGCTCCAGGACGGATCGACCCTGGTGACGTCCACGATCTTGAGGCCGTCGCCCTGCGCGAAGCCGTAGTAGCCGTGAGCGTGCCGGCCGGGGACGTCCGGCTCGGTCCCGGGTACGACGGTGTCGTGCATGCCGACCGGCTGGAAGACCCGCTCGCGCAGCGCGTTCCCGTACGGTTCGCCGGTGACCTCCTCGACGATCAGGGCTGCCAGCACGTAGTTGGTGTTGGAGTACGACCACTGGCTGCCGGGCTCGAACCTGGCCGGTTCGGACAGCGCGAGCCGCACCAGCTCCTCCGGCGCATAGGTGCGGAACCGGTTGTCCACGAACTCCTGACCGATGAGGGGGATGCCGGGCTCGAACGAGCCGTCCGGGTTCGTCTCGCCGGTGTAGTTGAAGATCCCGCTGGTGTGCTGCAACAGCATCCGAACGGTGATCCGCGGATCGAGGTCGAACTGCGGGAGGTGCTCGACGGCTGGCCGATCCAGGGCGATTTCGCCCTCGTCGACCAGCTGGAGCAGAACGGTGGAGAGCATGGTCTTGCTGATGCTCCCGATCCGGTAGGTGCCGTTCTGCGGCACCGGCGCAGGTTTCCCGAGCTCGGAGACCCCGGCGCGCCCGTCCCACTCGCCCTTCCCGTCCGTCAGGCTCACTTGGACCCCGGCGGCGCCCGACTTCGCCAGTTCCTCCATCGCCCGCTGCACGGCGGGCCGCTCGGACGTGGACTCGGCGGCGGCGGTGGCCGATGCCGAGGAGCAGAACAGTGCCGTGATCAGGAGCGTGGTTCCAACGTTCCGGCTGCTCCGCTTCATGCGGACCCCTTTCCTCGGTGTGACACGTCCGAGGCATTCTCGGACAAACCGATCATCGGGACACCGCGTTCGCGGGATTCTCAGCTGATCGGACCTGTCCGGCGTTCCGCCCGGAACTGCTGGACCGCGGTTACCTGGACCGGGGGGCACCTGGACCGGGGTCACCTGGACTGCGATCACTCCGGGTCCGCGACGAGGTCGGCCCGCTCCACCGTCGGCGCGATCAGCGCCGCGTTGTGCTCGTCGCTGCGTTCGACCCACTCGCGCGCCTGCTCGGGGCTGCGTCCGTACCGGACGTGCCGGTCGATGAGCCGCTGCACGCGCACACCCTCGTCCGGGGCGAGGAACCAGGCCTCGTCGAGCAGACCGCGGATCTCGTCCCAGGGCGAACGGTCGAGCAGCAGGTAGTTGCCCTCGGTGAGCACCAGCGGCACCTCGGGCGGCACGGCGATCTCCGCGGCGTAGGACTCCTCGAACGAGCGGTGGAACTCGGGGGCGTAGACGGTGTGCTCCGGCCGCTCGCGCAGGCGCCGCAGCAGTGCCACGTACCCGGCCGCGTCGAAGGTGTCCGGTGCACCTTTCCGGTCCTGGCTGCCCAACCGGCGCAGTTCGGCGTTGGCCAGGTGGAACCCGTCCATCGGCACCAACGCCGCGTCCTCGCCCAGTGCGCCGAGCAGGAGCTTCGCGAGCCGTCCCTTGCCCGCCGCGGGGGCACCTGTGATGCCCAGCAACTTCCGCTCGCCGCTCGTGGCGAGGGTCCGGGCGCGTTCCACGAGCGCGTCGAATTCGATCACGGGCCCAGGCTACGGGCGGTGCGCACCGGGCGCGGGCGCCGTCAGATCTCGAAGCGGTAACCGCGACCCGGTTCGGTGATGAGGTGGCGCGGGCTGTCCGGTTCCGGTTCGAGCTTCCGCCGCAGCTGAGCCAGGTAGCCGCGCAGGTAGTGCGTCTCGCGGGCGTAGTCGGGGCCCCACACCCGGGCCAGCAGCTCCTGCTGGCCGACGAGCGCGCCGTCCGCGCGCACGAGGATTTCGAGGATGGCCCACTCGGTCGGCGTCAGGTGCACGGTGATCCCGCCGCGCGTGACCTTCTTCGCGTCGAGGTGCACCGAGAACGAGGGGGTGCGCACGATGCCCGGGGTTCCGCAGCCGCTCCCGCGCCGCGTGACCGCCTGCAGGCGGGCGAGGAATTCCCCGAGGTCGAAGGGCCTGCTCACGCAGTCGTCGGCGCCGGCGTTGAGCAGTTCCGCGCGCAGGTCGGGGCTGTCCCGCGGCGCCACGGCGAGCACGGGCGCGTCGCTGCGGGCGCACAGCCGTGCCACGGCGGCCGCGTCCGTGGCCGCGCCGAAGTCGGCGATGCGCGCGTCGGGTTCCGCTTCGGCGGGGGCGGTGTCGTCGAGCACCTCGTAGCCGTGCGGTGACAGGACGGCCCGGAACGCACGTGCGGCGTCGGGGGCCTCCGCTGTGACCACAACCGTCGGCATACGCCTCCTTCGGTTCGGCGGCGATGGCGTCCCTTCCTATCGCGTGGCGCGTTGTGTCCGGCACCACCTCCGCTGCGGATGACGGCAGAGCACGCGGCGGAGCCGCGCCCGGTCCGATCCGTTCGCCCCTTCTGCCCGATTCACGTGTGGGTGAGGTCACTCTGCCACCGGATGAGCACCTCCGAAACATTTCGTTAACCTTGCTAAACAAAGACCTGCGACCCCACCGACAACTCCGGAGCAGGAGCCCCCGTCGGCACACCCGGCCGCACCGGCGATGCCGTCCGCGACGGCGAGGTCGCCCTCGTCTGCAGCGGCGAGAGCTACAACTTCACCGACATCCCCGCCGGGCTCGGCGACGCCCGTACCAGGGCGGGCCGCTACCGGTGCGCGTTGCGCGGGCGGGGCTGGCACGACGGGCAGCTGTAAGCCGAGCGGTTCATGAACACGTCGCGGCGCACCGCCGCGCCGCAGCGCGGGCACGGCAGTCCGTCCCGGCCGTACACCGCCAGGGAACGCGCGAAGTAGCCCGATTCGCCGTTGACGTTGACGTACAGCTCGTCGAACGAGGTGCCGCCCGCCCGCAGCGCTTCGCTCAGCACCGCGGCGACCGCGTCGAACAACCGGTGCACCGTGGGCCGGTTCATCGTGGCGGTGGGACGCGCCCAGTGCAGCCCCGCCCGCCACAGCGCCTCGTCGGCGTAGATGTTGCCGATGCCGGAGACGAGCCCCTGGTCCAGCAATGCCCGTTTCGCGCCGGTCCTGCGGGCGCGGAACCGCTCGGTGAGCGCGGCCAGGTCGAAGGCGCTCTCGAGCGGGTCGACGGCGATGTGCTCGATCGGCTTCGGCACGGCCAGTCCGGCGGCGGGCACGAGCTCGGCCAGGTGCAGACCGCCGAACGTGCGCTGGTCGACGAACCGCAGCTCCGGACCGCCGTCGTCGAAGCGGAACCGCACCCGCAGGTGCCGCTCGTCGGCGGCCCCGGACGGCTGCACGAGCAGCTGACCGCTCATCCCCAGGTGCACGACCACGGAATGGCCGAAACCGGCATCGGCGACAGCGTCCTGCTCGGTCGCTCCGAGGACATGCTCAACCTCGCCCGGGACTTGCTCAGCCGCACCGAGTTCGCACCACAGGTACTTCCCGCGACGCCGCACGCCGCGCACGCGGCAGCCGACCGTGCGGGCGACGAAATCGTCCGTTCCGGGCACGTGGCGTCGCACCGCACGCGGGTGCAGCACCTCGACCGCCGCGATCGTACGTCCCGCGACGTGCTCGTCCACGCCGCGGCGGACGACTTCGACTTCCGGCAGTTCAGGCACGACACGTCCTCGGCGGTCCGATGGTGCTCGGTGCTCGCGGATGCGGCGAGCACCGCTGTCGCCGGCGAGCACCGCGTCCGGCGCCGCATCCGCTCACGACCGGTATGCAGACGCCCGCGGCCGCAACCGGACGACTACTCCGCGGCACCCGATGCGGCCGCGTCCTCGACCTCGGCGGTAGCCCGGCTCCCAGCGGCGGCCCGGCTCTCGGACAGCGCGCGCCACGCCGTCTCCGCCGCCTTCTGCTCGGCCTCCTTCTTGGTGCGACCTTCGCCGCGGCCGAACACGTCACCGCCGACGGACACCGAGGCGTGGAACTCCTTGCGGTGATCAGGACCCTGCTCGTCGACGTGGTACTCGGGCACGCCGAGCGAGGACGCCGCGGTGAGCTCCTGCAGGCTGGTCTTCCAGTCCAACCCCGCTCCACGCTGCGGAGCCTCGTTCAGCAGCGGGTCGAACAAGCGGTAGATGACCTCGCGGGACACCTCGATCCCGCTCTGCAGGTACACCGCGCCGAGCACGGCTTCGAGCCCGTCCGCGAGGATGCTCGCCTTGTCCCGACCGCCGGTGAGTTCCTCACCGCGTCCCAGCAGCAGGTAACCGCCCAAGCCGCCGTCACCGAGCTGCCGGGCCACACCGGCCAGCGCGTGCTGGTTGACCACGCTCGCGCGCAGCTTCGCCAGCTGACCTTCCGGCAGGTCGGGGTGGTCGTTGTACAGCCGGTCGGTGATCACCAGCCCCAGCACCGCGTCGCCCAAGAACTCCAGCCGCTCGTTCGGCGGCAGTCCCCCGTTCTCGTACGCGTAGGACCGGTGCGTCAACGCGAGGGTGAGCAGCTCGGCATCGATCTCGATGCCGAGCGCTCGCAACAGTGCACTTCGGTCGGCCTTGCGGCCCCGAGATTGCTTTCCCCCCACAGCACGACCACCGATCAGGCAGGCTGCCCGATCTGGCGACCGTTGTACTGGCCGCAAGCCGGGCAGACCCTGTGCGGCAGCTTCGGCTGACGGCACGAACGGTTCGGGCACTCCGAAACGGTGGGAGCCGACGCCTTCCACTGCGAACGACGGTGGCGAGTGTTGGAGCGGGACTTCTTGAACTTCGGGACGGCCACGACTAGCTCTCCTTCTCGGTCCCGCCGAACCGCTCACGCAACGCGGCCCAGCGCGGATCAATGGTCTCATGCGTGTGGTCAGCGGCGAGGTCCACCCACTTCTCCCCGCAGCCGGCGCACAACCCCGGGCAGTCGGGGGAACACACCGGAGCCGAAGGCATCGCGGGCAGCATCGCGTCGCGAACCACCGGTTGCAGGTCGATCTGATCGTCCACGATCCGCTCGACCTCGTCCTCGTCGGTGCTGGTGTCCGTCGCGCTGTCCGGGTACGCGAACAGCTCCCGCACCTCGACCTCGACCTCGTCGGAAACGGGGTCCAGGCAGCGGGCGCACTCGCCCTTCAGCTCCGCTGCGGCGGTGCCGGACACCAGCACGCCTTCCACCACGGACTCCGCCAGCACTTCGAGCCGCACCGCAGCACCGGCCGGAACCGCGATCATGTCCAGGCCGAACCCCTCCGGAGCGGGGATCTCCCAGGAGTACGCACGACTGCTCCCCGGCTGGTACGCCAGTTCCCGGACATCAACGGTCCAGGAATCCCCGGAGGCGTGCGCGTCGGCTTGCTCAGGCATCACAGATCTCGGTCGTGTTCTCGGTACGGGTCGGTGAACAGGGCCGGCGGTCGGGTGCGGTGAACCCGAGTGACGGCGTCACCCGAGGCCAGCTCGTCCAGGGTACGCGAACAGCGCGCGCACCTGACACAGGGTCCGCACGCCCCCCCGCTGCGCACAACTCGGGACGCGGGCGGCTCGGGGCGCGTGCGGTTCAGGGGCAAGCCCGGTCCCGAGCGGACCGGCCGTCGGTTCGCCGTTCGGTTCGCCGCTCAGTTCGCCGCGGCGTGATCGGAGGGCTCCTGCCAGTCCTCGTAGTCGAACGGCTCGTTCAGCGGAGTGCGCAACTGCTGCCTGCCCCGGCCCACGGTGCGCAGGGTCCGCGAGAGCAGGTCCTCCAACTCGCCCAGGCGCGAGTCGACGTAGGCGTCGCACTCGCTGCGCAACCGCTCGACATCGCTGTTGCCCTGGTCCACGATGCGCTTGGCCTCGGCGTGGGCCTCCTGGGCCACTTCGGTCTCGGCGACCAGGCGGGACTGCTCCGACCTGCCCTCGTGCACGGACTGTTCGTACGCCGCCCGGCCTGCCTGCACCATCCGGTCGGCCTCCGCCTGCGCGCGGCTGATGTAGTCCTCGTACTCGCGCCGCGCGGAGCTCGCGGTCTGCTCGGCCTCGGCGCGTGCTTCGGCCCGCACCTGGTCGGCCTGCTCGCGCGCGTCGGCCACGAGCTGCTCGGCCTCGGAGCGCGCCTCGGACAGGGTCCGCTCGGCCTGCTGGCGCGCCTCGGTGAGCCGCTGGTCGGCCTGCGACTCGGCTTTGGAGACGACGCCGTCGCGCTGGTCGAGCACGTCCTGGGCGTCGTCGACCTCGCGCGGGATGGCGTCCCGCACGTCGTCGAGCAGTTCCAGCACGTCCCCGCGCGGCACCACGCATCCGGACGTCATCGGCACGCTGCGCGCTTCTTCGACGATCGTGACCAGCTCGTCGAGAGCCTCGAACACCCGGTACACCTTCAGCTCCCTGCCGTCGTTGCCGCCTCGGGGCAAGCATGTCAGAGCACCCGCAACCGGCGATCATGGGTAGTGCCCCCGCCAGTCTGCCCCTCCGCGGACGCCACGTCCCGCAATTTCCGCGATCCGCGTGTCCACGCCCGCCGCGCCCGGGGCGGCCCCGACGGAGCGGACGGTCAGGCGTTGATGTTCGTCAACCGGAAGCTCTCGTAGTGGTCGGAGGTGTAGAAGTACTCGTCGCCCTGCCCGACGACGAACCGGCGGGCACCGCGGTCGTCCTCACCGGGGGTCTCCACCGTGTACTCCTCGTAGTAGCCCTCCGCGCAGTCCGGCAGGATGCCTTCGCGGTTCTCGAAGGTCTGGCCGTCCTGCGGATACGGGAACGGGCCGCCCTGCTGGATCAGCTCCACCGTGTCGGCTGCTTCCGGTGGCAGTTGGGAGAGGTCGACGCGCTCGAACTCGCTCGTGTCCCCGCACGGCACTGCCGTGCTCGTGGACGCTGCTGCCGTGCTCGCGTGCGTGCTCGCGGGCGCTGCGGCCGCCGCCTGCGCGGGCGCGGCCGTGCTCGCGGGCGCTGCGGCCGCCGCCTGCGCGGGCGCGGCCGTGCTCGCGGGTGCTGCGGCCGTGGCCACCCCGGCGGGTGCCAGGGCGAGCACCGCGGCGAAGAGCGCGGCGACGAGGGGGCGCGGACTGGTGCTGTTTCCTGTGATCCACCGCATGCTCGCTGACCGTAGTCGCGCCCGGTGACGCCGAAGGGGCGTTGACGTGAACACGTCGGACTCTCACCCGCAGGGATGAAGCCAACAGAACGTCCGGTACTCCGCGCGAGTCAGCCCCCGACACGCGGGCCGGGTGCCGGCAGCCCCGGGCAGCTCAGCTGCTCGGCGCGGCCGGCACGGATTGCGGCACGATGACGTCCCGGGAGCCGGTCGGAGAGCTCAGGAGGTCTCGGCCAGGCGCTCGCGCAGTCGCTGCTCGATCTTCGGCGGCAGCAGTCCGGTCACGTCCCCGCCGTAGGTCGCGACCTCCTTGATCAGGGAGGACGCGAGGAAGCTGTACTCCGGGTTGGTGGACATGAACAGCGTCTCCACCCCGGACAGGCGCTGGTTCATCTGCGCCATCTGCAGCTCGTAGTCGAAGTCGCTGACCGCGCGCAGTCCCTTGACGATCGCACCGATGCCGTTGTCCCGGCAGTAGTCGACGAGCAACCCGTGCCAGTAGTCGATGCGCACGTGCGGCCAGCTCGCCGTGACGTCGGCGAGCATCTCCATCCGCTCGTCCACGGTGAACAGGCTCTTCTTGTTCTTGTTCACCAGCACCGCGATGACGACTTCGTCGAAGAGCTTCGCGGCTCGTTCGATGATGTCCAGATGGCCGTTCGTCACCGGGTCGTACGACCCCGGACACACCGCGCGCCTCATGAAGCGGCACCGTAACAGCGCACAGCACCCTCCCCCACGCGCGCGTGGTGTGGCTCACCACGGCGCGTTCGCTCAGCCGTTCCTCTCGCGCAATCCGTCGGGGTCCGGCGCCAGGGCGTTCGCAGCCGGCGCCGCCGCATCTGCCGCAGCGGCACCTCTCCCGGCGTCAGACGGGTCTTCGCCGTCCGCTCCGTCCTCGGCCTCCACCGGTTCGTGGACGGCCCAGTAGACGACCGTTTCGCCGTAGCGGCGCAGCCGCGTCTGCCGCAGCGGCTCCGGCCACTCCCAGGGGTCGCCGCGGGTGGACTGCTCCATCACGACGATGCTGCCGGGGGCGACCCAACCGCCGGTGACCAGAGCTTCGAGCACCTCGCGCAGGTGCGCACCGGTCAGCGCGTACGGCGGGTCGGCCAGCACCGCGTCGTAGGGCGCGTCCGCGGGCGCGGCCAGCGCGGATTCGGCCTTGCCCACCGCGACGGCGCTCGAGCGCTGCTGGCCGAGCGAGCGGATGTTGCCGCGCAGCGTGTCCGCGGCGCGGCGGTCCGATTCGATGAACAGGACGTGCTCAGCACCGCGGGAGAGGGCTTCCAGCCCCATGGCGCCGGATCCGCCGTAGAGGTCGAGCACGCGCGCACCGTCGAGCTCGAGCATCGCTTCCAGCGAGCTGAACACGGCCTCGCGGACCCGTTCGGACGTGGGACGGGTCCCCCGTTGCGGCACCTGCAGGCGCCGGCCCCCGAGTCTTCCGGCCACGATGCGGGTCACGAGCACCATCCTCCGTTGCACTACCGGCGCCGCGCCGCCGAACCGTTCCGCTCGACGCCGTTCGCTCGACACCACCGCGCGCAGGGCCCTGCGGAACCACACCGAGTCCGTTCCGCAAGCACCGAACGAGGTGTTGAACATTTCGCGCGAAATGCACACACCCCCGGTCAGGCGGGCTCGCGAAGTTCCCGCGCGTCACCTGCGGCTCCAGGATAAGCCCTGCTGGCTGGGCACACGGCGACTGGGCACGACGGCGACTGGGCACGACAGCGGATGGGGCACGACGGCGACTGGGCACGACAGCGGATGGGGCACGACGGCGGCTGGGAGGCACGTCCTCCACCGATGCGCGGCCGCCCTCCCGCCCGTGCCACCGGCCGGAGCAACTGACCGGGCTGGCAGGAGGGCGGCCTGAACTCCGGCGGAGGATCACCCGAGCTCGACGATGAGGTCGCCTCCCTCCACCTGCTGCACGGCGGCGATCGCCAAGCGCTTGACCTGACCGGCCTGCGGTGCGGTGATGGCGGCCTCCATCTTCATCGCCTCGATCGTGGCCACGGTCTGGCCCGTGTCGACGCTTTCGCCCTCGGCCGCGGCGAGGGTGACGACGCCGGAGAACGGCGCGGCCACATGTCCCGGGTTGGTGCGATCGGCCTTCTCCGCGGCGGGCAGTTCGGAGGCCACCGAGCGGTCGCGCACCTGGATCGGCCGCATCTGCCCGTTGAGCGTGGCCATGACGGTCCGCATGCCCCGCGCGTCGGGTTCGCTGATGGCCTCCAGCGCGATGATCAGCCGCACGCCCGGCTCGAGCTCCACGGAGTACTCCTCACCCGGCCGGAGCCCGTAGAAGAAGTCCTTGCTGCGCAGCAGCGACGTGTCGCCGTACGAGGCGCGGTGCTCCTCGAGCACCTCGGTGGGCTTGGCGAACAGCAGCCGGTTCAACGTGCCGCGCGGGTTCTCCCGCAGCCCCTGCTCGTCCTCTTCGGACAGCTGGGTGACGCCTCGGGTGGCGGTGCGTCCTTCCAGCGCGCGCGTGCGGAAGGGCTCGGGCCAGCCGGCCGGCGGATCGCCGAGCTCGCCCTGCAGGAAGCCGATCACCGAGTCGGGGATGTCGAACCTGCGCGGGTCGGCCTCGAAGTCCGCCGGGGACACGCCCGCTCCGACCAGGTGCAGCGCGAGATCGCCGACGACCTTGGACGACGGCGTGACCTTGACCAGCCGCCCGAGCATGCGGTCGGCCGCGGCGTACATCGCTTCGACTTCTTCGAACCGGTCGGCGAGCCCGAGCGCGCGCGCCTGGGTGCGCAGGTTGGACAACTGCCCGCCGGGGATCTCGTGCTCGTACACGCGCCCGGTCGGCGAGGCCAGGCCGGCCTCGAAGGGCTGGTAGATGCGCCGGGCCGCTTCCCAGTAGGGCTCCAGGTCGCACACGGAGCGCAGGTCGAGCCCCGTCGCGCGGTCGGTGTGGTCGGTGGCCGCGACGATCGAGGACAGCGCCGGCTGGGAGGTGGTGCCCGCCAGGGAGGCGCTGGCGCCGTCGACGGCGTCCACTCCCGCTTGGATGGCGGAGAGGTAGGTGGCCAGCTGGCCACCGGGGGTGTCGTGCGTGTGCAGGTGCACCGGTAGGTCGAATTCCGCGCGCAGCGCCGACACGAGGGTGGCCGCCGCAGGAGCGCGCAGCAGCCCGGCCATGTCCTTGATCGCGATGACGTGGGCGCCCGCTTCGACGATGCGCTCGGCCAGCCGCAGGTAGTAGTCCAGCGTGTAGAGGTCCTCGTCCGGATCGGACAGGTCGCCGGTGTAGCACAGCGCCACTTCGGCGACCGAGGACCCGGTGCCGCGCACCGCTTCGATCGCTGGGCGCATCTGCTCGACGTCGTTGAGCGCGTCGAAGATGCGGAAGATGTCGATGCCGGTCTCCGTGGCTTCGCGGACGAACTCCTCGGTGACCTGGGTGGGGTACGGCGTGTAGCCGACCGTGTTCCGCCCGCGCAGCAGCATCTGCAGGCAGATGTTCGGCATCGCCGCGCGCAGCTTCTCCAGACGTTCCCACGGGTCTTCGGCGAGGAACCGCAGCGCCACGTCGTAGGTGGCTCCGCCCCAGCACTCCACGGACAGCAGGTCGGGTGTCGTGCGGGCGACGTGCGGGGCGGCTTCGAGCAGGTCCCTGGTGCGCAGCCGGGTCGCCAGCAGCGACTGGTGCGCGTCGCGGAAGGTGGTGTCGGTGACGCCGACGGCGGAGCGCCGCCGCAACCAGTCCGCGAACCCTTCGGGGCCGAGTTCGTCGAGCCGCTGCTTCGAACCGGCCTGCGGTTCGGCGTCGCTTTCCAGCTTGGGCAGTTTCGCCACCGGGTCGGCGGCGGTCGGCCGCGGGCCGTTGGGCTGGTTGACGGTGACGTCGGCGAGGTAGGTGAGCATCCGCGTGCCGCGGTCGGCGGAGTGCCGCGCGGTGAGCAGCTGCGGCCGTTCGTCGATGAAGGAGGTGGTGACGCGCCCCGCGGCGAAGTCGGGGTCGTCGAGCACGGCCTGCAGGAACGGGATGTTGGTGGCCACACCGCGGATGCGGAACTCGGCCACGGCCCGGCGCGCACGGGCCACGGCCGTGGGGAAGTCGCGGCCGCGGCAGGAGAGCTTCACCAGCATCGAGTCGAAGTACGCGTTGATGCTGTTGCCGGCCATCGCGGTGCCGCCGTCGAGGCGGATGCCCGCGCCGCCCGGCGAGCGGTAAGCGCTGATCATTCCGGTGTCCGGGCGGAACCCGTTGGCGGGGTCCTCGGTGGTGATGCGGCACTGCAACGCGTTGCCGCGCAGCCGGATCTGGTCCTGCTGCATGGACAGTTCGGGCAGGTCCGCGCCGCCGGCGATGCGCAGCTGGGACTGCACGAGGTCGGCATCGGTCACTTCTTCGGTGACGGTGTGCTCGACCTGGATCCGCGGGTTCATCTCGATGAACACGTGCCGGCCGTTCTCGTCGACGAGGAATTCGACGGTGCCGGCGTTGCGGTAGCCGATCTGGCGGGCGAACCGCACCGCGTCGCCGCAGATCCGCTCGCGCAGCTCGGGGTCGAGGTTCGGTGCGGGGGCGAGCTCGACGACCTTCTGGTGCCGCCGCTGCACCGAGCAGTCCCGCTCGTACAGGTGCACGACGTTGCCGTGCGTGTCGGCGAGGATCTGCACCTCGATGTGCCGCGGGTTGACCACGGCCTGCTCGAGGAACACCGTCGGGTCGCCGAAGGCGGATTCGGCCTCGCGCATCGCCGTGTCGAGCGCTTCGGCGAGCGCGGCGTGCTCGTCGACGCGCCGCATGCCGCGGCCGCCGCCGCCGGCGACGGCCTTGACGAACACGGGGAACGGCATGTTCTCGGCGGCCGCGAGCAGTTCTTCGCGGTCGCGGGAGGGCGCGGAGGAGTCGAGCACCGGCACGCCCGCTTCGGCGGCGGCGGCCACGGCGGTGGCCTTGTTGCCGGTCATCTGGAGGATGTCGTGACTCGGCCCGACGAAGGTGATGCCGGCTTCCGCGCAGGCGCGGGCGAGTTCGGGGTTCTCCGAGAGGAACCCGTAGCCGGGGTAGACCGCGTCCGCACCGGCGCGGCGCGCGGCGGCGATGATCTCGTCCACGGAGAGGTAGGCCCGCACCGGGTGGCCGGGTTCGCCGATCTCGTAGGACTCGTCGGCTTTGAGTCGGTGCATGGAGTTGCGGTCCTCGTGCGGGAAGACCGCGACCGTCCAGGCGCCCAGTTCATAGGCGGCGCGGAAGGCTCGAATCGCGATCTCTCCGCGGTTGGCGACGAGCACCTTGCGGAACATTGCCGGCTACCTCCTACGGGCGGGTGTCGGGTGATGCTCGAACATTACCGCGAAATTTCTCCACAGCGTGAGAACCTCCCGCGTGATGGAACACGCACCAACGTCCTGACCTGCACAGACTTGGCGGCAGCACAAGTGAACCCCGGGTGAAAATTTTTTGGAAATTTCGCGTGCAGGAAACGGCTCGGGCGGACGTCGAAGCGCGCGAGCCGTCCACCCCCGCATCCGCTGCCGCACCCGCCGGTGCCGCGCCGCACTCGTCCGCGCCAACCCGCGGACTCTCCTGCTAGACCTTCTCCAGGTACTCGGCCTGCTCGTCGGCGACCAGCTCATCGACCATCCGCCGCAGACCCGAGTGCCGTTGCAGGTGCGGGTCGTCGCGCGTGAGCCGCTCCGCCTCGGTCCGCGCGCGGGCGATGACGTCCTCGTCGCGCAGCAGCGAGAGCATGCGCAGACCGGACCGGCGCCCCGACTGCGCCGCGCCGAGGATGTCGCCCTCGCGGCGCAGTTGAAGATCCAACCGCGCGAGCTCGAACCCGTCGGTGGTGGAGGCGACGGCCTCCAGCCGCTCGCGCGTGGTCGTCCCGGCCAGCGCTTCGGTCACCAGCAGGCACAGGCCCGGCGCGCTGCCGCGTCCGACGCGTCCGCGCAACTGGTGCAGTTGGCTCACGCCGAACCGGTCGGCGTCCATGATGACCATGACCGTCGCGTTGGGCACGTTCACACCGACTTCGACCACCGTGGTGGCCACGAGCACGTCGAGCCCCCCGGCGGCGAAGGCGCGCATCGCCTCGTCCTTGTCGTCGGCGGGCAGGCGTCCGTGCAGCTCGCCGACGCGCAGGTCCGACAGCGGGCCCTCGCGCAGCTGCCCGGCCACGTCGAGCACCGCCAGCGGCTGCCGCTGCCCGTTTCCGGAATCGCCTGCGGCGTCCTCATCGGACGCTCCTCGCGGGGGTTCCTCCTCGGAGTCCGGCGCGGAGGGGTCCGATGTGGACTCCTCGGAACGCCGCGCCTCGGGATCGTCCCCGATGCGCGGGCAGACGACGTAGACCTGGTGGCCCGTGCCGACCTCCTCGCGGATGCGCTCCCAGGCGCGGGTCAACCACGCGGGCTTCTCCGCGGCGGGCACCACGCTCGTGCTGATCGAGGAGCGCCCGTGCGGCAGTTCCCGCAGCGCCGAGGTCTCCAGATCGCCGTACACGGTCATCGCCACCGTGCGCGGGATCGGCGTCGCCGTCATGACCAGCACGTGCGGTGACATCCCCGCGCCGGCGCGCCCGCGCAGGGCGTCGCGCTGCTCCACGCCGAAGCGGTGCTGCTCGTCCACGACCACCAGGCCCAGGTCGGCGAAGGACACCTGGTCCTGGATCAGGGCGTGCGTGCCGACGACGATGCCGGCCCGCCCGGAGGCCGCGTCCAGCAGGGCCTGCCTGCGCTGCGCCGCCGGCAGCGAACCCGTGATCAGCGCGATCCGCGTGGCCTCCTCCGCGGCGCCGAGCTCGCCACCGCGGGCCAGATCACCGAGCAGTTCCGCGAGCGAGCGGGCGTGCTGGGCGGCGAGCACTTCGGTCGGTGCGAGCATCGCCGCCTGCCTGCCGGAGTCGATCACCTGCAGCATCGCGCGCAGCGCCACCACGGTCTTGCCGCTGCCCACTTCGCCCTGCACCAGGCGGTTCATCGGGTGTTCGGCAGCCAGGTCGGCGCAGATGTGCTCGCCCACCTCGCGCTGACCCGCGGTGAGGTCGAACGGGAGCTGCTCGTCGAAGCGGCTCAACAGCCCGTTCTCGCGCGGCGGGCTCGTCGGAGCGGGCTGGTGCTCGACTTCGGCGCGCTGCCGCGCCAGCGCCAGCTGCACCGCGAGCGCCTCGTCCCACTTGAGCCGTTCCTGCGCGGCCTCCACGTCCGCGTGGTCCTGGGGCAGGTGGATCCGGCGCAACGCGGATTCCAAATCGGGCAGTTCGTGGCGCTCGCGGACATCCGCGGGGAGCGGATCGTCGGTGCCGTCCCAGACGTCGAGCACCTGCCGGACGCAGCGGGCGATCGACCAGGACGGCATCCCCTGCGCCGCCGGGTATACGGGGATCAGCGCTGCCGCGAACTCCTCGGCGGCCGAATCCGCGTCGGCACTGTCCGAAGTGAACAGCTGGTATTCCGGGTGGGCCAGCTGGAGCTGGTTGCGGTAAGCCGTCACCTTGCCCGCGAACATGCCGCGCCGACCCGGCTGCAGCTCCCGTTCGCGCCACGCCTGGTTGAAGAACGTGCAGATCAGCGAACGCTGCCCGTCGGTGATGCGGGCTTCCACGATCGTTCCTCGGCGGGCCCGCATGTTCCGCTTGCCGACGCGCTCCACCTGGGCGAGCACCGTCGCGTGCTCGCCGATCTCCAGGCCGGAGATCTTGGTGAGCTCGCCGCGCTCGGCGTAGCGGCGCGGGTAGTGCCGCAGCAGGTCGCCCACCGTGCCCAGGCCGAGCGCGGAGTCGAGCGCCTTGGCCGTCTTGCGCCCCAGGACGCGGTCCAGCCGGGTGTCCCCGGTGGTCGTCCGCTCCCGTCCCGAATTCGTGGTCATCGTGCACGTCACCAGCTTCGATCCGAACTCCCACCGAGAAAGCTATCGGATCGGGCCGACACCGTGCGCACCGCCGGTCCCGGAGCGGTCCCGCCGGCCACCGCCCTCCGCTCGGCGGTGACCGACGCAACGTGCTCGCGCGGGATCGGGAAAGCCCGGCGCGGGGGATGTCGCGGAACACCCCGCGCGGTTGCTGCCCCGTCCGGCTCAGTCGTCCTCGTCCTCCTCGAACGAGACGATCTTCCCGTTGTCCGCGTTGATCTCGACCTCGTACTCGATGTCGCCCTTGCGGAGGTCGAGCTCCCACTCCACGCCGTAGCAGCGGTCGAGGTCGATCTCGGTCACGCTGGCTCCGGGAACCTTCTCCAGCGCGATCCGCTCGGCGTGCTCACTGCTGATCTGCGGCTGCTCGGTCGAGCAGTGCTCCGGCCACGGGTTGCCCCGGTGGGGGTACGCCCGATCCGGCTTCGGGCCGGTGTAGTGGTCACCC
Organism: Bounagaea algeriensis; assembly: GCF_054491375.1. NCBI lineage: Bacteria > Bacillati > Actinomycetota > Actinomycetes > Bounagaea > Bounagaea algeriensis. The sequence continues at coordinate 3,543,048 of NZ_CM137102.1, forward strand.
GGGCCGGTGCGGATCTCACCGGGGTCCGGCCCGGTGTAAGGCCGGTCACCCTCGCCGTCCGCGGCGGGTCGGTCTGCCTGCTGCTGGGCCGAGGCCGGACGGACGTCCGCGGGGTCGCTTCCGGAGGAGCCGTCGCCGCCGGCGAATGCCGCCGTGCTGCCCAGGGCCAGCACTCCGCCGGTCACCGCGAGCGCGCCGATCAGTTTCTTGTTGCCCATCACCTCGTACCTTTCCCTGCGTCTTCCCTGCGCCTTCCCGGCGTGGTCCGCGACTGCGCGTCGCCGTCGACAACGACGTTCCCAGCGGCACGGCTAATCGGGCGCTACTCGAATGCTAAGAAAACGATAAAACTCGTCATCGCTGGTCACCGGCAGCTCGCACGCAGCTCAGCCAGCCGCGTACCCGAGCTCGACGACCACTCGGCCACCGCCGCCGGGCGCCTGCTCCAGGCGCACCCCGCCACCCGAGTCGGCGGCCGCGCGGCGCACGATGTCCAGGCCCAGGCCGCTCGAACCGCTCCCGCTGGCGCCGCGCCGCAGCGGACCGGTGTCCGAGGCCGGAAAGCCGGCGCCCTCGTCGTCCACCACCAGCAGCACCGCACCGTCGCCGGCCGACAACGTCACGGAGAGCCCGGTTCCGTCCTCGGTGTGCCCGAAGACGTTGTCCAGCAACGCGTCCACGCACGCGGCCAGGTCCGCCTCGCTGACGGCGACCCGCAGCGGCCCCTCGGCGAGGTCCGTGCGCACCTCGCGGTCGGTGTCCTCGGCGAGCACCGACCAGAACGCCACCCGCTCGGACACGACCGCGGCCGCATCGCAGTGCTCGGCCACCTCCCCGGTGGAGGTGTCGCTGCGCCGGCCCGCCTCCTCGATGATCCGGGTGACCGCGCGCTGCAGCGCATCCACGTGGTCGGTGATCCGCTGCGATTCGGCCGGGTCGGACAGCGCTTCGGCGTCCAACCGCAGCGACATCAACGGCGTGCGCAACCGGTGGGACAGGTCCGCGGCGCGCTCGCGCTCCTCGGCGAGCAGTTCGCGGATCCGGCCGGCCAGGTGGTTCAGCGCGGTGCCGACATCGCGCATCTCCTGCGGCGCCTGCACCCGGGCGCGTGCGTCCAGCTGTCCGGCCGCCAGCTGGTGCGACACGCCGGCGAGCTCCCGCGTCGGACGCACGAGGCCGCGCGCCATCCGATCGGCGACGAGCACGCTCAACGCCGACAGCGCCACGCCCAACACGGCCAGCAGCAGCCACGCGCGGTGCACCCCGCGCATCAGCTCCTGCTCGCTGACCGCGGTGCGGATGACCGCCTGACCGCCGGCGGCGTCGCCCACCGACACCACCACTTCCACCCCGTTGCGGGTGTCCACCGTGAGGCTGCGGCCCCGCTCCGCCAGCCGCACCGCCGGGGTGCGCTCGGCGTCCGCACCGATCTGCGCGCCGTCACCGCGGAAGACGGTGACGGGGAACCGCCCGTCGGCATTGGCCTGCTGGATGCTGAGCTCCAGCACGTGCGGGTCCGCGGTGGAGACCACCGAGGTGAGCGCCTGCGCCTGCACGGTCGCGTCGTTGACCGCCCGGTCGAAAGCCACCGTGCGCGCCAGCACCGCCAGCGGGATGAGGAAGGCCACCACCACGAGCACCGTGGTGGCCACGACGAGCAGCGCGATCCGCCGCCGCATCAGGCGTTCCCCTGGGCATCGGGGCTGCCCAACCGCACGCCCACGCCGCGCACCGTGTGCAGGTACCGCGCGTTCTTCGCGGTTTCCCCGAGCTTGCGCCGCAGCCACGACAGGTGCACGTCCACCGTCTTGTCCGCCCCGCCGTGGGGCAGCTGCCACACCTCGGTGAGCAGTTCCCGCTTGCTCACCACCTGCCCGGGACGCAGGGCGAGGTAGTGCAGCACATCGAACTCGCGCGGGGCGAGCTCCAGCACCACACCGTCCAATGTGGCCGTCCTCGAGGCCGGGTCGAGGCGCAACCCGTCCACGACCAGGGCCTCGGGTGCCGGACGTTCCCCGCCGCGCCGCAGCACCGCCCGGATGCGCGCGTCCAGCTGGCCGGCGCCGAACGGTTTGACGACGTAGTCGTCGGCCCCCGCGTCCAGTACCTGCACGATCTCGTCCTCCGCACCCAGCGCGGTGGCCACCACGACCGGGACGCGGCTGACCGCGCGGAGCATGCGCAGCATCTCCCGCCCGTCCAGGTCCGGCAGACCGATGTCGAGCACCACCAGGTCCGGGTTCTGCCCCACCACCTGGTTCATCCCGTCCATGGCGGTCGACGCCGAGGTGACGGCGTGCCCGAGCTCGTGCAACGCCCTGCTCAACGACGTTCGAATGGTCGCGTCGTCTTCGACCAACAACACTTGCGCCACGCACCGCACCGTAGCCCGCGCCGCACGGGGCGGACGGCTTGGCATAGTGGAAGCCATGGCTTCCCGCACCCGGGTCACGCGCACCGCCCTGGCGGTGCTGGGCTGGCTGGCCGCCGCCGGTGTCGCGGTCGCGTTCGGCCTCGTCGCCGTGTCCGCGCTCGGCCGCGGCATCCTCGCCCCGGGCCCGCCCATGACCGAACCGGGCGAGGTGCGGGCGGAACTGGCCCGCCCGGCGACGCCCGCCCAGGCAGACCCCGCGCCCGACGGGGGGCCGAACGATCGACCGCAGGCGCGCCACGTCGAACGCACCCCGGGCGGCACCGTGGTGACCGGTTGCGACGAGGGCGGGCAGGCGTTGCTGCTGTCCTGGAGCCCGGCGCAGGGCTTCCAGGCGGACGACGTGCAGGACGGCCCGGACGACGAGGCCGAGGTCACGTTCGAATCCGAGAACACCGATGTGGACGTGTCCGTGGAGTGCCGCAGCGGGCAACCCCTCACCTCGGTCGACGTGGACAACTGACGCAGCGCGCAGGAACTCGTTCGCCGGTGCGGCGCGCCGTGCCGGCTGCGTGAGCCGGTCGCTGCCGATCGCCGTCAGCCGCTGCCGAGGACCGACAACCCCGCTTCTGCTCCGCCGCGGCTTTCCACCACTTCGGTGGTGCGCTCCATGGTTTCCTCGAGCCGAGCGGCGCCGGCCGTGCCGACGTCTCCGCCCTCGAGCGCCGCGGGGACGTCGAGCACTTCGAGCGGTGGCTCGTCGGTCTGGTGCAGCGGCAGGTATTCGGCATCGGTGACGCCGAACTCCCCGGTGCTGCCGTCTTCGGTGAACGTGAAGCTGGTCAGCAGTCCCTCGGACTTCGGTCCTTCCGGCTCTGCGTGGTTGGCCATGAGATTGCCCATGCCGTACACCACCCACTCGCCGTCGAAGTTCTCGATCGGCTGCACGACATGAGCGTGATGCCCCAGCAGCAGGTCGATGTCCGGCGAGGCGATCAGCTCCGGGGCCAGCGCGCGTTGCTGTTCGTCGGGCTCGTGCTCGTACTCCTCGCCCCAGTGCGTCGCGGCGACGACCACTTCGGCGCCGTCCGCCCGAGCGGCCGCGGCATCGTCGAGGATCTTCGCCTCGTCGATCTCGTTGCTCCGCCAGGCCTCGCCGTCCGGGCTCGACGCGCCGTTGAACCCGAACGTGTAGGAGAGCAGCGCGACCCGCACCGATCCCGATCCGGCGGGGACGTCGAGCGTGGTCGTCCTGCCGGCTTCCTGCTCGGTCCTGGCCGAGCCGGCGTGCGCGATGCCAGCTGCGTCCAACGTGTCCAGGGTCCGATCCACGCCCTCGGCGCCCTGGTCGAAGGTGTGGTTGGACGCCGTGGTGCAGGCGTCGTAGCCGGTGTCCGCCAGCGCGGTGGCCACCTGCGGCGGTCCGGAGAACCTCGGGTAGCCCTCGTGCGGACCACCTTCGGCTGCCAGCGGCACCTCGAGGTGGCAGACCGCCACGTCGGCGGCTTCGACCACGGGGGCGATGCCCGCCAGCTGCGGGGCGAAGTCCATTTCCCCGCCGGCGCCGGCGTCGCGCTCGGCCTGCTGCCACAGCGGTTCGTGCAACAGCACGTCACCGGTGCCCACCAGGGTGAACTCCCTGGGCTCCCGGGTGGAGCCCGGGCTCGGTGCGGGTGTCGGGCTGGACTGCTGCGGCGCGTCCACCGGCGGGAGCGAGAGCAGACCCCCTCGTCCGCCGGCAGTGCAGCTCGCGGCGGACATCACGACGACGAGGGCCAGGACGGGCGCGGTGCGGCGACTGGCGAACATTTCGGGAACGTACCGCCGCTTCAGCGTGCCGGCGACTCGAAACGGGCGCGACAGCCCCGAAGTGCGCTGCTTTCCGCGGCGCGGAGCACCGCTGGCGGTCGCAGCACGGGTGCGCGCGGTGGGAAGTCCACAGTGGTCTGTCCCGGTGTCGGCGGAAAACCGGGCGTCACTCGACGCCGAGCAGCAGCACCGCGTCCAGGTCCGGTGCGCTGTGGGCGGTGAACTCGACCTCGGGATGCGTCCGGCGCAGATGACCGCCCAGCTCCGCTTGCAGCTGCGGATCGGCGACGAGCGCGCTGAGCAGTTCCCCGCCGGTGGCCAACATCCGGTCGACGAGCTCCCGCGCACCGCCGGCCCGGTCGGCGGCGATGAGGACGACCTCGCCGTCCACCAGGCAGAGCACGTCCCCGGCCCGGCACCGCCCCACCCAGGTCAACGCCTCGGTGTCGGCGATGCGCAGCTCGCCGCGGCGAGTGGCCGCGGCGGCCTCGGCCATGGCGACGTGATCGTCCGCGCGCCGCCGCTGCGGGTCGTGCACGGCCACGGCGGCCAGCCCCTGCACCGGCGAGGCGGCGGGCACGACCACGACCTCCTGCCCTTCGCGTTCGGCCTGGTGCGCCGCGGATTCCGCCGCCGCGGCGATCTCCGCGTCGTTCGGCAGCAGCGCCACGTGGGTCGCCGCGGTCTCCCGGACGGCGGCGCACAGCCGCGCGGCGCTCGTGGACGCGTCGACGGGCACCGTGTGCACTCCTTCGGCGTTGAACAGCCCGCCCACCGAAGGGCTCGGCACACCCGCGAGGACGGCGCTGCCCACGCCGGCGGGCGCTTCGGCCGGGGTCTCGTCGGCGAACCGCGTCACGGAGATGCGCTGCACCCGGCCGGATTCGATGCCGCACTCGACCGCCGCGCCGATGTCATCGCAGTGCACGTGCACCGCCCACGACTCGGCACCGTCCCCGGCCACGGAGACGCAGTCGCCGAGCTCGGCCAGCCGCTGCCGCAGCCGCTCGGCTCGTCCCGGGTCGGTCTCCGAGAGCAGGTACATCACCTCGTACTCGTAACCGCCGGCGAGCTCCCCGTCCCCCGCGTCGGCCCGGCCACCACCGGGCGGTTCTGCGGCCAGCCGCCGACCGTCGCAGACGGTTTCGTGCAGCGCGTCCAGCAGGATCACGAACCCCCGCCCGCCGGCGTCGACCACTCCCGATTCCCGCAGCGCGGAGAGCTGGCCGGGCGTGGCGGCCAACGCGTCGGCCGCGGTCACCGTGGCCGCCCGCGCCACCTCGGCCAGCTCCCCGCCGCGCTCGGCAGCCTCGGCCGCGGCTCGCGCCACCGACAGGAAGGTGCCCGGCGCCGGTTCCGCGACGGCCCGGGCGGCCACCCGCTCGGCCCGCCGCAGCGCGGCGGCGAGCGCCGCCCCGTCCCCGGCGGCGTGCTCCGCGAAGGCCTCGGCGAAGCCGCGCAGCGCCTGGGCGAGCAGCACGCCGGAGTTGCCGCGCGCGCCCGCGACCGCGCCCTTCGCCGCGGCCTCCAGCGCGGCTGCAAGGTCCGCAGCCGTCACCGGAGCCATGGCCCGCCAGCCGGCGCGCGCCGTGTGCAGCAGATTCGTACCAGTGTCCCCGTCGGCGACCGGGTAGACGTTGATCCGGTCGATGGCGGCGCGCTCGTCCGTGAGATGCCCCACGGTCCGCGCCATCCAGCGCCGAGCAGCGGATACGTCCAGCGTCCGCAGCACCGCTCCTCCTCGTCCGTCTCGTGCGCCCGCAGCCTATTACCCCCGGCGGTCCGCACCACCCCTTCCGCACCTCCCGCTCCACCGCCGCGGACCGAGGCCGAGTGCCGCAGCTCGCGCGGTACCACCCCTGCACATCCCGCTGCAGCGGGCGCTACGCTGCGCGCGCAGCACGGTGCGCCGGGAACTCGACCCGTCGCACGGGCCCGCCGCACGGGCGAGGGACCCCGGTGAGCTACACTGACCCGGTCCCGGGCGGCGAAACCCAGGGCGACCGCGTTCCCGTGGGAACCGGACTCGGGGCGCCTAGCCGCCAACGGCGGTACACAGCAAGCGCAGTCACCCCCGGGTGACATGCCCACACGCAAGTGGGAGTCGCTTGCGTGGCTTCATCGCTGTAACCGTCAACGCGAAGAAGGGGTGTCTGACGTGGCTGCCGTCTGCGACGTCTGCAGCAAAGGACCTGGCTTCGGCAACTGGGTCTCGCACTCCCACCGGAAGACGAGGCGCCGGTGGAACCCGAACATTCAGACCGTGCACGCCAAGATCGGTCACTCGCAGCGCAAGCGGATGAACGTGTGCACCTCCTGCCTGAAGGCGGGCAAGGTGGCGCGCGGCTGAAGCCGCATCATCGCGCGCACGAACCCCGGGCCGGGCGAACCGACCCGGGGTTTTCGCGTCAGTCGGGCTGGCCCCGCCAGTGCGGTTCCACCTTCTCCCATTCCGCTTCCCAGGCGCGCAGGCGCCGCCGCGTGACGCACCAGCGCGCCGCGCCGTAACCGGCGGCACCGGTGACCGCGAATCCCACGACGACGAACGCGCCGGTCACCCCGGCGGCTTGGAACGCGTCGCCTTCGGTCATGGGCGGGCTGGTGATCTCACCGGAGCGGTCGACCCAGAGGGGCACTTCGGGGCGCGATGCGGCGCTGGAGGGCACGTCGACGATGGCGAACCGGGCGTCCCCGCCCTCCCCCAGGCGCACGGCCACGGTGTCCGTGCCGCGGTTCTGCGGTGCGCGCGCGACGACCGTCGCCGAGACCTCGTCCTTCTCCCGCTGCTCCGCCCGGACCTGGTCGATGCGCCGGGACAGTTCCAGCTGGCCCACGAGCATCGCGGCGGCGAAGCCGCCGAGGAGGAACACGACCAGCACCGCCACTGCGAGCGGCTCGAACCAGTCCGTGCCGCGCCACAGCGGATTCGCGCGCTCCCGGACCCCGCGGAACAAGCTCCGCAGGCCGAAGGGTGTCCTCCCGGCTGCCATAACGAGCCCTCTCCCCGCAGTGACCAGCACTGACGCTACGGATGGCCCCGTCCGTCTCAATGTACGTCCGTGGCGCGGCCGCGCTCCAGCGCTGACCGGACGCAGCTCCGCTGGTCACTGAACCGGGTGAAAAGGCTCGGTTCACTCCGAGGGCGCGCGGTTTTCGGCGTTCGCGGGGAGCTTCCAGTCCACGGGGTTGGCGCCCTGCTCCTCGAGCAGCTCGTTGGCCCTGCTGAACGGGCGGGAACCGAAGAAACCGCGGTCGGCCGACATGGGACTGGGATGCGGGGATTCGACGCAGGCGACGCCGGGCATGAGCGAGCGCAGTTCGCGCGCGTGCCGCCCCCACAGCAGGGCGACGAGCGGTTCGGAGCGCCCGGCGAGCGCGCGGATGGCCTGGGCGGTCACCTCCTCCCAGCCGCGCCCGCGGTGCGAGCCGGGTTTGTGCGGCTCGACGGTCAGCGCCCTGTTGAGCAGCAGCACGCCGCGCTCGGCCCACGGCGTGAGGTCACCGCTCGACGGCATCGGATGCCCCAGGTCGGAGGTGTACTCGCGGAAGATGTTGACCAGGCTCTTCGGCGGGCGCACGTCCGGCGCCACGGAGAAGCTCAGCCCCACCGCGTGCCCCGGCGTGGGATAGGGGTCCTGGCCGACGACGAGCACCCGCACGTCGTGGAACGGCTGCTGGAAGGCGCGGAGCACGTGCTCCGGAGAGGGCAGGTACGTCCGCCCCGCGGCGACCTCCTCGCGCAGGAACTTGCCCATCTCGGTGATGCGATCGGCCACGGGCTCGAGCGCATCGGCCCAACCGGCCTCGACCTGTTCGTGCAGAGAACGTGCTGCCATGGCTCGCCAGCCTAACCACCGCCGCGGCGGAGCGGCTCGCGGCCCGCACCGAGCCCGTAGGGCCGTTCGCGCTCCGTCCACTGGGGAGTTCCTCCTTCGGACCGCTGTTCCTCCTTCGGACCGCTGGGCGAGCCTGCTAACGCCAGTGCTGCCAGCCGGCTTCCGCTGCGAACTCCGCCCCGTCAACGGTGACCCGGCCGCCTTCGCCCGCCCGGGAGCTCTCGGTGACCTCGCCGAGGACGCGCCACTCGTCGGGCACCGCCGACTCGTCGGGGAACGTGGCCGCGAGCGCCTGGTCCTCACCGCCGGTGAGCACCCAGGTGCGCGCGTCGGTACCGAGCGCCGAGGCGACTTCGCTCAACCGGTGGGGCACGTCGAGCAGTTCGGACCGCACGTCGATGGCCACGTCGGAAGCCGCGGCCACGTGCCCGAGGTCGGCCAGCAGCCCGTCGGAGACGTCCACCATGGACGTGGCGCCGGCCGCTGCGGCGCGTGGACCGGCGTCGTAGGGCGGTTCGGGAACGCGGTGGGCGCCGACGACGGCCAGCGGTGAGCGGAACCCGCGTGCGAGCACGGCGTAACCCGCGGCGGACCAGCCGAGCCGTCCGGCGACGGCGAGCACATCGCCCGCGCGCGCACCGGCGCGGGTGACGGGTTCCCGGCCGCGCATGTCGCCGAGCGCGGTGACGGACACGGTGAGCACGCTGGACGAGACCACGTCCCCGCCGACGACGCCGACGCCGACCTGCCCACCTTCCTCGGCCAGTCCGGCGGAGAGGTCGTCGACGAGGTCGGTCGGCGTCTCCGCGGGGCAGGCGAGGCCGACGAGCAGGCCTGTCGGCACCGCCCCCATCGCGGCGATGTCGGAGAGGTTGACCGCTGCCGCCTTGCGGCCGACCTGGTGGGGTGTGGACCAGTCGAACCGGAAGTGCACACCGTGCACGAGGACGTCGGTGCCGGCGACGACACTGCCGCCGGAGGCCAGCACGGCCGCGTCATCACCGGGGCCGAGCAGCGTAGCCTCCGACTGGGCGCGCCCGGCGGTTACCCGGGAGATCAGGTCGAACTCACCCAGTTCCGCGATCGTCCGCGTGTTTTCCGTCGCATCGGGCCCCAACGGAGACCGTCCTTCCTTGAGTATCAGCTCGAGGCAGTTGGCGCTTCGCTGCCAGTTTCCTACCCGAGTGCAGGGCCGAGCGGAAAGGGCACACCGTGGTACAGGCGTACATCCTCATCCAGACCGAAGTCGGCAAAGCCGCCACCGTCGCCGCGGAGATCGGCGACATGCCCGGCGTCATCACCGCCGAGGACGTCACCGGGCCGTACGACGTCATCGTGCGCGCCGAATCCGAGAACGTCGACCAACTGGGCAAGATGGTGGTCGCGCGCATCCAGGGTGTCAGCGGCATCACCCGCACGCTGACGTGCCCGGTCGTCCACCTCTGAAGGTCCCGACCGGTTGCGCGCCGTTACCCACCGCGCATCCTCCGGGGGGCCGTGCGCGGTGGCAGGCCGGTGATGCTGTAGTGGGCCGGTGAGCAAGCAGACGGTGTCGGGAGTCCCCAAGCCGGCCTTGATCGCGGCGGTCGTGCTGAGCGCGGTGCTGGCCCTGGTCGTGGCCGGCCTGGGGGCCTACGCCCGGTACGCCGAGCACCAGCGCCAGCAGGCCGTCGAGCAGGCCGAGCAGGCGCGGCGCACCGGCCCGCTTGCGTTGCCGCCCGTGCCCGCGCCCGATGCGGGCGGATCCGAGTGCGCCCGGGTGCTCGACGCGCTGCCGGAGGCGCTCGAGGTCGGCGGCCAGCAGGTGCCGCGGCGCGCGATCGCCGACCCCGCTCCGGACGGCGCTGTGGCCTGGGGGGATGCGGAGCACGATCCGATCACCGTGCGCTGCGGCATCCCCGCCCCCGCGGAGCTGCGGCCGACCTCGCCGCTGGTCGAGGTCAACGGGGTGAGCTGGCTGGAGATCGAGCAGGGCGGGCAGACCACGTGGCTCGCCGCGGACCGCCCGGTCTACGTGGCGCTGAACCTGCCCGCCGGTTCGGGCAGCGCTCCGCTGCAGGACCTCTCGCGCATCCTCGGCTCGACCCTGCCCGAGGACGAGATCTTCCAGTAGCTGCCGCGCGCCCTCAGTGGCTGCCGGCGAGTTCGCCGGTGAGCTTGGTGTGCATGGTCGCGCTGTGCTCGTCGAGCCCGACGATCTCCACGGTCTTGCCGTGCGCCTCGTACTTCGCGGTCACCGCGTCCAGCGCGGCGACCGTGGAGGCGTCCCAGATGTGCGCGTCGGTCATGTCGATGATCACGTGGTCCGGGTCCCCGGCGTAGTCGAACTGGTAGACGAGGTCGTTGCTGGAGGCGAAGAACAGCTCGCCGGTGACCGCGTAGACGACCTGCCCGCCCTCGGGATCCGCGGTCGCGCTGACCTCGACGAGGTGGGCGACGCGGCGGGCGAAGAGCACCATGGCCGTGATGCTGCCGACGACCACGCCGATGGCGAGGTTGTGCGTGGTGACGACGACGATCACGGTCACCAGCATGACGGTGGTCTCCCCGAGCGGCATCCGCCGCAGCGTGCGCGGGTGGATGCTGTGCCAGTCGAAGGTGCCGAAAGCCACGAGCACCATCACCGCCACGAGCGCGGCCATCGGGATCTGCGAGACGACCGGCCCCAGCGCCAGGCACAGGACGAGCAGGAAGACCCCGGCCAGGAACGTGGAAAGCCGCGTGCGCGCCCCGCTCTTCACGTTGATCATGGTCTGGCCGATCATCGCGCAGCCACCCATGCCGCCGAAGACGCCGGTGGCGATGTTCGCGATGCCCTGGCCGATGGACTCGCGGGTCTTGTTCGAGTGGGTGTCGGTGAGGTCGTCGACGAGCTTGGCGGTCATCAACGACTCCATGAGCCCCACGAGCGCGAACGCCAGCGCGTAGGGGGCGACGGTCGTCAACGTGTCCGCAGTGAACGGAACATCGGGAATCCCGGGCACCGGCAGCGAACTCGGCAGTTCGCCCTTGTCACCGACCGCGGGAACGGCGATGCCTGCGGCGACGGTGAACGCGGTCAGCGCCACGATGGACACCAGCGGCGCCGGAACGGCCCTGGTCAGCCGCGGAAGCAGCATCATCAGCACGAGCCCGACGCAGAACAGCGGGTACACCTGCCACGGCACGTCGACCAGTTCCGGCACCTGCGCCATGAAGATCATGATGGCCAGCGCGTTGACGAAGCCGACCATGACGCTGCGCGGGATGAACCGCATCAACCGCGCGACACCGACCGCCCCCAGAACCACCTGGATGACCCCGCCGAGGACCACCGCGGCGAGCAGGTGGCCGAGCCCGTGCTCGTGCACGAGCGGGGCCAGCACCAGTGCGACGGCACCGGTGGCGGCGGAGATCATCGCGCTGCGCCCGCCGACGACGGAGATCACCACCGCCATCACGAACGAGGCGAACAGCCCCACGCTCGGATCGACCCCGGCGATGATCGAGAACGAGATCGCCTCCGGAATCAGGGCCAGCGCCACGACCAGCCCCGAGAGGACCTCGGTGCGGGCGGTTTTCGGGGACAACCACGCGGGGCGCACCCCGCGCAGGCGGGACAAGGACACGGTGTTCGACACAACTCAACCTGACGTGCTCGGGCGCCGCCCTCGCGGCGCGATGTGCTCGCCGCGGCGGCGCGCGGCGGAGAAGGCGGACGTGACGGGGACGGGATGCGGGATGTTCCCGTCCGCTCGGGCGGTCACGGGTGACGGCTCAGATCGGCCGGATCACACCCTGCTCGGTACGCATGGACGCTCCTCGGTTCCGCGGTCGAAAGTCCGGGGGCGTCGGTGACCCCAGAGGCCGCAGCGGCGCGCGATGCCACGACGGCCGCAACTCTTCCCTGACGTTAGACAACGCCCGCGGGGCGGCGCACTCCCCCACCCGCCCGATGAGCGCCGGATCACGTCGCGAGCCGCGTCACAGCGGCGCAGGAGGTGCGGCACCCGCGCCGACCGGACCCCCCGGAGCCCCTCAGCAGCGGAGGCCCTCAGCCGCGGTGGATGTGCGCGGGCCGCGTGCCGTGCCGCGCGATCTCCACGTACGCCTTGAGCAGGGCGGCGAACTCCTCACCGGCGCGGAGCCGTTCGCGCAGGTCCGCGCAGGCCTCCTCCGCGCTCCCGGCGTACTCGGCGAGCCGCTCGGCGGGGTCGTCGAGTTCGGGGTCCTCCGGTGCGGGGTCGAGGATGGCGAGCAGCTCGCGCATCTCGCCCAGCTGGAAGCCCAGCGGCTTCATCCGCGTGATCAGCAGCAGCCGCTGCACGTCGGGCTCGGTGTACAAGCGGAACCCGCCCTGGCTGCGCGCGCTGGGCACGGCCAGGCCGACCTCCTCGTAGTAGCGGATCGTGCGCAGGGACAGCTGCGTGCGTTCCGCCACCTCGCCGATCTGCATCCGCTCGTCGGCCACACCGCGTCCTTCCTCTCCCGCTGCGGCACCCCGCCCGCTGCGGCACCCCGCCCGCACCGGCGCCCGGCACCGCTGTGACGCCGTGGTCCGCTCGTGGTCCGCTCGTGGTCCGCTTGCTCGCGTCCGCTCGTCGCACCGAGGTTACCGACCGCACCGGGGCAGCCACGCGGCCGCTGGCCGCGCCGCGGGAAACCCTGACATCGCGATAGGGTTCCGAGCGGGCGCCGCTGCGCCTCCGGCAGCGGTGCGGAGCGGCCGCGTTCCGCGCGCTCGTCCCGCGCGGAACCGCTCGGCGCGGAGTTCCCCGGAACCACCGGGCCCGCTACGCCGACCGATCCGCGGAACCTCCCACCGGGGCGGGATCACCGCAGACCGGTGCCGCGCGCCAGCGCGGTGTCCACCAGGGTGGTCAGCAGCGTGCCGTAGTCCACGCCCATGTGCTCCCACATCCGCGGGTACAGCGAGATCGACGTGAATCCCGGCATGGTGTTGACCTCGTTGAGCACGAGCTCGCCGTCCTCGGTGGCGAAGAAGTCGACCCGGGCCAGACCCTGCCCCTCGAGCGCGCGGAAGGCGCGCACGGCCGCGTCGCGCACGCGTTCGGCCACGTCGTCCGGAAGCTTCGCGGGGATGTCGAACTCGGTGACGTCGTCGAGGTACTTCGACTCGTAGTCGTACCAGCCGGCCTCGCCGGTCACCCGCAGTTCCGCGGGCATCGAGGCCTCCACCCGGCCGTCCGGGAACTCCAGCACGCCGCACTCGACTTCGCGCCCGCTGCAACCGGATTCGACGATCACCTTGGGATCGTGCCTGCGGGCCTCGGCGATCGCGTCGTCCAGCCCGCCCCAGTCGGTGACCTTGGTGATGCCGACCGAGGAGCCGGCCCGCGCGGGCTTGACGAACAGCGGCAGCGACAGCCGAGCGCGCTGCTCGTCCTCGAGCTCGCGCTGCCCGCGGCGCAGGACGGCGTACTCGCCGACCGGAAGTCCTTCCGCGGCGAGGAGTTTCTTGGTGTACTCCTTGTCCATCGACACGGCGCTGGAGAGCACCCCCGCGCCGACGTAGGGCACCGCGGCCATCTCCAGCAGCCCCTGCACGGTGCCGTCCTCACCGAAGGCGCCGTGCAGCACGGGCAGCACCACATCCACATCGGACAACGAAGTCCCGGCGCGGGCGGAGTCGAGGTGCACGAGTTCGCGACGCGTCGGATCCGCGGGGAGCACGAGCGCCGCGTCACCGGTCACGCTGGGTTCCTGCCGGTCGCGCAGGGCCAGCTGCTCGGGATCGTCGGTGCCGCGGACCCAGCCGCCCTCCGGCGTGATCCCCACGGGGAGGATCTCGAAGCGTTCCCGGTCCAGGTGCGCCAGCACGCTCCCGGCCGACAGGCAGGAAATGCCGTGCTCGCTGCTGCGTCCACCGAAAACGACCGCCACCCGGGTCTTGCGCTGTGCCATGCGCCGGAGGATACCGCCCGTTGCGGGCCCGCGCGGACGGGACGTGCACCTGCCGCAGCCCGCGACCAGCAGCTCCCGCTGCACCATCGCGCAGCTGCGTCACCGCACAGCAGCTTCACCGCACAGCCGCGTCAACCTCGACAACGCGCGGTGCAGCTCCGCGCGCGGGCACGCGGCGAAGCCGAGGGCGATGCCGCACCACACCTGCTGTCCCTGGTGGTGCCGCGCCAGGCCGTCGAGCACGAGCCCCGCGGCGCGAGCCCGGTCGAGCACGGCGCGTTCCGCTTCGGCGCTGGACAGCCCGATCACGACGTGCGCCCCGGCCTGGTCACCGAACACCGGCACCCCGGCCTCCTCGAGACCGCGCACCACATCGGTGCGCCGGCGGGACAGCTCCCGACGCAGCCGCCGCAAGTGCCGCGCCAGGTCCCCGGTGCGCGCGAACTCGACCAGCAGCCGCTGCCCCGCCGGCGCGGGACCGATGCCGGTGCGCTCCCGGTGGTCCAGCACCGCCGCGAGCACCGCTGCGGGCGCGACCATCCACCCCACCCCCAGCGTGGGGCTGAGCAGCTTGCTCGTGGTGCCGAGGTGCACGACGACGTCCGGCGCCAGCGAGGCGAGCACCGGCAGCGGCGACACGTCGTAGCGCAGCTCGCCGTCGTAGTCGTCCTCGACGATCAACCAGCCTTCGGTGCGGGCCCGCTCCACCAGCGCGATCCGCCGCTCCGCGGGCAGCCGCCCCCCGAGCGGGTACTGGTGCGCGGGCGAGCAGTACACCGCCCGCACCCCGGAGGGGATGTCGTCGACCACCACCCCGGCGCGGTCGACCGGTGCGGGGACGACGCGCACGCCGGCGTCGCGGAAGGCCGCCACCGCGCGCTGGTAGCCGGGTTCTTCGACGGCGACCACGTCGCCGGGGCGCAACGCGACGGCGGCGAGCTCGGACACCGCTGCGGTGGTGCCACCGGTCGCGAGCACGTTCTCGACCGGATCGGCGGAGGCGGTCACCGCCAGTCCCCGGTGCCGCAGCAGGTGTTCGACCACGGCGGCGCGGTACTCCGGCAGCCCGGCACGGCAGGTGCGCCAGTCCGGCGGGTGGTCGGCGGCGGCTCGCCACGCCCGGCGCCACGCCGCCGTGTCGATGCCTTCGGCCCACGGCGCGCCCGGCACGAGCGGCGTTTCCTGCTCGGGACCCGTTCCCGGCGGCGACGCGGTGGCCGCTGCCAGCCGGGATTCCGCGGCCGGCGGGCTGGTGGTGACGTAGGTGCCGGAGCCGCGCACGCCGCTGATCCACCCCTCGGCGTGCAGCTGCTCGTAGGCCGCGGCGGTGACCGTGCGGCTGACTCCCAGCTGCCGGGCGAGCACGCGCGTCGACGGCAGCCGGTCGCCGCCCCGCAGGCGGCCGTCCGCGGCCGCCTGCCGCAGCGCCTCGGCGATCTGCGCGGGCAACGGGCGCGCGCTGTCCCGCGACAGCGCGATCGCCGGCTCCACGGCGGGCGCGTTCAACGGTCCTGCCCGCGGGAGTCCTGCCCGCGGGGGTTCTCCCCGCAGCACCGCCGGTGCACGCGGCACCGGCGGTGCGGGCCCGTGCGAGCCGCGGCTGCCCGGATCACGGCTGTGCGGGTAACGGCTGTGCGGATCACGGCGGGCCTACCGCCCCATGCGGCGTTCCGGGCTGTAGACGTGGATCGTCACGACCGGGTCCGCGCCGTCGTTGCGCATCTGGTGCACGTAGTCCGGGCCGAACACCCGGGACTGGCCCGGTCCGAGCACGTGCACCGCTTCGGCCCCGGAGCGCAGCACGCTCTCGGTGATCGTGCCGTTGACGACGGTGAACGCTCCGGTGGCGCCGCCGTGGTGGTGCGGTTCGGCACCCTGGCCGGGCAGCCAGCTGAGCAGCCAGACCTCGTAGTCCTCGGTGAGGAGGAAACGCCTCGCCCAGCGCTGCTCCGGGTCGTAGCGCAGCAGGTGGGCCCAGCGCGTGCGATCGGCGGCCAGCTCCCGGGCCAGGCGCACCGGGTGCGCGGCGGACGAGCGGGAAGTGTTCCGCACCGGGCCAGCAGCCAGGTCCGAGGCCTCGGCAGTCGGGTCCGAGGTCGCAGCCGGCAGGGTCGATACGTCAGCAGGTGGAGTCACGGTGTTTTCAGGAACGGCGAACAAGGGAAAGCATCCTTCGCGAACACGGGCGCGCGGCGGCAAGGCGCACGCGCAGCGGCCGGGGAACGGAACCGATCAGCGCGAAGGGCACGGACACAGCGCGCTGGCGACACGCCGCAGACGGATATGACCGCGCAGGCTGAGATCCCCGCGCAGGTCGATACCACCGCGTCGAGCTGTCCAAGCACGCTGCAACACGCCACGTACGAAACCAGCCCCGCAGCGACCCGTCAAGCCAGAGATGCGCCGGTCACACCGCCGTGTGCAGCGGCGTGCGTCACTCCAGCGCCGCCAGCACGTCCGCGACGAGGTCGGCCGGATCCTCGCATCCGGCGGAGAAGCGGACGAAACCCTCCGCGACCGGATCGCCCCACCGCGCCCGCCGGTCCACCGTGCTGTGCACTCCGCCGAAACTGGTCGCCGCGAGGAGCAGTCGGCTGCGCTGCACGAGACGCTCCACGGCCGCGGCATCGGCCAGCCGGAAGCGGAACACCCCGCCCCAGCGCCGCATCTGCCGCGCGGCCACCTCGTGCGAGGGGTCCGCCGGCAACCCCGGCCAACGCACTTCCGACACCGCCGGATGCCCCGCGAGAGCGTCCACCAGAGCTGCCGCGTTCTCCGCCTGGCGCGCCAACCGCAGGTCGAGGGTGCTCATGCTGCGGTGCACCAACCACGTCTCGAACGGGCCGGGGATCGCGCCGGAGAGGGTGCGGGCGCGCACCAGGCGCTGCGCCAGCTCCTCGTCCCGCGTGGACACGTGCCCGAGCAGCACGTCGCTGTGCCCGGCGAGCGCCTTCGCGTCACTGGCCAGCGCCACGTCCGCACCCAGTTCCAACGGGCGCTGCCCCAGCGGGGTCGCGGTGGTGTTGTCCACCGCGACGAGGGCACCGGCCGCGTGCGCGGCCTCGGCCACCGCGGCGATGTCGCAGACGTCCCCGCCCGGGTTGGACGGGGTTTCCAACAGCACCAGCTTCGCCCCTGCGACGGTCTCCGGCGTCCACGGCCCGGGGGTCGGCACCTCCCGCACGTCGAGCCGCAGCGAGGCGAGCTCGGTGCGGACGAACTCGCGCGTGGCGTAGTAGCCGTCATCGGGCAGCACCAGCGCGTCACCGGGTTCCAGCACGCTGCGCAGCAGCGTGCTCACGGCGGCCATCCCGGACGGCAGCAGCACGCAGCGCCCGCCGTCGAGGTCGCCGATCGCGGTCTCCAGCGCGCGCCAGGTGGGATTGCCCGCGCGGCCGTAGAAGTCCTCGCCCCCGCCGGGCTCGCCGAGGTGGTACGGCGCGGCGAACACGGGCCCGGGGAACAGCGGCGTGCCGGCTTCCGGCGCGGGGTGCCCACCGTGCACGCAGCGCGTGCCGTCGCCGAGTTCCTCCCGCCCCGTCGGGCTCATCGCGACGCTCCCGCCCTTCCGCGCCCGGAGCCCGCGTGCGACTTCTCCGGTTTGGGCTCGCGGCCGAGCAGTTCCGCGGCCGCGGGTCCCGGCTCGAGCCCTTCGTGGCAGACGCGGTGCACCACGTCGGCGAGGGGCATTTCGATGCCGTGCCGTTCGGCGAGCGCGCGGATCGACGTGCAGGACTTCACCCCCTCGGCGACCTGCCCGTGCGCGGCGTCCTGCGCGGCGGCGAGGCTCTCCCCGCGGCCCAGGCGTTCACCGAACGTGCGGTTCCGCGACAGCGAGGAGGCGCACGTGGCCACGAGATCGCCCAACCCGGCCAGTCCGGAGAACGTCAGCGGATCAGCCCCCAGGGCCGCGCCGAGCCGCGCGGTTTCGGCGAGCCCGCGGGTGATGAGCGAGGCCGTGGTGTTCTGCCCGTAGCCCAGCCCGGCGGCGATGCCGCACGCCAGCGCGCTGACGTTCTTGCACGCGCCGGCGATTTCGATGCCCACCAGGTCGGTGTCGGTGTACGGGCGGAAGTAGCCGGTCGAGCACGCGCGCTGCAGCCGCACGGCCCGCTCGTGCTCGGCGCAGGCCACGACGGTGGCGGTGGGCTGCTCCTCGGCGATCTCCCGCGCCAGGTTGGGCCCGGAGACCACGGCCACACGGGTGCTGGGCACATCGGCCACCTCGGCGATGACCTCGCTCATCCGCTGGTGCGTGCTCAGCTCCACCCCTTTGGCGAGGCTGACGAGGGTGGCCTCCTCGGGCAGCAGCGGCTGCCAGCCGGCGAGGTTCTCCCGCAGGCTCTGGCTCGGCACGGCCAGCACCACCGCTTCGGCACCGTGCAGGGCCGCGGCGGCGTCCTCAGTGGCGCGCAGCCGCTCCGGCAGCGCGATCTCCGGCAGGTAGGCCGTGTTCCGGTGGTTGTCGTTGACGTCCCGGGCGACCTCGGTGCGCCGCGCCCACAGCAGCACGTCGTTGCCCGCGTCGGCGAGAACCTTGGCGAAGGTGGTGCCCCAGGATCCCGCACCGAGCACGGCGATGTGCGGAGTTCGTTCAGGCCGCACCGTCATCGCCCCGCTTCTGCTCCGCACCACCGGACCGGTCGCGCGGGCCCTTGCGCGCCGGGCTGTAGTACTCCTCCGGCGGCTGCTCGCCGCGCAGGCCGCCCAGCAACGCGCGCACCCGGCCCATCACGAGCAGGGTCACCGCTTGGATCGTGCGCGCGTCCGGTGTGCCTTCCCGGTGCTCGGACAGATCCACGGGTTCGCCGAAGTGGTAGGTGACCTGTTTGCGCGGGAACGGGCGGAAGCGCTTGTTGTAGTGGTCGTAGATGTCCCGCGTGCCCCACCGTGCGACCGGGATCACCGGCACGTCGTGGTGCAGCGCCAGCCGCGCGAGCCCGCTCTTCGGCCGCATCGGCCACCCGTCCGGGTCCTTGGTGATGGTGCCGTCGGGGTAGATGAGCACGATCTTGCCGTCGCGCAGCGCCTCGTGCGCAGCTTCGAGGCTCTTCTCCACGTCGCTCGTGCCGCGCGGGACCGGGATCTGCTCCGCGCCGGTGAGCACCGAGCTCACGAACTTCTTCTGCCACAGGTCGGCCTTGGCGAGGAAGCGCGGGAGGCGCGCAGCGCGGTGCACGGTCACCGCGTCGTAGACCGGGTCGAGGTGCGACACGTGGTTGAGCACCAGCAGCGCGGGACCCTGCGCGGGAACGTTGCGCATCCCCCACGAGCGGGTGCGCGAGAGCGCGGCGGTCAGGGTGTAGAACACCGCGCGGCACAGGCCGATCCACAACTTGCCCGCACCCCGCGCTGCCTCGCGGGTGCGGCGACGTTCACGCCGAAGACTCCTGCTCGGTTCCGCCACGACAGCTCCTTCGCACACCTCGCCCACCTCGGGCGGCTTCGCGGTCCACGTCAACTTACCCGCCGCCGCCCGAGGTGCACCGTCCCGGTTCCGGCCGGGGCGGCACAATGGGAGCGTCGGGCGCTCCCCGCGCCCGCCGGTGACCCGCCGCACGACGGCCGTTGCGCACAGCCCGAGGAACCGGGAGGGCTCGGTGACCGTTCCCCCGTCGAGCAAGCACGAGACGCGCTGCGCGGGCGGCGTGCCCAGCGTTCCCGACGTGCCCAGCGTTGCCGGGGTGCATTTCGCGGTGCCGGTCAAACCGCTCGGTCTGGGGAAAACACGGCTGCACGGCGCCGCGGACGCGGGCGCGGGGCATCGCGCGGCGCACAGCGCGCTGGTCGCGGCGTTGGTGTTGGACACCGTGCTCGCCGCGCGCTCGGCGAGCGGTGTGGCGGATGTGACGGTCGTTACTTCGGATCCGGCGCTACGGGCGCTGTTTCGCGAGCACGGGGTGCGAACGTGCCCGGATGCGCCGGAGGAGGGGCTGAACGCGGCGTTGCGGCACGGCGCGGAGCAGGCGCTGCGGCACGGTGCGCATCGCGTGGGCGCGCTGCAAGCCGATCTTCCGGCGCTGCGCCCGGCGGAACTCGACGCCGCGCTGCGCGCCGCCGGCGGTGCTCGCGCGTTCTGCCCGGACCGGCACGGAACGGGCACGACCATGCTGGTGGCGGCCCGCGGCGAGCCGCTGGCACCGCACTTCGGCCCGTCCTCGGCCGCAGCGCACGCGCGCTCCGGCGCGAAAACCCTCACCGGGTCGTGGTCCTCGCTGCGGTGCGACGTGGACACGGTCGCCGACCTCGAACACGCGGCACGACTCGGCCTCGGCGAGCACACGCGGCGGGCGCTGGTCACCGCAGTGCAGGACACCGCAGCACCGGAGAACGCAGCACCGGAAGGTGCCGCCCCGGACGGCACTGCGCCCGGCCCACCCGGGTGAACCGCGTGCCACAACGCACCGGGTTCGCCAGAAAACCGCTGCTCCCGGACAATCGCGAGTGGTCGAGCACCCCGCGGCAGACCTGCGGCCGCGGGGCAGCCACCGCACTCGCAACCCGTTCAACCGTCGAGGAGCCCCGCCCGCATGCGCGACAATGACGAGGTGAACTCGGACAGCACGGATCGGACGAACGAACCCGCCCACGCCTCGGCCGCGGCCGACGCCCCGGATGCGCCCCGCGGGGCGGGCGGCGCGCCGTGGACGCTCGAGCCCGGCCTCGCCGCGGAGTCCCCCTCCGCCGACGGCACGCCGCCGGAATCCGACGGGGACGCGCGCGTGCCGTCGGCACCGCCCGCCGCGACGCGCGCCGCCGCCAGCACCGACCTGCCCGACGACCGGTACCTCAACCGCGAGGTGTCCTCGCTCGACTTCAACGCGCGGGTGCTCTCGCACGCCGAAGACCCCTCACAACCGCTGCTGGAGCGGGTGCGGTTCCTGGCGATCTTCGCCTCCAACCTGGACGAGCTCTACATGGTGCGAGTGGCCGGTCTGAAGCGCCGCGAGGAAGCCGGGCTGGCCGTGCGCAGCGCCGACGGGCTCACACCGCACGAGCAGCTGGAGCGGATCGCGGCCCGCAACCAGGACCTGATGCGGCGGGTGTCGCGGGTGTTCACCGAGGAGCTGCTGCCGGAACTGCGCAGTCACGGCATCACCATCGTCGGTTGGGACGAGCTCGACGCCGACGACCGGGAGCACATGTCGGCCTACTTCGAGGAGCACATCTTCCCCGTGCTCACGCCGCTCGCGGTGGACCCGGCGCACCCGTTCCCGTACATCTCCGGGCTGGCGCTGAACTTCGCGGTGAACGTGGCCGACCCGGAGGCCGGGATGCGCCGGTTCGCCCGCGTGAAGGTGCCGAACAACGTCGCCCGCCTCATCCGGTTGGAGTCCGAGCGCAACAGCGAACTGGCGACGTTCCTGCCGCTGGAGGAGCTCATCGCCGCGCACCTGGGCAAGCTCTTCCCCGGCATGGAGGTCGCCGAGCATCACATCTTCCGCGTGACCCGCAACGCCGACCTCGAAGTGGAGGAGGACCGCGACGAGGACCTGCTGCAGGCCATGGAGCGGGAACTCGCACGCCGGCGGTTCGGCCCCCCGGTGCGGTTGGAAGTCACCGACACGATGAGCGAGAACATGCTCGAGCTGCTGCTGCGCGAGCTCGAGGTGGACCGCGACGAGGTGGTCGAGGGACGCGGGCTGTTGGACCTGTCCTGCCTGTTCCAGTTGCACAAGCTGCAGCGCCCGGAGCTGAAGTACCAGAGCTTCGTTCCCGCGACGCATCCCGCGTTCGCCGAAGGCACGTCGAAAAGCATCTTCGCCACCCTGCGCGAGGGCGACGTGCTGCTGCACCACCCGTACGACGCGTTCTCCACCACGGTGCAGCGCTTCATCGAACAGGCCGCCGAGGACCCGAACGTGCTGGCGATCAAGCAGACGCTGTACCGCACTTCCGGGGACTCGCCCATCGTCGACGCGCTCATCGACGCCGCCGAGGCGGGAAAGCAGGTCGTCGCCCTGGTGGAGCTGAAGGCGCGGTTCGACGAGCAGGCCAACATCCAGTGGGCGCGCACGCTGGAACGCGCGGGCGTGCACGTGGTCTACGGCCTCGTCGGGCTGAAAACGCACTGCAAGACGGCTCTGGTGGTGCGGCAGGAGGGCTCGACGATCCGCCGCTACTGCCACGTCGGCACCGGCAACTACAACCCGAAGACCGCGCGGCTGTACGAGGACCTGGGGCTGCTGACCGCCTCGCCCGAGGTCGGGGCGGACCTCACCGATCTGTTCAACGTGCTCACCGGTTACGCCAAGCACGACACCTACCGCAAGATCCTCGTGTCACCGCAGGGGATCCGCAGCGGCATCGTGGAACGCGTCGAAGCCGAAGCCGAACGCGCCCGGCAGGGCTCGACGAGCGGCATCCGCATGAAGGTCAACGCGCTCGTGGACGAGCAGATCATCGACGCGCTGTACCACGCCTCGCGGGCGGGAGTGCCGATCCGCATCGTCGTGCGCGGAATCTGCGCGCTGCGGCCGGGGGTGCCCGGGTTGAGCGAGAACATCGAAGTACGCTCCATCCTGGGGCGGTTCCTCGAGCATTCGCGGATCTTCCACTTCGAGGGCTGCGCGGAGCACTGGATCGGCAGCGCGGACATGATGCACCGCAACCTGGATCGGCGCATCGAAACGCAGGTGCGGGTGACCGATCCGCGATTGACCGCGCAGCTGGACTCGATCCTGGACTCCGCCCTGCACCCGTCCACACGCTGCTGGGTGCTCAACGCGAAGGGCGATTGGGAAGCATCCCCGCACGGTGTGGAGCAGGTGCGCGACCACCAGCTGGAGATGCTGCGAACGCACGGCGCGAAGGTGTCTTGAAGCATGGGCAGAATCGAACAGCGGTCCACCGAGGAGAGCGATCGGCAGGCGCCCGCGGTGGTGCGCGCCGCGGGCGCCGTGCTGTGGCGGTGGGGTGCGCAAGGCCGGGAAATCGCCGTGGTGCACCGTCCGCGCTACGACGACTGGACCCTGCCGAAGGGCAAGATCGATCCGGGGGAGATCGCACCGCGGGCCGCCGTGCGCGAAGTCCTCGAGGAGACCGGTTTCCGCTGCGCCCTGTCCCGATTTCTGACGCAGGTCACCTATGCGGTCGCACGCGGCGGCAAAACGGTCGATTACTTCGCGGCGCAAGCCCTGCCCGGCACGTTCGCCGCCAATGACGAAGTGGACGAACTCCGCTGGATGGCGCCCGAACGGGCGCGCGAACAGCTGAGCTATTCCGTCGACGTTCCGGTGGTGCAGGCCTTCGAGCGCCTGCCGACGGACACCGTGATGGTGCTGCTGGTGCGCCACGCCGACGCGGGCGAGCGGGCGCAGTGGACCGGCGAGGACACCCTGCGGCCGCTCTCCGGGCCCGGGCGGGAGCAGCGCGACGCGCTGACCGAACTGTTGTCGCTGTACGAGCCGGCGCGCGTGCACTCCGCCCCGCGGGTGCGGTGCACGCAGACCGTGGAACCGCTGGCGGAGCGGCTGGGATCCGACGTCGTGGACGAGCCGCTGCTCTCGGAGGAGGGCTACGCGGCCGAGCCGGAGGCGGCCGTCGACCGGCTGACGCGGCTGGCCGCAGCGGCCGGCGCCATCGTGGTGTGCAGTCAGGGCAGGGTGATTCCGGACCTCGTGACGCGGTTGGCGCGCACCGGCGGCGTGCAGCTGGACGAAGGCATCAGCAGCGCCAAGGCGAGCGTGTGGAGCCTGATGTTCCGCCGGGATGCCACGTCGGACAACGGGCACGGCCCCCTCCCGCGGCTCGTCGCCGCGGACTACTTCCCCGAAGCCCGCGCGTGAGAACCCGGGACCGGGTGAATCCCTCGCAGGGCGTGCCCTCAGGGAGCGATGCTGGCGGCGTGGTGGTGCACAGGTAGTGCACTAACCCGCCCCCCGTCCTTCGGCTCGCCAGAGCCGAAGGACCCGCCATCGCCACCGGACCCACCGCGGAAAGCACCGCTGTGGGCCCGCAGCGACCGCTGTGCCGCGCGGGACCGGGCGACACAGGCCTTCCCTCCGGCGCGGACCGCGAAGCGCTGAGAAGGCGCTGCGGACGGCCTGCGCATGACGAACGGGCGGCGTCCGCGTTCCCCGAGGGGATCAGGACACCGCCCGTTGCCGGATGTTGAAGAACGTGCTCACCGCACCGGCGAGCACGTTCACTTTCGCGTTGTCTTGCCGGCCGACTGCGACTTCTTGGTGCTCGTGGAACGCGTGGTGCGCGTACCCGAAGTCTTCGCCGCGGATGTCGATTTGCTCGCAGTGGACGTGGACTTGCTCGCCGTGGACTTCGGCGCGGCCTTGCTCGTGCCCGACTTGGCGGTGCTGGCCTTGCTGGTGCCGGTCTTGGCGGTGCTGGCCTTGCTCGTACCGGTCTTGGCGGTGCTGGCCTTGCTGGCGGTGCTCGCCTTGCTGGTACCGGTCTTGGCCGTGCTGGCCTTGCTGGTGCCGGTCTTGGCCGTGCTCGCCTTGCTCGTGCCGGTCTTGGCCGTGCTCGCCTTGCTCGTACCGGTCTTGGCCGTGCTCGCCTTGCTCGTACCGGTCTTGGCGGTGCTCGCCTTGCTCGTACCGGTCTTGGCGGTGCTGGCCTTGCTGGCGGTGCTCGCCTTGCTCGTGCCGGCCTTGGCCGTGCTCGCCTTCGTGGTGGCACGACTGGTCTTCGCCGAGGTGGACGATGCGGTCGTGGACCCCGTCGAGGCGCTCTTCGTGCGCGAAGCGGAGGTGGTCCGCGTGGTCTGCCCACGGGCGGTGCCCGCCTTTGATCCGGACACGCGCGGCAGTTTCCGCTGTCCGCCGACGACTTCCTTGAACTGCGTACCGGCGCGGAAAGCCGGCACGTTGGTCTTCTTCACCTTCACGGTCTCGCCGGTGCGGGGGTTCCGCGCAGTGCGGGCGGCCCGAGCGCGCTTCTCGAAGACCCCGAATCCGGTGATGTTGACCTTCTCGCCCTTGTTCACATTGCGAACGATGATGTCCACGACGTTTTCCACGGCCTGGCTGGCGGTCTTCTTGTCACCGAGCCGTTCAGCCAGGGCCTCGATGAGTTGGGCCTTGTTCACTTTCGGTCCCTCCCAGGACGACAACTAACGGCCCCCGCGGGCCGACTCAATGTCAACGGTAAGGGCCATGACAAACAAATGCCATTCGCCACGCCTACTTTTTCGTTGGCGCAGCTGACAAACGAGTCACCCCGCGGGGGCCGCAGTTCGCTCCGGAGGAGGGTGCTGGAGTTGTGCGCGAAACCTCGTTCTTCCTGCTGTGCGGCGAAAAAATGCGTTCAGCGCCGAGAGCCCTCAGCTCGCGTCCAACGCCCCTGTCGTCGGTTTGAAGCCCGGGCGCTGCGCCTCAAACGTGTCGATCGTCTCCACGTGGCGCAGGGTCAGCCCGATGTCGTCGAGCCCCTCCAGCAGGCGCCAACGCGTGTAGTCGTCGATGTCGAACGAGACGGTGCGGTCGCCCGCGCGCACGGTGCGCTCGCGCAGGTCGACCGTGATCTCCGCGCCGGGGTTCGCCTCCAGCTCCTCTTGGAGGAGTTCCACATCGGACTGGGCGCACTGGGCCGTCAGCAGTCCCTGCTTGCCCGCGTTGCCCCGGAAGATGTCGGCGAAGCGGGACGAGATGACCACCCGGAATCCGTAGTCGTGCAGCGCCCAGACGGCGTGCTCGCGGGACGAACCGGTGCCGAAGTCCGGTCCCGCGACGAGCACGCTGCCGTTGCGGTAGGGCTCCTGGTTCAGCACGAAGTCGGGGTCGGCGCGCCATGCGGAGAAGAGCGCGTCCTCGAACCCCGTGCGGGCGACCCGCTTGAGGTACACGGCGGGGATGATCTGGTCGGTGTCCACGTTGGACGTGCGCAGCGGCACACCGACACCGGTGTGCGTGGTGAACGGTTCCATCGGCGATTGCTCCTTGTCATTCGTGGTGGGCACAGCGCGCGGACGGTCGGCGCACCGACCGGTTCAGTCCAGGTCCTCCGGGGAGGACAGCGTGCCGCGCACGGCGGTCGCAGCAGCGACCAGCGGGGAGACCAGGTGCGTCCGACCACCCTTGCCCTGGCGGCCTTCGAAGTTCCGGTTGGACGTCGAGGCGCTGCGCTCACCGGAGGACAGCTGATCGGGGTTCATCCCCAGGCACATCGAACAACCGGCCGAACGCCATTCCGCCCCGGCGCCGCGGAAAACCTCGTCCAGGCCCTCGGACTCCGCCTGGTTGCGGACTTTCATCGAGCCGGGGACGACGAGCATCCGGAGGTCGTCCGAAACCTTGCGCCCGTTGATGATCTCCGCCGCGCTGCGCAAGTCCTCGATGCGGCCGTTCGTGCAGGAACCGAGGAACACGGTGTCCACGGCGACTTCCCGCAACGGCGTGTCGGGCCGCAGGTCCATGTACTCCAACGCCTTTTCGGCCGCGGATCGTTCCGCCTCGTCGGCCATGTCGGTCGGATTCGGCACGCGTTCACCCAGCGGCAGGCCCTGCCCCGGGTTCGTCCCCCACGTGACGAACGGCGTGAGCTCGTCGGCGTCGATCGTGACTTCCGCGTCGTAGCGGGCGTCCGCATCGGTGGTCAGCGAGCTCCAGTACTCGACGGCTTCGTCCCACCGCTCGCCCTTCGGCGCCTGCGGCCGATCCGCGAGGTAGGCGAAAGTCGTTTCGTCCGGCGCGATCATGCCGGCGCGCGCGCCCGCTTCGATGGACATGTTGCACATCGTCATGCGGGCTTCCATGGACATGTTGCGCACGGCCGTGCCGCGGTACTCCAGCACGTAGCCCTGGCCGCCGCCGGTGCCGATCTTCGCGATCACCGCGAGGATGACGTCCTTGCTCGTCACGCCGGGCCGCAGCGTGCCCTCGATGTTGACGGCCATCGTCCGGAACGGCTTGAGCGGGAGCGTCTGGGTGGCGAGGACGTGCTCCACCTCGGACGTTCCGATCCCGAAGGCCAGTGCGCCGAACGCCCCGTGCGTGGAGGTGTGGCTGTCGCCGCACACCACGGTGGCGCCCGGCTGCGTCAGTCCCAGCTGCGGACCGACGACGTGCACGATGCCCTGCTCGTCATCGCCCATCGGGTGCAGCCGGACGCCGAACTCCTCGCAGTTGCGGCGCAGCGTGTCCACCTGCGTCCGCGAAACCGGGTCGGCGATCGGCAGTTCGGTGCCGGTGGTCGGGACGTTGTGGTCCTCCGTCGCCAGGGTGAGGTCGGGGCGGCGGACCTGGCGTCCCGCCAGCCGCAGCCCCTCGAACGCCTGGGGGCTCGTCACCTCGTGCACCAGATGCAGGTCGATGTAGAGCAGATCGGGTTCGTCCCCCTCTCCCTCGCGGACGACGTGCGCGTCCCAGACCTTCTCGGCGAGTGTTTTTCCCATTGCTGCTCCCGCTGGAGTGACGCTCGTCGCGGAACGTCCCACGGAGTGGACTTCCCATATGACGAGACGTTAATATCGTTACGTGGGACAGCATAGCGGTATCGGAGTGTTGGACAAGGCCGTGGCCGTGCTCTCGGCCATCGCCGAGGAGCCCTGCGGCCTCGCCGAGCTGTGCGCACGCACGGGTCTGCCCCGGGCGACGGCGCACCGGTTGGCGGTGGGGCTCGAGGTCCACCGACTGCTGCGGCGCGGCTCGGACGGGAACTGGCGGCCGGGGCCGGCCCTGGCCGAGTTCGCCGGCGGCGCCGTCGACCCGGTGCTGGAGGCCGCCTCGACGGTACTGCCGAAACTGCGCGACGCGACCTCGGAGAGCGTGCAGCTCTACCGGCGCGACGGGATGCAGCGGCTGTGCATCGCGACCGCCGAACCGCCCTCGGGGCTGCGCGACACGGTGCCCGTCGGTACCGCGGTGTCCATGTACGCGGGCTCGGGCGCGAAGGTGCTCGCCGCCTGGGCCGACGCCGCGACCCAGCGGGCGGTGCTGTCCGAAGCGGTGTTCGGCGAACGCACGCTGATGGAGGTGCGCAGGCGCGGCTGGGCGCAGAGCGTCGCCGAGCGCGAAGCCGGCGTGGCGAGCGTGTCCGCACCGGTCCGCGACGCCAGCGGCAACGTCATCGCGGCCGTGTCCGTGTCCGGGCCCATCGACCGCATGGGCCGCAGGCCGGGCTCGCGGTGGGCCGCGGACCTCCTCGCCGCTGCCGACGCGCTGCAGAACCGCCTCTGAAGAGGAGACGCGCACCGAAACGGCCACGGGAACCGGAGCGGTGGCGGGAATCGAAGCGGCACCGTGAACCGAAGGGCTGTGTGAACCGAAGAGCACCGTGAACCGAAGAGCGGCGCAAAAGAGCACCGGCGCCGACCGGCACCGGTGCTCTTCGTAGTCCCGACGGGATTCGAACCCGCGTTACCGCCTTGAGAGGGCGGCGTCCTGGGCCACTAGACGACGGGACCGCACCAACTGGACCTGGCTGCGTCCGGATCTCATCCTACCGGACGCCCGCGGCGCGGCGACGTCGGGGCGGAGGCGGCCGGCTTCCCCAACCTTCCCCCGACGACAAAAACGCCGACATCCGAGGGGATGTCGGCGCTCACCGTAGTCCCGACGGGATTCGAACCCGCGTTACCGCCTTGAGAGGGCGGCGTCCTAGGCCACTAGACGACGGGACCCCAGTCCTGCTCGCGCTCCGGAGGAGTCGAACCGACC
Organism: Bounagaea algeriensis; assembly: GCF_054491375.1. NCBI lineage: Bacteria > Bacillati > Actinomycetota > Actinomycetes > Bounagaea > Bounagaea algeriensis. The sequence continues at coordinate 3,571,583 of NZ_CM137102.1, forward strand.
AGCTGGGGTACCAGGATTCGAACCTAGACTAACTGAACCAGAATCAGTCGTGCTGCCGATTACACCATACCCCATTGTCACCCGGGTCCAGGTCGCTGCCGGAACCTCAAGCCCTGGGCTTTCCAGTCCCCGGCGCTCCCTGTCGCCGTTCTGCGAATATCCTAGCCCACGCCGCGCACCACCCTGAAACCACCCCCCGGGTGAGGGATTTCCGCAGGCGAGGAGGCATTTCCGCGCTGCGGGACCAGCTGCGAGGCCCGGGTCAGCCGTGCGCGCCGGCCAGCGCCGGCCGCTGCGCGGGCCGCCCACCGCCGGCGGCGGAACCGGTGATCAACCACGGCAATTCGCGCAGGCTGGAGATCATCGACACCCCGGGCGGCGGTCCCCCCGACTGCGCCCGGTTCAGCCAGACGCCGCGCATGCCCGCCCGACTCGAACCGAGGGCGTCGGTGCTGAGGCGGTCCCCGATGTGCACGATCCGCTCCGGCGCCAGATCCAACGCCTCGCTCGCACCGCGGAAGATGCGCAGATCCGGTTTGCGCACACCGATCTCACCGGAGATGACGAGCGCGTCGAAACGCCCCGCGAGACCGAGCGCCTCGATCTTCGCGCGCTGGTACCGCCCGGGCGCGTTGGTGACCACGGCCAGGCGCAGGCCGTTGTCGTGCAGCCAGTCCAGGCACGGGCGAGCGTCGTCGAACAGCCGCCAGGCGTTCTGCATGGCCACCGTCCGCACGTGTTCGCGGCGGCCCGCCTCGGTGTCGTCGATGTGCTCGCCGAACTCCGCGAAGAACGCGCGCGTCCTGCGCACCCGCATGGTGTCGAAATCGAATTCCCCGGCGAAGCAGCGCTGCTCGTGGCGCTCGGTCACCGAGCGCCACACCGGCCACGCCCGTTCCGTACCGACGAGGGCGCGCAGGCCCGCGCGCGCAGCGCTCTCGCTGTCGAGCAGGGTGTCGTCGATGTCCAGGCTGACAGCAGCGATCGCGCCCTCGCTCCGGGGCCTGGGCACACACGTGGGTTCATCAGGGACGGAGATCACCCCGAGAGGCTATGCGGTCGCTCCCCGACCGCGACTCTGCCAACGCGGTGATCCTGCGCCGCTGACTCGGTTGAGTCGGCAGCGGTCTACTCGTCCGCCGACACGCGCGCCCGCGCGGCGCGCAGCCGGTCCATCGACACCTCGCGGCCCAGCAGTTCCATGGATTCGTACAGCGGCGGCGAAACCGTGCGTCCGGTCGCGGCCACGCGCACCGGCCCGAAGGCCTTGCGCGGTTTGAGACCGAGTCCGTCCACAACGGCGCTTTTCAGCGCGGACTCGATCTCGCCGGCCGTCCACTCCGGCAGCTCGTCGAGCGCGGCCAGCGACGCGTCCAGAATCGACGCAGCCTCCCCGGTGAGCGCCTTGTCCGCAGAGGCCTGTTCGATCTCGAAGTCCTCGCCCGCGAACAGGAAACCCATCATGCCCACGGCATCGGAGAGCACCACGACCCGCTCCTGCACCAGCGGCGCGGCCGCGCGCACCAGGGAGAGCTCCTGCTCGGTCGGACGCTCGGGCAGGACACCGCCCTCGACGAGGTGGAAAACCACTCGCTCGGCGAAGTCCGACACATCCAGCTTGCGCAGGTGCGCAGCGTTGATGGCCTCGGCCTTCTTCACGTCGAACCGGGCGGGGTTGGCGCTGACGCGGCCGATGTCGAAGGCCTCGACCATCTCGTCGAGCGTGAAGACGTCGCGGTCGTCCGAGATCGACCACCCCAGCAGTGCCAGGTAGTTGAGCAGCCCCTCCGGTACGAACCCGCGTTCGCGGTGGTGGAACAGGTTGGACTCGGGATCGCGCTTGGAGAGCTTCTTGTTGCCCGGCCCCATGACGAACGGCAGGTGGCCGAACTCCGGGGTGAAGTCCGTGGCACCGATCCGCTGCAGCGCCTCGTACAGCGCGATCTGGCGCGGCGTCGAGGACAGCAGGTCCTCCCCGCGCAGCACGTGCGTGATGCGCATCAGCGCGTCGTCGACGGGGTTGGTGAGCGTGTAGAGCGGATCACCGTTGCCCCGCACCAGCACCGGGTCCGGCACGCTGCCCGCGGGGAAGGAGATCTCCCCGCGGATGAGGTCGGTGAACCCGATCTCCCGGTCGGGCATGCGCAACCGCAGCACCGGGGTGCGCCCCTCGGCGCGCAAAGCGCTCTTGCGCTCCTCGGTCAGGTGGCGATCGTGGTTGTCGTAGCCGAGCTTCGGGTCGCGTCCCGCCGCGCGGTGCCGCTGCTCGACCTCCTCGGGAGTGGAGAACGCCTCGTAGAGCTCGCCCGCCTCGAGCAGCCGCCGCGCGACGTCGCGGTAGATCTCACCTCGTTCGCTCTGCCGGTACGGCCCGTGCTCCCCACCGGCACCGGGACCCTCGTCCCAGTCGAGGCCGAGCCACCGCAGCGCGTCGAGCAGTGCGGCGTAGGACTCCTCGCTGTCCCGGCTGGCGTCGGTGTCCTCGAGGCGGAACACGAGCGTTCCCCCGTGGTGCCGGGCGAAGGCCCAGTTGAACAGCGCGGTGCGGATCAGCCCGACGTGCGGTGTCCCGGTCGGTGACGGGCAGAACCGGGCGCGGACGGGTGTCGTTGCGGCTTCTGACGTGCTCATCACGGTTTCAGCGTATCCAGTCGGCGGCGTGGCGCGGGTTCGGGGAGCTGTTCGCCGCCGCGGACACCCGAGTCGTGCGATGCGCCGCACGCCACCACGGCGGGGTCGCTCCCGCCCGGGCGGGCGAAGCGGGTTGACGGGTGCGCACCGGCGGTGGTGCCATGAATTCAACAGCCGTTGAATGCTGGAGGGGATCGCGATGGAGCGAACCACCTGCTGCATCGTCGGCGGCGGTCCCGCCGGCGTCTTCCTCGGGCTCATGCTCGCCCGTTGCGGTGTGCACGTCACCGTGCTGGAAAAGCACACCGACTTCCTCCGCGACTTCCGCGGGGACACGGTGCACCCGACCACGCTGCGACTGCTGGACCGGCTCGGCCTGTCCGCCGAGTTCAACCGGCTGCCGCACCGCCGCGTCGAGACGGTCAGCGTCCTCACCGACGGTCAGCCCCGGGTGCTCGGCGACCTGCGCATGCTGCCGGGCCCGTACGACTACATCGCCATGGTTCCGCAGTGGGACCTGCTCGACCTGCTCACCGATGCCGCCGAGCGGGAACCCGCGTTCACCCTGCGGATGGGCACCGAGGCCACCGGTCCGATCCGGGAAGGCGGACGCGTCAACGGCGTGCACTACCGCACCGGCGACGGCACCACCGGGCAACTGCGCGCGACCATCACCATCGCCTGCGACGGCCGCGACTCCTTCGTCCGCGAGCTGCCGGACCTGCCGCTGCGGGACTTCCCGACCCCGATGGACGTGCAGTGGTTGCGACTGCCCCGCCGGGAAACCGACCCCGCGGGCGCGCTCGGTTCGATCGCTCACCGCAGGTTCACGGCCCTGCTGGACCGCGGCGACTACTACCAGGCCGCTTCGATCATCACCAAGGACAGCGACGCCCGGCGCCGCGGCGAGAAGCCCGTCGAGGAACTCAACACCGATCTCGTGCACGCGTTGCCGTGGCTCGGCGACGGCCGCACGCTCGTCACCGACTGGTCCGAGGTGAAGCTGCTGCGGGTGAGTCTGGACCGGCTGCTGCGGTGGCACCGGCCCGGGCTGCTGTGCCTCGGCGATGCGGCGCACGCGATGTCGCCGGTGGGCGGCGTGGGCATCAACCTGGCGGTGCAGGACGCCGTGGCCGCCGCCCGCCATCTCGCCGAACCGCTGCGCACCGGCACGCTGCAGCGCAAGCACGTCGCAGCGGTGCAGCACCGCCGGTATCCCGCGACCGCGCTCGTCCAACGCTTCCAGCGGCTCGCGCACGACAACGTCGTCGAGCCGGCGCTGCGCGGTGAACTCGACCTGGCCGCGGCACGCCCGCCGCTGCCGCTGCGACTGGCCGACCGGGTACCGCAACTGCGGCGCATCCCGCCGTACCTGATCGTCTACGGGGCCGCGGAGGAACGCCCTCCCGCCGGCGCGCTGCGGACGTGAGGCCGCCCGGGGGTGTGTACATTTCTCGAGAAAAGTACACACCCCTGGGCGGGGTGCACAGTTCTGCGGGCGTGCAGGTTCAGGCGTCCTGCACGGTGTTCGTCAACGTGCCCAGGCCGTCGACGGACACCGAGACCTTCTGGCCCGCCTCCATCGGACCCACGCCCGAAGGCGTGCCGGTGAGGATCACATCCCCCGGCAACAGGGTCATCACCGCGGAGACCCAGGCGATGAGAGCGCCCACGTCGTGCTGCAGCAGCGACGTGCGGGACTCCTGCTTGACCTCACCGTCCAATTCGGTCCGAATCCCCAGATCGCCCGGATCCACGGCAGTGTCGATCCACGGACCCAGCGGGCAGAAGGTGTCGTAGCCCTTGGCACGGGTCCACTGCCCGTCCTCCTGCTGCTGATCGCGCGCGGTCACGTCGTTGGCGATGGTGTAGCCCAGCAGCACGTCGGCTCCGCGGGCCTCGGGCACGTTGCGGCACGGCTGACCGATCACCGCGGCGAGTTCCCCCTCGTAATCCACGCGGTTCGAGCTCGGCGGGCGCTTGATCACCGAGTGCGGACCGGCCACGCTCGTCGAGGGCTTCATGAAGATCACCGGGTTCGCCGGCGGTTCCCCGCCCATCTCGCGCGCGTGCTCGGCGTAGTTCTTGCCGACGCAGATCACCTTCGTCGGCAGGATCGGCGCGATCAGCCGGACATCGGACATCGGCCACTTGCGGCCGGTGAACTGGGGATCGCCGAACGGGTGCTGGTCGATCTCCACGGCCAGCACCTTCTCCTGCGGATTCTGCGGATCCGGTTCGAGCGCGACGAACGACACGCCGTCGGAATGGGCTACGCGAGCCAGGCGCACAGCGACCTCCCTGACAGGGAATGGGAACAATCGGCAGTCGAAAACACCCAGCCTAACCCGCGTGCGCAGCCGCTGGACGTGCGCGGGCCGCCGGTGGTTCGACGCTGGCGCGCCGAACCACCTGATCAGCACAACTACCCGCCAGCCCCCGGGCGCAGCTCCCGCGAGGAGGTGTTGCCCCACCTGCGGCGCGCAGGACCGAGAACCACCTCAGCATGTCGTGAGGGCGTTGCGGTGCGCCGCCTTGTACGCCAGCGCATCGCACAACGCCATCCAGCTGGCTTCGACGATGTTGCTGTGCACACCGACGGTGTTCCACTCGCGTTCGCCGTCGCGGGATTCCACGAGCACGCGGGTGACCGCGTCGGTTCCGGCCGCATCGGTGAGGATGCGCACCTTGTAGTCGGCCAGCTCCACGTCGCCGACCCACGGCAGGTGCGGCACGAGCGCCTCGCGCAGCGCCGCGTCCAGCGCGTTGACCGGGCCGTTGCCCTCGGCGGTCGCGATGACGCGCGCACCCTCGACGACGACCTTCACCGTCGCTTCGGAGACCACGTCGCCGTCGGGGCGGTGGTCCAGCACGACTCGGTAGGACTCCAGCGAGAACGGCGCAGCGAAGTCGGATCCGCCCTGCCGGGACGCGGATTCCCCGCCGGACTCGGTGGTTCCAGCCTCGGTGTTCGCGATCTCGCGGCGCAGCAGCAGTTCCAGCGAGGCATCGGCCGCTTCGAACGACCAGCCGTGGGCTTCGAGTTCCTTCACGCGACGGACCGCACCGGTCACGGCGTCCGGATTGGACGCGAGATCCACCCCGAGCTCGGCGCCTTTCAGTTCGAGACTGGCGCGCCCGGCCATTTCGGTGACGAGCACGCGCATGTCGTTGCCGACGACCGACGGGTCGATGTGGTTGTACAGCTCCGGGTCCACTTTGATCGCGCTGGCGTGCAGGCCGGCCTTGTGCGCGAACGCGGCATCGCCCACGTACGGCTGGTGCGCGTCCCGGGCGAGGTTGGCCAGTTCGGTGACACCCTGGGCCACGCGGGTCATCTCGGCGAGTTTGCCGTCCGGCAGCACCGGCATGTCGAGTTTGGTGGCGAGGTTGCCGATGACGGCGAACAGGTCCGCGTTGCCGGCGCGTTCGCCGTACCCGTTGGCGGTGCACTGCACGTGGGTGGCGCCCGCTTGCACCGCGGCCACGCTGTTGGCCACGGCGCAGCCGGTGTCGTCCTGGCAGTGGATCCCCGCGCGCAGACCGGTGCGCGCGATGACTTCGCCGACGGTTTCGGCCAGTCGCACGGGCAGCTGCCCGCCGTTGGTGTCGCAGAGCACGGCTACGTCGGCGCCGGCCTCCCCCGCGGCTTCGAGCACGCGCAGCGCGGTGTCCGGGTCGTGGTCGTAGCCGTCGAAGAAGTGCTCCGCATCGAGGAACACCCGCCTCCCCTCGGCGACCAGGTGCCGCACGGTGTCGGAGACCATGGCGCACGCTTCGGCGACGTCGGTGCGCAACGCCCGCTCGATGTGCCTGCGGTCGGCTTTGGCCACGAGCGTGACCACGGGGGCCTGCGCGTCGAGCAGGGCGCGCACCTGCTGGTCGTCCGCGGCCCGTGCGCCGGGGCGGCGGGTCGCTCCGAACGCGACGAGCGCCGCGTGCTGCGGTTCGAGTTCCCGCGCGGCGCGGTGGAAGAACTCGGTGTCCTTGGGCAGCGCGCCCGGCCAGCCGCCTTCGATGAACCCGACACCGAGCGAGTCCAGCTGCCGCGCCACCGCGAGCTTGTCGGTGACCGAGTAGGAGATGCCTTCCCGCTGGGCGCCGTCCCGCAACGTGGTGTCGTAGACGTGGAACGAGTCGCCCAGGGGGGTCGCTGCCGGGGTCGTGCGCGTCACTGCCTGCTCCTCGACTGATTCGGTGTTGCTGACTGCGTGCTGACTGCGGGGTGACCGTGGCAATAAAAAAGACCCCCCGCGGGATGCGAGAGGTCTGCGCGCCGGGGACTGCGGAGTCTCCTACCCGGCGCGCCCGCCAATAATGACGACGCGGTAAGCCACGCCGCTATGCTGCCACACCCGGCAAGCGGGATCACGCATTGGGCTGCGCTTCCCGCATGCTGAACGGCCGGCGGATCGCCGCCGCGCCGACCTCGCCACTCGGGCGTTCGCGCAGTTCAGAGCGCGCTCGCGCAGCTGCGCGACTGGCAGCTGCCCGCCGCGGGCACCAGCCACGAGCAACAGCTGTGCGACCGCTCACACGTGCGGCAGCAGTTCGCAGGGAGGCGCCGAACGAGCCCGCCGAGAGGTGCCGCAGCAAGGCCCCGCAGCAAGGCCCCGCAGAAAGGGCGCCGGGACGGCATCGAACCGGGGCCGCGCACACGCGTGTCGGGCGCCGGAAGGGCACCCGACACGGCAGTGTGCGCACCTGCGCAGCGGCAGCTCCGCAGCAGCAGCTCCTCAGCGGCAGCGCCGCAGCGGCAGCCATCTGAGCAGCAGCACCTCAGGCGGTGTTGCTCGACGCGGCCACCTCCCGCGAGGAGACCAGCGCCGCGAGGCGATCACCGATCGCCTGGGTCGCGCCCGGGGCGGCGTGATCGCGCGTGGCCAGGTCGAAGGAGATCGAGGCCTCCACCCGCCGCGCGGCCTCGGACGCGCCGAGCTGGTCGAGCAGCATCGCCAGGGACAGCACGGTCGCGGTCGGATCGGCCGCGCCCTGGCCGGCGATGTCCGGCGCACTGCCGTGCACCGGCTCGAACATGCTCGGATTCCGGGCGGTGGCGTCGATGTTCCCACTGGCAGCCAGGCCGATACCGCCGGTCACCGCGCCGGCGATGTCGGTGATGATGTCGCCGAACAGGTTGTCGGTGACGATGACGTCGAACCGGCCCGGATCGGTGACCAGGTGGATCGTGGCCGCGTCCACGTGCTCGTAGGACACGGTCACGTCCGGGTACTGCAGGGAGACCTCTTCGACCACGCGCGACCACAGCGATCCCGCGTGGCTGAGCACGTTCGTCTTGTGCACCAGGGTCAGGTGCTTGCGCGGCCGCACGTTGGCGCGGGCGAACGCGTCGCGCACCACCCGCTCCACGCCGAAGGCCGTGTTCAGGCTGACCTCGGTGGCCACCTCCTGCGGGGTGTCCTTGCGCAGGATCCCGCCGTTGCCCGCGTACGGGCCCTCGGTCCCCTCCCGGACCACCACCATGTCGATCTCACCCGGATCGCTGACCGGGCTGGCCACGCCCGGGTACAACCTCGCCGGACGCAGGTTCACGTGGTGGTCGAGTTCGAACCGCAGCCGCAGCAGCAGGCCGCGTTCGAGGATCCCGCTGGGCACCGAGGGGTCACCGACGGCACCGAGCAGGATCGCGTCCTGCTCGCGCAGTTCCCCGAGGACGGACTCGGGCAACAGCTCCCCCGTCGAGTGCCACCGAGCGGCTCCCAATTCGTAGCGAGTGATCTCGGCATCCGGGACGACCTCACCGAGGACCTTCAGCGCCTCGGTCACCACCTCCGGCCCGATCCCGTCACCGGGGATCACAGCGAGCCGCATCTACACACCTCCCGAGCAAAAACCCCGCTTCGGGGCCTCGAAACCGTTGCACCGAAGGTTACTCGTCCCCACCCGGCCGACCGCAGGCCGACCCACCCAGCGGTTCGAACATCTCGCTCGGTGGGACGACCTGCCGCGTCGTCACTCGAAGCTGACCGTGCGCACGGTGCGCGCGCCGACCGCGTTGCCGATCGGCTCCAACACGCCGGCGTCCACCGGCCGGTCCACGCGCAGCAGCATGACGGCGTTGTCCCGCTCGGTGGTCTGGCTGACCGTGGCGGCGTCGATGTTCACACCGACCTCGCCGAGCAGGGTGCCGACCTTGCCCATGACACCGGGGCGGTCCGGGTACTCCAGCAGCAGGACGTTGCCCTCGGCGCGCAGGTCGAAGTGCCGCCCGTTGACCTCGACGAGCTTCTCGACGAGGTTCGAACCGGTCAGCGCGCCCGACACGCGGGCGATCGAACCGTCCGCCATGCCCGCGCGCACGGACACCAGGCTGCGGTGGTTCGGGCTCTCGGCGTTCTTCTGCACCTCCACCGACACGCCGAGCTCCTCGGCCAACTGCGGCGCGTTGACGAAAGTGACCTGGCTGTCCACCGCGCCGGAGAAGACCCCGCGCAGCGCGGCCAGTTGCAGCACGGAGACGTCCTCGTCGGCGAGCTCGCCGCACGCCTCGACGGTGACCGAGGTCGGGGTGGTGCCCGCCAGCGAGGCCAGCAGCTGCCCCAGCTTCTGCGTCAGCGGCAGGTACGGGCGCACCTCCTCGCCGACCGCGCCGCCCTGGACGTTGACCGCGTCCGGCACGAACTCGCCGGCCAGTGCCAGGCGCACCGACTTCGCCACGTCGATGCCCGCGCGGTCCTGCGCCTCCACGGTGGAAGCGCCCAGATGCGGGGTCACCACGACGTTGGGCTGGTCGAACAGCGGACTGGAGGTGGTGGGTTCCTCCTTGAACACGTCGATGCCCGCACCGCCGACGTGCCCGTTGCGCACCGCGTCGGCGAGGGCTTCCTCGTCGATGAGCCCGCCGCGGGCGGCGTTGACGATGATGACGCCCTGCTTGGTCTTCTTGAGCTCCTCGGCGCCGATGAGCCCCAGCGTCTCCGGGGTCTTGGGCAGGTGGATGGACAGGGCGTCCGCGCGGGACAGCAGCTCGTCCAGGCTCACCAGTTCGATGCCCAGCTGGGCGGCGCGCGCCTTGGACACGTAGGGGTCGTAGGCGACGATCCTGGCGTCGAAGGCGGCCAGCCGGTGCGCCACCAGCTGGCCGATCTTGCCGAGGCCCACCACGCCGACGGTCTTCTGGTTGAGTTCGACACCGGTGTAGGAGCTGCGCTTCCACGCACCGCCGCGCAGGCTCTGGTCCGCGGCCGGCACGTTGCGCGCCACGGACAGCAGCAGGGCGATGGCGTGCTCAGCGGCCGAAACGATGTTCGAGGTGGGCGCGTTGACCACCATGACGCCGCGTTCGGTCGCGGCCGGTACCTCCACGTTGTCCAGGCCGACACCGGCGCGGGCGACCACCTTCAGCTGGGTGGTCGCGGCCAGGACCTCGGCATCAACCTTCGTGGCGGAGCGAACCAGCAGCGCGTCGGCGTCGGCCACTGCCTCCAGCAGCGCGGGGCGGTCGGTACCGTCGACCTGACGCACCTCGACCTCGTTGCCCAGCGCCTCGATCACCGACGGCGCCAGCTTTTCTGCGATCAGCACGACAGGACGGCTTGCATTGGTCACGAGAAAGCTCCATTGCGAGGGATCACGGTCGATGCACGGGCACCCCATTGTGTCCCGAACGCGGCGCAGTCTAGCGACATTTTGAGAAATCGTTCACAAGGGTGTAGCCCGGATCACCGGGAAAAATATCGCTCCTTATCGCATCCTCGCAGGTCAGCAAGGCCATTGCGCAGCTGTTCAAATGCCACTCGAATGGATCAGCAGCGGTGGTGGTCAGGGCTCGTCGAATTCGCCGTCCTTGGCGCCGGCGACGAACGCGTCCCACTCCTCCGGGGTGAACACCAGCACCGGACCGTCCGGCTCGGCCCCGTTGCGCATCCCGATGTAACCGTCGACGAACGCGATCTCCACTCCCGGTTCCGCCGGATCGTCGGTGCTCGGAATCCACTCCGCAGCGCTGAAATCGAGCTCGTCGCGGATGTGCGCCTTGTCGTCGTAGGTCTCGTCCTTCTCGGGGGCCTCGTTCTCCTCGGACACGCTGCGAACCCTAGCGCCCACGCAGCGGAACGGAGCAACGCGGTCCGCGGCCGGACGAGGGCCGGTCCGCCACCGCGGTTGCGCGCCCCGCTGCACGGCACCACCCCGGCACGCAGGCCCCTGCACAACGCGGGTCCCCGCAACGAAGCGGGCCTGCCACAACGCGGGCCCCGGCACAACGCGGGCCCCGGCACAACGGCGCCCCGGCCCCGGCTGCGGGCCGGGGCCGGGGCGCCGGGCCCCGCGCGCACCCGCGGGTGCGCTCAGCGCGCGGAACTCACTTCATCGTCCAGGACATCAGCGAACGCAGCTTGCGGCCGACCTCCTCGATCTGGTGCTCGTTGCCCGCCTGCTGCAGCCGGTTGAAGTTCGGCCGGCCGTTGTCGTCCTCGGCCACCCACTCCTTGGCGAAGCTGCCGTCCTGGATCTCGCCGAGGACCTTGCGCATCGACTCCTTGACGCGGTCGTCGACGACCCGCGGACCGCGGGTGAGGTCGCCGTACTCGGCGGTGTCGCTGCAGGAGTAGCGCTGCCCGGCGATGCCGCCCTCGTACATCAGGTCGACGATCAGCTTGAGCTCGTGCAGCACCTCGAAGTAGGCGATCTCCGGCTGGTAGCCCGCCTCGACGAGCACCTCGAAGCCGTTCTGCACCAGCGCGCTCGTGCCACCGCAGAGCACCGACTGCTCACCGAACAGGTCGGTCTCGGTCTCCTCGGTGAAGGTCGTCTTGATGACACCGGCGCGGGCACCGCCGATACCGGCCGCGTAGGACAATGCCAGCGCCTGCGCCTGACCGGACGGGTCCTGCTCCACCGCGATCAGGCACGGCACGCCCTTGCCGTCGACGAACTGCCGCCGCACCAGGTGGCCCGGCCCCTTCGGCGCGACCATCGCCACGTCCACATCGGACGGCGGCTGGATCAGGTCGTAGCGGATGTTGAAGCCGTGGCCGAAGAACAGCGCGTCGCCGCTGTTGAGGTTCGGCGCGATGTCGTTCGCGTAGATCTCGCGCTGCTTGGTGTCCGGCGTCAGGATCATGATGACGTCGGCCTCGGCGGCGGCGTCGGCGACGGTGGCCACGCGCAGACCGTCGTCGGCGACCTTCTGCCGCGACTTCGAACCCTCGTGCAGGCCGATCCGCACGTCCACACCGGAGTCCCGCAGGCTCAGCGCGTGCGCGTGGCCCTGACTGCCGTAGCCGATCACGGCCACCTTGCGGCCCTGGATGATGCCGAGGTCGGCGTCGGCTTCGTAGAAAATCTCAGCTGCCAATGGTCCTCTTCCTTTCCGGCTGTGCTCGTCACCGCACGGGCGCGGTGGCCGTGATCGATTTGGGGCCGCGGCCGATCGCGATGGTGCCGGACTGCACCATCTCGCGAATCCCGTACGGCTCCAACATGCGCAGCAACGCGTCGAGCTTGTCGGTGGTGCCCGTGGCCTCCACGGTCAACGCCTCCGGCGAGGCGTCCACCACCTTGGCGCGGAACAGCTGCACGGTCTCCAGCACCTGGCTGCGCACCGAGGCATCGCCCCGGACCTTGACCAGCAGCAGTTCGCGGCGCACCGCCGAGTCCTCCTCGAGCTCGACGATCTTGATCACGTTGACCAGTTTGTTGAGTTGTTTGGTGACCTGTTCCAGCGGCTGTTCGTCCACCGAGACGACGATGGTCATCCGGGAGATCTCCGGGTGCTCCGTCGGCCCCACCGCCAGCGACTCGATGTTGAAGTTGCGCCGGGAGAACAGCCCCGACACGCGGGCCAGCACCCCGGGCACGTTCTCCACCAGCACGCTCAACGTGTGTCGGCTCATCGGCGCGCTCACCCCTTGTCCTCGTCGAACAGCGGGCGAAAGCCACGCGCCGCCATGATCTCGTCGTTGCTCGTACCGGCAGCCACCATCGGCCACACCTGGGCGTCCTTACCCACCACGAAGTCGATCACGACGGGTCGGTCGTCGATCTCCACCGCACGCTTGATGACGCTGTCGACGTCCTCTTCGGACTCGCACCGCATGCCGACGCACCCGTGCGCCTCGGCGAGCAGTTTGAAGTCCGGGATCCGGTGCTCGTGGCTGCCGAGGTCACTGTTCGAGTAACGCTCGGCGTAGAAGAGGTTCTGCCACTGCCGGACCATACCGAGGTTGCCGTTGTTGATGATCGCCACCTTGATCGGGATGCCCTCGATGGCGCAGGTCGCCAGCTCCTGGTTGGTCATCTGGAAGCACCCGTCGCCGTCGATCGCCCACACCGGGGCGTCCGGGCGGCCGGCCTTGGCCCCCATCGCGGCGGGCACGGCGTAGCCCATCGTTCCCAGGCCGCCGGAGTTGAGCCAGGTGCGCGGGTCCTCGTAACCGATGAACTGGGCGGCCCACATCTGGTGCTGGCCCACACCCGCGGTGTAGACCGCGTCGTCACCGCCGAGCACCCCGAGCCGCTCGATCACGTGCTCCGGCGAGAGGCTGCCGTCGGCGGGCCGCTCGTAGCCCAGCGGGAACCGGGAGCGCCAGTCGTCGAGCTGCTCCCACCAGGCGGACAGGTCGCGGCTGCCGTTCGCCGCCTGGTGCTCGGCCACCGCTTCGTCGAGCTCGGTGAGCACATCGGCGCAGTCACCGACGATGGGCACGTCGGCGTGCCGGTTCTTGGAGATCTCGGCCGGGTCGATGTCGGCGTGCACGATCGTGGCGTCCGGGGCGAACGAGGACAGCTGCCCGGTGACCCGGTCGTCGAACCGGGTGCCGAGCGCGATGAGCAGGTCCGCGCGCTGCATCGCCGCGACCGCGGCCACCGTGCCGTGCATGCCGGGCATGCCGAGGTGCTGCGGGTGCGAGTCCGGGAACGCACCGCGCGCCATCAGCGTGGTCACGACCGGGATCCCGGTGCGTTCCGCGACGGCGCGCAGTTCCTGGTGCGCATCGGCCTTGATGACGCCGCCGCCGACGTAGAGCACCGGCCTGCGCGCCTGGCCCACGAGCCGCGCGGCCTCCCGCACCTGCTTGTTGTGCGGTTTGTTCGTCGGCCGGTAGCCGGGCAGGCGCATCTCCGGCGGCCAGGAGTAGGAGGTGCTCGCCTGCTGCACGTCCTTCGGGATGTCGACCAGGACCGGGCCCGGGCGGCCGGTCGAGGCCAGGTAGAACGCTTCGGCGATCACGCGGGGAATGTCGTCGGGGTCGCTGACCAGGAAGTTGTGCTTGGTCACCGGCAGGGTGATGCCGCAGATGTCGGCTTCCTGGAACGCGTCGGTGCCGATCAGACCGGTGGTCTGCTGCCCGGTGATGGCCACGAGGGGAACCGAGTCCATGTTCGCGTCGGCGAGAGCAGTGACGAGGTTCGTGGCACCGGGCCCGGAGGTGGCCAAGCAGACCCCCACCTTGCCGGTGGCCTGGGCATACCCGGTCGCCGCGTGCCCGGCTCCCTGCTCGTGCCGCACGAGGACGTGGCGCAGGTTCCCGGAATCCAGCAGCGGGTCGTAGGCAGGCAGGATCGTGCCGCCCGGCAACCCGAAGACCATCTCGCACCCGACGGACTCCAGCGAGCGCACGAGGGCGCGCGCCCCGGTCGTGCGCACGGGAGCACCTTCGGGGGGAGCGGGTTTCGGACGCGGACTCGGCGATGTCGCCGAGTCCTCTTTCTGTCGGGTGTTGGCGCTGGTCATGGACTCTGCCTCGCGATCAGAAGTGGGCCGGAACACGAAAAAACCCCCGCCGGCCGAGACGTGGCCTTGCGAGGGTTGGGCGCGTCGACGCTGCGAACTTCCTAGGCGTCGACGCGCCCCGGAAGTACGAGAATGTCGTTCGGTCGCAGCATGGCGGCCACGCTAGTCGCAGCCACTGCACGCGGTCAAACCTGCGGGAGGAAGCTCCCGCATCGCGGGACGACCGGGCTTCGGCCGGCGGAGACGGGTTTCGGCCGGCGGAGAGTGGCGCGCTCGCGACACCCCGCCTCCGCAGGTCGCTCGCACGCCGTCCGCGGCCTGCTGCCCGGGTGAGACCATGAGTGCGTGAGCGACGAGCACGACACCTCCGCCGAAGCCGCTGCGACCACCGGTGCCGAGGAGGACCGGGTCGGGGACGGGACCGGCTCCGAAGACGGGGCCGAACCCGAAGACGGACCCGGATCCGAAGGCGGGGCCGGCTCCGAGGGCAGGGCCGGCTCCGAGGGCAGGGCCGAACCCGAGGAGGGCGCCGGCACCGAGCAGGGGGCCGCGACGGACGCGGAAGCCGCACGGGGCCGGGAGCTCCCCGAATCCGTCACGATCCGGGTCAGCCGGGCCTCGCTGCTGGCACCGCTGGCCATCGCCGCGTGCGCAACACCCGTGGCCACCCTCGCCGGAGGTCCGGCGCCGCTGGTCTACCTCCTCCCCCTCGTGCTGGCGGTGTGGATCGTGCGCAGCGAAACCATCGTCGACACCGGCGGCCTGACCGTGCGCACCCCGCTGCGCACCCGGCGGATCGCGTGGGAGCGGCTGCGCTCGCTGCGGCTGCGCGAGAACGGCTGGGTCAGCGCCGTGCTCGACTCCGAGCAGCAGGTGCGGCTGTCGGGCGTGCGGATGCGGGACGTGCCGAAACTCGCGTTGATGAGCGGTGGGCGGCTGCCCAACCCCGAACGGCAGGAGTAGTGTTTCTGGCACCGCCGACGTTGTGCGCCCACAAGGCGCGAACCTCGCACACGCCGGTCGGTGGCCCCTGCCGGTCGAACGCGGACCTGCAATCCCTGGCTCCGCGTTCACCGTTCGCCGGATGTTGAACCCGGATGTTGAACACGGCGGCGCTGCGGCGGCCGGGCACCGGGCGGCCGACGACTAGCGCATTCGGAAAGGCTGGTGTGGCAATGCCCCAGTTGCGCTCACGCACCACGACGCACGGCCGGAACGCCGCCGGGGCCCGCGCGCTCTGGCGCGCCACCGGGATGGGCGATGACGACTTCGGCAAGCCGATCGTCGCGATCGCCAACTCGTACACCCAATTCGTGCCCGGCCACGTGCACCTCCGCGACCTGGGCGACGTCGTGGCCGAGTCCGTCCGCGAAGCCGGCGGCGTGCCGCGCGAATTCCACACCATCGCCGTCGACGACGGCATCGCGATGGGGCACAGCGGCATGCTGTACTCGCTGCCGTCGCGGGAGATCATCTCCGACTCCGTCGAGTACATGGTCAACGGGCACAAGGCCGACGCGCTGGTGTGCATCTCCAACTGCGACAAGATCACTCCGGGCATGTTCAACGCGGCGATGCGGCTGAACATACCGACGGTGTTCGTCTCCGGCGGGCCGATGGAGGCCGGCAAGGCCGTGGTGGTCGACGGGGTGGCGCAGGCGCCCACCGACCTGATCACCACGATCGCCGCCTCCGCCAGCGACCAGGTGGACGACGAGGGGCTGACCGAGGTCGAACGCTCGGCCTGCCCCACCTGCGGTTCCTGCTCGGGCATGTTCACCGCCAACTCGATGAACTGCCTGACCGAGGCGCTCGGGCTGGCGCTTCCGGGCAACGGTTCGACCCTGGCCACGCACTCCGCGCGCCGCGCGCTGTTCCAGCGGGCCGGCAGCACGGTGGTGGACCTGGCCAAGCAGTACTACGCCGAGGACGACGACTCCGTCCTGCCGCGGTCGATCGCGAACGCCCAGGCCTTCCGGAACGCGATGGCGCTGGACGTGGCGATGGGCGGCTCGACGAACACGGTGCTGCACACGCTCGCCGGCGCGCAGGAAGGCGAGATCGACTTCGCGCTCGAGGACATCGAGGACACCAGCCGGCGCGTGCCCTGCCTGTGCAAGGTGAGCCCGAACTCGAACTACCACATGGAGGACGTGCACCGCGCCGGCGGCATCTCCGCCATCCTCGGCGAGCTGGACCGCGCCGGCCTGCTGCACCGCGACGTGCGCTCGGTGCACAGTCCCGACCTCGACTCCTGGCTGGCGGCCTGGGACATCCGCGCGGCGGAGCCGTCCGAGCAGGCGCGGGAACTGTTCCACGCCGCTCCCGGCGGGCAGCGCACCACCGAGGCGTTCTCGCAGAGCAACCGGTGGTCCTCGCTGGACACCGATGGCGCGGAGGGCTGCATCCGCGACTACGAGCACGCCTACACCGTCGACGGCGGGCTGGCCGTGCTGCGCGGGAACATGGCCGAGGAAGGCGCGGTGGTGAAGACCGCGGGCGTGGACGAGTCGCTGTGGCGGTTCGAAGGGCCGGCCCGCGTGGTGGAGAGCCAGGAGCAGGCCGTGTCGGTCATCCTCAACCGCGAGGTGCAGCCGGGCGACGTGCTGGTGATCCGCTACGAAGGCCCGTCGGGCGGCCCCGGGATGCAGGAGATGCTGCACCCCACGGCGTTCCTCAAGGGAGCCGGCCTGGGCGAGAAGTGTGCGCTGGTCACCGACGGGCGCTTCTCCGGCGGCACGTCCGGGCTGTCGATCGGGCACATCTCGCCGGAGGCGGCCAGCGGCGGCACGGTCGGGCTGATCGAGGACGGCGACCGCGTGCTCATCGACGCCCACGAGCGCAGGTTGGAACTGCTCGTCGACGACGAGGTGCTCGCCGAGCGGCGCGCGAAGATGGAGGCCAGCGAGGCCCCGTGGCAGCCGGTCGACCGGGAGCGCCCCGTGACCCGGGCGCTGCAGGCCTACGCCCGGTTCGCCACCTCCGCCTCCTACGGCGCCGTGCGCGACGTCACGTAGTGACGCTCAGCGGCCGCGGCCGCCACATTGGACTCGTTCCAGTGTGCGCAATTTTCATGAAAATTGCGCACACTGGAAGAGTTCCAGAAAAGAAACCGCAGGTCGGCGGGGATTTTCGGTCACAAACCCTGATACAGCAGGACGAACACGGCAGCCGTGGCACCGGCGGCGACGAGCAGGCCGAGCACGCCGAAGAGCATCGGCCGGCGGAACCACGCCCGCCCCTTGTCGGCCGCCACCCGGCCTGGTCCGCTGAACAGCAGTGCCAGTGCCGCGACCGCGAGCACGGCCGGGAACTCCACTCCTTCCGGCGCGAAGAAGCCGGAGCCGCGGTTCGCGATGACGGCCGAGGCCATCACGCCGAGCACGCCGGCCGCCGCCAGCGGGGTGAACAGCCCCAACACGAGCAGCGCCCCCGCCGCGAGCTCGGTGGCCCCCGTGACCAGCGACAGCACCTCGGGTTCGGCGAAACCCATGCTGCGCAGCGCGTCTGCGAATCCCGCGCGGCCGGGACCGCCGAACGCGCCGAAGAGCTTCTGCGCGCCGTGCAGCGCGAACACCCCGCCGAGCCCGAGCCGCAGCACGAGCAGGCCGAGGTCGGCGCCGGCGGTCCACGGTGCCGGCCGGTCGGGCAGCTCCGCGTAGAAGTCCTCGTCCTGCTCGCGCAGGAGCGCCGGCGGGTCGGCTTCGGTGTACCCGTCGTCGTAGTAGTCGTGGCCGGCGGGGCCGCCGGGTTCCGCGATGGTGGCGGGCTGCGTTCCCGGGGCTGCGCCGCCCGGTACGGCCCGGGTGCGTGTCCCGGACGCACCGGGAGCCTGGTCGCTGAAGTCCGCGTCCTCGGGGCGATCGTCTGGCGTCCTCACGCGCGCAGAGGATAGGTGATCTCACTCGTACGTGCGACCCCTGCGGGGAATCCCACTCCCCCCGTCACCGCCGCGGCCGGCGCGTGCGGATTCGTCCGACAATTCGGACATCAGCACTGGCGAGATCGTCGATCGCATATCCTCAGCGCGGCAACCGCCCCGCGGGGCAGCGCGCGTCCCGCGGGGCAGCGCGCGGTCGTCCAGTTCCGGCTCGAGGAGGGAATGCACGGGTGAGTGAGAACCTGTTCGGCGTGGCGGGCACGGAGGAACAAGCCCGCCAGTGGCTCGCCAGTTACGAGCAGCACGGACGCGACCTCGTCGCGCAGGCGCAGCAGGTCGGCGACGAGCTGCAGCACGCCACCGAAACGGTCACCAGCAAGAACGGAGCCGTGACGGTCACCGTCGGCGCTTCGGGCACGTTGCTCGACGCGCAGTTCACCGACAAGGCGCGCAACCTCTCGCCGTCGGATCTTGCTGCGACGCTGATGGACACCGTGCGCACGGCGCAGGCGCAGGTCGCGCACCAGGTGGCCGACACCGTCGCCCCGCTGGCCGGCGACGGCGACACGATGGAGTTCATCCGCAGCCAGCTCCCGCCCCTGCAGGAGCAGGACGCGGAGACCGCCCGCCGCGGTGACGGCCCGGACGACGATTCGGACGGCGACCCGGACGACGACTTCAGCAACGAAACGTTCCTGCGGTGATCGCGATGAACGACTTCAAGGTACTTCCCGACGACCTCGACGCGCACGCGCGCTCGCTCGACGGGCTCGCCGACGCCATCAAAGGGCTCGTCAGCGGCGGAGCCTCCACACCCGGCCAGGACGCGTTCGGCTTCATCGGCCAGTTCTTCGCGACCGGTGCCCAGCAGCAGGCCGAGAACGCCAGCCGGGCCATCGGCGGCACCGGTGACGCGACCACGAACGTGGCCGACGCGGTGCGGGCGTGCGCCCGCGACTACGACGAAACCGACCGCGGCAACTCCGACCAGCTGGGGAGGCTCCAGCACTGATGGACTTCGTAGCCGACAACGTTACGAGCACCGATGGCGGAGGGATCGCCGACACCGCCCGAAAGCTGTTAACTGCTCCCGACCTCGGCGATGCAGCAGCACAAGGCGTCAGCGCCGGTCTAGAATTCCTCGGGACAGTCACAGATCCATTCGCCAGCTTAATGAGCGCCGGCATAGGTTGGGCCATCGAGCACTGCGAGCCCCTACGCACTCCGCTCGATGAGCTGGCCGGCGATCCTCGAGCTATCGATGAAGGCAGCCGCGCATGGTTCACGCGCTCAGAAGAGCTCAAAACAACCGCCGACGATATTCGGCAACGGGCGAACGCGGAGACCGCGGAATGGCAAGGTGACGCTGGCGACGCCTATCGCAAGGCGGCTACTGCGTTGGCAGAACACGTCGAAAGCATGAGCGAAGGCGCCAACGGTGTCGCCGGCGGAATCCGCAATGCTGGAGTACTCGTCGCCACAGTCCGCGCCTTGATCAGGGATCTGATTACTGACCTTATCGCGAAAGCTATTCAAACTCTCGCTGTCTCCATGGGACTGTCTTTCGTCACAGCCGGAGTCTCCCTCGGTGCGGGCATCAGCTGGCTCGCAGGAAAAGTTGGAATCACCGTCGGAAAGGTCGCACAGAAACTCTCTAATCTCGTTTCAAAACTTAGTGACATGCTCGGCAACATGGGGCGCCTCAGCGGCGCCCTCGCTGAGGTAGGTAATCGTGCTTCGCGCCTGGCTGCCACGGGTGCCGCCCACATGGACAATCTCGCAAGCCAGGTTGGCAGCAGCCAGATCATGCGTAACGCATTCAATGGCACTTCTAGTTCGAGCATAAATCAGGGAATCGACAAGGCAGCAGACTTCACCAGCCCGAGCAGCTTCGAGCGCGGCCGCATCGCGGGCACGCTCGAGTTCTCCCCAAATCCCACTGGCGACGCCATTAAAACCGCCAGCGAAGCTGGCAAGAACATAGCAGAAGTCGACGACAAGACAAACGAAGACAAAGAAATCGCACAGGAACGTGCGTCAAAGGAGCAGGGCGGCGATGACTAAGAGGCAACACCAACGTGGATCAGATATGGGCGTACGAGCAACGTTGGCATCCATTTTCCTCGTCCTCGCCCTCATTTCCTTCTCCTTGATCGCGGTTTCCATGGTCGCTTCAGGATCCCGCATCGCGCACTCGGAGGACGAAGTGACCAAGTCGGGGACTGCTGTCGCCACCGACTGCTGGGCAGACGGACCCCTCATCCTGAACCTCTGGGAGAGGTGCCGGCTCGATGTCACCTGGAACGATGGCACCAGCAGCACCGAAACGAGCATTTACGGCGACTTCAGCAGCGATGACGTTGGGCAGTCGCAGCCGGTGAACCACGTGTCCAAACTCCAGTCGCAACACGGCGGAAGATTCGTTTACACGACCAAGGACGAAGCCCATCCGTGGTCGTGGCTGGGAACCGCGCTGGTCTTCCCCTTCGGGGGATTCGGCTTGCTCTGCCTCATCGCGGTGATCTTCATCCTCAAACCCCCGAAACCGAACAAGAAGAAGCGAAAGGGCAAGCCCGGGAAGGCACAGGCGAAGCAACAGCAGTAGAACCAGCGTCCGCGTCTGTCCGTGACCGTCACCGAAGCACCGGGAGGATTCTTCGGCAGCGGCGAAGTCACCACTCCTGAGTAGCCGCGCTGCCCGAGCAACGGCACTCAGCCGCACCCGAGCAGCCGAACATACGGGCGAGCTCGCGTCCGGCCAGGGCGGGATCCACCGACGACCTCGGCGTCCACCGCGGCACCATCCGGCCGCGATGCACCTTCCACAGCCGGGGCAGCTCCACGAGGGCACCCGGCTCCGACACGGAACCGTTCCCTGCCCGGCACGGAACCACCCGTGCGGATCGGCCCCGCACATCCGGCCGGTGCCAGTATCCTCGACCGGTATGGCGGTTCCGTTCCGAACGCGACGCGCCCTGCTCGCCGCAGCGGCAGCGCTGGGCCTCGCCCTGGCGGGGTGTGCCCAGTTCCCGGACGAGCACCCGCGCGAGTGGAACGAGCAGCCCCAGCTCGACCCGCAGGTCGGGCCGGAGCCGTCCTACGAGGGCGAGGCCCCGCCGCTCACCGAGCAACCACCCCCGCCACGAGCCGGCGACGGCGGCCAACCGGCCGAGCCCGTCGGCTGCCACGATCCGGACCCGGCGGTGCAGGCCACGTGCCTCGAACCGGTCGGCGCGGTGACCACGCTGCCGGACGGCAACAGCGCCCTCGTCGCCGAACGCGCCACCGGCCGCGTGCTGCGCGTGCAACGCGGCAGCGAACCCGTCGAAATCGCCCGCATCCCCGTGGACACCTCCGGTGGCGGCGGCCTGACCGGCCTGACGCTGTCGCCGAGCTACGCCGAGGACGAACTCGTCTACGCCTACGCGAGCACCACCACCGACAACCGGGTACTGCGCATCGCCCCGGGCGAACCGCCCGAACCCGTGCTCACCGGCATTCCGAAGGGCCCCGAGCACAACGCGGGCACGATCGGCACCGACGGGATCGGCGCCCTGCTCGTCGCCACCGGCGACGCCGGCGACCCGGCCGGGGCCGCCGACCGCTCCTCGCTGGCGGGCAAGGTGCTGCGCATCGACGGGCTCGGCGCACCGCCGGAGGACAACCCGGATCCGCGTTCGGCCGTGGTGGCCTCCGGCCTGGCCGAACCCAGCGGGTTGTGCGGCACCGCCGATTCCGGCGGCCTGTGGGTCACCGACCGCGGCGGCCCGCAGGACGCGCTGCAGCAGGTGCGCTTCGGCCGCCCCCTGGGCGCACCCGAGTGGACGTGGCGGGACTCGCCGGGGGTGAGCGGCTGCGCCGCGGACGCCTCCACCGTCGTCGTGGCCCTGCAGGACGCCCGCGCGCTGTACACGCTGACCCCGGGCGGAAACGGCACGTTCACCGGCGAACCGACCCAGGTCATGGACGACACCTACGGCCGGTTCTCCGCGGCCACGCTGGGCAGCGACGGTCTCGTGTGGGCGGGCACGGCCAACCGCCACGAGGGCGAGCCGGTCTCCAGCGACGACCGGGTGCTACGGATCGAACCGCCGGACGGCGGCGCCGCCGGCAAGGACTGAACGAGCGCAGCGGGTCGCGGGATCGGAACCGAACCCGCGTTCCCACCCGCGCGGTGCCGTCGTCGTGCGTGGCGACGGCACCGCGCGGCGCATCACGCGCTACGACCGCACCGCGGTGCGGTCATCGCACGGACCGGGGCGCTGGGCTGCGCATCACGCGCACCGAGTTCATCGGCACGGGACATGGTTCAGCACCCGGAACAGAAACCGTTCGCACGAGTCATGCTTGGTTCGCGGACAACGTGCTAATCGCAGCTCCTGCGAACTGACGCGCGGTCTCGCAAGTCGGCGGGTCACCTTCCGAATTGGGCCCAGCCGCCACCTTCACTGACTGATTCTCCGCGGCGTCCACGTAGAGCGTGCACATGTCGTGCGGCCCGCTTGGGACATCGGCAACTTGAACCTGAACCGTTCGGTATCCTTGAATCCGAGGAACATCGGTTGCCGTGAACGACTCCATGGAACCATTCGTCCATCGCTCGATTCCCTGGTTCGTCACGGCCGCAACCGAAACGGTTGCAGATTGCGGTGAGTACTCACAGGTCGTCCCTTCCTTATTCGCTCCTTCCACAACATCGATCGATAGCGGTTCCGCGTTCACGCCCAGTTCCGCGAAGTCGGAACGAGAAACGAGATTGCATGCATCCACGTCATCCAAGGACAATTCCCGCGGCCGATCCGAGGAACCACACGCCGTCGCCAACCCCGTCAGCACCAACACCGCGGCGACCAACCACGCCCCACGACCACTCATCCGTAATACCGCACCTTCAGCTCGGCGACATGCGCTTGATAGCGCTCGATCAACAACGGGGCCACCTCGGCAACGCCGAACTCCTTGCCCGTGTTCGCCATGGTGTCTCCCCCAATCTGTTGATCATCGGCATGCTACGACACAGGACCCGCGTCGTGGCCGAAAACGCACGAAGAAGGCCGGAGGCCCGCGCGGGTCTCCGGCCTTCTCGTCGATACAGCGCTGTGCGTTTGCTGCGGGGAGTTCGCCACTGGATGTTCGCCACTGGGCGATTGCTCCAGGGCATTTGCCACTGGGCGCTTGCTACAAGCCCTTGCTCCCGCCCCCTTGCTACAAGCCCCTCGCTCCGCCCCCTTGCTACCGGCGAACCTGCACGGTCAGCTCACTGCTGGTCGCAAGCCGCGAGCACGAGTTCGCGCACCCGCTTGGCGTCGGCCTGGCCCTGCGTGGCCTTCATGACCGCGCCGACGATCGCACCGGCGGCCTGCACCTTGCCGCCGCGGATCTTCTCGGCCACGTCCGGCTGGGCGGCCAGGGCCTCGTCGACGGCGCTCTGCAGCTCCGACTCGTCCGAGACGACCTCGAGGCCGCGGGCCTTGACGACCTCGTCCGGCTCGCCCTCGCCGGCGAGCACGCCGTCGACGACCTGCCGGGCGAGCTTGTTCGTCAGCGTGCCCTCGTTCTCCAGCTCGATCACCCGCGCCACCTGCGCCGGGGTGATCGGCAGGTCCCGCAGTTCCACGCCGCGCTCGTTGGCCTGCTGCGTCAGGTAGGCCACCCACCAGGAGCGGGCCTGGTCGGGTGAGGCGCCCGCGTCGACCGTTTCGGCGATGACGTCGAGCGCCCCGGCGTTGACCAGGTCGCGCAGCTGCTCGTCGGAGAGCTGCCACTGCTCCTGCACGCGCCTGCGCCGCTGCCACGGCAGCTCGGGCAGGGTCTGCTGCAACTGTTCGACCCACTCGCGCGAGGGGGCGATCGGCACCAGGTCGGGCTCCGGGAAGTACCGGTAGTCCTCGGAGGTCTCCTTGGGCCGGCCGGCGGACGTGCTGCCGGTGGCCTCGTCGAAGTGCCGCGTCTCCTGCACGATCCGCACGCCCTCGGTGATCGCGGCGGCCTGGCGCTGCATCTCGTAGCGGACGGCTCGTTCGATGCTGCGCAACGAGTTCACGTTCTTCGTCTCGGTGCGCGTGCCGAACTCGCCGGTGTCCTTCGGGCTCAGCGACACGTTGGCGTCGCAGCGCAGCGAACCCTGGTCCATGCGCACGTCGGACACGCCGAGGGCGCGCAGCAGGTCGCGCAGCGCGGTCACGTACTGGCGGGCGACCTCCGGTGCCCGCTCGCCCGCACCGGTGATCGGCTTGGTGACGATCTCGATGAGCGGCACGCCGGCGCGGTTGTAGTCCAGCAGCGAGTAGTCCGCCCCGTGGATGCGGCCGTCGGCCCCGCCCATGTGCACGGACTTGCCGGTGTCCTCCTCCATGTGGGCGCGTTCGATGCCCACGCGGAAGGTCTCGCCGTCGTCGAGCACCACGTCCAGGTGGCCGTCGTGCACGATCGGCTCGTCGTACTGCGAGGTCTGGAAGTTCTTCGGCATGTCCGGGTAGAAGTAGTTCTTCCGGGCGAACCGGCACCAGTCGGCCACCTCGCAGTTGAGCGCCAGGCCGATGCGGACGGCCGATTCCACCGCCTTGCCGTTCACCACCGGCAGCGCCCCCGGCATGCCGAGGCACACCGGGCAGACCTGCGTGTTCGGCTCGGCACCGAACGCGTTGGCGCAGGAGCAGAACATCTTCGTCGCCGTGGACAGCTCCACGTGCACCTCGAGGCCCAGCACCGGGTCGAACCGGGCGAGGACCCCGTCGAAGTCCATGATCTCGGTGGCCGTGGTCACGAGTCCTCCCTCTTGCGCAGCTCCCGCAGGGCCAACGCCGTGCCCGTGATCAGGCCGAGCCCGGTGATGACCGCGTCGGCGAACACGAGCTTGTCCTTGTCGGCCTTGGCCTCCCGCAGCCGCCGCTGCAGGGTGACCACGCCGCCGACGGTCGAGGCGAGCTGGATCGCGGCTTTCACTTTGGGGTTCATCAGGCGACCTCCAGGCGGGGGATTCGGTCGGTGAAGGAGCCGCCCAGCGCGGCGTCGCGGGCGGCCTCGTACGCCGCGCCGACTCGGTAGAGCCGGTCGTCGGCCATCGCCGGCGCCATGATCTGCAGTCCCACCGGGAGGCCGTCCTCCTCGGAGACGCCGGAGGGGACGCTCATCGCGGGAGTGCCGGCCAGGTTGACGGGCAGCGTGCACACGTCGGCGAGGTACATCGCCATCGGGTCGTCGACGCGTTCGCCGATCGGGAAGGCCGTGGTCGGCGTGGTCGGCGAGACCAGCACGTCCACCGAACCGAAGGCCGCCTCGAAGTCGCGGCTGATCAGCGTGCGCACCTTCTGGGCCTGGCCGTAGTAGGCGTCGTAGTAGCCCGCCGACAGCGCGTAGGTGCCGAGCATGATGCGGCGCTTGACCTCGTCGCCGAACCCGGCCTCGCGGGTGGCGGACATGACCTGCTCGGCGCTGTGCTGGCCGTCGTCGTCGACGCGCAGCCCGTAGCGCATCGCGTCGAACCGGGCGAGGTTGGAGGAGCACTCGCTCGGCGCGATGAGGTAGTAGGCCGCCAGGGCGTACTCGAAGTGCGGGCAGGAGACCTCGACGACTTCGGCGCCCAGCGCGGTCAGCTGGTCCACGGCCGTCCGGAACGAGCGCAGCACGCCGTCCTGGTAGCCCTCGCCGGACAGTTCGCGCACCACGCCGACCCGCACGCCGCTGAGGTCGGCCGCGGCGCCCTCGCGCGCGGCCCGCACCACCGGCGGCACCGGCCGGTCGATCGAGGTGGCGTCGGCCCGGTCGTGCCCGGCGATCGTCTCGTGCAGCAGCGCCGCGTCGGTCACCGTGCGCGCGCAGGGACCCACCTGATCCAACGAGGACGAGAAGGCGACGAGGCCGTAGCGGGAGACCCCGCCGTAGGTGGGTTTGACGCCGACCGTGCCGGTCACCGCACCTGGCTGGCGGATCGAGCCGCCCGTGTCGGTGCCGATCGCCAGCGGCGCCTCGAACGCGGCCAGCGCCGCCGCGGAACCGCCCCCGGAACCGCCGGGGATGCGGTTAAGGTCCCACGGGTTGCGGGTGGGGCCAAAGGCCGAGTTCTCCGTGGACGAGCCCATGGCGAACTCGTCCATGTTCGTCTTGCCCAGCACCACCACGCCGGATTCGCGCAGTTTGCTGGTCACCGCGGCGTCGTAGGGCGGGGTCCAGCCCTCGAGCATCTTCGAACCGCAGGTGGTGGGCATGTCGCTGGTGGTGAGCACGTCCTTGAGGGCCAGCGGAACCCCGGCCAGCGGCGGCAGCTGCTCACCGGCGGCGCGGCGCTCGTCCACCTGCCGCGCAGCGGCCAGCGCCCCCTCGGCGTCGATGTGCAGGAACGCGTGCACGCCGGTGTCGACGGCGGTGACGCGGTCCAGGTGCGCCTGGGTGACCTCGACCGCCGAGACCTCGCCGTTGCCGAGCTTGTCCGCGAGTTCGGACGCGGTGAGCCCGGTCAACTCACCGCCGGATGCGGTCGACGTCATCAAGCCTCCTCGTTGAGGATCCGCGGAACGCGGAACCGGTCCTGTTCTGCGGCCGGCGCACCGGACAGCGCTTGCTGCTGGGTCAGGCCGGGCCGCACCTCGTCCGGGCGGAACACGTTGGTCGTGGGCACCGCGTGCGACGTGGGCGGGATGTCGTCCGCGGCCACCTCGCCGATCCTGGCCACCGATTCCAGGATCACGTCGAGCTGGCCGGCGAACGTGTCGAGCTCTTCGGAGCTCACGGCCAGCCTGGCGAGGCCGGCGAGATGCTCGACCTCGTCGCGGGAGATCTTGGACACTGTGCGGGCTCCTCGGTCCGATCGCAGTCCGGTTGTGCACGCCCGGGCGGGCCCGGCACAGCGCGGAAGAGGCGGAACCGATTCGTTCCGAAACGTTCCGCGGCCATCCGCGCGGCCGAGCCACCCCGATCCGGTCGTCCCGGTCGTCGACACCGCTCCGCTTCCGGCGCAGGCCGACGGCACGCGGCGAAACCGTTCGACACTCCCAGTCTATGGCGCTACCGGCCCGCGGCCCGCGGGGGGCGCCGCCGCGCACCCGGCCGCAACGGGCCGATCGGGCAGGCCCCGCGGGGGCGGGGAGGCGACCGGTTCGCCGGGTTCGTCCCGGCGGCCGGCAGGACGGGCGCAAGCGGCGATCGTTCCACTGCACGGACGCCAGGCTGACCACGACACGCCGCGATCTGCCACAATTTCGGCGCCGGTTGTTCGCACGGGGCCCCGACCCCGTGCCTGCGAAGACGCGCGGACGGCGAGGTGCCGCGCACGAAGCTGGAGGCTTGAGTCCGGTGTCCTTCCTGCTCCGGGTTCAGATACCGGATCGACCGGGCACGCTCGGATCGGTGGCGACGGCACTCGGCGAGATCGGGGCCGACATCCTCGGCGTCAACGTCGTGGAACGCGGCAACGGTGTCGCGATCGACGACATGGTCGTGGAGATGGAGGCCGGACGCCTGCCCGACGTGCTCATCACCGCGGCGGAATCCATCGACGGCGTCGAGGTCGACGCCGTCCGCCCCTACGCGGGCGTGCTGGACACGCACCGCGAACTCGAACTCGTCGAGGAGGTCGCCGCCGAACCGGCGCGCGGCCTGGAGATCTTCGCCGAGGGCGTGCCGAAGATCATCCGTTCCGGTTGGGCCCTCGTGTTCGGCCACCACTCCGGCGGTGCCGAACAGCTGTCCGCGAGCACCTCCGCTCCGCAGGAGGGCTACCTCGAACTGCCGTGGATGCCGCTGCCGCGCGCCACGAGCCTCGACGGCGACGACGACTGGGTGCCCGAGACGTGGCAGGAGCTCGGCACGGAACTCGCCGCCACGCCGATCGGCAAACCCGACCGGGTGCTGCTGGCGGGCCGCCCGGGCGGGCCGATGTTCCGCGCCTCCGAGATCGCCCGGTTGGCTCACCTGGCCGGGATCGTCGGCGTCGTGCTCGACGGTTGAGAAGAGAGTCCGCCGCCGAAGCTACAGCGCGTGGCTGGCGGCGGCGTCGGGTCCGTCGGAGAGCAGCACGCGGAACCCGTCCTCGTCGAGCACGGGCACGCCCAGCTGCACCGCCCTGTCGTGCTTCGAACCGGGGGAATCGCCCACGACGACGAACGCGGTCTTCTTCGACACCGATCCCGCGGCACGCCCGCCGCGCGCCATGATGGCCTCCTTGGCCTCGTCGCGCGAGTACGTCGGCAGCGTTCCGGTGACCACAATGGACAGCCCTTCGAGGTTGCGCGGAATCGACTCGTCGCGCTCGTCGGCCGTTCGCACGCCCGCTTCGCGCCACTTCCGCACCACTTCCCGGTGCCACGGCTCGGTGAACCACTCGCGCACCGATTCGGCGATCGTCGGGCCGACCCCGTCGGTCGCGGCCAGTCGCTCCTCGGAAGCCTCCTCGATCGCGTCCAGCGAACCGAACTCCCGCGCCAGCGCCTGCGCGGCGGTCGGCCCCACGTGCCGGATGGACAGAGCCACCAGTACCCGCCACAGCGGCTTCTCCTTCGCCGCCTGGAGGTTCTGCAACAACTTGGTCCCGTTGGCCGACAGGGAACCGTCCTTGGTGCGGAACAGCGGCACCGCCAGCAGCGCGTCCTCGTCGAGATCGAACACGTCCCCCTCGTCGGTGAGCACACCAGCCTGCAGCAGCGCCACGGCGGCCTCGTAGCCCATCACTTCGACGTCGAAGGCGCCGCGCCCGGCGAGGTGGAACAGTCGTTCGCGCAGTTGTGCGGGGCAGGAGCGCGTGTTGGGACACCGGATGTCCACGTCGCTCTCCTTCTCGCGGTGCAGCTGCGTGCCGCACTCCGGGCAGTGCGCGGGCATCGCGAACTCGCGCTCCTCGCCCGTGCGCACGTCCACCACCGGTCCGAGCACTTCCGGGATGACGTCGCCGGCCTTGCGGATCACCACGCGATCGCCGATGAGCACTGCCTTGCGGCGCACTTCGTCGGAGTTGTGCAGCGTCGCCAGCGCCACGGTGGAACCGGCGACCTTGACCGGCTCCATCACGGCGAACGGCGTGACGCGGCCGGTGCGGCCCACGTTCACCTGGATGTCGCGCAGCGTCGTCGTCGCCTGCTCCGGCGGGTACTTGTACGCGACGGACCAGCGCGGGGTGCGCGAGGTCGTGCCCAACCGCCGCTGCAGCGGCACTTCGTCCACCTTGACCACGACACCGTCGATCTCGTGCTCCGCGTCGTGCCGGTGCTCCCCCCAGTACCGCACGTGCTCGACGATTTCGTCCACGGTGGACAGCACGACGGTGTGCTCGGAAACCGGCAGTCCCCAGGCGCGCAGCGCCTCGTAGGAGTGGGACTGCCGCTCCGGCTCGAAACCCTCCCGGCGGCCGAGGCCGTGGCAGATCAGGTGCAGCGGGCGGTTGCGCGTCACCCGCGGGTCCTTCTGCCGCAGCGATCCGGCGGCGGCGTTGCGGGGGTTCGCGAACGGCGCCTTGCCCTCCTGCACCAGGGATTCGTTGAGCACGTCGAACTCGTCGGTGCGGAAGAACACCTCGCCGCGCACTTCCACCACGTCCGGCACCGGGTAGTCCTCGCCGGCGGTCAGCTGCTGCGGAACGTCGCCCACGGTGCGCACGTTCAGCGTCACGTCCTCGCCGGTGCGGCCGTCACCGCGGGTCAGCGCGCGTTCCAGCTTGCCGCCGCGGTAGAGCAGGTTGATCGCCAAGCCGTCGATCTTGAGCTCGCACAGGTAGTGCGCGCCACCGCCGATCTCGCGTTCCACGCGGTCCGCCCAGGAGCGCAGCTCGTCCACGTTGAACGCGTTGTCCAGGCTGAGCATCCGCTCGAGGTGGTCGGCAGCGGTGAACTCGGTGGAGAAGGTGCCGCCGACCACGCGCGTCGGCGAGTCGGCCGCCGCCAGGCCCGGGTGCTCCCGCTCCGCGCGCTGCAGCCGGGTGAACAGCTCGTCGAACTCACCGTCGGTGATGATCGGCGAATCCAGCACGTAGTAGCGGAACTGGTGCGCGCGGACCGCCTCGGCCAACTCGGCGTGCTGCTCGCGCACGTCGGCGGGCACGTCCTCCACGCCTTCGGCGCTGCGCCCCGCCGCGGCGTCACGCGGGACGTCCTCCTCGGCGCCGCGCTCCGCTGCGTCGGCTGCTTGCTCGGTCACGCGTACTGCTCCCCGGATCACACGGTTCCGCCTGGTCACCTCGAGAGTAGCGAGCGCGTCCGACACCGTCAGGAGGCGGCCACCGCTCCGCCCTGCCCGGGATCGGTCCCGGTGCGCTCCAGTTCTTCGGCAAGTTCACGCAATCGTGCGAGATCGACCGTGGACTCCGGCGGGAACTCGGCCGTCTCGATGCGGCCGAGCCGGTCGGCGGCGCGACGTTCCCCGAGCGCGGCGTCGAGCGCCATCAGCGCCAGCGCCGTGCGCGAACGGTCCTCGAGACCGGCGAACCCCGGGTGGTGCACGGCGACGTCGACCACACCGGCCGCGCCGTCGACCTGGGCCACGACCCGCACGTCCGCCAGCGTGTACGGGGTCTCGCCCAGGCGCACCGTCACCTCCATCGGATCGGGCACCGGCGGGATCGCGTCGTGGTACTCCCACGCCTGGTCCTCCTGCGGAGCTGCCCGCATCCACGCGTCGGTGTAGGGGCGCAGCTGCGGATCCGCCTCACCGCTGACGACCAGCGCGTAGGTGGCGCGCAGACCGCGCTCGAACGAGAAGCCCAGGTCCGGGTGCAACCGCCGCACCAGATCGGACACCAGCGGCTCGACGTGCTGCGGGCGGCCGTCCGCCAGCGCCGAGGTGATCTCGGGCAGCAGCTCGTCCCAGCGCTGCCAGAACGCCGCCGCACGTGCGTCCGGGTCTGCTCGCTCGGCTCCGCTCGCGGCGCCGCGGCGGCGGAAGAAGTTCAGCATGGGACCCATTGTGCCGCTCCGGCCGCCGCAGCGGGGCCGGTTCGGCCCAACCGCACTGCACGGCTGCTGCATCGCGGCCGTCGTGCCCGCCGCCGGCTGCGCGCGCGCCGGCTGCGAGCGGCGGCCGCACGACCAGCGGCGAGCACGACGGCAGCGGAGGCGGGCCACCCCGGCCGGCTGCCCTGCTCAGCCGACACCGGCGCTGCGCAGCGCGCGCAGCCACCAGTTCGGCCGTCCCCGGTCCCGGTCGGCAGCGGCCAGCGACCTCCGCGTCAGCTGCGTCCCCGCCCACCGCAGCGGTTCCGGCGGCAACCGGCGCGGATGCGTGCGCACCAGGCCCAGGTCGGTGTTCTCACCGCGCCGCCCGTCCAGCAGGTCGAGCACCGCGCCGGCGGCGAACCGGCTGGCGCCCACGCCCAGGCCGCTGTAACCGAGGGCGTAGCCGACGCGGCCGCGGCGCGCCGTACCGACGAACGGGCACAGCCTGGCGCACATGTCGATCGCACCGCCCCAGGCGTGCGTGAAACGCACCCCCTCCAGCTGCGGGAACGTGGCGAAGAAGTGCTCGGCGAGCGTGGCGAAGGTCTCCGGCCGCTGGTCCAGCTCATCGCGCACAGCTCCGCCGAAGTGGTACACGGCGTCGTAGCCGCCCCACAGGATCCGGTTGTCGGCGGTGAGCCGGTAGTAGTGGAACTGGTTGCCCGAATCGCTGACGCCCTGGCGGCGGTCCCAGCCGATGTCGGCCAGCTGCCGACCGGTGAGCGGTTCCGTGGCCAGCACGTGGTCGTACATCGGCAGCACGTAGCGGCGCAGCCCGGCGAGCAACGGCCGGAACGCGTTCGTGGCCAGCAGCACGTGCCGCGCGTGCACCGCTGCGTACGGGGTGCTGGCGGTCACGCCGGCGCGCTCGTCCTGCAGCGCGTGCACCGGGGTGCGTTCGTGCAGCCGCACCCCCGCGCGCAGGCAGGCCGCACGCAGGCCCCGCGCCAGCCGCGCCGGGTCCACCAGCGCGACCGAGTCCCGCATCCACAGCGCGCCGCGGTAGGTCGACGAGTTCACCTCGCCGCGCGTCTGCTCGGCGTCGAGCAGCCGGGCGTCGTGGCCGTGCTCGGCGGCCAGCCGCGCCGCCGAGCGCAGCTGGGGCAACTGCCAGTCGGCCACGGCGACCTCGAGCTCCCCGGTGCGCTCGAAGTCGCAGTCGATGCCGTGGGCGTGCACGGCCTTCTCGATCTCGTCGAGGTTGCGCAGCCCGAGCCGCTCCAGCCGCCCCACCTCCCGCGGGAACCGGCGCAGCCCGTTGTGCAGACCGTGGGTGAGGCTGGCGGCGCAGAACCCGCCGTTGCGCCCGGACGCGGCCCAGCCGCATTCGCGGGACTCGACGAGCACCACGTCCCGGGCGGGGTCGCGTTCCTTCGCGCGCAACGCGGCCCACAGCCCGGTGTAGCCGCCGCCGATGACGAGCAGGTCGGTCGAAGTGGTTCGGGTCAGGGCCGAGGCCGGCTCGGGACGGTCCGGACCGTCCAGCCACAGGGGTCGGGGTTGCACGTCGGCCAGCGCGGCCACGTGCCGGTGCGGGTGGGAGCTACGTCGTCGACTCAGGTCGGAACGCATGACGGACACCGTGCTTCGTCTTCGCTTGAACTGGTGCGGTCGCTTGAACTGGTGCGGATGCGCACGGCTCCGGGCGCGCATCGGGAGGCCCGCGACGCCAGGACGCGTGCGGGTGGGGGAAGCGGGTGGAAGGAGGCGAGTCAACCGCCGGCGGCGTCGTGCACCGCCGCGCACCCGCGTTCGGCGGGTGGTGGGAGCGGAGTCGGAACGATCTCGGCCGCGGCCGATCCGCTCTCGACCGCTTCCCGGGCGTCCCCGAGCCCGGGGTGATCACTGCCGCGCGGGCAGAAGCACTGGCTCACCACGTGGGTTCGCACCACGCGCATCGGAGCCACCTCCCATGGCCGTGTCGTGCCTCGGTCCCGACTCTGGCAGGGCGGACGTGCTGCGACAAGTGCTCCGACCGGACGTCGGCCGCGCGCCGCGCCCGGTGCCCGCTCAGGCGGCGGCTTCCTCCGCGAACATGCGCGCCAACGCGGCGGAGAGCTTCAACGCGCGCTGCGCCCACGCCGGAGTGGCCTGCGCCAACCCGCCGCACGGCGTCGGCACGGCGTGCTCGCGCAGCACGGTGGCCGGGAAACCGAGACGCGTGATCAGGTCGAACGCGGGCATGGCGAGCTCGCGCACCTGGTCCGACGTGGGATCGCCCGCGTTCGGCACCAGGCCGAGCAGGAACGTGGTGCCTTCCTGCCACGCCTCGCCGAAAGCATCGGCGAACTCCCCGCTGACCTCCCCGAGCCGCAGGAGGTCCAGCGCGACGGCGTCCGCCCCGGACCGCCGCAGCATCGTCACCGGCGGACGCGGTGCGTCGCAGTGCACGATCACCGGCTGCCGCGTCATCCCGCGCACGTGATCGAGCACATCGGACAGCAGCGCCCGCGCTTCCGGTTCCGGCACGGCCGGGACCGTCCCGTACTCCGAGGGGGTCGGCAGATCGCCCGCCAGCACCTGCGGCAGCATCGGCTCGTCCAGCTGGACGAGCACGGGCGCGCCGGTGCGGGTGACGACCTCGTCGACGTGCCGGGCCAGCCCCTCCAGCGCGGAGCTCGTGAAGTCCCGCAGCGCACCGTGGTCGGTGAGCACGCGGTGGCCGTTGGCGAGTTCCACCCCGGCGCCGAGGGTCCACGGCCCGACGGCCTGCACCTTCACCATCCGCGGCGCGCCGAGCTCGGTGACGGCCTGCTCCATCGCGTCCAGGTCCCAGCGCAGCAGGTCCACGGCGCGCCGGTGGTCGCGGCCCGGGCGCTGCGCCACGCGGTAGCCCGAGGGCACCACCTCCACCGCGAGGTCGACCAGCATGCCCGCGGTGCGGCCCACGGCGTCGGCGCCCACGCCCCGCGCGGGCAACTCCGGCAACGGTGTCAGATCGGGTAGCTGCGCGAGCACGGTGCGCGCGCTCTCCACCGCGTCGGTCCCCGGCATCGAGCCGAGCGCGGTGGCCGTACCAGCTCGCCAAGGTGCTTCACTCACGGCACCATTGTCCCTGCCGGGGATCGACATGCCGGCCGCCCCGGGGGTGTGCGCGGGCGGCCTTCGTCCGGCACGCTGACGGGCATGACCGACGCCGAGACCCTCGTCCCCATCCCGATGCGGTTGGACCACCTCTCCGGCGTGCTGGACCTGGGGTTCCGGCTGTTCGACGTGAACACGATGCCCTACACCTCCTGGTCGCTGTCGAGCGCGGCCACGCACCTCGACACCCAGCCCGAGGCCTGCTGGGTCGTCGAGGACGGTGCGGCGGTCGCCGGGTTCGTGCTGGCCTCGATGTCCTACGAGGAGCGCTCGGACTGGGGCTACGTGGAGTGGATCGGGGTGGACCCGGAGCACCGCGGCCGGGGTGTGGCCGATGCGCTGCTGGAGCGCTCGTGCGCCGCCCTGTTCGCCGCGGGCGCCACCCGCATCGTCACCGACGTGGAGCGCAGCAACACGGCTTCGGCGAAGGTGATGCACCGCAACGGGTTCACCGACAGCGTCACGCTCACCCTGTTCATCCGGCACGCACCGGACATGCCGACGAGCCGGCAGCCGCGCGCGGGCGTGCGTCCCCGCGACCCGGCCAAGGCGCGCCTGCACGCGGCCGCGCGCAAGGGCGGCGACGCCCAGCGCCGGGAATGAGTCCCGCGCCCGCCGCTCGCCCGAGCGTCACGTTCCCGCGAGCTCGTCCGGCGCGGGCGTGCCGTGGTCGCGGATGGCGTCGCGCAGGTTGCGCTTGAGCAGCTTGCCGGCCCCGTTGCGGGGGAGATCGTCGACGACGTGCACCCGCTTGGGCACTTTGAACGCGGCGAGGTTCTCGCGGACGTGCGCGGCGAGCTCCCGTTCGTCCACCGGGCCCCCGTCCCCCGGGGCTCCATCCCCTGGGGCTCCGTCCATCGCCCCTCCGTCCATTGCGGAGTTCGGCACGACGACGGCGTTGATCGCCTCGCCCCACTGCTCGTCGGGCACGGCCACGACCGCGACCTCGCGCACCGCGGGGTGGGTGTAGAGCACATCCTCGATCTCCCGCGAGGCCACCAGCACCCCACCGGTGTTGATCACGTCCTTGATGCGGTCGACGACGTAGACGTAGCCCTCCTCGTCGGCGCGCACCAGGTCGCCGGAGTGGAACCACCCGTCCCGGAAGGCCTCCTCGGTCTCCTCCGGCTTGCCCCAGTACCCGGTGCACAGCTGCGGCGAGCGGTACACGATCTCCCCCGGCTCGCCGGCGGCGACGTCCGCACCGGTCTCGTCGACGATGCGCGTTTCCACGAACAGTGCCGGTTTTCCGGCCGAATCCGGCCGCTCCTCGTGGTCCTCGGGTCGCAGCACCGTCGCGAGTGGACCGATCTCGGACTGGCCGAAGCAGTTGTAGAACGCCAGGTCCGGCAGCGCCTCCTGCAACCGCTGCAGCACGGGCACCGGCATGATCGAAGCGCCGTAGTAGGCCTTGCGCAGCGAACGCAGGTCGCGCGCGCCGAACTCGGCGTGGTTGGCCAGCGCCACCCACAGCGTGGGCACGGCGAAGAACGCACCGATGCGCTCCTGCTCGATGCGCCGCAGCAGGTCCGCCGGCTCCGGGGATTCGCGCAGGTGGTTGGT
The DNA here is from genome assembly GCF_054491375.1 of Bounagaea algeriensis. Classification (NCBI taxonomy): domain Bacteria; kingdom Bacillati; phylum Actinomycetota; class Actinomycetes; genus Bounagaea; species Bounagaea algeriensis. The sequence goes on from NZ_CM137102.1 coordinate 3,607,356, forward strand.
GGCCCCGATCATCAGGTACGGCAGCAGGAACACGTGCATCTGCGCCGAGTGGTACAGCGGCATCACGTGCAGCGGCCGGTCCGCGGGGTCGAGGTCCAGCGCCTGGATGCACGAGACGTACTCGTGCAGCAGGGCGCGGTGGGTCATCATCGCGCCCTTGGGTTGCGAGGTGGTGCCCGAGGTGTACAGCAGCTGCACGACGTCGTTCTCGTCCGGCGGCGCGGCCGGTTCGGGCACCGGGCCGGAGGTGGCCAGTTCCAGCAGGGACCCCTCGCGGTCGCGCAGCGGCAGCGTGCGCTGCAGCGCGGTGTTCGCGCGCACCTCGGCGACCTCCGCGGACAGGTCGGGGTCGACCAGCGCCAGCGTGCTGCCGGACTGGCTGAGCAGGTACGCCAGCTCGGTGCCGGTGAGGCTGTTGTTCACCGGCACGTGGATCAGCCCCGCCCGGGCGCACGCCAGGTAACCGATGAGGTAGGCGTCCGAGTTCTTGCCGTAGGCCGCCACCCGGTCCCCGGCGCGCGCACCGGCCTCGACCAGCCGCGCGGCCGCCCGGCTGACCGCGGCGTCGAGATCCGCGTAGGTCCAGCTGCGCGTCCGCCCCGCGTCGTCGGTGAACCGCAGCGCGGTCCGCTCGGGGTGCCGTGCGGCGCTGCGCCGCAGCACATCCGCCACCGTGCTGGAGCGAAGAGCCTCCATGCCGCCTCCGTTCGCCGGGTGTGACGGACGACACTACCGGGGTGCGCGGAGGATTCCAACACGCCTTCAGCGCGTGCCGGCGATGATCCCGCTGCCGAGCACGAGATCGCCGGCCGCGGAATCCGGCCGGTACAGCACCATCGCCTGGCCCGGTGCGACACCGCGCATCGGGCGGCGCAACTGCACCCGGATGCCGCTGTCGTCCGCCTCCGCCACGGCCTCGACCGCTTCGCCGTGCGCGCGCACCTGCACGGCGCACTCGGTGGGCCCGTCCAGCGGCTGCTCGGACGGCCAGATCGGCCGGTCGGCCTCGATCTCGGTGACGTCGAGCTGCTCGGCCGAACCGACCTCGACCGTGCCGGAGACCGGTTCCAGCGAGAGCACGTAGCGCGGACGCCCGTCCGGCGCGGGAGCGTCGATGCCCAGGCCCTTGCGCTGCCCCACGGTGAACCCGTGCACGCCGGTGTGGTGGCCGAGCACGGCGCCGCTCTCGGCATCGACGAGCTCACCGGGGTTGTGCCCGATCTGCTCGTCGAGGAACTTCTTGGTGTCGCCGTCCGGGATGAAGCAGATGTCGTGGCTGTCCGGTTTGGACGCCACCGCCAGGTCGCGGTGCGCGGCTTCGTCGCGCACCTCGGACTTGAGCGAGTGGCCGAGCGGGAACATCGAATGGCGCAGCTGCTCGGACGTCAGCGACGCGAGCACGTACGACTGGTCCTTGCCCTCGTCCCGGCTGCGCCGCAGCACCGGTTTGCCGTCCACAACGGACAGCTGCGCGTAGTGCCCGGTGCACACCGCATCGAAGCCGAGCGCCATGCCCTTTTCCAGCACGGCCTGGAACTTGATCTTCTCGTTGCAGGTCAGGCACGGGTTCGGAGTGCGCCCGGCGGCGTACTCACCGACGAAGTTCTCGATGACGTCCTCGGTGAACCGCTCGGCGAAATCCCACACGTAGAACGGGATGCCGAGCAGGTCCGCGGCGCGCCGCGCGTCGCGGGAATCCTCCACGGTGCAGCACCCGCGCGCCCCGCTGCGCAGCGTGCCGGGCTTGGCCGACAACGCCAGATGCACGCCGACCACCTCGTGCCCGGCCTCCACGGCCCGCGCGGCAGCAACAGCCGAATCCACACCGCCGCTCATCGCGGCCAAAACTCGCACGTCTCACACCTCCGTAGCGGCGGTCGTCCTCTCCGCGGACCGACGCAGGCCTGCAAGCCCGGCGTTGCGGGCCCGCTCCACCACCGGGCCGATGGCCCCGGTCAGCGCCCGCACGTCGTCCGCGGTCGAAGTGTGCCCCAAGGAGAACCGCAGCGACCCCCGCGCGGTCCGCGCCGGTGCCCCCATCGCCAGCAGCACGTGGCTCGGCTCGGCCACCCCGGCGGTGCAGGCCGACCCGGTGGAGCACTCGATGCCCTGGGCATCCAACAACATCAACAAGCTGTCCCCCTCGCAGTCGGGGAACGTGAAGTGGGCGTTGCCCGCCACCCGGGCCGGGCCGCCGTCCACCTCACCACCACCGGGATCGCCGTTGAGCACCACGTCCGGCACCGCCGCGCGCACCCCGGCGATCAGCTCCTCCCGCAGCGCGGCCAGTTCCGCGGCGTGCCGGTCGCGTTCGTCCACCGCCTCGCGCAGCGCGCTGGCCAGCCCCAGGATCCCCGGCGTGTCCAGCGTGCCGGAACGCACCTCGCGCTCCTGCCCACCCCCGTGCAGCACGGGCGTGCAGTCGACGTCCCGCGCCAGCAGCAGCACCCCCACGCCGTAGGGACCGCCGATCTTGTGCCCGGTGAGCGTCATCGCCGCCGCCCCCGAGGCGGCGAAGTCCACCGGAACCGTTTCGACCGCCTGCACCGCGTCGGTGTGCAGCGGCACGCCGTGGCGTTCGGCGACCGCGGCCAACTCGCGGACCGGGTTGACCGTGCCGACCTCGTTGTTCGCCCACATGACCGTGGCCAGCGCCACCTCGTCGGCGTGCTGGGACAGCACCCGCTCCAGCTCGCCCGGGAGCACGCGCCCCCACGAGTCCACCTCCAGCCAGGTCACCTCGGCCTGCTCGTGCTTGACCAGCCACTCGACCGCGTCGAGCACGGCGTGGTGCTCCACACCGGAGGCGACGATCCGGTGGCGCCGCGGGTCGGCGGCGCGCCGCGACCAGAAGATGCCCTTGATGGCCAGGTTGTCGCTCTCCGTGCCGCCGCCGGTGAACAGGACCTCCGAGGGGCGCGCACCGAGCGCGGCGGCGATGTCCTCCCGGGATTCCTCCACCGCACGTCGGGCCCGCCGGCCCGAGCTGTGCAGCGAGGACGCGTTGCCCAGCCGGCTCAGCGCCTCGCTGGTCACCGCGATCGCGTTCGGCCGCATCGGGGTCGTGGCGGCGTGGTCCAGGTAGGTCATCGTTTTCCCAGGGTACTGCACGCGCAGCGGAGCTCACTCGCGTGTGGGGGCATCGGCGCCGAACGACGTGCGCAGCGAACTCACCGATGAGCGCTGCCGCCTGCGTGCTCGTGCTGCTCGAGCACGGTGACGCCCAGCGCGGCGCAGATCTGCACTGCCTGCTCCGGGTGACACGATCGCGCCGCGCAGGTGCCGCGGCGCATCTGCGGTGAGCTCTCCGAGATCACTCCCGCGCAGGTCGGCACCGTCCAACCGGGCCGTGGAGAGGTCCGCATCGCGCAAGCGGCAACCGGTGAGCACGGCGCCCCGCAGGTCGGTGCCCCACAGGTCGGCTTCGCTGAGGTCGCTGCCCGTCACACGAGCCCCCCCGCAGCGACAGTTCGGACAGTTCGGCCAACTGCAAGTTGCAGTCCTCGATGGTGATGGCGACGGCGAGTCCGCGCCGGGCCCTGAGGTCGACCCCGATCATGCGGCACCCGCGGAACCGCGCGTCGGCCGACAGGGCTCCGGTCAATCGGGCGTGGGAGAGGTCGGCGTCCTCGAAGACCGCATCGGTGAGGTCCGCGTCGGTGAGGTCTGAGCCGGCGCACCGGGAGCCGGTGATGCGCGCGCCGTCGAGCCGTGCTCCGCCCATCCGTGCCTGCACGAGGGTGCACTGCTCGAACACCGCGTCGGCGAGCTCCGCTCCGCGCAGATCCGCTGCCGTGAAGTCGCACCGGCGGAACACCGGACCGGTCCGCGGCGTGGTGCCCTGCCCGAACACGTCCCGCAGGTCGCGGCCGGAGACGTCGCGGTCGAGCCAGGTCCCGTCGCGGTCGCGGGGCTCCGCGTGCTGCTCGGTGCCTTCCACGCGCTGGATTCTGCCAACCGCGACCGACACCCCGCGCACCAGCGGCCGGCTGCACCCGCGCCGACACGCGCGAACGGGCGGGTGCGCGCGGCACCCGCCCGTTCGCAGGGGAACTTCGCAGGGGAATTCCGCAAGGGATTTCCGCAGCGGAAGCACAGCGCCGGAGGCCGACGGCCCCGGTGTCCGCAGGACCCGCCGGGGCCGCCAGAGCGGCTCAGCCCTTGCGCTTGTTGACCTCCTCGGTCAGCTGCGGTGCGATCTTGAACAGGTCGCCGACGACGCCGTAGTCGGCGATCTCGAAGATCGGCGCCTCGCCGTCCTTGTTGACCGCCACGATGGTCTTCGAGGTCTGCATGCCCGCGCGGTGCTGGATCGCGCCGGAGATGCCCAGCGCGAGGTACAGCTGCGGCGAGACGGTCTTGCCGGTCTGGCCGACCTGGAACTGGTGCGGGTAGTAGCCGGAGTCCACCGCCGCCCGCGAGGCGCCCACCGCCGCACCGAGCGCGTCGGCCAGCTGCTCCACCACGGCGAAGCTCTCGGACGAGCCGACACCGCGGCCGCCGGAGACGACGACGTTCGCCTCGGTCAGCTCCGGCCGGTCGCCCGCCTCGGCCGGCGACCGGCCGGTGATCTCGGCGGCGGCGCCCGCGTCCGCACTCGGCACCTCGACCGACTCCTCGACGGCGGCACCGGCCGTGTTCTCCGCGTCGACCGCGCCCGGCTGCACCGTCACGATCGGCGTGCCCGTGCCCACCTGCGAGGCCGCGTCGTAGGTGCCGCCGAACAGCGAGTGCGACGCGGTCCCGTCGCCGTCGAGCTCAACGGCCTCGGAGACCAGCCCGGATCCGGTGCGCACGGCCAACCGTCCGGCGATCTCCTTGCCGTCGACCGAGGCGGACACGAGCACCGCGGCCGGCGAGGTGCGCTCGACCAGCGCGGCCAGCACGCCCACCTGCGGGGTGACCAGATACTGGTTCGCCTCGGCGGACTCGCCGGCGTAGACCTTCTCCGCGCCGCAGGCGGCCAGCGCATCGGTCATCTTGCCGGTCGTGCCCGGCTCACCGACGACGACGGCCGCCGGGGTGCCGATGCGCCGCGCAGCGGTCATCAGTTCCGCCGTGGACTTCTTGACCTCACCGTCCACGTGGTCAACGAGGACCAACACCTCAGCCATGATTCAAGCCTCCTCACGCAACCCGTGGACGTGTCACACCAGCTTCTGACCGGACAGGAACTCGACCAGCCGCACGCCGCCCTCACCGTCATCGGTGATCTTCTCCCCGGCGGCCTTCGGCGGCTTCGGCGCGGAGGAGACCACGGTCGTGCCGGCACCGGCCAGCCCGACCGCACCGGCGTCGATGCCCACCTCCGCCAGCGACACGGTCTGCACCGGCTTCTTCTTCGCCGCCATGATCCCCTTGAACGAAGGGTACCGCGGCTCGTTGATCTTCTCCGTGACGGACACGACGGCCGGCAGGTTCGCGCGCACCGTGCTCACCCCGGCGTCGGTCTCGCGCTCGATGCTCGCCTGCGCCCCGTCGGTTTCGACCGAGCGGGCGAACGTCAGCTGCGGCCAGCCCAACAGCTCGGCCACCATCGCCGGCACCGCACCGACGCGACCGTCCGTGGCCTCGTTGCCCGCCACGACCATGTCCACGTCCTCGACGGTGCCCACCGCCGCGGCCAGCACCCGCGCCGTGGCCGGCGCGTCCGTACCGTGCAGCGCCTCGTCCGAGACGTGCACCGCCTTGTCTGCCCCCATCGACAACGCCTTGCGGATGGCCTCACCGGCCCGCTCCGGGCCCATGCACACCGCGGTGACCTCACCGCCGTGGGCCTCCTTCACCTGCAGGGCCTGCTCCACCGCACGCTCGTTGATCTCGTCGAGCACGGCGTCCGCGGACTCCCGGTCCAACGTGTGATCCGCCGACAGCCTCCGCTCGGAATACGTGTCGGGCACCTGCTTCACCAGGACAACAATGTTCATGGGCCCTCTTCGACCTCCCGCGGACTACCGACGCTGGTGCTCTGCGCGTCCCGGCCGAGCGGCCGGGACGATGATCCGCCGCTCCGCCGGGGCGAAGCGCCGGTGCTGTCAACCACCAAGAATGTTACTTATCAGTAGCACATCCGCCAGCAGGTGGTGGACGTGACGGTACTCACCCTCCCGGGAAACGACGGGCGCGCCACCGGGTAAACGAGCGTTCACTACTGCTTCCTACCTCACTGTGCCTCGGTCGCGAAAGCGCATCCACCCGGGCCCGGACGAAAATCCTCGCGCCTGATTAACCTGTTGGTATGAACCAACGCGTCGCCGTCGTTACCGACTCGACCGCCTCCATCCCGCCGAAAACGGCGAACCAGCTCGGCATCTCACCGGTGCAGCTGGAACTCACCGTGGGAGGGGAAAGCAACGACGAGCGCCGCGTGCCGCACGCCGACCTCGCACGCGCCATGACCGACGGCATCCCGGTGAGCACCTCGGAACCCCCGCCGCCGGCGTTCTTCTGGAACTACTCGGACGCCGAGGCCACCGGCGCCGAAGCGGTGCTGTCGGTGCACATCTCCGAGCAGCTCTCGGACACCTGCGCCTCCGCCCGCATCGCCGCCGAGGAAGTGGGCGTACCGGTGTACGTGGTCGACTCGCGGCTGGTCGGCATGAGCCTCGGCTACAGCATCATCGCCGCCGCCGAAGCCGCCCGCAGCGACTGCGACGCGATGCAGGTCATGGACGTGCTCGACTACCGGATGCGCAACTCGATGCAGCTGCTGTACGTCGACACCCTCGAGCACCTCCGACGCGGCGGCCGCATCGGACGCGCCCAGGCCTGGCTGGGCAGCACCCTGTCGGTGAAACCGGTGCTCGCCGTCAAGGACGGCGTGATCGACAAGCAGCTCCAAGGCATGGGCCGCGACCGCGCGCTGCGCAAGATGGTGCGCACCGCCGTGGAACACGCGGGCAGGCGCCCGGTCGACATCGGCGTCGAGCACTTCACCAGCCCCGAGGACGCCCAGGAACTCCTGCACCGGATCCAGCGGGAAGTCCCGCTGGCGCGCCGCGTCAGCATCACCGAAACCAGCGCGATCCTCGGCGCGCACACCGGACCGGGCTCCATCGGGGTCACCGTCTCCCCCGCCGAGCGCTGACCCGCGGCGAAAGGGGGAGGTGGACGTTTCTCGAGAAAAGTCGCGGACTTTTCTCGAGAAACGTCCACCCCTGCCGCACCGGGTTCGGCGAGGCGGCCCGCTTCAGCCGGCGGCCTTGTCCATGGCCCGGTGCAACCTCTTGACCGACACCGAGTGCGCCGTGCCGAGGTTCTGCGCGAACACGCTCACCCGCAGTTCCTGCAGCATCCAGCCGATCGGAACCACGGATTCCCACGCCTGCTCGCCTCGTCGCGCCGCGTCGAGCAGTTCCTCGTACCGCGCACGGACCGGATCGATCTCGTCCATCCACTCCAGATCGCGCACCGGGTGGTACCGCAGCTTCTCCAACCGCTGCTCCACCGCGAGCAGGTAGCGCACCAGATCGTTCAGCCGCGCCGCGCCGGTCCCGGCGACGAATCCCGGGTGGACCAGCGAGTTCAGCTGCTCGCGGATGTCGTCCAACGATTCCCGCCGAGCCCCGGCCGGGGCGTCGTCCAGTTGCGCGCAAACCCGGCCGAACACGGTCAGCACCTTCTCCACAGTGGACATAATCCCCGCGGCGACGGGACCGAGCTGGGAGCGCGCCACGCCGACGAGCCGGTTGAACGAGTCCTCGTCGGCGACGGGTTCGCGGTGCTCGGCGATGATCCGGTCGGCCGCGCAGCGCACGCAGTCGCCGATCAACTCCTCCAGTCCGCGGTGCGGACCCCCGGAGAGCGCCAACCGCTGCGTGGGCGACATGCCCTTCTGCAACGACTTCACCGGCGAGGGCACGTTCAGCAGCACGAGCCGGCGCAGCCCCACGGCGTGCGCCCGCCGCTGCTCATCCTCCGTGCCGAACGTGCGCACCCCGACCGTGTCGCCCTCGTCAACCAGCGCCGGGTAAGCACGCACCCGGTGGCCGTCCCGCTGCTGTTCGAAAGTTCCCGGCAGTTCCCCGAAGTCCCAACGGGACAGTCCACTTCGCTGCATCTCGTCGGCGGCCGCGGACAGCTCGGCGGACACCGCCGGCGCCAGTTCCCGCCGCAGCGCGGCGAGGTCCTTGCCCTCGGCAACGGTCTCGCCGTCGTCGTCGACGACGCGGAAGGTCATCTTCAGGTGCTCCGGCACGCGTTCGAAATCCCACGAATCGCGCGGTACGAGCACCCCGGTCATCTGCCGCAGCCACGAGCTCAGCGCGTCCACCAGGGCACCGTCGAACGGGCGCATCCGGTCCAGCAGCGCCCGGGCGTAGTCCGGCGCCGGGACGAAGTTGCGGCGCAGGTCCTTCGGCAGCGCCCTGAGCAGCGCGACGACGAGGTCCTCGCGCAGGCCGGGGATCTGCCAGTCGAAACCGCTGCCGTCGACCTGGTTCAACGAGGCCAGCGGGATGTGCGCGGTGACGCCGTCGGCATCGGCGCCCGGTTCGAACTGGTAGGTCAGTCGGAACTCGTGCCCGTCCTGCCGCCACGCGCTCGGATATTCGTACTCGGTGATCTCCGGCGAACCGGCGTTGATGAGCATCGAGCGGTCGAAGGTGAGCAGATCCGGCTGGCTGCGGCGGATCTTCTTCCACCAGGTGTCGAAATGCCGCCCGGACACGACCTCCGAACCGACGCGGCGGTCGTAGAAGTCGAACAGCGTCTCGTCGTCGACGACGATGTCCCGGCGCCGCGCGCGATCCTCCAGCTCCGCCACGGACCGCAACGTCTCCCGGTTGCGGTGGAAGAACTCGTGCCGAGTGTCCCAGTCACCTTCCACCAGGGCGTGCCGGATGAACAACTCGCGCGCCACGGGCGGGTCGATCCTGCCGTAGTTCACCTTGCGGCCGACGACGAGCGGAAGACCGAACAGCGTGACCTTCTCGTAGGCGATGACCGCGGCTTGGCGCTTCTCCCAGTGCGGCTCGCTGTAGTTGCGCTTGACCAGGTCGCCGGCGATCCGTTCGACCCACTCCGGTTCGATGCGCGCGCACGTGCGCGCCCACAGCCGCGTGGTCTCGACCAGTTCCGCCGCCATCACCCACTGGGGCGGCTTCTTCGCCAGCACGGACCCGGGGAAGATCGCGAAGCGCGTGTTGCGCGCGCCCTGGAACTCGCGGGGACCGCGTTTGCGCTGGGAACCCTTCTTCTCCACGTCCTGCACGCCGACGTGCGACAGCAACCCGGCCAGCAGCGAACGGTGCACCCGCTCGGCATCGGCGTCCTGGTCGTTCAGCGACATGTCCATGCCCTTGACCAGCTGGCGCAGCTGCCCGTACAGGTCCTGCCACTCGCGCACGCGCAGGTAGTTGAGGAACTCCGCCTGGCACCGCTTGCGGAACTGGTTGCCGGACAGTTCCCGCTGCCGCTCGCGCAGGTACCGCCACAGGTGCACGTAGGACAGGAAGTCGGACTCCTCGTCGTTGAACCGCCCGTGCTTGGAGTCGGCCGCTTCCTGCTGTTCCGCCGGACGTTCCCGCGGGTCCTGGATGGACAGAGCGGTGGTGATGACGAGGACCTCGTGCAGGCATCCGTTGCTCTCGCCCTCGAGCACCATCCGCGCCAGCCGCGGATCCACGGGCAGTTCGGCGATCCTGCGGCCCACGTCGGTGAGCTTCCGGCCACCGCTGTTGGTCTGCCGCAGCGCGCCCAGCTCGTTGAGCAGCTGCACCCCGTCGGTGATCTGCCGCCGGTCCGGCGGTTCGACGAACGGGAAGGACTCCACATCGCCCAGCCCCAGCGAAGTCATCCGCAGGATCACCGAAGCGAGGTTGGTGCGCAGGATCTCCGGGTCGGTGAACTCCGGCCGGGCCAGGAAGTCCTCTTCGGAGTACAGCCGGACGCAGATGCCCGCGGAGACGCGGCCGCAACGCCCCTTGCGCTGGTTCGCCGAAGCCTGCGAGATCGGCTCCACCGGCAGCCGCTGCACCTTCGTGCGGTGGCTGTAGCGGGAGATCCGCGCCGTGCCGGGGTCGATGACGTACTTGATACCGGGGACGGTCAGCGAGGTCTCGGCCACGTTCGTCGCGAGCACGATGCGCCGCCCGGAGTGCGGGGCGAACGCCCGGCGCTGCTCGTCCATCGACAACCGCGCGTACAGCGGCAGGATCTCGGTGTTCGGCAGTTCCCGCCCGCGCAGCATTTCCGCCGTGTCGCGGATCTCCCGCTCACCGCTGAGGAACACCAGGACGTCACCGGGACCTTCGGCGGTGAGCTCGTCGACGGCGTCGCTGATCGCCTGCGTCTGGTCCCGCATGACGTCCTCGTCGGCGTCCGAGTCGTCCACCAGCGGGCGGTAGCGCACTTCCACCGGGTACGTCCGTCCGGATACCTCGATGATCGGGGCGTCGCCGAAGTGGCGGGAGAACCGCTCCGGGTCGATCGTCGCCGAGGTGATGATGACCTTCAGGTCGGGCCGCTTCGGCAGCAGCTGCTTGAGGTAGCCGAGCAGGAAGTCGACGTTGAGCCCGCGTTCGTGCGCCTCGTCGATGATGATCGTGTCGTAGCGGCGCAGCATGCGGTCGTGCTGGATCTCGGCCAGCAGGATGCCGTCGGTCATGACCTTGACCAGCGTGTCCTCGCCGGCGCGCTCGGTGAACCGCACCTGGTAGCCGACGGTGTCACCGAGGTCGCTGTCCACCTCGTCGGCCACCCGCTGCGCCACGGTGCGCGCGGCGATCCGGCGCGGCTGGGTGTGCCCGATCGTCCCGTGCACGCCGCGGCCGAGTTCCAGGCACATCTTGGGCAGCTGCGTCGTCTTGCCCGAACCGGTCTCACCGGCGACGATGACGACCTGGTTGTCCCGGATCGTCTCGAGCAGGTCCGCCCGGCGGTGGCTGACCGGCAGTTCCTCCGGGTAGTCGAGCTCGGGAACGCGGGCGCGCCGCCGCACCAACCGCTGCTCCGACTCGGCCACGTCCGCGGCGATCTCGCCGAGGACGGGGCGCAGCTTCCGGTCGTCGCGGATCTTGCGCGCGCCGTCCAACCGCTTGCGCAGGCGCTGCTGGTCCCGCGTCATCAGTTCGCCGACGCGTTCGCGCAGTTCGGACAGGGACGGGGTGGTGGCGGCCGAGGTTTCCATACCGGGGTCCAGGATAGGCGCCCCGCGAGCGCGTGCCCACGAACACCGGGTGCAGGAGTCCCTGCACATCCGTGCGGAAGAGAGCAAGCCCGCACGCGGCGGGCGGTTCGATCCCCACGTCCTCGCTCCGGCGGCAGCTCCCGGCTGCACCCCACCTGACCAGGGGTGTGTACGTTTCTCGAGAAAAGTCGGCGACTTTTCTCGAGAAACGTTCTCCCCGCCGGGGCCGCCGCGGGTCCTGCTGTGCGGCTCGTCACGTCGAAACGCGCCTCGGTTCACGTCCACTCGGCACGGCAGATGCAGGCCGTGGCGGCGTCCCCGATGCGCGTGAGCACCACCGTCGCGGGGCGGTCTCCGCGCGGTTTCAGGCGCTTGCGCAACGCGTCGGGGTCCACGTCCACCCCGCGCACGAGGATCTCCAGACTGCCCACGTCGTGCTCGCGCAGTGCGGAGCGCAGGCTCTTCTCCCGGTACGGGCCGTGGTCGAGCACGCGGAACGCGCGCGTGCCCGGCACGGGAGCATCCCCGGTGAGAAAGGCGATCCGCGGGTCCAACTGGCCCAGCCCCGCCCGTGCGGCGTACTGGCGGACCAGTCCGGCGCGCACCACGGCCGGATCGGGCTCGACGATCCACTCCCCCACGTCCCGCACCGGGCAGTCGTCGTCCTCGGCGTCGGTGACCTCCCAGTCCGCACCGGCACCGCCGGCGGCCTTCGGAGCGAGCACGCTCGCCCGGCGGCGCACACCGGCCGCGGCCGGTTCGCCCAGCCACACGGTCGCTTCGCGCGCCTGACCGCGCCAGGACACGACCTCGACCTCAGAACCCTCCGGCACGGCGGCGAAATCCATTCCGGGCGAGGTCTTGACGACCAGGTCACGTCCGGCGTAGGTGGCCAGCAGCTCGTCCAGCGGCGGCTGCAGCGCGGCCGGGTCCCAGGTGCGCCGCCCGGCACCGTCCCGCCGGCCCGGGTCGGCGAGGACGGTGGTGCCGGTGCTGACCGGGCGCAGCGCGTCCGCGCGGGCGAGGCCGGCGGCCGCACCGTGCACCTGCAGGTTGTGCGCGGCCATGGCCAACCGCACCGGATCGAGGTCGGAGCCGAGGCAGCGCCGCGCCACAGCCGCCGCTTCCACCAGGTCGGCACCGATCGAACAGGTCACGTCGTGCACGTCGCGACCGGCCAGCCGGCGGGCCCGGTGCCGCGCCACCGCGCTCGGCGTGGCCTGCTGCAGCGCCGCGTCGGCAAGCAGCAAATGCTGCGCGCGGTCGAGCTTGTCGGCGGCGCGGCGCCGCAGCACGGCGGTTTCCAGCGCGGCGCCGGCGTGCTCACCGGCGAGGCCCCGCGCGGCGGCCACGTCGTCCATGCGGGAGGCCGCGGTCAGCGGGCGGGCGTCGAGCCCGGCGACGGCGCGCTGTCCGTCCGCGGTGCGCAGGTAGTGCACATCGGTCAGGTCGAACTCGTACGCCACAGCCCGCTCACCCGCACGTGCTCCTCACCGTCCGCGGAACTCGGCCTTGCCCGGACCGTTCTCCAGGAACGAGCGCATCCCGATGCTCTGGTCCTCGGTCGCGAACATCCCGGCGAAGAACTGCGTTTCCAGCCGCAGACCGCTGTCCAGGTCGACGTCGAGCCCCCCGTCGACCGCCTGCTTCGCCGCGGCCAGCGCGCGCGCCGGTCCGTTGCTGAACTGCGCGGCCCACGCGTGCGCTGTGCTGTACACCTCACCGGAGGGCACCAGCTGGTCCACCACACCCAGCGACAACGCCTCGTCAGCCCCGACGAAGCGTCCAGTGTAGATGATGTCCTTGGCCTTGCTCGGGCCGATCAGGCGTGCGAGGCGCTGCGTCCCGCCGGCACCGGGGATCACCCCGAGCTGGATCTCGGGCTGTCCGACCTGGATGCCGTCCGCCGCGACGCGGCGATCGCAGGCCAGTGCCAGTTCGAGGCCGCCACCCAGTGCGTAGCCAGTCAGCGCGGCCACCGTCGGCTTCGGAATCCGCGCGACAGCGGTGATCGCGCGCGAGAGGCCGGAGCTCTCCTTCTCCGACATGTCCGCGTAGGACATGTCGGCCATCTCCTTGATGTCGGCGCCGGCGGCGAACACCTTCTCCCCGCCGTAGACGACGACCGACCGCACGTCCGCGCGCTCGGCCGCTTCCTCCGCGGCCTCGCGGAGCTCCCCTTCGATCTGCCGGTTCAGCGCGTTCATCGGGGGTCGGCTCAGGCGCAGGGTCGCGACCGCGCCCTCCACTTCGAGGTTGATGAGCTCGCCCACGGGGTTTCCTCCTCGTCGCCGTGACACGGTTCCGGCGGAACGCTACCGCGCGCGGCGGATTCACGGGAGCCGTCACCGCCGCCAGGCGAAGAACCTGTCCCCGGCGCGCTGCAGCCGCAGATCCTGGTCGAAGGTCTTCGACAGGTTGTCCTCGGTGAGCACGTCGTCGAGCAGGCCTTGGGCGACGATGCCGCCGTCACGCAGCAGCAGGGCGTGCGTGAAACCGGGCGGGATCTCCTCCACGTGGTGCGTGACCAGCACGGACGCGGGAGCTTCCGGGTCCTGGGCCAGCGCGCTCAGCCGCGCCACGAGATCCTCGCGGCCGCCGAGGTCGAGCCCGGCGGTGGGCTCGTCGAGCAGCAGCATCTCCGGGTCGGTCATCAGCGCCCGCGCGATGCTGGCGCGCTTGCGCTCCCCCTCGGAGAGCGTGCCGAACGTGCGCTCGGCCAAGTGCCCGATGCCGAGCACGTCCAGCAGTTCGCGGGCGCGTTCGGTGTCGACGTCCTCGTACTCCTCGCGCCAGCGCCCGATCACCGCGTAGCCGGCGCTCTGCACGACGTCGCGCACCACCTCGTCGGTGGGGATGCGCCCCACCAGAGCGGCCGAGGACAGGCCGATGCGCGGGCGCAGTTCGAAGACGTTGGTGCGGCCGAGCCGCTCGTCGAGCAGGTCGACGGTTCCGGTGCTCGGGTGCGTCCCGGCACTGGCCAGGTTCAGCAGCGTGGTTTTGCCGGCGCCGTTCGGCCCGAGCACGACCCAGCGCTCGTCCAGCTCCACCGACCAGTTCACGTCCGCAAGCAGGTCGGTGCCGCCCCGGCGCACGCCGACGCCGTCCATCCGGATGACCAGGTCGTCCACGTCAACCTCCCCGTGTGCTCGGCCATGCGGCGCCCGCGCCGACGCGTCCTCGACCCCGGTCGGTGACCGACCGCCGCCGCGTTCCGCGGGCCATTGTCGCCTCCGGCTTCGCCGCGACGTCCACGGGGCCGCGCCCGCCGGCCGGTCGGCGGGATCGGCACACGGCGGCGCGGTGATCGCGTACCGTTCCCGTTCCGTGCGCCTCCTGCGATCCCTGCTTTCACCCCGCACGACCGCGCCGCTGCTCACCGCGGCCGTCCTGACCGGTGCCGAGCTGCTGCTGGGCACCGGCATCGCGGGCGTGGCCGGGGCGCTGTGCGGCGCGGTGCTCGGCGTGCTCGCGGTTCCGCTGGCCACGCAGCTCGGCCTGCTGCTCGGTGCCGGGCTGTTCGGGCTGCGCGTCCGGCACGTCGTGATCGGCGCGCGGCGCGCCCTGCTGCGCCGCCGGATCGGGCGCACGACGCTCACCGTGCGGGCGCTGCCGGTGTCCGTGGAGTCCGAGATCGGACCGTGGCGCTCGCCGGCCGTCCTGCGCAGCTGGCTGGCCGGGGCGCTGTCGGCGCTGGCGGGAACGGCCGTGGCGGCCGCGTCCTGGTGGGCGCTCGGCGCACCGCTCGGACGGGGGTTCGCGGTGGCGGGCACGGCGATGATGGTGGCGAAACTCGTCCCCCGCCGAGGGGCGCTGGTCACGTCCACCGGGTGGCTGCTGATCGGTTTGCCGCGGATGCCCGAGCCGCGGCGTTCCGAGTTCCGCGCCTCGCCGCTGGCGGGGGCGGTGCACGACGCGCTGCACTCCGGCGAGCTCGACGAGGCGCAGCGGCGGGCGGACCGGCTCGCCGCGGAGCACCCGGATCTCGACACCGCGCTGTGGTGCCGCGTCGCGCTCGCCGAGGCGCGCGGCGAACCGGCTCAGGGCGCGCTGCTCCTGCTCGGCCGGTTGTCCGAAGGGGACAGACCGCCGCGGGAGATGGCGCAGCTGCTGGCCGGGTTGGCGGGCGCCGGGGTTTCGGCGGTGGAGGCCGGGGCGGTCCCCGCCGAGCAGCTGCTGCCGACCGCGCGGGACGCGTTGCGCGACGCGGTCCGCCTGGGTTATCCGGAGTTGCAGCTGTGCGGCACTCGCGCGGTGTTCGCGCTGCTCAACGGGCAGCACTTCGAGGCCGAGCGGTTGGCACTGCTCGGCGCCGAGTTCACCACGTCGCCGCTGACCCGCGCCGATGACCACGCCACCCTGGCGCGCGCCCGCATGGCGCGGCGCGACCACGCGGCCGCGCGGCGGGCTCTGCGACTGGCCGAGGACGACGCTGCCTGGTGGCCGCGCGTGCGCAGCACCCGCGAACGCCTCGACATCAGCTGAACGGGAGCTGCGCAGGAGGTGCCTCGAGCACCCGACCACCACCCGCAGCGGGCGGAACGACCCGACGCCGTCCCGACCGCGGGCCGTCACTTGTCCGCGAGGACCACCTTGCCGAGTTCGGCCGAGCCGGACAGCAGCGCGTGCTTCGGCAGCACCCGCACCGTGTAGCCGGCGGGCCCGGCGTGCGGCAGGGTCACCTCCGCCTCGTAGTGATCCTGCCCGGTGCAGCGCATGGATGCGGTGACGAAGTCGTGCAGGCCGTCGTCGTCGTCGACCCGGCCGACGACGACTTCGACGTCCACGTCGCAAGGGTCGAGCCCGGCGAGATCCACCCGGGCGCGCACGGTCATCCGGCCGCCGAGCAGCGGTGCGCCGCCGTCGGCGACGATCATCTCGGTGTCGCGCACGCGCACGGAGTCCCAGGAGCGGTCGAGTTTCGCGCGGTACTCCGCGAGTTCCTTCGCTCCGCGGTAGCCGTCGGCCGACATCGCGCGCACCGAGCGGATCGCCGGTCCGTAGTGGTGGTCGACGTATTCGCGCACCATGCGGGAGGACTGCACGCGCGGGCCGAGCGATCCGAGGGTGTGCCGCACCATCGACATCCACTTGCCGGGCACGCCGTCGGAGTTGCGCTCGTAGAACATCGGTGCCACGTGTTCGGAGACGAGTTCGTACAGCGCTTCGGCCTCGAGGTCGTCGCGCCGGTTGGGGTCGGTGACACCGTCGGCGTTCGGGATCGCCCACCCGTTGTGCCCGTCGAACATCTCGTCCCACCAACCGTCCCGCACGGACAGGTTGAGCACGCCGTTCAACGCCGCTTTCATGCCGGAGGTGCCGCAGGCTTCCAGCGGGCGCACGGGGTTGTTCAGCCAGACGTCGCAGCCGGAGACGAGGTAGCGGGCCAGCGACATGTCGTAGTCGGGCAGGAACACGATGCGGTGGCGCACGTCGGCTTCATCGGCGAACCGGGCGATCTTCTGGATCATCGCCTTGCCGCCCTCGTCCGCCGGGTGCGACTTGCCTGCGACGACGACCTGCACGGGGCGGTGCTCGTCGAGCAGCAACCGCCGCAGCCGGTCGGTGTCGCGCAGCATCAGCGTCAGCCGCTTGTACGTCGGCACGCGGCGGGCGAAGCCGATGGTGAGCACGTCCGGGTCGAAAACCGAGTCGCACCAGCCCAGTTCCAGGTGCGAAGCACCGCGCTCCAGCCACGAGCGGCGCAGCCTGCGGCGCACTTCCTCGATCATGCGTTGGCGCAGCGAGCACCGCAGTTCCCACAGCAGCGAGTCGCTGACCGGTTCCACACCGCGCAGTCCCGCACCGCTGTCCATTTCGGACTCGCCGAGGAGCTTGCCGATCTCCCGCGCGGACCAGGTGGGCCCGTGCACCCCGTTGGTCACCGAGCGGACGGGGATCTCCTCGACGCCGAAGCTCGGCCACAGCCCGTGGAAGATCTTCCGCGTGACCTTGCCGTGCAGTTCGGACACGCCGTTGGCGCGCTGGGCCAGCCGCAGGCCCATGTGCGCCATGTTGAACATGCCCTCCTTCTCCTCGGCACCGAGCTGCAGCACGCGGTCGGCGGACACACCGGGCAGCAGCGGCTCCTCCGCCCGGTCGTCGAAGTACCGGCGCACCAGTTCCACGGGGAACCGGTCGATGCCCGCGGCGACGGGGGTGTGCGTGGTGAACACGGTCCCCGCGCGCACGGCGGCGACCGCTTCGTCGAACCGGAGCCCCGGGTCGTCGGTGAGCTCCCGGATGCGCTCCAGGCCGAGGAACCCGGCGTGCCCCTCGTTGGTGTGGAACACCTCGGGATGCGGATGCCCGGTGGCCGCGCAGTACTCCCGCACGGCGCGCACACCGCCGATGCCGGCGAGGATCTGCTGGCGGACGCGGTGCTCGGCATCGCCGCCGTAGAGCCGGTCGGTGGTGCCGCGCAGATCCTCGTCGTTCTCCGGGACGTCGCTGTCCAGCAGCAGCAGCGGCACCCGCCCGACGCTGGCCTTCCACACCCGCGCGTGCAGCACGCGCCCCGCGGGGATGGCCACGCGCACGCGCATCGGCTCGCCGTCCTGGCCGGTCAGCTGCTCCAGGGGCAGGCCCCGCGGGTCGATCACCGGGTAGTGCTCGACCTGCCAGCCCTCCGCCGAGAGGGCTTGCCGGAAGTACCCGGAGCGGTAGAGCAGCCCCACCCCGATCAGCGGCACGCCGAGGTCCGAGGCCGACTTGAGGTGGTCGGCGGCGAGCACGCCGAGCCCGCCGGAGTAGTTCGGCAGCGTCTCGTGCAGCCCGAACTCCATCGAGAAGTAGGCCACCGACCGGGGCAGCGCAGCACCCTCGTCGAGCCGCTGCTGGTACCAGCGCGGCACCGACAGGTACCTGCGCAGGTCGTCGTCGACCGCGCGGGTGCGCGCGAGGAAGTCCTCGTCGTGCGACAGCTGGATGAGCCGCTCGGCGGGCACCTCGGCCAGCAGCCGCAGCGGATCACCGCCGACCTCGTTCCACACCCGCGGGTCCACCGCGGCGAACAGGTCCTGCGTCGGCGGGTGCCAGGTCCAGCGGAAGTTCGTCGCCAGCGTGCGCAGGGCGCCCAGCGCCTCGGGCAGGTGGGCGCGCACGGTGAATCGGTGGACTGCTCTCACGCGGCAGGACCATATCTCGTCGTCGCGAACGCGAAACCCCGGTCCGCAGGCACCCCGCTCGCGCGGCGCTGCTCGTGCTCACCGCCGCCACCACCCGGGCAACGCCGCCACCCCGGGCAACGCCGCAGCCGCGCACGCGCCCCCGCAGCGCTTCTGAGAAGCTGCCCGGGTGCGCGGAGTGCTGGTGCTGCTGACGGTGCTCGGGTTGCTGAGTGCGTGCACCCAGGGCCCGCAGCCGGAGTCGATGGTCACCGACCCGGTCGATCCGGGTTTCGTGCGCGGCGCGTCCGAGGAGCCCGGCGGCACCGACGCGCTGGCGGCCACGGTCGCGGCCGAAGCCCAGCGCTACTGGTCGCAGCGGTTCGGCGAGATCCACGGCGAGCCGTGGCGGGACCTGCGCGGTTTCCGCGCGGTCAGCACCACCGGCAGCGGCCGCGACCTCCCGCCGTGCGCCGGGGACCTGGATCAGGTGGAGGGCAGCGCCTACTACTGCGCCGAGGCGGACACGGTGGTGTGGGACCGCTCGGCACTGCTGCCGGTGCTGCGCGACCGCTACGGCGAGGCGGCCGTGGCGGCCGTGCTCGCCCACGAGGTCGGGCACGCGGTGCAGCGGCGCGCGGGTCTGGATTCCGCCGGGGCCGACCTGCCGCGCCGTTCGCTGGAGGTCATGGCCGACTGCCAGGCCGGCGCGTTCCTGCGGTGGGTGCACGACGGCGACAGCCAGCGCCTGCGCCTCACCGACGAGCAGCTGGACGCCGCACCGCGCGCGTTGCTGGTGTTCCGCGACTCCGCGGGTGGGCAGTCCGCGCACGGCGACGCCTTCACCCGGGTCGCGGCACTGCACGCGGGTTACCGGGACGGTCCGAGCGCCTGCGGCGGTGCGCAGCCGCGCGCCCTCGGCAGCGGGGAGCAGCAGCCGCGCCCGCTGCACGAGGTGCTCCGGGGTTCCCGCCCTGCGGAGTTCTTCGGCGAGGTGAGCGGTGGGCGGTTCCGCGCCGCGCCGCCGCGTCCGCTGCCCGAGAACCGGTCCGACTGCGCCGCCACCGGCCCCAGCGGTTACTGCACCGAGGCCCCGCACGTGGTGGTGCGGCGGCCGATGCTGGCGGAACTGCACTACGACATCGGTGACCAGGCCGTGGAAACGGTGCTCGCCGCCCGGTACGCACGAGCCGCGCTGCGCGGCGCCGGCTCCGGAGCGGACGCGCCGGGACCGGCCGCCCCCACCCGGCCGGAGATGTGCCTGACCGGGGCGTACACCGCCCAGCTCGCCGAACGCGGTGAGCTGACCCGCTCGGATGCCGATGAGGCGGTCGAGGCCGTGCTCGACGCGGAGGCGTTCGGCCGCGCCCCGCAGGAGGGCGGCCCCACCGCCTTCGCGCGCTTCGGCGCCTTCCGCGCGGGTGTGCGCGGCGGCGAGGCAGCGTGCCGCTGAGGGCGCGTGGCCGACTCGTCGATCTCGCGCAGCGCCCCCGAGCCGACCCGTTAGGCTTTCCCGCGTTCCGCGTGCGCGCGGGTGACGGACCACTGCGGCAGGTAGGGAAGACGCCAGTGTTGGGGCTGCCACGTTCACGTCCGGCCGGGCCGGACCGCACCGCACCCGTGCGAGCGGGCGGGCCGCCGCGCGCACGCACCGGCCGGCCGGGGCCGCGGTGGACGCGGCGGCTGCTGAGCACCGTCGGCGCCGTGCTCACCTGCGCCGCGGTGGCCGGGTGCACCCCGCCGATCAGCGGTGTCCCCACCGTGGCCGGCGGCGACCCGAGCGCCGAGGTGGCGGGCTTGCCCGCGGTCGACGGTCCGAGCGGCGCCCGCGCGCAGGCCCCCGCGCCGACGGTGCCGGTGCGCGGCGCGAACGGTGGTCCGGGGGACCGGCTGGCCGCGCAGGCGGTCGAGGACGTGCAGGAGTACTGGGCCGAGCGGTTCCCGAAGGCGTTCGACGGCGCCGGGTTCGCCCCGATGCGCGGGTTCGTCTCCTTCGACTCGACCGGGCGCGGCGCCCCGTTCTGCGGCAAGCACATGCGCACCCCCAACGCCTTCTACTGCGCCCGCGAGGACCGCATCGCCTGGGACCGGG
This sequence comes from Bounagaea algeriensis, assembly GCF_054491375.1. Taxonomy (NCBI): domain Bacteria; kingdom Bacillati; phylum Actinomycetota; class Actinomycetes; genus Bounagaea; species Bounagaea algeriensis. The sequence continues at coordinate 3,627,682 of NZ_CM137102.1, forward strand.
GGAAACTGCTGCCCGGGTTGAGCAACAGCTTCGGCCCCATGGGCGTGGTGGCCGTGCTCGCGCACGAAACGGGGCACGCGGTGCAGCGGCGCGCCGGCACGACCGGTGGCGGCACCCCGATGATCGTGCGCGAGCAGCAGGCCGACTGCTTCACCGGATCGTATTTCCGCTGGGTCGCCGAAGGGGGCTCGCGCCGCTTCCGCATGTCCACCGGGGACGGGCTCAACCAGGTGCTCGGGGTGCTGAACTACATCCGCGACGCTCCGGGCCAGCGGGACTTCACCGACGAGCAGGCCCACGGCAGCGCGTTCGACCGCACCACGGCTTTCCAGCAGGGCTTCACCGGTGGTCCCGAGCGGTGCGCCGCGATGGACGAGCAGAGCGTCCGCGAGCGCACCACGCAGTTCGCGAGCTGGAAGGGCGGCCAGGACGAGGACCTACCGGTCGACCGCGGTTCCCTGCAGCGCGTCTGGGACAGCCTGCAGGCGGTCTTCCGCGACACGGCCGCCCGCCCACCGCAGCTGAGCACGGACGTGGCGGAGTGCTCCCCGGCCGACCCGGGCGCCGCCGCTGCGTACTGCCCGGGGGAGAACGTCGTCGCGGTGGACCTCGAGCGCCTCGGGGCGCTCGCCCAGCCGCCCGACGGGAACGCCGAGACCGCCGGTTACGGCGATTTCGCCGCCTACGCCCAGGTGGCCTCCCGGTACGCGCTGTCCGTGCAGCAGGCCTCCGGCATGCCGCTGCGCGGTGAGCGGGCGGGGCTGCGCACGGCCTGCTTCGTGGGCGGCTGGAGCGGTTTGCTCATGGAGGACCCGATCGGGCAGCGCAACCCGGTCGGCCAGCTGCGCGTGGCCCCCGGTGACATCGACGAGGGCGTGGCGGCACTGCTCAGCCGCGACGGTCTGATCGCCGCGGACGTCGACGGGGAGCAGGCCACGGCGGGCTTCGCCCGCGTGGAAGCCTTCCGCACCGGTTTCCAGGGCGGGTTCAGCGCCTGCGGCACCAAGTACCGGGCCTGACTTGCACAGGGCCTGACTTGCACCGGGCCTGGCGGAGCGCTGAGGCCGACGGGCATCGGGCCCGGCGAGCAGCACCGCCTGCGGTCGCGCCGGTGCGGCTGCCAGCGGGCCCACGAGAAACGGCCCGGCGCGCATCGGCGCACCGGGCCTGCGGAGCGTCCCGGCCCGCGGGGACCGGGACGCATCTCAGAACAGGGCGCTGGCCAGCGAACGCCGCGCCTTGAGCACCCGCTCGTCGGACTCCGGGAACAGGTCGAACATCTCCAGCAAGTACCGGCGCACCCGGTCGCGCTCGTCTCCCGAAGTGCGGCGCACGGTGCCGATCAGCCGGTCGAAACCTTCGGAGACCTTGCCGGCGGCGAGTTCGGCGTCGGCCGCGGACAACTGCAGATCCACGTCCTCCGGGGCCGCGTCCGCACGTTCGATGGCGGACGGATCGGCCGACTCGGCCCGTTCGAGGAACCGCACCTGCGCCAACGCGGCCCGGGCCTGCTCGTTGTTCGGTTCGGCGTCCAGGATCTCCTGGTAGGCCTGCACCGCCTGCTGGTAGTCACCGCGTTCCAACGCGTCCTCGGCGGCGGTGAAGCGCGCGTCCTCGGCCTCCTCAGCGGCACCGCCGCCCTGCTCGGCCGCGGCGATGCCGGGCAGCTGCTCGCGCAGCTGATCGAGCAGCTGGTCGATCCACTGGCGCAGCTGCGGCTCGGGCTGGACGCCCTGGAACGCGTCGACGGGTTGGCCCCCGGCGACCGCGATGACCATGGGGATCGACTGGGCTTGGAAGAGCTGCGCGATGCGCTGGTTCTGGTCCACGTCGATCTTGGCCAGCACCCACGCGCCGTTGTACTCCCCGGCGAGCTTCTCCAGCACGGGCGAGAGCTGCTTGCAGGGACCGCACCAATCGGCCCACAGGTCCACGATCACCGGGACCTGCTTGGACCGCTCCACCACCTCGTTCTGGAAGGTGGATTCGGTGACGTCCACGATCGCCGCGCTCGGGTCCGCCTGCCCACCCGCGGCCTCTCCGCCGGGCGCCTGCGCACTTCCGGCGGACTGGGCCCTGTTCTTCAGGTTCGACAGATCAACTGCGCCCGCCATGGCGGCAGGCATCCCTGTGTTCTGCTCCGGGCTCGTCACACCCCCATCGTGACACGCCGGTGCCCAGTGTTGGCCGCCCGGGCGCTGCGTTGGCCGCCCGGGCGTTCGGGGGATTCCGCCACCTCCGCGCGCTCGAAGCTCTCCCGCCGACGAAAACGACAACGGATCGAGCACGCTCGGGGCGACCACGGTCGACCGTGGTCGCCCCGAGTCGTGTCAGGATCCACTCGTCGGGCCAGTCGTGTCGGGACCCGCTCATGTCGGATCCAGGCATGTCAGGGCCCGGTCGTGCCAGGCGCCGGTCGCCGCGCCGTCACTGCTCGCCCAGGTGTTCCTCGACGCGCTGCACCTTCTCCTGCAGCTGTCCGGTCTCGTGACCCTGCCGGATATCGGCCTTGACCACGAGACTCGTCCGCGGCGCCACCGCGGAGACGGCTTCCGTGGCGCGCTTGACGACGTCCATGACCTCGTCCCAACCGCCTTCGATCGTGGTGAACATCGACGTCAGCTCGTGCGGCAGGCCGGATTCGCGCACGACCTGCACCGCGGCAGCGACCGCCTCGCTGACGCTGTCCGTCTCCCCGCCGCCGCTCGGCGCCACGCTGAACGCAACCAGCATCCTCGGTGCTCCTCTCCTCGTCCGTTCCACTTCCGCAGCCGCTCTGCGCCCGCGGTGCACTTCCCACCTTCGACCACCTCGGCAACCCCCCACCGTCGTACGCACTGCTAGCGTCGGCTGCCATGAGCCCGCATCGCCCGCTGCCGTTCGACCCCATCGCCCGCGCGGCCGAGAACTGGGCCGAACGGATAGGGCCGTCCTCGACGATGGCAGCGGTCACCAGCGTGATGCGCGTGCAGCAGATCCTCCAGTCGGAGGTGGACACAGCGCTGCGCCCGCACAACCTCACCTTCGCGCGGTACGAAGCCCTGGTGCTGCTGACGTTCTCCAGCCGGGGCAGCCTGCCGATGCGCGTCATGGGCGACCGGCTGCAGCTGCACCCCACGAGCGTCACCAACATCGTGGACCGGTTGGAGCAGGACGGCCTGGTGCGCCGCCTCCCGCACCCGACGGACCGGCGCACCACCCTGGTCGAGATCACCGAAGAGGGCCAGGACCGGATGAAGCAGGCGACCGAGGCGGTCACCGACATGGACTTCGGACTGCACGGGCTCAGCCGGGAGGAGACCGAGCAGCTCAGCACGCTGCTGGGCAAGGTCCGGCACGCCAGCGGCGACTTCTGACGGCGGCCCGACACGGCAGCCCGATACGGAGCCCCGGCACGGCGTCCCGATACGGCACTCCTGCACGGAGTCCCGGCACGGAACTCGGACGGCCGGGGCTGGTCCCGATAGGCTGCGGGCATGGCCGATCACCTCCAGGTAGTGACCACCACCGATTCCGAGGAGACCGCGGCGGAGCTCGCGCGCGGCGTCGTGCGGGCCGGCCTGGGCGCGTGCGTGCAGGTCGTACCGGTGCGCAGCTTCTACGTCTGGGACGGCGAAGCCCAGGACGATCCCGAGTGGCAGCTGCAGGTCAAGACCTCCGCCGGGCGGTTGGACGAACTGACCGCACACCTGCGCCGCGAGCACAACTACGACGTCCCGGAGATCATCGCGCTGCCCGTCACCGGGGGCAGCGATGACTACCTCGCCTGGATCAACCAGGAAACCAGCGGGTAACCCCTGACCGCGTGCCGGCACCTCCGGCTCCCCTCGGGCAACGCCCGCCGCGCCGCCCCTCCCCTGCCCTGCCCGGCAGGCCGGAGAACACCCTGCGCGGCTGTGCTGCCGATCACACGGGCAGACTCGGGTGGGGACGACGTGAGGGAGGTGGGACGCCGTGCTGCACACCTACGGCGGCTGGTTCCGCATCGTGGCGATCGCCGAGGCGCTCTCGTGGCTCGGGCTGCTGGTGTCGATGGCGTTCAAGTACGGCCTGGGAATGCCGCAGGGCGTGACCGTCTTCGGCTGGATCCACGGGTTGGTCTTCACCGCCTACGTGCTCAGCTGCCTCGTCGTGTTCAGCCCGCTGCGCTGGAAGTTCAGCGTGCTCGTGCTGGCGGTGGCCGCCTCGGTACCACCGCTGGCGACCGTGTGGTTCGAACGCTGGGCGATGCGTCGGGGCCTGCTGGAGCGGACCGACTCGCCCGAGCCCACGTTCTGGGGCCGCGTCGGGTACGTCCTGCGCACGCTGAACTGACCGGAGCAGCCGCGAGCCGGGTCATCCTCCGCACGCGGCCACCCGCGGCGCCCGGCCACCCGCGGCGCCCGGCCGGCAGCGGCCGACAGGCGGACACGGGCGTCACGAGCGGATACGGTGGCCGCATGGCCCGACTTGGCGAACTCTTCCCCGGCCGCAAGCTCCAGCACGAAGGCGATCAGGACAGCGCCGGACGCAAGCACGATCCGGGCGGCCCGCTGGACCTCGACAGCGGTGTGGTCCACCTCGCTCCACCGAACTCCGAAGCGGCAACTTCGGACGACTCGGACGCGGACACCGCGGAGGAGCCCTCCGAGTGAGCTCCGTTCGCGCCGCGCACCCCCGTGTCGAATCCCGTGCGTCGCTGCGTTGAACACCGCACGCCCGCCCGCCGAGCGGCGGACGGGCGTTTCCCGTCGGACACGTCACGACGAGATCGCGGTTTGCGGCATACCGCCCCCAGTGGCCTGTTCTCTCCGCTACGGTCCCTCGCGGACGTAGCACGATCAGGCGAGACGTGGGGCCTTCTCCGCGACGCTCGCCGCAGCAGCGGAGAAAGGGCGGGCTGTGCAGCCGGACACGGGTTTCCAGAATTCCGGACTCGACAACGACGAGGCCGTTGCGGACGGCACCGCACTGCTCGGGCAGTCAGCACCGTCCGACACCCGCGCCCTCGATCCGGAACAGAGCGCCTTCGCCCAGCGCATCGGTGAGGACTGGAAGCGCATCAGCTCGCAGATCGCCGAGCTGTTCGCCACCGGCATCGGGGCGAACGACCCGCGTACCCAGCAGACCGTGCACGAGCACTACCGGTGGATCTGCCACTTCTGGGTACCCGACCGGGACTCGTACCTGCGATTGGCCGAGCTGTACGTCAACCAACCGAAGTTCCGCAAACGCATCGAGCGAAAGAAGCCGCAGGGCATGGCCTCCTACCTGCGGGACGCGATGACGCACTACGCGTGGGCGCAGCTGCGCTGATCGGACCCCAGCCGCGCTGACCGGACCCCAGCCGCGCTGCCGGGGCGCTCCCCCGACATGCCCACCCGGCGCTCCTCGGCGCGGGCTCGCCCGGTCCGGCACGATGGAGTGATGCACTACGTCGAATCGGGAGTGGGACGCCCACTGGTCCTCCTGCACGCGTTCCCTATCGACTCCCGGATGTGGAACGGCGCCCGGGCCCGGCTGGAGCAGCAGGCACGGGTGATCACCCCGGACCAGCGGGGCATGGGACAGAGCCCGCTGGTCGATGCCCGCACCCCCGACACCTCCGCCGACGACCCCGGCTTGCCGACCGTGGCCGCCGACGTGCTCGCACTGCTCGACGACCTCGGACTGGACCGCGTCATGCTCGGCGGCTGTTCGATGGGGGGCTACGCGGCGATGGCCGTGCTGCGCGCGGCCCCGGAACGCGTGAACGGCCTGCTGCTGGTGGACACCAAGGCCGCCGCCGATGCCGAGCAGGCGCGTGCGAACCGGTTGTCCGTCGCCGAGCGGGCGGAGAGCGAGGGCGTCGACGGTTGGCTCGCCGGCGACATGCTGCCGAACCTGCTGGGAACGACGACGCACGAAACGCGTTCGGCCGTGGTCGAACGCGCACGCGCGATCATCGACTCGCAGGCGGGCGCGGGCGTCGCGTGGGCGCAGCGGGCCATGGCGGCGCGGCCGGACAACACCGAGCTGCTGCGCTCCTACACCGGCCCGGTGCTCGTCGTCTCCGGGGCAGAAGACGCGATCACGCCACCGGAGGATGCCGCCGCGCTCGCCGAGCAGCTGCCGAGCGGCGAGTTCCACTCGGTACCCGGCACGGGCCACCTGTCCCCGCTGGAGGACCCGGACGGCTTCGCCGACATCGTCGGCCCCTGGCTACGGCGGATCGGGTAGACGAGCGCGGCTCGGGTGGACGAGCGGGGCGGGATTCTCCCCCGGCAATCCCGCCCGGTTCCTCCCGAGGACTCGCCGCGGGTCAGTTGTTCTCGGCGATGTCGGCCCGGGTGGCGCTGAACTGCTTCGTGCGCGTCGCGGGCGGACCGCCGTCGCCGTCCTCAGCTGTCCCGGCCCCGTCGGACCCGACCTGGTGGTCCTCGGCGCTGGCGGGGGACTCGACCGCGCGCTCCTGCTGCGCCGCGTCCCGACCGGACTGCCCGTCCGACGCGGCGAGGTCCTCCCGCGCGATCCGCTCGGTCGGAGCCTCGATCTCTGCACCGCCGACGGGCTCGTGCACCTCGGTGTCCGCGGTGTCCGCACCGGCTGCGGTCTCCGCGGCCTGCGCCGCGTCCGCACCGGACTCCGCCTCAGCGGCACGCCGAGCCGCAGCTTCCGCGGACGTTCCCTCCGAGTGGTCCGCGGACACGGAGCCCGCGGCTTCCCGCCGTGCCTGCTCCCGCGCCTCTGCCGCGGCCTGCTGCAGCTGATCCTCCTCGGTGTCCTCCTGGGACAGCCGCTCCAGCAGCGGCGTGGTCTGCCCGAGCAGTTCCGCCACGTCGCGCAGCTTGGTCGTGACGGTGTCGCGCAGCTGGGTCACCGCGTGCACCTGCTCGTCGGCCTTGCCCAACCGGCGCTGCACCTCCTCGGAGGTGGCGCGCAGCCGCTCGTTCGCGTCCTCGCGGGCGGTGGTGATGAGCCGGCTGCGTTCGCGGGTGCCGTCGTCGATGAGGCGCGTGGCCTCCTCGGTGGACTCCCGGACCATGCGGGCGGCCTCCTCGCGGGCTTCGGAGACGATCCGCTCGGCCTCGGCCTTGCTGTCGGCCTCCCGCTTCTCCGCTGCTTCGGTGGACTCGCGCTCGAGTTCACGCGCCTGCTCAGTGGCCTCGTTGACCAGCCGGTTCGACTCGTCGGTGGCTTCCCGCACGCGCCGGTGGGCCTCGTTGGTGCCTTCCCGGAGACGGCGGTTGGCCTCGTCGTTGGCCTCGCGCACCCGGCGTTCGGCCTCGGCCTTGCTGTTGGCCTCCTGCTCGGCGAGCGTGCGCATCGCTTCGCTGCGCCGGGCGCTCATCGCGATCTCGAAGTCCTCTTCGATCTGCGCGCGCCGCGCCTCGGACTCCTCGTCCGCCCGCTGCCGGTTCTCCTCGGCCTCGCGGGTGATGCGCTCGGCCTCGGTCTTGGCGGACTCCATGACCGAGCGGTGCTCGGCCTCCATCTCCGTGCGCCGGTTGTCCGCCTCGCCGATCAGCGAGTCGTAGCGGTTGCGCAGCTCGGTCGCCTCGGTCTCCGCGCGCTCGCGGGTGTCGGAGGCGTCCTGCTCGGCGCGGGAGCGGATGTCGGCGGCTTCGTCCTGCGCCAGGCGCAGCATGCGCTGCAACCGTTCGCTGAGCCCCTCCATCGTGGTCGGCGGCTTCCCGAGCCGCTCCACCTGACCGCGCAGGGACTCCACCTCGGAGCGGGCCGCCTCCAACTGCTTGGACAGATCGTTGGCCTGCGACACGGCCGCGTCGCGGTCGGAGGTGAGCAGCTTGATCTCCGAGTCCAGCCGCTCCAGGTGCTCGTCCACCTGCGCCCGGTCGTACCCGTTCTTGCGCGCCAGGTCGAAACCTGATCCCATCGGCAGCAGATCGCGATCATCGGCAAGGCCCATGCTCTCCAAGCTACCCGCAACGCCCGGCTCGTGTGCGACGTGTGGCAGGGATCGAGCGCCAAATTTCCCGAGTCGATCTTGGTCGTCGTGATCTCGACCGCGGCCGTCGGGTGCCCCGCGGACCGCATCTCGGCCGATCGGTCGATGCCGTCGATCATGCCGCCGTCCCGCAACGGGTGTGAGATGACCAGGGGACGGATACACGAGTACCCCGGGACGTCGGGGGGAGCTCCTCCGAGGTCCACCGGGGAGGACTCATCAGCCGAGCCCCATCGGGCGGGGCGCAGGCCGGGCGCACCGGACGGGCGCCCGTTCGGGTCCGCAACGGCGAGCAGGGGTGAGGGACATGACCGGTGCGAACGACTCAGGCAGCCGGAGCACCCGCGCGCAACGGTGGGTGCGGTGGCAGGACTGGGTGGCCGTGCTGCTGGGGCTCGTCCTCGTGCTGACACCGCTGTGGACGACGACGACGGCGCCGGCCACGTCCGCCTCGCTCATCCTGGGGATCCTGCTGATCCTGACCAGCCTGTGGTCGCTGGCCGATCCGCGGTCCATGACCAGCGAGTACGCCCACATCCTGCTCGGGGTGATCCTGTTCATCGCCCCCTGGCCGCTCGGCTACGCCGCTTTCAGCGGCGTAGCGTGGACGTCCTGGGTGATCGGCGTGCTCGTCGTGGCGCTGGGCCTGGCCGCGCTGCCCGCGGTCACCTCGGCCCACCCGAGCCGGCAGGGATGACCGGGCAGGAGCGAACGGCGGGCCGGGAGCGTCACGCGGCCGGTTGGACGAGCTCCACGAGCACACCGCCCGCGTCCTTCGGGTGCACGAAGTTCACCCGGCTGTCCGCGGTGCCGCGGCGCGGCTCCTCGTAGAGCATGCGCAGACCCCTGCCCCGCAGCACCCGCGCCGCCTCGACGACATCGGTCACCCGGTAGGCCAGCTGCTGCAACCCCGGTCCGCTGCGCTCGAGGAACTTCGCGACGGTCGACACCTCGTCGGCCGGAGCCAGCAGCTGCACCTGCGTCGCGCCGGAGGTGTCCCCTGGAGCGCGCAGCATCGCCTCGTGCACCTGCTGCTCCTCGTTGAGCTCGCGGTGGGCCAGTTCCAACCCGAACGCGCTCCGGTGGAACTCGATCGCCTCGTCCAGGTCCGGCACCGCAATGCCGACGTGGTCGATCGCCGTGACCAGGCCACCCAAATCCTCGCGCATGCACCGCATCCTAGTAAGAAGGACATCGTTAAATGGTTTGCGTACGGACTTCCGCAGCGGAACCTCCTACACGGCTCTCGCTCCGGGGGCTCGACCTCGAGTAGCCACGGGAGAACTTCGTTCGGCACCAGTAGCACGCTCTCCCGGCCACACCTGGCCAAGGGCGCCGCCGAGCGGCGAGGATGATGGACGGCAAGCACGGCGCCGCAACGGCGCCGCCGGGGCAGGACCATCCGTCCCGCGAACCGATACCGTCCCGCAAACCGACACCGGGAGGCAGCAGTGAGCACCTCCGTGATTCTCGCGGGCGCCCGCACTCCGATGGGGCGCCTGCTGGGATCCCTCAAGGACTTCTCCGGCGCGCAACTCGGCGGCGCCGCCATCCGCTCGGCACTGGAACGCGCAGGGGTGTCCCCCGAGCAGGTGCAGTACACGATCATGGGGCAGGTGCTCACCGCGGCCGCCGGGCAGATCCCCGCCCGGCAGGCCGCCGTCGCGGCGGGCATCGGCATGGACGTGCCCGCGCTGACCGTCAACAAGGTGTGCCTGTCCGGCCTGGACTCGATCGCGCTGGCCGACCAGCTCATCCGCGCCGGCGAGTTCGACACGGTCGTCGCGGGCGGTCAGGAGTCGATGAGCCAGGCCCCGCACCTCATGCCGAAGTCCCGCGAGGGCGTGAAGTACGGCGCGGCCCAGCTGCTCGACCACATGGCCTACGACGGGCTGTTCTGCGCCTTCGACAACAAGGCGATGGGCGCGGCCACCGACGAGCACAACGAGCGCCACCAGCTCACCCGCGCCGAGCAGGACGCGTTCGCCGCGCGCTCGCACCAGCGCGCCGCGGCCGCGGCGAAGAACGGCCGGTTCGACGACGAGATCACCCCGGTCGAGGTGCCGAAGCGCAAGGGCGCCACCGAAACGGTCGAGGCCGACGAGGGCATCCGCCCGGAGACCACGGAGGAGGGCCTGGCGAAGCTGCCGCCCGCCTTCGGCGCGAACGGCACGATCACCGCGGGCACGGCTTCGCAGATCTCCGACGGCGCGGCCGCTGTCGTGGTGATGCGCCGCGACCGCGCCGAAGCGCTCGGGCTGCCCTGGATCGCCGAGATCGGCCCGCACGGCGTGGTCGCCGGTCCGGACGCGAGCCTGCACGAGCAGCCCGCCAACGCGGTCAGGGCGGCGTGCTCCCGCCAGGGCGGCGCGGAGCCGTCCGCGCTCGACCTCGTGGAGATCAACGAGGCCTTCGCCTCCGTCGGCCTGGTCTCCACCCGGGCGCTCGGGCTCGACGAGGAGCGGGTGAACGTCAACGGCGGAGCGATCGCCCTGGGTCACCCGATCGGCATGTCGGGCGCGCGGCTCGTGCTGCACCTGGCGCTCGAGCTGCAGCGCCGCGGCGGGGGTGTCGGCGCGGCCGCGCTGTGCGGTGGCGGCGGCCAGGGCGACGCCCTCCTGCTGCGGAGCTGAGCCGGCCCGCCCCCGCCCGTCCGGTGGGCCCGCCCGTCCGGTGGAGCCACCCGTCCGGTGGGTCTCCGGGAGCACCCTGAGCGTTCCCGCAACCGTCCCGGAGATCCGCCACCGACGGGGGCCGATCGGTCGGCGAGCACTTACCCTGGCGCCATGAAGTGGCTACGCGGGGGATGGAACCGCGCCGACTGGGCCGATCCGCAACGCACCACGGCACGGCAGCAACAGGCGCAGCAGCCGCAACAGCGGCAGCAACAGCTACAGCAGCAGCCACAGCAGCGGCACGGGGCCGTGGACGGGACCCGCCGCTACACCGCGGGGCACGACCAGGCCGCGCCCTCCGCCCCGACGGCGCAGTCGCCGCGGGCGAGCCTGCTCACCCCCCAGGCCTGCGACGTGGACGTCAGCGCCAGTTCCTTCCGCCTGCTGCTCATCGGCGGCGGAACGAGCGGGCTGCTCACCGTGCTGTGCGCGGCCGTGCTCGCCTACGACGGCCACAGCGTGGGGATGTGGATCTGGCAGCTCGTCTTCGGCATCGTGTTCGTCTGGTTCGTCGTCTCCGCCCGCGGCATGCTCAACAGCCGCGGCTTCCTGCTCGACCACAGCGGGCTGTACGTGCGCACCCGCGGCGAGGTGTTCGGCGTGCCGTGGCAGGAGATCGCCGCCGTGGGCGTGGGAACCCTGCCCTGGGTGGAGAACCGTCGCCCGGTGCACCCGGAACGCCGGGTGGCGCTGGAGTTCTACCCGACCGATCGGGGCTTCGCCGAGCGGCACCCGGACTGGGAGCGGTGGCGCGTGGTCGAACCGCCCTCGGTGTCCGGCACCCCGGGCGAGCGCTACCGGTTCCACCTCCCGCCGTTCAGCCGCCTGCCGAAACAGCTGGAGCGCGCCGTCCGGGCGATCGCCCCGCGCAAGTGGATCGGCCAGTACCGCAGGCACCTGCCGCCACCGCCGCCGCAAGAAGAGGACTGAACGCCTCCGGGCAACGCACCTGCGCACCGCCGAACCGTGCGCAGAAGGCGGCGCGACTGCCGGTGGCGGGGGCGCACCGCGCGCTCATCCGTCGTGGAAACGCGCGAGCGTGTCCGCGTCCCACCCGAGGCTGGCCACCGGGTCGTCGCGGACCAGTTCCGGCGCGTCCGCGGCGAACGTGCGCACCGGCCCGGAACCGGTCGCGGCCGTTTCGAACCGCACCGTGACCCGCCCGTGCCCGGCCCCCTGCACCCACCCGTGGCCGAGGTCCGGGTGGCAGGCGTCGTCGCCGGCGCGCCACCCGTGCTCGACCTGCGGCGAACCGCCGGGGTCCCGCTGCTCGGCGGGCTGCTGTCCGGCCGGTTCGACGGGCTCCTCCTCGCCGAACAGCGGTTCCTGCTCCCAGTGCGCCAATCCCGAGTAGGCCACGCCCACCAGGCGCACCGGCGTGCCCGGTGGCACCGCGGCGGAAACGAGGCGGCGCGCCGCGCCCACCAACGCCGCCCGGTCGCTCGTCGCCGTGGCGAGCGTGTCCGAACGGCTGATCGTGGTGAAGTCCGCGTCGCGGACCTTGACGGTGACCGTCCGCGCCGCGCGCTGCGCCCCCACCAACCGGCGGTGCGCCGCCTGCGCCATCCCGTCGACCTCGCCGAGCAGCCGCCGCGGATCGGTGATGTCGACGTCGAACGTGGTCTCCGCCCCCACCTGCTTCGACTCGGCGCGTTCGGCCACGGGGTGCTCGTCCTCCCCGTGCGCCAACCGGTAGAGCTCGGTGCCGTGCGCCTGGCCGAGCAGGGCGGTGACGTCGTGCGGCTGCATCGCGGCCAGCTGGCCGACCGTGTACACGCCGATGCGGTGCAGCTTCCCCTCGCTGACCGGGCCGACGCCCCAGAGCTTGCGCACCGGCAGCGCCCACAGCAGTTCCCGCTCCTCGGCCGGATCCACCACGAACATCCCGTCCGGTTTCGCCAACCCGGAGGAGATCTTGGCGAGCTGCTTGCCGCTGCCCGCACCGACCGAAGCCGGCACGCCCACCTCCGAGCGGATGCGCCCGCGCAGCTCCCGGGCGAACGCGCGGACCGCCTCGGGGTGCGCCCCGTGCAGCCGGGCCGGTTCGAGGAAGGCCTCGTCGACGGAGACCTGTTCGACGAGGTCGCCGACCGCGCGCACCTGGCTGAGCACCCGCCTGCTCACCACCTGGTACACGCGGAACCGGGGCGGCAGCACCACGGCCGTCGGGCAGCGCCGCCGCGCCTCGGCCATCGGCATGGCCGAGGCGGCGCCGAACTCGCGCGACTCGTAGCTGGCGCCGGCGACCGTGCCGCGCGGACCGACCCCGCCGACGAGCACGGGGCGCCCGCGCAACGTGGGGCGGGTCAGCTGCTCCACGGCCGCGAAGAACGCGTCCATGTCCACGTGCAGCACCCATCTGCGCATTTCCGGCCCGCCCAGCAGTTGCCGCGGTCAGGAACCCACGATCGTCACCTGGCGCTCTTCGGACGGCCCGTCCCACGAGCGCGGCAGCGGCGTCGGCACCTCCGGTGCGACCGTGCCGACGATCGCGTCCAGCGCGGAGTCCGCCTTGCCCACCCACAGGTGCTTCGTGCCGTCGAAGCCGACGACCTCGGCCTGCGGGAGCGCGGCGAACCGGCGGCGGGCCTGTTCCGGCTGCAGGTAGTCGTCGTGCTCGGGGACGAACGCGTGCACCGGTTTGCCGGATCCGGCCCAGGCGCGCAGGTGCTCCTCGGTGCTCCAGCGCAGCGGTGGGGACAGCAGCACCGCGCCCTGCACGAGCGGGTCGAGGCCGTGCACCAGCGTCAGGTCGGTGCCGAAGGACCAGCCGAGGAGCCACACGTTCGGCAGCTCTTCGAACTCCGCGTACTCCAGCGCCGCGGCCACGTCGAACTTCTCCCCGTCGCCGCCGTCGAAGGCGCCCTCGCTGCGGCCGGCTTCGCTCGCGGTGCCGCGGGTGTTGAACCGCAGCACGGCCACGTCGGCCAGGGCCGGCAGCCGGAACGCGGCCTTGCGGAAGATGTGCGAGTCCATCATGCCGCCGTGCGTCGGCAGCGGGTGCAGGCACACCAGGCTCGCCCGCGGCGGGCGGGACTCGGGCAGCGCCAGCTCGCCGATCAACCGGAGCTCATCCGCCGTGTGCAGGGTGATCGACCGCCGCCGCGCGGGCAGCATCGTGTTCGGCCCGATCCGCGTGCCCGGCGGGGCTTCCTCCTCGGTGCTCATCGCGGTCGATCCTGCCACGACGCGGTACCGGCGCGGGGGTGCGGTCCTCGCCGGCGTGCCCCGCGCGACACGGCGCCCCGCGCGACACGTGTGCTCAGCGCAATACGTGCGCTCAGCGGCGCCGCGACCGGCCGCCACGGTGCCAGCAACCGGTGTGCCAGTGGCGGCGCACCTCCGCCCCGCCGAACTCCGCTTCGGGCCAGGCCACGACGTGCGCCACGCCCGCTCGGATCTCGTGGTCGCAGCCGGGGCAGCGGTACTCCTTCACCGCCTGCGCGGCCGGCACGGTGCGCACCACCCAGTCGCCGTCCGGGCCGCTTTCCACCCGGGACGCGCCGACCCCGCCGAGGGGGCGTTCGGGCGGGCCGCTTCCGCGCGGGCGGCGCACTCGGTTGCGACGTGGCACGTCCACCACGGTATCGGGCCGCGGCCGGGCCCGGCTCCGCGGCCGGTGGTTCATTCGTCGAAGTCTCGTTCGGCGAGCTCCGCGATGCGGTCGAGGGCCAGTTGCGCATCGGGCCCCTCGCCGCGCAGCCGCACCGTGTCGCCCTTCCGCGCACCCAGTCCCATGACCTCCAGCACACTGCCCGCGTTGGCCTGCTGCTGGCCCAGCGCGACGTGCACTTCGGCCTGCAGTCCGGCGAGGCAGCGGGCCAGCAGCGCGGCCGGGCGCGCGTGCAGCCCCACCTCGTTGCGCAGTGCGAGGTCGCGTTCCAGCGGCTGTTCCGCAGCGGCCTGCGGCGGGGAAACGGCTGACGCGGTGGTGGCGGTGGTGGCGGACTCGTCGGCCCGCTCGTGCGCGGCGGAACGGGCCGCCTGCGCCACCTCGGCCAGCGCGGACCCGCCCTGAGCGGACACGGCCGCGGCCACGGCCCCTTCCACCACCGGGGCGTCGACGAGCACGGCCCGGGGTTCGCGGGTCTCCACGACCAGCTCTGCCACCATGCGCGCGCTGCCCAGGTCGTACAGCAGCACGGCTCCGGCCCCGTCGTCGACCTGGTCGACGGCGGTGTTCACCGCCTCGAAGTCGGTGCCGAGGTTGCCGTCGGACCCGCCGCCCGTCGGGCCGACGGCCACGTCCGGGGCCATCTGCCCGGCCAGTTCGACGACGCCGCGCGCCAGGCGGTCACTGTGCGAAACGATCACCAGTCCGACGGTCATGAGCGCTTCCTCGCTGTTTCGGCCATCGCGTGCAGCAGCAGCGCGGTGGAGCGCGCCCCCGGGTCGACGTGGCCGGCGCTGCGGTCGCCGAGGTAGGAGGCGCGGCCCTTGCGGGCGACCATGGGTTCGGTGCGGTCGGCGCCGAGCTGCGCCGCCTCCGCAGCGGTGGCGAGCACGTCGGCGACCTCGGAGCCGAGGTCGGCGGCCTCCCGGGCCGCGCGGGCCGCGGGAGTGAGCGCGTCGATCATCGTCTTGTCCTCGACCTCGGCCTTGCCGCGGGCGACGACGCCGTCGACGGCGGCCTGCAGCGCCGCGACGACGCCGCGCGCGTCGAGCTGCTCGTCCTCGCCGGCGGAGGTGGACGCGCGCAGCAGCGCGGTGCCGTACAGCGGGCCGGAGGCACCGCCGACGGTGGAGATCAGCACGGTGGCGCCGAGCTTCAGCACGTCGGCAGGTGTCTGCCACGAACTCGTATCCAGTTTGGACACGACCGCGCGGAACCCGCGGTCGAGGTTCTCACCGTGGTCGGCATCGCCGATGTGCCGATCGAGCTCGACCAGCTCCTCGCGGTGCTCGCTCATCGCCGTGGCAGCCGCGTGCAGCACAGCGGCAACGTCACGGGCCGAACAACCCATCGTTTCCACCTTCCGAACTCACCACCGCAGCGCGGGGGTGTCCACCGGCGCGTCCCACAGCCCGCGGAGCTCGTCGTCGAGCCGCAGCAGCGACAGGCTCATCCCCTGCATCTCCAAGCTGGTCACGTACGCCCCGACCAGCCGCCGCGCAACCGTGATCCCGCGTTCGGCCAGCAGCCGCTCGGCGATCCCGTGCGCGGCGTAGAGCTCCAGCTGCGGTGTGCCGCCCATCGAGTTGGTCAGCAGCGCGACCTCGTCACCCTCGCCGAACGGCAGGTCCGCCAGGATCGGGTCGAGCAACCGCCGCACGAGGTCCGAAGCCGGCGCCAGCGGCACGCGCTCCCGACCCGGCTCGCCGTGGATACCGATGCCGATCTCCATCTCGTCGGCACCGAGCTCGAAGCTCGGCTCCCCCGCGTGCGGCACGGTCGGCGCGGTCAGCGCCACGCCCATGGAGCGGACGCCGTCGACGACCCGCTGCGCGATCCGCGCGCACTCGTCCAGCCCCGACCCGCGTTCCGCGGCCGCACCGGCGATCTTCTCGACCATGAGCGTGCCGCCCACGCCGCGCCGCCCCGCGGTGTTCGTCGAGTCCTGCACCGCGACGTCGTCGTCGACGATCACGCTGCGCACCGCGACGTCGTCCACGCCCGCCAGTTCCGCCGCGGTTTCGAAGTTGAGCACGTCGCCGGTGTAGTTCTTCACCAGCATGAGCGCACCCGCCCCGGCGCGGGTTTCGGCCACCGCCTGCTGGACCGCGTCCGGCGTGGGCGAGGTGAACACCGCACCGGGCACGGCCGCGTCGAGCATGCCGGGCCCGACGAACCCGCCGTGCAGCGGCTCGTGACCGGAGCCGCCGCCGGAGATCACGGCGACCTTGCCGGACACCGGCGCGTCGGTGCGCACGAGCACCGCCGGGTCGGTGCACAGGCGCAGCCGGTCCGGCCAGGCCGCGGCCATGCCCCGCAGCGCGTCCTCGACGAGGGTCGACGAGGCGTCCACGATCTTCTTCAAGCGATGGTCTCCTCACCGGGCGGGAACGCTCGCAGCGGGCGGCGCGTCCGGGGGGGCAGCTGCCGCCGACCCGGGTGCGCGCCGTCACACTCCCACCATCCTGCCAGGTGCCCACCGCCTCGCGCGCCGCCCCGCTACCTCCGCAGCAGGCGGATGAGCCGCACGAGGCTCCGCACGGTGCCCTTGGGTCGGCCGAAGCTCATCGGGTTCAGCGGGATGCGGAACTTCATGCGGGTGACCGACTGGGCGCGGGTGAACTCGCGCAGCCCGTCGGCGCCGTGGATGCGGCCGAAGCCCGAGTCGCCGACACCGCCGAACGGCAGGGAGGGCACCGCGGCGAAGGAGATCACCGAGTTGACCGCCACCATGCCGCTGCGCAGCCGCCGCGCCAGCTCCGCGCCGCGGGACTTGGAGTACACGGTGGCGCCGAGACCGTAGCGGGTGCCGTTGGCCAGGCGCACCGCCTCGTCGGCGTCGCCGACCCGCTGCACGACGATGGCCGGACCGAAGGTTTCCTCCGTGACCGCCGAGGAGTCCGCGGGGACGTCGGTGAGCACGACCGGTTCCACGAACGGCGGACGCACCGAGTCGGAGCCGCCGACGAGCGCGCGCCCGCCCTGCTGCAGCGCGTCGTCGATGTGCCCGCGGATCACCGGGACCTGGTCGGGCATGGTGATCGGGCCGAGGCTGGCGTTCGGTTCCGCACCGGGGCGCAGCTTCGCGGCGCGCGCGCCGACCGCGTCGAGGAAGCGCTCGGCCGCGGAGTCGACGACGTAGACGCGTTCGACGCCGATGCACGTCTGCCCCGCGTTCGACATCGCGCCCCACACGGCGGCTTCGGCGGCGGCTTGGACGTCGGCGTCGGAGTCGACGATGAGCGCGTCCTTGCCGCCGCATTCCACGAGCACCGGTGTGAGGTTCTTCGCGCAGGAGGCCATGACGCGCTTGCCGGTCTCCGTGGATCCGGTGAAGGCGACCTTGTCCACCTCGGATTCGGACAGCGCCGCACCGGTCGCGCCGAAACCGGTGACCACGGAGAACACGGGCCGTTCCGGGACGACTTCGGCGAAGGTGCCGGCCAGCCACTCCCCGACGGCGGGGGTGAGCTCGCTGGGTTTGAACACGACCGCGTTACCGGCCGCGAGGGCGTAGGCGATCGAACCCATCGGGGTGAAGGCCGGGTAGTTCCACGGGCCGATCACGCCGATGACGCCGTAGGGCAGGTACTCGACGCTGGCGGCGTGGTTCGCCATGAGCACGCCGGAGGGGACCTTCCGGCGGCGCAGCGTCTTCTCCGCGTTGGCCGCCGCCCAGTGCAGGTGGTCGATGACGAGGACCAGTTCGAGCCGGGCGTCGTCGAGCGGTTTGCCGGTCTCCGCGCAGATCAGACCGGCCAGCTCGTCGAGGCGTTTGACCAGGATCCTGCGCCACTTGTCGAGGCGTCGTTTCCGCTCGCCGAATCCGAGCTCGGCCCACCACTGCTGCGCCTCGCGCGCCGCGCGCACGGTGTCGCCGACCGCGGCCGCGTCGTGCACCGGATGCCGGCCGACGACCTCGCCGGTGCGCGGGTCCAGGGAGTCGAATTTCTCGGGTTCGGCTGCCGCGGAACGGTCACCTGCGATGCCGACGGTCTGGGTCATGCCGGGCCTCCCACCTGCCACGTCGCTCGTCGTTAATCGTGCAGCCTACGGAATCCTTGCCCGCAACGGGACCGCAGGCCAACAGCGCTTGAACGCACGGGTGGTGCGATGCGACTCGCCCGAACGGCGGTGTTCCAACCGATTACCGCACGGTAATCGGGCGGGGCGCCGCACGGACGCCGTCCGCCGCCCCGCGATGGTTCGGCGCGGCAGCGCCGAAGGGGCCGCATCGCAACCGGCCCCGCTGCGGGTTCTCCTGCTGCCCGCTACTCGCCGTCCTCCTCGTGCACGACGAT
Organism: Bounagaea algeriensis; assembly: GCF_054491375.1. Lineage (NCBI taxonomy): Bacteria > Bacillati > Actinomycetota > Actinomycetes > Bounagaea > Bounagaea algeriensis. The sequence goes on from NZ_CM137102.1 coordinate 3,646,198, forward strand.
CGGGCGCCACCAGGCCCACCCCTGCATGAGCACGGCGAAGACGAGCATGCCGGCCCCGGACCACAGGTTCAGGTTGAACCCGTCGGCCCGCATGATCTCCTCCTCCGTCGTGCCGACGAGCCCCATCACGACCAGGACGACGCCGTAGATGGCGAACAGCAGCGCGATCACGGTGCGCACGTCGAAGGCACCAGCGGTGCTCCCCCGGCCGGTGCGCCGTTCGGTTCCGCTCGCCACACCGATCACCTCCGTTCGATGACAACTGGAACATGGCAGCTGGGACAGGGCGGCCGAGTCCCGAGCGCGGCGGGCCGGTCGCCGCTCGGGACTCAGCCGAAGACGATGTTCAACACGATCACGAGGACCAGGGCGATGCCCGCGAGCAGGCCCGGCCGGCGGTACCAGCCCGCGTCCTCCCCCGTGGTGCTCGCGCGCAACGACCTGCGGTCGGTCAACGAGTACACCAGGCCGACCAGCTCCGCCTCGGGCTTCGGCCGGGTCACCGTGCTGACGGCGATGCTGACGACCACGTCGACGACGAACGCCGTGCCGGCGCCGACGAAGCTCGCGCCCTGACCGGGCAGATCGAGCACGCCGGTCTCGGCGAGGCCGAACACCGCCACCGCCGAGACCGTGCCCAGCACCAGGCCCAGCCACCCGGCGGTGGGCGTCATCCGCTTCCAGAACATGCCGAGGATGAACGTGGCGAACAGCGGCGCGTTGAAGAACGAGAACAGCTGCTGCAGGTAGTCCATCAGGTTCTCGTAGCCGGCGGCGATGAACGCCGACCCGACCGCGGCGAGCGTCGCGCCGACGGTCACCCACCGGCCCATCCGCAGGTAGTAGTCGTCCGGCCGGTCGCGGACGATGTAGGCCTGCCAGATGTCGTAGGTGAACACGGTGTTGAACGAGCTGAGGTTCGCCGCCATGCCCGCCATGAACGAAGCCAGCAGTCCGGCCAGGGCGATGCCGAGCATGCCGTTGGGCAGCAGGTCGCGCATGAGCAGCAGCAGCGCGTCGTTGTAGTCGACGTCGCCCTCACCGGTGGCCTTGAACGCGGCGAGCTCCTGCACCGCCACACCGGCGATCATGCCCGGGATGATGACGATGAACGGGATGAGCAGCTTGGGAAAGGCACCGATGATCGGCGTGCGCTGGGCCGCCGACATGCTCTTGGAGGCCATCGCCCGCTGCACCTCGACGAAGTTCGTCGTCCAGTAGCCGAAGGCGAGCACGAAGCCGAGGCCGAACACGACGCCGAGCACGCTGAGGAAGTTGCTGCCGAAACCGGTGAGCTCGTTGGCCGGCCAGGCCGACAGCTGCGCGGAGCCACCGGGGCCCGCGGAGACCTTCTCGACCAGCCCCTGCCAGCCGCCGACCTTGTTCAGCCCGGCGAGGGTCAGCGGCAGCAGTGCGGCCACGATCACGAAGAACTGCAGCACCTCGTTGTAGATCGCGGCGGACAACCCGCCCATCGCGGTGTAGCTGAGCACGATCGCCGCCGCGAACATGATGGACAGCCACAGCGGCCAGCCGAGCAGCACGTTGACGATGCTGGCCAGCAGGAACAGGTTGATGCCGGCGATGAGCAGCTGCGCCAGGGCGAAGCTGATGCCGTTGACCAGGTGCGCAGCCCTGCCGAAGCGGCGCAGCATGAACTCGGGGACGCTGCGGACCTTCGATCCGTAGTAGAACGGCATCATCACGATGCCGAGGAACAGCATCGCGGGCACCGCGCCGACCCAGAAGTAGTGCATGGTCGGCATGCCGTACTCGGCGCCGTTGGCCGACATGCCGATGATCTCGATCGCACCGAGGTTCGCCGCGATGAAGGCCAGCCCGGTCACCCAGGCCGGCAGGGAACGTCCGGACAGGAAGAAGTCCAGGCTCGTGGACACCGACCGGCGCGCCAGGTATCCGATCCCCACCACGAACGCGAAGTAGAGCGCGAGCAGTACGTAGTCCACCGCGCTCGCGTCGAGCCGCAGCTGCTCCTGGGCCAGCACGTGCACGCCACCCCACCTCCAGATTCAACAAATCCAAACGACACTCACCACAGGTGCGAAGCGAGCGCACAGTACCGCACGGCGAGCGAAGCCGCTGCCGACCGATACCAATTCGTTGAACGGGAAAGGGCCGTGTTCAAGCGCTGCACCGTCTGCTCGCGCTCGGCGCCGGACAACCGCAGCTGCGCGGGATCGAACTCAACCGTCGTGCAGGGCAGTTCGACAACGACGAGTCCGCTCAGAACAGCCGGAACTCGTCCGGTTCGATCCCGCGCAGCTGCTCGTAGTCCAGCACGACGCAGCGGATGCCGCGGTCCTCGGCGAGCGTGCGGGCCTGCGGCCGGATCTGCTGCGCGGCGAAGATCCCCTTCACCGGCGCGAGCAGGTGGTCGCGGTTGAGCAGTTCGAGGTAGCGCGTCAACTGCTCGACACCGTCGATCTCGCCGCGGCGCTTGACCTCCACCGCGACGCTGTTGCCCTCGGCGTCCCGGCACATCAGGTCCACCGGGCCGATGGCGGTGGGGTACTCGCGCCGCACGAGCGACCAGCCGTCGCCGAAAGTGGTGACGTGCTCGGCGAGCAGCTCCTGCAGGTGCGCCTCCACACCGTCCTTGACCAGCCCCGGTTCCGCCCCCAGCTCGTGGTGCGAGTCGTGCACGACCTCGTCGACGGTGATCACCAGCTTCTCCCCGGACTTGTTCTGCACCGTCCACAACCCCGGGTCCTCGATCAGCCAGCACGGCGGGCTCATCCAGTTCAACGGCTTGTAGGCGCGGTCGTCGGAGTGCACCGACACCGAGCCGTCCGCTTTGATCAGCAGCAACCGCTGCGCCATCGGGAGGTGCGCGGTGAGCCGACCGATGTAGTCCACCTGGCAGCGGGCAATGACGAGTCGCACGCGACACAGGGTACGGCGCGTGGATCACCCTCCGGGCACCCCGGGCGGCCGTCCCGGGCAGCGGTTCCGAACGGCCACCCGTCCGACTGACGCACGACCGCGCGGCCCGTAGCACTCCCGCGTGGCCCGTAGCTACTCCCGCGTGGCAACGCCGCGCGACCAGCACGCCGAGTGATCGACACGGGGAGCTACGGTAGGCACTCGTGTCAACCGCCCGAACTTTGCTCCGCGTCAAACCTGCTGAGCAGATGGACGACGAGGGGGCGCACACGCGTCTGCGACGCTCCCTCGGCCTCGTGCCGCTCGTGGCCCTGTCCGTCGGTGCCACGCTCGGCACCGGCATCTTCGTCGTGCTGGCCGAAGCCGCGCCCGCGGCCGGCCCGGCCGTCGTGCTGTCGTTCGTGCTCGCCGGGCTGGCAGCGCTGTGCTCCGCGCTGTCCTACGCCGAACTCGCCGGCAGCGTCCCCGTCTCCGGCTCCGCCTACTCGTACACCTATGCCACGCTCGGCGAGCTCATCGCCTGGATCTGCGGCTGGTGCCTGCTGCTCGAGTACGGCGTGTCGGTCGCGGCGGTGGCCGTCGGCTGGGGCGGTTACCTCAACGAGTTCTTCGCCGGAACCCTGGGCGTGACACTGCCCGCGGCACTGGCCGCTCCGCCCGGCGAAGGCGGTGTGGTCAACGTTCCGGCCGCGTTCGTGGTGCTGCTGGCCATGGGCGTGCTGCTCATGGGTGTGCGGGAGAGCGCCCGCGCGGCCACGGTCACCACGGTGCTGAAGATCGCGGTGCTCGTCTTCTTCGTCATCGTCGCCGCCACCGGCTTCCGGTCCGGCAACATGGAGCCGTTCGCCCCCGCGGGCTTCGCCGGGATCTCCGCGGGCGCCTCGGCGGTGTTCTTCTCGTTCATCGGGTTCGACGCCGCCTCCACCGCCGGCGAGGAGGCGAAGAACCCGCGGCGCGACCTGCCGCGCGCGATCATCCTGTCGCTGGCGATCATCACCCTGGTGTACGTGGCGGTGGCCTTCACCGCCGTCGGCGCGGTCGGCGCCGACACGCTGGGCGAGTCGGAGGCCTCGCTCTCGGTGGCGCTGCGCCTGGTCACCGGCCAGACGTGGGCCTCGGTGGTGCTGGCGCTCGGCGCGGTCATCGCGATCGCCTCGGTGGTGCTGACCGTGCTCTACGGGCAGACCCGCATCCTCGTGTCGATGTCCCGCGACGGCCTCATGCCGAAGATGTTCTCCCGGATCAACCAACGCTCCGTGCCGGGGCGGAACATCGCCCTGGTCGGCGTGGTCGTGGCGGTGCTCGCCGCGGTCGTCCCGTTGAACCAGCTCGCCGAGGCGACCAGCATCGGCACGCTGGTCGCCTTCAGCCTCGTCAACATCGGCGTGATCGTGCTGCACCGCACGCGCCCGGACCTGCCGCGCGGGTTCCGCACCCCGCTGATGCCGGTCATCCCGCTGTTCGGCCTCGCGCTGTGCGTCTACCTGATCACGGGGTTGCAGCCGGTCACCTGGTACACCTTCCTGATCTGGATGGTCGTGGGGCTGGCGGTGTACGCCTTGTACGGGTACCGCCGCTCGGCGCTCAACCACGACGACTTCCTGCGTTCCGAGTGATCCGGCTCCACAGGCCGAGGTGGACGCGGAGCCGGCCTTCGAGGCGGGTGATCTCGGTGCTGGCGAGCAGTCCGCGACGCCGCCGGAAGCGACCGCGCGCGGCCGGTTGCAAGCTGGTGACGTCGGGCAGAACGACTCGACGAGGTCCTGTTATCCGGTGCGCAGCCACACGGCGGCGTCGGCGGGCAGCGGCTCCCCCTCGTCCACGCGCATCGGCAGGCCGCTGCTGGACAGCAGCACCTCCCCCGCGGGCAACGACACCTCGGTCGAACCGGTGTTGACCAGCACGAGCACGTCATCGCCGCGGCGGAAGGCCAGCACCTCGCCCGTGTTGTGCTTGTCGTCCCAGGCGAACCGCTCGTCGTCGGCGAACTCGCGGCGCAACCGCAGCGCGGCGCGGTAGAACTCGAGCATCCCCTCCGGGACGCCCTCCTGGGCCTCCGCGGAGTACTCGGCCCACCACTCCGGCTGCGGCAGCCAACCCGCAGCACTGCTGAACCCGGCGGAGACACCGCTGCGCGTCCACGGCAGCGGAACCCGGCAGCCGTCCCGGCCCTTGTCCGTGCCGCCGGAACCCGCCCACCGCGGGTCCTGCAGCGCGTCCGCGGGCAGGTCGGCGACCTCGGGCAGGCCGAGCTCCTCGCCCTGGTAGACGTAGGCCGATCCGGGCAGGGCCAGTTCCAGCAGCAGCGCCGCCCGCGCCCGCCGGGTGCCGAGCTCCAGGTCCGCCGGCGGCGCGGTGCCGTCCGAGAGGAGCCAGGCGCGCAGGTCGGTGCCCTCGGGCAAGCCGAACACCGAGGGATGGCGCACCACGTCGTGGTTGGACAGCACCCACGTGGGCACGGTCCCCGCCTCGGCCGCGGCCTCCAGCGAGGAGTCGATCACCTCGCGGTACCGCGCGGCGTCCCACCGCACCTGCAGGAATTCGAAGTTGAACGCCTGCTGCAGCTCGCCGGGGCGGGTGTAGAGCACGCGGCTGGCGTTCGGCACCCACGCCTCGGCCACGGCGAACAGCGGCGGGTCGAACTCGTGGAACACCGCGTTCCACTCCCGGTACACCTCGTGCACCCCGGGGCGGTCGAGGAACGGGTGGTCCGGGTTCACCTCGAACTCGGCCATCTTGCTGTCGGCGTGGTCGTTGTCGGTGTTCCGCAGCGGCTCGGCGAGATCCTTGACCAGGCCGTGCGCCACGTCGATGCGGAACCCGTCCACCCCGCGTGCGCCCCAGAACCGCAGGATGTCGCGGAATTCCGCGCGCACCTGCGGATGCTGCCAGTTCAGGTCCGGCTGCTGCGGATCGAACAGGTGCAGGTACCACTGCCCGTCGGGCAGGCGCGTCCACGCGGGACCGCCGAAGCGGGAGAGCCAGTTCGTCGGCGGCTGCGCACCGCCCGGCCCGCGGCCCTCGCGGAAGACGTAGCGCTCGCGGGCCGGCGATCCCGGTTCCGAGTCGAGGGCCTGCCGGAACCACGGGTGTTCGCTGGAGGTGTGGTTCGGCACAATGTCGAGCAGCACGCGCAAACCGCGCGCGTGGGCCGCGGCCACCATCTCGTCGAAGTCCTCGAGGCTGCCGAGCACCGGGTCGATGTCGCGGTAGTCGGCCACGTCGTAGCCGCCGTCGATCCACGGTGACGGGAAGCAGGGCGAGAGCCACACGGCGTCGACGCCCAGCCGCGCCAGGTGGTCCATCCTGCTCGTGATGCCGCTGATGTTGCCGATCCCGTCGCCGTCGGTGTCGGCGAAGCTGCGCGGGTAGATCTGGTAGATCACGGCGTTGCGCCACCAGGTGCTCATGCTTTCCCCTCATCCTCGGGTGCGTCGACCAGTCGTCCGGTCGTTCTCGGTCGTGCCGCGGAATCGCGGACGACGAGGCGGGTGGGCAGTTCGGCGTGGGTGGTCACGTCCGTTTCTGCGGTTGCCTGCACGGCGAGTTCGGCCGCTCGGGCGCCCAGTTCGGACACCGGTTGTTCCACTGTGGTCAGACCGAGCAGCTCGGCCGTGTCGTGGTTGTCGAAGCCGATCACGGACAGCGCACCGGGCACCGCCACGCCGCTGCGCCAGGCCGTGCGCAGCACGCCGAAGGCGACGTCGTCGGATTCGGCCACCACCGCGGTGGGCGGGTCCGGCCGGGAGAGGAACTCGGCGGCCGCGTCCGACCCGCCGCGGGGGCCGGACTCGGTGCGCACGACTGCTTCGCCCGGCACGGTGAGCCCGGCCTCGGCCATGGCGTGCTGGAAGCCCTGCGCGCGGGTGCGCGAGTTCCAGCTGAACCCCGTGCTGTCGGAGGGCTGGACGAACCCGATCCGGGTGTGGCCGAGGTTGATCAACTGCCGGGTGGCGGCCGCCGTCGCCGCGGCGTTGTCCACGAACACGCTCGGCCTGCCGGGCACGCGTTGGCTGGCGAACACCACGGGCACGCCGATCTCGTCGAGCACGGCGATCTCCTCGTCGCCGAGATCGAGGGCGAGCGCGATCACCGCGTCCACGTTGCGCTTCAGCGGCAGCTCGGCCAGCACGTCGCGGGCCGCCCGCCGGTCGCCGACCTCGTAGGTCAGCATGTCCCGCTCCGCTGCGCGCAGGCGGTTGGCCACTCCGGACAGCGCGACGCCGAAGAACCACGGCTGCAGGAACGGCACGAGCACCGCGATCCTGCCGGTCGCGCCGGTCACGAGCGCCGAGGCGTCCCGGGAGACCACATAGGACAGATCGCTCGCCGCCTGCCGCACCCGGTCGCGCACTTCCTGCGCGACGCCGGGTGCCTCGCGCAGAGCTCGGGAGACGGTCGACAGGGAGACGCCGGCACGTGCGGCCACATCGCTCATCCGGGGGTGCTGCCCAGTCATGGTCGGCAACCCTACGGAGGCGCTGCACGATTGGCAACGCTTCCACACGGGTGACGTGCCACTTCGCAGCACGACAGCAGCACGGCAGCAGAGGAACCAGCACGTCAGAAGCACCGCAGCAGCACGGCACGAGTTCTGCTGCGAGCACGGGGATTGACGACCCAGCAGATCAATGCAAGCGTTTTCATCCGTGCGGTGACGTGGAACACCCCGCAGTGGGCGCGCCACCGGAGCACCGCGGTGTCACTGAGGAGGCCGCACATGCCGCTATCCCGCCGGAAGCTGCTGGCCGGCGCGCTCGGCGCAGCAGGACTCGCCGGCTGCGCCCGGGCCGACAGCGATCCCCTCGCCGGCAAAGACCCCGCCCCGCCCCGCGGGCCCGTGACGATCCAGTGGGCCGCCGCCCCGATCGACGGCCGCGACGGCAGCGACCTGCGCCCCGCGCTCGTCGAAGCGTTCCAGGCCGCGCACCCCAACGTCACGGTGCGCATCACCAAAACACCGCCCACTTCGGACACCCAGCGTTCGACCTTCGCCACGCAGATCGCCGCCGGCTCCGAACTGCCCGACGTCTACCTCGGCGACTGCGCCTGGCCGGCCCAGTTCGGGGAGAACGCACTGGCCATGCCGCTGGACGAACTGGTGCCGACCGAGTTCTGGCAGGACTTCGCCGCCCCCGTGGTCACCTCGCTGACCTACGACGGGCGGCGCTGGGCGTTCCCGTTCTACCTCGCCGAGTCGTTCCTGTACTACCGCAGCGACCTGCTGGCCAAGCACGACCTGCCGGTTCCGCGCACCTGGGAGGAGCTCTCCCGCACGGCGAGCAGGCTCATCGACGCCGGCGACGTGCGCTACGGGTTCCTGTGGCAGGGCGCGCCCTCGGAAACCATCACCGCCAACATCTCCGAGTTCCTCAGCGACGCCGACGGCGGCTTCGTCACCGCGGACTACGGCGCCGCGGCGATCGACGGCCCGGCCGGGCGCCGCACCGCGGAGTTCATCGACGAGATGATGCGCACCGGTGTGTCCCCGCGCGCGGTCGGCACCTACAGCGAGCAGGAGTCCGTCACCGCCTACAGCTCCGGCCAGGCCGCCTTCCTGCGCAACTGGGACTCGCTGTGGACGACGATCGCGAGCCCGGGGGAGTCCGCGGTGGCCGGCAGGACCGGCGTGGCCCCGCGCCCCACGTTCGCGGGCACCCGCACCGCGAACGTGTCCACAGTGGGCGGTTGGCACAACTACATCAACCCGCACACCCGCAACCTCGGCGCGGCCGTGCAGTTCGCGCGCTGGCTGTCCGAGGTCCCCGCGCAACTGCTGCTGTGCACGCGCTCGGCCCACGTGCCCGCCTCGGAGACCGCGCTCGCGCACCCGCGGCTGCAGCGCGACGACCTGCCCATCTTCCGCGTCGCCTCGCAGCTCAACCTGCACCCGCGTCCCACGCGCACGCCCTACTACCCGCAGATCTCCGACGCCGTCCGCACCGCGTTCAACGCGCTCGTCATCGGCTCGCGCGGCCCCGGCGGGCTGACCCGGGACGTCGCCGCCGAGATCAACTCGGCACTGGCGGGGGTGGCGCTGTGACCACCGCAACGCACACGCCCACCGGAGCGCAGCGGAGCACGCCCGAACAGCCGTCCCGGCGGGGCGCGCCGCGGCGATCGCGCGAACGCCACCTCGCCCGGCTCGGCTGGATGTACACCTCGCCCGCGCTGGTCGTCATCGCGGCCGTGACGCTGTTCCCCATCGCGTTCTCGGTGGTGCTCAGCTTCACCGACGTGCAGATGACCTACGACGGATTCCGGCTGGACGGCTTCACCTGGGACAACTACGCCGCCCTGCTGCGCTCGGGCGAGTGGTACTACTCGGTGGCCTTCACCATCGGCTACACCGTCGTGACCGTCTTCGCCGAACTCGTGCTCGGCGTCCTGGCCGCCCTCGTGCTGGAACGGCTCGGCGCGGCGCGCGGCTGGTTCATCGCCTTCCTGCTCATCCCGTGGTCGATGATCACGGTCATCTCGGCGGAGCTGTGGGGCTACATCTACGACGCGACCTACGGCGCGGCCACCTGGCTGTGGCGGAGCCTCACCGGCACGACCCCGCTCATCCTCGGCGAACCGGCCCCGGCGATCGCGGGCATGATGGTCGCCGACATCTGGAAGACCACGCCGTTCGTGGCCGTCATCGCGCTGGCCGGGCTGATGATGCTGCCCCGCGAGCTGTACGAGTCCGCCGAGGTCGACGGCGCCGGTGCGTGGACGACGTTCTGGCAGGTCACGCTGCCGCAGCTGCGGCCGACGCTCGCCGTGGCCGTGCTGTTCCGCATCCTGCAGGCCTTCGGCGTGTTCGACCTGCCGTTCGTGCTCACCGAAGGCGGACCCGGCACCGCGACCCAGTCGCTGGCGATCCTCACCTACCAGACGCTGTTCCAGAACCTGCGGATCGGGACGGGGGCGGCCATCGCCACCACGACCGCGCTGCTGGTGATCGGCGCCTGCCTGCTGTTCCTGCGCGCGTTCCGCGCCCAAGTCGGCAAGGAGGACACGGCTTGACCCGCACACAGGTCTCCGGCAAGCAGGAACCCCGGCAACGGGTGACGCGGCGGGGCGCGCGGAAACGCCCCCTGCGCCGCGTGTTCAACCTCGTCAACATCGGCGCCGCGCTCATGTTCGTCATCACGGCGGCGCCGCTGTACTGGATGGTGGTCAGCTCGCTGAAACCGCTGGGCGAGATCGGCGCGAGCCCGCCCACACCGTGGCCGACGAAGATCACCGGCGAACACTACGAACGCGCCTTCGGCACCGACAACTTCGGCACCTACGTGACCAACAGCGTCATCGTCTCGCTGAGCTCGACCGCGGTCGTGCTCGCCCTCGCCCTCTTCGCCGGCTACGCCCTCGCGCGCCTGCCCATGCGCGGGCGCAGCCCGCTGCTCATGGTGCTGCTGATGATCTCGGTGTTCCCGCCGGTAGCGGTGATCACGCCGCTGTACCTGGCCGAACGCCAGCTCGGGCTGCTCAACTCGCACCTGGGGCTGATCATCCCGTACGTGGCGTTCAACCTGCCGCTGGCCATCTGGATCATGCGCAACTACATGCTGTCGGTGCCCAGCGCGCTGGAGGACGCCGCCGTCGTCGACGGTGCCGGTCCCGTGCGCACGGTGCTGCAGATCATCCTGCCGGTGGTTCGGCCGGGCATCCTCACCGCCGGCATCTTCACCTTCACCGCGACCTGGACCGAGTTCCTCATGGCGCTCACGCTCAACGCGCAGGACGCCTACCGCACGATCCCCGTCGGCATCTCGCTGTTCGGCACGTCCTTCGAAGTCCCCTACGGAACGATCTTCGCCGGCGCCGTCTCGGCGACCCTGCCGGTGGCCGTGCTCGTGCTCGTCTTCCGTCGCTTCGTCGTCTCCGGCCTCACCAGCGGCGCCGTCAAAGGCTGACGGACAACCGGGCCGCGCCCAATCTGGACCTGTTCCAGTGAGCACAATTTTCATGAAAATTGTGAGTTGTCCCCACACGAACGGAGTACGAACGATCCCCACGCCATCGTGGGTGCATCAGAAGTCAGCCGTTCTCGCCGACACGTTCGATGGCGGCGCCGAGCTGGCCGAGATTCCGCACGAAGTCCGGATACCCGCGGTCGATGTGGAACACGTCCCACACCTCGGTGACGCCGTCGGCGCACAACCCCGCCAGGACCAGCCCCACACCGGCCCGGATGTCCGTGGCCCACACCGGCGCGCTGGACAAGCGCTGCTGACCGCGCACCACCGCGTGGTGGCCATCGGTGCGCGCATCGGCCCCCATCCGCACCAGTTCCTCGATGAACCGGAACCGCGACTCGAACAGGTTCTCCGTGATCATCGACGTCCCGTCGGCCACGGCCGACAGCGCCAGCGCCATCGGTTGCAGATCCGTCGGGAAACCCGGGAACGGCAGCGTCACGAAATCCACCGCGTCGGGACGCCGGTTCATCGTCACCCGGAACTCCTCATCCGAAGTGGTGATCTCCGCACCGGCGATGCGCAGCTTCTCCAGCACGAGGTTGACGTGCTGCGGCTGCACCCCGCGCACTGTGATGTCCCCGCGCGTCGTCGCCGCCGCGAACGCCCAGGTGGCACCGACGATGCGATCACCGATGACGCGGTGCTGCACGGCCTCCAGCTTCGGCACCCCGTACACCGTCAGCGTCGACGTCCCCGACCCCTCGATCTTCGCGCCCATCTGCTGCAACATCACGCACAGATCGACGATCTCCGGCTCGCGCGCCGCGTTGTCGATGACCGTCGTCCCCTCCGCCAGCGCAGCAGCCATGAGGATGTTCTCCGTCGCACCGACGCTGGGGAAATCCAGCCAGATCTGCGCCCCGCTGAGGTCCTCGGCCTCGGCCACGACCACGCCGTGCTCGATGTGGCTGCTCGCGCCCAGCTGCCGCAGGCCGTTCTGGTGCATGTCCAGCGGCCGCGAACCGATCGCGTCGCCACCGGGAAGCGTCACCACCGCCCGCCGGCAGCGCGCCACCAACGGGCCCAGGACGCACACCGAGGCCCGCAGCTTGCCCATCGCGGAGGAGGTCGCGCGGTGCTCCACCTCGGACGGAGTGGTGATGTGCACTGTCGTGCCGTCGATCTCCACCGAGCAGCCCAGGCTGCGCAGCACCTCGGCCATCAGCGGGACATCGAGGATCTCCGGGCAGTTGGTGATCGTCGTCGTGCCCTCGGCGAGCAGCGCCGCGGCCATCAGCTTGAGCACGCTGTTCTTCGCCCCGACGACGTCGACCTCACCGACCAACCGCGCGCCGCCGTGCACCCGGAAATGTTCACTCACGGGTACCCAGGTTACGGCCCCGCAGCACGTCCCGCCGTGGCGGGTACCCGCGCCCAGCAGCGGATCTCGGTGGTCAGCCGGCATTTTCGGCCACGCCGCGGCCGCGGTCCACTAGGGTGGCGGACATGGCCGTACACCTCACGAAGATCTACACCCGCGCCGGCGACGGCGGGACCACGCGGCTGTCGGACAACTCACAGGTGAGCAAGACCGACCCGCGGCTGGTCGCCTACGCCGACGTGGAGGAGACCAACGCGGCGATCGGCGTGGCACTGGCGACCTCGGAACTGCCCGCGGAGATCGGCGAAGTCCTGCGGTCGGTGCAGAACGACCTGTTCGACGTGGGCGCCGACCTCGCAACGCCGATCGCGGAGAACCCCAAGTACCCGCCGCTGCGGGTGCCGCAGGACTACGTCGACCGGCTCGAGCAGTGGTGCGACGAGTTCAACGCGCGCCTCGGCAAGCTCGAGTCGTTCATCCTGCCCGGCGGCACACCCGGCGGAGCGTTGCTGCACCAGGCCCGCGTCATCGCGCGACGGGCCGAACGCGGCGCGTGGGGCCAGGTCGCCGAGGACTCCGAGCGCACCTCGCAACTGCCCGCGAAGTACCTCAACCGCCTGTCCGACCTGCTGTTCATCCTGGCACGCCTGGCCAACCCGGACGGCGACGTGCTGTGGCGGCCCGGCGGCAACGCCTGACGCAGGAGCTCGCCCGGGGCCGGCACGGAGGCGGAAACGGCTGCGCACGCCGGCTCGGTGGACATTTCACGAGAAAAGTCGGCGACGTTTCTCGAGAAATGTCCACCCGCCGGGCGAGCTGCTCGTCCGCCGGTCAGATCTCCTTGCCGAAGAAGCGACTCTCGTCATCGCCGGCGTACACGCCGAACGGGGTGATCGGTGCATAGCCGGCGGAGGCGTACAGGGCCAGGGCCTCCGGCTGCTGCACACCCGTTTCCAGCACGGCCCGCTTGCAGCCGGCCAGGCCGGCCGAGCGCTCGATCTCACCCAGCATGACGCGGGCCAGTCCGCGACCGCGCGCCCACGGCGCGGTGTACATCCGCTTGATCTCCGCGTCCCGGTCGGTACCACCGGGCAGGTCGGCGCGCAGACGCCAGCCGCCCGCCGCGGCGGCCGCACCGCCCACGTAGCCGAGGAAGAACGCGCCGTGCGGCGGCGCGAACTCGTCCGGATCGACCGCGGAGACGTCCCGCTCGCCGTAGCGCCGCAGGTACTCCTCCTGCACCGCGGCGATCAACCGACGCGCATCCGCGTGGTCGTAGGAAACGGAAAGAACACGCACACGTCCCAGAATAGACGCGGCCGGAACCGGCGGACGTCGCGCGCCCGGCACCGGATCAACCCGTCACTTCGCGCTCCACGGAACCGAACGGCCCGACGGGGGCGCCGACTCCAACCACGACAGGAATCCGGTGAGCGCACCGCTGTCCATCGCGAGTTCGAGCTCCGAGGAGTACCCCGCCAAGTCCAGCACGGTGGCGCCCGCGGGCATCGCGTAGCTCTCCGCCATCGTGGGGTCGCGGCGCTCGTCGATCGCCAAGTTCTTGCGGTTCAGCACGAGATCGGGCCCGGAGCGCAGGCTCAACGCGCGGTACCAGGCGAACTCCTCGCCGCGGTAGTGCGCCACGCCGAGATGCCATCCGCGGCCGCGCTGGTCCTTGCGCAACCGCAGCGCGACATCCACACCCCCGACGCGCAACGTGCGCAAGCGACGCCACGCGAGCATCGCGACGAGCACCGCGACCAGGACGAGCAGCAGCCCGACCACGGCCGCGCCCCAGACCACCACCGATCCCATGCGGTGGCCCGTTACGCCGAGTGTCCAGCCGCCCGCAGTCGCACCAGAGCCCGTGCTCGGGCCTCCTCGTCGCCGCGCTGCACGTCCTCGCGGGCCTGCGCGACATCGATCTCGTCGGCGAGCTCCGCGGACTCGGCGAGCACGCTCGCACCTTCGGACGTCACCGACAGGAAACCACCGTGCACGGCGGCGGTGACCGTGTCGTTCTCCGACGTGGTGATCTTGACGACCCCGCCTTCGACCAGCTGACCGAGCACCGGCTCGTGGCCCGGCAGGATTCCGATTTCTCCCTCGGTCGTCTGCGCGACGACCTGGGTCGCTTCCCCGGCCCAGAGGCGTCGCTCCACAGCGACCAATTGGACGGACATGTTGGCCACGTGCGTCTCCTTCGTCGGGTGTGTGCCCGCAGTCTAGCCGAGCCGCGACTGACGGCCGCGGGGTGGCCTGCGGGCGACAGGTGGCGCACAGGACGGTGGACGACCACCCGACCACCTGGGAGTCGATACAGCACGGGAACCCGCCGTCCACGCTGGACGGGAGGTTCCCGGATGGAGCCGGTTGCTCGACAGCACCGCTCGGGTCCGGTGGCCGCACCTCGCGGCGCGGCCACCGGACTCACCGCCCGGGGATCACTGGCCGGTGATCTTCTCGTAGGCCTTCTCGAGGTCCTCCAGGCCACCGATGCCCATGAACGCCTGCTCCGGGTAGTGGTCGAAGTCGCCGCGGGCGATCTTGTCGAACGCCTCGATGGTCTCCGAGCGCGGAACGGTCGAACCGGGCATGCCGGTGAACTGCTCGGCCACGAGCATGTTCTGCGAGAGGAACCGCTCGATGCGCCGTGCGCGGTTGACGGTGAGCTTGTCCTCCTCGGACAGCTCGTCCATACCGAGGATCGCGATGATGTCCTGCAGTTCCTTGTACTTCTGCAGGATCCGGATGACCTCCTGCGCGACCCGGTAGTGGTCGTCGCCGACGATGTTCGGCTCGAGGATCGTCGAGGACGAGGTCAGCGGGTCCACCGCCGGGAAGATGCCCTTCTGGAACACGTTCCGGGACAGCTCCGTGGTCGCGTCCAGGTGGGCGAAAGTGGTCGCCGGGGCCGGGTCGGTGTAGTCGTCGGCCGGCACGTAGATCGCCTGCATCGACGTGATCGACCGGCCGCGGGTGGAGGTGATCCGCTCCTGCAGCTCGCCCATCTCGTCGGCCAGCGTCGGCTGGTAGCCCACCGCCGACGGCATGCGGCCGAGCAGCGTGGAAACCTCCTGGCCGGCCTGGGTGAACCGGAAGATGTTGTCGATGAACAGCAGCACGTCCTGCTGCTGCACGTCGCGGAAGTACTCCGCCATGGTCAGCGCGGACAGCGCCACGCGCATGCGGGTGCCCGGCGGCTCGTCCATCTGGCCGAACACGAGGGCGGTGTCGTTGATGACGCCGTCCTCGGTCATCTCCAGGAACAGGTCCGTGCCCTCGCGGGTGCGCTCGCCGACGCCGGCGAACACGGAGGTGCCGCCGAAGTTCTTGGCAACACGGGTGATCATCTCCTTGATGAGCACCGTCTTGCCCACACCGGCACCGCCGAACAGGCCGATCTTGCCGCCCTGGACGTACGGGGTGAGCAGGTCGATGACCTTCAGACCCGTCTCCAGGATCTGCGTCTTGCCCTCGAGCTGGTCGAAGGCCGGCGCCTTGCGGTGGATCTCCCAGAGTTCGTTCTCGGACGCGTGACCGGGGGTGTCCAGGCACTGGCCGAGGGTGTTGAACACGTGGCCCTTGACCTCGTCGCCCACCGGCACGGAGATGCCAGCACCGGTGTCGGTGACGTCCACGCCGCGGACCAGGCCCTGGGTGGGCGCCATGGAGATGGCGCGCACGACGCTGTCACCCAGGTGCTGCGCGACCTCGAGGGTCACCGTCTTGGCCATGCCCTCCGCGGTGATGTCGACCTTGAGGGCGTTGAACAGGTCAGGCACCGCGTCCCGCGGGAACTCGATGTCCACGACCGGGCCGAGCACCCGGACGACACGGCCGGTGCCTGTTGCCGTGGTAGTAGCAGTCATGTCACTCACTTCCTGCGGACGAGAGCGCCTCGACACCGCCGACGATCTCGCTGATTTCCTGGGTGATCTGCGCCTGGCGAGCCTGGTTGGCCTCTCGGCTGAGGGTGCGGACCATTTCGTCCGCGTTGTCCGTCGCCGACTTCATCGCCGTGCGGCGGGCGGCGTGTTCGGAGGCCGCCGCGTCCAGCAGTCCAGCGAACAGGCGGGTTTTGACGTATTTCGGCAGCAGCGCCGCCAGCAGCGCGGTCGGATCCGGCTCGAACTCGTAGGTCGAACGCGCCGCGGCCTCGGACCCCTCTTCGGCGTACTCCACCTCGAGCGGTGCGATCCGGGTGACCTTCGGCCGCTGCGTCAGCATCGACTGGAACTCGGTGTTGACCAGGTGGAGCTCGTCCACACCCAGCTTGCTGCTCGGGTCCTCCTCGTCGATGCGGTTGCCCGAACCGGCCGTGAAGGCCCGCACCAGGAAGTCGCCCACCTCGGAGGCGTTCTGGTACTCGGGGCGGTCCGTGAACCCGCCCCACGAGGCCTCGACCTCGCGGTTGCGGAACCGGTAGTACGCCTCGCCCTTGCGGCCGATGACGTACAGCACCGGTGTCTTGCCCTGACCCTGCAGCAGGGCGATCAACTCCTCCGTCGCCCGGAAGACGTTGGCGTTGTACCCGCCGCAGAAACCGCGGTCGCTGGTCACGACCAGCACACCGACCCGGTCCGGGTTGGTCCGCTCGGTCAGCAGGGGATGGTCCAACGCGCTCACGTCGGCCAGCGAGGTCAGCACCTTCGTGATCTCCTCGGCGTAGGGCCGCGAGGCCTCCACCCGCGCCTGCGCCTTGGTGATCCGCGAGGTGGCGATCAGCTCCTGCGCCTTGGTGATCTTCCGCGTCGACTGGACCGAGCGGATGCGGTTGCGAATCTCCCGAAGTTGAGCCATGGCCTACCCGGTCACTTCTTCGGGGCGGAGCGGTTGACCTTGACGGTCTCCTGCTCCACCTCGTTGGCGTTCATCGCTTCGACTTCCTCGTCCTGCGGCGCCACCGAGGAGCCGTCCGAGGCGGTGAACTGCTTCTTGAACTTCGCCACCTCGTCGTCCAGCGCCTTGGCGGTGTCGTCCGAGAACTGACCGGTCTCCACGATGCTGTCCAGCACCGAACCGTGCGTGCGGCGGAAGTGCTCGCGGAACTCCGACTCGAACCGCTGCACGTCCTCGAGCGGGACCGAGTCGAGGTGACCGGCCGTGCCGAGGTGCAGCGCGACCACTTCCTCCTGCACCGGCAGCGGGTTGCCCTCGTCCTGCTTGAGCAGTTCCATCAGGCGGGCACCGCGGTCCAGCTGCGCCCGGGAGGCGGCGTCCAGGTCCGAGGCGAACGCGGCGAAGGCCTCCAGCTCCCGGTACTGCGCCAGGTCGACGCGCAGGTTACCGGTCACCTTCTTCATCGCCTTGATCTGCGCGTCGCCGCCGACGCGGGAGACCGACGTACCGACGTCCATGGCCGGCCGCTGACCGGCGTTGAACTGGTCGGACTGCAGGAAGCACTGCCCGTCGGTGATGGAGATGACGTTGGTGGGGATGTAGGCCGAGATGTCGTTGGCCTTCGTCTCGATGATCGGCAGACCGGTCATCGAGCCCGCGCCCATGTCGTCGGAGAGCTTCGCGCAGCGCTCGAGCAGCCGGGAGTGCAGGTAGAACACGTCGCCCGGGAAGGCCTCGCGGCCCGGGGGGCGCCGCAGCAGCAGCGAGATCGCACGGTAGGCCTCGGCCTGCTTGGTGAGGTCGTCGAACACCACCAGCACGTGCTTGCCCTGGTACATCCAGTGCTGGCCGAGAGCGGACCCGGCGTACGGCGCCAGCCACTTCAGCCCCGGCGAGTCCGAGGCGGGCGCGGCGACGATGGTGGTGTAGTCCATCGCACCGGCGGCTTCCAGCCGCTCCTTGACCCCGGCGATCGTGGTGCCCTTCTGGCCGATCGCGACGTAGACGCAGCGGACCTGCTTGCTCGGGTCGCCGCTTTCCCAGTTGCTCTTCTGGTTAAGGATCGTGTCGACCGCGATCGAGGTCTTGCCGGTCTTGCGGTCGCCGATGATCAGCTGCCGCTGACCCCGCCCGATCGGCGTCTGCGAGTCGATCGTCTTGATCCCGGTCTGCATCGGCTCCGCGACCGGCTGCCGCTGCAAGACCGACGCCGCCTGCAGCTCCAGCTCCCGGTCGGTCTCCGCGCTGATCTCGCCGAGGCCGTCGACCGGCTCGCCCAGCGAGTTCACCACGCGGCCGAGGAAGTTGTCCCCCACCGGAACCGAGGAGACCCGGCCGGTCCGGCGGACCTCCTGGCCCTCCTCGATCTGGTCGGAATCGCCCAGGATGACCACACCGAGGGAGTTGGCCTCCAGGTTCATCGCGACACCCAGGATGCCGCCGGGGAACTCCAGCAACTCCTCGGTCATAGCCGAAGGCAGGCCCTCGACATGGGCGATGCCGTCACCTGTGTCGGTGACGACTCCGACCTCCTCGCGGCTGACCTCCGGGGAGTAGCTGGAGACGTACTTCTCGATAGCACTGCGGACCTCGTCCGACGAGATCGTCAGCTCCGCCATGTCTCGTTCCTGCTCTCGGGTCGTTCGGGGAAAGGAGTTCTCGTCCGGCGCGTTGCGACCACGCCGCTTGCGACCATGATGCCCCGCCTCATTCGGCGAGGTCGCGCCGAAGGGACTGGAGCCGTCCCGCGACGCTGCCGTCGATGACCTCGTCACCGACCCGGATCACCAGGCCTCCGCCCACCTCAGGGTCGATCTCCAGGTGCAGGGCGATCGGACGCCCGTAGATCCGCTGCAGCGTGCGGGCGAGCCGCTGCTGCTGCTGCTCGTCCAGCGGTGTCGCCGAACGGACCTGGGCCACGGACCGTTCGCGCCGCTTGGCCGACATCTCGGCGAGTTCGACCAAGCCCTCGCTGACCCGCTGCCCGTGGGACTGCGCCACCAGGTGGCGGGTCAGGCTGTGCGTGATCGGTTCGACCTTGCCGTCGATGAGCTGGTCGACCACCGCGTACTTGCCGTCAACCACCGCGGTCGGATCCGACAGCAGCCGGTCCAGCTCCACGCTCGCCCCGACGGTCCGTCCGAGGCGGAACAGCTCGTCCTCCACGGCATCCAGCCGGCCCGCCCGCTCGGCCTGCACCAGCAGCGCGGTGCGGGCCATCCGCTCCAGGCCGGCGACCAGGTCGCGCGGCCCGGACCACCGGACGCGCACGGCCTCCACCACGACCGGCAGCGCGCGGGCACCGATCCGCTGGCCGAGCAGCCCGCGAGCCAGTTGCTCCCGATCACCCGGGTCGGTGGCCGCATCGGCGAGCGCCCGACGCAGCGTGGACTCGCGGCCCAGCAGGTCGGCCACGCCGAACAGCTCGTCGGCGAGCTCGGTGATCTCCGCTGGCGGCGCACCGTCGGTTGCCTGCAACAGCTGCAACTCGGTGGCCGCCAGCGCATCCCTGCTCGCAGGATGCACGAGGGTGCTCAACTGTCAAGCGCCTTTCACTCGGTTAGCCCCGGGAGGCCCCGGAACTGGTCGACTCGGACCCCTCCGAGGCGGAGGTGGATTCCAGCTCGTCGAGGAACCGGTCGACGGTGCCTCGGCGGCGGGCCTCGTCCTCCAGGGACTCCCCGACCACGCGGCTCGCCAGGTCCACCGCGTGCCGACCCAGTTCGCCGCGCAGTTCGGCGACGATCTGGGACCGCTGGGCGGCCAGCTGGGCGTGCCCCTGGTTGATGATCCGGTCGGACTCGGTCTGGGCCTGGGAGCGCATCTCCTCGAGGATCTGCTGCCCCTCGGCACGCGCGTCGTCCCGGATGCGGGCCGCCTCGGAACGGGCCTCGGCCAGCTGCGCCTTGTACTGCTCCAGCGTGCGCTGGGCCTCGGCCTGAGCTTCCTCGGCCTTGGCGATGCCGCCTTCGATCCGCTCCGTGCGGTCCGCGAAGACCTTCTCGAAGCGGGGCACCGCGTACTTCCACAGCGCGAACAGCAACAGGAGGAAGGCGACAAAGCCGACCACCATCTCGGCTGGCGCCGGAACGATCGGGTTCTCCACCGCCAGTACCATCTGCGTCTTCACCACACCGTCTCCCAACGTCGGTTGAGGCGACAACTCAGCCGGCGGACGCGATGAAGAAGACCACCAGGCCGATCAGCGCGAGCACCTCGACCAGCACGAAGGAGATCCAGGCGATGCCCTGCAGCTGGCCCTGCGCCTCCGGCTGACGCGCCGTGCCGTTGATCACCGCGGCCCAGATCATGCCGACACCGATGCTGGCACCGATGGCGCCGAGGCCGTAGCCGATGGCGGCCAGCCCCGGGTTCATGTTCGTCGCGGCGTCCGCGGCCTGCGCAAGAACGATGTTGTTCACTTTCAACTACCTTTCACTCGGTCCGCAATTCCACTTCGCGGATCGGAGATCTCGGGATTTCGTCAGTGCTCTTGTGCGACGGCTGCACCGATGAAGTTCGCGGTCAGCAGGGCGAAGATGTACGCCTGCAGGACCTGGATCAGGGCTTCCACGAAGGTCATCGCGATCGCGAAAGCTGCGGCGAATATCGACACCGGCTTCAACCCGGCGCTCGCCTCCACCAGGAGGTATTCGGCCCCGAGCATGAACACCAGCAGGATCAGGTGCCCGGCGAACATCGCCGCGAAGACCCGGACCGCCAGCGCGAGCGGCTGAGCGATGAACTTCTGCAGGAACTCGATCGGGGCCAGCAGCACGTAGATCGGCTTCGGCACGCCGGGCGGGAACATCACGTGCTTGAAGTACCCCACGACTCCGTGCCGCGCGATACCGGCGCCGTGGAACACGACGTAGACCACCGCCATCAGCGCCAGCGGGAACCCGATGCGGGACATCGTCGGGAACTGGATGAACGGGATGATGCCGAAGAGGTTGTTCACCAGGATGAACGTGAACAACGCGAAGATGAGCGGCACGAACGGGCGAAAATCCTTCGCTCCGATGTGCTCCCGTGCGATCTTGTTCCGGCTGAACTCGTAGAAGAACTCAGCGACGAACTGACCCCGGCCGGGAACCAGCTTGAGGTTGCGAGTGGCCATCACGAAGTAGGCGCCAACGATCACCGCCGCCAGCACAGCGAGCACCATCGGCTTGGTGACACCACCGAAGATCGGCGGGAGGACGAAACTCTCGGCGCCTGGTGGCTGAAAGCCACCCTGAGCCAACGTCAGCGCGCCCAACTGGGCTCCTTCCGGTTCTCCCGGTCGAGGACACTCACCCGGGGGAATCGTCACGTTTTGCACTTAACGTACCTGACGCCTGTCCAGGTACGTGCCAGACCCCGCTCTCCGGCCAGCCGCAGGAGTTCACATGCTCGTAAACCCGGCGCTGTAGCACCGAGAGCGCGTTCGGGCGAAACCATACCAACGGGTAACGCAGACCAACGAACTGGTCGACCACGACCTCGGAGCGTCCGGCGTTTACTCCGCGGGGATGATAGTCGGAATCGGGGTTTTGCGGAATGCAACAATCTCGGCCCCGGCCCAGACCAGGACGGCGGCCAGCATCGTGAATGCCAACGCCTCCCGCTGCACGAGCGCGAGACCACCGAGCAGCGTCATGACCAGCATCAACACCAGCATCTTGATGATGTAACCGCCCAGGCACATCCCCATGACGGCGGCCGGGTTCATACCTGCGCTGAACCGCATCAGCCAGAGGGTCAGCAGCGAGGACCCGAAAGCCACGACACCCCCGAGCAGCGCCGAGACCGAACCGGTCCAGCCGGCCAGGACGAACGACAGGAGCACACAGAGGGCGACCGTCACGAGACCGGGCAACCAGGCGGTTCGCAGCATGGCCGAGGCCAGGCGCAGCACCGAGTCCGCGTGCGGATTCCGCTGCGGAGCACCCGGATCCGACGCCCCCGCCGATTCAGAAATTGTTTCGCTCATCACACCTCGCGATCACGACGCCCGCGCATCCGCGGAAACGTCGAAATGATAGCCGCCGCCACCACGCCCAGGACGAACACCCAGGCCACCACCACCGCGTTGAACAGGGTCAACGACACCGCGGCGAAAGCGATCAGCGCCGCCCACAGGTAGATGAGCAGAACCGCGCGCCGCGTGGAGTGCCCCAGCTCCAACAAGCGGTGGTGCAGGTGCATCTTATCCGCGTGGAACGGGCTCTTCCCCGCTCTGGTGCGCCGCACCACCGCCAGGATCAGGTCCAGCAGCGGGATGAACAGCACGGCCGCCACCACGAGCAGCGGCGCCAGCAGGCCGATGCTGTCGGTCGGGCTCGGCCCCGTGTAGTCCATCTTCCCGGAGGCCGTGGTGCTCGCCGTGGCCAGCATCAGGCCGATGAGCATCGACCCGGAGTCGCCCATGAAGATCTTCGCCGGCTGGAAGTTGTGCGGCAGGAAGCCCAGGCACGCCCCCGCGATGGTCGCGGCGATGAGCGCGGGCGGATACGCCATGACGTCGCCGTCGTGCCGCTCCAGCAGGCTCAGGCAGAACACGCACGTGGCGCTGGCGGCGATGAGGCCGATCCCCGAGGCCAGGCCGTCGAGCCCGTCCACGAAGTTCATCGCGTTGATCATGGCCACGACCAGCAGCACGCTCAGCAGCTGCCCCTGGTTGCTGCCCAGGACCATCAGCTGACCGGGGGAGCCGCCGTCCTCCCCGCCCCACGGGACCCAGATGCTGAACCACTGCACCCCCAGCAGCACCAGGATCCCCGCCGAGGTGACCTGCCCGGCCAGTTTCGTCAGCGAGTCCAGCTCGAACCGGTCGTCGAGGACGCCGACGAGGACGATCAGCCCGCCGGCGAGCACCACCGCCAGCGCGTCCTTGGAGTAGTCGAAACCGCGCGAGAGCGCGGGCAGGTTGTTGGCCAGGAACATCGCCGCGAGCACGCCGCCGTACATGGCGACGCCGCCCATCCGGGGGATCGGCTCGACGTGCACGTCCCTCTTGCGCGGGTGGGCCACCGCGCCCGTGCGCTTCGCCACCAGGCGCACCAGCCCGGTCAGCAGGAAGGTCACCGCCGCCGCTGTCAGCAGCACCAGCAGGTACTCCCGCGCCGGCAGCCCGGCCGGAGCCCAGGGGTTGTTGTCCATCCCGACGGGTCACCTCCGGGGCGAGCCGGCCCGCGGAAGGCCGCCGATCCGCCAGGTGCACGGCGTGACCAAACTCGACGCTCCTCGTCGCTGCCGCAGTTGCTTTCCTCCGCCACGCTATCGGCCCGCGCGGGCCACCCCGGCACGGGACCTGCGCGGGTGCGCGCGGGCACGCCGGCGCGACCACCGCGGGCGTGCCCGCGCTCGCCGGGCGTGCGTCAGCCGGCCGACTCGACCTCTTCGCCCAGCACCTCGGACAGCTCCGCGGAGCTGATCGCGCCCTCGCGCAGCACGCGCGGCCGGTCGTGGGTGAGGTCGACGATCGTGGACGGCACGGTCTCGCCGCTGTCCCCGCCGTCGAGGTAGACGCCCACGGATTCCTCGAGCTGCCGCTGCGCCTCGGTCGCCGTCCCGGCGGGCGGCTGGCCGCTGCGGTTGGCGCTCGAAACCGCCATCGGCCCGACCTCGCGGAGCAGGTCCAGCGCCACCGGGTGCAGCGGCATGCGCAGGTTCACCGTGCCGCGGGTCTCGCCCAGGTCCCAGGACAGCGACGGCGCCTGGTGCACCACGATGGACAGCCCGCCCGGCCAGAACGACTCGATGAGCGTGCGCGCGCGGCGCGGCGTCGACAGCACCAGCCCGTCGACCGTCGACCAGGAACCGACCAGCACCGGGACCGGCATGTCCCGAGCACGCCCCTTGGCCCGCAGCAGCGCACCGACCGCGTGCTCGTCGAACGCGTCAGCTCCGATGCCGTAGACCGTGTCGGTGGGCAGGACGACGAGCCCACCGGCTCGGATCGCATTCGCGGCCGCGGCCAGTCCCGCCTCACGGCTGTCCGGTCGACCGCAGTCGTACACGGTGCTCACACGAGTGATCCTGACATGCCGCCGCTCGGCGCGTTCGAGTGGTACGGCGCCGCGTGATCCGGGACGATCATCCGACGCTGCGGCGGCGCCCGCGATCCGCCGCCCGGCACCGGAGAGGTCCGGCCCACGGAGACGCACAAACCGAGGAGAGTTCGGCCATGAGCAGTCCCCCTGCGGGTGTGGAGGTCGCGCACGCGGAGTTCCTGGCGGGCGTGGTCCGCTACTACCGGTGCGGCGACACCGGCTCGCCGGTCGTCCTGCTGCACGGCGGCGGACCGGACAACGCCCTGATCAGCTGGCGGCACGCGCTCCCGGCGCTGGGTGGCAGGCACCAGGTGCACGCCCCGGACCTGCCCGGTCAGGGCGGCAGCCTGCCCTGGTACGGGCGGACGAACCAGCGCACGTTCGAGGAGACGCTGCGCTGGCTGCTCGACGAGTGGGAGCTGGCGGCGGTCGGCCTGGTCGGGATCTCCTCCGGCGCGGCCACCGCGGCGGGCTTCGCGGCGCGCAACCCGAGTCGGGTGCGGCGCCTGGCGCTGGTGGATCCGCTGGGCGTGCAGGTCCGGCGGCGGCGCCAGCTCCAGCTCTACGCGGCCGCGCACGTTCCCCTGGTCAGCAGGCTGGCGGCGTGGGGCCTGCGCTCGCCCCGACCGGTGGCCCGCCGCGTGTTCCGGCGGACGCTGCTCGCCCCGGCGGCGGCACCGGAGGACGAGCGCGCACTGCTCGCCGAGGTCCGGGCCGAATGCCGCAACCGGCGCGGAGTGGTCGGCCACTGGCACCGCGAGGCGGTCGGGTTCCGCGGACTGCGCACGAACCTGCTCCCGCTGCTGCGCGGCGTGTCGTGCCCGATGATGCTCGTGCACGGCGAGCACGACCGGTTCGTCCCCGTCGCAGCGGCCCGGGAATGCGCCGCGGAACTGGATTGCCCGCTGCACGTGATCGAGGGCGCCGGCCACTGGCCGAACCGCGAGCGGCCGGAGGAGTTCAACCGGATTCTGAGTGAATTCCTGGTGAACGATCTCTAACCAATTCTGGAACCTTCTGCACGAGTGCGCGCGGAATCAACCCGCCCGTTGCGCACACCACTCGCGAAATGCGCTCGCGGCCGCGCGGAACCGAGTTCGGGCCGGTGCGACTCCGGGCCGACACACCGACGGCGACCTCGTGCCGGCCTGCGTGATAAGCATCCACGAGCACAGCGCACACGGAGCACAACCGCGCATGTCTGGGGAGATCCACCATGAGCAACGTTCACCGCACCGGAACTCCGGGCCACGGGGATTACCGCCTCGAGCTCTACCCGCACCGCGGCCGGATCGCCGTCCTGGCCGCGGGCGCCACCCTGTTCGCCTTCGGCTGCGCCTTCCTCGTGGTCAGTGCGGTCACCGGTGCGGAGAGCTCGCCCGTCGCCGGTGTGATCGGCGTCGTCGGCACGGCCTTCTTCGGCCTCGGCACGTTCTACGCCCTGGCCCGACTGATCCAACGCACCCCCGTGCTCATCGTGGACGCCATCGGGATCCACGACCACGCTTCGATGGCTGCTGCCGGAACGATCCCGTGGGAGAACATCGCCGCCGTGCACGTCGACAGCTTCGGCATGCAGCGCATGCTCATGGTCGCCGCATGCGACACGCAGGAAGTCGTCGACCGCGCTTCCGGGCTGCGCCGGGCCCTGCTCGCCACCAACGCGCGGATGATGGCCACACCCGTCAACATCCCGGCCATGATGCTGCCGATGCGGGCCCGCGAGGTGGAATCCGAGATCACCACCCACCTCACCGCGCGCTGGGAGGAGCAGATCCGCCGGCAGGACGATCGCAACGGCGCGTGACCGGCGACTCGCCGGCATCCCGGGCACACCGGAACGCTCTACTGCGCAGCCGGCCACCGGGCCGTGACGAACCTGGGCCGCCCCGCCAGGTCCTCCCGGGCGGAGACCGCGGTGAAACCGGCGGCGCGGAAGAGCTCCGGCACCGCATCGCCGTGCGTGTCGTCGTGCTCCACGGCCACCCCGCCGCCGGTGCGCAGCAACCGCGCCGCGCACGCCGCGACGTGCCGGATCACCCGCAGCCCGTCCGCACCGGCGAACACGGCCGCGGCCGGGTCGTGCTCGGCCACCTCCGCGGGCACCTCGGTGCCTTCGGGCACGTAGGGCGGGTTGCACAGCACGAGGTCCACCGCCCCGTCCAACCGCCCCAGCACGGCGGGATCGGCCACGTCGCCCGCGTGCACGGCCACGGGCGAGTCCCCGGCTGCGACGCGCTCCGCCGCGTTGCGCCGCGCCCAGTCCAGCGCCGACGGCGCGTTGTCCACCGCGTGCACCTGCGCGTCGGCGCGTTCGTGCGCGAACGCCAGGGCGAGCGCACCCGACCCGGTGCACAGGTCCACCACCACGGGCGAGCGCAGCGGTTCCACCAGCGACAAGCCCCAGCTCAGCAGCAGCTCGGTCTCCGGGCGCGGCACGAACACCCCGGCTCCCACGCGCAGTTCGACGCGCCCCAGCGCTGCCGAACCGATGACGTGCTGCAGGGGAACGCGCCGGGCCCGCTGCCGCGCCAGCCCGCGCAGGCGCTCGGCGGTGGCCGCGTCGAGCTCGCGCACGAGCAGCAGGCGCCCGCGCTGCACCCCGAGCACGTGCGCGGCCAGCAGTTCCGCGTCCACCCGCGGTGTGGGCACTCCGGCCTCGGCGAGCACACCGGTGACCTCGGTGAGGACGGTGCGCAGCGGCTGCGGTGACACGCGACTTCCCGCTGCCGGTCAGGTCTCGACGGCCAGCCGGGCCTGCCGGTCGGCGGCCACGAGCGCGTCGATGATCGGCGTCAACTCCCCGTCGAGCACGTGGTCGAGGTTGTAGGCCTTGTAGTTGATGCGGTGATCGGAGATGCGGTTCTCCGGGAAGTTGTAGGTGCGGATGCGCTCCGAGCGGTCCACGGTGCGCACCTGGTTGCGACGCGTCTCGGCCGCCTCGCGCTCCTTCTCCTCCTCGGCCATGGCCTGCAGCCGGGCCCGCAGGACCTGCATCGCGCGCATCTTGTTCTGCAGCTGCGACTTCTCGTTCTGGCAGGCGACGACGACACCGGTCGGCAGGTGGGTGATGCGCACCGCCGACTCCGTGGTGTTCACGCTCTGCCCACCCGGCCCGGAGGAGCGGAACACGTCGATGCGCAGGTCCTGCTCGTCGACCTCCACCTCGACTTCCTCGGGTTCGGGGAAGACGAACACGCCGGCCGCGGAGGTGTGCACGCGGCCCTGCGACTCGGTGACGGGCACGCGCTGCACGCGGTGCACCCCGCCCTCGAACTTCATGCGGGACCACACGCCGTCCGGGCCGGGGTCGGCCGCGCGATCCTTGACCGCCACGGTGACGTCCTTGTGCCCGCCGAGTTCGGATTCGGTGGCGCCGAGCACCTCGGCATGCCAACCCCGCCGCTCGGCGAACCGCAAGTACATGCGCAACAGGTCCCCGGCGAACAGCGCGGCTTCCTCGCCGCCCGCACCGGCCTTGATCTCCACGAGCACGTCGGAAGTGTCGTACGGGTCGCGCGGCAGCAGCAGCTCGGTGAGCTGCTCGTCGAGCTCGCCGACGCGCTGCTCCAGCCGGGTGGCTTCCGCGGCGAAGCCGCTGTCCTCGCCGGCCAGCTCCTTGGCCGTCGCCCAGTCGGACCGCACCCGGTCCAGTTCCCGCGCGGTGTTCACGACGGGTTTCAGCTGGTTGTAGCGGCGGCCCAACTTGCGGGCCGCGGACTGGTCGGCGTGCACGTTCGGGTCGGCCAGCCGCTGCTCCAGCTCGGCGTACTCGGCCAGCAGCTCATCGACCTTCGACGTTTCCACTGGCGACGACCTTCTTCCCGAACGATGCGGACCCGACCCGGACGCAGCAACGGCGCCCGCTCACCGCGGATGCAGCGGGAGCGGGCGCCGTGCGGATGGCTACTTCTTGCTCCGGGCGTTCTGCGGACGACGTCCGTAACGGGCCTCGAACCGGGCGACGCGACCGCCGGTGTCGAGGATCTTCTGCTTGCCCGTGTAGAACGGGTGGCAGTTGGAGCAGATCTCGACGTGGATCTTGCCGCTGCTGCTCGTGCTGCGCGTGGTGAAAGCGTTGCCGCAGTTGCAGGTCACCTCGGTGGCCCCGTACTCCGGGTGGATTCCGCTCTTCAAAGCCTTGTCCTTCCTTGACGCCGCCGGGTCCCCCGGGGATGGCCTTGCCCGCGGAGGTGAACCGGCGCGGTGAACCAACCTTGGATTGTGCCAGACCAAGGCCTGTGACCTGGAACGGAGGGGGTCTCCGGGCTATTCCCGGAGCTGGGGCCGCGCCCGGCGCCGGGCAGGACGTCCCGCCTGCCGGGATTTCCCCGAGCGGCCCCGTCCGAAACGCCGACGACCTGCCGACGCAGCGCACGACAGCAGCGCACCGACAGCGGCGCACCGGCAGCGGTGCGCGGCGGGGGTTCACCCGTGCGGCGAGCGCCCCGCCGCACGGGTGATCCTCACTCCTCGTCCTTGCCCGGAGTGTTCTTGGCGACCTGCATGAGGAACTCGATGTTCGTGTTCGTCTTGCGCAGCTTGTCCAGGACCAGTTCCAGGGCCTGCTGGGTGTCCAGCGCCGCGAGCACGCGCCGCAGCTTGTGCGTGACGGCCAGCTCGTCCGGCGACAGCAGGATCTCGTCCTTGCGGGTGCTGGAGGCGTCCACGTCGACCGCGGGGAACAGCCGCTTGTCGGCCAGCTTGCGGTCGAGCTTGAGCTCGGCGTTGCCGGTGCCCTTGAACTCCTCGAAGATGACGGTGTCCATCGTGGACCCGGTCTCCACCAGCGCGGTGGCCATGATCGTCAGCGACCCGCCGCCCTCGATGTTGCGCGCAGCACCGAGGAAGCGCTTCGGCGGGTACAGCGCGGTCGAGTCCACACCGCCGGAGAGGATGCGTCCGGAGGCGGGCGCGGCCAGGTTGTAAGCCCGGCCCAGACGCGTGATGGAGTCCAGCAGCACCACCACGTCGTGCCCCATCTCGACGAGCCGCTTGGCGCGTTCGATCGACAG
The DNA here is from genome assembly GCF_054491375.1 of Bounagaea algeriensis. Taxonomy (NCBI): domain Bacteria; kingdom Bacillati; phylum Actinomycetota; class Actinomycetes; genus Bounagaea; species Bounagaea algeriensis. Next base: position 3,675,287 of record NZ_CM137102.1, read on the forward strand.
CTCGGCGACCGTGGTGTGGTCCGCCGGCGGGCGGTCGAACGTGGAGGCGATGACCTCGCCGTTCACCGACCGCTGCATGTCGGTGACCTCTTCCGGCCGCTCGTCCGCGAGCACGACCATGAGGTGGCACTCGGGGTTGTTCGCGGTGATCGCGTTGGCGATCGACTGCAGCACCATCGTCTTGCCCGCCTTCGGCGGCGACACGATGAGCGCGCGCTGCCCCTTGCCGACCGGCATCACCAGGTCGATGATCCGCCCGGTGAGGTGCTGCGGGTCGTCCTCCAACCGCAGCCGCTCGTTCGGGTACAGCGGGGTGAGCTTGTGGAACTCGGCCCGCTTCTTGGCGGAGTCGGTGTCCAGGCCGTTGACGGCGTCCACCCGCACCAGCGGGTTGAACTTCTGCCGCTGCTGCTCGCCCTCGCGCGGCTGGCGGATCACGCCCTGGATGGCGTCCCCGCGCCGCAGCCCGTACTTGCGCACCAGCGACAGGGAAACGTAAACGTCGTTCGGACCGGCGAGGTAACCGGAGGTGCGCACGAAGGCGTAGTTGTCCAGCACGTCGAGGATGCCGGCCACGGGCAGCAGCACGTCGTCCTCGCGGACGTCCGGTTCGCCACCGCCTTCACCGCGTCCGCGGTTGCGCCGGCGGTCCCGGTAGCGGCGGCCCCGCCGGTTGCGGTTGCCGTCGTCGTCCGAGTCGTGCTGCTCCGAACGCTGCTTCTGCTCGGTCTTCTCGGCGGCGCGGTCCTCGTCCTGCTGGTGGTTCCCGCCGCCGTTGCCACCGCCGCGGCCACCGGACTGGCGGCGCCGCCGTCCGCCACGCCGGTTGTCGTCGGAGTCGAAGTCCTGCCGGCGCGGACGGTTCCGACCGCCCTGCTGATTGCCGTTGTTCGGCGCCTGCTCCGCATTGCCGCCGCGCTTGCCGGACGTCGATTCCTGCTCGTCGAGCGCCGGCTGGTGCGCCTTGGCCGAGCTCGACGTGGAGCCGCTCGCCTCGGTGCTGCCGGAGGAGTCCACTTCGGAACCGGCGGCGTTGTCGCCCTTCGCCCCCCGGGGCTTGCGGTCGTCCCGGGAACGCTGCTCGTCGTTGCCGGAAGCGGAGCCAGCGGCCTCCTTCGAGTTGCCGGCCTGACGTTCCCTGATGGCCGCGATCAGGTCGCCCTTGCGCAGCCCCTTGGTCTCGATCCCCAGTTCACGGGCGAGCTCGCGCAGCTCCGGCAGGACCATGCCGGACAGACCACCGCGCCGGCGCGTGGTGCCGCTGGCCGACCCGTTCGAGGTGGACGACCGTCCTGAGTCCTGCTGGTCAGCCGCTGCGCTGCCGTTGGCTGCCTCGCTGCTCAACAATTCGGTGTCGCTCACGAATATCCTTCCTGACCGGGCCGTGCGTCTCGCCCAGCCCAGCGGATTGCCCGCCCGCAGTCCGTTCCGCGGGCGACCGATGTGTGCTACCAGTCCGGATGCCGGTCGGGTCCCGTGCGTGTACGCGCCACGGCCCGTGCCGTGGGTAGCTCGGGGAACCAGCAGCACCGGGCAGGGAGAAGTCCCCGGCTCGCGTGACTCAACCAATGCCAGGTCGTGGAACCCGTTCGCCACGCCGCCGCGCCCGAATCGTGGTCCACGTGCGTTGCATCCACTCCGATCCGCACTCGCCGATGCACGCCCTGCCGCCACTACCAGGAAACGCCGACTCGGCCTGCCTCGGATCCGCACCGTCCCCGCTGTCGCGAACGGTCCGCCCGAGCTCCGGGAACACGCCGGCACGTGTCCCGCTTCCGCGCACCCGCGCCGAAAGGCCCTGTGCGCGGAGGGTTTCGCGGTCGGCCGTGTGTCACGTCGACGGCCGGTCGCCCCGGTGCATTGAGTCGACGACTCCTGCCTCGGTCACCGCCAGCGGGTTCGCCAACTTGATCTTCACCCGCGACGGACGGGTGAGGTCAATACACAGCGAAGGATGCGTCCCGGGAAAACCCCGGATACAACACCGGCGCCCTGCGCGCGGTGACTGATTGACCTTGAGGGTAGACGCCCTGTGATTCAGGTGCAACAACCCCCAGGGCGCATCGCGCGCCCCGCTTCGATCACTGCGCTGAACGTGTCACCGGCCCGAACACCGCCCGTCCGACGCCTGTTCGGAATGGAAACCGGTACGCCGCCGTTCGCCCGGCACCCGAGGTGCACGACGTCCAGCGGATCGAATGCCACCGCATCCCGCGGCGACACTTCCTTTGTACCATTCGAGCGCGGCAGCCGAACCTCCTGGGGCGGATTTTCCACGCAACGGGGACCGCCGCGGACCACCGGTCCGCCGCAGCAGCACGCGCCGGGCCTGCACCCGGCACACCGTCGAACCCGCCGGGCGGGTCACGAGTGGGCGCAGGCCGCGCGGGCTCCACCGCGCGGTCCACCGCTCGCCCCGCACAACACCGCTGCGCCCGCCGCTATTCCGAGCGCGCCGGCCGAGCCCGGACCCGACTCCGCGGAGGCGAGCACCGGGATCACTGCACGGGGTGCACCCGCACCCCGTGCCGGTCCACCGGCAGCGGCAGCACCGCGAAGCCCTCGGGGACCATGCCGAGGTCCCCCTCCGGCGGCAACGCCAGCACCGTCGGCCCCGCCCCGGACACCGCCGCGGGCACGTTCCGCGCGCGCAGCTCGCGCACGAGCGCGATCGTGCCGGGCCAGGCGCTCTCCCGGTAGTCCTGGTGCAGCCGGTCCTGCGTCGCCGGCAGCAGCAGCTCCGGCTCCGCGGTGAACGCGTGCACCGCCAGCGCGGCCCGGCTGGCGGTGAACACCCCGTCGCCGTGCGGGATGTGCTCGGGCAGCAGCCCGCGCGCGCGGTGCGTGGACGACTCCTCCTCCGGCACCAGCGCCACCGGCGAGAGCGCGTCGTGCGGAGCCCGCGCGACCGCGCGGTAGCGGCCCTGTTCGCTCCAGGCGATGACGAAACCGCCGTGCAGGCTCGCCGCCGCGTTGTCCGCATGCCCCTCCCGGCCCGCGGCCAGCTGCAACGCCTCGGCCCGGCTGTCGGCGTCCCACTCGGTGCGCCCGGTCAGGGCGCGGGCCGCGGCGACCCCGGCGACGATCGCCGCCGCCGAGGATCCCAGCCCGCGGGAGTGCGGAACGGCGTTGCGGCAGGTCAGTTCCAACGCGGGCGGGGTCACCTCGAACTCCGCCAGCGTGTCGTGCAGCACCCGCACGACCAGGTGCCGCTCGTCCGCGGGCACCTCGCCGGCGCCGGCGCCCTCCACGGTGACCGCGGCCGACCCCGGCCGCCCGTCGACCTGGCGCACGTGCACCGTGTCGTACAGGCCCAGCGCCAGCCCCAGCGCGTCGAAACCCGCCCCGAGGTTCGCCGCGGAGCCGGGAACGGTCACCTGCACCGCGGGCACGGGCAGCTCGTCCGCCCGCACCTGCTGCGGTTCGCTCATGTCAGCTCCAGGGCGGTCGCCACGGCGGACGGGTCCACCGGCAGCGGCTCCACTTCCACCATCCCGGACAGCGCCGTGTCCGGGTCCTTGAGGCCGTGCCCGGTCACCGTGCAGACCACGGTCGCCCCGCTCGGCAGCCGGCCGTCCTCGGACGTGGCCAGCAACCCGGCGATGCTGGAGGCCGAGGCGGGTTCGACGAACACGCCTTCCTTCGACGACAGCAACCGGTAGGCCGACAGGATCTGCTCGTCGGTGACCGCGGAGAACAACCCGTCCGAGGCGCCGCAGGCGCTCACCGCGTGCTGCCAGGACGCCGGATTGCCCACCCGGATCGCCGTGGCGACGGTCTCCGGCTCGGTCACCGGCGCGCCCGTCACGATCGGTGCGGCCCCGGCGGCCTGGAACCCGAACATGCGCGGGGCACCGCCGGTCACCCCGTCCTGGGCGTACTCGGCGTAACCGTTCCAGTAGGCAGTGATGTTGCCCGCGTTGCCCACGGGCAGGCAGTGCACGTCCGGGGCGCGGCCGAGCACGTCGCAGACCTCGAAAGCGGCGGTCTTCTGGCCCTCCAGCCGCGCCGGGTTCACCGAGTTCACGAGGGTGACCGGGTGTTCGGCGGTGGTCTTGCGCGCCAGTTCCAAGCAGTCGTCGAAGTTGCCCTGCACCTGCAGGATCTTCGCGCCGTGCGCCACGGCCTGGGCCAGCTTGCCCATGGCGATCTTGCCCTGCGGCACGAGCACGGCCGAGGTCAGCCCGGCCCGCGCCGCGTAGGCCGAGGCGGAGGCCGAGGTGTTGCCGGTGGAGGCGCACAGCACCGCCTGGCTGCCGGTCGCGCGGGCCTGCGTGATGGCCACGGCCATGCCGCGGTCCTTGAACGACCCGGTGGGGTTGGCGCCCTCCACCTTGAGGTACACGTCGCAGCCGGTCAGCGCCGACAGGTGCCCGGCGGGCACGAGCGGCGTGCCGCCCTCGCGCAGGGTCACCGCTTCGGCGTGCTCCGGGATCGCGACCCGGTGCCGGTACGCCTCGATCACCCCCGGCCAGCCGGGCACGCTGCCCGGGCTCGCAGCCGCGGACCCGTCCGCCGCGTAAGACGTCACGATCGTTCACCTTCAACCCGCATCACACTGACCACCTCGCGCACCACCGGCAACTGCGCGACCTTGTCCACCGTGGACCGCAGGGCCGCGTCGGTCGCGTTGTGCGTGACCACGACGAGGCTCGCGTCCTCGCCCCGGCCCTGCTGGCGCACGACGGAGATGCTCACGTCGTGCTCGTTGAACGTGGCCGCCACCTGGGAGAGCACACCCGGCTTGTCCGCCACGTCCAAGCTGATGTGGTACCGCGTCGGGGTCTCGCCCATCGGCCGCACCGACAGCTGGGCGTAGGCGGACTCCCGCGGCCCCAGGCCGGAGACGACCTGGTTGCGCCCGACCGCCACGAGGTCGCCGAGCACGGCGCTCGCGGTGGGCGCGCCGCCGGCGCCCTGCCCGTAGAACATGAGCTCGCCCGCGGCCTCGGCCTCCACGAAGACCGCGTTGAACGCGTCACCCACCCCGGCCAGCGGGTGGTTGCGCGGGATCATCGCCGGGTGCACCCGCGCGGACACGGCCTCGCTGCCGTCGTCGCCGACGACGCGTTCGCAGATCGCCAGCAGCTTCACCGTCCGGTTGAGCACCTGCGCCGCTTCGACGTCGCCCGGGGTCACCCCCGAGATGCCCTCGCGGTGCACCTCGGCCGAGCTGACCCGGGTGTGGAAGGCGAGCGAGGCGAGGATCGCGGCCTTGGCCGCCGCGTCGAAGCCGTCCACGTCCGCGGTCGGGTCCGCCTCGGCGTAGCCGAGCCGGCCGGCCTCGTCCAGCGTCTCGGCGTAGCTGGCGCCGGTGGCGTCCATGGCCGAGAGGATGTAGTTCGTCGTGCCGTTGACGATGCCGGTCACCCGGTTGATGCGGTCACCGGCCAGCGACTCGCGCAGGGGGCGCAGCAGCGGGATCGCCCCGGCCACGGCCGCCTCGAAGTACAGGTCGGCACCGGACGCGTCGGCGGCGGCGTGCAGTTCCCGGCCCCGTTCGGCCACCAGCGCCTTGTTCGCCGTCACCACCGAGGTGCCCGCGTGCAGCGCGCGCAGCAGCAGCGAACGCGTGGGCTCGATGCCGCCGATGAGCTCGACGACGATGTCCACGTCGCCGTCCACGAGCCCTTCCGCGTCGGTGGTCAGCAGCTCCGCGGGCACGTCCGGGTGCTTGTGCGGCCGGCGGACGGCGACGCCGACCACCTCGATCGGCGCACCTGTTCGCGCGGCGAACTCCTCCGGCTGGTCCCGCAGCAGCCGCAGCACCTCGGCGCCGACGGTGCCGCACCCCAGCAGCGCGACCTTGATCGGTTTGCGGTCCTCGATCACTCACACCTCCAGCCGGAGAAGGTCGTCCTCGGTCTCCCTGCGCAGCAGCAACCGGGCGGTCCCGGAGCGCACCGCGACCACGGGCGGCTTCGGCAGCCGGTTGTAGTTGCTGGCCATCACGTAGCAGTACGCACCGGTCGCCGCGACCGCGAGCAGGTCACCCGGTGCAATGTCCTCCGGTTGCCAGCAGTCTCGCACCACGACGTCACCGGACTCACAGTGCTTGCCCACGATGCGGGACAGCACGGGGGGTCCGCCGGCGCCGCGGGACACCAGCCGGCAGTCGTAGGTCGCGTCGTACAGCGCGGTGCGGACATTGTCGCTCATCCCGCCGTCGACGCTGACGTAGCGCCGGGACGCCCCCTGGCCGAGGTCGACGTCCTTGATCGTGCCGGCCTCGTACAGCGTGACCATGCTCGGGCCGACGATCGCCCGTCCCGGTTCCACGGCGATGTGCGGGACCGCCAACCCGGCGTCGGCGCTCTCCTTCGCCACGGCCTCGCGGAAGCTGCGCGCCAGTTCGGCCGGGCTCGGCGGGTCGTCCTCGGCGGTGTAGGCGATGCCCAACCCGCCACCGAGATCCACGGTGGACACCGTCGCCAACGCCGCCTCGCCGTGCTCGTCGCGGGCCTCGGCCAGCAGGCGGATCACCCGGTGCGCGGCGAGCTCGAACCCGTCGCTGTCGAAGATCTGCGATCCGATGTGGCTGTGCAAACCGGACAGCTCGAGCGAGTCCGCTTGCAGCACGCGGGTGATCGCCTCGTGCGCGGCCCCGCCGCTGAGCGAGAAGCCGAACTTCTGGTCCTCGTGCGCGGTGGCGATGAACTCGTGCGTGTGCGCCTCGACGCCGACGGTCACCCGCACCATCACGCACTGGCGCACGCCGTGTTCGGCGGCGATCTGCTGCAGGCGCGCGATCTCGTGGAACGAGTCCAGCACCACGGTGCCGACGCCGGCCTCGACGGCCCTGGCCAGTTCGGCGGGCGACTTGTTGTTGCCGTGGAAGGTGATGCGCTCGGGCGGGAACTCCGCGCGCAGCGCCACGCCGAGCTCGGGACCGCTGCACACGTCGATGCTCAGCCCCTCCTCGGCGACCCAGCGGGCCACCTCGGTGCACAGGAACGCCTTGGCCGCGTAGTGCACGGCGGTCGGGTCGCCGAACGCGGTGGCGTAGTCGCGGCAGCGGGCGCGGAAGTCGTCCTCGTCGAGCAGGAACGCCGGGGTGCCGAACCGTTCGGCGAGGTCGCGGACGTCGGCACCGGCGAAGCGCACCACCCCGTCGTCGCCGCGGGCGCAGCTCCGCGGCCACACGCGGGGGTGCAGCTGGTCCAGTTCGGCTTCGGACCCCGGCGCGGGACCGGCGGTCGTGCCGCCGGGCACGACGTCGGCGTGCCGGGGTCCGGCGGGGTGGGCACGCATGGGCGGCTCCTTCGGGCTGGCCCGCGCGACCGGGCGGCGCGTGCCACCCGGTCACCGGGTCCGGTCGTGTCTGCTGGCGCTCGGCGCGGCCGCGGTCCGCTGCGCGGGCGTGCCCGGTCGCGACCACGTGCTCGGTCCCGCCCGCGCCGCTCGGGGCGGTGCCCGGCCGGCGCGCGTGCCCGGCCGGGCACCCGGCGTCACATCTGCTCCGGGGCGCTCACCCCGAGCAGCGCCAGGCCGTTGGCGAGCACCTGCCGCGCCGCCTCGCACAGGTGCAGGCGCGCCACGGTCAGCGGACCGGTCTCGTCGTCGCCGGGTTGCAGCACCCGGCAGGCGTCGTAGAAGCGGTGGTAGGCCCCGGCGAGGTCCTCCATGTAGCGCGCGACCCTGTGCGGCTCGCGCAGTTCGGCGGCCGCGTGCACCACGCGCGGGAACTCGCCGATGGTGCGGATGAGGTCGCCCTCGCGGTCGTGCGTGAGCAGGGACAGGTCGGCCTCGGCCACCGCTCCCCGCCCGATGCCCAGGTTCGCGGCGTTGCGCTGCAGCGAGGACAACCGGGCGTGCGCGTACTGCACGTAGAACACGGGGTTGTCGCTGGTGCGGCGGCTGATCAGGTCGAGGTCGATGTCCACCGCCGTGTCCACCGAGGACCGGATCAGGGAGTAGCGGGCCGCGTCCACGCCGACCGCCTCCACGAGGTCCTCGAGCGTGACGACCGTGCCGGCGCGCTTGCTCATCCGCACCGGCTGGCCCTCGCGCACCAGGTTCACCATCTGTCCGATGAGGACTTCGACCACCTCGGGGTCGTCGCCGAACGCGGCCGCCGCGGCCTTCAACCGCGAGATGTAGCCGTGGTGGTCGGCCCCGAGCATGTACAGGCACAGGTCGAACCCGCGGCTGCGCTTGTCCCGCAGGTAGGCCAGGTCGCCGGCGATGTAGGCCGGGGCGCCGTCGCTCTTGATCAGCACCCGGTCCTTGTCGTCGCCGAACTCGCTCGACTTCAGCCACCAGGCGCCGTCGGCGAAGTAGACGTCGCCGGAGCCCTTCAGCTTCTCCACCGCTTCGGTCACCGCACCGGAGGTGTGCAGCGAGTCCTCGTGGAAGAACACGTCGAAGTCGGTGCCGAACTCGTGCAGGCTGCGCTTGATCTCGTCGAACATGATCCCGACGCCGACGCTGCGGAACGTCTCGTCGCGCTCCTGCTCGGGACGCTGCAGCACGTCCGGCTGCTGGCGCACCACGGCGGTGGCGATGTCGGTGACGTAGGAGCCGCCGTAGCCGTCCTCCGGCGGCTCCGCACCGCGGGCGGCGGCGACGAGCGAGCGCACGAAGCGGTCGATCTGCGCCCCGGCGTCGTTGAAGTAGTACTCGCGGGTGATGTCCGCGCCCTGGGCTCGCATGATGCGGCCGAGCGCGTCGCCGACCGCGGCCCAGCGCGTACCGCCCAGGTGGATCGGTCCGGTCGGGTTGGCGGAGACGAACTCCAGGTTGATCCGGCGGTCGCCGTAGGCCTCGCCGCGGCCGTACTCCGCACCGGCGGCCAGCGCGTCGCGCACGATCTGCGCCTGCGCGTCCGCGGCCAGGCGCAGGTTGAGAAAGCCCGGTCCGGCGACCTCGGCGGTGTCGATCGCGTCGAGCTCGCCGAGCGCCTCGGCCAGCCAGCCGGCGAGTTCGCGGGGCTGCGTTCCGACCTTCTTGGCGACCTGCATGGCCAGGTTGGTCGCGTAGTCGCCGTGCTCCGGGTTGCGGGGCCGCTCGACGGTCACCGACTCGGGCAGCGCGGACGTGTCGAGTCCGCGGGCGGAGAGCACGTCGACAGCGGTCTTCCGGACGAGTTCAGCAAGCGCAGCGGGAGTCACCCTGTGCAGTCTAGGGAAGCGTCCGCGCTGCTGGGCGAACGGGTTGGGGCGAGCAGCTCCGGTTTCCCGGCGTGCGAACCCGCTGCACGGTTCACTGCGCGGATCGCTGCGCGTCACCAAGTCAGCGCCGAGCACCGCCGGGCGCACTCGGCCGGCTCGACCTGCAGCGTCGCGTGCTCGATGTGGTAGCGCTCGGACAGCAGCCGCTGCGCCGCGGTCAGCACTTCGCTGTGCACCGCCTCCGGCGTGGTCGTCAGGTGCGCCGAGGCGACCTCCATGCCCGAGGTGAGCGTCCACACGTGCAGGTCGTGCACCTCGGCCACCGCGGGCAGCGCGGCGAGCTCGTCGCGGACGCGGGCGACGTCGAGGCCCTCCGGTGCCTGTTGCACCAGGATGCGCAGCGCCTGCCGCGCCAGTCGCCACGTGCGCGGCAGGATGAACACGCCCACGGCCACGGCGACGATCGGATCGACGAGGTACCAGCCGAAGGCCCAGGTCAGCACACCGCCGAGCAGGACGCCGACCGAGCCGATCGTGTCGGCCAGCACCTCGAGGTAGGCACCGCGGACGTTGATGCTCTCCGTCGAGCCGCGGCGCAGCATGGCGAACACCACGAGGTTCGCCGCGAGCCCGGCCGCGGCGGTGAGCATCATCGGCAGGCCGGGCACGTGCGGTGGTTCCAGCACGCGGCCGACGGCCTCGTAGACGATGTAGCCGGCGATGCCGAACAGCAGCACCGCGTTGGCCAGTGCGGCGAGCACTTCCATGCGGTAGAGGCCGAACGTGCGGTTGTCCTTCGTGGTGCGGCGTGCCGCGGTGATCGCTGCCAGCGCCATGCCGACGCCGAGGACGTCGGTGAGCATGTGGCCCGCGTCGGACAGCAGCGCCAGGGACGAGGTGGCGAACCCCACCACCGCTTCGAGGACGAAGAACGCGAGCAGGATGCCGAACGCCAGGCCCATCCGGCGGATGTAGCGGCCGGAGGCGTGCATGGCCTCGGCGGCGCTCCCGTGGCCGTGTCCGTGCTCGTGTCCCATGCCGCCGATATTACATAGTCAGATGTGCATATGCGCAAGTGTTTCTGCGGGATCACTCCATCCGGTCACCGCGAAGGAGCGGTCAGCGGCGTTCAGGTCGTGCCTGCGCCGCCTCTCAGCTGGCCCGTGGCGGCCAGTTGTCCAGCCGCTTCGGCCGCGGGGCCGCGTAGGTGCGCGCCTTCGAGGTCACCAGACCCTGCCGCACGAGCGCTTCGGCCGTGGTGACCGCCGCGGCCACGCCGTCGACCACGGGCACGCCGGTGCGGGCCACGACCCGCTCGGCCAGGCCCGCCATGCCGCCGCAGCCGAGGCAGATCACCTCGGCGCGGTCCGCGGTGACGCAGTGCTCGGCCTGCTCGGCGATGGCCTCGATCGCGGCATCCGGATCGCGTTCGAGCTCCAGCACCGGCAGCCCGCTCGCCCGCACCGAGGCGCAGCGCTGCGCCAGCCCGGCCAGCTGCAGGCGGTCCTCGATGAGCGGGACGGTGCGGTCCAAGCTCGTGACCACCGAGTAGGTGCGGCCGACGAACTGGGCCGCGCTGGCCGAAGCTTCGGTGATGTCCACCACCGGCACGTCCACGAGCTCTTGCAGCCCCTCGCGGCCGTGCTCGCCGTAGCCGGCCTGGATCACCGCGTCGAACGGTTCGTCGTACGCGCGCACGGTCTCCATCACCGCCACTGCCGCGAGGTGGCTCTCGTAGTTGCCCTCGACGGACTCCGCGCCGAAACGCGGTGTCAGCGGCACGATCTCGGTGGACTCACCCGCCACCGCGCGGGCCTGCTGCCCGATCGCCCCGGTCACCTGCTCGCTGGTGTTCACGTTGATCACGAGAATGCGCATGCCTGCCGGCCTTTCGTCGCGGTGCGGGCTGCACGCGGTCGACGCGCCGCTGCCTGCGGGCCCGACCGCGCCGTGCTGTGCAGTGGTGCGGCCTCCGCGGGCGCGTCGTGCACGCGCTCGCGGCGGGTTGCTCGCCGGTGCAACTCTGCCAGGTGTGCGCTCACTCGCTGGCGACGGCGATCTCCGCACCGTCGACGTCCCTGACCGGCATACCGCGGTCGGCCAACGCCAGGTAGAGCACGGCCGCCAGGGCCGCCCCGATGAACCAGGAGAAGCTCGACACGGCACCGAAGCCGGGCACGAGCGCCAGCACCACCGAGAGCGCGGCGCTCGGCAGCAGCGCCAGCAGCGCCCGCCGGTTCACGCCCCGCTTGTAGTGGTAGTCGCCGCGCGGGTCATCGGTGTACAGGTGCGGGACGTTCACCCGCGCCTTCCGCACCAGCCAGTAGTCGGCCACGATGACGCCGAACACCGGGCCGAGCAGCGCACCGAGCCCGCCGAGGAAGTACTCGATGACGATCGGGTTGTTGTACAGGTTCCACGGCAGGATCACGAACCCGAGCACGGCGCTGACCCAGGCGGCGCGCCGGAAGTTCAGCACGCGCGGGAACAGGTTCGTCAGCGTGTAGATCGGCGCGACGAAGTTGGCCAGCAGGTTCACCGCGATGGTCAGCACCACCAGCGCCAGCGACGCGAGCACCAGCAGCGCGTGGTTGGGGATCGTGCCGACGATGTCGGCCGGGCTGGTGATGATCTCGCCGTTGATGCGGAACTGGGAACCGGACAGCACCACGACGATGCCGGCGAAGAACAGCATGTTCACCGGGATGCCCACGAGGTTGCCGCGCACGATGGCGCCGCGGTCGGTGGCGGAGCGGGTGAAGTCGCAGAAGTTCAGCACGAACGTGCCGTACACGACCACCCACAGCGCGGCGCTCTCGAAGATCTGCTTCCACATCGCACCGCCGGTCAGCGCGTCGTTGGTCGACGGCGCGATGGACCACCCGGCCTTGCTGAACATCCAGACCGCGATGGCGAGCATCGTCACCAGCACCACCGGGCCGGCCCATGCCATGAACACGCGGATCACCCGCATGCCGTAGCTGGCGATGAGCACCTGGACCAGCCACAGCGCGGAGAACGTCACCCAGCCCACGGTGGACAGACCGAGGATCGAGTCCTCGCTCGCCGCGCGCAGTCCCGGAGCCAGCGCGACGATCGCCGTCGACAGCACCGCCGAGGCCAGGTACGTCTGGATGCCGAACCAGGCGATCGCCACACCGCCGCGGATCACCGCGGCCACCTGGGCGCCGTGGATGCCGAAGGCGATGCGGCTGAGCACGGGGAACGGCAACCCGGTGCGGTGACCCATCACGCCGGAGAGGGTGAGCAGCCCGAAGATGACGGCCGAGCCGATGAGGAACGCCAGCATGATCTGCCAGGCGCCCAGGCCGAGCGCGAACAGACCGATGGCGAACGCGTAGTTGCCGAGGCTGTGCACGTCGTTGGCCCACAGTGTGAAAACGTTGTAGGCGTTCCAGCGGCGACCGGAGCGCTGCGTGGGCGCCAGGTCGTGGCTGTACAGGCCGGAGCTGACGGCAACCGGAGCAGTGGTGTCCTGGACGTGCGCAGGCTGGCTGCCCGGAGCCGTCATCCGTGCCTCGACTTCCATGATGCGGAACTAGCCTTTGCGGTCGTGGAACGCAGGCTAGTGTTCGAGGTCACCGCGGTCAACGCTCGGCCGGGCAAGCACACGGCCATCAATCCGTGCGTCCACTTACGAGCTCTCGGCGGGCGGGTCCGGCTCCGGCAGCGCGGCCAAAGCGCGCTGCGCCCGGCGCACGAACCACAACTGGTACAGCTCGAAACCGCCCAGCACGACGACGCCGGCCAGCAGGATCCAGCGCCCTTCCCCCAGCAGCGCGAAAGCTGCGGCCCCGTAGAGGACGGCGAGCCCCACCAGCACCCACCCGGCCCAGCGCTGCCGCACCACGTGCTGGGCCCCTGCGCGCGCGACGGCGTGCTGCTCCGGCGGGACGGACTCGCCGCGGCGGATCGTGCGGAGCAGTCGCCGCCGCTCACTCCCCCGCAGCGCCAACAGCGGGCTCGGTTGGAACGACGCCCGCCCGCGGCGCCGCAGCCACAGCACCGCGCCGAGCCCGAGCGCCACGCCCACCCCCGGGCCCAGCAGACCGCTCACCCCGGGGGCGCGCACCGCACCGTCGAGCAACCACCCGGCCAGCACGCTGCCGCCGACCGCACCGGCCAGGACGGCCACCAGCACCAGCACCAGGTGCCGCGTGTGTCGACGCCGAGCGCGAGGGCGCATGTCCGTGTCCATCGCCACGGCACCCTACGTGCCGCCCCCGTCGATGCGCCCGCTCCCGCGGAATCCGGTGGGACGGTCCCGTTCCACACGGTTGAGGACGCCCTCGCGACGCAATCCGCGCTGCACTCCGCCCGGAACGCGCTGGTTCCAGGAACGCGATCGGAACGGGCGCTGAGGCGGAACCCCGCACCATCTCCAGCAGCTCGCTGCTCTTCACTGCTCGCGCGCAACCACGTCAGCACGCGGTCGGGAGCGTGCTGCACGGCATCCGGCGCACCGCTTGCCGGAGTGGAACGACCCGGCGGAGGTGGTCGGCGATCAGATCCGGTCGTGCAGGTCGTGCAGTCGCAGCCCGGCGACCGCGCTCAGCTGTCCGCTGCGGACAGTTCCCGGAGCCGCACACCGGAGGACTGGTACTTCAGGGTCCGGTGCACGAGCTCGACGACGTGCGCGCCCGCCTCGAGCGGGTTGGTGCCGCCGTGCCGGCTGACCATGCAGACGAGGTCGCGCTCCGCATCGGTCTTGCCCGGCCCCGGGCGATAGCCCGTGTAGGCGCTCATCGCATCGGCGATGCCGAGGCCCGGCCGTTCACCGAGGAGCAGCAGCACCACCTCGGCGCCGATGACGGCGTTGACGTCGTTCATCACCCCCACCCGGCAGTTCTCGACGAAGAACGGGGTGCCGACGGTCAGGTGCGCGGACCTCAGCCCTTGTTCGATGACCGGGTAGATGTCGGCGAGGTTGTTCTCGACCGCCGCGGCGGACAGCCCGTCACCGACGCAGATCTGCACGTCGGGCGACTTCGCGCAGCGCTCGGCGAGCAGGCGCTTCGCCTCCTCGCCGAGCAGGCGCCCGAGCTCCGGCCGCAGCAGGTACTCGGTGCGGTCGGACACCTGGGTGCGCACGGTGAACAGCCCGAGGTGCTCCTTCACGGATTCCGGGACCTCGCCGTGGATCGCGTCCTGCGTGGCGCCGTGGTCGGCCTGCAGGAGCAGGAGGGCGCCGGTTCGAGGGCACGGGCCGGCGCGCCCGGTGCCGATCCTGGCGTTGGTCGCCGCGCGCAGGTTGCGCAGCCCGTCCGGATCCGCAGGATCGACCACGCCGGTCGTCCGGCGCAGGTCCGCTGCGGCGGGGTCGGGCAGGTCGATGACGAGCTCGCCTTCGGCCGCGTGCGCGGACGACGCGCCGAAAGCCGCGCCGGGGCCGGGCCCGCCCGGAGCTCCCTTGCCGATGTTCTCGGTGTCCCTGCTGGACATGACGTCTCACCTCTTGAGGAAGAACGACGGGTCGCCGGCCTTGTCGGTGAGCCTGCCGTTCTCGAGCAGACCGATGCCCTCCATCCAGCGTTCGAACTCGGGCAGCGGGCGCAGCCCGAGCGCTTGGCGGAGCCTCGATGCGTCGTGGTAGCTGGTGCTCTGGTACGAGAGCATGGCGTCGTCGCCCATCGGCACGCCCATGATGAAGTTGCCGCCGGCCGAGGCGAGGAGCACCGCGAGGTTCTCCAGGTCGTTCTGCGTCGCCCGGGCGTGGTTGGTGTAGCACACGTCGCAGCCCATGGACAGGCCGGCGAGCTTGCCCATGAAGTGGTCCTCGAGACCGGCCCGGGTGATCTGGACGGCGTCGTAGAGGTACTCGGGCCCGATGAAACCGACGACGGTGTTCACCTGGTACGGGTTCCAGCGCTTGGCCACGCCGTAGATGCGCGCCTCCATGACCAGCTGGTCGGCCCCGTTGTGCGCGCCGGCCGACAGCGCCGTGCCCTGCCCGGTCTCGAAGTACGTGTAGTTCGGGCCGGTGGCCCAGCCGTGCTTGCGGACCATCGCGTGCGCCTCGTCCATGAGGTCGACGCTGACGCCGAAGGCCGCCATCGCCTTCTCCGAACCGGCCAGGCTCTGGAAGAGCAGCCCCACCGGCGCTCCCCGCTTCATCGCCTCCACCTGCGTGGTCACGTGGGCCAGCAGGCAGTTCTGGGTGGGGATCTCCCAGCGGTCGATGACGTCCTTGGTCATCTCGAGCAGCCGCGCGACGCTGCCGACGGAGTCGTCGGACGGGTTGATGCCGATGACGCTGTCGCCGGAGCCGTAGGACAAGCCCTCGTAGATCGTCGCCCGGATCCCGTCGACGGAGTCCGTCGGGTGGTTGGGCTGGTTCCGCGAGGCCAAGGTGCCCTCGAGCCCGATGGTGTTGTTGCAGTGCGCGCTCACCCGGATCTTGCGCCCTGCCACGACGAGGTCGAGGTTCGACATGAGCTTCGCGACGCCCGCGATCATCTCGCCGGTCAGCGCGTTGCTCAGCCGATGGATCATCTCGGAGCTCGTCGCGTCGTCGAGTATCCACTCCCGCAGCTCACCGACCGTCCAGTTCTTGATCTCGGCGTACACCGCCTCGTTGACGGCGTCGTCGATGACCCGCGTGACCTCGTCCTCGTCGTACGGGACGGCGGGGTTCTCCCGGAGGGTCGAGAGGGGGACCTCGGCGAGCACGAACTTCGCCGCGACGCGTTCTGCCGCGGAGCGGGCGGCGATACCCGCCTGCTGGTCACCGGACTTCTCCTCGTTGGCCTTGGCGAGCAGCTCCTTGATCGAGCCGAACTCGTACGTCTCGCCGAACAACTTCGTTCTCAGCAGCATCGCCGCGCCTCCTGCCGTCGAAAGTGCACTTCAGCCTTCTGAGTGCAAGACCAGCGTCTTGACCGAAACCGGAACGGCGCGCCCGTCCGGCATCGGTTGGCCGATGTCGATGAAATCGCCCTCGCCGAGCTCGATCTGGTCGATCGCGATGAGCGGCACGTCCGGGATCGCGGTGTTGATCGTCTGGCCCAGCGCCTGGGCGTAGTCGTGCTCGCTGACCAGCACCACGGGTCCGTGCTGCGGACGCTGGCGCGCGAAGGCGGCCACGCCGTGCGCCACCCGCTGCAGAGCGGGGAAGTCCAGGTGCGCGGGCAGGTCCAGCGCCAGGGCCGCGTTCGCCTCGTCGTCCCCGCCCCAGCGCCGCACGGCGCGAACGAGCTCGGCGACCAGGTCGGCGGGCTCGGGGACCGGGTCGCCGACGACGGGTTCGATGACGGGCAGGTTCCGCAGCGGCAGCAGGGCCCGTCGGGTCCAGACGGTCGATCCGGAGAGCGTCACGGTCTGGCTCGCCGCGCCGAGCACGGTCGCGCCGAGCGCATCGGCCGGTGCCCGCACCGGCATCTCACCCAGGCGCGCGTTCTCCCGCAGCGACCGGGCGAGCAGCGGGCCCACGTCCCCGTAGGCCGCGATCTCGCCGATGTCGCCCGCTGCGTCGCCGTCGTAGTAGGCCCGACCGACACCGCCGGAGAGGAAGACGGCTGCAACGTCGTCGGAAAACCGCGGCAGCGGCGGCGTGCGCGGGATGTCCCGGGGCAGGTGCTGTTCGCAGCCCCGCACGAGGTCGACGATGAGATCCGCCATGGCGTCGGTCAGTTCCCGCAGCGCCGGCACGCTCGCCCGCTGGCCGCCGGCCAGGTCGATGCCGAGGTGGGCGATCAGCGCCCGCCCCGGCGGCGCCAGGCTCGTGACGCTTCCGGACGCGGGGTCGAGCGTGAGTTGGCGACCGCCGACCATGATGGCCGCGGAGGCGAGGTGGCGGCCGGAGCGGAACGCGGCGACGTTCGCCGAACCGCCACCGATGTCGACGTTGATCGCCGTCGTGTAGTGCTTCGCGGAGAACGCCGCAGCGCCCGCCCCGCGTCCGGCGATCTGCGCCTCGAGGTTCGGTCCGGCCACCGTCACGACGAAGTCGCCTGCGAGTCCCGACACGGCCGCGAGGATGGCCTCCGCGTTCTTCGTCCGGGCGGTTTCACCGGTGATGATGACCGCTCCGGTCTCGACGTCCGCGGGTTGCACCCCGGCGGCGCCGAACTCCCGCTCGATGAGATCCAGCAGGCGCTCGGCGTCGACCTCGTCCCGGTCTTTCAGCGGGGTTTCGCGCGGAGCGCTCCGATGCGCGGTGGCACGGGAACCGACCTCGAGCCGGGGAAGGACGCCGATCCCACGACCGCTGCGCACCGTCAGGCGCGAGAAGGCGAGCTGGAACGTCGTCGTGCCCACGTCGATGCCGACGCTCAGCACCTCTCGCGTGTCCATGTCCCCACCACGCGCGATGAACATTTCCCACACCTACTCGTCGTGTTCAGATGCAGCGGATCGCTGTTCCGGCTGGGCGGGCGGATAGCGCCGGCGGAAGAAGAGGAAGGCGATGAGGACGGCGGTGATGCCGGCGCAGAGCTTCCCGACGATCATCGGGAAGATCATGGTCCGCTCGATTCCCGCCGTGAAGCCGAGGTGGTCACCGAGGGTGAACGCCGCGCTCACCGCGAAGGCCACGTTGAGGACTTTCCCGCGCGGGTCCATCTCCTTGAGGATCTGGAACATCGGGATGTTGTTGGCGAGCGTGGCGATCATCCCGCCGGCGGCCTTGTCGTTCATGCCGAGCAGCATGCCGACCTTCGTCAGGGGTTTCGCGGCGAGCGTGACGATGAGGTGCACCGCGGGGAAGGCGCCGAGCAGCATCATGCCGATGAGGCCCACGATCTCCAGGCCTTCCGTGGGCGGGGCGAGCTCCCAGCCGGCCGGCATGATCCGCACACCGGTCATGAACTCGAAGACGCTGATGACCAGGCCCACGGAGATGAGCGCGACGAGGAACTTGCCGAACCACAGGAAGCCGGTGGTCATCTTGTCCGGGATCCACCACAGTCCCAGCGCGATGAGCGCGGCGGCGATGACGATCGGG
The DNA here is from genome assembly GCF_054491375.1 of Bounagaea algeriensis. NCBI lineage: Bacteria > Bacillati > Actinomycetota > Actinomycetes > Bounagaea > Bounagaea algeriensis. Next base: position 3,693,359 of record NZ_CM137102.1, read on the forward strand.
ACCAGGTTGGCGAAGACCATCGCGGGTTCGAAGCCGGCGACCAGGCCACCGACGAGCACGCCGAGCGGGATCGTGATCATCCCCGCGAGGACGCCCTGGGCGAGGAACCCGCGGTCTTCCCGCTCGATGATGCCCAGCGCCACCGGGATGGTGAAGACGATCGTCGGGCCCATCATGGCGCCGAGGATGAGCCCGGCCAGCAGCCCCGCCTGCTCCGTTCGCGCGAGCTCCACCGCGAGCGGATAACCACCCATGTCGTTCGCGAGCAGCGTCGTGGCGAACATCGCGGGATCCGCCCCGAGGAAGGTGTAGATCGGGACGATGACGGGTTCGAGGACCTTCGCCAGCACCGGCGCCAGGGAGACCACGCCGACCATCGCCAGCGCCAACGGCCCCAGGGCCATGAAGCCTTCTTCGAACTTCTCGCCGAGCCCGAACCTGTTGCCGATCGCCCGATCAAGCCCGCCGAGGACCATGCAGATCATCAGGATCCAGACGACGATCTCGTTGACGTCCATCGCTGCCTCCTCGCAGCACACCTGCTGGGAGCGACCGCATGCACGAAGAGTAGCCCACGGTGTCGCGCATGTCCGCGCAGAACGCGCGGCGGGGCGGCCTTGCTGCGGAGAGCGCGCATCGACAACTGCGACACAACAACTGAGCACGTTGCCGCGATCGTCCAGTCCGGCGGCACGACCTGGCTCGGCACCACCGTCTGGTGCGCAGAGGACGGCTCTGCGCATCAGCGTCAGTGATCACGCCACGCGCGAAGTCGATGTCGACGCCGCCGAAGCGATCACGCGGGCCTTACGCGCTGGCCGCTGACCGTGCGGCTCATGTGCCCCAGATGTGCCCCAGAAGCGTCCCGAACGCCTGGGGCCGGACGTGCTGCTGGCCGGAGGCGTCACCAGCGTGAGCACCTCGTGACCGCGCCCCCATTCCGATCATGGTTGGTCGCGCCCTAACGTGCCGTGGATGGCCGACGATACGGCGTCCAGCTTCAGCGTGGGCCGCGGTGTTCTCGGGGGAGCTGTCCCGGGCGCGTGTGCTTCGGTGCTGATTTGGGACGTTGACCGCACGGTGGCGCTCGTTGTCGTCAGCGATCGCCTCGGGGGCTGACGTGAAGCTCGTTCAGCAGATGCTCGGGCACAAGGCAGCCACGATGACCTTGGGCCTGTACGGCCACTTGCTCCCCGCCCGGCTGAACGAGGTGGCCGACAAGTTCGACGAGGCGGCGGGGTTCGCCTGAGGCTCATGCGCCCCGGATGTGCCCCAAGGATGATCTCGGGGCACTGCGTACCCCTTCTGACCTGGGTGCCCTCGGCAGGACTCGAACCTGCGACACCTGCCTCCGGAGGGCAGTGCTCTATCCGCTGAGCTACGAGGGCTCTGCTCCGCATTCCGTCGACTCCGTGCCGACGATCTCCACCTTAACGCATCCGCAGGTGCAGCGCTCAAAGGGGGTTCCCGCCGGGATCCGGAGCGCACGAACGTGCACGTCACCCCGCGGCGGCGTCCACACCCCCGGTGGGCAGCGGCGCCCCGGCCAGATCCACCGGCCCGGCAGGCACCGGCGAGGCCCGCGGGTACCAGCGACGCACGGCCTGCCAGGTCGCGTCGATGAGCGCCGCCGACTGGTCGAACGAGTACGGCGACAACCCCTCCGTCGACGGCGCGGGCGCCACGTAGAGCTCGGCTCGCTCCGCCCCGTAGCGCAGTTCCGCACGCGCACCCGCCACCATCGCCGCCCCCAGCGAAGCGCCGTTCACCCCGGCGACCGAGCGCGGCGGCGTCGCCGGAACCGGCCAGGTCGCGACCGCGCCCGCGTTCTCCTCGCTTCCGGTGCGGAACGGTTCCGACCCACCGCACGGAAGCACGAACACGCGATCGGCACCCAGGTCCACGGCCCGGGTGACCGGCATGAACGTCGCAACGCCCCCGTCGACCAACCAGCTCTCGCCGAACCGCACGGGCGGGAACATCCCCGGGATCGCGCAGGAGGCCACCAGCGGCGCCAGCACGGGCCCGCGGTCGAAGTACACCGCGGTGCCCAGCTCCAGGTCCGCGGCAGTGATCGTCAGCGGCACTCCGGCCTGCTCGATGCGCTGGTAGGGCAGGTTCCGGTGCAACCAGCGCAGCAGGCCGTAGTTGCTCATCACGTGGTGCGCGAGGCCGAGCCTCGCCGCGAGGATCCGGAGCGGCTGCACCGGGAACACGTCGGCGCGGCGCATCGTCATCCACAACCGGCGCAGCGCCTGGGCACCGCGCTCGGTGGGCTCGTGCGCGAGCCACGCCGCGTTCAACGCACCGGCCGAGGTGCCCACGAGCAGGTCGGGTCGCTCGCCCGCCTCCAGCAGCGCGGTCACCGCCCCCGCCTGGATGGCCCCGAACGTGGAGCCGCCCGGCAACACCCACGCCGTCGGCATCCGCCCCTCCTCTCGTCGCCCTGCGCCCGAGTCTCCCCGCTTCCGGATCGATCTGCGCCCGAGTCTCCCCGCTCCCGGATCGATCTGCGCCCGAGTCGGACTGCCGGACTCGGCCTGCCCGGGCTCGGCCCCACCGAGACTACGGACGAACACCGCGGCTCGTGACGACGCGGCCGGTGGTCCGCGCGCCCGCCGAGACGGGCGCGCGGACCGTCCGCAGGGTCTCAGCAGCTGCTGCGCCAGCCGGCCACGCCACCCGGCACCGGTGCCTGCGGATCGTAGGGGACGCGCGTGAAGACGAACGTGTTCAGATCGAGGTAGCGCGGCGTGCCGTCCGCATCGCGTCCGATGTGGAGGCTCTCACCGGAGTAGTAGCCGTCCAGCCCGAGCCACGTGTCCGTGTCCACCCGGCGGAACCGCGAGGCGCGCCCGCCACCGCGCATCGGACTGAGATCGAGCAGCCCTCCCGGCAGGATCCGCAGGACGTGGGGGCTCGGCCCCCAGTACCACTCGCCGGTGAGCTCCAGCAGGCCCATGTCGACGTCCCCGTCGGGACGCCACACCTGCGGGATCCGCGGTTCGCGTTCGTCCAGGATGGACAGCAGGTCGGTGCACAGCTCGGGCCGCACACCACTGGTGGCGTTCGCCATGAACACCACGCCCTGGTTCTCCTCCGGCTGCACCCACGCAGTCGCGAGGAACCCGGGCATGGAACCGGTGTGCCCGGCCAGCCGACGTCCACCGGGACGCGACAGCTGCACCCCGAGACCGTAGCCGGCGCGCCACTCGTCGCCCTCGTCGACGGCCGCGGGCACGCGCATCTCCGCCACCGTGTCCGGGTGCAGCACCTCGCCCGTGTCGCCGAGCAGGAACCGCATCCACCGCGCCATGTCGTCGAACGTGGACCACAGCTGCCCCGCAGCACCCATCGCGCCGGCGTCCTCCGCCGGCTCCGGCAGCACCACGTCGGCCCACGGGTGCACCGCGAATCCCTGCGCGTGCGGGGCCACCGGACGCGCAGTGGTGCGGTGCATCCCCAGCGGGCGCAGGATCTCCCGGTCCACGGCGTCGAACCAGGAACGACCCCGCAGCCGGGCGACGAGCTCGCCGAGCACGCCGAAACCGGTGTTGGAGTAGTGGAACGCGTGCCGCGGTGTCGGACGCACCGCCGTCTCGTCGACCCGCTCAAGGAACTCCGAGCCCGTTTCCCGCTCGGTGCGCTCCCACCACGAACCGGCGGGTTCGGCGCTCAACCCGCTGCTGTGCGACAGGAGCGCACCGATGCTGCGGTTGCCGACCGCCGTTGCCGGAACGAACTTCTCCAGCGGGTCGGCCAGATCCAGCAGCCCCTCGTCCCGCAGGCGCATCACCAGCACGCCGGTGAACGTCTTGCTGATCGACCCGGTCCGGTACTGCGTGTCCTGCGTGGGGGTCGCGCCGTCGACCTCGCCGCGCGCGTCGAACCACAGCACCTCACCGTCGCGGAGCAGGCCGGCGGTCAACGAGGGAACGCGGTTGCTGGACTGCTCCACGGCCAGACGGCGCAGCAGGGCTCGGCGGGTTTCCGGGAACAACGTGGGCATGGAGCTATCCTGCCACGTCGCTCGAGCGGTGCCGCCGGCTGCGGATCAGCCGCGGCTCGCGGTCCGCTCGTGCAACCGCGCCTCGGCGTCCGAACCCGGCCCGACGCGCGGAACCCGGAGCAGCAGCACGACACCCGTTCCCCAGGCCAGTGCCACGATGAGCCACTCGGCGGGCCAGGCCAGCTCGGCCGGCATGCCGGGCAACGACACGAGCAGCAGCGCCGCGCTGGCGACGACGGCGAGCACGCCGGTGGTGCGCGGCGCCCGCACGCGGTAGGGCCGCTCGAGCCCGGGTTCCCGGCGGCGCAGCACCAGGAACGACACGCCGACGAGCAGGTATCCGATGACGATGTTGGCCGAGCCGGCGTTCGACAGCCACGTCAGCATCTGGTCGCCGAACAGCGGGGAGACGACGCTGATGGCGCCGATGAACAGGACCGCGTTGCCCGGGGTGCCGAACCGCGGGTGCACGCGGGCGAACCAGCGCGGCAGCATGCCGGAGCGGGCCATCGCGTACAGCAGGCGGCTCGCGCCGAGCAGCAGGCCGTTCCAGCTCGTCACGATCCCGGCCGCACCGCCGAGGATGAGCACACCGCCCATGAGCGGTGAGCCCCACAGGGCGGTCATCGCGTCCGCCGTGGGCAGCTCGGAGGCCGCCGATTCTTCCGCGGTCAGGCCCGATCCGACGGTGAGCTGCACCAGCACGTACCAGGCGGTGGCGCACACGACCGCGAACAGCAGCAGGCGTCCGATGCGGGCGTGCGGCAGGCGCACTTCCTCCGCCGACTGGGGAATCACGTCGAAACCGAGGAACAGGAACGGCGTGGCCGCCACCACACCGATGAGCCCGGTCGCTCCGGTGAACCACGGTTCGGTGTTGCCGAGCGAACCGCCGACGGCCGCGCCCGTCACCAGCAGCACACCCACGCACAGCAGGAAGACCACGGCGACGATCTGCATGAGCCCGGCGGGGCGCACGCCGACGTAGTTGGCCGCGGTGACCACGAGCGCCCCGAGCACGCCGATCGCGATCCAGGCGATCCGCACCGGCGATCCGGCAACGGTCCACAGTGACCAGTCGGGGAGGTCGACGAGGTGGGAGAGGGTCTCCGGCAGCGCCACCGACTCGAACGCGACGACCGAGACGTAACCGAGGACCACGGCCCAGGACGCGACGAACGCCCACCGCGCGCCGAGCGCGCGCAGCGCGTAGTGGTGCTCACCGCCCGCGCGGGGCATCGCGGCGACCAGCTCCGCGTACGTCAGCCCCACGAGTCCGACCACGATCCCACCGAGGACGAACGCCAGCGCGGAACCGAGCGAGCCGGCTTCGGTGATGAACTCGCCGGCCAGCACCACCCAGCCGAAGCCGATCATCGACCCGACGCCGATCGCCAGCACGTCCGCGCGCCGCAGCACCCGGTGGAACTGCTCGTCCTCGGCCATGTACCGCCCCGTTCGCCCATCCTCGACGGCGCTGATCAGCACATCCTGGTCGCCGTTGCGGGGCCCTCGCAACACCCGACTACCCGGCAACACCGGGCGGCCTGGCGACGCCGGCGGCCCGGCGACATCCGGTGCCCCGGCAACACCGGGCGGCACGGCAACATCCGGCGGCCCGGCAACATCCGGCGTCCCGGCAACACCGGGCGGCACGGCAACATCCGATGCCCCGGCAACGCCGGGTGTCGCCGCGAGGCGCGAAAACCCTCCGTGCGATCGATGAACGCGAGCCGCCCGGAGCGCGAAGCCGTCCGGCGCCGGAACGCGTTGGCAGAATGGACGCCATGCGCACCGCACAACAGCGCGTCGACGTCCGCGGAACGGTCGCGTTCGTCCTGCTCGCCTACGTCCCGGCTTGGCTGATCACCCTTCCGTTGTGGCTGAGCGGGCAAGGTCTGTCCTGGTCCGGCGCGCTCGTGCTGCTGCCGCTGATGATGTTCACGCCCGCAGCGGCAGCGCTGGTGGTGAGCAAGTGGATCAGCCCCGGCTCGGGGCCGCTGCGGCGCCGCACCGGGATCACCAGCGGCGGCGGGGTCCGCAAGTGGTGGCGTTACGCGCTGCTGGCCTGGCTGGCCCCGCCGGTGGTGGTGCTGCTCGCCCTGGTCCTGGCCTGGGCGGTTGGCGTGTACCAGGCCGACTGGTTCGGGCTGTCCGGACTCGCGCAGCAGCAGCAGGCCGTGGTGCTCGGCGAGGACGCCCCGGATACCGCGCCGAAGACGCTCGCGCTGGTGCAACTCGCCCAGATCGTGCTCGTGGGGTGGTTGAACGTGGTGCCCGCGCTCGGTGAGGAGCTCGGCTGGCGCGGCTACCTGCTACCGGAGCTGCTGCCGCTCGGCCAACCGGGCGCGTTCCTCGTCAGCGGCGTGCTGTGGGGGTTGTGGCACACGCCGGTGCTGCTGCTCGGCTACAACTACCCGACCGTGCCCTCGGTGGCGGCGATCATCATGATGATGTGCTTCTGCGTGCTGGTCGGCACGCTGCTCGGATGGCTGCGACTGGCTTCGGGCAGCGTGTGGCCGCCCGCCATCGGGCACGGCTTCATCAACGCCGCTGCCGGCATGGGGGTGCTTTTCAGCGCCGCCGGACACCCGGTGAACAACGCGACCACGGGGCTGCTCGGCTGGACCGGATGGCTCGTGCTGGCGGCGCTCATCGGGCTGCTCGTCCTGCGAGGGCGCCTGCCGGTGCACATCCCGGTGACGCAGGAGGGCATCTCCCGCGGCACCGGCCCCGGCCCCCGCGCCAGCAGCGCCCGCACCCGCACCAAGAAGCGGCAGTAGACGCGAAACCATTTCTGGAACGATTCCAGGGAGCACAATTTTCATGAAAATTGTGAGCTGTCCCCACACGACAGGGGGCAAATGATCACCACGCCTTCGGGTGAGCACGTGCTGGGGCGGGCAGTGCTGCAGCTTCGGAGTCGGCAGACCGGGGTGTTCGCCTCGCCGGACCCGCCGGCCACTGCTGCACGCCCGGCAGGGCTCCGCCGGTTGCTAGCTGCTGCACGCTCCGCCAGTTACTGCTGCTGCACGCCCGGCAGGGGTTCCGCCGGAAGGCCCTCGTGGACCGGCATCATCGCGTCGTACCAGGTGCGCGCCGGCACCTTGCCGCCGTAGATGTTGCCTTCACTCCCGCACAGGTACGGCGGAGCATCGCCGCCCGCGTCGCAGATGCCCTCCGGTGAGGAGCCGTCCGCGTAGGTCAGCACCGCACCGGCCAACTGCGGGCTCGCGCCCAGGAACGCCGCGGAGCGGTGCTGCTGCGTCGTACCGGTCTTGCCGATCATCGGACGGTCCCACCCCGCGGCCTCGGCCGCCTGGCGCGACGTGCCCTCCGTGTGGTCCTTGCTCATGCCCTGCTGCAACTCGTGCGCCGTGCGCGGGGACACCGCCTGCTCGCAGTCGGGTTCGTCGATCGGCACCGGATTGCCGTGCCGGTCCTGCACCCCTTCCAGCGGCGTCGGCGGGCAGAACACGCCGTCGCTCATGATCGTCGCGGCGACGTTCGACAACTCCAGCACGCTCGTCGGCGTGTAACCGAGGGTGAACGCACCGCTGTTGTTCTGCTTGACGCTCTGCGCCTGCGACGGCCCGTTCGAACCGTCCGGTTCGAGCGTCTGCCCCGCCATGTTGACCTGGTTCATGCTCTTGCGCATGCCGAGCTTCGAGGCCATGTCCACGACGTTTCCCAGGCCCGCTTTCTCCTGCAGCGCCACGAAAGCCGTGTTCGGCGAGGTCGCCAACGCGTCCCCCAGACTGCGCGGGCCGGGCTCGACTCCGTCCGCGTTGCCCACCGTGTACGGCGCCGTCCCGGACCTGTACACCTGCGAGGTGTACGTGGGCGGCACCGGGATGACGTCCTCGGCGCTCATCCCCTGCTCCATGGCAGCGGCCGCGGTGAAGATCTTGTAGATCGACCCCGCCCCGAACGGTTGGACGCGGCTGACGATGTCGTAGGCCGTCTGCCCCTTGCTCCCGTCGTTGCCGTAGTCGCGGTTGGCGACGAGAGCTCGGACCTTGTGCTTGCCCTGGCCCGGCTCGACCGCGGCCATCGCGTTGGCGATGCCGTCGGTCTGGGTCGGCACGTGCCTCTCCGCGGCTTCCTTGGTCGCATCGCTGGTCTGGCGGTCCAACGTGGTGCGGACCGTGTAACCGCCGGTTTCCAGCTCGTTCTTGTCGATGCCGAACCGCTCGAGGTAGTCGAGGACGTAGTTGCAGAAGAACCCGTCGGTCGAGCCGTTGCCGAGCCCGACGCAGCCGTTCGGCGGCCGCCCCAGCGGGGACGCGATCCCGAGGGGCTCCTGCTTCGCGCGCTCCGCGTCCTCCTCGGTGATCCGGATGTTGTTGTGCGGATCGGCCATCAGGTCGATGACGAGGTTGCGGCGCTGGAGCGCCTCCTCGGGGTTGCTCTGCGGGTTGAGCGAGCCGGGCTGGTTGACGATCGCGGCCAGCAAGGCCGACTGGGAGATGGTGAGTTTGTCCGGCGTCGTGTTGAAGTAGGTCCGCGCGGCGGCACCGACGCCGAAGGTCTGGTTGCCGAACGGAACGACGTTGAGGTACCCGGTGAGGATCTCCTCCTTGCTCATCGAGCGTTCCAGCTCCACGGCGATCTTCGCTTCGCGGAGCTTGCGCGCGATGGTGGTCTCCTGCGCCTTGGCGGCTTGGGCGTCGCTCTGCGCGACCACGTGCACCAGGTAGTTCTTCACGTACTGCTGGGTGATCGTCGAAGCACCCTGCGTCGTCCCGCCGGTGGCCACGTTCGTGGCCAGCGCACGCATCGTGCCCTGCCAGTCCACGCCGTCGTGGTCCCAGAACCGCTTGTCCTCGATCGCGGTGATCGCGGCCTTCATCGTGTCCGAGACCTCACCGGGTTCGGTGTCGACGCGGTAGTCGTCGAAGAAGTGCGCGATCGGTTCGCCGTCCTTGTCCGTGACCGTGGAAACCTGCGGCATGTCGCGGTTCGCCAGCGAGGTGGACATCTCGTCCATCGCGTCGGTGGTCTGGTTGACCATCGAACCGGCAGCCGTCGCCCCGGGCAGCGCCACACAAGCGACCAGCACACCCGCGAGCACGCAGAGCCCGAACATCTTCAGCAGTACGCCACTGCGCACGCCCGCCCCAATCGTTCCGCTTCCTCTGACCCGACCGGCTTCACGGTGGATCTGGCGATCACGCCCACCGTCCGTTGAAGGGAATCAGCCAGCACCTTCGTTCTTATCACACGCGGGGGACGCAGCCGTTGCACGGAAAGCAGTGCGCCGATCACGTTCGGTGCTTATCGGCCTGTCCGTCCTGTTCGTGCAGTTCTCGCAGGTACTGGTTGTACGCGGCCAGTTCCGGGTCCTCTTCCCGATCGACCGGCGACGCGGGCGGAGGCACGAGGGGGCGGCGACGCCGCTCAGCGGAACCCCCCTGCCCAGCAGGGCCTGCCTGCGCTGCGGGATCGTCCTGCCCAACGGCCGCCGCCGCGGACGCGGCACGCGCCTGCGCGGAACTCGCCGACACGGCCACGGGACGCTCCTCCTCCGCGCCCTCGCCGAAACCGAAAATGCGGATGACGCGCCACCAGAAGAACAGGGTGAACGCGCTGAACAACGGCCACTGCAGGGCATAGCCGAGATTCTGGAAACTGCCCCCGGCGGCGTGCGCACGGTCCCACTGCCACACGGCGAGGAAGATCGTGACGACGACGGCCGCGAGGAACAGCAGGTGCACCAGGAGCCACCGCGGGGTCAGCAATCGCCGCAACACACCCCGAGTCTAGGGATCGTTCCGCAGTGGTGTGCGTTCGAGGGTCAGGTTGAGCTGGTCAGCCGGTGGCGCTGCGCCGCGCGGACCTCGCCCGCCCGAACAGGGCCACCGGTGCGCACAGCACCACCGCTGCCGCGGCCAACCCGAACGCGGACGGATAGCTCACAGCGCTGAGCAGCGCACCGAACCCCACCGAGCCCAAGCCGTTGCCCGCGTCGTAGGCGATGTTCCACACCGCGCTGGCCGCGCCCGACTGCGCGCGCTCGAACATCAACACGAGGGTGATGTTCTGCACCGCACCGAAACCGGCGCCGAACACGCCCGCTCCGAGCACCGCCCAGGAAGCGGCACCGGCGCTGCCCGCGGCGAACAGCGCCAGACCGACCGCGGCCACGAGGATCGACGGCACCTGCGCTCGACGCGTGCCGAACCGGTCGCCGATGTGCCCGGCAGCCCACCGGCCGAGCATCATGGCGGCACCGAACGCGGCCAGCGACACCGGAGCCACCGACCCGCCCACGGCCATCGGCACGAACGCGAGCAGTCCGCCCGCGGTCGTGGCGACCACGGTCATCACCAGCCAAGGCGGTGCGAGTTGCACCGGCACACCCCGAGTCCGGCTGCGCGCCCCGGCCGTGCGCACCGGTCGGATGCCGAGCACGGCGAGCGTGCTCACCACCGGGAAGATGCCGGCGCCGAGGAACACCCACGTGAAACCGACCTGTTGGCTCAGCCACACCCCCAGCGACAGGAACACCACGTTGGGCAGGCCGACGGCCAAGCCGTACGACCCGGCGGCCCGCCCGCGCGCCGCGGCGGGGACGATCTCGGCGACGAGGGCGCTGCCGGCGACGGTGAGCAGGCCGAAACCGACCCCGCGCGTCCCGGAGACGACCAGCAACGACCACAGCTCACCGGCGAAGGCGAACAGCGGAGCGGGCAGCCCGATGAGCGCTGTGCCCGCCGCGAGCACGACGCGGTGCCCGACGCGCCGCAGCAGCCACGGTACGAACAACTGCGTCAGCACCGTGATCAGCATGAACACGCCGTTGGTCGCACCGGCGGCGAACTCCCCCGCCCCTCCGGTGACCGCCCACAGCGGCACCACCGACAGCAGCAGCGCATACCCGCCGAAACCGCCGATGGTCACCACGAGCAGCGCCCCGAAGGAGCGGCTCCGCAGTGCGCGGGCGGTCGATGTGCGTGTGGTCATGCGCCTGATTTTGCTCCGTCCCAGCATCCGGGCGAGTGTCGTCGCATCCGCGCGGGTCTCGCCGCATCCGCCGCAGATGCCGCGGCACCGCGCAGCTCGGGTCAGCCCTGCTGCCCGTCGAGATCTTCGAGGAGACGGCGGGCGCTGTCCAGTTCCTGCTGGAGCTGTTCGACACGAGCGCGCTGCCGTTCCCGCGCCGCCTCGAGCACGGGTTCGACGGCGGCGGCGACGTCGTCGTGCAGCGCGTGCGCAGCCTGCGCCACCGCGGACGGTGGCACGGGCGTGGCGCGCAGCACGCGCTTCTTGCCGCTGGTGACCTCGACGTGCCACTGCCCCTCGGCGTCGGCGGTGAGCGTGACGACGGCGCCGGGTGTCGAGCGCTGGCGGCGCTGCCCGGAACCGGTGCCGCTGCCGCCGCCGCTGCCGCCGCGTTCCTGCCCGCCGGACTTCTCCGCCGAGCTCTTCGACTGCGCGCCCGTCCGCTGCCCGGAGCGGGCGGAGGTGGTCGAACTGGCAGGAGAAGCCCCGGCCGAGGCCGGGCCGGACGAAGCTGGGCCGGACGAAGCTGGGCCGGACGAAGCTGGGGCGGACGAAACTGGGGCGGTGCGTTTCGCCGCGCCGCCGGAGGAACGCTGCGCCGCGCCGCCGGATGCGCTCCGGTCCGCGGACGAGGCCTCGCCGCCCGAGGTGGTACCGCTCCCGCTGGCGGCGGCCTTTCCGCCGGCGGCACCGCTCGCCCCGGAACCGCGCGTCCCGCTCGAGGTGGCGGAACGTCCCGCGCTCGCCGCTTTCCCGGGCGCCGAGGAGCCGGAGGAGCCCGCGGAACCGCTCCGGCCGCTGTCACCACCGGTGTTCGCCGAACGCTTGCGCGATGGCCGTTCGGTGGTCACCTCCCCCGCGGAGAACGACAGCACGTCCTTCGAACCGGCAGGCCGAACCTGGATGAAATCGCCCTCCGCGGGCTCGCCCAGATCCATGACCTTGCCGGAACGTCCTTCGGTGACCCCCACCGCCTCGCCGGTGAACCAGACGGTCGGCGTGTTGCCCGCGGCCAGCTCCGAACGGAGGGTGGCCAGCTCGTCGTCGGAAAGTGCGCGCCCCATGAGACCCCCGTCCCCGCCGGTGCGTACGTCTCGGTGTGCGGACAGAGTATCGAACGCGCGTGCGATCTCGTCGACAGGCCGCCACCGACACGCCGCCGCGTGTCCCCGGCCCGAGATGTCCCCACCTGAGGTGTTCCCACCTGAGATGTCCCCACTGAAATATCCCCGACCGAGGCGTCCCCGCCCGGAGATGCCCCGCCGAACGGGCGACGCGCGGGAGACGACGGGGCCGCGGCATCACCGCTTCGCCGGGGCGACCACCTCGTAGTCGGCGGGATCGGCCTTGCGCGTGCGCAGCCAGTACTTCCAGCTGAAGCCGGGCCACAGCGCGCGGTTGACGCCGTTCTCGTCCAGGTACCAGCTCTGGCAACCCCCGGCGGCCCAGACATCGGCGGACGGGTCGTTCTGGATCTCCGCGTTGAACTCGTCCTGCGCGGACTGGCGCACGTCGATGTAGCCGACATCGTCGCGGCAGATCGGGCGCAGGCAGCTCATCACGTAGTTGAGCTGCGACTCGATCATGAACACCACCGAGTTGTGCCCCAGTCCCGTGTTCGGCCCGAGCAGGAAGAACAGGTTGGGGAACCCGGAGACGGTGATGCCCATGTGCGCGTTCATCCCGTCGCGCCAGGCGTCCTGGAGTTTGCGCCCGTCGCGGCCGACGATGGACAGGTGGTCGAACGCGTCGGTGACGTGGAAGCCGGTGCCGTAGATGATCGCGTCGACCTCGTGCTCGGTTCCGTCGCCGGTGACCACCGAGTTCTCCCGCACTTCGCGCACTCCGCCGGTGATGAGGTTGACGTTGTCCCGGTTCAGCGCCGGGTAGAAGTCGCTGGAGAGCAGGATGCGCTTGCAGCCGATCGCGTAGTCCGGCGTGACGGCCTTCCGCGTCTCCGGGTCGGAGATGCTCCTGCGGATGTAGCGCTTCGCCATCGCCTCGGCGACCCAGCGGAACCGACGGTTGAACACGCCGAGGTAGCGGGCCTCGAGCACCCAGTACAGGGCCCAGCGTGCCGCGCGCTGCAGACCCGGGACGCGGCGGAACCAGCGGCGCACCTTCGGCGGGATCTCCATGTCCGGTTTGGGCTGGATCCACGGCGGGGTGCGCTGGAACAGGTGCACCTGCGCGGCCTCCTCGGCCACCTGCGGCACGAACTGGATGGCGCTGGCGCCCGTGCCGAGCACGGCCACGCGCTTGCCCGCCAGGTCGTAGTCGTGGTTCCACTGCGCGGAGTGGAACACCTCGCCGGTGAACCGCTCGATCCCCGGGACCTCGGGGTACTTGGGGATGTGCAGGGCACCCACGCCGGAGACCAGCGCGCGGCCGACGTGCTCGGTGCCGTCGGCAGTGGCGACGTGCCACTTCTGCGCGGACTCGTCGAACTCCGCGCCGGTGAACTCGGCGCCGTAGCGGATGTGCTCGTGCACGCCGAACTTGTCGGCGCAGTGGCGCAGGTAGTCGAAGATCTCGTCCTGCGTGGCGAACGCCCGCGACCAGGAGGGGTTCTGCTCGAACGAGAAGGAGTACATCAGCGACGGCACGTCGCAGGCGCAGCCGGGGTAGACGTTGTCCCGCCAGGTTCCGCCCAGGGTCTCGCTCTTCTCCAGCACGACGAAGTCGTGGATGCCCGACTGCTTGAGCCGGATCGCCGCACCGAGTCCGGAGAACCCGGTGCCCACGATGACCACCGAGTGCTCGTACCGGTGCTGACTCGAGCTGTTCTGCCGCGTCATCGGCCCTCCTCTCACCGCCATCCGGCGCTACCACACAGTAGGCTACTACGAGTAAGTTACTTGCGGTAGGGTTTGTTCCGTGGTGATACGGCAGCAAGCGGGGACGACGAACGGCACGCGCAAACGCCACACCCGTGCGGAGCGCGAACAGCAGATCCTGTCCGTGGCGGAGGAGGTCTTCGCGGCGGAGGGCTACCAGGCCTCGTCCATGGACGACATCGCCCACCGCGTGGGGCTGTCCAAGCCGATGCTCTACGAGTACTTCGGTTCCAAGGAAGGTCTGCTCATCGCCTGCCTGCACCGTGCCAAGCGGGAGCTGCTGGACGCCACCACGCGCGCGGCCGAGGGCGCGCAGCACCCCGAGCAGCTGCTGCACGACTGCCTGCTGGCGTTCTTCCGCTTCGGCGAGGACCACGCGCAGGCCTGGGCGCTGCTGCGCAACGAGTCCGCCGTGGCCGACACGTCGGTCACCACCGAACTCGAAGCCATCCGCGCGCAGCAGACGGACTTCACCGCCCGCCTGCTGCAGGCCACGCGCCCCGACCTCAGCGAGCTGCGTGCGGAAGCCTACGCCGAATCGATCATCGGGGCCTGCGAACGCCTCGCGCTGTGGCGCGAACACCGGCCGGAAGTGGCCCCGGAAGAAGCCGCGCAGCACCTGATGGACCTGCTGCACCCCAGCCTGCTGCCGGAAGCGGACCAGGTGCGGGAAAGCTGACGGAGGCGGCCGAGCTGAACGGCCCGGCCGCCTCCGCGCACGCGCTCCGCGCGCCCGCCTACGCCGAGGTGGCGGCGACGACCTGCGAGTCCGGCTCGCCCGCGTCCAGCGGTTCGCGGGATTCCGCCTTGGCCACGAGACTCGCCGGCGGGCTGAACCGCTCCCCGTGGTGCGCGGCGAGTTCGCGGGCGCGCGCGACGAACGCCGGCAGCCCGCCCGGGTAGCCGTTGATGTACTGCACCACGCCGCCGGTCCACGCCGGGAACCCGATCCCGAAGATCGATCCGATGTTGGCATCCGGCGCGGTCTCGATGACTCCCTCGTCGAAGCACCGCACCGTTTCCAGCGCCTCGATGAACAGCATCCGCTCGGTCAGCGCGGTGAAGTCCACCGCGGCCGGGTCCGCACCGGACTTGCCGAAGTGCTCCGCCAGCCCGGGCCACAGGTGAGTGCGCTTGCCGTCGGCGTACTCGTAGAAGCCGGCGCCCGCGCTGCGCCCGGGCCGTTCGAACTCCTCGACCATCCGGTCGAGCACCGCGTCGGCCGGGTGCGGCGTCCACGTGCCGCCGGCCGCCTCGACCGCGCGCTTGGACTCCTCGCGGATCTTGCGCGGCAGCGTCAACGTCAGCTCGTCGAACAGCTGCAGCACGCCCGCGGGGAACCCGGCCTGCGCGGAGGCCTGCTCGACCGTCTGCGCCGGGACGCCCTCGCTGAGCATGGCCACGCCCTCGTTGAGGAACGTGCCGATGACGCGGCTGGTGAAGAAACCGCGGCTGTCGTTGACCACGATGGGCGTCTTGTTGATCTGCCGGACCACGTCGAACGCCCGCGCCAGCGCGCGGTCGCTCGTGCGCTGCCCGCGGATGATCTCCACCAGCGGCATCTTGTCCACCGGGGAGAAGAAGTGCAGGCCGATGAAGTCCTCGCTGCGCCGCACGCCCTCGGCCAGGCCGGTGATCGGCAACGTGGAGGTGTTCGAGCACAGCAGGGCGTCCGGATCGACGACGTCCTCGATCTCGGCGTAGACCCGCTGCTTCACGTCCGGGTCCTCGAAGACCGCTTCGATGACCAGGTCCGCCCCGCGCACCGGTTCGACCTCGGCCGTCGGCGTGATGCGCGCCAGCACCTCGTCGCGCTCGGACTCGCTGACGCGGCCCTTGGACACGCCCTTGTCGAGCACCTGCTCCGAATAGGTCTTGCCCTTGGCCGCGGCCTCGGCGGAGACGTCCTTGATGACGACCTCCATGCCCGCCCGGGCGCACACGTGGGCGATGCCCGCGCCCATCATGCCGCCGCCGAGCACGGCCACCTTGCTCGCCCGCGTCTGCGGCTGGTCGTCGGGCCTGCTGCCGCCGGCGTTGATCTGCTGCAGATCGAAGAAGAAGGCCTTGCTCATGTTCTTCGACGTCTGCCCGCAGGCGAGGTCGATGAAGTACTCCTCCTCGATCTTGAACGCGGTGTCCACATCGACCTGCGAGCCTTCGACCGCCGCGCACATGATGTGGTGCGGCGCCGGCAGCGGCGCGCCCTTGAGCTGTTTGCGCAGGTTCGCCGGGAACGCCGGCAGGTTCGCCGCGAACTTGGGGTTGTCCGGTGTGCCCCCGGGGATCTTGTAGCCCTTGCGGTCCCAGGGCTGCGTCGGCTCGGGGCCGGAGGCGATCCACTCCTTGGCCCGCTCGAGCAGCTGCTCGGGCGAGTCGACGAGTTCGTCGACCAGACCCTGTTCGGCGGCCTTGCCCGGCTTCAGCTGCTGGCCCTCCAGCAGGAGGTTGAGCAGGGCGTCGGTGATGCCGAACATCCGCACGCTGCGGACCACGCCGCCGGCGCCCGGCAGCAGACCGAGCGTGACCTCGGGGAATCCGAGTTTGGCGGAGCGGTGGTCGAGAACGACCCGGTGGTGGCACGCCAGGGCGATCTCCAGGCCGCCGCCGAGCGCGGCACCGCCGATCGCGGCCGCCACCGGCACGCCGAGGGTTTCCAGCCGGCGCAGCTGGCGCTTGCTCCGCGCGGAGCTCGCGGCGACGCGCTCGGCGTTCTCCGGGCGGGCCTGGACGAGGTCGTGCAGGTCACCGCCGGCGAAAAAGGTCTTCTTCGCCGAGGTGAGCACGACACCGGTGAGCTGGTCGCGCTGCTGCTCCAACCGGTCGAGGGTCTCTTCCAACGAGCGCAGGAAGCGCTCGTTCATCGTGTTGGCCTGCTGCTGGGGGTCATCCAGGGTCAGCACGACGATGCCGTCACCGTCGGACTCCCATCGGATGGTGCTCTCCTCGGTCATGCGCTGCCCTTCAGTCTTCGTCAGCCGGGTTGCGGGTGTTGCGGATGCGCGCGTGCGCGGTGTCAGGCGACGCGTTCGACGATGGTCGCGATGCCCATGCCGCCGCCGATGCAGAGCGTCGCCAGGCCGCGGCGCAGTTCGCGCCGCTCCAGTTCGTCGATGAGCGTGCCCAGGATCATCGCGCCGGTGGCACCGAGCGGATGCCCCATCGCGATCGCTCCGCCGTTGACGTTGACCTTCTCGTGCCCGACCCCGAAATCGCGCATGAACTTCAGCGGCACCGCGGCGAACGCCTCGTTGATCTCGACCAGGTCGATGTCGTCGATGCCCAGCTGCGCGGTGCGCAGCGCCTTGCGCACGGCGGGGCCGGGGCCGGTGAGCATGATGGTCGG
The DNA here is from genome assembly GCF_054491375.1 of Bounagaea algeriensis. NCBI lineage: Bacteria > Bacillati > Actinomycetota > Actinomycetes > Bounagaea > Bounagaea algeriensis. The sequence continues at coordinate 3,710,556 of NZ_CM137102.1, forward strand.
GTCGGACCCGCTCAGCGCCGCGCCGACGATGCGGGCGCGGGGGCGCAGCCCGTGGCGCGAGCCGAACGATTCGCTGCCGACGAGCGTGAGCGCGGCGCCGTCGACGATCCCGGAGGAGTTGCCCGGCGTGTGCACGTGATCGATGCTCTCCACCCAGTGGTACTTCTGCTGGGCGACCGCGTCGAAACCGCCTGCCTCGCCCATTTCGGCGAAGGAGGGCTTCAGCTCGCCGAGCGCCTCGGCGGTGGTGCCGGCGCGCACGTGCTCGTCCCGGTCGAGCACCGTGTTCCCGTTGCGGTCGAGAACGGGCACGACCGAACGCGCGAACCGCCCGTCGGCCCAGGCCTTGCTCGCCCGGGTCTGCGACTCGGCGGCGTAGGCGTCCACCGTTCCGCGGTCGAAGCCCTCCAGCGTGGCGATCAGGTCCGCGCCGATGCCCTGGGGCACGAAGGACGTGGCGAAGTTCGTCTCCGGGTCCATCGCCCACGCGCCGCCGTCGGAGCCGAGCGGGACGCGGGACATGGACTCCACACCACCGGCCAGGACCGCGTCCTCCCAGCCGGAGCGGATCTTCTGCGCGGCCGTGTTGACCGCTTCCAGCCCGGACGCGCAGAAGCGGTTGAGCTGCACGCCGCTGACGGTCTCCGGCAGACCGGCCGCCAGGGCCGCCGTCTTGGCGATGTCCCCGCCCTGGTCCCCGAGCGGGGAGACCACGCCGAGCACGAGGTCGTCGATCTCCGCCGGATCGGCCTGCGGGTGCCGCCGCCGCAGTTCGTCGACGAGCCCCGTCACGAGACTGATGGGTTTGGTCCCGTGCAACGATCCGTCCTTCTTTCCGCGCCCTCGCGGCGTGCGGATCGATTCGTAGACGTACGCCTCCGACATGTTCACGGGCCTCCTCGTCGCGCGGCAGTGCTTCACCCAGAGTGAGACAGCGGAACTGTCATCGTCAATAGCGACGAGGTGGCCGCACCCTCCCGAGAACGCACGGCACCCGCCGGACTACGGCCTGTTTCATAGCGGTGCAGCCGTTTGCTCTGTCGCCCTCTGAGCAACGACAGTGCCCGCGGGTTCTCAGCGTTTTCCTGGCGAGGACGGTCCCGACGCTGTGTAGGTGGCTACATGAGGAGGGGCACCCGCAGTCCAGGGAAGCGCTGAGGTTCCGCCACCGGCCTCGCTACGCAAACCAATTTGAAACACTCCTTAGCGGCCGCACGGATTGGCGGTCGGTTGCTTGGCCGCACCGGTTCGTCAGGTAAGCGGCGGAGCCGCTTCCTTTTCCACCTAGGCAGGCCGAGCCGCCGGGGGTTCTCAGGCGTTGCCTCGCGAGGACAGCCCCGACGTTGTGTAGGTGGCTACCCGATGTCGGGGATCCCAGAGCGAGGCAGCGCCTGAGGTTCTCCCACCCGACCCACAACGCCAGCCAATCCGCGGGCTCTCTTAGCGCAGCAGCTCCCGCACGTCGACCCCGCGCAGCGAGGCGTCGAGCAACTGCACCGTGTGCGCCATGGGCAGCTCCGCTCCCCGCTGCTGCAACGCGGTGCCGATCTGCATCGAACAGCCCGGGTTGGCGCTGACCAGCAGGTCGGCACCGGTGTCCAGGACGTTCTGCGCCTTGCGGTCGCCGAGCTCCGCAGCGGCTTCCGGCTGCAGCAGGTTGTACACACCGGCCGAACCGCAGCACAGCTCGCCGCGGTTGATCTCCCGCAGGCGCAGCCCGGGGACGCCGGCCAGCAGCTCACGCGGCGCCGAGCGGATGCCCTGGCCGTGCGCGAGGTGGCAGGCGTCGTGGTAAGCCACGTCCAGCTCGATCGGATGCCGCGCGGCCCGCGGTTGCAGCTCGGCGAGCAGTTCGCTGACATCGCGCACACGCGCGGCGAAGCGCTCCGCCTTCCGCTGGTATTCGGCGTCGTCGCGCAGCAGCCGCGGGTACTCCTTGAGCGTCGAACCGCAACCGGCCGAATTGATCACCACGTAGTCCACCTCGGCCCGCTCGAACAGGTCCAGCAGGCGCCGCGCGAAGCCGGCGGCCTCCTCGGCACGGCCGGAGTGCTCGCTGAGCGCGCCGCAGCAGCCCTGCGACGGCGGGATCACCACGTCGCAGCCCTCCGCCGACAGCACCCGCGCCGTGGCCGCGTTCACGTCCGGGAAGAACGCGCTCTGCACGCAGCCGGTGATCATGCCGACGGTCGCGCGCCGGCGACCGCGCGCGGGCAGGCGCGTGCCGAGCCGGTCCGCCCGGCGGATCCGCGGTACCAGCGACTCCATGGTGCGCAGGCTCGCCGGGACCCGCTGCCACAGCTTGGTCCTGCGCAGCAGCGGTCCGACCCGGGAGCGCTGGTACAGCGCCAGCGGTGCGCGCAGGGCGCGCAGCCGCCGCGGGTACGGGAACAGCGCGAAGATCGTGCCGCGCAGCAGCCGTTCCCAGCGGCTGCGGGTGTGGTGGCGCTCCACCTGGGCCCGCGTGTCGGTGAGGAGCTCGCCGTAGCGCACCCCGGACGGGCAGGCGCTGACGCAGGCCATGCAGCCGAGGCAGTTGTCGAAGTGCCCGACCATCGTGTCGGTGAGCGGTTCGCCCTGCAGCCCCAGGGCCATGAGGTCGATCCGCCCGCGCGGCGAGTCCATCTCCTCGCCCCACAGCTCGTACGTCGGGCAGGCGGGCAGGCAGAAGCCGCAGTGCACGCAGTCGTTGATCAGCTCCTGCTGCGGTGGGTTCAGCTCGTCGAACGCGCCGGTCCCGGCCGCGTCCGCGGATGTCTCCTGCGACATCAGATCCCTCCTACGAACCGCCCGGGTGCCAGGCGCCGGTCCGGGTCGAAGTAGTGCTTGGTACGTGCCAGCAACGTGCGCAGCCCGGGGTCGACCGGCCCCCACACGTCCTCGGCCGCGCGGACGGCCCGCGGGGCGCGCAGCACGACCGCGTAGGTGCAGCGCCGGCGCAGATCGCCGATGAAGGCCGCCGCGCGGTCGGGGTCGGCCGCGCCGTCCAGTCCCACGTGGACGACGCCGAGACCGGCTGCGCCGCGGGCGGTGGCGGCGAGCCCGTGCTCGGCCGCCGACTCCTGCACCGCAGCGAGCAGACCGGGCAGTTCGGCCGGGGGCACGCCGGCGCGCAGCCCGGTGCCGCCGCTCGCGTCGAACGGGTAACGCCCCCACCACTCCGGCGGTCGGGTGCGGATGTCGGCCTCCAGTCCGAGGGCGTCGACGAGCTCCTCCGCGCGGCGGTGCGTCACCTCCGGCAGGCCTTCTAGCTCGGCGCACACCGCCAGCGGCCCGGCCGGTTCGGGCCGGTCGACCTCGATCGCGGTGGGCATGGCCTGGCTGCCGCGGACGGCCGAGACGATCCGCCCCGCCTGCTCCGGGGTCTCCGCGGGGCACAGGATCCAGCGGTGCTCGGAGCTGACCGGGTGCAGCCGGAAGACGACCTCGGTGATCACGCCGAGCGTGCCGTAGGAGCCGGTGTAGAGCTTGCCGAGGTCGTAGCCGGCGACGTTCTTGACGACCTTGCCGCCCGAGGTGGCCACCGTGCCGTCGGCGAGCACCGCGGTGATGCCGATGAGCAGGTCGCGCACACCACCGAAGTAGTGCCGCACCGGGCCGGACTCGGCGGTGGCGACCACCCCGCCGAGCGTCGCGCCCGGCAGCGGGTGGTCGACCGCGAGCTGCTGGCCGTGCCGGCGCAGCTCGGCGTTGAGCTCGTCCAGCGGCGTGCCGGCGCGGGCGCGCACCACGAGGTCGCCGGCGGCGTGCTCGACGACGCCGCTGTTCCCGGCCACGTCGAGCACCACGTCGACGCGCTCCGGGGCCGCCGCCCAGTCCGGTTTCGTCGCGCCGCCGCGGGCCACCACGGCGAGCCCGTGCTCGGTGCTGACCCGCATGGCGGTCGAGACCTCGTCGGTGCTGCGGGCCGCCACGCGCCAGCGCGCGCCGAGCCGGGCGTCGGCCCCGTCGGCCGCCACCACGCGGTCCTCGCCGAGCGCGGCCCGCAGCGCCGCTTCGGCCCGGTCCGCCGTCCCTGCCGCGTCCGAGGTGGTCGTGCTCATCAGAACAGGTCCGCCAATCCCGCTTCGGTCAACGGATGCACGCCGCGCTGCGGCCCGGGCTTCTCGCCGCACAGCCGCGGCGTGGGGAACACCTTGCCCGGGTTGCACAGCCCGGCCGGGTCGAACGCGCAGCGCACCGCTTGCATCGTGGCCATGTCCGCGGTGGTGAACATGCGTCCCATGTAGGTGACCTTGTCCGCGCCCACCCCGTGCTCGCCGGTGATCGATCCGCCGTAGTCGACGCAGATGTCGAGGATCGCCCCGGAGACCTCCTCGGCCCGTTCGGTCGCGCCCGGTTCGGCGGAGTCGAACAGCACCAGCGGGTGCAGGTTGCCGTCGCCGGCGTGGAAGACGTTGGCGACGCGCACCCCGCTCTCCGCGGACAGCCGCGCGATGCGGCCGAGCACCTCGGGCAGCGCGGTCCGCGGGATCACCCCGTCCTGCACGATGTAGTCGGGGCTGATGCGTCCCACCGCGGCGAAGGCCGACTTGCGCCCCTTCCAGATGCGGGCGCGTTCGGCCTCGTCGGCGGCGACGCGCACCTCGAACGCGCCGCGCTCCTCGCAGTGCTCGCTCGTCAAGCGGAAGGCGTGCTCCACCTCGGCGGCGGGCCCGTCGAGCTCGACGACCAGCACGGCCCCGGCACCTTTGGGGTAACCGCAGGCCACGGCCTGTTCGGCGGCTTCGATCGACAGGGCGTCCATCATCTCGATGGCGGCCGGGGTGATGCCGTCGGCGATGATCGCCGAGACCGCGGCCCCGGCTTCGTCGGTGGAGGGGAACCCGGCCAGCAGCGTCTGCACGCTCTCCGGGGCGCGCAGCAGCCGCACGGTGATCTTGGTGACGACGCCGAGCGTGCCCTCGCTGCCGATGAACGCGCCGAGCAGGTCGTAGCCGGGGGCTTCGCGCGCGGGCCCGCCGAGCTCGACGATCTGCCCGTCCGGGGTGACCACTTCCAGCGCGAGGACGTGGTTGGTGGTGAAGCCGTACTTCAGGCAGTGCGCACCGCCGGAGTTCTCCGCGACGTTGCCGCCGACCGAGCACACCTGCTGGCTGGAGGGGTCCGGAGCGAAGTAGTAGCCGTCGCCGGAGACGGCCTTGGTCACGTCGAGGTTGATCACGCCGGGTTCGACGACGGCGCGTTCGTTGGCGATGTCGATGTCGAGGATGCGCCGCATCCGCGAGGTCACCACGAGCACGCCGGAGGAGTGCGGCAGCGCACCGCCGGACAGGCCGGTCCCGGCGCCGCGGGCGACGAACGGGATGCCGCATTCGTTGCAGGTGCGCACGATCGCGCTGATCTCCTCGGCCGTTTCCGGCAGGACCACGACGGCGGGGGTCGTACGGTAGCTCGCGAGGCCGTCGCATTCGTAGGTCCGCAGCTGTTGCGGGTCGGTGATGATCGAGCGTTCCGGCAGGAGCGCGCGGAACCGCCGGACGGCGTCCGCGACGTCCGGTTGTTCGTCGGAACGCTCGACCGGTTCGTGCGTCGTGCTGGCCGACATGACCGCCTCCCGGAGGAGCTTCGTTCAGCGAATTTCAGTCAGTGGAAACCGAGTTTCGAGCTTTGATCCTGAACCCTAGGTTGTAGCCGACATAGATACAAGAGGGCGCGATGCGAACCGGTCCACCTCCGCGCCGGCACGGTCCGCGCGCATGCCCGCCCGCACCGCTGGCACCGACACCGCCGGCACCGACACCGCTGGCACCGACCGATCGTGTCCGCGAACACACCGCGTACGGGTCCAGCGTGCCACCATCGCGGGCAGGGACAAGGAGACGCGCATGATCGGTCTCGAAACCGGGCGATCCACCGCGGAGAACTACCGCCGCTTCGCCGAGCACGCGGCACGCGGACACTCGCCGCTGTACGAGCAGTGGGCGCGCGCCATCGCCGAGGACCGCGACGTCCTCGCCTTCCTGCACCGGCTGCCGCCCGAGCGGCGCCAGCCCACGCTGTTCTTCGCATCGCTGCGCTGGATCGCCGGCCTGCCCGCCGACCTCGACGAGCTGCGGACGGTCGTGCACGAGCGCGGCGCCGAACTGGAGCACGCGCTGCGCACCCGCCGCACGCAGACCAACGAGGCCGGGCGCTGCGCCGCGCTGCTGCCCGTGCTCGCCGCGCTGCCGCAGCCGCTGGCGCTGCTCGAAGTGGGCGCCAGCGCCGGTCTGACCCTGCTGCCGGACCGCTACGGCTACGACTACGCGGGCCACCGGCTCGAACCACCGACGCCCGAAGCGCCCGTGCTGGCCTGCCGTCCGCACGGACCGGTACCGCTGCCCGCGCACCAGCCCCGCGTGACGTGGCGCGCCGGGATCGACGAGCACCCGCTGCACGTCGACGCCGCCGCCGACACCGACTGGCTCCGCGCGCTCGTCTGGCCCGGGCAGCCGGAACGGGCCCGGCGCCTGGAAGCCGCGCTGACCGTCGCCCGGCGCGATCCGCCACCGGTGCACCGCGGCGACCTGGTGGACGACCTCGCCGGACTCGCCCGCACGGCTCCACCGGAGGCCACGCTCGTCGTGTTCCACACCGCGGTGCTGCCCTACGTCCGCCCGTTGCGCAGACGCGTCTTCGCAGCGGCCGCGCGCGAGCTCGGGGCGTGCTGGATCGCGAACGAATCCCCGGCCGTGCTGGACGAGATCACCGAGGCGCCGAACGACGGCGCGGACTTCGCGCTCACCCGCGACGGCCGGCCGCTGGCGCAGGTGGACGGCCACGGCAGCTGGATCCGCTGGCTCGGCGAATAGACCCCGCGCGGAGCGGTTCAGCGCTGCTCGACGGCGCCCGCGATCCGTGCGGCCACGGCAGCCACGTCATCGACCTCGCCGGCGGGTGAAAGGCGAGCTCACGGCCCGAGCAGCACGGGGACCCACTGCTCGGCGGCGGTCACCGAGCCGTGATGGCCGCGCAGTCGCGACTCCCCCGGTTCCACGGCGGAGCGGATGACTCCCGACTCGTGCATCACGGCGATGACCTCGCCGATCCGGGGCAGCACCTCGTCGTCGACGACCGGGCCGAACCACCCCTCGTCGACCGCCTGCTCGCGGGTGAGCACCACCCCGCAGTCGCCGAGCACGCCCTGCCAGGCTTGGGCCACGTCATCGACCGCGCCCGCCTCGGGGTGGACGTAGCGGGCCCGGACCTCGCCGGACACCTGGCGCACGCCCGCGGACAGCGCGGCGTCGGTGTCCGCATCGAACATCCGGGACGGGTCCACTGCGACCATCCCGTGGTCGGCCACGACGGTCAACGCCACCCCGGGTGGCAGGCGTTCGGCCACAGTGGACACGAGGTGGTCGACCTGGGACAGCTGCAACCGCCACGGGTCCGAACCGGGTCCGTGCGCGTGCCCCAGCAGATCGACGTGCGCGTGGTAGGCGTAGCACAGCGTGGGCGCGTCGGCGTGCGCCGCGGCGAGCATCCCGTCGGCGAGATCGCCGAGGGCGCGCACCCCGTGCAGCCGCGCCCCGCGCAGCGCGGCGCGGGTCAGTCCGGTGCCGGCGAACTCGGCGGGTACGACCGTGCGCAGCTCGACGCCCGAACCACCCAGGCTCTCGGCGATCGTGGGGTGCGGCTGCGCCGCTTCCGGCGGCCAGGTGCTCAGCATCCCGGTGCGCTGTCCCGCACCGTCCTGCACCGTGCCGTGCGTGCTCCAGCTCAACGGGTGCAGCAGCCCGCCGACGGGTGGTGCGGCGAAGGAGTAGCCGGCGATGCCGTGCTCACCGACGCACCGGCCGGTTCCGAGCGAGCTGATGCTCGCGGCCGTGGTCGTGGGAAAGCCCGCGGTGAGCGGACTCGCGGTGGGCAGAGTGGACAGATACGGCGCGTCGGCGGCGTGCTCGGTCAGCAGCTGCTGGCCCAGGCCGTCGACGAGCAGCACGATCGCGCTGCGGCACTGCGGGAACCCGATCGTGTCGGTGTGGCCGGCAACGCCCATCGCCGCGAGCAGGCTCGGCAGCACGGCGGCGAGCGTGCGTCCACCCGGGTCCGGCGGGACGACCCAGTCTGGTTGGTACGACGTCGAACGGCTCATCGCGCGCCTTTCCATCGCTGCACCGGCGGGTCCCGCCAGTCTCCCGCGACGGCCGGGCACGCGGCCAGCCCTCCGGAAGGACGCGCCTGTCGAAGGGCCGATCGACCCGTTCCCCGGGCCGAACCGCGCACCAGGCCGAACGGGGCGAGTGCGGCGAAAAGGCGGAAAACGGCTTCAGATCCCGAGTGAGCGGCCGATGATCTCCTTCATGATCTCCGTCGTCCCGCCGTAGATCGTCTGGATGCGCGAGTCCAAGTAGGCCTTGGCCACGGGGAATTCGGCCATGTAGCCGTAACCGCCGTGCAGCTGCAGGCACCGGTCGACGACGCGCTTGTTCATCTCGGTCAACCACCACTTGGCCATGGCCGCGTCGGAGATGTTCAGCTCGCCCGCGTTGTGCTCCTGCACGCACCGGTCGGCGAACGTGCGTCCGATCTGCACCTCGGTGGCCATCTCGGCGAGCTCGAAGCGGATGTGCTGGAACTTGCCGATGGGGCGGCCGAAGGCGGTGCGTTCCCGGCAGTACCGCGTCGTCTCGTCGAGGATGTGCTCGGCGGCGGCCGCGCTGGCCACACCGATGGACAGCCGTTCCTGCGGGAGGTTCTCCATCAGGTAGACGAAGCCCTGCCCTTCCTGACCGAGCAGGTTCTCCGCGGGCACGCGCACGTCGTTGAAGAACAGCTCGGCGGTGTCCTGCCCCTTCTGGCCGATCTTCTCGAGGTTGCGGCCGCGTTCGAAGCCTTCCATGCCGCGCTCGACCACGAGCAGGCTGATGCCCTCGTGTCCCGCGTCGGGATCGGTGCGCGCCACGACGACCACCAGGTCGGCGAGGATGCCGTTGCTGATGAACGTCTTCTGCCCGTTGAGCACGTAGTGGTCACCGTCGAGCACGGCCGTGGTGGTGATGCCCTGCAGGTCGCTGCCCGCGCCCGGTTCGGTCATCGCGATGGCGCTGATGGTCTCGCCGGAGCAGAACCCGGGCAGCCACCGCTGCTTCTGCTCCTCGGTGCCGAGCTTCAGCAGGTAGGGGGCGATGATGTCGTTGTGCAGGGTTGCCCCGAAGGACGTGATCCCGGCGGCGACGAGCTCCTCGGCGATGACGGCGTTGAACCGGAAGTCGTCGACTCCCGCACCGCCGTGCCGCTCCTCGGCCGCGAACCCGAGCAGGCCCTGCCGCCCGGCGGCGAGCCAGGCGTCACGGCTGACCACGCCGTCCTGCTCCCACTGCTCGGCATGGGGCACGAGCTCCTTCTCCACGAACGTGCGCACCGTGTCGCGGAACGCTTCGTGGTCGGCTTCGTACAGTTCTCGCCGCATCGTCAGGCTTCCTTCCGCACCACGGCTTCGGACTGGAGCAGGTCGTCGCCGAGCGCCCAGTCGCGGGCGACTTCGGCTGCGTGCGCACCGGTTCGCGGAGGTGTCCGCGGCGGTTGCGGCCGGGTGCGACCGAACCGCGGTGCGGCTGCGGGTTGCCGGACCCCGCCGACCTCGGGCTGCGTCGCCCGCGCGGCCATGTGCGGGTGTTCGGCCGCTTCGGCCATGGACAGCACGGGCGCGACGCACGCGTCGGAGTCGGCGAAGACCGCTTCCCACTCCTCGCGGGTGCGCGCGCTGAAGGCCTCGCGGAACGCCCGCCGGATCTCGGGCCAGTTGGCCGGGTCGTCGCGGTCGGGCAGCCGGCCGGTGAGCTCGAGCCGTTCGAGGAGTTCGGCGTAGAACTGCGGTTCCAGCGCGCCGACGGACATGTGGCCGCCGTCGCCGGTCTCGTAGACGTCGTAGTAGGGCGCACCGGTGTCGAGCAGGTTGGTCCCCCGCTCGGTCGTCCACAGGCCGGCGCCGAGCATGCCGAACAGCATGGTGCCCAGGTGGCTGGCACCGTCCACGATGGCCGCGTCGACGACCTGGCCGCGTCCGCTGGTGCGCGCTTCGAGCAGCGCGGACAGCACTCCCACGGCGAGGTAGAGGGCGCCGCCGCCGAAGTCGCCGAGCAGGTTCACCGGCACCTGCGGCGGGCCGCCGGCCCGGCCGATGGAGTGCAGCATCCCCGTCAGCGCGATGTAGTTGATGTCGTGCCCGGCCCGGTCGGCCCGGGGGCCTTCCTGGCCCCAACCGGTCATCCGCCCGTACACGAGCGCGGGGTTGGCGCGCCAGCAGTCCTCGGGTCCGATGCCGAGCCGTTCGGTCACTCCCGGGCGCAGTCCTTCGAGCAGGACGTCGGCACGTGCGGTAAGGCCGCGCACGGTCGCCGCGCCGTCCGCGTGCTTGAGGTCGACCGACAGCGAGCGCTTGCCGCGGTCGAGCGTGTCCGCCGGGTTGCCGGCGTTCTGCGGCCTGTCGACGCGCACGACGTCGGCACCGAGATCGGCCAGCAGCATGCCGCAGAACGGCGCCGGCCCGATGCCGGCGAGTTCGACCACGCGCACCCCGGCAAGAGGCCCGGTGGAGCGCGTGTCCTGCGAGGATTCGGTCACGGACCACCTCATTCCCGGGCATGACCCGATGTGACGCACCCTACAGCATATCGTGACGTGCTCAGTGTTACACCGTTGGTGTCACAGAGGTCAAGGAGTATCGTGCGGCCATGCTCCGAACTGCGGACGACGAGCTCACCGTCGACGAATTGGCCGCCCGCGCCGGGGTGACAGTGCGGACGATCCGCTTCTACTCCTCGCGCGGACTGCTGCCGCCGCCGCGGCTGCGCGGACGGACCGGGGTGTACTCGGGCGAGCACCTCGCCCGGCTCGACCTGATCCGGGAGCTGCAGGCGCTCGGCTTCACCCTGGCAGCGATCGAGCGGCAGTTGCACCGCATCCCGGAGGACGCATCCCCCGCCGAGCTGGCGCTGCAACGCGCGCTGATCGCCCCGTGGACCGACGACCAGGCCGAGGACCTCGACCACCACGAGCTCGACCAGCGGGCCGGCCGCCACCTCGATGAAGCGCGCATCGACCAGCTCGTAGCGCTGGGGATCGTGCAACGCCTCGACGAGGACTCCGCGCGGATCCGGCTGCTGGTCCCGGCCATGCTCGACGTCGGCCTGCGCATCCTGGAGTTCGACCTGCCGCAGGACATGCTGGTGCGCGCGAAGGAGATCGTGGATCAGCACACCGGCCAGATCGCCGGGGAGCTGCGCGAGCTCTTCGCCGAGAACGTGCTGCGGCCGTACCGGCAGCGGGGGCGCCCCGAGGAGGAGCGCGCACGGGTGCAGGCGGTGGCCGACGAGCTGCGGCCGCTGACGCTGCGGGTGCTCATGGACGGTTTCCAGCGCGCGGTCAACCGCGTGATCAGGCAGCAAGTGCAGGACGGTCCAGAGGTGTCGCGAATGGACGGACCCGCCGGTGACGACGGGATCGGCGCCGACGAGCCCGGTGACGGCGCGCTCGGTGACGAGTCCCCCGACGGGGACGAACACGGCGGTGACGAACACGGCGGGGAGGAACACGGCGGCACGGCATCCGGTGGGCGAGCAGACCACAACGGACACCACTCGACAGTGTGATCACCGGAGCGGAACAGCCACTGCTGATCGCTACGTCTCGTCACGAGCGCGCCGACGCGACACCTCGATCAAGCTAAATTCGGGCATAACCGATACACAACACCGCGCACGCCGATGAAGATGGTGGAAGTCCACTACCTTCAGGAGAAGTGTGCATATGAACAGTTTCCGGCGGGCAGTGTTCGGTTCGGTCGCCGCGGCCGGCCTCGCGCTCAGCCCCGTAGTCCTGAGCAGCCCCGCACTCGCGAGCAACCCCGGCGCTGCGAGCAATCCCGATGCTGCGAGCAATCCCGGCGCTGCGAGCGCCGTCCGCTCCGAACCCGCGGCCGAGCCGGCCGGCAGCATGCTCACGCTGACCGTGCAGCAGCAGAACTCGGCCCGCAGCGCCGCGGTGCTCACCTGCGACCCGGCCGGTGGATCGCACCCGGCTGCCGAACAGGCATGTGCCGCGCTGGCCAACGCCAACGGCAAGCTCGACACGCTCAAGAACGACGACATGCGGTGCACCATGGAGTACGCCCCCGTCACCGCCACGGCCACCGGTGACTGGCGCGGCGAGCCGGTGCGCTTCCAGCAGGAGTACTCGAACTCCTGCCAGTTGCAGGCCGAAACCGGCCAGGTCTTCCAGCTCTGAACGCCCGCGTCGCACGCCGGGACGCCGGCTCGGTACCGGACGTCCCGGCTGCCTCCGCCCACCGGCCCGTCCCGCCACCAGCCCGCTCCTGGCGCCATCGCCCAGTACACCCGCTGCGGTGCTGGGCGCCCGGGTGCCGAGCCCGGCGGACAGCGTCCGGCACGGGCGGATGCCCGCTGGGTCCGGAACATCCAGGTCCGCCTGGGCCCGCCCCTTCGCTCGAACGAGCGGCTAACCTGGCGACATGCCCCCCGAATCCGAGGACAACCGCTGGCCGCAGCGCCTGTACGCCAGCGGCGAGGACCCGGACCCACGCTTCAGCCTCGCCAACGAGCGCACCTTCCTCGCGTGGATCCGCACCGCGCTGGCACTGATGGCGGCGGGAGTCGGCGTGGAAGCCCTCAACGTCGTGCCGCACTCGCCCGCGAGTCCACTGCGGACGGTCCTCGCGGTGCTGCTCGTGGCAGGTGGCGCGGCCTGTGCCGGCGGAGCGTTCCACCGCTGGTTCGCCACCGAACGCGCGCTGCGCGCGGGACGGACCCTGCCCGCACCGCGACTCGGCCCCGTGCTCGGCTACGGCCTCGTCGCCGCCGGCGTCCTCGCGTGCGTGCTCATGTTCCTGCCCGGCGTTTGAGGCCCCGGGGCGGGACGGACGCACGATGATGAGGACGAACGGGCCGCGCCCGCACGGGCCCTGGGACCCCGGGCTGCAGACCGAACGCACCGCCCTGGCCTGGCTGCGCACCACCCTGGCGTTCACCGTGGGCACGCTCGTGCTGCTGCGGCTGATCGCCTGGCACAACGCGGCCGCCGCGGCCGTCTGCGCGGTGGTGCTCGTACCGCTGGCCGTGGGCAGCACGTGGCTGACCTGGCGGCGGAACCTGCAGGAGGAACGCCGGCTGCACGCCGGCCGCCCGCTGCCCGGTGCGGCGCTGCACGCGGCGGTGTCCGCGGCGGTCGTGCTCGCCGGCGCCGCCGCCCTGCTCTACATCGTGCTCTGATACGCGCTCCCGCGTCCTACCGGGCTCTTGATCGCGAGTCGTCGGAACGGCTGCTTCCGAGGTGGACCATCGGGCGCTGGCGCCGTTTCGGCGGCCGCTACGGGTGCTGGGCCCGGGCGGACGTCCGGTGTTGCGTCCTTTCCGCGGCGGTCTCCTGCGCGCTGGGGTTGAGCGGACGGCCCGCGGTTTCGGGCAGGAGAGCCGTGACGCCGAGGGACACGGCGGCGATCGCGGTCAGGTATCCGGCGGGCGCGAACTCGCTGCCGGTCAGCGCGACGAGCAACGTCGCGACGAACGGGGCTGTGCCGCCGAAGAGCGCGTACGCCACGTTGTAAGTGACGGCCGAGGCCGTGTAACGCACCGCGGTCGGGAACAGTTCGGCCAGGAGCACGGCCGTGACCACGTTGATCGTTACCGTGCCCAACCCGAGCATCAGCTGGCCGCCGAGGGCGCCGAGCAGCGTCCCGGTGCTCGCCACGACCTGCCCGGGTACGGCCAGCACGACCAGCGCCGCGCACGCCGCGAACAGCGTGCGCCGCCGACCGACCCGGTCGGTCAGGACCCCGGCGAAGGGTGCCAGCAGCACGCCGAAGGTGAGCGCCACCACGTTGGACAGCAGTACGTGCTCCACCCGCATACCGACCACTTCCTGGAGGAACGTGGTCATGTAAGCCGAAAGCACGTAGAACGACAGGGCCGTGGTGATGACGACGCCGCCGAGGCGGAACATCGGGGAGAGCTGCGGCCGGACGCTCCTGCCGAGCGACGCCGTCGCGGACGCCGAGTCGTTGCGGAGCTCCTGGAACACGGCGCTCTCGTCGAGGCGCCGCCGGATGTAGAACCCGATGAGCCCGACGGGCGCGGCCAGCAGGAAGGCGACGCGCCATCCCCAGCTGTTCATCTGCTCCGCGGGCAACGCGGCCGTGAGCACGTACGTGAGCGAGGCGGCGAGCGCGAACGCGCCGAAGGTCGCCGCGGGCAGGAGGCTCGCGTACCTCCCGCGGTTGTTCGGCGGGCAGTGTTCGATCAGGTAGGTGCAGGCCCCCGCGTACTCGCCCCCCGAGGAAAGTCCCTGCAGGCAGCGCGCCGCCGTCAGCAGCAGCGGTGCTGCGATCCCGATGCTCGCGTACGTGGGCAGCAGCCCGATCGCGGCGGTGGACCCGGACATCAGAAGCACCGTCAGCGCCAGTGCCCGCTTCCTGCCGACGCGGTCGCCGAGCACGCCGAACACGACTCCGCCCAGCGGCCGCAGCGCGAACGCGACCGCGAACACCGCGAAGGTCTGCAGCAGTCCCACGAGCCCGTCGTCCCCGGGGAAGAACCGGGTCGCCAGGATGTGCGCGAGGAAGCCGTAGAGCGCGAAGTCGAACCACTCGACGACAGTGCCCGCTACCGCGGCCACCGTCACCTTGCGCAGGACCGTGGAACGGTCGTGGTCGGATCCCATGAGCAACTTCCCTCGTCGGCGTGCGGATTCGGGTACCGCAGCGATCCGCGCAGCGCGCCGCCCCTGCGGTGCGCCCAGCGGCGCCGCCGGCACCTCGGGTCTTCGCTCGACGCCCCGAGGCCTGCGACGGCCCGGGGCCTCGACGGGGCCGGGGCGCTTGCCGCGCCCGGTCGCTCGGTCAACCGGCCGGTCAACCAGCCGGCCCCGCCTGCTGCGATCAGCTCGCGGTAGTCTCGGAGAACTTGGGCAGCCCCTCGAGGTAGCTGGTCACGTTCTCGAGCGGTTCGACGTCGCCGAACTTCGCGTCGATGTCGAAGAGGTTCCACGCGACGACACCGTCCACCCGGTCGCCGACCGCTTCCTCGACGACGATCGGGCGGAACCCCTCGGCGATGCCGTCTTCGACGGTGTGCCGGACGCAGCCGGCCATCGTGACCCCGGTGACGATGATCGTGTCGATGCGGTTCGCCGTGAGGAACGACGCCAGGTTGGTGCCGTGGAACGCGCTGGCGCGCTTCTTGGTGATCACCTGGTCGCCGCTCGCCGGAGCGATGCGCTCGTCGATGTCCACACCGGGACTTCCGACCGCCAGGGTCTCGAGGGGGATCTTGCTCGCCCACAGCCCCATGTCGGACGGTTGCCCGCTGTCGGTGACCTCGTAGGCCGTCGTGGTGTAGACGATCGGTACGCCCTTGGCGCGTGCCGCCCGGTTGAGGTCCTGGCAGGCGGGAATGATGACGTCCATGTTCTCGCACGTGAAGGCGTGTCCCGGACGCGTCCACGCATTCGCGAGATCGATGTGGACGATGGCTGGCCGCGAACCGTATCCGACCCGCCGTTGGAATCCGCGTTCGCGGTATTCGGAGGAGTCCGCGGAGAAGGCCTGGTCCAGCAGCCGCTGCAGTTCTTCCGACACGATGTTTCCTTTCCCAGTGAACTGGCACCACGAGGGCCGTGGAAATCTCGGAGCGCTCGGCCACCGGCCGGCGCCCGTACTCAAGAGCCTGACTCAGTGTCGCCAAATACGCAACAGCGTTGCCATATCCTTCACGACGAACGTGTTGGGCGCGACACAGCGCCCACTCGAAGCCCGAGCTCCGCGCTGTTCCTCGGCGACACGGTTTTTGCAGCACAACGACGCGTAAGCGTGCAGCGACAGATCTCATAACCCCGTTTCGAAGTGCCCGCTACCGCACCCCGCACCCAGGAACTGCTGGGTGGAACTACACGAACGAGCAACCGCGAGGAACCTCAGTCGCTGTTGACCGTTGCTGATGTGGCATCTACGTTGCCCTTCATTCGCATCGACGGCATGGAATTCCGGTGCGGGTGCTCTCGCCCGCACCAGCCAGGGCGAGGCCGTGGCGGGAACCCGCCCGCGCATCCCCGACCGGTGGCAAGGAGATGGCTTCATGAAGCGAATTGGCGTTGACGTCGGTGGCACGTTCACCGACCTGTACTTCCTCGATGAGAGCTCCGGCAGCGTCGTCGTGGAGAAGGTCGCCTCGACCCCGGAAGACCCCTCGCGCGCGGTGCTCGACGGGCTCACCGCGCTCTGCGAGAAGGCGGGTGTGCGACTCGACGAGATTGACCAACTGCTGCACGGCACGACCGTGGCCACGAACATCGCCCTGACGCACACCGGTGCCGAGGTGGGGCTCATCACGACCGAAGGCTTCCGCGACATCCTGCACATCGGCCGCCACAAGAAGCCGCACAACTTCTCGCTGCAGCAGGACCTGGCGTGGCAGTCCCAGCCGCTGGTCAAGCGCCGGAACCGGGTGACGGTCGCCGAGCGCGTGACCGCCCCGGACGGCAAGGTCCTCACCTCCCTGGACGAGCAGGAGGTGCGGGACGAGGTGCGCCACCTCCGCGACGCGGGGGTGGAAGCCATCGCCGTGTGCCTGCTCCACTCCTACCTCAACGACGCCCACGAGCGCCGCGTCAAGGAGATCGTCCTCGAGGAGCACCCGAACTGCTACCTGTCGATCTCCAGCGAGGTCGTCCCGCTGTACCGCGAGTTCGAACGGTTCTCCACCACGGCCCTGAACGCCTACGTCGGGCCGCGGGTCTCGTCCTACCTGCGGCACCTGGCCTCCGAGCTGGCGAACCGCGGCTTCGAGCACGAAGTCCTGATCATGCAGTCCTCCGGCGGCATGGTCCCGCTCGACACCGCCGTGGAGCACCCGGTCAACCTGCTGATGTCCGGGCCCGTCGCCGGGCTCACCGGCGGTATCTGGGCGGGAGCGCTGGCGCAGAGCGACAACGTCGTCACCCTCGACATCGGGGGCACATCGGCCGACATCGGCGTCGCGGTGGACGGCGAGATGCGGATGCGGCACCTGCTCGACACGAAGGTCGGTGACTACCAGGCCATGGTGCCGATGGTGGACATCGACACGATCGGTGCCGGCGGCGGTTCCCTGGCGCACATCGACGAGGGAGGAGTCTTCCGCGTCGGCCCCCAGTCCGCGGGCGCCGTCCCCGGCCCCGCCTGCTACGGACGCGGTGGCGTGGAGCCCACCGCCACCGACGCGCAAGTGGTGCTCGGCCGCATGCGGCCGGACCGCGGCCTGGCCGGCGGTGGGATGCGCCTGGACACCTCGGCGGCCCGCGAAGCCGTTTCGCACCTCGCCGACCAACTGGGCATGTCGGTCGAGGAAGCCGCCCTGGGCGCCGTGCAGGTGCAGAAGTTCGGCATGACCCAGGCCATCGAGCTCAGTTCGGTGCGCCGCGGTTACGACCCGCGGGAGTTCACGCTGGTCGCCGGCGGCGGCGCCGGACCGCTGTTCGCCGCGGAGATCGCCGATGAGCTCGACATCCCCCGCGTGCTGGTCCCGGCGAACCCGGGGATCATCGCGGCCACCGGCCTGCTGGCCACCGATCACAAGCACGAGTTCGTCGCCACGGAGCGGCACACCGTGAGCACCGTGGAGCACGCCAGGCTGCAGCGGCGCTACCGCGAGCTCACCGAGCAAGCGATCGAGCAGCTCGACCAAGACGGCGTGCCCGCGGGCCAACGCGTCGTGCAGTGGTTGGCCGACTGCCGCTGCGCGGGGCAGGGTTACGAGATCCGGTTCGAGGTTCCGGACGGGGACATCGATGACTCCTGGGTCGCCCGTCTGCAGCAGGCTTTCCACGAGGCGCACGAGGCCGAGTACGGTCACCGGTTCGCAGGGGCCGAGGTCGAGCTGATCAACATCCGCGTGGTCGGCATCGGCAAGATCGAACCGCTCGAACCGCCGAGGTGGCCGGCCACGGAGCAGCCCGTGGGTTCCGCCGAGTTCGACCGCCGCGACGTCGTTTTCGACCAGGGCGGGCACGCGGTGCCGCACCCCACCCCGTTCTACGACCGCGATCACCTCACGACCGGGCACGAAATCACCGGACCCGCGGTGATCGAGCAGTACGACACGACGACCGTGGTGCCACCGCAGTTCACCGCATCGATCGATGCGTACGGGAACATCGTCCTCGCCTGCCCCACGCGCGACCGGACCGCGGACGCCGAGCACGGGGAGCAAGCCGAGCACGGGGAGCACGCCGCGGACGGCGACGACCTGGCGGCCCCGATCTTGATGCGCGTCGTCGGCGGGGCCTTCGCGTCCATCGCCAAGGAAATGGCCAGCGTGCTGTTCCGGATGGCGTACTCCTCCATCATCCGCGAGTCCGAGGACCTGGGAGCGGGCATCTTCGACGCGCACGGGAACGTGCTGGCCGAGTCGGACTCCACGCCGATGTTCATGGGCGCGATGCCGAAGATCGTGCGCGGGGTCATCGAGGAGCTCGGGGACGAGATCCGCGAAGGCGACGTCATCCTGCACAACGACCCCTACATGGGCGCCACCCACTCCCCCGACGTCGCCGTGGTCACCCCGATCTTCTGGGACGGCGAGTGCGTCGGCTTCGCCGGCGCGTCCGGACAGCTGCTCGACATCGGCGGCGCCTACCCGGGCCTGGCGATCGACCTGGTGGACAACCAGGCGGAGGGGCAGATCTTCCGCGCCGTGAAGATCAGCGATCAGGGCGTGCGGCAGGAACGGCTGCTGCAGCACATCCTGAGCAACACCCGCACGCCCACCCAGAACGCGGGCGACATCGAGGCCATGATGGCCGCTTGCGACCTGGCCAAGCGTCGCTACCTCACGCTCATCGGGCGGTACGGCAAGGACACGGTGCTCGAAGCGAGCACGTCGTGGCTGTCCTATTCGGAACGCATGTTGCGGGCCGAGATCGCCAAGGTGCCCGACGGCGTTTACGAGACCGACACCGGCTACCTCGACGACGACGGCGTGAACCACGGCGAGAAGCTCCCGGTCAAGGTGAAGGTCATCGTGGAGGGCGACGAGATCACCTACGACCTCACCGGCTCGAGCCCCGAAGTGCCCACCGCCTACAACTGCCCCTTCGACGGGACGACGATGTCCGCGTTCGCCTTCATCACGCGGATGATCTTCCTGGACGAAGTGGGGCACTCGACGTTCGTTCCGCAGAACGAGGGCATGCTGCGTCCGGTCAACGTCACAGCACCGGAAGGAACCATCTTCAACCCGCGGTACCCGCGAGCTTGCTTCGCCCGCTTCTGCCAGGTACAGCGAGCCGTGGACCTGGCGCTGCGAGCGCTGTCACCGGTCCTGCCGGAGCAGATCACCGCCGGCAACTCGGCCCACCTGCACTTCATGTCCTACTCCGGGTGGGACGAGTCCGCCGGCGAGTACTGGGTGTACCTCGAGGTCAACGAAGGCTCCTACGGCGGGCGGCCGGAGCGCGACGGCCTCGACTCGGTGGACTGCCTGATCGCCAACACCCGCAACAACCCGATCGAGGAACTGGAATGGCGGTACCCGATGCGGACCGACCGCTACGAGCTGCGCGACGACCCGTGCGCGGCCGGCCGCACGCGCGGCGGCGTCGGAGTGGTGCGGGTCAACCGGTTCCTCACCGACACGGTCGTGACCTGCGAAGGTGAGCGCCACGAATCGGACGTGCCGTGGGGCGTTTTCGGCGGGCAGGACGGAATGAACGCTTCACTGGTCAAGAACCCCGGTGAGCCCGACGAGGAGCAGTGGCCGTCCAAGGTGAACGCCCGGCAGCTCAAGGCCGGGGACTGCGTGGAGATCACGGTGCCGAACTCGGGCGGCTACGGCGACCCGTGCAGCCGCGACGCCGAGCAGGTGCGCGAGGACGTCCTCGACGAACTCACCACGATCGAGCGCGCCCAGCGCGACTACGGCGTGGTGCTCGACCCGCGCACGATGACCGTGGACACCGCCGCGACCGCCCGGGAACGGGAGCGGCGGACCGCGCAGCACACCTCGTCGTAACCCGCAACCCGCGTGGGCTGCCGCGGATCCGTCCGCGGCAGCCCACCTCCAGGCTCTCCCAGACGCCTAACCGCGCCCCGCGCCGAGGCGCGCCGAGACGTTCTGGGCCACCTCGCACACGCGGCGGACGTAGTCGTCGATCAGGAACGCGTTCGACCGCGAACGGGGCACCGAGAGGAGCACCGCGGCAACCGCGGTCGAACGGTGATCCCGGATCGGCGCTGCCACGGACAACTCCTCGGGATCGGTCTCCCCGTCATTGAGCGCGTAGCCGCGCTCGTGGATGGTGGCCAGGCGCTCCAGCAGGTGCGCGACGTCGTCTTCCGTTCCGGTGGTGGCGGACAGCAGACCGTGCCGGATCAGCCGCCGGACCTCCGGCTCGTTCTGCTCGGCGAGGAACACCTGCACCGTGGCGCTCGCGATCTTCGAGAACCGCGTCCCGAGCGGCGTGGTGTGCTTGACCTGCTTCGGACTGGGGATCTGCTCGACGACTATGGATTCGTGACCGCTCCAGACGCTGAGCGCGGCGGTCTCACCGGTGAGCTCGACGAGCTCGTCGAGCGCGGAATACGTGACGCTGCGGACGTCGAGGTGCGCCAGCAGCGGCCCCGCGAGGCCGATGATGCCCAGACCCAGCCGGTACCTGCCGCTGTTGGCGTCGCGCTCGACGAGATCGGCTTGCTGCAACGTGGCCAGGACGCGAGAGGCCGTGCTCTTGTGCAGCTCGACCCGGCGAGCGATCTCGCTCACCCCCAGCATCGGTTCGCTGACGGAGAAGGCCTCGAGCACGCGGATCCCGTTGAGCAGCGAGTGCAGGGGCCCCCTCCCCTGACCTTCGACTGCGAGGTCGGAAGAGGGGGCCTCCGCACGATCGGTGCCCGATGCCGGAGAC
The DNA here is from genome assembly GCF_054491375.1 of Bounagaea algeriensis. Classification (NCBI taxonomy): domain Bacteria; kingdom Bacillati; phylum Actinomycetota; class Actinomycetes; genus Bounagaea; species Bounagaea algeriensis. The sequence continues at coordinate 3,731,433 of NZ_CM137102.1, forward strand.
GGCTGGGAGTCACTCATCAACTGGGTTCTCTTTCACGACGTGACGACACCGGTGACAGGTTAGCGCGAGGAGCTTCGGGCGCTCGTCGGTATCGCACGCAGTGAGACCTCCGCGAATCCGCGCGGCCGGATCAGCACTCGATGACGTTGACCGCCAGGCCGCCCCGCGCCGTCTCCTTGTACTTGTCCTTCATGTCGCGCCCGGTGTTGCGCATCGTCTTGATCGCCTTGTCCAGGGACACGAAGTGGGTACCGTTGCCGCGCAGCGCCATGCGCGCCGCCGTGATCGCCTTGACCGAGGCGACCGCGTTGCGCTCGATGCACGGGATCTGCACCAGCCCGCCGATCGGATCGCAGGTCAGCCCGAGGTTGTGCTCGACCGCGATCTCGGCGGCGTTCTCCACCTGCCCCGGGGTTCCGCCGAGGACTTCGGTGAGCCCGGCGGCGGCCATGGAGCAGGCCGAGCCGACCTCGCCCTGGCAGCCCACCTCGGCACCGGAGATCGACGCGTTCTCCTTGAACAACGCGCCTATGGCGCCCGCGGTGAGCAGGAAGCGCACGATGCCGTCCTCGTCGGCGCCGCGGACGAACCGCGCGTAGTAGTGCAGCACGGCGGGCACGATCCCGGCGGCGCCGTTGGTCGGCGCGGTCACCACGCGACCGCCGGCGGCGTTCTCCTCGTTGACCGCCAGCGCGTACAACCCGACCCACTCCGTCGAGTCGTCCTCATCGGACAGTTTCGCCCGCAGGTCGGCCGCGCGGCGACGCACCTTCAGCCCGCCGGGCAGGTGGCCGGTGGCGCGGCACCCGTTGTCGACGCACTCGCGCATCACGTGCCAGATGTGCAGCAGGCCTTCGCGCACCGCGTCCGGACTGCGCCAGGACATCTCGTTGGCGCGCATCACTTCGCTGATCGGCAGGCCCAGCTCGACGGCCGTGTGCAGCAGCTGCTCACCGCTGTGGAACGGCAGGGGCACGGCCGTCGCGTCCGCGGCGATGCGGTCGGTGCCGCTGGCCTGCTCGTCGACGACGAAACCGCCGCCCACGGAGTAGTAGTCGGCACTGGCCAGCTCCGCACCGGAGGGGTCGGTGGCGGTGAACCGCATGCCGTTGGGGTGCACCGGCAGCGATTCCTTCCGGTGCAGCACGAGGTCGCGGTCCACTTGGAACGGGATCTCGCGGGTGCCGGCCAGCCGCAGGCTGCCGCTGCTCCGGATTTCCGCCGCGCGCTCGTCGCCGACGGCCGGGTCGACCGTTTCGGGAGCGTTGCCCTCCAGTCCGAGCAGCACGGCGTTCGGGCTGCCGTGGCCGGCTCCGGTGGCGCCGAGCGAGCCGAACAGCTCGGCTCGCACCTGTGCGACCGCGGGCAGGGCGCCGTCCCGCTCGAGACGTTCGGTGAACATGCGCGCAGCGCGCATCGGGCCGACGGTGTGCGAACTCGACGGTCCGATTCCCACGGAGAAGAGGTCGAAGACGCTGATCGCCATTGATCGGTCCCCCTGTTGTGCTGTCGGGCCGCGGGACCGCGCCCGGTCGCAGCAGCCGCGGTGTCGCACTGGTCCTTCCCGTGCAGCGGCACCGCGGTGGACGCGGGCGGAACGGTGCACCGGCGGCCGGTGGCTCGTGGATCCCGGGCAGACGGTGGCCGGTCGAGCACCGTCCGCCCGGGTCGTCTCAAGATCTACCCGATGAGCTGCTGGTACTCCTCCGAGGTGAGCACCTTGCCCATCTCGGTGACGCGCACCTCCATGAGCCACCCCTGACCGTACGGGTCCGAGTTGACGATCGCCGGATCGTCGACCACGGCCTCGTTGACGGCGGTGACCTCGCCGGTCGCCGGCGCGTAGAGGTCGCTGACCGATTTCGTGGACTCGAGCTCGCCGCAGGACTGCCCGGCCTCGATCCGCTCGCCCACCTCGGGCAGCTGGACGTAGACGATGTCGCCGAGGGCGTCGGCGGCGTGCTCGGTGATGCCGACCCGGGTGACCTCACCGGAATCGGAGAGCCATTCGTGCTCTTCGGTGTAGTGCAGTTCGCTCGGCAACGTCATGTCGGGAGGCTCCGTCCGTTCGTCGTCTGGGCAGGCCGTGGTCAGTGCGCAGCCGCCTGCCCGGGATGGGCCTCCCCCTCTGTTGCGGAACCTGAGAGCTTCGCCGCGTGCGCGGCTTGCACCGTGGGTGCGGCATCAGCGGTGATGCCGGCTTTCCAGAGTCACCTTCCCCGAGCGGTCATGGGGCCTGAGAGTTTGCGGGGAGTCTTGCTCCTTCGGCGCCCCGGCGCCCAGGGGGCGCTCGGGGTCTCTCCCGCTCGGGATCCTCGGCTTGTGCGATTGTCGGTGTGGTCACCATAAACGGAGGCGGCGGGCTGTCAACACGCCCACCTCGCTTTCGATCCGCCGCTCCAGTGAGGCAGCTCATGTTGGAACTCTCCGCGCTCGTGCAGCGGGTGGGCCCGACGCTGCTGCGTGCGGCGGTCCTGCCGGACGCGTCCCCGTGCGTGCGCGACGTCGTCATCGCTGAGGCCGACATCACGATCACCGGGGGTGATCTGGTTCTCGGCGTGGCGTGCCACGACCGCGGCGAGGTGGTCGGGCTCGTCACCGAGTGCGCCGAGCGGGGCGCGGCCGGCTTGCTGTGCAAGACGCCGTGGCCCGGGGACGAGGCGGTGCGCACGGCCGCGCAGGAGGCCGGGCTCGCGCTCGTGGAGGTGCTGCCCGGCACGTCGTGGGCGCAGCTGGTGTGGCTCGTGCGCGCCGCGCTGGCCGAAACCGGCGGCCGGGAGGAGCCGGACGCCCCTGCGGTCGCCGGCGAGGCGCGCGCGTTCACCGGGTTGCCGGGTCTGGGCGATCTGTTCCGCGTGGCCGATGCGGTCGCCGACGTCGTCGACGCGCCGGTCACGATCGAGGACGCGCATTCGCAGGTGCTGGCGCACTCGGCGCGGCAGGACCGGATCGACCCGGCGCGCGTCTCGACGATCATGGGACGGCGCCAGCCGGACGAGGTGCTCGCCAAGTTCCGCGCCCGCGGCACGTTCCGGCAGTTGAGCAAGTCCGGCTCGGCCGTGTTCGTGCCCGCCCAGCAGGACGGCACGCTGCCGCGTCTGGTGGTGCCCATCCGGATGGGCGGTGAACTGCTGGGGTCGATGTGGGCGGTCGTGCCGGAGGAGGTCTCCGAGCAGCGCGCCACCGCCTTCGCCGACACCGCCCCGCTCGTGGCGCTGCGCCTGCTGCGCTGGCGCGCGGTGGCCGACGCGGAGCGGCAGCGCTCGGCCGAGCAGGTGCGCCTGCTGCTGCAGGGCGGTGAGGGGTGGCGCGCGGCGACGGCGGAGCTGGCCGTGTCCAACGAGCCGCACCGCGTGGTGGCGATCGAGGTGCCCGCGCAGGAAGGGCCGGACGCCGGGCACCGGTTGAGCCTCTGGGAGTGGGTCACCCGCGGGGTCGGGCCGCACCCGCTGGTCACGGAGATCGGCAACCTGCTGTACGCGGTGGTACCGGAGCGTTCCGGTCCCGGCGGGTGGCGCATGCTGCGGGAGACGTTGGCCGGCTGGGACATCGAGCCGCGTCCGCTCATCGGCGTGGGCACGGCCCTCGGGGTCGCCGATCTCTCCACCTCCCGCGGGCAGGCCGACGAACTGGTGGGGCTGTCCCGCAGCGGGCTCACCCGTGCGCGGGTGGCGGTGTACGAGGAGCACTGGCCGGCGCTGGTGCTCTCGCGGATGGCCGGGGCGGCCACGGACGCGGGGGTGGGCGAGCTGGGGTCGCTCGCGGCGCTGCGCGAGCACGACCGCCGGCACGGTTCGGACTACGTGGCCACGCTGCACGCCTGCCTGCGGCATCCGGCGGAGCCGCGGCGCGCCAGCCGCGAACTGCGGGTGCATCCGAACACGTTCCGGTACCGGATGCGGCGGATCGACGAGCTCCTGCAGCTCGACCTGGACGATCCGGACGTGCGGTCGGCACTGCTCGTCCAGCTGCTGGCCGGGCAGTGGGCCCAGCACGACTGACTCGCGGGAAGCCGGCGAGCAGCCCACCGGTTCCGCGGCCGTCCGATCAGGCATGCGCCGGGGCTGCGCAGCTGTTTTGTGCTGACAGGACAAACAGCAGCGGGCATGCTCATCGTGCGGGAACGATGCGTCGCCCGGCGGGGCTGGCGGATCGTGACACGCGACACCGAGGGAAAGGACCGACCGTGCGCATCGCTGTACCGCGCGAGATCAAGAACAACGAGTACCGGGTCGCGCTCACCCCCGCGGGCGTGCACGAGCTGACCACCCGCGGGCACGAGGTCTTCGTGGAGACCGAAGCGGGCGCGGGCTCGTCGATCCCGGACGAGGACTACCTGGCCGCGGGCGCGAAAGTGCTGCGGCAGCACGAGGACGTGTGGGGCGAGGGCGAGCTCGTCCTCAAGGTCAAGGAGCCGGTCCCGCAGGAGTACCCGCACCTGCGGCGCGAGCAGGTGTTGTTCACCTACCTGCACTTGGCCGCTTCGGCGGAGCTCACCCGGGCGGTGCTCAGCGCAGGCGTCACCGGCATCGCCTACGAGACCGTGCAGTTGGACGACGGCAGCCTGCCCCTGCTCGCTCCGATGAGCGAAGTCGCCGGACGGCTCGCACCGCAGGTCGGCGCGCACTCGCTGATGCGGCCGAGCGGCGGCCGCGGCATGCTGCCCAGCGGCGTACCGGGCGTCGCACCCGCCCGCGCGGCGGTCATCGGCGGCGGGGTCGCCGGCCTCAACGCCGCGCGCATCGCCCTGGGCATGGGTGCGGACGTGCAGCTGCTGGACACCAACGTCGGCAGGCTCCGCGAGATCGACCAGGCCTTCGGCGGTCGGATCACGACGGTGACGTCCAACCGGTACACCGTCGAGCAGGCGGCGCGCGAGGCGGACCTGGTCATCGGTGCCGTGCTCATCCCCGGAGCGAAGGCGCCGAAGCTCGTGTCCAACGAGCTGGTGGCGGCGATGAAGCCGGGCAGCGTGCTGGTGGACATCGCCATCGACCAGGGCGGCTGCTTCGCCGATTCGCACCCGACGACGCACGACGAACCGACCTACCAGGTGCACGACTCGGTGTTCTACTGCGTGGCGAACATGCCGGGCGCGGTGCCGAACACCTCCACGCACGCGTTGACCAACGTGACCCTGCCGTACGTGCTCCGCGTGGCCGAGCAGGGCTGGCAGCGGGCCTGCCGCGAGGACGCGGCGCTGGCCGGCGGGCTCAACGCCCACGACGGCACCCTGACCAACGAGCCCGTGGGGCTGGCGCACGGGATCACCGCGACGGCAGTGGAGGAAGTCCTCGAGCAGGGCCCCGCGGTGGGGCCGGTTGGGGGGCCGGTTGCGAGCGGGTCGGCGGTCGAGGCAGGCGCGAGCTGTCGCGCCGAAACGGCGAAGGGCTCGCGCCCTCCGGGTAGCGACCGACAGTGACGCGACGAAGTACTACCAGGCAGCTGCCGGAGGGTCACGCCGGGGACAAGAGGGCGGCCCGCTCAACCGGCCTGGGGGTCACCGGGAGCGGGCCGCCACCACTCAGTGTAGGTCACGTGGCGCCGTTTGCCGAGAATCAGTGCCCGTTCGAGCCCGGGATTTCACGACCGAATCGATACAGCCCCTATCGAGTGACATTCCACCGCCCTGCTTGCACTCCGCAGCCCGTTTGAGACGCGCACCACAACCCGGTGCCGCCCGCCGGAAGCCACGTGGTGATCCGGCAGGATGGGCGTCGGCTCGCACCTGCTGCCGCGCGGGCCGGTCCGGACAAGGAGGGGTGTGTGCACGACAACAGCGGTCGGATCGTGGTGCAGGGACTCACGAAGAGTTTCGGACCGGTCCACGCGGTGCACGACCTGAGCTTCGCGATCGAGCCAGGCGTCGTCACCGGCTTCCTCGGACCGAACGGTTCCGGCAAGACCACGACGCTGCGCATGATCCTCGGCCTGGTCAACCCGAGCGAGGGCACCGCGACCGTCAACGGGCTCGCCTTCCACCGGCTGCCGCGACCGGCCTCGGTCGTCGGCGCGGTCCTCGACGCGCAGAGCTTCCACCCCGGACGCACCGCGATCGACCACCTGCGCTGCTACGCCGCCGCCATGGGCGTGCCGGACGAGCAGGCCCGGCGCGCGCTGCACCTCGTCGGGCTCAGCAACGCCGCCCGGCGCAAAGCCGGCGGCTTCTCGCTCGGCATGCGACAACGACTGGCGCTGGCCACCGCACTGCTCGGCGACCCGCAGATCCTGGTGCTCGACGAACCCGCCAACGGCCTCGATCCCGAGGGCATCGCGTGGCTGCGGAACTTCCTGCGCTCGTTCGCCGCCAGCGGCCGCACCGTGCTCGCCTCCAGCCACCTGCTCCGCGAGATGGAGCACACCGTGGACCACGCGGTCATCATCAGCCGCGGCCAGTGCGTCTACGACGGGCACCTCGACCAGCTGCGCGCCGCGCAGCGCACCCGCGCACTCGTGCGCGCCTCCGACCCGGCCGCGCTGACCAGCGCGCTGGCCGAGCACGAGCTGGGCTACGAGCAGCTGCCCGACGGGCGGATCGCCGTGACCGGCGCGGACTCCCGCACCGTTGCCGAGATCGCGCTGCGCGCCGGAGTCGCGCTGTACGAGGCCAACACCGAGCAGCTGGATCTGGAGCAGCTGTTCTTCCAGCTCACCAGCGGCCAGTACGCGGGCAGCCAACCCCCGGGGCCGTACGCACCGGGCCAGCCCGGGCCGCCGCCCCAGGGCGGGCAACCACCGCAGGCAGGACCGGGAACGTGGGGACCGCCCGGACCTCCCTCATCCGGACAGCCCCCGCACGGTCCCGGCATCGGAGGTAACGCTTGATGGGCGGGCTGGTCCGCGCCGAAATCCGCAAGATCACCACCACGCACCTGTGGTGGGCGCTGCTCATCCCGGTGGCGGTGCTCAGCTTCCTCGCGGGCTGGCTCGGCACGGCCATCGGCACGCTCAACGAGCTGCAGCAGGCCTTCGGGCAGACGCTGCCGCTCGGACTGCTGACGGTGTCCATGGCGACGAACTTCAGCACGGTCTTCGCCGCCCTGTTCGGCGCGCTCGCCGTCTCCGGTGAGCACTGGAACCGCAGCATCACCACCACGTTCCTCACCGGGAACCCGCGCGGCGCCGTCCTCGGCGCCAAACTGCTCGTCTACGCGGCCGCGGGCCTGGTCTACGGACTGGTCAACGTCCTGTGCTCCAGCATCGGCGCCCTGGTCGGCGCGGGCCTGGAAGGCTTCGGCCGCCCGCTCGACTGGTTCGCCGTCGGCGGCGCCGGGGTGCTGGTGATGATCCTGTGGACGGTGCTCGGCGTCGGGCTCGGCGCGCTGATCGCCCACTCCGTGGCCTCGATCTTCGTCCTGCTGCTGTACCGGTTCCCGTTCGAATCCATGCTGGCGTCGTTCCTGACGAGCTCCGGCAACATCACCGCGAACGCGATCAGCGCGTACCTGCCGGCCTCCGCGGCGGGCGGCGCGGTGGGCAACCTCGCCGTGCCGATCTTCCTCGCGGAGATCTCCGGAGCCACGCGCGGTTACGTACCGCCGGAGGTCGCCGAAACGCTGCACGTGTTCGCCGGCGGCAGCAGCGGTCACCCCTGGTGGGCGAGCCTGCTGACGTTCGCCGGCTACACCGCGGTGATCGTGCTGCTCGGCTGGGCCGCCAGCCGCCGCCGCGACATCCTGTGAAAAGCGTTTGTTACTTCCTCCCCGTAGCACTTCCGCGGCGGAGTAGCACTTCCGTGGTGGAACCTCCTGCACTGCTCTCGCTCCGTGTGCTCGACATCGGGTAGCCACACACAACGTCGAGCCTTCCTCACGAAGAGCCGCACAGGAGAACCCGCTGCTGGCCCAGCTGCCTGGGTGGCCGGGCTGCGGGGGTGGCCGGGCTGCGGGGATGGCCGGGCTGCGGGGATGGCCGGGCTGCGGGGGTGGAGAGGCTGCCGCGCCTGTCGGCGAAGCGGCCTAACCTGGCGAGGTGAAGGATTCCGGCACGGCGCAGATCGAGACGACGAACACCACGCAGGACGAGCCCGACGACCCCGCTTTCGCGCACCGGCCCGCGGCGGGGTGGGTCCGCCGGTTGTTCGCCGCGTGCCGGCGCCACCCCGTAGCGCTGCTGCTCGCGCTGGGTGCGGCGGGCACCGCGGTCGGGCTGGAAGCCCTCGTGCCGCTGCTGACCAAACGCGCCGTGGACGAGGCCGTCCGCGGCTCCACCGCGAGCCTGCCCTGGATCATCGGTGCGCTGCTCGGCCTGGGGCTGTTCCGCTTCGGTGCTGCTTTCGTCCGCCGCTACAGCGCCGGCCGGCTCGCCCTCGACGTGCAGCACGACCTGCGCCGGGCCGTCTTCGGCGCGGTGCAGCGCCTGGACGGCGGCAAGCAGGACGCGATGCGCACCGGCCAGGTCGTCTCCCGGTCCATCAGCGACCTGCAGCTGATCAACGCGTTGCTGTCCATGCTGCCGATGGCGCTGGGATCGCTGGTGCTCGGCGTCATCGCGCTCGGGGCGATGCTGTGGCTGTCGCCGCTGCTGACCGTGGTGGCGCTGGTCGTGGTGCCGCTGATCGCCGTGGTCTCCGCCCGCAGCAAGAAGACGCTGTTCCCCGCGACCTGGTCGGCGCAGCAGCGCGCCGCCGAGATCGCCCAGCAGGTCGAGGAGGACGTCACCGGCATCCGCGTGGTCAAGGGCTTCGGGCAGCAGGCCCGCGAAGTGGGGGCGTTGGAGTCCCGCGCGCGGCGGCTGTTCGCCGAGCGGCTGCGGGCCGCGCGCATGACGTCCGTGCCCGCGGCGAGCCTGTCGGCTCTGCCCGCGGCCGGCCAGGTCGGCGTGCTCGGCCTCGGCGGCTGGATGGCGTTGCAGGGCCAGGTCAGCCTGGGCACGTTCGTCGCCTTCGCCGGCTACGTGTCGATGCTGGCCGGGCCCGCGCGGATGCTGTCCAGCATCATCGTCCAGAGCCAGCTGGCCCGGGCGGGTGTGGAACGCATCCACGAGGTCATCGATTCGCAGCCGGAGGTGACCGACCGGCCCGGCGCGGTCGACGTGCCGGACGGGTCGCTCGAGGTCGAGCTCGACGGCGTCACCTTCGGCTACACCCGCGACCAGCCGGTGCTGCGCGACGTGTCGCTGCGGGTGCGCCCCGGCGAAACCCTGGCGCTGGTGGGGCCTGCCGGTTCCGGCAAGTCCACCGTCTCGCTGCTGCTCCCGCGCTTCTACGATCCGCACGGCGGTTCCCTGCGCCTGGGTCCTCCCGGCGAGGACGGCCGCGACCTGCGCGAGCTGCGCCTGGCCTCGCTGCGCTCGGCCGTGGGCGTGGTGTTCGAGGAGGCGTTCCTGTTCTCGGACACGGTGCGCGGCAACATCGCCTACGGGCGCCCGGAAGCCACCGACGCCGAGGTCCGCGCGGCCGCCGAGTCCGCCGAGGCGCACGAGTTCATCAGCGCCCTGCCCGACGGCTACGACACGGTCGTGGGCGAACGCGGCCACACGCTCTCCGGCGGTCAGCGCCAGCGCGTGGCGCTGGCCCGCGCGCTGCTGTCCGACCCGCGCGTGCTGATGCTCGACGACGCCACCTCGGCGGTCGATCCGACGACGGAAGCGGCCATCCACGACACGCTGCGCTCGGTCATGCGCACGCGAGCGACGCTGCTGGTGGCGCACCGCCGCTCCACGCTGGCCCTGGCCGACCGGATCGCGGTGCTCGACTCGGGCCGCGTCGTCGACGTGGGCACGGAGGAGGAGCTGCAGCAGCGGTGCTCGCTGTTCCGCTCGCTGCTCGCCTCCCCGCAAGGCGCGCTCGACACGCGCCACGACCAGGACCCCGCCGATCTCGACGAACCGGGGCCGGACGGGACCACGCCGCGGCTGTGGCCGGAACCGGAGCCGCAGGAGACCGTCGAGGCCGTGCGGGCCGCGGGCGCGGCCGGGGCCGGCGGCTCCGGGCACGACGCGCCGGAAACGGGCGGGCGCTCCACCGCGGAGCTGGAGCAGGGGCTGCGCCGCCTGCCCGCGGCCACCGACGAGCCGCGGCTGCGCGGGGCCGACCCGGAGGCTCCCGATCCGCACTTCCGCCTGAGCCGCACGCTGCGCCTGGTCCGGTGGGGACTGCTGCTGACCGTGCTGCTCGTGGCCGCCGACGCGCTGACCTCGGTCGCGCTGCCCTCGCTGGTGCGCGTGGGCATCGACGACGGGGTCACCGGGCAGAACGCGAACGTGCTGTGGCTGGTGACGGCGGTCGGCGCGGTGCTCGTGGCGGCGGGGTGGGTGTTCGTCAAGCTGCAGACGGTCGCGGCCTCGCGCGCCGGGGAGACGCTGCTGTACACGTTGCGGGTGCGCAGCTTCGCCCACCTGCAGCGCCTCGGGCTCGACTACTACGAGCGGGAGCTCGGCGGGCGGATCATGACCCGGATGACCACCGACGTCGACGCGCTGTCCACGTTCCTGCAGACCGGTCTGGCCACGGCGGTGGTCAGCCTGTTCACGCTGCTGGGCATCGCCGGAGCGCTGCTGGTCACGGATCCGGAGCTGGCGCTGGTGGCCATGGCGGTGCTGCCGGTGCTGGTCGTGGCCACGGTGATCTTCCGTCGGCTGTCCTCGGTGGCCTACGCCGAGGCACGCGAGCGGGTGAGCACGGTCAACGCGGACATGCAGGAGAACGTGGCCGGGCTTCGGGTGGCCCAGTCGCACGGCCGGGAGAAGCACTCGGCCAAGCTGTTCTCGCGGCGCAGCGACGCCTACCGCCGTTCCCGCCTGCGGGCGCAGCGCTACATCGCCACGTACTTCCCGTTCGTGGCGTTCCTGTCCGAGGTGGCGCAGGCGGCCGTGCTCGGCGTCGGTGCGGCCCGCGTGGCCTCGGGAGGCCTGACCGCGGGTGTGCTCGTGGCGTTCATGCTGTACCTGAACCAGTTCTTCTCCCCGATCCAGCAGCTGTCCGGCGTGTTCGACCAGTACCAGCAGGCGCGGGTGGGCCTGCGGCGCATCGGCGAGCTGCTGCGCACCCCGACGTCGGTGCCGCGCCCGCGGAACCCGGTGCCCGTGCCGGACCGGTTGGGCGGGGAGGTCGAGCTGCGCGGAGTGTCGTTCCGCTACCCGGGCGGTGGGCAGGACGCGCTGCGCGAGGTGTCGCTGCACGTCTCCCCCGGTGAGACGGTGGCGTTGGTGGGGGCGACCGGTGCGGGCAAGTCGACGCTGATCAAACTGCTCTCCCGGTTCTACGACCCCACCGCGGGCGCGGTGCTCGTCGACGGGGTGGACGTGCGGAGCTACGACCCGGACGCGTTCCACCGGCGGACGGCGATCGTGCCGCAGGAGGGGCACCTGTTCTCCGGGGAGGTCGCCGAGAACATCGCCTACGGACGTCCCGACTCGCCCCCCGCGCGGATCGAGGCCGCCGCTCGCGACGTGGGCGCGCTGTCCGGGATCGCCCAGCTGCGGCGCGGCTTCCGCCAGCAGACCGGGGAGCGCGGACGGGAGCTCTCGGCGGGCCAGCGGCAACTGGTGGCCCTGGCCCGGGCCGAGCTCGTCGATCCCGACGTGCTGCTGCTCGACGAGGCCACGGCCGCGCTGGACCCGGCCACGGAGTCGCTGGTGACCGATGCGAGCCGGCGCGTGACGCAGCGGCGCACCACGTTCCTGGTGGCGCACCGGCTGGCCACGGCGGCGCAGGCGGACCGCATCGTCGTGGTCGCCGGTGGCCGGATCACCGAGCAGGGCACGCACGAGCAGCTGCTGCGGCGGCGCGGGCGGTACGCGCGGCTGTGGTACTCCTCCGGCAGCGACACCGCCGGATCGGAGGTGGCCGCGGACGAGTCCCAGATCGCGTAGCAGGTACTGAAGCGATTCCGCAGGGCGTGTGCGCCGCGCTTGCGGGCGGAGTCGCGACTCACACCGACGCGCTGTTGAAACACCACCCCGGGCATGGCGGATAATCTGGCAGCAGCGCGTACCAGCAGCCGACGTGATCGAGGCCATGCGCAGCATTCGCACAGCAGACGGAATGCCGTCGCGGTTCCGCGAGGCGGAGACAGGCGCGACCCGACACGTCCCGTTTCCACTGAACGCTTCCGTCGGCGCCGCCCGGCCCAGTCGGCCGTGGTGTGACATGCACCCGAATCGGACCGTTAGCCTGGTACGTGAGTGTCTGTCAATCCCGAGCATATGGATCGAGGCGAACGCCAGCCGTGTCCAGCAGCAGCCCTGCGTCACAGTTCGGCCCCAACGAGTGGTTGATCGAGGAGATGTATGAGCAGTACCTCCGCGATCCCTCTTCCGTAGACTCTGCGTGGCACGAGTTCTTCGCTGACTACAAGCCGGGGCAAACATCCACTGACGAGCCCGCCGCCGGTCAGGCCGCGGCCAGCGCTTCGACGACGCAGCAAAGCGCACAAGCCGCGACAACGACCGCCACTCGCAAGGGGGCGAACGGTCAGATCTCCTCGACGCCGCCGCCGTCCTCCGGGGCACCGCCGTCCTCCGGGGCGCCGACGTCCTCCGGGACATCGACGTCCTCCGGGACATCGACGTCCTCCGGGGCAGTCGAGAGCACCGGGCCAGCCGAGAGTGCCGGGACGAGCACCTCGACCGACGGCCGGAAGCCGTCCGGCCAGTCGTCGGCCCAGTCCGCTCAGTCGGCCCAGTCCACTCAGTCCGGCCAGTCCGGCCAGACCGCCCAGTCCGGCCAGGCAGCGGCGCCGAGCAAACCGGCATCGTCCGCCCAGGCAGCCCAGTCCGCGGCGTCCGCGGCCAAGCCCTCGCCCACCGAGGCGGCCAAGGCCGCACCGGTGAAGGACTCCGCGGCCGGCGAGGACGTGAAAACCCTGCGCGGTCCGGCCGCTGCGATCGCCAAGAACATGGACCAGTCGCTGACCGTGCCCACCGCGACCAGCGTGCGGGCGGTTCCGGCGAAGCTCCTGTCCGACAACCGGATCGTCATCAACAACCACCTCAAGCGCAACAAGGGCGGCAAGGTCTCGTTCACGCACCTCATCGGCTACGCGATGGTGCGCGCGCTGCGGGACTTCCCGAACATGAACCGCCACTACGGCGAGGACGCCAAGGGCAAGCCCGCCGTGGTCACTCCGGAGCACGTCAACCTGGGCCTGGCGATCGACATGCCCGGCAAGGACGGCTCGCGCAACCTCGTCGTGGCCTCCATCAAGGGCTGCGAGGAGATGAACTTCCAGCAGTTCTGGCAGGCCTACGAGGACATCATCCGCAAGGCCCGGAACAACCAGCTCACCACCGAGGACTTCGCCGGCACGACGATCTCGCTGACGAACCCGGGCCCGTCCGGCACGAACCACTCCGTGCCGCGGCTGACCAAGGGCCAAAGCGCCATCATCGGTGTGGGCGCGATGGACTACCCGGCCGAGTTCCAGGGCGCCAGCGAGAAGACCCTCATCGACATGGGGATCAGCAAGATCGTCACGCTGACCTCCACCTACGACCACCGGGTCATCCAGGGCGCCGAGTCCGGCGAGTTCCTGCGCAAGATGCACGAACTGCTCCTCGGCGAGGACGGGTTCTACGACGACGTCTTCACGTCGCTGCGCATCCCGTACGAACCTGTGCGCTGGACCCAGGACATCCCCGAAGGCGCGGTCGACAAGACCGCGCGGGTGCTGGAGCTCATCGACGCCTACCGCACCCGCGGTCACCTGATGGCCGACATCGACCCGCTCAACTACCGCCAGCGGCGGCACGAGGACCTCGACGTGCTGTCGCACGACCTGACCCTGTGGGACCTCGACCGCGAATTCGCGGTCGGCGGTTTCGCCGGTCAGGACTACATGAAGCTGCGGGACGTGCTCGGCGTGCTGCGCGACTCCTACTGCCGCTCGGTCGGCGTGGAGTACATGCACATCCTCGAACCGGACGAGCGGGAGTGGATCCAGCAGCGGGTGGAGAAGTCCCACCGCAAGCCGGACTCCAGCGAGCAGAAGTACATCCTGTCCAAGCTCAACGCCGCCGAAGCGTTCGAGACGTTCCTGCAGACGAAGTACGTCGGGCAGAAGCGCTTCTCCCTCGAGGGCGCGGAGACCGTCGTGCCGCTGCTGGACTCGGTGCTCGACGCCTCGGCCGAGCAGGAGATGGACGAGGTCGTCGTGGGCATGCCGCACCGCGGGCGGCTGAACGTGCTCGCCAACATCGTCGGCAAGCCGATCTCGCAGATCTTCCGCGAGTTCGAGGGCAACCTCGACCCCGGCCAGGCGCACGGCTCGGGCGACGTGAAGTACCACCTCGGCGCCGAGGGCAAGTACTTCCGCATGTTCGGCGACGGCGAGACGAAGGTGTCGCTGACCTCCAACCCCTCGCACCTCGAAGCCGTCAACCCGGTGCTCGAGGGAATCGTCCGCGCCAAGCAGGACATCCTGGACAAGGGGCACGACGGTTTCACCGTCCTGCCGGTCCTGCTGCACGGTGACGCCTCGTTCGCCGGCCAGGGCGTGGTCGCCGAGACGCTGAACCTGTCGAAGCTGCGCGGGTACCGCACCGGCGGCACCGTGCACGTCATCGTCAACAACCAGGTCGGGTACACGACCGCGCCGGAGTACGGCCGGTCGAGCAAGTACTGCACCGACGTGGCCAAGACGATCGGCGCGCCGGTGTTCCACGTCAACGGCGACGACCCGGAGTCCTGCGTCTGGGCCGCCCGGTTGGCCGTCGAGTACCGCCGCGCGTTCGGCAAGGACGTCGTCCTCGACATGGTCTGCTACCGCCGCCGCGGGCACAACGAGGGCGACGACCCGTCGATGACCCAACCGCGGATGTACGACGCGATCGACCAGATGCGCAGCGTCCGCAAGGTCTACACCGAGTCGCTCATCGGCCGCGGCGACATCACCATGGAAGAGGCCGAGACGGCGCTGAAGGACTACGCCAGCCAGCTGGAGCACGTGTTCAACGAAGTGCGCGAGCTGGAGAAGCAGCCGCCGGAGCCGAGCCCCTCGGTGGAGGCCGAGCAGCAGGTGGCCACGGGCCTGTCCACCGCCATCTCGCGGGAGAGGCTGGAGCACATCTCGGAGTCGCAGACGGCGCTGCCCGAGGGCTTCACCCCCCACCCGCGCGTCAAGCCGGTGCTCGAGAGGCGCACCAAGATGGGCCACGAAGGCGGCATCGACTGGGCCTTCGGCGAACTGCTCGCGTTCGGTTCGCTGGCCATGGAAGGCCGCCCGGTGCGGCTGGCCGGCCAGGACTCGCGGCGCGGCACGTTCGGCCAGCGGCACTCGGTGCTCATCGACCGCAAGAGCGGTGAGGAGCACACGCCGCTGCAGAACCTCTCCGACGAGCAGGCGAAGTTCCTCGCCTACGACTCGGCGCTGTCCGAGTTCGCCGCCGTCGGCTTCGAGTACGGCTACTCGGTGGCCCACCCGAACGCCCTGGTGGCCTGGGAAGCGCAGTTCGGCGACTTCTTCAACGGTGCGCAACCCATCATCGACGAGTTCATCTCCGCCGGTGAGGCCAAGTGGGGCCAGCGCTCCGACGTGGTGCTGCTGCTGCCGCACGGACACGAAGGCCAGGGCCCGGACCACAGCTCGGCGCGCATCGAGCGGTGGCTGCAACTGTGCGCCGAGGGTTCGATGACCGTGGCGCTGCCGTCGACCCCGGCGAACTACTTCCACCTGCTGCGCCGGCACGCCCTCGACGGCATCCACCGGCCGCTGGTCGTGTTCACGCCGAAGTCGATGCTGCGCATGAAGGCCGCGACGAGCGCGGTGGAGGACTTCACCGAGGGCAAGTTCACCTCCGTGCTGGACGACCCGGCGCAGCCGGACCCGTCGCAGGTGCGGCGCGTGGTGCTGTGCTCCGGCAAGCTCTACTACGAGCTGGCCGCCCACCGGGACAAGCAGGGCATCACCGACACGGCGATCGTGCGGCTGGAGCAGCTCTACCCGGTGCCGCACCGCAAGATCGGCAAGATGCTGGAGCGCTACTCCAACGCCAGCGAGATCCGCTGGGTGCAGGAAGAACCGGCCAACCAGGGTGCGTGGCCGTTCCTCGGCCTGTACCTGCCGGACCTGTTCCCCGAACTGCAGGGCAAGCTGCAACGGGTCTCGCGCCGCCCGATGGCCGCCCCGGCCACCGGTTTGGCGAAGGTCCACGAGGTCGAGCAGGCCGAGGTCGTGGAGAACGCCTTCGCCTGACCCGCACCGGGCCGGTGCCGCCGAGCACCGCCCGCGGAGACGAGTGACGCGACCAGAGCGGGCCGCCGGTTCCCCGGAGCCGGCGGCCCGTTCGCATGTCGGGGCGGCCGGAAGATCTCGCCCTCATCAAGGAAGCAGCCGATCGGCGCGGCGTCTCCGAGGCGGAGATTCTGCGCGAGGGCATCAAGCTGGCCGCCTTGGGCGCACGGCTGTGGAACGAACCGATGGTCCGCGAGGAGGAAACCGTCGACCTCGGCGGCCCGCTGAGCAGCGAGGACGTCCACCAGGCCATCGGGCAGGCCGCCCGGGCGAAAGAGGAGCGCACCGAGGCTCACCGGTGATCGCCGTCGCCGACACCTCCGGTCTGCTCGCCCTCTTCAACCGCACCGACCCCGAACACCGGCAGACAGCCGCCGCGGCCGATACCTGCGGCTTGTTGGTCGTCAGCCCGCTGACGCTCATCGAGGTCCACCAGGTCGCCACCATCCGCGCGGATCGGCGCACGGGCGATGCCATCCTGCGCACCCTCACCGCCCGGGCCGAGACGACTCGAGTCGCCATCGCCGATACCACCCCGCGGCTGCTGAGCACGGCGCTGGCCATCCGCCGCCAGTACGCCGAACTGGATCTCGATCTGGCCGACGCCGCCGTCGTCGCGTTGACCGCCGAATACCGCACCGACGTGGTACTCACGTCGGACCGCCGCGACTTCCGCGCCATGCGACCACCGACCGGCCAGGAAGCATTCCGGCTCCTGCCCGACGACCTGCAGGACGACCGCGACGCGCGCTGACCGGCGGCTGCCGCTCGAACGGTGCTTCCGAGCCGACACCGGGGAAGGTCTCGCTGGGGCGTCACTCCCGCAGCACGCCGGCCAGCTGCGCCCGCGAGGTGATGTCGAGCTTCGGGAAGACCTTGTACAGGTGGTAACCCACGGTCCGCGGGCTCAGCGCCAGCTTCGCCGCGATCTGCCGGTTCGTCAGCCCCTCGGCGGCCAGCAGCGCGATCTCCCGCTCCTGCGGGGTCAGCGGGACGTCCGGATTCGGCTGGTGCGTCTCACCGGCGGCGCGCAGTTCGGCGTGCGCCGCACGGCGCCACTGCTGCGCTCCGAGCCGTTCGAAACGCCCCTCCGCCGCCCGCAGGTACTCGCGCGCCCGCTGCTCCTGCTTCCTGCGGCGCAGCCACGCCCCGTAGCGCAGCTCCGCCCGCCCGGTGCACAGCACCCGGCCGCTGTGCTCGGCCAACTCCAACGCCCGGGTGTAGCACGCCGCCGCGTCCTCGCCTGCGAGCAGGGCGCGGCACAGCGCCAGGTCCTGCCGCGCCCACGCTGCCGCACCGCGCCCCACCCAGCCCGCGAACTCCTCGGTGACCGCCGCGGCCTCGTCCACGGCGCCCGCGCGCACCGCGGCATCCACGTAGTCCGCGGTGGCCAGGCGCCGCAGGGTCACCCGCTGCGGCGTGCCCGCGTCCCGCACCACCCACCGCAGGTGTTCGCAGGCCTCGCCGGGACGGCCCCGCGTCAACGCGGACAGCCCGCGGATCCACGGCACCATGGCCGGTTCGCGCACGCTCGTGTCGTCCTCGCAGCAGCGCAGCGCGGCGTCCACGAGCCCGGTGCAGTGCTCCTCGTCGCCGCGGGCGGCCGCGATCCACGCCTGGCACAGCAGCAGCTCCGCCCGCAGCGCGTGGTGGCCGAGCTCCTCGGCGAGCTCGGCACCGCCAGCCGCGTGCGCCGCGGCCCGATCCCAGCGCCCCAGCGCCAGCTCCGTCGCGGCGGTCTTCAGCAGCAGCAGCGCCCGCGTGCTCGGCGCTCCCCGCACCGCCTCGCTGTCCAGCAGCGCGGAGAACAGCCGCGCGTACTCGCCCTCCTCACCGAGGAACATCGGCAGCAGCGGCGGCGGCCACGACTTCGGGTGCAGCGCATCCGACGGGCGTGCCCACCACGCCAGTTCGCGCAGCGCGGCGCTGTGCTCCTGCTCCGGTGCGCTGTTGCCGTCGAGCACCTGCTCCAGCGCGCCGAGGGCCGCGGCGAACCCCGGTTCCACGGCGCCGCGCAGCCGGCGCACCGCCCGGTGCAGCGAATCCACCGACACCGTGTTCCACCCGGCGTTGATGACGGTGACCAGCAGCCGGAACGCGTGCTCCGCACCGCCCGGCTCGGGCGCGGTGGGCAGCAGCCGCCAGCCGCGCGTCCACGAGTCGCGGAACCCGTGGATCACCGCGCGGATCACCGCCGCGGAGGTGCGCGCGTCCGCGCCGCGCGGCTCCGCGCGGTCGAGCAGGCGCAGCGCCTGCTCGCTGTAGCCCGCCAGCCAGGCGAGTTCGGCGGCGATGATGCGGTAGCGGTCGCGTTCGGACCGGTCCGCCGCCAGTTCGGCGGCGCGCACCGCCGCGGCGTGGGCCTCCAGCAGGTGCCCGCCGCGCGCCAGCGGCACGGTCGCGGCGGCCAGTTCGGCCGCCGCCCGCTCCGGTGCGCGCACCGCCCCGGCCAGGGCGCGGGCGCGGGTGACCGGCCACTCGTCGGCGTCGAGCGTGCGCACCAGGGCGCTGCAGACCCGTTCGGTGCCGGCGGTGCTGCCCGCGCTGCGCACCGCGGCGGCGGTCAGCGGTTCCACCCATTCGGCCCCGCGCACCACACCGGCGCGTTCGGCCGGGGCCAGCTCGTCCGGCCCCAGGCCGAGCTCCGCCGCCGCCCGCGCGCACGCGCCGTACTCGGGCGGGCCGTGCGCCAGCAGCAGCAACCAAGTGCACGCGGCCTCGTCGAGCACGTCCCAGTCGGGCGCGAACACCGCGCGTCCGGCCGGCCCGAGCCGGAGCTGCCGGGGCAGCGGTGCGGATCCGGCGAGCTCGGCCTCGCCCAGTTCCGCGGCGAACTCCCGCAACGCCAGCGGGTTGCCCCGGGCCAGGCGCAGCATCTCGCTGCGCACGGCCGGCCGCGCCGCTGACACGATCTCCGCGGCCTCGGCTTCGTCCGCTCCGGAGAGGTCGCGGCGCGGGACGCGGGCCAGTTCGACCGGCAGCCGGGCGCGCGCGTCCGCTGCGAGCACGATCCACACGTGCCGACCCGGCGCGCCGCGCACGAGATGCGCCAGCAGCTCCGCCGAGGCGGTGTCGAGGTGATGCGCGTCGTCGACGAGGAGCAGTGCGGGAGCGAGCTCGGCCAGCCGCTGCCACACCGGGTCCTCGGGACGCAGCTCCGCGCCGAGCAGGGAACTCACCACCGCACCGGGGGTGCGCTCCTCGGTCGGACCGCCGACCGCCCACCGCACGTCCGCCCCGCGCGTGGTGCGGGCGTGCTCGGCCGCGCTGCGCAGCAGCGCGGTCTTGCCGACCGCCCGCCCACCGGCGACGAGCCAACCGCCGCCGGTCCCGGCGAGCACGTCCCGGGCGTGGCGGAGCTCGTCACCGAAGGTGCTCATCGCAGGACCTCCCGGGCGAACACGTTAACCCACGCGTGCGCGGCGGAGGGACCTCCGCGGTGACCAGTCATCTGACTGATGCGACCTGCCTCACCCGCGGCGCAGACTGGGACTCGACAACCCGAACACCGCCGCACGACCCGAAGACCGGAGGCCACATGACCACCGCAGCGACGCGGTATCCGGTGGGCACCAGCGAGGACGTCCCCGAAGGCGGGCGCTACGTCGTCGACGTCGCCGGCACCACCATCGGCATCTTCCGCTTCCAGGGCACCCTCTACGCCTACGAGAACCGGTGCCCGCACCAGGGCGGGCCGGTGTGCCAGGGCCGGCTCATCTCCCGCGTCCGCGAAGTGCTCGACTCCGAACAGCGCAGCCGGGGCATGGACTTCGACGAGGACGAGCTGCACATCGTCTGCCCCTGGCACGGCTTCGAGTACGACGTCACCACCGGCAGCCACCCGGGCAAGCAGCAGATCCGCCTGCGCGACTTCCCGGTCGCCGAAGAGGAGGGCCGCGTTTATGTCACCGTCTGAGTCCGGTTCCGTGCCCGCGCCCGAATCCCCCGCGTCCGAATCCGGGGCCGTGTCCGAATCCCCCGCGCCCCAGTCCGGGGCCGCGTCCCCGTCCGAGTTCGGCGAGCTGTGCCGCCGGGTGCGCGAGAGCTCCGAGGAACTCCTCCGCACCGGCGGAGTGGCCGACGTCCCCGCGGAGGACCTGCGCGCGCTCGTCAGCGCGGCCACGCGGCTGTACGCCACCGCCAACGAGGGCGCCGCGGAGGCGACTGACCCGCTCGAGGGCGGCGTGAGCACCACCGAAGCGGTCGTGCTCGTGACCGCGTTGCTCAAAGCCCAGGACCTCAACCCGTTCGACCTCGCGCTGTGGTTCTCCCGCAGCCGCACGGCCGGCTGACCGATAGGAGGCACCTTGACCGACGCGAACGCCGCCGCGCCCCGGGACACGCAGGAAATCACGATCCACACCGACTCCCGGGAGATCCTCGCCAACGCCCGGCGGGACACCGAGCGGTACGGGCTGGACGACTACTTCATCGTCGACGTGGACTCGCACCACGTCGAGCTGGACTCGTGGCCGGAGATCATCGACCGCATCGAGGATCCCGTGCTGCGGGAGAACGGCAAGCAGATGATGCAGAACTGGCCGAACGCGCAGAACGTCGCGCTGAGCAACCACCCGCCGGGGCTGACCCAGCAGGACGTGAACGGCCGCGTGCTGCACCAGGCCAGCCTGTCCGAACCGGTGCCGGACACGGACGTGCACCGGGACGTGACCCTGGTCCGGCGGGCGATGGACTCGATGAGCATCGACCTGCAGGTGGTGTTCCCGCAGCCGATGCTGGAAGTGGGGCTGCACCCGAGCCCGAGCACGGCCACCCAGTTGATGATGGCCTACAACCGGTGGTTCACCGAGACGATCCTGCCCGCCGACGGCCGGATCAAGACGATGCTCGGGCTGCCGTTCGAGAGCCCGGAGGCCTCGCTGCGCACGATCCGCGAGTACGCCGACCACCCGGGTGTGATCGGGTTCCTCGTCACCAGCCAGCGCTCCACCGGTGTGTACCGCAACGAGTACATGCCGGTGTACGCCGAGCTGGAGGAGCGGGGCATGCCGATCGGGTTCCACGCCGGTCCGAACCAGGGCGACTCGATGACGTCCACGATGAACCGGTTCCTGTCGGCGCACGCGATCTCGTTCGTCACCTGCAACATCACGCACATGACCAACTGGATCGTCAACGGCATCCCGGAGCGCTTCCCGAACCTGAAGACGATCTGGATCGAGAGCGGGCTGGCCTGGGTGCCGTTCCTGATGCAGCGGCTCGACCACGAGTACCTCATGCGCCAGTCGGACGCCCCGCTGCTGACGAAGCTGCCCAGCGACTACATGCGGGAGATGTACTACACCTCGCAGCCGTTGGAGATCACCGACATGGGCCTGCTCGAGGCCACGTTCAAGGCGATGGACGCCGAGCACACGCTGATGTACTCGTCCGACTGGCCGCACTGGGACTTCGACGTGCCCGGGCGGATCATGGGCATCCCGTTCCTCTCCGAGCGGGGCAAGCAGAACATCCTCGGCGAAACGGCCCGCAAGGTGTTCAACCTTTGAGGCGCGGGCGGGACCGCGAGTCGCGGGCGTAGTGTCGTCGGAACATGGTGTGCGCACAGCGGTCTGGCGTGCGCATCACGAACGATCCGTGAACGACCGGGTTGCGGCCCGGGGGAAGTGGGTGCCATGGCGCCGCTGACGAAGCAGCTGTTGATCGCCGGTGCGCAGCGTCCCGCCGAGGGGCGGCGCACGGAACGGGACATCAACCCGTACACCGGCGAGGTCTACGCGGAAGTGGCCGCAGCATCGACCGCCGACGTCACGGCGGCCGTCGACGCGGCGGCGGACGCGTTCGCCGAGTGGTCCCGCTCCGACATCGGCACCCGGCGCGAGGTGTTCCTCCGCGCCGCCGACCTGCTGGAGCAGCGCACCGAACAGGCCCGCGAACTGCTGGCGCAGGAGGTCGGCGGCACCCGCCCCTGGGCCATGTTCAACGCCGCGCTGGCCGCGGACGTCCTCCGGGAAGCCGCCGGCGGCCTCACCGCCCCGCGCGGGGAGGTGCTGGCCGGTTCCGACCCCGGCGAGTGGAGCTTCGCGGTGCGCCAGCCCGCCGGCGTGGTCGCCGCCTTCGCCCCGTGGAACGCCCCGCTGATCCTGGGCACGCGCTCGTTCGCCGCCGCGCTGGCGGCCGGCAACACGGTCGTGCTCAAAGCCAGCGAGGAAGCGCCGATCTCCGCCGGGCTGTTCCTCGCCGAGATCATGCACGAGGCGGGCCTGCCGGCCGGTGCGCTCAACGTGCTCACCAACGCCCGCGAGGACGGTGCCGAGGTGGGTGGTGCGCTCATCGCCGACCGCCGGGTGCGCAGGGTGAACTTCACCGGTTCGACGGGCGTGGGCCGCGCGATCGGCGTGCAGGCCGCGCAGCACCTCAAACCCGCCGTGCTGGAGCTCGGCGGCAAGAACTCGATCCTCGTGCTCGACGACGCCGACGTGGACTACGCGGTGGACGCGGTGGCTTTCGGCTCGTTCATGAACGCGGGCCAGATCTGCATGTCCGCCGACCGCGTGCTCGTCCCGACCGACCGGGTCGAGGACTTCGCCGAGCGCTTCGCCAAGAAGGTGCGCGGACTGGCCACCGGCGATCCGAACGATCCGAACACGGTCATCGGTCCGCTGGTCAACGGTGCGGCTGCCGAGCGGGTCGCCGAGCTCGTCTCGGACGCGGTCGCCGGCGGCGCGGTGGTGCACTGCGGCGGCGGCCGGCCCGACGGCACGGTGTATCCGCCGACGGTGCTGAGCAACGTCACCCCGCAGCAGCGGATCTACGCCGAGGAGATCTTCGGGCCGGTCACCACCGTGCTCGGTTACGACTCGGAGGACGCCGCGATCGACGTCGTCAACGACACGCCGTACGGGCTCACCGCCGGTGTGCTCACCGAGGACACGCGCCGCGGCTGGTCGGTGGCGCAACGCCTGCACACGGGGATCGTGCACATCAACGACCAGTCGGTGGGCGACCAGCCGCAGGCGCCGTTCGGCGGGGTGAAGGACTCCGGCTACGGGCGCTTCGGCGGGCGCTACGGCGTCGAGTCGTTCACCGACACCCGGTGGATCACCTTCCGCGAGGACCACGCCCAGTACCCGTTCTGAGGCCGCTGGTCCTGCGGCCCCTTCGAACCGCCGCGCCCGGCCAACTCCGCCGCGCCTACCGAACCCGCGGTGCCCGTTGGCAAGCGCCTCACCCGGCCAGGGGTGTGTACTTTTCGCGTAAAGTGCACACCCCTGGCCGGGCAGGTACCGCGAGCAGCCAGTGCAGTGCAGCCGGCCGGGCACCTCGACCAACCGGGTCACCGAGCGGTCAGCTGAGGCCGCCGAGCGGTCAGCTCGGGCCGTCGAACAGGGCACCCACCACCTCGGACAGGAGTGCGGGCACGTCGGAGACGCGGCAGTGACCGCGGTCGCGGACCACGCACCCGCCGTCGACGTACACGTGCCGCACGTCGTCGCCGCGGGCGATCGCCGGTACTTCCGCGATGGGAACCCCTGCGTGCCGCACTCCCAGCTCCAGCACGACGAAATCGGCACGGGCCCCCACTTCGAGCCACCCCACGTCGAACCAACCGAGGCTGCGGTGCCCGTTCTCACCGGCCGCGGCGAGCAGCTCGGTCGTGGCGAAATGCCCGCGGGTCTCGTGCCGCAGCCGCTGCAGGCCTTCCACGGTGCGCGCCTCGAGGAACGGATCGACCACCGTGTTCGCATCCGAACCGATGCACAGCGGCGTGCCCGCGGCACCGAGCGCCTCGGCCGGCCCCATCCCGTCGGCCAGGTCGGTCTCGGTGGTCGGGCACAGGCACACGGTCGTGCCGCTGCCGCCGAGCAGGACGATGTCGGCCTCCGTGACGTGCGTGGCGTGCACCGCCGTCACGTGCGGACCGAGCGCGCCCGCGTCGGACAGCACCCGAGTGGGCGTACGACCGCAGCTGGCCAGGCAGGCCTCGTTCTCCGAACGCTGCTCGGACACGTGCACGTGCAGGGGCGATTCGGTCTCCTCCGCCCACGCGGCGACCCGCCGGATGGCCGCCGGCGGCACGGCGCGCACCGAATGCACCGCCGCCGCCAGCCGCACGGTGCGCCCGTCCGTGCTGATCCGGTCGATGCGGTCGAGCCACGCCTGCGCATCGGCATCGGCGAACCGCCGCTGGGCCTCACTGAGCTCCCCGTCGAAATCGCCGCGCAGGTAGCACGTGTCCAGCAGCGTCAACCGGACCCCCGCCTCCCGCGCCGCGGCGATGAGCGCCTCGCCCATCGCGTTCGGTTCGGCGTAGGACCTGCCGCCGGGCGCGTGGTGCAGGTAGTGGAACTCGCCGATGCTGGTGAAGCCGGCCAGCGCCATCTCGGTGAACGCGCCCACCGCCAGCCGGTAGTAGCTCTCCGGGTCGAGCCGACCGGCGAGGTGGTGCATGGTCTCGCGCCACGTGCCGAACACGGCCGCCTCACCGGTGCGCCCGCGCAGCGCGCGCTGGAACGCGTGCGAATGCGCGTTGGCCAGACCGGGCAGCACGAGCCCGTACAGGCGTTCGGCGTCCTCCGGGGCGGGCGTGTCCGGCAGGACGGAGACGATGCGCCCCTGGTCGACTTCGCAGACGGTCGAACGGCGCGGACCGCCGGGCAACCACGCCCACTCGCACCAGAACGTCGCCAACCTCACCCCGCCAGCCACGTCAGCACGCGGGCCAACGCCTGCGCACCGGCCTGGCAGTCCGCGACCTCCGCGTGCTCTTCCGGCGCGTGGCTGATCCCGGTGGGGTTGCGCACGAACAGCATTCCGGTGGGTTTCTCGGCTGCGAGCACGCCCGCGTCGTGCGCGGCCCCGGAGGCCACCAGCGGCGCCTGGTCGACCACGGTGGACAGCCGGGAGCGGAAGTCCCCGTCGAAGGTGACCGCGTCGTCGTAGGACTCCTCGCTGACCTCGACCGTGGCCCCCTCGCCATCGGCGAACTCGCCGGCGAGGTGGGTCAGCTCGCGCACGATCCCGCGGGCGTCGCGGTCGCCGGTGCCGCGCGCGTCCAGCCAGACGTCCACACTCGACGGAATCACGTTCGTTCCGCCCGGCGTGGGCACGAGCCTTCCGACCGTGGCCCGGCCGCCGTCCACCCGGGACGCGGCGCGGCGGGCGGCCGAAACGAGGCGGGAGGCGGGCAGCATCGGGTCGCAGCGCTCCGCCAGCCGCGTGGCGCCGGCGTGGTTCCCCTGGCCGCGGAAGCGGAACCGCCACCGCCCGTGCGCGAGGATCGACGAGGCCACGCCCACCGGGCAGTCCAGGTCCACCAGCGCCCGGCCCTGCTCCACGTGCAGCTCGACGAAGTGGCCGATGCGGCTCAGCGCTTCCTCGTCGCGTCCGATCCAGCGGGGGTCCCCGCCGAAGTCCGCGAGCGCCTCGGCGAAGGCGGTGCCCTCGGCATCGCGGAGCTTGCCCGCGTGGTCGGCGGACAGCGCACCGGTCAGCAGCTGCGACCCGAGGCAGGGCACGCCGAACCGGCTGCCCTCCTCCTCGGTGAACACCAGCAGCGCGACCGGTCGGCGCGGCTGCACCTGTTCGGCGCGGAGGACGTCCACGGCCGCCAGCGCACTGGCCACGCCGAGCGCGCCGTCGAAGGCACCGCCGCCCGGTACCGAGTCGAGGTGGCTGCCGGTGACCACCGCGTCGTCGCCCGGTTCGGTCAGCCACGCCCAGAGGTTCGTGTTGCGGTCGGTGCTCACGCTCATGCCGCGGGCGCGGGCCTGCTCGGCGAACCACTCGCGCAGCTCCCGCTCGGCCGGATCGAACGCGTGCCGCGAGTAGCCGCCCCGCCGCCGGTCCGCGCCGACGTCGGCGATTTCCGCCAGCAGCTCGTCTGGTGTGGCCACAACGGACTCCTCTCGCGAGAGCTCGCTTCCGTCGAGCGGCGCCGGCCGCGAGACCCGTCCGCACGCGCACCGCATCCGCCCGGTCACCGAACGTCGATCACCCGGCAACCGGAACCCTGCCACATCCCGCCGGTGAGCGCGGTGCACCGACACTCGCCGGAGCGGTCGTTTTCACCGCGCCCGGCGGAGGGCCCGGGCTCGCCCTCCCCGCGGATCCTCCCCCGAACCGCACCCACCGCGCCGCTGATCCACCGCACGGGCGGCAGGGGTCGGCAGGTCAGCGGATTTCGGCGAGGAACTGCTTGGCCAAGTCCCGCGGGTTGGCCTTGTCCACTTCGAGCCGCCGGTTCAGCTCCGTCAGCGTGGCCGTGTCCAACCGCGCCGAGACCCTGTCCAACGCGGCCACCTGCCGGTCGTTCAACACCCCCGAGCGCACCAGCGGAACCACGCGCTGCGCGGGGAACATGTTGTGCGGATCGGCCAACTTCACCAAATCGTGCTGCCTGATCTGCGCCGAAGTGGTGAACAGGTTCGCCACCTGGACCTGGTCGGCGAGCAGGGCGTCCACGGTGACCGTCGAGGACTCCACCGCGCGGATATCGGCGAACTGGCACCCGTACTCGGCGGCGATCGCGTCGGTCCACCGCGACTTCCACTCCGCGGGGGCGGCGAGCACCATCCGGCCGCAGCGCGGTCCGAGATCCGCCAGCGAGCGGATGCCCCGCGCCGCCGTTTCCCGCGTCACGGTGAGCACGTCGGAGTTCTCCGCCGGGGCCTGCTGCAGCACCCGCAGCCCGTCCGGCAGCGCCCGCGACAGCGCGTCGTAGACCGGACCGTCCGAGGTCACCTCGGCACCGGGGTCGACGTACTCGAGCAGGTTTCCCGTGTACTCGGGCATCACCGCGAGTTCGCCCTGGCGGACGGCGGGCATGGAGAACTCGCGGGCGCCGATGCGCGGGCGCGTCTGCACGTCGACACCGGTCTCGCGCAGCGCCTCGGCGTAGATGTTCATCAACAGCTCGCTCTCGGCGAAATCCGCCGAACCCACCACGAGCGTGTCGTCGGCCTGGTTGTTGGCCCGCAACGGGTCGTGCCCGGCGCAGCCGGCGAGCACGAGCACCGCCGCGGCCAGGCATCCGATCAGGCGTGTCACCGGCGAACCCTCCTCGTGCGCAGCGTCGCGACCCGCTCGGCGGGCCGGGAGGCGCCGCGGGCCGCGACCACCAGTCCCCGCGGCACGCACAACCGCGTCACACCCGCCAGCACCAGGTCGAGGACGACGGCGAGCACGGCGATCGCGATCGCGGCCGCAGCCATCTGCGCGTAGTCGCTGATCTTCAACCCGTCCAGCAGCAACCTCCCCAGCCCGCCGAGACCGACGTAGGCCGCGACGGCGGCCGTGGCGACGACCTGCAACATCGCGGTGCGCAGCCCACCGAGGATCAGCGACATCGCGTTCGGCAACCGCACCTGCCAGAGGCGCTGCACCGGTGTCATCCCCATGCCCTTGGCCGCGTCGACCGCATCCGCCGGAGTGGTGCGCACACCGCTGTAGGTGCCGGCCAGGATCGGGGGGACCGCCAGCACCACCAGCCCGGCCAGCGCTGGGCCGGTGCCCAGGCCGAACACCAGCACCAGCAGCGTGACCAGCCCCAACGTGGGCAGGGCGCGGATGGCGTTGCTGGCGCCGAGGACGAACACCCCGCCCCTGCCGGTGTGGCCCAGGTAGACGCCGAGGGGCACGGCCACGGCCGACGCGGCCAACACGGCCAGCACGCAGTAGTACAGGTGCAGCAGGGTCTGCGCCGGGATCCCGTCCGAGCCGCGCCAGTGCTCCGGGGTGGCCAGCCACGCCCAGATCTCGCCGATCATCCGCCGTCCCCTCCGGAGCCGACCGCGTGCCGGGACCACGGGGTGAGCACCCGCCGCAGCACCACCAGCACCAAGTCCACGACCAGCGCCAGCAGCACGATGCCGACGACGCCGATCACGATCTGCACCAGGTAGTCGCGCTGGTACCCGTCGGTGAACAGCCGCCCGAGCCCGCCGATACCGACGAGCGCCCCGACGCTGACCAGGCTGATGTTGCTCACCGACGCCACCCGCACCCCCTGGGCCAGCACGGGCAGCGACAGGGGCAGCTCCACCGCGAAGAACCGCCGCACCGGCCGGTAACCCAGTGCCGTGGCGGCCGAGAGCACGTGCGCGGGCACGGCTTCCAGCGCGTCCACCACGGGGCGGATGAGCAGCGCCGCGGTGTACAGGGCCAACGCCAGCACCACGTTCACCGGCGAGAGCAGCGGGGTGCCGATGATGCCGGGGATGAGCACGAACAGCGCCAGCGAGGGGATCGTGTACACGGCGCCCGCCGCGGCCTGCAACGACCCGCGCAGCAACGGCAGGTGCAGCACGAACCGGCCGAGCGGAACGGCCAGCAGCAGGCCCAGCAGCAGCGGGACCAGGGCCAGGTAGACGTGTTCGACCAGCTGCGCACCGAGCATCTCGCGGTTGCTCGGGCTGCTGAAGAAGTGCGCGAGCGCCTCGATCATCGAGCGCTCCCGGAAACGGGACGTCGCTGGTCCAGCACGTCGAGCACGTGCCGGGCGGTCACCACACCCGCGTAGCGCCCCGCCTCGTCGACGACCACGCCCAGACCGGAGGGCGACGACAGCGCCGCGTCCAGCGCGCCACGCAGCGGCGTGTGCTCGGTGTAGAGCGACCCGCCCGGCACCAGCCGCTGCTCGGTGAGCGCGGTGTCCGCCGGCGCGTCCGGGGCGAGCCAGCCGCGCGGGCGGTCGTCACCGTCCAGGGCGAGCCGCCACTGCGCGCTCGGCCGCACCGACTGCCCGATGCGGACCGTCGTGGTGCTCCCCGGTGCGACGCCGTCGGGTTCCACGAAGGACAGCCGGCGGAAACCGCGGTCCCTGCCGACGAACGATTCCACGAAGTCATCGGCGGGTTCGGCCAGCAGCGCATCCGGTGCGGCGCACTGCGCGAGCCGCCCGCCCTGGCGCAGCACCGCGACCCGGTCGCCGAGGCGCACCGCTTCGTCCATGTCGTGCGTGACGAACAGGACGGTCTTGTGCAGCTCGTCCTGCAACCGGCGCAGCTCCTCCTGCAGCGCCTCGCGCACGATCGGATCGACCGCGCTGAACGGTTCGTCCATCAGCAGGATCGGGGGGTCGGCGGCCAGGGCGCGCGCAACGCCGACGCGCTGCTGCTGGCCGCCGGACAGCTGCGCCGGGTAGCGGTCGCCGAGTTCGGCGGGCAGCCCCACCAGCTCCAGCATCTCGGCGGCCCGGCGCCGCGCCCGGCGCCGCGGCATCCCGGCGAGCTTCGGCACCGCGCCCACGTTGTCCAGCACCGTGCGGTGCGGGAACAGCCCGGCCTGCTGTATGACGTAGCCCATGCCGCGCCGCAGCACTGCCGGATCGTGGTTGCGCACGTCCACGTCGTCGACGGCCACCGCCCCGGACGAGGGTTCGATCATCCGGTTGACCATCCGCAGCAGGGTGGTCTTGCCGCAACCGGACGGCCCCACCAGAACCGTGATCTCGCCCGCGGCGGCGGTCAGCTCCAGGTCCGCGACGGCGACCGTGCCATCGCGGTATTCCTTGCTCACGGTCCGGAACTCGATCACGCGGGGATGCCTCCTGGGTCTCCGGCAACCACCGCGAAGGCGGTGGACGGTGCGAGCGGCTCTCCGCCGCAGGCCGGGAGCACACCTTAGTTCGCCGGAGCGGAACGTGCGATGTTTCGGAACTAACACTTGACCGCCCGCACCCGAGGCGCACCGAAGCGCGGGCGCACGCAGCTGCTGCTCGTAAGCTGTCCGCGATGGAATCCGCAGCGCGTTCCCCCGGACAGCAGCACGAACCCGGCCAGCAGCACCGGCCCGAGCAGCACGAACCCGGCCAGCACGAACCCGGCCAGCAGCACGAGGACAGCACCTCCGGCGACCCGTTCGACGCGGTCGAGGCCCTGCTCGCCGACGCCGGTGTGCACTCCCTCGCCCTGCGCCGCGTGCTCGCCCTGCTCGCCGCGGGCGGGCGCACGCGCGCCGAACTGGTGCGCCGCACAGCCACTCCGCGACGCACCGTGGACGAACTGCTCGCGGCCGCGCGCGGGCACCTGCACTGCGACGGGGCCGCGGTGCGCCTGCAACCGGAGCAGGTGCAGCGCTACCGCGCGCGGTTCGACCTCGACGATCCGCGGGTGAGCGCCGGAGCGGAGTCGCTCCGCGAAACCGGCAGCGACGACCCCGGCACGGACAGGGGGCCCGGCACGGACGGGGACCCCGGAACGGACGGGGGCTGCGGGGCGGGCGGCGACCTCAGGACGGGTGGTGCGGCCGGGCAGGCCCGTGCCGCCGGGCGAGCCGGCGCCCCGCTGGAACTGCTGCGCGGGTTCATCGCTGCGGGCCCGCGTCCCGACCGGGACCTGGACCACGTCACCGCGACGGCGGAGACAGTGCTGGCCCGCGCGCGCTGGCTGCACAGCAACTACGACCTCACCGGCGCCCGCCTGCTCTGCCTCGGAGACCACGACCTGACCTCGCTGGCGGTCGGACTGCTCGCGCCGTCCGCGGAGATCACCGCGGTCGACGTGGACGAGCGCATCCTGCGGCACATCGACGTGACCGCTGCCGAGCACGGCCTGCCGGTGCGCACGCTGCACGCCGACCTGCGCCGAGGCCTGCCGCCCGCGCTGCAGGAGTGGGCCGACCTCGCGTTCAGCGACCCGCCTTACACGCCGGAGGGCATGACACTGTTCGCGACTCGCGCGCTGGAGGGCATGGCCGGCGCGCACAGCCGCCTGCACCTGGCCTACGGGTTCAGCGCCCGCACGCCCGCGCTGGGCCGCAAGGTGCAGCAGGAGCTGCTGCGACTGGGGTTCGTGTTCACCGCGGTGCTGCCGGACTTCCACCGGTACCACGGCGCGGAGGCCGTCGGCAGTGCCAGCGACCTGTACGTGTGCCAGCCGACCTCGCAGGCGCGGCGCCAGGGCCGGAACCAGCAGGCCGCGATCTACACGCACGGCGCCCGTTCGGTGGAAGGCGGTGCGTCGGAGACTTCGGCCGATTTCCGCGCTCGTCTCGGCGAGCGGCTCGGTACGACGGTGGAGGCGTTGCGCGAGCCGGACTGGTCCCGTCCGGTCCGCGGCCGGGATCCGGTGTTCGACCTGCGCGACGACCCGGGAGCGTGGCTGCTGCGGATGCTGCTGGCGTGCAACTCGCCGCGTCCGGCCTGCGTGGTGGACAACAACCACCCGGACATCACCAGCGCTGCCGCCCAGCGCGACCTCGCCGAACTGATCGGGCCGAAGTACGCGCTGCGGATGCTGCGCAGCTTCCCGGAGCGCCGCACGGCTGTGGTGCTCGCCGAACGCATCAACGAGCCCTCCGCGGCGCGCGACGTGCTCGGCCGGGCGCACGGCAAACTCGGCAACATCGTGCGCGAGGCGCTGATCACGCATGCGGCGGAGCCGCTGTCCAAGCGGCAGGCCAAGGACCGCGCCGCCGCACTGCTACCCGTCACCGCTGACGCGCAGCTCCGCCTCGTCGACCTGCCGCGCCACCGGATTGCCGAACTGCTCGCGCACTTGCCGCAGCCCGACCGGTAGTTCATCACCGGGAGCTCGTGCCCCACCACCCCTATTTGGAACGATTCCAGTGAGCACAATTTTCATGAAAATTGTGAGTTGTCCCCACGCTTTTGCGGGACAAATCATCACCACACGTTCGTGGCCGCCTGATGCGCGCGAAGCGCCTTGACCGCCCTCGGTGGGGCATGGGCCCGCGGCTCGCGGGGACAGCTTTCTTCACGGAGGACCGTGCTGCGGGGACTCCGACTGCTCGCCCGGGGGCGACTGCAGCACCGCCGCGCTGTTGACAGCTTCCAGCCACAACCGCACGCGCGCACCGTTGCGCGGGAAGTCGTAGTACAACGAGTCGCCCCGCTGCAGCACGTGGAGGTTGCAACGGTAGTCGCGGCGGCGGTGGGCCTCGTCACCGAGCTCGCCGGTGCCGCCCTCGGAGCCGAACAGGTGCACGGTGCGCGGCACGCGGTGCCGCGCGATCGTCTCCGCCACCCACCGGGCCGCTTGTTCGGGTGCGGTGAACACGGCGTCCGGGGTCCGCGCCAACCGGTCCGCGCGGGTGCTGAGCTCCTCCAGCGCGAGCTCGTCGCGCACCTCCACGTAGGCGTGCCACCGCATCGGGGCAGGACTGGCCGGGGCAGGACTGTCTTCGGGTTCGCGCACGCCGTTCCTCACATCCACCGCTCGCTCTGCCCGCTCCGGGCGCGGAAAAGGCTTGATCATGGTGCCGCACGTCTACCGTGCGGACCGCGCACCGGGCCCACGGCGATCGAGCGACCGCTCCGGAAAGCCCTACCGCTCAGGAGCGTTCGCGACCGTAGGGCCGGTGCTCGGCCTGGTGCAGCGCGCGCTGCAGGCGCGCGTCGCGCAGGGTGCGGCGTTCACCGACCGGATCGACACCGAGTTTGCGCGCGCAGACGGGGCACACGACGGGACCGTCCGGGTCGGCCGGCGCGCCACCGGCGCCGGGTTCCACCGACGCGACGGGCAGGTCACCGCGCTGGGCACGCACCGGCGTGGTCAGGCTCTTGCCGCACGCGGTACGCGGGTGCTCTCCCCCGGAGACGGGGTTGTGCCACACGTCCTCGTCCGCGCCGGCCATCCAACGTGGCAACGGACTTGCTCCCTCTTCTCCCTCAGGGGCGCCGTGGGTCGCGCGAGCGGGGCTGCGTGGAAGGGCGTCTCGGCCCGCCGTCAACCACATGGCGCCCAGCATGCCCAGCGCTGTGCGCGCGAGCCGCCCGTTCCACCCTCAATCACCCGGTCGTGTGAGCTCATCCAACAGTGATCACGTTTCGTACACCATTTGGCCAGGACTCCCACTCGGCAGCAGTACCGGCGCGCGCCCTCCGCTCCACGTGCGGCGACGGCTGCCGCAGCGACCGCGCCCGCTGCGCCGGGGCGACTTCCGCTGTCGTGCTCCGGCGCGCCAGCTCCCAGCCACACCCCACCTGACCAGGGGTTCGTACATTTCTCGAGAAATGTCGCCGACTTTTCTCGGGAAAAGTACACACGCCCGAGCGCCGGGTCACGGCATGGTCAGCGGACTGCGTTCGAGCAACTCCCGGAACCGCTCCGCCGAGAGCGGATACGAGAACAGCCATCCCTGATAGGCGTCGACACCGACCCCGGAGAGCACGTGGAACTGGGTCGCGTGCTCCACCCCCTCCGCGATGCAGCGCCGCCCCATCGCACGCGCCATGTCGACCACGGCGCGCGTGACCGCGAAATCCGAAGCATCGCCTCCGACACCGGAGACGAACCGGCGGTCCACCTTGATGATCTGCGCGGGCAGGTCCTTCAGCCGGGCGAGCGAGGAGTAACCGGTGCCGAAGTCGTCGACGGCGAACCGCACACCCCGAGCGGACAGGTCCGCCATCTCCGCCCGGGTGTGCGCGGGCAGGTCGACCAGGGCAGTTTCCACCACTTCGAGCACCACGCGGTTCCACCGGATGCCCGCCTCCGCGACGATCTCGGTGACGGTGCGGACGAAATCCGGCGCCCCCGGCACCATCCCGCCCAGGTTCACCGAGATCGACACCGGACATCCGCCGGATCCCGGCCACGAAGCGGCCTCCCGCAGCGCCGTCCGCAGCACCCACCGGTCCAGCTCCTGCAGCAGGTCGCCCTGCTCGGCCACGGGCAGGAACGTATCGGGCGCCAACAGCCCCCGCTCGGGGTGCGGCCACCGCACCAGCGCCTCCGCACCCAGCACGCGACCGTCGGTGGCCACCACCGGCTGGTACACGAGCGACAGCCCGTCGCTGTGCAGCGCTTCCCGCAGCTGCCCCTCGAGCTGCAACTGCCGGTCGGCCGAAGCCATCAGCGCCGGACTGGCCAGCGACACCTTGCCCACACCGCGGTTCTTGGCCTCGAACATCGCCGCATCGGCGAACCGGAGCAGATCCTCCCCCAGCAGCACCCCGCCGAGCGTGCCGACGGCGTCGGAGTCCGCGGCCCCGCGCGGGGTCACCGCACCGATCGACGCGGACACCCGGATGAGCTGGCCGTGCACCGGTACCGCCGTGCGCAGCAACCGGGAAACCCGGGTCGCCAGCGCGTCCAACCCGCCGACGGCGGTGAGATCGCGGCAGATGACGACGTACTCGTCGCCGGACATGCGCGCGGCCACGCACCCCTCCGGCAAACCCCGTTCCAGGCGGCGCGCCAGGGCCACGAGCAGTTCATCACCCGCGTCGTGGCCGAGCCCGTCGTTGATCCGCTTGAACTTGTCGATGTCGCAGAACAGCACCGCGATGTCCGGCAGCTCGCCGTCGGCCGTCGCCGGCAGCAACCCGGACAGCACGGTCTTGACCGCGGCCCGGTTCGGCAACCCGGTCAGCTCGTCGTGCGTGGCCTGGTAGTGCAGCGCTTCGGTCGCGCGGCGGCGCTCGGTGATGTCCTGGAACACCACCAGCCAGAACTGGCTGCCGTCGTCCTGCACCGACCGGGACACGTGCAGTTCGCAGTCCACCGCTTCCCCGTCGGAGCGCCGGAACGCCCGCTGCGGCACGCGCAGTCGCTCGTCCGCCTCCGCGGGGACCGGCAGTTCGCGTTCGGGCTCGTCCGGATGCAGTAGCTCGTCCACGGAGCGCCCCTGCAGCCGCTCGGCCCGGAACCCGAACAGGTCGCACAGCGCCTCGTTCGCATCCACCAGGCGTCCCGCGGTGTCGAACAGGCCGATGCCGACGGGGGTGACCGAGACGAGATCGGTGAACCGCTGGCTGGAGCGCTCGAGCCGCGTCGCTGCCGCCCGCTGCTCGGTGACGTCCTGCGCGGTCCCCACCAGCAGGGTGCGCCCGTCGGCATCGCGCGCGGCGCTGCCGCGCAGCCGCAGCACCAGCATCGTGCCGGTGGCCGTGCAGACGTGGCGGTGCTCGACTTCGACCGTCTCGTGCCGCTGCAGCAGCGGCATCCACGCCGCCCGCACCCGCTCGCGGTCCTCCGAATGCACCCGGTCGAGGTAGCCGGAGAACGTGGTGTGCGTCTTCGGCGGACGCCCGAGCAGCACGTGCAACGTGTCGGACAGCCGGATGACGTCGCTGCGCGGATCCCACTCCCAGGTGCCGAGCCGCGCGATGCGTTCGGCGTCCTCGAGCTTGCGGCGCTCGTCCTGCAACTGGCGCTTCAGCACCCGGTGCTCGGTGACGTCCTGCACCGTTCCCTGCACGCGCTCGATGCGGCCGTCCGCTCCGCACTCGACGCGGCCGGTGCACAGGTACACGCGCTCACCGGCGAGTTCGCGCAGCTCGACCTCGATCAGCACGCCTTCGGTGGCGTTGAGCAGGCGGGTGTAGAACTCCTCGGCCTTGTCCCGGTCCGCGGGATGCGTCACCGCGAGCAGCGCGTCGAACTTCGGGTACGGGTAGCTCGAGCCGAGCAGCTCGGCGACCATCGGGCTGGGGTGGATCTCCCCGGTGCACGGGTCGTACACCCACCGCCCCACGCGGGAGAGTTCGCCCGCGGCCGGCGCCCCCTCCGCGGAGTGCACCTCCCCGTCCGGCGGGTGCACCGCGAGGTCGGAGATGTCGACCAGCACCGAGATCGACTGCTCCGCGCACCCGGGGCGCGGCCAGCTGACCACGCGAACGGGCACGCGGTGCCGCTGCCCGTGCAGCCAGCAGACCGCGCCGTCCTGGCTGAGCAGGTGGCTGAGGTTGGTACCGACGAGGTCCTCGGCCGAGGAGACCCCCGCCAAGCCGGCCAGTTCGGGGCTCGCGCGCAGCACGGCACCGTCAGCGGCGCTGAGGAGAGCGGGTGCGGCGGGCAGCACGTCCTCCGCCCCTGCCCTGGCGGGCTCGGCGGCTCCGGTGGTGCCTCCGCGCGGTCCGATCCCCGCACGCCGCATCCGTTCGCTCCGTTCGGTCACAACACCTGCTTCCTTTCTCCTGGGCACGTGTGCCCTGAACACAGCGCGCCCCGCGGCGGACCTTACCGGCGGTGCGCTTCGGAACACCGGTCGCGGCAAGGACGTCCGCCCCGCGTGTCCGTGCACCGCACCGGACGGGACGAGCTGCACACCCGGATATGACGCGGCACACCCCCAGCAGGTTGTGACCCGGCCGCCAGTAGGGCACGAAACACATTCGGCGACTGGGACGCGCGTCCCAGTCGCCGAATTTACGCTGCCTGTTTGACCAATTTTGGTGGTTGTCACCCGATTTCGCTAAACGGTCGACTGCAGGCGGTGACCGGATACACCCGATCGGTCCACAGAACCCTCGGAAGCCTCCGGAGAACCGCTTACCGCACGACGCCCTCCCGCCGCGCGGCCCTGGCGACCGCCTCGGTCACCTCGGGAGCAACCCGCGGATCCAGCGCGCTCGGCACGATGTACTCCGGTTCGAGGTCGTCAGCGGCCACCGCGGCGATGGCCTCCGCGGCCGCCACCTTCATACCGTCGGTGATCTCCCGCGCCCCGGCCTGCAGCGCACCGCGGAAGATGCCCGGGAAGGCCAGCACGTTGTTGATCTGGTTCGGGAAGTCGCTGCGGCCGGTGGCCACCACCGAGGCGTACTTCGCGGCCACCTCCGGGTGGACCTCCGGGTCGGGGTTGGACAGGGCGAACACGATCGCTTCCGGAGCCATCCGCGCCAGGTGCTCCTCCGGCACCTGCACCGTGGAGAGCCCGAGGAACATGTCGGCGCCGTGCAGCGCATCGGCGACCGCGCCGGTCACACCGCGCGGGTTCGTGTACTCGACGAGCTCCTGCTTGATCGGCGTCAGACCCTCGCGACCCTCGTGCAGCACGCCGCGCGAATCACCGATGATGATGTCGGTCACCCCGGCCGCGTACAGGATGCGCGCGCAGGCCACGCCCGCGGCGCCCGCGCCGGAGATGACCACGCGCTGCTCGGAGAGGTCCCGGTCGGTCAGGCGGCAGGCGTTGCGCAGCGCGGCGAGCGTGACCACCGCCGTGCCGTGCTGGTCGTCGTGCATCACCGGGCAGTCGAGCGCCTCGACGAGCCGCCGCTCCAGCTCGAAGCAGCGCGGTGCGGCGACGTCCTCCAGGTTCACCGCGCCGAACGAGGGGCGCAGGTTCACCAGGGTCTGCACGGTCTGGTCGATGTCGTTGGTGTCGAGCACCAGCGGAATCGAGTTCAGGCCCGCGAACTTGCGGAACAGCGCCGATTTGCCCTCCATCACGGGCAGCGAGGCACGCGGACCGATGTCGCCGAGCCCCAGCACCGCCGTGCCGTCGCTGACCACGGCGACCAGCTGCTGGGTCCAGGTGTAGCGGTCGGCGAGCTCGGCGTCGCTGGCGATCGCCCGGCTGACCTGCGCCACCCCGGGGGTGTAGGCGATCGAGAGGTCCCGGGAGGTGTCCAGTCTGGAGCTGAGTTCGATGTCCAGCTTGCCGCCTTCGTGAGCGGCGAAGATTTCCTCGTTGGTCAGTTCGGCACCGGTGGATGCGGACGTGTCGGTGCCTTCGTTCACGGTGGTCACGGCGTCCCTCCTATAGCCATGCCGGTGACCGGGGCAGGGCCCGGCCCGGGTGGACGGGCGGTGCGGTGACCGCCCCTCGACGCAGCCGACCTGCCGAGCGTGGGCGGCGCGGTGGGCGTCGAGTTTCCGAGACCAGCCGTCCCTGGTGCGGGACAACGGCTCGGGTGGACGCTGCGGTCCGGCCAGTCTGCCACACGCGCACCGCCCGCTGTCTGCGACCGATGTCACACATCACCAGTACTTTCAACATTTTGTCAACCTTTTGGTTCGCAGCTGCGCATCGGAAACCCGCGCAGCAGACCGCGAATCCGCTGGTGCGCGCCACTGAAACCATCCACCTCGCGAAGTCGCGCGGCAGACCGCCGCGATGCACCGGGCCCTAATAGGCTCCGAGCGTGCGGACACGCAGACTCACCATCGACGACGCGCTCGAGTTCACCCCGCCGTCCTTTCCCGACCACCGCGGGAAGTTCGTGGCGCCGTTCCAGCACGAGCCGTTCGCGGCGGCCACCGGCCACCCGCTCACCGTCGCCCAGGTGAACAACAGCGTCTCGACCACCGACGTCATCCGCGGCGTGCACTTCGCCGACGTGCCGCCGGGGCAGGCGAAGTACGTCTACTGCGCAGGCGGCGCGATCCTCGACGTGGTCGTGGACGTGCGCACCGGTTCTCCCACCTTCGGGCGGTGGGACGCGGTGCGGCTGGACGCGGAGGAGCACCGCGCGGTCTACCTCCCGGAGGGCCTCGGCCACGCCTTGCTCTCCCTCGCCGCGGACACCGCGGTGGTCTACCTGTGCTCCACCCCCTACAACCCGTCGGCCGAGCACGGCATCAACCCGCTCGACCCGGACCTCGGGCTGCCGTGGCAGGAGTGGCTGCGAGGTGAACCGGTGCTGTCCGAGAAGGACCGCGCCGCGCCCGGGCTGCACGCCGCGGCCGAGCAGGGGTTGCTGCCCGACTACGGCAGCTGCCGCGCACGGTACGAACAGCTACGACAGCAGTGAGGGCACGCGGCCCGGCCGCGGCCACAGCCGCCATCGCACGACGCCGAGCACCTCGGCCGGACCGAGCCCGCGCGAGTCGGTCGACCCCGCGGCGTTGTCCCCCTCCACGTGCCAGCCCCGGCCGTGACGCCGCACCGCGCGCTTCACCGACAGCTGCTCCGGGCGTTCGGGCCAACGCACCAGCACCACATCACCCGCGCGGGGAGAGCCGCGCAGCCGCACGCACGCCACATCACCGTCGCGCAACGCGGGCACCATGGAGGGTCCGCGGACGCGGAGCCGACGCCAGGGCCACCACGCGAGCGAGTTCAACTGCCACCTCCACTAGGTCAACGTAGATCTCCAAGAGTAGGGTCGACGGTGTCGGAGCACTCACTGTGAGGGAGGAACAATGCGGCTACTGTCGCGGATCCTCAGCCCGCGCCTGGAAGCGACCGCACACTGCGACCTGCCGTGCGGTGTCTACGACCCGGCGCAGGCCCGGATCGAGGCCGAATCGGTCAAAGCGATCCAGGAGAAGTACCAGAACAACGAAGACCAGGAGTTCCGCACCCGGGCGATCAACATCGCCGAGCAGCGCTCCGAGCTGGTCAAGCACCACCTGTGGGTGTTGTGGACGGACTACTTCAAGCCGCACCACTTCGAGAAGTACCCGCAGTTGCACGAACTGGTGAACAAGGCCACGAAGGCCGCGGGCGCCGCCGGCACCAAGGGTTCGATGGACCCTTCGACCGGGCAGCAGCTCCTGGACTACATCGCCGAGATCGACAAGATCTTCTGGGAGACCAAGAACGGCTGAGCGCACAGCGCTGATTGAGACGCTGACCTGCGAAGACGACCCTTCGTTGGTCAGCGTCTCTTTTCGTCGTTTGGCCTTCTGAGACGGCCCACAGGAGGCCCAGGAGGCCCACGGACGCCCCAGAGGGCCGCACCACTGCCGGAGCTACCTCACGACGGCCCGGCGCACGCCCGCAGCGGGCCGCGCACGGCTGGCGGTCTCGGAGCTTTAAGCTCTGCAGACGTGCCAGCACACCGGATCTACCTCCTCCGCCACGGCGAAACCGCGTGGTCCAGCAACGGCCGGCACACCGGCCGCACCGACATCCCGCTCACGGCGGCGGGAGAGCGGGCCGCCGAACGCGCGGGGCGCTCGCTGCACGCGCTGCGCGGCACCGCCCCCGCGCTGGTGCTGGTGAGTCCGCGGCAGCGCGCGCGGGAAACCGCCCGGCTGGCCGGCCTCGAAACCTCCGCCGTGGAGCCGCAGCTGGCGGAGTGGGACTACGGCGACTACGAGGGCCGCACCACCCCGGAGATCCGCGAGGAGGTGCCCGGCTGGACACTGTGGACGCACGGGGTGCCGGGCGGGGAGACGGCCCAGGAGGTCGCGCAGCGGGCCGACGCGGTGCTCTCCCGCGCCCGCGCCGCCGGCTCCGACGTCGTCCTCATCGGACACGGGCACTTCAGCCGCTGCCTGGTCGCGCGCTGGCTGGACCGCCCGATCTCCGACGGGGTCCGCTACGCGCTCGACGCCGCCGGTATCACCGTGCTCGGCCACGAACGCGGCGTCGCCCAGCTCGTGCACGCCAACGTCCCGCCGATGGACTGACCGCGCAGGAGGCAGAACATGATTCGCCGGATCACCGAAGCCGACGTGCCCGCCGTCGTCGACCTGGTGCACGAACTCGCGCGCTACGAGCGGGCCGCGGAGCAGTGCCACCTCACCACCGAGGCGCTGAAGAACGCGCTGTTCGCCGACGACGCTGCGCTGTTCGGCCACATCGCCGAGCACGAGGACCGGGTCGCCGGCTTCGCCCTGTGGTTCCTGAACTTCTCCACCTGGGAGGGCGCGCACGGGATCTACCTGGAGGACCTCTACGTCCGCCCGGAGCACCGCGGCCACGGGTTCGGCAAGGCGCTGCTGCGCGCGCTGGCCCGCGAGTGCCTCGAGCACGGCTACGCCCGGCTGGAGTGGTCGGTGCTCGACTGGAACGAACCGGCCATCCGCTTCTACGAGGCCGCCGGAGCGGACGCGCTCGACGAGTGGACCGGCTACCGGATGAGCCGGGCCGCGCTCGAAGCGTTCGCCGCGGGGGACCAGTCGTCGTAGCGACCCGCCGCCTACCCCGACTCGGAGCGGTCCGCGTCCGGCGCCATGCCCGCGTTCCAGGACCAGCTCCGCCCGTCGCGGTTGAACAGGAAGTACAGCACCGCCACCGCGGGCACCGCCAGCGCGAACGCGACGGACGGCCGCTCGGAGGGGCCCATCGCGTACCAGGCGGTGCCGAGCAGCAGCAGTTGCAGCAGCAGCGCGGGCGTGCGCGCCCAGTGCTTGCCCTTGAGCAG
Organism: Bounagaea algeriensis; assembly: GCF_054491375.1. Taxonomy (NCBI): domain Bacteria; kingdom Bacillati; phylum Actinomycetota; class Actinomycetes; genus Bounagaea; species Bounagaea algeriensis. Next base: position 3,772,353 of record NZ_CM137102.1, read on the forward strand.
CCCGATCCCCGCGGCGAGCACGCAGGCTGCGAGGAAGGCGTAGTAGCCGGCTTCGCCGTAGGTCTGCTGCCGGTGCAGCGTGCCGACGGCGCCGAGCTCGTCCGAGGTGCCGCGGATCAGCAGGGCGATGACGAAACCCCAACCGAACAGCGCCTGCAGTGTCGTGATCGCTCCGGCGACTCGCACGCTCCGCGGAATCGACGCGCCGGACGCGGATGCTTCAGAGGACACGGGAACACGCCTTTCCGGACTTCGCGGACGGGGAGGACGCCCAGTGGTCACTGAACGTGCGCACTCGTCGATGGTAATACGCCCGAACGCCGCATGACTGCGAGCGTCAGCACGGTCCATGATGGGTGGGGTCACGATGCAGCGAGCGGGCTTTCGGGGTGTTCCGCCTGCTCGTGACCGGGTTGTCGGGTGTCGCGCGTCGGGTGTGCTCCGGGGTGCAGGCCCGCCGCGCGCCGACACCGCCCCGCACCGGTACCCGTCCTCGCCCGGTACCGGTGATCGACGCGCGCTGGCATAGGCTGCGGTCGTGCGTGCCATCCTCGTGGTCAATCCGCAGGCCACCGCCACCACCGCGGCGGGGCGCGACGTGCTCGCCCACGCACTGGCCAGCGAACTCGAGCTGGACGTGGTGCAAACCCGCTGCGCGGGCCATGCGGCCGAGACGGCGCGCACGGCCACCCGCGAGGGCGCGGACGTGCTCATCGCCCACGGCGGCGACGGCACCGTCAACGAAGTGGTCAACGGCATGCTGGCCGAACGCGCACCGGGGGATCCCGCCCTGCCGCTGCTCGGCGTGGTGCCCGGTGGTTCGGCGAACGTGTTCGCCCGCGCGCTCGGCACGCCCCGCGACCCGATCGAGGCGACGCACTGGCTGCTGCGCGCGCTGCACGAGGGTCGCAGCCGCTGGGTGAGCCTGGGCCGCGCCGACGAGCGCTGGTTCACCTTCAACGCCGGCCTCGGTTGGGACGCGGAGGTCGTCGCGGCGGTCGAGCGGCACCGCCAGCGGGGGCGTCCGGTCACGCCCGGGTTGTACGCGCGCACGGCGCTGGAGCGCTACTTGCACATGGCCCGCTGCGCGCCGATGATCACGGTTCGTGCCGATGACACCCAACCGGTTGACAGCTTGCACAGCGTTTTCGTGGCCAACACGGACCCGTGGACCTACTTCGGCTCCCGCCCTGTTCGCCTTTCCCCTGGCACGAGCTTCGATGACGGACTCGGCGTCGTCGGCATGCGCAGCATGCGTGTTCACGCTGTGTTGTCATATATCGCGTCAGCACTCCGCGATAGAGGGAAACCACACGGAAGAAACTCATTTTGGAGTGCGAACGTGGCACGTCTTTGCGTAACGTGTCACGTGCCGTCACGGCTTCAGGTCGACGGTGACAGCGCGGGCGAGCGCTCCGGGGTGGTCTTCCGCTCAGCGCCGGCCGCACTTCGCGTCGCCGTATAACCTTCCCGCAACGGCTGCGCTTCGACGTGCGCACAGGGCCTCCGCGTGTGCACCATCGTCGAACCGAACCCCAGGTCAAGCTCCGTCGATCTTCGAGTGAGCTCGCTCACCGGGCAAGATCGACCCCTTGACATCGCGGCAGTTCGTGAAAGCATTCACAAGCGCACGGACTCCGTGAAAGCATTCACAAACACCCCGAACCACGACCGGCGCGCACGAGCGTGCCTAGCGAGGAGCAAGGACGATGGACTGGCGCGACCGCGCGGTTTGCCGTGACGAAGACCCCGAACTCTTCTTCCCCGTGGGGAACAGCGGGCCTGCGTTGCTGCAGATCAACGAGGCGAAGGCCGTATGCCGCCGTTGCCCTGTCGTCTCCGAGTGCCTTGCCTGGGCCTTGGAGACCGGTCAGGACGCGGGCGTCTGGGGCGGTATGAGCGAGGACGAGCGGCGTGCGCTCAAGCGCCGCAACTCGCGCGCCCGCACCCGGAGCAACGTCTGAGCACTCCCTTCACCCCACGTGGGGCCGGACACGACAACCACACCCGACCCCACGTCGTTTGAAGGGACTCAGCTTGAAGGGACTCAGCACCGATCCCCCGTAGCCGAGCACATCCCCGGCCGGCCAGCGTCGACGTCGCGGCAGCCGCGGCGGACCGGCCGCCGGTGCGCACCCCGTTCCGAGCGCACCCACCATCGACGCGCCACGACCGCGAAGCGGCCACCACCGCAGGACTCCGCCGGACGATCAGGAGCCGGGCTCCGCACCGCACCCGCGGAGCCGGGCTCCCGTCCGGCGGAGCTCGCCGCGGCGCCGGTTTCCCCGCGGCGCCGGTTTCCCCGCGGCGCCGGTTTCCCCGCGCAGCCGGTTTCCCCGCGGAAGCGAGCCGGTCCTCACCGGCGGTACTTGAGCGGCACCCGGAGCACCGCTTCGGTGCCGCTGTGCTGCGCCCGGGTGCGCAGGCTCAACGAGCCCCGCAGTTCGGACTCCACGAGAGTCCGCACGATCTGCAGGCCGAGGTGTTCGGCCTGCTCCAGGGAGAAGCCCGCCGGCAGTCCCCGCCCGTCATCGGAGATGACGACGTCGAGCCACCGCGCCGAACGCTCCGCCCGCACGGTGACCTCGCCACCCTGACCGTCCGAGAACGCGTGCTCCAACGCGTTCTGCACGAGCTCGGTCAACACCATCACCAGCGGCGTGGCCAACTCCGCAGCGACGACCCCGAACCGGCCTTGCCGGCCGACCTGCACACCGGTGTCCGCGGTGGCCACATCGCTCATCACCGGGATGACCCGGTCGACCACGTCGTCCAGATCCACCCGCTCGTCCACCGACATGGACAGCGTCTCGTGCACCAGCGCGATCGACGTCACCCGCCGCACCGACTCGTCCAACGCCGAGCGCGCACCCGCGTTGCCGGTGCGCCGCCCCTGCAGCCGCAGCAACGCGGCGACGGTCTGCAGGTTGTTCTTCACGCGGTGGTGGATCTCCCGGATCGTCGCGTCCTTCGACAGCAACGCCCGGTCGCGCCGCTTGACCTCGGTGACGTCCCGCACCAGCACCAACGCGCCGGCACTCTGCCCTCGCGGGTGCAGCGGAAGCGCGCGGAACAGAACGGTGGCCCCGCGGGCTTCGGCCTCGATCCGCATGCTCGGCTCGCCGGAGACCGCGCGGCGCATCCGCTCGACGACCTCGTCCGCGTCGAACGGGTCCGACAGCAGCGAACGCGTCAGCGGCGCCAACTGCGCCCCCACGAGATCGGCCGCGTGCCCCATGCGGTGGTAGGCCGACAGCGCGTTCGGGCTGACGAACACCACGGTGCCCGCGCTGTCCAGCCGCACCAGGCCGTCGCCGACCCGCGGACTCGTGTGCACGTCCGGAGCCGGTTCCGGTGTGGGGAACGCCCCGTCGGCCACCATCTGGCACAGGTCCGCGGAACTGCCCAGGTAGGAGATCTCCAGCGGACTCGGGACGCGCGGCACCGCCAGATTCGTGTCCCGGCCGAGCACCGCGATGACGTCGTCACCGAGGCGCACCGGGATCGTCTCGCGCCGCACCGGCACTCCCAGGTGCCACCGCGGGTCCTCCTCGCGGCAGATGCGTCCCTCGGACGACGCTTGACGCAGCTGCGGGTGCTCCTGCTCGGTCACCTCGCTGCTGACCACGTCCTCCGGGTGGGCCGTCGGCGCAGTGGTCGGCCGCGCCTGCGCGACGCAGATGAACCGGTTCGCCGGATCCTCGTCCGGTCCGACCGGCACCCACAGCAGGAAGTCCGCGAACGACAGGTCGGACAGCAGCTGCCACTCGGCGACGACCAGCTGCAGGTGGTCCGCCGCCGCACCGGACAACCGGGTGTGCTCCGCCAGCAGGTCGCTCAGCGTGGACACCGGGGGACCTCGCTCGCCGGGAACGTTCGCGCGATCACGGCTCACTCCACGACTGCGATCAGATCGCCTTCTCGCACCACGTCACCGCTGCGCACGGCGACTTCGCGCACGTTTCCGGCGGACTCGGACAGCACCGGGATCTCCATCTTCATCGACTCCAGCACCACCACCGAGTCGCCGCTGGTCACCGCGTCACCCGCCGCCACGGACACCGACATGACGTTGGCGACCAGTTCGGCGCGGATCTCCTCGGCCATCGCTTCCCCTCCTCGTACCCGCCGCGTCCCCCGACCGACGAGCCGGCGGGCATCCGACAACGGACACCGCACAGGAAACCACGAACGCCACCACCTCACGGCACCAGGTGGTGGCCATGGCAGACTGGGGGACGGAAAAGCCCAGCTTGGCCGGGTGTTCGTCGGCGAGGCGCCGCTCGCGCGATGCCCAGGGTCGGCTGGTGACGCAAGCCAACCTTGAGGGAGAGGCCATGGGTAAGCGGGCCCGCAAGAAGAAGGACCGCCGCAAGAACAACGCCAACCACGGCAAGCGTCCCAACGCCGGACGCGGCTGAGCGGTGCGGAACGTCAGAAAACCCCGGAGGGACTCCACGGAGTCACCATCCGGGGTTTTTTCATGCACGACAACGTCATCGTCGATCGTTGTCCCACTGGTCAATCGCCTGCGGCGTCCCAGGAACGGGTGGCGGAGGACTCCCACGTCCGCACCTCCACCGAGGTGCCGCCGGGCCCCTCCTCCACGGTGACCTGCGCCTGCCGCAGCACCGCGTCGCGGATCGAGGTCCGCAGGCGTTCACGCAGCTCGCTCGGCGCGTGCTCCCCCTGGCACTTGCGGTGCAGCAGCGCTTTGATGTGCTCCTCGATGCCGTAGTGCTCCAGGCAGGAACCGCAGTCGTCGAGGTGGCGCTGCACGGCCGCCCGGCGCTGTTCGTCGCACTCGTTGTCGAGGAAGAGCCAGACTTCGGAGAGCACGTCTTCGCAGGAGGTCTCGTGGGACTCGTGCGCGCTCATGGCGTGCTCACCTCCTCCTGCTGCTGCCGAGCCCGCATGAGACCGCGGTCACGGGCCACGCCGGCGAGCATGTCGCGCAGCTGGCGACGCCCGCGGTGCAACCGCGACATCACCGTGCCGATCGGCGTGTCCATGATCTCGGCGATCTCCTTGTAGGCGAAGCCCTCCACATCCGCCAGGTACACGACCATGCGGAACTCCTCGCCCAACTGCTGCAGCGCGTTCTTCACGTCGCTGTCCGGCAGCCGGTCGAGCGCCTCCATCTCCGCGGACCGCAAACCCGTCGACGAGTGGTTCTCCGCCTGGGCCAACTGCCAGTCGGCGATCTCGTCGGTCGGCTGCTGCTGCGGCTGGCGCTGCCGCTTGCGGTAGCCGTTGATGTAGGTGTTGGTCAGGATCCGGTACAACCACGCCTTGAGGTTCGTGCCCCGGGTGAACGTCTTGAACCTGGAGTACGCCTTGAGATACGTCTCCTGCACCAGGTCCTCGGCGTCCTGCGCGTTCCGCGTCATCCGCAGAGCCGCCCCGTACAGCTGGTCCAGCAGCGGCATCGCGTCGCGTTCGAACCGCGCGGCGCGCTCCTGCTCGGTCTCCTCCGCAGCGGTGTCCTCCGCGGCGGAGTTCTCCGCGGGAGCGTCCTCCGGGGGAGCGTCCTCCGCAGCCGTCGCCTGCGCGGCGGTGTCCTGCGCGGAATCCGCCGAGCGGGCGGCATCGGCCGGTGCGAGCGTTCCCGTGCTGTCCGGGGATTCGGTCTCGTTGCCTGAGGTGCTGGGCACCGGACTCCTTTCCCGTCGCTGCGACGAGTTCGGGGTAGACGATGATCCCATGGCTTCGCGCGCATGGTCCGTCTTCCAGGATACCGGGGACTCGGGGGTCCGCACGGAAGACGAGCGGTCACCACCGCCAGCCTGCTCCGGGCGGTCCAGCACGCAAGTCGCATCGCGTTTCACACCGCGTGCAACACGCGATCACGAGCCGCTATTCCCGCGCCGGCCTGCGTGTCGTCGACCACGTCCGAGCGGGGACGCACCGGCCCGGGCGGGACGCGCCGCGGTCCGGACGATCACCCGGCTGCGCCGCCAGTCCCTGCACCGCCAATCCCTGCGCTGCCAATCCCTGCGCCGCCAATCCCTGCGCCGCCAGTTCCTGCGCTGCCAGTCCCTGCGCCGCCCGCTCCCTACACTGCGGCTCATGGCAGGCAAGGGCACTCCGGCCACGAAACTGCTCACCCGGCACGGCATCACGCACCGGCTGCACGAGTACGCGCACGACCCGCACGCAACGTCCTTCGGGCACGAAGCAGCCGAACACCTCGGCGTAGCACCCGAGCGGTTGCTCAAAACGCTCGTCGCCGACGTGGACGGGACGCTGGTCGCGGCCGTGCTGCCGACCGCCGACCGGCTCGACCTCAAAGCGCTCGCCGCCGCGTCCGCCGGGAAGAGAGCGCGGATGGCCGATGCGGAGGCGGCCGAACGCGCCACCGGATACGTGGCCGGCGGCATCTCCCCGCTCGGGCAGAAGAAGCGGTTGTCCGCCGTGGTGCACGCCACCGCGCTCGAGCACACGACGGTTCTGTGCAGCGGCGGCCGGCGCGGCCTCCAGATCGAACTCGCCCCGCAGGACCTCGTGGACCTGCTCGGCGCCCGCGTCGCCGACATCGCCGCAACGGGTTAGCAGCAGGCCTCAGTCGATCAGGCGCAGGAGCCGGGTCAACCACTCGTCGACCGCGCGCGACACGGCGGCGATGTCGGAGCGCAGCGCGTGATCGCCGGGCACGAGCACCACCTCGCGGTCGTGCGTGGGCGGCGGTTGGCCGAACGTGTCGCGTTCGCCCTGCACCACCAGCACCGGCAGATCCACCTCGGTCAACTCGGACAGGCGCGACTTCTCCGGCTTGCCCGGCGGGTGCAGCGGGAACGCCAGGCACAGCACCGCCGAGGCCCCGCCCGCGTCGGCGGTGCGGCAAGCCACCCGCGCCCCGGCGGAACGCCCGCCGAAGATCCACGGCAGGTCGGTGAACCGCCGCTCGTCCAGCTCCTCGGCCACCGCCAGCCACGCCGCGTCGAGCTGGCGCGCGGGCGCGGGGGCGCGTCGCCCGGCCACGCGGTAGGGCTGCTCCACGAGCGCCACGTGCACCCCGGCCGCGGTCGCCGTGCGCGTGACCGCCACGAGATCGGCCGCATCGACGCCCCCGCCCGCCCCGTGCCCGAGCAGCAGCAGGGCACGGCCTTCCGAGGCGCGGTGCAACGTGGCACGCGCCGGACCGTGCGGAGTGGACAGGTCGAGCGTCGTCATGACTCGAACAGCGCGGTCTGCACAGCGGGCTCCGGTTCGGCCGCGGCCGGGTCGAGCAGTCCTGGATGGTTGTTGCGCATGTTGTTCACCTCGACGGACGCGGGCTGAACCGTGATGTCCGACAGCATGTCCGGGGCCGGAGCCAGCAGCTCGTCGATCTCCGCACGCTCCGGGTCCAACCACTCCGCCCACTGCCGGCTCGGCAGCACCAGGGGCGTCCGCGGGTGGATCTCGGCGAATTCCCCCACCGCAGCGGTGGTGACCACAGCGCAGGTGACCAGCGGATCGCGGCGCCCGGCGACCCGACGGGCCGTGAACACCGCAGCCATCGCCAGGCTCGCGCCACCGTCCCGCCTGGTGCACAGGAACGGCTGCCGCCGACCCGGCTGCCACTCGTACCAGCCGGTGGCGGGCATGAGGCAGCGCCGCCGCGCGGCGGCCTCGGCGAACGCGGGTTTGCTCGTCAGCGTCTCGGCACGCGCGTTGATCAGCGGTTTGGCGTCGTCGGCTGCCCACTCCGGCAGCAGCCCCCACTGCACCGGCCGCAGGCTGCGCTCCGCCCCGCGCTGCACGACGATCGGCACCGTCCTGGCGGGCGTCACGTTGAAATCCGGACCGAGGTGGGCACCGACCTTGTCCGCGCCCGCGAACTCCGCGGCCAGCGCGGCGGGATCGCGGTGCACGGCGTACCGACCGCACATCGCCGCTCCGTTCGCATCACTCAGCGTCCACGCCGCGGACGCGCTCGACGAGTTCCGCACCATTGTTCCGCACCATTGTTGCGCACGTTGTTCACCTGCGTGGACACCGGCCGCAGGACCAGTGCGGCCACGAAGTCCTCCGCCGGTGGAACCAGCAGGTCGGACACGTCCTGCGCGTCCGGGTCGAGCCAGTCGCCCCACACCCGCGCGGGCAGCACCAGCGGCATCCGATCGTGCACGGACCGCAGCCGCCCGACCGACCGGGTGGTCAGCACCGAACACGTCACCAGCGGCGAGGCCCCTTCCTCGGCGGACGGGTCGCGCCAGACCGACCAGATGCCGGCCAGCGCCAGCGAGGACCCGTCCCCGGTGGTCATGAAGTACGGCTGCTTGCCCGCTCCGGTGCGCTGCCACTCGTACCAGCCGTCAGCGGGGAGCAGGCAGCGGTTGCGGCGGATCGGCGCCCGGAACGCGGGCTTGTCCGCCACCGTCTCCGCCTTCGCGTTGATCATCCGGTTGCCGATCGCCGGGTCCTTCGCCCAGTGCGGCACGAGGCCCCAGCGCATCATGCGGACGCCGCGTTCGATGCGGCTCTCGTCGCGGCTGCCGTCGTCCTGCCGCGGATGGCGCTCGACCACGCTGAACACGTCCTTGGTCGGTGCCACGTTGTAGTCCGCCCCCGGCTTCGCACCACCGGTGGCGTCCACGGCGGCGAACTCCCGGGCCAACGCCGCGGGACCTTTCGTCGAGGCGTACCTGCCGCACATCGCACCCACCTCCTCGGCACCACCCACCCCACACTCAACCGCACGAGCGGCGCATGCGCACCCACCGCGCCACTTCAGCGGGCGAGTACGGAATCATTGCGGACATGACGCAGCCATGGCCCGCCCCCGTCGCCGCCGGCCCGGTGCAGGCGACCGTGTCCGTGCCCGGTTCGAAATCGATCACCAACCGGGCACTGGTGCTCGCCGCCCTGGCCACCGGCCCGTCCACCATCCGCGGCCCGCTGCGCAGCCGGGACACCGAACTCATGGCCTCGGCGGTGCGCGCGCTCGGCGCGACCGTACGGGACGGCGACGACGATTCCTGGATCGTCGAACCCGACACGCCGCACGGTCCTGCCGACGTGGACTGCGGCCTGGCCGGCACCGTGATGCGCTTCGTGCCTCCGATGGCGGCCCTGGCCAAGGGCGAGATCCGCTTCGACGGCGACCCCCGGGCCCGCGAGCGGCCCCTCGGCCCCATGGTTTCCGCGCTGCGCGCGCTCGGCGCGAACGTCGACGACGACACGCTGCCGTTCACCGTGCACGGCACCGGCGGTCTCGCGGGCGGGGCGGTGACCATCGACGCGTCCGCGTCCTCGCAGTTCGTCTCCGGTCTGCTGCTGTCGGCCGCGCGTTTCGACGAGGGGGTGACCGTCACGCACGCGGGCCCGCCGGTGCCGTCGCTGCCGCACGTCGACATGACCGTGGCCATGCTCGCCGAACGCGGCGTGCACGTGGACACCTCCACCGACGACGTCTGGCACGTCGCACCGGCGGAGATCGCCGCCGCGGACGTCGCGGTCGAACCGGACCTGTCCAACGCCACCCCGTTCCTGGCCGCCGCGGCCGCCACCGGTGGCAGCGTCACCGTGCCCGACTGGCCGCAGCGGACCACGCAGCCCGGCGACGCGATCCGCGGCCTGCTCGAATCGATGGGTTGCCGAGTGCGGCTCGACGAAGCGGGGCTGACGGTGACCGGGCCGCACCGGCTGCAACCGGCCGATGCGGACCTGCACGACGTCGGCGAACTCACCCCCACCATCGCCGCCCTGGCCGCGCTCGCCGACGGCCGCTCGCGGCTGCGCGGCATCGCCCACCTGCGCGGGCACGAGACCGACCGGCTCGCCGCCCTCGTGCACGAGCTGGGCGCGGTCGGCTGCACCGCGGAGCAGACGGAGGACGGCCTGGTCATCGACGGGCCGCCGCGCAACCCCCGTCCTGCGAACTGGCACACCTACGACGACCACCGGATGGCCACCGCCGGGGCGATCCTCGGTTTGCGGCTGCCCGAAGTGGCCATCGACGACATCTCCACCACCTACAAGACGTTGCCGAACTTCCCCGCCCTGTGGTCCGGCATGCTCACCGAGGCGCGGGGGAGCGCCTGATGAGCCGCGGCTGGCGCGACCTCGACGAATCCGACGTCCGGGTCAGGCCGAACCGCCGGGGCAGCCGCCCCCGCAGCAAGCAGCGCCCGCGGCACGCCGACGCGGAGAGCGCGATGGTCGTGGCCGTCGACCGCGGACGCTGGACCTGCGCGCTGCACGGCGACCCCGACCACCTCGTGGTCGCCATGCGCGCGCGGGAACTCAAACGCACCCCCGTCGTCGTCGGTGACCGGGTCAACCTCGTCGGCGACACCTCGGGGCAGCCCGGCACGCTCGCCCGGATCGTGCGGGTCGACGAACGCAGCAGCGTGCTGCGCCGCACCGCTGACGACACCGACCCGTACGAGCGGGTCGTGGTGGCCAACGCCGAACAGCTCGTCATCGTCAGCTCGCTGGCCGACCCGCCGCCGCGCGCGGGGTTCATCGACCGCGCGCTCGTCGCCGCCTACGCCGGCGGCCTCTCCCCGGTGCTGTGCCTGACCAAAGCCGACCTGGCCGAACCGGGACCGTTCCTCGACGGCTACACCGCACTGGACCTGCGGATCATCGTCACCCGGCTCGACGAGGAGCCGGCGCAGCTGGGCTCCTGCTTGACCGGCAACGTGTCCGCCCTCATCGGCCACTCCGGCGTCGGCAAGTCGACCCTGGTCAACCGGGTGGTTCCGGAGGCGCAGCGCGCCACGGCCGAAGTCAGCGAGGTCGGCAAGGGACGGCACACGTCGACCTCGATGGTGGCGCTGCCGCTGCCGGACAGCGGCTGGGTCGTCGACACGCCCGGCATCCGCTCGTTCGGCCTGGCGCACGTGACCGCCGACGACGTCATCGACGTGTTCGAAGGCTTCTCCGCAGCCGCCGAGGAGTGCCCACCGCACTGCGACCACATCGACGACCCGGACTGCCACCTCGACGAGTTCGCCGCCGAGGAGAACCGCGGTGACCAGCTGGTTTCGCTGCGACGCCTGCTGCGTTCCCGGGCGGGCCAGGAAAGCTGACCCGTTCGCCGGCCGGTGCGCCCGCGGCGGCGTTGCTAGCGTGAGACGCGCCGGCAGCACCCGTCTCCCGTCGACCACGCGAGGAGCACGTCGATGCCCCGACCCCGACTCCGCGCAGCGCTCACCGCAACCGCACTCGTCACCGCCGTCGTCCTCGGCGGCTGCTCCTCCTCCGAACCCCCACCTCCGCCGCAACCCGGGCCGGGCGCGGCGCACGCGCCTCCCGACCCGCGGCCCAGCGCCGCCGGGATGCTCGGCGACGTGCTCGGCACCATGACGGCACGCGGCTCCGTGCACACGGACGTGCGAGGCCAGCTCGGCGTGGTCGGGCAGGTGCACGGCAGCGGCGCGCTGCACTACCAGGACGATCCGGACACGGCAGCCCCCGACACGGCAGCCCCGGACACGGCAGCCCCCGATCCGGATCCGAACGCCGCGGGTGCGGACGCGGCGGCGAACTCCGATGTGACGCTGCACGGCCAAACCCGTTCGGGCCGCGCGCCCGAACCGGTGGCGCTGTCCATCGTCGACCAGGTCGGATATCTGCGCACACCCCTGCTGCCCACGGACAACGGCGCCCCCTGGCTGCGAGTGCCCGCTCAGGGCACCGACGCCACCGCGGCACTGCTCGGACCCCCGCTGCGCCAGCTGCACGACGCGCTCGACCCGCGCGCCGCCCTCGGCGACGTGCGCGGAGCCGTGCGGATCCAGGACACCAGCACCGAAGCGCTCGCGGACCGGCCGGTCACGCGCTACGACCTGCGGCTGGACACCCGGCAGGCGGCGAACGAGACGGACGATCCGCAGCGGCAGCGGAAGTTCCGCAGCGCCGCCGAATCCGGCCGCGCGGAGCAGCGGTTCCAGCTGTGGGTCGACGAGCAGAACCTGCCCGTCCGCTTCAGCAGCGCACCCCGGGTCGACGCTCCCGGAGCGTCCGGCCCCGCCGCGCTGACCACCACGTACTCGGACTGGGCGGAACCAGCAGCGATCGCACCGCCGGCCCCGTCCGAGGTCGGCGAACTCGGCCGAGCCCCGAAAGGTCATATCGGACACGGGTGATTTTCACCGAAACGGCACGCACATCCCCTTCGGACGACTACGCTGCCCTGCGTAGCAATCACCGAAGGAAGGACGGATCGTGCGTCGTACGACGATGACCCTCTCCGCGGTCACCCTGACCGCTGCCGTGCTCAGCGCCTGCGGCTCACCCGCCGGCGACTCCTCGTCCGGGAACTCCGGTGAGCAGAACACCAGCAGCGGCTCGTTCGACAGCGTCACCTCGCTGGTCAACGCCTCGTCGCAAAGCATGACCGACAAGGACACCGTGCGCATGGCGATCGACATCGCCGGCGGCCCGCAGGGCGGACAGCACCTCGACTGCCAGGCCGACCTGGGCAACCAGGGCGTCGCCTGCAGCGGTGACCAGGAAATGGTCGCCACCGGCGACGCCGTCTACGTGAAAGTCCCGCAGATGGCCGAGCTCGGCGGCGAGTCCGGCAAACCCTGGATGAAGACGGACATCTCCGAACTCGGCCAGGGAATGGGCGACGTGTCGCAGTTCCAGGACTTGCAGAGCATGCTGCCGCCCGGCACCGAGATCACCGGCACGAGCCAGGACCAGGTCGACGAGCAGCAGGCCACCAAGTACGAAACCGTGACCGACGTCCGCAAGGCCGTGCAGGAGTCCCCGGAGCAGCAGAAGAAGATGCTGCAACCCGTGCTCGACGCCGGTGTCAGCGAACTGCGGCAGACCGTGTGGGTCAGCGAGGACGACCTGCCGATCCGCGTGCGGAGCACCATGCCCCCGATGGAGGTCATGGGACAGCAGGTCCCCGAGATGACCACGACCGTGAACTACAGCGCGTGGGGCGAGCCGGTGGACATCACCGTCCCGCCGGCCGAGCAGGTCCAGGAGATGCCCGACATGGGCGGCGGCGCACCGCAGATGCCGAACTGACCGGACGATCCGGACGGCGCAGCAACGAGTCCGTGCGGAACCCCGAGCAGGGTTCCGCGCGGACAACTCACATGAGCTCGAGCAGGAACGGAACCTCCTGCGGCGCGTACCAGGCGAGCTCGTGATCCTCGGCCTCGCCGAGCTGGAACTCCGCATCCACATCGCCGAGATCGGCGGCGTCCACCACGGCCGCAGCCGCCCGCACCGCCTCCTCGGCCTCCCCGGCGTCCACGTGCACCGCGGCCACCTGCGTCCACTCGATCGCCGCGGAGACCTTCACCACCGCGTGGTCCAGATCGGGCCGCGGAGTCACGTCCTCCACGTCCACCGACAGCACCACGCGCCGCGGATGCTCGCGGTCCTCTTCGGACTGGTTCGACTCGTCGGTGGCCAGCAGGCGCAGCGAGGCGCGCGCGGCCTCGCGCAACGCGGCGTACTCCAACTCCTCCGTGTCCCCGCTGACGTAGGCCTCGCGCAGCGCGGCGGTCAACGCGAACGCGTTGCCGCCGAGCGGGAACAACTGGCGTTCGTCGACGAGACGTCGCAACAGGGACAGCGTCGCCGGTACGTACGCCCTCATGCGCCGACCGTCCCGCGCATCTCGTCCACGGCCTCAGTGAGCATCGTCGCCACCACCTCCACATCGGACATCGCGTCGCGGTCCGCGTTGAGCCCGAAGAACACGCCGCCGTGGTAGGACGTCACACCGATCGACAGCGACTGGTTCTTGGCCAACGGAACCACGGGGAACATCTCCCGCATCGCGGCACCCGCCACCGACCGCGCGGCCTGCGGCCCCGGCACGTTGGTGACGAGCACGTTGAACAAGCGGTCCGAGAACCCGTTGGCCACCCTAGCGCCCAACGCGTGCAACGTGGGCGGGGCGAACCCGGACAGGGTCACCAACGCGTCCGCCGCCACCGACCGGCCCGAGTCCACGTGCCTGCGCAGCGCGTGGCTGATCTGGTGCAACCGCACCGTCGGATTCGATTCCCCCACGGGCAGGTCCACCAGGTACGGAGTGACCGAATCCGGCCCGCGCGCAGCACCGAACCGGACCGACATCGGCACCATCGCCCGCACGCTCGCGCCCGAGCCGACGAGCTCACCGCGGGACAGCAACCAGTTCCGCAGAGCGCCCGTCACCACGGACAGCACCACGTCGTTAACCGTCGTGCCGTGTTCGGCGCGGATGGCGCGCAACTCGTCGAGCCCGGTCCGCGCCACGGCGAACCGGCGCTGCGGCGAGGTCGGCGCGTTCAACGGCCGGTTCGGCGCGGGCACCGCGGCCGTCCACGCCGCCGAGCCGATCCCGCCGAGGACGCGGCGGAAATTGCCCGTCGCCGCGTTCAGATCGGTCGCCGCGGCGCGCAGGTTCTCCACGACCGCACCCGGTCGCTGCACCGCCTCCACCGCAGCGTCCGCGAGCAGGGCCGCCCGCCCAGGAGTCGGGCGGGGCGCCCACATCTCGGCGACCTCCTGCTCCGCGTCATCGAGCAGCACCTGGGACGGGTCGATCCCGGCGACCCCATCGACCAGCGCCTGGTGCGCCTTGGTGACCACGGCGACCCGGTCACCGGCCAGTCCCTCCACCACGTACATCTCCCACAGGGGACGCGCGTGGTCGAGCTGCCGCGACATGAGCCGGGCCACCAGCTCGTGCAACTGCTCGTCGTCCCCCGGACGCGGTAACGCCGAGCGCCGCACGTGGTAGGTCAGGTCGAAGTCCTCGTCGTCGACCCACACCGGCCGCGCCAACCGCCCCGGCACGTGCACGACCCGCTGCCGGTAGCGCGGCACCGCGTGGAGACGCCGGTCGATCAGTTCCAGCACGGTCTCGTAGTCCAGGCCGGGCGCCTCGAACACCGCCACACCACCCAGGTGCATCGGCGTCGTGCGGTCCTCCAAGTAGAGGAACGACGCGTCGAGCGCGGTCAACCGTTCGGACATGCCCGTGATCCTGGCACACCGTCCGCCGCCCTGGGATCCGCCACGGGGCCCGGAGCAGGGGTGCGGGTGAACCGTCCCGGAACCGGGTTGCACACTGGGCAGGTGAGCACGACACCGGCACCCAAGGATCGCTTCGTCACCGTCTACGGCCGCAAACCCGTCCTCGAAGCCCTCGGCGACCTGGACGTGCGCGTGGACAAGGTCGTCCTCGCCGAAGGGCTGCACGGGCGCGTGATCGACGAGATCAAGGAGGCCGCTGCGGACCGCGCCGTCGCGGTGCAGCGCGCGAGCGCGCAGCGGGTGAAGGTGCTGGCCGGCAACGGTAGGCACGACCAGGGGGTGGCCGCGGACGTCGTGGCCCTCGGCATGCGGCGTCTCACCGATGCTCTCGAGGAACCGGCCCGCGCCCCGCGCAGCGTGTTCCTGCTCGACGGGCTGACAACTCCGGCGAACGTGGGGATGATCCTGCGGACCGCGACCGCCGCGGGCATCGACGGGATCGTCGTGCCGCACCGCGGTACCGCGCGCATCGACCCGCTCGTGGTGAAGGCTTCCGCGGGAGTGGCGTTCCACGCCCCGGTACTGCGCACCGAAACGGCCGGCGAGGCGGCGGAGCTGCTCGGCGAAGCCGGCTACCCGCTGTACGCGTTGGCCGCCGATGGTGGCACAGACGTCTTCGAGGCCGAGTTCGGCAACCGCGCCGTGTTCGTCCTCGGCAGCGAGAGCGCGGGATTGTCGGACGATGTGCGCGGGTACGTGGCCGATACGGTGCGGATTCCGATGCGGGGGGCAGTGGAATCGCTCAACGTCGCCAGCGCGGCCTCCGTGCTCGCCTTCGAAATGCTCCGCCGCACACGGTGATCCGTGCGGGTACAGCTCACCGGCGCGCCCGCGCGGTTGTCCCGCTGCACGTGGCCGGTGTCGGTCGCGGTGGTCACTGTCGTGCGTGAGGGTGGAGGCAGGATCGGGGGCTGACCCGCGACCGGCCGTCCCGGGCGGGCGTTGTTCTGCCCGGGACCGGTGTGGCGCTGCGACCGCGTGGCCGGTAGCACCCCTCGCAACCCCGGAACGGGGACCACAAAGAAAGTAACGGGGGAGGGGCATCCCGCGCCGCGGCGGGCGGTTTGCCGCGGCGGGGGGTGTGAAATGGGAAGGAGCGGGGCACGGGGGTGTGGTCACCCCGTGCCCCGCTCTTCCTCCTTTTTTGGGTGTGTGTCGGCGGCGACTTACTCTCCCACACCCCACCGGGTGCAGTACCATCAGCGCTGGGAGACTTCGCTACCGGGTTCGGTATGGGATCCGGGCCTACCCCTCCCGCTATGGCCACCGACAACTCACAAACCCCCCACACCCGCACCGGGGTGGGGGGTGGGTGGTTGAGAAGCCGATCAGCAGGTGTGAACACCCCACCACCAGCACTGGCTGGCGCGCCCGTGATGCTCGAGGATTGTGTCCCCGCAAAAAAGGGGGGTAAGCCGCTCGGCCGTTTAGTACCGGTCGGCTGAACTCGTTACCGAGCGTGCACCACCGGCCTATCCACCCAGTCATCTCCTGGAGGCCTTAACCCACATGGGGCGGGACACCTCATCTTGAGGCTGGCTTCCCGCTTAGATGCTTTCAGCGGTTATCCGTACCGAACGTAGCTAACCAGCCGTGCCCCTGGCGGGACAACTGGCACACCAGAGGTCCGTCCGTCCCGGTCCTCTCGTACTAGGGACAGCTCCTCGCAAGTGTCCTCCGCGCGCGGCGGATAGGGACCGAACTGTCTCACGACGTTCTAAACCCAGCTCGCGTGCCGCTTTAATGGGCGAACAGCCCAACCCTTGGGACCCACTACAGCCCCAGGATGCGACGAGCCGACATCGAGGTGCCAAACCATGCCGTCGATACGGACTCTCGGGCATGATTAGCCTGTTATCCCCGGGGTACCTTTTATCCGTTGAGCGACACCCCAGCCACCTGGAAGTGCCGGATCACTAAGACCTGCTTTCGCACCTGCTCGACCCGTCAGTCTCACAGTCAAGCCCCCTTGTGCCCTTGCACTCACCACCTGATTCCCAACCAAGCTGAGGGGACCTTTGTGCGCCTCCGTTACTCTTTGGGAGGCAACCGCCCCAGTTAAACTACCCACCAGGCACTGTCCCCAATCCGGATCACGGACCTAGGTTAGATGCCCGGAACGGCCAGAGTGGTATTTCACCAACGACTCCGCGCACACTGGCGTGCCCGCATCACCGTCTCCCACCTATCCTACACAAGCCGCACCACACACCAATGCCAAGCTGCAGTAAAGGTCCCGGGGTCTTTCCGTCCTGCCGCGCGAAACGAGCATCTTAACTCGTCGTGCAATTTCGTCGAGTCCGTGGTCGAGACAGCGCCCGATTCGTTACGCCATTCGTGCGGGTCGGAACTTACCCGACAAGGAATTTCGCTACCTTAGGATGGTTATAGTTACCACCGCCGTTTACCGGCGCTTCGGTTCAGAGCCTCGCCCCCCACGGGGGCTCACCCCTCCCCTTAACGTTCCGGCACCGGGCAGGCGTCAGTCCATATACTTCGCAACCACGCTTCGCATGGACCTGTGTTTTTAGTAAACAGTCGATCAGGCCTCGTCACTGCGGCCGGCCCGCGCTTCCGCCGCCACGGGCGTACACGCCAACCGGCTCCCCATCTCCCGAAGTTACGGGGACAATTTGCCGAATTCCTTAACCACGGTTCGCTCGCTCGCCTCGGTATACTCTACCTGGCCACCAGTGTCGGTTTCGGGTACGGACCACCGACGCGTCCGCTAGAGGCTTTTCGAGACAGCATGGGCTCACCCACTTCGCCACTCAGGCTCGGCATCAGGTCTCAGGCACCCGGTGCACGGATTTGCCTGTACACCGCCCTACACCCTTACCCCGGCACAACCACCGGCCGGGCTGGACTACCCTTCTGCGTCCC
The DNA here is from genome assembly GCF_054491375.1 of Bounagaea algeriensis. Taxonomy (NCBI): domain Bacteria; kingdom Bacillati; phylum Actinomycetota; class Actinomycetes; genus Bounagaea; species Bounagaea algeriensis. The sequence continues at coordinate 3,790,224 of NZ_CM137102.1, forward strand.
CCCATCGCGGGCCCGCACACCCAGCGCGGCGCCACGGCCCGCCACGACGCGCAGCCCAAAGGCCACACGCCGCACGAACGATGACACCACCACCACGATGCCGGGCGGATCAGCGCCGGCAGGTACGGGACTATCAACCCGTTGCCCTTCGACTACGCCTGTCGGCCTCGCCTTAGGATCCGACTCACCCAGGGCGGATCAACCTTCCCCTGGAACCCTTGGCCATCCGGCGGAGGAGATTCTCACTCCTCAAACACTACTCATGCCTGCATTCTCACTTCCGGCTCCTCCACACCCGGTTACCCGGCATGCTTCACCGTCACCGGAACGCTCCCCTACCCAAACAACCCCCCACCAGGGGGCTGCTTGTCGCGGCTTCGGCGGTGTGCTTTCCAGCCCCGCTGAATTTTCGGCGCAAAGTCGCTTAACCAGTGAGCTATTACGCACTCTTTCAAGGATGGCTGCTTCTAAGCCAACCTCCTGGCTGTCCCAGCGACCCCACATCCTTTCCCACTCAGCACACACTTCGGGGCCTTAGCCGACGATCTGGGCTGTTTCCCTCTCGACCATGGAGCTTTTCCCCCACAGACTCACTGCCACGCTGAAACCCAGGCGTATTCACCGTTTAGCTGATCTCGGTAACCCACCGGGCCCCTCGACCAACCAGCGCACTACCCCACCCAGGAACCACGCAACGCTGCACCTAAATGCATTTCGGGGAGAACCAGCTATCACCGAGTTTGATTGGCCTTTCACCCCTGCCCGCAGCTCATCCTCCAGGTTTGCAACCCTGGTAGGTTCGGGCCTCCACCCGGTATTACCCGGGCTTCACCCTGACCACGGGAAGATCACTCGGTTTCGGGTCCAGAGCACGCGACTCCACCGCCCTCTGCAGACTCGCTTTCGCTGCGGCTACCCCACACACGGGTTAACCTCGCCACGCACCACTAACTCGCAGGCTCATTCTTCAAAAGGCACGCCATCACACCCCAACCGGTGCTCTGACGGCTTGTAGGCGCACGGTTTCAGGAACTCTTTCACTCCCCTCCCGGGGTACTTTTCACCATTCCCTCACGGTACTGATCCACTATCGGTCACCAGGGAGTATTTAGGCTTACCAGGTGGGCCTGGCAGATTCACACGGAATTCCACGGGCACCGTGCTACTCGGGAACAACCCAGACTTCCACGACAACTTTCACCTACGGGGGTCTCACCCACTCCGCCAGCGCCTTCCAACGCCTTCGGCTAGCCACGCTTCCATCCCCCGGAGCGGCAGCCCCGGAACAAGCCGTCCCAACAACCCCGGACACGCAACGCCTGCCGACTCTCCCACGCACCCGGTTTAGCCTCTTCCCCTTCCGCTCGCCACTACTCAGGGAATCGCTCTTGCTTTCTCCTCCTGCAGGTACTGAGATGTTTCAGTTCCCCGCGTTACCACCCACTGCCCTATACATTCAGACAGCAGCGACCGGACAACACTCCGGCCAGGTTCACCCGTTCGGACACCCTGGGATCACAGCTCGGTCGGCAACTCACCCAGGCTTATCGCAGCCACCCACGTCCTTCAACAACTCCTGGTGCCAAGGCATCCACCGTACGCCCTTCACAACTTACCACCACGAAGGACCACAACCAACAACACCACGACAGGATGTTCACACCCACTATCCACTTCTCAAACACCCAGAAACACCACCCCAGCCGGGCCGTGTTCCCTCACAACCCGACAGCGAATGCCTGTGCCACCACGCGCACGAACCCCAAAACACCACAAAACCAACACGAAACCCACACCACACGCCTCGAGGACACTCCCCGAAACACTCACGGGTTTCTCCTTAGAAAGGAGGTGATCCAGCCGCACCTTCCGGTACGGCTACCTTGTTACGACTTCGTCCCAATCGCCAGTCCCACCTTCGACCACTCCTCCCGGAATCCGGTTGGGCCATGGGCTTCGGGTGTTACCGACTTTCATGACGTGACGGGCGGTGTGTACAAGGCCCGGGAACGTATTCACCGCAACACTGCTGATCTGCGATTACTAGCGACTCCGCCTTCACGGGGTCGAGTTGCAGACCCCGATCCGAACTACGACCAGCTTTCGAGATTCGCTCGCCCTCACGGACTCGCCACCCTCTGTACCGGCCATTGTAGCATGTGTGAAGCCCTGGGCATCAGGGGCATGATGACTTGACGTCATCCCCACCTTCCTCCGAGTTCACCCCGGCAGTCCCCCACGAGTCCCCGGCACGACCCGCTGGCAACATGGGGCAAGGGTTGCGCTCGTTACGGGACTTAACCCAACATCTCACGACACGAGCTGACGACAGCCATGCACCACCTGTCCACCAACCACAAGGGAAACCCCATCTCTGAGGCAATCTGATGGATGTCAAACCCAGGTAAGGTTCTTCGCGTTGCATCGAATTAATCCACATGCTCCGCCGCTTGTGCGGGCCCCCGTCAATTCCTTTGAGTTTTAGCCTTGCGGCCGTACTCCCCAGGCGGGGCGCTTAATGCGTTAGCTACGGCACAGAAACCACGACAGTCCCCACACCTAGCGCCCAACGTTTACAGCGTGGACTACCAGGGTATCTAATCCTGTTCGCTCCCCACGCTTTCGCTCCTCAGCGTCAGTATCGGCCCAGAGACCCGCCTTCGCCACCGGTGTTCCTCCTGATATCTGCGCATTTCACCGCTACACCAGGAATTCCAGTCTCCCCTGCCGAACTCAAGTGTGCCCGTATCGACCGCACGCCCACCGTTAAGCGGCAGGATTTCACGACCGACGCGACACACCGCCTACGAGCCCTTTACGCCCAATAAATCCGGACAACGCTCGCACCCTACGTATTACCGCGGCTGCTGGCACGTAGTTAGCCGGTGCTTCTTCTGCCCCTACCGTCACCCCACGAACACGCAGAGCTTCGTCAGAACCGAAAGAGGTTTACAACCCGAAGGCCGTCCTCCCCCACGCGGCGTTGCTGCGTCAGGCTTCCGCCCATTGCGCAAAATTCCCCACTGCTGCCTCCCGTAGGAGTCTGGGCCGTGTCTCAGTCCCAGTGTGGCCGATCACCCTCTCAGGCCGGCTACCCGTCGTCGCCTTGGTAGGCCCTTACCCCACCAACCAGCTGATAGGCCGCGGGCACACCCTGCACCACCGTAACCGCTTTCCACACACCCCCATGCGAGAGCCGTGTGCCCATCCGGTATTAGCCCCGGTTTCCCAAGGTTATCCCCGAGTGCAGGACAGATTACCCACGTGTTACTCACCCGTACGCCACTCATCCACCCACCGAAGCAGGCTTCAGCGTTCGACTTGCATGTGTTAAGCACGCCGCCAGCGTTCGTCCTGAGCCAGGATCAAACTCTCCAACAACAAATCCCAGCAAAAACAAAAGAGCCACGCACACGCGTCACACAAACATCCGCTGTCGAGTTCTCAAAGAACACACCACCAAAACGGCGGCACAACAACAACCCTAACACCGCGCCACACCCACCCCCAACACCGGGGGGAAAACAACCCCACCCGACCACCAGGAGCAAGCAGACCCAGCAACCCCACCCCACACAGGCAGAACCACCACGCCCACCACGGCAACCATGCTCAGATTGTCATCAACCTCAAACAACACCCAGCAACACCGAACCAACCCCACAGCCCCCACGAAAACCCGCAGGAAACCCCGAAATCAGCCCGCTCCGTCGCCAGCACAAAACAATCTACACCCACCCCACACCCCCACCAACACCCACCCCCCACCACACACAAAACACCAGGTCAGGTGGATTGTTGCGGTGGCGCCAGCGGTCCGCGCTCGGTTGCCGGGGCACCGAAGAGCGCCTCGAGCTCGAGCACGGTCCGATCCGCAGCGACGTGATGCACGCCCACCATGCCGAGCGCCACGGCGGCATCGACGTTCGAGCGGAGGTCGTCGACGAACACGCACTCCTCGGGCCGCCGGCCCAAGGCCTCCGCGGTGTAGCGGTAGATCCGTTCGGACGGCTTCGCGGCACCGAGCTCGCCCGAGACGGCCACCACGTCGAAATCCGCGGTCGGCAACCCCTCCCGGGACGCGCTGTTCGACACCAGGGCCACGGCTGCGCCGTTGCGCCGCAGGCCGCGCACGGCCTCCAGCACCGACATTTCGGCACCCGCCTCGACACCCGTCCGATCCCCGGCACCGCGGCCGTCCGGATCGTCGAGAACACCACCCCAGTCCACGATCAGCGCGCTCAGTCGCACGAAACGCAGTCTAGCGCACGGACTCACCCGTTCCGGGCAGATTCACCGTGCCGCTGACCGGATCGCGCCCGATGCGCGCTCTTCCACGGGTGACGAGATCGCACGAGCGCCTGATGAGCCCGTCCCTGAAGACCCCATCCCTGAAGACCCCATCCCTGAAGAACCGTCGAGGAGGCCGCACGATGAGCACGGCAACACAGCCCACCCCTGCTTTCCCGCAACCGCGCAGGCACGACAACGCCGCTGCACGCGGGGCGCACGCACCCGCGCAGCATCCGCCGGTGCCGAGCGAGCGCGCTCTTCCGCCCACGGGTTCCGCACGCATCTCCGAACGCAGTTCGGCAGCGTTCGCCACGCGCGTGGCCGAACTCGTCGTCGAAGTGCTCAACGGACGCCGTCATCCGGCAACGCTCGGGGAGCTGCTCACCTCCAAGGGGCTCGCCTGGGTCGCAGCCCGGCGACCAGCTCGGCGCGAACCATCCCGCTACCGCCTGCGCTCGGTGCACACCTCGCTGATCACCGCCCGGCGCGTGGAGATGTGCTGGATCCTCGACACGACTGAGCGCACGCTGGCTCTGCTCTCCACCGCGGAGCGCAGGAGCGAGCAGTGGCGGTGCGGCCGGTTCGCGTTCGTCTGAGCCGAGCACCCGGCGCCACCCGCGGGGCGAGCACCGGCGTCCGAAAACAGTGCGGGCGCCCGGAGCTGCTGCTTCGGGCGCCCGCACTGCACGACAACCGACGCGGAAGGACTACTGCTTGCGGGACTTGTTCTTCTTCGCCTCCGCCCGAGCGGCAGCGCGGCGCTCCCGGCGCGTTCCGCCCTGGCCGGTCCCGCCGTTCTCGGCGGAGGTGTTGTCCTCGCCGCTGCGCTGCACGCCACCGTCCTCCGCAGGACCGGAGTAGCTCAGGCCCTGCTGCTGCGGCGCGCCCAAGCCCTTGCCGGTCAGCGCGGGAGCAGCCTGCTGCCCACCACCGGCGGAGCCGTCACCACCGACAGGACTGCTGAGCTGGCTCAGTGCCGGCCCGGCCGAGGTCGACTGCGCCCGCTTCGCCCGGGGCTCGCGCGCCTGGTGGCGGCCGCCCTGCTGGTCCTGCTGCGTCTGCGGCTGCGCGGCCGTGGCCGTCGCAGCCGCCTTGCCCGCGGCGCCGTCCGCTTCCGCAGCCGGTGCCCCGGCGGGCTGCTGGCCCTGGGCCGGTTCGGCGGCTTCGACCTGCACGTTGAACAGGAACCCGACGGTCTCCTCCTTCAACGCCTCGAGCATGGCGTGGAACATGTCGAAACCTTCGCGGCGGTACTCCACGAGGGGGTCGCGCTGGGCCATCGCGCGCAGGCCGATGCCCTCCTTGAGGTAGTCCATCTCGTAGAGGTGCTCGCGCCACTTGCGGTCCAGCACGCTCAGCACGACCCGGCGCTCCAGCTCGCGCATCCCGCCGGGCCCGACCGTGCCCTCGATCGCCGCTTCGCGCTTGTCGTAGGCATCGCGCGCGTCCTCGACGAGGAGCTCGAGCAGCCGATCGCGGTTGAGATCCGACTCGGTGTCCAGCAGCTCTTCCCAGTCCAGCGAGACCGGGTACAGCGTCTTCAACGCGCTCCAGAGCTTCTCGAAATCCCAGTCCTCCGCGTAGCCCTTGGAGGTCTCCGCGTCGACGTAGGCGGTGATGACGTCCGAGAGCATGAGGCGCACCTGCTCGCGCAGGTCCTCGCCTTCCAGGACCCGGCGCCGCTCGGCGTAGATGACCAGGCGCTGCTGGTTCATCACCTCGTCGTACTTGAGGACGTTCTTGCGGATCTCCATGTTCTGCTGCTCGACCTGGGTCTGCGCGCTGCGGATGGCCCGCGTAACCATCTTGGCCTCGATCGGCACGTCCTCCGGCACCTTGAACCGGGTCATGATGGTCTCGACCATGTTCGAGTTGAAGCGGCGCATCAACTCATCGCCGAGGGACAGGTAGAAGCGCGACTGCCCCGGGTCGCCCTGGCGTCCCGACCGCCCGCGGAGCTGGTTGTCGATGCGGCGGGATTCGTGCCGTTCGGTGCCGAGCACGTACAGGCCGCCGGCTTCGCGGACTTCGTCGGCTTCGGCCTCGGCCTGCTTCTTCATCTCCTCGACCGTGCTGCTCCAGGCCTCTTCGTACTCCTCCGAGTTGTTCACCGGATCGAGTCCGCGCCGCCGCAGCTCGGCATCGGCGAGGTGGTCGACGTTGCCGCCGAGGACGATGTCGGTGCCGCGGCCGGCCATGTTGGTCGCTACGGTCACGGCGCCCCTGCGCCCCGCCTCGGCGATGATCAGCGCCTCGGATTCGTGGTGCTTGGCGTTGAGCACGCTGTGCGGGACTTCACGCTTGGTCAGCAGCTTCGACAGGTACTCGGAGTGCTCGACGCTGGTGGTGCCGACGAGCACCGGTTGTCCGCGCCCGTAGCACTCCTCGATGTCCTCGGCGACCGCGTCGAACTTGGCCGCTTCGGTCTTGTAGACGACGTCCGGCTGGTCCTTGCGGATCATCGGCTCGTTGGTGGGCACGGACACGACGCCGAGCTGGTAGGTGGACTGGAACTCCGCCGCCTCGGTCTGCGCCGTACCGGTCATGCCGGAGAGCTTGTCGTAGAGGCGGAAGTAGTTCTGCAGCGTGATCGAGGCCAGCGTCTGGTTCTCGGCCTTGATCTCCACGCCTTCCTTGGCCTCGATGGCCTGGTGCATGCCCTCGTTGTAGCGGCGTCCCGCGAGGACGCGGCCGGTGAACTCGTCGACGATGAGGATCTCGCCGTTGCTGACGATGTAGTCCTTGTCCCTCTTGTACAGCTCAGCGGCCTTGATGGCGTTGTTCAGGAACCCGACCAGCGGGGTGTTCGCGGCCTCGTAGAGGTTCTCGATGCCCAGCTGGTCCTCGACGAGCTGGGCGCCTTCCTCGGTGATGCCGATGGTGCGCTTGCGCTCGTCGACGTCGTAGTGGACGTCGCGCTCGAACATCGGTGCGAGCCGCGCGAACTCCTGGTACCAGCGGGAGGACTGGTCGGCCGGGCCGGAGATGATCAGCGGGGTGCGGGCTTCGTCGACGAGGATCGAGTCGACCTCGTCGACGATGGCGAAGTTGTGCCCGCGCTGCACGCAGTCGTCGAGGCTCCAGGCCATGTTGTCGCGCAGGTAGTCGAAGCCGAACTCGTTGTTCGTGCCGTAGGTGACATCGGCTTCGTAGGCCTCGCGGCGCTGATCCGGCGTCATGTCCGCCAGCAGCGGTGCGACCGTCAACCCGAGGAACCGGTGGACGCGGCCCATCCACTCGGCGTCACGTTTGGCCAGGTAGTCGTTGACCGTGATGACGTGCACGCCCTTGCCCGTGACTGCGTTGAGGTAGGCGGGCAGCACGCAGGTCAGGGTTTTGCCCTCACCGGTCTTCATCTCGGCGATCTGCCCGAGGTGCAGCGCAGCACCCCCCATGAGCTGCACGTCGAAGTGCCGCTGCCCCAGCACGCGGCGCGCGCCCTCGCGAACGACGGCGAAGGCCTCGGGCAGCAGGGCGTCCAAGGACTCGCCGTCGGTGTGGCGGCGCTTGAACTCGTCGGTCTTGTCCCGCAGCTCGGCGTCGGACAGCGCGACGGTGTCATCTTCGAGCTCGTTGATGTGCGCTGCTATGGCGCGCAGACGTTTGAGCATCTTGCCCTCGCCGGCGCGGAGCAGTCGGGACAGGACCATCCGGTCGACCTCACTAGCTGATCGTGACGCGCCCGTCACGGACGCTTTACGGCCATCGTACTCACCAGCAACGGGGACCCCGGGTTACCACGTCGGGCCCCGGGTGGCCGCGTCGGGGCCCGGGCTGACGCGGAACGCAACTGTCCCCCGCGCACCACCGTACGCGGGGGACGAGCTGCTCGGCTGCGATCCGCTCGCTTGTCCGCTCACGGTGCAGCTGCGGCGTTCATGCTGACTCGGCCAGTCGGATGACCCCGTAATCGAAGCCCTTCCGGCGGTACACGACGCTCGGCTTACCGCTGTCGGCGTCCGAGAACAGGTAGAAGTCGTGGCCGACCAGCTCCATCTGGTACAACGCCTGGTCCACCGTCATCGGTTTCGCGGGGTGTTCCTTCTCGCGGACGACGCGACCCGGTTCGTACTCCTGCGTGGCCGCGTACCCTCCGGCGGAGTGGCCATTGCCCGCCTCCACGCGCTGTTCCGGCACTTCCGCGGTCACCTCCGGCGTGTTCTCGCTGAGGTTCTGGGGCTCTGCTGTGCGCTCGTCCGGCCGGGTGCCGGTGCTGTCCGCGAGCACGGCCTCGGATCCGTTCTCGGCGGCGTTTTCGGGGGTTTCCAGCAGGACGGTGTTCCCGTCCGGCGAGGGAGCCCCTGGTGTGCGTTCGGTGACCACGCGGCGATGTGCCATGGTTGATGTCGCTTCGGCGACCGATGTGGGATTGCGCTGGCCGTAGTGCACTTTCCTGCGGTCGTGCATCCGGCGGAGGCGGGTCTCCAGTTTGCCCGCGGCCGCGTCGAGCGCGGCGTAGAAGTTGCCGGCGGACGCTTCGGCGCGCAGCGGCCCCCCTTTGCCCACGAGAACGAGTTCCACCCGCTGGCAGTTCTTCGCCTGGCGGGGGTTGCGCTCGTGGAACAACTCCACTTCAGTGCGAATCGCTTTGCGGGTGTACCGCTCGAGCCTGCTGAGCTTCTCCGCGACCTGTTCGCGGTAGTGCTCGGGGACCTCGACGTTGCGCCCCTTGACCACGATGTCCATTCACGACCTCCGTTCATCACTGGCACAGGAGACGTGTGCTCGGTCGGCGCCGGTGAGATGTGGGGGTGCTCCGGACGTACCGGGCTTTCCCGGAAGGTCACTGCGGAACCGGCGCCACGGACACGGGTTGTCACTCCTTCCGCCGCCGGTGGTGTGTGATTGATGGCACGCTATCTCGGTTTATCGGTTTGTGACACCCCCGAGTCGGGCGACGTCAAGCGACCACCGAGCACGCTCGGAGCCGCTGCCCGCAGTAACCCGACGGTGCGAACGGAGGTGACCGGAGCACCGGCAGCCGCCAGCTGCGGTTCAGCGCTCCAGCTTTCCGATCGCAGGCGTCTTCCGATCGCGGGCGTCTTCCGACCGCGGCGTCCCCGATGGCGACCGCCCGACGGCAAGCACTCGATGGCGGGCACTCGATGGCGGGCACCCCCGGTCACGGGCTCCGGCCGTGCCGGAACGGCGGGCGAACCGCGCTCGTGCCTTTCCCGGACCTCGTGCCTTTCCCGAACAACGCGGGGCTGCCCGGTCGGGTTCCACGCGGACGAACGGGTGCGTCTCATACCACACGATAGGCCTACAGTGTGAAAAACGCTCCCGTAGTCGACCGCCCACCGAGCCCCAACCGGGTCAGCGCTCAACCGGGCCAGCGCTCAACCGGGCCAGCGCTCAACCGGGCCAGCACTCAGCCGGGCTCGACAGCACGGGGATCCACCGCCGTCACAGCCAGGACCAGCTCCGGACGGCACTGCACCTGTTCGAGCGCTGCCGCGGATTCCGCGACCGTCGTGCCGGTGGTGATCACGTCGTCGATGAGCAGCACGCCGCCGGGCGGCGGACGGCTGGGCGGACGCGCTCGCAGTCGCCCCGCCAGATTCGCGGGGCGATCGGCGTGCGCGAGCCGCGCGGCATCCACCGCGCCGGGACCCAACCGCAGGCATTCGAACACCTCGGCGGCGCACCCACCCGCCCGCAGCCCCCGCGACAGCTCCCGCGCGACCCGGAGCATGTGCGCACCCCCGCGACGTCGCGCCGCCCACCAACGGGACGGCGCGGGCACGATCCACCACGGTCCGCACGCGGCGTGCGCGGCGCGCATGCCCGCGGCCAACCGCTCGGCGAAGACGCCGGCAAGAGCTCGCCGGCCGCGCTCCTTGTAGGCGAGGACCGCTCGACGCGCGGCACCGCGGTAGGCACCCAACGCGTACACGGGCGTCCGCCGCCCGAGGACCGGAAGCGGCACGCGGTGCGGTCGGGACAGTTCCGCGGCGCACGGAAGGCACCAGTGCGTCCCCTGCCGGCCGCACCCGGCGCAGCGCACTGGCAGGACGAGGTCGAGCGTCCGCAGCCGGGCGGGGGCGGAGGCCGCGGCACCGACCCACGTGAGGTGCTCGCCGCGCCCCGCGGCAGTACGGTCCGCACAACCCCGCCCGGCACAGTCGCAACCCGCGGAGTCGCGCCCCGCGGAGTTCTCGTTCCCACGCATGCCGCCGAGGATGCGGGATCTGAACCGCCCGACTCACCGGCGCGCGTCGGGCGGCCCGGCAGTGCTGGATCGGCAGTACTGGAACGGCAGCGCTGGATCCGGCAGTACTGGATCCGGCAGCGCTGGAACGGCAGGACTGGATCGATGGGGCGGGTCGGCGGCCTCACCCCGGGTAGAAGGGGATCGACGCGCCGCCGATCGGCCCCGACATGAGCCCCCACACGTCATCGGAGTCCTGCGACTCCCACAGCCCGCTGCGGTCGGCCACGATCACGCGGCCGCCGGGAGCCACCGTCACAGCGTTCACCGGCTGCCCCAGGTTCGACGCGGTGTACGGAGTCCAGTACAGCCCGTCGACGGACACGTCGTAGACCGGGGAACGGTTGCTGTCGGTCGTGGCCACGAGCTCGTCGTTGCTGCGCCACTCCACACCGCGGATGCGCATGTCCCCCGGGGGCGGCAAACGGGTCGGCCGGGACAGCGTCGTCCTCCCGTCGACCTCGGCGACCGCGGCCACGACGAGCTGCCCGTCGCTGACGAGCGCAGCGTGCGCACCGTCGGGCGACAACCGCATGTCGCTGATCTTCGGATCCGCCCCCAACGCGCTCACGTCCACGCGTCCGACGTCCCAGCCGGAGTCGGTGCCGACCGCGCGGACGACCCGGCGGCCGTCCACCGAGGTCCAGACCTCACCATTGCCCCGCCACTCGGGTTTGCTCATGAACGCACCGCCCACGGGAAGCTCGGGCAGCTGCGAACCGTCCTGCACCGAACCCTCGCCGCCGACGCGCAACGCCACCCCACCGGGCCGGCGGGTGACCGCGGCGAGCCGGCTGCCGTCCGGCGACATGCCCGCGCGCACCACGTCGTACTCCCCGTTGCCGGCGGGGCCGGCGACCGGCTTCGCCTGCTCGTCGAGATGCACCAGGCTCTCGTCGACCACGGCCAGCCCCGGCAGGTTCGCCGCGTCCGAACGTTCCCGCACGTACGGGCGAACATCGGCCGGGCGCAGTTCGGGACTGTCCGACAGCAGCGGCGTGCCCTCCTCCTTCAGCCGCACGCGCGCGCTGCTGACGCTCTGCAGCGAGTACACCACCTGCGCCGCGATCAACCGGCGGGACTCCTGCGAGACGTCCCCCAGGTCGCTGAAGTTGACCACGAGGGCGCCGTCGGCTGCCTCGCTGGCGTTCGTCTTCGTCCGCACACCCTCTGGCAGACCGGTGCGCAGGGCGTCGCGCATCGACTCCGACGGCCCCGTCATGAGCAGGTCGATCACCCGGCGCGGCAAGGTGCTCGCCGGCTGCGACGGCACGTACCGCACATCCGGGACCACGCCGGTGCTCTCGGAGTCGGGGAAGTACACCGACACCGAGCGGTAGGTGCTGCTGAACGAGTCGCGGGTGGCGACCAGCTCCGGTGGCGGCGTGGCGATCCGCCACTGCCCGTCGTCCTGGCGCTCGACGCGCACCCGGGTGCTGAACTCGCCCTGCTCGGGGACGAACGAGCGGTCCGGTAACAGCCGGCCGACCTTCTCCGCCCGCAGCCCGACGAGCTGCACCCCTCGCGGCAGCGGGTGGTCGCTCTGCACCGGGATGGTGTCCACCTGGTCGACGATGCGCATCCCCGCGCTCGGCGACCACTCCGAACGCGCCCGCGGAGTGAGGTGCAGCCGTGCGGCCTCGTGCTCGTTCTCCGGAGCGGCCGCCGAGTCGACGAAGCTGCGCACCAGCGGCAGCGGGTCCACGTCCCGGCGCGGCTCCTGCACGCGTTCGTTGGAGTTGCCCTCGTCGACCCAGCGCACGCCGCGCGGTTCGGAGTGCTCCGGGATGCTGGCGCAGCCGGACATCGCCAGGACCAGCACCGCGGCCAGTGCGCGGAAGCCGGTCCGGGATGCTGCCGTGGTGGGCCGCCGGGGTTGTGCTCGCCAGGTCATGGCGACTCCCGTTCCTGCTCGGACAGCCGCGCCGGCCCCTCGTCGCGGTACTCGGTGTCCGGCACGTCGGTTTCGGCGGAGGCATCCCCCTCGCGCGGGACGTCGAGACCGGCGGCCAGCAGCGCGTCCGGTGCTGCGATGCTGCGCCTGTCCGGCATGCCCAGCGGGCTCGATTCGAACGACTCACCGGGACGCAGCGGCAGGGTCAGCCGGAAGCACGAGCCCTGGCCGGGTTCACCCCAGGCGTCGAGCGCCCCGCCGTGCAGCCGGGCGTCCTCGTGGCTGATCGACAGCCCGAGACCGGTACCGCCGGTGCGCCGGTTCCGCGCCGGGTCGGCCCGCCAGAACCGGGTGAAGACGAGCTCGGCCTCGCCCGGGCGCAGGCCCACGCCGTAGTCCCGCACGGTCACGGCGACGGCCTGCTCGTTGCCCGCGGACTTGATCTCGACCGGTTCGCCTTCGGCGTGGTCGACGGCGTTGGCGACGAGGTTGCGCAGGATGCGTTCCACGCGCCGCGCGTCGGCGAGCACGTGCAGGTGTTCGCGCTGTTCGCTGCCGGGTTCGGGCATGTCGAAGCGCAGCGGCACACCGCTGCTCTCGGCGATGCCGCGCACGGAGTTCACGGCGCGGTCGGCGACCTCTCCCACGTCGAGCGGCTCCGGGGAGAGGTCTGCCACGCCCGCGTCCAGCCGGGAGATCTCCAGCAGGTCGGCCAGCAGCGCTTCGAACCGGTCGAGCTCGTCGGTGAGCAGTTCGGTGGACCGGGACAGGCCGGAGGGGAGCTCCTCGCGCGAGGCGTAGAGCACGTCCGCGGCCATGCGCACGGTCGTCAGCGGGGTGCGCAGCTCGTGCGAGACGTCGGAGGTGAACCGGCGCTGCAGCTGGCCGAACTCCTCGAGCTGGGTGATCTGCTGCTTGAGGCTGTCGGCCATTTCGTTGAACGACTCGGCCAGGCGCGCCATGTCGTCCTCACCGATCACGCGCATGCGCTTGTCCAGGTCGCCCTCGGCGAGCTCCTCCGCGGTCTGCGCAGCCTGCCGCACCGGGCGCACCACTTGGCGGGTGACGAGGCTGGTGATCGCTCCCAGCAGCACCAGCAGCACGGCACCGGAGGCGAGCAGGGTGCTCTGCACGACGTTCGCCGTGGACCGCTCGGCCGTCAGCGGGAAGAGCAGGTACACCTGCAGCGGGCGGGTCGCGGTCCCCACCGGGCTGCCCACGGCGAGCATGGTCACCGGCTCGCCCTCGTTGGGCACGGTGGTGATCTGGGTGGCCAGCTGGCCCCGCTCCACGTTGCGCCGCAGACCGTCGGGAACGTTCTGCACCGGACCGGCGGCGGGCTGCCGTCCGAGCTCGCCCAGCGCGTGCCCGTCCACCAGCACGGGGTCGAACGCGCCCGCCGCGGATTCGGTGGACTGGCCGGGGTTCGACGTGGTCAGCCGGTTGAGCGCGGCTTCGAGCTGCTCGTGCACGTTGTCCGAGTTCGGATCGACGGCGGTGAGTTCGCGCTCCAGCACCGGCAGGCTGTACTCGGTCTGCGAGATCGCCGCTTCCTCCTTGGCGTCGAGCAGCCGCGAGGTGATCTGGGTCTGCAGCACCATGCCGAGCACGAGCACCACGACCAGCGACAGCGCGAGCGTGCTCACGACCACCCGGAGCTGCAGCGAACGCCGCCACACCGCTTCGAAGCGGTGCCACCGCTCGCGGATCTCCTCCCGGATGCGGGCGACCCACTGCCGCACCGCCCGAGGTCTACGCGCCCACACGCTCACGTGCTCCGCCTTCTGCTCACGCACGAGCACCGGTCGACCCGGCACCCCGCGTCGAACCGGTCCGCCACGACTTCCCGCAGCCGGGCCGTTCCAGGATGCCGTGCGCACTGCGCGGCCCCGCACCGCCCCGCCGGGCACCGGCGTCGGCCGCACGCCGGTGCCCGGCGCTCACTGCGGACCGGCTTTGTACCCGACACCGCGGACGGTCAGCACGATCTCGGGCCGCTCGGGGTCGCGTTCGACCTTCGACCGCAGCCGCTGGACGTGCACGTTGACCAGCCGCGTGTCGGCCGCGTGCCGGTATCCCCAGACCTGCTCGAGCAGCACCTCGCGGGTGAACACCTGGCGCGGTTTGCGGGCCAGGGCCACGAGCAGGTCGAACTCCAGCGGGGTCAGCGAGATCGCTTCGCCGTCGCGCGTGACCTCGTGGCCGGGAACGTCGATGGACACGTCACCGATGGTGAGCACCTCGGCGGGTTCCGCGTCGGTGCGCCGCAGCCGCGCGCGCAGCCGTGCCACGAGCTCCTTCGGCTTGAACGGCTTGACGACGTAGTCGTCCGCGCCCGACTCCAGGCCGAGCACCACGTCCACGGTGTCGCTCTTGGCGGTGAGCATCACCACGGGGACGACGGACTCGGTGCGGATGGCCTTGCAGACGTCGATGCCGTTCATCCCGGGCAGCATCAGGTCGAGCAGCACGAGGTCGGGTTTGAGCTCCCGCAGCGCCGGCATCACCTTGGTGCCGTCGCTGACGACGGCCGTGTCGAACCCTTCGCCGCGCAGCGCGATCGTCAGCATCTCGGCCAAGGCCGGGTCGTCGTCCACCACGAGCACGCGCGCCTTCATGTCGTTCATGGTCGCACTCGTCACTCCCCTCCCGTTGCAGTCCCCGCCCATCGTTGCGCCGAGGGTTTCGCTGGAGTTCCGCTGTGTCTTCGCCGGTCGACCGCCCCCGCGGGGACGGAACCGGCGGTACCGCCGTTCGGAGCAAGCCACGCGTGCTCCGCCTCGCACGCCCGGAGGCGCCACTGTGGACGACACGCGGGCGAGAATGATGCGTACCGCACCTCCGCTGACGGATCGTATGCGTACCAGTGCGGTCTTCGTCCACTGCCCTTCGCCCGCCGCCCTTCGTCCACTGCCCTTCGCCCGCTGCAGGGGGAGAACATGTCCGAGCACCACTACGCGGCCACCGTCACGTGGACGGGCAACTCCGGCGGCGGGACCGCGAGCTACCGCGGCTACGACCGCGAACACCTGGTGGAGATCGCCGGCAAACCCCCGTTGCGCGCTTCGGCCGACCCGTCGTTCCTCGGCGACGCGGAGCTGCTGAACCCGGAGGAGATGCTGCTCGCCGCGCTGTCGCAGTGCCACATGCTCTGGTACCTGGGGCTGTGCGCGCGCAGCGGCGTCGTGGTCACCGCCTACCGGGACGCGGCGTCGGCGACGATGGTCGAGCAGCGGGACGGCTCCGGGCGGTTCGAGGCGGTGCTGCTGCGACCGGAGGTGCAGGTGTCCGAACAGGACATGCTCAGCGCCGCGGAGAAGTTGCACGCCCAGGCGCACCGGAAGTGCTTCATCGCGAATTCGGTGAACTTCCCGGTGCGGCACGAACCGCGGACCAGCGCGCCGGAGTAGCGCGCATCAGCGTTCGCCGAGGCAGCTGCGGGCCAGTGCGGCGAAGTCGACCTCGGCGACGCCGTCGACGACGGCCCAGGGAGACCACCAGGAGCGTTCGGCCAGCTGCGCGTACACCGCGGAGCAGCGCCGTTGCAGCGAGTCGTCCGATTCGAACGCGTCCCGCTGCCTGTCCACTTCGGTCCGTTCGCGGTGTTCGGCGCGCTGCGCCGCCAGGTCCACGGGCACTCGCAGCAGCAGCTGGTGGTCGGGAGCCGGCAGGGCGAAGCGCCGCACCTCGAGATCCTCCACCCAGTGGACGAAGTCGCCGCACGCGTCCTCGTGCAGCCGCGCGGCGCCGTAGGCAGCGTTCGACGCGACGTAGCGGTCGAGCAGCAGCACGTCGTGCGCGTCGAGCCGGCCGCGCAGCTCGTCGACGGCCGCGCGGCGGTCCAGCGCGTTGAGCACGGCCACACCGTGCACCGATTCGGCGAGGTCGCCGTGCGCCCCGCGCAGGGCTTCACCGACGAGCGCGGCGTGCACATCGGCCTCGTACCGGGGGAAGGCCAGGCGGCTCACGGAGCACCCGCGGCGCCGCAGCTGGGCATCCAGCCCCTCGGCCAGGGTGCGCTTGCCGGCGCCGTCGACGCCCTCGATCACGATCAGACGACTCACGCGTCAGAGGCTAGTAGCGTCGCGCCCGCCCGCTGCGCGCGCACCGGCCGCACCCGCGGTGGCTACTCGATGTCGGAGCTCCCGGAGCGAGAGCCGTGCTCGAGGTCCCGCCGAGCGAGCACCTCGGCAAAACTTGCGAAACAGTTTTCAATACCGGTAGTGGTCCGGTTTGTACGGCCCCTCCGCGTCCACGTCGATGTACTCGGCCTGCTCCTTGCTCAACCGGGTCAGTTCACCGCCGAGGGCCTGCACGTGGATCCGCGCGACCTTCTCGTCCAGCGATTTCGGCAGCCGGTAGACCTCGCGGTCGTACTCGCGCCAGTTCGTGAACAGTTCGATCTGGGCGATGGTCTGATCGGCGAAGGAGTTCGACATCACGAAGCTGGGGTGCCCGGTGGCGTTGCCCAGGTTGAGCAGCCGCCCTTCGGACAGCACCAGCACCGAGTGGCCGTCGGGGAAGACCCACTCGTCGACCTGCGGTTTGATCCGCACTCTCCGGACGTCGGACACGGCGGCCAGCCCGGCCACGTCGATCTCGTTGTCGAAGTGGCCGATGTTGCCGATGATCGCCTGGTGCTTGAGCCGGCGCAGGTGCTCGACGGTGATGACGTCCTTGTTGCCGGTGGCGGTGATGAGGATGTCGGCCTCGTGCAGCACGCTCTCCAACCGGGCGACCTGGATGCCTTCGAGCTGGGCCTGCAGCGCGTTGATCGGGTCGATCTCGGTGATGATCACGCGTGCGCCCTGCCCGCGCAGCGCCTGCACCGCGCCCTTGCCGACGTCGCCGTAACCGCAGACCACGGCGGTCTTGCCTCCCATGAGCACGTCGGTGGCGCGGTTGATGCCGTCGACGAGGGAGTGGCGGATGCCGTACTTGTTGTCGAACTTCGACTTGGTCACCGAGTCGTTCACGTTGATGGCGGGAAACAGCAGCTCGCCCTGAGCGGCGAGCCGGTAGAGCCGGTTCACGCCGGTCGTCGTCTCCTCGGTGACGCCGCGGACCTCCTCGGCGAGACGGGTCCACCGACCGGTGTCGGCGGCCAGCGAGGAGCGCAACCGCTGCAGCACGACCTCGTCGTCCTCCGGGGTGCTCTCGTCGGCGGTGGGCACCGCTCCGGCGCGTTCGCAGCGCACACCCCGGTGCAGCAGCGTCGTCGCGTCGCCGCCGTCGTCGAGGATCATGTTCGGCGCCCCGCCGGGCCAGCTCAGCGCGGTTTCCAAGCACCACCAGTACTCCTCGAGCGTTTCGCCCTCCCAGGCGAACACGGAGGCGCCGCGAGGATCCTCCGGAGTGCCGTTCCTGCCGGCCGCGACCGCTGCCGCCGCCGCGTCGTCGGTGGAGAAGATGTTGCACGAGGCCCAGCGCACCTCGGCGCCGAGGGAGAGCAGCGTTTCGATGAGCACCGCGGTCTGCACCGTCATGTGCAGCGATCCGGTGATCCGCGCACCCCGCAGCGGGTAGACCTCGGCGTACTCCCGGCGCAGCGCGAGCAGCCCCGGCATCTCGTGCTCGGCCAGCCGGATCTGCTCGCGGCCCCGCGGCGCGAGCGAGAGGTCCGCGACCGCGAACTCCACTCCGTTCACCGTGCGGTGCTTGTCCGACGTCATCGCCTCACCCGTCATCGCTCAACCCGTCGTCACCCGGGCGCTTCCCACTCGCGGTCCGCGCGCACCGGTGTGATGCTACCGCTTGTTTCCAGTCGTACTCGCTGCGCGATCGGCGCGGCCGGACACGACCGCTCGCAAATGCGGACGAACGAACCGGGCGACGATCACAATCGATGCGCGGCGCTCGCCAGCTCTCCGCGCGCGGGTGCAGAATCGCCGCGGACGTGATCACGCACCCACCGTGCCCGCACCCGCGGCAGCGCCGCGGGCAGCGCCGCCGCTGCGCAGCGGTGGTTCGGCACGAACCAGCAGTCCCCGGCCACGGGAGGTCTCCAGTGCACGCACCCGAGCAGGGCACCCGCGTGGTGGAGCTGCGGGTACACGGCGTGCTCGGCGCCACCGGCCCGAAGCTGACCGATTCGGTCGAGGCGGTCGATGTCGCGGGCGACGGCGTGGGCCGTGTCGTCCGCCCGGCCGACCGGCTGCGCCGACCCGTGCCCGGGCCCGCGCTGCGCGACGGCAGCCGCACCGTGCCGCGGATCGTCGAGGGCTACGTCTGGGGCAGCATGACCTCGGGGGGACCCGGCAAGGCCCTGTGGGCGCTGCTCTTCCCGTTCGCGCTGGCCAACCTGGCGCGCTGGATGCTGCCTCCGGTGCGCCCGGAAAGCCGCACCGGCCGCGTGGTCGGGCACTGCGCCCGTGCTCTCGTGCGCGTGGCGGCGATCGCGCTGACGATGCTGTTCGTCGCCCAGCTGACCGTGGTCACCGCGGACCTGCTCGCCGCGCAGTGCCTGCGGCCGGGCTCGGGGTGCCTGGGTCCGGTCCCGGACGCGGCGCGCGAGTTCGACCTGCTGCGGATCTGGCTGGGGCTGGTACCGGTCGGTCTGGTCGTCCTGCTCATGCAGCGCCTGGCCGGCAAGAGCTGGCCGGTCACGACGGGCAACTCGGCCAACGCGCGGCAGGGCGCACCGCGGCCGTCCGCCCGCGCACCGGTGCTGCCCGGCGGGAACGTGGTCACCGACCCGGAAACGCCCGCGCTGCGGGCCCTGCACATCGGCGCTGCGCTGTCCACAGTGGCGTTGCTGCTGCTGGGCGGGCCGTTCGCCGCGCAGGGCGATCCGCGGTGGATCGCGAGCGCCGCGGTGCTGGTGTGCTGCGTGTTCGGGGCCGCCGCGCTGGACGATCCGGAGGAGATGTGGGCGCAACAGCCGCGCCGCCGCGTCCTCTTCGGACGCGTTCCGCGGCGCGCGCTGCAGGCGCTGGCCGCGGCACTGGTGCTGGCAGCGGCCGTCGCACCGGCCGGCACGGACGGTCCGCTTCCCGGTTCCGGCCCGACGATCGACGCGCTCACGGCGCTGCTCGGTCTCACGTGCCTGCTCACGGGGCTGGTGCTGGTTCCGGCGGCGCTGCTGGCCGCGCCGCTGTGGAAACCGCTGCCGCGGCGGATGCGGCCGTGGGCCGGCGGCTGGTTCGCCGCCCCCCTGCTGTTCCTCGCCGCGATGCTGGGCACCGGCTTCGGAGCGGGGCTCGCGCTGAGCCTGCGGCACGCCCTGGGTGCGGAGGGGCTCGTGCTGCCCCGCCCGTACCAGGACGTGACCACGTTCTGGGGGGTGGCTGCGGTGCTGCTGGGCGCGGCCGCACTGGTCGGTGTCCCGTGGCTGCTGCTGTGGCGCTGGCGGTGCGTGCTCTCCGGCGAGTCGGTCCCGCCCGAGGTGGGGCTGCTGCACGCGGGCCGCTACCGCGACCGCCAGGCGGCCGCGTCCGCGTGGTTGTGGGCGCGGGTGCAGCGGAGCCACGGGTACCTGCTGCTCCTCGTGCTGGCCGGGGTGCTGCTCGTCGCGGCGACCGCAGCGGCGGGGCTGCGGCTGGCCGGGCTGGGGCAGGTGGCCTGGGCGGGTTGGTTCGCGGGACTCGGGGTGGTGACCCTCGCCGGGTTGGCCGTCGGGCTGCTGCGCATGGTCTTCGTCGCCGCGACCGAGCGGCACGCGGCGCGCTACCTGGGTGTGCTGTGCGATCTCACGCTGTTCTGGCCGCGGGAGTCGCACCCGGTGGTGCCGCCGTGCTACTCGCTGAAGGTGATCCCCGAACTGGTCGCCCGCGCGCAGGAGCACCTGTCCGATCCGAACACGCGCGTCGTGCTGGTCGGGCACAGCCAGGGCAGCCTGCTCGTCACCGTGGCGGTCTCGCGGCTGCTGGCGAGCCTGCCCCCGGCCGACCGCGAGCGGATCGGGCTGGTCACCGCGGGTTCGCAGTTGCAGTGGGCCTACCCGCGGGCGTTCCCGGCGGCGGTTTCGCACGACGCGATCGGCGAGCTGGCCGACTCGCTCGGCGGGCGCTGGCGCGCGCTGTGCCGCGGCACCGATCCGATGGGCGGCGCGGTGACCACGTGGAGCAGGCACGTCTACGCCGGGACGCTGCTCGGCGTGGGGCACCGCCCCGGCAGTACCTGCGGGCCGCTGCCGCCGGCAACGCGGGGGCCGACCGGGGCTCTTGTGCTGGGCGGGGATCACTGGCTGCCCGATCCGCAGCGCGGTCCCGTCTCGCACCGGCGCTGGGTGCCGGGCGTGCTGCGGCACACCGACTACGCGGGCGATCCGGAGTGGGACCGCGCGGTGGCCATGGCGGCCGGGCTGGAACCGGGCGATGCCGAGGCCGGGCCGGCGCTGCCCGAATCGGTGCTCGGTTCGACCGGCCCCGGACCTCGCGGGGATGCCGGACCTCGCGGGGACACCGGTTCCCGCGGGGAGACCGGTCGGGGGCCGCAGCGGCGCTGGCCGGTGGCCGTCCGCGGCGGTGACGGTGCGGCGGCGCAGCACGGCCCGCGCTCCACCCGTGCGGACGAGCAGCCGGCGGGGACTGCGACCGCGGCGAGCACCGTTGCCGAGGCGGAGACCGCGCAGGCGGGCACCGGCGGGGCGGTGGACGCGGTCCCGCAGCTCGAGCACGCCGCGGAGGAGGTCGGCGCCCAGCGGTCGGTGCACGATCCCGCGCTGCAGGAGGAGCCGGCCGCCGAGGCGGAGGCCTCGGTGGAGGCCTCGGTGGAGGCGTCCGCGCAGCCGGGGGCGCCCGCAACCGGGGAACCGGAGCCCGCACCCGAGGTGTTCGAGCCCGCCGGGCGCACCGCACCGTGGGAGCGCGCGCAGGGCCTGCACCCGCTGGAGTAGTCCGCGGCAGCCCCCATCACCCCCCCCCCACCCCGGAAAACCCCGCGGCAGCCCCCGGAAACGACGACGGCGCCACCGCAACCGCGATGGCGCCGTCGTCCACGTGCCGGATGCGTCCTACTCGCCGGTTGCCGACTCGCCCCCTTCGGAGCTCGTTTCGCGGAGCTCTCCGCGGCCGAGGCGCGAGTTGCGGTACCCGTACAGGAAGTAGATGAGGACGCCGGCCGCCATCCAGACCAGGAACCGGACCCAGGTCAGCGCGGTCAGGTTCAGCATCAGCCACAGGCAGGCGACGATCGCCACGATCGGCACGATCGGCACGCCGGGTGCGCGGAAGCCGCGCGGCAGGTCCGGACGCTTCCAACGCAGCATGATCACACCGGCGGAGACGAGGATGAACGCGAACAACGTGCCGACGTTGACCATTTCCTCGAGCCGTTCGGCCGGGAAGAAGCCCGACGCGAGCATGACGACGACGCCGACGAGCACCGTGGCCCGCACCGGCGTGCCGGTGCGCTCGCTGGTCTTGGCCAGCTTGCGGCTGACCAGCCCGTCGCGGGACATGGCGAACAGCACGCGCACCTGCCCCAGCAGCAGCACCATGACCACGGTGATCAGACCGATGAGCGCGCCGAGCGTGATGATCGACGCCGCCCACGTCACCCCGTTGATCTCGAACGCGGTGGCCAGCGTGGACTGCTCACCGTTCTGCGTGGCCAGGTCCGTGTACGGGACCATCCCGGTGAGCACCAGCGACACCGCGACGTAGAGCACGGTGACGATCGCCAGCGTGCCGAGGATGCCGCGCGGTGCGTCCCGCTGCGGTTTCTTCGTCTCCTCGGCGGTGGTGGCGACCACGTCGAACCCGATGAACGCGAAGAACAGCAGCGAAGCGCCCGCCAGCAGGCCGAAGACGCCGTAGGTGCTCGTTTCACCGCCGACGAGCAGCGAGAACAGCGACTGCTCGAGCGCCGGACCCGCCTCGGTCTCCGGCTCGGCCGGCGGGATGAACGGCGTGTAGTTGGCCGCGTTGATGAAGGCGATGCCGGCGAGGATCACCAGCAGCACCACGCCGACCTTGATCGAGGTGATCACGAGGCTGACCCGTGCGGACAGCTTCGTCCCCACCGCCAGCAGCAGGGTCAGCACCCCGGCCAGCAGCACCGCGGCCCAGTCGAACTGCACCGGTCCCAGGTCGATCGCGTTGGGCACCTGCAGCCCGAGGAGCCCGAACGCTTCGGCGACGTAGCTCGACCACCCCTTGCTCACCGCCGCGGAAGCGACGGCGAACTCGAGCACCAGGTCCCACCCGATGATCCACGCGATGAACTCGCCGAACGTCGCGTACGAGTACGTGTAGGCGCTGCCGGCCACCGGCACGGTGGAAGCGAACTCGGCGTAGCACAGCCCGGCCAGTCCGCACGCGATCGCCGCGATGACGAACGCCAGCGACACGCCGGGGCCGGAGACGTCGCCGGCGGTGCGCGCGGTCACCGTGAAGATGCCCGCGCCGATGACGACGGAGACACCGAAGACGATCAGGTCCCAGGTGCCGAGGTTCTTCCGCAGTTTCGTATCGGGTTCGTCGGTCTCCAAGATCGATTGTTCAACCGACTTGGTGCGCCACAGGCCCGTGCCTGGCACTGCCGCCTCCCTTTGTCGTCCCGAGTGGTCAGATGGGAACCTTATCCCCCGAACGGCGTGGGAGACATGCGGGCGCCGGCTTCGCCGCGCGTTTCGTTAGCTACTCTTGACCGCCCGCTCCGGGGCGCGCACCGGAGCGGGCGGGCCGGACCCGCATCCGGACGAGGCGGGTGCTGCTCCTGCGGGTGCTGCTCCTGACGCAGGCATGAACGTCCGTTCGGAGCAGCCACCCGGCGACGGGGCAGCGGGATCAGCTGGGCGGCGATGTTCGGCGGGGCATCCGGCGGGGTGCTTCAACGCATCGGCGTGATCCCGGACGCGGCGCGGAACACCTGCGCTCCCCCGTCCGCATCCAGCTCCGCCGGAGCCACCTCCACCGGAGGATCGCCGGCCGGCAACCACACCGACTGTCCACGCGGGAGTTCCACCTGGTGGTCGCTGCGCGCACCGGCCCACCGCAGGCGCACGCCGCCCTTGGTGCACAGCAGGATCTGCGGGCTCGCCGCGCCCAGTTCGACCGCGCTCGGCTCGGCCTCGGTCCAGTCCAGCCGGCACAGCTCGAACTCGTCCGCGCCGACCGGGTAGACCATGCGGTTCGCGTCCAGCGACTCGCCCTTGAGCACCCGCATGTCACCGCAGCCGAAGTCGAGCACGCGCAGCAGTTCCGGCACGTCCACGTGCTTCGGCGTCAGCCCGCACCGCAGGATGTTGTCCGAGTTCGCCAGGATCTCCACCGCGGTTCCCCGCAGGTAGGCGTGCAGGTTGCCCGCGGGCAGGAAGATCGCCTCGCCCGGTTGCAGCACCAGCCGGTTCAGCAGCAGGCTCGCCAGCACACCCGCGTCGTTCGGATACGCCTCGCCGAGCTCGAGCACGGTGCGGCACTCCATGGCGAACTCGCCGTGCGCGCGCACGTGCGCCACGCAGGCGTCCAGCAGCTGCGGCAGCACCTGCCGCAGGAAGTGCTCGGGCAACGTGATCCACGTGGTGAACAGCGCCCGCAGCCCTGCCGGGTCGGGCTGGGCGGCCAGCAGCTCCCGGTGCGCGCGCAGATCGGGCACGTCCAGCGCGTCGAGCAGCCGCACGGTCCGCTGCGCGTCCCGGAAACCGGCCAGCGCGTGGAACTCGGTCAGCGCGCACACCAGCTCCGGTTTGGCCGTGGGGTCCGGGTAGTTGCGGTTCGGCGCGTTGTGCGGGATCCCCGCCGCCTCCTCCCGCGAGTACCCCTCGGCCGCCTGCTCCGCGGACGGGTGCGCCTGCAGGCTCAGCGGCTCGTCGGCGGCCAGCACCTTGAACAGGAACGGCAGCCGGTCGCCCCACCGGCGCACGCACTGCTCGCCCAGGTGGTGGTCGGGATCGTCCTGCAGCAGCGACAGCAACGAGGTCTCCGAGCCGTCGGCGCGCACCACGCGGGACGGGTCCTGCGGATGCGCACCCATCCACAGCTCAGCTTCGGGATGCGGCGCGGGCGCCGGGCGGCCGAGCAGTTCCGCGATCGCGGTACGCGAGCCCCAGGCGTACGGGCGCACCGCGTTCCGCAGTAACTCCACTGTTGTTCTCGCTTCCTCGTCCGCTCCTGCTGCCGGTCGCACGCCGCGTGCGGCCGGCGCCCGACCGGTGACCCCGACCGGGGACCCCGACCGGGGACATCGCATCATGCACCGCCCGCGACCGGGAGCCGCCCCGGAGGCGTCGGCTACGAGGCGGCCACCGTGGTCCAGCTCGGACCGTCCAGCGTTCCCGCGGCCAACCCGAGGTAGACCGCGGTGAAGTCGAGCTGCAACGCGAGCACCGCAGCACGCAGCACCGGATCGGCCGTGACGGAATCGTCCGGAACCACCGAATCGGCCCCCGGCAGGTCCCGCACGGCGCCCAGTTCCGCGTGCCCGCCGCGTTCATCTGCGCGGGCGCTGACGAGGAACACCCGCAGCGGATGCTCCTCGTCCGGGTCGGCGAACAGCGCGCTCGTCGACCCGGCCTGCGCGGCCTTGCGGTGCAGCGTCCGCTGCGCCACCGCCTCGGAGTAGTCGGCCACCGCGCACGGCACGCCGACGTGGCAGCCGAGCGCGAACGCGCCGTGCCGCGCGACGGCCGTGCTCACCGGGTCGACGCCCCACAGCACCGGGGTCCGGTCGGCCAGCCGCAGCGCCAGCGTCTTGGCCGGGTTGACCACGGACTCCTTGGCCGGGTGGCACTGCTCGGCCATGCTGTCGAGCTCCGCGGCCAGGGCCTCCACGTCGACGGCGAGCAGCCCCAGTTCGGCGAAGACCACCAGCCCGACGGTGAACACGTAGGTGAACGACAATTCCTCCGGCACGGGGAACGTCGGCGGCACGAGCAGCGCCCGACCGGCGCCGGACGCCGCGACGGGGCCTTCCTCCTCGGCGGCCACGACGACCCGCGCGCCCCGGCGGGAGGCGGTGTCCACTGCGGTGGCCAGGTCCGCGTCGCCCTGGTCGGCCGCGTGCACGAACACCGCGTCGAGCGCGCCGACCCAGGCGGGCAGCGTTTCGGCGACCACGACCGGCACGGCCGCCCGGCCGGTCAGCGCGGCCAGCAGCTCGCACACCCGCATGCCCAGGCCCGGCCGGGCCAGCAGCACGACGGCCCGCGGGCGCTCCTCGCCGAAGTCCGACACGCCGGCGTTGGCCGCGCGCTCGACGGCGGAACGCACCTGCGCCCCGGCCAGCGCCGCCGTCCGCAGCAGCTCCCGCCGGTCCACGTCGAACAGTCGCGCGGGGTCTTCGAAGAGGCTGTCGTCCAGCACAGCGGTCACTCCCGTCCCCCACCGGATCCGGCCGTTGCCGGCGGCAGCTGCGCCTCGTCCCACAGCAGCACGGGGATGCCGTCCCGGACGGGGAACACCGCACCGCAGGTGGTGCAGGTCAGCGCATCGGCCGCCGCCCCGGCCGCAGCACCGGTGCGCAGCGGGCCGCGGTCGCCCGGGCAGGCCAGGATCTCCAGCAGCTGCGGGTCCAGTTCAGTGACCACATTTCCTCCCAACCTCACCGGGCTCGCCCGGGTCGCGGTCGCACATCACGCGCGGACCACCGCGAGGACCTCGTCCCGGAGTGCGGCCATGCTCCCGGTGTCACCGGCTTCCACGTTCAACCGCAGCAGCGGCTCGGTGTTGGACGGGCGCAGGTTGAACCACGCCCCGCCCGGCAGTTCCACGGTAAGTCCGTCGAGCTCGTCCGTCCGAGCACCGGGGCGGCCGCCGAACTCCTCGGCCACGGCCCGCATGCGTTCGTGCTGGTCGGTCACCGTGGAGTTGATCTCCCCGGAAGTGGTGTAACGGGTGTAGTCGGCCATCAGACGCGACAGCGGCTCCGGCTGCTCGCCCAGCGCGGCCAGCACGTGCAGCGCGGCGAGCATCCCGGAGTCGGCGTGCCAGAAGTCCCGGAAGTAGTAGTGCGCCGAGTGCTCCCCGCCGAAGATCGCCCCGGTTTCGGCCATGCTCTGCTTGATGAACGAGTGCCCCACCCGCGTGCGCACCGGCTTCCCGCCGTTCTCGGCGATGATCTCGGGCACCGCGCGCGAGGTGATCAGGTTGTGGATGACGGTGGCGCCGGGCTCCTTGGCCAGTTCCCGCACTGCGACGAGCGCGGTGATCGCGCTCGGGGACACGGGTTCGGCCCGCTCGTCGACGACGTAGCAGCGGTCGGCGTCCCCGTCGAAGGCCAGTCCCGCGTCGGCGCCGACCTCGCGCACCCGCCGCTGCAGGTCCACCAGGTTCTCCGGTTCGAGGGGGTTGGCCACGTGGTTCGGGAACGTGCCGTCGAGCTCGAAGTACAGCGGGTCGATCTCGACCGGCAACCCGGTGAAGACCGGGGGCACGGTGCGCCCGCCCATGCCGTTGCCCGCGTCGACGACGACTTTCAGCGGACGGCTGCCGCTGAGGTCCACGCGCTCGCGCAGGAACGCGGCGTAGTCGGCGACCATGTCGCGTTCGGTGACCGATCCGTGCTGGCCGAGGAACTCCGGCACGCCCCGGCGGACGAGCTCGTGGATCTCCGACAGCCCGCTGTCCTGCCCCACGGGGGCGGCACCGGCCCGGCAGAGCTTGATGCCGTTGTACTGCGCCGGGTTGTGGCTGGCGGTGAACATCGCACCCGGCAGGTCCAGCCGCCCGGAGGCGAAGTAGAGCATGTCGGTGCTGGCCAGCCCGATGTTGATCACGTCGAGGCCCTGCGCGGTCACCCCCTCGGCGAACGCGGACACCAGCCGCGGCGAGGACTCGCGCATGTCGTGCCCGAGCACCACCGCCGAGCCGCCGACGACCCGGGTGAACGCGGCGCCGATCTCGGCAACCGCGTCGGTGTCCAGCTGTTCATCCACGACGCCGCGGATGTCGTAGGCCTTGACGATCTCCGACAGGTCCCGCACGCTTCGCCCTCCCGCGTTGTTCGAAACGACCAGGGCAGAGCCTACCGACGCATCCGGCGCCTGTGGTCCGCGCCGGAGAGCACGAGCCGTTCGTCACCCGGATCGCCGCCGCGGCTCCGCCCACAGCAGCCATCGCGGACGGGCGGCATCACTGGCCTCCTTCGGCCGGATCGGGCACCGCACGCAGGTGTCCGCGCCGATGTTCCCGGGAAGCGACCTGCGCCTCCGCCTCGACCGCCGCTTCCGCGTCCGCCGGCCCCGATTCCCGCACGGCCTCGGCCAACGCGGTCAGGTCGTCGTCCGCGGGTTCCTCCGCAGCGAACTCACCCTCATGCCGCACTACCTCCCAGCCCTTCGGCACGGTCAGCCGCGTCGCGTGCTCCTCGCACAGGTCGTAGCTGTGCGGCTCGGCAGCTGTGGCGAGCGGACCGACCACCGCGGTGGAATCGGCATAGGCATAGGTGAGTGTGGCTACGGCCGGGTTCGCACACCCGGCTCGCGAGCACCGCCTCACGCTCCGCACGCCACGCACGATAGCGCCCTTCGTCCAGACCTCGCCGGAGGCCACGCGCAAAACACCCGCACCGAGCGCGCTCGGCCCGCTGCCCTCCGGATGGGGCACGACCCGTCCGGTGGTGGAGGCGTACCCTCGTCCCGTGGTGACAGCACGGGGATCGCGACGTCGACGGCTGGCCCGCCGCGACAGGAGGGGGCGCGGACTGCGCGGGCCGCTGTATCCCTCGTCCCTGCCCATCGCGCGCAGCCGTTCGCAGATCTTCGACGCCCTCGTGCTGGAAGCCCTCGAGCCGATCGAGAAGCGGTGGCGCGCGGAACTGACCGAACTGGACGTGGCCGTCGACGAGGTCCCGGAGCTGACCACCACCGCCCCGGACAAGCTCACCTGGGACGACGACGTGGTGGTCGACTCCAACGTGCCGCTGGCGCGGTTGGTGCCCGCCGGCGTGGACAGGCGAGGTCTGCCGACCCGGGCGCGGATCGTGCTCTACCGCCGCCCGCTGGAGACGCGGGCGCGCGACGGCACCGACATGGCCGACCTGCTGCACGACGTGCTCGTCGAGCAGATCGCGCACTACCTGGGGCTCGACCCGGAGGTGATCGAAGGCGGCTGAGGCCGCCGGCTCCTGGGACGCCGTTCCGGCAGCGCTCCCACCACGGTGAACACGACCACCGCGGCCTGGGCCACGAGCAGCACCATCCGCGGGCCGTGCGTGAAGCCGAGTTCCACGCGGGCTGCGTGCTCCGGCAGCGGCACCGCGAGCTGCCCGCCCCACACACCGGCGATGCCCACGGGTTCACCGTCCACACGCGCCCACCAGCTCGGTTCGTCCGCCACGGCGAAGACCAGCTGCCGCCCGACACCGCCGTCCGAGACGTGCAGGGTGGCACCCGGGGCGATCGCGGTGTCCAGCCGGACGGGCACCTCGCGCGGACGGGCTCGGCCGACGTTCCGCTCGGTCAACCGCGACTGGCGGGACAGGTCCGGGCCGAGCAGCCGCACCGGGCTCACCGCCCCGTCCACCCGCAGCACGGTCCGACCGCCCGGCAGCTTCCCGCGAGCACTGACGAGATCGCCGGCATGCCGCAGCAGCGGTGCGGGGTCGTCCACGGCGAGGTGCCCCACCCCGTGCGTGCGGGCGGTGGCCACCGCTTCCCGGACCTGCTGCGGCCGCGCCCGCGCCACCTGGTCGTCGACCCGGCCGACCCACTCCGCGGTGGAGGGCACCGGCGGCGTGTCGTCCACGCCGTACCGCGCGGGCATTTCGCGCACCAGCCGCGGGCCGCCACCGGCGTCGAGCAGCAGCACCGATCCCGGTCCGGACAGTTCGGACGCGAGGCCGCGGTCGAGCGGTTCCGCGGCGCGCAGCGGCCCGGTGGAGGCGGCGAGCGTCCCGACCGCGCCGAGCACCAGCACGCCTGCACCTGCCGCGGCCCACTGCAGCCGCACGCGGCTCACCGCGCCGAGAGCGCCCGACCGCTCGTACCTCGCGGGTCCGCGCGGTGCCGGCTCGCGCGCCGCTGCGCCGTCGATCCACGCGCGGCCGTCAGTCCACGCGCGCAGCAGCGCCCAGCAGCTGCCCGCCGCCACGAGCACGAGCGGCCCCCCGGTCCACCCCGGACTGCTCTGCGTCGAACCGACCAGCGGTGCGGAGACCGCGCCGACCACGCCGGCCAGCACCCAGCCGCACCCGAGCAGCAAGACCGGTGGCAGCAGCGTGCGGCTGCGCCGCACCAGCACTCCGGGCCGCACCAGCACTCCGGGCCGCACCAGCAGCCCGGGCCGCACCAGCAGTCCGGGCCGCACGAACAGCACCAGGAGAGCGGCGAGCGGCAGCAGCACGCCGAAGCACGTCACGACCGAACCGTCCGGGCTCGTCAGCAGCAGCCAGGCTCCCGGCTCCGGTTCCCGCACCCGCGTGCCGAGGCCGTGCATCAGCACCTGCGGATGCCGCGGCAGGCTCACCAGCCACGGCAACAGGCAGGCCAGCGACAGCACCACCACCGCGGTCAGGCCCGCCAACCGCGATCGCGGCGCCACGGGACCGTCCGCTGTGGACTCGTGCGCGCCGTCCGGGCCGCTCGCGGAACGAGCTCCCGCGGGAAGGAGCACGAAGGTGAGCACCGCCAGGGCCAGCAGCGCGAGGTGCAGCAGCGGTGCGAACGCGCCGAGAACGGCTGCCACCAGGGCGGTCCGGCACGCCGCGGCCAACCACGAGCGCCGTGCGCGCACCGCACCGAGCACGGCGGCGAGGCCGGCGAGCACCGGTGGGACGAGCACGTGGGCCGCGACCACGTCCAGCCGTCCCTGCCCGGCCGACACCGCGGCCGCCGGGAACGCGGCGTACGCGCCGGCGAGCACGGCCCGGCGCCCCCGGTCCGCGGTGATCGCCCGCGCGGCGAGGTAAGCCGACAGGCCGGCCAGCGGCATCCCGAGCAGCAGCAGCCCCGCAGCCACGACGGCCGGACCGCCCAGCACCGTGCCGAGCAGTCCGAGCACGAGCAGCGAAACCGGGGCCGGGGCACCGGTTCCGCCCCACTGCGCGTGCCAGGAGGCCAGGTAGTCCCGCCAGGTCGTCGACCAGTCCGCCACCGGGGACAGGCGTCCGCCCTGCAGACCGGTGTCCCACCGCGGTTCGGCCGCGAGCACGCCGTGTGCGAGCACGGCGAGCACGACGAGAACAACGGTGAGCACGACGGGCGGGGCGGTGAGGAATTCGCGCGCGAGGCGACGCGGGCTGAACGGCACGGCCGCAGGTTAGTGCGCCGCATCGGACGAGCTCCACCCGGAGGCGGTGCGAGCGAACCGATTCAGCGTTTCCACAGTGGACCGTTCAACGCGCGGCGACGAGCTCCCGCACCGCCGGCCGGAACGGCGTCAACTCGCCCGTCGCTTCAGTTTCCGGCGCTCCCGTTCGGACAATCCGCCCCAAATGCCGAAACGCTCGTCGTGCTCCAGGGCGTATTCCAGGCATTCGTTGCGGACTTCGCAGCCCTGGCAGATTCGCTTCGCCTCCCGCGTGGATCCGCCCTTTTCCGGGAAGAACGCCTCCGGGTCGGTTTGCGCGCACAGCGCGCGCTCCTGCCACTGCGGTTCCTCTCCCGGCGGGTCCACGAGTTGGGACAGGATGTCGAGTTCAGCGACACGCGCATCCCCCTGACCGAACAAGCAGTCCGCACTCGACTCCGTCATTCTTATCTCCCCCGTCATTCTCCCGTTCCCGCACCTCTCCCCAGAGGGGCGTTCCCGGGCGCACTCGTTGTCTTCTCTCCTCGCTCGCCCATCGGCGGCACTGGTACCGACGACTGCTGCGGGTACGTATGACGCCGTGCCGGCCACTCCGTTCGGCTCAACCGTTTCCGGAATCCGACCGACCCACGTGCGACCGGACGACTCCCATAATCCGGCCCACCGCGAGCGTCACGTCCGCCTCGGATCAGCTCCGCGCCTTAACTCCGCGTCACCCCTGCGGACGTCGCCCGAACGTTGAATGACATTGCTGTGATTACACCCGGGTAGCTCCTTGCGGTCAAGTGGCAACCTTCCGTAGGGGGACAACGCTCGAACGGCTCGAGCACCGCGTGCACACCGCGATTCGCGCCAGCGGCGATTGCTCCGTTCGGCCATCCGCGTTGCTCCGCATGATCAAGGAATATCATCGCTCGGCGCGGAATGCCGTCTGAGAACGCACCGCATCCCCGACCGGTGACACGCCCGCTCCCTGCCGCCGCGCCGCCGGCGCTGTGCCCAGCGGTTCAGCGACCGGTGCCGGTGCGCCGACCGCGACCCGACACACCGGTGCGCGTCGGTGCCCTCATCGCCCTCCGCTACCGGTGCCACGAACTCCAGCGACGAATCCCGGCGCCGACGAACGCCCGCACCCGCGCACCGGTACTCGCGCACCGGTACTGCCGCAGCGCCGACACCGCGTCCGCAGCCGTCGAACCGCGTCCGCAGCCCGCGAACGATCTCCGTACCCGCCGAACCGCCTCCCCACACGTTGCAGCGCCTGCGCACACGAATCGCCGCAGCGCCGGACCCGTTCGCGCCCCGCGCACGGAGTGCGCGGAGACACCGGGACATGTGGAAGCCGAACCGCACGGGCCCGCAGCAGAAGGACATCCGCACCTGCGCCCGTGCACGGGTGAACTCGAGGCGGCAGCAACCCCGGAACATGCGATGAAACACTGGCCCGGTGATGAACCCAGCGGTACGAGTCAGCCCCATCTTCCTCGGCCTGCTCGCGCTCACCGGTCTCGGCTGCGCACTGGCCGCCGTCGACAACCAGCCCGCGCGCATCACCGGAGTCGTCCTCATCATCATCGGCGGCTGGGCGAGCTCGCTGTGCCTGCACGAGTTCGGCCACGCCGTTACCGCCTACCGCGGCGGCGACCGGGAAGTGCGCCTGAAGGGCTACCTCACCCTCGACCCGCGCCGCTACACCGACCCGGTGCTGAGCATCGTGCTGCCGCTGCTGTTCGTCGCGCTCGGCGGAATCCCGCTGCCCGGCGGAGCGGTGTGGATCAACCACGCCGCGCTGCGCGACCGGCGCACCGAATCGCTGGTGTCGGCGGCCGGTCCGCTGGCCAACCTCGCGGTCGGCCTCGTGCTCTCGCTGATCGTCATCTTCGTGCCGATGCCGTGGGGAACCGCCGCCGGACTGTCCTACCTGGCGTTTTTGCAGGTGATCGCGTTCGTACTGAACATCCTCCCGATTCCGGGGCTGGACGGTTACGGCCTGTGGGAACCGTGGCTGTCCCCGCAGGCCCGGCGGTTCGGCATGCGGGCGCGCCCGTGGGCGCCGCTGGTGCTCGTCGCGGCGATCTTCTTCCTGCCGGGCGTGGGCACCCTGTTCTTCCAGGGCGCGTTCGCGCTGTACTCCCTCGTCGGCGGCGAGACCGCACTGGCGATCGAGGGCATGGACCTGTTCCGGTTCTGGCTGTAGCCGCCCGCCGCCTGTAGCCGCCCGCCGCCTGTGGTCGCCGCCACCTGTGGTCGCCGCCGGTAGCCTCAGCCGCCCGGACTGTGACCCGTGCCGGGTTCGCGCTCCGCTCGACGGGCACTCGTGCGAGGATCGACCGCCGTGAACGTCGTAGTACTGGTCGGCGGAGTCGGCGGCGCCCGCTTCCTGCTGGGAGTGAAATCCGCGCTCGGACTGCCCGCCCACGGGCCACCGGAGGACACCGACAACAACGCCCACGAAGTCACCGCCGTGGTCAACACCGGTGACGACCTGTGGCTGCACGGCCTGCGCGTGTGCCCCGACCTCGACACCTGCATGTACACCCTCGGTTCGGGCATCGACCCGGAGAAGGGGTGGGGGCGGGTCGACGAGACCTGGTCGGCCAAGGAGGAACTCGCCGCCTACGGCGCGGAACCGACCTGGTTCGGGCTCGGTGACCGCGACATCGCCACGCACCTGGTGCGTTCGCGCATGCTGCGCGCCGGCTACGGGCTCACCGACGTCACCAGCGCGCTGTGCACCCGATGGCAACCCGGCGCACAGCTGCTGCCCGCCACCGACGACCGCGTGGAAACGCACGTGGCCATCACGGACCCGGACAGCGGCGAGGCCCGCGCGGTGCACTTCCAGGAATGGTGGATCCGCCACGGCGCACGCCCCGAGGCGCACGCGATCGTCCCCGTCGGCGCCGAGGAGGCCGCGCCCAGCCCCGCGGTGCGCGAAGCCCTCCACGGGGCGGACCTGGTGCTCATCGCCCCCTCCAACCCGGTGGTCAGCATCGGCACGCTGCTCGCGATCCCCGGCTTCGGCCAGGCGCTGCGGGAGACGTCCGCTCCGGTCGTGGGCATATCCCCGATCATCGGCGGCAGCCCGCTGCGCGGCATGGCCGACTCGTGCCTGCGCGCCATCGGTGTGGAGTCCACGGCCACCGCCGTCGCCGACCACTACGGTGCGCGCGAGCACGGGGGCATCCTGGACGCGTGGCTGGTGCACCCCGGCGACGCCGGCGAGGTCGGCGGGGTGCGGGTGCGCGAGGCCCCGCTGGTGATGTCCGACGTGGACGCCACCGCGGAGATGGTGCGCACCGCGTTCGACACCGCAGGGTTGGAGGTGCCGCGGTGACCGCGAACCACACCAACGGCGACCACGGAGCGCCGGAGGGGATCACCGTCCACTCCGTGCCGGGGCTGCCCGAGTTCGCCCCGGGCGACGACGTGGCGGCCGCGATCGCCGCCGCCGCGCCGTGGTTGGTCGAGGACGACGTCCTCGTCGTCACCAGCAAGATCCTGTCCAAGGCCGAAGGGCGGATCGTGCAGGCCCCGCGCGATCCCGAGCAGCGCGACCAGCTCCGCCGGGAGCTCGTGCTGTCCGAGTCGACAGCGGTGCTCGCCAGCCACGGCCGCACGCTGATCACCCGCAACCAGCTCGGGATCGTGCAGGCCGCCTCGGGCGTGGACGCGTCGAACGTGGCCGACGACCAGATCGCACTGCTGCCCGCCGACCCGGACGCATCCGCCCGCCGCATCCGGGAAGGGCTGGCCGAACGGCTCGGCGTGCGCGTCGGCGTCCTCATCACCGACACGATGGGCCGCACCTGGCGCAACGGGCAGATCGACGCGGCGATCGGCGCGGCCGGGGTGGAAGCGCTGCACCAGTACGCCGGCAGCGTCGACGCGCAGGGCAACACGCTCAGCGTCACCGAGGTCGCCGTGGCCGACGAGGTCGCCGCCGCCGGCGACCTCGTCAAGGGCAAGCTCGGCGGCACGCCCGTGGCGGTGGTGCGCGGGTTGTCGATGACCGACGAGCAGGCCGGCGCGCGCGATCTCGTGCGACCGGTCGAGCACGACCTGTTCCGCCTCGGCACGCGGGAAGCGCTGCACCAGGGCCACCGGGAGGCCGTGCTGCTGCGCCGCTCGGTGCGGGAGTTCTCCGGCGGGGACGTCGATCCCGAGGCGGTGCGCCGCGCCGTGGGGGCCGCGCTGACCGCCCCGGCGCCGCACCACACGCGGCCGGTGCGCTTCGTGTGGCTGCGCGACCGTCCGCTGCGGAGGAAAGTGCTGGATGCGATGCGCCAGGCGTGGCTGGCCGACCTGCGCGCCGACGGACTCGACGAAGAGGCCGCGCAGCGCCGGGTGAACCGCGGCAACCTGCTCTACGAGGCCCCGGAGATCGTGGTGCCGCTCCTCGTCCGCGACGGCGCGCACGACTACCCGGACGCGCGGCGTGCCGAGGCCGAACGGTCCATGTTCACCGTGGCGGCCGGCGCGGCCGTGCAGGGCCTCATGGTGGCGCTCGCGGCCGAGGGCCTCGGTTCCTGCTGGGTGTCCTCGACGCTGTTCTGCCCGGAGACGGTGCGCGCCGAGCTCGACCTGCCGCCCGAGTGGGAACCGCTGGGCAGCGTGGCCCTCGGCCATCCGGCCGAACCCGCGCCCGGCCCCCGTCCGCCCCGCGACGCGGACGGGGGGCTCGTCGAGAAATGAGCGGACCGCACGGCGACGGGCTGGAAACTCTCGCTGCCTGGCGCCCGGAGCAGCCGCAGCAGGAGACGCTGCGGCAGGCTTTCCTGACGTTGCTGCAGGCGCGGCCGGACGCCTGCGACCGGGAGTGCGCACCGGGCCACATCACCGCCTCGGCCGTGGTGCTCGACAGCACCGCCGAACACGTGCTGCTCACGCTGCACCCCCGGGTGGGCCGGTGGTTGCAGCTCGGCGGGCACTGCGAACCCGAGGACTCGACGCTGCGCGGCGCGGCGCTGCGCGAGGCCACCGAGGAATCCGGGATGGCCGGGTTGCAGATCGACCCGTGGCCGGTGCACTTGGACCTGCACCCGATCACCTGCTCGCTCGGTGCGCCGACGCGGCACTTCGACGTGCGCTTCGCGGTGCGCGCACCGGAAGGTGCCCGGCCCGCGCGCAGCGCCGAATCGCTGGACCTGCGCTGGTGGCCGGTTGGTGCGCTGCCGGCGGAGTGCGACATCGCCGAGCTCGTCGCCGCGGCCACCGCGCGCACCGCCGCAGCCGGCACCTGAAGCCGCAAGCACCGCACGGCGGCGATCCCCAACGGTGCTCGTTGCACCGCTGACGACCGCGGCAACGGCGGGCCTGCGCTTTCCGGCGCGGCAGCCTCGAAGGCGGGTCGCGCGCACGGAGCACCGGGAGCTCACCGGCTGCGCAGGTCGCTGCTCGACGTTCCGCCGGACCTTCAGATCGCGCGGTGGTTCCGCACCGGCGCGCGCGGCGCGAACCGCGGTCGCTGCGCCCCGGCCTGGAGCAGGCACTGCACCGCGCGGTGCCGGTGCCCCGCGTACGGGGCGAGCGCCTCGAGCATGCCGTCGTCGTCGACGGGCTCGCCGACGAGCGCCGTGCCGACGATCGTGGGCAGGTGGTAGTCGCCGAGGCTGACCGCGTCGGCATCGCCCCACGCGCGCTGCGCGACCTCCGCTGCCGTCCACGGCCCGATGCCGGGCACGTGGCACAGCAGGTCGCGTCCGGCGCTGCCGCCGAGGTCCACGGCGCGTTCCACCCGCCCGGCCACCGCGGCCGCGGCGATGAGCGTGCGCCGCCGCATCCCGTCCACACCGGCGCGGTGCCACTCCCAGTCGCGCAGGCGCCGCAGCTGCTGCGGGGTCGGCGGCACGCGCAGACCGTCCGGCACCGCGCCCGGGGCGGAGGTGCCGAACCGGCGGCACAGCTCCCGCCACGACCGCCACGCTTCGCGGGTGGTGACCTTCTGCTCCAGCACGGCGGCCAGCAGCACGTCCCACACGCGGCCGGTCGCGCACATCCGCACCCCGCCGCCGGTGCGCCAGCCGCGGCGGACGATCTCGTGCCGCGGCCGGAAACCGCCGACGTCGTCGTGCTGGCCGAGCAGCCGCGGCAGGCCGTCGAGCACCGCTTCCGCTCCCTCGCCCCAGGCGCTGCCGTGCACGGCGCCGTCCGCGCCGCGGGCGACGTGCAGGCTCGCGGGGCCGGCGGCGGTGGTGCAGGCCCACCACAGGCCGCCGCTGTCCACGCGCATCGTCGGATCACCGGTGCCGCGCCGCAGCGGTGCGAGCACGCGCACCGGTTCGCACCCCTTCGCGAGGTGGCAGGTTCGTCGGATCATCGCGCTCGATTCAAGCAGCGGAGAAGCGGACACCACCGGCGGGCAGCTGCACGTCCGGCCACACCCGCACTCCGCCGAGGAGTTCGCATCCGGCACCGATGCTCGCACGGTCGGCGATGACCGCGTCGCGCACCACCGCACCGGCGCCGATCCGCGCGCCCGCGCCGATGATGCAGCGCTCGACGACCGCGTCGCGCGCCACGTGCGCCCCGTCGAACAGGGTGGAGGCCGACACGCGCGCACCGGGTTCGACGACGCTGTCCCGTCCCGCGGTGCTCCCGCCGTCGACCACGGAGCCGGCGTCGACCTCGGCGCCGGTGAGGGCGAGCACCTCGCCCGGCGGTTCGGGCAGTTCCGGCGAGGGCGCCACTCCGCGCACCAGGTCGGCACCGGCCCGCACGAACGCCTCCGGCGTGCCCATGTCGCGCCAGTAGGCGGAGTCGACGTGGCCGTGCAGGTGCGCGCCCGACTCCAGCAGCTGCGGGAACGTCTCGCGCTCCACCGAGACCCGGCGACCGACCGGGATCGTCTCGATCACCTCACGGCGGAACACGTAGCAGCCGGCGTTGACCTGGTCCACCGGCGGATCGGCGGTCTTCTCCAGGAACGCGGTCACGCGCCCGTCCGCGTCGGTCGGCACGCAGCCGAAATGGCTGGGGTCGGCCACGCGGACCAGGTGCAGCGTGGCGTCGGCCGCGGTTTCGCGGTGGCTGTGCAGCAGCTCCGGCAGGTCCACTCCGGACAGGACGTCGCCGTTGAACACGAGCACGTCCTCGTGCCGCAGCCGATCGGACACGTTGCGGATCGCACCTGCGGTGTCCAGCGGTTCGTCCTCGACGACGACCTCCAGGTCGAGGCCGAAGGCGGACCCGTCGCCGAAGTAGTCGGCGAACACGTCCGCCTGGTACGAGGTGCCGAGGATCACGTGCCCGATGCCCGCGTCCCGGATGCGGGCGAGCAGGTGGCGCAGGAACGGGACCCCGGCCAGCGGCAGCATCGGTTTCGGGGCGGACAGCGTCAGCGGTCGCAGGCGCATGCCCTGACCGCCCACGAGCACGACGGCGTCCGCTCCGGCCGCTGCCGGCGGACGTGCTCCCGATCCGGCCCGGCCGGCGGGTTCCTGCGCGTCGGCGGACATGTGCTCCACCTCTCCTTCGACCTGACGGGACGCGGCGTCGCTCCAGCACCGCGCGTGCCACGCCGCGCGCGGAGAAGATGCGCGCGGAAACCCGTTGGGGGGAATACTCTGACAGCCACGCCGTCATAATGAGCACAGGGCCCGCCTCCCCGCGGCGGGACGGCGACACGGAACCCGGCGCAGGACGGAGTGGGACCTGGTGAACCCGCGCAACCGAGCCGATGAAGCCCTCGCTCGTGCGCGAGCTCGGGACGGCGACGTGGTGACCCCGGACAACGCGACGTCACCGATGGACGCCGAGGCCACGGTCCGGCTGCAGCTGTACGAGGAGCCCGCCACGGCCCCGCGGCTGCCCACCCAGCCCGCCTCGGGGCAGCCGGACCCGTACGAGCAGCCGGACCCGTACGCGGTGCAACCGGATCCCGAGGCATCTCGGCAGGACCCGTACGCCGCGCCGGACTGGCCCGAGGATGCGGACGTCACCCGGCTGCCGCCGAACCCGTACGAGGCGCAGCGGGGCCCCGGCGAGTTCGGCCCGCTGGGGTCGAAGCAACGCCCGCCCCGGTGGTGACGAGCTCGCGGCGGGCCGCAGCACCGGGCCGCATCAGCGGCGTGCAGCGCGCGCTTGCACCTTGTTGCGCAGCCCCAGACCCGCGCGCAGCACCATCCGCAGGGGGGCGTGCACCGGCCCGCGGTAGCGGTCGGCCAGGTAGCGGTAGGCGCTGCGGTGGTGTTCGGCGAGCATCCGCGCGGAGGCCTGCGAGGTGGCGTGCCCGCCGATGTGCGTGATCTCCGCGCCGGGCACGTAGACGTTCAACCAGCCGGCGCGGCCGAGCCTGTCGCCGAGGTCGACGTCTTCGAAGTACATGAAGTACCGCGGGTCGAACCCGTCGACCGAGTCGAAGGCTTCGCGGCGCACGAGCTGGCACGAGCCGGACAGCCACTCGGCGGTGCGTTCGGCGCGTCCCGCGGCGACTTGGCGGTAGGCCCGGCTCCACGGGTTTCCCGGCCACACGCGCCCGAACACGGCGTGCCCGGCACCGCGACCGAGCGAGGGCAGCAGCCGCGCCGAGGGGTAGACGCTGCCGTCGGGTTCGCGGATGAGCGGACCGAACGCCCCGCCCCGGGGCCAGCGCTTGGCCGCGGTGAGCAGTTCGTCCAGCGAGCCGGGCGCCCATTCGAGATCGGCGTTGGCGAACACCACCCAGCCGAACTCCTCCCCGAGTTCGGCGATGCCGCAGTTGACGCCGCCGCCGTAGCCGAGGTTGGCGCCGGTGCGCACGAGCTGGACGTCCGGTCGCTGCGCCGCCTGCTCGGGAGCGCCGTCGGTGGACCCGTTGTCGGCGAGGATCACGCGCACCCGGCGTTCGGTGGCCCCGCGGTGTTCGGTGGCCCCGCGGTGTTCGGTGGCCCCGCGGTGTTCGGCGGACCCGCGGTGTTCGGCGGACCCGCGGTGTTCGGCGGACCCGCGGTGTTCGGTGGCCCCGCGCAGCGTGTCCAGCATGCGCGCGAGCGTCTCACCGGGCGAGTAGGTCACGACGACGACGGCGAGCTCCTCACCGTAGGTGCGCGGTCGGGATTCACGTGCGCTCACCCGCGACATTCTGCCGAACGCCGTCCGCCGAACGCCGTGCGGGCGCGGGCGCCCGGTCGCGTCCGCACGCGGTGCCGCGTTGACCGGCGTCCAGCACTGCCGGTGGACCGCTGCTCCACCGCCGAGGTCCCACCAGGGTAGCCGCGAACCTCCCCGTCCCGGCGCCTCGCGAGTTGGCTACTCCCCGCCCCGCAGGCCGGAGCTGCCATCGGAAGGAGGACTGGTGAAGGCGTCGCCGTCCTGGTGGAACGCCGCGGCCAGGGCCTCCCGCCAGTGCCGCAGCGGTGTCAGGCCGGCCTGCTGCCAGGCGTGCGGGGACAGCACCGAGTACGCCGGGCGGGGCGCCGGCCGGGGATGTTCGGCGCTGCTGCAGGGGTGCACGCGCTCGGGGTCCTCGCCGAGTTCGGCGAACACCGCCCGGGCGAACTCGTACCAGCTCACCCGGCCGGCGTTCGTGCAGTGCAGCACGTTCCGGCTGGGCGCCCGCCCACCGGCGATGCTCCCGGCCAGCTCGAGCAGCCCCGCGGCGAGGTCGGCGGCCCAGGTGGGCGAACCGATCTGGTCGTCGACGACGGCGACGGTGTCGCGTTCGGCGGCGAGCCCGCTCATGGTCTTGACGAAGTTCCCGCCGCGCGCGCCGTAGACCCACGCGGTGCGCACCACCCAGGCGCGGGCCCCGGAGCCCAGCACGGCGCGCTCGCCGGCGAGCTTGGTGCGGCCGTAGGCGGTGCGCGGGCCGGTCGCGTCGTCCGGTTCGTAGGGGTGGTCACCATCGCCGGAGAAGACGTAGTCGGTGGAGACGTGCACCATCGGCAGACCGCGTGCGCGGCAGCGCTCGGCGAGCAGTTCCGTGCCGCGCGAGTTGACGGCCCGGGCGCGTTCGGGTTCGGCCTCGGCCCTGTCGACGGCGGTGTCGGCGGCGGCGTTGATGACCACGGGGCGCAGTGCGGCGTCGCGGGCCGCTTCGGCGAACGCGTCGACCGCGTCGCTGACGGCTTCGGCGTCGGTCACGTCCAGTTCCGCGGAGCCCGGTGCGTGCACGAGGGAGTGCTGCAGCGGGCCGAGGACGCGGCGCAGTTCGCTGCCGAGCTGCCCGCGACCGCCCGGCACGAGCGCGGCGAGTCGTGCGGTCATGGCGTCTCCGCGAGCGCCGCGCGGCGTTTCAGCGGTTCCCACCACGCCCGGTTGTCGGCGTACCACTGGACCGTTTCGCGCAGCCCGGTGTCGAAGTCCACGCTCGGGGCGTAACCCAGCTCGCGGGCGATCTTGTCGTCGTCGACCGAGTACCGCCGGTCGTGGCCCTTGCGGTCGGGCACGTGGTGCACGTGCGACCAGTCCTTGCCGAACAGCTGCAACAGCCGTTCGGTCAGCTCGCGGTTGGTGAGTTCGGTGCCGCCACCGATGTTGTAGATCTCGCCGGGCCGGCCGGATTCGGCGACGCGCTGGATGGCGCGGCAGTGGTCGGCGACGTGCAGCCAGTCCCGCGTGTGCGCACCGTCGCCGTAGAGCGGGACGGCCGCCCCGTCGAGCAGGTTCGTGATGAACAGCGGCAGCATCTTCTCGGGGAACTGGTACGGCCCGTAGTTGTTCGAGCACCGGGTGATGCACACCGGCAGGTCGTGCGTGCGGTAGTAGGCCCGCGCGAGCAGGTCGGAGCTCGCTTTCGCCGCCGAGTACGGCGAGTTCGGCTCGAGCAGGTGGTCCTCGGCCCAGGACCCGGTTTCGACGGAGCCGTACACCTCGTCGGTGGAGACGTGCACGAACCTGGAGACCCCGGCTTCGGCGGCGCTGTCCAGCAGCGTGTTGGTGCCGAGGACGTTGGTGCGCACGAACGCGTCGGAACCCGCGATGGAGCGGTCCACGTGGCTCTCCGCGGCGAAGTGCACCACGACGTCCACGTTGCGCATGATGTCGTCCACGAGCGGCCGGTCGCAGATGTCGCCGGTGCGGAATTCGAAGTGCGAATGCCCGGAAACCGCGCGCAGGTTCTGCTCGTTGCCGGCGTAGGTGAGTTTGTCCAGAACGACGACGTCGGCCCCGGCGAATGCCGGGTAGGAAGCGTTCAGCAGTCCGCGCACGTAGTGTGATCCGATGAAACCCGCTCCGCCCGTCACCAGAATGCGCATGACACCTCACAAGATTCGTGCGGCCGGGGGTTCGGCGTGCCGCGAGCACGGGCAGTGTGCCACGGAGGCGGACCGCGCCCGCAGGCCGCCTCCTGTCGACACATGACACCGGTTTTCATCAGTATGAGTGACGTCACGACCCCTCGGGGAGGGCGGCGAGAGGGGAGCGAGCACCGCTAGCCTGCACCCGACCAGGATACGAATCACACCTGAAAGTTGTAACGCTTTCAGGCTTTTTCCCGATTTGCTGGCGTCCAGGCCAAGGAGGATGCGTGCAGGACGGGCCTCGGCGACCAGGCGATCCCCACGGGCAAGCCGGGCCGCACGGACAGGGCAATCCGCAGCGCCCGCCGGGGCGCTCAGCCCGTCCCGCAGGCGAGCAGCGCGGCAACGCGGCCCCGCGCGGCGGGAATGCTCCGCCCCCGGCGGGTGGCCGTCCCGCCGGCCGCCCGCAGAACAGGCCGGCCGGGCAGCGCGGCGGCGAGCACCCCCCTCCCCCCGCTGGCAAGCAACCCGGTGCCAAGCAACCCGGTGCCAAGCAGCCCGGCGGCAAGCAACCACGACCACCCCGGCAGCGCCCGCCGCAGGAAGGCCCGCCGCGCGAACGGCGGCCGGACGCCGCGCGCTCCGAAGAGCCCGGGCGCCGCCGGCAGGCCGCGCACGGCGGCGCCCCGCCGGAGGACACGTGGCAGCGCTCCCGCCGTTCCGGGAAGGGCCGCCGGCAGTGGCGCTACGCGGGCCGCACGATCGCCGCGGTGATGTCCATCGTGATCCTGACCACCACCGGGTTCGCCTGGGCGCACTTCCGCAGCTTCACGGGCAGCACCACGGGCGGGAACGTGCTCGGGGCGGGCTTCAACTCCCCCGACGGCTCCACCGACATCCTGCTGACCGGCAACGACTCGCGCACGGACTCGGAGGGCAACCCGCTTCCCCCGGAAGTCCTGGAGAAACTGCGCACCACCGACGACGAGGGTGGTGACCTGATGGACACCATCATGCTCGTGCGGATCCCGAACAACGGCGAGCGCGCCGTGGTCATGAGCTTCCCCCGCGACACCCTCATCGACCAGGGGCAGTTCGGCGAGGACAAGATCAACTCGACGCTGGCCAACGCCAAGGCCGCCAAGGCCGACGAGCTCCGGCAGCAGGGCGTGACCGACCCGAAGCGGATCGAGCGCGAATCCACGCTGGCCGGGCAGCGGTTCCTGGTCAAGACGATCAGCGAACTGACCGGCGTGTCCATCGACAACTACGCCGAGGTGAACCTGTTCGGGTTCTACGAGGTCACCAAGGCCGTCGGCGGTGTCCAGGTGTGCCTGAACAACCCCGTCGACGACCCCTACTCGGGAGCGCACTTCCAAGCCGGGCGCCAGAAGATCCAGGGCTCGGACGCGCTGGCGTTCGTCCGGCAGCGCCACGGGCTGACCAACGAGCTCGACCGGGGCGTGCGCCAGCAGGTGTTCATGTCGTCGCTGGCGAACAAGATCCTCTCCAGCGGCACCCTGGCGAACCCGGCCAAGCTGTCGAAGCTGATCGACGCCGTGCAGAAGTCGGTCGTCCTGGACGACCAGCTCGCTTCGGACGTGCTCGGCTTCGCCCAGAAGCTGAGGGGCATCGATCCGAACAAGATCGAGTTCCACACGGCCCCGGTGAGGATGGTCGGCGAATCGGGCTCGGAGGACGTCGAGATCAACCCGTCCGAGATGCAGCAGTTCGCCAAGGACATGATGCTGCCGCCGGAGCAGCGCGAGCAGCAGCGGGCCGAGCGCGAGCAGCAGCAGCAAGCCAACGCCGACGTCGAAGTCAGCGTGTACAACGCCGCCGGCATCGACGGCCTGGCCGGCGACGTCAGCAACACGCTCGAGCAGGCCGGCTACACCGTCAACGGCACCACGAATTCCGAATCCATGGACTCCTCGGTCATCTACGTCGCCCCCGGCGAGGAGCAGACGGGCCAGCGGATGTCCGAGCAGCTCGGCGGCATCGACGTGCAGGTCAGCGAGAACCTCTCCCCCGGCAGCACCGAGGTCTACCTGGCCTCGGACTACTCCGGCCCGGGGGCCAGCGGCATCGGCGACGCGGGCACCGTGCAGCTCGACGGGCAGCAGGACGGTCCGGCTGCGCAGCAGGGCGGTCCGGCTGGGCAGCAGCCGATGACGAACGAGTCGGACAGCCCGGGGCAGAAGATCGACGCGGGCAACATCCCCTGCGTGGACTGACCGCCACGTTCGACCGGCCACCGGAACCCGCGGTGCACCGCGCCACCCGGTGCGGTGCACCGCCCCGCAACACCCCGCGGAGGCGGCCCCTAACCTGGGGCGCATGGCCACGCTCACCGACACCCTGCTGCAACCGCTCGTGCGCGCGAGCTCACCGAAGCCGCTGATCACCTTCTACGACGACGCCAGCGGAGCGCGGGTGGAGCTGTCCCGCGCGACCACGGCGAACTGGGCCGCGAAAACGGCGAACTGGCTGGTCGACGAGTGGGACGTCGAGCCGGGAGCCCCGGTGGCCGTGGACCTGCCCGCGCACTGGCAGACGGTCGGCGTGTTCCTCGGCGCCTGGTGGTGCGGGGCGCACATCGTGCCGGAGGCGCAGGAGGCGGACGTGGCGTTCGTGCCCGCCGATGCGGTGCAGCGCGGCGTCGGCGCGCGCACGATCGCGGCCGTCGGGCTGGACGCGCTCGGCGCACCGTTGCAGGACCTGCGCGCGGACGCGGTGGACTACATCGGCGACATCCGCGCGCACGGCGACGAGTTCCTACCGCTGGCGCCCGTCGGTGAGGACGCCCCGGCGCTGGCCGGGCGCACGGTGGCGCAGGTGCTCGCCGAGGCGCGGGAAGAGGCCGCAGCGCGCGGCCTGGGCGCCACCGACCGGGTTCTGTCCACACGCGACTGGTCGGTGCCGGGCGGAGTGCTCGGCGGGCTGCTGTCCGTGCTGGCCACCGGCGGCGCGTCCCTGGTGCAGTGCGCGCACTCCGAGCAGCTCGACTCCGAGCAGTGGCAGCGCCGCCGGGACAACGAGAA
This sequence comes from Bounagaea algeriensis, assembly GCF_054491375.1. NCBI lineage: Bacteria > Bacillati > Actinomycetota > Actinomycetes > Bounagaea > Bounagaea algeriensis. Next base: position 3,834,956 of record NZ_CM137102.1, read on the forward strand.
GATCACCGCCGTGCTGGACTGAGCCGCCTACCGCCGTGCGGCCGAGGCCGCGCGGCGGTATCCAACCGCACCCCACCTGACCAGGGGTGCGTACATTTCGCGAAATGTGCACACCGGCTGGGCGTGCGGCTGAAGGGTTCGGGCCTACTGCTCGGCGGCGCGTTCGCGCAGCGCGGCGTCCTTGTGCAGCACCGAGTCGCCGAGCTCGGACTGGAACCGCGCCATCGCTTCGCGCAGCCGGCCACCGCGCTCGCCCGCGTCTGCGGCGAGCACGCGCACCGCGAGCAGCCCCGCGTTGCGCGCGCCGCCGACCGAAACGGTGGCCACGGGAACACCGGCGGGCATCTGCACGATCGACAGCAGCGAATCCATGCCGTCCAGGTACTTCAGCGGCACGGGGACGCCGATCACCGGCAGCGCGGTGGCCGCCGCGACCATGCCCGGCAGGTGGGCCGCACCCCCCGCTCCCGCGATGAGCACGCGGAGCCCGCGGTCGGCAGCGCCCTGCGCGTACTCCAGCATCCGCTGCGGCGTGCGGTGCGCCGAGTAGACACCGACCTCGTAGTCCACGTCGAACTCGCGCAGCGCCGCACCCGCCTCGGACATGACCGACCAGTCCGAGTCACTGCCCATGATCACGCCGACCTGGGGGTCCTCCACCACGTTCCGCTCCCGTCGATCGTCCGCTCCCGCGCGCTCCGCGCGGTCGACGCCCAATTCTCCGCGCCCGCTCAGTGGCTGCTGAACCCGTCGGGCCACTCCGCCCGCGACAGCCAGTGCGCCGCGAGATCCGCTTCGTGCCGCACCGCATCCGGCTGCGACCCCAGCAGGGTCACGTGCCCGATCTTGCGGCCGGGGCGCTCGGCCTTGCCGTAGAAGTGCACCTTCGCGTGCGGGAACCGCGCGAACAGGTGGTGCAGCCGCTCGTCGAGCTTCGTGCTCGGCGTCTCCGGCGCCCCCAGCACGTTGCCCATCACCACGACCGGCGCCGTCAGCTCGGTGCTGCCCAGGGGGTAGTCCAGCACGGCGCGCAGGTGCTGCTCGAACTGCGAGGTGCGGGCTCCCTCGATGGTCCAGTGCCCCGAGTTGTGCGGGCGCATCGCCAGCTCGTTGACGACGAGCCCGTCATCGGTGACGAACAGCTCGACCGCGAGCAACCCGGTGACGCCGAGCTCTTCGGCGATGCGCAGCGCCAGGTTCTGGGCCTCGTTGCCGAGTTCCGCGGACACGTCCGGCGCAGGTGCGACGACCTGCACGCAGATGCCGTCGCGCTGCACGGTTTCCACCAGCGGCCACGCCGCGCCCTGCCCGAACGGCGAACGCGCCACCACGGCCGCCACTTCCCGGCGCAGCGCCACGCGCTGCTCGGCCAGCAGCGGCAGGCCCTCTCCCAGCAGTTCCTCGGCCGTGCGGCGCGCCTCGTCGGCGTCGTCGAGCACCCACACGCCGCGGCCGTCGTAGCCGCCGCGGGCGGCCTTGAGCACGCACGGCCAACCGTGCTCCTGGCCGAACTCGACGAGCTGCTCGGCCTCGGTGATCTCCGCGAACGGCGGCACCGGTGCGCCCATGGCCGCCAGCCGGCGGCGCATCACCAGCTTGTCCTGCGCGTGCTCCAAGGCCTCCGGGCCGGGGTGCACCGCGTGGCCGTCGGCGATGAGCGCGCGCAGGTGCTCGCCGGGGACGTGCTCGTGGTCGAACGTGACGACGTCGCACTCGGCGGCGAAGGCGCGCAGCGCCTCGAGATCGGTGTGCGTGCCGATGCGCACGTCCGAGGCCACCAAGGCGGCCGACTCCTCCGGCGACGCGGCCAGCAGGCGCAGCGACTGGCCGAGCGGGATCGCCGCCTGGTGGGTCATGCGGGCCAACTGGCCGCCACCGATCATGCCGACAACGGGGGTTCCGGTGCGCTGGTCCACGCCGCCCAGCCTAAGCGGGTGCGCACCGCCGTTCGGAACGGGGAGCGCACATCGCGAGATGCCGCACGCCGTACCGTGTTCGCCCGGACGCACCCGCCGGCGCGCGCCCGGTTCGGCGGCCGGGATGGTGCGCGCAGCGCACTGTCGATCACAATGTGAACCGAGAGCGCGCCGGAGGGCGCGGGAAGTCCCGGCGGGGACCGGGTGGCCCGGGGGCTCCGCCCGCGGGCGGAGCGAGCGGCGAGAGAGGTGCGGTGTGGCGAGCCTCCCGACGAAGGTGCAGGACCGCAGCGACGCGGCGTTGATCGAGGACGTTCGCGGCGGTTCGACCCAGGCGTACGCGCAGCTGTACCAGCGCCACGTCGAAGCCGCGTACAACATGGCCCGGACCGTGGCGCGCGGCTCCGCCGATGCCGAGGACCTCGTCGCCGAAGCCTTCGCGCGCGTGCTCGACGTGCTGCGCTCCGGCCGGGGCCCGACCGACGCGTTCCGCGCCTACCTGCTGACCACCATCCGGCACACCGCCTACGACCGGACGCGCAAGTCCCGGGAGCAGCCTGCCGCGGACGTCGGGGAGGTGCCCGGCGCGGACATCAGCGTGCCGTTCACCGACACCGCGGTGGCCGGGTTGGAGCGCACGCTCATCACCCGGGCGTTCCAGCGGTTACCGGAGCGCTGGCAGGCGGTGCTGTGGCACGTCGTCATCGAGCAGCAGACGCCCGCCGACGTGGCCGCGCAGTTCGGGCTCAGCCCGAACGGCGTGTCCGCCCTGGTCTACCGCGCCCGCGAAGGGCTGCGGCAGGAGTACCTGCAGGTCCACCTCGGTCAACTGGACACCGAGGGGGCTCCGGTGCGCTGCCGGTCCACCGCCAAACGCCTCGGGGCCTGGGCGCGCGGCAAGCTCGCCCGCCGCGAGACCGCCCAGGTGGAGGCCCACCTCGACGAGTGCGACCGCTGCCACGCGCGGGCCGGCGAGCTCGTCGCGATCAACGACACGCTGCGCGGGACCGTGCCGGCGGCGCTGCTCGGCCTCGCCGCCACGACCGGCTACCTGTCGTGGGCGGCCGGCGCCACCGCGGGCGGCACCACCGCGGGTGCCGCCGCCGGCGCGGGAGCGGCCGGCGGGGCCGGCGCCGCCGGTGAAGCGCTGACCTCCGGGCCGCGGCAGACGGCCACGGCTGCGCTCTCCGCCGGCGGATTCCTCGCCGCGATCGGCTTGGCGCTGAGCGCGGGTAGCGGTGAGCCGCCCCAGCCCGCGGCCGCTCCGCCGCCGCAGCCGCCGGTGCAGCGGCCGCAGGAGCCCGAACCACCGGCTCCTCCAGCGCCCGAGCCGCAGAACCCGCCTGCACCGCAGCCCCCGGCCGAAGAGCCTCCTCCGCCCGCGCCGGAACCTCCTGCACCGCAGCCGGTTCCGCCCCCTCCGGAGGAGGACCTGGCGGCCACCGGTCCGGCCGAACCGGTGCGGCTCGTCGCGGGCGGCGATCCGGCCGACCTGCCCGTCACCGTGCGCAACGACGGCGACGCCACGTCGGAACCGGTCACCGTGACCCTCGACCTGCCGGACGGCGTGTCGGCTGCGCTGCCCGAAGCGCAGCCCCAGGGCACGGCCACGCCCGCCGACAGCGACCCCGCATCGGCGCAACCCGCCGCGGTACAACCCGCGTCAGCGCAACCCGCCGCGGTACAACCCGCGTCGGCGCAACCCGCCGCGGTGCAGCCCGCGTCGGTACGGCCCGCCGCGAGCGCGCCGGCAGCGGCGCGGTCCGCCACCGCACCGGCGAGCACTTCCCCGGCTGCGGTGCGCACCGCAGCCGCGCAGGCCCCCGGGCCGAACGTGTCCTGCGCGGAAACCGACTCGCAGCTGCGGTGCTCGACCTCGCGCGGCCTCGAACCCGGCGAGTCGATCCGCTTCGACTTCCGCGTCCGAGCTGCGGAGGAGGCCACCGGCGGGCAGCTCCACGCGCGCATCGGATCCGGTGGCGAGGTGGACGTCACCCTGCCGACCGTGCCCGTCGTGGTCGCGCCGGATCCGCCGCGCGACGGCGTCGAGGCGCACGTCACCGCCTGGGACGGCGTCCCCTGGCTGCACAGCAGCCGGGTGGTCCTGCGGGTGCACAACACCGGCCGGAGCACCGACCGCGCCGAGGTGCTGCTGCGGCTGCCGGAGAGGGTCGAGCTCGCGGGCTGGTCGGCGCGCTGCGACCGCATCGCCGAGCACCGCCTGCGCTGCGCGGAGGAGCTCGCCCCGGGCGAGGTGTTCCGCGGTCACGCCTGGCTGCACACCGAACCGGACCTGGCGCAGCGGCCGTCGGCGGAGCCGGCGTCGTGGCCGCACGAACAGGTCCCGTTCGGCCGGGACGTGACGGTGCACGCGCAGGCGCACCTCGGCACGGCCGCGGACCGGGACACGGCCACGTTGCACGCGTGGTCGCCGTGGCCTCCGATGCCGCCGCGCCCGCCGGAGCCGACACCTCCGCCGGAGACGCCGTCACCGAGCCCCTCGGTGAGCACTCCCGTGCCGACGACTCCGGACCAGCCGACATCTCCCGGGCAGCCGACGTCTCCCGGGCAGCCGACGCCGTCGGTGCCGACCCCCACTGCGCCACCCGCTCCGAGCACGCCGAGCCCGGGCACGCCGACGCCCAGCGCACCCGCTTCGGGCACACCGACTCGTCCTGCGGAACCGTCACCGCCGTCGCAGCAACGGCCGCCGGCTCCATCGAGCACCCCGCCGTCCACTGGGCCGTCCACCCCGCCGTCCACTGGGCCGTCCGCTCCGTCGTCCGCTGGGCCTCCGCCGACAACGCCTCCCCCGGACGGCGACGCGGAGGCAACGTCGGCGCCGTCCCCCTCGCAGACGCCGCCCCCCTCGCAGACGCCGTCCCCCTCGCAGGCGCCGACCTCGAAACCTCCGGAGGGCACGAGCAGCGAAACCAATCCCCCGCACGGACAGTGACGGAGAGGCCATGGTGCCCCCCACTACGGGCAAGGACGCCGGTTCGCTGGTCGGCCCCTAGACTCGGGACGTGTCCACCGTGGAGTTGACGTCGGGACGGCTCCCCCGCCGCGTGCGTGACCTGGCGATCCGGCACCGCGAGTTCCTCAAGTTCGGCACCGTCGGCGCGGCCACGTTCGTGCTCGACACCGCGCTGTTCTACCTGCTGAAACTCGCGGTGCTGGTCGAGCAACCCGTGACCGCGAAGGTCATCGCGGTGACGGTCGCGACGTTCGCTTCCTACCTGCTCAACCGGGAGTGGTCGTTCCGCACGCGCGGCGGGCGCCGCACTCCGCACGAAGCGCTGCTGTACTTCGTGGTCAGCGGTCTCGCCGTCGGGATGTACTCGGCTCCGCTGTGGATCTCACGGCACCTGCTGCACCTGCACACGCCGTACACCACGAGGCTCGTCGAAGAACTCGCCGATTTCACGTCGGGGCAGATCATCGGCATCCTGCTCGGCATGCTGTTCCGCTGGTGGGCGTTCCGCCGCTGGGTCTTCCCCCGCAGCACCGCCACGACGCACCGCGACCTGGCGCTGGCCGATACGAAACGCTGAGTCAGCGGGGAGTGGAGCCGTCCGCGTTCCACGGCACGCCGAGCACATCATCGGCCCTGGCCAGCGGCAGGAAGATGTTGAAAACGGCCGGGCGCGACTGGCTCAGCTCCATCCGCCCCCCATCGGCTTCCACCAGTGCCCGCGCCAACGCCAGCCCCACACCCGTGGAGCCCGCTCCCGAAAAGCCGCGCTCGAACACGTGGGAGACCAGCTCGTCGGGCACGCCCGGTCCGCTGTCGCTGACCTCGATCACCACGGTCCCGCTGCCCTGCTTGCCGGTGAGCACCACGGGCCCCCTGCCGTGGTGCCGCGCGTTGTCCAGCAGCACCCCGATGGCCTCGCGGAGCCGTTCCGGCGTGGCCCGGGCGAGCAGCCCGTCCGAAACCCGCAGGCGAAGCGAGCGGTTCTCCGCGTGCAACGGCTCGCGCCACTCCGCGGCGACCTCGTCCAGCAGCGCCGAAACGTCCAGCGGCTCCGCCTCCCGCGCCCGCGCTTCCGTGGCCGCGGCCAGCAGGTCGTCCAGCACCGCGGAGAGCCGTTCCGCCTGCTCCAGCGCCGCCTGCGCCTCCTCGGAGACCTCCTCGTCCTCCATCGTGCTCAACGCCTCGAGCCGCAGCTGCAACGCGGTCAACCGGCTGCGCAGCTGGTGCGACACATCCCCGACGAGCTCCCGCTCCCGCTGCACGAGCTGCGACAACGCCGCACCCGAAGCGTCCAGGGCGTCGGCGACTCGGTCGAGTTCAGGCACCTGGTGCCTGGTGGGATCGGCGCGGAAGTCCCCCGCCCCGAGACGTGCGGCGCGCGCCGCGACATGGCTGAGCGGGTCGGCCAACCGCCGCGCGGTGACCGTGGCCACGATCATCCCGGTGGCCGCGGAGAACACCACGAGCAACAGCAGCAGCCCGGCGACCTGCAACTGCTGCATGCGCACGGGTTGGCTCGGCGCGGCGATCGTGACGGTGCCGCTCTGCACCATCGGCACGCTCTCCACGAGCGGGTTCTCCCCCGGATCGGGCCCGTAGGTGTAGTCGTGCTGCTGCGTGCGCACGACGAGGCGGGCTCCGTCCGGTACCGCCAAGCGCGCCGTGTCCAGGTTGATGGGGCGGTGCGCGGCGATCTGCTCGTCCAGCAGCGTCGCGATCTGCTGGGCGCGGGTGGCCAGGCCGGCACTGGTGATGTCCTGCACGAGCTTCAACGCGCTGAACCCGAGCGGCAGGCCCAGCACGATGGCGGTCACGGCGACCGCCAGCAGCGTGGCGCGGAGGATGCGGCGGCGCATGGCTCAGTCTGTGTTGAAGCGGAATCCGACACCGCGCACGGTGGCGATGTGCGTTTCGTCCATGCGTCCGTTGCCGTCGCCGAGCTTGCGACGCAGCCAGGAGATGTGCATGTCGAGCGTCTTGCTCCCCTTGCGGTCCGATTCGGGCCAGACCTGTTCCAGGATCTCCTCCCTGCTGACCACCTGCCCGGCGCGCTGCATCAGCACCCGCAGCAGCTCGAACTCCTTGTTGGCCAACTGCACCTCCTGCTGCTCCACGAGGACGCGCCGGGCGGTGAGGTCGAGCCGCACGCCGCACGCCTCGAGCGTGTCCGGGGCTCCCCTGCGCAGCAGCGCGCGAATGCGCGCCATGAGTTCGGCGAGTCGGAACGGCTTGGCCACGTAGTCATCGGCGCCCGCGTCGAGGCCGACGACGAAGTCCACCTCGTCGGTGCGCGCGGTGAGCATCAGCACGGGCAGGCCGCGTCCCTGGGCTCGTAAACGCCTGCACACCTCGAGACCGTCCATGTCCGGCAGGCCCAGGTCGAGCACGAGGAGGTCGACGCCTCCCGCGGAAGCTGTTTCGAGCGTTCCGGGACCGTCCTCCAGCACCTGCACCGAGTAGCCCTCGCGTTGCAGGGCGCGCGACAGTGGCTCGGCGATCGCCGGGTCGTCTTCCGCCAGTAGGACCACACTCACGATTCCAGCCTAGAGGCCGCTGCGGATCGCGTCGGTGGTGCTGTGACCACGCGGCGTTGCGCAGCGCGTTCTTCCTCTCGCCATGAACGGTTCGAGCGGAATTTCCCCGGCGGATCGCGCACTTCACGTGTTCCTGCGAACACGTATCGATTTCAGATGCCCTCGGCAGTCGCCGTGCCCCGGCCGCACCCGCGCCCGGTAGGGTGCTCCGCGTGACTGGTGACGACCGCGATCTCGACCTGGCCCTGGATCTCGCCGACCGGGCGGACCGGATCACGCTGGAGCGCTTCCGGGCGCGCGACCTCACCGTCGACCGAAAGCCCGACCGGACGCCGGTCACCGATGCCGACCTCGCCGTGGAGGACGCGGTGCGCGGGGTGCTCGCCGAACAGCGCCCCGCGGACGGAGTCGTCGGCGAAGAGCGCGGCGGGCAGATCGACGCCGGCCGCGCGTGGATCCTCGACCCCATCGACGGGACGAAGAACTTCCTGCGCGGTGTGCCCGCGTGGGCCAGCCTGCTCGCACTGCTCGAAGACGGACTTCCGCGGGTGGCGGTGATCAGCGCTCCCGCGCTCGGCAGGCGCTGGTGGGCCGGTGCCGGCGAGGGAGCGTGGGCGAACAACCCGGCGGGCGGGGTCGAACGGCTCGGGGTCTCGGCCGTGGGCACCCTGGCGGACGCCTACCTGTCCACCACGAACCTGGCCGAGTGGGGCAACCACCGCTCCCGCGCGTCGTACCTGCGGCTGCTCGACGCTTGCTGGGAGACGCGGGCGTTCGGCGACTTCTGGCACCACTGCCTCGTCGCCGAAGGTGCCATCGACATCGCCGCGGAGCCCGTGGTGAACACGTGGGACGTCGCGGCTGCGCGGCTGCTCGTGGAGGAAGCGGGCGGGCAGTTCACCGATCTCGACGGCACTGCGCGGATCGATGGCGGAAACGCGCTGTCCACCAACGGCCTCCTGCACGACGCGGCTCTGGCCGCGCTCCGCTCGGACTGACTCGCGCGGCTCGGTCTGCCCTGCCTCGCGCGCCCAGTTCCCGTGCGCATGCCGCGGACCGCGGCCGCCCCGTTCCACGACGGCTCGACGGTAGGCGGCTCGGATCGGCGGCTCGGGCGGCAACCCTCCGCTGGTGCTGGCTCGGGCGGCACCCCTCCGAGGGGGCGACGCGGACCAGGTGGCTCGACCGCCGCAACTTGGACCACGGTGGGTCGGCCACGGCCTCGGAGCGTGGTGCTGCGCCCCTGCGACGATCCGGCTTGAGGCCATGCGACCCACCGCGCGATACAGTCACCCCCCACAACCGCCCCATCGAATGAGCACCCCTGTGGACAACCCGCACCCTTGGGGATGGATGCTGCTCTATCCGTGTGGGGACAACTCACAATTTTCATGAAAATTGTGCTCTCTGGAAGAGTTCCAGATCGTGCCGGCGACTTGCTCGGGGATCGCGGCAGGCGAGCTACTCGGACGTGGGGAGTTCGGTGCCGTCGGCGGGAGTGGGGGTGGTGTCGAGTGGACCGACGGCGCCGCGCAGGAGCTGGGTCCAGGTCAACCGGCCGAAAAGGTAGAAGCACGCCACCTGTTCGTCCTCGAAACGCGCCCAGTCGTAGCGGTTTCCGTGCTCCCGCCAGAACACGTCCCAGGTGGCGGCGCCATCGGCCTCGGAACGCAGCAGGCACCACGCGTCATCGGCCTCCGCCCCGACCGACACGAGCTCCGCCGGAACGTGCATGGCGCGCAGCCAGCCGAGCACCGATTCGACGTTCAACGGGCCTCCTGGCTCGCAGATTCTCCCTCCGAGCCGAACCGCACCCCGGTCGACTCGTTCGGGGCGTCCAACGGGTCGCTCCCGCCGACCGCCCGCACCCGAGTATCCGTCCGCTCCGAGTCACCGGAACCGCCGGGGAGCTCCGCGGCACGCCCCGCCACTCCCACACCGGCATCCGCCCCGCCGGCCGCCCCGGCCGTGTCCTCGACGAGACTTCCCGAAGCCGCGAGCTCGACCACCGAGCAGGGCAGCACGTAGCGGGTACCGCCGCCGGGTTGGCCGAACCACGCTTGCGCTTCGTCACGCACGACCGGCACCGCGCGCCGCACGCGGAACCGGCGGTAGGGCCGCCGGCGGTACTCCGGCGGCTGCGCCCGCTCGGCGAACGGCGTGCCAGCGGCGAACACGACGCGCCGCGCTGGCGTGCCCAGCAGGTCCACCTCGGCGCCCGCGGGCAGCGGCTCCACCGACCCCGGCGACCCGGACGGAGGCCAGACGTAACCGCCCTCGCCCGTGTCATCGCGGTAGTTGCAGTCCCATTCCCGCGGGTCGAACCCGCCGTCGGGCTCGTACCCGGTCAGCAGCTCCGCCGGCAACGCGGTTGCAGGTCCGAGGATCCCGGCGGCTTCCGGACCGGTGGGATCCGCGGGCTGCTGCGCCGAGTACGCCGCGCGCAGCTCGCGCTGCTGCTCGATCCCCTCCCCTGCGCGCTGATGCACCGGGGTGCTGGCGGAGACGGGCATGTACCCGAGCGGGAACTGGTGCAGCACGAACGCGGTGGCCTCCGCGCTGCGCGGCGTGCGCGCGGCGCGTGCGGGACGCTGCGACACGGGTGGGATTCCGGGCGCGGCGGGGCGCAGCGCCGCACGCGGACGCACCTGCTCCGCGCCGCGGGGCACGCCGACCTGCGAGCCCGGGCCGGCACGGGGGTCTGCCGGGGGAAGCGCCCGCCCGGGGGCGGTCCGCGATTCCCGACCGGGCGCGGCGAGCGGTATCGGACCCGTGTCGGCCGCGGAGGAGCCCTCGGGTGCCGCGATCGGCCCCGTGTCGGACGCGTCGGTTTCCTCGCCGCGCGGTGCTCGGTCGGACACGCCGCATCCTCCCTCGCCGTGACTTCCTGGCGCCAGGATATCCGCCCGCCGCCGGCGGCGACCGCGACGCAGGCCCCGCCCCGAGCGAGCCGCGACAACTCGCAGTGCTTCGTCGCGCCGCAGGCGCGGAGCCGGGCGGGCGTCAGGACACGACCTGGGGCCGCTCCTCGGCGAAGTGGCAGGCCACGTCGTGCCGGCCGTCCTGCCGCTCGAGCGCGGGGTCCTGTTCGGCGCACACGTCCTGCGCCTTCCAGCACCGCGTGCGGAACCGGCACCCGGACGGCGGGTCGGCCGGGCTCGGCACGTCGCCGACGAGCCGGATCGTCTCCCGCCGCTCGCGCACTGACGGGTCGGGTACGGGCACGGCCGACAGCAACGCCTGCGTGTAGGGGTGCTGCGGGTGTTCGTAGATCTCCTGCTCGGTCCCGGTTTCCACGATGCGCCCGAGGTACATCACCCCGACCCGGTCGGAGAGGTGCCGGACGACGCCGAGGTCGTGCGCGATGAAGATGTACGACAGGCCGAGCTCGGACTGCAACTGCGCCAGCAGGTTCATTACCTGCGCCTGGATGGACACGTCCAGTGCGGACACCGGCTCGTCGCAGATGATGACCTTGGGCCGCAGCGCCAGCGCCCGCGCGATCCCGATCCGCTGCCGTTGGCCGCCGGAGAACTGGTGCGGGTAGCGCTGGATGTGCTCCGGGTTGAGTCCGACGACCTCGAGCAGTTCCTGCACTCGCCGCTGCCGGTCGCCCTTCGGCGCGACGTCCGGGTGCAGCTCGAAGGGTTCGCCGATGATGTCGCCGACGGTGCGCCGCGGGTTCAGCGAGGTGTACGGGTCCTGCAGCACGATCTGGATGTCGCGGCGCAGCTTCCGCAGTTCGCTGCTCTTCATCCGGAACATGTCGCGACCTTCGAAGAAGGCCTGCCCGCTCGTCGGGCGTTCCAGGTTCATCAACACCTGCGCGAGAGTCGACTTGCCGCAACCGGTTTCGCCGACGATGCCGAGCGTTTCACCGCGGTTGAGGTCGAAGGAAACGCCGTCGACTGCGCGCACGTGGCCGATCGTCTTGCGGAACAGGACTCCGCGGGTGATCGGGAAGTGCTTGACGAGGTCGCGCACCTCGAGGATCGGCTCAGACACGGCTCATCAACTCCTCGGCGAAGTGGCAGGCACTGATCCGGCCGGGCTCGGGTTCGTGGTAGCCGGGGACTTCCACCGCGCACCGCTCTCGCGCGTGCGGGCACCGCGGGTGGAACGGACATCCGCTGGGAATGGCGGACATGCTCGGCGGCATGCCGTGAATGCTGTCCAGTGTGGACTCCTTGGCGTCCATGCGCGGAATGGACCGCATGAGCCCTTCGGTGTAGGGGTGGGCGGGACGCCGGTACAGCTCTTCCGCGTCGGCCGATTCGACGACGCGCCCGGCGTACATCACGGCGATGCGGTCGGCGATCTCGGCGACGACGCCGAGATCGTGGGTGATGAGGATCATCCCCATGCCCTGTTCGCGGCGGATGTCGTCGAGCATGTCCATGATCTGGGCCTGCACCGTGACGTCCAGCGCCGTGGTGGGCTCGTCGGCGATGAGCAGCTCCGGGTCGAGCGCCAACGACATGGCGATCATGGCGCGCTGCCGCATCCCGCCGGAGAACTGGTGCGGGTATTCCCGCACGCGCTGCTTCGCGTTGGGGATGCGCACCATGTCGAGCAGTTCCGCGGCGCGTTTCGCCGCGTCGCGGCGCGACATGCCGCGCCGCAGGCGCAACTGCTCCCCGATCTGGTGCCCGACGGTGTACACGGGGTTCAGCGCCGAGAGCGCGTCCTGGAAGATCATCGCCATGGACTCACCGCGCAGCTTCCTGCGCTTCTCCTCGCCCGCGGTGAGCAGGTCCTGACCGCGGTAGTGGATCGAGCCGCCGGTGATCACGCCGGGCGGCATGTCCAGGATGCCCATGACGGTCTGCGCGGTGACGCTCTTGCCGGAACCGGACTCGCCCAGCACGGCGAGCGTTTCGCCGGCCCGGACGTGGTAGCTCACGCCGTTGAGCACGCGGGCGGTGCTCTCCCGCATGCGGAACTCGACGTGCAGGTCGTCGACCGCGAGCAGGGGTGCCGCGCCGGACGCGCTGCTGTCCTGTGTGGACACGATCTCCTCCTACTTCTGCTTCGGGTCGAGTGCGTCGCGCACCGCGTCGCCGAGCATGACGAAGGTCAGCACGGTGACGACCAGGAACGCGGCCGGGAAGAACAGCAGGTGCGGTGCCACGGAGATGTAGTCGCGCGAGTCGGCGATCATCACGCCCCAGGACACCACCGGCGACTGCAGGCCCACGCCGAGGAAGGACAGCGTGGCCTCGGCGCCGATGAACCCGCCGAGCGCGATCGTGGCGTAGACGAGCACCGGCGAGATCGTGTTCGGCAGCAGGTGGTAGCGGATCACCCGCAACGGCCCCGCACCGAGGGCGCGCGCGGCTTTGACGTAGTCCTGCTGCTTGGCCGCGATCGCGGCCGAACGCATGATGCGCATCGAGATCGGCCACGACAGCAGCGAGATCGCCAGGATCACCTGCGTGATGATCCGCGCGGGTTCGGGTTGCTGGTTCGCCGGGTTGAGCGTGGTGAGCACGACGATCGCACCGAGCACGAACGGCAGGCCCAGGAAGACCTCGGCGAAGCGGGACAGCAGGCTGTCCAACCAGCCGCCGAAGTACCCGGTGACCAGCCCGACGACCGATCCGATGAGGACGGTCAGCGCGGTCGCCAGCACGCCGACGATGATCGAGGTGCGCGCCCCGTAGATGCAGCGCGCGTAGATGTCGCGCCCCTGGGCGTCGTAGCCGAACCACGCCTCGCCCGAGGGGCCTTCGCGGACGCGGAGCAGGTCCTGGTGCGTCGGGTCTGCGGAGGTGAACAGCTGCGGGAACGCGGCCATCACGAGCAGCAGCACCAGCAGCGCGCTGCCGATCACGAACAGCGGGCGGCGCCGCAGGTCGCGCCACGCGTCGGCCCACAAGCCGCGCGGCTTCTCCTGCTTGCCGCCGCCCGCCGGCTGCGCAGGCGCGGGTGCGGGCGACCGCACCTCGTCCGCTGCGGCCGCTGCGTTCCTGTCCGCGGGGGACCGTCGCATGTCAGTCATAGCGAATCCTCGGATCGAGAACCGCGTAGAGCACGTCTACGAGCAGGTTCATCAGCAGGTACACGAGCACGAGCAGCGTCACCACGCCGGTGACGGTGACGCCTTCCTTGGTCTGGATGGCGTCGAAGACCAACCCGCCGATGCCTTTGATGTTGAACACGCCCTCGGTGACGATCGCGCCGCCCATGAGCGCTCCGAGCTCGGTGCCCATGAACGTGATCACGGGGATGAGCGAGTTCCGCAGCAGGTGCACGCCGACGACGCGGCGCGGTGCCAGGCCCTTGGCGTGGGCGGTGCGCACGTAGTCGGCGCGCTTGTTCTCCATGATGCTGGTGCGGGTGAGCCGCGCCACGTACGCCATGGACAGGCTGCCCAGCACGAGCCCGGGCACGATGAGTTCTCCCCACCGGCCCTGCGAGCTCACGCTGGGGTTGATGAGGCCCCACTCGGTGCCGAGCAGCACCTGCAGCACGAAGCCGGTGACGAACACCGGCAGCGAGATGAGGAACAGCGTGGACACGAGCACGAGGTTGTCCACGAGCCCGCGGCCGCGCAGACCGGTGAGGACGCCGGCCGCGATGCCGATGACGGCGGCGAAGGCCAGGCCGATGACGGCCAGCCGGATGGTGATCGGGTAGGCGTCGCCGACGAGCTGCCCGACGGACACGCCGGCGTAGGTCTCGCCGAAGTCGCCCTGCAGCAACTGGCCGAGGTACTTGAAGTACTGGATGATCAGCGGATCGTCCAGGTTGTACTTGTCGGTCATCTCCGCGATGTAGGCCGGTGGGCAGGCGCGTTCACCGCACCGGCCGGCGAACGGATCGCCCGGCAGCGCCCACACGAGCGCGTAGATGATGAAGGTGGTCCCGATGAACACCGGGACGAACTGGAGTAGGCGCCTGAGGATGTAGCGTCCCACGCCGGACCTCCTCGCAACGGTTTCTGCCTGCGGTGCTCCGAAGGAGCGGTGCGCGAACGCGCCACGGGCCCGGCCGGGTGCGGCCGGACCCGTGGATCCGCGCGCTCACTCGGTCAGGCGCACCGTTTCCAGGTCGAGGCTCATGTCGAACTGGACGTGCACGTTCTCCAGGCGCTCGGAGTAGCCGGAGACGGCTTTCTGGTCCCACAGCGGGATGGAGGGCATGTCCTGGGCGAGGACCTGTTCGGCCTGCTGGTACCCCTTGTTGCTCTCCTCGATGCTGGGTGCCCTGTCGGCGGCGTCCATCGCCCTGTCGAACTCGGGGTTGGAGTAGTCCATGTAGTTCGACGAGGCACCGGTGCGGTAGATCTTGCCGAGGAAGGTCTCCGCGGACGGGTAGTCGCCGACCCAGCCGAACCGGAACGGGTCGTTGTGCGAGCGGTTGTCGTGCATCGTCAGGAACTGGGAGAAGGTGGGCACCGAGTTGAAGGTGCAGTCCAGGCCGAGGTTGTTCTTCCACTGCCCGCAGAGCGCCTCGATCCACTCCTTGTGCCCGCCGTCCGCGTTGGACGTGATGTTGACGGGGCCTTCGAAGCCGGATTCGTCGAGCAGCTGCTTGGCGCGGTCCGGCTGGAACTCGCAGTTCTCACCGCAGGCGCCGGTCTCGTAGTCGGGGATGACGTTCTTGGGCACCCAGCCCTTCGCCGGGGTGTAGGCGCCGTTGAACACCACGTCGGTGATGCGTTCGCGGTCGATGCCCATGGACAGCGCCTTGCGCACCCGCGGGTCCTGGTACTCCTCCCGGTACAGCGGCAGCTGCAGCGCGTTGTTGCGCAGGATCTCCTTGTCCACCACGCGGTCCTGCAGGTCGGTGCGCCACTTGTCGTCGACCAGGGCCGACGGCGGGACCGAGTCGATGAAGTCGAGGTTGCCGGAGCGCACGTCCTGGTAGGCGGTTTCCTGCTCGTTGTAGACGCGGAACTCGACGCCGCGGATCTGCGGCTTGTGCTCGCCCTTGTACTCCTCGAAGCGGCCGAGCGTGATGTGCGCGTTCGGTTGCCGCTGTTCGAACCTGAACGGGCCGTTGCCGATCGGGTGCTGCTCGAAGCCCTCGGGGTCGTCGAAGAAGGCGTTCGGCATCGGGGAGAACGCGGGATAGCCCAGCGTCGTGGGGAAGATGGCGAAGGGCTGGTCGAGGGTGACCCGGAAGGTGCGCTCGTCGATCACCTCGAGGCCGGACATCTCCTGCGCCTGCGGTTCGGGCTGCGGTCCTTCGCCCTCCCCGCCGCCCGGGTTGACCTCGTCGAAGCCCTCGATGTGCGAGAAGAACGACGCGGCGGACTGCCCGTTGGGGGCGTAGGCCGCGTAGTTCCACGCCCGGACGTAGCTCTCCGCGGTCACGGGGGTGCCGTCGTGGAACGTCCAGCCCGGTTTGAGCGTGATGGTGTAGACCCGGTTGTCCTCGGTCTCGATCGACTCGGCGTGCTCGTTGTAGGGCTCGCTGCTCTCGGAGTCGTAGCCGACCAGGCCCGTGAACATCGCGTCGATCGGGCGTCCGCCGCCGGTTTCCGTAGTGTCCGCGGGCACCAGCGGGTTCTCCGGCTCGGTCGTGTTGACCGAGATGTAGCCCTCCTCCGTGCTGGCGCCGCTGCCGCCGCAGCCGCTGGCGACCAGCCCCACCACGAGTGGGGCCGCCACCCAGGCGGCCAAGCGTCGTTTCCGCATGTGTACCTCCCGCTAACGCACCAGCCGCGCGACGCCACGGACCGCCGTCGGTCCGGTCCGCCGCGTGGCTCGCGCACAATTTAGGCGAGAGGTGGCCCACAGTGCGGGTGTGTCATCAAGACGTAGCCGACTTTCTCGGTACAGACGACAATTCAGCCATATGGCGGGCCAATTGGTCCACACCATGGGAGGCTCTTCCAGCTTCACACGAGCGAGAAGTTCACACGAGCGACAGCGCGATGCCGTCGAGGATGTCCTGCTCGCTCACCGCCATCTCGGCGATGCCCGCGCGTTCGGCGAACTCGTCGGCGAGCACCTTCACCACCAGCGAACCGCCGCCGATCACGTCCACCCGCCCGGGGTGCATCGGCCCCAGCGCGGCGCGCTCGGAGTGCTGCATGCGCAGCAGATCACCGGTCAGCCGCTCGATGCCCTCCCGCGGCACGGACGAGCGGTGGATGCGCACCGAGTCGTACTCCTCCAGCCCCATGGCCAGCGCCGACAACGTCGTCACCGTGCCCGCCACACCGATCCACGTGTGCGCGCCCGAGGCGTCCACGGCGGCGAACGCCTCGTCGAGCACGGACCGCGCGACCTTCTCCGCCTCGGCGACCTCGTCGGCCGTCGCCGGGTCGGACGGCAGGCACCGCTCGGTCAGCCGCACGCAGCCGATGTCGGCCGAGTACGACGCCTGCACCCGCGCCTGCGCGCCGTCCCACGTGCCCAGCACCAGTTCGGTCGAGCCGCCGCCGACGTCGGTGACCGCGAACGGGCTGCCGGAGGGGTCGAAGGCGCTGACCGCACCGGTGAACGACAGCTGCGCCTCCTCCTGGCCGGTGACCACCTCGGCGTCGACGCCGAGCGTGCTGCGGACCATGCCGAAGAAGTCGTCCCGGTTCGCCGCGTCGCGGGTGGCCGAGGTGGCCACCATGCGGACGCGCTCGGCACCGGCCTGCCGCGCGGCCTCGGCGTAGTCCACCAGGGCCAGCCGGGTGCGCTCGATCGCCTCATCGGCGAGCCGCCCCGACGCGTCCACTCCCTGACCGAGCCGGACGATGCGCATCTCCCGCTGCACGTCCCGCAGCTCGCGCCGCCCGTCCCCGGTCACCGCCACATCGGCGATCAGCAGGCGGATCGAGTTCGTCCCGCAGTCGATCGCGGCGACCCGTGCCATCGGCGTTCCTCCTCGCAGTGTCGGTGCGCACCGCTCCCGGTGAGGGGTGCGGTCACCACACTAGTAAGGGAGTCCGCGGATCGGCGCTCGTGTGCCGCTGGACCGGGCTCGACACCGCGGTGACCTTCGGACCCGCCGGCCAAGGCCTCACCAGCACCTGCCTGCACGACGTCCACGGCCCCGTCGGGCAGGCGCAGCAGATCCTCACCGTCCGCCCCGCTCCGCCCGCCGCGGGGTGACGGGCGTCCGCGGCTGCCGGGGATTCTCAGGACTCGCCGACCGGGTGCGCGGGCGGCAGCGGCACCTCGACGTCACCCGGCGCGGGGGCCTCGGCAGCAGGCGGCTGGACCTCCTGGGACGTCTGGTCCGCCGGGGACGTCTGGTCCTCCGGGGTCGTCTGGGTCTCCTGGGGCGTCTGAGTTTCCCGGGGTGCCTGCTCCTCCGGTGAGCCCGCCTCCGGCGGCTGCGACGAGGTCGCCTCGGACGGCCGGGCGGGAGCCTCCGGCCGCGGGGAGCCCTCCGGGGACTGCTCGCCCGCCGGCGGCTGCGCAGGTGCGGAGGCGGTGCCCTCCGACAGCTCGGGCGGCGGTCCCTGCGGTGCGGCGGAGCCGCCCGGCTGCGCGCTGCCGGCCCGGGGGGTGAACCTCGGTGGCGGGACGGGATCCGCGGGTGGCAGCGGCTCGATCCGCGGGAAGTACGGCCCGGTCACGTCCGGAGCCGACTCCTGCGGAGGTGCCAGTTCGCCGGGGCTCGGGGCCACACCGCGCTCGTAGGCGTTCGCCCAGACGAGCACTTCGCGCACGTACTCGCCGGAGCGGTTGTAGGCGAACACGGCGCGGGCCAGCTCCTGCGGACGGCTCAGGTCCCGGCCTCCTGCGCAGAGGTACTCCCCCGCCGCCGTGGTGGCATCGCCCAGGTTGTTCGGATCCGTGCCCGGTTCCGCGACCACGCGCCACGTCCCCGGGATGAACTGCATCGGACCGACCGCGCGGTCCCAGCGCGGGTCTCCGTCGAGCCGCCCGCCGTCGGTGTCCGGGATCTCGGCCACGCCGTCGCCGTCGAGCACCGGCCCGAGGATCGGCGTGGTGGTCGTGCCGTTCGCGTCGATCGCGCCGCCTTCCGCGTGCCCGGACTCGACGCGTCCCAGTGCGGCCAGCACCGACCAGTGCAGTCCGCAGCCGGGTTGCTCGTCCGAGACCGCCCGCGCCGAGGCCCGGTAGGTCTCCAGCACCGACTCGGGGATGTCCAACCGCCCCGCCCGCGCCGCACCGTCCGGGGAAGCGGGATCGGCGGCTTCGGCCGCGGAGTTCTGCGACCCGCCCGAGCCGGGCGGCCGCGGATCGAGCCGCTCCGGCAGCGCACCGGCGATGCCGAGCGTGCGCGGCGGCGCGTCGGCCTCCTGCGCCGAGTCCTCGCCCCGCTGCGTGAGCATCCCGGTGACCACGAGCACGGCCGCCGAGGCGGCCACGATCGGTGCGGCCACGACGGTTTCGACGCGCCTGCGACGGCGCCACGGGTTGTGGCGGTCGCGGCCGCGTCGCGCTCGGCTGTCCTCGTCCAACGCCACTGCCCTCTCCCCGCGCGCGAGTCGGCGCCGTATCGCGCCGCGGGCGGTGCCCCCAGGGGCGCAATGCCCGCGCACGATTCCCTTCCTTACCGGACAGCGGGGAAGATCGCCGGGTGGTCGCAGCGCGAGGTCACCCGGACGAGTCGGGGACGGGCGGGTTCACGCGCCGAGTCCGAGCGCGCCCCGCAGGTGGGGCCAGCGCTGCGCGATGAGGTCGATCAGCTCGTCACCGATCGGGTTGGTCCCGCGGCCGACGGCGAGCGCGTGCGCCAGGTGGACGTGCAGGCACTTGACGCGATCGGGCATGCCCCCGGCGCTGACGCGGGTGCCGAGCGACTGCAGCGCGTCCCGCTCGGCCAGGTACGCCTCGTGCGCGCGGCGGTAGCGCTCGGCCAGTTCCGCTTCCTGCTCGAGCCGCTCGGTCATCTCCCGCATGAGGCCTTCGGATTCGAGCGTGGCGGCCGCGCTGACCAGAGCGGGCGCGGTCAGGTAGTACAGCGTGGGGAACGGGGTCCCGTCCTCCAGGCGCGGGTTGGTGCACACGGCGGTCGGATCGCCCGCGGCGTCCCGGGCCGCGACGGAGCGCAACCCGCGCGGACGGCGTCCCAGCTGCCGCTCGACGGCCTCCCGGTCGTGCTCGTCGATCGGCGGCACCGCTTCGGGAGTGCCCGTCGTCACGATCCGTCCTCCCCTCGCACCGACTTCCACAGCTGTTCGTACCAGGGCACGTCCTCGTGCTCCGCCGCGGACCCGTCGCTGTCCGCGGTGGCCTCCGCGGGCGGCACGTGCACCATGTACGGCGTCTCACCGGGGCGCACGTAACCGAGCCGCTCGCGCGCTTCGGCCTCCACCTGCGCCGGGTCGGACAGCTCCTCCTTGCGCTGCTGCAGCGACTGCACCTCGCGTTCCAGCTGCGCGCGGCGCTCCTGCTGCGCGCCGAGCTCGGTGCGCTGGCTCCAGTAGGTGCGCAGCGGCACCGCGACGCTCAACGCCATGGCGCACACCACCAGCGCCAGCACCGCGGCGCGGGGCGTGGACGAGAGCTTGAACGCACCGCCGGTGCTGCCCGAGGCCGACCGGGACCGCTTGGCCCCGGTCGGCCGGGGGGACGTGCCGCGACGGGCGCGGGCCGGCCGCCGCGAGTCGTCCCGACCGCGGCGGCCCGTGTTGCGCGAAACGCGCCCGACCGGCATGTATCAGTCCTCCACGGGTGTGAACAGCGGGAACGCGAGCTCGCCCGCGAACCGCGCGGCGTCGCCGAGCAGCTCCTCGATCCGCACGAGCTGGTTGTACTTGGCCACCCGCTCGCTGCGCGCGGGCGCACCGGTCTTGATCTGGCCGCAGCCGGTGGCCACGGCGAGATCGGCGATCGTGGTGTCCTCGGTCTCCCCGGAGCGGTGGCTGAGCATGCTCTTGTAGCCGGCGGAGGTGGCCTGCTGCACCGCGTCCAGGGTCTCGGAGAGGGTGCCGATCTGGTTGACCTTCACCAGCAGCGCGTTGGCCACGCCGCGGTTGATCCCCTCCTCGAGGCGGCCCTGGTTGGTGACGAACAGGTCGTCGCCGACGAGCTGGACCTTGCCGCCGATCTGGTTGGTCAGCTGCTCCCAGCCGGTCCAGTCGTCCTCGGACAGCGGGTCCTCGATGGACACCAGCGGGTAGGCGTCGACGAGCTCGCTGTAGTAGCCGGACAGCTGCTCGGCGGTCCACTGCTTGCCCTCGAAGGTGTACACGCCCGCGGAGCAGAACTCGGTGGCCGCCACGTCCAGCGCGAGCACGATGTCCCGCCCCGGTTTGTAGCCGGCCTTCTCGATCGCCGTGGTGATCAGGTCCAGCGCTTCCCGGTTGCTGCTCAGCGTCGGGGCGAACCCGCCCTCGTCACCGAGGCCGGTGGCCAGGCCCTTGGACTTGAGCACCGATTTCAACGCGTGGTAGGTCTCCGCGCCCCAGCGCAGTGCCTCGGCGAAGCTGTCAGCGCCGATCGGCGCGATCATGAACTCCTGGATGTCCACACCGGTGTCCGCGTGGGCGCCGCCGTTGAGGATGTTCATCATCGGCACGGGCAGCACGTGCGCGTTCGGGCCGCCCAGGTAGCGGAAGAGGTCCAGCCCGGAGGACTCGGCTCCGGCCTTGGCCACGGCCAGCGACACGCCCAGCAGCGCGTTCGCCCCGAGCCGGGACTTGGTGGCCGTGCCGTCGAGGTCCAGCAGCTTCTGGTCGACGACGCGCTGCTCGGTGGCTTCCAGCCCCTGCAGTTCCGGACCGATCTCGTCGAGGACGGCGGTGACCGCGTGCTGCACGCCCTTCCCGCCGTAACGGCCGGCGTCCCCGTCGCGCAGCTCGACCGCTTCGTGCTCACCGGTCGAGGCGCCCGAAGGCACCGCGGCGCGGGTGTGCGTGTCGTCCTCCAGCGCCACTTCGACCTCGACCGTCGGGTTGCCCCGGGAATCGAGGATCTCGCGGGCGCCGACCTGCTCGATGATCGCCACGTGTGCTCCTTACCAGCGTTCCAACGATCTGACCTCGCGGCGGTGACCTCGGAGGCGGTTGCGCCGCCCCGGCGGTACCGGCCACTCCCGAGCCTATGCGCTCGGGCCGGGCCGTCCGCACTCCCGTCGCCTTCGACACGTCGCTGTGCCGCCCGCCCGTCCAGCCTGACGGCCGCGGCGCCGCGCGGAAAGGCGGCGCACCACCGAATCGGTCACCTACCATCTGGTTGGACGTCGTGTGCAGTGGCGAATCGTCCTACGGTGAGGTCGCGATGAGCGAGGAACACCAGGCGAACCGGGGTGGCGCCGAAGAGCCTCCCCCCGCGCGGAACGGTTCGCACGACGACGTCGGAACCGGTCCAGCGGGCGGGGCCGCGGACGCGGCGGCGCTCGGCGAGGAGGCCGTGGAAGCCTTCCGCCGCGCGGAGAACCTCGTCGTCCAGCGCCGCCCGCGGGAAGCGCTCAGCACGCTCGAACCGGTGCTGCACATCGGCGCGGACAAGCCGAGCGTGCAGCTGCTGCTCGGGCGGGCGTACTACTTCTCGGCGCAGCTCGCCCGCGCCGAGTCGGCGTTCTCACGGGTGCTGGAGCTCGACCCGTCCGATCACTACGCGCGCCTCGCGCTCGGCCGGACCCTGCAGCGGCAGGGACGGCTCGCCGAAGCACGAGCGCAGCTGCGGCTCGCGGCGACGATGTCGCCCACGCCCACCTACCAGGAAGCGCTCGGCGAGATCAACGCGCACATCGCCGTCCGCGGGCAGTGAGGGGACTTTTCTCGAGAAAAGTCCCCTCCGGGGCAGCCGCGCGGGGTCTCACTCGTGGCGGGAACCGGCCGCGGCGTAGCTCTCGGCCAGGGAGAAGACGGTGCGGCCGTAGTCCGCGGAGTTGTTGTAGGTCAGCACTCCCGACCACCAGCCCCGCCCGGTGGTCATGTCGCGCCCGCCGGAGCACAGGTAGCGGGCGGCCGACATGGCCGCGTCGTCGATGTCGAACGGGTCCGCCACCCCGTCCCCGTTGCCGTCGGCCCCCCAGCTGCGCCACGTACCGGGGATGAACTGCAGCGGCCCCACGGCCCGGTCGAACCGGGTGTCCCCGTCGAGCGCGCCGCCGTCGCTGTCCGGCAGGTGGCGCACGCCGGGACCGCCGTCCAGCGGCACACCGATGATGGGGGTGGTGGAGGTGCCGTCCTCGCCGAGCACCCGATCGCCGTAGCGGCCGTGGTCGGATTCGACCCGCCCGATCCCGGCGACCGTCACCCAGGACAGGCCGCACTCCGGCCGGTGCCGGCGCATCCCCAGCTCGGCGTTGACGTAGGCCTCGGCGGCACGTGCCGGTATGTCCACCTCGGCGGCGACGTCCTCGGCCAACGCCCGCACCGGGTCGTCGTGCTGCTGCCACGCGCCCTCAGCCGGTGGCGGCAGCGACTCAGGACCCGCGGACTCGTCCGGGGCCGGCGCTTCGGAGCCGGGCTCGACCGCGGCGGGCCGCACGGGCTCGCGCGGCAGCGGCCCCGCGCGGGGGCCCTCGGGCGGCCGGGTGAGCACGTCGAGCAGCCCGATCCCACCGGAGACGAGCACGACGAGCGCCACGGCCACGACGGCACGCCCGCGCACGCCGAGCTCGTGCGGGCGAGCGCGCGCCGCGAGCGGAGCGAGACGCCGGTGGAGGAACCGCCCCGCGGCGCCGCACGCGTGCGAACAGCTGCGGGCCCAGCGTGCCGCCCCCCGGTAGAACGACCGAAGCACGGCGACAGGCTACGTGCCAGTAGCCTGCCGTGACCATCACCGCGCTGCCACGGATGCGCGGAAGCGGTGCGCGGGGACGGCGGTCAGCTCTGCTCGCCCGGTTGCGCGCGGCTGGTGCGGCCGTAGTGATCGGCCCAGGCCACGACCTCCTCGACGTAGTCGCGGCTGGCGTTGTAGCGCAGCAGCGCCGTCCGGAAGTCATCGCGATCGGTCAGGTCCGCGTCCTGCGCGCACAGGTAGCGCCCGGCGGCCATCGCCGCGTCGTCGATGTCGTGCGGGTCGGCGTCCCCGTCGGCATCCGCGTCGACGCCCCACTCGCGCCACGTGTCCGGGATGAACTGCAGCGGGCCCACCGCCCGGTCCCAGACGGGATCGCCGTCCCACGCGCCGCCGTCGGTGTCCGTGATCCGCCGGACGCCTTCGCTGCCGTCCAGCGGGACGCCGCGGATCTCCGGACTGGGTCGGCCGGTGGCGTCCAGCTGCGCACCCCCGTAGCGCCCGTGGCCGGACTCGACCGAGCCGACGCCCGCGAGCACGGTCCAGCTGAGACCGCACCGGGGGTTGTCGCGTTCCAGCTGCCGCGCCGTGTAGCCGTAAGCCTGCAGGGCCGCGCGCGGGATGTTCAGCTCAGTGGACAGATTCTCGGTCCACGGCCGCAGCTGGGCCTGCGGGCGGGATTCGGGCGGCCGAGCACCGTCGCCGGGTTCGTGCAGCCGCACCTCGGGCGGGTCCACCCCCGGGTCGGGCGGGGCGGACGCGGGCGGCGGTTCGAAGCGCTCCGAAGTGTCCGGCCCTCGGGAGTCCAGGGCGGAGCACGAGGTCAGCACGACCAGCGCCGGAACGCACACCAGCATCCCGCGCGCACCTGCTCGCGGCACAGCATTCCTCCGTCCGCGCGTACCCGCGCCTTCTGCAACCCGTGTCCCGGACCGCTGGCCTCGCCCGGTTCCCGCGGCACCCGGTTCGCGGGGACACCGTCCACGCGGCCGGTGCGGCGCTCCGCTGCGCCTCACCGATCGTGGGGCACGGCAGCGCGCTCGGACAAACCGGGCAGTGCTGCGCGCCACTGGGCTTCGCCGGCCCGCGCGGGCTCGCGGCCCTCCTCGCGCAGCTGCCGTTCGGCCTGGCGGATCATCCGGTCGACCCGCAGCGCCACCTCGCGCAGTTCGTCCTCGGGGTCGTGCCCGTCGACGCGGGCGCGCGCGGCGAGCGCGAACATCCGCCCGCCGAAGCCGTCACCCGCGGGCAGTTCCGCCACCGGCACCCCGGCGCGGTGGGCGCGCTGCGCGATCTTCGCCGCCAGCGCGGCGGCCGGCTGCCCCGGGGCCACACCGTCCACGATCGAGTCGCGCTGCTTCTCGCGCTGCTTGAGCTCCTCCCATCGGGCGTGCTGCGCCTCGGGGTCGAGCACCTCGCCGTCCTGGGCGAACACGTTCGGGTGGCGGGACACGAGCTTGGCGACGAGGTCCGCGGCGACCTCGTCGATGTCGAACGGATCGCCGGCGTCCTCCGCGGCCACGCGGGCGTGGAAGAGCACCTGCAGCAGCACGTCCCCGAGCTCCTCGCGCAGCGCGGCGCGGTCCCGCTGGGCGATGGCGTCGAGCAGTTCGTAGGTCTCCTCGACCAGGTAGCGCCGCAGCGAATCGTGGTCCTGCTGCCCGTCCCACGGACAGCCGCCCGGCGAGCGCAGCCGGTCCATCACCGACACGGCCGCGAGCAGTTCGGCACCGGCGGGCCGGGGCGTGCCCACGACGTCCGCACCCGCGGCGCGCAGCTCGGCCGCGGGTGCTTCGGCGGCATCGGTGGTCAGCAGCACGACCGGGGCGACCGCCGCGCGCCGCGCGAGCTCGGCCGCCGGCGGCGGCGCGGGCACCCGGGAGGTCCCGCGCGCGGCCAGCGCCGCACGCGCGGCGTCCGGGACCGCGTCCGTGGCGAACACGTCCGCGGCGTCGCGCAGGAACGGAAAGGCGGACGCGGGGATGACCTCGCCGAGCCGCGCATCCACCACGACCACGGCAGTGCCCGATACCGGCTTGGACTCAGCAACCACGCTTCGATTCTGCCCGGACCGCGCGTTCGCCCGGTTCCGGGGTGGGCACTGCGGCGGTGCGCGGCCGCGCACCGGATCCGGATGCGCTGGAGCCGGGCGCGCCGGGGCACGGCCCGATCCGGAAGCCGCGGAGCTCCTCCTCGTCGCTGCGGGTGGTCAGCGCGATCGGGTCCCAGACGCCGTAGCGGGGGCTGAGCCGCACGCCTTCGCGCGCGGCCGTCAACCCCAGCAGCTGCTCGCCGAACCGGCTGAGCACCTGCTCGTCGGCGGGTCGGGCGCGGCGGTCCGGCTCGGCGCGCTCGTCGCGCCGGGCGATCCGCGCGACGAGCCACTGCCCGGCCCCGGGGCTGGGTTCGTAGGCGAGCACGGTTCCCGGCCGTGCGCCGAACAGCGGGCTCCCCGCGGCCGTGCCCGGCGCGGCGGACGCGCGCAGCCCGTCGACGCGCTGCGCGGGCACTCCGGCGCGGCGGTCCGCGGCGAGCAGCTCGCGGGCCTGCTGCGGCCCTGCGGCCATCCGCTGCGCCTTGCGCCGGGCTTCGCCGCGGCTGTCGGCCCGGGTCATCGCGAAGCTCACCGCGAGCCGGTCGTAGTACTTGCGCCCGAGCTCCACCAGCGTCAGTTCCGAACGCGCCGCCCGCGGCAGCTGGTCCCGCTGGTACGGGGTGCCCTCGGTCAGCGACTGCGCACCGCCGGCGCCGCTGATCAGCTCGCGCACCTGGGCTTGCGAGACCTCGAGGCCCTCCGCCCGCGCCGCGCGCCGGGTGAGCTCCTCGCGGACGAGCTGCGCGGCGAGCTCCCTGCCGAGGTCGTCGACCTCGCCGCGCTGCTGCAACCGCTGCTTCAGCTCCTGCTCGTCGCGCAGGGTGTCGTGCAGCCAGCCGTGCACCTCCCGCACGGGGATGCGCGTACCGCCGACGAACGCGGCCGCGCCCGCGCGGTCGGCCGTGCCGCACCCGGCGAGCACTCCGGTGACGAGCAGCACGGCCAGCAACGGGCGGGCACGGCGGGAGAAGGTGGATCTCACAGCGGCACAGCTTCGCACGGCGCACGCCCCGTGGCGCACATCACCACGCCGAAGCCGGGCAGCTGTTCGTCACGCCGGTGCCGGTGCCGCCACCACCGAGTTCAGCAGGTTCGCGCACCAGTCCAGCAACGCCTCGTCGCGCAGCTGGGGAGCGCCGATGCGCCCGCCGGCGGCGCCCTCGGTCGGCCGCGGCACCGACAGCGTGCGCACGGCCGACTTGTGCACCGCCTTCGGGTACAGCCGCTGGAGCCGCACGACCTGCGAATCGCGCAGCTCCACCGGCGCGAACCGCAACGAGGAGCCCTGCACCGTCACCTCGGTGACGCCGTGCTCGCGGCACGCCTGGCGGAAGCGGGCGACGTGCAGCAGCCGCGTCACCGGATCCGGCACCGGCCCGTAGCGGTCGACCAGCTCGGTGCGCACGGACTCCAGCTCCTCCTCGGTCCGCGCGGCCGCGATCTTGCGGTACGCCTCCAGCCGCAGCCGCTCACCGGTCACGTAGTCGTGCGGGATGTGCGCGTCCACGGGCAGGTCGACGCGGACCTCGGTCGGCTCGGTCTCCTCGACGTCGCCGGAACCGCCGTCGGCCTGCTGCCGGTAGGCCTCGACCGCCTCGCCGACGAGCCGCACGTACAGGTCGAACCCGACCCCGGCGATGTGCCCGGACTGCTCCGCGCCGAGGATGTTGCCCGCGCCGCGGATCTCCAGGTCCTTCATCGCCACGGCCATCCCGGCACCCAGTTCCGAGTTCTGCGCGATCGTGGACAGCCGGTCGTAGGCGGTGTCCTTCAGCGGCGTCTCCCCCGGGTACAGGAAGTACGCGTAGGCGCGCTCGCGGGCGCGCCCGACGCGGCCGCGCAGCTGGTGCAGCTGGGCGAGGCCGAGCCGGTCGGCCCGGTCCACGACGAGCGTGTTCGCGTTGGCGATGTCCAGGCCGGTCTCGATGATCGTGGTGCACACGAGCACGTCGTGCTCGCGCTCCCAGAAGCCCTGGATGATCTTCTCCAGCCGGTCCTCGTTCATCTGCCCGTGCGCGGTGACCACCCGCGCCTCGGGGACGAGCTCGCGCAGGTTCCGCGCGGTCTTCTCGATGTCCGAGACCCGGTTGTGCACGAAGAACACCTGGCCGTCGCGCAGCAGCTCGCGGCGGATGGCGGCGGCCACCTGCTTCTCGTCGTAGGCGCCGACGTAGGTGAGCACCGGGTGGCGCTCCTCCGGCGGTGTGAGGATCGTGGACATCTCGCGGATGCCCGCGGTGCTCATCTCCAGCGTCCGCGGGATCGGCGTGGCCGACATCGTCAGCACGTCCACGTGCGTGCGCAGCGACTTGATGTGCTCCTTGTGCTGCACGCCGAAGCGCTGCTCCTCGTCGACGATGACCAGGCCGAGGTCGCGGTAGCGCACACCGGTCTGCAGCAGCCGGTGCGTGCCGATGACGACGTCCACCTCGCCCTCGGCGAGCCCGCTCAGCGTGCGCTCGGCCTCCTCCGGCGTGGTGAACCGGGACAGGCCCTCGATGCGCACCGGGAAGGACCGCATCCGCTCGGTGAAGGTGTTCAGGTGCTGCTGCGCCAGCAGCGTCGTCGGCACGAGCACCGCCACCTGCTTGCCGTCCTGCACGGCCTTGAACGCCGCGCGCACGGCGATCTCGGTCTTGCCGTAGCCGACGTCGCCGCAGATCACCCGGTCCATCGGCACCGAGCTCTCCATGTCGCTCTTGACCTCGTCGATGGCCGCGAGCTGATCGCCGGTCTCGGTGTGCTGGAAGGCGTCCTCCAGTTCGCGCTGCCACGGGCTGTCCTGGCCGAACGCGTGCCCCGGCGAGGACTGGCGCGCCGCGTAGAGCTGGACGAGTTCGGCGGCGATCTCCTTGACCGCCTTGCGCGCCTTGGCCTTGGTGTTCTTCCAGTCCGCGCCGCCGAGCTTGTTCAGCGAGGGGGTCTCCCCGCCGACGTAGCGGGAGACCTCGTCGAGCTGGTCGGTGGGCACGAACAGCCGGTCGCCCGGCTGGCCGCGCTTGCTCGAGGCGTACTCGAGGACGAGGTACTCGCGGGTGGCCCCGCCGACGGTGCGCTGCACCATCTCGATGAACTTGCCGACGCCGTGCTGGTCGTGCACCACGTAGTCGCCCGGTTTCAGCGCCAGCGGGTCGACCGCGTTGCGGCGGCGCGACGGCATGCGCCGCATGTCGCGGGTGGAGGTGCCGCCGCGGCCGCCGGTGACGTCGGTTTCGGTGAGCACGGTCAGGCGCACCTGGGGAGCGGCGAAGCCGTCCTCCAGACCGCCGCGCACCACGGTGACCACACCGCCCTCGGGAGAGCTGTCCAGCCCCTCGGTGGCCAGTTTGACCGGCAGTTCCTCCTCGCCGAGCTGCGCACCCACCCGCTGCGCAGTGCCGGTGCCGGCGACGACGAGCACGGCCGCGCCGCCGGCGGTGATGTGCGCGCGCAGGTCGGCGAAGGCCTTGCTGATCTCGCCGCGGTAGCGCTCCACGGGTTGCAGGCCCAGCGGCACGGTTTCGTCATCGGATTCGTCGTGCTCGCTGGACAGCTGCGTCAGCCTCCACCAGGGCAGGCCGCGCTGCCGGGTCTGTTCGGCGACGTCGCCGAGCCCGCGGTAGGCGGCCGCGCCCAGATCGATCGGGGCCTGCCCGCCTTCGGCGGCGACCGTCCACGAGGCCTGCAGGAACTCCTCCCCGGTGCGCACCAGGTCGGCCGCGCGGGCCTGGATCTTCTCCGGATCGGCCAGCAGCACGTGCGTGTCTTCGGGGACGAGTTCGGTCAGCAGGTGCATCTCGCCCTCGCACAGGGCGGGGATGAGCGCCTCCATCCCGTCGACGGCCGAGCCCGCGGCGATCTTGCCGAGCATCTCGGCCAGCTGCGGGTCCTGCTGGTGCTGCTCGGCGAGCTTCGCCGCCCGCTCGGCCACCTGGTCGGTGATGAGCAGCTCCCGGCACGGCGGTGCGTAGAGCTCGACCGACTCCGCCTCCGGCAGGGAGCGCTGGTCGGTCACCGAGAACGGGCGGACCTCGGTGATCTCGTCACCCCAGAACTCCAGCCGCAGCGGGTGTTCCGAAGTGGGCGGGAAGACGTCGATGATCCCGCCGCGCACGGCGAACTCGCCGCGCTTCTCGACCATGTCCACGCGTTCGTAGGCCAGGTGCGCCAGCCGGGCCACGAGCTGTTCGAAGTCGTGCTCGTCGTCGACGTTCAACCGCACGGGTCGCAGTTCGCCCAACCCGGGCGCGATCGGCTGGATCAGGCTGCGCACCGTGCTGACGAGCACGCGCACCGGCCCCTCGTCGTGCTCCTCGGGGTGGGCCAGCCGCCGCAGCACGGCCAGCCGGCGGCCCACCGTGTCCGCGCGGGGCGAGAGCCGTTCGTGCGGCAGGGTCTCCCACGACGGGAACACGGCCACCGCGTGCTCGCCGATGAGGTCGCCGATCGCCGCCGCGGCCTCCTCGGCCTCGCGGCCGGTGGCGGTGACCAGCAGCACCGGCCGCTCGCCCCCGCCGCGGTCCTCGTCGGCCGCCAGCGCGGCGGCGGTGAGGGGGCGCGCGGCGGCCGGTCCCTCCAGCACCAGGCGCGGACGGTCGGTGGAGCGCAGCACGCGTGCCACGGCCGGATCGGCCAGCATCGCGTCGAGCAGTCCGCGCAGGGGACCGGCCTGAGTCATGGGATGTACCTCGCAGCGACGTCACGACAGGCGCACACGCTCCTGCCCGGGACCGCGAGGACGGCGCGCACGCCGCCGACCGGAGGAGGGGGTGCGGTCGACCGGGAACAGGAAGCCACCACCCAGCCTACGACGTGCGGCCGCGGTGCCGTCCGAGGGCGCTGGGCGCGGCCGGGCGCGTCGGCGACCCCCGCCGCCGCGAGTGAGGTGGCACACTGAGCCCGTGCGCGTTCGGTTCCTCGTGTCCCTCGCGGTCGTCGCAGCGCTGGTCGCCTGCGGTGGGCAACCGACCCGGCAGGACGCGGCACCGAGCCCGTCCGCGCCGACGGGCGAGCTCGCCGCCGAGGTCGTGGCCGAGGGGCTGGAGCACCCGTGGGAGATCGGGTTCCTGCCGGACGGGGCGGCCCTGGTGACCCAGCGCTCGGGGGAGCTGGTGCTGCTGCCCGATCCGCGCTCGCGCACGCGGGCGCAACCGGTGCGCGCGGACTTCGGCGATGTCTTCGCCCGCAACGAGGCGGGGCTCATGGGACTGCAGACGCACCCGGACTTCGCGCGGAACCGGGTCTTCTTCACCTGCCAGGCCACCGAGCGCGGCGACGGCGCGGGCGACGTCCGCGTGCTGCGCTGGCAGCTGTCCGAGGACCGCACGGCGGCGCAACGCGTCGGCGACCCGCTGGTCACGGGGATCCCGCTGCGGTCGAACGGGCGGCACGCGGGTTGTCGGATGGCGCTGGACGACACGGGCGCCCTGCTGGTCACCACCGGCGACAGCGCCGCGCCCCGGATCTCGCAGGACCTGACGTCCCTCGGCGGCAAGCTCCTGCGGGTCGATCCGGACACCGGTGGGCCGGCGCGCGGCAACCCGTTCGCCGACGCCGCCGATCCGCGCCAGCGCCTCGTGCTCACCTTCGGCCACCGCAACGCGCAGGGCATCGCCACGCGCGCCGACGGGAGGGTGTTCCTCGCCGAGCACGGCCCGGACGTCGACGACGAGGTCAACCGGGTGCGGCCCGGCCGCAACTACGGGTGGGCGCCGGGCGGCGGGCTGACCGGCTACGACGAGTCGGTGCCGATGACCGATCGGGAGCGGTTCCCGGACGCGGTGCCGGCCGCGTGGTCCTCCGGCGAAGACACCGAGGCGGTCTGCGATGCGACGTTCCTGTCCGGCCCGCAGTGGGGCCCGCTGGACGGGCGGCTGGCGGTGACCGCGTTGAAGGGCAGCAAACTGCTGCTGTTCGACGTGGCCGGTTCGCAGGTGCGCGGTGTGGACGTGCCGCGGCCGCTGGACGGCACGTTCGGCCGCCTGCGGGCCGCCGCGCAGGGCCCGGACGGCGCGCTGTACGTGACGACCTCGAACGGGACCAACGACCGGGTGCTGCGGGTGACGCCGAACGAGCTCTGACGCACCTCGTCAGGTGGTGCGCCGGAAACCCTACCGCTGATGCCGCAGCACTTCGTTCGCGAACTTCGGCACCCCGATCCGCTCGAGCCGGTTCATCAAACCGGCGACCGTCGTGGGATCCCGCCGGTAACCAGCTACCTGACGCTCCAAGCTGGCCAGCACCCGCCCCGGATAAAGATCGAGCTGGTCAAGCAGGAACTCGTCCGGATGGACCGCTTCCACCTCGTACGGTCGCACGGCCCATGCCGGGAAGTGCCGCAGATTTGCCGTGACGATGATCAGCCTGAGCCTCGGAAGTCAGCTTGACGAGGTTGCGGTGTAGTTCATCAAGAACATGGGCCGACCACAGCGGCCGGTAGGTATCGGCTGCAGCCAGCCAGAGCAGCGTGTCGTTCAGGTAGCCAGGAACGAGTACACACGTGTCGAGGAGCACGGGGAACGCCACCGCTGGCTCCTACTCCTCGGGAAGAGACTGCAACGTGTCCTCGTAGAAGCCTGCTTCCTCCCCCTCTACCGCCATCTCGTGCAATGCCGCCTCCCGCTCCTGCCGCGTGCGCTGCTGGTAGGCGACGACGTCGGCAAGCCGCACGCGCCGGTGCCGACCGTGCATGCTGTAGGAGATTTCGCCGGAGGAGAGCAGTTTGATCAGTGTTGGACGCGAAACACCGAGCATGTCGGCAGCCTCCTGCGTGGTCAACATCGTGTTGTGCGGGGCCACAGTGATCGCCATGCCCTGCGCCATCGCGGTCACGACCTCTTGAAGGGCGCGGTAAACGGGTTCGGGAAGTTCGACTTCCTCCCCCTCCGGCCCGAGCAACAGCGCATGACCACTGGGCCGCTCAGCAGTCAGCTGTTTGGCCAGCGCACCCAGCAGATTCCGCCCGTCTTCGGGAGGCAGGACGGTTTGCTCACGCATCTTCGCACTCATCGCTACGCTCCCTTCGCGGCACCAGCTTAGGGAAAATTCGAAAAAATCGAAAGTGCGGTGCTGCGGGTGACGCCGAACGAGCTCTGACGCACCTCGTCAGGTGGTGCGCAGCTCGGGCTTGGCCTCCAGGTGCGACAGGCCGTTCCAGGCCAGGTTCACCAGCTGGGCGATGACCTCGTCCTTCTTCGGCTTGCGCACTTCGAGCCACCACTGCCCGACCAGTGCCACCATGCCGACGAGCGCCTGGCTGTACAGCGGCGCGAGCTTCGGGTCGTAGCCGCGCGCGGAGAACTGCACGCCGAGGATGTCCTCGACCTGGCTGGCGATGTCGTTGAGCAGGCTGGAGAAGGTGCCGGTGGTGCTGGCGACCGGGGAGTCCCGCACGAGCACGCGGAACCCGTCGGTGGAGTTGTCGACGTAGTCCAGCAGTGCTCGTGCGGCCTGTTCCAGCAGGTCCCGGGGGTGTCCGGCCGAGAGGGCGGAGACGATCTCGTCGAGCAGGTGCCGCATCTCCCGGTCCACCACGACGGCGTAGATGCCCTCCTTGCCGCCGAAGTGCTCGTAGACCACCGGTTTGGAGACCTCGGCCCGGTGCGCGATCTCCTCGATCGAGGTCCCGTCGAACCCCTTCTCGGCGAAGAGGGCGCGCGCCACGTCGAGCAGCTGGTGCCGCCGCTCCTCCCCGCTCATCCGCACGCGCGCGGCGCGGCGGGCCGAGCGGGAGGCCCGCTTGTTGGATTCGCTGGTGCGTGCGCGTCGCCGTGCCACTCGAACAACCCTAAACCGATCACCGGGTCCTGCCGGGCCCGGTCGCTCAGGTCCCCGTCTCGGTGACCGAGATGCGGGCGAGGCGCTTGGCGTTCGGCCACCGCACCTTCCAGGCCCAGCCGAACTTCTCCAGCGCCCAGATCACGCGCGCGGAGATGTCCAGCTGCCCGCGCTGCACGCCGTGGCGCGCGCAGGTCGGGTCGGCGTGGTGCGAGTTGTGCCAGGACTCGCCGAAGGACACCAGGGCCAGCGGCCAGAAGTTGGCGGCCTTGTCGCGGCTCTTGAACGGCCGCTCGCCGATCATGTGGCAGATCGAGTTCACCGACCACGTGATGTGGTGCAGCAGCGAGACCCGCACCAGGCCGGCCCAGAAGAACCCGGTGAACGCGCCCCACCAGGACATGGTGAGCAGACCGCCCAGCGCGGCGGGCAGCAGCAGGCTCAGCACGGTCCACAGCACGAACAGCCGGTTGAGCCCGAACATGGTGCGGTCCTTGTGCAGGTCCGGGGCGAAGCGCTGCGCGTTGGTGACGTTGCGCTCGAACAGCCACCCCATGTGCGCGTACCAGAATCCCTTGGCCAGGGCCACGGGCGAGCCGCCGAAGCGCCACGGCGAGTGCGGGTCGCCTTCGCGGTCCGAGTAGGCGTGGTGCCGCCGGTGATCGGCGACCCAGTTGATGAGCGGCCCCTGCACGGACATCATGCCCGCGACCGCGAGGAGGGCGCGGACCGGCCGCTTGGCCTTGAACGAGCCGTGCGTGAAGTGCCGGTGGAATCCGACGGTGACGCCGAGACCGGTGATGACGTAGAAGGCGGCGGCGAGCCCGACGTCGGCCCAGCCGAGTCCCCAGCCCCACGCGAAGGGGATGGCCGTGATCAACGCGATCAGGGGCACGAGGACGAAGATGTACACCGACAGCTGCGACACCCAGTTCCTGGTTCCGGCCACGAGGGGCTTGCGCCCGGAGCGGCCGTTCGAGGTCTCCGAGTCCGCGGAAGCGGCGGAAGGGGTTGCGTACCCGGTAGTTGCGGTCATGCTCTCTTCCTCACTGTCCGTGGCAGTTCCGATACTCGCGCGTGCCGTTGTGCTGCGAGAGCGTTCAACCTACGGAACCGTAACCTACGCCAGCGTAAGGTCTTTCCCGCGAACACGTCACCCTGATCCGGAAAATTGCGGCGTGTCGCCGTTTCCGGCGTGTCGCTGCCCGCCCTCATCGAGCCCCCTCATCGGTCCCCGCCCTCATTGGTCCCCCGCACTGCCCGCGGTGCCAGCCAGCTTCACCCGGTCGGCCGACGACGAGCACGCAACCACGAGTCGGTGCACCTCGTCGGAGGCCACATGACCGACGCAGAATCCGGTACCGCCGAGCGCCGCACGAGGGGGCACCCGACCCGCGCGGGCGCGGCCCCACTGGCCGCCGGCGGCCGCGGCCATGCCAGGATGTGCCCTGGGCGATATCGGGACCGGTTCCGATCTCGAGCTCCGCTCCCGGCTGTCGAGGGATTTCCACGGCAGTGCCCGATCCGCCGTGGTGTAAAGGCAGCACCTCGGATTTTGGTTCCGATGGTCCAGGTTCGAATCCTGGCGGCGGAGCGAGCAACCCTCCCGGACCTGCCGTGCTGACCCCCGAACCGGACGCCGGTGAACTCCGCCGGCTCCGCCAGACGACCAGGGGGTGTTCGCCGCTGCACGAGGACCCGCAGAACGAGGCCCCGGGGCACGATCAGCCGCAGCACGAGGCCCCGCGGCACGAGAACCCGCGGCACGAGAACCCGCGGCACGAGGACGCCGCGGCACCGCGGGAGGATGCGGCCGCGCTGGGCGAGGTTTCCAACGCCTGGCTCATGGCGCGGGCGCGGGAACTCAGCGCCGTCGGCCAGTACAGCGACACGCAGGGGCAGTCCGAAGCGATCGGACAAGCCGACGGGCTGCTCGCGGAAGCCCGCCGCCGCGGCGAACCCCGCATGATCGCGCAGCTCCTGCGGCACTGCGCCGCCCTCCGCCTGTCCACCGCCGGCTGCCCGGCCAGCGCCGAACCCCTGCTCGACGAACTGCTCACGCACTCGCGGCGGCACGGGCTCGTGGTCTTCCAGGCCGACAGCCACGCCCTGCGCGGCCACCGCGCCCTGCTGACCGGGGCCGAGGACAGCGCGCTGACCGAAGTCGCCCGCGGGCTGGCCATGCTCGACGAGGACCCCGCCCCGGACCACGTCCTCGGGCTGCGCTCCTGGGAGCGGGTGCTCGCCACCGCCCTGGTGGACCTGGGGCTGGTGCTCACCCAGCTCGGCGTCTACGAGATGGCCGACGAGGTCATGTCGCGGGCGCACCAGCGCATCCGCGAAGGCGGCGGCCCGCACGAGATCGCGGTGCACCTGATCAACCGGTGCCGCATGCTGCTCGGGTGGGGACTGCGGCTCGAACGGGTCGGCCACTCCGAGGAGGCCGAACGCCGCTTCAACACCGCCGCGGCCATCGCGGACGCCGCCGAAGGGCCGTGGCACGAGTCGCTGTTCCCGCGGCTGGCGGAGCGGCCGGCGGCGGAGCAGATGCCGCCCCTCGGTGCCGCGCACGCCCTGGCCCGGCCCGCTGCCGAGCACATCTCCCGGCTGCGGGGGCTGCTCGAGCCGGAGCGCGCGATCCACCCGCGGGAGAGGATCACCACCACGATCGCGCTGTCCCGCTGCCTCGTGCGCGCCGGCCGCGAGGACGAGGCGGGCGAGCTGCTGGCCCGGGTGCGCGGCGAGCTGACCGCGGACGCTTCCGATCCCACCCTGGGGCTCGCGCTCACCCGCGAGTACACGTGGCTGACCGCCCCCGCATCCGATGCGACGGACTCCGCGCTGCGCAGTTACGCCGCCGAGCTGGAGAACGAGCTGTGGGCGATGCGCCAGGCCCGGGTGTCCACGCTGCTGACGCGGCTGGAGAACGCGCGGCTGAGCAACAAGCACGACGCGATCACGCGCCAGGCCCTGCAGGACTCGCTGACCGGGCTGAACAACCGGCGCGCTCTCGACGAGCGCCTCGAGCAGCTGCACGCCTGCCCCACCGCGCAGCCGCTGGTGGTGGCGCTGGTGGACCTGGACGGGTTCAAGGAGGTCAACGACCGCTCCTCGCACGCCGAGGGCGACGACGCGCTGCGCGCCATCGCCGACACGCTGCGGAACACGCTGCGCGCGGACGACTTCGTCGCGCGCTACGGCGGGGACGAGTTCGTCATCCTCCTTCCGGGGGTCGCGCTCGATGCCGCGGAATCGGCGCTGCGGCGCACCGTCCACGCGGTGGGCCGACTGCCCGCCGGAGTCGCGCGGGGGGTGACGCTGTCCATCGGGGCCGTCTCCGCCCGCCCCGAGGAATCGCCGGTGCGCACGCTCGCGCGCGCCGACGAAGCCATGTACCGGGCCAAGCGCGCGGGCGGCAACGGCGTGCACGTCTGCGAACCGGCCGCGGAGACCGGCCGGCTGGACGGGCAGCACCGCTGGATCCCACCGGATCCGCTCACCTGATCCGCCCCGCGCTGTTGCCGGCGGCCCGCGCTGTTGCCAGTGGCCCGCGCTGTTGCCGGCGGCCCGGGCTCGAGCGGCGGATTCCGGACTCCGCGGGCACCACCCGGCGGGCGGACAGTGGGATTCGCGACACCTCCCGCCGCGCGCGACCGGTGGCGGGCGCGCCCGCGGCCTGCGCGGCCGGAGCGCGGGCGGAGCGCGGTCCGGCGGCGCGGCGCCGGTGCTGCCGCCCCGCTGCGGATCGCGAGCTGGAAACCGCAGCTCGAACCCCTCGCGGCACAACCGCGCGAGGAGGCTGAGCAGGTATCGTCGAGTCGGCACCACGGCAATCGCACGCCCTCGGAGCGTGGAGGGCCCGTGCGATCCGCGGCCGCGCATCCCGGTTACCCTTCACCCACTTGGTGGCAACGACCGGGTGACCGCGCGGTCGCTGCGCGGGCGTTGGCACGCGCCCGGGAAGGCACGCGATCGCCGGTGCGTCGACGATCACGGTGTCGATACCACGGGTCGACATCGCGGGGTCGACATCGCGGCGAGCTCGGGCCTGGTGCCGCCAAGGCAGTCTCGAGAGACCAAGGGAGAGCGCCGATGCTCGAGGGCGAAGCCGCCCAGCCCGCTTCCCCCGACGGTTCCGCCGGATCCGATTCGTCGGATTCCGTGCAGGCCATCGTGCTCGCAGCGGGGGAAGGCACGCGAATGCGCTCCGCGACGCCGAAAGTGCTGCACCGCCTGGCCGGCCGCCCCCTCGTGGAGCACTCCGTCCGCGCTGCCGCGGGCATCGACCCGCGCGAGCTCGCCGTGGTCGTCGGCCACGGCCGCGACGCGGTGACTCCGCACCTGGACGAGCTGTCCACCTCGCTCGACCGCCCGATCAGCACGGCGGTGCAGCAGCAGCAGCTCGGCACCGGGCACGCCGTCGCCCGCGGCCTCGACGCGCTCGACGAGACGTCCGGCACCGTCCTGGTGACCTACGGCGACGTGCCGCTGTTGGACAGCACGACCATGCGCGGCCTGCTCGAGGAACACCGCGACTCCGGCAACGCGGTCACCGTGCTCTCGGCCGTCGTCGCCGAACCCACGGGCTACGGCCGCCTGCTGCGCGACGCGCACGGCGTCGTCACCGGCATCGTCGAGCAGAAGGACGCCACCGACGCGCAGGCGGAGATCACCGAGATCAACTCCGGCGTGTACGCCTTCGACGCGTCCGTCCTGCGCGACGCGCTGGCACGGCTGTCCACCGACAACGCCCAGGGCGAGTGGTACCTCACCGACGTGCTGGCGATCGCCCGCGGCGCGGGCCGCCGCGTCGGCGCGCTGGTCTGCTCCGACCCGTGGCTGGTGGAGGGCGTCAACGACCGCGTCCAGCTGGCGAACCTCGGCGCGGAACTGAACCGCCGCCTCGTCGAGTCCTGGATGCGCAGCGGCGTCACCGTCACCGACCCCTCCAGCGTGTGGCTGGACTGCGATGTCGTGCTCGACCGCGACGTCCTGCTCGAACCGGGGGTGCAGCTGCGCGCCGGCACCACCGTCGGCGAAGGCGCCACCATCGGCCCGGACACCACGCTCACCGCCTGCACCGTGCACGCGGACGCCTCGGTCGTGCGCTCGCACGGCGAGCGGGCCGAGGTCGGCCCGGAAGCCCAGGCCGGTCCCTTCGCCTACCTGCGCTCGGGCACGCAACTGCACGCGCGGGCGAAAGCGGGCTCGTTCGTGGAGACGAAGAACGCCGACATCGGCACCGCGACGAAGGTCCCGCACCTGAGCTACGTCGGTGATGCCACCATCGGCGAACACAGCAACATCGGGGCTGCCACCGTCTTCGTCAACTACGACGGGGTGAACAAGAACCGGACCGTGGTCGGCTCCCACGCCCGCACCGGTGCCGACAACATGTTCGTCGCACCGGTCGAGATCGGCGACGGTTCCTACACCGCCGCCGGCTCGGTGATCACGGAGGACGTCCCCCCGGGCGCCATGGCGGTGGCGCGCGGGAGGCAACGCAACATCGAAGGCTGGGTGGCCAAGCGCCGCCCGGGCACCGCCGCCGACCAGGCCGCACAACGGGCCCTGGGCAATGCAGAAACCATCCACCAATCCGACGAGTGACGGCAATGACGCACGTCAACGGGGAGGGACGATGACCGTGAGTGCCATGTCCGCGACACCCAAGAAGAGCCTCAAGCTCTTCTCCGGGAGCAGCCACCCGGAGCTGGCCGAGGAGGTGGCCAAGCAGCTCGACGTGACGGTCACGCCCCAGGCTGCCTACCAGTTCGCCAACGGCGAGATCTTCGTCCGCTACGACGAGTCCGTGCGCGGCTGCGACGCGTTCGTGATCCAGTCGCACACGCACCCGCTCAACGACGCCATCATGGAACAGCTGATCATGGTGGACGCGCTCAAGCGCGGTAGTGCCAAGCGCATCACCGTGGTCATGCCGTTCTACGGCTACGCCCGCCAGGACAAGAAGCACAAGGGCCGCGAGCCGATCTCGGCGCGCCTGATGGCTGACCTGTTCAAGACCGCCGGTGCCGACCGCCTGGTCACCGTCGATCTGCACACCGACCAGATCCAGGGCTTCTTCGACGGCCCGGTGGACCACATGTTCGCGCAGAAGCTGCTGGCGAACTACATCCGCGAGACTTACCCGGACGAGCGGATCACCGTCGTCTCCCCGGATTCGGGCCGCGTGCGCGTCGCGGAGAAGTGGGCCGACGACCTCGGCGGCACGCCGCTGGCGTTCATCCACAAAACGCGCGATCCGCTCAGGCCGAACGAGGTCGTCGCCAACCGCGTGGTCGGCGACGTGGAGAACCGGCTGTGCGTGGTGGTCGACGACATGATCGACACCGGCGGCACCATCACCAAGGCCACCAAGCAGCTGCTGGAGAGCGGGGCCAAGGACGTCATCATCGCCTCCACGCACCCGGTGCTGTCCGGGCCGGCCACGGAACGGCTGTCCAGCTGCGGTGCGCGCGAGGTAGTGGTGACGAACACGCTGCCGATCCCCGAGGAGAAGAAGTTCGACACGCTGACCGTGCTGTCGATCGCTCCGCTGCTGGCCCGCACGATCCAGGAGGTCTTCGAGGACGGCTCGGTGACGAGCCTCTTCGACGGCGACGCGTGAGGCGTGCGCGTGCTCCGAGCACGAGGGCCTGGTCCGCACCTCGCAGGGCGCGGGCCAGGCCCTCGTGCTGTGCCGGGCCGTTCCCGCCTGATACTGGCCCGCCGCACCGCGCAGGTAGCCTCTCCCTCCGGCAACGGAACCGAGGCACCCTCGCGGAGCGGAGATGGCTGGGCTGGAGATGGCCGGGTGGGAGATCGCCGGGCTGGAACTGCCCGTCCTCGCGGCGCTGGCCCTGCTCGGGCTCGCCGGCGGCATCGGCATCACGGCGCTCGGCCCGGGCGGAGT
The DNA here is from genome assembly GCF_054491375.1 of Bounagaea algeriensis. NCBI lineage: Bacteria > Bacillati > Actinomycetota > Actinomycetes > Bounagaea > Bounagaea algeriensis. Next base: position 3,874,760 of record NZ_CM137102.1, read on the forward strand.
GCTGCCCACGATCGGACTGTTCGCGCTGACCGACCTCTCGCCCACGGTGGTGGCGGGCACGGCGATCGTCACGCACGTCGCCACCGGCCTGCTCGCCACCGGCGCCTACGCGCGTTCCGGTGAACTGCGCGAACCGGCGACACTGCGGCTCGCCGGCCTGATCGCCGCCACCGCGGTGGTGGGCACACCCCTCGGCGTGCAGCTGAACACGCTCGTGTCCGCCCGCGCCTTCGGGGTGCTGCTGGCCGTGCTCCTCGTGCTCGTGGCCGCGCTGGTCCGCTACCGCGACCGCAGGGCGCCCGATGGCGGGACGCCCGACGGCGGCAGCACCCGCCCGCCTGCGACACCGAGCGTGCTGGCGCTGGGCCTCGGCGTGTCGGTGGCGAGCGGCGTCCTCGGCATCGGCGGCCCCATGCTGGCCGTGCCGCTGCTCATCGCCGCCTCCGTACCCGTGCTCTCCGCGCTGGCCGCGGCCCAGGCGCAGTCCATCGTGATCGCCACGGCGGGCTCGGTCGGCTACCTCGCGCACGGCGGGATCGACTGGGGACTGGCCGCGCTCGTCGGTGTCCCCGAACTCGCGGGCGTGCTCATCGGCTGGGTGGTGGCGCGGAAGCTGCCCACCCGCGTGCTCAAGCACGCCCTGGTCCTCGCCCTGCTCGTCGTGGCGCCCTACCTCGCCCTGCACGGGTGACCAGTGGTTTTCCACGAGCCACCCGCGCTCGCTACGTGAACTGCTCGATGATCTGGATGACGCCGACGAGCACGAACAGCACCACGCACAGCACCAGCATCGTGTTGGACAACCACCGCGAGCGGTGCGCCGCGGGCATGTGCACGGGTTTGTTCAGCAGCCACAGCAGCGTCCCCGCCAAGAACGGCATGAACAGCGCGCCGAGCACGCCGTAGATGATGACCAGCTGGAACGGTTTGCCCCACAACAGCAGCAGCATCGGCGGGAAGGTCAGCCACAGCACGTACAACCGGAACGGCCAGCTGCGCGTGCCCGCCTTGGCGCTGTACTCCTGCGTCGTTTCCTGCGGCGCCTCCCGCGGCATCCGCCACGTCCGCCACCAGTCGGCGAACAGCATGCTCACGCCGTTCCACACGCCGATCAGCGAGCTGAAGGACACGGCGAAGAACCCGACGAGGAAGATCACCCGCGCCCACTGCCCGTACTCCGCGCCGAGCGTTTCGCCCAGCACGAGCAGCCCCTCGTCGCTGTCGGTGATGCCCTGGCCGAGCATCAGCTCGGCACCGACGACGAGCATCGCCACGGAGAAGATGCCGGTGGTGACGTAGCCGACGGCGTTGTCCAGACGCATGAACGGGATCCACTTGGGCGCGGCCCACCCCTTGGCCAGCGTCCAGTACCCGTAGGCCGCCATGGTGATCGTGCCGCCGACACCGCCCATGAGACCGAGCACGTAGGCCACCGAACCCGGCGGGACGCGCGGCACGAGCCCGGAGGCCAGGCCGGACAGGTGCGGTGCGGTGAGCACGGCCGCGCCGACGACGGTCACGAACATCACGCCGACGAGCACGGTGATCAGGCGCTCGACCAGGCGGTACCGGCCGAACCACACGAGCACCAGCCCGAGCAGGCCGCACAGCACGGCCCACGCGGACACCGGAAGCCCCGGCACCAGCGCGTTGAGCGGCAGCGCGGAGGCGGACATGGCCGTGGCGCCGTAGATCACGCCCCAGATGACGATGTAGACGCCGAAGAACGTCACCGCCCAGCGGCCGAGGGTGCGCCATCCGGCGAGCATCGTCCGGCCGGAGCCCATGTGCCAGCGCGCGACCGCCTCGGCCAGCGCGAGTTTGAACACGGCGCCGAGCACCACGGCCCACAGCAGCGCGTAGCCGAAGCGCGATCCGGCGATCATGTTCGCGACCAGGTCCCCGGCTCCCACCCCGGTGGCCGCGGCCACGAGTCCCGGTCCGATCTGCTTCGCCCGCGCGAGTCCGCCCGCGGGCGGCTCCGGCCCGCTGCCGGGTCCGGGGTTCTGTTCAGCCTTCGCATCTGCCATGGCGGGCAACGTAGTAGCCGCGCGCGGCGCTGACCCGGACGCGCGACCAAAACTTGACTTTCTGCCCGTCCCGGAAGGCGGGGACCCCCTCCTGTCGCGTGCCCGCGGGTTCCTGCTGCGCGGCCGCCTGCCGGGAGGAGGGGCCTCGCGGACCCGCGCGCGAGTACCGCGACCGGCAACCTTTACACTGTGCGGGTTGCCTCGGCGAGGTCGGGCGCTGTGCCTGGCGTGATCGGCGCGGTGACGCGGGCGACGTCCGCAGCGGTCGGCACCGCTCCGCCACGTCGCCACCGCTCGTCCGTGCCGCGGTGCCACCCGCGGTTGGCACGGACCTGGTGGTCCCCGCGTCGTGCTCGCTCGTTGCGCGCCCCGCCGCCGCAGGCCGCCCCAACGTTCACCGACGTCCTGAGGAGTACCGCCGTGTCCGAGGTCCGCCTGCCCGCCGAACAGCGCACCGAGTTCGGCAAGGGTGCCGCCCGCCGCACCCGCCGCGCCGGCAAGATCCCCGCCGTGCTCTACGGGCACGGCACCGACCCGAAGCACCTGTCGCTGCCGTCCGTCGAGTTCGCCCGCGCGCTCCGGGAGAACGGTCAGAACGCCGTCCTGCGCCTGGACGTCGCCGGCGGCGGCACCGAGCTGGCGCTGACCAAGACGGTCAGCGCGCACCCGATCAAGTCCTACATCGAGCACGTCGACCTGCTCGTGATCAGGCGCGGCGAGAAGGTCACCGTCGAGGTCCCGGTCGCGGTCGCCGGCGAGGCCGCCGCGGGAACCCTGGTGAACCAGGAGATCACCGCGATCGAGGTCTCCGCCGAGGCGCTGCACATCCCCGAGCAGCTCGAGGTCTCCACCGAGGGGGCCGAGGCCGGTACGCAGATCACCGCGGCCGACGTGCCGCTGCCGAGCGGCGTCGAGCTGCAGAGCGCTCCGGAGGCGCTGGTCGTCAACGTCACCGAGGCCCCGACCGAGGCCGAGCTGACCGCCGAGGAAGGCATCGAGGAGACCGCCGAGGCCGGCTCCGAGGAGAGCTCCGAGGAAGGCGAGTCCGCCGAGTCCTGATAAGCCGGTGCGGCGCCGCCGCGCGGGCGGCGCCGCACCCCGCTCAACGTTCGCCGCAGCAGCCCGTGGAGTGCACCTCGTGACCGGTCCCCCCCGCCTGGTCGTCGGACTGGGCAACCCTGGCCCGCGCTACGCCGGCAATCGGCACAACATCGGATTCCTCGTCGCCGACGAGCTGGCCGAGCGCATGAGCGAGAAGTTCCGGGCGCACCGCAGCGGCGCCGAACTCGCCGAAGGTCACCTGGGCTCCACCCGCGCACTGCTGGCCAAGTCGCGGTCGCTGATGAACCTCTCCGGCGGCCCCGTCTCGGCCGTGGCGAAGTTCTTCAAGATCGAGCCGACGTCGATCGCGGTGATCCACGACGAACTGGACCTGCCGTTCGGCACCGTCCGGCTCAAGCAGGGCGGCGGCGAGAACGGGCACAACGGGCTGCGTTCGGTGAGCAAATCGCTCGGCACCCGCGACTACCTGCGCGTGCGGTTCGGCGTCGACCGGCCGAGCGGGCGCATGGACCCGGCCGACTACGTGCTGCGCGACTTCTCCACCACCGAGCGCAGGGAGCTCGGCTACTTCGTCGACCAGTGCGCCGACGCCGTCGAAGCGCTCGTCTCCGAGGGCCTCGAGGCGGCCCAGAACCGCTTCCACTGAGGCCCGCCGGGGAGAGCTCGAGAACGGCCGATCCAGCCCACCTCGAGCTCGGCACGATCCGGCGCTACATCACCGCCCTCGGCGCCACGCCGCTGCGCGGGCACTTGCACGCCATAACGCACGGGTCCACATTCGATCCACAACGCTGCGCACTGGTCTTGGTTGCAGGTGACAAAGCCGGTAACTGGAGAGGCTGGTACGAAGCCAACATCCCCGTAGCCGATCAACGCTTCGACGAACACCTGGCCGAGCAGAGGGAGGGCTGAACCGTGGGACGTTCGTGGAAAGACGTCAAGCAGGACAAGGAAGCTCAGGATCGAGCCCGTGGCCGGGATGTCGAAACCGCCCGCGAGCACGCCGCAACGCTGACCCAAGCCTACGTCCTGGGCGACCGCCTGGCCCAACTGCGCGAAACGAGGCACGTGAGCCAGGCTGAAATCGCCGAACGAATGGGAATCAGCCAGGCACGTGTGAGCAAGCTCGAGAACGGCGATCCAGCTCACCTCGAGCTCGGCACGATCCGGCGCTACATCACCGCCCTCGGCGCCACGCTGAAGCTCATCGCGGACTTCGAGGATCACGACGTCACGGTCTCGAGGAGCGAAGTCGACCGCTCCGCGGCTTGCGCGTAGTCCCCGCCGACTCGCGCGGCCGCGGAGGCCGCGCCACGGGCGAGGACACCATCCCCACCGCTACCCGCGTGCGCGCTCCCCGATCGCGTGCGGCACCACCGCTCACGCCCGCCGCGCCGCAGCCTCCTGCGGCACCAGCGCCACCGTCGCAGCCCGCTTGAGCTTGCCGGACGGGGTTTTCGGCAGGCCGCCGGCGGGCAGCACCACCACGGCCGACGGCCGCAGCCCGACCGCGTCCACCACGCGGGCCGCGACCTGCTTGCGCAGCTCGCCCTCGGCCTCCTCCGCACCGGCCGAGGCGGATTCGACGACCACGGCGAAGCGTTCCCGCCTGCTGCCCGCGTCCAGCCGCACCGCGGCCGCGTTGCCCGCGCGCACCCCCGAGACCTCGCAGGCGGCGCGTTCGATGTCCACCGGGTAGATGTTGCGGCCGCCCATGATGATCACGTCCTTGCGGCGTCCGCAGATGACCACCTGGCCATCCACCAGGTAGCCCTCGTCGCCGGTGTCCAACCAACCCTCGACGTCCTGCGTGGGAGCGAACCCGTCGACGGTCACGTAACCGGGGCTGACCGCCCCGCCGCGCACGCGCAGCCGCCCGACCTCCCGCTCGCCCAGCCGCGTGCCCGCGTCGTCGACGACCTCCACTTCCAACCCGGGAAGCGGCTCGCCGAGCAGGACGAAGTGCCGCACCTCCGAGCCCCCGGCGGACGTGGGAACGGCGCGGCCCTCGCGTTCCAACGCGTCCGCGTCCACCGCGTCCACCTCCAGCCCCCGGTGCAGCGGGGCGAAGGACACCGCCAACGTCGCCTCGGCCAAGCCGAACGCGGCCACCATGCAGTCCGGGGGCAGTCCGAACGGCGCGCCCGCCTCGGTGAACGCGCGCACCGCGGACGGGTCGATCGGCTCGGCGCCGTTGAGCGTGAACCGCATCGAGGAGAGGTCGAAATCGCCCTCCTCGGCCCGCGCCATGCGGCGCCCGGTGATGGCGTAGGCGAAGTTCGGCGCGGCCGTGACGGTGCCGCGGTAGCGCGTGATCAGCTCCGGCCACAGCAGCGGCCGGGCGATGAAGTCGACCGGGGTGACCTTGACGGTCTCCATGCCCAGCGCCATCGGCACCGCCAGGCAGCCGACCATGCCCATGTCGTGGAACAGCGGCAGCCAGGAGACGACCACGTCGTGCGCGGGGTCGAGCTCGCCGGCCGCGGTGATCGCGCGCAGGTTCGCGTCGAGGTTGCCGTGGGTGATGCGCACCGCCTTCGGCTCGGCGGTGGAACCGCTGGTCAGTTGCAGCAGCGCGACGGCGTCCTCGGTCGTGTCGACCGGGGCGAGTTCGGGGTCCGCCGGCGTCTCGACGAGCTCGCCGAGCCGCTGGAAGGCGATGCCGTTGTCGGTGAGCACGTCGCCGAGCTCGTCGAACGGCGGGCCGAGCAGCACCACGCGAGCACCGATCATGCGCAGCACGCGGAGCGTGTCCTCGGCCCACTGGCCCAGGTCGGTGCGCGCGGTGGGCTGGTGCAGCATGGTGACGCTGCCGCCGCTGAGCCACACCGCCTGCACGGCGCAGGCGATCAGGGCGGGGTCGGCCGCGAGCACCGCGACCGCGTCGCCGGAGCCGACGGTGCCGCGCAGCGCGGTGGCCATGCCGCGGGCGCGGTCGTGCACCTCGCCCCAGCTGCGGCGGACCGGCTCGTCCGGCTCGCCCGTGACCAGCCCGCGGGCCGTGCCGTCGCCCGCGTCCGTGTTCTCCCGCGCCGCGGCGACCAGCGTGTCCACGAACCTGCTCATGTCCGGCAGCTTACGGCCGCTGTGACGCCCTGCACAGCCCCGCGGATCACCGCGTCGGCGGATCCCGGGCGGCGCAACCGGGGTGGAACCACGCACGCAGGGCACCCCGAGGGCGTTTCACCCCAGCTGGTCGGCCAGCTCGAGCCAGCGCCCCTCGACCTCGTCCTTTCGCTCTTGCAGGTCACGCCGCTTGGACTCCAGCTCCGACAGGCGATCCGGATCGGTGGCGGCCGCGGCGAGCTCCTCGTGCAGCTGCTGCTGCTGCTTGTCGAGCTTGTCCAGCTGCCGCTCGAGGCGGCCGAGCTCCTTGCGCGCGGCGTGCGCCTCGGCACCGCCCAGCCCGCCGCCTGCCGAACCCGCGGTGCCCCCGTTCTGAGCAGCCCCGTCCTGGGCGGCCCCGTCTTGGGCGGCACTGTTCCGGCCGGCGCCGTCGCGGGCCTGCCGCCCGATGCTGTTGTCCTCCGTGAGCAGCGACTCCCGCCGCTGCAGGTACTCGTCGATGCCGCCGGGCAGGTGGGTGATCGTGCCGTCGCCGAACAACGCGTGCACGCTGTCGCAGACCCGCTCGACCAGGTAGCGGTCGTGCGAGACGACGACGAGCGTGCCAGCCCAGCCGTCCAGCAGGTCCTCGAGCTGCTGCAGCGTGTCGATGTCCAGGTCGTTGGTCGGCTCGTCGAGCACGAGCACGTTCGGCTCGTCCATGAGCAGCCGCGCCAGCTGCAGCCGCCGCCGCTCCCCGCCGGAGAGGTCCTGCACCCGGGTCCACTGCCGGCCCTTGCCGAAGCCGAACCGCTCGGCCAACTGCGAGGCGGACAGTTCGTACTTGCCGAGCCGGACGCTGGTGGCCACCTTCTCGATCGCTTCGAGCACGCGCCAATGCTCGGGCAGGTCGTGCAGTTCCTGGGTCAGGTGGGCCGGCCGCACCGTCTTGCCCTGGACGCGCCGGCCCGCGTCCGGTTCGCGCGCCCCGGCGATCAGGTCGAGCAGCGTGGTCTTGCCGGACCCGTTGACGCCGACGAGGCCGATCCGGTCGCCCGGGCCGAGCCGCCAGGTCACGTCCTGCAGCAGCGCGCGGTCGTCCAGCCGCAGGTCGACGTTCTCCAGTTCCACCACCGTCTTGCCGAGCCGCTGCTTGGCGAAGGCGACCAGTTCCACCGTGTCGCGCGGCTCGGGGACGTCGGCGATGAGCGCTTCGGCCGCCTCGACGCGGAACTTCGGTTTCGTCGTGCGGGCCTTGGCGCCGCGCTGCAACCAGGCCAGCTCCTTGCGCGCGAGGTTGCGGCGCTTCTCCTCGGCCTGCTGGGCCAGTCGGGCGCGTTCCGCGCGGGCGTAGACCCAGTCGGCGTAGCCGCCCTCGTACTGCTCGACGCGGCCGTCGACGACCTCCCACGTGCGGTTGCAGACGGTGTCCAGGAACCAGCGGTCGTGGGTGACGACGATCAGCGACATGCGCCGGTTGAGCAGGTGCTCGGCGAGCCACCGCACGCCTTCCACGTCGAGGTGGTTGGTGGGCTCGTCGAGCACGATCAGGTCGAGGTCGGCCACGAGCGCGGCGGCGAGCGCCACGCGCCGCCGCTCACCACCGGAGAGGTTGTCCACGGCGGTTTCCAACCCGAGGCGGGTGATGCCGAGGCCGCCGAGCACGGAACGGACGTTGGCGTCCGCGGCCCACTCGTGCTCGGCCGTGTAGCCCTGCGGTTTGAGGACCACGTCGCGCACCGTCGCCCCGGCGGGCAGTTCGGTGCGCTGCGTGACCACGGCCGTGCGCAGGTCGCGGGCGTGGCTGACGCGTCCCTCGTCGGGCTCTTCGAGCCGGGACAGCACTTCGAGCAGCGTCGTCTTGCCGCCGCCGTTGAGTCCCACGACCCCGATGCGGTCGCCGGAGCTCACGCCGAGCGAGACGCCGTCGAGCAGCGGGCGCACGCCGTAGCTCTTGTGCACCGCCTCCAGATTGACGATATTCACCATCGGGGGTTCAACCGCTCCATCGACTTCGCGTTCCGGTGGGCACGCCCGCGCTTCGGCGCGCGGCGCACCCCGTGACAATCCGGCCCACCTGCGGTTTCGCGCAGCGTCGCAGGCGTCCGCACGGGCCCGCCCCGGCACAACGCCACCCTGCCCGCCACAGCATCCCGCACTCGTTCCGGTCGGGTGGTGGGACGGCTCACGCGTGCACTTGCGGGGGTGTCGGCCGGTCGGTGTGCTCCTCGGTGACGATCCGCGCCCCGGGCACGGGGCCTTGCGCCACACGCACGGTGCGGCACACGCCGGCGCCGGAGAGCTCGGCGGCCACGCGGACCGCCTCGTCCCCGTCCAGGCAGAGGAAGGCGCAGCTGGGACCGGAACCGGACACGATCCCCGCGAGAGCTCCCGACTGGACCCCGGCGCGCAGCGTGCGCCGCAGGCCGGGTCGCAACGACACAGCCGCCGACTGCAGGTCGTTGCCCAGCAGCAGTGCGAGCTGCCGCGGGTCGCCCGAAGCCAGCGCCTCCAGCAGCGGTTCCACGTCGCCGACCCGGTGCGGTTTGCTCTCCGCCCGCAGCCGGTCCAGTTCGCCGTACACCTCGGGGGTGCTCATGCCCTCGTCGTCCAGGGCGATGACCCAGTGGAACGGGTGCCGCGCCAGCACGGGCACGAGCCGTTCGCCGCGGCCGGTGCCGAGCGCGGTGCCGCCGTGCAGGGCGAACGGCACGTCGCTGCCGAGCGGTGCGGCGAGGTCGGACAGTTCGTCGCGGCCCAGTTCGAGCCGCCACAGCTGGTTCAGCGCCAGCAGCGCCGCCGCCGCGTCGGCGCTGCCGCCGGCCATGCCCCCGGCGACCGGGATGCCCTTGTGCACGGACAGCCGCACGCCCGGATCGTCCGGATCCCGTCCGGCGCGTTCGGCCACGACCCGCACTGCCTGCCAGGCGAGGTTGTCCGCGTCCGCGGGCACCACGTCGGCGCCCTCCCCGTGCACCTCGATGCCGGACTGCTCGGAGGCCACCACGGTGACCTGGTCGATCAGGGAGAGCGCCTGGAAGACGGTCACCAGTTCGTGGTAGCCGTCCGGGCGCGCGTCTCCCGCGGCCAGGTGCAGGTTCACTTTCGCTGGCACGCGGACGGTGATCGGCGTCGGAACCACGGAGAGCACACTCAAAGCGTACGTGTCTTCCCCGGGGCGGGGTCGACTCGCCTGGGCACGGCGCGGCGCGGGAGGGCCGGCGACGCGCGGTGCGCACCCGGCCCGGAGTTCCCGCTCCCGCGATCACGCGGCCGGTTCGACCGCCGCGCCCCACTCGTCGTTGATGAAGTCGGCGACCTGCTGCGAGGTCAGCAGCTCGGCGAGCTTGCGCACGCGCGGGTCGTCCTGCATCCGCGGGGTGCTGACCAACCCGTTGACGTACGGGTCGTTGGCCACGTCCTCCACCGCGATCGGATCGTTCAAGTTGGCCTTGATCGCGTAGTTGCCGTTGACCACGGCCGCTCCGGCGTCCGCGGTCGAGCGCGGCAGCTGGTCGGCGGCCAGGGGCTTCAGCTCGAGGTTCTTCGGGTTCTCCGCGACGTCGCGGACACCGGCCCCCTGCCCGGCGTCCGGTTTGAGCTGGAGCACGCCCTCGGCCTGCAGCAGCTTCAGCGCGCGGGCCTGGTTCGCCGGGTCGTTCGGCAGCGTGACGGTCGCGCCCCGGCCGAGGTCCTGCAGGTCGTCGACCTTCTCCGAGTGCACGCCGAGCGGCTCGCTGTGCACGTCGGTGACCCAGGCGAACTCGCCGCCGCGCTCGCCCTCGTACTTCTCCAGGAACGGCCTGTGCTGGTAGTAGTTCGCGTCGAGCTCGCCGTGCTGCAGCGCGTCGTTCGGGCGGTTGTAATCGTCGAACTGCTCGATCTCGAACTCGAGGCCGGCGTCCTCGGCGAGCTCGTCCTCGACGAACTCGAGGATCTCGGCGTGCGGGGTGGAGCTCGCGCCGATCTTCAGCGGTGCCTGCGGGTCCTCCTGCGCCGGAGTCCGACCCCCGCCGCAGGCCGCCAGCGCGAACACGGCGGCAACCAGCAACACGGCGAAACGCGTACGCATGATCAGTCCTTTCTGGACAGAATCGGGCACGCCCGCCCGCGCGGTGTCGGACGTGCGCTGCCCTCCCCGACCGGAAGCGTCGGGGGATTGCGGAAAACAACTCACCGACCGGCGCCGCGCGGTTCGGAGCGCGCGGCGCGGCACCGGCGCCTGCGGTTCACGCGCTGGCGCTGCGGCGCCGGTCGACGATCTTGGCGACCGCGTCGGTGGTCAACTGCATGGCGAAGGCCAAGCCCCCCAGCACCACGACCGAGCTGTAGAGGATCCGGTCGTCGTAACCCTGGTAGCCGTCCTGGATCGCGGTCGCCCCCAGACCACCGCCGCCGATCACACCGGCCATGGCGGCGTAGCCGATCAGTGCCACGGCGGTGACGCCCACCGCGCCGACCAGCGCGGCCCGGGCCTCGCCGAGCAGCACCGTCCACACGATGCGCAGCCGGCTCGCCCCGGTCGTCACCGCCGCCTCCACCACGGTGAAGTTCACTTCGCGCAGCGCGTTCTGCGTCAACCGCGCGAAGAACGGTACGGCACCGATCGTCAACGGCACGATCACCGCCGTACTGCCGATCGACGTGCCGATCAGCACTCGCGTGAACGCCGCCAGCACGACCAGCAGCACCACGAACGGCACCGAGCGGACCACATCGACGATCACGCCGACGACCCTGTACAACGTCGGCCGCGGGTTCAGCCCGACCGGCGAAGTCATGTGCAGCAGCACGCCGAGCGGTAGCCCGCCGAGCACTGCCAGCAGGGTCGCTACCAGCACCATGTACAGGGTTTCGACCGTCGCCGGGCCGAGGAGTTCGAGAACCTCGGCCCAGGGGGTCACATCAGTCACGCGGCAACTCCGTCAACACTCACTGGGCTGCGACGCACGTGCGCGTCGCGCTCGACCATCCACTTCAGGGCGGACTCGGACCGTTCACCGCTGATCCCGACCCGGAACTTCGCCACCGGGGTGTCTCCCAGGCGGGTCAGTCCGCCACCGAGGATGTCCAATCCCACGTCGAACCGGCTCGAGGCCTCCGGCAGCAGCGCCCCCACCGCGGCGAACCCGACCAGCACCACCTCGGCAACGACGTCGTGCCGCCCGCCGACCGCGCCGAAGTGGTCGGCCTGGTCGGTCTCCGGCAGCAACGTCGTGCCGATCCGACTGCCCGGTTCGGTGACGAGGTCGAGCACCCTGCCGTCCTCGACCACGCTGCCCTGCTCGAGCACGGCGACGTCATCGGCGACGCGGCGCACCACCGCCATGTCGTGGGTGACCACGAGCACGGTGACGCCCAGTTCGGACCGGACGCGGTCGAGCACGGTCAGCACCGAGTCGGTCGTGCCCGGGTCCAATGCGGACGTCGGCTCGTCAGCCAGCAGCACCGACGGCTTCGCCGCCAGCGCGCGGGCGATCGCGACCCGCTGCCGCTGCCCGCCGGAGAGCTGGTCCGGGTAGACCGAGGCCTTGTCCGACAGGCCCACGAGGTCGAGCAGTTCGGCGACGCGGCTGCGCCGCTGCGACGCGTCCACCTTGGCCGCCTCCAGCGGCAGGGCGACGTTGCCGGCCGCGGTCCGCTGCCGCAGCAGCGAATCCCCTTGCGGCACAACGCCGATCTGCCGACGAGCGGCGCGCAGGTCGCGTCCCTGCAACGCCAGCAGGTCGGTCCCGTCGATGCGGATGGCGCCGCTTTCGGGGCGTTCCAGCAGCGCGAGGCACCGAGCGAGCGTGGACTTGCCCGCGCCGCTGGAGCCCACCACGCCGCAGATGCTGCCCGCAGGCACCTCGAGCGACACGTTGTCCAGGGCACGCACGGTCTCCCCGTTGTGCGGGAAGGTCTTCGTCAGGTTCTCAACGGTGATCACGATCGGCTCCAGATCAGCTCGCACCGGCCCCGGGCACACGGGTGCCCGGGACTGGAGTGGGAAGGAGGACGGCTGGGGGATCACATCCCAGTTGGACAAGCGGTCGTGGTGCGCCGTCCGTGATCGATGACGCGCCGTTGCGTCAGCAGCCTCCGGGAGGGGACGCAACGCTGCGAACGGTCCACAGCGTCGAGCCCGACGAGCAGGGACCCGCCGGTCGAACCGGCCCAGCTGGCAGGAAGGAAAATGGACACCACAACTCCATCGGTCCCGGCGTTAGCACCTGCCCGTGCGGGTGGTTGCTGCGGCGTCGTCGAGCCAGGTCTCTCGGCCGCTCAGGATGGGTTCTTCGCGATTTCCCGAATAGTAGACCCTACTGGCACGCCCGGGCGCAAGCTGTTATGGCCCACGTAACGGAATCGGATCAGGGCTTGCGCTGCTGCGCGTTCGAGTGCTCACGGTGCGCGCACGGACGGCTTCAGCCGCGGAGGCACTCCACCACGCGCGCGAAATCCCCCACGCGCAGCCGCTCCCCGCGAGCGGCCGGGTCGATGCCCGCCGCCCGCAGCAACTCCTCGGCGCGCCCGGCCGAACCGGCCCACGACGACAGGGCCGCGCGCAGCGTTTTCCGACGCTGCGCGAATGCCTGGTCGACCAGGCGGAAGACCTCCTCGCGCGGCGCCTGCGACGGCGGATCGACGCGTTCGAACGCCACCAGCCCGGAACCCACGTTCGGCATCGGCCAGAACACGCCGCGCGGAACCGAACCGGCGCGCCGCACCTCGGCGAACCACGCGGCTTTCACGCTCGGCACGCCGTAGTCGCGCCCGCCCGGGCTGGCGGCGAGCCGTTCGGCGACCTCGGCCTGCACCATCACCAGCCCGGTGCGCACGCTCGGCAGTTCCGCGAGCAGGTGCAGCACCACCGGCACGGCCACGTTGTACGGGAGGTTCGCCACCAGCGCGGTCGGCTCCTCCGGGAAGTCCGCGGCGCGCACGCGCAACGCGTCCGCCTGCACGGTGCGCAGGCGGTCGCTCGCCGCCGGTGCGTGCTCGGCGACCGTGCGCGGCAGCCGCTGCGCCAGCACCGCGTCGACCTCGACCACCGTGACCGCGCGGACCTCCTCCAGCAGTCCCAGGGTGAGCGACCCCAGACCCGGCCCCACTTCGAGCACCACGTCCTCTGCGCCCACGTCGGCGGCGGAGACGATGCGCCGCACCGTGTTGGCATCGTGCACGAAGTTCTGCCCGAGCTTCTTGGTCGGACGGATCCCGAGCTCGGCGGCCAGCCGGCGCACGTCGGCCGGGCCGAGCAGCGTCACCTGCTGGTCCACTCGCACCAATGTACCGGGCGGGGCGGAGGCGATCGGACGTGTCCGCGCCCCGCCGGGGCCGGGAAACCTCCGCCCGGACCGCCCGTCAGCCCGAAGCCGCGACCTTTCCGGATCGAGGCCGCGCTCGCGGGCCGAAAGCAGCGCCGCCGCGCCGGTGCGGGACCGGCGCGGCGGCGCGAACGCGGGTCAGCCCAGGCCGAGCTGGCTCGAGCAGGACGGCCAGGCGCCGTAGCCGCCGCGCGAATCCCGCACCTTCTCGGCGACGGAGATCTGCTGCTCGCGGCTGGCCTGGTGCGGGTACTCGGCGTACTGGTCACCGCCGTAGGAGCTCCAGGTGGACTTGTCGAACTGCAACCCGCCGTAGTAGCCGTTGCCGGTGTCGGCCTGCCAGTTGCCGCCGGCCTCGCACTGCACGAGCTTGTCCCACACGCCGCTGTTCGGCGGTTCCTTGCCGCCGACGCGGACCACGCGGGGCTGGGGCTGCTGGACGACCTTCTCCTTGATGGTCTCCCGGCCGACCTCGTCACCGTTGCGCTCGGTCACGCGGGTGACCAGGATCTTCTCGCCGGCCTTGCCCGGGTTCTCGACCTGCTCCTCGCCCTTGAGCATGGAGTCGTCGACGATCTCCTTCACCGGCGGCTCGACCGGCTGGCGCACGTTGATCACCGAGCTGCTGGTGCGGTCGATGCGCACCTCGGTGCCATCGGTGATCTTCTGCTCGCCGCCGGGCGTGATTTCGTCCTGCGGCCCCAGGTCGAAGTTCTGCTCGCGGACCAGGTCCTCGACGGTCACCGCGTGCGTGCTGACCGGACGCGGCTCGCCGGAACCGTCGACGACCGTGATGTCCTTGCTGGTCTGCACGTTGACGTTCATGCCGTCGCGCGGAACGGCCCGGTTCAGGTCGGCGGAGACCTGCGCGTCCTGCGGGGACACGCCCATCTGCCGCAGCGCCTGGCCGACGGTGACCGAGCGGACCCATTCCTCGCGCTGCTCACCGTCCACGGTCACCTTCATCAGGCGGCCGCGGTCGAGCGTGATGGTGTCGCCGTGGTTGACCTCGGCCTGCGGGGACGGGCTCAGCGCGTCGTGCGGCCCGACGTTGATGCCCTCCTCCTCGAGGACCTCGCCGACCGTCGAGTCGTAGGTGTTGACGGACAGCTCCTTGCCGTCCACGTCGAGCGTCACGGACTTGTCCATCGCCGCGGCGGCACCGCCGCCACCGGTCAGCGACAGCACGACCGCGGCCACCGCGCCCTTGACGAAGCGCCGCTTCCAGGTGGTGAGCGCTTGTTCGCCCTCCTCCTGGTCGGTTTCCGGCTGCGCCTGCGGCTGCGCCCGGGTCCGCGCGGGCTCGTCCGGGATCACCGGCAGCGGCACCGCGGGCAGCACCGTGGTTTCGGCGTTGATCAGCCGGATGATCTCGTCCACGTCGACGTCGGCCGTGGCCAGCAGGTCGTCGGCGTCCGGGCCGAGGGCCTCGTAGACGTCCTGCGGGGTGATGTCCAGGGTGCCCGGCGGGATGCTCGGGTAATCATCGGACGGGAAGTCGCGGAGCGCGCGCTCCATCGTGTCCGGGAAGCTCCCGATCGCGGGGATGTCCTGCGTGGACAGCACCGAGTCCGGGGTTGCCGAGTCCGGGGTTTCGGCGGTGCGCGGGCGATCCAGCACGCCCACGGCGCCGTGCCGCGCCGCGGGCCGGGACTGCGCCTCGCTCGGGTCGATCCAGGTCCGCTCCGCGCTGCGCGGCGCCTGCCACGCGGCGGTGTCCCCGATCGTTCCCGCCAACCGGCTGGTCTGCCACTGGTCGGCACCATCGGCGCCGCGACCGTGCCGGCCGCCGCGCGGAATCGTGTTCATCGGTATCCCGGGTGCCGTCCGGTCGGCACCACTGCGCGCGGGATTGCCGGGGTCGTCGCTATCGTTCACCGGGTCGCTACCTCCCGAAGGCGCAAAAGCCGTGCTCGCAGGACACGACGGGCTGCGCTCACCCCGATGAGGTGCACGCCGCCACTCCTGCCCCGATCCGACACGGCCTTTCGTGCTTCGCTGTGTACTCGACTCCCCTAGCCGAGCGCCGTTCCAGCCAATCCGATGGATCGACTCCCCGACGTGCACCGGCGGCGACTAGCGGATACCCGTCCCACGGCAGGTGTTGACGTGGGTTATGGCGCCGAGACTCTAGCGTGATCTCCACTGCCGAACCAAGGCACCAACATCGCGATGTGACTCGTATTACCCAACTTCGCCGCCTCGATCGTCACGCGCGGTGACATTTCGCCCGGAAAGTGCTCGCGATCGCCACCCGTTCGGCGGTATCCCTGATGCCGGGCGGGCGATGCGCGCGCGGACGCGCCACGAACATCCAACGCGAACGAAATTCGCTGGTAACGACCGCGGAATACGTCGCGAACGCCGTCACGTCATCGCGGCAGCCCCAACTTCCGGGAGCAGGCGGGCCACGCCCCGTAGCCGCCGCGGTCGGCGCGAACCGCTTCACCGACTGAAATCTGCTGCTCCCGCGTCGCGTTGTGGGCGTATCCGGCGAAACGGTCACCGTTGTAGGCGCGCCACGTGCTCGCGTCGAACTGCAGCCCGCCGTAGTAGCCGTTGCCGGTGTTGGCCTGCCAGTTGCCGCCGGCCTCGCACTCGGCGAGCCGGTCCCACACGGCGCTGCGCTGCTCCGCAGCCCTCTCGGCGGCAGCGGTCCCCCCGGCGGCGCCGGGGTTCGCCTGCGCGCCCAGCGCCGGGCCGACCGCACCGGCGCAGAGCGCGAACACCGCCGCCAGCGCGGTGCGCCCGGACGCGCGCACCGCGCGGCCGCGGGACTCGGGGAAAGCAGGGTTCTGCGAGGCGGTGTTCTGCGAGGCGGTGTTCCGGGAGGCGGTGTTCCGGGAGGGACCGGCCGCATCGCCGTCGTTGCGCATGTCCGTCCTGACTCTCGCGGGGTCCGGGCAGAGGCCGCGGCAACCACGGCCCGCCGCGCTCAGCACGAGCAGCGGGGGCGGTGTCCGCTTCGGGCTCCTCATCCGGCTTCCACTTCGGACGGTACGAAGTGCGCAGTCACCCGCAAGCCGGACGGTGAAACCGCGCTCTTAGCACGGCACGCGGCGAGGTCAGCAACAGGGGTCAGGACACGGGATCGAGCGAAAACGTCCGCTCGGCAGTGCGCGTGGTCGCCACTGTGAGTTCCTCCAGCGGCTGAGCGCGCAGTTCGGCGAGGTCCCGAAGGGTGTAATTCACGCAGTACGGCTCGTTCGGACGCCCGCGGTAGGGATGCGGCGCCAGGAACGGCGCGTCGGTCTCCACCAGCATCTGCTCCGCCGGCGCGATCTCCGCCGCCGCGCGCACCCCCTTGGCGTTGCGGAACGTCGCCGTGCCCGCGAACGACAGCACGTAGCCCGCGTCCAGGCACCGCCGGGCGACCTCGGCATCACCCGAAAAGCAGTGGAACACCACGGTTTCCGGAGCGCCTTCGTCGTCGAGGATGCGCAGGATGTCCTCGTGCGCCTCGCGGTCGTGGATCATCAGCGGCTTGCCGCAGCGCTTGGCGAGGTCGATGTGCCAGCGGAAGGCGTCCTGCTGCGCACCGGGCGAGGCGTAGTCCCAGTAGTAGTCCAGCCCCGTCTCCCCGACCGCGACGACCCGCGGGTGCTCGACGAGCTCGGTGAGCACCGCGCGGTCTTGCGCATCGAACTTCTCGGTGCGCGTCGGGTGCAGCGCGACGGCGGCGACGACGCGCTCGTCCCACTCGGCCGCGCGCACCGTCCACTGTGCCGACTCGATGTCGTCGGCGACCGTCACCAGCCGGCCCACGCCGGCCCGCTCGGCGCGGTCGGCCGCCGCGCGCACCCCCTCCGGCGTCGTCGCGCCGATGGCGTCCAGGTGGGTGTGCGCGTCCACCGCCGCCGCCGGTAACGACTCGGGCACCGGCGGCAGCTCCCGCTTGCTGCTCATCGTCCCTCCACATCAGCGGTGGTGCGCGAACACCACCGTCCACGCGCGACGGAGGCACCACCGCCGGTCCACGACCGGGCGGGGTGCCTCCGCGAACGCGTCGATCACTCCGCCGAGCGTCACTCGGGGATCGGCGCCCACTCCGGCCCGGTCTCGGCCAGCTGCGGGTCGACCTTGCCGAACAGGGGCTTCGGCTTGCTCAGCGGGCGCCCCACCGGCACTTCCTGCGGCTGCCAACTCGCCTGCTCGGCCGCGTACTCGCCCATGATCACCGGGTACTGCGAGCCGTCAGCGGAGTCGGATACCTCGTGCAGCTCCGGCTGGGCCGACCACACGCCGGTCCCGCCGAGCAGTTCGTGCACCTTCTGCGCCGAGTGCGGCAGGAACGGCGTCAGCAGCGCGTTCGCGTCCGCAACCACCTGCAACGCGGTGTGCAGCACCGAGTCGCGGCGGTCCGGGTCGTCGCCGAGCTTCCACGGCTCCTGGTCGGACAGGTACTTGTTCGCCGCGCTGACCACGCGCATCGCCTCCTGCGCGGCGTTCTTGAACCGCGAGCCGCGCAGGTTCGCGCCCACGGCGTCGAAGGCCTCGCGGGACTGCCGGCGCAGCTGCTCGTCCTCCTCGCGCGGAGCGTTCGGCGCGGGCACGCCGCCGTTGTTCTTCGCCGCCAGCGAGATCGCCCGGTTGACCAGGTTGCCCCACTCGTTGGCCAGCTCGAAGTTCGTCCGGCGGACGAACTCGTCCCAGGTGAAGTCGGTGTCCTGGTTCTCGGGGCCGGCCACGGAGATGAAGTACCGCAGCGCGTCCGGCCCGAACTCGCGGAGGAAGTCGCGCACGTAGATGACCGTTCCCCGCGAAGTGGAGAACTTCGAGCCGCTCATCGTGAGGAACTCGCTGGAGACGATCTCGTCCGGCAGCTTCAGCTCGCCGTACGGGCCGGTCTGGCCGCCCTTGTCGCCCTGGCCGTTGTGGCCCATGAGCAGCGCCGGCCAGATCTGGGCGTGGAAGGTGATGTTGTCCTTGCCCATGAAGTAGTAGGCCTGCGCGGACGGGTCGGTCCACCACGGCTGCCACGCATCGGGCTGGCCGATGCGCTGGGCCCACTCGACGCTGGCGGAGAAGTAGCCGATCACCGCGTCGAACCAGACGTACAGCCGCTTCATCGACTGCTCCCGCCAGCCCTCCAGCGGAATCGGCACGCCCCAGTCGAGATCGCGGCTGATCGCCCGGGGGCGCATGTCCTCGACGAGGTTGCGCACGAACCGCAGCACGTTCGGCCGCCAGTCGGTGCGCGTGGACAGCCACTTGCCGAGCGACTCGGTGAACGCGGGCAGATCCAGGAACAGGTGCTCGGTCTCCTGGAACGCGGGGCGCTCGCCGTTGATCCGCGACACCGGGTTGATCAGGTCGGCCGCGTCGAGCTGGTTGCCGCAGTTGTCGCACTGGTCGCCGCGCGCGCCGTCGGACCCGCACAGCGGGCAGGTGCCCTCGATGTAGCGGTCCGGCAGCGTCCGGCCGGTCGAGGGGCTGATCGCCCCGGTGGTCGTCTTCGGCTGGATGTAACCGTTGCGGTACATCGCCTTGAAGATCTCCTGCACGACGGCGTAGTGGTTGCTCGTCGTGGTGCGGGTGAACAGGTCGTAGGACAGCCCCAGGCCCTGCAGGTCCTCGGTGATGACGCGGTTGTACTTGTCGGCGACCTCCCGCGGGCTCAGGCCCTCCTTCTCGGCCTGCACCAGGATCGGCGTCCCGTGCTCGTCCGTGCCGGACACCATGAGCACCCGATTGCCCGCCATTCGCTGGTACCGCGTGAACACGTCCGACGGCACACCGAAACCCGAAATGTGGCCGATGTGCCGCGGACCATTGGCATAGGGCCACGCCACGGCAGTCAACACGGAGGCACTCATGTTTCCAGCCTACGGCGCACCGCCGGAACCACTCGAACCGCCCGTCCCGCGCCACCGGGGCACCCGCGGGGGACGGCGGAGAACATTTCTCGAGAAACGTCGGCGACGTTTCTCGAGAAATGTTCCTCACGTCACTCGAGCGAGGGTGACGCGCGGCGGCTCCGCTGCCCGTCGAGAGGCCTCTCAGCCGACCAGGTCGGCGCGGAACAGGTCCACGTTGTACGGGCCCCACTGGGTGAGCGTGAAGTACAGCACCGGGCGGTCCCGCGGCGAGGGGTACTGGAAGCCGCCGTACAGCGCCGGGTAGTCCAACCCGGCCACCGCGACCTCGCCAGCGCTCCACGGCCCCGTCAGCTCCGGCGCGCTGCGCACCACGATCGCCGCGCGGTGCTCGTCCAGGTGCGTGGCCAACCACAGCCCCAGGTAGGCGTGGAACCCGACCGAGACCTCCCCGACCGGCGCGGGCAGCAGCGCCGCCGCGGCGTACGGGTCCGCACCCCAACCATCGCCGGTCCAGTACCGGTAGGCGCGCGCCTGCAGCAGCTCCTCCGCCGGCACCGCGGCCAGGTGCGCTGCGCCGAACCGCCCGCTGGGCGTGCCGAGCAGGTAGAGCCAACCGTCCACGACTCCGGCGAAACCGACCATCTGGAACGGGTGCCCGCCCTGGTCCCGGCGACGCAGCCGGGCGAGCGTCCGCTGCTTGCGGTTCGGCCACACGGCCGTGCGCGACTTCGTCCACGTCCAACCGCCGTCCGCGGAGAAGGCCAGACCGCTGTAGTTCGTGTGCCACACGCCGGGCACGCCCCAGCGCCGGACCGACATGTAGTGCAGGTACGTCCGACCGTCGACGGAGATGCCGGAGGTCGGGATGACCGTCGCCTCGCGCGCCTCCCCGTCCGGTGCCAGCACCTGCTCGGCAACGCCGTCCCCGCGGGGCAGCATCCAGTCCAGCCGCAACCCCGCCTCCGAGTCGCCCGCCTCCGGGTCGGTGGTGCTGCTGTGGGCGAGCACGTTGCAGCGCCAGTCGGCCGTGCGCGGCCCCGCCCCGTAACCGCCCCAGCCGTGGCCGTAGGTGTCGCCGAACGCGATGAGCACTCCGCCGTCGGCGCAGCGCCAGGGAATGCCGAGGTCCGTGGCGGTGACCCCGAAGCGGCTCGCGGTGCGGTTCCGCGAGTCCTCACCGGTCACCCGCCCGATCCGGACGCTGCCGAGCACGCGCACCATGGCTTCCACGGTAGACCGGCGAGCGCGGCGGTGCCCCGCATCGAGGACGAGGGCACTGCATCGAGGGCACCCGCGTCGGGGGGCATCGGCGCACAGCAGCCGAACGCGAGCCAGATCACCCCGCCACCTGCGGCGGAGGCGATGGAGCGCACCCGGCATACTCGGCGGAATGCAGTTGTACACGCGGCCGCTGGACGCCGACGCCCACCCCTCGGCGGTGCTGCGGGCGCTCGTCGCCCGCGCCCGGCGCCGCCACCTGCCCGGGCCGGCCGCGCTGACCGGCGAGTGGTTCGGCTCGAGCGCGGTGCTGGCCCCCTCCGTGGCGATCACCCCGAGCGATTCCGAGTTCGGCCCGCTCGACACGAGCGACCCGCCGGTCTCCGGCGACCGGCCGGGCGCGGTCGGCGGCGGGTGGATCGGCTACCTCGGCTACCCCGACCGCCACGCCCAGCCGCGGCGCCTGCCGCGCACCGCGTGGGGCTGGGCCGACCACGTGCTGCGCCGCGACCGCGACGGCCAGTGGTGGTTCGAATCCCTGGGCAGCGAACCACCGAACGCGGAGCTCAGCGCCGAGCTCGGCGCGCTCGTGCGCACCGCGGCCGAACCGGCGCCGGCGCGGTGGAGCGGCCCGAGCGGTCGGACCGGAACCGCCGCGCACCCGGACGGCGAGCAGCACCGCAAGGCGGTGCGGCGCTGCGTCGCCGAGATCGCCGCCGGGGAGATCTTCCAGGCCAACATCTGCTGCCGGTTCGGCGTGCGTTCCGACGCCGAACCGTGGGAGGTCTTCGCGCACGGCAGCGCCCGGTTCGGCCCGGCCCGCGCGGCGTACCTGTCCGGCCCGTGGGGCGCGGTCGCGTCCCTGTCACCCGAGCTGTTCCTGCGCCGCACCGGGCGCGAGGTCCGCTCGCGGCCGATCAAGGGCACGCTGCCGCGCCGCGGACCCGCCGACGACGCCAACGCGGAAGCGCTGCGCAGCTCGGTCAAGGACACCGCCGAGAACGTGATGATCGTGGACATGGCGCGCAACGACCTCGGCCGCGTCGCCGAGACCGGCACGGTCACCGTGCCGCGGCTGCTCGAGGTGGAGCCGCATCCGGGCGTGTGGCACCTCGTCTCCGAGGTGCGCGCCGAGGTCCCCGCCGATCTCCCCCACGGGCGGCTGCTGCGCGCGACGTTCCCGCCCGCTTCGGTGACCGGCGCGCCGAAGCCCCGCGCGGTGCAGCTCATCGAGGAGCTGGAGGCGCAGCCGCGCGGCCTCTACTGCGGCGCGATCGGCATGGCCTCCCCCGCGGCCGGCATGGAGCTCAACGTCGCCATCCGCACGCTGGAGCACCGGGCCGGGGTGTACGAGTTCGGCGTGGGCGGCGGCATCACCGCCGACTCCGATCCGGACGCCGAGTGGCGCGAGAGCCTCACCAAGGCCGCGCCCCAGCTGGCCGTGCTCGGCGCCGACGAGGGCGGGTGACCGGCAGCTGGGGCATCGCCGAGCACGCCCGCGCTCCGGGTGCTCACCTCGAGCAGCCGCTGGCGGCCCGGGTCAGCCCGAAGCACGGCGGCGCAGGCCCGGTGCGGGCGTTCCGCACCCCCGCGCACGTTCGCGCCGTCACTCCTGCTCGCGGGCGGACAGCACCGCGTCGTAGAGCTCCTTCTTGCGGAGGCCGGAGAGCTCGGCCACCTCGGCGACCGCGTCCTTGAGCCGCACGCCGGCGGCCGCACGCTGTTCCACCTGCGGCACGAGCGAACCCGGATCGCTCGGCGCCGCCTCGGCACCACCGAGCACCACGGTGATCTCCCCGCGCACGCCCGCGGCGGCCCAGTCGGCGAGCTCGGCCAACGTGCCCCGCCGAACCTCCTCGTAGGTCTTGGTCAGCTCCCGGCACACCGCCGCCGGCCGAGCCCCGCCCAGCACATCCACCGCGTCGGCCAGCGCGTCGGCCAGTCGGTGCGGGGCCTCGAAGAACACCGCCGTGCGCCGTTCGGTGCGCAGCACGTCGAACCACCGCCGCCGCTCGCCCGACTTGCGCGGCGGGAAACCCTCGAAGCAGAACCGGTCCGACGGCAGTCCGGACAGCGCCAGCGCCGTGGTCACCGCCGACGGCCCGGGCAGGCAGGTCACCGCGAGGCCTTCGGCCGCGCACGCCGTGACCAGGCGGTAGCCCGGGTCGGACACGCTGGGCATGCCCGCGTCGGTGACGAGCAGCACGGTGCTGCCCTCGCGCAGGTGCGCCAGCAGCGCGTCCGTCCGGGAGGCCTCGACCGCGTCGTAGTAGCTGACGACCCGTCCCGCGGGCACCGCGTCGACGCTGGACGCGAGGGCGCGCACCCGGCGCGTGTCCTCGGCGGCGACGACGTCTGCGGTGCGCAGCGCTTCGCGCAGGCGCGGCGAGGCGTCCCGCGCGTCCCCCAGCGGGGTCGCCGCGAGCAGCAGGGTTCCAGCAGCGTCAGAGGCCGACATCGCCCTCGAGGTTAGACGGCGCGCGGCCGACCGGGCGGGGCGAGGTGGCCGTGCACCCGCGTCGCCGGCACGCCCTACGATCCCGGGTGTGAGCGTCCTCGTGCCCGAATCCGCCGGCCGTTGCGACGAGCTGGTCCCCGCCGGGCGAACTCCGCCGCCCCGACCTCCCGGGCAGCGCGATCCGCGTGGACCGCTGCGCGTGGCCATGCCCACCGACCGCCTCCGCGGGTGGATCGTCACGCTGGTGCTGGGCGTGCTCGGCGGGCTGGTGCGGCTGTGGAACCTGGGCCACCCCACCGACGACGGCACTCCGATCTTCGACGAGAAGCACTACGTGCCGCAGGCGTGGCAGATGCTGCGCAACGGCGGTTACGAGGACAACCCGGGCTACGAGCTGGTCGCGCACCCGCCGGTTGGCAAGCAGCTCATCGCCGTCGGCGAGTGGCTGCTCGGCTACAACCCGTGGGGCTGGCGGATCATGGCGGCACTGGCCGGGACGCTGATGATCGTGCTGATCGTCCGCATCGGCCGCAGGCTGACCCGCTCGACGTTGCTCGGGGCGATCGCCGGGATCCTGCTGATCTGCGACGGGCTCAGCCACGTGCAGTCGCGGGTGGGCATGCTCGACGTCTTCCAGGCGTTGTTCGTGCTCGCCGCCTTCGGCTGCCTGCTGGTCGACCGCGACCAGGTCCGCCGGCGGCTGCACCGCGTCGTCGAGGAAGGCCGCGTGACCGCCTCCGACTGGGGGCCGCGGCTCGGTGTCCGCTGGTGGCGGCTGGCCGCCGGGGTTTCGGTGGGCCTGGCCTGCGGGGTGAAGTGGAACGGCATCTACTGGGTGGCCGCGTTCGGGCTGCTGTCGGTGATCTGGGACGCCCTGGCGCGGCGCACCGCCGGGGTGCGCCGACCGTGGGCGGGTGCGCTGCTGCGGGACACCCCCGCCGCGCTGTGGGCGCTGCTCGTGCTGCCCATCGTGGTGTACTTCGGCACGTGGGCCGGCTGGTACGCCAGCGAGACGGGCACGGACCGGCACGCGGTCGAGCTCGACCAGGTCGGCCTCGGCTTCCTGCCGGACATGTTCCGATCGCTGCTGTACTACCACTCCAACGTGCTCCAGTTCCACACCGGGCTGACCTCTTCGCACCCGTGGGAGTCGAAACCGTGGTCGTGGCCGATGGGGCTGCGGCCGATGGCTTACTCGATCGACGACACCGCCCGGGGCTGCGGCCGCCCGGAGTGCGTCGAAGCGACGATGCTGCTGGGCACGCCTGCCCTGTGGTGGGTGGCGCTGCCCGTGGCGGGCTGGGCGCTCTGGCGCGTGGCGACCCGCTTCGACTGGCGGTACGCGGCGGTGCTCGTCGCCTACGGCGCCGGGTACCTCCCCTGGTTCAGCAACCTCGACCGCACCATGTACTACTTCTACGCCACGCCGCTGGCGCCGCTGCTGGTGCTGGGGATCACGCTGGTGCTCGGGGAAGTGCTCGGCGGGGTCGGCGACTCCGAGGAGCGCCGGCGAACGGGCCTGCTGGCGGTGTCGCTGTACGTCGGGCTGGTCGTGGCGAACTTCCTGTGGCTGTGGCCGATCCTCAACGCCGTGCCCATCACCCAGGGGCACTGGGACGCGGAGCTGTGGCTGCCCTCCTGGCGGTGACCGGGTACCTGGCTGCCCTCCTGGCGCAGCCGCGGCGTTGAAAGCGGTCGTAGACTCCGCTGCATGGCCCACGCCCCGGACGAACCGCTGCCCGAGGTCGCGGCGAGCGAATCCGCCCTGCACCGTTTCCTGCACGGCCTGCCCGCCGTCGACGCGGTGGGGCTGCACCAGCGCGCGGACGAGCTCGCCGGTCGTGCGCTCAAGGACGAGGCCAAGGACCGGGCCATCGACACGGCCATCGGCATGCTCGACCTGACCACGTTGGAAGGCGCCGACACGCCCGAGGTGGTGCGGCGGCTCTGCGGCCGGGCGCAGCACCCGGAGCCGTACGCCGCGGCGCCACCGGTGGCCGCGGTGTGCGTCTACCCCGACCTGGCCGAGACGGCCGTCACCGCCACCCGGGAAAGCCCCGTGCGGGTCGCCTCGGTCGCCACGGCGTTCCCGTCCGGCCGCGCCTCGCGGGAGGTCAAGCTCGCCGACGTGCGCCAGGCGGTCGAGGCCGGTGCCGACGAGGTCGACATGGTGCTCGACCGGGCGGCGTTGTTGGCCGGGCGCTACGGCCGGGTGCACGAGGAGATCCGCGCGGTCAAGCAGGCCTGCGGCGGCGCGCACCTGAAGGTGATCCTGGAGACCGGTGAGCTCGGCACGTACGACGCGGTGCGCCGCGCGTGCTGGCTGGCCCTGCTGGCGGGGGCGGACTTCGTGAAGACCTCCACCGGCAAGATCGCACCGGCGGCCACCCTGCCGGTCACGCACGTGCTGCTGCAGGCGGTCCGCGACTGGCACGCGACCACCGGCCGCCGGTGCGGGGTGAAACCGGCCGGCGGGATCCGCAGCACGAAGGACGCGTTGCGCTACCTGGTCGCCGTGCGGGAGGTCGCCGGAGCGGAGTGGCTCACTCCGGAGCTGTTCCGGTTCGGCGCGTCGAGCCTGCTGGATGATCTGCTGTTGCAGCGGCGCACCCGTGCGGGACGCGAGCGGGTGCGGTCGCACTACGGCACGAAGAGCGACGTGGCGGTGGAGTGAATGACGGAGATCCCCTGGGAGTACGCCCCGGCGCCGGAGTCGGCGGCAGCGGCGGGGCCGGCCCCGCACTACCGGCCGTTCTTCGCCGGCGAGTTCCGCGACGGCCGCGGGCCCGTGCACCCGGCGCGGAACCCGGCCACGGAGGAAGTGTTCACCGAAGTAGCCACCGCCACCTCCGAGGACGCCGCCGAGGCGGTCGAGGCCGCGCGCACCGCGTTCGCGGAGTGGGCGGACATGCCGGGTGAGCGGCGCGCCAAGCACCTGTTCCGCCTCGCGCGGCTGCTGCAGGAACGCGCGCGGGAACTGGCCGTGCTGGAAACGTTGGACACCGGGCGGCCGGTGACCCGCACGCGGGAGGGCGATCTGCCGAGCGCGGCCGCGTGGCTGTTCCACTACGCCGGTTGGGCCGACAAGCTGGAGTTCGTCGGTTTCGGGGCGCGGCCGCGCCCGCTGGGCGTCGTCGCGCAGCTGCTGTCCGCCGACGCGCCGCTGGTCTCGCTGGTGCGCGCGGCGGCGCCCGCGTTGGCCTGCGGCAACACCGTGGTGGTCAAACCTTCGGCGCACGCTCCGCTGAGCGCGCTGGTCTTCGCCGAGGTGTGCCGGCAGGCCGGGCTGCCCGCGGGGGTGGTCAACGTGCTGCCCGGTGATGCCGGGCTCGGCGCGGCGCTGGCCAGTTCCGCGGTGGATCAGCTGTTCCTGTCCGGTTCGGCGTCCGCCGCGGCGGCGGTGCGCGGCGCGGCCGGTGCGCTGCCGGTGCGGGCGGACACGACCGGCCCCGGCGCGCACGTGGTCTTCGATGATGCGGCGCTCGACCAGGCCGTCGACGGTGTGCTGCGGGGGTGCGGGGAGTCCGGGCCGGTCGGATCCCGGGTGTTCGTGCAGGAACCGCTGGCGGAAAGCTTCACCGAGCACCTGCGGGCCCGGTTGGGCGTGGTGCGCGTCGGCGACCCGCTGGACCGCAACACCGAAGTCGGCCCGCTCGTGACCGAGCGGCGGCAGGTGCGGTTCACCGCGCTGGTGGACGAGGCGGTGGCCGCGGGCGCGCGGGCGCACGCGGCCGCGGTGGAACTGCCGGAACGCGGGTGGTTCGTCCGGCCGACCGTGTGCACCGGGCTCGATGGCACGGTGCCGGTCGCGCGGGAGGCACCGGGCGGGCCCATGCTGGCGGTTCGCACGTTCCGCACGCCCCAGGAGGCGCAGAAGGCCGTGGCGGGCAGTGCGGCCTCCGGTGCCGGCACCGCTGTCTGGACGGAGAAGGGTTCGCGCGCCCTGTGGGCCGCGGAGCAGATGCCAGGCGAGGTGACCTGGGCGAACACCACTCACCGATCCGATCCTGCCGCCGCGGCCGGCAGCACCGGTGGACGTGCCGGTTTGGAGGCCTACCTCGATGTCTGATCCCCGGGAGCGACTCACCGTGGCCAAGACGTACAAGCTCGCGATCGGTGGGCGGTTCCCGCGTTCCGAGTCCGGCCGGGTGTACCCGGTGCACTCCGCCGACGGGGTGTTCCGCGCGAACGCGGCCCGGGCTTCCCGCAAGGACGTGCGCGACGCGGTCGCCGCGGCGGTGCGAGCCGCGGACGGTTGGGCGGCGACGAGCCCGCACAACCGGGGGCAGGTGCTCTACCGGGTGGCCGAGATGCTCGAGTCCCGCCGCGCCGAGTTCACCGCCCTGCTCGACGCCTCCGGCGCCGATCCGTCCACTTCGGACTCCTCGGCCGTCGTGGACCTGGCGGTGGACCGACTGGTCTGGTACGCGGGGTGGACGGACAAGATCGGGACCGTGCTGGGCGCGCCCAATCCCGTTGCGGGGCCGTTCCTGTCGGTGAGCACGCCGCGCCCGCTCGGCGTGGTCGGCGTCGTCTGCCCCGCCGCGTCACCGCTGCTGGCCGCGATCAGCCTGCTCGCCCCGGCGCTGGCGACGGGCAACGCGTGCGTGGTGCTGGCGAGCGAGCCGGACCCGGTCCCGGCGAGCACGCTGGCCGAGGTGCTGGCGACCTCGGACGTCCCGGACGGGCTGGTGAACGTGCTGAGCGGTGCACCGGCGGAGCTGGCGCCGTGGCTGGTGGGGCACGACGACGTGGCGCTCGTGGACGCTCCGGGGGCGGAGGCGGAACTGGCCGCGCAACTGCGGGGCGTCGCGGCCGAGGCCGCCGGGCAGGTGCGCGTCGGGGCCGAACCGGACTTCACCGCCCACCCCGGTCCGGCGCGGCTGCGCGCGTACACGCGCACGACCACCCTGTGGCACCCGGTCGGCACGTGAGCCGCGCAGGAATTCCGCCCCAGCTGCCCCAATCCTCCCAGCTGCCCCGGTTCCGCCCAGCTGTTCCGGCAACCCACCCGGAACGGCAGCATGTGCATCAGCTGATCCGCCAGTCGAGCCTGCCGTCCTCGGTGACGGTCGGGTAGGCGTGCCCGGCGGGCACGCCCTCGTTGAGGGCCCGGTGCACATCGGCGAGCATGCCGTGCACTCCGGACCACTCGGGACGGTGCACCTGCCCGGATTCGTGCTCCCACTCCACGACGCACCCGTGCAGCCGCCCGGGCCGCAGGTCCACGAGCAGCTCGTCGGAGAACCCGTCCCCGGCGATGGGGATCCACGCGGGGTGGAACCCGGTGGTGCACGTCGTACCGGCGCAGGAACCGCCGGTTCCCGGGGCGGCGCGCTTCTCCCGGTGCATCCGCCAGGATTCCAGCGCCTTCGCGGCACCGTAGGGCGTGTAGAACGGCGGCAGCACGTCGGCCAGCACGTCGCCGCCGGTCCCGTCGCAGCACTTCCACCACTCCCGCAGTTGCGCGGGCAGCTCCACGCCGAGCTCGGCTTCCAGCGGGCCGAACACCGGTGGGGACGGCGGGGAGCGCAGCGCGCCCCCGGTCACCGGCGCGCGGTCGGTTAACCAGCGCACAATTCTCGTCCACAGTTCGGTGACGCTCATCGCCGCTCATGATCGCCGCCCGCTGCCCGTCGAGGTACCGCCAAAGGTAGCTCCGGCCGGCGGCGGGTGGCCCAGCGGCGGCGAACCACGGCCGCACGTCCCGCTGCTTCGCGCACGGATCCACCGAACGCCGGATGCGGGGATCGCCCGCCGGCGCGGTGTCGGCGAGCCTCGGCCCGGCGAGCAGCGCGCAGGTATCGACCCCGTAGGCTTCCGCGACGTCTGCTTCGGTGACCGGAGGTGGAAGAGATGGCTCACGACATCGTTCCCATCGAGCTGGGGCTGCCGCAGGGCGACGTCGTCACGCTCTGGGCGCCGCAGTGGCGGGAGGACGGCGAAGAGTGGGAGGCGTTCCTCGGCCACGAGGAGGATCTGTACGTCTTCCCGGACACCGCGCGGCTGGCCGCGTTCACGCGCACCGCGCAGGAGCACGACCTGAACGACCACCCGGCGTGGCACGTGGTGCCGAACCTGTCGGCGACCGACCTGAATCCCGACGAGGACCACCAGTACGACCTGGTGGGCGTGCCGGAGCTGCTGACCGAGCCGCTGGACACGTGGACCGTCAGCGAACTCGCCGGCATCGTGGAGATCGTCCGGTCGCTGGCCGAGGTGTGCGACCTGGACGCGGTGCACGAGGTGCTCGAGGCGGCCCCGGGTTTCGCCGCCCTGCAGCAGGGCCCGATGGCGTTCAACGGACGCGACGGGCAGCGCCGCTGGGAGGAGATCCGCCGCGTCGTGGCGGAGCGCTGGGACGAGCTGCTCGACGCGGTCGACGCCGTGGTGACCACTCCGGAGGTGGACGAGGACGCGGTGGCCACTGCCGAAGCGGAACTCGCCGAGGCGGCGGACGAGACCGAGGAGACCGCCACCGCCGACGCGGAGTCCGATGTGGACGCGACGGCCGAGGAGCGCGAACCCACCTGGTGGAACGAGATCGGCATCGACCCGATCCGCATCGTCACGGCCGAAGCGGAGCACTACACGCTGCGCTGCTACCTCGACGACGAGCCGGTGTTCCTCGGCAGAGACGGGCTCATCGACGTGTTCCGCTCCCCGCGGGCGCTGGCCCGGTTCCTCGCCCACGAGGAGGAAGTCGACGGCACCGACCTCGCCCGCGTGTCCACCTGGCCGCAGGTCACCGAGAAGGCCGTGGCGGGTGAGCTGGAGATCGAGGTCGAACCGGCGAACACCTACGTGCTCAACGGCCTCGACGCCGACCTGGAAGCAGGGCCGTCCGAAGTGGACGCCGCACAGCTCGAGCTGGCCGAGGAGCTGCTCCTCGACGCCGCCGTCTGGACCGGGGACGACGCGGTGTCCGAGGCGCTGAACCCTTCGAACCGCCTCGGCTGGCTCGTGTCGTTCATCCTGGAGCCCACGCCGAACCGGTTGCCGCCGAGCGCGCCGTTCGACGACGAGGTCCGCGTGTGGCGGGACCTCGTGGAGAGGTTCGAGCAGAAGCTCCGCAGCCATTGAACCCTCGACCACCGGCGGGAGACCTCTTTTCGTTCTTTCCGGACGTTTCGGCCGGCGCGGTCCCGGCGGGGCCGATATCGATTCGGGCACGATTCTCCTGCACGGGGAAGAACCGCGACCGCGCTCGGGCGGGGCGGTGGCGTTTCCCCGCGCTGCCACCCCACTCCGGTGCGTGACGGACCCCTCCGCCCTCCGACGGGGCTGGGGCCGCACTGCCTCGGCGACGCTGCGTAGCTCATCTCCGGTCGCAGCGCCCGACGTGACCCGCGGTGCCGGTGCACGCACCCATGGTGCTTTCGCGTGCGCACAAGCCGCGATCACGCTGCGTCGACCGGCGCTCCGAAGGGCGCGGAACCGTTGAATGAAACCTCTTCATATAAAGCGACGCACCTGTACGTGCTGTGACCGGTGCGGGCAGCTCGCCCGCGCGACGCGCGGCGCGACGACCGGGTGATCTTGCCCCGGGGGGCTGCTGATCACCACCCCTTCGAGTAGCTAGGCTTCCGTAGTCCTCAGCTCCCCACGACGAAGGACTCCGGAAGCCGTGACCGAGAACATGTCGTTCGATCGCATGCGCACCATGTTGACGCGTGCGGCTGAAATCCGTGAGAGCGAACAGCAGCAGATCTTCGACGCGCTCGACGAGATCCACGCGAGGCTGACTCCGCTGGAGTCCATGGGCTCGGTGCGCAAGCGGCTGTCCGAGCTGCCGGACCGCACCGAGGTCAGCGTGCTGGCCGAACGTCTCGACGAGACGCTGTCCAAGCTCGAGGGCCAGGACAACGCCCTGTCCGAACTGAAAACCGCGGTCGAGGGCCTGGTCGACAAGCTCGCCACTCCGTTCGCGCAGCTGAACGGACGTCTCGACGGCATGGCCGGGAACATGGACGGCGTGGTCGGGCGCATGGACGGGCTCGAGGACAAGCTCGCGCACATCCACAAGCGGCTCGACGAGCTGGGCGGGCACCTGGACAAGCAGGACAACCGGCTCGAGTCGCTGCCGAGCGCGGTGCAGGACCCGGTGCGCGAGCGCATCGAGTCGCTGGAGACGAATCTGCGCGGCCGGGTCGCCGAGATCGACGAGGGCATCCACGAGCACCTCGACGGAACGCGCGAATCGCTGCAGCGCTCGGTCACCGAAAGCACCGACGGCGTGCGCGCCTCGCTGTCCGAGACGGTTTCCGAGCTGTCCGAGACGGTCTCCGGTAGCCGCGAGCAAATCACCGGCAAGCTCGACGAGCTCGCCGAGCGTCCGGCGGTCGACCCGACCGAGCGGCTGGATTCCCTGGCGGAGCGGCTGGATCAGCTCACCGACCGCCTCAACCAGGTGTCCGGTCGGCTGGACGCCGTGGAGAGCAACGTCCACAGTCGCATCGAGACCGCCGAGCAGGGCGTCAAGTCGGGACTGGACGAGCTCGGCACCTCGGTGAGCCAGAACTTCACGGAGCTCGGCGGCACGGTTTCCTCGCGTCCCGATGCGGAAGCGCTGGACTCCCTGGTGCGGAAGGCCAACGAGGAGAGCGAGCAGCGGCACGCGGGCCAGCTGGACGAGGCCATGGCCACGTTCGCCGAACTCATCCTCGGCGGTGGCGGTCAGATGCCTCAGCAGGGCACGTCCGCTCCCACGGCGCTGCCGCGGCAGAACAACCAGCAGCGGCGGGGGCGTTCCAAGAGCGCCAAGCGCGAGTCCGGGGACAAGGCGCTGCCGGCGGAGAGCAGCGACGACGTCGCCGAGAGCGCCTGAGCAGCGGCGGCCGCACCTGCCGCACTTGGCGGCGGCCGCCGCGATGCCGCGCGCACCGAGGTGATCTCAACAAGGTGGGCGTGTTGAGATCACCTCACACAAGACCGAATCATTCGGGAAGCAACGTAGTCATGCTTCGGTGCTGCTCGCTGGCTCGTACCAGCGGCATCCGCACGCCGGATCCGGGTGCGCTTCGTTTTCCGGGCGGGTCCAGCACACTCCGGTATCGTGCGCCAGCACCGAATGCCCGCACAGGCAGTGCTCTTCGACGGTTTCCTGCTCACGGGCTTCGAGGATCGCCGCGGTCTGCCGCAGCAACAGGGCGAGGTGCCCGCGCCACCGGTCCGGGTCCGGGGTGATGCTGCCGATCTCGCTTGCGAGCGTCCCGGACCCGACGGTCAGGGTGACCGGCCACCGGGCGCTCGCCTCGCTCGTGCTCATTGTGCTTCCTCCTCGGTCGTTGTCGCTGACGCGGGAGGCTCCCCAGTCGGCACACCAACCCGTCCGTTCCCAGCTTGTCGTCACACCCGCCGAGGTTGGTTGTGCGGGAGGAACAATCAGCACGGGAGCTGTTGTTCGTTCCCGCCAAACAGGGGTGACCGGTGCGGGGCTTCCGGCTCGATCGCCCGTTGCCGGCCCACTGGTGTTGTCATGACTGCCGCGTCACCACTGCGCTCAGCCGAGAGCGGTGTGCTGGACCCTTCCCGCGCTGGCTGGAGCGCCCGCGGGGGTGCTGCCGGGCGCAGTGCGACCCGATTCTTCCGCGGAACGGGGGAATTGCTGAAAAGTGTTGCGCAACAACGTGTTTTGCTTGCTTTCGTGCCGCGTGGAGCGCGGCGGAGTCGAGTTCCTCCGCGGAGCGACCTACCGCTCTTCCAATGCGGTGATGTTGGTGGGCCCGCAGGACGCGGCGGAATGGTTCGCAGCCGGTGGGGTTCGGTGCGTCCCGGTCATTCGCCGTCCGGGGTTGGCTTGTTGCGTTCGGGGCAGGAAAGCGGCAACGGTGCTGTGGTGGTCACCGGTCGGTGTTTTCCCGGCCGGTGAGTACTGCCTCGCTGCCGAGGTGGTCCCCTGGTGTGCTGCTGCAGCCGGGCGCGCGCCGCAGCCAGTGGCGGAGCTCCTGCTGCTGCTCGCGCCAGCCGGTCGGGGCTTCGCGAGCACCCGACCGGCCGCGGTCGTCCGCCCTCACGTCGGTTCCCGGGCGAGGATCAGCGGGCCCGGCGCCACCGCCGCCGCGGTGACGTCGATCCCCTCGGAGACGTGCCGGCGCGCCGCGGGCAGGGTCGACGGACGGTTCGTGTGCAGCTCGCACACCGGCTGGCCCTCCTGCACTGCCTCGCCGGGTTTCACCAGGCACCGCACACCGGCGGCGTGATCGACGGCGTCGCCCTGCCGCGCCCGGCCCGCGCCGAGCCGCCAGGCGGCCTCGCCCACAGCGGCCGCGTCCAGACGCGCGAGCGTTCCCGCGCACGGCGCGGTGACCGCCTCGACGTGCTCGGCCTGCGGCAGCGGGGCCGCGGGATCGCCGCCCTGCGCGCGGACGAGGCGTTGCCAACGCTCGTAGGCCTGGCCACCCGCCAGCACGCGTTCCGGGTCCACATCGGTGATTCCGGCGTGCGCGAGCAGTTCCCGAGCGAGGGCGAGGGTGAGTTCGACGAGATCGTGCGATCCCTGCCCGCGCAGCGTCCGCACGGCTTCGGCGACCTCCAGGGCGTTGCCGACATCGGTGCCCAGTGGCCGCGACATGTCGGTGATGAGCGCGCTCGTGGGCAGCCCGTTCTCCCGGCCGAGGGCAATCGCCGCGCGGGCCAGCGCGGTGGCCTGCTCCCGGTCGCGCATGAACGCACCGGAGCCGCATTTCACGTCGAGCACGAGCGCACCGGTGCCCGCGGCGAGCTTCTTGCTCATGATCGAGCTCGCGATGAGCGGCACCGACTCCACGGTGCCGGTGACGTCGCGCAGGGCGTAGAGCGCGCGATCTGCGGGCGCCAGCTGCTCGCTCGCCGCGCACACGACCGCTCCCGGATCGGCCATCCGCGCGCGAACGCCCGCGGTGCACAGCTCCGCGCACCAGCCCGGGATCGCCTCGAGCTTGTCCAGCGTGCCGCCGGTGCCACCGAGCCCGCGGCCGGAGAGCTGCGGCACGGCCACGCCGCACGCGGCCAGCAGCGGGGTGAGCACCAGCGTGGTGGTGTCCCCCACTCCGCCCGTGGAGTGCTTGTCCACAGTGGCGACGTCCAGATCGCTCCAGTCCAGTCGCCGCCCCGAGCCGAGCATCGCCGCGGTCCAGCTCGCCGTCTCGCGCTCTGTCATGCCGCGGAACACCACGGCCATCAGCAGCGCGGCCATCTGCCCCTCGGTGACCCGGCCGTCGAGGTATTCGCGGAGCATCCATGCGATGCGCGCGTCGTCGAGCTCTTCCCCGTCGCGTTTCGCCCGGACGACATCGACGGCGGTGAACTGCTCGGCGCGCGCTGCGGTGTCTCGCTGTTGCACGATCCCGACCTCCTCTTTGCGCTCACCCAATAAAGAGGGCGCGAGGGCCGATTCGATACACCCCGATCGAGTGGTGCAAGTCTTTTAGGTAAGGCAATCCTTGCCGAATTGCGCGGTTGTGGCGGCCGACACGCCCGCGAAACCCAATCCCCGGCGAATTGGTGAGATGCCTCTCCGGTCGATATCTTGACGCACCAGCACAGCGGTTTCCCGGGAGCCGAATCGGTTTTCCGAACCGATCCACCCGCCCGCGGGCTTTGTCTGGTCGATCACAGACGGCACAGGCGAGTAGGCCGGGAACATGTCGTGGGACTAGCATTCCAGAAAGTCAAGGCTTCAGTTCCGTGGCCGGTGACGAGCAGACAGCCGCACTCGCCGTGGGCGAACGCGGCCCGGACCATCCGGACCACGCCGTGACCGAACTGGGCCGTTCGTCCACCAGCGAGGTTGGAGGGCCTACCACCATGGCCAGCACCACCGCCTCCGCGGGAGCGCCTCCGCGCGCGGTCTCCAGGCCGCGCGCCAAGGGGACGTTCTACCGCGGCGATCCGGGTATGTGGTCGTGGGTCGCGCACCGCATCACGGGCGTGCTCACATTCTTCTTCCTGTTCGTGCACGTGCTGGACACCGCACTGGTGCGCATGTCGCCGAACGCCTACGACACGGTCATCGAAACCTACAAGCACCCGCTCATGATCCTGTTCGAGCTCGGGTTGCTCGCCGCCGTGCTCTTCCACGCGTTCAACGGCATCCGGGTCATGCTGGTCGACTTCTGGGCCAAGGGGGCGAAGTACCAGCGCCCCATGCTGTGGACGGTGCTGGTGCTGTGGCTGGTGCTGATCATCCCGGCGGCGATCAACCTGCTGAGCCGGGCCGTCACGGAATTCCTCGGGGGGCTGTGAACGATGAGCGTCACCGATGCACCGATGTCCGTCGACAAGCCGCGCTCGCCGCACCGGCGCGCCGCCCGCCGCAGCAACTTCGAGCTCTACAGCTGGTTGTTCATGCGGATGTCCGGCGTCGTACTGCTGTTCCTCGTGCTGGGGCACCTGCTGATCATGCTGTTCCTGGACGGAGGCGTGCAGCGGATCAACTTCGCCTTCGTCGCCGGCCGCTGGGCCTCCCCGTTCTGGCAGGTCTGGGACCTGGTCATGCTGTGGCTTGCGGCTCTGCACGGCGGAAACGGTTTGCGTACCGTCATCAACGACTACGCTCGCAAGGACGGAACCCGTTTCTGGCTGCAGACCCTGCTCAACGCGGCAGTGCTGTTGATCGTGGTCCTGGGCACCTACGTGATCTTCACCTTCGACCCGAACATCGGCTGACCGCGAACCGCAGCGTGGCGGCCGCCTCGGCGGCACCGCCACCAGCCCGAGGAGACGATCATGCAATTCCACACCTACGACGTGGTCATCGTCGGCGCCGGCGGCGCCGGCATGCGCGCCGCGATCGAGTCGGGCCAGCGCGCGCGCACCGCCGTGCTGACCAAGATCTACCCCACCCGCTCGCACACCGGCGCGGCCCAGGGCGGGATGTGCGCGGCCCTGGCCAACGTCGAAGAGGACAACTGGGAATGGCACACCTTCGACACCATCAAGGGCGGTGACTACCTGGTCGACCAGGACGCCGCCGAGGTCATGGCGAAGGAAGCCATCGACTCGGTGCTCGACCTGGAGAAGATGGGCCTGCCGTTCAACCGCACCCCGGAAGGGCGCATCGACCAGCGCCGCTTCGGCGGGCACACGCGCGACCACGGCAAGTCCCCGGTGCGCCGGTCCTGCTACGCGGCCGACCGCACCGGCCACATGATCCTGCAGACGCTGTACCAGAACTGCGTCAAGCACGGTGTCGAGTTCTTCAACGAGTACTACGTCCTCGACATCAACCTCAGCGAGGACGCGGACGGCAACCAGGTGGCCTCCGGCGCCATCGCCTACGATCTCGCCACCGGCGAGATCCACGTGTTCAAGGCCAAGTCCGTCGTGTTCGCCACCGGCGGTTTCGGCAAGGTCTTCAAGACCACCTCCAACGCGCACACCCTCACCGGTGACGGGATGGGCATCATCTACCGCAAGGGGCTGCCGCTGGAGGACATGGAGTTCTACCAGTTCCACCCGACCGGACTGGCCGGCCTGGGCATCCTGATCACCGAAGGCGTGCGGGGTGAGGGCGGAATCCTCCGCAACGTCGACGGCGAGCGGTTCATGGAGCGCTACGCCCCGACCATCAAGGACCTCGCGCCGCGCGACATCGTGGCGCGGGCCATGGCGCTGGAGGTCCTGGAAGGCCGCGGGGCCGGTCCGGAGAAGGACTACGTCTACCTCGACGTGACGCACCTCGGCGAGGACCTGCTCGAGGAGAAGCTCCCGGACATCATGGAGTTCTCCCGCACCTACCTCGGCGTGGAGCCGACCACGGAGCTCGTGCCGGTCTACCCGACGGCGCACTACGCCATGGGCGGCATCCCCACGAACATCGAGGGCGAAGTGCTGCGCGACAACGAGAACACGGTGCCCGGCCTGTACGCGGCCGGCGAATGCGCCTGCGTGTCCGTGCACGGGTCGAACCGGTTGGGCACCAACTCGCTGCTGGACATCAACGTGTTCGGCCGCCGCTCCGGCATCGCCGCCGCCCAGCACGCCCTCGAGCGCGAGCACGCGGAGCTCCCGGAGAACCCCGCCCAGCTCGTCGAGGGCATGGTCAACCACCTGCGGACCGCCCACGGCGGCGAACGCGTCGCCAACATCCGCACCGAGCTGCAGCAGACCATGGACGCCAACGCGTCGGTCTACCGCACCGAGGAGACGCTGAAGACGGCGCTGCGCGACGTGCAGGCGCTCAAGGAGCGCTACGGCCGCGTCTCGGTGCACGACAAGGGCTACCGGTACAACTCCGACCTGCTCGAGGCGGTCGAGCTCGGCTTCCTGCTCGATCTCGCCGAGTCGCTGGTCAACGCCGCGATCGCCCGCAAGGAATCGCGCGGTGGGCACGCGCGCGAGGACTACCCCGACCGGGACGACGTGAACTTCATGCGGCACAGCATGCAGTACAAGCTGCTGCCCGAGCAGGAGGACCCGAACGCCCCGCTCGGGTTGACCGGTTTCCAGTCCGACCTGCAGTTGGACTACAAGCCCGTCGTCATGACCCGGTACCAGCCAATGGAGCGTAAGTACTGATGACAGCAGCCACCACTACCGCCAGCAACGGCACCGTGGACCTGCCGGAGGACGCGCCGCCGGTGCCCGAGGGCGCGACCATCGTCACCGTCAAGATCGAGCGGTACAACCCCGAGGTCGACGAGGACATGCGCTGGGACACCTTCCGCGTCCCCGCGCTGCCGACGGACCGGGTGCTGAACCTGCTGCACTACATCAAGTGGTACTTGGACGGGACGCTGACCTTCCGGCGGTCCTGCGCGCACGGTGTGTGCGGCTCCGACGCCGTGCGGATCAACGGCCACAACCGGCTGGCCTGCAAGGTCCTCATGCGCGACATGTTCGCCAAGAAGGGCGAGACCACCCTGACGGTGGAGCCGATCAAGGGCCTTCCGGTGGAGAAGGACCTCGTGGTCGACATGGAGCCGTTCTTCGAGTCGTACAAGGCCATCAAGCCGTACCTGGTGACTTCGGGCAACGACCCGACGCACGAGCGCATCCAGTCGGTGGCCGAGCGGGAGCGCTTCGACGACACCACCAAGTGCATCCTCTGCGCCGCGTGCACCTCGTCCTGCCCGGTGTACTGGTCGGACAACCAGTACTTCGGTCCCGCGTCGA
Organism: Bounagaea algeriensis; assembly: GCF_054491375.1. Classification (NCBI taxonomy): domain Bacteria; kingdom Bacillati; phylum Actinomycetota; class Actinomycetes; genus Bounagaea; species Bounagaea algeriensis. The sequence goes on from NZ_CM137102.1 coordinate 3,912,798, forward strand.
TCGTCAACGCGCACCGGTTCATCTTCGACAGCCGGGACGAGGCCGCCGAGGAACGCCTCGACATCCTCAACGACATGGACGGCGTGTGGCGCTGCCGCACCACGTTCAACTGCACGGACGCGTGCCCGCGCGGCATCCAGGTCACCAAGGCCATCCAGGAGGTCAAGCGGGCGCTGATGTTCCGCCGCTGAGGCGTTGCCGCCGCCGCGGTCGGAGCTGCCTTCCGCACCCACCGGGCTCGTTCACGTTTCACCTGCGCGAGTGAGGTGAAGGACTTTTCTCGAGAAAAGTTCCCGACTTTTCTCGAGAAATGTCCCCACCGGTGGGCGCGTTGTCCGCCCGGCGTGGCGGTTTCAATCCGACGGGCTCGAGGTGCTCCCGCCCGCGGCGGCGTGCCGTGCCGCGCGGGCGGCGCGCAGCCCGCGCCAGCCGAGCACGCCGATGATCGTGCCCAGCACCAGCGAGACACCTCCGATCACCAGGTGCACGATCAGGTAGGACGTGGGCGCCCCGGCGAGGTCCCACGAACGGTCGCTCGCCCAGATGTTGCGGATGAAGGTGGGCCACAGCAGGTAGCTCCACACCCCGAACGCGAGCAGGAACAGCGCTGCACCACGAGAGAGTTTCACGCCCCCCCAGTGTCCCGCCCGCCACCGGGATGAACGGCCGTGGGGCGCACGCGTGGAACTCCGCGCCGTTTCGGGTGGCGATTTCCGGTCGAGTCGGCGAGGGCCGCGGACGTCCGTCTAGGCTTCGCTCCGTGCCTGCTTCCACGCGTGACCAGCTCACTGCCCGTCCATCGCGGCCGGCCCTGCGCACGCTCGGCGCAGCCGCGCTGGCCACCGCACTCGTGTTCGGCGGCACCGCGGCGGCCGCGCAGGAAGCGCCGTGCCCCGCCGCCGCCCCACCACCGCCGGTGGACAGCTCGGAAGTGCCGCCGCCCGGGCAGCCGGAGCCCTCCCCGCTGCCCGTGCCCGAACAGCCCGTCGGTGGCGAGCGCCTCGGCGAGTGCGGCTCCGTGCTGCCCGCAGGCGTCCCGGCACCTCCGGAAGAGGTGACCGCGGCGAGCTGGGTCCTCGCCGATCTGGACAGCGGTGAAGTGCTCGCCGCGCACGACCCGCACGCGCGGCACCGCCCGGCCTCCACGATCAAGGTGCTGACCGCGCTGCTGGCGGTGCGGGAGCTGGACCTGTCGCGGCAGGTCGTGGCCACGCAAGAGGACGCGAACATGGAGGGCAGCCGCGTCGGGTTGGAACCGGGCGTGTCCTACACCGTGGAGGACGTGCTCGCCGGGCTGCTGTTGCAGTCCGGCAACGACGCTGCGCACCTGCTGGGGCGGTTGCTCGGCGGCCCGGACGTCGCTGCGGAGAAGATGACCCGGCTGGCCCAGCACCTGGGCGCGCGGGACACGCGCGTGGCCACGCCGTCCGGGCTCGACGGTCCGGGGATGAGCACCTCCGCCTACGACTTGGCACTGGTGTACCGGGAGGCGATGGAGGAACCGGACTTCGCGCGCATCGTCGGCACGGAGCGCACCGAGATACCCGGTCCGCCCGACCAGCCGCCGCTGGAGGTGCGGAGCAACAACCAGGTGCTGCTGAACTACCCCGGCGGGATCGGCGGCAAGACCGGTTTCACCAACGACGCGCGGCACACGTTCATCGGCGCGGCCGAGCAGGGCGGACGACGGCTGGTCACCGTGCTCATGCACGGCGAACAGACCCCGGTGCGGCTGTCCACGCAGGGTGAGCGGCTGCTGGACTACGGCTACGGCATGTCCGCCGCCGAACCTGTGGGCAGGCTGGTCACCCCGACACCGAGCCCCACCGCGACGGACGGGCGCGGCCCGGGCGAGGGCGATCGTGCCGCCGCGGCCCCGTCGGCGGGCGACACGGCTTCCCCGGGTGTGCAGTCCTGGGCCTGGCCGGTGGGGCTCGCCGCCGCGGTGGCCGCCGTCATCGCCGCCGTGCTCGCGGTGCGCCACCGCCGCGCGCGTCGAGCCCATCGCGAGTGATGCGCATCAACGCCCGTCGGCAGTGCTCCCGTCGGCGGTACTCCCGTCGGCGGTACTCCCGTCGGCGGTGCTCCTGGCGGCAGTAGCTCCCGTCAGCAGTGCTCCTGTCGGCGGCGAGAGGCCGGTCGCGGCGGCTGCGGGCGAGCACAACTGAGCTGTTCCGGCGCGCCAGCGCCCAGAGGTCCCGCTGCCCGCCCTCCAGCGGGCGCTCCGCATCCGGAACGAGTGCCTACCTCAGCGCCGCCGCCGCGCGAGGAAACCCGCCAGCACGCCGAGGCCGAACGCGCCGGCAGCCAGTCGCGATCCCGCGCGTTCGGACACCACCGGGCGGATCACGGTCGGTCCTGGCGGTTCGGGCGGCAGCAGCGCCTGGTTCTCCCGCGCGCTGGCGGTCCACGCGGTCACGAACAGGACGAACCGCGAGGTGAGGTTGGCGAAGACGAGCAGCCCGAGGATCGGGCCGAACGCGGCGCCCGCGGGCGATTCGGTGACCCTGCCCAGGTAGTACACGCCGACCTGCTTGAGGATCTCGAACCCGATCGCGGCGAACAGGGCGCCCCACACGGCGCTGCGCAGGGTCACCGGTTTCCGCGGCAACCGGGTCAGCACCCAGAGGAAGACCAGCCAGCTCGCCGCGACGGACACGAGCAGCGTCAGGATCCACGCCCCGACGCTCGCGGCAGCCGTGCCACCGATGCCGAGCAGGGTGAACAGTTGACCGCTGAGCCCGCCGAGCGCGCTGATGCCGAAGCTGATGCCCAGCGCCAGGCCGAGCCCGACCAGCGCGAGCAGGTCCACGCCGATCCGGGTGAGGAAGGACAGCTGCACCGGGCTCTGGGTCCACTGCGCGGTCAGCGCCGCGCGCAGGTTGGTCATCCAGCCGAGTCCGGAGTACAGCGCGGCGAGCAGACCGATCAGTCCGACGGCGCCGGCTCGTTGCACCGCCTCGTCGACGACCCGTTCGAGCATGGTCCGGATGGCCGGGTCGGGCACGGCCGTGGCGATCGATTCCCGCAGCTGGCTCAGCAGCTCGGGATTGCCGCGCAGCACGAACCCGGCCGCGGCGAAGACGATCATCAGCAGCGGCACGAGCGCGAGCACGCTGAAGTACGTCAACGCAGCGGCGTAGTAGTCGCCGTACTGCTCCTGGTACCGGTTCCAGGATGTGACCAGACGGTCGAGCCGCGGGTACCGCGTGCGCCAGACGGTCAGCCGGCTCGGCCTGTCCTGCTGGCCCTCCTTCGTCGCCACGGCAGCACCCTCCTCCACGGCGGCATCCTCGCCGAGGCAGAGTACCGCGGGATGATCAGTTCAGCTGCTCGACACGAGCAGACCCACCCGTTCGAAGACGGGGCCGAGGGTGCGCGTGGCGACTTCGCGGGCTCGTTCCGCACCCCTGTTGAGGACTTTGTCCAGCTCCGCGGGGTCGTCGAGGTAGCCGTGCACCTTCTGCTGGAACGGGGTGACGAAGTCGGCCACGACCGCGCCGAGGTCCTTCTTCAGGTCGCCGTAGCCGCTGCCCTCGTAGGCCGATTCGAGATCGGCGATGCTGCGCCCGCTCAGCGCGGAGTGGATGGCCAGCAGGTTGCTCACGCCCGGCTTGGCCTCCGGGTCGTAGCGGATCTCGCGTTCGTTATCGGTGACCGCGGAACGGATCTTCTTCGACAGCCGCTTGGGGTCTTCGAGCAGCTCGACGAGCCCGCCCGGGACGGACTTGCTCATCTTCGAGGTGGGGTCCTGCAGGTCGTAGACGCGCGCGGTGTCGCAGGGGATGTGCGCCTGCGGCACGGTGAGCGCCTCACCGAACCGGGAGTTGAACCGCTGCGCCAGGGTCCGGGTGAGTTCCAGGTGTTGGCGCTGGTCCTCGCCGACCGGCACGGCGTCGGTCTGGTAGAGCAGGATGTCGGCCGCCATGAGCGCCGGGTAGGTGAACAGACCGACGCCGACGTGGTCCTCGCCCTGGCGCGCCGACTTGTCCTTGAACTGGGTCATCCGGCCGGCCTCGCCGAAGCCGGTGAGGCATTCCAGCACCCAGCTCAGCTGCGTGTGCTCCGGCACCTGGCTCTGCACGAACAGCGTGCAGCGCTCCGGGTCGATGCCGAGCGCGAGCAGCTGCGCGGCGGAGCGCCGGGTGCGCTCGCGCAGTTCCGCGGGGTCCTGCGGCACCGTGATCGCGTGCAGGTCGACGACGCAGTAGAACGCGTCGTACTGCTCCTGCATCCGGATCCATTCCCGCAGGGCACCGAGGTAGTTGCCGAGGTGGAAGGAGTCGGCGGTGGGCTGGATGCCGGAGAACACCCGGGGCCGGGCGCCGGCTCGCTCGGCCGGAACTGAACTGACGCTGCTCACGGGGGCGATTCTCGCAAGGCCGGCTGCGGCGGCGGCACCGGGTTCGGCCCGCATCACTGCTTGCGCTGGTTCTCCGGGTGGACCTTCTTCTTGCGGAAGACGCCGGCGACCATGCCGGCGACGCCCAGCCCGACGGCACCCAGGCCGACCGGGGTGCTCAGCGACTCCAGCGGACCGGGTTGCTGTGCCAGCGCCGCGTGGACGGGGGCGGCGGCAGCCGTGGCGGCGGTGGCCACGGACGCACTCGCCACACCGGCGCTCACCACGGACAGCCGGATGCTCCGACGAGCGATTCGGCTACGCACGAGCACGCCTCCTCGACGAGTCTTCGCACAGGGTCTTCGCACACGGGTCGTGTCTACCAGAACCCGAAGGACACTCTTTCGGGTTAGGAAAATGACCCACTGGCGAGGTCACCACAGCGAGATCCTCACGGTGAGGTCATCACAAGGCAGTGATGATATTGATCCCGGCAGCCGCCTCCACCAGGGGCTGCGGGGGTCGCCCCAGCAGCTGGTCACCGCAGCGCTCGCACCGTTCGACCGGCGGCACGGCCAACGCGTCGCAGCACCACGACCACTCCCCGTTCGACGAATGTTCCAGGACTGTTCACCCGAATCACCGCGTGTCGTTGCAAAGACTTCTGCGGTCTCGTCGAGCGCTCGCGGTGACGAGCGTCGAAACGGCGAGCCGTCGGCTGCCCCCGGCAGGAGCGACCGGCAGCGACGCAAACCGAGCACTGCTCGGGGAGCGGGGTGCACCGCACGAGCTCACGCGCAGAGCACCCCGATCCCCTGCACGGCACTGATCCCGGCACGGCACTGATCCCGGCACGGCACTGATCCCGGCACGGCACTGATCTCGGCACGGTGCTGATCTCGGCCCGGCGCTCGGACCGGACACCACCGGACCCCGGGACGCCCGGGACGGGCGCCCCGGAGCAGGCGGACACCGACCCCGGACGCCCGGGACGGACCACCACCGAACCGGCCACCGGATCGGCGCGTCCGCCGACCTCGGCCGGTTCAGGACGTCGCGGTGGCGATCGGCTGGTACGTCGTCCCGCGCTGCCGCGCCGGACGGTCGATGCGCCCGGCCAGCTCGTGCAGCTGCTCGATGGTGCGCTGCGAACCGTGCTCCGAGCCGGCCATCCGGCTGATCGTCTCCTCCATGAGCGTGCCGCCGAGGTCGTTGGCACCGCCCCGCAGCACCTGCAGCGTGCCCTCGTCGCCGAGCTTGACCCAGGAGCACTGCACGTTCGGCACGCGGCCGTGCAGCAGCACCCGCGCCATGGCGTGCACCGCGCGGTTGTCCCGCGCGCTCGGGCCGGGCCGCGCGATGCCCGCCAGGTAGATCGGCGCGTTGCGGTGCACGAACGGCAGCGGCACGAACTCGGTGAAGCCCGCCTCGCCGTGCTCGGCGGCGGTGTCCTGCACCCGCGCCAACGTGCGGAAGTGCCCGAGCCAGTGCTCCGGGTGATCCACGTGGCCGTACATCATCGTCGACGAGGACGGGATGCCCAGCCGGTGGGCGGTGCTGACCACGTCGATCCACTCGGCCGCCGGCAGTTTGCCCTTGGTCAGCACCCAGCGCACGTCGTCATCGAGGATCTCAGCGGCGGTGCCCGGGATGCTGTCCAGCCCGGCCCCGGCGAGTTCGGAGAGCCACTCCGCGATGCTCACCCCGGCCTTGGACGCGGCGCTGACCACCTCCATCGGGCTGAACGCGTGCACGTGCACGTCGGGAACCCGCTGTTTGACCGCGCGCACGAGGTCGGCGTAGGCGCTGACCGGCAACCGGGGGTCGATGCCGCCCTGCATGCACACCTCGGTCGCGCCGAGCCGCCAGGCCTCCTCGGCGCGGTCGGCCACGTCCTCCGGCGCGAGGCGGTAGCCGTCGGCGTCGCGCTCGCGCTGCGCGAAGGCGCAGAACCGGCAGCCCACGTAGCAGATGTTCGAGAAGTTGATGTTGCGGTTGACCACGTAGGTCACGTCCTCGCCCGCCGTGTCCGCGCGCAGCCGGTCGGCGATGCCCGCCAGCGCGTCGAGCGCCGGACCGTCGCAGGTCATCAGGGCCATGGCCGCATCGGCGTGCTCGTGCTCCAGCAGGCTGGCCGGATCCGACTCGGCGCGCTCCAGCGCGGCCCGCACGTCGGTGTCGAGGCGCTCCGGCGTCCGCGCGGTCGGCACCTGCGCCCGCAGCTCGTCCCAGTCGCCGTAGACGGTGTCGAAGTCGCTGCGCTTGTCCTCGCTGCGGCCGACCGTGTCGATGGCGGTGTGCAGGTCGGTGCGGCCGATGGACTCGAACCCGCCGTCCGGTTCCTGCCATTCGCGGCCGGTGACCTCCGCGTCCGCCTCGGCCAGTCCGTCCTCCCCCGCGAGGGCGTCGACGTGCGCGGCCACGCGCAGGTCCAGCCACTGCGTGCTGTCCCCGGCCAGTCCCTGCCGCACGTAGCGGGGGTAGGCGGTGAGGCGTTCGCGCAGCTCGTAGCCGCCGCGCGCGGTCTCGGCACGCAGGTCGTCGATCTCCGGCCAGGGCCGCTCCGGATTCACGTGGTCGGGCGTCACCGGTGAGACACCGCCCCAGTCGTCGATGCCGGCGCGCAGCATCAGTTGCTGTTCGGCGCCCACCAGGTTCGGCGGTGCCTGCACGCTCACGCCCGAGGGCATGAGCAGCCGCGCCACGGCGATCGTGGCGGCGAGCTCGTGCAGGTCGGCATCGGGCATGCCGCGCATCGCGGTGTCCGGTTTGGCCCGGAAGTTCTGCACGATGATCTCCTGCAGGTGCCCGTACTGGCGGGCGCTGCTGCGCAGGGCGTGCAGGGACTCGGCCCGTTCGGTGGTGTTCTCGCCGATGCCGAGCAGGATGCCGCTGGTGAAGGGCACGGCCACGCGTCCGGCGTCGGTGAGGGTGCGCAGCCGCACCCGGGGTTCCTTGTCCGGGCTGCCGTAGTGCGGCCCGCCCTTCTCGCTGAACAACCGTTCGGCCGTGGTCTCCAGCATCATGCCCATGCTGGGGGCCACGGGTTTCAGCCGCGTCAGTTCCGACCAGCTGAGCACACCGGGGTTGAGGTGCGGCAGCAGGCCGGTTTCCTCGAGCACGGCGATCGCGCACGAGCGCAGGTAGTCCACTGTGGAGGAGTAGCCGCGCGCCTCGAGCCAGTCGGCGGCCTCCTGCCACCGGTCCTCGGGCCGGTCGCCCAGGGTGAACAGGGCTTCCTTGCAGCCCTGCCGCGCACCCTGGCGGGCGATCTCCACGACTTCTTCGCGTTCCAGGTATGGAGCGTCCACTTTGCCCGGAACGGTGACGAACGTGCAGTAGTGGCACCGGTCGCGGCACAGCTTGGTCAGCGGGATGAACACTTTGCGGCTGTAGGTGACGATCCCGGCGCGGTCTTCGGCGAGCAGGTGCGCGTCCCGCGCACGGGAGGCCGCGCCGAGCAACGTCTCCAGGTCGTCACCGCGCGCGTGCATCAGCGTCGCTGCTTCGGTGCTGTCGAGCGTGGCCCCGTCGGTGGCCCGTCGCAGTGCGCGGCGCATCGCCGAGGCGGTGGGAGCCGGGTCCTCCGGGGCTTGTTCGTGTGCTGACATGGCGCCGACTGTATGCGGCTGAGCGGCCCCGCGGGCATTACCTGAAAAGTGCCCCGGGGCTCGTTCGAAGAGCGGTACCCACGTGCGGGTCGACAGCCCTCGCACTTGCGCTGGTCACCGGTGTGCGTCGGCGCCCGGCGCGACACCCGCCCGCCGCAGCGCCCGCGTGTCGGGGCGAGGCGGGTGCTCGGACGGGACGCACAGCCCCGCAAAAAATACCGTCATCCTTATGTCTTGACATAAAGGGTGGCATGGGACACAGTCCGTGCAACCGCGCAGCGTCGACGGTGCGCAGCACCCGAACCCAGCTGCGGACGACGCCGGCAACGCCCGACGAAGACCCCGCGCGGCGCACCACTGCCCGACCGAGTGGAGGTAGCGCTCATGAGCGGCGCCACGACGAGCCCCGACCGGAGACCCCTGCCCGCCGATCGCCCGGGACCGCACTCCAAACGCCTGAGCGCGGTCGCCTTCGTCGCGACCATCGGCGGGCTGCTGTTCGGCTACGACACGGGCGTGATCAACGGCGCGGTGGATCCCATGACCACCGACCTCGGACTCACCCCGGTGACCGAGGGCTTCGTGGTCAGCATCCTCATCTTCGCCGCCGCCTTCGGCGCGGCGGTCGGCGGACGCCTCGCCGACCGGCAGGGCCGCCGGGCCAACATCCTCATGCTCGCCGGGGTCTTCATCATCGGCACGCTCGGCTGCGCCCTGTCCCCCACGTGGCAGGTGCTCGCCGCGTTCCGCTTCGTGCTCGGGTTCGCCGTCGGCGGCGCCTCCGCCACCGTGCCCGTCTACCTCGCCGAAGTCGCCCCGGCGGAACGCCGCGGCAGCCTCGTCACCCGCAACGAGGTCATGATCATCACCGGCCAGTTCGCGGCGTTCATCATCAACGCGCTCATCATGACCGCCTGGGGCGAGCACACCTCGGTGTGGCGGTACATGCTCGTCGTGGCCGTGCTCCCGGCGTTCGCCCTGCTGCTCGGCATGCTGCGGATGCCCGAAAGCCCCCGCTGGCTGTCCGCGAAGGACCGCGACGGCGACGCGCTGGCCGTGCTCAAGCAGATCCGCTCCCCGGAACGCGCGGAAGCCGAGATGACCGAGGTCCACGAACTCGTGCAGGAGGAGCGGCAGGCCCGGCGCGGCGGGTGGTCCGACCTCGCGGTGCCGTGGGTGCGGCGGCTGGTGGTCATCGGTGCGGTGCTCGGGATCTTCCAGCAGTTCACCGGCGTCAACTCGATCATGTACTACGGCACGCAGCTGCTGCAGACGGCCGGCTTCTCCGGCGACGGGGCGATCATCGCCAACACCGCCAACGGGCTGTTCAGCCTCCTCGGCATCACCGTCGGCATCATGCTGATCAACAAGCTCAACCGCCGCACCATGTTCCTCGGCGGCTTCGCGCTGATCACCCTGTTCCACGCGCTGTCCGGGGCCGCGGCGCTGCTGCTGCCGGACAACGCGTTCAAGCCCTACGCCATCCTGGTCTGCCTCGTCGGATTCGTTTTCTCCATGCAGGGCACGCTGGGACCGCTGGTGTGGCTGATGCTCTCGGAGATCTTCCCGCTGAAGATCCGCAGCTTCGCCGTCGGCGTGTGCGTGTTCGTGCTGTGGCTGGCCAACGCCTGCGTCACCTTCGGTTTCCCGCCGGTCGTCGACACCCTCGGGATCGCGCCGACGTTCTTCATCTTCGCCGCGGTCTCCGCGGTCGGCATCCTGTTCGTCCTCACCGCAGTGCCGGAAACCCGCGGCAAGACGCTCGAGCAGTTCGAGGAGGAGTTCCGCACCCGACACGGGTGAGCCGCGCATTCCGCGAGAGCGGTGGGATCCGCGGAATATTCCCGGCTCGGAAAGAGCAGCGCGCGCACACCTTCGTGGCACCTTGCTGGATCACTGCGGGCGAGCGGTGTGATGATCATCTCGGCCATTCCTCCCGACCGGGAAAACGGCCCGCCGATCCCAGCACACCCGCAGCACCCGAGGAGCCGCAGTGTCGGAAAGCATCGCGAAGATCGAGATCGAGATCCAGACGGCCACGAAGGACCGCGCATCGGACACCTTCGACGCCGAACCCGACGTCGGATACTCCGAGAACCGCGTGTTCCTCGGCATTGGCGGACGGGAATTCGCCTGCGCCACGGAGGACGAGGATTTCCGCACCGGGAAGACGGACACGTTCGTCTTCCCGGTGGGGATTCGAACGTGCGCAATCCGGCGATCAACGACCCCGACGGCATGCTCCTCGAGGAGATCCACCGCCACCCCGTGTACCACTGACGTTTTCCTGTCAGGTTGTGAGTTGTGGATGATCCAGTCCGGCGTGGGTGAGGAAGCTGGTCAGTAGGCTGGATCGGCGTTGGAGTCGAGTGAGTCCGACGTGGACAGCAGTGGTGAGTTCGTCGAGGGTGCGGGCGGCGAGGTTGGCCAGAGCGGTGCGTTTCAGGCTTGACCAGAGCCCTTCGGTGGGTTGAGGCCGGGGCGCGGGCAGGTATTCCACCTCGAGCCAGGAGCGGGCGGCGATGGCTCGGCGCATGCGGTGGCTGCGGTGGGCGTCCAAGCGGTCCCAGATCAGGATCAGCGGGGTCTGTAGCTGCTGGTGGGCTTGGTCGAGCAGGCGGATCAGTGCTGTGTCGTGCCACCAGCCGCGTCGGGTGCTCCTAGAGCAATCGTGGAGTGTGGCCGGGTCGATAACAACACAGGGCCGCCAGGGACAGTTTCGGCTGACGCCCCTTGACCACGGGCAAATACCGGAGTCTGACCGGCTGGCGATGATCCGACGAACCCGGGTCAGCGTCCACCCGTCGGTGGCGAAGCCAGACGCCTGCGCACCTGCCTGCAACACCGCGCGCAGGCGAGCACGCTGCTCGACCGTCAAGCGGCACTGCGCTCCCGGCGTGCCCGTGCTGGCCAGCGCGTCGCACCCACACAGCCACCGGCGATACCGTGCTGACCGTCTGCTGGGACACCTGCAACACCCCAGCGATCTCCGACTGAGACCACCCACCCTGCTCAAACAACTCCGCCGCAGCCAGCCGCTGCTGCTCCTGCTCACGGGTATGCACCGCTGTCGGTTTCCCTGCCTGCATACTCCCGACATAACCCCGCACCTTGATCAGAAAACATCAGTCAGTCGATTTGCATTGATCAGCCACTTCCTGTTCAGGATCGAGTGATTGGTGATTTTCTTGTGCTCTTTACCGTGCAACTGTGTTGACCAGTGATGATCGAATTCTGACGACGCACACGGGAAGTTTGCCGCGCCCGGGCGAGTTGGCCGAGTTGATGGTCGCTCGCGAGTCCGAGACGCTAAGCCAAGATCAAGTGGACCGGTTGTCTCTGTTGGCGCGGCAAGCGACGGAATCGGTCCTGCGTGATCAAGCCGGCTGCGGGATCGATGTTGCCAGTGACGGCGAGCAGGGCAAGATCGGTTACGCGACCTACGTCAAGGAGCGTTTGACGGGCTTCGACGGCGAAGTGGGTGCGTTGGGCCTGGCCGATCTCGATGACTACCCGGAAATTGCCGAGCAGGCCTTAGCAGGGTTGGTCACGAGCACGCCGTCGTGTACTGGCCCGGTGCAGTATCAGGGCGGTGACGTGCTGCACCGCGAGCTCAAAGAGCTGCGCGCGGCTGTCGACGTGGCTCAGGAAGCTGAAGGCGGTCGCCCGCAGGAGGTGTTCGTGCCGGCCGCCTCGCCCGGCGTGATCGCGACGTACTTGGGAAACCAGTACTACGACTCGCACGAATCCTATCTCGGGGCACTGGCTGAGGCCATGCGCGCCGAGTACGAAACCATCGCCGAGGCCGGCTTCATCGTCCAGATCGACTGCCCGGACCTGGCCATGGGACGGCATGCCCAGTATGCCGACTGCTCCACGGCCGCCTTCCGCACAGCGATCGCCGAGCATGTCGAGGCGTTGAACACGGCCGTGGCCAACATCGACCCGGATCAGCTGCGGATGCACCTGTGCTGGGGCAACTACGAATCGCCCCACCACCGCGACGTCGAGTTGACCGAGATCCTCGACATCGTGCTGCAAGCCCGGCCGCGCGGACTCGCGGTGGAAGCCGCCAACGCGCGGCACGCCCACGAATGGCGCGTGTTCGAAGACATCCCCTTGCCGGAGGACAAGGTCCTCATTCCCGGCGTGATCGACACGTGCAGCAACTACGTCGAACACCCCGATCTGGTCGCGGAACGGATTGAACGTTACGCCTCGGTCGTCGGTGCCGAGCGCGTCATCGCCGGCACGGACTGCGGCTTTGCGAGTTTCGCTTCGTTCAAGCCGGTCATGCCGCGGCTGGTGTGGGCCAAGCTCCGTTCGCTCTCCGAAGGTGCACACCGGGCATCTCAGCACCTGTTCTCCCGCTCGACAGTCGTGGCCAGCTGATCGTGGTCGCCGCACCGCGAGAAGGGACGGTTCCTGTGAAAGTTGTTTTCATCGGCGACGTCGTCGGAACCGAGGCCGCTCAGTGGGTCGCCTCCCGTGTTCCCCGCTTGCGCGAGGAGCTCGGCGCCGACTGGATCATCGTCAACGGTGAGAACTGCGTGGTCACCGGCCCACTGCCGCAAGACGGCTTCGGGCTGACCACCGAGATTGTGGACATGCTGCTGGACAGCGGTGTCGATGCCATCACCGGTGGCAACCACTCCTGGGATGGGCCCGAGGTCGACAAGGTCCTGGCCTACGAGCGCGTGGTGCGGCCGGTCAACGTCGACGAGGAGCGCGGCCAGGGCGTGGTTACGCTCAAACGCGGAACCGAGGCGTTGACCGTGGTCAACCTGCTCAGCCCAACCGCGGCGCTGCCCGGGATGCATGCCCCGCAGCCCTACCCTCTGTGGTCGTCCTGGCAGGCCTTGTGCGCCGAGGAGTCGTTGCCAGGCCGGGTCCTCGTGGACCTGCACGGGGAATCGCCGTGGGAGAAGGCCTCGTTCGCCACCGCCCTCGACGGGCAGGTCGATGCCGTGCTGGGCACCCACACACACGACCCCACTCTGCGAGGGCATGTCCTGCCGGCCGGCACCGGCTATGTTGCTGAAGTGGGGATGACCGGCAGACTCGGCTTCACCGGCGGCGGGTTCGACCCGGTTCATTTCGCCGCAGCACTCCGTGGTGAGGACGTCACCCGACTGCCCGCCTACGAACTCGCAACCGGCCCGTTGGCCCTCGGTGCAGTCCTGGTGACCCTCGGCGAGCATCAGGGAGTCCACACCATCGAGCGCCTCGATTGAGAAACCGCGTCGGCCCCGGGACGGGAGACCGTCCCGGGGCCGAGTGTTCACCGGTTCCGTCCCCGGCAGTAGATCACTCCCAACTCGACCGACTCCACACCCTGAGTGCGAATCCAATCCATATTAAGTCGGGTAGCAGGGAGGAACTGCCCCTCCCGGCTACCCGACTCTCTGCGGCGAAAGTTGCTCACCCGGTTGTGCTGCCGACGATGTAGGTGGCTCCCGACACCGCAAGCATCACCACCGCGAGCGCAACGAAGCCCCACATGAGCCGTTTGCGCCAGCCAGCCGCTCCTGCGATCATCAAGCCGATCCCTGGGGTCCAGACGAGTAGCCACACCCCGAATATTGCCCCTATGATTCCTTCGTTTGTGACGCCAGGGCCAGTTTCAGGATCGGGATCGAGATATTTCAGGCTTCCCGCCAGGGACGGGATCCATACCAACAGGCTTACCAGGACAAGGAAAGCGCCAATTGATATCGACACCATTCTCAGTGGATGGTTTCGAGGGTGTTTATTGGCATCGTTGTCGTTTCGGCTAGTCATGTCAGTGTGCACCTTGGTTGCCAGTCATGATTCGAGCCATGGCGTCCCGAGACTGATGTTGTTGCCAGTAGTCTCCGTGCTCGCCGTCGGGGGAAGTCGGAAGAACGTTCCCGTCAAACTCTGGTTCAGTCGGGTCGAGACCAAAGGCTGCGAAGTCAGGTTTTCCGGTCCAAACGGTTGATCCCCACCGGGTCAAGGTATCCGACCAACGTGTGAGCCCGCTCTCTCTTCCGTGGGGTTCGCATGCGCAGGTGAGTCCGGAGTACTATCGATAGGGTCGTTTCCGGCCTTACCGGCCCACACGTGGTCGGCGGGGACGTCGAGTGGGTGTGCTGTGTCAACGCCGACGCCGGGGCTGCCGAGGAAGACGATACTGTCGGCGTAGCTGCCATCGGTATTGTGAGAAGTTTCTCCGACGACTGTCGAGCCGTAGCTGTGCCCCACGAGGGTGTTGTTGGACGGGGTGTCGCTTTCATGTGTAGCTCGAAGGCCTTCTTGGAACTCGCTGAGGTCGGGTGCTGTATTCTCAGCGTAGCCGTACTGACCGGCGTGCGGGAATATGTGATTCGGTGAGTCATAGCTCGCCCACGTGATCGCGACATTGTTTTGACCGGGCGCCATCTGGTTGGCCCGCTCCACCACGTTTTCGTTTTCCTGTACATAGTCGGTAACGTCTTGAAGGTCGCTGTACGTGCCAGGCGTGAGCGTTATCGTATTGTCGGCATAGTCCGGATTGCCTTGTGCGACGATCGCTTGTCCGCGATCGTTCGCGGTGGAGTCGATCCCGAGCAGGTAATATCCGCTTTGTTCAGCGGAAGGGCCGAGCTTTTCCTGCAACTGATCGATGCCGTCAAGCGCCTCTTGCAGCGGCTGGATGACGTGTCCCTTGGCGTTGTCGCTGTGGCCGTGCTTGCGGAAGTCCTCCTTCATCGCCTGCTGAAGCCCGTTGATCTTATTGACGATGGCCTGACGCTGTGTCGCCAGGATCGAACGGTTGGCTTCGTCCCGGGCGACGGCGGGTACGCCGTTCGTGCTGCCGACCATCTGCGGGTGCCGATCGATGAGGTCGGCTCGTTGGGCGGTGGACATCGACGACCACGCGGCGTTGACGGCGGCTGGGTTGCCGATGGAGCTCTCGAACATGCTCTTGGTGGCTGCGGCCGAGCTGGACTCCATCGCGGTGGCAGCGTGTGCCAGCCCGCCAGCGGCGGCGCTGGATGGTTGTACGCCAGCTTCGGCCCACTTCTGAGCCTGGCCGATGCCCTGAAGTTGCGCCTTGACTTTGTCCAGAGCATTCACGAACGTCTCGTGGGCGGCTTTCTCCTTCTCCCGCGCGTCCGGTCACGGTGGACTTGGCTTCCTGCCAGGCGGCTTGTTGGCGCTGCTGCTCGGCCATAGCGGCCTCGTAGGCGGCAACGTCCTGCGAATGCTGCTCGGCCTGGGCAGCGTTCATCCGTCCCTGTGGCGGTTCGGGCTTGCTCACCGTGGGTGCCTTCGGCGGCAGGATGAGATGCGCGCCCATGAGCTTCAACCCGCCCTCGCGGGCCACCTGCTTGGCCTGCTCCATCCGGGCCTGCACGGTGTCGAGCTCATCAGCCCACATCTCGTAGGCACGGATCATGCTCGGATAGACCTCGGCAGCGCGTCACCGTCGGTGCCCTGTGTCTTCGCCCAGCCCTGGAACGCCTCCGAGGCGGAACCCTCCCATTCGCCTTCGGCCCGAGTGCGTGCCTGGTGCGCGCCGGTGGCTGCGGTCTCGGTGCCTCCGCCGAGCTTGCGCAGTTCCTGCGCGAACGAACGCGCCTCGCCGGGGCTACCGGCGACGAAGCTGTTCAGCGTCATCGGTTGTCACTGCCCCAGGTTGTGGAAGAGTCCGGCGTTGCTGTCGTCGGTCGAGGCGTAGTCGGCCTTGTTGGCATCCAGGTCGGCGGCACCCCGGTGCAGGGTCTCGACGTAGCCGGCGGTGACCCGCAGCAGATCGGCCACCGTGGCATCCGCGGCCGCGCTCGACGGTCCGAGGTCCGGCGACGCGGGCGGTTGTGCCTGCCCGAGCTCGCTCGTGGACCGCTCGATCCCACCGGTAAGCGCCGACAAGGTCGCCGGAGCAACCCGCACGCTCACGGAGCCTCCCCACAGCCCGTTGATCATCACCGGGAACGCACCGTATCGAACAAGCTACGAGTTCGGGTGCGGGTTTCTACTCATTCCCGCGTGATCACTCGGGCGGAGCGGCGGACCCGGGAAACGAGAACGCCCCCCGGCTGGACCGGGGGGCGAACCGTGCTATTTTGAACCTGCCAAGGAATCAAAACGCAGGGCTGAGCATACCGCCCGGAAGTTGCTCCCGCTACACCGCCCCACGCACGGTGTAGGCACGGTGTCAGTCGTGGCCGACGTTCACAGCGCCGAGTACCCGGGTCAGAACCGGTGAAGCTGGAGCGCGCGAACGTGTCGTTCTCGGAGCACCCCGCGACCGGTCTTGGAAGCGTCGCGCGCAAGCTCCGCCGAACATGCCTCCCATCGCAGACTCGGCGGTAACCCCGGCGCTGTCGAGCCGTAACAAGCTCGACGGGTGAGCGTTCCCCCCTTCTTCTGTTGGACGGGTACGCGTTCAACGCGCACCCGCCGAGCGCAGGGGGATCGACGTGCCTCACCTTGCCTGCCCGGGTTGCCGCGGCCGAGATGGTTGCTTCGTCTTCTGACGCAGCAGGATCGAACCAGGCAAGCGCTACGACCGGTGCAGTCCTGCTCGCCGTAGCGTGTGGCGCTGTCGAGGGCGTCCGCGGGTGACCACACCGTCTGTTGAGCCTGCCAACGTCACCAGCGGCCACCCGAGCACCGATGAGCACACAGGGCCGGTGGCTGCAAGGACATGCCCAACCGACGGCGGAACACCAGAGCCCGCAACCGTGGGTCCGCCTGTGCGGCCCCGAAAGGTCCCCTACCGCTCCTCCAGCCCGGGCACGTCGAACGTCGCCGTCACCGGGGCGTGGTCGGACCAGCGCTGGTCATAGCTGGGCGCCTTCTCGATGGTGATGTCCGCGGCCATCTCCGCCAAGCCGGGCGTGGCCGCCTGGTAATCGATCCGCCAACCGGAGTCGTTGTCGAAGGCCTTGCCGCGGTAGGTCCACCACGAGTACGGGCCGGGTCCTTCGGGACGCAGCCGGCGCAGCACGTCGACGTAGCCGAGCTCGCCGAACACGCGCGTCATCCAGGCCCGCTCCTCGGGCAGGAACCCGGCTTCGTTCTGGTTCGCCTTCCAGTTCTTCAGGTCGATCTGCTGATGCGCGATGTTCCAATCGCCGCACACCAGCACTTCCCGGCCTTCCGCGGCGGCGCGCTCGCGCAGGTTCGAGAGGTGGTTGAAGAACTCCTTCAGGAACCGCTCCTTCTCGTCCTGCCGCGTCGTGCCCACATCGCCGCTGGGCAGGTAGAGACTGGCGACCGTCAGCCCGGGGAAGTCGGCCTGGACGTACCGGCCGCTGCCGTCGAACTCGGCCGAGCCGAAGCCCACGCGCACTTCGTCCGGTTCGGCGCGCATGTACAGCGCCACCCCGGAGCGCCCCTTGTCCGAGCTCGGCGCGAGCACCGTGTGCCAGCCGGCGGGTTCGATGACCTGCTTCGACAGCTGGTCGTGCTCCGCCCGCGTCTCCTGCAGGCACACGACGTCGGCCGCGGTGGCGGCCAGCCACTCGACGAAACCCTTGCGCGCCGCGGCGCGCAGGCCGTTGACGTTCACGGTCGACACAGTCAGCACGGCCCACACGGTAGCGTCTGCCGAAACACCGTCCACCGGCCGGACGGCGACTGCTCCGCTGCACGCTGGAACGGTTCCAGTGTGCGCGGATTTCCGCCCGCGGCACCGAAAAGCCTACTTGTGAGTAAGTAAATTCTCCTCCGCCGAAGGGATTCGAATCCGGCCGGACGTGCACTAGGATTCCCGCGGGTAACGCGGTTGTCGGCGCACGACTTCCGCAGCGGCGCACCAGCAGTCTTTTCGCGGGAGGTTACGACGTGGCCACGGGCGGCATCGCCGGACAGGCGGGCGGCGGCTCGACGGCGCGGCGGTTGGTCCTGGGCAGCCAGCTGCGGCGACTCCGCGAGGCCAGCGGGATTTCGCGCGAAGAAGCAGGCGAGGCCATTCGCGGCTCCGGCTCGAAGATCAGCCGGATGGAGCTCGGACGCGTCGGATTCAAAGAACGTGACGTGACCGACCTGCTCCGGCTCTACGGAGTCGACTCGGACGAGGAGCACAAGTCCTTCGTGGACATGGTGCGGCTGTCCAACGAACCCGGGTGGTGGAACCGCTACAACGACCTGATGCCGACCTGGTTCCAGGACTTCGTGGGCCTGGAGGAATCCGCCTCCCGGATCCAGACCTACGAGCTGCAGTTCGTGCCCGGTCTGCTGCAAACCGCCGAGTACGCCCGCGCGGTCGCGCTCGGTGGTCGTCCCGACGCGCCGCCGGACGACATCGACCGCCGCGTACGCCTGCGCGTGCAGCGGCAGCAACTCCTCACCGGCGACAACAGCCCGCACCTGTGGGCGGTGATCGACGAGTCGGTGCTGCGGCGCCCCATCGGCGGGCGGAGAGTGCTGCGCGAACAGCTCGAGCACCTCCTCGAGGTCACGAGCAGCCCGCACATCTCGCTGCAGGTGCTGCCGTTCGACCTGGGTCGCTCGGGCGCCGAGGGGGCCTTCACGCTCCTGCGGTTCGGCGAGCCGGAACTGCCGGACATCGTCTACCTCGAGCACATGTGCGGCGCGCTCTACCTGGACAAGGCCGACGAGGTGGAGCAGTACAGCAAGGCCAGCCACCGCCTCGCGGTCGACGCGCGCACCCCCGAGCAGACCCGCGACCTGCTGGCGCAGCGGCTGCGGGAGCTGTAACCGGCCGCTCGCGGTATGCCCCTGCGGGGTATCCGTCCCTGCGAACGGCGTCCTCCGTTCACGTCAACGCGGCCGTTCGGATGAGAGCACGGCGCTCGTGCTGACCAAACGTGCACGCCTCGCGGGTCAGCGCTGGGCCCGCCCAGTGATCGCGATCTCAGCCGCGTGCACGTGCATTCACGCGTGCACTGAGTCCTGCTACGGTCGGCGCCTGTTGCGTGCACGTGCAGATGAGCGTGCAGAGGGAGTCGGCGGAAAGGAACAGGCACCTCGATGGCAGAGATCCACAACGGCATGTCGGCCGAGCTGTTGCCCACGAGCTGGCGACGCAGCCGATACAGCGGTGCGGTGGGCAACTGCGTCGAAGTGACGGAACTGACCGACGGCGGTGTCGCCGTGCGCAACTCCCGGCACCCCAACGGCCCCGCTCTGATCTACACCCGCGCCGAAATGGCCGCGTTCCTGCACGGAGCCAAAGACGGCGAGTTCGACGACCTCGTCTCCTGACATCCGATCGTTGCCCTCCCGAGGAAACGGTGGCGCCATGAACGAGATCACCTGCGACCTGCAGGGATTGACCGCCTGTGGCTTCGAGTTCGCGCACCCCCGGGATGCCGGCGGCGCTCTCGTCGCCGTGGTCGGCCTGCGTGTGCTCGACGAAGCCATCGACGTGATCAAGCTGTTCGGCGAGGACGACGCCGAAGCGCTGCGCGTTCCCAGCGACGAGGCCGACATCCTGTTTCCCGGCCGCGTGCTGTGGCGAGCCGCCGGCAGCAGCGACGAGGTGATCGAGGAGGTCCTCGCCCTGGACGCCGCGTCGACGCGGCACCACATGCAGCCGACCGGGTGCTGGCCACCCGCCCCGGCGCACCCGGTGCCCGCTTCGGCCTGAAGCCGAAGCGCTGCGTCCGCACGCTCTCCGCCGGGTTCTGGTCGTCGCACGGTCCTGGGCCCCGAGGACCAGCCCCACGGGCGCCCACCCCCGACGGCGCCCCCGAGCCGGCGGGCTCGGCACCCCGAACGGCGCGGTCGGCACGTTCCGCCCGCGCTGGCCGAGCCCGCCGCTTCATCCTCCACCCACCGGGCCTGCTCGCCCCCGCCGGCACAATTTTCATGAAA
The DNA here is from genome assembly GCF_054491375.1 of Bounagaea algeriensis. Classification (NCBI taxonomy): domain Bacteria; kingdom Bacillati; phylum Actinomycetota; class Actinomycetes; genus Bounagaea; species Bounagaea algeriensis. The sequence goes on from NZ_CM137102.1 coordinate 3,932,541, forward strand.
ATTGTGTTGACCGATTCAGTCCGGCATCGCGCCGTGGCCTGGGCAAACACGGGAGCGAGACGGAGCCTCGGGTCGCTCGTTCAGGCATTGCTGGTCTGTTCGGGCGACAAGTTTCTGAATCGTTCAACTTCCGATGCCGCCAAGTCGGAACGTTGAAACTTATACCCCACGGGGGTAATGTATGTGGTGCGCCTCGGGGAGACTTCCCGAGCGAGTGAGCGAAGCACCCGGGGAAGCCGAGCCGCCCGGAACAGCCGAGCAACCCGGGGAAGCCGAGCACCCCGGAACAACCGAGCAACTCGGAGGAACCGAACAACCCGGAGGAACCGATCAACTCGGAGGCACCGGGCTTCCAGGAAGAAAACCAGCAGGAGGAACTCGTGAGCACCACCTACGTCGTCGAAGGCATGAGCTGCGACCACTGCGTCCAAGCCGTGCGCAGCGAGCTCGGTGAACTCTCCGCGGTCAGCGACGTGGCCGTCGACCTCTCCAGCGGCCGCGTCACGGTCACCGGCGAGGCCGCGGAGGACTCCGTCCGCGAGGCCATCGCCGAAGCCGGCTACGAAGTGGTCGGCAAGGACTGACCCCGCCCGACGGTCGGAACCCGCGCCGGGCGGAGCACGCGCGGCGCGGGTGCTGTCGCGCCGGGCCGCGGCCGCGCCGCACGGCTGCTCCGCCGTCGGTGGTGGCCATTCCGCGATTCGGCCGGAAGCGGAGCGCCGGCGGGTATGATGACCCCCAGTACGCGAGCGCGACACGGGAGCGGTGATGCACGGTTACACGGCGAACAAGGAGAACTACCTCAAACGGCTGCGCCGCATCGAAGGGCAGATCCGCGGGCTGCAGCGCATGGTCGAGGAGGACCAGTACTGCATCGACGTGCTGACCCAGGGCGCCGCCGCCTCGAAGGCGCTGCAGTCCGTCTCGCTCAGCCTGCTGGAAGAACACCTGCGGCACTGCGTCGCGGAAGCCATGACCGAAGGCGGCGAGGTCGCCGAGGAGAAGATCAAGGAAGCCAACGACGCCATCGCGCGCCTCGTGCGCTCCTGAACGCGCACCCGCTTCCGCGCGCACATCCCGGGTCTCACGCCGCGACCGCGCGCACGCTCCGGCAGAACCGCTCGATCTCGGTGGTGGTGTTGTAGGCGTGCACCGAGGCCCGCACGAGCGCGTCCAAGCCGCGTTCTGCCATGTCCCACGGCGTGGACGGGGCGCGTGAAACCGTCAGGTTGAACCCTTCCTCGCGCAGCTTCCCCACCAACTCCGGTGCCGGCAGCCGATCGTGCCGGAACGTCACGATGCCGGAGCGCTCCGCACCGATGTCGGTCACCCGCACACCGGGCAGTTCGGCGAGCTGATCCCGCAGCCGCTGCGCCAGCGCGGTCACGTAGTCGTGCACCCACGGGATGCCGGTGTCGCGGTAGTAGCGCGCCGCCACGCCCAGGCCCAGCACGCCCGCCACGTTGCGTTCCCACAGCTCGAACCGACGCGCGTCCTCGCGCGGCCGGAAGCTCTCGCCGTCGAGCGCCGCCGAGTGCAGGTCCACGTGCTGCGGCGTGAGCTCGGACAGCAGGTGCCGGCGCACTGCGAGGAACCCGGTTCCGCGCGGGGCGCGCAGGTACTTGCGGCCGGTGACCGCCACCGCGTCGGCGCCGACCGCGGGCACGTCGATCGGCACCTGGCCGAGGCTCTGGCAGGCGTCCACGAGGAACACCGCGGGGGAGTCGCGCACGAGCTCGCCGATCTGCGCCAGCGGTTGCAGCAGCCCCCCGTTCGTCGGCGCGTGCGTCACCGCGACCATGCGCACGTCGTCGTCGAGGGCGCGGCGCAGCGCATCGACCGAGATCTGGCCCGCAGGGGCGCTCGGGACGGTTTCCACCCGCACGCCGCGGCTTTCGGCCGCCGAGCGCATGGCGATGATGTTGCTGGAGTACTCCGGGACCGCGGTCAGGATGCGGTCGCCGGGCCGGAACGGCACGGCGGTGAACACCGCCAGCCAGGACCGGGTGGCGCTGTCGGTGATCGCGATCTCGTCGGGATCGACGTTCACCAGCGCGGCCAAGTCGCGGTGGACGCCGTCGAGCTCCTCACCCACCTGTTCGGCCGCTTCGTAACCGCCGATGGCCTCTTCCGCGCGCAGGTGCTGCACGACGCGGTCGACGACCGGTTTCGGCGGCAGCGCCGATCCCGCGTTGTTGAAGTGGGTGACCGTGTCGCATCCGGCGGTCTCCGCTCGCAGCGCAGCCACCTTCTCCCGGGTTCGCGGTGCTTCGAGCACGATGTCCCGTCCTCTCCGGTATCGGTCCTCATCCGTTCTCGGGGGCCCTCCCGTGCAGCGAACACGATCACGCGGGCGCGGACAACCGCGCGCGCAGCACGGGAATTTCCCAGCCCTGTGCCCCGAACATCCGGGTTCGGGGCACAATGCTGCTGTGGCGGACGAACGCGACGCGATGCGCATCAGCGACGAGGAACGCAGGCAGGTGGACCGGCGGTTGCAGCAGGCCCTGGCCGAGGGCCGGCTGACCGTGTCGGAGTACGAGGAGCGCTCCGGCCACTGCTGGGCAGCGCGCATCCGGCGCGACCTCGAACCGCTCACCCAGGACCTGCCGGCGGAAACCGCCGAGCGGCCCCCGGAGAAGGCCGCTGAGGAGGCCGCGCCGGCGCGGAAGGACGCGACGGAGGACTCCGAGGACGAACCCGCGGAGAAGAGCCGCGCGAGCCGGGTGTTCGATGCCGCGATCGGCACGCTCGCGGTGATCGGCGGGCTGTTCGGCGTGGGCTACGTCGTCACCGCCGAGGACGGCGTGGCCGTCTTCGGCGACCAGGTGGTGCAGGTCTCCGGGGACACCGGCCGCGCCGAGGTCGGCGCGCTGTTCGGCTCGGTGGACGTGGTCGTGCCCGAGGGCGTCCGAGCGGAGACGTCCGGTCTCGTGGTGTTCGGCAGCACCGAGTGCGCGTCGGCCTGCGCCACCTCCCCCGGTGCCGGGACGAGCAGCGTGGTGGTGGACACCCGCGGCGCCTTCGGCAGCGTCGAGATCGTCACTCCGGAGGAGCACGCCGCCGGCGGTCTCGACGACGACTGAGGCCGCGGGCGGCTCGAGCGCGGGACGACCCGGACCGCGCACCACGAGCGCACCACACGCTCACCAGGCACTGTGGACACCAGCGCGCAGACATCGGCAGGCGATACCGCGATCACGAGCCCAACGGACCACTGTGGACGGAACCGTCCGCTGGCCCCGAGGGGCCGCTCGAGCGGAGTCGGCGCGCCGCTCGCGCTGCTCACGGGAGAATCCCGGCCGGAACACCGACCGGGATTCGCGCTCGGGACTTCTCACCGGTGCGCGATGCTGGGATCGAACCAGCGACCTCTACCGTGTCAAGGTAGCGCTCTCCCGCTGAGCTAATCGCGCGAAGCACTGCACCACGTGCACCGACAGCATAGCGCACGGCGATCGCCGGCAACGACACCCCTCCTGAAGCGGCGAAAGCCGGTGTGCCCGGGGCACACCGGCTCGACCGTCGGCAACCGCGGCGCCGGAAGCAGGTGGCGCCGGCAGCGGCGCTGCGCGCACCGCGCGGCACCACCTCCTCGCGCCGCTGAGCGCGAGGGGTCCTCAGCGCTCGGCCATCTTCTTCTGCAGGTTCTCGTCCAACGTGTTCAGGAAGTCCTGCGTGTTCAGGTGCCCCTGGTCACCGCCGACGAGCAGGGCCAGGTCCTTGGTCATCCTGCCGCTCTCGACGGTCTCGATGACGACCTGCTCCAGCGTCTGCGCGAAGGACACGACCTCCGGCGTGGAGTCCAGCTGCCCGCGCTGCGCGAGACCGCGGGTCCACGCGAAGATCGACGCGATCGGGTTCGTGGAGGTCTCCTGACCCTCCTGGTGCCGCCGGTAGTGGCGGGTCACGGTGCCGTGCGCGGCCTCCGCTTCGACGGTGCCGTTCTCGGTCATGAGCACCGAGGTCATCAGCCCCAGCGAGCCGAAGCCCTGCGCGACCGTGTCGGACTGCACGTCGCCGTCGTAGTTCTTGCAGGCCCACACGTAGCCGCCTTCCCACTTGAGCGCGGAGGCGACCATGTCGTCGATCAGGCGGTGCTCGTACTCCAGGCCGTTGGCCTCGAAGTCGGCCTTGAACTCGTTCTCGTAGACCTCCTCGAACACCTCCTTGAACAGGCCGTCGTAGGACTTCAGGATCGTGTTCTTGGTGGACATGTACACCGGGTAACCGCGCTGCAGGCCGTAGCGCATGGAGGCGCGGGCGAACTCCTCGATGGAGCGGCGGTAGTTGTACATGCCCATGGCCACGCCGCCGTCCTCGGGGAACTCCGCGACCTCGAGCTCCATCGGTTCGCTGCCGTCGGCCGGGGTGTAGGTGATGGTGACCGTGCCCGGGCCGGGGACCTTGAAGTCCTGGGCCTTGTACTGGTCGGCGTGCGCGTGGCGGCCGATCACGATGGGCTTGGTCCAACCCGGGACGTACCGCGGGACGTTGGAGATGACGATCGGTTCCCGGAAGATCACACCGCCGAGGATGTTGCGGATGGTGCCGTTCGGGCTGCGCCACATCTTCTTCAGCCCGAACTCCTCGACGCGGGCCTCGTCCGGCGTGATGGTGGCGCACTTGACGCCCACGCCGTGCTTGGCGATCGCGTTGGCGGCGTCGACGGTGACCTGGTCGTCGGTGGCGTCGCGGTTCTCGACGCCCAGGTCGTAGTAGTCGAGGTTGATGTCCAGGTAGGGGTGGATCAGCTTGTCCTTGATGAAGGACCAGATGATCCGGGTCATTTCGTCGCCGTCGAGCTCGGCTACGGTGCCCTGTACTTTGATCTTGCTCATGTGGCGGGGTGCTCCTCTCGCGAGAATGATAGCGGTACGAGCGTACTGCTATCAGTGTTCGATTGTGCCTGCCCGTCCGTAACGGCCACCACCCCATCGGCCGCGCGATACACCACTCCCCGGAGTCGGCGCGGGCCCGGTCGCGACCGCTCCCGGCGGCCCCTTCCTCCGACGGCCCTCCGACGGCGCCCCGCGCGGCACGGGCGCGCAGCACGCTCACCGCGGCCGCCCCCACCTCGAACGTCCCGTTGGGCTGGCGTCCTGTGCGGGGCTGGCGTCCTATTAGGCTGGTGGGCCGTCGAACACGTGATCTTGGGAGCGGCATGGCGACGGGACCGACGCACGCGATGAGCGGACTGACCGCGTGGGCGGCGGTCACCGCCCTGGCGAACAGCCACACCATCGGACAGCTCACCCCGAAGACGTGGATCGTCGGGGCGACGCTGGCCGCCGGTGCCGCACTGCTGCCGGACATCGACCACCCCAAATCCACGGTCGCGAGCACCTTCGGGGGCATCTCCCGGGGCGCCTCGGCCGCGCTGAGCGGGTTGAGCGGGTTCATGTACCGGCTGACGCGCACCAAGCACGACAGCGACCGTTCCGGCACCCACCGCGGTTTCACCCACACGCTCGTCTTCGCCGTGCTCGCCGGGCTGATCACCACCGCGATCGTGCAGACCAGCAACGGCGCGGCGCTGGCCGCGCTCATGTTCGTCTTCGCGGGCCTGACGGTGCGCGGCATCATGCACAAGTGGAGCCCGCGGCAGGACGCCCTGCTCATCTCCGTCACATCCGTGCTGCTCACCATCGCGTGCTGGGCCTGGGCCGGCCACCAGTCCACCGAAGCCGCCGCGTTCGGCGTGGCGGTCATGATCGGTTGCACCGCGCACTTCCTCGGCGACGCGATCACCGAGCAGGGCTGCCCCATGCTGTGGCCGCTGCCGCTGAAGGGACAGACCTGGTACCCGGTGGCCCCGCCGAAACCGCTGCGCATGAAAACCGGCGGCCGCGTGGAGATGCTCCTGGTCGGCCCGGCCTTCACCATCGGTGCGGTCGTCCTCGGAGCAGTTGTGCTCTACCGCATCGGTGCGGCCCCGTGGCTGGCCGATCTGAACCTGCCGCCTCAGGTGGCGGCTTGGCTCACACCAGGATCACCACATTGAAGTCCGGGCAAACCACCCATCCAGACCGCTCCGACCGATAAGGTAAGAAGAAGGCGGGCAGGAAGCACTGGCTGGGACAGGCCCGGAGGAACCATGCGAGCCGGTACACGCGACCGGAGACGAAAACTGATCACGCGCGCGGCCGCACCGTTCGTCCTGGTGCTGACGGCCCTCACGGCCTGCGGCGCGCTGCACGAGACGCAGCAGGGCCAGGGCGGCGCATCCCGCGTCGACCCGGCGGACACCTCGGCGTGCGCCAGCGCGATCAGCGTCGCCAACTTCATGCCCAACTTCGTCGATCCGCACCAGGCCCGGGCGGACGCGCACGACAAGCTCGCCGAGATCGACCGACTGCTGTCCCGGACCCACGACGAACAGCTGCACGAGAACCTGCAGGACGTGCGGGAGTCGGTGCACCGGGTCGCCACCGGCGAGATCTCGCTCGACAGCAGCGGGAAGTGGGCGAACCAGCAGTCGGAGAACTACGAGGAGGTCAGCACCACCTGCTCGCGCGTAGCAGGCGGGGTGACCTGACCCGCCGCTCGGGAGCGGGCACTCGTCCCTGCGCGCCCGAGCCAGCGCACCCGAGCGTCCCAGTGCACCCGAACGAGTGGTGTTCGCACCCGCTGCGGAGTGTGTCCTCGGTCACCTAGCCTGGAACGACGGAGGTGATGGGCATGCAAGCGACGGTGGGCGACCAACTCCACGTGCACAGCAGGACCATTTCGGAGGTGGACCGCACGGGCGTCATCATCGAAGTCCGCGGCGAGAACGGGGGGCCGCCGTACCTCGTGCGCTTCGACGACGGCCACGAGCGGCTGGTCTTCCCCGGCGGGGACTGCCTCATCGAACCACCCCGCCCCCGGCAGGGGGACTGATCCCGCCCGCACGCCGATCCGACTCCACAGACGCGGCACCGGGCGGTATCGTCCCGGTGCCGCCGCTCGTTCGACCGCTTCCCGCCGGGTCGCCGCACCGCGCCGGCAGGACGCGCACCCCAGCGCGGGCAACGGCAGCGCGGGCAACGGCGGGAACGGAAAGCACCACCCACGCGCGCGGCCGCGACCGACTTCATAAAGTAGATCGCGATGAGGGGCGTATGGCGAGGAGGCGGTGAAGAGGTGCGAGACAACTGGGCGTCGGCAACGCCCACCGACCCGCGGGCCGGTGAGTTCTCCGACGGTGGCGAGGCGGACGGGCCGTTCGCCGCTCTCGGTGCCGCGGCGGCCCCGTCGGCGGAACTGCCCGTGGGCGGCCTGATGACCGAGCAGGCCGCCCACTCGGACTCGCGCAACGCCCTGTGCTGGCTCAGCGACGCACCACCCGCACCCCAGCTCGTGGCCACCCTGCGCGGCGAGCACCACCGGACCGGGCTGTGGCCGCTGCTGGTCTGCGACAGCACCGAGACCTACGGCGACCGCTGCACCATCGGCGTCGTCCCACCGGAACCCCTCGAGCACATCGACCGGTGGACCATCGAGGACGTCATGGCCCGCATCTGGGACGGGCTCGTGCAGGCCGACGACGCGCTCGGCCCGGCCTACGACCTGGACACGCTCGCCCCGTTCGGCCACGCCTGCCCGGGAGCGGCCGCTCCCGGCAACCTGCTGGCCGACCCCGACATCCTGGCCAACCAACAACTCGCCCGGTTCGTCGACGAGCAGTCCCAGCTCGCCCTCGTGCCCGTGCGGCACGGCTCGGACGTGCTCACCGCGCTGGGTTGGTCCGGCGCGGCCAATCACGTGTCCCGCACGGCCGGGCTCTCGGCCATGGCCCGCAGCTGGGAGCAGCGGTTCGGCGCCCGCGTGCTGCGGCTCGGACCGGACCGGCTCGACCTGAGCGTGTCCGCCCCGCCGCAGGACGCCGAGCAAGCCGCGGCCGTCGCCGCCGAGCACTGGACGTTCTGCCCGGACCGGATCGTGCAGGAGTCCGGCAGCATCGCCGAATACGCGCGCGAGATCCGCGGACGGCGGACCTGGTCGTTCTGGTGGGACTGACCGGCGCCCGTCGCCCGGTTCCCGCGCGCTCGCGCGGTTCCCGCACCGCCGCGCGAGCGATCCGGCCGGTTCCGCAGCTGCGTTGCTTGACCGCGCCGCTCGTCACCCGAACGGGCCGCCTTCGATGGTCAGCGCGACATACCCGATGGCCAGTCCGAACCCGCCGTACAACGCGATGTCGACCGCCCGGGTGCGCAGGGTCAGCAACCCGAGGCGGCACTCGGGCACGAGCACGCGCAGCACGGCTGCCACGAGCAGCGCCGCGCTCACCAGCGCGGCGCCCTCCCGCCAGTGCTGCAACGCCACGCGGAGGAAACCGAGCAGCACGATCAGGGCCACCAGCGCGAACGGGAGGTGCGCGCGGAACCGCGGATCGTCCCACAACCGGTCGCTCATGCTTCCCCTCCGCGCCGACGCGCCGAGCGCGTGTTCACAGGCCCAGGCGGCGCTCGGCTTCCTCCACGACGTTCGTCAGCAGCATCGTCCGGGTCATCGGACCGACGCCCCCGGGGTTCGGCGAGAGGTGCCCGGCGACCTCGGCCACGTCCGGGTGCACGTCACCGGCCGGTCCGGACTCGGTCCGCGTCACGCCGACGTCCAGCACGGCCGCGCCGGGCCGCACCATGTCCGGCGTGATCAGACCGGGCTTGCCGGCGGCGGCGATGACCACGTCCGCTCGGCTCACCTCGGCGGTGAGGTCGATGGTGCCGGTGTGGCACTGCGTCACGGTGGCGTTCTCGCTGCGCCGGGTGAGCAGCAGGCCGATCGAGCGACCGACGGTGATGCCGCGGCCGACGACGGCGACCCGCGCCCCGTTCAGCGGCACCTCGTAGCGGTGCAGCAGCTCGATGATCCCGCGGGGGGTGCACGGCAGCGGCCCCGGCTCGTTGAGCACGAGGCGCCCGAGGCTGTTCGGGTGCAGCCCGTCCGCGTCCTTCTCCGGGGCGATCCGCTCCAGCAGCGCCCCCGAGTCGAGGTGGTCGGGCACGGGCAGCTGGACGATGTAGCCGGTGCACGCCGGATCGTCGTTCAGCTCGTCGAGCACCGCCTCGACATCGTCCTGGCTCGCATCGGCGTGCAGGTCCTTGCGGATGGAGGTGATACCGACCTTGGCGCAGTCGTTGTGCTTGCCGCGCACGTAGGAGTGGGACGCCGGATCGTCACCCACCAGCACCGTCGCCAACCCCGGGGTGTGCCCGTGCTCGGTGAGCCTGGCGACGCGGGCGCTCAGCTCGCCGTAGATCGCGTCCTTCGTGGCCTTGCCGTCGAGAATCGTCGCGCTCACAGTCACATCCTGGCAGAGCACCCGTCATCGCGGCAGACGGGGCGTGGGCAGCGAGGCCACTCCGACCGCGACCAACGTCAGCAGCACACCCACCACTGTGGACGTGCCGACGTGCGTGCCGGGGGCCGGCACGAGCAGATCCAGCAGCAACGCGCCGATGAGCTGCCCGGAGATCATGCCGAGGCTCAGCAGCAGCACACCGGTGTGCCGCACCAGCGCCACCGAACCGCCGATGACGAAGATCCCCAGCAGCCCCCCGGTGTACAACCACGGTTCCGGCGGGAAGCCACCGGGCAGCCCGCGCACGGCGGCGGTGACCGCCAACGCCGCGAGCAGCGCCACCGTGCCCACTCCGAAGTTCAGCGTGGTCGCCGCGACGTTGGACTCGGCGGTCTGCTTCACCAGCCCGTTGACCGCGGCCTGCCAACCGAGGCCGATGCCGGCGAGCGCGGGCAGCAGCACCAGCCAACTCCCGCGACTGCCGCCCAGTTCGGTGGACATGGCGATCACCACGGCCACCACGGCGAGCGCGGCGCCGACCAGGCGCGGCGGAGTGACCGGTTGCTTGCCGGCGGGCCCCAGCCCCAGCCGGTCCACGACCATGCCGCTGAGCACCTGCCCGGCGACGACGGCGATGGTGAACAGCGCGACACCGATCAGGGCGGCGGCGGTGCCCTGCGCGAACACGAGGTAGCCACCGCAGACGCCGCCCAGGCACTCCCAGGGGCGCAGTCCGCCCGCGCTCCGCACGCTCCGCGCGACCCGGCGCGCTCCGCGCCGCGCCGCGGGCGTGGCCGCGGCGACGAGCAGCAGCACGACGAAACCCACGCCGAACGAGACCACACCGGCCGTCACACCGTCGCCCAGCCGGTCACCGAGCGTTCCGTTGATCCTGGCCTGCACCGCCAGCAGCATGCCCACGCCGGCGGCCGCGATCCCGGCGATCGCGCGTCGGCCGGTCTGTCCTGCGGAGGTGGCGGTAGGGCGTTCTGCGGACACGGTCACGTGCGGGCAGTCTCCTCCGTCGCACGCGGGGAACGCGAGCCGTGCAGGCTGTGATGTGCGACAAGCACCACCCCGCCGGCGACGAGCAGCGCGGCGGCCCCGGCGGCCCCGGCCGGCCCGACGGAGTCGAGCATCGCACCGGACAGCGGCGAGGCCACCGCGGCACCGGCGGTGGTGGCGCTGAAGAACCACCCGAAGGCCTCGTTGCGCCGCTCGGGCGGGGCGATCCCGGCCACGGCACCGTTCGCCGCGGCCAGGCTCGGTGCGATCGCCATCCCACCCAGCCCCAGCAGCACCGCCACGATCACCGGCGATCCCGCCGTCACCGGCGGCAGGGCGGGGACGAGCGCGGCCAGTCCGGCCGCTGCCGCGAGCCCGCGCCGCCACAGCACGGGCCGTCCAGGCAGTCCGCCCGCCAACAGCCCGCCGGTCAGCGAACCCAGCGCCCACACGGCGGCGAGGACCCCGGCCAGCTGCGGTGTGCCGCGTTCCTGGGCCCAACCGACGAGCAGCAGGTCACCGGAAACGAGCCCGGCGATCAGCGCAGCACCGAACACGGGCAGCCGCAGCATCCCCGGGGTCCGCAGGAGGCCGCGCCGCTGGTCGGTCGAGCCCGCCGCACGAGCGGGTGCGCGCTGCAAACCCGCGTGCCACAGGGCCAGCGCGAACAGCGCGGGCCCGAGGACCGCCACGGCGGCGACCGCGAGCGCGCCCACGTCCGCGCCGAGGTGGGTCACGGCGAACGCGGCGAAAACCGGGGCAACGATGTAGATCAGCTCCTGCAGCGTGGCCTCGACCGCGTAGGCGGCCTCCAGGGCCCTCCCCGAGGCGAGCCGCGGCCAGATGGCCTTGCCCACCTGCCCCACCGGCGGCAGCGCCAGCCCGGTCAGGCCGGCGAGCGGGATCACCACCCACCACTGCTGCGCCGGCAGCGCCTCGGCGACGAACACGATCGCGACCAGCCCCGCCGCGTACAGCGCACCCATGGCGATCACGAGCAGCGGGACGGAGCGGCGGTCGGCGGCACGTCCCCGCACCGGCCCCGCCACGGCCTGGCCGACCGTGATCGTTCCGACGACGACGCCGGCGGCGGCGTAGGAGCCGGTCCACTCGGCGACGAGGAAGGTGAGCACCATCGGCACGGCGGGCATCTGCAGGCGGCCGAGCAGGCTGAACGCCATGAGGCCGGGTGCGTGCGGAACGCCGGCCAGGACGCGGTACGGCTGGAGCAGACGCGGTTGCGGCACGATCTCCACCATGGCGTGCGGCAGCCGCACGTCGCCAACGGTTTTCCCGAACGGTTCCCCGGTGCACCTCGGCGCTGACCGGACGTGCTGAACCGGTCTGCTGAACCGGTCTGCTGAACCGGTCTGCTGAACCGGGCATTCCGCGACAGGCCACGTGCGGGACGGTGCACATCGGCCACCGGCCGTTTGTGATCGAATCCCACCTGGTGGTGTGATGTTGTTCCACCCCGGTCACGGGGGAAGCTGTGCGCCGCGGAACGGCCCGGCCAGGCGCCCACCTCCCCGGCGAGAGGTGCGCGTGTCCTGCATCGACGTCCGGAACGGCACACGCGGCACACTGCTTCGCTCGTGTCGAGTAGCGTCTAGTGCGGGGTGGGGACGCTGTGCTTGGCCCAGAGGGGGAGGATGTCACCCATGTCGCGTCCGACAGCGATCAGCCCGGAAGAGCAGGAACAGATCGCCCGTCAGATCGGGGTCCTGCTGTTACAGGCCGTGCCCGACGACTGGCAGCAGATCACCGTGGAGTACCGCGCCACCGGTGAGCACCACGACCTGCTCGGCGAGATCATCAAGCAGGACGGTACCGCCGAGCAGTGGGAACCGCCGTCCGAACTTCCGGGGATATTCGAGAACCTGCGGGACGGCATGTACCGCCCGGACGTGGGCACCTGGTTGAGCGCGCTGTACATCGTCGAGCGCCCGTCGTCCTACCGCATCGACATCAACTTCGACTCCGAACCGAGCTGGCACCAGCCGCTGCCGCGGGGAGCGTACGCGGACGAGCTGCGCCGCTACCCGCGAGCCGAGGAGAACATCCCGGAGTGGATGTGGGCGAAGCTCGACGGTTCCGATCCCTCCGCGGAGGAGGACCCGGCGGACGAGGACCCAGCGGCGGAGCGCTCGGCGGGGGTGGAGTTCACCCCCACCGCCCCGCAGCCCGGCGATGCTGCCGGCACCGAAGTCGCTGACACCGAAGCCGCGGGCACCGGCGCGTTCGAGGGCGGGACCGGGACGGACGACCAGTTCGCCGTGCCGGCTTCGCCCGCGGGCCTGGGCGAGCCGGCAGCGACCCTGTCCGCCCCGGAACCGCCGCAGGACAGCGCCGTTCCCGACAGCGCCGTTCCCGCGAGCGGGGCGAGCGCCGCGGGATCCTCGGCCGCACCTGATCAGTACCTGACCGGCCGGGCCGGCGGAGGACTCGCCTCCGAGGAGCCGCCCGCTCCGGCCGCGGACGTCCCGGGCACGGAGCAGGCGCCCGCTGTCGCGGAGGTCTTCGTCGACATCGACGACCAGGGGCTTCCGCTGCTCACCGGCCGCCCGCCGGTGCCGCTGGAAGAAGTCGCCGCACTGCGGCAGTACCTGGAGACCGCTCCGCTGGTCCAGCGCACGAGCGAGCACCACGACGAGCTGGATCCCGAGCGCTCCCCGAGCGTGCCCGGCACGTGGCACACCGACGGCGCCTGGCTCTGGCCGGGAGCGGTGCCTTACTACCTCGCCCAGTACGGCGTCCCGCCGCAACCGGAACTGCTGGCGCACATCAGCGAACGCGGCTTCGCCGTGCCCGCGGTGCCGCAGGAGCGGCTCGCCGCGATCCGCGGGTTCCTCGAGGGCACGGCGGACCCCGCGGACGAAGCCGCCGCTGCCGAGGTCCCCGCCGGACACACCGGGGAGACCATGCACACCGGGGACACCGGGGAAACCGGACTCATCGGGGAGCCCGCCACGTTCGCTCCGGAGGAGGACTGGACCACGTCCGACCTGGACGAGGACCGGACCGGAACTGCGCCGGAGGCCGACGTGCACGCCGAGCAGGGTCCGGCGATGGCCGCGAGTGCTGCTCCGGAGCAGGAGCCCTCCGCCCGCGGCGACGAGGGCACGCAGGCGCAGGATCCCGCGGGCGTCCCGGAACTCGGTTCGGAGCTCAGCTCGAATCTCGGCGCGGGTCTCGGCCCGGGCCTCGGTGCGGATCGTCCCGAGGCTGGCGGTGGCTCCGAGGCTGGCGGTGGCCCCGAGGATGCCGGTAGCCCTGAGGATGCCGATAGCCCCGAGGGCCTCGGCGACCTCGGCGAACCGGCGGAGATCGACGAACCGGCGGAACTGGTCCCATCGGAAGAGCTGGGCACACCGGAAGAGCTGCTCGACGGCCCCGCGGCGGGATCTGCGTACGAGGGGACCGCGTTCGACGGGGCCGCCGGCGATGAGACCGATGCGGCGGAGGAGCCGGAAGAGCCGGACATCTCCCCCGAGTCGGTGTTCGCGCAGCTGCACGACAAGCTGAGCGCCCACGGTGTGGGGGCTGCGGAGTACCGGATCGGCAGCCGCGTGGACACGGCGCACTGCCTGCTCGCCGACGGCGCGTCGTGGGTCGTCACCGACGAGGACGCCGAGGTGCGGTTCGCCCGCGTCGATCACGCCGCCGCGTTCCTGCTGGGCACCCTGCTGCTCCGGCACGAAGAGCCGCAGGCGGGCGCAGCGCCCGCCGATGCCGGCGACCCGGCTCGCCGGCAGGCCGCCGACGTGCCGAGCAGTCCCGAGGCCGCGTCCGCACCGGTGGAACCGCTGGACGCGCCGCAACCGGGAACGGCGGCCCCGGAGGCGGCCGAACCGGAAGCGGCCGACAGCCGTGCCGGTGCGGGACTGCCGAAGCATCCGGGCGGCAATCCGCTGTTCACCGCCAACCAGCCGAGCGAACCGCCGGAACCGGCCGGGGACATCGCCCAGGCCCTGGACGCGGAGGCTCCGGCACAAGCACCGCTGCCGGATGCTCGTCCGACACCGCCGGAAGCGCCTGCGGGCCAGCAGCCGCAGCCCCCCGCGTCGCAGCCGCCCGCGGCCGGCCAAGCCCCGGGGATGCAGCCTCCAGCCCCGCAGGCGCCCTCCGCGCACGGCGGTCAGCCTCCGGCGCAGGCTCCCGCGCCACAACCTCCGCAGGGCGGGCAGCAGCCACCGCAAGCACCGGTCGGGCCGCCAGCGAACAACGGTGCACCGGTTCCACCGCTGCCGAAGCGGCAACCGCGGCAGGACGGCGGCATGCCGCCGGCTCCGCAGCAGCCGAACGCTCCGCAACCGAACGGGGCCCAGCTCAACGGGGCGCACCCCAACGGGGCCCAACCGAACGGGACGCCGGGAACGGGCGCTCCCCCGCAGGGACAGGCGTCGATGCCGCCGCGTCCGCAGCAGCCGGGTGCCCACTCCGGCGGGCAGCCGCCCGCACCGGCACCGGGCCAGCCGATGAACCCCTCCTCGGGCGGGCAGCCGGTGCAGACCCCGGCCGCGCAGGCGAACATCCAACCGTTGAGCGGGGAACCGCCGCTGACGCTGTACCGCGACCGCCAGCAGGTCATGCTGCAACCCGGCACCGAGCTGGACCGCTTCGGCGAACCGGGCGGCAACGTGACCTACGCGTTCCGCACGCCGTACGGCAACCGCTCGCTGCCGCCGCAGTGGGCGAACCGCAACTACTACGCCTACTGCGTGCAACGGCCGCTGCAGGTGCTGCGCGGTTCGGCGGTGCCGTGGTTCGAGCAGCCCGGCGGGGGCACGGCGTACGTCCTGCCCACCTCCGTCGAGGAGCTGCTGGCGGAGGGCGTGCTGGTGGAAATGCCGCCGACCGAAGCGCTGCGCCCGCCGATGGAGTGAGGAACGCGCGACCGCGTCCGGAGCACACCGCGAATTCCCGCGGTGTGCTCCTTTTTTGCTCTTTCAGCCGCGCGGAGCGCTCTCCGCTTCGGGTGCGCTGGTGGCGGTGGGCTAGGGAACGACGACGACGGGCCGCACCGCTTCGACCACGAGCGTGGCCGGCACGGTGCCCAACAGCCCGCCACGCCGGCGGGAACGGCCGACCACGATGAGATCCGCCCGGTACTGCTCGGCGACCTGTTCCAACCCGACCGCGGGGTCACCGCGGTGGTGCACGAAGTCCCAGTTGATGTCGATGCCGCGGAGGTGCTCGACCACCTCGTCCTTCAACTCGGCCACGAGGCTCTCCGCTGCCTCGCTGGCGACGGCCACGCCCATGGGCGACCAGTAGGCCACCCCGCCCACGGCTTCGACGTAGACGAGCACCAGCCGCGCCCGCTCCCGCCGCGCAAGCCCCGCCGCCCATGCCGCGGCGTGGAAACTCGCCGGGCTGCCGTCCATCCCGACGACGATGCCGCCCAGCCCGTCCTTGCCGATCTCGAAACCGGTCATGTCGCGTTCGGCCACGCCAAAATGGTATGGCCCGTGGTCATCGAGGCCGACGCCTGCAGCACATTCGCAATCTCCTGGTGCGCACCGCGTTGACCCGGTGGAAGTTGACCCGGTGGAAGTTGACCCGGTGGAAGTTGACCCGGTGGAAATCCGCGAGGTCGGCGGGGCCCGGCATGTCGAGGTTCAGCCAGGTGCTCCCCGCCCGGTCAGTGCGCGAAGTGCCGGGTGCCCGTGTGGTACAGCGCCACTCCCGCCGCCGCGCAGACCTCGATGGTCTCGGCGTCCCGCACCGAACCGCCCGGCTGCACGATCGCCCGCACACCGGCGTCGATGAGCACCTGCGGACCGTCC
The DNA here is from genome assembly GCF_054491375.1 of Bounagaea algeriensis. Taxonomy (NCBI): domain Bacteria; kingdom Bacillati; phylum Actinomycetota; class Actinomycetes; genus Bounagaea; species Bounagaea algeriensis. The sequence goes on from NZ_CM137102.1 coordinate 3,948,621, forward strand.
GCGAACGGGAAGAACGCATCCGAAGCGGCGACCGACCCGCGCACCCGGTCACCGGCGCGGGAGACCGCCAGCCGCGCCGAGTCGACGCGGTTGACCTGCCCCATCCCCACGCCGACCGTCGCCCGGTCCGCGGCCAGCAGGATCGCGTTCGACTTCACCGCGCGGCATGTCCGCCACGCGAAGACGAGATCGGCGAACGTGGCCTCGTCCACCGCTTCACCGGCGGCCAGTTCCCAGTTCGCCGGGTCGTCGCCCGGGGCGTCGATCGCATCCGCCCCCTGGGTGAGCAGCCCTCCCGAGATGGCCCGCATCTCCACCCGGCCGCTCTTCGGCGGCTGCGCGGTGAGGACGCGGATGTTCTTCTTGCGCATGAGCACGTCCTGCGCGCCCTCGGCGTAGCCCGGAGCCACCACGACCTCGGTGAACACCTCCGCGATCTGCTCGGCCGTGGTCACCGACACCTCGCGGTTCGTCGCGATCACCCCGCCGAACGCGCTCACCGGGTCGCACTCGTGCGCCTTGCGGTGCGCCTCGGCGATGTCGTCGGCCACGGCGATGCCGCACGGGTTGGCGTGCTTGATGATCGCCACGCAGGGTTCGTCGTGATCGTGCGCGGACCGCCACGCCGCGTCCGCATCCACGTAGTTGTTGTAGGACATCTCCTTGCCGTGCAGCTGCGCCGCGGCGGCCAGGCCCGCCGCCTCCCCGCCGGAGACGTACAGCGCCGCGGGCTGGTGCGGGTTCTCGCCGTAGCGCAGCAGCGACCGGCGCTGCCAGGTCTGCCCCATCCAGCCGGGGAACGGACTGTCCTCTGCGGACGTTCCGGCCTCGACGTCCTGCCGCCGGCTCATCCACGAAGCCACGGTCACGTCGTACGAAGCGGTGTGCCGGAAGGCGGCCGCGGCCAGCTCGGAACGCTCCCGAAGCGTGAAACCGCCGCCGCGCACCTGTTCCAGCACCCAGTCGTAGTTGCTCGGGTCGACCACGACCGCGACGTTGGCGTGGTTCTTCGCGGAAGCGCGGACCATCGCCGGACCGCCGATGTCGATGTTCTCCACGACCTCCTCGTCGTCGGCGCCCGAGTCGACCGCGCGCACGAACGGGTAGAGGTTCACCACGAGCAGATCGAACGCGGCGATGTCCAGGTCCTGCAGCTGCTGGGCGTGGGTCTCGCGGCGCGTGTCGGCGAGCAGGCCCGCGTGCACCCGCGGGTGCAGCGTCTTCACCCGGCCGTCGAGGACCTCGGGAAAACCGGTGAGCTCCTCGACCGGAGTGACCGGAACCCCCGCATCGGACAGCGCTCGGGCCGTGCCCCCGGTGGAGACGATCTCCACTCCGGCGGCATGCAACCCGGTAGCCAGCTCCAGCAGGCCGGACTTGTCCGACACGCCGATCAGCGCGCGCCGCACCGGACGACGCGAGGAGTTCGTACTCACGGGATACTCACCTTCCGTCCCTGCACGGTCCACCCGTGCTTCGCCAGCTGCTCCAGGGCGTTCACCAGCAGTCGCCGTTCCGCGGCCTTGATCCGCTCGTGCAGACTCGACTCGTCGTCATCGGTGGCCACCTCGACCGCCTCCTGAGCGAGGATCGGCCCGGTGTCCACACCGGAATCCACGACGAACAGCGTGCAGCCGGTGACCCGCACCCCATACTCCAGCGCGTCCCGCACTCCGCGCATACCGGGGAACGACGGCAACAGCGCCGGATGACTGTTCAGGTACCGCCCGCCGAAACGGGCGAGGAACGCCTCGCCGACCAGCTTCATGAAACCGGCCGACACCACCAGGTCCGGCTCGTGCGCGGCGCAGTCCCCGGTCAGCGCCCGGTCCCAGTCCTGGCGCGCATCGTAGTCGGACACGCGCCGCACGAACGTGGGCACACCCGCGCGCTCCGCCCGCGCGAGCCCTTCCACATCGGAGCGGTCCGCTCCGACGGCGACGATGCGGAAGTGCTCCGAGCCGGCATCCAGCAGGGATTGCAGCAGACTGCCCGATCCCGACACCAGCACCACCACGCGTGCGGGGGTTCCGGTGCTCAGTCGCCGGGGCTCGTGCTGCCGGCCCGGTTCAACCGTGGTGTTCAGCGTGGGACTCCCGACCTGCTCGGCGGCCTGGCGACGTTGCACGACGCGCTTTCCGCATGCAGCGTAGGCGCCGACCACCGCGGAAACGCGCCGGGGGCGCGCCGCCCGCGCCCCCGCCGGAGCACGACGGCTTCAGCGCAGGTGCCGAGCGGCCGGATCGGCGTCGTGCTCATCGGCGGGATCTCCGGGAGGCCGCCCGGGGGAATCGGAGCCGTGCGGTTCGACGGGCTCCTCCGAGAGCGCTTCCGGGGCGCTGTTCGCACCTGCTCCCCCGGCAGCATCCGGTGCGCCTTCCGCCTCGAGCTCCCCGTCGGGCAGCTCCGCACCGGCGAGTTCTTCCTCCTGTTCCTCGTCGAACTCGGGGCCGGCGGGCATCGGCGTCGGAACCAGCAGCACCACTGCCGCCGCGGGTACCCCCGTCCAGCCGAGCGTCGCCAACACCAGTGCCACCGGAGCGAGGTCGACGGGTCCGAGCGGGCCGTCCGCCACGGCCCCGCCCGCGAGCCAGGCCAGCACCAGCACGCCGAGCGCGATCACCACCACCGCGGCGACCGCCGCGCGCAACCGCCCGGCCACGTCCGGCAACGCGCGACGGCAGAGCACGCCCACGAGCGCGCCCGCCGCGGGCGCCAGCAGCACCATCGCCGACCACCACGCGTGCGGTCCGCCGGCCGGCAGCAGATCCGCCAGCGGGAAGCGCGGCACGTCCCCACCGACCAGGTGCCACGGGCCCACCGAGGTGCGGCCGAGCGCGAATCCCGTGCCGGCGGCGAAGGACCAGCCGGCCACGACCGCGTTGGGCAGGTAGACCAGGGACAGCACGGTCGTCCCGAACCCTTCACCCCACGTGCCCGCACCGTAGGACCCGGCCAGATCGGGCAGGGCTGCACCGAGGGACACCAGCACGACCGCCGCGCCGGCCGCGAGGACCGCGCCGAGGCCGAGCAACCCGACCCGCACGCCCGCCCGCACGTCAGCGGGGGCGTATCCCCGCAGTTGGTGGACGAGACCGCAGCGGGGTGCGACACCGGCGGTGGCCGCGGCGGTGGTCAGCAGGCCCGCGCACGCGAAAGCCGGACCGGGCGCGGCCTGGGGGCCGATGAGGAAGGCCGCCAGTCCCGCCGGGATCGCGTGGCCCACGCCGAAGCTCAGCACCACGGGGCCCGCCTGGTCGGGCCGGTGCAGGCGGCACCGGCGCGCGTACGCCGAAGCTGCGGCGGCGACGAGCACCGCGATGAGCGCGGTGGGCAGCAGCGGCAACGCCCCCAGGGCGGCGCCGTCGAGGGTGAGCGGGACCTGGAAGCAGGCCAACCACGCCGCCACAGCGGCGAGCAGGATCGCCGGTGGTTCGAACCGCGCCCCGTCCGCGGTGCCCACGACGCAGGCCAGCAACGCGGCGACGAGCAGGTAGCTCAGCAGCAGGGTCGCCAGGCACACGGCCACGAGCAGCCACCCCCGCGCTCCGCCCCGGCCCGGGAAGGCCCCGGCCTCGGCGGAGGGATCCGCGTCCGTGCTGCGCTGGATTGGTTCCGCAGGTGCATCAACTTCCGACACGCCGCGAACTTCGCACCGCGGGGGCTCCGATCGGGCGGGAACACGCCGTTGCGTTGATCATGTCTCCTGAACGGGGGACTCCAGGAGCCGGACGCAGAAAGCCCGGAGCGGTGCCGCGCTGCGCCACCACCCCGGGTCGCGGAAACCGAACCGGGTCACTGACCGGGGTGCGGCATCTGTTGCGTGCCCTGCGGGCCGCCGTTGCCGCTGTGCCCCGCACTCGGGCCCTGCTGTCCCGGAGCCGGGGACTGCCCCTGCTGGGGTTGTCCCTGCTGCGGCTGCCCGGGCGCCTGCTGCGGCGGCGCGGGAGGTGCCGGAGCGGGATGCGCCGGAGCGCCCTGACCGGGCGTGCCCTGCCCCGGAGCGCCCTGGGGCTGGCCGCCGGAACCGGGGTTCCAGCCGCCCTGCGGCGAGGCGGGCGGTTGCCCGAAGTGCCCGGGGACCGGCTTGCCCTGCGGAGCCCACCCGGACCCCTGCTGGGACTGGCCGGGCGGGGCGAACGGTGGTGGCGGCGGCTGGGAACCGCTCGACCCCGATCCGCTGACCGCGGTGATCCCCAGCTCATCGAGCAGCAGGACGACCAGGGCGGCGCTCTGCGCCGCGCTCAGCACGAGCACGACGACCGTGCTGGCCACGGATCCGCTGTCGAACAGCGCGTGCACGAGAGCCAGCGAGGCGTACACCGACAGCGGCGCCGCCGCGTGCAGCACGTTCGGGACGCCCTTGGTGCCGTTGCCGAACGCGGCCGCCAGCCGCAGCCCGGCCAGCAACGCCGCGAGGAGCGAGGCCGCTCCGATGAGGCCGGCGAAGTGGGTGCGCGCCACGTCGTTGAAAAAGCCGATCAGGTAGCCGAGGATTCCGCCTCCGAACGCCGCGAGAAGCAGGATCTCGCCGGTTCCGAGCTGGAACCGTCCGGACGCGGTGGCCTTCGGGGGCGGCGGGTACGGCTCGGGCATGGTGTCGACTTCTCCTCGGAGAACGCTCGCTTGTCGGGGCCACCGCGACAGTACCGGACGGTGCGGTGCAGCCCGGCCGGGCAGCAGCGCCCACCGCACCGCCGTCCTCCCCGCCGCAGGCGCTTGCACGGTCGGCGGCATCGCCGGAAGCGGGCCGCGGCGAAACGGGCCGGGCGCTCCCGCGGAGCACCCGGCCCGGAAGAAGGGACCGAGAAGAAGGGACCGACAGCGCGGGCTGTCAGCCCTGCACGATCTCGCGCATCAGGCGGGCGGTCTCGCTCGGCGTCTTGCCGACCTTGACCCCGGCGGCCTCCATGGCCTCCTTCTTCGCCTGCGCCGTGCCGGAAGAACCGGAGACGATGGCGCCGGCGTGCCCCATCGTCTTGCCCTCCGGCGCGGTGAACCCGGCAACGTAGCCGGCGACCGGCTTGCTGATGTTCGCCTTGATGTAGTCGGCGGCGCGCTCCTCGGCGTCCCCGCCGATCTCGCCGATCATCACGATCGCCTCGGTCTCCGGGTCGTCCTCGAAGGCCTGCAGCGCATCGATGTGCGTGGTGCCGATGACCGGGTCACCGCCGATGCCCACGCAGGTGGAGAAGCCGATGTCGCGCAGCTCGTACATCATCTGGTACGTCAGCGTGCCGGACTTGGAGACCAGGCCGATCTTGCCGGACTCGGTGATGTCGGCCGGGATGATGCCCGCGTTGGACTTGCCCGGGGAGATGACGCCGGGGCAGTTCGGACCGACCAGGCGGGTCTTGTTGCCCGCGGCCCGCGCGTGCGCCCAGAACGTCGCCGCGTCGTGCACCGGGATGCCCTCGGTGATCACCACGGCCAGGCCGATCTCGGCGTCGACGGCCTCGATCACGGCGTCCTTGGCGAACTTCGGCGGGACGAAGACGACGGAGACGTTCGCGCCGGTCTCGGCCATCGCTTCCTTGACCGAGCCGTAGACGTTGAGCTCCTGACCCTCGATCTCCACCGTCGTGCCGGCCTTGCGGGCGTTCACGCCACCGACGATGTTCGTGCCGGAACGCAGCATCCGGGCTGTGTGCTTGGTTCCCTCAGAGCCGGTGATGCCCTGAACGATGACCTTGCTGTTCTCGTTGAGGAAGATCGCCATCGCGCGTCACGCCCCCGAAGCCAACTCGGCGGCCTTGTCGGCCGCACCGTCCATGGTGTCCACCATCGTCACGGCCGGGTGATTGGCCTCGGCCAGGATGCGACGGCCTTCCTCGACGTTGTTGCCGTCGAGGCGGACCACCAGCGGCTTGGTGGCGTCGTCGCCGAGCATCTCCAGCGCCTGCACGATACCGCTGGCGACCGCGTCGCAGGCGGTGATCCCGCCGAAGACGTTGACGAACACGGACTCGACGTCCGGGTCCCCCAGGACGACGTCCAGCCCCGCGGCCATCACCTCGGCCGAGGCGCCACCGCCGATGTCCAGGAAGTTCGCCGGCTTGACGTTGTTGTACCGCTCACCGGCGTAGGCGACGACGTCCAGGGTGGACATGACCAGACCGGCGCCGTTGCCGATGATGCCGACCTGACCGTCCAGCTTGACGTAGTTCAGGTCCTTCTCCTTGGCCTTGGCCTCCAGCGCGTTCTCCGCGGCGGAGTCGGCCATCCCGGCGTGCTGCGGGTGCCGGAAGGAAGCGTTGTCGTCGACGCTGACCTTGCCGTCGAGCGCGATGACCTTGCCCTGCGGGTCCTTGATCAGCGGGTTGATCTCGACCAGCGTGGCGTCCTCGGCGACGAACGTTTCCCAGAGCTGGACGGCCGCGTCGGCGACCTCGTCGGCGATGTCGGAGGGGAAGTTCGCGGCGTCGACGATCTCCCGCGCCTTGGCCTTGTCCACGCCCTCGATCGGGTCGATCGGCACCCGGGCCAGGGCCTCCGGCTTCGTCGCGGCGACTTCCTCGATTTCCATCCCGCCCTCGACCGAGGCCATGGCCAGGAAGTTCCTGTTGGCGCGGTCGAGCAGGAAGGAAAAGTAGTACTCGTCGGCGATGTCGGAGGCGCTGGTCACCAGCACCTGGCGGGTCGTGTGCCCCTTGATGTCGAGCCCGAGGATGGCCTCGGCCTTCTGCTGCGCCTCGTCCGGGCTCTCGGCCAGCTTCACACCGCCGGCCTTGCCCCGGCCGCCGGCTTTGACCTGGGCCTTGACGACGACCGGCCCGCCCAGTTCTTCAGCTGCTGCCTTCGCCCCTTGCGGATCGGTGGCCACGGAGCCGGGCAGCGTGGGAACTCCGTGGGCGGCGAAGAGCTCCTTCGCCTGGTACTCGTACAGGTCCACTCGAGTCTCCTGCGACGTCGGTGTCGGACGGGGAAGACCATATCGACCTGCGACGACGAACGGGTCGGCGCACCTGGTGAACTGCCTCACCCGCAGCGCCCCGCGACCAGCGGGTGAATCCATACAGTGCGGGCGAAGCCCACCGCGGGTGCGCCCGTTGCGCGGCCCTACCGTGATGAACGGAACAGCCGCGGAACGCCCGGTCGAGCGCCGCGCCGAGCCGCTCCCGGGCTCCCGCGGCGCCGGTCTCCCGCCACACCAGTCTCCCGCGGCGGGAACGCACCCGCCAGCCCCGCGTGCGCGCACGCGGTGACTGCTCGCGGCAGATCCAATCCGCCGGGAAGGCCAGCCCGCGTGCGCGCGGCCGCGGTTGCGACCTCGCTGCAGCGGCCGCTCAGGGCGGGGAGCAGTCAAGCGGAGCCCGTCGCGGGGCGTTGCGCACGCCCGGCGAAGCCCGCGGTGACCAGCAGCAGCACCACCGCCGCCAGGCCGAGCCACAGTCCGGGACCGGCCCAGGAACCCTCGAACCGGTCCACGGTCAACGGGTACTCGGCCACGCGCACGCCAACCACCAGCGCGCCCCCGATCAGCAGCGCCGAAGACCGCGCGGGCCGCGACAGCGGGGCCACCACGGCCGCCGCCACGACCGCGATCACCGCGGTGAGCAGCCCCCAGGAGGTCGTCCCGAAGGCCGCGAACACCCCCGGCGGCGTGTAGCCGGGGGCATCGACCACGGGGAAGCTGAACGCGCCCGCGCCGAGCACCAGCGCCACCAGGGACGGCGGGAGCACGTCCCGCCGCATCGCGATCTCGGTCAGGTCGACCTCGTCGCGTTCCACCGCCCCGGCCAGCGCCGCGGCGATCGCCGCGAGCACGGCCAGCACCAGCGCGGCACCGCACGCCCACGCACCGGGACCGGCCGCGGCGTCGGCGACCTGCACGGCGGTGAACACCGAGTCGAGCACGGCGGCGCAGGACAGCGGCACCACCACCCAGGCGATGGCCAGGACCGGCCGGATCCGCTCGGCCCACCCGGGCACGAACACTCCCGCACCGAGCACGACGAGCACCCCGCCCGCGACCCAGAGCAGGTGCGCCGGGTACTCCGCGGGGTCGTCCATGCCCGCCGGCAGCTGCAACTGGCTCGTGGCGGCCGCGACCAGGCAGCTCACCCCGGCCAGACAGGCGAGCACCGCGGTCAGCGTGCAGAGCCCGCCGCGCGCCGGCAGTTGCAACTCCCGGTGCTCCCCCGCCGACTGCAACCGGCGTCCCGCCGGGATCGCGAGCAGTGCCAGCACGAGCGCGGAGGCCGAACCGAGCACCGGTCCCCCGCCCACCTGGAAGTCGGCGAGCACCACGGCCGTCACCAGCGCGGGCACGAACACGCCTGCCAGCGCGAGCGCCAACCCGAGCAGCCCGCCGCGTGCGAAACCGGGATCGGCCGCGCCGACCGCGAGCCCCGCGGTGACCGGCACCGCGAGCGCCACGAGCAGGCTGCCGGCGAGCACGGCCGGCGGGCCGTCGACGGCAGAAGTGGGCACGACGTACGGGTCGTTCGAGGTGTAGGAGGCCATCAGCGCGCCCACTGCGGCGAGCACCCCGGCGACGAGTCCGACGGCGAGCAGGCCCTGCCGCTGCGGCCCGTCACCGGCGGTGTCCCACGTGATCAAGCGCATGGCGAGGACACCGGCGGCGAGCACCGCGACGTGCCCGGCCAGCAGCAGCCACAACCCGGGGCCGGGGCTGAAGGCGGCCAGGCGTTCCGGCCGCAGCAGTTCGGGCCGCGCGGCCGCGCTCGCGTCGAAGGCCAGCTGCGCGTCGAGGACGGCGCGGCCGGGGGCGAGCGCGGCGGGACCGACGAGCACCGCGGCAGCGGTGGTGCGACGTCCGCGCGCCTGCAGCCACAGCGCGGCGCCCGGGGCGAGCAGGGCGAGCACGAGCAGCACCGGCCACGCGGGGTAGGCCGGTGCGGGTTCGGGAACCACCAGTCCCGCGAGCGGGCCGAGTCCGCGCAGCAGGGCGCCGAGCAGGGCGAGCACCACCGCGGAGGTGAAGGTCGTGCGGCCGAAGGGCTCGTGCCGTTCCGGCCGGGCGGAACCGCGGGCGGGGGAGGCAGACCGCTCAGTCACCGCACAAACGCTAGTAGCGCCGCCTCACCGTATCGCTTGCAGGGCCAACGGCCGCGTCCACGTTGTGATATACATCATTTTTCGCCGCGCGCGCCACCGCAGCTTGCCCGAAAGGGCGATACGTGCCGGCATCCGCCCCGCTCGCGCTCGCACGTGAAGTCGCAGGCAGATGCGCTTCCCGGGTGCGCACCGGCGCTGGAACGAACCGGCGACCGGTGCACCGGAGCACCCGGTGATCACCGAACGCGTTCACGTGCGCACGAGCGGAGGCTTGCCCCCGGACGATCATCTTCGTTACCTTCCTCCGGTCCGTTGTCACAGTCCGATCACGACAACACCCCGCGCCGGTTCCCCGACCGGCGAGCCGGAACCCCCGTCCGGCGACGCGTTCGGACTCCCCGAGACGGAAGGGCAGGCATTGTCGCGATACCGCTCCCCCAGCGGCGAACAACATCCCCCGGCCACCCCGGAGGCTGCGACCCCGGCAGCACCCACCGGCCCCGCCGCCCCGTTCGGCGACCCGGGTGAAGCCGTGGACACCCGCACGAGCACGGCCACACGCGCGCCCGCCGCGGTCTGGCGCGGACGCATCGTCGTCGCCGCCGTCGCCGCGGGCGCCTTCGCCGCCGCTGGGCAGTCCCTCGCCAGCGAAGAAGGCCACGCCGCCGAGCGCGACGGGTTCGACCCCGGCGGGGTCGCCGCCTCGTTCGGAACCGCCGCCGGCGACGACTCCTCGAACGACGGGGCTGCGAACGAAGGGGCCGCGAGCACCCGCTCGGCGCAGGGGTCGAACCAGCAGCAGTCGCAGCGCAGCGCGCCGCCCGCGGAAGTGCTCCCGGCCGCTCAGCAGACCACCGACGCCGGCTCCGAAGTCGAGAAGCTGGCCAAGAGCGAGCGGATCGCCGAAGAACGCGCCGCCGCGGCCGCCGAGGCCGCGCGGCCCAAGTTCGTGCAACCCGCGGAGGGCTACTTCACCTCCGGGTTCGGCGGCCGGTGGGGCACCACCCACTACGGCATCGACATCGCCAACGAGACCGGCACTCCGATCGTCGCCGCCGCCGACGGCGAGGTCATCGAAGCCGGCTCGGCCAGCGGGTTCGGCCAGTGGGTCCGCGTGCAGCACGAGGACGGCACCATCACCGTCTACGGCCACGTGAACACGATCACCGCCGAAGAAGGCCAGCAGGTGCAGGCCGGCGACGAGATCGCCACCATGGGCAACCGCGGGCTCTCCACCGGCACGCACCTGCACTTCGAGGTGTGGAACCCGAGCGGCGCGAAGATCAACCCGCTGCCGTGGATGCAGGAGCACGGCATCTCGCCGGTGTAGTCCCGCGACCGCTGCCGGGCCGCGGCACGCTCTCCGCGGCGGCGCGGCCCGGCGGCGGCGCTGCACCTTTCAGCCACGCATGTCACGGCCGCGCGCACGTCACGGCCGCGTGCACCTCAAAGCTTGGTCAGCGGCACGCTGCCGATGAGCATCAGCCGCACGGTGCCGTTCGCACCGAAGTCGATCGTGGCCGTCGCCCGCGGCCCCTCGCCCTCCGTGGACAGGACGGTGCCCAGGCCGTACTTGTCGTGGTTGACCCGGTCACCGGCGGTGAGCCTGATCGCAACCTCGTTCTTCCACCCCTGCGCACCGGTCGAGCGCATGCCGCCCGCCCCGAGCCGCGCCTGGGCGGAGTCCGCACCGGTGGGGTCGGCGGCCCGCCCGCCCCACGTGCTGCGGGTCTGCGGAGCGGAGCGCTCCGGCTCCGCCCGCCGCCACTCGACGAGCTCCGCGGGCAGCTCGTCGAGGAAGCGCGACGCGGGGTTCGTCATCGGCTGGCCCCAGGCCGAGCGGGTCAGCGCACGCGAGACGTGCAGCCGCTGCCGCGCGCGGGTGATGCCCACGTAGGCCAACCGCCGCTCCTCCGAGAGCTCCTTCTCGTCGCCCAGCGCCCGGTTGTGCGGGAAGACGCCTTCCTCCCAACCGGTGTTGAACACCACCGGGAACTCCAGTCCCTTCGCGGTGTGCAGCGTCATCAGCGTGACCACGCCGTCACCGGACTCGGGCAGCGCGTCCGCGTCGGCCACGAGCGAGACCCGCTCCAGGAACGCGGCCAGCGAGTCCTCCGGCGGCAGCCCGTCAGCGGCGTCGGCGAGATCTGCCGCCGCCGTGTCCGCTGCCGCATCTGCTGCCGTGTCCGCTGCCGCGTCTGCCGCGGCGGCTCCCGGCGCCGCGTCTTCCGCGGTTTCGGCGGAACCTTCCGCGACCCCACCGCCGGAACGCGCCTCGGTGAACTCGCGGGCGACGGTGAGCAGCTCGTCGAGGTTCTCCACGCGGGTGGCGTCCTGCGGATCGTCGCTGGCGTCGAGCCCGGCGCGGTAGCCGGTCCGCTCCAGCACGGTCTCGAGGAGCTCGCCCACGTCGGCCTGGGCTGCCAGTTCGCGCAGCTCGTCCAGCAGCGCGACGAACCCGTTGATCGCGCGGGCGGCGCGGGTGTTGAGCTCGGCGATGTCACCGGCCGCGGCGGCGCGCAGCGCCTGCGCGAAGGACAGGCGCTCCCGCTCCGCGTGGGCGGCGACGACGGATTCGGCGCGGTCACCGATCCCCCGCTTGGGCACGTTGAGCACCCGTCGCAGGCTGACCGTGTCCTCCGGGTTGTCGATCGCGCGCAGGTAGGCCAGCGCGTCGCGCACCTCGCGCCGCTCGTAGAAGCGGACCCCGCCGATCACGCGGTAGGGCAGGCCGAGGCGGATGAACACCTCCTCGAACACCCGCGACTGGTTGTTCGTCCGGTAGAACACCGCGACGTCGTTGAACGTGACCGAGCCCTCGTCGACGAGCCGGTCGATCTCGGAGGCGACGAACGCGGCCTCGTCGTGCTCGTTGTCGGCGACGTAGCCGACCACGGACTCGCCCTCGCCCGCCTCGCTCCACAGCCGCTTGTCCCAGCGGTTCGGGTTCCTGCGGATGACCGCGTTGGCCGCCGAGAGGATCGTCTGCGTGGAGCGGTAGTTCTGCTCCAGCAGGATCGTGCGCGCCTGCGGGTAGTCGCGCTCGAACTCCTCGATGTTGCGGATCGTGGCGCCGCGGAAGGCGTAGATCGACTGGTCGGCATCGCCGACGACGCACAGCTCGGACGGCTGCACACCGTTGTCCGTGGTCTGCGTGCCGACGAGCTCGCGCACGAGCACGTACTGCGCGTGGTTGGTGTCCTGGTACTCGTCGACGAGCACGTGGCGGAACCGGCGCCGGTAGTACTCGGCGATGCCCGGGTGGTCCTGCAGCAGCTCGACCGTGCGCATGATGAGGTCGTCGAAGTCCAGCGCGTTCGCCTCACGCAACCGCTGCTGGTAGGCGGCGTAGACCCGGGCGACGACGCGCTCCACGTCGCTGCCGACCTGCTCGGCAGCCTGCTCGGGCCCGATGAGCTCGTTCTTCAGGTTCGAGATCTGCCCCGCGAGCGTGCGCACCGGGTAGCGCTTCGAGTCCAGCTCCAGGTCGCGGGTGATGAGCGTGATCAACCGCCTGGAGTCGTCGGCGTCGTAGATGGAGAAGTTCGACGAGAGCCCGAGCGTCTTCGCCTCGCGGCGCAGCACGCGCACGCACATCGAGTGGAACGTGGACACCCACATGGCGCCGGAGCGGCGCCCGACGAGCTCGGCGACGCGCTCCTTCATCTCCGCGGCCGCCTTGTTGGTGAACGTGATCGCCATGACCTGGCCCGGGTGCACCCCGGTGGCCAGCAGGTGCGCGATCCGGTGGGTGAGCACCCGGGTCTTGCCCGAACCGGCGCCGGCGACGACCAGCAGCGGGGGACCGCGGTGCGTCACGGCTTCCTGCTGCTGCGGGTTCATCCCCGCCAGCAGGGCGTCCGGATCGCTGCCGGACCGCCCCGCACGCGGCGCCGGCTCCTCGGACTCGTGCGGAAGGTCGAACAGGGTGCTCATCACGGCTCCACGTTACCGGGCGCGGCGAACGTTCCACGCGCAGACGGCCCGCTCCGCACCCCGGTGACCACGGGCGGCAGCGACGGCCGGGCGACGCGGGCAGGCGCGCACTCGAACAGGCGTTCGTGGCAGGGGAATCTCGTGGCGGGGGATACAGCCGTGCGCGCTGTTTCGGCCACGCGGGGTTGTGGCACAATGGCCGACGTGCTGGCGCGGAACTACTTTTTCTACGGGCACCGGAAGGCTCCGGCGCCCGTGGACGCGTGAGCACTCACCATCTACGACGCCCCGGAGTCCGCGGACCCGGGGCTTTCGCGCATCCGGGCCGCTCGCTCCGGGCCCGATGAACCGGAGGACGTGCCATGAACACCACTGTGGACGGTGACCGGGGGCAGCCGGAGAGCTCGACGCAGCCCGCGGAGAACGCTCCTGACCCCGCCGCGGCGGAGGAGCCGGAGCAGGCCGCGGCCGCGATCTCCGACTTCCGCGGGGAGATCGACCACATCGACGCGGAGATCCTGCGGCTGGTCAAGCGCCGCGCCGAGATCTCCCGGCAGGTCGGCGAGCAGCGCATGGCCGCGGGCGGGCCCCGCATCGTCTACAACCGCGAGATGGACGTGCTCGCCCGCTACCGCGAGCTCGGCCCGGAGGGACGCGAGCTGGCGATGATCCTGCTGCGGCTGGGCCGGGGGCGCCTCGGGCACGAAGGCGCCGAGTAGCGGAAGGACTGCCCCCCGAGGAGCCCGCGCGGCTGCCCGGAGGGGACTTTTCTCGAGAAAAGTTCCCGACTTTTCTCGAGAAATGTGCACACGCCTGGCCACACCCCTCGTCGCACCCCTGGTCACACGCCGTGGTCCGCGCTCAGGTCGCGGTGCCGCGTTTCCGCGGACAGCAGCACGGTCACCGCGGTGACCAGGGCGCACACGACGAGGTAGGCGATGATCGGCGCGGAGGAGCCGTACTCGCGCAGCAACGCGGTGGCGATGATCGGCGCCAGCGAGCCCGCCACGATCGAGGCCAGCTGGTAGCCGATCGACGCGCCCGAGTAGCGCACCCGGGTGCCGAACAACTCCGCGAAGAACGCCGCCTGCGGCCCGTACATTGCGCCGTGCAGCACCAGGCCCACGGTGATCGCCAAGGTCATCAGCAGGAACGATCCCGTGTCCAGCAGGCCGAAGAAGGCGAAGGCCCACGCCCCGGTGCCGAGCGCACCGAACAGGTACACGGGGCGGCGCCCCACCCGGTCGGACAGCGCGCCCCATGCGGGAATCGTGGCGAAGTGGATCACGGCGGCGATCAGCGAGGCGTTCAGCGCCAGCCCACGCGGCAGCCCCAGGTGCGTGACCACGTAGGTGAGCACGAACGACGTCAGCATGTAGTACACGACGTTCTCCGCGAAGCGCGCTCCCATCGCGGTGAACACGGCACCGCGGTAGCGCCGCAGCACCTCCAGTATCGGAGGTTTGGCTTCCGCACCGGCCTCGTCCGCCTCCTGCTGGGCCCGCTGGAACACGGGCGATTCGGCGACGCCGAAGCGCACCCACAGCCCGACGAGCACCAGCGCTCCGGAGAGCAGGAACGCCACGCGCCAGCCCCAGGCGAGGAAGGCCTGCTCGCTCTGCACCGCGGCCAGCACGGCCAGCACCGCCACGGCGAGCAGGTTCCCGAGCGGCACGCCGCACTGCGGCCAGGACGCCCAGAACCCGCGGTGCTTCGCGCCTTCGTGCTCGGAGACGATGAGCACGGCACCGCCCCACTCGCCGCCGATGGCGAAGCCCTGCACCAGCCGGAGCACGGTCAGCGCGATCGGGGCGGCCACCCCGATCGTCCCGTACGTCGGCACGAGGCCGATGAGGCAGCTGGACAGCCCCATGAGCATCAGGCTGAGCACGAGCAGCTTCTTGCGGCCGAGGCGGTCGCCGTAGTGGCCGAACACGAGTCCGCCGAGCGGGCGCGCGACGAACCCGACCGCGTAGGTCACGAACGCCAGCAGCGTCCCGGTGAGCGCGTCGCCCGCGGGGAAGAACAGCTGGTTGAACACCAGGGCCGCGGCCGAGCCGTAGAGGAAGAAGTCGTACCACTCGACGGTGGTGCCGACCAGGCTCGCCAGGACGATCCGGAACCGCCCCGTACCGGCAGCGCTGCGCGCCGGAACACTCATCGCGCACACCTCCCCTCGGGCAGCCGGCCGCGCTTCAGTTGGCCGACCACGCCCCGTCCATGGACAACGACGCCCCGGTCACGGAGTTCGCCGCCGGTTCGCACAGCCACCGGGCGAGTTCGGCGACCTCCTCCGGCTCGACGAGGCGTTTGGTGGGGGTCCGTTCCAGCAGCACGTCCTCGAGGACCTCCTCCTCGGACACGCGGTGCAGCACCGCCTGCTCGGAGATCTGGCGCTCCACCAGGGGCGTGCGGACGAACCCGGGGCAAATGCAGTTGGCGGTGACGCCGTGCCGCGCACCTTCGACGGCGATCGTCTTGGACAGCCCCTCCAGTCCGTGCTTGGCCGCCACGTAGGCGCTCTTGAACGGGGAGGCGCGCAGCCCGTGCACCGAGGAAATGTTGATCACGCGTCCCCAGCCGCGTTCGTACATCGCGGGCAGCGCCGAGCGCACGATCCGGAAGGAGGCGGAGACCACCACGCGCAGCAGCGTGTCGAACACGTCCGGGGAGAACTCCTGGATCGGGGCGACGTGCTGGAAACCCGCGTTGTTGACGACGACGTCGGCGCCCTCGCCGAGCTCGGCGGCGTTGTCCGGGTCGGAGAGGTCGACCACCCGCGCCTGGGCGTCGAGCTCGGCGGCGAGCCCGTGCAGCGGTTCGGCCTCGCGGTCGGCCACGAGCACGTCGGCTTCGGCCGCGAAGCGGCGGGCCAGCGCCGCGCCGATCCCACCGGCCGCACCGGTGATGACGACGCGCTTTCCGGCGATTCCGCTGCCGGGACCGGGTGCGGGTGCCGCAGCGGTGGTCGGTGTCGCAGCGGTCGGTGTCGCGGGTTCGGGGCCGAGGTCCCGACGATCGGTCATGACCGGGAAACTATGCGTGATCGCCGCGGTGATCCAGTCCTCCGCGGCACCTTTTCCGCTCCGCGGTGCCGGGCCTTCCGGAAAAGTACCCATACCGGAAGCGCGCCCGGACGAGGCAGACTGGAGGCATGGGTGCAATTATCGGTGTTGTCGCGTTCCTGATCACACTGGCGGCGCTCGGTGTCGCGGCCGGGCACATGGGCTACCTGGCGATGTTGAACACGGCGGCGAAAAAGCGCGCGGGCGGCCAGCCCGCGGCCGAGTTCGCGCGCAAGCGCTACCCGACGGCCGGCATCGGCCTCGGTGTCACGGCGGTGGCGCTGCTGATCGCGCTCGGCGGCGGAGTCGGCGCGGACATCTTCGCGATCCTGCTCGGCGGTGCGGGCGGTATCGGCTCGCTCAAGTCGCTGCAGAGCAGCCAGGGGAAGTTCCGCCGCGGCGAACTCAACTAGGAGGACATCGTCAAACCGTTTTGCGTGCGGACTCCCGTGGCGGAACCTCCCGCACGGCTCTCGCTCCGGGTGCTCGACCTCGAGTAGCCACCTACACCACGTCTCGCCTTCCTCGCGAGAGCCGCACAGGAGAACCCGCAGTGGGCCCGGCTGCGATGCGGGGTCGGCGGTCGAGGCAGCCGCTGAGCTGCGAGCTGTCGCGCCGAGATGACGAAACGCTTGCAGCCCCTGGCGGCGACCGACAGTCACGTAAAAAGTACTGCCAGTGCTCCAGCGGCACTTGTGAGCTCCGCTGGTGGTGCGGGTAGAGACGCAAGTTGCCCGGGTGGTGCATGCCGGGAACCATGGCGTCGTGGACCAAGATCGCGTGCTGGTGGTGACCGCGCACCCGGACGATGCCGACTTCGCCGCCGCCGGGACCATCGCCTCCTGGGTGGCGGCCGGGGCGGTCGTCACCTACTGCGTGTGCACGTACGGGGATGCCGGCGGTTTCGACGACACCCCGCGCGAGGCGATGCCGCAGCTGCGCGAGTCGGAGCAGCGCGCGGCCGCAGCCGCCGCCGGGGTGCACGACGTGCGCTTCCTCGACCACCGGGACGGTTCGCTGCAGCCGGACATGGCGTTGCGGCGGGACGTCAGCCGCGTGATCCGCCAGGTGCGACCGCAGCGAGTGCTCACCCATTCACCGGAGATCAACTGGGAGCACATCCCCGCTTCGCACCCCGATCACCGCGCCGTCGGGGAAGCGGCGCTGGCGGCCGTCTACCCGGATGCGCGCAACGCCTTCGCCCACCCCGAGTTGGCCGCCGAGGGGCTGCAGCCGTGGAGCGTGCCGGAACTGTGGCTGGTCGCTTCACCTGAATGTCGGATCAACCGTGCCGTCGACATCACCGATCATTTTGATACGAAGATCGCAGCGCTGGCCGCGCACACGTCGCAAACGGCGCATCTGACCGACCTGGCCGGCATGCTGCGTCCCTGGTTGGCGCGCAACGCCGAGCAGCACGGCATGCCTGGACGGCTGGCCGAGGCGTTCCAGTTCGTCAACACCGGGTAGCGACCGTCCCGCGGCGGAAGGCGGTACCGATGACCGACGGGCGAGCCCGCTGCAGCGGGGCACCGGGACGTCACCCCGGCAGGGCGCGTCGTGTGCGGGTCGCGCCGGCAGCCTCCCCCCGCGGCCCGCGGCCGGGGAACGGCCCACCGCTTCAGGAGGACGCCCCGCACCCGGCGGGAGCACCGCTTCCGCAGCGGTGCGCGGCCGCAGGCGGCTCGACCGCCGCCGCTGCTCCGCCGGAGGCCGAAGCCGCCGGACTCCGCGCCTTCGACCTCGGCACGGTGCCCGCTTCGGTGACTCCGCCGCGCAGTTCCCGCCGCGCGGCGTGGTTCGCCGTGGCCACCTCCGCGCTCGTGCTCAGCGGCATGTCGATCGTGGCGACCGCCGCGCACAACAGGACGCCCCCGCTCGAGCACCTGCCATCGCCGAGCGTGCCGCACGGCCAGCCGCAGCTCGGGCTCGCCGCACCGCAGGACGACGCGCAGCAGGACGACGCGCCGGCGGGTGAGCGGACGGACGGGCAGCCTCGGCCGTTCACCGTCGTGCGCGCCGAGGAGCCCGAACCTCCGAGCCCCGAACCTCCGAGCACTGCGCAGGCCTCGACCACGCCTGCCGCGGCCTCGACCGGCGCGGCCGCACCGGTCGAGGCCGGTCCCCCCGCCGCCGCACCGCCGGCAGCGACGCCGGAACCCGCCGAACCGGAACCGGCACCCCCGCCCACCTCGCCGCCCTCGAGCACCCCGGAGCCGCCCGATCTCCCGGAACCACCCGATCTCCCGGAACTCCCGGCGGTCGACGACACCGTTCCGACACCGCTGTTCCCGGCGGAGCAGGGCGTGCTCCCGTCGCCGCTGCCCGAGCCCGCGGTCGGTGCCGATGGCTGGCTCCCGCAGGGCTACACCGCGGCCACGGCCTCGCCGTGAGGCGGCCTGGCCGGGGAGAACCCGGGGAGAACGAGAGCACCGTGCAGGATTCCGATTCGACGTCCCGCCACAACCACCTTGGCGGCGTGCGCGTGACCGACCTCCTGCGCCGCAGCGGCCGTTACGAGCGGCTCGCCCGCGCCGTGCTCAGCGGAGAGCACGGCGGCTCCGCGCAACCTCCCCGCCCCGCGCGCACGGGGATCGTGGTCATCGGCGTCGCACTGCTGTGCGCGGCGCTGACGGTGCTCGCGGTGATCCTGCGCCTGGGCACGGGCGCCGACCCGCCGGCTGATGCGCACGCGGAGCCGGGCACGGCCGCACCGGTCACCGGCGCGCCCGCGCTCGCGCCGGAGGTGCTGCGCTCCGGCGGCACTTCGTGCGCGGGCCACCCCGAGCCGGGCGGTGCGCAACGACCGCTCCCCGTCACCCCGTCGAACGAACGCGAGCAGGTGGCCGACCCGGCCGCGGGCAGCTCGACCTCCGCGGTCCGCACCGTCCGCAGCTTCTACGGCGCCCTGGCAACGGAGCCGGCCGCGGCCCTGCCGTGGCTGCACCCGCAACTGCGGGGCGGTACGCAGCACGACCTCGTGTCGGCGTGGTCCGGCACCGAAGCGGTCCGCCTCACGGGTGTGACGGCGCGCCGGGACGGACCCGTGCTCGCCGAGGCCGCTGTGCACTGCTCGGACGGCTCGCGCGTCACGCTGCGGCAGGCGTTCGCGGTCAGCGAGGAGCCGGGCGCGTCGCGGATCACCGACGTGCGCCTGCTGAGCGCCCGCCGCACGCACCCGCGGTGAGCCGCACGCGTGCAACGGGACTCCGGAACGCCCGCACCCGGTCACAGGTTGTCCACCGCGGGCGGAACAACGATGCGGCAACGAACTTCCGTGGATCCGAACGCTCCGTTCGACCCGCTCCGACGCGTAGGCTGGTGGACGCGCGGCGCGAACACCCCGGGCCGCACGCGGGTCCGCAACGGGTGATTCCGACCACTACCTGGACAAACGGGCACAACGAACGGCGTGCGCGGGTGAGAATCCACGCGGTGGCGGAGCGCGGTGAAATCGGTGTGCGGGATCTGCGGACTTCGGACCTACGCGACACGCGCGTCGGCTAGGCTGCCGTACCAGCGGCCCCGGATGACCGCGACCAACGTTTCAGTGACAGGCTGTGCGGTCGCCGCAGGGCCCGCCAGCAACGTGTACATATCGCGGACCGGCGCGGCCGGTTCGTGCAGACCGCCGTTTGGCCGGTGGCACCGGGGCCGGGTGGTGCGACCACCCGATCGACCCGGCCCACCGGGCATCGATAGCAGTACGGGGAGACGTCGGTGAGCGACGAAGGTCGCCTGGTCGCCGGACGCTACCGGGTGCAGCGCAGCATCGGTAGCGGCGCGATGGGCGTGGTGTGGGAGTGTGTCGACGAGCGCCTGCACCGCACTGTCGCGGTAAAGCAGCTGCTGCTCGAGCCCGGGCTGGATCCCGGCGAGGCTGACGAAGCGCGGCAACGCGCCATGCGGGAAGGGCGCATCGCCGCGCGCCTGCAGCACCCGAACGCGATCTCGGTGTACGACGTGGCCGAGGACGAGGGCCAACCCGTCCTCGTCATGGAGTTCCTGCCGTCCACCAGCCTGGCGAAGATGATGTCCGAGCACGGGCCGCTGCCCCCGCGCGAGGTGGCCCGGATCGGCGCGCAGGTCGCCTCGGCGCTCGGGGCGGCGCACTCCGCCGGCGTGATCCACCGCGACATCAAGCCCGGCAACATCCTGCTCGGCGACGACGGCACGGTGAAGATCACGGACTTCGGGATCTCCCGGGCGCAGGGCGACGTGCAGGTCACGAAGACGGGGATGCTCGCGGGCACGCCCGCGTACCTGTCGCCGGACGTGGCCATGGGTCAGGAGCCCACACCCGCCTCGGACGTGTTCTCGCTGGGCGCGACGCTGTACGCGGCGATCGAGGGCCGGCCGCCGTTCGGTCTGAACGAGAACACGCTGGCGC
The DNA here is from genome assembly GCF_054491375.1 of Bounagaea algeriensis. NCBI lineage: Bacteria > Bacillati > Actinomycetota > Actinomycetes > Bounagaea > Bounagaea algeriensis. The sequence continues at coordinate 3,969,033 of NZ_CM137102.1, forward strand.
TGCTGCACGCCGTGGCCGCCGGCCGCGTGGAACCGCCGCAGCAGTCCGGACCGATGGCCCAGCCGCTCATGGCCATGCTGAACGCCCGGGTCGAGGACCGGCCGGGCATGGCGCAGGTCGTGGAGATGCTGCAGACGGTCGCGGACGGGAACTCGGTGACGTCGGTGCCGACGGCCGCGGCCCCGATCCCCTCGGCGCTCGCTCCCGAGTCGTCCGGCCAGCAGGAGGCTCCCCCCACGGCGGTCGCACCGGAGGGCGCCGCCTACGAGGAGGACCCGTACTCCGAGCAGGCCTACGAGAACGCGACCTCCTACATGGGCGCGGACACCCGGGGCGATGACGCGCTGTACGAGGAGCCGCGCAAGCGCAAGCGCCCGGTGCTGATCTCGGGTCTGGCGCTGCTCGCGGTGGCCGTCGCCAGCGTGCTGCTCACCTCGATGTTCCTCGGCAACAACGATGACGGGCCCCCGGTTCCCCCCGCCAACGACGGCCCGTCGCCGACGCGTGGCAACGACATGCCGCCACCGCCGGCGCCGACGACGTCGGAGGAGCAGACTCCGACCACGACGACCGAGGAGCAGACTCCGACCACGACGACGGAGCAGCCCACCACCACGACCGAGGAGCAACCGACCACCACCACCGAGGAACAGCCCACCACCACGACCGAGGAACAGCCCACCACCACGACCGAGGAGCAACCGACCACCACGACCCAGGAACAGCCGACCACGACGGACGGCGGTGCCACCGGGTCGCAGGCGATGACGGAGCCGGGGCAGTAGCCCTCGGTCGCGCGCTCGAGGGCGAGCCTTCGAGGCCGGGGGCCTCGAAGCGGGGACGGGGCCTGCCGGGCCTCGACCCCGCCTCGCGTTCCGCCGAGTGAACGGTTCCGGCGCGGTGGACCCCGGTGTGTCGTGCCGTCAGGAACGCCCAGTAACGTTGCGTCCCGTGAAACCATCCGCTGGACCGGACGCACCGGGCCGGCGGGTTGGTGGGTCGGAAAAGCTGGCCACGGGGGTCCGGTCAGTCGTGTCGGAGCAGCCACCAGGGGAGAGACACCGGTGAGCGCCGAGGATCGGGTCATCGCAGGCCGATACCGCTTGGTGGAGCGGATCGGCAGCGGCGCCATGGGCGTGGTCTGGCAAGCCGTCGACGAACGGCTGCACCGGACCGTCGCCGTCAAACTCCTGCTGCTTCAACCCGGCTACACCCGGGAAGAGACCGAAGAGGCCCGGCAGCGCACGATGCGGGAGGGCCGCATCGCCGCCCGGCTGCAGCACCAGAACGCGATCCTCGTGTTCGACGTGGCCGAGGACGACGGCCAGCCCGTCCTCGTGATGGAGTACCTGCCCTCGCAGAGCCTGGCGTCGGTGGTCGCCGACCAGGGCGTGCTCGCTCCGATGCACGTGGCGCGCATCGGCGTGCAGGTCTCCAGTGCGCTGGCTGCGGCGCACATGGCGGGGATCGTGCACCGGGACCTCAAACCGGGCAACATCCTGCTCGGCGAGAACGGGCAGGCCAAGATCACCGACTTCGGCATTTCCCGCGCCATCGGTGACGTCGCCGTCACCAAGAGCGGGATCCTCGCGGGCACGCCGGCCTACCTGGCACCGGAAGTCGCCACCGGCCGCGACCCGGCGCCCGCCTCGGACGTGTTCTCGCTCGGCTCGACGCTGTACGCGGCGGTGGAAGGTTCCCCGCCGTTCGGCACGGACGAGAACGCCATCGGCCTGCTGCACCGGGTCGCGCAGGGCAACGTCGAACCGCCGCGGCAGGCCGGGCCGCTCGCGCCCGCGCTGATGCAGATGCTGCGCGCAGACCCGGTGGAACGGCCCACGATGGCGCAGACGCGCGACCTGCTGCGGGCGGTGGTGGACGGCCGCCCGATCCCGAACGCCACCCCCACGGCCGGTTGGCAGCGCACCGCCGCCCCGGCAGCGGCCCCCCAGGCACCGCACCCCGCTCGGGTCGGCGGCCCGGCCGCGGCGAACGCCTCCCCCGCCACGCGAGCGGGCGCGCCAGCACCGGCCTCCGCCCCGGCGTCCGCGCGAGCGCGCGGACGCCTTCCCCGCCCGGTGCGAGCGGGGCTGTGGGTCGTCGCCCTCCTCGCGGCCGTGCTGCTCGGCGTCCTCGGGGCCAACGCCCTCGGCGGCGGGGGCGGGTCCTCCGACTCGGAAGCCTCCTCGCCCGAACAGCCCGCCGTGCCGGCCGCCCCCACGACGACTGCGCCCACGGCGACTGCGCCCACGACCACCACCGGGACGTCGACCTCCCCGACGAGCACGACCTCCTCGAGCACCACGACGTCCTCGTCGACGACGAGCACCACCTCCGGTGCGAAGGTGAACGAGGAGGACGCGGTCGAGACCGTCGAGCAGTACTACGACGCGATGCCGGACGACGTGGCGGAGGGCTGGTCCATGCTCGGCCCCGAACTGCGGTCGCAGGGCGAGGACAGCTACCGCGCGTTCTGGGAATCCGTCGAGTCGGTGGAGGTCAAGGGCAAGCCGAAGGCCTCCGGCAAGACGGTGACGGTGCAGCTGGAGTTCACCACCACCGACGGGGGCACCAGCACCGAGAAGCACCGGCTGGGACTGATCGAGCAGGACGGCGACCTGCGCATCAACACCGACTCCGTCGTCTGACGACCCCGGCTCCGCCCGCTGGCGGCCGCATCACCCGCCGCGAGCTCGAGCAGATGCGCTCACACCAGGCGGCGGTCCGAAGCCCAGCGGGACAGCTCGTAGCGGTTCGACAGCTGCGTCTTGCGCAGCACGCTGGACACGTGCGTCTCGACCGTCTTGACCGAGATGAACAGCTCAGCGCCGATCTCCTTGTACGCGTAGCCGCGGGCGAGCAGCCGCAGCACGTCCCGCTCCCGCCGCGTCAGCAGATCCAGCTCCGGATCCCCCACGGGGGAGACGTTCGGCCCCTCGGCGAACGCGTCCAGCACGAAACCCGCCAACCGCGGTGAGAACACCGCATCGCCCCCGGCGACGCGTCGGATCGCATCGGTGAGCTCGCGCCCGGAGATCGTCTTGGTGACGTAGCCGCGCGCCCCGCCGCGGATCACCGTGATGACGTCCTCGGCGGCGTCCGAGACCGACAACGCCAGGAACACCACGTCCGGGAACTCCGCGCGCGTGCGGCGCAGCACCTCCGCTCCTCCGCCGTCCGGCATGTGCACGTCCAGCAGCACCACCGCCGGCCGGTAGTGGCCGATGCCGGCGACCGCTTCGCCCACGGAACCCGCCTCGCCGACCACGTCCACCTCCTCCGGCGCCGAAGCCAGCTCCGCCCGCACACCGGAGCGGAACAGGGCGTGGTCGTCCACGATGTACACCCGCACCGGGCGCACCGCCTGCTCGCCGGCCGTCGATTCCGCCATGCCACTCATCTGCTCCTCCTCGCTCATCGCCCCGAGGGGGTGCGTTCAGCCGTCTCCCGCGGCATCTCCAGCTGCACCTCCGTGCCCGCCCCGGGTGCCGTGCGCAGCCGCACCGATCCGTCGAACCGCTCCATCCTCCCGCGGATCGAGTCGGAGAGCCCGTGCCGATCGGCCGGCACGGCGTCCGGATCGAAACCCGCACCGCGGTCGCGGACGAACACCGACACGCGCTCGGGCTCCACCTCGGCGTAGACGCTGATCTCGCAGTCCCCGGAGTGCTTGGCCGCGTTCGTCACCGCCTCCCGCGCGGCCGCCAGCTGGGCCCGCACGCGTTCGTCGAGGGCGCAGTCGGACACCTCGACGTGCTGCACGCTCACCGCGAACCGGTCCTCGACCTCCCCGCAGATGCGGGCGAGCTCCGCGGTCAGCATCGCCGGCTGCGCCGGCTGCTCCGGCGCGGGATCGGCGGCCTCCTCCGCACCGGAGCGCGCTCCGCGGTAACCACCCGGTCCGTACAACCAGTGCCGCAACTCCCGCTCCTGCCCCCGCGCCAGCCGCCGCACCTCGCGGGGAGCGTCGGCCTGCTTCTGGATCAGCGCGAGCGTCTGCAGCACCGAGTCGTGCAGGTGCGCGGCGATCTCCGCGCGCTCCTGCGAACGGATGCGTCCGGCGCGCTCCTGGCTGAGATCGCGGGCCAGGCGCATCCACCACGGCACGGTCAGCACGACCGCCCCGCCGAGCGTGGTGAGCACCGCGAGCAGCAGGAACGGCACCATGCTCAGCGAGGAGCTGCCCGCCAGGAACACCGAGATCCCGACGAAGACGAGCGCCGCACCGATGAGGACCCGCAGCAGACCGGCGCGCCCCTCGATCCACCGGCGTCGCCGCGGTTCGTCGGCCTCCCGCCACACGACGGCGGCGCCGACGAGCATCACCAGCAGCGGCACGGTGAACCACGCGGGCAGGGCGGCCAGCGAGCCGAACAGCACCATCAGCCCCAGGCCGAGCAGGATGAGCGCCGCGCCCTGCTGCCGTTCACGGGTGGTGATGGGCTCGCGCGGAGAGGTGCCGTCCTGCGGCACGCACACCCACAGCAGCGCGTAGGCGAGGACGCCCGCGCCCCAGAACCCCGCGAGCACGGCGAACGCGGCGCGCACCCACATCACCGGAATGCCGAGGTGCTCGGCCACACCCGCGGACACACCCGCCAGGAGCCGGCCCTCGCGGGTCCGGCGCAACCGCGACGCCTCCGGTGCACCGTGCGCAGCGCGCTGCCGGGCGGCCCGCGGGTCCTCCGCTGAACGCCACTGCGCCGGCGCCGGATGCGGCGCCTGCTGCGGCGGTGTCTGCTGGGCCGGCGCCTGCTGCGGTGTCTGCTGGGTCTGCGGCGCTGTGCGCGCCCGGCGCCGCCCGAACCGGGGTCTCACACCACCGATGCTTGCACGCCCCCGCACCCGGGCACATCGGGGCGCGCGAGCCGGGTTCCGGGGGCCGAGCTCAGGGGCGTCCCCGATGTCACCGCCCGCGCGGTGCACGGATAGTGGTGGCATGAACGACACGCGGAGCGCGGTGGGCAGCATCGAGACGACCGTGCGGGACTTCTGGACGTCCCGTCCGGTGCGTCCCGCGACGGGCGGCAAGCTGGGCGGGGTGGCCGCCGCGATCGGCAACCGCTACGCGGTCGACCCGGTGCTGTTGCGCGTCGCCTTCGTGGTCGCCGCGCTCTACGGCGGGTCCGGAGTGCTGCTGTACCTGCTGGGGTGGATGTTCCTCCCGCGCGAAGAGCGGGACGCCTCCGGGCAGGTGAGCACTCGGACCACTTCGACGCCGGTGCTCGTGGTGCTGGCGGTGCTGCTGATCCCGGCGCTGTACGCGCTGCGCAACCTGCCCGGGCTGATCGGCGTGGTGGTCGGTTTCCTGGCGCTGTACCTGCTGCACCGCAACCGCGCCGAACCCGGCCCGGGCGACAGCGGACCGGGCAGCAGCGGGCCGGGCGACAGCGGACCGGGCAGCAGCGGGCCGGGCGGCAGTCCCGGATCCGCGGCGACGCCACCCGGTGGCCCGGCATCCGGTGATACGGGGTCCAGCGGTCCGGCCGCCGAGGTAATACCGCCCGGGAGCACGGATCCAGGCAACACCACGAGCCTTGCCGACGCCGCTCAGACGACGCAAGGCACGGGCGCGTCTGCCGAGGCCGAGAGCACCCGCGCCGAACCGGTCCAGGCGGAGACCGCGCGCGCCGAATCCGAGGCGGAGGCGGACACCGACCGGTTCACCGCCCGGCAACCGCCCGCGGTGGACCCGTGGAACGCGCCCTTCGCCGAGGACGTCCCGGACGCGCCGGCCGCGGCCGGACCCGTGCCGGAGCGCCCCCGGTTCGACCGGATGCTCACACCGGTCACGCTGCTGCTGGCCGCGCTGGCCGCAGCGGGCGGGTTGTACCTCGCCTACGACCTGACGACGATCCTGGCCGCCACCCTGGGCGTGCTCGGCCTCGGCATGCTCGTCGGCTCGGTGCTGCGCCGCGGGCGCGTCCTCGTGCTGCTCGCCGTTCCGGTCGCGGTGCTGACCGTGCTCGCCGCGGGCGCAACACCGCACCGCGGCTCGACGCCCCCGGAGACCCCGGCACCGGCGGCCGACGCGGATCGGCACGTCGTGCCGACCACCGCCGCCGAGGCGAACCGGGCGCACACCCTCGAGGCGGGGAACATGACGCTCGACCTGCGCGGCATACCGCCGCAGGAGGCCGCCCGGGTCCACCACGTGCAGGCCGACACCGGGGCGGGCGGCGTCACCGTGCACGTGCCGGCCGACTGGGACGTCACCGCGCACTGCAGCAGCTGGGCCGGAACGGTGGACTGCCTCGGCACCGAACGTTCGGGCGCCCCGGCCCGGCAGACGGTGACCGACCACGGAGAAGGTGCGCGCAACGGTCGTCTGGTCACGATCACCGCGCACGCGGGAACGGGATATGTGGAGGTCCTCCGTGACTGAACCGTCGAACCGCGGTGGTGAACACATCCGGCGGGACGTGGATCAGGTGGCGCTGGCCGGCGGCTGCCTCGCCCTGGCGATGTCGGCGTTCGTGCTGCTCGGTCTCGTCGATCAACTGGTGTGGCTGCTGGGCGCGACCGTCGTGGCCGTCGGAGTGCTGCTGCTGGTGCTCTCGCTGCGGCCCCGTCGCGGGCAGTAGGACCGCGTCCCGCTCACTCCCATTCGATGGTGCCCGGCGGTTTCGAGGTCACGTCGAGCGCGACCCGGTTCACGCCGGAGACTTCGTTGGTGATGCGGGTGGAGATGCGCTCCAGGGTTTCGTGGGGAAGTCGCGTCCAGTCCGCCGTCATCGCGTCCTCGCTGGACACCGGACGCAGCACGACCGGGTGGCCATAGGTGCGGCCATCGCCCTGCACTCCGACGGAACGCACGTCGGCGAGCAGCACCACGGGGCACTGCCAGATGTCGCTGTCCAAACCGGACGCGGTGATCTCCTCGCGGGCGATGGAGTCGGCCGCCCGCAACGTGTTCAGCCGGTCGGCGGTCACCTCACCGATGACGCGAATGGCCAGGCCGGGGCCGGGGAACGGGTGCCGGTTCACGATCGTCTCCGGCAGCCCCAGTTCGGTGCCCACGCGGCGCACCTCGTCCTTGAACAGCGCGCGCAGCGGTTCGACGAGGTCGAACTGCAGGTCCTCGGGCAGCCCGCCCACGTTGTGGTGGCTCTTGATGTTGGCAGACCCGGAGCCGCCGCCGGACTCGACGACGTCCGGATACAGCGTGCCCTGCACGAGGAAGTCGATCTGACCCTCCGCGCCGTCGCCGCTTTGCAGGTCGCTCGCGGTCCGCTCGAAGGTGCGGATGAACTCGTGACCGATGATGCGGCGCTTCTCCTCGGGGTCGCTGACTCCCTGCAGAGCTGCGCGGAACTGCTCGACCGCGTCCACGGTCACCAGGCGCACACCGGTCGCGGCGACGAAGTCCCGTTCCACCTGGGCGCGCTCCCCGGAGCGCAACAACCCGTGATCGACGAACACGCAGGTGAGCCGATCACCGATGGCGCGCTGCACGAGCGCCGCGGCCACGGCGGAGTCCACACCACCGGACAGGGCGCACAGCGCGCGCCGGTCGCCGATCTGCTCGCGGATCCCGCGCACGGTTTCCTCCACAATGGACGAAACCGTCCACTGCGGGCGGATGCCGGCGATGTCGCGCAGGAAGCGGCGCAGCACCTCCTGTCCGTGCGGCGAGTGCGCCACCTCGGGGTGGTACTGCACGCCGGCGAGCCGGCGCTGCACGTTCTCGCAGGCCGCCACCGGGGTGTCCCGGGTTCCCGCGGTCACGCTGAAGCCCTCCGGCGCCTTGCTCACCGAGTCCCCGTGGCTCATCCACACCGGGTGGTGCGCGGGGAGGTCCTCGTGCAGCGCGCCGCCGTCACCGGTGACGTCCAGGTCCGTGCGGCCGTACTCGCGCACCCCGGAGTGCTCCACCGAACCACCCAGCGCGGAAGTCATCGCCTGGAAGCCGTAGCAGATGCCGAACACGGGGATGCCCGTGTCGAACAGCGCGGAGTCGACCTGGGGCGCGTCCTCGGCGTACACGCTCGCCGGGCCCCCGGAGAGCACCACGGCGGCCGGGTCGCGGCGCACGATCTCGTCGACCGAGGTCTCGTGCGGGATCACCTCGGAATACACCTGGGCCTCGCGCACCCGACGCGCGATGAGCTGCGCGTACTGGGCACCGTAGTCGAGCACCAGAACGGGCCCCTGGCCGGGGCCGGCGGAACCGGACACGGAGCGGCAACCTCCCCTGCAGGACATCGTCATGCCTGACAGCGCACTGCGGGGTACTGCCCTCGCGGCGGTGACCGGCGCTGCCCGCTAATGCCTGCCGCCCTCATTCTCCCAGGTCTCACCGGCACAGGGGCAGCGACCCCGCGCGAGCTCGGTCACGGCACGAGCGTCCGCGCCGGAGCCGCCGCCCGGCCGGCCTCACTCGCCCCGCCCGGCCTGCGCACCGACGGCATCGGCACCCGAGCCACCCGCGCCGATCGCGACCACGGGCAGCCGCAGCGCCGCGGGGGCCTCCGCCGGAACCGCGGGCTCGCCCGGCGGCACCGCCGGGATGCGCGCGTACCCGGCGGACTGCTCCGGGCGCGGATCGGACTCGCCCTTGTTCGGCCACATGGACAGCGCGCGCTCGGCCTGCGCGGTGATCGTCAGCGACGGGTTCACGCCCAGGTTCGCGGTGATCGCCGAACCATCCACAACGGACAGGCCGGGGTGGCCGTAGGCCCGGTGGTACGGGTCGATCACGCCGGTCTCGGGCGTGTCCCCGATCGGGCAGCCACCGATGAAGTGCGCGGTCATCGGCATGTCGAACAGCTGCGACCACACGCCGCCGGCCATGCCGTCGATCTTCTCCGCAGCGCGCTCGTTGGCCTCCTCGCCGACCGGGATGTAGGTGGGGTTCGGCGCGCCGTGCCCCTGCCGCGAGGTCAGCCAGCGGCGCCCGAAGCGCTTGCGCAGGCCCGTGCGCAACGAGTTGTCCAGGCTCTGCATCACCAGCAGGATCACGGTGCGCTCGCTCCACCGGTTCACCCACAGCAGCCGCAGCGACTTCACCGGATGCCTGCCGAGGAAGCTCAGCCACTGCCGCCACCGCGGCCGCGGGTCGTCGCCCCTGGTCGGCAGGGTCTGCAGCAGCCCCATCGCGTTGGAGCCCTTGCCGTAGCGGACCGGTTCGATGTGCGTGTCCGGGTCCGGGTAGAACGACGAGGTGATCGCCACGCCTTCGGAGAAGTTCCGTTCCGGGTCGACCTGGCTGACCTGCGCACCCAGGATCGCCTCGGAGTTGGTGCGGGTGAGTTCGCCGAGCCGTTCGGACAGGTGCGGCAGGTCCCCGGCGTCGCGGGAGCGGTGCAGCAGGTTCTGCGTGCCCCAGGTGCCCGCAGCCAGCACCACCTGGTCGGCGCGGAAGATCCGGAAGTCGCGGCGCAGCTTGGAACCGGTGCGGTGGGTGGCCAACCGCCAGGTGCCGTCTCCCGCCTGCCCCAGCCGGGAGACCGTGGTCATCGGGAAGACCTGCGCGCCGTTCTGCTCGGCCAGGTAGAGGTAGTTCTTCACCAGCGTGTTCTTCGCCCCGACCCGGCAGCCGGTCATGCACGCACCGCATTCGGTGCATCCGGTCCGGGCCGGACCGGCGCCGCCGAAGTACGGGTCCTGCGCCTGTTCCCCGGGCTCGCCGAAGTACACGCCCACCGGCGTGTGGTGGTACGAGTCGGCGCAGTTCATGTCCTCGGCGACGCGGCGCATGACCGTGTCCGAGGGGGTTTCGGTCGGATTGGTGACCACGCCGAGCATCCGGCTGGCCTGGTCGTAGTAGGGCGCGAGCTCCGCCTTCCAGTCGGTGATGTGCGACCACTGGGTGTCCCGGTAGAACGCGTCCATCGGGCGGTAGAGCGTGTTGGCGTAGTTCAGCGAACCGCCGCCGACGCCCGCCCCGGCGAGGATGAGGCAGTCGCGCAGCATGTGGATGCGCTGCACGCCGTAGCAGCCCAGGTCGGGTGCCCAGAGGAACCTGCGGAGGTCCCAGGAGGTCTTGGGCAGCTCGTCGTCGGCGAACCGCCTGCCGGACTCCAGGACGGCGACGCGGTAGCCCTTCTCCGTCAGGCGAAGGGCGGCCACGCTGCCGCCGAACCCGGAGCCGACGACGACCACGTCGAAATCCGTCTCGCGATCGCGGGAGCCAGTCATGCGCGACAGGCTAGAACGTATTACTCGCGAGTAGCCAGACATCACCGCCGAACGACCGGGGTTGATCGATCCACGCGAGGGCAGCGCGCCGCTACCACACCCCGAGCCGCCGCACCCGCACCCACGCTCGCCCGTCACTCGCCCGAGGGAGGATGTGGACATTTCTCGAGAAACGTCGGCGACTTTTCTCGAGAAATGTCGGGGTGCGGTGGCCGAGTGGAGGCTCAACGACCGAGCATCAGACCGACCTTCTGGAACTCCTTCAGCTCGGAGTAGCCGGTCTTGGCCATCGACCGGCGCAGCGCGCCGAACAGGTTCAACGTGCCGTACGGATCGCTGCTCGGGCCGTACAGCAGCGTCTCCAGATCCACGCCCGACCCCTCGAAGCCGATGATCTCGCTGCGCGGCAGGTTCGGATGGGCGGCCGCGGGCGTCCAGTAGTAACCCCGCGCCGGCGCCTCGTGCGTCTCGGTCAGCGCCTCGCCCAGCATGACCGCGTCGGCGCCGCAGGCGATCGCCTTGGCGACGTCACCCGAGTAACCGAGCGCGCCGTCGGCGATCACGTGCACGTAGCGGCCGCCCGTCTCGTCCAGGTAGTCGCGCCGCGCCGCGGCGGCGTCCGAGATCGCCGTGGCCATCGGCACGCCGATCCCGAGCACCTGCGTCGTCGTGGCCGCGCGGGACTGCCCGAAACCGACGATCACACCGGCCGCGCCGGTGCGCATCAGGTGCATCGCGGTGCGGTAGTCCCCCACACCGCCGGCGACTACCGGGATGTCCAGATCGCCGATGAACCGCTTGAGGTTGAGCGGCTCGCGGCCCTCCGCCACGTGCTCGGCCGAGACGATGGTGCCCTGCACGACGAGCACTTCGACGCCCGCTGCGATCAGGTCCGGCGTGAGGTCCTCGGCGTGCTGCGGACTCACCCGCGCCGCCACGGTCACGCCCGAATCCTTGATCCGCTTGATCGACTCGGCCAACCGCTCGGGTCGGATCGGCGCGGCGTGCAACTGCTGAAGACGCCGGATCGCGGCCTCGGGATCACCGTTCTCCTCGGCGATCCGCACGACCTCGGCGAGCTTGTCCGCCACGTCGTCGTGCCGCGCCCACAGTCCCTCGGCGTTGAGCACGCCCAGACCCCCGAGCTCGCCGATCCGCACCGCCGTCGCGGGCGAGACGATCGCGTCCGTCGGGTGGGTCATGAGCGGGATGTCGAAGCGGTAGGCGTCGATCTGCCAGCTCAGCGACACGTCCTTCGACGAGCGGGTACGCCGGGACGGAACGATTTCCACGTCGTCCAAGTCGTAGCCGCGCATGGCCGTGCGGCCCATGCCGATCTCAACCTGATCCCGCACCGTCAGTCCCTTCTCAACGACCCAGCTCCTCCGACGGGACATTCTCTCTACTCGCCCCGGATGCGCAGCACCGGGGTGAACGCCCGGGCGCGGCGGCGCACGCTGCTCGGACGGCGGAAGACCACGCGGCCGCACCGCTCATGGAGCAGGCCGCAGACCGCACCGCGGGGGTGCAGCGGCCGCACCGACCTCACTGGGTCGTGTAGTTCGGCGCCTCCGCGGTCATGGCGACGTCGTGCGGGTGGCTCTCCTTGAGCCCGGCGGCTGTGATGCGGATCAGGTGCGCGTCCTGCAACTCCGGGATCGTGCGCGCGCCGGTGTAGCCCATGCCGGAACGCACCCCGCCCGCCAGCTGGTCCATCACCTGCTCGAGCTGGCCGCGGAACGGCACGCGCCCTTCGATGCCCTCCGGCACGAGCTTGTCCTCGCTGAGCACGTCGTCCTGGAAGTAGCGGTCCTTGGAGTAGGACTTCTGCTCGCCGCGGGTCTGCATCGCACCCAACGAGCCCATCCCGCGGTAGACCTTGAACTGCTTGCCGTTGACGAGCACGAGATCGCCCGGCGCCTCGGCCGTGCCGGCGAGCAGGCTGCCGAGCATGACGCTGCTCGCGCCCGCCGCGAGGGCCTTGGGGATGTCACCGGAGTGCTGCACACCGCCGTCGGCGATCATCGGCACCCCGGCCGGACGGCAGGCCAGGCTCGCCTCGTAGACCGCGGTGATCTGCGGGACGCCCACACCGGCGACCACGCGGGTGGTGCAGATCGACCCCGGCCCGACACCGACCTTGACCGCGTCGGCCCCCGCATCCACCAGCGCCTGCGCGCCGGTGCGCGTGGCGACGTTGCCGCCGATGATGTCCACCGACGGGCCGAGCTCCTTCTTCAACGTGGTCACCGTGTCGAGCACCGCCTGCGAGTGACCGTGCGCGGTGTCCACGACGAGCACGTCCGCCCCCGCGTCGACCAGCGCCATCGCGCGCTCCCGCGAGTCGGCGCCGACACCGACGGCGGCGCCGGACAGCAGCCGGCCGTCGGCGTCCTTGGTGGCGTCGGGGTACTGCTCGGTCTTGACGAAGTCCTTGACCGTGATCAGCCCGCGCAGCTTGCCCGCGTTGTCCACGATCGGCAGCTTCTCGACCTTGTGCCGCCGCAGCAGGCCGAGCGCGACGTCGGCGGTGACACCGACCTGCGCGGTGATCAGCGGCGAGGTCGTCATCACGTCGCGGACCTTCTTGGTGTGGTCCATCTCGAACCGCATGTCGCGGTTGGTGATGATGCCCACCAGCTGGGCGGAGGCGTCGGCGACCGGCACACCCGAGATGCGGAAACGGGCGCACAGCGCGTCGACATCGGCGAGCGTGTCCTCCGGCGAACACGTCACCGGGTCGGTGACCATGCCGGACTCGGAACGCTTGACGACCTCGACCTGCGCCGCCTGCTCCTCGACCGACAAGTTGCGCTGGAGGATCCCGACACCGCCCTGCCGCGCCATGGCGATGCCCATGCGGGCCTCGGTCACCGTGTCCATGGCCGCGGAGACCAGCGGCACCCGCAGCGTCACGTTGCGCGAGAGCCGGGTCGTCGTGTCGACCTCGCTGGGAATGACGTTGGTTTCGTCCGGCAGCAACAGGACGTCGTCGAAGGTCAGCCCCAGCGCGGCGAACTTCGGCGGGAGGTTGGAGGCGCTCAGTTCACTGGTCATGGCGAGCGATGTGCCTTTCCTACCGGTCGGGTCGAAGCAGTGCGGGCAGGTCGGCCGCACGCGGCTACCGGACGGGTGAGCGCCGTGCGGGGCGCGGGTGCACCGCGACCTGCGGAGAACGGGATTACTCCCATGATAGAGACCCGTGGATGCGGCTTGCCGCCCGGAGCGGCCGATGTGACGGGACGCAAAACACCACGCGGTGATGGACCCCCGTGCGCCGAACCGCGTTGTGCGGATGGGTAACGTTCGGTCCGTGCCGCACGACCAGATGCCACCCGACCCGTTCGCGGGGGATCCGGAGGACCCGAGCACAGCGCTCGGGGAGAACGACCCGGACCCGGCCGATCCACCGCTCGGCAACGAGGAGCAGACCGAGCTGCTCGCCGATCTGGCCGACCTCGCCGTGTACCAGGCGCTGCTGGAGCCGCGCGGCGTCCGCGGCATCGTCGTGGACTGCGTCGACTGCGGCGAAGCGCACTACCACGACTGGGACCTGCTGCGCGCCAGCCTCGAGCAACTGCTGCACAACGGCAGGATGCGCCCGCACGAACCAGCGTACGACCCGAGCCCGAACCAGTACGTCACCTGGGAGTACTGCCGCGGCTTCGTCGACGGTGTCAGCCAGTCCGAAAGCCACTACCCCAAGGCCTGAACCTCCCGGGACCTCTCCCGAGGCCTGCAGCGCACGTCTTCGCCGGCACGTCTTCCCGGCACGTCTTCGCCCCGGCCCGAAGTTCGGACCGGGGCGAAGGTGGTTCCCACCGGGTTTCGGAACACCTCAGCTCGAAGGCTGCTCCTCGTCCGAGTCGGAGAAGAACGGGTTGCTCGGACCCCACGCCGGATCCGACGTGGAGGACTCCGGAGTCTCGCTCGGCTCGCTCGAACTCGTCGGCGGTGTCGTCGAACCTTCCGAGGTCGTCGGCGGTGTCGTGGTCGGCCGCTCGGTCGGCGGTGGTGGCGGCGGCTGCCCCGGTTCGGTCGGCGTCGGGGAAGTCACCGAACTGGACGGCGGCTCCTGCGAGGTGGTCGTCGGCGGCGGTGTCGGGTCCTGCTCACCGGCACCCTCGTCCGCGCGCGCGCTCAGCGAACGGTGCGCGGCCCGCAGGTCCGAGAGCCTGTGCTCGTCGTCCACCGCGCTCATCCGCTCGCGCGCCGAGCGCAGCGCCGACTCCGCCGTGCTCGTCCGGCCGTCGTCCAGCGCGGTCTCGGCCGTGCGCAGGTCCTCCCGAGCCGACGTGGCCGCCTGCACGGTCTTCGCGTGGTCGGAGTAGAACACCTGGGCCACGCCCCAGAGCATGTCGCCGGGCAACGCGTCCCGCGCGGCCACGCCCACGCCGGTGCAGCCGATCATGAGCACGGCCGCGGCCGTCGCCACCGGCACGAGGTGCCGCCGGCGGAACCAACCGCGGCGCTGCGGTTTCTGGGCCTCTTCGAGCGCGCCCGCGGCCTGATCCACATCGACGAGCTCCTCGACCGGCGCGGAATCGATGTCCCGCCGCCAGGAGACGAGGAGCTCCTCCAAGTTCGGTGCGTTGCCGGCCCGCTCGGGTACCTCGGGGTTCGTGCCGCCGAGCGCGTCCAGCAATGCGTCGTCGGCCCGCAGGGCGGTGAGATCGACGGGCTCGCCGATCTCCTCCTGCTCGAGCAGGTCGGGATCATCGGCGGCCTCGCCGCTGGCTTCGGCGGGTTCCGCCGCGTCGGCCTCCGCGGAAGCGGCGTCCGCAGCCCCGGCCGACTCGGAATCCCCGGTCGAGTCGGGATCCCCGGTCGAGTCGGGATCCCCGGTCGAGTCGGGATCCCCGGTCGAGTCGGGATCCTCGGCCGATTCGGGCTTGCGGAAGGACAGCACGTTGTCGGGCGACTCCGCCGTCGGCTCGCCCGCGCCGTCCTCGTCCGTGGATTCTGGGGGTTCTGGGTTCTCTTCGGAAGTCACTGCCCGCGCCGCGGCACCGTCACCGTGGTCGGTGCTGCCGGTCCCTTTCGGTTCGGTGTTCGGTTCGTCGTTCCGCTCGCCCACGCCGTGCGAGCGGTCATCCTGCTGACCGGAGTCGAAGGGCTCATGCTCTGGTCGCTCACCTGCCGGCCCTTTCCGCTCAGCCATTCAGACCACCTCCTCCGCGGACAGCGTCTTGCGCAGCCGGGCCAATGCGCGGTGCTGCGCAACACGCACGGCTCCCGGCGTCGAACCGACCGCTTCGGCGGTTTCCTCAGCGGACAAGCCGACGACCACCCGGAGCAGCAGGATCTCCCGCTGCTTGTCCGGGAGGACACGCAACAGCTGCGCCATCCTGCCGGAGAGCTCATCCTGCAGCGCTCGCTGTTCGGGCCCCGCCTCCGACTCCGGGGTGTCCGGCACGTCCGCGACGGGCTCCGAACGGTTGCGGGCGGATGCACGATGCGCATCTGCCACCTTGTGCGCGGCGATGCCGTACACGAACGCCAGGAACGGACGCCCCTGGTCGCGGTAGGTGGGCAGCGCGGTGATCACCGCGAGGCACACCTCCTGCGCGACGTCGTCCGCCGAAGCGAACGACCGCTCGTTGCGTCCAACCCTGGCGCGGCAGTACCGCACCACCAAAGGACGGATTTCGGCCAGCAAGCGCTCGATCGACTGACGATCGCCGTCGACGGCGGCGCTTACTAGAGCGTCCAGCCCGTCCCCCACATTGGTCATCGCAGACAGCAGCCCTGGTGTTACGCGTTAAGCGACTCGAATTTCAGGCGGACGTCGTCTCCAGCACGCCGCACCGAATTCACCGTACCGGGCCATGAGCGGCCGTTGAACGGGGACTCGGCGCGCGCAGCCCCACCACCGCCTGTTCACACTTACCAGAGAACGCGGCTGCACCGGTCGGCGCTGCGATCTTTCGCAGCTCATCAGCGTTCGCCGCGACACCGGAGGGCGCTCGGACGCGCGCCGGACGGGCCGCGCTCCCGGGCGGCGAGGGACCGCGACGAACCACAGCGGACCACGCCGCCGCACGATTCGTCCCGCTGCGCACCTCCGGCACGTGCCGCGCAGAACCGGCTTCCCGGACACTCCGACCGCACCGCCGGAAACGAGACCTGCACCGCTCGCCCGGAAAACGGATCGTACCCGACGTCCCGACCCCGCCCCTGCGATGAGACATTGCGCACTCCCGCGATCGGTCACGCCACCACCCGCAGCAACGCCGCGGACGGCTCGACCGAGGGGTGTGTACATTTCGCGCGAAATGTACACACGTCCGGCCGGGGTCACCTCGCAACCGGGCTCACGGCGGGTTCTCCTGCGCGACTCCTCGCGAGGAAGGATCGAGGCACGGCTCCGACTCCGCTGTCCGGGGCGGGAGGCCGGAGCAGCTGGGCCCTCGTGCGGGAGGTTCCCCAACTACCCCGGTCACCCGCCCTCGACAGGAACACCACTCCCGAAGGAGTTCCGCACCCGGAGGGTGAGCCCGGCTTGGCCGCCCACCGGCGCGGTCAGGCCACCAGACCGCGCCGGAACCCGTGTGCCACCGCCTGCGCGCGGTCGCGCACGCCGAGCTTGCGGAACAAGCGCCGCGCGTGCGTTTTCACCGTGTCCTCGGACAGGTAGAGCTCGCGGCCGATCTGGCCGTTGCTCTTGCCCTGGCTCATGCCGCGCAGCACTTGGAGCTCGCGCTCGGTCAGCTGCACGCCCGGGTCGGAAGGCTGCCGCGGTGTGGGCACCGAGGTGCTCGCGAGCGTGTGCGCGAGTGCCGCGACCAGCTCCGGCCGGGAGGCGTCCCAGCGCAGGTAACCCCGCGCACCTCCCGCGATCGCCGCGGCGATGCTCGCCGCGTCGTCCGGCGCGCCGAACACGATCACATTGGCTTGCGGGTGCGCCGAGACGAGCCGCCGCGTGGCTTCCACGCCGTTGGGCACCGCACGCTGGGTCCCCACGAGCACCACGTCCACAGCTTGCCGGGAGTAGCGCGCGAGCAGTTCGTCGCCGTGAGCGACGCAGTCGATACGGCTGACCCCGGGCACCGCGGACATGACGCGGGTGAGTCCTTCTCGGACACTCCGTCGGTCATCGCAGATCAGGACCGTCGTCACGGGAACTCCTTCCTGCAGGCGAGTGACGTTCCACCTCCCCTTATCGGCTGGAGACCGGGAAACCTTGACCCGATCCGGTGGGGAATTCGCCCATCGTGCGCCTCGATGATCTTCACCGGAACAGACCACAGTCCCGCGTTCCGACCGCACGCGGGCGACACGTGATCGCCTGTAAGCCGATTACCTGCGATATTCACTCGTCCGCACGTATTTTCGGGAGCTGTCTTCGCTCGAATGTACGACATGAGTACGGTTACTGTGATTTACGTCACTTTAGTCGAGAACCGTCTCGGAAACCCGGCTGACCGCGGTCCGCAGCGACTCCACGTGCTCGGCTCCGCCCGCGAGTCCCGCGGCGGGCCACCCGGCACCGGCGGCGAACAACCGCGCCCGCTGCCGGGTGGCGGGAACCTCGGCGAGCAGTCGGGACGAGGCGTAGTGCGGCTGGTCCGCCCACAGGATCACCGCCGCCGGCGCCGCACGGCGCACCGCTGCCCACAACCCCTCGCGCGGCACTCCCGCGCCGAACAGCCGCTGGCCCACTCCCGCGGACGACAGCGCCGCGGCCAACGCCACCAGCTCGAGCCCTTGCGGTTCGCCGGGCACGGGAGCGAGCACCACCGGGCGCGGGCTGACCGGCTCGGGCGCCGCGGCGATGACCGCGCGCAGCGCCGTCGAGGAGCAGTCCACCAGCAGCTGCTGCACCTCGATCCCGCTACCGGTGCGCTGCCGCCGCTCCACGACCGCGCGCAGCACCGGGTGCAGCGTCTCCTCCCATGTGGACACCACGCCGTCGGCCTCGACCGCCTCGCGCAGCAGACCCTGCGCGGCCCAGGTGTCCAGCGCCAACGCCGCCCGCCCCAGGCCGCGGGCACGGGGGCCCGCACCCGCCAGGCGCAACCCCTGCCCCCCGCTCCGAGTGGTGTCGATCTGTTCCGCGGGGCCGTCGTCGAGCACTCCCGACCGCAGCACCGGTTCGCTGCCGCTCGGTTTCGCCTCCGCGCGGACCGCGTCGGCGGGATCGCTCGGATCGATGTCGACGCTGCGCGCGAACCGCGCGGCCTCGGCCGGGGAGGCACCGCGCAGCAGTGCGCGCTGCATCTGCTCGAGCCGCGCGACGTCCTCGGGCGCGTAGCGGCGGTGGTGCCCGCTCGCGTGATCGCTGGGGCCCAGCCCGTAGCGGCGGTCCCACGTGCGCAGCGTGGCCGGCGCAACGCCGAGCCGGCGCGCGACCGCGGCAACTGTCAGACGGGGCTGCTGCAGGGGTTTCTCCGATGACTCGGGCGCAGCGGAACGCGGCTGCTCGGCCTCCGATTCCTCGCCCCGGGCCGAACGCCGCCGCGCGGTGCCCGTTCCTTCCGCTAAATCGGATTCGTGGGCCTGCGCCGCTTCGTGCTCGGCCGGCCGAGGCGTGGCGTCGTCGGAGTCGTGCTCGCGTTCCGGCCGTGTCATCACGCGGGACATGCTCCGGCTCTAGCACGCCGAGAGCAACCCAGTCGAGGTGATCGCGACAAGCACCCCCGAACGGACACCGCTGCCATGATTGACCAATATTTGGCGCGATTATGGTTGAACAACGTGTGGCTCGGTTTTACGGTGGATCTCGCGAGGTCGGGCCGAGCCCGACAGGGAGGGGAACCCACCAGTAGGAGGTGGTCGACGCAATGGCGGATACTCGACGTCTTCCAGGACCCAACGCTGATATCTGGGACTGGCAGATACGGGGTTCCTGCCGCGGAATGGACAGCGCGTACTTCTTCCACCCGGACGGTGAGCGCGGCCCTGCCCGCGCACGTCGCGAGGCCAAGGCCAAAGAAGTCTGCCAACGTTGCCCAGTGATCGCGCAGTGCCGAAACCACGCCCTGAGAGTGCAAGAGCCGTACGGCATTTGGGGCGGTTTGTCCGAGTCGGAACGCGAGATGATCATCAAGGCCCGCAAGCGCCAACACCAGATGATCCATCCCGAGGTGCCCCAGCAGGGCGGTCCGCAGGAGATCTCGGAGGTGCCCCAGCAGGGCGGTCCGCAGGAGATCTCGGAGGTGCCCCAGCAGGGCGGTCCGCAGGAGATCTCGGAGGAGCCTCAGCAGGAGGCTGCCAGGTTGGCGAGTTGACGCTGACGCTCGCCACCGCGCGAGCCTGCGGACAACGGTGAACATCGGTGCATGGCAGTGCATGCGAGTGCACATCGACGAGGGGCGCCATTCACCGCACGCCACAACTCCACACCGGACGCGAAGGACTCCGGGCAGGAGTGAGCTGCCCGGAGTCCTTTCTGTCCCGGGCGATCCTTCCCGCGCGAGCTCTTCCCGGTGGCACCGGGAATCCTCCGTCCGCAGACCGGTGCACGTGCATGTTCCGTTGCAACTGCACGTCCCAGGCGTGCGGCGCGCCGGACGAAAAAAGATCCCGGCGACCCCACCGCGGGGCCGCCGGGATCGGCGAAGGCTCGAGTCGAGCGAGAACGACGCTCGATCAGTGGCTGTGGCCGCCGCCCTCGTTCTCCTCTTCCTCGGGCTTGTCCACGACCGCGCTCTCGGTCGTCAGCAGCATCCGCGCCACCGAGGCGGCGTTGGACACGGCCGAACGGGTCACCTTCAGCGGGTCCACGATGCCCGGCTTGACCAGGTCACCGAAGGTCTCCTCGGCAGCGTTGAAACCGGAGCCCCACTCCATGTCGCGCACGCGGGACACCACGACGGCGCCCTCCTTGCCCGTGTTGTGCGCGATCCAGTACAGCGGGGACTCCAGCGCCGCGCGCACCAGGCGGACACCGGTGGCCTCATCGCCGGTCTTGCCCAGGTCGCCTTCCAGCACCTTGGCGCCGTGGATCAGCGAGGAACCACCGCCGGGGACGCTGCCCTCCTCCGCGGCGGCCTTGGCCGCGGAAACGGCGTCCTCGATGCGGGACTTGCGCTCCTTGAGCTCGGTCTCGGTGGCCGCGCCGACCTTGATGACCGCAACGCCGCCGGCAAGCTTCGCCAGCCGCTCCTGCAGCTTCTCGCGGTCCCAGTCGGAGTCGCTGGCGTCGATCTCCTTGCGGATCTGCTCGGTGCGGCCACGCACCTCGTCGGCGCTGCCGCGACCGTCCACAATGGTGGTGCTGTCCTTGGTCACGGTGACGCGGCGGGCACTGCCCAGCACCTCTCGGCCGACCTCGGACAGCTTCATGCCGACGTCCGGGGAGACGACCTGCGCACCGGTGGACACGGCCAGGTCCGCCAGGAAGCTCTTCCGGCGGTCACCGAAGTACGGGGCCTTCACCGCGACGACGCGGAAGGTCTTGCGCGCGGCGTTGACGACCAGGGTCGACAGCGCCTCGCCCTCGACGTCCTCGGCGATGATCAGCAGCGGCTTGTTGTCCTGCGCGATCTGCTCGAGCAGCGGGAGCATCTCCTGGATGTTGGAGATCTTCTCCTGGTGCAGCAGGATCTGCGCGTCCTCCAGCACCGCTTCCTGCCGCTCGGCGTCGGTGACGAAGTGCGGCGAGACGTAGCCCTTGTCGAACTCCAGGCCCTCGGTGACCTCGAGCTCGGTGGCCAGCGAGGAGGACTCCTCGATGGTCACCACGCCGTCCTCGCCGACCCGCTCCATCGCTTCGCCGACCAGCGCACCGATGTTCTCGTCACGCGAGGACACGGTGGCGATCTGCGCGATGTTGTCGCGGCCCTTGACCGGAGTGGCCTTGGCCTTCAGCTCCTCGACGACCGCGTCGGCGGCCGCCTCGATGCCAGCGTTCAGGGAAGCCGGGTTGGCACCGGCGGCCAGGTTGCGCAGGCCCTCGCGGACCAGGCCCTGGGCGACGACGGTGGCCGTCGTGGTGCCGTCACCGGCCACGTCGTTGGTCTTGGTGGCGACGCTCTTGACCAGCTGCGCACCAAGGTTCTCGTACGGGTCCTCGAGCTCGATCTCCCGAGCGATGGTCACGCCGTCGTTGGTGACCTGCGGCCCGCCGAACTGCTTGTCCAGCACGACGTGCCGACCGCGGGGACCGAGGGTCACCTTGACGGCATCGGCGAGCTGGTTGACTCCGCTTTCGAGCGCCCGGCGGGCGTGCTCGTCGAAGCTGATCTGCTTAGCCATGTGTTTCAGCCTTTTCGCGTGGAAGAGCGGTTGCGGATTGACGCACGCGAACCGCCCCGGTGATCCCGCTCGGGGACCTCCGGGGCGGCATCACTCGCACGGTGCTCGGCTTCAGTTGACGACGGCCAGCACGTCGCGGGCGGAGAGGATCAAGTACTCCTCGCCGTTGTACTTGACCTCGGTGCCGCCGTACTTCGAGTAGATGACGACGTCACCCTCGTTGACATCCAGCGGGATGCGGTTGCCCTTCTCGTCGATCCGCCCCGGACCGACAGCCAGTACCTTGCCCTCCTGGGGCTTTTCCTTGGCGGTGTCCGGGATCACGATGCCGGACGCGGTCGTCGTCTCGGCTTCGCTCGCCTGGACAACGATCTTGTCCTCAAGCGGCTTGATGCTCGCCACGGTGTGACCTCCACCTTCTGGGGCCTTCAAAGCATTGGCTGGATTTACGACGGCTACCGTGGCTCCCCGCCGTCGCGGGTGCCGGGGCGCTCCGGCGCCGTTCATCTAGCACTCTACCCACCCGAGTGCCAGTCCTCAACTACCACCGTCGGCGAACCTCGTGTTTTCGCTCGAACCGGTGGCCCTGCCAACCCCGGCGCAGCGCCCGGTCGCCGCAACGCTACCGCGCCGCCGCCGGTGCGGTAGCCACTTCGTCCACCCGCACCGCGAAATCCGTGCGCACGAACACCGAACGTGGTAACCGGTGATCCACAGTGCGTGATCTTCGCAGGTAGATCGGCATGCGTGAAATGTCACCGCGCGCCATGTGCGTTTCCCACAGCCCGGTTCGGTCTCCTAGGTTCACCCACATGGCTGCCCGCAGCAAACCCGCGAGTCGCCCATGGGAGCGCCGCCCCCGCCCGTCCCGCCCACCGGGCCCGAAGGCGCCTCCGAACCGTTCCGACCGCCGGCCGCGCTATTGAGCCCATCCCTGTGGAGCCCGGTCGCTGTGGAGCCCCAGACGCTGTGGATCCCGGTCGCCGCGGAGCATCAGTCGCTGCGGAGCATCAGCCGCTGTTGCGCATCAGCGCCGCCACCAGAAGGCTTTGATCAGGGCGAAGGCCTCGCGGCGGGCGCCGCGGGCGGCAACGCGCCGCAGTCCCGCGGCAGCCGCGTCGTGCCCCACCCCGTAGGCGTCAACGCCCGCTCGGCGGCACAGCGCCACCGAGCGGGGCAGGTGGAACCTCGTGGTCACGACGATCACCGAGTCCAATCTCAACTCCCGCGAGACGTGCAGGCACGAACGCCACGTGTCCACGCCGGATTCGTCGAGAACGACCGCCGCCGGCGGCACACCGCGCGCGACGAGGTGCTCGCGCATCACGACGGGTTCGCTGTGCCCGCGCGATGCGGGGCTTCCGCTGACGACGATGCGGCGCACCGCACCCCGCTCCCACAGGTCCAACGCGGTCTCCAACCTCCCGCGCAGGATGAGGCTGGGTCGGCCGTCGCTGCGCACTCCGGCGCCGAGCACGAGGGCGTGCGTGGTGCGCGGGACGTCGCCGGGACGGCGCAGTCGTCCGCGGACTCGCAGCAGCACCCACGCGCACGGGGCGAAGCACGCGACCGCCGCGGCCAGCAGCAGGCCCGCGATCGCCACGCTGATCGTTCGCACGTGCTCAGTGTGCAGGCCGCGCCGGACCACCGGAGGCGAGGGCGGCAATCTGCACGTGCGTTCCACGTGTAGGCCGCTACTCGACGTCGAGCACCCACAGCGAGAGGCGTGCCCGGGGTTCCTCCCAGCTGGCCCCGCCCCAACGGACAAAACGACCTGGCAATGTCCCGTTCAGCGCGCGACGACCGTCTCCACGGGCAGGCCCGGGTCGGCCGACAACCCCCGCGGGGACGGTTCGGCGGCGGCGGCGAGCACGTGCGCGCCCAGCGCCGCGATCATCGCGCCGTTGTCCGTGCACAGCCGCGGACGGGGCACGCGCAACCGCAGGCCCGCCCGTTCGCAGCGCTGCCGCGCGAGCCCGGCGATGCGCGAATTCGCCGCGACACCACCGGAGATCACGAGTGTGTCCACGTTGTGCTCCGCCGCGGCGCGCACCGCCTTGCTCGTGAGCACATCGGCCACCGCCTCCTGGAACGAGGCGCACACGTCGGCGAGCGGGATCTCGCGACCGGCGGCCTGCTCGTTCTCCACCCAGCGGGCCACGGCGGTCTTCACGCCGGAGAACGAGAAGTCGAACGGCGCGTCCCGCGGTCCGGTCAACCCCCGCGGGAAGTCGATCGCGCGCGGATCGCCCTCCGCCGCGCAGCGGTCGATCGGCGGCCCGCCGGGATAGGGCAGGTCTAGCACCCGGGCGACCTTGTCGTAGGCCTCGCCGGCGGCGTCGTCGATCGTGCTGCCGATCTCGGTGATCTTGTGCGCGATTCCCTCCACGAGCAGCAGCTGCGTGTGCCCACCGGAGACGAGCAGCGCGAGGCACCGCTCCGGCAGCGGGCCGTGTTCGAGCGTGTCGACGGCGACGTGCCCGGCGAGGTGGTTCACCCCGTACAGCGGGACGTCGAGCGCCGCGGCGTAGGCCTTCGCCGAGGCCACGCCGACCATCAACGCACCGGTCAGCCCCGGTCCCGAGGTCACCGCCACGGCGTCTACATCGGACAGTCGACGCCCGGACTGCTCCAGGCAGCGGTGCACCATCGGTGACATCGCCTGCAGGTGGGCGCGGCTGGCTATCTCCGGGACGACACCGCCGTAGCGGGCGTGTTCGTCCACACTGGAGGCCACGGAGTCGGCGAGCAGCTCCGCAGAACCGTCGGCGTCGAGGCGGACGAGTCCGACACCCGTCTCGTCGCACGAGGTCTCGATCCCGAGCACGATCCGCTCCGTCATCCCGCTTCCTCCCTCGCGTCCTGCGCACCGGCCGCGTCCTGCGCACCGGCGGCGGCCCGCGCGCGCCGCATGGTGTAGGCGTGCGCACCGGACGGCTGGTAGTAGTGCCGCCGCGTGCCGACGATCTCGAAGCCGTGCGCCTGATACATCCCGATCGCCACGTCGTTGTCGGTGCGGACTTCCAGGAACGTGACGGCGCCCCGCTCGTCCGCCCGCTCGAGCAGCCCCCGCAGGAGGGCGGTGCCCACCCCGCGGCCCTGCGCTCGCGGGTCGACACCGATAGTGTGCACCTCCGCTTCTGCTCCGTCACCGGAGCCGAGCAAGGCGAGGCCGGCGTAGCCGAGGAGCCGCTCGCAGGCGTCGTACGCACCAAGGTAGTAGTTCCCCTGGTTGAACTCGGATTCGAACATCTCCTTCGTCCAGGGGTCGTCGCCGGCGAACAGTTCCTGCTCCAGCACGGCGCAACGGCGCAGATCGCTGCGGCGCAGCCGCAGCACCGTCAGATCGGCGCCGGTCACCGGTCACCCCTCGCCGGCGTGACGCGCTTGCGCGGCCCCGGCTCGGCGGCGTCCGGACGCCGCAGGTACAGCGGCACCAGCGGGTCCGGTTCGGCACCGCTGCGCAGCGCCTCCGCGGTCGCAGCCACCAGGCCTTCCGGAGCGGGCCCGACCCCCTCGAGGCACCGGACGCCCTCGGGGACCTCCAGCGCGGCGGCCTTCTCCCCGAGGACCTCGGCGACCGCGTGCTCGGCGCCTGCGCACTCGGTGACGGGGACGTCCGCGGGCCGCTGCACGTGCGGACCGTCGACCCGGGTGTGCGCGTCGTCGTAGGCCGCCCAGTACACCTCCTTGCGCCGCGCGTCCGTGGCCACCAGGCAGGCGCCGGAAGCGCTGCGGGCGATCGCGTCGAGGCTGCACACCGGGTGCACCGGCAGCTCCAGCGCCGTACCGAGGGCCGCGGCCGTGGCCATGCCCACGCGCAGCCCGGTGAACGGACCCGGTCCGGAACCGACGACGACCGCGTCGGCCGCGGAGAGCTCGCAGCCGGCCTCGGCGGCGGCGTCGGCCAGGTGCGGCACGAGCAGCTCGCCGTGCGCACGGGGGTTCGTCGTGATCCGCGCGGCGAGGCGGCGCGGAGCGTCGCCGAGCTCGACGAGCCCGGCGGTGACCGCGGGGGTCGCTGTGTCCAACGCGATGACGAGCACGGCTACTCAGCGTAGCTCAACGCTGGTCACCACGGGTACACGGGTCGCTCGCCCCCGTCGGCCCGCCACGTGCGCGACTCACTCGTCGCGGCGCAGCAACCGCCCGCTCGGCGCGGGGGCGGTGCGTGCCCGGTCACCGTGGATGCGCCGCCCGCGCAGCCACGTCTGGCGCACCGCCCCGGCCAGCGGGCGCCCGTCGTAGGCGGTGACCGGGTTGCGGTGGTTGAGCTCCCGTGCGTCGACGACGAAGGCCTCCTCGGGGGCGAACACGCACAGGTCGGCGTCGTTGCCCGGTGCGATCGCGCCCTTGCGCGGCACGCCGAGCAGCCGGGCTGGTTCGGAAGCCATCCAGTGCACCACCTGCGCCAGGTCGTGGCCGCGGGCGCGGGCCTGGGTCCACACGGCGGGCAGGCTCACCTGCAAGCTGGCGACTCCCCCCCACGCGCCGCCGAAATCGCCGGTCTCCAGCAGTTTCAGCTCGGGCACGCAGGGCGAGTGGTCGGTGACCACGTAGTCGATGATCCCCTCCTGCAAGCCCTTCCAGAGCCGTTCGCGGTTGGCCGCGCCGCGGATCGGCGGGCAGCACTTGAACGCGGTGGCGCCGTCGGGGATCTCCTCGGCGCAGAACGAGAGGTAGTGCGGGCAGGTTTCCACGGTGACCGGCACGCCTTCGGCGCGCGCCCGCGCGAGCTCGTCGAGGGCGCCGGCCGCGGCGAGGTGGACGATGTGCACGCGGCACCCGGTGCGCCGGGAGAGTTCGAGAACGCGGGAAATGGCGGTGACTTCGGCGGATTCCGGGCGCGAGTCGAGGAACGACCGGTAGCCCGTGCCGGCGGCCTGCGGTGCGTGCTCGACGGTCTCGGCGTCCTCGGCGTGCACGATCAGCAGCGCGTCGCTGCCGGCCAGTTCGCGCATCGCCTTTTCCAGCTCGTCCTCGGTCAGCCCGGGGAACTCGTCCACGCCGGAGTGCAGCAGGAAGCCCTTGAAGCCGAACACGCCCGCCTCGTGCAGCCCGCGCAGTTCGGCGACGTTGCCGGGCACGACACCGCCCCAGAAGCCGACGTCGACGTGCACGGCCTCGGCGGCCGACCGCTGCTTGGCGGCGAGCCCGTCGCCGCTCGTGGTGGGCGGGATGCTGTTCAGCGGCATGTCGAGGATGGTCGTGATGCCGCCGGCCGCGGCGGCGCGGGTGGCGGTGGGGAAGCCTTCCCACTCCGACCGGCCGGGGTCGTTGACGTGCACGTGGGCGTCGACGAGCCCGGGCAGCAGGACTTCGTCCGCGCCCAGGGAGATCTCGTGACCCGCGTTCCACCGCGCGTCGAGCGCGTCGACAGCGGTGATGGTGCCGTCGCGCACCGCCACGCTGCCTGCTGCTTCGCCGTGCTGGGTGATCATCCGCGGAGCGCGGAACACGGTCTCCGGGTTGTCGGGGGTCGACGCTGCCACTGGGACTCCTTCCTCGAGCTTCAACAGAATGTTGAGCCTTGTTCGCGCGCCGGGTCAAGCTCCGCCTCCGCGAGGGAGCGACGCCCCAGGTGCGTGCACATTTCGCGTGGAAATGCACGAACGGGCGGTCGCGACGCCCTCACAGACCGCGGTCGCGGGCCACCTTCTCCCCGAGCTCGGCCAGCAGCTCCGCTGCCCGGTCCAGGCACCGCTGCGGCTCCGGTTCGATGTCGGCCAACGCGTACGCGCCCGCGAACCCGGCCGCGCGCAGCCGCTCGGGCGGCAACGAGCACACGCCCGCGACCGCGAGGACGGGCACACCGGCCGCGCGCGCCCGTTCCGCGACTCCGGCGGGCCCCTTGCCGTGCAGCGTCTGCTCGTCCAGCGATCCCTCACCGGTGACGACGAGCTCCGCACCGGTCAAGCCCCCGGCGAAGTCGACCAGTTCCAGGACCACGTCCACCCCCGGACGCATGCGCGCACCGAGCGCCGACAGCGCCGCGAAGCCCACGCCGCCGGCCGCGCCCGCCCCGGGTTCGGCGGCCACGTCGCGCCCGCCTGCCCGCCGCAGCGCACCCGCCCAGTTGCCGAGCGCCGCGTCCAGCCGCCCGAGCTGGTCGCCCTCGGCGCCCTTCTGCGGCCCGTAGACGTGCGCCGCGCCGTTCTCCCCGAGCAGCGGGTTGTTCACGTCGGAGGCCAGCACGATGTCCGTTCCGGACAGCCGAGGATCCAGAGTGGACAGATCCACGGCTGCGACGTCGCGCAGTCCCGCGCCGCTCGGCGGCACCTCCCGGCCGTCGGCGTCGGTGATCCGCGCGCCGAGCGCGGCGAGCAAGCCGGCACCTCCGTCGGTGCTGGCCGAACCGCCCACGCCGAGCACCACGGTGCGCGCCCCGGCGTCCAGCGCCGCGGCGACCGCCTCGCCCGTGCCGGTGCTGTGCGCGGTCATCGGGGCCAGGTTCCGCGGATCGAGCAGCGCCAGCCCGGAGGCCGTGGCCATCTCCACCACCGCGGTCGACCCGTCGACGGCGATCTCGGTGTCCACCGGCTCGCCGACCGGTCCGGTGACCCGCACCGGAACGGGCCGGTATCCGGCGGCGACCGCCGCGCGCACCGTGCCGTCACCGCCGTCGGCGACCGGGGCGATGCGCACCGCCAGGTCCGGGTTCACCCGGCGCAGGCCCGCCGCGACCGCATCGGCCACCTCCGGCGCGGCCAACGAGCCCTTGAACTTGTCCGGTGCGATCAGCACTGCCACAGACCTTCTCCCGTCACCAGGTCTCTCCCACTGCAAGAGGGGTGTTGCCCGCCGAGACGCCCGGCTCGCCCGACGGGCAACACTGGGGGCAACGAGTCCCATTCCACCCGATACCCCCGGCCTGCGGAAGGGGCGCCGCGCGCTACGCGCGGGCCGCCTGCCCCGCCCGGTCGGTGCTGCCGGACGCGGGGATCCCCTCGGGGAACGGGACGGGTTCGGGCTCGATGAGCCCGTCGATGCGGCCACCGCGAGCCGTGTCGGCCTCCCGCTCGATCATCGCCTCGACGAGCACCGGCCGACTCGTCTCGCCGGCGGTCTTGCGGGCCCACTCGATCGACTCCGCCAGATCACCCGGATCGCGCACGCGGCAGCCGGTGCAGCCGTAGGCCTGCATGATCGCCACGTTGTCGGTGCCGTACTCGTCGTAGTGCAGGTCGACCTCGGTGTTCATCGAATAGCCGTCGGCCTCGGCCTGCCGGATGAGGCCCAGGTACTCGTTGTTGAGCATGACGATCACGAACGGGATGTCGTACTGGGCGCTGACCGCCAGCTCCTCCACGAGGAACTGGAAGGAGTAGTCGCCCACCACGGCCACCACTTCGGCGTCGGGTTCGGCCGACTTCACCCCGATCGCCGCGGGCACCTCCCAGCCCAGCGGGCCCGCCTGCCCGCACACCTGGTAGTGCCGCGGCAGGTGGGTGCGCTGGAACTGGCCGGACCAGATCTGGTACAGCCCGATCGCCGTGACGAAGTACGTCTCCGGCCCGAACATGTCGTTGAGCTCGCGGAACACGCGCGGGGCCTTGATCGGCACGTCGTCGTAGTCGTCCGGCCGGACCAGCGCCTGCTTGAGCTCGCCGACGCGCTCGACCCATCCGCGGAAGTCGGTCGCTGCCGCGCGTTCCCGAGCCTGCCGCAGCATTTCCTGCAAGAACAGCCGGGTGTCCGAGACCACACCCAGGTCCGGGCCGAAAACCTTGCCGAGCTGGGTGGGTTCGATGTCGACGTGGATGAACCGCCGGTCACCGCGGTAGACGTCGACATCGCCGGTGTGCCGGTCGCCGAACCGCGCACCGAGCGCCAGCACGAGGTCGGATTCCAGCAGCGACTCGTTGCCGTAGCGGTGCGCCGTCTGGATCCCGGTCATGCCGGCGAACAGCTCGTGGTCCTCGGGGAACGACCCCTTGCCCATGAGCGTCACCTGCACCGGGATGCCGAGCAGTTCGGCGAGTTCGCGCAGCTGCGGCCACGCCTCCGCACCGATGACACCGCCGCCGGCCAGCAGCAGCGGGCGTTCCGACTCGAGCAGCATGTCCAGCGCCTTGCGCACCCGCGGCGGGTGCGGGTGCACCGCGGAAACCGGCAGCGGAGCGTCCACGCCGGAGTCCCACGGGATGTGCTGCTTCTGCACGTCCAGCGGCAGGTCGATCAGCACCGGGCCGGGACGGCCGGACCGCGCGGTGCGGAAGGCCTCGCGGAAGATCCACGGCGCCTGCGCGGCCTCGTTGACCCGCACCGACCACTTCGTGACCGGGCGGGCGACGTCGACGATGTCGACGGCCTGGAAGGCCTCCTGGTGCAGCTTCGACGACACCGCCTGACCGGTGATGCACACCATCGGGATCGAGTCGGCCTGCGCCGTGTACAGACCCGTGATCATGTTCGTGCCGGCGGGTCCGGAGGTGCCGATCGCCACCCCCACACCGCCGGTGGTGCGCGACCAGCCGTCGGCCATGTGCGTGGCACCTTCCTCGTGCCGCACCACGAGGTGCTCGATCGGGCTGTGCTCCAGCTCCGCGTACAGGGGCAGGATCGCCGCTCCCGGGCAGCCGAACACGGTGGTGGCGCCTTCGGACTCCAGCACGTCCACGACGGCCCGCATGGCGGGGACTGTTGGGATCATGTGAGACTTCCTCTCAGGTGCGGCGCTTCGGCGCGCACCGGTGGGAGCGGGTGGCGGTGGAATGCTTGGCGGCTACCCGACCGCCACCCGCGACCTTGCGGTTGGGCTCGTCGGCCGTGGTCCGACCGGAAGCGCGCGCGGCGCGGTCAGTCCCGACCGTTCAGGTTGTTGATCTGCCGCAGCAGGCCGGAGTGGTCCAGCGCCCCGTCGCCCTGCGCGTTGGCCGCCGCGACGAGCTGGCTGACCAGCGACCCCAGCGGGATCGTCAAACCGGCCTCGCGGGCCGCTGCCTGCACGATCCCCATGTCCTTGTGGTGCAGTTCGAGCCGGAACCCCGGGCCGAACTCGCGATCGCGCATCTTGGTCCCCTTGGCGTCGAGCACCGCGCTGCCGGCCAGGCCGCCGCCGAGGACCTCCAGGCCCGCCTTGGTGTCGACGCCGTAGGACTCGAGGAACACCAGCGCTTCGGCCAGCAGGCCGATGTTGCCGGCGACGATGAGCTGGTTGGCCGCTTTCACGGTCTGCCCGGCACCGGCGGGTCCGACGTGCACGATCGTCGAGCCGACCACGTCGAGCACCTCCCGCGCGGCGGCGAAGGTGTCCTCACTTCCACCGGCCATGATGGACAGCGAGCCGTCCACGGCCTTCGGCTCACCACCGCTGACGGGCGCGTCGAGCATGCGCACGCCCTTGTCCGCGGCGGCCTCGGCGACCTGGCGCGCCACGTCGGGCCGGATGGTGCTGAAGTCGATGAGCAGCGTCCCCGCGGGCAGGTGGGCGAGCACGCCGTCCTCGCCGGTCACCACCGCTTCCACGTCCGGCGAGTCCGGCAGCATGGTGACCACGACATCGGCCCCGCGCACCGCCTCGGCGACGCTGGTGGCGGCCTCGCCGCCCTGCTGGACCAGCCGGTCGACCTTGGCCCGGCTGCGGTTGTATCCGGTGACTTCGTGGCCTGCGGCGACGAGGTTCGCCGCCATGGGGCCACCCATGATGCCCAGTCCGATGAATCCGATGCGGCTCAATTCGGTTCCTCCTGATGTTCCTCAACGCTGTTGTGCGCGCGGGATGCGCCGTTGGTGCGGATGCTGCTTCCGCAGTGGTGGCGAACGGAGCTGTTCACGACTCGCAACAGCTACCCGGCGATCGCTCACTGGATCCAGTTGAAGCTGTCCGTGGTCGCTGCGCTCGGCTTGTACTCGAGTCCGATGTGACCGGTGTAGCCGAGGTCGTCGAGTTCCCGGAAGTGCCGGGAGAAATCGATCGATCCGGTGCCCGGTTCGTTGCGGCCGGGAGCGTCGGCGATCTGCACGTGCCCGATGTGCCGGCCGTGGTCGCGCACCGCGCGCGACGGGTCGTCACCGTTGGCCACCAGGTGGTAGATGTCCAGCAGCAGACCCACGTTGTGCACGTCCCGCGCCCGCGCGCGTTCGATGGCGGCCACCGCGTCGCCCGCGGTGTGCAGCGGGTAGGCGGGTGTCCCGCTGACGGGTTCGACGAGCACGGTCCCGTCGATCTCGGCCGCCGCCTTGGCGGCGCTCACGAGGCTCTCGGTCGCCACCGCGTCCTGCTCGGCGGGGTCGACGCCCTCGACGCGGTTGCCGTACAGCGCGTTGAACGCCCGGCAGCCCAGTCGTTTGCCGATGTCGACGGTGATGTCGATGTTGTCGCGGAACTCGTGCGCCCGGGCGGGCTGCGAGAGCACGCCGCGGTCACCGGCCGGCATGTCGCCGGCGAAGAAGTTCAGCCCGACCAGGGACACTCCGGCGTCCTCGACGGCATGGACGAAGCGGTCGACTTCCCGTTCGGACGGGACCGGGTCCGGGAAGGGCCACCAGAACTCGATCGCGTCGAAGCCGGCGGCCTTGGCCGCGGCGGGACGGTCGAGCAGGTCGAGCTCGGTGAAGAGCACGGAGAGGTTGACGTCGAAACGGGAGCGATCCACCGACAACGCCTCTTTTCATATTACGGAACTAAAATTTCGTACAGCGATAGACTAAGCGAGCAGGTGCGGAGCGGTCAACGCCGCACGCGTCGCACGTTCCGCCGAATCGCGGGCTTTCGAGCTCCGCCGCGACCCGGTGACCGCGGCACGGCCTGCCTCGGCGCGGCCGCGAACCGCCGGTTACGGTTGCCGCAGGAGGTCGTCGATGATCCTGAACGCCGAGTTCACCACCGAGCCCTTCCAGGGCGAGGGCGAACCGCCCGCGCACGCCGTCAACGCGCGTGACGTCCTGCTCGCGGCGGGCCTCGACCCCGACTTCGGACCGCTGGGCACGGCCGTGCACGGGGACCACTCGACGGTGCTGCCCGCGCTGGCCGAAGTGCTGCACTCGGCGCTCACCTCCGGCGCGAACCGGGTGACCCTGCAGATCACCGTGGACGACGCGGCTTCGGAGGACGCGCCCGCGAACGAGACGAGCCCGGGCGAGGCGAACCCGGAAGACGCGGCCCCCGCGGTCGGCGAGGACTCCGCCCCCGGAACGGCCACCCCAGGAACGGCGTGAGGCGCGCTCGGAACATGCGCGCAGCGCAACCCACCTGCCACCCGGTGTGTTCGACACGCGGGACACGCCGGCGGGTCGACTCAGTACGCTGATGGCCGTGCACCCCCTGGCCACCGCGATCGCCCCGCTGCTCGACCGGCTCGGCGCCGTCTCGGTCCCCGTCGAGCAGCGCGAACCCGACGACGTCGTGCTCTACTGGGACGGCGCTCCGGCCGTCGCCGTCCGGCTCCCCAACGAGGAGATCACCACCGCCCTGGACCGGCTCATCGGCCAGGTCGAACGCGAACTCGGCGGCACGCTCTCCGAGCTGCCGCGCCCGGAAAAGCAGCAGGCCGTGCGGTTGCTCGAAGAACGCGGTGCGTTCACACTGCGCAAGTCGGTCGAGACCGTGGCCCGGTCGCTCGGCGTCAGCCGCTTCACGGTCTACAACTACCTCAACCGCGCGGACTGAGCCCGCGTCCGCTCCGCAGAGCAGCAGTCCCACAGAGCAGCAGCCCCGCAGCACCCGCCCCGCAGCGCAGCAGCCCCGCAGCGTCCGCTCCGCAGGGCAGCAGCCCCGCAGCACCCGCCCCGCAGGACGTCCGGACCGCAGCACCGCGCGATGTGCTCCGCGCACAACACCGTGCCCACGCTATTCAACAAAGTGTTGACACCTGGCTGAACCCGGCCGTAGCTTGACCCGCACCGGCACGGAGAACCTTCACGCGGCCATTCGGCGCATTTCTCGAACAGGAGAACCATTCGCCCGGGCGGCTGCACTCACGGAGAGAACGCGATGTCGACACCTGTCACCGACACCGGCTCGGGGCTGACCAAACTCAACGGCCTGCCCCGACCGGAACTCGTCAAACAATTGCAAGCCTGCCTGGACGTACCCCGTTGGGCGACCGACATCGCCGATCAGCGGCCGTTCGGCAGCACCCGGGAGCTCTACGAGGCCGCCGACCGGGCGGCCGACCCGCTGGAGACCGAGGAGATCCACGGCGCTCTCGCGGCCCATCCGCGCATCGGCGAACGCACCGAGGGGGAAGGCTCCTTCTCCCGGTCCGAGCAGTCCGGTGTGGACACCGAAGACGAGGCGCTGACGCGGGCGCTGCGCGAGGGCAACGAGGAGTACGAGCGCCGCTTCGGCCACGTCTACCTGGTGTGCGCCAGCGGGCGCGGCGGGCAGGAGCTGCTCGAGATCCTGCGCTCCCGACTGGACAACGACGCGGAGGCGGAACTCGACGTGGTCGCCACCGAACTGCGCAAGATCGCACGACTCCGATTGGCCAAGGTGATCGAACAATGAGCGCCGTGACCACGCACATCCTCGACGCCGCGCGCGGACAACCCGCCGCCGGCGTCGCGGTCCACCTCGAGTCCCTCGTGGACTCGCAGTGGAAACTCCTCGCCGAGGGCGAAACCGATGACGACGGCCGGATCCGGGACCTCGGGCCGGACCGCCTCGACGCCGGCGACTACCGGCTCACCTTCGCCACCGGCGACTACTTCGACCGGCAGGGTGTGGCGACCTTCTACCCCCAGGCGCAGATCACCTTCCGACTGGCCGACCCCGAACAGCACTACCACGTTCCCCTGCTGCTCAGTCCGTTCGCATTTTCCACCTACCGAGGGAGCTGACCAACGATGGGTGTCGTACTCGGGCACAACCAATACGGCAAGGCCGAGGTGCGCATGGTGGCGGTGGACCGCTCCAGCACCCGCCACCGCATGCGCGACCTCACCGTGAGCACATCGCTGCGCGGTGATTTCGCCAGCGCCCACCACGATGGCGACAACTCGAACGTGTTGCCCACCGACACGCAGAAGAACACCGTCTACGCCTTCGCCAAGGAACAACCGATCGGCGCGATCGAGGACTTCGCGCTGCGCCTCGGCCACCACTTCGTGAACACGCAGGAACCCGTCACCGGCGCGCGCATCCTCGCCGAGGAGCACCCCTGGGAACGCATCCCCGTCGGCGGCACCGGGCACGACCACTCGTTCCTGCGCAGCGGCGAGGAGAAGCGCACCACCGCCGTCACCATGCACAACGGCGAGGCGCACGTGGTCTCCGGCCTGTCCGACCTGGTCGTGCTCAAATCCACCGGCTCCGAGTTCTGGGGATACCCCAAGGACCGCTACACCACGCTGGCCGAGACCGAGGACCGCGTGCTGGCCACGGCCGTCACCGCGCGGTGGCGCTACCAGCACAACGACGTGGACTGGGACAAGAGCTTCTCCTCGATCCGCGCAACGCTGCTGGAGGCCTTCGCCACCACGCACAGCCTCGCGCTGCAGCAGACGCTCTACGAAATGGGCCGCTCGGCACTGGAAGCGCACTCCGAACTCGCCGAAGTGCGCCTGTCGCTGCCGAACAAGCACCACTTCCTCGTGGATCTGTCCTACTGCGACCTGGAGAACAACAACGAGGTCTTCTTCGCCGCCGACCGCCCGTACGGGCTGATCGAAGGCACGGTGACCCGCGACGACGTTCCGGAATCCCCGGAAGCCTGGTTCAGCCTGCCCGAGTTCTAAAATCGGCGGGAGATCCTTCCCGCGCCGTTTTCAGCTGCTTTCGTTCCGACCGCCGCGTCCGGATCTTCCTCCCCGCACACGGCGGATTCCGGAACCCGCGTGCCGATCATTCCGCACGCCGTTTCTGACGAACACCGGCTCGTCTCCTGCGATCCGGGCATTCCTCACTCGTTCCTCCGGGAGTGGTTCGGATGCTCACTGCGGTGTTGCTCGAACGGGAACCGGCGCGCGGACTCGGCACGTCACGGGGCCATCGGGGTTTCCCCGGTGGCCCCGCGCGTTTTCGCACCCCCACTGCCGACAATTCCGCTACTGCACCCTCCCCGGCCCGGAATTCGTCGCCGGTGCGGTTCACCTGCTCCTCACCCCTCTAGGAGAGCACCATGGCCCTGTTCACCACGCGGCGGAACCGCGGTTCCCGCAACGGCAGATCCGACCTGCACCCGGTCGACCAGACACTGCCCTGGTGGCGGATGCTCGCGCTCGGCGTGCAGCACATCGCGGCGATGTACGCGGGCGTGGTCGCACCGCCGCTCATCGTCGGTGAAGCGATCGGGCTGCCGCCGCTGAAGATGGCCCTGCTCATCGCCGCGAGCCTGTTCACCGCGGGGCTGGCCACCGTGCTCCAGTCCGTCGGCGTGTGGCGGATCGGGGCGCGCCTGCCGTTCGTCAACGGCGTCACGTTCGCCTCGGTGGCACCGATGCTGGCGATCGTGGACCAGCAGTCCGACGACCCGCTGCCCGTGCTCTACGGCTCGGTGCTCATCGCCGGTGTGCTCGCGTTCTTCGCCGCGCCCTACTTCTCGCGGCTGCTGCGGTTCTTCCCGCCGCTGGTCAACGGCACGGTGATCACGCTGATCGGGCTGTCGCTGATGCCGGTGGCGATCAACTGGATCGCCGGCGACGACCCGGAGGCGCCGAACTACGCAACGGGCCAGAAGATCATCCTCGGCGCGGCCACGTTCACCCTCGTGGTCATCCTCAACCGCGTTCTCAAGGGGTTCTGGAACCGCATCTCGCTGCTCATCGGGCTCGTCGCCGGCACGCTCGTGGCGTGGCCGCTGGGTGCGGTGGACAGCACCACGTTCGACAACTCCCCGGTTTTCAACCTGCCGGTTCCGTTCGAGCTAGCCACGCCCGCGTTCAGCTTCACCGCGACGCTGTCCATCTGCATCGTCATGCTCGTGGCGATGACCGAGAGCACAGCGGACATGATCGCGCTGGGCGAGGTCGTCGACAAGCCCGCCGACGAGAAGACCATCGCGGCGGGGCTGCGCGCCGACGGTGCGGGCAGCGCGCTGAGCGCGGTGTTCGGCGGATTCACCTGCAGCGCGTTCGCGCAGAACATCGGCCTGGTCGCGCTGACCCGCGTGCGCAGCCGTTTCGTCGTCGCCACGGCCGGCGGGGTGCTCATCCTGCTGGGGCTGTTCCCCATCGTCGGCGCGATCATCTCGCTGGTGCCGCAGCCGGTGCTGGGCGGTGCCGCGCTCGTGCTGTTCGGCTCGGTGGCGGCCAGCGGCATCAAGACGCTGAGCAAGGCCGACCTCGGCGATCCGTTCAACGCGCTGGTGGTCTCCGGTGCGATCGGGATCGGCATGATCCCCGTGGCCGCGCCCGACTTCTACGAGAACTTCCCGGCGGCGATGCGCACCATCCTCGACTCGGGCATCAGCACCGGTTGCCTCGTCGCGATCCTGCTGAACCTGCTGTTCAACAGCTTCCGCGCGGGTTCTGCGACCGAGCACGGCGGCGAGGTCGCGCCCGAGGGCACGGCAGCTGCGAGCGATTCCGGTGAAGGGGCTCCGGTTCCGCGCGGTGCTGCCGCGGGTGCCACGGCGAACGCGGGTCCTGCGGGCAGCGGGGGTTCTGCTGCGGGAGCGGGCTCCGCGGGCGCCGCGGCGGAGGAAACGGCGACCGCGATCCCGCAGCAGGTGCAGGAAGGTGCGACGGACGCGACGTCCGCCGAGGGTTCTCGCTGAGCACCTCCGCCAGCTGCGCCGGACGTCCGCCGCGCGGGCGTTCCTCGTGCGGGCGTTCCTCGTGCGAACGAGCACGGGGAACGCCCGCGCAGCAAGGCCGGAGTACCTGCCCGTTGGCTGAGGCCCTGGCTCGTCGCACCGGTGCTCAGCCGAACGCTCCCGACTTCACCGCGGTGAGGAACGCCTGCCACTGCCCGCGGTCGGCCGTGACGTAACCGGCCGCGCGGTCCTTCGAGTCCCGCACGGCAGCACCTGCTCCGGTGCGCCCGACCTCGACGCAGTCCGTGTCCTGACCGCTGTAGCTCGACTTGCGCCAACCGCTCGCCTCGCACAACGCACCCATCAAGCCGCCTCCAGCTCCTCGACGACACCGGCGATGAACTCGGCCGAAGCCTGGGGCTCCATCGCCATTTCCTTGCGAAGACTATCCGCAGCTCGGCGATATTCCGAAAGATCCTCGTCATTGGACAGGAAAACCGATGAGCGGTGGTGCTCCAGCAGCACGATCGGCGGCCCGTCGTCGAACTCGTAGAAGACGAACGACCCGGAAGCCCCCGGATGCCACCCGACGTCGTTGCGCACGACCTGCACCGTGACGGCATCCCAGGACTCCGCTACCTCCTGCAGGAACCGCAGCTGGTGCACCAGGACTTCCGGGCCGCCGACCTGCAGATGCAAGGCGGGTTCGCCGATCAGCGCGCACAACTGCGTCGGACGGCGCCGATTGACGATGTCACGACGCCCGACCCGGAACACGACTTGTGTCTCCACCTGGCCTGGCTGAACGTTGCCCGCTCCGAGGATGGCGCGGGCGTAGTCGGAGGTCTGCAACAGCCCCGGAATGAGCAACGGGGCCCAATTGACGATCTCCGACGCGGCACGCTCGCACTCGAGCATGCCCGCCATCTGCTGGGACATGCCCGGCATCCCGGAAGCGAGCCAGTCGTTTTCCCCCGCGTTGCGGGCGAGTTCGATGATGCGGCCGCGTTCCGCCGACGAGACTCCAATACCGGTGAGCACGGTCGCCACGTCCTCAACCTTGGGGAGACGATGGCCGCGCTCCCATTGGGAAACGAGCGTGTGCGAAATTCCGATGCGGCGAGCGAGATCACGCAAGCCGATCTCCTGCGACAGTCGGGCGTCCCTGAGCGCAGCGGCGAGCGCCCGGCCCCGCGGGGCTCCACTGGTTGCAGCCATGTAACCGATCCTATCCAGCACACCTACCGGGTAGTTGATCACCCGAACGAGGAATTGCTCGTCGGTTGCACGTTCAACATAGTGGTTACGCAACCAATTTGCAGAAACTTCCACAGGCCGTTCTTCCTACGGAGAAGCCATTGCTCGTAGTCCTGGAGCTCTTCGCCGGGCTGTGCGTGCTCGCTGCGGCGTTGCTGCGCAGCTCGCAGCCGTCCCGCGCGGCACCGCCCTCCTCCGCGCAGGCGCCCGCAACCTCCCTGCAGGCGCCCGCAACCTCCGCGCGGGCGC
This sequence comes from Bounagaea algeriensis, assembly GCF_054491375.1. Taxonomy (NCBI): domain Bacteria; kingdom Bacillati; phylum Actinomycetota; class Actinomycetes; genus Bounagaea; species Bounagaea algeriensis. The sequence goes on from NZ_CM137102.1 coordinate 4,007,516, forward strand.
CTGCAACCTCCGTGCAGGCGCCCGCATCCTCCGCGCAGACGCCACCGTTCTCGACACAAGCACCTCCGGCCTGCGCGCAGGCACCCCTGCCCGCCACGCGGGGATCGCCGTGTTCCGGACAGGAGCCACCACCCTCCGCGCGGGAGCCGGCGCAACGCGTTGCCCGCGACACCGGCAATCCCGAGTTGCTGTGGGCTGCGAGCAGCTGTGAATCCGTCGTGCACCTCGTCGACGCGGCGGCTTTGGACGCCTCCGGCCGCGACCGGCCTCCGCGCGGCGTGTGCGGCCACCGCCTGCCCGGCATCGACCTGCCCTGGCGGCGCGCCCGTGGTGGGTTCACGCCTCCGCGCGCCGGATACGCACCCTGCGAGGCCTGCCACGCGCGGTTCGCGCCCGAAGGACCGGTGGCGCCACCGCTTCCACGGCGCACCTCGCTCCGGAAAAGCGCTGCGCAGACACCCGTGCGCGGCGACGGTGTGTACTTTTCTCGAGAAATGTCGGCGACGTTTCTCGAGAAATGTACCCACCCTCCGATGGGGTGAGGTGCTTGACACAGCGCCGCGCGCAGCACACGAGCGCGTGCGACTGCCCGCGCGAGCGGCTTTTCGCAGCCCAACTCTGATCGACAGCAGCAGGCTCATCAGTGCACGTCGCGACCTGCTTTTCCGTGCACGCAGCAACGATCCGCGCCCGGCACCGCCGAGCACCCGAACCGACGCTTCCGAGGAATTCCATGCCCGTTCGCATCGACAAGCCCGCAACGGCGGTGCAGTTCGTCTACCGCTGCACCCACGGCGAGTGCGGCTACGAGCACCGCTACCACGACGTGGTGCGTCGGCACGAACGCGACGAGCACGAGATCGTGCTGGTGCGCGACGAATCCGGCCGAGTCGTGGCCCGGCCGCGCACCGAGGCCCGGGGCGGTGCGCGATGACGCGCGCCGAGACGCAGCGCGTGCTGGCCGTGCTCATGCGCCAGGGCGAGTGGATGCTCGACGACGCCGCCCACTCCGTCGGCGGCGGCAGGCTCTCGCAGCAACGCTGCCACGACACCGCCGTCGCGCTCGAAGACCTGGCCGCGTTCCTGCGCGAATGCTGCGCCGAGCTGCCCGAGCAGAGCGGCGCGGAAGCACACCGCGCAGCCCCCGGCATGCGGACATTCCGCTTGAAGCGCTCACCGGTCTCGACCTCGGCGCTCGTCATGCGGACAATGATCGTGGGTGAACCACCAGCATCGGCGACGGGCGAGGAGTGAACGCGCATGACCAGGCTGTTCACGCCGCTGTTCCCGGCCAGGCACGTACACGGCCCGGACCGGCCGGCCGGTGATGCGCACCCCCGCCGCTCGAGCAGCGCTCCGCACCGCGGGCTCGACACCCCGGCGCAGCCGAACCCGCACAACGAGCCGCAGAACCCCCGCTGACGTGCTGTTGCGGTGACCAGTGATACTCCCCGACTCGTTCAGCTCCTGCTCGCGCGACCAGGAAGCGCCGGCCGAACCGGCCGGCCCCGTGGTCGAACCCGGCGCGGAACTCGCGCCGAACTACCGCGTGGTCGCGCACCTCCGCCGCGGCACGCGGCTCGACGTCTACGACCTGTGGAGCGCGGAGCGTTCGTGCCGCTGCATCGGTAAGACGCTCCGACCGGAGCGCGCCGGGGACAACCAGGCCGCCGGCTCGCTGCGCAACGAGGGCGTCATGCTCACCCAGCTCACCCATCCGCACCTGGTGCGCGGTTACGAGATCACCGCGACGCACGCACCGACTCGACCGGTGGTGATCGTCGAAACGGTCGGCGGCAACACGCTGGGGTATCTCATCGCGAACGAGGAGCACATCGCGCCGCTGGACGTGGCGGTGCTGGGCATCCAACTGTGCTCGGTGCTGTCCTACCTGCACCAGCGCGGTTGGGTGCACCTCGACGTGAAACCGTCCAACATCGTCGCCAGCGGCGGACGCGCGGTGCTGCTCGACCTGAGCCTCGCCTGCCGCATCGGCGAGCTCAGCTCCGCGGGGACGTTCGACTACCTCTCGCCTGAGCAGGCCCGCGGCGACCCGATGACGGCGACCGCGGACACCTGGGGACTCGGCGTCACCCTCTACGAGGCGTTGTCCGGAGCGCCGCCGTGGAGGCACGTGCCGCACCGCGAACGCACCGCCGGCGGCGGCCGCTACTACCCGCAGCTGCGCGAACCGCCGGAACCGCTGACCGGGCAGCAGGCGTGGCCGCAGCCGCTGGCGCGCGCAGTGGACGCGTGCCTGGAACCCGCCCCGGAGCAGCGGCCGACGGTGCTCGACGTTTCGTCGATGCTCAGCGACTGGTGCGGCGTGGACCCGGCCACCGTCGAAGACTGACCCGCTTCGGTCCGCCTCCCGGATCCGCCGACACGCACGGGCCCCCACCCGACACGCGGAGTACCGGTGGACAACACGATCCCCTGTGGACAGCTTGTGCTCCATCCGTGTGGGGACAACTCACAATTATCATGAAAATTGTGCTCCCTGGAAGAGTTCCAGAGAAGGGGCGCCTGCGCGGAGCACTGCGGAGTCGCCCGAAGGACGAGGGGATCACCGTCGCTTGCGCAGAGCCAGGGCGATCGCGACGCCCAGGACGGTGGCGGCGAGCTGACCGCCCAGGATGACGCGATTGACGTTCACCGCGGAATGCCAGGTGACGCCCTCGCTGCGCAGGCAGAAGGCACCGACGGGTCGCACGTCGGCACCTCCTCCGCCACCGCGTTTGCGGCCACCGCCCAGGCCTGCTCCCGTCCGCACCGCCGCGACCGGCACGAGCGTGCTCGCACCGTGCACGACGGGCTCGCCGAACACCTGGTGGCCCGTCAACCGCTCCGCCAGTCGCTCGAGCCGCTCCGGCGCAGGACCGCCGTCCTGCTCGCCATCGCCGTCGGGTCGTTCCATCCTCGGTGCTCCTCTCCGCGTTCGGACCGGCACGCCGACGTCCGCGGCACGGCCGGCGACCGCGGCACCCGCGAAGATCGCGCCCGCGGGTGCAGCCGCGGCACCCACCGGACACGACACCCACGGCACCGCGGGTACAGCCGTCTGCCAGGCACAGCCACCCGCGGAGGTCGCACCCGCGAGCACGCGCCCGCAGGCGCGGTCGCCCGCGGGCGAGGGGATCAGTGCGCGAGCGCGCGCAGGCGCTGCTCGGGCAGCGTGGTCATCCGTTCGGCCTCCGCGGCGTCGATGGCCCCGTTGTCCAGGGCGCGTGCGAACGATACCGCGAGCGCCCGGGCCGTCGCCGGTTCGTCGAGCACGGCGGAGTCGGTGGCCGAGACGTAGGCGGCCAGCCGCTGCGCCTGCTGCGGGGCGGTTTCCCGGAACGTCGCGAACACGGCGGCGTAGCGGGTGACCAGCTGCGCCGGGTGCAGGTCCCAGCTCTGGTAGAAACCGTGCCGCAGGGACCGGCGGAGCAGGTCGTAGTGGGTGCGCCAACCGTGCCGCACCTGCTCGCCGACCGGCAGCACGTTGGTGGAGCCGTCGGAGAGGAACACCCCGGTCCCCGCGGCGGAAACCTGCATCACGTGCCGCGCGAAGTCGCAGGCCCCGTGCGCCAGGTGCTGGTTCTCCGCGGTGAGCCCGCAGGCGGCGGTGTAGTCGTAGGTGCCGAAGTGCAGCCCGCTGACCCGCCCGGCGCCGGCGCGGATCAGCCGCGGCAGCGCGAACCGGCCATCTAAGTCCACAATGGACTGCGGTGTTTCGACCTGCAGCTCGAACCGCAGCGCGCCCTCGTCCAGCCCGAGGGCGCGTTCGGTCAGTCCCAGCAGTTCGACGAACACCTCCACCTGGGAGACGTCCATGATCTTCGGGAACGTGAGCACGAACCCGTCCGGCAGCCGCCCGTGCCGGTCCAGCAGTTCGGTGAGGAACACGTCGAGCGTGCGCAGCGAACGCGCCCGCAACGCGGGCGTGTCGAAGGACTTCACCCGCAGGCCGAACGTGCCCGGTGCCGCATCGGCGGCCAGCCAGTCGGCGAGAACCCCGGCGGTGCGGGCTGCGTCGGCGTCCTCCACCTCGTCGCCCGGCTGCCCGTAGCCGTCCTCGAAGTCGATGCGCAGGTCCTCCAGCGGCTCCTCGGCCAAGCGCTGCAACACCCGCGGGTGCACCGCCTCGGCGATCTCGACCGGCATGTCGAGGATCTCGGCCAGGTCCGCAGGGCGCGGAGCGTGTGCGTCCAGCGCCTCGAGGGCCCGCCGGCCCCACGAGCGCACGGTGTCGCCGTCCACCTGGTTCGCCGGCACGTAGCAGGTGTGCACGGGTTGCCGCGCCGCACCGGAACCGGGGTAGGCCTCGGCGAGCGTTTCATCCACAGCGGACAGACGTCGCAACCGGTCGTTCACGGCGGCGGGGTCCAACGAGGTCCGGACCACGGAGCACTCTCCTCTTCTCCATCGGGGATGTGCGGCCCCTCCCGGCTGCCGCCCGCCTTCGTGGACGGCGGGACGGCAGGCGTGCCGGCAGGGGCCGCACCGGAAACCGTCAGTCGATCCGCTCGTAAGCGGGCAGGGTCAGGAAGTCGGCGAACTCGTCGGCCACGGCGACCTGTTCGAACAGTTCCACGGCCTGCGCGAGGTTCTCGTCCGCGCCGAACTCCTGCTGCAACTCCTGGTGCACGTCGGCGAGGATCTCGCGGACGAGGTCCTTGGTGACCTTCTCGCCGTTGTCCAGCTCGATGCCGTTGTGCAGCCACTGCCACACCTGCGAGCGGGAGATCTCGGCGGTCGCGGCGTCCTCCATGAGGTTGTGGATCGCCGCGGCGCCGTTGCCGCCGAGCCACGCGGTCAGGTAGCGCACGCCGACGTCGACCGCGCCGCGCAGGCCCTCGCGGGTCTTGCCGCCGGGCGTGGCGGCGACGTTGAGCAGGTCATCGGCGGTGACCGACACGTCCTCGCGCTTGCGGTCGATCTGGTTGGGCGCCTCGCCCAGCACCGCGTTGAACTCCTCGAAGCACGGCCCGATCAGGTTCGGGTGGGCGACCCAAGAACCGTCGAAGCCGTCGCCGGCTTCGCGCTTCTTGTCGTCGTGCACCTTGGCCAGCGCCTTCTCGTTGGTCGCCGGGTCCTTGGTGGGGATGAACGCGGCCATGCCGCCGATGGCGAACGCGCCGCGCTTGTGGCAGGTGCGCACCAGCAGTTCGGTGTAAGCGCGCATGAACGGCGCGGTCATCGTGACGCTGTTGCGGTCCGGCAGGATGTACTGCCCGGTTTCGCGGAACGTCTTGATGACGCTGAACAGGTAGTCCCAGCGTCCCGCGTTCAGCCCGGCCGAGTGCTCGCGCAGCTCGTAGAGGATCTCCTCCATCTCGAACGCCGCCGGGTAGGTCTCGATGAGCACGGTCGCGCGGATCGTGCCGTGCGGAATGCCCAGTTCGGACTGCGCGTGCGTGAACACGTCGTTCCACAGCCGCGCTTCCAGGTGGCTTTCCATCTTGGGCAGGTAGAAGTACGGCCCGCTGCCCCGGTTGATCAGCTCGCGCGCGTTGTGGAAGAAGTACAGCCCGAAGTCGAGCAGCGCACCGGCGACGGGTTCGCCGTCGACGAGCACGTGCTTCTCGTCCAGGTGCCAGCCGCGCGGGCGCACCAGCGGGACCGCGTGCTGCACGTCGTCCCGCAGCTCGTAGTGCTTGCCCTCCGGCGTGGTCAGCTCGATCCGCTTGCGGACCACGTCGGAGAGGTTGACCTGACCGGACACGACGTTGTTCCAGTGCGGGGTGTTGGCGTCCTCGAGGTCGGCCAGCCACACGCGGGCACCGGAGTTGAGCGCGTTGACGCCCATCTTGCGGTCGGTGGGTCCGGTGATCTCCACGCGGCGGTCGCGGATGTCCGCCGGCGGTTCGGCGACTTGCCAGTCGCCCTCGCGGATGTTCCTGGTCTCCTCGAGGAAGTCCAGCCGGCCGTCGCGCACGGCCTGGGCGCGCCGTTCGGCCCGCCGCTCGAGCAGCTCCGCGCGGCGCCGGCCGAAGGCCCGTTGCAAGCCGGCGACGAACTCCAGGGCCTCGGCCGTCAGGATCTCGTCACCGCGTTCGACAGGTGCGCCGAGCACGCGCACGCCCTGTCCTTGAGACATGAGAGTCCACCTCTTTTCGCTGCCGGGTCGCCAGATGGTGGTGAGCGTTCACAGTGCCGCGTGGTGCGCTCGCGCGCATCCACGCGGGGCCGCGACGGCCGGCCGGCCGTCGCATCCTAGCGGTACGGCTGTCTTGTTTTCTGCATCGTGGATGTTAGTTTCCACATCGCGTTCGAAGCAACAGACGTGGTCGCGACGCACGCGGGATAGACTTCCGCACGGACCCCAGCCGAAAGGACGACGCTCATGGCCACCGATCCGCGCCGCACGCAGCAGGCCGGAGGAGTGCAGTCGGTCGAGCGCACCTTCGAACTGCTGGAACTCATGGCCGACGCGGGCGGGGAGGTCGCGCTCTCCGAGCTCGCCGACAAGTCCGGGCTGCCGCTGCCGACGATCCACCGGATCATGCGCACGCTCGTCACCCGCGGCTACGTGCGGCAGCAGCCCTCCCGCCACTACGTGCTCGGCCCCGGGCTCATCCGCCTGGGCGAAACGGCCAGCCGCGCCCTCGGCACGTGGGCACGGCCCTACCTCGCCGAGCTCACCGAAGCCACCGGCGAGACCTCGAACATGGCGGTGCTCGACGCCGACCAGATCGTCTACGTGGCGCAGGTGCCCTCGCAGCACTCCATGCGCATGTTCACCGAGGTCGGGCGCCGCGTCGACGCGCACGCCACCGCCGTCGGCAAGGCCGTGCTCGCCACCCTCCCCGCCGACCCGGTGCACCAGCTGCTCACGCGCACGCACATGCGTCCGCACACCGAGCGCACCGTCACCACCGTCGACGGCATGTGGGACGAGATCGAACGCATCCAGCAGCAGGGCTACGCCGTCGACGACGGCGAGCAGGAAGTGGGTGTGCGCTGCTACGCGGTGGCGCTACCGCACACACCGGCGCGCGCGGCCATCTCCATCAGCGGGCCGGAAGGACGCATGACCCGCTGCACCACCGACGAGGTGATCCCGCTGATGCAGCGGCTGGCGCGGGACCTGGCCGAGGAGATCGGCTCGGACGAATCCGAGCCGTGAGGCCCGGGGAGAAGCCCGGAGCTCGCCCGACGGCGCAGTCGAACAGGGCTCCTGCTGCTCCGGGTGTTCGCCCGCACGGCAGCGGCGTGCTGCGCTCAACCGCGGTGCGAACCCAGCTCGCGCCCCCGCCAGGCGGGGCCCTGCGGGTGCAGCCCCACTTCGCGGACGTCGTCCGGGCGGCGCTGGATCCGCACCAGCAGGTGCGAGTCCGCGAGGCGCTCGGCCATGCCCTCGCCCCACTCGACGACCACGGCGGCCTCGGTCAGATCCGTGTCCAGGTCCAGGTCGTCGACCTCGTCCAATGAGGACAGGCGGTAGGCGTCGACGTGCACCAGCGACGGGCCCGCGCCGGACTCCGGATCGTGCACCCGGGCGATGACGAACGTCGGCGAGGTGATCGGCCCCCGCACTCCCATGCCCGCCGCGATGCCGCGGGTGAGCACGGTCTTGCCCGCACCGAGCGGGCCGTCCAGCAGCACGAGATCGCCGGCGCGCAACCGCGCGCCGAGGTCCCGACCGAACTCCCACGTTTCGTCCTCAGTGGACAATTCCAGCGCCGGAACTGCCGCGTTCGCCTCGGATTCCATCGTGCGCGTCACCTTCTCAGGTCGAACCGATCCGTTCGCCGCACCGCTTCCGCCCGGCAGCAGGGCGGAGCGCAGCAAGCGGAACAACTCCTCGTTGACCAGCTCGGGCTTTTCCAGCATCACCAGATGCCCGGCCTCCTCCGCGGAGGCGAGCCGAGCGTGCGGCACGGCCTCGGCGATCGCCTCGGCGCAGGAGAACGGCGTGATCCGGTCCGCGTCGCCGCCGAGCACCAGCACCTCGCAGCTCTCCAGCGCGGCCAGCGCGGCGGTGCGCTCGTGCGCGGCGAACGTCGGCAGGAAATCGGTGATGACCTCCACCCGGGTCGCCCCGATCATCTCCGCGGCCAGGTCGACCACGGCCGCGGTGACCTCCCGCCCGCCGAACGCCAGCGAACGGGTGATCCGCCGCGCCACCGCATCGCCCCGGTGCCGCACCCATTCCACCAGGTCGGGCTGCACGTCGGCGAGCATCGTCAGACCGCGCGGAACCGGGTTGTAGCGGGACAGCCACGGCCGCACCATCCGCGTCTGCTCGAGCCCGCCCGCGGCGGTGCCGATGAACGCGACCGCGCGCACCCGCTCGCGGAACAGGTCCGGACACCGCTCGGCCAGCTCCATGACGACCATGCCGCCCATCGAGTGCCCCACGAGCGCGATCGGCCCGCGCGGCACCACAGCGCGCAGCACCGCGTCCAGGTCCGCGGCGAGCTGCTCGATCGTGCTGCCGGTGGCGCCGGTGTAGCCGGACCTGCCGTGCCCGCGCTGGTCGTAGGCCACCACCCGCACCCGCGGGTCGTCCGAGGCGGCCAACGTGCGCAGCTGGAACGTCCACGCACGGCTGTCCAGGGCGAACCCGTGCACGAACACCGCGGTCACGTCCGGATCGCCGACCGGGTCGAACTCCCAGGTCCACAGCGGGACCCCGTCATCGGTGGAGACGGTGGAGCTGCGCGAGGCGTCCGACCTGCCCGGCAGCTCCTCCGCGGCCGGGTCCTCCCGGCAGGAGTCGGCCGAGCGGGTCCCGACCGGGCCGGCCCCATCAGAACGGGTCTCTGCCGGGCCGACCTCCTCCGGTCGGGGAGCTCGCGGATCGGCCGGATCACCGTCGCGGCGGCGCGAACCGGCCACGCCGAGCACCACGCCCGCCGCACCCGCGACACCGCCGGCCCACGCCAGCGCCTGCCACAGCGGTTTCATCCGGCCACCACCGTCCGCGTCACCCGCGGCCGGTACATGCCCGTGACGATCTCGTAGTGGATCGTGCCGAGACCCTCGGCCCACTCCGCGGCAGTGGGCTCGCCCCGGTCCCCGGGGCCGAACAGCACGACCTCCGCACCAGCGGGAACCTCCGCATCACCGCAGTCGACGAGCACCTGGTCCATGCACACGGTCCCCACGACCGGACGCCGCCGCCCCGCCAGCCACACCGACAGGTTCCCGGACAACCTGCGCGGCACCCCGTCGGCGTAGCCGACCGGGACGAGAGCCAGCGTCGTCGGGCGCGACGCCGTCCACGTCCGCCCGTAGGACACGCTCTCCCCCGCGGCGACCCGCTTGGTCCGCACCACCGAGGAGCGGAACGTCATCGCCGGACGCAGACCGCGCTCGCCCCGCCGCGACACCGGATCCAACCCGTACACGGCGATGCCCGGGCGCACCAGGTCGAACCGCAGGTCCGGCCGGGTCAGCGCCGCCGCCGAATTCGCCAGGTGCCGGATCGGCCGCAACCCGGCCTCCCGCGCCCGCGTCCACGCCCGGCCGAACCGCTCCGCCTGGGCGTCCACCGACGGATCGCCGGGATCGTCGGCGCAGGCCAGGTGCGACCACACCGCGTGCACCGCGACATCCCCGTCGACCTCGGCCTTCGCCGCCGCGTCCACCAGCTCGGGCCACTCCTCCGCCGGACAGCCGTTGCGGCTCAACCCGGTGTCGATCTTCAGGTGCACCCGCGCGGCAGCGCCCACCCCGCGCGCCGCGAGGACGATCGCGCGCAGCTCGCTCGACGAGGACACCGACAGGTCCACCCCGGCGCGCAGCGCAGGTGCGAAATCCTCCCCGTCGGTGTAGAGCCAGCACAGCACCGGCGCGGTGATGCCCGCCGCGCGCAGTTGCAGCGCCTCATCGGGCGAAGCGACTCCGATCCACTCGGCGCCGGCCTCCAGCGCCGCCCGCGCCACCGGCACCGCTCCGTGGCCGTACCCGTCGGCCTTGACCACGGCCATCGTCGCCGCGCCGGACTCGCGCGCCATCCCCGCCAGCAGGCGCACATTGCCCCGCACCGCGTCGAGGTCCACGCGAAGATCAGCGCGGAAGGCGGTCAACTCGCTCATGCAGCACCATCCTCGCACACGAGACCGGCCAACCGACCTCCGGCAGCAGCATCACCGCCGGTCACTCGGGTTGCACGGTCCTCAGCGCGCCGGCCTCGAGCGCCCGGCCGCGCACCTCGCGCACCGCATCCGGCACCGCCGCCAACAGCGCCGACGCGCCGATCGGCGCACCCACCTCGATGCCCCCGCTCGTCCCCCGGCCGAGCGCGGCGCGCTCGGCCGCCGTGGCGTGCACCCGGGCAGCACAGCCGCACGCCCACAGCGGATCCATGCCGCTCGCCAGCAGCGCGCCGATCAGCCCGGTGAGCACGTCCCCGGAACCGGCGGTGGCCGGCCACGCGTGGCGGGCGTCGTTGACGAGCACGCGCCCGTCCGGCGCGGCGACCACCGTGGTGTTGCCCTTGAGCAGCAGCACCACGTCGAACCGGGCGGCGACCTCGCGGGCAGCGCCGACGCGGTCCGCGCCGGGCTCGCCGCCCGCCAGGCGGGCGAACTCCCCGGCGTGCGGGGTGAGCACCACGGGCGCCTCCGGGTCCCGCGCGTCCCACAGCGACGCGTCCTCGGCCAGCAGCGTGATCGTGTCCGCGTCCCCGCAGACCGGGCGGCCCGACTCGAGCACGTGCCGCACCACGTCGCGGCCGCTCGAGCCGGTGCCGATGCCCGGGCCCATCGCCCAGGACTGCACCCGGCCCGCATCGGCCACGGCCCCGGTCGTGACGACCTCGGGCCAGTGGTTGCGCACCGTGTCCGCGGCCGGCCCGGCGTAGCGCACCATGCCGGAGGTGGCCTGCACCGCCGCGCCCGCGGCGAGCACCGCGGCGCCGGGGAAGGTGGCCGAACCGGCGGCGATGCCCACCACGCCCTGCGTGTACTTGTCGTCCGCCGGAGCCGGCACCGGCCAGTGCGCCCCGACGTCGACGCCGTCGAGCATGAACAGCTCCGGCTCGGGCAGGTGCTCGTGCACACCGATCGGGGCGACGTCGACCGCCCCGGCGCGCACCGCGCCGGGACCGAGGACCAGCCCTGGTTTGCTGCCGCCGAAGGTCACCGTGCGCTCCGCGCGCACCGCGTTCTCCGCGGCCTCCCCGGTAACCGGATCCACACCGCTGGGCAGGTCGACCGCCACCACCGGAGCGGTGATGCGCTGCACCAGCAGCGCCGCGGTCGGCCGCAACCCGCCGCGCGCGGCCAGGCCGACGATGCCGTCGACGACCGCGTCGGCGCGCTGCACGGCATCGGCCGCGGAAGCACCGATGCCCGCCGTGTCCGGGTGCGCACCCTCGGCCGGCACGGCCCGGCCGCCGCGCGCACGCAGGCCCGCCAGCCCCTCCGCGTGCGTGCGGTCCGGCGCCAGCAGCACAGCCGTCACACCGGCGCCGCGGCGGCGCAGCTCGGCCCCCGCCCACAACGCGTCGCCACCGTTGTTCCCGGCGCCGACCAGCAGCGTCACGTGGCGGCCCGCAACACCTCCGGTGCGTTCGACCAGCACCTTTCGGACGCTCATCGCCACCGCGTAGGCGGCGCGGCGCATCACAGCGGGTTCGGCGACGGTGCTGAACAGGCTCTGCTCGGCAGCGCGAATCTGCTCCGGTGTCCACGCTCCCCGCATGCCAGGGCCTCCTCGTCGCCGGCGTCCATTGGCGAACACGATACGTGCTCGTCGTGTGTTCCCAGTCATGCCGGGGCGCGTCACCACTCCCGCGCCCCGGCGGGGCTGGCGGACATTTCTCGAGAAATGTCGGCGACTTTTCTCGAGAAATGTTCACCCGGCGGCGACGTGCTCGGCGATGACCACGGCGGAGGCCAGCTCGACCTCGTGCGTCAGCGACACGTGCCACCGGTTCACCGAGCGGTGCGCCGCGGCCGCCGCCAGCCCGCCCGTCACGTGCAGCGTCGGTCGCCCGTCGGAGGTGCTCCGCACGGCGCAGTCGGTGAACTCGACGCCAGCCGGAACCCCGAGCGCCTTCGCGGCCGCCTCCTTCGCGGCGAAGCGGGCCGCCAGCGAACGCGCCGACCGCGCCCGCCCTTCCCACGTGACCCGCTCGTCCGCGGTGAACAGGCGATCCGCCAGCTCCGGGGTGCGGCGCAGCGACGCGGCGAACCGCCGCACCTCGACCAGGTCCGTGCCCACGCCGATGATCACGACCGACCCCGCGGCGTCACTCGACCGTGACCGATTTGGCGAGGTTGCGCGGCTTGTCCACGTCGAAACCGCGACCGCGCGCGATCTCCGCAGCCAGCACCTGCAGCGGCACGCTGGAAACCAGCGGCTGCAACAGCGTCGACACCGCGGGCACCTCCACCAGCTCGTCCGCGAACGGACGCACCGCGTCATCGTCCTCCTCGGTGATGACGACGGTCCGCGCGCCGCGGGCCTGGATCTCGCGGATGTTCGACACCATCTTGGCGTGCAGCTGGGCCCGCCCCTTCGCCGACGGCATCACGACCACCACCGGCAGGCCCTCCTCGATCAGCGCGATCGGGCCGTGCTTGAGCTCCCCGGCCGCGAAGCCCTCCGCGTGCATGTAGGCGAGCTCCTTGAGCTTGAGCGCACCCTCCAGCGCGATCGGGTAGCCCACGTGCCGACCGAGGAACAGCACCGCCTTCGAACCGACCAGGTCCTGCGCCAGCTGCCGGGTCTGCTCCACCGCGGTCAGCGCCTGCTGCACCGCCTCCGGCGTGGCCGCCAGGTCGGCGAACTCGCGGGCCACCTCGTCCGGGTACTTCGTGCCGCGGGCCTGCGCCAGCGCCAGCCCCACGAGGTAGTTCGCGGCGATCTGCGCCAGGAACGTCTTCGTCGCCGCCACCCCGATCTCCGGGCCGGCGTGCGTGTAGAGCACAGCGTCCGACTCGCGCGGGATCTGCGCCCCGTTCGTGTTGCAGATCGCCAGCACCCGCGCCCGCTGGGTGCGCGCGTGCCGCACCGCCTCCAAGGTGTCCGCGGTCTCACCCGACTGGGAGATCGCCACGACCAGGGTGTCGCGCCCCAGCACCGGGTCGCGGTAGCGGAACTCGCTGGCCAGCTCCACCTCCACGGGGATGCGGCACCAGTGCTCGATCGCGTGCTTGGCCAGCAGCCCCGAGTGGTACGCCGTGCCGCAGGCCACGACGAAGACCTTGTCCACGTCCCGCAGGTCCTGGTCGCTCATGCGCTGCTCGTCGAGCACGACCGAACCGTTCTGGAAGTGCCCGCGCAGCGTGTTGCGCAGGGCCTCCGGCTGCTCCTCGATCTCCTTGAGCATGAAGTAGTCGTGCCCGCCCTTCTCGGCGGCCGACAAGTCCCAGTCCACGGTGAACGGCTTCGCCGCGACCTCCGCACCGTCGAAATCGGTCACCCGGTAGCCGCCCGCGGTGATCGTCACCGTCTGGTCCTGGCCCAGCTCGACGGCGTCGCGGGTGTGCTCGATGAACGCGGCCACGTCCGAAGCCACGAAGTGCTCGCCCGCACCGACGCCCACCACCAGCGGCGAGGAACGCCGCGCCGCCACGACCGTGCCGGGCACGTCGGCGTGCGTGACCACCAGCGTGAACGCGCCCTCCAACCGGCGGGCCACGGCGTTCACGCTCGCCGTGAGATCACCGGCGGTGGCGCCGCGGTCGAACGCGGCGGCGATGAGGTGGGCAGCGGTCTCGGTATCGGTCTCGCTGGCCATCTCCACACCCGCGGCCTCCAGCTCGGCCCGCAGCGCGGAGAAGTTCTCGATGATGCCGTTGTGCACCACCCCGACCCGTCCGCTGCTGTCGCAGTGCGGGTGGGCGTTCCGATCAGTCGGCGCGCCGTGCGTTGCCCAGCGGGTGTGACCCATGCCGCTGGTGCCGGCGAACCGCGCCCCGTCCGAGGCGGCCAGCCGCTCTTCCAAGTTCGACAGCGCTCCGGCGGCGCGTTCCACGGCGAGCGGACCGCGCCCGTTCGGCAGCGCCACTCCCGCCGAGTCGTACCCCCGGTACTCGAGGCGGCGCAAACCTCCGAGCACCACGTCCAGGGCCTGGCGATGTCCTGCGTAACCAACGATGCCGCACACTCGCCCCAGCGTAGCTACCGCTCGCGCGCCGCACCTCCGCGGAGGCGTGGCTCCCGCACACACGCGGGGCCGTGGACTACGGTTACGGCCCATGGCGCGCAATGTGACGAACGCGTTCGACGAACTCTCCCGCCGCGGGCCGCACGAGGTGCTGCACGGCGACCTGGCGCTGGTAGGGCTGCCCGGTGTGCTGTGCACGCCACGCAGCGGATTCGGGCTGCCGGCGATCGCCTTCGGGCACGGGTGGCTGCAACCGCCGCGGCGCTACCTCGGACTGCTGCGGCACCTGGCCTCGTGGGGCTTCGTCGTCGCCGCGCCGGCCACCCAGAAGGGCGTGTTCGCCTCGCACCGCTCGTTCGCCAACGACCTGCGCACCGCCCTGGACGTCTGCGTGAACGTGCGGCTCGGCGACGGCGGCATCAGCGTCGACGAGCGCCGGCTCGGACTCGCCGGGCACGCCATGGGTGGCGGTTGCTCCGTGCTCGCCGCGGGCTCGGACAGCCGGGTGCGCGCGGTCGCGGCAGCGGCTCCGGCGCAGACGCTGCCGTCGATGTTCGACGTCGCACCGCACGTCAGCGCGCCCGCCTTGTTCCTGACCGGGGACAACGACCTGCTCGCTCCGGCGAACGCGCACGCGATGCCGCTGGCACGCGCCTGGGGCGCAGCGGTGCAGCTGCGCACGCTGCCGAAGGCCAGCCACCTCGGCTACACCGAGGGGCGGCACTGGTCGGAGCTGCTGCTGCACGGCCGCTCGGAGTACCGCACGCAGCGGATCACCAAAGCGCTGTTCACCGCGTTCTTCCTGCGCACGCTGGCCAGGGACAAGCGGGGGGCGATGCTGCTGGCGGAGAAGCTCAAGGGCACCGAGCTCGACTCCGAGCACACCCGCGGAGAACTCACCGCCGCGTAGGCGCGGCGGCGCGGGCTTCCCGCGGCACCGGGTGGCGCAGCGGCGTCCGCCGTGTTCAGGCGGCGTGTGCCGTGTTCAGGAGGCGTGCGCCGGCGTTCAGGCGGCGTGCGCCGTGTTCAGGAGGCGTGCGCCGTGTTCAGGAGGCGTGCGCCGGGGCCGCGGCACCGACGCGCCGGGGCACGTGGCCGATCCGCCCCACAGGAGTGATCACCTCAGCCATACTCCCCGGCGATGAACACGCCGCAACCACCGCAGGGCCAGCAGGGACCGGATGGCTACCCCGGGATTTCACCGGGGCAGCCTGCTCCGCACGGCCAACCGGCCCCGGGACGGGACCAGCCCGCACAACCGGGCCCCGCGCAGCCGTTCGGCCCACCAGGACCACCACCCCCACCCGGCACGCAACCCGGCCCTCCGCCGACCGGACTTCCGCAAGCTGCCCCTCCGCAGGCCGGGGCCCAGCTGCCACCCGGGGCCCCGGCTCCTCCCCCGAACGCACCGGGCGGTCCGGACGCCGGACGCGTCGTCGCGATCGCGCTGGGCGCGCTCGCGCTGTTGTTCCCGGCCTACTCCGTCATCATCAACGTGCGGCTCCTCGCCCTCTACGGCCCGCCCGAACCGAACGTGCAGCTGGCCCTCGCCTACCTCGAACTCGCGGTGTCCGTGGCGTCCGCCGTCGCCGGCGTGGTCCTGCTGCTGCGCCGTCAACGCCTCGCGCTGTGGGCCTACCTCGTCTACGGGCTCGTCCAGATCGAAAGCGTCGTGCACCAGGCCGTCCTGGAGTTCCTCCACGTGGGAGCGTCGTTCTGGACGGTGTGGCTGCGGAGCCCGATCTGGCTGTTCCTGGCCTTCACCCCGATCCTCCTCGCGGGGCTGGTGTTCCTCCCGATCGTGCGCCGCACGCTCACGCGCCCGACCCGGCCGCAGGCCGCGCAGTTCGGAGGGCCCGCACCGCACATGCCGCGCGGAGCGGCTGGTCCTGCCGCGGCCCCACCGGTACACGGCGGGGCGCAACAGCACGGGGAGATGCAGGACCAGCCGCCCGCGCCCGGCCCGACGCGGCCGAGCGGACCACCGCGGGCGGCAGGCCGGGACCACGGACCGCCGCACCACCCCTGAGCCCGCGGCAACGGGATTTCAGCGCAACCAGGTCTGGTTGCTGAAGTCCTCATCGTCGTCGAACACCGGGTCGTCGAACACCGGCTCCCGGCGACGTGCGGGTGGGCGCGGTGCTTCCGCGGGCGCGGACTGCTGCTCGCGCCCGTTCGCCTGCGCCGCCGGAGGCTCCTTCCGCTTCGGCGCGGGCTGTTCGGCCCCCTCGGCGCTCTGCCGGCCGAACCTGCCCGCCTGCACCTGCCAGGAGCTCTGCCACGCAGGTGCGGCAGCACCGGGGCCGGTGGCGGAACCTCCCCCGGGTGGCGCGGTGCCCGGAGTTGGAGCCTGGCCAGGTGCTGCCGCGTTCGGCGCTGCACCGGGCGCCGAGGTCGGCGCCCCCGGGGCTGCCGAGGCCTGCGCAGTGCTCGCCGCAGCACGCTCCTGTTCGCGCTGCTGATCCCGCAACGACTGGGCGAAGCGCTCGACCTCCGGATCCCGTTCTTCCTCGTCGATCTCCGCACCGACGGAGATCTCGTTCGACTCCTCCTGGCGGCGGAGGTACGCGGCGCGTTCGCGCACCCGCTCGACGAGCTTCTGCGCCTTCGCGACCTGCTCGTCGGCCTTCTCCCCGGCCTGCTTGACCGTTTCCTGCCACCGCTGCCCGGCTGCTTCGCGGTTGCGCGCGCTCTCGGCGACCAGCGTCTGCATCCGGTCGCGGAACGCTCTCACCCGTTCGCTGTCCCCGCTCACGTTCGCCTCTCGCCGCACCGTCACGTGTTCTTGTTCTGCTCGGGTCGCTCGTCTTCCTCGCCGATCACGGAGCGGTACCGCACGTTCGACTGCGGAACGCCGTCGTCGAACAGCTGACCCTCGGTGCGCCACGGGCTGTCGTTGGAACGTTCCTGGTCACCGCCTTGCTGACCCATGCCGCCGCCCATCATGCCCATACCGCCCATCATGCCGCCGCCGGCGCCGGACCCCTGGGCGCTGCCGGAAGTACCGCCGCTCGGCCCGCCGGACTGCGCTTCACCCGGAGCTTTGGCGGCGCCCTCGTTCACCGCGGACGCCCCGCGATCGGGGCCGCCGCCGAAACCCGGCTCCGTCGGCCCGGTCGCGCTGTCGGGGCTGGTGCCACCGAAGAGGTCCCCGGCGATGCTGCCGAAGGATCCCCCGACATTCGCGCTGAACACCGAGCCGAGCGCGGACTGCGGTGTCGTCGAGGCCGGCGCGTTCTGGGCAGCGGCACCGGGCTGCGCCTCGGGGGCACCGGTCGCCGCGGTCGGACCGGGAGCGGCCTCGGGCCCGCCGGGAGTCGCGGCGGGGTCGCCGACAGGCCCCTGCTGCGCTGCCGCAGGAGCCTCCGCGGTCTGCGGCGCGGTCGGCACCTGGCTGCTCGCGCCCGGGGGGTCCGGCGAGGGCGCCTCGGGCTCTGGAGGGGCGGGAGGCGTCTGGCCACCCGGGCCGGTACCCGGATCCGCGGACTGCGCAGGGCCGTCCGGCATGCCGGGCGCCGGGACCCCGCCGTCGCCACCGAAACCGACGGTCTGGTGCAGCGGCGGCTGACCCCCGCCGTTGTCCACGCTGACGGCGAGGCGGCCTTCCGGTGCCCGCTCAACGGTGATCGTGCGGTCGCCCTCTTCGATCACGGCCTTGCCGTCCTCACCGGGCTGCACCGGAATCGGGCCGCCCACGGCCCCGCCCGGTCCGTCCGGCCCGGGCATCCCGCCGGGTCCCGCGTTCGGTTCGCCCGGTTGGCCGGCGCCGCCGGGTTCCGGCACCGGTCCACCCGGATCCTGCTGTCCCGGCAAGGGCGGGCCACTTCCCCGCTGCCCCGGCCCGGCGGGGTTGTCGCCTTCCTGGCCGAGCGCGAGGGCGTACGACTTCGGCTCGCCGTTCTCATCGCGGATCTCCACGTTCACCGTGCCGTCCGGTCCCGGCTCGCTCAGGCTCACGGCCTCCTCCCCCTGGCCGAGCGTCACCTTCTCCCCCGAATCGCCGGGTGCACCGGGCCCGTCGGGCGTTCCCGGCCCTTGCGGAGCTGCTGGCGTGCCCCGCTCCCCAGGAGCATCGAGTTCCCCAGAACCACCGGGCTCCCCAGGGCCGCTGGGATCCCCCGGAGCGCCGGACTCACCCGGTCCGCCGGATTCTCCAGGGCCGCCGGGTTCACCCGGCCCGCTGGATTCTCCGGGACCGCCGGGCGTGTCGGGCATCGCCGCCTGCGGATCCGGCGGCTTCGGCATGTCCTGCGCTGCAGGTGTGCCGCCACCACCCGGAGCTCCGCCTCCGGCACCGCCGGGCGTGCCACCGCCGCCCGAGGCATCGCCCCCGCCTCCGCCCTGCGGACCGCCACCGCCCGCGGGCGTGCCACCACCAGGTGTCTGGTCCGGCTGCTGCGAACCGCCGCCCTTGTCGCCCTCCGAATCCGGCGCAGGTCCCGGGTTCTTGAACGGGTCCTCCTCCGCCTCACCGAGCACCTTGTTCAGCTCGCCGAAGGCCTCGTCGATCTTCTCCCTGGCGTCCTTGCAGGCCTCGTGCAGCTCGGCGCAGGAACTCTCGACGATCGAAGCAAAGGTATCGCGGACCACGCTCTGGCAGTCCGTCTGAATCTTCCGCCTCTGCCCGTCCGTCAGATCATTGCCCCAGCACTCGTTATCAATCTGGACATTCCAGATCGCGCACGCCCTTTTGAGCGTGTCGTCGTCCTGGCTGTTGTTGGCGACCTCGATGGTGATCTTCCAGTCGGACTTCCCTTTCCCGTCGATCTGACTCGCATGTTCGGCGAACCCAAGAACGGTTTTCACCTTGTTCCGCACGAACTCGGCGACGCTCTTGTTCGCCTCGCGGATCGACTCAGCACCGTCCTTCGCCCGCGCTGCCACCCTCTCCTGCGCCGCGGGAGTGAATTTTTCCTGAAAGAAACCCTCCGAAGCCTGAGCCGCCTGTCCGCTCCACGACCCCCACAACTGGCCGAGCTTCCCGGCCGTTTTCTGGTGCGCCTCCCTGGCGCCCTTGTCGGCAGCCTCCAGATCATCGGCGCAGCCAGCGAACTTGGCAAAGTCCAGACCGCTCTGCTGCTGGTACTCCTCTTTTATCTTCTCAAGCTTCTTAACTTTTTCCTTGTCGTTGACGGCATTCTTAATATCGTGGTACAGCGGAACCCAGTTCTCGAAAAACTTTAAACCAGGCTTCCCGGATTCCAGCAATTCGTCGGCGGTCTTCACCCCCGCACCGCCGTTTTCGCCGCTCTGCGCGGCCCTCTCGCTGTCCTCCAGAGCCCCGCGGGCGTTCTCGACCTCCCTCTCCCTTTCCTCTGCCGCCGAGTCCGCCTGCTCCTTCGCGTCCTTGTACGCCTCGTCCAGGTCGTAACGGTGCGCCTGGTGGTTCTGATTGTGCGGGGCGCCGGCGTAGGTAGTGTACTCGTCCTCGTCCCGGTAACGATCGCGATACGCCACCAACTCCTTCGTATCGCCACCCTCGCCATGGTACTCGTACCCTCGGACGAGTTCATACTTCTTCTCGTCCGAGACGTCCGGGTTGTTGAGTAGCTTCTCGACTTCCTCCCAACTCGGCTTTTCCTCCCCGCTCATCACTTCTCCCCGGACTGGCCGACGTCCTCGGACGCACTCTCGTCCGTGGCCTCGTAGTCGGAACTGGCCTGTTCCAAGTTCGTCGCGAAATCATCCATCGCATCGGCCATGCTCCGGAGACTCTTGGAAAGCTTCTGCACACCTTCCTCGAAGCCCTGGAAGTGCTGCTGGTGCGCTTCACCGAAGTCGGCCTTGCCCAACTCGAAGTCCGCGACCTTCTTGCTGTGCTCGTCCCGCAACGGATCACCGGCGCTGCGAATGCTGCCGGCGACCGAGCTCAGCTCGCCGGCATTCGCCCCGAACCCGGACACGCCCTCCTCCTCTCTGCTCGTTCCGCCTCGTCACCAGCTACGGGCCACCAGCACGGGACACCCAGCACGGGACCACACCGCGGGTGCGACGCGGACGCGCATGTCGATCAACGCGCCCATCTTGGCAGGTCCGATCGGCAGCTCGCGGCGTTTCGGGCAATCATCTTGCGCGGCGAACGGCGCGCGGTGCCACCAGAAGCGGTGCCACCAGAACGTTGGGGGGAATCATCATGCCGCGCAGCACCAGCCGCACGGACCAGCGCCCTCGAACGGGAAAGCGAACCAGCACGGCCCTACCGGGCCTCACCCCAGCACGACGGGAAGACCCCATCCCTGCGAGAGCACGACCGCGAGGAGGGTCAAGACAACCAGCAGCACCAGAGGTATCACGAATCCCCAGAGCAGATCACCGAGAACCCGCATGTTCCCTCCTCTCCGGCGTGCGGAAGTTCCGCGACCGGCTCCGCCCGCGACCGGCCCCGCCCGCGACCAGTCCGCCCGCGATCGGTCCGGGAGTTCCTGACCAGCAGTTCCGACTCAGCACTCCCCCGCCCAGCAGCAGCCGCCCAACAGCAACCACGCAGCAGCAGTCACGCAGCGGCAACCGAAGCGGGGTCCGCGCAGCGGGATCAGCCACGTCGATGCCGGCGGCCGGGTTCCCGCCCGGCCGCTCCGACCGTCCGAGCCCTGCACCGACGCCGGTGCGCCGCTGACCGCGTGCACCGGTTACCACACCGCGCGCAGGTGGAAACGCCCCTACGAGGCCCGGCGGTGCCTGACGTGATCGACGAACCAGGTTCGCCCCTCGTGCGCCGCGTTGATCGCTTTCAACCCGGCCAGCGCGAGCACCGCGAACACGACGATGCCCGCGACCAGGCCGAGCGCGATCGCGCCCACGGCGAGAGCGGTGGCTATTGCACTCATGTGACGAGGGTCGCACACAACCCCGCCGACCACGAGAGCTAGATCACACAATCACTGGATCGCGGCAACGATGCCGGCGAGGTGCTCAGCCACGCGCTGCGCTCCGTCCTCGCTGGGCGCCTCGACCATCACCCGGACCAGTTCCTCGGTGCCGGAGGGTCGCAACAGCACGCGCCCGTACCCGCCCAGTTCGGCCTCGGCCGCGGCCACGGCCTCGGTGACCTCGGGTGCGGACACGGCGGTGGACTTGTCCACCACCCGCACGTTCACCAGCACCTGCGGCAGCCGCTGCATCACCGCGGCGAGTTCGGCCAGCGGCTTGCCGGTCTGCGCGATCCGCCCCATCAGCCGCAGCGCGGTCAGCAGCCCGTCGCCCGTGGTGACGTTGTCCGGCAGCACGATGTGCCCGGACTGCTCACCGCCGAGCGCCCAGCCGCCGGAGTGCAGTTCCTCCAGGACGTAGCGGTCACCCACCTTCGTGGTGCGCATGTCGACGCCGCACTCGCCGAGCGCAAGCCGCAGCCCGAGGTTGCTCATCACCGTGGCGACCACGGTGTCCTCGGTCAGCTCGCCGGCCTCGCGCATCGCGAGCGCGAGGACCGCCATGATCTGGTCGCCGTCGACGACCTGCCCCTCGGCGTCCACTGCCAGGCACCGGTCGGCATCACCGTCGTGGGCGATGCCCAGGTCCGCACCGTGCTCAACCACCGCAGCGCGCAGGCCGTCGATGTGCGTCGAGCCGACACCGTCGTTGATGTTGAGCCCGTCCGGTTCCGCGTGCAGCGGGACCACGTTCGCCCCCGCTCGGCGGTACGCCTCGGGAGCCGCCCAGGACGCGGCGCCGTGCGCGCAGTCGACGACGACGGTCAACCCGTGCAACGGCTGCGGCGCGACCTCCAGCAGCCGGTCCACGTACCGGTGCAGAGCCTCCGCGTCGTCCCGGACTCGGCCGATGTGCCTGCCCGTCGGCCGCTGCACGTCCTCGCCCAGCCGGGAAGCGATCACGTCCTCCACCGCGTCGGGCAGCTTGTGCCCGCCCGCGCCGAAGAGCTTGACGCCGTTGTCCGGCATCGGGTTGTGCGAGGCGGAGATCATCACGCCGAGGTCGGCCCCGGTCATCGCCACCAGCTGCGCCACGGCGGGCGTGGGGAGGACACCGATGCGGAGCACGTCGGCCCCGGCCGCGGTCAACCCCGCAGTCACCGCGGCTTCCAGCATCTCCCCGCTGGCCCGCGGGTCACGCCCGACCAGGGCCACGCGGCGGTGCGAATCGTCGTGCTCGTACAGCACGCGCGCCGCGGTGGCCGACACCGCCAGGGCCAGTTCCGGCGTCAGGTCGGCGTTGGCCAAACCCCGCACGCCATCGGTGCCGAACAACCGGGACATCGACCGTAGATCCTCCTTCGCCGCACGGCTTCGGATCGGGGACCCCGCCGACAGCATGGCCGCACGGCGCCCACCGCACACGACGCCGGGTCACCCGGTGGTCTGATCGATCCCGTTCCGCCCGGCGAAAGTCGCTCCCCCAGTCCGTCAACACCGCGACCCGCGAGAAGGGGCCGCACATACGACAAGCGGGAGCAGCCGTGCCGTAGCGCGGCTGGCTCCCGCGAATCGTGGGGACTCGTCAGCGCTTGCTGTACTGCGGCGACTTCCGCGCCTTCTTGAGGCCGTACTTCTTGCGCTCCTTCTCCCGCGAGTCACGGGTGAGCATGCCGGCCTTCTTCAGCGTGGGGCGGTCTTCCGGCTCGTAGGCCGAGAGCGCGCGAGCGATCGCCATCCGCAGCGCACCGGCCTGCCCGGACGGACCGCCGCCGTTCAGCGTCACCTTGATGTCGAAGCTGCCGACCCGGTCGGTCACCTGGAACGGCTCCTGCACGACCTGCTGGTGCACCTTGTTCGGGAAGTACTGCTCCAGCGACTTGCCGTTGAGCGTGAAGTTGCCGGAACCGGGGATCAGGCGAACCCGGGCCACGGCCTCCTTCCGGCGTCCCACGGTCTGCACCGGGCGTCCGGTGGGAACGGGCGCGATTTCCTGAGCCTCGGGCTGCTCAGGGGCGATGACGCCCACCTGGTCTTCGTGAAGTTCGTCGGTCACTTCTTGCCCTTCGCGTTGATCTCGAACGGCTGCGGGTTCTGGGCCTGGTGCGGGTGGTTCGGCCCGGCGTAGACTTTGAGCTTCTGCGCCATGGCCCGGCCGAGCCGGTTCTTCGGCAGCATGCCCTTGATCGTCTTCTCCAGCAGCCGCTCGGGGTGCTGCGAGTTCAGCACCTCGCCGAAGGACTGCTTGCGCAGACCACCGGGGTAGCCGGTGTGCCGGTGCTGCAGTGCCTGCTGGCGCTTGTTGCCGGTCAGACGGACCTTCTCGGCGTTGACGATGACGACGAAGTCGCCGGTGTCCATGTGCGGAGCATAGATCGGCTTGTGCTTGCCGCGCAGCAGCCTCGCGGCCTCGGTTGACAACCGGCCGAGGACGACGTCCTCGGCATCGATCACATGCCAGGCACGGGTCACGTCGCCGGGCTTCGGGCTGTACGTGCGCACGGGTCTACCTCGTCGTCGTTCGCGTCGGAATCTGGAGTGCGGGGCCCGCTGGGACTGACCGGCCGTCCGGGACGCGGCGTCCCTCCAGGACCGGCACGCCGCGGACGTGGCGCCGGGCCGACAGCACGCTCCCGGCGTGTCCGTCCCAGCCGCGGCTGCACACGGCGCGCACCGCACAACAAAAAATGAGGGTACTCGGTGGCCGACAACAGGGTCAAAACGGGGTCCGGTGGTGGCACCGCACCCTGCAGGGCGGGACCATCCCGCAAGGCGGGGCCATCGGCCTGCCGAGACCCGTCTTCACCATGTCATCGACTCGACCAGCGTACCCGGGGGCGTTCGGCGGTCCGCACCCGGGTTGGCCCCGCTGCGGCGCCTTTCCGAGATCGCGGGGTTTTCCGCCGGTCACGAACGCACCGCAAGATCGAACGCACGTGCAACGGCCCCGGTGCCGTGCGGGCACCGGGGCCGTGCGAGCGATCGGGGCGGCACCGGCCGGACGTCGGCGCGGTGCGCTCCACCCCGGCAGCCGGAGGTGCGGGCTGCTCAGCCGCCGAAACGACCGGCGTTGCGCTTCTCACCGGACTGGAACGACTCGTTGGCGGCGTTGACGGCCATCCCCATCTTGGCCGCGATCTCCTTCATGTTCTGCGCGGCCTGGTCCCACTCGCGCTGCGCGGAGTAATAGGCCTCCTGCGCGGAACCTTCCCAGCTGCTGATCAGCGGCTTCAGCGCCGACTCGAGCTCGTTCAGCTCCTGGTCGATCTTGTTCGAAGCCTGGCTCAGGCTGTCCGCAGCCTGCTGGAGCTGCGCGAAATCGACCTTGATCTCACTCATTCGGTAATCCCCTCAATCCTCGCCGGTTCTCGTCCGGACCCCAGTCGCCGCCCGGACCCCAGTGATCGCCCGGCCCCCAGTGGCCGTGCGGAGCGCGGCAGCGCGCGCGTCAGCCGTTGAGCATGCCCTCGATCTTGGAGATCTCCTGGGCGCTCTCCTCCTGCTGCTGGCTGTAGTCACGGCTGGAGCCCTGGATGTTCTCGCCGATCTCGTCCAGCTTCTGCGTGATGGTCTTGGCTTCCTGGTTGAACTGGTCCATCAACTTGCGGAAGACCTGCGCGGCCTGGCCCTGCCAGCTCCCCAGCGCCGGTTCGACCTCGCCGTTCAGCGTCTGCACGGCCGAGTCCACGGCCTGGCGCACCTGCTGCACCTCGCTGACGGCCTTCTCCATCACCTCGGTATCGGTACCGAATCCGCCACCCATCGCGGGTCGACCTCCTTCTGAGTCGTGATCGCGTTCCTTGCGACGCAGAGATTGCCACGCCCGGTTCCCGGTTGTCCCGCGTTTGCGCGAAAGCGATTGCGCTTGTAAACGATGATCGCGAAAGCGCCTGGTCACCGGGTGTTCGCGAATGGAAGGGGGAGGGCCGCGCCTCAGGTCGCGTGCAGCGACCTGACGACCTGCTCGCAGGCCTGCTGCACCGCGCCCTTGCCGGAGCCGGTGTACTGGCAGCCCACGCGCAGCCGCGTGCCGCCCTCGTGCAGCTGGTACCACTCGACGACCGGTCCGCCGCGCCGCTCGCGGAAGTACACCACGTCCCGACCGGCGAAACTGGCCGGTGCGCTGAAACCGGAGAGCTCCTCCCCCGCGGCGCGGCGCTCGTCGTACTCCGCGCGCACGTCGTGCACCGCCCGGTTGCGCGCGGAGCCGCTGTCGTAGGCGAGCCGCTCCGCCTCCACGACGAGCCGGGCGTTCCCGTCCTCGTGGGCGGCCGGGGCGAGCACCGTCCGCCGCGCGTTCGGCACGTCGTCGGCCACCACCCACCGGTCCGGTTGCCGGAAATCGTAGCCGTACCGCGCGGTGTCCTCGGCATCGCTGGTGAGCAGCATCCCGACGAGCACCGCGACGAGCAGGGCGCACACCGCGCCGACCGCGAGCACCCGAGCGCCCCGGCGCGTGCGCGCGGGCCCGCGCGCACGTCCGGGTGGCGCCACCGGCCGCGTCCGGTCCGAGCCGCCGATGACGATCGTGCGCACATCGCTGAGGCGTTCCGGCGGCGGTTCGGGTGCCGCGTTGCTCCGCTGTGCCGCTCGCTGCGACGGCGCGACCGGCTGCGACGGCGTCGCTTGATGTGCTGGTGCCGCCTGCCGTGGTGCGGGCCGCTGCGCAACGGCCTGCTGGGGCGCCGTCCGCTGCACCGCCTGCTCCTGCTGCGCGGCCTGCTCCTGCTGCGCGGCGGGAACCTGCGAGCCCGGCGCAGGGGCTTGCGACCCCGCCGCGTGCTGCCGCGGCGGAGCTCGCCTTCCCGCCCAGTCACCGGTGGACACGAGCCCCGCGCCGCGGGCCGGATCGAGCCGCACGGCGCGCAGCGCGCCGCGGGCCACCACCGTCTCCGGTTGGTCCAAAGTGCTCGGAACGACGCCGGTGCGTTCGTGCACCAGCCGCGACACCAGCGGAATCCGGCTCGAACCGCCGACGAGGAACACCCCGGCGAGCCGGTCGCGCGGCACGCCCCCGGCGCGCAGCGTGTCGGTCAGCAGCCGCACCGCGGCCGACAGCGGGTCGTGGACGAGGCCCTCCAGGTCGCCGCGCGTGACGTGGGCGTCGGTGAACGGCGGCGGCAGCGGCACGTCGGTGTAAGCGTGCCGGGAGAGGGTTTCCTTGGCACCGCGGACGTCCTGGCGCAGCACTCGGCGACGCCGCCGGTCGGCCATGTCGCGGCCGGACACGAGCTTGCGCCAGCCCGCAGCATCGGCTCCACCGACGAGCCCGCCGATGTGCTCGAGCAGCAGCTGGTCGATGTCCGCGCCGCCGAAGTTCGGGTCGCCGCGCGTGGCCAGCACGCGGAAGGCCCCGCCCTGCTTGTGCACCACGCTGGCGTCGATGGTGCCGCCGCCGAGGTCGAGCACGGCCAGCGCCGCGTCGTCGGGCATGCCGTGCCCGGCGGAGTGGAACACCGCCGCTGCGACGGGTTCGGGGACGAGCACGGCCTCGCGCGCGAGCCCGCTCGCGGCCTGGCGCAGGACACCGGTGCGCACCGCGCCCCAGTCCGCGGGATGCGTCACCACGAGCAGGTCCACGGCCACTCCGCCCGCGGTGCGGCGCGCTTCGGCGACGACGCGGCCGAGCACCGCGCGCACCACGTCGGGCACGCCGACGACGCTGTCGCCGAGCAGCAGTTCGCCCTCGTCGATGCGCCGCTTCGGGTGCGGTTCGAAGCGCGCCGGGTCGACCGCCGCCTGCCGTTCCGCCTCGTGGCCGACGAACAGGGTGCCTTCCGGTGCGCCGCACACGGCCGAGGGCACCAGCGGCTGCCCGTCGATCATCACGACCTGCGGCCCCTCACCGTCGACAGAAGCCACGGTGCAGGTGCTCGAGGTTCCGAAGTCGATGGACACGTGCAGCGACACGCAGCAAACTCCTTCGCCGTCGCCGGAGCGGTCTCCCGAGGTCCCGAGGTCGCTTCCGACGCGCCGCGCCGAGCCCCCTGCAGCGGCCCCCTGCAACGGCCGCTGCGGCGGCCCCCTGCAGCGGCCTCCTGCAGCACTCTAGAGGCCCCGCTCCCCCTCTCCGAACAGGCGACACCCGAACGGGTGTTTCAGTGGCTGGACCCTTGACAGCAAGCGGCAGCACACCGGAGGGGCAGAACACCCGCGCCCGCGGTCGTTTCGCGCGCAGCAGCGGTGCCCCACGGCAAAGGGCCTGCCCCGAACCCCTGCGGAACGAGGCAGGCCCTGCGCACACCCGACGCGCGGAGCGACTACTCCTGCGGTACGTGCGCCGTCTGGATCAGCTGCGGACCCCCGCGCAAGGCGCGGCTGGCCAGCATCCCCCGGCCGGCGGGCAGGGGCTGCGAACGGATGTTGCCGACCAGCTGGCCGTCGTCCTTGTTCGCCGACATCGCCAGCCCCGGCGCCGAAACCTCGCGCATCTTGCCGACCACCGGCTCGAACAGCGCGCGGCTGGCACCACCGGAGTTGCGCGCCAGGATCACGTGCAGCCCGACGTCCTGGGCCTGCGCCACGAACTCGGACAGCGGCGCCAGCGGGTTGTTGCCCTGCGGCGCCACCAGCTCGTAGTCGTCGACCACGACGAACAGCTCCGGACCGCTCCACCAGGAACGGGTCTTCAACTGCTCCTGGGTCACGTCCGGCCCCGGCAACCGCTTCTTCAGCGCGTTGGTCACATCGCCCACGTTGTTCTTGAGCTGATCGGCCGAAACCGAATACTCCAGCAAGTGCCCGGTGTTGAGGAAACCGAGCATCGTCCGCCGGTAGTCCACCAGCAGGATCAACGCCTCCTGCGGCGTGTACCGCTCGGTGATCCCGCGCACGATCCCGCGCAGCAGCGAGCTCTTGCCCGACTCCCGCTCACCGAAGGCGTAGAAGTGCGGATCGGCGTCGAAGTCCAGGTACACCGGGTGCAGCCCGTCCTCGTTGACACCGATCGGCACCAGCCGCTGCTTCGGCTGCTGCTCCGGCCGCGGCAGCTGGTCGTACGGCAACTCGTCCGGCAACAGCTTGACCTGGGGCGCCGGCGCTCCCCGCCAGGAGCTGCGGATCCGGTTGACCAGATCGGACACCCCGTCGGCCAGGTCGTCGTTGTACAGCTCCCACGTCGGCCGGAGCGCGTCCCGCTCCTGCTCGGCGCGCTCCCGCTCCGCACCTTCGCGGTCACCGATGTTCTCGCTGTCCACACGCGGCAGCGCGGTGAGGAAGTGCAGCTGCGAGGAGTGCAGACCGCGGCCCGGACGCTCCTGCGGCACGTTGTCGGCGATCTTGCGACCCATCTCCGACTCGGAGGTGTCACCGAGGCGCAGCTCCAACCGGGTACCGAGCAGGTCCTTCATCGCCGGACGGAGCTCGCCCCAGCGGTTGACGGTGACGAACACGTGCACGCCGAACGTCAGCCCCTGCGCGGTGATGTTCATGACGTCCTGCTCGAGCGACTCGTAGTCCTCGCGGAACGTGCGCCAGCCGTCGATCATCAGGAACACGTCGCCGTAGGGGTCTTCCTCGATCTCACCGCGGCGCTTGCGGGTGCGGAAGTCGGCCATCGAGTCGATGCCCAACTGCTGGAACCGCGCTTCCCGCTCCGCCACCAGGCTCTTCACCTCGGCGATCGTGCGGCGCACCGTGTCCTGGTCCCGGCGCCCCGCGAAACTGCCGACGTGCGGCAGGTCCCGCAGCGCGACCATCGAACCGCCGCCCAGGTCGATGCAGTAGAACTGCACCTCCTGCGGGGTGTGCGTCAGCGCCATCGACGCGATCATCGTCCGCATCGCGTTGGACTTGCCCGCCTGCGGCGAGCCGGCGATCGCGCCGTGCCCGGAAGCACCGCTGAGATCCAGCATGAGCAGGTCCTGCCGCTGGTGGTAGGGCACGTCGATGAGCCCCACCGGCACCTGCAGGCGCCCGCTGCCCGCGTACCCCGCGGCGGTGTACCCGCGGTCGTCGGTCTGCTGCAGCGGCGGCAGCAAGGTGTCCAAAGTGGGCGGGTTGTCCAGCGGCGGCAACCACACCTGGTGCGCCTGCGGCCCACCGGAGCGCCAGATCTTGTCGATGACGATCTGGAAGTCCGTCGGTGCCAGGGCATCGGGTTCCGCCGGCTCCGGCTCCTCCTCGACGATCTCGGGTTGCTCCGGTTCCGGCGGCTTCTCGACGTAGTCCGGGATGAACACGCGCGGCATCTTGTCGCCGGTCACCGGCGACGCGGCCTGCGTCGAGGGCTTGCGGCCGCTGGTCTGGTGCAGGTGCCCGGAGACGTAGGCGGCGCGGAAGCGCTCCATCCCGGTGGGATGCTTCAGGTAACCGTGGCCACCCGTCGCCGGCAGATCGGCCGCGTCCGGCACACCGATCGCGGCGCGGGACTCCGCCGCGTTGAAGGTCTTCAACCCGATCCGGTAGGACAGGTGCGCGTCCAGACCGCGCAACTTGCCCTCCTCCAGCCGCTGCGACGCCAGCAGCAGGTGCACCTGCAGCGAACGCCCCAGCCGGCCGATCATCACGAACAGCTCGGCGAACTCCGGCTGCTGCGCCAGCAACTCGGAGAACTCGTCGATGACGACGAACAGCGCGGGCAGCGGCTCCTGCGCGTACTCGTCGCCGGCCTCGCGCATCTTCCGGTAATCCCAGACGTTCTTCGCGCCGGCCTTGTTGAGCACCTCCTGGCGGCGGTTCATCTCACCGGACAGCGCGTCGTACATCCGATCGATCAGCGTGGAGTTGTCCTCCAGGTTGGAGATGCTCGCCGAAACGTGCGGCGCCGGCTCGAAACCGTTGAACGTCGCACCGCCCTTGAAGTCGACCAGGACGAAGTTGAGCATGTCCGAGGAGTGCGTGGCCATCATGCCCAGCACGATCGTGCGCAGGAACTCGGACTTTCCGGAACCGGTCGCACCGATGCACAGGCCGTGCGGGCCCATGCCGCCGGAAGCGGTCTCCTTGATGTCCAGGTGGACGATCTCGCCGGTCTCGCCCGGTCCCATCGCCACGCGGTAGAGGTCCTGCACCGACCGCGGCCGCCACGCCTCGTTGAGGTCGAACGTCACCACGTCGCCGGCCAGGCCGAGCTGCTCGACGTAGTTCAGCGGCGTCGTCAGCGGCTCGTACCCGCCGCTGTCCGATTCGGTCACCGCGCCGCCACTGGCCAGCCGGTACGGCGACAGGCGGCGCGCCAGCGCGGAGACCTCGGACGCGGTGAGCGTGTCCGGCACCCCGAACCACTCCACGCCACTGGCGCCGCGCGCACCGATGCGTTCGGGCTCGACGACCATGCGCATGCCGCGGCGCTGGGTGACGCGGCCGAGCGACTCGGACAGGTCGATCATCGTCACGCCCGCCAAACCGCCCTCGAGCACGAGGTGCTCCTCGCGGCTGATCTCCGCGTCGTCGATGACGATGACGATGTGCGGCTCGCCCTCCGGCGCCGCCGCGCTGCGCTGGAAGCGCTGCCGGTCGGCCAGCTCCTCGGACAGCATCTCCTCGATCGACCCCAGCGAACCGGACATCAGGCGGCGCGGGCCGATCCCGTCGGTGTCCGTCGGGTGCTGGGCGTGCGGCAGCCACTTCACCCAGTCCCACTCGCCGCGCGCGCGTCCGGCGCTGGCCACGGCGATGAGCACGTCGTCCGGCGCGTGGAACGTCGCCAACTGGGCCAGCATCGCGCGGGCGACGGCCCGCGTGAGATCGCGCTCACCCTGCAGCCCGATCGCGGCGAACCCGCGCAGCGACATCCCGATCGGCAGGTCCGGCACCAGCGAGTGCGCGCGCACGAAACGGCGCAGCGCGAGCGTGGTGATCGGCTCCAGCTCGTCGACCGGCCCGGTCTGCGGCGGCACGAGGCGGGTTTCCAACCGCTGGGAACCGCGGCCCACGCGCAGCTGGCAGAAGTCGTTGTCCGCGGGCCGGCGTTCCCACATGCGGCGCGTGCCCGACACCGACCACAGCGTCTGCGGATCCGGGTGCACCCATTCGCGGGCCTGCCGCTGCTCGTCGGCGGCCTCGCGCGCGCGGTCCCGCATCTGCCCGAGGTAGCGCAGGTAGTCCTTGCGGTCCTCGTTCATCTCGGACTTCTTCTGGCCGCCGCCGGAGCCCCCTCCCGCCATCATGCCGACGGTGCTGACCAGCATCATCATCGGCATCATCATCATCATCGGGTTGTCCCTGGCCCGCTGGAGCATGAAGACCATCATGCCCAGCGACGCGACGATCATGACCGCCGGAAGGATCTTCTGCACGATGTTGCCGGGAACCGCGCGCGGAATCTCCGGCGGTGGTTCGAGATGCACCTCGCCACCCGGCGGACGCGGCGGCGCCAGGCGGGCCATGCGTTTGAACTGCAGCGTACTCACCGACGCGGCAACCTTTCCGTCCTCTACGAGCCTGCACGCTTGGCTCGCGGCATTCTGTCCTGTCCTCGCGGCACCGCCGAACAGGGCCCTGCGACCGTGTTCCCGTCGTGGTTCCCGTCGTGCTCACTTCACGGCGTGCACACGGTCGCAGGACTCGCAGTGCGCACACCCCGTCGTGATCCACCGCATGCGAACCGATTGCCACGAGTTGCACCAAACCCGTCACCCGATGGCGATCGGTGTGCCCATACTAGGGGCGCTGTCCGACCGGGTGGGCCGGTTTCGCAAGAAAAGACGCGCTTGGTTGGATCGCAACGGACAGAGTGCACGTCGCCGCGCCGGACCGGGCGGGAGTGCACACGCAGACAGCAAGGCGACCAAGGGAGTAGGGGGCCCAAGTGGCGACCGGAACCACGGTGTTCAGTCGCGTGACGGTGGTGGCGCCGAGCACGCGCATCGACCTGGCGCTGCCCGCGGACGTGTCGGTGGCGGACCTGCTGCCGATGGTGCTGGAGATGGCCCGCGAGGTCACTCAGGACGGCGGTTCGCGACACGGCGGATGGTGCCTGGCAAAACTCGGCGACAGCCAGCCGCTCGATCCCAGTCAGACGCTGGCATCCCAGGGCATCGTCGACGGCGACATGTTGCAGTTGCGCAAGCGTTCGGACAATCCGCCGCCACCGCTGTACGACGACGTGGTGGACGCGCTCGCGGACGCCGAACCGGGCAGCTACCGGCCGTGGACGAAGGAAACGGCCGCGCGGATCGGCCACATCGCGGGCGCGCTCGCGTTCCTCGCCGCGGCCGTCGCGCTCGGACTGGCCGGCCCCGTGGTGCTGCTGCACCCCGAAACCGGCGGCGCCCTGCCGCTGGTGCTGCAGACCGTGGCCGCCTTGGCCGCCACCGTCGCGGCGGTGCTCGCAACCGGTTTGGGAACGATCGTCACCAAGGCCTACGGAGCGACGACCACGGGCACGGTGATCGCCGCATCCGGCGGGCTGTCCATGGCGTTCGTCGCCGGGTTCAACATCGTGCCCGGCAACTCCCCCGAACCCCGGCTGCTGCTGGCCAGCGCGCTGGTGCTCATCTTCGCCTCGGTGTCGCTGATGCTGCTGGGCACCGGGATCATCACGTTCATCGCAGCGGCCGTGGTGGGCACTTTCGCCACGGTGTCGTTCCTCGTGGCCACCCTCGTCAGCCAGGCGGAGGCCCCCGGGATCGCCGCCGGTGCCGCCGCCGTCGGCCTGGCCGGGATCTCGCTGCTGCCCCGGTTGACCATCCAACTGGCGCGCCTGCCGCTGCCGCAGGTCCCCGGCACCGCCGAGGACCTCAAGGAGGACACCAGCTTCCCCGACTACCGGGCGATCGAACGGCAGACCGGTGTGGCGCACCAGTACATGACCGGGCTCATCATCGGTTGCGGCCTCACCGCCGCCCTCGGCGCGGTCATCTCGGCCGGATTCGGCGGTGCCTGGGGAACCATCTACGCGATCGTGGTCGCCGCGGTGCTGCTGCTGCGCGGACGCAACTACGCCAACGGCAGCCAGGCGATGGCGCTGCTGCTCAACGGACTGCTCGCGGCCGCAGGCGTGACCGCGGGACTGCTCGTGCAGGTGGCGCAGTGGCCCACGGCGGTGGCGTGGGCCTTCCCGCCGATGCTGCTGCTCGGCGTCCTCGCGCTCGTCTTCGGCGTGGTCTTCCCCCGGCGCCGGTTCTCACCGGTGCAACGGCGCACCGTCGACCTGCTGGAAGCCGTGCTCATCGCGGCGGTGCTGCCGCTGGCTCTGGCCGTGATGAACGTGTACATGATGATCCGCGACCTGAACCTGAACCTGTTCTAAAGGGGCAGCCGATGCGCGCACGATTCCTCCGCGCCCGCGGTCCTCGGCGGGCCCTCGCGCTGTCCACCGCCTTGGGCGTGCTCGTGCTCGGTGGTCCGACGGCACCCGCGGTCGCCGAGTCCTCCTTCGAACCGCCCGACCTGGTCCCGACGGTGGTGGACGGCGGGCCGCTCGCCCCCCAACCGGGCCCGTTCGACCCGCAGGAAGGCTGCCTGCAGGGCAACCCGGGTGGACGGACCATCGAGGAGAAGCCCTGGAGCCAGCGCTACCTCGGCTTCGAGCAGGCGCACGAGCAGGGGCTGAACGGGCAGGGCCAGAAGATCGCGGTCATCGACACCGGTGTGAACCGGCACCCGCGGCTGGACGTGGACACCGGCGGCGGCAGCGCGGTCCCCGACGGCCGCGGCGCCGGATTCGACTGCGACGGCCACGGCACCGCCGTGGCCGGGATCATCGCCGCGCAGCCCGACTCGCAGACCGGATTCGTCGGCGTGGCCCCGAACAGCACCATCCTGTCCATCCGGCAGTCCTCGCAGAAGTTCGTCAACCAGAACAACGACCAGACGGTGGGCAACACGGCGACGATGGCGCAGGCCGTCAAGCACGCCACCGAAGCAGGCGCCAGCGTCATCAACATCTCGCAGTCCTCCTGCCAGGCCATCGCCGAGGCCACCGACTCCTCGTCGCCGCAGTACAGCTTCAACAACCAGCTGCACCAGGCGGTCAAGGACGCCTACGACGAGGGCGCGGTCGTCGTGGCCGCCGCGGGCAACACCACCGACCAGTGCCAGAAGAACCCCTCGGGCGATCCGACCACCGCGGTGCTGCCCGCCTGGTACGACGACTACGTGCTCACCGTCGGCTCGGTGAACGAGCAGGGCGCGCCCTCCGAGTTCACCGTGCCCGGACCGTGGGTCGACGTCGCCGCCCCCGGTGAGAACCTCACCTCGCTCGACCCGGGCGTGGGCGGTACCGGACTGGCCAACCAGCTGCAGAGCGGCCAAGGCCAGCCCGAACCCATCATGGGCACGAGTTTCGCCGCGCCGTACGTGTCCGGGCTGGTCGCGCTGATCAAGCAGGAGCACCCGGAACTCGGACCCGGGCAGATCATGGATCGCATCGAGAAGACCGCGCTGCACCCGGGCGGCGCGGACGGCCGCAACGACATCGTCGGCGCCGGCGTCATCGACCCGATGGCGGCGCTCAACGACGTCGTGCCCGCCGAGCACGGCGTGGCCACGAACAACAACCAGCCGGCGCGGTTGGACGCCGACGTGCTGCCCCCGCGCGACTGGCCCGCGCTGCTGACCGCGCTCGGCGGCACGGGAGCGGGCATCGCCGCCATCGTGTTCACCGCGTTCCTCATCAACGCGCGCCGCAACCTCCGCGCGCGGCTGAACGCGCAGCGCGACACCACCCGGAACTGAGGCCTGCTGCGGCACTGAGGCCTGCTGCGGCACGCGGCCTGCTGAAGCGACCGCGGACAGCAAGCGGTCCCGCCGTCCACCCGGGACGACGGGACCGCGGCCCTCGGACGTGTGCGGGGATTTCAGCGGCCCGCCCGAGCCGGTCGCCGGGGCCGCTGGTCAGCCGGCCCGCATCGCAGCGGCGCCCGCCGCGGCAGCTGCCGCCCGGGAATCCCCGGCACAACCGGCCGGAGACCCCGCGAGCGGAAACGCTGCGCTCAGCCCGCCTGCTGCTGCGAGCCCCGCCCCTGGCCGTCCTCCTGCGGCGGGCGGTTCACCCCCTCACCCGGTTCGACCGCGTCATAGGTGAAGCTCGCCTGCGCCGGATCGAGGAAATCGCCCTGCGGCAGGCTGCGCATCAACCAGGACGGGCCGGGCTCGATGTCGGCGGCACTGCCGATCACGCCCAGTCCGCGCGCAGTGGCCACGTCCTTGATGCCGTACTGCACGCCCTGGTCGGTGATGAGGAAGATCGGGCCGGAATCCGCGTCCGCCTCGTTCGACGTGCCGCGCACGACCGCGGCCTTGCCCGTCGGCAGGTGGAACCTGTCCACATTGGGCCCGGAACCGTCGGCCTGCGCCAGCTTGACCGGGCTGTCGCTGATCGGGCCCTTGTTCAGCGTCACCGTGACGTCCTGGTCACCGCGGTCGTTCTTCGAGCTCAAGCACGAGGTGTCCGACTCCTGGAAGCTCACCGGGGACGGCACCTGGGTGGGGAAGGAGTCCAACGCGCCCAGCTTGTCACCGTCGCTCGCTTCCGGTGCCTCGGTGATCTCACCGGTCGCGTTCGGCAGCTCCTCGCTGCTGTACTTCGCCGCGTGCACCGCAGCCGCGGCACCCTGGGAGATCTCCTGCTTGCCGCTCGGCAGCAGCAGGAAGAACTCGTCCGGGTTGCCGGGGACGCTGCGGCGCACCACGTCGCCCGCCGCGTACTGCCCGGTCATGTAGTCGATCCCGCCGGTCGGCAGCTGCGGCACCGACAGTTCGGAAACCTCGGTGATCGCGTTGAGCATGTTCGTGCTGATCGTGCGCGGCGTGGTGCCGTTGAGGCCGTACATGTCCATCACCGCGCTGTCGTCCTCGTCGACCAGCGCCTTGACCGTTCGCGTGTGCGGCTGGCCCGGAACCCCGTCTGCGACGCGGTACACGAGGTAGCGGTCCCCCGAGGACTGGTCCTGCACGTACAGCGCCTGATCCGGCCGCAGTTCCGTGCCGTGGTCCTGCTGCCCGCCGACGACGGTGGTGCGCACGTCGGTGGCACCCTCCACCTGCGAGTCGTCGAGGGTGTCGCGGACCTGGCCCTCGTCGCAGATGGCCCAGGTCGGCGCTGCCTGGTCCCCGCCTTCCGGCAGGTACTGGGGCGCGTTGACCATGCCCGTCAGCGAACCGCGCGGAATCTCCGAGAGCGCGGCCTCCTTGACGGTCGTCGGATCGATCGGACCGCCGCCCTGCGCACCGCCCTGGGCCATCACCAGCAGCTTCGCCGAGGTCATGTTCAGCATCGGGATCAGCCGCTTGTCCGCCCGCTCGTCGGAGGTGACGACGAAAACGCTGCCGCTCTCCTTGGCGATGACGACGTTGCCCGGTTCGGGCACGCTGCCCTTCCCGCCGAACAGGCCCCACACGAGGAACCCGATCATGCCGACGCAGGCGACGATCGCGCCGACCACCGTGGCCCGCTTGTGCGAGCCCATCGGATCGTGCAGCATCACCGCGTCCTTGCGCACCAGCGCGGACTCCATGCGGCGCAACACGAACCGGTACGCCTGAACTTGCGACTTCGTCGTGGGTGTTGTTGCCATTCTTCGCCTACAGCTCTCCCGTCCGAGGTACGGTCCCGCAGGATAGTCCTCAGGGGATGCCGAATGGGTGCGGTTCGACCAAGTCCGTCAGTATTCTCTGCACGCGCCAACGATCCAACCGCCTACTCGCGTGCCGTGCGCCGCGTAACAGCGAGGGGGAAGACCGAACGGATGTCCGTGACGACACAACATCCGGCCCAGCCGAACGCACCGGAAACCGCAAATCCGCCGCGTGCGCGCATCCGTGCGCGGCGGCGCCGGTTGAACGGCGTGACCTTGGGGGGCATGCCGGCGGCCAACATCGTGCTCATCGAGGTCGGCCTCGCCATCGGCCTGGTCCTCGTGCTGATCGACCAAGTGCTGTGGCCGGGGGCGATCGGGGTGGCAGCGCTCGCCCTGGTCCTGGCGGTGCTGCGCCGCCGCGGCCGCTGGTTCACCCAGTGGTTCGCGCTCCTGCTCGACTACCGCGGTCGCGATCACACCCGAGTGGCCGAACCGCCGAACGTCGACGACGTGGAATCCGCCGAGGACCTCGACGGCGACGGCATCATCGGCCCGGACGAGAACCACCGCGTCGCGCTGCTGCGGCTCGCGCTGCCCGACCTCGTCATCGCGCGCAGCCAGGACCACGACCGAAACCCCGTGGGAATGGCCTTCCACAACGGCAAGTGGACCGCGGTGCTCATGGTCGAGCCGACGCCGTCGCTGCTGAACTCGGTGAACAACGCGCCCAACCTGCCGCTCGGCGTGCTCTCGCCGTGCCTGGAGGACCGCGGGGTGGTGCTCGACGCGATCCAGGTCATCTGGCACTGCTACCCGGGCAGCGCCGCGCTGCCGTCGAACTCGCCGGCGCTGGACTCGTACCTGGAGTTGCTCGGGCCGCTGCCGGCCGCCGCGCGCCGCACCACGTGGGTGGCGCTGCGGCTCGACCCGCAGCGCTGCGCCAAGGCCGTGGGCGAACGCGGCGGCGGCGTGGTCGGTGCGCACCGCGCGCTCATCGGCGCGCTCTCCCGCGTGCGCAACGCGCTCGAGAGCCAAGGCGTGCCCGCGCGCCCGCTCGCCCCGGACGAGCTGCTGCAGGCGGGGATCTCCTCGGCCGAGCTGCACAGCGTCCTCGGTTCGCAGCGGTCCGTCGGGCTCAAGGAACGGTGGAGCGGGGTCACCGCGGGCGGTGTGGGCCACTCCAGCTACGCCATCACCGGCTGGCCCGCGCAGACGAGCCACAGCCTCAACGCGCTCACCGGCATCCGGGCGCTGTCCACATCCATCACGCTGTCCATCGCGCCTTCCGGCGAACAGGACGAGGTGGCCCTGCGGGGCGTCGTCCGCGTCAGCGCCCGCACGCCCGAAGAGCTCGACACCGCCGACGACCGGCTGCGCACCATCAGCGACCGGCTCGGGATGACGCTGACGCCGCTGCGCGGCAACCAGCTGTCCGGATACGCGGCGACACTGCCCCTGGGAGGTGCCGTATGAGTCGCAGCAGGACGATCGACGTCCCCGGGAACCAGGGCAGCGCGCCGGAGTTCCTCGTGCCACCGGAAACCCTGGAGGCCGTGAGTCCCTCGGGTGACCGGGGCGGCATGCTCATCGGTTCCGGGCCGCAGGGCGAGGCGGTCGCCGCCTCCATCCTGCGGCCGCATCCCACGCGGATGGTCACCGTCGGCGGGCTGTACTTCGCGCGGCAGTTGGCGCTGCGGGCCATCGCCACCGGCGCGTGGGTGATCATCGCCACCGGCCGGCCGGCCGCGTGGAAGGTGCTGGAACGCGCCGCGGGCCAGACTCCCGACGGCAAACCCGTCCCGCTGATGCAGATCCGGCGCCTCACGCCGTTCGACCTGCCCGGCGCCTCGGAGGACACGCCGCTGCTGCTCATCCACGACGGCGGCGCGGTTCCGCAGGAGCTGTTCCCGCCGCGCGCGCCGTGGCAGACGACGATGTACGTGCTGCCGTACCTGCATCCGCAGATCAGCAGCGGCGCCGTCGCGAACACGGCGGACCTGGTGATGCTGCAGCGGCTGCCGCTGAACCAGGCGCAGCTGGCCCAGCGCATCTGGAGCCTGCACCCGCAACAGGTGCAGCAGCTGACCCAGCTGCAGGACGACGGCCTCATCGCCCTGGGCAACATGCTGTGGTCCCCGATCCGCCTGGTGACGAGCACGAAGGAGCAGGAGATCCTCGGCCCGATCCGCCGCGGCGACTGACCGGCCGTAGCAGTGTGGGACTTTTCTCGAGAAAAGTCGCGTACGTTCGGGTCGGGGGCGGACTCCGGTGCGGGCTCAGGACGGCTTCCGCAGCCGGTTCAGTCCAGGCTGCGGCGGGCGCGGGTGTGCTCCGCACGCGCGGCGAGCTCCGCCGCAGGCGGGTAGTCGACACCGCGGAGCGTGAGCCCGCGGGCCGGGGCGACGGCACTGGTGCGCTGCCCGGACTCCAGCAGCAGCTGCGGCCAGTCGGCACCGCGGCGGCCGTCCCCGGCGAACAGCACCGTGCCGACCAGGCCGCGCACCATCGAGTGGCAGAACGCGTCGGCGGAGAGCTCCGCCACCAGCAGGTGCGGCTCAACGCGCTGCCAGGTGAACTCGAGCAGTTCGCGCACCGTCGTCGCGCCCTCCCGCGCCTTGCAGTAGGCCGCGAAGTCGTGCAGCCCCACCAGTCCCGTCGAGGCGGCGTTCAGCGCGTCCACGTCCAAGGGACGCTGCCACGCCAACGTGTCCCGGCGACGCAGCGGATCCACGCCCCACGGGGCATCCGACACGCGGTAGCGGTAGTGCCGCCGCAGCGCCGAGAACCGGGCGTCGAACCCGGTCGGTGCGGGTTCGGCTCCCAGCACCCGCACATCGCCCGGCAGGATGCGGTTCCAGCGGCGCCGCATCCGGTCCAGATCCGGCAGCCCGTGCTCGTCCACCGGCAGCCGGGTTTCCGCCTGGTTCAGCGGCACCGCGTCGAGATGCACCACCTGCTCGGCGGCGTGCACCCCGGAATCGGTCCGTCCGGCCACCACCACCGACCGCGGCACCTCGCGGCCCGGCGGCTGCTTCGCCAGCGCGTCCTCCAACAGCCCCTGCACCGTGCGCAGTCCCGGCTGCCGGGCCCAGCCGGCGAAATCCGTCCCGTCGTAGGCGACGGTCAGCCGCAGACGAACGAGCCCGCCACCCCCGGTGGGGGCAGCGGGCTCGTGCGCACCGTTGTCACGCGCGATGTCAGGACTCATCCTTCTTCTCGCTCGCGGACTCGTCAGCGGACTCCGCAGTCTCCGCGGATTCCGCAGTCTCCGCGGATTCCGCGACCTCGGACTCCGCCGCGGAGGACTCGCCGGCGGACTCCTCCGCGGCCTGCTCGGGCTCGGCCTGCTGGTCCTTGGCGAACTTGGTGCCGCGGGCGGCCTCCGCCTCGGACGTCACGGTCTTCTCCTGCACCAGCGCGATGATCGCCATCTGGGCGTTGTCGCCCTTACGCGGCGCGGCCTTGACGATCCTGGTGTAACCACCGGGGCGGTCGGCGTAGAACGGGCCGATCTCCTCGAAGAGCTTGGCCACCACGTCCTTGTCGCGGATGGTCTTCATGACCTGGCGACGGTTGTGCAGATCGCCCTTCTTGGCCTTGGTGATCAGCCGCTCGGCCAGCGGACGCAGCCGCTTGGCCTTCGCCTCGGTGGTGGTGATCTTCCCGTGCTCGAACAGCGAGGTGGCCAGGTTGGCCAGGATCAGCCGCTCGTGCGACGGGGACGCGCCGAGACGCGGGCCCTTCGTCGGGGTGGGCATCGCTTGCTCCTCTCACTGCGGCCCGGAAACCGGGCACGCACAGCTACAGCTGCTCAGTCTCCGCGTAGTCCTGGCCGTCGTCGTAGCTTTCGAAACCGGTGTCGTAGCCCGTCTCGTACGACGTCTCGTAGCTCGGCATGTAGTCGGCGGCCTCAGCCCCGACACCACCGACCGGACCCAGCTGCTCGCCCTCGTCGGAGAAGCCCTCGGCCGGGTACTCCGCAGCAGCGGCCGACGGGTCGAACCCGGGCGGGCTGTCCTTCAACGACAGGCTCAGACCGGCGAGCTTCATCTTGACCTCGTCGATGGACTTCGCACCGAAGTTGCGGATGTCCAGCAGGTCGGCCTCGCTGCGCGAGACCAGCTCGCCGACGGTGTGAATGCCTTCCCGCTTCAAGCAGTTGTAGGAGCGCACCGTCAGGTCGAGGTCCTCGATCGGCATCGCGTAGGCGGCGATCGTGTCCGCCTCCGCCGGCGAAGGACCGATCTCGACACCCTCGGCGTCCACGTTGAGCTCCCGGGCGAGCCCGAACAGCTCGACGAGCGTCCGGCCGGCCGAGGCCACCGCGTCCCGCGGGGTGATCGACGGCTTCGTCTCGACGTCGAGGATCAGCTTGTCGAAGTCCGTGCGCTGTTCCACACGGGTGGCCTCGACCTTGTAGCTCACCTTCAGCACCGGCGAGTAGATCGAGTCGACCGGGATCCGGCCGATCTCCGCACCCGACTGCTTGTTCTGCATCGCGGGGACATAGCCACGACCACGCTCGACTACGAGCTCGATCTCCAGCTTGCCCTTCTGGTTGAGCGTGGCGATGTGCAGGTCCGGGTTGTGCACGGTGACCCCCGCCGGCGGCACGATGTCCGCCGCGGTGACGTCCCCGGGGCCCTGCTTGCGCAGGTACATCGTCACCGGCTCGTCCTCTTCGGAACTGACCACCAGCTCCTTGATGTTCAGGATGACGTCGGTGACGTCCTCCTTCACGCCCGGAATCGTGGTGAACTCGTGCAGCACACCATCGATGCGCAGGCTGGTGACGGCCGCACCCGGGATCGACGACAGCAGGGTGCGGCGCAGTGAGTTGCCGAGGGTGTATCCGA
Source organism: Bounagaea algeriensis (assembly GCF_054491375.1). Lineage (NCBI taxonomy): Bacteria > Bacillati > Actinomycetota > Actinomycetes > Bounagaea > Bounagaea algeriensis. Next base: position 4,048,758 of record NZ_CM137102.1, read on the forward strand.
AGCCCGGCTCGAGCGGCTCGATGGAGAACCGCGACCGGGTCTCCGACACTGTCTCTTCGGACAGTGCGGGTCGCTGGGAGATGAGCACTGGTCTTTTCCTTTCCTCACGGCGCCCGCCATATGACGCCGATGGGATGGCATGCCCGCCGCAGCGGGCCGGTGGTGGCTTCCTTCTCCACCACCGCGGCGTCCGCCGGCGGCCCGCGGGCCGCCGGCGCCACGCGTTACTTCTTCGAGTAGAACTCGACGATGAGCTGCTCGGTGACCGGCGTGTCGATCTGCGCGCGCTCCGGATCCTGGTGCACCAGGATCCGCAGGTTCGACGGGACGACCTGCATCCAGGCCGGGGCGGGACGCTCGCCGAGGGTCTCCTTGGCGATGACGAACGGCGTCGTGCTCAGCGACTTCGGCCGCACGTCGATGATGTCCCACTTGGTGACCCGGTAGCTGGGGACGTCCACCTTCTGGCCGTTGACCAGGAAGTGGCCGTGGCTGACCAGCTGGCGGGCCATGCGGCGCGTGCGCGCCAGACCCGCCCGGTAGACCACGTTGTCCAGCCGCGTCTCGAGCAGCTGCAGCAGGTTCTCACCGGTCTTGCCCTTGCGGCGGTGCGCCTCCTTGTAGTAGGCGAGCAGCTGCTTCTCCAGCACGCCGTAGGTGAACCGGGCCTTCTGCTTCTCCTGCAGCTGCTGCAGGTACTCGGTTTCCTTGATCCGACCGCGCCCGTGCTGCCCCGGCGGGTACGGACGACGCTCGAACGACTGATCACCGCCGACGAGATCGACCTTCAACCGGCGGGACTTGCGGGTCGCGGGACCGGTGTAACGAGCCATGGTTGTCTACTCTCCCTTCCCGCTCAGACCCGGCGACGCTTCGGCGGGCGGCAACCGTTGTGCGGCTGCGGGGTCACGTCCTGAATGGTGCCGACTTCGAGCCCGGCGCCCTGCAGGGAGCGGATCGCCGTCTCGCGCCCGGAACCCGGTCCCTTGACGAAGACGTCGACCTTCTTCATGCCGTGCTCGGCGGCCTTGCGGGCGGCGTTCTCCGCGGCCATCTGGGCGGCGAACGGGGTGGACTTCTTCGAGCCCTTGAACCCGACATGGCCGGCGGAGGCCCAGCTGATCACCGCACCGGTCGGGTCGGTGATCGACACGATCGTGTTGTTGAACGTGCTCTTGATGTGGGCTTGCCCAGCAGCTACGTTCTTCTTCTCCTTGCGCCGCACCTTCTTGACGGTGCCGGCGCGACCCTTGGGTGGCATGAGTGTCGCGATCTCCTAGCGAGGCTTACTTCTTCCCAGACTTCTTCTTGCCGGCGACCGTCTTCTTCGGCCCCTTCCGGGTCCGGGCGTTGGTCTTGGTCCGCTGCCCGTTCAGCGGCAGGTGACGACGGTGCCGCTGCCCCTGGTAGCTGCCGATCTCGATCTTCCGGCGAATGTCGGCCTGGACCTCGCGACGGAGGTCACCTTCGACCCGGTAGTTGTTCTCGATGTGCTCACGCAGCTTGGCGAGCTGCTCGTCGTCGAGATCCCGCGCGCGGACGTCGAGCGCGATGTCCGTCGCTTTCAGGATCTCGCGGGACCGGGTGCGACCGATCCCGAAGATGTACGTAAGAGCGATCTCCGCACGCTTGTCCATGGGGAGATCGACTCCGACGACCCGTGCTGCCATCAGGGTCCCCTTCGTCTCAGCCAGGTCTGCTCCTCCGCCACCTCCGCACGCGCGGAGCCCCGGCCTGGCCCGGGGGTCAGCCGGCCCGCCTCGAGGGCCGGCAGGTCGGGGGAGGTCCTCTTCCGCTGTCGCTGCGATCGGAGCTGCGTCTCAGCCCTGCTTCTGCTTGTGGCGCGGGTTGGTGCAGATCACCAGCACGTTGCCGTGCCGCTTGATGATCTGGCAGCTATCGCAGATCTTCTTCACACTGGGTTTGACCTTCACGGCCGCTGCTCTCCTGCTCGGACACGTGCCCGGTGCTCCCGGACACCGTGGAGGTCACTACTTGTAGCGGTAGACAATGCGCCCACGGGAAAGGTCGTACGGGGAAAGCTCCACGACGACCCGGTCCTCGGGCAGGATGCGGATGTAGTGCTGTCGCATCTTGCCACTGATGTGTGCGAGGACCTGGTGGCCGTTCTCCAACTCGATGCGGAACATCGCGTTGGGGAGCGGTTCGATGACCCGACCCTCGACCTCAATGGCCCCGTCTTTCTTGCCCATGTCCTCCGCGTTTCGTGACGGTGACGGTTGATCGGACGGTCGTCCGCGCCGCGGGGTCGGGGCCGACCCCACGACAGCGCCCTGCGCAGCACCGGTGCGAACGCGGTCGCAACCCGAACGCAAGCCCCGACCGACCCCCGCACGCCGTTCCCAGCCCACGTCCCCGCCACCGTCGAAACGCCCGGGGTCGCGGTCGCCCGATGACCACAGCGCCCCGCCGCGCGGAACCGCTATGCTCATGGAGCCGGTGTCCCGGCGCGGCGCGCGGGACGAGCCACGCACGGGCCGGCGTCGCCTCCGGACAGCCCGAGCGGGCGTGACCGGAACGACTCCGGACCAGCTGAGATTCTGGCGTGCGCAGGCGTCGGACATGCATTCCCGACACTACGAGTGCGCCGATGCTCCATCGTACGCCTCGGAGCTCAGGCCCCCGCCATCGGGGCTGCTCATCCCGCGTACCACCGCACAGTGTACAGAACGGGAACCACGCGTATCACCCGCGCGCAACGCGCAGGTTGCACCCGGCCGCTCCCCCTCACTATGTTCGATCACGTTCGATGCCGGCCCGCCACGCGGTCCGCGACACCGGTTCCGACATCATCGGGTCCGCGCACGCCCGTCCGGCGCACCGGGATCTGCCACCGGGGTCCTACCCACCGGGGTTCATCCCACCGGGGCCCGCCCCCGCCGGGGGGTGCCGCCGGAGTCCGCGCATCGGGACTGCAAGGCCCCGCACCGGGGTATCCGTGCGCGTGCCGAAGACCCGAGCCCGCAGGGTCCGAACCCCGGTGGGCGCGGGGCCGCGCCCACCGGGAGCGGCACACCCGGTGTCGGGGCCCGGTTGCACGGACGGCCGCCACCACCCGCGCGCACGCTCGTGCGCGCACCGCCGCATCCGCCAGGACCGCGCCCGTTCGGCGGTCCGCACGGCACACCCGAGGAGCAATGTGACAGCCAGCCCGCAACGTTCCCGTCCGCTCGCCCCCTCACGCCGAACCGCAACCGCGCGCCCCGGCGGCACCGGACTCGGGAACAAGGTCAGCGAATACCGCACCTTCCTCGGCAGCGCGGTGCGCAAACCCCGCATGATGGGCGCCGCCACGCCGACCTCGCCCGCCGTCGCCGCCACGGTCGCGCAGGTGGTGCCCACCACCGGCACACCCGTCGTCGTCGAGCTCGGCCCCGGCACCGGCTCGCTCAGCGAAGGCATCCACCGGCGGCTGCCCAGCGGTGCCCGCCACATCGGCATCGAACTCGGCGCGGAACTCGCCGAGCACCTCCGCACGCACAAACCCTGGATGGAAGTCGTGCACGGCGACGCCCGCGAGCTCGGCACGCTGCTGGGCGGGCTCGGCGTCCACCGGGCCGACGCGGTCATCAGCAGCATCCCGTGGTCCCTGCTCGACGACGAGCAGCAGCAACGCGTCCTCGAGCAGGTCACCCACATCCTCGGTGACACCGGCGCGTTCACCGCCGTCACGTACCTGCCCGTGGCGCAGAGCCCCAACGGCCGACGCTTCCGCGACCGGCTCGACCGCACGTTCGACGAAATACTCACGCACACCACGTGGCGCAACCTGCCGCCGATCCTGCACTACCTGTGCCGCCGGCCGCTGCGCTAGCCGCTCCGCGGAGACCGGCACCGCCACGCGCCGGCGGAGCGGGCCGGGCGCACCACCGGACCGGCAGGACGCCGCGGGTCGCAGCAGGATTGCCCCGCGGCGAGCGCGGCGGGACGCTTCTCCCGCGCCGCCCGTTCCCGACCGGTGGGGAGGCCCGTTGAACACCGCATCGCACAACCCCGCGGAAACTGCGCGCGAGTACTGGACGTTCCTCCGCCGCGCGCTGCGCGCACCGGCCACCATGGGCGCGGTGCTGCCCACCAGCGGCCAGGTCGGCGCGGCCGTGGCCGGCGTGGTCCCCAGCTCCGCCGTCACCGCTGCCCGCGACGGACGCGCCCCGGTCGTCGTCGAGGCCGGCCCCGGAACCGGTGCCCTCAGCGAACGCATCGCGCAGCGCGTCAGCCCGCACACCCGGCAGCTCGCCGTCGAGGTCGATCCCGAGCTCGTCGCCTACCTGCGGCAGCACAAGCCCTGGCTCGACGTGATCCAGGCCGACCTCGCCGACCTGCCCGAACACCTCGCCGAACGCGGCATCGGCACCGTCGACGCGCTCGTCACGAGCATCCCCTGGACGCTGTTCGACACCGAGCACCAGCGCCGCCTGCTCGACGCCTGCGCACGCGTGCTCGAACCATCCGCACCGTTCACCACCGTCACCTACGTCACGACGCTGTGGCGCCGGTCCACCCGCGACTTCCTCGCGCTGCTCGAGGAAACCTTCGACGAGGTGCTGCCGCGGAGCACGGTGCTGCGGAACGTGCCGCCCGCGAAGATCTACGTCTGCCGCCGGCCCAAGGGGCGATGACGCGCAGCTCACCCGCCACTGCACCGCCCAGCCAGACTGGAACCATTCCAGATAGCACAATTTTCATGAAAATTGTGAGTTATCCCCACACGTCCGGACGACAAATGATCACCACGCCATCGGGCGTGTATCAAGCGAGCGCCGCCGGCGGTGAGCACGGCGCAACGACGACGTCCGGTGGGACAAAGCGGCTGCGGGGCCTCGGCCTGGTCAGATCCGAAGGCGGGGTCACTCCTCGGGGGCGGTGAGGACCCAGGGGCCGCTCTCGGTCACCGCGACGGTGTGCTCCCAGTGCGCGGCTCGGGAACCGTCGAGCGTCACGACCGTCCACTCGTCGTCGAGTTCCTCGCTCTCCGCCGTGCCACCGGTGAGCATCGGCTCCACCGCAATCGCCATGCCGACCCGCAGCTTCGGCCCGCGCCCCGGTTTGCCCAGGTTCGGCAGGAACGGCTCCATGTGCATCCGCGTACCGATGCCGTGCCCGCCGTACTCGGCGATGATGCCGTAGTCGAGGCCATCCGCCGCCGCGGCGTCCCGCGCCGCCGTCTCCACCGCGTGCGAGATGTCGGTCAGCCGGTTGCCCGGGCGAACCTGCTCGATGCCCGCCCACATGGCCTTGCGCGTCGCAGCGGACAGCGTCCGGTGGCCCTCGGCGACACCGCCCACCTCGATCGTCACGGCCGAGTCGCCGTGCCAGCCGTCGAGGATCGCGCCGCAGTCCACGGAGAGCAGGTCCCCGTCGGCGAGGACCTCGTCGCGCGAGGGGATGCCGTGCACGATCTTCTCGTTGATCGACGTGCAGATCGACCCCGGAAACCCGTGGTAGCCCTTGAACGAGGGGACCGCTCCGGCGTCGCGGATGAGCTGCTCGGCCGCCTCGTCCAGCTGCCCCGTGCTCACACCCGGCTGCGCCTGCCGCGTCACCTCGGCCAGCGCGCGGGACACGATCAGGCCCGCCGCGCGCATCGCCTCGATCTCACCGGCGGACTTCAGCTCGATGCCCCGACCACGTCGCAACACGTCGCGCTCCCTCCCCGTTCGTACCGGCCGGGCGCCACCGGAAACCGGGCGCCGGCGAAACGACCGGACCGGCGGGCCCCACCCCGGCCCGGCCCGTTGCCTCAGCTGCGCGCGCGCACCGCGTGCAGCGCGCGCTCGGAGATCTCCTCGACCGTCCCGACCGCGTCGATCTTGACGACCTTGTCGCCGTAGTAGTCCAGCAGCGGCTCGGTCTCCTCGCGGTAGACCGCGAGCCTGCGCCGGATCACGTCCTCGTTGTCGTCCTCGCGGCCGCGCTCCAGCATGCGCCGCACCAGCTCCTCCTCGGGAACGTCGAACTGAAGCACCGCGCTGAGCTCGAGACCGTTCTCGCTCAGGATCTCGCCGAGCACGTCCGCCTGCGGCGTGGTGCGCGGATATCCGTCCAGGAGGAAGCCCTCCTGCGCGTCCGACTCGGACAGCCGCACGCGCACCATCTCGTTGGTCACTTCATCCGGCACGAGCTCACCGGCATCCAGGTAGGACTTCGCCTGCACTCCGAGCGGAGTCTGGTTGCCGATGTTGGAGCGGAACAAGTCGCCCGTGGAGATGTGCGGGATCGACAACCGCTCGCTGAGCACCTCGGCCTGCGTGCCCTTACCCGCTCCCGGGGGGCCGAAGAGAACCAATCGCACCAAGGGTCTGCCTCCGAATCCAATCGCTGACGCACCGCGACGCGCGCCCGCTGCCCTCGCACCGGCGCCGCCGGCGTCGCGCCGACCTTACCGGCGCGCACCGGACCGAGGTATACCGGTGCGACCCCGACATCTCACAGCCCGATCCCATTGACTGGACCGGGGCGACGCTCCTCGCCCGAGATCAGCGCAGGAAACCCTCGTACTTGCGCTGCGTCAGCTGGCTCTCGATCTGCTTCACCGTGTCCAACCCGACGTTGACCATGATCAGCACGGCCGTGCCGCCGAACGGGAAGTTCTGCGCGCTCTGACCTCCCTGACCGCCGTCGCCGGTGATGCCCAGGAAGAAGTTCGGCAGGATCGCGATGATGCCGAGGTAGAGCGCGCCCGGCAGCGTGATCCGGGAGAGCACGAAGCTCAGGTACTCGGCCGTCGGCCGCCCGGGCCGGATCCCCGGGATGAACCCGCCGAACTTCTTCATGTCCTCGGCACGTTCCTCCGGGTTGAACGTGATGGACACGTAGAAGTAGGCGAAGAACACGATCAACGCCATGTACAGCAGGATGTGCACCCAGCTGGACGGGTCGACGATGTAGGTCTGGATGAAGGTCGACCACCAGGTCTCCTGACCGCCGGTGAGCTGGCCGAGCAACTGCGGCAGGTACAGCAGCGAGGAACCGAAGATAACCGGGATGACACCCGCCTGGTTGACCTTCAGCGGCAGGTAGGTCGACGTGCCGCCGTACATCCGGCGGCCGATCATGCGCTTGGCGTACTGCACCGGGATGCGGCGCTGCGCCTGCTCGATGAACACGACCGTCGCGATGATGGCCACGGCGAAGCAGAGCACCACGGCGAAGACCAGGCCGCCGTTGGAGTTGAGGATGCGGCCGCCCTCGCTCGGGATCTGCGCGGCGATCGAGGTGAAGATGAGCAGCGACATGCCGTTGCCGATGCCGCGCTCGGTGATGAGCTCACCCATCCACATCAGCAGGATGGCGCCCGCGGTCATCACGACCACGATCGTCACGAGGTTGAGCACCGAGTTGTCCGGCACGACCGGGACGGTGCAGCCGGGGAACAGCTGCCCGCGCACCGCGAGCGCCACGATGCCGGTGGCCTGCAGCATCGACAGCGCCACCGTGAGGTAGCGGGTGTACTGGGTCAGCTTGGCCTGCCCGGCCTGGCCCTCCTTCTTCAGCTGCTCGAAGCGCGGAATCACCACCTGCAGCAGCTGCACGATGATGCTGGCGGTGATGTAGGGCATGATGCCCAGCGACAACACCGACAACTGCAGCAGGGCGCCGCCGCTGAAAAGGTTGAGCAGCGAGTAGACGCTCTGGTTGTCGCCGCCCTGGACCTGTTCGATGCACTGCTGGACGTTGGGGTAGGAAACCCCGGGTGACGGGATCAGCGCGCCGAGCCGATACAGCACGACCATGCCCAGCGTGAACAGGATCTTGCGGCGCAGGTCCGGCGTCGTCAGAGCCGAGCGGAAGGCGCCGAGCACGCGAACCTCCTCCTACACCGGTCGCAACCGGCTGGGACGGTGGCCGGCTTGGCGACAGCCGGCGCGATGGTTGGGACGCCCGCTTCACCGGGCACAAGATGCACAGTACCGTCCCGCCACGCCCGCACCGACACGACCGCTGTCCCGTGGGACAACTGGCCCGCGGAACAGCTCCCCGAAGGACACCGGCGCTGCGAACACCGCGCACAGCGGTCAACGGGCACGGCCGACATCGGGCACAGCGGACATCGGTGCAGCGCAGGGCCGACGCACGAGCGGTCGCACACGATCCGCACCAGCACGAGCGTCCGGACACGGCACTGCGGTTGCGCACTCTAGCAGCCGGCAACGCGAACACCGTCAGCGACCAACACGGCACCTTGCGCATGCCGGTGCGGCGGTGCCGCGACCAGCGCCGGCGAAACCGCCCGCGCAGCACGGCAAGCGGCGCGAACCGCAGCGCACGGCCCGTGCACCGGGCCGCGCAGCGCCCACGCGCAAACGGGCCGGCCGTCCGAGGACGACCGGCCCGCAGGTCGAGTGCCACGCCTACGCGGCGTGGTCACCGGCAGATCACTTGTTGGGCTTGCGCGTGATCTTCACCTTGGTCGCCGAACCGCCGGCGTTGGTGATCTTCTCCTGGGCGCTGCCGGTGAACGCGTGCGCCGAGACGTCGAGCTTGACGCCGTCCACGTCACCGTCACCGAGCACCTTCACGAGCTCGTTCTTCTTCACCAGGCCCGCACCGATCAGCTCGGCCAAGCCGATCTGACCGCCCTGCGGGAACGCCTCGGCGATCCTGCCGACGTTCACGCCCTTGTACTCGATGCGCGACGGGTTGCGGAAGCCGCGCAACTTCGGCAGGCGCATCTGGATGGGCATCTGCCCACCCTCGAAGTTCGCCGGCACCGTCTTCCGGGCCGTGGTGCCCTTCGTACCGCGGCCGGCGGTCTTGCCCTTCGAGCCCTCACCGCGGCCGACGCGCAGCGGCTTGCGCTTCGAGCCCGCGGCCGGCTTCAGGTCGTGGATCTTGATGACCATGTCAGTCGACCTCCTCAACCGTCACCAACTGGTGAACGGCCTTGATCTGGCCGCGCGTTTCCGAGGTGTCCGGGCGCACGACCGACTGGCGGATCCGGCGCAGGCCGAGGGTACGCATCGTCTCCCGCTGGGCCTGGCGCGTTCCGACGAGGCCGCGCACCTGGGTGATCTTCAGCTGTGCCATCGCGATCACGCTCCCTGGTTGGCGCGTGCACGCACCACGGAGGCCGGGGCGACGTCCTCGAGCGGCAGACCGCGCCTCGCCGCCACCGCCTCCGGACGCTGCAGGTGCTTGAGCGCGTGCACCGTCGCCTTGACGATGTTGATCGGGTTGCCGCTGCCCAGCGACTTGCTCAGCACGTCGTGCACACCCGCGCACTCCAGCACCGCGCGGACCGGACCGCCAGCGATGACACCGGTACCGGGGCTGGCCGGGCGGAGCAGGACCTTGCCGGCCGCGTCCTCGCCCTGGACCGGGTGCGTGATCGTGCCCTCCAGGCGCGGGACGCGGAAGAAGTTCTTCTTCGCCTCCTCGACGCCCTTGGCGATCGCCGAGGGCACCTCCTTGGCCTTGCCGTGACCGACACCGACCATGCCGTCGCCGTCACCGACCACGACCAGCGCCGTGAACGCGAACCGCCGGCCGCCGCTGACGACCTTCGCAACACGGTTGATGGTCACGACACGCTCGAACTGCGGGGTCTTTTCTTGGGCCGCCCCGCCACGGCCACCGTCGCGGCGGTCCCGACGGTCCTTGCCGCCGGACTCCCCGCCCTCACGCCGAGTGCGTCCAGGCATCAGGCGTCCCTTCCGTTCGCTGTCTTACGCACTTGTCAGAACTCCAGACCACCGTCTCGCGCGGCGTCGGCCAACGCTGCGACACGGCCGTGGTAGGCGTAACCACCGCGGTCGAACACGACCTTCTCGACGCCGGCGTTCTTCGCCCGCGCGGCGACGAGCTCGCCGACCTTGGTGGCCATCGCCGACTTGTCCCCGTCGAAGGAGCGCAGGTCGTGCTCCAACGAGGTGGCCGAGGCCAGGGTGTGGCCCCGCTGGTCGTCGATCACCTGGGCGTTGATGTTCCGCAGGGACCGGTGCACGACCAGCCGCGGGCGCTGCGCGGTACCGCTGACCTTCTTGCGGATGCGCACGTGCCGCTTCTGACGGGCAAGTTGACGCTGCCTCGCGATGCTCTTGCCCACCGGCCTGCGCTTCGTCGTGGTGTTCTCGCTCATCGTCACTTACCCGTCTTTCCGACCTTGCGGCGGACGTTCTCACCCGCGTAGCGAACACCCTTGCCCTTGTACGGGTCCGGGCGGCGCAGCTTGCGGATCCGCGCGGCGACCTCGCCGACCAACTGCTTGTCGATGCCCTTGACGGACAACTTGCTCGGCCCCTCCGTCGAGAACTCGATGCCCTGCGGCGGCTCCATCACGACCGGGTGGCTGTAGCCGAGCGCGAACTCGAGGTTCTCGCCCTTCTGCTGGACGCGGTAACCGACGCCCTGGATCTCCATGTCCTTCTGGAAACCCTGGCTGACGCCCACGACCATGTTGTTGACCAACGAGCGCGCCAACCCGTGCATCGAGCGGCTCCGGCGCTCGTCGTCCGGGCGGTTGACCAGAAGCGCGCCGTCCTCGCCGTGCTCGACGCTGATCGGCTCGGGGACCACCTGCTCCAGCGTGCCCTTGGGACCCTTGACCGTGACCTGCTGGCCATCGACGGTGACCTCGACACCGGAGGGGACGGTGATCGGCAGCTTTCCGATGCGCGACATGTCCGTTCCTCCTCCCTCACCAAACGTAGGCGAGGACTTCCCCGCCCACTCGCTTGCGCATGGCCTGCCGGTCGGTCATCAGACCCTGGGACGTCGAGATCACGGCGATCCCGAGACCCCCCAGCACCTTCGGCAGGTTCGTGGACTTCGCGTACACCCGCAGGCCCGGCTTGGAAACCCGGCGCAGGCCCGCGATGCTCCGCTCGCGGTTCGGGCCGAACTTGAGCTCGCAGACCAGCTGCTTGCTCTTCGCGCCCTCCTCGACGCGGGAGCCGGCCAGGTAGCCCTCCCGCTGCAGGACGTCGGCGACGTTCGCCTTGACCTTCGAGTGCGGCATCACGACTTCGTCGTGGAATGCCGAATTGGCATTGCGCAGACGCGTCAGCATGTCTGCGATCGGATCGGTCATCGTCATGGTGACCTGTACAACCTTCCTCGTCTGGTTCCGACGGGCCCCAACGTGCGGGCGCCGGCCGGTGACGACCGGTGCCGGCGCCCTGGAGTCTGGGCCCTGGCCTGGACGAAACAGTGGAGTTCGCCTACCGGAGGCAGGCCTTCTGGCACGCCGTGTGCGACACGACTCCCGCGACGCGGAGCGCGAGCGAACGCGCTGGTCACGCCTGCCGAGGGTACCGGCGCTGCGCCGGGCCCCGGCAGGAGGGACTCACCAGGACGACTTGGTCACGCCGGGCAGCTCGCCCGCGTGCGCCATCTCGCGGAAGCAGATCCGGCACAGGCCGAACTTCTGGAACACCGCGCGCGAACGTCCGCACCGGCCGCAACGGGTGTGCGCGCGAACGGCGAACTTCGGCTTGCGCTTGGCCTTCTCGATCAGCGCCTTCTTCGCCATCGGCTCAGCTCTCCTTGAACGGGAAGCCCAGCCGCCGCAGCAGCGACCGACCTTCCTCATTTGTGTTGGCCGTCGTGACGACGGTGATGTCCATGCCCCGCGGACGGTCGATGTCGTCCGGGTTGATCTCGTGGAACATCGACTGGTCGCTCACACCGAAGGTGTAGTTGCCGTGCCCGTCGAACTGCTGGGGCGACAACCCGCGGAAGTCGCGGATGCGCGGCAGCGAGATGTTGTTCAACCGGTCGATGAACTCCCACATCCGGTCGCCGCGCAACGTGGCGCGAGCACCGATCGGCATGCCCTCGCGGAGCTTGAACTGGGCGACGGACTTGCGCGCACGCCGCACCTCCGGCTTCTGGCCGGTGATGGCGGAGAGGTCGCGGACCGCGCCCTCGATGATCTTGCTGTCCCGAGCGGCGTCCCCGACGCCCATGTTCACCACGACCTTGACCAGGCCGGGGACCTTCATCGGGTTGTCATAGCCGAATTCCTCGGTCAGGCCCTGCCGGATCTCGTCGCGGTAGCGGGTTTTCAGCCGCGGGACGATCTTCTCTGCTGTCGTCATGATCAGATGTCCTTACCGTTGCGACGCGAGACCCGAACCTTCTTGCCGTTCTCATCGAACCGGTATCCGACCCGGGTCGGCTTGTCGTCGGAGTCCAGCACCATCACGTTGCTGACGTGGATCGGCGCCTCCTGCGTGACGATGCCGCCGGACTCCGCACCGCGCTCGTTCCGGGAGACGCGGGTGTGCTTCTTGATCCGGTTCACGCCCTCCACCAGGACGCGGTCCTTCCGCGGGAAGGACTGGATGACCTTGCCCTTGGCGCCCTTGTCCTTGCCGGAGATGACGACGACCTCGTCGCCCTTCTTGATCTTCATCACAGCACCTCCGGCGCGAGCGAGATGATCTTCATGAACTTCTTGTCACGCAGCTCCCGCGCCACGGGGCCGAAGATGCGGGTCCCCCGCGGCTCGCCGCCCGGCTTCACGAGCACGGCGGCGTTCTCGTCGAACCGGATGTAGGAACCGTCCGGACGACGCTTCTCCTTCTTCTGCCGGACGATGACGGCCTTGACGACATCGCCCCGTTTCACGTTTGCGGCGGGGATCGCTTCCTTCACCGTGCCGACCACGATGTCCCCGATGCCCGCGTACCGCCGACCGGAGCCACCGAGAACTCGGATGGTGAGGATCTCCCGAGCTCCGGTGTTGTCGGCGACACGCAGTCGCGATTCCTGTTGGATCACGTCCGACTCCTGACCCTAAGTGCCCGGGAACGCCCCGAGCACACTCTGGCGCGCCAAATTTCCGACCTGACACGCGCGGTCATGCCAACACGCACTCCGGCCGACCGCGGGGACGGCCCGGCGGCCGGCCGACCACGTGCCCCTCATGCTTGGGCGCCTGTCACTACTTGGCCTTCTCCACGATCTCGACGATCCGCCAGTGCTTCGTCGCCGACAGCGGCCGGGTCTCCATCAGCAGCACCCGGTCGCCCACGCCCGCGGAGTTCTCCTCGTCATGCGCCTTGACCTTCTTGTTCGCGCGCATGATCTTGCCGTAGAGGGCGTGCTGCTTGCGGTCCTCGAGACTGACGACGACCGTCTTGTTCATCTTGTCCGAGACGACGTAGCCTTCCCGGACCTTCCGCTGATTGCGGGTTGCGCCCTGCGTCGTTTCACTCATGCAGCGCCCTCCTCAGCGCTCTCGGGCGAGTCGACCAAGCCCAGCTCGCGCTCGCGCATGATCGTGTAGATCCGGGCGATGTCCTTGCGGACCGTGCGCAGCCGACGATTGTTCTGCAGCTGGCCAGTGGCCATCTGGAAGCGGAGGTTGAACAGCTCCTCCTTGGCTTCCCGCAGCCGTTGCACAATCTCCTCGTCGTTCAGTTCACGCAGCTCCGCCGCGGTGACACCAGCAGCCATCAGAAGTCACCACCCTCGCGGGACACGATCTTGCACTTCATCGGGAGCTTGTGGGACGCGCGTCGAAGCGCCTCGAGAGCGGTCTTCTCGTTCGGGAAGGTCAACTCGAACATGACCCGGCCCGGTTTGACGTTCGCGATCCAGTACTCCGGGGAACCCTTGCCCGCACCCATGCGCGTCTCCGCGGGCTTCTTCGTCAGCGGGCGGTCCGGGAAGATGTTGATCCAGACCTTGCCGCCACGCTTGACGTGCCGGTTGATCGCGATGCGGGCGGATTCGATCTGGCGGTTGGTCACGTAACCGTGTTCCAGCGCCTGGATGCCGTACTCGCCGAAGTTGATCCGGGTGCCGCCCTTGGCGAAGCCCTTCCGCTTCGGCGCGTGGCTCTTGCGCCACTTCACCTTGCGTGGGACGAGCACGTGTCAGCCCTCCGTCTTCTCGTCGGCCTTCGGCTCAGCGACCTCCGGAGCGCTGGCAGCAGCCGCGTCCTCGGCGGTCCGCGCCTGCTGCGGGCTCTGCGCCGAGCCCTTGGAACGGTCACCGCGCCGACGGCCACCGCGCTCCGACCGGCCGCCGCGCTCACCGCGTTCACCGCGCTCGCCGCGGTCGCTGCGAGGCGGGCGGACCTCGGACTCCTGCTGCTTCTGCTTCAGCCCACCGAGCAGTTCGCCCTTGTAGACCCAGACCTTCACGCCGATGCGGCCGAAGGTCGTGCGGGCCTCGAAGAAGCCGTAGTCGATGTCGGCACGCAGCGTGTGCAGCGGCACGCGGCCCTCGCGGTAGACCTCCGAGCGGGACATCTCCGCACCGCCCAGACGACCCGCGCACTGCACGCGGATGCCCTTGACCTGCGGCGAACGCATGGCCGACTGGATGGCCTTGCGCATCGCACGCCGGAACGACACGCGGTTGGACAGCTGCTCGGCGATGCCCTGGGCCACCAACTGCGCGTCCGCCTCGGGGTTCTTCACCTCGAGGATGTTCAGTTGAACCTGCTTGCCGGTCAGCTTCTCCAGCTGGCCGCGGATCCGGTCCGCTTCCGCACCCCGACGACCGATGACGATGCCCGGCCGCGCGGTGTGGATGTCCACCCGGACCCGCTCGCGGGTGCGCTCGATCTCGACCTTGGAGATCCCGGCACGCTCCATGCCGCGAGAGAGCTGACGGCGGATCTTGACGTCCTCCGCCACGTACTCCGAGTACTGCTTCTCGGCGTACCAGCGGGACTTGAAGTCCGTGGTGACGCCAAGTCGGAAGCCGTGCGGGTTGATCTTCTGACCCACTACCGGGCCCTCCCCTTCTGGCTCTTGCGGGACTTGCCGGCCTTCGCCGCCTTCGACCGCGACTCGACCTCGATCGTGATGTGCGAGGTGCGCTTGCGGATGCGGAATGCGCGCCCCTGCGCCCGCGGCCGGAACCGCTTCAGAGTCGGGCCCTCATCCACATACGCCCGGTGCACCCACAGGGTGTCGGGGTCGAGGGACTGGTTGTTCTCCGCGTTGGCGACCGCGCTGGCGAGCGCCTTCGACACCGGACCGCTGGCGGTCTGCGGCGCGAACTGGAGCACGACCTGGGCATCGCTGGCGCTCCGGCCCTTGATGAGCTCGACCACGCGGCGCGCCTTGCGCGGCGACACGCGGACGTAGCGGGCCCGCGCCACCGCACGCGGGTTCGCCGCCGCGGTGTCCTCAGTACGGGCTGTCATCCTGCTACCCCTTGCTGTTCCTCGTTCGTGTCACAGACCCGCTCAGCGGCGGCGCGACTTCCGGTCTTCTTTGACGTGACCCTTGAAAGTCCGGGTCGGAGCGAACTCGCCGAGCTTGTGCCCGACCATGGCCTCGGTCACGAACACCGGGACGTGCTTGCGCCCGTCGTGCACCGCGATGGTGTGACCGATCATGTCCGGAATGACCGTCGACCGGCGCGACCAGGTCTTGATCACCGTCTTCTTGCCGGACTCGTTCAGCGCGTCCACCTTCTTGAGCAGGTGGTCGTCCACGAACGGGCCCTTCTTCAGGCTACGTGGCATGCGTCAGTCCCTCCCTGCTCAGCGCTTCTTCTTGCCGGTCCGACGACGCCGGACGATCAGCTTGTCGCTGGACTTCCTCCGACGGGTGCGGCCTTCCGGCTTGCCGTTCGGGTTGACCGGGTGGCGCCCACCCGAGCTGCGACCCTCACCGCCGCCGAGCGGGTGGTCGATCGGGTTCATGGCGACACCGCGGACCGTGGGTCGACGACCCTTCCAACGCATCCGGCCGGCCTTGCCCCAATTGATGTTGGAGTGCTCGGAGTTGCCGACCTCGCCGATGGTGGCGCGGCAGCGCGCGTCCACGTTGCGGATCTCGCCGGACGGCATCCGCAGCTGCGCGAAACGGCCCTCCTTGGCCACCAGCTGCACCCGGGTGCCCGCGGCCCGCGCGATCTTGGCGCCGCCGCCCGGAGCCAGCTCGATCGCGTGGATCACGGTGCCCAGCGGGATGTTTCGCAGCGGGAGGTTGTTGCCGGACTTGATGTCGGCCTTGGCCCCGTTCTCGAGCCAGTCGCCCTGATTGACCTTGTTCGGCGCGATGATGTAGCGCTTCTCGCCGTCCTTGTAGTTGAGCAGGGCGATCCGAGCACTGCGGTTCGGGTCGTACTCGATGTGCGCGACCTTCGCCGGCACACCGTCCTTGTCATGACGGCGGAAGTCGATGACGCGGTACATCCGCTTGTGCCCGCCGCCCTGGTGGCGCGTAGTGATCCTGCCCTTGTTGTTCCTGCCCGCCTTCTTGTTCAGCGGACGGACCAACGACTTCTCCGGCTTCGACCGCGTGATCTCGGCGAAGTCGGACACGCTGGAGCCGCGACGGCCCGCCGTCGTCGGCTTGTACTTGCGAACGCCCATTTCTAATGCAACCTCGTCCTCATCAACGCGGTCAGCTAGCCGTACCGCCGAAGATCTCGATCGGCTTGCTGTCCGGGGACAACACGATGATCGCCCGCTTGGTGTCCTTGCGCTTGCCCCACCCGGTGCGGGTGCGCTTGCGCTTGCCCTTGCGGTTGATCGTGTTCACCTTGGAAACCCGGACGTCGAAGATCTTCTCGACGGCGATCTTGATCTCGGTCTTGTTCGACCGCGGGTCCACCAAGAACGTGTACTGGTTCTGCTCCATCAAGCCGTAGCTCTTCTCGGAGATCACCGGCTTGATGATCACGTCACGCGGGTCGCCACTCACTGCTTAGCCTCCTCCGTGGAAGACGCGGTGGTCCTGGCCGAACGACCCTGCGACGCGCGGCTGACGAACCGCTCGAACGCGGACTTGGTGAACACCACGTCGTCGTTGTTCAGCACGTCGTAGGTGTTGACCTGGCTCGCGTCCAGCAGGTGCACGTGCTGCAGGTTCCGCAGGCTCAGCCAGGAGTTCTCCTCCTCCTGGCGGTCCAACACGACCAGCACCTTGCGGGCATCGGTCCAGTTGCGCAGCGCCGCCTTGCCCTGCTTCGTGGACGGGCTCTCCGCGCCGACCACGTGCGTGACCACGTGCAGCTGGTCGGCGCGCACCCGGTCGGACAGCGCACCGAACAGCGCCTTGGCCTTCATCTTCTTCGGCGTGCGCTGGTCGTAGTCACGCGGCTGGGGACCGTGCACGACACCGCCGCCCTTGAACTGCGGAGCGCGGGTCGAACCCTGCCGGGCGTTGCCGGTGCCCTTCTGCCGGTACGGCTTCTTGCCGCCACCGGAACGCATGCCGCGAGTCTTGGTCGCGTGGGTGCCCTGCCGGCCGGCGGCCAGCTGCGCCACGACGACCTGGTGCATCAGCGGAATGCTCGCCTGCACGTCGAAGATCTCGGCGGGCAGTTCGACCGTGCCGTCGGTCTTGCCGTCCGGGGTACGGACGTCGAGCGTCGCGCCCATCACGCACCACCCTTCGCAGGACTCTTCACCAGCACCAGGCCGCCCTTGGGACCCGGGATGGCGCCCTTGATCAGCAGCAGACCGGAGTCGTCCTCGACCTGGTGCACCTTCAGGTTCTGCGTGGTGACCCGGTTCGAGCCCATCCGGCCCGCCATCTTCATGCCCTTGAACACGCGGCCGGGGTACGCGCAGCCGCCGATCGAACCCGGCTTGCGGTGCACGCGGTGCGTACCGTGGCTCATCGGCTGCCGGTGGAACCCGTGCCGCTTGATGGTGCCCGCGAAGCCCTTGCCCCTGCTGGTGCCGACCACGTCGACGACAGCGCCGCTGTCGAAGAGCTCAGCGGTGATCTCCTGGCCGACTTCGTAGTCACCTGCGTCGGCCGTGCGCAGCTCCACCAGGTGCCGACGCGGGGTGACACCGGCCTTCGCGAAGTGGCCGGCGCGCGGCTTGGTCACCTTGCGCGGCTTCACCCCGCCGAACGCCAGTTGCACGGCCGAGTAGCCGTCCTTGTCCGGGGTGCGAATCTGGGTGACCACGTTCGGCCCGGCCTCCACGACGGTCACCGGCACCACCCGGTTGTTCTCGTCGAAGACCTGGGTCATGCCGAGCTTGGTGCCCAGAATCCCCTTCATCTGCTTCTCAGACATGGGTCTCGTTCTCTCCAGCTACCTCTGGTCGCCGTGCCTTACTGGATGTTCACGTCGACGCTGGCTGGCAGGTCGATGCGCATGAGCGCGTCCACCGTCTTCGGCGTCGGTTCGAGGATGTCGATCATCCGCTTGTGCGTACGCATCTCGAAGTGCTCCCGCGAGTCCTTGTACTTGTGCGGGGAGCGGATGACGCAGTAGACGTTCTTCTCCGTGGGCAGCGGCACCGGCCCAACGACCCGAGCGCCGGTGCGCGTCACGGTCTCGACGATCTTGCGCGCGGACGCGTCGATCGCCTCGTGGTCGTAGGCCTTGAGCCGGATGCGGATCTTCTGTCCCGCCATAGTGGCTTGCCGTTCCTTCTGGTCTCGTGCCGCGGTTTCGTTGTGGGACCGGGTGCGCCGGCCGCGGCGGCTCGCCGCCGCGCGGCCACCTGGCCGTGGGGCCGGGTGTCGCTCCCGATGCCCGCCAGACCCCGATCTCCGGGAAGCCCGACCGTCGTCCGACCCGTGCCGCGTTCACCGCGCCAGCGCCGCAACGCCGTGCCTGAGCAAACGCCGTGCCTGAGCAAAAGCAGTGCTGCAGCGAGCACAGCGCGTCAGCGAACGCGGCCGGCGAGCCGGATCCCGGATCGCACAGCCCTCGGTTCACCCTGTTCAGCTTGTTGGTGCCCGGAACACGCGGTCGGGCGTGTCGGCCCGCTGCCGCGCACCGGTCCTCCGCGAACGTCGCCGCAGAGGATGGGAAAAACCCGTACACCTGCTTGTCGGTCCGGATCGCCGCACCGTCGCCACGAACCCGAGAGGTCCGGCAGGTGGGCCCGGCCCGAGACCAGGGCCGCGAGGCCCTCGCAACGGGGCGGCCGGACACGCCGGCGAACGGCGCTTCCGGCCGCCCCACACGAGCAACCCGAATAGCATGACATACCCGAGTACGCCGCTGCTCATCGGGGTGGTTTGTTGGCGTGGAACGCCCGCAAACCGCAGAAGGCCTGCCCCTCGCGCGGAAGGGCAGGCCCCCTGTCAACTCACTTGGTGATCTGCGTGACGCGACCGGCGCCGACGGTGCGGCCACCCTCGCGGATCGCGAAGCGCAGCCCCTCCTCCATCGCGATGGGCTGGATGAGCTGCACCGACATCTCGGTGTTGTCACCGGGCATGACCATCTCGGTGCCCTCGGGCAGGGTCACGACACCGGTCACGTCCGTGGTGCGGAAGTAGAACTGCGGCCGGTAGTTGTTGAAGAACGGCGTGTGGCGACCACCCTCGTCCTTGGACAGGACGTACACCTGCGCCTCGAACTCGGTGTGCGGGGTGGTGCTGCCGGGCTTCACCACGACCATGCCGCGCTCGACGTCCTCGCGCTTGACACCGCGAACCAGCAGACCCACGTTGTCGCCGGCCTGGCCCTGGTCGAGCAGCTTGCGGAACATCTCGACGCCGGTGACGGTGGTCTTGATGGCCTTGTCCTTGATGCCGACCATCTCGACCTCTTCGTTCACCTTGATCTGACCGCGCTCGACGCGGCCGGTGACGACGGTGCCGCGGCCGGTGATCGAGAAGATGTCCTCGACCGGCATGAGGAAGGACTGGTCGGTCGCGCGGACCGGGTCCGGGATCTTCTCGTCGCAGGCGTTGAGCAGGTCCATGATCCGGTCGGTCCACTGCTCGTCGCCCTCCAGGGCCTTGAGCGCGGAGACCTTCACGACCGGGATGTCGTCACCCGGGAACTCCTGCTCGGACAGCAGCTCCCGGACCTCCATCTCGACGAGCTCGCTGATCTCGTCGTCCTCGACCATGTCGGCCTTGTTCAGCGCCACCACGATGTAGGGGACGCCGACCTGCCGGGCCAGCAGCACGTGCTCGCGGGTCTGCGGCATCGGACCGTCGGTCGCGGCGACCACCAGGATCGCGCCGTCCATCTGGGCGGCACCGGTGATCATGTTCTTCACGTAGTCGGCGTGGCCGGGCGCGTCAACGTGCGCGTAGTGACGCGTCTCGGTCTGGTACTCGACGTGCGCGATCTGGATCGTGATGCCGCGCTCTTTTTCCTCCGGTGCCTTGTCGATGGTGTCGAAAGGCGTGAAGGGGTTGAGCTCCGGGTGCTTGTCGTGCAGCACCTTGGTGATGGCTGCCGTCAGGGTGGTCTTGCCGTGGTCAACGTGACCGATGGTCCCGATGTTGACGTGCGGCTTGTCCCTCTCGAACTTCGCCTTCGCCACTGGAATGTCCTCCTGGACTTGTTACCTTTCCGCCGTACGACCTCGGTGCGCCAGGCGGAGTCCTGTCGGGTGTGGAGGGCGGAGCACCGGACCCGCTCCCCGACGGCGTCACCGCCGGGTGCGGAACCGGTCCTCCGCCGCACCGGTTTCTACGGGGGAGTCACTCCCCGGTCGCCTTCGCGATGATCTCCTTCGCCACGTTCGCGGGAACCTCGGCATAGGAGTCGAAGTGCATCGTGTAGTTGGCGCGCCCCTGCGTCTTGGACCGGAGCTCGCCGACATACCCGAACATCTCGGACAACGGAGCCAGGCCCTTCACGACCCGCGTCCCGTTGCGCTCCTCCATGGCCTGGACCTGACCACGGCGGGAGTTCAGGTCGCCGATGACGTCGCCCATGTACTCCTCGGGCGTGGTCACCTCGACCGCCATCATGGGCTCCAGCAGGCAGGGGCTGGCCTTGGTGACAGCCTCCTTCATCGCCATGGAACCCGCGACCTTGAAGGCCATCTCCGAGGAGTCGACCTCGTGGTACTGGCCGTCGACCAAGGTCACCTTCGCACCAACCAGCGGGTACCCCGCGAGCACCCCGTACTGCATGGCGTCCTGCGCGCCCTCGTCGACCGACGGGATGAACTCCTTCGGCACGCGTCCGCCGACAACCTTGTTGGCGAACTCGTAGGTCGCGCTCTCGTTGGTCTGCTCGATCGGTTCGACGTTGATGATCACGCGGGCGAACTGGCCCGAGCCACCGGTCTGCTTCTTGTGCGTGTACTCGAACTTCTCCACCGGCTTGCGGATGGTCTCGCGGTAGGAGACCTGCGGCTTGCCGATGTTGGCCTCGACCTTGAAGTCCGTCTTCATCCGCTGCACGAGGACCTCGAGGTGGAGCTCGCCCATGCCACCGATGATGGTCTGGCCGGTCTCCTCGTCCCGGTGCACCCGGAACGTGGGGTCCTCCTCCGCCAGCTTCTGGATGGCGGTGGAGAGCTTCTCCTGGTCGGCCTTGCTCTTCGGCTCGATGGCCACGTCGATGACCGAGGCCGGGAAGCTCATCGACTCCAGCACGATCGGCTTGTTCGAGTCCGAGAGCGTGTCACCGGTGCCGGTCTCCTTGAGGCCGACCACGGCGTAGATGTGCCCGGCCTGCGCCTCGTCGACCGGGTTCTCCTTGTTGGAGTGCATCTGGAACAGCTTGCCGATGCGCTCCTTGCGCCCGCGGGTCGCGTTGATGATCTGCTGGGCCTGCTGGATCTGGCCGGAGTACACGCGGACGTAGGTGAGCTTGCCGTAGAACGGGTGCACCGCGACCTTGAACGCCAGCGCGGAGAAGGGCTCCTTCGTGTCCGGCCTGCGCTCGTCGGCGGTCTCCCCGTCGGTCAGCGTGCCCTGCACCGGCGGCAGGTCCAGCGGCGACGGCAGGAAGTCGACCACGGCGTCCAGCATCGGCTGCACGCCCTTGTTCTTGAAGGCGGAGCCGCACAGCACCGGGAAGGCCTCGCGGTTCACGGTGAGCGTGCGGATGCCGGCCTTGATCTGGTCGACGCTGAGCTCGGCACCGCCGAAGTAGGCCTCCATGAGCTCCTCGGAGCTCTCGGCGACCGATTCGACGAGCTCCTCCCGGTATCGCTGCGCCTTCTCGCGGAGCTCCTCCGGGATCTCCTCGACGGTGTACTTGGCGCCCTTCTCCACGTCACCGCGCCAGGTCAGCGCCCGCATGTTGATCAGGTCGACGACGCCCTCGAAGTCGGACTCCCGACCGATCGGCAGCTGCAGCACCAGCGGCTTGGCGTTCAGCCGCTCGCGGATGGTCCCGACGCTGTAGTCGAAGTCCGCGCCCAGCTTGTCCATCTTGTTGATGAAGCAGATGCGCGGGACGTCGTACTTGTCCGCCTGGCGCCAGACCTGCTCGGACTGCGGCTCGACGCCCTCCTTGCCGTCGAAGACCGCGACGGCGCCGTCCAGCACGCGCAGCGAGCGCTCCACCTCGGCGGTGAAGTCGACGTGCCCGGGGGTGTCGATGATGTTGATCTGGTAGTCGTTCCAGAAGGTGGTGGTCGCAGCCGAGGTGATGGTGATGCCCCGCTTCTGCTCCTCCTGCATCCAGTCCATCGTCGACGCACCGTCGTGCGTCTCGCCGAGCTTGTAGTTGATCCCCGTGTAGTAGAGGATCCGCTCGGTCGCCGTCGTCTTGCCCGCGTCGATGTGGGCCATGATGCCGATGTTGCGGACCTTGGTGAGGTCCGTAAGCACGTCGCGTGCCACGAGATCTTCCCCGTTCCTACAGCAGGTGCAAGCTGTCGAAGCGGTGCGTCGAGCGGGCAGTGGGCCGACCCGACGTCACCAGCGGTAGTGCGCGAAAGCCTTGTTGGACTCCGCCATCTTGTGCGTGTCTTCGCGCTTCTTCACGCTCGCGCCGAGACCGTTGCTCGCGTCCAGCAGCTCGTTGGTCAGGCGATCGACCATGGACTTCTCGCGCCGCTGCCGGGAGTAGATGACCATCCAGCGCAGAGCCAACGTCGTGGAACGACCCTGGCGCACCTCCACCGGGACCTGGTACGTCGCGCCACCGACGCGGCGGCTGCGGACCTCCAGGGTGGGCTTGACGTTGTCCAGCGCGCGCTTGAGCGTGACCACCGGGTCGGTGCCGGTCTTCTCCCGGCAGCCTTCCAACGCACCGTAGACGATCCGCTCGGCCAGGGAACGCTTCCCGTCCACCAGCACCTTGTTCACGAGCTGGGTGACCAGCGGGGAACCATAGACCGGATCGGCGTACAACGACCGCTTCGGGGCCGGACCCTTGCGGGGCATCAGCTCTTCTCCTTCTTCGCGCCGTACTGGCTGCGAGACTGCTTGCGGTTCTTCACACCCTGCGTGTCGGCGGCACCGCGGACGATCTTGTAACGGACACCGGGGAGGTCCTTCACACGACCACCGCGAACGAGCACGATGGAGTGCTCCTGCAGGTTGTGGCCTTCACCCGGGATGTACGCCGTCACTTCGACACCACTGGTCAGCCTGACACGGGCGACCTTACGCAGCGCCGAGTTCGGCTTCTTCGGGGTGGTGGTGTACACGCGGGTGCACACGCCGCGCCGCTGCGGGCTCCCCTTGAGCCCGGCAGTCGTCAGCTTCGCGGGCTTGTCCTGGCGGCCCTTTCGGACCAGCTGCTGGATGGTGGGCATGGACCGGCTTTCTGTCAGCGTTCGCGTCTTCTTCGGGTGCTCGACCAAGCCGCGCTCGTTCGAGCATCGGTGTGCCTCGGCATCGAACGCCCTCGATCGCCCGGCAAGCACCGTCCTGGTTTCGGAAACCCTCCGACCCCCGAAGTCGGGCGTGTTGCCCACTCCTCGGTATGGACACTGCAGCCATCCTGGGGATGCCCAGTGCCTGCGGGAGGAGTTCCGCACTGTCCGCATGACGCATGCGTGGGCCACCCGAGGCGCACCGCGCGAACAGCACACGGACCGACCCGATGAGCTCGGGTCCAGGAATCAAAGGTACCTGCCCCGTTCACAGGGGGTCAAAACGGGGGTCGGTTTGACCGCTCGTCCCGAGAGCCCGTTGCCGCCCCTGCGCTCGCTCGCAGCCGAGGAGGTTCAGCAACAGGCTCTACCGCCGCCGCTTCACCGCCGCTTCCGGCCTCGGCAGGGTCGCGGTGGCTCCGAGTGCCCGCGGACCTCCCCCAGGCTGACCCGGCCGAGCCGGCTTGACCCGATCGAGCCGACCAACCCGGATCGGCTAGCCAGAGCCGGCTGCCCAGAACCGGCGGCGGAACGCGATGCCGGCGAGCGCTGTTGGCTTGTGCTATCAGCGTACCCGTCCGGACAAGGTCGAGCACGCGCGAAACGGGGGAACCTCGCCGCGCGTGTCGCCGCACGTGTCGCCGCGCCCTCGAGCCGGTCGAGCACCTCCGCCGACCGGCCGCACCGGGTCGGTCCCCCCCTCCGGTTGCTCCCGAGGATGTTCGCGGAAGTCACTCCTCGGGTTCCGGTGGCGTGGTGTCCACCACTCCGTTGATGCGCCGACGCGCCGGCTTCGGCGTGGGGAACGCGTCATCGGCGTGCGCCTCGTCCTGCTGCCCAGCGTCCTCCGGCGCGGTGCCCTCCGGGTTCTCCGGCGCGGTGCCCTCCTGCCCAGTGTCCTCCGGCCCGACGTCCTCCTGCCCAGTGTCCTCCGGTGCAGGGTTCTCCGGTGAAGTACCTTCCCGAACAGGGTTTTCCGGTGCAGGAACTCCGTGCTCAGCACCCTCCTGCGCAGGATTCCCCTGTGCAGGATTCCCCTGCGCAGCCTCGGCCTGCGCGTGCGAACGGTCCGAACCGGCCGCGGACACCGCTGCGCCGGCACCGATGAATGCCCGAACGGGTGACATTCCGCTGGGATTCGAGGCCGGTTCTTCGAAGGTCGCAATGCCGAGGCGCGCGGTCGGTTCCCGACCGTCGTCCTCTCCGGACCGCGCCTGCGGCGCGTCCGGCACAGCAGTCGGATCCACCCACATCGCCGTGGCACTGCGGGGGTCCGTCGTCTCGACCGCCTCGACGTCCTCGGCCTCGGCTTCCTCGACCACCCCGGTCTCCACGTGCCCGGGCACCCCGGTCTCGGCGTGCTCGGGCACCCCGGTCTCGGCGTCCTCTGCTCCGGTCTCGGCGACCCCGATCTCGGCCTCCTCGGGAAACCCGGCGGTCCCTTCGGTGGTCTCTTCCGTTGCTTCCGCACGTGCGCGTTCGAAGTCGACCTGCCCGCCCGGGGGGACCGCCGGGAACGTCGCGGCGCCTGCCGCGGCCTCGCCGAGCACGTCGGAAGCCGCAGCCACGTCTGCGGCAGCGTCTTCGCCGCTTCCGGCGGGCTCGGAAATTCCGTCCTCTTCCTCGAACACGGCCTCCCCGGAGACTCCGGCGTCTCCCGAAACCCCGACCCCCTCGGAAATCCCAGCATCCCCGGAGACCCCGGCAACCCCGGAAACTCCAGCATCCCCGGAAACCCCGGCATCCCCGGAAACCCCAGAAACTCCAGCATCCCCAGCAACCCCAGCGCCCTCGTGAATTCCGGCGGGGAAATCGGCCTCCGCCGCCGTTTCAGCGGGTTCCGGCACGCTCATCGGGACCTCTCCCGGCGCATCAGCCGCGCCCACACCAGCCCCCTCCGCGGGCGGTGCGATGCCGACAGCCCCCTCCGCGGGCGGTGCGGTGTCAACCGGGCCGCTCCGGTGCGGCAACCCCGTCCGCTCGTCCGCGGCGGGTGCCTCGTCGGCGACCTCGTCCGCTCCGACCGGCGGCTCGTCGGGCAGCACGACGCGCGGCGCGGACTCCTCGTGGGGCTCCGCAGCGGTGGTCGGCGCAGCCCCGGCAGCTGTGGTCGGCGCAGTCACGGATGCGCCGAACTCCACCGCGGGCGGCTCCGGCGAGAACTCGGCGGCCGTGTCGAGGTCTGCTGCGACGTCCTCGGCCGCGACGCCGGCGCAGTCCGCACCTGCCGCGGAGGCGTCCCCGCACCCGGCGCGGTCGGACTCGTCCTCCCGCAGTGCACGCACCGGGTACCGCTCGTGCCAGTCCGCATCATCCGGACGAGCGGTGCTCGCCTCGCCTTCGAGGACGCCAGCACCGTCATCAGCGAACTCGGCGACGCAATCCAAGGCCATGCGCTGCACCACGGCACGCAGCTCCAACCCGGCCAGGCTGTCCACGGGGAGGTCTCCGACACCCCGCAGCGCGCCGAGGATGCCGCCGCACAGCGCGCTGCTCGCGCAGGGCTCGACCGAGTGCCGCGCGGCCCGCACCACGGCACGTGCCACGTCCCCGCCGGTGAACGCGGCGTACACCGCGATCGCCAACGCTTCCGCACCCGTGTTCCCCGCACCGAGGCGGTCGCGAGCCCCCTCGGCGGAGATGTCCGCACGCGCGAGCTCGGCGGCCGTCTTCAGCAGTTCGCCGGTCAGCGCGGAGTCCTCGCGGGTCTCCAGGAGCTGCAGGGCGAGCCACACGCCGTCGTCGAGCTCGCGCCCCAGCAATCCCTGCTGCATGATCACGGCGAACGCCCCCGCCGGCAGGTGACCGTCCGGATGCCCGTGGGTGAACGCCGCCGTACGCGTGGCCAGGTCGAACACCTCGGTCGGGTCGGCGGAGAGCAGCGCGATCGGCGCCGCGCGCGGCACCGCACCCGCATCACCGGCCCGGCTGTCCGGCGCTTCGGCACCGCCCGCGCCGAATCCTATGAGCGCTTCCAGCACGGTGCCGCTCGTTCCGCCGTCGACGTGCATCCCGGTGACGTCGATCAACCACCCGTCGGGCTGCGGAACCACCTCCCGGAAGGGGCCGGCCGCCACGGACCAGTCCACCCCGCACGCGTGCAGCCAGCGCTGGTGGGCCAGGCGCAGCTGCGGCAGCGGGTCGGTCTCGCCGAGCGTGCGCCGGGCGACACTGGCACGGATCAGGCCTTCGGCGGTGAACAGGGTCGACCGCGTGACGTCGGTGACGCTCGCGGGCTCCGCGGCGCCGAATTCCACCTCGGGTTCCGCGGCGGACCTGCGGCCGCACGCATCGCCGAGGGCGCTGCCGAGGAAACCGCCCAGCACCCGCTCGGCCAACGACGGGGCGTCCGGTTCGCGGGCCCCGCCGCGGGCGTGCTCCCCGCCGCGTCCGGCCTCGGCTCGGCCCGTTTCAGTCCGCCCCGTTTCAACTCCTCCGGTTTCAGCCCTTCCGGTTTCAGCCCTTCCGGTTTCAGCGGAGTGGGCCGCGGCCGCTCGCCCGTCGGAGGCCGCATGCACCGGTGCGACCTCGGCGGACTCGTGCCTGCCGCGCGCACCCTCCGGCGCGTGGGGTGCGGTGGCCTCCGCGGGCTCCCCCCGCCCGGCGAACGTCTCCTCCGGCGGGCCTTCCCGCTCGTGTTCCGCGGAACGCAGCCAGAACTCGCGCACCGCGTGTTCGGCGGCGGAGAACGCGCTGTCCCGGGGCTCATCGGTCGCGGCGGCCTCCTGGAACGGCTCGTGCTGCCAGTCCTGCCAGGTCCACTCCGGGCCCTCGGCGCGCTGCGGACCGTCCACCCGCTCCGGCTCCGCGGAGAACGCGCCGGTGCCCTGCGGGAAGGCGTCGGGGTCCACCTGCGTCGGGCTCTGCGCGGTGAACTCGGCCGACCACCCGGAAGCCTCCGCGAGGTCGTGGTCAGCGGTCTCGTGGTCCGCGATGTCGTGGTCCGCGGTGCCGTGGAAGGGGAACCGCACGGCTTCACCGGAGGGGAACGCCGCGGCCGGCGAGACCTCGGAACCGCCGCCGGCCTCCCGTTCCGGTGCTCCGAGGGCGGCGTGCGGTTCGAGCGCGGCCGTCGCGTTCGAAGCGGCACCCGCGGGCTCGGTTCCCTCCGGCCCGGCGGCGTCCGGCGCAGCGGCATCCGGCGCAGCAGTGTTCGGCCCGACATCCGGCGCAGCGGCATCCGACGCAGCGGCATCCGGCGCAGCGGTGTTCGGCCCGACATCCGGCGCAGCGACATCGAGCCAGGCGGTGTCCGACTCAGCAGTCCCCGGCTCGGCAGCGACTTCCGGATTCGGCGATCCAGCGGCCGGGGGCGTGCTGAAGGTGAGCGTGGCCTCCGCCGATGCGGGCTCGGCCGGAGCGGCCTCCGCTGGTGCGGGCTCGACCGGAGCGGGCTCCGCCGGTGCGGGCTCGACCGGAGCGGGCTCCGCTGGTGCGGCCTCCGCCGGTGCGGGCTCGGCCGGGCCGTCGGCCGGGATGGCGGGCAGCACCATCGTCCGGTCCGCACCAGCGCGTTCGTCCCGCCCCGGAATCCCGGACTGGTGCGGCAGCATCGGCGTGCGCTGCTCGGTGTAGCGCTGGGCCCAGCGCGGAACGCCGAAGGCGTCCACCGCGTCCTGGGACAGCGTCTCGAGGATCTCCCGCAGCTCGAGCTCGTCCAGCCAGCGCGCCGGGATCGCCGCCGGCCCGTACAGCGCGCCGGCGAGCTGTCCGGCCAGCGACCCGGCCACCGCGCTGTCAACGGAGTGGTTCACCGCGGCACGCACGGCGTCCGCGAACGACGGGGTGCGCCCCACGGCGGTCAGCGCCACGCCGAGTTCCCCCAGCCCGCTCGCCAAGTCGAACTCCACGTCGAGTTCACCGGGGCCGAGCGGACGCTGCCGGCGGGAGACGAACATCGCTCCGTGCAGCAGCTGCCGCACCGCGGCCGGGAACCGCCCGGTGTCCGCGCCCACGGAGGTCGCGGCGAGCTGCTCGTCCGCCTGGGCCACCGACTCCCACAGGGAGCTGCCGCGCAGCACCCGGGCGAGCACGCAGCCGTGCGTGCCCGCGGCGGCCCGCGTGTTGCTCGCGCTGGTGAACACGTTGGCCAGCGCGGAGGCGAGCTCGAAGGCCGTGTCGGGGCGCGCGGCGCACACCGCCAGCGGCGCCGTCCACACGAGGCAGTCCACCGGGCCTTCCGCCGCGCTCGCCGGCTGGACCTTGCCCTGCGCGTCCACCGGCGACTGCTGCGCCATCCCGCCCAGCGCCGCCAGCGCGGGACCGCCGGGATTGCGCGTCGAGTACAACTCGGCGCGGCCGAGCAGCCACCCGGTGGGTGCCGGCTCCTCGTGCAGGTAGCGGCGCATCGCGAACGGCCACGGCACCGCCTGCGTGTGCAGCCAGCGCAGCTGGTTCCGGAACACGTACGAGAGCACCTGCCCGTCGGCACCGGCGTTGGCCCGCGTGCGCAGCACGGCCTCCAACGTGAAGGCGGACAGCTGCGTCAGGTCGCTGGCCTGCCCCCGACGCCCGAAGGCGGGCGCGTAGTCGGTCAGCCCGTGCGGGCCGTACCACCGCTGGATGTCCGCAGTGGACAGATCGCGGGCAGCGGCGCCGAGCGCATCGCCGACCGCGCCGCCGAGCATCGCCGCGCGGAATCGGTCTGCCCAGTTCAGCGGATTGGCAGACGAGCCGGGTGTGGTCATGGGGCATCTCCGTCTCGTGTCACCGTGGGAGGTTCGCCGGCGGTTTGCGCGGCACGTGCGCTGCCCGCAATGGTGCCGCATGCGATCTCGCCGGAACGTCTCCAGGGTGCCCCGCGTTCCCGCGGTGGCCGCCGCGTCCGCACGGGCTGCTCCGCGCTCGGACCGCGGCGTGCCAGAGTTCTCCAGCGTCCCCGACCGGAGGCGCGCCGCGTCCTCCCCGATCACCGCGGTCCGCACCGCGCGGACGTGGCCGCGACACCTCCCGCGGGCGAACTCCTGTTCTATCGTGGAGGTGCGCCGTCGCGGCCGCCCGTCCGCGAGCGGGAGGTTCGCGAGCAGGGCGCGAGCACCGCGCGCACGAACGAGTCCGACCAGCCGAAGGAGTGACATCGTGACCGAGGAGCAGGACCCGCAGACCGCTTCCGCCTCGGACGCCGAGCCGACCGAGCAGTCCGCGACGCAGGCGGACGAGCAGCCGGCGCAGGAGCAGGGCTCCGGCCGGACGTCCGCCGAGCAGGACCAGACGTCCGCCGCAGCGGACGGCGAGGGCAGCGGCGAGAACACCCAGTCGAAGAAGAAGCGCTCCAAGAGCACCGCCCGCAAGACCCGGACCGTCGAGCTGACGCTGACCGTGACCGGCACCGCCGAAGGCGAATGGCAGGCCGAACTCATGCACGGCGGCAAGCGCGTCGTGCAAGGCGTCCAGGTCCCCGCCGCGGCCGTGTCGAAAGCGGCCAAGGAGCTGCACGAGGACATCTCCGACACGATCGAAACCGTGTTGCAGCAGGCCCGCGAGCAGCACGAGGCGAAGCTGGCCGAGCTGGAAGCCGAGGTCGAACGGGTCCGGCAGCAGCTGGCCGACCTCGAGGGCTGACCGGCGAGCAGAACCCGACACCGCTACCGGAGTCATCGACCCCGGGACTCACGACGACGCCGTCCGGCCGTGCGCCGGGCGGCGTTTTCACGTTCGGCGATCTCGATTCAGGCGTTTCGTCCCCATCGGGGAACCCGATCAACGATACTTGCCTCGCAACACGAGAACGCGAAGAACGGAGGGCGGACCGTGCCGGACGTGGAAGAGGTCCAGCGGAAACTGGACCGGGTGCGCCAGATGGGCGCGCAGGCACAGCAGCGGTTCCAGGACGCCGATCGGATGCGCGAGCGGATCAGCGCCGTCGAGGCCGAGGTGACCTCCGCGGACAAGGCCGTCACGGTCACCGCCGGACCCGGCGGTTCGGTGACGAACATCGAGTTCACCAAGGACGCCACCAAGCTCTCGCCCATCCAGCTGTCGAGCACCGTGATGAGCGCGCTGCGTCAGGCCGTCGCGCAGGCCGCACGGGAGCAGGCCGGGATCGTGCAGGAGTTCGCCCCGGAGGGCGACATCGCCGAACGGGTCCGGCGCACCCAGGAGGAAGTGCTCGGCGTGAGCATCGACCCCGAGGACGCCGCACGACCCCGATCGGCCCCGGCCGAGGACGACGATGACGACGACTTCGAGGACGGCACGTTCTACGGCCGGAGGTGACCGATGGGCAACGGCAACGGTTTCAACGCGCCCACCGAGGCGATCGACAAGACCGGACAGGAAGTGAAGGGCCTGGCGGACACGGCCGGAGGAATCGAGCAGAACAGTTCCCGGGCTGAGGTTTCCGACTCGGCCTGGGGAATGATCGGGATGTTCGTGAAGAGCGACTACGACGACCTCCTCCAGCAGTTCAGTGAACACCTGGGCGAGGTGAAGGAAGGCATCGAGAAGGCCGGCGACACTTTCCAGGAAATCGCGCAGGACTACGACGAGACCGATCGTTCGCATCAGCAATCCATCCAGACGATCATGGACAAGATCAACACGGGTGGTGCAGCATGAGTGAAGGCGGATCCGCTGACGGCGGAGCCATAGACACCAGCGCGGTGCAGGAACTTCCCGGTATCAAGCAGGGCGCTGCAATCGGAAAAGCTGTATCCGGCGATCAGGTCGATCTCTCCGCGGTGCAATCCGGTGTCGCCGAACTAGCATCCGATGCGCTCAGTTTCGCCACGAACCCGGCGAGTTGGCTGATCAACAAAGGACTGGGTTTTCTCATGGACTTCGTCAAGCCCATCGAGGAAGCCATCCAGGCGGTCAGCGGCGACAAGGAATCCCTGAGCCAGGGCAGCGCTGAGTTCGCAGAGGTCCAGCAGCAGTTGAACCAGTTGGCTCAAAATCTCCTCGATACCGTCCAAACCGGAACCACGGATTGGAACGGCGAGGCGGCCGAGGCAGCGCGGGCGAAGATCGCCGAATTCTCCGAGGGCGTGCACAACACCGGCAAGCAGGCGCACAACCTTTCCGAGATCCTGCGGATGAGCTCCACGCTGGCGGAAGCGGCCGAGGGCGCGATCCGCGGAATCCTCGCAGACTTCATTACCTGGCTGATTATGACGTGGGTGCCAGCTCTGGCTTCGGCTGGGCCGACACTCGGCGGATCCACAGCCGCCGCTGGCGCTGCGACCAGCGTCGAAGCGAGTATTGCTGTGGCGAACACCTCGCGCAAGATCAAGCGGATCATCGACATCCTCAACGATGTCGTCAATGCGATCACCATGATCAAAGCGGCGTTGGACACCGTTCGAGCGAACAACGCGATGGAAGCGATCAAGTCCGGTGATGCCAACACTTCCGGTGGGCACAAGAAGGCCAGCGACGAGCTCAACGCGGAGAAGAACACGCTGAAGGCGACGCAGGACGCGCTGAAGTACGAACAGGCGCAGCTGGACCCGACGCCGACGACCAACGCCCAGGGCGGCACGAGCATCGATCCGGGGCAGACGGCCTACGACGGTGCCATGAAGACAATGGGGCACTACGGTAACGCCGCGAGCAACGCCGCTGATGGCTTAGAAAAGCAGGCCAGCGAAGGCGGCTTCAGCAATGTACCGGCAGATCAGAAGATCGAAGGGCAACTGGAGTTCTGAGGCCGGCCGAAGGGTTGTCACCAGCTGTTCCCGCAGCCCCGACTGCCGCACGGCGGTGGTCGGGGCCACGCCGCACGGGCAGCCCCGCGCTGCTCCTGGTTACACCAATTGTTCGGTGAGCTTCCGCAGCGGTGCGAACACCGGTTTCGACTCGGGCGCGATCCGCCCGAGCGAAGCTGCCCGCCGGTACAGGTCGTGGGCACGACCGAGCTGTTGCTTGACGAACTCGGGGCGCATGTCGGCGGTCATCATCGACCAGACCACGACCTTGTTTCCGGTGAGTCGGAAGTTGAACCGGAGCACCTCCATTCCCGGAGCGGGCGCCATGGCTTCCACCAGGTCCGGAGTGAGCAACTGCCGGGCGAATTCACCGCTGGTCGAGCGCGCGGAGAACAGCTCCCCTGCCGGGTGCTGCGGCAGTTGCACGTTGCTCCACTGAAGCGCAGCACGGGCGTTGTCACCGTTCAGCACGTCCGAAACCGTCCCGACGAGATCCTTCTTCTGCCGGACAGCGAGCGCGGGCAACGCGGTGTCCGTCTCCAGCACAGCGCAGACGATGTCGTAGTACTTCGCCTTGTACACCGTGCGCATGTCGGGCCCGGTCGTACCACCGGGGACGCGCTTCGTGTAACGCTGCTGCAGCACCATCGCCGACATCCCGCAGTAGGAACCCCACACGAGCGTGCGGCATTGCCGGTGCTTGGTCTCCACGAACGGTTCCGAGTTGAACCCGCCGAGTCGGACGAGCGGCACATCGGCCGCCCATCCCCACCCGACGGCACCTGTCCAGTCCCCCAGACCAGCACCCTCTTCAGGGTCCTCCTCGGCCACCGGGTTTGCCTGTCCCGGACGACGCACCACCCGGAACCGTCCGCCCGAACACCACTCCCGCACGAGGCCCGAGGTCCCCAGCGCAGTTCCGACGAGCATGCACACGATCGCCGCGATGCGCAGGCCGAGGACGAAGGCGGAGCCGGAGTGCAGAAAACCCGAGTACGCGAAGAAAGCGGCCAGAGCGAGCGCCGCGGCGAAGAACGTCTGCCCGACCACGAGCAGTTGACGAGCGGTGTCGTTGCCGAGCCACAGGCCGATGAAAACAGCGAGCCGTGCCACGGCGATCACTCCCGCACCGACGAGCAGCACGGCGGCCCAGTACTCTCCGGGCACGCTGATCACCACGGCCGCCGTGTTCAGCACCATGTCCACCACGAACACGGCCAGCAGCACGTGAAGCCCGCGAGGGCGCCGCGCAACGGGCGGAACTGCAGCGGCCGTTGCCCGCGCCGCGGTCTGCGGCACCCGCCCCGAAGGCTGAGTCATAGCTCGCTCCCCACAACCGGGCGTCGCCGCGCGAGGCACCCTGAGGTTCCACGATCAAGGGCCGAGCATACTGCCCGGTGCCGCACTGCCGGGGCTGATCACCGAACATCGGCAGCGCCGTCACCGACCAGCAGCACCGCAGGAACGACCGCACCGCGGAGCAAGCCCGCCAGCAGGGGCAATCCTGCCGCAGGACCGACCGGGGCGCGGGCAGCGCAGGAATCCGCCCCGCCGAACACGCATCCGGCCCCGAACACGCATCGGCCCCCACCCGCACGAGGGCGGGCGGGGGCCGGTGCGATGTTCAGACCTGAGCCGCGATGTTCAGACCTGAGCCCGCGGCTCAGCGGTAGTCGCGGCCGAAGTCGTAGTCGTCCAGCGGAACCGCTGCGCCGGTGCCGGCACCGAACACGTCCGGGGTGTAGTAGCTGTCGTCGTAGGAGGGGATCGCGTAGGCCGCGGCCCGGGCCTCCTCCGTCGGCTGCACCTGGATGTTGCGGTACCGGTTGATGCCCGTACCGGCCGGGATCAACTTGCCGATGATCACGTTCTCCTTCAGGCCGACCAGCTTGTCACTGGACCGCTCGATCGCGGCGTTGGTGAGGATGCGGGTCGTCTCCTGGAAGGAGGCCGCCGACAGCCACGACTCGGTGGCCAGCGAGGCCTTCGTGATGCCCATGAGCACCGGACGGCCGGACGCCGGGTCCCCGCCCTCGGAGACCACGCGGCGGTTCTCCGACTCGAACTGCGAACGCTCCACCGGCGAACCGGGCAGGAACTCGGTCGCACCGGAGTCGATGATGATGACCCGCCGCAGCATCTGCCGGACGATCACCTCGACGTGCTTGTCGTGGATGCCCACGCCCTGCGAGCGGTACACCTCCTGCACCTGGTCGACCAGGTGCAGCTGCGCCTCCCGCGGGCCCATCACGCGCAGCACCTCGTGCGGGTCGACCGCACCTTCCAGCAGCTTCTTGCCGACCTCGACGTGGTCGCCGTCCTGCAACTGCCGCTCGGTGCCGTCCACCGAGATCGTCGCCAGGCGCTGCCGCTTGGACAGCTTGTCGTAGACGATCTCCTCGCCGCCGTCGTCCGGCGTGATGGTGATCTTCCAGCTGCGCTCGTTGTCCTCGATCCGGATGCGTCCCGGCGCGTCGGCGATCGGCGCCTTGCCCCGCGGGACCCGGGCCTCGAACAGCTCCTGCACGCGCGGCAGCCCGGTGGTGATGTCCTCGCTGGCGACACCGCCCTGGTGGAAGGTGCGCATCGTCAGCTGCGTACCCGGCTCACCGATGGACTGCGCCGCGACGATGCCGACGGCCTCGCCCACGTCGACCAGCTTGCCGGTGGCCAGCGACCGGCCGTAGCAGATCGCGCAGACGCCGTTCTCCGACTCGCAGCTGAGCACGCTGCGGATCCGCACCTCGGTGACACCGGCGTTGACGAGCTTCTCGATCGCCGGGTCGCCGATGTCCGTGCCCTCGGCGATGACGGCGTTGCCGTCGGCGTCGGTGATGTCCGCGGCCGTGGTCCGGGCGTACACGCTGGTTTCCACGTTCGGGTGCCGCAGCAGCGTGCCGTCGTACTGCCGCTGCGCGATCGGCATCCGGATTCCCCGGTCGGTGTGGCAGTCGTGCTCGCGGACGATGACGTCCTGCGAGACGTCGACCAGGCGCCGGGTGAGGTAACCGGAGTCGGCGGTGCGCAGCGCGGTGTCGGCGAGACCCTTGCGCGCACCGTGGTTGGAGATGAAGTACTCCAGCACCGACAGGCCCTCGCGGTAGTTCGCCTTGATCGGCCGCGGGATGTACTCACCCTTCGGGTTGGACACCAGGCCGCGCATGCCCGCCAGCTGGGCCACCTGCGTCATGTTGCCGGCGGCCCCGGACTTCACGATCATGCTGATCGAGTTGTCGTCCGGGAAGTTGTTCTCCATGGCCTCCGCGACCTCGTCGCGGGCGGCGTTCCAGACCTTGACCAACTCGTCGTTGCGCTCCTGGTGGGACAGGGCACCACGGCGGTAGCGCTTCTCCACCTGGTCGGCCTTGGACTCGTAGCCGTCCAGGATCTCGGTCTTGTTCGGCGGCACGATCACGTCGGAGATCGCGATGGTCACCCCGGACTGCGTGGCCCAGCGGAAGCCCGCGTCCTTGAGCTTGTCCAGGGTCTGCGACACGGTCACCATCGGGTACCGCTCGGCGAGATCGTTGACGATCGCGCCCTGCTTCTTCTTCGGCAGCAGCTCGTTGACGTACGGGTAGTCCTCGGGCAGCTGCTCGTTGAACCACACGCGACCCAGCGTCGTGGTGGCGTTCCAGGGCTGACCGGGCTCCCAGTCCTCCGGCTCCTGTCCCCGCGTCGGGACGACGTCGCGCAGCCGGATGGTGACCTGGGCCTGCAGGTCCAGCTCCCTGCGGTCGTAGGCCATGACCGCCTCGCCGACGGACGAGAACGCCCGGCCTTCACCGGTGGCGCCGTCCTTCTGCCGGCTCAGGTAGTACAGGCCCGTGGCCATGTCCAGCCGCGGCATGGCCAGCGGACGGCCGGAGGCCGGCGAGAGGATGTTGTTGCTGGCCAGCATCAGCACCCGGGCCTCGGCCTGCGCCTCCGACGACAGCGGCAGGTGCACGGCCATCTGGTCGCCGTCGAAGTCGGCGTTGAACGCCTCGCAGACCAGCGGGTGCAGCTGGATCGCCTTGCCTTCCACCAGCTGCGGCTCGAAGGCCTGGATGCCCAGCCGGTGCAGCGTCGGAGCGCGGTTGAGCAGCACCGGGTGCTCGGCGATGACCTCTTCCAGCACGTCCCAGACCTGCGGCCGCTGCCGCTCCACCATCCGCTTGGCGGACTTGATGTTCTGCGCGTGGTTGAGGTCGACCAGCCGCTTCATGACGAACGGCTTGAACAGCTCGACCGCCATCTCCTTCGGCAGACCGCACTGGTGCAGCTTCAGCTGCGGACCGATCACGATGACGGAACGGCCGGAGTAGTCGACGCGCTTGCCGAGCAGGTTCTGCCGGAAGCGGCCCTGCTTGCCCTTGAGCAGGTCGGACAGCGACTTGAGCGGGCGGTTGCCGGGGCCGGTGACCGGACGTCCGCGCCGGCCGTTGTCGAACAGCGCGTCGACGGACTCCTGCAGCATCCGTTTCTCGTTGCTGACGATGATCTCGGGCGCACCGAGGTCGATCAGCCGCTTGAGCCGGTTGTTCCGGTTGATCACCCGGCGGTACAGGTCGTTGAGGTCGGAGGTCGCGAAGCGGCCGCCGTCCAGCTGGACCATCGGGCGCAGGTCCGGCGGGATCACCGGGATCGCACCGAGCACCATGCCGGCCGGGTCGTTGCCGGTGTTCTGGAACGCGGCGACGACCTTGAGGCGCTTGAGCGCGCGGAGCTTCTTCTGCCCCTTGCCGGTGCGGATGGTCTCGCGCAGGCCCTCGGCCTCGGCGTTGATGTCGAAGTTCTGCAGCAGCCCCTGGATCGCCTCGGCACCCATGCCGCCGGTGAAGTACTCGCCGTAGCGGTCGTACAGCTCGCGGAACAGCGTCTCGTCCGAGATCAACTGCCGCGGCTCCAGCTTGGTGAAGGTTTCCCACAGCTCCTCGAGCTTGTCCAGCTCGCGCTGGGTGCGCTCGCGGATCTGCTTCATCTCCCGCTCGCCGGCCTCCTTGACCTTGCGGCGGGCGTCGCTCTTGGCGCCTTCCTGCTCCAGCTGGGCCAGGTCGGTCTCGAGCTTCTGCGCGCGCTGCTCGAGCTCGGAGTCCCGGTCGTCGGCGATGCGCTTGCGCTCGACGCCGATCTCGCTCTCCAGCGTCGGCAGGTCGTTGTGCCGCATCTCCGTGTTCACCGAGGTGATCACGTAGGAGGCGAAGTAGATGATCTTCTCGAGATCCTTGGGGGCCAGGTCGAGCAGGTAGCCCAGCCGGCTCGGCACGCCCTTGAAGTACCAGATGTGCGTCACGGCAGCGGCCAGCTCGATGTGCCCCATCCGTTCACGCCGCACCTTGGCGCGCGTGACTTCGACACCGCACCGCTCGCAGATGATGCCCTTGAAGCGGACCCGCTTGTACTTGCCGCAGTAGCACTCCCAGTCGCGGGTGGGTCCGAAGATCTTCTCGCAGAACAAGCCGTCCTTCTCCGGCTTGAGCGTGCGGTAGTTGATCGTCTCGGGCTTTTTCACCTCGCCATACGACCACTGGCGGATGTCGTCGGCCGTGGCGAGGCCGATGCGGAGTTCGTCGAAGAAGTTGACGTCCAGCACGTCGGCTCTTCTCCCTTGATCGAAAGTTCTGCCGCCGCGGCGGCAGTCCTGCCAGGTTGGGTCGGGCGCCGGCCCGCGGCGTCACCGCGGGCCGGCGGCGAGGTCGTCAGTGCGCGACGTCGTCGACCGACAGCGACTCGTTCTTGGACAGGTTGATGCCGAGGTTCGCGGCGGCACGCTCCAAGTCCTCGTCCTCGCCCTCGCGCATCTCCACGGAAGCACCGTCGCTGGAGAGCACCTCGACGTTCAGGCACAGCGACTGGAGCTCCTTGAGAAGCACCTTGAACGACTCCGGAATACCGGGTTCGGGGATGTTCTCGCCCTTGACGACGGCTTCGTAGACCTTCACCCGGCCGACCACGTCGTCGGACTTGATCGTCAGCAGCTCCTGCAGCGAGTAGGCGGCGCCGTAGGCCTGCATCGCCCAGCACTCCATCTCACCGAAGCGCTGGCCACCGAACTGGGCCTTACCGCCCAACGGCTGCTGCGTGATCATCGAGTACGGACCGGTGGACCGCGCGTGGATCTTGTCGTCCACCATGTGCGTCAGCTTGAGGATGTACATGTACCCGACCGAAATGGGGTGCGGGTACGGCTCACCGCTGCGGCCGTCGAACAACGTGGCCTTGCCGTCGCCCTTGACGAGCTGCTGCCCGTCGCGGTTCGGCTTGGTGGAGCCGAGCAGACCCGTGATCTCCTCCTCCCGGGCACCGTCGAACACCGGGCTCGCGGTGTTCGTGTCGGGCTCCACGTCGTAGAGCTCCTCCGGCAACCGCCGCGCCCAGTCCGGTTCGCCCTCGATCGACCAGCCCTGCTTGGCGATCCAGCCGAGGTGGCTCTCCAGGACCTGGCCGATGTTCATCCGCCGCGGCACGCCGTGCGTGTTCAGCACGATGTCCACCGGGGTGCCGTCCTCCATGAACGGCATGTCCTCCTCCGGCAGGATCTTGCCGATGACGCCCTTGTTGCCGTGCCGGCCGGCGAGCTTGTCGCCGTCCTGGATCTTGCGCTTCTGCGCGACGTAGACCCGCACGAGCTGGTTCACGCCCGCGGGCAGCTCGTCCTCGTCCTCGCGGTTGAACACGCGGACGCCGATGACCTTGCCGGTCTCGCCGTGCGGCACCTTCAGCGAGGTGTCGCGGACCTCCCGCGCCTTCTCGCCGAAGATCGCGCGCAGCAGCCGCTCCTCCGGGGTCAGCTCGGTCTCGCCCTTCGGCGTGACCTTGCCGACGAGGATGTCGCCGCCCTGCACCTCGGCACCGATGCGGATGATGCCGCGCTCGTCGAGGTCGGCCAGCACGTCGTC
The DNA here is from genome assembly GCF_054491375.1 of Bounagaea algeriensis. NCBI lineage: Bacteria > Bacillati > Actinomycetota > Actinomycetes > Bounagaea > Bounagaea algeriensis. The sequence goes on from NZ_CM137102.1 coordinate 4,087,715, forward strand.
GGAGACGTTCGGGATGTCCCGGGTGATCTCCTCCGCGCCGAGCTTGGTGTCGCGGGCGTCGACCTCGTGCTCCTCGATGTGCACCGAGGTGAGGTCGTCGTCCTGCACGAGGCGCTGGGAGATGACGATCGCGTCCTCGTAGTTGTGCCCCTCCCAGGGCATGATCGCCGTGAGCAGGTTCTTGCCCAGCGACATCTCGCCCTGCTCGGTGCACGGGCCGTCCGCGAGGATGTGCCCGGCCTCGACGCGGTCGCCCTCGTTGATCACCGGCTTCTGGTTGAAGCAGGTGCCGGCGTTGGACCGGTTGAACTTGGACATCCCGTAGGTCCGGCGCGTGCCGTCATCGGCCATCACGGTGATGTAGTCGGCGCTGAGCTCCTCGACCACGCCGGCCTTCTCCGCGTGGATGACCTCACCGGTGTCGTAGGCGGCGCGCAGCTCCATGCCCGTGCCGACCAGCGGCGAGTCGGACTTCAGCAGCGGCACGGCCTGGCGCTGCATGTTCGCGCCCATGAGCGCGCGGTTGGCGTCGTCGTTCTCCAGGAACGGGATCATCGCCGTGGCGGCCGAGACCATCTGCCGCGGCGAGACGTCCATGTAGTCGATCTCGGTCGGCGCGAGCAGCTCGACCTCGCCGCCCTTGCGCCGACCCAGCACCCGCTCCTCCTCGAAGTTGCCGTCGGCGTCGATCGGCGCGTTGGCCTGCGCCTTGACGTGCCGGTCCTCCTCGTCGGCGGTGAGGTACTCGATCTCGGTGGTGACCCGGCCCTCGACGACCTTGCGGTAGGGCGTCTCGATGAAGCCGAACGGGTTCACCCGGCCGAAGGTGGCCAGCGAGCCGATGAGGCCGATGTTCGGGCCCTCCGGCGTCTCGATCGGGCACATCCGGCCGTAGTGCGACGGGTGGACGTCGCGGACCTCCATGCCCGCCCGCTCGCGGGACAGACCGCCCGGACCGAGCGCGTTGAGCCGCCGCTTGTGCGTCAGCCCCGCCACCGGGTTGGTCTGGTCCATGAACTGGGACAGCTGGGAGGTTCCGAAGAACTCCCGGATCGCCGCGGAGACCGGGCGGATGTTGATGAGCGTCTGCGGCGTGATCGCCTCGACGTCCTGCGTGGTCATCCGCTCGCGGACGACCCGCTCCATGCGCGAGAGCCCCACGCGCACCTGGTTCTGGATGAGCTCACCGACCGTGCGCAGCCGCCGGTTGCCGAAGTGGTCGATGTCGTCCACCTCGACCGGGACGGTGGCCTGCTCAGCGGAGTCCTCCGCGGCTCCGCCGTGCGCGTTCATCGAGGTCTCGCCCGCGTGCAGCCGCACCAGGTACTCGATGGCGGTGACGATGTCCTCCTCCGACAGGACACCGGTCTCGTAGGGCAGCTCGAGCCCCATCTTCTTGTTGAGCTTGTAGCGGCCGACTCGGGCCAGGTCGTAGCGCTTCTCCTTGAAGAAGAGGTTCTCCAGCAGGGTCTGCGCGCTCTCCTTCGTCGGCGGCTCGCCGGGGCGCAGCTTGCGGTAGATGTCCAGCAGCGCCTCGTCCTGGCCGGCCGTCTGGTCCTTCTCCAGGGTCGCCAGCAGCGTTTCGGAGAAGCTGAACCGCTCGCGGATGGCCTCGTCGCTCCACCCCAGCGCCTTCAGCAGCACGGTGACCGGCTGGCGGCGCTTGCGGTCGATGCGCACACCGACGGTGTCGCGCTTGTCCACGTCGAACTCGAGCCACGCACCGCGGCTGGGGATGATCTTCACCCCGTAGATGTCCTTGTCCGTGGACTTGTCCACCGACTGGTCGAAGTACACCCCCGGGGAGCGCACGACCTGGGAGACGACCACCCGCTCGGTGCCGTTGATGATGAACGTCCCCGTGCTGGTCATCACCGGGAAGTCGCCCATGAAGACCGTCTGGCTCTTGATCTCGCCAGTGGTGTGGTTGGTGAACTCGGCGGTGACGAACAGCGGCGCCGAGTACGTCATGTCCTTGTCCTTGCACTCCTCGACGGTCGCCTTGACCTCGTCGAAGCGCGGATCGGAGAAGGACAGCGACATCGAGCCGGAGAAGTCCTCGACCGGGGAGATCTCGTTGAGGACCTCCTCGAGTCCGCCCTGGGGGTTCTCCTCGCCGGCATCGACCCGGCGCTGGAACCAGGACTCGTCACCGACGAGCCATTCGAAGGACTGGACCTGCAGGTCGAGCAGATTCGGCACGCTCAACGGCTCGTGAATGTTCGCGAACGAGACCCGCCTGGGTGCCCCAGGGATCTCCGACGTGAAGTTGGAAGCTGCAGAGACCTTGGTCGCGCGGGAGACTGCCAAGATGCGTCCTTCCGGGACTCTGAACTGGCTGCAACCGCGTCAGCGATGGATGATGCATCGGGGATGCGCAGCACCGGCGGCCGGTGCCCGGCACCTGGGAACGGCGCGGCATCGAGGCCGATGCACGGAACATGATCGCTAACACGGCTGTCAAGGGTGCAATGGCGCCCACGATCCTAGGAGCCCTTCACGGGCATACGGAAAGAGGGCAGCGCAACGTAGCAGTCTAGCCGGAACGACGGCAGCTGTCGAGGCCCCCGGCAAAGTGCGACGGGGGTGCTCGCTTCGAATCCAGAGTGAACCCGCGACCGCCCACAGTCAAGGGAGCGCGCATCGATCACCCTCGTGGCGCACGACACGGTCGCTGCCCCGCTCGACTGATCACGACGGATTCGCTGGTCATTCGGTTGTCACCGGCAGCGCGCACGCCCGCCGCGGGCGGCCGCGACCGCCGCCGCGCCCCGCGGTGACCCTGCCGCGAAAACCGGACACATCGGACCGCATATGGCGTGCCCCACATCGGGCTTCACGCCATCGGGGCAACGGAGCAGTTGCCGGTGCGGCACTCTTGCAACACCTCCCGCCCTCGCGGCATTCCCGCCCGAGCGGAGTGACCCCGGCCCGCCCGAGCGGAGCGGTCCCGGCCCGCCCGAGCGGAGTGACCCCGGCCCGCCCGAGCGGAGCGGTCCCGGCCCGCCCGAGCGGAGTGATTCCGGTCACCGCAGCTGCAGCAGCGCCCGCGCCGGAACCGGTGCACCACCGCGTTCGCGCGCAGCGTCCCGCTCCTCGGACGGGGCGCTCGGAGGGGGCGCGGTGCGGGTTGCTGCACAAGGCACCACAAACGGGACGCATCCCGGTAGCGTGTACCCGTCGTTCAGTCGGGGGAGCGACGCAGCCGGTAACCGCAGTGCACAGGAGTACCGACCCATGAGCGACGACGCCAGACCGGCGAGCTCGTCCGGCGGGCGGCACGAGGTCCGCTCCGAGCAGACGCGCTCCGCGCCCGGTTGGTTCTCCCGCGAACACGTCGACGGCACTCCGCCGCCCGAGCCCACGCCGCCCGAACCCGCCCCGCCGGAACCGACTCCACCGGCCGCGGCCCCGGCAGCGGACCCCGCGGCCTCCGCACCGCGCGGCACCGGGACGGCCCCCGCTCCCGGGGCCGGGCAACCCGACAACCGGCCACCGGTGGCCACGACCGGTGAGAACCCGCGGCGCACCCCCGAGCAGCGCTACGCCGACGCCCTCGCGGCGATGAACCGGATCGTCAGCACGCGCGACTTCAGCGCGCTGCCCTGGGTGACCGAGGTCTTCCGCGCAACCGCCGGCGTGCTCGCCGAGCACGACCCGGCCCGCGCCTCGGTGCTCAACAACCTCGGCACCGCCGCCCAGCTCACCTTCGCCACCAGCGCGGACGTCGCCGACCTGGAAGACGCGATCGCCTACTACCGCTCGGCGGTCACCGCGGCCCCGCGCACCGACGAGGACCTGCTGCTCTACCGCAACAACCTCGTGCTGGCGCTGATCGAGCACGCCACGCGCAGCCGCAGCGCGGAGTCGAGCGCGCAGGCCGCGGCCCACGCCCGGGAAACCGCCCGGCTGACCCCGCGCGGTGATCCGCGGCGGCACGTGGCAGCGGTGCGCCTGGCGACCAGCCTGCGCACGCACGCCCGCGTGGCCAGCGACAACGGCGCCGACGAGGAGTCCATCGACGCCTTCCGGGAAGCCGCGCGCAACGCCCCGGAGGGCGAGGCGCCGGAACTGCTGGTCAACCTGGGCGCGGCACTCACCCGGCGCGCCCAGCGCAGCGGCGACCCGGCGGCGCTGGACGAGAGCGTGCACCACCTGCGCACCGGGGCGAGCAGCCTGCCCGAGGGAACCGGGCGGCACCGGGCGCAGTGCTACCTCGCCAGCGCGCTGCGGTTGCGCTTCCACGTCAGCGGCGACGTGGCCGACCTGCACACGGCCGTCGTCGAACTCCTCGGCGTGGTGGCCGCCGTCGCGGAGGGCGGTCCCCTGCTCGGCAGGGCCGCACGCCACCTCGCCGAATGCGCTCTCGACCACGTCGACGCCACGGGCGAACCGCAACTCCTGCAGCAGGTGCTGCGCCCGCTCGCCTCCGCCGCGCACACCATGCGCGGCGACGACCCGTACCGGGTGGCGGTGCTCGCGCTCTACGGCGCGCTGGCGCGCCGCCAGCACGCGCAGCAACCCGACGCGGCCGCGCTGGACACCGCCGTCACCGCCGGGGAGGAAGCACTGCGGCACGTCGCGGACGCCGCGGCGGACCCGGTGCGGCTGTCCCTCATCCGCAGCCTCGTCACCCGGCACGAGCACTCCGGCGGCACGGCCGATCTGGACCGCGCCGCCGAGGTCGCCGGCCACCTCGCGGTGGACACGATCGCGGAGGGGTACGGCGCGAGCCCGGTCGCCGCGCAGAACACCGCGGTGCGCGGTGAGCTCTCGCTGCGGCGCTACCGGCTCACCCGGCGCGAGGGCGATCTCGACGGGGCGATCCAGCGCCTCGCCCAGGGCCTCGGCGGGATCCCCGACGGCATGCCCGCGCGCGCCGACGTCGCCCTCCGGCTCGGCGAAGCCCTCCGCGAACTGCACCGGCGCTCCGGGCGGCGGCGAAACTACCGGTGGGCGCGCAAGGTCCTCACCGAAGCCGCCGAGCAGTCCACCGCCCCGGCCGATCAGCGCCTGCGCGCGGCCGAGACGGCGGCCCGCTTGGCCGCCGACGCCCAACGCTGGTCCGATGCCGCCGAGTCGTTCTCCCAGGCGGTGCAGCTGCTCCCGCTGGTGCCGCGCGGCAAGCGCGTCGTCGCGTCCCCCGAGGTGCAGCGGGACTGGGCTCTGCTCACCGCCGACGCCGTGGCGTGCACGATCGAGGCCGGACTGCCGCAGCGGGCCGTCGAACTGCTCGAGCACGGGCGCACCGCGGTGCTCACCGATTTCCTGCCGACCGGCGGCGAACTCGGTGCGCTGCACCGGGGAAAGCCCGAACTCGCCGACGAGGCGGTGCGCCTGCGCCGCCTGCTCGACCGCCCCACCGCCGAACCGGTGCTCACCCCCGTCGACGACCGCACGCGCAGCGCCGACGCCTGGCACGAGCTGCTCGGCCGCATCCGCACCGTCGACAGCGAGCACCTCCGCCCGGCCCCGTTCGACGAACTGGCCACCACGGCCGCGCAGGCCGGGGCCGACTACGGCGCGATCGTGCTGCCCAACATCAGCCGGTACCGCTCGGACGCGCTGATCGTGTTCGGCGGTCGGCTGGTGACCGTGCCGCTGCCCGGGGCGTCGCCGGAGGCGGTCACCGAACAGGCGCACACCGCGCTGGACGCCGCCCTGCGCCGCGACGAGCAGCGGCTGGGCGAATGCCTGCACTGGAGCTGGGAGCAGCTGGTGCGGCCCGTGCTGGAACGCATGGGCTATCACCGCAGCCCCGGCTCCGGGCAGCGCTGGCCGCGCGTGTGGTGGTGCACCCACGGCTCCACCGCGCACCTGCCGCTGCACGCGGCGACCGCGGCGGACGGCACGAGCGCGCTGGAGTGCGTGGTGTCCTCGTACGTGCCGACGCTGGGCGCGTTGCGACGCACCCGCGGACAGCAGCCCGCGGAGACCTCGGCGCTGGTCGCGGCCGGCTCGGCCGGCGGCCCCGCGCGCGAACTGCCGCCGCGCAACCAGGTGGTCGCGCGCTACTGGCCCGGGGCCGAGGTGCTCGGCGCGGACGCCTCCACCGACGAGGTGCTGCGCCGGCTGCCGCGCGCCGGCTGGGTGCACGTGTGCGAGCGGAGCGCGGCGTATCCGAGCCGGCCCGCGGCGGCATCGGTGCTCTCCCGCGAACCGGAGGCCTCGCTCGGCGTCGTGGAGATCGGACAGGTGCGGCTGGAAGCCGCCGAGCTGTGCGTGCTCGGCCACTGCGCCACCGCTGCGGAAGTCCCGTCCCCCGCGGCCGTGTGCCTGCCCGCGATCCTGGGTTTCGCCGGGTACGCGCACGTGCTCGGATCGCTGTGGGAGGCCGCGGAGCGCAACGCGTGCACCGCGTTGGAGGGCGTGTACGGCGAGGTCGTCGGCGGCGAGCTGGACCACGCGAGTTACGCCCTGCACGATGCGTCCCGCCGCCTGCGCGACGAGCACCCGGACGCGCCCAGCCAGTGGGCCCCGTTCGTCCACGTCGGACCGTAGGCGCGGTTCCGCAGCAGCTCGCCGCCGAGGCCGTGGCCGGGTGGAAGGACTTGCAAACACCTGAGTGCGCAACGCCCAGCAGCGTGCAGATCCACTCCGCGCAAAACCGCAGAACGCCCTACTTAGCGCAGTGGCACCAGTAATGGTACCATCAGTAGCGTGGCCAAGATCGACGCGATCGTGAGCGCGATGCGGCGTCCACCTCAAGGCCATCGACCGTTTGGAGGGGCGGCAGTGACAGCAGCGATGACGACACAGCACGTGAACTCGGAACACTACACCTACCGCGTGTCCTGGTCCGCGGAGGACGGCGAATACGTGGCGACCTGCCTGGAACTGCCTTCCCTGTCCTGGCTCGCGGTGACGCCGCAGGACGCGCTGGCCGGAATGGAGCAGCTCGCCGCCGAGGCCGTGGCCGACCTCCTCGGCGGAGGTGAGCGGGTGCCCGTTCCGCTGTCGGACCAGCACTTCTCGGGGCGGTTCAACGTGCGCATCCCGAAGACGCTGCACCGCAGGCTGGCGGCCGAAGCGGCCGAGGAGGGCATCAGCCTGAACCGGCTCATCAGCGACCGCCTGGCGCGCACGTGAGGCGGCCGCGCGGGCGTGCCGGGCGGGGCCGGCGACGGACCCCGCCCGGCACGCCGGACCAGCGCGGCGGGAACCGGATCAGCGCAGGGTGATGCGGTTGATCTTCCACGTGTCGCCTTCGCGGTGCGCGCCGATGCTGAGTTGGGCCGGCGCCGAGTTGCTCTGCCCGGTTTCGGCGCGCATCGACCGCTGGTCCACGAACACGAGCACTTCGGCCTGATCGCCTTCCAGACGTGTCACCGCGCTTTCCCGCACGCTCGTGGTGACCACCAGCTGCTGCTTCGGGGCCTGCTCCTTGACCACGCCGAACAGCTGGTTGTACGTGTCCACGGCGGACCCGGTGAGCAACTGGTCGGCAGCCTTCTCGGAGGCCTGGACGTTGTTGTGGTCGTAGGAGAGGACCTTCTCCACCGCGCTGGTGATCTGCCCGTTGACCTCGCTGGTGGCCGCACCGTCGGTGAGCGCCGCGTTGGCCGCGGCACCGCTGTAGCGCAGCGAGTAGGTCTCGTAGCCGAACCAGCCGGCGAATGCCAGGGCGAGCACCGTCACCACGGCGAGCACGGGAACGGGACGCGCACGCACCCGTGCGAGCCGGCCCGCGCGGGCGGGTTCTTCAGCGGTGCCCGCACCCTCGGATTCGGACTCCGGTTTGCGGTGCTGGCCCGCGGTCCCGCGGCGCGCCGCGCGGACGCTGCGCCGCTTGGCCGAGGCCGAGCCCAACCGCCGGCCGGTTCCGGCAGCGGTTTCCTCCGTTCTTCCGGCCCCGTCGGATCCGCCGGAACCGACGGCGGCCCCGTCCGCGCCCGAGCTGCCCGAGATGCCCGAGCTGTCCGCGCTGCCTGCGCTGCCTGCGCCGGTGGCGCTGCTCGTCTCGGCGGCAGCACCGGCCTCCGCTCCGGGCGTCCCGGCTCCGCCGGAGCCGGCCGCGACGCCCTCCTCAGCAGCGACATCCCCCTCAGCAGCGGCATTCCCGGTGGCGGCACCACCAGTAGCGGTGCCACCGGTGGCGATGCCACCGTTAGCGGTGCCGTCGGTGGCAGCCTCATCAGTGGCGGTGCCGTCAGCAGCACCCCCGGAGGAGTTCTCGTCCCTCCCCTCCGAGTGCGGTTCCGGTGCCGCTTCGGCACCGCCCGCACCGACCTGAGCCGCCGACTCCTCGGCGGCCGAGCCGGAACTGCCGGCGTCCGGGTGCTCGGTGGTGTTCGCGCCGCTGGGCGCGTCGTCCGCAGCGGGCCGGTTCCGCGTCCCGGCGACGCGGCGGGCGGCGGAGCCGCGCGGACGGTTGTGACGGTTCGTGGACACTGCGTTCGCTCCTTGCGCGGTTGGTCGAGGTGCTGCGGCGCGTCACTGCCCGGACGCGCCCGGTCCCTGGCCGGATCCGCCCCCGGAACCGTTCTGCTGCCCGCCGTTCTGCTGCCCGCCGTTCTGCTGCCCGCCGTTCTGCTGGGACTCGTTCGGTTCCTGGGCCCCGTTGGGCACCTGGGAGATCCGGGCGAGTTTCCAGTCCTCGCCGTCGCGGCTGAGCTGCGCCGCGTAGCGGTGCCGCTGCGTGCTCGGCTGCTGTCTCTCCGCCCGCACCGTCACCTGCACCACCGTGATCATCCTGGCCTTGCCGGACTGCTCGTCGAGCTCGGTCAGCCCCGCGTCGAGGACCTTCGCCTCGGTGATGCTCTTGCGCTGCTTGATCTGCTCGGCGTACTGCTGCCGCCCCTGCTGGACTTCCTGGTGCAACGCACCGGTGGAGCTCTGCTCCCAGCGGTCCAAGCCCTGCTGGAGCTTCCGGTGGTCGAGGCTGTTGAAGTTCGCCACCGCCGCTTGCCCCGCCTGCAGAGCTTCGTCGCGCACTTGTGCGCGCTGCACTTCGGAGTCGTGAGCGCTGACGGCCCACGCGATTCCGGTGCCCGCGCAGGCCACCAGGCTGAGTCCGCACAGCGACGTCACCACCAGCGCCCCGGTTCGCCGGCGCGGCGCGGAATTCTCGCCGGACATGACCACTCCCATCAACGACCTGGTGTCGTGTCTCGTGCTGTGCCTCACGGCGCGTTCTGCGCCCCGCGCACCGACGTGTCGCTTCCCCGCGGTTCGGCGCAGTGCGCCTCGGTGTTCAGCGGCAGCGGCGCCATCTCGTCGCCGGCGCGTTTCGGAGTCTCCTCGTATCCGGCCGTGCATGGCAACGGATCGAAGACGTTGAGCGCAAGTCCGAAGTGCGCTTTGCCGTCACCTGGTACGACGCTGTTGGAAGCCGCCACGATCGCCGGGTACAGCGTCATGATCTGCTCGATGCCGTCGTTGTTGTTCGCCAGCACCTCGGACGTACCGGTCAGATTTCGCATCAGCGGGCCGAGTTGTTCCTGCTCGTCGAGGAATCCGCTGACTTGGCGGGCGGTTTCGGGGGATTGCTCCACCAGACCCCGAAGGTCCGGATCGGACTCCTTCAGCTCGGCCGTCAACGCCTCGAGGTCACTGCTGAACGACTTGATCGCCGGGGCCTGCTCGTTCTGCGTGGCCAGCACGGTCTGGCCGTCATCGAGCAGCTGCTTCGTCTGCGGCAGGTGCTGCTGCGCCTCGGCGGTGAACTCGCTGGTGGTGTCCAAAACGGTCTGCAAGTGCTGGCCGTTCCCGCGGAAGGCGGTGCCGAGCTCGGAGACCACGGTGCGCAGCGAGTCCTGCGGAACCGACTCGGCGAACGAGTTCAGGTTCATCATCAGGTTCTGCACCGGCAGCGGTGTGCTGGTGCGCTTCTCCTCGATCACCGCCCCGTCGGAGAGGTACGGCCCCCGGTCGGTCTGCGGTCGCAGGTCGACGTACTGCTCGCCGACGGCCGAGCGGTTGGCCACCACGGCCCGCACGTCGCGCGGGATGCGCGGCGCGTCCGACTCGATGTTCAGCGGCACGGCGATGCCCTCCCGGCTCAGGCGCAGCTCGCCGACCCGCCCGACGGGCACACCGCGGTAGGTGACTTCCGCGTTCTCGAAGATTCCGCCGGTGCTGGCGAGTTTCACGGTCACGTCATAACCGCGCGCCCACAGGGCCTTGTCCAGGCCGGCGTAGGTGAAGCCGGTGTAGCCCACGCCGAGCAGGGCGATGATCACGAACGCGAGCACTCGCAGGCGGACTTTGCGCGTCAGCATCAGTTACCTCCGAAGAGCCCACCGAGCAGGCCGCCGTCGTCGTTCCCGCCGTCACCGCCGTCCTCGGGTTGCTCCGAGGGCTGCGGCTGGTCGCTCGGCGGCTGGTCGCTCGGCGTCGGGGCGGGCCGCGTCGGGGTCTGCCCGCCTCCGTCCTGTTCGGACTGCCCCACCGGCGGGTCTCCTGGCCGCTGCCCCAGCGGCAGGGGCAGGTCGGGCGTGCGCAGCAACGGCTGCTGCGAGCGCCCCAGGTTGTTCATGATGCGGGTGAGGTTGAGGTCCGCGTCCGCGTACAGGTTCACGTAGTCGCTTCCCTTGATCCCTTCGACGGCGTTGTCCGGGAACGGGAAGGTGGCCAACACCTCGAAGGACTTCGGCAGGGCACTGCCGGATTCGGCGAGCTTCCGCACGGTCGGAGCGAGCTGGTTGAGGTTGTGCACCAGGTCGTCACCGCCCCGCTCGACCACATCGGTGGCCACTCCGGACAGTTCGTCGAGCGAGCGCAGCATGGTCGTCAGCTGCTCGCGCTGCTGGTTGAGCACGCGCAGGCCCGGTTCGATCTCGGTGAGCGCCTTGTCGATGCTCTGGCGCTGCGCGTTGAGCTCGGCGCTGAGCCGGTTGACGCTGTCCAGCGCCCGCGTGATGTCGTCGCGCTGGGCATCCAGCCGGGTGACCAGCTCGTCGATGTTGTTCAGCAGTTCCCGCGCGTCGGCTTCCCGCCCGTCCAGCGCGGTGTTGAGTTCGCGGGTGATGTTCTGCAGCTGAGCCACTCCGCCGCCGTTGAGCAGCATGGACAGCGCGCCCAGCACTTCCTCCACCTCGGGGCTGCGGTCGGTGCGTTCGACCGGGACGAGCGCACCGCCGCGGAGTTCGCCCCGCGGTGCTTCCGGTTTCGCCGGGGCGCTCAGGTCGACGTACTTCTCCCCGAGCAGGCTGGACTGCCGCAGCTGGGCTACGGCGTTGGCCGGCAGGTCCACATCGCCGTTGAGCTGCACCGTGACTTCGGCCAGCCACGAATCCTCGGCCAGCCTGATGTCCGACACGCGGCCGACGGGCACGTTGTTCACGCGCACACCCGAGTTCGGCACGAGGTCGAGCACGTCCCGGAACTGGATCCGCACCTCGTACGGGTCATCGCCCAGGTCCGCGCCGCCGGGCAGCGGCATCTCGTAGACGCCGCGGAATCCGCAGCCGCCGAACACGGTCATCACCAGCAGCAGGACACCGATCATCCGGAGGCGGCGTCCGCCACCGGCGCTCGTGCGGGCTTCGGTTCGCGGGAAGTGCGCGCTCATCGGCCACCTCCGGAGCTCTGCCCGTTCTGCGCTCCGCCGAGCAGCGGCAGCGGCGGCAGCTCACCGTTCTGCGCGGAATTGATGATCTCGGCGGGCGTGCCTTCGGGTTTGCGGGTGTCACCCCGGCCGGCCAGTGCGTCGCACTGCTGCGACACCTGTCCCGGCACGTCGGCCGGGGCACGTTGGCTGAGCAGCTTGCACACCGCCGCCAGCGGAGGCTGGTTGAGCTCGTTGATCACCGCACGCGTGTCCAGCGTTCCGGAGGCGCCGTTGTAGGAGTTCGTGAGGTTGTTCAGCGCCAGCGGGGCGTTGGTCAGCGACTCGTCCAGCGCGGCGCGCTGTTCGACTAGCGTCTTCGCCACCGCGTTCAACTGGTCCACATTGGACTTGAGGTGTTCGCGGTTGTTCTTGAGGAACGAGTCGACCTTCTCCAGCGCGATCGTCAGCTCCGCCATGGAGGCCGTGAGGTTGTTCCGCTCGTCGGCCAGCAACGAGCCGACCTCCTGCAGTTGCGAGTTGAATCGCCGCACCTGGTCGTCGTTGGCGCGCAGCATGGAACTGAACTTCTGCAGGTTGTCGACGGTGGCGAACAACTCCTCGCTGCTGCCCTGCAACGTTCCGCCCAGCTCGCCGAGGTGCCGCAGCGTCGTGGCGAGTTTGCGTCCGTTGCCGTCCAGGTTCTCCGCGGCGGTGTCCAGCAGCTTGCTCAGGTCCCCCTGCGAGTTCGCGCCTTCGGGCCCGAGCGTCTTCGTGATCTCGTTGAGGCTGTTGTAGACCTGGTCGAGCTCCACCGGTGTCGCCGTGCGCTCGGGCGGGATCACCGCGCCATCCGAGAGCTCCGGCCCGCCCGAGTAGGTCGGCGCGAGCTGCACGTACCGGTCGCTGACGACGGTGGGCGCCACGACGACCGCACTCGCCTCGGCCGGCAGCGCCACGTCCCGGTCGATGTCCATCTCCACGCGCACGCGTTCGCCCTGCGGGGTCACGTCCGAAATGGACCCGATCGGGACACCGAGCACGCGCACGTCGCCGCCCGGGTAGACACCGATCGCCGCGTCGAAGTAGGCGGTGACTTTCCGCTGCGTGGCGCCGAAGAACAGCCACCACCCGGCCACCGTCGCCGCCAGCAGCACGACGAGGGCGAGCGCCAGCAGGCTCACCCACGCCGGCCTGGACAGCCGCGGAGACACGCTGCTCATGGTTGACAGCCCTTCTCGTTGATCGGACCGACGGCAGGCGGCAGCAAACCGCAGATGTAGGTGTCGAACCACCGTCCGTTGCCCAGCACGTTCGCGAACAGGCGGGTGAACGGCGCGAACTTCTCCAGGCTGCGGTCCAGGTTGTCCTGGTTGCGCTGCAGCATCTTCGTCACGCGGTCGAGCTGCTCCAGCGCCGGGGCGATCTGCTCGTTGTTCTCGTCGATCAGCGCGCTCAGCTGCTGCGAGAGCTCACGCGTGCCTTGCAGCAGCGAGTGCACCGAGTCGCGCCGGTTGCGGATCTCCTCCAGCAGCAGGTTGCCGTCCTGCAGCAGCCGCTCGAACTCGGCGTTGCGGTCGGCGACGGTCTTCGACAGCTGCTCGGTGTTGCTGAGCAGTTCCTTGAGCTTCGCGTCGCGTTTGGCGATGGTCTGCGACAGCTGCGTGAGGCCGTCCAGTGCGCCGCTGACGTCGTCCGGTGTGCCGGCGAACGTCTCGGACATGGTGCGGAAGCTGCGCGCCAACTGGTCCGTGTCGACTTTGTCCACTGTGGTGGACAGGTCGCTGAACGCCTCCATGACGTCGTACGGGGCCATGGTGCGCTGCAACGGGATCGGATCCGCCGCGGTCATCTCGCGCGAACCCTTCGGGTCCAGCGACAGGAACTTCTGCCCGAGCAGGGTTTTGACCTTGATCGCCGCAGCGGTGCGGTCGCCGAGCCAGGTGTCGCTGACCCGGAAGTCGACCCGCACCCGGTCGCCGGCGAGCTCCACATCGGTGACCTCGCCGACGCGCACGCCCGCGACGCGGACCTCGTTGCCCGAGGCCAGTCCGGCGGCTTCGCTGAACTCGGCCGAGTACGACTTGCCGCCGACCACCGGCAGTCGCTCGAAGTTCATGGCCAGCAGGAAAGCCAGCACCAGCACGACCAGCCCGGCCAGGCCGATGGTGAACGGGTTGCGTTGCGTGAACGGCTTCATCGCTGGCACCTCGGCTGGGTATTCGGCAGCACGGGCAGCGGGATCTCGGCCTCGCCCACGCCGACGGTCCCTTCCGCCTGGCACAGGTAGAAGTTGAACCACGAACCGTAGGAGGCGGTCCTGCCGAGGGTGTTGAGCTTGTCCGGCATGTTCTGCAGCACGCGCTCGGTGGTTTCCTCGTGCTGGTTGAGGTTGGACGCGGTGTCCTTGAGTCCGCCGATGCTCTCCTTCAGGCCCGGGCGGGAGCGCTCGGCCAGGTCGGCGGTGGTGTTCGTGAGCCCGTCCATGGCCGTGACCGCCTCACCGATGGACTGCCGGTCCTGCGCGAGGCCCGAGGTGAGCTTCTGCAACTGGCCGATCGTCGCGGAAAGCTCCTCGTCCCGGCGGTTGACCGTGCCCAGCACCCCGTTGAGGTTGTCGATCACCTGCCCGACCACCTGGTCCTTCTTCGCGATCGCGGTGGTCAGCGAGGCGATGTGCGTCAGCAGGCTTTCCACTGTGCCGCCCTCGCCCTGCAGCACCTGGATGATCTGGTGCGAGAGCTTGTTGACGTCCTCCGGCGACAGCGCGCGGAACAGCGGCTTGAACCCGCCGAGCATCACCGTCAGGTCGAGGGCGGGTTTGGTGCGCTGCAGCGGGATCGTCGCACCTGCCGGCAGGTACTGGTTGGGGTCACCGGCGCCCTGCTCCAGCGCGATGTAGCGCTGCCCCACCAGGTTCCGGTACTTCATCGTCGCGGTCACCGAGTCGGGCAGCCGGCGCTCGTGCACGCTGAAGTCCACTTCGGCGTAGCGGCGGTCGACGACCTCGATGCTGTCGACCTGACCGACCTTCACCCCGCTGATGCGGATGTCGTCGCCCTCGTTGAGCCCGGTGACGTCGGTGAACCGCGCGCTGTAGCTCTGCGAGCTGCCGAAGGTCTGGTTCGCGATGGTCATCACGAGCACCCCCATGGCGAGCAGGGTGACCAGCACGAACACGAGGAACTTGGTCAGCGGGGCGGCGATCGAACGACCGTTCATTCGTAGCTCACCTCCGCTCCCCGCAGCACCGGGCCGACCAGCAGCGAGCTCCACCCGGGCACGTCACCGGCGGGCCGGCCGAGGTTGGGCGCGACCACTGAGGACATCCATTCGGCCTCCCGCGGCGAGTTCTGCGTGCCGAGGCCGGCGGAACTGGGCTGGGTGCTCGCCGGCGCCGTGGACGCGCCCTGCTCTTCCGCGCCCGGCGGGATGAACGGCTCCACACCGCCCGGCGGGTACACGCCGTCCTGGATGGGCTTGGACGGGGGCGGCGGTTCCGACCCGTCCTTGAACGGGCCGCCCGGCGGGTACTCGGGCATCGGCTCCGGCAGCGGCACCAGGTTGTAGCAGCGCGGACCGCGCTTGTCGTTGAACTCCGGCTCGTCCTGGTTCGGCTCGTACTTGCCGCGGTGCGGGACGACTTCCAGCTTGATGTGCAGGCCGGGCTCGTCGGTGCCCTCGCCGAAGGCCTTGCGGATCCGCGGCACGTAGTCGGCCATCTCGCCGAGGAAGCACGGGAACTGCGAGGAGTACTTGGACAGCACGTCCAGCGTCGGCCGCGCCTCGTCGCCGAGGCGGACCATCGTGTCGCCGTTCTCCTGCAGGAACGACGTGGCGTCCTGCGAGGTCGTGGTCAGCTGACCGGTCAGGTCCTGGAGGTTCTCCTTCTGCTCCACGACCGTCCGCGCCGTGGTGCTGAAGTTGTCCAGCGCCTGCACCACGTCCGGCGCCGCCTGCTCGTAAGTGCGCGCCACACCGACGAGTTCGCGGAGGTTCTGCTGCAGTTTCGGCACCGAGGGGTTCAGTTCGGACAGGTAGTCGTTGAGCTGGGTGATCGTCTGCCCGATCTGCTCACCGCGCCCGTCCAGCGCCCGGTTCACGGCGTTGAGCGTGGCCGCGAGGTCGTCGGGCTGGACCGCCTGCAGCAGCGGCAACGTGTTGGACAGCACCCGTTCCAGCTCGATCCCGGCGGGGCTGATGTCCTGCCGGATGGTCTGGCCGCTGTGCAGCGGGTCGGTGGAGGCCTGCTGCGGCAGCTGCAAGGAGACGTAGCGCTCGCCGAACAGGGTCTGCGGCAGCAGCTGGCCCGAGACGTTGCTCGGCACCTCGTCGGCGTGCTCCGGTTCGACCGCCAGGTGCACGTCCGCACCGCTGGAGGTCGGTTCGATCTTCTCGACGCGGCCGACGATCATCCCGCGCACCTTGACGTCCGCTTGCGGCAGCAGCTGGTTGGCCGTCCGCTGCGCCTTCAGCACGACATCCACAGTGGACTCGAACGCGCGGTTGTAGAACGCGAGCGTCATCGTCACGAACAGCACCACGCACATCAGCAAGGCGACGCCGAGCAACCGGCGTCGCACCGTGGTTCCCACCGTCTGCCTGCTCATCCCGTGATCCGAACCGTCGTCGTGGTGCCCCAGATAGCGAGGCTGAGGAAGAAGTCCAGCAGTGCGGTCGTCACGATCGCCGTGCGGACCGCGCGCCCGACCGCGACACCGACACCGGCCGGGCCGCCGCTGGCGCGGTAGCCGTAGTAGCAGTGCGTCATGATCACCACCACGCTGAAGATGAGCACTTTCCCGAACGACCAGAGGACGTCCTCGGGCGGGAGGAACAGGTTGAAGTAGTGGTCGTAGGTGCCGGCCGACTGGCCGTAACCGAACACCGTGATCGCGCGCGCCGCCACGTACGAGGTCAGCAGTCCCAGCACGTACAGCGGAATCACCGCGACGAAGCCCGCGATCACGCGCGTGGTCACCAGGTACGGCAGGCTCGGCACGCCCATGACTTCCAGTGCGTCGATCTCGTCGGAGATGCGCATCGCGCCCAGCTGCGCGGTGAACCCGGACCCGACGGTGGCCGACAGGGCCAAACCCGCCACCAGCGGCGCGATTTCACGCGTGTTGAAGTAGGCCGAGACGAAGCCGGAGAAGGCCGAGGTGCCCAGCTGGTCCAGGGCCGCGTAGCCCTGCATGCCGACGACCGTGCCGGTGAAGACCGTCATGCCGACCATCACGCCGACCGTGCCGCCGATGACGGCGAGCGCCCCGCTGCCGAAGCTCACCTCGGCCAGCAGCCGCAGCGTTTCCCTGAGGTAGCGCAAGAGCGCCTTCGGCACCCACACCAGGGTGCGGACGTAGAACGACATCTGGTCGCCCAGGTCGTCCAACGTCTCCAGCGGTCGCCGGAACGCGCGTCGTGCGCGTTGGGAGATCGTCACCATGTCCGCGTTCCCTCGCCGTCACATGCCCTTCGGCGGCACGAGCTGCAAATAGACCGTCGTCAGAATGAAGTTCACCGCGAACAGCAGCAGGAAGGTGATCACCACCGACTGGTTCACCGCATCCCCGACGCCCTTCGGGCCGGGCGGCGGGTTCAATCCGCGGTAGGCGGCGACGACTCCCGCCAGGAACCCGAACATCAGGGCCTTCACCTCGCCGATCCACAGGTCCGGCAGCTGCGCCAGCGCGTTGAAGCTCGCCATGTAGGCGCCGGGCGTGCCGTCCTGCATGATCACGTTGAAGAAGTAGCCGCCGAGCACGCCGACGACCGAAACCATGCCGTTGAGTAGTACGGCGACGAGCATCGCCGCCAGCACCCGCGGCACCACGAGGCGCTGGATCGCCGACACGCCCAGCACCTCCATCGCGTCGATCTCCTCGCGGATCTTGCGCGATCCCAGGTCCGCGCAGACCGCGGAACCGCCCGCGCCGGCGATGAGCAGCGCGGTGACGATCGGACTGGCCTGCTGGATGATCGCCAGCACGCTGGCCGCACCGGTGAACGACTGGGCACCGATCTGCTGGGTCAGCGAGCCGAGCTGCATCGCGATGACCGCCCCGAACGGGATGGAGACCAGCGCTGTCGGCAGGATCGTCACGCTCGCGATGAACCAGCACTGCTGGACGAACTCGCGCAGCTGGAAAGGCCGTTTGGGCAGGTTCCGCCCCACCTCGAGCGCGAGCGCGAACAGCCGCCCGGTCTCCCGGACGGCCCCTGCACCCGGCATGCCTGCTCCTGCGGGGCGGCTCACCGGGCATCCCCCCGCTTCCGACCGAACCAGCGCCGCCGCGCCGGCTGCTGCTCGTCCGCGGAGTCGTGGCCGACCGTCCACGGCGGCGGAGTCGGCTCCGCACCGGCCGGGTCCTGCTGACCCCCGCTCCCCGGGGGCGGCGGGCCGCCGGCAGGGGGCGGACCGGCGTCCTGCTGCGGAACCTGCGCCACCGCTGGAGCATCCAGCGATCCCGACCACGCCTCGTGCGTGGCGGCGGGCTGCTGGCCCGGAGTGGTCGGTGCTTCGGAGGACGCCGGCCACCGCCCCAGCGCGTGCTGACCCTGCGGCTGGGCCTGCTGCGGCGGCTGCCCGCCGGCTTCCGGCCGGGGCTCGAGCGAGTGCGCACCGGCCGGGCCCTGCGGCGCGGGAGCCTGCGCGTGCTGGCGGCCGTCGACGCCGTAGCGAGCGCGCTCGTCCGGCGTGAGCGTGTTGAGGATCTCCTGCTGCGCGGCCGGATCCAGCGTGCCCAACCCCCGCATCACGCGGTCCTTGCGGCGCAGCACGGCCGCGCGGTCGGGCACCCCGGCCGAGACGCTCAGCTGCGGGATGATCTGCGGCAGGCCCTCGTCGTCGTTGCCGAGCTCGGCCATCTCCGCGGCCATCTGCCCGGTGTCCTTCTCCTCGCTCATCCCGATCGGGCCCGCCCGGCGGCCGTTGAGGAACTGCTCGACCACCGGCTCCGTCGAGGTCAGCAGGACCTCCCGCGGACCGAACATGACGAGGTGGCGCCGGAACAGCATGCCGATGTTGTCCGGGACCGTCCGAGCGGTGTTGATGTCGTGCGTGACGATCAGGAACGTGGCGTCGACCTGCGCGTTCAGGTCGACGATCAGCTGGTTGAGGTACGCCGTCCGCACCGGGTCCAGCCCCGAGTCCGGCTCGTCGAAGAGGATGATCTCCGGGTTGAGCACCAGGGCGCGCGCCAGCCCGGCGCGCTTCTTCATGCCGCCGGAAATTTCGCCCGGCAGTTTGTCCTCGGATCCGACGAGACCGACCATGTCCATCTTCTCGCCGACGATGTTCCGAATTTCGCTTTCGCTCTTCTTGGTGTGCTCGCGCAGCGGAAAAGCGATGTTGTCAAAGAGGTTCATCGACCCGAACAGCGCGCCGTCCTGGAACAGGACGCCGAAAAGCTTGCGGATCTCGTAGAGCTCGCTTTCCGAGCAGGTGCAGACATCGGTGCCGTTGATGAGCACCTGCCCCTCCTCGGGCCTGAGCAGTCCCACCAGCGCCTTGAGGAAGACCGACTTCCCCGTTCCCGACGGGCCGAGCAGCACGCTGATCTCACCAGGGGGGAGGCTCAGGGAGACATCCCGCCAGATGGTCTGCGAGCCGAAAGACTTGGACAGCCCATCGACGGCCACCTCGACGCCCATCCGGACCTCCACTCCCCTCGCTTCGCGGCAACCGGGACCAGCCCCGGAACACGCAGCCTGCCAAATGTGACCCGGCTAACCGAAGGTTTCTCGCGTCACACCTGTGCAACGAGTGCGGCGCGCGGAAGTTACTGGCGAGTTCACAAGATCCGGCCGGCATTGTCCGAACGATTTCCCGGAATGCGGGAATAGCGCTGGTGCGCACCGAAAACACCGCGCAGCGCGGGAGGGGAGGCAACGACGCGTACCGACAAAAAAGTGGGCACCCCCGCAAAAGGGAGGTGCCCACCGCGCGTTCTGCGCCGACGAATGCGTCAGCCCGGAACGAGTCGACTCACTTCAGGGTGACCTGACCGCCGGCCTCTTCCAGCTTGGCCTTGGCGTCGTCGGCCTTCTCCTTGTCGACCTTCTCCAGCACCGGCTTCGGCGCTTCCTCGACCATCTCCTTGGCCTCCTTCAGGCCCAGGCCGGAGACGATCTCGCGCACGATCTTGATGACCTGGATCTTCTTGTCACCGGCACCGTCGAGGATGACGTCGAACTCGTCCTGCTCTTCCTCTTCCTCGGCCTCGGCAGCGCCGGCGGCCGGGGCGGCCGCCGCGACCGGGGCCTGGGCGCTGACGTCGAAGGTTTCCTCGAACTGCTTGACGAACTCGGAGAGCTCGAGGAGGGTCATTTCCTTGAACGCGTCGAGCAGCTCGTCGTTGCTCAGCTTGGCCATGGTGGCGTTCCTTTCGATCAGTGCCCGCGCACGGGCAGTGGCCGGATGTGCGGATGGCGGAACCGGTATCCGCCGGGGTCCGCGACGCTCGAGTTCGCCGCAGCGGACTCAGGATTCCTGCTTGTCCTTGAGCGCACCGGACAGACGCGCGATCTGCGCGGCGGGCTCGGAGAACATGGTCGCCGCCTGGTTGAGCTTGCCCTTCATCGCACCGGCCAGCTTGCCCAGCGTGGCCTCGCGCGAGTCCAGGTCGGCGATCCGCTCGACCTCGGACACGGACAGCGGGCGGCCGTCCATGTAACCGCCCTTGATCACCAGCGCCTGGTTGGCCTTGGCGAATTCACGCAGCGCCTTCGCCGCGTCCACCGGCTCGCCCCGGATGAAGGCGATCGCGGTCGGACCGGTGAGCAGCTCGTCCAGACCCTCGATACCGGACTGCGCGGCGGCACGCTTCGTCAGCGTGTTCTTGCTGACGCGGTAGGTCGCCTCGTCACCGAGAGTGCGCCGCAGCTGTGCCAGCTGCGCCGTGGTCAACCCGCGGTACTCGGTGATGACCGCGGCGGTCGACTCGTTGAAGTGCTCGGCGATCTCGTCCACCGCCGCGACCTTCTCGGGCTTCGCCATGTCGCCTCCTTTCTCCCTTTCCGACTGTCGTCCGTCAGTCGGGCCCGGAGACGACAAAACGCCCCGGCGCAGCGAGAGCACGGGGCGTCATCAGCACATCTCGGTCTGATC
Organism: Bounagaea algeriensis; assembly: GCF_054491375.1. Classification (NCBI taxonomy): domain Bacteria; kingdom Bacillati; phylum Actinomycetota; class Actinomycetes; genus Bounagaea; species Bounagaea algeriensis. Next base: position 4,108,312 of record NZ_CM137102.1, read on the forward strand.
GCCACGTTCCTCCTGCGCGGGCCGCCCGTCTCTCACGGGACCTTCGTTTCCCCTGCGACCGGGACCCGGCGCGGGGAAAGACCAGCGGTCATCGGCTGGAATCGCGTCCCAGCGTACGCCCACCGCGCAGCCGGCCCCGCACCGGGGTCGACGCTCGGCGCGGTCCGCAACACGCAGCGCCGCTCGGGCACTGGTGACCACGAGCCCGGTGGGCGGCATCATGATCGGTGTGGCCGACCCGAACGAACACCGCCCCGCGCCGCGCCCGGCGGACAACGGTGGGATCGAACCCGCCGAACCCGTCGAGGCCGAACTCGTCGAACCAGCGCACGAGCCCGCGGACACGGCCTCCACACCGGCCACCGGTGCGCGCCCGCCGGTCGCCGAGTCCGCCGCGACCGAGGACGAGGAGTACCGGCAGTACCAGGAGTTCCTCGAGTTCCAGCGGTTCAAGCGCTGGCAGCGCGAACAGGGCGGCCAGCCCGGCGACCTGGCGACGGCGCCTCCGGCGGGGCCACCGGCCACGACACCGCGCACCCCGTGGTGGAAGCGCCTCCTGCGGCTGTTCCGGTTCAAGTTCGTTCGCCGCCTGGTGTATCTGGCCCTGCTGGTCCTGCTCGTGCCACCGATGCTGCAACACGTCCTCACCGGCTCGAACGGCTCCGGCGGAGGCGGCGGCACCGGCGGGGGCGTGCCGCCGGACTCGGTGCCCATCACCTCCACCAACCCGCAACGGGCTGTCCAGGGCGTGTACAACTACCTCCGCGGGGAGCAGCCGGAACACACCTGCCTGCTGTTCAGCCCCTCCGGCAAGGCCGCCTTCGCCAGCGAACACGGCGCGCAGGACTGCACCAGCGCCGCACGGCAGCTGCACGCGCAGGTCACCAACGGCGGCCAGTACGCCAACCCCTCGCTGCAGGAGAACGCGGTGGAGGTCGCCGAACCGGAAGCCGTGGTCTACGGCTGCCGCGTGCGCAGCGGCGGCGGCCCCGAACTCGGCAGCTTCGGCCTCGACCGACAGGACGACGGCGGATGGCTGATCTCCTCGTACGACCGCAGTGCCCCCGCCTGCCGGTGACGCCGCCTGCCGGTGCGGCACGCCTGCCGGTGCGGCACGCCTGCCGGTGCGGCACGGCTGCCGGTGCGGCACGCCTGCCGGTGCGGCACGCCTGCCGGTGCGGCACGGCTGCCGGTGCGGCACGCCTGCCGGTGCGGCACGCCTGCCGGTGCGGCACGGCTGCCGGTGCGGCACGCCTGACGTGATGCCGCATGCCGACAAGCGCACGGCTCGCCGGTGAACGCCCGGCGTTGGAGGAACGTCCAACGCGACACCGCCCGCGGCACGGCTCATTCGTGCTGAACGCCGATTGTCCGGAACGATCACGGCGGTTTAGCTTGCAACCCGACCCGGTCACCACCGAACCGAGGAGGTCAGGTTGACCGACGGATCCGACGGCGAACCGGCGCGTGAACAGCACGGCACAACGCCGACTCCAGCGGAGGACGGCGCGAACGTGGCCCGGCGGAGGTTCCTCGTCGGCATGGGCGTGACCGCTGCGGGCACCGGACTGCTGGGCACCACCGGAGCCGGAACGGCGAGCGCCCAACCCGGCCCCGAGCTGTTCCGCGCGGACCCCCTGCTGCTCGTTCCCGAGCTCGTGCTGCTGCCGAGCGGTCCGGCACGTGATCAAGCCGTGCTCGTGGCCGACGGTGCGTTCCGCGACATCGGCCCCGCGCACCGACTCGCCGGGCAGTACGGCGCCGAACCGGTGCAGCTGCCCGGACAACTGCTCATGCCCGGTTTCGTGGACGCTCACCACCACCTCACGCAGAGCTTCGGCAAGGCGCAGTCCTTCGGCCAGCCCTCCGAGGTCTTCAAACCGATCTGGGAGCCGCTGGAGCACGCCCTCGACGAGGAGACCGCCTACACGTCCACGAAACTCGCAGCTCTCGAAGCCCTGCGCGGCGGCTTCACCACCGTCGCCGATGCCGGGACGCGCGCACCGGTGGACGTGGGGGTGTTGGCCGACGCCGTGCGCGACACCGGGGTGCGGTGCGTGCTCGGCGAAGTGTGCTCGGACGGCTCCGGCGGGCCGGAGCACCTGGCCCGCTGGGAGTCCGACCGGCTGGTGCACCCCTCCCTGGCGATCCCCGTTCCCGGTGATGCCACCGCCGAGGTGATCACCCGGACGGCGAAGCTGTGCGCCGAAGCGGACGCGGTCTTCCAGATCCACCTCAACGAGCACCTGGCCGCCGTCGAGCGCTCGCTGCGGAGCCACGAGCTGCGCCCCCTGGAGTACCTGCACAGCATCGACGCGCTCGGACCGCAGACGCTCGGCGCGCACACCACGCTGCTGTCCGCGGAGGAGCTGCGGCTGCTCTCCGACACCGGCACGGCGATCAGCTACAACCCGGTCGCCAGCGCGTGGAAGGGCAACTCGGTGGCACCTGCGAACACGATGGCAGCGCTGGACGTGCGCTTCGGGATGGGCACCGACGGCACCCGCGGTGACGGCTTCCGCATGGTCGACGCGGCGGAAACGGCGCAGCTGCTCACCACCGGCCTGCGCAACGGGGACACCGTCGCCGGTGCGGGCGAGCGGTGGCTGGAGCACGCGACCGCGCGCAGCGCCGAGGCGGTCGGGCTGGGCGAGCACACCGGGGAGATCGCGACGGGCAAGGCCGCGGACTTCCTCCTCGTCGACCTCGGCGTCCCGGAGCTCACACCGTCCTGGGACCTGCCCTGGGAACTCGTGCGCCTGGCCAACCGCGACCAGATCACCGCAGTGGTCGTCGACGGCCGCCTCCGCCTGTGGCACGGCTGGCCGCCGGACTGGGACGGTCCGGGCTTCGTCCAGCACGCGGCCGAGGTGGGGCGCGAGGTGGTTCGCAACGCCCCCATCGAACGCGTCGACCCCCGCGCCCGCCCGTGATTCAGCAGCGCCCCCATCGTGAGCGATGCCGGAGCATGATCATCCGATCGCGTGGGGACGGTTCACAATTTTCATGAAAATTGTGAATTGTCCCCACACGTTCGGAGCAGCGTTCATCCACACCGGGAAGCTCAGGCCACGCGCACGACGAAGTCCCCTCGACCCGGTGGCCGAGGGGACTTCGGCATGTGCACCACTTCGGCATGTGCACCACTTCGCCGTGTAGCACCACTTCGCCGTGTACATCGGCGGCGCCTCGTGCGCCGGAAGCAACCTCGCGCAAACCGGAGGCAGCGCCGTGCGCCTGAAGCGGGAACGGCGTCAGGCCTCCAGCAGCTTCCGGGTCATGTTCGGGTCGACCTGGATTCCGGGGCCCATCGTGGTCGTGAAGCTGGCCTTCTTCAGGTAGCGCCCCTTGGCCGCGGTCGGCTTGGCCCGCAGGATCTCGTCCAGCGCGGCCTCGTAGTTCTCCACCAGCTGGCTCGTGTCGAACGACGTCTTGCCGATGATGAAGTGCAGGTTCGACTGCTTGTCGACCTTGAAGTTGATCTTCCCGCCCTTGACGTCGGCCACCGCCTTGGCCACGTTCGGCGTCACGGTGCCGGTCTTCGGGTTCGGCATCAGCCCGCGCGGGCCCAGCACGCGCGCGACCTTGCCCACCTTGGCCATCTGGTCCGGTGTGGCGATCGCCGCGTCGAACTCGAGCCAGCCGCCCTGGATCCGCTCGATCAGGTCGTCCGAGCCCACCGCGTCCGCGCCGGCCTGCTCGGCCTCGTTGGCCTTGTCGCCGGACGTGAACACGATGACGCGGGCCGTCTTGCCCGTTCCGTGCGGCAGGTTCACGGTGCCGCGGACCATCTGGTCCGCCTTCCGGGGATCCACTCCCAGCCGCAGCGCCACCTCGACGGTGGCGTCCATCTTCGCCTTCGACGTCTTCTTCGCCAGCTCGACCGCCTCGTACGGCGTGTAGAGCCGGTCGCGGTCCACCAGCTCGGCGGCCTGGTTGTAGGTCTTGCTGCGCTTCGCCATGACTGTCCTCGCTGCCTGAGTCAGTTGTGGTTGGTCGGGCCAGCGCCGGCCCTCCCACGACCCCGCCTTCCGGCCGGCGGGATCATCCGGCTCGACCAGCTCGGGCCGGATCGAGCCGCCAGATCACGCGTCGATGTTCAGACCCATCGACCGGGCGGTGCCGGAGATGATCTTCTCCGCCTGCTCCATGCTGGTGGCGTTGAGGTCGACCATCTTCCGCTCGGCGATCTCGCGGATCTGGTCCTGGGTGACCTTCCCGATCTTGGTGCTGTGCGGAACCCCGCTGCCCTTCTGCACACCGGCGGCCTTGAGCAGCAGCTTCGCGGCCGGCGGCGTCTTCAGCTTGAAGTCGAAGGACCGGTCCTCGTACACGGAGATCTCGACCGGCACCACATCGCCGCGCTGGTCCTCGGTGGCGGCGTTGTAGGCCTTGCAGAACTCCATGATGTTCACGCCGTGCTGCCCCAGCGCCGGGCCGACCGGCGGAGCCGGGTTGGCCTGGCCGGCCTGGATCTGCAGCTTGACGATTCCTGCAAGCCTCTTCTTCTTGGGCGGCATTCTGCTTCCTCGCTATCCGATCACCCGGTCCCGGCCTGCCCCGGAACCGAATTTGGCGGGACCACCCGGTGGCCACCCGCCATCGCGCGCACTGCCGTGCCGCGCGTCGTGGCCGTGCTCCAGCTCCGGAGCCCGGTCAGATCTTGGAAACCTGGTTGAACGACAGCTCGACCGGCGTCTCGCGGCCGAAGATCGACACCAGCACCTTGAGCTTCTGGGCGTCGGCGTTGACCTCGCTGATCGTCGCCGGCAGCGTCGCGAACGGCCCGTCCATCACGGTGACCGACTCGCCGACGGAGAAGTCGACCTCCACAGCGGGCTGCTGCGCGGCGGCCTGCTGCTGCGGCGCGGCCTTCTTCCCCGACTCGGCGGAGGCCTTGGCGGGCTGCTCCGTCCGCGGCGCGAGGAACTTCAGCACCTCGTCCAGGCTCAGCGGGGAAGGCTTCGAGGTCGCACCGACGAAGCCGGTGACGCCGGGCGTGTTCCGCACCGCGGCCCAGGAGGCGTCGTTGAGCTCCATCCGCACCAGGATGTAACCGGGCAGCACCTTGCGGTTGACCATCTTGCGCTGCCCGTTCTTGATCTCCGCGACTTCCTCGGTCGGCACCTCGACCTGGAAGATGTAGTCCTCGACGTCGAGCGTCTGCGCCCGCATCTCGAGGTTGTTCTTGACCTTGTTCTCGTAGCCGGAGTACGAGTGCACGACGAACCAGTCGCCGGGTGCGCGGCGCAGAGCATCGCGCAACTCCTGGACCGGGTCGGCCTCGCTCTCCTCCGCAGCGGAGTCCCCTGCTGCTTCGTCCCCGGCTGCTTCCTCCGCAGCCGACTCGTCCACGGCCGACCCGTCCGCGCCGGCCTGGTCACCGGCGGAGTCGTCCTCGGCCGCCTCCGCAGCAACCGGCTCGGCGGCGATGTCGGCCGATTCGGCAACAACCGAGTCAGCAGCCGACGCCTCGCCCACCTGTTCGGCCTCGGCCTGTTCGCTACGGCCGGTCAGTTCCTGGCCCTCGTCGGAGGTCACTGTCGGTCTCGCTTCCTCTCGTGCGTTGCGTGCCGGGTCGAAGGGCATCCGCCGTCCCGCCGCGCGGAGCCGAGGTGCTCAGCCGAACAACCAGAGCACGCCCTTCGCGAAGAGCAGGTCGACCCCGGCGATGAATGCCACCATGACGCTGACGAACACCAGCACCACGAGAGTATAGGTCACCAGCGACTTCCGCGTCGGCCAGATGACCTTGCGCAGCTCGCCGACGACCTCTCGCAGGAAACGCCCGATCTTGCGGAACAGCGAAACCCGGCCCTGCCGGCCCTCCCGCGCAGGAGTGGGCCGACCCTTCGACTCTGTTGTGCGCGCCGAGTCGGAACCACCCGACACCGACTCACCGGTACGGCCCTTCCGACCGGCCGAGCGGGCGGAGGCGCGGCGCTGGCGCCGCGCCGCGGCGCTGGACGGGTGGGGCGTCCCTTCGGACTCCCCGTTCCGGTCCTGCTCGCGGTCCTCGCTCACGGAACTCCTCCGCTCACCGTCGCATCGACGCAGGGGTGACAGGACTCGAACCCGCAACCGCCGGTTTTGGAGACCGGTGCTCTGCCAATTGAGCTACACCCCTTCGCGGCCCGCGGGCCACGACATCGGGAAACCACCACTGCACCTGCACGCAGCTGCACGCAGCAAACCTCCGCGCAGTGCGCATCGAGCGTGGAGGTATCCCGGATCCAAAAGTGTACGGCACACCACGCGCGGGCTGACACGGGCACCCCCTCCCACGCGCCGGCGGCCGCGTTTCCCGAGCGGACAGCGCCCCCCGCCGCCGACACGCCAGCGCTGCGCACGCCCCGCCGGAAATCCGGCGGACGGGCCCGTCTGCCAGGATACGGCCATGGCCGCACCTGAATCCGCCCCCCGGAACGCACGGGTCTCCGCACGCATCGGAGGCATCACCGAGTCAGCCACGCTCGCCGTCGACGCCAAGGCCAAAGCCCTCAAGGCCGAAGGGCGCCCGGTGATCGGGTTCGGCGCCGGGGAACCCGACTTCCCCACGCCGCAGCCGATCGTCGAGGCCGCCGCGGCCGCGTGCACCGATCCCCGCAACCACCGCTACAGCCCCGCCTCCGGGTTGCCGGAACTGCGCGAGGCCATCGCCGCCAAGACCGCGCGGGACACCGGCTACCACGTCGACGCCTCCCAGGTGCTGGTGACCAACGGCGGCAAGCAGGCCGTCTACGAGACCTTCCAGACCCTGCTCGACCCCGGTGACGAGGTCCTGCTGCCCGCGCCGTACTGGACCACCTACCCGGAGGCGATCAAGCTCGCCGACGGGATGCCGGTCGTGGTCGGTGCCGACGAGTCCGCCGGCTACCGCGTGACCGTCGAACAGCTCGAAGCCGCGCGGACCCCGCGCACCAAGGTCCTGCTGTTCAACTCCCCCTCCAACCCCACCGGTGCCGTCTACCCGCCCGCGGAGATCGAGCGGATCAGCCGCTGGGCCGTCGAGCACGGCATCTGGGTCGTCACCGACGAGATCTACGAGCACCTCGTCTACGGCTCGGCCGAGAACGCGTCGATGCCCGTGCTCGTGCCGGAGCTGGCCGACACCTGCGTGGTGCTCAACGGCGTGGCCAAGACCTACGCCATGACCGGCTGGCGCGTCGGCTGGATGATCGGCCCGAACGACGTGATCACGGCCGCCGCGAACCTGCAGTCGCACCTGAGCTCGAACGTCACCAACGTCGCGCAGCGGGCCGCGCTGGAGGCCGTCAGCGGGCCGCTGGACGCGGTGGCCGAGATGCGCACCGCCTTCGACCGGCGGCGCCGCACGATCGTGCAGATGCTCTCGGACATCCCCGGCGTGCAGTGCCCGGAGCCGGAAGGCGCCTTCTACGCCTACCCCTCGGTCAAGGACCTGCTCGGTCGCTCGATCCGCGGACAGCGTCCCGCCACGAGCGTCGAGCTCGCCGAGCTCGTGCTCGAGCAGGCCGAGGTGGCCGTGGTGCCCGGTGAGGCCTTCGGCACGCCGGGGTACTTCCGGATGTCCTACGCGCTCGGTGACGAGGACCTCGCCGCAGGTGTCCGCCGGATGGGCGATCTCCTCCGCGAGGCGGAATAAGAGGCTCCGCGGATCGGCCGGCGTCGTGAGTCCAAGTGGGAGACCCCCGGCGGCCCGGTCTGCCCGCGTGGAAAAGGAAGCGGCTCCGCCGCTTGCCCGACGAACCGGTGCGGCCAAGCAAACGGACGCCGACCCGCGGACGCTCTCAAGCGGGCAGGCGCACGGTGGCGCTGGTTCCCCCGAGCACGCCCTGCCCGCCGCTGCGGGCGGTGATGGTGATTCGCACCGTGCCCGCTTCCTCGTCCTTGGCGGCGACCTTCGCTCCGATGTCCAGCACCGCTCCGGTGTCGTCGTCCGGAACGACGACCGGCCGGGTGAACCGGACATTGTAGCGCACGACCGCGCCGGGGTCCCCCGTCCAGTCGGTGACGACCCGGCCCGCCAGCGCCATGCTCAGCATGCCGTGGGCGATCACGTCGGGCAGCCCCACCTCAGCGGCGAACCGCTCGTTCCAGTGGATCGGGTTGAAATCCCCGGAAGCACCCGCGTAGCGCACCAGGTCGGCCCTGGTCACCGGAACGTGCAGCGCAGGAAGCTCATCGCCCACCGCCACCTCGGACATCCGCGGCATCATGCGTCCCCTTCCGCTGCCGTCCCGCGCGCCACGAGCGTCGACGTGGCCGTGCACACCGGTTCTCCCGACTCCGTGCCGATCTCGGCGCGCACGGTGAGGAAGTCGTTGCCGGCGCGGGCTTTCACGTCGTCCACGTGCACGGTGCTGACCAACCTGTCCCCCGCGCGGATCGGCCGGTGGTGCAGGAACTCCTGCTGGCCGTGCACGACGCGGCTGTAGTCCAACCCGAGCTCCTCGTCCGCGACGAGCACGTCCTGGGCCCGCATGGACAGCAGCACGGCGAAGGTCGGCGGTGCGATCACGTCGGCGTAACCGGCCGCGCGCGCGGCTTCGGCGTCCAGGTACAGCGGTGCGGAGTCGCCGATCGCCGCGGCGAACTCGCGGATCTTCTCCCGTCCCACCTCGTAAGCCTCACCGGCGGGGTACTCACGTCCTATGAATGCTTGGTCGAGCGGCACGCCGGGAAGGTTACCCGCGAGGCGTTTCGCCTGGTTCACCACCGGTGCGGCCGGGACGCCACCGGGTTTCGACGGTTCCCCGCCGGTGCGCCTGGTTCCCCGCCGGGCGGCTCGGCACGCACCCGCCGCCGGCGCGCTGCCCGGAAACCCGGCACGCACGCGAAAACCCGCCGCCCGGGATTTCCGGGGGCGGGTTTCGACGACTGGCCAGCGCTCGCTCAGCGAGTTTCCTTGTGCACTTGGTGCCGACCGCAAGTGTTGCAGAACTTCTTCAAGTTCAACCGGTCCGGAGTCTTCCGGCGGTTCTTGTTGGTGATGTAGTTGCGGTTCTTGCACTCCGCGCACGCCAGCGTGATCTTGGGGCGAATGTCAGTGGCGGCCACGGGAGGTGCCTTTCTCTGCTCGGTCTGATTCCTGGACGGTCCTGGCGGACACGCCGGGGACCCAACTCATGGTAGCGGTGGCCGGACTCGAACCGACGACACAGCGATTATGAGCCGCTTGCTCTACCGTCTGAGCTACACCGCCATGCCTGGGAATCCCGGCCAACACAGGATATCCCATGCGGATCGACCGCGGCACCCGATCCGGGCTCGCCGCAGTCGCCTGTCGAGCCCCAATGCGGACTCGAACCGCAGACCTTCGCCTTACCATGGCGACGCTCTACCGACTGAGCTATTGGGGCGTGCTCCGTGCGGAGCGATTCATACTTTACACACCTCCCGGCCGCGGGTGTGCAGCGGGGGCGGGTTCCGCGATTGCGCTGGTCATCCACGAGAGCCGCGCCTGCCGCCCACCGGTGGCAACGACAGCGCGCGAGCGCCGCATTCCCGGCCGCGATGCGGCAGCAGTCCCGCCTTCGCGCAGTCCCGCCTTCGCAGGGAGCCCTCAGCGCGGGTTGGTGGTCGGTGCTTGGTCGCACCGTTCGCCAGGTAAGCGGCGGAGCCGCTTCCCTTCCGCGCAGGGAGCCCTCAGGCCCGCGGCAGCAGCGTGAGGATCGTCTCGCCCCCGGAAACCGCGGTCCGGGCGGTGCGCGCATCCAGCCACGCCTCGAACCGCTGCTCCGACATGGGACGCGAAATCAAGTAGCCCTGCGCCACGTCGCAGCCCATCCCCACCAGCTGGCCCCGCGCGGCATCGTCCTCCACGCCCTCGGCCACCACGGCCAGCTGCAGCGAGTGCCCGAGCTCCACGATCGAACGCACCACCGCCATGTCCGAGAGGTCGGTGCCCATGCCGAGCACGAAGCTCTTGTCGATCTTGACCTCGTCCACCGGCAGCCGCCGCAGGTAGGCCAGCGAGGAGTACCCGGTGCCGAAGTCGTCGACCGCCAGCACCACCCCGAGGGCGTGCAGCCGCCGCAGCACCGGCAGCGCACGCTCCGGATCCGCCATCACGCTCGACTCGGTCAGCTCGAAGACCACCAGCTCCGGCGGCACCGCGTACCGGTTCAGGGCCTCGGCGACCCGGTCCGGGAACTCGGCGTCGGCGAGGTTGCGCACCGACAGGTTCACCGCCACCGACATCCGCATCCCCCGGTCGAGCCACTCCCGCACCTTGCGCAGCCCGCACTCCAGGACGAACGCGGTCAGCGCGTCCACCAGGCCGGTCGCCTCCACCACCGGCACGAACTCGTCCGGACTCAGCCGCCCGTACTCGGGGTGCGACCAGCGCACCAGGGCCTCGGCGCCGATCAAGCGGGACTGCGGCAACGAGACCTTCGGCTGGTAGTGCACCTCCACCTGTCCCGAGTCCAAGGCGTGGCGGAACTGCGTCACCAGCTGGAACCGGCGCAGGAACACCTGCCCCATCGCGGGCGCGTAACCGCGCACCCCGTCCTCGCCGCTGCGCGCGGCCCGCAGGGCCATGTCCGCGCGCTGCAGCAGCGTGTCCACGTCGGTTTCCGGCTCGCCCTCGGCCGGGTGGCTCGACACGTACCCCGCCACCGCCGTGGCCTCGATCACGATGCGGTCCAGCGGGTACGGCTCGCTCAGCACGCCGTGCAGCCGTTCGGCAACTGCGTGCGCATGCTGCTCGGTGTGGTCGAGGAGCAGCACGGCGAACGAGGCCGCCTCCAGACGGGCCAGCGGCACCGCGCCGAGCTGCTCGCGCAACCGCTCACCCACCGCGCTCACCAGCCGGTCACCCCACATGTAGCCGAGGGCTTCGCTGACCGTGGTGTGCACGTCCAGGTCCACCCGCAGCACCACGGCCGCACGCCCCCTGCCGGCCCGCTCGCCGGGGGACCCGTCGCCGAGGCCCCCCTCACGAGCGGGCACCGCACCGGCGGCACCGTCGGTGATGTGGCCCGTCGCGACCTCCCGGAACCCCGTGCGGTTCAGCGAGCCGGTCAGCGGGTCGTGGTAGGCGTCGTGCCGCAGCCGGGCCAGCAGCCGCCGGTTGTCCAGCGCGGTCGCCAGGTGGCTGGTCAGCGTGTGCAGCAGGCGCACGTCGGCACGTCCGAAACCGCGCCAACGGCTCAACCGGTCGTGCACCTCGACCGTGCCGAGCAGCTGGTTCGCCCCGCGCAGCGGGGCCGCGAGCGTCTCGTGGGCGCCGCGCCGGGCCAACGCCCCGCGCACCTCCTCGGGAGCATCACTCACCCGGTACGAGCGGACGTGCTCGCCGGGCAGCAGCGAGAGCGGATCACCGGCGGGCAGCTCCTCGGCCTCCGGTGGCAGCTCCTCGCCGGCGACGGCGGTGCAGTACTCGGTGCTGCGGGGTTGCGCCGGGCCGTGCGCAGGACGGCCCGGGGACGGGTGCGGGCGCTGCCGCCGCTGCTCGGCGTCGGTGTCGGCACCGCCCGCCAGCCGGTTCGGGTCGGTGAGCAACCGCAGCACGACGCGCTTGGCGTTGAGCTGTTCGCGGATGCGTTCGGCCGTCGGATCCCACTCGGCTGCCCAGTCCGCGGCGCTCCAGTCCCCGGCTGCCCAGTTCCCGGCTACCCAGTTCCCGGCGCCGCGCGCATCGCCGGAGAAGCGCGCCGCCTGGCCGGAGCGGGCCACGCGCAGGCTCACATCGCTGAGCGTTTCCAGGTCCCGCTGCTCCCGCAGCAGCCCGGAGTAGGCCCAGTAGAGCACCGCCACCCCCACGGCCACGAGCGTCACCAGCAGCCACCCCCAGGGCGTGCTGCGGCTCACCTCGTAGCCGACGAGGCCCACGGCGGTGTTGAACAGTCCGACCGCCAGCGTGCGCACGGCCAGCCGCACGCCCTCGGAGATCCGCATCGGCCCGCCCAGCACGTACACCGCGGCGAGCGCGCAGCCGCAGCTGATCAACGAGGACATCAGCGTGCCGACCACGGGCCCGAACCACGGCGGTGCGAGACCGAGCAGCGCCCGGCCGACCGCGTGCGCCGCGGCGAACGGCAGGGCCGTCTCCAGCAGGAGGACGCCGGAGTTGTACACCACGTGGGACGCCGCACGCCGTCCCAGGTTCGCGACCAGGCCCGCGCCGACGTTCGCGAGCAGCACCACTTCGAACGGCGCGAGCAGCATCCCCACCAGCAGCGGGATCTCGGTGAACGAGATCGTCCAGCCGACGCGCCGCACGTCCAGGTCGATCGTGAACCGCTCGGCGAGCAGGAACCCGAAGAACAGGGCCGGCGCGACGAGGAACAGGTCCCCGTCGTAGTGGAACGGCAACCACCAGGCGACGAGCACCACGACGACGAGCGCGCTGCCGAACAGCGCTGCCGAGAACAACCGGAACCGCTGACGGCGGACCGGGTCCGCATCGGAGCGGACCGGAGGACGCGCCTGCGCGTCCGAATGCGGCGGGCGGTGGCGTTGGATCATCAGCGCACCTCCCGCCACTGCTCCGGGCACCACCGCACGACGCGCTGATCCTGCCCCATGAACGGAGGGCGTGACCAGGTCGCACGCCCCGCCTTCCCGCGGTGAGGCGGACGCGCGCCGCACACGTCCGCCGGGCCCCCGCGATGACCTGCTCGAAGCCCGCACGCGGGGAACTCCCGGACGCTGTGACAAAAATCAGCACAACACGTCCGGGCGGGCACGCAGCGCGTCTTCGCGCGCACGCACCGTCGATCTTGCCCGGAACGCGGATCAACCCGGCACGTGCATCACCCCGGAGCAGGCGTCGATCCGGAACAGGCGTCAACCCGGAGCAGGCGTCAACGCGGTCCGAACTCGTCGAGGAAGTCCCGCACGGCCCGGTCGAGATCGGCCAGCCCGGACTCCTCCACCGGCACGTGCCCGGCACCCCGCAGCAGCGCGTAGCGAACCGGCCCGCCCGGGGCCACCTCCATCCGCGAGAAGAACGCGCGGGAGACCGCCGGCGGCAGCCACCGGTCCTGCTCGGGGCAGGCCAGCAGCAGCGGCGGGCCCGTGTACACCTCCGGCGGCACCACCGGCCCGCTGCGCAGGCAGGTGCGCGCGAGGCGCAGCGGCAGCCCGCCCGCCCCACCGAGCGGATCGGCCAGCACCAGCTGCGCGAACCGGCTGTTGTTGCTGACCGCGGCGAGGTTCGCCATCCACGTCGTGGGCACGCGCACCGCGTCCAGCGGCGGCGGGACGAATGAGAGCGACCGCATCCACCGGGCGTGGCCGGGGCTCGCGGCTGCCCCGCGGCGCACCGCCGGATGTCGCGCGTCGGCCAGGAAGGTGGTGATCACCGCCGCCACGTCGGCGCCCGCCGCGGCCACGTCGTAGGCCAGACGACCGCCGGTGCTCAGGCCGAACAGCACGATCGGACGCGGGTCGCCGGCGCGCTCGGCCTGCACGAGCAGCCGCAGGCACTCCACCCACCGGGTGTAGTCGGCCGGGGTGCACCGGTCGCGGCGCTCGCGGCTCAGTCCGAAGCCGGGCAGATCCGGTGCGAGGAACTCGTGCTCGGAAAGGCCCGGCAGGCGGCCGAAGGGGGTGAGCATCCGGCCGTAGCTGCCGACGCCGTGCAGCACCAGCAGTTTCGCCCGGGCACGCGGCCGGGTGACGCGGTCGAGGTGGAGCCGTCCGGCGCGGCCGCTCCACCACTCCTCGTCGGGCGCGTTGTCGCCGGTGACGCGCAGCGCTGCCGGGAAGAACTCCTGGTACCGCCGCCAGTAACCGCGGTCGCCGTAGGTCGGACCGGCCGTGTCACCGGCGGTCGAAGCGCACGAAGGCACACCCCGAACATAGGACATCCGGGCGGAACGCGGAGTTCGCGCGATCGCGGCCGCCGGCGCACGCAGCCGGCCCGGTGCACTCGGGCAGCCCCGGTGGGCTCGGGCAGCCCCGGTGCGCTCCCCGCTGGCTCGGATTCGCGCATGCGGATCGCGAGCGCGGCCCCGCTCGCGGTGGCACCATGCCGCCCAGACCCGCGCGCCGAGACGGAAGGGATGTAGCGGTGCGACTGTCCGCGGACCAGGCCCGCCACTGGTTCGGCCAGGCACGCGTGGCGCGGCTGGCCAGCTCGGACGGCACTCGGCCGCACCTGGTGCCGGTGACCTTCGCCGCCGTCGACGACCGGATCGCCACCGCGGTCGACCACAAGCCGAAGAGCGGCCGACGGCTGCGCCGGCTGCGGATCATCGAGGACAACCCGCACGTGGCGCTGCTGGCCGATCACTACGAGGACGCGGACTGGAGCAGGCTGTGGTGGGTACGCGCCGACGGCACGGCTATGATCTCCACCGCCGCCGAACACCCGGAGCTGGTGCGGGCGCTGTGCGAGCGCTACGAGCAGTACCGCCAGCAGCCGCCTTCCGGTGAGCTGCTCGTCATCACCGTCGAGCGCTGGACCGGGTGGTCCGGCAGCCCCTGAGGCGGTGCGCCGGTCGCGCGCCGCCGCAAGCTGTTGCGGGCTGCTCCGGCGCGGCTCATCCGGGCTCGGTGTGGAAGACCAGCTCGTCGGCTTTCGCCAGCCCGTCCTCGAGGGCGCGGCGCTGTTCGGCCGGCAGCGATTCGGCGAACCCCTCCCCGCCGGCCCGGGCGAGCACCATGAGGCGTTTCGCGATGCCGCGGGCCTGCGACAGGCGCACGTGCTTCTCCGCGAGCTCCTCGCGGGAGGTGTGGATGAGCTTGCGGTAGCGGTGGTTGAGTCCGGCGCGCTCGTCGATCACGTCCAGCGCCGCGGACAGCTCACCGAGCTCGGCGGTGGCGACCTGAATCTCGCGCGGGTCCGACACGTCCCCACCGTACTGCTCCACGCGGTGGCGACCGCGCCCGCGCCCGGAGCCGTAGAATGGCGGCCATGGCGATCGACCGGTCGGGACGAGCACGGCGGCGGTGGCAGGGGCGCGCCACCGGCCGGACGTCCGAGGCCGCGCACGAGCACCGGCCAGCCCGCGAGCACCGGCCCGCTCGCGAGCACCGGGCAGCCGCCGACGCCGCGCTCGGCTTGGACGGCCTGTTCAACCCGGGCGCCCAGCACCAGCAGGAGCACCTGCGGCGCGTCGAGCTGGTCACCGAGGACGACCGCTCCGCGAGCAACGGCGACGGCCCGCTCGACCTCGATTCCGGCGTGGTGCGCCTGAACCGCTCCGACTCGCCCGAGCCGGGCACCCCGGCGTAGCCGCCCGCGAACGCGCGAGCGCCCGCCCGCGAACGCGGTTGCCGCACCGGAGACCGGTTGCGCGGAAAGCATGGCCACGGGCAGGTGCGCTGATCTAAACTTCCGCGCGCAGCGACAGCCAGCCGGGACCGCACGAGTCCGGGACCGCCCGGCCGCGTCCGCGGGACGCACCGGAGCGCGCGAGCGCGAAACCGGCCCGCACGTGCCCGCATCCGGGGCTTCGCGGCCGGTCGGGCACGCACGTCAGCGGGGTGAACGATGGACCTGGCATCCCCTCTTCCGCTCGTGGAGGCCGGCGAAGCAGTCAAGCACGTGTCCATCCCGCTGTTCACCGCCGTGATCGGGTGGATCACCAACGCCACAGGCGTGTGGATGCTGTTCTACCCGGTGCGGTTCCGCGGGATCAGGATTCCCGGGCTCGCCGCCCTGGCGCACTACCTGCCCCGGAAAGTCCTGCAGGTCCCCGTCGGAATACGGCACGGATACCTCGGCTGGCAGGGGATCATCCCGTCCCGCGCGGCGAAGATGGGCAGCATCGCCGTCGACAAGGGACTGTCCAAACTCGGCACCCAGGCCGAGTTCTACGAGCAGCTCGATCCGGACGTCATCGCGCGGCACATCCTGCACACCTCCGACAAGGAGATCGACGCGCTGATCGACAACCTGCTCAAGACCTGGTACCCCACCCTGTGGGCCACGGCGCCCGGACGGGTGCGCGACGCCGTCCACGACCGCATCGCCGGGCAGCTGCCGGAGATCGCCCAGGCGGTCACCCGCGGCATCGGTTCCGACATCGACCGGATCCTCGACGTGAAGATCATGGTCATCCGGCACATGGAGCAGGACCCGTCGCTGGCGAACAAGGTCTTCTACGAGGTGGGCAAGCGCGAGCTGCGCATGATCGTGCACTTCGGCTTCCTGTTCGGCCTGCTGCTGGGCGTTCCCCTCGTCCTGCTGATGGCGGTGTTCCCGTACTGGTGGATCCTGCCCGTGGCGGGAGTGGTGATCGGCCACATCACCAACTGGCTGGCCATCGCCGCGATCTTCGAACCGGTCCAGCCGCGGAGGGTCGGCAGGTGGCGGATCCAGGGCCTGTTCCTGCGGCGTCAGCTGGAAGTCGCCGACATCTACGCGCGCATCATCGCCGACGAGGTCATCACGCTCGACAACATCAGCCGGGAACTGTTCCACGGGCCGAGCGGGGACCGCACGAGCAGGGTCATCGAACGGCACCTCCGGCCGGCCGTGACCCGGGCGGTCGACTCGGTGCACATCCCCCTGCGGTTCACGCTCGGACAACGCCAGTACCGCAGCATGACCGGGACGGTGGCGCGGAAGGCGGGGCAGTTCAGCGACGTGTCGCTGCGGGACGCCGCTTTCAGCCGCAGGCAGAGCGAGAACATCCGCCGGCTCATCGCCGAGCGCATGCGGAGCATGAGCCCGGCGGACTTCGCCGAGTCCCTCCGGTCGGCGATCAAGGAGGACGAGTGGTTGCTGATCCTGCACGGAGCCGCGCTGGGACTCGTGGCGGGAGTGCTGCACGTCGTGATCTTCGGAGCCTGACACTTGAGCAACGCGGAACACCCGGTCGAGCCCGCGCCGCGCAGCGCCTCGGCAGCCGAGGACCCGGCAGCCGAGGACACGGCCGGTGCGGAGGCGGCCGTTGCCGGAACGGCCGGTGCGGAGGCGGCCGACGCCGCAACGGCCGTCGACTCCGCGACCGAGGACGGCACCGGTGCGGTGCCGACGAGCACCCCGGATGCGGGAGGTGACGACGCGGTCACCGCGGGGCTGCGCGCCCTGCCCGGTGTGGCCACGGTCTTCGCGCACGGGGCGTTGCGCACGGGTCTCTGGGCCACGGGCACCTCGCTGCGCATCGGCCACCGCGTCGTGCAGGGCACGCTGTCCGGGGAGTCCGCGAACGCGGTGCTCGAGCAGGTCGCCGACGAGGCCCGCGAGTCGGTGCGCAGCGCGCTGGGCATGAGCGACCTGCCCGATCCGCTGCCGAAGGTCCTGCGCGAACGGGTCGAGGCGAACGGGGGCGCCACCTCCGCCCGGCGGCTGAGCGTGGCCGAGCGGTTCGCCGCGCTGCTCGACGCTTCCAACGAGGTGCACGGCGCGGACGGCGAACATCCCGCCTACGTGCGGCTGGTCAGCGAACTCGCCCCGGACGAGGCCCGCATCCTGCGGCTGTTCGCGCACGAGGGCGCGCAGGCGGCGGTGGACGTGCGCGCGAAGCGCGCGTTCGGCTCCGGCGGGCGGCTGGTCGCGCGCGGGATCACGATGATCGGCCAGCACGCGGGCTGCCGCTACTGCGACCGCGTTCCGTCCTACCTGGACAACCTCCTCCGGCTCGGACTCGTGGTGGTCTCGCGGGAACCGCTGCCAGAGCAGAGCGTCTACGACGTCCTCGAGATCCAGCCCGCCGTCACCGATGCCCTGCACGAGGTCGGCCGCGGGTTCACCCGCCGCTACCGGATCGAGCTGACCGCCTTCGGCCGGGACCTGTGCACCGTCGTCGGGCTGCCCGCGCAGTGATCCCGGAAGCGCCGAACGGGCGATCGCGGCCCGCCCCGCACGACGAGGATCGGCGCACCGCGCCGCTTCCGCTGGTGGCGTAACCGCTTCCCGGCGCGCGAGGACCGACCTACCGTGGCGGCATGCACCCGCCGATCACGGGCACGGCCGCCGGCGTGCCGTTCACCGCCCTGCCACCGGCCGACGACGGCCCCGCACCGCTGATCGTCACCTGGCACATGCTGGACGCGCCGAGGTCGGACGCCGCGTTCGCTGCCGCGTTGCCGATGAACGAGCTGCCCGCGTGGCGGGTGCACCTCGGCATGCCGATGTGCGGGGCGCGCATGGTCGACGGCAGCATGGACGCCGGTTTGGAGCTGCTCCGGCGAGATCCGCTGATGTCCGTCCTGCATCCGTTCGTCCGGCAGGCGACCGAGGAGTTCCCGGCCGCGCTGGAATCGCTCCGCGCCCAACTGCCGGTCGATGACGGCCCGGTCGGCGTGCTCGGCGGATCGCTGGGCGGGGCTGTCGCGCTGCGGGTCCTCGCCGAGACCGGGATCCCGGTGTTCGCCGGCGCCGTCGTGAACGCCGCCATCCGGATGCGGTCCATCGTGGACCTTTTCGCGGACGACTACCCGTATGACGCCGAGTCCGGGAGGGCCGTCGACAGCCTGGACTTCATCGCCAAGGCGGACGTGCTCGCCGAGCGCGCGCCGCTGCTGGTCGTCAGCGGCGAACTGGACCACGCGGCGCTGCGCGCCGACGCGTTGAACCTCGTCGGCGCGCTGGGCGAACGCTCCGAGCTGCTGTCGGTTCCCGGTTTGGCGCATCCGCTCGCCGAGGAGCCCGGCATCGAGCCCGCGCCGCAGCTGCCGCTCGCTCGCGAGGTGGACGCCGGCCTCACCACGTGGTTCCGGCGCCACCTCGCGGATGCGGGCTGAGGGGTCCGGGCGCCTGCTGGAGGAGCGCGCAGGGCCGGCGCTCGGCGCTGGTTCCTCCTGCTTGCCGGCGGAGGGCGAGTGCGCTCAGAACCAGTGCGCGCGGCCTCCGACGGCGTGGCCCAAGCGTCCCGCGATCGCCTGTGCGGCGCCGGCGACCAACAGGACGGTGCCGATCGTCCGCAGGTGCGAACGGCCGCTTCTCCAACAGTGCACTGGTAGTGGTGTGCGATGGTGGGATCTGTGGCTATGTACGAATCATCTTCAGGAGAAGCTGCCGACGTGCCCGGGGAGCCGGAGTTTTCCGCAACGATGGCTTGGCGTGGCGCGGCGGCGGTGCTGGCCGTGACCGGCGAGGTGGACATGGTGACCGCGCCGCGGTTCGAGGAAGCGTTGACCTCAGCGCTGGCCAAGCGGCCCGCGATACTGGTGGTGGATTTGGAGGAGGTGGAGTTTTTCGCCTCCACCGGGCTCAGCGCCCTGATGGCCGCCCATCAGCAGGCCGGTGCGGACACGGCGGTGCGGGTCGTGGCCACCAACAGTGCTGCGGTCCGGCCGCTGAGGACCACGGCCCTGGACCGCACGATTCCGATTTATCCCTCGGTGGAGCTGGCCGCAGCCGAGGACTGAGTCGCCCAGGTCAGCAAACCCGCACCTGCGCGCCAGGTGCCGAGGTGAGCAGACCGCCGCAACACGTGCGCGTGCGCCGGTGCGGTTCTCGCCGGACCGGCATCCTCGCGTGTGCGGCTGCTCCGATGGGTACACCTCAGGTGCCTACGCTGCACATCACTCTCCGACCGCGGAGGCATCGCGAGCGCATGAACAGCGACGAGGACGCGACCGGCGAACCCGACCCTCTTGCCGGGGTGGCGGATGTGCACTTCGCGGCGGTGCCGGCCGAACCTGAGCAGTTGCCGGGATTGCGGCGTGCGCTGGCCGAGTGGGCCGGGCGAGTGGGCATGAGCGCCGAACAGATCGAGTTGGTGGCGTTGGCGAGCTACGAGGCGTTGACCAACGCGACCGTCCACGCCTACTCGGGTGCTGGTGGAGTGCTGGACGTGCACGCGAGATACCTGCCCGAACGGGCACAGGCGCAGGTCACGGTGACCGACTCGGGACGCTGGCGCCCGGAACCGCCCGAACGTGGCGAGCAGGGCGGCCGCGGTCTGGTGCTGATCCGGAACCTGGCCGAGCACGCCGAGGTGACTACCGACGCTTCGGGAACTGCGGTGCGGATGCGCTGGACCGTGCACACCGCGGACACGGCCCCTGCTGCTTGACGCGCCCCGCGTCCCGGAACCTCCGGCGAACTGCTCGTGCTGCACATCGAGCAACGGCTCGACCTCCCCACCGCCACCAACCGCGACGCCCGCTGATCACGCGAGCTCAGCAGCATCCCGCCCCCTGCTGGTCTGCCTGCTCAGCACGAGGACTGCGACATCGTCCTCAACCGAGCCGGTACCGACGAGCTCGCTCATCACGGTGGCGCAGACGGACTCGGCGGGTGCGGTGGTTACCGCTCCGCGGAGGCGTTCCTCCCCGGCATCGAGCGTGCTGTCCCTGCGCTCCACGAGACCGTCGGTGTAGAAGCAGATCGCCGCCCCGGGTGGCACTTCGAGGACGCTCGTCCGGCGCGGTTGACGAGCGAACCCGAAACCGAGGGGCGGATCGACCGCGGTGTCGGCGAGCGCGGCCGGTTCGGCGGGCAGGGCGCGTACCGGCGCGAGGTGGCCCGCCAGCGAGAGCTGCAGTTGGTTCGTGGAGGGATCGAAGATCGCGTAGGCCACGGTGGTCATCGTGTGGGTCTCGAAGTACGTGGCCTTGCGGTCGAGTTTGTCGA
This sequence comes from Bounagaea algeriensis, assembly GCF_054491375.1. Taxonomy (NCBI): domain Bacteria; kingdom Bacillati; phylum Actinomycetota; class Actinomycetes; genus Bounagaea; species Bounagaea algeriensis. The sequence continues at coordinate 4,128,776 of NZ_CM137102.1, forward strand.
GCGCCTGCCCCGGGTCCTCGGCTTCCAAGGCGTAGGCCCTCAGGGCGCTGCGCAGCCTGCCCATGACGACGGCGGCGGAGAACCCCTGGCCGGCCACGTCGCCGATCACGAGGCCGATCCTGCCGGTGGGCAGCGTGAACACGTCGTACCAATCGCCGCCGACACCGCCTTCGCCGGGCACGTAGCGGGCGGCGAGCGTGGTTCCCGCCACCGCGGGGAGTTGAGCGGGCCGGAGGCTGCGCTCCAGGGCCACGGCCGCCGCGTGCTCCGTCCGGGAGGTGTTGACCTGCGTGCTCAGAGCGATCCGGTCGGCCACGAGCTGGAGCAGGTGGACGTCGTGGTCGGTGAAACGGCGGGTCGTGAACGTGCCCGCGTAGAGCACGCCGACCAGCTCCCCGCTGGCCAGCATCGGCACTCCGAGCAGCGAGCCGAGGCCTTTTTCCCAGAACGAGGGGTTGAACACCGCGTCGCTGGCGACGTGTTCCAGCACGCGCGGTTCCCTCCGGGCCGCGATGGCCCCGGCGAACCCTTCTCCAACCGGAACCTGGACGCCCCGGCGGACCTCCTCCTCGATCCCGACCGCGTCGACGGCGACCAACTTTCCACGCCGGTCATCGTGGAGCAGAACCGTGGCCGTATCAGCGTTCAGCAGTTTCCGCACTCGTTGCAGCAGTTCACGCCGAAGCGCCTCGTGGTCGAGGGACGTGAGCGCGGTGTCAGTCACGCTCGCGATCTGCTGCAAGCGCTCCTCAGCGCAGCTCACAGGCTCGTTCGAACCCGGCGTGAGCTGATCGCGATCGCAACTCGATGCTTCCCACATAGGCTCTGGACTCCCGAAGCTGGTCTGCTGCGCAACGTGGCGGGAAGCGGCAACTCGCCCCGAACGAGCGGGCTCCTGGATCCTGCGAGGAACGGTGCGGCCGTCGGGGAGTCGCGCGTACCCGTGGCCGGTGCGAGGTGGGCACCAGGACATTCCGGATGCTTGCTGCGCTGCTAACGCCCGGTTGCTGCGTTTCTGCTGGTGGAATGTCGTAGCGAACCCCGCCGCCCCCGGGGCGCCTCGGCGGAACGGGCCGCGTCGCGACCGGCGCACTGCGGACTTGCGGCGCTGGAGCAGCGGTCACAGCACTGCCTCCCCCCGATCCGCCCCGAGTGCCTGCGCTCGCTACCTGGCCCGACAGGCGGGAGCGATCGAGCCGGGCGCGTCAACGACGCACGGTGACATCGACGCACGGCGACATCGACATGTTCCCTGGCTGGATGCTCAACCGCCCACATCCTAGCGAACTGCACGGGCCGGCGGCAGCGGAGGGACTCCGAGAGGCAGCCATGGCGAGAGCGATGGCTGGGCCGACCGGTGCCGTGCTGTCCGGAGCTGACCGAGATCCTGAAATCGGGCAACGGCAGCGGGCCCCTCGCGATGGCTGATCACGGCGCCGCTTGATTGCCCTATATTGCAACCGGACGCCACCTGCGCGGCGTTAAACTGACCGTGCGGTATACGCACACTTGATTGGGAGGGGCGAGAGTGGCTGATCCGGCGCCGGGCGCACGTGCTGGGGACGGGTACTTCGTGCAGTCCGTGGCGCGGGCTCTGTCCGTCATCCGGTCGTTCACCGCCGAGCACCGGCGGCAGACGCTGGCCGGGGTCGCTCGCGAGACGGGGTTGGATCGGGCGACGGCGCGCCGGCTTCTGCTCACCCTCGTGCAGCTCGGCTACGTCACCTCGGACGGCAGCCACTTCGAACTCACACCGCGAGTGCTGGAGTTGGGGTACGCCTACCTGGCCGGGATGTCACTGCCGGAAATCGCCCAGCCGCACTTGCAGGGCCTGGCGCGCGAGCTCAACGAGACCGCTGCGCTGGCCGTGCTCGACGGCGATGAGATCGTCTACCTCGCTTTGGTGCCCAGCAGGCGGCTGGCTGCGGTGAAGATCAACATCGGCACCCGGTTCGACGCGTGCACGACCTCGATGGGACGCGTCCTGCTGGCCGGGCTCGCGGAGCCGGAGCTGGCGCGACGACTGGAGCGTTCGCAGCTGCCGCGCCGCACCGAGCACACGGTGCGGGACGTGCGGAGCCTGCACGCGGAGATCGACAAGGTCCGTGACCAGGGGTGGGCTTTGGTGGACTCCGAACTGGAAGAAGGTCTGCGCGGTGCGGCCGTGCCGGTGCGCGACCGCGCCGGCCGGGTGGTGGCTGCGGCCAATGTCTCGGTGCACGCCGAGCGGACCACGCCGGAGCTGGTCGAGCGCGACTACGTCCCCGTGATCCTGCGAACCGCTCGGCTGATCGAGGCAGACCTCATCAGCGCGGGCAGTTGAGGCCGGGGCGCCCCGCTACGCCGCGCCGTCGTCGATGCTGATCCAGCACTTGCCCGGTGTCGTCGGCACTGCGGCGAACGCCTCGGCGACCGAGTCGAGTGAGAACCGGGCCTGCAGCACGTGGTGCGGCGCGAGGGCGCCCTTCTGCACCATCGCGATCGTCTCGGCGAAGTCGCCCGGGTGGTCGTAGATCAGCGAACCCGCGATCGACCACTGCTGCGTGACGATCGCGTGCGAGGACAGCGCGATCGCGGCCGGATCCATGCCGACGAGCGTGGCCCGGCCTCCCGGCGTCAGATGTTGCGCGGCCGACTCCAGAGCTGCGGACACCCCCGACGTTTCGAAGACGTGGTCCACCGTCCGGTCCGGTTGCGCGGGCGCGGCACCGAGGTCGAGGGCCAACTCGCGGCGGCCCTCGTGAGGTTCCCGCACCGCCGGGATGATGCCGGTTTCCAGCAACGCCTGGCACAGGAAGAGGCCCTGCGAACCGGTCCCGACGACCAGGCAACGATCTCCACGTCCCGCCCCGGAGCGGCGCACGGCCGCACGTGCCACCGTCAGCGGTTCCACGCACACCGCATCCGCGATGCTCATGTCACCGGCGATCGGGTGCGTGAACTCCGCCGGAACCGCGACGCGTTCGGCAAGTACGCCCGCTGCGTTGAGTCCGACGGCGATGCGGTCGCCGCACCCGGACGTGAAACCCGCCCGGCACTGCTCGCAGCGCAGGCAGCAGTAGTTCGGCTCGATGGCCACCCGCTGGCCCACGGCCCGGTCGTCGACCGATGCTCCGACAGCGATGATCTCGCCAACGCCTTCGTGCCCGAGCACCCACGACAGCGCGGGAACCTTCCTGCTACCGCGTACGACGGCGGCGTCCGTGCCGCACAGGCCCACTCCCAGCACGCGTACGAGGACGTCGTGCGGACCGCAGGCCGGCTCCGGGACTTCGATGATCCCGACGCGTTCCGGGGCGGTCAGGACTGCTGCTTTCATTTGCCCTTCTGTGTGCGCGATGCGCTCATATGTGCGCAAAGCGACCGTATTCGCCCCCGTGCGGATCTTCAAGGGCCCCGCAGCCGGGACGACAGGACGCTCGCGGACCGAGTGGGCTTCCCGGAAATACCGCGGGTTCGCGCCTCCTGCGCAACAGGTACGCGCGACGGGCGAAGACATCCGGGTCTTGACGCTCTGTGGGTTGCGTCGCACGATGACGTGCAATTAGCGCACGATAGTTCGCATAACGCACAAGGAGGTGCCGGGTGGCGGACACAGAGCCCAAACCTGTTCGGACCGCGGCCGCGAGTTTCATCGGTGCGGTCGTCGAGTGGTACGACTTCCTGCTGTACGGGATCGTCGCCGCGGTCGTCTTCAACAGCGCGTTCTTCCCCTCGTTCAGCCCCCTCGCCGGGACGCTGGCCGCCTTCGCCACGTTCGGCGTCGGCTTCGTCTTCCGCCCGCTCGGCGGGTTGGTCTTCGGGCACTTCGGCGACAAGATCGGCCGGAAGACCATGCTCGTGTGGACGGTGTCCCTCATGGGGGTGGCGACGGCGTTGATCGGTCTGCTGCCCACCTACGACAGCATCGGCTGGTGGGCCCCCTTGCTGCTCGTCGTGCTGCGCGCGGTGGGGGGTTTCGCCGTCGGCGGGGAGTGGGGCGGCGCCGCCCTGATGGCCGTCGAAAGCGCCCCACCGAAGCTCAAGGCGTTGTTCAGCAGCGGAGTCCAGGTCGGCTACTCCGTCGGGCTGCTGCTGGCCACCGGTGCCGTGGGCGCGATGCAGGCCCTGACCAGCAATGCCGCGTTCCAGGCTTGGGGTTGGCGCATCCCCTTCCTCATCAGCGTCCTGTTCGTGGCCATCGCGCTGTGGATCCGCGCGGGAGTCCCGGAAAGCGACGTGTTCCGCAAGCAGGTCGCCGAACAGGCGCCGAAGCGGCGCGAGCTTCCGGTGCTTGCGGCGCTCCGGCAGCACCCGGCAGCGTTCTTCCAGATCATCGGCCTGCGGTTGGGTGAGCTGCTGACGATGTACATCGTCACGACCTTCGCCCTGTCCTACGCGACCGACCAGTACGACTTCAGCTCCAGCTTCATGCTCAACGTCGCGCTGCTGGTCGGTGGCCTCGGCATCGTGACGATCCCGTTCTTCGCGTGGCTGTCCGACCGATACGGGCGCAAGGCGGTGTTCACCACCGGTGCGATCGTCGGAGTCATCGGCACGGTGCCCTATTTCCTGTCCATGCAGGCGGGTTCGCAGATCATGGTCGTGGTGGCATCGGTCGTTCTGGTCAACATCGCCCACGACATGATCGTCAGCGTCCAGCAGCCGCTGCTCACCGAGCTGTTCGGTGCCGAGTACCGCTACAGCGGGGCCGGGCTCGGCTATCAGGTCGCCGCAGCGATCGGTGGTGGTTTCACCCCGGCCATCGCCACCGCGCTCGTCATGCTCGGCGACGGCACCTGGCACTGGGTGGCGGCCTACCTCGGCCTCGGTTGCCTCGTCTCGGCTCTGGTGGCACTGACCCTGAAATCGACGCCCAAGCCGAGTGCCGTCCCCGAACCAACACGCGCATGAGGGTGACGAACGAGGGTCGAGGCGGCGTCGACTCCGAGCGATCAGCAGCAGCTCGCTCTCGTTCGGGGCGGTTCGTCCGCTCCCGACCCGGCCGGCGTGGACTCCTCTCCGCTGGTGCGGCCCGTTGTCTTCGTGATCAATCGGGGAACCCGGCGGAGCCCTGGCCACTGGCCACTCGATCGTGTATCCAGGACCGGGGGTGATCAGGAGAAGCTGCGCAGGGAGCACCGATGGACCTCGAGAACGTCCCGAGCACGCACGCGAACCCGGATGGCGGCGATCCGGACCGTGCGGCGGCCGCGCCCGAGGTGGATACCTCCGCTCCGAACGTCGCCCGGATGTACGACTACTACCTCGGCGGATCGGCCAACTTCGCCGTCGACCGCGACGCCGCCGATCGGGCCTTGGCCGTCACCCCGGAAATCGGGCGGTTCGCCCGGACGAACCGCTCCTTCCTCCGCCGGGCCGTGACGTACCTGTGCGACCAGGGCATCGACCAGTTCCTCGACCTCGGATCCGGGGTGCCCACCACCGGCAACGTCCACGAGATCGCCCACCAGCACAACCCGCACGCCCGCGTGGCCTACGTCGACCACGAAGTCATCGCCGTGACGTACGCCCGGAGACTGCTGGGCGGTGATCCGCGGGTGAGCGTCACCCACGCCGACATCCGCGAGCCCGAACAGGTCCTGGCCGCGCCGGGCGTTTCCGAGCTGTTGGACTTCACCCGCCCCGTGGCGGTGCTGGCCGTGGCCATCCTGCACTTCGTACCCGACACCGACGCTCCCGCGGGCATCCTGCGGTCCTACCGCGCCGCCTGCGCCCCGGGCAGCTACGTGGCGCTGACCCACGCCGCGACCGTCACGATGGCCGAGCAGGAAGTCGTCAGCGGCCAGCGGATCTACAGCAGCACCACCACGCCGCTGATCATCCGCGACCGCACCGAAATCGCCGCGCTGCTCGACGGCTGCAGGCTGGTCGAGCCCGGCCTCGTGCCCGTGAACCACTGGCCCACCACCAACGACGAGACTCCCGCCAACGGCTACGCCGCCATCGGCCACCTGCCGTGACCGGACATCCGCCTCGTGCGAGGAATGGAGCCGCCCCCGCCGGAGGCGTCGTCTTTGCCGACTCCCGCGTCAAGCCGATGACGCCGGGCGGATCGGGCGGCCACGGCTCGCCGGTCTGTTGATCCGGTTGCGGAGGGAGTTCGGTTTCAGCGTTGCTCATCAGCCGGTGAACCAGTTCTTGACGTCGTCGTAGTAGTTGTCCACAGCCCATCCGACGCCAGCAGCGACTGCCGTTCCTACCAGGAGTGTTCCACCGGTCGCGGCGACGCCACCGATGTATCCCCCCCGCTGCAAGGGCAGTCATCCCTGCTCCGACACCAGCGCTCGCGGCTGTGCTCGTCGCCCCCTTCGTGACGGCCTTGTCCGCAGGAACACCTTTCTGAATGTCCTGGTACACGGACGCCCCCGTGGTGACCAGACCAACGACGCCAGCACCCTTGATCGATGTACTGAGCCCTTCCTTCAACTTGGGGCTCCCAGGGATCATGTCGTCAAGGCGCTGAGCCGACTGGGCTGCCGTCGATGCTGGCCTGGCCTTACTCTCCGAATCGAGATAACCCCGTAGGGCCTGTTGGCGCTCCGCAGCGGAAAGCCCCGGTTTGTCGAGCAGAGCCTTAGCACCGTCAGCGTTCTGCTGCGCGGTCTGAGCAATATTGCCGAGCTTCTTCGCCATCCCATAAGCGCCGGAGTAGGCACCGGTGACCACCGGAGCCCACGCCCAGCCCTGCGGCACGAGCGCTTCCGGCAGGCTCTTGGTCATCTTCAACGCCTTCTGGAGGCTGTCGTGCGCTGAATCCTCTTTGCGCCGCGCTTCTCGCACGTGGCGTGGGCCTCGTTGAACGCTCGCACCTTGGCCTGGTAGTCGGCGACGGCCTGCTCTTCGCCCGGTGTGCGCTCGGTCGTGTCCGGCCCCGGCCCGTTGGAGGGCATCTTCGCCGGCTCCGGGCCGGGGTGTTCGATCGTGGTGGGCGTGACGTTCAAGCCGTGCTGGGTAGCGACCTCGCGTGCCTGGCGCATCTTCGCCCGCACCGTGTCCAGGTCATCCGCGAACGTGTCCAGCGCGACCTTGCCGCGGTTGAAGTACTCCGTCAGCTCATCGGCGTCAGCACCGTTGCGCGCCATCTCATCGCGGAATCCCTCGCCAGCATCGCCCTGCCAGACGGACTCCGACTCCGACCGCGCACGGTGGATGCCCGTGCCGATGTCGTGACATCCGGCGCTCATCGTGCCCAGCCACGCGGCGGTCTCCCGGCAGGATCCCGAGTCGCCCTCGACGAAGGTGTTGATCCCACCGCCTGCGTTGCCCCAGACATCAGCGTCCTCCCCCAACGTCGCCGGTGGTCGGCAAGCGGTCCTTGCCCTCCTCGTCCGATTTCCGGTACGTGTCACCGCTCTGCGCCACGTTGTCCGCGGCCTGCTCCACACCACCGCGCAGTCCCGCAGCGGCCTTGGTGAACTGGCTGATCATGTCCTGGACCTTCGCCGTGGAACGGCCGGCATCTGCCGCAGGAGGCGAGGCCTGCGTCGCATCGTCGATCGTCTCCGCCGAGGACCGCAGCGTGTTGGACAACCGCTGCAATTCCTCACTGTTGGCGTGAAAGCCGCCACCCAACTAGCTTCCCCTCCTCATCGGAACCGGTGTGCTGCATCTGCGGTGGCAGCTCCACGTCCCACAGCACGACGTCCGCCCCGCACTCCTGCTGCACCTGCCAGACGCGGTCGGTCGGCACCGCGATCCACGGCTGGGCCTCGCCAGCACCCGTCACGAGCTGCTCATGATTCGAGTAGGCGAGCATGACCAGCTGCCCGGACTCGTTCTCGCGCAGCTCAACCCGGGCCTCGACATCCTGCGGACCGACCCGCTGCGTGGCGATGAACACCGTGTTGCCGCCGTCGCCCTCCTCCGCGCCGGCGTACTCCGCGCCAAGCACCGACGGCGCCGCGCCCTCGAGGCCGTCTCCGAACACATCCACTCCTGATCAACTGCTCCGGCCAGTGCCACCGCAGCGACACTCCCCCAGGCCGCGGGCCGTTTCCGCAACCTCACCCGGGCCTTCGACCCGGATCAGCTCGGACCGTACCGAATGCAAAGAGCAGGAAAGAGGGTGTTCTTACTTAAGAACGGGTGCAGTCCGCGCTCGGCCACCGCCGAGGGTTTTGGGGACACGTAGGGGACGGACGGCCGCACACGGCCGCTGTCAGCCGGACGCAGCCGGACACGGCCGGACCGCACGCGAACGACCCCGTGCCCTGTCTGTGCAGGTCACGGGGTCGTCGGTGCTGGGTGCCGGGTAGAGGATTCGAACCTCTGAAGGCAGTGCCGGCTGATTTACAGTCAGCTCCCTTTGGCCACTCGGGCAACCCGGCTGGCAGCTTCGCATCGCTGTCTGTACAAACCATATCGCCCGCTCTCACCCTCCTTCGAAGGGGGTGGGGCCGGGTAGCGTGAGGCCGTTGACCCGATACAGCTGGAGGTGACTTCGGTGGCATCAACCTCGTCGTTCGACGTGGTCAGCAAGACCGACACGCAGGAAGTCGACAACGCCCTGAACCAGACGGCGAAGGAGCTGGCGAACCGGTTCGACTTCCGCGGCACGGGCGCGAAGATCTCCTGGGCCGGTGAGAACGCCGTCACCCTCGAGGCGGAGACCGCGGAGCGCTGCCGCGCCGCCGTCGACGTGTTCAAGGAGAAGCTCGTCAAGCGCGGCGTCTCGCTGAAGGCGCTCGACCTCGGCGAACCCGCCTCGTCCGGGAAGTCCTACCGCATCTCCGGTTCGCTCGTGCAGGGCATCTCGCAGGAGGTGGCCAAGAAGATCAGCAAGAAGATCCGCGACGAGGGCCCCAAGGGCGTGCAGGCGCAGATCCAGGGCGACCAGCTGCGCGTGACCGCGAAGAAGAAGGACGAGCTGCAGGCCACGATCCAGCTGCTCACCGAGTCCGACTTCGAGGTGGCGCTGCAGTTCGAGAACTACCGGTGACCGGGTGATTCGGTGAGGGGCATCGTCCTCGCTGGGGGCAGCGGCACGCGCCTGCACCCGTTGACGCAGGCCGTGTCCAAGCAGCTGCTCCCGGTGTACGACAAGCCGATGGTGTACTACCCGCTGTCGGTGCTGATGCTCGCGGGCATCCGCGACATCATGATCATTTCGACGCCGCAGGACGTCCCGCTGTTCCGCCGGCTGCTGGGCGACGGCTCGCAGTTCGGCGTGCGGCTGACCTACGCCGAGCAGCCCGAACCGAACGGGCTCGCCGAGGCCTTCCGCATCGGCGCCGACTTCATCGGCCGGGACTCGGTGGCCCTCGTGCTCGGCGACAACATCTTCTACGGGCAGGGCTTCTCCGGCATGCTCCAGCGCTGCGCTGCCGAGCTGGACGGATGCGTGCTGTTCGGCTACGCCGTGCGCGACCCGCAGCGCTACGGCGTCGGCGAGGTGGACGCGGCGGGCAAGCTGGTGTCGCTGGAGGAGAAGCCCGCGGCGCCGCGGTCGAACACGGCGATCACCGGGCTGTACTTCTACGACAACGAGGTCGTGGACATCGCGGCGGACCTGGCCCCCTCGCAGCGGGGCGAACTGGAGATCACCGACGTCAACCTCGCCTACATGCGTCGCGGGAGCGCGCACCTGGCCCAGCTGGGACGCGGCTTCGCCTGGCTGGACACCGGCACGCACGACTCGCTGCTGGAGGCGGGCCAGTTCGTGCAGGTGCTGGAGCACCGCCAGGGCGTGCGCATCGCCTGCCTGGAGGAGATCGCCCTGCGCATGGGCTACATCACCGCTGAGGAGTGCCTCGAACGCGGCCGACTGCTGGCCAAGTCGGGCTACGGCGAGTACGTCATGGCGCTCGCGCGCGACGCCGGCGCGCGGGGCTGAGCGCGCCGGCGTCGCGCCCTGCGCTCAGCGGGCGGGATCACATCCGCGGGAGCTCGCGCCCGGCCATGCCCTCGAGCCGCTGCACCCGCTCGCTCATCGGCGGGTGCGTGGAGAACAGCCGCGCCATCCGCTCGCCCGGCCGGAACGGGTTGGCGATCATCAGGTGCGACTGCGAGGCGAGTTTCGGCTCCGGCGGCAGCGGCGCCTGCTGGGTTCCGCGTTCCAGCTTGCGCAGCGCCGAAGCCAGGCCCAGCGGGTCCCCGGTGAGCTCCGCGCCGGAGGAGTCGGCCTGGTACTCGCGCGAGCGGCTCACGGCCATCTGCACCACGGCTGCGGCGATCGGGCCGAGCAGCGCGACGAGCAGCATCCCGAAGGGGTTGCCGCCCTCCTCGCGGGAACCGCCGAACAGGCCGAAGAGCATCCCGAAGTTCGCCAGGAACGTGATCACGCTGGCCAGCGCCCCGGCCACGCTGGAGATGAGGATGTCGCGGTTGTACACGTGCGAGAGCTCGTGCCCGAGCACCGCGCGGATCTCCCGCTCGTCGAGCAGTTCCAGGATGCCCGCGGTGCAGCACACGGCCGCGTTGCGCGGGTTGCGGCCGGTGGCGAAGGCGTTCGGCGCCTGCGTCGGGCTGATGTACAGGGAGGGCATCGGCTGCCGCGCCGAGGTCGCCAGTTCGCGCACGATGCGGTGCAGCTTCGGGTGTTCGGCCTCGGACACGGGGCGTGCGCGCATCGCGCGCAACGCGAGGTTGGCGGAGTTGAAGTAGGCGTAGCCGTTCATCCCGAGCGCGACGACCAGCGCGACGACCAGGCCGAACGAGCCGAACATGCGCCCCACGAGCAGCACGAGCGCACTCATGCCGCCCAGCAGCAGCGCGGTCTTCAGACCGTTGAACCGACCGTGCACCGTGCCTGCCTTTCACTCTCCGTGTTCGCCCCGGGCGAGTCCCGGCCGTGCGCACCTGCCACGCGTTCGCCGTCTCGATTCAAGAACGTTTCGCGGGCGGTCGGAGTTCCACTGCTCCCCGGCACCGCGGGCAACTGTGGTGAGCCACACGAACCCGAATGCGGATCACTTTCAGTAATCGAGGATCATGCGACGGGACCAGGCGAGCGAGCAGCGCGACCGTCCGCGCGAAGGACATCGCGAAGGACACGACGAAAGGGGTCTGCATGGCATTGACCAGGTTGCTGCGCCGCCGCTCGAAGCGGTCGGGCGGAAGCGGTCGCGCGGAACGCGCCGGGGCCATCCTGCCGCCGACACCGCTGGACAGCGGCATTCTCAGCGGACAGGTGCACGACGACGAGGACAGGCTGCTGCCCGACGCGACGGTGACCGTGGCCAACCGGCTCAACCAGCAGGTCGCGCAGTGCACCACCGACACCTACGGGTACTTCGTCACCGCGCTGCCGCCCGGCGAGCACCGGGTCGCGATCTCCGCCGGCGGCTACCAGCGGCTCACCCGGCGCTGCGAGATCCGCGTCAACCAGCACACCACCCTCGGTGGCGTGCAGCTGGAGCAGGACCCCGCGCTGGAGCTGCCCGAACCCGGCGTGTGGAAGCTGGACTCCCACCACACCGAGATCCGCTTCATCGCCCAGCACGTGGGCATGGCCAGGATCCACGGCCAGTTCCACAACTTCGACGGGCGGGTCGTGATGGCACCGCGCCTGGAGGACTCCCGCATCGAGGTGGTCATCGACGCCGCCAGCATCCACACCGGGGTGAAGATGCGCGACGACCACCTGCGCTCCGCCGACTTCCTGGACGTGGAGAACTACCCCAACCTGTACTTCAACAGCGACCGGCTGACCCCGCTGCGCGGGAACCGCTGGTCCGTGCACGGCGAGCTGACGCTGCGCGGCTCGTCGAGCCCCGTCGAGCTGGACGCGGTCTACCTCGGGCAGCGCCAGTTCCAGGGCCTGCGCGCCGGCGCCCGCGCCACCACGACGCTGCGGCGCGAGGACTACGCGGTGAACTGGCAGCTCACGCTCGCCAAGGGGATCGGCGTCGTCGGCCCCACCGTTGAGGTGGAGCTGGACATCCAGGCGCTGCAGCAGGAGGAGTGAGCCAGCTTCCGCGGCCGAGCGCAGCTCGGGCACCGGCCGGCGCGGCTCAGCTCCGCACCCGGCCGGTGCTCTCCCAGTCGGCGCTCTCCCGGCCGGTTCCCTCCCGGCCGGCGCTCTCCCGGCTGGCGCCTTCCCGTTCGGTGCGCACGTCCGCATCCGCGTGCAGCTCCAACGTGCAGCACTTCGGCCCGCCGCCCGCCTTGCGCAGTTCCGCGACGTCCAGCAGCGCGGGTTCGTAGCCCAGTTCGGAGAGCTGCCGCGCCAGCCCGGTGGCCTCCGCCGGCAGGATGACGTTGCGCCCGTCCGAAACGCCGTTGAGGCCCAGGCACGCCGCGTCGTGCGCCGAGGCCCGGACCGCGTCCGGGAACATCCTGCGCAGCACCTGCTGGGAACCGGCGGAGAAGGCCTCCGGGTAGTAGGCGATCCGCGCGTGCTCACCCTGCCGGAGCACGAGCAGCGCGGTGTCCAGGTGGTAGTAGAACTCGTCGACCAGCTGCAGGGACACCACCGGCACCCCGAGCGCTTCCTGCGCCTCCGCGTGCGCGCGGGGATCGGTGCGAAAACCGCTGCCGGCGAGCAGGAACCGCCCCGTCCACGCGAAGTCGCCTTCCGCCTCGTTCACGTGCGCGGGCATGACCAGGTCCCGGTAGCCGTTGGCGAGGAACCACTGCCGGAAGTGCTCGGCCTCCGGAGCTCGCTGCGGCGCGCGGAACCGCGCGCCGAGCACCTGCGAGCCGAGCACGGTGCCCGAGTTGGCCGCGAACACCATGTCCGGCAGCCCGGGAACGGGCCGCACGGTGTGCACGGTGTGCCCCAGCCGCTCGTAATGCCGGCGCAGCGCGGTCCACTGCTGCAACGCCAAGTCCGGATCGACCGGGGAGGACTCGGGGTCCATCCAGGGGTTGATCGAGTACTGGACGGTGAAGTACGTCGGCGGGCACATGACGTAATGCCGCGGGCGTCCTCCGGTGCGGAGGGCGACCTCGACATCGGGGCCGGTTCGCGCGGTCACAACTCGAAATCTAATGACTGCCTGAACAGCCTTCAATCGCTGTCCGTTGCAGCTTTTGCGGCAGAATGTTGCACATGGATGCGCTGGATCAGCAAATCGTTTCGCACCTGGTCGCGAATGCGCGTGCCAGCTACGCGGAGATCGGGGAGGCGGTGGGCCTGTCCGCGCCTGCCGTGAAGCGACGGGTCGACCGGCTCCTCGACGAAGGAACGTTGCGCGGGTTCACCGCGGTCGTCGACCCGGAAGCACTGGGCTGGGGCACCGAGGCGTTCGTCGAGGTGCACTGCAACGGCAACGTCCCGGCCGGCAACATCCGCCAGGGCCTCGAACCGCTGCCCGAAGTCGTCGCCGCCTACACCGTCTCCGGCCAGGCGGACGCGATCGTGCACCTGCGCGCGGCCGACATCCACCACCTGGAACAGGCGATGGAACGGCTGCGCGCCGTGCGCTTCATCGAACGCACCGTCTCCACCGTCGTGCTCTCGCGGATGCTGGAGCGCTCACCCGGCCCCGGCTGGGAGGCCTAGCATCGTTGGGACATTTCACCCGTTGAGAGGTGGCCGACCCGGTGTTTCGCCGTCCAGGGCGGGTGCCGGGCAAGCCGGGACGTGCAGGAGGCTCCACCACGAGAGCCCCTGAGCAGCGAGCCCGCGGCTCGCACTACCCGTTCCAGCGGTGGAAACCGGCGGTCTCCGCGTCCTCGGCGGTGCGGAACCACACGTCGGCCACGATCACGTCGTACTGCGGCGAGTCCGGCGTGTGGTACTGGCGCGACGCGGCGTGCCCCTTGATCAACGGACCCACGGATCCCGCGAGGATCTCCCCCTCCGGACCGGGGCGTGCCGCGGCGCCGGGGGTGCGGTGCGGCAGGCCCGTCCCAGCTCCCCCGGAGACCGGCTCGCGTCCGGACACCGGCACGGCGCCTCCGGTCTCCGGCGCCGCCGCTGTCCCGTCCGGCCCGGCCTCGGCGGGATCCGCTGCGGTCGGGGTCTCGTGCTGTTCGAGCGGTGCGTTCCGCGCATCCGAGGGATTCCGGGCATCCGACGGGTTCTGGGCATCCGACGGGTTCCGGACATCCGGGGGAGGCTGCTCCCCCGCCGGGTCACCGCTGTCGCGCTGCGAGCGCTCGACGCCGTCCGGGGCCACCCCGGCGAGGCTGCCGCGCACGGACATGCCGGCCCGCGTGCGCCAGCGCGAGGCCGTCGCCGCGGCCGCGCGCGCCGCCTCCTCCGACGGCCCCTCGTCCGACAGTCCCTCGTCCGACGGCCCCTCGTCCGTGCGGGTTCCGGGTTCCGCCTGCGCGGAGCGCTGCGCCGCAGTCCCCGTGCGCGCCGGCTCGTCGGGGTCCGGGCGCGCCGGCTCCTCGAGCGCGGGCTTCTGGAACCAGGTGTTCTCGCTCGTCCCCTGCTCCGCCGGTGTTCCCTGCTCCGCCGGTATCCCCTGCTCCACCGCTTCGAACGGTGCGGCGCGGTCCGGCGGGGTCGCGCTGAACCGGATCGGCAACTCCGGCTCCACCGGGACCTCGCGCGTGGCACCGCCGCCGACGAAATCCACCTGCGGCGTCGTGGCCTCGCCGGTATCGGCAGCCGAGCGCGCCGCGGCCGCGTCGTGCTCGGCCGCGCCGTGCTCGGCTGTGTCGTGCTCGGCTGTGCCCGGCTCGGGTGCGGAACGGGACGCGGCCCCGGCCCCACCGGCTCCGGCCGCGGCGGATCCGGTCCCATCGGGTCCGGCCCCATCGGATCCGGCCGCAGAGGAAGCGGTGGGATTCGGGCGCGTCGGACGGGTCGCGGGCTCGTTGAAGGTGTACGGGCGCGCGGTGACCGGACCGACCGAGAGGTCCCACTCCGCCTGCTCCGACTCGGTCTGGTGCGGTGCGCGCCACGCCGATTCGCCGTGACCGGGTTGCTCGCCGTGGCCGGGTTGCTCGGCAGGGCCGGGGTGCTCGGCACTGGGCTCCGCGACGGGAACCGCCCCCTCGGTGGGCGCATGCGGGGCGCTCCCGGCGGGTGGGGCGTTCCCGGCGGGACCGGTGCTCCCGGCGGCCAACGTGTCCTCGGTATCCGCGGTGTCCGCGGGGCTGGTCGCGGCGTGCGGGGCCCGCACCTGCGGACGCGTGCGGCTCTCGTCCGCCGGGTGCTCCCGGTCGCCCGCACCGCCCTCGCCCTCGACGGGCCCGGCCGGCGCGGAACCGGGGTGCTCCCAGCCACCGCCCTCGTCCTCGGCACCGTCGTCGGCGCCGTCGTCCTCGGGGCCGTCGTCCTCGGCACCGTCCTCCTCGGCACCGTCGTCCTCGGGGCGCCCGTCGAGGATGTCCAACGGCCGCTCCTCGCGCGGCGGCTCGGCCACCAGCTCGTCCTCGAGCCGGGCGAGGTCCTCCTCGCGGGCGCGCAGGCGCTTGCGCAGCGGTCGCACGAACAGCACGTAGTTCACGAGCACACCCAGCACGAACGCCGCGAAACTCCACAGCCAGACCTGGGTGAACAACGAGGACGTCACGTCCGCTGCCTCCTCACCGGCATCCGAGGATCGTCGTGCATGCGCGGGAACGCCGCGGCGCCCCGACGAGCGCGGCGCGGCGGCTCCGCCGTTGCGCGACTCGGGTCCGCGGGCACTACCGCGTCCGGTCCACCACGTAGTCGACGACCGCGACCAACGCGTCCCGCGCCGCACCGTCCGGCAGCTGCGCCAGCTCCTTGCGCGCGTCGCCCGCGCACTCGTCCAGCTTCGCCCGGCTCCACTCCAGCCCGTTCGAAGCGCGCAGCAGCCGCAACGCCTCGGCGACGTCGGCGTCCTCGGTCAGCGGCACTCCCAGCAGGTCCCGCAACCGCGGATCGGCGTCGGAGTCGCTCAACGCGTAGAGCATCGGCAGCGTCCGCACCCCTTCGCGCAGGTCGGTGCCCGGCGTCTTGCCGGACTCCGCGGCCGGGGAAGCGATGTCGATGATGTCGTCGGAGATCTGGAACGCCGTGCCCACGGCCTGCCCGATCCGTTCGAGCGCCTGCACGTACTCCGCCGGCGCGCCGGAGAACCACGCGCCGAACCTGCCGGCGGTCGCGATGAGCGAACCGGTCTTCTCGTGGACCACCCGCAGGTAGTAGTCGATCGCGTCGGTGCCGCCCCCCGGTCCGGCCGTCTCACGCATCTGCCCGGTGACCAGCGACTCGAACGTTTCCGCCATCTCGCGGGAGGCATCGCTGCCCAGATCGGCCATGAGCCGCGAAGCGTGCGCGAACAGCAGGTCACCGGTGAGGATGGCCACCGAGTTGTCCCAGCGGGCGTTGGCGCTGCTCGCCCCGCGCCGCATCGTGGCCTCGTCCATCACGTCGTCGTGGTAGAGCGTGGCCAGGTGCACCATCTCGATGACCGCCGCGGACTTGACCACGCCCTCGGCCCGGGGGTCGCCGAAGTGCCCCGCCAGCAACGTGAACAGCGGGCGGAACCGCTTGCCACCCGCTTCCACCAGATGCATCGAGGTGCGTTTCGCGAACTCGAGATCGCTGCGCACCGACTCGTGCAGCAACTCCTCCACGCGGAGGACGCCTTCCCGCACCGAGCCGGCCAACGCCTCGTCGACCGTCCCCAACCTGCCCGGAGCGTCAGCAACACCCCTGGTCAGCTCACTGATCGGATCACCCGCTGGCGTGCTCACGTCACCGTCGCCTTCACTCCCCGGATCGTCGCCTGCGGCGAGCACTCTACGACACGAAACCACCGATGCTCGCCCAGTCCAGGACCGGGGTGGGCCACACGCCCAACACCAGGGTCACCACGACACCGAGCGTGATCGCCGCTGTCGTGAACGCGCCCGGCACGCTGACCGTCGGCCCGTCCTCGGCGGGTTCGCGCCAGTGCATCCGCACGACCACCCGAAGGTAGAAGTAGGCCGCGACCGCGCTCGCCACCAGGGCCACCACCACCAGCGGTCCCATGCCGGCGGACCACGCGGCCTCGAACACGGCGAACTTGCCGATGAACCCGCTGGTCAGCGGAATACCGGCGAGGGAGAGCAGCAGGAAGGTGAACACCCAGGCGAGCAGCGGGGAACGTTTCGCCAAACCGTTCCAGGCGGAAAGGTGACCAGCCTCACCGCGTCCGGATCGAACCAGACTCGTCACAGCGAACACGGCGATCGTGGTGAAACCGTACGCGAACAGGTAGAACAACGTGGCCGACAAGCCCCGCCCGGTCAGCGCGATCGCGCCGATGAGCAGGAAACCCGCGTGCGCCACCGAGGAGTAGGCGATCATCCGCTTGACGTCCTGCTGGGTCAGCGCGAGCACGGCGCCGATGAGCATCGACGCCACCGCCACGACCTGCAGCACGCCGTTCCACTCCCAGCTGGAGGCCTCGAACGCCACCTGCAGCACGCGCAGGATCCCGCCGAACGCGGCCACCTTCGTGCAGGCCGCCATGAACGCGGTCACCGAGGTCGGCGCGCCCTGGTACACGTCGGGCGTCCAGGTGTGGAACGGGCCGACGGAGGCCTTGAACAGCAGCCCCACCACGAGCAGCCCCAGCCCGGCGAACAGCAGCGTGTCCGAGCGGTCCGTGCCCGCGGTGGCCTCCGCGATCGCCGAGAGCCGCACCGAGCCCGCGTAGCCGTACAGCAGCGACAGGCCGTACAGGAAGAACGCCGAGGCGAACGCGCCGAGCAGGAAGTACTTCACCGAGGCTTCCTGCGACAGCAGCCTGCGCCGCTTGGCCAGCCCGCACAGCAGGTACAGCGGCAGGCTCAGCACCTCCAGCGCGACGAACATCGTCAGCAGGTCGTTCGCCGCGACGAAGACCATCATCCCGCCGAGGGAGAACAGGGCCAGCGGGAACACTTCGGTGCGCATGTCCACCGCCGGGGCCTCGGCGCGGCTCATCGCCCCGGGACCGCCGACGCCTGCCGGCTGCGCCTGCTCCGGACCGGACTCGGCGACGAACGCCCCGCCCGGTTCGACCGAGCGGTCCGCGAGCAGCAGCACCGCGGCCAGGCTCAGCACCAGCAGCGTGCCCCACAGGAACAGCGCCGGGCCGTCCACGGCGAGGCGGTCGGCGAAGGTCACCGTCGCCGGCGCACCCGTCCGGGCGAGTACCGCGAACACGCCGATGACGATCGCCGCCAGCGTCGTGACCACCTGCCACGACCAGCGCTGGCGCCGCGGCACGAACGCCTCGATGAGCACGCCGACGCAGGCCGCACCGAAGATCACCAGCAGCGGGGCGACCCCGGCCCAGTCGATCGACGGCGGCGGCTGCGGCTGCGCGAGGACCGCGTTGCCCGCCAAGAGCCCCGTAACCACGTCAGTTACCTCCCTGTACGGCGGCGGGGTCGCTGACGCCGACTTCCTGCACGGTCGCCGCGACCGACGGGTTGATCACGTCCAGCACCGGTTTCGGGTACAGGCCCAGCCCGATCACGAGCACCACCAGCGGCGCGAGCACCGCGATCTCGCGGCCGCCCAGGTCGCGGATCCCGCGCGTGCCGGTGCGCTCCGGACGGCCGACCGCGCCGGGGCCGGGCGCGGCGGCGAGCAGCGCGTCACCGCCCACCGGGCCCTGCATGGTGCGCTGGTAGAACCACAGCACGTAGACCGCGGCCAGCACCATGCCCACCGCGGCCAGCACCGCGTACACCGGTTCGCTGCGGAACGCGCCGAGCAGCACGAGGAACTCGCTGATGAAGGAGTTCGTCCCGGGCAGCGACAGCGTGCTCAACCCGCCGACGAGCAGCATGCCGGCCAGCACCGGCGTCACCTGCGCCATGCCGCGGTAGTCGGCGATCCGGGTGGACCCACCGCGGGCGATCATCATGCCGATGACGAGGATGAGCATGCCGGTGGCGATGCTGTGGTTGACCATGTACGACGCCGCCCCCACCTGCGCCTGCATGGTGAAGGCGAAGATGCCCAGCGCGATGAACCCGAAGTGCGCGATGGACACGTAGGCGACCAGCCGGGTCAGATCAGTCTGCCCGAACGCCTGCAGCGAGCCGTAGAGCACGCCGAGCACGGCCAGCACGAGTCCGAGCGGTGCCAGGGCCTGCGCCGCGTCCGGCGCCAGCGGCAGCCCGTAGCGCAGGAAGCCGAACGTGCCGACCTTGTCGAGCACGCCGACCACGAGCACGGTCACGCCGATCGGGCTCGCCTGCGCCGCGTCCGGCAGCCACGTGTGGAACGGCACCAGCGGCGCCTTGATGGCGAAGGCGACGAAGAAGCCGAGGAACAGCCACACCTGCACCGACAGCGGCGCCTCCGCCAGCACCGGTGCCAACCGCTCCCAGTCGAACGTGCCCTGACCGGTGACCTGTGCGCTGTAGACGTACGCGCCGATCGCCGAGCCGAGCATGATCAGCCCGCCGAAGAACGAGTACAGGAAGAACTTCACCGCGGCGTACTGGCGGCGCTCACCCCGACCGTAGCCGCCGATGAGGAAGTACATCGGGATGAGCATCAGCTCGAACAGCACGTAGAACAGGAACAGGTCGGTGGTCGCGAAAACGCCGACGGTGAGGGCCTGCTGCGCCAGCAGCAGCGCGAAGAACCCGCCGTGGGTGCGTCCCGCGGGCAGCCGCTCGTTCCAGCTGTAGCCCAGCACCAGCGGCACGAGCAGCGCGATCACGGCGACCATCACCAGCGCGATGCCGTCCACCGCGAAGGCGAAGCGCACGTCGAAGGCGGGGATCCACGGCGCCGAGACGGCCAGCTGCAACCGCTCGCCCGCCGGGTCGTACGCACCCCACGCCACCGCGGCCACGACGAGTTCGACCAGCGACACGGCCAGGGCCGTCCACTTCGCCGCCGCCGGAGCGCCCCGCAGCAGCGCGACGACCACCGATCCGACCAGCGGCAGCAGGATCAGGACGGGCAACAGGGTCATCGGCTCTCCTCCCCGAGCGCGCGCACCGGGCCAAAAGCCCGCACCCCGCGGGGATCCCGCATTCCGCGGGGGGCTTGCGTGATCGTCATACCGGCACTCCCACCGCCATCAGGGCGGCGATCAGCACGATCCCGCCGACGAGCATGGACAACGCGTACGACCGGACGAACCCGGTCTGCAACCTGCGCGCGTAGTTCGACCCCACGCCGAGCACGCCGCCCACTCCGCGCACGGTTCCGTCCACGGCGAACTCGTCCACAGTCATCAGACCGCGAGTGAGCGCGAAAGCCGGCCGCACCGCCAACGCGTCGTTGAACGCGTTGCCGCCGAGATCGGCGCGGGCCGCCCGCACCAGCGGCGAAACCCGCTGCGGACGCCGCACGGGCACCTCGTCGCGCCCGAAGACCAGCCACGCCACCAGCACGCCGAGCGCGGACACGCCCACCGTCAGCACCGGGATCACCGAGTGCGGCAGCACCCCGTGCCCCTCCTGCAGCGCGCCGAGCGCCGGCCGCAGGAAGCCGACCAGCCGGTCGCCGGTGGCGAAGAACAGGCCCGCACCGGCCGAACCGATCGCCAGCAGCACCATCGGCACCGTCATCACCGCCGGGGACTCGTGCGGGTGGTACTCGGCGTTCGACTCGGTGCGCAGCCGCGCCCAGCGCCGCTCGCCGAAGAACGTCAGCAGCACCAGCCGCGTCATGTAGAAGGCGGTCAGCCCCGCGCCGAGCAGCGCCGCGCCGCCGAAGGCCCACGCGCGCCAGCCCTCCTGGGCGAACGCGGCGGCGATGATCGCGTCCTTGGAGTAGAACCCGGACAGGAACGGGAACCCGATGATCGCCAGGTAGCCGAGGCCGAACGTGGCGAACGTGATCGGCAGGTAGCGCCAGAGTCCGCCGAAGCGGCGCATGTTCACCTCGTCGGACATGGCGTGCATGATCGAGCCCGCGCCGAGGAACAGCCCGGCCTTGAAGAAGCCGTGCGTGAGCAGGTGCATGATGCCCAGCGCGTAGCCGGCCGGGCCGAGCCCGACCGCCAGCATCATGTAGCCGATCTGGCTGACCGTGGAGTAGGCCAGCACCTTCTTGATGTCGTCGTAGGCGCAGCCGATGACGCAGCCGACCAGCAGCGTCACCGCGCCGACGAGCGCCACGGCCAGCTGCCCGCCCGGCGACAGCGAGTACAGCGGGTTCGCCCGCGCGATGAGGTACACGCCGGCGGTGACCATCGTCGCCGCGTGGATCAGCGCGGACACCGGCGTGGGACCGGCCATCGCGTCCGGCAGCCACGCCTGCAGCGGCACCTGTCCGGACTTGCCGCACGCGCCGAGCAGCAGCAGCAGCGTGATCGCCAGCAGCACGCCCGAGGGCAGTTCCCCGGCGCGGGCGAACACCTCGGTGTACTGCGTCGTGCCGAGGTGCGCGAACAGCAGGAAGATCGCCAGCGCCAGCCCCACGTCGCCGACGCGGTTCATCACGAACGCCTTCGTCGCCGCGCCGGCCGCCGACGGCCGGTGCTGCCAGAACCCGATGAGCAGGTAGGAGGCGAGGCCGACGCCTTCCCAACCGAGGTAGAGCGTCACGAACCCGTTGCCGAGCACCAGCACGAGCATCGCGGCGACGAACAGGTTCATGTAGCCGAAGAACCGGCGGCGCTCGGTGTTGTCCCGCCCGGTGCGGCCCTGCTGGTCGTGGGCCATGTAGCCGGCGGAGTAGATGTGGATCAGCGCGCCCACGCCGGTGATCAGCAGCACGAACACCAGCGACAGCGGGTCGAGCCGCATGCCGAAGTCGACCTGCAGGCTGCCCACCGGGATCCACGAGAACAGGTGCAGCTCGCGCACCTGCCCGGACTGCGGCATCCCGGAGACCGATCCGAACAGGAGGAGTCCGTACGCGAAGGACGCGACGACGGTGGCGCACCCCAGCAGGTGGCCCCACCCGTCGGCGCGCCGCCCCGCCAGCAGCAGGACCAGCGCGCCCAGCGCGGGCAGGGCGATGAGCAGCCACGCGTTCTGCTGCACGCCGCCGGCCGCCTGCAGGACGTCCGCGGCCGCTGGTTCGTCGGTGAGCATCGGCCCGGTGCTGCGGATTCCCGTCACCACGCGCCCCCTCAGTACTTCAGCAGGTTGGAGTCATCGATCGAAGCCGACCGACGCGTGCGGAAGATGGACATGATGATCGCCAGGCCGACGACGACCTCGGCCGCGGCGACGACCATCACGAAGAACGCCATCACCTGGCCGTGGATCGTTCCCTCGATGCGCGCGAACGTCACCAGCGACAGGTTCACCGCGTTGAGCATCAGCTCGATGCACATGAACACCACGATCGCGTTGCGGCGCACGAGCACGCCGACGACGCCGATGGTGAACAGCAGCGCGGACAGCAGCAGGTAGTGCGTCGGGCTCACTGGCGGACCTCCTCGGAAGAGACGGGCCCGGAATCCGGATCCACCGGGTCGTCGGCGGAACCGGACCCACCGGCATGCCCGGAGGGGGTGGCTCCACCGGCGGCGTGCTGCCCGTCGTCCGCGGAGGAACCGCCGTGCTCGCCGCCGTTCTCGCCGCCGTTGTTCTCGCCGCCGTTGTTCTCGCCGCCGTGCCACCGCGGTTGCCCCGCCTCGCCCGGTTCCTGGGTGGTCGCCGCATCGGTCTGCTCACCGGTGAGGGCGTGCGGACTCGGCTCGGCGCCGGAGCCGGCCACGGTGTCCCGCTCGGCCAGCAGGTCCTCGGCGGGCACGCTTTCCAGGATCTCCGACAGCGAGTCCGGCGCGACCGAACCGTCCGGCAGCAGCGCGGGCGTGGCCACCGAGTTCGCCGTGGCGTACACGCCCGGGCCGGGCAGCGGCGACGGGCGCTCGCCGCGCAGCCGCTGGTGCACCCAGTGCTTCTGGCTCGTGCGCGGGCGCCTGCCCTTGCCGCCGTAGGCCAGCACCATCGCGCCCACCGCGGCGGTGATCAGCAGCGCCGAGGTGAGCTCGAACGGCAGCAGGTAGTCGGTGAACACCACGCGCCCCAGGCCACCGGCACCGCCGCCGGCCGGGTCCCACGGGTTCAGCGGTGCGGCCACCGGGACGTCGGACACCGAACGCGCCAGACCGGTGGCCAGCAGCGTGGCCAGTGCGATACCGCCGAGGCCGGCCCAGACGCGCTGCCCCCGCAGCACCTCCACCACCGAGTCGGAGGAGTCGCGGCCGACCATCATGAGCACGAACAGGAACAGCATCATGATCGCGCCGGTGTAGACGATGATCTGGGTGAACCCGAGGAACTGCGCGCTCTGGGCCATGTAGAGCACCCCGAGCCCGAGCATCGTCATCGCCAGCCACAACGCCGAGTGCACCGCGTTGCTCGCGAACACCATGCCCAGCGCGCCGAGCAGGGCCAACGGCCCGATGATCCAGAAGACCACCGCCTCGCCCGTGCCGACGGGACTCGCCGCCTGGGCGAGCACGTGGGCGGGCGGGGAAATCGTGCCGGCGACGTCCATCACCGGGCCTCCTCGTTTCCGGACTCGACAGTGGCGCCTTCCGGAATCCCGCTCTGCCGGGCGATCTCCGGTCCGCGCGCGTAGTAGTCCTGCTCGTCCGAACCCAACCGCATCGGGTGCGGCGGCTCCTCCATGCCCGGCAGCAGCGGGGCGAGCATGTCCTCCTTGGTGTAGATCAGGTTCTGCCGGTTGTCATCGGCCGTTTCGTACTCGTTGGTCATCGTCAGCGCGCGTGTCGGGCACGCCTCGACGCACAGGCCGCAGCCGATGCAGCGCAGGTAGTTGATCTGGTAGTCCTTGCCGTAGCGCTCCCCCGGCGAGTAGCGCTCCTGCTCGGTGTTGTCCCCGCCCTCGACGAAGATCGCGTCGGCGGGACACGCCCAGGCGCACAGCTCGCAGCCGACGCACTTCTCCAGCCCGTCCGGGTGCCGGTTGAGCTGGTGCCGCCCGTGGAAGCGGGGCGCCGGGATCTTCTTGACCTCCGGGTACTCCTCGGTGACCACCTTCTTGAACATGGTCGAGAAGGTGACGCCGAAACCTTTGACCGCATCGAACATTCCCATCAGGGCGCCTCCTTGCCCGAGTTGTCACCAGCGGTGCCGTCCTCGACGGCCCGCTCGCCGGCGCCCACCGGCTCCGCCGCTGCGCCCGAATCCCGCTGCTCCGAACTCGGACGGCGCGGCGCGGGCGGCACCTGCAGGTCCGCCGGCGGCACGGGATGACCGCTGTCGCCGACCGGCGGTTCGGCGCTGCGCTCCGGAGGTTCGCGCTTCGGCCACACGACGGCGGCGAGCACCGCGAGCACGACCACCGCACCGCCGACGACGAGGAACTGCGGCGTGGTCAGCACTCCTTCGGCGCGCACGGCGCGGATCAGCGTGACCGCCGCGATCCACAGCAGGCTGACCGGCACGAGGACCTTCCAGCCGAGGTCCATGAACTGGTCGTAACGCAGCCGCGGCAGCGTGCCGCGCAGCCAGATGAAGACGAACAGCAGCAGCAGCGTCTTGCCCATGAACCACAGGACCGGCCACCAGCCCTCGTTGAGCACGCCGCCGCCGATCAGCGACAGCGGCCAGGGCGCGTGCCACCCGCCGAGGAACAGGGTCGTCGCCAGTGCGGAAGCGTTGACCATGTTGATGTACTCGGCGAGGAAGAACAGCGCGAACTTCAGCGACGAGTACTCCGTGTGGAACCCGCCGACCAGTTCGGACTCCGCCTCGGGCAGGTCGAACGGGGCGCGGTTGGTCTCGCCGACCATCGACACGAGGAAGACGACGAAGCTGATCGGCAGTATGAACGCGAACCACCCGCCGGACTGGGCGTCGACGATGCCGGAGGTGGACAGCGTGCCCGAGTAGAGGATGACGGCGATCAGCGCCAGCCCCATGGCGATCTCGTAGGAGATCAGCTGCGCGGCCGAGCGCAGCGAGCCCAGCAGCGGGTACGGCGATCCGGAGGCCCAGCCGCCGAGCACGATGCCGTACACGCCCACCGCGGTGCAGGCCAGCACCACCAGCAGCCCCACCGGCAGATCGGCCAGCTGCAGCGCGGTGCGCTCGCCGAAGATCGTCACCTCGCCGCCGACCGGGATCACCGAGAACGCCACCAGCGCGGGCGTCGCCGACATCACCGGCGCGAGGAAGTACACCCACTTGTCCGCCAGGACCGGTCGGATGTCCTCCTTGAACGCGAGCTTGATGCCGTCGGCCAGCGACTGCAGGATGCCGAACGGCCCGGCCCGGTTCGGCCCGGGGCGGTGCTGCATCTTGCCGAGCACCCGCCGCTCGCCCCAGATCGTCAGCAGCGTCATCACGACGAGGAACACGAAGATCGCCACGACCTTGAGCAGGATCAGCCAGATCGGGTCGTCGGCGATCAGGCGCGCGTTCTCGGTCATGCCTCACCCCCGTCGTGCGTGCCCCCGTCGCGTGCGGCCCCCTCGTGCGGGACGGGGTGCCCGTTGCGGCGGGCCCCGGCAGGTTCGGCCCCCGGATCCGCGGCGCCGGCGGCGAGGACGTCCACCCGCGCGCCGTGCCCCGCGCCGAGTTCGCGGCGCACCCGCGAGTTCTCGGAATTTCCGGGCAGCCACACCACCCCGTCCGGCATGTCCGCCGTGGTGACCGGCAGGGTGATCGAACCGCGCGCGGTGCGCAGGCTCGCCGAGTCCCCCTCGGCGAGGCCGAGGCCGCGGGCCGTGCCCGGCGAGAGCACCGCCTGCACCGGGCGGGCGGTGCCCGCCAGCGCGGGTTCGTCCACCTGCATCGAGCCGTTGTCCAGCAGCTGCCGCCACGTCGCCAACAGCACCTGCCCCGGTCCCAGCGGCGGCGCGGCCACCGCGGGATCATCGGGCTCGCGCGGGCGAGCGGGCGGGCCGAGCCGTTCGGCGAGCCGCGCCAGCTCACGACCGGACACCGCCGGTGTCTGGGTGTAGATGTCGGCGTCCATCTCCACTGCCAGCGTGTCCAGCACGCGGCAGTCGGGCACCGCGCCCGTGCCGTCGATGGTCGTGCTGAACGGGCGCTCGCGGCCTTCCCAGTTCAGGTACGTCCCGCCCTTCTCCGCGGTCGGCGCCACCGGCAGGACCACGTCGGCGTGCTCGGTCACCGCGCTGGGCCGGATCTCGCAGCTGACGACGAAACCCGCCGCCGCCAGCGCCTGCGCGCCCAGCTGCGGATCGGGCAGGTCGTCCACCTCGAAACCCCCGCACAGCAGGCCGGAAAGCGCCCCGTCGGCGGCGGCGCGCAGCACGCCCGCCACGTCGCGGCCCGGCGCGGGCGGCAGCGCCCCCGCGGCCAGGTCCCAAGCTCGTTCCAGCTCCTGCCGGGCCGCCGCGTCGCCCACCGGGTGGCCACCGGGCAGCAACGAGGGCAGCGCACCCGCGTCGACCGCGCCGCGTTCCCCGGCGCGCCGCGGGATCCAGGCCACCCGGGCTCCCGTGCGGCGCGCGGTGCGCAGGACTTCCGAGTACAGCCCGGGCACTTCGGCGGCGCGCTCCCCGACGAGCAGCACCGAGCCCGGCGAGTCGAGCGCTTCGGCCAGTTCCGCCGGCGGGTCGGCCAGCACGGCCGCCTCGTCACCCGGTGCGCAGGGCACGAGGTCGCCGGCGCGCATCGGCCCGCCGGACAGCGCGATCGTCGTGGTCTTGTCCACACCGGGCGAGCGCCACGGGCCGACGTGGTAGACGCGGGTGCCGCTGTCGCGCGCCGCCTTGCGCATGCGGAGGAAGACGATCGGCGACTCCTCCTCCGGTTCGAACGCCACGGACACCACCGCGGGGGCGGACTCCAGCTCCCGGTAGGTCACCCCGCCGGCCTCGGGCGTGGCGCCCACGACGGTGGATTCGACGAAGCGCAGCTCCTCGGCCGAGTGCGGGCGGGCGCGGCAGTCCACGTCGTTCGTGCCGAGCACCGCGCGCGCGAACTTCGCGTACGCGTAGGCGTCCTCGCGGGTGAGCCGCCCGCCGGGGAGCACGCCGACACCGCGTTCGGCGCGCGCCCGCAGCAGCCCGTCCGCGGCCAGCCGCAGCGCCTCGGTCCACGAGCTCTGGCGCAGTGCGCCGTTCTCGCGCACCAGCGGTCGCCGGATGCGGTCGTCGGTGTCGGCGTAGCGGAAGGCGAACCGGCCCTTGTCGCAGATCCACTCCTCGTTGACCTCGGGCTCGTTGCCCGCCAGGCGGCGCATCACCGAGCCGCGGCGCCAGTCGTTGCGGATCTCGCAGCCGGAGGCGCAGTGCTCGCACTGGCCCGGGGTGGAGACCAGGTCGAACGGGCGGGCGCGGAACCGGTACTGCTCGCTGGTCAACGCACCGACCGGGCAGATCTGGATGGTGTTGCCGGAGAAGTAGGACGTGCCCGGATGCCCCTCGGCCGTGCCGACCTGCTGCTGCGGACCGCGGTCCAGCATTTCGATGAACGGGTCCCCGGCGATCTGCTGCGCGAAGCGCGTGCACCGCTGGCACAGCACGCAGCGCTCGCGGTCCAGCAGGATCTGCGAGTTGATCGAGATCGGTTTGGGGAAGGTGCGCTTCTCCTCGCGGAAGCGGGACACGGCGCGGCCGTGCTTGAGCGCCTGGTTCTGCAGCGGGCACTCCCCGCCCTTGTCGCAGATGGGGCAGTCGAGCGGGTGGTTGATCAGCAGCAGTTCCATCACGCCCTGCTGCGCCTTGTCCGCCACGGCCGAGCTCTGCTGGGTGCGCACCACCATGCCCGAGGAGACCCGGATGGTGCACGAGGCGGCGGGTTTCGGCATCGGCTTGCCGTTCACCTCGATCTCCACCAGGCACTGGCGGCACGCCCCCGCCGCGTCGAGCAGCGGGTGGTCGCAGAACCGCGGGATCACCACGCCGATGCGCTCGGCGGTGCGGATGACCAGCTCGCCCTCGGGGGCGTCGACTTCGACGCCGTCGATGGTGAGCCGGACGTGCCCCTCGGGCACCGGGTGCGTCTCGGTTTCGGGTGCCACCGTCATCGCGCCGCTCCTACCAGTGCGGATTCGCCGGACTCGCCCTGCCGGGCGTTCTCGTTGGCCCGGCACAGGGCCAGGAACTCCTCGCGGAAGTAGTGGATGCCGCTGGTGATGGGGCTGACCGCGCCGTCACCGAGGGCGCAGAACGACCGGCCGAACACGTTGTCGCAGACGTCGAGCAGCGTGTCGATGTCCTCCCGCGTCCCGTTGCCGCCGACCATGCGCTCCAGCACCCGGGACAGCCAGAACGTCCCCTCGCGGCAGGGGGTGCACTTGCCGCAGGACTCGTGCTCGTAGAACTGCGTCCACTTCATCACCGCCCACGGCACGGAGACGGTTTCGTTGAACACCATCAGCGCCGTCGTGCCGAGCATCGAGCCGGCCTCGCCGGCGCCTTCGAAGTCCAGCGGCACGTCCAGGTGGTCGGCGGTGAGCAGCGGGGTGGACGACCCGCCCGGCGTCCAGAACTTCAGCGGGACGCCGTCCTTCATCCCGCCGGCCAGTTCCAGCAGCTCCCGCAGCGTCGTGCCGAGCGGGGCCTCGTACTGGCCGGGGTGCTCCACGTGCCCGGAGATCGAGAAGATCTTCGGTCCGGGGCTCTTCTCCCGCCCCATGGAGCGGAACCAGTCGACCCCGCCGCCCACGATCTCGGGCACCGAGCAGATCGTCTCCACGTTGTTCACCGTCGTGGGGCACGAGTACAGCCCGGCCTGCGCGGGGAACGGCGGTTTCAACCGGGGCTGGCCGCGTTTGCCCTCCAGCGAGTCCAGCAGCGCGGTCTCCTCCCCGCAGATGTAGGCACCCGCGCCCGGGTGCACCACGACGTCCAGGTCGAACCCGGAGCCGAGGACGTCCTCGCCGAGGTAGCCGGCGCGGTAGGCCTCGCGGACCGCGTGCTCGAGCCGCCGCTGGCACTGCAGCGC
This sequence comes from Bounagaea algeriensis, assembly GCF_054491375.1. Lineage (NCBI taxonomy): Bacteria > Bacillati > Actinomycetota > Actinomycetes > Bounagaea > Bounagaea algeriensis. The sequence goes on from NZ_CM137102.1 coordinate 4,157,441, forward strand.
CTCACCGCGCACGTAGATCATGCACGTGTGCGCCCGCATCGCGTAGGCGGCGATGACGCAGCCCTCGATCAGCGAGTGCGGGTCGGCCATCATCAGCGGCACGTCCTTGCACGTGCCCGGTTCGCCCTCGTCGGCGTTGATCACGAGGTAGTGCGGTTTCACCGGTTCCTTCGGCATGAATCCCCACTTCACGCCGGAGGGGAACCCGGCGCCGCCGCGCCCGCGCAGCCCCGCGGCCTTGACCGCCTCGATGATCCGGTCGGGTTCCGCGGCCAGCGCTTTGCGCAGCGCCGCGTAACCGCCGAGCTCCTCGTAGGTGGACAGCCGCCACGCCTCGGGCACGGACCACCGGCGGGTGAGCACCGGGGTGAGCGGGTGTGTACCGGACGACTCAGTCATGGCGACCTCTCAGTTCTTCTCCGGTAGCGGCGGCAGCGCCGCCTCCGCGCTGTCGGGGTCGGGCTTGGCCGGTGCGCTCCAGCCCCGCTGGCGCGCCAGCTCCGCGCCGCGCAGGGTTTCCGCCGAGCTGGTGCCGCCGGCGGCCTCGGCCTCCAGGTCCGCGTAGAAGCCGGCGAGTTCGCGCTCGACGGTGCGGAAGTCGGACAGCGGGGCGCCGCGCGACGGCGTCGGCTTCTCCCCGCGTTGCAGGGCCCGCACGAGGTCCAGCGCCGACTCGGGGGTCTGCTTGTCGTAGTACTCGTAGTTGACCTGCACCACCGGGGCCAGGTCGCAGGCGGCGAGGCACTCGGCGTGCTCCACGGTCAGCGAGCCGGTCTCCCCCGGCTCGCCGGCCGTCTCCTCGTGGCCGACGCCGAGTTCCCCGGTCACCCGCCGGTAGATCTCGTCGCCGCCGAGCGCGGCGCACAGCGTGTTGGTGCACACGCTGACCAGGTGCTGCCCGCACGGGCGGTCCTTGTACATCGTGTAGAAGGTGGCCACGGCGCTCACCTCCGCCGTGCCCAGTCCGAGGCGTTCGGCGCAGAAGGCGACGCCGGCCTCGCTGACGTGGCCCTGCACCGACTGCACCAGGTGCAGCAGCGGCAGCAGCGCCGACCGGGACTCCGGGTAGCGCGCGATGACGCCGTCCGCCTCGGCGCGCACGTCCGCGCCGAACGCGTCGGTGTCCGGTTGCGGGTGCTGCTTCTCGTCCACGGCCGCCTCCGCGGGTCGTTCGCCGGTTCCGTCGGTCATCGATCCACCCCGCCCATCACCGGGTCGAGAGACGCCACCGCCGCGATGAGGTCGGCGACGAGGCCGCCTTCGGCCATCGCCGGCAGCGCCTGCAGGTTGACGAAGCTGGGGTCGCGGACGTGCACGCGCAGCGGACGCGTGCCGCCGTCGGAGACCATGTGGTAGCCGAGTTCGCCGCGCGGGGACTCGATCGCCTGGTACGACTGCCCGGGCGGGACGGAGAAGCCCTCGGTCACCAGCTTGAAGTGGTGGATCAGCGACTCCATCGACTGACCCATGATCTCGCGCACGTGCTCCAGCGAGGTGCCCAGGCCGTCGGGGCCGATGCTCAACTGCGCAGGCCAGGCGATCTTCGGGTCGTCCACCATGATCGGGCCGGACTCCATCTTGTCCAGGCACTGCCGGATGATGCGCAGCGACTGGTAGATCTCCTCCACGCGCAGCAGGAACCGCGCGTAGCAGTCGGCGTCGGTGCTGGTGGGCACCTCGAAGTCGAACTCCTCGTAACCGCAGTACGGCTCCACCTTGCGCAGGTCCCACGCCACGCCGGCCGAGCGCAGGATCGGGCCGGTGACGCCCAGCTGCAGGCACCCGTCCAGCGGCAGGTAGCCGACGCCGCTCAGGCGCTGCTTCCAGATGGGCTGGCCGCTGAACAGCTTCTCGTAGTCCGGCATGCGCTTTTCCATCACGTCGATGAACTGCTGCACGCGGTTGCGGAAGTCCTCCGGCAGGTCCTGCGCCACCCCGCCGGGCCGGATGAACGCGTGGTTCATCCGCAGTCCGGTGAGGTACTCCAGCAGGTGCAGCACCTCCTCGCGGTCCCGGAAGCCGAAGGTCATGCCCGTGGTCGAACCGAGCTCCATCGCCCCGGTAGCAAGGAAGACCAGGTGCGAGGAGATGCGGTTGAGCTCCAGCAGCAGCACGCGGAACGTCTGGGCCCGCTTCGGCACCTCGATGCCGAGCAGCTTCTCCGTGGCCAGGCAGTAGGCGGCCTCGTTGTGCAGCGGCGCGAGGTAGTCCATGCGCGTCACGAAGGTGACGCCCTGGGTCCAGTTGCGGACCTCGCAGTTCTTCTCGATACCGGTGTGCAGGTATCCGATGACCGGGCGGACGCTGGTGACGATCTCGCCTTCGAGCTCCACCACGATGCGCAGCACGCCGTGCGTGGACGGGTGCTGCGGGCCGAGGTTGATGACGACGCGGTCCTCCCCCGCGGCGTCGTCGAGGAACTCGTCCCAGTCGCCGCCGGTCACCGTGTAGACGCGGCCTTCGGTGGTGTCCCGCGCGTCGGCGTAGGCCCGCGCGTCGGCGTCGGCCTCGCCGCGCCCGGGGCCGCTCGTGGAGTTGTCGGCCAGTGGTTCGGTAGTCATCTCGAGCACCTCTCCGCGATGTGCCGCACCGGAGGCGACACCGGTCCGCGCCGCAACGGGCGCGGCGACCTACGTGTAGGCACGACGTTCATCGGGTGGTGGCACCTCGGCGCCCTTGTACTCGACGGGGATGCCGCCCAGCGGGTAGTCCTTGCGCTGCGGGTGGCCGTACCAGTCGTCCGGCATGAGGATGCGCGTCAGACCGGGGTGGCCGTCGTAGACGATGCCGAACATGTCCCAGCCCTCGCGCTCCTGGAAGTCCGCGGTCGGGTACACCTCCACCACCGAGGGGATGTGCGGGTCCGCGGCCTCGACGGCGACTTCGACGCGCACCCGGCGCCGGTACGTCATCGAGGTCAGGTGGTACACCGAGTGGAACCGCTCGGGCACCTCCTCGCCGTAGTCCACAGCGGACACCGAGCTGCACAGTTCGAAGCGCAGCGCCGGGTCGTCGCGGAAGTTCCGGCACACCGCGACCAACCGGTCGCGGGTCACGTAGAAGGTGATCTCACCGCGGTCCACAGTGATCTGACGGATCGCCTCGTCGGCCGGTACGCCGTCGTCCTCCAGCGCCGCGATCAGGGCGTCGGCGACCTCGTCGAACCAGCCGCCGAAGGGCCGCTGCGCCGGCGGCGGCACGTAGGCGGGCAGGTGCAGCCCGCCGTAGCCGGAGGTGTCGCCGGCATCGCCGACGCCGAACATGCCGCGGCGTTCGCGTCCGGACACCGGGGCGGCGGTGCCTCCGGACGGACGCACCTCCCCCGAGGCGGACTCGTCAGGTTGCCGCTGTTGTGATCCGTTCTGCGCCAACAGTTCTCACCTGCCCGCACCGATTTCGCCGGCGCTGCTCCGGCCGGCCGCGTCATCATTGACGGAGCGCTGCCCGCTGCCCATCTCGCGCATCTGCGCGGCCTTCTGGCGTTCGGCGCGGTTGCGCTGCACGCGGTTGCGCGGGGCGTAGCGCTCCGAGGAGGGGATCATCGGGGTGGTTTCCCCGCGTTCGAGCTTCTCGGCCGCACGCGCCGAGTTCAGCGGTTCGTTCATGATCTTGGCGTGCAGCTTGAGGATCGCGTCCAGCAGCATCTCCGGACGCGGGGGGCATCCCGGCAGGTACATGTCCACGGGGACCACGTGGTCCACGCCCTGCACGACCGCGTAGTTGTTGAACATGCCGCCCGTGGAGGCGCACACGCCCATGGCGAGCACCCAGCGGGGTTCCGGCATCTGGTCGTAGATCTGCCGCAGCACCGGGGCCATCTTGTTCGTCACCCGACCCGCGACGATCATCAGGTCGGCCTGCCGCGGCGTCGCGGCGAACCGCTCCATGCCGAAGCGGGAGACGTCGTAGCGGGAGCCGCCGATGGTCATCATCTCCATCGCGCAGCAGGCGAGCCCGAACGTCGCGGGCCACACCGAGGTTTTCCGGGTCCAGTTGACGAGCTTTTCGACGTTGGCCAACAGGATGCCGTTCGGCAGCTGCTGTTCGAGCCCCATCCCGGCGCTCCTTCCACGAGTCGACCCATCACTCCTGTTGCCGCGCGGCCCGCCGAAAGGCCGCCGGCAGCGTCAGTTCCAGTCGAAACCACCCCGCCGCCACGCGTAGAGGTCGGCGAAACCGAACGTGACGATGAACAGCACCACCGCGAACGCGCCCCAGAGCCCGAGAGCGTCGGCGGAGACGGCGTACGGGAAGAGGAACACCATCTCGATGTCGAAGAGGATGAACATCATCGCGACGAGGTAGTAGCCGACCGGCACGCGGCCACCGCCCACCACAGGTGCCGGGGACGGTTCGATCCCGCACTCGTAGGCGTCGAGCTTCGCCTTGTTGTAGCGCCGCGGACCGACCAACCGCGCGACCACCACGGAGAACAGCGCGAAACCGAACGCCACCGCGAACATGAGCACCAGCGGAATGTACGCGTCGAGCATCGCGCTGCCCTCCTTCAGTGGACCGTGGCGCAGGCCCCGTGCATCAGCACTCTATGCGGTCGCCTGGTTCGCCTCCGTTGTGAGGTGAACCTAACTCTATGACGTCCAGCACAATGCGGCGAATATCTGACCAGACACGAACCGTCAGGCGCTAGGGGTGAGCCGAGTAGTGGCACTGATCACACGGTCCATCATGTCCCCCTCCTTGGAGTCGTAGAGGTTCGCGAGCAGTTTCAGCACGAAGCGCATCAACGTTGTCCGAGGTAGACCGTGCTTGGTCGCCATCCGCATCACCGTCGGATGACCAATCAACTTGCTGAAGATGTTGCCCATGCGGAAGTAGCCGCCGAGCGCGTCCGACACGGCCGAGGGGTAGCGGCGCAGGGCCTGCTCCCGGGAGACGCCGTCCGTCCGCGCCAACGCCTGCGCCACGCAGTCGGCGGCCAGCCGCGCCGACTCCATGGCGTAGGCGATGCCCTCACCGTTGAACGGGCTGACCATGCCGCCCGCATCACCCACGAGGAGCAGCCCGTCGCGGTAGTGCGGGGTGCGGTTGAAACCCATCGGCAGGGCCGCACCGCCCACGCGTCCGACCGCGTTCTCCTCGCGGAACCCCCATTCCTCCGGCGTTCCGTCCAGCCACGTCCGCAGCAGGTCGCGGTAGTTCGTCTTGCCGTAGGCGCTGGAGGTGGACAGGATCCCCAGGCCCGCGTTGACCGTGCCGTCGCCCATGCCGAACAACCACCCGTAGCCCGGCAGCAGCCGGGGCTCGCCGGGCGTGGAGCGGTCCCACAGCTCCACGTGCGACTCCAGGTAGTCGTCCTTGTCGCGGGGACTGGTGTAGTAGCGGCGCACGGCCACGCCCATCGGGCGGTCGTCGCGCTTTTCCAGGCCCATCGACAGGGCCAGCCGCGCCGAGACGCCGTCGCAGCCGATGACCAGCGGCGCCCGGTAGGTGGCCGGGGAGCGCTCCGCGCCGACCTTGGCCTCGACGCCAGTGATGCGTCCGCTGCGGTCGTCGGTGACCGCGCCGGTCACCGAGGTGCGTTCGAGCAGCCGCGCCCCGGCGCGCTGCGCGGTGCGGGCGAGCAGGTCGTCGAAGTCGTCGCGGGGCCGGACGACGCCGTACGGCGGGAAGTCGGCCAGCTCCGGCCAGTCCAGCTCGAGGCGCACCCCGCCGCCGGCGACGCGCAGTCCGCGGTTGTGCAGCCACCCGGCTTCCTCCCGGGTGTCGACTCCCAGGTCGATCAGCTGCTTCACACCGCGCGGCGTGATCCCGTCGCCGCACACCTTCTCGCGCGGGAAACTGCTCTTCTCCAGCAGCAGCACGTCCAGGCCGGCGCGGGCCAGGTACGTCGCCGCGGTGGATCCGGCCGGTCCGGCTCCGACGACGATGACTTCGGCGTCGTCGTGGGCGCGGCGTCGGCTGGGAGCGCTCGTCATGACTCTCCTCGACTCGGTGCTCGTCGACTCGGTACTCGCAGCGCGCCACGGGGCCTTCTCCCCGCGCGCGGTGATCCCGCTTGTGAACGAGTTCACTAATCCGAGTCTAAGTCGGATGAGCAGCACGATCGAGCCCGCGTGCCCGCACCCACTGAATCGGTGCAGACAATTTTCATGAAAATTGAGCTCTCTGGAACGAGTCCAGACAGCGGCGAGCGGGTGCGCGGGAAGGGCTCAGGCGGGTTTGACCGCGCGGTGCAGCGCGACGACGCCGCCGGTGAGGTCGCGCCAGGCGACGCGGTCCCAACCCGCCTCGGCGAGGACGCGGGCGAGCCCCTGCTGGTCCGGCCAGGCGCGGATCGACTCGGCCAGGTAGACGTACGCGTCGGGGTTCGAGGAGACGGCGCGCGCGATGCCCGGCAGCGCGCGCATCAGGTAGTTCATGTACACGGCGCGGAACGGCGCCCAGGTGGGCGTGGAGAACTCGCAGACGACGATGCGCCCGCCGGGCCGCACCACGCGCAGCATCTCCCGCAGCCCGTCCACCGGTGAGACCAGGTTGCGCAGGCCGAACGAGATCGTCACCGCGTCGAACGACGCGTCCGCGAACGGCAGCGCCAACGCGTCCGCGGCGGCCATCGGCACGCCCCGGTCACGTCCGACCGAGAGCATGCCCATCGAGAAGTCCGCCGCCACGCACCACGCACCGGAGCGCGCCAGCTCCGCGGTCGACACGCCGCTGCCCGCGGCGAGGTCGAGCACGCGCTCCCCCGGCTGCGGCCGCAGGGCACGCCGCGTGGCGCGCCGCCAGACGTGGTCCTGCCCGAAGGACAGCACGGTGTTGGTCAGGTCGTAGCGGCGCGCGACGCCGTCGAACATCGCGGCGACCGCGCGCGGGTCCTTGTCCAACTCGGCCCGTGACACACCAGCAGCCTACGCGGCCGCACGCCGCGGCCGTCACCCGGCTCGAAGCGCCTGACCACCGCGTTCACCAGCGACACCGACCTCGCCACCCCCGGTGACCGCGGACATCGGCGGGGCGAGCGGGAACCGGTTCCGCAGCCGCGCGGCCCGTTCGGACGTCCGCTGCCGGCCCGACAGGCGCGGCAGTTCGTCGATGAGGGCGAGCACCTCGGCGGCCAGCTCGTCGAAACCGCGGGCGGTCTCGTCCAGGCTCTCGTCCACCTGCGTGGCCGCGCGCCCCTCCGAACCCGCCGCCAGTTCGTCGGCCAGCGCGGCCAGCGCGCGCACGGTCGGCAGTTCCGCGTCCATCCGGCGCACCAGCGCCATCAGCTCCGAGCGCGCCGACTCGGCCGTGACCGCCTCCACCGCGCGCAGGCAGCGGCGCACCGCCTGTTCGCAGCGCTGCTCGCAGCGCCGGCGCGCGGCCGCACCCGCACCGCCGGAGGCACCCGCGTCACCGGAGACCTCCCCCCGGTCGCCGTGCGCACCCGCGTCACCGGGCGCACCCGCGTCACCGGGCGCACCCCGGAACTTCACCGCTGCGGCTGCCGGTTCACCGGGCTGCGCACCCGCGGGCACCGGCGGGTGCTGGGCGCGTCGCCGCCGGTGCCGGACGAGCACCGCGACGGCGAGACCGACCAGGACGATCGGCAGCACGGGCCAGAAACTCTCCATGTCGAGTCGTATCCTCCGCTGTTCCGTGGCACCGCTGACCTGCGGCGCGGGCACGATGCGCGAGGCGCGGCGCACCTGCGGGGGATCCGTTCGGACCCCAGCTCGAAAACCGCAGCCCGAAACCGCAGTCCGAAATCGCAGCCCTGAAACCGCAGTCCGCCCCACACTGCCCGACGGGGCGGCTGGATACGTGCGGGAAAGTACTCATCTCGAGTTGCGATCGCGCATCCGCGCGCCGCGGTGGTTCACCGCCGCCGGGCCACCCAGTAGACGGGCAGCAGCACGATCCAGGTGGCGGCCAGCGCGCTGCCCACCGGCAGCAGCGCCACGGTCACGTCGCGGCCGGCCACGCGGACCAGGTCGGGGTTGCGCATGTCGTACTCCACGAGCACCGTTTGCCCGGGTTTCAGCCCGCTGGGGTAGAGCGCACCGGCGTCCGGGATGTAGATGCGGCCGTCCTCGTTGGTGAACCGCACCGCCGCGCGCACCGGTGAGGTGTCCACCACCTCGGCTGCGGCGGTCCCCCGCGCCTCGGAGATCGTGTGGTCGTTGATGGCGCAGGCCCCCAGCAGCGTGCCCGCCATGAGCGTGGCCAGCAGGCCGAGGACCAGCGCGGTGCGCGCCACGATGCGACGAGTTCGCCCCGAGGGCTGCGCGCCCGCCGCGCCGGAAGCGGTGCGGTCGGCGGAGCCCCCGGACAGCCCCGCGTCGGAGCGGCCGGGCTCGGATTCCCCGGCCTCGGAAACCCCCGGCTCAGCGCTACCCGGCTCGGCGTCAGCACCGGAGTCCTCGCGTTCCCGTGACGTGGCGACCTCCTCGCGCTCGCCGGGGGCGCTCCCTCCGGACTCCCGGCGCACTTCAGCGGCTCGCCGGGATCGCTCGCCGGTCGTCACTTCCCGCGTTTCGCTGGCCACGAGCCCCGATTGTAGGTGCGGCGCTGCGGCCGCTCCTGGTCACCGGCGGCTCATCCGCGCGCTGCGCACCGCGGCACGCACGCCCTCGGGGAATGCGCCGACTCCGGCGGGCGCTCGGCGCGGCGACGGCACGAAGATCGCCCGCGCGCCCCGCCGGCCCGGCGACGAGCACGACCGCCGCGACCGAGCTCGGTCGCGGCGGTCCGCCCGACCGGAGCGGGTCCGCTCACTCCTGCGCGTGTTGCTGCGCGAGCAGCCGGTGCGTCCGGTCGAGCTCGGCGACCGAAGCGGGTGCGTGCGCGCTCGTGCGCGCCCGCCCCTGCGGGAAGCCGTTCTCCGGGGTGGGTTCGGGCTTGCCGGGCGTGAACAGCCAGGTGTCGAAGAAGCCGCCCAGGTCCTGCCCGGAGTGCTTCTCGGCGAGCGCGATGAACTCCTCGACCGTGCCGGTGCTGTCGGCCTTGCCCTTGACCCACTCCCGGGCGGCGGCGTTCAGCGCCTCACCGCCGATGCGGTTGCGCAGCGCCTGCAGCGTCATGGCGCCCCGGTCGTAGACCGCGCTCGCGAACACGTCGTCCTTGCCCGGGTCCCCGGGGGTGACCTGCCAGAAGGGGTCGTCGGCCGGGTGCTGGGAGTAGTAGTGGTCGAACAGCTCCTGCGCCGTGCCCTTGCCCTGGTGCTCCGACCAGAGCCACTCGGCGTAGCTGGCGAAGCCCTCGTTGACCCAGATGTCGCGCCAGGTGTCCACCGACACCGAGTCGCCGAACCACTGGTGCGCGAGCTCGTGCACCACGACCGAGACGTTGGGGCCGCTGTCGAAGAACAGCGGGCTGTAGGTGGGGCGGGTCTGGTTCTCCAGCGCGAAGCCCATGTCCTTCGTGGACGCCACCACACCGCCCTGCGCGGGGAACGGGTAGTCGCCGACCAGATCGGCGAGGAAACGCAGCACTTCCGGCGTGCGTTCGATGCTCTGGCGCGCGGGTTCGCGCAGTTCACCCAGTCCTCGGGAGTAGCCGGTGATGAACGGCTGACCGAAGGCGCCGGGCTCGTTCTCCACCTCGTACTGACCGATCGCCAGGAACTGCAGGTACGTGGCCGTCTCGGTCGGGTTGTGCCAGCGCCACGTGGCCTCGCCGGCCGCGGACTGCTTGCCGGCGGGCAGGCCGTTGGACAGCACCTGCGTTCCGGACGGGACGGTCACCGCGACGTCGTAGCGGGCCTTGTCCCGCGGGTGGTCGTTGCCGGGGAACCACCACGCGGAGATCTCCGGCTGTCCCACGGCCATCGCGCCGTCGGGCGTGCGGATCCACGGCGACACGCCGTCGGCCTCCACTTCGGACGGAACACCGGAGTAGTCCACGAGCACCGAGATCTCCTCGCCGGAGGGGAGTTCAGCACCGGGCATGACGGTGACTTCGCTGCCCTGCTGCGTGAACTCCGCCGGCTGGCCGTTGACCGTCACCGATTCCGGCTGCAGCGCGAAGTCCAGGTTGAACGAACTCAGATCCTGCGTGGCGCGGGCGGTGATTCGCGTGCTGCCGCTGAGGTGGTCCGTTTCCGGCTGGTAGTCGACGTCGATGTCGTAGTGCTCGACGTCGTAGCCGCCGTTGCCGTAGTTCGGGAAGTACGGATCCCCGATGCCCGGCGCACCCGGCTGCGCCCCCGCCGCCGCGGCCGGGGCGGCGAGCAGGACCGTCGCGCAGCACGCCACGCCGGTACGCATCACGTATCTGTTCAGCACCGCAACCTCCGCCAGGACCGTCGTCCGCGTCATCGTCCGCGCCATTGTTTGCGCCGAAGTGCTGTGCGCACTCCGCGCACCGTCCGTGCGGAACAGTAGTCACCGAACGGGGCGTTCTCCCGCGCGAACGCGGCAATTCCTTCGAATCGAGTAATGCGGGTCCCGCGCGCAACCACCGCCTTTCGGCGCACCACACCGCGATCGCGAGCGCGGCGAGCGCGCCGAAGAACGGTGCGGTGGAGAGGAAGAACAGGTTCACGACCCACCTCCGCAAACGTCCTCGTGCGCGTCCAGTTTCCCGAGGTCGGTGGTGTACCAGCCGCACCGGTAGCACGAGCGGGACAGCCGCTCGCGGTGCTGCTCGTCGGTCTCCGCCGGGCGCCGCGCCATGTGCGGCCGCGTTTCCGCGCTCATGCGCCGCCCTTTCCGCTCCGGCCGCCAGCGCGGATGGCCGCGCGGGAGGGCGCGCCCACCATCGCGCGCGCCCGTTCGTCGCAGTCCGGGCACGTCGCCCACAGCCACGGCACCTCACCGGCCGCCGTCGTCACCTCGGTCCCGCACAACGCGGACACCACCACCTCCGCCGGATAGACGCACCCGGAGCCGGGCGGACGCGGGTCGGTCGTGGCATGCCTGGCCCCCTGCCCGGGCACCCACGAGAACGGATGCGGCATCTACCTCAGAGCTCCTCGCACGCGACTGTCTCGGACTGGGTAGAACCCGGCGCGGACGGCATACGATCGAGCGATCGCCGTTGACACCGGGCACTCCTCTGGCAGTCAATCGAGAAGCAGCACGCTGAACCAGAGCACAATTGCTGCACGAATGCTGCACGCTCGCTGCAAGCGAAATCGTGACCTGCGATTACGCAGTCGTTTTCGTAGCGCGAAGAAGTTGATTGGGGGATGTGCATGTCCGGTAGGCGAATGCGTCTTGCACAGCAACGACGCGCTGCGGGAATGACCCAGGAGCGGCTTGCTGCCGTGCTCGGCACGGAACGATCAACGGTTTATCGGTGGGAGTCCGGCACGAGCACGCCGCCGGCGCGTCAGCAACCCAGAATCGCCCGGGTGCTCGGCATATCGTCAGCCGAGTTGGTCGACCTGCTGACACCCGGCAGTGACGGGGACGAATCGTCCGTGCACGATCGCCGCGCCGCGCACGCACGCACCTATCCGCGCAGCACCGACACGACTGCTGTGGCGGGGCTGCGGGAACGGGTGTGCGACCTGGATGAACGCTACGAGCGACTCCCCCCGGCTTCGCTCCTCGCAGAGACGGGGCAGGCCCTCGGGCAGATCGACTTCCTGGCGCGCAACGGCACGGGTGGCGACCTCTGGCATGAGCTACGCGCAGTCGAGGCAGCTGCGGCCACCCTGATGGGGCAGTTGGTCTGGGATGCCTCACAACGCCGCGATCACCGGACGGCACGGCAGTATTTCGCCCGAGCCGCCAACGCGGCCCGAGCGGTCCGCAGTCCCGTCGCTGAAGGCCACGCGCTGCTGCGCACGAGTTACGTGGCCCTCTACGGAGAGAGTGATCCCGCGGAGGGGCTTCGGCTGACCGAACAGACCGCCGAAGTCACGCGGAAGACCAGCGACGTCCTCACCGGACTGGCACAACTGCATTCTGCCGAGGCGCACGCCATGCTGGGAGGCAGGCGCCGGTGCGAGCTGGCACTGGCTGCTGCGGAAAGCAGTTTCAGCACCGGCCGGAGGACCGACGAGGCTGCCCACCTGTTCACGGCAACCCTGTTCGACCGACTGTCCGGATCCTGCTACCTGTTCTTGGGCGACCACCGACGGGCCCAACGCGCACTCGATTCAGCCGCGGAGACCACGACCGCACCGAGCAAGTCTCGCGCCATCGTGCTCGGCAACCTCAGCATCGCCCACCTGCAGCAGCGCGAGCTCGACGCGGCGGTGCTCCGCCTGCACGACGCCATCGACGTGTTGGAGACCACCCGCGGAGGCGGCGGGCTGAACATCGTGTCCGACGCCGTCCGCAAACTACGCCGCTGGCGCGGCGAAGCCGTCGTGCAGGACGTCTACGATCGAGTGTTCTCACTGATCACCACCCCGTGACGAGGAGAAACGCGGTGACCACGACCGAGGTGCACGCGCGCAAGGACGCCACCCGTCGGCAGGTGTGGGACCTGCTCGACAGGCGCGGCGTCGTGGCCGAGAGCGGCAGTGCGCGAGGGCACATCCCGAACTTCGCCGGCACCGAAGCTGCCGCCGATCGGCTTGCATCGCTGCCGTTCTGGGAAACGGCCGGGGTGGTCAAGGTCGTGCCGGACAGAGCCCAGCTCCCCGTCCGCACCCGAGCACTGAACGCGGGCAAGGTGGTGTACATGGCGGCGCCCATGCTGGCGCCACCGCAGCCCTTCTACCTGCTCGATCCCGGCGAGCTGACAGGCCCACTCGAGGACGCCGCCGGCGCGAGCACCGCACCGATGGTGGCGCGCAACATCGGTCTGGGCGAGTTGTGCCCTGTCGACCTGGTCGTGTGCGGCAGCGTGGCCGTCAACCGTCACGGCGCTCGGCTCGGCAAAGGCGCCGGCTACTCCGACATCGAGGTCGCTCTCCTCGCGGACGCCGGTCTCATCGGTCCGCGCACGACGATCATCACCACCGTGCACCCGCTCCAGGTCGTCGAGGACGACATCCCCGAGACGAACCACGACTTCAGCGTCGACGTAATCGTCACCACTGATGAGATCATCATCTGCGATCCGCCGCGACGCCCCAGCGGAATCTCCTGGGACGGGCTCAGCGAAGCGCAGATTTCCGCCATGCCGGTTCTCCAGTCACTGCGGAACAACCGTTGAGCGAGGCGGATCAAGCCAACGAAGCAGCAACGGACGAAGTACCGCAGCGACTCGCTCACGAACCGGCAGGCAGACGGTGCAATGATCTTGATCGACACCTCTCCAGCAGGAGCTCCTCCTCGCTCCACCACCGGATTGACAACCCCACCTCAGCCCTGACCTTCCCGGCATTGATTCAAAGGTCGAGCATGTGCGCCAGGGCGCGGCGCACTTCGGCGAGCTCGGCTTCGGCTGGGTCGAGATCGTGCGCCAGACGCAGGCCGGTGTCCAGGGCCGGCGAGCCGACCGCGGTCAGCCCAGCACGGCCGAGCGCACCGCCTCGCGCAGCCGCTCGTGCACCCCGGCGAGCCCGGCGCGTTCGGTGCGCACCTCGACCACCCGCAACCCCGGGCGGGGCTGCAGCGCCTCGGCCAGCTCGGAGCGCTGCGCCGCGGCAACGTGCTCCACCCCGTGCGCTGCGCACAGCGCACCCAGATCCGTGCCGTGCGGGGTGCCGAAAACGCGCTCGAACGCGGCCGCGTGCTCCGGCCGGGCCTGCTCCAGCAGCGCGAAGATCCCGCCGCCGTCGTCGTTGACCACGACGATCGTCAGATCCGGCGGCACCTCCCCCGAGCCGGCGAGCAGGCCGTTGCTGTCGTGCAGGAACGTCAGGTCCCCCAGCAGCGCGTACGCGGGTCCCCCGTGCGCGAGCGCCGCACCGGCGGCGGTGGAGACCGTGCCGTCGATACCCGCCACGCCGCGGTTGCGGTGCGCCACGACGTCCGGCCGCTGCCGCGCGGCCAGCGCGACGTCCCGCGTCGGGTTCGACGAGCCGAGCACGAGCAGCGCCGCCGGCGGCAGCGCGTCCACCACGTCCCGCGCCACGGCCACGCCGCTGGGCCAGCGCTCCAGGTCGAGCGCGTGGTGCAGCGCCGCGGCGGCCTTCTGGTCGGCCTGCTGCCACGCGGTGAGCCACTCGGCGTCGACCGCGTCCCGCTCGGGCAGGCCGGCCGCGTCGGCGACCTCGCGGACGTTGTGCGCCGGCGCCGGCCAGTCCCCGCCGGGCCGCACCAGCAGCACCTCCACCCCGGCCTGGCCGAGCAGCTGCTGCACCTGGCGGAACACGGTGGGACGCCCGAAGCAGACCACCTGTTCCGGGCGGTGCTCGGCGAGGAACTCCGGCAGGTCCAGCAGCCACATCCCCGTGGTCAGGGCCCCGTCGCCACCCGCGCCGACGCCGCCTGTCTCGGCCAGCACGGGCCAGCCGAGGCGCCGCCCCAGCTCGTCGGCCTCACCGCGCAGGTCGGGCTCGGCGGCGAACACGACGCCGCGGCGCGCGGTGACCCGCGCGAGCACGCTGGGCGCCGTTGCGGTGGTGCGCACGTCCGTCCACGGCCCGCCGTCGTCCCGGCCGGTCAGCGGTTCGCACCACTCCTGCTCGTCATCGGGCACCAGCGGTTCCCGGAACGGCAGGTTGAGCTGCACCGGCCCGGCACGGCCCGGCCCGAGGGCCGCGGCGTGCGCGCGGCAGACCTGGCTGCGCCAGTAGGCGTTCTGCCCGGTGCCGCGCTCGGCCACGGCGAGCTCGTCGAACATCCGCACCGCGGAACCGAACAACCGGTGCTGGTCGATGGCCTGGTTCGCCCCCGCGGCGCGCAGCTCGGGCGGGCGGTCGGCGGTGAGCACGAGCAGCGGCGCCCCGGCCTGGTCGGCTTCGGCCACCGCGGGGTGCAGGTTCGTGGCCGCGGTTCCGGAAGTGCACACCACGGCGACCGGCGATGCCGTGCGCGCCGCCAGGCCGAGGGCGAGGAAACCGCCGCTGCGCTCGTCGACGCGCACGTGCAGCCGCAGCCTCCCGGCCTGCTCGGCGCGGTGCAGCGCGAAGGACAGCGGAGCGTTGCGGGAACCGGGTGCGAGGACGACGTGCTCCGTTCCGTTCCGGATCAGCTCGTCGACCAGGACCTCGGCCTGCGCCGTGGACGGATTCAACCGATCACCTCCGCATTCCAGCGGCCCCGACCGAGCGACCCGCCGGTGGGCTGCACACCTGCCATCGTCTCCCCGCGGCGCGCTCGCACCGCACCACCCCTGGTCGGGGGTGGGCCCGCCCACTCGGGAACTCGTGGCCGCGAACGCCCCGCACCTGGCGCCGACTATCGTCCCAGGCGTGCAGAACGCGAACGTCTCCGAGCTGTTCGACCCGGACGTGTGGGAGCCCGTCGCCGGGTTCGACTTCACCGACATCACCTACCACCGCTGCACCGAGGACGGCCCCGGCCGCGGCACGGTGCGCATCGCCTTCGACCGGCCCGAAGTGCGCAACGCCTTCCGCCCGAGCACGGTCGACGAGCTCTTCCGCGCGCTCGACCACGCCCGCATGACCAGCGACGTCGGATGCGTCCTGCTCACCGGCAACGGGCCCTCCGGCAAGGACGGCGGCTGGTCGTTCTGCTCCGGCGGGGACCAGCGCATCCGCGGACGCTCCGGCTACCAGTACGCCGAGGGGGAGACTGCCGAGACGGTCGACCCGGCGCAGGCGGGCAGGCTGCACGTCCTCGAGGTGCAGCGGCTCATCCGGTTCATGCCCAAGCCCGTCATCGCGGTCGTGCCCGGCTGGGCCGCCGGCGGCGGGCACAGCCTGCACGTGGTCTGCGACCTGACGCTGGCCAGTGCCGAGCACGCCCGGTTCAAGCAGACCGACGCGGACGTGGCCAGCTTCGACGGCGGTTTCGGTTCGGCCTACCTGGCGCGGCAGGTGGGGCAGAAGTTCGCCCGCGAGATCTTCTTCCTCGGCCGCCCCTACGACGCCGAGCAGGGCGTGCGCATGGGCATGGTCAACGAGGCCGTCGCGCACGAGGAGCTGGAGCGCACCGCGCTGCAGTGGTCCCGCGAGATCAACGGCAAGTCGCCCACCGCGCAGCGGATGCTCAAGTACGCGTTCAACGCCCTCGACGACGGGCTCGTCGGCCAGCAGCTGTTCGCCGGGGAGTCGACCCGCCTGGCCTACATGACCGACGAGGCCCAGGAGGGCCGCGACGCGTTCCTGGACAAGCGCAGCCCCGACTGGGGGCAGTTCCCCTGGTACTACTGAAGGCCGCTTTCAACTCGGCCGCAGGGTTCAACTGAGCGCCTCCACGAGCACGCCTCCTGGCCCGGGCTGCGACCGACCAGGTGACGCGGAGCAGCCCACCACCGGGCGCTGCGCGGTCAGTCGGGGTGCGGGCCGATGGTGAGGACCGTGATCGCGTCCACCCGCGGGCCGTAGTACCACCAGATCCGCCACGCGCCCGGCGTGCGGTTTTCGACGTACGACTCCCACACGTCTTCGCCCTCGAGCCCCTGCATCGACTCGTACTCGTGCGACTGCAGGGCCGGATACCCCGGCCCTGCATCGCGGAGCTTCTGCAGGGCCTTGGCAACCTTCTTGCGCTTGGCGCGACAGGAGTTCGAGCTCTCCAAGTCCTCGAGGACCTTCTCGGCTTCCCTGGTGAACAACAGGTGGTAGGGCGGTGTGCCGTTCGTCCCGAATCGCTTCGGGGGAGCCCACCGCGCACGTGAAGCTGGTAGACACGGCGCATGACCACTCGCGCTCGTGCGGACGATTCCCGGGCGGTGCACGTCTCGGATGCGCTGCAAGCCCGGCTGGACACCTACCGCGACCAACGCGAAGGCCGCACCACGACCTCGGTGGTGCTCGAAGCCGTCGAGCAGTTGCGCGACGAGCTCCCGGAACTGGTGCGCACCGCTCGGGCGCGCCCGAAGTCGCCGGCGGCGCAGGAGGAGGTGCACTACCTCGGAACGGGGCCGGTGCTGATCCGCATCCGCCCCTCCGACGACCAGGCGGCGATGCTCGACGAGTTGTCCGGCGAGCTCGCAGCGCCGGTGGCGACCTGGCTGCCCCCGCTGCTCAACGCCTACCTGCCCGGGCGCAGGGAGCCCGAGAACATGCCGTGGCTCGTGCTGGAGGACGCGGCGGGCGGCGAGACCGAGTAAGCGCTCGGCGAGCTCAGTCCGCCGGGAGGTCGGTCCCGCAGTGCTCGCACCGGGCGGGCAGGCCCTGTTCCGCGAACCGCCCGCACTCGGGGCAGAGGAACGCGAGCCAGCACGCGGGATCGCCCCCGTGCTCCGCGTCGGCGGCCGCTTCGGTGTGCTTCCGGCTCCGGTGCTCGTCCAGCATTCGCCCTCCCGTGCTGCACTCGTTCCTTCAGCTCGTTGTCCAACCTCTGCTGTTGCTGCAGCGACCTCGGTTGATCATGAACGCTGCCCCTGTGGCCACGGGACTCGACACGCCTGATGGGTCGGGATCCACGTGCGCAGCGGGGCGGGCACGTGCGGCCGTGATCGGCTCAGCGCGGCTCAATTCCGTTCCTGATCCGGTCGGCGACAGTGGCGATGTCGTCCAGCTCGCCGGCTGCGACGTTCATCACCAGTTCGTACGCCTGATCGTTGGAGAAGGTCAGTCGGTGCCCGTTGACACCGAGGAACGCGATCGTGGCGGCCAAGGCCAGTCGTTCGTTGCCGTCCACCAGAGCGTGGTTGCGGGCCAGCGAGTGCAGCAGCGCCGCGGCTTTCTCCTCCGTGCTGACGTAGGCCTCAGCTCCAAACGCGGTGGTCCCCGGGCGCGCGAGTGCCGAGTGCAGCAGCCCGTGATCGCGGACTGGCGCCTCACCCCCCAGGGCTCGCTCGGCAACGTGGATCAGCTCGGGCAGGGTCAGGTAGATCACTGACCGAGCCGTTCCAGAGCTTCGGCGTAGCGCGGCAGCTCCTCGTCGAGTACCTGGTCGAGCAGCTCGGCCCGGCTGTGGTTCTCGACGTACTCGCGCACTGCCTGCCGGGCCACGTCCTGCATCGAGCGAGACTCGTGGTCGGCACGCTCGCGGAGCGCGTCTGCTTCGTCATCCGACAGGCGCAGCGTCATTGGCATGCTCACATGGTATCACTCATGACACCGCGATGACCGGTGACAGGACGCCGGGATGCGCCCTCGGCACTTCCGCTCGCGGTTTCGCCGTCGGCGCGGAACACGGTGAGCATCACGAGCTGCTCAATGCCGATCTGCTCGGCCGCGTAGGCGAGGACGTCGACGGTGAACGCGGCCATGTCCAGGCTCCACTCCGGCCCGCGACAGCGCAGGTGCACACCGTGCAGCTCACCGTCGAACATCCACCGACCCTCGAGCTGCTCCGGATCGCCGAACTCGGCGGCCGGCTGTTCGGCGAGCTGCACGTCCAGCAGGACCCCCGCGCGCCGATGGACCGCCTGCCGCAACTGCTGCGGGTCGCACGCGCGCTCGCCTTCGGCGTACAGCGACACCGCGAACTCCCGCCGAGGTGCGGCCTCCTCGGACAGCTCGAACCACTCGTAGATGTCCGGGAAGTTCCCCCGGTGATGCGTCTCCATCTGCAACGGCAGCACGGCGTGCACCCCGGCCAGTTCGACCGTGCCGACGCGCTGCAGGCCGTCGTGCAGGCACGCCAACCCGGGCCAGACCGGCCAACCCTGGTAGGCCAGGTTCAACGGTCGCGCCTGCATCCAGGCGAGCTCCCGCACACGACCGTCCTGCGTCCAGTCCCCGCCAGCTTCCTCCGAGCCCCACCGGGCCATCGGGTTCCAGTTGGTGCCGTGGATCACGAGGTCCAACGCCTCCGCCCGACTGTTCGTCACGGCGAACACGGCCTCGTCGTCCGGTTCGGGAAACCCGCCGCGCCGATGGCTGTCGACCACCCACTGATGCCAGCGCAGCACGCCGTGCACGCCGAGCGCGAAGTCCGGCACCGGACTCGCGAACTCAACCGTGCTCATGGCCGGCACGTCCTCGTCTGCATATTCGAGACCGTCTTTCGCGAGTCAGCGGTGGACACCTTGGCCAGCGCCAGAAGCGCACATCCCCGATTTACGACAATCGTGATCAACACCACGAATATCGGTCGGCCGGTCCGAATCCGGTTGGTGACAGCCCGGAACGCGTCCCGTCAGGGCAGCAGCCCGAAACGACGTGCCGCCAGCGCCGCGCTGTGCCGGTCGTGCACCCCGAGCTTGCGCATGGCGCCGCCGAGGTAGCTCTTCACGGTTTCCGGCAGTACCTGCAGCCGCTGCGCGGTCTCGGCGTTGGTGCACCCCGAACTGACGCAGGCGAGCACGTCGAGCTCGCGGCCCGACAGCCTCGGGGCCGAGCCGCCGGCGGGCGCGGAGCGCCTCGCGAGGCCGTCGGTGATCGACGTGATCCGCTGCCGCAGCTCGGGGTCGTCGACCTCGGCGGCGAGCTGGCGGAGCTGCGCGTGCGCCGCGCGGACCGCGTCCCAATCCGCGCTGTCCGGCGGTACCTGCCGCGACCGCAGCTCAGCGCCGTGCGAGACCGTCGCCATCCGCCGCTCCACCTCCTCGCGGACCGCCACCTCCCTGCCGACGGACTCCGCCACCCGCATCGCCGCGCGCAACGTGCGGTCGCCGAACGGTTCGACCCGGCGGATCCCGCCGTAGAGCACCATCCGCACGGAACCGTTCGCGGTGACCGGCACGGCGAACATCGTCCGCAGCCGCTCGCGGGCCACCGGCCGGTCGTAGTCGTGGCTGATCCCGGTGCAGGAGAAGTAGTCCTCCACGGCACTCGGCCGACGACGCGCCACCACACGTCCGCCCAGGCCCGCGCTGGGGAGCACCCGCAGGTCCTGCAACGCCCCGGTCTCGGTGCCCCGCAACGAGCTCAGCAGCAGCGCGTCGGACTCGTGCACGCGGCCGCCGAACACGACCCCGAGCCCCACCTGCCGCTGCAGGGCGCGCACCGCGTTGCGCAGGAGCGGATCGTCCTCGGCCGCGCTGTTGCCGAACGCTCGGATCGTCACGGATCGCACCTCCTCGCAGTCCGCGCCCACCCCCGTGCGGGGGTGGCGGGTGTGTGACCCACAGCGCACCCTCACCTCTCACGTGGCGTCGCAGCGTACCTGCCGTCGCTGATTCCGGCGGACGGGTGCGGGGGCACCGCGTCGGCGCTCTGCCACCGCCGGCGCAGGGCCACCAGAGCAGGGCCACCAGAGCAGGGCCATCACCGCCAACAGGAACGCCCGGCGCAGGACAACCCCGGCGCAGAAAAACCCCAACGCAGGACACCGAGGAGGCAAGGCATGCTCATCCCCTTCGGCGCACGCGATTTCCTCGACCGCGCCGCGACCGCCTACGGCGACCGCGTCGGTGTCGTCGACGAACCCGACCAGCCGGCGCAGCCGCTGGGTGAACTGACCTACGCGCGCCTGGAGGAACTGGCACGCGCCCAGGCGGCCGGGCTGGACGCGCTCGGCGTCGAACCCGGCGAACGGGTCGCCGTCGTCTCGCACAACAGCGCACGACTGCTGGCCTCGTTCTTCGGCGTGTGCGGGTACGGCCGCGTCCTCGTGCCGATCAACTACCGCCTCTCCCGCGACGAGGTCGCCTACATCGTCGAGCACTCCGGCGCCCGCGTGCTGCTGATCGACCCCGAGCTGACCGAGCACCTCGCCGACGTGCCGTGCGAACGCACCATCGTGCTCGGCGCGGACGGCGACGCCGAGATGTACCGCTTCGGCGTCGAACCGCGGGCGTGGGAGCCGGACGAGAACGCGACGGCGACGATCAACTACACCAGCGGCACCACCGCCCGCCCCAAGGGCGTGGAGATCACCCACCGCAACATCTGGGTCAACGCCACCACCTTCGCCCTGCACGCCGGCGCCACCGACCGCGACGTGTACCTGCACACGCTGCCGATGTTCCACGCCAACGGTTGGGGCATGCCGTTCGGCATGACCGGCGTCGGCGCCCAGCACGTCGTGCTGCGCAAGGTCGACGGGGCGGAGATCCTGCGGCGCGTCGCCGAACACGGTGTCACGGTCATGTGCGCAGCTCCGGCCGTGGTCAACGCCGTGCTGGCGGCCGCCGCCGAGTGGGAGGGCGAGATCCCCGGCCGCGGCAGGGTGCGGGTCATCGTGGCGGGCGCTCCACCGCCCACCCGCACCGTCGCGCGCGTGGAGACCGAACTGGGCTGGGAATTCATCCAGATCTACGGGCTGACCGAGACCTCGCCCCTGCTCACCATCAACCGCACCCGCTCCGAGTGGGACGAGCTCGACGCCGAGCAGCGCGCCGACAGGCTCGTCCGCGCCGGCGCGCCCGCGCTGGGCACGACGATGCGCATCTCCGACGAGGGCGAAGTGCTGGCGCGGTCCAACGTGGTACTCAAGAGCTACTGGCGCCAGCCGGAGGAGACCGCGGACAAGCTGGCCGACGACTGGTTCCACACCGGCGACGGCGGGTTCCTCGACACCGACGGCCACCTCACCATCAGCGACCGCAAGAAGGACGTCATCATCACCGGCGGCGAGAACGTGTCGTCCGTCGAGGTCGAGGACGCGCTGTTCAACCACCCCGCGGTCGCCGAGGTCGCCGTGATCGGGGTGCCGCACGAGAAGTGGGGCGAGACGATCAAGGCGCTCGTGGTGCTGGCACCGGACTCGCAGGCCGCGGAGGCCGAGCTGATCGAGCACTGCAAGGCCCGGCTGGCCCGGTACAAGGCGCCGACCACGGTGGAGTTCCGCGACGGGCTGGTCCGCACCGCCACCGGCAAGCTGCAGAAGTTCAAGCTCCGCGAACCGTACTGGTCCGATCGCGAACGCGGCGTCAGCTGACGGCTCCGGCGGCGGGCCAATCGCGGATCAGCGCTGTGACGTCGTCTTCGGTGCACAGCGATACCGTGGCGATCTCGTTGCATCTGGTCTGGTTGACCAACCAACATTAGCCAAGTTATCCTCGGCCCGTGACCAGGACGGTGAAAGTGCAAGAGGCGAAGACGCAGCTCTCAACCCTGCTGTCCGAGGTGGAGCGGGGCGAGGAGGTCGTGATCGCGCGAGGCGATGTGCCCGTGGCGCGCTTGGCCCCGGTCGCGGACGCGCCGCAGCGGGAGATGGGTTTCGTGCCGTACGACGTTCCCGCATCGTTCTTCGAACCGCTGCCCGAGTCCGAGCTCGCCTCGTGGGAGGTCTGAGCGGCGGTGGCGAGCCGGTTCATGATCGATACCCACGTGTTGTTGTGGATGCTGACCGCCCCGGATCAGCTACCGCAGCAGACCCGAGGCATGCTCGCGGAGCGCGGCAACGAGTTGTGCGTCTCCGCAGCTTCGGCCTGGGAACTCGCGACGAAACAACGCCTGGGCAAACTGCCGCAGGCCGACGTGCTGGTGCGGGCCTATCAGCAGCACCTGAACAGGTTGGACGTCACGAGCGTCCCGATCACGGACGAGGACAGCCTGCTCGCCGGCTCCATGGACTGGTCTCATCGCGACCCGTTCGACAGGATGATCGCCGCGCAGTGCATGAGCCACTCCCTTCCGCTCGTTTCGGCGGACGGGGCTTTCGGCACGCTGCCGGGAGTGCGGGTTCTCTGGTAGGAGCAGAGCTCTGCGTTTTCCGCTCCGGATGCGCTGTCCGCGCGGTTCGGATCCGTGCGCCGTACGGCGGCGCGGGCGCGCCCGCACGCGCGGGGAGAATGGCGGCATGACCCCCGCGTGCTCCGCCCGCCCCCTGCAGCCGCTGCCCGTGCCCGCCGGCGCCGAGGCGCTGAGCGTCGTACCGGCGCTGCACCGGGCGCTGGAGGGGGCGGGCCCGGCGCTGCTGCCGGTCGCCGACGACGACGGGGAGCACACCCGCCGCGTCCGCGAAACGCTGCGCGCCGGAGAACCCCTGCAGCCCGGCGAGGACGCCGCGGACGATCCGACGTCCCTGGTCGTGGCCACTTCCGGGTCGACCGGCGCGCCGAAGGGCGTGCTGCTGCCGGCTTCGGCGCTGCGCGCTTCCGCCGAGGCGACGCACCGCGCCTTGGGCGGGCCGGGGCACTGGCTGCTGGCGATGCCCGCGCAGCACATCGCCGGCATCCAGGTGCTCGTCCGCGCGATCCTGGCCGGCACCGCGCCGCACGCGGTGGACACCGCGGACGGGTTCCGCGCCGAGCGGTTCGCCGCCGCGGCGCGTGCGGTGCCGGCCGACGGCCCCCGCTACACCGCGCTCGTGCCCACGCAGCTCGGCCGCCTGCTCGACGACGCGGAGGGGTGCGCCGCGCTGCGCGGTTTCGACGCGGTCCTGCTCGGCGGCGCCGCCACTCCGGCGCACCTGCTCCAGCGGGCCGCGCAGGCGGACGTGCGGGTGATCACCACCTACGGCATGAGCGAAACCGCCGGTGGCTGCGTCTACGACGGAGTCCCGCTGGAGGCCGCGCAGGTCGCGGTCGACGCGGCCGATCCCGCCGAACCGGGGGCGGTGCGGCTGTCCGGTCCGATGCTCGCCCGCGGCTACCGGGACCGGCCGGAGCACCCGGCCTTCGCCGACGGCTGGTTCCACACCGGCGACCTGGGGCGGTGGCAGCAGGGGCGGTTGCGCGTCCTCGGTCGGGCGGACGACGTGATCGTCACCGGCGGGGTGAACATCGCCCCCGCCGAGGTGGAACGCGTCCTCGCCGCGGAGGAGGGCGTGCACGAGGTGTGCGTGTTCGGCGTCGACGACCCCGAGTGGGGGCGGGCGGTGGCCGCGGCGGTCGTCCCGGGCGACGGCGATCCGCTGCCGGCCGATGCCGACGCGGAGCAGCATCCGCTCGTCGCACGGCTGCGCGCGGCCGTGCGAGCGCGGGCGCAGCCGGCCGCGGTGCCGAAGCGCTGGGTGTTCCGCGCGGCGCTGCCGCTGCGAGGTCCGGGCAAGCCCGATCGCCGCGCGCTCGCGCAGCAGATCACCGCACGGCAGATCACACCGGGCGGGCACCGCACCGGGTGATCACGCCCGTGCGCGAAGATGACGGGCATGGCAACAGTCGCGCAGTGGGTGGAAGGCGCCCGCATCCGCACGTTCCCGAACGCGCTCTCCCCCGTGCTCGTGGGCACCGGCGCCGCCGCGGGCATCGACGGTTTCCGCCCGCTCATCGCCGTGCTGGCCCTGGTCGTCGCGCTCGGGTTCATCATCGGCGTGAACTTCGCCAACGACTACTCGGACGGCATCCGCGGCACGGACGCGGACCGCGTGGGCCCGTTCCGACTGGTCGGATCCGAGGCGGCCCGCCCCGGGGCGGTGCGGTCCGCGGCGTGGACGTGCTTCGGCGCGGCCGCGCTGGCGGGGGTCGGGGTGAGCCTGCTCAGCGGGCACTGGTGGCTGATCCTCGTCGGCGCGGTGTGCATCGCCGGGGCCTGGTTCTACACCGGCGGTTCCCGCCCGTACGGCTACCGGGGCTGGGGCGAGATCGCGGTGTTCGTCTTCTTCGGGATCATCGCCGTGCTCGGCACCCAGTTCGCCCAGGCCGGTGAGATCAGCGGGTTCGGCATCGGCGGAGCCGTGGGCGTGGGCGCGCTGTCCAGCGCGGTGCTCGTGTCCAACAACCTGCGCGACATCCCCTCGGACCGGGAGACGGGCAAGCGCACCCTGGCCGTGCTGCTCGGCGACCGGGACACGCGCACGCTCTACGTGGCGCTGGCGCTCATCCCGTTCCTGCTGAGCGTGCTCATCGCCGTGCGCAACACGTGGGCGCTGCTGGGGCTGGTGGCGCTGCCGCTGCTGTTCCTCCCGCTGCGCGTGGTCATCCGCGGCGCTCAGGGGCGCGCGCTGATCCCCGCGGTGCGCGACACGGGCATCGCGATGCTCGTGTGGTCGGTGGTCACCGGCATCGCGCTCACCGTCGGCTGAGGCCGGTGCGGCCGAACGAACGGCCGCCGACCCGCGCGTCATCCCACGAGCGCGGGCACGAGGTAGGTGGTGACGTCCTCGGCGAGTTCGCACTGCTCGGTCCCCGAGTCGGACTGAACCAGGGTGACCTGCAACGTCGCGCCCGCGACGGCGGTGTAGACGGTGCAGCTGTTCGCCCGCAGGGTGCGTGTCGCCTGCGGCGGTTCCTGCTGCGCCGAGGATGTCGGGCTCGCCGAGGCGGTCGTTTCCGCGCTGGGCCGTTCGAGCTCGATCTCCTCGCGCCCGAGGTCGGCGGATCCGGCGGGCTGCGCCCCGAGCAGCACCGAGCGGAGCTCGTCGGGCGCGGAGAACTCGCAGCCGGGCACGCGCGGGGCGCTTCCCGCGCTGCGCGGCGTGCCGGCTGTCACCGGGAACGCGAGTTCCGAGAGCTTGTCCGGTGGGACGAGCCCGCAGATGTCCTCGGCGGTGAGGTCGGACAGCCGGACGCGCTGCTGCGGCGGCACGTGACGAGGCTCGCTCGGGGTCGTCGAGGTCGTCGGAGCGCTGGAGGTGGGCGGCTGCTGCGGCGGTGGGTCGTTCGGCGGTTCGGGGGAGCACGCGGCGAGTCCCAGTACTGCCGTGATCCCCAGGATTGCCCTGGTTCCCAGCACCGCCCTGGTCCCCAGCACCGCAGAGCCGACCGCGTTGGCCGCACCGCTCGCGCTGGACCCGCGCTCCGCTGACCGCACCGGCACCTCCTCATCGGGGTGTGGTCAGTGTCCCCCACGTCCTGCGGAGCGCGGCTGGTGGTCTCCCGCGCGGCGGATCGGCCAGCACGCGGGGAGATCCACGGGATCCAACGGGGAGATTTGCGTCACAAAACGGTGGCGCGCGAGTGCATCGCGGGCGGTTCACGGGCGCCGCGCGGGCAGGCGGACCAATGACCGTTTACCGAAGAGGTAGAACAGGCACGGCCCGGGTAAAGGGGACACCGGATCACCGAAAGGGCCCGCGGGACACCGGGAGCACGACGGGTGCCCGCACCGCCGACCGGTCAGGCGCTCGCCGGGTCGTCCTGCTCCCCGCGCAGCTCCGCGCGCTCCTGCTCCCCGCGCAGCTCCGCGCGCAGGGCTTCGCGCCGGGCCTGCCGCGCCTGCTTGCGCACCGCGATGCCGGTGGCGACGCGCCGCCGCAGCGCACCGAAGACCAGCATCGACGCCGGCATCACCACGATCACGGACACCGCAGCGGCCACCAGGAACGGCACGCCGACCAGGACGAGCACGGCCGCGACGAGCGCGAGCATGCCCAGGCGCGCGAGCGTGTACAGCGCGATGTCGCCGGCGAGCCGCCCCGCGGGCCATTCCTGCTCAGAGGTCTGCCGGGCGTCCGAAGCGGACTGCGCGGCCGGGTCCGACTGCTCCGCAGATTCCTGTTCTCGCACGTCAACCAGCATACGCAGGGGATCCGCCGCGGCTGCCGACGGCTCGTCGCGCCCGGAATGCTCCCGATCCGGCGCTTCATCCCTTACTGTCCCTTTACCTGGACCCAAAGGTTCGAGTACCTGGCCACATCGCTGCCACCATGCGACCGGAATGCCCGAATGCCCGCACTGAGGAGGTCGCTGTGACCGCGACGACGCAAGTGACGACGCAGCAGAGCCAGAACGGTCAGGAGCAGCTGCTGACTCCCGGCGAGGTCGCCGCGATGTTCCGCGTCGATCCCAAGACCGTGACCCGCTGGGCCACGGCCGGTCGAATCGGCTCCATCCGCACCCCGGGCGGGCACCGCCGCTTCCGCGAATCCGAGGTGCGGACCCTGCTCGCCGAACTCACCAACGACGCGGGCGCCGGTCAGAACTTCTGACGCGCGGTCCGGCGCCACGTCCGCCCTCAGCAACACCCCCGGCGACGGCGGACGTGGCTCCGGAGCACCGGCCCACTCCGCGACGGGACGGCGGCTCGCCGCCCGGCGGGGCGGAACCCCGCGGGGGTACCGCTCCGCCGCCTCTCCGGAAACCGCTCGAGTCAGCGACAGCCCCGCCACGATTGACTACTCTCGAAGAGCGGACCCGTTGGAGGTGGACCGATGATCTATGTCCTGGCAGCGATCGGCGCGGTGGCGCTCGCCGTGCTGGTATGGAAGGCGTTCGGTCCGACGTCGGACACGACCTCGGACGAAACAGCGCGCCAGGCTCCCCTCGCCCCCGACGACGACCCCGAGTTCCTCCGACGCCTCGACGAGCAGCGGCGCAAGTCCAACAACAACGACGACGGCGGCGAATGACCGCGGGCCGCGGCCCGCAGCTCGCCGCTGGGTCCGTTCGCCCCGGGCCCGTTCGCCCCGGGCGCGCGTCCAATCCTGCGCCCGCGCTCAGCCCTGGGTCTGGCGCCCCAGCGCGTAGGGGAAGTCGTCCGCCACGAGCGCGGCCAGCTGGAGCATCGCCAGCCGCGTCGGGGCCGCGATCCGGTCCAGGTCCACTTCGGCGCCTTCCTCGAGGTGCGCGTCGAAGGGGATCTTGACGACGGCGCGGCAGCGCGCTTCGAAGTGCTGCGCGAGCTTGGACACGTCGACCTTCCCCGAGGAGGGCCGCACCCCGTTGATGATCGCCACCGAGCGGGACACCAGGTCGCCGTAGCCGTGCGCGTCGAGCCAGTCGACGGTGGCCGAGGCGCTGCGCGCCCCGTCGATCGAGCTGGACGAGACGATGACCAGCGAGTCGGCGAGGTCCAGCACGCCCTTCATGGCCGAGTGCATCAACCCCGTGCCGCAGTCGGTGAGCACGAGGTTGTAGAAGTGCTCGAGCACGGTTGCGGTGCGCCGGTAGTCGTCCTCGCTGAACGCTTCGGACACGGCCGGATCCTGCTCGCTTGCGAGGACTTCGAGCCGGCTCGGCCCTTGCGAGGTGTAGGCGCGCACATCGCTGTACTTGCGGATGCGCTGGGAATCCCGCAGCAGATGCCGCACGGTGGCCGCGGTTTCCTGCGGGATCTTCTGGCTCAACGTCCCGCGGTCGGGGTTCGCGTCGACGGCGACGACGCGGTCGCCGCGCAGCGAGGCGAACGTGGAGCCGAGGCTGGCCGTGCTCGTCGTTTTGCCGACGCCGCCCTTCAGGCTCAGCATCGCGATCTTGTAGCAGCCGTGCAGCGGCTGGTTGATCCGGTTGACGAGTTCGCGGCGCTGCTTGTCGGCAGGACTTTCCCCGAGGTTGAGGGTCTTGCCGCTGGCCACGTACACGGCCTTGCGCCAGCCGGACCGGGGCGGGCGCTTGGTCTGCCGGAGCAGCTGCGCTGACGAGAGGTCCTGCGTCGGATCCGCGGCACCACCGACCTGCCCCTGCGGCGCGGGGCCGGTGGGTCCCTGCGGTTGGCCGGGCGCGTACGACCCGGCCGGCATGGGCGGGCCGGGCTGGCCGACGGGCCCGGACGGGCCGGGCTGGACCGGCTGGCCGGGTGCTGGTTGGCCGGGCGCGGGCTGGCCCGGTGTTTGTTGGCCGGGTGGCTGTTGGCCGGGTGGCTGTTGGCCGGGGGCGGCTGGCTGCTGCGGCGCGGGTTGTCCCGGCTGTGCTGGCTGCTGCGGTGCTGGCTGCTGCGGCTGCTGGTACCAGGCGGGCCCGACCTGGAAACCGCCGGAGTTCTCCCCGTTGCCCGGCTGCGGGGATTGCGGCGACTGCAGCGGTTGCGGCACCGATCCGGGAGCCGAAGCGGGCCCGGCGGACGCGCCGTTCGCCGGCTGCGGTCCGGGTTGGGGGCCGGAGGGAGTGGACTCCTGGTACGGCGCCGCGTTCCCGTGGGCGTGCAGGGCCCCGTGGGCGTGCGGGTCCCGCTGCACGTTCGGATCCACGTAGGACGGAGCCGGGTGGGCCGGTTTGGTGGCCGGTTCCGCGTACCCGTCGCGGCCGCCGCTCACCTCCGCGGACTCCGCGGCGTCCGAGGCCGGGACGTCCTCCTGCCTCGTGCCGGAATCCGGCCGCGTCTCGGGCTCTTCGTACCGTCCGGTCACCGTTGCCTTCCCTCCCAGTGCGCGTCGAACCCGCAGATCTCCGCGGTGCAACCCCGATCGTGCACCGTAGTCGGAGGCACCCGGCCCCGTCACGTGGGGATGCACCGTCTCACTGCATCAGGCCGCACGAACTCGCAGGTCACAGTCCGTCAGACGCGCGGAAGGCGCCGGTGGTGCAGCACGCCCGCCGCAGCTGGGACCCGTTCGAGGGATCACCGCGGCCGCAGGGGAACCGCGGCCGCCCCGCGGAATCACAGCCCCGCGTAGGAGTGCAGGCCGGAGATGACGATGTTCACGAAGAACAGGTTGAAGATCATCACGAGCAGGCCGATGATGTTCACCCAGGCCGCGCGGCTGCCGCGCCAGCCCGCCGTCGCGCGGGCGTGCAGGTACGCCGCGTACACGATCCAGGCGATGAACGAGCAGGTCTCCTTCGGGTCCCAGCCCCAGAAGCGGCCCCAGGCCGCCTCGGCCCAGATCGCGCCGGCCACGATCGCGAACGTCCACACCGGGAAGATGATCACCGTCGCGCGGTAGGCCATCCGGTCCAGCGCCTCGCCGCTGGGCAGCCGCGCGGCGAAGTTCGCCAGCTTGCCGGAGTTCTCGTAGCGCTTGCGCAGCAGGAACAGGATGCTGGCCACACCGGCGAACATGAACGCGCCCATGGACACGATCGCCGCGCTCACGTGGATGACGATCCAGTACGACTGCAGCGCCGGCTGCAGCGGCTGCGCCTGCGCGTACAGCAACGTGCCGGACAGGAACAGCAGCACGACCACCGGCAGCATGAGGAAACCGCCGAGCGCCCGCAGCTGCGCCGGCCGGGCGTCCGCGCGCCGCGCCCGCATCTGCCGCACGAGCACGAACAGCCAGGCGACGACGGCGGCCAGGGTGATCGCCGAACCGAACTCGTACATGTTGCCCCACGGGGCGCGGCCCACGGACACCCCGCGCATGAGCAGCGAGAACCCGTGCACGAGCGCGCCGAGCACGGTGAGCGACACGGCCATGCCGCCGAGCCGCTCGCTGACCGGGCGCTTCGGCTGCTCCGGCACGCGGCCGACGGCGTTGGCATCGCCGGGATCCACGGTGCGCGGGCCGCCGGCACCGACGAGCTCGGATTCGGCCTGCTGCGCCGCGGCCGAGCGCCGCCCCGCGGAGAACTCCGCGAAGTACAGCAGCATGGCCAGGATGTAGACGACCACCGCGGTGGCGTAGGCCCAATCGCTGACCTCGGCCAGCATGTCATTGACCTGCATCAGTTCTTCCTTTCCGGAGCCGGCGCCGAGGCCACGCGCGGGTCCGTCGGTTCCGTGCGGTCCGCACCCAGCAGATCACCCGCCAGCCGGGTGAACTCCTCCCCGTAACCGGCCTGGTCGGTGCGGGCGAGCCCGCCGAGCTCGACGAGCGTCGATCCGTCGGAGCGGGGCGTGGCGCGCACCCAGATCCGCCGCCGCTTGATCATCAGCGAGGCGCTCAGGCTGAAGATGATCGCCACGGCGAAGCCCAGCGCGAACGGCTGGAACGGGTCGTGCGAGACCTGCAGGTTCACCCACCGCTGCACACCGTCGAAGTGCACCCGGGTGCCGTCGTCGAGCCGGATCTCCTCACCCGGACGCAGGTTCTCACGCGCGACGCGCTCCAGCCTCCCCTGCTCGACCATCCTCTGGTCGATGCTGAAGATCGACTGGCCGCGGCCGGAGTCCAGCCCCAGGTCGCCGCGCATGACGTCCACCGCCGCGGCGGGGTCCTCGAGGGCGGGGAACTGCGAGTTGAGCACGTTGTCCTGCATCGACGCCGTCGGGGCGAACAGCCCGGTGATCGCCAGCTGCTTCTGCCGCCGCTCGAAGGGGTCCTCGATGCCCGGCGGGTCGAACTTCGTCGCACCCTGCGAGAGCATCGTCGTCTGATCCGCCGGCTGCCACTGCGTCTTCTGGGTGCGCTGCTCGCCGTTGGGGAACGTGACCGTGAACACCGGGCTGTAGCCGTTGCCGGTGAGGTACACCCGGTCGCCGGCCGTGCGCAGCGGGTGGTTGACCCGCAGTTCGTGCGGTTTCCACTCGTTGTTCTCCAGCGCCTGGCCGGACTGGTAGTCCATGTCCACCCGGTAGTCCACCGCCTGCCCGTTGTGCAGGTAGTTCACGTCGAAGTCGTTGACGCGCACGCAGAACTCGCTCAGGTTCGTGCCGTCCACGTTCAACCCGGCGGTGAACGAGTCGTAGTTGTACGTGCCCGAGTTGCAGAAGGCGGACCCGTCGGCCTGCACGATGACCTGGCCCTCGTAGCCGTACAGCTTGCCGCCCGCGACGGCGACGAGCAGGCCGAGCAGGGCGAAGTGGAACACGAGGTTGCCGGCCTCGCGCAGGTAGCCGCGTTCGGCGCTGATCGACCTGGCGCCGTCGGACTCGGTGAACTCGGTGCGGCGCCAGCGCTTCAACCGCCGCCGCGAGTCCGAAAGCACGTCGTCCACACCGGACTCGGTGCTGGTGTGGGCGTAGTGCGGCATGCGGCCGAGGTTGCGGGGCGTGCGCACGGGCTTGCCGCGGGCCTGCTTGTAGTACTCCCAGCACCGGGGCACCAGGCACCCGACCAGCGAGATGAACAGCAGCACGTAGATCGCGGCGAACCACACCGAGCTGAAGACCTCGAACACGCCGAGCTTGTCGAGGATCGGCGCCAGCGTCGGGTAGTCCTGGAAGTACCGGTCCACCTCGCTCGGGTTGAGCGAGCGCTGCGGGATCAACGCGCCCGGCAGCGCGGCCACCGCCAGCAGGAACAGCAGCACCAGAGCGGTGCGCATCGACGTCAACCCGCGCCAGGTGTTGCGCAGGAAGGCCCAGCCGGTTCTCAGGTAGCTACGCATCAGATCGGCAATTCGGTCGCGTTGATCGGGGTCCGCAGCATCGCGATCAGTTCTCCCCACAATCCCGTGACGAGCGCCAAGCCCACGACCACGAGCAGCGCACCGCCGGTGATCTGGATGGCGCGGCTCCTGCGGCGCACCCACTCGGTGCTGCGCACGGCCCACCGCGCGCCCAGCGCCAGCAGGACGAACGGAATGCCCAGGCCGAGGCAGTACGCCAGGATCAGCACCAACCCGCGCGCGGCCACGGGCGAGTCCGGCTGCGTCGCGACCGTCAGCGACATGACACCGGCCAGCGTCGGCCCGAGGCACGGCGTCCACCCGAAACCGAACACCGCACCGAGCAGCGGCGCGCCCCACACCCCGGTCTTCGGCGCGCGGTGGATCCGCACGTCCCGCTGCAGCGCGGGAACCAGCCCGAGGAAGACCAGCCCCATGGCGACGGTGACGACCCCGCCGATGCGCTGCAACAGCAGCTCGTTCGCCAGCAGCACGTCGGAGAGCCCGAGCAGCATCCAGGTCGCCGAGATGAACACCGCGCTGAAGCCGAGCACGAACAGCAGCGCAGCACCCGCGACCCGCCACCGACCGCGCCGCGGATCCTGCGTTTCCGCGCTGGTCACCGGCGGCGTTTCGGCTCCGACGAGACCGGCCAGGTACGCGAGGTAACCGGGCACGAGCGGAACGACGCAGGGCGAGGCGAAGCTGACCCCACCGGCGAGCACCGACACGACAGCGGCGAGCAGCAGCGGGCCGGTCTTCGCGAGCTCGGTGGGATCCACGCACCCGAGGGTAGGGAAGGCGAGAACGCGCCCCACCACCGGGATCGGTGACCGGGAGCACTCTTTACCCAGGACAAAGCGGGTCCCTCGGACGTTCGCGCCAGGATCGGGACCAAGGTCCCGCGCAATCGGGGACTTCCGGACCGCGGCGTCAGGCCTGCGGCTGCTCCTGCGCCACGCGCTCGACGTGCGGCAGCAGCTCCTCGTCGCGCACCTGCGTCAGGAAGATGCCCGCGACCCGGTGCTGCCGGTCCAGCACGATCGTCGCGGGAACCGTGCTGCGCGGGAAGTTGTCCAGCGCCAGCAGCGAACGGCCGGACGGGTCGAACAGCGACGGGTAGCTGATGTCGTGGTTGTCGTGGAAGTCCTGCGCGGCACCGCGCTGGTCGCGCACGTCGATGCCGAGGAACTGCACGCCCTGATCGCGGGTCTGGTCCTGCACCCTCTGCAGGTCGTCGGACTCCGCGCGGCACGGCCCGCACCACGAGCCCCAGACGTTGAGCACGACGACCTGGTTGCCGAAGTCGTCCAGGGAGATCTGCTCGCCCGGCCGCATCAGGCTCTCGCCTTCCAGCCCGGACACCCGGCCGCGTTCCTCCGGCGGGTAGAACAGGCGCGTCTGCCCGCCCGGGGAGACGAACGTGAACTCGCCGTTCTCGTCGACCGCGTCGTCGCCCTGCGTCGCGCAGCCGCCGACGAGCGCGAGCGCGATGCCGAACACGACCAGTCGTCGCAGCAGCCGTGCCATGCCCACTCCCCTTCGACTCCTCAGGCCCCGCCGACCTGGGGGTCGCTGCCCCCGGCGGGCTCGGTGTAGGCCACCCGCACCAGCTTCTCGTCGTCGAAGACGAGGCTGGTCAGCGAGGCCAGCGAACACTGCCGACGGCGCGGGTCGTGCCACAGCGGCCGGGACTGCAGGAACCGCCGCAGCGTCCAGATGGGCAGCTGGTGCGACACGCACACGGCCTCGGCCCCTTCCGCAGCGGCCCGGGCCCGGTAGACCGCGCCGAGCATGCGCCAGGCGATCTCCCGGTACGGCTCGCCCCACGACGGGCGCATCGGGTTGCGCAGCTTGGGCCAGTGCTGCGGAGAACGCAGCGCCCCGTCGCCGACGGAGACCTTCAGCCCCTCGAACCGGTTCTCGGCCTCGAGCAGCCGCTCGTCGGTGGCCACCTGCAACCGGAACGCCTCGCTGACCGGGCTCGCGGTCTGCTGCGCGCGCAGCAGCGGCGACGCGGCGACGTGGGCCACGTCCCGCTCGGCGAGGAACTCGGCCACGAGCTTCGCCTGCCGCTGCCCGCGGTCGGACAGGGCGTAGCCGGGCAGCCTGCCGTAGAGCACGCCCTCCGGGTTGTACACCTCCCCGTGCCGCAGCACGTGCACCACGGTGCGCGCGGCGGTCATGCCCGCTCCGGCGCGCTCGCGTTCGCCGCGGCTCGAGCCGCGTGCGGCAGCGCGTCGGCGAGCACCTCGAACGACTCGTCGTTCATGGCGGCGTTGACGAACCAGCACTCGAACGAGCTCGGCGGCGGGTACACGCCGCGGCTGAGCAGCTCGTGGAAGAACGGCGGGTAGCGCCACACCTGCTGGTCCTGCGCCTGCTCGTAGTCGTGCACCGGATCGTCGGTGAAGAAGATGCTGAACATGTTGCCGGCGAAGGAGATCCGGTGCGGCACGCCCTCGGCCGTCAGCGCCGCGGTGACCAGATCGCTGACGCGCTTGGCGTTGGCGTCGAGCGCGGCGTACACGTCGGCCGTCGCGGCACGCAGGTTCGCCACCCCGGAGGCCACCGCGATCGGGTTCCCCGCCAGGGTGCCCGCCTGGTAGACGGGTCCGGAGGGGGCGAGGTGGGCCATCACGTCGGACCGGCCGCCGAACGCGGCGGCGGGCAGCCCGCCGGACATCACCTTGCCGAAGGTGTACAGATCGCCGGCGACGCCGTCCACGCCGTACCAGCCGGCGGCGGAGACGCGGAAGCCCGTCATCACCTCGTCCATGATGAGCAGCGAGCCGTTGTCGCGGGTAATCTCCCGCAGCCCGGCGTTGAAGCCGTCGACCGGGGCGATCGCGCCCATGTTGCCCGCGGCCGCCTCGGTGATCACACCGGCGATCTCATCGCCCTGCTCCGCGAAGACCTGCCGCACCGCGTCCAGGTCGTTGTACGGCACCACGATCGTGTCCGTGGCCTGCGCCCCGGTCACGCCCGGCGTGCTGGGCAGTCCGAGCGTGGCCACCCCGGAGCCGGCGCTGGCCAGCAGCGCGTCCACGTGGCCGTGGTAGCACCCGGCGAACTTGATGATCTTGCGGCGGCCGGTGTGCGCCCGGGCCAGCCGCACCGCGGTCATGGTGGCCTCCGTTCCGGAGTTGACCAGCCGCACCTGCTCGACCGGCTCGACCCGGTCGATGATCTCCTGCGCGAGGTCGATCTCCCCGACGGCCGGGGTGCCGAAGGACAGTCCCTCGACGGCGGCGTCCCGCACGGCGCGGACCACGTCCGGGTGGGCGTGGCCGTTGATCATCGGTCCCCAGGAGGACACGAGGTCGACGTAGCGGTTGTCGTCGGCGTCCCACAGGAACGGGCCCTCGCCGCGGACCATGAACCGGGGCGTCCCCCCGACCGAGTGGAAAGCGCGCACCGGCGAGTTCACGCCGCCGGGCGTGACCGCCTCGGCGCGGGCGAACAGCTGCCGGGAACGGGGGGCGGGATCGTTGTTCTCATTCGCAGGAGCTGTCACGCCCCCAGTCTGACACCACGGCGGATCCGCCCGCGGCGCCGGTCCGTGCCGTCCGGCCCAACCTCGCCGGTGCAACCTCGTCGGCGCGGCCGCGCCGGTGCGGTTTCGCCGGTGCGGTTTCGCCGAGGCTGGAGCACCGGTGCGGTTTCGTCGGGGCTGGAGTGCCGGGGCTGGGGCACCGGGGCTGGGGCGCAGCGGTCAGTCCTGCACGCGCCAGGCCAACGCGATCTGCCGGGGCGCGTCCAGCAACAGCAGCCCGCCCGCGGCGGCCGCGGCGACCGACAGCGTCACCCGGTCGCCGTGCACGCGCGGCACGGACGCCGACTCGGCGACCGGAACGGCGGTGACGCCGTGGGCCCACACCCACCACGCCGCGAGGGCGCACGCGACCGCGAGGACCAGCTCGGCACCGGCGACAGCGGCGCGCGCCGGCCGGTGCACACCGGCGGAGCGGCCGCGGGCACGCTGCGGCGAGGCTTCGGTCACGGCCCGCAGCATCTCACAGCCCGGCACGCCGGCTGCGTCGCGTCCAGCGCTCACCCGACCAGCCGCACCAGGGCTTCGCGCAACGCCTCCGGGTCCCGCGCCCAGGCCAGCACCACGCGGTCGTCCACCAGCCGCAGCGGCACCTCGTGCGTGCCGCGCGGCGCGGTGAGCGTCCCGCCGAGCACGCGCGCACCCGCGGGCGCACCGACGTCGGCGACCGCGCGCACCTGCGCGGTCGCCAACCGCTCCCGGCCCTGCACGAGCTCGGACGGCGTCAGCCGCAGCGAGCACACCCGGCGCCGACCGTGCACCCACACGGTCGCGGCGACCGCGAGCACCGCCGCGATGAACGCCCACGCCACCAGGTGCACCGGCCCCGGGGAGAGCACTTCGACGAGCAGCCCGAGCGCGGCGAAGGCCGGGCCCCACAGCACCGGGGCCCAACCGCTGCCGGACTCGGCGTACAACACGGGTTCAGTCGTGCTCACCGGTCACCCACTCCGCACCGGACGGGCCCCACAGCAGCACCGTGGCCGGCACGCCCAGCAGCACGAGCACGACCTGCGGGCCGAACACGGCACCCGTTCCCAGCACCATGATCAGGTGCACGATCGCGAACACGGTCAACAGCAACCGCGCCCACGGCCGCCTGCCGAACATCAGCGACCCCAGCACGAGGTAGGCGACCGCGAGCACGGCGGCGAAGCCGGTGTTGACCCACAGCAGCCGCGCCGCCCGGGCACCGGCTTCCTGCGGGGCGACCGCGCTCTGGTCGACGAGCGTCCGGCCCAGCTGGTCGTGGCCCGCCCACATCACGGCCAGCTGCCCGAGCAGCAGCAGCGCGATGACCCACCAGAGCACGACGGCCACGCGCACCGTGCGCGGCGGGCCGCTGCGGGCGGGACCGAGATCAGCGTCCGCCACGCCTACCCCTGCAGCCGCGCCGCTTGGAAGTACCAGTTGGACTGCTTGAGGTAGACGAGCGCGAGGAACGCGCCCATCCCCACCAGGGAGACGGCGTTGGTGACGTAGTCCAGCACGAGCATCGCCGCAGGCATCTGCACGTCGCTGGGCACCCCGGCCATGTCCATGTTCCCCGCCCCGCCGAAGGCCAGTCCGACCAGCGCCTGCACGGCCCAGAGGGCGGCGAAGACGGTCAGCGTCACGCGCGCCCAGTTGCGCCCGCCGCGCATCTTGAAGCCGAACAGGATCCACAGTCCGGTGAGGACGAGGTAGAAGAACGTCTGCAACCCGAAGCCCACCAGCATGAACGCCCGGCCGAACTCGAGGGCCTCCGGCGTGGTCTCGCCCAGGCTCCGCGCCATGAGTTCCTCGGAGAAGCCCTGCCCGACCAGGAAACTGATCACCGTCAGCACGGTCACGAGGATCGGCACGACCACCGCGATCCAGAACGCGGTTTCCACGGTGGTCGGGCGCGGAGGGCCGCCCTGCTGCCCGGGTGGTGGCGGCGCGGCGTACGGATCCGGCATTCCCCGCGGCGCCGCACCGGGATACTGCGGATAGCCGCCGGGCGGCGGACCGCCGGGGTACTGCTGGGGTTGGTTGCCGGGCTGCTGCGGGTACCCGCCCGGTGGTTGCTGCGGAGAACCGCCCTGCTGCCAGGGATCCTGTGGAGATGTCACGACAAAACCGTATGAACCCGGCGTGCGCCCTGTCCACTCAGGTCGGCGACCGCCGAGGGCGACGTGGCACACGTGGGCCGCGCTCAGCGCACCGCGCGGCGCTGCGGACGCGCCCGCCGGAAGAAGCCGTTCGACTCCGGCAGGTACATGAGCACGATCGCGGCCACGTGCAGCACCGCGCCCACCACGGCCAGCAGCACCTCCCAGCCCGACACGGCACGTCCGGCGACCTCGCGCAGCAGCTCCTCCGGGAACACCGGCACCACCAGCGCCAGCGCCACGGCGCTGAACGCGGTGAACGCGCCGAAGACGGTCAGCACCACGCGCGCCCAGTTGCGCCCCTGGAGCATGCGCGTGGCCAGCAGCACGTACACCAGCGCGGCGAGCACGGCCCACAGCAGGCCGAACATGATCGTGCTGTTGGCGAGCTCGTCGATCTGGGACTGGTGCATCTCCGGGCGCATGCGGCTCAGGTCCTCGAGCAGCCGGTGCCGGTCGGCGAACTGAATCGCCGAGCGCAGCACCGCCACGCACGCCCCGACGACCCACAACCGCCACGCCAGCACCAACCACCGCGGCGCGGCCGGGCCCGCGGACTCGCCGTTCGCCTCGCTCATCCGCGATCGCCGTCCCGCCGCAGCCAGCGCGCCGCCTCGGCGGCCCAGTAGGTGAGCACGATGTCGGCACCTGCCCGGCGCGCGGAGGTGATCGACTCGAGCGCGGTGCGTTCCCGGTCGAGCCAGCCGCGGGCAGCGGCGGCCTCGACCATCGCGTACTCACCGGAGACCTGGTAGGTGGCCACCGGGACGTCGGCCACGGTGGCCACCTCGCGCAGCACGTCCAAATAGGACAGCATCGGTTTGACCATGACCATGTCCGCGCCCTCGGCCAGGTCCAGATCGACCTCGCGCAGCGATTCCCGCCCGTTGCCGGGATCCTGCTGGTAGGTCTTGCGGTCGCCGGACAGCTGCGAGTCCACCGCGTCGCGGAACGGGCCGTAGAAGGCGGAGGCGAACTTCGCCGAGTACGCCAGCACCGACGTGTCGGTGAACCCGTGCCCGTCCAGGGCCTCCCGGATGACACCGACCTGGCCGTCCATCATCCCGCTGGGGCCGACCACGTGCGCACCGGACTGCGCCTGCACGACGCCCATCTCGGCGTACAGGCCCAGCGTGCGGTCGTTGTCCACGGCACCGTTCTCGTCGAGCACCCCGCAGTGCCCGTGATCGGTGAACTCGTCCAGGCACAGGTCGGCCATGAGCACCGTGTCCTCACCGACCTCGGAGCTCAGGTCCCGCAGGGCCGCGTTGAGCACGCCGTCGGCGGCGAGCGCCGCCGAGCCCTCGGCGTCGCGGTGCGCAGGCACGCCGAACAGCATCAACCCGCCGACGCCGGCGTCGACCGCGTCGACGGCGGCCCGCCGCAACGAATCCCGGGTGTGCTGGTACACACCGGGCATCGAGGGGATCTCCACGGGAGCGTCGACGCCCTCGCGGACGAACATCGGCAGCACCAGCTGCCGCGGTTCGACGGTGGTCTCGGACACGAGGCGGCGCACCGCGGTGTTGCGCCGCAACCGCCGCGGACGATGCGCGGGATACATCAAGCCTCTCCATTCGTTCGCCGGTGCCGCCGCGCCGTTCCGCGGACGTGCCGCGGGCGGCCGCCCCCGCGGCGGTACCGCGGCGGTACTGCGGCGGCGGGAACTCACCGGTGCGCGCACCGGCCGCGCGGAACCGTCCGGTGTGGACAGCTCCCGCGGCCGGAGCGCGGTCAGCTGCGGCGCGTGCGCTTGGTCTTGCGCGGTGGCGGGAGCGCGCCCTCGGCGCGGAGCTTGGCCGTGTGCTCGGCCAGCGCATCCACCAGCGGGGGCACCTGCGCCAGTTCCGGCCGCACGTCGACGCGCAGGCCGAATTCCTTGGCCGTTTCCGCCGTGTGCGGCCCGATGCACGCCACGAGCGTACGCGCGTGCGGCTTGCCGGCGATGCCCACCAGGTTGCGCACCGTGGAGGACGAGGTGAAGCACACCGCGTCGAAACCACCGGTCTTGATCATCTCCCGGGTCTCCGCCGGCGGCGGCGCGGCCCGCACCGTGCGGTAGGCGGTGACGTCGTCGACCTCCCAGCCCTGCTCCTGCAGACCGGCCGAGAGCGTCTCCGTGGCGATGTCCGCCCGCGGCAGCAGCACGCGGTTGACCGGGTCGAGCACGTCGTCGTGCGGCGGGAAGTCCTGCAGCAGGCCCTCGCTGGTCTGGTCATCGGAGGGCAGCAGCTCGGGAGTGATGCCGAACGAGCGGATCTTGTCCGCGGTGGCCTCGCCGACGCAGGCGATCTTCACCCCGGAGAAGGCGCGCGCGTCCAGTCCGAACTCGGCGAACTTCTCCAGCACGGCGCGCACCGCGTTGGCCGAGGTGAACACCACCCACTGGTAGCGGCCGTCGACCAGCCCCTTCACGGCGCGCTCCATCTGCGCCGGGCTGCGCGGCGGCTCCACCGAGATCGTCGGCACCTCGTGCGCCACGGCACCGTGCGTCCACAGCCGCTCGCTCATCGCACCGGCCTGCTCCTTGGTGCGCGGCACGAGCACCTTCCAGCCGTACAGCGCGCGGGACTCCCACCAGGACAGACCGCTGCGCTGGCCGGCCATCTCGCCGATCGTCACCACCAGCTGGCCCTGCAGCTCGCCCGCGTCGGCGGCCATCGACGCCAGCGTCGTGTCGATCGTGCGCTGCTGCACGGTCGTGCCCGAGGAGGTCACCGCCACCGGCGACTGCGCCGGGCGGCCGTGCTCGATCAGCGCCGAGGACGCCTCGGCCAGGTGGCTGCCGGTGGTGTGCAGCACGAGCGCACCGGGAACCCCGGCCAGCGCCGCCCAGTCCACGTCACCGCGCACTTCGACCTCGGTGTGCACCGCGCCGAGCGCGACGCCCGCGTAGGCGGGCACCGCGATGCCGGTGGACACACCCGGGATCACGTCGAACGGCGCTTCGGTCTTGGCGGTCTCGCGGACCTCGCGGACCACCGCGTCGGCCGTCAGCGGATCGCCCGCGACGAGCCGGACGACGGGGCGGCCGGTCAGCGCCTCGTTGGCCAGGTCCTTGGCCACGTCCGCCGACTCCCCCACTGCCGGGCGCACCTCCGCGCCCTCGGCGGCGTATCCCACGATGTCCGCGGGCACGTCCGGGTCCGTGACCACCAGCGAGGCGCGGCTGATCGCGTCCCGGGCCCGAACCGTGAGCAATCCCGCATCTCCCGGACCGGACCCCACGAAAGCGATCCGTCCGGACGTACTGCCTGCACGCGTCATTAAGGCACTCTCCATCAACTACTGCCGGGACTGCTCAACTGAGCGTCCCTGGCTTCGAGCAGCTCGCCGGCCAGCTCTCGTCCGAGCTGCTCGGCTGCGGTCGTCTCTCCGGTGACGGAGGCGCGGACCAACACGTCGTCGTCGGTCGCCACCACCCCGCGCACGAACAGCCGCTGCACCTCGCGGCCGTCGTCGTCGAGGTCCTCCACCACCTCGGCCAGCGCGCCCACCGGCGCACTGCACCCCGCTTCGAGCGCGGCCAGCAGGGCGCGCTCGGCGGACGCGGCGGCGCGGCTGGCCGCATCGTCCAGCACGGACTGCAGAAGGTGCTCGGTATCCACATCGTCGACGCGGCATTCCACCGCCAACGCCCCCTGCGCGGGCGCGGGCAGCATCCGCTGCGGATCGAGCGTTTCGGTGATCACCTCGAGGCGGCCCGTTCGGGCCAGCCCGGCGCGGGCGAGCACGACGGCGTCCACCTGGCCGTCGGTCACCTTGCGCATCCGGGTGTCCACGTTGCCGCGGATGTCCCGCACATCCAGCCCCAGGCCCATGGCCCGGAGCTGACTGGCGCGACGCGGCGATCCGGTGCCCACGACGGAGCCCGGGGGCAGTTCGCCGAGCGTCAAACCGTCCCGCCCGATCCACGCGTCCCGGGGGTCCTCGCGTTCGGGCACGGCTGCCAGCGACAGCCGCGGGTCCGGTTCGGTCGGCAGGTCCTTGAAGGAGTGCACCGCCACGTCCACCTCGCCGGCGGCCAGCGCCTCGCGCAACGCGGAGGTGAACACCCCGACGCCGATCTCGGAGATCGAGCGGGTGTCCTGGTCGCCGGCGGTGGAGACGGTGACGATCTGGGTGGTGTAGCCGGCCTGCTCCAGTGCCTCGGCCACCCGGCCGGTCTGCGCCATGGCCAGCGCGCTGCCGCGGGTGCCGATCCGGAGAACGTTCGTCAACGGTCCTCACCGTCCTGCTGGTGCAGATCCCGCGCCCGACCGGCCCGGGACACACTGGTCCTGCCCTCGGTGTCCGGGCTCGCTGCGGCCTTGGTGGACGCGATCGCCGCGGTGGTCTGCGAGTCGAGTTCGAAAAGTTCGCGCAACGCGTCGGCGTAGCCGCTGCCGCCGGGGGACGAGGCGAGCTGCTTGACCCGCACCGTCGGGGTGTGCAGGAGCTTGTCCACCACGCGACGGACGGTGCGGCTGATCTCG
Source organism: Bounagaea algeriensis (assembly GCF_054491375.1). Lineage (NCBI taxonomy): Bacteria > Bacillati > Actinomycetota > Actinomycetes > Bounagaea > Bounagaea algeriensis. The sequence goes on from NZ_CM137102.1 coordinate 4,199,167, forward strand.
CCGCGCACGTCCTCGTCCAGCTCGGGCAACCGCGAGTCCAGCCGCACGAGCTCGGAGTCGACGACTTCGGCGGCGCGTTTGCGCAGCGCCGTCACCGTCGGAGTGACCTCGGCGGAGCGCTGCTCGGCCAAGTAGGTGCGGACCTCTTCGGAGACGATGGCCTCGGCGCGCTCGGTACCGGTGCCGCCTTCCCCCGCCAAGCGCTCGCGGAGGGTCTCCAGGTCCACCACGGTGACACCGGGCAGCTCGGCGACCGCAGGCGCGGTGTCCCGGGGCAGGCCGAGATCGCAGAGGACGAGCGGGGCGGCCGTGCCCGCCGCGCGCTCGGCGAGGGCCGAGGTGACCACGTCCTCGGTGACCACGGACCCCACCGCGCCGGTGCAGGTGACCACCAGGTCGGCACCGGCGATCGCGCCGGAGAGCTCGTCGAGCCCGGCGACCCGCGCCGGCACGCCCTCCGCTGCCAGCGACTCGGCGAGGCGCCCGCCGTTCTCCGCGGTGCGGTTGGCGATCACCACGTCGCCGATGCCGGCGCGACGCAACGCCGCCGCGGCGAGTCCGCCCATCGCGCCGGCACCGACGAGCAGGGCGCTGCGGCCCGCGATCCCGCCCAGTGCGCCGTCGGCATCGGCCAGGGCTTCGGAGACGACCGAGGCCCCAGCGTTGTCGATGTCGGTTTCCGCGTGCACGCGCTTGCCCACGCGCAGCGCCTGCTGGGCCAGCTCGTGCAGCGCCTTGCCGACGGTGCCGAGCTCGTCGGCGGTGGCGTAGGCCTGGCGCAGCTGGCCGAGGATCTGCGCCTCGCCGACGACCATCGAGTCCATCCCGGAGGCGACGTTGAACAGGTGCTCCACGGCGGCGCCCGCGTAGAACACGTACAGCTCGTCGGCGAGTTCGGAGACCTCGGCGCCCGCGTGCCGCGCGAGCACGGAGCTGATGTCGTCCAGCCCGCCGTGGAAGGTCTCCGCGACGGCGTAGACCTCCACGCGGTTGCACGTGGACACGGCGAACACCTCGGACAGCTGCGGGCTGCCCAGCAGCTCGTCGAGCACCTTGCCGAGGTCGTCGGTGCCGATGGCGACCCGCTCGAGCGTGCGCACGGCCGCACTGTTGTGCGAGATCCCGACTGCGAGCAGGTTCATGATCAAACCACCATCCCGGAAACCGGATCGGACGCGAACGGATCACGGCCCGGTGCCCTCGTACCGCTGGCCGTACCGGCATCGACAGCACCGCCTGCCGTGCCGCTTGCTGTGTCACCGGCCCCGGTGGAGACGTTCGAGGCGGAGCCGTTCGCGGGGGCGCCGTTCGCAGCGGAACCGTTCGCAGCGGAGCCGTTCGCGGGGGTGCCGCTCGACGGGACGGCCGGGCCACCTCCGTCCGCGGCAGCTGCGGCCGCGAGCGGCTCGGGCCGGTCCGCTGCCGCGGCCGCAGCGCTGTCAGTCGCAGCGCCCTCGGCCGCAGCGCCGTCGGCACCGTCCTGCTGCCGCCGCGCCATGTGGAACGACAGGATCTGCATCTCCACCGCCAGATCGACCTTGCGCACCTCGACGTTCTCCGGAACCTGGAGAACGACCGGGGCGAAGTTCAGGATGCAGGTCACGCCACCGGCGACCAGGCGGTCGCACACCTCCTGCGCCCCTTGCGCGGGAGTGGCGATCACGCCGATCGTGATGCCGCGCTCGGCGCACACGTCGGGAATGCTGTCGACGTGCCGCACGGACAGGCCGCCGAGCGGCACGCCGACGAGGTCCTCGTCCAGGTCGAACAGGGCCGACACGGGGAATCCGCGCCCGGGGAAGCCGGGGTAGTTCGCCAGCGCGTGCCCCAGGTTGCCGATACCGACCACGGCCACGCTGTGCTGCCGGGTCAGGCCGAGGGTGCGTTCGATCTGCCCGATGAGCACCGCGATCTCGTAGCCGACACCGCGCGTGCCGTAGGAGCCGATGTAGGACAGGTCCTTGCGCAGCTTCGCCGAGTTGACCCCGGCCGCGGAGGCGAGCGCCTCGCTGGAGACCGTGCTGACCTCCTGGGCGCGCATCTCGGAGAGCACGCGCAGGTACACGGCGAGCCTCGCGACGGCGGCTTCCGGGATGCCCTTGGCGCGCTGCGCTTCGGACTCCTCCGACGCGGCGGAGCGCTCGGTCGAGGCGTCGGCCGCGGTTCGCTTGGCACCGTCCGGCGAGCCCCGGTCCTGCCCGGATCCCGCGTGCCCCGACTTTGGGTGCGCCGTCACGCTGGCTCTCCTCTTGCTGCTCGTTCGCCTGTCCGTCCCGCTGCGCACCGCGGCCTGCGCGATCCACACGGGCAGTGGTGAGGCTCTTCCGCCGGACGAATTCCGCACCGGGGCGATCGCGAGTACTGACCTTCCGCGCTCGACGTCCCGATGACGCGCCTGCCCACGGTACCGACTTGTGAACACGGGAACAAAGTCGCGGGGTGAACACAAAAGTCACGCGGACGAGGCCGTGCGGACCTCCGCGCACATCATCGCTGATTGCCCCCCGACGTGCCAAAACGCGTGGTATGCGGCACGCGGTCGAGTCGGCGCGCACCGCCCGGACGGCGCGGCCGCACGGGTCGGTGCAGGAGGAATCACGCTCCGGCGGCGCGCAGCGCGGCGCGGAACCGCTCCGGCTCGACCTTCCAGAAGCCGTGCTCGAGCTCGTCGATCAGCACCACGGGCACGCGGTCGCCGTACTCGGCGCGCAGCTCCTGCTCGGCGTCCACGTCGCGCACCTCGCAGGCGACGTCGAGCTCGGCGCAGATCGCCCGGGCGTCGGCGACCGCGGTTTCGCACGCGGGGCAGTGCTCGCGCACGAGCACGCTGACCTGAGGCATGCACCCACCCTCCCGGGGCTGACCGGAGCTGACCGGAGCTGAAAAATCTTGCGCGTCCACGGTAGCGCCCGGCTGCCGCTGTGATCATGCCCACCACGTGCGAAAACTCACCCGACCCGGGGGCCGCGGACACGGTCGCGGTCGAGATCGACACGGCGCGCCACTATCTACTTCCGAGTAACAACACGTATGCTGCATCACCCAACACGCCCCCGGCGTTCGTCGGTCCGATGCGCAGGAAGGACACCGCACGGTCCGCACAACCACCACGGCAGGAGGTCGGCATGGGCAGCACGCACACGCTCGCACCGCCCGCTTCGCACTCAGCACTCGACGAGCCCGCCACCGCACCCGTGCGCACCACCGCACCGGTGCGGACCGACCCCGGAAAGCAGTCCGCAGCCGGAACGCGTCCCGAACCCAGCAGCCTCCCCGCTTCCGGGACCAACCCCGCTTCCGGGACCAGTCCCGAGGCCGGCGACTCCTGGGCCTACGTCGACGCCGCGCAGAACGGGGACAACGACGCCTTCGGCCGCCTGTACGACGAGTACGCCCAGCTGGTGTACCGCTACGTGCTGTTCCGCGTCAGCGACCACTGCCTGGCCGAGGACATCACCAGCGAAACCTTCCTGCGCGCGCTGCGCCGCATCGCCTCGGTCAGCTACCAGGGGCGGGACGTCGCCGCGTGGTTCATCACGATCGCCAAGAACCTCATCCTCGACCACGCCAAATCCAGCCGGGCGCGACTGGAAGTGCCCACCTCGGAACCCGCCGACTCGCCCGCCGCCACGCGCGGCAACCAGCACTTCGGCCCCGAGCACCAGGTGCTCACCGAGGTCACGCACCGCGAACTGTGGCACTGCGTGCGCCGGCTCAACCCCGACCAGCGGGAGTGCGTCCGGCTGCGCTTCGTCACGGGCCTGTCGGTCACCGAAACCGCGCTGGCCATGCACCGCAACGAAGGCGCGATCAAAGCACTCCAGCACCGGGCCGTGCGCAGGCTGGCCCAGCTGCTCTCCGCGGAATCCCCTTGAACGGCACCCGCAACCGCAGGTCACCCCCCGTTGCGGAGAGTTGTCCCACCCAGTTCACCCGGCAGCCCCTCGCGATTTGCGGGCAGGTCTTAGGCTAGGGGTCCGCCGAATCGGGCCAAGGTGACGTCCACGGCCCATCCGGAACAACCTCAGCAGGCAGGTACCGGCGCGCACACCGCGGGCACGCCCGCCACGGCGCGACCGGTGCCGCACGCATCACCCCGGGGGAGGCGCGGCGGTGCCCACACGTCACGGCGGAGCCGGCGGCGCGGACCACGGCGACGAACGCGTGCCCGACCCCGGCACGCACGCGGCGCCGGACGCCGACGAGGCGGTTCCGCCCATCGCGGAGGAGGCGCACGTCGAACCGAGCGCGGCGCTCGACGCCGCAGCGGTGCTCGACGCGCCGGAACACCACGTGCGCACCCTCCCCCGGCACGGCGGGGCCGCCCCGAACGGCACCGAGCGGAAGGACGCCGTGGACGACACCGTGGACACGGCCAGGCTGGCCGGGCGGGCCTCGGCCGAAGCCGCCGAGACCACCACCGACCGGGCCGACGCCGTCTCGCCCGACCTCACCGCCGGGGCGTTCTTCGACGTGGACAACACGATGATGATGGGCGCCTCGCTGTTCCACTTCGCCCGCGGACTCGCCGCGCGCAAGTTCTTGACCGCCTCCGACCTGGCCGGATTCGCCTGGAAACAGCTCAAGTTCCGCGTCGGCGGCCAGGAGAGCACCGAAACCATGCAGAACAGCCAGGAGCAGGCGCTGTCCTTCGTCGCCGGCCGCGAGGTGGCCGAACTCGTCGCGCTGAGCGAGGAGATCTACGACGAACTCATGGCCGACCGCATCTGGGCGGGCACCCGCGCCCTGGCGCAACGGCACATCGACGCGGGCCAGCGCGTCTGGCTGGTCACCGCCACGCCGGTCGAACTGGCGCAGATCATCGCCCGCAGGCTCGGCCTCACCGGCGCGCTCGGCACCGTCGCCGAGAGCATCAACGGCGTCTACACCGGACGGCTTGTCGGTGAGATGCTGCACGGCCGCGCGAAAGCGCACGCAGTGCGCGCGCTGGCCGCCAGCGACGGGCTCGACCTGCGCCGCTGCACCGCCTACTCGGACTCCAGCAACGACGTGCCCATGCTCTCCGTGGTCGGCAACGCCGTGGCCGTCAACCCCGACCAGCGGCTCCGCGAGATCGCCCGGGCCCGCGGGTGGGACGTGCGGGACTTCCGCACCGGGCGCAAAGCCGCGCGCATCGGCGTGCACTCCATGCTCGGCGCCGGCGCGGTGGCCGGCGCGGTCGCGGCCGGGCTGCGCTACAAGCGCCGCGACATCGGGCTCTAACCGAGGAAGACGTTCTCCCGCCGGGACAGCAGCCGGTACAGCGTCTGCTGGATGGACTCGCGGACCTGGTCCGCGAGGTTGAACACGAGCATCGGGTCGTCCGCTGCTCCCTCCGGGTACGAGTCCGTCCGCACCGGCTCGGCGAACTCGATCGACCACTTCGTCGGCAGCGGCACCGCGCCCAGCGGGCCGAGCAGCGGGAACTGCGGTGTGATCGGGAAGTACGGCAAGCCCAGCAATCGCGCCAGCGGCCGGACGTCGGCCAACTTGGGGTAGGTCTCCTCGGCACCGACGATCGCGCACGGGACGATCGGGGCGCCGGTGCGCAGCGCCGCGGCCACGAACCCGCCCCGGCCGAACCGCTGCAGCTTGTAGCGGTCGGCGAACGGCTTGCCGATGCCCTTGAACCCCTCCGGCCACACGCCGACGACCTCCCCGCCGGTGAGCAGCCGCTCCGCATCGGACTGGCAGGCCAGGGTGTGCCCGGCGCGCCGGGCCGCCGGCCCCACCACCGGCAGGCGGAACACGAGGTCGGCGGCGAGCATGCGCAGGTCCCGCCGCGCCGGGTGGTCGTCGTGCAGCGCCACCGAGGTCATCAACGCGTCCCAGGGCAGCGTGCCCGAGTGGTTCGCCACCACCAGACCCGCACCGTCGTGCGGGACGTTGTCCACGCCGAAGCTCTCCACCCGGAACCACTTCTCGTACACCGGCCGCAGCGCCGGGTACAGCACCCGGTCGGCGAGCTCGCGGTCGAAACCGAACTCGTCGACCTCGTAGTCGCCGAGCAGACGCCGCCGCACGAAGGCCAGCGCGTCGGCAACGGCGCCCTCGACACCGCTCGGCGCACCGCCGTCGTCATCCGCGTGGCCGTTCGCGCCGGAGTCGGCATCGGCCCGCCGCGCGGCTTCCGCGGGCGCGCCGGAGCGCTCCCCCGCCCCGCCGCGCCTGGAACCCCCGCCGCGCCTGGAACCCCCGCCGCGCGCGTGCAGCGGGATGACACGTGCATCGGCCATCGCGGTCACCCTTTCCCCGTATCAGCTGCCCGGCCATCGGCTCGCCCCGCGGCGGCCGCTCGCGACAGCAGCGTGCCCACGGTGCGCTCGACCCAGCGCACCTGGTCGGCATCGACGAGCTGCCGCAGTTCACGACCGCGCACGTAGTCGTCGAAGGCCTGACCGGTGCCCCAACGCGGGGTGTAGCCGAAGCGCTCGCGCAGCCGCGTCGTGTCCACCGCGCGCCCGTGAGCCAGGTAGCGCAGCTGCTCGGAGTCGAAGCCGACAGTGGCGCCGCGCAGCAGTGCGTGCAGCGCGGGCACGGCCGTGCGCGGCACGGGAACGGGCACCCGTCCCGCCCGCTGGATCGCCTGGGACAGCAGGATCACGCCCCGCCCCGCGACGTTGAACACGCCCGGCAGGTCGGTCAGCGCGGCGCGTTGCAGCACCGCCACGGCGTCGTCGGAGTGCAGCAGCTGCAGCCGGGCGTCGTAGCCGCACACCACGGGGACCACGGGCTGGGCGAAGTAGCGGGTCAGCGCCGCGTCCACGCGCGGACCGATCACGTCGGCGAAGCGCAGCGTACTGATCGTGACGTCGGGGCGGCGGCGCGCGAAACCCCGCAAGTAGCCCTCGATCTCCACCGCGTCCTTGGCATAACCGGACGAGGGGACGTCCTTCGGCTCCATGTCCTCGGTGAACACGGCCGGATCGCGCGGACTGATGCCGTAGACGGCCGCGGTGGAGCGCAGCACGAGCTTGCGCAGCTGCGGAGCCTGCTGGCACGCGGCCAGCAGCTGCATCGTGCCGAGCACGTTCATCTCCTTGGACGCCGCCCGCGCACTGCCCGCGTGCTGGGTGTTCAGCGCCGTGTGCACCACCGCGTCCACGTCGTAGCGCTCGATGACCCGCGCGATCGACGGGTTGCGGATGTCGGCGCGGACGAACTCGGTGCGCCCCATGCGGCGCGCCATGTCCCGGCTCGGTCGTTCACCGTCCACCCCGATGACGCGGCCGACCGCGGGTTCGGCCGCCAACCGGGCGGCGACGTGCCCGCCCAGGAACCGGCTCACACCGGTGACCAGTACCACGTTCGGCGCCATGCCTTCTCCGCGATGCTCGGGGCAAGGGTCGGCCGGCCTGCGGGCGCGGCTGCGCCGCCGAGCCTACGGCCTCGACCGTGCGGCCGGAACGCGCCCGCGCGGCGCGTCGGCCACCGCCCGTCCCCGGTGCTGCCGGCCGCACCGGGGACGGGCGCCTGCTGCGCCGAGGACGGGAACGGGACGGACCCGGCGGGCGGGACGCCCGGCCTCAGCCGGCGTTGTAGTAGGCGTTCTCCAGGTACGCGTGCACGTCCTGCTCCGCCACCCGGAAGGAGCGCCCCACCCGAGCGGCGGGCAGCTCACCGGCGTGCACCAAGCGGTACACGGTCATCTTGGACACCCGCATCACCTTGGCGACCTCGGCCACGGTCAGGAACCGGACCTCGCCGATCGGTGGTGGGCTCGGATCGGAGTTGGCAGACATGGTTCACCGTGCCCTTCGGCACGTGCCGCGCCGCCGGCTTCCCCTCCGGCGGAACCTCACGCACGTGCTCTTCCGAGAGTAGCGGGACAGGTGGGGTGCCTGCGATGTGCGAGCGGGTCGCTCAAGCGGAGTCGTCCTCCGCCCGGTGCGCCTCCCCCAGCGCGACCGAACGGTCCCGGGCCGCTTCGACCGCGTCCACCAACGCTGCCCGCACGCCGTTGCGGTCCAGCTCGCGCAGTCCCGCGATCGTCGTGCCGGCCGGCGAGCTGACGCCTTCGCGCAGCGCGCCCGGGCTCGCCCCCTCCGCGCGCAGCATCTCCGCCGAGCCGGCGGCGGTCTGCACCACGAGTTCGGCCGCGGTGGCACGCGGCAGCCCCATGGCCACGCCACCTTCGATGAGCGCTTCGACGACGTAGAAGAAGTAGGCCGGGCCGGATCCGGACACGGCGGTCACCGCGTCGAGCTGCTCCTCCGGCACGTGCACGACCCGCCCCACGCTGCCGAGCAGCTCGTCGACGAGGTCCAGATGGGTCTTGTCCACGTGCGCGCCGGCGGCCACGGCGCTCATCGCCGTGCTCACCAGCATCGGCGTGTTCGGCATGACCCGCACGACCGGGGTGTTCGCCGGCAGGCGCCGCTCGAACAGCGAGATCGGCAATCCGGCGCACATGGACACCACGAGCGCGCCAGCGGGCGCGGAGCCGAGCTCGGCCAGCACCGGCTCCACGTCCTGCGGCTTGACCGCGACCACCAGGACGTCGGCCGTGCGCACCGCGTCGGCGAGGTCCACGGACGCGACGCCGTAGCGCTCGGTCAGCTCGGCGGCCCGGTCGGGGTAGCGTTCGGTGAACCTCAGCGCGCCGGCGTCGTGGCCCGCGGCGAGCAGGCCGGACAGCAGCGACTCGCCGATCTTCCCGGCTCCCAGCACGGCGATCGTCGTCATGCGCTCAGGGTGCCAGACCGCCGCAGCCGCCACGGAACCGGCCGAGCAGCACGATGCCCAGTGTGCGCAGGGATGAAGCGAGGTGCTCCCGACCCGCCCCGGGAGTGCGCACAGCCCGGCGCGTGCGGCGCTGCGACCCGTTCCGCAAGCCGGACGCAGCAGTTAGTGTGACCCCGAGCACAAACCCGACGGTCGGTGTGCGCCGTGCCGGCGCCGACGAACGAGTCGCCGAGCTCGCCGCCCCACCGAGCCAACCGAAGCAGCCGAACCGGCCGAAGCAGCCGATCCGGCTGGAGCCGCCGACGTGCACGAGGGCCGAGCACCCACCGCCCGAGCGCCCATCGCCGAAGGAGTCCGCGCCATGCTCAGCACGATGCAGGACAGCCCGCTGACGATCCCGCACATCCTGCGCCACGGCACCGGCCCGTGCGGAGCGACGGAGCTGACCACGTGGACCGCGGACGGGCCGCGGCGCACCGACTACGCCGCCCTCGGCCGCCGAGCGGCCCGCCTGGCGCACGGGCTGCGCGAACTCGGTGTCGAGCAGGACACGCGCGTGGCGACGCTCATGTGGAACAACGCCGAGCACATGGAGACCTACTTCGCGATCCCGAGCACGGGCGCGGTCCTGCACACGCTGAACATCCGGCTGCACCCGGACGAGATCGGCCGCGTCGCCAACCACGCCGAGGACCACGTGATCATCGCCGACGGCAGCCTCGTGCCGTTGCTGCGGTCGGTGCTGCCGGAACTGAAGACCGTGCGGCACGTCCTCGTCACCGGCGCAGCCGCGGACTCGCTCGAAGCGCCGCAGGGCGTGCATGTGCACGACTACGAGGCGGTGCTCAGCGGGCAACCGGACAGCTACCGCTGGCCCGAGCTGGACGAACGTACCGCCGCGGCGATGTGCTACACGTCCGGCACGACCGGCGAACCGAAAGGCGTGGTGTACTCGCACCGCTCGATCACCCTGCACTCGATGCAGGCGTGCATGTCGGACGCCACGGCGATGGGGCCGGGCGATCGCTCGCTGGCGATCGTGCCCATGTTCCACGCCCTGTCCTGGGGACTGCCCTACGCGGCACTGCTCGTCGGCGCCTCGCTGATCATGCCGGACCGGTTCCTGCAGCCGGACGCGCTGGTGACGATGATCGAAACCGAACGTCCGACGCTGGCCGCGGCAGTGCCGACGATCTGGACGGGCGTGCTGCAGCAGCTCGACGACCGGGGCGGCGACATCTCCTCGCTGCGCGAGGTCCTCGTCGGCGGCGCTGCGTGCCCCGAGGCGCTGATGCGCGCCTTCGAGGAGCGCTACGGCGTGCACGTGCTGCAGGGCTGGGGCATGACCGAGACCTCGCCGCTGGGCAGCATCGCGCGGGCGCCCGCGGGCACCACGGGCGAGCAGCACTGGAGCTACCGCGCGTCGCAGGGCCGCTTCCCCGCGAACGTGCGCGCCCGCCTGGTCGACGCGGACGGCGCCGAACTGCCGTGGGACGGGCGCAGCGTGGGCGAACTGGAGGTCAGCGGTCCGTGGGTCACCGGTGGCTACTACCACCTGCCCGGTTCCGCCGCCTTCGACGACGGCTGGCTGCGCACGGGCGATGTCGGGCACATCTCGCCGGACGGTTACCTGCGGCTGACCGACCGGGCCAAGGACGTCATCAAGTCCGGCGGCGAGTGGATCTCCTCGGTGCAGCTGGAGAACGCGGCCATGGGGCACCCCGCGGTGGCCGAGGCCGTGGTCGTCGGCGTGCCGGACGCGCAGTGGAGCGAACGCCCGCTGGTGGTGGTGGCGCTGCGCGAGGGCGAGCGGACCTCGGCCGCCGAGCTGCGGGCGTTCCTGGCCGAACGGCTGCCGCGCTGGCAGGTGCCCGAGTACTGGACGTTCATGTCCGAAACGCCGAAGACGAGCGTCGGCAAGTTCGACAAGAAGCGCCTGCGGCAGCAGCACGCGGACGGGCAGCTCGACGTGACCCGACTGGCAAGCGGCGCGGCCGGGCGAGCGGTGCAGCCGGACAAGTAGCGCAGCCGGGCGCTGATCAGGCGGCGATGGCGAGCTGCCGCGCCTGGCACACGACACGTCCCGCGGAGTCGACGACGAGCACGTCCTCGTCGAACCAACCGCCGTGCACGGCTTTGCTCTCCACCGCCAGCCGCAGCCACCCGTTGGCCGGGCGGTGCCGCAGCAGCGCTGTCAGCTGCACCGTGGGCGACCAGCCCACGTGGCCGAGGTTGTAGGTCACCGGAATCGTCATGTCCCCGGCGCAGAGCGCGAAGAACACGTCCGGGGCCTCGTGCCGGGGACGCACCCACAGGCGCAGGCGCGGCGGCGCGGGCTCGCCCCGCAGGAAGCCCGCGCCGACCGGGTCGAGCCGCAGGTCGCAGCCCCGGGACAGGCCGGCGAAGGCGCTTTTCGGGGCGGTGGCGGCGTCCAGAGCCGTGTCCGGCGGGTCCGCGGGCATGTCCGGGATGTCGGCCCAGGCCGGTTCCTCGTCGGCGAACTCGCCGAGGGTGACCGTGGCGTCCACGCAGGTGCGCCCGCTCTGCTCGAGCGTGACGCGCCGGACGGTGACCGTGCGACCTTCCTTGAGGGTTTCGGTGCGCAGCAGCACGGGCCCGATCTGCGCCACCCGCAGGTAGTTGGCGCTGATCGCCACGGGCGGCAGCTCGGTGCCGGCACATCCCGCGCGGGCGAGCAGGGCGAGGAGGTAACCGCCGTGCGGCTTGCCGCCGACCACCCAGTCCGGGTGCAGGTGGGTGGCGGAGTCGCCGCCGCCCAGCTCGCGGAGGGCGGTGGCGGCGGAGAACGCCGCGGAGAGCCCTTCGGGCTCGGGCGATTCGAAGTCGTTCACGGGGTTGCCACCTCTCCGTCGTGCGAACGTGGCGTTGTCGACGCTGCCCGGAACGGGACGCGTCCCGGCGAGGCGGACCGGAGCGGTCCGCCTGGCGGGCTGCGACGCCGGCTCCGAGTCCGATCCACATCGCATTCTATGCGCCGAAACCGGCGAAGTTGATCTCGAGCGGCGTGGCGATCGTCTCTTGAACGAGAATGATTCGCATTCAATCCTGCAGCGGCTTCAAGTGCAGCCGGGCGAACAGCAGCGATTCGGACAGCAACGCGGCGCGCTGCGGCGCGGTCTTCGCCTTGCGCGTGTTCACCTCGAGCACCACCGAACCGTCGAACCCGTCGGCGGCCAACTTCGCGCACACCTCCGCGCACGGCTGCGTCCCCTTCCCCGGCATGAGGTGCTCGTCCCGCGCCACCCCGGTGCCGTCCGCCAGGTGCACGTGCGCCAACCGGCCCCGCATCCGGTCGAGCAACCCGAACGTGTCCGCGTCCGCAGCGGCTGCGTGCGACAGGTCCAGCGTGTAGTTGCGGTAGCCCACCTCAGTGGGGTCCGGGGACGGCGCGAACGCCGACAACCCGTTCAGGCGGTTGCCGCGCCGGCGCAGCCCCTGCGGCGCGCGCAGCGGGAACATGTTCTCCACCGCGAGCGCGATCCCGCTGGCCTCCTCCAACTCCGCCACGAGATCGTCGAAACGCTCCGCGTAGCGCCGCTGCCACCGGAACGGCGGGTGCACGACCACCGTGCCCGCACCGAGCTCACTGGCCGCGACCACCGCTCGGCGCAGCCGCTCCTCCGGATCCGCCGACCACACGCGCTGAGTGATCAGCAGGCACGGGGCGTGCACCGCGAGGATCGGCACCCCGTACTGCTCGGAGAGCCGCCGCAGCGCCTCCACGTCCTGGCTCACGGCATCCGCCCACACCATCACCTCGACCCCGTCGAAACCGAGGTCCGCGGCGAACTCGAACGCGGCGCGCGCGGGCTGCGGCCACACGGACGCGGTGGACAGCCCGACCGGGATGTGATCGGTCACCGGTAGGCGGGAAGAATCCGACTGGTGCGCTGTCATGTGCCGTCAAGCATGCCGCAAGCCCACCGCGCGGTCGCACGGCGGTGTCCGCCCACCCCGCGCAGCACGCCCCGAACCGGGACCGACCAGGCAGCAGCACGGCCCGCACGGCTGCGCGGCACGCCCTAAAGACTGATCAGGAGCAGGGCGGCCGGTGAGACGGTGCACACCAGCCCCACCAGCACCGCCAGCAGGATGGACTGCAGATCATCGGTGCGCAGGACCTTCCGGGCCACCAGCACGAGACACCCGGTGACCACCAGCGCCGCCACCAGGGCCGCGGGGGCGAAAGCCAGCCACAACCACCGGAACCCGACCCACACCAGGCCGCCGAGCAGCAGCCCGACCACGGCCTGCCCGGCGAACGTGAGCCACTCGCGACGGCCGGAAGCGGGCTCGGCGCCCTCCTCGTCATCGGCGTAGTCCTGCGCGGCCATGCCCGCTGGCAGTTCGGGGTCGTACTCCTCGTCGAGGTCGTCGTAGTCGGAGTACTCCGCGTAGTCCGCGTAGTTGTCGTAGCCGGCGCTGCGCGGGTCGTCCTCGTGATAGCTCACGCCGTCGGCACCGGTCGCCTCACCCAGGTAGACCGCCTCGTCGGCGTAGGCCTCCGCCTCGGTTCCGTACGCGGCCGCCTGACCGGCCGCGTTCTGGCCAGCCGCATTCTGACCGGCGGTGTTCTGACCGGCGGGCCGGACCGCACCGCCCGCGGGGGGCGGCAGCACCGCGGTGCCTCTCTCCGGCGGCACCGCCGCACCTCCTTCGGAGGGCTGCGCCTGCGCCACCGGCGGGAACTGCTCGGTCGCACCCTCGGCCACGTGCGGCGCCGCGTCCGGGGCCGCCGCCGAAGCAGCATTCGACCCCGCAGCAGCGCCCGACGGCGCAGCACCGCTCGGCGCAGCGGGAGGCTGCGAAGCAGGTGCCTGCGGGGCGGGCGAGGCGGCGGGCGGCACGCTCTGCTGCGCCGTCGCCTCCGGATCACCCGCCTCCGGATCACCCGCCTCCGGGGTTCCCGTCTCCGGGGCACTCGTCTCCGGGGCACCCGCCTCCGGGGCACCACTGCCGGGACCGACCTCGCCGACCTGCTGCGGGTAGGCACCGCCCTGCTCGGCGTAGGCGTCCGCAGCAGCCCGCTGCCCCTCCGGCTGCGCCGTGCCGTCCGCGGACTGCGCCACCGGCGTGATCATCCGATTGGTGTCCGCATTGGACTCGGCGGGCGCGGATGCCGGCTCCTGCCGCGCCTGCGACTTCCTGCCCATGGACAGCCGCCGGGCCCAGTAGTTGGCTTTGCCGGACTTGCCCGACTGCTTGCCACCACGACCGGCCTGCTCCTGGGAGCCGGACCGGGCCTCGTCGGCACCTCCGGCGGACGAGTGCGCCTGCGCCGCCTGTCCACCCTCCGCGGAGGCGTGCGGGGCAGCACTTCCCGGCTCCACCCCCGAGGCGGCGAATCCCGGGGCAGCGGACTCCTGAGCAGCGGACTCCTGGGCGGCAGACTCCTGGGCGGAAGAACTTCGGGCAGGGGTTCCTGGGTCAGAAGGTCCTCGGGCAGTGGATTCCTGCTCAGGAGCGTTCGCCTCCGCTTGCGCGGGTGCGCCCTCCGCGTCCGACTCCGCGTCCGCCCGTGCCCGGTGGCCGCGGCGCGGAGGCTCGTCCTGGTTCGGGTCGATCGGGCGCATCTTGCCGCTGTCCGAGAGGACGCGATCGATGATCGCCTGCGGCGCGGTTTCGGTCGGGTCCTCGGCACGGCGCCGGCGCCGCCGGGAACTGCCGCGTTCCCCACCGTCGCCGCTGTCCGGGCTGTTGCCGTACTCCGCCAACAACTCCGCAACGGTGCGCTGGGTAGGTTGTTCCGCCCCGCTGTCCCGGTTCATCGCATTCACCGTGCCCCGTGCTGAGCCTTCCGTCCACCGGTCGACCGTGCACCCTCCGGTCCCGCGGCACGTCCCGAACCGGGACGCGCACTCCGGGCCCGTGGCAGTGTGACCGGAGGAGAGGTCGCGGTCCACCCGCTTCCGCTCTCCGATCACCGCACTGCCGGTGCCGCCACTGGCGAGGGTGCACCTGGACAAGTTACCGCCTGCGACCGGGGAATCGGGGCAGGTGGTCACACACCGACACGCCGGGGCGCAGCGGCGACCCGGCGGACCTCCGCGGCACACGCCTCGGGGGAACGAAAACTGCGCAGCTCAGCGGGAACGATCAGCCCTGCAGAAGAAGGGGTCCGCACCCGTGTTACGCGGGCAATCTCACGTCTCGAACTTGTATCCCAAACCACGCACGGTGATCAAGTAACGGGGTTCCGCCGGGTTGTCCTCGAGCTTGGCGCGCAAGCGCTTCACGTGGACGTCGAGCGTCTTCGTGTCGCCGACGTAGTCCGCGCCCCACACGCGATCGATCAGCTGTGCCCGGGTGAGCACCCGGCCGGTGTTGCGCAGCAGGTACTCCAGCAGGTCGAACTCCTTCAGCGGCAGCGTGACCTCCTCGCCGGAGACCGTCACCACGTGCCGCTCCACGTCCATCCGCACCGGACCGCCGACGAGGACCTGCTGCTCGGGATCCTCCACCTCGCCACGCCTGCGCAGCACCGCACGCACCCGGGCGATGAGCTCCCGGGAGGAGTACGGCTTGGTCACGTAGTCGTCCGCGCCGAGTTCCAGACCGAGCACTTTGTCGATCTCCGCGTCCCGCGCGGTCACCATGATCACCGGCACGGCGGAGCGCTGCCGCAGCTGCTTGCACACGTCCGTACCGCTCATCCCCGGCAGCATCAGGTCCAGCAGCACGATGTCCGCTCCGTTGCGATCGAACTCCTCGAGCGCCTCGGACCCGTCCGCGGCGACCGCCGCGGTGAACCCCTCCTTGCGGAACATGTAGGCCAGCGGGTCGCTGAAGGACTCCTCGTCCTCCACGATCAACACCCTGGTCACCGGACTCCTCCTGTATTCGCTGTCGTGACCTGGTCGGTCCTGTCGGACTCGCCCTCCGGCTGCGCAGCAGCCGCCGAGCGGGAACCGTTCTCCCTCCCGCGCTCCTGCGACGCGCCGGCGTCCGAACCGGAGCGCGGTGCCTCCGTGCCGTGCTGCGGCACGCGGAGGGTGAACGTGGAGCCCGTTCCGGGCCGGCTCCAGAGCCGGACCTCGCCACCGTGGTTGGCTGCGACGTGCTTGACGATCGCCAGCCCCAGGCCCGTGCCACCGGTCGCGCGCGACCGGGCCGGGTCGACGCGGAAGAAGCGCTCGAACACGCGCCCCTGGTTCTCCGGGGAGATGCCGATGCCGCGGTCGGTCACGGCGATCTCCACGCAGCCCTCGGTCAGGCGGCGGCTGATGGAGACCGGGGTGGCTTCCGGGGAGTAGGAGACCGCGTTGTCGATGAGGTTGCTCAGCGCGGTGACCAGCAGCGTGCGGTCGCCGTCGAGCAGGTACCCGCTGGGCTGGTCCGCGTGGATCTCGACACCGGAGGACTCGGCGGGCATCCGGCTGCGCTCGAGCGCCTCGTCCACCACCGCGTCCACGTCCACGGTGGTGAGCTCGGGCAGCGCCTCGGCGCCCTGCAACCGGGACAGCGAGATGAGCTCGGAGACCAGCGTGCCCAGGCGGTTGGATTCGTGGCGGATCTTCTCCGTGAAGTGCCGGACGGCTTCGGGATCGTCGGAAGCGTCGAGCACCGCGTCGGCCAGCACGCTCATCCCCCCGACCGGGGTTTTGAGCTCGTGGCTGACGTTGGCGACGAAGTCGCGGCGCGTGGCCTCCAGGCGCACGGCCTCCGACTCGTCCGCCGCGTCGATGACGGTGAACTGCCCGCCGAGGCAGCGCGCCTCGCCGAGCACGGAGGCGGGGTCCCGCCCGGCGGAGACCACTCCGCGGCGCGACGGGGTCAGGTCCACGGACACGCGCTCGCCAGTTTCCCGCGCCTGTTCGGCGGCCCGTTGCGCCCGCGGGTCGGCCTGCTGGCTGCGCAGCACGCCGAGTTCGTCAGCACGGGGGTTGTGCAGCACCACATCGCCGAACCGGTTGAGGATCACGATCGCGTTCTCGCTCGTGTGCACGAGGCGTTGGAGGAGCTCCGCGACGGTCGGTCCTTCCGATGCGCGGTGGCGATAGCGGTGGACGAGGCGGGTGGCAACTACTCCGCCGGCCGCGCCGAGCACCAACGCGGCCACGAGCAGGGCGGTAGAGCCCAATGCGGTCACGCCCGCATCGTAAGCAAGGAGCCACCGGGAAAGGCCACCCCACAAGGCCCATCCGTGACGCCTATGACATGTGGAAGGCCGGATTTCACTCGTTCGTTACCTATTGACCAACGCATGATCGTCCGGATTTCGACGCAGGGTCATCATTCTCACCCGAACGAGCAATCGCGTGTTCACCGTGCGACGACGCAGGGGCGCCCTCGCGAACCGAGGACGCACCCTGCGCGCACGCCGGACACCCGGCCGCGGGATCAGCGCCCCTGCTGCGCCACCGCGGCGGCGGCGTCCTCCGCCGCCTCCGGATCGAGGTAGGTACCGCCCGGCTTGACGGGGGCCATTCGTTCGTCCAGGTCGTAGCGCAGCGGGATCCCGGTGGGGATGTTCAACCCGGGGATGTCCTCGTCCGAAATGCCGTCGAGGTGCTTGACCAGCGCCCGCAGCGAGTTGCCGTGCGCGGCGAGCAGCACGGTGCGGCCCGCGCGCAGGTCGGGCACGATCGCCTGCTCCCAGTACGGCACCAGGCGGGCCACGACGTCCTTCAGGCACTCCGTCCGCGGCAGGTCCGAGCCCAGGTCGGCGTAGCGCGGGTCGCCCTCCTGGCTGTACTCGTCGTCGGGGTCGATCTCCGGTGGCGGCGTGTCGTAGGAACGACGCCAGAGCATGAACTGCTCCTCGCCGTGCGCATCGGCGATCTGCTTCTTGTTCTTGCCCTGCAGCGCGCCGTAGTGGCGCTCGTTGAGCCGCCAGTCCCGGCGCACCGGGATCCAATGCCGGTCGGCGACGTCCAGCGCGATGTTCGCCGTCGAGATCGCGCGCCGCAGCAGCGACGTGTGCACCACGTCCGGCAGGACGCCGGTCTCGGCCAGCAGCTCGCCGCCGCGGCGGACCTCGTTCTCTCCCTCCTCCGACAGCGGAACGTCGACCCAGCCGGTGAACAGGTTCTCCGCGTTCCACGTGCTTTCGCCGTGCCTGAGCAGCACCACAGTCCCAGTCATACAACCAGGCTAATGCTCGTGCGGCGCGCGCGACGTCGTGCGCGTCATCGGATGGTTATCCGATCACGGTGCGTCCGCAGCAGCAGTGTGTTCGCCATCACAACCGATGACAAAATGCCGTCCGCATGACTGCTCTGTGTTACGTTCACACCCAAACCTCACACGGATGGAGTAATGTGCCGGTCTTGTGGCTGGCTTAGGACTCTGCGAAGTTGGCAGAGCTCTCCTTGATCGGCTATCACGCACTCCCCGGTCTTGCGAGAGTTCAGTGCGGTTCGTTCTCCCCCAACGGACCGCGCCCGCCTGACTTGAGCGCGAACCGCGCGCAGGTCAGCACGGCGGGACCTGTTCGCGGGGCGGTTCGAGCTCGCGACTCCCCCCTCTCTCCCGAGCCGCCCCGCGGTCCCCGCCGACACCGGCGGGAACCGCACCCACCGGGTGCAGCAGTGCGCGCACCCGAGCCCGCGCGCCCGAGCCAGGGCACCCAGCCCGCGTACCCAACAGCACCGGGTCGCGATTCACCCGGGACTGCTGCTCCAGCACCTCACCCGGAGTCCTCCGCGGGCGGCAGCGCCCCCTCGCGCTGCACCAACTGCTGGAACGGGCGCAGGTTCGCCAACGACTCGCCCCGCGCCTCGCGCCAACCCCACTCGCGCCGGATCGCCGTGCGGAATCCCAGCTCCAACAGCGCGTTGAAATCACCGTCGGCGGCCTCCAGGACCTGCCCGAGCAGCCGGTCCAGCTCCTCCGGGTCCACCGCCCGCCGGCCGAGCCTGCCCACCAGGTAGACGTCGCCACTGCCGTCGAGCGTGTAGTGCACCCCGTACAACCGGGCGTTGCGCCGCAGCAGGTACCGATAGACGTCCTCGTGCGCCTCGTCCGGCCTGCGGCACACGAACGCCTCGATCACCAGGGCGTGCTCGTCGAGCACCACCCAGCAGTTCGTCTGCAGCTTCTTCGTGCCCGGCAGCGTGACGAAGAACCGCCCGGTCCCGTGCACGCGGTAGTCCAACCCGCTGTCGATCAGCGCGGCCTCCACGACCGCAGCCGCACCTCCCGGATCCGCCGCCCCGGAAGCGTCCTGCTCGCCACCGGCGGCATCGTCCGTCGCAGAGCTCACGCCGTCACCTCCTGAGTACCCAGCCGCGCGTGGAACGCCCACTTCGCCCGGGCGTAAGTGTCCACCAACGCGTCCGTGGTGCGTTCCCAGGAGAACGTCTCCGCATGCTCGGTCGTCGAGGAAGCCAACCACCGCCGGTACTCACCGGAGGTGGTGACCTCGGCCAGGGCCGCGGCCCAGCGATGGACGTCGTGCCCGTCCACGAGCAGCCCCGACCGCCCGTGCGACACGGCCACCGGCAGCCCGCCCACCGCGGCGGCCACGACCGGCGTGCCGCACGCCTGGGCTTCCAGGGCGACGAGCCCGAAGGACTCGTTGTAGCTCGGCACGGTGATCACGTCCGCCGCCCGGTAGATCTGCGGCAAGTCTTCGTACTGCGGCGGGAGGAACCGCACGACATCGGTGATGCCCAGTTCCGCGGCGAGCTGCTGCAACGCCTCCGGACGCTGCAGGCCGCTGCCCGAAGGACCCCCGACGACGAGCACGACCAGCCGGCTGCGCAGCTCGGGGCGCTGCCGCAGCAGCTCCGCCGCGGCCCGCAGCAGCACGTCCGGAGCCTTCAACGGCTGGATCCGGCCCACGAATCCGAGGATCACCGCGTTCCGGGGCAGTCCCAGGTGTTCGCGGGCCGCTGCCTGGTCACCCGGGCTGAAGCGGTCCAGGTCCACCCCGGGCGGAATGGTGCGCACCCGGCCCGGCTCGGCCTCGTAGCGCTCGACGAGCTCGCTCGCCTCGGCATCGGTGTTCGCCACGAACAGGTCGGACTCGCGCACCACCTGCTCCTCGCCGATCACGCGGATGTGCGGTTCAGGCTCGTCCCCCTCGGCCAGGGCCGCGTTCTTCACCTTCGCCAGCGTGTGCGCGGTGTGCACCAGCGGCACCCCCCACCGCTCCCGCGCGAGCCAGCCGACCTGGCCGGACAGCCAGTAGTGCGAGTGCACGAGATCGAAGTACCCGGGATCGTGGCAGGCCTCCACACGCAGCGCCCCCGCGGCGAACGCGCACAACTGCGAGGGCAGGTCCTCCTTGCCCAGCCCCTCGAACGGACCGGCCACCACGTTGCGCACCAGCACTCCGTCGGCCAGTTCCACCACGGGAGGCACTTCCGAGGACGTGGCGCGGGTGAAGATCTCGACCTCGGTGCCCTGCGCGGCCATGCGTTTCGCCGTCTGCGCGATGTAGACGTTCATCCCGCCCGCGTCACCCGTACCGGGCTGCTCCAGCGGCGACGTGTGCAGGGAGAGAACAGCGACACGGCGCGGCCGGAAACGTACTGTGTTCGTGGTCATCTGCTGCCCATCGTCAGCGTGTTCGGCGGCCCGAGCTCTTCGGGCGCCGTCCACCCCGACACCCACAGGGGCGAAAACATTCCCGCGGCGGCGCTTCCCGCGACGGCTGCGCTTGCCGCGACGGCATGCTCCCCGCGACGGCTGCGTTCCCCGCGGCTGCTCGTGTTTCCCGCGGCGGCGTGCTTCCCGCGGCGGCGGGTCGTGCACGCCACCCGGGACCCACCCGCCACGTGCCGAGGTGAGCGGGGCGGACGCTACCGCTCGGTTGAACGACCACTGGACGGCCAGCACCGAGGACGTGACCGTCCCCACAACAGGCCTCGAACCGGACGTGTCCACCGGACACGCACGCACCGCGGGCGCGTGCTCCGCCGCCGCGGCCGCGTTCGCGCAACGCCGTCCCGGCAAGGCCTTGCCGCGCAACCCGATGTCCGTACGATCGGTCGCGTGTCGCTGCGCCACCCGAACCGCGGCCAAATCGAGATCACCGAGGTCCTGCACGCGTTGGGACACCCGGTGCGCTTGCACATCGTGCGGGTCCTCGCGGAAGGCACGGCGCTGCCCTGCGGCGCCCTGATCGCCCCCGTCTCCAAGTCCACCATGACCTACCACTGGCGGGTGCTGCGCGAAGCCGGCGTGATCCACCAGCGCTACGAAGGCCGCGAGATCGTCTCGACCCTGCGCCGCGCGGACCTCGACGTCCGCTTCCCCGGCCTGCTCAGCGCGGTGCTGTGCACCGACACCGCGACCTCGCCCGCGTGAGGACCCGCGTCCACGAGCCGGGCGTCCACGAGCCGGCGCAGCCGCAACCGTTCTGCGCTGCGCGGAAGGGTTCCCACCGCAGGGCAGCGGCGGCATCCGACCGCGGCCGGGTCAGCTCTGCTGGTGCAGCGCGGACATCGTCTGCCACTCATCCCACGGGATGAGCCAGTCGTAGACGTCGTAACCGGGTTCCATGTCGCTGGCCGAACCCGTCACCTCCACCGGATCCCCGATCATCGCCGAGTCGTAGTACTCCTTGGCGTTGCCGGAGGTCAGGTTGACGCAGCCGTGCGAGTTGTTCGTGTTGCCGATCGCGGCCGCGTTGGCGTCGTGCTCGTGGATGAACTCGCCGTGGTTGGAGAACCGCACGGCCCAGCTGTGCGGCTCGTTGAAGTACCCGTACTTCGGGTTGGTCATGTACTGCACCGGTACCCGCGCCATCACGATGTAGGTGCCGTTCATCGTGCGGCGCCCCGGGTCCCACTCGGCGCCGAAGGCGGCGGGATAGGTCGCCACGGCCTGCCCGTCGCGCTCGACGACGATCTGGTGGCTCTGCACGTCGGCCTTGACGATCTGCTGCCGCCCGATGTCGAACTCGGTGCTCATATTGTCCTCGCCGAACGCGCCGCCACCGAACGCGACACCGCGCAGGTTCGTCTCCACCCGCACGTGCGTGTTCGCGGGCCAGTACTCCTTCGGGCGCCAGTCCACCTTCTCGTCGGTGAGCCACGCCCACGAGCCCTCCACCGGCTGCGACGGCTGCACCTTCAGCGCGCGCTCGACGGCGGCCTTGTCCTGCACCGGCTCGTCGAACTCGATGCTGATCGGCATCCCGACGCCGACCTCCTGGCCGTCGTTCGGGCTGATCGTCGCACCGATGGTGCTCTCCGGCGCCAGCGTGCGGAACTCCCCGCCCACGGGCACGAGCTTGCCGTCGGCGCCGAGGGCCTTGCCCGCCCAGGTGTAGTGCACGTCGTAGCGCAACTGCTGCGAGGGTTGCCACGTGCTCCGGTCCGGGGAGAGCGCTCCGGTGATCACCGAACCGTCCGAGCCGGTCAGCGTCACGTGGTCCAGCCAGCCGTGCTGCACCTTCGCGCTGATCGGCGCTGTCGGATTGACCGCCTGCGCACCATCACCGGGAGCGACCGCCACTCGCGCGGCTGGTTGCGACTCCTCTTCCGCCTCACCGCATCCGGCAGCGACTGCCACGACCGCGATGAGCCACAGCATCGCGGTGAGCGCTCGTGAAAACTGTTTCCGCCACACGATTATCGCCCCACCCACTGCTCGAATCGAACCCCGCACTCCACATGACGCCTCAAGATCTGGGGTTTTGCATGTGGATGTCGTGCGTATCGTCACCCTCGGCGGGCATGGGTTGCGCTGCTACGACACGATCTCGGCAGCGGCGGAACACGCTGCTCACACCAACCGGAACCGGCATCCGCGCGGATGCGCGAAGACCAACCTCGCGAGACAAGGACACGAACGTGAACGAGTTGAAACATCACGCGGTCGTGACAGGCGCGAGCTCCGGCATCGGAGCGGCCACGGCGCGGCGGCTGGCCGCGGAGGGGTATCAGGTGACCATCGGTGCCCGGCGAAAAGACCGCATCGACGACCTCGCCGCGGAGATCGGCGGCACCGCCGTGCCGCTCGACGTGACCGATGCCGAATCGGTCCAGACCTTCACCGACCGGATTTCCGCGTGTCACGTCCTGGTGAACAACGCTGGCGGCGCCAGGGGAAGCGCCCCGATCGCCTCCGCCGACGAGGACGAATGGCGCTGGATGTGGGAGACGAACGTGCTCGGCACGCTGCGGGTGACCAAGGCCCTGCTGCCGAAGGTGGTCGCCTCCGGCTCGGGACACGTGATCACGGTGACGTCGGTGGCAGCGCGCGAGGCCTACGACAACGGCGGCGGCTACACCTCCGCCAAGCACGCGGAATCGGCACTGCACCGCACCCTGCGCGGCGAGCACCTCGGCGAGCCGGTGCGGTTCACCGAGATCGCGCCGGGCCTGGTGGAAACCGAGTTCTCCGAGGTGCGCTTCGGCGGGGACACCGAACGAGCCGCCGCCGTCTACCGCGGATTGACCCCGCTGACGGCCGAGGACGTCGCCGACGTCATCGGGTTCGCCGTCACCCGCCCGGAGCACGTCAACCTGGACTTCATCGAGCTCAAGCCGCGTGATCAGCACTCGTCGACACGGGCGCACCGGCGGACGTGAGTCCCCTGGGCGCTACGCGCCGACACGCGCCCCGGCCAGGCACAACCGCACATCGAGCTCCGCGAGCACCTCGGCGATCGGGTTGGCGAACCCCACCCGGCCGGTGCAGCTGCCGGCCACGTGCAGGCCGGCGACGCGGCCGAGCGGGTCGAGCACCGCGGCACCCGCATCACCGGCGCCGCAGTACAACCGGCCGGTGCCGGTGATGCGCAGCTGCTCCCGCAGCACGCGCACCCCCAGGGCCTCGCCGTGGTCCACGCGCACGCTCGCGTCCACCGAGGTCACAACGCCGCGGGTGAGCCCCGTCCCGAACCCCACCTTGCACACCCGGCTGCCGGGAAACGCGATCGCCGAACCGCGCTGCCCGTGAACGCTTCCCACCTGCCCGTCATCGGCCGCACCGCCGGTGGCGGGCAGGAGCGCGTCGACCTCCGCCGCGGCCAGGCTGACCGCCGCGGCGTCCACCCGCCCGGACAGGGCAGCGCGGTCCAGCGCACCGCAGGTGTGCCCGTGCAACGGGTCGACCATGGCGTCACCGACGGTCCAGGCATCGTCGAGGCAGGCCACATCGAACGTGGTCAGCCCCAGCGTGCTCCCCTCGGAGAGCACCAGCGGCCCGAGCGTGCCGATGCGGTGGTACTCGTCGGCCACCGGCACCTGCGGCCGGAACAGCCGTGCCGTGCGCGCCGGACTGACGCCGCGTCCAGACAGCGCACCGCGCGAGTCGGGACGCTGGGCCGGCGGCCGGGTCAGCGCTTGGTCGCGGGAGCAGTGGATGTGCCACAGCACCGGTTCCTCTTCGACCACGTCGGTGGCGATCCCGGATATCTCGGCGGGGACGCGCTCGTCGACCGGAACATCGGCCGCGTCCCGCTTGCGCACGACCGACACGAGGATGCTCTGCACCCCCGTGCCGTGCCCGGACCTGCGCTTCTCGCCGATGTCCACCGCGGTCACCCCGGGAAGGTCCAGCAGGTCGTCTTCGGCGGCTCGCTTGACCGGGCGGATGAGGGCCCGGTCGCGCAGTTCGCTGATCGTCAGCATGGCACCCCCTCTGCGCACACGCGCTGGTTCGGGCACCGGAGGCCGCCGCGCGGGCGGGGCTCCGCGGGACTGAAAGCCGGTTTCCGGAACCGCCCCCATTAAACACTGACGGTTAAGGATCAGTCACGAAGAGTCATACAGCTGGTCGTTCGGGCCGAGGCCGCTCACAGCGAACACCCTACGAGCACCGGCTCCGGCGCCAAGGACACCCCGAAGGCAGCGACCACGCCGTCCCGAACGTCGCGGGCCAGCCGCAGCAGATCATCCGTCGTCGCCGCACCGCGGTTCGTCAACGCCAACGTGTGCTTCGTCGACAACCGAACGCGTCCACCCGGGCCCGCGTAGCCCTTGCCGAACCCGGCGTGCTCGATCAACCACGCGGCCGAGAGCTTCGTCGACGCCCCGGTCGGGAACTGCGGCACCCGCTGCCCGTCCACCGACCGCTCGATCCGCGCGAGCACCGCGGACAGTTCGGCATCCGGCACGATCGGATTGGTGAAGAACGACCCCGCGCTCCAGGTGTCGTGATCGGCCGGCTCCAGCACCATCCCCTTGCCGCGGCGCAGCGCCAGCACCGCTTCCCGCGCGTCGCCGACCGGCACCCGCTGCCCCGGCTCCGCCGCCACCGCGCGCGCCAGCTCCGGGTACCGGATCGGCGCGGACATCCCGTCGGCGGTGAGCACCAGACGCACCCGCAGCACCACGGCCCTGCCGCCGCGCTCAGCCGCACCCGGCTTCAACGAACTCGACCGGTAGGCCAGCCCCAACTCGCCCGCCGGCACCGTGCACACCCGACCGGTGGCGCGGTCGAACAGATCCACCGACTCCAGCACGTCGGCGATCTCCACCCCGTAAGCACCGACGTTCTGCACCGGTGTCGCCCCGGTCAGCCCGGGTACGCCCGACAGGCACTCGACACCGCCCAGCCCGCGCCGGACCGCGTCGGCGACCACGTCGTCCCAGTCCTCACCCGCCTCGACGGTCAGCCGCACCCGGCCGTCGCCCAGCTCGGCGCACTCGCGCCCACGGGTGGCGATGCGCACCACGCGGCCGTCGAAACCGGTGTCGCCAACCACCACGTTGGAACCGCCGCCGAGCACCAGCAGCGGCACCCCGGCCGCATCGGCGGCCCGCACCGCGTCGACCAGCTCCTCCGCCGACTCCGCGGACAGCAGCGAACGCGCCGGACCGCCCAGGCGCAGCGTGGTGAACTCCGCCAGCGGCCGCTGCTCGGCCGTCGTGGACGGGGATGTGGTACTGGACAAGTTCTCGGCACCGGAGGTCGCAGGGGGCACGTTCGTCAACGGTAACCTTCGCCCCATGACCCGCCGCATCGAGCACCGCAGCACCAACGACTGGCCTGCTGCCCGCGTGTTCGCAGCGCTGATCGACGTCGAGTGCCTGCGGGAACGTCTCGACGCGCACAGCGGCCAGCGCGCGGCGCTCGTGGCGCACGAACCGGGCCCCGACGAGCACGGCGCGCGCTACCAGGTGCGGCACAGCATCGCGCTGAACACGCTGCCGGCGGCCGCGCGCAGCCTGATCCACGACGACCTCACCCTCGACCGCAGCGAGTCCTGGCGCCCCACCGACGAGGGGTACGCGGGCGAGCTCGCCGCGGAAGTCCGCGGGGTGCCCTGTTCGATCACGAGCTCGATGTGGCTGCACGACCTGCCCGCAGCAGGCGAGACACCGGCGTGCGAACTGGTCGTGTCCGGAACCGTCCGCGTCGGTGTGCCGCTCGTGAGCGGCAAGCTCGAAGACCTCGCGGCCGAGCAGGTCCAGAAGCTCCTCGCCGAGGAGGAGCAGTTCACCACCCGGTGGCTGGCCCGCCGCGGGTGACCGCCCCCTCCCCGCGGAGATGCCCGGAACAGGACGGGAACGCTGCACGGGGCTCGAGCAGGACAGCCGTCCCAGCTGGACAGCGGACTCAGCAGGAGAGCGGACTCAGCTGGCCAGCGGTCCCAGCAGGAGAGCGGACTCAGCTGGCCAGGCCGTCCACCACTTCGGCGTTCGGCGAACGCCCGAGCAGCTCGCCGGGCACGAACAGCTTGCTCGCCCGCAAACCGCTGCCGATCACCACGACCGGCTGCTCGAGCACCTGGGCGTCCACGAGCAGCGGCCACTCCCGCGGCAACCCCAGCGGGGTGATCCCGCCGTAGGCCATCCCGGTCAACTCGACGGCCTCGTCCATCGGCGTGAAGGAGGCCTTGCGCACGTCGAGCCGGCGGCGCACGGTCGTGTTCACGTCCAACCGGGTCGTGGCCAGCACGACGCACCCGGCGTAGCGGACCTCGCCGGAGCGCTTGCCGGAGACGACCACGCAGTTCGCCGACAGTTCCAGCGGCGAGGCGTACTCCTCGCAGAAGGCGGCGGTGTCGGCCAACTCCGGATCGATATCGGCCGCACCGATGCGCTCGGCCTCCTCGGTCGGCAACGCCCGCACCGCCGCAGCCACGGGCTCGGCGAGCGCATCACCACGGGCCAGGGCCGGTTCCGGATGCAGCTTCCCGGCCGCGGAAGTCCACTCCACAATCCTCTCCGTTCACCGATCGCGTTCTCGCATCCACCGACGCGTCGCCAGCGGACTCGCCTCCTACGAGATCAGGTCAAGAAGTCCTGCAAAAGCCCGCGCAGCTGCGCCCGGTGCGTCATCATCGGCGCCCGCGACGGCAGCGGCGCGCACCTGCCGCGCGGGAACGCTCGCGCCACGTCCCGCGCCACCGGCTCGGGATGCATCGGATCATCCACCGCGGCGATCACCAGCACCTCAGTTGTGACCGCGGCCAGCGCGTCCGCCTCGGACACGGGCGCTTGTTCGGGCAGGGTCCGCAGCGCGGGGCGCAGGCGGCGCAGCGCCGCCGCACGCTGCTCGACGTACTCACCGGCGTCCACGCCGTCCGGCAGCGATTCGCGGATGCTCTCGCGGAGCGCGGCGCCGTCGTCCTCGGCCGCGCGCTCGACGAGGGCCGCGAGCTCACCGAAAACCCGGGAACGGGCGGGGTGGTGCGGCTGCTCCAGCGCCGCCGGCTGGATCAGTGACAGGCGGGTGAACCGGTCCGGCTTGTCCGCGGCGATCCGGGTCAACGCCCCCGCGCCGAGGGACACGCCGACAGCGCGGTCGGCCCCCGTCTCGTCCGCCGCGCGAAGCACGTCGTGCGCCACGTTCTCGTAGGTCCAGTAGTCCGGCGGAGCATCCGCCGCGGCGCCGTGGCTCGGCAGCGTGACCACGACCCGGGTGCCGCGCAGGCCGGAGGCCGGAATGCGCGCCTCACCCGGGGTTGCGCCCAGACCGTGCACCACCAGCGTGACCGGCTCGCCGCGTCCGCGCGCGTCCCAGCGGATCACCAGTAACTGCCTCCCTGGACTTCCCGGAGCTTCGGGCCGACGTCCACGACGTAGACCAGCGCGGCCACGAGGCCGGCGATCCAGAAGATCATGCCACCGCCCCCCGGCCCCCGGGACAACGCGAGCACCAGCACCGCACCACCGGTGATCCCGAGCCAGGCCGGTTTGCTCAGCTTGTCCGCCGCGGTGAAGGCATCGGTCCGCTGCATTGCCGCGTGGATGAACGCGTACACCCCGACGGGGAGGCTGGCGATCCACAGGACCAGCAGAATCACACTCGCCAACAGCACAGGGCCCACCCTACGTGGTCGAAGTTCCAGGGCACACCCGCCTGCGCCCCGCGGGGCGCGCAGGACGCAGGCGGGGCCGGCCGATGCCGGCACGGCTGCTCCGCGGCTGCGCTCAGCTGTCCGAGGTGCCCTGGGACGAGCCCTTCGAGCCGTTCTTCGCGGCGGAGGACTTCTTCGCGGAGGTGCTGCCGCCGCTCGAACCGGCGGGCTTCTCCGCGCCGGAGCCGCTGCCGGTGGTCCCGGTCGCCGCGCCCGGCTCCTCCCCGGCGTCGGGGCGGGCGGGGCTCACCGTTCCGAGCACGTCGTCGGCGAGCTCGCGCACCTCGCCGACCGCGTCGTCGATCTTGCCCTGCGCGGTTTCCACGCGTTCGCGCACCTGCTGCACGCGCGGCTCGGCCTGCATCCGGTCCAGGGTCTCCTCGCCGCGGTCGGCGAGGTAGCCGTACAGCTGGCGCGCCGAGTGCGTGTACTGGTCGACGAGTTTGCGCAGTTCCGCCGGGTCCAGCTTCTCGCGCAGCCCGTCGAGGTCGTTCGGCAGCTCCTGGCGGGCGGATTCGGCCCGTTCGCTCAGCTGCGCGCGGATCTTCTCCAGCCGCTCCAGCACGGTCTGCGCGGCGATGTCGCCCGCTCCGAGCGCGGCGAGCAGCGGGGTGCGCGCCTGCTGAGCCAGGCTGCCCAGCGACTGCGTGCTCTCCGAAGGGGCGTTGGTCGTGTCGGTCGTGGTCTTCGTTTCGGGGGGCATGCGGATCACTCCTCGCTCTCGGACACCGTGCCGTCGTTCTCGTTGCGGAACGAGCCGTAGATGTCCAGCAACACTTGCTTTTGCCGCTCGGTGAGTTCCGAGTCGGCCAGGATCGCGTCCACCACCGGGCCGCCTGCGCGCGGTTGCAGGATGCCCGCTTGGACGTAGAGCGCTTCCGCGGAGATCCGCAGCGCCTTCGCGATCTGCTGGAGGATCTCCGCGCTGGGCTTGCGCAGCCCACGCTCCACCTGACTCAGGTACGGGTTGGACACGCCCGCGCGTTCGGCCAACTGGCGCACCGAGATCTGCGCGTTGGTGCGCTGGGCGCGGATGTAGCCGCCGAGATCGGTGACAGCCTGGTTCACGGCGTCGTTGACGCTCGAGACGGATTTGTTCACGCGACCCATGTGCTGCCACCTCCGACTGCAGCCGCAGCCTACCCACGGGCGCTAGCTATTGCAAGCACCTTGCTTGCAGTCCGTTCCGAGCTCGCGCGTTCCGCGGATCAGGAATCGCAGGCGCACAGGCAGAACGGGTGCCCCGCCGGATCGGCGTACACGCGGAAGGACGCCTCGTGGCGGTCGGGCGGCTGCGGGAGCTGCCGCGCCCCGGCAGTGAGCGCCCACTCGTGCGCAGTGTCGAGACGGCTCACCCGAACATCGAGATGCGCCATCTGCGGCAGCTCCGCGTCCGGCCACGTGGGCGGCCGGAACTCCGGATCGTGCTGGAACGCCAACCTCGCTCCGCCGAACGGGTCCGCGAGCTCCACCCACTCCGCATCCGACTCGTCCTCGTCGACCTCCCAGCCGAGCAAGCGCCCGTAGAACCGAGCCAGCGCCCGGGGGTTCGGACAGTCCAGCACGAACGCGAGCACCCGCAGCGGAGTCCCCACCTCCGCAGCTTCCGCCCGTACCGCACCCGAATCCGCGGTGACCATCCGCACACCTCGCTGTACTCTCGCGCAATTCCCGCCACCACCGAGCCCGCCGCACGCTGCACCCCCGCCACCGGAACACGGGCGGCGCCTGCGAGGGCAGCCGCTCCCGCGCGGACGCGGCGACCATCCCGCAACGACCGTCCCCGGCAACGCCGCGCCGGGAGCCAGCGGCGACATCGCAACCACCACTGCGTGAACGCAGGTTACAGGGGCTCGGTACATGCCGTTTCGTGACTTACGATAGGGACGTGAACAGCAGAGCTGTCGCTCCAGTGATGGACAATCCCCCGGTCGTGGACTCGGCGGGACCCACCGTCGAACACGACCTCGAACTCGTCCTGGCGTTTCTGAACACCTACGACGCTGAAACCGGGACCGAACTCCTCCGCGATCACGTGCGCTGGCGAAGCTGGTGCTTCGAGCGCGGGCTCGGCGTCCCCAGCAGTACCGAACCGACCCTGCAGGCCCGAGAAGCGATGCGCAACGCCGTCACCCTCGGTTCGCTGCCGGACACGGCCATGCCCCACGCATGGCCGGTGCGGGTGGAACTGCGGCAGGGCCTGCCCGTGCTCAGCGGCACCGATGCGCTCGGAACGGTGCTCGTCGCAGCGATCCGGCTCGTGCACACCGGCCATTGGAACCGCATCAAGATCTGCCCGGCGGAGGACTGCCTCTCGGCCTTCTACGACCGATCGCGCAACAGATCGCGCACCTGGTGCTCCATGCGGGTCTGCGGCAACCGCGAGAAGGCCCGGCTGTGGCGCGAACGACACACCGGAGACCTGACCCGCGACAAAACCCGGGACTGACCACGAAAAACGGCCACCGACCGCGGTGCGGTTCCGAACCGCACCGCGGCACGCCGCCCGGTCATCGTGCGGCACACGTCCGCGGGAATCCCCGTGCGTCGGCGGCGATGCACCTCGCCGGCGAGCTTTCCGGTTCGGAAGCGGGCCCGCCAGTGAGCGGGGCCTGCCGGTGGTGGGGGATCACCCCAGCAACAACCCCGAGACCGCATGGATGGTCAGCCCGGCCAGCGACCCCACGACCGTGCCGTTGATGCGGATGAACTGCAGATCGCGTCCCACCTGCAGCTCCACCTTGCGCGCGGTCTCCCGACCGTTCCACCGGTCCACCGTGTCGGTGATCAGCGTGGTCAGCTCCGCGCGGTAGTTGCGCACCGCGTACACCGCGGCGCTTTCCACCCAGCCGTCCACCTTCTCCCGCATCGCCGGTTCCTCGTCCAACCGGTGCCCCCAAGCACGCAGTTCCTCGCGGACCCGCCGGCGCAATTCGCTGTCGGGGTTTTCCGCGGCCTCCAGCAGCATCCGCTTGGCCGTGGACCACACGGCACCGACCAGATCGCGCACCTCCGGATGTTCGACGATCTGGTGCTTGATCTGCTCGGCCTTGGCCATCGTGCGCGGATCGTGCTGCAGATCCCCGGCGAACTGCACCAGGAAGTCGTCCACGGCGTGCCGCATGCGGTGGTCCGGGTCCGTTTTGACGGCCCAGGCGAACGACAGCACCTCCGCGTACACCTTGTCCGCGACCACCGAATCGAAAAACCGCGGCGACCAGGACGGAGATCGCTCGCTGACCACCCGCAGCACCGTCTCGTGGTTGTCCCGAACCCAGTCGTAAGCCCGGTCGCAGACGAGATCGACGAGCTTGTGGTGAGCACCGTCGGCGAACACCTGGCCGAGGATCCGCCCCAACGTCGGCGACCACGGCTGGTCCACGGCCCGGCGAACCACGTTGTGCTCGAGGAAGGCCTGCACCTCCTCGTCGCGCAGCACCCGCACCGCGCCCCGCAGCGCCGCGGCCAGCTCCGAAGTCACCCGCTCCGCGTGCTCCTCGGACTGCAGCCACCGCCCGGCCCGCCTGCCGAGCCCGGCGCGCCCCAGCTTGTCCCGCACGACGTCCTCGGACAGGAAGTTCGTCCCCACGAAGTCGCCGAGACTGCGCCCCAACGCGTCCTTGCGCGTCGGGATGATCGCGGTGTGCGGGATCGGCAACCCCAACGGGTGCCGGAACAAGGCGGTCACCGCGAACCAGTCGGCGAGCGCACCGACCATGCCCGCCTCCGCCGCCGCGCGGACGTAACCCGCCCACGCCCCCGCGCCCGCGTGCTCCTGCCACCGCGCGAGGAGGTAGATCACCGCGGCCAGCACCAACAGGCCGGTGGCCACGCCCTTCATCCGCCACAGGCCACGCCGCTTGTCCTGCTCCGCTCGCGTCAAAGACTGCACGGTTCGATTCTTCCACCCCCTCCGTATCGCCCAGCCCCGCCGCGCTTGCAGCCCCGCCGCGCTTGCAGCTCAGCAGTGCCTCCCGACCAGCAGCGCTTCCAGCCAGCCGCAGCAACCGGTCCCACCAGCTGCGATCGGCCTGCTGAGCCGGCACGATCGCTTCCCACCAAGCGGACGGGCACGCCAGGACCTACTGCACCGGCCCGAGCGTGCACTAGGCTCGAGCGACGTGCGTACACCAGCTCTCACTTCCCGGCTGCGCCCGTTCACCTCCACGATCTTCGCGGAGATCACCGAACTGGCCCGGCGCACCGAAGCGGTCAACCTCGGTCAGGGCTTTCCCGACACCGACGGACCCGCCGGCATGCTCGAGGCGGCACGCGACGCCATCGCCAACGGCGTGAACCAGTACCCGCCCGGAGCCGGTGAGCCCGAGCTGCGCGCCGCCGTCACCGAACACCGCCGCCGACGTTACGGCCTCGAGCACGACCCGGACGCGGAAGTGCTGATCACGGTCGGTGCGACCGAAGCGCTCAGCGCCACGGTGCAGGCCCTCGTCGAACCGGGCGAAGAGGTCGTGATCTTCGAGCCGTACTACGACTCGTACCCGGCCGCGGTCGCACTCGCCGGTGCGCAGCGGTGCACCGTCCCGCTACGTCCCACGGCGGAGGGCCGCTTCGCGCTCGACACCGATGCGCTGCGCGCCGCCGTGGGGCCGCGCACGCGCGCGCTGATCCTCAACTCGCCGCACAACCCGACCGGCACCGTGTTCACCCGCGAGGAGCTCACCGCGATCGCCGAGGTCTGCCGGAACAACGACCTCATCGCGATCACCGACGAGGTTTACGAACACCTCGTCTACGACGAGCGCTCGCACGTCCCCCTGGCCACGCTGCCCGGCATGGCCGAACGGACGGTGTCGCTGTCCAGCGCCGGCAAGACGTTCAACGCCACCGGGTGGAAGATCGGCTGGGCCTGCGGTCCCGCCGAACTCATCGCGGCCGTCCGCGCAGCCAAGCAGTTCCTCACCTTCGTCGGCGGCGCCCCGTTCCAACCGGCCGTCGCGCACGCGCTGCGCGCCGAGCAGGAATGGGTGCGGCAGCTGCGCGAGAGCCTGCAGGGCAAGCGCGACCGCCTGGCCGCGGGACTCGCCGACGCCGGCTTCGACGTGCTGCGCAGCGAAGGAACGTACTTCGTCTGCACCGACGTTCGCCCGCTCGGCTTCACCGATGGTGCCGAGTTCTGCCGCGGCCTGCCCGAACGGGTGGGTGTCGCGGCGATTCCCGTGCAGGTCTTCTGCGACGACCCCGACAGCACCCGGCACCTGGTCCGGTTCGCCTTCTGCAAACAGGACGACGTCCTCGACGAAGGCCTCCGCCGCCTGCGCAAACTCGTTTGAGGCGCCGACCGGTCCCGCCGCGCGGCGGGACCGGTCGGCTCGTCCGCGTCACCGGCCGTAGCCGAAGCAGACGAAACCCGGCTCCCGCCACCGCGCCTGCGCCTCGGCCAAAGCCGACTCGGCAGCGAGACCGCGCCGCATCCCCTCGTGCAAGGAAGTCATCACCCGCGCGGCCCGCTCATCGGGTACCGGCAGCACACTGGCCACCACGGTGCGCGTGCCCTTGCTGAGCAGCGTCGCGGTGACTCCGCTGATCTGCTCACCGGGGCCGACAACGGCATTGCCCACCTCGCAGGCCGCGAGCACCACGGTCTCCGGCCCGTGGGACAACCGATCCAGGTCGTAGCCGTACAGCGGACCGTCCGCCAGCCGCAGTTGGGACAACAACGGCCGGTCCTCGCGGAACGTACCGTGCGCGGCGATGTGCGCCACCCCGGCACCGTCGAGTTCGTGCAGTGCCGCGTCCACGGTCGCCTGCTCCCCGAGGAGCAACCGCCCGCCGCCGGCGGCGTGCAACGCTCGCACCTCCTCCTCCGCGTGCTCCAGCCCGGGGCCTGCGAGCCACACCGGCCCGTGTTGCGCGGAACCGCCCGGCCGGCCCGCGGGCGCGGGCCGGCTCGCTGCCCGCAACCAGCACCGCAACGACGGTGTGACGGTGACTCGACGTCCTCGGCAACCGGGCAGCGCGGCCCACGGCAACACGTGCAGGTTCCCCGCCGGCAGCACCAGCAACGGGCGGTCGCCGCCCAGCTCGGCCTCCAGGGGCCCGAGCAGGACGTCGTGCAACCGCTGCGCGCAGTGGCGCGCCTGCGCAGCGTGCGCGGCGTCGGCCGCCGAGCTCGCCCCGTAGGCGCGCCGCGCCAGCGCGTACCGCAATCGACCCGCGAGCTTCTGCACCTCGGCCCGGGGCCCCAGGACGTGCGCGGTGAACCTTCCGTCCACAACGGACACCGCGAACAGGGTCTCACCGTGCTCGAACAGGGCCAGCAGCGCGGTTCTGCCGAGCTGGGAGCGCACATCGGCAAGGCCCGGCACGGTCGGCCAGGATCGCGTCTCGCCGGGGAGGAGCACCGCCCGGTGCCGCACTCGCTGCTCCAGTTCCGCGATCGCCGGCGCCGGCCGCCCCGCCGTGACAGCACCTCGCCCACCGGTGCGCTCCGCCGCTGAGGAAACCGCGCGCAGCTGCGTCAACGCCTCGGCCAGCCCGCGGTCCGCCGCAGTTGATCCGCCCTCCGCCGCAGTTGACGAGGGCTGCCGATGCAGAGCACCGGCACGCAACAGCTCGGTCCAGCGCAGCATCGAGCGGGGGTCACCGATGGCCAGCACCGCGCGCATCGCGACATCGGCGAGCTCGGCCCCCGCCGACCACTCGCGCACGCGCAGTTCGAACGCGGCGATCCCTGCGAGATGCCGCTCCACCTCCTGCAAACCTGCACGGCAGGCGTCCAGCACCGCGTGCACCTCCCCGTCCAGCTCCGCCGCCAGCGCCACGGCCAGCCAGCCCTGCGCCCGTTCCCGAACGGTGGCCTCCCGGAGTGCGCGCAACCTGGCCGCCTGCTCCAGCAAGGCGCGTGCCCGCCCGCACCAGCCGGCGCGCAGGGCCGCACGACCAGCGCTCAACCGGACGCAGGCCGCCGTCCGCTCCCAGCCCGCGCGGGCACAAGCCCGGGCGGCCCGCTGTGCGAGCACGATCGAGCCCCACGAGCGACGGCCCGAGCGCAGGCGCGCATCCCACGCCACCGCCGCGGCCAACCGCTCCCATTCGAGCCGTCGTTCGGCGCTGAAGAGCCGCCGGGCGCGCAGGGCCTCCCGCTCCGCGCACGCCGCATCACCGTCGAGGAAGGCGAGTTCGGCCAACTTCAACCGCGTCCGCGCCAGGCGCGTCCCGCACGCGCACGCAGCCATCTGGGCCGCCACGTCGGCCACCGAACGATGCGCGTGCGCAAGCAAACCGGCAGCCGCCTGCGCCAACGCCCGATCCACGCGGAAATCCGGCGCGGACTCCACGTCGAGCCCCGCGTCCACGGCTTCGTCGAACAACCGCAGTGCCCGCGGCAACTCGCCCGCGCGGTAGGCCGCGCACCCCTGCCGGTGCCGGCACTCGGCCGCGTTCCCGCGCTGCCCGTCGGACGCGAACAACCGCTCCGCCGCGGAGAAATCCGCCTCGGCAGCCCGAAACCGTCCGATGCGGAGCTGTTCCGTGCCGCGCTGCGACAAGGCCCGCGCCATCCAGCGCTGGTCGTCCTGATCCAGCAGAGCCAGCGCTGTCGACAGCGCTTCAGCGGCCCGGCAGTGCTGCCCTTCGCAGGACCACAGCAGCCCCCGCACACATGCCGCCCTCCCGGCATCGTGCCCGGCGAGCACGGGTTCCGCCCGCAGCAATTCCGCCCACGCCCGCCGCGGGCATCCCGCATCGGTGTCGATCCAGGCCAGCGCCAACCGCAGCCGCGCCTCACCCACCGGTGACCGCGCCCGACGGGCCAGGACCAGTCCGGCCTGCACGTGGCACCGGGCCGCGCGGTGATCTCCGAACTCCACGAAGTACAGCGCCGCCACGTGGTGCGCGTGCAGGCGCGAGACGACGTCCGCGGTGGGATCCACCGGCCACGTGCGCGTCCACCCAGCGCTCCGGCGGAGGTCAACGGTGACGTGCTCCCACCGGCCGGAGGTGCCGCGCTGAGGAGCTCTTCCGGACGTCACTGCTGCCGGCGCGCTCAACAGACCAGCCAATCCGCGACCGCGGGCAACTCCCCCTCCGGACGGAACACCACGCTCAGCGGCCCGCGCGCCACCGCCGAGAGGTGGAAGCCGCCGAACTCGTCCAGCTCCGCAGCGCTGTCACCCGCGGCGTGCCGCAGCACCACGTCACCATCCGGAGCGTCCACACCGTCCGCGAGCAGGGCACTGCCGCTGACCGAACACCAATCCGGACACGTCTGGCAGACGTCCATTTCGAGCACGTGCGTCGCCATCCGGAACGTCAGCACACGAGCGCTGCCACCCGAGCGCACCGAGGAGGTCCGCACCGCATCACCGACGAGCGAAAGCGTGCGCGCCCGCTCGCTCCACCGCCGCCGCACCGCGGCGTAAGCAGTGTGCAGCGCTTCCGGGGGAACTGGATCGCAGGCGTCGAGCAGTTCCCCCAGTTCGCGCAGCTCCGGCGGTTTGCGCAGCTGCTCCGACCCCGCGGTGGGATCCTCGCCCTCGTGCCCGCGCCGAGAAGTCGTGTCTTTCATGCCGCCTCCCCGGTCTGCTGTTCCACGAGCGTGAGCTGCTGGCGCAAGTAGGTCAGACACCGCGACTTCTTCGGGCCGATCGTCCCGTGCGGAATCCCGAGCGAGTCGCTGATCTGCGCATAACTCGCTTCCGGAGTCACCGCGAGCACGCGGAGCAGGCGCTGGCACCCCGGTTGCAGGCGCGCGAAAGCCGCGCCCAGCCGCGAATTCGCGAGCTTGCGCAGCAGCGCCTGCTGCGGGTCCTCGGACTGCGCCCGATCGAAGTCCACACCGAAGTGCCCGACAGGCGATTCGTGCCGCCGGCTGCGTCGCGCCCGCCCGGACTCCCGACGAGCCGTGGTCACCAACCACGCGAGAACGGCATCAGGATCCCGCAACCGCTCCAGGTTCTCCGCGAGCAGCAACCACGTCGCCTGGTACACGTCCTCGGCATCGGCACGGCTGTCGGTCCGCGTCCGGACCAGGTTCCACACGGCGGGCCCGTGCCGATTCACGAGCCGACGCCACGCATCCTCATCGCCGCGCACGGCTCGACGAACGAGAGCGCCACTGTCCTCAGTGCACTCGGCCGCGCACCCTGCCGCACGTGCGGCACCGGCATGCTCACCGTCCCCGGCATCGTTGCCTCCCCCGGTTACCGCGTGCATCCCCGCTCGCGGATCGGCCCCAGCTCGCTGGTCCACCCCAGTGCGCGGATCAACCCCAGTGCGCTGGTCGACCCCAGTTTTCGTGTGGCTGCCGGTGCACGCGTTCCTCGGCGACCGAGCCGTCTCGGCCATGGGACACCTCCACTCCCCAGTCGGCATTCATCGTCTTCTTAGAGGGATGGGAGGCGCGGTTGGATTCGATCTTGGAGCATTACCCTCCGAACGGGTCATATCGCGCGATTCCTGTTGCTGCGCGGCGCGCCGACGCGCTCGCCTTGCCGG
This sequence comes from Bounagaea algeriensis, assembly GCF_054491375.1. Taxonomy (NCBI): domain Bacteria; kingdom Bacillati; phylum Actinomycetota; class Actinomycetes; genus Bounagaea; species Bounagaea algeriensis. Next base: position 4,236,536 of record NZ_CM137102.1, read on the forward strand.
TCCGGCACTCGGGCTGTCGCGTGCCGCACCGAAACCACAGGAGAGCGGGGTCCGATAACCCCGGAACGGTGCACAGCACCTCGTGTGCCGCTTTCCGCTCCCAGCCGGACTGCTTCTCCCAGCGAACCGCCCCCTCCCCCGGGCCGTCCTTTCCCGACCGGAACGTCCCTCCGGTGGACCGCTCCGGGATCCGTCGGGGTGAACGACGGGGGAGGCGGTCACTCGACCGCGGACCTCATGGCGGATCCAGCCGGTGGACTGCCGCGCGTCGCGGCACCATCGAACCGCCCCAGACGTCCCGGCGGGCATCCGCGCCTGATCCGCCCGGGACCGGGTGTTCCGGTCCGGCATCCGACTCGGTGTCGCTCGCCCGGCGCCATCGGGTAACGAGGGGGTGCCCGCCGACGCGACGAGGGGCCGCGCCGGCGGGCAGGACCGCCTCGTCGCCGGCCAGCAACGAGGCCAGCCCGCCCGGTGCTCCCCGTGCTCACCGGCACCGGCCCCGTGGGAGAGGGACGTGCAGTGCTGGCTCCGCCACCCGAGCGCGGCAACCACCTGCAGCGTGAGATGTCTGACCTTCGAAATGTCACCCGGAAGAAGACAGATGACCTACTGCGGAGTAGTATTGCGAGTGTCCACCTGACCCCCAGGGGTGGACCTTCGGTGCCCCCGCACTCCCGGTGCCCCCCAGGCCGGTTGAGCGCGGGGGCGCCTTCTTGCGATGGCAGATCCCTGCCTGCCCGCCCGGACTGACTACTTAATGCAGGCAACCACACCAGTTCCGTTAGACAGACCAGTCTTCACCTCCGTAAGTTGGGTGTTGGTTGGTTTAGTAGGAAGCCGCCGTGCTGTTGTCCACAGCGGGACAACTCCTGCCTGCTCTCCCCTTTTCCCCGCCAAACCGCGAGGAGAAGGCGTGCAGAGCCTCCCGCTGCTGTTGTGAGCTGGTCCATCGCGGCGCTCGCTCCGGGACGGAGGAGGCTTTCTGATGCATTCCCCCGAGCTGACCCGGCAAACCTGCTCGAGCACAACCAGCGGCAGCACTGCACACCCGGAACCAGCTGTCGCCGGCACGTGGAAGCTGCGGGTGACCTACCCGACGCCGCGGCTGGCCATCGTGCACGTGGCCGGAGACCTCGATGCGGCCACGACGCCGTCGTTGGCTGCGTCGTTGTGGCCCCGCCTGCACTCCACGCTGGCCGGGTTCGTGATCGACCTGCGCGAAGTAGCCTTCCTCGGCGTGGCCGGGCTCGAACTGCTGGCCGCCGTGCACTCCTACACCGACCACCGCGGGATGGACCTGGGCATCGTCAACTCCACCCGGGTCGTGGACCGGGCCCTGGCGGTCGGCGGACTGGAGCGAACCCTGCCGTGCTATCCCACTCTCGAGACCGCCCGCACCGCGCTGCTGTCGTCCGGGGCCCCGGCACCGCGGGAGGGCTCGTGATGAGCCAGTCCTCTCATCTGCTGCACCGCGATGCCCTGGTCAGCCTGCGCGAGCGACTGACCCCTGCGCAGCCCCACGAGCACGATCGGGCAGAGCTGCGCGGCCAGCTCGAAGCTCTCGACGAGGCGATCCGGTTGGCCGATCCGCCGCGCTCACCGCGGTTGGTGCCCGGCTTGTTCGATCTCGTGCCGCTCCCGCTCGGCATCCTGGACGAATCCGGCCAGGTGCTCGACGCCAACGAGGCCCTGTCCGATCTGTTGGACTACGACCAGAACGACCTGGTGGGGCGAAACGCCCGTGAGCTCCTCAGCCACGCCGACGGAGCCGGGGCGCTGGCCGGACCGGACGTGCCGAACGGACAGCAACGGATGCTCGCCCACTCCGACGGACACCCCACGCTCTGCGAGGTGCACTCAGCGCCCTCCGCGCAGGAGGACGACACGCGTCTGTGGCTGGTGGTCGCCTACGACATCACCCCTCATCACCAGCACATCCAGCAGTTGCAGCACCAGGCGACCCACGACGAGCTGACGGGGTTGCTCAATCGGCAAGGCCTGCAGGAAACGCTCGCGGACGGCGCCGAGCAGGAGCTGCCGAGCGGGTTCGCCGTGTTGTTCTGCGATGTCGACAACTTCAAACGCGTGAACGAATCTCGGGGCCACCCCGCCGGCGACGAGCTGTTGACCGCCGTGGCCAACCTGCTTCACAGCACGCTGCCGCCGAGCTGCCACTTGGCCCGCTTCTCCGGGGACGAATTCCTCATCACCTGCCCCGACGTGGATTCCCTCGGCGGCCTGGAGACCTTCGCCGCTCAAGTCTCCGACTCCCTGCGGGCCACCGTTCCGGTCCGCGGGCAGTTCGTGCGGATCTCAGGCTCGGTCGGCGCGGCCGCCACCGACGGCGCCGCTCGCAGCCTCAACGACCTCATCCGCTTCGCCGACGCCGCGATGTTCGAGGCGAAACAACGCGGGCCCGGCCACACCGCACTGGCCAACACCGAACTGATCACGGCTGCTGATGATCAACTGGAACTGGAAGACCAGCTCCGACACGCCTTGGCCCACGAGCAGCTGAGTCTGCACTACCAAGCCATCGTCGCCGGCGACGGCAGCACGCTCGGCGCTGAAGCGCTGCTGCGCTGGGAGCACCCGACTCGCGGTATGCTCTCGCCCGCCTTGTTGCTGCCCGTGGCCGAACACGGCAACCTGCTCGGAGAACTCGAGCGGTGGGTGCTGCGCACCGCCTTGGACGAGGCAGCCCACTGGCCCGCCCCCGATCACGGCCCGATCGACATCGCGGTCAACCTCTCCGAACTACCCAGCAGCGACCCCAGCCTGCTCGATGACATCGCCAGCCTCATCACCGAGTCCGGCATCGATCCGCACCGGGTGATCCTCGAAATCACCGAAACCGCCGTGCTCAATCTGCACCCCTGGCAACTGCGGGCGATGACCGCCCTGTCCGAGACAGGGGTGCGCTTCGCCATCGACGACTTCGGCACCGGCTACTCCTCGCTGGCCCGTCTGCAGGACCTCCCCGCGCAGATCATCAAACTCGACCGCTCCTTCATCCCGGACACCGACAACGACACCACAGCCTGCGCCATCACCCGGGCGATCGTGGACCTGTGCAGAGCCACCGGACACCGCTGCCTCGCCGAAGGCGTCGAGACCACCGCCCAGCTCCGCCTGCTCGAACCCCTCGGCATCGCGGCGTACCAGGGCTGGCTGTTCTCCCACGCGCTACCCGCTCCGGAATTCCGCCGCACCCTGCAGAACCAGCACCGCACCCCGACTTCGGGCGGACAATGAGCACAGGCCGCCCCGGGGCAACAGCGGAAGACGGCCGTCCGCCGCAGCAGCAGCGTGGGAGTCCGCCAAGACGTCGCTCAACGTCTGAATCAGTACTTCTGGACCCCAAACTGAGCCCCGAACAGGAAGAAACGTCCCCCGCGGCTCTTCGCAGGGGACGTTTTCGCAGCTTACAGGTGTGGCCAGGGGCGGGGTCGAACCGCCGACCTTCCGCTTTTCAGGCGGACGCTCGTACCAACTGAGCTACCTGGCCGTGCGGGGCGGGCGCACCGCCCACTATGGCGACCCAGACGGGACTCGAACCCGCGACCTCCGCCGTGACAGGGCGGCGCGCTAACCTACTGCGCTACTGGGCCATGTGTCGTGCTCTTCAGTTATATCGTACCCCCAACGGGATTCGAACCCGCGTTACCGCCTTGAAAGGGCGGCGTCCTAGGCCACTAGACGATGGGGGCTTGGCCTTTCGACCTTGCCTCCAACCGGCTTCCCGCTCGGGCTGCCTTCCGTTGGGAGCAATAAAAGCTTACGACATCCCGCAGGCGGACACGCACAGGGGGTCCCCTTATCCGCGAGACATCTTTCGCGGGGCCCCGTGTCCTGCACGTTCGCCCCCACGCTGACTCACGCTGACCCACGCTGGCTCACGCTGACTCACGCTGACTCACGCTGGCTCACGAGCCCTCACGCGGAACACTCCAGCGAGGCGCTGATCCACGAGGCTCCCCCTTCTCAGGATGTTCCACGCCCCACCCGAGCAGCACAGCTAGCCGCACAGCTGCTCACATGCGCCGGGAACGGCCACCCCGCGCAAGAGCGCGCGCCAAGTCGCCGTCACGCGCTCGGCACACCCCTCGCGTGGCGCCCCGTCGAGCCAGAGACCGAGAAGCACATCGTGCACGATGCGCGCCACCACGGCCAGGTCCACCTCCGCGCGCAGCTGGCCCCGCTCCGCAGACCGGCACAGCAAGCGCAGGACCACGCTGCTTCCCGCCGCCGAGACGAGCGGGAGCCGTGCCGCCCCCTCCGAGGCGGCGGGTCGATCAGGAGCGACACCGCACACGCAGGCCAGGTACAGCCCCGCGCACAACCGCACATCACGCTCGAGCGCCTCCGCCGCATCCCTGGTGAGCCCCACGGCCGTCGAGAGCGCATCGACACGTCGTGCGTCCCAATACCTCCACAGTCGAGCGCAGGTGTCCTCGTACTCGCTGACCAGCGCTTCAGCTACGGCTGCCTTCGAATCGAAGTGGAAGTAAAAAGCACCCTTCGTCACACCGCTGCGCCGCAGCACCGCCCCGAGCGTGGCCCCGGAGTAGCCGATGCGTTCGAACTCCTCGGCGGCCGCCAGGAGGATGGCACCTCGCGTCACCCGAGCACGACGCTGCTGGGGCATGCGCGGCTCCCGTGCGAGTTCCCGTTCATGGACGGCGTGATCCACGAAAGAGTGATCAACTACGTCACACGAAGTTACCGCGCCAACATTGTGCTCGCACAACCGGTGCGCTCGTGCGCGCCGGCCCCGCGTTTCGCCACCCAACCCTGCGTGCGCACCGCTGATACCGCCCGCGGCACGCCCCCGTCGACGAGACCGCGACGCCACCGGCTCAGCGCGCAGCTGGCGGAACGTCGTCCTCGTCCGGCACGAGACCGAGCATGTCCAACAGCATTCGGCAGTCCTCGGCGTCGTGCGCGCCCCGCGCCACGGCAACGCGCGCACGGTGGATCTTCTCCTGCGAAATCCGCGAGGACTCCCCCTCGCGCGGACCGGGCACCGCGGACGGCCGTGAGAGGCTCTCGTCCTGCTGCAACAAGAATTTCCGAACGTCGAGCGACCCGTACATGATGCCTCCCCGGCTCGGGTTTCGGCCGCAGGTTATCCACAGGTTGCGCACCCCCGCAGCCCCCCAGAGAGTGATTTGCGATAAACAGAAAGTAATCAAGCGGCTCCGTGCGTCCAGAATGGATCTTGCTCAATCCTCCCGAGGGGACTCCACTGGATCTCCTGGGCAGACACGCCACCAGCGCCGCGAAATCCCATCGAAGCAGAACCGCGGCGAGTTCGCCGCGTGAGTCACGGTGAGGAAGGGCACGCGACCACGTCGTCCGCAGCGCGCAAGACCTTCCCGCCCATCCATCGCGCTCACTCCACCCCTCGTCCCACGAGCCGCCCCGAAACACGCCCACGGCGTGGAACCCACCATTCCGCTGGCCGCCGAATCCAATGCTTCTTCCCTGGATACGCAGTCGCCCCGCGCCACCGCGGGGTGACTCGCCGCACAGCGGCTCGTCTGCTGCAATCGAACCGTTATCGTGTGCGGCGTGGCACTCGGACGCACGAAGAGCAACCGCCGGCAGAAGGACACGGACTGGCCGGAAGAACAGGTGGCTGAAGCCGACCAGGAGCTGGATTCGTACCTCGCGGCGCTGACACCCGAAGAAGACGTGGAGAGCACCGGCTCCGGGCGCAGGTTCGGGAACTCGCAGGTTTACCAGCTGCGCCTGCCGCTGCTCGCGAACGAGCGCCTCAAGGAGCTCGCCGCCAAGCAGGGCACGTCCCCCGCTGCGCTCGCGCGGGACTGGGTATTGCAACACCTCACCGAACCCGACGGTTCCATCCAGGAACCCACGTCTACCCGGGAACCCGCAACTGACGCCGCACTGCCCGGTTCGGGGCACGCTGCACAGCATTCGGCAACCGACGGCACGATGCGCACCGCAGACGCCCCAGGAGCGATGCCCGAAGAACACGCCTGGCCGGAGCAGGATTTCGGGCTGGAAACGCAGCCGGCCCACCTGCCGGTGGCCCCCGAGGCCGCTCCCACGAGGGCGTGGGACGGAAACCGCCTGCCCGCCGAACAGACCGAGGAAATCACGATCCCGCACGGTCAGCTCGGCCGCTGACACGCGTCGGGCCGCGCCGGGCGTCCCCAGCCAGCTGCGGCCGGAGACGTCCGGTGCGTACCGCGCACCTGCACAGCCGCTCGAGCACCGGACAGAGCTCCGCTCCACGGACGCGGAGCGACACCGCTCCCATCGCCGAGGGGCTGCTCGCGGCGGGGGAACGGCCGAAACGGTGCTGCCAGAAGCGCCCCGGCAAGAGTCGCGCGCTCAGACCCCGACGCCGAGTTCCCGCGCGATGAGCATCCGCTGCACCTCGCTGGTGCCCTCGCCGACCTCGAGGATCTTCGCGTCCCGGTAGAACCGCCCCACGGGGCTTTCGTTCATGAACCCGTACCCGCCGAAGACCTGGGTGGCGTCGCGCGCATTTTCCATCGCCGCGTTCGACGAGGTGAGCTTGGCGATCGCCGCCTGCCGACCGAAAGGTTCGCCGCCGATCATGCGGGACGCGGCGTCGTAGTAGGCCAGGCGCGCCGTGTGCGCCCGCGCCTCCATGTCCGCGATCTTGAACTGGATCGCCTGGTTCTGTCCGATCGGTCGTCCGAACGCGGTGCGCTCCACGGCGTAGCGGCGGCACTCGTCGACGCAGCCCTGCGCCAAACCGACCCCCAGCGCGGCGATCGCGACACGTCCCTCCTCCAGGATCGACAGGAACTGCGCATAGCCCTTCCCGCGCGTTCCCAGGAGGTTCTCCGACGGAACACGGCAATCGGAGAACGACAACCCGTGCGTGTCGGAGGCGTTCCACCCGACTTTGGAGTACTTCTCCGCCACGGTCAGCCCCGGGGTTCCCGCGGGCACGATGATCGTGGAGATCTCCTTACCGCCGTCGTCCTTCTGCCCCGTCACGGCCGTCACCGTGATCAACCCGGTGATGTCGGTTCCCGAATTCGTGATGAACTCCTTGGACCCGTTGATGACCCATTCCGCGCCGTCGAGCTTCGCGGTCGTCCGCGTCGCCCCGGCGTCGGAGCCGCCGTCCGGTTCGGTCAATCCGAACGCACCGAGGATTTCGCCAGTGCTCAACCGCGGCAGCCAGGTACTCCTCTGCTCCTCGTTGCCGAAGCGGTACACCGGCATCGCCCCGAGCGAAACCCCGGCTTCGAGCGTCACGGCGAGGGAGGAGTCCACCCGCGCGAGTTCCTCCAGCGCCAGGCACAGCGCGAAGTAGTCACCGCCCATCCCCTCGTACTCCTCGGGCAGCGGCAGACCGAACAGCCCCATCTCGCCCATCGAACGCACCAACGGGTAGGGGAACGCGCAGCGCTCGTAGTAGTCCCCGATCACGGGAGCGACCTCGTCGCGCGCGAACTCCCGCACCGTTGCACACAGCTGCCGGTGCTCTGCACCAAGCCGATGATCCACCATTCAGGCCTCCTCGACGGGTTTCACGGTCCCCAGGACCTGTTCGAGTCGCACCGGTTCACCGGCGCGGACGCTGAAGTCGGCGACGTATCCGTCGAACGGCGCGGAGATCGTGTGCTCCATCTTCATCGCCTCGACGACGCACAACCGCTGACCGGCGCGCACCTGTTCACCCGGGGACACGTCCACGGCCAGCACGGTTCCCGGCATGGGGCTGACCACCGAGCCGTCGGCCGCATCCGCCTCAGCACTCGAGTCGGCGAGCAGATCCCGTTCGACGACCTCCCACTGCCGGCCATCGGCAGCGAGCCACGTCGTATTCTCGGCGCGCACCCAGCAACACCGCCAGGTGCGGCCGTGCAACGAGAGCACGAGCTCGGAACCGCGCACCGCCAGCCCCGCGGGAACGGCCGCGCCCGGGTCCGCCGGAACGTTCACGGACGTGAGCGCGACAGCCCCGGCTTCGCGGGACTCGGGCGTCTCCACGACGACCTGCGCGTCATGCGCGCGTCCGCGCACGTACACGCGACGCTCGCCATCACCCGCGGACAGCCGCCACAGGCTCCAGGCCGGCCCGCCGAGGCGCCACCCGCTCGGGATGCACCACGGGTCGGTCACATCACCCGCCGGTTCCGCCGCACGACGCCGCTCCAGCGCAGCGGCGACATAGACCGCCTCGGGCGTCTCCGGAGCCGCCGAACGCTCCCGCACCCGGTCGACCAGCCCGGTGTCGATGTCACCGGAACGCACATCCGCATCGGCCAGCAGTGTCCGCAGGAACGCGGTGTTGGTGCGCACCCCCAAGACCGCGGTGCTGGCCAACGCGGCGTCGAGCCGCAGCAGGGCTTCACCGCGCTCCGCCCCCCAAGCGGCGACCTTGGCCACCATCGGGTCGTAGTCGGTCCCGACGACGCTGCCTTCGCGAATCCCCGAATCGACGCGGACCCCCGGTCCCTGCGGCTCGTGCAGGGCGTGCACCCGCCCGCCCGTCGGCACGAAGTCCTGTTCGGGGGATTCGGCGTAGACCCGGGCCTCCACGGCGTGCCCGTGCAGCTGCAGCTGCTCCTGCCGCCACGGCAGCTGCTCGCCCGCGGCGATGCGGACTTGCTGCTCCACGAGGTCGACGCCGTCCGCACCGCCGAAACGCGCCACCATCTCCGTCACCGGGTGCTCGACCTGCAGCCGGGTGTTCATCTCGAGGAAGAAGAACTCCTCCGGACGCTGCGCGGAGACGACGAACTCGACCGTGCCGGCACCGACGTAATCGACCGCACGGGCCACTTCCGCAGCGGATCGGCCGATGCGGTCCCGCTCCTGCTGCCCCAGCAGTGCTGAAGGGCTTTCCTCGACGATCTTCTGGTGGCGCCGCTGCAGGCTGCACTCCCGCTCGCCCAGGTGCAGCACCGTGCCGTGCGCGTCGGCGAGCACTTGGACCTCGATGTGCCGCGGCCGGGCGACGTAGCGCTCGAGCAGCATCGTCGCGTCACCGAACGCCGCCTCGGACTCGCGGCGCGCAGCGGCGATGAGCTCGGACCACTCGTTGGCTCCGGTGACCACGCGCATGCCCTTGCCCCCACCGCCCGCCGCCGGTTTCAGCAGCACCGGGAAACCGATGTCGCGGGCGGCGTCGAGCAGGTGCGCGTCGTCCTGATCCGTTCCGGAGTACCCCGGCACCACGGGCACGTCCACCGCCGAGACGGTCTCCCGCGCCCGGATCTTGTTCCCCATCGCGTCGATCGCCCCGGCCGAGGGCCCGATGAACACCAAACCCGCGGCCTGGCACGCACGTGCGAACTCCGCGTTCTCCGAGAGGAACCCGTAACCCGGGTGCACCGCGGCCGCGCCGGTGCGCTGCGCCGCGTCCACGATCCGTGCAACGTTCAAGTAGCTCTTCTCGGCGGCGCTCGGTCCGAGGTGCACGGCGACGTCGGCCTCCTGCACGTGGGCCGCGTCGCGATCGGCATCGCTGTACACGCCCACCGAGCGGATCCCGAGCCGGCGCAGCGTGCGCATCACGCGCACAGCGATCTCCCCGCGGTTGGCGACGAGGACGGTGTCGAACAAGCTCATTGGTCCACTCCTCCCGGCACTGCGTTCCGGTGCTGGCGATGCGTCCGCGTCACATCCGGAAAACCCCGTACGACACCGGATCCAGCGGTGCGTTCGCCGCGACCGACAGCGACAGCCCGAGCACATCGCGGGTCTGCCGGGGGTCGATCACCCCGTCGTCCCAGATGCGGGCGGTCGAGTAGTACGGGTGCCCCTGGTGCTCGTACTGGTCCCGGATGGGCTGCTTGAACTCCTCCTCATCCCCGGCGGGCCAGTCCTCGCCGCGCTGCTCCATCTGTTCGCGCCGCACCGTGGCCAGCACCGAAGCCGCCTGCTCGCCGCCCATCACCGAGATGCGGGCGTTCGGCCACATCCAGAGCATCCGCGGCTCGTAGGCGCGCCCGCACATCGAGTAGTTGCCCGCGCCGAACGAGCCGCCGATCACGACCGTGAACTTGGGGACGCGGGCGCACGACACCGCGGTGACCATCTTCGCGCCGTGCTTGGCGATTCCGCCGGCCTCGTACTCCTGGCCGACCATGAACCCGGAGATGTTCTGCAGGAACACCAGCGGTGTCCGACGCTGATCGCACAGCTCGATGAAGTGCGCGCCCTTCTGCGCCGACTCGGCGAACAGAATCCCGTTGTTCGCGATGATGCCGACGGGATGCCCGTGCAGGCGGGCGAAACCGGTCACCAGCGTCGTGCCGTAGTCGGGTTTGAATTCGGCGAAACGGCTGCCGTCCACCAGCCGCGCGATGATCTCCCGGACCTCGTAGGGGGTGCGCGTGTCCGGTGGCACCGCGCCGTACAGGTCCTCGGGGTCGACGGCGGGTTCCTCTGCGGGACGCACCTGCCACGGCGCCTCGGCGGGCGGACCGAGGGTGCTCACGATCGTGCGCAGCTGGCGCAGCGCGTCGGCGTCATCGGCGGCGAGCTGGTCGGCCACGCCGGAGGTGTGCGTGTGCAGTCGGCCGCCACCGAGCTCCTCGGCGCTGACTTCCTCGCCCGTGGCCGCCTTCACCAGCGGCGGTCCACCGAGGAAGATCGTGCCCTGCTCGCGCACGATGACTGCCTGGTCGCTCATCGCCGGCACGTAGGCCCCGCCCGCGGTGCACGACCCGAGGACCGCCGCGAGCTGCGGAATCCCGCGGGACGACATCGTCGCCTGGTTGTAGAAGATGCGGCCGAAGTGGTCCGCGTCCGGGAACACCTCGTCCTGCCGCGGCAGGAACGCCCCGCCGGAATCCACCAGGTACAGGCAGGGCAGGGCGTTCTGCAGCGCGATCTCCTGCGCGCGGAGGTGCTTCTTCACCGTCATGGGGTAGTACGTGCCGCCCTTGACGGTGGGGTCGTTGGCGATGATGACGCACTCCCGCTGGGCGACCCGCCCGATACCGGTGATGATGCCGGCGCCGGGCGCTTCGTCGTCGTACATGCCGTGCGCAGCCATCGGGGAGAGCTCCAGGAAGGGTGATCCCCGGTCGAGCAACCCGTCCACCCGATCGCGCGGCAGCAGTTTGCCGCGTTCGACGTGCCGCGCCCGCGCCTTCTGCGAACCCCCGGCGCGGACGGTGTCGAGCCGCGCACGCAGGTCCGCGGCGAGCCGAGCATGGTGTTCGGCATTGCGCTGGAAATGCTCCGCGTGCACGTCCAGCGCTGTACCCAGGACGGGCGCCTCCATACGACTACCTCCGCAAGCGCGTTAGTACGCGTTAACGCAGTTATGTTAACGCGCACTAACCGGTTCGTCTAGCATGGTCGCCATGGCCACCTCCGCGCAGGAATCCCGCCGCACGCAGATCCTCACCGCCGCGGCGGAGCGCTTCGCGCAGTACGGTTTCCACGGCGTCGGCATCGACGACATCGGAGCCGCCGTGGGCATCAGCGGCCCGGCGCTGTACCGCCACTTCCGCAGCAAGGAAGCGATGCTGGCCGAGATGCTCACCGGGATCAGCGAACGGCTGCTGCAGGGCGCCCGCGAACGCGTCGGACGTGCCACCGGCAGCATCGACGCTCTCGACCGGTTGCTGCAGTGGCACGTGGAGTTCGCCCTCACCGACCAAGCGCTGATCACCGTGCAGTTCCGCGATCTCGACAGCCTCGCCGAGCCGAGCCGACGGCAAGTCCGCGAGCTCCAGCGCGAGTACGTCGAAGTGTGGGCCGATGCGCTACGCACCCGCTATCCCGGGATGCCGGTCGGCACTGCGCGCGCCACGGCGCACGCGATCTTCGGGTTGATCAACTCGACCCCGCACAGCGCCCAGCTCGACGCCGAGGACATGGCGGGGCTGCTGCACGGCATGGCGTGGGCCGCGCTGGCCCGGGCCGGCACGGCGCACCCCGCCCCGGAGAGCGCCTGAGCACGCAGCCGCAACCGGCCGGTCGACCGCACCGCCCTCAGCACACCGCCAAGCCCGCGAGAGACCGCCGCATCCGCCCACGCAGACGGCCGCTTTCCGGCGCGAGCCCAGCACGAGCCCAGCACGAGCCCGGCACGAGCCCGGCGCGAGCTGAACGCCCGGCCGGCCGCGCAATCCGCGTGCGTCGCGCCTCCACTGTGGAGTTATCAAGGTCCGTCGAACGCGCTTTCACCAAACCGCCTGCGGATCCTTCGCCACCCCGGCCGACGAACGGGAACCGCGGCACGCTCCTGGTGGCGCTCTGGCCGCTGCAACGCCGGAGCTGCGCAGCACCACCGCGGCCACCGGAGCGCATCCTGCTGCGGCAGCCCCGACCTCCCCGCCGGCAACCCTTGCTTCACCCGCGACCACTCTTGCGTCTGCCATGCAGCCAGGATGAGCACCGCGAACTGGTGTTCGCCAGCGTTTCGACCGCGTTGCACACCATTGAGCGAACTGCAGTTCGATTCGAATCCGCTGGGCGTGCTCGGTTGCATGCGATCGATGTTCGAGGAGACTGGGTGGGCACCGATTGTTACCGGACGAGCGCGGGCGGTGTCGGAGCAGCACGGTTCCTGCTCCGCACGGCGCCGCCCTCCCGGTTCGTCCTGCCCAGTTCGGTGCTGCCCGGTTCGGTGCTACCGGCCCGGATCCGCCGTGTCGGTTCCGCATCCCAGGTCTCGGAGGTGCGTGTTGACCACGCCTACGACCACCCCGACCCCGACGCGAGCGCACGCGATGCCGCGCGGGTACAAGGGCGCGTTCCTGTCGTGGATCTACACGACGGACCCGAAGAGCATCGGAATGCTCTACCTCGCGACCTCGTTCGGCTTCTTCCTCATCGGCGGCTTCATGGCGCTGCTGATGCGCGGCGAACTGGCCACCCCGGGGATGCAGTTCCTGTCCCAGGAGCAGTACAACCAGCTGTTCACCATGCACGGCACGATCATGCTGCTGCTGTTCGCAACGCCCATCGTGTTCGGGTTCGCGAACGTGATCCTGCCGCTGCAGATCGGCGCACCGGACGTCGCGTTCCCGCGGTTGAACGCCTTCTCCTACTGGCTGTTCCTGCTGGGCGGTCTCATCGTGCTCTCCGGCATCGTCATGCCGGGGGGCGCCGCGGACTTCGGCTGGACCGCCTACACGCCGCTGTCCCGACCGGAGGCGAGTCCGGGCATGGGCGGCAACGTGTGGATCGCGGGACTGCTCGTGTCCGGTCTCGGCACCATCCTCGGCGCGGTCAACATGATCACCACGCTGGTGTGCCTGCGCGCACCGGGCATGACCATGTGGCGGTTGCCCATGTTCTGCTGGAACATCCTGGTGACGAGCTTCCTGATCCTGCTCGCCTTCCCCATCCTCACCGCGGCGCTGGTGGGGCTGCTCGCGGACCGGCACCTGGGCGCGCACGTGTTCGACCCGGCCAACGGCGGGGCCATCCTGTGGCAGCACCTGTTCTGGTTCTTCGGCCACCCCGAGGTCTACATCGTCGCGCTGCCGTTCTTCGGCATCGTCACCGAGATCCTGCCGGTGTTCAGCCGCAAGCCGCTGTTCGGCTACACCGGCCTGGTCTTCGCGACCCTGCTCATCGGTGTGCTCTCGGCCGTGGTCTGGGCGCACCACATGTTCGCCACCGGCGCGGTGCTGCTGCCGTTCTTCGCCTTCACCACGTTCCTCATCGCCGTGCCCACCGGCATCAAGTTCTTCAACTGGATCGGCACGATGTGGCGCGGCCAGCTCACCTTCGAATCGCCGATGCTGTTCTCCATCGGCTTCCTCGTCACGTTCCTGCTCGGTGGGCTCACGGGCATCCTGCTGGCCTCCCCGCCGCTGGACTTCCACGTCACGGACACGTACTTCGTCGTGGCGCACTTCCACTACGTGCTGTTCGGCACGATCGTGTTCGCCGTCTTCGCCGGGATGTACTTCTGGTTCCCCAAGATGACCGGGCGGATGATGGACGAGCGGCTGGCCAAGCTGCACTTCTGGCTGACGTTCATCGGCTTCCACGGCACGTTCCTGGTGCAGCACTGGCTGGGCAACGAGGGCATGCCGCGGCGCTACGCCGACTACCTGCCCACCGACGGGTTCACCACGCTGAACATCATCTCCACCATCGGCGCGTTCATCCTGGGCGCGTCGATGCTTCCGTTCCTGTACAACGTGTTCAAGAGCTACCGCTACGGCACCATCGCGAACGTGGACGACCCGTGGGGCCACGGCAACTCGCTGGAGTGGGCCACCTCCTGCCCGCCGCCGCGGCACAACTTCACCGAGCTGCCGCGCGTGCGCTCGATCCGGCCCGCGTTCGAACTGCACTACCCGCACATGGTCGAGCGCCTCGAGAGCGAGGCGCACGCCGGGTTCCGCGCGAACGCCGCGAAGCCGCAGGGCGAGACTCCGCAGGGCGAGGAGCCCGAACCCGGGCCCGACCGCGAGTAGCGGTGCGGTTGCCAGCACCGCAGCGCTGGCAGCCGCAGCACCGCGGCCATCAGAGCCGCAGCGGCGCACACGCCCATCCGACATTTCCGGCTACCGCGCAGCGCGCTCACCCGAAACGAGCGACGAGCGCAAAATTCCGGCCTTTTTTCCGAACACCGGCGGCGAAAGCGCACCCCTTTTGGCATTGCGCACAAGGCACTGCGAACGCGATTGTGCGCGGTGCCGCGCTCCTCCTCGTGCTCTCGTCCACAGTGCCCGCTGATCGGAGCACTGATCGCGCCGACCGCGGCTCTGCCGAAACTTCGCGCAGGTCACCGACGTGGCGCGGTTCATATTCACTGGGGGAACAGGGCCACGACGATCTATCGTTGAGATGACCCGGGAGCGCCATCGCCCGTCGCTTTCCCGATTCTTCATCGCCTCCGCCGCAGCGAGCACCGCACCGGGCGGAGCTGAACGCACCAGTACGGCACTCGTTCAGGGGAGACTTCTGTGCCTGTTGCACTGTTGGCACTGGCCATCGCCGCATTCGGAATCGGTACGACCGAGTTCGTGATGATGGGGCTGCTGCCGGAAGTGGCCACGGCCATGAACGTGTCCGAACCGGTCGCCGGCAGCTACATCTCGTTGTACGCGCTCGGCGTGGTGATCGGTGCGCCGCTGTTGACGATCGCCGGCATGCGCGCTCACCGCAAGACGGTGCTGCTGAACATGCTGGTTCTGTTCACGATCGGCAACCTCGGCTCGGCGTTCGCGGCCAACCACGGGATGCTGCTGGTCACCCGGTTCATCTCCGGGTTGCCGCACGGCACGTTCTTCGGCATCGGCGCGGTCGTCGCGGCCAGCCTGGTGGCGCACCACAAGCGCACGCAGGCGATCTCGATGATGTTCATCGGTCTGACCGTGGCCAACATCGTCGGCGTCCCGGTCGGCACGCTGCTCGGACAGCAGCTCGGCTGGCGCTGGACCTTCGGACTCGTCGCGGCCATCGGCCTGGTCGCACTGATCGCGGTCGCCGCCCTGGTGCCGCAGCAGTCCAAGCCGCAGAACGTCAGCGTCAGCGGGGAGCTGCGCACGTTCCTGCGCGGACGGATGTGGCTCGCGTTCGGCGTGGTCGTCTTCGGGTTCGCCGCCACGTTCTCCTTCTACAGCTACATCAAGCCGGTGCTCACCGACATCACCGGTTTCACGCCGATCGCCGTGACCGTGCTGCTGGCCGTGTTCGGCGTGGGCATGACCGTCGGCACCGCGCTCGGCGGCCGACTCGGCGACATCGCTCCGATGTGGACGCTGTGCGTGGGGCTGAGCGCACTGGCCGTGAGCCTGGCGCTGTTCACCGTCACCGCGCAGAACATGGTGCTGGCCACCATCAACGTGTTCCTCATCGGTGCCACCGCGTTCACCGCCATGCCGAGCATCCAGGGGCGCATCCTGGATCTCGCCAAGGACGCTCCGGCGCTGGGTTCGGCCAGCATCCAGTCCACCTTCAACATCGCCAACTCGCTGGGCGCTTCCGCCGGCGGTGCCGTGCTCGGCGCAGGGTTCGGCCTGCTGTCGCCGAGCTGGATCGGCGCGGTGCTCGCGCTGGCCGGGCTCGGGTTCGCCGTCGCCTCGGCCTGGTCGGACCGCCGTTCGCAGCCCACCCCGGAAGTCGTGGCCTCGCACCGCACCGACGGTGAACCGGCCACCGCCGGGGGTTCCGCGCAACTCGCCGACACCCGCGGCGGGACGCACAACTGAGCACCGACGTTCGGGTGCCGCGCCCGGCGCGCGGCACCCGGCCGACTTCGCTGCCCGAACAGCGGAGCCGGTCGACGACGAAGTACGCACCCACCGCCCACCGGTACGGTGAGCCGTGCAGACCGCATCGCGACCGTTCCAGGCCGCACGGGACAACTTTGGCTGAGGAGAAACAACACATGGCTCAGGTTCCGAACGTCACGCTGAACACCGGCGCGTCCATGCCGCAGCTGGGGTACGGCGTGTTCCAGGTTCCGGACAACGAGGTCGTCGAGCCGATCCTGACCGCGCTGCGCGCGGGGTACCGCAAGATCGACACCGCAGCCGTGTACGGCAACGAGGAAGGTGTCGGCAAGGCGATCGCCGAATCGGGCCTGTCGCGGGACGAGCTGTTCATCACCACCAAGCTGTGGAACGACCGGCAGGGCTACGACAGCACGCTGCAGGCGTTCGACGAGAGCCTCGACCGGCTCGGGCTCGACCACGTCGACCTGTACCTGATCCACTGGCCGCTGCCCGCCAAGGACCAGTTCGTCGACACGTGGAAGGCGTTCGAACGGCTGCACAACGAGGGCCGCGCGAAGGCCATCGGCGTGTCCAACTTCCACGTGCCGCACCTGCGCCGGCTCTTCGAGGAAACCGACGTCGTGCCGGCGTTGAACCAGGTCGAACTGCACCCGAACCTGCCGCAGACGGATCTGCGCGCGTTCCACGCCGAGCACGGCATCGCCACCGAGGCGTGGAGCCCGCTCGGCCGGAACAACGGCCTGCTGGACAGCTCGACGGTCACCTCGCTGGCCGAGAAGTACGGCAAGACCCCGGGGCAGATCGTCCTGCGGTGGCACATCCAGCTGGGCAACGTCACCATTCCGAAGTCGGTGACGCCCGAGCGCATCGAGGCCAACATCGACGTGTTCGACTTCGAGCTGGCCGAGGACGACATGCAGTCCATCACCGGTTTGGAGACCGGTGAGCGCGTCGGCCCGAACCCGGAGGAGCTCAACGGCTGATCGGCGCACCGGTGATCCGAAGAGCGGGGGACGCGCGAGTCCCCCGCTCTTTTCGCGTTGCGCTGTATCTGCGGGCGGGGTTTGCCAGGCGGGGATTTCAGGCGGGGTGTTCCGGCGGAGTGCTCGGGCGGGGCTTCAGGCCGGATGCAGCCGGGGGCGCGGCGGTGTGAGACCGCGCAGCACGCTGCTGCCGGCGCGCAGCGAGACGACCTGGCTGCGGGTGGCGATCCACCGGGGAAACTTGCCGAGGCGCTGCAGCGGCGTGTTGCGCTGCGCCGCGGTGAGCGCCGCCGTGCGGGAGACCTTGCGCACCCGCGGCAGCCGCTCCTGCTCGTAGGTGCGCAGCAGCGGTGCCGGCTCGCTCCCACCCCGGTCGAGGCATTCGGTGAGCACCCAGGCGTCCTCGATGGTCTGGTTGGCGGCCTGCGCCACGGCCGGTGGCATGGCGTGCACGGCATCGCCGAGCAGCGTGGTGCGCTCACCGCCCCACACGCGGGGCACGTCGTGGCGGATGTGCGGGAAGAAGCTCAGGTCGTCGTCGGTGATGGCGGCGAGCAGCTCTTCGACGGGTTCGGGCCAGCCGCGGAACACGCGCCGCAGGTCGGCGACCGAGGCCACCGGCTCGCCGTCCTTCCACGGCATGTCGAACCACCAGTGCAACAGGCCCGATCCGCTGGGGATGAGCCCGGCGTGCGCCGCGCGTCCCGCGATGTTCAGGGTGCGGTGCCCGCGGGTGACCGGCAGGTCGGTGGCGGTGAGGCCCTGCCAACTGGCCCAGCCGCTGGGGCGGGCGAGGCGACCGCCGACGATCGACCGGCGCACCGCGGAGCGCTGGCCGTCCGCGCCGATGAGCACGTCACCGGTGGCCTGGCTGCCGTTGGCGAACGTCGCGACCACCCGGTCGGGGTGTTCGGCGATGCCCACGCAGCGGCGGCCGAAGTGCACCACGCCCTCGGGTAACTGCTCGCCGAGCTTGTCCATCAGCACCCGGCGCGGGATCTGCACGGTGGGCGCGCCGAGCTGCTCGGTGACGGCGTCGAGGTCGGCCTCCCACAGCAGGCGGCCGGAGTCGGTGAGCGAGCGGAGGCTGTGCAGGCGCCGGCCGGACTCCTCGATGTCGACGCCCAGTTCGCGCAGCGCAGCGGTGCCGTTGCTCCACATCGTGATGCCGGCCCCACCGGTGCGGTGGCTCTCGGCGTGTTCGAAGACCTCGACCTCGTGGCCGCGGGCGAGCAGCCCGTTCGCGATGGCGAGTCCTCCGATTCCGCCCCCGATTACGAGAACACGCATCGTCTCCATCCGTGGTTCAGTAGCACGTCGTTGCTGTCATGTTATCGGCCTTTCGAGGCGCTGCTCCGACTGCTCCATCACGAATCGTGCCGAAACTCACGTTTCTGCTCGATTGATCGCGCTCTGGTCAGGTGTGCACGCGGCCATTAGGTTGCCGGACATGAGCCCACGCACCACACCCCCGTTCCGGGCCGATCACGTCGGCAGCCTGCTCCGGCCGCAGCGCCTGCTCGACGCGCGCTCCGAACACGCGGCGGGCCGGCTGTCCGACGCGCGGCTGGTCGAGATCGAGGACGAGGCGATCGCCGAAGTCGTCGCCATGCAGCAGAACGCGGGGCTGCCCAGCGCCACCGACGGCGAATTCCGCCGCACCTCGTGGCACATGGACTTCCTCTACCAGCTCTCCGGGGTGTCGAAGGTGGAGGATTCGGAGTTGCAGGTCCGCTTCCACAACGCCCGGGGCGACATCGAGTTCACCACGCCGGACATGCGGGTGGACGGCGAGGTCGGGCTCGAGCACACGATCTTCGCCACGGCCTTCACCTACCTGTGCGAGCAGGTGACGACGGCGACGCCGAAACTGACGATCCCCTCGCCCGGAATGCTCACCTTCCGCAGCGGCAAGACCGCCCTCGACGAGGAGGTCTACCCCGACCCCGCCCGGTTCCGCGCGGACCTGGCCGCGGCGTACCGCCGGGAAGTACGCGCCCTGGCGGATCTGGGCTGCCACTACCTCCAGCTCGACGACACGAGCCTGGCCTACCTCAACGACCCGCGGCAGCGCGAGCAGTTCGCCGCCCGCGGCGGCGATGCCGAGCACGAGCACGAGCGCACGATCGGACTGATCAACGAAGCGCTGCGCGACCGGCCGGCGACGATGGCGGTGACCACCCACATGTGCCG
The DNA here is from genome assembly GCF_054491375.1 of Bounagaea algeriensis. Taxonomy (NCBI): domain Bacteria; kingdom Bacillati; phylum Actinomycetota; class Actinomycetes; genus Bounagaea; species Bounagaea algeriensis. The sequence continues at coordinate 4,255,893 of NZ_CM137102.1, forward strand.
CGGCAACTACCGCTCCTCGTGGGCCGCCGAAGGTGGCTACGACTTCGTCGCCGAGCAGCTGTTCAACGAGCTGGACGTCGACGGTTTCTTCCTCGAATTCGACGACGAGCGCTCCGGCGGGTTCGCACCGCTGCGCTTCGTGCCGCGGGACAAGGCGGTCGTGCTCGGTCTCGTCACCACCAAGACCGGCGAGCTCGAGTCGAAGGACCAGCTCAAACGCCGGATCGAGCAGGCCACCCGCTACATCGACCTGGATCAGCTGTGCCTGTCCCCGCAGTGCGGCTTTTCCTCCACTTCCGAGGGCAACGAGCTGACCCACGACCAGCAGGTCGCCAAGCTGGAACTCATCGCCGAAACGGCCGGCGAGGTCTGGGGCTGACCGCGGCGCCGCGAACCGGACGGGCGGTCATCGCTGGCGGGGATCGGCGCGCGCCGGCGAGCACGACCGCCGGCGTTCAGGCCGTCGTTTCCAGGAACTGGCTGGCCACCAGGCCGGGCTCGGAATCCCCGTCGAACCGCACCCACATCACGGGGCTGTCGAAGACCTCCGGAAGCCCCGTGGCCGCTTCCGTCACCGTGCCCAACTGGTCCCGAAAGCGACCGAACGTGGCACGTACCCGCGCGCCGGGCTCGAACGGACTCGCTGCCTGCTCCATGGGAATCGACCGTACGTGCCGCTGCGGGGCGGGTGTTAGCGGCGTCCACGAGATGTTGGTTGCACCACGGTGCCCTGCGAGTGCACCGCCCGGCCGCGGAGCCGCAGGTGAGAGGATCGCACTCGACGTCGCCACCCGCAGGGAGCCGCATGCGCACGCTCAGGCAGGCCGGAGAGCACGAACGCGAGATCAAGAAGTCCCGGTTTGTCTGCTCGCTCACCCCGGTCACCAGCGAGCAGCAGGCCCGCGAGGTGATCGCGCAGCGCAAGCGCCTGCACCACGACGCCCGGCACAACTGCTCGGCGTTCGTGCTGGGCGATCGCGGCGAGGTCCAGAAGTCCAGCGAAGACGGGGAACCGGCGGGCACGGCCGGCGTGCCGATGCTGGAAGTGCTGCGGCACAACGAGATCACCAACGCTGTCGCCGTGGTCACCCGGTACTTCGGCGGCGTCCTGCTCGGCGCCGGCGGCCTCATCCGCGCCTACGGCGGCGCCGTTGCGGACGCGTTGGAAGTCGTGGGCACGCTCGAACGCCGCCCGGTTCGGGTGCTGTTCGTCACCGCCGACCACGCCACCGCGGGCAAGCTGGACAACGAGCTGCACTCGGCGGGTCACCACGTCGCCGAGGTCGAGTACGGCGACCGGGCGCGGTTCCACGTGCTCGTTCCGGAGGAATCGGTGGACGAGTTGCGCTCGTGGCTCGGCGAAGTGACGGCGGGCGCGGCCGAGGTCGAACTCGGCGAGGTGCGGTTCTCGGAAGTTTGAGCACGTGGCCGCGACGGCCTGGCCGCGGCCACGTGCGGGGTGCGTGCGCCGGAACTCTCCCGTCCCGGCTCGCTCCGGCGCAGCGCTCTGAGCCTGCTCGATCGCCCCGGGCAGGCTCGCCACCGGCTCAGAAGTCGACGTTCATGCAGGCCAGCCGGTCACCGGCCTCGCCGGCTTCGCCGGCTTCGCCGGGGGCGGTGAGCGTGTGGTGCTCGTGGATCACGAACGACTCGGCCATCCGGCCCTGCAGCTGCCAGTCACCGTGTTCCGCGACCGTCGCGTTGCCCGCGGCGTCCGTGGTGAAGTCGAGCCACACCTCGTTCTCCGGGTTGGCGTACTCGGGGTTGGTGGAGGGCTGCTCCGGATCGGGGACGTCCTGGAAGTGGGGCCCGGCGTCCGAGCCGGCCGGGCCGCAGGGGTTCGTGTGCACGTGCGCGCCGTATTCGCGGTTGGGTTCGAGCCCGGTGAGCGTCACGACGATCTTGGTGGAACCGTCGGGCAGGGGCAGCGAGCTGAAGTGGCTCGTAGCTCCCTGCGGCACGCGCTCGTCGTAGGTGATGGCGTTCGCGTCCTCCGAGTACGACTGGTACTTGCCGTAGGAGAACCGGGGCTGCAGATCACCGGCCTGCGCGGAGGCGGCGGCAGCGGGGGCCGCCACGCCCAACATGCACAGGGCGGAGGTAGCCGCGATCGTCGTGGTTGTGCGTGTCATGCCCGCAGGCTCCCGCGCGAAGATCGAACCGTCCAAGGACTCACGCCAACGGAGTACCTCGGCGCGTCGTGCCGGCCTCGACCGCCCAACATCGACCGCCCGGCCTCGACCGCTACGTCCCACGTGAATGCGCCGGCGAACCTCGTCCTAGAGTGCCCGAATGACCTCCGAACGGGTGAGTTCAGGGCCGGATCGCACGTGGGTGGTCGCCCTGGCCACGGCGATGTGGGGCACCGACGCGCTCTGGCGGATGCCGCTGGCCACGAGCCTGCCGTCGGCTTCGGTCGTGCTGGCCGAGCACGTCATCATCGTCGCCCTGCTTTCCCCGTTCCTCCCGCGGGCGTGGCGCGCCTGGGCCGCGTGCGCGTGGCGCGACCGCATCGCCGTGCTCGCACTCGGCATCGGCGCGTCGGCCCTGGCCACGTCGCTGTTCACGATGGCCTTCCAAGCGGGTGACCCGGTGACCCCGCTGGTCCTGCAGAAGATGCAGCCCATCTTCGCCGCGCTCGCGGCGTTCCTCGTGCTGCGCGAACGACCGCAGCCGCGGTACTTCCTCTTCGCCGCGCCCGCGCTGTTCGGCGCGTGGCTGCTGGCCTTCCCCGACCCGTGGCACGTGCGCGTGGAGCAGCTGCTGCCCGCGCTGCTGGCCCTGGGCGCCGCGGCGCTGTGGGCCTCGGGAACGGTGCTGGGGCGCGTCGTGTCGGCGAAGCTGTCCTACCGCGACGTGACTGCGCTGCGCTTCTCCACCGGGCTGCCCGCGGCGGCGGTCATCGTGCTCGCCACCGGTTCCCCGGTGGCCGTGGGGTGGGGCAACATCTGGGGGCTGCTGCTGCTCGCGCTCATCCCCGGTCTGATCGCGCTGCTGCTGTACTACTTCGGCATGAGCACGACGCCGGCGGCGCGGGCCACCCTGGCCGAGCTCGCGTTCCCCGCCACGGCAGCGCTCATCGGCGTCGTCCTGCTCGGGGAACCGATGACGGCCAGCCAGTGGATCGGGTTCGCGCTCGTCGTCACCATGGTCACCGGGCTCGGCTGGCACGAGCGGGTCAGCGAGCGCACGAGCGTCCAGACCGAACCAGCGGTGCAGCCGCGCTGACCCGGGGCCCTGTGTGGATTGTCTGGGTGAGCGGTTAAAGTTGTGCCTTGCCGATGCGGGCCGTTAGCTCAACTGGCAGAGCAGCGGACTTTTAATCCGCGGGTTCGGGGTTCGATCCCCCGGCGGCCCACCAAACCCCAGGTCAACGACCTGGGGTTTCGCGCGGGCAAGATCGCGCCCCCACTTTACCCCCACAAAACTACTTCGGGGTTTCCTCGAAGACGTCTTCCAGCGCCTCCGCCGTCTCCCGCGCGACCGCTCGCCTACCCAAGTACACGTCCTGCGTCATCGACGGCCGCGAGTGCCCCGGCTGATCCGCGATCTTCCTCGGAGTCAGCCCCGCCTCATCCAGGATCGTCGCCGTGGTCTTGCGGAACACGTGCGACGTGAACCGGGAAAAGTCCGGGTCAACACGTCAATGCCCGGGCGGGCGCACCGGGCGCGCGTGTGACCGAATCGCCGCGTTAAGCGGTCTCGCACGGCGGCAAGTACCACGTGGACAGACCAGCAGCCAGTCGGCATCATCGCAGGCCAGCGCGGCACGCGTGCTGTCACGTCTGTGGCGCGCACCATTCGTGCCGACGGGCAAGTGCCCCGCCGCGAACGCCGCCAGCGCCGAAGCTTCGGCGACAGGGGCCGTCAACAGGGGCCGTCAAGAGGAGCACCCGACGGCCGAGGACTTCTACAACGTGGAGACGCTGCCACCCCGGCCCGAGCCGGACAGCGGTGAACCGCGCCCGCCGCGAGCTCGGCGGCTCACGACGCAGGCCACGCGCCGGAGCGGACCGCTCGAAGAACTTCCCGCCCGGCTGCAATCCCCTCCGGAGGGAGAAGGTGCTGTCCTGGAGTGGCATCAGCATGACTACCGGCGTGATCTCGCACTTGCCGCGGTGCTCGTTCCGCTCTACGCGGTCGTGCTCGGGAGCTTGATCGCGGTCGATCCGGGCTGGCCGTGGTGGTTGATGCTCGTCCTCGGAGGAGCCGCTACCAACGCGATGTCGCGCAAAGCTCTGGATATCCCAACGCGCGCTCACGGGAACGAGCGGCGGATGACTGCGATCGGGTTCGGTTGTTCGCCGACGATGCGCAGCGTGTCGCGCGCCCGCACTCGTGTCCGCGAGGCGGGTCGTCGGATGCGTCGTCCCGCTACTTCCCCGGCTCTCCGCGCGGTTCGTCGCGGACGTTCTCGTGAACGTGCTCGCTGCGTTCCCGGTAGCCCTCCGCGGTGTCGATGGCCGTTGCCAGGGAGCGGCGCAGGTACCCCAGGTATTCGACGGCGCTGTCGATCACCTCGTAGGGGTGGTCCTGCAGCGCCCGCCGGTAGAGGCGCTCCCTGTCGATCTCCTGCACCTGGCTGGCCAGCGTCGCCGTGAGCTCGCCCAGGGAACTGATGATCGCTTGCAGGATCCGGCCGTACGACGGCAGGTCCTGCTTCGTCAGGTCGGCCTGCGGTTGGGAGGCAGCTGCTCTGTCCAACTCGTCCCGAACCTGGTAGAGCATTTCGAGCGGGTGCTGCTGGCGGCTCGCCAGGGGGTGCTGTCGCTCGCCTGGGCTCTCCATGGCCCCTCCCGATCACCTGTGCCAGAGCTGCACTGCTGGCCAGTTTTGCAACGAGCTGGTCGGTCCGCACGGCATCGGCGCTCGCCGGAACTCGAAGATCGATCCTACCGAGGGAGCGGACGAGCGCCCGCGGCACGGACCACCGCGAGTTCCCTCGCCGCGAGGTGGGACTGCGCAGGTGCAGGAAGTTGAGCACCGGCGATCGAAGAAGCATCGCACGCTGCGGCGCTCTTGCGCACGGTCCGTGCTTGCTCACGGGCCGTGCTGACCGCTGGCTCCCTCCGAGGCCACCGAGGAGACGAAGCCGTGGTCGGCGGTGTAGTGCGCCGCGAGGAGCTGCGCGCCGAAGTCGTCGCCGGGGCGGCGCACGACCGAGTGCGCGTGGTTCGCACCGTTCTGCGTGTTGTCGTACTCGACGAGCAGCTTGGGCGCCTGTATGCGGTAGTAGTGCCCGCTACCGGGCTGCACGGCCCCCTCCCAGGCGAAGTGCACCTGGTCCGCGGCCCGCTCGAGCGCCGCCGCTTCCTCGTTGACCAGGTCCTCGTTGAAGCGCTGCAGGTACAGCGACACGAGGCGGTCGAGGCAGCGCGCTGCGCTCGGGTCGAGGTCGCGACGCGGAACACCGGTGGGCTCGACGTGGTCCGGCTGCGCTGCGGTCGTCGTGTGGATGTCGCTCGGCGGGCGGTCGTCGACGATGGCCGTGCGCCGTTGTCGCGGGGACATCTCCTCGAGCACGGCTCGGGCGAGGTCCTCCTCCCAGCAGAGCGGTCGAACGCCCGCCCGGCCGGCATAACTGATCGCGGCCGGGTGGGCGCCGAGGAACAGCGGCGTGGGGCTCACCTCGGCGCCGGTGATGGTCGCCGTCACCGACACGTGGTGCCCCTCGAACCGCCACGACCACGCGTCGTCGTCCGGCGAGCCGAACACCGCGGTCCAGTAGTGGCCGTGGTGCCGCTGGTTCTCCCCGTGCTCGGCCCGGTCGAGCACTTCTTCCAGGCCCATGATGCTGGTGGCCTGCGCGAACGCGTGCGGGCTCAGCGCGGTGGCGAGGAGCTGGTGCGCGGCCTTGGCCGCGTCGTGGCCGAGGTCGGCCAGACGCACGCCGGGACGGGACGTGGGCACGTAGGTCCACTGCAACCGCCTGTCGTCGGCGAAGGAGTAGTGAGCTCGGGCGCGCTGCGCGTCCTGCAGGGCCTCGAGGAACCGCCGCGCCGCGGCGCGCATGTTCTCAGCCGGTGGGAGTTCGCTCGTCATAGCACAACCTCGGTAGTTGCACGGCGCGGTCGCACGGCAACGACCTACCGGCCGGAGGCGTGCAGCGTCGTGGCGTTCTCGGACAGCTCCGCCCACGGGTCGCGCTTCTGCGCGAGCCGCTGGTGCATGTTGCTCAGCCCGTGCCCGTTCGGCGTGGCTTTGGAGACCTCCGACAGGTCCAGCGGAGTCGCCGCGGGCGCGCCCGGCCGGGCGCGCAGCGAGTACGGCGCGATCATGGTCTGTCCGTAGGCGTTGCGGTTGGTGTCCAGGAACACCCGGTCGCCGCGCTTGTCCTTGCGGTGTTGGGTGGTCAGCCGGTCCGGGTCCTCGCGCGCCGCCGCGTCCGCCAGCTCCCGGACGGCCTCGCGGACCTCGTCGAACGAGGTCCTGCCGCTCAGCGGGGCAACGACGTGGAACCCCTTCCCGCCGGTGGCCTGCACGTGCGGGGCGAGTCCCGCGTCGCGGAACCGGTCGCACATCCCCTGCGTGACCGACCGCAGCTCCGGCAGGCTCATGTCCGCCGGAGGATCGAGGTCCACCACGGCCACCACCGGTGCATCCAGGTCATCCGCAGTGGACAGTGCAACGTGGAACTCCAGGGATGCCTGCGCCGCCAGGTACGCGAGCGTCGCGGCGTCATCGCAGACCACGTGGTGCACCGGGTTGCCACCGCTGACTTGCGGCACGGTTTCCACGCGCATCCAGTCCGGGAAGTACTCGGCGGCCTCCTTCTGGAAGAATCCCTCCGCGCTGATCCCGTCCGGAAACCGCCGCAGTGACAGGGGTTTGCCGCGCAAGTGCGGCACCATCGTCGGCGCGACCCGGCGGAAGTACTCGACGACGTCGTGCTTGCTGTAGCCCTCGTCGGGATACAGCAGCTTGTCGCTCTTGGAGAGTTCGAACCGCCTTCCCTCGATCTCCAACGTCTCGGTCTTCGTGGATGCCACGGTTGTCCCTACCCTTCGCGGACGACGTCTCGCGCCTGCTTGTCGGTGCGCAGGCCGTTGTAGCGGGGGTGGCGCAGCTTGCCGTCGGTGGTCCACTCCGTGAAGCCGATCTGCGCGACCAGTTCCGGTGCGACCCAGTGCGCACCGCGCTCGCGCACGTCGTCGGTGAACGGTGACGAGTCGCGCGCCATGCGGTCGAGCCGCGCGCGCAGCTCGTGCAGCGTCCGCTCGTCGTAACCCGTGCCGACCTTGCCCGCGTAGCGCAACCGCTGCTGGTCGAAGTAGCCCACCAGCAGCGCCCCGAAACCGGAACGCTGGCCCCGCGGGTCGGTGAACCCGCCGATCACGAACTCCTGGTCGGCGACGCACTTGAACTTCAGCCAGTCCCGCGTGCGGCCGTGCCGGTACGGCGCGTCGCCGCGCTTGGCGATCACTCCTTCCCAACCCCGCTTGCAGGCTTGCCGGTGGAACTCCTCGCCCTTCTCCTCCCGCTGGGAGCTGAACCGGAGCGGATCCGCGAACGAGAAGCACTCCCGCAGCAGGCGCTTGCGGGTCCGCAACGGCAAGCGGGTGAGGTCGGTCCCCTCGTAGGCGAGCAGGTCGAACAGGTAGTAGTAGACCGCAACGCCGGTGGCGCGGGCCTCGTCCGGATCGGTCAGGTGCACGCGGTGCTGCAGCCGCGCGAAGCTGGTCTGGTTGCCCTCGAACGCGACGACTTCCCCGTCGGCGAGGAAGCGGCCGGCCTGCTGCGCTGCCAGCGCCTCGGCGATTTCGGGGTACGCAGTGTTGACCCGTTTGCGGTTGCGGGACCAGAGGGCGGGTTCGTCGTCGTCACGTCCGGCCAGCACCCGCGCCCCGTCGAGCTTGCGTTCGAACACCCACTCGGGGTCGGAGAACGTCTCGCGGGTCAACGTGGCCAGCGTGGGTTCGGCCCAGTCCCCGGCGTTCCAGGTGCGCAGGAGCGACTCTTCCCGCTCGTTGAGCGACCGCAGCGGATCACGCATGGTCGTCCTCGCTGACATCGGCGTTGCGGCGCCCGGTCAACACCGATTTCGGCTGCGTGCGCACCGGGTTGCGGCGCCGGTCGGCGTGCTCGTCGTCCGTCTTCACCAGCAGCCACGACTCGCGCCCCCGCATGCGCGTGCGCGTCAACGCGTAGCCGCCGCGCAGCTTCTCCCCGTCCAACCACACCTTCACGTGGCCGTTGTCCAAGGCCTCGGCCACGTCCACCGTGCTGCCGCGGTGCGAGCTCAGGTTGCGGTAGGTGCCCGTGTCCCAGACGATCACCGTGCCCGCGCCGTAGGAACCCTCGGGAATGCTGCCCTCGAACTCGGCGTAGTCCAGCGGGTGGTCCTCGGTCGGGCTCGCCAGCCGTTTCTGCTGCGGGTCCAACGACGGCCCCTTCGGGATCGCCCACGACTTGAGCACCCCCTCGGCCTCCAGCCGGAAGTCGAAGTGCACGCTCGAGGCCTCGTGGCGCTGCACCACGAACCTCGCTCCCTCCCCCGGCGCGCCACCCGACGGCTCACCGGAAGCGTTGAGATCACGCTTGGACCGGTACGTGCTCAGCTTGTCGTCCTTCGCCATGTTCCCGGGGTACCCGCACGTCCCGGATCCACAACGCCCGACGACCGCGGTGCGCCGGAGCGCCTCCGCCGGACGAGCTTCTGGAACGATCCACCGGCCGGAGAATTCCGCCCGCGGACCGCGGCTTCGCCCTTCGCGCAGCGCAGGCGCGTGCGGCCGGCGCACGGGGCCGGTCCCCTCCGGCGCACACCGGAGGCACCACCATCGTGGACGTTTGGGTGAACGCGCGTTGTGGACATCCTCGTCGCGGAGGAGATGCGCGGAGCTTGGCGTTGCCGGACGCGCTCGCCGCGAGCACGCCGAACCCGGGCTCGTCGCACACCTCGCGGAAAACGGCCCGATGATCCGTCCGATCAGGACGGATCGGTGGTCTTGCTGAGCCTGCGGGAGATCGACGATGACGAACATGCAGTCGCCGGCCAAGGACAAGAACTACAACCTGCTGACGGTGCTGCAGCTGTCGCTGCAGAACGTGTGGATGCTCGAGTCCTACATCGAGGACGCCCAGCGCGAGGGGGACACCGAGCTCGTCGAGTGGTTGAAGGCGGTGCAGGAGAACAACCGCAGGGCCGGCGAGCAGGGCAAGAGGATGCTGCACCAGCGGCTCGACCAGGAGAACGGCTGACGACCGGGCTCCTGCGCCGACCGGTCCCGCTTCGCACGAGCACTCGGAGTTCGGGAGGCAGCAGTGGGTATGACGCGCTCGGTGCTGCGCGGTGCCGCCGCCGGTGCGGCGGGGACCACCGCGCTGAACCTGGCGACGTACGCGGACATGGCGGTGCGCGGACGTCCCGCCAGCACGACGCCGGAGGAGACGGTGCGCCGCCTCGAGCGGTTCAGCGGGTGCTCGTTGGACCGGGCCGGCTCGGAAGTCGGCGGAAACAGGCGTTCCGGCCTCGGCGCGCTGCTCGGCATCGCTTCGGGAGTGGCGGCCGGCGGTCTGACCGGCCTGGTGCGGCACTGCTGCGGGACCGGGCCGGTCTCCACGGCCGTGGTCGCCGGTGTTGCCGCGAACGCGGGCACGGTCGTGCCCATGGCAGCGATGGGAGTGAGCGACCCGCGCGAGTGGTCGCTGGACTCGTGGGTCAGCGACCTGGTCCCGCACGCGGTCTACGCCTGCGCGACGGCCGCGGTGCTCGGCCAGTGGCAGCGCCGGTCGTGCCCGGCACGCTGAAGCAAGGTCGCCTCGCGGAACTTGTCATCCCCAGTTGTGCTCAGCCAATCCCGGCGAGGACCCGTTCGCGGATCGGCGGCCTTGACCGGCGAATTCGACTGACGACCTCGACCGGCGCGGTCACTTGTAGCGGTAGCGGGCTTGCAGGATCACGAGATCGTCGCCGTCGACGAAGCAGACGAGCCGGTGCTCCTCGCTGATGCGCCGAGACCAGCTCCCCGCGAAGGCGTGCCGCAGCGGTTCCGGCTTGCCGATGCCCTCGAACGGGTCGCGCAGGGCGTCGTCGATGAGGCGGTTGATGCGTTTCAGCGTCGCTCGGTCAGTCGCGCTCCAGTGCTTGTAGTCTTCCCCACCGTTCGGGGTGAAGACCAGCCTCATCGCGACAACGGGCGTTCTTCGCGCTGGCCGCTGTGCGCTTGGCTCAGACTTTCCAGTAGACGGCGCGCGTTCCGGCTGGCGGCATTCGGCCGTGCCGCCGCTCATCCCGGGTGGGTCTCACCGCCGACGGGCGCGAAGACCTCCCCGGTGTAGAAGCTGGAGAGCTGGTCCGAGGCGAAGAACACGTACGAGGGCGCGATCTCGTCCGGATGCGCCATGCGCCCCATGGGCGACTGCGTACCGAACCCCTCCACCTTCTCCTCCGGGAACGTGGACGGGATCAGCGGTGTCCACACGGGACCGGGTGCCACGCAGTTCACCCGAACACCGCTCTGCGCCAGCGACTGCGCCAACGACTTGGTGAACGTGTGGATCGCGGCCTTGCTCGCCGAGTAGTCCACCATGGACTTGTTCCCACGCAGTCCGTTCACCGAGCCCGTGTTGATGATCGAAGCCGGCGCGCGCAGGTGCGCCAGCGCGGCCCGGGTGATCCAGAAGGTGCCGTAGACGTTGATCTTGAACGTCCGGTCGAACGCCTCGGTGCTCACGTCTCGCAGACCGGTCGCGGTCGCCTGCGTCCCGGCGTGGTTGACCAGGACGTCCAGCCCGCCGAACTCGCCGCTGACCTGCTCGACAACCTGCTCGCAGAACTCCTCCGAGGCCAGGTCGCCGCGCAGCCGCAGGCACGTGCGGCCTTCCTGCTCGACGAGTCGGGCCGTGTGCTCGGCGTCGTCCTTCTCCGAGGTGCCGAAGTACACCACGGCGACGTCGGCGCCCTCCTTGGCGAAGGCGACCGCGACGGCACGGCCGATCCCCGAGTCGCCACCGGTGATCAGGGCGCGGTTGCCCGCCAACAGACCCCGACCCTCGTAGGAGCGCATCTCGTCCTGCGGGTTCGGCTCCATCTCGCCGGAGCTGCCCGGCGGGTGCTGTTGTTGCGCCGGGGGATAGCTCTGGTCAGGCATGCTGCTTCCTCCAACCGCGAACTCGGAAACGCCCGTCCGCGACTACCCGCAGCGGCGCGCCGACACACGTGCCACCACGCCGTCGGGCCACGCGTTTACCGACGGGGCTGATCGGAAAGCCGCCGGTGCGGAACCGGACGGCCCGAGGAAGGTTGACGAGGGCGCTCCCGTCACTCCGCACCGGAGGATCCCGAACGCCCGGCGAACCGGTCCCGGAGACGGTCCACCATCCCGATCGCGGGGTCGGACACGAGGTTCAGCGGGGAGCTGTCCGGCGCCGAGGGATGCGGGCGGGTGGGGGCCGAGCCCTCGGCGACCTCCACCTTCTTGCCGAGGTCCTGCAGCTCCTCGGAGGAGCACGCCTGCCGCAGGCGGGGCAGGAAGTTCGTTTCGTCCTCCTCGATGTGGTGCCGGATGTTGGCGGCCAGCTGGCGGGACAGCTCGTGGAACTGGGCGCCTTCCGGGTCCGTCCCGGCGAGGCGGTTCATCAGCTCCTCGTCCTCGGAGCGCGACTCGATCTTGCGGTCGGCGACCTCGTCCCCGTCCGGGAGCTTTTCCCGCGCGGCCGGGTACACGTACTGCTCCTCGGCGACCGAGTGCCGGACGATCTCGACGATCAGCTGCTCGACGAGGTGCCGCTGCTGCTCGGAGGAGTTGCTGCTCTCGAATTCCTGCAGCGTGCGCTCCACGTCGCGGTGGTCCGCGACGAGCACGGAGATGAGGTTCTCCTCCTCGGCCTGCCGCGCCGGAAGACCGTCCGGTGCAACGCCTTCCTGGACGTCCCGGGGATCCTGGGGTTCCCGGGACTGCTGGGGCTCCGTCATCGTTTCACTCCCATCGGCCACTCCGCCTGCCGCAAAAATCCAGTGGGTTCCGCTGCGGAAACCGCCCGCGGATCCGCTCGGTCAGAATCCGATCAACTACTCTTCCCGTTCGGCGCGGAGCTGGGCGTCCGGGTCGGGCCGGTTCGCGCGGACGGGGTGGGCGCGCCGGTACGGGTTGTCCGGCGGAAGACCGCCGGAGAAGCGCCCGTAAAGACCGAGGAACAGCAGCACGAGTCCGACCACGAGGCTGAACAGGCAGTTGGCGAGCGCGAATCCCAGAACGTTCCACTGGGTGTGCATGATCCCCAGGTGCGCGATGCCGGAGACCAGGAAGAGGACGCCGAAGACGCTGCTGCTGGTCGAGGCGACCGTTCCGCCCCACGCGGACGTGGTCACCAGGACGATCCCCGCGACGACGGAGATCGCGGACAGCGCCCCGTTCGTCGACAAACCCCAGAGGGGAGCGCTCTCGAAGGCCCACGGAGTTCCCCGGAACAGCCCCAGCACACCGAAGACGAGCAAACCAATCCCCAGGACTGCCGCCCCCAGTCGGTGCACCAAGTGGACGCGGTGGCTCACGGTGCCCTCCTCAATCGGTCGGCTGCTTCACCAGGCCCCGGACACAGCTGCTGACGGCAGCCGGTGGGCGATGGGTGTACCCGTTCCGAGGAAGCACCGAAACCTCCGGAGACCCCTGCCGCCGGTCACGAGCACTGCACTGCTCCCGGCGCGAGCAGCGAACGCGTTTCCCCGGCGTTGAGCTCCCACAGGCGTTCGGCGTCCAGACCGCGGGCGTGCCAGCAGTTCCGCATCCGCTCCACGGGCTCGCCCAGGGGTTCCGTGCCGAGGGAGAACGTGCCCCAGTGCATCCCCATCACGCGGCGCGCTCCGAGCACCTCGGCCGCGCGCACGGCTTCTTCGGGCGCCATGTGGGAGCGGTGCATGAGCGGGCGCGGGGCGTAGGCGCCGATCGGCAGCAGTGCCAGGTCGAACGGTCCGTGCAGACTTCCGATCCGCGCGAAGTGCGAGCCGTAGCCGGTGTCCCCGGCGTGGTAGATGCTTCGGCCGTTCCGGGTCTCGAAGACCCACCCGCCCCACAGCGAGCGGCACGTGTCCCGGAGCCCGCGGCGGCTCCAGTGCCGGGCGGGTACGAAGCGGGCGCGCACGTCCGGGCTCAAGCGCGCGGACTCCCACCACGACAGCTCGGTCACGGTGGTGAAGCCCCTGCGGTCGAACCAGCGGCCCAGCCCGGCGGGCGCCAGCACCGGAACACTGCGGGAAAGCGCCTTGAACGTGGGCGCGTCGAGGTGGTCGTAGTGGTTGTGCGTGACGAGGACCGCGTCGAGCTCCGGAAGGGCGTCGAAGTCGATCCCTGGCGGCGTGCGGCGCACGGCACCCGGGATCTGGTGCGACCAGACCGGGTCGACGAGCACCGAGGCACCTCCCAGGCGCAGCAGGAAGGTGGCGTGCCCGACCCAAGTGATCGCGTCCTGGTCCGTTGCCGGGGCCTCGGCCGCGGTGGTGGCCGTGGGCACCGGCACGTCGTTGCGCCGCCGCGGACGTTTCCGGGCGCGCCACATGATCCGGGCGACATCGAGGAAGCGGGGTTTCGGTTCCGCCGACAGGTGTTGGAACGTGCGGGCGCGACGTGGCGCGCGGAAGGCGTGCACGACGCGGTCGACGCCTCGTTCAGCTCGACCGGTCATGCGGAACCCGCGTGGAAGACCGGAAGCACCTTCTCCTGCCACGCCTGGAAGAACTCCTCCTGCGAGGGCCCCATCTGCTGGACGTAGACCTCGTCGAAGCCGGCGTCGGCGAACTTCTGCACCGCTTCGACGTGCCGGTCCGCGCTCGGGCCGCAGGGGAAGATCTCCCGGAGCGCGTCGTCGGTGACGAGGTCCACCGCCTGCTCGAAGTCCCTCGGGGTCGGCAGGTTCAGCGACAGCGACCCGGGAAGCGCCTCCGTGGCCCACTTGCGCGCCGTCCGCACGGCTTGCTCCTCGCTGGGCGCCCAGCACGCCTTCATCCCGGCCTGCACCGGTTTGTCCTGGCCGCCGGCCTCGCGGAAGGTCGCGACGAGGTCCGGATCGGCCAGCGGCGTGCACAGCCCGTCCGCCTCCGCCCCGGCGAACCGAGCGGTCTTCGGACCGAACGCGGAGACGTAGATCGGCACGGGGTTCTCCGGCAGGGTGTACAGGCGCGCGTTCTCCACGGTGTAGTGCTCGCCGTGGTGGTTGACGTACCCGCCCCGGTGCAGCGCGCGGATGACTCTGATCGCCTCGCGCAGCATGTCGGAGCGCACCTGCGGCGGCGGCCACCGGTCACCGAGCACGTGCTCGTTGAGCGCCTCGCCGGTGCCGAGGCCGAGCGCGAACCGCTCCTTCGCCTGCACCCCGGCCGTGGCGGCCGCGTGCGCGGTGATCGCCGGGTGGATGCGCATCGTCGGGCACGTCACGGCCGTGGTGATCGGCAGCGACGTCACCTGCGAGAGCGCACCGATCACCGACCACACGAACGGGCTGTTGCCCTGGGCGTCCACCCACGGGTGGAAGTGGTCGGAGATCCACAGCCCGCGGAACCCGGCCTGCTCGGCGAGCTGCGCCTGCCGCACGAGCTCGTCCGGTCCGAACTCCTCGGTGGCGAGGAAGTAGCCGATGCGCACTGCAACCCTCCCGCTGCTCCGTTGATCTCGTCCGCTGCCGCGCACTTCTCGGACGCGCTGCGCGCGGGTCCTGCACGCAGGCCCGCAGCTGCGTACGTGCGCACGGCGGTCCCGGGGTGCCCACCAGGGGCGTTGCGTACACGCCGGCGCCCCGCCGGTCGAGAAGAGACCGGTCAGGCGTGGTGCTCGACGACCCGAGCGGGCGGCTCGGCGTCCGCCGCTGCGCCCTCCTCGAGGTAGCGGCGGCGTTCCGCGGGCGTCAGTCCGCCCCACACGCCGTAGGGTTCTTCCACGGCCAGAGCGTGGTTCAGGCACGCTTGCCGGACGGGGCAGCGGGCGCAGATGTCCTTGGCCGCATCTTCGCGCCTGCGGCGGCGGGCTCCGCGCTCGCTGTCGGGGGCGAAGAACACGGCCGCGCTGGTGTCGCGGCAGGCGGCGAAGCGCTGCCAGTCCCACTGCTCGGTGCGCGGGGCCGGCAGTCGCGCGAGCTCGTACCTCAACACTCGCTCCTGGGAAGTCATCGTTAAGTGGTTTGCGTGCGGACTTCCGGGGGGAACCTCCTGCACGGCTCTCGCTCCGGGTGATCGACAGTCCTCGTCGGAACGACGGAGCCGAGCGTGCGGGAGTTCAGCCGCCGACCGGGGTGACGCGCTCGCGAGCCCGTCCGGTCAGCTCGGCGACCGCGGCGGCGACGGTGGGATAGGTCGGGACGGTGTCGCTCCACCC
Source organism: Bounagaea algeriensis (assembly GCF_054491375.1). Taxonomy (NCBI): domain Bacteria; kingdom Bacillati; phylum Actinomycetota; class Actinomycetes; genus Bounagaea; species Bounagaea algeriensis. The sequence goes on from NZ_CM137102.1 coordinate 4,271,198, forward strand.
GGCCGCTCGCAGCGCCCGGTCCACGCACACCGGACCGTCCACGATGCACACCGAGATCGCGCGGCCGGCGCCGCGCCGGCGCGCGTGGTTCAGCAGCTCCAACCCGGCAACGCCCATGAAGTCCAGTTCGGACAGGTCCAGGATCACGCTCTCGACGGTCGAGGACAGCCGCGGCGCCAGCAGTTCGTGCAGCCGCGGAGCGGTACTGGAGTCGAGTTCACCGGCGACGCGCAGCACGACCGAAGTGCTGGTCGGGCGCCACAATTGCAACACCAGTTCCCGCGCGAGCTCGACAGCAGGTGTCGGGCTCCGTTCATCGGGAACACCGGGTGCGGAAGCCGACGTGCGGGGAGCATGCGAAGTCATGACTGCCTCCTACCCGGCGGCAGCCAGCGAGGGGAACGAACGGTCCTGCCGGCATCCCTGCCCCGCGCCTGTCTGTTGCAGGACAACGACCCCGCAGCAGGACCGAACGCCTCGAAGCAGGCTGTCGTCGGTCGAGCGAAGGGTCTTGCGGGCTATCGGCTTAACCGCTTCCACCCTACCGGGCGAGGGCAACTGGTTCACGAACTCCGCGGCCGGGAAGCACCGTTGGACTGCTCGTGCGTGTTCACCAGCCAGGAGGCGACCTCGGTGAGTTTGATGTTGGACTCCTGCGAGGCGCGCACGAGCAGGTCGAAGGCGCGCTGCGCGGAGACGTCGTGCCGGCACATCAAAAGGCCCTTGGCCTGACCGATGGCGTCGCGGGAGGCCACCGCCTCGTTGAACTGCCGGTGCTGCCGGGCGCCGGACAGGGCCAGGGCCGCGTGCGTGGCGAACACCTCGCCGATGAGCTGTTCCTCGTCACCGAATCGCACGCCGCGATCGCCGTAGAGGTTCAACGCGCCGAGCGTGCCCTGCTGCACGTAGAGCTGGAACGAGACCAAGCTGCCGGCGCCGAGCTCGCTGGCGCGGGCACCGAAGGCGGGCCAGCGGGAGTCGGTGGCCAGGTCGTTGGCGAGGACGGTGTGCTGCTGCCAGATCGCGTCCAGGCACGGTCCCTCGCCCAGTTCGTTCTGGAGCTCGTCGCACTGGCGGGCCAGCTCATCGCTGGGCACCTGCGCGGTGACCTGGCGCCGATGGACTTGGCTGATCCCACCGGAGACCACGCCGGGCACGGTGGCCACCGCCGCCTGCACGATCGCGGCCAGGGTCTGCTTCTCGTCCGGCTCGGCCTCCAGGTCGCGGGCCAGCGCGCTCATGGTGCGGGCGAGTTCGTGACGCTGGTCGCTGGTGCTGCTCATGACCGATTTCCTCCTGGTGATCGGACGGCCGCGCGGGCGCGCAGGTCTGAACCCGCACGGCCTTGACCGGGCCGATATCCGGATGAGAACCCAGTCCATCCCAGGATGCCCGCGAGCGCGCCCGACCCACACCCCTCGCCCCGCAGTCTCGAACAACCCCGACGACGGAGTGGTCAGACGACGGAGTGATCAGGCGACGGAGTGGTCGCTAACTGAACGCCAGGAGCCGGCCCGGAGCCAGCCGTGACCGCGGAGCCGGCAACGCCGTGCTCCGCGGCGACCGTGCGTCGAAGCCCCGGGATGTGCGTGTTTGGCCGTGCAGCGATCGCGGGTACGACGAATCGCGAGGCCCCGGCCGTCGGGACGCGTGCTCGCGACACGCTCGCGGCCACCTCGCACGTACGGACAGCAGCGGACGGAAACGGAGTGTCGACGTGGCGGAGTTGGTCTCGGACTACATCTTGCGCCGGTTGCGCGAGTGGGACGTCGAGAAGGTGTTCTCCTACGCCGGCGACGGGATCAACGGGATCCTGGCGGCGTGGCAGCGGGCGGGCAACGAACCCCGGTTCATCCAGTCCCGGCACGAGGAGTTGGCCGCCTTCGAGACGGTGGGCTACGCGAAGTTCTCCGGCAGGGTCGGCGTGTGCATGGCCACCGGAGGGCCGGGAGCGGTGCACCTGCTGAACGGGTTGTACGACGCGAAGCTGGATCACGTGCCGGTGGTGGCGATCGTGGGTCAGCAGGGCACCACCTCGCTCGGCGGTTCCTACCAGCAGGAGATCGACCTGAACTCGCTGTACAAGGACGTGGCCAGCGACTACGTCCAGTTCGTGGCGACGGCGCAGCAGCTGCCGAACGCGTTGGACCGGGCGATGCGCACGGCGATGGCCAACCGCACGATCACCGCGCTGATCGTCCCCGGGGACGTGCAGGAGACGGAGTACACGCCGCCGACGCACGCGTTCAAGATGGTGCCCTCCAGCCTGGGGATCTCCGGGGCGACGACGACACCGGCCCGGGAGGACGTGCAGCACGCCGCGGAGGTCCTCAACTCCGGCGAGCGGGTCGCGATGATGATCGGGCAGGGCGCCCGCGGCGCGGCCGAGGAGGTCAAGCAGGTCGCCGACGCGCTGGGGGCCGGGGTCGCCAAGGCGTTGCTGGGCAAGGACGTGCTCACCGACGACCTGCCGTACGTGACCGGGGTGTCCGGGCTGATGGGCACGCGTCCCTCGTGGGAGCTGATGCGCGACTGCGACACGCTGCTCATGGTCGGGGCGAGCTTCCCGTACAGCCAGTTCCTGCCGGAGTTCGACCAGGCGCGGGCCGTGCAGATCGACATCGACCCGAGGATGATCGGGATGCGCTACCCGTTCGAGGTCAACCTGGTCGGCGACGCCAAGGCCACCCTGCAGGAACTCCTGCCGCTGCTGCGGCGCAAGGAGGACCGCACCTGGCGGCAGCAGGTGGAGGGGACCGTCAGCGGCTGGTGGGACGTGATGCAGCGCCGCGCGAACGTGTCGGCGGACCCGATCAATCCCGAGCGGGTGTTCCACGAGCTGTCGCCGCTGCTGCCGGAGAACTCGATCGTGACCACCGACGCGGGTTCGGTGGCGAACTGGTACGGCAGGCACCTGCGCATCCGCGGGGACATCCGGTGCTCGCTGTCGGGCACGCTGGCCACGATGGGGCCGGGGATGCCGTACGCCACCGGCGCGAAGTTCGCCCACCCGGACCGGCCGGTGTTCGCCCTCGTCGGGGACGGCGCGATGCAGATGAACGGCATCAACGAGCTGATCACCATGGCGAACTACTACTCGGAGTGGGACGACCCGCGCGTGGTGGTCGGGGTGCTCAACAACAGCGATCTCAACCAGGTCACCTGGGAGATGCGGGCGATGAGCGGTGCGCCGCAGTTCCTGCCCTCGCAGCAGTTGCCCGACTTCCCGTACGCGGCCTACGCGGAGTCCCTCGGGTTGCGCGGCATCAAGATCGAGGACCCCGGCGAGGTCGAGGACGCGTGGCAGCAGGCGCTGCGCTGCGACCGGCCGTGCCTGGTCGAGTTCGTCACCGATCCCGCCGTGCCGCCGATCCCGCCCGAGGCGAACTGGGAGCAGATGCAGTCCGTCGTCGAGGCCATGCTCAAGGGCGATCCCGACACCTGGTCGGTGCTCAAGGAAGGCGCCAAGTCCAAGGCGCAGGAGTTCGTCCCGGGACGGGCGGACCGCCGGTGAGCGGTCCCGGCGCGGAGATCGCGGACGTTCGGGCGCGGGCCTACGGCGTCCCGACCGAGACACCGGAGTCCGACGGAACGCTGTCGTGGTCGACCACGACGGTCGTGGTCGTCACGGTGCGGGCCGGCGACAGCACCGGTCTCGGCTACACGTACGCGCACGCGGCGTGCGTCGAGGTGGTCGAGACCGTGCTGGCCTCGGCGGTGCGCGGCCACGACGTCCTCGACGTGCCCGCGGCCTGGCAGGCGATGCAGCGGGCGGTCCGCAACAACGGGCGGCCCGGGCTGGTGTCGTGCGCGATGTCGGCGGTGGAGATCGCGCTGTCCGACGCCGCGGCCCGCCTGTGCGGGATGGCGCTGAGCCGGTTCCTCGGCCGTGCGCACGAGAGCGTCGCCGTGTACGGCAGCGGCGGGTTCATCACCTACGACGACGAGCAGTTGGACCGGCAGCTGCAGCGGTGGGTGGGTGATCAGGACCTCTCCGCCGTCAAGATCAAGGTGGGCGAGGACCGGGGCGGCAACCCCGAGCGGGATCTCGCGCGGACGGCGTTCGTCCGCGACGCCGTCGGGGAGCGCGTGCGGCTGTTCGTCGACGCCAACGGGGCCTACTCGCCCGCGCAGGCCGTGCGCATGGGCCGGCGCCTGGACGAGGCGGGGGTCGTCTGGTTCGAGGAGCCGGTCTCCAGCGACGACCTGGCCGGCCTGCGGCGCGTGCTGCGGGCCACGGAGGCCGATGTGGCCGCGGGCGAGTACGGCTTCGACCTGCCGTACTTCGCGACGATGTTGGAGGCCGGTGCCGTGGACTGCCTGCAGGTGGACCTCACCCGGTGCGGCGGGATCGGGGAATGGCACCGCGCGGCGGCGCTGGCGGCGGCGCGCAACCTCGAGGTGTCCGGCCACTGCGCCCAGAACGTCACGGCCCACGTGGCCGTGACGACGCACAACGTCCGGCACTTGGAGTGGTTCCGCGACCACGAGCGCATCGAGGCGCTGCTGTTCGACGGCGTGCTCGACCCGCGGGGCGGCGCGGTGCGCCCCGACCCGTCGGTTCCCGGACACGGCATGACCTTGAAGGAGGCCGACGCCGAGCCCTACCGGGTGCGGTGAGGAGGTCGGCGTGCAGCGGAGCCCCAGGAGGCGAGATGACGGCGACCGGCCTGCCAGGACTGGCCAAAGTGGACACCGAATCGCTGCGCAGCGACCTCGCGGCCACTGTGGACGGTGAGGTCCGGTTCGACGAGGGCACGCGCGGTGCCTACGCCACCGACGCGTCGAACTACCGGCAGGTGCCCGTCGGGGTCGTCGTGCCGCGCACGGTCGAGTCCGGGTCCCGGGCGGTGCGCGTCTGCCACGAGCACGGCGCGCCCCTGCTGTCGCGTGGCGGGGGCACGAGCCTGGGCGGGCAGGCCACGAACACCGCCGTGATCATCGACTGGACCAAGTACTGCCACGGGCTGGTCTCCGTCGACCCGCAGCGGCGCACGTGCGTGGTCGAGCCGGGCATCGTGCTCGACGCGCTCAACGGCGAGCTCGCCGCGCACGAGTTGATGTTCGGACCGTTCCCTTCCACGCACAGCCACTGCGCGCTGGGCGGCATGATCGGCAACAACGCCTGCGGCGGCAGCGCCCAGATGTACGGCAAGACCGTCGACAACGTGCGCAGCCTGGAGATCCTCACCTACGACGGGCTGCGCTGCTGGGTCGGGCCGGTCACCGAGGCCGAGCTGGAAACCGCGATCGCCGCGGGCGGCCGCGGGGGCGAGATCCACCGACGCCTGCGCGAGATCCGGGACCGCTACCGGGACCGCATCCGGCAGCGCTACCCCGACATCCCGCGCCGGGTGTCGGGCTACAACCTCGACGCCCTGGTGCACTCGGCCGGGACGGCCGAGGACGGCCTCAATCCCGCCGAGCTGCTCGTGGGCAGCGAGGGCACGCTCGTGACGGTGCTGCACGCCGAGCTCGACCTCTTCCCCGCGGTGGCCCGCAAGGCGACGGTGGTGCTCGGCTACGAGGACGTGACCGCCGCGGCCGACGACGTCCCCCGGCTGCTGCAGCACTGCACCCCGATGCTGCTGGAAGCGCTCGGCGGCGAGCTGGTGGAGTTCATGCGCGCGCAGGAGATGTACCTGGACTCGGTGGCGTTGCTGCCCGCGGGGAGCAGCTGGCTCTTCGTCCAGTTCGGCGGTGATTCGGAGGACGACGTCGACGAGCAGGCGCAGCGCCTGCTCCACGGGCTGGGCAAGACCGCGCAGGACGCGGACGTGGCCCTCTCCGACGACCCCGAGCGCGAGGTGCAGATGCTCAAGGCGCGCGAGGCCGGGCTCGGGGCGACGGCCAACCCGCCGGACATGCCCGAGAGCTGGGAGGGCTGGGAGGACTCGGCGGTGCCCCCGGAGAAGCTGGGGGACTACCTGCGGGACCTGCTGGCGCTGTTCGCCGAGTTCGGCTACGAGCGCCCCGCGCTGTACGGGCACTTCGGGCACGGCTGCGTGCACATCAGGATCCCGTTCCGGCTCAAGAGCGGTCCGGGCGTGGCGACGTTCCGGCACTTCGTGCAGCGCGCTGCCGACCTCGTCGTCTCCTACGGCGGCTCGCTGTCCGGCGAGCACGGGGACGGGCAGGCGCGCGGCGAGCTGCTCGTGCGCATGTTCGGCGAGGAGCTCGTGCAGGCCTTCGGCGAGGTCAAGGACGTTTTCGACCCGGCGAACCGGATGAACCCCGGCAAGGTCGTGGCGCCCTACCGGGTGGACGAGCAGCTGCGGCTCGGACCGGACTACCGCCCCGAGCACCCGCGGACGTACCTGGGTTTCCCCGAGGACGGCGGGAGCTTCCACCAGGGCGTCATGCGGTGCGTCGGCATCGGCAACTGCCGCAGCGGCAGCGGGGGCGTGATGTGCCCCTCGTACCGGGCGACCGGCGAGGAGGAGCACTCCACCCGGGGGCGGGCGCGACTGCTGTTCGAGATGATGCAGGGCCACGCCGACACCCCGATCACCGACGGGTGGCGCTCGCAGGCCGTGCACGACTCGCTGGACCTGTGCCTGGCCTGCAAGGGGTGCAAGTCGGACTGCCCGACCGGTGTGGACATGGCGATGTACAAGTCCGAGTTCCTCGCCCAGCACTACCGCCACCGGCTGCGCCCGACGACGCACTACTCGCTGGGGTGGCTGCCGCTGCTGGCGCAGGGCGCCCGGCTGGCACCGCGGCTGGTCAACACCGCGCTGCACGCTCCCGGGCTGGCCGAGGCGGGCAAGCGCATCGCCGGCGTCACGCCCGAGCGGGAGGCGCCGCGGTTCGCCCGGCGCAGTTTCCAGCAGCAGTGGCGCGGACGCGGGCGGCCCGAACCGCAGCCGGGCGACCGCGACGCCGTGGTGCTGTGGCCGGACACGTTCACCAACCACTTCGAACCCGGGATCGCCCGCGACGCGGTGCAGGTGCTGGAGAACGCCGGGTTCCGGATCGCCGTCCCGCAGCAGCCGGTGTGCTGCGGGCTGACCCTGATCTCCACCGGCCAGCTGACCTCGGCGCGGCACGTGCTCCGCCGCACGTTCCGGGTGCTGCGTCCGTGGATCGAGGCGGGCACCCCGATCGTCGGGATGGAGCCGTCGTGCCTGGCGGTGTTCCGCTCGGACCTGCGCGAGCTGTTCCCGCACGACGAGGACGCCGAGCGGCTGCGCGACCAGTTCCTCAGCCTGGCCGAGGCCCTGACCCGGTACGCCCCCGACTGGCGCCCGGCGCAGCGCGGCGTCGACGCCGTCGTGCAGACGCACTGCCACCAGCACGCGGTGCTGGGGTTCGCGGCGGACAGGACGGTCATGGCCGAGGCGGGGGTGAACGCGGAGGTCCTCGACGCGGGATGCTGCGGTCTGGCGGGGAACTTCGGCTTCGAACGCGGGCACTACGACGTCTCGATGGCCTGCGCCGAGCACGCCCTGCTCCCGGCGGTGCGGCGCGCGGATCCGGAGACGGTGGTGCTGGCCGACGGCTTCAGCTGCCGCACCCAGATCGCCCACGGCAGCGACCGCACGGCCGCGCACCTCGCGGAGGTGCTGGCGCGCACGACGTCGCGGTGATCCCGGGCGGCAGAGCGCTCCGCGGAACTGGGTGCGAGCCCACCGCGCCCGTTCCCGCTCATGAGCGTCCCGCCCCGGCAGCCAGGTGCGGCACCTCGTCCAGGCAGCTCCGCCGCGCGGGCACGTCACCGGTCCCTTCGGGCGGGCCATCGGGCGGCTCCGCGGCGGCGAGCAGCCGGACCAGGCACAGCGGCTCGCCGACCAGGTACACGGCGCACCGGGCGCGGCTCGCCCGCCGCCGCAGGTACCGCACGGCGTCCAGGCCCTCCACGCTGATGAAGCTCAGGCGCGCCACGTCCAGAACCACGACCTCCAACCCCAGGATCCACTGCGGTCTGAGCTTGTCGTGCAGCTCCACCACCGTGACCCCGTCGAGTTCCCCGGCCAGTTCGACGACGAGGGCTGCGGCTGCGGCGTGCCGCAGCCGCACGCGCAATCCGGGCCACTCGTCCGTGAGCCCATCGGCGGAGGGGGCAGACATGTCATCGCCCTGTTCGGGTCGTTGCCAGTGCAGCACCGCCTCGTACGGGCACGTCCCCGCAGCCGCTGGCCTGCGGCCTCCTGCCGGTGGCCGTGCGGCGGGGACGAGCTCGGGCGGGTTCGTTTTGTCGGCTCAGTATCCACCCGCGGCGGGCAACGGGCCACCCCGCGGTCAGCAGCGCAGAACCGGTCCGCCACCGAGCACGAGCAACGCGCGCAGCCGGGCCGGTGCGGTCGGTCGGTGGTCGATCGTTTGGGCGCGGGCTCACGGGGGGAACCGGATGGTGGGCGTTCACCGGGGGCGCGGGGCGGAGGCATCCCCAGCGGCACGGGAGCGGGCGCCGCGGCGGGCGGCAGGCAGGACAGCGGCGACGGGCGATCGCCGGGAACGTGTGCGGCGGGAGGTCTGATGGAATCCGTGCCGGTCCCGGCGGAGGGCGGAACCCTGGCGAGCTGGCGCGTGCCGGGCCCGGAACCGCCGCTCGTGTGCGTGCACGGCGCCGGGGTGTCGAGCCGTGCGGCGCTGCCCTTCGTCGCCGAGATGTCGGGCCGGCGGCAGACCTGGACGGTCGACCTCCCGGGATTCGGACGCAGCCGCACCGCGGAAAGCGCCAGCGGCGTCGGGGAGTTCCGCGACGCACTGGTGCAGTTCCTCGACGGCGCTTCGCTGCCCTCGGCCCACGTGCTGGGCTGGTCCTTCGGAGCGCAGATCGCGGTTTCCCTCGCAGTGCGGTTCCCGCAGCGCGTGCGTGGTCTGGTGCTGATCGGACCAACGATCGACCCGGTGGCCCGGTCCTTCCCGCGCCAGCTGCTGAGGTGGTTGGCCAACTCCCCGCAGGAGCCGCCGGGGCTGACGCCGCAAGTGGCGAAGGACTACCGCGACGCCGGGTGGCGCCGGGTGTGGCAGGCCTTCCGCGGTGCGCTCACCGACGAGGTGGAGGACGCCCTGCCGCAGGTGCGGGTTCCGGTTCTGGTGGTGCGCGGCGAGCACGACCGGATGGTTCCGCAGCCGTGGGCCGAGGAGGTCACCCGATTGCTGGTGCGGGGCGAACTCGTCGTCTGGCCGGGGGCGGGGCACATGGTGCCGTTCGCGGATCCCGCCGGCCTGGCGCGGACGCTCGAGCGCTTCACCACCGCGAGGTCAGCATGAAGGAGGGCGGCATGAAGCCCGGGCGCGCAGCGGCCTCCTTCGATTCGGCCACCGGGATGCTGCGCGCCCTGGCCCGGCACTTGGCGGGGCGCGAGGTGCCGATGCTCGGTCAGCTGCCCCCGAGCCTCGAGCTCCCGGTCTCGGTGCTGCTGGGCGGGGCGAACAAGTTGCCGAGACGGCCGGCCGAAGCGCTCTACACCGCGAGCGGCGTGGGCGAGGCCGTGCCCCGCGGCAGCACGGGTGAAGTGGACTCCGACCTGTTGGCGCGGTGGGTGGTCGAGCACTACCCGAAACAGCGCTACGACGTGGTCTTCGCGGGATCCGCGAACGGCGCCGCGATCCACCTCGCCGCCGCCGTCGGCGCTCCGTGGTTGCCGCAGACCCTGCTGGTACCCGTGCGCCGCCGCGGTGTGGACCGGGACGACCCGGAGGCGGAAATGCGCGCGGGGACGGAACCGGCCGAGGCGCTGCTGGAGTCCAATCCGGACTTGGCGCTGCACCACATGCACGATCCGAACCAGGACCGGTTGATGATCGGCGGCATGTCGTACTTCCGGCTCAAGTGGCAGCAGTTTCCGGCGGCGTACCAGCGTTTTCTGGCCGAAAGGCTCGCGCCCGGCGGAGTGGTCGTCAGCGTGGAGTGCGAAATGCAGTGGCCGGTGACGCAGGTCGCCGACCGGCACTTCTTCCAGTTCGGCGCCTTCGGCGGTGCCACAGCCGAGGAGTACCACCACGGCGGGCCTCGGGTAGCGGACCTGCTGCGCGAGCACGGCGCTTCGCGGCGCCGGTGGCAGCCTCCACCCGCCGACCGCGCACGCCCCGAGGCCGAGTGGGGTTTCGATCCTGCCTGGAGCGGCGAACTCTCGAACGAGGTGCACCGGTTGGGCGGGCAGTTGCGGCGGGTCAGCTTCGACGGCCCGAACGAGCTCAGCCCCGCCGTCGCCGACGTCTACCGCGAATGGCACCGGCGCCGCGGAGTTCCGAACCAGCGCATGCTGCTGGACTGCTTCCTGCTGCTCGATCCGCTGCTGACCGTTCGCACGGGGTCGGTGCCGTTCTGGTTGGCGTTCGGCACGCGCGGTTCGCTGAGCGCGGCGCACGAGTACCTCGACCAGACCGGGGACTTCGACGAGATCCGCCTGATGCTCTTCTCGCACGGGGCGGACTCGATCGGCCTGGCCCCCGTGGACGAGTGGCGCGAGTTGTTGCGCCGCGCCAACAAGCTCGGCTCGATGCCGGGCGTCGACCGCCACGCCTTCCCGCGGGACTTCGCCGTGTTCGCCCGCGCCCACCGCGATCTCGCCCGGGTGCGGCACCGCTACCCCGTGCCGGAACCGATGCCGTGGGCGGCCGCGGAAGAGGTGCTGCGCGAGCGGACCGACGTGGGCGTCATCGCAGCATGAGGTGCGGAGGTGATCGGACATGACTACTTCGTTGACGTTGCCGGCGGACGGTCCCGGAGATCTCACCGAGGGCAGCGTGTACTTCATCGGCAACGCGACCACGCTGATCCGCTACGGCGGCTTCACGATCCTCACCGATCCGACGTTCCTGCACGCCGGTGACCACGTGCACCTCGGGCACGGCATGTACGCCCGCCGCGAGGTCGAGCCGGCGTGCCAGATCGCCGACCTGCCGCCGCTGGACTTCATCGTGCTCTCGCACCACCACGGCGACCACTTCGACGACGTGGCCGCCGCGCAGCTGCCCGCGGACGTGCCCATCATCACCACCGAACACGCCGTGGGACTGCTGAGCGAGCAAGGCTTCACCCAGGGGTGCGCGCTGGACACCTGGCAGTCCCGAAGCGTGACCAAGGGGGAGAACGCGGTGCGCGTCACCGCGATGCCGGCCAAGCACGACCCCGACATCGTGGCGGGCATGCTGCCGCCGACCATGGGCAGCGTGCTGGACTTCGGCCGCGGGCAGGAGGAACGCTTCCGCCTCTACATCAGCGGTGACACGTTGCTGCACGACCGGCTGCACGACATCCCGCAGCGCTACCCCGGCATCGACCTGGCGCTGGTGCACGCCGGCGGGACGACCCTGCTGGGCACGGTGGTCACGATGACGGGAGAGCAAGCCGTGCGCGCCGTGGAGATCGTCCACCCGCGCCACGCCGTACCCATCCACTACAACGACTACTCGGTGTTCCGGTCCGGAATGGACGACATCAAGCAGGCCGCGAGCACCGCGCAGACCTCGGCCGAGTTCCACTACCTCAGCCACGGCGAGACCTACCACTTCCGCCCGGCCGCGTGAGGCACCGCGCCGGAGTCTCGCGGCCGCTCAGCTCAGGAAGTCGAGCAGCGCGCGGTTGAACTGCTCCGGATGCGCGGTGCTGCGGTTGAACTGCTCCGGACGCGCGGTGCTGAGGCGGGCGCGCTCGGACTCGAACCGTTGCCCGCGGGAGCCTCCGTTGCCCGCGGGAGCCGGCACAGCCCGAACAGCTCCCCGCGGGGTTCGGTGCGGGGTGCCACCGCAGTACCGCTCGGGGCACCCCGCACGCCCGGACCGTCGACCGCTCCGGACCGGGCCGCGGGTTCGGGATCCCGTCGGGACCGCCGGGTGGAGCTCACACGGTCGCCCGGAGCGTGACCTCGATGTTGCCGCTCGTCGCCTTCGAGTACGGGCAGAGCTGGTGGGCCTGGTGCATGAGGTCGTCGGCGGCCTCCTGCTCCAGTCCCGGGAAGTGGCCGATCAGGGTCACGGCGAGGCCGAAGCTGGTCTGGTCCGGCCCGATGCCGACCTCCGCGTCGATCGTCGTCCCGTCGGGGACCGTGGCATCGCTGTTCTTGGCCGCCACCCGCATCGCGCCGTTGAAGCACGCGGCGTAGGCCGCCGCGAACAGCTGCTCGGGGTTGGTGCCCTCGCCGTCGCCGCCCATCGCCTTCGGCTGCCGCACCGGCTGCTTGATCTGGCCGTCCGACGAGTACACCTGCCCTTCCCGGCCACCGCCGGTCGAGGTGGCCACTGCGGTGTAGGAAATGCTCATTGTCGTTCCTCCTCGAAAAAACGGGCGTTCCCCTCGGGGTCTCGCAGCGTACCGGTGCCGGACCGGCTCCGCTGCCGGCTTGCGGCGTGACGAGCGCTTCGAGCGCCTCGCGGTCGTCCACGGCGCAGCAGCCCCCGAGACCTCCCCAGGTCTTGCCTGAGAGCGGAGCATCCACACGTCGCCCCGGGGTGAATCGGGGCGCGCCAGGAGTTGGGCCGCGAGGAAATTGAGCTCGAACCCGGTGCGGTCTACCTTCGAGGCTTGACGCTCGGAACTGATCACGGCCCGGCGCGCTCAGGAGGGTTTCGATGCTGGAACGCGCAGGAAGCACGGCGTTCGACTACGACATGCACGGCGGAACCGCACTGACCAGGGTGCAATGGTACTTCCTCGAGGAGGCGCGCCTTCCGGTGGCCGTGCACATGTGGGAGCTGCCGCCCGGTGGCGCCGAAGGCGTGCACGCCCACCACGAGGACGAGCCGCTGGAGGAGCTCTACCTCGTCGTCGAAGGCACCGCCGCGATGCGCGTCGACGAGCGAACCCACGAACTCGGACCCGGTGACGCCGTGCTCGCCCCCGTCGGTTCGGAGCACGACGTGCGCAACACGGGCGAAACGACCCTCAAAGTGGTGGTGGTCTGGGGCCGCCCGGCCGAGAGCGACTTGTCGAAGTTCGGCACCGCCCGCGCCGCCCGTCGAGCGCGGTCCCACCAGTCCGAATAAGGGGTCCTCAGGCACTCCGGCGCTGGGTACGGCGCACGAACGGGGCTGGCTGTTCTTCGCCTGAGTCGATCGCGGCGAGGCGTTCACGGGCTGTTTCCAGGTCGGCGAGGTCTTCGAGCTCTTCGAGGAGTTCGGCGGCTCGGGCAGCGGCGAACCGGCGCCTCGGGTGGCTGGTGTCACCGATCAGGGCCAAGGTGGTCGCTGCGCGGCGCTGCGTGGAGTACACTGCCCCCAGGTCTGAAGTTTTTGTGTTCGTGTATCACCACGCTCGCAAAGAACGTCGTTGCGGGCGCCGTTGCGTTTCTTCTTGCTGGGCAAGCCGGAGACCTCGTCGTCGCAGGACCGACCCTCGGCCGTACAGCGCGGCCGAGACAGCAAGCACTGTCGAAAGATCGAGGAAGCATCATGACTACCGGCACCGTGAAGTGGTTCAGCGCGGAGAAGGGCTTCGGCTTCATCGCCCGCGAGGGTGAGCAGGACGTGTTCGTCCACTACTCGGAGATCCAGGGTTCGGGCTTCCGTACCCTCGAGGAGAACCAGCAGGTCGAGTTCGAGATCAGCCAGACCCCGAAGGGTCCGCAGGCGGTCAACGTCGTCGCCCGCTGAACGACCCGCTGAACGCGGCGCCCGCACGGGCCGGTGCCGGCATCGCCCGCGCACCTTCGCCCGTGCGCCCGTGTGACGCGTCTCGCCGCTGGTGAGCGGCTGCGACCCCGGTCAGTGGCCGGGGTCGTTTCATGTCGCCGGTCGACACGCGGCTTCCCATCGAACGCGGCTTCCCGGTCGAACGAAGCTCGTGGCCCGAGCACGACTTCGGCCGCCTCGACCGAACGTGTGCTGAGTCGATCCCGCCGGCCCCGGTGCGTGCGCCGAAGCGGTGCACTCCGTAATCTGATCACGAGGGATGATCTGATCACGAGGGCACGAGCGGGACGTGTGCGCACCGCCGCAACCGGGATCGGTGCGATCACGCGCGCCGTTCCGGCACGATGGGCATCTGGGGAGATACCGACGGACCGTACGTGGCCGCCCCGCGTTACGGAGCGTCTCCCGCATCTGGTTTGCTCAACGTGTCGAAATCGCGACATCCTCGCAGGCTCCTCACACTTCCGAATGAGACCGGCCGATCGTTCGATGACGCGGGGTGACGCAACGTTGAAGAACCGCCACCGTGACAAAGGGCTAGTAGGCCGATCGGTGACAATGTGCCAAGCAGCGACGCACAGTCAGGATCAGACGGGAATATGAGTTCGACAGAACCAGTGAGCGCTCCGAAGGAAGCCGCGGCGCGGGACGGCTCGTCCCCGTCAGCGGAGGAGTCCCAGGCCCGGCCGCAGGCGAACGACGCCAGCTCGGGCGCCAAACCCTCCGGGACCGGCGAAAAAGCCAAGCAGGCCGCGGGCTCCGCCGCCCGGCTGGTCGGTATCGACTTCGCGCGCGCGATCGCCATCCTCGGCATGTTCGCCTCGCACGTCGGCCCCACCGACTACGACCACCCGCACTCGTGGGCGTTCCTGCCGTTCCACGGCCGGGCGGCGATCCTCTTCGCCGTGCTCGCGGGCATCTCGATCGCCATCATGTCCGGCAGCAGGCAACCGGCGGTCGGCCGCAGCTGGCGCAAGGCGCTCGTCCGGATCGGCTCCCGCGCCGTGCTGATGCTCGCGCTCGGCCTGCTCATGAACCTGGTCTTCATCGTGCCGGTGTGGGTCATCCTCACCTACTACGGCGGATTCTTCCTGCTCTCGCTGCCGTTCCTGCGGATGCGCGCGGGCAGCCTGGGCCTGCTGGCCGGATTCATGATCGTGTTCGCACCGATCATCTCGTGGTGGATCCGCAGCGCCTACTTCCCGAAGACGCTGATGGAAACACCGCTCAACGACCTCGACTTCAACATGCTCACGTCGCTGAGCGGAGTCGGGAACTTCGTCGCGACGCTGCTGCTGACCGGCGTGTTCCCCACCTTCATCTGGATCGGCTACGTCCTCGCCGGCATGGCGCTGGGCCGGCTCGACCTCACCTCGCTCAAGGTCGCGCGCCGCGCCACCATCGGCGGTGCCGTGCTCGCCGCCGTCGCCTACGGTTCCTCCTGGTTGACGATGTACGCGTTCGGCGGGGCCGAGCGCGTCTACTCCGCGATCCAGTCCTACGCCGACTTCGACGGGATCCCGGTGGAGGAGTTCCTGCAGCTGAACCTGTTCCGGATCCACGGCACGCCGCCGACCGACACGCCCGCCTGGCTGCTGCTGCCCTACGCGCACACGGGCACCTCGTTCGACGGGGCCGGCGGTGTCGGGCTCTCGTTGCTGGTGATCGGGGCGTGCCTGTGGTTGCAGCCCTACGCGGCCCAGTACATGAAGTCGTTCGCCTCGGTCGGGGCGATCTCGCTGACCTGCTACGTCGGCCACCTCGTCGTGATGCAGCTGATCTGGGGCGGCGAGCCGAACAACACCGCGCTCAACGCCGTGCTGTTCCTCGCCGGCAGCGTGCTGTTCGCGGTGCTGTGGCAACGCTGGTACGGCCAGGGTCCGTTGGAGAAGTTCGTCGCGAAGATCTCCTCCAGAGCCACCCAAGCGGTGCGCTGAACCACCCGCAGGAGAACCGGCGTCGGTACCGCACCGGCGCCGGTTCCTTCGTGTCCGGCCGGCCCGTGCGCCCACGGCCTCAGTCCCCGCCGGCTGCGCCGATCCGCGCGAGGATCCCGGCCAGCAGAGCGATCCGCCCCGGCGAGCGCCCGGGTTCGAAGTGCTCGCCGCGCGAGTGCGGCCCCGCCCCGGCGCCGCCGAGCCCGTCCAGCACGGGACGGCCGAGCGCGGAGACGAAGTTGGCGTCGCTGACGCCGCCGACGGCGACGCCCTCCAGCGGTTGTCCGAGTTCCGCGGCGACTTCCTCGGCCGTGGCGAACAGCTCCCGCGAAGGCGGGTTGGGGTTCATCGGCGGACGGTTCCACCCGCCGGTGACCTGCACACCCACCCGCGGGTCGGCCGCGTGCAGCGCCGCCAGCCCGGCGTCGATGCGCGCCCGCTCGTCCGGATCCTGGATGCGGACGTCGATCTCGCAGCTGGCCCGCCCGGCCACGACGTTGCGGCCGGTTCCGCCCTCGATGCGGCCGACGTTGAGGGTCGTGCCCGACTCCGGATCGGCCAGGGCGGTGATCCGCGGGACGAGCTCGGCCAGGGCGTGCACCGCGCTGGCTCCGGCCGTGGGGTCCAGTCCGGCGTGCGCCTCGACACCGCGAGTGGTCACCTCGAACATGCCGAGGCCCTTGCGGTGGGTCTTCACCGTGCCGGCGCGCCCCGGTTCGAGCACGAGCGTGCTGTCGACGGCCACGCAGGCGCGTTCGATGTGCTCCCGCGACGCGTCACTGCCGATCTCCTCGTCCCCGGTGAGCAGCAGCCGCGCTGACGGGTGCGGAACACCCAGCTCGCGCAGCAGCGCCAGTGCCCAGACGCCGTGGACCGTGCCGATCTTCATGTCCAGGCACCCGGGACCGGTGGCGCGGTCGCCGTCCAGCCGGAACGGCCATTCCGCGAGCGTGCCGGTCGGCCACACCGTGTCGTAGTGGCACAGCAGCAGCACCCGGCCGGGCGCGGTGCCGGGGTAGGTCAGATCGAGCACGTCGCCGCGTTCGCCCCCGTCGTGCCGGGTGCGGGCCGCCGGCTGCCCGAGCCGCTCGGCCAGCAGGGCCTCGTGCTCGGCCAGCCCCCTGTCCAGCGCTTCCAGCTCGCGGCTGGGCGTTTCCCGTTCGACCAGGCGCTGCACGTCCGCGAGGACGTCCGGCAGGGCGTCCTCGGCCGCTCGGACCACGTCCCGCATCCCGTGCACTGGGCCTCCTCGAGGAGTGTTGCAAACTGGCTCGCCTGCTGGGGGCGAGCGGTTGGGGGCAGCTGGAGGAACCGGGCGGCGACACGCTACCTCCCGGCACGGAACGCGCACACGCGAGCGCGCGGAAACCCGGCGCCCGCCCACCCGCGCGACCGGCACCTCAGCACCGCACCGACAATGCGTACTGTCAACAACGGGCAGGTGAACGAAGCGGGAGGACCGGATGGATCACGTGGCGGCCAGCGGCGAGGCCCCCGGCGAAGTGGGCGACGTGCCGGACATCAGCGTCGACGGCTACCGCGTGATCACCGGGTTCGCGCACAGCACACCGGCTTGGTTGCAGGACGCGCTCGAGACGGCGACCTCGGCGGTGATCCTCCTGCTCGGACTGCTGATGCTGGTGAACCTGTGGCGCGTGCGGCGCAACGGCCACCGGGACCTCGCGCTGGCCGCGGCGGCGCCCGCGGTGACCGCGCTGGCCTACGGGGTCAGCGAGACGCTGAAGAGCCTCCTCAGCCAGGAACGCCCGTGCCGCGCCGTGCCGAACGTGTTACCGAGCCTCGCCGACTGCCCCGACGTCGGTGACTGGTCCTTTCCCAGCAACCACTCCACGATCGCCGCCGCTGCCGCGGTCGCGCTGGCCATCGCCTGGCGGTCCGCGACCGTCCCCGCCGTCCTGCTCGCCCTGTTCGAGGGCTTCACGCGGATCTTCATCGGGGTGCACTACCCGCACGACGTGCTCGGCGGGTTCCTGCTCGGCGGGGTCGTGGCCGCGCTCGGCATGCTGCTGGTCGCGAAGCTCGCGGCGGACCGGTCCGGCAGCCGCTGTTCCGCACCCGCCAGGTAGCGCGGCCGGGGCCCACGCGGGCCGGGCCTGGGCAGTGCTCGGCGGTCGCATCGGGGACAATGGCCGGTGATGACCGCGCTCGATCCGACGCCTGCAGCGGTGGCCCCGGCAGCGGCTCCGGCAGCGGCTCCGGCAGCGGCTCCGGCAGCAGTCGCGCCGCTGCGCATCGGTGCGCACACCGTCGATCCCCCGGTGGTGCTCGCGCCGATGGCCGGGGTCACGAACGCACCGTTCCGCCGGCTGTGCCGGGAGTACGGGGCGGGGTTGTACGTCTGCGAGATGATCACCTCGCGGGCGCTGGTCGAACGCCACCCCAAGACGATGCGGATGATCCGGTTCGACGAGCGGGAGCACCCGCGATCGTTGCAGCTCTACGGTGTCGACCCCGCCACGATGTACGACGCGGTGCGGATGGTCGTCGACGAGGACCTGGCCGACCACGTGGACATGAACTTCGGTTGCCCGGTTCCGAAGGTGACCTGCCTGGGCGGCGGTTCGGCGCTGCCGTACAAGCGCCGCCTGTTCGGCGACATCGTGGGCGCGGCGGTGCGCGCGGCCGAGCCCGCGGGCGTCCCGGTGACGGTGAAGTTCCGGGTCGGCATCGACGACGAGCACGTCACGCACCTCGACGCGGGCCGGATCGCCGCCGACAGCGGTGCTGCGGCGGTCGCCCTGCACGGGCGGACCGCGGCGCAGCGCTACTCCGGCACCGCGGACTGGCAGGCGATCGCCCGCCTGGTCGAGCACGTGCCGAACATCCCCGTCCTGGGCAACGGCGACGTCTTCCGCGCTTCGGACGCGCTGCGGATGATGTCGGAGACGGGCTGCGCCGGGGTGGTCGTCGGGCGCGGCTGCATGGGCCGGCCCTGGTTGTTCCGCGATCTGCAGGCGGCGTTCGCCGGGGAGCCGGTCCCGGAGCCGCCCGCGCTCGGCGAGATCGCATCGCTCATCCGCAGGCACGGGCAACTGCTGGCCGAGGAGATGGGCGAGGACGCCGGCCTGCGCGATCTCCGCAAGCACGTGTCGCAGTACCTGCGCGGGTTCCCGGTCGGTTCGCAGCTGCGCCGGCAGTTCGGCATGGTCTCGCGCCTGTCGGAGCTCGACGACCTGCTGGCCCGGTTGGACCCGAGCCTGCCCTTCCCAGCGGAGGCGGAGGGCCCGCGGGGTCGTCAGGGTTCGGCGAGCTCCGTCGTGCTGCCGGAAGGTTGGCTGGACGATCCGGACGACCCCAGCGTTCCGGCGGGCGCCGAAATGGACCACAGCGGCGGTTGATCGCCATGCGCGACGAAACCGGCTCCGGACACCGCGGGTTTCGCGGTGTCCTCTGCGGTCTGGTTCCGCTCGTGCTCGTGATGGCGGGGTGTTCGACCGGTCACGACTCCGAACCGTTGCGACTGTCCAAACGGTACTTCGCCGCGAACGACACCGCGGCCCGCGAAGGCCCCGACGCGCAGCGCGATTTCTTCCGCCGCACCCAGCATCCGGACTTCCCCCTGGGGGGCTGCGATCTCGGTGGGAGCACCGTCGAGTTCGACCCGGCGTGGTCGACGCTGCGCCGCGATCCGCAGTTCACCGCGGACGGGATCGAGCCGCGCGGTGCGGTGTGGGTGGTGGGGGTCGAAGTCACCACGCGCCGCGGCGGTGTCGTCCAGACGCGGCAGATCGGTTCGCAGCACCTGGTCGTGCTGGAAGGCTCCCTGTACGGGTTCGCCCCGTGCTCCCGGTGAGGCCCCGTTCTCCCGGTGAGGCGCCTTTCTCCCGGTGAGGCCCCGTTCTCCCGGTGAGGCCGCTTTTTCCGTTATGCCGCTTTCCGGTTGATTCGGAATTTCCCGCCCTCCGCGCCACCCGAAAACCAGCGAGGGTGACGGAAAACACAGCAGCAGCGCTCATCCGGGTGGGCGGGGTGCGCGGGCAGCGGTTTTGCCCAGGACTCGGCGACGGTACACCTGCGGGGAGTTGGACGGATGTGCGCACACCCGAGCGCACTCGCTCAGCCGGAAGAGCGAATTCGAGACGCACTCGGATCCGTTGGCTCAAGCGATCCGTCCCAAGCGACGACATCACGGACGGGAGGTGAGAGCGATGGCCGGGCTGCGCCACGGGTTCGCCGGTTCGGAACCGGTCCGCGAAGGCGCGTCCGCAGCGCCACCCCCCGGAAGCCGCGCCGGCCGCGAGAGCTCCGGCAACACCGGCATGGCCGAGCTGCACGAGTCGATAGCGCGGTTACTCGCGGCGCGGGGACAGTGGCGGCAGGCCTACCACCACCTGCGCTCCGCGCACGACCTCATGTCGACCACGGAGACGGTGCAGGTGCCGGACCAGCTCCGGCACGAAGTGAACCGGCTGCGCAGGGAGCGGGCCGAAGCCCGCGAGCAGAGCAGGCGCGACAGCCTCACCGCGAGCTACAACCGCCGCTACCTCCACGAGCGGCTCGCCGACATGCTCTCGGAGCACACCGGCGGGTCCGGCTCGGGGCTCGCCCTGGCTCTGGTCGATCTGGACTGGTTCAAGCAGGTCAACGACACGCACGGGCACGTGCTCGGCGACCGCGTGCTGCAGGACGTCGTCGAGCTGCTGCAACAGGCGCTGCCCGGGGAAGGGTTCTGCGCGCGCTACGGCGGCGAGGAGTTCGTCCTGGTCCTGCCGGACATCGAACCGACGACGGCCGTGTCGGTCTGCGAACAGGCCCGCGCACGGATGGAAAAGCACCCCTGGACGCGGTTGGTGGCGGGGTTGCGTGTCACGATCAGCATCGGATTGGCCCACGAGCGCACCGCGGGCCAGTCCGCGCCGCCGTCCGCGGAGCAACAGCTGATCAGCGCCGATGCCTTGCTGTACGCGGCGAAGCAGGCCGGACGGAACGCGGTGGCGTACCGCTGCGGCAAGGAGGTGCGATTGGCGGGCATGGCCGCGGGACGCCGTGCGGCCGGCCCGCGCCCGAACACCGACTACTGAGCGCGATCAGCTCATCGCAACACGCTGCGAAGCACGGTTACCCTCCTGCTTTCGTCCGAAAGCGATACACCAAATTGGACTAGCAGGACAGCCGCGTCGCACACTGGTTGTGAATAAGTTGTCGTCGGTATCGTCAGTTTGGACGAACCGCCGTACTATTTCGATGACGCCGGTCGATATCTGTCGGGGGATGGCGGCCGCGTTCGGATAACGTTGCGGTTGCACGCACGTCACATGGCAGTCGAGACGTACGCATTGGGAGGGACATCTGGTGCCGCACGATCCCCGGCATGTCGAGCTCGAGCACCGGGGCTCCCGCCCGACCGATGACGACGGTTCTTCCCAGGACCGGAACGGTTCGGAAGCAGACCCGAACGGCGGCCGCAGACGTCGTCGCGCCGCCGACGAGGAGGGAACCAGCGGGACCCACGTCATCGACCTGCTGTCCAAGCACGGCAAGGCTCCCCAGGAGACGAGCGCGCACCGGCGGCGCGCCGAATCAGAGCAACCCGCCCCGAACGGATCGCAGTCCGCCGGCCAGGGGCCCGCGCAACCGCCGCGGGCCAGCCCCGGCGCACCGCAGCCGCCGGCGCGCGGAGCTCCCGCGGCCCGCCCGAACGGCGCCGCACCCGCCGATCCCTCCGCGGCCTGGCCCGCACGGCCGGAGGCCGGCCGCAACGGCTCCGCGCCGGCATCGAACGGTTCGGCCCCGAACGGCTACACGCCGAACGGTTCGGCCCCCAACGGTTCGGCGCCCAACGGTTCGGCCCCGAACTTCCCCGCGCCCGGCCCGAACGGTTTCGCAGCACCCGAGCGGCCCCACGCACAACGCAACGGCCGGCAACCCGGGACGAACGGGACACCGCTGGGCGGCGCCCCGCAGGGCGGGGCCGCCTCCCCGCAGGGGGGTAGTACCGCGCAGCCAGGAGGAGCTGCCTCGCCGCAGGCACCGCAGCCACCGCGGAACACCGGGCAGGTCCCGGCCGGCAGTGCTGCGCCGGAAGGCGCCTTCCCGCAGCGACCACCGACGCCGCCCGCTTCCGCTCCGCAGAGCAACGGACATCCGCAGTGGCCCGCAGGACCCAGCGGGCAACCGCCGCAGGGCGCGTCCGCGGCTCCTCCGCAACCCCCGCAGGCCCAGCCGCAACCGCCCGGCCACCCCGGCGGCAACAACGGGTGGCACCCGCCGCGATCCGGCCCGCAGGCTCCCGCCGGTCCCGCTCAGCAGGCAGGACCGAACGCGGCGAACTCCGCTTCCGCAGCACCGTCTCCGGCCGCCCCGGTCGGAGGCGCCCAGCAGAACGGCCACCGGACACCGGCCGGGCCCGCCGCCGATCCGCAACCGGCCACGCGGATCACGCAGGCGCTGGGCAGCGGGGCGGGCACAGCGTCACGCCCGGACGCGGACGCGCCGACGAAGCAGCACGTCCCGGTCCCCGCACCGGAGGGCTCGGAGAGCACCCGCGCCCCGTCGGCACCGCCCGCGCCCCCGCGCGTGGCCCCCGCACCCCAGCAGGCTCCTGCAACCCAGCAGGCTCCTGCGGCGCAGCAACCCACCGCGGTCGAGACGACGGCGCAGCACAGCCCGCTGAACGGCCAGCAGACCGCCCTCAACGGCACCGTCGACCCCTACGACGAGCCGGAGCAGGACGCTTCCCTGCTGGAGGACTCCGTCGAGTACGTACCGGACTTCGCCGCGTTCGACCCCGGTGACGAGTACGCCGGGGACGAGTACGCCGACGGGGAGGACGAGGAGCGCGAGGTCGAGGAGATCGACGCGACGCTCGCCCGGTTCTCCGCGGTGCACGACGAGATCGCGCGGGAGGAGGAGGCCCGGCGCAACAAGTTCAAGTGGCTGCGCCGCAAGGGCTCCGAACCCGAGCTCGGCAAGGACATGCCGTTCGACTTCGTCGAGGGCCAGGACGGCACCTCCCGCGTGGAGCGCAAGAAGCAACGCCGCAAGCGCCGCACCCACGTGCTCGTCGCGGCGGCCGCGGTGGCCGCCGTTGTGCTCGTCCTGCTCGTGGTGGCCCTGGTTTAGGGGGTCCGCGGGTTGGCCGGCGTCGCGGGTCGGGTGGGAGAACCTCGGGCGCTTCCCAGCTGCCCCGCCCGCCCCGGACAGCGAAACAGCGGGGAGCCACGGATGGTTCACGCAGCGAGGCCGTAGCGTTCCGGGGCGGAGCCGATCGGCCCGGGGCGGGTGAACCGACCACGGCCCGTGGAGAACACCCCCACATCCCGTGACGAGCAGTGATCGCCCTACCCCTGAACGAGTGACCCTCGTTCGAATTACGTGGATCCGAACCTCCCAGTTTGGGACACTTCACAGGAGAGCATCGTTCACGCACCGTTCACCGCGGTGCACCTGTTCGATTCCACGGCACAGTAAGCTGGACATATGCGTGAGGCCTACCAGGAACAACTCGGCAAGCTCGCCGAGGAACTCGCCACCATGTCGAGCATGGTCGGCACCGCGATGGAACGTGCCACGAGAGCACTCCTGGAGACCGATCTCAGCCTGGCTGAGCAGGTCATCGAGGACGACGCGAAGGTCGACGACGCCCGTGCGCGCGCCGAGGAGCACGCCTTCGGGCTGCTCGCCCTGCAGGCGCCGGTGGCCAGCGACCTCCGCACCGTGATCTCCACGATCCACGCCGCGGAGGACCTGGAACGCATGGGGGACCTCGCGCTGCACGTGGCCAAGACCGCACGCCGCCGCCACCCGAACGAGGTGCTCCCGGCGGACGTGCGCCCGTACTTCTCCGACATGGGGCGCATCGCGGTGAAGCTGGCCGAGCACGTGAACAGCCTGGTGCAGACCCAGGACGTGGACGCCGCCCAGGGCATGGAAGCCGATGACGACGAGATGGACGACCTCCACCGGCACCTGTTCACCATGATGACGGGCTCGGAGTGGTCGCACGGCGTCTCCGCAGCGGTGGACGTGACGCTGCTGGGGCGGTTCTACGAACGCTTCGCCGACCACGCCGTGTCCGTGGCGCGGCGCGTGGTGTTCATCGTCACCGGGAAGATGCCCACGGGCTGAGGCTCCTCGGCGCGTGCACCGGTCGGGCCGCTGCGCAGCGCGGAACGGTGAGCCGGCCGGCGCTGCGCCGAGCGCGGCGCAGCGATGCCTGGAGGCGTTGTATTAATACTCAGTCACGTCACTCGCCCTGCGGGTCCGGGCTGTGCGATCCTTCCGTGCCGTGAACATCCGCCAAGCAGCCGCCCGGCGCGGAGGGCCCGCACGTGGGTAGCAGTCCGACCGTCCAGCGCCGCCGCCTCGGCAACGAGCTGCGACGCCTGCGGGAAGCGGCGGGTCGCACCCACCGGGAAGTCGCCGGCCAACTGGACTGCTCGCAGGGCAAGATCAGCCAGATCGAACTCGGCCGCGTGCCCGTGCGCACCTCCGACGTGCGCCTCATGGCCGAGTTCTACGGCGTGGCCGAACAACAGCTGGACGCGCTCACCGAACTCGCCCAGGGCTCGAAGGAGCGCGGCTGGTGGCAGGACTACCCCAGCACCGCGCTGCGGCCGGGGTTGCAGACCTACCTCGGGCTGGAAACGGCGGCCAGCGCGGTGAGCTGCTACGGCACCGATCCGCTGCCGGAGTTGCTGCGCACCGCCGAGTACAGCCGTGCACTGCTGGCCGCCGACCGGGAGCAGCTCGACGAGCAGGCCGTCGCCGAGCGGCTGGAGGTCACGACGACGCGGCAGCAGCGACTCGTCGGTGAGAGCCCCCTCGAGCTGTGGGCGGTGCTCGACGAGGCGGCGCTGCGCCGCACCATCGGCGGCAGTTCGGTGATGCGCCAGCAGCTGGAGCACCTCGTGCTGCTCGGCTACCGCCGCAACGTGACGATCCAGGTGCTGCCGTTCCGCGCGGGGGCGCATCCGCTGCTGGCCGACCGGATCTCGGTGTTCTCCTTCCCCGATCCGGACGACGCGCAGGTGGTGCACCTCGGCGACTCGGTCAACGCGCGCTTCCTGGACAAACCGCGGGAAACGGCCGAGTACCTGCGCGCGTTCGAGCGGGTGTGCGCGGCGGCGCTGTCGCCGAAGGACTCCAGCTCCCACATCTCCGCCATCGCCGACCGGATGTAGCTCACCCGACGACGACTGGCGCTGGACCGCGCAGTGGCTCCCGCGCGCGAGCTGGTACCTGCACGCGGCCGGCATCGGGGGAGTCCGGCATCGGGGAGTGACGCGCGGACCGCCCGGTCAGCCGAAGCGGCCGGAGATGTAGTCCTCGGTGGCCTTCTGCGACGGGTTCGAGAAGATCGTGCCGGTCTCGTCCATCTCCACGAGCTGGCCGGGTTCACCCACGGCACGCAGGTTGAAGAACGCGGTCTGGTCGCTGACGCGCGCCGCCTGCTGCATGTTGTGCGTGACGATGCCGATCGTGTAGTCCTGCTTCAGCCGCGCGATCAGGTCCTCGATCGCCAGCGTGGAAATGGGGTCGAGCGCGGAGCACGGCTCGTCCATGAGCAGCACGTCCGGTTGCACGGCGATCGCCCGCGCGATGCACAGCCGCTGCTGCTGCCCACCGGAGAGGCCGCCACCGGGCTTGTTCAACCGGTCCTTGACCTCCTCCCACAGGTTCGCGCCGCGCAGCGCGCGCTCGGCGACCTCGTCGAGCTTGCGCTTGTGCTTCTCGCCGACGAGCTTCAGGCCGGCGACCACGTTGTCCCGGATGGACATGGTGGGGAACGGGTTCGCCCGCTGGAACACCATGCCGATCGTGCGGCGCACCTGCACCGGGTCGACGTGCTGGCCGTAGACGTCCTCGCCGTCGAGCTCGACCTTGCCCTCGACGCGTCCGCCGGGCACCACTTCGTGCATCCGGTTGAGCGAGCGCAGCACGGTCGACTTGCCGCACCCCGACGGTCCGATGAACGCGGTGACGCTGTGCGCCGGGACCTGCAGGGTCACGTCCTGCACCGCGTGGAACTTGCCGTAGTACAGGTTCAGGTCTTTGATGTCGATTCGTTTGGCCATGGCTGTAAACCGTCCTATTTGGTGCGCGCCGCGAGCAGCTTCGACAGCACCGTCGCGACGAGGTTGATCAGCATGATGACCAGCACCAGGGTCAGCGCAGCGCCCCACATCCGGGCGTCACCGGCGGCGGTGGCGGTGCTGCGTTCCATGTAGATGGTCAGCGGCAGCGAGGCCATTTCCCCGCTGAACAGGTTGAAGTTGATCGCGCTGGAGTAGCCGACGAGGATGAGCAGCGGCGCGGTCTCGCCGAGCACGCGTGCCAGGCCGAGCATCACGCCGGTGAGGATCCCGGACAGCGCTGTCGGCAGCACGATCCGCAGGATCGTCTTCCACTTGGGCACACCGAGCGCGTAGGAGGCCTCCCGCAGCTCGTCGGGGACGATGCGCAGCATGCTCTCGGTGGTGCGCACGACGACGGGCAGCATCAGCAGCACCAGCGACATCGCCACGGCGATCCCGCTGCGCTCGAAGCCCAGCGTGGTGATCCACAGGGCGTAGATGAACAGCCCGGCGACGATCGACGGCAGCCCGCTGAGCACGTCCACCATGAACGTCGTCGCCCTCGCCAGCGGCGAGTTCCCCCCGTACTCGACGAGGTAGATCGCGACCATGATGCCCAGCGGAATGCTGAACAGCGCGGTGACTCCGCCCTGCAGGAGGGTACCCATCAGCGCGTGGTAGATGCCACCGCCGAACTCCGTGGGCAGCAGCCCGTTGAAGGAGTGGTTCCACCAGGTGGGGCTGAGCATCGGCTGCAATCCGCGTTCCAGCAGCGTGTACAGCACCCACAGCAGCGGGATCACGGCCACGACGAACGCCGCGACGAACACGGCGGTGGCGGCGTGGTTCTTCAGCTTGCGCGCCACGCTGATCCGCTGGAACGCCGGTGGCGCGGCGGGCTGCTCGAGGTCCGCTGTGTCGGTCCTCATTCGTTCCCCTTCGAGTTGCCGCCCTCGATCCAGCGGGCGAGCGCGTTGACCACGAACGTGATCACGAACAGCACCAGTCCTGCCGAGATGTAGGCACCGACCTGCAGGTCGTGGAGGAACTCGGCCGATCCCAGCGCGATCTTCGAGGCGAAGGTCGCACCGCCGTCGAAGACGCTGTAGCCCGGCGGTTCGAACGTGAAGCTGAGCACGATGGTCAGGGCGACGGTTTCGCCGAGCGCGCGGCCGAGCCCGAGCATCGATCCGCCGATGAAGCCGTTCTTGCCGAACGGCCACACGGTGGTGCGCACGACTTCCCACTTGGTGGCGCCCAGCGCCAGCGCCCCCTCGATCTGCTGCGACGGGGTGCGCTGGAACACCTCGCGGGTGACGCCGGTGATGATCGGCAGGATCATCACGGCGAGCACGATGCCGGCGGTGAACACGTTCTTGCCGCTGTCGGCGGGGATGTTGCCGTCGGCGAAGATCGGGATCCACCCGAGGTTGTTGTTCAGCCACGCCGCCGCCGGGTTGATCACCGGGGCGAGCACCATGACGCCCCACAGGCCGTAGATCACCGACGGCACCGCGGCCAGCAGGTCCACGATGTACGCGAACGGGCGCGCCAGGCTGCGCGGGGCGTACATGGTCAGGAACAGGGCGATGCAGAAGGCCAGCGGCATCGCGATGACCAGCGCCACCAGCGAGCTCGCGACGGTGATCCACAGCAGGTCGATGATGCCGAAGCTCAGGTCGTCCGGATCCGAGGTGTCCCACTCCCGGCTGAACAGGAAGTTGACCTGGTTCTCCTGCAGCGACGGAACCGCCCGGATGATCAGGAAGAGCCCGATCGCGGCGATGAGCGCCACCACGAACGCACCGGCAGTGCGCGCCAGTGAGGAGAAGATCCGGTCGCCGGGACGAACGACCGACCTTTCCGCGGATGCAGCGGAGGGAATGGGGTCCTCCGGTCCGGTGCTGTGCCCCGATCCGCCCCCGCCCCCGGAATTCGGTGGTTGAGGGCGACTTTCGGCTGTCGTCGAGTCGGTCACTGCTGTCGTGAGCCTCTCATCTCGTGCGTTCGGCACTGTGTCCACCCGGGACGCGATGCACCGGGGATCCTCAGGCGCTGATCGCGTTGATCGAGTCCATCACCTTCTCCTTGAACTTGTCGGGCAGCGCGACGTAACCGGCGTCCTCGAGCTGCTGCGGGTTGGCGTTCGCGGCGACCTTGAGCACTGCCTTGACCGCCTGGGCCGTCTGCGGGTCGTAGCCGGCGGAGCAGGCGATCTCGTAGGTGGCCATCGCCAGCGGGTACACGCCCGGGTCGGAGTTGCCGTAGAGGGAGTCGAGGTTCACCCGCAGGTCCTTGCCCTGGCCTTCCAGTTCGGCCGCGTCGATGGCCCTGCCGACCGTCTGCGAGTTGAGCTCGACCGGCCCGGAGCCGCTGTCGATCTTGGCGATGTCCAGGCCGAGGTTCTTCGGGTAGGACCACTCGGCGTAGGTCAGCGCGCCCTCGGTGCTGTCCACGGCCTGGGCGACCTGGTCGCTGCCGTCGCGGCCCTGCCCGACGCCCGGCCCGGGCCGGAACTGCTTGTCCGTGTCCTGCCAGTCCCCGCCGGTCGCGGTGTTGAGGTACTTCTGGAAGTTCTGCGAGGTACCCGACTCGTCCGAGCGGAAGAAGGGCTTGATCGTCAGGTCCGGCAGTTGCGCGTCCGGGTTGAGCTGCTTGATCGCCGGGTCGTTCCAGTTGGTGATCTCGCCCTGGTAGATGTCGGCGATGAGGTCGGCGTTGAGGGTCAGGTCGTTGACGCCGGGGACGTTGTAGCTGACCGCGACCGGACCGAAGACCATCGGGATGTTCCACGCGGGGTTGCCGCCGCAGCGCGCTTTCGCCATCTGGGACTCCTCGGCGGTCAGCGGCGCGTCGGAACCGCCGAAGTCGATCTGCCCGCCGACGAACGCGGAGATCCCCTTGCCGGAGCCGGACTTGGTGTAGTTGAACTCCTCGCCCGGGCATTTCATGCTGTAGTCGCGGGCGACGATGTCCATGGCGTTCTTCTGCGCCGAGGAGCCCTCCGCGGAAACGGTCTGCTCACCGCACCGGACCTCGAGGCGCTTCAAGGCCGGGTGCGCAGCCTCCGGCGACACGTTCTGGTCGGTGCCGCAGGAAGACGCGGCCAGGGCGCCGGCGACGGCGAGCGCGAACGCCGGAACGAACCGCTTGGTCCGCTTGGTCTTCACCTGTTTCCTCCACTCGGCCTCTTCGGCGGGGACGCTTCAGCGGGCGCCGCTTCGGCGGGACGCCGCAGGCGACTTCGACGCACCTTCCCGGGACAGTCACCGAGAAGACTAGACAGTCGGAGTAGCGCGTTCCCGCCATCCAGGTGAACGATGAATGAACAAGCACGCTCAGTAAGCAATGCCACACCACGGACGAGCTCTTCGGTAAGTCGAGTACTGACTTTCCTGCCTAAACGGGCACATGTACGTACGTACAGTAGTCATACGGGCGGCACGGCACCCGCTCGCGTCGTTCCGCAGCGCCGCGACCAGGCTGCCGCAACCAGGTCCCGCCGCAGACGGCCGGCGCCATCCGGTTCCCGCACCCGGGTCCCGCAGCCGGCCGTCGCCAAAACCCGGTCAGCAAAACCCGGTCAGCGCCCGAACTGCACGTCCGTGTCCCAGCGTTCGAAACCGAGCCGCTCGTACACCCGGACGGCCGCGGCGTTGTCCCCCTCGACGTACAACATGACCCGCGGGCACCCGGTGTTCCGCAGATGGCGCAGTCCCGCGATGGTCAACGCCTTGCCCAGTCCGCTGCCCTGCGCTTCCGGATCGATGCCGAGCACGTAGACCTCACCGGTCCCGTCCGGGTGCACCTTCGTCCAGTGGAAACCGAGCAACGCGCCCGCGGAATCCTCGGCGAGCAGGAAACCGGCCGGGTCGAACCAGTCCTCCTGCTGCTTGGCGCCCAGCTCCTCGGCGTCCATCCCGCCCTGCTCCGGATGCCAGCGGAACGCGCGGTGGTTCACCCGCAGCAGCTCCGGCTCGTCCGAGCCGACGCGGAAGCCGCGCACGGTCACGCCCTCGGGCAGCGGAGCCTCGGGCAACCCGCCGTCGTCGAGTTCGCGCCCCATCCGCAACAGCTCGCGCACGCGGGTGAAGCCGTAGCGCTCGGCCAACCGCTGCGCCCCCGGGAGCTGGCCGTGCGACCACACCCGCAGCCGGCCGGAGTCGTCCTCCGCCTCGTTCGGCTCGACGAGCAGATCCGCCCGGCTCAACAGCGCCTCGACCAAGCGCCTCCCCACCCCGGCCTGCCGGTGCCAGGGGTGCGTCGCGAACTCCGCCACCAGTTCACCGGCGTCGAGCTCGTGCTCGGTGTCCAGGTGGGCGTAGCCCGCGAGCGCCCCGTCCCGGTGCACCAGGAAGTGCTCCGACCGCACGTCGCCCTGCACCGGTTCCACCTGGCTGACCACGTCCCGGTGCGCCTTCAGCCGCAGCAGCACGTGCTCGCCGGCGGGGGCGACGCCGTCGTGCTGCTCGGTCTCCTCGAGCAACCGCATGACCGCGGTCGCTTCGTTGCTGTCCAGTCCATTCCGCCACGTCAGCTGCACACTCGGGACACTACCCAGAGCCGCCCGCTACCGGCGCGCACCCGCGACCGCACGTGCGCGTATCGGCCGCGGCAGCCGGTCCTCGCGCCGCTACCGCGGATCGGTCACCCGCGGATCGGTCGCCCCGCCGAACCTCCCGGCGGGCGCGGCGGTGCAATCCGGCCGCTCCGCGGCGGCGCGATCCGGCCGCTCCGCAGCAGCGCGATCGGGCCGCTCCGCGGCGGGCGCCCGGTCCGGGGACGCGGTCTCGCCGGTTTCCTCCGCGCCGATCACCCCGTTCTCGCGCCTGCCGCGCTCTGCTCCCCCGCCGCGCTCAGCTCCCCTGCCGCGGGGCGGGAGGATGAACTTGTACCCGACGCTGCGGACCGTGCCGATCAGGCCGTTGTGCTCGGGGCCGAGCTTGGCGCGCAGGCGCCGCACGTGCACGTCGACCGTGCGGGTGCCGCCGAAGAAGTCGTAGCCCCACACCTCCTTCAGCAGCTGCGCCCGGGTGAACACCCGGCCGGGGTGCTGCGCGAAGAACTTCAACAGCTCGAACTCCTTGTAGGTGAGCTCCAGCGCACGCCCCTTCAACCGGGCGGTGTAGGTGGCCTCCTCGATGACGAGGTCGCCGGCCGCGATCGTGCCGTCCTCGCGAACGGCAGTTCCGCGGCGCGCGGCGAGCAGCCGCAGCCGGGCGTCGATCTCCGCCGGACCAGCCGTCGGCAGGAGGATGTCGTCGACCCCCCACTCGCCGTTCACGGCGACGAGACCACCCTCGGAGACCACGGCGAGCACCGGCGCGCTGCCGGCCGACAGCAGGCGGCACAGGTTGCGCGCATCCGCCATGTCCTTGCGCGCGTCGACGAGGACCACGTCGTGCGCACCGGGTGAGAGCACGGCCTGCGGGTCCGGCGGGGACACCCGCGCCCGGTGCGGCAGCAGCCCCAAACCGGGCAGGACGTCGGCCGCGCTCGCCTCGCGGGTGAGGCACAACAATTCCGGGCTCATGGGAACCTCCCTGCCGCGGGCTGGGCGGCCACCACCTGCAGCGGCGGTCTCGGTTCCGGCCCCGTTGCCGGCGGGTCGCTCGAAGGATAGCGGACGCACCGGCCCCGAACCCATCGCACGCAGCAGGAATCACAGTCGTGCACGTCACCGCTGCGCGCCGGTCCCGCGGTCAGCTTCCGCCGCAGCGTGCGGGGCCGTCCGCGAGCCCGCCGCTGCACCCGGGTGAACGGCGTCACCACCCGGCTG
Source organism: Bounagaea algeriensis (assembly GCF_054491375.1). NCBI lineage: Bacteria > Bacillati > Actinomycetota > Actinomycetes > Bounagaea > Bounagaea algeriensis. The sequence continues at coordinate 4,302,532 of NZ_CM137102.1, forward strand.
GGGCCGGTGCCGTGCAGGCGGGTTCTACAGTGGGACGACCCGAGCGCGGCGGCCCTGACCAGGAACGGGACATTTCCCTCGTGGCTCAAGGGCGGGTGCGACAGCGCACCGCCGAGGACGTTCGCCGCCCGACCCGACGAAACGGACCGATACGCGTGAAGAAGCTCGCGATCTCTCTGGTGGTACTGCTCGCGGTGCTCGTCGCCGCCGACTTCGGCGCCGCGGCCTTCGCCGAGCGCAAGGTCTCGCAACAACTGCGCAGCCAACTGCAACTGCAGCACAACCCGGACGTGCACATCCACGGGTTCCCGTTCCTCGCGCAGGTCGTCCAGGGGGACTACCGCAACGTCGAGGTCTCCGCGGAAGGCGTGCGCGCCGATCCGCTGCAGCAGCTGGGCATCTCCGCCAACCTGCACCACGCGCGGGTCGACACCCGGAAACTGATCAACGGATCCGCCGAAGAGCTGACCGTCGACGACGTGGACGGACGGGTGCGGCTGCTCGCAGGTGACGTCGGCCGGATGATCGACGTCCCGGACCTGTCGATCAACCCGGTCTCCGACGAGGAACTCGCCAACGCCAGCGGTGAGGACAGCAACCAGGAGGGAACCGGGCAGGACGTGACAGGCGTGCGGTTGGACGGCACGATCGACATCGCGGGCCAGCAGTCGCAGGTGCACGTGATCGCCGCGCTCACGCTGGAGGACGGCAAGATCCGCGTCGAACCCCGCGACTTGGGGCTGAAGAACGACGTCGTGCCGGACCTGCAACTGCCGGGCGTGTTCAAGAACCTGCTGCGGCAGCAGTTCACCACGACCATCGACCCGGGCACCCAGATGCCGTTCGACGTCACCCCGACCGGGCTGCGGGTCGAACCCGGCGCCCTGGTGATGGAGGGCAAGGCCGAGGACGTGACCATCAACATGCAGAACGGCTCCGCGGGGTGAGCGGATGGCCACGTGGGTGGTCGCGGTCGGCGCGCTGCTGGCCGCACTGGTGATCACGGGTGTCGGCGGGGTGACGTGGCGGCTGCGCAGCGGCCGCGTGCGCCCCGCCCGCACCCGCTCGAACGGGGAGGGAACGTTGCTGGAGGCGCTGCCCGCCGACCTGCGGCGGGTGCTGACCGAACGCGCCGACGCCGAGAGCCCGGTGACGCTGTTGCAGCTGTCCACCGCGTTCTGCGCGCCGTGCCGGCACACGCGCGTGCTGCTGGAGAGGTTCGCCCAGAACACGCCGGGCGTGCGGCACGTGGAGGTCGACCTGACCCACCACCCGGAATGGACGAGTCCGCTGCAGGTGCACACCACGCCGACGACGCTCGTGCTCGACGGTGCCGGTGCGGAGCTGTTCCGGGTTCCGGGAGTGCCCCGGCGCGCCGAGCTGGCCGAGGCGTTGCGGCCGCACCTGCCGTGACCTGCGGGCCCACTCGCCGTCCCCCGGTGAACGCCCGCTGCGGCCGTCCGTCCCCGCGACCCCGCTGCCGTCCCACTGTCGTCCCGCTGTCGTCCCGCTGCCGTCCCACCAGGTGAACAACCTTCCGAGCGATCGACTCGGTCGGTAGTCTGCGGACCATGCGAGTGCTGCTGACCCGTCGACGCGCGGTGGACCACTGCCGCACGGCCAGCAGTCTGTGTTGCGGCTCGACGCACCGCCGGCCGCGGGCGAACCGCCCGCGTCCGCCCCGCGCCGCGACACCAGCGCTCGTTCCCCCCGGTGGCCGGCGCTGAACGCGGTGCGGCCGATGTGCGGTGCAGCCCGGGAGTCCGGTTCCCCGATGCAGCCCGCTCGCCCGATGCAGTCCGTTTGCCTGATGCAGCGCTGCCCGGACAGGCCGAACCCGGTTGCCGTCCAGGAGGCCCCATGCCCGCTTCGCCCCCGGAGACGCTCGACCCCCGAGGCGTGCGGTTCAGCGCGGGGATCACGAGCGCGATCCTGGCGTTCGGGCTGGTGACCACGAGCTGGCGGGTGCTGGCCGCGCAGACGGTGCTGTTCGCGATGTGTGCGTTCATCGGACTGCGGGCGAACCCGTGGGGGCGGGTGTACCGCGGGGCGGTGCGGCCACGCTTGGCATCGCTGGACGAGGACGAGCGGGAAGCACCGGAGCCGGTGCGGTTCGCCCAGGCAGTGGGGTTCGCGTTCGCCCTCGCGGCCGCGGTCGGGTACGCGGCCGGGTGGGTCGCCCTCGGCATGGCCGCGAACGTGTTCGCGCTCATCGCCGCCTTGCTCAACGCGGTCTTCGGCTACTGCCTCGGCTGCCAGGCGTACCTGCTGTCGCGCAGGTTCCTGCCGACCAGAAACGTTGCCCGACAACCATTGATCGATCCGAACGAAAGAGGAGTCACTCGATGAGCCGTGCAGAGGTCCTGGTCACCGCGGACTGGGCCGAACAGAACCTGAACACGCCCGGTGTCGTGTTCGCCGAGGTCGACGAGGACACCACCGCCTACGACGGCGGCCACATCCCGGGCGCCGTCAAGCTGGACTGGAAGAACGAGCTCCAGGACCACGTGCGGCGCGACTTCGTCAACCGAGAGGACTTCAGCGAGCTGCTGTCGGCCAAGGGGATCGGCAACGACGACACGGTGGTCCTCTACGGCGGCAACAACAACTGGTTCGCCGCCTACGCGTACTGGTACTTCAAGCTCTACGGCCACGACGACGTCAAGCTGCTCGACGGCGGCCGCAAGAAGTGGGAGCTGGACGGCCGCCAGCTGACCAAGGAGGAGCCGAACCGCCCGGCGACCAACTACCAGGCGAAGGAGCCGGACACCTCCATCCGCGCGTTCCGCGACGAGGTCGTCGACGCGATCGGCGACAAGAACCTGGTGGACGTGCGCTCGCCCGACGAGTTCGCCGGCAAGCTCGTCGCGCCGGCCCACCTGCCGCAGGAGTCGGCGCAGCGCGCCGGCCACATCCCCTCGGCCATCAACGTGCCGTGGAGCAAGGCGGCCAACGAGGACGGCACCTTCAAGTCCGACGAGGAGCTGCAGAAGCTCTACACCGAGGCCGGCCTGGACACCTCGAAGGACACGATCGCCTACTGCCGCATCGGCGAGCGGTCCTCGCACACCTGGTTCGTGCTGCACGAGCTGCTGGGCCTGGACAACGTGAAGAACTACGACGGTTCGTGGACCGAGTACGGCTCGCTCGTCGGCGTGCCGGTGGAGAACCCGAGCGAGCAGGGGGCTTGAACATGAGTGGATGCGGAGCACCGCAGCAGGGCGGCGCGCAGGTCGCCGACACCGACCAGGTCGTGCTGGCCGGGAAGGTCCGCTCGGGCCAGGAGGTCCTCGGCGGCGCGTTCGTCCGGCTGCTCGACGCCTCCGGCGAGTTCACCGCCGAGGTCGTCTCGGCCGAGGACGGCGCCTTCCGGTTCTACGCCGCCCCCGGGCGGTGGACGGTGCGCGCGTTGCACCGCAGCGGCAGCGGTGAGGCCGAGGTCTCAGCCGAGGCGATCGGGGAGCAGCACCAGGTCGACATCGCGGTCGCCTGAGCACTTGCGGCTGGGCCACGCCCGGCCGATCCTGCCCGTCAGCCCCCGGCACGCCCGGCTGGGCTCGGCACTTACGGCTGAGCCACGCCCGGCCTGTCCGGTCGCACGGCGGGGCTGCCGGGTCCGCGGACCCGACAGCCCCGCCGTGCGGTGTACGTTTCTCGAGAAAAGTTCCCGACTTTTCTCGAGAAACGTACACCCCGCGAGGCGCGGATCATGTCCGATGCCACACCCCACGAGGGTGTTTCGGTGGTTATCCTCTGCGTGTGACTCTCTTGGACTTCATCCACTACGGACTCGTGACGCTCGTCGGCATCGCCGCGGCGGCGACGCTGTGGTTCGCGTGCTACGTGCTCTACCGGTTGCACCAGGACTGATCGGACCCGCGGTGGCCCGGCCGACCACGTGCACATTTCGCGCGAAACGTACGCACCCCTGGTCGGAGGGATCGTGTCGTGCGCCTCGCAGCGGGACGGCCCCGCCGCCGCGGCCGCACGCGGCCCGGTAGTCTCGTGTCGATGAGTGAGACGCCTGACCAGCCGGAACGCGTCGACGGAAACGAGGCCGTCCGCGCCGCGGCCGAACGCGCCGAGCAGACCCGGCACCGCAATCTGCCGCAGTTCGACGACCTTCCCGGCACCGGGGAGACGGCCAACCTGCGGATGGGCCCGTCGCTGAACGACGCGTGCTTGTCGCTGCTGCCGCTGGTGGGCGTGTGGCGCGGCGAGGGCGAGGCGAACCACCCCTCGCTGGAGGAGTCCTACCGCTTCTACCAGCAGATCACGATCGCCCACGACGGCCGCCCGTTCCTCACCTACGAGTCGGTCACCTGGCGGCTGGACCGCTCGGGCGGCGAGGTCGGCGAGCCGGACCTGCGCGAGTTCGGCTTCTTCCGCCCGCAGCAGGACGAGTCGATCGAGTTCATGCTCCTGCAGTCCACGGGCGTGTCCGAGCTGTTCTTCGGCAAGCCGCGCAGCCAGACCTCGTGGGAGTTCGGCACGGACGCGGTGCTGCGCAGCCCCACCGGTGAGGACGCGAACGCGTCGAGCCGCCTGTACGGCATCGTCGAGGGCGCGCTGGCCTACGTCGAGGAGCGCGCGACCTCGCAGCACGAGTTGCAGCCGCGCCTGTCCGCGAAGCTGGATCGCGTGGCGGGCTGACCCGTTGCCGGCCGCGCCGGCCTGCGACCTCACTCCCCGGTGCGCCGGATCAGCTCGGCACATTGGCCGGGCGCGAGACATCGGAACGAAAAGTGGCGCTTGTACCGTCCGTGACTATCGCGGATGCCCCCGGACTACCTGCTGTACCTCCCGTCCGGCGCATCGCTGACCCGCATGGACGGATCAAACGGGCCAGGCCGAAGCGGCATGCTTATCTGTGACAGAGGTGATCGCATCCGATGCGGGACTCTCGCATCAGCCGCCCACGGGGCTCAATTGGTGGATGAGTGCGCGGGTGATCGCCGCTTGCCCGTCGAGAGTGGGGTGCACACCGTCGGGGCCCTGCAGCTGCGGGTCGGCGGGGGTGCCGAACGCGCTCACGAGGTCGACAACCGGTTCGGCGGAACCGTGCAATGCCTCGGCGAACGCGGCGATGTCCGCGTTGGCCCATGTGGACTGGCCGTGCTGGAACCCGGGGAAGGCGGCGATGCGGTCTTCGCATACCGGTGGCGGTGTCATCCACACCCAGCTTGGGTGCGCGCCGATCTCGGCGATGCGGCGCAGTTCGGCCAGGTTGGCGAGGCTTTCGTCGAGGGTGACTTGTGGTTTGGCCGGTGCGGGGCCGACTCGGGTGACGTCGTTGGTGCCGAGCGCGCAGAGTACCCAGTCCGGGCTGGTGGTGGCCAGGGTGGCTGGCCACCGGCGCAGCACCATGGCGGTGGTGTGCGTCGACAGGCCCGCGTTGACCACCTGTATCCGGTCAGCGGGGCGACGGAGGTGGAGCAGGTGGCGCAGCATCTCGGCCCAGGATTGCGCGTCGTCTGTGATGGAGTCGCCCACCGCGAGCACGGTCTGGCCGGGCCGGAACGGCAGCGCGTCGACCGCCGCGGCGAAACGTGCGTCGGTGAGCAGGTCGGTGGCGACCTGGCGGGTGTTGTCGTCGAACCCGGCGGTGATCTCGGCGTGCTGGGCCGGGGTCAGGCCGAAGATGGCCGGCAGCGCGTCGACGAGACCGGGCAGATATCCGTACAGCTTGTCCAGGTGGGTGTAGCGTAGCCACATCTCGGTGGTACTGGTCACGTGCAGCTCCTTTTTTCCTACGTGGTGGAAAACGGGGCATGCCGCGAGCAGGCCGCCATCGATGGCAAGGTGGCCCCGGTGGCGAATTCCGCGTCGGGTCCGACCAGCCACACCGCGGCCGCGATTACGTCCGCCCCGGCCGAACCGCCGCACGGGCAGCGATGCGGCGGCCCACCGGATCAATCCCTCGTTGACATCCTCATGTTGAGGACGAGCCATCTCCGAATTCCCTTGAGGTGAGTCCGTGGCCGGCGATGGCTAGCTGTGCCTACGCCGCCAGTGCTGGCCACGGTGCTGTGGCGCTTTCCCCGTCCGCCCGTCTGGTGTGCATGGCTCAGTGCCGGGGTTGCGCCCGCGGGCGGGCCCGCTCGCGGGCCTCGGCTCGAGTGCGCGGCAGCAGCACGCTGATCGCGACCAGCCACAGCAGCCCTCCGAACCGGGCGATCGGAAGTACGGGACCGAGCACGGGCACCAGTAGGACCAGCAGCCCGGCCACGCCGACCCCGGCCACCACGAGTCCAGCGATCGACAATGTGCGCGGCACCAGACGCAAGATCAGTGCTGGCACCGCAACTCCGGCGATCAGCAGGGCGAACGTGACCGCGAACAGCGGGCCCCCGGCACCGAACGAGGCCAGGTTGAACGCATGTACCACGCCGGCGCTCCCCGCAGGTGCGACGCTGGCGGCCGTCCACGCCGCCAGGCCGCTGATCGCCAGGGCCGCGGCGGCGAGGATGCCGCCAACCAAGCCAATCGTCGGGCCAGCCACCCGCACGCCGAGTGCCTGCAGCCGTTGGTGGACCGTGGCAGTCCACACCGCCAGGGGGGCCGCCGAGGCCAGCAGCAGCACGGCCGCCAACGTGGCGGTGAACGGGGCGGCTTGCAGCGTGCCCAGTACCTGCGCGGGCGCGTCGGTGGGGCGGCTACCTGGGTGTAGCAGCGTTCCCGCCACGGTGAGCCCCGCCCACGCCGCCGCCGGTGCCACCGGTGGAGGCCCTTGCCGACGCAGCCGAGCGGGACCAGTCGAGCCAGGGGCCGGCGCGTTCGCACCGCTGCCGGTTCGGGCCTCGATATCTGAGCGATCCATTACAACTCCTGGTCGTTTTACGAAGAATTAGTTACAACTTGTAAGAGTACGCGTTGAGTACGGTATCGCAAGTAGTATGGTTTCGATATGGAAGACAGCTCCACGCCCAGCACCCCGAGGGCCAACAACGCGTTCCTGCTCACCCAGATCGGCACCCACGCCGCACAGGTCTTCGCCACCCGCCTCGCCGCCCTCGACCTCACTCCGCCCCAGAGCGGGCTTCTCCGCGCCATCCACCACGACCCGGGGCGCAGCCAGCAAGCCCTCGCCGAACACATGGGCACACCGCCCACCCGCCTCGTCGCCCTGGTCGACGGGCTCGAGCAACGCCGCCTCGTGCAACGGCGTCGCAACCCCGACGACCGTCGCCTCTACGCCGTGCACCTCACTGACGACGGCCAAGCACTCCTGCGCGACATCGCCAAACTCGCCCGCGAACACGACGACGAACTGCTCGCCGCCCTCGATTCCGAGGAACGAGCCCACCTGCACACACTCCTCGCGCGGGTGGCTGCCGACCGAGGACTCACCCCGGGAGTCCACCCCGGCTATCGCACCCTGACCGCAGCCGACACGCACAACCCCGCACCCAAGCCACCACCGGCCGAGCCGGAGCGCTGAACCGGTGCAAAGACCTGAGGAAGATCCGCGACAGAGGAAACACCAGTGGACATCGCAGCTGGTCACAGCCTCAGAGGGGGTGTGTCAGAGGGGAGCGAGTGAGCAGTCTCCGATGGTGACTGGGCCAGTCTGGTGACCAGCGATCACAGTCCATCCTTCCCGGTTCTTCCTCAGGCTCCCGGTCGCTTGGCCACCGCACATCTTCCGTGTAACTGTCCGTAGTGATCGGAGAACTCCGGAGGCCGTCCGCTGCGGAGGGTCTGTCTGATGATCGGTGTTTCCGGCGGTTCGGTCAGTAGGTTTCAGCGGCCGGGGGCTCGAGTGCCCGCCGGTGCGCCTCCGGCGGCGGGCGCTGCACCGGACGTGCCTCCGTCCGGCCGCGGACCGCGGTTCGCCGTGGCGGGACCGCGGAGCTGGTCGATCCACAGCAGCGCGGCCAGCAGCACCGCGACGGCGATGCTGATCGCGCCCGCGACCAGCGGCTCGTTGCCGGGGAAGTCGGGGAAGCCGAACACGTCCGGTTCCGCCGTCACGGTCCACCAACCGCCGGGCAGCTGCTCCACGACGGCGTGCCCGGCCGGCCTGCCCCGCAGGTACTGGAGCACGTCGCCGTCGCGCGTGTCGAGCACGCGCTGCACGCCGAGCGGAGCCGCCCACAGCAGCACCGCCACTCCACCCGTGGCCAGCAGCGGTGACCAGCGGGACCGCCACGGCACGAGCAGCGCGGCGAGCACGCAGACCAGTGCCAGCGCGCACAGCCCGCCGATGTTCAGCGCGCGCTCCCACGGCACGGTCAGCGCCGCGGTCTCACCTGTGACGACGCACCCGCCGGGCACGTAGTTCCCGTGCAGGTCGGGGTTGCCGAAGGCCGTGTCGCAGCCGGTCCACACCCGGCCGGCCTGGTAGAGCCAGAGCGCGGTGAGCCAGCCGAGCGCGACGAGGGCGAACCCGCCGGTGATCCACTGCCGCCGCGGACGCTGCCGCGTCCCCATAGACCTCTCCCGTGTCCGCGCGGCCACCGGCCGCTTCCCTGCGCTGTCAGCCACCGTCATCCGTAGTTGGATTCGTACAGCCGCGTGATCACGCCGTGCAGCTCGGGATCGGCCTTCACCCGCACGCCGTCGATCGTGTGCACCTGCGTGACTCGGCGAACGCTGGAGGCCAACCACACGCCGTCGGCGGTGTGCAGCTCGTCGACGGCGAACTGCTCCACGCGGGTGCTCCAGCCCGCGCGTTCGGCCGCGCGGAACAGCGCGCCCTGCGTGGTGCCGCGCAGGATGCCGGTGCTGGGGGGTGGTGTGCGCAAGGTGTCGCCGTGCGCGAGCACCACGTTCGACGTGGGCCCTTCCAGCACTGAGCCGTCGGCGGCGGTGAAGACGGCCTCGTCGGCGCCGCGGGACTCGGCTTCGCGCAGCGCGGCCATGTTCACCGCGTACGACAGCGTTTTCGCCGTCAGCAGCAGCCACGGGGCGCGCTGCTCGAGGTCCGGCGAGTGCCCGCTTTCCAGGGTCACCGCGGACACGCCGTCGCGGCGCTTGCGCTCGGTGTCGGCGGTGACCTCGGTGGCCATCGCGTAGGCGGTGGGTGTGCCGTCGCCGCCGTCGACGCCGCGGCTGCAGATGAGCTTCAGCGCCACTTCCGGGTGCTGCTGCCAGGGCCACGCGTCCGCGATCGCGTCGACGGCGCGCTGCCACGCCGCGCGCCCGGGCAGGGGCAGCTCGAGCATCCGCGCGGAGCGTTCCATGCGCTCCAGGTGCGGTGGGAGCTCGCGGGCGGCGCCGTCGACCACGAGGACCGTTTCGAAGACGCCGTCGCCGCGGGTCGCGGCGAGGTCGTCCGCGCGGAGCAACGGGGTTTCCGGGTCGACGAGGCTGCCGTCCAGCAGGGCAACGAGGCGCATACGCGCAGCCTAGTACCGCCGCTGGCGCAGCAGCGGCGCTGCCCGCGGAGGTTTCCGCGTGTCGGGGCCCGGCCGCACCGGAAAAGATCGGCGGAAACGTCCCCCGCCGTCGCCGATCACCCGTTAGAGTCGATCTCCGCGGAACCGGAGAAGGGGTCGGCATGACCGAAGGCGGCGGCTTCGAGGGTTCGAAGCAGGCCCTCGGCGAAGTGCGCAAGCAGAGCACGTGGATCAACGAGCAGGTCGGTGCGGGCAAGCTCCGCCTCGATCCCGAGGCAGCCGAGAAGGCAGCGAAGCGGTGCCGGGAGGAGGCGGAGGCGCTGCAGGAACTAGCCTTCAACGCTCAAGCCATCGAGCGTCTCGAGGGGCTCGGTGACTACCCCGACGGCAAAGCCCTGGCAGAGAGGTTTCAGCAGAAGGCCAACGACCCCGACGCAGGCGCATTCGCGCTCATCCGGCAAATGCGCGAAGAACTGGAAAGGTGGCGCAGGCCTTCGAGGGCGCGGCGAAGGACTACCGTACGACCGACGAGCAGGCCGCCGAGGACTTTGAGCGAGGGTTGCGACAGTGACAAAGTTCACCCGTTCCGTGCTGACCGCATCCGCGGGAGCCCTGATGCTGGGCGCATCAGCGTGCGCCACGCCCGCCGGTGGGGGTGATTCGGAGGCTCCCGAGACGACAGAGGCCCAGCAGAGCAAGGCCCTCGAGAACTTCGACCCCTGCACCTTCTTCAAGCCCGACGAGCTGAAGTCCTGGGGGCTGCCACCCACCGAAGGGACCGACAAAACACAGGTCTCATGGGAACCGACATGCGCTTGGTCCGGTGATGAAAACATCGTAGGCGTCAGCAAGAACGTCGAGGAAACGGTCGACTCCTACGAGCAGAACAGCTCGTGGGCCTCCTACGAGAAGCAGCCCATCGGCGGCCGCTCCGGCGCGGTCGCCGTCACGAGCGGCGCTTCCGGCGGAGGCGGCTGCAACGTCCTCGTCGACGCCGGCGGCGGTGTCGTGATCTACCAGATCACCTCGGACGTCGACGACGCGTGCTCGGAACTGAAACCCATCGCCGAAGCCACCGCCGGACGCCTGCCGCAGTAACCGGGAAACCTGGTCCGGTGCGCGCTGCCCCGCGACGCACCGGTCCATTCGCACCAGTCGCTCGCGCCAGCCCCACCCCGCTGCGGGCTGGCGCGACATCACCGCGAGAGGAACTCCAGGAACGCGCGCCACTGGGCACGACTGAGCACCAGCCTCGCCCCCTCGGGGGCCTTGCTGTCGCGCACCCCCACCGCATCCGGCCGCACCGCCACCTCGACGCAGGCCTTGGCAGCGGTGCTGCGACTCGACGTGAACCAGGAAGCTGAAGTGAACCGATCCGGGTGTTCTGACACGCTCTCATGTTAAGCGCTGCAGGACGCTTTCAATGAGGGCGCGACTCGCTTCCACGTCGAGCGCGAAGTCCAGCACTTCGTCGAACGTGGCCAGGTACTGGTGCACGCGCGGCTGATCATCGACCAGATCGAGTCCCACGCCGTGCTCGTGCCACGCCAGCTGCGGGAGATCAGGGTTCGGGAAGGTCAGGATGTGGAACGTCGAGTGCGACAACGCCCCGTGGCTGCCGGCCGTGAACGGGACGATCCGCACCTGCAGGTGGTCCTGCAAAAGTTCGGTGATCTCCAACAGGTGTTGCAGTTGCTCGGCGAGAACGGCCTTGCCGCCCACCTGTTGGTGCAGGGTTGCTTCGGACATGACGACCGTTGCGCGGAGTGGTTCCTGCCCGGTCAGCAGTCCCTGCCTCTTCTTGCGCACCTCCAAACGTTGCTCGACCTCAGCACGACGGACGTTCGCCGGGTCGCCGTGGAGGATCGCGCGAGCATAAGCTTCGGTCTGCAACAGGCCGGAAATGAGCCCGCCTTCGTAGGTGCTCACATGCGCAGCGCTCTGTTCATAGCCGAGGAAGCGCACGAAATCGGCTGAGAGGATGCTGTTGTAGCGCTGCCACCATCCACGTTGGTCGAACGCTGCACGGAGCTCGATCAACTCAACGTGCTCATTGGCGTCCATCTCGTAAGCCCAGGCCAGCAACCGGATCTTGTCTTCCGAGATCCGTCGGCGCCCGTGCTCGAAGTTGCTGACGTAGTTCTGGCTGATGCCGATGGCTCGAGCGGCTTCAGTGGTGGTGAGGCTTGCGGCTTCACGCGCTTTGCGCAGTCTTACGCCGATCTGCCAGGCGGCGAGCTCCGGCGAAACTGTCGGCATCGCAAGCCCTTCTTCGCGTTGACGCCTCGTGCGCCGCTAGGTGTAGCACACCACTCGATCAAGCGATATTCGCAGAATGATTTCTTAGATAAGTTCTGATCTTGATGGCGGCGGGGCTGCCGCTCCCCGGCTCCGCACTCGAAGCCCCGCCGCCATCCCCGGTCAGGAGCAGCGAGCCGCGGCGAGCGGGTTTCGCCGCGCTGGAAAGGTGAGCCGATGCGCGTCCCGCGACTGGACAGGCAAGGGCCGGTCGTCTACTGGCGTCCGTGGGAGGGGCTGCGGCACGCCCTCGACCCGTCCGAACCGCCGCAGCCCGGCCGGCAGCGCACCGGCCTGTGCGGCACGGCTGTGGAGGTGCGCGACGCCGACGCCACCGAATGGCTCGCTCCGACCTGTCCCGACTGCTGGGCGCACGCGCGCGAGCTCCGGGACGCGCGCGTCGCGGCACGCGCCGCCGAACGCGCCGCGGAGGCCGGCGGCGGGCAGCGCTCCGCCCGCACGTGGATCTTCGAGCAGCGGGGATCCGAGCAGCGGGGAGGTGCGCGATGAGCCCCTTCGCCGCCGACCCCGTCGTGCTGCTGCTCTCCGCCGGCCTGAGCGCGGCGTTCTTCCTCGTCGTCGTGCTCGTGCCGCTGCGCTGCGAAGCCGACGTCGCCGAGCGCCCCGCGCGGCCGCGCCCGCCGGTGTTCGACCCGGCCGAGCTCCAACGGCGGCTCCGGCTGGAGGAAGAACACCGGCAGGCCGTCTGCGCGCGCTACCTCGCGCAGCGGCGCGACCGCATCCTCGCCGCCGAACCCCGCCCGTACGTGGGCAAGCACCGCCTCGCCGAGGACGAGCGCCCGCCACCGGTGGACATCACGCCGCACCGGCCGCCCGTCGACGTGCGCTTCGCCGTCCCGGCCCTCGCACACCCCCACCCCGCACGGCCGTGACATCGCCGCTGAGGCCCCGCTGCCGCACCGGCACCCACCGGTTCGGCGACCGGAGCGGAACCGGCCCCGCCGCACCGGCAGCCGCCGACCGCCGGGTGCGGGCACGTGCGGTCATCCGTTACCAATCCGCCCCCGACCTGTGATCTTGAGCATAGCCACCTTGTTATCCGATCAGTGACATGTTTGTCTCACTGTGGAGTCAATGGGGATTCTCGTTCCGGCGTCGTTCTCCGCATGCCGCACTTCTCGCTATCTCTACGGCGATTACCGACGGAGACACGAGTGGAGTTCAACCCCGCAACGGCCGCCCTCCAACCTTCCGGGATCCGCGAGATCATGCACGTCGCCGCCCGGCGCGAAGGGGTGGTCCGACTGGACATCGGTGACCCCGATTTCCCGACACCGCCGCACGTGATCGAAGCTGCGCGACTCGCACCGAGCGGATATGCGCTCTGATGATGTGCGAGGCACTCCGACTCCGTGCAGTGCCGTACCCCCTCGACAGTGTGGACGGCTTCACTCCGACCTGCGAAGCTCTACGCGGTTCGATCTCCTCACGCACCCGCGTACTCCTGCTGAACTCACCGGCCAATCCGACCGGTTCCGCGATCCCGGACGATCAGTTGCAGGACCTGCTGGACCTCGCGTCGCGCAATGATCTCTGGGTCATCTCAGACGAGTGCTACGAAGAACTGGCCGGCGAGGCATTTTGCAGCTCCGGAACGCACCGATCGACGCAGCCCGCCCTGAGGGGACTTTCTACGTGTGTGGGCGGACATCTCCCGGACCGGCATGAAAGCCCACGAGTTCGCGAGCCTCCTACTCGACGAGCACGATGTGGCCGTCGCTCCCGGCAGCGCCTTCGGGTCCGCCGGAGCGAATCACGTCCGTCTCGCCCTGACGACTGCCACCGACGAGATCGCCGAAGGTGTCGAGCGGATCGCGGACTTCGCCCGGACGTGCTGCGCATGACCGGCGGACGCGGCCGAGCCCGCAGAAGACATCAGATCTGCCAACACCGGAGCCGTTCCGATGCCTGAACAACTGGTTCCCTTTCTACTCGTCTCGGTGGTGCTGACAGTGGCGCCCGGGCCGGACACGGCGCTGGGCATCCGCAACAGCCTGCGCGGCGGGAGCACTGCCATGTGGTGGACCGGGCTCGGAGTGTGCAGCGGGATCTTCGTGCACGCGGCGGCTTCGGTGATCGGCCTGTCGGCAATCCTCGCCGCTTCGGCGAACGCCTACACCTTCGTCAAGATCGCCGGCGCCACCTACCTGTTCTGGTTGGGCGCAGTGACGCTGTGGCGAACGTGGCACGACCGCGGCGCCAAGGACGGGCACGAAATTGTGCACGATCAGCTCTTCAGCGACCGGATCACGCGGCGCAACGCGTTCCGGCAGGGTTTCATCAGCGACCTGCTGAACCCGAAGATCGCACTCCTGTTCCTGACACTCCTGCCGCAGTTCATCTCACCCGGGGAGCCCCGCGCACTCACTTCCGCGGTGTTGACGGTCACGTTCGTCGCGGTCGCACTGGTGTGGTGGCGCGTCACCTCGTGGCTCGCCGGCGCGCTCCGTGCGCTGTTGAATCGGAAGAAGATCCGAACTGGCATGGAGGCCTTCACCGGCATCGTGATGGTCGCCCTCGGCGTTCGGGTCGCGCTCGAGTAGCCGAGGCGTTCGCGATGCCTCGCGAAGCACCGTAGGCCTGTCTAAAAGAGACTTCGGCCGCGTCTCGCGGTCGCGATTCTGGGAGGAACGACGATGACGACGCGAACAATTCCCCAGGCATCGTACCGAACTGAACTCCCCGTCGATTACCGGTACGGCACGGTGGTCACCCTCGCTGACGAGTCCCAGGGGCTCACCTGCAGCGTGGCCGTGGCCTCCGAGCATTTCCGGGGACGGGCGCAGAACCTGCAGGGGTTCCCGTCCTTCGAAATGGCCGCCCAAGAGGTCAAATCCGGCAGATCCGAGGTGCTGCTCGTCCCCGCCGCCTACCCCGAGATCCGGACGTTCTTCTTCGACCGCGCTCTCCGAGCCGCCGACACGTTCCTGGCCACGTTACCGGACATGGTTCTCATCGCCTCGGACGGAGGTGCGTCCAAGGAGTACGAACGGCTTTACCACCACCCCGCCACCACCCGGCTGCTGAGCGATCTGCCGCTCTCCTTCCGCGAAGCGGTTCCCGTGACCTCGAACACCCTCGCGGGAGCTAAACTCGCTGCGGCGGAAGAAGAATCGCTGGCCATCACGAACCGGCTGGTGGCCGACCACCACGGTCTGCGGCCGCTCCAAGTGTTGGCACAGGGGGAGAGCATGGCGTTCGTCGTCTTCGAAAGGTACTGCGGTGATGACTGATCCCCAGGTTCTGCGCACGGCCATCGCAGTCCCCAAGAGCCTGGAGGCCGGGGCAGTTGCCAATGCGGCGGCGATCGTCATGGGGCAGCTTTCGCTGTTGGCCGAAGACCTGTACGAGCCGGACGGTGTACCTGGTCCCGGCGGGATCCGGCACGCGGGAATCCGGAACAACGTCGTGATCCTCAAAGGCAGGCAGGGCCAGCTCGACACCCTGGCCGACGCGGCGGCGCTGTCCGGCGAGGTCGTGCACGTCGCCTTCACCGAGCTCGGGCGCCGTTCGAGCAACAGCTTCGCGGAGTACGAACGAGCTCTGGGAGAAGCGGCTCACGAGGATCTCGCACTGGTGGCGGTCGGCATCGCAGGACCGGACGGGGCGGTGCGCGACATGACCAAGAAGCTCAGCTCCTACTCCGGATAAGGCCGGCATCCCCGTGACCACCGAGGACGCCTGCCGGAGGCCACCCGCGTCCCGCTCGCCCCTGCCCGCTGCCGGGTAGGATCGGCACAGGTGAAGCCGGCGAGCACAGGAGCAGGCAGTGCGGGATTCACAACCGGCGACGGAACGTCCGGTGCGCGAGAAGGGCGGGCTCCGGAGCACGCTGCACGAACGCGGCATGCGCATGACACCGCAGCGGCAACTCGTGCTGGACGCCGTGCGCGAACTCGGCCACGCCACCCCCGAACAGGTGTGCCGACGGGTGCAGGGCAGGGCCGCCACGATCAACATCACCACGGTGTACCGGGCCCTGGACCTGCTCGAGGAGATCGGTCTGGTGCAGCACACGCACCTCGGCCACGGCGCCCCCACCTACTCCGCCGAGGACCACGAGCACGTCCACCTGGTCTGCCACCGCTGCGGGGCGGTCGACGAAGTCCCCTGCGAGACCATGGACGCCCTGGCCAGGACGCTGGACAGCGAGCGCGGATTCGCCCTGGACGCCACGCACATGGCCCTGTCCGGCACCTGCCGGGACTGCCGCACGCCCGGCCGAACCGAGAACGCAAACGACCCCGGCCAGGAGCAAGCATGACCTCTCCGCTGCTGCAACAACCGGGCGCGGTCCCGGCACCCGACGACTCGCCGGACGCGGGGGTGCCCTGGCACTTCGGCGACCCGTTCGCCGAGCAGCGCACCGCCACGCGCGGCGCCGTCGTCATCGACCGCTCCCACCGCGAGGTGCTGGCCGTGACCGGGCAGGAACGGCTCAGCTGGCTGCACCTCGTGCTGTCCCAGCACCTCACCGAACTCCCGGACGGCCAGGGCACCGAGACGCTCGTGCTGGACACCCAGGGCCGCATCGACTGCCACATGGTGGTGGCCCACCACGACGGGGTCGTGTACCTGGACACCGACCGCGGTGCCCGCGCCACCAGCGCGCTGCCCAGCGTCGACGGGGCGACCACCCAGCCGCTGCTGGACTACCTGGAAGCGATGCGGTTCTGGGCGCAGGTCGAACCGCGCGACGTCACCGACGAGTTCGCCGTGCTCACGCTCATGGGGCCGGACGTGCCCGAGCGGCTCGGCGCGTTCGCCACCGCGCCCGCAGCCGACTACGGCGTCGTCGGCCTGCCCGGGGGCGGCTTCGCCCGGCGCGTGCCCTTCCGCGGGCTGTGCGTGGTGGATCTCGTCGTGCCGCGCGAGCAGCACGAAGCCTGGTTCACCGCGCTCACCGACGCGGGAGTGCGGCCGTCCGGAACGATGGCCTACGAAGCGCTGCGCGTGGAAGCGCTGCGGCCGCGGGTCGGCTTCGACACCGACGAGCGGGCCATCCCGCACGAGCTCAACTGGATCCACGTCGCCGCGCACGTCGCCAAGGGCTGCTACCGCGGCCAGGAAACCGTGGCCAAGGTGCACAACGTCGGCAAGCCACCGCGGCAGACGGTGCTGCTGCACCTCGACGGGTCGGTGGAGATCCAGCCGGAGATCGGCGACCCCGTGCACCAGGGGGAGCGCCGGGTGGGCCGCGTCGGCAGCGTCGTGCAGCACCACGAGCTCGGCCCGGTCGCCCTGGCGCTGATCAAGCGCAGCATCACCGCCGACGCGGAGCTCACCGCGGGCGACGCCGAGCAGGAGCGGGCCATGGCCGCCGCGATCGACCCGGACTCGGTGCCGCCGGACACGGGCGAACCACCGGGCCGGATCGCCGCGCAGAGCGTGAAGGGCCGGTGAGCGCGCATCCGTCCACCGCACGGGTGACAACGTCCCCCTGGGCGAATCGCGTTCGGGATCGCGTCGTTGTGCCACCATGCGCAGCGACGCCCCCACCGCCACGAGCCACCGGAGGATGAGCAGTTGATCGAAGTCCGGCCGGGTGGACGACGCCGAATCGACCGCGTGCTCTCCCCGGACTACACCGACGGGATGCAGCAGTGCGATCTCGCCGCCGTCCGCGAGCTCCGCGACGAGGCGGCGCAGGAGGAGACCGACCTGTCGTACCTGCGGCGCATGCTGCACGCGCGCATCGACATCGTGCTCGCCGAGCAGCGGCGGCGCGCCGAGGGCGGCAGCACCTCGGTGGTCGAGCAGCTCACCGCGATCCTGTCCGACAACGCCGTGGGCCCCGCCGCCGGCTCCGGGCGCTACCAGTCGATCGAACCCTCGCGCGTCGAGGCGCACCGGCGGCACGTCGAAGCACTGCTGTCCGATGTGGACCTGTCCGACGTGACCTCGTTACCGGACGCGACGCTCGGTGAAGCTCTGCGCGCGTACCGGGCCGAGGAGGACTCGGTCTCGCAGCGCCGCCGCGAGGTGCAGGACGTGGTGGACCGGGTCAACGAGGAGATCGCCCACCGCTACCGGGAAGGTGCCGCATCGGTGGACGCGCTGCTGGCCGAGCACGAGGACTGACCGGACCGGGGCCGGGCGCAAGACCGGCGAGGGGCTCAGTTGCGCCGCTCACGCGCGGCGTACTCGGCCCAGAAGTCCCGCAGCTGCTCGTAGCGCTCGCTGACCTCGTCGCTGTCGCCGGCTTCCATCGCGTCGAGGATGGCGTGCACGTCCTCCGCCGAGGAGTCGGAGTCGACGACCTCGTCGGTCATCATCCGCACCAGACCGCCGTAGTCCAGTTCCACCGCCGAGTGCGGGTGGAAGTGCTCCAGCCACTTGCCCGTCTCCTTGAGCACCCGGGTGGGGCCTTCCTCGCCGAGGGACTGCTCGCACACCGAGTGCGCCCGTGCGACGCGCCGCCGGGCGTCGGCCATGGCCGTGTGCCAGTACACCCGCCGGCGGTCGTCGCGGGAGACGATGCTCCGCTCGTTCGGGTCGATCAGCGCGAACCACGGCAGCGGGATGCTCCACGTCGACGACAGGATGTGCACCACCGAGTCGGACAGCTCGTTGACCACCGCGCTCGCGCGCGCCTTGGCCTGCTCCGGTGAGATCGGCATCGTCGCCGTGCGCAGCGGCTGCTCCGCGGAGTCGAGGAAACCGACCAGCGCCGCGGCCGCGCGGCCGCGCAGGTCGAGCGGGCACACCAGCGGCTCGGGGCCGACGGTGGCGCTCGGCCCGCTGGGCACTTCCGCCGCGTCCAGCGTGAGCACGGGTTCGCGGGCGTCAGCGCCGGGCAGCAGCTGCGGAGGCATCGTCAGCTGGGTGCGCAGCCACAGGCGCTGCTCGACCTTGCCCGCGTCGACCGGGTCCACAGCGCCTCGCTCGAGGGCGGCCACCGCCCGTTCCCGCTGCGACTCGCCGAGGGCGGACACGGGTTCGTACACCCTCAGGTAGGCGACGAACGGCTCTGACACAGCGAGCATGGTGCCATGATCCGGCGCGGCCGTGCCGACCGGCCTCCGCGACTGCGCCGACCCGCCTCCGCGACTGCACCGACCCGCCTCCGCGGCCCCTGCGGGAGCGATCCCCGGCCCGCAGCCGGCCCCGTGTGAAGCGGCGCGCCAGCGGTGGCCCGCCGACGCGCCGAGCTCTTATGGTCGTTGTGCGGCATCGGCCGAGTTCACGGCTGCGCGAGCGAGCGGAGTGATGTGTCCCTCACGACACGGCCGCTCGCGGAGGGGCACCACGTCGCGTAGAACCGGCTCGGCACGGTACGGTAGTTACAGGAAAAGTTGTCGAGAACAAGCGGGGCCGACGTTCCCCTGTCCGCCCCGCACACCCTGCGCGAGGGGGTCGAGCCATGGGGCGCGGCCGGGCTAAGGCCAAGCAGACGAAAGTGGCCCGCGAGCTTAAGTACAACTCCCCCGCCGTGGACATCGATGCGCTGCAGCGAGAGCTGTCCGCACAACAGTCCGGCGAGTGGTCTGACGAGGACCGCGACGACCCGTACGACGACGGGTACGACGACTACGACCGGCGCTGACACATCCCAGCTCCCGAGCGCGCGACGCGCCCGCGTCGTGCGCTCGGTGTGGTGTGTGTCAACCGGGCGTGCACCGGCCCGACGTGGCGGCGGGAGGCCGGTACAGCTCGCGGGTCTTAGCACGTTCGACGTGAGTGGCGTTGCCGATGGGACGGCAACGCCGCTCACGTCTGTTCGACGCGCAGCCGCCGTCCAGCGGCCACCGGACGACGGCCGCCCAGCGGCCACCGGACGACGGCCGCCCGGCGGCCGTTCGACGCACCTGCGCGGGAGCCGCGCAGCACCGCGGTAGTCGAGTTCACGGCGTTGCGCGTGCTGTGCGACTACCCCGCGGGGGTAGCATCGTCATCGGCACCGGAAACGGCGGAGGTGACGCGATGCGGCAGGTCGCGCTGCGTGCAGCGATGCTGCTGCTCCTCCCGTTCGGCATGGTGCTCATGCACCAGGTGCCGCTGCCCGCGCTGCCGGGGGCTCACGCGAGCCCCGCAGCGTCCCAGCACGGCGACACCCCGACCGCGGCGGTCCCGCATGCCGCAGCACCGGATGCCGCAGCACCGGATGCCAGCTCGCCTGAAGCCGGGGCGACGCACACCGGGGCGGGCGCGCACGAGGGTCGCCAACAGATGGCCGCGCACCCGACCTCCGCTCACTCGACCTCCGGGAACCCGAACCCGGCGCATCAACTTTCCGCGCAGCAGCTCTCGGGACAGCAGACCTCCGCACAGCAGTTCTCGGGGCAGCAGTCGCTCGGGCCCCAGGACGACGCCGAACACCACGGGGCGGGCTGCGGATGGCTGCTGCACCTGTGCATGGCGGTGCTCACCGCGGCACTCGGGATCTTCGCGCTGCGCGGCCGCGGCGTACGCGTGGTGCCGCAGCGCGGGACGCCCGCGGCGCGGTCCCCGCGCGTGCTGAGCAGGCCACGTCCACCGCCGCACCCGTACGTGCTGTGCGTGCTCCGCCTGTGAGGACGTCGCTACACCCGGAACGACCAGCGACGACTTCACGGACAAGGAGCACGATGCGTTCTCGAACCCGTTTGCCGCTCGTGGCGGCACTCGCAGCGGCGGCCCTGCTCGGCACCGCCTGCACGAACGAGGACACCTCGCACCCGCCCGAGCACAACCCGGGTGCCTCGGCCGAGGTGTCCCCGGCCGACGTGACTTTCGCGCGGGACATGGTGCCGCACCACGAGCAGGCCGTGGAGATGGCCGATCTCGTGCCGGAACGCACGGACGACCCCGCCATGAGCGACCTGGCCGAACGGATCCGGCAGGCGCAGCAACCGGAGATCGACCAGCTCGAGGGCTGGCTGGACGAGTGGAACGCCGCCGAGGACGCGCCGCAGCAGGGCGAGCCCGCCGAACCCGAGGGCGGCCAGCACGGCGGGCACGACTCGGGCGAGGCCAGCGGTGACCACGGCTCCAACGGCGGGCACGGCTCCAACGGCGGGCACGGCTCCAACGGCGGGCACGGCATGCACGGCATGATGAGCGAAGCCGACATGGCCGAGCTGGAGCAGGCCTCCGGCGCCGCGTTCGACCGGATGTGGCTGGAGATGATGATCGAGCACCACCGCGGTGCGGTCGACATGGCCCGGTCCGAGCTGAACGGCGGGAGCCACCCCGGTGCTCGGAAGATGGCTCAGGAGATCATCGACAGCCAGCGGGCCGAGATCGACGAGATGCGCGGCATGCTCGACGCGAGCTGACGCGCAGCGCCTCCGCCCGGAAGAGCGCGACCGGGTCGGGTGCGGATGACACGATCCGCACCCGACCCGGCTCGCACCTCACCAAGCGTGCCGAACGCCCACCAGGGCTTGTTTCGTCGTCATCCGAGCAACGACAGTGCGCGGGTTCTCAGCGTTTTCCTGGCGAGGACGGTCCCGAGGATGCTCCTTTTTCCGCTGTTCGGGGCGGGTGGTCGGGGGAAGCTGGGAGTAGGTGGCTACATGAGGAGGGGCACCCGCAGTCCAGGGAAGCGCTGAGGTTCCGCTACCGGCCTCGCTACGCAAACCACATTTGAAACATTCCTAGAACCGGGGGTGGTCACCGCGCAGGACCACGCGGTCCCCCTCCGCGGCTTCGGCCACGCTCGGCTCCTTGGCCACCTCGCCGAGCACGTACGCCGGGGTGTGCCGCGCGGTGAGCACGGCCAGCGCGCGGTCCACGTCCTCCGCGGTGACGACCGCGAGCATGCCGACGCCCATGTTGAACGTCGCTTCCATCTCCGCGCGTTCGACCCGGCCGCGCTGGGCGATCAGCCGGAAAACCGGATCGGGCGTCCAGGCGCCCCGGTCGAGCACGGCGGTGAGGCCGGCGGGCACGACCCGCCCGAGGTTCGCGGCGAGTCCGCCGCCGGTGACGTGCGCGAAGGTGCGCACGTTGGCTTCCGCGGCCAGCGCGAGGCAGTCCTTGGTGTAGATCCGCGTCGGTTCGAGCAGCTCCTCGCCGAGGGTGCGGCCGAACTCCTCGACGTGTCCGTGCAGCGGCATCCGCGCGGTCTCCAGCAGCACGTGGCGGGCCAGCGAGTACCCGTTGGAGTGCAGGCCGGAGGCACCCATGCCGATGACCACGTCGCCGGGGCGCACCCGGTCGGGGCCGAGCAGCTCCTCGGCTTCGACGACGCCCACGCCGGTGGCGGAGAGGTCGTACTCGCCCTGCCCCATCATCCCCGGGTGCTCGGCGGTCTCCCCGCCGAGCAGGGCGCAGCCGGCCTGCACGCAGCCTTCCGAAACGCCCTTGACCAGGTCCGCGATGCGCTGCGGGTCGACCTCTCCGGTGGCGATGTAGTCCTGCAGGAACAGCGGCTCGGCGCCGCAGACGACGAGGTCGTCGACGACCATGGCGACCAGGTCGATGCCCACCGTGTCGTGCACGTCCATGGCCTGGGCCACGGCGAGTTTCGTGCCCACGCCGTCGGTGGACGAGGCGAGCACCGGTTCGGTCCACCGGTCGAGTTTGAGTTGGAAGAGGCCCGCGAACCCGCCGAGCGATCCGCGCACCTCCGGACGCGTGGCGCGCTCGGCCCACGGACGCATCTGGGAGACGGCCTCGTCGCCGGCTTCGATGTTCACCCCGGCCGCCGCGTACGTGGCGTTCGAGTCTTCGGATCGGGCAGACCCAGCGAGCAGGTCTTCGGACACGACTAGCTCCACATCCTGGTGCGTTGTGCAGTGGTGTGCGTTGTGCAGTTCACCGGACGGGTAGCACGAACCGCGCCGCGCGGAACACCCGCGCGGAGCCGCGCACGGCCGTCCGGACGGGTCACGGCCGTCGAACGGCCTCGTGCGCTCCGTATCCGCTCGACTGCACCGGTTCGGCCTCGTCGGAGACGCCGCGTTCGGCGCCGTCCATCGACTCCAGCAGGTGCTTGCCGAGCTGCGCCTCCTCCGGCAGCGGGATCGGGTACTGCCCGTCGAAGCAGGCCATGCACAGCCGGTTGGCCGGCTGTTCGGTGGCGGCGACCAGCCCGTCGGTGGAGATGTGCCCGAGGCTGTCCGCCCCGAGCGAGCGGCGCACCCCTTCCATGTCCGTCCCGTTGGCGATGAGTTCCGCGCGGGAGGCGAAGTCGATCCCGTAGAAGCAGGGCCACTTCACCGGTGGCGAGGCGATCCGCACGTGCACTTCCAGCGCGCCGGCCTCGCGCAGCATGCGCACCAGCGAGCGCTGGGTGTTGCCCCGCACGATCGAGTCGTCGACGACGACGAGGCGCTTGCCGCGGATCACGTCCCGCAGCGGGTTGAGCTTCAGCCGGATGCCCAGCTGCCGGATCGTCTGCGAGGGTTCGATGAACGTCCGGCCGACGTAGGAGTTCTTCACCAGCCCGTTGCCGAACGGCAGGTCGGATCCGCGGGCGTAGCCGACGGCGGCCGGGGTGCCCGATTCGGGCACGGGGATGATCAGGTCGGCTTCGGCGGGGTGCTCTTCGGCGAGGCGGCGCCCGATCTCCTCGCGGGTGGCGTGCACCGAGCGGCCGGCGATGCTCGTGTCCGGGCGGGCGAGGTAGACGTACTCGAACACGCAGCCCTTCGGGTTGGGGTTGGCGAAGCGCTGCGAACGCAGCCCGCCCGAGTCGATGGCCAGCAGTTCGCCCGGTTCGACCTCGCGGACGAAGGACGCGCCGACGATGTCCAGCGCGGCGGTTTCGCTGGCGACGACCCAGCCGCGTTCCAGCCGGCCGAGCACCAGCGGGCGCACCCCGTGCGCGTCCCGCGCGGCGTAGAGGGTGGACTCGTCGCAGAAGACCATGGAGAAGGCGCCGCGCAGGGTGGGGAACAGCTCCATGGCGGCCTGCTCCATCCCCTGGTCCGCGGCGTTGCGCGCGAGCAGCGCGCACACCAGGTCGGTGTCGCTGGTGGCGCGGTTGCCGCTGGTGTGCGGCGCCGAGGTGTTGCCGGGCTCGGTGTCGGCACCGCGCACGCGGTCGAGCAGCTCGCCGGTGTTGACCAGGTTGCCGTTGTGCCCCAGCGCCAGGCCGGTGCCCGCGGCGGTGGTGCGGAAGGTGGGCTGGGCGTTCTCCCAGCTGGCGCCGCCGGTGGTGGAGTAGCGCGCGTGCCCCACGCCGACGTGCCCGTTGAGCGCGGACAGCGTCTGCTCGTTGAACACCTGGCTGACCAGGCCGAGGTCCTTGTACACGAGCACCTGGGAGTCGTCGCCCACGGCGATGCCCGCGGCTTCCTGACCCCGGTGCTGCAGGGCGTAGAGACCGTAGAAAGAGAGCTTCGCGACTTCTTCGCCGGGTGCCCACACGCCGAACACGCCGCATTCCTCGCGGGGAACGTCGGGCTGCTCGTGTCGGCTCTGGGGGTTCGGCTCGGGCGGGGCTGACGTAGCAGACTGGTCGGTGACCACCGAAAAAACTCCTTGCGGACGGAGCCCGAGTTACATCCGAAGTGTAATCAGCGCTCGGCGGGTCCGTATGCCCCGGCGCGACGTGGGGGGCGTCTCATCTCGTGCCGCCGACCTCGCCGGCACCGGTGTGGCGAGCGAGTCCGGATGTAGCCGGTGTGCCGTTGTGCGCATCGGTTCAGCGTTCGCGCGGGTGCGCCTGCTCGGCGTCCACCCGCACCAGCGGGAAGTACCCGGACACGTCGGCCCGCGTCCCGGACGCGGTCAGCACCCCCGCACCGAGGGCCTCGTCCCAGCTCAGCAAGCCCGTGGCGAGCCGCAGCCAGGTGCGGGCGTCCGTTTCCACGACGTTCGGCGGCGTCCCGCGCGTGTGCCGGGGTCCCGCCACGCACTGTACGGCGGAGTGCGGAGGTACGCGTACCTCCACGGTGTTGCCGGGGGCGATCTGCGCGAGCGTGCGCAGGCTCAGGCGCACGGCGGAGGCGACGGCCGAGCGCGGCACCTCGGCGTCCGGGTCCGCCAGCCACGGTGCGACCGATTCGGCTGCGCTGCGGAGTTGCTCGGGGTCGACGCGGCGAGCGGGCACGCCCCGAGCGTACGAGGCGGGGCGACCAGCGCGCCCGCGCCCCGGACCTCGCGCCCCGGCTCTCGAGCACCCCCGGGGGGTGTGTACATTTCTCGAGAAACGTGCACACCGCTGGTCAGGGCTGCGGCGCGGGCGCACGGCCGGCCCCCGTACGGTCGGCCCTCCGCACGGCCGGCCCTCCGCACGGCAAGCCCGCACGGACGGCCCTCACAGCCAACCCTCACAGCTGGCCCTCACAGCCAGCCGAGCTTGACCGCCTGCATGCCCGCCTGGAACCGGGTTTCCACGCCGAGCCGGGCGACCAGGTCCCGCACCCGCCGGTGCGCCGTGCGCGGGCTGTAGCCCATGAGCCGGCCGATCGTCTCGTCCGTGGCCCCCGAGGCCAGCAGTGACAGGATCCACCGCTCCTCGTCCGTGGGATGCATCTCCCCGGCCAGCTCGTGCTCACCGGTGAAGGGCGCGGCGAAGCGCCACATGTCGTCGAAGATCTGGCCGAGCGCGGCGAGCATCGCCGAGCCGCGGACGACGATGGAGCTCTCCACGGCGGATTCGCTGAGCATCAGCGGCATCAGCGCGACCTCGTCGTCGATGACGAGGAGTTTCGTCGGCGCCATGTGCAGCACCCGCGCCTGCTCGCCCTGGGAGACGAGCTTCGTGGTGATGTCCAGCTGCGGTGGCCGGGCCAGCGCCGCGCGGTCGTAGAGCACCTGGTAGCGCACGCCTTCGGCGAGCTTGCGCGACTCGAGGGAGTCGAGCGTGCTCGTCGCCGAGTACGGCGGCTTGGCCACGCCCCGGACGCGGTGCGCGGCGTGCAGTTGCAGCTCGTAGGCCACGCAGCCGATGCGCTTCGCCCCCTGCACCACCTGGATCACGCCGTTGCCGGCGACCTTGCGCACCGGCTCCCGGGCGGCTGGCGGACCGCTGCGCTCCGCGTCGAGCCCCGCATCGGGCTCGGCGTGCAGCGCCGGGGCCCCGCCGCGCCTGCCGGCGGGGACGGCGGCGCCCACGCCCGCCGCACTGCCGGGGCCGGGCGACCTCTCGGCGGGAGGCAGCCTCTCAGCTCCGGACATCCCGCACACCCCCTCGTCGACGCCGCGACCGCGCCGAACGCGATTGCACGAACACCCGCGGCCACGCCTCCCCCGGCGACGATCACCGCAGGAACAACGTAATCCGCGCGTCCGCCCGCCGGAACCGCATTCCGCCGGAAGACACTCCGTTGTTCCCGGAATGCCACCCGACGGATCAATCGTCTCGGCTGAACGAGCGATGGCGGAATGCGCGCGAAGAGAAAGCGGACCCCTTCCGGAGAAAGGGGTCCGCTTTCGTTCTCAACGGTTTCACAGATCGCCGATCTGCAGCAGGTCGGCGACCGTGCCCTGCGGCGCGCCCTGGATGACGCCGCTGGAGGCCTGGCCCTCCAGCGCGGAGATCACGTCCGCGGGTGCGGCGCCCGGGTTGGCCTGCAGGTGCAGCGCGCCCACACCGGCGACGTGCGGGCTGGCCATGGACGTGCCGCTCAGCGTGTCCGTGCCACCGCCGGGGACGGTGGAGACGATGTCCACACCGGGGGCGTAGCCGTTCACCGCCTCGCCGAAGTTGCTGAACTGGGCGTGGTTGTCCTGGTCGTCGGAAGCCGCCGTGGTGTACACGCCCTCGGCGCGGGAGGGGGAGACGTTGCCGGCGTCCTGGCTCTCGTTGCCGGCCGCGACGGCCAGGAACACGCCGGAATTCACCAGCGAGGTCGCCGCTTCGTCGAGAGCCGGGTCCGCGGGGCCGCCGAGCGACATGTTCGCCACGGACGCGCCCTGGTGGTTCTGCGCCACCCAGTCCATGCCCTCGATGATGTCCTCGGTGGTGCCCTGGCCCTGGTCGTTGAGCACCTTCACACCGACGAGATCGGTGCCCTTGGCCACGCCGTAGGTGTCGCTGCCGATCGTGCCGGCCACGTGCGTGCCGTGGCCCTGGCGGTCCACACCGTCGCCGCCGGTCGCGTCGTAGCCGATCTCCGCGCGCCCGCCGAAGTCGGGGTGCTCGGGGTCGATGCCGGTGTCGATGATGTAGGAGGTCACGCCCTGGCCGTCACCGTTGGGGGCGTAGTTGCCGTCCAGCGGCAGTTCCGGCTGGTCGATCCGGTCCAGGCCCCAGGAGCCGGTCTGCTGGCCCGTGGGCGGTTCCACCTGGATGCTGTAGCTCTGCGAGATGTTCTGGACCTTGTCGTTGTGGCGCACCCGGTCGAGTTCCGCGGCGTTCAGCTGGGCCGAGAAACCGTTGAGCGCTTCTTCGTAGGTGTGCCGCGCGTCGACGCCGAGCTCTTCGGCCACCCCCTGGGGTGCGACGCCGTCGTTCAGGTTGACGATGAACACGTTGGAGGCGCTGGACGGACTCTGCGCCTGCGGGTGCAGCTTGAGCGGGGCGGGGTCGCCGTCGCCAGCTGCGTTGGCCGGAGCACCGGCGAGCGCGAGCGCGGCGGCGGCCACGCTGGCCCCGGCTCCAGTGAGCAGCCTTCTCATGTCCCCTCCTTGAGCACCGCCCCTGGCGAAGCGGTTCTCGACGGTGTTGCAAGCCGGAACGTAACCGGGCTGATCGCGGCCACGGGCGGAATTGGCGTGTTTGTGCCACCCGATCCGGTGATCGTCAGCACGCTTTCCGGCGAGTGGGCTAATCCTCGGACGGAAAATCGGTCAAAAACGGAAAAACAACCACCGAATGCGCGGATTGCGCCCGAATTGCGCTGCACCCCATTGCGCTGCACCGACCCGCACCCCGTTGAGCTGCGCCCCCTGCGGCGGTCCCGCCGCACGCACGGGCCTGCCGATCGGCGCGGACGCGTTCGCCCGCCCGGCCCGCCGCTGCACGGGCGAACTCCACTCTCCCGGGTGGACGTCCGGTGCCGGGTGGAGCCCGGGCGCCGGGTGGACTGCGAGCACCGGGTGCGCTGCGGAAACCGAACGGCGGTCGAAGCCGCCTGCCCGGCACGCAGGCCCGTGCGCACGGCCGAGCAGCGCACCAACGGGCAGCGCGCCGAGGCTCAGGTCTCGACGCTCAGGTCGCAGCGCTCAGGTCACACCGGACGGTCGCCGTAACCTCGCCTGCACCTGCGCCACGTACTTCCGAGCGGAATCGCTGTCGATGTGCCCGTCCAGCACCGGCTCGGTCTCGCGCTGCTGCGGCACCAACCCGTGCGAGCGGCCGTAGTACAGGTACAGCACCCGCTCCTGGGCGAGGGTGAGATCACCCGCGGACAGATCCATCCGCGGCGCACGCCGCACCGCCGACTTGCTCACCGCGACGGTGAGCGTGTCCCCGTCGAAAGCCGCACCGTCCAGCGGCACGAAGCTCTCGTTCGTCCCGAACAGACCAGTTTGGACAGCGATCCAAGTCGGCTGCTCGGTCCTGTCGTCCAGGAAGAACTGACCGACGATGCCGACCCGGTGACCCGCCGGGTCGAACACCTCGCAGCCGTACAGCCGCAGCGCCTCGCTCTGCCCGATCATGCTGACTCCCCCCGTCCGGCCCGCACTGGCCCCAGTCTGCCCGCCGCGCCGCACCGCGGCATGCCGCAGGTGGTGTGTTCCAGCACCGCGCGGGAATCACGCACCGTCCACTCACCACAGTTGGTGAACCGGAACGGCAAGCGGGCACACTCGAACGGCCGAGCCACCGCCCGGCCGACTGACGAACCGCGTCCCACCGGGAGCGAGCATGCCGCACAGCCCTCCGATCACCGATGCGATGCGCGCCTACGCGCGCGAGCACCCCGACAGCTGGCTGTACCTCGTCGACCCGGCCTACCAGGAAGACCCCGACCCACCGCCGCACGCCGTGCTCGGCGCGTACCGCATCCGCCCCGACGGCGCGGTCGACGAGCGGTTCCACGCCAACGACGCCTACCGCCCCTCGGAACTGGCCTCCGCGCGGCTGGAGCCGAGCACCGCACTGGAACGCGTCCTGCTGCGCATCTCCGACGGCCGCAGCGCTGAGGACGCGCTGCCCGCCGCCGTGCTGGACGACCAGGTGCTGCTGTACGCGGCCGCACCGGCCGACACCACCGTCTACACCGCGGAGATGTCCGACGGCACGCACCTGGTGCCCGCCTGCACCTCGCACGCCCGCGTGCCGACCTTCTGGCCCGCCTGCCGCCCCGTGCCCGGACACGCCCTGCCGGCCCTGCTCAACGGCCACGACCTCGGGCTCAACCTCGACGACCCGATCCAAGCGGTGATCCCGTACCGGCGGCTGCGCGAGGCGGCCGAAACCACCCGCCCCAGCAGCTGACGGCCGCAGGGCGCGATCCACCCGGCCGCCGGTTGCCCGCGTGCCTACTCTCGTGGCGATGACGTCCGATCAACCTGGCGGTCCCGCCCCGATCGAGCACTACGCCCTGCTCGGCGACCTGCGAACGGCGGCACTGGTCAGCCGCGACGGGTCGATCGACTGGCTGTGCCTGCCGCGGTTCGACTCCCCGTCGTGCTTCAGCCGCCTGCTCGGCACCCCGGACGACGGGCACTGGCGGATCGCCCCCACCGGCGAGATCCGCTCCGTCGAGCGCGCCTACCGGGACGACACGCTCGTGCTCGACACCGACATGCACACCGACCACGGCAGCGTCCGGATCACCGACTGCATGCCGCCGCGGCAACCGCGCGAGAACGGCCCACCCTGCGTGATCCGCACGGTCACCGGGCTGCGCGGCAGCGTCGAGATCCGCATGGACTGGGTGCTGCGGTTCGCCTACGCCGACTCGATGCCGTGGGTGCGCCGCGTGCACCGAACCGACCCCCGGCCCGACGAGTACATCCTCGCCGTCGCCGGCCCGCACTCCGTCGTGCTCCGCGGCGACGTGCTGCCCCGCCCCCGCTCCGGCAAACGCGCGCACGAGCTCGCGCTCACCGTGCGCGAAGGCGAGCAGCGCACGTGGAACATGCAGTGGTCCGACGACCCGGACCAGCTGCCCACCCCGCCCGCGTCGAGCACCGCCATCGACGACACCGTGCGCTACTGGCGCGACTGGAGCGAACGCCTCGCCTACACCGGCCCGCACCGACGGGCCGTCCGCCGCAGCCTGATCACGCTCAAAGCGCTCACCTACGCGCCCACCGGCGGCATCATCGCCGCCCCCACCACCTCGCTGCCCGAATCCCTCGACGGCGACCGCAACTGGGACTACCGCTACTGCTGGCTGCGCGACGCCACGTTCGTGCTGCTCGCGCTGGAGAACTCCGGCTGCCAGGACGAAGCCCTGCACTGGCGGCAGTGGCTGCTGCGCAGCGTCGCCGGCGACCCCGGTGACCTGCAGGTCACCTACGGCGTGGGCGGCGAGCGGCACCTGCTGGAGTGGCAGGTCGACTGGCTGCGCGGCTACCAGGGGCACGGCCCGGTGCGCGTCGGCAACGACGCCCACCGGCAGCGCCAGCTCGACGTCTACGGCGAGATCCTCGACGCGCTGCACTTCGCGCGGGAACGCGGCCTCCACGAGAGCGAACCCTCCTGGGCGCTGCAACGCGGCATCCTGCGGCACATCGAACAGGTGTGGAACGAACCCGACCACGGCCTGTGGGAGGTGCGCGGCCCCGCCCGCCACTTCACGCACTCGCGCGTGATGCTGTGGGTGGCCTTCGACCGGGCCGTGCGCGCCGTCGAGGAGGACGGCCTGAGCGGACCGGTCCAGCACTGGCGCGAGCTGCGCGAGCAGCTGCACGCCGAGGTGCTGGAACACGGGTGGAACCCGGAGCTCGGCGCGTTCACCCAGTACTACGGCGGCACCGAACTCGACGCGGCGACCCTGCTCATCCCGGCCGTGGGCTTCCTGCCCGGCGATGACGACCGGGTGCGCAGCACCGTCCGCGCCGTGCAGCGGCGGCTGCAACGCACGAGCGGCCTCGTCGACCGCTACGCCACGAGCGGCCCGCGCTCGCACGAGGTCGACGGGCTCGCCGCCGACGAGGGATCGTTCCTCGCCTGCTCGTTCTGGCTCGTCGACGCGCTCGTCACCATCGGCGCGCGCGACGAAGCGACCGAACTGTTCGACCGGCTCGTCGGGCTGTCCAACGACCTCGGCCTGTACTCCGAGGAGTACGACGAGCAGGCCGGCCGGTTCACCGGCAACTACCCGCAGGCGTTCACGCACCTGGCGCTGGTGAACTCGGCGGCGATGCTGCACGGGGGCATCGCCCGCAACCAGTCCGACCGCCGCCGGCACGCCTGATGGGGGAGTCCGCGGGGTTGCCCGGCGTAGCGGGCCAGGTGGTGGGGCCTCCGGCGAGGCCTCGCTGCGGAATCAGCGATATCGACTAGCCACGCGGGTGTTCACGGGGCACCGGGTTTGCGGTGCTCGGCGATGAACTCGCGCAGGCCCTCCGCGCTGCACGGGCGGGCGAAGAAGTAGCCCTGCCCCGTTTCGCAGCCGATGCTGGTCACGCGACGCGCCTGCGCGTGCGTCTCCACCCCCTCGGCGGTGACGGTCAGCCCGAGCGTGTGCGCCAGGTCCACGAGGGTGCCCACCAGCCGCGCGTCCACCGGGTCGGCGCGTTCCGCATCGCGCAGGCCCTCCATGAACGAGCCCGCGATCTTGAGTTCGTGCACCGGCAGGTGCCGCAGGTAGGTCAGGTTCGAGTAACCGGTGCCGAAGTCGTCGATCGCGATGCGCACGCCCATGTCGGACAGCGCCCGCAGCGCCTCCAGCGGCTTGTCCGCGGTGCTCATGACCGCGCTCTCGGTCACTTCCAGCTGCAATCGCGCGGGATCGAGCCCGGTCTCGGCGAGGATGCCGACCACGTCGTCGAGCAGTCCGGGGTCGCGCGTCTGCCGCACGGCGAGGTTGACGCTCACGAACGGCGCGGCCGTGCCGAAGGTGTGGTGCCACTGCTGCGCTTCCAGGCACGCCTGCCGCAGCACCCAGCGCCCGAGGGGGACGATCAGCCCGGTCTCCTCGGCCAGCCCGATGAACTTGTTCGGGCCCAGGCGTCCCAGTTCGGGGTGCTGCCAGCGCACGAGCGCCTCGGCGCCGACGACGTCGACCTCCCGCAGGCCCATCAGCGGCTGGTACTCCACCCGGAACTCGCCGTTCTCCAGGGCGGCGGGCATCCTCGCGGACAGGTGGAACTGCGCCACCTCGGTGGCGTTGCGCTCCGGGTCGAACAGGGCCCAGCGACGTTTGCCGTCGGCTTTCGCCCAGTACAGCGTCACGTCGGCGTCCCGCATGAGTTCGGAGGCCGACTGGCCGCCGAGCGGGCGCTCCACGATGCCGATGCTCGCGGAGATCGACAGCTCGTGCCCGCCGATGCGGATGGGCGCCGCCAACGCCTCCAGCGCCGCGTCGGCGTACTCGATGGCCTGTTCGGTGCCGGTGGAGTTCTGCACGAGCAGCACGAACTCGTCGCCGCCCATCCGCGCGACGAGGCAGCCACCCTCGGCGCTGCCGCCGTGCACCGCCGCGCGGATGCGCTCGCCGACGGCGATGAGCAGCTCGTCGCCGACGTGGTGGCCGAGGCTGTCGTTGATGACCTTGAACCCGTCGAGGTCCATGTAGCACAGCGCGATCCGCTCGTCGGGCTCGTGATCGGTGATCACCGCGTTGATCCGGTCGAGGAACAGCGCCCGGTTCGGCAGCGCGGTCAGCGGATCGTGCATCGCCTGGTGCCGCAGGCGCTCCTGCAGTTCCCGCTGCTCGGTGACGTCCTCGACCATGATCACCTGGTACAGCGGGAAGCCCTGCTCGCCGCGCACCAGCGAGACGATCACCTCGGTCCACACGACCCCGCCGTCGGGTCGCTCGAACCGCTTCTCCACCCGGTACTGGTCGCGTTCGCCCAGGACGAGCTGGTCGTACCAGTGCTCCAGGCCCGGCGTCTCGGCAGGGCGCACCAGGTCGGACAGGGACATCGCGTGCAGCTCCTCGTCCGAGCGGTCGAGGATGCGCCGCAGCGAGCCGTTGCTTTCGAGCAGCTGGCCGCGCATGTCGGCGATGCCGATGCCGAGCGCGGCTTCGCTGAAGATCGCCCGGAAACGGGCCTCGCTGGTGCGCAGCGCCTGCTCCACCGCGTCGCGCGCGTCGAGCACGGCCTGCCGGATGGCTTCCTGCTCGTCGAGGGTGCGTTTGCGGGAGGCCTGCAGAAAGCCCGAGCAGACCGCCCCCTGCAGTTCGGCGACGCGGTCGGGCACCTCTCGGCGCGGCCCGGCGGTTCCGGCGCGCTCACCGGGAGCTGCCTCGGGCTGGCCGTGCTCCGCCTCGGGCTGGCCGTGCTCCGCCTCGGGGTCGATCAGCGCGGGGAAGTCGGTGCCCAGCAGCTCGACGGTGCGGGCCAGCGAGTGCGAATTGGTGAAGTGCGCCCCGACGAGGTCCGCGCCCACGTCCTGCGCGGCACGCGTGTCCACCGGGTCGGCGAGCACCGCGTCCACGAGGCGGTCGGTGAAGGCGTGCAGGCGCTCGGCGACCTCGGAACCGGTCATGGGCACGTAGCTGGTGCTGAGCACCTGCTGCGCCCACTTCGTGGCGAACCGCTCGCGCTCGGCCCGGCTCACGTGCGTCGCCACCTCCCAAGCGTGGACCGCGGGCGCCGTCCTGCGGGGCATGCGGGGGGCGCCTCTCCACTCGTCGTTGCCAGGGCCGTCTTCACGGGGCCGCCTTCGCGGGGTCGTCTTCACGGAGCCATCTTCACGGGGCCGCCTTCGCGGGGCCGTCTTCTCGTGGAGCATACGACCGTGCTGCCTCAGCGTCGACCACGAACAGCACTCGCTGTAATCAATGCAACCCGACGCAGGCGGAGTATCCTCCGATCACCGCATTCATTCGTCACTCTGCGCGTCAACACGTCCGCTCGGGCGCCGCGGCTCAACCGACGACTGCGCACCCCGCTGCGCAGGGACGAGAACCGATCACGCCCGTCCGCGGCCACGCATTCCGCGGGCGGCCCAATCCGCCGGAACGCCGCTTCCGATTAGACCAATGTGGTCAAAAGTTAACACACGTACTGCTCAACACCCGCTGCATTGCCCACACTTTTGAGGAAGGTTCATGATCGCTAACTGAAGCCGAGGCCCGCATGCACACCACTCGCCGCCCACGTTCCACAATGTCCACTCTCGGCATCGCCCTCAGCACCCTCGCCCTGACGTTCGCCCCCGCAGCCGCGGCCGCGCCCCACGAACCCCCGCAGGCCTCGGACTCCACCCGCGGCGCACCGCAACAACCCGGACCGGGCGAGCGCGGGCACGAGCTCGGATCGCAGATCAACCGGCACGAAGGCGGCTCCGACGGGCGCAACGCCCCCGCCCCGAACAAATCCACAGTGGAGGGAATGGACGTCAGCGGGCACCAGGGTGACGTGTCCTGGCAGTCCTGGTGGGACAAGGGCAAACGGTTCACCTACGTCAAAGCCACCGAAGGAACCGGATTCCGCAACGATCACTTCGCCCAGCAGTACACCGGATCGGCCGACGTCGGCATGATCCGCGGCGCCTACCACTTCGCGCTGCCGAACGTGTCCACCGGCGCCCAGCAGGCGGAGTTCTTCGTGAACAACGGCGGGGGCTGGTCCGCCGACGGACGCACCCTGCCCGGCGTGATCGACCTGGAGTACAACCCCTACGGCGAGACCTGCTACGGCATGACACCGCAGCAGCTCGGCGCCTGGGTGCGGGACTTCAGCACGACCTACCAGGAGCGCACCGGCAGGCACCCGGCCATCTACACCAGCGCCAGCTGGTGGAACAACTGCGTGTCCGGCGACTTCTCGGGCACCAACCCGCTGTGGGTGGCGCGCTACAACGACCAACCGGGGCAACTGCCGGGAACGTGGTCGCACTGGACGTTCTGGCAGTACACCTCCAGCCCGCTGGACCAGAACCGGTTCAACGGGACCCACGAGCAACTCGTCCAACTGGCCAACGGATGAGACCGACGCTCGAGGGCCGGGCGCCGCGCGGCGCCCGGCCCTCGAGCGTCGCAGCAGCTCGTCGGTGCTGGCGGAACGCCCGCCGCTCAGCCGAACAGCGCCGGCAGCGTGCCCTCCCAGGCGGAGCGCAACTCGTCCAGCGGAATCTCGGCCACGTCCTGCACGGCCAGGCTGGACGAACCCGCGTCGGCGACGCCGATCCGCTGCCACGGCATCCCGCGCGCCGTGCACATGTCGGTGAACCGGGGCTCCTCGCTGCGCGGCACGGAAACCAGCACCCGCCCGGCGGATTCGGAGAACAACCACACGAACGGGTCGGCTTCCTCCGGCAGCAGCACGCGCGCCCCGCACTCGCCGATGAGCGCCGTCTCCACCAGCGCCTGCGCCAATCCGCCCTCGGACAGGTCGTGCGCAGCGGCGATCATGCCGTCGCGCGAGCCGGCCGCGAGCACGTCCGCCAGCTCCCGCTCACGCGCCAGGTCCACCGCGGGCGGCGTGCCGCCGAGGTGGCCGTGCATCACGCGTGCCCACTCGGAACCGCCGAACTCCTCCTTCGTCTCACCGAGCAGGATCAGCGTCTCGCCGCCCTCACCACCGATCCCGGTGGGGATGCGCCGCGTGACGTCGTCGATCGTGCCGAGCACGCCGACCACCGGTGTCGGCAGGATCGGCGTCGCCCCGGTCTGGTTGTAGAAGCTGACGTTGCCACCGGTCACCGGGACGCCCAGCTCCTGGCAGCCGTCCGCCAAACCGCGCACGGCCTGCTGGAACTGCCACATCACCGCCGGGTCCTCGGCGGAACCGAAGTTCAGGCAGTTCGTCACCGCCACCGGCGTGGCCCCCGTGGCGGCCACGTTGCGGTGCGCCTCCGCCAGCGCCAACCGGGCGCCCTTGTACGGGTCGAGCCGGGTGTAACGGGCGTTGCAGTCGGTGGACACGGTGATGCCGCGGCCGGAGTCCTCGTCCATGCGCAGCATTCCGCCGTCCGCGGGCTGGGCCAGCACCGTGTTGCCGCGGACGTAGTGGTCGTACTGCGAGGTGACCCAGTCCCGCGAGCACAGGTTCTCCGAGGCGGCCATCCGCAGCAGCGTCTCCCGCAGCTGCTCACCCGTGGACGGGCGCGGCAGCGTGTTCGGGTTGTCCGCGGTGATCAGGTCCTGCTCCGCCGGGCGGCTCAGCGGCCGCTCGTAGACCGGGCCGTGGTGCGCCACCGTGCTCGGCGGCACGTCGACGACGCATTCGCCCTGCGCGTGGATCTCGAGGTTCTCCCCGTCGGTGACCTCGCCGATCACCGTCGCCGGCACGTCCCACTTGCGGCAGACCTCGAGGAACTCCGCCACCCGGGCGGGTTCCACGATCGCGCACATGCGCTCCTGCGACTCGCTGGAGAGGATCTCGGCGGCGTTCATGCCCGCGGCGCGCAGCGGCACCGCGTCCAGGTCGACGCGCATCCCGCCGTCACCTGCCGAGGCGAGCTCGGAAGTGGCGCAGGACAGGCCGGCGCCACCGAGGTCCTGGATGCCGACGACCAACCCCGAGCGGTACAGCTCGCGGCAGCACTCGATGAGCACCTTCTCGGTGAACGGGTCGCCGACCTGCACGCTCGGCAGCTTCTTGCGCCCCGAGGACGTTTCGTCGCCGGAGAAGGTCTCCGAGGCCAGCACCGACACGCCGCCGATGCCGTCCAGCCCGGTGCGCGCGCCGAACAGGACGACCTTGTTGCCCGCGCCCGTGGCGTGCGCCAGGTGCAGGTCCTCGGTCTTCATCACGCCGATGCACATGGCGTTGACCAGCGGGTTGCGCGCGTAGGACTCGTCGAAGACGACCTCGCCGCCGATGTTCGGCAGCCCCAGGCAGTTGCCGTAGCCGCCGACGCCGGCCACCACACCGGGCAGCACCCGCTTGGTGTCCTCGGCCTCGGCCGGGCCGAACCGCAGCGGGTCGGCCACGGCCACCGGGCGCGCGCCCATCGCCATGATGTCGCGGACGATGCCGCCGACACCGGTCGCCGCACCCTGGTACGGCTCCACGTAGGACGGGTGGTTGTGGCTCTCCAGCTTGAACGTGACCGCCCAGCCGTCGCCGATGTCGAGCACGCCGGCGTTCTCGCCGATGCCCGCGAGCATGCGGCTGCGCATCTCGTCGGTGGTGGTCTCGCCGAAGTGCTTCAGGTGCACCTTCGACGACTTGTAGGAGCAGTGCTCGCTCCACATCACCGAGTACATGGCGAGCTCGGCCTCGGTGGGCCTGCGGCCCAGGATCTCCCGGATCCGCTGGTACTCGTCGTCGGCGAGCCCCAGCTCGCGGTACGGCTGGTCCACGTCCGGAGTGGACTCCGCGTGCCGCACGCTGTCCACGGTCGTCACGCTGTTGCTCACGCTGCCACCAGTGCGTCGAGAACGGACAGGAACAGACCGAGGCCGTCATCGGTCGGCCCGGTCAGCGGGTCGATCGCGTGCTCCGGGTGGGGCATCATGCCCGCGACGCGGCCCCGCGCGTCGCGGATGCCCGCGATGTCCCGGCGCGATCCGTTCGGGTTGTCCCCGACGTAGCGGAACAGCACCCGACCCTCGCCCTCGAGCTCGTCGAGGGTGGCGTCGTCGGCCACGTAGTTGCCCTCGCCGTGCTTGATCGGCACGAGCAGTTCGGCGCCGGCCTCGAAGCGGGTGCTCCAGGTGCTGGTGTTGTCCTCCACGCGCAGCCACTGGTCCCGGCAGACGTAGTGCAACCCCTCGTTGCGGGTGAGCACGCCGGGCAGCAGCCCCGCCTCGCAGAGCACCTGGAAGCCGTTGCAGACGCCGAGCACCGGCATCCCCCCGCGCGCGGCTTCGGCGACCTCGCCCATCACCGGGGCGAACTTGGCGATCGCGCCGCAGCGCAGGTAGTCGCCGTAGGAGAAACCGCCGGGCACGATCACGGCGTCCACGCCGCGCAGGTCGGCATCGGCGTGCCACAGCGGCACCGGCTCGGCCCCGGCCCGGCACACGGCGCGCCGGGCGTCCCCGTCGTCGAGCGTGCCGGGGAAGGTGATGACGCCGATGCTGCTCATGATTCCACCCGGCGCACGGCCCAGTCCTCGATCACCGGGTTGGCCAGCAGGGTCTCCGCGATCTGCTCGAGCGCGGCGTCGTCGACGGCATCGTCGACCTCCAACTCGAAACGCTTGCCCTGACGAACTTCGGACACGCCCTCGTACCCCAGCCGCGGCAGCGCGTTGGCCACCGCTTGGCCCTGCGGGTCGAGGATCTCCTGCTTCGGCATGACGTCGACAACAACTCGGGCCACGGGCGCAGCTCCGGTATCTGTGCTTTCCGCCGTCAGCGGATGGTGAGCTTTACCCGCAAAGAGTAACTGAGCAGGAGGTTCAGCTGACCCCGCGGGGGCGCCACTGCGGCCTGCATCACCCCACGTGAACAGGCCGAACCGGCGCACCGGCCACCCTGCAGCCACAACGCACCCACTCCGTCACGCACCGTGCTCGATCCTGCACCGACCCGCCTCACCTGGGGTGGGGACATTTCTCGAGAAAAGTCCGCGACTTTTCTCGAGAAACGTTCCCACCTCCTCTTCGGTGAGGCACTTGAAAGCCGCGCCGCGAGCCCCTGCTGGCCGTTCTGTCCCGTGCGGGGGCGGGGGCGGAATCCGGCAGGTTGCGGCGGCGCGGTTGGGCGCGAGTGCCGACCACGGCGGGTGCTGCCGCACCGGGCCGGACGTGCGAGGCTGGCCCCGCGGGATCGGCGGGCGCCGCGAGCCGCACCCCCGCGGGATCGGCGGGCGCCGCGAGCCGCATCCCGCAAGGGGCCGCGGCGAACCGCACCCCCGCAAGGGGCCGCGGCGAACCGCACCCCGGCAAGGGCCGCAGCGGCCCGCACCCCCGCAAGGGGACGCGGCGAACCGCACCCCCGCAAGGGGCCGCGGCGAACCGCACCCCGGCAAGGGCCGCAGCGGCCCGCACCCCCGCAAGGGGACGCGGCGAACCGCACCCCTGCAGGAGGGCCGCGATCCGTGACCCGAACCCCGAGCGCAGAGGAGGCGCAATGCGCATCACCCACTTCGGCCACGCGTGCGTCCTGGTGGAAACCGACGCCGCGCGCATCCTGGTCGATCCGGGCTCGTTCTCGCACGGGTTCGAGCAGCTGGGCGAGCTCGACGCGGTGCTGGTCACGCACCAGCACCCGGACCACGTGGACCGCGAGCGCCTGCCCGCGCTGCTCGAGGCCAACCGCGGCGCCCGCTTCGTCGTCGACGGGCAGACGGCCGAACAGCTCGCCGCCGAAGGCGTCCTGCCCGCAGGTGCTCCGGAAGCGGAACCCACCAGCCCCGGCACGTCCCTCGACATCGCCGGCACCGCGGTGCGCGTCGTCGGCGGCGAGCACGCGGTGATCCACCCGGACATCCCGCAGATCGCCAACATCGGCTACCTCTTCGACGACGGCGCCTTCTACCACCCGGGCGACGCGTTCCACGTGCCCGAGCAGCCCGTCGACGTTCTCGGCCTGCCCACCGGCGCTCCGTGGCTGAAGCTGTCCGAAGCGGTCGACTTCCTCCGTGCGGTGCACCCGCGTGCCGCCGTGCCCATCCACGAGGCCGTGCTGGCCGTGCCGCGGATGCACTACTCCATGTTCGAGGGCCTCGCCCCGGAGGGCACCCGCGTCACGCCGCTGGCGGCCGGCGTGCCCAGCGAGGTGTGAGCCTCACTCCGGTTCGAGCCAGTCGTCGAAGCTCTGCCCGGTGATCCGCTCGTAGGCCTCGACGTAGCGCCGGCGCGTCGCCGCCACCACGTCCTCCGGCAGCGGCGGCGGGGCCGCGCCCGAGTGGCGGTCCCAGCCGGACGCGGACGAGGTCAGCCAGTCGCGCACGTACTGCTTGTCGAAGGACGGCTGCGTGCGGCCCGGTTCGTAGTCCTCGGCGGGCCAGTACCGCGAGGAGTCCGGGGTGCACACCTCGTCGCCGAGCACGAGCCGGCCGGCCGCGTCCCGCCCGAACTCCAGCTTCGTGTCGGCCAGCACCACGCCCCGGCTGGCAGCGTGCTCCGCCGCCCGCCGGTACACCTCCAGCGTGGTGGCGCGCAGCCGCTCGGCCACGTCCGCTCCGAGCCGGGCGGCGACCTGCTCCATGCCCATGTGCTCGTCGTGCCCGCCCAGCTCGGCCTTCGTGGTGGGCGTGAAGATCGGCTCCGGCAGCTCCGCCGACTCGCGCAGCCCGTCCGGCAGCACGATGCCGCACACCTGCCCGCTGCTGCGGTACTCGGCCATGCCGGAACCGGTGATGTAACCGCGCGCGATGCACTCGACCGGCAGCATCTCCAACCGCCGCACCAGCAGCGCACGCCCGCGCACCTCGTCCGGGACGCGCTCGTCCTCGGCCGCGGCGAAGTGCGTCGGCACCAGGTCCGCCAGCAGGTTGAACCAGAACACGCTCATCGCCGTGAGCACGCGCCCCTTGTCCGGGATCGGCGTGTCCAGCACGTGGTCGTAGGCGGAGATCCGGTCGGAAGCCACCAACAACAGGTGGTCGTCGTCCACGGCGTGCAGCTGGCGTACCTTGCCGGCCGCGATCTGGGGGTAATCGGCGAGTGCAACCACACCGCGGATTTTCCCCCACCCCCGCGCAGGCGAGTGCGGTGGGCGGCGCCGCGGCCGTGGCAGGGTGGAGGCACCCTGGCGGCGCACGACACACGGAGGCACGCGTGACGGAGTCCCTCAGCACCTGGATGGCCGAGCGCAGCGAACCCGACTGGAGCGCGGTGATCCACCACCCGTTCACCGACGCCCTGTTCACCGGTGCGATGCCACCGGCGGTGATGCGGGGATACCTCGTGCAGGACTACCAGTTCGTCGACGACTTCGTGGCCCTGCTCGGCGCGGCGCTGGCCAGGGCCGACGGGTACTCCTCGCGCCTGGTGATCGCCCGCGCCATCGCCACCGTGACCAGCACGGAGAACACCTACTTCGAACGGGCCCTCGACGCGCTCGACGTGCCCGCCGACGACCGCAGCCACCCCGAGCTCGACGCGGCGACCAGCGCGTTCCGCGAGCTCATGGCCGACACCACCGAACGCGGCGGCTACTCCGAGGCGCTGACCGTGCTCACCGTGGCCGAGTGGAGCTACCTGGAGTGGGCCCGGCGCGCACCGGAGAGGCTGCCGGCGGACTCCGCCTTCAACGAGGGGGCCGTCAGCGAGTGGATCTGCCGTGAGTGGATCGCGCTGCACGACAACCCGGATTTCCGCCGGTGGGTCGAGTGGTTGCGCGCCGAACTCGACCGGGTCGGGACGGCCTTGGACGAACGCGAACAGGCCCACTGCCTGCGTCTGTTCCAGCGGGCCACCCGGTGCGAGAGGGACTTCTTCGACGCCCACTGGGGTTAGCGGGGCTGCGGTGGCTACTCAACGTCGAAGCTCCCGAAGTCGAAGCTCCCGAAGTCGAAGCTCCCGGAGTCGAAGCTCCCGGCGCGGGAGGAGCGCGCGAGGTTCCGCCGGGTGAGGAACTCACCGGGTCGAAATCCCACCAGTCTCAGAGGATCTCGGCGGGGCTGTACGCGGCTGCTTCCGGGTGGCGCGCGGTGATCTGCTCGATCTCGTCGACGACGGTGCGCACCTGCTGCAGCGCCGCCCCGGTGAACTCGAGCGGGTTCGACAGCAGCTCGTCGAGCTGCTCCTTGCCCAGCGGGAGCCGCTCGTCGGCGGCGAGCCGGTCGAGCAGGTCGTTGCGCTCGATGCCCTGCTCCCGCATGTCCAGCGCCACCTGCACGGCGTTCTCCTTGATCGCCTCGTGCGCGGTCTCGCGGCCGACACCGGCCCGCACGGCGGCCATGAGCACCTTCGTCGTCGCCAGGAACGGCAGGTAGCGGTCGAGT
Organism: Bounagaea algeriensis; assembly: GCF_054491375.1. NCBI lineage: Bacteria > Bacillati > Actinomycetota > Actinomycetes > Bounagaea > Bounagaea algeriensis. The sequence goes on from NZ_CM137102.1 coordinate 4,343,928, forward strand.
TCGCGGTTGACCACGGCCGGGAACACGCCGAACTCGTCGAGCACCGTCAGGAACGTCTCCAGCAGCCCGTCGAGCGCGAAGAACGCGTCCGGCAGGGCGACGCGGCGGACCACCGAGCAGGACACGTCGCCCTCGTTCCACTGCTCACCCGCCAGTTCGCCGGACATGGACAGGTATCCGCGCAGTACCACGGCGAGTCCGTTGACGCGTTCGCAGGAGCGGGTGTTCATCTTGTGCGGCATGGCGCTGGAGCCCACCTGACCGGGCTGGAAGCCCTCGGTGACCAGCTCGTTGCCCGCCATCAGCCGGATCGTGGTGGCCACGTTCGACGGTGCGGCGGCCAGCTGCACCAGCGAGCTGATCACTTCGAAGTCCAGCGAACGCGGGTAGACCTGGCCGACGCTGGTGAGGGTGCGGCCGAACCCGAGGTGCCCGGCCACGCGCCGTTCCAGCTCGGTGAGGCTGGCGGTGTCGCCGCCCAGCAGGTCCAGCTCGTCCTGGGCCGTGCCGACCGGCCCCTTGATGCCCCGCAGCGGGTAGTGCGCGAGCAGGTCCTCCAGCCGCCGGAACGACACCAGCAGCTCGTCGGCGGCGGTGGCGAAGCGCTTGCCCAGGGTGGTGGCCTGCGCGGCGACGTTGTGCGACCGGCCGGCCATGACGAGCTCGCCGTGCTCGGCGGCCAGACGACCGAGGCGGCCGAGCACGGCCACCACCCGGTCGCGGATGATCTCCAAGCCGCGGCGCACCTGCAGCTGCTCGACGTTCTCGGTGAGGTCCCGCGAGGTCATGCCCTTGTGGATCTGCTCGTGCCCGGCGAGCGCGTTGAACTCCTCGATGCGGGCCTTGACGTCGTGGCGCGTGCGCCGCTCGCGTTCGGCGATCGACTCCTCGTCGACCTCCTCGATCACGCGCTCGTAGTCGGCCAGGGCGTTGTCCGGCACGTCCACGCCGAGATCGACCTGGGCGCGGAGCACGGCGAGCCACAGCTTGCGCTCCAGCACGATCTTGGTGCGCGGGGACCACAGCTCCGCCTGCTCCGGCGAGGCGTACCGGTGGGCGAGGACGTTCGGGATGTTCGGCTTGACCGTCACGTTCCGGCAGGATACTGCGTCGGCCGCCGTGCGCGGGCGCGCCCCGGCGGGAGCGCGGGCAGCTGGACCCGTCTGGGACGGACGCGACGGTGCTGGACCGCGCCCCGCCGTGCGCGCGGGCAGCTGCCCGCGCGCCCGCGCCTGCGCGCTCGCGCATCCGTCACGTTCGGAGCCGCTGAGCACTGCCAGGACCGGTCCGTCCCGCCGGTCGCCCCGTCCCGCCGGTTGCTGCCGAAGCATGGACGAACGCGATCACGGCGAATAGTGTTTTTCGCAGGTCCGGAAAATGACGTCACCGCGCCTCGCGGCGCTGCTGGAAACCGGGGGACGGATGATCGCCGACGTGTTCGCCGACCAGGAGGACGTCTTCTGGATCGTCGGGGTGGGGGCGGACCGGCGCCACGCCATGACGATGCGTCCGGGAGCCGTGTACGCGGGCCAAACGGTCACCGCGATGTGCGGAACGGCGGTGAAGATCCCCCAGCCGACGCCGAGCGGGCGCGCGCCGCGCAGCGCGCACGTCACCGAGCGGTGCCCCGACTGCGCCGAGCGCATCGACGACGAGGTGCACCGCCACGTCACCTGGGACTTCTGAAACCGTCTGAGTCTTCTGGAACAGCCTGAGCCTTCTGGAACAGCCTGGGTCTTCTGAAGCCGCCGGGGCCTTCTGGAAACCGCCAGTCCCTACCCGAGGCGGGCGCGCAGCACGCGGGCGGCGGCTGCCCGCGGCTCCGGATCGCTCTCGATGAACGCGTTGACCACCGTGCCGTCGACGACGGCGACGAGTTCCGCGCGCTCCCCCGGTGTCATGGCACGGCCGCTGCGCGCGAGGATCTCGTCGACCAGTTCGTCCGTTTCGGCGTTGAGCCTGCGCATCAGCGGCGCCAGGTGCGGACGCCGCGGCGTGCCGACGAGCCGCTCGTAGCGCAGCAGCACGGGCTGCGCGCCGCCTTCGTGCGAACGGTTCCCGAGTAGCAGGTCGAGGATCAGCTCGACCACCTCGTCGATGCCGGGCCGCCCCGCGCCGAACTCGTCGAGCCGTGCGCGCCCGGCGTCGAGCTCGGCACGCGTCTCGTGCTCCACGGCCGCTGCGACGAGGTCCTCCAACGAGGAGAAGTAGTAGGTCGTGGAGGCCAGCGGCAGGCCGGAGCGTTCGGCGACCGCCCGGTGCCGCACGGCCTCGAACCCGCCCTCCGCGAGCAGCTCGGCTGCCGTGGCGACGAGCTGCTGCCGCCGCCCCCGGCCTTTCGGTGTGCTCGCCATCGGTGCTCCTCAGTGCGATCCCGTCAGGTTCAGCCCGATCACTCCGGCGATGATCAGCACGATCGACACCGTCTTCAGCACGGAGAAACCGTCGCCCAAAAACAGCATGCCGATCAGGGCCGTCAGCGCGGCACCGATCCCCGTCCACACCGCGTAGGCCGGGCCGGCGGGCAGGTACCGCATGGCGTAGGCGAGCCCGGCGAAGCTGATCGCGGCGAGGATGAGGAACGAGACGGTGGGCATGAGGCGGCTGAACCCGTGGGAGAGCTTCAGCGACACCGCCCAGCCGGCTTCGAAGATCCCGGAGATCATCAGCACGATCCACGCGAACATTCCCGACGCCCCCTCTCACTGCTCTTCGCGTCACTGCTCTTCGCGTCACTGCTCTTCGCGGTGCACCGGGGCGCACCGCGCTCGGACCACGCCGAGACTAGCTCATTCTGGTACGGCCGTACCATTCTTGGTGACGCGTTCCACCAGCCGCCTGGGATCGACGTCGTGCAGTGGCTACCCGATGTCGGGGAGCTCCGGAGCGAGGCGGCGCCCGAGGCCCTCCCGCTCGACCCGCAACAGCCAGCCAATCCGCGGAATCCCTTGACGATGCCCTGCTAGTACTCGCCGGCCAGCTCCCCGGCGAGCTCGGGAACCCGCGCAGCGTACGGCGGCTGACCACCGTTGTCCGCGGTGCTCGTCACGACCACGGCACGCCCCTCGCCGGCCGGCCGCACGGACTGGCGCCCCCCGTCGGGGAGCAGGGAATCCCCGGGCGTCGACCGCTCCTGCGGCAGCGCGTCCGCGGGCGCCACGACCACCGCGACCGTGCCCGCCCGCTCGTCCTGGCGCACCGGCAGCGCCGCCGTCACCGCACCGTCCGGGCAGGGCTGCCAGGCCACCGGCCGCGCCTCACCCGACTGCGCCTCACCCGACTGCGGCAGCCGCGACCGCACGTCGGCGGCCAAGCCCGCGTCCGGGGAACCGCAGTCCGCGCCACCGGTGCGCGGTTCGGCCAGCACCCCAGGACCGGATGGTTCCGGCGGCGGATCACCGCCCCGCTCCACCGGCGGCCGGGCATCCCCGGCGATCGTCGGGCCGGACGACTGCGAAGCGAACCAGCCCGCGCCCGCACCACCGAGCAGCGCCACGGCCACGGTGACCGCAGCCCCACCGGCGGCGACGCGGCGACGCGCGGTGACGCGGCGGGAACCGCGCAGCACGTCGTCACGATCGAACGACGCCTCCGGCGCGGGCGGCACCGCGCTCCGGAACAGCTCCTCGAGTCTGCGCTCATCCACTGGGACGCACTCCTCACACCGACCGCAGGTCCGGCAGTTGATCCCCGAGCACGTCGCGGAGCGTGCGCAACCCCCGAGCGCACTGGCTCTTCACCGTGCCCTCGCTGCACCCGAGCGCCCCCGCGACCTCGGCGACGTCCAGGCCCTCCAGGAAACGCAGCACCAGCACGGCCCGCTGACGCGACGGCACCTCCTGCAACCCCCGCAGCAGCAGCTGTCGGTCCGCCACCGACTCGGCCACGTTCGAGGCGTCGCTCTCCCGCTCCGGCAACGACTCCGCGGAGCGCTCCCGCCGCCACGGACGGCGCTTCTCGTCGATGAGCGCGCGGGTGAGCGTGCGCCGCACGTACGCGTCCAACGCGCCCTTGTCCCGGACCTTGCGCCAGTGCCGGTGCAACGCGATGAACGCCGTCTGCGCGAGATCGTCCGCGCGGTGCCAGTCACCGCACATCATGAACGCCATCCGACGCACCGCCTCCAGCCGAGCCGCGAAGTACTCCGCGAACTCCTGCTCATCGCGCTGGTCCACGCGGGCCTCTCCGCTCGTGAGTACCTGCCGTCCACGGGACGGAACGTGCGGGCTCCACGGTTGCACGGACGGCGCAGCCCGATCCAGTGCGACCCGCGCGGGGTGGGCGCACGGCGAGCGGCGGGCACACGTCCGGGCGCGCCGGTCGACGCGTCGTCAGTGGTGGGCGCAGTGGTGGGCGCAGGCCCGGTGTCGGGTGGGCCCGGTGTCGGGTGGGCCCGGTGTCGTGTGGACCCGGTGTCGGGTGGGGACGCGCGTGCGGTTCCCACCCGTCGAGGAGGCGTTCGACGTTGACGCGGTACTGCTGCGCGTCGACGAACGATCCGGCCGGCGGTCGCCCGCCCCGCCGAAGACGTGGGCAGTGATGGGCGTGTCCAGCCGCAGCGGTTACCAGTGCGGCGTCACAGGAGCGGCTACCCCGCCGGTGACCGCGATGCAGCTGCTACGACTTGATCTTCTTTCTGTCGTCCTTGGCCCAACCGACCGCGGCGGTGACGACGAACGCGATCCCACCGATCACGGCCAGCCAGAACAGGCCCTTGAGCAGCACTCCGGCAACCGATACGACGAGCCAGAGCAGCAGCAGGCCCCCGATGACCTTCCACAGCATGAGGTTCCCTCGATTCCTCGGCGTCGGTATCCAGCCTGCCAGAAGTGGCGCCCGAAAGATCCCGCACCGCAGGAAAACCAGGGGAAAATCCGGGACCCCGCAGCTTCGGCGACGGCAGCGCGGGTGACCGCACCGGCCGGCGCGGGGATCCAACTCGCAACCACCCGGGAGTCAGGAGGCCCCGGGTAGTGCGGGACCGGCCGGCGAGCAGGACCAGCTGGGGTGCGGGACCGGAGTTCAGGGCCGGCCGGGCATGGCCACCTCGCCCTGCGCGGCGCGCAGCGCGATGTCGGTGCGGTAGTGCACGCCGGGCAGGTGCACACCCTCCACGCGCCGGTAGGCGTCGTCGCGCGCCGCGGCCAGGTCGCCGCCGGTGCCGACGACCGACAGCACGCGCCCGCCGGCGGAGAGCACCGAAGCATCATCGCCCCGTCGCGTGCCGGAGTGCAGCACGCCCGGGGCGGTGCTGCCGTGGATGACGTCGTCGAGCCGGGGCCGCCCCGGATACCCCTCGGCGGCCAGCACAACGGTCACCGCGAAGCCCTCGGCCCACTCCAGCGGGGGATGCTGCGCCAGCGTGCCCGTGGCAACCGCGTACATCAGCGAGGCCAGCGGTGTGCGCAGCAACGACAGCACCGACTGCGTCTCCGGGTCGCCGAACCGGCAGTTGAACTCGACCACTTTCGGGCCCTCGGAGGTCAACGCCAACCCGGTGTACAGCAGCCCGGAGAACGGAGTGCCGCGCCGCGCCATCTCGTCCACCGTCGGCTGCACGATCCGGGAGACCACCGTCCGCGTCAGTTCCTCCGACGCCCACGGCAACGGGGAGTACGCGCCCATGCCGCCCGTGTTCGGCCCCGCGTCCCCGTCACCGGCGCGTTTGAAGTCCTGCGCGAGCCGCAGCGGCACCACCGCGGAACCGTCGACGAAGCAGAACAGCGACGCCTCCGGCCCGTCCAGGAAGCTCTCCAGCACCACCGGGTGGCCGTCCTCGAGCAGCGTCATCGCGTGCGCGCGCGCCGCGTCGAAATCGGGAGTGACCAGCACGCCCTTGCCGCCGGCGAGCCCGTCGTCCTTGACCACCCACGTGGGGCCGAACCGGGCGAGCGCGGCGTCCAGGTGCGCCGGGTTGTCCACCAACTCCGACCGCGCGGTGGGCACCTCGGCGGCCTGCATGAGCTCCTTGGCGAAGGCCTTCGACCCCTCGACCCGCGCCGCGTCCTTCGACGGTCCGAAGCACGGGATCCCGGCCGCGCGCACCGCGTCCGCCGCACCGACGACCAGCGGCCCTTCCGGGCCGATCACGACGAGATCGGCCCGCCACTCGGAGGCGAACGCGGCGAGCCCCCGCGGGTCCTGCACATCGACGTCGTGGTTCTCGGCGAGCGTGGCGGTTCCGACGTTGCCGGGGGCGCAGGCGAGCGCGGTCACCGCGGCGTCGCGCGACAAGGCCGCGACGATCGCGTGCTCGCGACCACCGGCACCGATCACAAGAATTCGCACGAATCGCAGCGTAAGCGGTTCCCGTGCGCGGGAACCGAGCACCCCCGCCGATGCGGCGCCGGCCTCGCCTCACGCGGAGCGCAGCCGGCTGCCAGGCGATCGCCCGGTCGTCATAGCCGATCACGGCCTCATCGCCCAAGCCCTCGATCGCGGCCGCGGGCTGCTGCGGCCAGCCGGAGCCGCGGGTCAGCCGAGGTCGTGGCGGACGATGGTCTCCTCGCGGCCGGCGCCGACGCCGATCGCGGACACGCGGCAGTGCGACAACTCCTCGATGCGCCGCACGTAGGCCTGCGCGTTCGCCGGCAGGTCCGCGAACGTGCGCGCCCCGCTGACGTCCTCGTGCCAGCCCGGCATCTCCTCGTACACCGGCACCGCGTGGTGCACACCGGTCTGGGTCATCGGCATCTCCTCGACCCGCTCACCGTCGACCTCGTAGGCCACGCACATCGGGATCGTGTCCAGACCGGTGAGCACGTCGAGCTTGGTGAGGAAGTAGTCGGTGATCCCGTTCATCCGGGTCGCGTAGCGGGCCAGCACCGCGTCGAACCAGCCGGTGCGCCGCGAACGGCCCGTGGTCACGCCGAACTCGCCGCCCTGGCGCCGCAACGTCTCACCCGACTCGTCGGACAGCTCCGTCGGGAACGGCCCGGCACCGACGCGCGTGGTGTAGGCCTTGAGGATGCCGATCACCGAGCCGATGCGGGTCGGGCCGATGCCCGCACCCGCGCACGCGCCGCCGGAGGTCGGGTTCGACGAGGTCACGAACGGGTAGGTGCCGTGGTCCACGTCGAGCAGCGTGCCCTGCGAACCCTCCAGCAGCACCGTCTCGTCCCGCTCGAGCGCCTGGTTGACCAGGAGCTTCGTGTCCGCGATGCGGTTGGCGAACTTCTCGGCCTGGCCGAGCACGGTGTCGACGACCTCCTCGGGGTCGAGCGCGCGCCGGTTGTACACCTTGACCAGCACCTGGTTCTTGAACTCGAGCGCGGCTTCGACCTTCTGGCGCAGGATCTTCTCGTCGAGCAGGTCCTGCACGCGCACGCCGACGCGCGCGACCTTGTCCTGGTAGCAGGGTCCGATGCCGCGGCCGGTGGTGCCGATCTGCTTCTTGCCCAGGTAGCGCTCGGTCACGCGGTCGATCGCCACGTGGTACGGCATGATCAGGTGCGCGTCGGCGGAGACCAGCAGGTTCGAGGTGTCCACCCCGCGCTCCTCCAGCCCGGACAGCTCGTCCAGCAGCACGCCCGGATCGACCACGACACCGTTGCCGATCACGTTGGTCACTCCGGGCGTGAGGATTCCGGAGGGGATGAGGTGCAGCGCGAAGTCCTGCCCGTCCGGCAGCACGACGGTGTGGCCCGCGTTGTTGCCGCCCTGGTAGCGGACGACCCAGCGGGTCTTCTCGCCGAGCAGGTCCGTCGCCTTGCCCTTGCCTTCGTCGCCCCACTGGGCTCCGATCAGCACGATCGCCGGCATGTGACACTCCAACCTGGATTCCGGTGGCCGCCAACGTGACCGCGCGCCCGCGTCCACCACGGGTTATGCCGACCGGTCAGGGTAAACCAGGAGCGAATCGTGACCACCACCGCACTGTCCTGCGGAAACCTCACATCCACTATGCGCTCGAACGGTGACGGTGTGCAGTGGCACGAGCTGCCCGCCACTCCGGGGCGCGCGGAGGTCGACCCGCTGCTCGCGGAGGCGGGCGATCGTCTCGTGGTCCGCGGTACCGATGCGGATCTCGCCGCGGTGGTGGTGCGGGTGCTGCGCAAGGGCCTGCTCCGGCGGCTCACGATCGGCTACGTGCCCGTGGCCGACTCGCCGACCGCGCGGCTGTGGGGTCTGCGCGTCGACGACGTCGACCGGGCACTGCACGCCCCCGGAGTACCCACACCGCTGCCGAAGGACGACACCGGCGGCGTGCTCCTCGGCGAGGGCGTCATCGCGCCGATCACCGGGCAGGTCTACTGCGACGACGCGCAGGTGCTGCACGGCTCCGCGCTGCGGTTGGTCGTCACCCCGGATCCGGCGGCCGCGGCGCTGCCCGAGCCGACGGACGACCCGATCGGTGACAACATCGAGCCCGTCATGGACGGGGTGCGGGTGTCGGTGACGCGGCGCGGCCTGCTGCGCCGCCGCACCGCAGCCGCGCGGGGCCGGGCCGTGCAGCTGGCGTTCGAGGAGGCCACCGTCCGCCGCGACGGTGTGGATCACCCGCGGCCGATCGACAAGTGGGTCTGGCACCGGCACACCGAGGACCTGCTGCTGGCGCGGTGACGGCACGCGATGACGGCGCGCGATCACGACGATGCGCCCGATGAACGACCACTCGGCAGGGTGGCGAGTTTCACTGGCGTTTTCACGCCAAGTCACCGCTTGATCACACCTCGGCATTGCTCCGGTCATCCGGATCGGTCATGGTCAATTCGCCACCGACCGAACCGAGGGAGACAGCCATGAGGAAGCGTGCCGCGACCGCAGCGACCGCCCTGCCCCTCGCAGCGGCGCTGGGGCTGAGCCTGGCGCAGCCGGCCGCGTCCGAACCGCCCGGCATCCCGACGCCGGAGGAGAGCCGGGGGATGCTCGCCGAGCTGCGGACCGCGCCCGAAGGCCCCATGGACGGCTACGACCGGGACAAGTTCCCGCACTGGAACGAGGGCCCGGACAACTGCAACACCCGTGAGCAGGTGCTCCGCCGGGACGGCGACAACGTGGAGACCGGGGACGACTGCTACCCCACCTCCGGCACGTGGACGAGCCCGTACGACGGCCAGACCTGGAGCGAGGCCTCCGACGTGGACATCGACCACGTGGTGCCGCTGGCCGCGGCCTGGCGGTCAGGCGCGGCCGAGTGGACCAACGAGCGGCGTTCCGAGTTCGCCAACGACCTGGAAAGCCCCCAGTTGGTGGCGGTGACCGACTCGGTCAACCAGGAAAAGGGCGACAGCACTCCGGACGAGTGGATGCCGCCGGAGAACGGGTACCACTGCACCTACGCCTCGATGTGGATCGCCTCGAAGCACAAGTGGCAGCTCACCATCACCGACAGCGAGCAGACCGCGCTGGAAAACGCCCTGTCCACGTGCTGACCCCTGTTGCGAGACCGCTCATCCCACAACCGGCTTGGCCGAACCCACAGGGACACCCCGAAGGCGTGGTGATCATTTGTCGCCCGGACGCGTGGGGACAACTCACAATTTTTATGAAAATTGTGCTCCCTGGAACGAGTCCAGACAGTCAGCGGGGTTCGGTGTCCTCGGGATCCGCGTCTTCCGGAGCCGTGTCCTCGGCATCCGCGGTGTCCTCCGCCGGGTGCAACGCGGGCAGCGCAGCCAGGGCCTCGGCTCGGCCGAGGCCGGTGGCCTGGAGCAAATCCACCACGATCGATCGAACTTGGAGGACGACTACCTGCATGGAGTAATCACCCTCCCCCAAGAGCTCCACCGTGGACTTCCGGGCCACCGAGCGGGTCGCCTCCCGCGCCTGCAGCGGATCGTTTCCGCTGGCCAACTCGTCCCGCAGCAGCGCGACCGCCCCGGCCAGCTCCTCCAGCAGGGCGGGCAGCGGACGCGGCACCGGTTCCTCGTCGCGCAGCGCCGCCAACGCCCGCCGCGCCAGCACACGCGTGTTCCGCAACGCCCGGTCGACCGGCGTCGCGGCCACGTCGTAACGCTCCAGCTCACCGCGGCGGTGCCAGCGGATCGGCGCGTACCGGGCGATCTCGCCACCAGCCTGCAGCGCCGACCGCATCGCATCGATGTCCTGCTGGCTCTTGCGAGCCTGCGCCAGCACATCGGAGGCCATCGCCGTGTCCTGCCGCGCGACCGCCCCGCCGACCCCGCGCAGCGCGTCGGCCAGCGCACCGAGCACGACACGCCCATTGCGGTGCGCCACGGTCAGCGGATTCGCCGGCAGCAGCAGCGCCACGACGATGCCGACGACACCGCCCACCGCAGCGTCGACCATCCGGGTCCACCCCCCGGCCGTCGCCGGCGGGATCAGCGTGGCCACGAGCACCGAGGACGAAGCCGCCTGCAGCACGATCACGCTGCCGCTGTCCAGCAGCACGGCCGCGCTCATCGCCAGCATCACCACGAGCGCGATCTGCCACGGCCCGGTCCCGATGAGGGAGATGAGCACGTCCCCGACACCGATGCCGATGCTCACCCCGACGACCAGCTCCACGGAGCGCCGCATGCGCTGGCCGAGGGAAACGCCGAGGGAGATCACCGCCGCGATGGGCGCGAAGAACGGTTGCGGATGGCCGACGAGCTGTGTCGCGATGAACCACGCCAGACCGGCAGCGATACCGGCCTGCACGATGGGCAGGCCGGTGCGCAGCAGACGCCGCACGCGACGGCCGAAGTCGTCGCGGAGCCGGTCGGGGCCGGCCTGGGAGTTCCCGGTCACGCGTCCCATTCTCGACGACGCGGTCAGTCCCCTGCCGGCACCACCGGCTGAGCGTGATCTGCACCGCGCGCGCAGCGGCGGGACGGGCGAACCGGCGCGGCCCGCTGCGGGCCGCGCGCTCCCGCGGAGCGCGCGGCCGAGAGCGGTGACGTCCTCAAACGCCCGTCGCGTTCACCGCTTCGGGATCGCTGTCGACGAGCAGCTGGTGGCACCGCTGGAACTCGTCGTCCTCGCCGATCGCCCGGGCCGCGCGGGCCAGCGCCGCGATCGCGCGCAACACGCCCTGGTTCGGCTCGTGCCGCCACGGCACCGGGCCGAAACCCTTCCACCCGGCCTTGCGCAGCGAGTCGAGACCGCGGTGGTAGCCGGTCCGGGCGTACGCGTACGCCTGGATGTGCTCACCGCTGGTCAGCGCGGCCTCGGCCAACGCGGCCCAGGCCGCGCTGAAGGTCGGATGGTGCGCCGCGACGATCGCCGGGTCCGTACCGGCGTCCAGCTCGGCGCGCGCGTCCGTGTTCTCCTCCAGCAGGGTTTCCGGCGGTTCCAGCAAGTTCCTGCCCTGTGTCATGCGCCCATCCTCCCAACGACATCATGATCGGCGCGCAGCACTCCGGGAATGCGCCCCGTGCGGGCCGCACCCGCGCGGGGCGGCCACTCGCAACAGCCTCAACCGGCGATCTTGCGGCCGGTGGACTTGAGCGTCTCGCACGCGTCGGTCACGCGGGCGGCCATGGACTGCTCGGCGGCCTCGAGGTAGCTGCGCGGGTCGTACTTCTTCTTGTCGCCGACCTCGCCGTCCACTTTGAGCACGCCCTCGTAGTTGGTGAACATGTGGTCCGCGATCGGCCGGGTGAAGGCGTACTGGGTGTCGGTGTCGACGTTCATCTTCACCACGCCGCAGGACAGCGCCGAGTGGATCTCCGCCAGCCCGGAACCGGACCCACCGTGGAAGACCAGGTCGAACGGCTTGTCGCCGGCGGAGCGGCCGAGCTTGCGGGCGGCCGCTTCCTGCCCCTGCTGGAGGACCTCCGGCCGGAGTTCGACGTTGCCCGGCTTGTACACGCCGTGCACGTTGCCGAACGTCGCCGCCAGCAGGTACCGCCCCTTCTCACCCGCGCCGAGCGCGTCGACGGTGTGCTCGAAGTCGCCGGGCGCGGTGTAGAGCTTCTCGTCGATGTCGTTGCTGACCCCGTCCTCCTCACCCCCGACGACGCCGACCTCGACCTCCAGGATGATCCTGGCCTCGGCGGACTCGGCGAGCAGTTCCTCGGCGATGCTCAGGTTCTCGTGCAGCTCGACCGCGGAACCGTCCCACATGTGGGACTGGAACAGCGGGTTCCGCCCGCGCTGCACCCGCTGCTGGCTGATCCGCAGCAGCGGGCGGACGTAGCTGTCCAGCTTGTCCTTCGGGCAGTGGTCGGTGTGCAGCGCGACGTTCACCGGGTACTCGTCGGCCACGACGTGCGCGTACTCCGCCAACGCGGTGGCACCGGTGACCATGTCCTTGACCTTGCCGCCGGAGGCGAACTCGGCACCGCCGGTGGAAAACTGGATGATGCCGTCGCTTTCCGCTTCGGCGAACCCGCGCAACGCCGCGTTGAGCGTCTCCGAGGAGCTCACGTTGATGGCCGGGTAGGCGAACTCCTCCGACTTCGCCCGGTCCAGCATCTCCGCGTACACCTCGGGGGTCGCGATGGGCATCGTTGGTCCTCCTCGATCAGGTGATTTGGTTCGGAACCGCCACGGCTGCTGCTGACATCTTCACATTTCCCCGGCAGCGAGGTCAGCGCTCGCACCCCAGCCGCCTCCGCGATCCCGGCCAGCATCCGCGCACTCCGGTCGCGTCCCCGGCCGCGTCCCCGGCCTCGTTACAGCACCCAGGATCCCGTGACGAGGTTCCACTCCCGGACCGTCGTGCCCGCGAGGACTCCGGCCCTGGTGTAGGGATCGGCTTCGAGCACGGCGCGCAGCTCCGCTTCGTCCGCGACTTCGTAGACGAGCATCGCGCCGGTTTCGTCGGCGAACGGCCCACCGGCGAGCACCACGCCGCGCTCGGCCAGCTCCCGGCAGTACTCCCGGTGCTCGCCGCGCACGCGCAGCCGCTCCGCGCGGTCCGAACCGTACTCCAGCTCCACGACGTACTTGGCCATTTCCGCCTCCCGGTTCCACGCCGGCGTCGATCAGTGGCGGATGCACGCTACCCGGCGGAATGACCCCCGGGGCGATCAGCCGGTAGCGTGTCCGTGTGCGGGACGACGAGCACGCCGCCGAGCGGAGCGTGGAACGGACACTGAGCAAGCTGCGCGCGCTGGACGTGCCCGCCGAACCGGAGACGGACCGGCCGCTGACCCTCGAGGACCTGTACCAGCAGCAGCGCATGCGCATGGTGCGGCTGGCGATCCTGCTGGTCGACGAACCCACGACGGCCGAGGACGTGGTGCAGGAGGCGTTCACCGGGCTGTACCGCAACTGGTCGGGCCTGCGCGACTCCAAGGCGGCCGTGGGGTACCTGCGCACCGCCGTGATCAACGCGAGCCGCTCGGTGCTGCGCAAGCGCAAGACGGCGCGCGAGTACCAGCCGCCGCACCAGACGCACGCGCGTTCGGCCGAATCGCTGGCCATGCTCACCACCGAGCACCAGTCCGTGGTGACCGCACTGGGCAAGCTGGCGCGGCGGCAGCGCGAAGTGCTCGTCCTGCGCTACTACGACAACCTCTCCGAGGCCGAGATCGCGGAGGCCACCGGCCTGTCCCGCGGCGCGGTGAAGTCGACCGCGAGCCGCGCGCTGACCGCGCTGCAGAAGGCGATGGAGAGCTGACGGACCGGCCTCGGCGAGCGCACCGCGGTGCGCCACGTCGATCACGTGGTGTAGACCAGTAGCTGCGAGGGTTCCTCGCGGCACTCCCACGCACCGACCCAGGAGGAGGACGGCACGGTGCACCCCCGCGAACTGGTCCTCACCGGCGCCCGCGTCGTCACCCCGGACGGCGTGCGCCCCGACGCGTGGGTGCACGTGACGGGCGAGAACATCCACGGCATCGGCACCGGAGCGCCGCCCGCCCCGGCCACGCGGGTGGAGCTCTCCGGCGGATGGCTCGTGCCCGGGTTCGTCGACGCCCACTGCCACGGCGGCGGCGGGGGATCGTTCACCGCTTCCGACCCGGGCCAGATCAGCACCGCCATCGACGCGCACCGGCGTCACGGGACGACCACGATGCTGGCCAGCCTCGTCTCCGCCCCGGTGGGGCGGCTGCGCGCGCAGCTCGCCGCGCTGCGCGAGTTCGTCACCGCCGGCGAGCTCGCCGGGGTGCACCTGGAAGGGCCGTTCCTCGCCGCGGCCCGGTGCGGCGCCCACGCGCCGGAGGTGCTCACCGAACCCGCACCGGAAACCGTCGAAGAACTCCTCGCGGCCGGGGGCGAGGCCCTGCGCACGATCACCATCGCCCCCGAACTGCCCGGGGCGCTCGAGGCGATCCGCCGCATCACCGACCGCGGGGTCCGCGCCGCGATCGGCCACACCGACGCGCGCGGCGAGCACGTGCTGCCCGCGGTGGAGGCCGGCGCCCGCATCGCGACGCACCTGTTCAACGCGATGCCGCCGCTGCACCACCGCGAACCGGGCCCCGTCGGCGAGCTGCTGGCCGACGACCGGGTCGCCGTCGAGCTGATCTGCGATCTCGTGCACCTGCACCCGACGGTCGCACGGCTGGCGGCGTCCGCGGCCGGCCCGGCGCGCGCCCTGGCCGTCACCGACGCGATCAGCGCCACCGAGGCGGGCGACGGGACGTTCGACCTGGGCGGACTGCCGGTCACGGTCGACGGAGGGGAACCGCGGCTGGACGACGGTTCCCTGGCGGGCAGCACGCTCACCATGGACCGCGCGTTCCGCAACCTCGTGCAGCACTGCGGGCTGAGCATGGCCGATGCCGTGGCAGCCACCGCGTCGAAGCCGGCGGAGGTGCTCGGTCTCGACGGGCGGCTCGGGTCGATCGCCGCGGGCAAGCGGGCCGATCTCGTCGTGCTCACCGAACAGCTGCGGTTGCAGCACGTGATGCGGGCCGGGACGTGGCTAGACTGACACCGGGGGAACTGACGCCAGGGACTGACGCCGCACTGGCGCCGGGGGAGCAGCCGGCCACCGCCGTCGAGGGAGTCGCCGAGGGATTCGGAGCGCTGAGCCCATGTCCGAGCGCAACGGGTTGTCGGACGAGCACATCGCCGCCGCGCTGCGCGGCTACGCCGCCGGTGGGTCCGCTGCCGACGGGTCCGCTGCCGGCGGCTCCGGGGGCTCTCCTGCCGCGGGGACGGCCGAAGGTGCGCGCGTGCGGCCCGAACGGCCACGGCCCTCGGCGGCGGGAGTGCTGCTGTACGCGCTGCTGCTGGGGCTGGCCGCCGGGACCTGCTGCGCCGCGGTGACGCTGCTGTAGTCGAGCGCCTCGCCGCGGCTCGCCGAGGACGCGCACCGGCGTCGCGCGTTCAACGTTGGCCGGGGATCGATGCTGCTCAGGACTGAGATCGGCCGAAGCGCTGCGAAGGCGTCCGCTCGTGCTCGACTGCAGCAGAACTCCACCGCGAAACTCCCCGGGCCCGCCCTCACTCGCGCGAGCGGTACGCGGCGGCGGTCTCGGCGATGCGCGCCGGGTCGTCCCCCAGCCCCGCGAGCAGGTTCGCCCCCAACCCCAGCAGCACCTCGCCCGCCGGGTCGTCGAACCGGCGGAAGTGGCCGGACAGTTCGAGCGTCACGTAGCCGTGCAGGAGGCTCCACAACTGGGCGGCCACGCGATCCGGATCTTCACTGCGGATCCGCCCCGCCCGCACGGCGCGCTCGGCCACGCCGACCAGGTGGAGGTAGGCCCGCGGCACCTGCTGCTCGGTGGAATCCTCCTCGGCGGGGCTCGGCGCGGGCCGGTAACCGCCGGGGGCGGCCAAGCCGAACATCAGGTCGTACAGGTGCGGGTTGGTGTGCGCGAAATCCCGGTAGGCGAACGCGAGGCGAGTGATGTCCGCGACCGGGTCCGCAGTGGTCGCGACGTCCTCGAGCCGGACGGCCAACTCGCGGAAACCCTCGTCGGCGACCGCGCGCAGCAGCTGCGGCATGCCGCCGAAGTAGTGGTACACGGCCATCGTGGACGCGCCGATCGCACGCGCCAGGCGCCGCGCCTGGATCGCGGACGGGCCTTCCGCGGCGAGCAGGTCGACGGCCGCCTCGACCAGACTGCGGCGCACCCTGCCGGCTTTCGACTCCATCATCACCCTGCCCCCTGCGCGGCGATCGCTCGCCCCATCAGAACATCGTTGTTCGCGACGGGGCCCACCCGCATCGAGCCCGGCACGCGGATCATCACCACGCCATGTCGGGATCGGCGTGCTGGGCCACCCAGGTGTGCATGACGACACCCGCGGCCACGCCCGCGTTGATCGACCGCGTCGAACCGAACTGCGCGATCGACACCACCAGGTCGGCCTGCTCCCGCGCGTCCGAACGCAGTCCCGGGCCTTCCTGTCCGAACAGCAGCACGCACTCCCGCGGCAGCGTCGTGCGCTCGATCGGCTGCGCCCCGGCCGAGTTGTCCACGGCCACGACGGACAGACCCCGCTCGTCGGCGAAGCGCCGCAGTTCGGCAACCTCCGGGTGGTGGTGCACGTGCTGGTACCGGTCGGTGACCATCGCCCCGCGCCGGTTCCACCGGCGGCGTCCGACGATGTGCACCGCCTCGGCCAGGAACGCGTTCGCCGTGCGCACCACCGTGCCGATGTTGTGGTCGTGCTGGAAGTTCTCGATGGCCACGTGGAACGGGTGCCGCCGCCGGTCGAGGTCGGCGACGATCGCTTCCCTGTCCCAGTACCGGTACGCGTCGACCACGTTGCGGCGGTCGCCGTGCTCCAGCAGCTCCGGGTCGTAGCGCTCGTCCACCGGCCACGGCCCCTGCCACGGGCCCACGCCGACCGTCGTGCCCCACTCGGTGGGGCCGACCTCACCGGCGCCCAACGTGTCCTCGCTCATGCCAGCCCGCTCACGCCAGTCCGAGGTCGGCGAGCCCGAGCAGGGAGCGGTAGGTCAGCCCGGCCTCCTCGATGGCCTCGCGCGCCCCCGTGTCGCGGTCCACCACGGTCGCCACACCGACGACGTGCGTGTCGGCCCCGCGCAGCGCCTCCACCGCGGTGAGCACGCTCTCCCCGGTGGTGGACGTGTCCTCGACGGCGAGCACGTTCGCCCCGGTGACGTCCGGACCTTCGATGCGCCGCTGCAACCCGTGGGTCTTGGCGTTCTTGCGGACCACGAACGCGTCCAGCGGCTCCCCGTCCGCGTGCATCATCGCCGAGGCCACCGGGTCCGCCCCGAGCGTGAGCCCGCCGACGCGGGTGAACGACCAGTCCGCGGTGAGCTGCCGCAGCAGACCGCCGATCAGCCGGGAGGCGCGGTGGTGCAGCGTCGCCCGCCGCAGGTCCACGTAGTAGTCCGCCTCCTTGCCGGAGGACAGGGTGACCCGGCCGTGCACGACGGCCAACTCCGCTACCAGGCGCGCGAGCTCGGCTCGCTGCTGCTCATCGACTGCGACCACGAGTTTCCAGGGTAACGCCGGGCGTCCGGGTCTTCGCCGGGCGCCCGTCTCCGCGGCCGGTCAGGTCCGGTCCGGCGCCGCACGCTCCACGATCCGGCGTTGCAGCGAGAACGGCACGAGCCTGCCCGCGCCCACGAGGGCCTTGTAGCGCAACCCGGGCACGGACACGGCCTTGCCGCTGCGCAGGTCCGCCAGGGATTCGTGCACCACCCGGTCGGTCGTCAGCCACATCGACTTCGGCAGGCCCCGCATGTCCAGCCCGGCGCGCTCGTGGAACTCGGTGCGCGTGAACCCGGGGCACACGGCCGCGATCCGCACGCCCGCCGGGCCCAGCGACATGGCCAGTCCCTTGGAGAACGTGAGCACGTACGCCTTCGTCGCCGCGTAGGTCGACCCGGAGGAGGCGAAGAAGGCGGCGACGCTGGAGACGTTGAGGACCTCGCCGCGGCCACGTTCCCGCATGCCGGGCACGGCGGCGCGGGTCAGGCGCAGCACGGCGGTGACGTTGAGGTCGACCTGCTTGGTCAGCTCGTCCGGCTCGAGCTCCCAGAACGTCCCGGAGGTGCCGAAACCGGCGTTGTTCACCAGCAGGTCCACGGGACTTCCCCGGTCGTCCAGCCGCTTTTCCACCGCGGCGAGCTGCTCGGCGTCGGCGAGGTCGGCCGGCAGCACTTCGACGGCGACGCGGTGGCGCTGGCGCAGCGTGGCGGCGAACTGCTCCAGCCGTTCGGCATCGCGGGCGACGAGGACCATGTCGTGGCCTTCAGCGGCCAGCCGGCGGGCGTAGGCCCGTCCGATGCCCGCGGTGGCTCCGGTGACGAGTGCGGTCGGCATGCCCCACAACCTACCGTCCACGACCCACCGAACGGTCACGTGCGGCGCGGACGCCTCGCGGGAAGGCCGCCGCGGGTCAGCCGCCGGAGCTCTCGCCGGGTACGGACTCGATCGGCTCCTCGCCGTCGGTGTCGAACGGGTCCACCAGGTCCGCGATGTCGCCGAGGGACTGCAACAGCTGCTCCAGCCGTTCCGGCACGGCCTCGTCGATCTCCAGGGCCGCCACGACCCAGTCGTTCTCCAGCCACACCACGGTGACGTCCTCGCCGACACCGTCGACGACGCCGGTCAGCTCGGTGGTGAGCAGCGGGCGCGCGGTGGCCACGTCGGTGACGAACGCGTAGCGCTGCCCCACCGGCCCCAGCAGGTCCAGCCCGGACTCCTGCGGCACCGGGACGTCCGGCAGCCACAGTTCCACCGCGACCGGGACGGGACGGCGGCACCGCAGCGCGACGAGCGTGGCGACACCGCGGCCGCCGGCCTCCAGGTCGAGCACGTAGACCTGGCGCCGGCCGTCCGAGGTGAACGTGGTGCCGGCGACGATGTCGGTGGCGTACGGCGCGGCGTGCTGCGCGAGCATGCCGCGCTCCCAGCGGGTCGGCAGCACCTGGTCCGCTTCCGCGAACTGCCAGCCGCGCAGCGTCGCCCACCGGCGACGTTCCCTGTTGTTCGCGCCGCGCCGCTTGCGGTCGACGAGCAGCAACGTGCCGCCCGCCGCGACGGCGGCGGCGGCGATGACGAACCACAGCCAAGCTGGTATGCCCACACGCGCAGGGTAGCCGGGTCCGCACCGCGGCTGTCGATCACCTGGGCGTTGCGCCCGATCGCCCCCCTGTGCCCCTGGCTGTGCCCCTGGGTGTGACGAACGCGTGCGGACATTTCTCGAGAAACGTCGCGCACTTTTCTCGAGAAATGTCGGGGACTTTTCTCGAGAAACGTCCTCACCGGCCGACACGCCCGGTCATGCACGAGCAGCGAAACGGGCGTGTCGGGAGCCGCGGGCGCGGGTCAGGCCGGTTGCTGCTCGGTCGTGCGCTCGACGGTCAGCGCTCCGCCCTCGTCATCGGTGTCCACCCGGACGGTGTCACCTTCGCGGATCTCGCCGGAGAGCAGCTTCTTCGCCAGGGAATCGCCGATCGCCGACTGCACCAGGCGCCGCAGCGGCCGCGCACCGTAGATCGGGTCGAAGCCGGTCAACGCCAGCCAGTCGCGCGCCGCCGGCTGCACGTCGAGGATCAACCGCCGCTTCGCCAACCGATCGGCGAGCATGCGCACCTGGATGTCCACGATCGAGCCGAGCTCCGCGGTGGACAGCGAGTGGAACACGACGACCTCGTCGAGCCGGTTGAGGAACTCGGGCTTGAACTGCTCGGACACGATCGACCGCACCGCCGCGTCCCGGTCCTGCTCGCTCAGGTCCGCATCGGCGATGGCCTGCGAGCCGAGGTTCGACGTGAGCACGAGGATCGCGTTGCGGAAGTCCACCGTGCGGCCTTGGCCGTCAGTGAGCCGACCGTCGTCGAGCACCTGCAGCAGCGTGTCGAACACGTCGGTGTGCGCCTTCTCCACCTCGTCGAGCAGCACCACCGAGTAGGGACGCCGCCGCACCGCCTCGGTGAGCTGACCGCCCTGCTCGTGGCCGACGTAGCCCGGGGGCGCGCCGACGAGCCGCGCCACCGAGTGCTTCTCGGCGTACTCGCTCATGTCGATGCGCACCATGGCGCGCTCGTCGTCGAACAGGAACTGCGCCAGCGCCTTGGCCAGCTCGGTCTTGCCGACACCGGTGGGGCCGAGGAACAGGAACGACCCCGTGGGCCGGTCCGGATCGGACACGCCGGCGCGGGAGCGCCGCACCGCGTCGGAGACGGCGCGTACCGCCTCGGCCTGCCCGACGACGCGTTCGCCGAGCGCGTCCTCCATGCGCAGCAGCTTGGCCGTTTCCCCCTCGAGCAGGCGGCCCGCGGGGATGCCGGTCCACGAGGCGACCACGTCGGCGACGTCGTCCGGGGTGACTTCCTCCTGCAGCATCGCCCGGTGCTCGTTCTGCTGGGCCGTGGCGGTTTCGAGCTCCTTCTCCAGGCCGGGGATGCGTCCGTAGCGCAGCTCCGCGGCCTTGGCCAGGTCACCATCGCGTTCGGCTCGTTCGGACTCGCCGCGCAGCTGCTCCAGCCGCGTCTTCAGATCGCGCACGGCGTCGATGGACTCCTTCTCGCCCTGCCACCGCGCGGTCAGCGCCGAGAGCCCCTCCCGCTGGTCGGCCAGTTCGGCACGCAGCGCGGCGAGGCGCTGCCGCGAAGCCGCGTCCTCCTCCTGGGCCAGCGCCATCTCCTCGATCTCGAGGCGGCGCACGGAGCGTTCCACCTCGTCGATCTCCACCGGCCGGGAGTCGATCTCCATGCGCAGCCGGGACGCGGCTTCGTCGACGAGGTCGATGGCCTTGTCCGGCAGGAACCGCGCGGTGATGTAGCGGTCGGACAGCTCGGCGGCGGAGACCAGCGCGCTGTCGGTGATGCGCACGCCGTGGTGCACCTCGTAGCGCTCCTTGAGGCCGCGCAGGATGGCCACGGCGTCCTCGGAGCCGGGTTCGCCGACGAGGACCTGCTGGAAGCGCCGCTCCAGCGCCGGGTCGGTCTCGACGTGCTCGCGGTACTCGTCGAGCGTGGTCGCGCCGACCATGCGCAGCTCGCCGCGCGCGAGCATCGGCTTGATCATGTTGCCGGCGTCCATCGCACCTTCGCCACCGGCGCCCGCGCCGACGATGGTGTGCAGCTCGTCGATGAAGGTGATGACTTCGCCGGCCGCGTCGGTGATCTCCCTGAGCACCGCCTTGAGGCGTTCCTCGAACTCGCCGCGGTACTTGGCCCCGGCGACCATCGCGGCCACGTCCAGCGCGACGACCCGCTTGCCGCGCAGCGATTCGGGCACGTCGCCGGCGACGATGCGCTGCGCCAGCCCGTCGACGATGGCGGTCTTGCCCACTCCGGGCTCGCCGATGAGCACCGGGTTGTTCTTGGTGCGCCGCGAGAGCACCTGGACCACGCGGCGGATTTCGGCGTCGCGGCCGATGACCGGGTCGAGGTCCCCGTTGCGCGCGCGTTCGGTCACGTCCTGGCCGTACTTGCCGAGGGCCTGGTACGTGCCTTCCGGGTCGGGGCTGGTGACGCGGGCGGAGCCGCGGACCTCGCCGAAGGCGTCGCGCAGCGCCTCCGGCGTGGCTCCGTGCCGCTTCAGCAGGTCGGCGACGCTCCCGCCGTCGGCGGCGAGGCCGACGAGCAGGTGCTCGGTGGAGACGTACTCGTCACCGAGCTCGGTGGCCAGCCGCTGCGCGTGCGTGAGCGACTTGACCGCGTCGCGGGACAGCTGCGGTGCGGACACGGTGGAACCGCTCGCCGCGGGCAGCGAGCCGGTGATCTGGTCGAGCTCCTGCCGGACGGTGGCCGGGTCGGCGTCGACGGCGGACAGCAGCGGCGCGGTCAGCCCGTCGGTCTGCGCCAGCAGCGCACCGAGCACGTGCGCGGGGTCCACTTCCGGGTTGCCGGCCATCGTGGCCGCCTGCCCGGCCGAGGAGATCGCCTGCTGGGTCTTCGTCGTCGGGTTGAACGCGTCCATGCCTCCACCTCATCACGCTCTCGTAGCAGGTTCCGCCGTCACGGCCGGTCGCGCACGTGCGCACCGCGGCCGCACGCAGCGCCGCCGGCCCGGCGGCCGAGCGCAGCGCCGCCGGCCCGGCGGCCGACCGCGAAACCGCCACCCGCGCAGCGCCGCCGGCCGGAGCCGCTACCGCGCGGCCCCCACGTACAACGTCAAAAAACTTGAGCCTGTTCCGCTCAAACCAAAATATCACTGTCCGGAGCTGCGCGAGCACGGATCGTCGATGAACGGACAACGGCGGGAAACGAACGGCGCCCGTTCGCTCTCGATGCGGTTTCACAGGTTGCCGCGATCACACCCGAGTGGTGCACTTCCGCACCATGACGGAAGTCTCCGCCCTGCACAGCCCCGCGGCACCTCCACCGAGCACCGCCGCGCGCGACCTCGCGCTCGCGACCGAACCGACCGGGGTACTCGGCTACATCGAGAACCTCATCAACAACGCGTTCAACCCCATCTCCGAAACCTTCTACAACTTCGTGATGGGTGAGGTCACGGTCTTCGGGATCACCTTCCCGTGGATCGTGGCGTGGTTGATCCTCGGCGCGACCGTGTTCACGATCGCCTTCGGGTTCATCCAGTTCCGCGCGTTCAAGTTCGCCATCGACCTGGTGCGCGGCAAGTACACCAGCAAGGACGAACCCGGCGAGATCCACCACTTCCAGGCGCTGACCTCCGCCCTGTCCGGAACCGTGGGCATGGGCAACATCGCCGGTGTCGGCGTCGCGGTCACCGTCGGCGGCGCCGGCGCCACCTTCTGGATGATCCTGGCCGGCCTGCTCGCCATGGCCACCAAGTTCATGGAATGCACTGTCGGCGTGCGCTACCGCGAAACCGCGCCCGACGGCACCATCTCCGGCGGCCCGATGCACTACCTG
Source organism: Bounagaea algeriensis (assembly GCF_054491375.1). NCBI lineage: Bacteria > Bacillati > Actinomycetota > Actinomycetes > Bounagaea > Bounagaea algeriensis. The sequence continues at coordinate 4,366,549 of NZ_CM137102.1, forward strand.
CGGCTCGGGCTGGCCGAACGCATCCCGAACCGCTTCGGCATCGGCCTGGGGCGCGTGCTGTCGGTGCTCGCCGCGATCATGATCCTGTTCTTCGCGCTGGCCGGCGGCAACATGTTCCAGGCCAACCAGACCTTCGCGCAGCTGCAGAACGTCACCGGCGGCGAGAACGGCTTCCTCGGCTCGGACGGCGCCGCCGTCGGCTTCGGCATCGTGCTGGCCATCGTCGTCGGGATCGTCATCATCGGCGGCATCAAGTCCGTCGGAGCCGTGACCAGCCGGCTCGTGCCCGCGATGGCGCTGGTCTACATCCTCGGCTGCCTGACCGTCATCGTCATCAACTTCAACCTGGTGCCCGGGGCCGTCGCGGAGATCGTCACCAGCGCGTTCACCCCGGAGGCCGGTTACGGCGGAGCGATCGGCGTGCTCATCGTCGGCTTCCAGCGCGCCGCGTTCTCCAACGAAGCCGGCCTCGGCTCGGCTCCGATCGCGCACTCGGCGGTGCGCACGAAGTACCCCGCCACCGAGGGTCTCGTGGCGCTGCTCGAACCGTTCATCGACACGGTCGTGGTGTGCACCATGACCGCGCTGACCATCGTCATCGCGCAGACCCAGTTCTGGCGGGACGCGCAGGTCACCGCCATGGTCACCGGCGAGGACCCCGACGGCGTCATCGTGACCTCGCACTCGTTCGCCACGGTGCTGCCCTGGTTCCCGGTCGTGCTGGCCATCGCCGTCGCGCTGTTCGCCATCTCCACGATCATCACGTGGGGCTACTACGGCCAGCGCGCGTGGATGTACCTGTTCGGCCGCGGCGCGGCCAGCAAGCAGGTGTTCAACGTCGTCTACTGCCTGTTCGTGGTGATCGGCAGTGCGCTGACGCTGACCAGCGTGCTCAACTTCGCCGACGCCGTGCTGTTCGCGCTGGCGCTGTTCAACATCCTCGGCCTGTACATCATGATCCCGGTGGTGCGGGAAGAGCTGAACAAGTACCGCGGCAAGGTGCGCAGCGGGGAGGTCAGCCGCGTCGACACCAAGGACTGAACGCGGCCCGGGCGAACGCAGCCCCGGGCGAACGCGGCACGCCTGAACGCGGCCGCCGAGCCGGGATCCGTGTCGGCCGGCACGACGCGGGGCCGGCAACACGAGCGGGCCGGCAACACGAGCGGGGCGGTGGTTCGCGCGAACCACCGCCCCGCTCGCTTCCTCCATCCCCCGATGGCCGAACGCACACCCCCGACAGGTGCGTTCGACCACGTCGTGCAGCCGATCGCCGGCCGCCGGGCCCCGGATCAGCCTCCGCCCGACCCGGATCGGTCTCCGGTCGTGCGCGACTCCCGGTGAGCGCCGGGGCTCATTCGACGAAGACCGCCTGGACGTCGATCTCCACCTTCAGCGTCGTGCCGATCGCGGCGATGCCGGTGCGCAGCACCTGGTTGTAGTTCAGGTCGAACTCGTCGCGACGCAACGTCGTCGTGGCCGTGGCCGAGGCGCGCGTGCCGCCCCACGGGTCCGGCCCCACGCCGCCGAACCGGGTGTCCAGCCAGACCCGCCGGGTCTGGCCGCACAGCGTCAGATCGCCCTCCAGTTCCCAGCGGTCGCCGCCGCGCGGGCGCAAGCCGACCGAGCGGAACGTGATCCGCGGGTAGCGCTCGACGTCCAGGAAGTCCGGGGCGCGCAGGTGCTCGTCCCGCACGCGATTGGCGGTGTCCACGCTGGACGCGTCGATGTCGGCTTCCACGGTGGACTGCTCGACCGGATCGGCGACCCGGATCTCGCCGCTGAAGTCGGTGAACCGCCCGTGCACGCTGCTGATCCCCAGGTGCCGCGCGGTGGCCTGCACCGAGGAGTGCACCGGGTCGATCCGCCACAGCCCGGTGGTGGGCAGTTCCAGTCCGTCCGCCCGGCGCAGCTCGATCTGCCCCAGCGTCGCGGAACAGCCCTGCTGCACGAGCGTGGTGCGGGCGACGGGCTCGTAGCCCACGGCGGTCACGATCGCCGTGTAGGCCCCGGGGCGCAGCTCGGGGGCGAGAACGGAACCCTCCGCGTCGCCCTGGACCCGCGCCGCCTGCGCACCGCCGCCGTCGATCACGGTCAGTACCGCTTCGGGTACCGGCCAACCATCCGCCGCGCACACCGTCGCGCTCACCGCACCGCCCTCGTCGGTGCGGTGCGCACCGGGTGCCGCGGCCCGGTGTTGGCCGTTGTCCATGACGAACTTCCTTTCTCGAAACCGGGTGGGACTCGGACGGGTGGGCCTCACTGGCCCTCGGGGTGACCGAGGTCCACGTCGTGCTCCACCTGCTCCCCGTGCAGTTGCAGCGAGCCGGCCACCGGCGGGAACCCGGTGGTGATCATCGTGTACTCGCCCTCCGGCAGGTCGGTGAAGCCGTAGCGGCCGTCCACGTCGGTTCTCGCCGCGGCGACGACGGCGCCGGACCCGTCGAGCAGCGTCACCCGGGCGTCGGGGATCGCCACCCCGAGCACGGCCGAGCGCACCACGCCGGACATCTGCGAGCCCGACTGCAGCGCCACGTCGTGCTCGGCGCGTTCCCCGTCGCCGAGCGCCACCTGGGCCGCCACCGGCCGGCATCCGGGCGCGGTCGCGGTCAGCGCGTAGGTGCCGCCGACGAGTTCACCGATCGCGTAGCGCCCGTCCGGGCCGGTGGCACCGCTGGCCACGACCTCGCCGCGCACGTCGGTGAGCACCACCACCGCGCCGGCGACGCCGCGGTGTCCGTCGTGCACCGTGCCGCTGAGCTCGGCGGCGCCGCTGAGCTGCACGTCGTGCCGCACCGGCCGGTCGCCGACCACGACCATCGAGGCGCTGGGCTGGTAGTTGCCGCCGGAGGCGATGAGCACGTAGGTCCCGCCACCCGCGACCGGCAGCTGGAACTGCCCGTGCTCGTCGCTGCGGCCCCGCTCGGCCTGCCGGCCGTTGGCGTCGGTGAGCGTGAGCACCACGCCGGTCACCGCGCCGCCGGCCGCGTCGCGCACGGTGCCGTGCACGAACAGCCCGCCGGCGTCGTCGTGCGCACCGACCGCGGCGGCGGGGCCCACCCCGGCGCCGTTGGTGGCCGCCGCGGTGTGCACCGGGTCGGCGTGGAGACGGGGGCCGATGCCGTCGGAGCCGGTGCTCTCCCCCACCGCGGCCAGCACCGCGGTGGGCTGCTCGGCAGCCCGCGCGGACGCCACGACTCCCGCCTCGCGGGCGACTCCTTCCTCGCGGGCGACTCCCGGCTCGCGGGCGGTCGTGTCCGCGTGAGCTCCTGCTGCTTCCTGCGCCGCCACGGGCGTCGCCTCCCATTCGTCCTCGGTGTGGATCGTCGTGCGCAGCGGCACTTCCTTGATGAACAGCACCGCGATGAACGTGACCACCGCGATGCACGCGGAGATGAAGAACAGGTCACCGATCGCGTCGCCGTAGGAGGCCTGCACGATCGTCTTGACGGGCTCGGGCAGCGAACCCACGTCCAGCGTGCTGCTGCCCCCGCCCGCGCCGGAGGCCGCTCCCGCCGGAACGCCCAGCGCGGCCAGCCGGTCCTGGATGTACCCGGTGAGCCGGGTGGCCAGCACCGCGCCCAGCACGGACACGCCGGCCGAACCGCCCAGCGTCCGGAAGAACGTGACCACGGAGGTCACCGACCCCATGTCCCGGCTGGACGTGGCGTTCTGCACCGCCAGCACCAGGTTCTGCATGAGCATGCCGACGCCGATGCCCATCAGCGCGAGGTAGCAGCCCACCAGCACGAGGTCCGTCTCGGAGTCCATGGTGCTGAGCAGGTACATGGCGACGATCATCACCGCCGCCCCGCTGACGAGGAACGGTTTGATCCTGCCCGTGACGCGGGCGATGATCTGCCCGGACACCGTGGTGGAGACGAACATCCCGAAGACCATCGGCAGGGTCATCAACCCGGCGCCGGTCGGGCTGAACCCGCGGGAGAGCTGGAAGTACTGGCTCAGGAAGACGGTGCCGCCGAACATGGCCGTGCCGACGGCGACCATGCCGATGGTCGCCGCGGAGGTGGTGCGGTTGCGGAACATCCCCAGCGGCACGATCGGCTCGCGCACCCTGGTCTCGATCACCAGGGCGATCAGGACCGCGACGACCCCGCCCGCGACGAGCCAGGCCGTCTCCTGCGACCACCACGCGAACTGGTTGCCGGCCATCGACACCCAGATCAGCAGCGCGCTCACGCCGCCGACCAGGAACAGGGCACCGAACCAGTCGACCTTGACGTCGCGCTTGACCACCGGCAGCTTGAGCACCCTGCCCAGCACGAGGAACGCGATGACCGCGATCGGGACGGTGATCCAGAAGCACCAGCGCCAACCGAGCGGCGAGTCCACGATGAAGCCGCCGAGCAGCGGCCCCGCCACGGTCGCCAGCGCGAAGGTGGCGCCGATGTAGCCCGTGTAGCGACCGCGCTCGGCCGGCGGGACCATCGCCGCGAGCACGACCTGGGCGAGCGCCTGCAAGCCGCCCATGCCGATGCCCTGCACCGCGCGGAAGCCGATGAGCATGCCCATGCTCTGCGAGAAACCGCCGAGCACCGAGCCGAGCGTGAAGATCACGATGGCCACCTGGTAGAGCAGCTTCTTGCTCACCAGGTCGGACAGCTTGCCCCACAGCGGCGTGGTGGCGGTGGAGGTCAGCAGCATCGCGCTGACCACCCAGGCGTACTGGCCCTGGCTGCCGTTCAGGTCGGCGGTGATCCGCGGCAGCGCGTTCGACACGATCGTGCTGCTCAGCATCGCCACCAGCAGGGCCAGCAGCAGTCCGACGAGCCCCTGCATGACCTGCCGGTGCGTCATCGGCCGGTCGGTCGCACCGCCCCCGACCCCGGTCGCACCGGCCCCGGCCCCGGTCGCACCGGCAGCCGTCTCCGCGGTAGCGGCCGGGGGGCTTTCTCCCCGGACCGTCGTGCTCGTCATCGCGTCCCTTTCCTCGCTCACGTGCGCGGCGCTGCCCGCAGCACCGCGCCTCCGATGGGTGGCGGCCGTCTACCGCGCGGCCGCGGTGCGCGCCGCGCCGCTGCCGCCGGCGTCCGCGTCGCCCGCGCCGGGTTCCGCCCCGGTCTTCGCATCCGCAGCGGTGTTCGCATCCGCAGCGGTGTTCGCATCCGTCGCGGCGGCGCCCTCGTCCGCGCAGAGGGTGGAGCGGCGTTCGGGCAGCTCCTCGGCCTCGGGGAAGGAGTGGCGGCGCAGGTCGCGCATGGCCGCGTCCATCAACCCCGCGAGTTCCTGCACGGAGTCGTCGTCCCAGTGCACGAGGGCGTCCCTGATCCACTGCGCCTTGTTGTGCTCCAGTTCGCGCACCACGCCCTCCCCTTCGGAGGTCGCGCGCAGCAGCGAGACGCGCCGGTCGTCCGGGTCCGGCCGCCGGGTCAGCAGCCCGGCCTGCTCGAGTTGCGCGACCTGCCTGCTGATGACGGAGGCATCGACGATGCGGTGGTGCGCGAGGTCCGAGGAACGGCTCTCGCCCCGGGCGACGAGCTCGGTGAGCAGGCCGCTCGCGGCGTAGGGAACGCGGTCGGTGAAGTGGTTCTGCATGGCGAACTGCTTCGTCGCCAGCAGCATCCGCAGCGAGTGCAGCAGTTCTCCGCAGTTTTCGATCTTCGGTCCCATGGCCATCATTCCTTTAGTTGCTGTAGCCAACTATAAGAAAACTGGTTGCAGCAAGCAACTTGTGCGTGCGTGATGCGGAACACGCGAGGGGCGCGCTGCGGGAACGTGCCGCGGTGGACCGGCGCGGCACGGATCAGTGCGGGGTGCACCGGAGCTGCGCGGCATGGCTCGGCGCAGCACGAGTCGGCACGGCGTGCACCGGAGCTGCGCGCCCGAAGAACGCGTCGGCGAACGCGCCGCGGCGGAGTCGAGCGCGGCGCCACCTCGGACGAGACCTCAGGCTGCGCCGTTGAGCCGCCCGAGCAGCCGCGCAAACTCCTGCAGATCGTGCGTGGGCCAGCTGGCGAACACCGCGCGCAGCCGTTCACTGCCCTGGTCCTGCACCCGGGTCAAGCACCGCCGGCCCTGCGCGGACAGCTGGATCAACCGGGCGCGGCCGTCATCGGGATCGGGAACGCGCTCGAGCAGGTCGAGGTCCACCAGCGCGGCGATCTGCCGGCTCACCGTCGACTTGTCCAGCCCGGCGCGCTCGGCCACGTCCATACCGCGCAGGCGGCCCGCGTCGGCGACCATCAGCAGCAGCACGTAGGACTCGGCGTCCAGCCGCGGATGCACCTGCGCGGCCACACCGGCCGTCACCGAGCGCGCCCGGCGGAACAGCAGCGCGAGCTCGCGCTCCACGGCCTCGGCGGCCTCGGTGCGCTCCTCCTGCGCTGGAGCCGCCTCCTGTCCCGGGGCCGCCTCCTGTCCCGGGGCAGCTGCGACCGCGTCGCGGGAAGCACCGCCTTCGGACGCCGCGGCGACCGGTTCGCCCTCGTCCTGCTCGATCACGTTCACCTCACCTGCCGCGCCGGCAGTCGACCAGCAGCTCCTCGCGGGATGCGCACCGCGCTCGCACGACGGCAGGGCCCACCCGCGGACACCACGGCACCCTCCGCGGACACCAACGTAATCGCCGCCGCGGGCCCCCCGAACGGCGGCACCCCTTTCCGCGGCCGCACCCGCGAGCACGGACGCGCCCCGAGGGCACGGCGTGCCCTGGGACCAGTGCACTGCGTGCACAGCGCGCGTGGGAACGGTCACCGCAGCAGGAAAACCGGGGCGTTCCCCGTCCTCAAGTCACTCAAAAGTGGCACCATGGCACACGGGCCCGGCTTCACCGGCTAAAGTCCACCGCTGTCGGGGATCATGTCGCCTGCAGCGGTGTACCCGGTTCACGCGTGCAGACCGCCAACCTGGAGACGATCGCGCTTCAACCATGTCAGCGAACGCCGTACTGAACCCCGACCCCTCGCCGGAACCCGAACCGTCCTCGGGCGCGGAGCGCATGGTCCGCCTCGTCCGGGACAGCTGGGCCGCCGCCGAACCACGCTCCGACGAAGTCGCCCGGTTCTTCTACGGCATGCTGTTCAGCCTCTCCCCCGGGACCCGGGAACTGTTCCCCGTCAACATGGAGGTCCAGCGCAGCAAACTGCTGCGCGCCCTGGTGCACGTCATCCAGATGGTCGACAAGCCGGACGAGCTGCTGCCGTTCCTGCACCAGCTCGGCCGCGACCACCGCAAGTTCGGCGTGGTCACCAGCCACTACGAAGCGCTCGGCACCGCCCTGCTCGCCTCGGTGAAGCGCTACGCCGGCGACGCGTGGGACGAGGAGGTCGAACGGGCCTGGGCCGAGGCGTACACCGTCATGGCCACGGCGATGTCCGAAGCCGCGGCGGCCGACACCGGACCCGCCTGGTACGACGCCGAGGTCATCCACCACGAGCGCCGCACGCACGACCTCGCGATCCTGCGCGTGCGCCCCGACTACCCCGTGCCGTACCTGCCCGGGCAGTACGTCAGCATCGAAGCCCCGCAACGCCCGCGGCTGTGGCGCTACCTCACGCCCGCGAACGCGCCGGGCGACGACGGTTCGATGGAGTTCCACGTGCGCGCCGTCGACGGCGGCTGGGCCTCGCGGGCCCTGGTGTGGCACGCGAACCCGGGCGACCGGTGGCGCATCGGGTCACCGATGGGGCAGCTGTCCGTCGACCGCGAGGCGGACGAGAAGGTCCTGATGATCGCCGGCGGCACCGGCTTGTCACCGATGCGCGCGATCATCGACGAGCTGGCCCAGTACGGCACGAACCCGCGGGTGCACCTGTTCTACGGCGGACGCACCCGCGAGGACCTCTACGACCTGGACAACCTCTGGACGATCGCGGCGAGCAACCCGTGGCTGACGCTCACCCCGGTCGTGGAGGACGGCTCGGAGGTGCCCGGCGCCGAGCACGGCACGCTCGCCGACGTGGTCGGCCAGCACGGCGATTGGGCCGACTGGAAGATCCTCACCAGTGGTTCGCCCGCGATGCTCCGCGCGACCATCTCGCGCATGCTCGTCGCGGGCACGCCGCTGGAGAACATCCGCTACGACCCCTTCACCATGGACTGACGTCGCGTCCGCGGAGCATTGTTGAGTCATTTTGCGTACGGACTTCCGTAGCGGAACCTCCTGCACGGCTCTCGCTCCGGGTGCTCGACCTCGAGCAGCCACTGTCGAAGCGACGTTGGCTCAACAACGTCCCAGAGCTCAGCCGCTGGTGCGGCGGCCGCGCTTCGACCGGTGCCCGCCGTCGCCTTCTGCGCCGTCGCCGCCCTTGCGGTCGCGCTCGGGTTTCCACACCACCAGCGCGGTCTCCTGCCGCACCGGCACGAGGTCCCGGCGGTAGGAGGCGTGCACCGCCGCGGCCGCCTGCTCGGCGGCGGAGTAGGCGGCAGCGACCTCCTCGGTCAGTTCGCGGACCTGCTCGCGCAGCGCGTCGGCCTCGTTCTCCAGCTCGATGATGCGCTTGATGCCCGCGAGGTTGACGCCTTCCTCCTGGGACAGGCGCTGCACCTCGCGCAGCAGCGCGATGTCGCGCGGCGAGTACCGGCGCCCGCCGGCGGGGGTGCGGCCGGGGGAAACCAGGCCGAGCCGATCGTAGCTGCGCAGCGTTTGCGCGTGCATCCCGCACAGCTCCGCGGCCACCGAGATCACGAACATCGGCGTGTCCTCGGTGGCTCCGGCGGGAAAGCCCATCGGCATGCCCGGTTCGTTTCCCCCGACCATGGCTACCTCCCGAGTAGCTCGTTCAGCTCCCGACGCGGATCGTGGCCGGAGGTCGCTTCTGCGTACGCCTCCAACGCCTCGGTCGCCTTCTTGTCCAACTTGGACGGAACGGCCACTTGCACGGTCACCAGCAGATCACCGGTGCTGCCGTTCTTGCGCTGCACGCCCTTGCCGCGCACCCGCAGGACGCGTCCGCTGCTCGTGCCCGCCGGAACCTTCAACGAGACCTTGCCCTCCAGCGTCGGCACCGTCAGCTTCGTGCCCATCACCAGCTCCGGGAAGGTGACCGGAACGGTCATCGTCACGTCGTCCCCGGAACGGCCGAAGACCTTGTCCGGGTTCACGTGCACCACGACGAGCAGGTCCCCGGCCACGGCACCGTTCTTGCCCGGTTCGCCCTGGCCGGACAACCGGATGCGCTGCCCGTCGGTCACCCCCGCCGGGATCCGCACCGTCAGCGTGCGGCTGCGGGTGCTCACGCCCTGGCCCCGGCACTCGGAGCACGGGTCGTCGATGTGCTGCCCGCGCCCGCGGCACTCGGAGCACGGCTCGCTGAACGCGAACGCGCCCTGACTGCGCGTGACCAGACCGGCTCCCTGGCACGTGGCGCAGGTGCGGACCCGGGTCCCCGGCTTCGCACCCCGGCCGCGGCAGGTGCGGCAGGTCGCGGGGCTGGACAGCCGCAGCGGCACCTCGGCGCCCCGCACCGACTCGGCGAAGTCGATGCGCACCTCGGTCTCCACATCGGACCCGCGCTGCGGCTGGTTCGCCGTGGACGCGCCGCCCGCACCGCGGTTGCCGAACAAACCGCCGAACAGGTCGCCGATCCCGCCGGAACCGCCACCGCCGAACAGGTCCCCGATGTCGAAACCGCTACCGCCCGCACCGGACTGGCCGCCGAAACCACCGGGGCCGCCGAACCCGCCGGGAGCACCGAACCCACCGGAACCGCCGCCCCCGGCGAACAGCCGACGTGCCTCGTCGTACTGCTTGCGCTTCTCCGGGTCCGACAACACCCCGTAGGCTTCGGAGACGGCCTTGAACTTCGCCTCCGCCTGCGGGTCGTTCTGGTTGGCGTCCGGGTGGTTCTCCCGGGCGAGCTTGCGGTAGGCCTTCTTGATCTCGTCGGTGGAGGCGTCCGAGGAGACGCCCAGTTCGCCGTAGAAGTCCTTGTCGAGCCACTCCCTAGCGCTCACCGGGCGCCCCTCCCTTCCGCGACGTCATCAGTTCTGCTGGGCCGACTCACCTTCGGCGACCTCCCCGGCCGGTTCCGCCTGCTCGGCCGAGTCCGGCTCGTGGTCGGTCACCCCGACCATCGCGGGCCGCAGCACGCGCTCGCCGAACCGGTAGCCGCGCCGCATGACGGTGGTGACCGTCGGACCCGAAACCTCGGAGGAGGTGTCGTGCTGCACCGCTTCGTGCATGTTCGGGTCGAACTCGTCGCCCTCCGCGCCGAAGGGTTCCAGGCCCGCCGACTGCAGCGAGTCGACCAGCTTGTCCGCGACGGACTTGAACGCCCCGGTGAGATCGCCGTGCGCATCGGCGCGTTCGACGTCGTCCAGAACCGTGAGCAGGTCCTCGGCCACGGAGGCCTTGGCCGACTGGACCACCGCCTCGCGGTCGCGTTCCACCCGCTTGCGGTAGTTCGCGTACTCGGCCGTGACCCGCTGGATGTCGGCGGTCAGATCGTCGACCTGCTTGCGCAGGTCGCCCTGCCCGCCCTCCGGGCTCCGGGAGTCGGTCGACGCGGCCTCCGGTTCCGCCGGGAGGTCGTCCTCCAAGGTTCCGGAAATGCTCTCCGCCACCTTCGGCTCCTCTCCGGTGCCGTCCTGGGGGCGGCGTTCGCCCGTGCTCGGGTCGAAACGCCGCTTGTCCCGGACGACCACCGGTTCCTGCTCTTCCTCGTTGCGCGCCATCTCCGGCCTGTCCGTCACTTCTTCTGGTCCTCGTCGTCGACGACCTCGGCGTCCACCACTTCCTCGTCCGCGGAACCGGACTGCTCGGAACCGGTGCTATCAGTCGAGGCACCCGCCGCACCAGAGCCGTCACCGGTCTGGCCGCTGCCGGAGTCGGCGTACAGCGCCTGGCCCAGCGACTGGGACTCGGTGGCCAGCTTCTCGACGGCGGACTTGATCTCGGAGACGTCCTCGCCCTTGAGGGCCTCGTTCACCTCGTTGATCGCGGTGCGGACCTTCTCCTTGGACTCCTCCGGCAGCTGCTCGTCGTTGTCGGAGATGACCTTCTCGGTCTGGTGGACCAGCGACTCCGCCTGGTTGCGGGTCTCGGCCTCCTCGCGGCGCTTGCGGTCCTCCTCGGCGTGGGCCTCGGCGTCCTTGACCATCTGGTCGATGTCGTCCTTCGGCAGCGCCGAGCCGCCGCTGATCGTCATCGACTGCTCCTTGCCGGTGCCCTGGTCCTTCGCCGAGACGTGGACGATGCCGTTGGCGTCGATGTCGAAGGTGACCTCGATCTGCGGCACGCCGCGCGGCGCCGGCGGCAGACCGGTCAGCTCGAAGGTGCCGAGCTTCTTGTTGTGCGCGGTCATCTCGCGCTCGCCCTGGAAGACCTGGATCTGCACCGACGGCTGGTTGTCATCGGCCGTGGTGAAGGTCTCCGAGCGCTTCGTCGGAATCGTGGTGTTCCGCTCGATCAGCTTGGTCATGATGCCGCCCTTGGTCTCGATGCCCAGGGACAGCGGGGTCACGTCCAGCAGCAGCACGTCCTTGACGTCACCGCGCAGCACACCGGCCTGCAGGGCCGCGCCGACGGAGACGACCTCGTCCGGGTTGACGCCCTTGTGCGGATCCTTGCCGCCGGTCACGTCCTTGACCAGGTCGGCGACGGCCGGCATGCGGGTGGAGCCGCCGACCAGCACGACGTGGTCGATCTGGTTGACGTTGATGCCCGCGTCGCGGATGACGGTCTCGAACGGCTTGCGGCACCGGTCGAGCAGGTCCTCGGTGATCCGCTGGAACTCGGCCTTGGAGAGGGTCTCGTCCATGAACAGCGGGTTCTTGTCCGCGTCCACGGTGATGTAGGGCAGGTTGATGCTGGCCTGCGCGGAGCTGGTGAGCTCGATCTTGGCCTTCTCCGCGGCCTCCCGGATGCGCTGCATCGCCATCCGGTCGTTGGTCAGGTCGATGCCGTTGGACTGCTTGAACTTGTCGACCAGCCACTCGACGATGCGCTCGTCCCAGTCGTCACCGCCCAGGCGGTTGTCACCGCTGGTGGCGCGGACCTCGACGACGCCCTCGCCGACCTCGAGCAGGGACACGTCGAACGTGCCGCCACCGAGGTCGAAGACCAGGATGGTCTCTTCCTTCTCGTTCTTGTCCAGGCCGTACGCCAGCGCGGCCGAGGTCGGCTCGTTGACGATGCGCAGCACCTCGAGGCCCGCGATCTGACCGGCTTCCTTGGTCGCCTGCCGCTGGGCGTCGGAGAAGTAGGCCGGGACCGTGATGACCGCTTCGGTGACGTCCTCACCCAGGTAGGACTCGGCGTCGCGCTTGAGCTTCTGCAGCACGCGCGCGCTGATCTCCTGCGGGGTGTACTCCTTGTCATCGATGTTCACGGACCAGTCGGTGCCCATGTGGCGCTTCACCGACCGGATGGTGCGGTCGACGTTCGTGACCGCCTGGTTCTTCGCCGGCTGACCGGTGAGCAGCTCACCGTTCTTCGCGAACGCCACGACCGAAGGCGTGGTCCGCGAGCCCTCGGAGTTGGCGATGACCGTCGACTCGCCGCCTTCCAGCACGGAAACGACGGAGTTGGTCGTTCCGAGGTCGATACCGACCGCTCGACCCATGTTTGCGCTCCTCCTGCTTCATACCTGTGCGCCCAGGGGCACACAGACCCTTGAGCTTTGCCTACTCAAGTCGTACCGGCGCACCGCACCCGCCGTCAAATCGGCTTTGAGCAAGGCAGGCTCAACCTTCCTGATCGGACAACGCGTGACCGGGGAGGATTGTTCCCGCTGAGCGAGCAGGCCTGAGCGAGCAGGACTGAGCGAGCAGGACTGAGCGAGCAGGACTGAGCGAGCAGGCCGGGCCGGGGGGCGGGGAGGCCCGGAGGGAGGCGGCGCTGCGGCGACGGCGCTGCGGAGATGGCGCTGCCGGAGCTGCGGAGGACGCGGGGGGAGTTGCGGGACCCTACGAGGCGGAGTCGCGGACGGTGATCGACCCGGAACCGGTGCTCAGCTCCAACCGCCGATCGGACCCCGGATCCCGCGGCACGGCCACGGACGTGCGGCCCGAGCCGGTTTCGGTCCGCACCTCGTAGCTGTGGCGCGGCACCTCGAGGTGGACGTCGCCGCTGGACACGTCGACCCCCACCCGACGCGGGTCGAGCAGCTCCAGGCGGGCGGAGCCGGAACCGCTGTGCGCGGTGACCTCCTGCCCGGCCAGCCGCCGCCCCTCGACGTCGCCGCTGCCCGTTTCCATCCGCGCCCGTCCGCGCACGTCGGCCAACCGGATGCCGCCGGAACCGCTGCGTGCGGTGACCCGTTCGCCGCGCAGGTGGCTCGCGTCGATGCTGCCGCTGTCGGTCGCGGCCCGCACCGGCCCGCCCACCTCGGACAACCGGATGCTCCCGGAGCCGCTGCCGGCGGTGACGGCGCCGGCGACGTCGGAGGCGTCGATCGAACCGGAGCCGATGTGGGCGTCGACGCTGCGCACGCCGCGCAGGTCGAGATCGCCGGAACCGAGCTCGCCGTGCACGGCAACGCGCTCCGGCAGCACGACGCGGTAGTCGACCTGGCACCACGTGCCGCAGTCCGCGTCGAGCACGAGCGTGCTGCCGTCGACGCGGAACCGCGGCTGGCCGGAGGGGCTCGTGAACGGCCAGCGCCAGCCGTGCTCGGACTGCTCGACGGAGGCCTCGGCCCGCTCCGCGCGCGTGATCGCGACCGATCCGCTGCCGCCCGCGAGGCGCACGTGCTCGATGCCCTGCACCGGGTAGCGCTGCGTGCGCTCCTCCTGCGCGACGAGGTCGTAGCCCAGCACTCCCAACCCCACCAGCACGAGCACCGCACCGGCGATCGCCAGCCCCGTTCGCATCCCGCACTCCTGCCATCCTGCGCCGTCTACCGGCGAGCCTAGGGCCGCGGACGCTCCGACGCCCTCGGGGAGGTCCCCGGTCGTTCCCGGAGAACGCGGAAGCGCGCTCAGGGCCGGCGCCCCGCAGACCCCGGTGCGTCAGTCGAGCGACTCCCAGGCGCTCCGGAAAGCGGCGAGCGACTGCTCGTCGAAGAGCACGAAGCGGGCCTGTTCCACCCCGCTCGGCGTCTCCTGCACGGTGCGCAGCCCGATCTCGGCCGCCGCGCCGAGCGGGTAGCGGTAGATGCCGGTGGAGATGGCCGGAAAGGCGATGCTGCGCGCGCCGAGCTCATCGGCGACGCGCAGCGAGTCGCGAAAGCACGCGGCCAACTGGTCGGAGCGGTCCTCCGAGGCCGCGTAGGTGGGACCGACGGTGTGGATCACCCAGCGGGCGGGCAGCTCGCCCGCAGTGGTCGCCACGGCCTGCCCGACCGGCAGGCCGTCCGGCAAGCTCTCCGCCCGCAGCTGTTCGCACTCGCGGAGGATCTCCGAGCCGCCGCGGCGGTGGATCGCGCCGTCGACGCCACCGCCGCCGAGCAGCGAGCTGTTGGCGGCGTTGACGACCGCGTCCACCTGCTGCTCGGTGATGTCGCCTTGGAGCAGTGTGATGCGCATGCCGCACAGTCTGCCCCGCGTGGCTGCCCCCGCGCGCGGCAGCCGGCCGCACGCGGCGCGGTCCTGCCCGGCACTCGGGCCCGGCGCTCGGGGCTCCGGCGCTCGGGGGCCTGGCGCTCGGAGCTCTGGCACTCGGGGCTCCGGCGCTCGGGATTCGGGCTCGGGCCGGCCCCTCGCGTCACGAGCCCGAGCGCATCAACCGGCGCAGCGCGGGTTCGATCCCGGCCACCGTCGGCGGTTCGTCGGTGAGCAGGGCCTGGATGAGCAGACCGTCGATCGCCCACAGCAGCGCCGTCTTGTCGGTGTCGTCGATGTCCGCGGCGAGGTAGCCGGCGGTCGTCTCGATCCAGCGCCGCGCGGCCGGGCGCAGCGCGGGCCGGCGCGCGGCGAGCAGGTAGAGCTCGTATTCGGCGATGGTCTGCTCCCGGTTGTCGCGCACCATCGCGACGATCAGTTCGGCGACCACCCGGGGCCAGTCGTCACCGGAGCGGGCGCGGGAGAGCCGTTCGAGTTCGGCGAGCAGGTCGTCGACGCAGTCCAGCAGCGCGGCCACGAGCAACTCGTCGATGCCGCTGAAGTAGTAGGCCACCGACGCGGGTGGCACGCCGGCTTCGCGCGCCACGTTGCGGTGGCTCACGGCGGCCACGCCCTCGCGCGCGAGGAGCCGGCGGGCGGCGTCGATGATGCCGCGGCGGCGCCGCTGCCCCTTGGCCAGGCGCCCGTCGGTCGTCTGCGCCGCCTGCTCCGCCTGCGCTGCCTGCCCCGCCTGCGCGGACTGTCCCGCCTGCGCGGACTGCCCCGCCTGCGCGGACTGCGCTGCGGCAGCGGGATCCGTGCTCAATGCGATCCCCCGAGTTCGAGCGCGACGACACCGCCGATGACCAGCAGCACGCCGAGCAGCTGCACGGTCGTGAACCCCTCCCCGAAGAAGACCGCGCCGATGATGGCGACGAGCGCCACACCGGCACCGGCCCAGATCGCATAGGCCACGCCCACGGGCAGCCCGAGCTTGAGGACCTGGCCGAGGATCGTGAACGCGGCCAGGTAGCCGATGATCACCAGGATCGAGGGGCCGAGCCTGCTGAAGCCCTCGGAGAGCTTCAGCGAGACCGTGCCGAGCACTTCGGACAGGATCGCCCCGATGAGCAGCAGGTACACCACGTCGCCTCCCGGGCTTGCACGCGCAAAAAGTTGAACGACTGCACTACTTCTTCATTCTAGAAGAGCCGGGAGGCCGGCCGAGCCGTTCCGCGCCGCGGAGAGCGCAGCTGCCGGAACGACGCAGAGCCGCAGCTGCTGGGGACGCAGTCGACCCCGTGTGCTCGCGTCATCACGCCGGGCTCCACACTGAGAGTGGCGAAAATCGCACGAGGTGCGATTCCGGGCGTGCACGCTCGGACGGAAATGCGCGCGAGGACCGCACTACCCAGGCAGGATCGGGCCGGCGCCCGCGTCGCCGCCGAACACCGCAGCGGCTGCGGGACCGACCGGGTGGTCGGACGGCCCGCCGCGGCACTTGGTCGCGGCGAGCGTCGTCGCGCACAATTCCCGTCCAACACGCGCTCGCCCACACTGGTTACCATCCAGTAACAACACGTACGCTCCCCGAATGCGCGAGTTCCCGACTCCGCGACTGACCACGAACGCGACAACAACTGCTGAACAGGAGGCCGCGAGCATGGGTGCGCTACAGCTCGTCCTGGGCCTGATCTGTCTCGCCGTGACCGCGGTCGCGGCCGTCATGATCGCCAGGACGGTGATCCGGATGGTCAAGTCCATCCGGCTCGGCCAGCCGGATCCGACGCGCAAGGGCCCGGTCGGGGCGCGGCTGGCAACCATGGTCAAGGAGTTCCTGGCTCACACCCGCATGCTCAAACGGGGGCACGTCGGGGTGGCGCACTGGTTCGTCATGCTCGGGTTCATCGGCCTGAGCGTGACCGTGCTCGAGGCCTACTTCGAGGTGTTCGACCCCGCCTTCGAGTTCCCGTGGTTGGGCTCGTTCGGGCCGTGGAACCTCGTCGTGGAGATCCTGGGCTTGACCACCGTGCTCGGTGGGCTGTGGCTCATCGGGGTGCGCCAGATCAACCACCCGCGCCGTGCCGGGCGGGTCTCCCGGTTCGCCGGCTCGAACTTCTGGCAGGCCTACTTCGTCGAGGCCGTCGTGGTCCTCGAGGGCGTGGGAATCATGGGGCTGCGCGCGTTCAAGGAGTCCTCGGAGCTGCTGCACGCCCCGGTGTGGTCGGCACCGGTGACCACGCTGCTCGGCGCGGCGCTGCCGGCGAGCACGGCTGCGATCACGGTCTTCGCCGCGTTCAAGATCCTCTCGGCGATGATCTGGCTGATCGTCATCGCGGCCAACATCACCATGGGCGTCGCGTGGCACCGGTTCACGGCGTTCTTCAACATCTACTTCAAGCGCGAGGACGACGGCGACGTCGCCCTGGGCGCGCTCAAGCCGATGATGTCCGGCGGCAAGGAGCTGGACTTCGAACAGGCCGACCCGGATGAGGACGTGTTCGGCGCCGGCCAGGTCGAGGACTTCTCCTGGAAGGGCTGGCTGGACTTCACCACCTGCACCGAGTGCGGCCGGTGCCAGGACCAGTGCCCGGCGTGGAACACCGGCAAGCCGCTGTCGCCGAAGTTGATGATCACGGCGCTGCGCGACCACGCCTACGCCAAGGCTCCCTACCTGCAGGCCGGCGGCAAGAAGGACATGGCCGGTGACGAGGTCGGCATCACCGGTGAGAACGCCGAGCAGCGCATGGCGGGCGTGGACGCGCTGGCGCTGGCCGAGTCCGAGCGCCCGCTGGTCGGCGGGCCGGAGGAAGCCGGCGTCATCGACCCCGAGGTGCTGTGGGCCTGCACCGCCTGCGGCGCCTGCGTGGAGCAGTGCCCGGTGGACATCGAGCACGTCGACCACATCGTCGACATGCGCCGCTACCAGGTGATGATCGAGTCGAACTTCCCCTCCGAGCTCGGCGGGATGTTCAAGAACCTGGAGAACAAGGGCAACCCGTGGGGCCAGAACGCCAAGGACCGGCTGGACTGGACCCAGGACCTGGACTTCGAGGTGCCCGTCTTCGACGGCGAACTGCCCGAGGACGCGGAGTACCTGTTCTGGGTGGGTTGCGCCGGCGCGTTCGAGGACCGGGCGAAGAAGACCACCCAGGCGGTGGCCGAACTGCTGCACCGCGCCGGGGTGGGCTACGTGGTGCTCGGCCCGGACGAGACCTGCACCGGGGACCCGGCGCGCCGGGCGGGCAACGAGTTCGTCTTCCAGATGCTGGCCGAGCAGAACGTGGAAACGCTCAACTCGGTGTTCGAAGGCCGCGAGCCGAGCAAGCGCAAGATCGTGGTCACCTGCGCGCACTGCTTCAACAGCCTCGCCAACGAGTACGGCCAGCTCGGCGGTGACTACGAGGTCGTGCACCACACGCAGCTGCTCAACCGGCTCGTGCGGGAGAAGCGGCTGGTGCCGGTGGCCCCGGTCGCCGAGGACGTCACCTACCACGACCCCTGCTACATCGGCCGGCACAACAAGGTCTACACCCCGCCGCGGGAGCTGGTCGCCGCCACCGGCGCCAACTTCCAGGAGATGCCCCGGCACGCCGACCGCGCCATGTGCTGCGGCGCCGGCGGGGCCCGCATGTGGATGGAGGAGCGCACCGGCAAGCAAATCAGCCACGAACGCGTGGACGAGGCCCTGGGCACCGCGTCGACGAAGATCGCAACCGGCTGCCCGTTCTGCAAGGTGATGCTCGGCGACGGCCTCACGGCGCGCCAGAACGAACAGGTCGCCTCCGAGGACGTGCAGGTCACCGACGTCGCCCAGCTGCTGCTGCAAGCCGTCCGCCGCGGCGACGAGCAGGACGCGGGGCAGGTCGGGGGCACCGCCCCGGCCGGCGGGGCGGCCGCTGCCGACGGTGCTGCCGACGGGGCGGTCACCGGCAACAGCGCGGAGCAGTGAGCGCCCGCGGCGGTTCGCCGTCTTCGGGGCGGGCACGGGCACCGGGCCGGCCCCGCATCGGACCTCGCCACCGGCCAGCACCGGTGACACCATCGGGGCAGTAGCGTGCGGCTTGTGCAGCAGCGTGCGGGCCGGGGCAGACCGTGCGGGTCGGGAGCGGAGACGGTGAGCGAGGTCGGTGATGACGTGGGGTGAGAAGGAGGCCAGCCTCCCGGAGCTGGTGGAGATCCTGCGGGCGGCGGCGCAGCAGGTCGGCAGTGCACAGCAGGGATCGGAGGCCGAGACGATCTCGTCGATCGTGGCCGCGGCGGCCGAGACGGTTCCCGGTGCCGAGCAGGCCGGGATCTCGCTGTTGCACGGGGATGGCAGCGTCACCTCGCAGGCGGTCAGCGACACCGCGATCGCCGAGGTCGATCAGCTGCAGGTGCGGTATCGGGAGGGCCCGTGCGTGACCGCGTTGTGGGATGAGCACACGGTCTCGGTCGCCGACGTGGCCGCCGCGGCCGCGCGGTGGCCGCGGTTCGCACCGCAGGCGGTCGAGGCCGGTGTGGGCAGCATGTTGTCGTTTCAGCTGTTCACGCGCGCGAGCACGCTGGGGGCGCTGAACCTCTACGCGACCGCGGCGGGCAGTTTCACGGCCGAGTCGCGCACGGTGGGCGAGCTGTTCGCGCTGCAGGCCGCTGCCGCCTTGGGCGAGGCCCGGCACGTGGGCCAGCTGCACCAGGCCCTGAACACGCGGGATCTCATCGGTCAGGCCAAGGGCGTGCTCATGGAACGCTTCGACCTCGACGCCGAGCAGGCCTTCCGGATGCTGGTGCGCAGCTCGCAGGAGACCAACCTGAAGCTCACCGCGGTGGCCCAGTGGCTGACCACCAACGGCCGCGGGCTCACGGAATCTTAACCGGCAGGTGCGGGTAGCCGTGGTCGTAGACCGTCGGTACGCCCGGGAGTGCGGACGGTTCAGGCCGTGCCGGTTCAGCCAGCAGCCGGCACGGTCGCCGGGTCGCCGGTGGTGAGGCATGACCCCCGGGCTCGATGGGTGGGTGCAAAGCTGCTGCTGCGCCGGCAGCAAGTCGACCGACCGGAGCACCGGCTGATCCAGCGGAGCACCGGTGCCGTCAGCGTCCGGGCTGCGGTGCTCGGCCGGAGCGCGACGGCACCGCGGGGCGTGCTGGGTGGGCCGTCCGCCACGTGCGGGGCGCCCGGCTCCGGGAACCCCGCACGCGCGGGTCGGCTCGATGCGCGAATCAGCCGCTCATCTCCTCCAACGTGCGCCCCTTGGTTTCCTTCAGGTAGCGCACGACGAAGAAGGTCGACACGAGCGCGAAGACCGCGTACAGGTAGTACGTCACCGGCAGGCTCCAGTCCCGCATGCTCGGGAAGGACACGGTGATCAGCCAGTTCGCGATCCAGTTCGTCGCCGTGGCCAGCGCCAGCGCGGCCGCGCGGATGCGCACGGGGAACATCTCGCCGAGCAGCACCCACATCACCACGCCCCACGAGCTGGCGAAGAAGAACACGAACAGGCTGCTGGCCACGAGCGCGGTCGCGCCCCACGCCGCCGGCATGTTCGCGTCGTCGCCGAGGACCTGGGCGTGGGTGAACGCATACCCGGTGAGCGCGAGCGTCACGGTCATGCCGAGCGAGCCGATCACCAGCAGCGGTTTGCGTCCGATCTTGTCGATGAACGCGATCGCCACCAACGTGCCGACGATGTTCACGATCGACTGCATCAGCGCCAGCAGCAGCGAGCTGCTCTCGTCGATGCCGACGGACTGCCACAGCGACGCGGAGTAGTAGAAGATCACGTTGATGCCGACGAACTGCTGCAGCGCGGCGATCGCCATACCGATCCACACGATCGGCAGCAGCCCGGCGCGCCCGCGCAGGTCGCTCAGCCGCGTCTTGCGCTCGTTGCCGAGGGCCTCGGCGATCTCGTCGACCTTGGCGTCCGGATCGCCGGCCTCGATCGAGGACAGCACGTCGCGGGCCCGCTGCCGCTTGCCGGCCCGCACGAGGTAGCGCGGCGATTCGGGGATCAGCGACGCCAGCACCAGGTAGACCAGCGCGGGCACGACCTCGACGCCGAGCATCCACTGCCAAGCTTCGATCGGGCCGAGCACGCCGGAGGCGCTGCCGCCGGCCAGCGCGGCGATTCCGTAGTTGACCAGCTGCGACACGGCGATGCCGAGCACGATCGCGAGCTGCTGCAACGAGGTGAGACGTCCCCGGTACTTCGGCGGGGCCACCTCGGAGATGTAGGCCGGCCCGATCACGGAGGCGATGCCGACGGCGATGCCGCCGACCACCCGCCATGTCGCGAGATCCCACACGGTGAACGGCAGGGCGGAGCCGATGCCGCTGATCATGAACAGCGCGGCGGCCAGTTGCATCACTCGGATGCGGCCGATGCGGTCGGCCAACCCCCCGCCGATGCCCGCGCCGACGGCCGAGCCGATGAGGGCCGCGGCGACGGTGAACCCGGTGACGGCGGCGCTGACCTCGAAGTGGCTCTGGATCGCTTCAACGCCGCCGTTGATGACCGAAGTGTCGTAACCGAACAGAAAACCGCCGAGGGCCGCCACCCCGGCGATCGTGAACACGTGCCCCAGGTGCTCGGTCCCGGCGCCTGAGGCACCCGATTTGGTGATGGACAACGAGCCCTCCTTCAACCCGTTCGCCGATCCGCCCCGTTGCGGGATCGTTTCAGTGCGGCGGGCCCGCACAATTTAATGTCTGAACCACCTCTGAACTTCCCCCGCCACTGGTGAGACTTATCACTCACCCTTTCGAGGCAGGAAACAGCGATAGATAGCCCCCTCCGTCACGTTGCGTCGATATTTCATCGTGACAGCCGGGGCAGTGGGCATGCCGTGGTCGCCGTACGTGTGCGGCCCAGCTGCGAGCGGCCTGCGAGCGGCCCAGCTGCGAGCGGCCTGCGAGCGGCCCAGCTGCGAGCGGCCTGTGAACGGCACGGCTGCGGCCGCTGCGCGGATGCTCAGCGACGCGTGTCGACCTGCTGGAAGTTCAGGTACGCCCGCGACGGGGTCGGCCCGCGCTGCCCCTGGTAGCGCGAACCGGCCTCCCGCGATCCGTACGGCGCCGCCGCCGGGCTGGACAGGCGGAACAGGCACAGCTGGCCGATCTTCATCCCCGACCACAACGAGATCGGCAGGTTCGCCACGTTCGACAGCTCCAGCGTGATGTGCCCGCTGAAGCCGGGGTCGATGAAGCCCGCGGTGGAATGCGTCAGCAGCCCCAGCCGGCCGAGCGAGGACTTGCCCTCCAGGCGCCCGGCGAGATCCGTGGGCAGCCGCACCGCCTCGAACGTGGAGCCGAGCACGAACTCACCCGGGTGCAGCACGAACGGGGCATCGTCGGTGTGTTCCACCAGCGAAGTGAGCTCGTCCTGCTGGCGCGACGGATCGATGTGCGTGTACTTCGTGTTGGCGAAGACGCGGAAGAACCGGTCCAGGCGGACGTCGATGCTGGACGGTTGGATCAGCGCGGCCTCGAACGGATCCAGCTCCAGACGGCCCGCATCGATCTCCTTGCGCAGGTCTTGGTCGCTCAACAACACACGAGTAGCGTATCCGGGGCCCCCAGCGGATCTTCGGCCGCCGCCGTGTTAGCTTGGATGTGGCCGCAGCAGGTGCAGTCGTGGCTGTGATCGTGGCTGTGGTCCACAACAGCGCTAGCTCGAGCAGCTAGTTCGACCATCCGCAGCTCGTGCAGCTGCAGGACGTGCGGATGTAGTTCAATGGTCAGAACATCAGCTTCCCAAGCTGAGAATGCGGGTTCGATTCCCGTCATCCGCTCCAGCAGCGCTGGTACTGATGCGCTGGCGCAGTGCAGCGAGGGCCTGCCCGCTCCGCCGGGGAGGCCCTCGTGCATGTGCGGCCGGGTTTCCTACTTGCCGTAGTGGTAGCGGCAGGCGGCGATGCGGATCTCGGTCTCGGTGAGCTTGTAGACGAGCCGGTGTTCGTCGGTGATCCGGCGAGACCAATATCCCTGGAAGCCGTGTTTCAGCGGCTCGGGTTTGCCGATCCCCTCGTTGCCGTTGCGTTCGACGTCCTTGATGAGCGCGTTGATCCGCTTGAGCACCTTGCGGTCGGTCCTGGGTTTGCCACCACACGTAGTCGTCCCACGCGTTCTCGTCCCAGACCAACTTCATTCGTCGAGGTCCCGCTCGATGCCGCCCTCGTTCTCCAAGCGGTCGATCGAGCCCAGCAGACGGCGAGCGTTCTCCGGGCTGCGCAACAGGTACGCCGTTTCCTTCAAGGCTTCGTAGTCGTCCAAGGAAACCATGACCACCGGCTCGTGACCAGCACGCGTGATCACCACCTCTTCGCGGTCGTTGACCACCGAGTCGAGGGTCTCCGCGTAGTGCGCACGCGACTCGGAGTACGACATGGTCCGCACGTACCTCACCTCCCTGTCCGGTACAGAAAACCGTACGTTCGATGTGAGCTCCCGGCCAGCATCCGTAACCTGGCGGCGATGAAGCGCACGGTCTGGCCGTTCGAGCGCCGCCCCCGCTGGTGGTGGCGGTGGCGCATCGCCGGATTCCTGGCCTTCTTCGCTGCGCTGACCGTCACGAACCTGCTCTGGGACGGGCCGCTGGCCGCGGAGCTCGGCGTGCTCGCCTTCAGCAGCGCCGTGCACATCGCCGTTCTCGTCGCCACCGAGCGCCGCTGGGAGCGGGAAAAGCAGGCCGCAGCAGCTCACCGGGCCTCGCGGCGGCCGAGTGCGACGTAGCAGTTGCTGCTGCGGAGCTCCGCCTCGCTCGGCGCCCGCTCGGGACGCCAGGACGGTGCCGGAACGAGCCCCGGTTCCACCAGGGAATAGCCGGGCAGCAGCGCACGGATCTCGGCAGGCGTGCGCCCCCGCCCCGGTGCGGCGGCCCGCTCGGAGACGGCCACCATCGCGGCGAGCTGCTCCTCGGTCCAGCCGATGGGGCACATGTGGCTGATCGCCAGGAAGCTGCCGGGCACCGTGGCCCCGCGGTAGGCGTCGAGCACGCGGTGCACCCGATCATCCTCGGCCACGAACGAGAGCGCCTCGACCGCGAGCACCGCCACCGGCCGGGTGAAGTCGATCAGGTCGCGCACCCCGGGCGCGTCGAACACGGCGCCGGGATCGCACAGATCCGCGCAGGTGACGGTCACCCGTTCCACGCCGTCGCCGAGCAGGCGCCGGGCGTGGTGCACGGCGAGCGGTTCGACGTCGACGTAGGCGACGCGCGCGTGCGGGGCGTGCCGCTGCGCGGTCTCGTGCACGTTGCCCACGGTGGGCACGCCGGACCCGAGGTCGAGGAACTGGTCGATGCCCTCCTCGCGGACCAGGTGCCGCACCGCCCTGGCCAGGAACGACCGGGCCGCCTGGATGAAGCAGGCGCGATCCGGCACGAGTTCGCTCAGCTCGTCGACGGCCTCCCGGTCGACCGCGAAGTTCGCCGAGCCGCCGAGCATGTAGTCGCTCATGCGGGCCACGCTCGGCAGGTGCAGCGCCGCGTCCTCCGAGCGCCTGGTCGGATCGTCGGCAAGTTCCGTCATACGGGTGATCATGCCCCCTGCCGCGTCCCCGAGTACAGGCCTCACCAGGCCTCTTTTGTCCAGGGTGCGCGCTGCGGGCGAAATGCGCACCCTGCACCGGCATCCGGTGCGCGAACCCGTGCAGCCCTGTCCCCCGCGGATCCCTGCCTACCCGGGCCCTGCCTACCGGGCCTTGCCTACCCGGGCGGGGCGGCCGAGATGGGCTCGGGGTGCGCCGGATCGCGGCGCGGCGTGCCCAGCGGATCGCGCATCGCGGTGAACGCGGACCACGCGTCCGGCGGCGCCGTCGTGCCGGCGGCCACGCGGAAGGCACTGGTCAGCGGCGGCGGTGCGGATTCGCGCAGCCGCGCGGCGTGGCCGGGTTGCTCCACGAGCGCGCGGTAGCTCCCCTCGCGGGCCGTGTGCACCGCGGTGTGCGTCAGCGGCACGTCACCGCCGCGCAGGTACCGGTACCTGCCGTCGGCGGGGAATCCCTCGTGCACCGCCGAGTCGGTCTCGATGAGCCCGTCCTCCTCGGTGCCGATGAAGTGCCACTGCGTGTCCCGCGCCCACGGGCGGTCGAGGTGGTTGGGGCGGGCGTGCAGCACCTCGACGAGATCGGAGCCGGGCGCCTGCTGGCGGAGCTGGTCGTCCACGCAGAACTCCGGGCGCAGGTCGCAGGCCAGTCCGCCGTGCGGCGTGCCGAGGGTGGTCACCGTCCCCACCCGCAGCTTTCCGTTCGGATACCCCGGCCAGCCCTGGGCAGCTCCGAGCAGCGCCACACGCGCGATGATCCCGCCCATCGAGTGGGCGACGATGTCGACCGGCTCGCCCGCGCGGGTGTGCGTGCGGTGGACGTGCCGCGCGAACGTGGCCGCGATGCGCGTGATGCTGGTGTCGGTGGAGACCTGCAGGTCCGCACCGACGGTGACGTCGCAGTTCGTGTCGCCCGCGTAGAAGCCGATGGTGCGCAGCGGGCCGCGCCATCCCTGCTCGTGGAACTCCCGCCGCGCGTCACCCCAGTACTCGCCGCAGTCCACGGCGCCGTTCGGCTCGTAGCCGTGGACGAAGTAGAGGGGGTTGCCGGTGCTGCGCCGGTCCGGTTCGGTGCCGCGCGAGCCCGCCCCCGGGCCCTGCTGGCCCGCTTCGGCGCTCGCGGTGCGCTCGGAGCGGCGGTCCTCGGAGGCGTGCGGCGCTGCGAGACCGGTTCCCGCGATCAGGATCGCCGTGATCGCCAGCAGCACGCCCCGTCCAGGTCGGCCGGATCTGGCCATCCGCCTCGCCTTTCGCTCGCTTCTGCCGCACCAGTCGCGCGGTGGGGCACGAGCAAAACGACAGCACAGCTCGCAGCGGCTCGCGCGGCGCGAAGGCCTGCGGTCCCTTCGACCGGGTGACGAGTTCACCGGGGCGGGCATCCGCACTGGGCACACGCGCACAGCGATGTTCACCGACACCGCCTTGGCAACGGTTACTGCCAAGTAATACCCTTTTGTTACCCACGAGTAAGAGTCTGCGGCGAGCCCGGTCCGCCCACGCACGTGCGAGAGGGAGCCTTCCATGGGGCACTACAAGAGCAACATCCGCGACCTCGAATTCAACCTGTTCGAGGTGTTCCAGGTGCACGAACGACTCGGCAAGGGCGCCTTCGAACAGTCCGACGAGGACACGGTGCGGGGCGTGCTGGCGGAACTGAACACGCTCGCCACCGGACCGCTCGCGGAGTCCTTCGAGGAGGGCGACCGGACCGGCGCCGCGTTCGACCCAGCCACCGGCTCGGTGACGCTGCCGGAGTCGTTCAAGAAGAGCTACCAGCAGGTCAACGACGGCGAGTGGTGGCGGTTGAGCCTGCCGGACGAACTCGGCGGCTACGGCATCCCGCCCTCGGTGCAGTGGGCCGCCGCCGAACTCCTCCTCGGATCCAACCCGGCCATCTTCATGTACATGGCCGGCCCGAACTTCGCCACGATCCTGCACCGCAACGGCACCGAGGAGCAGCAGCGCTGGGCCCAGCTCATGATCGACCGCGGCTGGGGCGCGACCATGGTGCTCACCGAGCCGGACGCCGGCTCGGACGTCGGCGCCGGGCGCACCAAGGCGGTCGAGCAGGAGGACGGCAGCTGGCACCTCGAGGGCGTCAAGCGCTTCATCACCTCCGCCGACCAGGACATGACGGAGAACATCATGCACCTGGTGCTGGCCCGCCCCGAAGGGGCCGGCGTCGAAGCAAAGCCGGGCACGAAGGGCCTGAGCCTGTTCCTCGTGCCGAAGTACCTGTTCGACTCGAACACCGGCGAGCCCGGCACCCGCAACGGCGCCTACGTCACCAACGTCGAGCACAAGATGGGGCTGAACGTCTCCGCGACGTGCGAGCTCACCTTCGGCCAGCACGACCTGCCGGCCAAGGGCTGGCTGCTCGGCGAGGTGCACCAGGGCATCGCGCAGATGTTCCAGGTCATCGAGTACGCGCGGATGATGGTCGGCACCAAGGCCATCGGCACGCTGTCCACCGGCTACCTCAACGCCCTCGAGTACGCCAAGGAGCGCGTGCAGGGCGCGGACCTGACCCGCGCGACCGACAAGACCGCTGACCGGGTGAACATCACGCAGCACCCCGACGTGCGGCGCATCCTCATGCTGCAGAAGTCCTACGCGGAGGCGCTGCGGGCGCTGTACCTCTACACCGCCACCTACCAGGACGCAGTCGCCCAGGCCGAGCACGCCGGCGAGGACACCGGCACCGCCGACGCGATCAACGACCTGCTGCTGCCGCTCGTCAAGGGCGTCGGCTCCGAACGCGCCTACGAGATGCTCACGCTGTCGCTGCAGACCCTCGGCGGATCCGGGTACCTGCAGGACTACCCGATCGAGCAGTACATCCGCGACGCGAAGATCGACAGCCTCTACGAGGGCACCACGGCGATCCAGGCGCAGGACTTCTTCTTCCGCAAGATCGTCAAGGACAACGGCGCGGCGGTCGGCCAGATCGCCGAGCAGATCCAGCAGTCGCTGCGGGCCAGCGGCGACAACGACGCGTTCGCCGAGGAGCGGCACCTGCTCGGCACCGCGCTGGACGACGCCCAGGGCATGCTCGGGGCGCTGATCGGCTACCTGACCTCCGCGCAGGAGGACACCGGCGAGGTCTACAAGGTCGGCCAGCACGCGGTCACCCTGCTCATGTCCATGGGCGATGTGCTGCTCGGTTGGCTGCTGCTGCGCCACGCCGAAGTGGCCCAGCGCGCGCTGGACAACGGCGCCTCGGCGAAGGACACGCCGTTCTACCAGGGCAAGATCGCCTCCGCGCGGTTCTTCGCCAAGAACGTGCTGCCCGAGCTCACCGCGCGCCGCAAGGTCGTGGAGGCCGCCGACAACTCGCTGATGGAGTTGGACGAAGCGGCGTTCTGATCGACCTGCCCGCTGCGCTCGCACCGCGCATCGAGGGGTGCCGTCCCGCCCGGGGCGGCACCCCTTTCACGTGTGCCGGCGTGCTGACCCGCATCGATGCCCGGCCGAAGCGCTGAGAGCCGAGTCACTCGGGTTTGTTCCGCTCCGAATAAAAAGTTAGCATAACGAACTAGTTTTCGTTTTCGGTCCCTTCCCCGCAAGGAGCAACCCCGATGAGCGGCGAGCACAGCACGCGACTGCTCGACATGTTCAAAGGCCAGCCCAAGGCCGTCTGGATCACCGCGTTCGCAGCCGTGATCGCGTTCGCCGGGATCGGGCTCGTCGACCCGATCATGCTGTCCATCGCCGACGCGCTGAACGCGGGCGCGGAACAAGTCCCCCTGCTGTTCTCCTCCTACCTGGGCGTGCAGGTCGTGGCGATGCTCGTCACCGGCGCGTTCAGCTCCCGGTACGGACCGAAACGCACCGTCGTCACCGGACTGGCCCTCATCGTCGTCGCCACCCTGCTGTGCGCACTCGCCGGCACGATCGGCCAGCTCATCGCCCTGCGCGCCGTCTGGGGCCTGGGCAACGCCTTCTTCATCGCCACCGCCCTGTCCGTGATCGTCGGTGCGGCCAGCGGCGGACAACAGGCCGCCGTCCTGCTCTACGAAGCGGCGCTCGGCCTCGGCATGTCCGCCGGCCCCCTGCTCGGCGCGCTGCTCGGCAACATCTCCTGGCGCGGCCCCTTCGCCGGCACGTGCGCGCTCATGGCGATCGGACTGGTCCTCGCCGCCGCGTTCCTGCCGAAGGACGGGCCGCGCCGCGAACGCGCCCCCATCAGCGTGCTCGACCCGCTGCGCGCCCTGCGGCACTCCGGGCTGCTGCGCACCTCGCTCGGATCAGCGTTCTACACCGCCTCGTTCTTCATCGTGCTCGCCTGGTCGCCCTTCGTCCTGCAGTACGGCGCGATCGCGGTCGGACTCGTCTTCTTCGGCTGGGGCCTGTGCGTCGCCATCGCCGGCGTCTTCCTCGCACCGCGACTGGCCGCCCGCCTCGGCGAAGTCGGCGCCACGCTGCTCGCCGTGCTCCTCTACGCCGTCCTGCTCGGCATCATGGCCCTCGGACCGCGGCCCGTGGTCGTCATCGCCATCATCCTCAGCGGCATCGCCTCCGGCCTGCTGAACACCCTGTTCACCGGTTCCGCCATGAGCGTCAGCAACGCACCGCGGCCCGTGGCCAGCGCCGGGTACAACTTCTGCCGCTGGCTCGGCGGCGCCGCCGCGGCCACCCTCGTCGGACACATCGCCACCTGGTTCGGCTCGCAACGCGCGCCGTACACCGTCGGCGTCATCATGTGCGTGATCGCCGCGGTGCTGATCGCGTTCGAGCTGCGCAGCCAGCAGGCCGACGAGAAACAGGTGCCCGCCGAAGCCGCGTTCGTCGGCGAGGAACTCTGACGGATTTATCCGAAACCGCACATTTTCACCCGAACGTGTGCGAACATGTGCGCCGATACACACGACCGGTACCGAATCGGCGGACCACGTTCGTACGCCGTTCACCTCGGCGTCCTCCGCAACTCGGTCCGCGCGCCTATCGTCCGCGCCGGTTCCCGACGAAACGCGTGGAGGTCCGTTGTCCACCGAAAAGCAGCCCGCCACGGGCCGAGGTATCCCGCTTCCCCTGCTGCCGCACTTCTCCGCCAAGCGCTCCGCCACGACGTGCCGGTACCGCTGCGGTGACCAGTGCGCCCACGAAGCCCCCAACACCTCCGAGAACCCCTACTTCGGCGAGGTCGTCGACACCGTCGTCAGTCGCCGCGGCGCGCTGCGCGGCGCCGGCGTCATCGCCCTCGGCGCCGGCGGCACGGCAGTGCTCGGCAGCACGGCCCGAGCCGCCCCGGCCGCCGAAACTGCGGCCACCGCAGCCCCGGCCGGCCCCGAACCGATGGGACTGCGCTTCCAACCGGTCGCGCCGAACCAGCGCGACGCGGTCACCATCCCCGCCGAGCACCGGCAGAACGTCGTGATCCGCTGGGGCGACCCGGTCCTGGCCGACGCGCCCGAGTTCGACTTCCACGGCCAGACCCCCGAGGCCCAGGAGAAGCAGTTCGGCTACAACAACGACTTCGCCGAGATCGTCGAGGTCGGCGGCCAGCAGCTGCTCGTGGTCAACCACGAGTACACCACCGAACCGCACATGTTCCCCTCCTACGACGAGGACAACCCCACCGAGCAGCAAGTGCGGATCTCCTGGGCGGCGCACGGGCTTTCCGTCCTCGCCGTCGAGGACGACGGCAGCGGCGGACTGCGCCCGGTCGCGAGCCGCCACAACCGCCGGATCACGCTCAACACCGAATTCGAGCTGCGCGGCCCCGCCGCCGGCAGCGAACACCTGCGCACCAGCGCCGACCCGAGCGGCACCAAGGTCCGCGGCACGCAGAACAACTGCGCGGGAAGCAAAACCCCGTGGGGAACGATCCTCTCCGGCGAGGAGAACATCCACCAGTACTTCGCCCACGCCGACGCGGTCGACGACCCCGAGCGGCGCGAACGCCTCGAACGCTACGGCATCGGAACCGGCGCCAGCGAACGCAAATGGGAACGCTTCGACCAGCGCTGGGACGTGCGCGCGGAACCGAACGAACCCAACCGCTTCGGCTGGATCGTCGAAATCGACCCGCACGATCCGGACTCCACCCCCGTCAAGCACACCGCGCTCGGCCGGTTCAAACACGAGAGCGCCAGCATCCAGATCGGCGCGGACGGGCGCGTCGTCGCGTACTCCGGCGATGACGAGCGGTTCGAGTACATCTACAAGTTCGTTTCCAAGGCCCGCGTGAAGCACGGCAACAGCGGGCACGCCCGGCGGCACAACATGGGGCTGCTCGACGAGGGCACGCTCTACGTCGGCCGGTTCACCGGCGACAGCCCCGAGTCCGAAATCGACGGTTCCGGAAAGCTGCCCGCCGACGGCGAATTCGACGGCACCGGCACCTGGCTCCCGCTGGCCACCGGCAACGAGTCGCACGTGCCCGGCTTCACCGCCGAAGAGGTCTACGTCTTCACCCGCATGGCCGCGGACGCGGTGAACGCGACCAAGATGGACCGCCCCGAGGACATCGAACCGAACCCGCACAACGGACGCGTCTACTGCGCGCTGACGAACAACAGCAACCGCGGGACCGAAGGGCACGCCGGGCCGGACGAGGCGAATCCGCGCACCGGCAACAAGCACGGTCACGTGCTGGAAATCGACGGTGAACCGACCGGGACGCGGTTCGCTTGGCGGCTGCTGCTCGTCTGCGGCGATCCCGAGGACCCGAGCACGTACTTCGGCGGATTCGACAAGGCCCGCGTCAGCCCGATCTCGTGCCCGGACAACGTGGCCTTCGACCCCTACGGCAACCTGTGGATCTCCACCGACGGCAACGAGCTCGGCTCGAACGACGGGCTGTTCGGCGTCGCCCTCGGCGGGTCCCACCGCGGTCTGACCAAGCAGTTCCTCACAGTTCCCGTCGGAGCCGAGACCTGCGGGCCGGTGATCCGGGAGCACTTCGTGCTCGCCTGCGTGCAACATCCGGGTGAGGACTCGGAGGAACCGGACGAGCCTTCCTCGCACTGGCCCGATGGTGGCGATTCCCGGCCGCGTCCCGCGGTGGTCACTGTCGTGCGCGAGGGCGGAGGCAGGATCGGGGGCTGACCCGCGACCGGCCGTCCCGGGCGGGCGTTGTTCTGCCCGGGACCGGTGTGGCGCTGCGACCGCGTGGCCGGTAGCACCCCCTCGCAACCCCGGAACGGGGACCACAAAGAAAGTAACGGGGGAGGGGCATCCCGCGCCGCGGCGGGCGGTTTGCCGCGGCGGGGGGTGTGAAATGGGAAGGAGCGGGGCACGGGGGTGTGGTCACCCCGTGCCCCGCTCTTCCTCCTTTTTTGGGTGTGTGTCGGCGGCGACTTACTCTCCCACACCCCACCGGGTGCAGTACCATCAGCGCTGGGAGACTTCGCTACCGGGTTCGGTATGGGATCCGGGCCTACCCCTCCCGCTATGGCCACCGACAACTCACAAACCCCCCACACCCGCACCGGGGTGGGGGGTGGGTGGTTGAGAAGCCGATCAGCAGGTGTGAACACCCCACCACCAGCACTGGCTGGCGCGCCCGTGATGCTCGAGGATTGTGTCCCCGCAAAAAAGGGGGGTAAGCCGCTCGGCCGTTTAGTACCGGTCGGCTGAACTCGTTACCGAGCGTGCACCACCGGCCTATCCACCCAGTCATCTCCTGGAGGCCTTAACCCACATGGGGCGGGACACCTCATCTTGAGGCTGGCTTCCCGCTTAGATGCTTTCAGCGGTTATCCGTACCGAACGTAGCTAACCAGCCGTGCCCCTGGCGGGACAACTGGCACACCAGAGGTCCGTCCGTCCCGGTCCTCTCGTACTAGGGACAGCTCCTCGCAAGTGTCCTCCGCGCGCGGCGGATAGGGACCGAACTGTCTCACGACGTTCTAAACCCAGCTCGCGTGCCGCTTTAATGGGCGAACAGCCCAACCCTTGGGACCCACTACAGCCCCAGGATGCGACGAGCCGACATCGAGGTGCCAAACCATGCCGTCGATACGGACTCTCGGGCATGATTAGCCTGTTATCCCCGGGGTACCTTTTATCCGTTGAGCGACACCCCAGCCACCTGGAAGTGCCGGATCACTAAGACCTGCTTTCGCACCTGCTCGACCCGTCAGTCTCACAGTCAAGCCCCCTTGTGCCCTTGCACTCACCACCTGATTCCCAACCAAGCTGAGGGGACCTTTGTGCGCCTCCGTTACTCTTTGGGAGGCAACCGCCCCAGTTAAACTACCCACCAGGCACTGTCCCCAATCCGGATCACGGACCTAGGTTAGATGCCCGGAACGGCCAGAGTGGTATTTCACCAACGACTCCGCGCACACTGGCGTGCCCGCATCACCGTCTCCCACCTATCCTACACAAGCCGCACCACACACCAATGCCAAGCTGCAGTAAAGGTCCCGGGGTCTTTCCGTCCTGCCGCGCGAAACGAGCATCTTAACTCGTCGTGCAATTTCGTCGAGTCCGTGGTCGAGACAGCGCCCGATTCGTTACGCCATTCGTGCGGGTCGGAACTTACCCGACAAGGAATTTCGCTACCTTAGGATGGTTATAGTTACCACCGCCGTTTACCGGCGCTTCGGTTCAGAGCCTCGCCCCCCACGGGGGCTCACCCCTCCCCTTAACGTTCCGGCACCGGGCAGGCGTCAGTCCATATACTTCGCAACCACGCTTCGCATGGACCTGTGTTTTTAGTAAACAGTCGATCAGGCCTCGTCACTGCGGCCGGCCCGCGCTTCCGCCGCCACGGGCGTACACGCCAACCGGCTCCCCATCTCCCGAAGTTACGGGGACAATTTGCCGAATTCCTTAACCACGGTTCGCTCGCTCGCCTCGGTATACTCTACCTGGCCACCAGTGTCGGTTTCGGGTACGGACCACCGACGCGTCCGCTAGAGGCTTTTCGAGACAGCATGGGCTCACCCACTTCGCCACTCAGGCTCGGCATCAGGTCTCAGGCACCCGGTGCACGGATTTGCCTGTACACCGCCCTACACCCTTACCCCGGCACAACCACCGGCCGGGCTGGACTACCCTTCTGCGTCCCCCCATCGCGGGCCCGCACACCCAGCGCGGCGCCACGGCCCGCCACGACGCGCAGCCCAAAGGCCACACGCCGCACGAACGATGACACCACCACCACGATGCCGGGCGGATCAGCGCCGGCAGGTACGGGACTATCAACCCGTTGCCCTTCGACTACGCCTGTCGGCCTCGCCTTAGGATCCGACTCACCCAGGGCGGATCAACCTTCCCCTGGAACCCTTGGCCATCCGGCGGAGGAGATTCTCACTCCTCAAACACTACTCATGCCTGCATTCTCACTTCCGGCTCCTCCACACCCGGTTACCCGGCATGCTTCACCGTCACCGGAACGCTCCCCTACCCAAACAACCCCCCACCAGGGGGCTGCTTGTCGCGGCTTCGGCGGTGTGCTTTCCAGCCCCGCTGAATTTTCGGCGCAAAGTCGCTTAACCAGTGAGCTATTACGCACTCTTTCAAGGATGGCTGCTTCTAAGCCAACCTCCTGGCTGTCCCAGCGACCCCACATCCTTTCCCACTCAGCACACACTTCGGGGCCTTAGCCGACGATCTGGGCTGTTTCCCTCTCGACCATGGAGCTTTTCCCCCACAGACTCACTGCCACGCTGAAACCCAGGCGTATTCACCGTTTAGCTGATCTCGGTAACCCACCGGGCCCCTCGACCAACCAGCGCACTACCCCACCCAGGAACCACGCAACGCTGCACCTAAATGCATTTCGGGGAGAACCAGCTATCACCGAGTTTGATTGGCCTTTCACCCCTGCCCGCAGCTCATCCTCCAGGTTTGCAACCCTGGTAGGTTCGGGCCTCCACCCGGTATTACCCGGGCTTCACCCTGACCACGGGAAGATCACTCGGTTTCGGGTCCAGAGCACGCGACTCCACCGCCCTCTGCAGACTCGCTTTCGCTGCGGCTACCCCACACACGGGTTAACCTCGCCACGCACCACTAACTCGCAGGCTCATTCTTCAAAAGGCACGCCATCACACCCCAACCGGTGCTCTGACGGCTTGTAGGCGCACGGTTTCAGGAACTCTTTCACTCCCCTCCCGGGGTACTTTTCACCATTCCCTCACGGTACTGATCCACTATCGGTCACCAGGGAGTATTTAGGCTTACCAGGTGGGCCTGGCAGATTCACACGGAATTCCACGGGCACCGTGCTACTCGGGAACAACCCAGACTTCCACGACAACTTTCACCTACGGGGGTCTCACCCACTCCGCCAGCGCCTTCCAACGCCTTCGGCTAGCCACGCTTCCATCCCCCGGAGCGGCAGCCCCGGAACAAGCCGTCCCAACAACCCCGGACACGCAACGCCTGCCGACTCTCCCACGCACCCGGTTTAGCCTCTTCCCCTTCCGCTCGCCACTACTCAGGGAATCGCTCTTGCTTTCTCCTCCTGCAGGTACTGAGATGTTTCAGTTCCCCGCGTTACCACCCACTGCCCTATACATTCAGACAGCAGCGACCGGACAACACTCCGGCCAGGTTCACCCGTTCGGACACCCTGGGATCACAGCTCGGTCGGCAACTCACCCAGGCTTATCGCAGCCACCCACGTCCTTCAACAACTCCTGGTGCCAAGGCATCCACCGTACGCCCTTCACAACTTACCACCACGAAGGACCACAACCAACAACACCACGACAGGATGTTCACACCCACTATCCACTTCTCAAACACCCAGAAACACCACCCCAGCCGGGCCGTGTTCCCTCACAACCCGACAGCGAATGCCTGTGCCACCACGCGCACGAACCCCAAAACACCACAAAACCAACACGAAACCCACACCACACGCCTCGAGGACACTCCCCGAAACACTCACGGGTTTCTCCTTAGAAAGGAGGTGATCCAGCCGCACCTTCCGGTACGGCTACCTTGTTACGACTTCGTCCCAATCGCCAGTCCCACCTTCGACCACTCCTCCCGGAATCCGGTTGGGCCATGGGCTTCGGGTGTTACCGACTTTCATGACGTGACGGGCGGTGTGTACAAGGCCCGGGAACGTATTCACCGCAACACTGCTGATCTGCGATTACTAGCGACTCCGCCTTCACGGGGTCGAGTTGCAGACCCCGATCCGAACTACGACCAGCTTTCGAGATTCGCTCGCCCTCACGGACTCGCCACCCTCTGTACCGGCCATTGTAGCATGTGTGAAGCCCTGGGCATCAGGGGCATGATGACTTGACGTCATCCCCACCTTCCTCCGAGTTCACCCCGGCAGTCCCCCACGAGTCCCCGGCACGACCCGCTGGCAACATGGGGCAAGGGTTGCGCTCGTTACGGGACTTAACCCAACATCTCACGACACGAGCTGACGACAGCCATGCACCACCTGTCCACCAACCACAAGGGAAACCCCATCTCTGAGGCAATCTGATGGATGTCAAACCCAGGTAAGGTTCTTCGCGTTGCATCGAATTAATCCACATGCTCCGCCGCTTGTGCGGGCCCCCGTCAATTCCTTTGAGTTTTAGCCTTGCGGCCGTACTCCCCAGGCGGGGCGCTTAATGCGTTAGCTACGGCACAGAAACCACGACAGTCCCCACACCTAGCGCCCAACGTTTACAGCGTGGACTACCAGGGTATCTAATCCTGTTCGCTCCCCACGCTTTCGCTCCTCAGCGTCAGTATCGGCCCAGAGACCCGCCTTCGCCACCGGTGTTCCTCCTGATATCTGCGCATTTCACCGCTACACCAGGAATTCCAGTCTCCCCTGCCGAACTCAAGTGTGCCCGTATCGACCGCACGCCCACCGTTAAGCGGCAGGATTTCACGACCGACGCGACACACCGCCTACGAGCCCTTTACGCCCAATAAATCCGGACAACGCTCGCACCCTACGTATTACCGCGGCTGCTGGCACGTAGTTAGCCGGTGCTTCTTCTGCCCCTACCGTCACCCCACGAACACGCAGAGCTTCGTCAGAACCGAAAGAGGTTTACAACCCGAAGGCCGTCCTCCCCCACGCGGCGTTGCTGCGTCAGGCTTCCGCCCATTGCGCAAAATTCCCCACTGCTGCCTCCCGTAGGAGTCTGGGCCGTGTCTCAGTCCCAGTGTGGCCGATCACCCTCTCAGGCCGGCTACCCGTCGTCGCCTTGGTAGGCCCTTACCCCACCAACCAGCTGATAGGCCGCGGGCACACCCTGCACCACCGTAACCGCTTTCCACACACCCCCATGCGAGAGCCGTGTGCCCATCCGGTATTAGCCCCGGTTTCCCAAGGTTATCCCCGAGTGCAGGACAGATTACCCACGTGTTACTCACCCGTACGCCACTCATCCACCCACCGAAGCAGGCTTCAGCGTTCGACTTGCATGTGTTAAGCACGCCGCCAGCGTTCGTCCTGAGCCAGGATCAAACTCTCCAACAACAAATCCCAGCAAAAACAAAAGAGCCACGCACACGCGTCACACAAACATCCGCTGTCGAGTTCTCAAAGAACACACCACCAAAACGGCGGCACAACAACAACCCTAACACCGCGCCACACCCACCCCCAACACCGGGGGGAAAACAACCCCACCCGACCACCAGGAGCAAGCAGACCCAGCAACCCCACCCCACACAGGCAGAACCACCACGCCCACCACGGCAACCATGCTCAGATTGTCATCAACCTCAAACAACACCCAGCAACACCGAACCAACCCCACAGCCCCCACGAAAACCCGCAGGAAACCCCGAAATCAGCCCGCTCCGTCGCCAGCACAAAACAATCTACACCCACCCCACACCCCCACCAACACCCACCCCCACCACACACAAAACACCAGGTCAATCGGAATGCACACCTTCGTGGAACGTTCCTCGACCGTTCAGGCCGGCGTAATCACGTCCGGGTGATGCGAGCACGCAGCAGCAGGCCGTCTCGCTCCGGCCACCCGAGTGCGCCCGACACGCGCCCGACACGCGCACTGAACGCGCCCGTCCGCGCAGCGCGATGAGTCAGCGGCGATACCGTCCCCCTATGACCGAACGTCCGCTAGCCCTGGTCACGGGCGCCTCCCGCGGTATCGGCGCGGCGACCGCGCGCGCTCTCTCCGAAACGCACGACGTGCTCCTCGGCGGTCGTGACAGCACCGCGCTGGAGCAGCTCAGCCGGGACATCCCCGGCAGCACCGCGTGGCCCCTCGAACTCACCGACTACGCAGCCGTCGCCGAAGCGGCCCAGCAGTTCGACCGCCTCGACGCGCTCGTGCACAGCGCCGGGGTCGCCGACCTCGGCACGATCGAAGAAGTGCCCGCGGACACGTGGCAGCACACGTTCAACGTGAACCTGTTCGCCGTCACCGAGCTCACCCGGCAGCTCCTGCCAGCGCTGCGCACCGCCCGCGGACACGTCGTGCTGGTCAACTCGGGCGCGGGCATGTCCGCCAAACCCGGCTGGAGCGCCTACGCCGCGAGCAAGTTCGCGCTCCGCGGTTTCGCCGACTCGCTGCGCGCGGAGGAAGCACAGCACGGCGTGAAGGTCACGTCGATCTTCCCCAGCCGCGTCGCCACCGACATGCAACGCGACGTGCGTCGCCAGGAAGGCGGCAGCTACGAACCGCACGGGTACCTGCAGCCCGACTCCGTGGCCCGGTCGATCGTCTCGTCCGTGCACGCCGACGACGACGCGCACCTGACGGAGATCGTGCTCCGCCGCACCTGAGCGCCGGCGGTTCCGGACGGGGATTCCGGACGGGGACTTCGGACGGGGACTTCGGACGGCGGGCCGCGCTGCCCGTGGCGACGGGCGCGCGGTCCGCCACCGGCTCAACCGCGGATGTACTGCGCCGACGTGCGCGCGGCGGCCTGCACGTGGCGGCGGTCCACCCTGGTCGGCTCCTTGTCGTGCAGCACCTGCTCACCCGCGACCCACACGTCCCGGACGCACCGCGATCCCGCTGCCCACACGACGTTCGCCACGACCTGTTCGTCCGGCGCGTCCAAGCCGGTGGCGAAGGCGGGCGTGTCCACGTCGAGGTGCACGAGATCCGCCCAACGCCCCGATTCCAGCGTCCCGAGATCATCGCGCCGCAGTGCCTCTGCCCCGCCCCGCGTCGCGGAGAGCAGCGCCTGCTTCGCGCTCAGCGCCGTGGCATCGCCCGTCACCGTGCGCGAGAGCAGTCCAGCCAGGCGGATCTCCTCCCACAGGTCGAGGTCGTCGTTGCTCGACGGCCCGTCGGTCCCCAGTCCCACGTGAACACCGGAGCCGAGCAGTTCCACCAGCGAAGCGGTGCCCGAGGCGAGTTTCGCGTTCGAACCCGGGCAGTGCGCGACACCGGTGCCGCGGCGCGCGAGCAACGCCCGGTCCTCCGCCGAGAGGTACACGCCGTGCGCTGCGAGCACGCGGCCGTTGAGCACACCGAGCTTGTCCAGCAGAGCAGGCACCGAGCCGAACTCGGCGCGTTGCTGCGCGTCCTCGGCCGCCGTTTCCGCCACGTGCGTGTGCACGAGCGCATCGCGCTGCTGTGCGGCTTCACCGACCGCTTCGAGGGCCTCCATCGGCAGCATGTACGCGGAGTGCGGACCGTAGGCGAGCTCGATGCGCTGCCCAGGTCCGAACCGGCGCCCGTCCGCGTCGATCCACCGGTCGATCTGCTCGACCATGCCGTTCCAGCCACCGCTGCCGCTGAGATCGGGCAGGTCGATCACCGCGCCGGCGAGCACGACGCGCGATCCGATCGCGAGCACCCCTTCGACCACGGACTCACCGGCGAAGTACATCTCGGCGCTCGTGGTCACCCCCGCGCGCAGCATTTCCACGCACCCGAGTTCCATGCCGATGCGCACGTCGGCGGGCCGCAGGCGGGCTTCGGCAGGCCAGATGACCTCCTGCAGCCACCGCATCAGCGGGAGATCCCCACCCATGCCGCGCAGCAGCGTCATCGGGCTGTGGGCGTGCGCGTTGATCAATCCCGGCAGCAGGATGCCGTCGCAGTCCTGGACAGCGGCGTCCCGCGGACACTCCGGTGCCGCGGTACGCGGTCCGCAGTACGCGATGCGCCCGTGCTGGTCGACGTCCACAACAGCATCCCGGATCACCGAACATGCCTGGTCGCACGGCAGAACCAGTGGGGCGTGCAGACGCAGAGGTGTCGTCGCCATGGGGCGATTGTGCCGTATCGCTCGCGCAGGCCTCGGAGAGCCGCCAGTGAAGCAGCGCTAGGTGAACGTGGACAACGTCATCGTCATCACCAGTCCTGCCGCCACGGCCACACCGAGGATCACCGCCAGATACACACCATCACGAGCTCGTAGTCGCATACCCCCAGCATCGTCCCTTGAACAGGACTCGCACCTCGGTTTTCCGGCTGATCCCCCTCAGCCGGAAGGCCAGCACCGCGCGATCGCAGCGGTCGGTTCACTCCTCGATCAGGCCGCGGCGCCATGCCCAGGCCGCGGTTTCCACCCGGTTGCGGGCGCCGATCTTTCCCTGCGCCGCTGCGAGATGCGTTTTCACGGTGGACAGCGACATGTACAGCTCCTGGCCGATCTCGCTGTTGGTCAAACCCCGAGCCGTGGCGCGGACGACGTCCAGTTCCCGCTCCGTGAGCTCCTCGCTCGGCTGGTGCGCCTCGGTGCTGCGTCCCGGCTTGTTGGAGAAGTGCCTCAGCAGCCGGACGGTGATCTGCGGCGAGACCAAGGCGTCACCCCGCTCGGCCGCGTGCACGGCTTCGATCAGCAGTGCGGGCCCGGCGTCCTTGAGCAGGAAGCCGCTGGCTCCGTTGCGGAGCGCCTGATCCACGTACTCGTCGAGGTCGAAGGTCGTCACCACCACGACCTTGACGGGCTCCGTGACACCGGATCCCGCGAGTTGCCTGGTGGCTTCCAGACCGTCCATTCCCGGCATCCGGATGTCCATCAAGCACACGTCAGGACGAAGCTCCCGGGCCATGCGCACGGCGTCGACGCCGTCGCCCACGTCGCCGACGACTTCGATGTCCTCCTGCGAATCGAGGATCATGCGGAAGCCCGCACGCACCATGTCCTGGTCATCCGCGATCAGCACTCGGGTCATGACCCCCGGTTCCCGTTCTTCTCGACCAACGGCATCACCGCGTCGACGCACCAGCCGGCGTCCTCGGCCGGGCCGGCCTCGAACGTGCCTCCGAGCAACTCGACGCGTTCACGCATCCCGACCAGACCGTAGCCGCCCGAACCGCCGGCCGGTTGCCGCCGCAGCCCCGTGCCATCATCGCGCACCCGGACACGCAGCTCGTTGTCGCCGGTGCGCAGGTGCACGTCGATGTGCGTGATGTCCAACGCGTGCTTTTCCGCGTTCGTCAGCGCCTCCTGGACCACGCGCAGAGCCGAACGCGCGACCTCTTGGGGCACCGCTTCCGCCAGCTCCGTCGCCAGTGAGACGCGTGGTCGCGCCCGCGACCCCAGCGTCTCGTCGACGAGTGCGCGCACGTCGGCCTCGAGATCGGTGGTCGCGCTCTCTTCCGCGCCCTCCTCGCGCATGCCCGCGACGATCCGCCGCATGGCGGTGAGCGCTTCGGTGCCGCTGTCAGCGATCCGGTCGAGCGCCTGGGTGGCCGCCCCGGGGTCGCGTTCGGCGACCATCCGCGCCGCCTGGGCCTGCACGACGATGCCCGTGACGTGGTGGGCGACGATGTCGTGCAGCTCGCGCGCGAGCGACATGCGTTCGTTCTGCTGCGCCAACCCGATCGCCGCCTCCACCGATCGGGCGCGATCCGCGTCCCGCGAGCGGAAGTACATGCCGGTTCCGATGGCGGTCACCAGCAGCAGGCCGCCGAAGAACAGCGGGGCCGCGGCCACGCGCGGGTCGAAGTAGTTCACCTGCCCCGGGATGCCGAACAGGGCGACCAGGGCTGCGGCGACGAGACCGGCGACGACCCGTGCCGCCGTGGCCCGATCAACGGTGCGCACGGTGATGGCCACCAGCACCATTCCGGCACCCACCCCGGCGACCGGGATCGGTCCGAGCAGCCCGAGGGTCGGCTCGCCCAGCAGTCGCAGCAGCACGGCCGTCGTCACGAGCGTGACCGCGGCGAGTCCGGAGGCTTCGACCGGACGCATCGGGGCCAGCACCGCGAACACCCCCATGACCGCGCAGCCGAGAACCTGGACCAGGACGGTGTACGGGCCGGCCTGCCCGTTCGCCACTTGGAAGAACAGCAGGATGCACAGCGCTGCGATGACGGGCCACTGCTGCCGCAGCAGCGCGCTGAAGGTGCCCTGCCCGCCGAACGCGTTGCGCAGGTACAGACCGGTGCCGGCGGCGAGGATGAGCTGCAGGAACCCCAGCCACAGCGGATCGGCAGCGGTGCCGGACGAGCCGCGCAGGGCCACCGCCGCGAGGGCGCTGAGCACCAGTGCAGCGGTTACCGGCAACGCGCGGAGCAACGTCGCACCGCGGTGGAGCGCGAGCACGAACAGCAGCCCGGCGAGGTTCTCCGTCGGGCGGGTCCCCAGCAGCACCGGCAGCGGGCCGAACCCCTCCGGCGCGGGGAGGAGGTCGACGCGCACGAGCAACGTCGCGCCGGCCAGCACGGCCGCGCCCGCCAGCCCGCACGTCACGGGCGCGCGGCGGGCGAGGAGGGCCAGCACCGCCACGGCGGTCAGCCCGGGCACGGCCACCAGCGCCGCGCTACCCCCGCTCACCAGCAGGAGCACGTCCCCGCACCAGGTCAGTCCGAGCAGCGCGGCGAAGATCCACTGCTCGCGCAGCAGTGCTCCCGCCCAGTGCAGGGCGGCCCGCGCGACGGACGGCCCGGACGGCGCGCGGCGGTCACCGCGGGGCGGAGGATTCGCCGGCGGACCGGCCGATGCCCGGGAACCTGAATGCGGCGCACGCGTGTTCACGACTCCGACGGTAGGGGACGAGCAGTGCACGGACCCCGGTCGAACGGTCAAGCTCGCCGACCGATCGGACGATTTCCCGCAGGCGGCGATCTTCTCCCGCGAGCCGCGCTCACCCTGCCGACCTACGCCCGAACGGGTCCCTCACGCGGACGGAGCAGCGCCCGGGGAGCGGACCGGTCGATGCCCGGCCTTTCGGACAAGTTCCTCCGACCGTTCGGCCGATTCGTCAACCGCCCGAGGAGCGCGACGCTGGGAACACCACCGGAAATCCGGAGGAACACCCGGCATGCAGCAGCCGGCAACGCAACAACCAGCAGCACGGCAACCAGCAACTCGACACCCGGCAACGCGACACCCGGCAACGCGGCAGCCGGTGGGAACCGCACCGAAGGAGCAGCGATGTTCGTACAGGTCCTGTCCGTGATCGGCACAGCGATCGCTCTGGTCATCCTCGTGGCCATGGCGGCCAGCGCCGTGCTCGGCGATCTGGGCGAGTGGTTGGCCGCTCGGCGCGCCCCCACCCGCTGCCGCCAGGACTGAGCACCGAGCACGCGGAGACGACGACCGGTCTCCCGGCGGAGGCTCCCCGCGGAGGCTCCCCGCGGAGCCCGCGACGGAGTCCTCAGCGGCGCTCGTAGATCAGGTCGTACACGACGCGCCCCTCCTCCTGGGCGCGTGTTTCGAACTTCGTCACCGGACGCCACTCCGGCCGGGGTGCCCACCCGCACGACTCGTGGGCGGACTCGTCCGCGGATTCCTCCGCCGAGTCGTCGGCGCAGTCGCCCACCGATTCGTGCGCAGGCTCGTCCGAGTAGCGGTTGCGCAGCAGCGGTTCGGCATCGCAGACCTCGCGCATCTGCTCGGCGTAGTCCTCCCAGTCGGTGGCGAGGTGGACGATGCCGCCGGGCGCGACGCGCGAGGCGATCAGCGACATCGCCGGGCCCTGCACGAGCCGACGCTTGTGGTGCCTCTTCTTCGGCCACGGGTCGGGGAAGTAGATCAGCACCTCGTCCAGCGCGTCCTCCGGTACGTGGTGCCGCAGCAGTTCCAACGCGTCGCCCCGCAGGAGCCGCAGGTTGGTCAGGCCGGCGTTGACCGCACGGGAGAGCAGCTGAGCGAGTCCGGGCTTGTAGACCTCGACGGCCACGTAGTTGACCTCGGGACGGTTCCCCACGAGCTGCGCGGTGG
This sequence comes from Bounagaea algeriensis, assembly GCF_054491375.1. Taxonomy (NCBI): domain Bacteria; kingdom Bacillati; phylum Actinomycetota; class Actinomycetes; genus Bounagaea; species Bounagaea algeriensis. The sequence goes on from NZ_CM137102.1 coordinate 4,409,542, forward strand.
TCTCCCCCATGCCCGAACCGATTTCCAGCACGAGCGGCGCCGACCGGCCGAACCAGGAGTCGAAGTCCACCGGCCCCTCCGGCAGGGCGGTGACCTCCGTTCCCCAGGCGGACCAGTGCTGGTCCCAGGCTCGTTGCTGGCCCGTGGTCATCCGCCCGCCGCGGTGGACGTAGCTGACGACCGATCGAGCAGGACGAATCCGCTGGTCAGAAGAATTCACAAGGAACCAGTATGGCAAATGCACCGGCCACCCGGCGCAGCTACCGGATGCGGCCACCCCGCGACGGGCTCACCAGGACTCGATCCGCGTGATCGCCGAGAGCAGCCCGCTGGTTCCGTCCAACGGGACCGGTGGCGGCTCCACATCGCCGTGGGCCGGCAGCACGTTCAGCCATCCGGGGTGCTCGTCAGTGCACAGCACGGTGGTGGGCACCTTCACCGGCTCCCGATCGGACGGGGCGTACTCCCAGTAACCGGTGTCGCCGAAGATCGTCCAGGGCACGAACACCCAGCCGTCGCGTCGCCCCAGCGCCGCGTGCACCTCGTCCTCGAAGGCGAACCCCTCGCGGCGGGAAGCGAGCCCGCCCCGGTCCAGCACGCGCAGCCACCAGGGCGCGCGCAGCGGGGATTCGGTGGATTCGCGGTCGCGGAGTTCGCGGTACAGCGCGAGCACACGCGCTTCCGGAGCGGTGTGGATCCATCCGCGGCGAACGGCCGCCGGCCCCAGCGGGGGGTCGACAGGCGCGGTGGGGTGACCTTCGGTCGCCAGTGACCACTCCAGTTCGGGCACCGGTTCCAGCTGGACCGTCACGCTCGTGCGGCGATCCTGTTCGTCGAACCCTCGCTCGCGACCCGTTCGCGAATGCGTCATTGGTCCACCCCATCTGCTGTTGGCGCAGAGCGCACCCGCGTGAGGCGGCTCCGATCCGTTGCTGAAGTTGTCGTGGGCGCCCGTGCCCGCCGCTCGAACGGCGCGCACGACCGATCGCTGCACCGCGACCGAGCCGACGCCCGCGGCGGTCGAAGCACCGGTGCGACGACCGGGCCGCACAGGACCACCAGCCCGGAGGACGACCGGGGCGCTGCCCTGCCGCAGTCGCACCGCGCGACCACCTTGCCACCAGGTTAGACGAGCATCGCACAGCGAAAATCGATGTGTCCAAAATCACGGGTCCGCAACGACGTGGCCGGACTCGGAGCTCCCAGCTCGACAACACCGCTCGGTGCGGGTGCAGTGGACGCATGGCGGAGCAGACGGTGGAAAAGGTGCGCATCGACGGTGGTGTGGTCGTGGGCTTGGACTCCTCGGCCTCCGCGGCGCAGGCGCTGGTGCTGGCCGTGCAGGAGGCACGCCTGCGCGGGGCCGTGCTGAACGTGCTGCGCGCGTGGAGCATCCGCACCGCCCCGCGGCCAGCGGACGTGCCCACCCAGGTCATGCCGAGCATGGAGCAGTTCGAGCAGGCGGTGCGCGAGGACACCCAACGCATCGTCAGCGAGACGGTCGGTACTGCCGAGGTCCCGATGGAGATCCACGTGGTGCACTCCCCGTCGCCGCAAGCGCTGCTGACGGCCTCGCGGGACGCGGACCTGCTGGTGGTGGGGCACCGCGGCCGGGGCGGCTTCGCCGGCCTGCTCCTCGGTTCGGTCGCCGAGCAGTGCGTGCGGCACGCTGCCTGCCCGGTCCTCATCGCCCGCCCCAGCTTCTGAACGCCACGCCCGCCGAAGGGCCGGGCGCGGCGGTGGAGCGCTGTCGCGGATTCCGTCCGCAGCCGGCTCAAGCAGCCGCGCGGATCGGTGGTCGACTGCTTGGTCGCACCGTTCGCCGGGTAAGCGGCGGAGCCGCTTCCCCAACGTCAGCCAATCCGCGGACTCCCCCGCTCGGCGCCGCGGAAAAATGTGGACCCGGGCCGTCCCCCGAATGACAGCCCGGGTCCTTCCCCCGTCCGACCGCCGGCGCCCCCGAGCGCTGGTGCAGTCGGTCGTTCTTCCGCGCATCGGCCGGTGTCGCAGGAACACCCCGGCGTCCCAGGTGGACCCGACAACCGCAGGTGCACCACTGTGGACCGGCAAGCCGCTGGCGCGATCTTTGCCCTGATCCTATCGGCCAACGTGACAAGCCTCTCGGCCGGGATGGGTAACGCTTCGTCATCACCCCTCCCGCCGAAGTCCACGATCAGATGATCATGGGCGGTTCGCGTTGCTCACGCGTCACGACGGCGGACGACTCCGAGCCCGATGGCCAGCACGAGCACCGCGAAAACGGCGAAGTACGCCAACGATCCCCACGGTCCGAACGGCACATCACTGGCCATGCCCGCGCTGTGCACCGATCCGAGGAACGTGTCGACGACGTGGAACGGCATCCACGAGTACAGGTCCTCGCCGATGTTCGGGATCATCATCACCAGCGACTCGATGAGCAGCGGCCACAGCAGCAGCAGTGTCACCGCACCGGCCGACTGGCGCAGCAGCACGCCCACCCCGACGGAGAGCACGGCGGCGAGGACGTACACGAGCCCGACACCGGCCACCTGCCGCCACTCCGCGGCCCCGCTGAGCGCGAGATCCGATTCGGACGCGAGCAGCGCGGTCACGCCGAGTGATCCGAACGCCGCGAGTTCACCGATCACGAACGCGGTAGCAGCCACGACGCAGGTCTTCGCCACGAGCGCGGACACGCGGTCGGGCACGGCGAGGAACGTCGCACGGATCGTGCCGAAGCGGTATTCGGTGGTCACGGCCAGCGCCGCCAGCACCATGACGACCATCATCCCGAGCTGGTAACCGGCGAGGCTCATCTGCAGCGACACGGGGCCGCGCGCGTACCCGGCCAGCAGCGCGGCGAACCCGATGGTGAGCGCGAGCGCGACGACCGCGCACCACCACGGGGAGCGCGTGGAGAACAGCTTCGTGCGTTCGACGGCCAACAACGTCATGTCACTTCACCCCGCTGAGCGCGTGCGCGCCGGTCGGTTCGTCGGTGCTGGAGTACTCCACCGCTTCGCTGGTCATGCGCATGAAGGCGTCTTCCAGCGATCCGCTCCGCGTGGCCAGTTCGTGCACGACGCAGCTCTGCTGCGCGGCGATCTCGCCCACCTGGTCGGTGCTGGCCCCGTGCACCTCCAAGGCGTCGTCGTCGTTGCGCTGCGCGGTGACGCCGGCGGTGGCCAGCGCCGCGGCGAGCCGGTCGATCTGCGGCGAGCGCACGACGACGCTCTGCGCGCCCGCCCGGTGCACGAACTCCTCGGTGGGGCACTGGGCGAGCAGTTCACCGCGTCCGATGACGACGAGCTCCTCGGCCGTCTGCGCCATTTCGGACAGCAGGTGGCTGGACACCAGCACGGTCCGCCCCTCGGCGGCCAGGCCCTGCATGAACCGGCGGATCCAGTGGATGCCCTCGGGGTCGAGGCCGTTGACCGGTTCGTCGAACATGAGGATGCCCGGGTCGCCGAGCAGCGCGCCGGCGATGCCGAGCCGTTGCGACATGCCGAGGGAGAACCCGCCGGCGCGCCGATCGGCCACTTCGGACAGTCCGACCTGGTCCAGCACGGTTTCCACGCGGCTGCGCGGGATCTCGTTGCTGCGCGCCAGCCACCGCAGGTGGGTGCGCGCGGAGCGGTTGGGGTGCACCCACTTCGCGTCGAGCAGGGCGCCGATCGTCCGCAGCGGTCGTTTCAGGTCCCGGTAGTGCTCGCCGCCCACGCGCACGTCGCCGGCGGTGGGTCGGTCGAGTCCGAGGATCATGCGCATCGTGGTGGACTTCCCGGCGCCGTTCGGGCCGAGGAATCCGGTCACTTTCCCCGGTCGCACGGTGAAGCTCAGGTCGCGCACCACGGTCTTGTCGCCGTAGCGCTTCGTGAGGCCGTTCGCCTCGATCATGGTCTGCTCTCCGTTTCTCGCTGGGCCGTCGTCACCCGCGCCGCCCGAGTCGAGTTCCGCCGGTGATGCCGCCCGCGGCGTCACCGCCATCAGGATCCACGATGCCGAACGGGCCGCCGCGCGGACATCGGCCTCAGGGCTGGAATCCGCGTCATCCCCAGGTCGTAGACGCCCCGCAACCACCCCGCGGCAGCTGCGCAGGAGTTGCGGGCACGCGACGTGCATTCGGCCACCGAGGAGGCGAAGATCACACCCGATGCAGACTTGCGGCGGCGTTCAGAACCAGCGGGCGAGGACGTCGACCAGCCCGTCGGCGCTGACCCGGCCGGCGACTTCGTCCGCCGCGGCCCGCACGTCCTCGGGGGCCTGCCCCATGGCGACGCCGTGGGCGGCCCACTGCAGCATCTGGATGTCGTTGTCGCCGTCGCCCGCGGCGAACGTCGCCTCGCTGTCGATGCCCAGCTCGACCCGCAGCTTCTCCAGCGCGCTGCCCTTGGTGATGCCTTCGGGCACGAGCGTCACCCACGCCGATTCGTGGTCGACGGTGACGGTGCACGGCAGTCGGGCGCCGGCCAGCGCCGCGCGGGCCTGTTCGGGGCTGCGCCCCGTCCAGTACGCGATCAGCCGCGGCACCGCCCGCTGCCCGATTTCCTCCACAGTGGCCAGACGCTGGTGCCCGTGCAGCTCGTCGGTGCGGAACGGTTCCGTGACCAGGCTTTCCGAACCGACCTGCTCGGCGGCGTAGCGGGCCCCGGGCAGGCGCCGGGTGAGTTCCGGCAGCACGGCCGACGGGTCGAAGGTCGCTATGGACAGCACTTCCCGGGCGGCCACGTCCACGGTGATCGCACCGTTCGAACACAGCGCGACACCGCCGTCGAGGTCCAGCTCGTCGAGGATCGGCACGGTGCCGAGGAGGCTGCGCCCGGTGGCGACGACGAGGTGGCTGCCCGCCGCGATGACACGCCGGATCGCCCCGCGCACCGGAGCGGACACGCGCTGCGTCTCCGGGTCGAGCACGGTGCCGTCGATGTCGAGCGCTACTAGTTGCGGAGCGGACACATCAGCCACCTTCGTCGTCGGATGGTTCGGCGGCGCTCACGCCGCGCCCGGCTTCACCAGGCCGGTCTCGTAGGCGAGGACCACGGCCTGCACCCGGTCCCGCAGTTCCAGTTTGGACAGCACGCGACCGACGTGGGTTTTCACCGTGGCCTCGGACACGACCAGCGCCCCGGCGATCTCGGTGTTGGTCAGCCCGGTGGCGACCAGGCGGAGCACTTCGCGCTCCCGCTCGGTCAGCGCCTGCAGCACCTCGGGGTCGCGGGAGGGCGCGTGCTCGGCACCGAGGAACCGGTCCAGCAGCCGCCGGGTCACGTTCGGCGACACGGCCGCGTCGCCGTCCGCCACCGAACGCACGGCGGAGGCGAGCCCTTCCGGCGGCACGTCCTTGAGCAGGAACCCGCTGGCTCCGGCGCGCAGCGCGGACAGGACGTACTCGTCGAGGTCGAAGGTCGTCGTGACCAGCACCCGCGCGGTGTCCTCGCGGAGGATCCGGCGAGTGGCCTCGACCCCGTCGACGCCGGGCATGCGCACGTCCATGAGCACCACGTCGGGCCTGTGCTCCGCGGCCGCGGACACCGCTTCGGCCCCGTCGGCGGCTTCACCGACGACGGTCATGTCCTCCTGCGCGTCGAGCACCATGCGCCAACCCATGCGCATGAGCTGCTGATCGTCGACGAGGAGCACACGGAGCACACCTCCCAGCATAGGACGTCGCCACCGCTGCGGCGGATTCCCGTGCACGGCGCCCGGGTGGCGTTGCCCACCCCGACCGGGGCCGCTCAGGCGGCCACCGGCGTGAGGGGCAGGCGGGCGTGCACCCGCCAGCCGCCGTCCGGGCGGGGGCCGGCATCCAGGCTGCCGCCGTACAGCGCGGCGCGTTCGCGCATGCCCAGCACGCCGTGCCCGCCGTTCCCGTTGCGTTCGGCAGTGTGCTCATGGCGCTCGGTGATCTGCGCGGTGCGCTGCTCGTCCCCGGCGAGCGGGTCGACACCGGCGAGCGGGTCGGCACCGGGCGCGCCGTCATCGGTGATCTCCAGTTGCACGAACCGGCCGTCGTTGCGGGCGGTGACCACGGCTTCGCCGGCCTGCCCGCCGTGTTTGAGCGTGTTCGTCAGGGACTCCTGCACGATGCGGTACACGCTCAGCCCGACCCCGGCGGGCAGGTCGTCGAAGTCCCCCTCCAGGTCGAGCCGCACGCGCAGGCCGAGGCGCCGCACCCCGTCCACGAGGTCGCGCAGCCCGCCGCTGTCCGGCCGCGGGGCCTGCGCGCCGTCGTCCTCGGGATTGCGCAGCACGCGCAGCAGGTTGCGCAGCTCGTTCAACGAGGTCCGCCCGGTGTCGCCGATCGACTGCAGCGCCTGCTCGGCCGCCTGCGGGTTGCCGCGCAGCGCGTAGGCGGCGCCGTCGGCCTGGCTGACCATCACGCTGACCGAGTGCGCGAGCACGTCGTGGATCTCGCGGGCGATGCGGTTGCGTTCCTCGGCCACGGCGATCCGAGCCCGCTGGTCGCGTTCGAACTCGAGGCTGCGCACGCGCTGCTCCACGGCCCGGTGGTAGCTGCGCCGGGCACCCACGAACTCGCCGAGGGACCAGGCGGTGCCGACGAGGAACCCGGCCAGGACCGCGAAGTACGGGAGCATTTCGAGCCACTGCTCCTGGACGAGGAAGAGCGGCCGCACCGCGGACATGACCACGATTCCCGCCCCGTACAGCGCCGCCGACCGCCGACCCACCTCCACCACGAGCGTGTAGAGCATGATCGCCGCGGTCAGCTCCGCGACGTACATGGGCGCCCTCATCCCGGAGATCAGCACGCCTCCGGCCAGGACCAGGCAGGCGGCCGGCAACGGGTACCGCCGCCGCACCACGAGCGGCAGGACGCACAGCAGCCCGTTCACCGGTTGGGCGAGCCGGTTCGCCCAGTCCGGGGTGTACGCGCCCCACACGAGCAGGGCGAACAGCGCCGCGCCCGCGGCCAGCAGGACGTCGCCGGCGAGCGGGTGGGAACGGAACCAGAGACTGAGTCGGCGCACGACCTCGAGCCTAGGGTCCCGTCCCGTTGCGCTGCGTCGCCCCGCGGCACGAGACCGCTCGTCCCCCTCAGGTCGTAGGGAGCCCTCCGGGCGAGGGGACACTGTGCGCGCTGCCCGCGGTGCCCTCCGTGGCAGGATGGGCGCTCGTCGGAGCGGTGGCGCGGCGCGGTCGTCGGCGGGGCCCGCCGCCGCGCCCCGGTGGACCAGGACGTGGTCGAGCTGGAACGCGGTCGAGCGGAGAGGACGGCGGTGAGTTCGCGCACGCAGCCCGCAGACCCGGCGGCGCCCGGCCCGCTGTCGGAGTCCGTGGCCCGTCTCTGCGGCGATCTGCGCGAGCAGGTCTGCCAACGCACCGCCACGGGCATCGACCGCGTGTTGCAGCGCATGTCGGCCCCGCTGCAGCTGGCCGTGGTGGGACGGGCGAAGTCGGGCAAGTCGACGCTGGTCAACGCGCTGGTCGGCCGCCGCGTTGCGCCGACGGACGTGGGCGAGTGCACCCGGCTGGTCACGCGGTTCCAGTACGGCACGGTCGATCGCATCGAGGTCGTCGGCCACGACGGGTCGCGGCAGCCGGTGCCGTGCGCACCGGACGGCGGGTTGCCGGCCGACCTGGGGGTGGACCTGGAGCGCGTGTCGCACGTCGAGGCGTACCTGACCAACGCGGTGCTGCGCGATCTCACGGTGATCGACACCCCCGGGTTGGGGTCGTTGAACGAGGCGGCGAAAGCCCGCACGGAGCAGCTGTTGGGGGCGGGGCAGCTGCTGGACGCGGGCGCTCCCAGCGGCACTTCCGGTGACGAGGAGCTGGATCCGGTCTCGCGGGGCGCGGTGGCCGGGGCGGAGGCCGTGCTGTACGTGGTGACCCAGACGGTGCGCGCCGACGACGAGCAGATGCTGGCCGCGTTCGGCGCGGCCACGGCCAGCCGGGACGCGGGTCCGGTGAACGCGGTGGCCGTGCTGAACAAGGCGGACACGGTGGAGCCGGAGTCGGTGGCGGGCGCGGACGGCGACGTGTGGCGGGCCGCCTCGATCCTGGCCGAGAGCCAGGCGCGCGCGCTGCGTCCGCGCGTGGCGGACGTGCTGCCGATGCTGGGGCTGCTCGCGGAGACCACCGAGGCCGGCGGGTTCACCGCCGCCGATGCGGACGCGTTGCGGCAGTTGGCCCGGCTGGACCGGGACACGCGCGAGACGATGCTGCTGTCGGCGGACCTGTTCACCGGGTGGGACTGCGCCGTGCCGGTGAGCGCGCGGACGCGGCTGGTGGAGCGGCTGGACCTCTACGGCATCCGGCGCGCGTTGGCGGAGCTGGACCGCTGCTCCGAGGTGAGCGCCGGGGACCTGCGGCGCGCCCTCGGCACCGCTTCCGGGGCGGCGGGGTTGCGGGACACGGTGGAGACGGTGTTCCGCGAGCGCGCGGACGGGTTGAAGGCGGCTGCCGCGTTGGCCTCGCTGACCTCGCTGGTGCACGAGTCGGGGGATCCGGCGGAGTGGCGGGCCGCGCACGACGCGCTGGAGGCGCTGCTGGCTCGTCCGGAGGCGCACCAGCTGCGGGTGCTGGAGGCGTTGACGCTGGTGTCCTCGGGCGGGGTGCAGTTCCCGGAGGACCTCGTCGACGAGGTGCTGCGGCTGGGTGGCGCGGTCACGGATGCCGAGCGGGTGGGGTTGCCCGATGCGGATCCGGCGCAGGTGGCCGAGGCGGCGCTGGAGCGCGCGAAGTGGTGGCGTTCGTTCGCCACGTTCGGGGCGACGCCGGCGCAGTCGCGGGTCGCGCACGTGGTGCACCGGGCGTACTTCCTGGTGTGGCGGCGGATGTCGGCGCAGTAGGGATCCGCCGGGCAGTGGGGATCCGCCGGCCGTGCGCACATTTCGCGAAATGTACGCATCGCTGGTCAGGCGGGGTGCAACCGCAGCGTAGATCCGCAGCGTGGATCCGCTGTGGAACCGCTGCGGTGCCCGCCGCGTCCGAGCGGCGGATCGGCACTTCGACACCGGAAGGGGCACCGAGATGAGCGCCACGACCAGCGATGCCTCCACGGAGCGGCTGGTGCTGCCGTGCACAGCGCCGCGGCACGAGCCGAGCGGGCCGGACGGAGCTGCCGACGCCGGGCGGCCGCAGGACTCGGCCGAACGCGCCCGGTTGATCGAACTGTGCCTGTACGCCGTGGACCGCGCTCGCTCAACCGGGGTGGCCGAGCGGCTGACCCTGGGGTTGGCCGAGGTCGGCGTGGTGGCGCTGCGGCCGGACGGCGCGTGGTTCGATCCGGCGCGGCACGAGGCGGCAGGCACGGTCGAGACCACCGATCCCGCGCTCGACGGGGTGATCCTCGGCACGGAGGTGCCCGGCTTCGCCGATCGCGAGCGGGTGCTGCGCGCACCGGTGGTCACGGTGTACCGCTTGCGGCGTTGAGCGCACCGACGGCCGGCTACGCGTGCCGGTGGGTGGCGATCAGCGTGGGCGGGGCGTTGAGGTCGATGCCGCGGCGGCTGAGCTTCTCGGTGTAGATCGTGTCGCGGCTGAGCACGCGGCTGGCCGCCGTGGCCAGGGCGACCGCGAACATCAGCGGCAGGATGATCGAGTACTGGCCGGTCAGTTCGAACAGCGTGATCACGGCGGTCATCGGTGCTCGGGTGGCGCCGGCGAAGGCCGCGCCCATGCCGAGCAGCCCGTACAGCCCGGGGGAACCGGCGACCCCGGGCAGCACTCCCTGCGCGAGGACGCCGAAGGCGCTGCCGGCGGCGGCTCCGATGAACAGCGAGGGCGCGAACACCCCGCCGGAACCGCCGATGCCCATGGTCAGGCTGGTGGCCACCATCTTGCCGATGAGCAGGACGATCAGGAAGCCGAACGCGTAGTCGCCGGCGACGGCGTGGCCGAGCACGGGATAGCCCACGCCGTACATGTGCGGCAGCACGAGCAGCACCAGGCCGAGCACGAGCCCGCCGGCGGCGGGGCGCAGCCATTCGGGGCCGGGCCAGATCCGGTCGCAGAGGTCCTCGACGCGGTACAGGACCTTGCAGAACAGCACGCCGACCGCGCCGATGACGAGGCCCAGCACGGCGAACAGCACGAACTGGCTCGGGTTGTCGGGGTGGAACGCGGGCAGCGTCAGGAAGGATTCGTCGCCGAACACGGCGCGGCCGATGACGTCGGCGGCGACGCTGGCGATCAGCACGGCCACGAACGCGTCGACGGTGAAGGCGCGCAGGACGAGTTCCATCGCGAAGAACGCGCCGGCCAGCGGGGCGTTGAAGGTCGCGGAGATGCCGCCCGCCGCGCCGCAGGCCACGAGCACCCGCACCTTCCGGTCGTCGAGACGGGTGATGCGGCCGAGCGCGGAGCCGAGCGCGGAGGCGATCTGCACGATCGGGCCCTCCCGGCCGACGGAGCCGCCGGATCCGATGCACAGCGCCGATGCGAGGGCTTTGACGAGGCTGACCTGCGGGGCGATGCGTCCACCGCGTTCGGACACGGCGTACATCACCTCGGGCACGCCGTGCCCCTTGGCCTCGGGGGCGAGCCAGGCGACGAGCGGTCCGTACAGCAGCCCGGCCGCGACGGGGGCCAGCAGCAAGAACCACGGTCCGAGCGCGGGGAGCCAGGCGTGCGCCGCGCCGGGGTCCGTCGTGTACTCGTGCCGGCCGGTGAACACCGTCGTGGCGGTGCTGACGAGCCAGCGGAACACGACGGCGCCGAGGCCGGCGCCGGCCCCGATGAGCAGGGACAGGACGAGCAGTCCGCCGCCGCGCTCGGACAGCCAGGTGGTGAGCGAGCGGCGAGCCGTGCGGAGGACCTGCGCACCATCCATCGGTTTGCAAGATGCAATTCTTGCACGCTGCAAGTCAATGTGACAATGGCGACATGAGCACCGCGGAGACCCCTGGCAGTGCGGAGTCCCTCGGCAACGACGAGGTGGACGCGATCGCCGAGGCCGTGCTGACCGCCTCGCGCCTGCTGGTCGGCGTGTCGGCGAAATCCGTCGCCGCCGTCGCCGGGAGCATCACGCTGCCGCAGTTCCGGCTCCTGGTGGCGCTGGACTCCCGCGGGCCGCTGAAACTCGTCGCCCTCGCCGAGCTGCTCGGCGTGAACCCCTCGACGGCCACGCGCACCGTCGACCGGCTCGTGAACGCGGGCTGGGTGCAGCGGCAGAGCAACCCCGAATCGCGCCGGGAAGTCACCATCGCGCTGACCCGCAGCGGCCAGGACCTCGTCGACCAGGTCACCGACTACCGGCGCAACGAGATCGAAGCGATCGTCGAACGCATCCCGCACGAACAGCGCCAAGGGCTCGTGCGCGCGCTGCAGGCGTTCAGCGAAGCCGGCGACGAGCCGCCCGCGCGGGTCTCGCCCTACGACACCGGCTGGACCCGCCGACGTTGATCCGGCCGCCGACGTTGAACCTGTCGCTACGTTGATCCGGCCGCCGCGTTGATCCGGCCGCTGCGTTGATCCGGCCGCCGGGGCACCTGCGCTGATCCGGCCGCGCCGCACTGCCGGACGGCACTGCTGGACAATGCGCCCGTATCCCGAGCAGGCCCGGATCCCGAGCAGAGGGTGGTGGCGCATGACCTCACCGGACGTGGCCTTCACGGCCGCGCTGCCGCAGCAGGTGCGGCAGACCCGCGACCGGTTGTTCACGCTGCTGCGCGAGACCGCCCCGGACGTCGCCGCGTGGGTCGACGACATCCGCCGGGCGCGGCCGGACAAACCCACCGTGGTCGTCGTCGGCGAAACCAACAGGGGCAAGAGCTCGCTGGTCAACGCCCTGCTGGGGCACGACGGCCTGTCGAGCGCGGACGCGAACGGCGCCACGGCCGCGCACCTGTGGTTCGAGCACGGCGAGCAGTGGCAGGCCCACGCCTGCTACCCCGGCCAGGAGCCCGTGCCCGTGGACTTCGACTCCCTGGCCGACTGGACGGTCGTCACCCCGGACTCCGCGGGGCACGTCCCGCCGCGCCGCGTCCGCGTGCGTGCCCCGCTGCCCGCGCTGGAGGAGATCACCGTGGTGGACACCCCCGGCGTCGGCGGTCTGCGCGCCGAGCACGGCGAGCTGGCGCTGGAAGCCGCCGGATCCGCCACGGCGCTGCTGTTCGTCTCGGACGCCTCCGCACCGATCACGTGCGGTGAACTGGAGTTCCTCAACACCGTCGCCGCGCGCGTGGAAACCGTGTTCTTCGCGCTGGCGAAAACCGACCGGCACCGGGGCTGGCGGGAGATCCAGGCGGAGAACCGGCGGCTGCTGGCCGAACACGCGCCGCGGTTCGCCCACGTCCCGACCTTCCCCGTCTCCGCCCGGATGCTGCACCAGGCCGAAACCGCACCGCACGAACACGCGCGCGAACTGCTGCGCGGCCAGTCCGGCATCGGTGAGCTGCGCACCGCGGTGCGCGACGCGATCGCGGACCGCTCGGCCATGCTCGGCGAGGCGAACACGCTGCGCGCGCTGTCCACCGTGCTCGGCGAGCTGATCGGCCGCTGGGAAGCCGAGCACCGCGCGCTGACCTTCGGCGAGCACGAGGCCGAATCGCTGCGCAGCCGGCGCGACGAGCTGCAGGCCGCGCGCCGCTCCTCCACGCGCGGCTGGCAGGTGCGGCTGCGCGGGGAGATCCAGCGCGCCCGCGTGGAGATCGGGCACGAAGTGACCGACCAGGTGCGGCAGGCGCAGAGCCGGTTCCGCCGCGCCATCGACTCGGCCGACCGCACCGCGCTGGCCGAACTGCCCGCGCAGGTCGACTCCGCGCTGCAACTCACCGCCTCGCACATCGCGTCGCTGCTGTCCGGCAGGCTGGCGGGTGCGGCCGAGCGGTCGCTGGCCGAGCTGTTCTCCGCCGAGGAACTCGACGTCATCCGCTCCCAGTTCGCCCGGGGCGCGCACCCCCCGGTCACGCTGCGCGCCCCGGACAAGCGACCGCCGACCGCCGAGGACAGGCTGCTGGTGGTCATGGGCGTCTCGAGCGGGTTGGGGCTCGGCCGCGTGGCGGTGGCGCTGCCGTGGCTGGGCCTCGGCGCGGGCGCGCTGACCCCGATCGTGCTTCCCGTGTCGATCGCGCTGGGGCTCGGCGCCGGGTGGTGGATGGCGCGCACGCGGCGGCACGCGGCGGACAAGCAGCACCTCAAGCAGTGGCTCACCGAAGCCGTCGCCGACGCCCGCTCCACCCTGGACCAGCTGGTGTCCGAACAGCTCATCGAGGCCGAGCAGCAGCTGCTGCTGGCCTTGGACGACGTGCTCACCCGGCGCATCGAGACCATCGACGAGGAACTGCGCGAAGTCGACCGGGCGCTGCGGATGGACGCGGCCGAACGCGGCCGCCGGGCGCGGGAGATCAAGCAGCGCGTGGACCAGGCGCGTTCCGGGCGGCAGAAGGTGGAGCACCTGCTCGCCGGCATCCGCAACCTGCGCGACGGGCGCGAGGCGGCCGCGCTGCGCGCGGGCGCCTGCGAGCAGACCACCGAAGCTCCCGCGCACGCAGCCGCCGCCGCGGGGCGGGGCGGCGGGCAGGACGCGGCGGGCAGCACCGCGCCGGTGCAGGAGGGTGCCCCTGTGCAGGAGGGCAACCATGCGCAGCCCAGCAGCGCTGCGTCGACGCAGGTCAGCGGGGAATCCGCGGGGCCGTGACGCCGGCGGCGCGGCCATCCCGGGGAACCAGCACTCCCGCGAACGCGTCGCAACTGGGAGACTGCGAGTGCCCAGGGCGTGCTCGCCCGGTGCGGGGCCACTGCCACGAGTTCGGCACTGCCGGCGTGCACTCGTCGACCGCCTCGGACCCGCGCGAAGCCACCCGGCAGGGGCACCACGGTGAACACGACGGCGCACGACCAGGCGCAGGAACACGGCGGCGCACGACCACGAGGTACGAGGGAGCACGGGGTTGTACCTGGAGGAGCAGGGCTCGGGCGACGGCGACATCACGATCCCCGTCGACGGCGCCGAGTACACCGCCGAAGCCAACCGCGACCTGGACGGTGACGGCGTCGACGAGGCCGTCACGATCATGACCGACGACGGCTTCGTGGCCTACGTCGACTCCGATGCCGACGGCCGCGCGGACGTGCTGCGGCACGTCGACACCGACGGCGTGGTCACCGGTCAGGCGCGCTTCGACACCACCTCGGGCACGTGGGTCGCGGAAGCGCCCGAGCAGAACACCGGCGACCCGCGTCCGCCCGGGGAGCCGATGGTGCTGCACACCCCGGACGGGCCGCACGAGATCGGCCCGGCCACCGAGGACACCGACCACGACGGCCGACCGGACACGGCCGTCGTGGCCACGGAGAACGGCACGATGCTGGCCACCGACGCGGACGGCGACGGCCGGGCCGACCAGCTCGTGCGCATCACCTCCGACGGCGCGGTCACCGTCTCGCAGCACACCGGCGAGGGGGAGTGGACGGTGGTCGACCGCGGCCGCCTCGACGAGCAGGGGGGCTTCGCCTCCGACGGGGCGGAGCTCACCGACGACGCAGCCTGGGACTTCGGCCCGCCGCCGGGCGCGGACGACGGTCGCGACGACCCCGCGCGGCAGGCGCCCACGACCGGCAAGCTCGCCGGTGCGGGCGGCGCCGTGGCCGGCGGCGGGAGCGCCGACGGCACCCCCGATGGCGGCAACACCGATGGCGGCAACACCGGTGGCGGCGCTACCGACGGAGGTGCCACCGACCGCGACGCACCCCGAGTGCGCAGCGCGGATTTCCAGACACCGGGGCGCTGAGCCCGGTTCTCCGGCGGGCGCTTCCGCCCGCCGGGCCGTCGTTCATCCCGGTTCGAGCCGGGCACCGCACCCGTCCCGCGACCGTCGCGGTCCGACGCCGGTGGCGCCGGCCCCGAGTTCGCCGACGATTCGCCGGAAATTCTTCGCAGCACTTCCGGGTGGTCACTCGGATTTCCCGACCTGGCCGTGTACTGAATCGATCCCCTTATCGTTCCTGTGATCGAACGAACACGGCTGTCCTGCGTATTAACGCCGCCACCCGGTTAGCCTCGGAGTATCCCTTCCCGCTTCGTCCGGCAACGCCGGCGGGCGAAGCATTCCCTGAGAAAGCGCCGACGGTTGCGCCGTCGGCTTGATTCCGGGCTGTGGCGCCCAGTCAGGAGACAAGACGCGATGACCGCAGTGACCATTCCGGGACTCGATCAGGCACCGGCACAGCACGAAGGCCTGTTGGCCTGGGTACGTGACGTAGCCGAGCTGACCACGCCCGACCAGGTCGTCTGGTGCGACGGGTCGCCCGATGAATGGCAGCGACTGACTGATCGCCTGGTCGAGGCGGGAACTTTCACGCGCCTGGCGAAGAAGCCGAATTCGTTCCACGCCGCCTCCGATCCGGCCGACGTGGCCAGGGTCGAAGAACGCACGTTCATCTGCTCGCGGGAGAAGAAGGACGCGGGAGTCACCAACAACTGGATGGACCCCGCTGAGATGAAAGCCACCATGACCGAGCTCTACCGGGGCTGCATGCGTGGCCGCACGATGTACGTCATCCCATTCTGCATGGGGCCGCTGCACGCGGACGAACCGCGGATCGGCGTGGAAATCACCGATTCCGAGTACGTCGTGGTTTCCATGCACATCATGACGCGCATGGGCCGCAAGGTGCTGGACCGGCTCGGCGAGGACGGCGAGTTCGTCCCCGCGCTGCACTCGGTCGGCGCTCCGCTCGAGCCCGGCCAGCAGGACGTGCCGTGGCCCTGCAACGAGACGAAGTACATCACGCACTTCCCCGAAGAGCGCATGATCTGGAGCTTCGGTTCGGGCTACGGCGGCAACGCGCTGCTCGGCAAGAAGTGCTACTCGCTGCGGATCGCTTCGGCGATGGCCCGCGACGAGGGCTGGCTGGCCGAGCACATGCTCATCCTCAAGCTCATCTCGCCCGAGAACGAGGTGCACTACGTCGCCGCCGCCTTCCCCTCGGCGTGCGGGAAGACGAACCTGGCGATGCTCGAACCGACGATCCCGGGCTGGCGGGTGGAAACGCTGGGCGACGACATCGCCTGGCTGCGGTTCGGTTCGGACGGGCGGCTGTACGCGGTGAACCCGGAGGCCGGGTTCTTCGGCGTCGCGCCGGGGACGAACTGGAACACGAACCCGAACGCGATGCGCACCATCGAGAAGGGCAACTCCATCTTCACCAACGTCGCGCTCACCGACGACGGCGACGTCTGGTGGGAGGGGATGGAGAACCAGCCGGAGCACTGCACCGACTGGAAGGGCCGCGACTGGACTCCCGACTCGGACGAGCCCGCCGCGCACCCGAACTCCCGCTACTGCACGCCGATGAACCAGTGCCCGATCCTGGCGCCGGAGTGGGACGACCCGCAGGGCGTGCCGCTGTCGGCGATCCTGTTCGGCGGACGCCGCAAGACCACCATCCCGCTGGTGAACGAGGCGTTCGACTGGCAGCACGGCGTGTTCATGGGCGCGACGCTGTCGTCCGAGAAGACCGCCGCCGCGGCGGGCAAGGTCGGCGAGGTGCGCCGCGATCCGATGGCCATGCTCCCGTTCATCGGCTACAACGTCGGCGACTACTTCCAGCACTGGGTCGACGTCGGCAAGAGCGCGGACGCGAGCAAGATGCCCAGCATCTTCTACGTGAACTGGTTCCGCCGCGACGAGTCCGGCGAGAAGATCGTGTGGCCGGGCTTCGGCGAGAACAGCCGCGTGCTCAAGTGGATCGTCGACCGGATCGAGGGCAAGGCCGCCGCGACGGAGACCCCGGTGGGCCGCGTTCCCGCCGCCGAGGAGCTGGATCTGTCCGGTCTGGACTGCACCCGCGAGGACGTGGAAACGGCGCTGCACGTGGACCGTTCCGAATGGCAGGCCGAAACCCCGCTCATCGAGGAGTGGTTCGACACGATCGGCGAAGCGCTGCCGACGTCGATGCGTGACGAGCTGGATGCCCTCAAGCAGCGTCTGAACTCCTGACTCGCGCACTCCCGCCCCGGAGGTGCCCGCGGGGCTCGCCGAGGCCGCGGGGCCTGCTGGGGCTGCCGCGGGGCCTGCTGGGGCTGCCGCGGGGAGGCTTCCTCCCGAGTTCACACGTTCGAGCAGTGGTGGGCCTCCCACGTGCGCCGCTCGGCGCGCGTGGGAGGCCCACCACTTCGCCGTCCGCGGCCGGGGCGGTGCTGGACCTGGGCGGTGCTGGACCTGAGCGGTGCTGGGCCGGGGCATGTGCGCATTTCGCGGGCGGGTTCAAAGACCTCGTTCGGGTGAGGTGCTTGCGAGCGGCCGCGGTGCCGCTCCTCCAGGCGCGCTCGGGTCCTGCCCTGCGTTTCGGGGCCTGCCCTGCGCTTCAGGGTCTGCCGGTGCCCGGTCGGCGGATGCGCCTGAGCGCTCCGCGCGGGTTCGACCGGGCGCCGGGCCCCGGACGCCGCCCTCCCCGGGGCCGGGAGGTCTCATCACCGCGTGCCTCATCACCGCGTATCTCATCGCCGCGTGCCTCATCGCTGCGTAACGCCATGAACAGGGCGATGACCGCGACGGCGACGAGCGCGCATAAGGCGAGGTCTTCCACGGCGCACCTCCACGGTCCGCGAGCCGGCGGCAGCTGCACCGCCTCACCCGCGGATTACCCGCGCAGCACGCGCACCAACCCGCATTTCGCGCTTTCGTGCCGCATTCCCCCACGTCATCACCAGTCCACTGTAGAGTGACAGCGGAGGCCGAACTCCGGCGGCACCGCCGGAACGGCACCGCCGGAACGGCACCGCCGGAACAGCGCCGCCGGAGCAGCTCGGACCCAACGCCGCCGCGGACGTTCCCGCGATCAGCACTTGCGCCGCGGCAGAGATCTGCATCACACTCTCGTGAGCTTCGTCCATTCGATGAAGCGCTCCACCGGTCGACCGGCCCGTCTGCGAACGCACAACCCGCATGCCACGGACACGAGGGAGCCACGATGGGGCGCGCAGAGTCCTTGCACGGCACGAATCTGCCGCGGGTCGGCGGCTTCAACCGGGCGGTGGTGCTCGACGCCATCCGCCGCGGCGGCGCGATCAGCCGCGTCGAGCTCGCCAGAGCCACCCGCCTCACCCCGCAGACCATGTCGAACATCGTCCGCGAACTCATCGACGACGGCCTCGTCCGCGAAACCGGCAACGGCCCCCCGACCGGGGGCAAGCGCCGGGTGCAGCTGCGCATCGTGCCCGAGGCCTCCTACGCGGTCGGGCTGCACGTCGAAGGCGACCGGGTGCACGGCGCGCTCGTCGACCTCACCGGCGCCGTGCGCGCACGCAGCCACCGCCGCGTGTCCTCGCAGGCGCGGCCGCGCACCGTGGTCGCCGCGCTCGAGAACACCTACCGCTACCTCACCGCCGACGCCGAACGCGTGCTCGGGCTCGGCCTGGCCGTGCCGGGCCCGCTCGACCCCACCCAGCGGCACGTGCTGTCACCTCCCGGCCTCGACGGGTGGGACGAAGTCGCCCTGGCCGACACGGTGCAGGAACGGACCGCCGTACCGGTGGTGATGGACAACGACGCCACCGCCGCCGCCACCGGTGAGCGCTGGTCCGGCAACGGCACGCACAACGGCTCGTTCGTCTACGGCTACCTCGGCGGCAGCGTCGGCGTCGGCATCGTGCTCGACGACCAGGTGCACCGCGGCGCCAGCAACAACGCCGGCGAGATCGGGCACGTGCCGCACGGCGGGCGGCGCCGGTGCCGCTGCGGCAAACGCGGTTGCCTCGACGCCTACTGCTCCATGCCCGCGATCCTCGCCGACTGGCGCGCCGCGGGCGGCAACCCGAAGAGCAGCAGCGTCACCACCGGGTACGCGCAGCTGTGCCGCACCGCGGCCGCGGGCGACAGCACCGCGATCCGCGTGCTGCGGCGCGCCGGCAACCGACTCGGCCGCTCGCTCGCCTCCGTGGTCAGCGTCCTCGACGTGGACCGGGTGGTGCTCGGCGGTCCCGGGTTGTGCCAGGTCGAAGGCCTCGTCCGCGACGAGGTGTCCGAGGCGATCGCCGAGGTGGCCTGGGCAGCCGACATCCGCCCGGTCACCGTCGAAACCGCCGCCACCGGTTCCGACGCGGGCACTGTCGGCGCGGCCACCCTCGTGCTCGACCACGCCTACTCACCGCAGGTCACCGCCCTGGTCGGGACGTAGGACCCGATGTTCCGCCGTCCGGGGCGGGTGGCCGGGGGACAGTTGGGACGTGCAGGAGGTTCTGCCGAACGACCCGTCCTCGGAACGGTCCTCACTGCCGCGAGCGGGGATCGCCGCCTTCCGTCCGGCGGAGAGTGCGCGTGATCCCCGTGGCGGCCGTGGTGGCCAGCAGCCAGCCGCTGGCGATGAGCACCACCGTGATCCACTGCGAAGCCCCGGTCGCACGCCAGGCGGTTTCGTGCCCCAGGTTCACCACCGGGATCATCTGGTCGACCGTGTACAGGAACGGGTTCCACACGAGCCGCTCCCGCGGATCGGCCGGCTGCAGCGGGTGGTCGGCGAACCAGGCCGTGCCCAGCGCGACGAGCAGCAGGATCCACAGCACGGCGCGCGAAGGCCGGTAGCCGTAGCTGACGGTGACCCGCTGCAGGAAGCTCCACAGCCGCACCGCCCACCGCAGCGGCGCCGGCGCGGAGTCCGCGATCGCCTGGTAGCGCCGCCGCTGCTTCTCGATCAGCACCACCGAAGCGTGCTGCTCGGTGCCGTTCTGCCGGAACACCTGGGCGAGCTGGTCGTACGGGGCGGGCGCGTACCGGCTGCAGCTGGCGCGCAACCACCGCAGCCGCTCCAGCACCCGCGCCCGGTCGGTGGGTTCGATCGGGGTGCTGAACGTGTCGAAGCGGAAGTCCTCGGCACGCACCCCGCGCGAGGCGGACCACAGCTGCTCGTTGTCGGCGAGCAGCTCGCACTGCGCCTGCCGCAGCACGACCCGCCCCACCGGAGCTTCCGCCGGCAGCAGCGTCAGCTCCTGAGCCAGCAGGCCGAACGCGTTGAGCGCCGTGGCGGTGCCGGCTTCGCCCAGCTCGCATCCGGAGAAGTTCGCCTGCCGCCCGATCTCCGCGCGGCGCAGCTGCACCTCGCCCTCGGCGCTGAAGGCCTGTTCGCCCGCGGCGCAGACGAGGTCCCGGTCGATGCGGGCGGTGCGCAGGTCGACCGAGGGTTTGTAGCTCAGCCGGTGCGGGTGCCAGGCGGGTTTGCCCAGCTGCGCACCGCGCATGTCGATGCTCGCCCCGATCCGCGCGCCCTGCAGGTGCAGGGTTCCGGTGATCTCCGCGTGGCGGCCGTCGAAATCGCCGCCGATGTGCAGGCGCCCGGCGCGCATCACGTCCGTGCGCGGGGCGTGCACGCGCGCGCCGGTGAGCAGGAAGCTCCCGTGCACGTGCACGTCGACGAGGCGGAGCTGGCCGCGCAGTTCCGCCCGTTCGGCTTCCACGTTGCCGCGGATGACCGTGCCGTCCCAGCGCAGCGCGCGCAGCGGGTCGACGGCGAACTCGCTCGGCGAACGCGACCAGGTCAGGTCGATCCGCGCACCGCCCATGCGCACGTCGTCGCCGATGGCGGCGCTGACCGCGCGCAACGTGCCGTTGCTGCGGAACCCGTCGTGCATCAGCACGCCACCCTGGATGTCGGCGCGGTCGGCGACGAGCGTGCTCGACGGGTCGTCGTAGCGCGACTCGTCGCGGGACGGCGGACGCACCCCCGGGTCGAGCACCGCCCCGGCCATCCGGATGTCGCCGGCGATGTGCGCGCTCGGCAGGTACAGCAGGCCGGTGGAGCGCGCGGGCTCGGCGCTGAGCGGGTCCCGGTCGAACCGCAGGCTGCCGCCGATGCGCGTGCCGTTGGCGTTGAGCACGAGCCCGCCGGGACGGTGCAGGCACCCGCCGGAGAAGTTCAGGTTGCCGCCGATCTTCGCACCGGGCATGCGCAGCTCCCCGGTGACGCGGAGGCGCTGGCCCAGCAGCGCGCCCGCGACCGACAGCCGGTCGCCGTACAGCGCGCGCCGGCCCGGCCGGTGCAGTTCCGAGTCGTCCAGCAGCAGCGAACCGCCGCACTCGGCGTCGGCGAGGTTGAGCACGCCGTCGCAGAACGAACGTTGCAGCACCGTGTCGTGCGCGGTGCGCAGATTCCTGGCCGCCAGCCCCGGCAGCCAGCACTCGTCGAACATCATCCCGGGCAGCGTGGCCTGCCGCAGGTCCGGCGGGTTGTCGAAGCGGCAGCGGATGAACTGCAACAGGTACGGCAGTTCCGTCGCCCGCAGGTCGAGGGACCCGGTGATGACCGCGTCCTCCACCACGGCCACCGGCTGGCGCCCGGAGCGCCGTGAGAACGGCCACCACCCGCCGTCATCGGTGGACTCGACGAGCCGGCGGGTGAGGTACTCGCCGCGCACGACGCACTGGCCGTCGGACTCGGCCGCGCGCACGTCCAGCCTGGAGTGGTGCGCCACCGCCCCGTTGCGGTCGCGCAGCGCCTCGTCGACGCGCCGTTCCGCGTCGGTCAGCGCGCCGTTGTGGTCTCTGGATCTGCCCGGCACAGCTACCCCCGATCGCAGGTGCACCGCGAGTTCCTCGGCGAACTCGTGTTCATGGTGACGTCCGCGGCGGGGCTGCGGTTGCACGCGTGATCGACGTGATCCGCCCGCGTGCCGGAAATTCCTCCGAAAACAGCAGCGGACGCACGCGGAACGGGGCGCACCCGCAGGTCCGCCCCGCTCGCGTCGCGCTCCGGCCGGTGCGCCGGTCGCCCGGTGCCAGGCGCCCGGTGCCCGGTGCCGGTCCTCCTCCGGTGCCGGTCGTCCGGTGTCAGTCGCCCGGCGGCGGTGGTGGTGGCGGCGCGCCGCAGTGGATGATCGGCTGCGGGTCGTAGACCGTCCTCTCCCGCTCCGTGCGGGTATCGCCGGTCTTGAGGTTCTTGATCGTGCGCGTGTCCACCACGGTGAACCCGGGGGTGCCGGAACTTTCGCTGCACGGTTCGCCCGGCGGGACGACCTGCTCCTGCGGTGGAGTGACGTTCTGCTTGTCGCTGGTCTGCGACTGCACGTCGAACTGCTTGGTCCCCCACAGCTTCACGTTGATCGACTGCGGCGTCCACTCGGTGGTGATCATGATGCCGCTGTCGGAGACGTTCTTGAACTTGACGTCGATGATGCTCGAACCGTCCTGGCCCTGGAACACGGTGGATTCCCGCCCGGCCGGGTAGCGGCTGATGTAGTAGCTGTGCTCCTTGTGCTCGACGTCCTGCATCCCGGCGAAGTACGAAGCGTTGAACAGCGTCGTGGCGAACTGGGAGATGCCGCCGCCGACGGCCTTCTGCGGCCGCCCGTCCTCGATCACGCCGGACTCGACGTAGCCCTGCTCCTTGCCGCGGCGGCCGGTGTGGCCGTTGAGGCTGAAGGTCTCGCCCGGTTTGATGATCGCGCCGTTGACCTGCTCGGCCACGCGCCGGATGTTCTTGCCGGAGTCCGGTTCGAAACCGCCGGTCTGGAACTCGCCGACCACTTCGCGGATGCCGAGGTCGTTGGCCTGCTCGGTGCTGAACTCCGGCGGGACCTTCTTGTACACCGCCCGCACCGAGCGGTCCTGGTCGCGGGAGAACACCTCGGAGATGTTCGCGAAGCTCTTCTCCCAGTCGATCCCGCGCCCTTCCTCCGACGGGCGGACGGTGGGGTTGCCGCCCTCGAGGGCGATCTCGGCGTTCTTCGGCGGCCGCAGCGTCTCGGCCAGCTGCGGTTCGAGCACCTCCGCCGCGGCGGGGACGTCCAGGTGCCAGTCGAGGTTCCCGTTCGCGCCGGGTTCGAACCGCAACGCCCCGGCGATCGCCTCCCGGTCGAGCGTGGCCTGCTTGCCGTCGCCGGCGACCTGCACCGGCCCGGCCAGCGGTCCCCGCTCGATCTGCCGGACGGTGCTCCGCACGCCTTCGGTGCTGGTGCGCACCGGCTGCTCGTCGAACGGCACGTCCACCGGGCCGGGTTTCGCCCACTCCGACATGACCACGTCGGTGGCCTGTTCCACGCCCACGTGGCGTCCGCTCACCGGCAGCACCGGAACCGGCCGGGTGCCTTCGAAGCGGATCGTGCCCTCCCGGGCCTCGCGATCCAGCTGCGGTTTGATGCGCTGCAACGCCGCCGCCACCTGCTGGCGGTCGCCGGTGCTGACCGGGACGACTTCGCGCTCGCTGAAGAACGAGGCCACCCGGGTGAAGGGGTTGAGCGGCTGGTCACCCGCCTTGGACACGGTGGACTGCCAGTCCATCCGCAAACCCGAGGCGTCCGGGTCGAGCGTGGTGACGTTGTCGCCCGCGCGCACCTCGACCGGCCCGTGCAGCTCCGGTCCGAGCTGTTCGCGCAGCTTCTTCTCGGCCGCGGCGGGCTGCATCCCACCGATGCCCACGTCGGCGACGACGGTGCCGCGCGGCACGGAACCGCTGCTGAACACCACGTCACCGAGGTAGAGCAGGCCCAGCGCGAGCACCACGACACCGGCGATGATCCCGCCGCGCACGAGGCCGCGGCGGGACTTGCCTCCCTCGCCGCCCGCCGGGCCGGGTTCCGCGGCCGGCTGCGGTCCGTACGCCGTCGTCGCGGCCGGAACGGCCGGAATGCTCTGCGTCGTCTCGGACAGGTTGGGGAAGTCGGAGGGCAGCGCCGCGATCTGCGCGGTGCGTTCGGCGTCGGACTCGGCGGGTTCCGCGTCCGCCGCGGTCGCGTCCTGCTCCTCCGGCCAGGCGAACGCCGACACGGGTGCGTTCCGCTCGGTGGTCTCGTCCGCCGTGGCGCTGTCCCCGGCGCTGTCGCTGCCCGCAGCGCTGCCCCCGGGGGTGCTGTCGCCGGGGGTGGTGTCGCCGGAAGCGTCGCCGGCTCGCTCAGAGGCTTCCGCCCCCTCGGCGAGCTCACCGCTCACGCTGGTGCGCGCAGTGCTGTCGTCGGCTTCCGCCCCGTCCCCGGGCGCCCCGTCTTCGGACACCCCGTCTTCGGACACCCTGTCCCCGGGCGCCCCGGCGTCGAGCGCCCCGGACAGGCGCACGGTGTCCGTGCCGTGCTCGGAGCCGGGCGCGTCCGCGGCGGACTCGGAGTCCGAGGCCTCCGCTCCCGATTGATCACCGGCGGTAGCACCCGACTCAGGTGACACCCGGTCGGTGTAAGGTTCATCGCCGCGTCGTTCGTCGTGGTTTTCCGGCACCGCTTCCCCTTCGTCCGCTGGCCCCGCGGTGCGAATGCACCGCGTTCCAGGATGCCGTGCGCACTCAGCTCCCCCGGTCAGGGGTCACATCACTGAGCGCAAGCCGCTTGACCTGCACAAAGAGCGAGCCGTTCGAGCGGCGAAATGGACAACATCGGCGTTGTTCGCAAGATTTGCGCCACCGCGCGAACGGCGAAGCCGAAATGCCGCCGAAAGGGCGCGGAAAACGCGTTCCGCCCACCCGTTTCCGCACGCGGACGCACGTTCCCGCCGCGCGTCCGCTCGTGGCGGTTCACAGGTACAGACCGGTGCCCTGCTCGGTCTGCTCGGTGGCCACCGCGTGCAGGTCCCGCTCCCGCATCACCAGGTACTCCTGACCCTGCACTTCGACTTCGTACTGGTCCTCGGGGTTGAACAGCACCTGATCGCCGACCTGGACGTTGCGCACGTGGCTGCCGACTCCGTACACCTCGCCCCAGATGAGCCGCTTGGCCATTTCGGCGGTCGCCGGAATCACGATTCCACCGCTGCTGCGGCGTTCCGCGGATTCCTGCGACACGAGCACCATGACTCGGTCGTGCAGCATCTGGATCTCAAGCTTGGCATCGGTCACCCGAAAAGTTTACTCCCCGTGGCCAGCGACGTGCGGCAGCGGCCCGGCCGGCACGGCGGCAGCTGGTTGCACACCGCCGGCGCCGCACCGGGCGGGGGATCAAGCACCGGCGTCGAGACCGCCCATCACCAGCGGCAGCCGACGCGGACCGTCCGTTCGCACGCGCACCGGCACGCCCCAGTCCTGCCTGCTCAGCTGGCACGTGGGGTGCTCCACCTCCGGGTCGTCGGTGCAGCTGGCCGCCTGCGCCACCACGTGCAGCACGCCCTCGCCGACCGCCTCGTCGATCACCAGCCGCCGCGTCAGATCGGTGCCCGCGCCCGCACCCTCGACGAGCAGGTGCTCCGGACTCGCGCTGACCTCGACGCGCGTGGAGGGCCCGTAGCGCTCGTCCAGCTTCGTGCCCGGCGGCGAGGTGAACACCACGACCAGTTCCACTTCGCCCGGGGAGATCTCGCTGGACGGGCGCGCAACCTGCTGGTTCGCGCCCTGCACGATCTCGGCCGACACGCCCGGCGGCACCGGGCGTTCCAAGCGGTGCGCGGCGGAGGCGACCACGACGAGCTCCCCGTCGAGCACCGCCCCGCCGGACGGCTCGGCCAGGTCCGCGGCCAGCGTGGAAACCTCGCGCGACGCCGGGTCGAACCGCCGCACCGCGCCGTTGTAGGTGTCGCCGATCGCCACCGAGGCGTCCGGCAGCACCGTCACACCCAGCGGGTGCTGCAGCAGGGCGGTGCCGGCGGGCCCGTCGGCGTGGCCGAAGTCGAACAGCCCCCGGCCGATCTCGGTGCGCACGGTGCAGCCGGTCGCATCCAGCTCCAGCCGCCGCAGCGCCGAGGTCTCCGCGTCGGCCAGCCACAACTGCTCGCCCTGCGCGGCGAGCCCGGACGGCTGGGCGAAGAAGGCCTCCTCGGCGGCACCGTCGCGCAGACCTTCGACGGTGGTGCCGGCGAGCCGGCGGATCGCACCGCGCTGCGGGTCGAACAGGCCCAGCGTGTGGTTGCCGGCCATGGCGACGACGACACCGCCGACGGGTTCCCACCAGGCCACGTCCCACGGGCTGGTCAGCGCGACCTCCGTCGCCGGGCCGGCGTCGGACTCGTCGCGCCACTGGTGGCCGGTGCCGGCGACGGTGCTCACCTGCCCGTCGGACAGGCGCACGCCGCGCAGCAGGTGGTTGACCGCGTCGGCCACGACCACGTCGTAGCCGACGCGCGCGGCGACCTCCTCGGGCAGCGCGGTGAGTCCGGCGGGTTCGGAGAAGCTGGCCGCGTCGGCGGCACCGTCGGCGGCGCCGCGCTCACCGGTGCCGATGCGGCGCAGCGGTGTTTCCGCGTCGGCGTCGAGCTCGACGAGCGAGTGGTGCGCGGCGTCGGCGACGAGCAGGTGCCCGTTCTCCAGCGCGATGACCTTGCTGGGGAAGCGCAGCGCGGTCCCGGCCGGTTCCGGCGGCGCGTACGGGCCGTCGCCGCGGTGCAGCGTGCCCTTGGCGTCGTGCTCGGCGACCAGGTCGGCGATGATGCTGCGCAGCGTCGGGACGTGGCCCTCGCCGGCGGCGACGTGCACCACGTAGCCCTCCGGGTCGACGACGACCAGCGTGGGCCAGGCCTTGACGGCGTAGGCCTGCCAGGTCTCGAGGTTCGGGTCGTCGAGCACCGGGTGGTGCACGCCGTAGCGCTCGGTGGCGGCGGCGACGGCCTGTTCGCGCCGCTCGTGCTCGAACTTGGGGGAGTGCACGCCGACCGTGACGAGCTCATCGGCGAACTCGTCCTCCAGCGGGCGCAGCTCGTCGAGCACGTGCAGGCAGTTGACGCAGCAGAAAGTCCAGAAGTCCAACAGCAAGACCTTGCCGCGGAAGTCGGCGAGCCCGGGCTGCTGGCCACCGGTGTTCAACCACCGGCGCCCCCGCAGCTCGGGGGCGCGGACGCGGGCGCGGCGGGATGTCTGCTGCTCAACACTCACAACCGAAGTCAACAACACCGCACCGGGTGATGTTCCGAGGGGTGCGTCGTTGTCGCGTCTCACTGTTCGTTCGGTAGATGCAGGGTTTCGGTCAGCTCGGGGCACACCCTCGCCAGTTTGTGGTCAGTGGTCAGCACCCGAAGTCCGAGGTGGTCGGCCAGCGCGATGTAAAGCGCGTCGAGCAGCCGCACGTCCGCGCGCCGTGCCCACGCCCCGTCAACAGATCTGGCAACGGGTGACGAGCAACGGGCATGGCCATGAGGCGGTCCAGGGCCAATTCGACATCGGTGACAGCGAGGTCACCCGCGCGCCGCATTCGATCAAGCGCGGAGATGACCTCAGCGTCCAGGTGCGCCGGAGCGTGTAGCTCGGTCCTGGTCAGATGGTCGATCGCCGCTGGGGCGCAGTCGGTGCCAGCGAGCAGATCGACCGCCACCGAGGCATCCAGCACCACGGCGTTCATCGCTGAGCTCACGCACCGAACTCCTCACGCGCGTCATCGAGCGCGGCAACAGTCGCCTCATGTGTGAGCCCACGCGGCGCGGGCAGCGTCGCCAACCAGACATCGGTAGCGTTGCGCGCCAACTCAGCGGCAATGGCAGCCTGCGTCAACGCCGAGAGGTTGAGTTGGGCCTCGCGTGCTCGCTCTGCGAGCTCATCAGGCACCCACACGTTCATCCGAGGCATACACACATGCCGTTGCGCGGGCTAGTCGTCCTGAGCTTTCTCGGGGTCGGTCGGTGGAGGTGTAGAACAATGGATTCTACACTGTTCGCATGGACGTGATTTCGATGCGCAACCTCAACCAGAACACCAGTGAGGTCGTCCGCGAGGTCGCGGCGACGGGGCGCTCGGTGACGATCACGAGCAATGGCAACCCGATCGGAGTGCAGCTCGTGCCCACGAGTCGGGCTGCAGGAGCGCTCGACGAGCTCGTCGCCCGCGGGCGCGCCAGCAGCCCTGCGGTGCACGGCACGATTCCGATGCCGCCAGAACACGACACCACGGCCGACACCGCTTCCGCCCTCGCGGCTGACCGCGATGAGGAGCGCTGGTGATCTACCTCGATTCAGCCGCAGTGGTCAAACTGTGCCACCGGGAATCGGCCACGGAAGAACTCGTCGGGTGGCTGCGGGAGCGGAGCGGACGTCCGCTCGTGTCCTCCGCGCTGGTCGAAGTGGAAGTTCCACGGGCGCTGCGCCGGCACGCCGAGCACGCACTGCCCAACGTCCCCGCCATCCTCGACCGGATCTACCGGGTCGAGATGGACCACACCGTGCGCGCGACAGCAGCGGCTCACGCGGACCACGGTCTGCGCACCCTTGATGCGCTTCACCTCGCGACCGCGCAGCTGCTCGACGGCACGGACGAGGAGTTGACGCTCGTGACGTACGAGCACCGACTGCTCGAGTCCGCCGCTCAACTGGGGTTCGCCACCGCGAGTCCCGGGCAGGACGGGTGACACCGACCTTCGAGCGCCGGAAGCTCCGAGTTCCGCACCAGCGGTGCAGCTGCTCGCTCCGCTCCGCGAGGGCGCATCGATGTTCTCGCCGCGCACCTGCGACCTGGCTTCCGACCCGTGCGGCGACGTGCGACCATCGCGCAGTGCCAGCAGTCATGACAGCCGAACAGCTCGCGGCTCGCACGTCACGTGCTTTCGACGCGGCCGTCGCCGCGGGGCGGGATCTCGGCCTCGCGGTGTCCGACGCGCGAGTGCTCCACGACATGTTCTCCGTCGTGGTGCATCTCGCCCCGTCGCCGGTGGTGGTCCGGGTGCCCACCGTCCTGCCCTCGTACGCCGACCTCGAATCCCGGGCGACGCGGCAGCAGGCGGAGCTCGACGTGGTGGCGTGGCTCGCCGAACGGAACCAGCCGGTGATCCCGCCGAGTCCGCTGGTGCCGCGGGAACCCGTGCAGCGCGGCGGTTTCTCGATGACGTGCTGGCAGTTCGTCGAACAGGACGACGACGTCGAGCTCGACCTCGTGCACAACGCCCGCCTGACCGCCGATCTGCACGCCGCGCTGCGCGACTACCCGGGCGAGCTGCCGTTCCTGTCCTCGGCCGAACCGGAGATGGTTTCGGAAGGCCTTGCCGCCCTCGAAGCGCACCCCGAGCTCATCGACCCGGATGACCTCGACCGCGCACGGCGGGAGTGGGAGGTCCTGGAACCGGTCGTGCGCTCGCGCGCGGAATTCGAGGCGGCGTTCCCGGCGATCGACCTGCAGCCGATCCACGGCGACGCCCCCGCGGCCAACATCATCACCACCCCGGACGGCGCGTTGTACTCCGACTTCGAGCTCACCGCCCTCGGACCGGCCGAATGGGACCTGGCACTGCTCGGTCCCGATTGCGAGGCCGCCTACAACTCCGCCGCACAGCGCCGGGGGCTGCGCCAGCTGGACGAGAGCGCGCTGCGCGTTGTCAACGCCGTGGGCATGTCCCGGACGGTGGCGTGCCTGGCGCTGGCGCCGCAGCTGCCCGTGCTCGCGGAGGCGCTGAAACCCGCCATCGAGCAATGGCGCACGATGCCGTTCGCCGGCGGCCTGACCGACCCGAGGACCTGACCCGACCCACCAGCTCCGTCAGGACCGCTGAACCAGGAACTCCGCCACGTTCGGCAGCAGCTGCGGGTCGATGGCGTGCCCGCCGCCGTGGTCGAACCGGGCCACCTCTGCGCCGCTGCCGGAGAACCACGCGGTCAGCGCGTCCGTGTGCTCCGGGGTGGCGATCGGGTCGGCCGCGCCGTTGACCACGGCGACGCGCTTGCCCGCCAGCTCGACCGCGGGCCGTTCGCGCAGCGGCACCATGCCGGCCAGCAGCACCGCCGCGGACAGCGCGGCGGGCCGCAGCAGCATCAACGCCGCGGCGATGTTGGCTCCGTTCGAGAACCCGACTGCGCGCCACGAACCGGGCGCAACACCGTATTCGCGCTCGGCTTCGACGAGGAAGGCGGCGAGTTCGCCGGTTCGCGCACGCAGGTCTTCCTCGTCGAAGACCCCTTCGCGCAGCCGCCGGAAGAACCGGGGCATCCCGTTCTCCAGCACGCTGCCGCGCACGGACAGCACCGGTGCCGCCGGGGCGAGGTGTTCGCGCAGCGGCAGGAGGTCGTTCTCGTCGCCGCCGGTGCCGTGCAGCAGCAACAGCGGCGCCTCGCCCGCGTCCGCGGCAGCGGGCAGCCAGACGTGCGGACGGTCGAGCGCAGCCGTCAAGCCGAATCCCTCCCGATCAGTTCCGGGTTGTTCTCCTGCGGCAGCGACAGCGTCGGCAGCGCCGCGGCGATCTGCTCGCGGTCCGGCTCCAGCCACGGCGGCAACTTCAGCGCACGGCCGAGCTCCAGCAGCGGTTCGTCCGCGTTGAACCCGGGCTCGTCGGTGGCGATCTCCAGCAGCGTGCCGCCGGGTTCGCGGAAGTAGATCGACCGGAAGTACTGCCGGTCCAGGATCGCGGTCACCTCGGCGCCGCGCTCGACGAGCTCGGCGCGCCACTTCTCCTGGGTGGGCTCGTCGGGCACGCGCCAGGCGACGTGGTGCACCGTGCCGCCGGCCACGAGTCCGCGCTCGGCACCCGGTGTGACCAGCACGTCGACCAGGGATCCCGGCCCGCCGTCGCCGGCGGCGTAGCGCAGGCGGTTGCCCTCGCGGCCGGCGCTGCGCAGCCCGAGCTCCTCCAGCATCGCCGCGGTGCCGTCCTCGTCGGCGGTGGACAGGGTGACCGAGTGCAGACCGCGGATGCCGTGCTCGGGCGGGACGATGCCGCCGTCCCACGGGGCGCGCGGGTCCGGCTGCGGGTGCGCGACGAGCGAGATCTCCAGCCCGTCCGGGTCGCGGAAGGTCAGCGCTGCTTCGCCGTCGCGTTCGACGATCTCGCCGACCTGGACACCGAGACCCTCCAGGTGCTGGCGCCACCAGCCGATCGAGGCGGCGGGCACGGAGAAGGACGTGGTGGTGGCCTGTCCCGCACCGCGGCGCCCGGGCGGTGCCCCGTCGAACGGGAAGAACGTCAGCAGCGTTCCCGGCCGTCCGGCCTCGTCGCCGTAGTAGAGGTGGTAGGTGTCCGGCGCGTCGAAGTTCACCGTGGTCTTGACCAGGCGCAACCCGAGCGCGCGCAGGTAGAAATCGGCGTTGCGCTGCGGGTTTCCGGCGATCGCCGTCACGTGGTGCAGTCCGCTGGTGGCCAGTGTCATCGCCAGTCTCCTTCCGCTCGGCGACCTCGTCCCCGGATACTGCGCACTTCCCCGGGTGCGCTCCCGGCGTTGCCCGCTGCGCGCGGGGCTCAGCACCGGGCAGCGCCGCCACACCTCGTTGATGCGTCACTTACATGGTGCACCACGGTTGGTGATGCGTCAACTAAATCGGTAGGGTGGTCGTGTGACGGAGACCCGCTGGCTCGACCAGCACGAGCAACACGCCTGGCGCAGCTACCTCGAGATGAACGCCCGCCTCACCGCGCGCCTGCACCGCCAACTGCAAGCCGACGCGGGGCTCTCGCTGAGCGACTTCGACGTGCTCGTCCAGCTCACCGACCAGGCCGAGCCGCGCATGCGCATCGGCGAACTCGCCGAAACCCTGCAGTGGGAGAAGAGCCGGCTGTCGCACCACCTGGCCCGCATGCAGCGGCGCGGGCTGGTCACCCGCGAGGACTGCCCCGACGACGCGCGCGGCGCCTACATCGTGCTCACCGACGAGGGGCGCGCGGCGATCGAACAGGCCGCCCCCGCCCACGTGGAAACCGTCCGGCGCCTCGTGTTCGACCACCTCGCAGGCGAGGAAGTCACCACGCTCGCAACCATCGCCGACCGCGTCCTCGAACGGTTGGACACCGCTGCCGAGGAGGACCGTTGAGCAACCTCGAGACCGCGCCACCCGAAGTGACCTGCACCTCCGAACGGGGTGGAACACGCGGCGGGCAGCTCGTCGAGCCCCGCGACGTCCCCCTCGGCGGAGCGCGCGCCATGCGCGTGCGGCGCACCCTGCCGCAGCGGGCGCGCTCGCTCATCGGGGCCTGGTGCTTCGTCGACCACTACGGGCCCGACGACGTGGCCACCAGCGGCGGCATGCGCGTGCCCGGCCACCCGCACACCGGCCTGCAGACCGTGTCCTGGCTGTTCAGCGGCACCATCGAACACCGCGACACCACCGGCGTGCACGCCCACGTCCGCCCCGGCGAGCTCAACCTCATGACCGCGGGCTCGGGCATCGCGCACTCCGAGCACTCCACGGCGGACACGACCACGCTGCACGGCACCCAGCTGTGGCTCGCCCTGCCCGAGCAGCACCGCTGCACAGCACCCGGTTTCGAACACCACAGTCCGCCGCTGCTCGAGGCCGACGGCGCCAGCGCACGCGTCTTCCTCGGATCGCTGCTCGGGCACACCTCACCGGTGGCCACCTTCACCCCGCTGCTCGGCGCGGAGATCACGCTGCGCCCCGGCCAGCAGCTCGACCTCGACGTCGACCCCGGATTCGAGCACGGCGTGCTCGTGGACACCGGCAGCGCCACCACCGCCGGGGTGACCGCCACGGCCGGTGACCTCGTCCACCAGGCCGCCGGCGCGGACGTGCTGACCTTGCGGGCGGGCGAAGCCGGCGAAACGCGAGTCCTGCTGCTCGGCGGCGAACCGCTCGACGAGCAGATCGTCATGTGGTGGAACTTCATCGGACGCAGCCACGAGGACATCGCCGCCTACCGCGAGCAGTGGCAGGCCGAACGCGCCGCGCCGAGCGCCGATGGCCACTTCGGCGCGTTCCCCGCGGCCTGGGACAGCACGCTGCCCGCCCCGGAACTGCCCACCACGCGACTCAAGCCCCGCGGCGCGTCCCGCTGAAGCGGTGCGCGCCGGCCCGAGCACCGGCGGCTGCGTTGGCGGCTGCGTTGGCGGCTGCGCTGGTGGCTGTGCTGGTGGCTGCGTTGGCGGCTGCGCTGGTGGCTGCGTTGGCGGCTGCGCTGGTGGCTGCGGTGGCTGCGCTGCGGTGCGCTGCGGTGCGCCGCGGTGCGCGAGCCCGCGGCACAACAATCCGGCCCGCGGTGCGCAGGCCTGCGGTGCACCGGCCCGGCCCACGATGAGATGCATCGGTCCGAGGCGGGCCGGTCGCTGGCGAGGCCGGTCGTCACAGCTCGAAGCGGGCGTGCTCCTCGGACGGCACGAGGTCCCGGTACTCGGTGTTGCGGGCGATGAACCCGCGCACGAACGGGCAGAACGGGCGCACCCGCAGGCCCTGCCGGCGCGCGTCGTCCAGCGCGAAGCGGATCAGCTCGCTGCCCAACCCGTGGCCGGAGTACTGTTCGCCGACCTCGGTGTGCAGGAACGCGAGCACATCGCTCTCGCGGTCGTCGCGCTCGTACTCGGCGAAACCGGCCGACTCGCCATCGGCGATGATCTCGTAGCGAGCCTGTTCGGGCCGGTCGGTGACGGTGGTGTCCACGAGTTCCTCCTCCGCAGCTGGGCCGACCTCGGGTTACCCCCCGCCGACACGCCGGAACCCTGTGGACAACCCGCACCCCTGTGGACAAGGGTTGCTCCACTCGTGTGGGGACAACTCACAATTTTCATGAAAATTGTGCTCTCTGGAACGAGTCCAGAGTGGGCGGGAGGCCGCGTCGCTGCCGGAGGCGTTCCACGTGCGTGATCACGGCAGCAACGCCCGGTACCAGGGGCGCGTTCCGCACAGATCGCGAATGCCTGCACGACCCCGAACATGGAAAACCCCGCGACGCTGCCAGGTCGGGGGTCCGACAGCATCGCGGGGTCGTCCTGTGTATCGCCGGCCCTCGGCCTGGCGTTACACGCATAGCCGAATGTGCCCTACATCACACCGAGCTGCACCTGCGGCCCGTTCCGCCGGCGGTGCAGCCGCTCGTTCCGCCGTCATCCGAGCAACATGCACCGAAGCGGGAAACACCCTGGGCACTGACTCACTCCCGCTCGAGCACGGCCGCGGTTCCCTGGCCGCCCGCGGCGCACACCGAGACCAACCCCCGACCGGAGCCCTTCTCGGACAGCAGCTTGCCGAGGGTGGCGACGATGCGCCCGCCGGTGGCGGCGAACGGGTGCCCGGCCGCCAGCGACGAGCCGTTGACGTTGAGCCGCTCCGAATCGATCTCACCCACCGGCGCCTCCCGCTCGAGCCGCTCGCGGCAGAACTCGGGGTCCTGCCAGGCCTGCAGCGTGCACAGCACCTGCGAGGCGAAGGCCTCGTGCATCTCGTAGAAGTCGAAGTCGCCGAGGCCGAGACCGGCCCGCTCCAACATCCGCGGCACCGCGTACACCGGCGCCATGAGCAGCCCCTCGGTGCCGCTGACGTAGTCCACGGCCGCCGATTCGAAGTCGCTGAGGTAGGCGAGCACGGGCAGCCGGTGCTCGCGCGCCCAGTCCTCGCTGGCCAGCAGCACCGTGGCGGCGCCGTCGGACAGCGGGGTGGAGTTGCCCGCGGTCATCGTGGCCTCCGATCCGTTGCCGAACGCGGGGCCGCTGCCGAACACGGGCTTGAGCTTGGCGAGCTTGTCCGCCGTGGAGTCCGGCCGCAGATTCTGGTCGCGGGTGAGCCCGTGGAAGGGCGTGACCAGGTCGTCGAAGAACCCGCGCTCGTAGGCGGCGGCGAGGCGCTGGTGGCTGCGCGCGGCCAGCTCGTCCTGGGCCTCGCGCGAGACGCCCCAGGCCAGTGCGGTGCGCGCCGCGTGCTCGCCCATGGACAGCCCGGTGCGCGGTTCGGCGTTGCGCGGGATCTCCGGCACGATCTGCCCGGGGCGCAGGCCGGCGAGGGCCTTGAGCCGCCCGCCGAGGCTGCGCGCGTGATTCACCTCGAGCAGCACTTTGCGCAGGTCCTCGTTGACCTGGATCGGGGCGTCGCTGGCGGAGTCGACGCCGCCGGCCACACCGACCTCGATCTTGCCGAGCGCGATCTTGCTGGCCACCGAGATCACCGATTCGAGGCCGGTCGCGCAGGCCATCTGCACGTCGTGCGCCGGGGTGCGCGGGTCGAGCTGGGAGCCCAGCACGGTCTCGCGGGCGAGGTTGAAGTCGCGGCTGTGCTTGAGCACCGCCCCGGCGGCGAACTCACCGAGCCGCTGCCCGGCCAGACCGTAGCGGGCGATCAGACCGTCGAGGGCGACGGTGAGCATGTCCTGGTTGGACGCGTGCGCATACGGCCCACCGGCGCGGGCGAAAGGGATTCGGTTGGCGCCGACGATGGCGACTCGCTGTGGGGACATCCCTGGCTCCTTGTGCGTGCCGAACGATGTGGTGCACGTGCTGACCGACTGCTGCCCGAGGTCGTCGGGCGCGGCCGGACTGGTGCGACCCGCGTACGACAGACTAACCTACTCGTGGGTAGCTTAAGGTGTGGCAATTCCACGCGCAGCATCCGCGGGCAGGAGCCCCGCTCCCGCCACACCGGGCAGGCACCGCGCCGTGAACCATTCGCAGGAGAAACGCATGACCGACCGGTACCAGCAGTTCACCTCCTCCTCCCTGGGACGCCCGCTCGCCAAGCGGTTGGGCTTGCCGACGCCGACTCCGCTGCAACGGCACCACCCCGGCGCGCCGGTCGTGCAGGGCCCGGTGCTGCTCGGCGCCGCCGCGAACGGCCGCCTCGGCGACAGCCTGCGCGGCGTGCTGCGCACGCTGTCCGCGGAGACCGCCGAAACCCGCGCGGACGAGCAGCGCTACGCCGGCCTGGTCTTCGACGCCACGGGCATCGCGGCCAGCGAGGACCTGTGGCAGCTGTACGAGTTCGTGCACGAGGCGATCCGCCAGGTGCAGCGCTGCGGCCGCGTCATCGTGTTCGGCACGCCGCCCGAGGAGCTCGACGACGCCCGCGCGGCCACCGCCCAGCGCGCGCTGGAAGGCTTCGTGCGCACCGTCGGCAAGGAGATCGGCGGCGGCGCCACGGCCCAGCTCGTGCTCGTCTCCGCGGGCGGGGAGAACGCGATCGGTTCGACCGCGCGGTTCCTGCTGTCGGCGCGCTCGGCCTACGTCTCCGGCCAGGTGGTCCGCGTCGGCGCCCGCGGCGAGGTGGCCGGCGACCTCACCGACGAGGCACCGCTGCGCGGCAGGACCGCCCTGGTCACCGGCGCCTCCCGCGGCATCGGCGCGTCCATCGCCGAGACGCTGGCCCGCGACGGGGCGCACGTGGTGTGCCTGGACGTGCCCGCCCAGGGCGGCGAACTGGCCACCGTGGCCAACCGGGTCGGCGGTTCCGCGCTGCAGCTGGACATCACCGCCGAGGACGCGCCGCAGCACATCGCCGAGCACTTCACCGAGCGGCACGGCGGGCTGGACGTGGTGGTGCACAACGCGGGCATCACGCGGGACAAGACGATCAAGCGCATGACCCGCGAGCAGTGGGACGCGGTGCTGCGGGTCAACCTCACCGCTCCGGAACGCATCAACGAGAAGCTGCTCACCGCCGAGGACTCGCCGCTGCGCGCCGACGGGCGCATCATCGGCGTGTCCTCGGTCGCCGGTATCGCCGGCAACGTGGGCCAGGCGAACTACGCGGCGTCGAAGGCCGGCGTGCTCGGCTACGTCCGCGCGCACGGCGAACGCGCCGCGCAGCGCCGCGCCACGATCAACGCCGTCGCCCCCGGTTTCATCGAAACGAAGATGACCGCGGCCGTCCCGCTGGTGGTGCGCGAAGCCGGACGCCGGATGAACAGCATGTCGCAGGGCGGATTGCCGGTGGACGTGGCCGAGACCGTGGCCTGGTACGCCCACCCGGCCTCGGCCGGGGTCAACGGCAACCTCGTGCGCGTGTGCGGACAGAGCCTGCTGGGAGCGTGACGTGCCCGAACTGACGAAAGCCCCGAACCTGGCCGCGCTGTACGCGAAAGCCGCGGCCACCACGCCGATCCGCCGCGGCGGCGGCCTGCCGGACACGGAGTACGTGCGTCGCGAGGTGCCGATCGACCTCGATCACCTGGCCGCCTACAACCGGGTCTGCGGTTTCGGCGTGCGCGACGAGGTCCCGGCGACCTACCCGCACGTGCTGTCGTTTCCGCTGTCGGTGCAACTGATGACCGATCGCGGGTTCCCGCACCCGCTGGTCGGGCTGGTGCACGTGGCCAACACCATCGAGCAGTTCCGGCCGCTGAAGGTCACCGAACTGCCCACGCAACGCGTGCGGGTGGACAACGAGCGCCCGCACCCCAAGGGCACGCAGTTCGACGTGTGCACCGAGACCACTGTGGACGACGAACTCGTCTGGTCCGAGCGCAGCACGTACCTGCGCCGCGGCGGCGGGTCCGGCGAACGCACCGGGAAGGCGCCGACCGACCCGGGTGAGCCGGCGGAGCAGTGGCGCGTGCCCGGCGACATCGGCCGGCGCTACGCGGCGGTTTCCGGTGACCGCAACCCGATCCACCTGCACCCGCTCAGCGCGAAGGCCTTCGGCTTCAACCGGGCGATCGCGCACGGCATGTGGACGCTGGCGCGGTGCCTGGCCTCGCTGCAGGGGCGCGCGTCGTCGACCGGCACGGTATCGGTGGAGTTCGGCAAACCGCTCACGATTCCGTCCACGGTGGACTTCGCGGCACGGGAGCAGGAGGGCGGTTTCGACTTCGGCGTGTACTCGCGCTCCGGAAAACCACACCTGACGGGGACTTCGCGGTCCTGAAGTCGCTGCCGGAGCGGCGACGCCTCCGAGGTGCGGCGGTTCACGCGCCCGTTCCCGGCTCCCAGTAGTTGCCCTGGACGAGATCGCCGAATCCCATCCACACCATGTTCATCAACCTGCGCGCCATGCCGTCGGCGGTGTGCTCGGGGTGTTCGAACCACCAGTTCGCGAGGGATTCGCTGGCCCCGACCAGCGCGGCCGAGAACGGTTCGAGCTGGTCGGTGCTGCGCGGGGTGGCGCCGCCTTCGGTGGCGCGGGAGAGCATCTCGGCGATGAGCCGGACGATGTTCTGGCGCCACTGGGCGAGTTCGGCGAGGAACGGATCGCCCTGGGCGTTGGTCTGCCGCCGCAGCAGGGTCCAGCCGTCGGGATCGTCGCGCACGTATTCGAACAAGGTGCGCAGGCCGCGCCAGAGCTGCTCGGCCGCGTCCAGCTCGGTGTCGACCGCGGAATGGATCTCCTCGGTCAGGCGGGCGCCTTCGCGGCGCAGGCACGCGAGGAACAGCTCGTCCTTGGCCCCGAGGTAGGAGTAGAGCATCGGCTTGGACACGCCCGCGCTCTCCGAGATCTCGTCCATCGACGCGGGGTGGTAGCCGCGCGTGGCGAACACGTGCACCGCCGCGTCCAGGATCTGGCGTTCGCGCACCTCGCGCGGCAGGCGGCGAGTGCGGGGCCTGGTCCGTTCGGCGTGTTCGGACATCTCACCTCGTTCGTTCGGCGCGCGGGTCGTCGTCCCGGGGGGCGCCGCACCGCGGTGGCGACATGTTCGCAGCAGCGCAGTTCGCAGCAGCACAGTTCTCAGCAGCACAGGGTGCTGCGCGAGCTGCTGCTCATCGGATCTCGAGCCACCCTTGCGCGTCAACCTACTCAAAAGTAGTATTACTCACGAGTAGACAATGGAGGTGGTCATGAACGAAACCGATCCGATCACCGCCCTCGGCGACCTCGACCCCCGCCAGGTCGATCAGGAACGGTTCGTCGCCCTGCTGCAAGCCGCCTCCGAAGCCGCCCGCGACAACGCCGACGTCGACCTCAGCGCGCTCTCCCCCGAGCAGTTCGCCCGCCTCATCTCCCGCGCCTCGACCGAGCAGATCGACGCGGTCATGGCGCACCCCGAACTCGCCGACCGGATCCTCGACGAGGTCTTCCGGCGCATGAGCGAGCACTACCGCGCCGACAAGGCCGGCGCGAACACCGAGGCGGTCATCCGCTGGCGCATCGGCCCGCCCTCGGCCGATGAGCACCGCCGCTACGAGTGCGTGCTCAGCGCCGGGCAGTGCACGGTCAACCGCGAACCGCAGCACGAACCGCGCGCGACGATCACCCTCGGCGGCACCGACTTCTTGAAACTGGCCTCCGGCAACGCCTCGCCGCCCGCCCTGTTCATGAAGGGCAAGCTCAAGGTCGCCGGGGATCTCGGGTTCGCCGCCGGCCTGACGAAACTGTTCCAGATCCCGAAGGCGTAGCACGACGATGAGCTTCTCCCTCGAACTCAGCGAAGAGCAGCGCGACCTGCGCGAATGGGTGCACGGGTTCGCCGAGCGGACGATCCGCCCCGCCGCCGCGGAGTGGGACGAACGCGAGGAAACCCCCTGGCCCGTCATCCAGGAGGCCGCCAAGATCGGCCTCTACGGTTTCGAATCCCTGGCCACGTTCTGGGCCGACGACACCGGGCTGTCCCTGCCGATCGCGAACGAGGAGCTGTTCTGGGGCGACGCGGGTGTCGGCATGGCCATCTTCGGCACCACGCTGGCCGTGGCCGGCATCTTCGCCGCCGGCACGCCCGACCAGCTCGCCGAATGGGTGCCGCAGTGCTACGGCGACGAGGACGAACCGCAGGTCGCCGCGTTCTGCTCCTCCGAACCCGGTGCGGGCTCGGACGTGTCGGCGATGCGCACCCGCGCGGTCTACGACGAGGCCACCGACGAGTGGGTGCTCAACGGCCAGAAGGCCTGGGCCACCAACGGCGGCATCGCCAACGTGCACGTCGTGCAGGCCGCGGTGGATCCCGAGCTCGGCTCGCGCGGGCAGGCGGCGTTCGTCGTCCCGCCGGGCACGAAGGGGCTGAGCTCGCCCGGCAAGCTGCGCAAGCACGGGCTGCGCGCCTCGCACACCGCGGAGGTCTTCCTCGACGACGTGCGCGTCCCCGGCCGGTGCCTGCTCGGGGAGAAGGAGAAGCTCGACGAGCGGATCGCCCGGGCCCGCGAGGGGAACCGCGCCTCCCAGCAGGCGGCGATGAAGACCTTCGAGCTGTCCCGGCCCGCGGTCGGGGCGCAAGCCCTCGGCATCGCCCGCGCCGCCTACGAGCACGCGCTCGACTACGCCGGCCAGCGCGAGACCTTCGGCCGCCCGATCATCGACAACCAGTCCATCGCGTTCACCCTCGCCGACATGCGCACGGAGATCGACGCGGCGCGCTTGCTGGTGTGGCGGGCGGCCTGGCAGGGCCGCAACGAGGGCTTCCAGCACGGCGAA
The DNA here is from genome assembly GCF_054491375.1 of Bounagaea algeriensis. NCBI lineage: Bacteria > Bacillati > Actinomycetota > Actinomycetes > Bounagaea > Bounagaea algeriensis. The sequence continues at coordinate 4,449,289 of NZ_CM137102.1, forward strand.
GGCTCCATGTCCAAGCTCAAGGCCGGGCGCGTGGCCACGTGGGCGACCGAGCGGGCGATCCAGATCCTCGGCGGCAACGGCTACACCCGCGAATACCCGGTGGAGCGGATGCACCGGGACGCGAAGGTCTACGACATCTTCGAGGGCACCGAGCAGATCCAGCAGCTGGTCATCGCCCGGGCTCTGTCCGGTCGGCACATCGCCTGACCGGAGCTCCGCGCGCTCGCCGGCCTGCGACGGCGCGTCGGGTGCTCGCACCCGGGTCGCCGTCGCGGCACGGCCCCTCGCACCCGCCTGCGCCTGGATCTTCCTGCGCTGATCCTTCCTGCGCCGGGTCCTCCTGCGCCGGCTCTCCTGCGCGTTCGCCCAGGGCACCGGCGGGTGAACGGTGTGTTACGTGTTGATTGACACGGTGCCGAATCGCACAACCGCCAAGCGAGCGACGACGTGAGATTGCATCATGCCCTGGGCTTGTGCGATCGCGTACGCACAAACTGCTCACTCACTCGACCGAGTGAGTTCAAGGGTGTCGCGTCACGCCGAACGTCCGTGCGCGTCACCATGACGTGACCCATGCGGTGATCGATGAGGTGCCCATGCGGTGACGTGGCCCCTGCGGCCACCGCGTCATCCGAGCCGGGCAGCGTGGCCCGGACTCGGCGGCCGGGACTCGCGACGCGTTCGCGGGCTCGGTGCAGCGTGCGAAGCGACACGGGAGGGCGAAGCGTGCAGACCATCCCCGACTCGGAAACCCCGATCTTCCAGGAGATCAACGAGGAGCTCGGCGAGCTCCCGGAGATCGACGTCCACGACTTCACGGAGCACGCCTTCGGGTTCCTGAGCGACAGCGGAGAAACCGCGGCAACGGCGCAGCCCGAGTCCAGCACCGCGGCGCAGCCCGAGTCCAGCACCGCGGAGCAGGCGGAGCCCTCTGCCGGGCCCGAGCTCAGCCTCGCCGCGGAACCGACCGAGCAGGCCCCGGAAGAGGACCCGCCGGCCCAGCAAGAACAGGCCCAGCACGAACCAGCCCAGCACGAGCAGGGCCAACACGAACGGGCCGGGCACGAGCAGGGCCAACACGAGCAGGCCCAGCAAGGGCAAGCCCAGCAGGCCCAGGAGCAGGCGCAGGACGGATCCGCGTCGCGCAAGGGCGGCCGCCGCCGCAAGGAGGGCCGGTGACCAGCACCGGCCCGCGGCCTCGCAGCTGAACCTGCCGGGCAGGCACCCCTGAGCGGGCGCTCCCGGCAGGTCTCGCCCCGCGCCGGCACACCCGGTGGTCCCTTCCACCGCTGCGCGTGACCGCGGGGCAACCACCACCGCAGCCGCGGGCAGCGCACGGCGCGAGCAGGCCGCGACGACCGGGTACGCGACCGCTGGAGAGCGTTCCGGGGACCTGTTCCGGGACACCTGTTCCACAGGCACCTGCTCCGGGGGTTGATCGAGCAGCAGCGTCCCGAACTCCGGCTTCAGCCGGTGCCCCCGCTCGGGGCGGGTCGATGCTTCCGCAGCGGACGATCAGGACGTGGCCGGCTGCTCGCCCACGCCGATGTCGATCATCCACTGGATGCCGAACCGGTCGGTGCACATGCCGAACTCGTCACCCCACACCTGCTTCTCCAGGGGCATCGTGACCGCGCCGTCCGCGACGAGCCGTTCCCAGTAACCGCGCAGCTCGGCAACGTCGTCGCCGTTGACGGCTATGGCGATGTTGTCGCCCGGCCTGAGCTCCATACCCTCCGGAAGGTCCGAGGCCATGAGCGCGAACCCGAGGTCGGTGTCGAGCATGGCGTGCATGATCTTGTCCGCCTCGGCGTCGCGCCCGACGCCGAACTCGCCGAACGTGCTCATGTCCAGCCTCCCGCCGAAGACCTCCCGGTAGAACTCCATCGCCTGCCGCGTGGTGCCGTCGAAAGTGAGATACGGATTGAGCCGAGACCCCATGGTGCGCTCCCCTCTCAGCTGTTCCCTCCGCAGCGGCTTCTCCACAGCGGCTTCTCCACAGCGGTTCTTCCGCAACGGCTTCTCCGCAGCGTAGCGCCGCGCCGGCGGGATCGCTGCGCGCACGCCACGACCGCTGACCGCCCTCGTCGCCCTGCCTCACCGCCCGCCCGCTACGCAAGCACCTCACCCGGTCGAGGTGGTGTACTTTTCTCGAGAAAAGTCGCCGACTTTTCTCGAGAAAAGTACAAACCCCTGGTCAGGTGGGGTGATCCGCTAGCTCGGGCGGTTACCGGGTGCAGCCGGGGGTGTGCCGCTGCCCGGGGCTGTCTCGGCGGGCGCCGCCCGGGGCTCGGGAAGACGGCTCGGGAAGGCGGCTCGGGAAGACGGGGGGGTCAGCCCGGCAGCTCCGCGGTGACGAAGTAGTGGGCGTCGGCCACCCTGGCCACGGTCCCGCTCACATCGCGCTCAGCGTCGCGCCCGAGTTCGCCGACCGTGGTGCGGCCGGTCTGCCAGCCGAGCTCGGCCAGCTGCGTGTCGGGGGCCGCGCGGTCGTCGTCGTGCAGCAGCTCGTTCATGTCGATGCCGAACGACTCGGAGACGCGCTGGAACTCCGGTTCGTTCTGCCACGCGCTCGGCGAGCCGCCCTCGACGGCGATGACGCTGCCGGGTGCGGAGCAGCGGTGCATGATCTGCAGCAACCGCTGCTCGGCCTCCGCGGGCAGGTACGGCAGCAGCCCCTCGGCCAGCCAGAGCGTCGGCTGCTGCGGGTCGAAACCCGCCTCGGTGAGCTCGCTGAGCCAGTCCGCGCGCAGGTCCGCGCGCACGCTGGTGCGCTCGCAGGCCGGGGCGACGCCGAGTTCGTCGAGCACCCGGTCCTTGAAGTCCAGCACGGCAGGTTGGTCCACTTCGTACACCGCGGCCTTCTCCGGCCACTCCAGGCGGAACGCGCGAGCGTCCAGTCCGGCGGCGAGGACGACCGCTTGCTTGACACCGCCTGCGGAGGCGCGTTCGCAGACGCTGTCGAGGAAGCGGGTGCGCAGGCCCATGTGGTCGGAGAGGAACCGCCAGATGAGCGAGTTGTCCGAATCGTTCGGGATCTCGCCCGGGTCGAGCGGCATCTCCACCGGGGCCTGCGCCGCGCGAACGAGGTCCGCGGCGTACGGGTCGACGATCAAGCCGTCGGGGCGTGCGGTTTCGAGTGCGCGACCTGCGGCCACGGCCACTGCCGTGAGGCCGACGCTGTGCACGATGTCCCATTGCTCGTGTTGCTGCGCGGTCACCGCGAACCTCCTCCACTGTTCGTGAGCGTCACGAACTAGTTTCGGATGCTCCGGCACCGCGCATCCCGCACATGTGTTATCACACACATTACCGAGCGCGAAGATTTCCGGTGCGGCGACCGGCCTTTCGGTCACCGCACCGGAAACCGGGCAGCTTCGCGGAGCGAGCGGCAGTCGCTCCAGCAGGCCTCAGTACGCCAACGCCACCCCGGGGTCGGACAGCAACGCGCCCACATCGGCCAAGAACCGCGAACCCTGCTCGCCATCGACCACCCGGTGGTCGAAGCTCAGCGCCAGTTGGCACACCCGGCGCGGCACCACGGCCCCGTCCACGACCCACGGCATTTCCCGGACCGCGCCGAGCGCGAGGATCGCCGACTCACCCGGATTGATGATCGGCGTGCCCGTGTCCACCCCGAAAACGCCGACGTTGGTGATCGTGAACGTGCCGCCGAGCATGTCCTCCGGCCTGGTCGCGCCCTGCCGCGCGGTCTCGGTCAGCTCCTGCACGGCCCGCGCCACCTCGGCCAGCGACATCCGGTCGGCATCGCGCACCTTCGGCACCACGAGCCCCCGCGGGGTCGCCGCGGCGATCCCCAGGTTCACGTAGTCCTTGTACACGATCTCACCGGCCTGCTCGTCCCACGCGGCGTTCACGTCCGGCGTGCGCGTGCGCGCCAGGCACACCGCCTTCGCCGCGAAAGCCAGCGGCGTGAGCTTCACCCCGGCGAAATCCGACCGCGCCTGCAACCGCTCGCGCAGCCGCATCAACTCGGTCACATCCACCGTGAGGAATTCGGTGACGTGCGGCGCGGTGAACGCACTGTCCACCATGGCCTGTGCAGTGGCCTTGCGCACGCCCTTGATCGGAACCCGGTGCTCGCGCCGCTCGGAGTCCACAGCGGACTCGGCCGCGCCCGTCGCCGCGGACTCGGCAGGAGCAGCGGCGGCAGCAGCAGCGGCGTCCTGGACGTCCGAGCGGGTGATCACACCGCCCGCACCCGAACCGGCCACCCGCCGCAGATCCACGCCCAGATCGCGGGCGAGCTTGCGCACCGGAGGTTTCGCCAGCGGCACCTCCTGCGCCGACTGCGCCGAGGCGACATCCGCCCCGCCAGACCCCGTCCCGCCGGGATCCGTCCCGTCAGGCGCGGTCGCCACACCGGACTCGGCCGCGGCACCACCGGTGCCGCCGGCGGACCCGTCGGCGGAGGCCGTGCCCGCAGACTCCGCGCCCGCAGACGCCGCGTCCACACCGGGTTTCTTCCGCGGCCGGCGCTTCGTCGAAGCATCCCGCGGCCCGTAACCGACGAGCGTGGCCACCGAACCGTTGTTGCCCCCGCCCGCGCTCGCCGGATCCTCCTCGGCGGAGCCCGCGGAAGCCGACTCCTCCTCGGCCGCGTCCCCGGCCACGTCGATCGCCACGATCGGCGCACCCACCGCGACGGTCTGGCCCGGTTCGGCCAGCAGCTCGGAGACCGCGCCCTGCCACGGGCACGGCAGCTCCACCGTGGCCTTGGCCGTTTCGATCTCCACGATCGTCTGGTTGACGCTCACCTCGTCACCGGGGCTCACCCGCCAGCCGAGGATCTCCGCTTCCGTCAGCCCCTCGCCCACGTCGGGCAGCGGAAAACGCTTGATCATGCCCCTCCCCTTCAGTAGGCCAAAGCCTCGTCGACGGCCGCGAGCACCCGGTCGAGATCCGGCAGGTAGCCGTCCTCGGCCTTGCTCGGCGGGTACGGCGTGTCGAAACCGGTCACCCGCAGCACCGGGGCCTCCAGCGAGTAGAAGCAGTGCTGCTGCACCAGCGAACACACCTCCGAGGTCACCGACGACTCGGCAGGGGCCTCGGACACGGCCACCAAACGCCCCGTGCGCCGCACCGACGCGAACACCGGCTCGAGGTCCAGCGGCGACAGCGACCGCAGGTCCACCACTTCCAGCTCGGTGCCCTCCTCCGCGGCCGCCGACGCCGCGTCCAGGCACGTGCGCACCATCGGCCCGTAGCTCGCCAGCGTCGCCGACGTCCCCGAACGCAGCACCCGCGCCGACTCCAGCGGCGCCGGCCGCACCGACGTGTCCAGCTCCGCCTTCTCGTAGTAGCGGCGCTTCGGTTCGAAGAACAGCACCGGATCATCCGAATCGATCGCCTGCTGCAACATCCAGTGGGCGTCCACCGGATTCGAACAGGCCACCACCTTCAACCCGGCCACGTGCGCGAACAGGCTCTCCGGCGACTCCGAGTGGTGCTCCACCGCACCGATGCCGCCGCCGAACGGCACCCGGATCACCACCGGCATCGGCACCTTGCCCTGCGTGCGGAACCGCAGCTTCGCCAACTGCGACACGATCTGGTCGAATCCGGGGAAGATGAACCCGTCGAACTGGATCTCGCACACCGGGCGGTAGCCGCGCATGGCCAGCCCGATCGCCGTGCCCACGATCCCCGACTCGGACAGCGGCGTGTCCAGCACGCGCTGCGCGCCGAAGTCCTTGTGCAGCCCGTCGGTGATGCGGAAGACACCGCCCAGCTGGCCGACGTCCTCACCCATCACCAGCACGCGCGGATCGGCCTCCATCCGCGCGCGCAACGCCATGTTCAACGCCCTCGCCATCGTCACCGTCTGCTGCGCAGCGACCGCCTGCGGCTGCGCCCCCGTCGCCGGCGCGGCCATCACCGACCACCTCCCGACGTCACCTCGGCATCGGCGAACCCGGCGAGGTAGTTCAGGTACTGCTCCCGCTGCTCCGCGACGCGCGGGCTCTCCTGGGCGTACACCTGCGAGAACATGCGCTCCGGCGGCGGGTCCGGCAACCGCGCGCAATGGTCCCGGAAGCGCTCCGCCAACTCGTCCGACTCGGCCTGCACCGAATCGAAGAACTCCTGACCGGCCAGGTGCTCCCGCGTCAGGTGCACCCGCAGCCGCTCGATCGGATCCTTCAACTTCCACGCCTCCGACTCGTCGGCCATCCGGTAGCGCGACGGGTCGTCCGAGGTCGTGTGCGCACCCATGCGGTAGGTGACCGCCTCGACGAACAGCGGACCGTTGCCCTGGCGGCACTCCCGCAGCGCCCACCGCGACACGGCCAGGCACGCCAGCACGTCGTTGCCGTCCACCCGCACACCGGGGAAGCCGTAACCGCTGGCCCGGTGGTACAGCGGAGCACGCGTCTGCCGCTCCACCGGCTCGGAAATCGCCCACTGGTTGTTCTGGCAGAAGAACACCACCGGCGCGTCGTACACCGAGGCCCACACCATCGCCTCGTGCACATCGCCCTGGCTCGTCGCGCCGTCACCGAAGAAGGCCATCGTCGCTTCGCCCTCGTCGTCGCCGACGCGCCCGTCGAAGCGCTGCCCCATGGCGTAGCCGGCGGCGTTCACGCACTGGTTGCCGATGACGATCGTGTACAGGTGCATGCCGCGCTCGAGCGGGTCCCAGCCGCCGTGGTCGACGCCCCGGAAGATGCCCAGCAGCTCCGTCGGGTCGATGCCGCGGCACCAGGCCACGCCGTGCTCGCGGTAGCTCGGGAACGCCATGTCGGAGGGCCCCAGCGCGCGGCCCGCACCGATCTGCGCGGCCTCCTGCCCCTGCAGCGGCACCCAGATGCCCAACTGGCCCTGGCGCTGCAGCGCATTGCCCTCCACATCGAACCGGCGGACCAGGACCATGTCGCGGTACAGCCCGCGCAGCTCGTCCGCGGACACGTCCAAGCTCCAGTCGCTCGGCGTGACCCGCTGGCCTTCCGGTGTCAGGAGCTGCACGAGATCAGCTCCGCCTTCGCTCGTCGCCCGCAAACCGGCGATCACCTGCTCCCCTGTGGGCACTGCTGCGGTTGCGGCAGGTGGGCCGGAACTTCCGGGATCGGCGGTGCCGTCCCGCGTCCAGTGTTCGGGGGACATGCTGCCTCCTCAACTCACGTCGTCCGGCCGCTTGTGGCGACCGTTCCGACATCCCCGCACCGCCGGCGGAGGCGACCTGTGGGCCCTCCGCAGGACGATCCGGGGCTGGATCGCTTTCCGCCATCCTTACACGAAAACGGCCGCTTCCGTGAGGCCTGCCACACCAACCGTTCGTCCGGAACGGTTCGGCCACGCCACCGTAAGTTCCCGCCGAGCACGGCGAATCCGCAGGTCATCAAAGCAATGGAGATCCGACTAACGCGCACTGGACCATCGCCGTTGCAACGACTACCGCGTGCGCGCACCACGACGCATACTGTGCGCGTGAGCCACGACTTCCCCACCGTCGCCGACCAGATCGCGCTGCTGCTGCACAAACCCAACGGTGCGCAATACCTGAGCCCGGCCGCCGACAGCACCGTCGCCGCCGCCCAGATCGGCGAACTCGTGCTGCGCGGACGCATCACCCTGCACCGCCGCCGCACCGGGCACGACCTCGCCCTGCACGACACCGGTGGCACCGGGTTGCCCTGGCTCGACGCGGTCGTGACCGAACTGGCCGGACGCACCAAGAACGGCGCCGAAACCACCGACCTCTCCTGGTGGCTGGCCAACCGCGCACGCACCCTGCGCACGCACCGGCACAACCTCGTGGAGAACGGCCTGCTGCGGCACGTGCCCAGGCGGTTCCTCGGGCTCATCCCCGACGACCGCTACTACCCGGACGAAAGCAGCCGGAACCGGCTCATCAACGACATCCGCACCGCCCTGGCCCACCCCGACAGCATCGACGACCGCACCGCACTGCTGTGCGCCCTCGTCCAACGCGCGGGAATCGGCCACTCCCTCGGCCTCGACCGCGCGGAAGCGGCCACGCTGCGCTCCGTCGCGAAAGCCGAGAACCTGCCCGAGCACATCGACAGCACGATCACCACCACCATGGCCGCGGCCATCGTCCCCACCGCCATCACGAACTGACGACGCACCGCATCCACAGCCGCGGCGGCTCGCCGAAACATCGCGGCGACGCGCTCCGCGGCGCGGGCATAGGATCGCGGCGTGGACCACGCAGCGCTGAACAACACCGTGCAGAGCACCTGGGACGCGGACGTCCTGCCGAGCCTGTCCGACTTCGTCCGCATCCCCGCCGTCTCGCCCGCGTTCGACCCCCGTTGGGAAACCAACGGACACCTCGACGCGGCCGTCGAACACCTGCGCCGCTGGGCGAGCGAACGCGACCTGCCCGGCCTCGCCATCGACGTGGTGCGCCTGCCCGGGCGCACCCCGCTGCTGCTCATCGACGTCCCCGCGCACGGCGCCACCGGCGAGGAAACCGTGCTGCTCTACGGCCACCTCGACAAGCAGCCCCCGGCCGGCGGCTGGTCCGACGGCCTCGACCCGTGGACCCCCGTCGTCCGCGACCAGCACCTGCACGGCCGCGGCGCCGCCGACGACGGCTACGCCGGCTACGCCGCGCTGACCGCCGTCGAAGCCGTCCGCACCCACGGCGGCGCCCACCAGCGCTGCGTCGTGCTGCTCGAAACCGGCGAAGAATCCGGCAGCCCCGACCTGCCCGCCTACCTCGAGCACCTCGCCGACCGGCTCGGCGACGTCAGCCTCGTCGTCTGCCTCGACTCCGGCGCGGGCGACTACGACCGGTTGTGGCTGACCACCTCGCTGCGCGGCCTCGCCCAGGTCGAAGTCACCGTCCGCGTGCTCGACGCCGGACAGCACTCCGGAACCGCCAGCGGCATCGTGCCCAGCTCCTTCCGCGTGCTGCGCCAACTGCTCGACCGCATCGAGGACTCCACCACCGGAGAACTGCTGCTGCCGGAACTCAACGTCGCCATCCCGGACGACCGCGCCGCCGAAGCCCGCGCCGCCGTCGAAGCCGCCCCCGGACTCGTCCGCGACGCCATCACCCTGCCCACCGGCGTGCACCCGGTGACCGAGGACGAAGCAGAGCTCAACCTGAACAACACCTGGCGGCCCACCCTGTCCGTCACCGGCGCCGACGGACTGCCGCCGCCCGTCGACGCGGGCAACGTGCTGCGGCCGTACACCACGCTGCTGCTCAGCTTCCGCCTGCCGCCCACCGCCGACCCGGACGCGGCGCTGCGAGCCATCACCGACGCGCTGGCCACCGACGTGCCGCACGGCGCGCACGTCACCTTCGGCCACACCGAATCCGGCCTCGGCTGGAACGCGCCCGACCTGCAACCGTGGCTGCGCACCGCCCTCGACAACGCCGCCAGCGACGTGTTCGGAGCCGACTGGCGCACCATGGGCCTCGGCGGGTCCATCCCGTTCATGGGCCTGCTGCAGCGCACCTACCCGAACGCGCAGTTCGTCGTCACCGGCGCGCTCGGCCCGGGCAGCAACGCGCACGTGCCCGACGAAGCCCTCAACCTGCCGTTCGCGGCCAAGGTCACCTCGGCGATCAGCCACGTCCTCGACGCGCACGCCCAGCGCTGACCGGCCCAGCGCTGACCGGCTTCGCCAACCGCCCCGGTGGTGACCAGTCCGGCGCTGACCGGCCGGCGCTGTTTCAGCGCCGCTACCCCAAGGGCCGCTGTCCCAGGGGCCGCTGTACCCAAGCGCGCTGTCCCAAGTGCCGCTGTTGTCAGCGCCCTCGGGGGATGGCCAACCACAGCAGCACGTACAGCAGGACCTGCGGACCCGGCAACGCGCACGACACCACGAAGAGCAACCGCACCAGACCCGGTGACACGTCGAAGCGCTCGGCCAAACCGACGCACACGCCCGCGATCCACGCCCGGCTCCGCGGCCGGGACAACCCGTTCGCACTCGCCATGCCCCCATCCTGCACCGAACGGCAGCCGACGGCACCGCAACGAACCGCCGCACCGGCAGTGGTGCCGACGTGGGGGGGGCGGACAGGGGAACAGCGGGGCGGATGTGGCGATTCCCGTCATCGCCCTCGCGACACTGCGCATCCACCCCGCTGTCAGGACGGCCGGCGGCGGAACGGCTGGGGCAGGTACCGCCGCTCGGCCAGTGGTCGAGCACGTACCTCCTCGCACGCAGCAGGGCACCCGGCCGGTCGCGGTGACCGGAACGCGCGCCGGAGCACGCGCGCCGCCCGCGCGGCCAGCAGCGGTGCCGCCTTTCGGGACGTGGAACCCGGCATCGCCGGATACCTCCACACTCGCGCCGACCACCCGCGCAGCGGAACCGGTCGAAGTACCGATATCCCTACCGAGACGCTTCAGGCCTCGATGCGCTGCTCGGCCACCCACGCCGCGATCTGCGCGCGGGAGGTGAACCCCAGCTTCGCCAGGATGTGCTCCACGTGGCTGTCCGAAGTGCGCTTGGCGATCACCAGCCGCTCGGCGATCTCCCGGTTCGACAGGCCCCGCGCCACCAACCGCGCGACCTCCCGCTCCCGCGGCGTCAACTGCGCCGGAACCTCCGCCCCGGCACCGCCCTGCCGACCGCCCAGGGCGAAGCGCACCGCCTCGTCCACCGTGCACCGAGCACCCCGCTCAGCCGCCGAAGCCCGATCCCGCTCCGGCAGCGCCGCACGCACCCGTCCCACCGCCTCCGCGCGCCACGCCCGGAACTCCGCCAGCGCGAACGGGTAACCACCCGGCACCGGAGCCAACTCGGACACCGCCGCGAACAGCCGCTCCGCCCGCACGGCCCGCCCGCGAGCGGCCTCCACCCAGGCCACGGCCTCCAAGCAGGTGACGATGCCGAGCACGTCCCGGAACAGGTACTTCACCCGCAGCGCCTCCCGCAGCCGCGTCAACGCCGCAGCCACGTCACCCACCGACCACTCGACCAGACCGAGCACCACATCCGCCCACGACCAGCACCACAGCTCACCGTGCTCGGCGCACCACTCCTGGCACCGCTCGCACAGCTCGCGCGCCCGCCCCGGTTCACCGCGCACCACCGCCGCCAACGCGAGGTTCGGCATCCCCAACGCCCCGCTGACCGCGCGTTCCCCGGAGCGCGACACGGCGAGCGACAACCACCCCCACGCCTCCTCGGCATCCCCCCGCAACAGCGCCGCGAGCCCCGTGACCTGCGCCAGGTCGGCATCGGTCGCCCCCACAGCGCCGGCCCGCTCGCACGCCTGCCCGCCCGCCGCGACGTCCCCGGACAGCACCGCGATCAGCGCCGCGACCGCCGCCGCGCGCAGCGCAACCGCGTCCCCCGGGGAACTCGGCTCGTCGGCCGCCTCCCACGCCCGGGACAACCACTCCCAACCGGCGCGCAGGTCCCCGCCGGCGATCCAGGCGAACCACAGCGCCGCCGCCAGCCGCAGCGCCTCGTCGGACTCGCCCGGTTCGGTCACGCTGTAGTCCAGCGCCGCGTCGAAGTTGCCCCGGTCGGAGCGCAACCGACCGAGCCACTCCACCTGGTTCGGCCCGAGCCAGGCCACGTCGACGTCCTCGGCCAGGCGCAGGTAGTAGTCCCGGTGCCGCCGCCGCAGCCGTTCGCGCACCGGCCCCGCCCCCAGGCGGTGGCGCCCGTACGCACCGATCGTGCGCAGCAACCGGTACCGGGCGCGGTCGGACTGCTGCTCCGGCTGCAGCACCGACTTGTCCACCAGCCCCGCCACGGCGCTGAACACGTCCGAACGGCTCAACCCGTCCCCGGCGCAGACCTCCTCGGCCGCTTCCAACTCGAACCCGCCGGCGAACACCGACAGCCGGGCCCACACGGTCTGCTCCACCGACGCGCACAGCTCGTAGCTCGCGTCCACCGCGGCCCGCAACGACCGGTGCCGCACCGGCGCGTCCCGCGCACCCGCGCTCAACAGGCCGTAGGGGTCGGTGAGGCGCTCGAGCAGGTCGTCCACCGACAGCGAGCGCATCCAACCCGCGGCCAGCTCGATGGCCAGCGGCAACCCGTCGAGCTCGCGGCACACCCGGGCCACGCGCCGCTCGTTGTCCGCGTTCAACGTGAAACCGGGGGAGACGGCCGAAGCCCGCGCGGTGAACAACCGCACCGCCTCCGATGCGGCGATCTCGCCCGAGCGGTCGAGCCCGGGCAGGCTCAGCGGCGACACCGTCCACACCTGCTCGCCGGCGATGCCGAGCGGGCTGCGGCTGGTGAGCAGCACCCGCAGCGAGGGCACCGCGGCGAGCAGGTCGCGCACGAGATCGCCGCAGTCGTCGACCAGCTGTTCGCAGCCGTCGAGGACGAGCAGCACGCGCGGCCCGGACAGGTACCGAGCCAGCCGCGTCCCCGCATCGCTCGGCTCCTCGGCGGGCGAGCGGGATGTTGTGGACGCGTGCCCGCCCGCGGCGATCCCGTCCGTTCCCGCTTCCCGCTCGAGCTCGGCGAGCACCGCGGCGGCGACATCGGTCGGCTCCGGCGGGTCGGCCAGTTCGACGAAGCGCACGCCGCCGGGGAAGGCCCTGCGCACGTCGTGCGCGGCGTGCCGGGCGAGCCGCGTCTTGCCGACGCCGGGCGCGCCGGTCAGCGTGACCATGCGCGAATTCGACAGCAGCCGTTTGATCCCGCTGACAGCACCACGTCGCCCGACGAAAGACGTCAGCTCCGTCCCGTGCCCGGGTCGGAACGTCGCAGGCTCGATCGTGTGCTCGCGGCCGGACGACATGACCATCACCCGCCTCAGCAGAACTCTGCCCCCGCAGTGTAGGCGGACAACTGCGGTTCGTGCGCGCTCTCGAACACCCGGATCCGGGTCTTCCGCACCCGAGTTGCCCGCACCCGAGTTGCCCGCAGGGATGCCCGCACCTCGCGCGGGGCGCGGGGTGCAGTGCTCGGGACGGGCCCGACCGGGACGCGGTGCGCCTGCTACTCCTGCGCCATGTCGACGAAGCGGCTGTAGTGCAGCTGGTGCGCCACGGTCACCGTCGAGGTCGGACCGGCGCGGTGCTTGGCCAGCATCAGGTCGGCCTCGCCCATGCGCGGGTCGTCTCGCTCGAACGCGTCCGGCCGGTGGATCAGGACGACCATGTCCGCATCCTGCTCGAGAGAGTTATGCATATTTATGCAGTTTGCTATGAAATTATGCGTTCCCTCCACCGTCGCGTCGTACACCGGCTGCTCACCGAGCGAGGCGACCTCCACGATCTCGTCCCAGAAAACATCGCTGGTAGTGAGGTCCTGCAGCTCTTGATCACCTAGTTCGGTCGCTACCCGACCGAGACGTGAACGACTCGGGGAAACCGTGAACATCCGTGCACCGTATGAATTATTATTCACGGCCTTGCACAGCGCATGCTTACTCATGCCGTGTGCTGCGAGAAGAGGTTGCACCTTCTCCCAGACGTCCGAAGGCACTGTGTCCGCCTTAGGGACTTGCTCGATACGCAGCAACTGCGCTTCCAGCTCGTCCGCCTTCAGCGCGCGCATCCCATGCACGCCAATCTCCTTCAGGAACGTCAACTGGCTTTCCGAACCATAGACCGACACGTGATAACAGGCGCGATAGTTCACCTTGTTTGTCGTCTGGATGCGAGCGAACACACCGAAACGAAGCAGGAGCTGAGTGACGTCCTCGGCGAGTTGCCGACTCGTCGTCGCGTAGTAAATCCAGCCCTGTCCGTACTTCTCGTCCCAACGCACCGAACCGTCCGTGGCCCAGAGGTGGTGCAGGAACAGGCCGATCTGCTCCTTCGGCAGCCGGAACACCCGCTCGGGGATGTGCTTGTCGCAGCTGCGCTGCCCGAAGACGCCCAGCTCGTCGAGCCAGGCCGCGATGGGATTGCGCCGTCCGTGCGTGAGCCGATAGGGCGCGGGCAGGCGCAGCGTGGTGACCTTCGCCGCCGCGTACTCGTCGCGCACCGCGCTCACGCCGAAGTGCTGCGCCGCATCGGTCACCGCAGTCAGGTTCGCCTCGTCGACGCTGGCGTAGCGGATCGGCTGGCGCCGCACGTACGAACCGTCCCCGATCAGGTGCGCCAGCAGCACGACCTCCGGCTCCGGCATCGGCTCGGCGTCCACCGGCTCCGGTGTCCGCCGCGGCACGGCCACGCGCGCGCCCACGCCGAGCTCGCCGAGCGGCGTCCACCCGTCCACCGTGCGCATCGGGTGGTTCGCGGTCGCCTCGATCTCCCGCCCGGATGACAGCCGCACGCGGAAGGCCTCCTTGACCCCGCTGGAGAACACGTTCGTCACCAGGCGGGGGACCAGGCGCATCCGCTCGTCGAGCGACCACACCAGGGGGCGCTCGCCGGTGCGCATCAGCTCGTCGAAGGTCACCTCGGCGCCCGTGTCGGCGCGCAGCAACCGCGTGCCGCCGGTGAGGCACCCCGACTCGCGAAGATCGGCCAGTTGGGGCTTCTTGTCGTTGCGCTGCTCCGGACCGCGGTTGAGCTGGGAAATCGCCACGACCGGGATCTCCAGCTCCTTGGCGAGCAGCTTCAGGTTCCGGGAGAACTCGGAGACCTCCTGCTGCCGCGATTCGACCTTCTTGCCGGAGGTCATCAGCTGCATGTAGTCGACGACGACGAGCTGGATGTCGTGGCGCTGCTTGAGCCGCCGCGCCTTGGCGCGGATCTCCATCATCGTCAGGTTCGGCGAGTCGTCGATGAACAGCGGCGCCTCGCTGATCTCGCTCATCCGCCGCGCCAGCCGGGTCCAGTCCTCGTCGCTCATCGAACCGCCGCGCATGTCGGCCAGCCGGATGCGGGCCTCGGCGGAGAGCATGCGCATGACGATCTCGGTGCGCCCCATCTCCAGGGAGAAGATGACGCTGCCCATGCTGTGCTTGATGGAGGCGGCGCGGGCGAAGTCCAGGCCGAGCGTCGAGTTGTGCGTGGGGATGCCGGTCGGGCCGGCCTGGTAGAGCCGGTCGGGCGCGTCGACCTGCACGCAGCGCACCGGCACGCTGCCGACCGGGCGCACGGCGGTGACCTTCAACCCCGGGCGGCCGGCGATCACCGGGGCCTCGTCGGCGAGCCGGGTGAGCTCGGCGGTGGTGACCACGCGCTCGTCGTCCAGCGCCCACCGGTGTTCGGCGTCCGCGGTGACGGCGGCCCCGTCGGAGAACTCGACGCGGTGGCAGCTGCGGTCGGTGAGCACGTCGGTCGCCTCGACGATCCGCGTGGGCGAACCGTCCGCGCCGAGCAGGTCCTCGCCGACGGCGGCCTCGCCCATGGTGGTCCAACCGCCCGGCGTGGGAAGTGGTGTGTCCAGGGCGAGCGCCTTGCCGACACCGGGCCGGGCGGCGACGATGATCATCTGCCCGGCGTGCAGGCCGTTGGTGACGTCATCCAGGTCGGCGAACCCGCTCGGGATGCCCTGGGACTGCCCGCCGCGCGAGGCGATGGCGTCGATCTCGTCCATCGTCGGCTGCAGCAGGTCTTCCAGCGCGGCGTAGTCCTCGTTGACCCGCCGTTCGGTGACGTCGTAGACGGCGGCCTGGGCGCGGTCGACGACCTCGTCGATCTCGGCGCCCTCGCCGCCCTGGTAGCCGAGCTGGACGACGCGCGTGCCGGCCTCGACGAGGCGGCGCAGCACGGCCCGTTCGGCGACGATCTCGGCGTAGTACCCGGCGTTGGCGGCCGTGGGAACGGTGGCCAGCAGCGTGTGCAGGTACGGCGCTCCGCCGACCTTCTGCAGCTGCTGGCGCCGGTCGAGGTCGTGCGAGACGGTCACCGCGTCCGCGGGTTCGCCGCGCCCGTACAGGTCGAGGATGCAGTCGTAGATCGCCTGGTGCGCGGGCCGGTAGAAGTCGTTGGGGCGGACGACTTCGACGACGTCGGCGATCGCGTCCTTGCTCAGCATCATGCCGCCGAGCACGGACTGCTCGGCCGGGATGTCCTGCGGCGGCTGGCGGTCGAAGGGGCCGTTGTCGCCGCCCGGTTCGGGGGGGAGCGTCTCTGGTGAGTCGGGCGATGCCACCGGAACCGGTCACCTCCTGGTGACGTGTCGTGGCCACGTGGTCGATCCGGGTCGGACGCGCCGACCAACGTGGTGCGTTGCCGCGTAGGTGCCTTGCGGTGTGGTGCCTTGCGGTGTGGTGCCTTGCGGTGTGGTGCCTTGCGGTGTGGTGCCTTGCGGCGTAGGTGCGTTACCGCGGGTGAGTTCAGCTGCGTCCGAGGGGTGTGCGTCGGCGAACCGCAGTGCGGTCCGATTCGCGAGGCGCACTCGTGTGCGACTCCATTGTTCCGCGCGGCACCCGCGCGGAGTGGTTCCGCCGCGCGGGCACATCACCAGAAGACGCCGGAAGGCGATGCTACTGGGGCGGGGCGCGCAGTACACACAGCCGTTCGGCGTACACGGCGTTCATGCGCGGGTTCGCTGGGCAGTTCGGTCCGGGGCCCGCTGGGCGGGGTTCACGGGCGGGCCACCAGGCCGGTCCGACGGGCGGAGTCCGGTGGGCGGGATCCGCAGAACCTCGGGAGGCGGAGTTCGATCCGCAGAGCCCGCGAGGCCGGGCGCCCGAGAGGCAGGTGCCCGCGAGGCCGGATGTCCGAGGGGCCGGATGTCCGAGAGGCAGGTGTCCGATACGCGTGGGCACCCGCAGGAGCCGTGCGGATATGCGTCCCCACCGACACGACCCGCTTGTGGACAACTCTGGGGACAACTCGGTGGATCACCGGATCAGGTGGGGATCGATTACGCGTATTCCCAGGTCGCATGCCAACACCGCAGGTCACGCCCTGTGGATAACTCTGTGGACAACCCTGGGGACATCTTGGGGACGCCTTGGGGATCGTTACCCTGCTTCGTCCACGAGCGAGTGGTCGGTGACGCGCGGAACCCGGCCGGAGCCGGAGATGCTCCGGTTCCGGCCGCAGCACGCGCCGCGCCGCAGCCGGAACCGGATTCGCCTCACTTGGCGGTGATGACCTCCACCCGCAGAGTGGTCTGCACGTCGGGGTGCAGGTTCACGTCCACCGTGTACTTGCCCAGCGACTTCATGTGCTGGCGCGGGTTGAGGGTGCGGCGGTCCAGGGTCGGACCGCCGGCTTCGCGCACCGCCTTGGCCACGTCGGCCGCGGTGACCGAGCCGAACAGCTTGCCCTTCGAGGAGACCTTCGCGAGGAGCTTGACGTCCCCGAGTTCCTGCAGCTGCTCACGCGTGTTCTGTGCGTTCTCCAGGTTCCGCACGCGGCGGGACTCCTGGACGCGCCGCAGGTTGTGCACCTGCTTCTCCGCGCCCGGTGTGGCCACGATGGCCTTTTCCCGGGGCAGCAGGTAGTTGCGCGCGTAGCCGGGCTTGACCTCGACGATGTCACCGGACTCGCCGAGACCCGCCACGTCAGCGGTCAGAATGATCTTCACGACGTGTCTCCTTGTCCAGTATCGCGGATCAGCGGGCGGTCGAGGTGTACGGCAGCAGCGCCATCTCCCGCGAGTTCTTCACGGCGATGGCCACGTCGCGCTGGTGCTGGCTGCAGTTGCCGGTCACTCGACGCGCGCGGATCTTGCCGCGATCCGAGATGAACTTCCGCAGCAGCGTCGTGTCCTTGTAGTCGATCTGCGGCGCACTCTTGTCGGTGCAGAAAACGCAAACCTTCTTCTTCGGCTTGCGCACGGGCGCCTTGGCCATCGGTTGTTCCTCCTGTGCGAGAAAACGTCGTCAAGTGTCGATGGGTGCCGCGCTCAGAAAGGCGGCTCGTCGCTGAACCCGCCGCCGGAGCCCGCAGGCGGGGCCGAACCCCACGGGTCGTCGGAGGCACCGAAACCGCCACCGCCGCCGGAGGAACCACCCCGGCCGACCTTGTTCACCTTGGCCGTCGCGAAGCGCAGGGACGGGCCGATCTCGTCGACCTCCAGCTCCACCACGGTGCGCTTCTCGCCTTCCTTCGTCTCGAAGGAGCGCTGGCGCAACCGGCCCTGCGCCACGACCCGCATGCCGCGGGTGAGCGACTCGGCCACGTTCTCCGCGGCCTGCCGCCAGATGTTGCAGCGCAGGAACAGCGCCTCGCCGTCCTTCCACTCCCCGGACTGCCGGTCGTAGGTGCGGGGCGTCGAGGCGATCGTGAAGTTGGCGACCGCGGCACCGGAGGGCGTGAAGCGCAGTTCCGGATCGGCGGTGAGGTTGCCGACGACCGTGATGACGGTTTCACCAGCCATGGCCTTTGAACTCCAGTAGTTGGATGCGGATTCGCCTGCGCGGGCTGCGAAACCGGCGTCAGGCCTTGCTCTTGGCCTTGGACTTGCGCGGCTCGACCTTCCGCAGCAGCTTCGTGCGCAGCACCGAATCATTCAGGTTCAGCTGGCGGTCGAGCTCGGCGACCGTGTCCGGCTCGCTGTTGACGTCCAGCACCACGTAGATCGCCTCGGCGTGCTTGTTGATCTCGTAGGACAACCGCCGACGGCCCCACACGTCGACCTGCTCGACGCTGCCACCGCCGTTGCGCACGACCTCGAGGAACTGGTCCATCGACTTGCCGACGTTTCGCTCGTCGAGGCTCGGGTCAAGAATGACCATGAGCTCGTAAGGACGCATAAAGACCATTCACCTCCCATGGACTCACGGCCACGGACGTTCCGCGGCAGGAGGCTCGTCGTATCGACGAACCCGTCAAGGCTAGCAGGACGGGATGCGCAGCCCGCGTCGCGGGGCCACGTCTGCTCGCCCGGGGTGGACGTTTCTCGAGAAATGTCGGCGACTTTTCTCGAGAAACGTCCCCCTCCCGGGCCGGGGCTTCACTGCCGGCGCAGCACCCAGGTGCGCACCAGGCCGGCGCTGACCACGGCCAACGCGGCTGCGGCGAGGGCAACCGGCGCGGTGATGCTCGGGCTGGACGCGCTCGTCGGAACCGCCTCGGCCCGACCCGCCGCGCGCGCGTCGGCCTGCCGGTCCTCCTGCGTGCTCGCCGGGTCCTGTCCGCCCGCGGCACCGCGGTCGGCGGTCGGGCGGTCGGTGGCCGGCCCGTCGTCCTGCGAAACCTCCGGCTCGGAGGTGGGCGGCGCGTCGCCGCCGCGGCCCAGCAGCTCACCGAGATCGGGCAGCGCTCCCGCGGACGGCGGGGTGCTCATGTCCGGCTGGATGCTCGTGACCTGCCGGTCGCTGCGCGCCCAGGCGGGCAGCTGCGCGTCCGACCGCGGCTCGGCCGTGGCCGGTGGTGCGGGTTCGGGCTGCTGCGGTTCGGGCTGCTGCGGGGGCTCCGGCCGTGGTTCCGGCTGGGGCGGCTCGGCGGGTTCGGAAGGCTCGGGCGGTTGCGTCGATTCCGGGGGTTCCGAGGGTTGCTGGGACGGCGGCTGCTGCGCGGGCTCCTCGCCGTCGTCCGGTGCGGGCGCCGGTTCCGCCGGCTCCGCTGGCTGCTCACCGCGCACGGTGACCCCGTTGCCGCCGCTGACGAGGTTGTTGAAGTGCCAGCGCACGTCCTCGACCTTGTCCTCGCGCAGGCCGATCTCGTCCAGGTGCGGCGCGGCCGCCTCGGCGATCTCGGAGCCGGAGTAGAAGGTGCTGCCCTGCTGGGCCCGGTCCAGCGAGATGGGATCGAGTTCGGCGAAACGGCTGCTGGCCGCGTCCGCATCGTCGAAGGCGAGCGGGATGGCCAGCAGGACCGCCTGGCGGACCTTGAAGTCCATCGTCGCCGGATCGACGGTAATGGGTTGGCCGACGGTGGCGTCGACGACGGCCAGCGAACTGTCCACCACGAGCGGCTCGCCCGAGGAGTCGGCCTGGGCGGCACCGGCACCGGCGAACATGCTCGCGCCGAGCGCGACAGCTGTGGTGCTGGTGGCAAGGGTGCGCCTGGTGCGCCGCCCGGCGGATCCGTCCGCCGACCGTGGGGAACGCTCCATCGTGGGCCTCCGGCGTCGATCGGTTCGTGTCGACTCTGTCAGATCTTTCAACGGGGCAACACCGGTTCGGGTAACGGTGTCGCCGGGGAGGTTACTCAGCGTTGCGCCGTTGAGGTGAGGCCCGGGGCGGTGGTCCGCTGCGGACGCCCCCTCCGCGGAAAGGGCAGACGCACCCGGTCGGGTAGGCCGTCGCACACCCCGCCGGTGGGATCATCGGTGGCGTCCGACACGCGCCGGCCGGGCACGCGCAGGTCGCGCCGCACCGCATCGGTGCGCGGGCGGAGGATCTCGCGCACCACGAGCACGCACAGGGCCACGACGAAAGCATCGCGGGCGATCACCGCCCCCAGGAACCAGCCTTCCGGCAGACCGCCGTTGCCGGTGCCGAGGTAGTAGTACATGCGCGGTGCCCACACGGCCGCGTCCACGGCCATCCAGGCCAGCAGCAAGCGCCACCGCGGCAGTGCGAGCACGGCCAGCGGCACGAGCCACAGCGAGTACTGCGGGCTCCACACCTTGTTGGTGAGCAGGAACGCCGCGACCACGAGCAGGCACAGCTGGGCCAGGCGGGGGCGTTGCGGTGCTGCCAGCCCGAGCCAACCGATGCCCAGGCAGAGCACGACGAACAGCACCATGCTCACCGCGTTGAGCACGCTCGGGGCCTGCCCCTCGGCGAGCTGTCCGTCGAAGCCGGCCCAGCCGGTGAAGTACATCAGCGCGTTGTACAGCGAGTCCGGATCGGCCGGCCGCGTACTGTTGAGGCGGAAGAACTCGGACCACCCGGCCGGGTAGGCGAGCATGATCGGCAGGTTCACCGCGAGCCACGAGGCCACCGCGGCCGCCGTGGTGCGCAGCCCTTCCCGCAGCCGGCCCGAGCGCAGGCACACCACGAGCAGTGGTCCGAGGAAGAACAGCGGGTAGAGCTTGGCCGCACCGCCCAGTCCCAGCAGCACTCCCGCGAGCACGGTGCGGCGGCGTGCCCAGGCCAGCAGTGCCGTCGTGGCGAACGCGGTGGCCAGCGTGTCGAAATTGGTGAAGGCGTGCACGAACACCAGCGGGGAGACCGCGGCCAGCGCCACGTCCCACACGCGTCTGCGGCACAGGCCGACCAGGGCCCAGACGGTGACCAACCAGGCGGCGCCGAGCCACAGGGTGCTGATGTTGAAGTAGAGCACGCTGCTCAGGCCGCTGGGCAGGAAGCCGAAGTCGGCGAGCGTGGCCCAGCCGTCGGCGGTTTTGGCGTTGACCCACTGGAACATCCCGGTGATCACCGGGTACTCCATGTAGCGCACCTGCTGTTCGGGCGTGCCCGGGTTCTCCACCCACGAGGTCTTGTAGGGGAAGGAACCCTGCTCGGCCAGGTCGCCCATGCCGTAGCGCGGGATGATGTCGTTGTAGCACATCGCCGAGTACTGGCGGTGGTCGTCCCAGTTGAGCTGGGGTCCGCTGCCGGTGTCGGTGGTGACCTGGCAGGGCGCCTTGAACAGCCAGGCCGCGGTGAGGGTGAGCACCGCGAGCAGCAGGATGATGCGCAGCGGGGTCCAGAACCACTGGCGACCGACCTGCGCGTGCCGGCCGAGGCGGCCGCCGGTGAAGCGGGCGGCCGCGGCCGCGAGCGGTTGCGTCCACGTGGCGGCGAACCGCTCCTGCGGCCCGAGCGAGTCGTCGTCCACGAACGACTCCGCAGGACGGGTTCCCGCGGGGGATGCGGGCTCGCGCGTGGTGGACACGCCCGGATGCTACTGGCAGGCGAGGCCCTCCCACCGCGACGGGGTTGGTGGACGCGCGGGTTGTGCGCGGCGCGTCCCTGTGCAACGCGCCGCGCACGCTCCGACTCAGCCGGCGGGAGTCACTCCTGCTCCCGCTCGGTCCGGCTCGGCTGCTGCGACATGCCGGGCGGCCCCGCGGGTTCCTCGTCACCGTCCTCCGGGCAGCCGAAGATGCCGCAGTTCTCGTCCAGCGGGTCCGACGAGGTCGGTTCGCTGCTCTCCGTTTCCGACGGCTGCTGCGAGGTCTCGCTCGGCTGTTGCGAGGACGTCGTCGGCGGGGTGCTCGAGGACGACGGCGGCTGCGAGCTCGTGTCCGAAGTGGATGGCGGCACGTCGGCGTACTGGCCGATGGGCTTCGCATCCGGGAACTGCTCGATCGGCATGCCCTCGTGGTAGGTGTTCATGAACCGCTGCCACGCCTCGCCGGGCAGTCCGGAGCCGTAGACCATCGAACCGGAGCTGTCGGTCAGCGCGGTCGGACTGCCCTGCTCGTCCTCGGCGAGCATGCTCACCGAGGCGGAGATCTGCGGGGTGGCGCCGATCATCCAGGCGTTCTGGTTGTCGTCGGTGTCGCCGAACTGGTGCGTACCGGTCTTGGCCGCCACCGGCCGGCCGCCGTCGAGGCCGAGGTCGGAGTGGTCGACGACGTTCATCAGCGTTTCGGCCACGTTCGCCGCGATGTTCTTGCTCTCGGCCCGGTCGCTGGCGTACGCGGGCTGCGGCTGGGCGGTGTGCAGCTGGATCTCCTGCTTCTCGCCCTCCACCGTGTGCGTGATCGACTGCACCATGTGCGGGTCGACGCGCATGCCGTCGTTGGCGAAGGACGCGTAACCCGCGGCCATGTCGATCGGTCGCACCGGGTACATGCCCAGCGCGATGCCGGCGTCGACACCGCCGTTCGGACTCTGCAGCGTCGGCTGGTCCCCGTACTCCTGCGGGATGCCGGCCGCGTGCGCGGCCTCGGCGACCTTGCCGGGGCCGAACTGGGTGGCCATGTTCACGAACGGCGTGTTCACCGATTTCGTCATGGCTTCGCGCACGCCGCAGTGCGTGGGCACGTCGCAGGACACGCCTTCGGAGTTGTCGAAGACGGTACCGGCGATCTCCTGCGGCGCGGTGCCGTCGTAGTAGCGCCCGATGCCCTGGCCCTGCTGCAGTCCGGCCGCGGCCACGAACGGCTTGAACGAGGAGCCCGGTTGCTGCGGCTGGTTGGCGTAGTCGAGCCCTTCGACCTCGGTGGCGCCGCCGTTGTAGGCGCGGACGGCCCCGTTCTCCGGGTCGACGGCCACCAGTGACGTGCGGACGCTCTCCGGCTCGCCCTGCAGCGTCTCCTGCACCGCGCGTTCGGCGGCCTGCTGCGCCCTCGGGTCGATGGTGGTGTTCACGCTGTAGCCGCCGGTCGACAGCGTCTGCTGGTTGTACCCCTCGCGTTCCAGTTCGTCGAGGACGCGGTTCTTGATCGCCGACTGCACCGGGGTGAGCCGGTTGTCCTGGCGCCATTCGGTGCGGTCCCGCGTCTGCGGCATCGAGGCCTGCTGGCGTTCCTGCTCCGACATGAACCCGTTGGCGACCATCCGTCCGGTGACGTAGTCCCAGCGCTCCTGCGCCTGCTCGGCGTTGCCGCGCGGGTCGTTGTCGTAGGGGCGCTGCACCGCTCCCGCGAGGACGGCGGCTTCCTCCTGCGTGAGCTGGTCGGGCGACTTGCCGAAGTACGCCTCGGAGGCAGCGGTGATGCCGGTGGCGCCGCGGCCGTAGTAGGCGGTGTTCAGGTAGGCCTTGAGGATGTCGTCCTTGTCCTGCTGCTGGGTCATCTTGTAGGCGAGGACGATCTCCTTGACCTTGCGGACGTAGTCCGCGTTCTTGTCGTTGAGCTCCAGGTGCAGCTTGATGAACTGCTGGGTCAGGGTCGAGCCGCCACCGCTGCCGGTGCCGGTGACCAGGAAGAACGCCGAGCGCAGGATGCCCATGACGTCGAAGCCGGGGTTGCTGTAGAACGTGTCGTCCTCGGCCGAGATCGTGGCGTTGCGCACGGCCGGCGAAACGTCGTCGAGGCTGTTGATCATTCGCCGCGAGCCCTCGTCCTCGACCGTGGCCAGCCGGCTCCCGTCGGAGTAGTTGATCTGCACCGGCTGCTTCTGCGAGGTGATGTCCTCCTGGGTCGGCGTCTTCCAGCTGAAGTAGCCGTAGGCGAACACCAGCACGGGCGCGATGAACATGAGGCACGCGGCGACGTAGCAGCTGCGGCGCACCCGCCGCCACGTCTTCCGGCGCCGCGCGGCCTTCGCGCTCAGCCCGGCTGCGGACCGTTCCGCGGGGCCCCCGGGGCCGGGGGAGTGCGCGACGTGCGTCGCTTCCTCCCCGTCGGATGCGGGGCCGTAGGAGTCCGCGGGGGCGTAAGAGTCCTCGTCCGGGTGGTCGCCGGTCGCGGCGTAGTAGTCGTAGCCGCCCACGCCGCCGTGCGTCACGAGGCCGGGATCACGTCCCGACGCGCCCGGGCCACCGCCCTGTCCGGCTCGTCCACCCGGACCGCCTGCCTCGGCAGCACCGCCGGCTCCAGCACCGCCGGCTCCAGCACCGCCAGTTCCAGCGGCGCCGGCAACACCGGACCCGCCGGCTCCCGCTGCACCTGCCGCACCGGCTGCGCCCGCGGCGGCCGCCCGGCCGGAACCGTCCTGCCCACCCTGCTCGGGGCGCTGCCCGGGCTGCCGACCGCTGGGGGGCTGGCCCTCCGCGGGAGCACCGGGGCGGTTGCCCGCGGGCGGACGCGGCGGCTGCCCTTCACCGGCACCGGGTTCGGCGGCACCGTGCGGTGCACCGCCGGGTCCCTGCTGCTGCGTGCGCGGCGGCCCGCCCGGCTGCTGCCCGCCCGGAGGTGGTGGAGCCGGCCGGCCCTGCTGGGGCGGTCGACCGCCCTGCTGGCCGGGCTGCTGCGGTTGCTGACCGGGCTGCTGGCCTTGCGGCGGCTGTCCCGGGGACTGCTGGCCCTGCGATAACTGCTGGCCCTGGGGCGGTTGTTGACCCTGCGGCGGCTGCTGGCCGCGCGGAGGTGCCTGCCGCGTGCGCGGATCGACGGGCGGCGGAGCGGCCGGCGGGGGAGCGGCCGGCCCCGCATTCGTGGCCTCCGG
This sequence comes from Bounagaea algeriensis, assembly GCF_054491375.1. Classification (NCBI taxonomy): domain Bacteria; kingdom Bacillati; phylum Actinomycetota; class Actinomycetes; genus Bounagaea; species Bounagaea algeriensis. Next base: position 4,474,016 of record NZ_CM137102.1, read on the forward strand.
ATCGTCCTCGCCGCTGAGCCTGCTGATCAGCGAGGAACGCTGCCCGCCCGAGTCGTCGCCGGACCCCTGGTCGGTCTGCGGCCACCCCGGGTCACCGGCGGGGCTCTCCTGCCGCTGCGTGCCCTCGTTCGGCTGTTGCGGTGCACCGGGCCGACCGGGCGCGCCGGATCCGGGTGCCTGCGGTGCGCCACCGGGTCCGGGTTGCGCCGGAGGCTGCTGTCCCGGTTGCTCGGGGCGCTGCGGTTGATCGGGGCGCTGCTGCGCGTGCGGTCCCGGCCCCTGCGCCCCCGGGACGTGCGGACCCTGCCCTGGTTGCCCAGGACCCGGCTGACCGGGCTGATTGCCGGGCTGCGGCGGGCCGGGGCGCTGTGCACCGCTCGCGGGCGGCGGACCGGCTGGCGGCTGCCCCGGCGGATTCTGCCGAGGCTGCCCCGCCGGGTTCTGCCCCGGTTGGTTCTGCCCCGGTTGGTTTTGCGGAGTTTGCCCCTGCGGGTTTTGCGGGGGCTGTGCTCCTTGCGAAGATTGCGGGGGCTGCGCGGCGTCCTGCGGACGCGGCGGCCGCGGTGCACCAGCGGGCGGAGGCGGCTGGTTACCGGGCTGCGGTGGCTGGTTACCGGGCGGAGGCGGCTGGTTGCCCGGCTGCGGGGGTTGCGCCGATCCGCCGGGCTGTCCCGGCTGCGGGAACGCGTCCCGGTCCGCGCCGCCTGGCTGACCAGACCCGGAGTCGGAATTGGGCTCCTCGCGCTCCGGATTCCGGTCATCCCGGGAATACCGGTGATCGCGCGGGCGTCGGTCACGCTCGTCGTTCACGTGTGGGGCCTTTCGGACAGGCGTCGCGCACGACGCCAGCGATGCGGTTACGTCGGGGGTGCGCCGCACCGGGCGCCCGGCCGCTCGGGGTCGCGGCCGGATTCACTCGGCGGCAGTCTTGCGTCGGTGCCCGGGATTGTTCAACCCACCGGTTCCCAGCACGTAGGACTGCACGAGGTGGTTCCAACTACATGCGCGGCATACCTCTACGACGTACACGCTGAACTCCTTGAACACGGCCGCCATCCGGTCGAGCTCCGCCGGTTCGCGCGCCGTGTTGGACGCGCTCTTGAGCTCGTCCCCGAACACCCAGGACACCATGGTCAGCGTGCTGCGCCGGCAGACGGGGCAGGTCACCTCGCTGGACTGGCCGTGGAACTCCGCCGCCCGCAGCAGGTACGGATCGGCATCGCAGACCTCCGCCCTGTCGACACGGCCCGACCGCAGCTGCGCCAGCAGCGCCCGGCGGCGCAGCGCGTAGTCGACCACATGCCGTTGGGTCCGCACGCCTTCAGGGTACGTGTCCGGCACGTGCGCTCCATGCGCCGTTCAGGGCAGGACGCCGTTCGGGGCAGCGCCGTTCAGGGCAGGCCAGCGCGGTGCGCGTCGCCGGCAACGCGGCCGGTCTGCGGACCGGTTCGGCTGCCGCCGCAGCGATGCATCGAACCGATACACTCGGACGTGGTCCATTCGCACTCGTGGCAGGAGGGGGAACATGCTCGAGCTCGCCGTGCTCGGCCTCCTGCAACGAGCACCGATGCACGGCTACGAACTGCGAAAACGGCTGCGCGAAACACTCGGTGTGTTCCGGACGCTCTCGTACGGAACGCTGTATCCGACGCTGCGTCGGATGCTGCGCCACGGGCTCATCGCCGATGAATCGGACGCGGCTTCCCGCGGCTGGGGGCGCCGCGGTCGCCGCGCCTACTACCTCACCGAGCACGGGCGCCAACGGTTCACCGAACTCGTCGGGTCCTGCGGTCCGCAGGCCTGCGACGACACGATGTTCGGCGTGCATGTGGCGTTTTTCGCGCAGACCCCCGCCGAGGTGCGGTTGCACATCCTGCAGGCGCGGCGGCACCGCCTGCAGCAGCGGGGTGATGCGTTGCGCACCGCACTGTCGTGCTGCGAGGACGACTGCGGATATCTGCGCCAGCTCCACCGGCTGCGGCTGGACCACAGCGAACAAGAGGTCCGCTGGCTCGACGCGGTCATCGAGCGCGAGCAGGAGCGCACCGCGACGGGCACCCCAGCGGCCGCGGAACAGCAGCGAGGGAACGACACATGACCGAGAAGGAGGCCCCTGCCATGAGCGAAGACCGTCCCGTCCGCGTGGCGATCGTCGGCGTCGGCAACTGCGCGGCGTCGCTGGTGCAGGGCGTCCACTACTACGCCGACGCGGATGCGGACACGCGGGTCCCGGGGCTGATGCACGTCCAGTTCGGCGACTACCACGTGCGGGATGTGCGCTTCGTCGCAGCGTTCGACGTGGACGCCAAGAAGGTCGGCCGCGACCTGTCCGAGGCGATCGTCGCCAGTGAGAACAACACGATCAGCATCTGCGACGTGCCGCCGCTGGACGTTCCCGTGCAGCGGGGGCACACGTTCGACGCGCTCGGCCAGTTCTACCGGGACACGATCGAGGAGTCGGACGAGCAACCGGTGGACGTGGTGCAGGCGCTGCGGGACTCCGGGGCCGACGTGCTGGTGTCCTACCTGCCGGTGGGGTCGGAGGAGAGCGCGAAGTTCTACGCGGACTGCGCGCTGCAGGCGGGTGTGGCGTTCGTCAACGCGCTGCCGGTGTTCATCGCTTCCGATCCGGAGTGGGCGGAGAAGTTCACCGCGGCGGGCGTACCGATCGTCGGCGACGACATCAAGTCCCAGGTGGGCGCGACGATCACGCACCGCGTGCTGACGAAGCTGTTCTCCGACCGGGGTGTGCACCTGGACCGGACCATGCAGCTCAACGTGGGCGGCAACATGGACTTCCTGAACATGAAGGAGCTCGACCGGCTGGAGTCGAAGAAGACCTCCAAGACGCAGTCGGTGACCTCCCAGGTCGGCCGGCAGATGAACGACGACTCCGTGCACATCGGACCGTCGGACTACGTGCCGTGGCTGGACGACCGCAAGTGGGCCTACGTGCGGCTGGAGGGCCGGGCTTTCGGCGACGTGCCGCTGAGCCTGGAGTACAAGCTCGAGGTATGGGACTCGCCGAACTCGGCGGGGATCATCATCGATGCGCTCCGGGCGGCGAAGATCGCAGCGGACCGCGGGCACGGCGGGCCGGTGCTGTCGGCCTCGTCCTACTTCATGAAGTCCCCGCCGGAGCAGTACTCCGACTCGGAGGCCTACCGGGCGGTGGAGGAGTTCATCGCCGAACGCTGAAGCGGCCGGCACGCTCGCGCCCCGGGCCCTCCGCGCGTGGCCCGGGGCGCATGTTCGGCAGCAAGGCAGCTGCGCGTCGTGCTCGGCGGTGGCGTGCGTGCGGCGCTTCCGCGCGCCTGCGGGTGCTGCCCGCACCGGGAACCTGCGGTCGCCGGCACTGGTTTCAGCGGCGCAGCTGCTGTTCCGCGCGGGTGAGGACGGAGTGCACCGAGGCGTTCCCGTCGGAGGTGACCCAGGAGATCCGCAGTCCGGGGCGGATGCGCGTGCCGCCGATGCGCATCGGCCAGCCCGCGACTTCGCGCGCGTGCTCGGCGAGCGCCTCCCCCGCGCCGGCGGCGTGCTCGGCGATCACGGCGAACTCGTCCCCGCCGTAGCGGGAGACGGTGTGGTCGTCGGCGAGGCCTTCCCGGAGCCTGCCGGCGAGGGTGGTGAGCAGTTCGTCACCGCGGGCGAAGCCGTGCTCGGCGTTGAACGCGGCCAGCCGGTGCACGTCCATGAGCACCAGCGTGGTGAGCACGCCGTGCGTGCGGGCCCGTGCCAGGGCCTGCTCGAGCCGGTCCAGCAGCAGCACGCGCCCCGGCAGCCCGGTGAGCGCGTCCACGAGCCCGCGGTTGTGGGCGACGTCGGTCTGCACGGCCTGCAGCATGATGAGCACCCGTCTGCGGCCCTGGATGCGCACGGCGCGGTAATCGGCCCAGATGCGGCTCGTCGGCTGTCCGTGGCGGACGATCATCATCGGGGTCGACATCGGGGCGTCCGTGCGGAGCACCTGTCCGACGAGGTCCGCCCAGTCCGGCAGCGGCGCTCCGGTGTCGTCCCAGACCTGCCAGCCCTCGGGGCGGTTTCCCGTGAGGAGATCCGACTTGTCGAGGCGCATCAGATCGGCGGCGATGTCGTTGGTGGCGTGCACCTGGCCGCGTTCGTCGGCGATGACGACCCCCATGGTGAGCCCCGTGATCAGTTCGTCCCAAACCGGTGTCAACGGGGATGGTGCTGTTATGTCGAGGACACTCATCCGGTCCTCCCCTCCCCTCCGAACGGAGCAGTCCCGTTCGAGGTTCCTCTGACAACTGGGCGAAATTCAAGAGATCAGCTACCACCCGTAATGGTGGTATTACGCTGCATGCACCACGCATCGTTCCGATTCGGTCGGACACGAGCCCTCGTGCGGGGATTGATGCATCACACGTGTGACACGGAACGTGCTTCCACGGCCGGCAACTCGTGACAATGCGGGCGTTTTCGAGTGTCAGTCCACTGGTTTTGGCCTGACCAGGGGAATTCGTCCCAGCGCCGGAGCGAGTCACGTCACGTGACCACGCGCGAACCCGGACAAGTTTCCCGTGGCGGACACGGGAGCACCGCACTCCGCGCGCCGACAACCGCCTTCTAAGGTGGGCAGCGAGCACGCTGCCAAACGAGCGCCGCGGGCCGCGGCCGATCCGACGCACCAGAGGACGGTGACACGTGCCGACCACGCGACCCGCCGATCCGGGCTTGCGAACCAGGATGCGCGAGCACCGCGGGCTGCTGGCCGCGATCGTGCTCGCCGAACTGATCGCGCTGCTGTTCACCGGCACCATCAACCCGCACGACCACGTCGACGGCGAGGTGTACCAGCTCGGTGCGCAGACGCTGGTCTCCGGCCAGTCCATCTACAACGACCTGCCCGACACCGCAGGCGGGCTGCACCTGCCGTTCATCTACCCACCGTTCGCCGCGCTGCTGTTCGCCCCGCTGGCGTACGTGCCGAAACTGGTCGCCGTCGCAGCGATCATGCTGGTCAGCCACCTCGCTCTGCTGGCTGCGCTCTACGTCGCGCTCGCCGCGGCACCGTTCAGCCGCGCGAACCGCGACCGGATCGCGCTCGGCACCGCGGTGGCGCTGCCGCTGCTCACGCTGACCGAACCGGTCGTGGAAACGCTCACCTACGCGCAGATCAACCTCGTGCTCATCGCCCTGGTGGCGGTGGACCTGCTGTGGCGGACGGGCGGAGCCCGATCGCTGCCGTACCCGCGCGGGATGCTCATCGGCATCGCCGCGGGCATCAAGCTGACCCCGCTGGTGTTCCTGCTGCTGCCCCTGCTGCGCAAGGACGTGCGCACGATCATCGTCGGCGTGCTGACGTTCGCGGCCACCGCCGCGCTCGGGTTCGCGGTGACCTTCCAGGACGCGGTGACGTTCTGGACGCGGGAGGTCTGGGCGACCAGCAACGTGTCCTTCGGCCCGATGTTCACCGGCGACGCGTCGGTCTACGCGGGCAACCAGTCGCTGCGATCGTTCCTGGTCCAGGCGCACGCCCCTGCACAGCCCGTTGTGCTGGTCGTGCTGCTGGCAGCGCTGTTCGTGCTCACCGTGCTGGGCATGCGCTGCGCGCTGCGGCGCGGTGACCTGCCGATGGCGGTGATGATCAACGCCGTGTTCGGGCTGCTCGCCTCGCCGATCTCGTGGTCGCACCACTGGGCGTGGGCGGTGCCGACGCTGGTGCTGCTGGCGGGTTCGGCCGTCACCGCGCGCAACTGGGCACTGCTGCTGATCACCGGGGTGGCCGCTGCGATCACGTTCATCGGTCCGCACTGGAGCGTGCCGCAGGGCGATGGGCTGGAGCTGCGGTGGAACGCGTTCGAGCACCTCCTCGGCAATTCCTACGTGTACCTGGGCATGGCGTTGTTGGTGTACATGGCCGTGCAGTGGTGGCTCGATCGGCGTCGCGAACACCAGCACACCGCCGAGGCCACCGCCCCGGGCCGCGCCGTGCCCAGGACGGCACCGCGCTGAAACGCACCGGGCCGGCACGCATCGGACCGCTACTCACCGGACCGGCACGCACCGGACAGCCCCCGGCCGGCACGCATCGGACAGGCCGCACCGGACAGCCCCCGGCCGGCACGCACCGGGCCGGTGGCGGCCCTGCTGGGAGCCCTAGCTGGGACGTACCCGTTGGGACACGTCCGCTGAGGCGCATCCGCTGCGGCACGCACCCCGCTGCGGCACCCCCGCTGAAAGACTCCGGCCCCCGCGCTTCGCCCGGGTGACGAGGCGCGGGGGCCGGAGCACGCGGAGCAGGATCAGACGCGCTGGCCGGGCATGACGAGCGTTTCGTCGTTCTGCCCCGGGGATTGCTGGCCGGTGTCCGGTGGCGCCGAGAACGTCGGCAGCGCCATGCCGAGCTCGGGCATCGCGGGCAGCGCCCTCCTGGTGGGGAACGGGTTGCGAGCGATCCAGTCCCGCTCCGGCATCCCCGCGGTCAGCTCGTCCAATGTGGCCACCGACACCTCGGAGAGCGCAGGCTCGGGTGAGAAGCGCACGGTACCGGCGCTCCCGTCCGCACCGCTCGGCGAGGTCCCGCGCGGCAAGGTCCCGCTCAGCGCGGATTCGATCATTCCGCGCAGCGGCGCTGTGCTGTTGGAGGAGGCGCGGTTCGTGGCGGCGCGGTTCGTGGCGGCGCGGTTCGTGGCGGCGCGGTCCGAAGTGGCCGTGGCGCGCGGCACCTTGTCCAGCCCGCGCAGGCCTGGGAGCTCGTCGGCCCGGTCCTGGTACTCGCCCGGAACCGTGAGCGTGCGCGGCTCGGAGGGGGTGGCCGAGCGGGGCGCGGTGGTGGCCAGCGCCCGGTTGAGCACGGCATGCGGCACGGGGTGGAGCTTCGTCGCGCGGGAGAGGTCGGCGGTCGTCAGGTCCTGGCCGGACGGGTCGAGCAGTCCGCCGAGCAACCCGCCGGCGGGCGAGGCCGCGGGTGCGGCGGCAGCGGTGCGCGCATCGGAGGCCGTGGTACGCGCCGGCTGCGCGGTGCTTCCCGCGGAGCGTGCCGTCCCGTCCTGCGCCTCCTCGGACGGCACCGCATCGGACGGGGCCGCATCGGACGGGGCCGCCTCGGCACGGAGAGCGTCGTGCCCAGCGAGGGAGACGCTCTGCGCGGGTCGGCCGAAGTCCTCGAAACCGTCCGCGTAGACGATCTCCTCGCTCGGTGTGATCAGCGGTTCCGCGAGCACCGGATCGCCGGATCCCGCGGTGCGGGCGGTGCTGTCGCCGCCGCGTACCACGTCCCCGATCGGCCCGGTCCAGCTCATCGAGCGGTAGACGCCCCGGGCCGGCGAGCCGACGGTCGGCAGCGGACGCGTGATCTCCGCGGCGGTCGGAGCCGCTTCGGCAGCGCGTTCGGCCTGCTGCGCCACTTCCCGGCGGTGCTGCCCGGGTCGGACAGCGGTGTCCGCTGCGGACGCTTCCGGGGCGGCCGCTTCGTCCGCCGGCGGCTCGACGGCGTCGATCCGCGGCAGCACCAGCGTTTCCGCAGCGGAGGCGGGGACCGGCTCGTGCAGGCGGTGCCGCGGTGCGGAGGAGGCGGCGCGGGCCGGCGCGGCTGTGCTGCCGCTGACCACCGGGTTGCCGCCGGTGACGGTGTTTCCGCTGGTCAGTGTGCTGCCGTCGGTCGCTGGGCCGCCAGCGGTGATGGCCGGGAATTCACGGGTGACTTCGTTCTCCACCGCGGGCAGCAGGTCGCGCTCGGAGTCGAGCGTCCCGCTGATGCGGGTGACGGCGGAGCCGGGCTGGGTGAACGAGCTGCCCGCCTGCCGGACCTCGTCCCAGGTCAGCTGCCCGTCACCGAGGGTCGGCTGGTCGGACCCGTCCTCGGCGGAGGCGACACCGCTGGTGCCGACGGCGAGGACACCACCGGTGACCAGCGCGGCTCGCACGCTCCGCTTGGCCCAGTTCTGCATGACTTCTCTCCTTCACGGGCCTTCCCCGCGGTAGGGACCGCATCGCGCGGCCGGGTGCCACCGGCGCCGGTGGCACCCGGCCGCGCGAAGGAGGGGCCGGCGAACGCCGATTCGACCGCGAACGCACCGCGGGCCGGTGCGCGGTGGCACCGGCCCGGTGCTTCCCGTCCGCGGTGCGACATCCGCGGCCCGCTCCTTCTCCGGTGGGCTCGACTCCCCGCCTCGAACTCCCCGCCTCGAACTCTCAGCCTCGGATGTGTCGTCTCGAACACGCCGCCTCAGGCACAGCCGCCTCAGGCACAGCCGCCTCAGGCACAGCCGCCTCAGGCACAGCCGCCTCAGGCACGATCGGACGGCGAATCCGATCACGGGAGATCACTCTTCCAGAGCGGCGCGCGGCGACGCACGCACTGCGCACCAGGATCGCCACATCGTGTTACCCGCATCGGCGCGTCATCACTGTCCCGACACGCGACCGCCGGAGGAGAGCGAGCGTCGACGCGCGGCCGCTGATCCATAGACTTGACCCGAAACCACCATCGATCGGAGTCCACGTGAGCGACGAGCCCCCGAGGAACGACGCCGCCACCCAACTACCCCCTCCGCTGCGGATCGCGGCCGCACTGTGCTGGCGCCTGCTCGTCATCGCCGGCGCGGTGTACGTGCTGGCCAGAGTGCTGTCCGGCATCTACGTGGTCGTGATCCCGGTCGCGATCGCCCTGCTGCTGGCGGCCCTGCTGGAGCCGCTGGTGACCCTGCTCGAGCGCGTGCGGGTCCCGCGCCCGCTGGGCACGGTGATCGCCCTGGTCGCGGGCTGCTCCGCGGTCGGCGGCGTGTTGACCTTCGTGATCAACCAGTTCATCGCCGGCTTCGGCGGTCTGCAGAACCAGGTCCTGCGCAGCCTGGACGCGCTGCGCACGTGGGTGACCACCGGCCCGCTGCACCTGAACCAGCAGCAGATCGACCAGATGCTGCAGCAGGCGCGGACCTGGCTGGAGAACAACCAGCAGTGGCTGACCAGCGGTGCGATCTCCACCGCGGGCACCTTCGGCAACTTCCTCACGGGCCTGATCCTGGCGCTGTTCACGCTGATCTTCTTCCTCTACGACGGGCGCGGCGTGTGGACGTTCCTGCTGCGGCTCGCACCCGGCCACGTCCGCGGCAGGGTGGATCTCGCCGGGCGCCGCGGCTACTCCTCCCTGGTCGGTTTCGTCCGCGCCACGCTGCTCGTGGCCTGCATCGACTCGATCGGCATCGGGATCGGCCTGGCCGTGCTCAACGTCCCGCTGGCCGTGCCGCTGGCCGCGCTGGTGTTCCTCGGCGCGTTCGTGCCGATCATCGGTGCGGTCGCCTCGGGCGCGGTGGCCGTGCTCGTCGCCCTGGTCACCCAGGGCTGGTTGGTGGCCGTGATCGTGCTCGGCGTGGTGCTGCTGGTGCAGCAGCTGGAGGGCAACGTGCTCCAGCCGCTGCTGCTGGGGCGCGCGGTGCGGATACACGCGCTCGGCGTGGTGCTCGCGATCAGCGTCGGCGTGGTCCTCGCGAACATCGTCGGCGCGCTGCTGGCCGTACCGCTGGTGGCGGTGCTCAACTCGGCGATCCGATCGCTCACCTCCGGCGAGGACGCCCCCGACCCGACCGCACCGGAACCGGTCGGTGCGGACACCGGCCCGTCGGACGGGGAGCCGGAGGAACCCCCGGCCGATCCCGCGCGGTGATCATCGCCACGCGTCGTGCTCGTCCCGGCGGTCGTGGCGCCCGCCCCGAATGGGAGAGGATGTCCGCCGGGAAGGAGCACGATCGTGACGAGCACGGCAACGACGCGCAATCCACGCCCCACCGACGGGGCGACGCCGCTGTGGCGCGCGCACAACGTGTACCGCGTGGTGACGTACCTGTACGCGTGCGTGTGGGTCGCGGTGCAGTTCCCCGACTACGACCGGCCGTGGCTCGCGCTGGTGGTGATCACCGCCATGGGCGCGTGGACGGCGCTGACGGTCCACCGCTACTGGTACCCCTCCGGCCGGACGAACCGGCTGGTGATCGCCGATATCCTCGTGGTCACCGCGCTGGTGCTCAGCAACGAGCTGGTCCTCAACGAGGCGCAGCGCCTGGAGGGGGCCACGTCGGTGACCACGGTGTGGCACTCGACGATGGTCACCGCCGCGGCCGCCCTGTGGGGGATGCCCGGCGGCGTGCCCTCCGGGATGCTGGCCTCGGCGTGCGATTTCCTCATCCGCCGCTACGTCGACTCGTCGATGTGGTTCGACGCGGTCCTGCTGGTCGGAGCGGGTGTCGTCGTGGGCCTGGCGTCGGACACGGCGCGGCGCTCCGCTGAGCGGTTGGCGCAGGCGATGCGGGTGGAGGCGGCCACGGCCGAACGGGAGCGGTTGGCCCGCTCCATCCACGACAGCGTGCTGCAGGTGCTGGCCCGGGTCCGGCAGCGCGGCTCGGCGCTCGGCGGGGAGGCCGCCGAGCTGGCGGAACTCGCCGGCGAGCAGGAGATCGCGCTGCGCGCGCTGATCGCAACCACCCCGCAGGAGTCCGCGCCGGACGCGGAGACGGACTTCGCCGCCCGGCTGCAGGTGCTGCGCACCAGCCGGATCCACGTGTCCGTGCCGGCCACGCCCGTGCGGTTGCCGGAACCACTGAGCTCGGACCTGTTCTCCGCGGTGCGGGAGGCGCTGCACAACGTCGACAAGCACGCCGGCGAACACGCCCAGGCCTGGGTGCTGCTGGAGGAGCTGCCGCAGGAGGTCGTCGTGTGCGTCCGCGATGACGGCCCGGGCATTCCGGAGGGCCGGCTGCAGCAGGCCGCCGCCGAGGGGCGCATGGGCGTGGCCCAGTCGATCCGCGCCCGGGTGCACGAGATGGGCGGTGAGCTCAACCTCGACACGGGTGCCGACGAGGGCACCGAGTGGGAGATGCGGCTGCCGCGGCCGCATCCGCCGCCGGCGAAGCACGGGACGGCGGCAGCAGAAGGTTCCGAAGGAGGATTTCGATGAGCGGGCCGCCCGTGTCGGTGATGGTGGTCGACGACCACCCGATGTGGCGGGACGGAGTGGCTCGGGACCTCGCCGAGCGCGGCTTCGAGGTTCCCGCCACGTCGGACAACGCGACCTCGGCACTGCGGATCGCCCGTGCGGTCACCCCGGACGTGGTGCTGATGGACCTGAACCTGGGCGACAGCTCGGGGGTCGCCGCGACCCGCCACATCACCGAGGAGATCCCGGGCACGCGGGTGCTCGTGCTGTCGGCCAGCGGGGAGCACAGCGACGTCCTGGAAGCGGTGAAAGCGGGCGCTTCCGGATACCTGGTGAAGTCCGCCTCGGTGGCGGAGCTGGTAGACGCGGTGCACCGCACGGCGGCCGGGGACGCCGTGTTCACCGCGGGCCTGGCCGGGCTGGTGCTCGGGGAGTACCGGCGGATGGCCGCGGCGCCGGAGGACGATCCGCAGGCGCCGCAGCTGACCGAACGGGAAACGGAGGTGCTGCGCCTGGTCGCCAAGGGGATGACGGCGCGGCAGATCGCCAACAGGTTGGTGATCTCGCACCGCACGGTGGAGAACCACGTGCAGTCGACGCTGCGGAAGCTGCAACTGCACAACCGCGTCGAGCTGGCGCGTTACGCCATCGAGCACGGGTTGGCCGAAGGCGCCGAGACCGCACCGGAGGACCCGGACGGCCGACCCGGCACCTGAGCGACCGGGACGGACCCGCCTGCGGGCCCACCCCGGTCGGGCGCATCGAGCACCTGCGTCGAGCTCTCGCCCGGGCCCTTCGCCGAGCACCGCGGCCGTCCCGCGCTGACCGCGGCGAGCCGCGCGTTCAACCCGTGGTGCGGGCCGCGGCCGGATCGGACGCGTCAACCGCATGCCGCGCGGCCTGCTGCCACGCGGACAGGGGTTGCCGGGCGAGTTCCGCACCGACGCCGCGCACCGCGGCCGCGGCCATGGACAGGCTGGTGACCCCGAGCCCGGTGAGCACGCCGGCCAGGCGCGGGTCTGCGGCGGCCTCGCCGCAGACCCCGACGGGCGTGCCGGAGCGCTGCCCGGCTTCGGCGATGCGTTCGATCAGCCGCAGCAGCGCGGGGTGCCACGGGTCGTTGAGTTCGGCGAGCGCCCCGGTCATCCGGTCGGCGGCGAACAGGTACTGGGCGAGGTCGTTGGTGCCGATGCTGACGAAGTCGACCGCCCGGCACAGCTCGTCGGCGTACAGCGCCGCGGCGGGGACTTCGACCATCACGCCGGCGCGCAGGCCGGTGCTGCCGCGGACCCGTTCGGCGAACCACGCCGCTTCGGCCGGGGTGGCGACCATGGGTGCCATCACGGAGACGTCGGCTCCGCTGTCGGCGGCCGCGGCGGCGACGGCTTCGAGCTGCCGGTCGAGCAGTTCGGGCCGGTCGAAGGCGATGCGCAGCCCGCGCACGCCGAGCGCCGGGTTGGGTTCGGCGCCCATGTCGAGGAACGGCAGCGGTTTGTCCGCCCCGGCGTCGAGCGTGCGGACGATGACGGGCTTTCCGGCGAACGGCCGCAGCGCCTCGGCGTACGCGGCGCGCTGCGTGGCCACCTCGGGTTCGGAGTCCGCGTCGAGGTAGCAGAACTCGGTGCGGAACAGGCCGACGCCTTCGGCTCCGGCGTCGGCGGCGGTGCGGGCGTCGACGGCCGAACCGATGTTGGCCAGCACTTTGACCGGGTGGCCGTCGGCGGTGGCACCGGTGCCGCTCCACGCGGCCGCGGTCTGCCGTTCGGCCGCCCGGGGGGTGACGGGTTCGGCGGACAGTTCCACCTCGCCGCTGTCGCCGTCGACGGTGATGCCGACGCCGCCGGTGGCCAGCAGTTCACGCACGGCGACGACGGCGGGGATGCCGAGGGAGCGGGCGAGGATGGCGGTGTGGCTGGTGGGGCCGCCTTCCTCGGTGACGAGGGCCAGCACCGACTCGGGGTCGAGCGCGGCCGTGTCGGCCGGCGCCAGGTCCCGGGCGAGCAGCACGGACGCCTGGTCCAGGTCGGGGATGCCCGGCGGGGTGAGGCCGAGGAGTTCGGCGATGATCCGGTCGCGCACGTCCTGCACGTCGCGGACGCGTTCGGCGAGGTAGTCGCCCGCGGAGCGCAGCGCTTCGGCGAAGCCCTCGGCGGCCTCGTGCACGGCGCGCGCCGCGGGCAGGCCGCCGTGCACGCGCTGTTCGGCCTGCGAGAGCAGCGCCGGGTCCATGGCCATGGCGGCCGTGGTTTCGAGGACGGTCTTGGCGTCCCCGTCGGCGTGGGCGGCGCGCTGGAACAGCTGCTGGGAGACGGCGTCGGCGGCGGGCCGGATGCGCGCCGCTTCGGTTTCCGCGTCGGTCGGGGCCGGGCCCGATGCGGGTTCACCGAGCGCCTCGGCGACGCGGACGGCGGGTCCGGCGGCGATGCCCGGGCTGACTCCGACACCTCGCAAGCGCGACATGGGTTCGACCAAACCTTTCCTGGTGATTCACCGACCGCAGCGGGCCTGTCCGGTGCCACCCGCTGCGGTACTCACTGGCCACCGAGGCGATTACTGCTGAGTGGCACCTGAGTACGCGTACTGATTCCGAGGCACCCCCGCACGTCGCAGGCTGTGCCCATGACCACGCAGTACATGCCCGCGCAGTTCACGACTACCCGAGCCACGACCACGCGGCCCACGACCGAGCGGCACAGCACCATGATGCCCGCAACCCCGCCGAGCACCCGCCCCGCCCGCGGCCGCGAACCGGCGCTCGGCCGCAGGCCGGTACCCGGCGAACCGGTCGACACGAGCTTCTGCCCTTAATCCGCTCTGCCCTTAGTCCGCGGCGAGCGGCCAGGCCTGCACGTCCGCCCGGACGTCGGGGCCGGTGGCGAACAGGCGCACCGCCGACTCGTCGACGGCATCGGGCAGGACCAGGTGCGTCAGCACCGCCCGCCCCCCGTCGGCGAACACCTCCACGCTGCTGCGGTCCAGCACGACGCGGACCTGCAGCACGCCGTCCTCCGGCAGCGGCAGCGGCGTGCCGTGGCGGGCGGGGAAGTCCGGGTGCACCTCGGTCGACCCGGCGGACGTCCGGTCGAGGAACAGCTCACCGGTGTCCGCGTCGTAGCCGACGCGGGTGCGCTGCGCCCCGGTGGCGAACACGTCGAGCCCGAACGACCCGCCCCCTCCCGGCGGAACGCGGAACGTCGCGTCGATGTCGAGGCAACCACCGATCAGCTCGGGGATCTCCTGCTCACCGCGCACGGTGCCGCGCCACTCGTGCAGTTCGCCGCGCACCGCTTCCAGCTCGCGGACCGGCCACTGCACCAGTGCGACGGCGCCGCGGTGCTCGGTGAGACCGACCTGTCGGGGAAGGCTCATCGCGCCGCGCCACGGCTCGGTGGGCACCTCCTCGGCGTAGTCCCAGTTGCTCAGCCACCCGACCCACAACCGGCGGCCGCGCGGCTCGTTCGACCACGTCTGCGCCGCGTAGAAGTCGGCACCGCGGTCCACCCACCGCACCTCGTCGTCCGCGGGCGTGAATGCGGTGCCGTCGAAGTCGCCGATGAAGTACTGCGTCGCGGAACCGCCCGCGGGACCGCCGGGGTTGATGCTGACGACGAGCACCCACCGGGTGCCCTCGCCGCCGTCCACGGGCAGTTCGAACAGCTCCGGGCACTCCCAGACGCCGCCGTGCGCGCCCTGCTCCGCGCCGAACTCGCTCATCCGTTCCCAGTGCACGAGGTCGGTCGAACCGTAGAACAGGATCCGGTCCTCGGCGGCGAGCATGAGCACCCACCTGCCGGTGGCTTCGTGCCGGATCACCTTGGGATCGCGGAAGTTCTCGATCCCCGGGTTCTCGATCACCGGGTTGCCCTCGTACTTCGTCCAGCTCCTGCCGCGGTCCCGACTGTGCGCCAGGCACTGGGTCTGGTGCTGCCCGTCGGCCGTGTAGAAGGCGACCAGTCCCGGTTCGCCGCCGAAGAAACCACTGGTGTCGTGCTCGTCGACGACCGCACCGCCCGAGAAGATCGCGCCCAGCTCGTCCGGTCGCAGCGCCACCGGAAGTTCGTCCCACCGCACGAGATCGGAGCTGACGGCGTGACCCCAGCTCATGTTCTCGTGCTCGCTGCCGTGCGGATTGTGCTGGAAGAACAGGTGGTATTCGCCGTCGAACCACACCAGGCCGTTCGGATCGTTGATCCAGTTGCGTTCGGGTGCGAACCGCACGCGGGGCCGCCACTGCTCCGTCGCCCCCGGCGAGGGCGCGCGCTGCGCGGTGGCCGCAGTCGCGCAGCCCACCGCCGAGAGGAGTCCCCAACCGGCCACGGCACCGGCACCTGTCAGGAACGCCCTCCGGTGCGGCCGGAACGGCCGCTGCTCGTCCTGTGACGCCACGTCGATCTCCTTCGCTGTCGAGGGCGGGCAGCCCGGGCTGCTCGGTGTTCCGCCGTCCGGGCGGAGCAACGAGGTCTTACTGCGCGGGGGCTTCGACCGTGTCCTGATCGGTGGTGATGACGGCGGCGGCCGCGTCGAGCGCCGCCTCGTCCGCGGAGTCGAGCTCGACCTCGGCGCCGTGCTCGGCACCGAGGGTCATGAGGCCGAGCACGCTGGCGGCGTCGACGAACTCGCCGGCGGTGCCGTCGGTGACCTTGGCGATGTGCACGGGTGCGTCCTGCTCGGCCGCGGTCCGGGCGAGCAGCCCGGCCGGGCGTGCGTGCAAACCGACGTGCGAGGCGACGGTGACTCGGCGGCGCATGGCAACTCCTCCGCTCTCCCCGGTGTTGCGGGGTCGGCTGTCGGTCTCGGGAACCGGCTCCCGCAAGTCCGCGGGATCCGGCCGGGGGTCTTCGGTGGTGGTGCGGCCTCCGCGGCTGGTCGGTGCGGAGGCCGGGTGCGGAGCCGCTGCGCGGAGCGCCGCGCAGCGGGACGCGGATCAGGCGGGCACGGTGGCGCCGGTGCTCCGCCCGGCGGTGCTCTTCTCCGGCGACGCGGTGGTCACCCGTTTGACCACGAGCAGCGCCGCGGCCGCCAGGGCCGTTCCGGCGGCGATGGCCAGCAGGTACTGCAGCGGGCCACCCACCAGCGGCAGCACGAACAACCCGCCGTGCGGGGCCCGCAGCGTCACGCCCAGGCCCATCGACAGGGCTCCCGTCGTGATCGAGCCGAGCATCACCGAAGGGATGACGCGCAGCGGGTCGGCCGCCGCGAACGGGATGGCGCCTTCGGTGACGAAGGAGGCGCCCAGCAGCCAGGCGGTGCGGCCGCTGGCGCGTTCGGACTCGGTGAACCGGGAACCCCGCACGGCGGTGGCCAGTGCGGCGGCCAGCGGCGGCACCATGCCCGCGGCCATCACGGCAGCCATGATCTCCAGCGAAGCCGTGGTGCCGGTGGACAGCCCGCCGACGGCGAAGGTGTAGGCGACCTTGTTCACCGGTCCGCCCATGTCCAGCGCGATCATCCCGCCGAGCAGCGCGCCGAGCAGCACCGCGTTGGCCCCGGACAGGCCGTTGAGCCAGTCGGTGAGGCCAGACATGACCAGCGCGATCGGCTGTCCGATCACGACGTACATGAGAACGCCGACGATCGCGGAGCCGAACAGCGGCAGCACCACCACCGGCATGATCCCGGAAACCGCGCGGGGCACGGGGATGCGCCGCATGCCGGCGACGACGGCACCGGCGAGCAGACCGCCGACGAGGCCGCCGAGGAAGCCGGCTCCCACGGTGGAGGCCACGGCGCCGGCGACGAAACCGGGTGCGATGCCCGCCCGATCGGCCATGGCGTAGGCGATGAACCCGGCAAGCACGGGCACGAGGAACTCGAACGCGGTCTCACCGGTCTGGTTGGCCAGCGCCGCCCAGCTGGTCAGGCTCGCCGGGTCGAACTGCTCGGTCACGTCGGGGGCTTCGGTGATCGCGTAGCCGCCGAGGGCGTAGCTCAGGGCCATGAGCAGTCCGCCTGCGGCGACGAACGGGATCATGTAGCTGACGCCGGTCATCAGCCACTGCCGCAGCCGACTCCCCCAGCCGGTGATGCCGCCGGAGCCCGTTCCGCCGGTGGAGCCCGCACCACCGGCGGAGCCGCCGGAAGCCGTTGCCGCGGGCTCGGTTCCGGTGGTCGACGCCGCATCCGCGGCTGATGTCGCAGCTGCCGCCTCCGCCTGGTCGACGAGTCCGGCCGCATCGTTGATGGCCTGCTTGACCCCGCCTTCGACGAGTGGCTTGCCCGCGAACCGGTCGCGGTCGCGCACCCCCACGTCCGCGGCGAAGATCACCGCATCCGCCGCGCCGATGTCCGCCGTGGACAGAGCTTCGGATCCGGCGGATCCCTGGGTTTCGACCTGGATGTCGTGGCCCGCGTCCGCGGCGGCCTGCTCCAGCGCCTCCGCGGCCATGTAGGTGTGCGCGATCCCCGTGGGGCACGCGGTCACCGCGACGAGTCTCATGACGCGACCTCCGTGCTGATGAACGTCGCCGCCTCGGCGGGATCGGTGGTTTCCAGCAACGTCCGCTTGAACTGCGGGCGCACGAGTCGGCGGGCCAGCGCCGCCAGCACCGTCATGTGGTCGGAGTCGCCGCCTTCCGGTGCGGCGATGAGGAACACCAGGTGCGCCGGGCCGTCCTCGGCCCCGAAGTCCACGCCGTTCGCGCTGCGGCCGAACGCCAGGGTCGGCGCGGTGACCGCGGTCGACCGGCAGTGCGGGATGCCGATGCCGCCTTCCATGCCGGTCGGCATCTGGCTCTCCCGTTCGCGCACGTCGGCGAGGAACCGCTCCAGGTCGGTGACCCGTCCGACCGCGGTGAGCCGTTCGGCCAGCGCGCGGACGACCTTGTCCTTGTCGGTGCCGTGCCGGTCGAGTTCGAGGTCCACCAGGTCCACTGTGATCAGTTCGGTGCTCATGCCGCCGCTCCACTCAGACTTACCGTTTCGTCCACTGTGTCCACACGCACCCGGTGTCCGAGCACGTCCGCGGGATCCGGCATCCGGCTGCCGGCCAGCCCCACCGCCGCCGCGCCGTAGGCCACCGCGGTGCGCAGGACCTCCACCCGTTCGCGCCGCGCCGCATCGGCGCGGAGGAATCCGGCGAGCACGGCGTCTCCCGCACCGACCGTGCTGCGCACCTGCCCGACCGGGCTGGTGGCGTGCAGGCTGCCGTGCTCGTCCACCAGCACCGCGCCGAGTCCGCCGAGGCTGGTGAGCACGGCACCGACGCCGCGGTCGCGCAGGCCGCGGGCCACGTCGACCACGTCGCCGAGATCGGTGAGTTCGCGCCCGGCCAGTTCGGCCAGTTCGTCGAGGTTCGGCTTGATCAGGTCGGGGCCCGCCGCGACGGCGCGCCGCAGAGCGGTTCCGGAAGCGTCGACGGCGGTGCGCGCGCCCGCCGCGCGTGCGGCGCCGGCCAACCGCGCGTGCAGGTCCGCCGAGCACCCGTCGGGCAGGCTGCCGCTGCTGACGACCCAGTCGGCGGTGCCGGCCAGTTCACCGGCGGTGCGTTCCAGTTCGCGCACCTCGTGCTCGTCCAGCTGCGGGCCGGGTTCGTTGAACTTGCTGGTGATCCCGTCCTGGTCCACCACGGTCACGTTGCTGCGGGTGCGCGTGCGCAGCGGCACTTCCACGACGGGCACGGATTCGGGACTGAGCAGTTCCGCCAGCCGCCGCCCTTCGGCCCCGCCGAAGGGGAGCACCGCCGCGGTCCGCACCTCGGCCGCGGCGAGCGCTCGCGCGACGTTGACGCCCTTGCCCCCCGGGTCGAGCTGCACCTGTTGCGCGCGGTGGACGCCGCCCGGGACGAGCCGGTCCACCTGGATCGTGCGGTCGAGGCTGGGGTTCGGGGTGATGGTGACGATCACGCGAACACCACTTCCGTATCGGCGCGGTCGAGTTCGTCCCGCGCGGACTCGTCCAGACCCGCGCCGGTGACGACCGTGTCCATCTCGGACAGTCCGGCGAAGCGGCTGAACTGGTCGTCGCCGTACTTGGCGGGATCGGCGAGCAGCACGCGGCGGCGGCAGGCGCGCACCATGGCGGCCTTGACCGCGGATTCGGCCGGGTCGGGGGTGGTGCAGCCGCGTTCCGCCGAGAAGCCGTTGGTGCCGAAGAAACCGACCTCGACGGTGAGGCCGTCGAGCACGTCCAGCGCCCAGGACTCGACGGCGGCCAGCGTCGTCGACCGCACGCGCCCACCGAGCAGGTGCAACGTGATGTTGCTGCGGCTGGCGAGCTGCTGCGCGGCGGGCAGGGCGTTGGTGACCACCGTGAACTCCCGGTCCAGCGGCATGTGCGTGGCCAACCGGCCGGTGGTGGTGCCCGCGTCGAGCAGCACCGTTCCCCGCTCGGGCAGCAGGTCGGCGGCGGCTTTGGCGATCCGCTCCTTGTCGGCCGAGTTGGTCTGGTCCCGCAGGGACACGCCCGGTTCGAAGTCGAGGCGTTCCACCGGGATCGCGCCGCCGTAGACGCGGCGGACGACTCCGCGCCGTTCCAGCGCCGCGAGGTCGCGGCGGATCGTCTCCGGAGCCACTTCGAGCTCGGCGGCCGTGGCCGCCACGTCGACCCGGCCCTGCTGCCGGGCCCGCTGCGCGAGCAGTTGCTGCCGCTCCGCCCCGTACATGCCCGATATCCTCCGGTTGCTTGTTGGTTATTGAGAGATTCTGCCCTTTGTTGTGTCTTTGTCAAGGGCGTGCTGCCTGCGCATTACCAGCTGTTTCCGGCGCGCGGGCCGCAGCACCGTGGGAACCGGGCAACACCGGGCACTCTTGATCCATCGTTCGTAGGAACTTGGCTCGGAAGGGGTCACCGGAGCCGAACGGACACGTTCCAATGGCGGTGCCGCGGATTTGCCAGGGTTCGCGCCGACCGACGACAAACCGCCGGCTCACCGGGACCGGCCGCAACGCCCCCCGTGCGGCCGGTCGCGGGAACTCCCCGCCATCACCCGTCGCACCACACGCCCCGCCACCATCTAGCGCACCACGCGCCCTGCCATCACCTAGCGCACCACGCGCCCCGCGCACACCGCTGCCGCCGCACTGCCGTGGTCTGCAGCCCCCGACTCACCTCCCGGTGCGAAGGGTGGACGTTTCTCGAGAAAAGTCCGCGACTTTTCTCGAGAAACGTCCTCACCGCCGGCGCTCGCCCAGAGCGGTCTTCACCTCCTCCACCACGGACTCCGGCTCGGTATGCAGTCGAGTCTGCGTCACCACGATCACGCGCCAGCCGTTCTGGCGGAGCCGCTCCCGCCGCCGCTCGTCCGCCCACATCTGCGACGGCGCGCCGTGCCAAGCGCCGTCGTATTCCACTGCGAGCTTGGCCTCCTCGAAAGCCAAATCCACCCGTGCGACGAACCCGTCTGCGTCTCGGACTTCCACCTGCGGCTCCGGCTGCAGACCACCGAATCTCAGCACGAGCCGCAGCACGGACTCCGGAATGGACTCCGCACGACCGTCGACCAACTCCAGCGCCCGCCGCGCGTGTCTGATGCGGTGGTCACTGCGTCCGGACACGGTTCGGTGCACCGCGGCCACGTCGATGGTCCCGGCATGCAGCATCGCGTCGACACCCGGAACACCGATCTTCAACGGATGCCGGGACAGCAGATCCAGGCACGCCCGCGGCGCAGTCGCCAACCGGATTCCCTGCCACGGCCGGTGCTCCCGGGGATAGGTACGCACGGCCCAACACCGGGTCCCGTACCTGCGATTGACGTAGCGGTTTCCGTTGACGACCACTTCGACGGGCGTGTGCGGTCCGGCGAGCTCGACGCCGAGCAGGGTCGCAGCGGATCGACCAGTGATCACGGCGTCGGGCGGAAAGCACATCGACACCGCTTCGCACTTCAAACGATGCGTCAGCCGCGCACCGAGGTGTGCGTACACACCGTGGATCACCCGGTAGATCTCCGGATTCCGGCGCAGATCCCGATCCGTCCAGCCTGCGGCCAGCGCTTCCGTGCGCGTGAACAAGCCGGACGTGTTGGTCTGGGGTAGCAGAGGCTTCTTGACCATGCATTCAACGTGCCGCATCGGTCAGGGAATTTCCCGCAGGGCGAGCACGACCTGTGGACAACTCCACACCCTGTGGATAACTCGCCGGCTCGGTTGGAACGTTTCTCGAGAAACGTTCTCAAAGCTGGTCAGGAGGGGGTCAGCCGCGGTCGACGATGGGAGCCCGCACCCACTGGCGGGGGATGCCGAAGGCTTGCACGATGTCCACGGCGTGCGGGCGCAACGACTGGCACAGCGCGTTGACGGCCTGGGTGACCTCCTTGGACCTGCGCGGGCTGATCCGCTCGTGCTCGAGGAACCACCCGCGCTCGGCCTCGATCGTGGACAGCGCGTAGAGGTCGCAGACCCGTTCCAGCAACTGGCGCGTGGCGCCGTCGGTGCAGCGGTCGACGGCGTTGACGAACGAATCGAGCACCATCCGGTCGACGTGCGCCCGCGCGGCCAGCAACACGTGGTCCTGGGCGTCGTTGAACACCTCGAAGGCGTTGTCCTTGCCGGCCCGGCGCAGCCGCCTGGCCAGTCCGTCCAGCACGTGCTTCTCGCGTTCCTCGAACTGCTTGAGCTGCCAACCGCGGTCGAACACGTCGTCCTTGCCCGAACTGATGAGCCGCTGCACGAGGTTGCGGGCCGCGGCGCGCTCGACCACCGCTTCGACGAACTGGTCGGCGATGAACCGCGCCATGCCGAGGGTTCCGAGCTCGTCGAACTGCTCCCTGTAGTGCGTGAGCATGCCCTTGGCCAGCAGCTGCAGCAGCACCGTGTTGTCGCCCTCGAACGTGGTGAACACGTCCGTGTCGGCCTTCAGCTGCGCGAGCTGGTTCTCGGCCAGGTAGCCGGAACCGCCGCAGGCCTCGCGGCAGGTCTGGATCGTGCGCGTGGCGTGCCACGTGGTCACGGCCTTGAGCCCGGCGACATCGCTCTCGAGCTTGCGCTGCCCGGCTTCGTCGCCGGCGTCGGAGAGGTCGTGCATCGTCTCGACCAGGTCGGCGTGCGCGAAGTGCAGCGCGCAGGTCTTCGCCAGCGCGGGCAGGAGTTTCCGCTGGTGCCCCAGGTAGTCCATGATGGACACTTCATCCCCGGTGTCCGGGCGGGTGAACTGCCGCCTGTTCTCGCCGTAGCGCAGCGCGATCTCCAACGCCAGTTTCGTCGCGCTGCCCGCCGTTCCGGCGACCGACACGCGGCCGCGGATGAGCGTGCCGAGCATGGTGAAGAACCGCTTGGTCGGCTTGTCGATCGGGCTGGAGTAGGTGCCGTCGGCGGCGACGTCGCCGTACCGGTTGAGCAGGTTCTCCCGCGGCACGCGCACCTGGTCGAACGCCAGCGTGCCGTTGTCCACCCCGTTGAGACCTGCCTTGTGCCCGCAATCGTCGATGTGCACGCCGGGCAGCGCGGTGCCGTCGCGGTCGCGGATCGGCACCAGCAGCGCGTGCACCCCGTGCTCACCGCCATCGGGTGTGTGCAGCTGCGCGAACACGACGGCCAGCCGCCCGTCGCGCGCGGCGTTGCCGATGAACTCCTTCATCGCCGACTCGTCCGGGGTGTGCACCACGAACTCGCCGGTCTCGGCGTCATAGGCGGCCGTGGTGCGCACGTTCTGCACGTCCGAGCCGTGGCCGCGCTCGGTCATGGCGAAGCAGCCGAGCAGGTCCAGGTTCATGATGTCGCGCAGGTAGCGCTCGTGGTGGCGTTCGGTACCGAGCGCCACGACCGCGCCGCCGAACAGGCCCCACTGCACCCCGCCCTTGACCATGAGCGAGAGGTTGCCGGGCAACATCTCCAGCGAGACCACCGAACCGCCCACGTCGGAACCGCCGCCGTGTTCGCGGGGAAAGCCGAGTTCCTGCACGCCCGTCTTGGCGAGCATCGTCAGCTGTTCGAGGGTGCGGGCGCGCTGCGTTTCCGTGTCGGCCGCCGGATCCGGCGCCAGGTCGACGTGGGTGAGGCCCTCGCGGACGCGTGCGCGCACGTCCGCCCAGCGTCCGTCGAACAGGCCGGCGAGCGCCGCGGTGTCGATTTCGCGGGGGGTGTTCGGCATCGTCATGGGCTCCTCCACACGTCAGCGCCTGCTGCCCCCGAGCGTAGTTACCAGTGAGTAACTTCGCCACTGTGGCCTCCGCGACACCGCAGCGCCGCTCGCCCCGCTCCTCGGGGCATACCCGACAGGCGTTCCCCGGGGCGCACCCGACAGGCACCGCACGACACCTGGTCGGCAACGGTGCAGCGAGCCCCCGCGGAGACCGCGGTGCGCGCACGCCACCGACCGCAGAACGCCGACCGGTGCCACCCAGCCCGGTGCGCACCCGGCGACGCTCCGCCCGCGACGCAGCGGGCCGCACCGCCCGGAACGCAGCGGGCCGCGGCGGGAACGCAGCGGGCCGCGGCGGGAACGCAGCGGGCCGCGGCGGGAACGATCCCACCGCGGCCCCGTCGTTCACAGCTGCGGCCGCCGGCGCCGGGGAAGCCGGCGCCGGCGGCATCACGCCACGACGTTCACCAGCCGACCGGGCACGACGATGACCTTGCGCGGCTCGCCGCCGTCGAGCTCCCCCGAGATCCGCTCGTCGGCCAGCGCGGCCGCGCGCACCGCCTCGTCATCGGCCGAGGCCGGCACGGTCACCCGCGACCGCACCTTGCCGTTGACCTGGATCGGGTACTCGACCGTGTCCTCCACCAGCAGGTCCTCGTCCGCCTGCGGGAACGGTGCGTGCACCAGGCTGTCGGAGTGGCCGAGCCGCGCCCACATCTCCTCGGCGACGTGCGGCGTCACCGGGGCGACCATGAGCACCATGGCCTCGACGACCTCGCGCGGCGCACCCGCCCCCGCGTAGGCCTTGGTCACCCGGTTGTTCAGCTCGATCAGCTTGGCCACCGCGGTGTTGAAGCGCAGCTCGGCGTACTCCTCGCGCACCGTGGCGATCGTCTTGTGCAGCGCGCGCAGCACCTCGTCGTCCGGCCGCTCGTCGACCACGCGCAGCTCGCCGCCGTGCTCGTCGACGACGTTGCGCCACAGCCGCTGCAGGAACCGGTGCGCTCCGACGACGTCCTTGGTAGCCCACGGGCGGGAGGCGTCCAGCGGCCCCATCGTCATCTCGTACAGCCGCAGCGTGTCCGCGCCGTAGGCGTCGGCCATCTCGTCCGGCGAGACCGAGTTCTTCAGGCTCTTGCCCATCTTGCCGTACTCCTGGAAGACCTCCGCCTCTCCCCAGAAGTAGCGACCACCGGACTCGGTGACCTCCTCGGCGGGGACGTACACGCCGCGCGCGTCGGTGTAGGCGTAGGCCTGGATGTAGCCCTGGTTGTACAGCCGGCGGTACGGCTCCTCGGAGGAGACCCAGCCCAGGTCGTAGAGCACCTTGTGCCAGAAGCGCGAGTACAGCAGGTGCAGCACCGCGTGCTCGACGCCGCCGACGTAGAGGTCCACACCGCCCGGGTCGTCGGGACCGTGCTCCGCGGGACGCTTGCCCATCCAGTAGCGCTCGTTCTCCGGGTCGACGAAGCGCTCGCCGTTGTCCGGGTCGATGTAGCGCAGCTGGTACCAGCACGAACCCGCCCACTGCGGCATGACGTTGGTGTCGCGGCGGTAGGTCTTCGGGCCGTCGCCCAGGTCCAGTTCCACCTCGACCCAGTCGGTGGACTTCGACAGCGGCGGTTCCGGCACGCTGTCGGCGTCCTCCGGGTCGAAGGTGCGCGGCGAGTACTCGGCGACCTCCGGCAGCTGCACCGGCAGGTGCTCCTCCGGCAGCGCGCGCGGCAGGCCGTGCTCGTCGTAGACGATCGGGAACGGCTCGCCCCAGTAGCGCTGGCGGGCGAACAGCCAGTCCCGCAGCTTGTACTGCACGCTGGCGCTGCCGTGGCCGTGCTCGCCCAGCCAGTCGATGACCGCGTCCTTGGCTTCGGCCACGTCCATGCCGTTGACGTCCAACCCGGTGTCCGCGGAGGACGAATTGATCGCCGGGCCGTCACCGGTGTATGCCTGACCTTCGAAGTCCGCGGGCGGCTGCACCGTGCGCACGATCGGCAGGCCGAACACCTCGGCGAACTCCCAGTCGCGTTCGTCCTCGCCGGGCACCGCCATGACCGCGCCCGTGCCGTAGCCCATGAGCACGTAGTCGGCGACGAAAACGGGGATGCGCCGCCCGTTCACCGGGTTGACCGCCCAGGCACCGGTGAAAACGCCCGTCTTCTCCCGGCTTTCCTGCCGGTCCAGTTCGGACTTCGTGGACGCGCGGCGCCGGTACTGCGCGACGGCCTCTGCCGGAGTCGCGGCACCACCCGTCCACCGCTGGTCCGCACCGGACGGCCACGCATCGGCGAGCAACCGGTCCACCAGCGGGTTCTCCGGCGCCAGCGCCATGAACGTGGCACCGAACAGCGTGTCCGGCCGCGTGGTGAACACGTCGACCGCCTCGTCGAGGCCGTCCACGCCGAACAGCACGTTGGCACCGCGCGAGCGGCCGATCCAGTTGCGCTGCATCGTCTTGACCTGCTCCGGCCAGACCAGCCGGTCCAGGTCGTCGAGCAGGCGGTCGGCGTAGGCGGTGATCCGCATCATCCACTGCTTGAGGTTGCGGCGGAACACCGGGAAGTTGCCGCGCTCGGTCAGCCCCTCGGCGGTGACCTCCTCGTTCGCCACCACGGTGCCCAGGCCCGGCGCCCAGTTCACCGGCTCCTCGGACAGGTAGGCCAGGCGGTGCGAGTCGAGCAGCTCGCGCTGCTCCAGGTCCGACAGCTCCGACCACGCGCGGCCGTCCGGCGCGGACCGCTCACCCTCGGCGAACTGCCGCTGCAGCTCGCCGATGGGACGCGCACGGCCGCGGCCGCCGTCGGCGTCGAAGTCGTACCAGGCGTTGAAGATCTGCAGGAAGATCCACTGCGTCCAGCGGTAGAACTCGATGTCCGTCGTCGCGATCCGGCGCCGCTCGTCGTGGCCGAGCCCCAGCCGGCGGATCTGGCCCAGGAACCACTCGATGTTGGCCTCGGTCGTCGTGCGCGGGTGGGTGCCCGTCTGCGCCGCGTACTGCTCGGCCGGCAGCCCGAAGGAGTCGAAGCCCATCGTGTGCAGCACGTTGTAACCCAGCATCCGGTTGAAGCGGGCGTAGACGTCCGTGCCGATGTAGCCCAGCGGGTGACCGACGTGCAGCCCGGAACCGGACGGGTAGGGGAACATGTCCTGCACGAACAGCTTGTCCGCGGAGACGTCCTCAGCGGACAGGGAGCCGACCGGGTTCGGCGCGTGGAAGCTGCCGAGCTCGGACCACCGGCGCTGCCAGCGCTGCTCGATCTCGGCGGCCATCCGCGCCGTGTAGCGGTGCGGCGGGACCTCTTCGTTCGCTGTCGCGGCGGTCCCGTCCGTCGCCCCGTCCTGGCCACTCATCGCGTGCGTTCCTTCCCTGCATTCAGCTTCTGCTCCCCGCCGCGCGCTGCACCGACCCCGGCGTTGGTGGCGGGCCACCTTCCGCCCGGCGGCTGACTGCGTCAACCAGGTGAACGCGTCCGGCTCGCGGTCCGATGACCTCCGCCGTTCAGTGTGCCTGTCCGGCTCATCCACCCGCGAAGAAGGGTGGGTTCGAGTAGCAGTCCCGCCCGCGCGCAGGCCCGCCCGTGTGCACGTCCTGTCCGCGTGCAGGGCGGAGTTGACTTCGAGCGCGCTCGATGGCGCAGGCTCGTGGCATGAGCATCGACAAGACGTGGTTCGACGACCTCTACGCGCAGCACGACGCGCCCTGGGTTCTCGGCGAGGCCCAACCCGAGATCGTCCGGCAAGAACGAGCCGGCACGATCAGCGGCAACGTGCTCGACATCGGCTGCGGGCTCGGCGACAACGCCCTGCACCTGGCCGAACGCGGCTACGACGTGCTCGGCATCGACTTCTCCGAGCAGGCCGTCCAGCGAGCCCGCGACAACGCCGCCGCGCGCTCGGTCGCGGCGCGTTTCGAAGTCGCCGACGCGCTCCGCTTCGACCGGCCGAACGCGTTCGACACGATCGTGGACAGTGCGCTGTTCCACGTGTTCGCCGGGCAGGACCGGGTGGAGTACGTGCGGAACCTGCACCGGTTGTGCCGCCCCGGCGGGCGGGTGCACGTGCTCGTCGCCGCACCTCCGCCGCCCGAGCACCCGGGCGCGGAGGCCGACGGCCCGCCGCAGGTCACCGTCGAGGAGCTGCGCGCGGCGTTCGGCCGCGGGTGGGAGATCGAGGAGCTGCGCGCGACCGGGCTGGCCGGCACCGCCACCGAAAGCACGGCGGAGCGGTTCCGCGTCGCTCCTGGGCAGCGGGCAAGCCTCGACGGGTGGTTCGCGCGGATCCGCCGCGTCTGATCCCGCATGCCCGCACGTGGTGGCTGCTCCGCCGCTGCCCGCGGGGACCGCATGCCAGCCGGCGAGCCCGGGCAGCGGCCGTGCGCAGGAGCACGATGCAGATGTGCTCTGCGGCACGGCCGGGCACCGCCGGCTCGGCGCCCGCCGCGGCACGGCTTAGGCTGAGCGTGTGCTGGTGGCTCAGGTGATCCTCTGCGCGGTCCTCGTCCTCGGCGGGGCGGGGCTGGTGTTGCTCGGGGTGCGCGGAACGCGCGGCAACCTGCCCCGCAACCGGTACGTCGGCGTGCGCACTCCGCAGGCCATGCGCAGCGAGGAGGCGTTCGTCCTCGCCAACCGCGCGGCGGGGCCGGCGCTGCTCGCCGGCGGCGGTGCCGCGCTGCTCGCCGGTGCCGCGATGCCCGCGCTGGCCTCGGTGATGAGCGTGGTGCTCGTGGCGGTGCTCGGGCTCGGCGGTGCGTTCGTGCTGATGACCCTGGGCGGCGTGGCCGGCCACCGGGCCGCGGCGGCGCTGCCCGATCCCGCGCCCACGGGGCTGTGCGGGGGCTGCGCGCTCGCCGGCGCGTGCCGGGGCGCGGCCGCGTCCGCGACGCCCGGCTGCGGCAGCATCTGCGGCGACTGACCCGGAAGGCTCGCTGAGCTGCATCGCTGCGCCGCTGAGCCCGACCCCGGGTCAGTTCAGCTTCACATCACCCGGGTGGGTGGCCAACAGGGCCAGCGGCAATCCCTGGCGGCGCAGCACCTGGCTCCACAGGCGGTCGGCGCTGGCCGCGAGCACGTCGTCCGGCAGCGCCGGCACCACGTACCAGTCGCCCCGGTCGATCTCCCCGCTGAGCTGGCCGGCTTCCCACCCGGCGTAGCCCGCGAAGAACCGCAGCCCCCGGGCGCGCGATGCCAGTTGCTCGGGATCACCGTCCAAGTCGACCAGGCCCACCGGTCCGCGCACGCCGACCACACCGTCCATCGCGGCCACGTCCTGCCCTGCGCGGAACGCGCCGAGGCAGATCGCGGTGCGCTGTTCGACCGGGCCGCCGACGAACAGCGACGGCGGTCCAGTGGCGTGCGGAGCCCAGTTCGGCAGGACTTCGTCCACCGACACCTCGCTCGGGCGGTTGAGCACGACACCGAGCGTGCCCTCCCGCCGGTGGTGGATCACGTACACGACGGCGCGCTGGAAGTTACTGTCCAACAGTTTCGGGGCCGCGACCAACAGCGTCCCCGGTTCCACATCCGCGTCCGATGCCACGCACACATGATCGCACTTATTGCCCACGCACGAATCCGGCGACACCAAGAAAGTCGTGCCCACTGGGTTCGCGTGACAACAACACTGGGAATCACTACTTGTTATTATTAACAGCAGCAATTACCTGATCGCATTACTCGAGCACACCACGCGGAAGCGGCAGCGGTGCACCGCTCACCCGGCAGGCCCCCTCCACGCTCTCCCGAACCGGACGTCTCCAACCCAAGCCGGACGTCTCCAACCCAAGCCGGGCGTCCATCTCCCGACACACCCGGACGCGAGTCACGTCCAGTCCGACACACCGCACCTTGTGGACAACTAGTCGCCCGGCCGTGTGGGGAGCGTTCACAATTATCATGAAAATTGTGCTCCCTGGAACGAGTCCAGACTGAAGCACGGGACGTGCCGCCGAGCACGCACCCGCGGCGGCAGGACGAGGGCAGTGCTGGTCCAGCCGGAAGGAGTCCAGCCGGCGCGGGTCCAGCCGGAAGGGGGCCAGCCGGGGCGGGTCCAGTTGAGGCTGTACCCAATCGGGGTGGGGACTACCGGGGGACGTCCAGGCCTTCGTCCTCCCCGGCCCAGCGCTTCAACTCGGCCACGGCCTCGTCGCGCCCCATCGGCCCGCGGTCGAGGCGGACCTCCTTGAGATGGCGCCACGCGCGGCCGACGACCGGACCGGGCGGGACGTCGAGCAGCTGCATGATCTCGTTGCCGTCGAGGTCGGGACGAACCTTCGCCAGGTCCTCCTCCTCGGCGATGCGCGCGATCCGCGCTTCCAGGTCGTCGTAAGCACGCTGCAACGCGGCCGCCTTGCGCCGGTTGCGCGTGGTGCTGTCGGCCCGCACGAGCTTGTGCAGCCGCTGCAGCAGGTGGCCCGCGTCGTTGACGTAGCGCCGCACCGCGGAGTCGGTCCACTGCCCCTCGCCGTAGCCGTGGAACCGCAGGTGCAGGTACACCAGTTCGGCGACGTCGTTGACGACGTCCTTGGAGTAGCGCAGCGCACGCAGCCGCTTGCGCGCCATCTTCGCGCCGACGACCTCGTGGTGGTGAAAGCTCACCCCGCCGCCCGGTTCGAACTTCCGGGTGGCGGGCTTGCCGATGTCGTGCAGCAGCGCGGCCAGCCGCAGCACGAGGTCCGGCGGCCCGTCCGGATCGGCGGCGCGCTCCAGGTCGATCGCCTGCTCGAGCACCTTCAGCGAGTGCCCGTAGACGTCCTTGTGCTGGTGGTGCTCGTCGATGGCCAGCCGCATGCCGGGCACTTCGGGCAGCACGTGCTCGGCCAGGCCGGTGTCGACGAGCAGTTCCACACCACGCCGCGGGTACTCGCCGCAGAGGAGCTTGGACAGCTCCACCTGGATGCGTTCGGCGGTGATCCGCGCGATCTCACCGGACATGTCGTCCAGCGCGGTGCGCACCCGCTCGGCAGGCCGCAGGTCGAGCTGCGCGACGAACCGGACGGCGCGCAGCATCCGCAGCGGGTCGTCGGCGAAGGACTCCTCGGGGGTCGCCGGCGTGTCCAACCGGTTGGCGGCGAGGTCGGCCGCGCCGCCGTGCGGATCGACGAAGGTGCGGTCGGTCACGTCGACGGCCATGGCGTTGACGGTGAAATCCCGCCGCAGCAGGTCACCCTCGATGCTGTCGCCGAACGCGACCTGCGGGTTCCGGCCGACGCGGTCGTACTGGTCGGCCCGGAAGGTGGTGATCTCCACGGTGGTGCCGCGTTTGTGCGCGCCGAGCGTGCCGAACTCGATGCCGGTGTCCCAGATGGTTTCGGCCCAGCCGGTCAGCAGCTCGCGCATCCGCTCGGGGCGGACGTCGGTGGTGAAGTCCAGGTCGGTGCCGAGGCGTCCGAGCAGCGCGTCGCGCACGCTGCCGCCCACCAGGTACAGCCGGTGCCCCGCGGCCGCGAACAGCTCGCCGAGCTCGATCGCCAGCGGCGCCGCGCGCAGCATGTCGTCCACGGCCCGCTCCCGGCAGCGGCCGGTCAGCAGCGGTGCGGCTGCGGTCGAGGTGGCGTCGTACTCCGAACTGGACACGGCTGCCAGGGTACTGGGCGGCTCGCCGGCGTCCTTGGCGTGTCGGACCCCGCCGGAACACCGGCCGGTTGAGTGAACGACCTAGTATCGGCGGCATGCCCCCGTCGCCCGGCCGCTCCGGCGGTAGCCAACCGGGGCGTCGGAACCGACGCCGCCGGCGCCGGCTGCGGACGTTCGAGGAGACCTCGGCGGGTGGGCTGGTGATCGCCGGCGGCGAGGGGATGGCTGCGATCATCGGACGGCTGGATCGGAAGGGGCGGCTGCTGTGGTCGCTGCCCAAGGGCCACATCGAGCCCGGCGAAACCCCGGAGCAGACGGCGGCGCGGGAAGTCGCGGAGGAGACGGGGATCGCCGGCAGCGTGGTGGCTCCGATCGGCACGATCGACTACTGGTTCGTGGCGGGCAACCGGCGCGTGCACAAGACCGTGCACCACTTCCTGCTGGAAGCGGTGGGCGGCGAGCTGTCCGACGAGGATGTGGAGGTCACCGAGGTGGCGTGGGTGCCCCTGGGCGAGCTCGAGGAGGTCCTGGCCTACGCCGACGAGCGGCGGCTCGTGCGGCGGGCTCTGGACCGCGACGCCTCCCGCGGCAAGCGCGGCCCCTGGGGGTCCGGGCCGTACGGACCGGTGGGCGGTTTCCGCATCGAACCGGCACGAGGTAGTGGAACGGAGCCGGGGTGAGGTTTCTACTGGCCGCGCTGACCGCCGTGCTCGTGTTCGCACTGCTGCCGGCCGTGCCGGCGCCCCCCGCGCAAGCCCAGGACCAACAGCTCGCGCGGTTCGACGTGACCAACGTCACGCCGAACGTGGTGACGGAGCGCGCCCCGGACGAACTGGTCGTCAGCGGACAGCTCACCAACACCGGCGACCACGTCATCGACAACGTGGAGGCCCGCGTTCAGCGGGGGGAGGCCCCGAGCACCGAGCCCGAGGTGCAGCAGGCCCTCCACGGCGAGGCGAACATCACCACCGAACCCGGTTTCACCCCGGTCGCCGAGCGGATCCGCCCCGGTGAGCAGGTGCCGGTGGAGATCCGCATCCCCTTCTCCGGCCCCGACTCGCTGGGCATCACCGAACCGGGCACGTACCCGCTGCTGGTCAACATCAACGGCGATCCCGAATCGAGCTCGCGCTCCCGCGTCGCCGAGACGAACTTCCTGCTGCCGGTGCAGGCCCCGCCCGGCGGCACGCCGCAGCCACCGCCCGCGCCCACTCCCACCTCGCTGCTCGTACCGCTGGTCGACTACCCGCGGATGGAGCGCTCCACCTCGCCGGGCAACCGCGCGATCCTCACCGACGACGGGCTGGCGAACGAGCTCTCGCCCGGTGGACGGCTCTACGACCTGGTGCAGACCATCAACGACCGCGTCGCCGACGGCTCCCCGCTGGGCAGCGCCCTGTGCTTCGCCATCGACCCGGACCTGCTGGCCACCGCCCAAGCGATGAGCCGACCCGAGGGCTACCTGGTGCGCACGTCCAACGGCGGCACCGAACCCGGCATCGGCGGCGACGCGGCCGAGCTGTGGTTGAACAAGCTGCGCCAAGCCGTCGACGGCCGCTGCGTGATCGCACTGCCCTACGCCGATGCCGACCTGGTCTCGCTCAGCCGCGCGGGACTGCCCGACATGACCCGGGGCGCGATGGACGGCAGCCGGCTCGTCGGCCGCATCCTCAACGAGGGCGGCAACGCCGCGGTGGCCCCGCGCCCCGCCGCCTGGCCCATCTCCGGTGCGCTCGACCAGCGCACCGCCGGTGACCTCAAAGGCGTGAACACGACACTGCTCGACACCAACTCGCTGGACAGACCCGCGGGCACGCTGGCACCGGTCAGGCTCCGCGGCACCGAGCTGACCGCCCAGCCGCTCGATCCGCTGCTGAGCAGCGCGCTCAACCCGCTCCACGACACGGCCCGGCGGCCCTCCGCGAAATCCCCGCCGACGGGCGAGTCGGCCACCGCGCAGGACGCGCTCGGCTCGCTGCTGTTCCGCTCCACCCTCGGGTCGCTGCCCGGCTCGACCTCCGTGCTCGCCCCTCCGCGCCGGTGGAACATCAACGGCGAGCAGCTGCGCGGCCTGCTCGACGGGATGCGCACGCTCAGCGATGCCGGCTACATCGACCCCACCGCGCTGCCGCAGCCCAGCGGCGAGCTGCCCGAAGTGGACCTGACATCGCAGGGCGACGCCGAGGACACCGAGATCCCGCAGTCGGCGCTGCACGCGCTGGCACGCGCCAATTACGCGGTCGGTGACCTGTACCGCTCCTCCGCGGAGGAAGAGGCCGGCGACATCGCCCCGGCCCAGGTCACCACTCCGCTGCGCAACGGCCTGCTCCGCGGCGTGTCGAGCGCGTGGCACGGCGACCCGACCGGTGCGCACCGCTGGACCGGGCTCGGGCGCGAGGCGGTGCGCAACACCCTCTCGCACGTCCACCTCGAGGAGTTCCAGGGCAAGATCGCGCTGGCCTCCTCCAACAGCGCCATCCCGTTGACGGTGGTCAACGACCTGCCGGTTACGGTCACCCTGCGGTTGCGCGTCGCTCCGACACCCGGTGTGGAGGTCTCGGACCTGGGAACGCTGCGCATCCCGGCGCACAGCAGGCGGCAGTTCTGGCCCGAGGTCTCGGTGGACCGCGTCGGCGAGTTCAACATCGACGTGGCTGCCGTGACCGAAGGCGGCACGACCCTGGGGCAGCCGAAGCGGCTGCAGGTCGACTCCAGCGCCTACGGGCCGTTGATCCCGGCGATCACGATCACCGCGGGAGGCCTGCTCGTCGTGCTGTCCGCGGTGCGCATCGTGCGGCGCATGCGCGCCGGGCGCGGTGACCGGGAAGGAGGTTGAGCGCCGGGCGGGCCCGCGCGGTCGCTGCGAACGACCGCACGTCGACCGCGGAGGTCGACCAGCGGGTGCGGGCGCGTAGCCCGAACGCCGGCTGAGGACGCCGCAGCGCCGCACGTATCGTCCGTGCAGATGAGTCCTGCTGGCCGCGCTTCGGGGTAGGGACTCGGTGCCGAAGAAGTACGAGAAGTCGCGCCGACGAGCGAAGACGTGCGACTGGTCGCCAGAGTAGGGACTTCGAGTAGCGTTGCGAAACCCGCGAAACGACGAGACTGAGGTCATCCCGGCCGCGGATGCTCCGACCGACCGCCTCAGCGTCCACGCCCGCCAGGGCGACCGCGAACCGGACCACTCCGTCGATCCGGACGAGCAGGACACCGTCGTGATCCCCGCGGTGCCCGACGAGGCCGGCGAACAGCAGGAGCGGGTTTCCGGCTCCAAATCGTTAGGCAGGACGGCGGGTTCGGTCGCGATCGCCGGCTTGTTCAGCAAGGTGACCGGTTTCGTCCGAACTCTCGTCATCGTCTGGGTTCTCGGGTTCTCCGCCAGCGCTGACGCCTACAACGTGGCGAACAGCATGCCCAACCAGATCTACGAGCTCATGGTGGGCGGCGTCCTGACCAGCGTGATGGTGCCGCTGCTCGTCAGGACGATCAAGGACGATTCGGACGGCGGCGCGGAGTACGCGCAGCGGCTCGTCACGATGACGACGGTGCTGCTGCTGGCGATCACCGCGGTCGCGACCTTCTGCGCCCCGATGCTGACGAATGTCCTGGTGGACAACTCGTCCGCGAACGCGAAGCCGATGCTGGCGACGGCCTTCGCCTACATCCTGCTGCCGCAGATCGTCTTCTACGGGATCTCCGCGCTGTTCGGCGCGCTGCTGAACGCGCGCGAGGTGTTCGGACCGCCGGCCTGGGCGCCGGTGCTGAACAACATCATCCTGATCAGCACGTTCGGGATCTACCTGCTGCCCGGCATGCTGTCGCTCGATCCCGATGCGCTGACGCAGCGGGACATCCTGGTCCTGGGGATCGGCAGCACCTCGGGCGTCGTGCTCCAGGCGCTCGTGGTGATCCCCTCGTTGCTGCGTTCCGGCTTCCGGTTCCGGATCCGCTGGGGCTGGGACCCCCGGTTCGCGGAGTTCGGCGGGCTCGCGCTGTGGACGGTCGCCTACGCCGTGCTCGCGCAGCTCGGAGTGCTCGCCGTCACCAACGTGACGACCGCGCACGGCGGCTTCACCATCTACAACAACGTGTGGCTGCTCGTCCAGCTGCCGTACGGGGTCATCGGGTTCGCCCTGATCACGGCGATCCTCCCGCGCATGAGCCGTGCGGCGGCCAACACCCAGTTCGAGCACGTCAAGGACGACCTCTCGCTGGCGACGCGGTTGTCGACCAGCGTCATGATCCCGATGAGCGTGCTGATGACGGTGCTGAGCCCCTCGCTGAGCGGCGCGCTGTTCAGCATCGGCCAGGGCTCGGGCGACACGGGCAAGCTCACCGTCGCCCTGTCGAGCGCGGCGTTCGGCGTCCTGCCGTACGCGGTCACGCTGATCCAGCTGCGCGTGTTCTACGCGATGAAGGACGCCCGCACGCCCACGCTGATCATGGTGGTCATGACGGCCACGAAAGCCGGCCTCACCTACGCCGCCCCGCTGGTGCTGCCCTCCGAAGCCGTCGTGCACGGGGTGACCTTCGCCAACTCGGCCTCGTTCCTCGTCGGCTGGATCATCGGCGACATCTGGCTGCGCAAACGCCTGGGTCGCCTCCGGATGGGCGTGCACGTCACGCTCGGCAAGACCGCGCTGGCCTCGCTCGCGGCCGCGGTAGCGGCGCTGCTGGTCCAGTGGATGAGCCCGGCGACGCTGTTCGGGCACTGGGCCGCGCTGATCATCGGTGGTATCGGCGGTGCCGTCGTGGCGCTGGTGGTGCTCAGCGCGCTGAAGGCGGCGGAGGTGCGCACCGTGACCCGGAAACTGCCCGTTCTGTCCAAGTACGTCTGATCCGCCGCCGCGTTCGGCCGCGCGGCGCGGTTGCGCGTGCGCGAAACGCGACCCGGTGATCGAGCGGCTCGCCGGTCCGCTGCGTCGTCGCTGATGCACGCGTCACGTACCCTCGTTGTGGAAGTCTCCTTCCGTGGGGGAGTAGTCAGGGGCGCCGCAAGCCCCGGGAGCGGACCGGAAGGAGCGGGAGAGGGAAGGTGACCAGCGAACAAACCGGGCAGATGACGCCGGAGGACAACGGAGAAGCCGGTGGGGGCGGGCCGCGCCTGACTCCCGGGACGGTGCTCGATCACGGCCGGTACCGGCTGCTCGCCCAGGTCGGCGCGGACACGCGCTGCAACGCCCAGCTGTGGCGCGCGAAGGACGGTGTGCTCGGTCGGGACGTGGCCCTGACGGTCCTCGTCGGCGACCGTTCCGACACGGAGGCGGCCGCCAACGCGCGTCGGAGCCTGGAACGCGCCATGCACGCGAGCACCTTCAACCACCTCGGCGTGGCTCGCGTCCTCGACGTGGTCACCCAAGCCCCCGGAGATCCCGAGGGTGTGCTCGGCATCGTCATCGCCGAGTGGACCCACGGGACGGACCTCGTGGAGCTCGTCGAGCACGGCCCGCTGGCGCCGGGCACGGCGGCGCGGTTGTTGCAGCCGCTGGCCGCGGCCGTGGAAGCCGGCCACCACGCGGGGCTCGTCCTCGGCGTGGACCATCCGCAGCGCATCCGGGTCACGCCGGAGGGCGAGGTGCGGATGGCCTTCCCCGGCCCGCTGGCGCACGCGACGTCGAACGAGGACGTCTCCGGTCTCGGCGCGGTGCTGTACCTGTTGCTGACGGCGCGGTGGCCCCTGGCCGGCACCCCGGGAGGTCTCAGCTCCGCCCCGCTCGGTCAGGACGGCAACGTCGTGCCGCCGCGCACGCTGCGCCCGACCGTGCCCCTGGAACTGTCCACAGTGTCCGTTCGTGCGCTCGGTTCGGCGGACAACTCCGGCACGACCGGAGGAGTGCGCACCGGCGCGGCCGTGCTGCGCGTGCTGGAGCAGCACGCCACCGACGAGCACTCCGAGGCCGTCGCCAACGCGGGCTCGTCGAGCACCGCGGTGTGGAGCACCGACGAGCCCAAACCGGACCGGGCGAAGCGGAAGAAGCTCGTGCTCAGCGTGAGCGTGCTCAGCGTGGCCACGCTGCTGGTGGTCGGCTGGATCGCGGCCAGCCTCATCGGTGCGTTCACCGACCCGGTCAACCCGGGCGACAGCCAGGTCATCGACGAGTCGAACAACGCGGGCGGCCAGGGCGACGCGCCCGCGGACCGCCCGTCACCGGAACCGCTGCCGGTCAGCGACGGCACCTCGTACAACGACAACGGCGAACCCGATGCGCCGCACCGGATCCCGAACCTCTACGACGGTGATCCCAACACCGTGTGGAAGACCTTCGACTACTTCCAACAGCTGGGCCCCGAGGGGATCAGCAACGGCACCGGTGCGGTGCTCACCCTCGACCGGCCCGCCGTGCTGAACGAGGTCACCATCGACTCGCCCAGCGCGGGCGCGCAGGTCGAGATCCGCACGGTCGACGGCGAACCCGGCCTGAACAGCGGTGAAGTGCTCGGCTCGGCGCAGCTGCAGAACGGGCGGACGACGATCCCCGTGCAGGCCGCCCAGCCCACCGACCGCGTGCTCGTGGTGCTGACCCAGCTCACCGAATCCGGCGGGGACTACAGCGCGGAGATCGGCGAGATCGGGTTGACCGGTTCTGCGAGCTGACCCCCGCGGGCCGGGTCCGCGGGCCCGGACGAGCAGCAGCGATCGGTGTTGCGGAACACGGGGGATCATTCTCCGTCGCCTGAACAGTACAGTGCGAGATCGTGACTGTCCCCGCCAGTTCGGATGCCGATCTTCTCGCGGCGCACATCCACGGAGACCCGCACGCGTTCTCCGAGCTGTTCCGCCGGCACCGCGACCGGCTGTGGGCCGTGGCGCTGCGCACGATGCGCGACCGCGACGAAGCCGCCGACGCGTTGCAGGACGCGATGCTGTCGGCCTTCCGCAGCGCCGAGTCGTTCCGCTCCGAATCCCAGGTGACCACGTGGCTGCACCGCATCGTGGTGAACGCCTGCGTCGACCGGATGCGGCGCCGCCGCGCCCGGCCCGCCGTCCCCCTCGCCGAAGAAGGACCGGAAGAACCGGCCGTACAACGAGATGATTTCGCCGTGCAGGACACGCGGATGGCGGTGCGCGACGCGCTGGCGAACTTGCCGGAGGATCAACGGGTCCCCATCGTCCTGGTGGACGTCGAGGGGTACTCGGTGGCCGAAGCGGCCACGCTGCTGGGCGTCGCCTCCGGCACGGTGAAGAGCCGCTGCGCGCGGGGGCGGCTGCGCCTGGCGAAACTTCTCGGGCATCTGCGGAACCCGAGCGCGCACCCGGACGTCCCAGGTTCCACGGGTGCCGGAGCGCAGGCGGAGTCGAGGCAGGAGGGACGATGAGCGGTCACGACCGGCGCGGATCCGCGCCGCAGGACCCGTCGTGGTCCCCGGAATTGCTGGCCGACCTGCACGCCGGCGCGCTCGACGAGGGCACGGCACAACAGCTGCGGCGGCAGATCGCCACGGACCCGGCGGCCCGCGAGGTGTTCGCCGCGCTGCAGGTGACCACCGAGCAGCTCGGCGCGCACGAGGCCGAGCCCGCCCCGGACGAGATCACCGCCCGCATCGACGGGACGCTGCGCGCGGCCGCGCACGAGAGGCAAACCACCCGCCCGGTTGCGCTGCCGGCTGCGCAGCCGGCACCCCCGCGGGCGGTGCCACCGGGTCCTGCAACGGTGCGGGCGCACGGCTGCGGATCGCCCGCCGCGGACTCCGCCACCGCGGAACAACCCGCCGCGGGCGGTGTTCCGGCGGAGGGGACTGCTGCACGGCCGGCCCCCGTGGCCGAGCTGTCCGCGCGTCGGCGCCGCCGCGCCCGCTTCGCCTGGGGCGCGAGCGCGGTCGCAGCGGCCGCCGCGGTGGCCGCGGTCCTCGTCCTCGCACTACCCCCCTGGTCGACGACGCAACAAGCCCGGCAACCGCCGCCGGACCGACCCTCCCCAGCCAAACCACCCGGAAGCCAGTCGACGGCGCAGCAGCCGCCGGCCGAGATCCCCACCGCTCCCGAGGGGTCCGCCCCGATCGCGCTCACCGGCCCCGAGGTCGAACTCACCGGCGAGCAGTTCACCCGGGTGATGCAGCAGCAGCAGTACGACGGGCTGCGCGAGGCGCGGCAGTGGCCGGGCTGCCTGCAGGCCAACGGGGCCGCAGGTGCGCAGCCGCTGGGCGCGCACGCCATCACCCTCGACGGGCAGTCGGCCCAGCTGTTCGTGCTCTCCACCGGCGAGATCGGCCGGTTCCGCCTGCTCGCCGTCCGCCCGGACTGCGGTCCGGACAACCCCGCCACGATCTCCGAGACCACCTACGGCGGGTGACGGCGGCATCGCACACGCGTGTGAGCCGCCGTCGCCAGTACGGTGGTCCAGGCAGGCGGGCGGTTGCTGCGGACGACGGTGCGCGAGGCGCTGCGGTGCACCACTGCCGCGGGGAACAGCCGCGCAGCGGGACGAAACCGGTGCTGTGTGCGGTGCCGCACGCGGCGGTGGCGGACGGGAACACAACACGCCCCGCCCGTGTTGTGCCGAATGAGCTCGCGCGCGCAGAAGCGGGCGAGCACGCGACGACGGAAGGGGCGCGGTGACTGGCGACGTGCGCAACGTGATCATCGTCGGCTCGGGGCCGGCCGGCTACACCGCAGCGGTGTACGCCGCACGGGCCGAGCTCGAACCGTTGGTCTTCGAGGGAACCCAGTTCGGCGGCGAACTGATGAACACCACCGAGGTGGAGAACTACCCTGGCTTCACCGACGGCGTCATGGGGCCGGACCTGATGCAGCAGATGCGCGCCCAGTCCGAACGCTTCGGCGCGGAACTGCGCGCGGAGGACGTCGAGGAGCTGGACCTCGCTGCGGACGTCAAGACCGTGCGGGCCAACGGCCGCACGTACCAGGCGCGCGCGGTCATCCTGGCGATGGGCGCGGCCCCGCGCTACCTGGGCATCCCGGGTGAGGAGCGGCTGCTCGGCCGCGGCGTGTCCTCCTGCGCCACCTGCGATGGGTTCTTCTTCCGGGAGCAGGACATCGCCGTCGTCGGCGGCGGTGACTCGGCGATGGAGGAGGCCACCTTCCTGACCCGCTTCGCCCGGTCGGTGACGATCATCCACCGGCGGGAGGAGTTCCGCGCCTCCAAGATCATGCTGGAGCGCGCCCGCGGCAACGAGAAGATCAAGTGGCTGACCAACACCACGCCCACCGAGGTGCTGGGGGAGAGCACGGTCAGCGGGCTGCGGTTGCGCGACAGCGTCACCGGCCAGGAGTCGGACCTGGACGTGACCGGCATGTTCCTGGCCATCGGGCACGACCCGCGCAGCGAACCGGTCCGGGGGCAGCTGGCCACCGACGAGGAGGGTTACCTGCAGGTCGCCACCCCGTCGACGTGCACCGAGATCCCCGGTGTGTTCGCCGCGGGCGACCTGGTCGACCGCACCTACCGGCAGGCCGTCACGGCCGCCGGGACCGGCTGTTCCGCGGCCATCGACGCCGAGCGGTGGCTCGCCGAGCAGCAGTCCGTGTCGCAGGCAGACAAGGCCGCCGAGCTCGTCGGCGGCGGCTACGGCCCGGACGTGAACTGACCGCCCATCCCACTGAGCGAGCAAGGGAGTAGACATGGCCGGCAACACCGTGACCGTGGACGCCGACAGCTTCAAGTCCGTGGTTCTGGACAGCGACAAGCCGGTACTCGTGGACTTCTGGGCCACCTGGTGCGGACCGTGCAAGATGGTCGCCCCGGTGCTCGAGGAGATCGCCGACGAGTACCCGGAGCAGATCACCATCGCCAAGCTGGACATCGACCAGAACCCGACGTTGCAGCGGGACTACCAGGTGATGTCCGTTCCGACGATGCTGCTGTTCCACAAGGGCGAACCCGTCAAGCAGATCGTCGGCGCGAAGCCGAAGGCCGCGATGCTCGAGGACCTCTCCGAGTACCTGTGACCGCGAACGCCCGCAGGGGTGAAGAGCGCCCGCTGGTGTGAGCTCGCACTCCTTCCGCGTGCAACCGAATAACGCGACCCCGCCGTCCTGTCGATGGGCACAGTGACGGCGGGGTCGCGTTTTTGCGCGGCCGAATCGACGCACCCCGTGCAGCTGGCCCCGCAACCACCGCGCCCACCTCGGCCCGCAACCATCTCGGCCCGCAACGCCGATGCCGGACGAGCAAGGCACAATGGCTGCGCAGAGGTGGAACCGGCGTTGTGCTCCCCCGGGGGCCCGTGCACGTGCCTCGGGAACCGTGTGCGTACCACGAAGGTGGGGACGGGCACGAGGCAAGTACGAACACGAGGTGGGGACGGGCACGAGACGGGGGACGGACACGATCAGCCATGCGCGCCGATGCACCCATCGGCGCCGGACACGAGCGAGGAGTGCATGCAGCTGCTCCGCCGCGGTGACGCCGGCCCGGCCGTTGCCGAGATCAGAAACACGCTGGCCACGCTGGGGATCCTTCCTCCCCAGAACGGACGCGACGCCGCCGTGTTCGACGAGGCGGCGGAACACGCGGTGCGGATCTTCCAGCAGCAGCGCGGCCTGATCACCGACGGCATCGTGGGCCCCGCCACCTACCGGGCGCTGACCGACGCGCGGTGGCAGCTCGGCGACCGCTCGCTGACCTTCCTCGTGAGCAAACCCATGAGCGGCGACGACGTGTTCACCCTGCAGGAGCGGCTGCTCGAACTGGGCTACGACGCGGGCCGGCCCGACGGGATCTTCGGCCGGGAAACCGACCAGGCCCTGCGCAGCTTCCAACGCGACTACGGGCTGAACGCGGACGGGATCTGCGGTCCGAGCACGCTGCGCGCGCTGAAACAGCTCGCCCCGAAGGTGCGCGGCGGCCGCCCGGTGTTCCTGCGCGAGCAGGAGAAGGTCCGCC
Source organism: Bounagaea algeriensis (assembly GCF_054491375.1). NCBI lineage: Bacteria > Bacillati > Actinomycetota > Actinomycetes > Bounagaea > Bounagaea algeriensis. The sequence goes on from NZ_CM137102.1 coordinate 4,515,340, forward strand.
GGTCCGGCCCGCGGCTGCGCGGCAAGCGCATCGTCATCGACCCGGGGCACGGCGGCCCCGACCCCGGCGCCCGGTGGGGCTCGGCCAGTGAGGCCGATCTGACCTGGGATCTGGCGCGCCGCCTCGAGGGCCGGATGATCGCCACCGGGATGGAAGCGCTCATCACGCGCGGACCGCACGGCTGCCCGCCCGAGGCCGACCGCGCGCTGTTCGCCAACGAGGCGAGCGCGGACATGTTCCTGTCGCTGCACATCGACGCGAACCGCGCACAGGCGGCGCAGGGCGTGGCCGGTTTCCACTTCGGCACGGGCAACGGCACCACCTCCACCGTCGGCGAGGCGCTGGCCGGGTTCCTGCAGCGCGAACTCGTCGCCCGCACCGGCATGACGGACTGCAAGACCCACCCGAAGACCTGGGACGTGCTGCGCCTGACCCGGATGCCCGCGGTGCGCATGGAGCTCGGCTACCTCACCAACGCCCGGGACCGGCACCGGCTGCTCGACCCGGGTTTCCGCGACGTGGTCGCCGAAGGACTGCTCGTGGCGATCAAGCGGCTGTACCTGCTGGGGCAGAACGACCAGCCGACCGGCACGTTCACCTTCGACGACCTGCTGCGCTACGAGTACGCCCGCGCCGAAGGCGCCTGAATCACCCGCGCCGAGGGCGCCTGATACGTCGCAGCACCGGGGACGGTCGCACCGCGGAGGCCTGAACCGCCGGCCGCGTTGCCCGGGCCCGGCCGGCCCAACGGGCGCAACCGCGCGCCAGAGGGCCGTGCGGGCGGCTCAGCGGCGCGCAGACGGCTCCGCGGCCGGGCGGGCGGTGGTGGAGACCGACATCGTGGCGGTGAGGTGTTGCAGGGCCGCGTCCACGTCCTCCTTCCACGTGGGCTCCTCCGGCAGCTCCATCCGCATCCGCGGCCACTGCTCGTGGGAGCGCACCGTGTGGAACCCGACCCGCTGCAGGAAGTCCCCGGGGATCACGCACGACCGCTCGCCGGTGGCGTCCGCGAAGGCCTCCACCGCGCGCACCCCGCGGCGGCTCAACTCGCGGGCGAGGTTGCGCACCAGCAGCATCCCGAGGCCGAGTCGCCGCCGCTCCGGCAGCACGTGCAGCGCGGTCAGCAGCACCGCGTCCGCGCTGACCGGTGCCGTGGGGAACGCCTCCGCTGCCGGCACCTGCGACGGCGGCGCGTAGAAGGCGTAGCCGGCGGGGGAGTCGCCGAGGAACAGCTGGTGACCGCACACCCCCCAGTCCAGCAGCACTCCGGAAACCCAGGCCTCCTTTTCCAGTTCGGTCGCGCCGACATCCTCGGCCTGCCGACCGGCGCTGCCGAGTTCCCAGAACACGCAACGACGGCACCGCGGCGGCAGCTGGTCGAGGTTGTCCAGCGTGACCTCGACAACACGTCGGGACACCGAACCTCCCAGGAATGGCGATGCGGGCGATCGCCGACACGAACCGCGCGGAACCAGCATACGGTGTGGTTTTCACCACGGGGAAGGCGCGCGCAGTGCCCGCCATCCTCGATGGAGTGAGACGGTGCCGGCACACGCCTGCCCGCGCGGGCGGGCGCCGGCGGTCGGGCGCACCATGGCGCCGTGGCGGGCCGGGCAGCCGTGGCGGGCCGGGCAGCCGTGGCACAGCGGGTTCCAAGACTCCGGGCCGCACCGGACGGGGTTACACCGGGACGGGGTGCGGCGATAGGACGACTAGAATCACCGCCGCCGGTCACCGGGCCGAGCACGGCGCACACATCGGATCGGAGCGCGATATGTCTGATCAGGAAAGCCAGCCGGAGGGCACACCGGAAAAGGATTCCCCGGCCCGCAACCTCGACGCGCACCGCGCGCTGTACGCGCAGCGAGCGACGGGGATGACCGCTTCCGAGGTGCGCGCGCTGTTCGCCGTGGCCAACCGGCCCGAGGTGGTGTCACTGGCCGGGGGGATGCCGAACCTCGCCGGCCTTCCGCTGGATTCGCTGTCCGCCGAGATCGGCGACCTGGTTGCCCGCGAGGGCCAGAGCGCGCTGCAGTACGGCTCCGCGCACGGCATCGGTGAACTGCGCGAGCAGATCTGCGAGGTCATGTCCCTGGAGGGCATCGAGGCGCACGCGGACGACGTGATGGTCACCGTCGGTTCGCAGATGGCGCTGGACATGGTCACGCGGATCTTCTGCGACCCGGGTGACGTGGTGCTGGCCGAGGGCCCCTCCTACGTCGGCGCGCTGAGCTCCTTCTCCGCCTACCAGGCCGAGGTCGTCCACGTCCCCATGGACGAGGAGGGCTTGCGGCCCGACCTGCTCGAGCAGACGATCGACGAGCTGCGTTCGGCGGGCAAGCGGATCAAACTGCTCTACACCATCCCGAACTTCCACAACCCGGGCGGTGTGACGCTGGCCGATCACCGGCGGCCCGAAGTCCTCGAAGTCTGCTCGCGCCACGGCATCCTCGTGCTCGAGGACAACCCGTACGGGCTGCTCGGTTTCGACGGGCAGACGCACCCGTCGCTGCGCAGCCTCGACCCGGACAACGTGGTCTACCTCGGCTCGTTCTCGAAGATCTTCGCCTCGGGGCTGCGGGTCGGCTGGGTGCTCGCGCCGCCGGCGGTGCGCGAGAAACTCGTGCTCGCGGCGGAATCGGCCACGCTGTGCCCGCCGACGTTGAACCAGATGATCGTGTCGCGGTATCTGAGCACGCACGACTGGAAGGGCCAGATCAAATCCTTCCAGGAGCAGTACCGCCAGCGCCGCGATGCCATGCTCTCCGCGCTGGAGCAGCACATGCCCGAGGGCACGACGTGGACCGCGCCGGAAGGCGGGTTCTTCGTCTGGTGCACCGCCCCGGAGGGCGTGAGCACCAAGGAGATGCTGCCCCGCGCGATCAACGAGCGGGTGGCCTACACCTCCGGAACGGGTTTCTACACCGACGGGAGCGGCAGTCGGCAGATGCGCCTGGCGTTTTGCTATCCGACTCCCGAACGGATCCGCGAGGGCGTGCGCCGGTTGGCGCACACGATCTCCGAAGAGCTCGACTTGGTGCGCACTTTCGGCACCTCGGCGCAGGGCGGTGCGCGACGCGGGCCGCAGGCGCCGTCCCCGGACACGGCGTAGTGCGAACGCCTGACACAGCAACGAATCCACTGTGCACCATTTTCCGTGCACAGTGGATTTTTATGTCTATTGCAGACGGAAAACACCGAATGAGACGAGGAGAAACGCATGTCCGAACGCTGGGTGTCCGTGCTGGCCGGTGGCTTGTCCCACGAGCGGGACGTCTCACTGCGCTCCGGACGGCGCCTGTCCGCAGCGCTGCGTTCGGTCGGCATGACCGTGTCCGAGTGGGACGCCGATGATCAGCTGCTCACCCGACTGCGCCGGGAACGTCCCGAGGCGGTGGTCATCGCGCTGCACGGAGGGGAGGGCGAGAACGGATCCGTGCAGACCGTCCTCGACCTGCTCGGCATCCCGTACGTGGGCACCGCCCCGCAGGCGTGCCGCCGCGCCTGGGACAAACCCACCGCGAAGGCCGAACTCGCCCGCGCGGGCCTGACGACACCCGATTGGGCCGTGCTACCGCACTCAGCCTTCCGCGAGCTGGGCGCGCAGGACGTGCTCGACGCGCTCGTCGCGAAGCTCGGCCTGCCACTCATGCTCAAGCCCGACAAAGGGGGCTCCGCTCTGGGTGCTCAAGTGGTGCGCGAGGCCACGGACCTGCCGGCCGCGATGATGTCGGCGCTGTCGTACGGCGATGCCGTGCTCGTGGAGCAGCTCATCACCGGCACCGAAGTCGCCGTGACCGTTCTCGACGGCGCGGAGGGGGCGCACGCGCTTCCGCCCGTGGGCATCGAACCCGCCTCCGGGGTGTACGACTACACGGCCCGCTACACCGCCGGTTTGACCGAGTACAGCACGCCGGCGCAGCTGTCCGCTCCGGCATCCGAGGCGGCCGGCGAACTCGCCACTGCAGCGCACCGCCTGCTCGGGCTCCGGGACATCTCGCGGACCGACATGATCGTGGACGAGACCGGCACGCCGCACTTCCTCGAAGTGAACGTCTCGCCGGGGCTGACCGAAACATCGCTGACACCGATGGCAGTGGAGTCCGCCGAACGCTCGCTCGGGGACGTCTTCAGCGCGAGCATCGAACAGGCCATCGAGCGGTCCGGAAGTGCTCGACACCGGGGCTGAGCACGCGCCCGCACGGGCCGCTTGGTGGTGCGAAGTTCCGCTTCGACACGTCGGGGGGCGCAGGACGTGCGAGCGGAACGTCCGCGTGAGGCGGGGTGCCTGCGTGAGTGCGGCCGGTCGCCATCTGGCCGCACTCACGCGGAAGGCTTCGTCGATGCTCAGCATCCGTGGTTTCACGTGAAACCACCCGCTATTGCGTCGCGCCCGACGCAAACCTGGATCGTCACCGTGACGAAATGCAGGTGCCCAGACCTATCGGCTAGTTTTCATCACGCTGACCTTCGAGGAGCGTCAAGATCCGGTCGAGATCATCGCCGGAACCGAACTCGACGACGATGCGGCCCTTCCGCTTACCGCGTTCGACCTTCACCCGCGTGTCGAGGCGGTCCGAGAGGCGAGTGGCGAGGGCATCGAACTCCGGGTCGGGCGCTGCCGTCTTCGCCGCCTTCTTCTCCTTGTCCGAAGACTCGCGCTTGGCCAGCGTCACCGCCTCTTCAGCACCGCGAACGGACAGCCCCTCAGCGATGATCCGCGTGGCGAGCTCTTCCTGCGCTTCCGGATCTTCCAGAGTCAGGAGAGCACGTGCGTGTCCGGCGGAGAGAACACCGGCGGCAACCCGCCGTTGGACCGCCAAGGGCAGCCGCAGCAACCGGATCGTATTCGTGATGACCGGACGACTCCGGCCGATCCGTTCGGCCAGCTCGTCATGTGTCACATCGAACTCGTCCAGGAGCTGCTGGTATGCCGAGGCCTCCTCCAGCGGATTCAGCTGCACCCGGTGGATGTTCTCCAGCAGTGCGTCCCGCAGCAGTGCATCGTCCTGCGTGGTTCGCACGATGGCCGGGAGGGTTCCGACGCCGGCCTGCTGGCCAGCACGCCAGCGTCGTTCACCCATGATGAGCTCGTAGCTGCCATCACCGCGATCCCGCACGACGATCGGCTGGAGCAGCCCGAACTCGCGAATCGAGTGCTCGAGCTCGGCCAGCGCATCCTCGTCGAACACCTGCCGCGGCTGCCGCGGGTTCGGACTGATCGCCTCGACCGGCACTTCGCGGTAGACCGCGCCGGCAGGCTCCTCCGCCGCGGTTTCACGTGAAACATCGTCCCGCTCATCCGGGGGAGATCCCGCGGTGGCGCCGTCACCGTTACCCGTCGCGGCCGGCTCCACAACCGTCTCCGCAACTTCTGACTCCGGAGCTTCCTCCGGCGCACTCGGAATCAACGCGGCGAGGCCCCGCCCCAAACCGCCTCGACGTTCCGTCATGCCGTCTCCTTCGTCACGTCCCGCTCAGCGATCTCCCGCGCGGCATCCAGATAGCTCATCGAACCACGTGAACCCGGGTCATAACTCAGCACGGTCTGACCGAACCCGGGTGCCTCGGAAATCTTCACGCTGCGGGGGATGACGGTCCGCAGCGCGCGGTCGCCGAAGTAATCGCGCACTTCCGACGCCACCTGGTCGGCCAACTTCGTACGCCCGTCGTACATCGTGAGCAGCACCGTCGAGACCCACAGCGACGGGTTGAGGTGCGACTGCACGAGCTCGATGTTGTTGAGAAGCTGTCCCAAACCCTCCAAGGCGTAGTACTCGCATTGGATGGGGATGAGCACCTCATGCGCGGCGACCAGCGCGTTCACCGTGAGCAGGCCGAGCGACGGCGGGCAGTCGATGAGGATGTAGTCAGGGGCCATTTCCTCGACGACCCGCGAATCGAGCGCCTGCTTCAGACGGCTTTCCCGCGCGACCATCGTCACGAGCTCGATCTCCGAACCGGCGAGGTCGATGGTGGCAGGAACGCAGTGCAGGGTCGTCGCCTGCTGGCTCTGCGCAGCTGCATCCGCCACGGTGTTCTCACCGAGAAGGACCTCGTACACCGAGGGAACGCCCGAGCGGTGCTCCACCCCGAGCGCGGTGCTGGTGTTTCCTTGCGGATCCAAGTCGATCACGAGCACGTTCAGTCCGTGGATGGCCAACCCGGCGGCGAGGTTCACCGTGCTCGTCGTCTTCCCGACCCCGCCCTTCTGATTGGCCACGGTGATGATCCGTCGCTGCGTGGGCCGGGGGAGGTCCAGAGTTTCCGGATGCAGAACCCGCGTCGCACGTTGGGCCTCTTCCATGATCGGGGTCCACCCGATATCGAAGTCCTCCGAGGGCAGGCTCGTGTCGTTCTCCGATTTTCCGGGGAAGCGCATCCCCCCAACCGCACGGCCCTTCGTTTCACGTGAAACGCGGCCCGTCTCGTCCGTCTCCCGATTCACCGTCCTCGATCCTTCCTGCTCCGATTTCGACCGCGACGCTGCTTCGGGGTCGCCTGGGCTCTCCGCTCGATTTCGACGACCGTTGTTGGCTGGTCGAGCACCTCGGCGCCGCAGGTCAGTACCCGACCTCCGGAACCACCGGCCGCCCGGATCTGCGAAGAGTCTCGTTCGAGCTCCTCGCCGGCGCTCGTTCCCTTCAGGGCCAGTACTCGGCCCCCAGATCGCACCAGCGGCAAGCACCACTCCGCCAACCGCCCCAACGGCGCCAAGGCTCGTGCTGTCGCCACGTCCTGCTCAACCACCCGTTCCCGGACGGCCTTCTCCTCAGCACGCCCGCGCACAACCGTGATCCCGAGAGCCAAGTCCGCGACTACCTCACTCAACCAGTCGACCCGCCGTGCCATCGGCTCCAACAAGGTGATCTCCAGGTCGGGACGCGCGAGCGCCAGCGGAATGCCAGGCAATCCCGCCCCAGAGCCTACGTCGATCACCCGGCTCCGCGGGGGGAGCAACTCCGCGAGAACCGCGGAATTCCACACATGGCGTTCCCAGAGTCGATCAATTTCACGTGGCCCGATCAAGCCCCGAAGGACACCCTGTTCGGTGAGCATCTCGACGAAACGCTCAGCGAGAGCGGGGTGATCGCCGAACACCTGCCGGGTGACTTCCTCCGAGGACCCATCCACTGCCGTCACTCGCCCCATCCTGCCCTCGTTTGGTTTCACGTGAAACATCACGTGTCGTTTTTGCGGTCGACCATCTCTCCGCCGCGGCCTGCGGGGTCGCCAACGCGAAAAACCCCCTGACTGGGACGACTTCACATCATCCCAGTCAGGGGGCTCAAACCTCGCCGCCTACCCAACGACACGCCGGCCGGGCAGGAGGTCCCATCCAGGAGGGTCAGGAATGCGGCCGCCTTCCGTGGTCCGGGGGACGCCAGCTCAGCTGGGGCCCACCGGAGGTTCTCCTGCGGGACCCCGCGCACGAACAGCCCGACCCATCTCCATCAGGTCCGGTAGACGACGACCTTCCGCTGGGGCTCTTCCCCTTCGCTCTCGCTGTGCACCCCGTCGACGGACGCGACCGCGTCGTGCACGATCTTGCGTTCGAACGGGGTCATCGGCTTCAGACGCGCGGCCTTGCCGGATTCGAGGACCGAGTTCGCCGTGCTGTGGCCGAGATCGACGAGTTCCGAGCGGCGGTGCGAGCGCCATCCGGCGACGTCGAGCATGAGCCGACTGCGCACGCCGGTTTCCTGCTGCACGGCGAGCCGCGTCAGCTCCTGCAGCGATTCGAGCACCTGACCGCGTTCACCGACGAGTTGTTCCAGGTCACTGCCGCCTTCGACGCTCACGATCGCGCGTCCGGATTCGACGTCGAGGTCGATGTCCCCGTCGTAGTCGAGCACGTCCAGCAGGCGTTCGAGGTAATCTCCCGCGATGTCGCCTTCCCGCACGAGCAAGTCGTCGGTGTTGGTGTCCTCCTGCTCAGCGGAAGCGCCGGTGTCCGGTTCCTCTTCCGGCGCGGACGGAGCCTGCTCCGGCTCCTGCACGGTTTCCGACACTGAACCTCTCCTCTCCAGAGGTAAGGATGCGAGCGGTCACCAGTTGCCTGGTTTGTCCGCGTCGCGGGCACTGTCTTCGGTTGCCCCGGGAGTCTCACCGGGTTGGTTGGTCGACGCCGCCTCGGCCGCGGGAACCTGGTCCTCCTGCGCCGTTCCGGAGGACTGCGGCGATGCGTCGAGCTCGGCAGCCTCCGCCGTCGCCATCGTCCGCGCCGCGGTGCCGTCCACGTCCCGTCCTGCCGGTTGCACCGCCTCCGCGCCGTTCTCGGCTGCGCCGTTCTCGGCCGCGGTTCTCTCCGCCGCGCCGTTCTCGGCTGCGCCGTTCTCGGCTGCGCTGCTCGCTGCCGCGCCGTCCACCACCGCCGGTGCTTCGACGGGGGCGGCTGCGGCCCGCTCGGCTTCCTCGCGGTCGATCTTGCGGTACACGACGTACTGCTGGCCGAGGGTCCAGATGTTGTTCGCCAGCCAGTACACCAGGATCGCCAACGGCAGCACGAAACCGGCGACGAGGGCGGAGAACGGGAAAACCCACATCATCAGCCGGTTCATCATCGCTGCCTGCGGGTTCTGCGCCTGATCACCGCTCTGCCGCGCCACGGAATGGCGGGCCGTGATGTGCGTGGCGACAGCGGCCAGGATCATCAGCGGAACGCCCACGGCCAACATCGAGGGACGGTTGGTGGCCACGTCTTGGAGCTCCTGCGGGCTCTGGCTGATCGTGTTCGCCAGTTTCGCCCCGAACAGGTCAGCCTCGACGAACGAGCGCACGCCCTCCCGACCGAAGACGAAGTTCGAATCGGCGTCCTGCTGGAACCCGCGCAGCACGTGGAACAGCGAGAAGAACACCGGCAGCTGCACGAGTATCGGCAGGCAACCGGCCATGGGGTTGAAGCCCGTCTCGGACTGCAGCTTCTGCATCTCCATGGCGAGCTTCTGCTTGTCCTCGCCGTGCTTGCGCTGCAGCTCCTTGATCTGCGGGGCGACCTCCTGCATCTTCTTCATCGAGCGCACCTGCTGCACGAACGGCTTGAACAGCAGCGCACGCAGGGTGAACACGAGGAAGACGACCGACAGCGCCCACGCGAGACCGCTGGCCGGGTCCAGTACGAAGCCGAAAACCTTGTGCCAGAACCACAGGATGGCCGACACCGGGTAGTAGAGGATGTCCAGCACGGGCTCTTACTCCTCGACCGAGGTCTGGGGGCGACGAACGCTCTCGGAACGATCGCGTGTTTGCCGGGGCGGTACGAAGTCCAGCCCGCCGGGGTGCCAGGGTCCGCAGCGCAACAACCGCCTGATCGTCAACCAGCCGCCGCGCAGCGCCCCGTGCACGGTGATGGCCTCGACCGCGTAGGCGCTGCAGCTCGGGTAGAAGCGGCAGGTCGGCGGCAGCAGGGGCGAGATCACCTTGCGGTAGACGTGCACCGGGGCGAGCAGCACCCAGGCGAGCGGGCCGGGGCGGGGTCCCGCCTCGGCCGTCCCGTCCTGCGCGGTGCCTTCCTCGTCTCGCACCTGTGTCATGTCCCGCAACCTGCCGTCGTTCCGGGGCGCGCCCCGGCGTCACCGCGCTCCGGTGTCGACTCGTCCGTTCCGGTGCGCGTTTCCGCGTCCGCGCGCCGGTGGTTCCGATGCCGACCACCGTGCCCGCGGGTGCGCACTTTCCGCAGTGCCGCGTCGAGGTCCGCGCCGAGCTCCGCGCTGGACGCCTCAGCCGCCGGTTTGAGTGCGCGCACAACCACCAGTGTGCCAGCGGGCAGCCAGGGCAGGCGGTCGCGCATCAGGTGCCGCAGGCGCCGTGTCACCCGATGCCGAACGACCGCGTTGCCCACGGCTTTGCTGACGACAAAACCCACCCGGGCCGGCGCATTCGTCACCGATCCCCGGGTGGGTGTGCTGCTCACCTCGGATGCAGGTGTGTCCCCACGCGGCGCGTCGCCGCCCGATTCCGCACTGGGGCCTTCCCGGGGCTCGCCGTGCGGGAAGAGGGCGTGCACGACGAGGCGTGGCCGTCCGGCCCGCCGTCCCCGCCGCACGACTGAGCGGAATTCGTCCCCGGAGGTGAGTCGGGCAGCCGCGGGAAGCACGCTGTTCGATCAGGCGGTCAGGCGAACGCGACCCTTGCGGCGACGCGCGGCCACGATGGCCCGGCCAGCGCGGGTGTGCATGCGCACCCGGAAACCGTGCTTCTTCGCCCGCCGGCGGTTGTTCGGCTGGTAGGTCTGCTTGCCCTTGCTCACGGTCGGATCTCCCGGTTACTTCTGGGTCGATGGCCGCAACGGGCCACGCTCCATCTCGTCAGGTTCCCCGGTCCGCGGTCCACGCCGCCTTGCCCGGCAGACGGGGCACCGATCCCGCTCGGGCACCGGCACGACGTCGGCATGCGTTCCGCACACTGGGGCTCGGCCGAGGATACGGAGTGCGCGGCCGCGACCGGCACCCGGGGTCCGCTCGCGGCCTCGGCTCGGAAGGTCGGCTCGCGCGAGCGGAACTGCTGCACCCAGAATACCGGACTCCGCGCCGATCAACCGGCGCGCCCGGACGGCGCGGTGCCGGACGGCGCGGTGCCGGACGGCGCGGTGCCGGACGGCGCAGGGTCGCGGCGGCGCAGGAGTCAGACGACGCAGGGGTCAGAGGGCGCAGGGTCACCCGACCCGGTAAAGATCACTGCTGCGACGGCCGCGCGAGCGCCTCCGGGCGAGCAGTCCCGCAAGGCCCCGAACCCCGGCCGAGCACGCGTGCGAACGGCCGTCGAACCGCTTGTGAGCCCCAGTTCCGGGTTGTTAACGTGCGCCTCCGCGATGCAGCCCGGTGAGTGGGAGACCGGCACCTCATCCACTCCGCGCGACCGCGGGGTCCCGGGGGATCCCGCAGAGCTTTGCCGTACCTTCGTACATGGTTGTGGACAAGTCTGTGGACAGTCACTCGTAAGGCTGTTCTTTTGCTGTTGTCCGCGCTGTGCGCGAGGCATCGCCACGACCAGTCGCGACCGTGACGGCCGTGGTCAACGGGCGAGAGCGAGGGGAGGGGAGTACGGCG